>OY762227.1:0-5470258 GCA_963665485.1 Bacteroidales bacterium | reverse complement strand
AAAGGCATCGCCATATTCCTGACTCCAGTTTTTAGTACCTGTTTTTGCATCGTAACAGGCCAAAACGCCATAAGTAGTTGCCACATACAGCAATCCATTTACCGCGAGCGGGACTTGAAACTTCAGGTAAGAATTCATCAGCTTCCCAAACAATTTCAGGAGTTCCACCGATTTTAATTCCTACGAGCTTTGCATATTCGTTGCAGGCGAAAACCATTCCGTCGGCATAACCGGCTGATGGCCCAACTTCTCCGGAAAGACAAGCAATATTCCAAAGCTCCTTTCCTGTTTGAGGGTCGTAACCATTTACATTCGGATTGGTGGTCAGAATCACTTCTGTACGGCTTCCGGTATTGACCAAAATTGGAGACGACCATGATATTTTTGAATTACGCGCCGTTTCCCATGCTGTAGCACCGGTTTGCGTGTCCAATGCAACTAATTTTCCTGACTTGTTGGTATCGTATTGAATTAGCAATTTGTCTTTGTAAACGATAAGCGATGAACCGTGTCCGTAGTGATTATCAGGAACCCCCAAATTGCGCGCCCACAACCGTTTTCCGTTCAAGTCGAGGGCAATCACATCGCCGGTTGCAAAGATGGCAAACACAGACCGGCCATCAGTAGCCATCGTTGGTGCAGCCAAACCGGTATCGGCAGTTACTTTGGGCATTTTGGCCGGAGAACCCTCGATGTTGTCAGCGGCAGCTTCCCACACTAATTTACCCGTAGTTTTATCGTAACAATAAACCACACGCGACTTGAGCATCAGCGCCAGTTACAAACAACTGATTTCCCCAAATAATCGGAGAACTGAACCCGGCTTTTGGAACCTTTACCTTCCAGATTACATTCTTACCACCTGCGCCATTCCAGTCGGTTGGCGTGTTTTTCTGAAAAGCAACTCCATCACCTTGCGGTCCACGAAAGAACGGATAATTAGTTTTCAATTCTGCCTGAGTTGGCAAACCTGCAGGTTTTGAAACTGCAGAGGCTGTAGGTACAATAGGAGCAGCAGTTTCAGCAGAAACATTTGAAGAGGCAACATTCTCAGTGGTTGTTTCGCCAGCAACTGAAGCCGATTGATCGACCTGAGCGTTACCCTGATCCTGAGTATTTGAAGCAACGGCATTTTCAACCAGTTTTTCTTCCTGAACAGCGATGTTTTCGTTCACCATGTAATCTTTAAGTGAATTGGAAGCCAGAAATCCGGAACCAAGCGCAATCACAATTAATCCTGAACCAACATAAATGACCCATTTTTGCGCCACCAGTTTATCCAGTTCATTAACTTTTTCAACATTATCGATTTCGTTGAGTTTAGATTTGGCGGCCAATGTAAAGCGAATCGCCAAAATCGAGATAATTACTCCAAGAAACATCAGGTAAATACCTGTACGGATTTGCCATTGACTGGTAAAATAGGCTTTCCTTGCCATCAGGTCGAAAGCACGGGATTTCGGTTTTCAACGTTTCATCGCCCGGATTTTCGCTGAGCCGTTTGACAAGCTCCGGAATGGTTTTATTGTCTATGGGCTTGTTTAGCTTGGTTTGCGCAAAGTTGGCAATCAGCAAAACCGCCATGATCAGTGCAAATCCAGCGGCAATCCATGCAATGCGTTGTGCCAGTTTGATTTTATCGTTTTTTTGAAGTATCCATTATATTTTAAAAATAGATTTTTAAATCATTTTTTGTTGTTCCCATGTCCGTCAGCTAAAGCAGACGGCAAAGGATATTTCGTAATCATCTGACTTCCGCGGTTTCCCTTTTCCGGTTTCCGGTCTACCTTTATCCTATGCCTCCTTCTTCACCGGACAATAATCCATACACCGAGCGCAGCTCAGGCAATTGATTTTGTTGGGTTCCCAGTCTTCCCTTTTCCTGAATGTCGAAAGATTTATCAAGCTAGTTCCAATAACCAATCCCATGAAACCTCCCAGCAACCAACCTCCCCAATAGAACTGACGACGAATGGCATCTGCTTCCTGAACCAATTGTTCGGTTGATTTTCCGGAGCTCATAAATGTACGGACATCAATATTTTTAGCGTCATTCTTTACTTCAGGATGTTCTACAATTTGCTCAGCAAGATAAACTGTCTGGTTAAAACGCGACAAGGACACGTGCACCATAGAACCTGCAAATCCACCGATTCCGATCCACAATGGCAGAAGCACAAAATAAGTCATCAGGCGATTCACATTGCTACGACGTTTACCGGTTTCAGCCACTGGCTCGTCAATGGCACCAAACGGACACGAATTGGAGCATAATTTACACTGAATACATGCAGCGGGAGTGATGGTCATGTGTCGCGATGAAAATTTAGACATCCATCCCAGCAAAACTCCATACGGACAGAAGAACCGGCAATACGGACGGGCAACAAACACGCCAACTGCCAAAAATAGGATTCCAAGAATTAACATGTTGTATGGCGCATCGAACCGGAAAAGTCCGACAAACGGATCGTAACGGCAGATGATAAATTCGGATTTGGTGGCTACATACAAAATGGCCAGTCCGAGATACAAATACGGAATTAATCCCAATACTTTCTGAATCCATTTAGGCAATTCGATTGGCCTGATTGCAACAATATCCTGAATGGCACCCAGCGGACAAGCTCCGGCACAGAAAGTCCTTCCGAAGAAAAGCGAAAAAACCAACGGTAAAAGGAAAAACAACAGGGCCGTAAATGGGATCGCGTAAGTCGGATCGACCATTCCCAAAACCACATTCTGGATAGAACCAATGGAACAAATACACCCTTCGCGGTAAAATCCGAAATACAGCAAGGAAAATACCGAAGTCCAGAAAACACCTTTACGTGAGCGTTTTTTCAGCACAAACCAGGTCACTACCGACAATGCAACAAGCAAAACCAACACATCCAGATATTGCAGAAGTAGAAATCTGGGAGATGGCGCTGTAGTATGCGGTTGAACGTAACCAGTATCAAATTCGGGTTTTGGAAACCTTTGTTTGGCATCGGCAGCGAAAGATTGGATTGCCCCGTAAAGCATCACCGAAATCAGTAGAAAATATCTTTTAAGTTGGTTCATATATCGTTTCAAGTTCCAAATTTCAAGTTTCAAGTCAGGCCTTTCAGCCAATTGAGGCTGCGAAGGCCTACTTTTTTATCCTTTTTCAGTTTATCCTCACTAGTTCCACCTTTTGTAAACCCGCCCTTAATCAGGTAAGGAGTATCGGCCGGAACCCGCTGAAAAGCATCTGCCGGACAAACCCGTGCAATGGCACATTCGTTGCAATTTTTGCACCGATCGTGCCTCACCTGCAAATGCAGCGAACCGTTTCCGAACGAAGTGCAACCAGCCACACATTTGGCACAGCCGATGCACAAGCTTTCATCAATCACATATTCGAAATAAGGTTCTTCAATATATTGTCGCTTAATGGCAGCAGTTGGACACAGCTGATTTTCGGCAGCCGTGGTACGGGCATTCGCATCGGGTTTCAAATAACCGCCGCACAAATCGCAATAGCCGCACAAATCGTAGGCATGCACGCATTTTACGGCCGAAGGAGTCATTACGCATTCGTCGGCGCAACGACCGCATTGCACGCATTTAAACGGATCGATCTGCCAGACCAAATCCTTCGAAGTCGATTTCAGGAGCGAAACACCGGCCACGCCACCGAGCGAAACAGCCAGCGCCATCTGCATTCCACTTCGAAGAAACCGACGCCTCTCTATGCTTTTTGGTTCTTTTTTATCGCTCATCTTCCTGATATTTCTTTGCCTTGTCCAGCGAGCAAGTCGTTAGTTTCTGGCATTTTTTGCAAAATTGATTATCGGCACAACCATCCAACTGAACCCTGTCTTTGGCCAACAAATAAGCTGATCCACCGACCATAGCCGAAAGAAAGGTTAACTGCGCTGCCTTTCTGAAAAAATCTCTTCTAGTTGTTCCCATCTTTTTTCCTTTCAAAAATTCGTACCTGTTGACGTTCAAAATCAAGAGCAATCACACGCTGTTGCTCATCTACAGCGATATCAGGAGCCAACGAACCGCTGAAAGCCGCTGGAGGCGCCACAACTCCAATAAATTGTCCGTGCTGATCGTACAATTTGATGCGAGGCATTCCTTTTTCACTGGTTACGAATGAATTATCATTCAAAATAGCGAAGTGTGCCGGGTTACAACAACCACTAAAACCTTCAATTTTGAAGCTAGTCAAGCCCCACGATGTTCGGAGCGAGCCATCCTTATTGTAATTCTCGAACATATGCCGACCTGTATTGGCTGCCCATAAAATGCCGTTATCATCGGTAGCCACATCAAAATACGGACTTGGAATCACGAATCCGGGAACTCCCTTTTGCTCGTCCTTCTCCCCTATTTTCTGAACAATCTGCCCATTGGTATTACACTGATAAACGATCCGGTTTCCGGCATCGGCCACATAAACATTTTCACCTGAAACCGTAATAGAGGTAAAAACAACCCGGTCGCCAAACGAGTTCCAGCGTTTTACCAAGGTACCATTCTGATCGTACATCACCACATAATGGCTCATCCCGATCCAAATCTGGCGATTCGCATCAACGGTTACACAAGTTGCCGTATCAATGATTTGTTTACTGAAAATCTGGTTGCCGGAATAATCGAATTTAAGTAAGTGATTGGCGCTGGCCACAATAATGGTTGAATCAGTTGCCGCAATGCCTGCCCAATAATGAGCTTTAACCGGGAAATGAAGCTTCTCCGTATATAAAATTTGGGTGGAATCCACTTTCCGAAATTCATCGATGTTATATTCATATGGATTATCCATATTTTTCCCGGCCTTTTTCCCGATAAAGTCTTTTCCAATAACGACGACAATAGCTAAAGCCAGAACGATCAATACGATATTTACGAGTTTCCGGTTCATCGCGATTAATTTACTTTTACACAGTACATCTTTTTCGCATCACGCAACAATAAAAACCCATCCGTCAAAGCCATTGGAGCCCATGCATCCTGCCCATCGAACAGTTTCTTCTGAGCCAGCTGAATGTACTTTTTACCGTCGGGTTTAATCATAGTCAGCGTTCCATCATCGCTTAGCACAAACATTTTGTTATCAGCAATTAAGTAAGGGCCAAGGCCAAAACGACCATCTTTTCCTGAAGTCCAAATTACTTTAGTGACATCAGCAGGATCGACACAAATCAATTGATTGCGCAGCGGACCGGCATCTTTTGGCTCAATGGCAAGCATCTTTCCATCCCAAATTACAGGAGTCTGCTGTTCACAGGCCATCCCTTCTTTGGGAAGATATTGTTTCAAAACTTCCACTTTATATTCAGCCCCCGAAGGAGTTACTTTGATCATCATACTTCCGGCGCCATAGCCAGCGGTTAAAAACACTTTTCCATCCGGAAAACAAACAGAAGCAGGAGCAACTACCGCATGGTTCCAGGCTGTCGACTGCCAAAGGATTTTTCCTTCATCGGCACCTTCGGCAGAAACGCCAATAACAGCGCCAACAGCACTATACACATACATTTTTTTGCCATTCAAAGTCCAGGGCATAACTGACGAATGCGACATTTTTATTCCTCCCGGATTTGGTGTTTCCCACAAAACTTTGCCTGTTGCCATATCCACGGCAATCATAACAGAAGTTCCGCCCGGCGCCAAAATTGCTTTGTTGCCATCGATCATTGGACACTGACCAGTAAACCAAAGTGGCACTTCTGTTTGGTATTGCTGAACCATATCGAGTCCCCAAACTAAATCGCCTGTTTCGCGTTTCACACACATCACATGGCATCGAGGCCCAATGGTGAGGATATAATCGGCATTAACAGCAGGAACCGTTCGGGACATTCCGTGGTTTCGTTTCAGGCTCACATTGTACGAACGCCGCCAAAGCTCTTTGCCATCTTCGATTGAAAAACACCGTAAAGCATCTTCACGTTTGGCCTCATCATAATCCATCACATACACTTTACCTTCGTAAATGGCAGGTCCGGCATGGCCTTCGCCCAATTCAACCGACCATTTAATTTCGGGGTCGTTGCCTGCCCATGAATTTTTGAGAGGTACCGAATTTTTAACAATGTTGTCGTAATCAGCGCCACGAAATCGGGTCCATGTTCCTTTCAGGTTTGAAGATGAAGTACCAAAAACCTGAAAGTTTTCCCCAATTTTTACCAGTGGGCCAACACTAGCTGAGTCTGCACCACGATTGTCAGCGCCAGGAATACTTTCTGCGAACTGACTGGTCGGATCTTTCATCAGCCACCAGAAAAAAAGGATCAGCAAAACTGTTCCAATGCTCCACAAAATGTATTTGATGTTCTTTTCCAAGATTTTTTGTTTATTATTTTCATTCTGTCCGTTCACTAAAGTGAACGGCAAAGTATATTGCTTCAATCAACTTTAATCTTTATTCTTCAAATCATAAACCATCAAACTTTCGCCATGCCGAACGAACAGTTTCCCATCAAAAATAGCAGGATGAGCCCAATGCGGACCTTCACCTTTTGTGATCTTAAATGAACTGATCACATCAAACTTTTCAGGATTTGGCCTGACCAGCGCCAAATTACCAGATTTCTCTTCGTAGCAATACAAAAATCCATCAGCAGAAATGATCGGGCCTTTGTTGAACCACTTTGTTTCATAAAGGGTTTTTCCGGTATTCCAATCTGCGCAAATCCAATTTCCGGTTGTATTGGTTATCCAATTTGAGCCAAAGACATAATTTCCAACTTTTACTACACCACCAATGTGATTGTCAAAGTTAGGATTGATCCACTTAACCGAAACAGATCGTCCATCGTCGGCAAGCGTTAACATGATTGCCGGATGATCGTAACCACTAGTCAAAAAGATTTCGTTATCAAAATAAAGCGGAGTGTTGGTATTAGCGCCTTTTCCAGTTTCTCCGGGATGATACTTTACTAAATTGAAAGACCAGATTATTTCTCCATTTTCGATGTTTATAGCCATCAAATCGTTGGCAGTTTGCGCCAACAAAAGTTTCAATCCGGCTTTTTCGATGATTACAGAGGAAGCATAGGCACGAACTCCGCCTAAGCTTTTGGTTTTCCAAAGCAGCTTCCCATCAACCTTATTTAGCGCTATTACTGAAGTTTCTTCACCACCAGTCACATAGAAAACAGCCTTATCCGAAATCGCAACCGATTCGGAAATCCCCCAGCGGTGCGGCTCACCTTTATAAATAGTTTGCGCATCAACCGTCCAAAGCAATTTTCCGGAAAGAGCATCAACACAAACCACTTGTCCCATACCACTTACCATATAAATGCGATTATTTTCAATGGTGGGCGTACAACGAGTTTCAGGAAAAGTGCGTGCCCAGGCCCGGCCGTAAGGTGTTTCCCATTTCTTCTGCCCATTCGTTTCGTAAGCCGAAATCACATCAAGCGTATCTTTAAGTCCGGTAACAAAAATGGTATTTTTATAAACCACCGGCGACGAATAACCATTCCCAATTTTATCCAGCTCCAGCAAAAGTTTTGGTCCCTTTTCAGGCCAGATGTTCAGCAGATTTTGATCAGGATAAATTCCAGAACGGTTGAGTCCTCTCCATTCTACTAAATCCTGAGAAAAAAGATCGCCTGAGAAAATTATTGTCAGCAATAAAATAGTGAATATCCTCATTATCGTCTCCCAATGTCAAATTATGCTTTAATGTTATACACAAACAAAACATCGCCATGCCGCAAATACAGTTTTCCGTTTGCAATGAACGGATGCGACCAAAAAGGACCATTGCCACCCTGCAATTTGAATGAACTGATCACTTCGAAACTCTGAGGATTGGGTTTCACCAAAGCAACGGTTCCGGTTTTTTCTTCCAGAATATAAAACATTCCATCATCATAAACCAGTTCGCCTTTGGTCAACCATTCGGTTTCGTATTTTGTTGCTCCTGAATTCCAATCCATGCAAACCCATTTTCCTTTGCTGTTGCTCTCCCAGTTCGAGCCATAAATGAATCCATCCAGTTCGATGAGACCGTGGTGATGATTATCCAGAACTAAATTGCTCCATTTTTCGGTGACTGATTTTCCATCTTCACTCATCGTTAACATACAGTTGCGGGAACGGTGGGTTTTATTACGTTGAAGCTCACACTCAATAAACCGGTCGCCGGTAATGAAAGCGAAAACCCGGAATGACTTTAAGTGGCAGACTCTTCACTATTTTGTAATTTTGCATTTTTAAATATTCCTGAATCAAATTCAATTCACGCAGTAAAACTATTTCCCATGCACGAACCAATTACACTTACCACACCCGCGCTTTTATTTTCAGCCATTTCGCTGATCCTGCTGGCTTATACCAACCGTTTTTTAGCGTATGCCGCCCTGATTCGCACCTTGCACGAAAAATTCAAAGCCGATCCGAACGAATTATTGAAAAGCCAGATTGCCAATATCCGGAAGCGGCTTTATTTAACCAAGAATATGCAGATTTCCGGGGTTTTCAGTTTGTTTCTTTGCGTTGGAACTATGTTCCTGATTTTTGTGGGTCAGCAAACGGTGGCGGTGTGGATTTTTGGAATTGCTTTGCTGATGATGATTGCCTCACTCGGCATTTCCATTTATGAGATTCAGATTTCAGTAAAAGCGTTGAACCTGCATCTCAGCAATATGGAAGATGATATTTAGGCATTGATGATTTCTGATTAAAGCGGAAGCAAGCCTTTTGCACTTATTGTTTCCTGGTCATCGTTTTAATAAATTCGATTTTCCTGAAACGTAAAGCGCTCCAGTCTTCATCAATTGCCACCTGGCGCACCGGCTCAAGGTTGTATTTTTTAAGTCCTGCCCAGCCGTTATCCCTGTTAAAGTCGCATTTATATTTCTTCGAAGTGCCTTTGGGATAGCAAAACCACAAAACAGCATCTCCTTTGAGTTTTGGATATATCCCTGAAACCAGTTCATCGATTTCGTGCTTCGTGGTAACAAATAACAGCACAAATTCAATTTCTGAAATTTCATCTTCGCTAGTACGAATAGATGCCGATTCAGCCATGATATTTAACTCGTTGAAGAAAGATTCCGGCGGGTTAATTGCAAGAATGCGCGGCTGATCTTTGTAATTAAGTTTTTTGAACAGGGGTGTCATTTCGAATAAATTTATGCGGTTATTACTATTCCTTTTCATACGTTGATACAAAAAGAAAATTGTGGGACGGCCTCAGACTTTCCTGTCAACCAACATAGTCTTTCCGGATTTATCAGTACGTCTGCTATAAAAATGCCTTTAGCCAGCTGAGCCCAAACCATAAACTTGATTCCTTATCTTAAGAAATACATGAAGTTTCAAGGTCGAAAGTTACATATTACAGCCGAATCTCTTTCAATCACAAAAACGATACTTTTCTGGTCCTTTTTCAAGCTATTCTGTGCTTCTGGAGCGAGGTTATTTATATGAGCTTAAACACCAATCCGAAATTCACCTGCGCCTGTATTAAAGCCAATTGAGAAAGTTTTTAAAATTGAATGCTACTTTTCAATCTTTGAAGAGGGTTGTGCAAGGGCTACGTTTGTTATACGTTCGGATTTCTTTTCTCTATGTGTCAAAGTTATTATTTCCGGAAGTAAATATTCCAATCTGCTGCTTCAAGTTCTTCTTGAGTATATTTTGTTTTTGATAAATACATTTTCTTGTCCCAAATATCTTTCCACAAAAACTGTCCTGATGTAAAAACAGAAGCTCGGAAAAAATAAATCTCTAAACATTTATTCGGGGTCTCATTTATTATGTATTCCCATTTCGTATTAAAAGTTAATGGTCTTTCCACTGAATCTTTTAGCACAAAATGAACACCTCCCATTGATTGTCCGTCAGAATGTGCATCATATTTTGCGTAAGTATTTAATAAACTATCATTTATATGTTTTGCTTTGCTATTACCAAATGATTCGTTTTCAGTTGGAAAATAATTAGGTTCGGCAGGTATTATAAATGCTATTGAATCGGGTGAATAGTTCCAAACCTTCAATTTTCTATCACCATAATCACAACTTGGACAACATATTAAAATCAACCCAATGTTAAACAGGAAAAAAAGCTTTGAATCTTGTTTCATTCGTCTAAATGTTGTTAGGTTGTCAGGTCAGATTTGTTGTATTGTTGTCTTCGCGTGTATGGTTTCTAAAGCTGATGCATAACGGTTGAGGCTAAAGAAAGTGCGGGAATAAATTGTTGCTCAACTGTCTGCCAGTGCGACTTGTCCCGATGTACCGGAAAATGCAGGTTAAGGTTTCAAATGTTTCAACGAAGCACCGAAGCTCCGCTGGCGGGTATTTTGCTGTTATATTCTGTGCTTTCCTTCAGAACTTTATTTATCATGATTGAATCAAACTTTGCAGGTTCTTCAAAAGATGGAAAATGTGCTGATTTGTCAAATACAACAAACTCCTTTTGAGGAGCTTTCAATAAATCGAAGTATCCTTTAGCAACAGAAAAATTTGTCAGGTAATCATGCTTCCCTTGTAAAAAATAAACTGGGATTTTCAATTCGTCCACTTTTGATAAGTCAACTTTTAAAATATCCGGAATCATCTTGCTGTACGGGGAGTTGACGAAGGCTGATTTACTGTTGTTTTTCATCATTTGATACTTGTTACCTATCGTATATTCTTTGCAATACAAAATAGGTAACAGAAAAATATGGGCCGAAGCTTCCGGATCAGCAATGGATCCTCCAAACTTTGAAACGTAAACACGTTGCGTAAATAACCAGTTCATGGTTCCTGTTCTTTTCATGGCAGGACTGTTATACGCGCCAATATTCTTCAATTCGTTTAATGCTGTGGTATCATTTAATTCCTTTGCTTTTTGTACGGCAAAAAGGTAGGATAAACTGTCGCTTTTGGGCTGGTTCCCAAATTGACCTGTCCCTACATAGGCGTAATAATCATCCGGATACCTATAAACAGTTTCAACGCCCAGCAATGAGCCCCAGGAATGTCCCAATAAGAATATCTTTTCTTTTTTGAATTGTTTTTTTAGATAAACCGTAAGTTCATGTGCGTCGTTAACCAACTGATTTAGAGTAAAGCTGGAATCGGGTATATTTTCTACGGCTGATTTACCTGCTGCTCTTTGGTCCCAATAAACTACGGTAAAGTGGTTTTCCAAATCACCGTTAAATGTTCGGTACATGGGAAGCTCCGGAGATCCGGGACCTCCGTGTAATATCAGTAAGATTGGATTATTCCTGTTTTTTCCACGAATAAGAATGAATTGCTTAATCCCGCCAATTTTCACATACTCCATTTTAGCAATACTGTTTCCAAGAACTTTACCCTGAGAATCTTTAAATTCCGGTGTGGTGTTGGTGCTTACCGCGTAAAGGAATATAAATATTCCAAGCACAAATAATAATAAAGCAATCCCAATAATTTTTAAAATCAGTTTCAATCGTTTCATTTTTCAGTTTAAAGTTTTTAGTATGCTAACGGCTGGCGCTTTGGCAAGTGCGGGATTAAATTGTTGCTCAACTGTAGGCAAGCGCAAATGTATGTAAAGATTTTAAATGTTTCGACGAACACGCAACTAAGCGAGGCGGTCTCTTGAGCGCAGCTCAAAAACCTGCATATGCTATAGCGTTTTTTATAGCGCATTTTTATTTTTTCTTGTCAGTCTATATATGATGTATCCGATTGCTAGAATGTTTAATACATTCCAAACCTGCATTCCCAAATAGATAACTTGTTCATAAGCTGTCATGCTTGCCAAACTCAAATATTCTCCTTTGCTTTCGTTATAAGTGTCATCATAGCCCATCATTAAAGTTCCAATCACTAAATATACGAACAAGTCTGCCAAGACAATTCCGACACCGATTAATATGATTTTCCCTGAATGTTTATGCATGATTCAGTTCTCTTTTCAATTCTTGAGTTTATCTTATTTGAATGTATCTATAATGTCAATAGTCAGCAAAATAGCGCCCATTAGAATTAATATAATAGCAAGCCATTTTAAATATGGTTTATTAATTTTCTTGACTAATGTAAGTAAAAGTATTCCGCTGCCAATTAATAGTATGCTGTCTAAAAATGAACCAATTGTCTGAAACATGAGAAGCTAAAGTAAGTTATTGTATTGGTTTAGTATGGTTTCTATAGTCTGTTGTCTGTAATGTTTGAAAACTGTCTAGAAGTTAAATTGATTCTACTGTCTAAGTTTTGGATAAGAAAGTTTCAATTTATTCTGTATTATTTCGGTTTCTAAAATGCGCTATATCTTGTTCATACCAACAAATATATCCCACTTAATAATAGAACTGAACAAAAATAAAACTTTTCAGGTCCTTTTTGACGCTTTTCGAGGCTTTTGGAGCAATGTTCTTTTTCTGATTGCAAGCACCAATCCGGAATTCACCTGAGCCTGTATTAAAGCCAATTGAGAAAGTTTTTAAAATTGACTGCTACTTTTCAATCTTTGGAGAGGTTTTGCAAAGGCTACGTTTGTTATGGCGCGTTATTCTTTTCAAAGTGTCTTTCTTTCGATTAATAGTCTCTGAGCAGCTTTAAATTGTTCGTATGGATAATCAATTTTGTTCTCAAGAATCTCTTTTAGTTTTTCATCAGTCTTCAGTCTAAGTTCTTGATAATAATGCTCGTCAAGCTCTTTTTGTCTTTCTTGTGCCGCTATCGGATCTTCTGTGAACAAGTCCAAAACTGTCTCTGAAATGAATGAAAAGTTTGCTAGGATAAGAAAAAGCAAAAGGAATAAGCTTAAGGGCTGGATACCAAATGAGAATTCCTGTCCAGGCGGTGTCCAAGCTAAAAAGAAAGTAACAGTCGAGCAGGTAAACTGAATTAGGTTTAGTGAACCAATACCCAAGAAAACGCCTAAAACTGTCTTGATTTTCCTCACTTTCAAGAAACGTAATGCTGTGATTATGAAAAGCAAACTGTAACCAATATAGTTTTGAAGTCCAATTTCGTACTGTCCTGTCGCAACCAAAATTCCTGAATAAATTGAGACAATCCAAAGAATTGAGATAATTATCAAGTCGCAATATTTTCTAAACATAGTCAAATTTTCGTTTTTTTATAATGCACGCTAACTAGCAGATAGCATCCTATATATATACCACTTTCAGCCATATCTTTATTTAAAATCTATTTTTATATGTATACTATTACCAGGTCAGGTTTATTCTTTAACTAATAATCTTATTTAAAATCTATCCCTGTGCTTATTTAACAGATATCCAAATCTAAAAACTATTCTCTGCTTTCTCAATCTCATGCGTCAGTTCCACTACGTTTCGTGGTTTCCCTTTATTTTCGGAAGGCTTTGCTTCCGAAATTTACTGATAATCTCAGCTATGTGAACAATTTTATGCCATGACCAGGCAGGTTCAGATTGTAGTTTCCTGTTGCTCCTTATCTGTTCAGTAATTTAAATTTATCTTATTTTCTAATCCTTTTATTATTCCTTCTTAAAGTATAAGCTAAAATGCCCCGGGTTCCCACAAAACCGGGGCATTTTTAATAGCGCCGTCGACGAAACTTTATCAATTCACCGGTATCCGATATTTATTTTAGCCTTTTCTGTGCTTAATATTTGTTTTTCTTCATGTCTTTTTTATAGTTCTTTAAAAATTTCCCGAATTCTTTGTCTTTTATTCTTTTCTCTTCTATTGTTGATTCAAAATGGACTTTTTCTCTTTCCATCTTCAAATAATTCCTGTATGAAGCATGGTCAATTTCTCCCTTTTCAACAGCTTCAATAATAGCACAGCCAGGAACATTGGTATGCGTACAGTCTTTAAATTTACAGTATTGCGAAAGTTCAAAAATCTTATCGAATGTAATTTCAAGCCCGTCGGTGGTGTCAGCAATACCAACTTCTCTCATACCCGGGTTGTCAATCAGTATTCCGCCATTTTCAAGAATAATCAACTCTCGGTGACTTGTTACATGTCTCCCTTTATTCGTACTTTCACTTATTGTATCTGTACGCATTATACTTCTACCTGAAAGATTATTCAGGAGAGTAGATTTCCCTACGCCCGAAGAACCAAGCATGCAATAAGTTTTTCCTTTTTCGATAAACCCTTTTACCGCTTCATACCCGTTATGCGTATTGTTGCTTACAGCAATAACAGGGACATTCTTAATCCGGGTTTTTATATTGAAAATAATTTCGTTGAGCCGTAATTCATCGGTTAAATCAGTTTTACTAAGTATAATTATCGGCAAAACTTTAGCTGAATTACAAATTGTAAGGTATCTTTCAAGTCGGTTGATATTAAAATCCCTGTCAGCTGCCTGAACTAAAAGCGCATAATCAATATTAGTCGCTATAATCTGAATTTCTCCAAATTGACCGACAGCTTGTCTTTTAATAATTGAAAATCTTGGCAATACCTGGTGAATAACGGCAAAACCAGACTCATAAGTTGTAAGTGCTACCCAGTCGCCAACAGCCGGAAAATCCATACGGCTTTTTGCGGTGAAACGCAGATTGCCTGTTATTTCGGATTCAAATTCCCCAATGGTTGTTTTCACAATGTAACGTTCCTTGTGTTCAGCAACAACTCTTCCGATCTCGAAACTATCGGGATTGTTCCCGATCCGGAATTCTTCAGGTTTTTTATAATATCCTAAATCTTCTAATTTCATTCTGGTATTTTTTTTCGCTGTTTTAGTGTCGCGTCCCAAAATAGGGACAGGTTATATATTCGGATATCTTTGATATTCCGGGATTGATTTGTGATTTATGATTGTTTAATTTACTAACAATCCCTTTCCCCGCCCTTCCAATCCGTACTCCGCACTCCGAACTCCAGACTCCGCAATCCTCAATCCGCAATCCACAATCCCCACTCCCCAATCCTCTGCCTACCCCTTCTCCGCCACCAATTGTTCCTTTAAGCGTTGCAATTCTGCCAGTTGTTCGTCGCTTACCTTTGGATAGGCCAGTTTCATCGAATCCATAGCCGTTAGAATTGCCGAAGCTATTACCATTCTCGCGTAGGGTTTATTATCAGCCGGAACTACATACCAGGGCGATTTATCGGAAGCTGTCTTTTTGATCATCTCCTCGTACGCAGCCATGTATTGTTTCCAGTATTTGCGTTCCACCAGGTCGCCGGCGCTGAATTTCCAGTTCTTCTCAGGCTTTTCGATGCGCTCAAGAAATCGTTTCTTCTGTTCTTTTTTCGAAACATGAAGGAATATTTTCACCACTAATATTCCATTCCGGTTAAGGTACGATTCGTAATTCCGTATATCCGAAAGCCGGTCGTCCCAGATTGATTCAGTGATCAGTGTATCCGGAAGTTTTTGCGCTTTCAGAATTTCTTCATGAACACGAACAACCAGTACTTCTTCGTAATAAGAGCGGTTAAATATACCGATATGTCCTCGTTCGGGTATTTTTTTCATGCATCTCCACAAAAAATCATGATCCAGTTCCTCGGCCGAAGGAGCTTTAAAGGAAGTGACTTCGCAGCCCTGTGGGTTAATGCCCGACATCACATGCTTTATGGCGCTGTCCTTCCCGGCAGCGTCCATAGCCTGAAAGATAAGGAGTAACGACCATCTGTCCTCGGCATACATTTTATCCTGCATTTCAGCAATCAGCTGAACTCCCAGTTGCAGCGGCTGTTGCGAAAACTGCTTTTCCATTTTCCCTGCATCCTCGCTTGCCGTTGTAGCGAAATCCCTGAGCTTAAATTTCTTGTCGCTGGTAACACGATATTGTTTTGAGAATTTCTTTGCTCTTGCGATGAACTCCTTGCTGCTCAATTCGGTAATTGCGGTTATACGGCTGTTTTCCGGGACTTTCGCAGGGGAATTTTCTTTTCTGGTTGCCATAATTAATAAGTTAATAATGCTAATAAAACAAAGATAAGGTTTTTGTTAAAACAAGCCAGTGGGTTTGCTGTTTGTTCAGTTATTTCATTTTTATTAACTTCGTGATCATTTTCTAACTATGCGAATTATCCCGATACAAAAGCCTGGCCTGTACAAAATAATATGCCTTTTTGTATTGAGCCTGATATCGGTTAAAACCGGAATTTACGCTGATATTCCTGAGGATATTTATCCCCGGGTAAGGACAAACTTTTCTGTTTCTTTCAGCCCGGTTATGAGCGACGAGCCGCTGGGCGATTTCCAGATGCTCACTATACCGTTAAAACGAGCCGGGCGGTTATTCCTGATCGAAGCCAGGATTGATGGACAAGTAGGAAACCTGATTTTTGATACAGGCGCGTCAGGGCTTGTGCTGAATAAAACCTATTTCAGGAAATATGTCAGTGATGAGAAATCTGCCGGGGGAGGAATAACGGGGGCGTCCGGAAAAATCGCCGGAATCATGGTGAAGCGAATCGAAATTTCAGACTTATTTTACCAGAATGTGGCAGCTGATCTTATGGACCTTGGTCATATCGAAAATAGGAGAGGTGTTAAAATCCTGGGCCTTTTTGGTTTAAATATGATTAATCAGTTCGAAGTTATTTTTAATGCCAATACCAGTGTATTACAGCTTTTTCGTGTCGACAAACAAGGAACCAGGCTCAACGACTTGCCATCTGAATTAAAATACGACTTCACTCAAAAAATGGATACAAAATACAAAATCATGGTGGTCAGGGGGAAAATCGGGGAAAAAACGCTCAATTTCTGCCTCGATACAGGAGCTGAAAGCAATGTGATTAGCAGCGATGTTTCTAAAAAGGTGATGAGCACCATACAGATCAACCGCCGGTCGGGGATGGGTGGTGCCGGTGCCGCGGCCGATGAAGTACTTTATGGTACAATGAGTGAGTTCGAATTTGGCGATTACCAGTTTGGGAATATGCAAACGGTAGTTACCAGCCTCGATGCTATGTGCGAATCCTATGGATGTTCCATCGATGGTATGCTGGGGTACGATTTCTGGCAGAAAGGCATTTTCTGCTTTAATTTCAAGAAAAATGAGATTAGTTTTAGTTTAGCGAAAGGAGATAAGAAATGAAACATAATTTTGTAATTTGCCTGGTCAGTATCTTCCTTTCAACAGTACTAAGCAGCTTTGCGCAGAACAAGCCTGATAATGTTTGTTATATCAACAATGGCAGGATATATTTTCAGCTCGATAAACGCTGGCCGGATGCAAAGAAGAAAGAAATTTCCACGCTTTTCAGCCTCGACAGCATGCTTATCGTAAAAGCATTTAAGGGTAATTCACCATTTGTCAATGATAGCATAACATGGGAAGTAACCCATATCAGCGAAAATATTGTGGAATTATCCAAACCTATTCATAAATCGGAGGCTTCATACAATCCGGGAGATATCATGTTGATCGACGATAACTGGATGATAAAACCAGGTAGGGTAGTTCCGGTCATTGTCCCGGATCAGAAATATGGGTTAAATAAATTCGCGAAAGATCCGACCATCACATTCCAGGACGGCATGGCTCATTTTAATCTTGACGGATATCAGAAAGCAGCGACGGTATATTTATCAGGTTCTTTTAACAACTGGAGCACCTCGGAACTTCCCATGCAAAAAACCGGAACCGGGTGGGAAGCTTCAGTTAAGATTGCCCCTGGCAAATGCCTGTACAAATACATAATTGATGGCAAATGGAAACAGGATGTCAATAATCTGTTAAGCGAAAATGATGAAAACGGGGGCTTCAACTCAGTGTTTTATTCGTATAATCACATTTTTAAATTAAATGGATTTACCAATTCAAGAAAGGTATATGTAAGCGGAAGCTTCAATAACTGGGGTAAAAAAGACCTGAAGATGAACCCGGTACCCGGGGGCTGGAGCCTTCCCATTTACCTTGCTGATGGAACTTACGCATATAAATTTCTGGCTGATGGAACCTGGATTCCTGATCCGGCTAACAGCAATACCCGTGCGGATGCCGATGGAAATATGAATTCATTTCTCGGGATTGGTGATACAATGATTTTTAAGCTCAGTGGGTTTGAGAATGCGAATAAAGTAGTTCTTTCCGGAAATTTTAACAACTGGAGCCCTACCGAACTGGTAATGAGTAAAAAAACTGATGGCTGGGAGTTACCCTATGTAATGGGTAGTGGTAATTATGAATACAAATTTATAGTAGATGGGAAATGGATGCCCGACCCCGCGAATCCTGTTACTACGGGGCAGGGCGAATACGTAAATTCATGCCTGGTTTTTAAACCTAACTATACATTTACCCTTAAGCAGTTTGCTGACGCGAAAAATGTTTTCGTCACCGGCAGTTTTAATGGCTGGAGTGAGAATAGCTATAAAATGATTCAGAAAGATGGTGCCTGGACCTATCATCTTTTCCTGAAACCCGGCAAATACACCTATAAATTTATTGTAGATGGCAAATGGCTTATTGATCCGGCCAATGATGTATTTGAGGACAACACGGTTGGAACCGGCAATTCCGTATTATGGATTGATCCCTGAAAATAATTTCGGATTGATGGTTTCGGATGAGTATACGCAAATCCTGATTCTTATATACTTATCCTCCTAATGTGCTAATATTCAGGTCAGGAATTAAAAATCAATTAATCCTCAATCCTCAATCCGCAGTCCACAATCCGCAATCCGCAATCCGCAATCCGCAATCCGCAATCCGCAATCCGCATTCCGCAATCCGCAATCCGCAATCCGCATTCCGCAATCCGCAATCCTCAATCCTCAATCTTTTATCACCCTTTTTTTCTCGAACTCCTGTTTCCACCGAAGAAGCCCCATCCGCCGCTTCCGATCAAAAATCCAAATGCATACCAGGCGCCGTTATTATTTGGCGCGTAAACTGTAATATCATTGCGGAACAACATGGCAATCAGGTCGAAAGGCGCGATAAAACCATGAAGCAAACCACCCAGGAAACCAAAAGTGTGACCATTCAGGCAGGGTTTAACCGATTCCATGTTGGCGCAACCCGTTAACAATATTATACTACCTAGCACCAGGAATGTAAATATCGTTGCGTTGCTTTTAATTAAGTTTATCATTATTGTGGGGGTTAAAATTAAATTATCTGATGTTTTAATTTTATTACAATTGTTGGATTATTCATTTGCGAATAAAGCATTACTTCAAGCCTGGCTTCCGGAATTTGAATACATACAAATTTAATACATTTATCAATTACAAAATTGATCGAATCCGGCAAAAGAATATTCAGTACCGCGAAAAGCAAATGTTTTAGAAGAAACATGCATATATACATAAATATGAATACTTTTGCAGTCTCAAAAGAAAAAGGATCAAAATACTCACTCTCAAGAAAATCTGTATCATGAAATTAAACCTATTTATTCTACTGGCCGGTATCATCATTATAGCTGCTTCATGCAAGCCTAAAAATACTGCTGACGAAAACCTGGCTCCTAATGTACATAAAGCAACAGCCGAAGAAGTAATCCAGACCAGCAATTATTCCTATGTCCGCATTTCGGAGAACGGTAACGAAAACTGGATAGCAATTACCAGGCAGGAAGTTGAAAAGGGCAAATCGTATTATTACATTCCTGGCCTCGAAATGAATAATTTTGTGAGCAAGGAGTTGAAAAGGACATTTCCTTCTATTCTTTTTGTTGACAAATTCAGCGATCAGCCAATCAGGGCCAAGATTAACGTTGCTGATTCAGCAAAAGGCAAGCAAGCCGCTGTGCAGAAGGACGGTATAAAAATTGAACCAGCTAAAGGTGGAATCACCATTGCTGAACTATATGCCAATAAAGAGAAATATGCCGGCAAAACTGTTAAAATTAAGGGTGAAGTAGTAAAATACAATGCCCAGATTATGAATACCAACTGGGTTCATATTCAGGATGGAACCAATAACGCAGGTTCTTTTGATCTTACTATCACAACCAACGACGAAACCAAAGTGGGTGATGTTGTAACCTTCGAAGGCACTGTAGCACTGAAAAAGGATTTTGGCGCGGGTTACTTTTACGAAGTTATTGTTGAGAATGCTAAGTTGCTAACCAATATGTAATTCGGTTGCTTAAAAACTGAATTCCTCTACAAAATATAAATCCCCTATCTTAAATAATGATAAGGGATTTTTTTTGCTCAGTAGTAAAGCTCAGCGGGAAAGCTCAGCGGGATTTATAATCCCGCTGGATGGAGCAATGGATTTGAAATCCAGTAAAATGCAGGTTGAAATTTGAAAATTATAACCTTCTTTTTTACCCAATGCCTTGGCCTTCAGCTGTATGTATTCCCAGGTATAAATCTTCCACTTTTTTTCGTGCCCATGGAGTTTTTCGAAGGAATTTCAGACTCGACTGAATACTTGGGTTTTCTATAAAGCAGTTTATATGTATAAGTTTACCCAGGATTTCCCATCCAAAATGATCAACCAATCGATTCAGAATTGTTTCAAGGCTTAAGCCATGCAATGGATTGTTTTTTTGAACAGTCATCTCAATACGTTTTTGCCGGGATTATTGTGTTGGGAAATGTGTTTCAGGTTTCAGGTAATCTTAAATCTAACTGAATATTGATCGGCAAAGTTACAACCTAAATTAATTACTCTCTGAGCCAAATAAAAAAAGGATCCCGCTATGGAATCCTTTTTATACTACAAACGGGATAAATTTCCACATTCATAAAGTCCCAAATTCCAAGTCTCAAATTCCATATGGGACTATAGAACAGTTCTTGGATCTTGAAATTTGAGATTTGGGACTTGGATTTTTCTTGATTATTGAACTATTTTCAACTCCTTGATCAGGTTGGAAGCGCCGGCATATTTATCAATTACAAATAGCACATAGCGAACATCCACGCAAATGGTACGCTGTAGTTCCGGTTCGAACATAATATTGCCGCTCATTGCTTCCCAATTGCCATCAAAAGCTAATCCGATAAGTTCACCGTTACCATTGATTACAGGGCTGCCCGAGTTACCACCGGTAATATCGTTATCCGTTAGGAAACAAGTATACAGTTTTCCATTTTCGCCATAACGGCCATAATCTTTTTTACTATATAAGTCCTTCAGTTTGGCAGGAACAATAAATTCTTTGTTGCCTGGATCTTCTTTCATCATAACGCCGTCGAGTGTTGTGAAATAGTTATAATGAACAGCGTCAGCGGGATAATAATCCAGAACTTTACCGTATGTCATACGCATGGTGCTGTTGGCATCAGGATAGAAACTTGTACTTGGTTCCATTTCGCGGAGAGCGGCAACAAAAAGGCGCTGGGCTTTCCTGTTTTTTCCGCTAAGTTGCTGATTATCGGCCTGCAGTTTCTTAAAGCTATCCATAAATGAATTATATGCCGCAAAAGCAGGATCTTTCAGAAGTTTCTTCAGGTTTGGCTTTGCCAGGAAGGCATCAAAATTTGCTTTTGTATAGAAAATTGACTCTTTAAAAAGCGAAGCGACATACTTATTGATATCACCTTTGTATTTTTTGTCAATCACCTGGAATATTGCAGGTTGCTGTGCAGCGGGAATATGGGTACGGAATGAAGTCAGCAAGGCCGCAAGAACGTTTTGCTCAATTTCAATGTTGTATTCTTTGAAATGCTCGGTAGATGTTTCTTTATATTTCTCCATCTGCTTTTTCAGGTCATCACCTTTAGCGCCGGTTTTCAATACAGTTTCAATCGCTGTTGCTTGTCCGGGGAAAGGGAAGGCCTTGGATCCAAACAAACAGATTTGAGTGTACCACATTTGCTGATTCAGGTTCTGATCTTTATATTGTTTGTAAACTTCGGCATATGTACTGAGTACGTCACCATATTTGGCTTTACGCTGTTCGTCGGCATTGATCCATTGCTGGAGTTTTGCTTCCAGATCCTGTTTTTTCTTGATAACGTCAAGACGTTTCAGGTCGCGTTCTTCACCAAGTTTGTTTTTCCAGAAATTAGCCAGGCCTACATAAGTATCAGTATATAAAAGATTAATTGTGTCATTCTTATCCATGCCTTCCTTCTGCTTTTCGAGAACAATTCCCAAACCCTGAACAATAGCGGGATCAATATCGTTGAGTGTTGCTTCTACAGCCCAGGAGTTCATGTAGCGGTCGGTACGACCGGGATAACCCCATATCATGGCAAAATCATCTTTTTTGTATCCTTTTACAGAAACCGGCAGGAATTGCTTGGCAACCATCGGAACATTATCCTTCGAATATTCAGCCGGGGAACCATCAGGAGCTGTATAAATACGGAAAATACTGAAGTCGCCAGTATGACGTGGCCACATCCAGTTGTCGGTTTCACCGCCGAATTTGCCAATAGATGCGGGAGGCGCTCCTACCAGGCGGATATCCTTATACTGCTGGTAAACGAACATATAGAATTCGTTGCCATTAAAAAAACTTTTTAATTCAATGGTATATTTTCCGTTTTCGGAAGCGTCCTTCTTCAATTCTTCAACCTTTTTGGTAATGGCCGCATTACGGGCAGCTTCGTCCATATCAGCAGTTACAACTCCCAGAACATCGCTGGTTTTATCCTCCATTCGTACCAGGAATGAAACATACAAACCATCGTTAGGAAGCTCTTCGGCTTTACTCATAGCCCAGAAACCATCGGTGAGGTAATTACGTTCAACTGTGCTATGTGAATGAATAGCATCGTATCCGCAATGGTGATTGGTAAAAAGTAATCCTTCGGGTGATACAACTTCGGCAGTGCAAAATCCGCCAAGGCTTACAATAGCGTCTTTGAGACTGGAGTGATTAATGCTATATAGTTCATCAGCTGTTAGGTGAAGACCCATTTTCTGCATATCCACATAATTTAACCTTTCAACAAACATGGGAAGCCACATGCCTTCGTCGGGAGTATTGGCTGCTTTGGCGAAAACCGCTGTAAGCAAACAAAAAGCAAGTACGATTTTTTTCATTTTTATAAATTTATAGGATGGATTAACTAGCAAAGATAAATTTAATGTATTTAGATTATTCTCCTAACAGGCTGCTATTTGATAATCCTATGTGAGTTGACTTAATTGCTCTGTGAACTGGCAAATAAATTCTGTAAAAAAAGCTATGCGGGATTTGCAACTTAACAAAGCGATGAGTTTGTATCAAAAGTGGAGAATTTAACCGCTGAGCACCGCTGAGGGAAACCGCAGTGAACCGCAAAGGATTAATTTACAATATAATAACTCTGCGTTACTCTGCGCCTTCTTTGTGTCATTCTGCGGTAAAAAGACTTTTGATACAGCCTCAACGCTGTATGAAGTTCCGGATTTTAATCCTCTTTTAAAAAATGTATGTTGTGATGTTCCCTATAATTCGCTTTAAATATATTCTTGAAGTCAAACACATTGACAACTTTAAGTAAGTTTCATACATAACAAGTATATCAATATCTGAGAATTTATATTCCTTAGAATTATAAAAAAAGCTCACCCGGACAAAGTCCCAATGAGCTTTAATTCTATTATTCACTATTACCTCCAAAATCTTTCGCCCTGTCGCCCTGTCTCCCCCTCGCCCGATCTCTCCAATTTCTCAGGCTCTCAGTCCCTCAGTCCACTAAAGTCCAAGCGCCACTTTTCCCTGGTCAAATACCACATCTTTCGGAATATTGGCAGTTTTTAAAAGTTCAAGACCAACCTGTAAATCAGGGCGGACTTTTCCATTTTCCTTCATATAATTTACGGCTTTATCGTAATCGCCATCACCTTCAACACTGAGTATAAATGCGCTCCATTCGTTAATGGCCTGGCGGGTTTTATCAATATCAACCTTAAAAGTTCCATCCTCGTTTCGCGAAAATGCTTTTTTATCTTCAAAGAAATTAAAGCACATCATATTAGCTTTGCCATGAGCTTCAGCGGCACCAAAGCGCACCGATCGTATAAGCCCGGCCATATAAGTTACATATGCATCCTCAACTGTAATTCCGGTAAGTTCTTTTTTCTCAATCAGCCAGCTTACCATCCATAAACCAAGTACATCGGCTTTGGCTTCTTCCCATCCCGAATATTGTTCTTTCAGAGCTTTACGGATAACTCCTTTTCCGGTAATCGTGTTTTTAATTCCCAGTCCATGTGATACTTCATGGAACATCACATTTCCAAAGAATGCGTCGAATTTAACATTTTCCCGTTGAGCCGGATCGATTAGAACTTCGGCTATAGGTTTAAGAATCTTATCGAATTTTGCCTGCATAGCATTTTTCAATTGCAGCCTGCGACTTCCTTTGGCTAATTGCACTTTTTCATCATTTGGCAGGTTGATAGCGATGGTTTTACCTCCACTATTCGAATTTCCTGCATAATACAAAATGTCGTATGCATTGAGGTCGGAGTCAGTACCAGGGATTTCCTTTTTATATTTAGGATCGCAGGGCAATTCTTTTTGAAGGGCAGGTAGCATGGCAGCGTATTTAGCCAGTCGGGCGCTCCATTCCTTGTCTTTAACCAAAACCGAAGCTTCATGAGCAGTTTTATAACCAAACAATTCATCCTCATAATTTTCTATTGGCCCGGCAACAATATCCAACGTATTGGTTTTCATATCCATCCATGCCATATCACTAGCAAAATAGTCGTCATTTAACAAGGCTTTCGACCGAAGTGTAAGGTATTTTTTCAAACCGGCGTCCTCGGCCAGGTCAGCGGCTTTTAAAAGCAGCTCTGATGCCTTTTTTACTTTATCAGCGTATATTTCATGGTACCAAACGCTCTTGAGGCTTTTATCTTCATTGCGAACAACAATTGTATACTGGCTGGATTTGTTTTTATCATTCCATTTCTCAAATTCTTCCTTTGTCATATCAGCAGGATAGAAATTTGCACCCTTAGGTTTTTCCCCAATGCCGGCAATGAAAGGTTTGTTTTCATCAAGCCTGTCCCAAGGGCCATAATTGATAGCAACAAATTGTTTTGCGTAAGGATCTTTTATGGTGTCGAGCAAAGCATTTTTATCTCCCCAGGTCTGTTCCCAGAAAATATCATCCATAATCTGTGCAACATCCAGCAGAATCGGGATCATCTGTTTTTCCTTATCTGTAAGTTTACTCAGGTCGGTGGTAAGTTTAACCACGGCGTACTCGTTAACTTTTTTCTGCATTTCACTCATAGCGGTAGTGTCGTTGGCTGAATTTGTACTTCCGGGCTTTTGTTTACAACTGCTGGTAAAAGCGGCAAACAATGCCAGCGATAACATAAATGGGATGATGCGTTTTAACATGGTTCGTGGGTTTTATGGTTAAAATCAGTTGGCGAAATTACTTAAAATCAGATAGCTGAATGATAAATTTGAATGTTTTTTAGTTCTGTTTTCCGTAGTCGGAAGGGAAGAGTAAGGTGTAAGGAATAAGGTGTAAGGATTGGGAGACTTCTAACTTCCGAATTCCGACTTCCATTTTCCGACTTCCATCCAATATTTATTTTAATATTTTGTTATGTCGAATGTGTTAATCTGTAATTTTGCATTGTTATTCAATTAACAGAACGTTTTGTTATTTGAATAACACTACAGATTTTAACCTACTGTAAATAAGATAAATACACCAATTTTCGGGCAATTGGTGAAAGAAAAATCAGACCCGCTATCATGACAAAAAAACTTCTAATACGAGATGTTACCCTACGCGACGGGCAACAATCGCTTTTTGCGACTCGAATGACTCAAAAGCAGGTGGAGCGGACTCTTCCTGGATTTAAAGACGCGGGATTTTATGCACTGGAAGTATGGGGCGGGGCTGTACCCGATTCCATCATGCGCTATTTACACGAAAATCCATGGTATCGGCTCGAAAGCATCCGTAAAGCTATGGGTAGTGACATTCCGCTAACCGCATTATCGCGAGGCCGGAATTTATTCGGGTATAATCCTTATCCTGACGAAGTTATCAGCGGATTTGTGAGAAATTCGATTGAATCAGGCCTGACTATCATGAGGATTTTCGATGCGCTGAATGATTTGAATAATATTCGTTCGACAGTTAAATTTGTAAAGGAAAACGGCGGGGTTGCTGATTGTACCATTGTTTATACCGTAGATCCCAAATATTCAACCCGCGAAAAAGTAAAGGCCCTGTTTCATGCTAAAGTATTGCCTTCTAAAATTTTCACCAAAGAGTATTTCCTGAAAAAAGCCATTGAGCTCCAGGAAATGGGAGCCGATATCATTACAATTAAAGATATGGCCGGACTTATCACGCCATTCCGGGCTGGAATGCTGGTTCGTATGATAAAGCAAAATGTTTCGGTACCTGTTAATTTTCATACGCATTGTACTCCCGGATATGGACTGGCATCCACCCTGATGGCTATCGTAAACGGAGTGGATATTGTCGATACGGCTCTTATAAGTTTTGCCGGGGGTACGGCTGCTCCTGCTTTTGAACTGATTCAGTTGTTCTGTAACCGCATGGACATTGAAACCGGCGTAAATATAGAAGCCGTTATTGGACTGGATAAAGAGTTACGTGCGATCCGCGCCGAACTGAAAGAGTTTGACGGTTATAAAGCCCCGCGTGAATTCAACATTCTGACTGATAAATTGCCCAAAGATATTGATCAGATGTTTGAAATGGCAATCGCATATGCCAAAGCCGATAAAGAGGATGATCTGCTCGAAGTTTGCCATCGTATCGAAAGCTGGTTTGGATTTCCTGAACCGGACGCTAAGATTTGCGTTGCCGAAATCCCGGGTGGAATGTATTCTAATATGCTGGCCCAGCTTAAAGCATTAAAAATGGAAAAGCTTCTGCCCCGTGCGCTCGAGCTTATTCCATTGGTTCGTCTGGCTTCCGGTTGTCCCCCATTGGTAACTCCTACCAGCCAGATTGTTGGAGTACAGGCAGTGAACTGTGCCCTCGACGAGTTAAATGGTGTGCCCTTGTATACAACCAAATCCATACAGTTTGTTAACCTGGTGAAAGGCGTTTACGGCCATACTCCTGTTCCTGTTGATCCTGATTTCAGGTTCAAACTGGCAGGTGTTAAAGAGGAAACACCTTACGATACTCGTTTCTATAAAAAACAAGATAATCCTGTTTTCGAAGAATATGGCGGTGTAAGGCTCGCGTTGAATGAGAAAGAAGAACTGCTGCTTGAACTATTTCCGTCGGTAGCCCGCGATTACCTGAAGAAACGAATGGAAGACACTTATCTTACAGAAATACATAGAGTTGAAGAAGAGAAACGCCAAAAGATTGAGGAAGAGAAACAGAAATATAACATTCTTTCACCCGAAGCGAAACAGAAACGTTTGCTTGATGGGCTTTATAATTACGAATGGCAGAGTTCAGAAGGGGAGACGATAGGGCTGTCGTAAAACTCAATGTGTTAATGTGTTAATTTGCTAATGTGCTGATTGGTTAATGTGTTGATGCGATAATGTGTTGATGTGCTGATTGGTTAATGTGCTGATGAGATAATGTGTTGATGTGCTGATTGGTTGATGTGCTAATGTGCTGATTGGTTGATGCGATAATGTGTTAATGTGCTCATTGGTTAATGTGTTGATGAGACAATGTGTTAATGTGTTAATGTTGTGATGGGCTGATTATTGGGTTAATTTGGAGGCGGATATTATTTTGAAGAGTAGTTTTTTCAATATGAGTAAATCATCTTGGAGTTCGAGGGGATCGGGATAATTTTTAGCTGCTATGCATAGCTTTAACCAATACTCCAGTTCATTGGCTTCTTTGTCGGCAATCTTCATTTTGTGGATAAAGTCTGCCTTACTTTCAGCACTTTGAGCTTCATGCACATTTGCGCCGATTGAAGTTCCTGCTTTTAATACCTGACGAGCTATGATGAATTTCTTGCGTTCTTCCAACAATTCAGAGAACTCAATAACTTGAAGAGCGAACGCAAAACTCTTTTCGACGATGACGTTTTTCTGTATCATTTTTTTAATGTGTTAATGTGTTGATTTGCTAATGTGCTAATTTACTAAATTCCCACATTATCGCATTATCGCATTCCCGCATTATCGCATTATCACATTTTCGCATTCCCACATTCCCACATTATCGCATTGTCACATTACCGCATTATCGCATTATCACATTACCCCGTCTCCCGACTTTCCTTACCTTTGCCATCCTATCTTTTAAACAATGAAACGTTTACACAAAATACTTCTCTCATTACTTTCCGGATTGTTACTTAGTGCCGGCTGGCCCGAACGCGGTTTCCCTTATCTGCTTTTCATTGGTTTTGTTCCTCTGCTGGTAGTGGAATACGAACAATGGAAGAACCGTTCAACCAACCATGCATCAGGTATTATTCCGTATATAATCCTGTCTGTTTCTACCTGGGTTCTTTTAACCACCTGGTGGGTGTATATCTCCACCCCAATTGGCATCGTAGCAACTATATTGGTAAACACTACATTGGTTGGAGGTGCATTCTTCCTTTTTCATATCACACATCGCAAGCTTGCGGGTGCAAATGCTGCTTATACCGCGTTAATCGGGTACGTTTTAACTGCTGAATTTATTCATCTCCGCTGGGATCTGAACTTTCCATGGCTGAACCTTGGAAATGGATTTGCGGCTTACCCGAAATTGATTCAATGGTATGAGTACACAGGAATTTTCGGAGGCTCGCTTTGGATTTTGCTAATCAATATTTTGATATTCTTTTTTATCCGCGATAGGATTATACTTAAAATATGCAGCCTGAAAATTGGAATTCGATTGGCTGCAACGATGCTACTTATAGCTGTTCCGATGATTATTTCTATTGTTATGTACAATCGGTATACCGAAAAAATAGACCCGGTGGACGTTGTTGTTGTGCAACCCAATCTTAATCCGTACAATGAGCAGTTTGAGCTTGACCCTATGGTAGTTACTGAACGTATGCTGGCGCTGGCAGCCGAAAAGGCCGACAGCCTGACAGATTTTGCCGTATTTCCCGAAAGCGCCATACAGGAATATGTTTTTGAAGACCAGATTAACCGTTCGCCCAGTATTGCAAGAATTCGAAAATTCAACAGAAGTTATGCAAGAATGAATGTGATTACCGGTATTTCGTCGCGAAAAATTTTCCTGCCTGGTGAGCCTTTAAGTTCTTCTGCCCGGAAATTCATTGATTCGGATATGTATTATGATTCATATAATACCGCGCTTCATATAGCTCATGACAGTACGTTACAGATATACCACAAATCAAAACTTACTCCGGGGGTTGAACTAATGCCTTATCTCGATGTTTTTCCATTTATTAAAAAGTTTGCCATTGATCTGGGAGGAACCACCGGCAGCCTTGGAGTAAATCCGGATCAGACGCCATTTGTTATAAGTAATAAGCTGAAAGTTGCACCTTGTATTTGCTATGAATCGGTATATGGAGAATTTATGAACCGTTTTATTCAGAACGGGGCCAATGTGATATTTGTGATTACCAACGATGGCTGGTGGGGAAATACACCAGGGCATCGGCAGCATATGCTTTTTTCGGCTATCCGTGCTATTGAAACCAGGCGAAGTATTGCCCGTTCGGCTAATACAGGAATTTCCTGCTTTATTAATCAGCGCGGCGATATTTCGCAACGAACCACTTACTGGGTTCCTGCAGCTATCCGTCAAAAGATTAACGCCAATGATAGAATCACTTTCTATGTTGAACACGGCGATTATATCGGTCGCTTTTTCTTGCTGGTGGCATTGCTTTCCGGATTAATGACTATTTATACTTCATTCAGAAAAAAAAGAATTTAATGTTGGACGTCAGATCTACGATGTTGGTTGCCCAATTCCATATGATAACTTTTAACTCTATGCAGGATGTTTAATATTCAACTTACACAAAATCGCTCAATGAAGCGAGAAAAGCATTGAGGATATTATTTTGAAAAGTGCTTTGACGTTTTATCCATCAGTCTTTTAATTGCCAGATGCTCTATTCAGCTTTTCTGAAATCAGGCATCTGAAATCATACACGCATCATCGCATATCCCTTTCTTCTTCCAACCTCCGCCATTCACCGTCCCAAAACCGGCATTCACCGCTTTTCAATTGTCTCAAAAAAGATTTGTATTGACTTTTGCTGAACAAATTAAGTCCGGAAACGTTAATAAATATTAAAACAAAGGAAACGATTTATATGTGTTTCGTTTCCTATGGTTTTATTTGTTGTACTTTTGCCGCTCTTAATCAAAAAAAATAATGGACGAAAAAGTTGACCGTATATTAACTGAAAGCTTACGGCTGTTCAAAAAAAACGGAATACGCAGTGTATCAATGGATGATATTTCCAAGGAGTTGGGGATGTCGAAAAAAACCATTTATCAGTATTTTGCCAATAAAACTGAGTTGGTCGAGAAAGTACTAGCTCATATGCATGACAAGGAACGAATTCCGTGCTTAGGTGAAGACACCTCGGATATGAATGCTATCGATATTCTTTTAGCCGTTAGTAAAAATGTAAGCATACAGTTGAAAGACATGAACCCTATTAATGCGTATGAATTGCAAAAATACTATCCTGCCATTTACCGGGAGTTCATCATACGAAAACGCGATCACGTATTTGAACAGGTAAAACAGAATTTTATCCAGGGAATTTCAGAAGGTATATACCGTAATGATATGGATGTTGACCTGGTAGCCAGGCTTTACATTCAGAAGTTGATCGATGTTCATGATCCCGAATTTTTATCTTCGGTTAATTTTGGATTCGAAAAAGTGTTCCAGGTGATGTTCGACAACCATATCCGGGGAATCGCCAATGCCGAAGGACTTGCCTATTATGAGAAACAAACAAAAATGTTAAACAACAATATCTGATCTATGAAATTACCAATCATCACTACTACGTTAGCGGCATATGTGCTGTTTGCTTTGCAGATGTCTGCTTTGGCACAGGATAATAAGGCAACGGCTAATTCATTCAGTCTGAAACAGGCGCAGGAATATGCCCTGCAGAATAATACCAGTATGAAAAATGCGCAACTGGATATTAAGCTGGCTGAAAAGAAAATCTGGGAAACAAAAGCCTCTGGTTTACCTCAGATTAGCGCTTCCGGAACTTACACCCACCTATTTGGGAAATTACCGGAACTGAATTTTGGCCCTGTGCTTCACATTGCAAACAAAAGAGATGAATCTACACAAGCAGCCGTACCTACTGGAGCTGCTAATGATTCTATTTTTCAGAACTATGTTCCTAGCCCTTCAATACCACTTGGTGTAAGAGATAATGCCACGGTTAATTTTAATGTTTCACAATTGGTTTTCAGTGGTGAATACATTGTGGGGCTTCAGGCTTCGAAAGTATTCTACCAGATATCACAAAACAGCCTGATATCAACAACGGCTGATGTTAAAGAATCAGTAGCTAATTCATACTTCCTGGTACTTTTGATGGAGCAAAACAAGGAAATTCTTTCCCAGTCACTTGTTAATGTTACTAAAACACTCTCTGATATGAAAGAGATGAACAAGCAGGGATTTATCGAAAATACAGATCTTGATCAGTTAGAACTTACTGTGAATACCTTGGAAAATGGAATCCGTTCGATTAATGACCAGATTTCTGCATCGTACGACTTACTTAAGTTTCAGCTTGGATTGCCATTCGGGAATACTCTTACGCTTACAGATAAGCTAGAAGATGTTATAGGACTGGCAGATATTGTATCGATCACCTCAAAACAGTTCCAGGTTCAAAACCATATTAGCTATAAGATTATGGAGAACCAGGAAGCTGCCGGAGTGTTAAACCTTAAAAGGCAAAAGAGCGCCTATCTGCCCTCCTTAGCTGCATTTTACAAGCATACAGAAAACCTTAAACAGGCTGGTATTGATTTTACAATGAAAGATATGGCAGGACTTTCTCTGAATGTTCCCATATTTTCGAGCGGGATGCGTAATGTTCAGGTTCAGCAACGGGAAATGGAACTGGAAAAGATAAAAAATGCCAAATCAAATGTTGCCAGTGGATTGGAACTTGATTTTATAAATTCACGCAATAGTTTTAATTCGGCTTACGATCAGTTTGTAAATGAGAAACGTAACATTGAACTCACCAACAGGATTTATGACAAAACCCTTGTTAAATATAAGGAAGGGCTTTCCTCAAGTATGGACCTGACCAACGCTCAGAACCAATACCTCAGTGCGCAAAAGAATTACTTTACCGCTCTATATACCCTCCTGGTTTCAAAAAACAAACTCGATAAACTCCTGAACAATTAAAGCGCTTACCCAATTCTAAAAGTAAATAACAAAACAAAATATAACCGAATATGAAAAACAATATCCTATACCTTAGTTTTATCCTGCTTCTGCTTTTTTCAGCATGCAGTAAACCAACTGACAAAAAATCAGAATTAGCCAAACTCAAAAAACAACATGATGAATTAGCCATTAAAATTAAGGCGCTCGAAACCGAATTGCAGGTTAGCGATACCACAAAATCGAGTAAAGTAACTCCTGTTTCGATCACCGAAGCAAAACCGGAAGTCTTCAATCATTTCCTTGAAGTACAAGGCAAAGTTGACGGCGAAGACAATATTGCTGTTTCAGCGCAGATGGCCGGCTCTATTACAGCCGTATACGTTAAAGAAGGTGATGCTGTTCGCAAAGGACAAGTGCTGGCACAAATTGATAATTCAGTAATGCAGCAGCAAATTGCGAGTACAAAACAACAGCTCGATTTTGCAACAAACCTGTACAACAAGCAAAAATCACTCTGGGACAAACAAATCGGCAGCGAAGTACAGTACCTGACTTCAAAAAACACCAAGGAAAATCTTGAAAAAGCCCTTGCTACCTTGAATGATCAGCTGGAAATGACCCGCATCAAATCTCCTATAAACGGAAGTGTTGAAGAAGTAAACCTGAAAGTGGGACAGATGGCTTCTCCTGGACTGCCTGCAATTCGTGTAGTTAACTTTTCAAGTGTAAAAGTGGTAGCCGAAATAGCCGAAGCCTATGCTCCTAAGGTAAAACCAGGTGATAAAGTAATTGTGTTTTTCCCTGATTTCAATACAGAGATTGCTTCACAGATACGCTTTACCAGCAAATATATTAACCCGGTTAACCGTACTTTTCAGAGCGAAGTCCGCCTAGGTCCAAGCAAGGTAGAATACCGCGCCAATATGATGGCTGTTGTTAAAATCAACGACTACCGTAACCCTTCTGCATTCGCAGTTCCCATTACACTTATCAGGGAATCTCAATCCGGTAAGTTTATTTATGTAGCCAGAGAAGAAAGTGGCAAAGCTGTTGCCCGCAGGCTTCCGGTTACTGTTGGAAGCACTTACAACGGACTTGCCGAAATTACAGCAGGAGTTACCGCCGGAGATAAAATTATCACAACCGGGTTTAACAGCCTGATCGATGGTGAGCTAATTCAGGTCAACTAAAATAAAACGGGGATTCCCTTTTTTGAAAAATATAGACAAGACAAATATGAAAAATAATTTCAAAGAGTTTTTTGCGACAAGCTGGGCTATTGATAACAAAACCAGTATTTATGTGCTGGCTGTTTTCATCACATTGCTTGGTATAAGCAGTTACAACAGCATTCCAAAGGAGCAGTTTCCCGAAATTGTGATCCCGACTATCCTTGTTAACACGCCCTATCCCGGCACTTCGCCTGAGGATATGGAGAACCTGGTAACCCGCCCTATCGAAAAGCAACTGAAAGGGATTAACGGCGTTAAGAAAATTACCAGTAATTCATTGCAGGATTTTTCGTCCATCGCAGTTGAGTTCAATACAGATGTGGCCGTTCCTGAAGCAAAGCAAAGGGTTAAAGACGCAGTTGATAAAAGCAAATCCGATCTTCCGAATAACCTTCCCAGCGATCCGCTTGTTAACGATATCGATTTTTCGGAAATTCCAATTATGTATATCCAGATTTCAGGAAATTATGATCTGGACCAGCTGAAAAAATATGCAGATATTGCCCAGGATCGGATTGAATCGCTGAATGAAATCACCCGCGTTGATATTGTAGGCGCACTTGAACGTGAAATTCAGATCAATGTGGATATGTACAAAGCCCAGGCAGCAAGTATAAGTTTAACCGATATCGGAAACGCTATTGCCTCCGAAAACCTGACGATCTCGGCTGGTAATATTACTACTTTCGGTATGAAGAGATCCATCCGTGTTCAGGGACAGTTTAAGGACATGGATGTAATACGTAACATTGTCATTAAATCAGGAAGCGGAGCTTCGGTTTATCTGAAGGACGTAGCTGAAGTAAAAGACACGTTTAAAGAGCAGGAAAGCTTTTCGCGGCTTAACGGTCAGAACGTAATTACTTTAAATGTAGTTAAAAAAAGCGGTAAAAACCTGCTTGAAGCTTCTGATAAAATTAAGTCAATTCTTAAAGATGACCTGGTTAACAAGGAATTCCCAAAAGACCTGAAGGTAACTCTCTCCGGTGAGCAGTCGCGTTATACCCGAAACACACTCGAGGAACTCAATAATACCATTATTATAGGTATGATACTGGTAACCATTGTACTGATGTTCTTCATGGGAATAACCAACGCATTTTTCGTTGGACTCGCTGTTCCTCTCTCAATGGCAATTGCATTTATGGTGATGCCGGCACTCGGGTTTACAATGAACATGATTGTTATGTTCGGTTTAATATTTGCGCTCGGTATTGTGGTCGACGATGCCATTGTAGTTATTGAAAACATACACCGAACGCATCAAAAGCAGCCCAATATCATACTCGCGGCAAAACAGGCAGCAGGGGAGGTGTTCTTACCGATTTTGTCAGGCACATTAACAACTCTTGCTCCTTTCTTTCCCCTGGCTTTCTGGCCCGGTATTGTGGGTAAGTTTATGTTCTACATACCTGTAACGCTTATCATTACACTTTTTGCTTCACTTTTTGTAGCATACGTTATCAATCCCGTATTTGCTGTTTCGTTTATGAAACACGAATTCGATGCTCCTGATAAAAAGAAATTCCGAAAAAGGATGTTTGTTGAAATAGGAGGCGCGTTACTTTTAGCTCTTGTCAGTTATGCTTTTTACGCCTCAAATCACAGCGAAACGGCTTTTGGTATCGCGAATTTTATGGTGTTTGTAGCAATTCTTGTATTGTTTTTCCACACTTTATTGAAACCATATATCAAATGGTGGCAGGAAACAGCATGGCCTTGGTTTATGCGGTTATACGAAAAGCAATTGCGACTATTTCTAAGAGGAAGAAACCCCTGGTATTTACTTGCAGGTGTGGTTACGTTACTTTTCCTGACTTTTATAGCTACCGGTTTGCGAAATCCTAAAGTGCTGTTTTTCCCTGATAATATGCCTAATGCTATTAATGTAAGGGTAAAGATGCCTGTAGGTACGGATCAGAAAATTACCGATTCGGTTACCAGAATCGTTGAACAAAGGGTAATAAAAGTCCTTGGTAAAAACAATCCTGATGTTGAATCGGTTATTACCAATATAGCTCTTGGCGCTGGTGATGATATGGATTTCAGCCGAAGCCTGAGTGCCGAAAAAGGTAAAGTTACGGTTAACTTTGTGGAGTATAAAAACCGAATCGGGCGAAACACTACCGAATACCTTGATCTGATTCGCAAGGAAGTAAAAGGAATACCCGGTGCCGAAATATCGACCGAGAAAAACCGTTCAGGTCCTCCGACCGGAAAGCCTGTGAACATTGAAATTACCGGAGAAAACTTACCCGAGCTTATTGCCGATGCAAGTGGATTTAAGAACTATCTCGATTCGCTGCAGATACCCGGTGTCGAAGATCTGAAGAGCGATTTCCAGGAAAATAAACCCGAAATCGCGATTAATATCGACCGTGTACGGGCTAATAACGAAGGAATCTCAACCCGGACCATTGCAATGGAACTAAACAATGCCGTGCTTGGTAAAGAAGTCTCAAAATATAAAATGGACGAAGACGAGTTCCCGATACAACTCAGGTATTCAATGGATACACGTGCTAATATAAACAACCTGATAAACACTAAAATCACTTACCGTGATATGAATTCAGGATTACTCAGACAAATACCTTTGTCATCAGTAGCAACAATTGATTACGTGGATTCCTATGGTGGCATAAAACGGCAGAACCTGAAAAGGATTATTACCTTGTCGAGCGATGTCATGACTGGTTACACAGCCAACGAAATTGTGGCACAGATTAAAAAACTGGCTGCCGACTTCCCTGTTCATGAAGGTGTACAGATAAAACTTACCGGTGAGCAGGAAGACCAGGCCGAAACTTCGGCATTCCTTGGAATGGCCATGCTTATAGCTATCGGACTTATCTTCTTTATCCTGATAACACAGTTTAACTCAATCAGTAAAACTGTGATCATCCTGAGCGAAGTTATTTTCAGCGTAATAGGGGTGCTTTTGGGAATTGTGATTTTCAATATGTCAATTTCAATCATTATGACAGGTTTGGGAATTGTTGCGCTGGGAGGTATAGTGGTGCGAAACGGTATATTGATTGTCGAGTTTATCGACACACTGAAAGAGCGCGGATTGAAAACCCGTGAAGCCATTGTTCAAGCTGGATTAACACGTATAACTCCTGTAATTCTTACAGCGACTGCTACCATATTGGGGCTAGTTCCTCTGGCTGTTGGGTTTAACCTCAACTTTGCAACCATGTTTACACAACTTAATCCTCAGATTCACATTGGTGGTGACAACGTTATGTTCTGGGGACCATTATCCTGGACCATCATTTTCGGACTCAGTTTTGCTACTTTTCTGACTTTATTATTTGTGCCTGCCATGTATATTATTGCGTATGAAATAAAGATCAGGTTGAAAAGAAGGAAATCAAACAAAATAGCAAGAAACCCTGAAATACAATAAAACACGTTTTCAGGATTGATTTTTCTTAAAGGCTGTCTCTATATTCGGAGACAGCCTTTAATTTTTAAATGAAATTGATGCCACCAATACAGTTTAGCTGCCTGTTAGAATGATATAACATTTTCATGAAATCGTGTAAAGACAGTATGGATCGTTATATATATCTTTGTGCATATAATAGTAAAATATACAATCCTTTTCAACTTTAGAGGAAACTATTGTAATACCAACTAATACTAACTAACGCTAAAAATTAAAACTATGAAACCCAAACATTTACCATTGATTCTCTTTTCTGCTGTTGTTATATTGTTCAGTAGTTTCGCTTTCATGTTCCCTTCCGCTGTTCCGGCTTCTGTAACCGGTTCCCCCGGTGATGGAGCCAATTGCGCAAAATGCCATGGAGGGACAGCAACAATTACTGCTGGTCTTATTACTTCCAATATACCGGCAGCCGGATATGTTGCCGGACAAACATACCTTATTACAGTGACCAATAATATAGCAGGTTCTGGTAAATATGGGTTCGAAGTATCGCCGCAGAATGCTTCAGGCACACAACTTGGTACACTGGTGGCAGGTACAGGTAGTACGCTTGTTTCGGGATCCAAATATATTGCGCAAAGTAATGCAAGCAGCACTACTAAAAGCTGGACTTTCAGCTGGATTGCTCCTGTAACCGGAACCGGTCAGGTAACATTTTATGGGGCTATGGCCAGGAAATATCCGGGTGTTGTTACCCTAAGTTCACTTGTAGTTCAGGAGGCTCTAACAACAGGATTGCCGGAGAATACTGCTTCGGCTGCTATGGCTGCCAGCGGAGCAAATGGGTTAATTTCTGTGGTTCTTAACACCACAGCTAACAAGGCTAAAATATCTGTTTTCGACCTTTCGGGAAGACAATTATTCAGTACTTCTGTACCTGGCGAAGGATCATACCAGTTAGATCAGACTTTCAAAACCGGCATCTATATCATAATGGTTCAGGCTGGTAAAGATGTATTCAAAAAGAAAATATTGATAGTGTGAGGATTTAAGCTGTGATAAAATCCGGGATAGGATAAATCCTTATCCGGAACTTGAAGAAAGGTTGGGTTTAAGCTCAAATGGCTAAATCTCAACCTTTCTCTTTTTTGAACCTTCTTACTCTTATCCGTTAAAATCCTATCTTAATTCATGTTGCAGGCCTGATAAAATTGTAATCTCAAATTATCCGATCCTGGCGGAAGAATAATTCAGGTACTTCTTTTATGAAATATTAACACCTTCGATTTTGGGTATAGTCGGGCCGGTTAATCTTTTAATATTGTTGAATCTAAATGCTTTCCACCTGATTGTGAAGTCTTCCTGATGTGTGAAGTATATTTGTTTATAACTAAATTTAACATACTCTGTTTCGTCTCTTATTGGTTCAGTACCAATTAATTTACTAACTTTGCAATCACAATATTGTGAATAGCTTACCATGGAGAAAACAAAGATTCTATTTGTAACACAGGATATAACCCCTTTCATGAAGGATAGCCCAATGGGGCTTATTTCCAGGCATTTACCGCAAGGCATTCAGGAAAAAGGTCGTGAAATCCGAACTTTTATGCCCAGGTTTGGTAGCATTAATGAACGAAGGAACCAACTTCATGAGGTAATTCGTCTTTCGGGCATGAACCTGATTATTGACGATACCGACCACTCACTTATCATCAAAGTAGCTTCGATTCAGCAGGCCAGGATGCAAATCTATTTTATTGATAACGAAGATTATTTTCACCGTAAATACGTTTACCGCGATAAAAACAATGTGTTTTTTGAGGATAATGACGAACGCGCTATCTTTTTTGCCAGGGGAGTCATAGAAACTGTAAAGAAACTTGGCTGGAGCCCGGATATTGTTCATTGCCATGGATGGATGTCGGCGCTCACACCGGTTTATATCAAAAAAGTATACCACGAAAATCCTCTTTTTGCGGGCTCCAGGGTAGTTACTTCGATTTATGACGATGATTTTACCGAGCCTTTGCACGCCAATCTCCAGGCGAAATTAAAGCATGAAAATATCGCGCTCAAGGATTTGAAACATTTTAAAAAACCTGACTTTGTGAGCCTGATGAAAGCCGCAATCGATTTGTCGGACGGAGTGATACTTGCCAGCCAGCAAATTAACAGCGAATTGGCAGAGTATGTTGAACAGTCAGGAAAACCAACACTCCCATTCCAGGGAGAGGATAATTACATCCAGGTATATAACGAGTTTTACGAGAAGGTTTTACATAATTAATCTGTCCCTTTCTTCATACAATTTATTTACAAATAAAAATTTCAATCTTGAAAAGGCTAATTTCCCTTCACCATTTAGTGCTGGTTGCCCTGGTATCGCTAGTAATCGCCTCATGTACCAAAGAAATCACACCTATAGGAACAAAACTTCTTGATCCGGGAGAACTATTGAGTATGGGTTATACGGACACTGTTCAAATCAGGGCATATTCAATTCCCGACGATTCCGTATATACTCTTAATCTCAATTATGCCCAGATCGGGAGTATGTACGATCCCATATTTGGTCGTACTGAAGCTAAATTTCATTCACAGGTTATAACTTCTCTCACCCGCACCAGGTTTGGAACAAACCCTGTATTCGATTCTGCTTATATTTATCTTCCGTATAAAACCTCCTACGGAGACACTATCAGCAATACGACATTCCATGTGTATCACCTTGCCGAGCCTTTACTGGATTCAATACATTCGTATTCCAACAGGGCTATCGCTTACGAGGAGAATAATGAATTTGGGTCAATTACCTTCCAGCCCCGACCTCACGATAGCGTATATTATAGTGGGGCAAAACATGTAGCAACACTTAGAATCCCCATTAATTCAAATTTTGGAAATCTTGTTCTAGCAACTGATACTACATCCCTGAATACTGCCAGTGCATTTGCCAAGTCTTTCAAAGGTATCAGTATAGTCGCCGATCGTCAGAATACACCAGGTAAAGGTTGTATTGTTGGTTTCGATATAGCCACAACATCCAGCTACATTAAAATGTATTATCATAATCCCGGCGATACTGTAAAATCTGCAACTTTTTATGTGAACTCCAGTTGTTCTCATTTTCAGAACTACGATCATAACGGATATGCGGAAGCTATCCCACAGTTAAAGGACCAAATTGAAGGCAATACTTCACTAGGGCAGCAGTTTCTGTATGCGCAGGGAATGGGAGGAATTAAAATAAAAATCGAATTTCCTTATTTAAAACAGAGTTTCGATCCTTCAACGATGGTACTTAACGATGCCCAACTTGTACTTGGCAACACGTCAATATCAGATGAATTTACACCGCCCGCGTACATTTCGTTGCGCGGTGTAGGCGAAAAAGGAACTACCAGCCCATATGCCATTGTTGATGAAGACGAAGGCTCCGGGTATTTCGATGGTATTTACGACAAAGGTTCAAATTCATATCGTTTTCGTCTGACACGTTATATACAGCAGCTCTTATTAGGACAAGTCAACAATAACGGACTGCACCTGATAATTCCAAGTTCTGGAATGAACGGCGCCCGCCTGGTTTTAAACGGCACAGCTTCAGGGCAATCAGATATGAAACTATACCTGCGGTATACGAAACTTAAATAGTATTTTTAAACAAGATTCGAGTTCCGGAATCCGGAGTTTTATTGAATTATTTGAAGTTCAATATATTATTCTGAATCATTGATTCAAGAACTGAGAAATACTATATTGTGGTATGTTTCCTTTTCATAATGGGAATTAACACCCTATAGCTCAGCAATTATCTTTATTAGCGTGCTTCCCGGGGTTTCCCCAGGTTAAAGATATTCAGAACCTCTCCTTACCTCTTTTTGCCTTTTCAGGGAAATTTTTGCCATTTTGAGAAATTATTCAGGATGGTTCCATTCTATTTTCGGGAGTGTAGTCGTAATAAAGGCTTTTAAATCAGAATATTAAACTGACTCGGTCAGGATTTTCCGTGTATTGGCACGATCTTGGTAATTTCAATTTCTATTGTTCAGGGAATAAGAGAAACATGGGTAGCTAATATCAGACAATTAGTAAGTTATAAGAAGAATATAAAAAGAGTTCGTCAGAAATGTTGTCCTGACTCATTACAGTCAGGGAACATTTCGTATTTTTGCCCATTGGAGTGAAACTATGCTTTATAAAGGTATTGGAAATTGTACAAAAGTTGATTAATCATTTATTCTGAAATAGTATGTGTGGAATTGTTGCTTACATTGGTAAAAAACAAGCTTGCCCGATTTTACTGGGAGGTCTGCACCGGTTAGAATACCGGGGTTACGACAGCGCGGGAGTTGCGTTACTGAACGGGTCATTAAAAGTTTTCAAAACAAAAGGAAAGGTTTCGGACCTTGATGCCATGCTCGAAGACCTCGACGTTTCCGCCACCATTGGCATAGCGCATACACGCTGGGCTACACACGGCGAACCTAACGATGTGAATGCCCATCCCCATTATTCATCAACCGAAAAAATGGCAATCATCCATAACGGAATTATCGAAAATTATAATGTTCTGAAACAGGAACTCCAGCAGAGAGGTTATATTTTCAGGAGTGATACGGATACCGAAGTGCTGATGTACCTGATTGAAGATATTATGGCACACGAAAAGCAGACACTTGCCGAAGCTGTACGTATTGCTCTTACCCAGGTTACCGGAGCTTATGCCATCGTTATTATTTCGCAGGATGAACCTGATCTACTGATAGCCGCGCGTAAAGGCAGCCCTATGGTTGTAGGTATTGGCGAAGGTGAATTTTTTATTGCTTCCGATGCCGCGCCGATTGTAGAGTATACACGACAGGTTGTTTATCCCGGCGACGAAGAAGTTATTTCCATCAGCCTGGCCGAAGGACTGAAAATCCGCACTATTGCCGATATTGAGAAAACTCCGTACGTGCAAACGCTGGAAGTTAACCTGAGCGCCCTCGAAAAAGGCGGCTTCGATCATTTTATGTTAAAGGAAATTTATGAGCAGTCGCGTACTGTGAAAGACAGCATGCGTGGCCGTTTGCATATGGACCAGGGAATAATTGTTCTGGGGGGCATTCAGGATTACCTGCGGAAGTTTCTCTCGGCACGACGCATCATTATTGTAGGTTGCGGAACTTCGTGGCATGCAGGCATAGTAGGCGAGTATTTAATTGAAGAACTGGCCCGCATTCCTGTTGAAGTTGAATATGCATCTGAATTCCGGTACCGTAACCCGCTGATTTATGAAGACGATATTGTAATTGCCATTTCGCAATCGGGCGAAACAGCCGATACACTTGCAGCCATTGAAATGGCTAAATCGAAAGGGGCGACCATTATCGGGATTTGCAATGTTGTAGGATCATCCATTGCACGGGCAACTCACGCCGGTTCTTACACCCATGCCGGGCCGGAAATCGGCGTAGCATCAACCAAAGCATTTACTTCGCAGGTTACTATTCTTACATTGCTTGCTCTTATGCTTGCCGAAAAGAAAGGTACCATATCTGCTTCGCGGTATTACCGTATGTTGCATGAATTCAACACTATACCTGAAAAAATTGAAAAAACCCTCCTTTGCAACGACCAGGTTAAATCAATTGCCAAAGTGTTCAGCAAGGCAAGCAATGCTTTGTACCTTGGCCGTGGAATTAATTTCCCGATTGCTTTGGAAGGATCGCTAAAACTAAAGGAGATTTCCTATATTCATGCCGAAGGTTATCCTGCCGCCGAAATGAAACACGGACCCATCGCCCTGATAGATGAAGAAATGCCTGTGGTTGTTATCGCTACACGCAGAGGTCAGTACGAGAAGGTTGTAAGCAATATAATGGAAGTGAAAGCCCGCAAGGGTAAAATCATAGCTATTGTTTCCGAAGGTGATGAAGATGTGCGCGCGCTAGCCGATTACTGCATAGAAATCCCGGAATGCGATGAGATGCTGGTGCCATTGTTGGCTACTATTCCGCTTCAGCTGCTCTCGTATCATATTGCATTGTTGCGTGGCTGCAATGTAGATCAACCGAGGAATTTGGCGAAATCGGTAACGGTGGAATAGGTAAAATTGCAACTAATTGAAAAGAAAGATTAAACTAATTTTTTAGAATTTTAAAAGCCGGCATTGTCCGGCCTTTTTTGTATGAACAGTACTGCTGTTGTAGCAGCCGTTTGTAGCATTTTAACTTTTCAAAACGAAATTTTGGTGATCTGTTTCCTGACTTCTGACGATTAGTCCGGTTGCAATTTTCGCTTGATAGGAACAGGTTTCTATTAATCATAAAAAACATTATCCTTTATTAAACCCTAGTAGTAACGGATTATTTAAGGGATTTAACCTTATTGCCTTATTTTTGGTTTCAGGGCTTTCCGATATTCCTGAAGAAATTCATTATCTTATTTTTCATCCAAATATTTTTCTTTTGCCGGTATCATTTTTACCTAATTTTATCACTTAATATTCAAAGAATATAAAATGAAAACTCTGATCGCAACCTTTTTATTCCTATTCTTCACTGTTCAGGTAGTTCTGGCAGCCGACGAAGGAAGATTGATGACTTATCCCGATATCTACAAGGATAAAATTGTATTTACCTATGAAAATGATCTTTGGCTGGTCAACACAAGCGGAGGTGTGGCCACGCGACTTACAAGCTTTCCGGGCAACGAATTTTCTGCCAGGTTTTCGCCCGACGGGAAATCAATAGCCTTTACTGCGGGATACGATGGATCCTATGGCGTATATGTTATGCCTGCCGAAGGCGGTGAACCTGTGCGGTTAACATATACTCCGGGTTCGGCGCAGTCCATTGCCTGGACAACGGATGGCAAGCGGATAGTGTTTCGTTCATCGTTTGAAAATTTCATTTCACGCGATCCCGAACTTTACTTTGTAAACAAGGAAGGCTCTGCACCCGAACGGTTCCCTATCGACAGGGGCGGCCTGTGCAGTTATAATACAGATGGAAGCAAAATGCTGTACTGCCGGAAAGGAAGCGAGGAATATTACTGGAAACGCTACAAAGGCGGACAGTACCAGGATATCTGGATGTACGATTTCAAACAAAAACAGTTTACGGCCATTTCGGATTATGTGGGGAAGAACAGTTACCCGATGTGGATAGGAAATAACATGTATTTTGTTTCGGACCGCACCAATGGAATCGCCAACCTTTATGTTGAAAACCTTACAACGAAAGCTATTAAACAATTAACCAGCTATACCGATTTTGATGTGATGTGGGCCGAGAACGACGGCGAACAAATAGTCTTTGTTCAAAGCGGTTACCTGAATATTTATGATACAAAGACGAGCCAGGCTAAAAAAATATCCGTAACTATACCTTCCGACAGATGGCGGATGAGAGACAGGGTTATAAATCCGAAAGAGTATGTTCACTCGGTAAATATTTCGAACGACGGGAAAACTGCAGTGCTAGAATCGCGGGGCGATATATTTACGATACCAGCTGCTAAAGGAACTACAAAAAATATATCCAATACTCCCGGCACACGGGAAATGTATCCACAGATTTCGCCCGACGGGAAATGGATAGCCTTCTTCTCGGACAAAACCGGCGAATACCAGCTTTATATGCAAAGCACCGAAGGCGGCGAGTGGAACCAACTCACAACGAAACTTGATAAATTCGTTTACCATCTCGCATGGTCGCCCGACGGAAAGAAAATCCTGTTTGGAAACAAGGAATTTGCGATTTTTTATGTGGAGGTAGATTCTAAAAAACTGGTTGAGGTTGACAGATCAAACCAGTTGAAGAACGATGAATTTGTGTGGGAAGAAAGCGATTACAGCTGGTCGCCCGACAGCAAATGGATTACATACAGTTTTACCAATTTCAACCGTAATAATGTCGTCTACATCTACAACCTGGAGCAGAAGAAAAAGTACGCTTTAACGAGCGATTTCTTCGATAACCTTTATCCATCCTTCGACGCGAACGGGAAATATCTTTATTATGTTTCGAGCCGGAATTTTGAACTGCATATGGATTTTTATGAAGACAACCACGTGATGGCAACTCCTCAGCAGGTAATGGTTGTGCAGTTACGGGATCATGAAACGCCTCCTTTTGAAGATCCAATCACAAAGGAAGAAAAGAAAGCGGATGATCAGTTCAGGATCGATATTGATGGAATTTCGGCAAGAACATATCCACTTCCGATTGAGCCAGGTAATTTCTTTTTCTTGAAAGCTGGAAACGGGAAAGTGATGTGGAGCTCTGTTGAAAATTTTACAGAAGATGAGTATGAACAGATTTTTAACCCTGGAAACAAGACTAAATGGACTTTGAATATTTTCGATATGTCGTCAAAATCATTGGTAGTTCTGAACGATAAGATCAAAAATTTCGATTTATCAGCTGACAGAACGCGTATGATAATCCAGAAAGATGCGGATTGTTATACCACCTCGGTTGAAGACGCATATAGATCAAAAGCCTGCGGCAGCAAGCTTAGCCTTGAAGGAATGAGCTACACTGTGAATAATATCGCCGAATGGAACCAGATATTTAATGATACCTGGCGCTGGTACCGCGATTTTTTCTACGATAAAAACTTTCATGGCCACGACTGGAAAGCAATGGGTGAAAAATTCAGGGCCTATATTCCATACCTTTCCTCGCGCGAGGAATTAAACTGGTTGCTGTCGCAGATGGTTGGCGAAATAAGTGTTTCGCATACTTACGTTGGCGGCGGTGATATGGGTCCGGCGAAGATGCCTGAAACAAAAGTTTTCACAGGTTGGCTGGGTGCTGATTTCGTTCCCGAAAAATCTTCAGGATTATACAAGTTTGACAAAATCTATGGCCCTACTGAATACAATCTTGATCTGAAATCGCCGCTGGTTCGTCCGGATGTTGAACTTAAGGAAGGCGATTACCTCATTGCAATTAACGGCAACGAGATAAAAGCTCCTGAAGATTATTCGAAATTCCTGCAAGTGGTTCCCGGGCAAACTGTTACCGTTACCGTTAACAGTAAACCTACCAAAGAAGGAGCAAAATCCTATGAAATTAAGCCAATACGTAACAACAGCCAGTTAAGGTATTTCCGCTGGATTACGGACAATATCAATTATATAGCTAAGAAAACCGATGGTAAAGTTGGCTATATGCATATTAATGCAATGGGCTCAGGCGGAGTTGGTGAGTTCGATAAATACTGGCGCGCGTTCCGGTATAAGGAAGGACTCATTATTGACGTGCGAAGAAATTCCGGTGGCTGGACTGAATACTTTATGATTGATAAGCTTGAACGTAAAATGACAGCCAATAATGTTCTGCAGGGTATGGCGCCTTTCAGGTATCCGGGAAGCACCTCAACCGGGCCGTACGTTGCCATCTCCAATGAATACAATGGCTCGGACGGCGAGGCATTTATTGAGGATTTTAAAGCAAATAAACTTGGTACTGTGGTTGGTGTTCCTTCGTGGGGCGGTCTCGTAGGAATAATAAATGCGCAAACAACCATTGACAACGGAACTGTAAATCAGTCCAACAATTGTTTTTACGGAAAAGAAGGAAAGTGGCTGGTTGAGAATCATGGAGCGGATCCTGATATCCTGATCGATAATGACCCGGCTTCGGTAATGGCTGGAAAGGATAATCAGCTGGATAAAGCAATTGAGGTTGTTCTGCAGAAAATAAAAGAACATCCGTTTACATTTCCTCCTGTACCACAGTATCCTGTTAAGTAAATTGTTATAAATAGCCTTAAAATTCAAACGAAAATGCCGGGAAACTTCCGGCATTTTTTTTCTTCATTTTTGTTTCCTGCTCTAACGTTACTTGAAAAATAGTTTTTCCGGATTGCATAACTTCCCAAAGGACTTTCAACAAAGCCAGCAATCTTTATAAGTTACTAACCAATAAATAGTGAGGGAAAAGGGTTAATTATTGATTATAGAATGAGTAAGTTTGCAGCCGATCATAGTGTGATTTCCTTTTTACTGGTCAGGTGATTTGTTCTTACGGATTTCATCACATTCCTGGTATGAAAAGCATTGCGTGTATTTCAGCATTCATAATTTGTTTTTGCCTGTCACTCAAATCCCGGGCAAGCGATACTATTGTTTTCAAAGGCCAGGTTTCAGGTTGGATAAATCTGAATCCTACAATCGATATGCCGGTTTGGGTAGGAGCAAGGTATATTCCTACTTTAAATTATAAAATAGAATTGCCGAAAAGCAGGCTTTTGGATTTTGAAGCTTCAGCCAGCCTCAGTGGCAACAGCGGTTTTCATCCTTTCGACTCTGCGAATGCCGATGCTTCGCTCCGTGCATACAGAATGTGGGCCAGATATTCCTCAAGCCAGTTTGAGTTACGTATTGGCCTGCAGAAAATCAATTTTGGTTCGGCAGCCATGCTTCGACCGCTTATGTGGTTCGACCAGCTTGATCCGCGCGATCCTTTGCAGATTACCAATGGAGTCTGGGGCTTACTTGGAAGGTATTATTTCCTGAATAATGCCAATATCTGGTTTTGGGGTTTATATGGCAATAAAGAAACAAAAACATGGGAGCTTGCAAAAACATCGCCCAAAACTCCCGAATTTGGTGGAAGAATCCAGGTTCCGCTATTAAAAGGCGATGCGGCATTTAGCTGCCATTTTCGCCAGGCTGATACACGCTTGTTATCAGATTCTGTTGACGGAACTTCAAAAACGCCAGAACAACGGATCGGGTTAGATGGAAAATGGGATGTCGGACCAGGAGTTTGGTTCGAAAGTGCATGGATACATAAATCTATCAACTCAGGAATAGCTACCAACCAGGAAATATTTACGGTTGGCACCGATTACACTTTTGGCATAGGAAATGGGCTCAACGCTGTTTTCGAGCATATGGTTTACGGTTATGGGAAGGTAGCATTTAATTTAAATGAACGACTGTCCTTTTCCGGACTAAGTTTCTCATATCCCACTGATATCAATAATCAGCTGAATGCAGTATTTTACCGCGACTGGACAAATAATACCTTTTATAATTTTATAAACTGGAAACACCTGTTTAAAAAGTTTGACATGTATTTTATGGCTTTCTGGAATCCCGAAGATTATAGAATGCCGCTTCAGAATACTAAGAACATTATAACATCAGGGAAAGGAATTCAGATTATGATGGTTTTTAATCATTAGTGAATTGAAAATGGAAAAAAGAAACTGGAAACTGGAAACTGGAAACTGGAGACTGGAAACAAGAAACTGGAAATTGGAAACATGAAACTGGAAGCAAGTAACTAAACCCCAACACCTATGCAAGACTCCGAAATCATTAAAATAGTAAATCTTACCAAGCGATTCCATATGGGGGAAGGTGATTTTACAGCCCTGCGGAATATAAATCTGATATTTGGTAAGGGTGAATTCACAGGATTGGTCGGCCCAAGCGGCTCAGGAAAGACTACTTTGCTGAACATCATTGGCTCACTCGATAATCCTACTGAAGGTAAAGCCATTGTGTTGGGAAATTCGGTCAGTGAGCTTACCCATAAACAGTCGGCTGTATTGCGTAATTTTCACATTGGTTTTATCTTTCAGACCTATAACCTGCTTCCTGTTTATACTGTTTTTGATAATGTGGAATTTGCTTTGCTTTTGCAGAAACATACCATAGCTGAGCGTCAAAAAATGGTGATGGAGGCGTTGGATTGGGTTGGCCTTGCCGAAAAAGCTGGCTCAAAACCCGCTCAATTATCCGGCGGCGAATGCCAGCGGGTTTCAATTGCCCGCGCCATGGTAAAAAGGCCGGAAATAGTGCTGGCGGATGAACCTTCGGCTAACCTTGACGCGGCAAACTCCCATCATATTATTCAGACCATGAAAAAACTTAACCGGGAACTGAATACCACGTTCATTTTTGCCACGCATGATGAAAAAGTGATGCAGTATCTCGATCGTATTATCCATTTGAAGGATGGAATGGTTGAAAAAGATGAATCAGTGCCAGAATCAAAAACAATAAGTCATGTTAGCCTTTAAACTTGCTTTTAAAAACCTTATCGGAGCAGGATTACGTACCTGGCTGAATGTGTCGGTGCTGTCGTTTGCTTTTGTAGTGATCGTTTTTTACAACGGCATGCTTGATGGCTGGAACCGGCAGGGGCGGAGCGATACCCTGGCATGGGAAACCGGAAACGGGCAGTTCTGGCACCCATTATACGACAGGTACGATCCGTTCAGTCTTCAGGATGCACATGCTACGGTAACCGGCGAAGCTGCGAGACTGGTAAAAGCAAATCAACTTACACCATTACTGATTACACAGGCAACAGCATATCCACAGGGCCGGATGCTGAATATTTTGCTGAAAGGCATTGATCCGAACCAGAAAATACTGATGATTCCTTCTGCTTCGCTCAAAGCTCAAAACGGAGAAATTCCGGCCCTGATTGGAAAACGTATGGCTGAATCGGCGCATCTCAAAAAAGGAGATCATGTTCTTGTCCGTTGGCGCGATGTAAACGGTACTTTTGATGCACGAGAAGTCCTGATAAGTAACATTTTTAATTCGAACGTCCCGACAGTGGATATAAGCCAGGTTTATATTCCGCTTCCTACTTTACAGGAAATGACGGGAATGAAAGATGAAGCGACCTTGCTAGTAGCTGCCGGCACACTCAACAACACGGGAATTAAAGGATGGACATTCAGGAATACAAAGTTTCTGTTGAAAGATTTTGACGAAATGATAAATGCTAAGAAAGGTAGTTCGCAAATTGTATATTTGCTGCTTCTTTCAATAGCGTTGCTGGCCATATTCGATACGCAGGTTTTGTCAATTTTCCGCCGTCAGAAAGAAATCGGAACTTATATCGCTCTTGGAATGACAAGAGCCAAAGTTATAATGCTTTTTACAGTTGAAGGAAGCGTGCATAGCATTCTGGCACTGATCCTGGGTTCACTGTATGGAATCCCTCTTATGCTTTTTATTAATAAAACAGGTATTCCTATGCCCAAATCCGCTGACCAGGCGGGTGTTGCCATATCTGAAAAAATAATCCCTTTCTACAGCCTCGGAATGCTGGTTTCTACCATTCTGTTGGTTGTAATTTCTGCTACAATTGTAAGTTACTTTCCCACCAGGCGCATTTCGAAAATGAGACCCACCGATGCGCTTAAAGGCAAAATACAATGATAAAATTTCTGTTTAAAGGAATCCTGAATGATAAGAGTCGCAGCCTTTTGCCGATCATAGTTGTTGCATTGGGAGTTGCGCTTACCGTGCTGCTGCACGGCTGGATTACCGGAGCTTTGGGCGATAGTATAGAAATGAATGCCAGCTTCAATTCGGGTCACCTTAAAGTGATGTCGCGGGCCTATGCGAAGGACTACGAACAAATGCCTAATGACCTGGCGCTACTCGATGCCGATCCATTAGTTAATAAGTTGAAAAGTGATTATCCAGGTCTGGATTGGGTGTGCCGTATCCGTTTCGGTGGGTTAATTGATTTCCCGGTTGAAAAAGGCGAAACACGAGCGCAAGGTCCGGTTGTTGGGTGGGCGATAAATCTCTTTTCTCCTGGTTCGACCGAGATCGAACGATTCAGGTTGCAAGGTGCTATCCTGGATGGGAAACTTCCTTCAAAACCGGGTGAAGCTCTGATTACCAACGATTTTGCGACTAAATTCAAGGTAAGGCCCGGCGATGCGTTTACACTATTTAGTACAACAATGGACGGAGGAATGGCGTTCAGTAACTTTATCGTAGCCGGAACCGTTCGTTTTGGTTCCAGCGTTTTGGATCGCGGGGCAATTATTGCCGATATCACCGATATCAGAAAAGCATTGGGAATGGAAGGCGCAGCAGGTGAAATACTCGGATATTTTACTAACGGTGTTTACGACGATAAAAAAGCTACGGTATTAATGAATAATTTCAATCAGAAATATAAAGCTGACAAGGATGAGTATGCTCCGCAAATGATCCGTCTGCGTGACCAGGGAGGCATGGCTGAGTATCTTGATATTGCCAATGCCATGGGCGCAATCATGGTGTTTATATTTGTAATGGCCATGTCAATAGTGCTTTGGAATGCTGGCTTATTAGGCGGTTTACGCCGATACAACGAATTTGGTGTTCGATTGGCATTGGGCGAAGAGAAAAAACATATTTATCTGACCCTTCTTTATGAAGGATTGTTAATAGGAAGTATCGGATCTATTGTTGGAACACTCACAGGCTTAAGTGCATCTTATTATCTGCAGTGTGTTGGCCTCGATCTTGGTGATATGATGCAGCGGTCTACTTTAATGATGCCAACCGTTGTGAGAACAAGGATAACTCCAACCGCGTTTTACATCGGATTTATTCCCGGAGTTTTCTCGATGGTTTTGGGAAATGCGCTGGCAGGAATTGCCATTTATAAAAGAAATACAGCCCAGTTGTTTAAAGAGCTGGAGGTTTAAAGCTTTACATTCCCTGCATGACCCTGGTGCCTTGGCGAATAAAAATACTGAGTGGAATAAATATCAAACAAATTTACAAATGAATAAACCTGGCCTGATAATAATAACATTCTTATTTAGTATCCCTGGCTTTTCACAGGATGCAAAAAACATCCTCGATAAAGTGGACAGGAATATGTCGTCAAAAAACCGGATAACTGAATCTTCAATGACCATCCATGGAAAGCGCAGCAGCCGGACGTTGACATCAAAGACTTGGTCGGAAGGAACAGAAAAATCTTTTTCGGAATACCTTTCACCTGCAGCCGAAAAAGGAACCAAAATGCTGAAATTAGAAGGGCAACTCTGGATTTATTCTCCTTCCACGGATCGTATTATCCAGATTTCGGGCCACCTGCTCAGGCAATCGGTTATGGGAAGCGATCTTTCGTACGAAGACATGATGGACGACCGAAAACTCTCCGACATTTATAATGCAGTTGTATTAAAGGAAGAAAAAATTGGTGACCGTAATACTTTTTTATTGCAACTTACTGCTAAAGTTAATGACGTGGCTTACTATTCGCAAAAAATATGGGTTGATGCCGAGAGGTTTATCCCGTTGCAACAGGAAATGTACGCCAAAAGCAATCAGTTGCTGAAGCGAACGGAACTTAAAGATGTGAAACAAATCCAGGGACGCTGGTTTCCGACAACCATCGTTTATAAGGATATGCTTAAGCAAGGTAATGGAACAGAATTTAAGATGAATTCTATTCTTTTCGATCAGAAAATTCCGGCGTATATTTTCTCCAAGGCAGTATTGAAACAATAGTGATTTCTGATTTTGCTGACTATCAGACTTTAAGGATGAATATGCCTGATTTATAAAATTGGTAGCTCAGCTTGATAAGTTAGCGCTTTCTATTTCCTGAAATCAGCAGTTTTGTTAAGATATTCTATCGCTCTGATTAAATCAGCTTCGTTGTTTACGCCCAGATTTGCTTTCTTCAGAGCTTGCTTACATTCGTCTTTGTATTCACCCAACGAGGCAAATAAACTGTTTTTCCGAGGCTTAACAGCAGTTAACCGGGTATTGTTGATTGTGATAAAATACAAATAATCACTCATAAACTCGTTAGAACTCTGGCTATCAGTTATTTTTCGTTGGGCATAAAGAGAAATCGGACCTTTGCAAAGCACTTCTAAAAAGGCAAAAACTGAATCTGTATCGTACCAGCGTTTCACTTTAAGCCGTTCAAAATAACTGTTGCCGACTACATTCCCTGAATTCAGTTGAACTTTCTCAATGATTTCATCATTTAGAATCAACTGCTGGTTTGTGGTCTTTTTCAGCCAGATGAACTTATCCAGAAAACCATTGTAGCGTAACCATTCACCGGTAATTGTTCTTCCATCATTCAGCGTTACTGTTGCCTCGTACCAGTCACGGGAAAAATATTGCTTGTTATCCAAAAGCTGATTTAAAACATAGCCTGACAATTTTTCTTCCAGCGATTTTGCTAATGTCTTGTTCCCGCAGTCATAGCTCGGTTGAGCAATTAACCTGGCCGATATGCTCAGAATAAGGATTAAAACAGAAATGCTTTTTGTCATAAATAATTTTATTATCGAACTTCAATGGTTGCCCTGGTGCTTAATGGAATCCCATCTTGTGAAATGCCCTGGACAACTATTTCGTAGCTTGTTTTTAAATCAGAAGTATAAAACTCTATCGTATTTTTCACCTTATTTTTAATCTCAAAATCAGGATTCCAATACAGCGTTGGCCTGAAATCAGGTATTTTAGAATTTCTTTTAACTTCAATGCTATAATCAGGAGAAATGTCGTTTTTCAATGGACTCAGAACTTCATTCGGAAATGAAAATACCTTATTCGCTGATTTTAAAAACGGGAGATAGTTCTCTTTTGCGAAAATGGAAAATATTCCAAATATCTCCAAATCACCATAATACATTCGTTTGGTTTTTAATTCAATCCGCTGAATTTGTTTCGACCCCAGGGGCCTTATTATGCTGTAATCAAAAACCGGAACATTGTTAAGCAACACCAGCGCATTGTTACCTTCCCGGAATTGATTCGAATACTTATCCGCCACAAGCAGAGTTGATTGGTTCTCGGTAACTTTATACCTGGCGTTACGTACAATATTTGCAACTATGTCCTCAAGATTTGGCATTTCGAGAAAATCAGAAGGTTTAATTATTTCGTCCGCTTTTCCGTAAAAAGAATAATTCTGAAGTGGCATTTCTGATAATAAGGTATCTGTTTTGCTGTTGGGAGCATAGATTTTATTTATCATTGCCAGTTGCTGGCATGAAGTTATAAAATCAGAACAGGCTGAATCCAGTGTAGTTGTCGGGAGATTTGAGTATTCCGGCGCATAGGCTTTACTTTCAGGTAATATCATAGTATTCTCAACTGGTACAGGCGAATCCATAAGCTGTACTATCAGTTCCCTGTTGTTGTATTTTTGTTCAAGTAGAAAATTGAACTTTCCGGAAGAATCGGTAATGGCGTATTTTAAATTTGCAATACTATCAGGCACAGTCAGCAATACAGTTGCCTTACTTACGGGCTTTTTGGAAGTCTTTTCGAATAGGTAACCCGTAAAGATAAATCCCCTGTTTTCTGTAGTGTATTTGCAAAAAAGAGTAGCAGGATTATGGTTTAGATGATCTTTTTCATCCTTTATTTTGTTCGAGATATAAGGTAAATACGAGCTGATATTGGTTTCAATGGATTCCGGTTGATTTAACGGATTTTTCCTGCTGACGCTTATTGAGACATTTGTCATGGATTGCAGATCTGCCAGGTTTTTAAATTCCAATGTTACTTTTTCCCTGGTTCGGTAAACCTTTTTATTCGGAATTATTTCAATATTTGATGAAATATTTGTGGCAAAGGAAGTCTTAACTATTGAATCAGATGGTTCTGATACAGCTATTGAATTCAATTCCTCTGGAACAAGCTGGGCCTGGTTAATGATTAAAATCCTTGTTGTAAAAGCTTGCCCCGGATTAAAGTTGCGCATGCCGTTGGTATAAGCTGTCAGCAAATAGTAACCGGTATTTAATGTATCCGGGATTGGAATCGCGCCATTACAAGTACCGTTTTTATTGATGCCCGATCGAAATACAAGGTTCTTTTTATTTACAGGATCGGTTATTTGAACATATAAGATCTGGCTGCCAGAATTGGCAATTAAGTCATCGGTATTCAATAAATATGCTTTAAAAAATATGCTTTCGCCTGAAACAAATGCGCTCTTGTTCAGGTGAACAAATGCAATTTCCCGGGCACTTGCTTTAGATGAAATAAAGAAGAAAAAGGTTATTAGTGTAAAAACAAATGATTGTACAACTTTCATTCTTTCTGAATTCTTTAAACTTATAAGAGAATCAACTATACCGGGGGCATTAAAGTTGTTGCCAAAATGTCGGGATGCTATCATAATCTGGTGGATGATCACGCGAAACTCCATTAATCACGTTATCAGGCGAGTAATCAACGTTTTTGGAATGAATCAGCATGTCGCCCGTATTATATCTCAGGAAGCTGTGTTTAGCAGATTTTCCGGAGACTTCGAATAAACCGAACACTTTTTTTGAGGCATCATTTTCACATTTAATATTGCTTATCAGATTTGTGCTGATCGGATCAAATAACTTATTCTCTGCAGTTAATTGTTCGCGAAGATGAGTGTAGTACAAATAGGCTTCTTCGGATAAAGAATAAGAGTAGCAGCTCACAACGCGGCCCATCATGCTGAAAGATTCAAATTTTGCAGGGTTATTCGACATCTCATCTTTAGCCATGAAACCAAGCAATTGTTTTTTGATCATAGTATTAGCCTGGTTAATAGTAGCGGCCAGAACAGGTATTTCTTCCAGTTGATTTACAGCCCAGTGATATACGCGGACTTCCGGCTCATGAGGGCCATTCGGATATTCGTTGCCATAAAGTTCCCTGATGACACGTGTTTCGAATTTGCAGTAAATCGCCTGTTTTTTTACCGAAGTGAGATCCGCGTAAACGTTCACTCCACTCTCAGTAGTTACTCCTGATGTGGTTGTACTCAGGGTTTGATTCGTAGCTTCCTGGTAATAAACTGAATCTATTGGTAAGGATTCATTTAAGTAACAGGGACTGGATTTATATGTATCGCCTGCTTTAGTTACTATTGTAAGAGTGTATGTCCTGCCGACAACACCTTGTAAACCAGTAGCTGAGGTTGCATAAATACCCGTCGACTGTTCCGACAGCACTTCGGAATTGCCAGCATTATCCTCGATAGTTACTTTTGCTCCCTTTACAGCTATATCCTTGGCGAGAGTGGTGTATTGAGTGTTGAATGGCAATGCGTTCGACAGGCGGATATAATATGGCCCCGGACCATTTGTTACTCTGCCTGTAACGGTTAATACAGTTTTATCCTGTTGAATGGACGGATCATCATAAATTACCTGGCACGAAGTAACTGCCAGTAAAAGTATGATTCCCCAAAGCAACAATTTCGAATTCTTCATTGTCTCATTTAAAGCCGGTTAGAAAATAAAGTTATAAGTGAGGGTCGGGATGGGTTTACCTATGATATACATTTTATATAAGCTGTACATGCGGTAGTCATTTGCTGAGGAAGGCTGGTCTTTTTTATAAAAAATTGAATACGCGTTTTTACGCCCGTAAACATTTAATATTGATAAGGTCCAGCTTCCTTTCCACTTCTTTTTTAGTCGTAAAGTCTCATCCAGGCTTATGGATAAATCAAGGCGATGGTAGGCCGGCAGGCGGTATTTGTTACGGTCGGAATATTCAATCACCCAGTTGGTGCCAACCTGGTATTTATACTCAGGTAACGTAATGGCTCTTCCCGAATTAAAGCTGAAATTAGCTGAGGCCCTCCATCGCCGGTTGAAATGATAGGTTGACATAACGGTTAAATTATGTGGCTTGTCATAACCCGAAGGATAGTAAGAATTATTGTTTATTGTTTCTTCGGAATAGATACCGGATGTCTTTTTGAAAGATCGCGAATAGGTGTAACTAACCCAGCCGTCGAGTTTCCCGGAATTTTTTTTAATCAGAACCTCTACTCCGTAGTTCTTTCCTTCCGCGTTTATAACGGCTGTCTCAAGATGTGAGTTTAACGTGAGTTCGGCTCCGTTTTTATATTCAACCAGGTTTTTAATGTTTTTATAATACAATTCCACTGAAGTTTCAAAGGTGTTTTGCCTAAAATTCCGGAAATAACCTAGTGCAATCTGGTCGCATACCAGCGGTTTGAAATAAGGATCACTCAGTTTCCACCTGTCTTCGGGAGTGGAAACGGAAGAATACGAAATCAGGGAGATATATTGATTCGAGCGGTTGTAGCTGAGTTTAACCGAACTGGCCATGTTCGCCCGGTATTTGATTGAAATACGGGGTTCAATGCCTTGAAAAGATGTTATAACATCTTTATTCCTATACACCGTTGAATCTGTTACAGAGTAAACTGACTTTGTGACGCCGGACTGATACTGGTAAATTGTATTTGCTCCAAGCAAACTATAAACTGAAAACCTCAGGCCGGCAGTAATACTTATTTGTTTGTTTATCTCGTAGCTATCTGTCAGGTATACAGCGTTCTCCAAAGCTTGTTCCATATTCAGTTTATATGGGAGAATCAGCGAGTTCGAATCCGAAGGATTTATTTTACCTGGTTGTATCTGGTAGTAAATGGTTTGAATTCCAAAGTCAAATTTGTTTTTACCAGGCGAATATGTAAAGTTCAGCCTGGCAGTTTTATAATTCAGGTCCGAAACGGTAGTGCTTTTTTCAAAATCATTTTTGATATCATACTTGTTAATATTGTATTTGCTGAAACTTACATTCAAGGTTGCGTTCAACCTGTAACTAAATTCATGGCTCCATTTCAGTGTGCCGATATCATTGCCATAATTGTAATTTAACTCCGACGCGTACGCCATTACATCATAACTTCGATAATAGAAAAGGGACAAACTGTTTTTTTTGTTGATTTTCCAGTTAATTAAGGTATTGAAATCGTAAAAACTGGCAGTACTGTTTTTTAGGTTCACATCCGGCATTAAATGCAGCAGGTAATTGGAATATGTCGAACGTCCTCCCGTTAATATGGATAATCTGTTTTTTATTACCGGAATTTCGAGGTTTAGTCGGCTGTCAAGTATCCCAATGCCGCCACTTGCGTGAAATGCTTTGTCGTTATCATGTTTAAGATCTATTGTTACAATTGACGAAACCCTTTCACCGTATTTAGCCGGAATGTCGCCCTTGAAGAGTGAAACATTTGAAATGGCATCAGAACTTATAACTGAAACCAATCCAAATAAATGGGCCGTATTGAAAACCGGCGCTCCTTCAATTAAAATCAGATTCTGGTCGTTGGCTCCTCCACGCACGTTAATTTCGGCTCCGAACTCACCTACAGATTTTACTCCCGGTAACATGGTGAGGCTTTTCAGGATATCTTTTGTCCCCATCATTGCCGGAATTTGCTTGATGGCTTTCCGGTCCAACTGTACCAGGCTCATTTGATTATTGGAAATATTCTGGTCAGGCCGGCGGGCCCAGACTTCAACTTCGTCGAGTTTGACTGATTTTTCGAAAAGTGAAATATCATAATTGCCACTACCCAAAAGTTTGACATTGAAGAAAGTAGCCTCCAGTCCCAGGCATTCAACGGTAATTTTATAACTCCCTACCGGCAATTTGAGCGTGTAACTGCCGTCGATATTGGAGGTTGTGCCTACGTTTAGATTCTTAATGTAGATGGAAGCGCCGGGAATTGATTCGTTAGTAGTACCGTTTAGTATATGTCCTTTGATTTCGGCAAATTTTGAATTGCCTTTCGTGCTTATGCTTCCTATAGTAGTAAAATCTGAATCAGTATTCGTTTGCTTTTGCGAATTGTTCGACTGATGCAGGTTTGATTTTCCTTTAAGATCAGCCACTTCTTTCTTAGGCAGAAAAATATATTCACCCTGTACAACATAATATTGATATTCGGTTCCAGAAATAACACGATCAACGGCTTTTACTAAAGGCGTATTCGTAAAATTTTGATTGATGGTTATGTCTTTGAACCATTCAGGATCATAATATGCTTTAACACCATAATTATTTTCAATCTCATTCAGGAAACTTATCAATGGGACATTCTGAAAATCTCCGGTTATCAATATCGATCCGGAGGTTTGGCAATCTGATCTTTTTATAAATAAGAAGATGAATAGGAATGCAAGTAGAAAACTGAAATGTGCAATTTTGGGTTTAATCATAATCTAAGTCCGGCATTAAGACTAACATCAATCTGAAATGAACCATAAATTTCCGTTCTTCTCAAACTAGTCTTGTTTTACATTCTTGAGTAAGCGGTCTTAGAAAGCATTTTAGGTATTCATAGCACCTGCTTTTTCCAGCCTGGTCTCTGTTAATGTGAACATCAAAATTACAAACAAATCTTATACACATCATTATAATAACCTGAATAAAAAGCCGTAAACCTTATAAGTAGGTCATTTTCTTATTCGGTTTAGGATCGGTCTAATATTCTAACTTGAATATTATGGTAATATCGATATAGGTAGCTGGTTGGTCAAATTCTTATAACACAATTACTTATATTTACTTATATGGAATAATTCCATATTATGGATTTTGAACTTATTTCTTCACCTATTGTTATTTCAATAACAAAAAGAAATTAATTTTGCAAAAAAATAAAACCAATGAATTTATCACACATCGAACACATCGGAATTGCAGTTAAAAGTCTGGAAACCAGTATCCCGTATTGGGAAAAAGTATTTGGTCTGAAATGTTATGCTGTTGAAGAAGTTGCCGACCAGCGGGTAAAGACTGCCTTCTTTATGGTGGGACAAACCAAGATCGAATTACTTGAAAGTACGGATCCTGAAGGACCGATTGGCAAATTTCTTGAGAAAAAAGGGGAAGGCATCCATCACATCGCTTTTGCTGTGAAGGATATTGAAAACGCTTTAGCCGAAACCGAAGCAAACGGAATACAGCTTATCGACAAACAGTCGCGCAAAGGCGCTGAAGGCATGAGTATTGGTTTCCTTCATCCAAAATCAACTTTCGGTGTACTTACTGAACTCTGCGAAAATAAAAATATTTAGAGTATGGAGCTTGGGGACTGGTGCCTGGTGCATACAGCCTTTTCCTCTAAATCCTAACCCCTAACCCCCAAAACCTATTACTACAAAATGGCTATTGAAGACAAAATCAAGCAACTGCTTGATAAACGTGAGCTTGCAAAACTGGGTGGCGGCCAGAAACGTATTGACTCCCAGCACAAAAAAGGGAAACTCACTGCCCGCGAACGCATCGATTTATTACTTGACGAAGGCAGCTTCGAAGAATTCGATATGTTTGTTTCACACCGCTGTACCGATTTCGGCATCCAGAAGGAACAATACCTTTCGGATGGAGTAGTTACCGGTTATGGTACTATTGACGGACGCCTGGTATATGTTTTCTCACAGGATTTTACTGTTTTCGGCGGATCATTAAGCGAAATGTATGCCAAAAAGATTTGTAAGGTCATGGACCAGGCAATGAAAGTAGGCGCGCCTGTAATCGGAATTAACGATTCAGGCGGAGCCCGCATACAGGAAGGCATTCAAAGCCTGGCAGGTTATGCTGAGATTTTCCAGCGTAATATCATGGCTTCGGGTGTGATACCTCAGCTATCGGCTATTTTTGGTCCTTGTGCCGGTGGTGCTGTTTACAGTCCTGCCCTTACTGATTTTATTATTATGTCGAAAACAAACAGCTATATGTTTGTAACCGGCCCTAAAGTAGTAAAAACAGTTACCGGTGAGGTTGTTACTGACGACGAACTGGGTGGAGCTATGGTTCATGGATCCAAATCCGGAGTTTCGCACTTTGTAGCTGAAGATGAGCAGGAAGGCATACTCCTGCTGCGTAAAATACTAAGTTACCTGCCACAGAATAACCTCGAGGATCCACCAATGGTTCCCTGTATTGATCCTATTGATCGACTGGAAGAATCATTAAATGAAATCGTTCCGGAAAATCCGAACAAACCTTATGATGTAAAAGATGTAATCCATCTGATTGCGGATAATAATGAATTTCTGGAAGTTGCCCGCCACTTTGCACCTAATATTGTTGTCGGATTTGCGCGGTTTAATGGAATGTCAGTTGGTATAGTGGCCAACCAGCCCAATTACCTGGCTGGCGTTCTCGACATTAACGCTTCGCGCAAAGCAGCTCGCTTTGTTCGCTTCTGCGACGCATTCAATGTTCCTATTCTAACATTGGTTGATGTTCCCGGATTCCTTCCGGGCACGGCACAGGAATATGGCGGGATAATTATTCATGGAGCTAAATTGCTGTTTGCTTATGGTGAAGCAACCGTTCCCAAAGTAACCGTTATACTGCGTAAAGCATATGGTGGTGCTTATGATGTTATGAGCTCAAAACATTTGCGTGGGGATATAAATTACGCCTGGCCTTCAGCCGAAATTGCGGTTATGGGGCCTAAAGGCGCTATTGAAGTGCTTTACCATAAAAAGCTTGCCGAAATTGAAGATCCATCCGAAAGGGAAGTTGAATTTCATAAATATGAAAATGAGTACAAAACCAAATTCGCAAATCCCTATGATGCAGCAAAATATGGTTTTATCGATGATATCATTGTTCCGCGCAACACCCGGTTCAGAGTTATTCGGGCTTTCCAGGCATTATCCACCAAGAAGGATATCAACCCGCCTAAGAAACATTCAAACCTTCCGTTATGACCCTATCAATACTTCTGCTTGAAGAATCCGGAACACATGTGCAAAGCGCAGCAGCTGAGGAATTTGGCCGGATGGATCCTTCCGGAATCGCAATGGCAGTTATTGCCATGACCATAGTTTTCTCTTCTCTCATACTCCTGTACATTACGTTTAAATACTTAGCCAAGTTGTACAATGTCGACTTTAAAAAGCGCTTTAAGAAAAGGCGTCATCCAAATGATCAGGTAACGAATGTGACTGTCGATATCCCGGACGAAACTCTTGCCGCCATATCCATGGCATTGTACCTTTATCAGATGGAGTTGCAGGGATTGGAGGACGCAGTAATGACTTTCAAAAATGCAGCTAAAACATACTCACCTTGGAGTTCAAAAATTTATGGATTACGCAGAACCCCTAAAAGCTAGAAAATGAAGAACTTTAAATTCACTATAAATGGTAATATATACGATGCCGAAATTATTGGGATCGAAGATAATATTGCTGAAGTAGCAATAAACGGTGTGGCCTATTCTGTTGAGATCGACAGGAAAATGCAGAGTCCGAAAACGCCAAAATTAGTAAGGACCATGGCAGTCCCCTCCACGGATTCGCATCCTTCGATGGCTAAAACAGCAAACCCTACAGCTCCAAAAGGTACTGGTAATATCAAATCGCCATTGCCGGGAGTTATTCTCGAGATGTATGTTCGTGAAGGTGATACTGTGAAAATAGGCCAGAAGCTTTTAATGCTTGAGGCCATGAAAATGGAAAATGTCATCAATGCTGATAAAGAAGGACGGGTTACCCTTATAAAAGTAAGTAAAGGTGACAGTGTTATGGAAGGTGATATTCTTATTGTAATCGGAGAATAAGCTATGGGAACCACAGGAAATATATGGACATTTATGTCCGATCATATAGCTTTTTTCATAGGGTATACAGCCTTCGCCAACTTTACGGTAGGTCATTTGATTATGATCATTGTAGGTTTGGTATTTATTTATCTGGCTATAGCCAAGGGATTCGAGCCTATGTTGCTTGTACCAATAGGTTTTGGCATCCTGGTTGGGAATATTCCTTTTCTGGGAGCCGAACATATTGTCGAAGGTGATCCGCTAAATTCGGAGATTGGGATATACCAAAGCGGGAGTGTGTTAAACTATCTGTATTTCGGGGTAAGGTATGGTATATATCCGCCAATTATTTTTCTAGGCATTGGTGCCATGACCGATTTCTCATCATTGATTTCCAATCCTAAACTCATGCTTGTCGGAGCTGCGGCTCAGTTAGGTATTTTTGGTGCTTACGCCTGTGCTCTTGCCCTGGGATATTCACCATCCGAAGCCGGTGCAATTGGTATCATTGGTGGTGCCGATGGTCCTACTGCTATCTTTCTCACATCTAAACTTGCACCTGAACTGCTAGGTGCTATAGCAGTTTCCGCTTATTCCTATATGGCTCTTGTACCTGTAATACAACCGCCTATCATGAGATTACTTACTACTCCAAAGGAACGTTTAATCCGGATGAAACCAGCACGCTCAGTTTCCAAACGGGAAAAAATAATCTTTCCGATTATCGGGATGTTGTTTACCTGCTTTATTGTTCCGGCTGCAATTCCTTTGTTGGGAATGCTGTTTTTAGGTAACCTGCTCAAAGAAAGCACAGTAACAAAGCGTCTTGCCGATACAGCCAAAGGCCCGCTGATAGATATAATAACTATTCTACTGGGACTCACTGTTGGAGCTTCTACACAGGCAACTACCTTTTTAACGCCTAAATCAGTTGGAATATTTGCGATCGGTGCTTTATCTTTTGCAATTGCGACCTTTGGAGGTGTGATGTTTGTTAAAATCTTTAACCTGTTTCTGAAAGAAGGCAATAAAATTAATCCGCTTATAGGGAATGCGGGGGTGTCTGCGGTTCCGGCAAGTGCAAGGGTATCTCAGGTTGTAGGGTTGGAATACGAGAAGACCAATCATCTTCTGATGCATGCCATGGGTCCAAATGTGGCTGGAGTTATCGGAAGTGCTGTTGCAGCAGGTATTTTACTTAGCTTCCTGTACTAAAATGGATTCCGGAATGCTCATGCTCAGGGCTTAGCTGAAGTGAAAGATTCCGCAGTAAACAGTGCTTATTGTTTTGTAGAACTATAAATTTCAGCAGTCCAAATTAAAATATTTGTTTATTCACAAAGAAAGCTCCGATAATCCGGGGCTTTTTTTACTTTTACAAATCATAAGCTTCTCACAAAAATATTTTTAATCCACTCATAGTATGTTAATTATAGGAATCGCCGGTGGCTCGGGATGTGGTAAAACTACAGTTGTACGCGAAATTATTAAACGCTTACCCAAAAATTCCGTTGCTGTGATTCCACAGGATGCTTATTACTGGGACAACGGACATCTCTCGCCGGAAGAAAAACTCAGTATCAACTTCGACCATCCGAATTCTATTGAGTGGGACCTTTTGGTGCAGCATATTGACGAGCTGCGCCAGGGAAAAAGTATCGAAATGCCTGTTTATTCCTATATTGAATGCGCCAGGCTTAAGGAAACAGTAAGGATTGAGCCTCGTAAGGTTATAATTATTGAAGGTATTTTAATTTACAGCGATCCGGAATTGACCAAACGCATGGATATCAAAGTGTTTGTTGATGCCGAAAGCGACGACAGGCTGATGCGTATTATACGCCGCGATACGGTTGAACGTGGCCGCGATCCTATGCAGGTTCTTGAGCATTATACCCGTTGGGTGAAGCCGATGCATCTTCAGTTTATAGAACCCACAAAACGAAATGCCGATATCATTGTTCCGCAGGGAGGCGAAAATAAAGTAGCTATTGATATCCTGGCTTCCAGAATTAAAATGAAACTGGATTCGGGGGATTAAAAAGTTAATGGTTAATATGGAATAGTTAATGGAAAATAGGAAATAGTGGACTTTTAAATTCATCCTCCTACCTCCGACATTCCACATCTAACATCCCAAATCCCACATTATTTTTCATTATCCGTTGCAACCCATTCAGCATACGAAGTAACCGTTTCGCGAAGGAGCAAATGATGTAGTTTGACTTCTGCCGGCATTTTATCCTTCAGCCTTGCCACAAAATCGATAAGCATATTTTCGCTGGTAGGCTGGTAATCGACCAGTATAGTTCGTCCGAACATCTCAGCATCAACATTAAAATCATCTGCTGATTCACGGTTAAGTACCAGCGCATGATCGAATTCATCAATAATACTTTTACGTACTATTTTCTTCAGGTCACCGAAATCCATAACCATTCCAAGTTTTGAGGATAATTTGTCCATAACTGGAATGCCGGTAACCGTAACCAGCAGTTCGTATGAGTGCCCGTGAATATTGCGGCAAAGCCCGTCGTATCCTTTCAGGGCATGGGCCATTTCGAATTTAAATTCTTTTGTAAGTCGTATGGTTTGCAAAGTATTGAATGTATTATTTTTTTATAATCCGTGCCTGGTAAATTGTACTGTAGTTCTCGTTCGTGAGCCTGACAAGATAAAATCCTGAAGGTGCATTTTCAAGATGCAGAACTGCCTTGCTGCCCGATATTGTTACAGGGGCAAAAACAGGAGCGCCTGTTGACGAATAAACAGTGAAAGCTGCATTTTGTTGGTTAATATTAGCTGGCATAGATACAGTACACATTTCGGAAACAGGGTTGGGGTAAACTTGAAGTGAAAGGTAAGCTGGCGTTTCAGCAATACCTGTATTAGGACTCCAAACCAGATTAGCATATTCGGGATGATCAATATACGGGTTGCGGTTATGCTGGAAAGAGGTGTATATTACATTGTTCCTGTCAATTTCTTTCTGGCTAACCGGGTCATTTGTATTCCATTTGAGAAGCAGGTTGACAAACCATGTTTCAAAAACCGGATAGGAGTTTGGTTGAAGTATAGCTTCGGCATTACTTTCGTTGGAATGCCAACTGGATATTACATTTTCGTATCGGGTTGCCATGTAGAAATAATTTCGTGCAAAATCTCCTTTGTATTCATCAATAGGTTCAAACACTATACCTGTGTACCCAGGGAAACTGCAAGAACCCAACTTGCTGCCGTTTTCGGAAGTATATGATGGGGTACTTACTTCACCAAAGGGATAGTTACTTCTCATTCCATTTACCTTTCCATCTGTTGGAACAAGATGGAACATATCTGTGTACATGGGAGTTCCCTCATTAAACCAGCTTTTAGGCCATGAGTGCTCACGGTTATAGCAATCGCACTCACTACTATAATTACCACATTGATTCGTCCCAAATGTAAAGGTACAATTAGAGTACATATCCCATACTTTTCCATCTGGTTTCTGATCAGATGTTTTAAAAGCCGTCCATAAGGCACTATAACTTAGTGAAGTATGTCCTTTAATTATATCATACAAGGCTGTTTTTAAGTCAGCGCCTGTTTTTCCAGTTGCGGTAGCATAATATCCGGCAGGTGGCTGGGCTTGAGTAATTCCCAAAAAAGTAATAAGCAGAAGAGTAAGTAAATTTCGATGCATGTAATTGATTAAATTATTTGTGATTGTATATGATTGTTATGGTTTTATATTGTTTGACTTCAGAATGTTGTGACATTTAATATTAGTTTTATCGCAGCAGCTAGCAGCAGGAGGCCACTAACAGGCCCTAATCTGAGTTTAAGCGAACGGGAACTCCTGCGGGTTGCGCCAATAAGTCCCACCAGAATGCCTGACGCTAAAAATATTCCTATTACCAGCCAGTGTAAATAAGGATGTAAGGATAGCACCCCGATGGCTGTGCCAATTACTAAAGGTGTTATTCCTTCGGCAAGGGCTGAAAACAGTAGTACTTTGTTGTCAGCATAGTCAAATGTCTTTTCTTCAACCGGGGTTCTGATTGCTGAAAGAAGCGCTATCAATCCGGATATCAGTAAAATGCTGAAACTGACTAACATATTTACCCGTACTTCAAAGCTGCCTACTTTATTTCCAACCCAAATACCGACACCAGCCAGTACAAATTGAGAAATGAACATTATGCCTGAATAATAAGCTTTCCTCGTTAAAAGCTCTTCCGAAAGCACTATTCCTGCTTTCAGGTATGTTGTCCACGAATTAAAAACAATTGCCAATGCCAGAATAAATATTTCGAAATTGTTCATTGCTTAAATATATCAGGATTCCTATTTGGTTTGGTAGATCATTGCAGTTATGATTTCAAGATGGGTGCGATCAATTTCATCAAACGAATCGACTGAAGCGCTGTCTACATCCAATACGGCTAAAATAGTACCCTTGTTATCCCGAACAGGAACAACAATTTCGGAATTGGAACGTGAATCGCAGGCAATATGGCCAGGAAATTTATGAACATCAGGAACTACAATACTCTTATTTTGCTCAACGGCAGCCAGGCAAACACCTGTGCCTTGCAAAACCTGGCAGGCAACCGGCCCCTGGTAAGGACCTACAATCATTTTATCGTTGTGTGAAAAATAGAATCCACACCAGAAAAAATAGTCAAACTTATGGCTTAACACGGCAGCAATAGTTGCCATCCGTGCCACAGGATCGTTGGTTTTAGTAAGTAATCCTTCGAGTTGATTTATAATCCGCTGGTAGCGGCCTGCTTTTTTTGTTTCGTCCATGAGCAAAAAATAGCCGGTAAAGGTACGAAAATTCGATGGGAAACTCGTTTTTACTTTGGCCCAGGAAATCGTTGTATATACATTGGACTTTTAAAACTCCATGAACAATTTGACTACCTGATTACCAGTTTTTTATTTTCGGTATATTTTCCATCATCTATGTTTATGATGTAAACACCTGGCAATAAGCGCAGCTGCATCACATTTCTTAATGAACCTTCCATTATTTGTGTTTTCAGCAACCTGCCGTTTAAGTCAAAAATGTGTACCGTATGGGAGCTCGCAACGGATTTAAACTCAAAGTTCAATAATCCGGTTGAGCATGGATTGGGATAAATACGGATGTCCGAAAGCGTCTCCAAATGGTTTATTCCTGTAGTATTTGTGAGAAATGCGTCTAAAGCAACAGTAGGCCTTCCATTCGATCCCCAGCAACTTAATGAATACCCACTCCAGCTTTTGGCTCCCTCCGGTTCCCAGTAAATTACACCTGATCCTTTGCCACCCGGAACGGCCAGCGTTTTTTCAATCACAGCAACAAGCATATTATATGTATCCAGAGCCTGGGTATCAAGTCCACCCACTTCTACAACCATAACATCTTTCCCATATCTTGCCGCCATATCATTCATGTTGTTTCCAAGATCGTTAATTGACAAATTATAATCCTTATAACCAGTAGGTGATATCCAATAAGGATAATACGATAAACCTATAATATCATATCTTACGCCCTTTGCTTTCGCGTTATCAAAAAAGGTACGGAATTTAGTGTTTTCATTGCCACCTTCCAGGTGAATGATTACTTTAATGGAACTATCCACTGCTTTGGCTGCATCGTATCCTCTATTAAGTAACTGGCCCAAATTTGTCCAGTTGGATGAGCTTCCATCAGGCCATAGCATTCCGCCCCTGATCTCGTTCCCAATCTGGGCCCATTCAGGTGTAACTCCACACTGCCTGAGTGTATCCAGAACCTCAAAAGTGTGATTGTAAACATCATTTAACAGCTGAGCAAAAGAATGACCTGTCCATGCAGCAGGTTTGGTCTGTTTACTCGGATCGGCCCATGAGTCGCTGTAATGAAAATCTATCATTATTCGCATTCCCATAGCCTTGGCCCTCATAGCCATTATTGCGGTTTCTTTTTTGCTGCAATGGCCACTGAATTTATCATTCGACGGATTTACCCAAACCCGTAAACGTATGGTATTGATTTCTTTATCCTTAAGTATCTGCAAACAGTTTGACTGTACGCCGGCACTGTTATAGAATTTATATCCGGATGCTTCCATCTGTGGCAGCCAGCCAACGTCAGCTCCTTTCACAAATTGGGCCTGGGCAGATTGCGTAAAGGCAAAAGCTAGGATAAAAAAACTAAGCACGAAAAATCCTTTCAGAGATTTTAAGATGAGACATTTTGGCATAGAACAAGTATAAAAGTATAGCAAAGTTAATTTGAATACTGATTTGTTTAACATGATAACTCCAGTTAATTTATTGCTATACCCAATGGGAAAACCTTGAGCGGCAAAATATCCTGGTAAGAATTCACTCATCAAAAACCTTTACCTTTGATGCGTTAAACTTATCATTTTATGAAATTCCAGGGTCTTGTTACATCACGGCTTCCCAATGCCGGAACATCCATTTTTGCAGTAATGTCGGGATTAGCTAATGAAGTTGGAGCCATCAATCTTTCGCAGGGATTTCCTGATTTCCCTATTTCGATGGAGTTGGTTGAGCTTGTGAATCAATACATGCATAAAGGTTTTAACCAATACGCGCCTATGCCGGGAGTGCTCGCTTTGCGCGAAGCTATTGCGGCAAAAGCTTTCGATACATTTGGAATTACTTACGATCCGGCAACTGAAATTAATATTACAGCCGGAGCCACCGAAGGCATTTTTTGTGTTATAACAGCCATGATCCATCCTGGCGACGAGGCCATTATCATAGAGCCGGCCTACGACAGCTATGCTCCCGCGGTTGAGCTTAGCGGTGGAATTGTACGTTATTCATCATTACAAGTTCCATCTTATACGATTAACTGGCCGGAAGTAAAAAGCCTGATCAACAGCCGTACCAAGATGATCATGATCAATACGCCGCATAACCCGACCGGTAGTGTGCTTTCCGCAGCCGATCTGAAGGAACTCGACCATATAACCCGCAACACCAACATCGTTGTGATGAGCGACGAAGTTTACGAGCATCTGATTTTTGATGGTATCAGGCACGAAAGTGTTTGTTATTATCCCGAGCTCGCTGAACGCAGTTTCATAATAGGTTCATTCGGAAAAACTTTTCATACTACAGGTTGGAAAACAGGTTTTATTATGGCTCCGGCTGCATTGATGGCTGAAGTTCGGAAAGTTCACCAGTTTGTGGTTTTTGCATCCAATACGCCTATCCAGTACGCTGTTGCTGATTATTTGAAAAACAAGGAAAACTATTTACACTTGCCTTCTTTCTATCAACAGAAACGTGATTTGTTTGCAGGACTGGTCAAAGAATCAAGGTTCAAAATTATACCATCGTATGGCACTTATTTTCAGTTGCTGGATTACAGCGCCATTTCCGAGGAGAAAGAAATGGATTTCGCGGTGAGGGTAACAAAGGAATTTGGTGTAGCCTCTGTTCCGGTTTCGCCGTTTTATCACGATAAACAGGATAATCACGTACTGCGTTTTTGTTTTGCCAAAACTGAAGAAACATTGATCAAAGCAGCCGAAATATTATGTACGATCTAACGGTAACTCTTATCCAGCCCGACCTGGTATGGGAAGATAAAAAAAACAACCTGCTGAAGTTTGACGATTTCTTTCAGAAGATTGACCGGAAAACTGATTTGATTGTTCTACCTGAAATGTTTAACACAGGTTTTGTAGTTGATTCGCGCGAACTGGCTGAAGATATGAATGGCCCAACCTTGGACTGGATGGCCAAAAATGCTTCCAAAATGAATTGCGTCATCACGGGCAGCCTGGTTATCCTGGAGAATGGAAACTATTACAACCGCCTGATCTGGATGGAACCGACCGGAAAATATTCAACTTACGACAAACGTCATTTGTTTCATCCTGGCAACGAACATCAACAATTTTCGCAAGGAACTGAAAAACTGATTGTTGACCTGTTTGGCTGGAAAATCTGTCCGCTGGTTTGTTACGATCTGCGTTTCCCGGCCTGGAGTAAAAATACCTGGTCGAACGGAACATATGAATACGATATTTTGTTGTATGTTGCTAACTGGCCGGCTTCCCGTAGTTATGCATACCGCCAGTTACTTATTGCCCGCGCCATCGAAAACCAGTGTTATGTTGCAGCCGTTAACAGGGTTGGAGTTGATGGGAAGGGAACCAACCACCAGGGTGATTCAACTATTATTGATTTTAAGGGAAAACATCTGATAGAAATTGCGACAAATATGGAAGGAATGGAAACACTGAATCTGAAATACGATCAACTGGCTGATTTCCGTAAAGGATTTACAGTGGGAATGGACTGGGATATATTTGAGATTCTGTAGTAAAATGACCTGCTATACTTTGATGTCAAATAAATAATCGTCACGAGTGTGACGCAAATTAGATATATTACGTCAGTATAGTGACGCAATTTAAATATTATTACTATTTTTGTAGAAACAAATCCTCCATGCAAATAGAAAGAGTTGTTAAATCAAAGATCATTAATTCCCTAAAACCAGGTAAGGTAAGCATACTACTCGGTGCGAGGAGAACGGGGAAAACGCACCTGCTTAACCAGATAAACTCTGAAGTAAATGAAAAATCTCTTTTTTTAAATGGGGATGATATTCAGACACATGATTTTTTGAATTACAGAAGTACAGAAAATTACCGGAATCTGATCGGTGATAATTCATTATTAATTATTGACGAAGCGCAGGAAATCAATGAAATAGGCAAAAAACTTAAACTTATAGTTGATACTGTTGGAGTTAAAGTTCTCATCACAGGTTCATCGGCGTTTGAGTTGAACAATCAGGTTGGTGAACCACTGGTAGGTCGCATGTCAGCTTTTAATCTGTTTCCCATTTCCCAAATGGAATTCAATAAGTATGAAGGTGGTTTTGAAACTAGTGCTAAACTCGAAAGCAGACTGGTTTTCGGAGGGTATCCCGAGTTGTTAACTATGAATTCGAATAGTGAAAAGGAGAAATACCTTCGTGAGATAACTCATTCATACTTGTTAAAAGATATACTTGCTTTCGAGGGTATTAAAAAACGGGATAAAATTCTTGCCTTGCTTCAAATGATTGCATTTCGTACTGGCAGTGAAATTTCTCTCGAAGGATTGGGGAATGAATTGCAAATCAGTAAAAACACAGTTGAAAAGTACCTGGATTTATTTAGTAAAGTGTTCATAATGTATTCATTGTCTGGATTTAGCAAAAATGCAGATAATGAAATTACAAGGAAAAAAAAATGGTATTTTGTTGATAATGGAATACGAAATGCACTGATCAACAGATTTTCTCCTTTGAATGCCCGGGAGGATACCGGTATTCTTTGGGAGAACTATCTTCAGAGTGAACGGATGAAAAGAATCGAATATCAGGATGTTAATACTGATACCTACTTCTGGAGAACTACAACTAAGCAGGAAATCGACAGGGTAGAAGCTTCAGGGAATACAATATCGGCATTCGAATTCAAATGGGGTGAAAAAACTAAGAAAGTACCACCCCAATTTGATAAAAATTATCCTGGAGCAGAATACCTTGTGATTGACAGGAAAAATTACCTGAGTTTTATAGCTTGAAATTTTCAAGCGGCAGTTCATAACTCAACAAACATACGATTGAATAAATATGGAAAAATATCTGATTATAGGTCTGGGAAATATCGGTGAGGAATACGCTAACACCCGTCATAATATAGGCTTTGTTGTAGCTGATGCGTTGGCTAGCGATCTGGGTGTAAAATTTTCAATTGAAAGGCATGCTTATATGGCCGAAGCTAAACTGAAAAACAAACTCCTTATTATCATCAAACCAACCACTTACATGAACCTGAGTGGCAAGGCCGTGAAATACTGGATGGATAAAGAGGAAATCCCGCTCGAAAATATACTTGTTGTAACGGATGATGTCGACCTCGAATTGGGTGTTTTGCGTTTGCGTACCAAAGGCAGCGGAGGAAGTCATAACGGATTGAATCATATCATTGAAACCCTGCTTTTCTCTGATTGGTCGCGGCTTCGTTTCGGCATAGGGAAGGATTATGCACGTGGTTTCCAGGTTGATTATGTAATCGGGCAATGGTCGAAAAAAGAAGAAAAAATTCTTGGTCCGCGCATTGAGATGGCTGTTTCTATTGTTAAGAGTTTTGTGTTGGCGGGGGCTACGCAGACGATGTCGGATTTTAATAATAGATAAGTAAAGCTAATAATACTCGGATTTCAATAGTCATTTTTGCTTTTTACTCAAATATTCTCACTTTCCATTTTTTTCAATCTGTGTAATTTTATTGAATTCATCTTTTGAATAACCTCATTATTTTAAAAGGAAGATTTAAAAATAACCTCATTAATTTAAAGGTAAAATTTAAAAACAACCTCATTATTTTAAAGAATACATTATCTTTGCATCGGGAATATTTTTGGACATGGAACGAAACATCACTAAAAGCTTGCTGGCATGGAAAGAAAAGCTGAATAGAAAGCCTTTAATAGTCAGGGGAGCACGACAAACAGGTAAATCATTTTCTATTTCTGCTTTTGGAAATAGTAGTTTTGAAGGTACAACCCATATTCTTAATTTTGAACGACGGCCAGATTTACATCTCGTATTCGAAAAGAATTATGAAATCGCCAGGATTATTTCCGAGTTGGAAATTCTGATAAATAAAAAAATTACCCCGGGGAAGGACTTATTGTTTTTCGACGAAATACAGGAATGCCCAAAAGCAATTGTTTCACTTCGTTATTTTTACGAGGAATTACCCGAACTCCATATAATCGCAGCAGGTTCTTTACTTGAATTTGCTTTGAAGGATATTCCTTTTCCCGTGGGAAGAGTTCAACTCCTGAATATGTATCCCATGAGTTTTTCCGAATTTCTTAAAGCAACCGGTAATGATATAGCTGCCGATCTTATTACTGGTGAGCCAAAAGAACTGTCAGAAACTATTCACAATATGTTAAATGAAGAAATCCGCAAGTATTTTTTTATAGGCGGGATGCCTGAATGTGTAAAAACCTATAAGGAGACAAAAAGCCTGGCAGAAGTATTTGAAATTCAGTCGGATCTGATAAATGCCTTCCGTCAGGATTTTTCCAAATATGCCGGGAAAGCTGATAGCTCATGCTTAAATTCAGTTTTGTTCAATGTTTCGCAAAAAGTTGGTGAGCAAATCAAATACTCGGAATTAGCCAACAGATTCTCAAATCCAACCATTAAAAAAGCATTTGATTTACTGGAAACTGCAAGATTATTCAAAAAGGTTAAAGTTGCAAACCCTTCTGGAATTCCATTAGGAGCCAGCTCAAAAGAAAAGAAGTTTAAAGCAGTCATGCTTGATATTGGTCTGATGGCTAACCTTAATGGAATAAATGTTTCGCAGGAATATTTGAAAAGTGATTTGCTTTCCGTATTCAGAGGTGCTATGGCAGAACAATTTGTCGGGCAGGAAATTCTGGCAACGACAAATTCAGATCTTTATTATTGGGCCAGGGAAGCAAGTGGCAGCAGTGCTGAGACAGATTATCTTATCGAAAAACAAGGCAAAGTAGTGCCGGTGGAAGTGAAAAGCGGGAAAAGTGGAAGTCTCAAAAGCTTGCATTTGCTGCTAAAAACATATAATAATGTTGAAAACTCTTTCGTTTTTTCTGACACGAATTATGGGAAAATTCCTGAGCAGAAAATTACATTTCTGCCGTTATATTTTGCAGCTTCAGCTTTCAGGACAGAATAATTGTTTCTTATCCTAAAAGAAAAGAATCATTTTAAATTACTCTCAGAATTTATACAAACTGCATCACCATGACCTCAAAAATCGATAACCTCCATCTGAATTATAAAATCTGGCTCGAAACCTCCGGGAATATTGGAGTACTCGGCGATAAGAAGTGCGAATTGCTTCGGGCTATCGACGAAACCGGCTCGCTGAACAATGCCATGAAAAAGCTGGGATTAACTTATCGCAAAACCTGGGATAACCTACATAAAATTGAGCATGAATTAGGCTTTCCTGTTATCAAACCAACACGTGGAGGTGCCGAAGGTGGCAGCACCGTTCTCACTCTTGAGGCAAAAATCATTATTGCAGCCTTCGAAAAATTTCACCAGGAATACGATTCAATTATCCAAAATGGATTCGAAGCCATTATCACTGATCTAAAAGAAAAAATTAAATAAAGCTGGTCACTTGAAGCATAAGATATATTGCATGGCTGGAAGTCGGAAGACCGAAGCTTCAAAACCAAAGCCTCAATAATAATTCTCCGCGATTATAACTATTAGTCCGAACCACAAACGTTTTCAATTTCGATTTCCAATTTATATTGTCTGCATCAGCTTAAGCATTCCTATAGGAACTTTTGCTTACTCGGGCTTTCCGACTTCCGACTTCCAACTCCTGACTTCCGACTTCCGACTTCTGACTTCTGACTTCTGACTTCTGACTTCTGACTTCTGACTTCTGACTTCTGACTTCCGACTTCCGACTTCTGACTTCTGACTTCCGACTTCCGACTTCTGACTTCCGACTTCCGACTTCCGACTTCTGACTTCCGACTTCTGACTTCCGACTTCTGACTTCCGACTTCTGACTTCCGACTTCTGACTTCCGACTTCTGACTTCTGACTTCTGACTTCCGACTTCCGACTTCTGACATCCGACTTCCGACTTCTGACTTCCGACTTCCGACTTCCGACTTCCGACTTCTGACATCTGACTTCTGACATCCGACTTCCGACTTCTGACTTCCAACTTCTGACTTCCGACTTCCGACTTCTGTCTTCCAACTTCCGCCTTCTGTCTTCCGACTTCTGTCTTCCAACTTCTGACTTCTGACTTCTGTCTTCTGACTTCTGACTTCTGTCTTCCAACTTCTGTCTTCTGTCTTCCGACTTCCGGCACTTTTTTCACTATCTCCAATAAACTTCATCAGAGCACATAAAACTTTCAGTTTTTTCCTTGCAACCTTCATAAATAGTGATACTTTTGTTACCGAATTGCAAAAAAATGCAATTCGATAAATGCAAATCAAAATCAGTATTTTATGAATAATGCGATCTACAATTTCCCGCTTCCAGCGAATGAGCCTGTCCTTGAGTATAAAAAAGATAGCCTGGAAAGGAAGCAACTGGAGGAAGAGCTAAACCGGCAACTCCAAAACCCGATCGAAATTCCGCTGATCATTGGTGGTAGAGAGATCCGGACAGCACAAACCGGTCAGGTTCGGATGCCGCACAATCATTCTCATGTGCTGGCAACCTATTATAAAGCATCTGAAAATGAAGTTCAGCTAGCTATTAATGCCGCTCTTGATGCTCATCGGATTTGGTCTGATCTTTCCTGGACAGTTCGGGCGTCGATTCTGTTAAAAGTCGCTGAACTAATTTCGGGGAAATACAGGTCTGTGATGAATGCGGCTACAATGTTAGGCCAGAGTAAAAATATGTATCAGTCTGAAATTGATTCTGTATGTGAAACAATTGATTTTCTGAAGTTTAACGCATATTTTGTTTCACAAATATATGAGATGCAGCCGCGTTCGGCATTCAATCAATTGAACAAAATGGAGTTCCGGCCGTTGGAAGGGTTTGTATTTACCGTGAGCCCCTTCAATTTCACTTCAATAGCGTCTAATCTTAATATGGCCCCTGTAATGATGGGGAATACTACGGTATGGAAACCGGCAACTACCTCTTTGTTATCCAATTTCTACCTGATGAAAATATTTCAGGAAGCCGGCCTTCCTGTCGGGGTTATAAATTTTGTTCCGGGAAGTGGTGCTTTAATTGGTAAAGTAGCGCTGGCATCACCCGATCTTGCAGGCATTCATTTTACCGGTTCGAACCAAACATTTAATTACCTCTGGAAAGAAGTGGCTGATCAATTGCATCTTTATAAATCGTATCCCAGATTAATTGGTGAAACCGGGGGTAAAAATTTCATTTTTGCGCATGCAACTGCAAATGCTAAAGAGGTCGCAGTTAATGCGTATCGGGGTGCCTTTGAATACCAGGGTCAGAAATGTTCGGCAGTTTCGCGAATGTATGTACCTGTTTCGCTTTGGTCTGATGTTGAATCGGAGTTGATAAGGATAAGTTCAGATGCTCAAATGGGTGATGTCACCAATCCCGGAAATTTTATTAACGCCGTAATTGATGAAGGATCATTTGATAATTGCATGAAGTATATTAATCACACAAAGGATTCAGCGGAAGCCAAAATAATTGCCGGTGGAAATGGAGATAAAAGCATAGGGTATTTTGTTGAACCTACAATTATTGTGACAACCAATCCAAGATTCAAGTCCATGGCGGAAGAAATATTCGGGCCGGTTCTGACAATTTTCGTTTATGATGACAAGAAGCTACAGGAAACAATAGAACTATGCAATACAACTTCTCCATATGGACTTACCGGCGCGGTGTTTTCGCGGGACAGAGTCGCTGCTTCAGCAATGTGTGAGCAACTGAGATATGCTGCAGGGAATTTTTACATTAATGATAAACCAACAGGTGCCATTGTCGGGTTGCAGCCATTTGGCGGCTCACGCGCGTCAGGAACAAACGATAAAGCAGGCGGGGAATTTAACCTGATTCGCTGGATCAGTCCACGAACAATTAAAGAAACCTTTCAGCCGGCAACGGAGTACAGGTATGGGTACATGACGGAATCAAATTTAAATAACAAATAAATAGTATGACTTCAGAATTAAAACTTTTAGGAATTGAAGCGGTAAATCCCGGCGCAAGTACCGGAAGCGAATGGCTTAATACCAAAGGCGACGAGACCGCCTCGTATACACCGGTTGATGGTTCGCTTATCGCGAAAGTAACAAACGCTACCCTGGACGACTATGAACATATCGTAGCCAAAGCACAGGAAGCATATAAGAAATGGAGGATTGTTCCTGCTCCAAAACGTGGTGAAGTTGTTCGCCAGATCGGGGAAGCTCTTCGTGAGAAAAAGGCCGAACTGGGATATCTTGTTTCCCTCGAAATGGGAAAAATTTACGAAGAAGGCCTGGGCGAAGTTCAGGAAATGATTGATATCTGTGAATTCTCCGTCGGACAATCCCGCCTGCTGAATGGAGCAACTATGCATTCCGAACGCCCGTTCCATCGTATGTATGATCAATATCATCCGGTTGGAATTGTCGGCATTATCACATCATTCAATTTCCCGGTTGCAGTATGGGGCTGGAACTCCATGCTAGCTGCTATTGCCGGTGATGTGGTTATCTGGAAACCCAGCTCAAAAACACCACTTTGCGCTATAGCCGTTCAGAAAATAATTGCTGAAACGCTGCAAAAATGCAATGTCCCCGAAGGTGTTTTTAATCTGATTATTGCAAAATCGTCAGTTTTGGGCGATAATTTCGCTGCCGACAGACGCATACCGCTTATGTCAGTTACCGGTTCAACCGCTGTTGGACGAAGGGTAGGCGAAATTGTTGGCAAACGTTTGGGCAAAACAATACTGGAACTCGGCGGCAACAATGCTGTTGTAATTTCAAAACATGCCGACCTGGATATGACTCTGCAATCCGTTGTATTTGGAGCAGTTGGAACTTGTGGACAACGCTGTACTTCAACCCGCAGGCTGATTATTCACGAATCTGTGTACGAAACAGTTAAAGAGCGCCTCGTTGCGGCTTATAAAAGTATCAGCGACCGCATCGGCAATCCTCTTGAAAAAGACACACTTGTCGGACCTCTTGTAGATGGGACAGCGGTAAACAACTTTCTTCATGCAATTGACGAAGTTCAGAAAGAAGGCGGGAAACTTGCATATGGCGGTACAAGCCTGAAGGGAGATAAATATCCGAATGGTAATTACGTTTTACCTGCAGTTGTTGAAGCCGAAAACCACTACAAAATGGTGCAGGAAGAGACTTTTGCGCCTATCGTTTACCTGATAAAATATAGCACTATCGAAGAAGCAATCGCCTTAAATAACAATGTTCCGCAAGGTCTTTCTTCATGCATTTTTACCGAAAACCTGGTTGAAGCAGAGACATTTCTTTCCGAAACAGGTTCCGATTGCGGCATTGCAAACGTAAATCTTGGAACTTCCGGTGCTGAAATTGGTGGAGCCTTTGGTGGTGAAAAAGACACAGGCGGTGGCCGTGAATCCGGTTCCGATGCATGGAAAGCCTATATGCGTCGTCAGACCAATACAATTAATTTCAGTGGCCAAACCGCTTTAGCGCAGGGAATTACATTTGATTTTTAGGATCTGTAAACCTACAGGGTGTCTTACAATAAAAGTTTTGTAAAAAAGGGACTCCGGATTAAATTCCGGGTTTCCCTTTTTTATTTTGAAACACGGGAATAGATATTGTAAATTCAATTTGTTCCAATCCTGTCTGCAGTTTAAGGAAATTACAAACCTGGTTTAATCAGACTTTTCCAGCTTATAACATTAATTCCATCCGATCGGTTTTGCCCGAGTTCACCTGCATAAATCAGTTCAGCTTTTATTTCACCACTTAACTTCATGCGGTATTTCAGGTTCTTAAAAAATTCGGCATGTAAGGTTTTACCGGCTTTTATCTCAACCGGCAGCAAATCAGGCGATTCTTCAATTACAATATCAACTTCATGGCCCGTTTTATCGCGCCAGTAGTAAAGGTTAACTTCTTTGCCACGATGGGTACGCTGCTTTATCAATTCCGTAACAATCAGGCATTCGAATAGAGCACCTCGCAGCGGATGATTTATAAGGTGATTGGACGTAGTAATGCCAAGTAAAGAGCTAACCAGGGCGGTATCATAGAAATATAGTTTGGGCCGTTTAACAATGATCTTATTGAAGTTTTTATAATGTGGGCGAAGTAGATAAACAATGAAACTGCTTTCGAGGATCCCAATCCAGGATTGTAATGTCTTAATATCAACACCAACTTCGACTGATAATGAGGAATAATTCAATTCCTGTCCTGTGCGTGAAGCCAGCAACCGCATAAATTTTTCAAAGATCAATAGGTCAGATACATTTTTTATCTGTCGTACGTCTCTTTCAATATAAGTCCTTATATAGTTAGGCATCCATTCGGTAACCGGAATTTTCAGATCGTAAACAGGAGGATAAAATCCTTGAAGAATGATTTTATTTTCATCAGTGATTTCTTCCAGCAATGCTAATTCTTCAAGATTGAAAGGTAATAATCGAAGGTACGCAACTCTTCCGGCCAGACTTTGTGAAATGTTTTCCTGTAGAAGAAAATTATTTGATCCTGTAAGGATAAATTTACCGCGATCCTTTGTGTTATCAAGTATTTCCTGTAGGTATGAGAAAATGTGAGGAACGCGTTGCACTTCATCAAAAACAGCCCCATCCGGATAATTAAGTAAAAATCCACGCGGATCGTCAGTTGCCAAAAGCCTGATATCCGGGTTTTCAAAACTGATGTATGGTTTGTTAACAAAAAGATTTTTTACCAAGGTTGTTTTTCCCGATTGTCGAGGTCCAATAACGGCAACTGCCTTAAACATTGAAGCAAGATCCTGAAGTTTCGATGAAGCTATACGTGGTATCATTTTGCAAATATATGGATAAATATGGAATTTGATTCCAGATTTGGCCATTTTTTAAATTCTTTTTCCCATGGAACTTTTATCTTCCCTTTCAATTTATTCCCTTAATTTTGACCCTCAATAATTTTCAGCCTAAATCAGAATTTCTCCTGACTGCTTTTTGCCCATTTTCCATTTTCCTTACTCATGCCTTCCAACACACCATCAATAAAAAAAATCTGGAATATCTCCTGGCCAATAATGATAAGCCTGGTGGCCCAGAATATTGTGAATGTTACCGATACCGCTTTTCTTGGACATGTTGGAGCCATTGAGCTGGGTGCTTCGGCGATCGGAGGATTGTTTTATATAACCTTATTTATGGTCGCTTACGGTTTCACAACCGGGGTTCAGATTCTGATTGCCCGCAGGCACGGGGAAAAGGAATATGCTGCAATAGGTTCTATTTTCGACAATAGTTTTTACTTCCTGGGAATTTTAACGATTGTAATTACTATACTGATCATATTTTTCGGCGTTCATATCCTAAGGCCATTCATTGCTTCGCCGGCCGTTTTCCATGCGAGCACTGTTTTCCTGAAATATAGGATTTTCGGATTGTTTTTCGCGTCCTCGGCCCTGTTGTTCCGCTCTTTTTACACAGGTATAGCGTTCACAAAATACATAAGTATCAGTGCCGCAATTATGGCCGGGCTCAATGTTATTCTTGAATATGGAATGATATTCGGTAACCTTGGATTTCCGAAAATGGGCATTGCCGGCGCAGGATTGGCATCGGCTATTTCCGAAGCCTGTGCTTTGGTATTCTTTTTTGCCATTACCGCCCGAAAAGCGCATCTGGAGAAATACAAACTTTTTGCTTTTGTAAAACCTGATTTCCGCATTATTAAAAGCACCCTGGATGTCTCGTTGTTTATCATGATACAGTTTGTATTGTCGCATGCTGTTTGGCTGGGATTTTTCCTGCTGATCGAGAAAATGGGCGAAACTTCGCTGGCTGTTTCCAACATCATCAGGAGTATATACATGCTCCTGATGATTCCCGCATGGGCTATGAGTTCAGCCACGAGCAGCATTGTGAGTAATGCGATTGGTGCTGGGTTTTCGAAACAGGTAATTCCTATCATTAACAAAATACTGGTTTTCAGTATGGGGATAATGCTGGGAATTGTATTTCTGGCGGCATTTGTTCCTGATTTTATGATTTCCATTTATACAAGCGATACCATGTTACAGAAGGCATCAGTAGCTTCGTATTATATTATTCTGGGAGCGGTATTTCTTTTTTCGGCTACCATTGTTTTATTTAACGGCGTTTTGGGAACCGGCAACACGCGCAGCGGGCTAGCGATCGAGGTATTTACACTGAGTTTATACCTGGTGTTTGCCTGGTTTCTGGCAATAAAGCTTCATGTGCCAATCGAGCTGGTATGGCTTTGTGAATATATGTATGCGATTGTTCTGGGATCACTTTCGTGGGTATATCTAAGAATTGGGAAATGGGAAGGCAGGCTTATCTGAGTATGGGAAATGTAGAAGAAAATTTGGGAAATTTTGAATTTTGATTCGTGATTTTTGATTTGTAATTTGGCTTGCTCGTACCCTCGAGCTTATAAGCTATCATACCCTTGAACCCTTCAACCCTTGAACCTTGAATCTCCGGATTTTTTACACTTTTTACAACTTTCTGAAGATAATCCCTATCTTTCGGCCTTCAAATCCAGAATTTTCATTTTAACTTAGCACTATGGAATGGTTTGTTATTGTTAATCCAAATGCCGGGAAAAGAAAAGGGGAGAAGGATTGGCTCGAAATAGCTGCCCAGCTTACCTCAGCCAATATTGAGTTTGTGAGTGTTTTTACTGAACATCGGGGACATGCCGTAGTACTGACTCGTAAATATATCGAAAACGGATACCGTAATATTATTGTTGTTGGTGGCGATGGAACCCTCAACGAAGTGGTAAATGGAATTTTTACGCAGGCTCATGTACCTACAGACAGGGTTGTCCTGGCGATGATCCCGGTTGGAACCGGAAATGACTGGTGTCGTATGTTTAACATTCCCAATGATTACAAACAGGCTATTAACCTTATTGTCAAACGGAAAATCTATATTCAGGATACAGGAACCATTAAATATGTTTCTTCCGAAGGAAGTGAAAAAACACGTTACTTTATTAACATGGCCGGGATGGGATTTGATGCCCTTGTAGCCAAGAAAACCAATACACAAAAGGACCTCGGAAAAAGCAATCCAATGTCGTATGTAGTGAATATTTTGTCAAGTTTATTCTTATACACCAGCACAAAAGTTAACATTTTACTTGATAATGAAAAAATCGCTTCTGATATTTTCAGCATGAGTGTTGGCATTTGCCAGTATAACGGCGGAGGAATGAAACAAGCACCGGGAGCTTTGCCTGATGATGGCTTGTTTGATATGACACTTATAAAACCTATAGGAAAATTTAAAATCATCCGCAACATTATCAAACTTTTCGATGGTAGTTTCACAAAACTGCCAGAAGTAAGTACATTCCGTTCGTCAAAAATTATTATTCATTCTGAGCCGCTAATGTATATGGAGGCCGACGGGGAATCACTGGGTCATACACCATTTGTTTTTACTATTCTGCCCCAAAGCCTTTATGTGGTGAGCGGACTTAAATAAAAACCTCAAGTCTCGAATTCCAGGACTCAAATTCCAAGGTATAGACTTTTGGGAACAAATTTTTTTAATTCGATTAGCAGTAAAAATCAGGGATTTGGGTCTTGGAATTTGGATTTTGAGACTTGGAACTTCTTTTCAGCTTCAATCAATTCAAGTCATTATTACCGGGTATCTTATCAAGTTCTGTTTCAATTCGTTCCTTCCAGTCTCCTGATTGTTTGATGAGCTCAATAAGCCGCTGAATGGCTTCCATCTGAGGTATGTTTTTGTAAGCAATATCTTTTCCTTTATAAAGTGTAACCTTACCGGGACCTGCTCCAACATAGCCGTAATCAGCATCAGCCATTTCGCCGGGACCGTTAACGATACAACCCATAACCGCTATCTTCAGCCCTTTCAGATGCTGGGTTGCGGATTTAACTTCCTGAAGCGTTTTTTCAATATCAAAAAGAGTGCGGCCACACGACGGGCATGAAATAAATTCAGTGCGGGTAATGCGGGCGCGGGTTGCCTGCAAAATGGCATAGGCAGTATGGTTAACGACTTCAGATGAAATGGCAGGAGCAACCGGCCAGATGGCGTCACCGGTTCCTTCAATAAGTAAACTACCGAAATCAATAGCGCTGGCGACCTGGAAACGAAGCAGGTTGTTTGTAGAATAGTTGTTTTTAAGTATAATGGGATTTGTATTTCCAGGAGTTGTGTTTTTTATATGTAGCTTCATTGCTGCTGCATTTCCTTCTACAATACTTAGCAGGTGGAGATTGTGTTCGGGCAACAATCCGGTGGAGGAGAAATGTTCATCAACCAAACATTTTTCTCCATCTATATCCGCAATAACACCTACAGGATAATTCCCTCCAATACCTGAAACTGCGATAGATTTACGTTTAAAATAAGTTTCCGTTTCAGGAGTTGTGTGAGAATCGCAGATTAGGCTTTTCTGTTTTCGCGAATCATTGTACCTTTCAGTGATTGCCAGGGCGACAGGTATTTCAATTTCGGGCGCGCCGGTAAGCGAAACGCGTATAGTATCTCCAATTCCATCTTCGAGCAATGTGCCGATTCCGGCCGCAGATTTAATTATGCCGTCTTCGCCATCACCTGCTTCGGTTACGCCGAGATGTAAAGGAAAGTTCATCCCTTCAGCCTGCATTTTTCGTGCCAGTAACCGGGTCGACTGCACCATTACACGGACATTACTCGATTTCATGGAAAACAAAACATTCAGAAAACCTTCATTAATGCAGATCCTTCCAAATTCCAATGCGCTTTCTGCCATTCCTTCGGGAGTGTCGCCATACCTGTCCATTATGCGGGAACTTAACGATCCATGGTTGGTTCCTATCCTGATGGCAGTGCCATTTTGCCTGCAGATTTTGAGCAATGGATGCAATCGTTCGGCTATCCTTTCGAGTTCCTCTTCGTAAGCCTTATCAGTAAAGGTTATATGCGAATCGCGTTTATCTGTATAGTTCCCGGGATTTATTCTGACTTTTTCAACTATACCTGCGGCTATCTCGGCGGCATGCGGATTAAAATGAATATCCGCAATCAATGGAACTTTTATCCCTTTTGAGCGTAATCCCTTTTTAATCAAAGCCAGGTTTTTGGCTTCAGTAATTCCCTGCGCCGTAATGCGCACCATTTCGCAGCCGGCATTTACAAGACGGATGCTTTGTGCAACAGTTCCTTCAATATCATTGGTGTCGGTATTGGTCATGGACTGTACCCGAATTGGATGATGACCTCCAACTGGCAAATCGCCAATGTTAACAATACTGGATGTATAGTGTGAAATCATTTCTTTCTGGGAAAGGGGGCTTGTTACTTATCCAATAATCCCTTTGAGTTCAGGATCGTTTTCAACCAATTTTTTCAAGGCTTCCTTGCAAAGGTACTTCTTGGTTTTAGCATAAAATTCGGATTTGTAACCCATATTTTCAGCAATTTCTTTTGCCGACATTTTAGTGAGGAACAATTTTAGAAGTTTCTGGCAATCTTCACTCAGGTGATCAAACTGACGGATGAATGACTGGTATTTTTCTTCATATTCCAAATGTACCTCAACGCCCACCTCGGGTGCATCGAGGAAACGAGTAAGTTCATCCTGATTTTTATACGTCATCCGTTTGCGTTTAAGCCTCTGGAGCCATATATTTTTACTGATAGAATAAAGATACGTGATGAACGAAGAACTTAATTCGAAATCATCATCTTTAATTTTCGTTAATATAACCAATAAAGCTTCCTGGAATACATCTTCGGCATCTTCTTCGAGGCCCGCATTATTTTTGATCAGATATTTAATAGTTGGAAAAAATTCCTTATACACATAGCGAATGATAAAATCACTATTAAGCCGGAGGCCCTCAACTATGGCGAAATCAGAATAGTGAATCATTTCCTCTGCAAAGGTATTACTTCAAATTAAATTTGAATCCTGCAGAATATCTCTTTGCATTACGATTTAGGGAATGAATCTCAGATCCTTAATGCAGGTTTCAGTGGTTTTCGGGTTGTGAAGGTAATAAATTTTTTAAAAACCTCACTTCAAAGATTTAGCATTTCTTAATAAATCATTGTTATAGTGTTTAATGACAGGCACTTAATGTCGGGTATTTTTTTTAAAATATCATTATAACTCAATATTTCAGTTAGTAAAGGTGCATCATTCATGCATTTCAGGTAAATGTCATTGCCTGGAGATCGAAGTCGTTAAATTTTCCTGTAGTTTGGACAGGCATTTAGATTTGGGGTTTAGTTCTACCGAAAGTTTGGACGTACACTCTATCTTTTCATAAACAATTATTTAACTGATCGCATTTGCAAACTGATATGATATTCAGGTTTCCCTGTGCGAAATATAGTTTAACTTTCGTTTAATAATTGACACTATATACTAAAAATCGTTTTGCTAAGTTATTAGTAAGGATCCTTCTATTATCAGGTATTATGAGGTTTATGAGCCGTATTCTATTGGTATTTTCAGTACTGGTAGCAACAGCGTATTGCGCTGCTGCCCAAAGTTTAAGCTATAACCAATGGCAGGATCATTTGCCATATAATAATTGCATTGCAACAGTCGAAGCCGGCAACATTATTTATGCCGCTACTCCCTACAGCTTGTTTTATTTTAACAAAACAGACGACAGTAAAAACCGGCTGAATAAAGTTAGCGGTGGACTTTCGGATATCGGTATCAGCAATATTGCCTTTTGCACAAAGCTTAATACACTGGTTGTCGCTTATTCAAATACAAATATCGACCTGGTTAAAGGGTCGGTGATAGTGAATATTCCGGATATAAAGCGAAAACAGATCTTAGGAAATAAAACCATTAACAGCATCCTTATTATCGATAAGCTTGCATACCTGGCGTGTGGTTTCGGAATTGTAGTGCTTGATATTGAAAAAGAAGAAATTAAAGATACCTATTACATCGGGCCTTTAGGCTCGCAGATCGATGTGAAAGACCTGACCTTTCACGAGGCAGATTCTAAGTTTTATGCAGCTACAGAGAAAGGTATTTTTTCAGCCTCAGCTTCTGCAAATCTTGCTTATTATGTTAATTGGATACAGGAAAAATCGATTACAGGACCAAATAGCAATTTTAACCTGGTTGAGTCCTTTGGAGGGAAGGTGTATGCTAATAAAACGAAATATGTTGGAGATACAGATACACTGTTTGTGAAAGAAGGTAATAGCTGGAACTACTTTGCCCGGGACAACCATTCAAGCCACACTTCGCTGAAAACTTGTGGCGATCGTCTGTTACTCTGCAGTTATTTAAAAGTGGATACATTTAAGCCTGATGGTAGTTTAGACGTAACTTATTATTCCTACAACCCAGGTACCATCAGGCCTTATGATGCACTGATTGATAAGGATGGGAAAATCTGGATTGCTGATTTCGAACAGGGATTATGGCGTATTGGTGAAGATAACACAGGGTCAAATTTTACGTTTAATGGTCCTTCTGATATTATGGTTTCAGCAATGGATATCAGTGGAAAACAATTGTGGGCTGTTCCCGGCGGGAAAGATGGGGCATTTGGGAGTTTATACCGACAAGCGCAATGCTACACATTGGCAAATGGAACCTGGAGTAGCTTTAATTCCACTAACACGGCTCCATTTTCGTACATCCGCGATATCCTGAGTGTTGCTGTTGATCCTCATAAGAGCGATCATGCTTTTATGACGACATGGGGCTATGGGATACTTGAATTCGACGATGGAGCACTAAAAGAAATTTATACTCCGGAAAACAGTGCTTTACAATATGTAATTGGTTATGGCTACGGATACATCCGGATTGGGGGCGTAGCCTTTGACCAGGATAATAACCTTTGGGCTTCCAATGCGCTTGCGCCTAATGCTTTGTTGTTACGAAAACCCACTGGTGAATGGAAATCATACAACCTGGGCGATAATGGTTCCGGTATTGATGTCGCAAATGTTGTTATTGATAAAGACAATCAGAAATGGATTCAGCTCCGTTCTTATGGACTATTTGTATTTAACGATAACAATACGCTTGACAACACCGCTGATGACAAGAAGATGAAGCTTACCAGTGCTAACGGACTCCAGAATGTGACTGCAACAAGTATTGCCAGCCTGGCAATTGATAAGGAAGGACAATTATGGCTTGGTACCGACCAGGGTGTAGCCCGGATTTTCTCGCCGGGAAATGTTTTTACCGGCGGTGACTATGAAGCACAGCGTATTATGGTTGAAGAGGAAGGATATCTTCACCCTCTGCTCGAAACTGAATCCGTTACTGCAATTGCTGTAAATGGGAATAACGAAAAATGGCTTGGTACCGACAAGGCTGGTGTATTTCTTATGTCAGCTGATGGTGCCACACAATTGTTGCATTTTACCGAAGCCAACAGCCCTTTATTGTCAAATACCATTACATCGATAAAAATAGCCAGCAACGGAGAAGTTTATTTTGCTACTTCACGGGGAATTGTATCATATAAAGATTACAAAATAGAATCAGCTGCCAGCCTCGATTCATTAATTATTTATCCAAATCCCGTGAGACCCGAATATAAAGGGCCTGTTTATATCAGCAATCTGGTTGAAGAGTCGAACGTTAAAGTAACTGATATCAGCGGTGGATTGGTTTGGGAAACCCAGGCCCACGGCGGACAGGTAATCTGGGATGGATATAATCTCAACGGTCGTAAGGTTAATACAGGAGTATATTATATTTTTGTAACTAATACGGATGGCAGCCAGAAAAAAGCCGGAAAAGTTCTGTTTGTGAGGTAGCTTTTATTAACAAACAGGATATTTCTGCATCTCTTAAAACCCCAAATTCCAAATACCAAACCCCAAAATCTAAAATTCAAAAAGTATTATTCAGCAATTCCTGGTCCTTGGTTCCTGGAATTTGGTTCTTTGTCCTTGGTTCTTTGTCCTTGGAATTTGGGTCTTGGTTCCTGGAATTTGGGACTTTAAAAATCCGATAATTTATCTCACCGCAGTAATATGATTCATCTATTAGGAAACTACTGCTTATGATTCTGTCAACCAAAGGAGTCGTTCTCCATTGCATGGATTATTCCGAAACCAGCATTATTGCCAGGGTATTTACTGAGCAGTTGGGGTTACAGACCTACATTATAAAAGGAGTACGAAAAAAAGGTGCCAGGATAAAACGAAACCTGTTTTCACCTCTTTCAATCATTCAGCTTGTCGCCAACCATAAAGAAGGAGAAGGAATGCGTGTAATGCGCGAAGCTTCCTGCGAATACCAGCTCAATGGTATTGCGACAGATATGGCAAAAACAGCTGTCAGCATTTATGTTAGTGAATTACTTTCACATTCCGTTTCGGCTCAAATGGCTGATCCCAATCTTTATGGATTTATCGAAGATGCTATCCTGAACCTCGACCGTGCAACAGGATCTATTGCTGGTTTTCCACTTTCATTCACCATAGGTCTTACACAATTTATGGGTTTCGACCCGCATAATAATTTCAGTGAAAACGATACTTTTTTTGATATGCAAGGAGGCAATTTCTGCTCTCTTCCTCCTGATCATCCCTATTATTTATCTTCACCTTTAAGTAACAGGCTTTCAGAAGTTTTAACTGCGCTAAATGCCGGTGTTATCCGCGTTATAGCCGATCATGCAACGCGCAGTGAATTGTTGGCAAAAATGCTCGAATATTTCAGGATACATATTCCATCTTTTGGCGAAATAAAATCGGTACAGGTGCTTAGCGATGTGCTTAAGGACTAACAGCATTTAGCTTATACAGCACAAAATCTTTATTTCCCCATTGCCTGGTAAAGCGGTTTTGTTTTAAACGCAAATAGTGTTTCATAGGTTCTTTAGTCAGATTACTGTGAATCAGCAGATACGTGGCTCCGGCTTCCATTATCTGATTGTTAATTTGTTCAGGATCATCAGTAAAAGGATCAGCCATACCCTGGCAACCGGAATACAAGGCAAGAGCACGTGGTTTTGCAAATACAACTATCGCTGAGGGAGGTACATTTTTACCTATAAAATCAAATGCTTCAACCGATGATGGATTTTGTGGTCCATCCAATATTTTATTTCCTGCAAGGACAACACTTATGCAAGTCAGTCATTTTTTAGCAAAGGTTCATGCAAAAAGAAGTACATTTGAAGCCACAAAGAGTTATAAAGTTGGACTCCTGGTTTTTTACTCCTTGAAGTAACAACCCTGGATGATATAAATTGATATCACATAATTACAGATTCTTATAAAAAGGCAGATGGCACGAAACAACCTATTTTTAATTTTAATAATTGGTTTTGTATTCTTATTGTTGACTTTTCCTTTTATGTTTGCTGATCCTGATATAGATATTTCTTCAAGCAGGGACGCAAATACTGACGAAGGATTGAATACCTGTCAAATCAGGAATTTCGTAAATCATAATGATTTAACATTAGATAAATCAGATAATTTCGTTAAAACTCCTTTATTTGGTGCGACTTTATTTATCCCCTTAAAAATATTCGGATCCAGCCTTCTGGTTGGCCGCTTAACAATATTATTGATCTCATTGGCCATTTGTTTATATATATTTAGCTTTAACAGGTATTATACCCTGTTTGGATTGTTTTCATTAATTATTGTTTTCTGCGAATATTATGTTTTTCATTATTTCCATTTCTGTTTGTCTGAGATACTCTCAACTGTTTTAATATTTTTATCAATATTTATCCTGATTGAGTCTTATGAATCTAAAACATATTTAAAATCCAGTCTTTTATCGGCAACTGTAATATCAGCAGTGTACTTTTTAAAAATTCAGTTCATATACAGCATACTTATTATTCCATTCTCGATACTAATTTTTATGCTGCTGAAGTCATCTGATAAAAAGCTTTTGCTTAAGCAATTATTATATACTTCTCTTTTCTTGCTGATTTATCTGGTAATCTTTTTCTTTATCTGGTATTTACCCAACAAGGAGTTTTATAATTATGTGATGACAAACCAAACAGCACACAGATTTGGACGCATCTCGCACTGGTCTAGCCACTTGATTTTTTTACTTGAGTATATTTTTTTTAATAACTATTTAAAATATTATACAATTTCGTTTATAATATTGTTTCTATCCGGAATATTATACTCAGCCTTTACTCAATCAAACAGATTCAGATTTCTTTTTATAGGTTTAACATGTTGGATATTAGTTGAATTGCACAAGTTGTCGATGACATATTTACCCTCCAGGTATTTGTTAAGCTTGTATTTTGCAATGGGTTTGCTGATGTCGCTTGTGTTGCTTCAATTAATAACTATAAATAGAAAAGATAAGCCGATTTATTCGATTAAAGTATTAGTGGTTTTATTTTTAGTTGCATTTGGGATCAAAAACAGCATAGATTATAGCTCATCTTTCAAAAGAAGAACATTTGTCATTTCAGAGATCAATGATTATTTAGGTAAGTATGACTTTCAGAATAAGCCGATTGTTGGTGCATGGGCTCCGTCATTAAGCTGGAAAAGCAAAGCAATTTCCTTTCCGGTTTGGAAAGGTTATTTTAATGAAAAGGACGTTATCAAATTGTCTAATCCTGCTGTTATTATTGCCGAAACGGATGAAGAAGATTCAAATCAGGCATTTTCTTCACAAGGTGTTGATATTGATTTGTATGCAGATTCGATTAAATATTTTACTATCAACAGATGGAAATTAAAATTACTTTGGATTAATCAATCCCAAATAATTGGTTCAGATAAGTAAGCATTGATACCCCCGCTGCCACCGCTGCCGCGCGAACAATGTCATTAAGTTAAGCCTCAGCTGCCCCCCCGCAGCCGCGAATCCTTTCGCGTGGTGGTAGAAATTTGCTACTTTTGATAAATGAGCCGCAATTATTGATCTCATTATCACTAAAGATCATATTATTTTTGTTGAAAGATTAACGGAATTTATTATGTTAGCATCAGGTCAGTATTTCTGCAATAGAAGATCATTATTTAGCAGCACAGGATAATATTTTACAAAACAGGTATTTTAGAGAAAGCAAAAAATCCTTCCTCTACAGGATATTATTTAAACATTTAATGTTCTACATTTGTAAGGTGAAACGCCCGAAGAACAGATTGATAATCCATGCGAGTAATTTCTGGTATGGTAATTGTTCTTCAATCATCAGTTTAAAATAAAAATGTCTTCATCTTTATTATTTCTGATCAAGCGTTTTCATAATTTTATGTTATCTATTCCATTTTTCAATAAATCTCACGCATGATTTGATTATGACTAAACGAATACTCATCTTTTCATTGTTTATCGCTTTATTTGCTTCATGTTCCTCATCAGGCAAGGTTGCAAGTGATTCAAACAGCCGGCTGCTGATTTTCGGAAATGGTGGTGGTTTTACCGGCATATATACCAGTTATGAACTTTTTGAGGATGGAAATGTTTTTATCATTTTGCCTGACAGTTCATTACAGCCCCTTAAGAAAATCAGGAAAAAGAAAGCCCGTGAACTTTTCACGCAGGCCGACAAAGTTAAAACAGCACAACCCGGTTTTAATCATCCCGGTAATATGACCTGGTTTGTTAAATACCAGGCTGATGGAGTAATAACTGAATATAAATGGGGCGATTCAAACGCATCTGTTCCCATCGAAATACAAGACCTTTACAATCAATTAAATACTATTGTTAAATAAAATCCGGAATCATGAAACAATTATCTACTTTCCTCTTCGTATTGATGTTTTTAAATGTGAGTATTCATCTCCAGGCACAGAACAATCCTTTTTCGGCCAAGAAAAAGCTGCCTGGTTCCACTAAGATTTCTCCACAGCCGCTCCAATCGTTTAATACAGCAAAAAAGGCAAGTTCTGCACCCCAATCCCGGTTTCAGCCTTTGCAAGCTAATTTCAGCACGTTGAAGTTAGACCGCCAGGTATTTTCAGATCCCGGGTTTAATGCAAATGGAAGACTTGTTTTTGTGGAAGGACAATTGCCATCAACTTCTAAATCACTTGGAAAAGCACTGACTGAAAAAGAAGAATGTGCCGAATATCTTACGGCATTGCAATCCGTGCTGGGAATTTTAAATCCATCCTCAGAATTTGAGATAGTAAAGTCGGAGTATGACGAAATCGGGATGCAACATATTAAACTGGAACAAAAGTTTATGGGGATTCCGGTGTATGGTGGCGAAATATACCTCCATAAACGGAACGGGAATATTGATCTTTTCAATGGCAATAGTTACCCGACACCTTCAATAAATTCAGTGGTTCCTGTAATTGCAGAATCATTTGCCAGCCAACAGGCTATCAGCGATATTAAAACCCGAACAACGTTTCGTGAATTACTTCCCGAAGAAAAGACTTTTTTAAAGTATACCAGCCCTGAAGCCGAACTTGTGGTTTATCATAAAGATGATTTACTGAAATCCGAACGACTCACCTGGCATCTTACCGTTCGCCCTAACCTGGTTGAGCGATGGGAATATTTTATTGACGCAAAAACAGGTGAAACCTTACATTTTTATAATAATACGCAAAGCGATGGCGATGTTACTGCAACTGCTTTAGATTTGAACAATGTTAGCCGCAGCTTTCATGCCTACCTTCAAAGCGGCACCTACTACCTTGCTGATTTGTCGCAGGCTATGTATGACCCACAGACAGGAAGCGGTACCATAAAAACCTATGATGCTAAAAATACATCAACCGGATCGGATTTTGCCGCCTCACTGGTTACTTCTACAAGTATTTCATCCTGGCCTGCCAATGCAGTTTCTGCTCAATACACTGCCACTGCTACTTATGAATATTACAGGGTTACCCATGGCTGGAATTCGATAAATAACAAAGGCTGCGATATTCCATTAATCATAAATATCACAAATGAGGATGGAAGCAGTATGGAAAATGCTTTCTGGAACGGAACTGCTGCTTTTTTTGGTAACGGAGGAAGCACATTTAAACCCCTGGCAGGTGGTTTTGATGTAGGTGCGCATGAACTCGGACATGCCGTTGTGGGGAATTCAGCTAATCTTGAATACCAGGGACAGTCGGGTGCATTGAACGAAAGTTTTGCCGATATCTCGGGAGCTATGCTCGATCGTGAGGATTGGAAAATTGGAGAAGATGTGATAAAACCTGGCGCAGCCGGATTCCCGACAGGTGCGTTGCGCGATATGTCGAACCCACATAATGGCGGCTCAGGAATAAGTTCACCCGCGTGGCAACCTGCAAATATGAGTGAAATTTATACGGGCACAGGCGACAATGGAGGAGTTCATACCAATAGCGGAATTCCAAATTATGCGTACTATCTTTTTGCTACCCAGGTAACCCGCGAAAAAGCTGAGAAAGTTTTCTACCGGGCTTTATTCAATTATCTCACCAGGTCTTCGCAGTTTATTGATCTCAGGCTTAGTGTTATTCAGGCTGCAAAGGACTTATATGGCGGTACTTCAGCTGAAGTTACAGCTGCAAAAAATGCATTCGACCAGGTTGGAATTACTGATGGAACAGCTACGAATGTTGAGAATCCTCTACCTGTAAATCCTGGAAGTGACTACCTCCTGATAGTAAATACCAATACTCTGGATCCGTATACTTTATATGAGTCAAACACAACTGGAACACAATTCACACCCATATCACAAACTCCTGTAAACAGCCGTCCAAGTGTTATGGACAATGGAAGTCGGGCCGTTTTTGTAACTGTTGACAAAACGATCCAGGCTATCAATCTTACTTCCCCCTTTGATGAGTTTGTAATGCAGGATCAGGCTATCTGGGGAAATGTGGCCATTTCAAAACAAGGTGACAAAATTGCAGCAGTCACAGATGCCCAGGATTCAACAATATGGGTGTACAGTTTCCAAAAAAAGGAATGGGCCTACTTTCACCTGTTTAATCCCGGAACTCAAACCGGAATCCGTACGGATAATGTGCTTTATGCTGATGCTTTGGAATGGACCTTTGATGGTGAATATATTATGTATGATGCGTATAACCAGTTTAATAATAATTCAGGACAAGCTGCCGATTACTGGGATGTAAGCTTTATTAAGGTTTGGGATAACGCTACCGGCGATTGGGCTGATGGCTCTATTTTCAAGATGTTTACTAATTTGCCTGAAAATGTAAGCATAGGTAATCCTTCCTTTGCGAAAAACTCACCGTATATCGCGGCTTTCGATTATATCGATAATACCGGTACTGTAAGTGATGTTACCATTCTCGCAGCTAACCTCGAAACCGGCGATGTTGGCGCAGTTTATAACAATGGTGAAATGCTTGGTTATCCAAACTATTCGAAAAACGATGATAAAATAATATTTAATGCCACTAATACAGGAACGGATGAGGTGGTTGGCGAAATTTCAATGCAACCTGATAAAATTAATCCTACTGGAAATGCAACTTTACTGGTTTCGGATGCAAAATGGGGCGTTTGGTATTCAACCGGGATCAGGGCTGTAGATGTACCCGAAGTTACTGCTAAAAACAAACTCAGGGTTTTCCCTAATCCTACTTCTTCCAAAGCAAGTATTGATTTGTCAGACTTTAATCAGGTTGGCGGCTTGATTGAGTTGTTCGACATAAGCGGGAAGAAAATAACGGAATTCAAATATTCAACCTTACAAGCGGAAGCTAAAATTGATTTTTCCAAATATGATAAAGGCGTTTATTTGCTGAAAGTTACCAATGCCAAAGCAACAGCAACCATGCAAGTGATACGGAAATAATTCAGTGAGTTGCAATCGAAATTGCAAATCCGGTATCATTTGAATATTATTTAGATCAAAAGAGGCTTTTCATAATTGAGAGGCCTCTTTCTTTACTTATGGAAACTTGAGCTTTCAGAGTTTTTCACAGTGTTCTATGGTGCTGGTATACCTTTGTAGTTTTTCTTTTTATGACTAAATGAACAAGATAATGTTCAGTTTCCCCTTGTTTCTCTAAGCCATTAGTGAATAATAGTAATCAATCTCCAGGTTGAAAATCTATAAGTATTCCAGACCCTATTCTGCTTTCCTTTCAACCAATTTCTATCTCACTTCTATTTCCTATCTTTGCAAAAAATTTCAAAATGAATCTTGAATTAAGCGAACAAGAACAAATCAGACGTAATTCATTAACCGAACTTAACGCACTTGGAATAAATCCTTACCCGGCTGAGAGTTTCCCCGTAAATGTTACAGCACAGGCAATTCTTACTGATTATACCAGTGAAAATCAACATGCTTTCCAGGAAGTGTCCATCGCCGGCCGCATTATGACGCGCCGCATCATGGGCGCTGCTTCCTTTGTTGATCTTCAGGATAGCACCGGCAGGATACAGTTATATATCAAACGCGACGAAATCTGCGAAGGCGAAGATAAAACCCTCTACAATACTGCTTTCAAACGATTGATGGATATTGGCGATATCATCGGCGTAAGCGGTTATGTTTTTATCACGCAAATGGGCGAAATCTCAATCCATGTAAAATCACTGAAATTGCTTAGCAAATCCTTGCGCGTACTGCCTGTTGTTAAAGAAAAAGACGATCAGGTTTTCGACTCATTCAGTGATCCTGAAGTGCGTTACCGCCAACGTTATGTCGACTTGATCGTAAATCCCGAAGTGCGTGATGTATTTATTAAACGTACGCGCCTCGTTAATACCATGCGCAATTTCCTAAGCAGCAAAGGCTACCTCGAAGTTGAAACACCAATCCTTCAGCCACTCTATGGCGGAGCAGCGGCACGGCCATTTAAAACGCATCACAACAGCCTCGACATGACTCTGTATATGCGTATCGCCAACGAACTCTATCTCAAAAGATTGATTGTCGGTGGATACGATGGTGTTTTTGAATTCTCCAAGGACTTCCGAAACGAAGGCATGGACCGTTTTCATAATCCAGAGTTCACGCAGATGGAACTCTATGTTGCCTACAAGGACTACGAATGGATGATGGACGCCGTGGAGGAAATGGTTGAACGTATTGCCATCGATTTGCACGGAACAACAAAAGTTCAGGTTGGGGCTAATGAAATAGATTTCAAGCGTCCGTGGAAACGCTTTACCATGTTCGAAGCAGTTCAGCATTTTACCGGTGTTGATATTTCGGAAATGAGTGAAGATGAACTTCGTGCTACCTGCAAAAAGTTTAATATCGATACAACTGAAAGCATGGGCAAAGGCAAGCTTATCGATGAGTTATTTGGTGAAACCGCCGAAGCCAAACTGATACAACCTACATTTATTACCGATTACCCTGTCGAAATGTCGCCGCTGGCCAAAAAACACCGGAGTAAACCAGGTCTGGTCGAACGTTTCGAAGCTATATGTAATGGTAAGGAGCTCTGCAATGCCTTTAGCGAACTGAACGATCCTATCGATCAGCGGGCACGGTTCGAAGAGCAACTCGAACTGGGTAAACGTGGTGATGATGAATCCATGGTACTAGACGAAGATTTCCTTCGTTCACTCGAATATGGAATGCCTCCGACTGCCGGCCTTGGAATTGGTATAGATCGTTTAACTATGATTATGACCAATCAGCAATCAATACAGGATGTTCTTTTCTTCCCCCAGATGCGCCCCGAAAAAGCAAGTGTTGTTACAGGCGCAACGGATGAAGAATTTGTCGCTCTTGGAATACCCGTCGAATGGGTGCCTGTACTCCGCAAAGCCGGTATCAAACTTCCATCGGACCTTGCCGAAGCCAATCCCAATAAATTGCTTCACGAATTAAGTGGATTGCGTAAAAAGCTGAAACTCGAAATTCCTTCACTTCGCCTCGAAGAAGTGAGTGCGTGGTGTGGGAAATAAATTAAAGTATTTTATGTCCATTAGAGCCTTCTTCGGAAACGGAGAAGGCTCTTTATATTTAACTTACTGCGGTAATTGATTTTCCCCTTTACCAATTAACTTTATATAAAAAAACCTTCCCGCATAGCGAAAAGGTTTTTATATTTCAATGATGTGCCGGATTACAAAACAACAGGAATTACTTTACCAAGACTTTTTTAACAATATTTACATTTGAAGTGAGCACCTTAACAATATAAATGCCGGTGGCATCAAGGTCAATACTGTTAAGTCCCTGCAACGCCGGTACGGAACGAATAAGTTTCCCTTCTGCATTGTAAACATATATATCACCTTTGGAGTTATCCTTCAAGTTCACAAAGACCGTTTTGTTGAAACTATAAGCCGCAGCCAGTGAACTCTCAACAGGTTTTAAGCCTGTGTTTAACGCTGTTACACTTCCACTTATGTTTACATTCGTGGTAGAAGCACCACCGCCAGTATTTGAAATAACTTCATCATTGTATAATCCCTCATTTAGCCCGGCTTTCAGACTAACATAAATTGGTGTGCTTTCAAGAGTTGAAGTTGTGTAAGGAATGGTAACGCTGTTACTGAAGATAATATTATCTTCCGATACTTCATAATTCGTACCACCAGTCACGGTAACAACGTCCGGAGGATTGCTAAGAAAGCTTCCGCTGAGGTTGTAGCTTTGTGAGGTTGAAGGACCATTACTGTATACATATGTCAAACCAGTTAAAGTTGAGGGCGTAACTGACAGAACTGGCGCATTTTCGGCGGTTGTAGTAACAGTAATAACATTTGAATTGGCGGTTGTAGCACTCCCGTTTGTCGCCCTTACCCGGTAATAGTAAGGAGTAGCAGCAGCAAGGCTGTTAACAGACTGCGAACCAGTATTTACCATTTGGTTTTCCCAACCGGTAATAAATGAAGGAATTGATCCCCCTGCAATAATACTAATATCGTCTAATCCAAGATTCCCTGAACTCTTAGTATAAGTAAACCTGAATTTTACTAGGTTGGCAGGTAGCGCCGGTGTAGAAGTAGCGTTATAGGTAATTGTTGAGCCTGAATTATTTAAAGGTGTGATACTTTCAATAGCTATCCAGGAAGTTCCATTATACCCATCAATTTTTAGAGCGCTTAAGGCAGTAGTGCTTTGCCCTTTGTACCAGAATTTTAATTGAGTGGCTGCCGAAGAAAGTGTTGATGTTTCTACAGCATCACCGGTAGCATCCAGCTTAAGTGAAGGGGATGCTGCTCCATAATTTCCTGATGTGGTATATGTGCCTCCGATAGTAGTAAAGATCCAGCCTGCAGGTGCCGTTGTTCCACCACTGAATCCTTCGGTAAGGGTAGTTGTTCCGCCTCCAACACTAAATGTAGGATAAGCAGATATGTCGAGATTGTATGTTGTAGCTCCTTCAACTGCATTCCAGTTTGCGGTAAAACCAGCAGAGCCAATTCCAGAAGCTGATGTAGCTACCGGAACAGCAAGTGCTGCTGTTGTAAAACTTAAATCAGTTCCGTAGGCTGTGCCTGCATTGTTGGTGACATAAGCACGAACATGGTAAAGTGTTCCTGGCGCCAGACCGGTAATTGCACTTGTAAAAGTACCAATGCCGGTACCGTTGGTCGTAAGTGAGTTGGCAATTGTTGGATTAGCCGATGTACTCCAGCAAATTCCGCGGGTAGCCGTGCTTCCTCCGTCGGCTGTTACAATACCACCGCTTGTTGCTGTTGTGGACGTAATACCGGTAATAGCGGAAGTAGTAACTTCTGCCTGGCCGGGGATAAAAGAAAGATCACTTCCATTTGTAGTTCCATCGCCGTTTACAGCTACCAGGCTAAAATGATAGGTAGTTCCCGGGGTTAGCCCCGTAATTCCGGCATTAACCGGCACAGCAGCTGATCCTGAACCTGCTGAGACTGTCGCAGTAACATTTCCATAAGCGGTTGTTGTTCCCCACTTAAAATAATAATCGGTTGCAAGCCCATTCGGATTAACAGTCCCGTTTAATGTAGCTGCGTTTACAGAAACAGCAGTTGCCGCTTGCGTGACAACGGTTGGACTGGCCAAAATTTTGAAGCTGGCGATCTTGGTCTTGCTGGTACCACCACTACCAACATATTGAGATGTGTACCAGAAAGTTTCATTGTCAGTGGGGTCAACCGACAGTAACGAGTAATCACCCCAGCGTTCAGCATCAGTTTGAGAGTACGAACCGGTTTGGATTATTTCTTCTGCAACATCTAAAGTATTGTTGGCACTGGCATATGCGTTGCCCGATTGGCCGCAATAGCGTATGCCCGGATATACTGTTGAGCTCGAAATGGAATATCCTAAGCCAATTTTACCTGTAGCATTCAACATTATACTGCCCATCCATCTGGAATTAGCATCGGGAGCATAGGTGCCTTGTTGACGTATACTCCAGTTGCCGGTAGTTTTACGTAATTCATACCAACGGATTCCCGCGTGGTCAGTTCCATCCACATCAACCGTATGGCAGCAAACAATAGATTGATACGTGCCAAAATTTCTATATTGAGGTACATTCATGATAACCTGGGGAACAGCGTCTAACTCCTGGGAAGTTCCTGGTTGTTTTATATTAGTCCAGTTGTTACCAAAGTTACTATCAAAGGCAGATACAGCAAGTTGCTGAGTTCGGGCAAATGTAGATGAAGTGGGTGTCGCCCAGTTAACACTTAGTTCATAAATCCAAAGCTGATCACTTCCGCCGGCTATAGCGTCGTCGTTCATGGCAATAAATAAGCCAGGCGATCCTGCTGGTGCAAAAGCGCCGTCATTATCAATAGGAGGTATGCACATAAAACCGTCGATGGAAGTTGGCCTGTTCGGATTGTCAAAAGCAACCATTTTAGGGCTTGCAGCACCGGCAATCATGGCTTCACGTTCAAATACATAAATGTCTGTGCCTGGATCAGTATTGGTAGCCATATAATACCCGTCGCGCCATACACCCATTTTTTCATAATCCGGTGAATCAGCTACATCAAATGAATATGCATAATAGGTGCCGGTAGGATCAGGGGTGGAGGAAACCGCTATCAGCATATACTGATTTGATCCACAAAGCGAGAACTCTACAAAAAGCCATCTGTCAGCCTGGTCATCGTACAGAATAATTGGATCTCCATCGTTACAGGAAGATCCTGTAACACTTCCAAATACCTTGTTAAGATCGGTAGGTCCGGCTAATTTTGTGCCACTTTTGTCATAAATGGCATAGGTTGTATTAACGGTCTGGAAATAATGGTTTGGTCCTACGGAACCATTGCAATCAGGAGGGAAATATGGAGAAGTTTGTCCGTCAAAATTTCGTATCGGTGCTTTTTTCTTGCTTTGATTTTTACCCATTTCATTCTGCCATGTAGCATCTGGTCCTTTGGGAAATGCCGTTGAAGAATATGGATAAGTACGATTTTTTAGCTTTGGATTAAGCAGTTTCTTATTTGCCTCCACAACCATGAGGTTGTATTCATCGGTTGAAACTACCGGTAAGTCTCTTAAAGCTTTGGTTTCGCCAAGGAATGTTCCTGTGTTTGTTAAAACTGGTGTTGCAACTTTGTCCTGTGCTTTGAGCTGAATAGTGAAAGCAAACGAGATAAGGGCCAGTAAGGCTACCCGGCCTTTGAACGGTAAAGAAAATTTCATAAGGGAGTTTACGTTTTAGTTACAAAAATAATAATATATGGCATTGCTTTGCTGAAAACAGTAATATATATAGCTGATTGAATTGCATAACATATGATATAATTTTGATATTCAAGAGTATGGATTATAATCTCTCGTGTAAAATAAAATCCTATATGTTAAAATTCCTTGCAAAATACTGTGGTTTTTCATACTGCGTGCCGATTTACACTGATTTATTATTCGGTACTTCATGCAACCATTTATTCCTCTTTTCCCCCTTTACCAAGTAAAAGTTACCCTAAAAAGAAAAACAGCTGCCAATATGTTGTTTTTATTAATTTGATAAAACGCACAAAATGAAGCTATTACTATTAGTTCTATTATCGTTTAGCATTGTATCCTGCGCCAAGCAGAATGAAGAAATCATAAAAGTAAAATCGATTGGCCAGATAACCGGAGAATGGCAATGGGTATCAACATGTGGTGGAATTGTTGAAAACTGCATTTACGCATCGGACACAAACAATGCAGTTATTGACTTTGGATCAAACGGCAAATATGTAGAATTGCATAATGGAACTGTTTACATGGAGGCAGATTATATTGTTATTAAAGTAAATGAAACTTCAGGGAGATTAAGGTTCACCGGCCAAAAATATGAAAGTACAGTATCGATCGTAAATAATAAATTGGAAATAGGCAGAGGCGAATTAGTGGACACCTACAAAAAAATAAATTAACATAATGATGACAGTTAAAAGGGAAACCTCACTAGCATTCGGTTTTATCAGTTTGTTTATTTTGCTGATGATAGGAAGTCTTCATGCCCAGTCGAAGGAAGATGTTCTTTATTTATCCAATGGAAGCATCCTAAAAGGTCAAGTCACTGAAAACATTTCAGGCATTAAAACCACTATTCAGATTGTTGGAAACAATATTATTGTTGTTCCCGATTCGATGATTAAAATGCTTTTAATAAACCAGGCAATTCCTGTAAAAGAGCGATCGAGTATTGCTTCGCCAGTGGAATTGACTTCAAATGTCAATTTCTATGGTGGCTCTCAGAATTCAGGTGGTTTCACATTCATCACATCCTATCGTTTTCCTTTCCGCTTGGTTACAGGAGCTGGTATGGGAATTGAATGGTTCGATCATCAGCAAATTCCTTTCATAGCTGATATAAAGTATATTTTCCTGGAAGGTTGGTGGTCGCCGTATATTTATGCTCAAGGTGGCTATGCCGTTCCTCTTTCACAGGAAGGAGATGACGAATGGGCTGAAAACCATGGTGGCGTTCTCGCTGGAACAGGTATAGGTATGCGTTTCAACTTCGCACAACGAAATGCATTGGTTTTCAGTTTAGGATACAGATATCAAAAGACAGAAACAAATATCAATCAGTATCCATGGTCTTCATCTTTTCCTCTCTACGAAACTACTCGTTACGATGAGTATAAACGGTTAACATTCTCTTTTGGATTCCTGTTTAATTAAACGAAAGAAACGAAAGCCATTGCCTCAATGGTTTGAAAAATAAGTCACTTTAATTTTATTTGATAAAAATAATCAACCATCCTAAAAATACTGAAACCATGAAAACCATGAAATTATTCCTCTCAGCACCTCTGATGATTCTCATGCTTCTGAGTATTGTCTCTTGCAAAGACAGTTCAGTAATTTATCGGAAATATACAGCCAATGTACCTCAGTACATGTCGTACGACGAAATGCGCAAACCTGTTAAATCAAATGCAGGTTATGCGATTCAAACCGCAGGGAAAATTTACATCCAGGGAAACTACCTCTTCGTAAACGAAAAATACAAGGGAATCCATGTGTTCGACAACTCAAACCCGAAATCTCCGGTAAACCTTGCTTTTCTGAACATACCAGGAAATGTTGATCTGGCTGTTAAGGGAAACTACCTCTATGCCGATAATTACGTGGATCTGATTGTGCTTGATATTTCAAACCTCAATGCGCCCGTCGAAGTTGCCCGGATCAAAGATATATTCCCATATACTATTCCGGAAATTACCGAAAATTGTCCAATATCAGATATCGACCAGACAAAGGGCGTAATCGTTGGCTGGGAGGTTAAAGATGTTACCGAAGAGGTGGAGGAGAATAACGGAATGCGCCCGTACTATTATTACGATAGAGGTATCGGTGCAGTTATGTTTACCGAAAGCAGCAATGCTCCCACACAAACCATTGGCATTGGTGGCTCAATGGCCAGGTTTATAATCAACGGGAATCAGTTTTATGGTTTAAATCAGACTAATATGCAGGTAATTGATATTACGGAACCGTTAAATCCGGTAGTAGGTACCAAAATTGAAATGTCACGTATGGTTGAGACTGTTTTTATCGACAACTCTAACCTTTTTATTGGTACACAAACAGGAATGCTGATTTATGATGTTACGCATCCGGCTACACCTGTTTATAAGTCAGAGTATAGTCATTTTCAAAGTTGCGACCCGGTAGTAGTTCAGGATAATTTCGCTTATGTAACATTAAGGCAAGGCAACCGTTGCGGCAACTGGCAGAATGTGATGGAAGTAATTGATTTGAAAGATATTATGAGTCCGGTGTTAGTGAAAAGCTATTCCATGACTGAGCCATATGGGCTGGGTATCGATAATAAAACACTCTTTGTTTGTGATGGTCAGGCAGGTTTAAAGATTTACGATGCCAGTGATCCGTTGCGTATCGATATTAATATGATAAAACAATATAATGATCTGAAAGCCTTAGATGTAATTCCTTTTAAGAATGTGTTGATCCTGATCGCTGAAGATGGCATCTATCAATACAATTACTCAGATCTGCAGAATATTGAGCAATTGAGTAAAATACCGATTGGCGTGGTGATGTAAATGAATTGGGTTAGTTATTTTTGGTGTCAATAATTCAGCATAAGAAAAAATTTATAAATGCTCAAAGCTCTCGCAACAGGTATTCTGCTTACAATAGCTTTTGTTTCGTGCCAGGATCTTGCAGATCAGGTCGATACCGGGAATCCTGAACTCATTGGCAGTTGGATTGATCCCCAATATACGGATACCTTAGTAACATATACCAGGGCTGAAAACCTTGTGGAAAACCAATATGGAATTACCTTTAAACCTGACAATAAGCTGGTACAACGACAAAATAGCGGATGGTGCGGTACACCTCCTATTAGTACAGCTGACTATGAAGGAACGTGGCATTGGAATGATTCAATAGTAAATTTCACCGTTGGCTACTGGGGTGGAACTGCTGATTTTACCTGGAAAATTATAACATTGAATAACCGGAAACTGGTTGTTTCAGTTATAAAGTCGGAGTATTATTCCGGGAAGTAATCTATGAAGAGTTTGAACCACATAGTCTGGTAAATTATGTTCGTATCCTCTCAAACCCTTGTCCATAAACGCCCATCACATTATTTACCGACATAAATGCGTTCTGGTCTAATTCTTTTACTATCCGGAAAACCTGGCTTGCTTCCGGTTTCTTTACCATAACAAGCAGCACTTTAGTTTGCTCGCCGCTATACCAACCCTGCCCATCAATAATTGTAATTCCCCGGCTCAGTTCTTTCCCTATCCTATCGGCAATTTCATCATATTTCTTCGAAAAGATAAACATCTGTACCGATTGCTTTGATCCCGTAAACAACAAATCGATGGTATACGAAGTTAGCCCCATAGCTACATATCCATAAACAATTTTTTCGAGTGACCTGAAAAGCAGGTATGATGAAGCAATAATAAAAATATCGAGATACAGGATCACACGACCCGGGTTTATATTCCGGTATTTGTTAATGATCATGGCGATAATGTCGGTGCCTCCGGTACTGCTTCCCTGCGAAAACACAATCCCTATGCCTGCGCCTCCAAGTATGCCTCCGATCACAGTCGAAAGAAAAACATCACTTACAATGGGTTGGGTAATATAACGCTGCAATAGCGAAAGAAAAAATGCCAGAACCACCACGCTAAAAATGGTTTTCACGCCAAAATTAGTTCCTAATATTTTAATCGAGATTAAAATAAGAACCGCGTTAATAATCAAATAGGTGATACCTAAAGGAAAACCGGTTGCGTAAAAAATCAGGGTAGATACACCCGTAATTCCTCCGCCTGTAATTTCTGCCGGTATCAGGAAAGCTGTCCATGCCAGCGCGTTCAGCATTAACCCGAATGTGATAATCACATGGGAGCGTACTGTTCGGAAAGAAATATGTTTCATCATTGATTTTCAGGTTTGAGTAAATGGAGTTGTTACCGTTCTAGTAAATACGCTATTCATTTGGAATTTCATAATTCCGGATCACAGCTTTCCTGGTGTAAATCGTTTTGTTTTCCTTTGATAATTCAATCATCAAGGTAAAAAGTTCTTTGGGGTGGGTGATGAAAAAACGGTTGCCCTTAACTGTAAGATTCCTGCTAATAGATTCCGGGATGTATTTTTTCAGGAAAGCATTGATAGCATTGTTTTTGATCTGCGGATGAGCTGCCAGTGTTTTTACAATTTCAACGGTGCCATCCTCTTTCTTAACTTTTCCTTCGAACACCTGGTCCAACCGGGTCTTTATTGGAAACTGCTGTTTTATAAAATCTTCAGGGCAATGAACGAACGACATGAAATTTGCGTTTACACCAATTCCGACGACAATTCCACCCATTTGCATAGCCAGGTAATATGGGCTTTTTTCTCCGCACGGATAGATATCAGTATGATGTGATCCGGTTATTGCAGCCGCATGTCGGCCAATGGCAACTATGCTGTTAATCGGGTGACAGCTGCGTTTTGCGCCCGGATATCGTCTTGCCATTTCCGACAGCATGCCTAATGCTGAGGGCGAACGGCGTACGTCAAATACTTTTCCCGATCTCAGGTAATCCTCGGCACGGTATGTAAAATGCCAGCAAGGAAAAACAAGTGTGCCTTCTTCACCCACAATTTCGAGTAAAATTTCGAGTAATCTGAGGGAATCGAATCTGATATTCAGATTATCAATTGAACTGTGAATGAAGACAATAGAACCCTTCGAAATTCCCATTTCTTTGGTTAATATTTCCCTGAATTCCTTTTCGCTGAGGGGCGAATACCAGGTTTCCAGAATTCTACGGTAAATTCTTCGGAGTCTGATGAAGACTTCCGGCGGAAATAATTGAAATATGACACGGCTGATGAACATGCTAATTGGTCTGGTACTGTTAATATAAACGCTCGAAAGTAGTAAATTCAATGTCACTGTATTTCTTCCGCGCCATTTCAATAAACTGCTCCATCAACGAAAATGAATAATCGCCCATAGTTTTCGGATGTGAGCAGGTAGCCAGGTTAAGTGTTTCAAAATGTTTGAACTTCTGAACATTGTAATCGAGTATCCGCATCAGGTATTTTGGCGAAAGAGTATGATTGTCGAATGTGAGCATACGGGCCGAAAACAACATACGTAATTGTTGCAGCCGGCTTCCCGGTTTTCCTTCGTGAACCATAGTTCCATGGCTTTCAGGCGCCCGAAAGGCAAAGCGTTTTAATTTAAATCGTGTCGGTATTTCGAATGGCGTTTTGGGAATGGCGGCAACCGGAATTTCCAAAATACCCGAATTAGCAGGCTTTCTGAAATCGCCGTCGTTCCCGATATACCAGTTAGGCATCGGTGGCACTTTCCTGAAATCAATCAGGGATAACGAAGAAACGAAATAATATTTCAGAACTACTGAACTGTCGTACCTGATTCCATTTTTAGCCAGTTCATTGAAAATTTCTTTCGATCCGGGTTCAATATTATAACCTCCTGCCCTGAATGCGAGTACATTATAATTTTTTCCGGCTTTTCTGCATATTTCCTGCAATAGTTGGGTTCCTTTACTAACAATTTCGCTAACAGGCAATTCAGGATTATGGGCGAAATGTGCCAGGCTGTAATCATCCGAAGGAATTACTACTCCATTTTCGTAGTTTGAAGTCAGCCAGTGCGGATGTAAATGAAGTTGTACATCGTGTCCAAGTTCAATTGCTTTCTGTAATTGATTACTATATGGCTCATAAAATCCCTCTTTGTCCCATTCTTTATAACGCAAGGCGCAAAGAACATCGGTAAATAAAGTAACAGGGAAATCATTTCTTCTTGCTGATTCAAAAAGTCGTTCGGTAGGATCGAAAAGTGCTTTTTGATAATTGGTTTTTAAGCTACCCAAAGGTAACTCGTGATCGAAGGTCAGCAGTAGCCTTATCTTCATTTGTTGCTTCGGTGTAGTTTGTTCTCGACAAGAGAAACAAGGTCTTCAATGCTTTTTATTGATGCCAGTTCTTTAAAGTCGAAATCAATATCCAGTTTTTCCTCTATTGCGGTAAGTAGTTCAGGATGTGTCAACGAATCCCAGCCAGCAACTGTATCCGGCGAATCTGTCATTACAAGTTTGAGCCCCGGACGTTTGAGCAGGCTGGCAAATATTTCAGTTATTGTGTCAATTGTTGTTTGCATTTACTTCAATTTTATTTCCATCAATACTCTGGTATTTCCTGAGAAGTAATCCAAAACCTTAGGATTCATCGAAGTCTTCTCTTCAATAATTTCAAAACCATATTTCTGATGTGCCTGTAAAGATACAGAATTCTGCTTAATAAGCTGGACATGTGCGGCTTTCACATCGGGATGTTTCCTGATCAGATCACATAGCAAAGCCTTAACCAGCATGCTGCCAATATTTTGACCACGAAATTGCTCAACGATATAAATCGATTCAAATTGTATAGTTCCAGCTTGCCGTCTGATCGAAATTTCATCAGCAATAGGTGCTGATAATTTGTATTGAATAATATTTTCCTTCTTCAGAAAAGCCTTTAATGCGCTGATTTTCAATATTCCTGAAGATATTCCATCAACACCTTCAATCCAGGCTCCGTAAGCTCCTGCTTTGAAACCATTTACTTCGGCGATTTTAAAATTTGCCAGGCTAAACTCAAAATTGCCAATTTTCTCTTTCAGTATTCTTTTTAAGACAGTTCTTAATTCAGGCTCATTGATATTGAATAAATTACAATAACTTATTGAATTCTCATTGCCTTTTTCAGCTTGTACAATCGTTTCAATAATAAACTCAATATCTGAGTCTGCTGCATTCCTGATCTGGATTACTGGCTGCGTTTCCATCAGTTAATTTTTGTAATTTGATCAGATAATTCCCTTTTGTCGATCTTTCCGTTAAGGTTGTATGGAATACTTTGAACAAAGAAGATATTGCCAGGCATCATATACGAGGGGATTTTCTTTGATAAGAAATCAACTATCGCATCTTTATTTAATTCAGCATTGGCTGTGTATACCAGGTTAAGGACTTGCTGACCGTTTTTAGTATTTGTTGTTACGATTACAACTGTTTCGTCAATTCCTGGAAAATCTGCTGCATGATATTCCAGTTCACTTACTTCAACCCGGTAACCGTTAATCTTTACCTGGGTGTCATTCCTACCAACGAAAAAATAATCTCCATCAGTATCTATCCGGCAAAGATCGCCTGACCGATAATAAACTTGCTTTTCAAAAGAAAAGAATGCTTTTTCATTCTTTATTGGATCATCGAGATAACCAGTCGTGAGTTGCGAGCCGCTGATACAGAGTTCGGCATTCATGTCAGGGGCACTAACAGGTAAATTTCCATCAAAGAGCCCAAAGATTGTATCTTTAAAAGGTTTACCAATGCTCACCATCCCATGATATTCTTTAAATGAATTCCGATAACAAACATATGAGGTGCAAAATATAGTAGCCTCTGTTGGCCCGTAAACATTATATATAAAAGCATTAGGTATGCTTTTTTGCCACTCTTTTACCAAATCAGATTTTAACGCTTCACCACAAAATAACCAGTGATTAACTGATGGAAGTTTAATTTTTCCAAAAAATGGTTTCAGGTAACTTACAAATGAGGGAACACTTAAAACATGGGTTATGTGTTGTTCTTCAATCAATTGTATCGCTGCCATTTGTTTAAAAGGAGTTTTCGGCAGGATGAAAACTGAAGCTCCATAAATCAATGGAACCAGGAACGAAAATACCGACAGGTCGAATGTAAGTTCAAATACTTGCAGGAATAGTGATCGTTCATTAATATCCAACTTCATGCCGTCAACATTATCAACGAATGCCATTACGTTGTCCATGCTAATTGGCACGCCTTTTGGCATTCCGGTACTGCCGGAGGTGAAAAGCACATAAGCTGGATTATCAGTTTGAATAACTTTCAACTCGTTTAAATCTCTTTCTCCATTCTCGACCAGGGAAAAGATGTGCTTATTTGCATCACAGAATTCTTCACTCAGACTTGAAAAATCTGAGCAAAATATTGAATTTACTTTTGATAACCGAATAATATGGTTGTTTCGCTCATCCGGATGAGTTGGTTCAATCGGGATATAGGTGATGCCCGAAAACAAGGCAGCAAGTAGAGTTGAATAGGTATCAAAATCAGGGTTGGCAATATTGCCGATTGAATTAAGTCCTGTCTTGTTTTGAAGAAGTGAATATTGAATTCTGGCAACATTCTGTTCCAGTTGGAAATAAGTGTAATTTTTCCCATCAATATTGAATGCAATATTATCCGGGTATGTTTTAATGGATTTATAAAGAATTTGTGAGAGACTTGTCATTACGTTCTAAATTCGGATTTGTTTTCAAAGTGTATTTTCTGCAGGTCTATTCTAGTCGGTATGTATCAACAGTGACCTGTAGAGTGAAAACACTTTTTTATTCTATTTTCAAAAATACTTAATTATCCGGAAGTATTTGTAATATTGTATATTCTTTATTGATACAGCCTGGTTTAAACATCGCTGATTTGAAAATAAAAAACAACTTGGCAAAGCTATAATCCTGGTTCCGTTGCTGATAGTTTTTCGACTAGTCAGAAGGAAAACATCCGGATTATTTGTTCAAATGATTTAGTTTCAATCCATAAAGAATTAATTTTATTCCAGGCGCGCTCCCAAAAATAACACCTTAATTAATTTATGCATTCAAATGAAATCTTTGACTTTTACGATTGGTGTGATATTTATGTTTACAATAACGGCGATAGCAGGCAGAGTGGAGCTGACCTATCATTTCGCGAACCCGTCAATCCGGCAAACAGGCGAATATCAACGGATTGAACTTGAAAATACGATGCTCACCGCATTACCCGGACAGCCTGTTTTGCCATACCAACAGGTAAAACTTATACTTCCGCCTGGAGAATCTGCACTAAATATAGAAATCCTCTTTTCCGATCCGATAACGCTTCCCGGAAAGTTTACTATTTTCCCTCAGCAGCAAGTACGGCCTGTTTCGGCCGGAAGCTCCGGGATTTTCATAAAAGATAAAGCAATTTACAGTCGGAATGCTTCATTTCCGGTTGATCCCATAGGGCAAGTGGTCACAGCTTTTCTCAATGGTCACCCGATAGCGCTTACTACTTTTACACCAGTTCGTTATAACCCTGTTACAGGGCAACTCAGTTATTTTGCCACTGCACATGTAATTGTTAACACCGCTCCCGATTCTAAAGCTGCTATCGCAATGAATAACAACGCATTTCAAAGCACTGAAGTTTTACGCATGGCAGATAACAAAGAAATGGAATCAGCTTATTCATACAAACGGCTAGGTCCAACCATTCATTATGATCTTTTAATAGTATGCACAACAGCGTTTAAAAACTCCTTCACTGCAATGCAAGCGAATTATCTCAAGGAGGGTCTTATTTCTAAAGTTGTTACTCTTGATAGCATTTCATCTACCATGACAGGGGTAGATGTTCCCGAACAGATCAGGAATTTTATTATCCAGGAGTACCAATCGCATGGTATTCAATATGTTTTGCTGGGAGGTGATGATGAGCTTATCCCTCACCGCGGACTTTATTGTTATGTTCAGTCAGGTTCTGGGTATACAGATAGTAATATACCTTCTGATATATATTACTCAGCCCTTGATGGCAACTGGAATACAGATAACGACGCATTATGGGGCGAGCCGGGTGAAGAGGATTTGTTGCCTGATGTCGCAGTTGGTCGTATGCCTTTTAGTAATACCACTGAATTGGAGCAAATGCTGAATAAAAGTTACAAATATCAGTTCGAACCTGTTGCCGGAGAGTTTCGTAATATTCTGATGGCTGGTGAGCACCTTTATGACTCACCTTTAACATGGGGAAGCGATTACCTCAACTTACTTAAAGGTTTTCATTCCAACAATGGTTATTCCACGGCAGGAATACCAACAGATTACGCTTTTGATACCATGTATGATGAGGATAGAACCTGGACAAAACTTGATTTAATGGACCATCTGAACCAGGGACGTCCTATGCTGAATCATACCGGCCACGCAAACCAGACCTATGTTATGCGTTTGACTAACAGCGATATTACCAATGCTAATTTCTATGGACTGAATGGTATCGATCACAATTTTACAATTGTTTATACGCATGGATGCGATTGTGGCGCGTTCGATTACAGCGAGTGCATAGCCGAAAAAATGGTGACTATCAATAATTTTGCTGTTGCTTTTATTGGAAACTCTCGTTACGGCTGGTTCAACGAAGGTCAAACTGAAGGGCCATCACTACATTTGCACCGCGAGTTTATGGATGCGTTGTATGCCGACAGTCTCAGCCGCATCGGCCGGGCACATATGGAATCGAAAATTGCATCTGCTGCCTGGGTTACCGCTCCAGGACAGTGGGAACCCGGCGCGTTACGCTGGTGTTTTTACGACTGCAATCTTTTAGGTGATCCTGCATTGGCAGTATTTACTGATAATCCAATTGTTATTACTACTCAATTTCCTGACAAGGTTGGAATTGGATCAGCATCTATGAATATAATTGTCACCGGCTCCGGTTCACCTGCCGCGGGATTAAACTGTGTGGTAATGAAAGATGGTATCCTGATTGGGAAAGCTGTAACTAATAAGTCCGGAAACGCTGTTATTAATTTTAATATTACTTTACAGGATCCTGGTGAAGCACAACTTATTGTTTCAGGTTATAATTGTGTACCTGTGACCTATAGTTTTAATATTGTTGATTACACGGGTAATTCAAAATTAACTTCAGATCAGTCAGATATGACTATTTCTCCAAATCCGGCAAATGTCAGGATTAACGTAGGTGCCAGGCTGAAAGCGAAATGTGATTATTCTATAAACGTGTATACCAGTGAAGGCAAACTATTGTTATCAACCTGTAAAAATAAAACGGATACCAATGGTCAGATTAGTGAGAATCTGAATATTTCATCTCTTAAACCGGGTCATTATACCTGTGAAATAAAGTCGGAAAAGATAAAGATAACAAAGCCTTTCATTGTATATTAGGAGTGCTGTTAAATTTCCGAATCTATTTTAAAAGCATTGAAGATCTTATCAACGCCTACCTGGGTAGTACCGTGATAGGTTGCATCCATAATGTCAGCATCATTCCACCCAAGATTTTTAAGCGCATCAACATCTTCCTGCTGAATTGCATTGGAATCCTTAACCACTTTAAGTACAAAGAGCAATAAAGCCAATTCCTTCTCTTCGAGTGGCGCTTTGGTTGGATCTTCTTTAATTTCAGCCAGCCTATCAGGCAGCACACCATATTGCAGAAGAATGCCTGAATTCATTCCTACGCAGTACTTACATTGTTCCGTTTCTGAAACCAATAAGCGGATAAAAGCGAGTAATTTCCCGCTTAAGGTCTTGTGCCGCATATAGTATCCCAGGTTGCTGAATTGTTTGTCGAGTATATGTTCGCTGGGGCTAAACACTTTAAACGCGTTTGGAATAAAACCCATGCTATTTATCATGGTTTCGTAAATCTCTGCAACCCGACCGGTTGCTTCTTCTTTTTCAATCAATTTGATCAGTGCCATACTTTATTTGTCTTAAGTTTAAAAACAAAAGGCTGCTCTTACGATATAAGAACAGCCTTCGATGATATCATGATTCCGGTTATTTAATTCCTGTAATAAACTTGTCGGTAAGTAAGGAATAAATGAGTTTTGCTACCAGGTAATCGGGAGCTTTGTTCTCCTTATTAGGAACAAGTTCTGTGATGTCAAATCCAACAATATTAACCTGTTCGCTTATTTTTTTAAGGATATTGATAATGTCGAACCAGTTCATCCCACCTGGCTCAGGCGTACCTGTCGATGGCATGATTGATGGATTAAGAACATCGAGGTCTATGGTAATGTAAACGTTTCGTGTAAGTTTGTTCAGTAGTTCGTACATCCATGTCGACTGATCATAGATTTGCATAGCATAAAAAACACAATCTGGTTTTATATCTTCGCGTTCGCCGGCACTCATGCTGCGTATACCAACCTGAACAACAGGTGCCATTTCCGAAGCCCTGGCCATTACACAGTGATGATCGAATTTTGAACCATTATAAGTATCCCTCATGTCAGCATGGGCATCAAACTGTAGGATGGTAAGATCGCCGAATTGCTCGCTGGCAGCTTTAAAAGCCCCAATACTTACAGTATGTTCTCCTCCTAAAACAACCGGGAATTTCTTCTTTTTATACAAACCTTTTACCCTTGCATAAACCTCATCAACCATAGCTTCGGGCGATGAAGCTTCTAAAACGGGTTCAGCAGTATGAATTCCTAGTTTGTGAACTTCGCTATCGGTATCGATATCATACATTTCAAGGTTGGTTGATGCCTCCAGAATAGCTTTCGGCCCTTTATCGGAACCTTTAATCCAGGTAGTGGTTCCGTCGTAAGGAACCGGAAGGATTACAATTTTTGAACTTTCGAACGTAGTGAATTCTTTTGGTAGATTACCATACTGTTTCATATCAATTAAGTTTTTAGTTCTAAACCATTATTTATCAAGATCATGGAATGTATTGCAGCCAATTCTAGATTTATTATTTGTACTCAAATATAGGCTAAATAACTGTAATACAGATAAATGGTAAAGGTTCGGTTAGTGTGTTCAATGTATTTCAGAAGTGCGAAAATACAATTTTTTTCATACATGCAAGACAAATCCTTATGTTTATAATATGAATAAGGAATTTTAACACCTCTTATTATTTGCTTTTAATGACTCTGAATTTTTGAAATCAACTATGCATTGGATGGATAAATGGTATTCTTTATCAGGATTCCCTATGAACATTATTAATTCAGCGTTAAATGTTATCATTTTAACTCATTTAACACTCAGCATAAGAAGACAATTGGCAAAGTACTTTCAGGTACTTCTTAATTCCCATTAATATCCAAGAATTTTTAACATTGATTTATGACTTTGCTCCTTGGCAAAAAGCTTGGTAAAATATTCGCCATCTTCGTCAATATCAATGATTATATGTTTGGGAGCCGGTATCAGGCAATGCTGTATGCCGCCATAGCCAGATAATGATTCCTGGTAAGCGCCGGTATGGAATAAACCAATGTACTGAGGCTCATCATCCATCAACTTGGGCAGAAAGATTGCATTGGTATGTGCTTCAGCATTATAATAGTCTTCACTATCACAGGTTAAGCCACCAAGAAACACTCTTTCATATTCCTGATCCCAATGGTTTATGGCTAAAAGAATAAATTTCTGGTTTATCGCCCAGGTATCAGGCAAAGTAGTAATAAATGAACTGTCGATCATATTCCACAACTCACGGTCGTTTTGGCGTTTCTGGTCGATGATGCTGTATAGTATAGCCCCGCTTTCACCTACTGTAAATGATCCAAACTCCGTAAACACATCAGGTTCCGGCGTTCCGTTACGCTGACAGATACCCTTGATCTGGGCAATGATCTCCTCTGCCATATAGGCATAATCAAAATCGAAATTTAGTGAGTTCTTGATAGGGAAACCTCCACCGATGTTGAGTGAAGTAAGCTGAGGACAAACTGCTTTCAATTCACAATAAACCTGTACGCATTTTGATAATTCATTCCAGTAATAGGCTGAATCCCGAATTCCCGTGTTTATGAAGAAATGCAGCATCTTAAGTTCAAACTTAGGATTGTTTTTGATTTCTTCTTCATAATACGAAACGATATCATTATAACGAATGCCAAGTCGTGAGGTGTAAAAATCGAATTTAGGTTCTTCCTCTGAGGCTATACGTATGCCTATCTTGATTTTCCGTGTAATATTACGATCGTATTCATCAAGTTCAAATTTGTTATCAAGGATAGGAATTACATTGTCAAATCCTTCTTCAATCAGGTTACAAATGTTTTCGATATACTGCGGACGCTTGAATCCGTTGCATATAATAAAGGTTTCTTTCTTTAACTTGCCTGACTCGTAGAGGGATTCTATTATAGGAATATCAAATGCCGATGAAGTCTCTATATGTATATCATTTTTCAATGCTTCTTCGAGTACGAATGAAAAATGAGAGCTTTTTGTACAATAACAAAAGTTGTAACTTCCTTTATAGTCCGACTTTGCTATTGCCACATTAAACATTCGTTTAGCTTTCTGAATCTGTCTGGTTATTTTGGGCAGGAATGTTACGCGTAAAGGCGTTCCATATTGCTTGATAACTTCCATAAGTGGAATGTTATTGAAAAATAACTCATTGTCATCTACTTTGAATTCTTCGGTTGGGAAATCAAAAGTTTGATCAATCAGATCGAGATATTTGTTTTTCATTTGAATGCAGTTGTTTTCATTAGCCGGGACAAAATTATATAATTCTGATTAGCTATACTAGATTAATTTAGTCCAACTTGATTACATTGAATAAAAGTTTACAATTTAGCTTAGTTGCTTTATTGGAATGCACAAGTTTTTCTATGTTTGATTAAATAATTATCTTCAGAGAATTGGCTGATTAAATACTTTAATGTTAGGATAAACTTCCTATAATGCGATAGAATAGAATCATTTATCGAGAGTAATTTGTGTAAACGAAAGATATTTCTCCGAAATGTATGCATTACATGTTTAATTTTGCTCTTTAATCAGCAAATTCAAATTACATCATGCAAAATATTGATTCAATAAAAGCACCTTCAACTGATTATTCAATTCATCCTTTAATCGCATCCCGTTGGAGTCCACGCGCATACGACCCAAGGCCCGTTGAAAGTGAAAAACTACAGCGGATATTCGAAGCAGCCCGATGGACTGCTTCTGCAAATAATCTACAACCCTGGTACTTCCTGGTTGGACTAAAAGGAGATGAGGTTTACCAAAAAATATTTGACTCTTTAGTTGAATTTAACCAGCTTTGGTCTGTTAATGCGCCGATTCTTGTTCTGGCTATTGCCAAAATTATCAACGCAAAGGGCGAGCCAAACAAGAGTTTTGCATTCGATTTGGGTCAGTCAGTAGCAATACTTTCATTGCAAGCAATGGAAGAAGGGGTTTATACGCATCAAATGGGTGGTTTTAATGCATCAGCTGCGGAGTTAGCACTCGGGATTCCTAAAGATTATAAAATACTTGTAGCATTTACACTTGGATACTTAGGTGATGCGGAAATTCTTCATCCCAACCTGCAAAAACTTGAAATGAGCCCACGTAGCCGAAGACCAGTGAGTGAATCGGTATTCACCGGATCTTTCGGGCATAAGGCTGATTTCATCTAAGCTGTTTTCAATCTGGTTTGTATTACCTTTGCAGCTCCAAAACTTTTATGTATGCGAAATTTGTCAGCTTTGCTCACTATTTTAATCATAGTTGCATTCTTTTCCTGTAAACAAAAGACGGCCCAGACTTCTTCCGTAGCTGATGCTTCTGAAACAGTTAAAAATATTAAGGCAGCTGATTTTAATGCTGATACAGCTTATTATTTTGTAAATGAACAGGTAAAATTTGGGCCACGGGTTCCAAATAGCAAATCACAGGCAAAATGTGCCAGCTGGTTGGAAGCAACTTTAAAGAAGTACACGCCAAATGTTATCGTTCAGCCCTTTACTGCTAAAGCATTTGATGGAACCGTGCTCCATTGCAGGAATATTATCGCCTCATTCAATCCTAAAAGCAAAACACGGGTTTTGCTTTGCTCGCATTGGGATTCACGGCCATTTGCTGACAATGATCCTGACTCAGCTTATCATCACACACCAATTGATGGAGCGAATGATGGTGCCAGTGGAGTTGGAATTTTGCTGGAAATTGCCCGCCAGCTAAAGATTTCACCGGCATCCATTGGGGTTGATATCCTTTTGCTGGATGGAGAAGATTATGGCGCTCCACAGAATTCTGGATTTACAGGTAGCGATGATTGGGCGCTTGGATCTCAGTATTGGTCAAGGTTTCCCCATGTGCCATCCTACACTGCACGTTTTGGAATTTTACTGGATATGGTTGGTGCCGAAAATGCTGTTTTTACGCTTGAAGGAACCAGCATGTATTATGCTCCTGATTTTGCCCAAAGAGTATGGAATATGGGAGCATCGATAGGATACAGTGATTATTTTTCGACTGAACGCACTAACGCAATAACAGATGATCATGTGTACATTAATCAATTGCGACATGTGCCAACAATTGACATTATTCAGCATGACCAATTGACACAATCAGGGTTTTACCAAAACTGGCATACTATTAAAGACAACATGAAAGGGATAAGCAAACCTACACTCATGGCTGTCGGACAGACTATACTCACTGTTGTAAGGGCTGAGAAATAGTAATCTGAGAACTAGGGATAATCTTACTCAAACCAGGAAATTCAAAAAAATGGGCGCGAACTGTTGCGCCCATTTTAATAATCAGATGTCTGCCAGTGCTAATGTACTGTTTAAAGTAAATCGTTTGCCAGGTTAGCCAATTCTGATCTTTCGCCTTTCTCAAGCCTGACATGTGCATACATTGGATGAGACTTAACCTTATCAATAAGGTACGAAAGCCCGTTGCTCTGCGAATCGAGGTAAGGTGTATCAATCTGAAAAATATCTCCGGTAAAAATGATTTTAGTGTTTTCCCCGGCACGGGTGATTATGGTTTTAACCTCATGAGGAGTAAGATTCTGGGCTTCATCAACAATGAAAAACACATTACTTATGCTTCGCCCACGGATATAAGCAAGAGGAGTAACAACGAGTTTTTCATTTTGTAACGATTCGGTTACTACTTTATGCTCCTTATCTTTCTCCGCAAACTGACTTTGGATAAATTTAAGGTTATCATACAAAGGCTCCATATAAGGGCCTATTTTTTCCTTCACATCGCCCGGTAAAAATCCTATCTCTTTGTTGCTGAGCGGAACAATAGGCCTGGCGAGATAAATTTGCTTAAAATCACGCCTTTGTTCAATGGCGCCAGCCAATGCAAGTAAAGTTTTTCCCGTGCCGGCAACACCTTGTAATGTTACCAGTTTGATATTCGGATCCATTATGGCATGTAAAGCAAAAACCTGTTCAGCATTACGAGGCATAATGCGGTAAGCAGGGCGTTTATCCAGTCGCTCTATTCGCTGGGTCGTAGCATTGTAGAATGCTAATGCGGAGTTTTTGGTATTTTTAAGAATGTAATAATGATTTGGTATTGCACTCTGAAGGCCGATATCACTTAACTCGCAATGTCCGTTCTGGTAGATTGAGTCAATAACTTTCGAAGGTAAACCTTCAATCATAGTTTTCCCGGTGTATAATCCTTCAGGGTCCTTGATTTTCCCGGTAAGGAAATCCTCAGCTTGTATATTCAGTGATTTGGCTTTCAGGCGGAGGTTTACATCTTTTGATACCAATGTTACACTGCAATCAGGATTTTCTTTAGCAATAGCCAGGGCTGCATTGAGTATCCTGTGATCCGGTTTGTTCTCACCGAAAATGACACGGGCATCAATGTCGCCCTGTTCAATCATGATCACTTTAAACTTTCCACCTTTGGATTTAGGAAGCGTAAGCCACTTGGTGAGTGTACGTTTTTCCGAAAGCCTGTCGATGATTCGGATAAACTCCCGTGCCTCGAAGTTTATATTGTCATTTCCTTTTTTGAAATTATCCAGCTCTTCGAGAACGGTTATGGGAATTGCGACATCATTATCGTCAAAACTGTTGATAGCGTCGTGATTATAGAGAATCACACTGGTGTCGAGAACGAATATCTTTTTCTGTTTTTTAGGAGTTTTTAGATCGGATTTTACTGGCATACGAATTTAGTTTAGAAGGTTGGACCAGTTAAAAAAATGATGTTCTGCCTTTGCTATACATACATTTATGTTTGCCAGGGCAGCAGATATTTCCAGCAGGAGTTTGCAACAGTATTTGAAATTTGCAGGCTGAAAACAGAGTTTCTTATTCCGATATTTCAAATTTTCTGATAATAAATCGCCCTATGTTGTTTACAAAATAACATATAGAATGCCTGCTTATTACAGCATAGGTATAAAGATTATTAAAAAGTTATAAACAGGATTATGTTCAGTGTTGATTTATAAACATTTAACATGAATTGTTAAACAAAAATGTGATTTTTTAGTTTAAATTTACATAAAAAACTTTACTTCCAGATATTCTTAAAAATGAGTGACGAAAAGTACACCCTTATTACGGGCGCATCAGGTGGCATAGGCCACGATTTGGCCATGCTGGCTGCAGCTGATGGCAAAAAACTTGTGCTGGTAGCGCGCTCAGTCGAAAAACTTGAGCAGCTGGCCGAAACCATTCGGAAAAACAATAAAACCGAAGTTATAACAATCGATGCTGATCTTTCGGATGAGGCCGGTGTAAACACTTTGATTTCGGAAATTTCAAAGCGGGATATTCAAATTGATACGTTGATAAACAATGCTGGTTTTGGCGATTTTGGTGATTTTGCTAAAGCGGAACAATCTAAAAACATGCAAATGATCCGGCTCAATATTTCTGCGCTTACTCAGCTTTGTCATTTCGCTTTGCAGGGAATGATTAATTCAGGAAGTGGCAAAATTATGAATGTAGCTTCAACAGCCGCATTTATGCCGGGGCCAGGAATGGCGGTGTACTATGCCAGCAAGGCTTACGTTTTATCTTTCTCCGAAGCTTTGACACGCGAATTGAAAAGCAAGGGTGTTACAGTTACGACACTTTGCCCCGGCCCAACCGATACTGACTTTGCCTCCTCTGCCGGACTTGGTAAATCGCTTTTGTACCGGATATTGCCACCAGCTACTTCAATGGCGGTTGCCAAAGCCGGTTATAAAGCCATGATAAGAGGAAAAGCCATTGAAATACCAGGATTTGTAAATAAGCTAAGCACTATGTCACCTCGTTTTACACCCAGGAGTATAGTTAGGAATTTGATTTATGGAATTCATAAGAATCATTGAAATGGGACTAAGCCCGAGAAGTTCTGGAGTATAGAAGATTTTGATTTTTTATTCGATTCTCATAATGCTGAATCAAAACTGTTTTTTTGATATAGAAATAGTAAAGCCGCAAAAGCTCTACTCTTTGCGGCTTAGTCTTCAATAGACATGAATTCTATTTCTCAGCTGGTTTATCGCCAACCATCAGGATTTCGTTTGCTACAATCTCAGTTGTAGTATGTTTTGTGCCATTTTTGTCTTCCCAGTTACGGTAAGTAATACGACCATCGATAGCGATTTCTTTTCCTTTTTTCAGGTACTTTTCACAAATGGTGGCCAGGTTACCCCATGCTACAATATTGTGCCATTCAGTTGATTCTTTTTTGTTCCCTTCTTTATCGGTATAATTTTCGCCTGTGGCCAGAGAAAAGGTTGCTACTTTGTTTTCCTTTTCGAGGGTACGGATTTCAGGGTCCTGACCGAGACGGCCAATTAGTTTAACATTGTTGCGGAGTGTGTTCATTTTTTAAGGATTTAGGGGTTAGGATTCAGGGATTAGTAATTGAAAAGCGTTGTTTTGATGAATGATTTTTTATGTTTCTTATTATGCAGTAAATAAAGGTGATGCAACTACAGTATTCGCCCGATCATTTGTTGTTTTGAACCATTTTATACCCAATGCTTGGTCTTTCTGCCTTTTCTGAATCGTTACGCATCAATGCTCGTAACGCCTGGAATACTACTTTGAATTGTTTGTCATACTTATTTTCTAATTCTTCTATTTTCTTCGACAGTTCAGCATGTGTTGATAAAATTTCTCTTAATCTCACAAATGCCCTTACAACCAGGACGCTTGTTTCTATTGCTAAAGGAGAATTCAGAACACTGGCGAGCATTAATGCACCATGTTCGGTAAAAGCATAGGGGTTTGAAGGGGAAAATTTTAATTTGGTAAGGTGGTCGCAATTTGCGACCACCTCTTGTTTCTCTTCATCCGATAATTGAAACATGAAATCAGAAGGAAAGCGGTTTATGTTTCTCTTAACCTGCTCATTTAGCCGCTTTGTTTTTACACCATAAATATCAGCGAGGTCAATATCAAGCATTACTTTTTGTCCCCTGATAAATAGAATTGCGTTGTTAATCCTGTGGTCTATTATCGAAGTTATATTTTCCATTTTTTTAATTCCAGCTTAGAATATATTGCGATAGTTATTTCAATTATTTCCTGAACTCACTGTTTGGGCCAACAAATAAAAGTTCACTGGCTACAACTTCGCTGGTGAAGTGTTTTGTACCATTCTTGTCAACCCAGTTACGATAGGCAAGATGGCCGTCGATAGCGATTTCCTTACCTTTTTTCAGGTATTTCTCGCAGACTACTGCCAGGTTACCCCATACAACAATATTGTGCCATTGGGTTTGGTCCTGTTTTGTGCCCTCTTTGGTTGTATAACTTTCGCTGGTTGCCAGCGAAAAGGTTGCGACTTTGTTTCCTGTATCCAAAAGTTTTACTTCCGGATCCTGGCCTAAGCGACCGATTAATTTTACTGAATTACGTAATGAGTTCATTTTAGAAAGGATTTAGTGGTTAGGGATTTGGGTATAGGGAAAGAATGGTAATTATTGCTTTTTCGTGTCGTTGTTTGGTCCAATAAAAATGAAATCATTAGCTACAATTTCAGAACTAATGTGCTTTGTTCCATTTTTATCCTCCCAGGTACGGTAGGTAAGGCGTCCGTCAATAGCAATTTCCCTGCCTTTTTTCAGATATTTCTCGCAAATACCGGCCAGGTTACCCCACACAACAATATTGTGCCATTGGGTTTGTTCCTGTTTGCTTCCATCTTTGGCGGTGAAGCTATCGCTGGTAGCCAGCGAGAATTTTGCGAATTTGTTTCCTTTGTCCAGGGTTTTTACTTCCGGATCCTGGCCCAGGCGGCCAATCAGTTTCACATTGTTGCGAAGTGCGTTCATGGTGTTTTGTTTTTCAATGATTAATAAAAAGGGATTTCAAAAAAACTTCATTTTGCCATTTCGGGGTTGTTCCCGATTTGATGAAACAAAGGTATAGTGACTTTGAAAGGTGATTCGGTTAATAAATATTTGTATTCGGATAAAAATATTTACAAGCGTTTGTTGTCGTTTGTAAATGGGATTATATTATCTTTACCATGCTGTAATTGCTTTATAAACATTTTGTTAAATCAATATCTGATTTTTTGACCTATGGAAAAATTTTGTCTCGATTGCGGTGAACCTCTTACAGGTAGAATGGATAAAAAATTCTGTTCGGATATGTGCCGGAACAACTACAATAACCGGCTAAACAGCGAAGTAACCAATTATGTGCGCAATGTGAATAATATTCTGCGTAAAAACCGGCGGATACTTGCTGAACTTACGCCTGCCGAGGGGAAAATAACCCTGCACAAAGAGAAGTTAATAAATAAAGGCTTTAACCTGAATTATTTTACCCACTTGTATACCACGCAAAAAGGCAGTGCATACCGTTTCGTTTACGAATACGGATACCTACCTTTGGATAATGATTTTTATATGCTTGTAATCAGGGAGCAAAAGGTTTAACGACTGTAAACCACTCCACTGGCCAAACTAAAGTGTAGTCTCAGTAAATCAGGTTAGTGTATGATCACGAATTTAGATATTCCTGAAACATTTCCTGCTTTCAGCCTGCAATAGTACATTCCGGATGGCAGCGAACCCGTTTCAGTTTCAATTTCATTGATGCCGGACTGTGTATTTTTCTTGGCCAGCGTTTTAATGCATTTGCCTAATGAATTTACAATTTCAATAGTTTCCGGGCTTCCACGTGTGATGGTTCCGGGTAAAGCATATGTGATTTTAACCTTTTCATTGGCAGGACTTGGATAAATCCTCAGCGCAGCATCGTATCCTGTTGGTTTGTCGAGCCCGGTATTTATAATATTAAAACTCCATACTTCCGACCAGGGACCTTTTACTTCATTTGATTTGCTGCATACCCGCCAATAAAAGTTTTGCCACCCGTTGATTAATGTTGCCGGCAGTTGGGTTGAAAAAGCTGAAGTTAGCTCTTCATAAAGTATAGTGCCGAACAGCGAATCGGCAGCAAGCTGAAAGATAAATTCAGCATTTTCCTGCGGACTGATCCATCGCATTTCCGGGGTGGGGGAGTTTACTGATGATTGATTGGCCGGTTGTTGTAAAACAGGCTTTGCTTCAGCTAAGTAGAGGTTTTTAATTTCCTGGTCACTCAGTGCTTTGTTGTAGAACCTTACTTCATCTAATTCGCCATTTAAACCTAAATCACTATGGTTTCGGCCGATATAAAATATTTCACTGCCGGGATAAGCAATTGAATTAGCATACGTGTCGGTAGTTTTCAATTCACCATTTATAAAAAGTCTCGATACGGATGCATTGTCCCCTGTCTTTTTATAGGTTGTTGTGATGTGTTGCCAGGTATTTGGTGAGTTTGGAACGGTGTAATTAGTCCAGAACCAACTACTAGTCGGGAAATTGTAACCCAGCAGATAAGTAAAGGTTGTTCCTGCCGAGAAAACCTGCTGATACCCTCCGCTGTTTCCCACACAACTCAATACACCCCGATCGCCCCAGTAGCTTGCTACTTTATACCAGTATGAAGTCGTAAATTCGTCGGTAAAAAATGAGGATTTGGTGGGCACACTAATATAATCGGGAAACCAGAATTTGAAAGCCTTACCTTCTTCGCCATAACGATCAGCGGTTTGAGTAACGAGGAGACCTGTTATTGTTCCGTTGTTGCCATTACCGCTGGCATCATTACTATTACCGCTGAAGGGATAATAGGCTACCAGGCTATTTCGGGTTAAATTAAATTCCTTTTCTATTTCAGTTCCGCTGAGTGCCCTGTTATATATTTTTACCTCATCAATTTCGCCATCAAAGTTGTTGCTACCCGTCATAAATCTTCCAATCTTCCAGTTGCTGCCTAATGTAGTATTTGGTTCCGATGAGAGCGAGCCGCTGCCATCAAGTTTACCATCTACATAAACCTTAGCGATATGTTCAGTACCGCCTTCGTAAACACCTGCCACAAAATGCCATCTGGAATCAACCACCGGAGTGGTGCCAGCTACTACACCATAATCGTACCCGTTACCAAACCTGATAACATCAGTGGTATACAGATGAAAATTTGTTGGTGCTGACTGATCAAGTCCGTAATGAAAAATATTATTGCCCCAGGGATGAAATGAATTTTCTTTTATCCATGCGGTGATTGTTCGTGGTGAGTTGCCGGTTGGTAAGGTTGTCCCCGGATTTGTGCCCTCCACGTAACTGTCGTTTCCGGTAAAAAGTACGGAAGCATTGGGCTTCTCAAACCTGTCGGTGCTATAAATTCCGCTATGGTTTATTCCATCATTGCCATTGCCGCTTTCATCGTTGGCATTTCCATTAAAAGGGAAATAAGCAACAAGGTCGTTTGAGCTTTTAGTATACATATCCAGTATTTCAGCCCCCGAAAGCGCCTGGTTAAATACTTTTATTTCATCCACCTTCCCGTTAAACCCTCCATTGCATCCGTTGTATCCACCCAAAGCCCAATTGGCTGAGTTAAAGGTATTGTAAATGAACGGCATAGAATTTTTCAGAACCCCATCTACATAAATATATTGAGTAGTTCCATCATAAACTGCGACAACCTGATGCCAGCTATTGTCAGTATAATCATCCGGAGTGCCCACAACATTATATGCACCTGAACCGGCCAGCCAGAAAGTCAGCTTGCCATTATATAACATCAGTATATAGCCGCTTTGTTCGCCGCAAATATGTTTCGAAAAAATGGGGTAATTGTACCCACCGTTAGCAAGGCCCGAAAACTTCACCCATGCACTCAGCGAAAATCCTCCGCTAGAAAAATTAAGTTCAGAGGTGCCACTAACTTGTATTTTATCAGATGAAAAGCCATTGTAAACAAAATTATAGGCTTTGTCAGGTTGATTAAATCTATCCGTCGTACTAGTTGCTCCTGAAACACTTCCATCATGCCCGTTCCCGCTTTCATCATTTGCGTTGCCATTAAACGGATAGTATGCAACTATGCCACTTGCCTCGTTATTGAATAGATTCAGCACTTCTGTATCAGTGAATGCAACATTATAAAAACGGAAGTCATCCATTTTCCCCTTAAAGTTTCCAGCTGTAGGTTCATTATATACATTAACTCCATCAGTAAATAATATTGCTCCCAAAATGGCTGATTTGCCGACTACAACAGTAGGTGTGTTAAACGTATTGGCAGTCTGCTGAAGTTCTCCGTTAATAAATATTTTTTGAATCGATCCCTTTATTGTCATCGTTAAATAATACCACTTATTTACCGGATCTTCCGAATAAGGCGCAGATATAAAGTTGGAACCACAATGGGATAAAACGGTGTATGCATTCGGATAATCTCCTTTGTTAATGATCATCAGAACTGAATTATGGCAAGCATCGCCACCGTAGGATAAAGGAGTAGGGTGATTTTCTATTTTATCAGCATTAAACCAAAATGAAATAGTTCTGTCTGTTGTAGGGAATTTATCCGCAGGCATACGGATGTAAGAGCCGGCTTCTCCATCAAAAGAATAAGCCTTATCCGGATTGCCAAAACGATCGCTTGTTAATGTTACGCCACTGCCGATGTAGGTAGGATCGCTTCCATTTCCACTTTCGTCATTGGCATTACCATTAAAAGGATAAAACGCTACAAGGCTGTCGGCATTGCTAAGCAGTCTCGCAGGGGAATTACTTATGCCGCCGTAAGTCATTATTACGGTTAACAGTAAAACAAGATTCAGAGAGGTCTTTTTCATAAGATGAGATGATTTGGAGTTTGTTAATGCTTGGGTTATTTTTTGCTTTACGTTAATGTACTTTTCCAGTTCATAAATGCCAAAATTCATCGCCTTGGGCATGCTCTTTCACTCTATATCATTGACTTTTCACTGATCAGCATTTAGCTCGTTGATTTTCTCATATCAAGATATTGTAAATATACGCACAAATTCTGAAAATGATTCTTTAACACGCATATATCGCATATGGTTGTACCTTTGCACACTGAAGTTACAATTCCTGGGAATAAAAGGGGACTTCTGTAAAAACATGTTCAGAAATATGATTTCTCTATTTTCTTTTCAAAATTAACAACCAGAAACATGGCAAAACCTAAAAACATAGCCCTTGTGGCACACGATAACTGTAAAAAAGATTTAGTTGAATGGGTTCAGTGGAACTGGGCAAATCTGAAAGATCATAAACTTGTCTGCACTGGAACTACCGGGCGTATGGTTGCAGAAGCATTGGCTTCGCGTATGCATGAGGATCAGCTTGAAGATTTGAAAATCATTAAACTCAAATCCGGACCTTTTGGCGGCGACCAGCAATTGGGTGCTATGATTGCCGAGGGTAAAATAGATATTCTTATCTTTTTCTGGGACCCAATGCAGCCTCACCCTCACGAAGTGGATGTGAAAGCGCTTGAACGCATATCGGTATTATATAACATTCCTGTTGCCTGCAACCGTTCAACGGCTGACTTTATAATTTCTTCCAAGCTTTTTAAAACGGACTACGAAATTATAGCTACCGACTATTCGTGGTACACCAACAGGACTATTACGCTATAGATGGGATTAGGATTCAGGAGTTAGGGTTTAGGGGGAAAACATCCCACATCTTACATCCCAGATCCGACATTCAACACCCGACATTCAACATCAACTTTCTTCCTATCTTTACACCACCAAAATAACCACCGTGGAAAAACTTTTTCTGTTAGATGGCATGGCGCTGATATACCGTGCCTTTTTTGCCATGCAGCGCACCCCGCGCTACAATTCGAAAGGATTGAATACCTCGGCCATCATGGGCTTCGCCAATACATTGTACGAGTTACTTAAAAACGAAAAACCAACACATATCGGCGTAGCTTTCGATACGCATGCTCCCACGGCACGGCATACCGATTTTGTGCAATACAAAGCCAACCGGCAAGCCATGCCCGAAGACCTGTCCGCTTCCATTCCTTATATTAAAGAGTTGATAAGGGCATTTAATATTCCAACACTTTACGTGGATGGCTATGAGGCCGACGATGTTATTGGCACCCTGGCCAAGGAAGCTGAACAAGCCGGTTACCAAGTGTATATGGTTACACCAGATAAGGATTTCGGCCAGTTGGTGAGCGAAAATATCTTCATGTACAAGCCTGCCAAAGCCGGCGAAAAGCCTGTGATCATGGGTGTTCCCGAAGTATGCGAAAAATTTGGCATTAAACACCCGCTGCAGGTTATTGATTTCCTGGGAATGATGGGCGATGCCGCTGATAATATTCCCGGAATACCCGGGGTAGGGGAGGTTACGGCTAAGAAACTGCTTGCTGAATTTAATTCAGTGGAGGAATTGCTTGAAAAAGCTGACTCCATTAAGAACGATACTCTGCGAAATAAAGTTTTGAATGGGCGCGAATCGGCCATTATTTCCAAACAACTGGCCACCATTATCCTGGATGTGCCAATTGAGTTTAACGAGGAAAAACTGCATCTCGATCCGCCTGATGTTGAGCGGCTCAAAGCCCTTCTCGATGAACTTGAATTCCGCACTTTTGCGCAACGGGTATTTACGGATTTGTCGCTGAACCCGGGCGGAATCCAGACGGCACCGCCTGCAAAAACAACCGCTGTAAAAGCAACCGCTCCGGCTGGTATGGGCGATTTATTCAGTATTGCCGAAGTACCGGTCGACACGGTGAGCAGTGCATTTAAAACTATCAAAGATACCCCACATCAATATCGTGCAGCCGCCGATGAACATAGCCTCGGGGAATTACTCACTGAACTTGAGTCGGCTGGCATGTTTTGTTTTGATACCGAAACCACCAGCCTCGATACGGTAGTTGCTCAACTTGTAGGTATGTCGTTCGCTACCCAACCCGGCAAGGCCTGGTATGTGCCTGTGCCCGAAAACCGCGATGAAGCCCTGGCACTTGTGGCCAGGTTTAAACCTGTTTTCTGCAACCCTGCTATTGGCAAAACCGCCCAGAATATGAAATTCGATGTTGCAGTACTGGGTAATTATGGCGTTGAAATTGCCGGTCCAACCTTCGATACCATGCTGGCCCATTACCTGATTGAGCCCGATATGCGGCACAATATGGACATCCTGGCGCAAACTTATCTTGAATATTCGCCGGTAAGCATCGAGACCCTCATCGGGAAAAAAGGCAAAGGACAAACTTCGATGCGTGATGTTCCGCTCGAAGAGATTAAGGAATATGCTGCCGAAGATGCTGATGTAACCTTGCAATTGCGGTCTGTTCTTGAACCCAAGCTGAGGGAAACAGAAACCTTGAAAATATTCAACGAAATAGAAATGCCGCTGGTTCCGGTTTTGGCAGGCATGGAAGCCGCTGGTGTAAAACTTGATTCGCAGGCGTTAAATGACTTTTCGAAAGAATTGCACCAGGAAATTATTAAAGTGCAGGAAGAAATATGGCAGCATGCCGGTGTCGATTTTAATATTGCTTCGCCCAAGCAACTGGGAGAAATACTTTTTGACCGGTTAAAAATTGATGACAAGCCAAAGAAAACTGCTACCAAGCAATACCAGACCGGCGAGGACGTGCTTCAGAAACTGGTACACAAACACCCGATCGTACAGCTGGTGCTTGATTTCCGCGGACTTACCAAGTTAAAATCAACCTATGTTGATACGCTGCCCTTGCTGGTTAGCCCGGTTACGGGGCGCATTCATACCAGTTATAACCAGGCAGTTGCTGCTACCGGCCGGTTAAGTTCCACCAATCCGAACCTGCAAAATATCCCGATCCGGACCGAACGTGGCCGAGAAATCCGTAAAGCCTTTGTACCTCGCAACGAAGAATACACCTTACTCTCGGCTGACTATTCGCAGATTGAATTGCGGATTATTGCATCCATCAGCAACGATGAAGCCATGAAGGAAGCGTTCCGCCAGGGATTGGATATTCATACAGCTACGGCGGCTAATATTTATAAGGTTCCCCTTGACAAGGTTGATAGAGATATGCGTCGAAATGCTAAATCGGTGAATTTCGGAATAGTGTACGGAATATCTGCTTTCGGACTGAGCGAAAACCTGGGCATTCCCCGCAAGGAAGCGGCAGAGATCATTGATACATATTTTGCGACTTTTCCCGGAATTAAAAAATACATGGATACCACTATGGTTTCAGCAAGGGAAAAAGGTTATGTGGAAACGCTGAAAGGCCGCCGCCGCATTATCCGCGATATAAATTCGGCTAACGGTGTGATGCGTGGTTTTGCCGAGCGAAACGCTATAAATGCTCCTATACAGGGCTCGGCTGCCGATATGATCAAAATTGCTATGATCAATATTCACAACGAATTCAGGAAGCAAGACTTGAAAAGTAAAATGACCATGCAGGTACACGACGAATTGGTTTTCGATGTGTACAAACCCGAAACGGAACTGGTAAAACAAATTGTGGGCGATATGATGCGCACTGCTTTACCGCTCGAAATTCCTGTGGAGGTTGAAATGAATACAGGCGATAACTGGCTGGCAGCGCATTAATGAATCCATCTGCTCCTGCCATTGCAACCTATTCGTGTAACAGAAAATCAATAAGGTTATACCATTTGATGCCATTTCAGTAATTGCCCGGTAATTTATCAATCCGGTACATTGGAATTCTCTGATTCCGATTTCTGTCATCGGCTCATAAAGATTAGGTTATAGTTTTAACAATACCAAGATATACAAAAAGTTTCGATTATAGTCTAAACTTTTCTGCTTTTTAATCACTCAATCCCAAAAGCTGTTTGTTTATTCTTGAAATTCAATAGACAACTTTGAGCAGTTGCATGATACACAGGTAAATGAAGAACTTGTATTTGATGTATACAAACCCGAAACGGAGCTGGTAAAACAAATTGTGGGTGATATGATGCGTACCGCTTTACCGCTTGATATTCCAGTAGAGGTAGAAATGAATACCGGCGATAACTGGCTGGCAGCGCATTAACCAGATCCAAAAACAAAAAACAGGGGTGGAAAATATTCCTACCCCTGTTTTTATTTGGTGAAGATATGGTTATTTCTTTGCAAATTTTACCGGCAAATTAAAAAGCACATCAACAGCCTGGCCGTTTTGTTTCCCGGGAAACCACTTTGGCATCAGGTTTATAACTCTTAAAACTTCTTCGTCATAGCTTTTCCCAAGTCCACGAAGTATTTTAGCATTTGCTATGGAACCATCGGCTTTCACTATAAAGCTCACATATACTGCGCCTTCAATACTTTCTGAAGGAACTCTCAGATTGTCAGAGAAGAATTTTACGCGTCCTGGTTCGCCACCCGGGAATGACGGCATATCTTCAACAACAGTAAATACCGGCTTAGCATCACTATTTTGATTTTCATTACCTTTCAATTCTTCTTTACTGTTTTCCTTTTTTGTTACAACCAGGATAACACCGTTTTTCCCTTTCTCTCCATATTCGGCAGTAGCATGTTCGTCTTTCAGAATATTTACCGATTCAATCTTATTTGGATCCAGTGCTTTAAATGTTTCTTCGTTTACAGCCACTCCGTCGACCAGTACATACGGAAAGGGTTTTATTCCTTGTTCCTGATTATTTCCGGGAGTATTAACAATAATTGCACTTAAATCATGTGCTCCGGTATACATTTTCATTATTACATTATCGCTACTGGATTTATATTCATTAATTGATGTGGTATAGCCAATATGAGAAAACACAAGAAAAACATTCGATCCGTCTGTTTTAATTTCAAAAGCCCCATTGTCATCTGATGTTGTCCCTTTAGTTGTGCCCTGTATAATAATATTGACACCTTTAATCGGTTTGGAAGTTTTACCATCAATAACTTTACCTTTTATGGTAAGAGAACCCTTTTCAATAGCTGAAGTATTCTGAGATGTTAAATTATCAGGCAGTAAGCCGGATTCAGTTAACTGCTGTGTAAGAGATTGGACTTTTTCCACTACCGGATTCACAATGGGTTCCGGGTTCGAAAAAGCCATCAGTAGAATAGCTGTTAATGGAATAAATAGCAGCACTTTAATTTTTGCCAGTTGCGGCGATTTCATTTTTGTCATCATGACGATACGTTTTAAGATAAGTGATTGATTGAATTGGTGAGATATGGTAAACACCGGGCCTCCCAAAGCCTGGTTCACTAACAAAGCCTGGTAATTTCCTTTGGATACTCCTTGTTTTAATACTTCATCATCGGCCATATATTCATGCACTTCCTTGAGCGACCGCTCATAAAGCCAAACGATGGGATTGAACCATTGAATGATGGTTACCATTTCGATAAGGAAAAGGTCGACGAAATGATATTGACTCAGATGTGATTTTTCATGCGCCAGTATACTTTCGAACGAAGTTTCTTCCATTCTGGAGGCCGGAATAAATATTTTGCTGAAATACGCAAAAGGCGTTATGTCCTTCTCAACCAGAACAATAGTATGCTTGCCTTTGGTAATTGTTCGCGACATTTTCGAAATCACATGTATGTAAATGGATTGATAAATAAGCCTGAAAAGAGTGATCACCAAACCTGAAAAATAGATTAGCAAAACAATTTCACGCAGTCCCCAAAACGGTTCCGGCTTGCTTACAATCTGTACAACAGTTGATAAGTCTATACTCATTACAGGAATATTAGCGGCAACAACTTCAGGGGTAAGATCAATTTTTATCAACGGCAAAACCATTGACGCTATCAATGATGTTGCCAAGGTTAAGCGATTCAATCCAAAATGGGTTGAATTACGCATCAGCAGCCAGTAAAACAGGTAGAAAACACTGAGCGCTATACCCGATTTTATAAGGTATTCAACTATATTATCCATTGTTTTCGGTGTTAGATTGGTTAAGCTCCTTTTGGGTAAGCCTTATAATTTCTTCGAGTTGGCTCATGCTAAGGTTATTTTCCTGGGCAAAAAACGCAGCCATTTTTGGGAATGAGTTATTAAAATATCCCGAGAGGAAATGATTAAAATATTCACCGGCATATTCTTCTTTGTTTACCAGCGCGAAATATTCATACGTGTTTCCATATTGCGTGTGGCTTACAAATTCTTTTTTTTCCAAAACACGGATAACGGATAAAACCGTGGTATAAGGTGGTTTTGGATCAGGAAACTGCTCGAGAATATCTTTAACGAATCCTTTTTCGAGCTTCCACAAAATCTGCATTACATCTTCTTCGGCAGTTGTTAGTTTTTTCATAATGGGAAAGCATTGGTAAAATGAAAATTATTTCACTGCAAATATACAACTGTAAAAGCAGTAATGCAACTGCAAATGCAGTAATATAACTGATATTTCAGTAAAAAATTTATAAATAATTGATATAGAGTATTATAAAAGTAAATATTTTTTTAAAAATATTAATTTTTGAATAATACATTAAGCCCAATGTGCATTATTTCTCTCGCTAAAATCAAAAGATGGTTCAAAACATGACAATTTCCCGCCTTAAAACGGGGCAAAATAAGGCAGATAATTTCTTCAGAAAGTTTGTTGTGGAACTCAGAAGTTTTGAATTGCCGGGATAGAAGCCGACACAATGATGATTGCTTAAATCAGTGAGACTATAATTTTGAGAAACAAAATTATTTAGTCGAACTGATCCCGAGCGAAGTCGAGGGATCTTTTGCGTTCTTATTCCCCGCCCTTGGGGCGATATTAAAAGGAAATCTTTTGTAGATACCTCGTCCGCTTGCGGCGAGGTAGTTCATTCGGAAAAATCAAAAGACGTAACTTAAAAACATTCCGATAAGAATGAATTTATCAAATTGAAAAGTTCAGAAATCGTAACTAATCAGCACAATTTATTCTGCTACAGATTACCTTCGCTGAGATTGCTGCTTGCATCAGGCAAGGCTGCGCTAAGTTTCACGTATTTGCACAGATTTAGAATTACTAACAGTCAGTTCAATGAAAAAATAATCCTATGATGATTTTACTTTTCTACGCAATCTGCGGAATCTAGGACCTCACTTTGTATTTCGTAGTATTTACAAAGCTGATTAGTTACCAGAAATCTAATTTGGAAATGTATGAGGCGGAAATTTGAGTTTTCAAACGAACTTTATGATAACCAATTGAAAAACACTTAAATGGGATATTAAAAATTCAACATGCCTGTGAATGATCTTCTTAACGACATATATACTTTGTTCACAGGTGGAACTTTGGCAGAACTTATTTTCTCGGTAAATATATTGTACAATACCTGCGGCAGATTATCGGCATTCACTTTGCTTTTCTCCATAAAATAAATGGCCTTGTTATCGGGCAGAACATTAATATTCAAATCCGATTCCGCCCCGATTAAAATAATTATCTTGGTATTGGGAAGTGTATAACGAACTTTTTCAATTATATCAACTCCATCAGAAATACACAGACTTTCATCGATAATTACTACATCAGGTCTGTTTTTATGGTTAAACTGAATCAGACACTCAAAACTGTTATTTGCACTTTCAATGCAATTAAAACCTGCCTGTGACAGCATAGTTCGCAAAACTGCTATATAAAACTTATTACTATCTGCAAGGAGGATAAACATAGTTTACTGTTTTCTTACATATATCAAAAGTTATTCCGTTTATTTAATATAATGAAAATCAGTTTAGTAGAAAATAATTAAACTCAAAACTTGTTTCATATTGAGATAATTGTTTCAATTTGGCTAAAATCACTACATTTGATATCAAATTTCTATTATGAATACATCCTTGATTTTCGTTGTTGAAGATGATTCCTGGTATGCCGATCTACTGGAATACAATCTGAAGCTGAACCCTGATTATGTAGTCGAGAAGTTTACGAATGCAGAAGATTGTTTCAAGAATCTGTATAAGCAACCGATGGCAATTACGCTTGATTATTCCTTACCAGGATGTACCGGTGGCGAAGCATTGGCAAAGATTAAAAAGAACAATCCCTTGATTCCGGTGATCATGATATCAGGGCAGGAGGATATCACTACCGCCATTGAACTGCTTAAAGAAGGCGCGTATGAGTATATTGTAAAAAATGATGATGCTCCCAAAAGATTATGGCGGGCATTAACAAATATACAGGAGAATCACCAGCTAAGGCAGGAAAACCAAACTTTGAAGGAGGCTGTAACAGAAAAATACTCTTTTTCGAACTTGATTATCGGGCAGTGCGCGCCCTTAAAATCGGTATTTGCATTGATGCAAAAAGCGCTTAACAATAATATCAGCGTTTCAGTTTATGGAGAGACAGGGACTGGTAAAGATTTGATAGCTAAAGCATTGCATTATAATTCGACAAGGAGTAAATATCCTTTTGTTGCCATTAATGTAAGCGCTATACCTGCCGATTTAATTGAAAGCGAATTGTTCGGGCACGAAAAAGGATCGTTTACCGGTGCCGTGGCTCAGAGGATTGGTAAATTTGAGGAAGCCAATAAGGGAACACTTTTCCTTGACGAAATATCGGAAATGGATATGAACATGCAGAGCAAAATGCTCAGGGTTTTGCAGGAACGCGAAATTATCAGGGTTGGCTCTAACAAGGAAATTAAAGTTGATGTACGGATTATAACCGCCTCCAACAAGGATCTTGCGGCGCTGGTGAAAGCAGGTACATTCCGTATGGACTTGTATTACAGGCTTATGGGGTTACCAATTGTGCTGCCCCCTTTACGCGAAAGAGGTAGTGACATATTATTGCTTGCCAATTATTTTGTGAAATTGTTCTGTAAAGAAAACAAAATGCCGCTCAAAACGCTTTCGTCGCAGGCACAGAAAAAAATAATAGCGTATAATTTTCCCGGCAACATTAGGGAACTCAAATCTATCATTGAGTTGTCGGTTATTTTATCTGAAGGTGATATCATTATGCCCGATGATCTGCAAATACAATCCACCCAGGAAGGTAACAATATTCTTGACCAGGAACTCACCATGGAAGAGTATAATGTGCGTATACTTAGCCATTTCCTGAAAGTGTACAATAAAAATGCGGTGATGGTTGCTAATAAGCTGGATATCAGCAGGGCAACGGTTTATCGCATGATCAGCAAATACAATCTCTAAGCCTGTTTTTGAAGGCGCAATTCCGCTAAAACATAATTTCCTTAAAAAAAGGTCTGAAAAGCTCACTTTTCTTATCCTTCAGCTATTACTTTTTATGCTGTCGCACATTAATAAACGTGGAGAACCGGGGTTTTTAACACATTCTGCTTCGAATTTTTTAATTGATCAATAGCTCAATGATTTTAGCAGCAGGATTTTAGATGTCCCTTTTATCATTACTCAACTTGTTTACTCATGGTATCAAACAGCAGTATTGAAGGAATTATGCTTGATTTAGCGGTTACAATTGGTGTTAACACCGGAGGTGATCTGCTTAATCGCACACTGCCTGTTTTTGTCGATAAGCTGAATTGCAGTGGCGGAATGGTTCTACGCTGCACTGGGCTCGATGTAAATGTGGTTTCACTTCATGGGCTAAGTAAGGTTGAAGAAAAGTTTTTAGGGGATAAAGCGGCAGATATCTTTGCTGAATTATCCGCAAACGGACAATTTTGTATTAGTGAGGAAAAGCCGGGTGGCTATTTTTTTCTGCTTCCAGATTTTGGCATACTGGCACTTTCGTTTCGCGAAACACCTCAGTCTGCTGTTATAGAGCAGCTTTTCCCTATTCTGAGAGTATTGGCAAATGCCTGCAAAATTTCCGAAAAGCTGAATACCCTCCATGCCGAAAATACAAATTACAACGAAGAACAGAGACTCTTACATGCCATTATAGATAATATACCAGATCCCATATATGTAAAAGATATTGCAGGACGTAAAATATTGCTCAATAAGGCAGAAGCCGACCTGCTGGGTGTAACAGATATTTCGGAAGTTATTGGTAAAACGGATTCTGATTTTTATACCGAAAATGTTGCCTTGAAAACCGAAGCGGAAGATCAGGTGATCCTTAAGGAAGGAAAGCTGGTTGTACACCGTGATGGGATATTAACCACACAGAGTGGAAAAGAAATCTGGCTCCAGGGAACAAAAATTCCCCATTTTGATGAAAATGGCAACGTCACAGGCATTATCGGAATAAGTCATAATATTTCGGAGTACAAAAAAATCGAAAATGAACTAAGGATGGTTGCCGAAAAGTACGAATCCATCTTTAATTCGTTTGTTGACTTGTACTATAGGTCTGATTTAAGTGGAAATATACTCGATCTTTCACCATCAGTGTACCAGTTGTCGGGTTACAGACCACAGGAACTGATCGGCAAATCAGTGGCTAATGTTTATGCTGATATAGAAAACCGCAACCGTATGGTACAACTCCTTGTTGAAAAGGGTTCTATCAATGATTATGAGAACTTATTGATTCATAAAAACGGGAAGCTTGTTCCAGTATCAATTACCAGTCAACTGATCAAAGATTCCGAAGGCAAACCAGGCTACATTGAAGGAACGATCCGCGACATATCCGAGCGCAAAGAAGTAGAGGAAAAACTAAATAAACTCCTGGCTCTGCAAAACCTGCTGACCCACCTGGCTACCGGATTTATTAATATCCCTGTCGAAGATAGCGATAAAGCTGTAAACAGATTATTATCGGTAATTGGCGAAGGAAATGAAATTGACAGAGTCTACATTTTTGAATACGATTTTGTAAAAAACACCATGTCGAATACTCACGAATGGTGTGCCACAGGAATTTCCCCTGAAATTGAAAAACTTCAGCAAATTCCAAATGAGTTGTTGCCAAATTGGGTGGAAGCGCATAAATTAGGTGATATGCTGGCAATTCAGGATGTCACTAAACTTGATAAATCAGATCCGCAATATAAAATACTTGAGCCTCAGGGAATAAAAACCCTGATCACAATTCCGCTGATATTAAATAGTGAATGTATTGGTTTTGTTGGTTTCGATTCGGTGAAATCGGTAAAGACCTGGAGTACTGACGAAATTACATTCCTGCATATATTGGCAGATTTGTTATGCAATGTTACTGACAGAAAAAGGAAAGATGAGGCACTGCGTAACCGCGAAGCCTCATTAAAAGCTATTTTTAATAATGTTCCATTCCAGATGTGGCTGAAAGATGTTGACAGTAATTATCTTACTATCAATAAGCCATTTATGGAGTATTTCAGTATAACCAATGAGAGCGAGATTATTGGAAAAGACGCTTTGGATATCTGGAATCATGAAACTGCCAGTCATTTTATAGAACAGGATAAACTGGTAATGCGGAATCTTGAACTTAGCAGCGTGGAGGAACTTGTCGATTTCAAACATAAAAGTGTATGGTTCGAGATATTCAGGGCTCCGATTATTGATGAAAACGGCCAATTGCTTGGAACAACCGGAATCGCCAGGGATATCACCAGCAGGAAAAAAGCGGATAAGGCTTTACAGGAAGCCGTTGCCTCAGCCGAAGCTGCCAACGAAGCAAAAAGTAAATTTCTCGCTATCATGAGCCATGAAATCAGGAATCCACTTAACGCCGTTGTAGGTATGACACGTATGCTGAACGACGCGGGAATCACAGGTCCGAATAAAAAACTGATTGAAAATATAAAAACATCTTCCGATCATTTGCTTATGATCATTAATGATGTACTTGATTTTTCGAAGATAGAATCGGGTGAAATGCTGATGGAAGAAACAAGTTTTAATATCCAGGATGTTGTAGGCAGGGTATTTAATTCAAATGTTTTTATCGCGAAAGAAAAAAATATTGACTTATCGTACCATATCGACAGCCGTATCAATAATTTCCATAAAGGAGATCCATTACGCCTGCAACAGGTATTAAGCAACCTGGTAAGTAATGCCATTAAGTTCACTAACGAAGGTGAAATAGCGATACGTTGCGAGTTTGAGAAGGAACATGGACAATACAGCAGGGTGCGTTTCGAAGTACAGGACACCGGGATTGGTATAAGCGCCGAAAACCAGGAAAAAGTGTTTGAGAGTTTCAAACAGGAAAATAATACTATATCGCGTACTCATGGCGGCTCAGGACTCGGCCTGGCTATCAGCAAACAAATTGTAGAATTAATGGGAGGTAAGCTTATGCTTGAAAGTACCAAGAATGTTGGAAGTAGGTTTTACTTTTCGATAGATCTGAAAATTGATGATAGCCAACTCTTGCAGAAAACAGAAACAGAAACCGACACCGAAGGCAGCACACTCAAAGGATATTCGGTTCTGCTGGTTGAGGATAATAAATTAAACCAGATACTTGCCATTGCCATACTCGAAAAGTGGGGAGCTAAAGTTGTGGTTGTAAATAATGGTCAGCAAGCGGTTGAAATTTCGGAAACAGAAACATTTGATATTATTCTGATGGATATTCAAATGCCTGTTATGGATGGGATGACAGCCAGCAAGATAATCAGGGAAGAATTGAATATTTCGACCCCGATCCTTGCGCTCTCAGCCAATGTAATAAAAGGAATTGTCGAAAGATGTGAAGAAGCCGGCATGCAAGGCTATATTTCGAAACCGTTTGACGCGGATGACCTCCTCCGGAAAATACTGGTTTATGCTCCCAAAAGCAGGATAAATAAAGAAGTTTCGCAAAATACAGCTGAGAATATTAAAGTCTCCGATGTATCACGCCTAATGAAAATGATAGGCTCGGATCAGATTCAGCTGAATATAATGCTGGATAAATTCCTCGAAATAACGCCATCCTATCTCGAAGAGTTAAATAAAGGAGATTTAGCCAATGATATGCAGGCTATTGCAACTTCGGCGCACAAAATCAAATCGAGTATCGACCTGGTTTCGGCGACTGTAATGCGCGATCTGATTCTGAAAATTAACCAATTAAGCAAAAATAGTGGCGAAATTTCGGAAGTAAAGTTGCTTATCAGGCAGTTTAACGCTTATTATAAATTGCTCGAATCCCAACTCCGTGAAGAGATCAATGCGATGAGAATGCTTAAGCAGGTGGGTTGAACAAATTCAAAACCTGTTTTTATATAAAGCAAAAGGGAACAGTTATATGCTCTATCGCAACTTCTGTGAAATATGTCACTATTTGCTGCTTAGTTTCAGGGTGCTAACCTGCTAGATCATAGGTGATTGCCTCACTACTTTATTAGGGATTCCGGTAAGTTATTGTTTTTATTTTTAAAAAAAATCAATATAAAGGTTTATTTTAAATGCTTTTGCTATCTTTGTTGCAGATGTATTATAATCAGCAGGTACCGAAAAAGTTATAATTACATACAAACTACCATTTGCTCTAAAAATAAGCTGAATCTACTCTATTTAAATTCTCGTTTGCTCCATTTACATTATACCACTTCTGATAGCTTATTTTATTGGCTTTTATTGATTAATACATACAACGTTTTATACCCAATTTGTTATGAAAAAACTATACTCTAACAATCAATATAGGAATAAATTTTTATCCGTGATGGATGCTTCTGGTAAGGGAAATGATAGAGGAATTTTTGTAAGAAGGATTGGGTTGCCTGGGAAGGCGATTGCACTTGTCTTATTAATGCTTTTCGCAATAACATTTGCACAAGCAAATACATATTTTCTTGTAACTACTAATAAAGCAGAAATCCCTAGTAGCTGGAATACTAATGCTGCTGGTGGAGGAACTGCTGCAACTAATTTTTCTACTTCTGGCGATATTTTTCTACTAACTCAGAATTATATCACATTTGCAGGTGGTACTTTCGGAGCTGGTGTTACTTTACAGATTGAAGGTACGGGCATAAGTGTAGGCAATGCAAAGACCTTAACCATTAATGGAACAATTATTTTCACATCTACAGCACAATTTACTGCTAGTGGAACTTTGACTTTTGGAAATAGTGCAATTATTAAAACGGCTAATATAACAGGTATAAAAGGTGCTAACTGTTCTATATCAACAATATCTGTTGTTCTTCCCACAACTGCTAGTTACGAATTTAATGGTGCAACACAAAGCATGACTGGGTTGCCTGCGACGGTTAATAATCTTACCCTTTCCGGCAGTGGCACCAAAACCGTTCCTGCAGCAACTGTCATAAGTGGCAACCTCTCAATCAGCGGAAGTGCAGTAGCAGCAATCAGCGGAACTTCCAATACCGTTGGGACTTTAACACTGGGAGTGAGTATTAAAGTTAAAGGAACCTGGGGATCTTCTTCATCAACAGCTTTGTTTAGAACAGATACTTATTTTTCTGGTACCGGCATAATAACTGTTAATAATGGTTCAACTCCAAAATTGCTTGTAACTCTATCTGGAGAAACATTTACCAGTGGTAGTGGCAATACTGGAACCGTAACCAACCAGACTGCCGGTACTTCATTTAATATTGCTAAAATTTCAGCAATAGATGGGTCTAATTATATTATTACAGAATATTTCGGAGCAAAAACAATTGGTTATTCGGGCCCCAGTAGCGGGTTAGCCGCTCCTTCTTATACCGCCGCTGTAACTTTTACAAGTGGACAGTCTACTACCACTCTTTCAACAACATTGACAAAGGCTGAGACAACTTCAATTACTGCCACAGATGGAACTGTGAATGGAACTGCAAGTTCAAGTCTGGTAGTCAGTGCAGGTACATTAGATCACTTTGCCATTTCAGCCATAAGTACACCTCAGACTGCGGGCATTGCAATCACAGGTATTACTATTACAGCCCAGGATTTTAACAATAATACCGTTACCAATTTTATTGGTTCTGTAGTTTATGGAGGCTCAGCCGGTATTACTGGGAACTCTGTAGCATTTACAGCAGGGCAATTGACAGGCGTCAGTGTTATTCCTAAAATTGTCGGTACACCTGCATCATTTACAGTTTCCAACTCCGGTAAATTAGGAACAGCTTATTTTTTATTGAATCATGGTTCATTAGATCATTTCGCAATTTCAGCTATTACATCACCACGGACTTCTGGTTCCCCTATTTCTGGAATCACACTCACGGCAGAAGATGCTTATGGTAATGTGGTTACTGATTTTAATAGTTTAGTTGCATATGGAGGTAGCGCCGGAGTTACGGGATATTCTGCGAATTTCAGCTCCGGTCAAAAGACTGGTGTAAGTATCACACCGATAGTTGCAGGTACCAACATGACCTTTCTTGTTGAAGCATCCGGCAAAACCGGCACAGCAACTTTCGATGTGGATCCAGGCGCTTTGCATCATTTTGCTTTCAATACTATTTCGTCACAGGTTGCCGGAGTAACTTTCCCGGTGGTCGTTACAGCAAAGGATGCAAATGGGAATACTGTGAGCGGTTTTGTATCAACAGCTTCAATAACCATAAATTCGGGAACTATTAGCCCAACTACTTCCGATCATTTTGTATCAGGTATTTTAACCCAGAACTTTACCATTCCGGAGATTGGAACCGGAAGGCAGATAACAGCAACTTATTCATCAGTAACGGGTAACAGTAATGTATTTGATGTAATTGCCGGTACAAAAGAAAGCCAGGCATCAGGTAATTGGAGTAATGCTTCAACCTGGTCGCCAAATATTGTCCCTCTTCCCACTGATAAGGTTATAATTAAGGATACGCATACTGTGGTAGTTGACGTCACGAATGCAGTTTGCGAAAATCTTACTATAGAAGCAACCAGTGCTGTGCTACAGATCAACACTACCGGAGCACTCACTGTAAATGGTACCCTAACAAACAATGTAGACGCTTCTAGCCTAGTGATCAAAAGTGATGCCGCTGGAACAGGCTCCCTTAAAACCTTAGGAAGTGTTACTGGTGATGCAACTGTTGAGCGTTATATAGGCGGGGCATCCTGGGGTTGGCATTATCTTAGTTCACCGGTTGTTGCCCAGGCAATTTCTCCTGACTTCGTCGCTTCCCTATCAAGTACGGGTGAAGATTTTTATACATGGTACGAACCTCAGCTGATGTGGGTGAATTTTAAAAATACAACCACAGCGCCAACCTGGAATACTGCCAATGTGAATACAAATTTTGTACCTGGCCGAGGATACCTTGTTGCATACGAGGCTACGAATACCACAAAGGAATTTAAAGGCACGCTTAATACTGGTCCAGTTAGTTACAGTTTAACCCATGGAGGTAGTACAACTTATCAGTATTTTAACCTTGTAGGTAATCCTTTCCCCTGCTCCATTGATTGGGATGCTTCATCGGGATGGGGCAGAACCAGCCTTGATGGGACTGCAAAAAGCTACTGGATATGGAATGATGTTATAGGGAATTTTGGGACTTATATTAACGAAGGTATCGGTACGAATGGTACTTCACAATATATTACCAGTGGGCAGGGTTTTATGGTGCTGGCATCAGCATCGGGAGCTCTTACTATGAACGACAATGTTAAAGTACATAGTCCTCAGGCCTTCCTTAAAAGCAGAAATGCGACCAATGAAGCGCTAAGGCTCAAGCTTAACTGCGATGTTAACTCCTACAGCGATGAAGCCATTGTTTCGTTTAACAACAATCTTTATGATGGCGGTTCCCCAAAATTTAACAGTATGTATGCCGATGCGCCTGAATTATGGTCGGTGAAAGGCGGGAGTATGTACTCTATTAATTTTTTGAGTGATATGAGCTCCGTTGTACCGCTTACTGTTAAAGCTGGCGTATCTGGTATTTATACCCTTACTGCCAGCCAGGCTGAAAGCTTTGCCGGCAATTCTGTTATCAGTTTGGAAGATCGCCTGGAGGGCACTTTTACTTTCCTGAGCACCAATCCTTCATACTCTTTCAAGGTAAGCGAGCCGGCGACTATAGCCGACAGGTTTTTCCTGCATTTCATGAATGTAACAGGCATTTCCAATACTGAAGCCACTCCCGGTTTTAGTATGTATTCGGTTGATGGGATACTTAATATACAATCGCTGCAGCAAATTGGTGGTAAAATAGCGATTATTGATATGCAAGGACGTACAATAGCCACCGGGCGCATTGAGGCAGGCGCTGCCACACAGATTAATATGAATGGCAAAACCGGCGTTTATGTTGTAAGCATACTTACCGGCAAAGGAATAATTAATACAAAAGTTCTTGTTAAGTAAATGTTCAATAGGTTTTAAGCAATCGCTTCAAAACTACGGCTATCTATTGATATTCTGCTGAAAAAGATAGGAGCGAGGATAGCCGTAAGAAGAAGGATTATTTGTTTGGCATTGCAATTTGGTTTAATTCAACCAATTGCAATGCCAATTTTATTTTCCGGAAGTCGGGTTCAACTCCCTGTAAATTTTAACGCTTCGTAGTGTCAAACTCATTGTGGTTTTCCAGGTGAATTGTTTTTTTTGCTTTGTTATACCATTAAACATAACCAGAATATGCTGTCTTAATCCGAATAGGGTTATTGGTCAATCCCGGGTTTCGAAATCCGGCGGACTTCGCCGGAGACTGGTTTCAGCGCGCTTAAATTAAAATTGGTGTAAAATAATGTTACGTTTCGAAAAATATTTACAGGACGTAAAAAAAGAATAACCTGCTTCCCTGGTTTTTGCTATACGATTTTTCCTGCCAGGCTTTCGTTAGCGTATATTTCGTTGAAACTAAAGTCTGCGCATATCAAAATAAACGTAAAGTATTATAAATCAGTATAATGAAAATTAATAATTTGATGGATAATTGTAAATAATTGCGCTTTACTTTCATCTTTTATGCTATTCTAAGGTTCAATCTTCGTTCATTTAAGTTATATCCCAGCCAATGTTTTTGTGTTACCTGAAAGAAAAATAATTTACTAAAGGAATAAAATAATATTACTTTTGTTTTCGGTTGTTATTAAATAGTATAACTGGTAAAACTATTAACAATCAAACGATAAGAACAAAAAATGACAACCATGAAAGCAAGAATTCTTTTTTTAGCCCTTTCGATGTTTTTTGCATCGAAGCAGTTTTATGGACAAAGCCTTAATTTAAAGGCAAATTCCGATTCAAAAGTTTTGGCAACAGCTACGGCAAGTCTTACAATGGATAAAATTATCAACGCGCACAATACTCAGGCGGAATTTAAAAGCTCCGCGGAGATAGTTGAAGCGTTACGACTTAAACTTTCCTGTGACGCAAATTCATACTATGATGAGGCAATAGTTATGTTCAACAACACTGACCCAACCCAGGGCGCCTCAAAATTCATGAGTATGTATGCCGAAGCTCCTGAATTGTGGTCGGTAAAAAACGGGCTGAAATACTCCATCAGTTTTTTGGGTGGTCTCGATTCAACTGTTGTTGTCCCAATTACGGTGAAGGCAGGTCTGCCTGGTAATTATACACTTACAGCCAGCCTGTTGGAAAGCTTTGGTCCCAATACAGAGATCAGCCTCGAAGATCGCGCTACAGGTATTATAGTTAATCTGGGCGATACGCCGGGGTATACTTTCCAGGAAAGCGCTGCAGCTACTATTGCTGATCGGTTTTTTCTGCATTTTGTCGATTTAACTAAAGCTCCGGTTAAGGATTTAACCGCGATTCAGGATAAGGAAGCTGCTCAGAATTTTAAAATATACGCCTCTGATGGTGCCATTATGGTTAGTTCGCTTCAGCAGCAAAGCGGTAAAATAGCTGTATTTGATCTTAGTGGCCGTAAAATAGCCACCGGATTGGCGGATGCAGGAGGCAATACCCGGATTAATATGAATGGAAATACCGGTGTTTATATTGTAAGTGTGCTTACCGGCAAAAGCAAAAGCAATACGAAAATTGTTGTTAAATAATCACTTCAGAATATATTAAGGAAATAAAGTTTACCTGAATAGGTTACATCTCACAGGATACCTGTTCGTACGCCCTAATCGGAATAAAGCCGAAATATTGAATTGCATGCGATTGTTAATCAGAAAACAATCAGCAGGTAAGACCAGAGGACTCAGGTTGGATCAATTATAAATTACAGGTCAGCAAGCCCTGGTTGCGCTAAATCAAGTGTTATTTATGGGACAGCGTATGCCATTCAGGCATACGCTGATTTTATTTATATAAAAGTAATTGACGTTTATATATGAACCGTTTACGCATTTTAATGGACACTACCGAAAATGAATTTCGACTTGAGAGAATTGAGTAGATAAATAATCTATTTGGCTTCCGGATTTTGATCCTGTATACAACTGCTTAAAGAAGTGTACTGCTATATCTGCATACAATGCGACTACCTGTGCATGAAACAGGACTATGGATCTTCCACTTCAGGTTATAAAGTGGTAGCCGGAGCTCTAATCATCTTGAAAACATCGCTTTAGCTAAATCTGTAGCATTACTTCATAAAGTACAGGCTATATGCTACTTTGCTTCATTAAACAACTTTTTATGTATCTGTATCAAATTTATTCGCTGGCTCCAAGCTGGAACGAAGGTAAGGAGAGAGGTTTACATTATGCACACGCATGGAAAGATGCGCTTAATAAAGAAAAAAAATCGAAGCAATTTAGATTTCAGGGCTGAGAAAGATCAGATTGTAAAATAGAAATTATGTCGACATAGATTAGGCAACGTAAAATAAATTTACGTTAATAAAATTATTTTTTTTATGATTTTGAATAATAAATACGACAAATTTGTATTGGATACTTATTTGAAAAATGGCTTGTAACCCGTAAGAATTTTCTCTAAATTGAATTATTAAGTTCTATAAAATAAATATAAACGAATGATATATAGAATATTAATATGGTTAGTGAAATATTATTTAATTTTTTTAGGAATACATTTCCAGTATCTACTGGGCGTTGTTTTAGTGGATTTAGCACTCATGCCCTAAAATGGCCACGAGATTTTTCCAGATCTGTTGGAAATAAATTGAACTCAATGTTAGAAAATATTTACATTTGATTAGTTGGACTGAAAAGTTTTTTTTCCCCAAAAGTACTTCCTTAGTCAGTTCATACTTTGTCAGGGGTTACCAGCTGAAAGAAATGCAATCTGAAGTTGAAAAACTCAAAACCTCCTTGGCCGGCAGAATTGACAGTCTGATCCAAAATTGAATAGAAAAGTACCCAAATAAAATAGAGATATACTTTAAATAGTACCATTATGAAAAGGACAATTACGCTTATCGTTATGCTGTGTATAATTGGAATGGCCAATAAGGCTAAAGCACAGGAAGTGAAAATAAATACTAATTTGGTTGTAGAATCGGATGGGACGATGCGGATGGATGGTAATGCAACTGTGTGGGATGATATTATGATTTTCCCGGATGCAACAAGTAAAGGTGGCAGCTATGCACCTACCTGGACAAAGTTCAAAGATAACGGATCCGGCAGTCAGGGAGTTTTTCTATGGATGTTTTCTCCATCAACCGAACAAGAGGTTTACTTTACAGTTCAGATACCTCATGGGTATAAAGTAGGATCTACTTTGTATCCGCATGTACATTGGACTACATTATCAACCGCACCAGAGCGTTCAAATGTTGTTTGGGGGCTTGAATACACAGTAGTTAAAATTGGTGGGACTTTTTCACCTACTACTATACTCAATGCAAATAGTGTTATATCCGGAATTACAGATATATCAGGAGTAGGTCAGCATCTCATTACCTCATTTGGAGCCATGTCAGGAACTAATTTAGATATAAGCACTATACTGGTCTGTCGTTTATTTAGAAAAGCTGTTGATGTTCTTGATACATACAACAATCCGGTTGGTCTTCTTGGATTTGATATTCATTACGAAAAGGATACACAAGGTAGCCGGACAGAATTTATTAAATAAGCTAATCGGGGTGCTGTATTAATTAATCCCATCAGATCATGAAAGCTAGAAAAATATTTTTATTTGACCTTTGCCTTGTTGTGTTGCTTGCTTTACCTTATTTTTCCCGGGCTCAAGGTATCGAGATACTTTCAGGTGGAACTATTGCTGTAAGCGGAGGCGCAACTATTGAGCTCAAAAATCAAGGTTTTGTAAATAACGGAACTTTTACCAAAGGCACAGAAACAGTTACTTTTTCGGGCACTTCACCCATGACAATTTCGGGTGGCAGTAATACCGATGTAAATAATCTTTCGATATCCAATACCGGAGGTGTTACAACACAGGTTGGTTTGCTTACAACTACTAATCTTTCTATTGCTACGGCTTGCAAGTTTACTATTGATCCGGTTAAGCAGGTTACTGTAAATGGCATATTAACTAACTCCGCAGGCAATGGAGGTCTTATAATTAAATCCACGGCTACAGGCACAGGATCGTTAAAACAAAGTACCACAGGTGTGGCTGGGACCGTTGAGCGTTTCATCGCCGCTGCCGATTGGAGTACATGGAACGATGGGTGGCACTTTTTGAGTTCTCCTGTTGCCTCACAGGCAATAAACCCTGCTTTTACCGTTACCCCTGCCGACGAGTATGATTTTTATGGCTGGTATGAACCTGCTAATGAGTGGGTAAACTTCAAGGGTACAACTACAGGTACAACATGGTCAACGGCAAATGAAGCATCTTCCGGTTTCTTAGTTGGTAAAGGCTATATGGCTGCATATAAAACTGAGGCGACAAAGATATTTAGTGGTACACTAAATGTATCTGATGTCGCCATTTCGGGATTGACAGTTACAGGATCAACGCAAGCGAACCGTAGCTGGCATCTTTTAGGCAATCCTTTTACCTCGGCGCTAAGCTGGTATACAGGTTGGATAAAATCCAATATTGGCGGAGTCGCTACGATCTGGAACGAAGCAGGCAGAAGCTATACGCCTATAAGCGCCGGTGGAATTATTCCTGCGGGAAACGGCTTTATGGTACAAGCTGATCTTGCAGATGCATCACTCACAATTCCGGCTGCAAATCGGGTACATTCAGCGCAGGCCTGGTATAAAAAAACCAATGATCCTGTGCTTCAGCTTTTTGCCCACGATCTCGACAATAATTCTTTCCAGGAAAGCCAGGTGCGGGTAAATCCGGAAGCTACCACAGGTTTTGATTTTGAATTCGACGGAAACTTTCTTCCCGGATATGCCCCTTTATTTTATTCTGTTACGGCGGGCGAAAACCTGATGGTAAACAGTCTTCCGGAATTGAATTCCGAAACTGTTATACCGTTCCATTTTATTAAGAATGAAGGCTCAAACTTCTCGATTGAAATAAAAGGGATAGAAACACTGGGTACTTCTGATGTTGTTTATTTGAAAGATAAAAAGCTGGGGATAGATCATAATCTGTCAGATAACAATATTTATTCATTTACTTCTGTAAGCGGCGATGACGCTTCGCGATTTGAATTGTACTTCAATAGTTACACCGGTATTAAGGAAACGCAACAAGCCACTAATTTTAATATTTATACAACAGATGGTATTCTGACTATCCAATCACTCAATCAACTGGGTGGCAAAGTAATGGTAATAGATATGCCTGGCCGCGTAATAGCTACAGGCAAAGTTGAAGCAGGAGCTACTACCCGGATTAATTTAAGTGGTAAAACAGGTGTTTATATTGTAAGTGTGCTTACAGGTAAAGGAATTGTCAATACAAAAATCTTAGTTAAATAAGTTGAAAATTTATCTGTTTTTAAAATCCGGTTCTGACAGTTAGCCGCAACCAGATTTTAAATAATAATATTTGTTAAGCAATTATCCTTGCCTCAAGCCTTAATCTTCTGAATAATGAGAACATAAAGATTAAACTTAACAGAAAAAATACTGTAATGGCCAGTACCGAATAACGCATGCTTCCGGTAATTGCTTCTATTACACCAAAACTAAATGTGCCGGCAACTGTCGCAAGCTTTTCCATAACATCGTAAAAACTAAAAAATGATGTATGGTCGGTAGTTTCTTCGGGAAGCATTTTTGAATAGGTGCTGCGTGCCAGCGACTGCGAACCACCCATTACAATCCCGATAAAGAAGGCTGCGGTCACGAACTGAATGGCATTGGATATAAAATAGGCCCCGATACAAATTAGTGTCCATGCCACAATGGTAATCATCAGCGCACGCATATTTCCCAGTTTTTCCGAAATCCTTGCGAACATCCAGGCTCCGAGCATCCCAACCAACTGAATGACAAGAATTGTTGGGATAAGAACATCTTCTTTCAGCCCCATTTCCTTTTCACCATAAGTTGCCGCCATAAACATGGTAGTTAGCACACCCATCATTAAAAAGAAAAACCCGGTAAGGTACATGCTGAGTTTATAGGATTTCTTTATCTGGTTGAAAACTATCCGTAATTCCTTGTAGCCATTGGTAAGCACCGATTCCCGTTTCATCCTTTTTCGGAAAGTGTACTTCGGCAAACGGCTGAATGTAATCTGGGAGAATCCAATCCACCATATTAAAACAGAGAGAAACGAAATACGCGCTGGCAATGAGCTATCGGCAGCAATGCCGAACAATCCCGGTTTCATGATCATCAGCAGGTTAAATAACAACAAGATAACTCCACCCAGGTAACCCATCGAATATCCACGGGCGCTGATACGATCCTGGTCTTCGGGATCCGCTATTACCGGCAGAAATGAGTTGTAGAAAACAATACTTCCGCCATAACCTACTGTACCAAGCGCGAAGGCTATTACGCCCAATTCAACATGGTTTTTGTCGAAGAAAAATAATGCTCCGCACGCAATCGCTCCTATCATAGTAAAAGCCCGCATAAATCCTTTTCGTCGACCGGAATAATCAGCCATAGACGAAAATAATGGCGATCCTATGGCAACCAGGAGGTAAGCGGCTGCGATTGCCCAGGAGTAAAGCACCGTATTAATTATTGGCGCGCCGAAGAATGATACAGTAAAATTGTCGCCGGTTCGCGTAACGGTGTTGTAATAAATAGGGAAAATAGCCGACGCAATAGTAAGCTGGTACACTGAGTTAGCCCAGTCGTACATCACCCAGCCGCGTACCACCCGCTTGTCGCCTTTTACTATGGTTTGAACATCTTTGCGTTGTATCAAAATAACCTCCTGTTTCTATTCGACTGCTAATATAAGAATTGTGTTACTTCTATTGTTGATTTGTTCAAATGTAGTGGTATAATCTTCCATTTATTCATTGATGATTTTGGGTTTGGCACGATGGTTGCTTTTGAATAAGATGGTTTTTGGTTTGAACTCGTACGCTTTATTCCGCTTATTGAAACTTCTGATTTTAATATCCGGTTTTTTGACAAATAAAAACGCCCCGCATTTGCAGGGCGTTTTTTCAGTGTTTACTAGATTTAGGCAGTTGTCCGAGTTTCTTAGTTTTGTTGCTTTCCAATCCCGCGTTTTTCTATTTCCAGGATGTTGATTTTGTGGATTTTAATCTGAAAATTTCAGGTTATTGTAACATAGAATCAGTAGTATTTTATCGAATTACCAGTGGATTAACGGACCTTCCGTTTTTATTTTCTGTTACCAGTAAATATGTGCCTCCGGTTAATCCTGCTATTGAAATCTGCTTCGATCCTATTATATTCAGGCTTTCGTTGTTATTCCAAACGATATTTCCTTTGCTGTCCACTAGTTTCATCTGGTCAATTGCTGATGTTCCTTTTACAGGCTCAATAGTAAATATTCCATTACTTGGATTAGGGTAAATGGAATATGTATCTTCAACTGCCGGATTGCTAAAATGCACATTGATACTTTTAGTTGCTGAACAGCCTTTCGAGCTGGTAACTGTTACACTGGCGATTTTTTTACCGTTGATGGATGACAGTGAGTCGATTATGATAGATGAACTTGTTGATCCGTCAGGTTGCCAGCTGTAAGTCATATCACCATCAATGGCAGCATCCAATTGTATGGTGTTTCCGTTACTTACAATGGTATCGGCGGGTAGGTTAATCACGGGTAAATTTTGAATATCCAGATTGATCGTATTGTCTGAATTCTGGCAGCCTTCGTAAGCATTTACGTGCATCTGCAATTGTGTGCTCCCTTTTTGCAAATCCTGAACACCTGGTTTATAAACAGGATTTACCAGGTTATTATCGTCAAAAGTACCGTCTCCATCTGTTTGCCACGCAATGCTGAAATAGTTTTCGGCGGTAGCAGTTGTTTCAAACACTGAGTTTGCGCATACCGAACCAGTTCTGGTTACGTTTGCTGTAGCTTGCGAATGGACCGGTAAGTGAATATTATCGATCCATATGGCATCTGAACCAGCGGTTAAATCGCTGTTTTTAGTGTAACGCCATTCAAGCTGATGAATTCCTGGTTCAACTTTATAGCTATGATATTCCCATTCAGTTATACCACTCCATTCTCCAACTGTTGAGCCATCGATTACAAACATCAGTTTATCCCCGGCTTCACTCGAAGTCTTACTCCAGAAACTTACAAAATCGCATCCTGTAACTTCACATGGATATGATAGCGATGAGGTTTCATTATCATTAATTTGTCCTGACCGGAGGGAATGTGTTCCGTCAAAATACTCGGTTCCATCATTTTTCCAATCCTGGGTACCTTTATTACTCCACAATAACTTACTTTTAAATACAGGTTCAAAATCTTCGTCGGGTTCAAATATGGTTGTGAAATCCATAACCTTGCTTTCTGTACTGCCATATTTATTTACAGAAACAACTTTCCAGTAATATTTCGAATTGTATGCGAAATTGAATTGAGTCTTGATTTGTGTGGAAGTAAGTTTTTGGCCGTTAACCAGGTTGGTAGGAGGGTTGTCTGTTCCAAGATAAAACAGGTAATAATCAGGTGTGCCGCCGTCGATGGATTCCCATGAAAAGCTATTGTTGATAGGTTGCAACTGGCTGTGATTTACTGGTGTGCAAACACCCAAGCTTCCGGGTTTTTGAATTACTTTAATGGTTGAAATATAGGGCAGGTAATTAAGAGCCGTAATGGTAAGGGTTAGTTCATTGCCTGATGCAGGCTGATCCAGGTAAATAATTGCTTTACCGTCGGCAATAGTTGCTGTTCCCAAAATGGTGCCCATCCTGCTGATACATGCGAATCCTCCTGCCGAGTTACAGCTAAAAGAATAGTACGTTTTTCCTTCGCCAATAATTCCTTTGTGGTCAACAATAAATTCCTTTGGTGTTGCGGTACGTACCCTGAGCGAAGGATCGCCAAACAAAATCCAGGTATCGGTAGTTTCATAACCAGCCGTTCCGTATGCATCGTTCATGCTCATCATGCCCTTGTTAGAAATTGCGCCCATTGTAGAGAGTTCTTCACTGGGATTACTCATTAATACGGCAATCTTATCCTGTGCCTCCATAGGTGGATAGCTTGTTTGTGATCCGGATGACATAAGAGTTGCAATCGCGCCTGTTGGCTGACCGTTCTTATTCGCGCGGAGCCAGGCTTCGGCTATACAATACCTATCCACGAAATTTCCGTTTTCGCATGCGGCTGACCAAATAAGCGGGTATTTGCCGTTGTTGCTTAAATTTTCAACAACATCTTTGGTGATTGATCCAGTTGCCATAGAGCTTGGTGAACCATGTCCGGCATAAAAAACAACTCCCGTTCCCTGGTTTATTTTTTCAATAATATTATCTGTTGAAGGGTTTCCATCAGCATCACCTTCGCCCTGCGAACCATCGAAAAACTCATTAGTCTGGTTGTAGGAAGTAGTTTTAACTTCCTTAAGAAGATTGCGGATATGTTGGTAATCCGATTCTCCATCATCGCCAGGGCTCAAAGTTGATCCAATACCTGTAGCTGTAGTTAGCCATGAAGCATCTGTTGCCGGGTCTTTCTCATACTCCAGGGTGCGTTTTACCTGAATTTCGACATCCTGAACGGACTCGGCCGAAAATCTGCCAACCAGGATATCCGGGTAGTGATCATTGCCTGCCAGGTAGGAATAATAGTTATCGCTTGAGCCGTAAGCATACTGGTAAGTCGGAACCTGTTTGGCATCTCCGACCAGTAGAAGGTAGGCAAGGTTGCCATTGGTGTAGTAATAGTTTTTTACGAAATTGTAAATTGCATCTGCATTTGCAAATTGTTCAGCATTAACAATTTCGGTAGTTATGCCTGTCTGTATTCTCCATTCTGTTAAAGGCTCAATTGCATTTTTGAAATTCGCGGGACAAATAATAAGCATGCTTCCGCGTTCCGAAGGCAATACACCTGATTTTAAAGCGGATGCCTGGTGATTGATGCTGGTAACTTTAATTCCTTCAATCGATTTGATCCTGAAATCGTTTTCTTTCAGCGGATTATCGCCGTCTTGTCCGGAATTCAAAATATTGAAAGTAATCTGGTAGTAAACACGCAATACCCTTGTAACCGGGTTATACTGGAATGGAAATACCTGTAAGGATTGCGCGCGCGAGTTTCTTACAAGGAAAGGCTGCTGAAGTTCGAATAAGTTGCCGGGATAAAATTCATCTTTTGAATATGAATCATTTTTGCTGATTGATTGAACACTCAAATCTCTTTTCAAATCTCCGGCTGAAGGAAGGATGTCGATATCAGGATAGTCAATGTATTGGGAAGATGCAACAGTAACCAGCATATTTCCATAGGCCGGAAGCTGAAGCGTATACGTTAATTTTTGGAGATCAGGACTTCCCTTGATAAATAAGGGATGGCCACCCGAAATTTGAGGAAGTTTGAAGTTTTTACCCTCCAAAAGAACCTCATGTGTGTAAAAACCTGGAATTTCAACTGAAATTTCAGTTGAAGTACTGATATTGCCCGAAGTTGTTGTGTGTGGTTCTGCCGGGGATTGTGAAGATACTCCGACCCATTTTTGTCCTGCAGCTAATAATGCCGGCAGGAGAAAACAAATCATAAGCGTTACGAGCTTATTGGAGTATATACGAGTCACTGTGAGAGAGTTTAGTATATATCTATAACTCTGCACATAAAAAGTAATACAATTCAGGCCTTTTATCTGGCTGATTTGTATATTTTTTCAGGAAATCGTATTACTGATCTGAGATCTTCCGGAATTTCAAAATATTCCTTGCACGCTGGACTGGTCAATCATAAAAATCCATTAATTAAAATTCTCACCGGTTACTTTCTTGTGAAGTAACATTGGTGAGAATTTAGGAGAATCGATCTTCAGAAAAACAAGAGTAACTTCTCAGCTAAAAGCAGAGAGTCCAAATGCATTGTTTACCACTTGAGCAACCAGGCAAAAATCAGCGGAGCCACAATGGTGGCGTCGCTTTCCACAATAAATTTCGGGGTATCGATTGCCAGTTTTCCCCAGGTAATTTTTTCGTTGGGAACCGCACCGGAATAGGAACCATACGAAGTAGTTGAATCCGAAATCTGGCAGAAATAACTCCAGAACGGAACATCGTGCCACTCCAGGTCCTGGTACATCATAGGCACAACGCAAATTGGAAAATCCCCTGATATTCCGCCACCTATCTGGAAAAATCCAACGCCTTTTCCAGCCGAATTGGCGCGATACCAATCGGTAAGCCACATCATGTATTCAATTCCGGTTTTCATGGTCGAAGGGTGAAGTTCACCTTTTATACAATAGGAAGCGAAAATATTTCCCATGGTACTGTCTTCCCAGCCCGGAACAATAATTGGCAGGTTTTTTTCGGCGGCAGCCAGCATCCACGAGTGTTTAGGATCGATTTCATAATCGTTTTCCATCACGCGGCTAAGCAGGAGCTTGTACATATATTCGTGTGGGAGGTAACGTTCGCCCTTGGTTTCGGCATCTTTCCAGATTTTCACGATATGGTGCTGAATTTTTCGGAAAGCTTCCTCTTCAGGGATACAGGTATCGGTAACGCGGTTCAGTCCTTTTTCGAGCAGTTCGTTTTCTTGTTCAGGAGTGAGGTCGCGGTAATTGGGAACGCGGCGGTAGTGGGAGTGAGCCACCAGGTTCATAATATCTTCTTCGAGGTTAGCGCCTGTACAGCTGATTATCTGCACTTTATCCTGCCGTATCATTTCGGCTAATGAAATTCCAAGCTCGGCTGTGCTCATGGCTCCACCCATGGAAATCAGCATTTTGCCACCTTCGAGCAGGTGAGTTTCGTAAGCTTTTGCTGCATCAACCAGCGCGGCTGAATTGAAATGCCTGTAATGGTGCTCAATAAACTGGGATATAGGACCTCTGTTCATAGATTTAGTTTTTTGCAAAGGTAGAAAAACAGAAGTAGATTCATGTAATCTGGAATATATTTTGAAAAATTGATAGTGTAGCAGCTGATCAGGGAAGCCAACAACTGAAGAGATGGCACCACAAGCTAATTGCTGGAATCTGTTAGTATGCTGTTAAATTCAAAATGCAGCTTTCCATTTCAAAGACTGTGGGATTTTCTGATTATTTTTTGGCGAAAATGCTGTCGGATTAGAGCAATTTGCCGGACGTATATCATCATAAAAGCTGGTAAATAAATAGTACACTTTATTTGTTAAGTGTAAAAAAAATTAGATTAAAATGGAAGAAAAATATTTTTGTGCAAAATATTAATAGGCAGTAATCCAAATGATTATATATTTTTATTGTAACTATTCACCCTCTTAATGCTCCATTTTTGCCACAGATTACCTTCGGTGAGATCGCTTCGCTAAGTTTCACAGATTAGCACAGATTTTAAACTATCTTCGATAGGTTTTTATGTTAAAATTGACGGATTTGATATATTCCTAATCTGCGAAATCTGCGAAATCTGTGGCATGTTTTTGTTTTTCAATACTTTTATAGGGCTGAATTGTTACTTTTTATTTAATTTATAGGTAATGGTGGCATTTATTTTTACTTCAGGTTATTTTATTTTTTGTAAATTTACATTACAGAAAAACTATTTTACATATCATCCTAACACAACTTTGAAACATGTAAAATACTGTGAATCATTTTTTTTAAAATTTTGCCAGGTTGTGTATCTGCAAAAAGTTTAAAAACAAGCAAAAAGTTCCGAAGATATACTCAACCCACTACCATTTTTGAAAAATATTTTTCTGATCCAGTTATCCGGTTTTGGATGAGTAATCATCGACTTTTTCAGTCACCAGAGTGCATTTGACTAATTACTCTTGAAGCATTACCTGAAATGAACCGCCAGAAATAAAAAAGAATATACTATGAAAATACTCATTGCCGAAGATAATCTGATGAATCAGCTACTCATGAAAATCTATATGAGTCAACTGGGTTGGACGTATGTTATCGTTGAAAATGGTTTACTTGCCGTGGAATCATGTAAAACAGGTGATTTCGATTTTATCTTTATGGATATTAGAATGCCAGAGCTTGATGGAATAGAGGCAACCAAACGTATCAGAACTTTTAATACAAAAATACCGATCATAGCTGTTACGGCTCACTTTGAATTTCATACCCGTCAGGAATGCATGAATGCCGGAATGAATGAATTTATTGAAAAACCTTTTACATGCGAACAAATCGAAAGTGCAATTTCCAGGTTATCCGGAAGTAAGTAGCAGTAAACATAAGTATTCTATACAAGATTTTCGGTTTGCGGAACAGTTCTTTTCCGTTGCGGAATGTTTATCTTAAAGCAGTGAGACAATAATTTTGAGAAACAAAATTATTTAGTCGAACTGATCACTAGCGAAGCCGAGGGATCTTTAGCGGTCTTATTCCGCGCCCCTTGGGGCGATATTAAAAGGAAATCTTTTGTAGATACCTCGTCCGCTTACGGCGAGGTAGTTCATTTCAGGATAAACCGCGCAGCATATTTTTATATGCCGTTAAAGAAGTGAAATGTAAAACAGATTTTAGTTTCCTGTTCAGTGATTTTATTGATAACTCCAGACAGGTCGATTCTCCACCATTTTTATTAGCCTGCACGTACACGTTTTTTTAGACTTTTTAAAGCGGCCTACATACAATTCCGTGCCTTTGACTAAAGCTTAGGGTGATCAGAATTTCTTTTATGCGGATTATTTTTGGCAAATACTATAACTTTGCGTGAACGGAAAAAACTCTTTCACGAAAAAGTAGTAATAATTATTTACTGCTCAGGAAGCGAGACTGAGAATTTATCATTTTATATTTGGTCATGTAAATTTACGCAAGGATATGTTTTATAAACCCGGGAAACGCCGACTGATTCAAATCCGTTGTATGATTTCCTTCAACTAAGCTAACCGATGGGTGCTGCGGGAAATTTAAAAGCTTGTAATTAATTCAATATCAGAGCTAAATATAAATATTGATGTGAGTAATTAAACCTGAATATTTCCGGAAACACATATTGCGTATTTGTCATATTATTTTTTGTTTCTCCAGCTTTCAGGCAACGAATAAAATGTTAAATTTTCAGTCGGACGCTTAATAGGGGATAAGTTATTAAAATTTTTGGTTTTGATTTTTTTATAAATAAATTTGTTTGAAAACCGCACTATATACAGAAATCTTTACAGTTCGAATGAATCTTCAGCCTACTATACTTATTGTTGATGATAACCTGGAAAACCTGGTCTATCTGAAATATGTCACAATTAAACTAAATGTTAAAATTATTCAGGCTATGTCAGGCTATGAAGCACTTGAGAAAGCTAAAGGCATAGGATTGGCACTTGCAATTATTGATGTTCAGATGCCGGGAATGAACGGGTATGAGCTTGCTTTAAAGCTGAATGAAGACAGGATGGACGATAAAGTTCCGGTTATATTTCTCACTGCCAGCCATGTGAATGAATTAGAAGAATTCAAAGGCTATAGTTATGGAGCAGTTGATTATATTTTTAAACCTGTTACCAGCCATATACTCTTAAGTAAGATTACCGTATTTCTTAATCTTTTTGAACAAAAACTTACAATTCTCCGTAATTCGGAATTGCTGAAAGAAACAGCCGCGGAATTGTCAAGAACCAATGAAGCCCTTCAGAAAAGGGAAGAAAAGCTGGAGCAGGAACAGTTATTTACAAAAGCGCTTTTAGATAGTATTCCAGGCATATTTTACCTTTACACCTATCCTGAGCTAAGGATGGTTACCTGGAATAAGCAGCACGAAACACTTTTTGGATATGGCGCCTCAGAGATGAGAGGCCGGCATGCACTGGAATGGCATCAGCCGGAATCCAGGGACGCAGTGATGAAATCATTGATAAATTTCCTGGAATCAGGCCTGGCAACCGTCGAAACAAAGCTTTTAGCTAAAGACGGCCATTCAATTCCGTTCCTGTTAACAGCCGTGAAATTCGAAAGTAACGGTCAGAACTACCTGATTGGAATAGGCACAGATGTTACCAAACGCAAAGAAGCTGAGGACGCGTTATTGGAAAGTGAAGCTACCCTGATCAAAGCGCAGCAAATCGCTCATCTTGGCAACTGGGAGTTGGATAATTTGACTCAAACAATGCATTGGTCGGACGAAACCTACAGGATTTTCGGGTACGCGCCACATACGGTAAGTTCATCCATCGGATTGTTTACTGGCAGCATATATCCGGATGATGCGCCTTTTATGCAACGAGCTATTTCAGACGCATTGAATTTGGGAACTCCATTCAGCCTGGATCACCGAATGGTATTGCCTGGTGGTGAAGTGCGTTTTGTTCACGAACAGGCTGAAATTATATTTGATACTGACGGTAAACCTCAAAAGTTGATAGGTACCATTCAGGATATTACAGACAGGAAGAGGATTGAGGAGGAATTAAAGAGTTCTCTTGAACAGCTTCAGCAATTGTCGCAATATATTGAGCAGGTCAGAGAAAATGAAAGAATAGCTATTTCCCGCGAACTGCACGATGACCTGGGGCAGGCGCTTACAGCCGTAAAAATTGATCTTGGAATAATCAAACATAAAATTCCGGATGCAGAAGTAGTCCTGAAAATCAATAAAGTCACGGCTTTGGTAGGTGACACTATAAAAACTGTTCAACGTCTTACTTCCCAGCTACGACCTGAAATTATTGATGACCTTGGCCTTGAAGCCGCCATCGAATGGTACACAAGTGAATTTTCAGAAAGAACCGCCATTGAAATCTCACTAAACATGGATAAAGTGGATGGGATATCCGCTGGTGATTCACTTATCATTTTCAGAATTTTACAGGAATCGCTCACTAATATTGCCAGGCATTCCCGGGCTGTAAAAGTTGCTATAGCGCTGGGTATAAAAGAAGATTTTATAAATTTATGGATTTCGGATGATGGGATTGGCATTACGGAAAAACAACGGAATTCGAAACAATCTTTTGGACTTATAAGCATGAAAGAAAGGGCAGCATCATTAGGCGGAACATTTGATATCAGTAGTGAAAATGGCAAAGGAACTTTAATCAGGCTTTTAATTCCGGTTAAAAATAAATAACAATATGAAAATTCTGATTTGTGATGATCATAAGATTGTTCGCGATGGTTTGAGCCAGATACTCAGGCAATTGCCTGATGTTTCATTAATTTCGGAAGCAGGATCCGGGGAGGAATTGCTTCATAGATTAAAGAATGACAATTTCAATATTGTGTTGCTCGACATCTCGCTCCCTGATAAGAATGGCCTTGAGATACTTCAGTCGGTAAAAGATAAATGGCCGGCAACAAATGTGTTGATGTTAAGCATGCATCCTCAGGAACAATATGCAAAACGCGCTCTTACACTTGGCGCTTCAGGTTACCTGACAAAAGATACAGCCTCGGACGAACTACTGATGGCAGTTCAGAGAGTATCACAGGGAGGAAAGTATATTTCACAATCGCTTGCCGAAACCCTGGCAGATCATCTGGCAAAGGATGATAAACTTCAGCAGCATGAAATCCTTTCCGGCCGTGAGTTTGAAATTATGATCAAGCTTGCCAATGGCAGGTCGTTGCAGGAAATAGCAAATGAGCTTTTTATATCAAATAAAACGGTAAGCACTTATCGTAGCCGCATTATGGAGAAAATGGATTTCCATAAAAATACAGAACTTACCCGGTACTGCATCGAAAACAACCTGATTTAAAAATTCTTTGTTCTTTCTCAGACTCAACGCAGGTAATCTCTTGTTAAGATTACTGTGATCCGCGTTTTAATCCGTGCTTCGATAGTAGATACACCTATAAGAAGTATAACACTAATTCTTTTCCTTTATTTTATCCATTAATTTTTGTAACTATCAGATAATAATATTAATGCGTGAGTTTCGCAGTATTTTTCTATTTCCTTTTTACTCTTATTTATCTCCACAAACCGCAGGTATTTTTCAATTACCTTGTAGGATAAATCCTACATAAGAATCAGTCTTTTCCCTACAGACAAAACTCAATATATGTTCTTTATTTGTATGGCAGAAATCACCATCAAAAATGAGAATATTTAAACAGTTAATATAGATATAGCTCTTGAATGGCTGGAGGCTTTGTATACAGTAACAAGCTTAGATAGTTGGATCAATTTAATAAGAAACCTTTACAATTGAATAATTAAAAAAAATAAACCGAGCTTGCTTTTTGGGGTAATATATTTCCAGGTTCAATAGATGAAAAAGTATAATCGGGGAATTGAGAGTGGATATTACCAGCACCATTATCGATCGGAACAGAACTAAATAGAAAACCAATTTAATAAATATTCAGAAACTCAAAATATGAGAAAGTTTATTTTACAAAACTTAAAGCTACCTGATCTTCATTTTTGGATAAGAGCAAGAGCTCCGGCATTAAAATCATTAAATATGTACACTTTCAAAATTAGTAAAATATAAGCATAAATACCTGAGGCAATACATTATCAGCCGCCAATTGTGAGAGATTAAATCTTCCGATAAATGATTTCATAAAAAATATAAATCCTTAAAACAAAGAACATGAAAAAATACCTACTGATTTTCGCGATACTACTGGGGACAGTATGTTCGTGGGGGCAAACACAAAATGATATGACTGCTATTTTGCAAAAATGCATTGATCTTCCTGAACTTCAGCAGTACTTGCCTCTTGATAATAATGGGAAGCCAGATGGACTGTATATTAATTACTGGGCTCCAACTTTATTCTCAACAGATTTAAATGTAACTAAAACTGGAGAAACTCTTAGGTTTTTGCCTATGTCACAAACTTCGGCAACATTTGAAAATGCATATTTCCTTTTTAAAATGACTGAAATCACACCTTCTTTCGCAATAGTAATATTCGAATATACTTACGATTTTAAAACACAACCGGATGTACTTGAAGTAAAACTTACTCTGGAAAAAACGAATGATATTTGGGCTGTTTCCGATACCCAGATCAGTAGAAAAAATTAACAAACCAATTAAAAAAGATAGTATGAAAAAATTCTTTTTACTCCTGATTGCTTTCTTTATTTTGGGATTTGCAAACCTGAATGCTCAGACCTGTAATACCGAAAAAGGATACAATGACTTCCCTTTTACTGCAAATGGAATTACCGTTGATAAATCATTAACAGGTAATTTTACTACTTACGGTTCCGCTTATTCAGCATGTGGTATTAATGAAAAGGCTAATAGTATCTGGACAGGGCAAAGCGGACCTGCTACTTTTAAAACTACTTTTAGTATAGCATTAAATGACATAATGTACAATCTGGCAGGGACAAACACCACGGAAGCATTTACTGTAACCGTTAGTGATGGCACTCCATCTATTTCCATTGTTGAATGTTCGTGTCCGGCAGCCTGGACTATTTCCGGCAACGTGCTTACGTGTTCCAATGATATGGCAGCTGACGGAAACGCAGGTGCAAGAATTAAAATTCATTCTACTGTGCCTTATACCTGGATTAATTTTTCCCATAACGGAGGAGCAGGTGGTACCATATTCACTATGTGCTTTGATGCTGCATATGAATCAGTGCAACCTACTGTAACAACAACTTCAGTTACATCCGTTACGGGTAACTCAGCTTCCAGTGGAGGCAATGTTACCGCTGATGGAGGATCGGCAGTAATTGCAAGAGGCATTTGTTGGAATACCACCGGAACACCTACCATTGCTAATAGTTTCACTTCGGATGGCAGTGGAACAGGAGCTTTTACAAGTTCAATATCCTCTCTTTCTGCTGGTACAACATATTATGTGCGTGCATATGCAACAAATGCAAATGGTACCGCATATGGTTCGCAATTAAGTTTTACAACTTCAAGTACTCCTCCGCCATCAGATCCGACTTCGATCTCGGCATCGGTAAATCCGATCTGTAAAGGCACGAGTACGCAACTTACTGCAAACGGAGCTGTCGGAACAGTATATTGGTACACTTCAAGTTGCGGAGGCACCCAACTTACCACGGGTAACCCAATTACGGTTAGTCCTTCCTCAACTACCACTTATTATGCACGTAATTACAATAACTCTCTCTTTAGCAGTGGATGTGCAAGTGTTACAGTTATAGCATATTCTGATTTAACTGCCGGTATTAGTGGTGGTTCTTCACCAATTTGTTATAACTCTGCTCCCGGAACATTAACGGCTACAGGTGGCGGAGGTACTGGTTCCTATACTTATTTATGGTATAAAGACAACACTTCGACAGGAATAACAACACAAACCTATGCGCCTGGTGCCCTCACATCAACGTCAACATTCTATTGTGCAATAACCAGTGGATCATGCGGAACGGTAAACACGTCAACAACAACCATTGCAGTGAATAGCAATCTAACTGGTGCTATCAGTGGAGGTACAACACCGCTTTGTTATAATACGGCACCCGGAACATTTACGGCTACAGGTGCTGGTGGTACTGGCACATATACTTATTTGTGGTATAAGAACAGTGTATCAACCGGTGTTACAACACAAACGTACGCACCTGGTAACCTCACCGCAACCTCAACCTTCTACTGCGCAATAACCAGTGGATCATGCGGAACGGTAAATACATCAACTACAACCATAACTGTTTATGGCAATTTAACTGCCGGCATTAGTGGAGGCACTTCACCACTTTGTTACAATACAGCACCCGGAACATTTACGGCTACAGCTGGCGGTGGTACTGGTTCGTACACTTATTTATGGTATAAAAACAATGTATCAACAGGAATCACTACTCAAACATATGAGCCAGGTAACCTCATATCAACCTCAACATTCTACTGCGCTATAACAAGCGGTTCATGCGGAACTGTAAATTCTTCAACTACTACTATAACTGTATATGGTGATTTAACTGCCGGCATTAGTGGAGGTACTACACCACTTTGTTTCAATACGGCACCCGGAGTATTTACAGCTACAGGCGGGGGAGGTACAGGTTCATATACTTATTTATGGTATAGGGATGGTTCGCCAACTGAAACCACCACACGAACGTATGCTCCAGGTAACCTCACAGCAACATCAACTTTCTACTGTGAAATCACAAGTGGATCATGCGGAACGGTAAGTACAACCACAACCAGCATAACCGTATATCCTGAGTTTGTCAAAGGCAGTATTTTAGCTACCGGTGATATGATTTGTTTTGATACTGATCCAGGAGTGATTGAAAGCTTAACGGCTGCTAGTGGAGGCGATGGTACAATTACCTACCAATGGCAAAGTAGCATTGATGCTGAATTTGCTTCGCCAGTTACAATCGAAAATAGTAATTCGGCTAGCTATGATCCGCCTATAGGACTGAAAGTTACAACCTGGTATCGTCGTCAGGTAAAAGATGGTAGCTGTACTGGCTTTGTATTCTCCGATGGAGTATGGAAAGTTACTGTAAGCGACAAATTTATTGCCCCGGTTGCAAGCAATGATCAAACTATTTGCTGGAATACTACTGCAGGGAAGCTTAACGCAACTGCATCAACAGGAGGAAGCGGATCTTACTCGTATCAATGGCAGGTAAGTGTAGATGGTAATGTTTGGACTGATATCCATGGTGAAACCACTCTTTCGCTATTCCCAGGAGATCTGTATAAATCAAATTATTACAGAATCCTTGCATCAGATATCGGTACATTATCCTGTGGCAGCCTTCAGGCAAGTAATACCATTAAAATAACTGTACGGGATCCTTTTACTCCTTCGGTACTTAGTGTTGCAGGAAATCAGAATACAATCTGTTACAACAGCGCGCCAGGGTTACTTACAGCTACTCCTACACTCGGTGGAAGTGGACCGGTTTATACCTATCAATGGCAATCTAAAACTACAGGTAACTGGGCAAACGTAGGAACAAACAGTTTAACGTACCAGCCTGGAAATCTTACTGCAAATACCCAATTCAGACTCATTGCTTTCGACAATGGCTCACCAGCTTGTGGTTCAGTTTATAGTCTGAATACGGTAGCAATAACAGTTCAATCAGCACCCAATGCAGGAAGTATCGGTTCCGATCAAACCATTTGTGCCGAAACTACTCCTTCGGCCCTCAATTCGATAACAAATGGATCAACCACTACCCCTAATGCAAAAATATCCTACAAGTGGGAATATTCCATTACAAATGGAAGCACATGGACATTGATCGGATCAGCAACCGGAGCCGGATATGCCCCCGGAGTATTGACACAAACAACCTTATTCCGCAGAACAACTATATCTACACTCAATGGTTATGCATGTGAATCAGTACCAGTTCAGGTAACAATAACTGTTGGAGCATTGCCAACCGCTTTTGCTGGTGGAAACCAGACAATTTGTTCAACAGGCACGGCAACGATAAGCGGAGCTTTGGCTGAAAACGGCACTATACTTTGGACAGAAAACGGAGCCGGTTCAATTACATCGGGCGAAACTACACTCACACCTACTTATTCCGCTTCCGCTGAGGATGCTGGAAAAACAGTTACATTAACAATGACTGTAAGCAGTAATAATGTTTGTTCTCCCCAGGCAGCTGTGGCTGAATACATTGTAAATGTGGATGCATTGCCAACAGCACAGGCAGGTGGACGTCAAACAATTTGCTCTAATGGAACGGCAACAGTTAGTGATGCTAGTGCATCGAACGGTACCATTCATTGGACAGAAAACGGAGCCGGGTCAATTACATCAGGCGAAACTACCCTTACGCCTACCTATTCAGCTTCACCTGATGACGCTGGGAAAACAGTTACTTTAATAATGACGGTAAGCAGTACCAATACTTGTTCTCCTGAATTGGCTGAAGCTGAATACACAGTGAATGTGGATCCTTTGCCAACAGCTGTTGCCGGTGGAAGCCAGACTATTTGCCTTGGAGGAAATGTAACGGTAAGCGAAGCAAGTTCTTCCAACGGAGCCATATTATGGACAACCGACGGAGCAGGTACAATTACTGGCGAAACTACTTTAACGCCGACTTATTTTACAACTGAAGCTGATGCCGGTAAATTGGTAACTCTCACAATGACTGTTACAAGTGAAAATAATTGTTCGCCACAGGCTGCAACAGCAATTTACAGCATAAATGTAAGGCCAGCTTTTGTATCACCTGTAGTTTCGTCAAGTCAACAGATTTGTTATAGTAATTCAGCTTCACCACTTGTTGCAACCGTGGCCACTGGTGGAACCGGAGGTTATATATACCAATGGCAATATAGTGGTGATGGCGAAACAAATTGGACAAACATTGACAACGAAAATTCGCTTTCGTATTCACCAGGTATTTTAATGGAAACTTCAGCATACAGATTATTGGCAACCGATGCCGGAACACCTTCGTGCGGTGGAGAAATAGCTAGCAATGTTGTTACTGTATTGGTGAACGATCCGCTTTATCCTCCTATTGTTTACAGTGGTTCAGATATACCAACTGTATGTTATAACGGGATTCCCGGGTTAATTACAGCAATTGATGCAACAGGTGGAACAGGTCCATTCACATATCAGTGGCAAACAAGTCCTGATGGGATAAGTAATTGGACAAATGTTGGTCCGAACAGTTTAGGAAATACAACCTATCAGGCTCCTGCTACCACTGAAAATACTTACTACAGGGTTATTGCCAAAGATGTTGGAATGCCAAGTTGCGGATCAACATTCAGCAATGCACTTTTAATAACAGTACAGTCGGTTCCTACAGCTGGATCCATTGCTGCCGATCAGCTTATTTGCAGCGGATCAGTGCCTGCAGCATTGACATCAATTGCTGAAGGTACAGGTTCAGGAATTATATCCTACAGGTGGGAACAATCGATGGATGGAATGGATTGGACTTCCATTGAAAACAGCGAAGCATCGCTAAGCATGGGTGAACTTACCCAAACAACCTGGTTCCGACGGATCACAGTATCAACATTAAATGAATCAGTTTGTGAATCGGAGCCAGTGGTCCCGGTTAAAATTGAGGTTCTGAAACCTGCAGCAACAGCTGGTACCGACATGGAAATCTGTGTTGGAGCAAGTACTGTTATCGGCGGCGAAGCCGTTGCCGGAAGTACTTACAGCTGGAGTTCTGTACCCGGTGATTTTGTTTCAACAGAAGCTAATCCAACGGTAACTCCTGAAATTACAACAACTTATACTGTAGTGGAAACCTTTGCTGAAACAGGCTGTACCGCTACCAACAGCGTTATTGTAATAGTTGATGCCATTCCGGTTCCCATAATTACAGGTGATGCATTGATAGCACTGGGTACTGAAGGATCGGTATACAAAACTGAAGAAGGATTCTCGGATTATACATGGGTAGTTTCAGAAGGCGGTAAGATTGTTGCCGGCGAGGGAACCAACGCAATAACAGTGAACTGGATTGATTTGGGACAGCATTCGGTAAGCGTTCAATATACAAATGCTGGCGGATGTGGCCCAGTTGAGGCTACCGTTTACAATGTAACTGTAGCCCCGGTTCCGGATGCAGCTGTTGTTACCCAGCAGGACAATTTGCTTACAAGCAGTGCTGCCGAGGGTAACCAGTGGTACCGCGATGGTGTTGCAATTGATGGGGCTACCGGTCCCGAATTTACTATGAATGAACCGGGTAGTTACTATGTAATTGTTACCGTCGGCGGAATAATTTCGGCTCCATCGAACACTGTGACCTTATCGCCGGTATCTGTTGACGACCTTGAAGTAAGCCATTCGTTCGATGTTTATCCCAATCCAAGCCACGGCAGGTTCGATATCAGAGTATCGTCGGCCAAGCCGGTTGAGTTGAATATTGTAATTTACAACAGCATTGGAGTACAGGTTTGGAAAAAGGAAAATGTTTCCATCAATGGTACGTTTGTGGCACCCGTTGAGTTAATTTCATTGCCCAATGGAGTTTACACAGTATCCCTTTCAAACAGCAAAATCGCAATGGCTCGCAAAATTGTAGTCATGAAATAAAGCAGAAAATAGATCTGTTGCAGGAAGAGCCGGAGAAATCCGGCTCTTCTTGATTTATTACATCGCCAAAGCAAAAAATGAAGCGTACTTAAAATCAAAACAATCCTTTTTTGTACCGGCTACTTGTAGGATTAATCCTACATGAAAATCAGTCTTTTCCCTACACATAAATCGGTTTAGATTGTCTTCATTTGCAGGTCAGAAAGGTATACAGAAATGAGAGTGGTAATAGCAGATGATTCAGATTTGATTCGTGACAGGTTGCAGCAAATGCTTAATCAGTTCGGGCAGGTAGAGATAGTCGGTTCATATACCAATGGAATTGACACCCTTCACGCGCTGAAAGAGTTGAAACCCGACCTGGCCATTATAGATGTTAAAATGCCCGGATTAACCGGTCTTCAGGTTTTATCCGAAATCCGCAAAGTAGATAAACGCGTTAAGATCATCATTCTGACATTTTTTAATTCAGGGATTTATTACAATATGGCTATAGAGGAAGGAGCTGATTATTTCTTTTCGAAAGCGAATGATTTTGAAAAGATCTCGCTTGTAGTTACTGATTTGATACAGATGAAATAGCCATGATTGGGAAAAATCGCCAACCGGAGATGATATTATGATAAATGTGGCGTATTCCCCGCCTGCATCGGGCAGGCATGTGACACGAAAAAATAAATAATAACACATGAAATTGAGTACTAACCATCATAAATCAGATCAGGATATCTAAATCCTGCATGCTGTAAAGTATATAATATTTGAAGATTGGAACGCAGCTTGAGATTCAGAAATATGGCAAAGCAGAAAACAAATAATCTCCTTTAAAGTATCGCCAAAGTTTTAGACTTTTAGTAGGGAAGAGCATTATCTCGTTCAATATCATCCAAAACACGAAATTCCCGACCACAACTGGTAAACTCCAAATAAAGAAAAAGCAAGTACCGAAATTCCGATTGAAATCCGGATAATCCCCGGCCCGAAATTACGTACGGCAGCAAAAAGCCAGGTTAATCCGATCGAATATAAGACCATAGATCCATAAAATGCGATCAGCAAAACTATACCGTTTGCCGGAACTTCGTTCCAGCTCTTTATCAGCATAGGTCCTAAGATCAGGCTCCAGGCAAGATAAGGATTCGGATTTAGCAGGTTTACGAGTACGGCCTTGAAAATAGTATATTGTGGCGCACTTTTCTCATTAACATCAGGGGTGAAATTTTGCCATGATTTGTATGCGTGAAATGCGAGATAAAGCAAAAACAAACCGCCGGCAATTTGAAGTACCTGTAGTGCTTCATGGGGTACATTCGTTAAAACCAGCAATACTAAAACAATAACCGGCAGATCACTCATCAGAGGCACAAATACTAACGGAATAGTTTTTCGCCAACCGTTTTTTATACTTTGTGAAAACAGGAAAGCCTGGAACGGCCCAGGCTGTACCACACAGGCAAATGCATAGGTTAACCCGAAAATAAGGTAATTAAACATCAACTAGTTTGGTTTGAGTTTCTGGTTTTATTGGAATCCATATTTCTTCCTCCGAATCCGGATCGTTATTTTTATATTTTTCACCCAGAATTTCAAAATTTGGACGATCGTCCAATGCGTAACCTGAACGCGGAAGCCAGGTTCCGAAAATATACTGAAAGACCTTTTGTGCTTCGGCAGAAGATCCTTTGAAATTAAAAACAGCGTAAAGACCGCCGGATAACATGAAAGTTTCCATTTCGCCGGGAACATCATTAAAATCATCAACCTCAGCAGTTGCCCATTTATCGAACTTCATAGCAGGATTGAAGTTTATAAAGTCCGGCAATTTGTCGTAAACCTGCATTGAAATCAAATCAGAATTGATCCTGTGTTTTATCTCGTTGAGTTTGGGCATAAAACTTCGCCATAATTCATACGTCCGGTTATCGGAAAACGACATCCGGATCCGTTTCCCGACTAATTTTTTTTCAGCTAAAAGTTCAATTCTTGGTTCCATTTTGTGTTCAGGTTAACGGAATAGGTATCGCAAAACCATACCCGAACTCATTTGTCAATTCCAGGTAAATATTTAGTGTTTAATAAAGCTTCAGTCACTTTTTCATCTCCATAGTACCTGAGGTACTGGCGGATATCCTCCACATCACCACGTTCACAAACCCGCGCAATTACCCAGTTGGCCTTGGCGTGTTAGTCAATCAACTCAAAGTTAACATCCCAGAAAAAGTGTTTCTCAAATATGGGTTTCGCTTTTGTATCCATATTGCGAAAATACTAAAAGCGGATGGCATGGCAATGCAAAGCCTGTTTTAATTTGCGATGTGGTAGGTTGGGTTTGTAAAGTCTCTCCTCGCCCAATCGTCAATTCATCTATCGCCCCACACTCATCGCCTTGCTTAATTTCTTCATTCCTTCTACCCACAACTCACGCATTTCCAACTAAATTCTTACATATGTAAATCCCTTACAAATAAACCGTACCTTTGCACACTTTTTCACAAGCACAAAATTCATGCAAAGTATCCGAAACATAGCAATTATTGCCCACGTCGACCACGGCAAAACAACACTGGTTGACAAGATATTACACAGCTGTAACCTTTTTCGCGACAACCAGGAAACCGGCGAACTTATTCTCGATAACAACGACCTGGAACGTGAACGTGGCATCACAATCACCTCCAAAAACGTTTCTGTTGAATATAAAGGTGTAAAAATAAATATTATTGATACTCCGGGTCACGCCGATTTCGGTGGCGAAGTGGAACGCGTATTGAAAATGGCCGATGGCGTACTGCTGTTGGTCGATGCTTTCGAAGGCCCGATGCCACAAACCCGGTTTGTAACCCAGAAAGCACTTGCACTTGGTCTTTTGCCAATTGTTGTTATCAATAAAGTAGATAAAGAAAACTGTCGTCCTGATGAAGTTCAGGAACAGGTATATGAACTCTTCTTTAATCTTGAAGCAACTGATGCCCAGCTTGATTTCCAGACCATATATGGTTCGAGTAAGCAAGGTTGGATGAATACAACCTGGACCGAAGAAACCACCAATATTTTCCCATTACTCGATGCTATCATAAAATACATTCCTGAAGCTCCAACACCCGAAGGACCTTTACAGATGCAGATAACATCGCTCGATTACAGTTCCTACGTTGGTCGTATTGCAATCGGTCGTGTTTCGCGCGGTATAATTTCTGAAGGAATGAATGTAACTCTTTTAAAGAGAGATGGTTCGTTTACAAAGTCAAAAATTAAAGAATTATATTCTTTTTCCGGTCTTGGCCGTGTAAAGGTAAACTCGGTTCACTCCGGCGATATCTGCGCATTGGTTGGATTGGAAGGTTTCGATATCGGCGACACAGTTACCGATCCTGATACTCCTGAGCGCCTGCCTGATATTCACATCGATGAGCCAACCATGAGCATGCTCTTCGCCATCAATAACTCACCATTTTTCGGTAAGGAAGGCAAATTTGTTACCTCACGGCATCTGAACGACAGGTTGCAGAAAGAAATTGAGAAAAACCTCGCACTTCGTGTTGAAAGTACTGGTTCATCTGATCAGTTTATTGTTTACGGACGTGGTATTCTGCACCTTTCGATCCTCATCGAAACCATGCGCCGCGAAGGGTATGAATTACAGGTTGGTCAGCCACAGGTAATTATCAAGGAAATTGACGGCGTAAAATGCGAACCTATCGAAACACTAATCGTTGATACGCCACTCGAAGTTTCAGGAAAAGTAATCGACCTGGTTACCCAGCGTCGTGGTGATATGCTTGCCATGACGCCAAAAGGCGACCTGATGCATCTTGAATTCATTATTCCATCACGTGGTATCATTGGTTTAAGGAACGCGGTTCTTACTGCGACTGCCGGCGAAGCAATTATGGCTCACCGTTTCAAAGCGTTCGAACCATGGAAAGGTGCCTTGCCACAACGCCTTGCAGGTGTTCTGATCAGCATCGATACCGGTATGGCAACGGCTTACAGTATTGACAAACTTACCGATCGCGGACGTTTCTTTGTTGAGCCATTCGAACAGATTTACGAAGGACAGATTGTAGGCGAAAACTCCCGCGACAACGACCTTGGTGTTAATATTTCGAAAGCCAAGCAGATGACCAACTTCCGTACAACCGCAAAGGACGAAGCAGTCCGCATGCCGCCGGCTGTTAAGTTTTCGCTCGAAGAAGCGCTGGAATATATTCAGATCGACGAACTGGTTGAAATTACTCCAAAATCCATGCGTTTACGCAAGATCTACCTGAAGGAACACGAACGCAAACGGATGTCAAAGTAAGCGTGGAGTTAATTGTTATTGGTTAATAGTAAATAGGATTCAAAATAACGAATAACGAACAACGAACAACGAATAACGAATAACGAATGACGATTTACGATTGGGTAGATCGTCATTTGTGTTTTCATAGCAAGGTATTTGGTTTAATTGTAAATTGCACTACTTTTTCATTAAACTTCAAGTTTCAAATTCCAGGTCCCAAATTCCATGTTGTAAATCGCAAATCGCAAATTGGGAATTAGAAAATTGTAAATTGTATTTTGCACATCCGGCACCGCACATCGCACATCCGACATCATAAATCCAACATCAAATGAAATCACTTAAAATCTCTCTATTCCTTGTTTTTGTTACCATTCTCAGTTTTTTCGCCAAAGCTGATGAAGGCATGTGGCTACCAATGCTGGTGAGCAAATACAATATCGGCGCAATGCAGCAAATGGGACTCAGGCTTACGGCAGATCAGATATACAGCGTAAACCAGGCTTGCCTGAAAGATGCTATTATCTCGCTTGATCACGGTGGCTGTACCGGTTCAATTATTTCACAAAAGGGACTACTTATAACAAATCATCATTGCGGTTACGGAGCAATAGCCGAGGAAAGTTCAGTTGGCAGTGATTTTCTTACCGATGGATTCTGGGCCATGCGCCCGGAAGAGGAATTGCCGATTCCTGGTAAAACGGTTTCCTTTCTTATTCGTATGGAAGATGTTACCGCCCGCATACTTGCCAAAATTAAACCCGAAATGGATGAGGGTGAAAGAGGCCAGGCAATTCAGAAAGAATCGGATCTGATTATCGAAGAGGCGGAAAAAGAAGCTGGTATAGGATTTGAAGTTTCGGTTGAAAGCATATTCGAAGGAAATGAATATTATGTGTTTGTTTACCAGACTTTTACGGATGTCCGTATGGTTGGCGCCCCTCCTTCCTCAATCGGGAAATTTGGTGGCGATACAGATAACTGGATGTGGCCGCGCCATACCGGGGATTTCTGCCTGTTGCGCGTGTATTCCGGTGCTGATGGAAAACCAGCGGAATATTCGAAATCCAATCAGCCGATGCAACCCAAATACTTTCTTCCTGTTTCACTTGGCGGCGTTAAAGAAGGTGATTTTTCAATGATACTTGGTTATCCGGGAGCCACCGATCGTTACCTGACTTCCTATGGCATTCGGGAAAAGCTTACCCAAACCAATCCTGCTGACATAAAAGCCAAATGGGCCAAAATGGAAGTGATGAAAAAATATATGGATGCCGACGACGCTACCCGCATTGCTTACGCTGACGACTATGCATACCTGGGCAATTTCTGGAAAAAATCGTTGCAGGAAAGCAAAGCGCTGTTACGTTTAAAAGTTTACGATGACAAAAAAAAGGTTGAAAACGATTTCCAGGCCTGGGTAAGCCAGGATGAAAGCCGGAAAGCCAAATACGGCAGCGTACTGGAGGATTTTGAAACGGTTTATAAAACCTCGGCCGAAAGTCGCGCCAATGAGGCAATTATGTATGCCGGTGAATTGCTGATGGGTGCCCGAATCTTATATATTGCCTTCCAGACCGGTGAGCTGGCCAGCAGGTTCGACTCAGCCGATTTCAACGAAATGGTTAACATTAACAAAACCAGGGCAGCTAAGTTTTATAAGAATTTTAACCCGGCATTGGAAAAAGAACTACTCCTGAAAATGCTTGAACTGTATGCCAAAAATGTTGCTCCGGCTTATATGCCTGATTGTTATCTGACCATTGAAAAGAAATTCAGGGATGATTATAAAAAATACGTGGATCATATTTTCGACAAGTCCATTTTTTCATCCGAAGCCAGGTTGATGGCATTTCTCAATAATCCTAAGAAAAAAATACTTCAGAAGGACCCGGCTTATAGTGCGGCCAATTCATTTATTTCTTCGTACATGATTGCGCGTCTTTCGCAAATGACGGATGAGGATAAGTTCTCCAAAGCCCGTCGCCTGTATATTGCGGGATTACGTGAAATGAATCCCGGAACCATATTTTACCCTGACGCAAACAGTACGATGCGCCTAACCTACGGTGCAGTTAAACCCTACAAACCGGCAGATGCTGTTTTTGCCGATTATTACACCACACTTCAGGGTGTGATGGAAAAGGAAGATTCGACCAACGCAGAATTTATAGTTTCGCCAAAGCTGAAAGATTTGTATGCTAAAAAGGATTTTGGTCAATATGCTGATAATGGGGTTATGCGTGTCTGTTTCCTTACCACCCATGATATTACCGGTGGTAACTCCGGCAGCCCGGTTATTAATGGCAACGGCGAATTGGTTGGACTGGCCTTCGATGGTAACTCCGAAGCCATGAGTAGCGATATTAAATTTGATGTAAACCTGCAGCGAACTATCAGCGTGGATATCCGCTATGTACTCTTTATTGTGGATAAATATGCCGGTGCGGGTTATTTAGTGGATGAAATGAAGGTTGTGAAATAAATAGCCAGGAGATTCAATTCATCCAATGAAGAAAATGTCGCTTTTAGCTCCATCTTTTGCCCCGGCCTTCAGGCCGGGAACAGATATTTTATTCAATCTGGACTTTAACCCATGCCCGGCCTGAAGGCCGGGGCAAATGATATCTTATTCAATCCGGACTTTAGTCCAATAACCCGAAATGCTGAATTTTCTCCTGTTTTCAATAAAAAAGGCAGTACCGGAAAGTGCTGCCTTTTTTATTGAAAAGTACTGGAATCATCTTCTTCCTTAGGATGCCAGGCAATACCGGAATTTTATTTGTCTGTCAATACTTATCCTGCTCATCAGTTCCTGAGCTTCCTCCAGTTGAATTCTCGTCGAAAGTAGAACAGTTAAAATAATCTTCTTTCATACCTTCAGGCCGTTCAAAATCACCTTTGGTAAGTTGGAGTTGATTATCGCCATAAACCTTTTTCATATACAAAGCCCAGATAGGCAAAGCCATATTGGCACCCTGTCCGAGGTTGGTTGTCCGGAAACGGATTGTACGATCATCACCGCCAACCCATACACCTGTAACCAGGTCAGGCGTAAGACCCATAAACCAGCCATCGGAATTGCTTTGCGTAGTACCGGTTTTTCCGGCAATAGGATTTGTCATTCCATATTTTCCTCTTAGCCGGGAACCTGTGCCGCTTTCAACTACGCCTTTCATCAATCCAATCATCATATAGGCTGTTTCTTCGCTGAGGGCTTCATCCTGGTGAGGAACAAACTGCTCAATTACATTTCCATGTTTATCTTCGATACGCGTAATAAAAAGTGGCTGAACAAAAATTCCCTTGTTGGCAAAGGTGCTCATGGCACCGGTCATTTCATATAACGAAATGTCGGGTGTTCCAAGACAAATAGAAGGAACGGCAGGAAGGTAGCTGAATATTCCCATTTTTCGGGCTATTTTAATAACAGCCTGTGGCGAAAACCTCTTGATCAGGTAAACCGAAATCCAGTTAATCGAATTGGCAAGCGCTTCTTTAAGGGTAACCATCTCGCCTTCTTTGTAATGGCTGGAGTTTCCGGGCGCCCATAAATTCCCGTTAGCTTCGATTGAATATTGTACGTTGGATACTTTCGAACAAGGATACATTTGTCCGTCCTGCATAGCTACGGTGTATACAAATGGTTTGAATGTAGATCCAACCTGCCTGCGGGCAACAACTACATGGTCGTATTTAAAATACCTGAAGTTTATACCGCCAACATACGCCCTCACGTATCCTGTCTGTGGTTCCATCGACATCAGCCCGGCATGTAAAAACCATTTGTGATATTTAATCGAATCCATCGGACTCATAACGGTATCAATTTCCCCTTTCCAGGAAAACACCCGCATTGGAATAGCCGTTTTAAAGGCAAGCTCGATAGAGTCGTTCGAAATGCCGGCTTTCTTCATACTGCGATACCGGTCCGAACGTTTTTTTGAGGAAACAAGTAATTTCTGTATTTCACTTCTGTCCGAAAGATCGTAAGGCGCATGCGAATTCCCTTTCCAATGCTTATAAAATGCGGGTTGTAAATCAAGCGACATATGATCGGTAACAGCTTCTTCGGCATAACGTTGCATATGCGAATTGATGGTTGTGTAAATTTTCAGACCATCTTTGTACAGGTTATAATAGGTGCCATCCGCTTTTTTATTTTTAGCAACCCAGCCAAAAGCAGGATCGCGAAGCCAGCGTACAGAATCGGCCATATAATCATCCGGGCTGTCATAATTATCTTTTTCGGGCTTTTCAGCCATCATCGACTCCCTGAGGTATTCCCTGAAATATGTTCCTGGTCCGCTGTTATGATCCTGTAAAGTATACTGTGACATATCAAGAGGTAAAACACGGACCGAATCGTACTGTTTTTCAGTGATATAGCCATTTTCTACCATCTGGCTCAGAACAACTTCACGTCGTTTTTTAGATCGTTCTTTATTCCTGACAGGGGAATAATAGGAAGGAGCTCTGAGCAATCCAATGAGAACGGCAGATTCCTGTAAATTCAGCTGATCAGGTGTTTTATCGAAATAGGTTTTTGCCGCTGATTTCACTCCATAAGCCAGGCTTCCGAAATCAACAGTATTCAGGTATAATGCAAGGATTTCTTCCTTGGTATAGTTACGTTCGAGTTTAATGGCCGTAATCCATTCTTTTAGTTTGGCAAAGCCAGTGCCGATAATGGTATAGTGCTGTTCACGAGGGAAAAGATTTTTGGCCAGTTGTTGTGTAATAGTACTTCCACCGCCTTTGTTTTTACCGGTGATCATCCCCATTGCAACTCTGATAAGTGCCCTGCCATCGATACCTGAATGTTGCTCAAACCGGAAATCCTCGGTTGCGATCAGGGCTTTTATGAGCCATGGTGAGAGCTCGGAATAATGAATATTAGAGCGATTTTCGAGGTAAAAGGATCCGAGAACTTTCTGATCCGCTGAAATTACTTCAGAAGCTAGTTTGCTTTTGGGGTTTTCGAGTTCTTCAAATGACGGCATAAAGCCTAACCAACCAATTGAAAGCGCTGTAAAGAATAAGGCAATAAACAACAAGGAGATCAGGAACCATTTCCAGAACCATTTTACCCATTCGTCTTCATTCCGGCTTTTTTTCATTTTCAAAATACTATTCGTCTGATATTTGACTTCAGTTTGCTTGTTTCTTTATCAGTATTCCCACATCCGAAATACCATTCAATGTATCTGTACGCATCGCCTGGTTCACGGCAATAATATAATTGCCTGATTTGCGGAAGCGCACGCCTCTACGAAAAAGGAACCTGTTATCTTTATGTTTGCCCATTCCTTTGCCAAACCATTTCCCATCAGCCGCGGCTAATATGCACTCAGCTGTATCGCGCGAAAATGTATTGCCGGGGTAATAAGCGGTTATAAACAAATACAGGTTTTGCATATCATAATCCGTGGTATTGCGGATTTCGAAATAAAAATCGTAAGTGGAGAGCGTATCTTTTGAATTGAAATTATAAAACAAAGTGTCACTTGCTTTCCACCTGTTATTTTTCAAGTGAACGGATTCATTGTGAAATACATCATTATTGCAGGCAGTTACCGCCAGTATACTCACAATTGTCAGCACTGGAATCCGGAGAAATATATACCGGGAAATGATTTTTTTGAACGTTATGGATATCGATTCTGTCATCAGGCTAATGGAAGTTATTTCTTTTTGTCGAACCGATGCAGATCTTCACTTGCGACTACAAGCCCGATTGCTGGTTTTTTATCCTGTTTAATCGTAAAGTCCTCTATTTTTTCAGGTATTTTGCCCGATTTGTTTAGTGCAATAACTTCCTTCACGCGGCCTACGGTTAACGCAAACATTTCGTGTTCTTTACCTTTATACCCAAACCACATGGTTCCACCAAAGACATCGATTTTCTGTAAAAGAACGTCGCCTTGCCTGGTTTTAAGAACAGCATTTTCGTCAGGGAAATCTTTCAAAGCATCGTTATAGGCTTCAACTTCGTAGTTAAGGCAGCATTTAAGTTTTGAGCATTGCCCGGCAAGCTTCTGCGGATTTGAGGATAATTGCTGAACTCTTGCGGATGAAGTGGAAACAGAATGAAATCCACTGATCCAGGTGGAACAGCACAGCTCGCGTCCGCACGACCCGATTCCTCCTAACCTGCTGGCTTCCTGGCGCATTCCGATCTGTCTCATTTCGATCCTGATTTTCAATTCTTCGGCCAATATTTTGATGAGTTCCCTGAAATCAACTCTGTCCTCGGCAGTATAGAAAAAGATAGCTTTGGTATCGTCGCCCTGGTATTCGATGTCATTAACCTTCATCTTAAGGCCAAGTTTCAGTGCTGCTACCCTGGTTTTATACAAGGCATCGAGTTCTTTCGAAATGGCGTGGAGCCACTTATCTACATCTGCCTGTTTGGCTTTACGATAAAGTTTCCGGATGTCTTCCTTTGCCGGGTTTACATTTTTCCGTATCATTTGCAACCTGGCAGTTTCACCGGTGAGGGTTACTATGCCGATGTCGTGACCCGGAGATGCTTCTACAGCGACGATATCGCCGTTATGAATGGAAAGACCTGTAGGAATACGAAAGAAGTCCTTATGGTTATTTTTAAACCTTACTTCGGCACAATCGAATTTAGCGGTACTTCCAGGAATCGGAAGCATGTTCAGCCAGTCGTAAGTTGACAGTTTGGCACACTTTTGTTCAGCTCCGGCCCTGCCAATCAGCGGATTGCTGCTTCCGCAGCATCCTCTTGATCCTATATTTTCCTTATTTGATATATTGGGTTGTATGTTTTCTTCCATGTTGAGTTAAAGATATTCCTCCCGCAACTTCAGCGTATGAGTAACGAAGGTATTGCTGTTATAGTATATCCCGGTACCACGCTATTGCTGTAATCAAGCAACATTTGTTCCGGTATGAAGTGACAAATTTACACATTTTTGACTTGAGGCGTGGCCGGAATTTTCAATATCCTGGCGATGAGATGCGAAAGGTCTGTGAGCACGATATTCGCATTGGCATTGCGCTCGATATGAAAGATGGCCCGGTTTACTTCCTCATCGAATTTTTCGATATTTCGCGGGTGAATGAAAGGGGAGAAATTTTTAACAAAAGCTAACTCTTCGCCATCGAGTTTTACCAGGTGATGGTTTCCCACGTTGTATTGCAGGCAAATCCTGAACATATCCAGGGCATATACCAGCATTTCCTTTTGCTTTTCGCGGCTTCCGTCGCCGATTAAAAGCGGAATCGTTTCCTGCAGCTTGTCGTAATCCCTGAGGTTACTTGCTATGGTAAAGCATCGGCGCATCCATTCGCGGAAAGTAATAAACCGTTCGCGTTCGGCTGCAAGAGAAACAGATCCTGAACCCGTTTTGCCTGCAAGCATCAAAGCGGCGGTAAAATTGCCGTCGGCCATGCGGGCTATTTTCAACGCGTCGGCGGTATGAATTTCATACTTTTGTTCCAGTGACAGCTGAATATCCGCGTCATTTAACCTTGGAAATTTTATCAGTTGTGCCCTCGACAGAATGGTTGCAATGATTTGTTCCTGGTTTTCGGAAATCAGCAAGAAAAGCGTTTTGTCTGATGGCTCTTCCAGGTTTTTAAGCAGTTTGTTGGCGGAGGTAATATTCATTTTCTCAACCATCCAGATAATCATCACTTTATACTCAGCTTCATAGGCTTTGTACGCAAGCGAACGGTTAATCCCATCCGCCTCATCGGCGTTGATCATTCCCTGTTTCTTTTCAATGCCTATTTTCTCGTACCAGTCGGGCAATGAAACATAGTAATCGTTCTGAATCAGAAATTCGCGCCACGGAATTATAAAGTCCTTGCTGAAAATCTTTTTATCGTCAACTTCCTTTGTTTTGTTGATGGGATAAATGAAATGAAGGTCAGGGTGAATAAGTTTGCTGTATTTTCTGCACGACGGGCATTCTCCGCATGAATCTTCGGGTGTTCGTTTTCGGCAGTTGATATATTGAGCATACGCTAAAGCAAGAGCCAGTTTCCCTGATCCTTCAGGTCCGAGGAAAAGCTGGGCATGGCTTACGCGGTTGTCGAGTACGGTACGTCTAAGACGTTGTTTCAAAGGCTCCTGGCCGACGATATCACTGAATTTCATAGGTTGTTGAAGTGGAAAAACTCAGTGGTAAAGGTAAGTTTTTTTTGACTCTCCGAAACCGGTGAAAGAGCGCTTATTCGCAAATGACAATCCGCGGCACATAGGCCGTTTACTAAGCAGTAAATTATTTAAAAATAAGAAATACTGATTAACGATTTACATCATTGAACCGGTGAAACATATAAAGTCAAAAAAAACGATGTGCATGGTTCGATATTCAAATTAACGACCCTTACTCAAACGATATTTTCCCTGAATCTACAGCATCTTTGTCAGCACTACTTTATTCTCATCCGCTGTTACTATTTTATCAAAAAAAGTAACAATTTCATCGTATCTGTCAACAGTATGGTCAGCTTTAAAGACTTTGAATATACGTACATACTGGATGGTGGAACCTGATTTTGTGACTTCAGTAGAGTATTGTCCAAAGTCGGATTGCAGGTTAATTTTTGCGGGAATTTTCTCCAGTGTATAGCCTTTCGGAAGTTCGTACGTTACAGTATCAACTTCATAAGCCGGCCATTTAATTGAAACTATATTGTCCCTTGTTGTAGCCTGGAACGGTGATTCACTCAGTTTATTCATCATATTCAGGCAAAGCATCAGTTTTTCACCTACACGGGTGCAATAGTTGGTAATGGTCAGGTTTAGATGTTCGGTTACAAAAGGATGTTCTGATTTGGTTTCCTGAATATTGAAGTTGTCGAGCTCAAAATTCGGGATATGTATTCTTTTGGTAACCATTTTCTTCCTGTCTGTTTGGTCGCTCATCAGGATTGGGACATACGAATCGTAAGTTGCGCCATGAAAGCTGTTTTTCACTTCAGCAGAACCACTTCCGCTTTGGTCCAGGGTAACTTTTGTTTTACGACATTCGAGATTGTATTCAGCTTTGAGGGAAGGTGTTTGTACCAGTTTGCCACCATCAGCATTAATCATAAGTACTTGCCGGTCCGCAGTGAAAGTTCCCAAATAGTTAAACGGATTGTTCTGGCTGGTACATTCAAGCCATATGGTATCTGTAGCCATTGGCACACAAAGAATAACATGATCGAACTGTATTGAGGGAAAATCAGTATAAATTATTGGGTTATCCTCTCCGGATTGCACCAGCGTATAACAGGAACTGATACCTGCAACCTCAAGTACGGATTTCATATAATTGGATAGTGCTTTACAATCACCATACGAGAGCCGGTCGACGGTTTCAGCATCGAAAGGCTGAAAACCGCCAATACCGACAGATACATTTACATACCTGGTTTTATTTTGCATGTATTCGTATAGTATCTTTATTTTAGCACGCTCATCCGTTATGCCTTCAACCAATTTCTTTATTTTGTATTTAGCCTCCTCATTCAGGTTGTCTCTACCCTTGTTCAGTTCGTTAATCCATTCGCCGAATCCTTTCCACGTCTCGATATTTCCTGCAAAACCTTCAACATTAATCTGCGATGGAGCTATCATTACCATGGGTACAAAATCGCTGAGTGCCGGGCTGAAATTTTCGTCTTTATAAGCAGGCTTATTAGTAAGTGTCCAGGTATAGATATTGCTTTCGGCTGTGCCTGAGGTCTGAACTTTTGATGCGATGTTCTTTTCATAGTAGCGGCAGACAGATTGCTTGGAAACAACCACTGTAAACTTTGACTTTTCGACTGCAACGTTAAAATCAGAAACCGGGAACCATCCCGGATATTGAATCACACCTGAATAGGTAACATCATACGTATATTCAATGGTATACGGATATTCATACTGTTCAGGATTGATGGCTTTTATGCGGTTGTCATCATAAATACTTCCCGAAGATATCATTGCATAATCGAGCGTTTCGAAACCGCCTTTTTTCTTGAACTCTTTTCCCGATTCGTCATAAAGCTGGGCTTTTATTCCGCTAACTTTCATGTTCTTATCATACGGATGTTGAAAATATCCATTGCCTTCCCCATTTTTGTTGAGGATGGTGATGGCATATTTTACCGATTGAACCAGTTTCCCATTGGATTTTATTTCTACCATGATATCCTCGTTTCTCACCACTGCTTTTGCGTCCTTCAGCAATGCTTTAGGAATGTCGGCAACACGATATTTAATATCTCCTCCGGCACGTAAAAAGGTTGAAAATCCTTGAACAGCTATGATTATCAATATTGAAATAACAAATTTTAATTTCATGATCACGAAAATTTAAGCAGAATACAGGTTAAAGTTTTGTCAAAATAAATGGAAATACGAGTTAGCTAAAGCTTTTTAAGTACTATTGGCTCTGCTTCCTTTGCTACAATCTGGTTGTAGAATTCGCGGAGATTAGAATATTCTGATTGTAGAATTAAACTTTTATTGATATTGAGTTTATATGAGATGGATATCTTACCATCCACGACTGATGACATGCATACAAACGAACCTGCATTGCCAGGCAACAAAAGCTTCGAAGGAGTTGGCATGTTGGCTACAGTGTATCCCTGAGGTAAAGTATAATATACAAGAATGGTTTTGTCGCGGGCATAACCATAATCAATAGGGTAATTCCTTTCACTGACCTTAAAAGGATTTTCTTTCATTTGATCATACAATAGCGGTGTTATATATAATTCACCATCTATATCGCTTATACTGTTGTTTATTGCTACCTCAAATTCCTCATTAATAGGCATGTAAAGACTATCAAGGTTATCAACTTTGTGCGAGATCACCTTCAGTCCTTTTTTTCCTTCTTTAAAGTCAGTGATGTATGCTTCATCACTGTTAAAATCTTCGTAATCATTCCGGAAGTCGAGTGCGGCATAATCTCCTTTTGAATAAGTAAGTTTTCCTTTTAAACTCAGGTCATCTCCGATTGACATGGAATAAACCACAACCTGTTTGTCTTTTTTCTTTGCTGTAAGTTGCACCCATCCTGTTCTGTTTTTATCCATAAACTGAGCCTGGCCGTTCAATGTGCGCATAGGAAGCAGATAGTATGGGCATTTAGCTTCAGTAGCGTCAAGAAGTAAAGTGTCCTTTTCTGTAAAAGCAGCAGCAATTACATAATTGAGTTTGTTATAACTCGGCTTCATTGCTGAAAGACGTCCATTGCTCCTTGTGCTCATCACAACCGGTCCCGCATCTATATCAAGCTTTCGCAGCAATTGAACCAATGCAAGGTTAATTTCCGACGAATTGCCTTTACCTTCTTTAAATGAGCTATTCAGGGAGGTCTTGTCGGTGTATAACCTGTATGTTTTGTCCCATTTAATTTGTTTGGTATAATCGTAAGCTACTTTTATCATTTCTTCCTGACTCAGGTTTCTGGCTTTTATATCTTTTGCAACTGACCTCAGATACCCATCGGTATTTAATACTGTTCCAAAATAGGTGTTGTTATAGAGCAGGTCGCGCACAGCTTCCCATGATGTTGTAAATGAACGGTAATATCCGGGATAAGAAACAGATTCATAGTCGAATTCAAGCCGGGATCTGTAGTTTTTAGAGGAAGTCATATAAGGTTCCGGTTTAAAAGCCGGAACATTAACCGAAACCCACCTATCGTTAGTTCGGGTGGCGAGTCCGATGTATCCGAAAAAATTCTTACTGTACGTAACATAAGTGCTGGGTTCCAGAATCAGTTCGCTGTGCACAACCGGTATTTCCTGCTGAAAATCCCATTCAGAAGGAATTCCATCATACAGAAACTGAATATCAATAATTGATCCTACCTTCACATTAGGCATGGCAACCCTGATTTCGTAAATGTCGTCAGTGACCCGGGTTTTAAAAATCGATTCGTTCTTCAGTTTCGTTTCCACAATTTCGTTATCCACAAGATTGAATGTTATCCCTTTTATACTGGTCTTCGAATCCGAATTAAAAGTCTGGTTCGCCCAGTCATATCCTTCCTTTTTAAGGATCTTAATCCTTAGTGTTCTTACTGTCTGGAACCTGCTTTCAGTAAAATAGCCATAATCGCACAAAACAACTGCCGGCGCACTGGTATCAGGCGCATACACATTGTTAATAAGATCAGCTTTGTTGATTTGGCCGAATTTTATCGGCGCTTTTTCTGCCTGGGAAATGCCAAAGCAACCCAAAAGAATAATGAGTGTAAGGAAATGTCTGTTCATACTAAAAAATTTAAATTTATAATTAAAATCGGGTCAATCGGATAGTTGATAATAATCCTTCAACTCAATATAGTGCGGGTTGAAGGCAATGAAAACAGGTAAATCAAAAACTTAATAGTAAAGCCGGTTAAAATCCGCCGGCTTTAACTTGTTTTTTCTGAGCTCCTATTTTTGCTCCCAGGAACTCACGGTTCATGCGGGCAATATTCTCAATCGAAATTTCTTTCGGGCATTCGGCTTCGCAGGCACCGGTATTGGTACAGTTTCCGAAACCAAGCTCGTCCATTTTTGCTACCATCGCCTGTACCCTGCGCGTTGCTTCGGCTTTGCCCTGCGGCAACAATGCAAAGTGCGAAACTTTAGCCGCGACAAACAACATAGCTGAGGCATTTTTACAGGCGGCTACACAAGCGCCACACCCAATACATGCTGCTGCGTCCATGGATGAATCAGCGTTTTGCTTTGGAATCAGTATCGCGTTTGCGTCAGGAATTCCTCCGGTATTAACCGAGATAAATCCACCGGCCTGTATTATCTTGTCGAAAGCCTGACGATCGACCATCAGATCGCGGATAACTGGAAATGCTTTGGAACGCCATGGCTCGATAACGATGGTGTCGCCATCTTTAAATTTACGCATATGCAACTGACAAGTCGTAACCGCGTCATCGGGTCCATGAGGACGGCCGTTGATATACAGGCTGCAGGTCCCACAAATTCCTTCCCGGCAATCATGATCAAATACAACAGGATCTTCGCCTTTAGTAACTTGCTGATCGTTAAACACATCAAGCATTTCGAGGAACGAACTGCTTTCGCTGATCCCTTTGATTTTATAAGTGACAAATTTGCCCTTGGCTTTGGCATTCTTCTGACGCCATATTTTGAGTGTAAAATCCATCTTAGAAAAGTTTTAGGTTTTAGGGGTTAGGATTTATGGTGGTGCCTTCACGGGCTACCATCCTGAAAACCTCTTATCCTGTATTTAATAATTTTACTTTCGAGCTGATAAATGAAAGTTCTTATTTATAGTTACGTTGCTTAACTTCAATCGCCTCGTATTCCAATGGCTCTTTGTTAAGCACCGGAGTTTTATCATCACCAGCGTATTCCCAGGCAGCCACATACATAAAATCATCATCATTACGCAGAGCTTCGCCTTCGGGAGTTTGATATTCTTCGCGGAAGTGGCCGCCGCATGATTCTTCCCTGTTCAAAGCATCTATTGCCATCAGTTCGCCTAATTCCAGGAAATCTGCAACGCGGCCGGCTTTTTCAAGTTCAGGGTTTACTTCTTCGAATTCACCGGTAATCTTTACATCTTTCCAGAAATCGGCCCTCACTTCACGAATCATCGTTATTGCTTCCTGAAGTCCTTTTTTGTTCCGCGCCATGCCGACATGCTCCCACATTATTTTGCCCAGCTGGCGGTGGAAATGATCTACCGGTTTCGTGCCTTTAACATCGAACAGCTTTTGCAGACGGGCTTTTACCTGTTTCTCAGATTCATCAAATTCTGGCAGATCAGTCTTAAAACGAGGAACGTTAATCTGGTCGGCAAGGTAATTCTGAATGGTATAAGGAAGTACGAAATAACCGTCGGCGAGTCCCTGCATCAAGGCCGACGCGCCCAGGCGGTTTGCGCCGTGATCGGAGAAATTAGCTTCGCCGGCAACAAATAATCCCTTTACAGTCGACATCAGATCGTAATCAACCCAAAGGCCACCCATGGTATAATGCACCGCCGGGTAAATCATCATTGGGTTTTCGTACGGATTTTCATCAACAATTTTCTGATACATCTGGAAAAGATTCCCGTAACGTTCTTCAATAACATTCCTGCCAAGTCGTTTGATGGAATCCGCAAAATCGAGGTATACGGCAAGACCTGTTTCGCCAACGCCAAATCCGGCATCGCACCGTTCTTTTGCGGCACGTGAGGCTACATCGCGGGGAACCAGGTTTCCGAATGCCGGATAACGGCGTTCGAGGTAATAATCACGGTTTTCTTCAGCTATTTCTTTGGGTTTCATTTTATTATGTCGAAGCGCATCAACATCTTCCTTGCGTTTTGGCACCCAGATGCGGCCATCATTACGTAAGCTTTCGCTCATCAGCGTGAGTTTCGACTGAAAATCACCATGAACAGGAATACAGGTAGGGTGAATTTGTGTAAAGCAGGGATTTCCGAAGAAAGCGCCTTTTTTATATGCTTTCCAGATGGCGGTGGCATTGCTGCCCATGGCATTTGTCGAAAGGAAGAACACATTTCCGTAACCACCCGTGGCCAGTACAACAGCATGAGCCGAATGTCGTTCAATTTCCCCGGTAACCAGGTTGCGGGCAATAATGCCTCGGGCACGTCCGTCGATAATAACCACATCGAGCATTTCGTGACGGGTATAGGATTCCACGTTTCCAAGGCTCACCTGTCGGCTCATGGCGCTGTACGCTCCAAGCAACAATTGCTGCCCGGTTTGCCCGCGCGCATAAAAAGTACGCGAAACCTGCGCGCCGCCAAACGAACGGTTGTCGAGCAATCCGCCATATTCACGCGCAAATGGAACACCGAGCGCAACAGATTGATCAATGATGCTGCCACTTACTTCAGCCAGGCGGTATACATTGCCTTCGCGGGCACGGTAGTCGCCACCCTTTATGGTGTCGTAAAACAAACGGTAAACACTGTCGCCGTCATTCTGATAATTTTTTGAGGCATTAATTCCGCCCTGCGCGGCGATACTATGCGCGCGCCGCGGGCTGTCCTGGTAACAGAAAGCTTTTACCTTAAACCCCAACGCGCCCAAGGATGCCGCCGCCGATGCACCGGCAAGCCCGGTACCAACGACAATAATATCGAGTTTCCTCTTATTCGATGGGTTTACAAGGGCAATATGGTCCTTATAACTGCTCCATTTTGTAGCAACAGGCCCCTGTGGTATTTTTGAATTAAGTTTTGTCATACAAATTATACTTTTATCAGCTGACAATCAGCAATTTGATGTGCCTGTTACTTTATGAAAATAAAAAATAGTGGAATGCTTGCAAATCCAAGTGGAACCACAATCGAATAGATAGTACTTACCGCTTTAATAAATGGTGTGTATTTGGTGTGATTCAGCCCCAGCGTTTGAAATGCCGACTGGAATGCATGGTGAAGGTGAAATCCAAGGAATATCATGAGCACTACATACAAAACTGCATAAAACTTATCCGCGAAAAGCAAGGTAGCCATCTGGTAAAAATCTTCTTTCCCAACACCTGCCGGAGGACTAACCAATCCCAGTTTTACAAAATAGAAATTGGTAAAGTGAACGCAAAGAAAAATGAAAATGATTGCGCCGGTATGTATCATGTACTTTGAGAAAAACGAAAGGTGCGAGTACCCGGCAACCTTATAGCGTACGGGCCGTGCCAGCCAGTTTTGTATCTGTATAAAAACTCCGATAACCATATGAATGGCAAAGCCGCCCATCAGGAATATCTCCATGATTTTCACCAAAGGATTGGTGGTCATAAATTCAACAGCGACCATAAAGGCAGCACCATCATCGTTATTTAAAAGCAGGAGATTGATCCCTAAATGAACCACCAGGAAAGTAATTAAAAAGAGGCCTGCGAGGGCCATTACCACTTTTTTGGTGATTGATGAGTAAAATAAATATTTATTGCCCATACGATTATTGATTTGATATATTTACAGGCAACACCAGATTTTGCATTGAAAATAATTCATACTTTTGGTTGCCTGTGAGTGGAACAAATATAGAAACAATACTATTTGAATTCAGAACATCAGGTATAAAAATTGATTTTTTTTAAAACAAAATACCTGTTACCTTTCAACTAGTTAAATACCAGCAAAATGCGATATCAACCTATCCGTAAAGAAATGTATATCAGTAACCGCGCAAAGCTTGTTGCCAGGCTGAAACCCGGTTCGCTGGCTATTGTAAACTCTAACGATGAGATGCCACGATCAGGCGATCAGACTCATCCTTTCAGGCAGAACTCGGATATGTTTTATCTTACCGGCCTGGATCAGGAGAAATGCATTCTGACATTATGCCCCGATCATCCTGTGGAAAGTATGCGTGAATTGCTTTTTACGGTGAAAACCAACGACATGATGGTGATATGGAATGGTCACAAATACACCTTGGAACAGGTTAGCGAAGTTTCCGGAATAAAAAATGTAAAATGGCTGGATGAATTTGAAATAGCCATACGCGATTTAATGTCGAGGGTGCAGGTGGTTTACCTGAACCAGAACGAATACCCGAAATTTATCACCGAAGTGCCTCATCGGGATGTCCGGTTTGCGGCTAAAATGTTACAGGACTTCCCGGCGCATTCGTATGAAAGGTTGGCGCCGGTGATTACCGAAATGCGGCTGGTGAAAGAACCGGAAGAGATTGTTCAGATTCAGAAAGCCTGCAACCTCACCAATGATGGATTCCGACGTGTACTTCAGTTTGTAAAACCGGGAGTAATGGAATATGAAATTGAAGCTGAATTTACACATGAGTTTATCCGTAAAGGAGGTACCGGTCATGCTTACGCGCCAATTGTAGCTTCAGGAGCCAACGCATGTATCCTCCATTATTGTACCAACTACAATACATGTAAGGATGGAGATCTTTTGCTGATGGATGTGGGAGCCGAGTATGGAAATTATGCCGCGGATATGACCCGGACAATTCCCGTGAACGGGAAATTCTCTCCAAGGCAACGGCAGGTTTATGATGCAGTACTGCGGATACTAAAAGCAGCTACCTCCATGTTAAAACCGGGAACTACTATTGAAAAATGGCATTTTGAAGTCTGCAAACTGATGGAAAAGGAATTGGTTGGTTTAGGCTTGATAAGCAAACAGGAATTAAATAGGCAAACCTCTGATTCACCGGCGTATTTCAGGTATTATATGCACGGAACAGGACATTTTCTTGGCCTGGATGTACATGATGTTGGTTCACGCCAGGTGGTATTCGAGAGTGGAATGGTTATGACCTGCGAACCGGGTATTTATATCCCTGAAGAAGGAATTGGCATTCGCCTTGAAAATGATATTATGGTTGCCGAAGAGCCGATAAATCTTATGGCGGCAATTCCGGTAGAGCCCGATGAAATTGAAGAATTAATGAGGGGTTAGATGTTTGGGGTTAGGTTTTAGATGTTAAGATTTGGAGGAGTTAGAACATCCGAACCAGCATGTCTGACTTCTCAGTTTATACCTTACACCTTAAATCTTATGCCTTACAACTCAAAACTCAAAACTCATAACTCATAACCCTACTGACACCCAAACTTCTTCATCACTTCTTCCTTCACCTTATATCCCAGCGATTTGGCTTTCTTCAGGTCATCGCAGCCATCAATATTTGGAAATGTATTGGCAGGCAATTCAAACCAAACTGTTGCTCGGTTATAATAGGCTTCGGCAAAATCAGCTTTGAGTTCTATTGCTTTTGTAAAACATTCATAAGCTTGTTTGTATTCAAATTTCTTTGTGTGATCCACTCCCTGCTTGTTCCACTCTGCTGCGGTTTGCGCAAAAGTTGTTATTGATATTACCAGGAATAATCCGGAAAGTAAAAGTATCTTTTTCATTTGCTTCGGTTTTTGATACTACAAATTTAAGGTAAATTTTAACAATTGTGATTAGAATCTGTTTTATTACGGATAGATCAAAACCATATATTTGCAACGTCTAAATCATCCTTTTCTAAAACTAAAAATATCCTTACCCATGTTCAATCCTGAAATATATACTGAACGACGTAATGCGTTGCGAAAACTGATGCCATCAGGTCTTATCCTGTTACCGGGCAATTCCGAAGCAGCCTATAATTATCCGGCTAATACCTATACATTCAGGCAGGACAGCAATTTCTCCTATTTCTTTGGGCTCGAAAACCCTGATTTTACTGGTATCATTGATATTGATAATGACATTGATTATATTTTCGGTAACGACTTCGAGATTGATGACATCATCTGGATGGGGCCACAGCCTAAGGTGGTTGACCTGGCAGTAAAGGTTGGCGTTAAGAATACAGCTTCATTAAACGAATTAACGTTATTCATAAACAATGCGATACAGAAACGCAGGCCTGTTCATTTTGCTCCGACTTACCGCGCTGAAACCACATTGCAGGTTTGCGGACTTTTGGGCCTTAATCCTTTACGCATCCGCGACTACGCTTCTTTACCCTTGATTGAAGCTGTAATTAAACTTCGTTCGGTCAAATCGGAACCGGAAATTGCCGAAATTGAAAAAGCAATCGGCACAGCCTGGCATATGTTTACAACGGGAATGCGTATGGCATATCCTGGCCGGAAAGAACAGGAAATCGTTGGCGCTATGGAAGGAATTTCAATCGCTCATGGAAGGCCTGTTTCCTTTCCGATCATTTTAAGTACAAATGGACAAATTCTGCATAACCACCATCACGAAAATATTCTTCAGGAAGGCCGGATGATGGTAATGGATGCCGGAACCGAAACCGCGCTGAATTATGCCAGCGATATTACCCGCACCGTTCCGGTTGGTGGTAAGTTCAGCCAGAAGCAGCGTGAAATATATGAGATTGTGCTCAATGCTAATCTGAATGGCATAACAGCAACCAAACCCGGTACTTTTTACCGCGATTGCCATAGGGTTGCCTGCGAAACTATTGCCTCAGGTTTAAAGGACCTGGGACTGATGAAAGGCGATGTTAAAGAAGCGGTTGTGGCAGGTGCTCACGCTCTTTTCCTGCCTCACGGTCTGGGGCATATGCTCGGACTTGATGTTCACGATATGGAAGGACTCGGGCAAATACATGTGGGTTATGACAGTGAGATACAGCCCAGCACACAATTCGGTACCGCCTACCTGCGCATGGGTCGCCGATTGCAACCCGGTTTTGTGATTACCAATGAGCCAGGCATCTATTTTATTCCTGAGCTGATCGATATGTGGAAAGCCGAAAAGAAATACGCGGAATTCCTGAATTATGATAAAATTGAAGAATACCGCAATTTCGGAGGCATACGTATTGAAGATGATATCCTTGTTACTGCTGACGGCCACCGCGTTCTGGGTAAACCAATTCCTAAAACAGTAGCCGAAGTTGAAGCTACCATGGCCGATAGATTATAGTGTCTGCACACCCATAGAGTGTCTGACACTTTAATGAATTTCCGACCACAAAACTAAAGAGAGGTTGTATCTTTGCAGCCTCTCTTTTTAGTGTCTGCACACGCAACGCGTGCCAGACACTATGAATCTCAATCACTTCGCCCTAAAATTTTAAAGGTATGAAAAAAACTGCCCAATTCCATGAAAAAAATATATCCTATAAAATCTCCGGTAAGGGTCCCGCTTTGGTATTGCTTCATGGATTTCTTGAATCAAAAGCTATTTGGGATGATTTTACTGAAATCCTGCAAAATGATTTTACTGTAATTGCCATTGATTTGCCTGGTCATGGTGAAAGTGAACTGATTGAAGAAACGCACAGTATGCAACTTATGGCCGCAACAGTTAGAACTGTGTTTGAAACTGAAAAGATTGAAAAGGCGGTTATTGCAGGCCATTCCATGGGTGGTTATGTCGCTCTGCAGTTTGCGGTTGATAACAAGGAAATGGTAAAAGGATTGGTCCTTTTCCATTCACATGCCAATGCCGATACCGATGAAGCCAAAGAAAACCGCCGCCGAACTATAAATATTGTATCACAAAACCGGGGCGGATTCATTAAGCAGTTTATTCCCGACTTATTTGATCAGAAACACATTGAAAAATATACTGTAGAAATTCAAAAACTGCAGGATATTGCGGCTCTCATGACTCCTGATGCCATTATTGCGGCGCTTTCCGGAATGCGCGACCGCACCAACCAGCTGCAATACTTGTTACTGACTGATATCCCTGTTTTGTTTATTGTTGGGAAGCAGGATAGTCGTATGCCTTACACCCAGATAATTGCGCAGGCGGTAATTCCATCGCACAGCGAAATACTGTTACTTGAGGATGTTGGTCATATGGGATTTATCGAAGCGCCAAACAAAACATTGCTGGCGTTGAAATATTTTGCAAAACGATGTTTTTGAAAATAAGGAGTTAACGTAACCATCTATTAACATCCCGTTATAGAACAACCAATCATTTTCAACAAGATTATGTAGTCCGCCGTCCTTCTCCTTGAGGAGAAGGTGCCGAAGGCGGATGAGGTGAGGATAAAAAAACCGAACAGGATAAAAGCGTGGTAAAGATATTAACGGATGCTTTTACGGCCAAAGGAAAACAGAAACTTTAAGCCCTTTAAGGATATTTATTTGGTTTGTAGGTAGCGCTGCCATATAGCGGTAAGGCCTTTGAGCACCTCACCCTGCCCTCTCCTCAAGGAGAGGGTAGGGGACAAGGCGGCATGGTTGACAAGCATAATCACCAATTTGGCTGATTGGTTAACTATTTAAAAAAGAGCTATTTTGATTCGACTTTACCGTATCTGTGATTTCTTAAGCTGTGCTACTTTATCCTCTATTTCTGCCAGTACTTTAGCTGTATCGTTCAGAACATCTTCATTTTTAAACCGGAGGATAGTTATTCCTAACGATTCTAATTCTGCTGTCCGGTTAAGGTCGTATTCCTTTGCAAGTTCATTTTCATGAACCGATCCGTCAACTTCTATACCCAATAAATATTCATGGCAATAAAAATCAAGTATAAATTCCTTAACCGGATGCTGGCGCCGGAATTTCAGCCCACGGCACCTGCGTGAGCGTAAGTTGCCCCAAAGAACCTTTTCCGCTTCGGTCTGGTTTTGCCGTAGTTCCTTCGCATTTTCGAATATTTCTCTCTTTGCGCCGAAATTCAGTAATCCCTGAAATGATTTTGTGATATAGACCATATCGCTTGAAACGTGCATTAAAAATACGAAATATCCGGCAAATGCAATCCACTCTTTACCAAGAGACTATGTCGGTAGCCGTCCTTCTCCTTGAGGAGAAGGTGCCGAAGGCGGATGAGGTGAAGCTAAAAAACAACCCAAACTGGATAAAAGCGTGGTAAAGATATTCCCGTATGCTTTTACTACCATAGGAAAACTGAAACTTTGGCGCTTTAAAGCAGCAAAGCCCGGAACTATGCCAGGTTTTAATTTTCTCATTCTTAATTTTATCTGTATCCTGAGAAAAATAAGTATACCCAGGGCTTTAGCTTATTCCTTTAATATATAAAAATAATTACCATATTTTTATTCAATGTAAGATCTTTTGTGCTGTTGGTTTACTGATACTATCTCCTGTTTCTATCCCTTCCACCTATTCAGCTACAGGAAACATTTGGAACATTCCTGAAACGACTTTATATCAGGCATTTCAGATTTCAGGGCATTGCTTGATTTTGCTTATGGAAGATGAAAAATGATTTATCGGAAATTCGGTTTTTATTTCTCATAAAAGTGCATCTCCTGAATGTACTTATATGTTTTTTCTGGAAGAAAATAGGACATATTTTTCCCTTCATGTATTGCCTCACGTATAAAGCTGGCTGAAATTTCGACCATTGGAGCGTTAAATACTTTTACCGATGGATGCCTTGTCAGTTCATGGTCCTGCGAGCCGGGTCGCGGGTAAACATAAAATTGATAAAATTCCAAAAGCTGTTCCCAGTTTTTCCATTTATAAAAAGTTGGAAAAATATCAGTGCCTGAGATAATTACAAATTCACGGTTCGGGTATTTGTCCTGAAGGTAAGTTAATGTATGGATTGTGTAAGAAGGCTTTGGCAGCTTAAACTCAATATTGCACGATCTGAATCGGGTGTCGTCGCCGATGGCAAGGTTAACCATTTCGAGCCTTTGGTGATCTGGCAACAACGACTTTTTCTCTTTCAACGGGTTCAGCGGTGAAACTACAAACCATAATTCATCTAAGTCACTGAACTCACGCATATAACCGGCAATCATCAGGTGCCCGACGTGAATGGGATTGAATGAGCCAAATAAAAGTCCGGTCTTTTTCATTTTCTTTTCATCCTTAGCGAAAAACTTTGCGTATTTGTGTTCAAATTTTTACAGCGATGACGCAAAGGCAAAGCAACGTTCGCGATGATTTTTAATTATAAATTACGGCTTTATCCCGAGAAAGTTTCTTACCAATATTTCAGCCTGATGAAAAGCATCTTCCAGGTTATCATTTACAATTATGGTATCAAAATCCTTCTCATAAGTAAGTTCCAATTTAACCTTGTTCAGTCTTTTCTGTATGCTTTCCTCGCTATCAGTTGCCCTTGAGCGCAGCCGTGATTCAAGTATTTCGTACGAAGGAGGCCTGATAAAAATTGCCAATGCTTTGTCGCCAAACATCTTCTTTATATTTAATCCACCTACCACATCCACATCAAAAATGGGGAACTGATCGTTGTAAGCGATACGTTCCACTTCCGAAACCTGCGTGCCGTAAAAACTTCCGGGGTATACTTCCTGCCATTCGAGCAGCTTGCCTTTAGCTATCATCAGCCTGAATTCGTCGGACGACATAAAATAATATTCCCTGCCGTTAATTTCACATTCTCTTATTTTGCGGCTGGTTGCCGAAACAGAAAATCCGAGTTGCGGGAACGTCCTGAGTAAATGTTTTACAATTGTTGTTTTCCCCGCGCCGGAAGGCGCAGAAACTATTATCATTTTGTGGTCAGAAGTTATCAAACGCAAATATTTTTTTTAAAGTGTTCAGTTCATAATCGAAAATATCAAAGCCTAACAGCCTAACAGCCTAACAGTCTAACAGCCTAACAGCCTAACAGCCTTTTACAACACATTACTCACCTGCTCTTTTATCTTCTCCAGCTCATCCTTCATTTGCACCACTATCATCTGTATTTCAGCATTATATGCTTTTGATCCGAGAGTATTTATTTCGCGTCCGATTTCCTGGGTGATAAATCCTAATTTACGCCCGTTGGATTCAGGCGAATTGAGTGTATCGATAAAATAGTCGCAATGCTTACGCAGGCGCAGTTTTTCTTCGGTTATATCAAGTTTTTCGAGGTACCAGAATATTTCCTGTTCGAAACGATTTTCATCAAATTTATCAACCTTGGTTGTTTTTTCGAGAAATTCATCCTGGTTGCGCTGAAAACGTTCGCGAAGGTTGCCTATACGCATACCTTCCAATGGTTCGACTTGTAACAGCAGTTCAAGAATAAGCCGGATCCTTGAAATCATATCTTTACCCAGCAATTCACCTTCAGCGACACGGAAAGCTTCTGTTAATGCAAGAGCATCGGCAATTGCCGCTTTAACCTGAGCCCATTCGGATTCATCCGGAGCCTCACGACCGGCTTTGAGCACGTCAGGCATTTTAAGGATATTAGCGATAACATCGTTCCCAGCTGTTTCGCCTAATTCATCAGCCAATTGTTTTATCTCGGAATAATATTTTTGCGCAAGTGAGCGGTTAATGGTAAAATCATTGGAATCGACATCGCTGTCGACAGTGATCATAAAATCAACTTTTCCGCGTTCGAGAACTTTGTTGATTTCAGCACGTATTTCGGATTCTTTGTCACGGTATTGTGATGGAATACGGGTATTTACATCGAGAGTTTTGCTGTTGAGCGTGCGTATTTCGATTGTAACGGTACGTCCACCCGGATTGGCTGTTGTTTTGCCAAATCCTGTCATTGATCTGATCATAGTTGTATTTTGAGTGAACAAAGATACAATGTTTGATCATTACCTGAAGAGACTGGCCTTTTAAAAACTAGTCATGAGTATTTCCAAAGAAATGTCATATATTTGAATTGCCAATTTTCATTATTCATGTCCCGTTCTGCTGCAGCCCTTACCAGCCATAAGTTATTCAGCGAGCCTCCTAAATTTTACGAGGCAATGCTGCAGGATATTGAGCAGGCTGAACGGTATATCTACCTTGAAATCTATAAGTTTGGAAATGATGAGGTAGGACTTCGTTTCCGCGAAGCGCTTACCAATGCTGCTAAGAGAGGCATACATATTAAACTGCTGGTCGATTCATGGGGCGTTACTTACACCGAAACATTTTTCAGCGAGCTGATCGCTAACGGTGGTGAAGTCCGGTTTTTCAGAAAAATTATTTATACTTTCGACTTTTTTACAAAAAATCACAGGCGCAATCACCGCAAGTTTTTACTGATCGACGATCAGATCAGTTATATGGGCTCGGCTAACATTACAGGTTATTCGCTCCAATGGCGCGAATCCATGATGCGTTTCACTGGTGGTATTACGTTAATGCTTAAGCGCTCATTTCTTGATAGCTTTAAAATTTATAATAAATACATTTTCAATAAGTTCACCTATAAAAAATCTAAATTTCTGGATCATTTTGAGCTTGTTGAGGATATGCCATCAATTTATCGGCAGCGTGTTAAAACCAAGCTCGAACGACTGATAAGCAAAGCAAAAAGAGAGATTATTATCGAAACGCCCTATTTCCTTCCCGGCCATAAAATCCGTAAACTCCTTGCTGATGCGGCCCGACGCGGTGTGAATGTTAAAATAATTTTACCCATGCATTCCGATGTGAGGTCTATAGATTTGCTTAGCAGTAAATACCTGGGATATTATTATTCCAACAAAATCAAACTCGTTTTTTATACCCTTAATAATCTGCATGCCAAGCTTTTGCTTATTGATGGTGAAACATTTGGATTGGGATCGCCGAATATTGATTATCGTAGTTTTCGCTATCAGCACGAAGTAATGCTTTTTGGAACTCACAAAGGAATTGTGGAAGAGATAAGGAATCACATTGATGAAACCATGCTCAACTGCCAGGTTTTCGATCATCATAGCTGGATGCGTCGTCCAAGGATTGAAAAAGTACTGGGATGGCTGCTATTGCCTTTCCGGCATATGTTTTAGTTAGGGTTTGGGGATTTGGATTTAGGTTAAAAGACGATTTAAAATTAACTGATTTGATATAAATAAAAAGTTTGTTGCCTTGAAAGGCAATAGCACATTCAGGATTTATATTGAAAAACATGTAACAAAAAATAAAAAATCATTAAGTAAAAGCCATGAATAATCCAAAGAAGTTTGATCTGGAAGAACGTCTTATTCATTTTGCTCTTCTTATAATTGATGTTGTTGAACAATTACCAAATAGTAGGGCTGGCAATCATATAGCAGGTCAGTTGCTCCGTTCAGGCACGTCTCCTGCATTAAATTATGGTGAAGCCCAGGTAGCTGAATCTCGCAATGATTTTATCCACAAGATGAAGATCTGTCTCAAAGAACTTAAAGAATCAAATATTTGTCTTCAGATTGTTAAGCGAAAGCCATTGATCGTTGATTTTCCTAAGCTCGATACTGGTATTTCAGAGTGTAAGGAATTGATTGCAATCTTTGTGAAAAGTATAGAAACTGCCAGAGTAAACAACAGAAACAACACGGCTTAATATGGTTGATTTGATATTATTAACAATCTGAATTGAAAAGAAGATCAATATAAAACGCTAATTAAAAACGAAAAAGTACCCTTTGCTAACTTAAGCATTATATATTTTATGTTATATGTTTAGCATTATATGTTTAGTGTTATATGTTTAGCATTATATATTTTGTGTTATATGTTTAGCAATATATGTTTAGTGTTACATGTTTAGCATTACATGTTTAGTGTTATATGTTTAGCAATATATGTTTAGTGTTATATGTTTAGTGTTATTTGTTTAGTGTTATTTGTTTTATCTCTTTCTATTAGTATCAGAAATTAGAACTTTAATTTTTCAGTTCTTTTCTTCCGCGTCACGAAATAGATCCCCGCAAAAACCAGAAGTCCACTCACAATCTTCACCCACGAAATCCGTTCTGCAAAAAGAATAATACCAATTATTGCAACTATAACAGGCTGAATATATGTATAATATGCCACTACAGATGAGGATAGTCGCTTTAGTGAATAGGTGATAAAGAAATACGCCATAAAAGTTGTTCCAATGATAATATAAAAGATGGCAAACCAGGTATAAGAATCAAATGAACAGAAATCTATTTCACTAGCCTGCCTGATACTGAATGGAAAAACGGCAATAAAACCAATCATGAACAACCAGCGCATCAACAAAAAAGGATTGTATTTCTCCATCAATGGTTTTGAAATTACAAGATAGAGACTCCAGGCAGCAGTGTTTACCATGATAAACATATCTCCTCTGAGGTTGCCTCCTTTCAGCGAAAGCGGGTTGCCTATCAGTATCAGCATTAATGCTCCCGCGGCTCCCAGCAGAATACCAGCCAGCCTTGAAGCACCTACTCGCTCCTTAAGAATCCAGGCTGCAAATACCAACACGAGAATAGGGTTCGCAGAATTTATAATGGCTGCGTCAACCGGAGTTGTATGATTCAGCCCGGTAAAAAACAACATCTGGTTTATTGCGACGCCCAGCAGGCTGCTAAAGATTAAACGTGGATAATCAGCGCGGTCAATTCTTAGTGCCCTAAGTTCTTTTATGCTGAGTTGTATGATCCAGGCTATAAGTAAAGTCCCAAGCACACGCAGAAAAATAATCTGCATTGGCAACAGGTGATTGGGCATCAGTCCCTTGGCAATCCAGTAATTGACACCGAACAACAATGTTGCTGCAAGCATGGACAGGTGAGCGCGGAGGTTTTGTTTAACCATGCTTTTTCAGGAGAGGTTTTGGTTTTGAAATTGATTTGCAAAGGTGCAAAAAATCAATACGCGATAGTGATATGTAGATGTAACCTTTGAGACACCCAGGGCCCGGAGGAGCACATAGAAAAAAGAATTTCCTTGGTTCGCCCGTATTCTGTGTCTTTGTGGTTAATACCTCCTGGTGATAAACGAAAGGAGCAGCCTTTATAGGCTGCTCCTTTATTCACTAAAATTAATCCACTATTTAAGCAATCGTAATTTCTTTCACTGCCAAAGGCTGAACTTCTTTCTTAGGAAGTGAAATGTTCAGTACCCCATTCACGAAAGCGGCACTGATATTGTCAGCATCTACAGTTTCAGGAAGCTGGAAAGAGCGCTCGTATTTGCTCTTGAAACCGAATTCGTTCCAGGTGTATTTTGGTCCTTTTACATCTTCTTTAGGCTGGTGACCTGCGGTAACGGTAAGAACTTCATCTTCAAATTTAATCGAAACTTCTTCTTTCGAGAAACCAGGTAAAGCCAGTTCAATGCTGTACTTGTTTTCATCCTCGCTGACATTAGCGGCGGGTTTGTAAGTTACTTCGGTTTCGTTCGACTGACGTTCAAAAACTTCGTTTGCCAGTGTGTGTAAAAATGGGCGGAATGCAAATTGTAAGTTGTTCATGGTATATTCTCCTTTATTGATTTAAGTTTAACTTTTCTTGTTTGGTTAAGGACATTTCAATTTCTATGCCAACAGAAAAACCTACCATTTTTAGTAAAAATATGCGCCATTATGGCCGATCACAATTTAATAATACGCCATTATGTCTTAATTATTGATAATTGTATATAAAAAAGGCCGGAAAAACCGGCCTTTGACTTTTTACTTTTGGGCTAATTCAATCCAAACTATGAGTGGGTTTACCCGCAATGAAAATATTGCTCAACGATTTCCATCAGTTTTTCATCGTTGTTTTCGAGCTCTTCGCGGAGGTTTTGGTCGTTGTATGTTTTTAGCTTTCGGGCAAATCCTTCGATTACCGATTTTGGAAACACATTATATTTCTGATAAATTTCGCCCTGCTCCAGAAGCCTGTCGGCTGAATCCCAACATGAAATAGGAAGCTGGCTTAATTCTGCACTTTTGTCTTTATGCTCATCATCAAAAATATTCACATCCACATACGTTTTCGCAGCATATTTCAGGGCATTCTCCATTTCCAGTCCATGACGGGCGGCAACGGTAAGTCCGGCTAAAAGCAAATAAACATCCGCTGAGCCATCCGGGCAACGGAATTCAACGGTTTGCTTGTTGGTAAAATCTTTAGGTTCTACAGGTTCCTGTGGATTGGCATGAAAAATCATATTGTTGGTGCCCGACCACCCAAGCGGAACACGAACAAGAACTGATCGGTTCCGGTCACCCCAGCAGATATTGGTTGGCGCTTCCTGGTGCGGAACCAGCCTGAAATAGGAAGTAGGATTTGTATTTCCAAAAGCAGTAAGCGAAGGCGCAAGATCAAGATATCCGGCAATTGCTTTGCGGGCGGTATCGCTCAGTTTTCCTTTTTCAACCATCGCATTGTCACCATCTTTCATCAGCCGGGTGTGAATATGCATTCCGCTGCCAGCTTTGCCAACAGTGATTTTAGGCGCAAACGTTATTGAAACTCCATATTTATAAGCAAGTGTGCGTAAAATCCATTTTGCAATGACCAGCTGATCGGCAGCATCTTCGAGCGTTACAGGCAGAAACTCAATTTCATTCTGTTCGTATTCCAATCCATCAAATTTAAAATTTCCAACTTCGGAATGGCCGTATTTTATTTTACCTCCGGTTTGCGCAATGGCGAACATAGCCTCGGCCCGCAATGCTTCCCATTTCGCAAAAGGGAACGATTCGTGGTATCCTTTCTGATCTGGCGCCTGGAAAAGTTTATTCTCAGGACTGATCACGTAATACTCCAGCTCACCCATTACTTCAAATGAATAACCGGTATGTTCTTTCAGCGCTTTATGAGCTTTGCGCAGAATATATTCAGGCGAGCTTTCGAGCGGATTGCCGTCTTTATCGTAATATGAGCAAAGGATATCGAGAGTAGGGATTTCAGAAAAAGGGTTAACAAAAGCGGTTTTATAGCGTGGTAAAACATACAAATCGCTGGAACTGGCACCAATAAACGGGAAAAGACTTGAACCATCAACACGTTCGCCGGTCGAAAGAACATTATCCAGGTGCTCGCGACTGTTAATTACAAAGTTGAGTGTTTTCAACCGGCCATCACCACCGGCATACCTGAAATTGATCATCGAAATATTGTGATCATCAATATACCTGATCAGGTCGGCTTTGGTAAACTCGTCGCTGGGCTTGTTAAGGTACTGAACCAGCGAACTGGGATTCATTTCGGTAAGGCTGTTGGCAAAGGGGTTTTTCATTCGGTAAAAATATTATTGTGATTTAAGAATATTGATTAACGATTTTTGATTTTAGATTTTAATGGTAGTAGAGTTTTACTTCATAAATCTAAAATCGTTAATCCTTGTTCTATATTCAATCTTCAGTATGAATGAATTTACCGATAAATTTATACTCATAATATTGTGAGAATGAATTCATCGGTTTTTCATATTCAAATTCTCAAAAAGTGCGGCAAAAGTAGCAACTTTAAATATGCCCAAACAAAATATTTTACCTGCCTTTCGTCATAAATTTGTAATTTTGAACGCTTCTAAAGTACACAGCTAAAACATTCACACTTATGATAACGTCAGAGCATCTGATTTTTGCTGGTTTTCTTCTGTTTATCGCTGCCATACTCGTGCTCGACCTCGGTATTTTCGATAAAAAGAGCCATGAGGTTAAGTTCCGGGAGGCTTTGATCTGGACTTTTGTTTGGGTTGCATTCGGTATTGGATTCTATTTTCTGCTGCTTTATTTCGGCGACCGCCTTCATGGAATAAAAACAATAGAGGATGTGCAATACCGCATTGATTTATATAAGCATACCTATAATATCAATGGGATAACGGATACACAGCAGGCAATACATATTTACAGGCAAAACCTCTCCCTCGAATATATTACCGGTTATCTGATCGAATATATGCTTTCGGTTGATAATGTATTTGTGATGATACTGGTATTTATGTCGTTTGGCGTACAGAAAATGTATTACAAGCGGGTATTGATGTGGGGAATTATCGGAGCGGTGATCATGCGCTTTATATTTATATTTTTAAGCGCCGCGCTGATTCAGCGTTTCGACTGGATACTATACATTTTTGGAGCTTTCCTGGTGATCACGGGTATTAAAATGTTCCTCGAACGAAATAAGGAAGATAAAGTTGATCCCGCGCATCACCCTGTTGTTAAATTTGTTTCCCGCTATTTCCCGGTTCACACGGTATATTTCAGGCAGCATTTCTGGTTCCGTAACAAGCACGACAACAACCGCTTGTATTTTACACCCCTGTTTCTTGTGTTATTGGTAATTGAATTTACTGATGTGTTATTTGCAGTAGATTCAGTACCGGCTATTTTCTCAATAACCCAGGATCCTTATATTGTGTTTTTTTCCAACATATTCGCTATTATGGGATTACGGTCCTTGTTCTTTGTAGTGGCGCATGTAATCAGTATGTTCAGGTTCCTGAAACACGGACTGGCCGTATTGCTTTCGTTTATTGGTTTTAAGATGCTGTTGCATGTACAACTCGGCGCTTTGGGATTCACGACACTACACTCGCTTCTGGTAATAGTCGCGATTCTTGGGACAAGTATTCTGGCATCATTGATTTGGCCGGAAAAGAGCAGGAAGAAAAATAAGACTGTGACTGAACTTACCGGGGAAAAACCATTGTAAAGTTCATAAAGAGAGTTAATTATAATGAATTTATAATCCTGATTCTACTGAATTTCGATAAAATCTGATTTTTCTGAACCACAGACCGGGCACACCCAGTCGTCGGGTAAATCCGCGAACTTAATTTCCTGTTCAGCCTCGTCGTAAATATAACCGCATGCAGTGCATTCGAATTTTTTGAATCCGGTTCCTGTAACAGTTGCAGCTAATTTTGATTTATCTATATAAGTAGGCGCGTTTTTTGGCGCGGCACCTTTTCGGGATTGCCTGTAAAACAGGTATGTCAATGCGTCTTTGGTATCGTCAACAATTTCGGATTGAAGCAATTCCCCTATGAACATGTAATGCGTGCCCACATCAATAGTCTGAACCACTTTGCATTCAAGGAAAGCAATACAATCATTTAGCACAATCGGCACTCCGGTTTCACCATACTTAAGTTTCAGCCCTGAGAGTTTATCAATATCCTTCCCGCTTTTATACCCAAAGCGTGAAATAATTTCCGGATCAGTATCTTTGTGAATAATGGAAACCGAAAATGCTCCCGTTTCCTTAATCATTTCAGCCGTATAATTATCTTTATTGCAGCAGGATGCGAATCTGGGTGGTTCAGAAGTAACCTGAAAAAAGGTATTGGAGATAAAGCCATTTCCCTTGTTCTTATTTCCAGAACTTACTATGTATAAACCGTAGGAGATTTTGAAAAGTGCTTCGAACTGTATCATGGATTTTAGAGTTTGTTGACATTTAAAAATGCTGTATAAACAAAGATAACACCTTAAAATGAATATCGAACAAGGAATAACGATTTCTGATTTTAGAATTAGCCGGAGAACTAGCTTTTTACATAAATCATAAATCGAAGTTCGTTAATCCTTGTTCTTAAATCCTTGTATTTAATAGGTGTAAAATTTATCTGTTCTCTCCAAAATACTTCTCTAACAGCATCTGTGCCGCCATATACGCGCTGATTTTCTCCTGGTGAAGATCTACATCCAGTTTTATCATCAGCTTTTTGATATCGGCCTGGTGATAAAAATGATCGTGCAAAGACTGGTCAATTACCGACATCATAATCTGTTTCGATTGGGCCAGCCTTCGTTTGGCAAAATAGCCGTTTTCTTTTGTGAATTTTACATATTCGCTGATCATTTCGTCAACTCTTGGAATTCCCGCTTTGGTAATGGACGAACAGGCTTCGCACACCGGATACCAGCCTGAATCAGTAGGAGGGAAGTAGTGTAATGCGCTGCGAAGTTCGGCCATCGCCACATTCACACGGTTTATATTATCGCCGTCAGCTTTGTTAAGTACTACAGCATCAGCCATTTCCATAATTCCGCGCTTTATACCCTGGAGTTCGTCGCCCGCGCCACCAAGCATTAGCAAAAGGAAAAAATCGACCATGGAATGAACGGCTATTTCACTTTGTCCGACGCCAACAGTTTCCACCAGAATGGTATCAAATCCTGCAGCTTCGCATAGTATAATTGTTTCACGGGTTTTACGGGCAACACCGCCTAATGATCCTGCAGCGGGTGAAGGACGGATAAACGCATTGTTGTCGACCGAAAGTTCTTCCATTCGCGTTTTATCACCAAGTATGCTTCCCCGCGAACGCGAACTGCTGGGATCTATGGCCAGAACCGCTATTTTCTTTCCCTGCGATGTGAGATGTTTGCCAAAAGCTTCAATAAAAGTGCTTTTCCCGACTCCCGGAACACCTGTAATTCCAATCCGAACCGAATTCCCGGAAAGAGGTAAGCATTTACTGATAATAGTCTGGGCAACTTCCTGGTGTAACGGCAGTGAACTTTCTATTAATGTTATAGCCTGGCTTAATTGAGTTCGGTTCCCTTTAAGGATGCCTTCAATGTATTGATCAGGTGAGAGTAGTTTCCTGCCCGGCTTGCTGTAATGTTCTGCAGCGCCAACATTTACTGACGGCGGCTGTTCTATACCTTCATTTACTTTGAGGGCAGATTTAAATGGGCTATTGGCTGATGAATCCATAGTCCAAAATTAACAAATTGCAGGTATACTGTGTTCACACAAACAGAGAATGCGAATAAAAGAATAATTTTTTATCAACAAAAACGAAAAAGCATTACTTTTGCACCCTCAAATCTCTCGGTAGCTCAGCTGGTAGAGCAATTGACTCTTAATCAATGGGTCACAGGTTCGAATCCTGTCCGGGAGACTATCAAGTCAGACACTTGCACATTTATTTGTGCAGGTGTTTTTTTATTATACCATGTTTGGGTTGAATGAGGACCATATTGTAGTCAGCCAGTTTATTCATTCAAAGAAATAAATGATTTATCGTAAATTCAAAAACGAAGGGTTAGAAGTAAATAGCTAGTATAAGGACAGTGATTTAATAACTTTCTTTTTGTCATACCGTAAGATTTTTAGAGATTATGCCTTATATTTACATTGCAATATTGAAGTTTGAAAATAACCTGTATACCTCGCTTTGTTATAGCATTTTGTTATCAACCTAAAGCAAAACCCACTCCCGTTTCTTTTTATTCATAAGAACCTTTTTTATGAAAACAATTTCTCTCTTCTCCAAAGCCGTGGTAATAATTCTTTGTTCCTACTTATTTATTAAAAATAACCTGAATGCCCAATCGGAGAATATACTTTATGGAGTAACAAAAGGAGGTGGCACTTATAACGCAGGGATAATTTTTCATATTGACTGCAATACCGGCAAACAAACGGTAGATTATTCAATGCCAGTAATAATAAGTGGAAAGAATTCTTCTTCAGACTTAACTGATGGCGGAAATGGGAAGTTCTACGGGATGACTAGTGGTGGTGGCTCAAATGGATATGGTGTTATCTTTGAATGGGATCCGGTTGACAATAATTATACGAAAAAGATAGATTTCGATAGTTTGGAAAGAGGCCGCTATCCTTCAGGATCACTAACCCTTAGCGGTGGGAAGTTCTATGGTATGACTACATATGGAGGCACAAATGATGTTGGTGTTATCTTTGAATGGGATCCCATTACCAATATTTTTACAAAAAAGATGGATTTTGATGAAACTGCAAATGGCAGCTCTCCATTGGGATCATTAACTCTTAGCGAAGACAGGTTATATGGAATGACACCTTATGGCGGCAAAGATGGTGGAGGTATTATCTTTGAATGGGATCCTGTTACCAATATTTTTATTAAGAAGATTGATTTTGATGGCCCAACTACGGGATACATGCCTCATGGATCATTAGCACTTAATAGTGGGAAGTTCTATGGTATGACTCCTTATAACGGACTCAATGGTTGTGGTACTATTTTTGAATGGGATCCTTCTACTAATGTTATTACAAAAAAGATAGATTTTGGCGGCACAAATGGCGGGAACCCTGGTGGATCATTAACACTTAGCGGCGGGAAGTTCTATGGTATGACTTCAAGTTTTGGTGAGAATGATGTTGGTGTTATCTTTGAATGGGATCCTGTTACCAATATTTTTACTAAAAAAATAGATTTCGATGCCGTAACAAAAGGCAAATGGCCTTGGGGATCCCTTATCTTGAGTGGCGGTAAATTCTATGGCATGACCTCTATGGGGGGCATAGGTAATTATGGAGTTATCTTTGAATGGGACCCGGTTACCAATATTTTTATTAAAAAGATTGATTTTGATGGCTTAACTGTGGGAAGCAAGCCTCAAGGATCATTAGCCCTTAAGAGTGGGAAGTTATATGGAATGACCAAACTGGGAGGAATTGGTAATGCTGGAGTTATCTTTGAATGGGACCCTACTAATAATACTTATACAAAAAAGATAGATTTCGAGGAAGCACCAAATGGACGCTTTCCATATAATTCGCTCACCCTTAGCGGCGGTAAGTTGTATGGTATGACATATGAAGGCGGTGCATACAACGCTGGTGTTATCTTTGAGTGGAATCCTCTAACAAATTCATGTAATAAGAAGATAGATTTCGATGGAACAAATGGCCGCAATCCTTCTGGAACATTAACTCTCAAAGACGGGAAGTTTTATGGTATGACCAATACTGGTGGCACAAGTAATAATGGCATTATCTTCGAATGGGACCCAGCTACCAATACTTATACAAAAAAGATAGATTTGGATGGGAAAAGTGTCCACAAACCTTTTGGATCTTTAACACTCAACAATGGGAAGTTGTATGGTATGGCTCTTGGTGATGGCGCAAGTAATAATGGAGTTATTTTTGAATGGGACCCGACTACCAATATTTTTATAAAAAAGATAGATATCGAGGGCTCAATGGGCAGTAACAGTTTTCCTGGAGGGTTCTTAACCTTTAGCGGTGGGAAGTGCTATGGAAGGACTTATGATGGGCCATTTTCTCACGGTTACTTTTTAGGATTTATCTTCGAATGGGATCCCATTACCAATATTTTTACAAAAAAGATAGATATTAAAGGCTCACTAAGAGATGCCTGGCCTAATGGCTCTCTAACTCTTAAAAGTGGGAAGCTTTATGGAATGACATCTGAAGGGGGTGCGAATATGAAGGGTAGTATCTTTGAATGGAACCCAATTTATAATATATATATTGACAAAATAGATTTAGACTATTCATCAACAGGTGGAAATCCACAGGGCTCACTAACCTCCAACGGAGAAAAATTCTTTGGTATGACAACTTTGGGTGGTGCATTTAATAAGGGGGTTATCTTTGAATGGGATCCAATAACCAATGCTTATAACAAGCTTATGGATTTCAATGGAATAAACGGGAGTTCTCCTTGGTATACGCAGTTAACACCTTATAGCATAGAAGTCCCATTTACACAGGCAACCAACATATCCTTCACAAACGTGCAAACCAACCAAATTGCCATTAGTTGGACAAATGGAAACGGCAGTAAACGTGCAGTATTTGTTAAAGAAGGAACAGGTCCTATCTCCAATCCAACTGATAATACAACTTTTGCCGCATCAACGAACTGGACGACCAAAGGATCTCAGTTAGGAACATCGGGTTATTATTGCGTATATAACGGGAGTGGTGACAGTATGATTCTGACAGGTCTTGCCACTCATACATTATATACAATACAGGTATTTGAATATAATGGCATTCCCGGAACTGAGTTATATCAAACGTCAACATCAATTAATAATCCTGCTATCCGACAAACGGCCACTTCAACCCCTGTTACCAGTGCAGGAATTGTTACTGTATGTCAGGGGGATATGATAACTATTCCGGTTACTGTAAATGATTTAACGAGTGTTTCGGCTATTTCATTACGCATGGATTACGATCCGCAATTAATGACTTACTCTTCCTATTCCAACATCAACCCGGAGTTTACAAATGTCATAATTAGTGATGTAATGGTTTCTGCAACACTTCACAAAATAATTTTTGTTTGGTCGGATATAAACCCTGTTACTCTTACAAATGGTTCGAAACTGGTGGATCTGAATTTTACTTATTTATCTGGTTCGCCAATACTTATTTTCAATAATACCGATAATGGAAGCGGCGATTGCGAATATGTTGATGAGTATAAAAATCCATTTATTGATAGTCCAACGGCTTCTTTCTATTCAGATGGACAGGTTACATTAAACCCAGGTTTACCTGCCGGTGTAAGTATCGCTGTCAGTAACAATCCGGTCTGCGCCGGAACTTCGGTATTGTACACCGCCATACCTGTAAATGAGGGTACAATACCTTCATATCAATGGAAAGTAAATGGTGGAAATGCAGGAACCAATGACTTGATATATTCCTATTTACCAGAGAATGGTGATGTGGTCACCTGTGTGATGACTTCAAACCTTAATTGCGTTACCGGGAGTCCGGCTGCCAGTAATGCAATTGCCATGACGGTAAACACAATACCAACTGATGTATCAGCTTCAGCTAATCCAAACCCGATTTATGAGAATGCTACTTTAACATTGACAGGAAGCGCAACCGGGGCAACTAGCTGGAGTTGGATTGGGCCTAACAGTTTCTCTTCGGCCTTGCAAGATCCTGAAATTGCCAATATCACGATTTCTGATGCAGGTGAATATACATTAACGGCAAGTAACTCCTGCGGCGCGGCGGCAATAGTTAATACAGAACTGGTTATAGTAAATAGTGTAGGATTTGAAGAATTAAAAGGCGCTTCAATTAAACTATATCCAAATCCAACAAACGAAATAATAACATTTATTTATCAAACAGTAAGCAATCAAAGATTAAAAGATCTTGATTTGTATAATAGTATAGGAATAAAAGTTAAGAGCTTTCTAAAAGACAAGAATGAGGCAGAATTATATCAGCAATTTAATTTGCAGCCTATTCAAAATGGTACATACTTCCTGGTAATCAGGACTCAGGATCAATATTATGTGGTACATTTATCTATATTTAATAAGTGAGCAGGCTTTAAACCTCAGGTTATTTAGGTTTGCCTTAATTTTGATGTTCTGGAAAACTCTTTTAAGAATGGATTATTTTATTCAATATTCAGATGTGTCGGATTTTCATTCAAATAAGATGTCTTTTTTTGTGGCAGGAAATTGTTCCTGGATTATATTGTACTATGTAACTGGTCAAAATCCGCGACCTGTTAAACTTAATAGTTTAGTTGTAAGTGGTTATTTGTTTTTACGGGCAGTTCAGATTCTGGAATTGAACTATCGATGGTGAACATAGCCTTCATTTTTATCAGCATGTATTGCAAAGGAGCCAAAGGTAAATGTCCCCGGCACGCCGAGTGAATTGCGATTCAGCAGAGGGAGACGCACACAATCGAGAGTTGGTAACGAAATTGTTTAGCTGATTATGCATCCGGGATTTCAGGTTCCACTAATTTTTTTAATTTTTCCAACGACTCCTGCCACCCCAGATAACACATTTCAACAGGTATCACTGAAGGAATACCTTCCTGTGTGATTTTAAGTTCAGTGCCACAGGAAACCTCTTTAAGCCAAACAGATGTAACCATTTCACCAGGCAGATTGGGATCATCAAATTTGTCGGAATATCTGATATATTCATTCGGATTTAAATCCAGATATGTTCCGCCAAATGAATTTCCATTCCCTGTTGTAAAATTGATAAATGACATTCGAAAGCTGCCGCCTGGTTTTACATCCATGCTATGAACAACACATAAAAAACCATAAGGCGGAATCCATGATGCCATAGCTGTTGCATCGGTAAACGCCCGGTAAATTTTTTCGGAAGAGGCTTTAAGGACTATATGTAACGTTACGCTATTGCTTGCCATAGTTTAGCTTTTTTTGATTACATATTAGTATTCGTAATGTTAAACATCCAACGGATTCCGAATTTGTCCTTGCATGTTCCCCAGTAACCCCAGAATTCATCGTGAGGAGCAACGCCGTCGGCTCCGCCTTGCGAGAGTTCTGAATACAACCTGTCAGCTTCTGCTTTGCTGTCGGGGTTCAGACTGATGGTAACATTGTTTCCTTCAATAAATACGTGCCCCATGCTTTCGAGCACATCGGTTCCCATAATTTCTGTACCGCCAAGAATCGGGAGAGCAACATGCATTACTTTGCTCTTTTCGGCTTCTACAAGTTCGGGCATACCCGGTTGCGACGGAATGTCGCTCATGCGCATGAATGGAGCAGAAAATTCAGTTTTGAAAACTTTTTTGTAGAAGTTAAACGCTTCTTCAGCGTTTCCCATGAAGTTGAGATAGATAGATGTATGTGCCATGCCGATTATTTTTAAGTGGTTTTTACTAATGGTTAAGTTTAATTATTAAAAATGTGGACTATGGTTTTCTATACAATATAAATTGTTATTCCTGGCTATAGTTTAAGGGTTTGTGGCTAGGCGAGCAACTTGTTTATCCGCACTGAAGTTCAAAAAAATGTACGATTACTGTTTCAAAATAAAAATGTCATTGCAGCACATAACCCATTCTCTTGCCGGGCCGCTGCCAGGCAATCGTTGTTTGATGCTTACTCTTTGCTGTTATATTTTGGGTTAAAATCCACCATCCATTCAATCCCGAATTTATCTCTGAACATTCCAAAATATGAGCCCCAGGGACTGTCGGCAATAGGCATTTCAACTTTCCCGCCTTTTGATAATCCAACAAATAATCTGTCGGCTTCTTCTTTGCTTTCTGCGCTGATTGAAATTTTACTTCTGTTTTCGTTTTCGTTAACCCGTCCCATAAATTCCGGAACGTCGTTGGCCATTAAAACGTTATTGCCAATCGGCAAAGAAATATGCATGATCTTATTTGCTTCCTTTTCATCCACCTGGTATCCAGGGTTTGACAGGTCTTTGAAACGCATAATCACTGCGAACTCCCCGCCAAATACTGATTTGTAAAAATTGAAAGCTTCTTCAGCATTTCCGTTGAAGTTGATGTGCGGATTGATAAGTGCCATAATTTATATTTTTAAAGAGGTTTTTTGCTTTTCTTTTATCTAAAATATTTACCCGAAATATTTCAGCGCAGGTTGTCGCATTACAATGATGCATATCGGATAAAGCTATAACAAGTTCGGGGAAAAATTGTTCTGAAATTAAATGTCAGCACAATTGTATGTGAAGAAAATAATTGTTTCAACAAACAAGCATAAACGCAATTGTTATAGCATTTGGCAGGAGCAGTTATTTTATATTTACTGAAACGGGATTCATCCCTATTCAAAGGTTTTTCTTTTAATCAAAATATCGGCACAACAAAATAGTACAACATCGTTGAGTATCTCTTTTATTTTTTCTCTCCGATTCTCTCTCCCATCTTAACTGTAGTTTCATAGCCTTTCGCTGTATTTATCAATAAATCCTCATCAATATTGATTTTACCTTTTTCGAACAGCAGTACTACCGTTGAGCCTCCAAATTTAAAATAGCCTTTCTCTTCGCCTTTAGTTACAGAACTTCCCTTAGAAGTTTGTACTATGCTTCCTACCATGGTTGCTCCAACTTCGACCATAACAACCTCACCAAACATAGGATTTGAAAGGATTGTATATTCCCGTTTATTCAGGCAGAATATTTCAGCCTTTTTACGCAAAGCATAAGGATTGACGGAATAATAGTCACCATCAATCCTCTTGTTAGGAGATATATTTCCGCTGACCGGAAAATGAAAACGATGGTAATCCATCGGGGCCAGCCGGATAATAAGCAGGGCGCCATCGTGGTACTTTTGCGCAAGATCAGGATTATCCAAAAAGGAAGATACATCAAAGCGATATCCTTTTATGATAAACCAGGAGTTGCTGATATCGGCATAAGCCAGAATTTTTCCATCGGCAGGTGAAACAACACAACTAGTGCTGGTTTCAACCGGTCGCGCATCAGGCTTTAGCTTCCGGGTAAAAAAATCGTTGAAATTGTTAAATTCCTTTTCCCTGGCAGCGCTCATATCAATATCAAAATCTTCGATAAAGGGGTGTATCTTTTTCGCTGACGACGATCGATCCATCAGCGTACCATAGATGGACGAAGCCAGCTTTCTCTTCGCCAATGTCCACAAGGTTGCTTCTCCTATTGGATTGTAATACAACCATACCAACCACTTTTCACCGGCCACCTTTTCGGTTTTTATTTGCCCGCTTTCTCTTTCATAATATCGAATGGGAGCCTGCGGCGGTAGTGGATAAAAGGCCAGGCTGATAATCAGTGCAAGCAGCAACAAAATTATGCCCCACCTCTTTTTCGTTTTTATTATTTGCATGTTTGCTTCGTTTGCCTTAACAAGCAAATATACTACAATACCTATATTTTAACCCGCTTTTCATTAATCCTTTACTGTTGCGCGTCTCCCGACGTGTAACGGTGTGTACATAATGACTTTCCTTTCTATATACTTAACAATTTTACTTTAGTAAACAGCAATTTCTCAGCAGACCATGGATATAGTCAACCGGTTTCGAAGCTTATATGCGAGTAACCGCAGCCAGCTTTTTGTATTGAAAACGCACACAGAGGGTTAACAACTGCTGAAAATCATGAAAACTTGTTCAGCGATACTTGCTAAGTGTTGATTTGATCCTGTTTGGGAGTGATTTCCCAAATCCGTATATATTCAACTATCCATGTTGCCTTTGATGCTGAGAATAATTTCAGACTCAAAAGTATTCGCTTATATCACATTGTATTTTATTTGATTAATAGATTGTACTTTGATATTTTTGTATGAACTTGAGAAATAAACGAGCTAAAACCTGGTTTTAATCCACCAAAAGCAACAGTCTTTCATTACAGAAACACCAGTGCCATGCGCTAAAAACATGTAACTTATTAACCCGGTATTAAACAATTCATAACATTGCTTAATTTAGCAAAAAATTAAAGTTTAATCCGGGAATGGCAATTAACTAAAATTAACTACAGATCAAAACATATTTAATAGGATTCTTATGGCTCTGGTATTACAGGATGTTTCAACAAAAAAAGAATTTAAAGAATTTATATACCTGCCGGAGAAGATTCATCGGGGTCACAAGGACTGGTTACCACCTTTGTATATGGATGAAAAGGTCTTTTTTAATCCCAAAAAGAACCATTCATTCAATGTTTGCGATCACCGCTTAGTGCTTGCTTATAGAGATGGGGTTGCGGTGGGCCGGATCATGGGCATTATAAATAAACAGTATAATGAAATGGCGGGTGTTAAAAATGCCCGTTTTGGATTTATCGAAACATACAATGACCAGGAAGTAGCGCATGCCCTGATATCAGAAATAGAAAAATGGGGGCGTGAAAAGGGCATGACTAAAATTGTCGGGCCATTCGGGTTTTCGGATCGTGAACCACAGGGATTACTTATCGAAGGTTTCGAATATGAACCTGTGATTGACAGCGCCTGCAATTTTGAGTACATGCCAAAGCTTGTTGAGGCCGAAGGATACACCAAAGAACTGGATTGCGTAATCTATCGGTATCCGCTCTCGGGCCCGCCGCCTGAAGTAATGCAGAAAATATTCGACCGGATTACCTCAAGGAAAGATCTTGAATTTATTGAATTCAAAAGCAAAAGAGAAGTAAAACCCTGGATAGTTCCTATTTTCAGGGCGATGAACGAGTCGTTCGGCAATATTTATGGATTTGCTCCCATGGACGAAACTGAAATGCAGGAAATGGCAAAAAAATACCTGCCTGTAATTGATCTTGAATTTGTGAGTGTTGTGATAAAGGATGGCAAGGTAATTTCCTTTGTTATCAGCATGCCCAATATGTATAAAGGATTACAGAAAGCAAACGGCCGCTTGTTCCCATTCGGATTGTTTCATATTCTCAGGGCCATGAAAACAGCTAAAACAGTTAACCTGATGCTGGGTGGAGTTATTCCGGAGTATCAAAAACAAGGACTCAATATATATTTATCGATTTCTACAATTAAAGCAGCGATCAGAAGAGGAATGACCAGCGTTGATACACATGTTGTTATGGAAGAAAATGACGATATGTCGAATGAATTTAAACGTTACGGAGCATTTATGATTAAAAAATTCAGGGTATACCAGAAGCAATTATAATCCCGGATTGATACATTCTCGTTGCTGGTTTTCTGTTCTGTTGTCAGTTCAGATGGAATTGCAAAGCCAGTTGCTTTATCGACAAATTGCATACCTGTACAATTTCAATTTTATGAAACAGACTGTATTTAGGAAGAGGCGGGTATTTGAGCATTAACAGGATTAAAATGCCAAGCGCCGAAAGATTCTTTTTCATAATCTCACTTCAAGTAGGACAAAGTTAAAAAGAATATTCATCACATTTCATACCGATACTCCATATCCACTTTATGGTTTTGTAAATTATTACGTATTTTTGAGGGTAATATCCTAAAGCAAAATGATATGGAACAGAATATGACTTCTACTACCTTCGAAATACCCGGTTATCAGCTTACTAAAAACCTGGGTGTAGTCCGTGGAATTATTGTCCGTTCACGCTCAATTTTTGGTACTATCGGTGCCGGTTTGCAAACCATTATTGGTGGAAACATAACTTTGCTCACTGAACTTTGCGAAAAAACTCGTTACGACGCGTATTCCGAAATGATGATGCACGCTGTGCAACTAGGCGCGAATGCGGTGATAGGTATCCGCTACGAATCGGCTGAAGTGATGAGCAATGTAACTGAAGTTATATGTTATGGTACTGCAGTATTGGTCGAGCCTAAAGGATAGCACTACTTTAAATTCAATTTATCTGTAGCCGTTTATCATCCTTCCTAAGCTAACTTAGGTTGGGGTCAGGTAAACCGATTGAGCAGAACCCTGGAATCAAATACCGAAAAGTATGGATGTTAAAGAGTTGATTAATAAACTTGAACTCACTGTTCATCCGGAAGGTGGATTTTACAGGGAAACATACCGTTCAACCGAAAGCGTAACCACCGCCAATGGAAATGTGAGGAATTATAGCACCGCCATTTACTATTTACTCGAAAACGACGACAAATCTCGTTTTCATCGCATTCAATCCGATGAATTATGGTTTTTTCACCAGGGGCAACCACTGGAAATCTGTGTTCTTCATGGCGATCAGTTATCAATAATCAACCTGGGGAATGAAATCGAAACAGGCGAAGTACCCCAGGTTATAATTCCTGCTAACTGCTGGTTTGCTGCCTCGGTTAAAAATTCGGAGGGCTATTCGCTGGTTAGCTGTACCGTTGCGCCCGGATTCGATTTCTCAGATTTTGAACTGGCTAACAGAGAAACCCTGGTTCAGCAATTTCCTCACTTAACAGCAAGTATAGAAAAATATACTTAATTAGTAGCAGCTTTAAACAAGGTTTCTGATTTTGAGTATAACTGAGTTTTTCCTGTTTTTCGTGCCGGCGAATCAGTTGCGTGCCTGGAGCGCAGGCGAATGATATTTAAAGAAAAAGTAAGGAATAAGTATTTTCCTTGATTTATATTACATTCAGCTTAAGAAGATATTAATATATAATAGTTTAAAAAACTGAGATATGAAAAGTAGAAACAGTTTAAAGGTCATCACTTTGGTAACCGTAATGCTGGCATTGATGTTTACAATAAGTTGCAAAAAAGACAGCAACAACCAGGGGAATGGAGGTAATAACCGTATTGTTATCAAAGGGAAAATTCCCACAACAGGCACAGGGAAAAGTAACAGCCTGAAATCAACAGGTGAATTATCACTTGCTGACGCAAAAAAAGTATTGGTTTTCAGTAAATACTATTACAGCCTGACTGATATAGTAGATGGTAGCTTTTCCGTTACAGGTCAGATTGGGACAGGGGTTGCGCTGATATTCCTGGATGCAAATAATCAATATATCGGGAACCTTTCATCGCAAGGTTTAAATATGCTTCCACTCGGAAATCTTAAAAACGGGGAAAATACCCAGATTGACTTGTCCTCGCTTACGTTGGTAGGCAACAGCGTTATCCCATCACACGATCCGCTGGGAAATGAAATTATTATTTCCGGATCCGAGATAAATAGTCTGAAAAATATCAGCACGTATTATCAATCTATTGCCAGGAACATAGATGCGGATAATGATGGTATTCCTGATGTATTATCGAATACTCAGTTAGTCGTTTCCACGATTTTTGCTAGATATAGCGGACATTGGGGTTTCAACAGCACTTTACCGGTAGTTAACAAAAGCTCCGATTGTTATACAAACTATTCTATAGCAATTGAAGGTGGTAAAGGGCTGACATTTTCAAATGGGAATATTGTTTTATCCGGTCCTGCCGATAGTCCATATAATGATATTACTACCTGGGGATCTAAGGTAAATCCAGGCGATAATTCTGGTTTTATATCTACCTATTGCAGGCAATCTCAGGCTCCGGCCGGTGCGCCATGGGGAACAGCCTTCCTGCCGTGGAAACAGGGTACATATACCTTAACCCTTGATGGTAACAGGTCTTTTACACTCGATTATTCTAATATTGACGCGGAGTATAACCTGGTTATTATCTCTCCCACATTACACACTAACAGCGATGGCAAACTCACCTCAATCACATTTGAATATAAATTGCCCGACGGAACTGTTATCAATCCGGCCAGCATGTTAACCAACGTGATGGTACAGTGTACCGATAGCCAGATGCATCAGTTTTATAACAGCCCTCATCTTACGGCAAGCACAGGTTTGGATGTTCTTACTCCGGATTCTCCGGTAGATATATCCACGCTAAATGGTATTGATGTATGGTATGATGATTTACTCGGGAATCAATATAATATTATCTGGCGTTAATTAAAGGCTTTATATACTTTGCAAATGAATAAACCTCTTTTGCCTGGTCTTTGCTTGTCACACATCAGGATGCCTTCGTTCGGATCTTCATGTCCTTTTCGGTAGCATACTCAACTGATTCTTTCGTCAGGCTATTGATAGTATGGGAGTTAACCAGCAGTTCCAAAACATCCTCAACGCTTTTTAGCTGATAATTCTTTTGAATTTGCAACAGTTTATCGAAATTATCATCCGAAATCCTGATCCACAGGTTGCTATATAGTGTTTCCCATTTACTCATTTTGTGTTTTTTTGAAAACCCGGTTTTACAAAATTAACCCGGGTAAAATTATTTAAAATCGTTCTTTCTCAATTGATATCCGGAACTTGTTCCCGGTTAATTTTATCGATTTACAATCGTGCTGAAATATATGATAACAATAATTATTCCATTTGCTTACTCTGCTGATTAATAGGATGATAGCATTATTCTATTTACTGCCCGGGGAAAATCTGGCTCAAAACGAAACTGCTTCAAATCGCGGGAAATTCAATTAGAATTACGACCAACAGAATGTGGCAAATGTAGTTAAGTTAATTAAATATTTTGTAACTAATCAGCCTTGTCGATACTGTGAAATACCAAGCAAGGCCTCTGCGTACAAAGATTGCGCGGAAAAGCAGCATCATCAGGGAATTATTTTTTTTCATTGAAATTGGCTGTAAGTAATTCTAAATCTGTGCAAATCCGTACAATGTGTGGACGAATAAATTAAACAGCCCTGATTAGGTACACTATTTTTATACATTTAAGCTGAAAATTGTGTACTTTCGAACAACTTATAATTTTAAAAATTATGAAAAAGAATATTCTTATCATGGCCTTATTCGTAGTTGGAATGATTGCTCAACTACAAGCTCAGACTGTTTATGTTACATCAGCCGGAGATAAGTATCACAAAAAGGATTGCCAGTACGTAAAATCCGGTGATGTTAAAACAATGAGTATGGCTGAGGCAAAAAGTAAAGGATTAACTCCTTGCGAAGTTTGCTTTAAAGAAACACCTGCAAAAGAGGCTGTCGAAACCAAATCAGTTGGGAAGACCGAAGCCGCAAAATCAAAGGCTGAGATTCAAAAGGAAGCTGAGAAAACAAAAATGGCAGAAAAAAAGGTAGCCGACAAAGCAAGAGCCGATGCCAAAAGAGAAGCTGACAAAGCTAAAATAGAGCAAAAAAAAGAAGCCGAAAAAGTTAAGAAAGAAGCTGAAAAAAGTAAAATAGCTGCAAAAAAAGAAGCCGAAAAAACAAAAGCTGAAGCAAAGAAACAAGCTGACAAAGCGAAATTGGCAAAAGCTAAGGAGGCTGAAAAAGCAAAGAAAGAAGCTGAAAAAACCAGATTAGCCCAAAAGAAAGAAGCTGAGAAAGCCAAAATAGAGGCAAAGAAAGAAGCCGACAAAGCCAAAGCAGCCAAAATAAAAGAAGCTGAAAAGGTTAAAGCTGAAGCCAAAAAGGAAGCAGATGCCAGGAAAGCGGCAGAAGCAAAAAGAAAAGCCGAAGAAAAGAAAAAGAAATAATTGGGGTTGGGAGAAACATAATTTCAGTTTTGTTGATATTTATTCCAAACACAATGCTCATTTATGTTTGTCACCCCTGGTTCCGAAGCGCTGTATACTATGGAGAAGAAGAATGAAATGGAATGATACATGCCGCCTGCGGTAGTAAAGGTACTTTTTTATTTTTCTCTGTACCGAAACCGGATCTGTCTTATTTTTTTCTCGACCGTATTACTTCTTCCCCGGTTTTGTCGATACGAAAACTCCTGGAATAATTACTAACTGATGCCTCTCCGTCTCTAAAATCGTTGGCGTCTTCGAAATGTAACGGAATTACTACTTTGCCTTTTTTATCTACATAACCATAATTTTTACCTGATCGTGCATAAGCCAATTCCTCGTGAAAGTTTCCAATTTCGTTATATTTAAAAGGTACAATTTTTTCACCTTTGCTATCAATAATTCCATACCATCCTTTATACTTTACCCTGGCGTATCCTTCGAAATACATGTTAACATAATCATATTTTTGCGGAATAACCATTTTACCGGTGTTATCAATAAATCCCCATTTCCCATCAAGTTGCACACCGGCTAATCTTCCCGAAAAATTTTGGGCATCAGCGTATATTATTGGAATAACTTCGGTGCCTGCTTTGTTTATAAATCCACATTTCCCATCTAATTTAACCAATGCCAGTTCATCAAAAAATGGACCGATAAAATTATATTTTAAAGGAATAACTTCTTTTCCCGTCTTATCTATAAATCCATATTTCCCGTTTAAACGGACCTGGGCCAATCCATCATAAAAAAAATCGGCATCCTCGTATTTCAGTGCAATAGCCTCTTCGCCCATTTTATTCAGATAGCCATATTTCCCGTTAATTGAAGCAACCGCTAACCCTTCAGTAAATGTTTTCAAATTATCATATTTTAGTGGCGCAACTTCTTTTCCTGTTATATCAATAAATCCCCATTTATTGTTAAGTTCAACTAATGATAATCCATCTTTAAAGTCCCAGGCAAAAGAATAAATTGGTGGTATTACTTCCATGTCCTGTTTATCGACATATCCATAATAGCCGTTAACTTTTACTAAGGCCAAACCATCAATATATTTATTTTTAGAATCATATCTTAGTTTTCCTTTACAAAAAAGTTCTTTCTCAAACCTGCTAAAATCGTAATTGCGGTTATTCTCTTTTTCATTATTCTCAACGATAAGAGAGTAGATAAAATACTTTGTTAACTTATTATCCATAAAACTGGTTCCATATAACTCAAGGCTTACCGGAATGGGTTTGTTAAATCTGAAAAGACTGAATTCGTACGCCCAGCCATTTGTTCCAATAAATACAATACATTCCGAACCCACCCTGTTCTTAACAGTTAGTGTAAAAGCTATTTCACTTGTAAGTTTTGCACCTTGTCCTGTTTCAACAATTTGCCCTTTTTCGATATAAAAAACCCTTGTTGGCGCTGAAAGCTTCATTACTGTATCTGGCAATTGAATCATATCGGCGTAAAAAGCATACCCATCCAGGCACTGAGGGTAACCTTTTATTACTTTCAAAACAGTGTGGCTGTTTTTGTTGAATAGATTGCTGCAGTCCTCCTCGGTATGAGAGCGTATATAGTCAGCATTTTTTTCTTTTTGCGATTTTCCATTTTGGGCAAATAGCCCTCCAAAAACAAAAAGAATACAAATAATTAAAGAAATTGTCTTTTTCATCGGAATTAGATTAAGAAATTGTCTAAATTTTTAGTTCTTACATTTTTGAGAGTTTCAACTTGTTCATCTGTCAGACTGAGCGGAGTCCCCGCCTGCTGCGTCGGGCATGGAAGTCCATCTAAATCGACTAATATTACTCGTTTTTGAGTTAAACAAGTGCATTTCGACTTCGCTCAATGTGACAGCAATTCGAGAAATTAGTACCTTGTAGTTGTTTTACAAAATTTAGACAGTGTCTAAGTGTTTTTATACTTTTTTCAATCAATTTGTTTTCAACAAAGTACATTGTTTTAATCCGAAATTTTACTTTAGCTGCTGTCCCCTGTTATAAATTGTCAGGACGGGCTGAATGAATATAATGCAAAATACATGTTAAACTATTTAAATGTCAATCACCCTTTAATGTGATTTTATGCTTACTTCGGTACTCCAACTTACAGTGTCAAGGCCGGGTAGTTAGCCAGATCCTGGAGTTTTAACTTAAAGGTGAAACAATGCTAAAAGGTTTTTCAGCGAACTAAAAATGGGCTTACTATTTTGAATAATCCTGTCACAAGGTGAACATAAATTTTGCGAGCTTTCACTTTTCCAATTATACATAATCCTGAAGATAAATAGTATTGAGGTTGTAAAATACATATTTTTGCACCCTTGATAATCCCTGAAACTGGTAATGAGAAGAGTTTTTGCCCTGGTAGTTTGTGCTTTGTTCCCGATAATCCTCTTCGCCGGTACGGATATAGATTCTTTATTACGGGTTCTGGATAAGACCATTGCGAACTCAAAAACATTCTCTAATACCCGGGAATTGAAGCTTACAGCGCTGAGGGCGAATTATAAAAATGTAACATCGGTTCAGAAACATTACTCAGTTTCTGCCCAGCTTTATACTGAATACAGATCGTACAAATATGATTCAGCTTACGCCTATGCCGGCAGAATGTTGAAGTATGCGGAAATTCTCAAAGACCCGGATCTGATCTTCGAATCAAAAATTGCGCTGGCTTTCAGTTGTCTCTCGGCGGGATTATATAAAGAAGCGACCGAAATCTCAAATTCCATTGACACCACACAACTTCCGGTGAAGAACAAAGCCAATTTGTATTTATTTCTGTCAGTTTTAAATATGAATATGGCTGATTTTTCGGCAGCAGAGCCGTATTACAGTGAATATCGCCGTAGTTCTCTTGGTTATTGCAGGAAATCAATCGCTTTATTTGAAAATAACAACCCCGAATCCATCATGGCAAAAATCCGTGAATGCCAGCTGCAGGAAGACTACCCCAAAGCGATTGTAATTGCGGAACGATATCTTTTTTCCAAACAACCCGGCTTACACGACTATGCAATACTTGTATCAACATTAGGCTATTTTTACGAGGTTCGCCACGATACTACCAAAGCCATTGAGTGCTTTGCGCTGGCGGCAATTACCGATATCAAAATGGCAACCAAAGAAACTGCGGCAATCCGCCAGCTTGCGGAATTGCTGTTTATCCGGGGCGATATCCAGCATGCCTACGCTTATGCTGCACTGGCTCTCGACGACGCTAACTTTTACAACGCGCGTCAGCGGAAAATTGAGGTTGGGCGTGTGTTGCCGATTATTGAAGCTGGCAGATTTAATATTATCAAGCAACAGAAAGATAAACTCCTGATCTATGCTATACTGATTTCTGTGCTTTTTGTTTTGTTTGTGGTTGCAACATTTATAATACTGATGCAAAAGAAACGGTTAAATTCTGCCCGGTTATTAATTCTGCAACAAAATACCGATCTTCAGCAATCGAATGAGCAACTAACCAAAGTACAGAAAAAAATCAGTAAGCAAAATATAGATTTGCTGCGTGTTAACGAAAAACTGAAAGAAGTTCACCGTATAAAGGATGAATATATTGGCTACTTTTTCAGTGCCAACTCCGCCTATATTGAGAAAACTGAAGAGTATCACAAAATGGTTGCCCGGAAAATAAGGAACAGGCAGTTTGAGGAGTTAATTGCGCTGTCAGCAAATTCAGATTTACGAAAAGAAAAAGAAGATATGTTCGCTCTTTTCGACCAGATTTTTATAAAACTTTTTCCTGATTTTGTGGATAGGTACAACCAGCTTTTTAATGAAGAGGACCGGTTCAACATGAAGTCCGACGGAATGCTGAGCCCTGAGATCAGGATTTTTGCGCTCATCCGGCTTGGAATTACCGAGAGTGAGCGTATTGCCAAGTTTCTGGATTTCTCGCTTTCAACGGTTAAGAATTATAAGACCAAAGCAAAGAACCGCTCCATTGTTGCGAATGAATTATTCGAGCATAAAATTATGGAAATTGAATCGGTGATAACCGAAATTCAGGATAAAACCGAGTAGATTCCGCGTATATTCCGAGTACATTTTAAGGCATCCATAAGGGTGTCTTTTTTATTGATTATCAGTATTATATATATTAAAATCAGGTGTATTCCAGTACATATTGAGTCTCTACCATAACAAAGTGCGGGCGATCAGTATACATTTACGATCTGAAATTTAAAAAATGTCCTTCGGGAGCATTCCCGGTAACAGAACCAAATGAATATGCAATTTACTAACCAACTAAACCAATCAGTATGAAATTGAAATTTCTACTTTTCAGCATGTTTTTCATCCTTGCTGGAATTACTGTGTTTGCGCAGGGCTACACCGTAAAAAGTAAAGTTTTGGATGATCAAAAAGGACCTTTGCCAGGAGCAACCGTTCTTGAAAAAGGTACATTTAATGGTGTAACAAGCGATGTTGATGGCAAGTTTACAATTAAAGTAGCATCCGAAAAATCTATCGTTGTTGTCACTTTTGTAGGTTTTAAAGCGATAGAGCTTCAGGCGGGCACAATCGGGTCAGCTGTAATAATGAGCCAGGAAGCAGCCGACCTTCAGGAAGTTGTAGTTGTAGGTTACGGTTCGGTGCGTAAAAAAGATGTTACCGGCGCTGTTGCCAGTATTTCGAAAGAAAACCTGAACAAAGGAGCAACCACCAACCCATTACAACAAATCGCTGGAAAAGCCGCCGGTGTGGTTATCACCCAAACAGGCAGCGAACCGGGTGCAAGCCCAAGTATTCGGGTGCGAGGTATTACATCACTCATGGGCGGAAACGATCCGTTGGTTGTTATCGACGGGGTTCAGGGTAATATGGAATTTCTGAATCAATTGCCCCCGAGCGAAATTGAGACTATTGATATTCTGAAAGATGCTTCGGCTAATGCTATTTATGGTTCACGCGGCGCTGCGGGTGTTATCCTGGTCACTACCAAAAAGAGCAAATCAGGGACCTCACAGGTTGAAGTTAATAGTACGGTTTCGTTCGATATGATTTCGAACAAACTGGATATGATGAGTGCCGACCAATGGCGCGCGCAGCGCGAAGCATGGGGTGTTCCTGTTTCCACTGATCACGGTTCGAACACCGACTGGTACGGACTGTTAACGCGTAACGGGATTACTCAAAACCATGGTATCGCAATCGGAGGTGGAACTAATGACTTTAATTACCGCGCGTCAGTTTCGGCCATTATGCAAAGCGGAATTGTTATCAATTCGAAAAATCAAAATTATATAGGTCGATTACAGGCAACTCAAAAAGCGCTGAACGGAAAATTATTGTTCACCGCTAACTTAAGCGGTAACATTATGAACAACACGGGCAGCCCATCGAGCATCGGCCGGGCGGCTTTTACTTCGAACCTGATAAGCAACACGTATGTGAGCAGGCCGACCGATCCTGTATTGAATACAGATGGAACTTATTTCTCCGACCCTAATGTGTTTCAGTACATTAATACATATGCCGTCTCGCAAACAGTTGTGAATGAACAAGCTACAAACAATACATTCGGAAGTCTGAAAACTGAACTGGAACTTGTTAAAGGACTTAAAGCATCCTGGTTTGGAAGCTGGAGAAAACTGGATCAGAATACAGGATATTATTTACCCGTTTCATCCACAGTTGCCAGCGCTATCGACCAGAATGGAATTGCCAATATCAACAACAGGCACGAAGATGAAAAGCTCACAGATTTAAGCCTGAACTACAAGGGTACATTTGGCGATCATTCCATTGACGCAATTGGTGTGTATGAATGGCAACGAACAACATACAACGGAAACTTTACTCAAATGAAAGGTTTCATTAATGATATTACGACTTTCAACGCGCTGCAGAACGGCGATTTCAGTAAGATTGTTACAGGTGATGTAAGCTCATATAAAAATGACCGTACTGTAATTTCATTTTTAGGCAGGGTAAATTATTCCTACCTGAATCGATATTTACTAACGGTAAGCATGCGTAGAGACGGATCTTCTGTTTTTGGTAAAAATCATCACTGGGGCAACTTCCCTTCAGCATCCATAGCATGGAGATTGAACGAAGAGCCATTCATGAAAGGGATACAATTTATTAACGACTTGAAAATTCGTGCCGGATACGGCGCTACCGGTAACCAGCAGGGATTAAGTCCACAGAAGTCGTTGCCTTTGGTTGGATCAGGCGGACAAACCTATTTTGGTGGAAATCAGATTACAAACTTTGCGATTATTCAAAACGAAAATGCGGATTTGGAGTGGGAATCCCGCACAGGATATAATATGGGTGTTGACTTTTCATTATTCAACAGCCGCTTGTCAGGCGCAATAGATGTTTACCGGGCTAAAACCAGAAATCTCCTGTTTAATTATACGGTTCCGCAACCTCCATATCCGTTCCCAAGTATTGCTGCTAATGTGGGAAGCCTTTTAAATGAGGGAATTGATTTCAACCTCAACGGGGTTATTTACAAAACAAATGATTTCACTGTTTCATTAAACGGCAACTTATCTCTCCTGAGGAATGAAGTCCTGGAATTAAGCGGCAGCATTAACGGTGTTCCTTTAAATACGGACTATGTTCCATGGGGAACCAATAGTTTCTTAATCAAAGGCCAGCCTATAGGTACTTTCAATATACTGCAGCATGAAGGAAAAACAGATACCGACGAAGAAACCGTGGTTGATGTTAATAATGATGGCATAATTGACGGAGGAAATACAAGTGCTGACCGTAAAATGGAAGGTTCAGCGTTGCCAACCTATACTTTCGCGATTTCTCCTGTTTTTGCGTACAAAAATTTTGATTTATCCATGCTATTCCGTGGACAGGGTGGCAACAAAATTTATAACAGTATCAAATCTTCTTTCAGTTATTTCGAAAATCTCGGAAAATCAAATATGCTTAGCAGCTCAGTTCAAACCGGATTGTTTACGTCAAAGTATGCTTCCGACTTATGGCTCGAAGATGGTGCTTTCGTTCGTTTCGATAACCTGACCTTTGGTTACCGTTTCGATATCCAAAAACTGAAATACATCAGCAATATGCGTTTATCCCTTACCGCGACAAACCTTGCTTTGTTTACCAGGTACACCGGACTCGATCCTGAGTTGAATGTAAACGGCGGAAATGGATTTGGTTCCGACGGGGGTATTTATCCCCGTACAACATCCATAGCGGTTGGATTGAACGTAACATTTAAATAACATTTAAAACCAGGTATAATGAACAAGATATTTTTTTTCGCATTATTTGCTCTGCTGATAATGCAAAGTTGCACAAAGCTGGATGAAAAGGTTTACGACAAGTATGCCGCCACCGATTTTTATTCTACCCCGGCAGGCGCTGATGTTGCTTTGGCTAACGTTTATTCGCAGATTCCGGGTAACTGGGGCGGTGTTGGATATGCAGGCGCTGATAACGGTTGGTATGATGTGAACAGTATGTCGACGGACGAGCAGGTTGTTCCTCACCGCACAACGGGCGACTGGGAACTTACATTTGCCCAGATGTATCTGCGTCAATGGTTGCCCGATCATTCGCAGATTAACAATACATGGAACTGGTTATATAAATCCGTTTTCAGCTCAAACCTGGCTGTGGATTTACTGGTAAAAGCCAACGCTGCTCCGTCAAAAATTGCTGAAGCCAAAGTATTGCGAGCATTCTTTTATTATTTGCTGATGGATGATTTCGGATCGGTTCCATTTTACACCGAGAATACTATAACCGTTGACAAAATGCCTCAGAAAAGCCGCCAGGAAATTTATGATTTTGTTGTAAGCGAACTGACAGCAAATGTTGATTTGCTCTCACCTGTGAAAGGCGGAGAATATTATGGCCGTTTCAATAAATGGGCCGGTTATGCTCTGTTGGCAAAAATATACCTGAACGCTGAAGTTTATACAGGAACGCCACAATGGGCTGAATGTATAGCTGCCTGCAACAAGGTGAGCGAAGGCGGATATTCTCTTCATTCCGGCGCAAAGGACGCTTCTAATCCCCTGGGATCAAAGTACTTTGAATTGTTTGGAGATGTTTGCCCTGATGATGAAACCATCCTGGCCATTTATACCAAAGTTGACGTGGTAGGCCGCAACATTTTTACTGTTCGCAGCCTTGGCGGTGCCGATGGTACAGCATTAATAGGAAGCAGCGCGTGGAACGGAACAATTTGTCCACCCGACTTTGTGGCAAAATATAGCGACACAGATATTCGTAAACATCAGTTCCGCTTTGGTGCCAATCCTTATGGACCACAGCCCGCCGGATTTTTTAATTATTCGCTTACCGTTACTAACTTCGACAACCCGGGAGCAGCGCCTAACGATGGAGCCCGCAATCAGAAATTCTGGCCGGCAGCGCCATCCAACGGTGGCGGAGCTTCAAACGATTTTCCAATCTATCGTTACGCGGATATCATGCTGATGAAAGCTGAATGCCTGGTACGCACAGGTGATGCTGGTTCCGCTAAACCATTAGTGGACGCAATACGGGTTCGCGCCGGATTAACAGGTTTGGCAGCCAGCCCGACTTTGACTGATATTTATAACGAAAGAGGTTGTGAACTTTCGTGGGAAGGCCATCGCAGGCAGGATATGATCCGCTTCGGAACATTTACACAGGCACACGGTTTGGCTCCCGCTGTCGACGACCATTATAAATTATTCCCGATTCCAACAGCAGCAAGAAATGCCAATACCAATCTTGTTCAAAATCCGGGTTATGGTGATTAAAATTCGTTCAATCAGTAGCTTAGCAGGGTTTTGGACAATTGGTAAATTTTGATTTTCCTGCTTTGCTGCTGGATTGAAGGTTTTTGCAGATGTTAAATGAAATTTAAAAATGAATAAAATGAAAAAATATTTATTGAAATCTCTCGGTGTTTTATTTGTTTCAGCACTGATAACCTCTTGTGTAAAAGAGGCAGAAATTACCACGCTGGGAGTTATAAATTTCCCTCCGACTTTTGTGAGTTCTACTAATTCACTGGTGATGACAGCAGATAATGATTCTGTTAAAGTGATTGATTTTAACTGGGATGCAGTTAGTTATGGGATTAAAGCTGCAGTTACCTACAGTCTGCAGTTCGATCTGCCTTCGGATACTTCAGGAACTACTGCCTGGTCGAAAGCAATCGAAATTGAGGTGGGCGACGATTTATTCACCAAAGGACTAATGGGTTATGATATCAACCGAATTGCCATCAATGGTCTGGGTCTTGACGCGGGAATTGTTTCGAAAATGGTAGTTCGCGTTAAATCGTATGTTGATCGGCCGGCTTTTTCAAACGCGGTAGCCCTGGATGTTAACCCATACACTCCTCCGGTAGTGGTGGTGGGTTATCCTTCCTTGTGGGTTGCGGGTGATTTCCAGGCATGGAAATATTCAACAGCTCCAACCATTGTTTCTGTAAAGAACGATAGCCTGTACGAAGGATATATTTACATTCCTGCCGGTGGCACTTTGCAATACAAATATTATGGACAGGCATCCTCGAATCCTGTATTTTATGGTGATGGCGGAAGTGGCACATTAATTAAAAACGGAGGTGCAAACTTCACAGCTCCTTCAGCCGGTTACTACGAATTATCAGCTAACCTGAAGACCATGAAATGGACGGCAACAAAAACAACCTGGTCGATACTTGGCGATGCTTCACCTGGCGCATGGGTAACTGATACTCAAATGGACTATGATGTAACAAATCAGATTTGGACTGTTACAGTAGATATGAAAACAGCCGGATCGTTTAAATTTCGTGCCAACAATGCCTGGAAAATTGATTTTGGTATCGATACGCAAGGGAATCTTCAGTATGCCGATAATCCTCTTTATCCATATAATGGCGGGCTGTCGAATCTTACAGTGCCTTCGGATGGCAATTACACTATTACATTGGATTTGCACATGCCCGGACAATATTCATACAAATTGAAGAAAAACTAGATATTCAACTATTCGGGATCCAATAAGTTCAGGTGAATAGATTTAGTCTGAAAAAATTGGCTGATCAATTAGTAATTTGATAGTACAGGGTTTAACTAATTTGGGAAGTCATTTTAACGATTGGGAAAAGAAAAAACTATGGTTCAGATACATTACAAAACACTAAAAACGATGTTAAATTATATAATGCTGATAATGCTGTTAGTGTTCGGGGGATGCAAGAAAACCCCGGATACTCCGGCCGATATTACTCACAATACGAACACTGATCCGGCACAATATGGAACACCGTTTGCCAATGTTCCCGATGCCCGCGATGCCGTTATTTACCAGGTAAATATGCGTAGTTTCAGTTCAACCCGCAATTTCCAGGGAGTAATAGCGCGCCTCGATTCCATCAAAGCCCTGGGAGTAAATGTAATATACCTCATGCCGATTTACCCGGTTGGAGTGCTAAAATCGGTGAATTCGCCTTATTGCGTTAAGGATTATAAAGCGGTGAATACTGAATTCGGTACGCTGGCTGATCTGCGCCTGTTAATTGATGGAGCGCATACCAGGGGAATGTCAGTAATTCTTGACTGGGTTGCAAACCATACTTCCTGGGATAATTCCTGGATCGAGAATACTTCATGGTACGCAAAGGATAACTCAGGAAACATTGTGAGCCCTAATGGATGGAATGATGTTGCGCAGCTGAATTTTACCAATACTGAAATGCGCAAAGCCATGATTAAAGCTATGAAATACTGGGTTTTAACAGCCAATTGCGACGGTTTCAGATGCGATTATTCCGATGGTCCTCCGGCCGATTTCTGGAAACAGGCTATTGATACGCTTCGGAATATCAAAACGCATAAACTTTTACTACTGGCTGAAGGTACCCGTGCCGCGAATTTTACTTCAGGATTTAATTTCAATTTCGGTTTCAATTTCTACGGACAAATAAAATCCATTTACAGTAATAGTCAGCCTGTCACCAATATCGATAATCTGAACGCAAGTGAGTATGCCGGCGCCGGCGAAAGCAATATGGTTGTCAGGTATACAACCAACCACGATGTGAACAGTTCGGACGGGACACCGCTCGATTTGTTTGGTGGTAATCCGGGTTCCATGGCCGCTTTTGTAGTTGCTGCCTATATGAAAGGTGTTCCGATGATTTATAATGGGCAGGAAGTAGGAACACCCTACAAACTGACATTTCCTTTCACCGGTACAATAATTAACTGGTCACTGAACTCAGGCATGGTTGCGGAATATAAAAAAATCATTGCATTCCGGAATTCCAGTACGGCTATCCGGCGTGGTACCCTGGTATCGTATAGCAATGCTGATGTTTGCGCTTTTACTAAAACATCGGGAACTCAAACTGTTTTCGTGCTTAGCAATCTGCGTAATGCAAATAAAACTTTCACATTGCCGGCTGCTGTCGCCAATTCAGCCTGGACCGATGGTTTTACAGGCAATTCGGTTTCTCTGAATACCGAGCTTACATTATCGCCCTATTCATACCTGGTATTGAAGAAATAACAGGCAGGAAAATCCAAAATAAATAATCAACTCTAAACAAATCAACCTAACATTAAGTCTTAATCCTATGAAAAAAAGTTACGTTCTTGTTTTATTTGTGATGTTGTTCGCAACAACCATATCTGTTGCCCAGGTAACAGTAAAATTTCAAAAACCGGCAAGCTGGACTTCCGTCAATCTGTATACCTGGGGACCAGAATTACTTGGAGGCTGGCCGGGAGCTGCGCTTACTGAAACCGATGGTTGGTATACTTATACTTTCGACGCAACCTTTACCGCTGCAAATTTAATTTTCAATAATAATGGAAGTCCGCAAACTGCTAATTATTACACTACTGCGGATGTTTGTCTTAAGGCTGCGGAAACGGCAAATGGCGCAGGAGAATTTGATGTTAACGTTGTTCCCTGTACAGCTCCTGGAATGACAGTTAAATTTCAAAAGCCCGCAAGCTGGACTGCTGTAGGTTTATACACGTATAATCCTTCGGTAACCGGTGGTTGGCCAGGTGCAACACTAACCGAAACAGGTGGTTGGTATACTTTTACATTCGACGCGACTTATACCGGGGGTAATTTGATATTTAATAACGCGGGTGCCGGCGAGCAAACCGCTGATTATATAATGAGCGCTGATGTTTGTCTCAAAGCGGCAGATGTTTTAAATGGCGGAGGACAGTATGATTTAAGTGTGGTTCCTTGCACAATACCCGGAATGACAGTAAATTTCAAGAAACCAGCAGACTGGACAAATGTAAATCTCTATGCCTATGTAAACGGTAATTCTATAGTTGGCGGATGGCCGGGAATAGCTTTGACGGAAGTAAATGGCATTTATTCGTATACTTTTGACGCTTCATATCCGGATGTAATGGTTATTTTTAATAATGGCACTGTTCAGTTACCTGACACACAAGTAACTACGAGCACTTGTTTTCAATCAACTGATGGTACTACAATTACAGCAGTAGATTGTTCCACATTTACCGGAATTAGTTCTGTAAAAGATAAATCATTAACAATCTATCCGAATCCGGTTGCCGACAAACTCAATTTCAGCAGTTCTTCAACCATCGACCGGGTTACGATATATTCGATTACCGGGAAAAATATCATAGATGTTACTGAGACCGCAAACAAAGGAATAGTGGATGTTAAATCGCTGAAGCCGGGCGTTTACTTTGTATCAGTTTATTTTGCAAACGGTAAACAACAATTCGAAAAAATTGTAAAACGCTAAGTAGAGTTATTGATAGTTGAATATTTGGTTTTTTTTGGTTTGAAAGGGTTAGGTGTTACAAGCCTGGCCCTTTTATCTTAAATTCTGATTCTGAAATAGTCGTAAATTTGTGTTTGTTAATGTTGGATTTATTAAAATGAGAATAGTGAAAGTAAAGGTTTCAAGTATTTATCTGCTACTAGTTTTTTGTTTCGGATTCAGTTCTGCAATTGGTCAGACAGGGAACCTTATCGGAAAAAACGTTAGTATTTTTTATCCCGCTCGTTATGACGCAAAGCCAAACCTGCCTTCATTTGCTTTACTGAAGGAACCAGAAACGATTGGTGAAGTCCCCAAAAACTGGAGTTTGAAACCACATTTCTATTCGAAAAAAGGTAAAACAATTGCTGCTTTGCCAATCGCAAAAGGCACAAGTTTATACGGAACCGGCGAAAATACAGGTTCATTGATTCGAAATGGTAGGAAAATAACTCTTTGGAATACTGATAATTATAAGTACCAGGCCGACAGTGGCAGGCGACTTTACCAGAGTCATCCCTGGGTATTGGGCGTGAACCGCGATGGAACAGCTTTTGGTATACTTGCCGACAATTCATGGAAACAACAGATAGATCTTTCGGACAGTATCCGGTTTATTTCCGATGGTCCTGCTTTTCGGGTAATAGTTATTCAACGGAATTCACCACAGGAAGTTATCAAAGAACTGGCAAACTTAATCGGGAAAATGGATATGCCTCCGCTTTGGGCGCTTGGTTATCAGCAATCCCGGTTCTCGTATGTTCCCGATACCAGGATTAAAGGAATTGCTGATACGCTGCGTTTGAAAAACCTGCCTTGCGATGTGATCTGGATGGATATTAATTATATGGAACGGTTCAAAATATTTACATTCGATAAAGTGCAGATTCCTGATCCAAAAGCAGTGAATGATTACCTGCACCAGAAAGGTTTTAAATCCATCTGGATGATAGATCCGGGAGTGAAGGTTGAAAACGATTACTTCGTTTATGAGTCAGGATCGAAGGGAAACCATTGGGTTCTTGACGCGGATCACAAAGAGTTTAACGGCAGTGTTTGGCCGGGGAAATGCGCTTTCCCTGATTTCACCAGGCCGGAAACCAGGAACTGGTGGAGCGGTTTATACAAAGACTTTATGGCTACAGGTATTGATGGCGTATGGAATGATATGAATGAGCCTTCGGTATTTAACGGGCCTGCTGGTAGCATGCCCGAAAATAACTGGCATAGGGGAGGAGACGATCTCCAGGCTGATATCCATCTTCGCTATCACAACGTGTATGGAATGTTGATGGTAAAAGCTTCACGCGAAGGAATTCTGAGCGTAAATCCAGGGAAACGTCCTTTTATTCTTTCACGCTCCGGCTATTTGGGAAGCAACCGTTATGCCGCTACCTGGACAGGCGATAATTGCGGTACTGTTGAACATATGAAAATGTCGGTTCCAATGTCCTTAAACCTGGGCTTGTCAGGACAGCCGTTCAGCGGACCCGACATGGGCGGTTATGCCCTGAATACTTCAGCTGATTTATTCGGACAATGGATTGCGATGGGCGCATTTTTCCCGTTTATGCGCGGACACGCGGAGAATAAATCAAACAGTAAAGAGCCATGGGCTTTTGGAACGGAAATTGAAAATGTATCGCGAACAGCTTTAAACAGGCGATACCGATTGTTGCCTTATTTCTATACCTTATTTCACGAAGCTTCCAAAACCGGAATGCCTGTAATGCGGCCCGTATTCTTTGCTGCTCCTAAGGACCTAACATTGAGAAATGAAGAACAGGCTTTTTTGCTTGGAGATGATCTGCTTATTGTTCCAAAATGGGCTGTAAATCCTTCGTTACCTAAAGGCTCCTGGAGAACCATTTCAATAGCCGGTGAAAATAGCCTTACGGATAAATACCAGGCTGATGTGAAAATAAAAGGAGGCGCAATCATCCCTTTAGGTAAAATTATTCAAAATACAACCCAATACAGCCTCGATTCGTTGACACTGATTGTATCGCTGGATAAAAACGGAAAAGCCTCAGGAACTCTGTACGAAGATGCCGGCGATGGTTTCCAGTATCAGAAAGGTGAATACCTCATCTCAGGTTTTACCGCGAAACAGGTTGGTTCGGTTGTTAAAATTAAGATTTTGGTTAAAGAAGGGACTCTGAAACCGGGAACACGGAAATGCAAGGTTATCGTAATAACTGACAATGGATCAATTGAAAGTGAGTGGGTTCAGAATAATTACATTTCAATTAAAACACCATCAAAATAGGAATCGACATTAATCAATGTCCCATGTAAAGCATTCATTAGTTTATCCTTCTTAATCAAATAATGATTAAACATGGATACACTTACAGCACAGAATCATCTGTAACATAAGCGTTTCAGATGATTCTTGTTTGCGAAATAAGTTCAGGCAGTTACGTTGAACTAACTGAACGAATTTTGACGATAAGCAATCTTTTTCCGGTGATGCAGTAGCTCTTTAAGAAGTATCTGGGTTGTTAACTGAAGTTCCGCATAGGTTTCGGCTAAACCTTCTTCAGTATTATTCTCGCCCATTTCCTCAAGTTTACGGGTTAGTTCTGTAGCTTCTGCATCCATAAAGTTAGCGATGGAGCCTTTAAGATGATGCGCGTTAAACCTGAGGCTCTGGAAATCCTTATTTCTGATGTTTTGCTCGATCATTTTAAGGTCTTGCTGATGATCTTCAACAAACATATCAATAATCTGGACCACAACATCGCTACCGTAGTATTTAAAATTCTCGTTGAAGTTTTCCAAGTCAATCATGGCAGTAATTTTTAGAGGTATGAGTAGTAGAGTTTTTATTGTAAGCGGTCGATGCAGTTTTTTACGCTATCTCGCCAATATGGGATTTCAATAGCAAGTTTCTTTTTAATTTTTGATTTGTCCAGAACGCTGTAAAATGGCCTCTCCGCCGGCAGTGGATAATCTTCGGTTGGAATAGGAATTACCCGGCATGTGATGTTCGCGAATTGATGGATAGCCTTGGCAAAGTCATACCAGCTGGCCACTCCTTCATTGGAATAATGATAAACCTCTATCAAATCAGCGGTCATTGCCATGGGCAGGGTATCAAGTATTGCTTTAGCCAGATCGTATGCGTAGGTTGGCGTGCCTACCTGGTCGAAAACAACATTCAGTGAGTCCCGTTCCTTGCCATATTTTATCATTGTTTTGATGAAATTATTGCCAAAAGCTGAATATAGCCATGAAGTCCGGATTATAATAGCTTTACCGCCGGCTTGTTGTACGGCGGCTTCCCCAGCGGCTTTACTTTTGGCATAAACTGACTGCGGATTTATTTGGTGTGATTCGGAATATGGGCTGTAATTCCGGCCATCGTATACGTAATCAGTGGAAATATGTACCATAAATGATCCGCATTCTGATGATGCCCTGGCCAGGTTGCCGGTAGCTACAGCATTCACTAGAAAAGCTGTTTCTTCATCTGTCTCAGCTTTATCTACCGCGGTGTATGCAGCACAATTAATAATAACATCGGGGCTGTGTAGCGTAAAAAAATGATTTACGCTGGCTTCGTCAGTTATATTCAGCTCATTTACATCGGTGTATAGAAACTCATACAACGGATATCTGTCAGCAAGCGCTTTAATTTCGCTTCCCAGTTGCCCATTCGATCCGGTGATCAGTATTTTCATTTTTTAGTTTTGAAATTATGATTTGATTAAAGCGTCAAAATAGGCGATTGTTTTTATTAAGCCTTCTTCAAGTTGAATTTTTGGAGCCCAGTCGAGTTCTTTTTTAGCCAGGTCAATATTTGGCTGGCGTTGTGTCGGGTCATCCGAAGGCAATGGCATACGGATAATCTTCGATTTTGAATTGGTGAGTTCAATTACTTTGTTTGCCAGTTCGAGTATAGTAAACTCATGTGGGTTGCCAATGTTAACGGGACCAGTGAAATCTTCACGCGAAGCCATCATGCGGATCATTCCTTCAATCAGGTCGTCGACATACTGGAAACTGCGGGTTTGCTGTCCATCGCCGTAAATAGTGATATCCTCATTTTGCAATGCCTGCATGATAAAATTGGAAACCACCCTGCCATCGTGCGGATGCATTTTCGGGCCATAGGTATTAAAGATCCGGATGATTTTAATCCTGACGTTGTTTTGTTTGTGATAATTAACAAAAAGTGTTTCGGCTGCTCTTTTACCTTCGTCGTAGCAGGAGCGTTCGCCAATCGGATTAACATGCCCCCAGTAAGATTCAACCTGCGGATGTACCTGTGGGTCGCCATAAACTTCGCTGGTTGATGCCTGAAGTATTTTAGCCTTGATCCGCTTAGCCAGTCCAAGCATGTTGATAGCTCCCATCACGGAAGTTTTCATGGTTTTTATCGCGTTGTACTGGTAATGAATGGGCGATGCCGGGCATGCCAGGTTATAAATTTCATCCACTTCTATAAAAAATGGCATGGTAACATCGTGGCGGATCAGTTCGAAGTAAGGATTGTCAATCAAATGAACAATATTTGCTTTCTGACCGGTAAAATAATTGTCGAGGCATACTACTTCGTGGCCGTCATTTAAAAGCCGTTCGCAAAGCTGCGATCCGACAAATCCGGCTCCACCGGTTACCAATATTTTCTTCCTTATCATAAAATGCGGATTATATTTTAAAAACCTGACAATCCATTGTAGGACTGTCAGGTTATTATGTGTTCAATCTTATTTAGTTGTGTCAATGCCAATGCAAAAATAGGAAAAGTCGTTGCGTTTCATCTCGGCGGCATCATAAATATTCCGGCCATCAAAAATTACCGGCTGATTTAACAGTTTGCGCATAATTTTCAGGTTCGGGAATTTAAACTCCGGCCATTCAGTAACAAGCAGCAGGCAATCGGCATCTATAAGCGCTTCGTATTGTTCTTCGGCATAGGTAATACTTTCGCCAAGGGTATGACTGGCTTCTTTCATGGCAACGGGATCATAAGCTTTAACTTTTGCGCCGGCGCCCAGAAGCTTTTCAATAATAACGAGCGAAGGAGCTTCGCGCATATCGTCAGTTTGAGGTTTAAAGGATAAGCCCCAGATAGCTATAGTTTTGCCTTTAATATCGCCGTTAAAGTATGTCATGACTTTGTTAAACAGTACCGATTTCTGGTCTTGGTTCACGGCTTCCACGGCTTTCAGAACTTTGAGCTCATAATTGAAATCTTCGGCGGTATGTATGAGTGCTTTTACATCTTTCGGGAAACACGAACCCCCATAGCCAATACCCGGATAAATAAATTTATTCCCAATGCGTGAGTCGGAACCAATACCTTTACGTACCATGTTGATATCAGCGCCGACAATTTCGCAAAGGTTGGCAATATCATTCATGAAACTTATCTTGGTGGCTAGCATTGAATTGGCGGCATACTTGGTCATTTCGGCCGACGTAATATCCATAAATATTACTGGGTGCCCGTTTAGCGTGAAAGGTTTGTAAAGGCTTTTCATCAAGTCCTCGGCACGGGGCGAATCAAGTCCGACCACAATACGGTCAGGTTTTAGAAAATCGTCGATAGCAGCGCCTTCCTTAAGGAATTCGGGATTTGACGCAACGTCGAAAGGAATGTTTACACCTCGTTTATCAAGTTCTTCCTGAATGGCGTTTTTAACTTTCAGCGCGGTTCCTACTGGCACAGTACTCTTGGTTACAACAAGAATATAGTCCTTCATGTTTTTACCGCAGTCGCGGGCAACACTTAAGACGTATTGCAAATCGGCGCTGCCATCCTCACCTGGAGGTGTTCCCACAGCGCTGAACAGCACTTCACAATCTTCGAGTGCTTCGGCAATACTGGTTGTAAATTGTAATCTCCCTTTTTTTGTGTTACGATGAACCATCTCTTCGAGACCAGGCTCATAGATCGGAATAATCCCGTTTTTAAGGTTATCAATCTTTTTCTTATCGATGTCGACACACACCACATCAATACCTACTTCGGCAAAACATGTACCGGTTACCAGGCCAACATATCCACTGCCAACAATTGCGACTTTCATTTGTATAGGGTTTATTTGTTTGAAATATTTTCCGGGAAACTTAATTTTATGTAAAGGTAATACTTTCTAGTTGGAATGAATAATGTCGGAATTCTGAAAATGTGATCTGATTAAAATTTTACAGTTCATGACAAATACAATTATGGTTTTGCTACTGATAATTTTACAGACTTATGGGTTTTTCAAACAGTTAGTTTATTCATATCTCAACAATTTTGGGTAGTATCTTTCCACATTTCACTTACTCTGTACTATTTCGTTTTTTTTAATAGAGGCTTTGTTTTACGTAACATGTGCTGTGTAAATGTGTGGATTTTTTCTTTCAGGTATATCGTTTTATTTTCAAATTTTGTTAACCTTTCTCCCAAATTTTAATGCCTTTATAACTGTATTGCCAATTGCAGGATAAGTAATTAAATTATTTATAAAATATTACATAATGCTATAAATAAGTAAATAAAATTTACTTAATCTAATCCAAGCTCTTGCTTCAAGCCGCTTTATGCGTTCTGGCCATTGCTAAAAGTGTAAAGAAAAATACACTTTTTGGGGTTTTTCAGATGGAAAACTTGATTTGTTTAGGCTTTGGCCTTTAGTAGTATTTCAGGTTTCATCTGAAGGGTGAGTATCAGACGATCAGAATTGTGAAAAAACAGCTCGTATGCTGAACTTGTTCCCAACGATTTATTTTCAGGCTTTAAATCTGAAATGTCGGCAATATCATTCATTTATTAATCAGAACTTATTTTCTGTGGATTTTATACAATGGAGACTGTTTTTCAATACCGGTTTATAAAATCTCTTCATGGACCGACTTTTTTACAATCTCATTTAATATGCTCGCATGTTTTGCGTCTGAAAAGTTACAAATAAACCGAAGGGTTGAGATTTCTTCATCAACGGATTTGTACAGTTCTGAATCTGTAATTCCTGACATCCTGGCTTTATGGTCTGCGTTACTTGCTGGCAGGTATAACTGCAAATGCAAACTACTTTACATATATATAAGTTTTGTGTCATTATATTTTATCTTATATTAGCCTATTAATTTTCAAGTAAAGTAAATAAAATTTACAGTTAAGCTGAAAATATATAGAAAATTGATGAAAGACCTATATTTTATGTTACAATTGCTATTTAAGTTCATAAATTAGTAATAGTAAAATCTTGATTGGCTTCACAGTAAAATAAATTTACAATTTGGGGATTAATCATATAATTGCAGATTACCTTGAAATAAATCCTGAATTAATGTACGAAAGTGATACCGGCAATCATTTTGGTGAAGCATATAAGTAGCAGGAAGAAGACAATAAATTAAAAGAAGAAAAAATAACCAATAACTATGAAGCACAAAATCCTGATTATCGACGATGAAAGGAGTATTCGATTACTTCTTGAAAGCTTTCTCTCAAAAGATTACGATGTGGTTAGTAAAAGCGATGGCATGGAAGCCCTTGACTGGCTTGAGGTTAATTTGCCCGACATGATCATATGCGATGTTCAGATGCCTAAGATGGATGGGTATAAATTTGTAGAAAAAGTCCGTCAGCGCGGATATACAAAACATACTCCCATAGTTATGCTGTCAGGAGTTGAAAGCAGCAAAGAAAGGGTTAAATGTTATAGACTCGGGGCCCAGGATTTCCTGGCTAAACCATTTAATCCTGAAGAACTGGATGAAATCCTGAAGAAGAACCTTTTTCCTGTTCATTATGCTGTAAAATGGTAATGCTACTGGAGGTGGAATCAAGTATCAAAATAGTTATATCCAATAATCCGGCTTAACATCATAATCATGGAAAAAGCTCTAAGATTACTTTATATTGGAAACTCTACCGAGACATTGGATTTGTTGCGCGCGAGTGATAGTTTGTCAATTACAGTTCAAACAAATCAACTTGAAGCTGAAAATTACCTTAAATCCGGACAGGTGCCCGATGCCATTCTATGTGAAATGGCTTTGTCGGGGGGTGATGGAATTCAAATGCATGAGTGGGTTCGTCAGAGGCCGGAACTTAACCCGGTTAGTTTTATGCTTGTAACTCATGAATTCAAAGATGACTTGTATAAAGAAGCCTTCAATCGGCATATTGACGATTATTTTGTAGTTCCTTTTCAAAGTACTGAAAGCCTCGCCGGCCGTATCGGGTATCTTAGTGATTACCGGAAAAGGATAGGTCCGGTAGAAACAGAACCCGAACTTGAGATAACATACCATATGCCTCTATCGAAACGTATTTTTGATATTATTTTGGCAAGTGGAGCGCTAATTGCACTTTCGCCTCTTCTCGTGATAGTGATGATCGCAATCAGGCTTGAATCGAAAGGGAAAGTTTACTATACATCACGACGCGTTGGTCGTAAGCCTTTTGATTTTTACAAATTACGTTCCATGCGGGTAGGCGCCGATGCCGATCTTGCAAAACTGGCTAAAGATAAAAATCAATATTCTACTGCTTCTGAACAAGCAGAAATAGATTTCGAGATACCTTGTGAGGAATGCAGTAAACTACCAAAAGGGAAATTCTGTTCTCCGATTATTCATATCGGATCGCATGATATTTGCGAACATTCGTATCAACTCCAGAAGAAAGAAATTGACAAATCTAAATCAGCGTTCATAAAAATAGTAAACGATCCCCGTATTACCCGGGTCGGAAAAATTATCCGCAATACCAGCATTGATGAGTTACCGCAACTTATTAATGTTTTAAAAGGTGATATGTCGATTGTGGGCAACCGTCCGCTGCCTGTTTATGAAGCCGAGCAGATAACCAAAGGCGATATGTCGAGGCGATTCCTTGCACCGGCAGGTATAACCGGGCTTTGGCAAGTTGAACTCAGGGGAAAAGGTGGCGATATGTCGGAAGACGAACGCAAAAGGTTGGACAATGTTTATTCCGACCATTTTATAGGGAATAACTATTCTTTCTGGTATGATTTTAAACTAATCCTTCGCACATTCAAAGCGCTTTTTCAGAAAGATACTGTGTAACGCCTGATTTCTTAATATATCTACAATGAGATTTACAAATATTTATGCCATCCTGATCATTTTATGCCTTGGTTTTACGGCAGCGGTTTTTGCGCAGGAAACAAATCAGTTTGATCCTATGAAGGACGATATTGGTAACAAAATTCCACCCCTCGAAATGTTGATTGATTCCGCCATTGCCAATAATCCGTACATTCAGTTCCGTGACCTGCAATTAATTGTGAATGATTGCAAGTTAAGATCAAATCGTATAGAGTGGACGCGGAATTTTGGGGTGCAGACAGATGTAAGGTATGGGAATTTTTATAATTATTCGGCAAATTCCGCTGGTGGTGTTGATCCTCCCCCTGTTTCAACTGTCCGCAACGAATTTAAATACGGTGCCGCGCTATATATGAACTTGCCATTATTTACATTCGCTAACCGGAAAAACCAGATCAAACTTGCCGAGGCAGAAATTCAGCAGGCGCAACGTATGGCTGAGGTGCAACGTAACGAAACCAGGCAGTTGGTTATACGGCAATATAACGACCTGATTTTGAAACAACGCTTGCTGAGGATAAAATCCAAATACCTTGAAACATCACGAATAAACATGCAAATGGTTGAAAAGGAATTTGTGAATGGAATAATTTCAGTAACTGAATATGCTCGGATCTCGGAAACTGTAACTCGTACCGAATCCGACTATGCGAATTCGAATATGGATTTTCTCACAGCTTATATGATACTGGAAGAAATAGTAGGAATGAAATTTAATTTAACTAATAACATATCAGAATCTGATGAAGGTAATTGATTTATTGCGGATACTTGGGAAAAACCTGGTGCTATTAGTACTTACTCCCTTAGTGCTGGTTGTATTAGTGTTCTATTTGACCAGAAAGCCTACTTATACATATTCTTCTGAAACAACTCTGTATACCGGCATTGCAACCGGATCATCAGTAGAGATGGACAAATCATTAAGTTTTTTCGCTACCAATACAGCTTTTGATAATCTTATAAATGTGATTAAATCACGTGAAACCCAGCAGCAGGTTGCGATCCGTTTGTTGGCTCAGGACCTGATGCTGGATAAATATGACCCCAAGTATATTTCAAAACAATCTTTTCAAAACCTTCAAAGAATAACCCCGGAATATATTAAAAGGCTTGTAGTAAAAAACGGTAAAGCAATACCTGCTTCTACGCCAAACAAAACGCAGGGCGGAGGCACATTTTCTTTTGAAAGCCTTGATACTACCAACACTATGTTCATGCAGCCGGCTACAATAGATAAAGCCGCTTATGAGCAAACTGTCAGAAACCTGGAAGCCTATATGGCAAGCAGCGATACTAATTTTGTGTATAAATTATTGAATTTCAGTAATCCTCATTATTCGATTAAAGCAATTTCGTCGGTTAATGTTCAGCGCATCTCAAGCAGTGACCTGGTAAAATTGAAATACGACTCCGACGATCCGGGAATTTGCCAGCAGACCCTTGTGTTGCTTACTGAAGTTTGTATTAAAAATTATAAGCGTATCAAAGAAAACCGTTCGGATGCCGTTGTTAAATATTTCGAGTTCCAGCTTGCGCAGGCAGCTGGAAGGCTTAAAGTTGGAGAAGATAAATTATTGCAATTCAATGAGGAGAATAAAATTATCAACTATTATGAGCAAAGCAAGGCTGTAGCTGTAGTCAAAGAAGATCTTGACGTAGATTATAATAATAAACGCATAAAGCTTGCCGGTTTGCAGGCTGCTATAAAGCGGATTGAAGAAAAATTGAATAATCAGCAACAGGTGACCCTTAAAAGTGGTTCCATTATAGAGAAACGCAACCAGCTTAGTAATATTAATTCAAAAATTGCTGTTGCGGAAACTATAGAATACAATAAAACTATTGATAACGATAAGCTTGTCCAACTTAAAACAGAAGCTGAAAGGCTTAAAGACGAGATTCGCAAGAGCGTTACAGACCTTTACAGTTATGGAAATACTACCGAAGGATTACCTGTCAGCACCTTGTTGAGTGATTGGATAGCTAACGTAATTGCTTACGAAGACACAAAAGCCGGGCTCGGGGTGCTGGGTGAGCGCATTAACGAATTTCAGAAACAATATGCTATTTATGCTCCTGCGGGGGCTAATATCAAACGGATAGAACGGGAGATATCGGTTTCGGAACAGGAATTTCTGGAAATTCTCCATGGGCTAAATCTGGCAAAATTAAAAATGCAGGATGCTGAGCTTTCCTCTACCATAAATGCCGTTGATCCGCCGTTTTTTCCTTTGTCGCCAAATCCAACCAAACGGAAAATACTGATAATTGTTGCCGGCCTTGTAGGATTCCTGATAGTTCTGGGCAGCATTCTGGCTGCCGAATATTTTGATGATACCCTTAAAAATATACGTAAGGTCTCAAAAATTATTAAGCTTAAAGTTATTGGAGTTTATCCCAAAATACTACTTGCAACCGGATCATTGAATTTCCCGTTTGTAACCAACAGGTTGCTTGAAATTATTATTCAACAAATCGATTTGTTGACAGTGAAAAATTCAGATTCAACCGAAGTTCGTACTTTGTTGTTTTTAAGTTCATTGAGCAACGAGGGTAAAACAGTAACAGCCGGAAATATAGCCTGGAAGCTAAAAAAACAAGGGAAAAAAGTTCTTTTTCTGAATTTCTCCCGCGAAACGCTGCGTAGTACTGAAACCAGCCAGATCGGTTACCCGGAAACTCAGTCGGTTGTATCTACTTCAGGTTTTATCCAATCGAATAACAAACCAAAATTTATAAGCCGCATACTTGGATTCAGTGATAATCGTACCGACTTATCCAGCCCATTCCTCCAGAATCCTGAAAAATATCTTGATACTAACGAGTATTTGCAATATCATGTTGATGCTGGATTTTATTCAACCGGCAAGTACGAAGATATTATTGCCGCAAACAAAATGAATCTTGATTTTAAACCTGAATATGTGCTTATTGAATTACCCCCAATACTGTATTATACCTATCCGCAACAGCTTGTTGCTGCAGCAGATCTGGCTATTTTACTGTGCAGGGCTAACAGGGTTTGGTCAGATGCTGACCAGGGCGCGATTGAAACCTTGAAAAAAATTACCAGGAAAGAGCCGGTCGTTCTTCTGAATGGTGTAGAAAGCCAGGTAGTGGAAACCGTGTTGGGCGACTTGCCAAAAAGACGCAGTTGGTTAAGAAGAATTGCGAAGAAAATAATCCGCTTTCAGTTTAAAACGCATTATCAACCTTAAAGCCTGCCATATGAAAGTTATTTTAAGGAAGATTTCAAAAGAGGACAACTTTCTGTCGCTTACAGGAAACCTGGCTATTGCGTTTTTTGGTTTTGCGGGTTTTGCTTTGTTGGCCCGTACGTTTAATGTTGATGTTTTCGGGCAATGGGTATTGTATATTTCGTCAGGAACATTCATCGAAATGTTTCGTTTCGGAATTACCAATACTGCTATTATTCGTTACCTTTCGGGCGTTGCCACGGAGGACAGGTTGAAATTCGTCGGATCAAACGGACTGATCGGTCTGATAGCAACAACCTTAATCGCAATTATTCTTTGGAGCTGCCACCTGCTGTTCCCCATTCCGATTAAAAATGCCGGTTATGAACTCTTTTTTACCTGGTATCCGCTGCTCGCTTTTGTGAACCTGCCTTTTAATACAGCTCTCGTAATAATGCAGGCCGATCAGAAATTCGGTAAGATTCTGATGATTAAATCGATCAATAGCGGTGGATTTTTTCTGGTGCTTCTGCTCAATTACTTGTTTTTTAATATGTCGCTAATGCAACTGGTATGGGCACAGCTCGCAATCACTTTATTTGCTTCCCTGGTTTGTGTAATGAATGGCTGGGACGGATTAAGACACATCCGGAAAGCAACGCGACGTACCAATAAAGTCCTTCTCGATTTCGGGAAATACACCACATTCACACTAATAGGTACTAACTTATTGCGGAGTGCCGACACGCTTATTATAAGCCTGAGCCCGTTGGGAACTGCCGCTGTTGCTTTATACAGCATTCCAATGAAATTAACCGAACTGCAACAGATTCCTCTGAGGAGTTTTGTAGCTACAGCTTTTCCAAAAATGTCGAAAGCATGCATTCAGGGGAAGATCGAAGAAGTCAGGTCAGTTTTTTATTCATATTCCGGGGCAATGACATACCTGTTTGTCTTTATCAGCTTGATAACATTTGTATTTGCTGACTTTTTTGTATTAATTTTGGGTGGAAGCCAGTATATAGGAATTGATCCGATTACGGGATTTAATACGGCAAACATAGTTCGTATTTTTTCAATTTATGGGTTATTACTTCCTATTGACCGCATGACAGGTGTTGGGCTGGATAGTATCAACCGGCCTGATCGCAATTTTATTAAAGTTCTGATCATGGTGATTGCAAATGTGCTTGGCGATGTGATAGCAATTTTCATCTTCAAGTCGTTGCCGATGGTGGCGGTTGCATCCATCCTTTTTACTGCAATCGGGGTGTGGGTTGGCTATCGTTTTCTGAACAAAGAACTTCACATCAGGCAAAGGCTTATTTTTACCTCTGGAATTGAGTTTTATACAGAAATGTATAAAAAATTAAAATTCTCCACACCTAGCCATTCCTGACAGCAGTGCCACAGGAATTTTCAATACATTGAAAGTTAATTATGTCTAATCAGTTGAACCCGTTCGAAACAGTTTCTGGCTCCGGCAAATTGGGATCACCAAAATATGTAATCCTGATTCTTTGTACCGCTTTAATAGCTGGATGGCTGATTAGCAGCTACGGGCTTCTGGCTGGCATAGCGCTGGTGTTGCTCCCTTTTATCCTGATTTATTTCACTTATCTTTTCCGTTATCCTGAACTTGGATTGTACACTGCAATAAGCCTTGGATTCCTTATTCTGGGACTTACCCGCTACATCAAAGGTGTGCAACTTGGTATGGCCATGGATGGAATACTTCTGCTGACCTACATTATATTAATTTTCAGCAGGTTTCGCGACAGGGTGGACTGGAGCCCGGCAAAAAAGGACATTACTCTTTTAGCTGCTATCTGGTTTGCATATTCTATTTTGGAAGTGGCAAATCCTGAATCAAGAAGTGTACCGGCCTGGCTGGCGGGAATGCGCGGGATTTCGTTGTATATGATGCTGATTGTGCCGCTTACATTGATGTTTTTCAGGAGCAGGCGTAAATTGGATATTTTTTTGATGCTTTGGGGTATTTTTTCGTTGCTGGCCTCATTTAAAGGTATCTGGCAAAATACTTTTGGTGTTGATCCCTGGGAAAAAGCATGGCTCGATGGCGGCGCAGCTGTAACTCACATATTATTCGGGAAACTCCGTATTTTTTCATTTCTGAGCGATGCCGGCCAGTTTGGTGCTAACCAGGCGTATTCGGCAGTGGTTGCCATTATCGTTTCTTTGGTAGAAACCAACAAGCGAAGAAAAATATTCTATCTGATTGTCGGGGTATTTGGTTTGTATGGAATGTTGCTTTCGGGTACACGCGGATCAATCAGCATCCCTTTAGCAGGTTTCGGGCTATATTTCGTACTCAAAAAGAACAAGGCTGTTATGCTTTCGGGCTTCATCCTGCTGGTTGCGGTATTCATCTTCTTTAAATTTACTTCTATTGGTCAGGATAACCAGCAGATAAGGCGCATGCGCTCCGCATTCGATCCTAACGATGCTTCATTCCAGGTGAGACTCGAAAATCAGAAAAAATTAAAAGTTTATCTGGCTACCAGGCCTTTTGGTGGTGGAATCGGTCATGCTGGTGTAAAAGCCCAGAAATACCTTCCCAACGCATTCCTGTCGCAGGTGGCTACGGATAGCTGGTATGTTCTTATTTGGGCTGAACAAGGAATTGTAGGCTTGTGTTTACACCTTTTTATCTTATTTTACGTAATTGTAAAAGCTTCTTACCTTATTATGTTCAGAATCAGGGACCCCATATTGAAAATGAAGATGGCTGCCCTGGCATCGGGCATGTTTGGCGTTATGGTTGCCTCTTATGGTAATGCTGTATTAGGAACTATGCCAACCGGAATGTTGATTTATACATCTATGGCGCTCATGCTTAACGCAGAAACGCTTGATAAAGAAACCACTCAAACAGAACAATCCGGTCAGGTTTTATCTCAGGATAGTTTAGTATAGATTGATGGCAGCTAAACATTCTGATTCAATGCATTGAGATAATGGTTATCATACCATTTTTTTAACCGCAAAGTAATGTGCCTTGTGAATTATCAAAAGTGAAAGTAAAATATTTTACTGTCGATAGATTATTTACCCGTTTGGACATCCTTCGATAATTTCATAAAAGGCTTTATGTGTATAGCAATTAAAGTTTTCGTAAAAAAAATTTACAAAGTAGTGTAAAATATTTGCTTTTTTATTATGAAAAATATATTACTTTTAATTGTTTTTAAAATAAATAAAACAGGAGCTATACTTTACTCTCGGAAGTGGACTTAAACCGGTCATTTTCGGTAAAACGTGTAGCCTTTAAATGAAGTACCCAATAAACTCTAAAAATACAAATTAGCTTATGACGATTCGTAACAGAATGTTGTTCCTCTTTTCAACAATTATTATTCTGCTTTGCGGTGTAGTGTTTATATTCTTTATCTCACAGAAGAGGCAGAATGGCCTGATGTTACGCTCATCGGTTGCCCAGCAGATAGAGTTGGTGAATACGGCAATTAATGTAAAATCTGGTCAATTGAACGATCTCCTCGACGATTATACTGTTTGGGATGACTTGATATACCATCTGGATTACCCTGATCAGAAATGGGCTTCGGATAATATTGGTACCGGCATCGAATCGTTTCATTTGAATTCGATAAGTGTTTACAATCTGAACAGTCAGCTTGTTTATAATTTCGGCAGTTCCCCTGAGACAATATTTACAGATTCATTTCAGTGGCAAAGGGTTCTTGGTAAAATTATAAATAGTGGCTATGTTCATTATTTTTATAATTCACCAAAAGGTATAATTGAAATAGCTGCTTCTACGATTCATCCAACCTCCGATATTGCACATATCACTCCGGCAAAAGGAATATGTATTATTACTAAATTCTGGGATTCGGTCTATATGCAGGATCTTTCGAAGAATACATCAAGTCGTATCAGCTTGTGTAACCCATCGGTAAATCAGCATTTTTCAATGAAAAATGATTCACTTGTTGTTTTCAAGCATATTCATAATGATGCTGCTGAAAATATTGCCGTTTTAGCATTCAGCAAATCTAACACAGCCCTGGCGCGTTTTAACAGGATAAATGATTTTGTTTTTATCTTTTTTAGCGCATTTCTTACAATTATTATTATAAGCTTCTTTTGGGTTCTTTCGAGGTGGATACGTAAACCACTCGTTATTATTTCCAACAGCCTGAGCACGGGTGAGATTTCGCAGCTGGAAATACTGAAAAAAAATAAAGATGAGTTTAGCCAGGTAGCCGAATTAATAAAGATTTTTAATCATCAGAAGTCAGAATTACAGATTGAAAATACTGAACGCCGTCTTTCGGAAACCAGGTTGTTGCGCCAAAGCAACATACTTCAAGGTATGGCCGAAGCATCAAATCTTTTGCTAACAGGCGAAAATCCAGATATTTGCATTGCTAAAGCTCTTGAAATTATTGGTAAAGTTTCTGCTATCGACAGGATATTTGTTTACAAAAATGATACCGACCCAGTAACAGGTGTGCGAAAAGTGAAACATATTTATGAATGGATCACTCCTGAAGTTGCCGATAGAATTAATAATGCGGAATGCGAAGAATTTGTGTACATTCATGTTGACAACGTGTGGTATTATCCTCTTTACGAGCGCAAAGCACTGAAGGGAATTACATCTGAGTTTCCTGAAGACGTGAAGTTGCTGTTCGAAAGGCAATTGATTAAATCATTGCTTGTAGTTCCTGTTATCGACCAGGAAGACGATTCCTTCTGGGGAATTGTAGGCTTTGCCGATTGTACAAATGAACATAACTGGTCAGTTAGCGAGGAAAACTCGCTGAGGATGCTGGCAAATAATATCCGTAATGCTTTACGCAGGTACGAGTCGCACGAAAAACTAAAAACAGCCATGTTCCAGGCGCAGTCTGCCGACCGGGCGAAATCAGAGTTCCTGGCATCCATGAGCCATGAAATACGCACTCCGATGAACGGTGTTTTTGGAATGACAAGCCTGCTTATGCATACCGATCTTTCACCTGTACAGCGCGAATATGTTGAGATTATTGAAAATTCAGGCGACAATTTAATGAATATCATTAATGAGATTCTTGACTTCTCAAAAATCGAATCAGGGCGGATGGACCTGGAAAATACATCCTTCGATTTGCGGAGGTGCGTTGAAGATGTTCTCGATCTGGTTGCCCCCAAAGCGCTTGAGAAACACCTGGATATCATTTATTATATTGATCCTGACGTAAATCAATTCATTTTTGGCGACGGTTTCCGCTTGCGCCAGATCATTGTTAACCTGATAGGGAATGCTATAAAATTTACCGAAAAAGGAGAGATTTACATTCATATCATGTTAAAGGAAACTTTTGATGACAGAGTTACTCTTGAATTTTCAGTTAAAGATACCGGGATAGGAATCCCAAAGGATAAGGTTTCCGCTTTATTTTCGCCTTTCATGCAGGCCGATGCATCAACCACACGTAAGTATGGCGGCACAGGATTGGGATTGGCTATATCCTCAAATCTTGTAAAACTAATGAATGGGAATATCTGGGTTGAGAGTACTGAAGGAAAAGGATCTGATTTCAGATTTACGATTGAAACCCGGTTCACCACTCCGAATGTCGAAGTAAATCCCACATACAAAGTACTTCAGAGTTTGCCAGGCAGAAACATCCTGATCGTAGATGATAATCCGACCAATTGTAAAATCCTGGATTTGCAATGCGAATTTTGGGGAATGAAATCTACAACAGTTGAATCAGGTGAAAAAGCACTAGAACTTTTAAGGACCGGAAAAAAATTCGACGTTGGGATTCTGGATATGCAAATGCCTGAAATGGATGGTATTATGCTGGCCCGGGAAATCAGGAAAATGTTTTCAAAACAGGAGTTGCCACTTATAATGCTTACGTCAATAGGGTTTAATATACAAACAGATGAAATGCATGATCTGTTTGCGTTTTACGTAAATAAACCGATAAAGCACTCACAACTTGCCGATATATTGCTTAAAGTGCTTTCCCCAAATTTTGCGGGAAATTCAGCTCAACTATCTGTAGATGATGACATAAGCCTGGTGGCTTCCAAATATCCTTTTGAGATTCTTGTTGCCGAAGATAATATTATCAACCAGAAAATGATCCGAAATGTACTTCAGTTGCTCGGATATTCAGCTGACCTGGTAGCCAATGGATTAGAAGTTATCGAAGCTGTGAAACGGAAACGTTATGAACTCATTTTTATGGATGTTCAAATGCCCGAAATGGACGGTTGCGAAGCCACCCGTATTATTGTTGAACATATGAAAAATAAAAGGCCGATAATTATTGCCATGACAGCCAACGCTATGAGCAGCGATAAAGCTAAATGCCTGGCATTAGGAATGGATGATTATATCACAAAGCCATTAAAAGTTGACGATTTACGTAAAACATTTCAATATTGGGGCGAAAAACATAATGCAAGGGTAAAGGGTTAAATACGATTGAAAGAATTATAGTACCTTTGAATAAGTTGGTACTTTTGTCATGAATTATCACAAATTGCAATTTTTGAAGCAATCAGAAAAACCATTAAATCACAAATTAACTTATTTAATCGCATTGGAATGAAAAAAATAGTAGTAACAGGAGGTACCGGATTTATCGGATCGCACACGGTTGTGGAACTGCAGCAGAATGGATATGAGGTTGTTATTGTCGATAATCTCTCTAACTCCACTATCGACGTACTCGATAATATTGCAAAGATTACAGGAATTATGCCTGCGTTTGAGCAGTTTGATCTTGCGGATGCGGCACTTACAGCCGATTTTTTACAGCGGAATTCTGATATCAGCGGAATAATACATTTTGCTGCTTTCAAGGCTGTTGGCGAGTCGATGGAAAAACCACTTAATTACTACCGGAATAATTTGCAGTCACTCATCAACCTGCTCGAAGGCATGAAAGTCAATGGCATCGCCAATATAGTATTTTCATCCTCGTGTACTGTTTACGGGCAACCCGATGAGCTACCGGTAACAGAAAAAGCACCTGTCAAACAAGCATGGTCATCGTATGGAAATACCAAGCAGATGTGTGAAGAAATTCTCCGTTTTACTACTCTTGCACATCCCATTCATGCAATTGCGCTCAGGTATTTTAACCCGATTGGCGCGCACGAAACAGCTCTTATCGGCGAGTTGCCTCTTGGCGTTCCCAATAACCTGGTCCCATTTATTACGCAGACAGCTATTGGTAAACGTGGTTGTCTCAGCGTTTTTGGCGACGATTACAATACACCTGATGGAACCGCAATCCGCGATTATATACATGTGGTTGATATTGCCAAAGCTCACGTGGTGGCTGTTGAACGTATGCTTAATAATAAATCAAAACTTGATCTCGAAATATTTAACCTGGGAACCGGAACAGGATATTCTGTTTTGGATGTTATCAACGCGTTTGAGCGGGTTACCGGCGAAAAGCTGAACTATAAAATTGTGCCGCGAAGGCCGGGAGATATTGAAATGGTATGGGCCGATACCCGTTTTGCCAATGAAGAACTGGGCTGGAAAGCTGAAAAAAACATCGACGATATGATGCAATCGGCTTGGAAATGGGAAAAAGCCCTTGCTGAAAGGCAATCCTCGTAAAGACACGATGCTCGGGTCTCGGCCTGGCAGAGAGAAACATAAAGTTAAAAGTAAATTGTAAAATATGGGATACTTTGAGGGTAAAACGCCAGCCCCCAACCCCAAAAACCTAATTCCTCGAAAAAAATATGAAGAAAATACTAGTTACCGGCGGAGCCGGATTCATAGGATCACACCTGGTACGGCTACTCGTTAAAAAATACCCGGATACTCTTTTTGTAAACCTGGATTTGCTTACATATGCAGGTAACCTGGCTAATCTTACTGATATTCAGGATTATCCCAATTACGAATTTGTGAAGGGCGATATCGTAGATGAAGAATTCATTATGGCAACATTTGATGCCTACCGTTTCGACGGAGTAATTCACCTGGCAGCCGAATCGCATGTGGATAGGTCCATCGCCAGCCCTAAGGAATTTATTATGACCAATATAGTCGGAACCGTAAACCTGCTCAACGCGGCCCGTTTTTACTGGAAAGACAATTTCGACGGAAAACGGTTCTACCATGTTTCAACCGACGAAGTTTACGGATCACTTGGCGACGAAGGAAAATTCCTCGAAACAACTCCTTACGATCCTCGAAGCCCTTATTCAGCATCAAAAGCCAGCAGCGATCATCTGGTAAGAGCATATCACCATACTTATGGATTGCCGGTTGTAATTTCCAACTGCTCAAATAATTACGGTCCTAACCAGTTTCCCGAAAAACTAATCCCGCTCATTATAAATAATATCAGGCATAGCAAACCATTGCCGGTTTACGGGCAGGGAACCAACGTACGCGACTGGCTTTATGTTGAAGATCATGCCAAAGCAATTGACCTGATTTATGAAAAAGGTGTTGATGGTGAAACCTACAACATTGGCGGAAATAACGAGCGTCAGAATATCGATATCGTGAAAACACTATGCCGAATAATCGACCGTCAACTGGGTCGACCGGAAGGTGAGAGTGAAAAACTTATCACTTATGTGAAAGACCGTGCCGGCCACGACCTTCGTTACGCCATTGATGCTACTAAAATTTATGAAAATCTTGGATGGCAACCTGAAGTGCAGTTTAACGATGGTTTCGAAAAAACAGTTACCTGGTACCTCGAAAACGAAAAATGGCTCGATGAAGTAACTTCAGGAAATTACCTGAAATACTATGAGAAAATGTACCGCGACAGGTAGATTTTCATTCAAAGTCATTTAGGCTTTCTATGAATGATTTTATTGCATTGAATTATTACACTTGTAAACTCCTCATGCTCCTAAAAGATGTTGTTGTAAAACAGTACATACACGCCAAAAACTTATTTCCTCCGGAAATGCTGATTGTATTTCTTTGAGAACTGCCTTTTAATAATCATGTAATAAAGTCAAGCCATGGAAAATCCCCTGGTTTCAATTGTCACGATCAATTATGATCATCCTGAGGTTACCTGTGCCTTGCTGGAATCGCTCCGGCATATCACGTACCCTAATGTGGAAATTATTGTAGTTGATAATGCATCTCCGAATGATGATCCTGCAATAATTGCTAAATCATTTCCCGAAATTGTCTTTATACAAAATAAGGAGAACCTTGGATTTGCTGGAGGCAACAATGTAGGTGTGAGGCGCGCCAGAGGGAAGTACCTCCTTTTTCTGAATAATGATACAGAAGTTGATCCCGGATTCATTGAGCCGTTGGTTGAAAAACTTGAGTCGGATACTAAAATCGGCGCGGTAAGCCCGAAAATAAAATTCTTTTTCCAGCCCGATACCATTCAGTTTTCGGGGCAGGCGCCTATTAATCCATATACCATGCGCAGCTATGGATATGGATATGGAGTAAAGGATAATGGGCAGTTTGATAAGGATGAGCCTACTTCATTTGTACATGGCGCTGCCATGATGATCCCGATGAAAGTCATTCAGGAAGTTGGATTGATGGCCGAAATTTATTTCCTTTACTACGAGGAACTCGATTGGGGTGCCCGCATCCAGGCTGCCGGATATGAATTGTGGTATGTCCATAATTCAACGGTCCTGCATAAAGAATCTATCTCCACAGGAAGACTTACACCTTTTAAGACTTATTATATGAACCGTGCCCGTGTTTTATACCTGAGGCGCAATGTGCATGGATTCTCATTCCTGGTTTCTTTCCTTTACCAGACTTTTGTTTCAGTACCTAAGAATACGGTAACATTTTTTATTAAAGGGCAAAGGGGGCATGGGATAGCATATCTTAAAGCAATTCTGTGGCATGTTAAAAATATGTTTATTAAAGATATACATATGAACCCTGTTCTTTAACATAAATAACCAAATCTGATAGAACGATGAATCCGGCATTTCAATCCATATACCTGGCAATACAAATTGTAGTTTGTTCTGCTTTGTTGCTTTCAACACTCTACATTTTTGTGTTTGCTTTTGCAGGACTGTTTTACAGGCAATCGCCTTATCCAAATCAAGTTACTTTGCGAAAAATAGCTGTGCTTATTCCCGGGTATAAAGAAGATGATGTGATAATTGGTGTCGCTAATAATGCTCTGGTACAGGATTATCCGGCCGAAATGTACGATGTGGTGATAATTGCTGACTCGTTTCTGCCGGAAACAATAGCCAGGTTAAAGGAACTCCCGGTCATAATAATTGAAGTTAAGTTTGATAAAAGCACCAAGTCGAAGGCGCTGAACAAGGCAATGGAACAACTTACCGCCGTTTATGATATTGCTGTTGTGCTGGATGCCGACAATGTAATGGCCGCTGATTTCCTTGTAAAGATAAATGCGACATTTGAAGGAGATTTTATGGCAGTACAGGGGCATCGTGCCGCTAAAAATATGGATACGCCGCTGGCAATACTTGATGCCATTAGCGAAGAAATCAACAACCATATTTTCCGTAAAGGTCATCGGATGCTTGGCCTTTCGTCGGCAATAATCGGTTCGGGGATGGCTTTCAGGTACGGGTTTTTTAAAAAAATGATGCATTCGGTTACAGCTGTTGGTGGATTTGATAAGGAGATAGAGCTTGCTATGCTTAAAAACAATCACAAAATTGCCTACCTCGACGATGCGCTGGTGTACGATGAAAAGGTACAGAAAGCAGAAGTCTTCAGTAATCAGCGCCGGCGCTGGCTTTCGGCACAGCTGCATTATTTCCGTCAGGATATAGGCGCATCCACGAAAGCCTTATTTGCAAGAGGGAATATCGATTATTTCGATAAGGCAATACAGTTTATCCAGCCTCCCCGTATTTTACTACTTGGAGCCGTTATTCTGTCAGCTGTATTCTTTATGGTGATCAACTTTATTACCGGCACGGCATTACTTTACAGCCTCTTGTGGATTCTGGTTGTTGGGTTATGCGTATTTGCGTTTCTGTTTTCGGTGCCACGTCAGTTTTACACCACCGGCACATTAAAAGCTATGGCCAGCCTGCCAAAAGGAATGCTGCTGATGCTTGGATCACTGTTGAAAATAAAAGGTGCCAACAAGCAATTCATACATACAAAACATTCTTCTACAGCCTTAAATAAATAACCCATGAAAAACTCAGATCATCAAGTTAATCTATTCTCGGCAATCCTTTCACAGGATTTCTCCAAAATGTCACAATTTGAACAATTCAATTCCGGCAATGTACATTTATTCCTGGTTGGTCGAATATTTAATGAAAAAAGAGAAAATATTCTGAGTGATTATTTAAAGGATGGGGATAAGGTTTTCAAAAAACTCGACGGGGATTTTCTGATTATCATAGTTGAAAAAGATAAATGTATCGTTTGCAGGGACAGACACGGAGCCGGAAAGCAATTTTTTTACTCAAATGATTATTTTTCCACCCAACTAATTGATTTTACGTCGATTTTCGGATTTAGTATCAAGCCAAATTTTGAGGCACTGTTTACTTTTCTGAGTATTGGGTACGTTCCTTCACCAATGACTTCAATCGAAGGCATTCAGAAACTAGCCGGTGGAAACATCCTTAAGTTTGAAAATAATTCGTTCACAACAACTGATTTGTTCGATTTTCAGGATTTTATAACAAGTTCAGGTACTTCAAAAATATCGCTTGAAGAAGCTACACATGAATATGAACAACTGCATCAAAAAGCAATTGCCAGCCGGATTGAAAACGCAACCAAGGTTGGTTTGCTATTAAGTGGAGGATACGATTCAGGAGGCAATATTTCGAAGCTTCGTGATATTTATGACGGAGATGTAGTTTCATACTCCATTGGATTTAAAGATAATCCATGGACAGAACTTCCACTGGCTAAAATACTTTCGGAAAGGTATAAAAGCACACATTTTGAGTATGAAATTGATGGATCTGAAATCATGGATCTTCCGCAGATTGTCGCTTCGTTGGGTGATCCGTTTCAGGAAGGCGGTCTGATGCTGAATTATTCGGCAATGAAGCTGGTGCGAGACAGCAACGAAAGACCGCAGATAATTCTGGGTGGTGATGGAAATGACCAGCATTTCGGCACTTCGGGAAAAGAACTCGCTTTGCACTGGAAATTCAAAAACAACGGAGTTCAAATCTTCCAGAAATTGTTTGATGCTGTTGGTAATGGAAGCCTTTTTGAGAATGACAATCTTCTTTTCAGGGCCCAGTTTCATAATCGTAAAATCCTTCATATACAGCAGAGCGATACCTTTGGATTTACCAAATATCAGTTAAATAAACTCAACAAATTAGGATACAAAGTACCCTCCTATAAATACCTTCAAGATAGCCCCAAATCGTACTCTGACTTTGATCAGTTCTTTTTCTGTCGCAATTATCTTGTTGATATAAAGCAAGTTATAGACGGGGTTATTTTATTTAAAGCCTCAAAAGTGGCCGATATGTTCTCTAATACAATTTCGTTTCCATACATGAGTACCGATTTGTATGAATTTCTGAAGAAAATGCCGGTTGATTATAAATTCCATGGCACGTTGGACGAACTTTCAAAAGGCAGCGGCAAGTCGAAATATCTTCATAAGCAATATTTAAAACCCAAACTACCAACCGAGATTACTGACCGGAAAAAACAAGGTGGTTTTGCTCCGCTTCCAATCTTTTTAAAAGATAAGGACCAGCGAAAAATTATTTTTGAGATTATAGCAAAATCTGATGCAGTAGACGCCATTTTTAGTAAGAAAAAAATACAATCCTTTCTCCAACAGTACGACAGCATTGCGAACACTCAGGGGTATTGGTTCTGGCATCAGCAGGTTATGGCAAATCAGATTATTAACCTGCTCACAATAGTAGTTTGGTGGGAAATATTTATAAACCGGAAAAAGAATGTCAATTCGCTTCTCGATCTGAAATAAAAACTATCAATACTTGCCAGTTCACGTATAAAGAGTAAAAAAATGAAAATAGGCATTGAAGGGCAACGGCTTTTCCGCACAAAAAAACATGGTATGGATATGGTAGCCCTGGAACTTATCCGTAACCTGCAGGAAATTGATCATGAGAATGAGTATGTGGTTTTTGTGAAACCCGATGAAGATGATTCGGTATTGAAAGAAACAGCAAACTTTAAAATTGTCCCACTCGAAGGTGGTTTTTATCCGCTGTGGGAGCAATTTGCATTGCCTGCTGCAGCACGAAAAGCCGGCTGCGAAATACTGCACTGCACCAGCAATACCGCTCCGGTTAACTGCGAAATCCCTTTAGTGGTAACACTTCATGATATCATTTATATGGAAAGTGGTTACTTCAAGATATTAAACGGAAGCGCTACCCCGTACCAGAAATTTGGAAATGCTTACCGGAAAATAGTCGTGCCCCAGGTCATAAAGAGAAGCAGGAAAATCATTACAGTTTCACATTTTGAGAAAAACCGCATCGGCGAATTTTTCGGAATGCAAGGTGATAACCGCCTAACCGCTGTTTATAACGGGGTAAGCGAACATTTCAAGCCGGTTACAGACGAACTGGAATTACGCCGCGTGAAAGAAAAGTATCATCTTCCCGATAATTTTTTCTTCTTTCTGGGCAATACCGATCCAAAGAAAAATACTAAAGGCACGCTTAAGGCTTTCTCCGATTTTATCAAACAAACAGGCAGCGATTATTACCTGGTAATGCTGGATTACGATCGCGCTGAACTCGTGAAACTGCTCGAAGATATCGGCGATAATACCTTGATCAACAGGATTATCCTTACCGGGTATGTTATAAATACTGATCTGCCGTCAATTTACAGCCATAGCAAAGTATTTCTCTATCCATCGCTGCGTGAGAGTTTTGGGATTCCAATGCTCGAAGCTATGGCATGTGGTGTTCCGGTAATTACTTCAAATACCTCATCCATGCCCGAAGTTGCAGGAACGGCAGCCTGTATAATTGATCCTTACAAGCCGGAAGAAATAACAGAAGCTATGATCAGGATATTAAATGACAAAGAGTTTAATGCCGGTTTGATCAGGAAAGGATATGATCAGGCTGCAAAATTTTCGTGGAAAGCCATGGCGCAAAGCGTACTCGGGATATACCGCGAAATTAATGCCGGAAAGTAATTGATTATACTAAAGCAATCCTGAAATGATTCAAAACCGCGACATAATTGTAATCGGGATACAGCCCTGGGATATAGAAATAGGTAGTAACTGCAAAAATATTGCCATGGAATTTGCCAGGCACAACCGCGTATTGTATGTGAATACTCCGCTCGACAGGCTGAGCATGTTTAAAGAGAAAAATACAGCTAAAATACAGCACAGGATGAAAGTCCGGAAAGGTATTGTGCCTGATCTCGTTGAACTTGAACCTGATTTATGGAATCTTAACCCGGTTGGGATTGTAGAATCAATCAATTGGATAAAGCCCCAATGGCTTTACGATTTATTAAACAAACGGAATAACCGCATTTTTGCAAAAGCGATTCTGAAGGCAGTAAAAACACTTGGTTTTAAGAATTATATTGTGTTCAACGACAGTTCCATGTTCTTGGGGTTTTACATGAAAGAACTTCTGAAACCCGCAACGTATGTATATTACATGCGCGATTACCTTACAAAAAACCCGTATTGGCGTAAGCAAGGTGTACGGCTCGAACCGCTATTGATACAAAAATCGGATGTGGTTGTTAATAATTCGGCTTTGTATACCTCATATGGATTGCAATACAACAAACACAGCTATATGGTGGGCCAGGGATGCGATGTTTCGCTGTTCAACGATGTTGATCATGAAATCAAAGCTGCTGACGACCTTGCTTCCATTTCCTGTCCTATTGTCGGGTACGTGGGTTTTCTGTCGTCGAGGAGGCTTGATATACAGCTTATTGCGCATATTGCAAAGCAACGCCCCCAATGGAGTGTAGTTCTGGTTGGTCCTGAAGATGAAGTGTTTAAAAGTTCAGAATTGCATCATATTCAAAATGTTCATTTCCTGGGTTCCCGCCACTCTTCACTGCTTCCGAGTTACATTAAGGGCTTTGATATTTGCATCAATCCGCAAATTGTTAACGATGCCACGATTGGGAATTATCCCAGGAAAATTGACGAATACCTGGCAATGGGTAAGCCCACGGTGGCTACTGCTACTAAAGCAATGGAGTACTTCGGTGATTTCACATACCTGGGCCATAGCCAGCAGGATTATATTGATCTAATTGAAAAAGCGCTTGCCGAAAACAACGCTGAGAAGCAGCAACAACGACGTAGATTTGCGCTGAGTCATACCTGGGAAAACAATGTACTTGAAATTTATAAGGCCATTGAAAAAGTTACCGAGCATATATAAATGCTAATAAAAATATTGCCATGGGAATTGTACAGAAAATAAAATCAAACCCAAAGATCAAGAAATTTGTTCTTTGGTCGATAACGCCAAACCGCAATCCGCTTCCACGTCTCTGGGTTCGCTGGTTTTTAAACCCGTTTTTTCATAAAAAAGGTAAAGGCGCTTTAATCCGGCGGCGATCGCGTATCGATGTTTTTCCATGGAATCGCTTTGAGATTGGAAAGCTGACCACTATTGAGGATTTCTGCACAGTTAACAATGGTTCGGGAAATGTACTGCTTGGCGATCGCGTGAGGGTTGGCATCGGTTCGGTAATTATCGGTCCGGTTACCATGGGCAACGGCTCGGGCCTTGGCCAGCATGTTTTTGTAAGTGGTTTCAATCATGGATATAAGGATGGTACAAAAAATTCAAGTATACAACCACTTGATATTAAACCTGTAGTTATTGAAGATGAAGTTCATATAGGGGCCAACTCGGTGGTAACCGCGGGCGTAACTATCGGCAGGCGGACACAGATAGGAGCCGGAAGTGTTGTTACAAAAAGCATTCCTCCATTTTCCATCGCTGTTGGAAATCCATGCAAAGTAATAAAACAACTCAATCAGGCAACGGGTGTTTGGGAACGTATAACTCAGTAGAATTATATTCTCTACATTAGGAATAAAAAAATATGATTGGCATGAAAGTTTTAACATATGCACGCTATTTCCTGGATTACATGCGGTTTGGCGACCTGGGTTCTGTAATGGCCTCCGTCAAATATATTGTAAACAAATCTTCGCATAGCAACGACAGGATTATACGTACTTCGTCCGGAAAGTTCTTTTGCAGGAAAAATACAAACGATTTTCAGTTTGCCAACTATTATTATGAATGGGGTGTGAAAAAATTTCTGCTCAATCACCGCAAAGAGTTTTCTGTTTTTATTGATGGCGGAGCGTGCACCGGTGAATACAGCATTATCTTGTCGCGTTACGGAATCCGATGTTTTGCCTTCGAGCCCATTAAAGATACATTTGATGTGTTGATCCGCAATCTTGAATTGAATGAATTAAATGGTAAGGTGAAAGCCTTTCAGTTTGGTTTGGGCGATCAGAATGTCACAACAGATTTTGTTTATAATCCTGTAAATACAGGCGCTTCGCATATTGCCGGATCAAACCAGGCAGGGGACTTTAAAGTGGAAATACGAACTTTTGATTCGGTGTACCAATCGTTGGGCATTAAAAAAGAAGATCGTATAATTTTTAAACTCGATGTTGAAGGTATGGAACCGGAAGTACTGAGAGGCGCCGAAAAGTTTATACGCGAATTTCCCAATCTCACTTTTATTCTGGAAAACAAGCATTCAGGAAAAGATTCTATCAAAAACACTCTCAATAAGATTGCTTCTTTTGAATTTGGAATTGTTGATGCGTTTAACATTCACGCAAAAAAAATAAATTGAAAATTTTTAATTACCTTCTTTATGCTGGCTCTTAAAATTGTATTCTGGTCGCTGCTTTTTATCGTATTCTATTCTTATGTAGGTTATGGAATTCTCCTGTTTGCAATTGTTAAAATAAGACGAATTCTCAGGCTTACGAGAAAAAAAGAAAAACAGGTTGATTATGAGCCGGAAGTAACCCTCTTTATTGCGGCATACAACGAAAAGGATTTTGTAACTGAGAAAGTTAAAAATTCGCGCGAGCTCGATTATCCTGCCAGCAAACTCCATATGGTATGGGTTACCGATGGTTCGGATGACGGAACACCCGATTTGCTCAGGTCATTCAATGACGTCGAAGTGCATCATCAGTCTCAGCGCAGCGGTAAAATCGGTGCCATGAACCGCGGCATGCAATTGGTAAAAACGCCCATTGTGGTATTCTGCGATGCCAATACCATGCTTGGCAAAGAATCCATCCGCAGGATTGTGAATATGTTCAGCGATCCTGCGGTAGGTTGTGTATCCGGCGAAAAACGTATTATCAGTAAAGATAAAGATGCTGCTGCCGGCGCCGGTGAAGGAATTTACTGGAAATATGAATCGACTTTAAAAAAATGGGATGCCGAACTTTATTCCGTTGTTGGCGCCGCCGGTGAGTTATTTGCCATCCGCACTGAACTTTACCAGGAAGTGGAGCGCGATACACTGCTCGACGATTTCATTATTTCACTTCGTGTTGCACAAAACGGTTATACCATACAATACGATCCTGAAGCTTATGCCATCGAAACGGCTTCGGCTAATGTAAAGGAAGAACTTAAACGTAAAATACGGATTTCAGCCGGTGGCATTCAGTCAGTTGTACGATTACGATCATTATTGAATATTTTCAAATACGGGACTTTATCCTTTCAATACATCTCGCATCGGGTTTTGCGATGGACACTGGCTCCGCTTTCTCTTTTGTTCCTGATTCCAATTGGTTACCTTTTGGCGTATAATGAAGGAATTTTCAGTTTTGGATTTTTCAGCACTTTATTCTGGATGCAAGTATTGTTTTATAGTTCCGCATTATTGGGATGGTATCTCGAAAACAAATCGATAAAAGTGAAATTGCTTTTTGTTCCTTACTACTTTTTTATCATGAACTTATCCGTTTTCCTTGGCTTCAAACGTTATCTGAAAGGATCTCAATCGGTCAACTGGGAAAGAGCTAAACGTGGAAATTAATACTCTCAGGTGAATGCTTTTATTGAAGAGAATCATAGTGCTGGTTTATATCTGGTTCGCTTGTTCAGGCAGTCAATTATTGCTTGCGCAAAACAGGAGCTATTCAATTGATTCCTTAACCACTCTGATTGATGGGCAATTTGCTCCTTATAACATGGTTCTTCCTGGTGATACTTTGGTTTTCGGGCATGGAGTACGACAGTACATTCTGCTTCGTAATTTTAAAGGAGAAAAGGATAAACCGATAATCATAATTAATGGTGGTGGAATTGTTACTATCAATACGGATAATCATTATGGCATGTCAATCAGGAACTGCAAATATTTCAGGCTTACAGGCACCGGTGATATAAATAATTTTTACGGATTCAGGATTGAACGTGTAGCGAATGGTGGAGGAATAGGAATTGGTGAAGGAAGTTCGGATTTTGAAATTGATCATGTTTCAGTCGAAAACTGCAAGGGGGTTGGAATCAGTGCCAAAACGGATCCCGATTGTTCCTTCACCACAACCAGGGATAAGTTCACCCAGTATAATTCCGTTTTACACGATAATTATATCGCGGGAGTGAGTTACGAAGGAATGTACATAGGCAGTACCAAGTATTTTGGACAGACCGTGAATTGTTCAGGAACAGATACTCTGCTGCTTCCAAGCCTTCTTGATGGTGTGAGAATTTACAATAATATTCTGAAATATACCGGATGGGATGGTATACAGGTAAGTTCTGCCTCATCCAATTGTCAGGTGTTTGATAATCTGATTCTATTCGACAGCCAGGGTGAATTTTATAATCAAATGTCTGGAATTCTACTAGGTGGAGGTTCCAAATGCGATTGCTACAATAATTACATTGGGCAGGGTAAAGGAAATGGCATTGAGAACCACGGGCTGGGAGGGAATAGAATATTTAATAATATTATAATCGATGCCGGACGAACTTACCTTCCGCTGGATAGCAGCCAGATGCGACATGGTATTTTTATTTCGGATGTTACTATTCAACCTGATTCATCAGTTTACATTCTGAATAATGATATCATTAATCCTAAGTCAGATGGAATCAGGTTTTCAAGTATTCATAGCAAAAATAACCTCATAGCATCGAACCTGATTATAAACCCGGGTAATTACGACTATTATGAAAATGGCCATACAAGTTTTAAAGGTGTAGATTCGTATGTAATGCTAACTAATCCCGCAACAGAAATTTTGATAAAGAATAATTATTTCACACGCAATTTTACAGAAGCAGGTTTGTCAGAAACCGATTTTACATTATTGCCAGGATCTCCGCTTATTGATTCGGCCTATTCCGATACTAGAGCTATCGTATTTGACTTTTATCATCATCCACGGCCTTATGGTATTGCTTTCGACATAGGCGCGTTCGAATTTGATCCCGCCTACGTTAGCATTCCTGATCAGGTAAAGGATTTCCCGGTTTCACCTATATTATTCCCGAATCCGGTTAGAACAATTTTGAATATCACGTATAAATGCCATTCGGATTCCATGGTTAGTCTCAAAATTTATGATCTGAGAGGCAACCTGATCATTAGCAAAGATTTTAGTCCTGAAGCAGGCAAAATCAATAATGCAAGCGTTAATGTGAGTAATATTAAGTCCGGGGTATACATTTATCAGTTTGGATCAAAACGCACTTCGGTTACCGGTAGATTTATCAAGGTTAATTAGTTGATTTTTTAATTGTTGTACAACAATCCAAAATCATCAGAACATAATCTGCCGGACCTGTTTACAAATCCGGCAGATTAAAATTTCAGGATAAGCTGGGTCTAGTGTGAATAAATATTGTTAGTATTCCTATATTTCGTTTTTGGTTGAAACCAATCGTAGTATTGTGTTCCACTTGATTCGGCCCAGGAAATAAACTTGAGATATGCCATTGAAACTTGTGCTTTTTCAACAGGGTAATCGAAATGGCCGGAAATATCAATAGCAAACGGCAGGTTGTTTTTTGTAACGTAGTAGCGTCCGGTTGCCGGAATGCTGTTATCACGTGAGGTTCCAAGAAGTGACTTATCCGCAAGGTCAGTTGGAGGATTATCAATAAGATGAACTTCTTTTCCCCTGATCTGGTTGATGATCATAAACGGATTGTAAGGAGGCAGTCCCATAGTAATCAGGCTAACAGGTTCAGTAAGCTTTACTGTAATATCCAGTTCCTTTGGCGCCACATACGTAACGCCAGGTGTTGTATTTACTCCCACTGATGGTAATCCGGGAAAAGGAAGCAGATTAAACCCGTTATCAAAAATAATTATTGTTGCTTTCGACTGTCCGGCTTCAGTTCCATTGTTGTTCTTCGAAATAATTGTTCCACTTGCATCAGTACCTGTAATGCTAGCAATTTGACTAGGTGATATAGGTAATTGAATTCCAAATCCATTCTTATAACTCGCTCCCATTGCCTTTAGAGTGGCTTTTATCTGAATCTCAACAACTTTATTCTGTCCATTGGTAATTTGATTAAAATTGTAATCAACCACCATATCATTAAAATCATAATCGCCTTGTGATGGCCATAAATCTTCGAAGGCAAGTGTTCCGAAATTGTCCTTTGAAGGATAATAATTGTTAAAAGCTTTTACAGGATCATCCGGATAACTGTCGAAGGCATTGGAAATACCATCCTTATCTGTATCAGTGGATGTGTAATTGGGTATTGGAATATTTTCTGTTGCTACAGCACTTATAGGGTCAGCAGTTACATAAAAAATAGCATCATTAAAATCATTATCGGTAGAACCATCACGTCTTTGATCTTCGAAACTCAGAAGGAATTTCCCGCGTCCAATGTCATTACACAGTATTGTATGCTGTTTTTTATCTGTGGCTGCTTCAGGATTCAGTTTCATATCCGAGTATAACACCCAGTTTCCGGTGGTGATTGTGGCATTCCGGAAGCCATCAGCAATCAATACCCAGCCAATTTCGGTCCCCGGAGGGAAAATACCCAGATGAACCTTGTTGCCTGATGACAGTCCTCCGCCACTACCGCTAAACGAAACGTTAGGGAATATAATGTGAATGGAATCAATAGCTGTAGGTGTGGCAGGAGGGCTTCCGGTTTTATAGGTATAAAATCCCAAAACATTTCTATATCCGGCACCTTCTGAAACAAAGGTCACCCACACGTTACACGCATCATTAAGAACAAGGTTGTGTTCGTTTGACGAAGCAAAGTACTGCGGATGTGAAGCTGGCGCAGCTGAATATTCCGGAAGCGTAGCATTAATATCTGCCAGCATTGATGCATCGATTACATCATTTGTTTTCATGAGGTAATTAGGAACGCCGTTACCCTTATAAGTTCCCAGCGGATAGAATATTGAATTTGTTGATTTAAAAAGCGATTCGCCGGAGCTTTTTAATCCCTGTTTCATGTTCTTGCCTCCCAGAGTCAGGTTCAATGAGCCGTTAGTCACTTTGACTTTTTGCATGTTACAAAAGCCAATGGCTTTAGTGCCCACAGCAAGTGAATCTGTTCCGGTAGCAATTCTGCAATCCGAATGGAATCGTCCGTTGGAGTCAGTCATGCCACTCTCCAGCAATGAACCCCCATTATCTGGGATGTCAGTGTAAATATCGATCCGCATATTTGGAACCGGCGCGTTTACATTATCAAGAGTATATACATTTATTCCAACATCCTGGGTGGTTTTGAATTTAAAATCAGGACTAACTACCATGTCCTGTATGTTATTGGATACCGGAATGGGTTCTCCATCAGATTTGCGACACGAATTACCTGTAACTAAAATTGCTGCAGTCAAAGCAATAAGTATCGGCAATGTTATTTTGTTTTTCATTTTTGGTTTTATTATTATCATGGTTATGGTTTTAGGAGATTCATGTTTTTAAGAATTATGTCATGAATTATAGTGTATTGATTGTGAATATATTATGCTTAAAGAAGGATAAACTCCTCATGCTTCCTTCGATAATTAGCTTAAAGCAGGGCAAGTATTGATAATAATTCTACATCGCAAACCGGGCGCCTTCCGGATGTCAATTAATTGTTTTATAATTAATAGAAATGGTGGTAAAATGTAATATAATATTATATATTGTGTAATAATATCTTACTTTTTAGAATAAAATGATTTTGCATTTGGAGATAAAGTATTGGCTTTTCGTTCAAAAAGTATTGTTTCGATAAATGAGATTGAAAAAATATAAATTACTATAGAATACAAATGCAATATTTCCTTAATTTTGCGCTGTAAATTATATGGCAGGGATATCGTCTTTTAACAAAGGCATTATTCACAAAGTGCCATAGCTATTTTCGGGATGTAGCGCAGCCTGGTAGCGTGCTTCGTTCGGGACGAAGAGGCCGGAGGTTCGAATCCTCTCATCCCGACTCAATGAAAAAGCCTGCTTGCTTTTACAGGCAGGCTTTTTTGCCACTTTAGCTCAGTTGGTAGAGCAGCTCATTCGTAATGAGCAGGTCGTGGGTTCGAGTCCCATTAGTGGCTCTGATAGGAGATATTGTTTAACGATCTGTAAAGAATGTACAGGTCGTTTTTTTATATATTATTCATTGTATAAATTGGGATCATACTAAAAAATGTAATAAGTTTTTCGATACTTTTTTAAATGCAAAAACCCATTCCGGGTGGAATGGTTTTTTGCCTGACTATAATTGTTATTCAATCAACGCATGTTTAGTTTTTTAGCGAAATGAAAGGCCAAGAGTTGTAACTCCTGTTGACAGGTCGAGGAATAATCCAACGCTTCTACTAAGGTGATACTCAGCACCTAAATGCAAATCGAGGATCATAGGGCTTACATCCTGATAATATGTTACACCATCGTAACCGGCATCCCATGTTGCGGTTCTTAATGCAAATCCTAACGAACCTCCTAAATAAAAATCCCAATTTGGCCCGGCATGAAAAGCCTGATCAAGATAATATGTTCCTTTAACACCCAACGGAAGAATAGTTTCACGATAATGGTCGTTATTGTTCCTGTAAGTGTAAATAGATACAAAGGGAGCCAAAGTAAAATTCCTGGCAACATCAAATTCGTAATTGATGTTTAATATTGGTAACGAATGACCTACACGATCATAGTACCCATAATACCCACCTACACCTACACCTAAGTTTAAGGTGTGTCCATGTCCACCCGAAGAATAAGATTTTTGAGCAAATGCTCCTGCTCCCGATAGCATAAGAGCTAAAAATAAGGTTAAAATATTTTTTTTCATTAGTTTGCTTGTTTAATTTTTGTTATAGTTATTTAATTTATAGATATTTAGGTCATAAAGATTGCGGGTTTTCGTATGTATTACTTTTTCCCGTGTCCTTCGCGATGTCCTTCACCATGACTATTATTTCCTTTTTTTGAATTCGTATTATTGCCTTGTCTGTTAAATTCTCCATTTCTATGCCCATTTTCTTTGCTTTTACTGTAGTCCGATGATTTATGGGGCTGGCTTCTAAACTGGCTACTCCATTTTGAGTTATCATAATCGTTTCGGGAACCTATATTATGCTGTTCCGGGCTGCGGTAACCTCTGGCATATTTGTGTTTATACTCATTATGGTTGTAATATGGTCTGGATCCGTGATAATCGGTCATTACAACTTTATATCCATTGTACAAATCATAAGTCCGGTAGCGAGTCGGAAGATATGTTCTGTGAATCCATACTCCATTGTTCTGGTAAATAAACATGGACGCATTAATATCATAGTAGGCATACACATCGGGGAGGTAGTAGTACTGCACGTTCGAATATCCAGCTGGCCCCCACAATGGAGGTGTGCCAATGTTAACATTTACTGATACTTGAGCCTGGGTGGCAACCGCCATAAATATGGCCGTTCCGAGAAGAAGTAGTTTGAAGGGTTTCATTTTGTTAATTGTTAGTTAATTTTCGTAGTGCAAAGGTGCGGCCACTTCGGCCGTAAAATGTTACATAATTTTGGAAAATAGTTGCATGATTTGCATATTATGATCTTAATTTTTCAGGTAATTTAGATAAATGGAGACGTTATTGTTATGCCACATAAGACCCAAATTCCAGGGCTGTCTAAAGAAAATATTGGCTTAAATGCTTGAAAAACAATGTTATACTTTACTGATTTAACAGGGATGTTTCTTGTTCTGTAGACAGTATAAATTTTATTACTAAGAATTGGCTGAGAAGCATTTATTTTACATAGAATCAGTAGAATAGGATGTGATATATACCTAAAAAATACAAGGTAAATGTGCAAAATGAGTCAAAATCTATACACCAATGATTTCGGTGTGCTGCACCTTGTATAGACTGTAAAATAAACTGTGTCAAGAAAAATTCATAAACTGGACAGGATATATGAAAGACAAAACAATGATTTCGTAGCATTCGAAAACGATGCAAAAGAGCGGTTTCGCCGAGGCGAGTCAGCCTCTGGTATAGAAGGGGTTTTAAACCACTTTTATAGCAGAAGCTGTTGGAAATAGTCCAGGTAGAAATGGATGGACTATGGGGGAAATGGAGTGTTCATCAGGCAATCAGCCTGACGGTAACGGAGAGACTGTTAATTAAATTGTGTCAGCCGGGTTTTTAATATAATTGTCTGTTATGCAACTATCATTTCCTATACAGGCAACATTCCGGCAGTGAGCTATATGTTTGATCATCTGCTTTGTATTTTCCTGTATCATGCCCGGCTATGGCTATGGCTTTTTGAATAGATTCAATAGAGGCCAGAGCATTATTGTATTCAACATTTATAATCTTCGATTTTACATTCCAATCGGCAGTTGAAACTCCTTTCACCGATTTGGCAGCTTCTTCGATACGATCCTTGCACATTCCGCAATTACCTGAGACGATAAACGTAGCATTTTGCATTGATACCGGACTTGATTTCGCCGCCGGAGATTGAATTTCAGCTTGTTTGCCGGAAGCAGGCATATCCATTGCGGGCATTGTATTTGTTTGCCCGACTTTTGGATTCATCATACTTGGTTTGCCTTCGAGTTGTGCTGAGGCATCCACACTAAAAGCGCCTTGTGTTACAATTTCCTCACCATCCGAGAGTCCGTTTTCAACCACATAACTATTGCCCAGCATGGGTCCGAGCTCTATTTCGCGGATTTTGAAAACGGGTTCATCACTTCCGGCTTGTTTCACATATACAACGGAGCGTTTTCCTGTCCATAAAACGGCAGAGCGGGGAATAACAAGTTTGTTTTTGTATTGATTCAGGTTAGCATTTATAATGCCGGTAGCAAACATTTCGGGTTTTAATTTTCCCCCCTGGTTATTCATTTCAATCCTGATCTTTGTCACACGGGTAACAGGATCAAGCACAGGATCAATAAATTTTATATTTCCTGAATATTCTGTTCCTGGTAAGGCCTGAATGGTAAACGTAACTTTTTGTCCCTGCGACAGGTATGGAAGATCACTCTCGTACGCGTCGAACATAATCCAGATATGTGAAAGATCAGTAACATCAAATAATACAGAGCCGGGCGAAACATAATCGCCGCTGTTAACTCGCCTGGCAGAAACGATACCGTTGGTGTTGGCAAAAACCTCAAAATCCGTTTTCACTTTGCCGGAATTTTCAATAGCTGCAATCTGGCTTTCGGAAAGCTTCCACTGGCGAAGCTTGTCTTTTGCCGCTTCATAAAGCACAGGTTGAGTAGTTTTAGTTGTCACCGTTTCGAGTAATTCCTGCTGGGCTGTAACCAGCTCAGGAGAATAAATTAATGCCAGGGTTTGACCTTTACGTACAACTTCCCCGGTAAAGTTTACAAACAATTTCTCGATTCGGCCGGGAAGATAGGAAACCTGGCTTTGAAGCAAGCGTTCATCAGCCTGCACTTTGCCATATAGGCGGATATCTTTTACAGGATTTTGTTTTGAAACAACGGATGTCAGCACATTAGCCAGTTGCGCGGATTCCTTAGTCATTTGAATTGCGTCAGGATCGGTTGTTGCGCCACTTTGATTGAGAGGAATTAAGTCCATACCACAAATCGGGCATTTACCAGGCTCTGTCATTCGTATCTGCGGGTGCATGGAGCAGGTCCAGATGGCGCCCTTAGTAATTTCAGCAGCGTGGCTGTGTTTGTCTTCCGTTTTGGATGAAGAATGAAAGAAAAGCCAGCCGAGAAAAATTCCACCAAGCAGAATAAGGCCGAAACTTAGATATTTATTTGAAAGAATATTTTTCATTTTAAAGATTTGATTTACTGTGAAAATGCCATTAATCGTTTGAGCCATGCAATGGAAATATTCTTATCGGCAATTGCTTCCATTTGCTTGAATTCATAATCAAGAGTTTGCTGCCGAACCCGAAGTATTTCGCTTAAATCAGTACCTGAAGAAGCAAAGCTTTTCATTAAAATATCCAGCGATTTTGAAGCTAGATCTTGCTGATTTCTGTAGAGTTTTGCCCGGCGTTCCGCATCCTGGTAAAGTTGCAGAGCCTGGTAATATTCATTATTCAGCTCATTTGCAGTAGCTTTATAGCTTTGTATGTTCGCTGATTTTAGTAAGTCCGCTTCAAACTGCATTGCTTTATATTTTTTCCGATAGATTGGCAAAGTAGCGGTAACCATTGGCATAATCATATCGCGGCCATTCATGGAAGAAGTCGACATTTCGCTTTTATTAATCACCGAATAATTTACGCCAATTCCAACCATGGGATAGCTCATCTGCTTAACCATTTGCTTTCGGGCATCGAGCGATTTTTGCTCAAAGCGGAGCATTCCAAGCATGGGATTATTGCCAAATGCAGAGTCGGATAATGCCAGTTGAGAAAGTGGAAAATTATCAGAAATTAAAGTGTCAGGAACTGTAACAATAGCATCCGTAGGTCTGTTAAGGTAACTGTTAAACTGAGCGGCAAGTGTATTGAATTGGTTTTTCAGCTGTTCAACACTGTTCTCAACGTCATTCATCTCAATTTGAATCCTGTAAACATCTGTCAATCCTGAATTACCTGATGAAGAGCTCATTGCATTTCCCGGCATTGCTGATGCTGCCTGAATCGTGGTTACGGCTGAATTACCTGAACTGTTCCCCATGGTATTCATACCGGATGAACCGGAATCAGAGCTTTGCGCTGTTATCGGAGATTGTCTTCTACCCGGTGGTGAAGAACCATTTCCACCGGGAGCAGCTTTGAACCTGACTATAGCTAACCTTTCTATTGTTTGTAATATTTCAATGTTCTTCTCCGAAATCCGGATATTCTGCTTAATCTTCTGCAGTTCGTACCATGAGCGTTGTACATCGAAGGCAACCTGCAATTTGGCATCGCGCAACAATTCATATTTGGCATTTGCCATCAGGCTCATTTCGTCTTTTGCTGATTTCAATACACCGAACCACGGGAACATTTGCATTAGCCTGATATCGGCCCATTGATTTCCACTTAGTTGCTCCATTGGGCTGAGAAATACTCCTAAGCTTATATCAGGATCTGGCAAACTGCCAACTTGTGGTACTTTCTGCAAGGCAGCTTCATACTCGTAATATCGTTGAATGACAGTTGGATTGTTTCTTGTAGCAATATCGATATAACTATACAAAGAATCAGATTGAGAATACGCAGATATACATTGATATACATTGATATACATTGCAATACCTGCTACGATAATTTTTGGTAAAAGCGTGTATTTATTTCTCTTTTTCATCTTTAGTATGTGTGATGAAGTTGTTTAATCTGATTTGAAGTTCTTTGGAAGTTGAGGTAAATTCGTCGAAGATGTCTTTTGGGATTTTATTTCTTTCAAATAATAATTCAATCCAATGATCGGATGCTTCTGACTGAGAGGCCCTTGCATTATAGTAAAACCGAACTTTATCTAAATAATGGAACCGGCTGTACCCTTCGGCAATATTGGCTCCTATCGAATCTGTCGACCGGATAAACTGATCACCTATGATTTTTTTCTCTTCGAAACTCATTTGTGAATATATATTCCAAGCTATTGAAGAAAGCTTCCGTGCCAACTGATATACTTTAAGATCTTTTAATGTTATATAAGGCTTGTTTTCCATGATTTATATTTTTAAACAATTTTAAGTATTATTTTATTGTTATACTGTTGAAATACAGTGGAATTACAATTGATATAGAGTAAATTGGCTGTTGTTATAAATCCAGCAAATAACTGCCACTTTTAATGTATTCCAGTTGATTTCATTGTATCTCCATTTATTTCAATTTATTTCAATGTATCTCAATTTATTTCTATTTTAATCCCCTTTCCCTCCAAATTGCCTGGAATAAAGGAACAACATATACTGTCATCACTTGTATAATCATTCCGCCAAACATTGGAATGGCCATGGGGATCATGATATCAGAGCCTTTGCCCGAAGATGAAAGAACCGGTAACAGAGCTATGACCGCAACTGCCGTGGTCATCATGGCGGGACGAACACGTTTCAAACCGGCAGTTACTACCGCTTCACGAACTTCGTGAATAGTAGCAGGGTGCCGGTCTTCGAAAACCTGGTGAATATAGGTGCCCATAATTACTCCATCGTTGGTAGCAATTCCGAACAAGGCTATAAACCCAACCCAGACCGCTACACTCAGATTTATGGTATGCATCTGGAACATATCCCGAAGGTTAATTCCGGCAACGGAAAAATTCATAAACCAGCCCTGGCCGTAGAGCCAAAGCATAATAAATCCGCCGGCGAAGGCTACAAATACTCCTGAAAAATGGATAAGAGAAGCTGTAACCGTTCGGAACTGTAAATACAGCAGGAGTAATATCAGCAGCAAACTTATTGGAATTACGATAGTCAGCCGCTTAGTGGCCCGCAGTTGATTTTCGTAGTTGCCCGCGAATTTATAAGATACTCCATCCGGCAATTTCAATGAACCGGAACTCAATTTCTGTTGCAGGATTTTTTCCGCTTCCTGTACCACATCCACTTCAGCTTTTCCTTCATTCTTATCAAAAATAACATACCCGTTCAGAAACGTATTTTCGCTCCGGATCATTTGAGCGCCCCGGGAATAATCAATATTGGCGATTTCGCTTAATGGAACCTGAACGCCATTGCTGGCTGGGATAAGGATTCGATTGAGATCATCAGGATTGTCGCGCAACTCACGGGCGTATCGAACCCTCATGGGAAACCGTTCGCGTCCTTCAACAGAAGATGATAGTGCCATTCCGCCAACGGCTACCTGCAACACTTCCTGAATATCATTTACAGTCATTCCATAACGTGCCATCGCTTCGCGGTTAAGCCTGATCTCGAGGTAAGGCGCGCCAACAGCCCGATCGTAAAATACAGAGGAAGCATTGATGGAGGGTATTTCTTTTAAAGCCTGTTCAAGCTGAAGTCCAGCTTTTTCGATAGCATCCAGGTCGGGTCCAGAAACTTTCAATCCCATGGGTGCACGCATTCCGGTTGAAAGCATTACCAGTCGGGTTTCGATAGGTTGCAGTTTAGGGGCTGAAGTCAGGCCTGCAATATTGGTGACTTTAACAATTTCATTCCAGATATCATCCGGTTTCCTGATCCCGGGCCTCCACTGCCGGAAATACTCTCCATTTTTATCAGGAACAAGGCTGTCGGTTGTAATAGAACGGAAACCATTTTTATCCAGGTTATATTTTGAACCGTTTTTAAAAATGTAATTTCCGTCTTTGTCAATCTTAAAACGCATTCGCTGACCGTTTTCATCCAACGCATATTCCGGTCGGTAATTAATTGTGTTTTCAAACATTTGCACAGGAGCCGGGTCAAGCGCCGAATTTACGCGGCCCCATTTACCTACCGCAATTTCGACTTCAGGAATAGTTGAAAGTCGTTTATCGAGGGTTTCAATATAATCAAGGTTCTTTTCGATGCTCGAATGAGGCATACTGGTTGGCATCAAAAGGAATGAACCTTCGTTTAAGGAAGGCATAAATTCCTTCCCGGTTCCCGGAAATGTTTTAGCAGATCCTTTCCATGCTGCGGTTTGCCTGATATTTTTCCACCCGGTTTTTTCAGCGCCTGAAGCAACAAAACCGAATATTTTATCGTATCCCTGCCAGGCCAGCAAACCGAATACTAAAGTTACTAAAGGAATAATCAGGAACTTGCCTTTGTTTTCCAATGCCCAGCGCATTATATCTTCATAAAAATGCACCATCGCCATAAGGATAGCCAGGATCACGGCGATTATTCCCGCAACAAAAATGAAGTTGATAAGTGTGCTGTTATGAGCGCCTAAGGGCAACCATTCTATTGACAAATAATAAGCCGCAACCAGCACGGTGAGAGCGATATTGATATAATTTGGAAACTCTTTCCTGTTTTCAGGCCAGCGGTAATCCAGCAGATTATTTATTCCGACCGCAATCAATGCCAGGGCAGGCCAGGTATGCCAGAAGACGATTGCGAGTATCCCTGCCAGTATCAATCCTCCATTCCAGAATTTACGGATTTTCTTTGTATCAATCCGGATGGAAAAGAAGATATGCGTTAACGTTGGGAGTACAACAATTCCCAAAATAAAGGCTGCAATCAAAGCGAAAGTTTTGGTGAAAGCCAGCGGATGAAACAGCTTTCCTTCGGCTGCCTGCATGGCAAAAACAGGAAGGAAGCTGACGATAGTTGTTGCAATGGAAGTAACTACCGCAGCCCTTACTTCGGTTGTTGCCTGGTAAATCACATCCATCAGTTTTTTGCCTCGGATACCTTTGTTTTCGGGCATTTCAAGGTGCCGTAGAATATTTTCAACATCCACAATCCCGATATCGACCATTACTCCGATTGCAATGGCAATCCCTGATAATGCAACAATGTTGGCTTCAATACCGAAAATCCGCATCAGGATAAAAGTCATTAATACACCAATTGGCAATAATCCCGCAACGATGAGGGATGCACGGAGGTTCATGACCAGTATAATTATCACAATTATACTTATCAGGATTTCGTGCGAAAGAGCTGATTCCAGTGTGCCGATGGTTTCTTTGATCAATCCGGTACGATCGTAAAAAGGTACAACAGTTACCTTGGAAACAGACCCGTCGGGTAATGTTTTCTGAGGCATTCCGGCTTCAATTTCCTTTATCTTGTCTTTCACATTATTGATCACGTCCATGGGATTTGAGCCATAACGCGCAACTACCACAGCGCCAACTGCCTCAGAACCGGCTTTATCGAGTCCGCCTCGTCGGGTAGCCGGACCAAATGCTACATGCGCCACATCTTTAATTCTAACGGGAACATTATTTCGTACGGCAACCACAGAGATTTCAAGATCTTCCAGATTTTTCACATATCCTAAACCACGGATAATGTATTCCACATTATTCAATTCCATGGTTTCGGCTCCAATATCGAGGTTGCTTTTACGCACCGCATTCATCACGTCCATAACAGAAACATTGAATGCTTTCAAGGCTTCGGGATTTAAATCAACCTGGTATTCTTTAATAAACCCTCCGACTGAAGCGACTTCGGAAACTCCTTCGGCAGTAGAAAGGCCATATTTAACATAATAATCCTGTATGGTACGGAGTTCCTGAGGATTCCACCCCCCGTTCGGTTTTCCTGTTTTGGGATCACGACCTTCGAGAGTATACCAGAAAATCTGGCCCAATGCTGTCGCATCAGGACCAAGAGTTGGTTGTACTCCGGCAGGCAAAGTTCCTGAAGGCAGAGAACTCAGCTTTTCCAGAATCCGCGAACGGCTCCAGTAAAATTCTACATTATCTTTAAAAATAATGTAAATGAAAGACATGCCAAACATAGAAGTGCTTCGCACGGTTTGAACACCCGGAATACCAAGCAATGCAGTAGTTAACGGGTAAGTAACCTGATCCTGTATGTCTTTGGGTGAACGCCCCATCCATTCGGTAGCGACAATCTGCTGGTTTTCGCCAATATCCGGAATGGCATCCACTGAAATGGGATCGCGCGGAAGGAATCCTGAATTCCAGCTGAACGGCATAAATACAACTCCCAATACAATGAAGGTAATCAGGAAGATAAAGGTGATGAGCCGGTTTTCGAGAAAGTATTTGACAAGTCGGTTAAACATGAGTTATCTAATTATTTTTTATCTGAATTCTAATAATTCGGTTTAATTTTTTAAGTATAACTGCCAAACCATCTACCTGTTATATAAACAGTCTGACAGTCATAATTTAAACAAGCTGATTTACTTCATCATATGAGTAGTATCGGTTTGGTTGTGCTTATGAGTTGAATCATCGGTTTCCATTAGTACGAGTTTCATCCCACATTTGGGGCAATCGCCGGGTTTGTCGCTGCGTACTTCAGGGTGCATGGTACAGGTGTAGACTTCTTTCGTGGCATTAGTTGATTCAACAGCTGTACTTTTTGGAGTTGAATTGCTGCAAGAGCTGAATGTTAATACCAAAGAAACTGCCACCATGACTATTAAGATTGATTTTTTCATTTTTAGAGGAATTATTGATTAACAAATTTAGTTTTAATTAAAGAGGATTGAAATTAAAATATTGCTCTGAATTACATGCAACATCCCATTTTCATTTTATTATTCTCATCTTTTGATTTCTGAAGTTTCATCCCACATTTCGGGCATTTGCCCGGTTCCTTCGAAGTGACTTCAGGATGCATAGGGCATGAATATAGCGTTGAGGATTTCAACTCTAAAGCCATTTTACATTTAGAACATTTACCAGGAGCATCGCTTACAACATCCGGATGCATAGGGCAGGTATATTGAACGCTTGCCTTTTGTATAAGATCCATATCGCATTTAGGACATTTCCCTGGTTTATCGCTACTGATTTCGGGGTGCATGAAACAGGTATAAGTTAAGCCTTTGGGTGTATCTTTCTGGCTATTAGGTGTACTTATTCCGGTTTGCGCAAATGTAAGACTCATGAATAAAAGCATGTAGCTTGTAATAATCACTATTTTTTTCATTTCGATTAGTTTTAGATGATGAATAATTGTGAGATCAGGTTTGATCAAATCTTTTTGGTCAGACTAATAACCTGATTATTTAATCGGATGATGAGTTGAGTGAGCTTGATGAATAGTATTCAGATTGCGGAAACATTGATTTACAATGGCAGTGTCACCTATAAAAGTATGAGTAGCCATCATGCCGCTGCCGTGCATGGTATTTCCTCCAATCATGCTGCCACCCATCATATTGTCGCCATCCATAATATCCTTGCAGTAAGTGAGGTAATATGCATTACAAAGTGAATCGTTCCTATGGTATAGGCTGTCCTCCATCATTGCATTAATATCAGTAAAATGACCACCGGCAGTTACCTGAACTTTGAGCAAATCATCATTGGTTTTTGCAATCTGGTAACTTTGCTGTAAATGTTTTTCGGTTGATTGAAGCTGGGAAGTAAGTAATTCCTGGTTACTGCTATCTTTTTTACAGCCGAAAGTGAATAGAGTAATGAGAATTAATCCGCTTGTAATTGAAAGAATGGTTTTCATTATTTTTAGATTTAGTGCTGAGTGAATTGGGGTCTGCATTGCTTCCACTATAAAATCAGGACAGCAACATCAGTAATAGAATGTCAAATCGATGACATTCTTTGATTTATAAATGAATGGAATGATGGGGGAAAAGGAAATGGTAGCTAATAGGAATCCAAATACTTAAGTAAGCAATAAAACTTGATGTTATTGGATGCTCAAAGTACTAAGAAGAGAAATTCCCACACAAAGGAGGTTTTCAGCAACGGAAATTGCCAAAGGATGCCGGCGAATGGCCGGCTTTTTGTATAAAAATAGCTCGATGATTAGAGAAATCAAAAGGAACTGAGCTATTTACAACATCGAATAAATCAATAAAAAAGCTTGTGTGTAAAGTGACAATTTCAGTTAGTTCCTGAGCTGAGGCTGAAGATCCAGCCTCAAAATTGTCGTTTACCTTTGAAAATTTGAATACATTATGACATTTGTCACAGTGCCCTGTGCAACAGGATTTTGGTGTTGAATAGACTGAAAAGGACATTTCGGCTTTACCGCAATAATGACGCGTAACAGGTATACCACCTGTTGCAATCAATAGGAGTAAAATTATTGCGATATTGCCGGCCTTCTTAAGCATTTCAGTGATTCAGGTTACAAAGTAACGCATAATTATGTCAATTGTTACATGTGTTTTGAAATATTAACAAAGCATTAACGAACACCACAAAAGGAAACCAGGTATTATATTGCTGATTTAGTGCGGTTTGTACTGAAAAATATTCCGATCTGAATAATGTGATTTACGAAAGCTTAAAGATTCTGGTCGTAATATTCCGCCAATTTTTTATAGAGGTGAAGCCTGTCAGAACCACTAACATTATGCTCGTGTTGTGGATATACGAAATAATCTACTTGTTTGCCTTTTTTGATGCAGGTTTGTATGAATTGCAGGCTGTTCTGCCACACAACCGTATTATCCTGCGCGCCATGAATCACCAGTAATTTCCCCTGGAGCTGATCCACATAATTCAGGATGCAGGCTTTCTTATATCCATCCGGATTTTGCTCGGGAGTATCCATATAGCGCTCGCCATACATGATTTCATAATATTTCCAGTCGATAACCGGGCCGCCGCAGGTAGCAACTTTAAACACGCCAGGATTCCGTAAGTACATGGTTAGCGTCATAAATCCGCCATAACTCCATCCGTCAATACCTATACGGCTTCCATCAACATAAGGAAGTGATTTCAAGTAAGTAACGCCAACCATCTGATCCTTGTTTTCGATATCGCCAAGGTGGCGGTGAATTACCTGTTCGAAATCAGCGCCGCGGTTCGAAGTTCCATGGTTATCGAGTGTCCATACTATATACCCTTTGGTTGCAAGGTAGTTGAAATACAGGTTCGAAGCTCCTAGCCAGGTATCCGAAACAAGCTGAGAATGAGGCCCACCGTAAACATAAACCAAGGTCGGGTATTTTTTTGAAGGATCAAATCCAACCGGCAAAATCAGCCTGCCATATAAATCACTTCCGTCATCAGCCTTTAAAGTTACAAATGAGGTTACGCCAAGTTTGTAATCTTTTAATGGGTTAACATCTTCTGCTATAACTCTTACCACAACAGCCTTTTCGTTAATAAGCACTGTACGCGATCCAACCTCCAGGCTGCTCAAACGGTCAATAATCAGTTTGCCATCAGGTGAAACCAAGGTGTTGTGAGTTCCTTTTTCGGTTGTGTATTTAATTGTCTTGCCGGTTTTCAGTTCAACCGAATACAGATGCCGTTGCAATGGACTTTCCTGTGTGGAAGTGTAGAATATTTTTGTTTCTTTCGGATCAAAACCCTGGAAGGATGTAACTTCCCATGTTCCTTTAGTAACTTGTTTTACCAGGTTCCCTTCAACATCGTACAGATAAAGATGGTTGAACCCATCGCGACGGCTTTGCCAGAGAAACTGTGTAGGATTGGTTTTCAGGAAATCGAGACCATGCAAAGGTTCCACATATTCATTATCCGTTTCTTCAAAGAGCGTTTTTACAAAATCTCCGGTCGCAGCATCGTATTTATTCAGCCACATATGGTTTTGATCACGGTTGAGAACGGCAATAAAAATATATTTTTCGTCGGGACTCCATGTAACATTGGTAAGGTACTGTTCAGCTGGTTCACCGGTTTTCAGAAAAATAACCTGGTTTATGACCGGATTAAATACTCCAACAGTTACATGATGACTTGCCATTCCGGCCATTGGATAACGTATATATTCAACTTTTGCGACGCGTTCGTCAATATTAACCAAAGGATATTCGGTTACCATGGTTTCATCCATGCGGTAAAATGCCAGCAGGTTTCCTTTCGGTGACCAGAATATTCCGCCATCAATGCCGAATTCATTGCGATGAACAGTTTTGCCGTTTACAATTCCTTTATCTGAATCGTTGGTAACAGCCACGGTTTTTCCATTTTCAGAAACGAAAAGATTGTTTTCTTTTGTAAAAGCAATTTTGCCCGTAGTTGGCTCAAACTCAGAATTCTCTCCTTCCGCTTCAAAGCTGTTGACTACAGTCAGATTGTTGGTAAGCATATTAAACCTGATAATTTTTGAATCATTGGAAAATCTGAAAACATTTTCGCTTTCCCATTTAAAAGCAGGCATGTTTTTTAGTTTTTTTAGCTGGTTCTTTTCAACTATTTTGTTAAGCGCATCTAGCGAAAGAATAGTATCAGCAGTCCCGGTTTTCACCGCGCCTTGAATAATGCAGTTATTTGCATTCCACGTAAATAGATTGTTGCTTCTCCACTGGATATTTGATAACGACGCAGGATACAGTTTCCGGTTCATCAGATCTTCAATTGCCAGTTGTTTTTGCTGCGCAAATAATTGTGATGCAAGCATTAGAAGCAATGCCAGTAGGAGGGAAGTTGATGTTTTATTCATAAATATTGATTGAGGAATTTTGTTAAATTATATTTTTCGATGCCGTATGAACCGCGTCCGTCATTTCTGAGATCATCCCCGAATTTTTTTCAAACGCATTTCCTATCACAATAATATCTGCGCCTGCAACAGCTGCCTGGTTTACAGCTTCGGGTGTACGTAAACCACCACCCGCAATTAAAGGAATAGTTAAATTTTGTTTAACCTGTTCAATCATTGAAATCGGAATACTATGCTGGGCGCCGCTTCCGGCTTCCAGGTAAATCAATTTTAATCCAAGCATTTCACCGGCTATAGCTGTGCAGATGGCTATATCCAGTTTATCCGAAGGAATCGGCATAGTATTGCTCATATACTGAACAGCCGTAGCTTTTCCGCTTTCGACCAGCATATATCCACAGGAAATTACTTCGAGCGGACTTAGTTTCAGATAAGGAGCCGCGATAACATGACGTCCTATCAGCATTTCGGCATTACGCCCGCTGATTAAGGAAAGAAACAGAATAGCATCCGCTTTCCAGCTAAGCTGCATATTGTTGCCGGGAAAAAGGATTACAGGAATTTCGCTGTTTGCTTTCAGCGTTTTGATGCATTGATCCAGTTCATTGTTAACGAGCAGACTACCTCCTACAAAAAAGTAATCAACTCCCGATTTTGCCGCATTTATGGCAATGTTCTCGACGTCTTTATTCTGTAATTTGTCAGGATCAACAAGAACAGCAAGTTGTTTGCTGCCCAGTTCCGTGCGTTTAAGAATATCCTGGTAAATTGGCATTTGCTGAGTTTAAAACGCAAATGTAGAAAAAAGGCTTTAAAGTCTGCTTTACTAATATTGAAACATCAGGGTACAGGTATTTTTGATAAATCAGAAAAGCTTCGGCTGTTAAAAAACAGCTTTTGCAATTTTGCAGATATTATCCGATTTTCCCATGGTGTAAAAGTGAAGCACCGGAACGCCGAATTTAATCAGCTCCTTCGATTGCTGAATGGCCCATTCCACGCCAACCTGGCGAACCTGCTGGTTATCAGTGCACTTTTCAACTGCAAGTACTAGTTCTTCCGGAATATCGATAGAGAAGGTGCGAGGTAGTGTGGAAAGCTGTGATTTCATTGAAAGCGGTTTTAATCCGGGAATGATCGGAACCGTAATACCTGTTTCGCGACACGCTTTTTCGAATTCAAAATATTTTGCATTATCAAAAAACATCTGTGTAACAATATAATCGGCCCCGGCATCCACTTTTGCTTTCAGATATTGCAAATCCGTAGCCAGGTTTGGTGATTCCAGGTGCTTTTCGGGATAACCGCCGACGCCTATACAGAAATTGGTTGGAACAGGATTAAGAATATCTTCTTCAAGAAAAATCCCATTATTTAGCCTGATAACCTGTTTCACAAGGTCAACAGCATATCGGTGCCCGTCAGGTTGTGCCTTAAATTGTTTTTCACCTTTTAAATTATCGCCCCTGATCAGCAGAATATTATCTATTCCTAAAAACTGCAGGTCAATCAGCGCATTTTCGGTTTCTTCCAGGCTGAATCCGCCACAGATCAGGTGAGGAACAACATCAATGCCATATTTAAATTTGATTGCGGCTGTAATGCCAACAGTTCCCGGTCTTTTGCGAACGGTTCGGCGTTCGAGCAGGCCATCTTCGCGTTCCTTAAAAATAACTTCCTCGCGGTGATATGTAACATCGATAAATGAAGGATTGAACTCAATCAGCGGATCAATAGTCTGATAGATGGAATTGATATTCTCGCCTTTTAGCGGAGGCAGCAATTCAAATGTAAAAAGCGTTTTTCCTTTACTCTGGGCAATGTACTCGGTAACTTTCATGGGATAGTTCTTCTTGTATGTTTTATTCTGCAATTAAAGAGGTTGGAAGTCGGAAGACTCTTTGTCGTGGATTTATTCCTAACACAAATCTTTAATCACAGCAGTAAGTATTTTTTTTATAAATCATTTCAATTTAATCTATGTCTTCATCCTATTCTGACTTCTGGCTTTCGACTTCTGACTTCCGACTTCCGTCTTCCGACTTCTGGCTTCTGACTTCCGACTTCCATCCTGTTCTCAATAATTCAGGTTTGATGCCAGAAGCCTTTCGACTTCCTTAACTGTTAAATTCTTTCGTAAAGCATAATCTTCAACCTGCTCGCGGCTGATACGGCTAACGGCAAAATATTGGGATTCAGGGTTGGCAAAATAGTATCCGCTAACTGCTGCCGCCGGATACATGGAGAAATTTTCGGTAAGCGTAATGCCGGTTTTATTGGCATCGAGCAATTCGAAAATAGTACCTTTTTCGCTATGCTCCGGACAAGCCGGGTAACCAGGAGCGGGACGAATACCTGCATATCCTTCGTGAATGATTTCTTCGATTGTCAGATTCTCATCTTTTGCATAACCCCAATATTCTTTCCGGACTTTATCATGAAGCAATTCTGCAAAAGCTTCTGCAAGCCTGTCGGCGAGAATTTTTATCATAATGGCGTTGTAATCGTCATTCTCATCTTCAAATTCTTTCACCCATTTCTCTATTCCAAGTCCTGCAGTAACGGCAAACAAACCTATATAATCGGTATACCCTGTTTCTTTTGGAGCTATAAAATCGGAGAGTGAAAGATTCGGAATTCCAGGTTCTTTTTCTTCTTCATTACGAAGGAAATGAAGCATCGTTTTCTCTTTATTCTCAAGAGTTAACTCAATGCTGTCGCCGGTAGCATTTGTTTCAAAAAATCCAAAAACACAATTTGCCTGGACCATTTTCTTGTCAATAATCTGCTTCAGCATTTCCTGGGCATCGTCGAAAAGTTTGCGCGCTTCAATGCCTTTCAAAGGATCATCGAAAATGGCCGGGTACTTCCCGCTGATTTTCCAGGCATGGAAAAAGAAAGTCCAGTCGATATAGCGGCTGATTTCTTCCAACGGATAATTATCAATATGCTTTACTCCTAAAAACGAAGGTTTTACAGGTTTATAGCTGCTCCAATCCATTTTGAACTTGTTTGCCCTTGCCTGTTCGAGTGAAACATAAGTAACCCCGGCCCTTGTACTTTCGTGTTTATGACGTAAGGTTGAGTATTTTTCGGTAACGGAATCTACAAACGGTTTGTTCCCGTCAGCCGAAAGCAGCGCTGCTACAACTCCTGTAGCTCTTGATGCGTCGCGAACATGTATAACCGGGTTATGATATTCGGGCGCAATTTTCACAGCAGTATGCATTTCGCTGGTAGTGGCGCCGCCAATAAGCAAAGGAACTGTAAATCCTCTGCGCTCCATTTCGGAAGCAACAAAAGCCATTTCCTCAAGGGAAGGAGTGATCAAACCTGATAATCCGATTATATCAACATTTTCTTCTATAGCTGCATCCAGGATTTTTTCGGCATGAACCATCACGCCTAGGTCAACAACTTCATAATTATTGCAGCCTAAAACTACACCAACAATATTTTTACCAATATCGTGAACATCTCCTTTAACGGTTGCCATCAGGATTTTGCCAGCTTTGTTATTTTCGCCAACTATTTTTTCAGCCTCGATATAAGGAAGCAAAACGGCAACCGCTTTTTTCATCACGCGGGCGCTTTTTACCACCTGCGGCAGGAACATTTTGCCGGCGCCAAACAGGTCGCCAACCACATTCATTCCGTCCATCAGCGGACCTTCAATAACTTCAAGCGCTCTTGCAAAATGCGGCCTGGCTTCTTCTACATCGGTTGCCACATCAGCATCCAAACCATGAACCAAAGCATAGGTTAAACGCTCGTTAACCGGGAGACTGCGCCATGCTTTTGCGGCGGCTTCTGTCTTTTCTGTAGCTTTCATTTTCGAGGCGTAATCAATCAGCCTTTCGGTTGCATCGGGCCGGCGGTTAAAGAGCACATCCTCAATAAGTTCTAATAAGTCTGCGGGTATATCATCATAAACCGGCAGATTACCGGCATTTACAATTCCCATATCCATACCGGCTTTTATGGCATGATACAGGAAAGCAGAATGCATGGCTTCGCGCAAAGCATCATTGCCGCGGAATGAAAACGAAAGATTGCTTATACCTCCGCTGATCCTTGCATACGGAAGATTTAGCTTTATCCATTTAATAGTTTCGATGAAATCGACAGCGTAATTATTGTGTTCTTCAATGCCTGTGGCAATGGCCAGAATATTCGGATCGAAAATAATATCTTCGGGTGGAACCCCGATTTCATCAACCAGAATATGATAGGCCCGCGAACAGATTTCTTTGCGCCGTTCTAATGTGCTGGCCTGGCCATCTTCATCAAAAGCCATCACCACCATGGCTGCGCCGTAGTTCCTGATTTTGCGCGCATGTTCCCTGAAAGCATCTTCGCCTTCCTTCATGCTGATGGAATTCACGATGGCTTTGCCCTGAAGACATTTTAAGCCGGCTTCTATAACTTCCCATTTCGAGGAGTCAATCATAATCGGCACCCGCGCAATTTCGGGTTCTGCCATAAGCAGGTGCAGATACCGTGTCATTTCACGCCTGGCATCAAGCAAGGCATCGTCCATATTGATATCCAGAACCTGGGCGCCTGAATCAACCTGCTGGCGGGCTACAGAAAGAGCTTCATCGTATTTTTCTTCGCGGATGAGTCGGGCAAATTTCTTTGAACCGGAAACATTGGTCCGCTCGCCTATATTAATAAAATTGCTGTTTTCGAAAACCATCAACGGTTCAAGACCGCTGAGCCTCAAATATTTTGGAATAGCAGGAATATGCCTTGGTGTAGACTGTTCAGCAACTTTGCACAGTTCCCTTATATGATCAGGAGTGGTTCCGCAACATCCGCCAATAATATTTACTGATTTATTAGTAAGTATGGGTTGAATATGATGCGCCATTTGCAGCGGTGATTCATCATATTCACCAAATTGGTTTGGCAGGCCGGCGTTAGGATAAGCGCTTACGTAAAAGGGCGCTTTCCGCGAAAGTTCTTCGATAAATGGATTGAGTTGCTCAGCACCCAGAGAACAATTGAAACCAACGCTTAAAAGATCAATATGTGAAACCGAATTCAGAAAAGCTTCGGTGGTTTGACCGGAAAGTGTACGGCCACTGGCATCCGTAATAGTTCCCGAAACCATAACCGGAAGGCGCATGTTTCGTTCGGCAAGTACTTCATTTATAGCATATAAAGCGGCTTTTGCATTCAGCGTATCAAAAATGGTTTCAACCAGAAGCAGATCTACGCCACCATCTATTAAACCGAGTATTTGTTCCTTGTACGAATCTTTAAGCTGATCATAACTAACCGCGCGAAAACCGGGATCGTTAACATCTGGCGACATACTGGCTGTTTTGCTGGTAGGTCCAACGGAACCTGCAACAAAACGAGGTTTCGTTGGATTAATGGCAGTAAATTTCGCTGCTTCGGCAACTGCAATCTTTGCGGAAGCCACATTCATTTCATAAACAATAGGTTCCAGCTGATAATCAGCCATTGAAACCGAAGTGGCATTAAATGTATTGGTTTCAATAATATCGGCGCCGGCCTCAAGATAAGCCTGGTGAATTTCGCTGATTACCTTAGGCCTGGTAAGTGAAAGTAAATCGTTGCATCCTTTCAGATCAATAGGATGAGAGGCAAACCGCTCTCCACGGTAATCGGAATCTTTAAGTTTATAACGCTGTATCATAGTGCCCATGGCACCATCCAGCACTAATACACGGTTTTCCAGAACTTTATAGATATTTTCCTTTTCTGTCATCTCTTCATATGTTTTTCTGCACTGCTTACTTCAACAAAGCAGTTGTACAGAAGTTTTAACTCAACACATTCAGTTTCTCCGTATTCCGGGAGCAGGAGTGTGTTTTAATTATAATTTCCCTCCCGACAGTTATCGGGATCGGGATCAGGTATTGGCACCTTACACACCGTGTGGCGGTGGTTGCCAGAGGTTCGCTGAGCCTGTTCTCTCCCCCCTTCTGTATAACTCAAACCTCCTTGATTCTAAAAGGAATATTTGAAGACGCAAAGATAATTGAATTTATTGATATGTTCATAATCACTATTCTAAATCTTTGACAGAGACTGCACCCGTTGGGGGTTTCAAGTGCTTTACTATGGTTAATTTTGAATACAGGATTAGTTAGATAATAGTCAAACAATCAGTTTCATTTTGAGTTATATATAAGTCTGTTTAGAAATAAATTGTACCTTTGCACCCCTAAAAATAAAGATAAAAATGGAACACAGTACCTTCGATACTACTTTAAATTATAAAGTAAGGGATATCGCACTGGCCGATTGGGGCCGTAAGGAAATCGAAATTGCCGAGAAAGAAATGCCCGGCCTGATGAGTATTCGTAATAAATATGCTGCTGAAAAACCACTGAAAGGTGCCCGGATTACCGGCTCCCTGCACATGACTATTCAAACCGCAGTTTTAATTGAAACATTAGCCGAACTTGGCGCCGAAGTACGGTGGGCAAGCTGTAATATTTTTTCAACCCAGGATCATGCAGCTGCCGCAATTGCCGCTGCAGGTATTCCTGTATTTGCCTGGAAAGGTGAAAGCCTCGACGAATACTGGTGGTGTACCAACCAGGCTCTAACTTTCGAAGGCGGAAAAGGTCCGAACCTCATAGTTGATGATGGCGGTGATGCTACTCTGTTGATTCACAAAGGATTTGCTGCCGAAAAAAATCCAAAATTACTGGAAGAAGTTGGCGCTAATGCTGAAGAGCAGGTAATTATGAATCTTCTGCGCGAAACGTATGTTGAAAATCCAACAAAATGGCATGGTGTAGTTGCTGAATGGAAGGGTGTTTCGGAAGAAACCACAACCGGCGTTCATCGTTTATACCAGATGATGGAAAAAGGCGAATTACTGATTCCTGCCATCAATGTTAACGATTCAGTTACCAAATCAAAATTCGATAACCTGTATGGTTGTCGCGAATCACTGGCTGACGGTATAAAACGTGCAACCGATGTTATGCTTGCCGGTAAAGTAGTTGTTGTTTGCGGTTATGGCGATGTTGGTAAAGGCAGTGCCAAATCAATGCGTGCCTATGGTGCCCGTGTTATTGTTACCGAAATTGACCCGATCTGTGCGTTACAGGCTGCTATGGAAGGTTTCGAAATTAAACCGGTTGAAGATGCTTTGGACGAAGGAAACATCTATGTTACCACAACCGGCAATAGGGATGTAATCACCCTGGAACATATGATGAAAATGAAGGATCAGGCAATTGTTTGTAATATCGGCCATTTCGATAACGAAATCCAGGTTGATAAACTCAACGTAATGACGGGTGTTCAGAAAATTGAAATCAAACCACAGGTTGACAAATATGTTTTCCCTGACGGTCATGCAATTTTTATGCTTGCTGAAGGCCGCCTGGTGAACCTGGGATGTGCTACCGGTCATCCATCTTTTGTTATGAGTAATTCATTCGCTAACCAAACCCTGGCTCAGCTTGATTTATGGAAGAACAAGTACGAAGTTGGTGTTTACCGCCTGCCGAAATACCTCGACGAAGAAGTTGCCCGTCTGCACCTCGAACAAATTGGCGTGAAACTTACAAAGCTAACTCCTGAGCAGGCTGCATATATTTCAGTACCTGCCGAAGGACCATACAAAGCTGATCATTACCGTTACTAAAATACTGTTTCCTATATTGCTAAAAGGGCTGTCATTTTTATGATGGCCCTTCTTGTTTTCTGGAGTATGGGAAAAGGTAGATGGGAAATAGGAAAATAACTATACGGGAACTGGATATTGAAACCTGGAATTTGAGACTTGAAACTTTAGAAAAGGACAATTCCCTTAATTGTAGATATACAAAACTTCCCCATCGTAATTCCACCTGTATTGCATCAGCGAATAAGGTGATGGGCCACTGTAGGGTGAGCCGTCGGTCAGTACGAATTTCGACATGCAAACCGAATCAACACATGTTATATTTGATGCATCAACACTGATTCTTGCCCCGGTTTTCTCCGGATCGTAAGGACAGCAACGCTCATACACAGCGAATTCTTCAGGTAATAAGCGATATATTACAATGCCTCTGTAGCCTTCGCTTATGTATTTATATCCACCAACAGGAATGAAATCTAATGTGTTCGGGTACAATTGCACGTTAACATAGGCATAGGGAATCGTTGGCTGATTGTCCTTATTACATCCCGGAACTACAATTAAAAGAAGAATTATTACTGCCAGTATTCGCATCATATACTTATTGTAAGGTATTTTCGTTGTAAAAGTAATGCTTAACACTTTTAAAACGCATATGATCGTTTAAAATTGTCTTTAAACTTCAGTGTTTACAATCAATCAGCATCGACGGAATTAATCTTTCTTTGCCCTGGGTTATAATAGAACTTCAAATGAATCAAACTTTAAAACATAGCCGTATATTCCTGCTGGCCTCCATGCTTTTATTAACAACATTTACTTTTACAGCCTCAGGTTGCAGACTGTTGAAGAGAGACAAACGGGCTGTAGCTGAAAAAAAGGCGGAAGAAGCTGATAAAAAGCTGGACGCGGAATACGAGAAAGCCCGCAAACAACATTACGACCATCAGACAAAAGAAGCTAAGAAGATGATGAAGCGCACAAAAAAAAAATCCTCAAAATCGAATATGCCTAAGAAACGTAAGGCATTCGCTCCAAACACATGCAGTTAGATTAGTCAGCTTTCTTTACTGTCTGAAATATGGCTCAGTCTTAAACAAATGAGAAACAAAAACTGATCCTCAATCTTTAACTTTAAATATATTCTGCATTAAAAATATTATGCAACAAGCAACCGACAGTATTATTTACTGTCAATATAATTAGTACTTTTACGTGATATAATTCATTTCTGATTTCCAAATGGAAAACCTTATTTATATTCTTATTGGAATAGCCTGGGTGGCATATTCACTATATTCGGCCCGGCAAAAAGCAATTCAGAAGCAGCAGTCTTCGGGCTTGCCACCGAGCGGACCATCGCCATCCTCACCACTTCCCATACCTGGAAACCAGGGCGGAGGGAAATCTTTACTCGAAGAGATTTTACGGGAAATTGCAGGAGAACCTAAACCAATTCCTCAGCCGGTTGTTAAGTCGGTTGTTCAGCCGGTTGTGCCTGTTAAACAAACATCACATAGAACCATTTCTGAATTGAATCAAACCTATGATGACCATTCGGGATACAAATTCATAACCAGCCCATCTGCTGAATTTTCCAGAACTGAAGTTGGAAACAACTGGAAAGCCCAGGAACTTCGGGAACATTTGACCAATGAGCAACAGCATGCGCCAAAATTTGATCTTCGGGAAGCAATAATTTACAGCGAATTATTGAACAGGAAATATTTCTGATCACAATTTTTTAACAACTGAAAATAACTTGTTTTCGAAATTAAAATATCTTTATCTTTACATGCTTTTTTCGAGGTAGGCAACTCTAATACTAACATTTAAACTCTAATACTTGCGATCAGGAAATCACTTTTATTGAGCAACCTCCTGATTTTTAGATAATAAACTGCAGATTTTTCTGCATAGACAAGCAAAAATTTACGGAAAGGACCCTTTTTAGCAAAGGGTCTTTTCTTCTTATTTATTAAAAACAAATGGCTACCGATATGACACAGGTAACATACTACACTAAGGACGGTTTTGAAAAACTGAAGGTTGAACTGGAACATCTCGTTCATATTGAGCGTCCTCTTATTTCGCAACAAATAGCTGAAGCCCGCGATAAAGGTGATCTTTCGGAGAATGCTGAATACGACGCAGCCAAGAATGCACAAGGCATGCTCGAAATGCGAATATCGAAGCTTCAAGACCTGATTCGCAGTGCCCGTTTGATCGATGAGTCAAAAATGGATGCAACCAAAGTTCAGATATTGTCAACCGTTAGAATCAGGAACCTGAGCAATAACGCGGAAATGACTTACACGCTTGTTCCCGAGAATGAAGCCAATCTGAAAGTTGGCAAAATATCAGTTTCTTCGCCTATTGCCAAAGGACTTCTTGGAAAATCAAAAGGCAGCAAGGCGGAAATTGTAATTCCATCCGGGTCGATTAATTTTGAGATTGTTGAAATAATCACTAAATAATACAAACATGGCAGGAATATTTGCACGTATTGCTTCAGGCGAAATTCCATCATATAAAATCGCCGAGGACGACAGGTTTCTCGCTTTCCTGGATATTAACCCGTTGGCCAAAGGCCATGCGCTGGTGATCCCAAAACAGGAAATTGATTATCTCTTTGATTTAGACGAAGAGATGTATAAAGACCTCTGGTTATTTGCGATGAAGGTCGCCAAAGCTGTTAAACAGGTTGTTCCCTGTATTAAGGTAGGTGTAGCTGTTATAGGACTTGAAGTTCCTCATGCTCATATTCACCTGGTTCCCATGAATACTATGGATGATATAAACTTCAGCCGCCCGAAACTAACTTTTCCTGCGGATGAAATGAAGCAACTTGCCAGGGATATTGCAGCTGCAGTAAAATAATTTCCGAAATCTAAGCTTGGAGAAACCGCTTTTATAAAGGGCGGTTTTTTTTTCAGAAGGTTGAATGCTATTTATTTCAATAGCCTATCTTCTCTATCATAATGTCCTTTCCTGATTCAAATGGAATCATAGCATTGATTAAGCGGGCTTTTAGGAATTGTTTCAGATCAGTAACTTTAATCACCATTTCTGAGATTAAATTGTTCTCCAGTAAAAAACTCCGCATTGTACCATGGAGCAGGGGAGTTGAAGGTGTGAACCATTTAGTTCCATCGAAAAAGATTATATTCGAGAAGCTGGTATCTGAAATATAGCCGTTTTTAACAATAAGTATTTCATCGAATTGTTCGCGTTGTGTACGCAGTTTATTGAGGCTTTCGCGGTTAGTATATTTGTAATCGTATAAAACAGAATTGTCCTCAATCAACCTGAGTGATTTTATAACATGAGGCTGATAAGGCTCAAAATCAATGCTTTTCACTTCCTTACTGTAGGTTATTCTGCACTTGTAAAGACCCTGTTTGCATGTTGATGGGATTTCAATAACCTGATTCAGGTCTATTTCATCAGGTGATTTATAAAGTGATTTACGGCTGTGGTTCAACCTTATATTATGGTAATCCATATTCTGAAGAATACCATCCTGCAGCCTGATGGTTTCAAATAACAGGGACATATATTTTATCGATTAATTCGTTGTACTCGGTGCGCGGATTGCTGTTTGCAGTTATGCCGCCACCGCTGCAGAATATTAGTTTTCCATTTTCTTTTTTAATAAACCTTATCATCACTCCTGAATCGAGTTTTGACCCGTCGAAATATCCAAAAACACCGGTATAAAAACCTCTTGAATATATTTCAGCTTCACGTATTATCTGAAGCGTTTTTGCCTTGGGAGCGCCCGAAATAGAACCGGCCGGTAAAAGTTTGCGAAAAATATTTCCAAGTCCGGCATGGTAGTTTTCGGGAAGTATCCCCGAAATTTCGGAACTGACCTGTAGCAGCGATTTATTGTGAGTATCTATTTTTTCAATATACCTGAACCTATCCACTTTTACTTCTGTCGCAACCATACTCAGATCGTTGCGGATCAGATCGACAATAGTATTGTGTTCCGCGGTTTCTTTCGGATCGGCAAGTATGCGGTTTTCAGCATTCGGCAAGGATGCGTCTATGGTTCCTTTCATTGGGAACGAACGTATAGTTCCGTTTTCTACCTGGATAAATATCTCAGGCGAAAAAACTACAAACTCATCCTGGAATAATAAGCGGTAACGTGCTTTACTACGAGCAAATATTTCGGGCAAAGTTAAGTTTAAGTCAATATCAGTTGGGAAAGTAAGATTTGTAAGATAGGAGTTCCCTTCAACCAGATTCTGATATACGATTTTAAATGCTTTGTAATACTTACTTTCAACAACCGGATGTTTGACCAGGTTAACGGTTTCTGTTTTTGCCTTAAATTCAATGCTATTTCCTATTCCATTGATATTAAAGTAAATACCTGAGTTTCCGGCAAGGGCGGGGTTAATGAAGAACCCCTGCTTTACGTCAAAATCAATCCCAAAAAGGAATGGCTGGAAACTGCCTCCATACACATTCATTAGTTCAAAAACCTCTTCGGCAGGTAACAGCATTAGTTACAAAAATTATGTAATATCAAATCCAACCTGAATGTGCTCTACAAGTCGCAAGTCCCGTATTTCCTCAGCTTCATTAATCTCAGTATCTCATTTTTCCACTTTCCCTTAGTTTCTCCATTTCCCAGTCCCTTAATACGCTCTCTCATTCTTTCCTTCAATGAAATTTATGAAAGATTTATTCACCACCTTATTCCCGCCGGGAGTTGGATAATTACCGGTAAAGTACCAGTCGCCAGTGTGATTGGGAATAGCCTTATGCAGATCTTCAATTGATTGATACACGACTGCAATTTCTGCTTTGCAGCCTGCGGGTGTAACCAATTGGGCTATTTTTGCTGAAATCTGTTGTGCCGAAAACAAATCATAAATTTCCTTCACATAATTAACCACTTGCTCTTTAGGGAGTTTTTCCTGGGCCTTACATTTACGGTACACTTCGTTAAGAATGTCACTTTGATGAGTTTCCTTAAGCAACTCTATGGTAGCATTGAAAGCGATAAAGTCTGTGATTTTTGCCATATCAATGCCATAGCAATCCGGGTAACGGATTTGCGGCGCCGAGGATGCAACCACAATTTTCTTCGGCCCCAGCCTGTCGAGTATCCGTATAATGCTTTGTTTCAATGTAGTACCGCGTACAATTGAGTCATCCAACACAACAAGATTATCCGTTCCCCTGCGAACCGTTCCATAAGTAACATCATACACATGAGCTACCAGGTCGTTACGTTTGGAGTCCTGAGTAATAAAGGTGCGGAGTTTAATATCCTTGACAGCTACTTTTTCGACCCTCGGTTTTAATTTAAATATTTCCTGTAGTTGTTCACGAGTGATCGTTGGGCCTGATTTCAGGATTCTGTCGGCTTTTATAAGGTCGCAGACATTATTCAATTCTTCAACCATACCATAGAAAGCCGATCCGGCAGTATTTGGGATGTAGCTGAAAACTGTATTTTCCAGGTCATGCCCAACTTCTGAGAGTATGTTTTTTGTGAGGACAGCGCCTAATTGTTTACGTTCATGATAGATATCCTTATCGGTGCCCCGGCTGAAATATATACGTTCGAACGAACATGAACGCCGGGGTCCGGGTTGTTTTATCTGAACTTCCTCCACATCGCCGTCGCGTCGGACGATAAGTGCGTGACCTGGTTTCACTTCGTGAACATCGTCGGACAATACATTCATTGTAGTCTGGATTACAGGCCGCTCCGAAGCTGCAACTATAATTTCATCGTCTTTATACCAGTATGCTGGCCGTATCCCATTCGGATCGCGCAGAATAAATGCGTCTCCATGTCCGAACATTCCAGCAATGGCATATCCGCCATCCCAATGCTCGGATGATTCCGACAGCAAATCTTTGATATCTAAATTTTTAGCGATCAGTTCTGTGCTTTGCTGCTTGGTGAAGCCTTCTTTTTTAAACTTACGGTACAGGTCTTCATTGGCATCATCGAGGAAGTGACCTATTTTTTCAAGTATGGTAACAGTGTCGGATGTTTCCACAGGATATTGCCCGAACCCGACAAGCCTCTGAAAAAGTTCATCAACATTGGTCATGTTAAAGTTTCCGGCAAGAACCAGGTTTCGCGTCATCCAATTGTTATAACGAACTACCGGATGAAGGTTTTCGATTTTATTTTTTCCGAAAGTACCGTACCTGAGGTGTCCTATAAAGACTTCTCCGTAAAAAGCGATGCTCTTCTTGAGCCATTCCGAATCATTTAATTTTTCTGGGGTTTTATTCTGCAGATCCTGGTAAGGTTTGTATATCTGCTTGAAAATATCATCAATAGGCGCCGGCGCGTTCGATCTCACCCTGTCAATATATCTGCTTCCGGGCTCAATGTTGAGTTTAATGCTTGCAACACCAGCTCCATCCTGGCCACGGTTATGCTGCTTTTCCATGAGCAGATGCAATTTGTTAATTCCATAAAGTGTAGTGCCGTATCTTGTATAATAATATTCAAAGGGTTTTAATAACCTGATGAAGGCAATACCACATTCATGTTTTATTTGTTCACTCATGGGATAATTTTTATTTTAATGATTGAATAGGATACTAAGGTAAGTAAAACAAGCTAAATGCAAAAGAAGCGGCATCTGGTAAAATTATTTTTCCTGATGTATTCTCAGTTTCAATTTATAAGTATTTGTTACTCATATTTAATCAGTCTCTTACTTCCGGCAAATCGCTATTCTGTTTATAACAAAATATAGGAGCCTTTTAAGATCGTGCTCGGGTCGGGATTCACAATATTTCCCATGAGTAATTCACGGCTAAAGACTTTTTGACCGGTTAGATTTACCAGGCATACTTTTTTAATACTTATTGGAATTCCTTTCTAAACCATACTTATGGCAGGATTCGGATATACCGTCACCTGGTCCATCAGCTCGTTTTCGGCTATACCGAACGAAACCTCCAAGGCATTATAAAGCAGCTGTAAGTGTATTCAATAGGAATTTTCCTCATAGTGCTTTTATAATGAGCTCCATGAATCTTTTAACATTCATACAGGAAACTGTTTTACAATAAGTTGAGAAATATTCAAGAGGAGCTGCATTTTTTAAAGATGCAAATTTACAAATTCCAATGCAATAAAAGGGGGATGAACAAATTTAGGTGTCCGCAGTTACATGTTATTAGCAATTTTTAATGTTAATTTGCTGTGTTTTCCAGCTTAAAAGCAAAAAGCATAGTCAAAAGAAATTTAATGAAACAAGTAATCCACTACTATTCTGAAATTAAAACCCTTATTATACAAGGTTCCGCCTTCGTTCGGCACTTTGAGTACTAAAAAGTCAGATCCCGAAATCATAGATTTCTGAATATTTATAGCCATAAACGCACTACCTGATTAACCATGAAATCATATCAATTTCTTATCTTTTTCAGCATTGTATTGCTGATTTATAGTTTAGTAAACTATTACATCTATAGCCGGGGCATGCAGGCCTTACCACAGGGAACAAGTGTTAAACACTGGTATCCATGGATATTTTTATTTCTAACATCTTCATACATAATTGGCCGTTTTTTGGAACGCGCATGGATTTCCCCAATAAGCAGCTTTTTTACTTTTGTGGGCTCTTTCTGGCTGGCATTTATGGTTTATTTATTGATGACAGTGATAGTAATTGACATTTTCAGGCTCATTCTTTATTTTCTGCCACAACCAGCAATATTAGCTGACAATTATGTGGAATTTAAAAAATACCTGCTCATAGCAGTTGTTAGTATAGTGGGAATTATTGTACTCATTGGACATATCAACGCACTCAATCCACGTGTGAAACGAATTGATATTCATATTAATAAGAAAGCCGGTGAAATGAAATCCCTTCATATTGCGGCTGCTTCGGATATACATATGGGTACCCTGGTTGGCCCGAGGCGTACGGCTAAACTTGTACAAATGTTAAACGACCGGCATGCTGATGTAATATTGCTTGCCGGTGATATAGTTGATGAGGACCTGGCACCCGTTATTCATAATGACCTTGGACGATCTTTAGTTAAACTCAAAGCGTCATTAGGAGTTTTTGCCATTACCGGAAACCACGAATATATTGGAGGTGCCGAAGCAGCTGTGAAATACCTCGAAGCGCACGGCATTCGTATGCTGAGAGATACTTCTATTAAAATCAACGGAAGCTTCTACCTTGCCGGCCGCAACGACCGCGATTCGAAACGATTCAGTCAAAAAGAACGTAAAGGCCTGGATAAAGTGCTTGAAGGTGTTGATTTTTCACTTCCCGTACTAATGATGGATCATCAGCCTTTTAACCTGCAACAGGTTGCGGATGCCGGTGTTGATTTCCAGCTTTCAGGGCATACACATCACGGGCAGTTGTGGCCTTTCAATTATATTACATCAGCAATGTATGAAGTGAGCTGGGGCTTTAAAAAGAAGGGGAATTCCAACTTCTATGTATCAAGTGGTTATGGCGGCTGGGGACCACCGGTTCGTACAGGAAACCGGCCTGAAATACTGGATATTTATATAACTTTTGATTAGTTAAAACCGAAAGCAAAAAAGTACTTTTTCCCTGGAAATAATATAAATTTAAAATGAATTTAGAATCTGCGCGCATTCAATCCCCGGTTGGGATAATAGGGATTTCAGGAAGTGAAGATGGAATTCGTTCTGTAATTTTCATGGATTCGGAAAGTGAGGAAACGCCTGTCCCGACTTGTCTGTTAGAATGTGTAAACCAGTTGAAAGAGTATTTTGCCGGTGAGAGGAAATCGTTCAATGTGAAACTCGATCCAAAGGGAACAGATTTTCAGCTCAAAGTATGGGAAAAACTCCGGGAAATTCCTTTCGGAAAAACCATCAGCTATCTTGAGCTTGCCCGAATGACAGGCAGTGAAACCAATACCCGCGCCGTAGGTAATGCCAATGGGAAAAATAAAATCAATATACTGGTTCCTTGTCACCGTGTAATTGGAAGCAATGGAAAACTTACCGGATATGGTGGCGGATTATGGCGTAAAGAAATCCTGTTGAAACTGGAAATGGGTGACACTATGCCGGGATTGTTTGCCGGTATAGAGAATAAATAATCGAACAAAAAGGGTTGTAATTCTTTGACGGTTTCCAGCTCCTATTAACCAATGAGTTCCTCTATCAACGCTTGATCTTTTCCAGTTCACTCCGTTTAATTATTCTGCCAACAGGATATAGGTTTAACCGGTTATCCCAATATTTCGATTTACTGTAAAACCAGTTCAGCATTTCATCAGGATCAGAAGCAAAAGCTTTATCAGACGCCTTTTTCTGATCAAACTCAACTCTTAATTTTGGATTTTCCCGGATCATTTCCCGGGCCATGGTTTCCATAACATAGGATTCGGAATATTCCTTTTGTTCCGTATATGCATCAAAAAAGCCCCATGCAGCATAGGAATCAGGCGATGCAGGTTCCAATAAATGCGCGATGACTCTAGCCGTACGCTGGTTCATATCAACCACCATAGTACCTGCAGGAAATGCCCGTTGTTCCACAGAATCCACAAGTTTGTAAGTTAATTTATGGCGGCCCTCAAATGGAGTCTGTTGCCAGCGCTCATTATAAAATCTGCTTGATCTAACAGTACAAACAACTTCATGATTCAGCTTTGTCATTTTTACACCATGAAGCCGCAGACCTTCAATAATAGAGCTGCATTGCGGCGGGATAAGGTAGGCTTCAGGAAGGCTTACAAACTTATCCGCAACGCAATTTGGGAACATGGTCAGCTGCCATGAGGTTGGTTTCTTGTTATTATATTTAAACCATAAGCCACCGGTAAGATCGCTGGTATCAATCGTATAATCATATCCTAGAAATTTTATTTTCGTGCTGTCTTTAAGTGATTCGGAGAAATTTACCGGAAATGGTTCTTTTCGGAACTGATCGCTCGCTGAATACGCATCAGCTTTATAAACAAGAGTTTGCAGCGTTTTATACTCCTTGTTGAGCAGTTCGAGAGTATGAATTAGCATGGTATACGTGCTGGAAACTCTCGCTTTATAGGGTTTCAGCATATGAGTTTCGATCAGCAGTCCGGGGCGGTTCTGCACGGCCGTGTATCCCTGCGAAAGCATTGGAGGAGCAACGCCGACCGTAAGCCCACTTCGCGGATCGTGCCAGTTGCGAAACTGTACATACGGAAATATGAGAAATCCTGATTTCTTCATCTCACTCACAAGGTAAGTTTCACAAGTATTCTCAGTCCATTCCGAAAGGGTTTTTTCCATGCAGCCTTTGGTTTCGAGAGCATACGTCATGGTATATTGAAAGTCGGCTCCATCAGTCACGTGACAATCGACGAAAAATTCGGGTAGCCATTCATTATATAACTTAAGCCATGCCTTCATTTCAGGTGCATCGGCTTTCATGAAATCGCGGTTCAGATTCAGGTTTTGTGAAGTGGTCCGCCAGCCCATTTCTTCTGGTCCGTTCTGGTTGATGCGGTTATACGGACCAAAACGTTCGTGCCCGTCGGTATTCAGGATCGGGATAAAAAGTATCGTAACATGATCAAACATCTTTAAATTTTTCTTATAAATTGCCAGATCGCGAAGCAGCATAAGACCGGCATCTTTTCCGTCGCATTCGCCCGCATGAATGCACGCTTCAATAAGTAAAACCGCATTCCCGCTTTTACGAACCGCCTCTGGGGTGAAATTGCCGTTCTTGTCAGCAATCAGTAATGGTAATTCCCTTCCCTGAGGACTTCTGCCAAATGTTGTATATTTCAATAATGGCGATGCTTTATCAAGTTTTTTGCAAAACTTTATTGTTTCCGTGTAACGGGGAGTGCCAAGGCATTGTGATTTTTCGTAAAAGGTCTGAAATGTGGTGTCCTGGGCTGAAAGTTGCACGATCAGGAAGAAGCTTAAAAGAGATAGAATTAATTTCATTCGGGAAATAATTTTGCGTGCAAAAGTAAACATATAATCAACTTTTCAGAAGAAATATGGAGGTCAGGGAAGAAAATGAGAAAATCTAAAAATGGTAAAATCAGATATAGGAAAACCGGGAAATAGAGTAGTAAGTTATTGTAAATTCATAACCATTGATAACCACTTCGATTATGCCAGGTATAACAAAAAAATAAAAATCCGAATTCCTTAACGCCGCCGCAGGTAATTGACACTTATACTTTCCTGTCTCCAAAACATATCCCCATTTTCCTCGATTTCTTAACAATGGAGTGCTCTGGCGGTACAAGTTTAGTTTTCCCGCCTACCTGGTCAAGAGGAACTGAAGTTATAGTTTCGCCATCTTTACAAACCATAACACCGAATTTGCCTTCCGCAATGAGTTCAACAGCGTGGGCACCATATCGGGTAGCCAGTATTCGATCCATTGGTGTTGGCGAACCACCGCGCTGAACATATCCAAGAATGGTTTCGCGGGTTTCGAGCCCGGTTTTTTCCCTGATCGATTGCGAAATAAAAGCAGCTGCCGTAACGCCTTTCGGCTTTTGTATTCCTTCAGCCACAACTACGATAGAGTAGGGTTTCTTGTTTTTTGCGCGTTTTTCGAGATAACGGGCTACAATATCTATATCATAAGGAATTTCAGGAATCAGTATCACATCACCACCACCGGCTACACCCGAATAAAGTGAGAGCCAACCAGCGTTATGTCCCATTAATTCAATAACCATGATGCGTTTATGAGAATTGGCTGTTGAGTGCAGCCTGTCGATAGCTTCAGTTGCTATACTTACTGCTGTATCGAACCCGAAAGTTACATCAGTTCCATATACATCATTATCAATAGTTTTGGGCAGCCCTATAATGTTCAATCCTTCGGCGGAGAGCTTGGCAGCCGTTTTCTGCGTGCCATTTCCGCCAATTACAACCAGGGCATCGAGCCCGATCTCCTTATAATTTTTCTTGATGATCTTCGACATGTTTACGCCGGTAATGGGATCATTCTTAAAGGGTTTATCGCGTGATGTGCCTAATATTGTGCCTCCGAGAGTGAGCATACCCGAAAGCTGTGTTTCTTCCAGCTCGGTATATTCCTTCTCAATCAGCCCCCGAAATCCGGAAGAAATGCCAATCACTTTCATTCCATATTCCGCAATAGCAGTTTTACCTACGCCACGTATGGCTGCATTAATACCAGGACAATCACCACCGGCTGTCAGTATACCAATCTTCATTCCTCGGGTCGAAAGAGTCATCTTTTTTTTAATTCATTATACATCTACAAAGATAATGCTATTCATCAAAAGTTACTGTTAATTCTTCAGATTACAAAATTGACCCAATAACATTTCCCCCGTTAAGTGAAGATATTTTTCTGACAAATTAAATTAATTTGCCGTAAATCTGCTTGTTATGATTTTGCTCACTGAGTTTCAGCAGAAACCTATTTCCGAAATTCCTGTTTCGGCTATTCCTTCAGCACTTTAACTTATGGATTGTGCTTGCCGGCAATGAAAGAACAATTTTATAAAAGATATTGTCAAAGGTAAACCGGTTTATGTAAATGAATATCAGAGTTTTGCATAATATATAATTGATATTTGAATGAAAGTAATAATTTCATATTTTTGCGGGAATTTTTAAAAAGGCAACTAATCAACCCGGTATAATTTATTCTTCCACAGATTCAGAATTTCTTACAGCCAATTTCAATGAAAAAATAATCCACTGATGATGGTACTTTTCTGCGCAATCTGCGTAATCTGTGGCCTCACTTTGTATTTCACAGTATTGACAAGGCTGGTTAGTTACAAAAAAAACAAACGGATTATTTCCGTGAAAGGTGCTGATCATTTGTAAAACTTTGTCCTCTGCCTTACCAATTTGCGGCATAATGTAAGTTTATTCCTCTTTCCCCAAACTAAGTGAGAATAAATCCAGGGAATGTGGAATTTTTTTTTGTTCATGCAACTGGTAAGTGACTTACTACCCGCTTAAATCATTTTGAACCCGTTCTTAAAATATGTCAATTATATTCTTAATTCAGGCTCATTTCTCAAATATAAATTATGCGCGAACCTAACTTTCCCTTGGTTGAAGATGTACGGAAATTACTTTCCGGCTATAAATCGAATGAATTTACATTTCAGAATCTTGCTAAAGAACTGAACCTGCCAATCGAAACCCTGGTAAATACTTTTGGCTCAGAAGCAGGGTTGGTGGAGGAAATACTGAATTTTGAACAGCAGAATCTGGAAAGTGTTTTCTCGAAATTTGATTTTGAGGGGACTAACTCAATTGATGACTTATTGGTAGTGAGCAAAGAGATAAACGATAAGTTTGATTTTATTTTGCCCAGTATAACTTTTGATTTACAATCCAGATTTCCTGAAGTGCGGCAGAAATTTGTCGAAAAGCGTATCAGTTTTGTAAACGCGAAAATCAAATCGAATTTCGAATTTGGAATGCAACAGGGAATGTACCGGCATGACCTGAGTACTGAACTTGTTGCCAGGATATACATGAGCCGGCTTATCGATATGCACAACCCTGACTTTTTTCCAAACGAAACCATTTCATTCCCTGTTCTTTTTGATGTGATGTTTGATACATTTATCCGTGGCATCTGTACCGAAGAAGGTAAAAACTATTACGAGAAAAAAATCAAGCGCATTAAGTTTTAACCTTTTCTGCCTTGGGTATACTTTTAAACATAATAAAATGATTTCGGGAGATCAAAAATATTGAATTGTAGAAAATCTTATTTATTATTTTGCTTTTGTTATTTCTTTTATTGATATCTTTAACTGTTTTTAATCAGTTAATTATGTCGAAGGTTTTAATTCTTGGTGCCGGTATTGCCGGACACACTGCCGCGCAGATTGTAAAGCGGAAATTAGGGCGAAAACACGAAGTAATTGTTATAAGTCCTAACTCAAAATACCAGTGGATTCCTTCCAATATTTGGGTGGGAATAGGCCAGATGAAAGCAAAGAACGTTACTTTCGAATTAGCGCCTGTATATAAAAAACTGGACATTCAGTATAAACAGGCTAAGGCTGTTGCTTTGTTTCCCGAAGGCGATACAAATATTTCAAAGCCCTATGTTAGTATTGAGTACACTGGCCACTATAAACTTGGGCAAACTGATAAAATAGAATATGATTTCCTGATAAACGCTACCGGCCCCAAACTTAATTTTGGAGCTACCGAAGGTCTGGGCCCGGAAGGTTATAGCGAATCAGTCTGCAACTACATACATGCAGGTCATGCATGGGAAAAGTTACAGCTATCCCTCGATAAAATGGCGAAAGGCGAGAAACAACGATTCCTGATTGGCACGGGACATCCTACGGCCACTTGCCAGGGTGCTGCTTTCGAATACGCGCTGAATGTGGCTTTCGAAATAAACAAGCGGAAACTCAACGATTTTGCTGAGATTACCTGGATCACCAACGAATACGAAGTAGGTGATTTCGGGATGGGAGGCGCGTTTATCAAAAAAGGAGGTTATGTTACTTCAACCCGGATTTTTTCAGAATCCATACTTTCCGAATATGGTATTAAATGGATCAAACGCGCGGGAATAACAAAAGTTGAACAAGGAAAGGCACATTATCAGACGCTTGATGGTGAATTGCATGAGCAGGAATTCGATTTTGCCATGCTCATTCCTGCATTTGCCGGAGTTGGAATTAAGGCATTTGCCATGGATGGTGCCGAAATCACAGCCGATTTGTTTGCGCCAAGCGGTTTTATGAAAGTAGATGCAGATTATAAACCAAAAGAATTTGAAGACTGGTCAGTAGCCGATTGGCCATCCGTGTATCAGAGTCCTAATTATGATAATATTTTTGCAGCCGGAATTGCATTTGCCCCACCACATGCCATTTCGAAACCTATGACAAATAAAAACGGGCTGGCAATTTTTCCGACACCGCCCCGCACTGGTATGCCATCTGGAATTATGGGAAAAGTTGTTGCAATGAATGTAGCTGAACGTATAAAAACAGGCAGTAAAGAGTTGAAGCATAAAGCTTCGATGGGTAAAATGGGTGCCGCATGTATCATCTCATCAGGTTACGGCTTACGCGATGGCATGGCTGCTACTATGACTGTATTTCCTGTAGTGCCTGATTATGAAAAGTTTCCTCTATGGGGCCGCGACATAAGCTATACCATGGGCGAACCAGGGCTGGCCGGTCACTGGATCAAACTCGTTTTGCATTTTATGTTTATTTACAAGGCTAAAGCCCTGCCGTTCTGGTGGTTGATACCTGAATAAATCAGAATATAATTTCCCTTCAGTCAAAAAGTCTATCAGCCTAACAGCCTAACAGCCTAACAGTCTATCAGCCTAACACCTAACAGCCTAATTCCCCCCAAAATGATAAAGAAAAATATAGTTAAAGGATATAAAGACGAAGCATACCCTCCTGTTCCAACCGGGAATACACGTTTCTGGCGGAAGTTTTTCCCCTGGCAGATTGTACGCTTTTTTGTGCTTAATCTTAAAATTATGAGAATTATAATAGGCGGACATTCCTAGTCGGAACCCTTGTTCTATTTAGATAGTTTCTAAATTTCTTAACTGGCTTGTGATCAAAAAAATAATGTACATTTGTGCATATGTTACAGGCTTTTAAAGCGTATATTAAATCTTCAGGTTTATTCGATCAATCAGACCGTATATTGCTGGCTGTTAGTGGGGGAGTGGATTCAATTGTCATGGTGCAACTGTTTAAGGATGCCGGTTTTAATTTCGGGATTGCACATGTTAATTTCGGATTAAGAGGAGAAGAGTCGGATGGAGACGAGGCATTTGTGAAAGACCAGGCCACGAAGATGGGTGTTCCATTCTACATTAAGAATTTCAATACCAAGCAATATGCTGCCGATAATAAAATTTCGATTCAGATGGCAGCACGCGATCTTCGCTATGCCTGGTTCGATGAAATAGCTAAAGAAAATGGATTTAGTTTTGTAGCCACTGCTCACCATCTCGACGACCAGGCTGAAACTTTTTTTATCAATCTTTTACGAGGTACCGGTATCAGTGGTATGCACGGCATTATGCCTAAACAAGGCAAAATAATCCGGCCTTTGATGTTCACTACCCGCGAAAAAATCATGTCGTTTGCACAGGATAAGAATCTTACCTGGCGCGACGACCGCTCCAATAAAAGCCGCAAATACCTTCGTAATAAACTTCGGCTGGATGTACTTTCTGAACTGTATAAAATTAATCCCCAATTCAGTTACAAACTCAACGAAAGCATCACCCATCTCCGTGAAGTTGAGACTATTTATCATAATCATATAGCCGGAATAACTGCTGACCTTGTTCAGCATACTGCCGAGGGAATCCTTATTTCAATTGACTGGGTTTACGAATACGAGCCTCACGATACATACTTGTTCGAACTGCTGAAACCATATGGGTTTACTTTTTCAGTGGTAAAGGAAATTGTACACTCTCTCGATACTTTTTCAGGAAAAGTTTTCTATTCACCCACACATCGTCTTTTGCGTGATCGTGAGAACTTCATTATCCAGCCATTAACTGAATTATCATCCGAGCCAACCCGAACTGAAACATATTCATTGGAAAAAGGAATTACAGAGTTAGAAAAACCTGTCAGCCTGTGTGCCTGCGAAACAGATTCTGTTGCTGATCTTCCTATGGGAAAGCCATCTGTTGCGTGCTTTGACATGGATAAACTTATTTTTCCGCTTCAACTTCGTAAATGGGAAAAAGGTGACTGGTTTATTCCCCTTGGTTTGAAAGGCAGGAAAAAGATGAGCGACTTTTTTATCGATCAAAAGCTCTCCCTGGCAGAAAAGGAGAAAACCTGGCTGCTCATTTCGGGAAATGATATTGTTTGGGTCATCGGAAAAAGAATTGACAATCGTTATCGTATTACTTCCAAAACAAAAAGAGCTTATATCCTGATTTCTGCCGAGGATATTGCGGAGTCCGAACCATCATCAGGCTGTTGCATGCTTTTCGGATAAACAAATTGATTTGCACTTATGTTTGTCAATAAAACAATTGTTCTATTTCAGTTGTTTTCTTAATTAATTCTATTACAAAGGTGTATCTCCATCTTCAATTATTTATAATTTTGCCTTCTGTCCGAAAAGGCATTACTTTGATCTCTCCTAATCCTAATCATTTCAATGAATAAAATAACCTTTTGCACCGGTAAAGTACTGCTGCTGACTTTTATACTTAACTTTCTGATTGGGTTTTCTGCTTTTTCGCAGTTGCAGGAACCTGTTAAATGGACGTTTAAAGCAAACAGGATCAATGACTCAATTGCTGAATTACAGTTTACTGCCAAAATTGATCCAACCTGGCATATGTATTCGCAGCAGGTGCCTAAAGACGGACCACGACCAACCCTATTTACATTCGACAAAAGCAGTGGATTCCAACTAATCGGAAAAGTTACCGAACCGAAACCATTCGAGGAATTTGATGAGATGTTCGAAATGAATGTCAAGTATTTCCAGATGCAATCGACATTTACTCAGAAGATTAAGATTCAGAGTAATAAACCCGTTAAAGTTTCAGGGGAAGTTGAATTTCAGGCTTGCGACAATAAAAGTTGCATTTTTGATTCAAAGCCTTTCAGTTTCGATCTGGCAGGATCAAAAACGTACAATGCTCCTTTAGCTGCAAATAAGGCAGATACAGCTCAGGCAAAAATCATAGATACAGTAACAACCTCAAAGGCTGATTCAACAGCTAACACCGTAGCCGTTGATAATTCGAAACGCATTGATGACGGCAAAACGCCTTTATGGCTGTTTTTCATCCTTGCCTTTGGCGCAGGATTAATTGCAATTCTTACTCCTTGTGTATTCCCGATGATACCAATGACTGTATCTTATTTTATGAAGTCGGGGTCTAACGGAAAGGTTCAGGCATCAATTTATGGATTTTCAATCATCGCAATTTATACACTTTTCGGAACCCTGGTAGCCGTTTTATTTGGAGCTGAATTCAGCAACTGGATAAGTACACACTGGATTCCAAACGTACTCTTCTTCCTCATATTTGTGATTTTCGGAGCTTCGTTCTTTGGCTATTTCGAAATTACAATGCCAAACTGGCTGGTTAACAAATCGGTTTCAGCTGAAGATAAAGGCGGAACAATCGGCACGGTGTTTATGGCATTTACACTGGTGCTTGTTTCATTTAGCTGCACCGGACCGATTGTAGGAACCATTCTTGTTGAATCAGTCGGCGGACAAATACTAAAGCCGATTATCGGTATGCTGGGATTTTCGCTGGCATTCGCTATCCCATTTACTTTGTTTGCTTTATTTCCGCAATGGCTCAATAAGCTGCCCAAATCCGGTGGCTGGCTAAATACAGTAAAAGTTGTTCTGGGTTTTATTGAACTTGCCTTTGCGCTTAAATTCCTCAATATCCCTGACCAGACATACCATTGGGGAATTCTCGATCGCGAAATTTACCTTGGTTTCTGGATCGTGATTTTCACTATGATGGGTTTCTATTTGTTGGGGAAAATCAAATTTCCGCACGACAGCGATTATCCTGTTGTGAAATCTTTTCCGCGATTAATACTTATTATCGCTACATTCACTTTTGTAATTTATCTGATCCCTGGTTTGTGGGGCGCGCCTTTAAAAGGTATTTCGGGCTGGCTGCCTCCGATGGAAACACAGGATTTTGATGTAACAGCTATAGTCCGCGATAACAGTGGGAGCGGAGGTAGTGAAAGCAAAGGGAATATTGCTGAAGCTCCCAAATATCTCAATACTGCTTTAAAATTGCCTCACGGACTGAAAGGGTATTTTGACTATGACGAGGCTTTAAAAGCTTCGAAAGTGCTGAACAAGCCTGTTTTTGTTGATTTTACCGGACATGGTTGTACTAACTGCCGTGAAATGGAAAATCGCGTTTGGAGTGATCCTGAAGTGTTGAAACGTCTGCGAGAGAATTTCGTATTGGCCGCACTCTATGTTGACGATAAAGTGATTGAATTACCTGAAAATGAATGGTACACTAATAAAGTCGGACGTGAAGTAAAGTTGTTAGGAAAGAAAAATGCAGAAATCCAGATCGATAAATTCGGGCAGAATGCTCAGCCGTTTTATGTGATTCTGGATGGAGATGGCAATTCGCTTGTGCCACCTCATGCTTACGACCTTGACATAGCTTCATATATTAAATTCCTTGATGATGGGGTCGCAGCCTTTAATAAAAAGAAGGATGTAAAGTAGAAATTGTATTACTTTTTAAGGGAAGCCGGAAGTATTTTTATACTTCCGGTTTTTTTTATCTGTCTGATTTTCAATTTGCTTAGAATATCATAGTTGCGATCTTTAGATCTGGGAGGAATAAATTATTTATAAAAGTAGCGATTATGGCACGGCCTTTGCAATTCACTTTATAACAGACTGTCTGAAACTGCCGTTAATAAAAGGTTTTTTAAATAACGCTACAAATCTCTACCGCCATGAAAAAGATATCCTTATTCCTGTTCCTTTCGATGGTTATAGTATTCAGTGCCGAAGCACACAGATACAGAAACAGAAATACCAACATAACCATTTCGATCCAGACTTTTTACGATCAACTTTCGCCTTACGGAGATTGGATCAATACTTCTGATTACGGATACGTCTGGCGTCCGTACTTCGATAATCCTGAATCTTTCAGGCCATATTCTTCTAACGGTAACTGGGTTTATACCGATTACGGCTGGACCTGGGCTTCCGGTTACGACTGGGGTTGGGCAACCTTTCACTATGGCCGCTGGGATTTCGACAATTACCTGGGCTGGCTGTGGATTCCCGGTTATGATTGGGCACCTGCCTGGGTAAGCTGGGGCTCATACGATAACTACTGGGGCTGGGCCCCAATGGGACCAAATGTTTATGTTCAATCCAACTGGTATGCTCCCGATCCATGGTGGACTTTTGTACCACAAAACCAATTTTGCTCAAGCAACTGGAACCACTACATTTACGACCGGCCTATTCGCGTAAACCGGATTACACACATAACTAATGTATACGTTGATGCAGATAATCACAATAATCACAGCAATCACAATTCATGGTACAACGGACCGCGTGTTAATGATGTTGAAAAATATAGCAGAAGCAGGGTAATAAAGATGGAAATCGGCGATAGACCAAAACCCGGCAAAACATCAATTCACAACAACAGGCTGGATGTCTATCGTCCGACAGTAGAAAACAAACGTGATGAATATCGTCCTGCTGAATACCGCAATATTGAGCAAGCCAGGACAGGTAGAAGGATTGAACAAACCAATGCACGTACTAACGATCCAGGCGCAAACCGCATCCGTGAAAACAGGCCTGAATCCCGCACAAATGCTCAGAAACCATATCAACGTAATGATAATTCAACCAGGGAAACAAGAGTAGAACCACGTACATCTACACAGTCTCCAAACTCAAGAATAAATGAGGATTCAAGGAACTCAAAGGAAACTCCGAGAACTACTACTCAGCCTGCACAGCGTAACAGTCCGGTAAACAGGGAAACCCGGATTGATCAACGAAATTCAACCCAGGCTTCTCCTGAAAGGAATTCAACTAACCCTTCGATAGAAAATCCAAGGCCAGCTCCTGATCGCAAAAACAATATTGATGTAACAGAAGGGAATCGTCCGATTGGAAATGCTAACAGGGTTGAAAATACAGATAATCGTCAGACGCGTACCAGCGCTCCTGCCCGTGAAAATGTTAATGCCAACTCGCAGCGTGAATCGCAGCAAAGACAAACTCCTGTAGCTCAGCCAACCCGTGAACAAAGAAATCAGAATGTAACACCTTCGTCAAACTCTCGTTCTGAAAATACAGATAAGAAGCAAGCGCCTAAAGAGGAAGTAAAACAAACTGCAAAGGAAAGCCGGAAATCCGATAGTAATTCTGAGAACAGACCATCAGGTAGCCCTAACAGGAGATAATTGAATTTGAAATACAAGGAATGGTTGCGGGAGAGATTCTGCAGCCATTTTTTTTATTGGTTGGCTCCAGGTCCTCCTATGTCTATTTCTCTTATATTTGTAACAGAATCATAAAATCAAAAGCAATTTTTAATCTGTCAACTATTAAAACTATTGAATTAATTTTATGGACTGGGCATATATTCATTTGGTTATCAATCATTTTCCAATTATTGGAGTGATTATCGGCACAACTTTACTACTTGCCGGAGTAATTTTTAAAAACCAGGGTGTTACCATCAGTGGATTGGGAACAATAGTATTCGCTTCGTTAATGGCAATTGTGGCTTATCTTACAGGAAATCCGGCCGAAGAATTAATGAAAGGATTTCCTGATATAGCTAAAAGCCTGGTTAGCAGGCATGAAAACATTGCAACAGTAGGCATGTGCCTAATGGTTACTGCCGGGTTACTGGCTGCCAGTTCATTATACAGTATCTGGAAAAAGGATAAGTTCATCCGCCTCCTGATTATGTTGGCATTGGCGTTTTCATTGATAAGTTCGGGAATAATGGTTTATATTGGCCGAACTGGCGGACAGATCAGGCATTCCGAGTTCAGAAATGATGCAACAAAACAATATATTATTGATCATCAGAATGATCCGGTCGAAGAGGATTAATTAAATGCCGATTCCTATACTTGCTTTTTCAAACTTATGCCAGATAACCAAAAAACACCCGCTCAAATTTTCTTGAATGGGTGTTTTTCTTCGTTTAATTTTTTCATACCTTTTATTTCAGTTCATCAGCATAATATTTATAAAACCAGGTTATCGTTTCAATACCCTTATAAAAGCATTCGAGGTGATAGTTTTCATTTGGCGAATGAGCTGCATCCGTATCGAGGCCAAAGCCCATCAAAATGGATTTAATGCCTAAGACCTGCTCGAAGGTTGAGATAATAGGAATACTTCCACCACTGCGTGTTGGGATAGGTTTAATTCCGAATGTGGTTTCATACGCTTTGCTGGCAGCGCGGTAAGCAGCCGTGTTGGTGGGAGCCACATAAGGATATCCTCCATGGTGTTCTTTAACAGAAACTTTCACACAATCCGGAGCAATAGACTCGAAATAACGGGTAAAAAGTTCAGCAATTTTATGCGGGTCCTGGTGCGGAACAAGGCGCATGCTGATTTTAGCAAAAGCTTTGCCTGGAAGAACAGTTTTAGATCCTTCACCAATATAGCCGCTCCAAATGCCATTTACATCCAGGGTAGGGCGTATGCCGGTACATTCGTTAACGCTGTAGCCTTTCTCACAAAGTGTTGTTTTAACATCAAGTTTTCTCTTATATTCTTCAAGGTTAAAAGGAGCGCGGGCCATATCGGCGCGTTCTTCGGCTGAAAGTTCCAATACATCATCGTAAAATCCCGGGATGGTGATATGATTATTTTCATCATGCAGTGAACCGATCATTTTGGCCAATATATTCGCCGGGTTAGCAACGGCTCCACCATAAATACCGGAATGCAGGTCCTTGTCAGGGCCGGTAACTTCAACTTCCATATATGCGAGTCCTCGGAGACCTACCGTAATACTTGGAATATTTATAGCTATCATGCTGGTATCCGAAACCAGGATCAGATCGGCTTTAAGCAGATCTTTGTGCCTGGGAAGCCATTCCGCCAATGCGGGTGACCCCATTTCTTCTTCGCCTTCAATCAGCCATTTTACATTGAACTTAAGCTGATTGGTGAGAACAAGGTATTCAAAAGCCTTTACCTGCATGAAAAGTTGTCCTTTATCATCTACTGCGCCACGGGCAAATATTTTTCCGTCTCTTATTTCCGGTTCAAACGGGGGAGAGGTCCAGAGTTCGAGAGGGTCAACGGGCATTACATCATAATGTCCATAAACCAGTATGGTTGGTTTTGAAGGATCAATAATTTTTTCGCCATATACAACCGGGTGGCCCGTAGTCGGCATTATTTCCGCTTTATCCGCACCGGCTTTTAAAAGTGAATCTACAAGGTATTGAGCTGTTTTTACCATATCCTCTTTATGGTCGCTTTCGGAACTGATGGATGGTATGCGTATTAAGTCGAATAACTCGTCAAGATAGCGTTGTGAGTTGGATTGGATGTAGCTTTTTAGATTTTCCATATTCTTTAATTATTTCTATTTTCGATTTGACTTATTAAATCAGCCCAGATCTTGCATTGAGCGATGAAAACAAGCCACAGATTTCGCAGATTACACAGACAAAGTATAATTGCCTGTGCTCTGTTTTTTTTTATTGAGAAACTGCTTAAAGCAGTTTTAAATCGGTGCGAATTAGTGAAATCTGTGGCAAATGGATTATTAAGGGCTGAATGGTTGCGATTTGGTTTAATTAATTGCTTAAACCTGGTTTCTTCATTCTTCAAAATATTTTATATCAAACGTCTCGCCATCGAATTTCCCGTAGGAGAAATGTTTTACCCAATCCCCAAGGATAATGCAACTAGCTTTATCGGAGACCTTTATATTTGTAGGAACATGCCTGTGTCCAAATACAAAGTAATCGGTAGCCGGATTTTTAGCAGCCCTCTCACGCGAAAATACCAGGAGGAATTCCTGGTCATGCAGGAAAAAGTTTTCATCTTTATCCTGTTTGATCATATTCGAAATACGGCTTCCACGCGAAAAGTAAAGTCCCATTTTTGTTCCTATGTCAGGGTGAAGCCAGCGGAACAGGAATTGGTTAAATTTCGAAAGGAACATTTTTTTTAGAAATTTATAACCATGATCCCCGGGACCAAGTCCATCACCATGAGCCAGGAAAAATTTCTTCCCTTTTAATTCAATTTCAATGAAATCGTCATGAATAGTAACTCCTGATTCTTCATTCAGGTAATTAAAAGCCCAGAAATCATGATTTCCTTTGAAAAAATGTATAGGAATTCCTTTTTCGGTAATTTCGGCAAGTTTGGAGAATAATCGTGTATATCCTTTAGGTACTACGGTTTTGTATTCGAACCAGAAGTCAAAAAGGTCGCCCATCAGGTAGATGGCTTCGGCATCTTCCTGAACCATATCCAGCCACCGGATCAGTCGTTTTTCACGTTCCAGGCTGCTCAGCCTGTCGGGAATGCCAAGATGAAAATCGCTTGCAAAATATATGTTTGTTTTAGTGGGCTCCATTTGAGAATGAAATTTGAGGTATAAGTTATAAGTTATGAGTTATGAGTTATGAGTTATGAATTATGAGTTATGAATTATGAGTTATGAATTATGAGTTATGAATTATGAGTTATGAATTATGAGTTAAAAGAAGATGCATGCAGAAGGGAGTGACAAGTAGGAAAATCCGCAATCAACAATCCCCAATCCGCAATTAAAGATTCTTCTTTATCAAACCTGCCAATTCTCCAAACACCGGGTCGCGTGCAATGATATTTCCATCTTTTCCAACAAGAATCAACATTGGAATTGCTTTTACGGCGTATATTCTGCAATAGTCTGATTCAAGTCCTTTGGGATCATTTACCTGAATCCAGTAGGCTTTGTCGAGCATATACGATTTCTTCCAGAGGTCAGCATCTGAATCAATTGATACCGCGTAAATTTCAAAACCACGGTCATGATAAGTTGTGTAAATACTGGCGAGATTCATATTGGTTTGCCTGCAAAGCGCGTTCCAACTGCTCCAGAAGTAAACCAGGGTAAGTTTTCCTTGCGTGGATGAAAGTTTAATCTCTTTCCCGTCAGCATTGGGTAACGAAACTTCAGGAGCCGGCATTCCTGGTTTCAGGGTTTTGTCATGTTCCCTGGCATCAGCCATTTTAGCTTTAAAATCGAGCATACGCAAATGGAATGTATTTACAAGGCTGTTTTCTGGATACGCATGAAACAAGGCGCTGTCGAGTTTCAGGAATAATTCAGGATTAGATTGCTCAGATAAGAGCGTATTTGGACCAAAATTACTGGAAATTACAAGCAATGAAGAAAGTGAGTTTGGATATTTTTTGACAAATGAAATAACCTTTTCCTTCTGATCGTTGAAAATTTCCAGATAGGTTGAATCCAGTTGTTTTTTGATAGGAATAAAATCAGGGTTTGTCTGGCTTTTCGCAAAAATCCGTGATAATGAATCTACCTTTGTGAGGTTGGTGACAGTAAATTTGTTGTATTCGGAATACAGCTTCGATTCTTTTGAGCCTTCAACCGTGTATGTGTTTCGGAGAGAATTGCCGTTTCCTGTAAGCGTGATATTTTCGCCAGGCGTAATAATCAATGTGATTTCATTTTCCGCATTTCGTTTCAATACGTAAAACCCGGCTTTTTTAACCGGGAAAGTTATGCCGAAAATGCCTGACGCATCGGTACTTACCGAATCGATTAAGGGTTGGCTTGCCGGCAGCACCTGGTAAATGTACAGCCAGCTTTTAGGTAAATGGGTAAAAGCTCCATGTATGCTTACCTTATCTCCTGAAATACTTTTACATCCCTGAAAAAGCCATATTGCAACTAAAATTAGGATAAAATTAAATCTGACCTTCATACCGGGATTCCTGATTTGCGCACAAATGTCGTAAAAATATCAATCCCTTAACATTGCTGAGGTATCTGTTAAGTTTATAGTTTTTTAGCTTTATAAACGTTTAAGTTTAGAGTAATTTGCTTAATTTTATGGTTACCAATAAAACCAGTTATGCGAGCACGTTTAATTTTATTTTCAATAGCAATTTTAGTTTTAGTTTGTAGCACCGTGGATGCGCAGAAAGTTTTATTGCTGCAGAAACCAGGTAAAACAAAACGATTTCTTTATCATTCAGGCGACAAGATTATAATCCGAACCGGTGAGCCTGAATTTGCTGTAAGCGGTGAGCTTACTTATATCGACGATTCCGTGCTGACGATTAATAAAACTTTTACATACCAACTGGCAAAAGTCAAAGAAGTAAACATCAAAAGACCTTTTTTAAATGGGGCATGGCGAATGATGTATTTGGCCGGCGGGGTATATGAAGCCGGTAGTGTGTTTAACAGGGCTATTAATGGCGATACTCCTTTGGTTGATAATACAATTCCAATCGTTACCGGATCTTTCGTTGTGCTTGGCACTACATCCTACCTGTTGCGGAATAAACATTGCAAAATGCAGGATGGCTGGAAGTTGAAAGTGCTTGATTATGATATTTTTAAGGAGAAAAAAGAAGTTGAGGAATAGTAGCTTTTACTTTTTCTCACTGCTACTCAGTATTCTCAGTGCCTTTGTGGTTTCGACTTCTTTTCTTCTGATATTAAAACCGAAAATGCCTACTTTTGCCACAATATCATAGTATGGCACAGTTCGAAATACTTCATAAAGCGATACAAGGCTTTCATCTTACACTTGATGAGGGACTTACATTATATTCAAATGCATCTACATCAGAATTGATGTTTGCTGCCAACCAGGTGCGCAACAGGTTGCATCCGGATAAAAAAGTTACATGGCTTATCGACCGAAATGTAAATTACACCAATGTATGTGTGTCAGGATGCCAGTTTTGTAACTTTTACCGTGGTGCTAACCACAAGGATGCATACATTACCACGATAGAGCAGTACAAGGAAAAAATTGACGAGCTTTTTGCCCGCGGAGGTGAACAGCTTCTTTTCCAGGGCGGAATGCACCCGAAATTGGGACTGGATTTTTATACAGGGTTATTCCGCCAGCTGAAAGACCTGTATCCAAAACTTAAACTTCATGCGCTGGGACCGCCCGAGGTTGTTCATATTTCGCAACTTGAAGGCATCAGTTTCCGCGAAACTCTTGTGCAGCTTATTGCTGCCGGGCTTGATAGTTTGCCTGGTGCCGGGGCTGAAATTCTTTCCGACAGAGTTCGTGGTAAAATTTCGCGCAATAAATGCACTGTTGAGGAATGGCTCGATGTTATGCGCGAAGCTCACAAGCTTGGTCTCACTACTTCAGCAACTATGATGTTTGGCCATATCGAAACCCTGGAGGAGCGAATTCAGCATATGATTTATATGCGAAATGTTCAGGATGAAAAGCCCGAAGGCGCTATCGGGTTTATTTCGTTTATTCCATGGCCTTTTCAGGACGAAGGGACCTCGCTCAAAAAACTGCATAATATTACAAATTCTGTTACAGCTGAGGATTATATCCGAACTATTGCTATCAGCAGGTTAATGTTGCAGAATATACCCAATATCCAGGCATCGTGGCTTACAGTAGGCAAGGATACAGCCCAGCTCTGCCTGCATGGAGGCGCCAACGATTTTGGCTCTATTATGATTGAGGAAAATGTGGTAAGCGTAGCCGGTGCCAATTATACATTCGACGAAACAGGTATTCAACACGCTATAAGAGAAGCCGGATTTGAACCTCAACTTCGTAATCAGCAGTTCCAGCATTTGTTATATCTCTGAGCCAATCAGCTCATTCACACGCTTCAGCACGATTTCCGTTGCGCCACATCCGTTAGTAACATAGGTTCTATTTACAGATACGGAATGAGACAGTTCTGCTTTGTTGTTGAGAAGAATATTGACCTTTTTTATCAATTCGTCGGGTTTGGTAACTTCAAATGCGCCTCCCAGTTCAGCTAATTCCTTTGCTTCATTAAATTTATGATAGTTTGGCCCCATAAATACAGGCAATCCGAATGCCGAAGCTTCAAGTATATTGTGTATTCCAACACCAAAGCCGCCGCCAATGTATGCAAGTGTTCCATACTGGTACAATTGCGAAAGCATTCCAATGGAATCAATAACTAAAATCTCCGCATTTTTCGCTTCTTCAATGTTAGTTTTCGAAAATTGCACCGCTGTTTTTCCTGCTCTCTGCATCAATGAACTGATATGATCAGCACTAATTTCGTGCGGAGCAATTATGAAACGCATTTTATGCTTGTTCTGATAAATCAGTTTAAAAATAAGATCTTCATCGGCAGGCCATGTGCTGCCGGCTACCAAAACCTTATGATTTAATGAAAACGCCTTTGCAATATCAATCGTTTTAGGATTTGCAGCCACGGCTGCAACCCGGTCGAAACGGGTATCTCCGCTAACTACAGCATCCTTAATGCCTATGAATTGTAAAAGCTCTTTTGAGTCCTCATTTTGAACGAAAATAGTTGTAAATCCCTGTAGAATTTTCCTTGGCCACTCAGCATATCCTTTAAAAAAATGCTGATCTGGCCTAAATACGGCCGAAACCAGGAAGGTGGGTATTTTTTTCGATTGCAGATAGCTTAGGAAATTGAACCAGAACTCATATTTCACGTAGAAAACGATGTCCGGTTTAATGGTATCTACAAAGCGTTTAACATTAGATTTTGTATCAAGTGGAAGGTAAAGCACAAGTTCAGCACCGGCATATGCTTTCCGTACTTCGTAACCCGAAGGACTGTAGAATGTGAGTACGATGAGATATTCAGGATGTTGCTGTTTGAAAGCTTCAATTATCGGGCGGCCTTGTTCAAATTCTCCCAGTGATGCGCAATGAAACCATGCAAGCTTCCTGCCTGGCAAACTAAAAGGTGAGGAAGCAACTTTCTTATCAAGAATGGCCCAGTAATGCTGCCGGCCTTTGATCCATAATGCTGCTTTTTTATTAAAAACAGAAGCAACCCGGATGGAAAGACCGTAACATACAATCAGAAAGGAATAAATTTGCTGCATGATTCAGTAATCGGTTGTTAATCTGTTAAATAGAACCTCGGGTTAAAATGATTATTTGAAATCATGAATATCCTGGCCAAAAATCAGACTTCTGAACAAGTTACAGAGTTATATTCATGATTCTAAATGCAAAGATACAAATCCAACGAAGCCGTCGGTTGGTTTCAGATTTATTTATCAAAGCTGAGATATCTTGTCTTTTTTTAAGCAATTAATCTATTCAAATCTTGAATACATGCTAACAATAAATATCTTTGCAAATTAGTATTAACAATAATAATTATTTCAGATAATGCGGAAAATATCAATGGTCGACCTTAAGTCGCAGTATGAAAAGATTAAACCTGAGATTGACAAATCAATTAGTGATGTAATCAACACCACTTCTTTTATCAATGGTCCGGCTGTAAAAGAGTTCCAGTCAGCACTCGAAAAATACCTGGGTGTAAAACATGTAATTCCCTGTGCCAATGGCACCGACGCATTGCAGATAAGCATGATGGCATTAGGCCTAAAGCCTGGTGACGAGGTTATTGCACCTTCCTTCACATTTATAGCAACAGCTGAAGTGGTTGCGGTACTTGGGCTTACACCAGTTCTTGTGGATGTTGAGCCTGATACTTTCAATATTAGTCCCGAAGCTATTTTAAAGGCCATTACACCCCGAACAAAAGCTATCGTCCCGGTTCATCTTTTTGGTCAGACTGCCGATATGGATGCCATTATGGAAATTGCCAAAAAACATAATTTGTTCGTGATTGAAGACGCTTGTCAATCTATTGGCTCTGATTATCAGAATGCTGCGGGTGAATGGAAAAAATCGGGAACTATCGGTAACATCGGCTGTACATCATTTTTTCCATCGAAGAACCTGGGCTGTTATGGCGATGGCGGCGCTATTTTTACCAATGATGATCAACTTGCAACAAAGCTTCGTTCAATCGTAAATCATGGGATGACTGTTCGTTATTATCATGATGATATTGGTGTTAATAGCCGTTTGGATAGTATTCAGGCAGCTGTACTGAATGTAAAATTAAAGCATCTTGATGAGTATGCCCAAGCTCGCCAGCAGGTTGCAGCAGCATACGACAAAGCATTTAAAGATCAGCCCGAACTTACAATTCCAGCTCGTTATGCCAAGTCAAGCCATGTTTTTCACCAGTATACCCTGCTCGTTAAAGGAGTTGACCGCAATAAACTGCCGGAGTTCCTGGCTACTAAAGATATCCCGGCTATGATTTATTACCCGGTGCCAATCCATTTGCAGAAAGCTTACCTGGATCCACGTTACCAGCCTGGAGATTTCCCGGTTACTGAAGATCTGTGTTCTTCTGTTGTATCGTTGCCAATGCATACGGAAATGGATGCGGAACAGCTGAATCATATCACTTCTTCGGTTCTGGAGTATCTGGAAGGAGCGAGGAAATAGTTAAAAGAAAAAAGTGTTTGTCTTCCCGGCCATACTTTTAATTTAAAAATTATGTGTTTAGTGTTATTCATAAAATCAGTAAAAAATGAATAACATTAAACATTTAATAAAAAAGGAAAAAGGGTTTAAAAAATGGTCGGAGAGATTTTGAATTTATTGAAAAGTCGAGCTTAAAGTTATGATTGAAAAAGGATATTTTGCTCATTCCTCTGCGGTTATCGATGAGGGATGTACAATCGGAAACGGAACCAGGATATGGCATTTTTCGCACATTATGCCTGGTTGCATAATTGGCGAAGGGTGTAATATCGGTCAAAATGTAGTTGTCTCGCCCGATGTTGTGTTAGGTAAAAACGTGAAAATTCAGAATAACGTTTCTGTTTATACCGGTGTTGTTTGCGAGGACGATGTTTTTCTTGGCCCTTCAATGGTTTTTACCAATGTGATAAATCCGCGCAGTGCCGTTAACCGGAAGAATGAATACGCGCGCACTTTCGTTCGCAAAGGCGCTACTATTGGCGCAAATGCTACCATTGTATGTGGTATCGAATTAGGTGAATTCTGTTTTATAGGCGCCGGAGCTGTTGTTATCAGGACTGTTCCTGCATATGCGTTAGTAGTTGGGAATCCTGCCAGGCAAACCGGTTGGATGAGCGAATATGGTCATAAACTGAAATTTGATAAGGCCGGGAAAGCTATTTGCCCTGAGAGTAATGTGGTTTACGAGCTAAAAGATGGATTGGTTCATAAATTCGAAAACTAGCAACAATTCACTGAATTTTATACTTAGCCCCGAATTTAGGTAGGGGAATAGAAATTAATATCTAAAGACGTAATTAAAGCCAGGTAATCATGGATTTTTTCGCCCAATCAACACGTTATGAGCAAATGAAGTACCGTCGTTGCGGGAAAAGTGGAATTAAGTTGCCGGAGATTTCTCTTGGGTTATGGCATAATTTCGGGCATGTGGACCGCTTCGAAGTTTCCAGGCAGATTATATTGAAGGCATTTGATCGTGGAATTACACATTTTGATCTTGCCAACAATTACGGTCCTCCTCCCGGTTCAGCGGAAGAAAATTTCGGGAGAATGATGAAAAATGATCTTCGGCCATACCGCGATGAGATGATCGTTTCAACCAAAGCCGGATACCTGATGTGGGATGGACCTTATGGCGAATGGGGATCGAAAAAATACCTTGTTTCGAGCCTCGACCAAAGCCTTAAGCGTATGAAACTGGATTATGTGGATATTTTTTACAGCCATCGTCCCGATCCGGATACGCCACTCGAAGAAACCATGGCGGCGCTCGATTTGATTGTGAAACAAGGCAAAGCTTTGTATGCAGGTATTTCCAATTACCCGGCCGAACTTACTCACAAAGCAGCTGAAATTCTTAAGCAGATGGGTACACCCTGCCTGATTCATCAGCCTTCGTACAGTATGTTTAACCGTTGGGCCGAAGATGGGTTAATGGATGTTCTTGAACAGGATGGAATTGGGTGTATTACTTTTTCGCCCCTGGCACAAGGCCTGCTCACTGATCGTTACCTTAATGGAATTCCTTCCGATTCGCGCGCAGCTAAACACGTTTTTCTGAATGAAGATCGTGTAATATTAATGTTGCCTCAAATCAAAAAATTAAACGAAATTGCGAAAACACGCGGTCAAAGTCTGTCACAAATGGCCATTGCCTGGTTATTGAAAGATAAACGTGTTACTTCTGTATTGATTGGCGCAAGCTCGATTCCACAACTTGAAAATAACCTGGGGGCACTCGGAAATATTAAATTCAGCACGGATGAATTGGATTCTATTGAATCAGTTTTATCCGTAAAATAAATCTAAATTGTTGATTTTCAATTTATCAACATCTGGCTGATTTTCTTTTTTTTCCTAATGAATTCCGTTTATGCATCTTTTGAATGTATTCAGATGCATCAGGCACTTTACACGCGGTTCCTCCCATATCTACGTGCACTTTCCCTATAGTTGAAGCAACTTGAATTGCGTCGGCTGACAAATGAGTGCAATATCCTCCCACTGTTATCACAAAATTATTCATTGAGCGGCGGACAAAGTTTTTCTCTGTATGTATAGTTTTCGAAATTCTTTCGAGTAAATCACTGTATAGCGTTTTATCAATTTCACTATCATTTCTGATTGAAGCTATACTTGCCAAAGTTGACCAGCCTGCCGTCGCAATGTTTTCTTTATCAGAGTCAATCCATTGTAAGGCAAGCTCATTGCCATAAGGACTTTCTGAAGCGACCCAAGCTACTGTAAATTCGCTGAGCATATACCAATAGGCCTTTTCAGCCCAGTTGTTCAGGTTGTCGCAGGTCATTTTTACCGGGTCAGCAATTAGTCCGGCCAGGTACATTGCGTCAGAGTTACCAGTATCATATAAATCCAGCGAAAGCTGGTAATCCGATTTAATTTTCTTCTGAATCTTTTTAAGATCTTCTACTTTCACACCGAAAAACGGTTCACGTGCACCGTGTTTCACTAAGGTTTTCTTAATGCTTTCGCTACCCCATTGCTGCAATAGCTGCATGATTTCGTCTTTGGTCATTTCGAAAGATATTGGATTGACTAACAACATTAGTTGCCCGTAAAAGTTCAAAAAAATACCCTGTTGCTTTTTAGAAACAGGGTATTTTTGTATTTGAAAATTTCTCTAAACTCCCATTGCTTCAACTTCAGGAGCAATCTTTTTAACCAATCCCTGCAATACTGTGCCCGGACCAACTTCGACGAATGTAGTTGCGCTATTGGCAACCATATTCTGAACAATCTGGGTCCAGCGAACTGGTGATGTAAGCTGCGCAACAAGGTTCGTTTTAATTTCCGAAGGATTACTATATGGTTTTGCGTCCACGTTCTGATATACCGGGCAAACTGGCGTACTAAATGTCGTTGCTTCGATAGCAGCAGCCAGTTCAATGCGGGCAGGTTCCATAAGCGGTGAGTGAAAAGCGCCTCCGACTTTTAACGGCAGAGCACGTTTGGCACCGGCAGCTTTCAATGCTTCGCAGGCAATTTCAATTCCTTTAATCGAACCCGAAATAACCAATTGGCCCGGACTGTTATAATTAGCTGGTACAACTATTTCGTCGATTCCGGCCAGAACTTCTTCAGTTTTTGCGTCGTCCAATCCAAGGATGGCCGCCATGGTGCTGGGTTCTGCTTCGCAGGCTTTTTGCATAGCCATGGCACGGGCATAAACCAGGCGCAAACCATCTTCGAAGGATAAAGCCTTACTGGTAACCAGCGCCGAAAATTCGCCAAGCGAATGTCCTGCAACCATATCTGGTTTAAAATCGGGCAAAGTGGCAGCCAGAATTACTGAATGCAGGAAAATGGCAGGCTGCGTAACACGCGTCTGTCGAAGGTCCTCATCGGTACCGGCAAACATTAGGTCGGTTATACGGAAACCAAGAATATCATTGGCTTTCTCAAACATTTCTTTTGCCGTGGCATGGTTGTCGTACAAATCCTTGCCCATTCCTACAAACTGTGCTCCCTGTCCGGGAAATACATAAGCTTTCATAGTTTTGATTTACTGTTTTGAGTTGCAAAAGTAATCATTCTGCTATTAAACGCCATAAAAGGCCGGCTGTTCAAATAAAAAGGCCGGGTTAGCCGGCCTTAATGGTTACAAATGATTGGATTTAATTACCGCAAGGAATTATCATACGAGTTTTTTATTACTATGATTTAAATGCATTAATGCAGTCTTGAACCAATCAGATGAATAAACTCCGCCCTGGTTTTATCGACCAGAAATGCCCCGGTAAAATCAGAAGTTGTAGTAACTGAATTCTGTTTCTGAATACCGCGCATACTCATGCACATATGCTGTGCTTCGATAACAACAGCCACACCTAATGGTTTCATGGTGTTGTTTATTGCGTCCTTTATTTGTGTCGTAAGGCGTTCCTGAACCTGCAGGCGGCGTGCAAAAGCGTCAACAATACGTGGAATTTTACTTAAACCCACTATACGCCCGTTAGGAATATAAGCCACATGGGCTTTGCCAAAAAACGGGATCATATGGTGTTCGCACATCGAATACAACTCAATGTCCTTTACGATGACCATTTGCTTGTAATCTTCGTTGAACATGGCCGAGCGTAATATTTCCTCCGGATCAAGATCGTACCCGTGTGTAAGAAACTGCATGGCTTTGGCAACACGTTCCGGCGTTTTTTCAAGGCCTTCACGTGATGGGTTTTCACCTATAAGCTTAAGGATTTCACGATAATGAGTCGCAAGTTCCTTAATGGTAGTCATATTATAGATATCGCGTTTTTCGTATCCGTCTTTCAGTTCGTAATCATCCATATTATTTTCAATTAACATGGGTTTTACTATATCGCTGCTCATTTTGTGTAAATTTAAAGTAGAAAAGTTAAAAAGTATATGTTCAGGTGTTCAATGTAATGATGCTATGCATCTTGTTTTAAATTACTGAAAACTGCTTAAAGTAATGGGGTTCAAATGATTCAATGTTTAGGCATCTGGATGAAAAAACATTGCTGTTCTTCACTCGCCGAGGTATTCAACAAAGTTATTTTCGGTTTCGTAAACTTTAATACTATGTAGCGTTGCACCCATTGTTGCAATTGGTTCGGATAGTTCATTCCATATCCCTATAGCCAGGTTTTCAGTTGAGGCTAATTTCCCGCTCATAAAATCGACTTCCAGGTTGATATTCCGGTGATCAAGTTTTTCAATCACGCGTTGATCAATTATTGCGCTGAGGTCTTTGAGGTTTACAAGGAAACCTGTATCCGGATTTACTTCGCCTTTTACTGTCACAAACAGTGTATAATTATGACCATGCCAGTTTGGGTTTGAGCATTTGCCAAATACCAGCAGATTCTGTTCATCGCTGTACTCAGGCTTAAAAAGCCTGTGCGCTGCATTAAAACGTTCGCGACGAGTAATGTAAATCATGAATGCTGATTTTAGACGGTAAAAGTACAATATTGAATTGATACAGCATTAAAACATCGGAAAGTTAAAAGTGTTTAAGCGTATTGAAAATATATTAAACAAAAATATTCAACTGTCGGAATTATTAATTCAGGAAATGAAACCTGGAACTATTAAACCTCTGACTATTTCAACAGTTCATTCATGAACCTGGCAAGTTTTTCACTGTCCAGTTTCCCGTTTGTTCGGACCCCGCTGCATAAATCAATTCCAAATGGTTGAACTTCCTCAATTGCCTGCCTGATATTTTCCAATTTCAGCCCACCGGCAAGGAATACCGGAATCGCAATGCTATCACGGATTTTGCGACTTAGTTTCCAGTTATGTGTGCGGCCGGTTCCTCCAAGTTCCTTGACCGGTAAATTAGGATTTCCGCTGTCGAGCAGGATTGCATTTACATGTTCCGAAATTTTAATGGCTTCATCAACTGATCGTTCGTTAAGTACATGAATAACCTGCACCAGTTTTACGCCAGGCAGTGCATTTTGAAGTTCACTATAAGTCCCGGTTGATAGTGCATCAACAAGTTGAATTGTATTGGTCAGGGTTCGTTGGTGATGTTTTATTATTTCTTTAACCGAAGTTTCGCTCGTTAACAGGAAAGTTGCGATAGGAGGGGGAACAGTTTGCGCGATTTGAAAGATTAATTCATCTGCGATGATTCCCGGTCCGCCAGGCATTGGCCCTACCAATCCTAGGGCTGATGCGCCGGCTTCAATGGCAATCCGGGCTTCTTCAATACTGCTGATGCAACAGATTTTAACACGTGGAATCATGGTTGAAATAATCCTGAATCTGTTATTTAGGTTTTATGAAAAGTCAAAAGCTAAAAAGGAATAAAAGTATAGTTATATTTATATCCGGTTATTCCTTTTTATCTGAATTCTGAAGTTTCATCAGCCAGAAAATTTCGAATAAGAGATACAGAATATAAAATACTAATAAAGTGACTGAGAACCGGATGGCATCATTTTGAAACCGGAATGAGTACGCGCCGATTATAAGTAAAAGGATCAGGATTTTTAAAACGCTGGCGATCATAAAAGTATTTGTAAACCTGCTGAATTTTTTCTCACTTGCGTTTAATAGAAGCGAAACAAGCGTGAGGGTGATCCCGGCAAACAGCAGCAATAAAAACGGCCAGAATTTTGTAATTAATGCGGGCATGAAATAAGAAACAATAAGCGATAAAACGCCTATAACGGTTGTAAAATAGATGAGATTCCGGATAAACCGGTTTAATAATTCCTTCATAGGTATTTTAAAATGAATTTTAAGAATTCATTGGTCATATCAGGATTGGATTTTCCAGCTAAAAATTTGATCCTGAGATTTGGTTACTGTTTCTTAATCAGGTCCTTGATTGCAGTGTAAATTGCTGCAGCAACAGAAAGTATCGAGAGTAACACGGTAAAAACAGGAAACCCGATTTTTAGCCATTCGTCGAGTTTAAAGCCACCGAAAATACCTATCCCAATAATCGCGAACATTTGAAAAGCCAGGCTCGAATATCGGGCATAGCTTTCGAGCGGTGGCCGTTTTTCGTGATCAGGCTTTGGTTTCGGCTGGTTGTTCAGGTTTTCCATTTATACTTTCATGGTTTCCCATTTTACATGCTCCGGTAAATACGGCTCCAGGCTCAATAGCAAGTTTGTTGGTAAAAATATCGCCACTCACAATAGCATTGGCTTTAAGGCTGAGAAGTTCCGCAACTTTGATATGTGCTTTCACATCACCCGAAATATCAGCATTCTGGCAACTGATTTCACCTTCAACCTTTCCGGTTGAGCCAACAACAACTTTGCCTGTGGCGTGAATGGTTCCTTTTATAAATCCATCAATGCGAAGATCGCCATTCGATTTGATATTCCCATTTATATCGGTCCCGTTACCAATAATATTTACTGAAGGCGTTTCTGTTGCCATAATTTTCGACATGTTTAATCAAGTTTAGATTACCTGAAACAAAAATAGTGCTTTAATTGAATTCTGTGCTATAAACGTTAAAAAAGTTGCTTCCAGCCTTTTATTTAGTAAGCGGTTAGCAGAATTCCTATAAAAAACATCCGAACTTTGGTATGGTTTTGACCAAAACTGTTGTAACTTTAATTTCAAATTCAACTTTCACTTATTTTGTTCTGTTTTGATATGAATCCATTTCCGGCAAATGCTGAATTATTTTATTTCTCGTCGGCAATCATTGTCGCCTCACTGGGATTTATAATTTACTACTATTTACCTGATTCAAGTTTTATCAGTAAACGCTTTAAGCTGGCTAAAGGCGAAACCGGATATGTTCTTTCTCAGCGGTTTCTGGGTGTTTTTATATTCGGGATTATCCCTTTTTTTATCGTTTTATTTTTGGGAACGGCAAATCTGACAGATTTTGGAATTATTGCTCCTGTTCCGGAAACTTATTTCTGGACACTTATTCTTTCTGTGGCTATAGTCGCAATGAATTATTTTAATTCTCGAACACCTGCCAATCTTTCTGTTTACCCCCAGATCAGGAAGGAATTATGGACAATTAAGTTGATAATCCTGAGCGCGTTGAGCTGGATAGCTTACCTTTTATCCTATGAATTCCTTTTCAGAGGATTTCTGTTTTTTGCTTCTGTGCATTTGTTGGGATTATGGCCTGCAATTGCCGTAAACATTGCGATTTACTCCCTTGTTCATATTCCTAAAGGCATTAAAGAAACTATCGGTGCAATTCCACTCGGGATTCTGCTTTGTTATCTTACATTCAGAACCGGCAGCATTTGGATGGCTGTTTTTACACATATAGTTATGGCTATTTCGAATGAATGGTTTTCACTACGCGCACATCCTCTAATGTTTATAAATAAATTCAATAAATGAAAATCTTTGTCACCGGAGCAACAGGTTTTATTGGAAGTCGCCTTGCTTTGCGACTAGCCAACGAAGGTCACCAGGTTCATGCTTTGTATCGGGATGAAAGAAAGGTGTCTATAGTTCAGCATTCGAACATTAAATTATTCAAAGGAGATATTCTCGATTATAACAGCCTCATTGCGGCAATAGAAGGTTGTTCCCGGATTTATCATGCTGCCGCTTTTGCAAAAGTTTGGGATAGAGATAGTTCGACTGTTTATCGTCAGAACATAGAAGGCACGGTGAATGTAATCAGGGCAGGGATTCATGCGGGAGTTAAAAAAATCGTCTGTACTTCTACTGCAGGTGTTTTGGGCAACTCTGAACCTGGTTCATCCGTTGATGAATATACGCCACGCCCGCTGAAATATTTCAATGATTATGAATCGTCCAAAGCAATCCTGGAAGAAGTATTGAAAACCCTTTCTGAAAATGGCCTTGAAGTTGTGATGGTGAATCCGACACGAGTTTATGGCCCTGGCGTTCTTGGTGATAGCAACGGTACCACGCGAATGATTAAAAGCTATATCGGGGGCAAATGGCATGTAATACCCGGTGATGGAAATAATATCGGGAATTATGTGTATGTTGAGGATGTTGTAAGCGGTCATATCCTTGCTATGGAAAAAGGAAAGTCGGGTGAACGCTATGTACTTGGAGGAGAGAATATTACTTACAATACTTTATTCGGGGAATTAGTTAAATTAAGCGGGAAGAAATATTTCCTGATTCACCTGCCTCTTTCATTTTTAGTCATGGTTTCAGGAATTGTACTTTTTTTTGCAAAAATTTCCGGATTGCCGCCTTTTATAGTTCCGGGGATAGTACGCAAACTCCAGCGCAACACCGAGGTGTCCAGCGCTAAGGCAGAGAAAGAACTTTCCTACAAACCAGTTGATTTTAAAACCGGCGCGGCCTTAACAATTGATTGGCTGAAAAATAAAAAATGAGCCATGGCAAATCCTGCATATACACTGATTACCGGCGCCAGTTCAGGCATAGGTAAAGCTATAGCCTGGTATTGCGGAAACCTTGGAATGAATCTTATCCTGGTTTCGTTACCTGATGAAGGATTAAATAAAGTAGCGCTTGAAATTGCAGAGAAACACAAGGTAAAGACAGTTTATTTTGAAACGGATCTGTCAAAACTTGACGCGCCAAAAGAGGTATATACCTGGACACAAAGTAACGGGTTGGATATAAATATTCTAATAAACGATGCAGGAGTAGCAGGAGCCTCGGTTTTCGAAATATCAGATTTTAAGTATATTGATGAACGGTTAATGGTGAACATCAGGGCACTTGTAATGCTGACACGATTATTTCTTCCGGTATTAAAAACTCATCCTGATTCATATATTCTCAATGTAGGCAGCCTGGCCGGATTTTTCCCCATTCCATACAAAAGTTTGTACTCCGCAAGTAAAGTGTTTGTGTTATATTTCAGCAAAGCACTGCGTTGCGAATTGAAAGGCACAGGAGTGAGCATATCTGTTTTATGTCCTAATGGAGTGCGTACAAACCCTACAACCAACACACGAATCAATTCGCATGGAAAGGTTGGACGTATTACCGAGCAAAGTGCCGATTTTGTTGCCAGGAAAGGAATTGATGGGATGTTAAAACATAAGTTTATGATCATCCCCGGCAGAATCAATTATATTTTATTGGTACTTCGTAAAATAATTCCGGTCTCCGTTCAGCAGAAAATACTGGTGAGAGAATTTATGAAGGAAGTTAAAGTGACTTGTAATTCTTGAAGACCTTTAATTTAGCTATCTGTACGAAATTTAAGCGGATACCAACGAGTTGTTGGGATGATCCGGATCAATAACCTTTCTCGCCTATCGATATTTGTAATTTGGCTGAGTTGATCATATATTCGGTTTTTACTTTTAGCAGGTTCAAACGGCTTTCGGCTTCAAAGGATTCGGAATCCAGTAAATCGAGATTAGTCAATGTTCCTGACTTAAAGCTAAGATCAGCCAGTCTCCGGGCTTCTTCGGCTTGCTCGAGTTGTAACTCCGATTGCTCGATTTTTTGCAGTGAGGTTTTCAGATCATTGGCATTGCGGTAAACCTCTGACGAAATTTCCCGCTTTCCTTGTTCAATTTCCTGGTTAATAGAAAGAATATCTGAATTGGCAATCTGCAAATAATTTTTATGCCGGGTTGCTGTAAATATCGGGACCTTGAAGCCTAAACCGGCTGAATAATTTGCTTTGGGCTGGTTCATATCGGGGAAATACCCGTCTTTAACGCCACCTGAAGCAAAAGCGCTTAGTACCGGTTTATTTTCAATTTTAACAGACTGTAGATGTAATTCAGCCTGTTTTTTACGCAAGTCAGCAAGCATTAATTCGTTACGGTGTAAAATCGCGTAACCGATCAGTGAATCGGATTGTATATTTACAGGCTGCGTGAATAATCGGTTTTTAACTTTAATCCGGGTGCTTTCGGGCAATCCAAGAAGCGAATTTAGGGTTGCCAACTGATTGCTTAAAGCTGTTTCCATATCAAGTTTCTGATTTTTAGCAGCAGATATTCTCACCTTTGTTGAAAGAATTTCGTAATCAGTTGCTGATCCTGATTCCTTTTTGCGTGTTATGAAATCAAGGTGTTGTTCAAGAATACTTAATTGTAAATTTTTAATTTTTACTGCTTCCTGCAGGTAAACAAGCATATAATAACTTGAAATCGTCAGAGTTGTAAGTCGTTGCCTGACCAGATCCACATTTTTTTCAGCAATCGCTTTGCCAGATTCAGCTACCTGCAGGCTGGTTTTTGTTTTTGAAAAATCATAAATTGTCTGCCTTACATTTACAGTTGCATTGTAATTGTTGGCAGGCGCCATTTCAAAAGTTCCCATATTGGGAATAGTGATGGATGGAACAGGGCCAATACGTACGTAGCTGGCTCCGAAATCAATGTCAGGATAGTAGCCTGAATTCGCCAGGCCTATGCCGGCTTCTGCCGTATGAATGGCTTCCCTGGCTTTTAGTACAGTTGGATACGTTTCAATAACTCCTGTCACTACTTTTTGCAGGTCGACTGAATCGGTTGTAAATTCAGCTATAGTATTCTGTCCCACGACAATCCTGGAAATAAGTAAGATTGTAATTAGAAGGATCAGAGGTTGCAAATGATTTCGTTTCATAGTGATAAATTTTATCATATTGTATTTTTAAAAGAATGTACATAAGACATACATTATTTTTATTTGTTTTCCGGTTTTACTGCTGGTGGCTGGCTGTTTTGCAATTTCAATTTTTTCTTGCTGCCTTTCAGAAAGAAAACAGGGACTACACTTACCAGCGTTATAATTGCGGCAAGCATAAAATCATCGTCAATACTTTGGATAAATGCTTGTTTTGTTAAGTTCGACTGAAGGATGTATTGTGCCTGTTTAGCTGCTGTAGCACCTACATTGGCAGTAACAGACGTGACATAACTTCCCAAATGATTCACAACAGAATGATAAACGGGTGAGGACGACTGTAGCGCTTCTCCGTATAACTGTGAATGGAAAGTCATACGGATGGTAAATATCGAAGTTAGTAAAGCTACCCCGAAACTACCGCCTACCTGCCTGATAACGTTGCTGATACCTGAAGCCTGGGCCATTTTATGTCTTGGAATCGAGAGCAGCGAGATGGTAGTCAATGGACCGAACATCAAACCCATTGCTAATCCTCGCATATACAGAGTTAGCATAATGTAATCAAGCTCCGTTTGGTAGGTCATTGAACTATTCAGGTAGAAGCTGAACGCTAGCAATAATCCACCAAAAATTATCGGAACTTTAGGGTTGATTTTATCCGAGAAAATTCCGGCAAGTGGCGCTATAACTCCCTGTATTAATCCAAGTGGCAGGAATACCGCGCCCGCCTGTATAGCCGTATATCCCATTGAGTTCTGAAGATATACAGGAATAAGGAAGGTGCTGCCAAACATACCGACTCCAAAAATAAAGATCACCAGGGCGCTGATTCCGAAATTGTAATTTCCCAGCATCCGCAGATCAATAAGCGGCTCTTTTACAAGGAATTCATTAATAAGGAAAACTGTCAATGCCAAAGTTGCGATGGCAAAGCATACCATTATAGTGGGCGAATGCCATCCGCCGGAGTTGGTTGCGGCATTTCCTTCGGTTAACGCATACAAGAGTACAGGTAAAAATATACTTACCGAAATAAATCCTACCACATCAAAAGAGCGATGGTTTACAACTCTATGTTCTTTCTGAATAATAGCGGTGGCAAGCATTCCCGCAATACCTACCGGAATATTTACATCGAAAATAAGTGGCCAGCTGAAATTATCCACAAGGTAACCTCCGATCAGGGGTCCGAATGAAACGGAAGCCGCTGAAGCTATAGACCAGAAACCCAGTGCAATTCCACGTTTTTCGGGAGGGAATTCCCTTGTTACAATTGCCATCCCTACTGGCATTATACATCCTGCTCCAAGTCCCTGTATTACCCGTGAAAATATGAGTATATCCTCGTTTGGGGAAACGCCGCAGAAAAAGGACCCAAGCGTGAAAAGAAATAAACCAAAGAAATAAACCCGTTTGTACCCGAATTTTTCGGCCAGCCATCCTGAGGTCGGAAGCATTACGGCAAGCGAAAGCATATACGCCGTAAGTACCCATTCAATCTTATCAAGCCCTACTCCGTAGGAAGCCATAATTTTAGGCAAGCCGACATTTACAATGGTTGCGTCAAGAACAGCCATAAATGTACCGATCATCACATTTCCCAATAACCACCAGCGATACGTAGGGCTGGAAGTATCGAATGTGGAATTCTGTGCTTTGACGAATTCAAGAAGATGCCTGATGCCTGGAAGTTTCCGCATGTTTAGTTTTTACGGATTTTAAGAAATGCTGACATTCCTGCAACCAGCTTCAGTTTTGGATATTTATCCTTGTGATCCCAACTCAGGATTGAAATCCGGGTAGGAATACGCTGTGTTACCTTGGTGAAATTCCCTGCCGCATTGTTTGGCGGAATAAGCGAAAACTGTGACGCAGTATTTGAGGCTATATAAGTCACTTCTCCGCTGAATGTTACATCAGGGAACGCATCGATTGTGAATTCAACTTTTTTCCCTATTTGAAAGTATACTATCCTGGTTTCTTCGAGGAAAGCGGTTATGTATAAAGCAGAATCTTTGGTAATTGTAAAGATAGGCTGACCAGGTTGCGCAATATCACCCGAAAGTTGCCAGCGTTTCGCTATAAGGCCCGATGAAGGAGCAAATATTCGGGTATTGTGAAGCTGAGTTTCAATAGTGCTGACCTGCGCGCCTGCAGTTTTAATGGTACTTTGTGCACTTTCGATCATTGCCCTGCTTACATTGATTTGTGCTTTCGCTGCTTCGAGCTGTGCCTGGGCTGATTCATACGCTTTCCGGCTGTGGTCAAATTGTTCTTTAGTGAGAATTTTGCTTTCATACTGAACCGTAGCCCTGTCCAGATCTTCTTTGGCTTTATCCAGGGCAACTTCCTGAACGCGTATGCTGAGCTGATCGAATTTATATTTGGCTTCAGATTGGTTTACAGCTGCTGAAGCCTGGTTTTTAGCTGCCAAAGCCTGTTGCTTTTGAGCTACAAGGTCGCTGCTGTCGAGTTCGACCAATAATTGCCCTTTTGTAACAGAGTCGCCTTCGGCAGCATATAGTACAGCTATCCTTCCCAGTATTTTTGAGCTAACAGTAACTTTGTCAGCATCTACGTAAGCATCGTCGGTAGTGATAAATGTAGTATAACGTTCATACCATTGCCAGCCGAATGCTACCAGGCCAACGACTACAAGGGCCAGTATGATGTAGGCGCGTATCCGTCTGCCTTTATTGCTTTTAATTTCTTCTGTTGTTTCCATAGCAGGTTTCGAAAAGTGTTTCTGACTTATTTTATTGTAAGCTGTAATTTATTGTATTTCAATCCATTTATAAATAGCGTTGTTGCTTCACGCAGCACTTTTATCAGGTGATCATTTTCTGTTTCAGTCATTTCGAGCCGGGTCATGCGTTTCATTTCCATTATCCTGAGACCCTGTAAAAGATCGCTGAACAAATGTGCAAGTTCTGTAGCGTCGTCGAACTGAAAAATACCGGATATTTTTCCTTTATTAAGCACTGTTGTCAGGATTTCTGTTTCAATTGATCTGATATTGATATAAAGTTCATTGAGAAAAGGCTTGGCTTTATATTCATCCGATAACCTGAATTTACTCAGGTTTAAAAATTTGCGGAACAAGGTATGCCTGATGTCCACTAACTCCATGATCATGGTATCAGCTTCGGTCAATTCAGCAATTCGTTTTTCAAGTTCCAGGGAAAACTCTTTTTGTTCATTCTCAATTACCGCCCTGAAGAGGCTATCTTTGTCAGGATAGTAGTAGTATAAGGAAGCCTTTGACATGCAAATATCGTCTGCAATTTCCTGCATAGTGGTTTTTTCATATCCATAAAGGCCTAATCGCTTTTGGGCTGCCTTTAGAATAAAATCAACCTTTCTTTCCGGTTCTGGTGTGGTCACAGCTGTTTTATCGATTTGTTGCTGGTAGTTATCCTCTATTAACAACTATCTGACTATTTTGTTTAAAAAGTCAAAGGTACGCTATTTTAAGTTGCAACTAAAAGTTGTCAGCAGCATTTTTGGGAATTAACATCAAGATTCAAATGCCGGTACAATAAAAATTAGCGAATATTAATTTTGAAAATACACCTAAGGTTCTGAAAAACAAACTAATAAATAAATAAGATAATGGAGTTAATTAATTGCGCCGGGTCGGGAAAGAAAATTCTTCCGTTGGCCATACCTTCTACAATTTTAATTGGAAAGAGTTTTATAGAGTGAAATAGAATTGCTGAAGGACTTCTGCTTTTACTATTTCAGGTAGTTTTTCCTGAAAAAGTTTATGTAGCCGTTATATTTTTTCTCCCTGTAGAAAATAGGGTAATTATCAATTGAGATAATCATTTGCTTGTATTCGCCTTGCCTGAGAGAAGATATTACGTATTCATTCTGGCCGATTGCATTATAAAAATCCATTGCTGCCTGGCTATTTCGGAAACTGGAGATCGAAATCATCTGCCAGCCGCCATTCAGTACAATAGCGTTCACCGAAAGGTTAGCCGCGCTGAAATTCTTAGAAATGAAATCGGATATTCTTGTTTTCGTAGCATTTACATTCACCTTGCTACCATCAACCATCATTATATAAAAATGCGTTTGGCTAAGGTTAAGTTTGTATATATCAGGTACTATAGTATCTCCACTTTGAATAAAAAGATCGGCACCTTGAGTAACTGCTTTGTTTGTTGAATCAGTAACCCCGGCATCGGTAGTAGCCTGCGGAATGGCCGTTTGGTTTTTGTCATATTTTCGAATAATTTCTTTTGCCAAAGGCGTGATAGGATGATTTGGTTCGGCTAATACCAGCTTGTTCAAAACAACAACCATAGTATCAATACCGACCGTTTTTCCGAGGGAAAGAGCCCGCAGGTATTCAAAACGTGGAACAAGGTCCTTATCTTTATATTCAGCTATTGCCTGGTTGCTGTATAGTAAAACCATTCGATATTGTCCGCGCTGGAATGCATTGTATGTTTCTTCATACAACGACGACGCGCGGTTTTTTCGGGCAAGTACATCTTTGTTGTATTCCGGATCTCTTATCAATTGGGCATAATCTGTTTCCCCATATTGATTCAGAATAATATCACTGTATTTTTTCACCATAGCGTCATCAGGTATTTGCTTTCCGATAAGGTACAGTTGATAATAAATACGGTTTATATCCTTTAATCCCGGGTAACGGGTAGTGAGTTCTTCAAACGATTTAACCGAATGCGGTATATCATTCAGCCCGTCTTTATAAATATAGCCGAGGTTGATCAAAGCAGAAGCAATCTCCTTGTTGGATGCGGCCAGTGCTTCAGGAGTTTTAGGTAAACGCGCAATGTAAGTTTGTGGTTTTTTAGGATCGGTCGAAGCTTTAATTGTATCTGATTTCTTAGTTGATGATAACGAATCACCCGGCTTGGTTTGGTCAGTAATTGCATCTTCGTATTGGGTAACTGCGCGTTTGTTGGAAAGCCTCCAGTTGTCCTCAAGTTTCCGTCGGCCCCATTTACGCAGGAACTCAGAATATCCGAAACTGATTGCCGAAGGATTATAGAAATACCATCCGCCAGATCCAACACTTGAAATATTTTCATTACGCATATTCGGAACATTGCTTAAAATATTGGTTTCATTAAGCTGTTGTTCTTCCAGTTCCTTTTTAGCTTCTTCTTCTTTTGCCGCTTTATCTATTATTTTCTGAAGTATTACAGCAAGTTCAGCCTCAGGCATACGGGCAAGTTTCTGTAAACTATCCTCATATTGTACAACGCTGAGGTTTTTAACTAATTCGGCAAGGGTCAGAGTTTTGGTGCTGATAGCTGTATAATCCGGATGTTCAAGCGGGAGGGTTTGTAAAGTGGTATCATAATAGGCAGCAGACATTTCATAATTCTGCTTAGCGAAAAACATATCTGCCAGTTGCAATGCTGATGAAGACTTCTGATAATTATTCTTGGTGCTTGCGGCAACTGAAAGCTTAAGGTAATGCATCACAAGCGAATCGTTATGATCAAGGATTGCGAGTTCAGCCAATGCATAGTAAACCTGGTCGAAATACTCTGTATTTTTAGAGTCTTTCAGCATTCGCCTGAGTTGTTTTTCGAGACCAGCTTTATCGCCGGTATTAATATCGAACGATTTAGCCAGGTTGATGCGGGCATTAAAAACCATTTCGAAAGGGGCTGGGCTTTTGATAACCTGAGTATAATAATCAGTTGCTTCAGCGAAATTCTTCTCTTTTTGCGCAATCTGACCTAGAATAAAGTTGATCCTGGCTTTAAGCTTTGAATCTGAAGTAAGCGTTAATCCTTGTTTCAGGTTTGTTTTTGCCGCTGACAGGTTTCCCGAAAGCAAATAATAATCGGCATAAAGCAAGGGAATTTCACGACGTATTTTATAAGGGGGCTTTTGCTTAGCTAATCGAGTTTCGAACTGCTCAATCTGCGAAGCAACATCCTCGTACCGTTTTTGCTGAAGGAAAGTACGTATGTACCACAACGACGCTTCAAGCTCAGTAGTAGTACCCGCGTATTGTTTTATCAGGTACTCCATGGTGCGGCGCGAGTTCATATAGTCCTGTTTGTAAAATTGCGCCTTGCCAATCAGCAGGTAACAATCATCAATCCAACGGTTGTGTTCCACATTTTTAAAAAACAGGGAATGCTGTGGAATTGCTATCCCGGCTTTATCGATTGCCCGGTCCATGGCGGAACCAACTTTGCGGGCTTCAGTAACTGTGCCAAAATTGTAAACAGGCAAAATGAAATTGTAATTATCAGCTACACTTTCCGCCAGGTCAGATTTGCCAGCTTTAAAACTTTCATTTCCGTTCCAATATACATTGTAATGAGTTGTTACGTTATGGTATGCTCTGCGGGTAAATGTGTTTTTTTTGGTGGAACATGAATACAATAATGCAATACTTGCAATAAGTAACGGTAAAAAAATAAAACGGATAATTAATTTTAATTTCAAATTGGTGATATGTTTTTAGGTACCAGGTTGTATTTGCTATGCTACAATACTAACTCAAAGAGTGCAAAAATATTTCATTTTTCCCAATTTCCTCATAAAAGGTTGCATTTACAACATTTAATTCGAAAAATGCCTTTTTTTTATCCTTGTAATTGCCATTTACTACATTCGGACAACAGCGGGAAAATGGATTGAAAAGCATGTTTGACAGAATAATTTTTAAATCCAGGATAGACTTATGTATTATTCAATATTTTCGAATTTATATAAAGTTCAGTAATACAGCTAGTAGACTTAAATTTTAAGTACTTTTATGAAATTATATTTACTGATTTCGTGCTGAATTTTTTTATTTTAGGTAGGTTTGCAAATTAATACTGTTGTGCGGTTTAAAGAACTATGGATATAAAATCGGAAAGAACAAAAATCTGGAAGTATTTAGTAAGGCGTATCCGAGATAAATACAGGCTGGTACTTTTAAATGAAGAAACACTCGAAGAGCGTATTTCATTCAAACTTTCGCGGCTCAATGTGTTTGTTGCTATCGGCCTGATGTCGATTATCCTAGTTTTTATCACAACCTATATTATTGCATTCACTCCTTTAAAAGAATACATCCCTGGCTATACCGATGTAACCTTACAGCGACGCATTTACGAGTTACAGCTTCGTTCCGATTCGGTAGCGTTTGCCATGCGTTCACAGGAAAAATACCTTGAAGGTCTGAAAAAAGTTCTCGGTGGCGATATTCCTAATGAACGTGAAATGGTATCGGCAGATACCGCCAAAACAAGAAGTTACGGCAATATTAAGGATAAACGTTCGCCTGAGGATTCGCTGCTCAGAACCGAATATGATAACGCGAATAAATATACCCTTTTAAAGTCGGGAAAAACGCCTGGAAAAGGGTCTGCCATGCGGAATCTAACTTTCTTTTCGCCCGTTAAAGGAATTATAACAAGTGAATTTGATCCGTTACGCAAGCATTTTGGAGTTGATGTAGTGGCCGCCCGCGACGAAGTTATCAAATCCGTTCAGGATGGTACTGTCATCTTTTCGGGCTGGACTGTTGAAACCGGGTATGTAATCGCAATTCAACATCCGGGAAATATCATTTCTATCTATAAACACAATTCGGTGCTGCTGAAAAAGGAAGGAAATATTGTTCACGCAGGCGAAACCGTTGCTATTATCGGCGAAACAGGCGAACTATCTACCGGCCCTCATTTGCACCTGGAATTATGGATTAACGGAATTCCTGTAAATCCAAAAGATTACATTGTTTTTTAGTTCAGCTAAATAGCCTCATTCTGCTTTAAGAGTACAATGCTATTTGTCAGGTTGAGTAGTCGAAGCCGATTTTAACTTTTAGTCAATAACAATCACATAATAAACAACATACCACTTTTGAAACGACGCATTGCCATACTTGGATCAACAGGTTCAATCGGGACACAGGCACTCGAAGTTATCAGGCAACATCCCGATAAACTGGATGTGGAAGTGCTTACGGCTCATTCAAATTCAGCCTTGCTGATCAGACAAGCTCTTGAATTTATGCCTAATGCAGTGGTAATTTCTAACGAAAGTCTGTACCAGCGTGTGTTCGAAGCACTGGATCCCTACGATATAAAAGTATATTCAGGCGCGGCCTCCATCGAACAGATTGTTGAGATGGAGAGTGTGGATATGGTGTTGGTTGCCCTGGTAGGATGGAGTGGACTAAAACCCACGCTGCGGGCCATTGAGGCAGCAAAACCAATTGCGCTTGCCAACAAGGAAACTCTTGTTGTAGCTGGCGAAATGGTTACAAAACTGGCACGCGAAAAAGGTATTAACATTTACCCGGTCGATTCGGAACATTCGGCTATTTTTCAGTGCCTGGCAGGCGAGTTTCATAATCCTGTCGAAAAAATTATTCTTACCGCTTCCGGGGGACCTTTCCGGGGAATGACACGTGAGCAACTTCTTCGTGTTACCAAAGACCAGGCACTAAAACATCCGAACTGGAATATGGGCTGTAAAGTCACTATCGATTCTGCAACTCTTATGAATAAAGGCCTTGAAGTGATTGAAGCCAAATGGCTCTTTAACATGGATATTCCTCAGATTGAAGTGGTAGTTCATCCGCAAAGTATTATTCACTCCATGGTGCAGTTTGCTGATGGATCAATCAAGGCTCAGATGGGAATGCCTGATATGCGCTTGCCTATACAATACGCGCTCACCTATCCGCAGCGTTTGTCGTCACAATTCCCAAAATTCAGTTTCGACAAGTGCCTGGAGTTTACTTTCGAGAAACCCGATAAAGAAAATTTCCGATGCCTGAATCTTGCTTACGAGGCAATTCGTGTTGGTGGAACTATGCCTTGCATTATGAATGCTGCCGACGAGGTTGCCGTTCACGCTTTTCTGCGCGAAGAAATCACTTTTCTGCAAATACCGGAACTTATCGAAACCTGCATGGCTAAAATCAACGTTATCGGCAATCCAACTCTTAGTGATTATGAAGCTACAGATATTGAAGCGCGAATAGTTGCTGCAGAGCTTATCGGCAGGTTTAAAGCCTGAAGCTTACGGCTGTAATTTCATTGTTTTACTCTTCAATCGCATTCTGAAACATTGAAATTTATTCCTTTGAATTTCATGATGGAAAAAGCAGTAAATTTGCACCCCGTTTCAAATGGAATTGTACTCATAAAATCTTAAGTTCACGTCTTATATGGTTATTTTAATAAAAGTAGTTCAGCTGCTTCTCAGTTTATCGATTCTCGTGATATTTCACGAATTCGGGCATTTTCTTGCCGCCCGTATTTTTAAAACAAGGGTTGAAAAATTCTATCTTTTCTTCGATCCCTGGTTTTCGTTATTCAAGTTCAAAAAGGGGGATACCGAATATGGTATCGGTTGGCTTCCCCTCGGCGGGTATGTGAAAATTTCCGGAATGATTGATGAATCTATGGACAAGGAAGCCATGAAACTTCCTGCTCAGCCATATGAATTCAGAGCTAAACCTTCGTGGCAACGACTTATTATTATGCTTGGAGGTGTAACGGTAAACGTACTTTTAGCTATAGGTATTTATGTGGTTATGTTATCGTTCTGGGGTGAGCAATATTTGCCAAACTCCGAAGTAAAATATGGTATTACCGTTGATACACTTGGACAGAAACTTGGTCTGCAAAATGGCGATAAAATACTTACACTCGATAACAAACCAATTGAAGATTTTTTCAGAATCCCTGCAACTTTGATTCTTGAAAACGTGCAAACCATCCAGGTTGAGCGTGATAGTCAGAAAGTTGAAGTTGTGATTCCACGTGAATTGGTATCTCAGGTTGTAAAGCATAAATCACCAGATTTTATTAGTGTCCGTATCCCGTTTGAAGCGGCTGATTTTGCCCCTGGATCGGGTGCAAAAAGTGCCGGAATGGAGGTGGGAGATAAAATTATTGGCATTAACGGTCAAACCACTTTGTATTTTGATGAATTCAAAGCAGTAGTTCAAAAACATAAAGGTGAAACCGCGAATGTCAGTGTTTTACGCGGATCTGATACTGTCGCATTAGCCGTTAAAGTCTCCGACAGAGGATTAATTGGCGTTGCGCCGAAAACTCCTGCGGGTTATTTTAAATTTAAAGAACATCATTACAATATTTTACAGGCTATCCCGGCAGGAACTGTGAAGGCTTACGAAAAAACTGCTGATTACCTGAAATCGCTAAAACTTCTATTCAATCCCGAAGTTAAAGCCTACGAGTCGGTTGGTGGATTTATCACAATAGGTAGTATTTTCCCTTCTGTCTGGGACTGGGAATCCTTTTGGAGCCTTACTGCTTTCCTTTCGCTGATGCTTGCCGTATTGAATATTCTGCCTATTCCTGCTCTGGATGGAGGACATGTGATGTTTCTGCTTTACGAAATTATTACAGGCCGCAAACCCAGTGATAAGTTTATGGAATACGCTCAGATAACAGGAATGATTCTTCTGTTTGCACTGCTTATCTTTGCCAATGGAAATGATATTGTGAAGTTATTCAAATAAGATCAGAAAGTTAAGATCATATATTTAAAATCCCGGATCGTCATAAAAGCAGTCCGGGATTTTCATTTATTTTATTTTGGATAAAATATTCTGTTATTTGTCTTCCACTTTCTCGCTCAGTGATTTGAACCCTTTGCCAAGTATTTCATAGGCATCCAGTACTGCTATAAAGGCTTCGGGATCTATGCGATGCACATATTCCTCAAGCAAAACTAATTCGCGGGGACTAACAACGGTGAAAATGATCTGCTTGCTTTCATGTTTGTACATTCCTTCGCCGTTCAGAAAGGTTCCGCCTCGTTTTAAATCACTGATTATGCTGTCGCGGATTTCCGAATGTTTCTCTGAAATGATAAAGAGTGTTTTATCATACGAAAACCCATGCATCGCGGTATCAACCACTTTCCCGATTACAAAAATGGTAATCCAGCTAAAAAGAGGAATACGCCAGTCGCCGAATGCAAGAAAACTAAGAACTACTATAGAGGAATCTACCATCATCATCAACTGGCCGAGAGGCATGCGGGTATATTTCTGTAGAATCATAGCTATTACATCGGAACCGCCGCTGGTTGCTTTGGCTTTAAAAGTAAAGGCTACTCCAATTCCTATGAATAACCCCCCGAAAATACAGGAAACAAGTGTTTCGCCCGGAACCAAAGGGGATGAACCATAAAAATAAGATAATGTGTCAACGTAAATGGATGTAAGTACAAAAGCCACAACCGTTTTTGCACCAAACCGTGGGCCCAGAATCTTAATTCCTATTAATGTAAGCGGAATATTAAATGCCAGAGCTGTAAGTCCAATAGGTGTCCCAAGCAAGTGGTGAAGCATAATAGCAACACCATAAATACCTCCCGGAACAATTTTATCAGGACTTATAAAAAGGACATATCCAACCGCCACCAGGAAAGTACCTACGGCAATCATTGCGTAGGATTTGAACCATTTTAACGAAAAAAGTTTTTCTTTTACTAAAAAGGAAGTATCAACCATAGTGTTTGATGATTACCAGATATTAAATTTCAGATTAGCCTGGGTAATTTCGGATTTCAAAAATTCAAAATCCAGGTTCCACATCCCACGATCACAACTCAAAACCCAATACCCAAAACAACAATTGAATTACAACCGAATGGCCCAATCCTAATCCCGCTCCCAATTTCCAAACTACAATTGAATGACCATCGAATGACAATTAAAGACTCAACTCCTAACCCCTAAATCCTAACCCCTAAATCCTAACTCCAAACTCCTTAATCTTCAAGTTTCTCTTTCAACGATTTAAACCCTTCCCCAAGTATCTCATTGGCTTCGAGTACTGTAAGGAAAGCTCTTGGATCAATTTCATGAATATACTCTTCGAGCAAAGCCATTTCACGCCGGTTAACAACAGTAAAAATAATTGTCTTGTCAGAACCATTATACATTCCTTTGCCGGGGATATAAGTTCCGCCGCGATGTAAGTCGTTTATAATTCGGTCGCGGATTTCGACAAATTTATCTGAGACAATAAACAGCGTTTTATCTACGCTCATACCCTGTAAAACTATATCAATTGTTTTACCTGTAACATAAATCACGATCCAGGAGTATAATGGTATTTTCCAATCCGCAAATACCACCAGTCCGATCAATACTATTACAGAATCTACATAGATCATAAGCTGCCCGAGTGGCATTTTAGTATATTTTGCAAGGATCATAGCAACAATATCCGATCCACCTGAAGTTGCTTTTGATTTAAATATCAGGCCAAGTCCCAGTCCAACCATTACACCACCGAATATGGAGGAAAGTAAGGCATCGCCTGCAACCAGAGGAGCTTCGCCAAAAAGGTATGTAATCAGATCCATAAATACAGAAGTAAGCACAAAACCTACAACTGTTTTAACTCCAAACCTCGGACCCAATATTTTAACACCTATGATGGTTAGTGGAATATTCATTATTAAGCCCATCGTACCAATTGGGAGTCCCGAAGGAGCCCAGGAGAATATTCCTTCCGTCATGTAATGGATCACAATTGCGATTCCGTACACTCCGCCGGGCACGATTTTATAGGGAGAAATGAAGAAAACAAATCCTGCTGCCAGTATTATTGAACCAATAACAATGAGGCTGTAGCTGATAAACCATTTTTTTGAGAAGAGCTTTTCGGGGCGAAAGTCCATAAAATCAATTATTTAACTTTAAAAATTAGTTATTTAAACGAGGCTGCAAATTTCGTCAGATATTTTGGGATACCAATACTATTATCAATAAATTTATCTGCGTCGATTTTTTGCCAGCCGGGATCTCTCATTCAGCGCAATTTCCCTTGACAAATAATTCGAACATCCTTCGCAATTGTGTTTTTTCCAAAATTATTTTCAGATCAAAACATGTGTATTATTGGGTTCATTTATCACTAATATACAAAGAAGCGCTATATTATTTCCTGTAAGCATTAAATTAACTTTCTTTTGTTAAAAACAAATTGAATGATTTCTGAGTTAAATGGTGACTTAACCTTTTTTTTTATTACTTTAGCACGTTTTTTCAACCTACTTATGCATTCAATGCCATTTATGCGTTCAGTCCTTATTGCTTTTCTGTTACTAGCTTTGTCCATCGGAATCAGAGCGCAGCAGGAACCGCAGGTTACGCATAATATGTTTAATCATGCGTTTGTAAATCCGGGTTCTTACGGGTTGTACGATGGCATTACAGTTACAGGCATTTTCCGCGAACAGTGGGTTGGGTTTAAAGACGGCCAGGGTAATAAAGTATCGCCTGAAACCTTTTTGTTAAACGCAGACGCACCGGTTAAATTTCTGCGCGGTGGCATAGGCGTTGGAATAGCACAGGATAAAGAAGCATTTACTAAAAATATGCTGCTCAAGTTAGGCTATGCCTATCATCTTACTATAGGTAATGGTAAGTTAGGTATAGGGGTTAATGCGAACTTTAATAACAAATCAATAAGTAAGGAAAAATTTATTGCAACAGATGGAGTTGAAACTGACCCGGTTCTTTCAGGACTCACTTCAGATGGTATAATGATCAGTGATATGTCAGTAGGTTTATTTCTGAAAAAACCACGTTATTACGTTGCTCTTTCCTCTACCCAGATTTTTCAGACTAAAAAATCACCTACAACTTCCACAGGTATTATTCTTTACCAAAACGTACGTCATTATTATCTTACAGGTGGTTATGATATTACGCTTCCTGCTTTTCAGGGGTATGTATTTACACCTTCTGTATTTCTGAAATCGGATGGAAATATTATGCAAGCCGACGTTAATATCATGGCTAAATACAATAATAAAGTATGGGGAGGGTTGACCTATCGAATACAGGATGCCGTTTCCCTTATGGTTGGTGTAGCTTACAAGGATATTGAGATCGGTTATGCTTATGATATTCCTACAAGTAAGGTGGCTGCCACAGGGAGTCATGAGATTATGGCACGATACAGATTCAAGTTAGAAAGGGAAAAAACACGTACCGGATACAGAAATACCCGTTACCTTTAGAATAAAAAGACATAAATAGCTAGTCCAATGTTAAAATTTCTTGGACTTGGATAATAAAGAATACAACTTGTCGTTAATTGCATACTGAAATGATGTCATCAATTGCTAGTAATATAGTTAAATCAATGGGTGAAAGATCAGGTTTTCTACTATCGAAAAACTAATAGTAATGTTGGAATTTACGTATTTAATGGCAAAAGTTGACTCAAAACAAACAACACAGCAATGAAAAAACTGCTTTGCATTTCACTGATTGCAATACTTTTTGCCAGCTGCACTAATAGCGGAAATGGTGAACTTATAGGCGTTCAATCCCGGGAAAAATTCTATCAGCCCGATCCCTTTGGAATGGCATATGTGCCACTGGGAAGTTATACAATGGGAACAGGGGATCAGGATGTGCCGTACGCGCATCTGAATAATCCCCGTACCATTACGGTAACGGCATTCTACATGGACGAGACTGAAATCACCAACAACGAATACCGCCAGTTCGTTTATTGGGTGAAAGATTCTCTTGCGCGCCGTATCCTTGGTGAAATAAATCCTGATGAATTCCTGATTTCGGAAAACAAAAAAACAGGTGAAGTGTACGATCCACCATACCTCAATTGGGATGCTGATCTGAAATGGGATACCGAAGAGAACCGTGATGCGTTGGAACCTATGTTCCTGCCTGAAAATGAAAGATTTTACAGAAAAAAAGAAATAGATACACGTAAACTTTTTTACGAATACTATTATATCGATTTGCTTGCAGCATCCAAAAAAGACTTTACTCAGCCCGGGGATACGAAAAATGCAAATTTTGCCAACCGTCCGCAGGGGATGAAAGATCGTTCAGTTTATGTTCGCAAGGAAGTTATCAATGTATATCCTGATACACTTTCATGGCTTCATGATTATGCCTACAGCTACAATGATCCTGTTGCACAGCGTTATTTCTGGCATCCGGCGTATGATAATTATCCGGTAATTGGAGTAAGCTGGAAACAAGCCTCTGCATTCTGTGTATGGCGCACCCGCTTACTGGAATCGTTCCTTCAACAAAAGAAAACCGCAATCCCCAACGAATTCAGGCTTCCAACCGAAGCTGAATGGGAATGGGCCGCACGCGGAGGCAATACAATGAGTCCGTATCCATGGGGTGGACCGTACACACGGAACGATAAAGGATGTTTCCTTGCCAATTTTAAACCATTACGTGGTAATTATGCTGATGATGGTGGCGCCCGGACTATTATCGTAGCGCATTATCCTGCTAACGATTTCGGCCTTTATGATATGTCAGGCAATGTATCCGAGTGGTGTGCCGATGCGTACGATGAATCAGCCAGCCAGTTTACCTGGGATATGAACCCTACCTATATGTATAATGCCAAAGACGATGATCCTCCTTTGATGAAACGCAAACTCGTACGTGGAGGTTCATGGAAAGATATAGCTTATTACCTGCAGGTGTCGACCCGTGCTTACGAATACCAGGATTCTTCCAAATGTTATATTGGGTTCCGCTGTGTTCAGGATTTTATGGGACGCCAGAAAGATGATAATCCTGCCAGAGCCTCAAGGATTTATAACTAAAAATAAATGTTACTTTTTGAGTGTTGGTTAATTAATACTCAGTAAACGTCATTACTCACTTCAATTTATTTTCATCATGAGTTTTTCAAGTTTTGTTAGTAGTAAAGGGTATAAAAACTTTATGTCAAAGTTATATGGCATAGGTGCTTCAGTAGTTATTGTTGGAGCTCTCTTTAAAATCGTTCACATAACTGGTGCTAATGAAATGCTTTTTGTCGGTTTGTTGACTGAAGCGCTTATTTTCTTCTTTTCAGCGTTTGAGCAACCACATGTTGAACCTGATTGGAGCCTGGTTTATCCTGAACTTGCCGGTATGTATCACGAAGGTAAACCCGGGTCACCAGGTTCTATTAAACGGACCGCAGCAGGCAAAACTATCACTCAGGATTTGGACGAAATGCTTTCGAAAGCTAAAATTGGTCCGGAACTTATTGAAAGCCTGGGTGATGGAATGCGTAAAATGAGCGAAAATGTAAGCAAAATGTCGGATGTAACAAGTACAGCTGTTGCTACCGAGGATTTTGTTAAAAATGTTAAGGACGCCGGAAAATCAGCAGGAGAATTATCCTCATCTTATAAAAAGGTTAGTGATGTTCTTCAACAGGATGCCTCTACTGTTGGTGAATTTTCAACAAGTATAAAATCAGCAGCTGCATCAGCAGGTGATTTGGCTACCGTATATACAGAAGTATCTACAGCTATCAAAAAGGAAATGTCAGCTACTGAAACATTTTCCTCCAGCATGGCTTCTGCTACCGAGTCAGCTAACAAACTGGCTGAAAAATATAATATTTCTGCCGAGTTGCTTAGCAAATCTGCCGAAATGCTTAATTTCAGTGCCATCGATAGTAAAGAATATAATGACCAGTTACAGAAAATTTCAGGTAACCTGGCAGCTTTAAATACGATATATGAAGTTCAGCTGAGAAGCTCCAGTGAGCAGATTGAAACTACTAACCAACTACGGTCAACAGTTGGCTCGTTCCTCAACAGCATGAATGAATCATCTTCAAACATGAGCAAATATCAGCAGGAGATAGATCAACTTACAAAGCGCGTTAGTGCTCTCAACCAGGTTTACGGTAATATGCTTACTGCAATGAATGTAAATCTTGTTAAATAACCTGTTATCCAACAATTTAACTAAATAACTCAACACTGAAATCGCTTAAATATGGCTGGATATAAGGAGACGCCAAGGCAAAAAATGATCGGGATGATGTACCTGGTCCTAACTGCCTTACTGGCACTCAATGTGTCTGTTGAAATTTTGAATGCTTTTCTGGTAGTGAATGAAAGTATGGAAACTACCAACAAAACATTCAACAGTAAAACAACAGATTTTTATAGAAATTTCGAAAAGCAATATCAGAATGAACCTGATAAAGTAGGTCCTTTCTGGGAAAAAGCCAAACAGGCCCGAAAGCTATCTGATGAAATGAAAGCGTATATCAATAATGTGAAATACGAAGCGATAGCCAAGTCCGAAAAAATTCCTCTTGATTCCGCAAAAGTAAAACCTCTTTACCTCATGGGGACCAAAGATAAATACGATGAAACTACCGTTTATTTTATCGGTGGATCAAGTGATGGCTCGAAAGGGAAAGCTGGTGAAATGAAGAAAAAAATTGCTAAATTCAAAGAAGACCTTATTAACTTAGTGGATCCTGCTGATCGTTCTAATATTAAATTAGGTCTTGATCTTAAAGGTCCTTTCTATGATGCCGACCATAAGGAACAAAACTGGGAAATGCATAATTTTTACCACACAATCCTGGCAGCTGATGTAACAATTTTAAATAAACTGGTTGCGGAAGTACAAAATGCTGAATTGGATGTTGTTACTGATCTGAGAAGTAAAATTGGCGCTATGGATTTTAAAATTGACCAGATTGGTGCCACAGTGGTTCCTAAAAGTCAGTATGTGTTTATGGGCGAAAGTTATGAAGCTGAAGTTTTTGTAACTGCCCGCGACTCCAAACAGGAATTTACAGCCAATATCGGAGGAATGCGTACGAGTCAGGATGGTGTTATTAAAGTAACATTACCAGCTACTTCCCCAGGTGCAAAGACGGTTACAGGTACTGTTAATATGAAGAAACCTGATGGTACCATTGTGGCGACACCGGTAAAATTCGATTACATTGTAGCTCCTCCTTCCTTATCGGTTTCAGCAACCAAAATGAATGTATTTTATATTGGTGTAGATAATCCTGTCTCAATTTCTGCCGGTGGTGTTTCACCCGATCAGATTAGTGCCAGCATTACCAACGGATCCATTGCCCGTAGTGGCAGTGAGTGGGTTGTTAGGCCTGCTACAGTCGGACAAGCTTCGGTATCGGTAAGTGCAAAACTTGGCGATCGTATGAAAAATATGGGTGCTGTGCAATACCGTGTGAAAAATGTTCCCAGCCCTGAAGCCTTTATCGCAAATGTTAACAGCGGCTCAGTAAGTAAGGACTTGGTGCTTGCCTCGGGAGCAATTATTCCCCGAATGCCTGCAGACTTTGAGTTTAACCTGAATTTTATAGTTATAGGTTTTAAATTCTCTGGAAACCGCAAAGGTGATATTATTGACTATACAGGTAATGGTAACAGCCTTACTCCTCAAATGAAAGATTTTATTAAAGGCGCTCGTCGTGGTGAAAAAATAATCCTTGAGGATATTTTTGCCAAAGGACCTGATGGTAAATCTCGTAAATTGAACTCTATTGTACTTACACTTCAATAAATCATAAGTTTTTAAACTGATGAAAAAGAATATTCTGATCATAGCATTATTGATGCTTTTCATTGCTGCCAGCAGCAATGCGCAGCAAATTCTCAACACTCCTCCACGCGATGGTGTTGTTGACAGAACCGAGAAAATGGATAAGAAACCTATTGCATATCCATGGATCCGAAATGCTGATTATGTATGGGAAAAACGTATATGGCGGGTTATTGATATGCGCGAAAAAATGAACCAGCCCATGTATTATCCTGAAACTCCACACAATAACTGGCGTAGTTTTATGACTATCATGATGGATGCTATTAAGGAAGGCAGCCTTACGGCTTACGATGCTTCTTCTCCTACTGATGAATTTATTTCGCCAATGTCATTCAAGGAACTGATGTCGAAAGTGGAGAAATCCGACTCAATGCAATTGCAGCGATCCTATCCTCCTTACGATTTTTATGATACTGTAATTCTTAAGAAACTGAATACGACAGATGTTAAGAAACTCAGAATTAAAGAAGATTGGTTTTTCGATAAGCAACGTTCGATGCTGGAAGTTCGCGTCATAGGTATTTGCCCAATAATCGATGTGTTTAATGAAGATGGAACTTACCGTGGACAAAAGGCGCTTTTCTGGATTTATTTCCCCGAAGCCCGTCCAATCCTGGCAAAATCGGAAGTGTTTAACAGGTTTAACGGAGCGGCAAAGCTATCTTATGACGATTTTTTCTGGAAACGCATGTTCAGCAGCTACGTTTATAAAGTAGATAATCAATACGATCGTAAGATTTCGGAGTATGCGACAGGTATGGATGCTATACTTGAATCAGAGCGGATCAAGGAAGACCTTTTCAATTTCGAACAGAACCTCTGGGAATATTAGGTAGTCATCGGATCTTTCTATTGGATTCCTACGAATAAAAGATAAGATTAAAATAGCGGGCAACTCTTCAGGTATGGAGAGTTGCTTTTGTTTTTATACTTTTGTGGGAAGATTAGGGAAAAATGTAGTATTTATTCAAACATAGAGGTATTGAAGGGGAAGAAATCCATTCTGCTTTTTTGGACATGAGTTTACTATCACTTTCCAAAAACTAAACCTTTACTTCATCTCCTTATCCATTATCTCTTATCCCTTATCCCTTTTTTTTGAACATCCTTATTGCTATCAAACTAAAACCTCTCCATGTCAGTCGATCTGCTTCATACGCCAATTGAATATCTTAAGGGAGTTGGGCCCAAAAGGGGGGAACTGCTTCGTAAGGATGCAGGTGTAAGCACGTATTATGATATGCTGACCTATTATCCGTTCAGGCATGTGGATCGCAGCCGTTTTGTGCCAATTGGCGAAATCAATTCCGAAAATGTTTATTTGCAGATTCGGGGCAAAGTTACTGAAATCCAGTTGATTGGACAGGGCAGGAGTACCCGCCTGGTAGTTACCATCCGCGATGCCAGCGGTACAATCGATCTTATCTGGTTCCAGGGTATTAACTGGGTGAAGGACAAATTTACACCGGGTAGCGAATGGGTTGTATTTGGGAAACCTTCACTGTTCAATGGCCGTTATAACATTTCACATCCCGAAACTGAAACAGTTGCCGAGTTTACTTCCCAGCCTTCCGATCCGTTGCATCCCATTTATAATTCGTCGGAAAAGATGAAATTAAATGGCCTCAGTACCCGGGCACTTTCGAAAATTATGCGGACACTGATATCTCAGCTAAAAGGAGTTATTCCCGAAACACTAAGTAATGATATAATTCAGGAATTTAAATTCATGGGCCGCGAGGCAGCGCTTATGAATATTCACTTTCCTCCGGATACTGAAACACTGGAGAAAGCGCGGGCCAGACTGAAATTTGACGAGCTGTTTTTTATCCAGGTCCGGTTGCTTCGCTATAAAATAAATCGTTCTCAGAAAATCCGGGGTAATGTATTCAGCCGTGTAGGCGAATTGTTTAATGCATTTTATAAAGATAACCTGCCTTTTGAGCTTACTAATGCTCAAAAAAGAGTAATCCGCGAAATCCGTGCTGACCTGGGTTCGGGGAAGCAAATGAACCGACTCATGCAAGGTGATGTTGGAAGTGGTAAAACTCTTGTAGCCCTTATGTGTATGCTGATCGCGCTTGATAATGGCTACCAGGCTTGTCTTATGGCGCCTACCGAAATACTTGCCAACCAGCATTATGCTACGATTTCAAGGTTTCTTCAGGGAATGGATATTACGGTTGATTTATTGACCGGAAGCACAAAAAAAGCTCGTCGTAAGGAAATTCATCCGATGCTTCAATCCGGGGATTTGCATATAATCATTGGCACTCACGCTCTTATTGAGGATGCCGTGAAGTTTAATAAACTTGGTTTGGTTGTGGTGGATGAGCAACATCGTTTTGGTGTGGCTCAGCGTGCCAGGATGTGGAGTAAAAGCGAAGTCCCGCCGCATGTACTAGTAATGACAGCGACTCCGATTCCCCGGACTCTGGCCATGACTGTGTATGGTGACCTCGATGTTTCGGTTATAGATGAATTGCCACCTGGTCGTAAAGCCATTAAAACCTATCATTTCTACGAAGCAGGTCACGAAAAAGTTTATAATTTCATGCGCCAGCAAATTGATGCCGGCCGGCAGATTTATGTTGTTTACCCTCTGATTGAAGAGTCGGAAATGCTCGATCTGAAAAATCTCCAGGATGGTTTTGAACATCTTAAGCAGGTTTTCCCGGCACCGAAGTATACGTTAAGTATGGTTCATGGCCGGATGAAAGCGGATGAAAAAGATGCAGAAATGAACCGCTTCAAAAATGGTGAAACCCAGATTATGGTTGCTACTACGGTAATTGAAGTAGGAGTGGATGTTCCGAATGCGTCGGTTATGATTATTGAAAATGCGGAAAGATTTGGTCTTTCACAACTTCATCAGCTGAGAGGCAGAGTTGGACGCGGCGCTGACCAGTCGCATTGTTTGTTAATGACTGGCTTTAATCTTTCGGCTGATGGTCGCACACGAATTGAAACCATGGTCAGAACTTCTGATGGATTTGAGATTTCGGATGTGGATTTGAAGCTTCGTGGTCCCGGCGACCTGGAAGGAACCAGGCAAAGCGGGATTCTCGATTTAAAACTGGCAGATATTGTTCGTGATGAGCAGATGCTTCGTGCTGCCAGGAATATTGCGCAGAAACTCCTTGATGATGACCCGCATCTCGCAAAAGCCGAAAATCAGCGAATATTGCGGTATATGAATTACCTGAGTACCAAAAAATCGGAATGGGCTATGATTAGTTAGTGACGCAAGACATTACGTCTCTGATGGAATGGGCAATGATTTTCTTTAAAGCAAAGTCAGCTGTGTTACAAAAAAACGTTTATTGGTATTTCAATGCTCATCCGGTTATCATTAACTGGTTGATATTATGATGTTTAATATTCTTAACTGCTCAATTCCCACCGGAGTAAACCATTTTTTTTACTTGAATATTTTTACCTGAGTTTAGAACCAGGTAGTATAATCCTGATGGTAAATTATCTGGAGTCCATTCGCAGGAATGACGACCTTCAGGAAGAGTGTTGTTAACGAGAGTCGTTATTATTGTACCGGTATGGTCATAAACCTGCATCAAAACTTTGGTCTTATCTTTAATCGTAAAGTTGATGTGTGTTGAGGAAGTGAACGGGTTAGGCGTATTTTGTTCCAGAACAGCATTACTTAATTGGAGAGGATCGGTTGCTGTTGCATTAATTAATGAAGGACTTCCTGCTTCAATCCAGGCAGTATATATTAATTCTGCCAGGGCATGTGAAGCGCGTTTGAACAAGTCAATAGTGAAAACTTTGCTCCGGTTCCATAATGCTGTCTTATAAGTTGACGAGGTAGTACTGCCGGAAGCAAGTGTTTTAGCATATGTATCCGCTGAAAGTACCGAATCACAATAGCCGTTATTAGTATACAGGTAGTCGAAAATATATTGGTTTACATCGTCGATTTTGGTAATATTCTCACCAGTGTAATTAATCTGTGAAACGTAAGCACTAATCATGGTTGACTCATAACGCGAATGAATTCCTGTGGTTCCTGTGAGCTGACCATTGTAATTTTTAGTAATATGTAATGGCATGTGCCCGTCGGCAACGTAATGCCCAAGGTCAGCCGCAAAAATCTGAGCTTGTTCAAAATCATGCCGTAGCATGCAATTGCGAAGCGAATCGAATGATGCTTTGGTTGCCCAGGGCAATATTCCATTATCAATTACAAATGCTGAGCCATAAATAGCGTTTACTGAATCCAGCGTTTGCGGAATACGTCCTTTTGTAATAAATTCATTATAACTATCAATATCTATATAATGTTTAGGGCTTTCGGTTAGATCAGTATTTTTCCGATAATCGGCATCTGAAGCGTTGTCGCGTAAGAAAACAACCCAGCTTTTAAAATCCTGCATCTGCGTGTTGAACGATAAGGAAACAGATTCACTTATTTTGCTATGGCCGGTACCACCCCAACTGATTAATGTTATTGACAAGGCCACAAGAGCAATGGCTGAGAGTAGAAATTTTTTCAAAAGAATAGGTTTTTATAGAGCTGTTAGGAGCGGTAAAAGTACTTAATTATTGATATTAAAATCTGCTCAATATTGAATTTTAAAAAGACAATAATTTCCATATTAATTTAACTTTATCCAGCAGTCAAAGTATTTAGATTATCTCTGTAATAACACATTTTCAGGACATGAAAAAGAGAAAAATCGGTCATGTTTTCCGGTAACAACTAATATTGCCTTCTTACAAAACTAAATTATCCCTAAATTTGTGCCTTCATAAAGAATAAAAAATGAAAATTTCCTATAACTGGCTTAAAGAGTATGTTAACGTCAGCCTTCCACCTGTTGAAGTGGCCCGTATATTAACCGATTGCGGCCTCGAAGTCGAAGCAATTGAAGAGTATGAATCTGTTAAAGGCGGACTGAAAGGCATTGTGATTGGTCATGTGCTTTCAGTACAACGTCATCCTAATGCCGACAAGCTTACCTGCTGCAAGGTGGATGTAGGTGATGGGAATGTACTCGATATAGTTTGTGGTGCGCCAAATGTAGCTACCGGACAGCGTGTTCCCGTTGCCACCATTGGTGCAATAATGTATCATGGAGATGAATCTTTCATCATTAAAGCGGGTAAACTTCGTGGCGAACCCAGTAATGGGATGATATGCGCTGAGGATGAACTCGGGCTGGGTGATTCGCATGCCGGAATCATGGTGCTGGATGCAAATGCAGTTATAGGAATGCCAGCCGCCGATTATTTCGGTGTTGAGACAGATACGCTGTTGGAAGTTGCAATCACTCCTAACAGGGCTGATGCTACTTCACACATTGGTGTTGCCCGCGACCTGGTTGCAGCTATCAATAATCGCGAAAAGCAACACGAAAAGGTCATTCTCTCTCTCCCGTTAGTTGATCAGTTTAAAGTTGATAATCAATCACTTCCGATATCGGTAAAAGTTGAAAATCCTGAAGCATGTCAACGATATACCGGGATAACAATCAGTGGTTTGCAAGTTAAGGAATCTCCTGCCTGGCTTCAGGATAGGTTAAAATCAATAGGCTTGCGTCCGATTAATAACATTGTGGATATTACGAATTATGTGCTGATGGAAACCGGTCATCCTTTGCATGCTTTTGATGCAGCGCATGTTACCGGGAATCAGGTTATAGTAAAGAAAATGCCCGTCGGCACAAAATTCGTTACGCTTGATAACGTGGAGCGTAGTCTGAGCGCTGATGATCTGATGATTTGCAATGTTGCCGAACCTATGTGTATTGCAGGCGTTTTCGGCGGAGCCAAATCAGGTGTTAGCGATAGTACAACATCAGTATTTCTCGAAAGTGCCTATTTCGATGGTACACATGTGCGTAAAACATCAAAGCTTCATGGATTGAAAACAGATGCTTCTTTCCGTTTTGAACGTGGCGCTGATCCGAATATTACCATTTATGCTTTGAAACGTGCTGCCATGCTGATGAAAGAAATTGCAGGCGGGACTATTTCATCGGAAATTGTGGATGTTTATCCAAATCCAATTGAGAATTTTAAAGTTGACGTTTCGTATAAACGAATAAATACACTTATCGGTCAACAAATTGATAGAGATACAATTAAGAATATCCTTACTGATCTGTCCATAGAAATTCTTTCGGAAAGTGAAGAAGGATTACAGCTTTCGGTACCGCCTTTTAAGGTTGATGTTACCCGTGAAGCTGATGTGGTTGAAGAAATCCTGCGCATTTATGGATACAATAATATTGATTTAAGCGATTCATTGCATTCATCACTTTCGTATAGCCGTAAGCCGGATCCTGAAAAACTGCAGCAAAAACTTGCAGATTACCTGAGCAATAATGGTTTCAACGAAATTCTTACAAACTCACTAACCAGTTCTGCCTATTACGATAAATCAGAAGTTTTCAGTTTTGATGAATGTGTTAAAATCCTGAATCCTTTAAGCAGTGAGTTAGGTGTAATGCGTCAGACATTACTCTTCAGCGGGCTCGAAAGTATTTCGTACAACCTGAACCGCCGGATGACTGATCTCAAATTTTACGAGTTTGGCAACGTTTATAAGTATGTTTCAGCGCAGGCGGCAAGCAATGATGTTACTAAAAAATACACCGAACGTAAAAAACTCTCGATTTACATAACCGGTAAACAGCAAGGTGAAAGCTGGTATGTGCCTTCAGGTAAAACAGATTATCATTTCCTGAAATCGCTTGTATTTGCAACGCTTCGTAAAACAGGAAACAGCCTGAACAAAATGGTCGCTGCTCCAATCGATAACCGTGTGTTTGCCGAAGGTGAGGCTTTTACAATCAATAACAAGCCTTTTTTCAGCATTGGCAGGCTGAATGCAAGTATATTGAAACAGTTCGACATTAAGCAGGAAGTGTTTTACGCTGAATTGGACTGGAGTACCTTACTTCGTGAAGTAAAACCTGATAGTGTAAAGTTCAGCGACATCTCGAGATATCCTGAAGTTCGCCGCGATCTTGCTCTGGTGTTGGATAAGTCAGTTAAATTCAGTGAAATAGAAGCACTGGCAAACCGCAATGGCAAAGGAATTCTTCGGACAGTTAACCTCTTCGATGTTTATGAAGGAGAAAAAATTGAAGCCGGAAAAAAATCATACGCGGTAAGTTTCACTATGCAGGATGATCAGAAAACGCTCACCGACAATGAAATTGAAAAACTTATGAAACGGCTCACTGAAGTTTTTGAAAAGGAACTTGGTGCGGTGATCCGGAGATAAAAGATCAGTAATACACATCGAAAACCGGGCTTTGTTCCGGTTTTTGCTTTTTGGACAAGGACTGGCCAGGTATTGAAATTTGTTTTTTGCCATTTTGTCAGCAATACTGCCAAAAATAGTTAAACAGATAAAATATGTGCAGATATTAACGTTAACTTTGCACAATGATAGCTTTTGAAGCTCGAAATACGATGGATATACTTTCGGTAAAACAACGGTTTGGTATTATTGGCAATTCGCCATTACTCGACAGGGCGATTGATATTGCCAGGCAGGTAGCGCCAACAGATTTAAGTGTATTGATAACAGGTGAAAGTGGGGTTGGGAAAGAAATATTTCCTCAGATTATTCACCACCTAAGTGCCCGTAAGCACGGGCCATATATAGCCGTAAACTGTGGCGCAATTCCTGAAGGTACAATTGACTCGGAACTTTTCGGCCACGAAAAAGGATCTTTTACTGGTGCTCACGAAGCACGTAAAGGATATTTTGAAGTTGCTAGCGGTGGCACCATTTTCCTTGATGAAGTCGCAGAGCTGCCTTTGTCAACTCAGGTTCGGTTACTGAGGGTACTCGAATCCGGAGAGTTTTTCAAAGTAGGCTCTTCAAAGAGCCAGAAAACTGACGTACGTGTGGTTGCGGCTACCAATGTTGAGGTACAGCTGGCGATCGATCATGGCAAGTTCAGGCAGGATTTATTTTACCGGCTGAATTCAGTGCCTATTACCGTACCCGCACTTCGCGATCGAAAAGATGATATTATACTTCTGTTCCGTAAGTTTGCTTCCGATTTTGCCGAAAAATACCGGATGCCCGTATTGGAACTCGACGACGAAGCAAAGCAGATTTTGATGAATTACCGTTGGACGGGAAATATAAGGCAACTGAAAAATTTCACTGAGCAAATATCAATTATTGAGCGAAACCGCAATCTGTCAGCTGCTACACTTCAACGCTATCTTCCTGAAACCACGCGCCGCGATTTGCCGGTATTGTTTAAGGACGCTCATAAGGGAAGCGAAATGTCGGAAAGAGAGTTGCTCTATAAAATACTGTTCGATATGCGCCGCGATATTACTGATCTTAAAAAATTAGTAGGAGAAATTATAGGACATGATGAGGTTGCCAGTCATTTTAACGCATCTGATTCGCATACGCCTGAACATTTATTAAACGAACCTCAGCGTCAGGATATAAACAGGGTCATGGTCCACGACCCGAATCAATCGGTTGATGAAGAACCTTTTGTACATGGCGAAATATTGGAAGAATCACTTTCGTTACAGGAACGTGAACTGGAACTGATTCGACGTGCGCTTGAAAAACACGAAGGCCGCCGCCGGAACGCAGCAAAAGAACTTGGGATTTCAGAACGGACATTATATCGTAAAATCAGGGAATATGGGATTAAAGGATAATAGCGTACCGGGATTTACCCGGTTATTCAGGCAGCTGGTTTTGACATCCCTTTTAGGCGTGGCACTCTTGGTTGTATGGCTGATACAAGGATGTAGCTATTCATTTACCGGTGCCAGTATTTCACCAACTGTAAAAACTATTTCAATAAGTTATCTCCCGAACAACTCGTTGCTGGTTCAACCTTCACTGAGTCGGAAACTAACCGAAACCATCAGGGATAAATTTACCAATCAATCGAACCTTGTACTGATTGGTAAAAACGGTGACCTCAATATTGAAGGTGAGATTACCGGCTATACCACTGAACCCGTTGCTATTTCAGGCGAACAACAGGCTCAGATGCAAAGATTAAAGATTACTGTAAATATCCGTTTTACCAATAAACAGGACGAAAAACAGGATTTTGAAACCAGTTTCTCCCGTTACCAGGACTACGATTCTAAACTCCGGCTTGCTGAAGTTGAAGAGTCATTAATGGACCTGATCAATGAAGAACTTGCCCAGGATATTTTCAATAAGGCTGTTGTTAACTGGTAGGGATAGGTGATAGAAACTAGTTGTTTTTAAATAGTTGAAAAACATTTTTAGCGATTAATTAACCACCGGATGAAAATTGAATGACTTCCGCATGACCAATGAATGACAACTATTAACAGCGAATGACCAATTAAATCCCGCCTGATTCCAATTATTCAAACTCAATGAAACCTGAAACCTTTAACAAATACTTGAATGATCCGACTCTGCTGAATTACCAGACAGTGCGCGAATTATCAATTATGGTTGAAGAATTTCCATATTTTCAGGTTGCCCGTATGTTGCTGGCAAGGAATCTTCACAATATTCAAAGTGAAGCGTATCCACTCTCGCTACGCCTGGCAGCTGCGTATGCCGGCGACAGGAACAAATTGAAAAGTCTTATTGAAGGCAATCCTGAAATATCTTATACAGTTCCTGAAATTGAATTGCATCCAATTCAACAAACCGAAACTTCGAAATTAGAATCCGGTAATGAATCGCCTGTTGAGCAACTTGAAACAAAAGAAAGTAAAGAAGAGATTTCAATTGAAACCCTTATCGAAACCACCACGGATCTATATAAAAATACAGAATCTTCCGAAGTAAGTACTTTGGAAATTAAGGATATAGCAGGTGTGGCGGAAATCGACTCAGCGAAAGCAGAAGATATGCCTGATTTAGCTAAGGAAGTTGATGTGGAAATACCTGTTGAGATACTGAATCAAGAGCCAAAGGTTTTCATTCACAATCCGTTGATTGATAATATCTTTATGCGACTTAGCGAGGTTGCTATAACCGAACCGGAAACACCTGATACCGGGCTATATGATGCTGATACAGAGATAAATGAGATAACTAACATAAAAGTTACAACACGTAATGAACTGGTTGAACGGTTTATTCGTGAAGAGCCCCGTATAAGTGCGCCAAAGCATGAATTCTATAATCCCGAAGAAATTGCGAGGCAAAGTGCCAACGTTCCTGAGGATATGGTAAGCGAAACACTGGCAAAGATTTATGAGCAACAAGGACTTAATGCGATGGCAATAAAAATTTATGAAAAACTCGTCTTGCTTATTCCCGAAAAAAGTAGTTACTTTGCAGCCCGAATTATTGAAATTACAAATAAGCGTAAGTAACACATTTATAAATACATAAAAATCAAACGAGTATGAATGCTTTTATCTTTGTTTCTGTTTTGATCCTGATCGCTTGTGTGCTCATGATACTGGTTGTTTTGGTTCAAAACTCTAAAGGTGGTGGATTGGCATCGAATTTCTCATCATCCAACCAATACATGGGTGTTCGCAAGACTGCCGATTTTCTTGAAAAATTTACCTGGGGCTTAGCAATTGCAATGTTTGTACTTTGTTTGTTTTCGATAGTTGTTATTCCTCGCGGTGCTGGCAAATCGGGAAAAGCTGATACTGAACTTCGTCAGAATATTGATGAAAATGCTCAGCCGGTTAAGGATTTCCAATCGGCTCCTAAGGAAGAGAAATAATCGCTTAACTAAAAAAAATGTAGAATGTCAGAATGTCACGTGCATTCTGACATTCTTTTTTTTTTGTTGAAATTTATATACACAGAGTATTGGAGGAAATAGCGTTTGGCCGCTTGTCAAAATATTCTAATTCAATATATTATAAAATATGTTACTATGGCGTTACCTACTGCCATTTATAAGTTTGGCACGAATTATGACAATAGACAGATCATTCAAAGTAAAATTATTCATTAGTTAAACATAAAAATTAATTCAAAAACATGGCACAGGTAAATGTAAAGCCTTTGGCCGACCGAGTATTGGTTGAGCCGGCAGCAGCCGAACAAAAAACAGCAGGTGGTATCATCATACCAGATACTGCAAAAGAAAAACCACAGAAAGGCATAGTTGTAGCCATCGGAAATGGTAAAAAAGATGAGCCGCTTACTGTTAAAGTTGGCGATCAGGTGTTATACGGCAAGTATTCAGGCACTGAGATTACCGTCGAAGGCAAAGATTATCTGATTATGCGCGAAAGCGATATTCTGGCTGTTATATAATTATTAACCCAAAAAATACTTCAGAGATGAAAGGCAAAGAAATATTATTTGAAAGCGAAGCGCGCGACCGCATGAAAAACGGGGTGGATGCTTTGGCTAATGCTGTTAAAGTTACACTTGGCCCTAAAGGTCGTAATGTAATTATTGAAAAGACTTATGGCGCGCCCCAGATCACAAAGGACGGTGTTTCTGTTGCCAAAGAAGTTGAAATGAAAGATCCTGTTGAAAATATGGGCGCTCAGATGGTGAAAGAAGTTGCTTCCAAAACGGCTGACGTAGCTGGCGACGGAACAACCACTGCTACCGTTCTTGCTCAGTCAATCATCACAACCGGGTTGAAAAACGTTACCGCCGGCGCAAATCCTATGGATTTGAAACGTGGTATCGATAAAGCCGTAGCTCTTGTTGTAGCTGAACTGAAAAAACAGTCAGTTGCCGTTGGCGATAGTATTGAAAAAATTCAACAGATCGCAACAGTTTCGGCAAATAACGACCAAACCATTGGTAAATTATTGGCTGAAGCTATGGAAAAAGTATCCAAAGAAGGTGTTATTACCATAGAAGAGGCTAAAGGTATTGAAACAACTGTAAAAGTTGTTGAAGGTATGCAATTCGATCGTGGATATATTTCGCCTTATTTTGTTACCGATGCTGAGAAAATGGAAGTTGTTTTCGAAAATCCGTTGATCCTGATCCACGATAAGAAGATCAGCAGTATGAAGGATTTACTTCCAGTTTTGGAAAAAGCTGTTCAAACCGGTCGTCCTTTACTTATTATTGCAGAAGATGTTGACGGAGAAGCTCTCGCGACTCTGGTTGTTAATAAAATCCGTGGCTCACTCAAGATTGTTGCTGTAAAAGCTCCTGGTTTTGGTGATCGCCGCAAGGAAATGCTTCAGGATATCGCCATCCTTACAGGTGGAACAGTTATTTCGGAAGAACAAGGTTACCGTTTGGAAGATGCCGACCTGAGTTACCTCGGACAGGCTGAAAAAATCAATATCGATAAAGACAATACAACAATTGTTAGCGGTAAAGGTGCAAAAGAAGGCATAGTAGCACGCGTTAGCCAGATAAAAGCACAGATCGAAACTACCACATCGGATTACGATCGTGAGAAACTTCAGGAACGTCTTGCTAAATTAAGCGGCGGTGTTGCGGTTATCTATGTTGGAGCAGCCAGCGAAATCGAAATGAAAGAAAAGAAAGATCGTTTCGTTGACGCTTTGCATGCTACCCGTGCGGCTATAGAAGAAGGAATAATTCCTGGAGGTGGTGTTGCATACATCCGTGCTATTTCAGTATTGGAAAATGTAAAAACCGATAATCAGGACGAAGAACTTGGTATAAAGATCGTGAAACGCGCTCTCGAAGAACCACTTCGCCAGATTGTTGCAAATGCAGGACTCGAAGGTTCAATCATTGTTCAGAGAGTGAAAGATGGTAAAGCTGATTTCGGTTTCAACGCACGTACCGAAGTATATGAAAGCCTCTATTCTTCTGGTGTTATCGATCCTACTAAGGTAGCTCGTGTAGCTCTTGAAAATGCTGCTTCCATTGCCGGAATGTTGCTCACCACTGAGTGTGTGATCTTCGAAACCAAAGATGATAAAGAACCAGCCATGCCAAATCCTGGTATGGGCGGTATGGGCGGAATGTACTAATCTTCAACCTCTCCGAATATTTATTGCTTCAAAGCCCTGCTTCGGCGGGGCTTTGGCGTTTTTGAGAACTCGTGGTAAATCGAATTTCTATAACTATTTTCCATTTTTTCCATTTTCTAATTCCCTCAATGAGAGTTATCAACCATAAGCGGCGGGCTTTTATACATTATGTACCTTTGCTAAAAATGAAGAAAATGGATCAACGACTGGTAGAATTTGAGCGGCTGCTGAAAATAATGGACGAACTCAGGGCACAATGCCCATGGGATAAAGAACAGACTTTCGACTCGCTAAGGCATCTTACCATAGAAGAAACTTACGAACTCTCGGATGCCATCCTCGAAAAAGACTTTGATGAAATTCGTAAAGAACTGGGTGACCTCATGCTGCATATTGTTTTTTATGCTAAGATTGGTGAAGAATCAGGCGCTTTTGGAATTGCGGATGTATTGAAAGGAATCAATAAAAAACTGATTGGTCGTCATCCACATATTTATGGTGATGTAAAAGTAAGCAACGCTACTGACGTGAAGGATAACTGGGAAAAAATAAAACTTACCGAAGGCCGCGAATCTGTTCTTGAAGGCGTGCCCATGTCGCTTCCTGCAATGGTTAAGGCGTACCGCATTCAGGATAAAGTCCGTGGAGTTGGATTCGATTGGGATAATGTTACACAGGTATGGGAAAAAGTTGAAGAGGAGATTGCCGAATTAAAACACGAGCTCAATAATGGTCATGATAAGGATCGCACTGAGGACGAATTTGGCGATCTGATATTTGCCTTGATCAACTATGCCCGTTTTATCGATGTAAATCCTGAAACAGCTCTTGAACGCACTAACCGAAGGTTTATCAGTCGCTTTAAACACCTTGAAAAGGCAGTGAAAGCCGATGGTAAAGATCTGCATGATATGAACCTGGCTGAGATGGATGTATACTGGAACAAAGCAAAAGAGGCCGAAGGTTGAAATGCCATACTTATCAATTTATAATCACTGTCATTATCAGAATATCTTACTTTCAAAGAGGAACAAGTCAAAACTTATCGGGCGACGTAGCAATAGCCACCTGAATAAAAAGGTTCAATCATTAACTATAAATACTCAAAGGCTTGCGCTATTAAATATCCGGAGCGTAAATATGCCTGCCATATTTAACTTTACGGCTATTTCTTCGAACACGGCTGAATGTCTCATTCCTAATCCTGGAAAAACTCAAATCAGAAATGAAACTACATTTTAATCCTTCCTGCTTAATTCATGATGTTTTTCTTTCTGATTAAATAAGAACCACTAAATATTTGACTAACCAGCTTATATAGGCAAAATTATAAAACCTGCATTTGTTGGATATTTAAGTCAATAATACCGCAAAAAAGCTGATATAAATCATAAAATTACCTGTTGCATTAGTTTCCGGTTAATTACGTATTCACTTATATAAATACCTAAATTTGAATAATGCGATTACAGCAAATCCTTTCTTATCTAACCCAACTATCTAACCCTGTTAAAGATTATGAAAAAGCACAGATCAAAATTCGCTTTACTGATGATACTGGCACTGCCATTATTAATGGCATCTGTAACATCCGATGAATATGTAGTACTAAGTTGGAACGACTTGGGAATGCATTGCGCCAACAAGGACTTTTCTAATATGGTGATCCTGCCACCTTATAATAACCTGAAAGCGCAGGTAATTAAACGTGGAAATGCGACTACAAAACCACAAGTGATCACAACCGGATTAACAGTTACTTACGAAATTCCCGGAAATACTTATTCCGTTGGTAAAACAAATTTCTGGACCTATTCGCAAGGATTGTTTGGAGTTACTCTGGCAAATATCGGGCTTACCGGTGCCGGCTTAACAGGTACGATGGCTTTGGGTACAAATGAGTATTTTCAGGATGGGATACCGGTAACTCCTTATCAGGATAATAATCTTGTAACTGAATCGCCTTTCCAGTTGGCTTTGGTAAAAGTAAAAGATGGCGGTGGTACTATACTAGCCCAGACCCAGCCGGTTATCCCTGTTTCGAATGAAATTAATTGTGTAAGTTCTGGCTGCCATAACAGTGAACAGGCTATTTTAAATGCTCATGAACAGGAAGGCGGATTTAATCCGAATAATAAACCGGTAAAATGTTCCACCTGTCATTCGGATAATGCGCTGGGAGCTCCAGGTGTTGCAGGAACTCCATCTTTCTCCCAGGCAATACACGAAAAACATGGTGAAATAACCAATGACTGTTACAAATGTCATCCGGGGCCTAATACACAATGTCTCAGGGATGTAATGCATGCAGCCGGAATGACTTGCCAGGATTGCCATGGAAGTGTTTCTAATGTAGCTCAAACGATAAAAAACGGAAGGAAACCCTGGTTGCAGGAACCCTCTTGTGGTGAAGCTTCGTGCCATGGCAGCAACTATGCGCCTGAAACGAATAAACTGTACCGCAATTCACGTGGTCACGGAAATCTGTACTGTTCCGCCTGCCATGGTTCGCCACACGCAATTTTACCTACCGAACAGGCGAATGACAATGTTCAGAATATAGCAGTGCAAGGCTGGGCCGGAACTTTAGCTAAATGCTCAGTATGCCACGGAGTTACCCCTTCACTTCCTGGTCCTCATGGGATTTTGGCTACTGAGTTAAAAGAAACAGGTGGAAAAATCCCTGCTAATACTCATTTGGAAGCCATTTATCCTAATCCTACCGGCGCTGAAGCCCATGTTGGATTGTTGATTAAGGAAGCCGGCAATATCAAAATCGAAGTATTTTCTTCGACAGGGCAATATATTGAGACCATTTTTAGTGGTCAAACAACTCCGGGTACATACAAAATCGACTTTAATACTAAAAACCTGGCTAACGGAATGTATACCTGCGTTATGCAAACAGGGAAATCGAAAGATAGTAAAAGCTTTATCGTTACAAAGTAGAAAATTAAAATTCCTTTTTGGAAAGTTCCCTGAATATAATTACAGGGAGCTTTTTTTATTTCAAACCAGTAAATAGGCCAATATGGTAAATTATCTGAATGAAATTAACTGAACAACTAATATTGTCGAATGTAGATATGCAATCATTCTGACTAATTTCTTGATATTAAATTCTGAATCATTATTTGGTAGCAAAAAAGCCCCGGATTTCTCCGGGGCGGCAATCAATCATCAAACAAAACTATTTTTTTAGCTTAATTTGTCGATTTTAATAAATTTTTCGGAAGTAGTCATTGATATTCCACAGCGTTTTGGGGCATTGGTATCATAGGTGTTACCACAAGTAGGACAAATATAAAATACCTTTGCCAATGATTTTACAGTATTGTTTTCGAGTGCGGCAAGAGCTTTTTCATAGAGGGGCTTATGTTTTTGTTCTGTTTTGTACGCATAGTTTAAACTGATGAGCGAAAGCTGATTTCCTGCTGAGTTGGCATTGGTAATAAATTCGGGATACATAGTGCTGATTTCGTAACTTTCACCTTTAATGGCATCTTTCAGGTTTTCACTGGTAGTGTTTACCGTAAATTCAGGTTTGATTTCAGGAACCTTCTTTCCGCCGTCCTCAATTACAGCTTTGTGATTGTTGGCATGAATTTTCTCGGAGGTGGATGCTGCTTTGAAAAGGAGAGCGATTTCATGGAAGCCTTCAGATTCAGCTTTTTTGCTGTATGCTGCATACTTGGCGCTAGCGGTGGTTTCGCCCTTGAAGGCAGCCTGCATGTTTTCCATGTTTAAGGTTGCAAAATCTTTGTTACCGGCTTTTGTAGCTGATTTATCGTCCGATTCCATCTCTTTTGCTTCTCCGTTTTCTTTCATCGAAGCCGAAATTGCTTCGGTTTTATCAGCAGTTGGATTTTGCATATCCGCTTTCGATTGCGAATTTCCACCGCATGATTGAAATAGTATGGTGGAAGCTGTTGCTGCAAGTACTAAAAGGAATGTTGTTTTTTTCATTTTATCAGATTTTAAAGGTTTTTATATTTGTTTAACGATGCAAAGGTGCACCCGTTTAAATTTAAAAACCCTTTAGTGAATCTTAAAAATGGCTTAAGATTAAGATGTAAATTGAAGTATGAAGGTACTTCCTGTACCTGGCTGGCTATCAACGGAGAGAATGATATGTTGAATTCCTGCTAATTCTTTAACAATAGATAGTCCAAGACCGTTTCCTTTAATTGCAGAGCTTCTCGATTCATCAACACGATAAAAGCGGTTAAATATGTTGGGAAGGTCATTTTCAGAAATGCCTTGTCCATCATCTTTTACTGAAAGTGTTCTTGTAGTTTCATTCCATGAAAGAAAAACATTTCCATTTTCTCTGCCGTATTTAATGGCATTACTTAACAGATTATCCAGCATAAGCTCCAGGAAAAGTTTATCAACTGTTACGATTGCCATATTATTAACATTTACCTGGATGCTTATCTGATTTAAGTTTGCTGTTTCAGCCCATCTTTCTTTCAATGTGTTTATTAGCATTGAGAGATAAATGGTTTCTTTTTTTACATAAATAATGCCTGATTCTATCCGGGCAAGTTGCAGCAACTGATCAAGCAAAGTATCGAGCCTGTCGACCTGGGAAATCACATCTGTGATCTTTTCTTCATAAAGTCCGGGATCACGTTGTTTACGGATCAATACTTCCAGTGTCCCCCGTATTGCAGATAAAGGTGTCCTTATTTCGTGCGATGCATCACTGGTAAATTGTTTCTGCTGTTGTAAACCGGTTTCGATGCGGGCAAGTAACTCGTTAATTGTTTTAGTGAGGTCGAATAATTCGTCATGATGTTCAGGCATTTCCAATCGTGTGCCAAGGTTTGAATGACTTATGCCTGAAGTGGTTTTAATTAGTTGATGAACAGGTTTTATGGCTTTTGATGCTGCCAGTGACGAAGCTATAAACTGCACAAGTAACATTAATGGAAATGAAATCAGTAAAACCCATATTAAATTATTCAATATGATAAAGGATTCCTCCTGTGAAACAGCAATTGTGAGTTGACCTATAATCTTTCCCGCATCATTTATTACCGGAAATTGTCCGAGCCTGATCCTTTGCCCGTTAATTTCGCCGTTGAAAAAGAAATCCTGCCTGACATCCGGGTTGTATGGGAACTTATTCTTCAGCAAATTGGCTGAATGAAATACAACTTTGCCTTTGCTGTCAACAATTTGTAAAAAAGTGGGGCTTACTTCAACATTTTTATGTTCGGCTTCATCCCATTCGGGCATTTGGTTTATGATAATAGAATCCTGTTTCCAGAGAAGGCTGCTGCTCACTTCTTCTTTCTCTGTTAAAATATCCTCATCCAAATGATTGTATGCTGTTTTATTTACAACAAGATAAATAACAACAAAAACCATCGCAGTAGTAATTGCGACGGCTAGCGTATTAAAGAGAGCTATACGGTTTTTAAATTTTAAAGTCATTCGTCCGATTCAATTTTGTAACCGATTCCCCTTATGGTGGTAATAATGGAAGTTTTGCCGGGTTCATCAAACTTTTTGCGCAGTGAATTGATATAAACATCTATTATTGAACTGTCGTAATCAAAGTGTAGATCCCATACATTTTCGATAATGCGGGTCCGCCGGCATACTTTCCCTTTGTTGCGTAAAAAGTATTCAAGCAGCGCAAACTCCTTCTGCGTGAGTTCGATGGGTTTTCCGTCTTTTGCAACTATATGTTTGTCAATATTAAGTTCAACACTTCCGGTTGAAAAAACAAGCAGCTCTGTTTCATCCTTTCGCATCAGCACCCGGATTCGCGCCAGTAATTCTTCAAATGAAAAGGGCTTGCGGATATAATCGTTAGCACCGCTTTCAAGACCAAAAACCGCATCATCCACAGTATCTTTTGCTGTCAGAAATATTACCGGAACAGATTTGCTTTCTTTCCTTATGTTACGGCAAATTTCTATCCCATTCATACCGGGTAACATCCAATCGAGTAGAATTACATCATATTCTGCGATATTATCAAGTGCCAACTGCAGTCCGTTCCTGCCATTATCTGCAATGTCGACCGAAAATCCTTCCTCTTCCAATCCATCGCGTACGAAATTGGCAATAGACGTTTCATCTTCTACAATAAGTATCCGCATTTTTTAATCGTATTATTTATCAAAGATACATATTGTACTTAATCCTCATCTGAAGTATTTGAGAAATCAGGAAGACCCAGTTCAACGCCGGCGCCATGTTTGTAAACCAACTGTCCGCCACGGTAGCCTGTAAGGGTAACTGCTCCGGCTAAAGCAACATATAGTACCACGCCTGCCCATTTTGTCCATGCACGGTTGTATTTGAAATAGAAAATTACAACCCTGAACAATGCTGCTATGATTGCTAGCCAAAGCGTTATAGTAGCTGCCTGTTCATGAAGTTCCATGGGTGCTTTCAAAGGGCCTTCCTCGATGCCTTCGCCGGCATAGCTTCCGCTTATATAGGCAACTGTTGCACCCATTGCGCCTAGAAGCAAAAGATAAAATGCCGCGTTGCTGAAAAACTCTTTCTTTACGAAGAGCGCAATAATTTCCGAGAGAAACCCTGCCATGAGAAGGGCAATCGGAAAGTGAATAACCATGGCATGTAAATGTGTTGCTGAGATCATGTTTCTGATTTTTCTGCAAAGTTGCTACAGGTCATATTAAAGAATGATAACAGGATTCTTAAAATTGGCTTAAGATTTACTCGGGGATTATTGCAACTTGTCTTAAAATCCTATTTGAAATTAATGTTACTAATAAAATTTATAGATTTAAGAATTCCGTTATGACGAACTCGTTTATTCATTTATAAAAGGTTCTAAACCGCAATACTATTACTAATACATACCAATTTTAAGTTTTGAGATTAATTCCTTTGTAACCACAGGTTTAAATCGGATAACTTAAGAAATAAAATAAATGTTGTAAGTTTGATGCTGAATTCAAAACTATGCCAGCTGTGCAAAACAAATCTTTGAAAAAGTTTATCTACCTGGCAATTGCGGCGGCCGTAGCAACAATCGCGCTCAAACTCTTTGCTTATTTTCTTACCGGATCAGTTGGTTTATTTTCTGACGCACTTGAGTCGGGTGTTAATCTGATTGCGGCCTTAGTCGCTCTCTTTATGATTGCGCTGGCTGAGAAACCTGCTGATGAAGAACATGCCTATGGACATTATAAAGCTGAATATTTTTCCAGTGCTATAGAAGGTGGGCTAATTGTTCTAGCGGCCTTCAGTATTATATGGTCGGCTATTCCTCGCATAATTCACCCGCAGCCTCTCGAGAATGTTGGAATAGGGCTTCTTGTTTCCTTAGGCGCTTCAGTTATTAATCTTGTTGTCGGGCTGGTTCTGATTAAAAACGGGAAAAAGAACCATTCCATTACACTCGAAGCCGATGGAAAGCATTTAATGACGGATGTTTACACATCGGTTGGAGTTTTACTTGGCATAGGAATTGTAAAAATATCCGGATGGCTTGTTCTTGATGGAGTTGTCGCTATTGGTGTTGCTTTAAATATAGTCTGGACAGGATACCAGCTGATGCGTCGCTCGGCATTGGGATTACTTGATTCTTCCATACCTGAAGACGAACGATTAAAAATTACCAGGGCCTTGGACCTTTATAAAGAACAAAATCTCGAATATCATTCTCTGATGACGAGGCAGGCCGGCCAGCGAAAGTTTATTTCGCTTCATATACTTTTGCCCGGCAAACTAACAATCCAGGAAGGCCATGATATGGTTGAAAAGATAGAGAAAAATATTCGCGATCTTTTTAACGCTCCCGTTACGGTTTTTACTCACCTCGAACCGGTTGAAGATCCACTTTCCTTGCAGGACATCGGAATTGACAGGAGTGATATTGAGGATGAAATTCAAATTGTAATCTAAAAAAAGTATATCTGACAATTGGGTTAATTCAATATTTCAATTAAAACTCACAACTGAAAATCTTCGTAGCGATTAATTCTAAACAAAAAGAGGCTGCCCTATTGAGGCAGCCTCTTTTATCAGATGATCAGTTATTAAGGCATTGCTGGTGCTTGTTTTGCTTCAGCAGGTATTTCGCCGGTGAGTGATTTCAGGAATGCAGAAATATCACCATTTTGTTCAGGTGTCAGTTCCTTATTCAACTGTCCTTTTGCCATAATCTGGATAGTTTTGTCCAGTTCCTTTACACTGCCGTCGTGGAGGTAAGGCCAGGTTTCGGCCACATTACGCAGTGAGGGAACTTTGAAAAAGTATTTGTCGGCTTCAATTTTAGTTGCCTGCATCTTGCCAAAGTCATCCACAGTGCTGCCAGTGAGCTCTTTATGTGTTCCGAACAACGGGTATTTCTGGAACATGTTGCCTCCCATAAGAGGTCCCATATGGCAGGTAGTACAGCCCGTTTCCATGAAAGTTTTGCAGCCTTTAAGTTCCTGTTCATTGAGGGCAGTTAGGTTACCTTCAAAAAACTTATCAAATTTACCCGGAGTAATCAAAGTGCGTTCAAAGGCAGCTATTGCCTTTCTCATGTTTTCAAATGAAACCGGTTGCTTTTCGACGGGGAAAGCAGCTTCGAACATTTTTTTGTAGCCTTCATTTTTTGTCAGACGCGCTATCATTGTTTTTTCATCAGGCATACTCATTTCAGCAGGATTCATAACCGGGCCACCGGCTTGTTCTTCAACATCTTTCATCCTTCCATCCCAGAACTGAACAAAATGCAAAGCCGCATTCAGACTTGTCGGTGAATTCCGTGTGCCTAATTTGCCGTTGTCACCCGGACTGGTCGACTTGTTGTCGACGCCAAACGTAGCCAGGTTATGGCAGGTGTTACAACTTTGAGTGTTGTGCATCGAAAGCCTGTTGTCGTAATAAAGTGTTTTGCCGAGCAACACTTTTTCCGGAGTAACTGCATTTTCGGGGTTTGCAGCTTCTTTGGGAAGTGGCTGGAACATGTTTTTTGCCAGGAGCAAAACTGAGTCAGCCTGAACACCAGTGGTTAGTTCTTTGCTTTGTTTGTTTTTACATGCAAAGCTGAAAACAATCATTGCAAGAACGATCGGAATAAAAAGTTTTTTCATAACTAAAAGGTTTTGTTTTTGAATAGAAACAAAGTTAGGAACAATTCAAATAGTAGTTATCAGGACGTATAATTTATAAGGATTCTTATTAGCCATTTATAATAAAAAAAAGAATCACCAGTGTAACCTGATGATTCATTTGTATCGATAAAAAAAATGAGATGTATTATTTGATGTGCTTTCTTACGGTTGAGAAATTGAAAACTAAATGTTACTAAAACCCATCCTGTTCCCCATTCTCACCATTAATTGTATCTTTCGAAAGTTTCTTGTTATAGTTATTGATTTTTAGTTGTATTCCGGCGTATAGTATACGGGATTCGCGGTAACGCCTGCTATCGGTTGTAAAATTGTTACCGGTTGTAGTCTCGTAGAAAGTCCTGGTATTAAAAATATCAGTTAAACGAAGACTCAGGGATAATTTGTTTTTCAATAGGTCCTGTCTGAAAGACGCATCAGCATAATATTGTTCCTTATGATACTCCTGTACTGAACGTGTTGGCGCGTTATAATTGGCAATTAACTGGAACGAGCCGTCTTTCCAGGGTATAAATGACAGGTTCAGCCGGGTATTCCATGAGAATAGTTTGGAACCTTCAATATTATATTCAGGCAGTGCGCTCATTACATCTCTGAAGAAAGAAACATTCGCGTTTATCTTTACCCATTTTTTAGGGCTGGCTGAACCGATAAGTTCCATTCCATAACTGGTGCTGGTGTTAATATTCATGGGCATTGTAAGAGTGACTCCATTTTCCTGAAGCTGGCTGATATCTTCTACTACGTCTTTAGTGTGGTGGTAAAAAACGTTAGTGGTCACTGAACTGCTTTTCCAGTATTTCTGTATTCCAAGTTCAAGAGAATTGGCATATTCAGGTTTTAGCGCCGGATTTCCTTTTTCGATATTTAATGAATCAGTAAAATCGACATAAGGATTCAGTTCCCGCGGCGAAGGCCTTTGGACACGCCTGCTATAGCTAAATTGCAATTCGCGTTCTTTCCCCAGGTCATATTGGGTATGAAGCGACGGATATAAACTGGAATAAGAGCTGTTGTAGTCAGTATTGGTTTGAGTAACCGTTGATTTTGTCCATACTTGTTCGAAACGCAAACCTGCCTGGTATTTCAATTTACCTAGTGAATTGCCATAAATTCCATATACCGCATACAACTGATCAAAATAATCATACTGATTCTTCAGATCTTCCTGGCTAACCCACACATTATCAATTAAATTGCTATAATCATACTTCATTGTCATATCGCGGAAAGCTGCCTTATAACCTGCTTCAATCCTGCCGCTTTCATTCATGGGATACACATAATTACCCTGAACTGTTAAAGACTTGTTGTTGTTCACCGCATCATTTTGTTGCTGCATAGGTATGCCGATGAATTCAGAGCCTTGCGCAAGATAGTCCTGCTGACTGATATTAGTTCCGTTGTTCATCGAGTTCGAACTGAAAATGATATCATTTGTATATTCTCTTCCTTTCTGAGGGAAAAGGTGTTTGTACGAAAGGGTATAATCAAAGGAATTTACACTACGGTCGCTTACACTTGTTCTTTCAAAATAGCGGATCAGGGAGTCAGAACCGTTTGAAATTCTGTTAAAATTGCTGTTCAGCGTGGTACCTTCGGAGTTAAAAGCCATATTGCGGTGAACCACTCCAAAAGTCAGGGTATTGCGGGTATCGATGTAATAATCGAAGCCTCCGCTCAGGCTGTACATATTACGATCCATAGCGCCGGATTGTGATTGCCCGAGAATACTTACAACATCTCCAAGAGTGGTTGTCCTGGTGCTTTCCATGGATGTTTTCATGTGGTACATCCGGGCATCAGCCCCAACAAAAATATTAAATTTATTCTGTCGGTAATTCAGGTTAAGCGATCCGTTGTATTTGTCACCGGTTCCTGCATTTCCTGAAATAATTCCGCTAAAACCTTGCAGCGCTTTCTTTTTTAATACAATATTTATTATGCCAGTCGTTCCATCAGGATCGTAACGCACTGAAGGATTTGTAATTACTTCAACACTTTCAATGGCATTTGCAGGAATCTGGTTCAATACATCGCTGGCTGAAATCCCTGTCTGGCTCGAAGGTTTTCCGTCAATCAGGAGCGTTATATTCGGGTTTCCGCGAAGACTTACATTTCCGTCAGCATCTACTGATACCGAAGGTACATTTTCCATAACATCGGTCGCGGTTCCTCCACCTATAGCCATATTTTTATCAACTGTGATCACTTTTTTATCCAGGTTATTGGTGATCAGAGCTTTTTGCGATGTAATCACAACTCCGGAAAGGGAAGAGGAACTGGGTTGAATTGAAATGTCACCAAGCTTTATATCCGCATTTTGATTGGAGATATTAACATTCGGAATTATCTTGTTATCATAACCTATAAATTGAACCCGGATATAATATTTGCCCGGTTTAATTTTTTCGATCAGAAATTTTCCTTTAGTGTCGGTAAGAGCACCTGTAATCATAGTACTGTCGGCACTACGGAATAATACAACGCTGCCATATTCGACATGCTCATTAGTAGACGCATCGTGCAATGCTCCTGTAATAACTCCGAAACCTTCTTTAGGGCTTCCACCTCCATTGCCGTTTTTTGCGCCTGAAGGCTGGGCATTAACCATTATCGCGGGGAAGCAATAGATGAGAAAAATCAGTAGTGTTGTTCTTTTGATGAATTTCATAAAAAAAATTAAATGCTCATAAGACGGTTAAAACAGGGATAAGTTTAATCACAAATCACTTTTTAACAAATTTTATTTTTTACCGGAGTGCGAAAGTAGACTTTTTAGAAGTAGTGGTAGTTTTTTAACGATTTTTTAACAGAATTTAATAATGGTTACAACAATAATATTCTTGACGGCCCTCGAAGCAGAGAGCAGCGAACAAGATAGAAATGAAGAAATAAAGTGTAATCTTTTTTTAAGAGTAAACTTATTTTTGTAGAGAATTTAGAAGCCTGCTATCATTACATAACAGAAACACCGATTAATCTGCCGATTCCAAATGTTATGGCGGCAGCAGCAAGTCCAAAAAGTACTTGACGAAATCCTGAGTACCACACACTTTTTCCAGTGAATAAAGTAATGGAAGCTCCTATAAGGAACAAGCCAAGGGCACTTAAAAAAGTGCTTATCAGTATTGCTTTCATTCCATTTAAAAAGAAAAATGGAATTACTGGAATGATAGCACCCACCGAAAAGAGAAGAAATGAAGTTACAGCAGCTTCGATTGCTGATCCTCTTAACTCATCCGGATTAATACCTAATTCTTCTTTTACCAGGATTTTATGTGCCTCATCAGCATCCAGCATTACAACAGCTGCCATTTTCTTCGCCTGTTCTTCCTGTATTCCTTTCGACTGATAAATCAAAACCAGCTCTTTTTCCTCGCCTTCCGGGTTGGATACAAGTTCATCCATTTCAAGTTGCATTTGATTTTCGGAAAGCTCCTGCGAACTTTTTACCGATATCCATTCTCCCAAAGCCATTGATAATGCGCCTGCCAGAAGTCCGGCAAGACCAGCCAGCAGAACACCTTGTTGCCCACTGGTTGCACCTGCAATTCCCATCACCAGGCTGAAATTGGAAACCAGCCCGTCATTCCCTCCCAGCACTGCGGCTCTAAGCGCATTGCCACCCACGGAGCGGTGCCTTTTTTCGAATCGGGCAAGGTCAGAGCCAGCAACTTTAGGGTGATTGTTTAAAATATTCGTCAGGATAGAAACATGTGCAGTATCCGAAACTGATGTAACGGAATTGCTTTTTTTCCTGGCGCTGATAATTGAAGATGAAATACTTTTTTCGGTATCCAGGAGCACGCCTAACAGGTAATTGTATCCTAATACTTTGCCAATGGTTTTTAATATCCGGGCCCGTTTTGATGGTGCCGGCATTAACGAAATGTCAATATTGGCATTTTTCATAAAGGCAACAGCATGGCTCTGCTCTATTTCACTCATCTGAAAAAAGACATCCTTTACATTGGGATCTTCTTCATTCTCGGCCAGCACTTTATAAAGAAAACTTGCGTCAATTTCGGTTTGAATATTTTTCAGGTTCATCGTTTATTTGGTTAATATGTATTGATAATTTATTCTCAAACGGATTGCTTAAGGCTTCAATTTCGGCTCAGGCGGAGCTATTTCTCCATAAAATCTTTCAAAGCATTTTCGAGATCATGAATGGGTTTTAGCGAAATTTCGGTGCCGCTTTCGCCGTGAACAGAATAATCAAACGGATTATCGAGGTCTTTGATCAGTAAAAACATGTAAAAAATCAGGAAAGTAACCAGCACCGTGAAAAAGAGTGAGGCATAAAATGGCTCAATTCGTATAATTATTAATCCGAAGGCGACTAAAAAACCCATGGCTTCCAGTATAGCGTATGCCGATCCTACAAAATCGGTGTCCCTGATCGTGTCAATTCTTAGAATCAATTTCCTGAGGCTATTTTGCTCATTTTTAAGCTTAATAATATAGTTAGCCTGAACGCCTTCTTTATCGAAATCAACGAAAAAATCATTCATCATACTGATCTTCTTCAATAAGGATTGCGTCCTTTCTTTTTTATAAAACCAATCGTTCAGCGAGATGATAAAAGCTTTTTGAAACTCAATAAACTCTAGCGCTGTTTTGGAATTTTTTGTTTTGTAGATAGTGTAAGTATCATCAAATAAAGTTTTTATGGATGCCGAAAGTTCACTGGGGATTTTTTCGCTTTCCTTATAATCCGTGAGCACGCCGCTGATCAGGAACCCGATAAGGAAAATAGTACCGGCTACTAAACTTGTGAAAAGAGCATTTAACTCCATAATCTCAAAACCCAGAATATGCGCAACGAACTTTAAAGCCGCGACAAAAAGCACCATTGGCATTATTTTAAAAGCAATAGACCATTTCTGCCATATTCTTTTTGACGATTTGCTGATTACTTCAGGCGTATTCATGAGTACCGGAATTTATTATTTTGGTGAAAGTAGTTAGTATTACCGGAATTTAAGATCCCATTCGTAATTGCTGAATGCCAGGTTAGGCCATCACTTCCTGTTATCAATCCGGATCATTGTCTGCATCCTCATTTTCCTTTACCTGTTGTTCGTTGTTTTCGTTTTTTATATCAATCTTCTGGTTGATTTCCGAATAAGGGAAAATGGCTAAAGCCGAAACTATGCCAATCGTTGCAAGAATTTTCTGAAATGTATTCAATTGGGTGCTTTCGCCCTCAATGTTCTTATAACCCGTAAACATCGATTGCAATGTGCCGGCTTTTCTGTTAGAGATAAAATCTACAAGGTTACCAAGTAAATGGAGAATCACCAGAGCAATTACCAGGTTTACGGATATTTCATGTATCTCTTTTAGTGTATGAGATGAAAGACCAATGCTGACTGAGCTGAAAAATCCCTGTCCCTTTGATGCCAGAAGCAATGAACCGGAGACTACTATTGCTAATCCCAACAGTATAATTCCAAGCATGACAAGTGATGCAGCCGGATTGTGACCAGGTGAATGGCTTTTGCTTTTCTTCATATCCGTTAAAAAGGATTTTAGTGCCGTGAAACCGATTGGGAAATCAGAAAACCTGGAATATTTCGGGCCTGCAAATCCCCATATAATCCTGAAAATTAATAATATACCTACAACATATCCAAACGACGAATGGAGATGCAGCAGTTCTTCTTCTTCTGATACGATGTAAGCGGCCACCATTCCAATAACTAATGTCCAGTGGAAAATTCGGGTTGGTAAAGTCCAGATGTATGTTTTCATATTTTAATTGTTAGTTGTTAAATTAAATCAGTGAATTAGATTAACTGTTTTTTTACGATTCTTCAGGCTCATAATGAATCTGCACCTGGCATCGGGCAATCTTTTTACAGATATTCTCTTCAACTTTGTGCGATATCAGATGTGCTTCCCTTATGTTTAAATCAGGATCTAAATGTATGGTTACGTTAACAAAAGTGTATGCTCCGGCTACACGGACTTTTAAATCATGAAAATAGCTAACCTCGGGAACTGATTTGATGATGGCTGAAATATCTTCGCTCAGTGTAATCGGGCTGCTGTCGAGCAATACATTTATTGCTCTTTTTCCGAGTCGGAAAGAAACGGATAATACAATAATTGCAACACCCATAGCAGCAACTGAATCAGCTGCGTAAATTCCAAAATTGGCACATATCAATCCGATAAGCACAACCACGGAACTCCAGATATCAGTTGAAAAATGCAATGCATCAGCTTCAAGAGCCTGGCTGTTATATTTTCTTGCAACCTTGTATAAAGCACGCGACCTGGTTACATCAATAGCAATGGATGTGACTACAACAACATAACTCCAAACAGTAATCTGGATATGAGTATTGCCTGAAACAAGCCTGTTAATTGCCTCATAAACTATCCATACACAAGTGATAACAAGCAAAAGCGTTTCGATAAGAGCCGATAGATTTTCAATTTTACCATGCCCGAAATGATGTTCTTTGTCAGCCGGCTTATCCGAAATACGGACTGAAAAATAGGTTATTATCGCGGCTACAAGGTCCAACCCGGAATGCAATGCTTCTGAGAGAATGCCTAAACTGCCTGTAAAGATCCCAATTAAGAGTTTGAACCCGGTTAAAAAAATTGCGGCAACTACCGAAATCCCGGCTACTCTCTTTTTTTCTTTTTCCATTTTGATTGCAATCTGTTCTTTTAATCCCTGCGAAAAGTAATTCGGTACATTATAAAACCGAAAGATTTAATGACTTATCCAGATTTATTTAATGTAGATAAATCTGTTAAAGTTGGAAAAGTAAGAAATTAACAGGTTTGTTTTGGTGGTTGCCAGATTGAACAGTGGTATTGATCCGCAATTGTCAGAACGGGCATAATTAATCTGAGATTTGAAGCAGTGCAAACACTTGAACTGACAACGGGATTCTTATAGAAGAAATGATCAGATATAGTAAGATGATGGTGCGAAACGCCTGAGCAATCCGATTGTACCGGAATTAAATCTTTATCAAAGCAGGATGAGAAACTATCATCAAAGCTCAGGAGCAATGAGATGGTAACAGCAAAAATTGTCGAAAGATATTTTAACTTCTTCATACCCCGGCAAAATTATTAAAAAGAATTAATAGTATACAATAAAATCAGGGATTAATCCAGGGTCAGTTTGTAGGTCAGTATGGATCGATTTATAATTAAAAATAAATTTATGCTTTCATCTTTAGACGAAACCAAGTTATTAGGTGGTTTGTTTCCAGTTTTTATCTTCGAAAAAAGTTATGAAATGGCCTTTCAGAGAGCGGTAAAGATCACAAGAAAAAAAAATTGTAAAGGTTTTTTATTGCCAGATGTAGTTTATATTTTGTTTTAAAGAATATATTTATCGTAACTGTGCAGTAATATGGCAACATATGCAGGATTCGCAATATTACTTAAGTTAGCATCGTTTATCAATCTATAAGGCAGTAATATTGAAAACATAATTACCTTACTTGCTCGATTATAGCTTGTTATAAAAATGAAGATAGTTGACACCTTATTATCCTGTTGTACTAAAAGTTGTAAAATGGTATTCTTTTACCTGAATAGGAGCGCTTAACTACAAAAAATATGAAATTTAGAATGTTTCCAAATAACAATACAGGCCAATGCAGTGATTCATTTGGATTAACTTTGGAAAACTTCATTTAAGCAGTTTCAGTTGCTATGCTGAAACAACCAACAAAAAATGATATGAATAAAACAGCCCATCGGATTTACCTTGCTGTATTGTCATTAATAGTTATGCTTGCATTGGCAGCTATTATCAATAAAGGATATTCCTATTATAAAATTAGTTTGGAGGAGCGGTATTTCCATCCGGATCATATTTTGCTTAAACCCAGCGGACTTTTGGGACATGGAATGGGGATACTTGGATCTTTATTTATGATTCTGGGTGTTGCCCTGTATATGGTAAGAAAAAGATATAGGATATTTTCCAGGATTGGTATTTTGAAACACTGGCTCGAATTTCACATTTTCCTATGCACATTAGGTCCGATACTGGTGCTTTTTCATACATCCTTTAAATTCGGAGGAATAGTAGCAATCAGTTTCTGGAGTATGGTGGCGGTTTTCGTGAGTGGAGTGGTGGGACGGTTTATTTATATTCAAATACCACGCAGCATCGAAGGTCGCGAACTAAGTTTAAACGAAATCAGGGGCATAAAGGGAGATATTGGTGATACATTGATTAACGATACTCAGTTGGATGCGGAAAGCCACAGGGTAATCGTTGATTCTATAAAAGTAAAGACCGAATACGATAAAAGTAATTTTGTAGTACGTACGTTCAAAAAATATTTTGATGACCGTAAATCACTTCGGGCAGTGCGGTCAGTACTGAAAAAGAATAACCTTCCCAAATCGCAGCGAAACCAGGTGGTGAACCTGGTGAAAAATGAAATCTCACTGAACAGGAGGATTGAACGTCTTACAGTCATGCAGAATTTGTTCAAATACTGGCATGTGGCGCATTTACCATTTGCTCTTGTAATGTTGGTAATTATGGTAATACATGTTGGGGTTACGATTGTTTTTGGTTACAGATGGATCTTTTAATTATGAACGAACTACTCCTCGAAAAAGTCGTTATTTACTCTGTGGTAATTCTGTTTTGCCTCATTATTGTTTTTATATACCTGCGCAAGCAAAGCCGGGAATCGAAACAGGTTGAAGCTAAAATTATAAAGGCAAAAGAAGACGGCATGTATGAGCCTGTATCGCTACATCCGGTTATAGATGAAAACAGCTGTATCCGTACAGGCGCTTGTATTGCGGCTTGCCCTGAACATGATATTCTTGGAATTAAAGATGGAAAGGCAACAACCATAAATGCTTCAAGATGCATTGGTCATGGAGCCTGTTTTCATGCCTGCCCTACCATGGCAATTACGCTATGTATAGGAACAGAAAAGCGTGGTGTCGATTTGCCGCACATAAACCAGAACTTCGAAACTAACGTGAATGGAATCTTCATTGCCGGAGAACTAGGAGGTATGGGTCTGATTAAAAATGCCGTGGAGCAAGGCCGGCAAGCGGTTGAAAATATTGTTAAGTCGCTGCGAAAAAGTCACGAGGCCACGTATGACCTGCTTATAATTGGAGCAGGCCCTGCAGGGATTTCTGCCACACTTGCGGCAAAACAGCATAATCTGAAATGTCTAACTCTTGAACAAGATACTTTAGGAGGGACAGTCTTTACTTTTCCAAGGCAAAAGATTGTAATGACTTCTGCCATGAACCTTCCGCTCTATGGCAAAGTGAAATTATTCGAAACCAGCAAACCGGCTCTTCTTGATTTGTGGAATACTGTTCTCCAAAAAAACGGCATAACAATCAGGGAAAACACCAAAGTGGAATCAATTACTGCCGAAAACGGGCATTTCAATATTGAAACTCTTGCAGGAGAGCACATCACATCAAAAACTGTACTTCTTACAATCGGCCGGCGCGGCACTCCCCGAAAACTGGGTATAGAGGGAGAAATGCTGGAAAAAGTGGCTTACCGTCTCCTGGAACCTGAGGATATAAAAGGTAAAAACATTATGGTGGTGGGAGGCGGCGACTCAGCAGTTGAATCAGCTTTGTTATTGGCTTATCAAAATAATGTTACTCTCTCGTACCGAAACGAGGTTTTTAACAGGTTAAAACCTGCTAACAACCAAAAGATAAAGGAAGCAATTACTGAAGGCATAGTTAAAATGCTTTTTAACACAAATCCTTTGCGTATAAATAAGGATTCAGTTGTTCTGGCTACCAACAATCCGGGAGAAGAACTTTATATTGAAAATGATCTGGTTTACATTTTTGCCGGCGGTGAACTGCCAACCGAATTCCTGAAGAAGGCAGGCATAAATATCACCAAAAAGTTTGGAGAAGCAGTATTGAAACATGATAATTAATCGTAAAGGATAATTGAGGATGACCATAAAATCAGGAAATATCTTTGTTGCTTTTTTGATTGCTGTTATTTTCGGCCTGCCTGCCTATGCTCAAATATCTCCCGGCGACCTGGCAAAAGTTCATTCCCATCTCGAAGGAATGACCAATTGCACGAAATGCCACACACTTGGAGATAAGGTTTCGAATGATAAATGTCTTGCCTGTCACACAGAGTTGAAAGTTCGTATTGATCAGAAAAAGGGATATCATGCATCATTGGAAGTGAAAGGAAAGCAATGTGCCGGCTGCCATAACGACCATCATGGGTTAACTTTTCAAATTGTACGTTTCGATAAAAATAAATTCAAACACAACCTTTCGGGTTATAATTTGACTGGGGCGCATAGCCTGAAAAAATGCGAAGACTGCCATAAAGCTGCTTTTATTAAAGATATAAAAATTAAGGCAAAAAAGTTTACCTACCTTGGATTAAAAACGGAATGCCTGAACTGCCATGCTGATTATCATCAGAAAACACTTTCAGCAAATTGTGCTGATTGTCATAATGACGAAAAATTTAAACCTGCATCAAAGTTTAATCATGACAAAGCAAAATTCAAACTTACAGGAAAACACGAACATATATCGTGTGCTGAATGTCATAAAACGTCCGTAGTAAACGGAGTTAAATTTCAGGCATTTAAAGGTGTAAAAGCTACAAATTGCACCAATTGCCATAAAGATCCTCATGCTAACAAGTTTGGTCAAAATTGTTCTGAATGTCATAATAACGAATCTTTTACAGTAGTTGGCGGAGTTAAAAACTTTGACCATAGTAAAGCCGATTTCAAACTGGAAGGCAAACACCAGGCTGTTGCGTGTAAATCCTGTCATAAGTTAAAACTTACAACACCTCTCAATTTCAAGCATTGTACTGATTGCCACACCGATTATCACAACAAACAGTTTGAGAAAAACGGAGTATCTCCTGATTGTTCCTCATGCCATAATGTAAAGGGATTTACAGAATTTTCGTACACCATTGATCAACATAACGCAGGAGTATTTCCATTAATTGGAGCACACCTGGCAACACCATGTTTTGCATGTCACAAAAAACAGGAAAAATGGAAATTCAAGGAAATTGGTAAATCCTGCAAAGATTGCCACGAAAACATTCACCAAACCATCATCAGTGATACGTACTATCCTGGCGCTAACTGTGAAGTATGTCATAATCTGAGTAAATGGAATGACGTTAATTTCGATCATAAAAAAACAAAGTTTGAACTCGAAGGCGCTCATGCCAGGCAAACCTGTCGGGAATGCCATTTCAATAAAGAAAAAACCGGGCATGCCAATCAGAAATTTGCCGGATTAGCCACAAACTGTTCAAACTGCCATAAGGATGTACATGTTAAACAGTTTGAAACCAATGGAATAACGGATTGTACGAGATGCCATACTACTAACTCATACAAGCCCGCTTCAAAATTCGATCACAGCAAATCTAAATTTAAGCTGGATGGGAAACACCTGAATGTTGCATGTAGTAAATGCCACAAAGAAGTAACTGAACAAGGAATAACTTTTGTACTTTACAAAACAAACAAATTAAAATGCGAAGACTGTCATCTGTAATTCTGCTGGTGTTGCTTTCAGTGAGCCTGCTGGCCCAAAAATCGCCTCATGGTGATAGTTTCAAAGCCAATTGCGACGATTGCCATAAAACAGATGGCTGGAAGGTAGATTTATCAAAAGTTTCGTTCGATCATAATGGGACTAAATTTCCATTGGTAGGACAACATCAGTCTGTTAGCTGCAAGGAGTGTCACACTTCGCTTGAATTCGCCAAAGCACAAACGGAGTGCAACGCTTGCCACAATGATATTCATGAGCAAACCGTCGGAAATGAGTGTGCAAGGTGTCATACTCCTAATTCATGGGTTGTAACCAACATCGCAAAACTACATCAGCAGAGTAGATTTCCGCTTATTGGACCTCACGTAATTGCTGATTGCAAGGATTGTCATAAGAATCTTTTATCTGCTTCAGTTTCAGCAACACCATCAGCTTCACGTCTGCGTTTTGATCCCTTGGGAATTGAATGTTACGATTGCCATAAAACCAACTTTCTGGCTACAACCAAGCCAAACCATAAGGCAAGCAATTATTCAACAAATTGTGCCGATTGCCATAAAATGAACGCATTGGAATGGAAGGGTGCCGGGATCAATCACAATTTCTTTCCATTAAGAGACGGGCATGCCATAGATGATTGTAATAAATGTCACAAATCAGGTGTTTTTGCGGGTCTTTCCAATGAATGTGTTAGCTGTCACCAGCCAACTTTCGCTTCAACAACTAATCCAAATCATACCGCGCTAAATTTTTCAACAAATTGTAAGGTTTGCCATTCCTTGAACCCTGGATGGAAACCCGCTGATTACAAAGATCATGATGCGTCATTCCCGATTTATTCCGGAAAGCATAACGGAGAATGGAACAGTTGTGCAGACTGCCATGCCAATCAGAGTAATTATTCGCAATATTCCTGCACTACCTGTCATGAACATAGTAATAAGTCTGACGTTGACAGCAAACATCCGGGTGTTCCTGGATACTCATACAATAGCATTGCCTGCTTTGGATGTCATCCTACTGGTACCGGACAAGGAACTTTTGATCATGCTGCGGCCGGATTTCCTTTAACCAACGGGCACGCAGCTGTTGATTGTGCCAAATGTCATACAAGTGGATTTGTGGGAACATCGAATGCTTGTGCCAGTTGTCATACCAGCAATTTTAATCAAACTACCAATCCAAATCATAATGCGAATGGTATTTCAACCGATTGTGCTTCCTGTCACACCACTATGCCCGGCTGGAAACCTGCAAGCTATCCGACAACTCACTCTAAGCTTACCGGTGCTCATATTCCTATTGCAAATGAATGCGCAACCTGCCATAAAGGGAACTATACAACTGCTCCAAAAATATGTTATGATTGCCATGCTGCCAATTATACCCAATCGACTAATCCATCACATACAGCAGCCAAATTTCCTACAACCTGCGCTGATTGTCACTCGCAAACAGCCTGGGTTCCATCTGAATTTAATCATAACACGGTTTATCCTCTCGTTGGAGCACATGCTACTATATCTAAAGATTGTGTAAAGTGCCATGCTAAGGGATATCCTAATACGCCAAACACTTGTGCAGGGTGTCATCTGACGAACTTCAATCAAACTTCGAATCCTAACCACACTACATCAAAATTTCCGACCACCTGCGAAACCTGTCATACACCAACAGCCTGGGTTCCTTCTACATTTAACCATACATCTGTTTATCCCCTCACAGGCGCTCATACAACTGTAGCGTGTGCCTCATGTCATACAACAGGATATGTTAATACTCCGAATACCTGTGCCGGTTGTCATACTCCGGATTACAATCAGACAACAAATCCCAACCATACTACTTCTCTGTTTCCGAAAACATGCGAAACCTGCCATAAGCCAACTGCATGGGTTCCATCAACATTCAACCATACTTCGGTTTATCCGCTTATTGGCGCGCATAAAACTGTTGCCTGTAACTTGTGTCACACAACAGGATATGTAAATACTCCGAATACCTGCGCCGGTTGTCATACCCCGGATTACAATCAGACAACCAATCCCAACCATACAACTTCTCTGTTTCCAAAAACATGTGAAACGTGTCATACGCCAACTGCCTGGGTTCCCTCAACATTCAATCATACTGCTGTTTACCCGCTCACCGGTGCGCACACAACTGTCGCATGCAACCTGTGTCATGCGACTGGTTATCCTAATACTCCATCTACATGCGTAGGATGTCATCAGAATGACTTTAATCAATCTGCTAATCCCAGCCATTCAAAAATCGGGATTTCAACTGATTGTAAAACATGTCATACAACCAATCCTGGGTGGGCTCCCGCAACTTTCGCAACACATAACACCTATTATGTTCTGGCTGGGGCGCATGTGTCGGTAGCTTGTGCAACCTGCCATAATGGGAATTATAACACGACTCCCAATACCTGCGCGGGTTGTCACACTACTAAATACAACCAAACGACCAAGCCAAATCATGTTGCAGCTCAGTTTTCGAATTCATGCGCAACTTGTCACTCGCAGAGTGCATGGACACCATCGACCTGGAGTCATACAACATACTTCCCAATTACCAGCGGGAAGCATACAAATATTGCTTGTGCAACATGTCATACCAATGCCTCAAATTATTCGGTATTTTCCTGCGTAACTTCCGGATGTCATGGTGATGCTCATAACCAGAGTCAAGGTAGCGCAGGATGTTATAAGTGCCACCCGCAAGGGAAAGGTTGATCAGGAATAAATATATTTTTAAGACTAGTTACATGAAGTATATACTTTCATCATTTTTATTGTTTCTTTTCTGGTTTAACCTGAAGGGTCAAGCCCTGGGAGAGGCACAAGAGGGTGCGATTTCATTTATGACTTCTCAGAATATTTATGTAAAATTTCAATCCACATCAACGATTTCGGCAGGTGATACACTTTTCATTATCCAGGATATTAAATTGATACCTGTTCTCATTGTAAAAGACCTGTCATCCATTTCCTGTGTTTGTACTCCAATAGATACCAGAAAACTTTCGGTTGCTGATAAGATTTTAACCCGGCCTAAACTTATACAACCTAAACCATCAAAAGATGTGAATGTTATTCCAATTGTTAAGTCAGGGAGTACAACAGGAGATACAGTAACCAATAAAAAGGAAATTCTTAAAGAGCCGAAACAAAACATCAGTGGACGCATTTCAGTTTCATCGTATTCCGATTATTCGACAGTTTCTGATTTTGCGCAACGGTTGCGCTATACTTTTTCGCTCGATGCCCGAAATATTGCCGGTTCCAAATTGTCCGCAGAAACTTACATTTCGTTTGCACATAAAATCAATCAATGGAGTGAAATTAAGAATGACATTTTTAACGGATTAAAGATTTACAGTTTGTCAGTAAATTATGCTTTTAACAAAAAGAATAATATCTGGTTAGGCAGGAAGGTAAACCCGATGCTCTCTAATGCAGGTGCCATCGACGGATTACAGTATGAAACAAAATTCAGGTCATTTACAGCCGGGGCTTTCGCAGGCACCCGGCCAGATTATATGAATTATAGCTTTAACACCAGCTTAATGCAATACGGCGGTTATTTCGGACACGATTATTCCAACAAAAAAGGTGGAAATGTGCAGACTTCCGTGGCTTTTGTTGAGCAAAAGAATAACGGAAACATTGATCGCAGATTTGCCTACATGCAACATTCCAATTCACTGCTTACAAATCTGTATTTTTTTGGGTCTGTTGAGTTTGACCTGTTCAATAAAGTGAGGACAATCACCAGCCAGGATACGATTTATAAGCCGAATAACTCACCAAGCATGTCGAATTTATATGTTTCGCTGCGATACAAAGTACTAAGGCAATTATCTCTTTCGGTTTCGTATAGTAACCGGCAAAATATTATCTATTATGAAACCTACAAAAACATCATAGAGCAGTTGCTCTATGCTTCTACAATGCAGGGTTATACGTTCCAGGTAAACTTTCGTCCCGGTAAAAAGATATCAATAGGCGCAAATGCTGGTTACCGTTTTGGAAAAACAGATCCCAAACCATCTAAAAACTTATATTCCTATATCACTTATAGCAATGTGCCATGGCTAAACGCTTCAGCAACCTTGTCAGCTACACTGATGCAAACGAGTTATATTAATGGAAGCATCTATAGCCTGGGATTATCCCGGGATATTATTCCAGGGAAATTATTTGGAGGAGTCGGTTACAGGTATGTAGATTATAAATTCGTAAATGCAGAAGCGCCGTTAAAACAGAATATGGCAGAGATGGACCTGACCTGGAGCATAATGAAGAAACTTTCGCTTTCATTGAATTATGAAGGTACTTTCGAAAAAGGGAGAAACTATGAGCGCGTTTATGCGAATCTTACAAAGCGGTTTTAAACCAGGCACATAACCCCTCGGCCATTGTTTCAGTACCAGGCTTCAGAAATAGATATCAGAAAAAACAGCCTGATTTGGTCATAGACTATCCGGAAATAAGCCTTAGCATAAACTTTGACTAACTTTGCCTGTTATTTAAACTGTACGAAAGCCTTTGACAAACTTCTGTCTGTATAAATACGCCGGTTTACCAACTGGTTTTTAGGGAAACCCAAACAACAATTTAAAATGAAAGAAAACGACAGTACTATTTATGTTATTTTCGGTGCATCCGGTGACCTTACAAAAAGAAAACTAGTTCCGGCTTTGTATTCATTATTTGTCCAGGGGTTACTACCTGAAAAGTTTGCGCTCCTGGGCGTTTCCCGATCGGAATTCACCGATGACGAATTCAGGCTTGCCATGAAATCAGCTGTTAATGAATTCAAAGAAATTGACGATATTTCGAAAATTGATGATTTTACAGCTAAAATATATTACGAACCCATACAGTTCGATGAGGCTTCATCGTATATATCTTTGAAGAATCGACTTGATAAGTTGAGGCCGGATTGTGATGTTTGTGGAAACACCATTTTTTACTTATCAACTCCGCCTGGTTTGTATGGTATTATTCCGGATCATCTTGCAGCTGTGAATCTGAATAATCAGGATGATGGTTGGAAACGCCTGATAATTGAAAAACCTTTCGGATATGACCTTGAATCGGCAATACAGCTGAAAGATAAGTTATTAAAACACTGGGCCGAAGACCAATTATTCCGGATAGATCATTATCTGGGGAAGGAAACAGTCCAAAATCTGTTAGTTACCCGCTTTTCAAATGGAATTTTCGAACCCTTGTGGAATCGCAACTACGTTCATCATGTGGAAATTACTTCAGCCGAAAGCCTGGGTGTTGAAAAACGCGGAGGTTATTACGAAACTTCCGGTGCTTTGCGCGACATGGTTCAGAATCACTTGTTGCAGGTCGCAGCATTTACAGCTATGGAATCACCATCTTCTCTTGAGCCAACGGCTATCCGTAATGAAATCTTAAAAGTGTTCCAATCCTTACGTCCAATCAGGAAACAAGATGTTAAAACACATGCTATCCGCGGACAATATCTTCCTTCACATATTAAAAAGGAAGCTATTCCCGGGTATCGGGAGGAAGAAGGCGTTGATCCGCACTCGACGACTGAAACATTTGCGGCGTTAAAATTTTATATCGATAACTGGCGATGGGGTGGTGTCCCGTTTTATATCCGTACAGGCAAAAGGCTCCCTACGAGGGTAACAGAAGTAGTTATTCATTTTAAGCCGACACCGCATTTTCTTTTCTCCCGGGGCGCAGGTCCCAATATTGCCAACCAGCTGGTAATCCGGATTCAACCTGACGAAGGTATTTTGTTGAAATTTGGCATGAAAATACCTGGCGCGGGGTTTGAAGTTCAGAATGTAAATATGGATTTCCACTATTCGGATCTTTCAAATCAACGAATTCCATCAGCTTACGAACGTCTTCTCTTCGATTCAATTAAAGGTGATTCTACCTTATTTGCGCGTACCGAAGAAGTTATAGAAGCCTGGAAATTCCTTACTCCTGTGATTGACTGTTGGAAAAATGATAAAGATATTCCCCTTTATGGTTATCCGGCCGGCACCTGGGGACCAGAAAAAGCCGATGACCTGATTGAGGATAAAGAAATAACCTGGAGGTATCCCTGTAAAAATCTTTCGGACGACGGAATTTATTGCGAACTATAACCATGGACAAGATTGTAAAAATATTCAAAGGAGTTGAAGAACTTTCGCACTTCTTTGCTCAAAAGATTGCAGATGATATTCAGCAAAAATCCTCGGGGAATTATTATTCAATAGCTTTATCAGGCGGGTCAACTCCGCGTAAAGTATTTGAATATATGGCTTTGAATTTTAAAGACCAGATTAGCTGGCGAAAAGTACAGATTTTCTGGAGCGATGAACGATGTGTTGGTCCTGAAAACGAAGAAAGTAACTTCAGAATGGCAAAGGTAAGCTTATTGGATCAGGTTCCTGTCCCTGCAATTAATGTTTTCAGAATACTTGGCGAAGCAGTACCTTCGGAGGAAGCTGAAAGGTATTCGAAAACTATCCGGCAGCAATTATCTAATCAAAATAATATTCCTCAATTTGATTTAATGATGTTAGGACTCGGGGATGATGGACACACAGTTTCAATTTTTCCGGGGAATTTACATCTTTTCGAAAGTGACAGATTGTGCGAAGTTGCTGAGAATCCTTATACGAAGCAAAAAAGGATAACAGTTACAGGCCAGATCATCAATCAGGCGAAAACTGTCATCTTCCTGGTAACAGGTGAGCCGAAAGCGGAAATGGTTGCCCGGATCATAGAAAAAAAAGAAGGTTGGGACAAATTTCCGGCCTCCATGGTAAATCCGATTAATGGGAAACTCTTTTGGTTGCTTGATGAACGTGCTGCTAATAAATTATCTGTTAAACTGAAAAACGAAGATGAATAAATTAATACTTGTATTACTGTTTTCGATTGTTGCTCTAAACTCCCATGCCGCAGGTAACGATACAGTTCAATACCCTGTACTTAATAAAACCTATATAAAGTCGTATTGGTACGATTCGAAGAGTTTTATTCTTTCACCCGCCAAATGGCAAGCAAAACAATGGGTTGAATTCGGCGTTGTTGCCGGAACAGGGATGCTGGCATATACACAGGAAAAGAAAATTCAGACTTATTTTGTTGATCATCAGTCAACAACTGCGGGTAATTTATCAAAATATATTTTTGAGCCTTTTGGTAGGTTTTCACCGGTTATAATTGGCGGCTTATATATCGGAGGCCGGCTGGTAAAGGATAATCGGCTTGCAGGTACATCATTAACGGCAGCCAAGGCATTTGTAGTTTCAGCTGTTGCGGCAGGTATTGTGAAACAGCTTACTCACCGTCACCGGCCCTACCAGGACGCCATTCCTGATCATGCCAACTGGGACGGACCATTCAGCAGTATTGAATATACGAGTTTCCCATCAGGGCATTCGACAGCCGCGTTCAGTATGGCAACCGTGTATGCTATGGAATACAGAAGTACGGTCTGGGTTCCGGTTTTAGCCTACACACTGGCCACGGGTACAGCTGTTTCGAGAATGTATGATAATGACCATTGGGCCGCGGATGTTGTAATTGGTTCTGCACTGGGATTTGTGACAGGTCGTTTTATGTGGAAACAGAGCAGGAAAGGAAATAATCGTATGGTAATACTTCCTTCGGCCGGCACGCATACAGCTTCCTTAACATTTATTATCAATATAACTGAACCTAAGTAGCCTGAAATTTGTTTCTGTTTCCAGATCAGATGTATTACCGGATTTTTGGGATATACTTTTAGTGATATTCTGAAATAACAAATTCTGTTTCATGCGAATATTCTTCATTGTACTTGGCATGGTAAGTGTAATTCTCGCCGGATTGGGAGTTTTATTGCCTGGTCTTCCTGCAACACCTTTCCTGCTTTTAGCCTCATATGCCTTTGCGCGAAGCTCTAAAAGAATGCATGACTGGCTGATTAATAATAAAGTATTCGGTCCTATTTTAAGCGATTTCCTTGATCGCAAAGGCATCCGTCTTCATATCAAAATAATTTCTCTGGTAATGATGTGGGGAATGATGTTCCTTTCTGTATTTTATCTTATTGATAATGATATTGTTAAATATGTGGCTGCAGGTGGCGCTGTGGTTGGAACCTTTGCAATTCTGCGTTTTAAAACAATAAGGGACTAAGGAGAAAACAGTATAGGTTAATCGAAAATAGTTTAAGGAAATTCATTACTCCAATCTTCAGGCCCGGATAATAATTGAATTTTATTTAAAGAAAGTAGTTTAAGTGAATTCATTGCCCCGACCTTCAGGTCGGGGCAAAAGGTAAATGGGTAAAAGAAAATAGAAAATGGTTGCTTATTAGCAATTAAAAATTTATCTTTTCAGAATTATAGTTTGATCTAACTGATTCATTTATAAATCAGTATTATGAAATATTTAAATTCTACAGTTAACAATTCTCAATTAACCATTAACTATTAACTACAGCTTAATGCGCGTCCAGGTTATGAAGCATATATATACTATGTCGCAGGGTAGGAGTGATCTCTCTCATATATTCTTCCACTGCTTTCACACTTCCCGGTAGGGTATAAATCAAGGTGCTTTGCATTACCCCGGCAATCGACCTGGATAAAAGAGCATTGGGTTTCAGACTGCCATATTTAAAACGGATCAGTTCCATGATTCCGGGTATTTCTTTATCAATAAATGGTTTTACAACTTCAGGCGTAATATCGCGTGGGCCAATACCTGTTCCGCCTGTAGTAATAACTATGTCAATCCGATCCCGGCGGGCTTCCTCTAGCAAAACTTTTAAAGTTTCCGCATCATCAGGAATAAGTTTCCGGTCGATTGCATACTTCCATCCTTCGGGTTCGAAGAACGCTGATAGAAGTTGTTCGATTTTTGGTCCTGACCGATCGCTGTATTCACCCCGGCTGGCACGATCGCTGAGCGTGATTATTAATACGTTGTAGATGCGTGGAGAATAAATAACCTTATCGCCTGCTTTTACAATTCCGTTCTTTAAAACTCTGGCAAAAATTCCTTCTTTGGGCATCACACAGTTGCCGACTTCTTTAAAAATAGCGCAGGACGCGCCATGGCATTCTTTCCCGATCTGTGTTATTTCGAGCTCTACTTCGCCGATGGTAAGCCGGTCGAGCGGATGCGTATTTACCAGTTCCAGGCCTTTGGTAGTGATATTTTCAGCAAATTCTCCATATTTAATCATGCGTCCTGCAGCATGAGTAAAGCGTTGAACACTTTCGTCGGCCAGCAGGCTGACCTGGCGATGCCAGTCGCCGGCATGGGCATCATGTGCCACGCCAAGTTCATTGAGTTCAATTTCTGCAACAGGAACCTTGATGGTGCCTTTTTTCTCACTTATATTTACGGAAACTACGGTGATGGGATTTGACATGTATTTTAGGGTATTGAGGATTTGGTCATTCAATTGTTGCCTGATATTGGATTTTTGAATTTGGGGCTTGAAATTTTAAATTTGGATTTGATTTTTATCTGTTGTTATGCTTGTCCTTCTTATTCTGAATCACAAACTGCACTCCTTCAATAATATAAAACACAGAAGATGCCAGAAGTGAAAGGCCGAGTGAGATAAAGAAAGTCCCTTTGTAAAGCTCTGGAATGACTTTCCAGTGGCTTATCATGATTCCCATAGTAATCATAAACGACATCAAGATATAACCGCGCAAATCGAAGAAAGCAAACATACACGGTCGGTGCTGAGGCAGGTTTTTAATACGGTTGATATAGCGCAAACTCACTTTCCGGAATACAAGCAGGAAAAAGGGAATGAATCCCGCAATCCCGATAAGGTAATTAACAAAATGATGAAGCGCATGCCTTTCAATAAAAATAAATCCCATTTTCAGAATCCGGTATGCCGCAAATCCCCAAAGCGCTGCCCCAAGAGCTATAAGTACAGCTTTTGGCACGCCTGGTTTTAAAATTTGAACGATTTTGTTTGGCATAAGTTTCGGAATTATCTGATCGGTTAGGATTCTTCATTTTTGAAATTATTTTCCTGCTGATTCATAAAATTGATATTTGCAGGATTGAAAATGGATTGTTCGTTAAATTCTCTCATCCGTTTCAGCCCATAGCGATACATGAAAATCAGAAACGGAATAAAAGTAAGAAGAAGAACCGGATGCCCTGACATGATCATAAAATCGTATAATCCATGAAGCAGCCAGGGAACCGTAAATGCTCTGAGCAGCCATTTCCCTTTACCATTAATGCTAAACCGTGCCATTCCCAGGTAAAATCCCATCACTACTCCAAAAATGGCATGACCCGGCACAGCCGTAAAAGCCCGGAGTAATCCAACCTGTAAAGAGTTATTTGAAAAAACATAAAAAAGGTTTTCGATAGTGGCAAATCCGAGCGCAACTGAAACTGCATACACTATGCCGTCGAATTTCTCATTAAAATTCCGGTTACGCCATATTAGTATGAATACTACGAAGTATTTAAAAGCTTCTTCGGTGGCACCAGCCACAAGAAATCCATTGAAAGCGGCTTTTGGGATAGTAGCCAGGCCTGTTCCAAATCCAATAATATAGTCCTCAATTAGTCCAACAGGAAAAATAATGACTGCTCCCAGAAGTATACCTTTTAAAATCAATTTAACCGGTTCTTTTTCGTACTTGTCGCGGAAATATACATACATCATCAAAATGAGTGCAGGTGCAAGAGCAAGGAGAAGAAGGTACATGCCAGTTAAGAATTATATATCAGTTTTAGTCTTACTAATCAATTTTATATTACTGATTTCCATGTTTTTGTCTACGGCTTTGCACATATCATATACTGTAAGCAGCGATGCCGATACTGCTGTTAGAGCTTCCATTTCAACACCGGTCTGGCCGATACAATGCACTTCACTAAGGGCTGTTACGCCAAGGGTTTCGATGTAAAGCTTAACATCAACCTTTGTGATCATAAGTGTATGACAAAGAGGAATAATGGACGAAGTGAGTTTAGCAGCCTGAATTCCAGCCAGTTGGGCAACGGTGAGAACATCGCCCTTTTTCATATTGTTTTCTTGTACAAGCTTTACCGTTTCTGGTTGTAAGCTAATAAATCCCTGTGCTTTCGCAATCCGCAGCTGATTTGGTTTATGCCCGACATCCACCATATTGGCTTTGCCTGCATCATCGGTATGACTAAATTTATTCATTACAAATTGGTTTAACGGGTTTCTTGTTTGAAGCGTTTGAAAAGTTCAAAAACGTTAATGCTTCGCATTCTTGTGTTCAATGCTTCGCGTTTAAAGTTACCAGTTTCGTCGATCCTCATTGCAGAATCGTATTCAAATATTCTTTTTTTTCAAGTTTCATATTTCAGGTTTCGAAATTACGAATCAGAAATTACCAATCACAATTCAAAAATCGACACTTAGTTTAACATTTATTCCCCGTTCACTCATTCCTTTGCCTATCTCTTTAATCCAACTCCGGCTCCTAACCCCCGATATTATAAAACTCCCCATGCTTATTAACTGTGCCGCACGAAGGTTTATTTCCAAGTGCCAGTTTCAGGGCATTATGAGCACCATGTTCGCGGATATTGTACTCCATATCATTAAAAAGGCAAGGTTTGATCATTCCGTTAGCAGTCAGACGCAAACGGTTACATGTTGAACAATCTCCGCCACTTCCGCCATCCACAATATAAAATTCCCCTTTTTCAAGATCCATCTGCCTGATAAACCGAACCTGCAATCCGAGCCTTTTACCATATTCTGCAACTTCAAGCGCATCAGGCTCAGATGAGGATTTGGCAATCACACAATTTATTTTGACAGGCGAAAGCCCTGATCTTACTGCAGCTTCAATTCCTTTCAATACGTTGCCGATTAGCCCACCACGTGTGATCTGCCTGTATTTTTCAGGATTCATGGTGTCGAGGCTCACATTAATACGATGAAGTCCGGCATCTTTGAGTGGTTGAGCAAATTGTTCAAGCAACTGCCCGTTGGTTGTCATCCCCAAATCCCGGATACCAGGTTTTGAGGCAATCATTTCAATCAGGTTTACAATTCCTTTACGTACTAAAGGTTCACCACCGGTTATTCTAACTTTGTCCACTCCCAGAGTAACCGCGGCATCTACCACTTCCATGATTTCTTCGAACGAAAGTATTTCGCTGTGCTGCATTAAAGGAATACCTTCGGCTGGCATGCAATATGTGCAGCGAAGGTTACACCGATCGGTAACCGAAATGCGGAGGTAATTTATACGCCTGTTATACGAGTCGAACATTTACTAAAGTTCCTTTTTTAATTTCATTTTCACCTATTTCGATGGTTACAATTCCATGTGCGTGGATATAGGAATGTATGTGTGCTGAGCCATGATATTCAACCGGCATTACTTTTCCTTCAGTTGAAAGATAAACCGGGAAGAAAGCCTTTCGCGCTGTTCTCTTTCTGGTATAATCAACACCAATTGGCATTTTGAGCTGCACTATCGGAACTTTGTTTCCGGTTATTAATTTTATGAGATGCTTTACAAGCAATTCAAACTGCACAAAGGAAGAAACCGGATTTCCAGGCAAGGCTACAAGGTATTGTTTTCCACGGGTAGCGAAAATAACCGGTTTACCGGGTTGAACTGCCATGCTTCGGAATTTGATATCAAAACCAGCTTCTTGTATTACAGAGGGTACAAAATCGAAATCACCAGCAGAAATTCCTCCGGTTAAAATAACGATATCGCTTTCAGCAGCGGTTTGTTGTATGATTTCGAGAGTAGCTTCTTTGGTATCCCGGGCAATTCCGAAATATGTAGCTGCGCAGTCTGCGCGCTTAGCTTGCGCAAGCAACTGATACGCATTGCTGTTTCGTATCTGGGAAAGGGCAGGTTTTTCGTCAGGTTCCACAAGTTCATCGCCGGTTGAGATAATTCCAATCCTCGGTTGCTTATAAACTTCCGGACTGGCACATCCAACAGAGGCCAATATGGCGATTTCTTGTGGTCTGATCAAAGTACCTTTGTCGAGCACTTTTTCGCCTTTGGTAATGTCTTCAGCTTTTGTACAATAATTAGGTGCAGTTCGCGAAGCGGCAAAGCGAATTGTATCAGTTCCTGTAACTTCAACATCTTCAACCATTATAACGGTATCAGCTCCTTCGGGCAGCATTCCGCCGGTCATCAGTTTTGAACAAAAACCTGCCGCGATAAATTTAGTAGGAACCATGCCTGCAGCAATGGTCTCAAGCACTTTAAGTTCTTTTTCCAGGTCAGCACGACGGCATGCATAGCCATCAACAGCTGATTTGTCGAACGGTGGCATGTCCATGTCCGAGAATACATCCTCACTCAGTACACGGCCCAAAGATTCTTCGAGTCTTATTTTTTCGGATGAAAGAGCAACAGCAGATTTGCCTATAATATCCAACGCTTCTTCAAATAGTATCATTCCTTTTGAATCACTTTTACATTGCAAATGTAATTATCATTTCGATGCGACCGGAAATAAGGTGCAGTTCGGCAAGCGAAAATCCGGTTTTGATACAATCACCAACGGGCTATTTTTATTTTATATTTTATTGCTATCTTTGTAAAAAGAAACATCATGGCAACTACACAAACCCCAAACAGTAAAGCAGAACCCAAACATAAGAGCAATTGGAGAAGGAAAATCAGAAAATATTTTTTAATTGCGATTACATTTTTTGTCTTGATAGTTTCAGGATATGTTTACTGGAGTTTCTTCTTCACATTCAGCGATGGTTACCGTGCCGGTATGTTACAGAAATTTTCGCGTAAAGGAAATATTTTCAAAACCTATGAAGGTGAAATGATTTTAAGTAGTGTTCAAAGCAATCAAAATGTGACCCTGGCATCCGAAAAATTCCTGTTTTCAGTCTCTGACAAAGAAATAGCTCTTCAGCTTGATACACTGCAAGGCAGAAATGTAATTGTTCATTATACACAGAAAGTCAATACCTTACCCTGGAGGGGTGAAACGACGTTTATTGTAAGCAGTGTGAAACTGAGCAATTAGGCAATTTTCGATTTTCGATTTACGAATGACGATTTACGAATAACGATTTACGAATGACGAATAACGATTTACGAATGACGATTTACTAATGTGTCCTGCAATCGTACTTCGTACCTCGTAAATCGTACCTCTTTACAAAATTTTATCTTTAAAGAACTTATAGGTTTCAACCTGGGAATTAAGCTTCAGGTTTGGATTTCCTTTTACGTACTGGTTTGATTTGGTTGGAGCTATCACCCTTGCTTTGGTGTTGTCGTGTAATTGGATTTGAAGCATAGTCATCAGTTCGCGTTGCAAATCACGGTCAAATATGGGGCAGGCAACTTCAATACGATTGTCGAAATTACGCTCCATCCAGTCGGCCGAAGATAAATAATACAGTTCCTTGCCTGCATTGGCAAATACCATAATACGACTGTGTTCCAGGAAACGGCCAACAATGGTGATGGCTTCAATATTCTCACTCAGGTCTTTAACGCCTGGTTGAAGAACACATATTCCCCTGACAATCAGTTTAATGTTTACACCCGCGTTACTTGCCTCATAAAGTTTTTTAACGATTTTAATATCTGTAAGATTATTAATTTTCAAAATCATCCAGGCATTCATCCCTGCTTTGGCATTGCGGATTTCGTTGTTTATCAGTTTGAGAAACTGTAACCGCATATGAAAAGGAGCAACAATCAGTTTTGAAAATTTGGGCGCGTTATAAATGGACTCGAACAGGTGGAAAACACTGTTCACATCTGAAACTATCTCTTTGTCAGCAGTAAAAATTGTAACATCGGTATATACTTTGGCTGTTGTTTCGTTAAAATTACCTGTTCCGACTCCGGCGTAATACGCGTTTCTAACGCCTTCTCTACGTCTTATCAACAGTAATTTAGCGTGTACTTTATAACCCGGAATTGATTGTATAACCTTTACACCTTCTTCCTGCATCTTTCCGGCCCAGTATATATTTGCAACTTCGTCGAAACGTGCCTGCACTTCGAGAAAAACTGTAACTTCTTTCCCATTACGAGCCGCATTTATAAGAGCGTTCACTACATTTGAATCACTGGCAACCCGGTAAAGTGTCATTTTTATAGCTCTTACCTGTGGGTCGAGCGAAGCCTCACGAAGCAAATCAATGAGGTAATGAAATGATTGATAAGGATAATGCAGCAGGTAATCCCGTTCTTTGATCCCCGCCAGTATGCTTTTAGTAACTCTCAATCCCTGGTGTTCAAGAGGTGGCATCGGGCTAAATTCCATTTCAGGCGTGCCGATATTGGGGAAGCCTACAAAATCTTTGAAATTATGATACTTTCCTCCGGCTGAAACGGTATCGCTCTGACTGATATTGAGTTTGGCCAGTAATTGTTTCAATAGTCGTTCGGGCATATGCCGATCGTAAACAAACCTGACAGGAGGAGCAACTTCCCGCTGTTTCAGACCTTCGGTCATCAGTTCAATAAAACTTTTCGAAACATCGTTATCTATATCCAGCTCAGAATCGCGGGTGAATTTTATTGCATACGCTTTGAACAAATTAAACCCGAACACCGAAAAAATTTCTGAAAGGCAATGGCGTATCACATCATCGATCAGGATTATATACTTCTTTTCGTTTTCTGACGGAAGGATGAGAAATCGTGAAAGCGTATTTACAGGTACTTCGACAAGCGCATATTTTTCGCGCGAAGGGTCTCCTTTAACTTGCAGAACTACCGCCAGGTATAAGGAATGATCGTGCAGCGAAGTAGCTTTAAGATTACTTAAAATAATCGGGAAAAGATTTGGACGAACCTGGTCCCTGAAATACTGTTCAACGAAATTCCCCTGATCGGCTGTGAGTTCTTTTTCACTGATAACGAAAATGTTGTTCTCGGCCAGTTCCAGAATAATTGAATTATATATTCGCTGGAATTCGCGCTGCTGGTCCTTTGTAGTACGGTTAATCTCACGTAGTGTCTTGCGGGGATTTATGTATTTATCATTAAATACATTTTTCTCCATCCCTGTCATCCGGTTGACAGTTGCCACCCGTACACGGAAAAATTCATCAAGGTTATTGGAATAGATACCAAGGAATTTCATCCTGTTAATCAACGGTGTTGCAGGGTCAGCAGCTTCCTGCAATACCCTTTCATTGAAATGCAGCCAGCTGATCTCCCGGTTAATGATATTGTTTTTAGTTCCAGCCATTGGTATATGCAAGTTAGTTTTCCAATTCAATCTTTCAATTCAGTTTAACACCATTCCAGCAGTATTTGTTAGTATAAAACTAAGAAAAATATTGAGATTTATGAAAAAAGATTTTCTGTAACTGATGATACTGCACAATCCAGCCAAAGGTAGGAAATATGAGATTGCCGGAATATTAAGTTTATATTAACTAAGTGTATCATATCCTTTCACCAGCCTTAGGCTTTGAAATAAAATAATACCAGGTGTAAGCAGGATCTTATATTAAAACAGACCCGATTATTTCAATCAAGTTGTCACCTGATCTGAAAGTAATTGGGTCTGTCAATATGTTCAAAATCAACTAATAAAAAGCATAGTTTATTTTGTCAACCTGCTTGTATTTGGTCCATAGAAATATAACCTCGTTTTATGACACGAGAACTGGACTTAGTCTTTCACCTGCTTATGAAAGACTAATCTTACTCACAGAATTAAGGAAAGATTACAACATTCCCGGCCAAACGGTAAAGTTTTGGATAACTTTCGCTTTTTTCAGGTCAACCCATTTATCAGTATCCAGGTGAACTGAAACAACTCGGTTGTAGGCAGTGATTCCAGTTTTGGACTTGCGAAACGGTTTGCAACCATGGTAATAATCGGGTTATGTCCCACAATCATCACACTGTTTATTGAATCATCGAGGTTTTCGATAACTTCAAGAATGTCACTTTCGTCGCCGGTGAAAAGTTTTTCATCCGAAACAACTTTGTTGGATTTAATCCCAAGCTTATCTGCGATAATGAGTGCTGTGGCAAAAGCTCTTTCGGCCGGACTGGCAATAATCTGATCAATAACAGGTTTGCTTTCGGTCATATACTCGGCTATTTTGCAGGTGCGTGCAACACCAGTATCAGTAAGCAATCGGTCAGCATCAGCGATGTTAGCATGTGCCGGAACGGCCTTAGCATGTCGTACTATATATACAGTCTTCATAAGTTGGGGTTTAAATTTTGGTAAACATACAAAATATCTTAAAACACAAAAGCGATACCTGAAAATTTCCAGATATCGCTTTGTAAAAAGTGTTAATTTAGAATGATTATGGTTACGAAGCCATGGCAGAATTGTTCAAGATGTTCTTTGTACAGGTTCTGGTTGCCCTTTTTTACTGAACAACATGAGCCAAGCACAAATTACTAATACGCGAACAAAGGAAATTCGCTCATCATCTCATTAACCTGTGAACGGACTTTAGTAATCACCTCTTCGTTTTCGTGATTCGCTATAACATCATCAATCAAATCTACAATAAATGGCATATGCTGTTCTTTGAGACCACGTGTAGTTATTGCGGGAGTTCCGACACGGATTCCGGAAGTAGTAAAAGGTGTACGACTATCGAAAGGCACCATGTTTTTATTCAGCGTGATATCAGCTTTTACGAGCAGGTTTTCGACCATTTTGCCTGTAATATCAGGGTATTTAGTCCGGAGGTCAATCAGCATCAGGTGATTGTCGGTGCCCCCTGAAATAACCTTAAATCCTTTATCCATAAAGGCTTTTGCCATTACCTGCGCATTCTTTTTAACCTGTAACGCGTAATCCATAAACTCATCCGAAAGAGCTTCGCCGAAAGCTACTGCCTTGCTGGCAATTACATGCTCCAACGGGCCTCCCTGTACTCCGGGGAAAACAGCGCTGTCGATCATTGCCGACATCATTTTTATTTCGCCTTTCGGGGTTTTAAGTCCCCATGGATTTTCAAAATCTTTTCCGATAAGGATAAGCCCGCCACGAGGACCACGAAGAGTTTTATGTGTGGTAGTCGTAATGATATGGCAATATGGAACCGGGTCATTCAACAATCCGCGGGCGATAAGGCCGGCAGGATGGGCTATGTCAGCCATCAGCAAAGCCCCAATTTTATCAGCTATCTGACGCATACGCTTGTAATCCCAATCACGGCTGTAAGCCGAAGCGCCTGCTATAATAAGTTTCGGCTTTTCAGCAAGAGCTGTAGCTTCCATCTTGTCATAGTCAATGGTGCCGGTTTCTTCTTCAACGCTATAGGCGATTGGATTGTAAAGAATTCCGGATGAATTTACAGGCGAACCGTGCGAAAGGTGACCTCCATGAGAAAGATTAAGACCCATGAATGTATCACCTGGTTTCAGAATAGTCATCAGCACGGCCATATTGGCTTGTGCTCCTGAGTGTGGCTGAACATTGGCCCATTCGGCGCCAAAAAGTGCTTTTGCACGATCAATGGCGATTTGTTCGGTCTGATCTACAATCTGGCAACCACCATAATACCGTCGGCCGGGATAGCCTTCAGCATATTTGTTTGTTAACACCGATCCCATGGCTTTCAATACCTGTTCGCTGACGAAATTTTCGGAAGCAATCAGTTCAATGCCGTGCATCTGCCTGTCTTTTTCCTCGTTGATGAGGTCAAAAATAACTTTGTCTTTTTTCATTTTATAATATACAGTATGTTGTAAACAAATGTATTAACTCATGAGCTCTAAAACTCGGGCAAAGGTATTAATAATGCTGCAACTGGCAAGTGTGATATATAATTTTCGAAACAACAATTGAGGATTTTATTCATTTTGCCAAAGCTATACACAGCTTTAACAAAAGCTCTATTCCGTTTATCAAATAAATACAGATTTTCATTAGACTAAATTGTCAGATTATTACCGTAATTTTTATCTTCATCGGCAACAATCTGAAATGCACATTACTTCAAATTTCCTTTAACTTTGCACATATTCATAACAAAAACGGGTGTAGTGCGTTATTTACTTCATAATCTTCATCCTTCTTGTCGCAAGAATTCCGATTCATCGGTTTGTTGATTTATTCAAAATAGCTTTATGACTGAATTTGACCGTTTTACGTTGGACAATGGATTGCGCGTGATTGTTCATCACGATACCAGTACTCCGATTGTAGCAATGAATATCCTTTATAATGTAGGTTCCCGTGATGAGCATCCTGATCGGACCGGTTTTGCTCATTTGTTCGAACATCTGATGTTTGGCGGTTCGGTGAATATTCCACGTTACGATGAGCCACTCGAAAGGGTAGGAGGAGAGAATAATGCCTTTACAAATAACGATTTCACAAATTATTACCTGACTGTGCCGGGGCATAACCTCGAAACGGCTTTCTGGCTCGAATCGGACCGTATGCTTAACCTTGCGTTTTCGACAAAAAGTTTTGACGTACAGCGAAATGTGGTTGTTGAAGAATTCAGGCAAAATTATCTGAATCAACCATATGGAGATGCCTGGCTTTTGCTTCGTCCTCTGGCCTATAAAGTACATCCCTATCAATGGGCGCCTATTGGGATTGATCCCTCGCATATTGAAAATGCAGGCATGGATGAAGTTCGTGATTTTTACGAGCGATTCTATAATCCGTGCAACGCCATTATGGTAATTGCAGGTAACGTTAAAACAGATGAAATCAAGGCGCTTTCTGAAAAATGGTTTGGAGGTATTAACAAGGGAAGTAAGAACAACAGGAATCTTCCGGTTGAGCCGGAGCAGACTGAAGCCCATTCACTTACAGTTCATCGCGAAGTGCCTTACGATGCAATATATAAAGCCTGGCATATGTGCAGCCGGGCTGATGAAGGTTTTTTTGCAACTGATCTGATCTCTGATATACTTTCAGCCGGTCAGTCGGGGAGGTTAAATCAGCAATTAGTTAAAAATTTACGTCTGTTCAGTGATATCAGTGCATTTATCTCAGGCGATATTGAAGCAGGATTGTTTGTAATTACAGGTAAACTGATGAAAGGCGTTTCAATACCTGAAGCGGAAGCTGCCCTGCAAATGGAAATTGATAAAATATGCAGGAACATAATTTCTGAAAATGAATTGCAGAAAGTAAAAAACAGGGTTGAGGCCATGATGGCATTCAGCGAAATGCGTGTACTGGATAAAGCCATGAACCTTGCCTATTACGAGTTACTTGGTGACGCCAATCTGGTAAATGACCTGGTTGAGCGTTATGCTTGTGTTACCGCAAAAGAAATTACAGATGAAGCAAAAAAGATTTTCAGACCTGAAAACTGTTCTACGCTTTATTATATCGCGAAGAGTTAGAAATAGTAAATTTACAATTTGAGGAAACACTTCCTGTTCGCCTTAGCCCAACATAAACTCTCATTTTGATGCTCTCACTTTCTCGTACTCTCACTTTCTACTAAGCATTAAGTCGCTGATATTCAATAAATCCATTTCGATCAAGCCCAAAGTCACTAAATTAAACTGTTACACAATGATCACACTTCCTAACCGGAATTTACAGCCCTCCATACAGTCATTAGGCCACATTGATTTTCCTCAGCCAGAAATCTCACAGCTGAGTAATGGGATAAAGGTGTATCAATTCAATTCGGGTACTCAGGATGTGATTTCCATCGAAATGATGTTTTCAGCAGGAAGCTGGTTTCAAAAAAAACCTTTTACAGCTATGGCAACCAACCTGATGTTGCGCGAAGGAACCAGGAATTTCACTGCCCGGGAATTATCGGAAACTCTCGACTATTACGGCGCTCATTTCGAGAATACCACCGAACGCGACAACGCATACATAACTTTATACTCACTCAACAAACACCTGGATAACACGTTGCCATTATTATGTGAGATTGTTAAAAATCCGGTTTTCCCTGATGGCGAATATGATGTGATTGCCGGTAAGCAGCGACAGATGCTCGAAGTGAACCGTCAAAAAGTAAATTTCCTGGCGCGAACTCAATTCAATTCAATCCTTTTCGGGAGTAACCATCCTTATGGAACATATCTTGAACCAGGTGATATTTGTAAAGTAAATACTGAAGACCTGATTGCTTTTCATAAAGCGCAATACCATTCAGGCAATTGCAGCATAATTGTTGCCGGCCGCATCAAACCGAGGTTGATCAAAGACCTGGAAGCATATTTTGGGGGAAGTGATTGGAGCGGCAATAGCAGCAATTCAATTGAATATCATACATCAGGATCTGATAAAAAAGATCATTTTCATTTGAAAGAAGGAGCCATGCAGTCAGCCATCCGTATTGGGGGTATGATGTTCAACCGAAGTCATCCTGATTTTGCAGGAATGAAAATTTTAAATGCAATTTTAGGCGGTTACTTTGGATCGCGCCTGATGAATAACCTTAGAGAGGACAAAGGATATACCTATGGAATCGGGTCATCGGTAGTGCCTTTGCACAATGGCGGATACTTTGTAATTTCAGGTGAAGTAGGAGCCGGTGTAACCAGGGAGGCTCTTTCCGAAATAAAATTTGAACTCACCCGTTTATGTACCGAACAGGTTGGCGAAAGTGAACTTTCACTGGTGCGCAGTTATTTAACAGGTGAAATGCTCCGGGCTGTTGATGGTCCGTTTGCCCAGGCCGATCTGTATCGCGATCTGATTGAAGACGGGCTCACTATCGCTCACTTCGAGGAACTGATAGATACGGTCAACCATATAAATGCTCAACAACTTCAGGATCTGGCAATCAAATACCTGAAACCAGAAGATTTGTACACGCTGGTTGTTGGACCGGAAAGAATTTAATTTTTATATTTGTACTACTTATCATGAATATAATGCTCATGAAATCAGGTATCAATATGCTCCGGTTATTTTTTATATTTATCCTGCTTCAGGTTTTTCAAGTTCCGGCATTTGCTCATTCAGTGACTACTAATTTTAATATTGAACATAGTGGAATTACTGATTATCAGAAATTAAGAGTAAATTCTGATCAAAAGGAACGTGTTGATTTTTATAATCCAGTTCAAATAAAAGCTCCTCCTGCAATCAGTCTTTCTGTATCAACATCACTTTCACGAATAGCAGTGCTAACATGGACAACCACGGACCCCACTTTGCAAGGTACGTATCATATTTTACGAAACGCTGCATCTGCAGGATGGGTTGATATTAAAACATTACCATATACAACTCTGGCATTTAACGATACTATTTCCTTCCCTTTTTGTAATCCTACAAATTTCTCATACCAGGTCAGTTTCGTAGCCGATGTTAACGTTTCGGATGATGCTACATCCTCTCAGGTAGCTGCTCCGTTTCCATTATCAGATCTTACTGCGCCGGCTAATGTTTCGAATCTGAGTGTTATCCTCAGTACTAATCCAAGTGGATTTACCCCGGGTATATCATGGGATATAATTACAAATGACGATATTTCAGCTTATGAAGTTCAGCGATTTGATCCTTTAAGCGGAAGTTGGCCGGTTATAGCATCCGGAACGCCAACTTTAAATAATTATAATGATGCTACGGCTTCTCCCGTTTGCGGAAGTTCATTTAAATATATTGTGCGAACAACAGACATGTGTGGCATCCCAAGCGCTCCCGACTATGTGAATAAGTACGTGCAAACAATAAATCTTGATGTAATTTATCCCGGGCAATGTGATAAATCAGCGAAATTAAACTGGAACTCATATAAAAATATGATTGGTGGTTTGAGTGGATACAAGATATACCGGATTGAGGATGGCATCCCTGTTGAAATTAACCCGATTCCACCAACAGATACAACTTATGTCGATAATTTTAATTTTGTAAATGGTAAAACCTACGGTTATTCAGTAAAAGCATATAGCAACAATAGCTTGTTTACCTCTTCCTCATGCGAGGTATTTCAGCAATACAATGGCGCTACCCTGCCTGATACTACATATATCTCAGATGTCAGTGTTGAGAATGATAGTTATGTGAGTGTCAACTATTATATTACACCTGATGGTTCGGTGAACAAGCTGTTCCTAGAGCGCTCCGATGATAACGGAGCAACATTTCATACAATAGATTCAATAGTGTCGCCGGTTCCACAGAGCTATTATTTTAATGATATTACGGCTGATATACAAGCGCAATCATATTTTTACCGCTTAGCAGCTATTGATGATTGCGGAAGTAAAACTATGTCAATCAATACTCCTCAATCTATCTGGCTTCAATGCAGCAAAACTGAAACAGAGAATATCCTGAACTGGAACCAATACAAAGGCTGGCTGAAAGATGTTGACGGATATGAAATTTACCGGATCTTAGATAATGAGCCCACAACAACCAAAATTATTGGCAATGGTAACCCAACTACTTTTTCGTTCACTGATCTGCTCACAAACTTTGATCCTGCGAAAATGCCCTGCTATTGGATAGAGGCAAAAGAAAAAGGCGGAAATCCTTATTTGCAAAATGCTGTTTCAAAATCAAATACCTGCTGTGTCATCAAAGATCCTGTTTTATTTCTGCCTAACGCGTTTAACCCGGATGGAGCAAACAAGTTATTCAGGCCGGTTCCGAAATTTTCATTTGTCAATATAGAAAGCTTTCGTATGGCAATCTTCAGCAGGTGGGGACAACAGCTTTTTGAAACTTCGGATATTGATAAAGGCTGGGATGGAACTGTTAACGGGCAGTTTATACCAGCAGGTCAATATGCATATTTAATAACATACAAATCAACCGAAGGTAAGGATTATAAAAAACGTGGAACAGTTATGCTGGTCCGGTAGATTCTGTTTATCATTTATTCTTTTATCAATAAATTAAGAAAGCGGGAACGTAGGTTCTCTCAGGCATTTTTACTATGTTGTTTTACTGGAATTTGTTGATATTCAGCTGACTAATTATTTTCATATGTAGAAGCTGTTATGCCTCATGTAAGTATAAGATTGTTTTATTACAATTTGCAATAGCTGGGTTCTATTAATTATTCTGATTTTCAGCCATTTGTCTGAAGTCAAAACCTTAAGATTTTTTAACAAGGACTTCCGTTAAAATTAGTAAATTTGCAAATTCAAAAAAAAGACTATGTTCATTGATAGTGACAAATTTGCAGGCGATGGCCTTACTTACGATGATGTCTTGCTTATTCCCGCTTATTCTGAAGTACTTCCACGCGATGTGGAAACTTCATCGTGGTTTACGAAGAAAATAAAGATCAATATACCAATTGTATCCGCAGCTATGGATACAGTTACCGATTCGACTATGGCCATTGCAATTGCCCAGGAAGGTGGAATTGGAGTATTGCATAAAAATATGAGTATTCAGGATCAGGCTGCTGAAGTAAGGCGTGTGAAACGATCGGAAAGCGGAATGATTACAGATCCAATTACTTTACACGAAGATGCCCTTGTACAGGACGCTCTTAATATAATGCGTGAACATAGTATTGGCGGGATTCCCATAGTTAGCGCTGATGGTAAGCTGGTTGGGATAATAACTAACCGTGATCTTCGTTTTGAGCGTAATCCGCTCAGGCCGTTAGCTGAAATTATGACCCGTGAAAACCTGATTACTACCAATGCAAAGACCAACCTCGATCAGGCTTCAGATATACTGCAGGAATATAAAATTGAGAAACTACCGGTTGTTGACGATGATTACAAACTTGTTGGACTGATCACCTATAAAGATATCAGCAAAATAAAGGCCCGTCCGAATGCGTGTAAAGATGAACTTGGGCGTTTGCGTGTTGCTGCCGGTGTTGGTGTTACCGCTGATGTGCTTGAACGCGTTACTGAGCTTGTAAAAAATGGCGTTGATGCTGTAGTTATTGACACCGCACACGGTCATTCAAAAGGAGTTATTGAAACCACAAAGCTTGTTAAAAAACAATTTCCAGACCTTCAGGTTGTAGTTGGAAATATTGCTACCGCTGAGGCTGCACGCGATTTGGTAAATGCAGGCGCCGATGCTGTAAAGGTAGGAATAGGACCGGGTTCGATATGTACAACCCGCATTATTGCCGGTATTGGCATCCCTCAGCTTTCGGCAATCTACGTTGTAGCCAAAGAATTACAAGGAACAGGAATTCCGGTAATTGCTGACGGAGGTATACGCTATACAGGAGATATTGTGAAAGCAATTGCAGCCGGGGCTTATAGCATTATGGCCGGATCCTTGTTTGCAGGTGTCGAAGAATCTCCGGGCGAAACTATCATATACGAAGGGCGTAAATTCAAATCCTATCGTGGAATGGGATCAATCGAAGCCATGCAGAAAGGCTCAAAAGATCGCTATTTCCAGGATGCCGAGGATGATATTCAGAAACTGGTTCCCGAAGGAATTGTTGGCAGGGTTCCTTTTAAAGGAACGCTTTCAGAGGTGATCCACCAGATGATAGGCGGCTTGCGTGCCGGAATGGGATATACCGGATCAGCAAATATTGCAGCCCTACAGAATGCGAAATTTATTAAAATAACGTCTTCCGGTGTGGTCGAAAGTCACCCGCACGATATTACTATTACCCGTGAAGCACCAAATTATAGCAGGTAATTTAGCTATATTCAAACTGATTTCTCAATACCTAATCCCCAAAATCCTAAACTCCGAGTTTAAGACTTCAGATATCAATCAAAAATTTTTAATCAACTATGAAACGGAAACTTCTTAATTCTTTACTCTCCTTATTATTTGGCATTTTCTGTTTACCTGGTTTCAGCCAAAGTACTGATCCGGTTTTATTGCAGGTAGCTAAAGAAAAAATTACCAAAAACGAGTTTATTAAGGTTTATGAAAAGAATAATATTAAATCCGAAAAGACTGATAATAAAGCACTTGAAGAATACCTGGAACTGTTTACTAATTTTCGTTTAAAAGTTACCGAAGCCGAGGCGTTAGGGATGGATACTGTAAAATCATTCCGCGATGAATTGGCCGGATACAGGAAACAATTAGCACAGCCTTATTTGTCCGACAATCAGGCAACTGACAAAATGATCCAGGAAGCTTATGAGCATAAGAAATACGATATTCGTGCCAGCCATATACTTGTTCGTGTTGAGCGTCTTGCGTCAGCCGCTGATACACTGGCTGCCTGGAATAAAATTATGCAATTACGCAAACGGATTGTTAAAGGAGAAGATTTTGCAAAAGTTGCCGTTGAAGGCTCTGAAGATCCGTCCGTAAAAGACCGTGTAACAGACGGAAGAAAAATGAAAGGCAATCATGGCGACCTCGGGTTTTTTACTGCTTTCGATATGGTGTATCCTTTCGAAGAAGCAGTTTATAACGCGAAAGTTGGCGAAGTATCAATGCCTGTCCGAACCGATTTTGGATATCACCTGATAAAGCTGACATCGAAAACTCCTGCACTCGGTAGGATTCAGCTTGCGCATATCATGCTGGTATTTCCATCAAAAGCTACTCTCGACGATTCACTTAAAGTTGCTGATTCAGCTAACCTGGCGTACAAATTATTGCAGGCGGGCAGCGATTTTGGCGATGTAGCCCGAAAATTCTCCGATGATGTTTCAACATCCGGTAAAGGCGGTGTGTTGCCTTGGTTCGGGGTAAACCGCTTACTTCCTGATTTTACCATAAACATACAAAAGCTGAAAGCTAAAGGTGATTATTCCGAACCTTTCCAAACCGTGTATGGCTGGCATATTATCAAACTTGTCGATCAGAAACCTATAGGCAGTTTTGATGAAGAGAAAGAAGATATTAAACAGCGGATCCCCCGAAGTGACCGGAATGCTGATATCCAGAATACATTTATTGCTAAAACCAAGGCTACCTATGGTTTTACACAAAATCTTCCTGCGTTGGATGAACTCACAAAGGTAGTAACGGATTCAATTTTTACGGCAAGCTGGAAATTAGAACAGGCAAATAACCTGGATAAAAATCTTTTTACAATTGGAACCAAAACCTATACCCAGGCTGACTTTGCGAAACAACTGGCTTCAACTCAGCACCGTGAGCCTAAACGTGACATTGCCGCATACGTTTACCAGCAGTACAGTGGTTTTGTGACTGATGCCGTAAATAAATACGCAGATAGCCAGTTGGAAGCGGAAAATCCTGATTTTAAATCACTTATAAACGAATATCATGATGGAATCCTGCTTTTCGACCTTACGGATAAAAAAGTATGGTCAAAAGCAGTAAAAGATACGGTCGGGCTGGAACAGTTTTACGAAAAAAACAAAATGAATTACATGTGGGAAAGCAGGCTCGACGCATCTGTTTTTACTGTTAAAGACGCCTCTATTGTTAAAAGCCTGAAGAAACTTTTGAAAAAGGGAGTTGCCGATGAACAGGTTTTAGCAAAGTTTAACCAGGATAGCATACAAAAAGTTACTGTTGAACGTAAAAAATTCTCGAAAGGTGAAAACACGAATATCGATGCTTTGGAATGGAAACCAGGAATAACAGATTTAATTCCAATGGCTGATACTTCCAATGCTATAATCGTTATCCACCAGGTGGTAGCTCCTGAACCAAAATTGCTGAACGAAATACGGGGTGCCATGACTGCTGATTACCAGAATTTCCTGGAGAAAGAATGGATAAGTGAACTTCGCGCCAAATACCCGGTTGTCGTTAATCGTGAAGTGTTTAATTCAATTTTAACAGCACAATAGATTATGCTGCGTTTGCTTGTAATTTCATCTTGTCTGATTCTGGTTTTTGGTTCCTGCAACCTGCTTTCGCAAAAAGCAAAAGGAAAGGAAAAGGCCATTGCTCGTGTTAACGACAAATACCTTTACCCGGAAGACCTGGTGAATGTGGTTCCGGCTGGCACAGCTGCCAATGATAGTATTGAAATTACGACGGCTTACATAAATAACTGGGTACGGCAGGAACTTTTACTTAAGCAGGCTGAGGATAATCTCGAAGAAACCAATCGTGATTTTACGGATCAGATTGAGCAGTACAGGAATTCACTCATTATATACGCTTATGAGTCGGAACTTGTTAAACAAAAGCTGGATACTGTAGTCCCTGCATCAGAAATTGAAGATTATTACCAGAAAAATCAGGTAAATTTTCATCTGCGTGAAAACATTGTTCTGGCAAGTTATGTGATAATCAACAAAAATTCACCAGTCGCAACTAAAGTAAAATCGCTCCTAACCAGCAACCGTGATGCTGACAAGGAAAAGCTTCAAACACTTTGCCTGGAAAATAATATTGAATTTATGATCAACGATGGGGGAACGTGGATGACCTTTGCCGATTTGGCCAGGAAAGTCCCTATTACCGTTGATGATCAGGAGGAATTTCTGAGCAAAAATAAATTTGTTGAGGTAAAGGATTCAACAACAATGTATTACGTTGCTATATCGGCGTATAAGAGTAAGGAAAGTATCTCACCGCTTAATTTTGAAACTGAAAATATCCGCACTATCCTGTTGAACAAGCGTAAAGCAGCCATGCTTCAGCGAATGGAAGACGATTTGATCAGTAACGCAGTGAAACACAAAAAGTATGAAATATTTAAAAAGTAATCTCCCTGTACACATGATTAAAAGAATATTGATGCCGGCTTTATTGATTTTACTGATTGTATCAGTATTTCAGGTTAAAGCTCAAAACGAAAAAACAGTCGACGAAATAGCAGTCTTAGTTGGAAGCCATCCTGTTTTTTGGTCGGATGTGGAAGCTCAATTTGCCCAGGCAAAAGCGCAAGGTATGGCAGGAGATCCTTTTGTAATGCGTTGTGAGATTTTTGAAAACCTGGTTTTTCAAAAACTACTGGTCTACCAGGCTGAAATTGATAGCCTTGTTGTAAGCGACGAACAAGTAAACAGTGAGCTCGACAGGCGGCTTCGTTACTATATACAGCAATTTGGATCACAGCAGAAACTTGAAGAATTTTATGACAAATCACTCGAAGAATTCAAGACGGAGCTGCGTGAACCTTTGCGGCTCGAACTTCTTTCGCAACAAGCTCAGGCTGCTGTAACATCGAGTGTTAAAATGACACCTAACGAAACCAGAGAGTATTTTAATGGGCTCAAGCAAGATAGTATTCCATTAATTCCTACTGAATATGAAATTGGGCAGATTGTTAAGACACCGGTTGTAGGGCCATCTCAACTTAAGGAATCGCGCGAAAAACTTCTTGCGCTCAGGGCCAGGGTGCTCAAAGGTGAGAAATTCTCAACACTTGCCGTATTATATTCCGAAGATCCGGGATCGGCGGCAAAAGGTGGTGAATTAGGACTTTTCAGTCGGGGAAGTATGGCTCCGGAATTTGAATCGGCTGCTTTTAACCTTAAAAACAAAAACGATATTTCAGAAGTGATAAAAACAAAGTTTGGCTACCACTTACTGCAGCTTATTGAGCGTAAGGGCGACTTTGTTAATGTTAGGCATATACTCATAATTCCCAAGGTTTCGCCCGACGATCTTGTTGTAGCCGCGGCGAAACTTGACAGTATTGCCAATAAAGTTCGCGTCGATTCATTGACATTCGAAAAAGCCGCATTTCTCTACAGCGATGATCCGGGTAAAGTGAACGGAGGATTGATTCAAAGCCAGTCATCGGGTAATACCCGGCTAGCCGCTGACGAACTGGACCCAAAAGTGTTTTTTGTGATTGATAAAATGAAACCAGGCGAAATTTCGGCCAGCGTTCCTTACACTACCGAGGATGGTACCCAGGCATATCGTGTACTCTACCTGAAGCTTCGTACTGAACCACATAGAGCTAATATGAAGGACGATTACAATAAAATCCAGGAGTGGGCGCTCGAAAATAAGAAAGCCAAAGTTACAGCCAAGTGGATTGAAACTAAATCGAAAACTGCTTATATCCGTTTAGGCGATAAGTTTAAAACGTGTGATTTTAAGTACAAATGGACTTTTACGGAGTAGCGAAACGGTTAATGATAATAAGTTAAAGAAAGCAAATAGAAATTGTTCTGTAACCCCAACTCCTAAATCCTAACTCCTTCAATCTGATAGAAGCCAGGAAGCTTTTTCGGTAAATTCTATTTTAATTGCACCAAATATGATTCAATACAAGTCAGACACTGAGGCACTCAACGATTTTTTTAAAAAATATAATGCCTTACGTTCCGAAATAGGCAAAGTAATTGTAGGTCAGGATGAGATTGTAAAAACCTTACTAATTTCTATTTTCTCCAGGGGCCATGCTTTATTGGTCGGAGTTCCGGGATTGGCTAAAACTCTGATGGTAAATACTCTGTCGCAGGTGTTAGGGCTTACGTATAGCCGTATACAGTTTACTCCCGACCTTATGCCTTCGGATATTATAGGTACCGAAATCCTGGATCAGGAGCGAAAATTCAAGTTTATACGCGGCCCTGTATTTGCGAATATTATCCTGGCTGATGAAATTAACCGTACTCCACCCAAAACCCAGAGCGCGCTTCTGGAAGCCATGCAGGAAAAAGCGGTTACTGTTGCCGGTGAAAGTCATAAACTGGAAGAACCATTTTTTGTATTAGCCACGCAAAACCCTATTGAGCAGGAGGGAACCTATCCTTTGCCGGAAGCCCAGCTCGACCGGTTTATGTTTAATATTCGGCTTGATTATCCAACATTTGAAGAGGAAATACAGGTTGTGAAAAACACAACCACCATGCACTCAGCTACGCTGAATGTAATTCTTACGGCTGAAGAAATCAAATACTTCCAGGACCTTATCCGACGTATACCTGTAGCGGATAATGTATATCAATACGCGGTAAAACTTGCTTCGCTTACACGCCCGGGAACGACATTAGCTCATCCCTGGGCTAACAACTATCTTACATGGGGCGCTGGCCCGCGCGCGTCACAATACCTGATACTTGGCGCTAAATGCCACGCAGCGGTAACAGGCAAATACTCACCTGATATAGCTGATGTACAGGCAGTTGCCACTTCAATCCTCCGCCACCGTTTTGTACGCAATTACAAAGCTGAAGCCGAAGGAATTAAGGAGGAAGATATTGTGAATGAGCTGCTTAAATAGATTTTCTTTGGTCGAAAATTGAAAACCGGTGCTGTAATGGAGCCGGTTTTTTTTGGAATAAATATACTGTACATATATTTTGTATATTCGTTGAATGAAGTGAAAAACCTTTTGTTCAGGTTCATGGTAGATAGTTTTGAAATAATTGCATATATGATTGCTTACTGTAGGCTATGCCTTATTTATCAGAGTGAAATATAGAACTGTTTTATCAAGTTCTCTAACCAGACCAATATATATCCTATAAAATCTATGAAAGCAAATTTATTTTCCTTACTTCTGGTTCTGATGTCCGCTTACGCTTTTGGTCAGAATAAATTTGAAAAGGGTTATCTTATTGATAATGATAACTATAAGGTTGAATGTATGATAAAAAACAAAAATTTGAAACACAATCCGGTTGATTTTAGTTTTAAAAGGGAAGGTTCCACATTGGAGGAGAACGGAACTATTAATACAATAAAGGAGTTTGGTATTTATGGCAAGTTAAAGTATAGACGGGTTGATGTTAAAATTGATCGTTCGAGCGATGCTCTCGATAAACTTACTTATATACAATATCCTGTCTGGTCGGAAGAAAAACTGTTTTTAAAAGTAATCGTAGAAGGGAAAGCTTCATTGTATTCGTTCTCGGATGGAAATATCAAGAAATTCTTTTACAGTGTTTCTGACAACGCAATTAATCAATTAATTTATAAAAGGTATTTAATGGATTTAGAGTATGTTGCGGTAAGGACAAACTTTATTTATTCGTATACAGTTGAGAACTTTGGGTTCCGGCAACAGCTTATAAAAGACGTATTATGTGCAGATACCAAATTGAGTACGGTTGCAAATATTAAGTATTATCAGAAAGAACTTGCAAAATATTTTATTAATTATAATAAATGTTCAGTTTTAAATTAGCCGCAAAATAAATTTACTCCAAACGGGATATGATTATTTATTGAGAAATGGAAACCGATGCCACTTGGGGACCGGTTTTCTGTAATTCTATGAACAAATGCTGCCCTTTAACTGTTTTTATAAAACCCTTCCAGCAATTTGACAATTTCGGGCAAAATGTGTCTATCTTTGCAAAAAAATAGTTTAACCAATAAATAATAATAATAAGTAAAATGGCTGTATTAGTAGGTAAAAAAGCGCCTCAGTTTGAGGCAGATGCTGTTATAAATGGTGGAGAATTTGTTGAGAAATTCTCGCTTGCACAGTTTATCGGTAAAAAACATGTAGTATTTTTCTTTTATCCCCTCGATTTCACTTTTGTTTGTCCAACCGAAATCATCGCGTTTCAGGATAAACTGGCTGAATTCGAAAAACGTAATGTACAGGTTGTTGGTTGTTCAGTCGACAGCAAATTCTCACATTGGGCATGGCTCAATACTGCGAAAAATGCAGGCGGAATCAAGGGCGTTACTTTCCCGTTAGTTTCCGATCTATCTAAAACCATTTCCGAAAATTACGATGTTCTTGCCGGGGAATGGGAATATGATGAGGATGAAGATTATGTTGAATTCAATGGAGAAGCAGTAGCTTACCGCGGACTTTTCCTGATTGACAAACAAGGTGTTGTCCGCCACCAGGTTGTTAATGACCTTCCTTTGGGCCGTAGCGTTGATGAAGCTCTGCGTATGGTTGACGCTCTTCAGTTTTTTGAAGAAAACGGTGAAGTTTGTCCAGCCGACTGGCATAAAGGCGACGAAGGAATGAAAGCTACCTCTGAAGGCGTTGCTGAATACCTTAGCAAACACTAAACGTATATCAGATTGAAATAAGAACCGGCCTTGAGCCGGTTTTTTTGTGGTATGCTCTGACCGAAATTTGTTTCCATCGTAAGTAAGATTGGCCAATAAAATAACTGACATATTTTTCCGACTTCTGACATTTCAGTCAATTTTGAAAAATTGTAATTTATATATTACAGAATATGAGGTTATTATGTTCTATGGGTTTTGCTTTTACCGCACTAAATGATACATTTGTGGAATGTACCCCGAAAATGATGACAATCCCGAATCATGCGAAAGAACCAGTTTTTATATTGTTGTTGCGAAATCTATACTTAGCCACTTATAAGGTGAACGAACAAAGCATAGAATCCGATATAATCCTATTCATATGGTTTTCTGTAAGTTATTGTATTGCATCGTTGAATCGGGATTTACCTTTTGCCGGTCCCATGAATGTAGCGTGTTAGAATCAAACCTTATCATCTGTTTTTAACCTTAGTAATAAGAAAAGATCCCTAAATTTACCTGACCTTATTACCTTATTTACCCTTAATGAAAATCAGCAGGTACATTCATGAATATCAGAAAACCCTGGACCCAAAAATAAGGGAATAAGGTTAAACCCTTTAAATAATGCTTACTACTTAGGTTTATAAGAGAATAAGGTTTTTTATGATTATTAGCAGCCTGTTCCAATCCGGCTGAAATTGCAACCTCACTAATCGTCCGAAGTCAGGACTGGAAAATAAAAACAAATGAGATTTTTTCCCCTTAAGTGAAATTAGAAATTCTCTGCCAGTTTTCTTAATTCCGCCAGTTGCACATCGGAAAACGAATCCGGAATTATATTTGCTGATCGGCACATGAAAAAAATATGTGCCGATTTTGCCAGTATATCTATAACATCAAAAGTTTCGGCAACACTTCTACCAATCGCAAAAACACCGTGTTTTTCCCATAGTGCTACATCATGATTCTGCAGTGTTTTTATCGTTTCCGCGGCAATTTCATTTGATCCGGGAAGAAGATAAGGTACAAACCCGACGCCTTTAGGCACAAATATAACAGTTTCAGGATGCATACTCCACAACACATTATTTAGTCTGTCCTGATTGCAGAATTCTTTTGCATGTGTTAATGTTACCAACTCATGAGCATGGGTATGCATTACAACCTTTTCATCAGTGCCACGTTCAGCAATCATTTGATGTATCCCCAGGTGAGTTGGGAGTTCCGAAGTAGGCAGGAAGTTTTTTTTATCGCCAATATTCTGCGAAATAATCCAGTATCCGTTTGCTTCCTCGTTCAGTTGCAAAATGAGTGCGTTTTTCATGGGTTTTCGAGTCAGATCGCGCATTCGTTTTCCCGTTCCGGTTACAAGGAAATAGCTCCCGGCAAGTTTTGGATACGATTTCGGAAGTGAAAAAAAAGGGAATGTGCTATTTTCAGTAATCTCTTCAGGAAATACTTGCGTGATAAGGATTGAAATATTGCTGGCATTGCGTTCAGCCCATCCGCGTTGCCAAAGGTAGCCGGCAATTTCCTGTGTTTCACGGATAATATTTTTCAGCTCTTTCTTGCTGTATTTAAATTCCTGCATATGGATGTGTGTATTTCTAATTGATAAAAGCCCGGTTCAGTATAAAATGTAATAATACCAATGTTTTTATGAGTTCTTACTGTTTGGTAACGTAACACCTCCTAATTTATCAGCCCAGTTTTCGGGGAATGCCGCATAATAATTTCCCCAATTAACACCTTGTTTTTTGTAATACCATTTTCTGTAAAAGACCCTCGCAACAGATGGAATTCCAATAACCAGGAGATAAGCTGGTCCAAGCAAGGCCGATTGCTTTGAATGCCCATATTCGTGCATCCGGCAGTCGTTTTTGAGATAAGAAAAACGGTTTCCTTTTGACGTCCAGAATATGAACCATCCCAGGCTTACCCCGGTGTTTAGTGTTTCAATGAATACATGATGATCTTCTGTTACAGTATTGCTGATTTGCTGTCTGATTTCCATAATTACACGAACTGAAAGCCCCAGAATATTCTGTGGAAGTTCCCAAATAAAAAGAATGGGTAGAATCAGAAATGTTACTGCTTTTTTCATTCCTTACTTTTGAAGCCGATTCATTAACTCGCAGCAATTAGAATCTGAGTTCAACATTTATTCAATTTTCATTTCAAGCCATTTCTCAAGTGCATCAATTACCTGTTTATGTTGTTCCGGACTTAGTGTTGCGATATGTGCGCCGTGAGTTCCATGGCTTTGAACCATTTTCAGGCTCCCGCTTCCCGGCTTTATTTCGGCGGCAGTTGCACCCCATGGATCGGCTTCACCGTAAATATAAATCATATGCTGGGGATTTCCTGAAATGAATTTTTTAAGTTTTTCCTGGTACGAAGGGTCCCAAACGATAGGAATATTTTTAGGAACAAAAGCGGAATTGGGATAATCCTTGTTTTTCAGATATTTCCTGAAAGGCTTTTCGTTATATTCGTAATAACCAAGCTGAGTGTAGAACTGGTAATTAGCGGCAGCGTAAGAATCAGCCGCTTCGGTATACCAGAAAGGTGGCACAATCCGAACCAGGAACAATGCCATTTTTTCGGGTGTGGTGGTTTTCAGGTCGGGAAGTTTCTTTTCATCGGCTGTGTACTGCCAGAAAGAGAAAGGAAACTCAAGCACTGAATAATCAAAGGCGGATTCATCATCAATCGTAGTGAATTTAAATCCGGCTTTATTTGCGATCTTTTTCCATTCCGGCAAAACGACATTTTTGTTTTTAAGCAGGTACATCTGAATATCCTTGATATGCTTACGTTCTTCCTTAGTTCCTACTTTCTTAAAATGAGCGTCAATGCGGGAATCAAGCCTTGAATAATTAATCGGCGCAACATATGGAATAGTTACATCAATATCATCGGGGTAAAAAACCTTGTATTCAGTTGCTGTCTGACCGCCTTTGCTGACTCCTGTTGCAATCCACTTCCCTTTATAAAACTTGCCAAAAAGAGTGCGGATGTAGTGATAATCTCCGGCATCCTGTTCGGCGGTAAGGTATTTCCAGTCGACCGGGTTTGGCGTTGAAGGTCCGAAATAGCGGTGCTCAACATACAATTGATTGGCTTTTAACAGCTTAGTTGGTTCTGACATTGTATTTGACGAAACCCAATCCGTACCATAGCCTTCGGTTTCCATTACGGTTGGTTTGTCGATACCTTCATGCCCTACATAAATTCGTTGTTTGAATGTTGGGCTGTTTGGATTGTTATGATCAACCGCTTGTGGAAGCATTATAATATAAAACTCTTTGTAGATCGTAGTATCTTTTTTTACAATTTCAATGCCGGGAATGGCTTTCAGAAATTTGTAGATTTCGCTTTCCTGCGCGAACGAAAGAAAAGGTAAAAGCGCTAATACAAAAATCAGTTGTCGTAAGGTTTTCATAGGAGTTTATTAATTATTATATGACGCAAAAATATTCATTTCAATCGAACGTTTGGAAAGAAAATAAAAACACTTTTTTGATAACTTTGCTGAAACAGATTTAACACGAAAGTTCTGATTTTTAAATCCTAAAACCTAAAGCTTACTATGATTCTTCCCCGTGAAGAAGCGCTCGGATTGCTTCGCCAATATGTAAAAAATGAAAAAATGATTGCCCATAGCCTTGCATCTGAAGCGGTGATGCATTCATTGGCTGTTCACCTCGGACGTAATGCCGAAGCCTGGGCACAGGCCGGACTGCTGCATGACCTGGATGTGGAGGTTACTAATGCCAACGCATATACCCATGGCCCGGAAGGGGCAAAGTGGTTGGCTGAAATGGGTATCGACACCGATATTGTTGATGCAATAGGAATGCATAATGAAATTGCCTCCGGAAAGGAACGAACCACCGAATTTCAACATGCGCTGGCTGCAGGGGAGACAATAACCGGATTAATTATGGCTACCGCATTGGTTTATCCGGATAAGAAAATTGCATCAGTTAAAACAAAATCGGTTGTAAAACGCATGAAAGAAAAAGCTTTTGCGGCTTCTGTTAAACGCGAAAATATCCTGGAATGTGAAATGATAGGAATTCCTATCGATCAGTTTGCAGCTCTTGCCATCGCTGCCATGACGGAAATAGCTGATGAGATTGGATTATAATTTGTGCAAGTTTATCACCTGCGATTCAATACAATTTCCAGGTCTTATAATCCAAACGTCATTTTAATCCCAATCGAATGAACACCGTATGACCCGTCATTGCCAGAGTTGTCCTTGCGAGGAGGAACGACGAAGTAAACGACGAAGCAAAACCCGAACCTGGAATAACAACTATAAAGCTCAAACCATCTCCCAAATCTTGTCCATGTCTATAGAATGACAATCGTATGACAATCGTATGACAATCGTATGACAATCGTATGACTATCGTTTGACCATCGTATGACCATCGTATGACTATAGTATGACCACTGTATGACTACAAATTTTTTGCTAACTCATCCCAAACCCTCAACCCCCAACTCCTAATCCCTAACCCCTTTTTTAATACCTTTGTTCCATCATGATAAAGAAGTTTGTTGATAAGATACCTTCCATTTTAAAGAACAAATACCTGCTAACGGGTGTAGCCTTCCTGGTTTTGATGTTATTTCTCGATCGCAACAACCTTGTTTCGCAGTATAAAATGAGGAAGGAGCTGAATGGATTAAGGAAAGAATTACAATTCTACCACGACCAGGCTCAGAAAGACAGCATTGAATACAGTCGGCTAACAGGCGATTCCCTCGAACTGGAAAAGCTTGGCCGTGAAAAGTATATGATGAAGCGTGATAGTGAAGATATTTATATTATTGTGCGAAAGCCTGTTAAAAATAAGTAGCAAACTCTGCGGCATGAAAGTTGTTTAATTCCTTTTAAAATGATTTCAATGAAAATAACAGTTCTAAGTATAGTTGCATCGATGCTGATGCTAAGTAACCTGGGTGTAAAAGCACAGAATTCACCAGTAAAACTGCCTGTTGACCCGGAAACAAAGTTAATTACGTACAAGGAAGTTGTTACGGTAGCGGGCACACCTGCCGAATTGTTCAACAGGGCAATAGAATGGATTAACAAACAGTATAAGAATCCTGCGGATGCGACTAAAGTGCGCGATCAGGCAAGTGGCATAATAGAAATTGCTCATCGCATAGAGATATCAAAAAAAGAACAAGGGGCAACACTCGTAGCTGGAAGGGTCGATTATTCAATGAAAATTGAATTGAAGGATGGTCGCTTCCGATATACGATCACGAACTTTAATATGAAAGATATTTCGCGTCAGCCATTCGAGCGCTATATGGATAAGCAGGATAAATCATACATTCCGGCCTGGGATGATTACGTGAAACAGGTTGATGATTTTACCCGCAAGCTGATTGAAAGCCTGAAACTAGGCATGCAGGCACCAGCTCCGAAAAAACCGGATACATGGTAAAATTCTTTGGCCTGATTAAGTTTAATTTTTCCTGAAAACCCTTTTTACTCCAGCATAATTTACTTTTTTAACATCACCAAGGTAATCGAGCAGGGTTTGTGCTGTGGTATTATAATTAGTTGTACCTGGATCCTGGTGGTTGAACTTATAACTGGCTGCTATGTAGCTGTTTAATCCTATAGTATAGGTTTTATTGGAGTCCAAAGGATTTCCTGAGCTATCTTGCATTTCTACGTCAGAGCATACGCCATCAGCGTTTACAATTACGGTGTATGTCATACCTGAAGGAATCAGGTCAATGGATTTTTCCCGGTTATATGCATTGCAAATCAGTGATTTAACTTCGTTGTAAGTCATAGTATACGTTACCACCTGGTTGCCAAACGGATCGAGGCGGAAAATATCTTTTAACAAAATATCGCCTTGTGGTAATTCCGAAATCCGTATTCCTCCGCCATTCTGAAATGCAAAATCAACTTTCAGCCGGGCTGTTATAGCGTCTGTCATTAAATATCCAAGTTGTTCCTGGTTGCTGAAAGCTGTTTCGGCAAATCCCACAACCCGCTTCATTTCCTCGTTGCTGTTGTATTTGTCAATAAGAGCCTGGATTTCAGGATCAGTTTTCTTAATGCTTGCTAATGGAACAAGCTCATAGCTTCTATCAGTGACCTTTCCTTTTTTTACATGAAGCGTTGTAATTCCAACATTTCTTAAACCCGATCCGGTTTGAACTATCATTACATTGTTAACAATCATAGCTTTGTTCATGGTGGTGTGCGAGTGCCCTCCAATTATTACATCAAACTGCGGATAAGTTTTTGCAAGAACTTCATCGGTTTCAACACCTAAATGCGAAAGTGCTATCAATATTCCATATTTATCCTTTAACCAGGTATATTCTTTTGCTTTTTCGATTCCATTCGTAAACTTAAGTCCTTCGAGCCGCGAAGGATGCGAATCGGGCAAACCGTTCTCGCCAAGTTGCAGAATTCCCAGGAATGGTATTTTTATCTTGCCGGCTTTTAGAATAACATAAGGTTCATAGGGTTTTGCCACCGCGCCCGTAGCATCGATGTTACAACTGATAAAGGGGAATGTTGCCTGTTCGCGTCGTTTATTCTGCAGTTCCTGGCCCATGTCGTACTCATGATTTCCCATCGCGGTGACATCGAAATGTAGCTTGTTCATTAGCTCGATCATAGGGAATCCTTTATCCGGATACATATCTACGATTGGGTTTCCGGTGAAATTATCACCGGCGGCAACCAGGAAAACGTACTGGTGTGTATTACGCAAACTGTCGGCCAGGTAAGCAAGTTTTCCGAAATTATCGATCTTTGAATGCATATCGTTGGTATGCAAAATAATGATTTCAGTAGATTTCTTGTTTTTCTGCGCAACCGACTGATTATCGATTGAGAATAACGTAAAAACAGCTATTACCAGGATAAGTGATTTCAATTTCATAGGAATCTAAGATTTATGATTTTCATCGAAGTTATTTCGTTCAGATTAATCTATTCCGCTCTTTTTAAATAGAACAATTGCCCTTCATAAACCGGGCCATCCGGATCAGTTAAATTTCCAAAACGGTCGTAAACACACAGTTTGCCGTTTCTCATCATTTTGTGGCTTCGTATTGAATAGGCTAAAACCATCTCACTGATAGTGGCTCCTTTAAAAATAATTATTTCGCTGTTATTGAGAGTTACTTTCATAGGTGAGCCGGAATTATGAGTCGTGAAGTAGTTTCGGGTTTGAGCTGCAATGTGTTACTATCCGCATTTTCAATCAGAACAACACCTGGTCTCTTCCCTTTAACAAAACTTCCAAGTTTTTGTTCCTGGCTCAAAAATTCGGCACCGTGTAGAGTACTCCATTTTAACAACTCCGTAAGTGGAATATTAGGGAAATGTTGCTGAATAGTTTTAATTTCTTCAAGGATGCTCAGCTGATGGTTCGAAGCAAGGCTGTCGGTTCCAATTGTGATTTTACATTTATTCTTTCGTAACAGGTAAATATCAGGAAGCTGTTTTTCGATATAAAGGTTAGCATTTGGGCAAAGACACCAATAAGCCCTGGTAAAATACTGCTGAACAAAGTCAATATCTTGTTGATCCGAAACTGTATTATGAACCAACAGCATTTTCCCATTCGGGTCAAAATATCCTGCGATGCTTTCCATCGGACGTTTGCCGGTTCCGGAATATGCCGGCAAATCGGGATTGAATGCTTTTCTTCGTGCCAAAATCGGGCCGCTCCCGTCCTTGAAAAAGAAGTTCTCATCATCATTTTCCTGGTGGTGGATAGTTAGCAATTCTCCTTTTGCAGCGTAAGCTACAAGTTTGAACAGTTCGTCAGAAAGTGAATAAGTTGCATGAGGAACGATTGATGCAGCTAACGATTGATTCTCAAATTCTGTTTTTAATTGAAGTGCTTTTTCAAAAATAGCTTCTGAATTGACCGGATCTGAACCGAAAACTTCTACAAATGTGTGAAAATAGTGCCCGCCTTTACGCTTAAAATCTAAAGTGAGGTCTCCATTGGAAATATCAGCCGTTGCGACAATCCCTGACTGTATCATAGCAAAGGCAGCTTTTTCGATTGCTTTCCTGATATATGATTCGGAAACAGATTTCCTGAATTTCCCAAGTTGCCAGATAAAATGATCAAGACCTTCGCCTTCGGAAATTAATCCTTTTGCCCACGAAAGTTCGAGATGGCAGTGTGTATTCACAAATCCGGGGCAAAGAATACCGTTATAATGAATGATTTCGTAGAGAGAACCTGTAAGTTCGCTTTTTGAATTAATACCTTCAATTGTTCCATCTTCATTCACAACCAGAACGCTGTCGTAGCAAGGTTCGCCTTCAACCGGAATAATACAGTCTGCTGATAGGTATTGCATAGTGAGGGTGAAATGAGATGGTTCGCAAAGCTATTGATTTTTTCAGAAAAGTAAAGATTTAAATTGGGGAATTCTGACTTGGCAATCACCCTGAGTGGGACTCAGAGAAGCGCCATGGCAAATGCTTCTTAATTTCACGGGATGACTTTAAAATATCGCCAGGAATAATAATTGGATCTTTGAATAATCATATTTTAAACAATCAGGAAATGAAACTGTTATTTTGAGCATATTTTTGAACTATTCACTGCTGCTATTCACTAGCTTTGCCATTCAAATTCAACAAATGAAAGAGTATAAAATTACAAGCGGCTTTTCGCGATTGGATAAAGATCAGAAAATCGACCTTGTAGCATCAAATGTATCGGATCCCCAATTATTTAGCGACACGCTTCATTCGTCCTGGCATCGTGATCCGCTAACTCAAAAGATGATAGATGAGTTCAGCGAAAATACGCTTGGGAACTATTTTTTTCCATACGGAGTGGCTCCTAATTTCTTGATTAACGGGAAGATGTACATGGTTCCTTTGGTTATTGAGGAAAGTTCTGTGGTAGCGGCTGCATCAGGAGCAGCAAAATTCTGGGCCGAAAGAGGAGGGTTTCACAGCGAAATACTTGGACTCGAGAAAATCGGGCAGGTACATTTTACATGGAATGGTACCAATGAGTTGCTGAGCAAACATTTTCCCGAAATCAGGCGGCAGATGATTGAAAATACGCAACGCATCACTGCCAATATGCTGAAACGCGGTGGCGGAATACGATCAATAGAATTGGTGGATATGACGGATAAAATACCTGATTATTACCAGGTGAAAGCAACTTTCGATACCCGCGATTCCATGGGCGCCAATTTTATCAACTCTTGTCTTGAGGAATTTGCTGATACCTTACGCGATTTTGTAGCAGGATGCGCTGAGTTCTCCGGCTTAAGCCTGCAAATTATCATGTCAATTCTTTCGAATTATACACCCAATTGCCTGGTTCGTACCTGGGTTGAAGGCGAAATAATAGAGGAAGGTCATAATTATGACGATTTATATACCGACAGGGAATTTGTGACTCGTTTCGAAACCGGTGTACGAATTGCCCAGGTTGACAGGTATCGCGCCACAACACACAACAAAGGCATTTATAATGGAATTGACGCGGTAGTGCTGGCTACAGGAAACGATTTCCGGGCCATCGAAGCCTGCGGGCATGCTTATGCTTCAAGAAACGGCGAATACAGCAGTTTGTCGAAAGTTGAAATTTCCGGAAATACATTTCGCTTTTCACTCGAAGTTCCTATGGCTCTTGGCACCGTTGGCGGCCTCACACATCTGCATCCTTTGGCAAAACTTTCGTTGCAGTTGCTTGGTAATCCGGATGCTGCTGAACTGATGATGATTGCTTCAGCCGCAGGACTAGCCAATAACTATTCGGCTGTTAAATCACTGGTTACTAAAGGAATTCAGAAAGGGCATATGAAAATGCACCTTCTTAATATTCTGAATGTTTACCTGGCAACTGATGAGGAAAAAAAGCAAGCCGTTGAGTTTTTTAAGCTTGAGAAAGTCTCGCATAGCGCAGTAAATGGTTTCCTTCAATCTATCCGAGGTACCTAGAGACGTGATTCTTAGCATCGCTGCCAACCACAAAAATGAAATAGTGTACCGATTTCTCAATTCTTTGAAAAAATAAAAATGTTAATCCGGAGAAGCGAAGCACAGCGTCTCTAAAATTTCAAACAAAAAATTGCCTTTCAACGCATACTATAACGCCAAGCTATTACTTACTTCCGAGTATCTTGTTCTGAATGGAGCAAATGCTTTGGCAGTGCCGTTAAAATTCGGACAGCGATTTAGTGCTGAAGAAAATGAGCAGGGATACATTTCCTGGCAATCAATTGCGCATGACGGTTCTGCATGGTTCAATGGGAAATATGATTCAAAGAATTTTGGTATTATCGAAAGCAGCAATACTGATATTGCTATATATCCTCAGCGTTTGTTGATTGCTGCCAAAAAACTAAACCCTGCCTTTTGCCATTCAGCTAAAGGTTTTCATGTGATTTCTACGTTAAATTATCCTTTGTTATGGGGCCTCGGTAGTAGTTCGACGCTAATAGCTGCTGTTGCCGGTTGGGCTGGCATCGATCCTTTCCAACTGCATTTTGAAGTCTCGAAAGGTTCAGGCTACGATATTGCGTGTGCTATAAGTGATGGCCCAATAAATTATTCTGTCAGGGGAAGTAAACCGGAATTTTATCGTGTATCTTTTTTGCCTGCATTCGCTGATAAAATATATTTTGTTTACCAGGGAAATAAACAGGATTCGGCCGAAGGAATTCAAAAATACCGCGTCCGAAAATCAAACCCTGAGCAGGAACTTATTGAAAAGGCCAATTTGCTGACAGATAGAATGACGCACTCATCAACACTTTCCGAATTTGAGGAAGTTATACACGAACACGAAATAATGATCAGCAATTTGTTAGAAACGCCTTCAATCCGGCAAACTGTTTTCAATGATTTGCCAGGGGAAGTAAAGTCGCTTGGTGCCTGGGGTGGCGATTTTTGCATGCTCACCTGGCACGATAATCCGGAGTTACTTTCGGCCTACCTGAAAAGTAAAGGCCTCGAAACATGGTTTAATTATAACGATATTGTACTTTAGCATTCAAATTTAGCTTTCAGATGACTAACTCTGAGTTCCCCGGTTCTGAATTAACTTCTGCTTTATCAGAGCCTGTATCAGTTTCATGGCAATCGCCAAGTAATATTGCATTTGTAAAATACTGGGGAAAAACCGGCCGGCAGCTTCCGGTAAATCCTTCGCTGAGTATGACGCTGTCAAAAGCTTTTACTGAAACCACACTTACAGCATTTCCCCGCAAAATCCAGGGTCCGGTTGAATTGGATTTCTGGTTCGAAAGCAAACAGAATCCGGCTTTTGGCGAAAGGATGGCTAAGTTTCTTAATTCTGTAACTGATATTTTCCCATGGCTGGTCCAGGTAAGCCTGAAACTCGAAACCCGAAATACTTTCCCTCATTCGGCCGGGATAGCATCCTCGGCATCCGCGTTCAGCGCGTTAGCACTATGCCTGTGTTCACTTGATGCTGAGCTTAATGGTATTCTGCTGGATGAAACTGAATTCAGGCAAAAAGCATCCTATGTCGCCAGGCTGGGATCAGGAAGCGCCTGCAGATCTCTGTTTCCTGGATTTACTGTTTGGGGAAAAAGCAAAGCTCTCGCCGGTTCATCGGATTTGCTGGCAGTGCCGATAACTGAATTCCACCCAGTTTTCGCCACGTTAATGGATACAATTTTAATTGTGGCAAATACCGAAAAACCAGTTTCCAGTTCCGAAGGACATAACCGTATGATTGGTCACCCATTTGCGGAAGCCAGGATAAAACAGGCAGTAAAAAATACGACAGATTTACTGGAAGCGTTGAAATCAGGAGATAAGAAAACTTTTATTCGGATTGTTGAAAATGAGGCTCTCACTTTGCACGCGCTTATGATGACTTCGGATGATGGTTTTATGCTCATGCATCCTGAAACTGTGAGGATTATAAACCGGATTCAAGAACTAAGGAAAGAAACAGGGCTTGATATCTGCTTTACTCTGGATGCCGGACCAAACGTTCATTTAATTTATTTTGAAGATCAGACTGAACAAGTGAACAAATTAATTGTTGAAGATTTAATTAAAAACATTAAACAAAATATGCGTATTGATGATTTTTACGGCAAAGGCCCTGTTAAAATCGGCTAAGCCTTATTGATTGTTCCGCATCAGGATTTTGTTAAAAAGAAAAAAATGAGTAGCAAAGCAGATATTTTTTACGGCAAAGTATTATTATTCGGTGAGTATAGCATCCTTTTCAACTCCAAAGGGCTTACAATTCCGTACTCACATTTCACCGGCCAGCTTAGTTTTATAAACGACGATAAATACACGGATTTCGATTTCGCGGTTCAGTCGAACAAGCAGTTGAAGGAATTTCTTGGTTATATGCTTGAGCTTGAGGCAAAAGCTGAAATGCCATGCAATATGGACTTTAAGTCGTTAGCCTCTGATATAGAAAATGGTTTGTATTTCGAGTCAAATATTCCGCAGGGCTACGGCATCGGCAGTTCCGGGGCTTTGGTCGCTTCCATTTACAACAGGTATTGCACAAATAAAATCGAAGCCAATGAGTCCATTTCAGGTTCAGATATCAGCAGACTAAGAGAAATATTCTCAATCCTGGAATCTCTTTTTCATGGACAAAGCAGCGGTATTGATCCCTTGAATTGCTATCTGCAACACCCATTGCTGATACATTCGCGTGAAGATATCGCCATCACCGGCGTTCCACGTAGTAAGTTTGAAAGTGAAGGTGTAATTTTCCTGGTCGATACAGGCAGAATTGGAAAAACCGGTCCTTTAGTAAATCATTTTCTTGAGCAGATGCGTTTCAAAGAATATGAAAATATTTTTAAATCAGAATATATTCCCTGGGTAAATCAATGTATTTCGGACCTTTTGAGTGGGAATATGCGCTCCTTTTTTGAATCTCTGATTAAAGTATCAACATTTCAGATAAAACATTTTACCAATATGATCCCCGAAAATTTCATGCAAGCCTGGCAATGGGGGCTTGATTCCGGGAAATTTCAGCTTAAACTTTGTGGTTCAGGCGGTGGAGGCTTTTTACTGGGTTTTACAACCGATTACCTGTCAGCAAAAAAATATTTTTCTGATCAAAACCTGGATTTGATACCGGTTTATAAGTCAGCATAAGATTTTATAAAGGACCAAATACCAAATCCCAAGTTTCAAATTCCAAAGGCAAAAAGGGTAATTTTGATCTATAAATTGAAGTAAATTTTGATTTTGATCCTGGAAATTGGGCTTTGAGATTCCCTTTTCTACGTAATTAGCAGTCTTTATTGAATCGCAATCAAATTTTGTTATCATTCCACAGGTTAATCTTTTACTTTTGTGTTGGATAATTTCCTTCCAAATTCTCTTCGTATGCAAAAATCCTTCACACTCTCCGGCCAAATAGTTGATGTTGTAGCTGGTAAAATATTCCCTGGCAAAGTTGTTGTTACCGATGGTAAAATCACTTCCGTTTCTCGATGTGAAGTGGCTGAAACCCAATTTATATTGCCCGGATTAATTGATGCTCATGTGCATATAGAAAGTTCCATGCTTGTGCCCGCTGAATTTGCCAGGCTGGCAGTGGTGCATGGTACAACCGCAACAGTATCGGATCCTCATGAGATAGCCAATGTTTTAGGTTTGGAAGGTATTGATTTTATGATTAATAACGGTAAATTATCTCCTTTCAAATTTCACTTCGGAGCGCCTTCATGCGTTCCTGCAACCGGATTTGAATCATCGGGAGCTGTTATTGATTCCTCTCAAATTGAGCAATTGCTTAATCGGGATGATATTTACTACCTCTCGGAGATGATGAATTTCCCGGGTGTGATTTACGGGGATGCCGAAGTAAAACTGAAACTTGATTTTGCCAAAAAATATAATAAGCCTGTCGATGGCCACGCTCCCGGCCTGGACAGCTGGAATATCAGAAAATACGCTTCTGCAGGCATTTCAACAGATCATGAATGTACTAACCTGGCCGAAGCCGTTGATAAGATTAATGCAGGCATGCACATACTTATCCGCGAAGGAAGCGCTGCCCGTAATTTTGATGCGTTAGTTCCATTGCTGGCCACACATCCCGAAAAAGTAATGTTTTGCAGCGACGATAAACATCCTGATGACCTGGTTGCCGGGCATATAAATCTGCTGGTGAAACGAGCAATCAAATCCGGATTTAAACCTATGGATGTTCTCCGGGCTTGTACACTTAATCCTGCCAGGCATTACAAACTATACTGTGGTCTTTTACAAGTTGGAGATCCGGCTGATATTATCCTGGTGGATAACCTTAAGGACTTCAGCATCCAACAAACATATATTAACGGGGAAACAGTAGCTGTTGGTGGAAAGTCTCTTTTGCCAACATTTGAATATGATGCCCCAAACCGGTTTGTCGCCACTGATATTTGTACTTCTGATCTTGAAGTTCAGGCAGGTAAAGGAATGCTAAAAGTTATAAAGGCATTCGATGGTGACCTGGTAACCGAAAATATACTGGTAAATCCAGCATTGGCAGGTGGGAAGGTTATCAGTGATATTCAGAATGATATCCTAAAAATTACAGTTATAAACCGCTACGAACCTTCGAAACCGGCAATTGCATTTATCAGGGGATTTGGATTGAAACGCGGGGCCATGGCATCAACCGTGGCACACGACAGTCATAATATTATCTGTATCGGAACAAATGATAAAGATATGGTTTCAGTGATAAACAGCCTTGTAGAAACTAAAGGTGGAATTGCTGTTACCGATGGACAAAACCTGGATATGCTTCCTTTACCGGTCGCTGGTCTGATGGCCAATACTGATGGATATAATGCCGCTGAAAAATATGAGCAAATCAACACTAAAGCGATTGCGCTTGGAGGTCCGTTAAAAGCTCCGTTTATGACACTTTCATTTATGGCTCTTCTTGTAATACCGGAACTGAAATTAAGCGACAAAGGATTGTTCGATGGAATAAAATTCTCGTTCACTGAATTGTTCGAACATAGATCTGTCTGAAATACATTTTATTTTGAATTTTAACGACCATATAGATAAAAATAAAGTCTGATCACGGATAATATATCTTCAATTTCAACTATTATATCATTGACAGATAGTTGGATACAATATTTTTAATAAAACGCATGAATAAATTTACATATTTACGATCTGGTAATGTATTTATTTATACTTTTGCAAAAAACTTATTGAAATGACCGACCATTTGAAACTTGACATTGTAAAACTTGAAGCTGCAGCAAGTAAACTGCGCGCCATGGCTCACCCAATGCGCATTGCAATTATCGAATTGCTGAATAACAACAAGAAACTTAATGTGACTGAAATTTATGAAGCTCTGCATATTGAGCAAGCTGCCGCATCTCATCATCTTAACATTCTGAAAAGCAAAGGGATACTCGCTTCGAAGCGCGATGGTAAACAGATTCATTACTCATTGAAAAACAGTACGCTTCTCGATATCATTACCTGCATCAATAAATGTAACGAAGCTCAGTAATACTGCTCCGTTGATTTATTAAACAGGTAGTCTTTCCCGGCTACAGATCCCAGTTTTCTTCCAGCTCCCAGTTGCTTTTAACCTCAAATATTTTGGGGTGTATCAGTACTCTTTCGGGCTGGATTTTCTTTATAAAATTTCCGGTATCCCATTTCCCGTTTCCGTTTACATCCAAAATGGCTTTAAGACCATACTTGCCGGGTGACAGAAGTCCGAAATCAACTCGCTTTTCTTTCGTAATTATCTGTTGATCGATAACTGCTCCCTTTTCTGTTGTAAGCTGAATTATAACCGGGTAGCTTGCGTCTTTCCTGCTCATCAGCACTGCAAACCTACCATATTCTTCCACAGGTTTCATCTGAAACGAAACATGCGTGGAGTCACAGGTATCGCTGTAAAAATCAACAAATGCGTCTTTCGGAATATACAGGTCGTAATAGTCAGTCGTATTCCACTTATGAGTTACCAGCAATTTCCTGTGTATACTATCTGTAAACTTAGCATCAGGAATAACAAAGGTTGTATCCTTTTTTGTTTTGATGGCTAGCTGCAACTTGTTCAAATCATATTCCTTAACAGGGTTGGCAAATGTTATAACGAACGGTTTGTTGAAACCCAAGGTGTTGCCGGCTGCTGATGACGAAAAAGTGAGGCGATCCGTCTTTTCTTTATTCTTTGGTTTCCCGGCACCTTTTAAGGTTGTCGAAATTTTGACGGTATCAATATTGATTCCATGGTCAGTTACTTCAAGTTTTAAAGTGTCAGGTTTGTTAAGCAACCATGCATTAAGGGTGTCGTTGGTCCGGTTCCATTCCTGCAGAGCCCAGGGCAACGAATCAGGCATATTTATTGCCCGGAAACTAGGGTCCGAAGTTGGATATCGAAAAGCAATGGAAAGTTTATTATTGGCCGCAATAACACTTTTCAGGATTCGTTGTCCCGAATCAGGTTCCGGAAATATGTTGATTGTTACCAGATTTTTAAGGTCGGCTTTTGTTTTTACAACAGTAGAATCATCCAGATCAATGGCTCCATTATAAGGCTTTACAGAATCATCAGTGAACCCGATGAGTTCGGATGGAAGATTATATATGTAATCACTGTTCTTGTCGACCAATGCCACGGCCCGGTATTTCCCTGAAGCAAGATTATTCAGCCTGAAATTCCCTTTGGCATTTGTACGTGAAACATAGATTGGAATCTGCTTCATGGGTACTGAGTCGGCGAAATCGGTATAAAGCATTACGAGTGCTTCTTTTACCGGTAAGGATGTAAACGCGTCAGTTACATTTCCCGAAAGACTAAGTGAATCAATATCAGGACCTGTTGAAAATGCGAAGTTGAAATTCTTGGCAGGGTTATTTTCTGAAATATCCTGTATAGCATCGCCGAAATAAAAATTATAAGTAGTATTGCTCCGTAGCGAATCTTCCAGTTTAATAACTACGTCATGTCCTTTCAATTTAATATCGGGTAAATTTTTCAATGGGGGAGAGATCAGCATGAATTTCTCCGGCGTCTTTAGAACCAAAAATTCGTTGAATGTAAGTACGAGCCTGTTTCCTTTAAAGTTCGTTGAAAGAATTTTGGGTTGCGAGCTTATCATTTTCGGAGGTGTTACATCTTTCGGACCACCGGTTGGTGGCACAATTGTAGCACAGGCAATGGCATACAGGGTTATTGATGCGGGTATCAATAATTTCAATGTTCGTAGTAAAAAAAGTCGCAGGCCTGATGGCATATATTCAGTGTTTGTTTTGCAAAGATCGGAAAAATTCGTGGAGTATCGAATGTTCTTTTACTTGCTCTTATTGGCATTGGTTCGTGGTTCTCTTATCGAATCTATACTCAAATTGGAGTATATTCCGAACCGCGCTTTTGATCATCTCCTGCGTTTTTAAACGCGGATAATTTGTTTTTAAGTTAAATCAGTGACATGTATATATGCCTGATAACTGGATATAGTACTATTTTGTACGCTTATTTTATAAGGCTTTTAGACATTTTTTCATTTTTTGTTTGAATTTTCATTCAACTTGTGTTAACTTAGATTGATATTTTGCAAAATCTATAGTTAATTCTAAGGAGAGATACTATGACGAAAGATCTGGCAAAGCTGACTTCCCGACTTCACCTGGGCCTTGATTTAGGCTCTATTTCTCTTAACACTGTTCTGATGAATGAGGAACGGCAAATCATTGAAAATCGGTATACATATTGCGAAGGTCGCCCGTTTAATGTACTTAAAAGTACCCTGGACGATATTATTGAAAAATATGGGGCTGAAAATATTGAATGTATTGCGCTAACCGGTAGCGGCGGTAAAAAAGCAGCTGAATTAATTGGGGGTGAATTTATTAATGAGATTATTGCGCAGTCAACTTCAGCTTCAGCACTTTATCCTCAGGCCAGGACGATTATTGAAATGGGAGGTGAGGACTCAAAACTTATATTGATGGAGAATGGCCGGGAGAACGGGTTTTCCCGCTTATCGGATTTCGCCATGAACAGCCTCTGCGCTGCCGGAACAGGTTCCTTCCTCGATCAGCAGGCTAAACGAATTGGCGTTCCCATCGAAATTGAATTCGGTAAATTGGCTCTTTTATCCGAAAATCCTCCCCGGATTGCCGGCCGATGCAGTGTTTTCGCCAAAAGCGATATGATTCATCTGCAACAGATAGCAACACCTTTGCACGATATTGTGGCAGGCTTGTGTTTTGCCGTCGCCCGAAATTTTAAAAGTAATCTCGGCAGGGGCAAAAAATTCAAATCTCCATTCCTATTCCAGGGCGGAGTTGCTGCCAATGCTGGTATGGTTCGCGCTTTTAAGGAAGTTTTCGAATTAAGCGACGAAGAACTGATTATCCCGGAATACCACGCATCGATGGGTGCCATCGGGGCTTTATACAATGTACTTTCAAACGGCAGGGATACAATAACTAAGTTTAAAGGACTTGATGATCTTAATTTTTACCTCCTGAATAAGGAATACGAAAATATTTCGCATGACAAGCTTGTGCAATCTGTTGCTACATATAACAAAGATGTAGTTGTCAATAAAATACCGGGACAAAAAATTAAGGTTTCGCTGGGTGTTGATATTGGTTCGCTTAGTACCAATGTGGTTCTGCTTGATGATGAGCATAATGTGGTGGCACGCAGGTATCTGCCCACGGCAAGCAAACCGCTGAATGCGGTGCAGCGTGGTCTGAAGGAAATATTTGAAGAAATTGGAGCTGATGTTGAGGTAGTTGCGGCAGGAACCACCGGATCGGGCCGCTACCTGATCGGGGATTTTATTGGTGCCGACGATATCCATAACGAAATTACTGCCCAGGCAACAGCCGCTATTGATTATGATCCTACCGTCGATACTGTTTTTGAAATTGGCGGACAGGATTCAAAGTATATTTCAATTCAGGATGGAGTTATTGTTGATTTTGAGATGAATAAGGTATGTGCAGCCGGTACAGGTTCCTTCCTCGAAGAACAGGCGGAGAAACTGAATATTGATATTATAAAGGAATTTGAAGACCTTGCTCTTTCGGCCAGTAACCCTGTTCGCCTGGGCGACCGCTGCACTGTATTTATGGAGTCGGATCTGAATTCGCATCAGCAGCGTGGCGCCGATAAAGATAACCTGGTTGGCGGACTGGCTTATTCTATTGTTCAGAATTATATTCAAAAGGTTGTAGGCGATAAACCTGTCGGTAATAAAATATTCTTCCAGGGTGGTGTTACCAATAACAAATCGGTAGTTGCTGCCTTCGAAAAAATAACAGGTAAGCCAATTATTATTCCTCCACATTTTGATGTCACCGGTGCAATTGGCGCGGCTATACTTGCGCGTAAAACCATGGTTGAAGGACAAAAGTCCCGTTTCAAAGGTTTTCATATCAGCGATCTGCCTTTTACTCTCGATAGTTTTACCTGTAAATCCTGTTCCAATAATTGTGAAATACAGAAAGTTAAAATCGCTGGCGAGAAAAAACCGCTGTTCTATGGTGGACGCTGCGAATTGTATGAGGTGGATGACCGGAAAGGAAAAGGAAAAGATATTCCCAACTATTTTGATGAAAGATTGAAATATCTGGTGGGTGATTACCAGGAAGAAGCCCCTGACGGGCGTACCACTGTTGGCATTCCAAGAGCCCTGATGGTTTTCTGGCAGCAGTTCCCTTTCTGGCGTAACTTTTTCAGGGAACTTGATTTCCGCATTGTACTTTCCGATCCGACGGATTACCAGCTTACAAAAAAATCACTGGAAATTATGGTTGCCGAAACCTGTTTCCCGGTTGAACTTATACATGGACATGTTGGGAACTTGCTGGAGAAGAATGTCGATTTTGTTTTTCTTCCATTCATAGTTAACTCAAAAGGTACTAAAACCAACCCAACCAACAATCCGAATTGCCCGTGGATACAATCATATCCGTTTATGCTGCGTTCAGCTTTTACCGATCCGAAAACCAAAGCTAAATTTCTCACCCCGACCTTACATTTCCGGTATTTCGGCAGGGTGCTGAATAATGAGATTGCTACTTTTATGAAAGAGCGATTCGGCATAGCAAAATCCAAATCCATTAAAGCAATAAATGCCGCCGATATTCAGCAAACCGCCTTTGAAAATGCCTTGCAATCGAGGGGACGCATCATTCTCGAAAATTTTCCGAAGGATAAAAAAGCAATGATTGTTCTTGGACGTCCGTATAATACAGGCGATCCAGCGTTAAATCTGCGCCTTGTTGAGAAACTGATCAACCTGAATACTATTCCGATTCCGGTTGATTTTCTTCCGTTAAACCAGGAAAATATTTTTGATGATTATAAAATGATGTATTGGCCCAACGGTCAGAAGATTCTCTCGGCGACGCGGATAATCCGGAAGGACGACAGGATGTTTGGTGTATTTATGGGAAATTTCCGTTGCGGTCCCGATTCCTTTCTTACGCATTATGTGCGCGACGAAATGAAAGGCAAGCCCTATCTGCATATTGAAGTAGATGAACATAGCGCCGATGCCGGTTTGGTAACCCGTCTCGAAGCTTTTCTCGACAGTTTGGACGGTTACCTGAAAGTTAGCGGTTCGAAGGCTATAGAACCTAAATATATTCATAACACCAAAGATAAAGTTACCGGTCGAACCTTATATATTCCTTATGCCCGCGATACCGTTCATGCCATTGCGGCTTCGTCGAGGTTATGCGGTATAAAAGCGGAAGTGTTGCCCATGCCAGGAGCTTACGAAATTGAAATTGCCCGAAAGCAAACCAACGGACAGGAATGTTTCCCGTTTATTGCCACACTGGGAAGTTTTATAAAGAAACTCCAGGAACCGGGTGCTGATCCTTCGAAAATGACATTCTTTATGCCCGACCACAACGGGCCATGCCGCTTTGGAGATTATAACAAGCTTCACCGCATTATTTTCGATCGACTGGGATTTTTTGAAGCCGAAATTCTCACACCAACCAATGATAACGCCTATGCTGAGATAGCTCCGGGCAAATCCGGAAAATTCAGGTTAAATGCCTGGAAAGGAATAGTTGCTACCGACCTTCTTAAGAAAATGGTTCAGGAAAAAAGGCCGTATGAAAAGATTCCTGGTTCAGCCAACAAACTCTACCAGTTCTGGTTAAATAAAGTAATCGAATCTATCGAACACGGATCTAAAACTTTACCTAAAACTCTTGAAAATGCCGGCAAGGAGTTCAGCAAACTTGAAGTGGTGAATGGTAAACGCAAACCTGTAATTGCCATTGTTGGCGAAACTTTTATGCGCGACAATCCATATTGCAGTGCTTTCCTGGTTGAGAAGCTGGAAGCACTTGGAGCCGAAACCATTATGGCTCCGTTTGGCGAATGGCTGATCTATTCTTCTTACCGTTATTTTCGCGATAGCTTATGGAAAGGTGATCTGAAAGGATTGTTTAAATCAAAGGTCCAGCAATGGGGGCAGCATTATACCGGGAATAAATTAAAGAATGCGGTTAAGGATTTCGTGGAAATGGAAACGGAAATCGAGCTGGAAGAAATGATTAAACGCAGCGCTCCATACATACATAAAGATTACGATGGCGATCCTGTAGCCGCTTTTGGAAGTGCCGGCGGACTAGTTGAGGCTAATATTTCGGGCATCGTTTACATTATGCCATTTACCTGTATGCCAGGTACTTTGGTAGCATCGGTAAGCAATGAATTTCGTAAGGATCATAACAATATTCCCTGGGAAAATATTGCCTATGACGGGCAGGAAGCAACCAATATCGATTCGCGACTGCAGGCATTTATGCACCAGTGTAAATCGTATGCAAAAACGAATAAGTTTGATAATGAAAGGGTGTTGCAGGATTGATTTTTAATTGCTTTTTGCGAATAAATAAGTTTCGTTACTGTCAAAGGCTGAAACAAAATTACCAAACATATGGAATAATCTTATACCTGATTTTATCTGAATATTCAGGATAACCCTTCAATTCATTCTGTAAAGTTTTATCTTCGAGGATTGTCCTGGTTATAATTAGAATAATCAGCAAACATATGGGTAGTATGCTCCAGAGGGAACCGAAAAGCAATGGAAATCCCAATGCCTGTATTATCGAACCCAGGTAAGCCGGATGCCTTACAATTTTATATAATCCCGTTTCACAAACCCTATGTTCCCTGTTAGTCTGAATCCGTACAGTGCTAGCGAAGAATTTATTTTGCTTTTGGGCAATCAGAAACAGGAGTTGTCCGGAAATTGTGAGGAAAATACCCAACAAGTATAAGCTCCAGTGGAACTCAGGCGAACAGTGATACCGGCCCGAATCGAGGCCTGCCGTTATATACATAGAAGTTGTAGAAAGGAAAGATAACCCTAATATTGCCTTATCCCATTTCTTGGTGCCCTCGCCCGGCTTTGAGCGTTCGGCTAAAAGTTCAGCATCAATCCGTAATACAGTATATTGTAGTACGAACATTATGAGACCAATTAGCACATAAATCAGTCCCTGCCAATAATCAATCCTGCCGGCACTGATAAACAATATGCTAAAAAACAGGAATGTGCCGACTAAGAGTTTGATCAAATAACTTGTTTTCATTGGTTAATTATTTAATATTAAGTGCAGACTTTCATTTTTCATTGCCATCCGTATCCGGTAGAATTACCTGTTTTTAAGCTCATTAAGCTTCTTTTGTTTGTTGTTTCCCCACCAGTCGAAATAGGCTTATGCGACGATCAGCGGCGATTCTTCAGGATCAACCAAATATAATCATAATCTTATTTTTATATTATAAGCTAACTGGAATATTCCAACAAATATATATCACTCTTCCTAATATCTTGTTTTTACTATTAATTAATTTCCAACACTTTAAATTGTGTTTTTCATTTATCTATCTCTATAAGTGAATCAACAAAAATAATAAACCAACAACCTTGCAGAATAGATTCGTGAAGCTTTCAATGGGGTGCCAGTTTGCCGGTTTAATTGCCGGATTACAGAATCCGTTAGCTTTCAAAAATCCGAATTAATACCCATCAATGTAAATTGTCCTTTCCGTTTTCCTGTGATGTACTTGCCAAAACTACCTTGCTCTCATTTACACTCATTTATGCTAATCTCTATATTTCTGTTCTATCGCATGTTTTATTTCATCCTTTGATCTGTATCTTTACAATCCCAAATTCTAATATTCCTGGCAATGAAAAATTCTTACCTCCGTATACTATTTCTAATTCTCTTTCTCACACCCGTTGCTCATTTGTTTGCGCAGCAGGAGCAGTTTATAAAGAACCTGGAAATGATTACGGAAAGCGAAAAATCGGCTTACCGGCGTCTTACACAGCCACATGAGACTTTGATTCTGAATAATTACGATCTGAAATATCACCGTTTCTTTCTGTATGCTGATCCCGCTCAAGCTTATATTAACGGTTCAGTAACTTCATATTTTATTTCTACCCAACCGGGTATGAACAGCATACAATTTGAATTATATACCACTATGCTGGCCGACTCTGCTTTCTATCACGGGGTGAAACACACGGTAACCCATACAGGAAATGTAATTACAGTTCCTTTTGGTGCTTCAATTTCAGCGGGTGCAATGGATTCAGTAACAGTATATTATCATGGTAATCCAACCACAAGCGGTTTCGGCTCATTTGCCAGCGAAACTCACAATGGAATCCCGGTAATGTGGACACTTTCCGAACCCTATGGCGCTTCCGACTGGTGGCCTTCGAAAAATGATCTTACTGATAAAATTGACTCCGTTGACATGTATGTGGTTACTCCCAAAGGGAATCATGTAGCCGGCAATGGTCTGCTGATCAGCGAAACTCCATTTGACGCAGGTTCTGTGCTGGCGCATTGGAAACACCGTTACCCTATAGCATCCTATCTTATCGCGATTGCATCAACCAACTATGCCCGTTTTTCGGATTACCTGGTTACCGGAACTGATTCACTCCAGGTATTAAACTATATTTATCCTGAAGATTCAGCAAGGTTGCACAGTTACGCGTCAGCCGTACTGGAAAGCATTGCCTTATACGAAAAACTTTTCGCGCCTTATCCGTTTCGTGCCGAGAAATACGGGCATGCTGAGTTTGGATGGGATGGAGGAATGGAACATCAGACTATGACTTTCCTCGGCCCAGGGGCATTCAACATTGGAACTGTATCGCATGAGTTATCTCATCAGTGGTTTGGCGATATGATAACCTGCGGCTCATGGCACGATATATGGCTTAACGAAGGTTTTGCCACATATTGTACCGCTCTCCGGTACGAGAACGTTGAAAAGTATTACTGGCCTGTTTGGAAGCGCAACACAATTAACTCTGTTTGCAGCGCTAACGGTGGTTCGGTTTATTGCGACGATACCACAAATGTTGACAGGATATTTGACGGCCGGCTTTCATACAACAAGGGCGCTATGTTGCTGCACATGCTGCGCTGGGTGATCGGTGATGAAAACTTTTTTAAAGGAATGAAAGCGTACGCGAATGATCCGAAACTTATGCATGGCTTTGCGCGTACTTCCGATTTTAAAGCACATATGGAAGCTGCTTCAGGCCGTGACCTCACTGGTTTTTTTGCCGATTGGTATACCGGGCAAGGCTATCCTAAATATAGCGTAAATGTCGGTCAGTCGGCTGATCACAGCGCTTTGGTAACCATTAACCAGACTCAAACGCATGCCTCTGTTGGTTTCTTTGAATTGCCGGTGCCAATTAAGTTCTTTGGTGAAGGCAAAGATACCACAATCGTATTTAACCATTCCTTTTCCGGTGAAACATTCAGCATTAGCCCGGGTTTTGCGATCGACTCCATGCTTTTCGATCCCGACCTTTGGCTTGTTTCGGCCAAAAACACAATAACTCTTGGTATCAATGATCTCCCGGCAGGGAAAGAACTTTCGCTGATTCCTAATCCTGCAACAGATTTCCTGGTTGTTCAGCATAACCTGGGTGAGATAATTTCACTGGCGATCATTGATATGGCCGGAAAACAGCAATCCATCCGTCTGGAAAAAGAAGATGAAACAAGTATTGAAATTAACACCCGGAAATTCAAACCGGGGATGTACCTGCTAAGGATTGTTTATAAAGAAGGAACTGTAACCAGGAAATTTATAGTAAAACGCTAGGTCTTAAAGGCAAAATATTCGTGTTCACAAGGCATTCAGTGGAGGTAGTAAGGCGAAGCCGAAACAGCTCAAACTGCAACTGCTAATCGTTCCATCACACGAATTTCAATCCCAAATCCCCACATTCCACATCCAACATCCTACATCCGACATCCGACATCCGACATCCGACATTCAACATCCAACATCTAATTTCCCAAACCCAAACCCTTTTTCCAGGCAGTATTCAATATACAATGGCAAGGCATATTCCATCCGTGCCAGTGCTTTCAGGCTATCGTGAAAAACAATAATTGAACCCGGAAATGTATTGTTTACCGCATTTGCCAGGCATTGATCACCGCTGAGGGTTTTATCATAATCGCCGGTAAGAGCGCTCCACATAATGATACGGTAATTTTTTCTCAGATTTCGAGCAATATTTCGGTTAATCTGTCCGTATGGTGGCCGGAACAAATTGCTTTTAACCAATCGGTTGCATAGCTCAACTTCAGATAAATAGGTATTTAAATCCGTTTTCCATGCTTTTATATGATGAAAGGTGTGGTTTCCAACGGCATGTCCTTCTTTATGAAGCATTTCGAAAACTTCAGGATATTTCTGAACATTTTCGCCAACGCAGAAAAAAGTGGCTTTGATATTGTATTTTTTCAGAATGCTGATAACTAATGGAGTAACTTCAGGAACTGGCCCGTCGTCAAAAGTCAGGAAAACTTCCTTCTGCCTGGTTGGAACTCTCCACACCAGTCCTTTGGGATAGATAGCCCTGATCCAGAAAGGGGCGGAATATACGTTCATCGAAGAGAATTACCTGGCAAAAATAGAGACTTATTATTGATTTATGATGTGGAATGTTGGATGTTGGATGTTGGGTCTGGAAATTTTCGATCAATTCATTTGTTTTCAGGCTTTTACTATTAAGTTATGCTCTTCTTCCAAATGATAAAAACAAAGACTTAATTCCTTCAACAATTCAACAATTCAACATTCGACATCCCACATCCAACATCTCACATCCGACATACCACATTTTTTTAATTAACAATCTTTATATAAAACCCGAAAAAAGTATTTGCTCCAATTATCATATAATTGTACATTTGCAAAACAAAAAAGCAAATTAATTTAGCTGACATTCAGATAATTATATATAAATAAATCATAACAAGATGAAAAAATTAGTACTTCTACGCCATGGCGAGAGCGAATGGAACAAAGAAAACCGTTTCACCGGATGGACAGATGTGGATCTTTCGGAGCGCGGTATTAAAGAAGCCGCCGAAGCTGGTAAAGTATTGAAAGAAAACGGGTTCGATTTTCGTCTCGCTTATACTTCGTATCTTAAACGTGCCATTAAAACACTGAACCTGGTGTTGGAAGAAATGGACCTGATGTGGATACAGGTTGAGAAAAGCTGGCGCCTGAACGAAAAACATTACGGAAACCTGCAAGGCTTAAACAAAGCTGAAACAGCTGAAAAATATGGCGATGCCCAGGTTTTGGTATGGCGTCGCAGCTATGATATTCCTCCGGCCGAACTTGCTGCCGACGATTCGCGCAATCCACGTCTTGATCCTAAATATGCCGCAATTGGCAACCTGGCACCTGTTACCGAATCCTTAAAAGATACGGTTGAACGAATGGTTCCTTATTGGGAAACGGAAATCCGTGAGTCGTTGCGTACCCAGGATCAGATTCTGGTAGCTGCGCATGGCAACAGTTTGCGTGCGGTAATCAAACACGTAAAAGGCATCAGCGATCAGGATATTGTTAATCTGAATTTGCCTACCGGTATTCCATATGTTTTTGAGTTCGACGATGACCTGAATTTTGTTAAAGATTATTTTCTTGGCGATCCTGAAGTTATTAAAAAACTGATGGATGAAGTTGCCAACCAGGGTAAATCGAAGAAATAGAAAAATAATAGAGTTCCCTGGACAATACGTACAGGGAACTGTTTAGATATTCATTATGAGAACCTGGGTAATACCCGATGTGCATGGTTGCTTACTAACACTTCAAACGCTTGTCGAGGATCTGATCGGGCTACAGAAGGGCGATGCACTTATTTTTCTTGGTGATGTTATCGACCGTGGCCCTTCCAGTAAAGGTGTCATCGACTATATCATAAATCTTGGGAAGAGTGGTATTGAAACCACGGTTATTAAAGGTAATCATGAGGAATATATGGCTAAGGCTTTTCGTGATGAACAATCAAAATCAGGATTCCGAAAGATGCTTGGCCTAAAATCAGCAGATTATAAAGACTGGATGTTGTATGGAGGGGATGCTACTCTGCAGAGTTTCAATGCTTTTACGCTTAGCGCAATTCCTGAAATGTATATTGAGTGGATTGAGTCACTTGAGTATTATGTGAAATGGAAAAAGTTCCTTATTGTTCATGCAGGGTTCAACTTTGATATTGATGATATTTTTAGCGATACACAGGCAATGATGTGGACACGTGAATATAAAATTGATCCTGAGAAACTTGGCGATCGCAAAATAATTCATGGGCATGTTCCTGTAACCCTCGATTTTATTCACCAATCGGTAATTTCGAATTCTTTCCAATTCATTGATCTCGATAATGGAGTTTACCTTACGGATAAACCAGGATTTGGGAATTTACTGGCACTTGAGCTTAATACTATGGAATTACTGGTGCAGCCAAACCTTGATTTCTGAGTTCTTTACTAACTGAATCGATTTTAAAATAGAAAGCCCCGGAATAACAATATTCCGGGGCTTTTATGTTTTTCGGTAACAATGTCTAAACCAATCCAGTTGGTACGTATCTTATTTTTTGATGCATGCCGGTACAATTTGCAAGTAGTATTAACTGTGATTTCAAAAAAAACAGAACGAGGAATCAAATTTAGCTTAAAAATTTCTGCGTCGGTTCCAAACTCATCGTACATTTGAGGATTAATAAGGCCGGACATGAGCCGCACTCGTTAGAAAATAAGACGAGCGCGAACAAGAGGCACCTATTATTATTACGTTCAGAAAGACGAGAAACCACCACTAATTTATAATTCATTTGATACAAGAAAAAAATGAAACATTTAATAATGCATCTTGTTGGGATAATTTTTTTTATGTCTGTTTCGGCATGCAATTTAAGTAATAAAAGCATTACTTCTAGTAAAGTGGGCACAGCGGATAACCAGCTATATAAAGTAATTAAAATTGATTCTATTGAAAAAATTTATTTGATTTATGTTAAAAGGAATGATTCAATTTTTAAAATAATGTCAAAAAAGGAAAAGTCTTTGAATTGTAAACAAGTAAAAATCAACGAATACTATATATTAAACATTGTTTCTTGGTTTCCAGAGAATCAGTCTAATATAAAAATGCGTATGTCTGGTGTAAAATATGATGGCGTATTAATAAAGATAGAAAGAGATGGCATTGTTGGTGATTTATATATAACAAATAATATTAAAGGATTATGTTATATTGTATTAAAGAATTAATATGTAGCTGTTAGCTATATTTTTAATTTCTTGAGAGCGCCATCCTGTCAATTGTCATTCATAAAATAAAAACAAAGAAGTGTTATCCAGAGTAGAGTCTACGCCTCAGAATATCCAGTTGGCGCGCGTCTTATTTTCTGACGCGTGCCGGTACAATTTGCTTGTAGGTTATTAACTGTCGGCTTTCAAAAATAATATCTCCGGTTGGCGCGCATCTTATTTTTTGATGTGTGCCGGTACAATTTCAAAATACGATGCGCGTGAACGGGGGGTTAAAACTCTTTATGTAAATTTGAGGATTAAGATAACAGGATATAAGCCGCACGCGTCAAAAAAATAAGTCGCGCGCGAACAGGGCATAGATTATATAATCCTTTTTAGTTGAAAATTGTAAATAATACTAAATAGTCATGAAGAAAGTGATAGAAAATTTAATTTCCCAACTTGATAAAAATCTGCCCCCTATTGAATCTTCTTATTTATCATTGATTAATAAGATAGACTTTAAAATTGATGAAGACTTCGTACTTTTTATGAGAGAATTTAATGGAGCAGAAGGCTTTTTAAACAATGATAGCTTTATTTTAATATGGAACATTGATGATATTATAGCATTAAATCCATATTTTCTAGATGTTAAAGCATGTGTTTCCTTGTTTTTCTTTGGAAGTGATGGTTCAAACCTCGGTTATGCTTTTGATAAAAAAAATGGAACAGTTGTCGCAATAGATTTTTTAGAAATTATGGAAAAAGAACCTGAAATAGTTGGAGAAAATTTCGAATCCTTTTTGTTAAAATTTGCTAATAATAGATCATAATTACCCCGGTTGGCGCGCATCTTATTTTTTGATGTGTGCCGATACAATTTGAAAATACAATGCGCCTGAACGGGGGTTTAAAACTCTTTATGTAAATTTGAGGATTAAGATAACAGGATATAAGCCGCACGCGTCAGAAAATAGGACGCGCGCGAACAGGGTGTAGTAACAGGAACAGCAAAAACAGCAGTTACTAAGAGTGCTGTGAAGGCAACAACGAACAGCACAAAGGCAAATGTAAAAGAAAAGACAAACTTATAATCTATGAAAAAACTCAAGGATATTTTTTTGCTTTTGGTAGCATTAGGATTTGTTATTTTTTTTGTTTTTAAGCTTGGAGAAAGAGCTTTTACAAATCAATTATTAAAAAGAAATGGACAAATTATAGAGGCAGTAATTATTAGCGAAAGGAATTACAATGGAAATGATAAAGTTAAACCTGGGTTCATCTATTCATATCAATTTGAAGTAAACGGGAAAAAGTATACTGGAAATTCTCACAATAAAACAGTTACTGTTGGCGATACAATAGAAATAGAATATGTGAAAGGATTGCCAATTTTAAATCGACCTCTATATTATAATGAATGAGGATTTATGTGTGAGAGGATACTTAATAGCGACATTTCCCCGGTTGGCGCGCGTCTTATTTTCTGACGCGTGCCGGTACAATTTGCAAGTAGTATTAACTGTTATTTCAAAAAAAATAGAACGAGGAATCAAATTTAGCTAAAAAATTCCTGCGTCGGTTCTAAACTCATCATACATTTGAGGATTAATAAGGCCGGAAATGAGCCGCACGCGTTAGAAAATAAGACGCGCCGAACAATGATATAAAGTTATGAAACAATAATCATCTGATCATTTAAACAAAATTACAAATATGTCTTATTTTTTGATTGCCTTATTCCTGTTATTATTTGTCCCCATAATATTAATGAGATACAATAAAGATAAAGGGGAAAATAATTCTGCAAAGGTTTTCAATTTGATAGTATCTCTATTTTTATTGTATTCATTTTCGGGTACAACAAAATTGGAACTTACTCAAGTATTTACTGGATCACAAAAGTTAACAGAGAAGGTATTTGTTGAAGTTGGTATTTTAAGTCCTTTCGTTAGTGGTTTTTCCTGGTTATTATATGTTACCCTATCGTTTGTCCTATCAGTTATCATTATTCAAGTTGCATTTAGAAAGGGAAAAAGTAGAAAGATATTTTTACGAATACTTCCATTTTATTGGATATTAAATAGTATTAATGTCTATAAATATATTATTCCTAAGAATGATGTAGTAAGTAATTCTGATTATTTAATACCTGGGATTTTAATACTAAATGGATTTTTTGTAATTCTTATATATGTTTTTTATTCAAGAAGTTTTATAAAGAATTTTTTTCAATTTAGGGAATAAGTCTAGCCCCGCTATCCGTAGTGTTTCACAAAAATAAAACAAAGTCGAAACTGTTTTAAATTAAAAAAGCCCAGGAATCAAATCATTCAGGGGCTTTTCCGTTTTTCGTTAACAACATCTAAAACAAATTCCCGATATTGATATACAAGCCTTTCAGTCCATCCTGTGGATTGGTTGCAAATCCATAATCCACAGCAAGGATAAAGTTTTCATTCAGCGCGATACGAAGACCTGCTCCGAGGCTTGGATGAACTTTGTCCTTTTCAAATGAGAAATCAAAATATTTAGCCTGGTCGGCTGCGCTGATCTTCGATTTATCAATTTTAACCTGCTGCACCACCATCCCAAAATCGGAGAATCCGTTCAGCGCAAAGTACAGGTTTTGTTTCCCTACATGCGTTTTAAGGAATTTCCAGCGCAATTCCAGGTTTCCGTATGCTACGCCGTCGCCGACAATCCTGTCGCGCATAATGCCGCGTAAAGTCTTCGCTCCTCCAAGTCCATCTGTTTTGGTGATGGACGAATAGGAACTCAGCATATACGGCTGCATGAAAAACGGCGCTGTGCCGCCAATGGTTCCCTGGTAGCCAATCCGGTAAACAAACGAAAGTTTATCAGGAAGAATTGTAAAATACTGCCTGTGAATCAGTACCAGTTTAGCGTACGAAAACTCCGGGTTAAACAGGAATTTCGGAGCATAGGTAATCAACGCTTCGCTCCACATTCCTTTCATTGGGTTGGCTTCGTTGTCGCGGGTATCGTAAATAATGCCGGCTTTCAGGAAATTGGCGTTTCCTCCGTTTTTTTCTTTTTCGCTTATGATACCCCATGCTACATAATTATCGAAAAGGGTAGTAGTATCTACTAATTTATCCGCATCCTTTTTACCCTTGTTAATTGCATCAAAATCAACCCTGCCCATTTTCATATTCATAATGCCAAAACCAGCCAGCCAGTGAAGATGTTCCCCCGATAATTGCCCTTGCAAATCAACCGTAAAACGAAACATCTTACGCAGATCGCGATAAAAGACGCGTGTAATGTAATCAGATGATTCTTTATCGGTAAAATCTTTTGAATACTTGCTTTGGTATCCGTTAAAGCCGTAAAAGTCGAGCGATTTTTCCGTCAGGTAACTCAAATCGGCCGTTAACCTCAAATGATGCGGCAACAGGTTTTTTGCATCATAAAATAATTGGTTGGTTCCTGAACCTTTTGTATAACGCGAAATTTCGACCTTCATCATTTGCTTGTACGACGGATAAAGTTTGCCATCGCCATAGTCGTACACACTCACCAGTCCGCCATACTGAAATCCCATATCGGCATCAAACGAGATGGTTGGAAGCGCTCCGAACGAGATACCGGTAGGTATTTTCGCTTGTTTTTTTTCTTTTTCTTTTTCTTCCTGGGCCCTTGCCGGAATCTGAACAAGAATTAATCCGGCCAAAACAAAGATTAACAGTAGATTTCTTTTCATCATAAGATTAGCTATTAATGGTGGTTTTTATAAGGTCTATAATATGTTTTCTTTCATTAGTAAGCGTGTTGTATTGATTGGGTTTAAAATACTTCAAATTAAAAATACGGAATTTACCCATTAACCGCTTCAGGTGCTGGAAGTTGTAAAAAGCAAAGTATCCGGTTACCGGCAGCGATACAGCGAAAATCAATCTTATCAGGTTTGAGTCGGTGAAGAGACAAAAAACAAGTATAATAATAAGGTGATAAATCGGAAATGAGAACAGTCCTACACCAAATTGAATCGAGCTTTTAAACTGCCGGTCTTTCATTTTAGATGCTACTATCAGTGGTATTTTGTAAGGGATATAGTTTAGCAGCATACCATAAATCTGTATTGGAAGCAATGCAATACTTATTACTGCATCGGGCAACAGGGATAAAAAGTGAGGTGTTTTTTGCTGAAGCTGGCAATCTGTTAAATTTTCTTTTTTCAGATCAGAATTATACCCGTTCAGTACATCAGCAATTTCAATGGCTTTCTCAGGATGAGCTGAAAATGCTTCAGTTATTTTCTGGACGATATATTGCCTGATTGTCAGCCTGTTGTAAGGTTGCCTTTTAACATTGCAGGTGTTCCATACATTAGGCTCATACATTTCACTTATTTGGTAGATAAGTTCGTATTGCTGTTCCGGGATATGGATCATAATGCTGCGCATGTTTTCAGCCAAAACATTCATCAACGTATTGATGGTTTTTTGCTCATTTTCGCGGTATTGCGCAGCATAATCCGCAATTTTTATAGGAGTTCCATAAACAACAGTAAGGTCGGCACCAGCATTGAAATAATCAGAATAATCAATTCCGACAGGAACAATATTCAGATTCAGATTAAACGAATTACTCTCTTCGGTTTGGAATGCAATTCGGAAGATGCCTTTTTTTAACGGGCGCAGTCGTTTTAATCCTTCATGATTGCCTTCGGGTAAAATACAAAGGGGCATATTTGATTTTAAAACATCAACCGTTTTGTCAAATACTTCCTGGTTACGTCCAAGTTCGCCATACCCATCCCTGATTCGGTAAATGGGCAGAATTTGCAGTGAGTTAAGGATCTTGGCAATGAAAGGCTTTTTAAAAATATCAGCCCGCGCCATAAAGACTACATGTTTGTGAATTGGAAACATCACCGCAAATGCATCCATAAGCGCATTCTGGTGATTTGGCGCAAAAATAACAGGTGTGTTGGTTGGAATTTTTTCAGCTCCGATTACTGTAATCCTGCTGTAATACAGCCTGTGAATCACAGATACATATTTATAGAGAATTGTATGAAAAACAGGCCACCTGAATTTTACTTTTTTCGTCATTTATTTTAATCCTTTAACAGGCAGGCAATAACCTGCGATCAATATACTGTTTTGTCTCTTCACTACTTCCGGTTAAAGCAGCTCGTTTTAGAAAGACCGCCCGAAACCCAAAAAATCCCTTGGGATAAAGGCAAGCAAATTCAATAGTAGCTCCAGTTTTCCCTGATAGAACGCGTAAATCTAAACAAAAAAATAGTTAACAAAAACAAAATATTGCATATCATCAGAAAATCAGCGTTTTAAAATTCTCATTGCCTATTTCCGGCGAAGCTTTTTGCTGAATGGAAATGTTTTTCTAATTTTGATGAAAATCGCGTAAGTGAATATCCGGTCAAATATAAATAATTTACAACTTCAATTCCTGATAGCAATCAGCGCGGCTGTACTTTTTATCCCTTTTATCGGAGGCGTTCACCTGTTCGATTGGGATGAGATCAACTTTGCCGAATGTGCCCGCGAAATGATCGTCAGCCACGATTATCTGAACGTACAAATCAATTTCAAGCCTTTCTGGGAGAAACCGCCACTCTTTATCTGGATGCAGGTTTTAAGCATGAAAGCCTTTGGTGTAAATGAGTTTGCAGCCCGCTTTCCAAATGCAGTTGTAGGAATAGTATCACTACTTTTTCTCTTTAACATTGGCAGGAAACTTTTTGATTCACGTTTCGGATTATGGTGGGTAGTTGTATATGCAGGAAGTATATTGCCTCATTTCTATTTCCGCTCAGGAATTATCGATCCTTTATTTAACCTGCTTATATTTGCGGCCATATGCTTTTTTGTAAAGCTTCATCCGGCTGGTGAAAGTATTTCACCGAAACAAAGATTTGGTTTTTCAGCCTTGTGGGGTGTATTTACAGGTCTGGCAATTTTAACAAAAGGTCCTACGGCGCTTCTGATCATCGGATTGGTAGTCGCAATTGCTTATTTGCCTGATTTACTGAGACTTTTTAAAATCAAATCCCGCTTTTTTAAATCAATACCTGCATTTACGCTGCGTCTCAGCGATATTTTAGTTTTCCTCTTGTTTACAATTTTTGTCGGTGGGTCATGGTTCCTGCTACAGGTTTTAAGCGGGAATGCAGATATGGTAATGAAATTTATTCTTTACCAGGTGCGTTTATTTACAATTCCCGATGCCGGGCATGGCGGTCCCTGGTTCTATCACTTTTTGATTCTGCTGGCAGGCGTTTTTCCGGCTTCGTTATTTGCCTTGATGCGTTTCAGAAGGGCTAAAGATCAGCCTGCTGCCCAGCGGCAGTTTCATGGACTAATGCTTATTCTGTTCTGGGTTGTGCTAATCCTTTTTTCAATCGTAAAAACCAAAATTGTTCATTACAGCTCATTATGCTATTTCCCCCTTACTTTCATTGCTGCGGTTGCTATACACGATTTGCTGAACGGATCATTGAAATGGCGGAAATGGCTCAGCGCTCTTTTGGTTGTGTTTGCTTCCATTTTTGCCATTGCGGTATCGGTGTTGCCCCTGATTGATCAGTTTAAAGAAAGGATTATAAAATCAGGAATTATTAAAGATGATTTTGCTGTTGCCAACCTGCAGGCTGATGTTGAATGGACCGGGTTCGAATGGGTGCTGGGATTGATATTGATTTCGGCAGTAATATATTGTGTGATTCTGGCTCACCGGCAATCAATCAGCAAAGCATTAAAAGTCCTTTTTGCCGGTACAGTTTTTTTTATTGCAGCCGTGATAATTGTTTTCCCTTATCGGATTGAGAAGTATTCGCAGCGGGCAGTAATTGATTTTTATATCTCAAAATCGACTGAAAAGTGCTACGTGCTTAACTTAGGGTATTTCAGTTATGCTCCGATTTTTTATACAAAGAAATTGCCCGATGCAGCCGCCCGGCCAATGTGGTTGCTAACCGGTAATATTGACCGGCCTTTCTACCTGGTACTAAAAGAGCCGCACTACAACGAAAATAAGAACCTGATTCCGGCTATGACATTGTTGTATAAAAAAAATGGATTTGTATTCCTGGCCAGGTATCCGAAAATAAGTTCTGAAAATCAACTGCTACATAATTGAAATAATTCTCAAATCTTATTTGCAAATGAACGGTCACTGGTACGATAATCGAAATACTAACCGACTTTGTTGCAGTACTGTTTATGTTGCCCTTCTACAAATTATCTAAACAAATAAAAATGAAAATCCTGTCTTTTTTAAGTGTGTTATTAATTCTCACTTTCTTTTTATTCGGTTGCAACAGTAAATCCGGAAGCCAGTCCGGCCTTTCGGGCGACACACTGAAAGCGGGTGAAAAGGCTGTCTTCTCCGAAAACGGGAAATTGCACTACATTATTGAATCAAAAGACGGCAAAACCAATGGCCGGGTGAGGGAATACACTTCTGATGGTAAATTATATATGGATGCCATTTACAAAAATGACCACAGAAATGGAAAATGTACATTCTATTATAAGAATGGCAAGCCTTTTTCGGTAGGATATTTTGTTAATGGAGATAAAGACAGCATCGAAACAAAGTATGATCAAGATGGACGGATTTTGGCATTGGTTCCGTATAAAAAAGATAAAGTTCAACCCGGGTTGAAGGAATTTGCCAAAGATGGTTCGCTGATACCTGTAAATAATACCCTTATAATTTCTGAAGTTGATCATTCGGCTCTCGAAGGCAGATACTACCTTAAAGTTAGTCTTTCCAGTCCCCGGAAGAATGTCAAATTCTATGCATCGCCGCAAACCGACCCTGATTCGCGCGAATTACTTAAAATATCAGGAGATGCAGGCATCCTGGAAGTGCCTATACCGCCCGGCGGTTTTGTAATGAAAAAACTGATTCTTGAAGCTCAATATAAAACATCGATGGGCAATACACTGAGATTGCAGCGATTTTATGACCTGGCTATTGACAGGTAAAAACTCTATTTCAGTTCATTTAATTTTTTCTTGATCTCATAATTATCAGGATCGAAAGTTAATCCCTTTTTAAGAGTTGCCTTGGCTTTTGCGTGGTTACCCAATTTAAAATAGCATGAACCAGCAAGGCTATAGACATCTGCCGGGTTACAGGCATATATCGATTTTGGGTTAAAATAGTTACCTCTTGTAAACTCTTCGAGCAATCTTTCGCCCTCATTTACATCCTTTAATCGAAAAGCCTGACCAGCATTGTTCAAAATAGCATGGCCCCGGCTATATTTGAAAATTTCGAAATCCATTAAAGCCGGATAGTGCGACGCAAGTGTATCATATCCACTCAACAAATTATTCCCGTTTTGTATTTGATCCGATAAAATATTGATACTCTGCTGCATCTGGCTTTTTATATAAGCTGATTTATTGCCGCCAACATAGAGTTTGTAAATGAAATCAAAAGCCTCGTCATGCCTGTCCTGTGTTCTGAGGTATGAAAGGTAAAGATTAGTATATGTGTCTTCCAGAACTTTGCGAACATCCTCATCTTTAATTCCATTGTAAAGCGTTGTATAGACAGGCAAAAGTGAGTCGGGCGAAGGGAATGCGCTGAATAATATCTGACGTGCTGATTCCGCGAACTCATCTGCGATCTGATTTTTCTTATTCTCGTTTTTAGTCAAATTATAATATGCCGCCAATAACTCCGCTCTTTTTGATGAAGTTTTATTAGCCTTGCCAATTGCCTGTTTCAGTAATTCTTCCTGCATTATATACATCTCGTCCATTGGTGCCAGCATAATTCCTTTAGCTGTGAGATCGTAAGCTGTGAGAAAATCCTGTTTCAACATGGCAACAAACGAAGCGTTTGTGTATTGGTAAGCTACCAGGCCTTTCATTTCGGTATTGTTCAGTTTGATATAATACCTGTCGAAAATATCGCCTGTTGATTTGTTTTTACCATTATCCGAAGCGATGAACTGCATAAGGCGCATGCTCTGTACCGCGTTTTTCTGAACATTACCATTTAATTCAACAAATCCATGCGCAGGATCCGTTGTTTCAAATATGTAGGGAACATCATCCACGTATGCAATGGGGTATACATGGCCCGGCATGAACTTGATGGTGTGTTTGATTGATAGTTCGTCCAGGAGCAAAGCATATAATATGGTTGCTGTAAGGCAATTGTGCTTTCCGCTTTCGAACATTTCCGAAAAACCTGCATCCAGGTCATATTGTTTTAAATATGTACTTTGCACATGATCAAACACGTATTTTAGTTTAGCGGCAGGTTTCTTTATTTCCAGCATTTTTGCTTTCAGAAGCCCGGCTTCCGTTTTAATAACGTTTCTGATCATGGTCAGATCGGTATAATCCGAGTTTGGATTTACAGCTACTGCCATGGTAAGATAATCGGGCTTCTGACCGGAACATAGTAAATTGAATCCTTCCTGCTCAATCGCGGAATGGAACTTTAGCTTGCTGCACGAGTCAATACGTGTGGTTTGTGAGAAAGCCTGTGTTAATAATTCTGACACTAAAAGAACTATCAGCAGTGGTGACGTGAATCGGGAGGTAAAATGCATATAAAATGAATTATAATAGAACGGAATGATTTGCATCCAAAAGTATGAAACATGGATAATGTGTGCAATGAATTTATAATAAATTATTTTATTGTTGTCCGACTAAAATATATCAGACTCTCTGAAACCTTGGTATTATTACATCCCTGACGGGACTGTCCCGTTAGGGACAATATATTGGTAGAAAAGGAGATGCAAAATTGAACAAAGTCCCGTTAGGGACGAAATAAAATTTAACCGGACGTTAGTGAAATTATTTATTGCCTGCTAATCACAATTTATTACAAGATACTCGTAAATCCGATGATTTTAAACACTTCAAAGTGTTTAAAATACACTATCAATAATCTCTTTTAGGTAAAATCCGACATTTTTCACTGTTGTATTTTACATCTGGTGCGGTAAAAAATATTTTAAAGTATTGATAAACAAGGCCATATAAAATATTTTGAAGGAGCTTGCTTTGTTAATTATTTTAGTAATTTTAGTATTCAGAAACAAGGAAATAGCAAAACCCGGTGTATGAAATTTATTTCGTGGAATTGTACTTCGCATCTTCTTTCCATTTCGTAAATAGGTATAAAATCAACTTATCACTGATGAAAAATCAATTCAGCCGAATTATGTCAAAGGCCATTATTGTAAGTGTTACAGGTCTTATGACCGTCAATGCGCAGTCGCAAGTACCCCAGTTGGGTAAATCCTCCGTAAAAGCTGTTGTGAAAGCCATGACGCTTGAAGAGAAAGTTAAACTGGTAGTTGGTACCGGTGGCGATTTCCCCGATTTATCCGGAGTTAAGAATAATGAAACAGCAGTTCCTGCAATGAGTGCAATAGATCTTGTACCCGGAGCAGCCGGTACATCTTATGTGGTTCCCCGCTTAGGTGTAACGCCAATGGTTTTAACTGATGGACCTGCAGGATTACGTATACAGCCTCAAAGGCCAAATGATACTAAAACGTATTATTGCACTGCATTCCCGGTAGCAACTTTGCTGGCATCAACTTGGGATACCGAACTTGTGAAAAAAGTCGGAACAGCCATGGGGAATGAAGTGCATGAATATGGTTCCGACGTACTTCTGGCTCCTGCCATCAACATTCACCGCAACCCGCTGTGTGGCAGGAATTTCGAATATTATTCCGAAGATCCTATGCTCGCAGGAAATATTGCTGCTGCCATGATTAATGGCGTTCAATCACAAGGTGTTGGAACCTCGCTGAAGCATTTTGCCGCCAACAATTCCGAAGATTCCCGCAATTCGCTGAATACAATTGTGAGCCAACGGGCATTGCGCGAAATATACCTCGAAGGTTTCCGCATCGCTGTAGAGCAGGCTCAACCCTGGACGGTAATGTCATCGTACAACCTTATCAATGGGACTTATACTTCCGAAGATTATAGCCTTCTGACAAAAATTCTTCGTAACGAATGGGGATTCAAAGGATTTGTAATGACGGATTGGTATGGAGGGAAAGATTGTATTGCCCAAATGAAAGCCGGTAACGATATGATTATGCCAGGCAGGCCCAAACAGGTAGAAGAAATGATAAACGCAGTTAAGGCAGGAAATCTGGATATTAAAGTTTTGGATAAGAATGTAGAGCGGATTCTTACCGTAATGCTTAATTCACCCCACTTTAAAGGCTATAAATATTCGGATAAACCAGATCTCGCAGCACATGCATCAGTTGCACGCGCAGCCGCTGCTGAAGGTGTCATTCTTTTGAAAAACAATAATAATGCTTTGCCACTCGGTAATTCAGTTAAAAAGATAGCTGCTTTGGGTAACGCAAGCTACGACACTTTCAGCGGCGGTACCGGTAGCGGCGACGTGAATGAGGAATACACTGTTTCTATCAGCCAGGGTTTAGCCAATGCCGGATTTGATCTGGAAAAAACGGTAAAAGCTCAGTATGAAAATTATATTAGTGTTGCTAAATCGAAGAATCAGAAACCTGCTGATCCAATTGCAGCATTATTAGAACCAAAAACCGGAGAAACGGAAATGGGTGTTGAAATGCTTTCTGCCAGGCTTCTGGCCGATGAGTGCGATGCAGCTATTATCACAATTGGCCGTAATGCAGGCGAAGGTAACGACCGTAAAAATGAGGAAGGCGACTTTAAACTTACAAAAACTGAACTAAGTATGATTGCAAGAGTTTCATCGGCTTTCCATAAAGTTGGGAAAAAAGTGGTTGTAATCCTGAATATCGGCGGAGTTGTTGAAGTTGCCTCATGGCGCGATTTGCCTGACGCAATTGTGCTCGCATGGCAAGGCGGTCAGGAAACAGGAAATTCAATTGCTGATATTATTACCGGAAAAGTTAATCCTTCGGGCAAACTTACTTCAACCTTCCCGATGAAATATGAAGATGTTCCGTCAGCAAATAACTTCCCTGGAAAAGCAACTGGAAAAGCTCCGGAAATGCCTAAAGGCGTTGATTTGGGATGGATTGCCGGTTTTTTATTTCCAACCCCAACAGAAATTAAATATGAAGAAGGCATTTATGTTGGATATCGTTACTACGAAACATTTGGTGTTAAACCTGCGTACGAATTCGGATTTGGATTGAGCTATACAAAGTTTGATTACAGCGGGTTGAAAATTGCTTCACCTGATTTCAAAGGAAAACAATCCGTTTCTGTTACCATAAAAAACACAGGATCTGTGGCTGGCCGCGAAGTTGTGCAGCTTTATCTGGCTGCTCCGGTAAGTAAAATTGATAAGCCTAAAAGTGAGCTTAAAGGGTTTGCCAAAACGAAATTATTGCAGCCCGGAGAATCACAAACTCTTACTTTAACCCTGACGGCCAGAGATCTTTCTTCATTCAATACTGATGCTTCGGCATGGATTGCTGACGCAGGAAAGTATCAAGTTCTTATTGGCGCGTCATCTTCTGATATCAAACTAAGCAGTGCGTTTAACCTGAAAAAAGCCATCGTTTCTGAGAAAGTTAATAATGTTATGGCTCCGCAAGTGGCGATTAAAGAATTGTCGCATAAATAAGTATTCAAAACCTGACAGCATTAAAACGAAAAACCCATATCGGATTACCGGTATGGGTTTTTAAATTCAAGGGGAATATTTAGTTGATTATTTCCTGCTGCTTATCAAAATCTCCAGCATCTGAATTGCAGCCGCAGGAATTTTAGTTCCTGGTCCGAAAATAGCTACAGCTCCGGCTTTATAAAGGAAGTCATAGTCCTGCGAAGGAATTACTCCTCCAACAATAACCATGATGTCTTCGCGGCCAAGTTTTTTTAGCTCTTCAATAACCTGAGGTACCAGTGTTTTATGACCCGCCGCTAAACTTGAAACGCCAAGGACATGCACATCATTTTCAACCGCCTGGCGTGCTGCCTCGGCGGGTGTCTGGAACAATGGCCCCATATCCACATCAAAACCTATGTCGGCATAACCGGTAGCTACAACCTTTGCACCACGATCATGACCGTCCTGGCCCATTTTGGCTATCATTATTCGTGGACGACGACCATCCAACGCGGCAAATTCGTCGGCCATTTTGCAGGCTTTAGTATAGGACTCATCGCCCTGGCTTTCTGAAGCGTAAACTCCTGATATAGATCTGATCACGGCTTTGTACCTCCCATAAATTTTTTCTAAAGCGCTTGAAATTTCTCCTAACGAAGCACGTTTGCGTGCCGCGTCAATGGCCAATGCAAGCAAGTTGCCTTCACCTGTTTCGGCACATTTGGTAAGTGCATCCAATGAGATCTGAACTTCTTCATTATTGCGTTCGGCCCTGAGTTTTTTAAGTCGTTCAATCTGAGAAAGTCGTACAGATGTATTGTCAATTTCAAGAGTATCAATCGGATCTTCCTTGGCCAGACGATATTTATTGATTCCGACAATGGTATCGCGGCCGGCATCTATCTTTGCCTGGCGGCGGGCCGAAGCTTCTTCGATGCGCATTTTAGGAATTCCGGTTTCAATAGCTTTCGACATTCCACCGAGTTCTTCCACTTCTTCAATCAGTTTCCATGCGCTGCGCGCAATTTCATGAGTCAAAGTTTCAACATAGTACGAACCAGCCCAGGGATCGACAGCTTTGCAGACGTTGGTTTCTTCCTGAAGGTAAATCTGGGTGTTACGGGCAATACGAGCCGAGAAATCAGTTGGCAGAGCGATCGCTTCATCCAGGGCATTTGTATGCAGCGACTGGGTGTGGCCTAAAACAGCGGCTAAAGCTTCAACACAGGTCCTCGTTACATTGTTGAAAGGGTCCTGTTCGGTAAGGCTCCAACCCGAAGTTTGCGAGTGCGTGCGCAGAGCCATGGATTTTGGATCCTTTGGATTGAACTGCTGAACGATTTTTGCCCAAAGCATTCGGGCAGCACGCATCTTGGCGATTTCCATAAAATGGTTCATCCCTACACCCCAGAAGAATGATAACCTTGGAGCAAAAGCGTCTATATCAATTCCTGCGGCAATTCCTTTACGTATATATTCCAACCCATCGGCAAGCGTGTAGGCAAGTTCGATATCGGCTGTGCCACCGGCTTCCTGTATATGGTAACCGCTGATGCTGATTGAGTTGAATTTCTTCATGTTTTTCGAAGTGAATTCAAAAATATCGGCTATAATCCGCATGCTTGGTGCCGGCGGATAAATATAGGTGTTACGAACCATGAACTCTTTCAGGATATCATTCTGAATGGTTCCGCTCAGTTTTTCCATTGGAACGCCTTGTTCTTCAGCGGCTACAATGTAGAACGCTAGCACGGGAAGTACTGCGCCGTTCATGGTCATCGAAACCGACATTTTATCCAGAGGAATCTGGTCGAAAAGAATTTTCATGTCGAGAATCGAGTCAATGGCAACGCCGGCTTTTCCAACATCGCCTTCCACACGTTCGTGATCGCTGTCGTAACCGCGGTGAGTTGCAAGGTCGAAAGCAACGGAAAGTCCCATTTGCCCTGCGGCCAGATTGCGACGATAAAACGCGTTTGATTCTTCGGCAGTTGAAAAACCCGCATATTGGCGGATGGTCCATGGTTTCATTACATACATGGTGCTGTATGGCCCACGAAGGAATGGAGGCATACCTGCGGCATAGTTAAGATGTTCCATTCCGGCCAGGTCGGCTTGAGTATAAACAGGTTTAACCGCAATCTGTTCATTTGTCATCCATTCAGCTTGCGCTGATGGCTGGCTGGCAGCAGGTTTTGACTGGCTGCCTTTTATATCTATATTTTTAAAATCGGGTCGCATCGTAGGATGAGGGATTTTGTGAATTCAAAGTGAGTTGAGCGAAATCGCTGTATTTAGAAAATACCAAGTTTTTCCTGGAATGATTCAAGTGTCTGAAGCAAGTTGCTGCGTACATGAATAAATTCATCAACACCAGCTTGTTTCAGTGTATCCAGGATTTCTTTCGGGTAACCGGCAACAACAAGTTTTAACTCCTTGTTAGCTTTCTTAAGTTTTTGCGCAATTTCGGGAACTAAAGTGGCGTATTCGTCATCGGAACTGCAAATGACAACTATTTCAGCCTTCGAAGCTTTGGCGGCTATTACCCCTTCGTCAATGGTTTCGAATCCTGAATTATCAAAAATCTCATAACCGGCGCAACCAAAGAAGTTTGTGGTAAACATGGCCCGGGCTTTGCGCATCGCAAGGTTTCCGATATTGAACAGGAAAACGCCAGGTTTTTTATTTCCATCCGCAACAAACTGCTCGGTGGCAAGCCTTAGCTGATCAAATGCATCGGAACCACCAAAGAGAATAAGCTTTTTATAGGTGGTCGGTTCTTCATTGTCTTCATCTTCCTCATCCACTTCTGTATCATCGTCAGCATAAATTTCTTCTTCCAGCATTTCGTCCTCTTCTGCAAAATGGATCTTTTCGAGCATTTGCTCTTGCGGGTTCGGATGCTGGTTGGTTCCAAGTTGAATTATGCGGCGGTTGGCAATGTCATCGAGTCGCAGCCCGGCTGATTTCTCGACCATTTCCTGGACAAATCCTGCTTTCACAGCTTCAACCATTCCACCTTTTTCTTCAATCAGGAGGAACACTTTCCATGCAGCTTCGGCAATCAGTTGGGTCAGATTTTCAATATAATAGGAACCGGCAGCGGGATCAATTACTTTGTCAAGATATACTTCTTCCTTCAGGATGATCTGTTGGTTTCGGGCCAGACGGTTCGAAAATTCATCCGGATCTTTATAAAATGTATCAAAAGGTAGAATATTGAGCGATTGTGTACCGCCTAAAACAGCTGACATGGCTTCGGTGGTGCAGCGCAAAAGGTTTACATATGGATCGAAAAGAGTTTTATTCCATGCCGAAGTATTGCAATGAATATGCATTTGCATGGATTTTTCAGCGGCAGGTTTATATTGCTCAACAATTTTAGCCCAAAGCAAGCGTGCTGCTCTCAGGCGGGCAATTTCCATAAAGTAATTGGAACCTATGCCAAACGAAAACATCATTCTCTGAGCCGCGTCATCAACTGAAACTCCCCCGGAAGTTGCCAAAGCCAGGTACTCATTACCGGAAGCCAGGCTCAATCCTAGTTCCTGAACCAGGGTTGCGCCGGCACTGTTAAAATAGTGACCGTTCACATTGATCACTTTCATGGCAGGCATCAGTTCTTTCCCAAGTTTTATCATGCTTGTAACCTGAGCCAGGTCACTTTTCTCCGATTTCCAGAAATCGCCGTTGAGAAGCAGATAGCTGATCGGATCAAAATCAAAAGAGCCTTTCAATGTTGCAGCAGGTTGTTTCTGTGATTTGGCATTTGCGGCTACAATCCTTATCAATGCAGGGTAGGAGGGTGCTGCGCCGAAATGTATTGCCACTTTCGCAGGATCAATGCCTTTCAGTAATTCTTTAACATCCTGTTCTGTTTCCAGGTCGGCGGCAACCAAACCAATTCCCGTTGCACCGCGTTTTATGGCATCAATGGCCAGAAGATTTGCTTCTGATTCATCATCTGTTTCAATATCCTGGCGTATTTCCCAGTCATTGGACAAGGTTTGATTTCCCCGAACATAAGGATATTCGCCTGGTGCGGAACTGATACATCCTATTCCCTGAATATCTTCATCCCGGTAATATGGTTTTACTTCGAAGCCATCATTTGTTTTCCAGACAAGTTTTTTCTGGTAATCAGCACCCTTAAGGTCCTGGGTAATACGCGCTTCCCATTCGGAAGTGCTTACCGGTGGAAAAGTGCCGAAAAGTTTATCGTTGTTCTGATCCATAGTTAGTTATAAGTTGGTCAGCATTATATCCGGGCTGGCCGGATTAGTTAATTGAGTGGCAAAGGTATAAATATTTGCAAACATACACATCCTTTTGTTATTTGATTAACAGCTGCGCTGTTTGAAATATGTTTACCTTTACTTTTTGTAAAATATCAAGTTTAAAGCTAAATTGTAAATTTTCAATTCTAAAGATGATAATAGCTATATCAGGTTCCGGTGGTTTTATTGGAAAACAACTAACAGCTTATTTTCAAGCCAAAGGATATGAAGTACGAAGGATTTCGCGCATTGCAGCTGATACTTCTGCCAGTGAAATTGTTCGGCAACTTATAGGAGTTGATGTAATAATAAATCTTGCAGGTGCGCCAATTATCGGTCGGTGGACCAAATCATATAAAAAGATTTTATGGGACAGCCGTATTATTTCTACCGGAAAAATTGTGGAAGCGATCCGTTTAATGGATAAGAAACCACAAGTATTGATATCAGCTTCAGCTATCGGAATTTATTCGCAGGTGGGTGAACAGACAGAAAGTAATTTTCAGATAGCAGATGACTATCTGGGACAAATATGCCAGGCATGGGAAACGGAAGCAAAAAAGGCAATTCCATTTACAAGAGTAGCAATCACGAGATTTGGTATTGTACTGGGCAAGGATGGCGGTATGTTAAAGCGATTGGTTCCCTTGTTCCGGTTAGGCCTGGGAGGCAAAATTGCTTCAGGCCGTCAAGGATTTTCGTGGATGCATGTGTATGATGTAGTTCATGCCATGGAATTTATTATTGAAAATCCAAACCTATCCGGTGAATTTAACTTTACAGCACCTAATGTGGTTGACAATAGAAAATTTACCGGGATTCTGGCTAAAATACTAAGAAAAAGAGCATTTTTAAGTGTTCCTGCTTTTGCACTCAAACTTTTATTTGGCGAAGGTGCAATAGCCGTTACCGGAGGACAGTTTGCATTGCCCAAACACCTTGTCGATGGAGGATTTAAGTTCAGTTATCCGGATTTGAAAAGCACTCTGGATGATATCATAAACCTATGATATGAAAAGCAATATTATGCAAAGGTAAAGGGGTGAAATATTTAATATTATCCCAGATGTTAGTGGAGTTGGGGAATACCGGCTATAACCTGTTTTGGATGGAAGAGTGAACGTTAGCAGGTAAACAATTGCACTCTCCTCAATTTAAGACTCTTGCTAAATGATTTTCATTTTATTCTTTCGCTGTTTTAGAGTGCATCACATACAACTTTCGGCCTGCATAGGCCAAAATCAGTGCCAGCAAAATAAATGTGCCATCAGCCAGGGTAGCCCCAGCGCCAACCGGCGTATTTGTGCCTGCGACTGGTGCATTGCCACCATTATTAGGATGCGGTGGTACCTGTGCCTGTAATCTTGCAGATGATACAAGCAGGAAAGATCCAAGTATCATTGTTTTTAAAAATGATTTCATATTCTTAAATGCTGTTACAGTTTGTAAAGATAATGTTTTCCATGCTATTAATTAATGCTTTTGCAACAGTAAATGATATGTTTTTGAAATTTTCATCCAAAGTTGCCTTTTGCTTTGAAAAGTAGTAAAGGGCCTGTCAGGCAAATTAATAAACACGATTTTTCCTCTTTGGGTTAATTGAATATTTGCGGGCAAGTGAAGATATGGAACAAGCGCAAAGGTTTGGAAAAGAGGTGAATGGAAATTTAATATTGTCTTTGATTATCAAAATAAATAACCTGTTAAGCGTTGAGGTAAGATGATGATACTTCACTTTTGTTGCGTTGGTTGGCTATCAAAATATGCTGATGTTCCTTTGTCTTGTCTACCCTTCAATTTTTATGCTCAGCATTTATTATTTATTGATCAAAATAAGTTAAGTTTATTTCCTTCGGATTACACATCAATAACGCCGGGAATCTAAATAATGAGTCCAGGCGTTAAAGCAAGATTGTTTTGAAAAAGGGATCCTGAAAGTGTTACTGATAACATCACAGGAAATGGAATTTCAGGACTTTTAAATCACTGAAAACGAAGCTTTATGACGTCGTTACTGTACAATCGTCATCTCATCCACCAGTCTTTTGGCCCCGGCCATTTTATCGATAATAAACAGGCAGTAGCGGATATCGAGAGAGATATTGCGACATTGATCAGGATCGTACATCAGGTCGCTCATGGTGCCTTCCCAGCAGCGATCGAAATTGATTCCGATCAGTTGCCCGTCGGCATTCAGCACAGGGCTGCCACTGTTTCCTCCTGTAGTGTGGTTTGAGGCTATAAATCCAACATGCATGCTTTTGTCACTATCCGCATACCTGCCATAATCGTGGCGTTTGTATAATTCTTTCAGTTTTGGATCAACCACATAATCGTATATTTCGGGATTCTCTTTCTGCATGATGCCGTCGAGGGTTGTATACCATTTGTACTCAACTCCATCGGCCGGCTTATAGCTTTTAACATTCCCATAGGCTACGCGTAAAGTTGAATTTGCGTCGGGATAAAAGCGTTTGTCGGGATTCATCTCCATCTGGGCAGCTATATAGAGCCGTTGCAGGCTGTCGTTAGCAAAGGTAAAAGCGCTGACAAGCGGATAAAAAGTATTTTGCGAAAAAGTGTAAATGCCTGATGCCAAAATGTATGAAGGATCTTTTTCAATTTTACGAACATCCTTGCGTTCAAAACCGGCTAGCAGAGCATACAACTTTGCGGAATCAGCGAAAATCGATTTTTTATACAGATCAGTACTCCATGATTTTATGTTTCCCTTGTATTTTGCGTTTGTTTCTTTAACAACCGGCACTTGCAATCCTGTTTCGCACGATTGGGTATAGGTGGTCATCAAAGCTTCGAAAAGTTGCGTGTCCACCTGCCTGTTGTAGTTTTTATAAAATGCCGAGGCTGATTGGTTCAATCCATCAAGAAGTTTTGAAATTTCAGGATCAGTTATTGATTTATCGTTGCATTGTTTTACCAGGTTGTAATAACCATAGGCAAAACGAACCATTTCGATACCGAGCAAGCCTTCGGTAAGGTATGTATACGCATTGTTTACCGGTATATATGCACTATATATTTTACCAAAAGCAGGTAATACCTGACCGTATTTCGCATTTGTTTCGGAATTTGATTGAGTCCATTGCTGAAATGATTTTTCAAATTGCTGTTTTTTCTCAATGCCATCAAGGAGTTTAATGCCACGGCTTTCACCTATCATTTTCTTCCATGTATTAGCTATTCCTGCTGCTTTGGCTGAATATTGAATGCGGGTAAGCTTATCACTTTCCATAGCTTTATCAATGATGTCGAGCCGTTGCTGTCTTAAACCTATTGCAATTGGATTGCGTTCCATGGCTGTCATATCCACGGCACAGGAGGGAACATATTCCTGTGTTGTACCAGGAAATCCGTAAACAAAAGTAAAATCTCCCTCTTTAATACCTTTCAACGAAATAGTTAAGTGTTTTGCCGGATGGTAAGGCACATTGTCTTTTGAATATTCGGCAGGCTCATTGTCCTTGCCGGCATAAATCCGGAACATGGAGAAATCACCGGTATGCCTTGGCCACATCCAGTTATCAGTGTCGCCGCCAAATTTTCCAATATTTGAAGGAGGAGCTCCGACCAGTCGCACATCAGTAAAAGTTTCGCTAACAAAAAGGAAATACTGGTTTCCGTTGTAAAATGGTTTTACCTGGGCCGTATAGTGAGTTCCCTTAATTGCTTCTTTTACAATAACTTTGCTATTTGCCAGAACAATGGAATCACGGACTTTCTGACTCATTTTGCCATTTACTCCTTTCAATGCCTGAGTTGTTACATCTTCCATCCTGACAAGAAAAGTTACACTCAGCCCGGGATTAGGAAGTTCCTCTTCCATACGCTGCGCCCAGAAACCATCGGAGAGATAATCATGTTCAAGCGAACTATGTTTCTGAATATTGCCATAGCCGCAATGGTGGTTCGTAAGTAGCAATCCCTGGTCCGAAACTAACTCCCCGGTACAGCCACCACCGAATAAAACAATCGCATCTTTAAGGCTCGAATGGTTAATTGAGTAAATATCTTCAGCGGTGATATGCATACCCATATCACGCATCTCTTTTTCGTTGAGTTGTGAAAGGAGAAGCGGGAGCCACATGCCTTCTCCGGCACGACTCAGGTTGGTGATTAGTGTCAGCAAGGTTGCTAACAGGATGGTCTTGATTTTCATTGATTTGGGATTGGAATTGTAGGGAATTTTGTTCGGTTTTTTTGATCCCGGTTCTAAATACCCACGTCAAAAAAGTGAGCGGACTTGCAGATGGGATTGCTTTAGTTATTCAACGGTAACTCAATAGCTGTTACACCAGTAATTGGAGTTTTTTTGTGGTAATTTGAAATGCAGGAACCAGCGTTTTTATTTTTGATTTAGGACTTTAACGGTTATCCATATTCTATTCACTATTTGCTCAGCTACCTTCCAGCTATTGTTTCAATTTCTATCAGCGCTCCAAGCGGAAGTTTCACAACGCCATAGGCCGCGCGAGCAGGACTGTTTTGGGGATAATATCTGCCATACACCTCGTTCATAGCTGCAAAATTATCCATATCGCTGAGCAGGCAAGTCGATTTGATCACATCCGCAAAAGTATAACCCGCCTCAGCCAGGATTGCACCAATATTTTTCATTACCTGTTCGGTTTGTTCCTTAATCCCACCTTCAACAATTTTGGAAGTTGCCGGATCGATGGGTATTTGACCGGAAATAAACAACATTCCGTTTATTTCGACAGCCTGGCTGTAAGGACCAATGGCTTTTGGGGCTTTGTCAGTAAAGATTATATTTTTCATGGTTGTCAGATTATTACGGGCTGAATTTGTTTAAAGTTATGCAGGTCCTTTTTACATTAAACCTGTATGCAGAAAAAAAGTAATGTTCATCGAAATTTGTATGTGCCCAAAAGTAAAACAAATTTTAAGTTTTGACGTTTATATTGATAGAGAAAATCGATTTTTTTCATTTTCTTCGTAACTTTACTCATGCATTACTAGTAAATACTTCAACTCAGGAATCTTGACTCAAAGAGCAAGCCTGAACTTTTACCAACTAATTATTAATGAGATTGGTAATAAAAAAATATCATTATTTTTTATTTCCATTTCACTCTCTTACTAAAATTGGTTGCATGCAAAAAGTATTTGATGAATCAAACTTAAAGCAACTCACTGATGTAAATCAGGTTATTCGGAAATTGATTTCCGGTAAGCCTTATTTGCGCTTTAATTATGATCTCCAGATATGTGGGTGTAACGAATCGTTTATCCAGATTTTTAATATCGGCACAAAGAAATTGTTTTCGACTAATCTGACGAAGTATATCCAGAACAAACAATTTATTGAAGCTGTCAGGAAAACCATGCATGAAGGCATAACCACTTATCATGGTAAAGTGTTATTTGGTATTGGTTTATCCGAAGTGTACCTGGAAGCTATTATACTCCATACCGTATCAGATAACCCTGACGAAATCGGAATATTCTGTTATATCCTGGAAACTGTATTTCCGGCTGCCGGAGAAAAAATTGCGGCAGGAAGTTTAAGCTCTGAAACAGAATTGCCATCCAATCTTTATGCTTCAGTTCATACTCCTGATGGTACTGCTATCTATATATCCCCTTCAATTGAATCGCTGCTTGGTTATACCAGCACTGAAATCAATCAACTGGGATCGCTTAACCTGATTTATCCGGATGATCTGCCGATAGTTAAGAAAGCTATTGAAAAACTTAACAGCGGGGCAGATTTTCTGAATACGATGTATCGGATGGTTCATAAAAATGGTTCTATTGTGTTTGTTGAAACCACCAGTTACATCCTTGGTGAAGCATCAGGTACTACAAATCATATCGTTAATGTTACCTGGGATCTGAGCTCGCAGCAGGGAATTAAGCATGCCTTGCAGATCAGTGAGCAAAAATATTACAGGCTTGTTATGAATCTTCCTGTCGGTGTTTCACTCATAAGTGCCGATGGTCGATTGCTCGAGGTAAATAATACCATGAAAAGGATCATGCGCATACCTCGTGATTTCCCTATATTGGAATTGAATTTCTTAAGCATTGAAGGTATGGTGCGTTCCGGTCTTAGCGCGCAGTTCACTAAATGCATTGAAGCAAAGGAAGAGGTTAATGGTGAGATACAGTTAAAACTTAGCCGTAAAACCAAGCTTTCTCATCTCACCTATAGTTTTATCCCGATTCTCGATTATAGCGGTGAGGTTGAATCTGTAATTGGTTACGTTAATGATCTTACCAAACAAAAGAAGGTAGAACATGATTACCACCAACAGGTCGATTTTCTTAACCTGGTAATAAATACTATTAAAACACCTTTTTTTGTTAAAGACGAAGATCATAAATGGGTTGTGCTGAATGATGCCGCCGTAGGGATGATGGGGCAACCACGCGAAGCTTTGCTATGGAAATCAGATTATGACCTGTACCCTAGGGAACAAGCCGATATATTCTGGAAATATGACGAACTTGTTTTTGAAAAAGGTAGCAGCAATAACGAAGAGCAAATCACCTGGGCGGATGGCACAATACACACTATTGTTACCTACAAGCAATTATATGTCGAAAAACCTTCGGGTAAAAAATTTATTGTAGGAACAATTCATGACATAACCAGCTATAAGCAAATTGAAGATGACCTTCGTGCCAGCGAAACAAAATATCGGGAGCTATTTGACAATGCCAACGATTTTATAATCACAACTGATACCAATGGCAAAATTACCAATGCGAACCAAACACTTCTCCGGTATCTTGACACTGATCTTGAGTCATTGATGAAACATAATGTTTTTGAATTTGTGAGGGAGGAAAGCATTGGTTTTGCGCATGACATTAGAACAAAAATAATAACCGAAGGATCTGTTCAGTCATTTGAAATTCAAGCATATGGGGCTTCAGGAGAACCGGTTATATATGAAGTCAAAGCAGGTTTGATCAGGCATATCGGTGATATTACTAGTGTGCAATGTGTATTCAGTGATGTTACCACGCGGACGGAAGCAAGTCTTAAACTTGAGAAGTATAATGCCAGCCTGCTTGAGCTTAATAAAACAAAGGATAAGTTTTTTAGCATAATTGCCCACGATTTGCGCAATCCATATACAAGCATGTTAGGGTATACAGAAATGTTACTTGAGGACCTTGATGAACTGTCAAAAGATGAAATCAGGGATTCGTTAAGAATTATCCATGGCTCAGTTAAGAATTCATTAACCCTTCTTGAAAATCTGCTTGCCTGGTCACGACTGCAAACAGGGCATATGCCTTTTAATCCGGTTCAGGTTGGATTAGCCGATGTTGTGGAAGATGTGGTTAATGTTCTCTTTAGCCTGGCATACCGGAAAAAAATTGATATCAGTAATCTGGTTGATCCTGGTATTATTTTGTTTGCGGATAAAAATATGCTGGTCACCATATTGAATAACCTGGTAATGAATGCGATAAAATTTACTCATATTGGTGGTAAAATCACTATAACTGCTGAATCCGATAGTTCGGATTCAGTTTCAGGTAAGGATTTTATCAGGATTTCAGTGGCTGATACCGGTGTTGGCATGGATTCCGAAACACGTGAGAGGTTATTTACATCCAACAGGATGCCTTCGAGCCCGGGAACGGAAAGAGAACAAGGATCAGCCCTGGGGCTCTTACTCACACGCGAAATGGTTGAAAAACATGGTGGGGAAATTACAGTTGAAAGCATCCTTGGTAAAGGCTCGGTTTTTTCATTTCTTATTCCTGTTTATAAACCTGGATCAGGCGAATAATAAGAGAAAACAGGTTTTTAATTTATAAATTGTACACCTCGATTAGCGTTCTGATGAATCTTCTGTCAATTCAAGCAGGCTTGAATAACACATTTCCCAATAAGAAAAGGGAGAAATTGTTCTAAAAGAATATTTCGTAATTTTGCAGCCCTATGATAATTGAAGTCTTAAAATCAAAAATACACAGGGCCACCATTACTCAGGCTAATCTGAATTATATCGGCTCTATTTCCATCGACGAAGATCTGATGGATGCGGCAAACTTCATTGAATTTGAAAAGGTTCAGGTTGTAAATATCAACAATGGCGAAAGGCTCGAAACCTATGTGATCCGCGGCGAACGTGGTACCGGCGTTATTTCATTGAATGGAGCCGCTGCCCGCAAAGCCCAGATTGGTGACCTGGTTATTATTGTTTCATTTGCACAGATGGAATTTGAAGATGCGAAAAAGCACAAGCCATCCATTGTATTCCCTACTTCGCAGAACAAACTAAGCTAAAACGCCTTGAATCCTAAACTCAAGAATATAATTCGTTTCTCTGTATTCCTGGGTATCGGGATTTTTTTTATCTGGATATTTCTGCATAATCTCTCTTCTGAGCAGAAGCAGGAAATCATCCATTCCATGGGCAACGCCAATTACTGGTGGATAGCTATGGCAATTCCCCTTGGGATTCTGAGTCATTATTTACGTGCTTTGCGTTGGAAAATGCTGGTTGAAACCATGGGGTACAAACCGGGAAACAGGAATATGTTCTTTGCCGTTATGATTGGTTACTTTGCGAATCTGGCCTTGCCCCGCCTGGGCGAGGTCAGCCGCTGTACCATTCTTACCAAATATGAGAATGTACCTTTCCAGAAGTCCTTTGGTACCGTGATAACCGAACGCGTACTCGACATGCTGGTTTTCGTCATCCTGTTCTTTCTTAACCTTGCTCTACAGGCTGAACGACTTTCAGGCTATATCGATGAAAATATATATAAGCCGCTTCAGTCAAAATTGCATCTTAGTTACAACCTTTCGGGAGCTTTTACCATTCTCTCTATTTCCTTCATAGTTGTTTTTGGTATAATTTTTCTTGTTTTCAGAAAGAAAATTATTGCGAATAAATTTTTCATCAAAATAAAAAATATGGCGCTTGGCTTTGTTGAAGGAATGAAATCCCTTGTTAACGTAAAGAACAAATGGTTATTCTTCTTCTATACATCTGCCATCTGGACACTTTATTTGTTGATGGCTTATGTGGTTTTCTTCAGCATTCCTGATAGCAGCGGATTAGGCCTTGATGCCGGCCTGGCTATCCTTGTGTTCGGAACAATCGGAATTATGGTTGTTCAGGGAGGAATTGGAATTTACCCTGCGATAGTTGCTGAAACGCTTGTGCTGTATGGCGTTGCAAGTATACAAGGCTACGCGTTGGGCTGGTTGATATGGACCTCCCAAAACGTGACGATTGTTTTAGTTGGAATTATTTCGTTAATTTTATTACCGGTTCTAAATAATCGTAAAAATGAAAAGGCTTGAAATAATCAGGAAAAAGATTTTCAACTATTCCGACAGTGATTTCAATCAATTGCTTGCCATCTGGAAGTTTCAGGAGAAGAAAATTGTGTTCACCAATGGCTGCTTCGATATTCTGCATCTCGGGCATATTGATTACCTGGCTGCGGCTTCCGAATTAGGCGATCTTCTTGTTATTGGGCTGAATACAGATGAATCAGTGCGTAAAATCAAGGGCGCCAACCGGCCGATTCAGGATGAAGTTGCTCGCGCGTTTGTGCTTGCGTCTCTCGGATTTGTGGATGCTGTTGTATATTTTGGTGAAGACACTCCCTACAATCTTATCAAAACAATCCAACCTGATATCCTGGTGAAAGGCGCCGATTACAAGCCCGAAGATATTGTAGGTTATGATATTGTAAAAAACAAAGGCGGCGAAATTGTTACCATTGAATTCCTTGAAGGGTATTCAACAACGGGGATTGAGAATAAAATTCTCGGGAAATAAATACTATTTCAGGTAGCGGATTTGAAGTTTCGGATTTAGAAGTCAGAAGTCAGAAGTCAGAAGTCCGAAATCTGCAATCCGAAATCCGAAATCCGAAATCCCCATTCCGCAATCCCCAATCCGCAATCCCCAATCCCCAATCCCCAATCCGCAATCCCCAATCCGCATTATTCCCTACCTTTACCCCATGGCAAAAACCAAAACCGTATTCTTCTGTCAGAGTTGCGGAGCTCAATCCGCTAAATGGATGGGGCGATGCACTTCGTGTGGCGAATGGAACACTTTTGTGGAAGAAGTAGTGCAGCGCGATGAATCCGCGGCTAAAACTTCAGGCAACTTTAAAACTACCGAATCGCGCCCGGTAAAACTCAGGGAAATAGCACAGGGTAACGAACAACGCATAACAACCAGTAACGGCGAGCTCGATCGTGTGCTTGGCGGTGGACTGGTGGAAGGCTCGCTCATTTTGGTGGGCGGTGAACCAGGTATAGGGAAGTCGACACTCATGCTTCAGATTGCCCTGAATATGCAGGGGGTGAAGATACTTTATGTTTCGGGCGAGGAAAGCGAACAGCAATTGCGCATGCGTGCCGACAGGCTTGGCTACAACGATCCTGACCTGTATATTCTTACCGAAACCAATACACAAAGCATTTTTCAGCATGTGGTAACGGTGCAGCCGGGATTGGTAATTGTCGATTCCATTCAGACTTTGCAAACCAACCTGATTGAGTCATCGGCAGGCAGTATTTCGCAAATACGTGAAACTGCTGCCGAGATGCAGCGCTTTGCAAAAACTACCGGTGTTCCTGTGATCCTTATCGGGCATATAACCAAAGATGGCGCGCTTGCCGGCCCGAAAATACTGGAACATATGGTGGATGCGGTGTTGCAGTTCGAAGGCGACCGCAATCATGGATACAGGATATTGCGGGCAGTAAAAAACCGTTTTGGTTCCGCTTCCGAACTTGGGATTTTCGAAATGCGCGATACCGGTTTGCGCGAAGTAACCAATCCCTCCGAAATTCTGATTTCGCAACGCGAAGAACCTACCAGCGGAGTTGCCATTGCAAGCACCATCGAAGGTATGAGGCCTATGCTGATAGAAGTACAGGCATTGGTGAGTTCAGCTGCCTATGGCACGCCGCAACGGTCGAGCACGGGTTTCGACAGCCGCCGATTGAATATGTTGCTGGCTGTGCTCGAAAAACGCTGTGGTTTCAGGCTTGGAATTAAAGATGTATTTTTAAATATTGCCGGGGGCATCAGCGTGGATGATCCGGCTATTGATATGGCGGTTGTAAGTGCTATACTTTCGTCGAACGAAGATATTCCGGCCAACCAGCAAATTTGCTTTGCCGGCGAAGTAGGACTTTCGGGTGAGATCAGGCCCGTAAACCGAATTGAACAACGTATTGCCGAAGCCGAAAAACTGGGGTTTAAACAAATACTTGTTTCGCGCCACAACCTGAAAGGACTGAAAACGGATAAATGGGGGATTAAAGTAACTGGGGTGGGCAAAGTGGAGGAGGTATTCGGGATATTATTCGGGTAGAAGAGTTTTAAAATATACCACGGAGGCACGGAGTGAAAAAAACCACGGAGGCACGGAGAACACAGAGACACACGGAGAAATATAACAAGAAAAACCACTAAGGCACTTAGTTCACTAAGTTGCACTAAGGCTCTGTAATAATTCAACTTATTTAAAAAACCACTAAGGCACTTAGTTCACTAAGTTGCACTAAGGCTCTGTAATAATTCAACTTATTTAAAAAACCACTAAGGCACTTAGTTCACTAAGTTGCACTAAGGCTCTGTAATAACACGACTTAGTGATCCTCCGTGTTCTTAGTGCCTTAGTGGTAAAAAAATCTTACCCTGTCCCGAAATCGAAATAACTTTCCTTCCTCCGTGTTTCTCCGTGTTCTTAGTGCCTCCGTGGTAAAACATCTCAACCCGGTTTACAAATACGAAAAGAAAAACGCCCCTTCGTATTATCCTCAGTTTGGGATAGAGCATGTAGGCAGCAATTTAATTATTCCGCGCGACCGCAACAAACGCGCCGCCGCTTTATCGCATACCGTGGCAGCCATTACGGCCCACGGGTTTACGAATGAGAAATACGGTGCCGCTTTCTGGCAGGCCACTTTGGAAAGCTATAACACATTGCTTTCACAGGCAGCCGCTGTTGATGGAACCGTAGCCGGCAAAGTAGGCACCAAGAACGAACTGCGCAAAACCATTAATAAAACGCATAAAGCGCTCATCTATCTACTTAAAGCTAACTACCCCGACACGTACAAAAATGTAATGCGCGAATGGGGATTCCAGAAGGAGAAATATTAGGGAGGGATCTTAAGTCCAGGTATGGAATGGCGACTGTGCCCGGGCTTAATTTATATATAGGGAATAAAGATATAGGGAAAAGGTGTATATTTGAAATGGCATTACGCAATTCAGCAATGGCAACTATATGAAAAATAACAACCATTGGGGTGGTTACAGACTCGTTGTGCGTCATGCTAGATAAAACTACGAATCATCAAGAAACTATTGATAATGAAAAGTATAATTGAATTAAACGAGATTGAAGCAAGAGAATTCCTACTAAAAGAAAAGAATTATGTGAATTTTGACCTTCCGACTTACTTTTCGTTTCAGAATTTATTGAACCTAATTGATAAACAACTGACTGGGAAAAAGCTTTCAGAATACAGGAATATTAATCCAAGGGACTTTGATGATATAAATTATTTCATCTTAAATAATAAGGATGGGAAATATGCTTGGCGCCCATTTCAGTTAATAAATCCTGCAATTTATGTTTCACTTGTTCATTGTATTACAGAGAATGAGAATTGGAAATTAATAAAGAAAAAATTCTGCGACTATCAAATAAATGACAAAATAGAATGCCAAAGTTTACCAATGGTATCCGAAAGTGCAGAAAAAACAGATAAAGAATCGCAGATTTTCACTTGGTGGCAAATGATTGAACAAAAATCAATTACTCTTTCGCTCGATTATCATTACATGCTTCAAACTGATATTACCGATTGCTATGGTTCAATTTACACACATTCGATTAGCTGGGCTATACACGGTAAACCTGAAGCTAAAAAGAAAGAAAATCGGACTAAAAATTCCTTAATTGGTGTAGCTATTGATAATCATATACAAGACATGAGTTATGGTCAAACCAATGGTATTCCTCAAGGAAGTACTCTAATGGATTTCATTGCTGAAATAGTTCTTGGATATGTAGACGAATTGCTTACAATAAAGATAGTTGAGTTAAGTATCTTAGATTACCGAATTCTTCGTTATAGGGATGATTATAGAATCTTCACAAATAACCCTTTTGAAGCTGAACAAATAACAAAAGCATTATCTGAAATCCTTTCCGATATGGGATTAAAACTTAATGCTGGGAAAACAGAAGCCTCAGATAATGTTATAAAAAGCTCATTAAAGCCTGATAAACGCTATTGGATTGCTAATAGACGAATAGCAGAGAATAAACAAAAATGGTTAATTCAATTGTACTTATTGTCTGAACAATTTCCGAATTCTGGAACTTTAGACACACAAATGAAAGATTTTTTAGAAGTCTTGAAGAAAAGTGGAAAAGTAGATTCAAACATAGAATCTTTGATAAGTTTAGTGACCGAAATTGCCTATCGAAATCCAAGAGTTGTTCCAACTTCAATAATGATACTATCGCTTTTAATAAAAAAGATAAAAGCCAAAGAAAATAAAAAACAAATCTCAAAAAGGATACATAATAAATTTCAACAAATCCCGAATTCAACATTCTTGAAAATATGGTTACAAAGACTGACTATTAAAATTGATTCTACGATTATTTATGATGAGCCTATTTGTAAACTACTTTCTGATAATGAAATTCAACTTTGGAATATTGATTGGCTTAATGAAAAGTTGAAAAATAAAATTAAAAAGACTCCTGTAATAATTCAATCGAAATTGAAAACATTGAGAGAGGTAGTAACAACTAAAGAAATAGATAGCATGATAACCCAAAACGCATATAGTTACGAATAATGAAATAGTATAGGCAATGAGTGTAGATAAAAAAATATCACCACAAGCGATAATTGCTTTAAAGGAAGCCTTGCCTGTAATCTTTTGGAAAAAAGAGGATTTGCAAGACTTTATTAAGCTGTCTATTGATAATAAATCAATTATTAGTACAATCAATTGGAATGGTACAAAAAGAGAAAGTATCAAAGAATTGATTGAAAGAATGCTAAACAGACAGGATATTTATAAAAATGACCTAATGAATTTGCTTATCGCCGTTACGGATTTTGATGATTTTAGCAATCTGAAATATTGGGATGAAGATGGGACAAAGACAAAACGAGCAAAAGAAGCTGTCAATAAACTAAGATCTCATACCAAGGGTTATATACAGATTACACAAGAGCAAGAAGAATCGAGAAAGCGAAAGATTGAAACCGAAAAAAAAATCAAACAAAACAAATCACTAAGTGAAGAATTGGAAATTTTAAGAGAAAGGTTTAATCAGCTTGCTATTACAAAAGATGTTCAAAAACGAGGGTTTGAACTTGAAAAATTCCTTTATGATCTATTTTTATTATATGATTTAGAGCCAAAAGGGTCATTTAAAAATTATGGAGAACAAATTGATGGAGCTTTTACATTTCAAGGAACCGATTATTTACTCGAAGCAAAATGGAAACAACAAGTTAGTAGAAGTGATTTAGCATCCTTTTGTTATAAGGTTGAAACTAAATTTAAAACAGCCGTTGGATTAATGGTGACAATAGATGGAGTGACAAGTGAGGCAATTTCTCCAGATTTTAAATCAATTATCATCATGGACGGGATTGACATAATTTATATATTAGACGGTAGGATAAGTTTAACTGACTTATTGTTTAAGAAAAGGAGAAAGGCTATAGAAAGTGGAAAAATATATTTGAATATAAATGAATTATAATAAGCACGAACCCATAACAAAGAATCCATGTAAATAAAAAAGGACCTTGATCAATGAAGCAGTCAACTAAGGTAACCCCCGCTGCTGCGCGAACTCTTCTCACCGAAGGTAATCCTTTCGCGTGGTGGTAGAGAAATCCAGGTATTGAAAAGAAGCAAACCGGAGCCGGAAGCTGAAAAATAACGAATTAAAAGTAGGATAAAGTTGATGGTATTAACAAGTTGTGCCCAATAATAAGACAAAACCCAACAACTAACAAACGATGAAAAAATTCATCATTAAACTAGCATTATTATTTGTTTTTATCTCGGGGTATAGTCAGAATTCGGCTGACTCGATTTTCGATTTTATACTCAACGATTATTTGCCTAATCGCGTTCAAACAAAAAAATTCTATATAAAAGATAGAACTTATGATATTCGCCTTTCTGATGACTGTTTGTTTTTGGATCAACTTAAGAAAGATACAATATATGCGAGTCAACCGTGGAAAGATTTGGCTTCAGCCTTTGATATCTTAAATAGTCAAGAAGAAAGAATTCACATAAGGCATTTTAAATTTAAGTTTATCAGTGAAAAGAAAAGAAAAAAGGAATCAGCCCTTGCAATATCAGAGAATGGCATCAGGCTTTATGACCCTGTTTCTGAGTGGAAAAAGTTCCAGTCAAAATATACAGATTGTGAAGGTATTGTAACTTTAACTTATCCTTCAGTTTCTGCAGACAATAAAAATTTTATACTCTACATTGACTTTTACAATGCTTCGGAAAAAGGTTTTGGAGGCTTGATTTTTTGTACAAAACAGGACAATAAATGGACAGTAATAAAAGAGATTAACATCACTCAAAATTTAATAATTATAATTGTAGTACCACATTGAAAAATTACTGGGCACAACAACCCCCGCTGCCGCGCGAACTCATCTCACCGAAGGTAATCCTTTCGCGTGGTGGTAGAGAAATCCAGGTATTGAATAGAAGCAAACCGGAGCCGGAAGTTGAAAAATAACTAATTAAAAGTAGGATAAAGTTGGTGTTATTAACAAGTTGGGCGTAAGCTTAAAAAACCAAAATATGGAAATAGACATTAATCAAAAGAAAATTTCAATTGGTGACAAATATCAGATTTTTACCGATGGACAACTGACTCATTATGCAACAAGAGAATTATTTAATTTACTCCCTGTCGTAAATCTATATGAGAATAATTATGGGATACCAAGAATGACAATTAATAAAAGACTTTCTTGGTTTAAGGCAATGTATGACATAACCCAACGGGACAATTATGACATTAAATTTAGAACTAATTCGTTTTGGAAACTACATTACAATTGCCAAGTAGGTAACGATACTTATGACATTTATGGTCATCGAGGCAGAAAATATTCAATCTACAAAAATAATATTCAAGTTGCCTGGTGGGACAAAAAAGCTGTAAGTTGGTTTGCGGGTGATAACTACAAAATCATCGCAGACAAAGATTGTGATTACAACTTACTAATTTCGTTTTGTTTAATTATAGACAATTTCTCTAGTGACGACCACGACAGTACAGCTTTAAACATTGACCTTGGAAACATTGGTTTTCAAGCAAAAAAATTCGACATAAATTGGAAACCTAAATATTGACAAAAAAGCCAACCCTCGCTGCCGCGCGAACTCTTCTCACCGAAGGTAATCCTTTCGCGTGGTGGTAGAGAAATTCAGGTATTGAATAGAAGCAAACCGGAGCCGGAAGTTGAAAAATAACTAATTAAAAGTAGGATAAACTTGATGGTATTAATAAGTTATGGCTCATTATAGAAAAACCCAGTATTAACTATAAAAATTTGAAATCATGAAAACTAAACTTTTTTTAGCATTTATTGCAATCGTGGTAATTTGTAGTTGGACAAACCCGGCAAAACCTGAATTTTTGTTTCTGAATTCTGATCAATTGAAACCTTTAGGTATAGTGCTTAATGAGCATGGCGTATTTTACAAGAACTATAATCCTAATTGGAAACAGGATAATCTGCCGAACTCCTATTTAAGCTTTTATTGCTGCAGTAACAACTATTTAACAACAATGCACTACACGGAGAAAGATGTAATCCAGGCAAAAAATAAGCATGAAGAATTACTTTTGAACTTAGAAACAACGAAAAATGATTTTTATCCTGTGCTAATCGGTAATGAGAAGGGAAAGCAAAGTTTAGATGACGAGACTTTGGCGAAGGATATGAAACTTTTCCCAGTAGCAATCTGCATGAGTGAAACAAAACTTCGAAGTAGAAAAGACACTATTGTTGTTTGGTTCAAACCGACAGAATCACTACAGAAAGCTTTACCAAAGAATATTAAGATAGAAGACTATTTGAAAGTACGACCGATAGTCAAAAAATAACGAGCCATAACAAACGTAGCCGTTGCTCCCCGCTGCCGCGCGAACTCTTCTCACCGAAGGTAATCCATTCGCGAGGTGGTAGAGCAAGGGATTACAGCGGAGAACAAGGTTTACTGGATAATGTTATTGTTGTAGATTTGTATTAGCCAAGCGAAAGGATATGCGCAGCGGGGGATTCCAGTAATTCAAGACAATAGAAATTGATTTCAACTTTCTAAACTTTGACAGCAATTAAAATATGACAACTGAAACTATCGAATTGGAATTATTAGCTAGAAAAGATTGGTGGTCGTTTTTCTTTTGGGTACTTTTCTTTGTTCTTTTTTCATATTTTCTCTTGACAAACTTCACGACAATTAAACTCTTAAATCCAGTTAACATTGAAAACTTATTATTTTTCGTTGCTGGTTTAGTGTTGTTAATTTTTTCAATAACTCAAATTCTTTGGATGTTAACTGGAAAGATTAAACTTAAACTAGACAAGAATACGTTGACATTAGTGAAACATTTATTCGGCTTTAAAAGCACAAGATTCTATGACTTAGATTCAATAAGGAACATCAAAATTGACAGGAATAAAAAATCAAATACATATTGGGGCGGAAATGGATTTAGGATAAGTGACAGAAATCCTGTAATTTTAAGCTTTAACTATAAAGGAAAACAGATCGAAATTGGAGACAAATTAGCAAATTTTAATGCAGACTTTTTGTTGAAAGAAATTATCACCAGGAAAAATTAAAATCTGTGCATAACAAAGAATCCATGTAAATAAAAGAGACCCTCATCAGAGAAGTGGTTAATTAATAACATGCTTATCTTTGATTGATAAATCTCAAAACCAAGGTTATAAATATGGGCGGGAGAAGTACATAATTGGGATTATAATAGCTATACGATGAGAACCCGTCGCTAAGCTTCGGAATGGGTTAAGAGAGGGTAAGAATTGAAGAAGGTACAATTTATAGACTTGGAATGTTATAGGCAAAGCTAAGAAAACTACATTTATTTATGAATTCTATAGATTCAGTTCGACAAGATTGGGCGAAATTAGCTAAACGACTCAATGGAGAACTCTATTTTAGTGAATACTCAAAAGCAAATTTTCCAGATGGAATAATCACGGCGAAAATAACATATATTTTTAACGGGACATCCATTGAAATTCACCAAGGCATATTTGATGAAGGGGAGGGTAAAATCGGCTCTAATTATATCGAAATAAGGGCACTTTTGCGCGACAACAAACTAACTTTAAATATCTGGAGATTAAATTTTTTAGAGAGGTTGTTTAATCGGAAAAGAATTAAGACAGGCTTGTCTGACTTTGACAACCTTTTTGGAATCGAATGTTCGAATGAAACTATTGCATATGAGATTTTTAAAAACCAGGAACTAAGAAAAGAGTTCATAAGCAACAAGAATCTATTATTGAACACACAAATTGGAGAAGACGAAAGTTTTATACGGATGAAATGTAATATCGCTCCTTATAATAGTATAGAAATCGAAAATTTTGCAGAACTTTTCAGCAAATTAATAATACAGTTACAAAGAATGAATTTAATAAAATCCTGCTTATAAATAAGAATCCATGCATATAACCAGCGGGAGAAATACATAATTGGGATCACTATAGCTATAACGATTGGATCCCGTCACTAAGCTTCAGGATGGGTTGAGAGAGGATAAGAACGCAAAGCAGGCACAATTATAGCCTCAACCATTACGAGCAAGTTTAAAAAACTATCAGTCAGCATCATGACTCACAGAAATCTTAATGTATAAATTTAAAGACTATTTTCAATCTCACAATTATAATCGAAACACAATGAAAAAACATTTTTTTTTAATTTTAGGTATTTCGATATTAATTGGACTTCTTTCATGTGAGAGAGTATCAACAAAAAACGAATATTGTGTAAGGAGAATTCTAAACAATCCTGATTCAATTATTTTGTCAGAAACTGATTTGAATTTTACAAAATCCTTATTTAGTGCAAATCATCTGAGCATTAATCACTATCAGTTCTATGCGTTAGAGAAGGACGAATCAGGTTGCCATGTAGAATGCCGGCAGTTTATTAAAAACTTAAATGTTTTTTCAAATGAATTGATTTTTCATTTTGACTCATTTGGAAAGTATACCAGTTTAACTGGATATATAATAGATGAAGCACTTCCAGCCTCACGACCATCAATGCACCAGAATAGTGTGATTGACAAATTCATAAGCGAAATAAATAAAGATGGCTTTTACGCTGAAAGTATTGAGGAATTCAAATCTGACTGCTTTGATTGTGAATTAGGTTATTATAACTTAAATGTCGGAACAGGTTCTACTGTAAGCAAATTTACCAGAGTCTGGAAAGTAAACCCCAAGGATAATCAATACCCAAATGCGATAATTAATGATTTGAATGGAAGTATTATTTATTACGACAATGGTTTTCGCTACAAATAAATGCTTGCCGCTAACAGAGGGGGAAAGAAGGGAGAATTATATAATTAATCTTGAATAGGGATGGTAGTCCGTCCGCATCAGGCGGATTGGTTAAAAGGCAAGAAGTACTCAAATCACCACTATTAAAAGCCTCAACTGATATCGATTATTTATAGCATGAAATTTCTGACCAGGATTTATTTAAAAATGAAACAATGAAAAGAAATTTTTTAATACTAATTTTTTGTTTAGCCGCTCTTTACAATTGTAAAGAAAAGGAAACTAATCAGGAACCCGAAGTAGTAAAAATTCCGGAAGGAATATACGTTGGTACTTTTCAGTGCAATAATCCATATTTCAATGGATTGGCATCAGACATTACAATGACATTCACATCAAATACGTGGGAAGGAACGGTACTTTCCCCTTCTGAAAGTGTAGGCTATTATCCGGGTTTATGCAGAGGAAGTTACTCTATTGCTGATTCTACAATTATCTTTGTAAACGAATGTGCATGGAACACAAACCTGGATTGGACGCATCTTCTTAGTAATGAATTTTATTTGAAAACAACAACAGATAAAATTGAATTTTATCGCATCCATGAAACTTATAAAGACTTGTATAAACTGACAAGACAGAATTAAGTTTTGATAGTAAGCTGCCACAGATATGCAGTTAAGAAATATTGGCTGATGCGCTGAAAAGCAGGTATGTACGCGTCTTCATCCTGACGCATGGCGGGAACATCCATCTTGTTTTTAGCAGGAAGGTGCGACTGAAAGTCGCAGCACCCGCAAAAAAACCTTTGTCAGAGAAGTGGTTAATAAATGACATGCTTAACTCTGTTTGAAAAATCTCAAAACCAGACTATGAAATAGGGTAGGAGAAATACATAATCGGGAGTACTATAGCTAAAGCGATTGGATCCCGTCACTAAGCTTCGGGATGGGTTGAGAGCTAAGTGAAACGCATCTGAGCTAGCGGAAACATAAGAGTAGTTAGTGTTTGGGGGAAATGATAATCTGTGCTTACACAATACTTTGATTAGAGTGTTTTTAAAACACATATACAATCTCAACTTAGTAAACATTAATTTATACCCAATATGAAAAAATTAATACTTTCTGCAGTTGTATTGTTTTCAATAACAGTATATGCACAGAATCCATCAAATCTTTTTGCCGATCATAATGGGGTACCGGTTCTGAACGATGTAAAGCAGGCAGTAGCACCCTGTAATCAAACAAGTATTTTGTCAACGTATGCGTATGAGAGCATAAGGGCATTGTCAGAAATCAATATTCTTAATACCGCTGAAGGATATCCCTGGGTTTCGCCTGATGGACTTAGCATATATTACACCCAACAAAGAAGATTCGTGTGCAGCAGAAGAAACAATACAAGTAGTTATTTCAATACACCTGCTCTTATTCCGCTTACTATTACTCCGGGGGAATATCCGATGTCCCTTTGGTTGTCGGATAATGAATTGGATATATATTATGTTGTCGAAAATGCGCTTTCATTTACTTCTACTTATCCTTTGTACTATGCGCACCGCAACACGGTTGCATCAGAATTCGGTACACCTGATACAATAAAATTACAAGGGATTTCAATCAAGTTTTTAGGTGGGGTCTCTCTTAATTCTGCCCAGGATCAACTTTTTATGTATACAACCCAGGATAGTATCATTCAATTTTCAAGATCTGCTTCTACTTCATTCGATTTTGTCAGAACATTGCAGGCACCTCAGGGATATAAATTAGGTCCGGGTCAGCTTTCAAGAAATGGACTTACCTATTTTCTGGGTGCTTCGTATAATAACGGGAAACCTTTACTGCATCAACTGACAAGGGCAACTCCCGCAGATACTTTTTCAATAGCTACATTTCAACAAATAAAAGGTATTAATGATACTTCTATGTACAATTCACAGCCTTCGATGTCGGATGACCTGGAATGGGTGGTATTTGTAAGATCGGATAAAAACTTATGGAATTCAAATGATTTATATATTGCCCATAAAAAAAACGAAATTACATCTGTTTTTGATCCGGATGATTTAAGTAGTTCGGTTTCTGTATTTCCTAACCCAGCTAATGAGCAATTATTTATAACATGTTCCGATTACAGAAATTTAAAAGCGGAGATATTTACTGTTTCGGGCCGGTTATTAAAAAGTATTACCTTACAATCCAACAAAAATGCGATACAATTTGATGAATTCAAAAGTGGTATTTATCTTATTAAAATACTGGGCCCGGAAGGATTTACCGTAAGGAAAATAGTAAAGAATAAAGAATAAAGAATAAAGAATAAAGGTTTTACCAGGTAAAGTAAAATCAGATATCTCTTTTACCATAGTTAGCAGGGATCTGAAATCCGGGTAGGGTAATCCAAACAGTTTTGTTTTATTTGATGTGCAACGTAACATGGCGCATTAACACCGGTAAAAAGATGTTGTGTTTGTCCGGATAAATCCAAGGTAATCAGTTGTAGCGAACTGCGACTGAAAGTCGCAGCACCCGACGCATGGCCCGGAATCGAAATATCCGTGGTTTGCGTGTCTTCCTTCTGATACGTGCCAGGTAAAGCCAGTTTATTCTGTTTGGGAAGATGCGACTGAAAGTCGCAGCACCCTTGTTGTAGCATACTGCGACTGAAAGTCGCAGCACCCGCAATCAATACTCATCCCAACTATTGATCGCTATATCTTCTGGCTGCAATTTACAGATCGCATAAATAAAAGCGCTGGCGAGTCGTGCATTGGTAATCAGCGGGATGTTGAAATCAACCGCAGCCCGGCGAATCTCGTAATCATTGTAAAGTTCCGTTTTCGAAAGGTTTTTCGGAATATTGATAACCAAGTCGATTTTGCGGCTCTTCAGGTATTCGAGTGTATTGGGCGATTCGGCTTCGTCGGGCCAGTATAAAGTGGTTACCGGCACATCATTATCAGCAAGGAACTTTGCCGAACCACGGGTCGCAAAAAGATTGTATCCACGTTCAACCAGCATTTTTGCGCTGGTAAGCAATTCAATTTTGGAACGGGAATCTCCGGAGGAAAACAGTATATTCTTTTTAGGAATCCTGTAACCAACAGATAGCATTGCTTTCAGTAGCGCTTCATAGTAATTTTCGCCAATGCAGCCTACTTCACCTGTGCTTGCCATTTCGACACCCAGCACGGGATCGGCTTTCTGAAGTCTCGAGAACGAAAATTGTGAGGCTTTAATCCCTACATAATCCATTTCAAATGCTGATTTGCCTGGTTTATCAACTGCCATACCAAGCATAATTTTTGTGGCAAGTTCAATGAAATTGATTTTGATAACTTTACTCACGAACGGGAAACTCCTTGATGCACGAAGGTTACATTCAATAACTTTAATATCATTGTCACGTGCCAGGAACTGCATATTGAATGGCCCGCTGATATTGAGCGCCTTTGCAATATCCCGCGAAATCTTCTTCACACGTCGTGAAGTTTCGAAATACATTTTTTGTGCCGGGAACACAATAGTTGCGTCGCCCGAATGCACGCCCGCAAACTCAATATGCTCGGAAATGGCATACGCTATTACTTCTCCTTTGTCAGCAACGGCATCAATTTCAATCTCCTTAGCATTCTGGATAAATTCCGAAACCACGACCGGAAATTCCTTCGAAACTCTTGCCGCCAGGGTGAGAAAGAAGTCAAGTTCCTGGCGGTTGGAAACCACGTTCATTGCTGCTCCTGAAAGCACATACGAAGGTCGTATCAGGACCGGGAAACCAACTTCATCAACAAAATCATAGATTTGTTCTATCTCTACAAGTTCCTTCCAGCGTGGCTGATCTATTTTCAAAGTATCAAGCAATGAGGAAAATTTATGCCGGTTTTCCGCATTATCAATGCTTTCGGGAGCTGTTCCCAAAATTGGAACACCTTGTCCGTGCAGGCGCATTACAAGGTTGTTGGCAATTTGTCCGCCTGTACTTACTATTACGCCTTTGGGTTGTTCAAGTTCAATAATATCCATGGTGCGCTCGAACGAAAGCTCGTCAAAAAAGAGCCTGTCGCAGGTATCATAATCCGTGCTAACCGTTTCGGGATTAAAATTGATCATTACACCGCGATACCCTTCATTACGGGCCGTTGTAAGTGCGTTTACCGAGCACCAGTCGAACTCAACCGAACTGCCAATGCGATATGCGCCGGAGCCAAGTACGATAACGGATTTACCATCTTTTTCAGGAATAATATCATGAGCTGAACCATTATAGGTCATGTACAAATAATTGGTTTGAGCAGGATATTCAGCCGCAAGTGTGTCGATTTGCTTGATATAAGGGATAACCCCAAGTGATTTCCGGTAATTGCGGACTTCCAGCATTTCCTTATGCATATTACCGGGTTGTTCATTCAGAAATCGTGCGATCTGGAAATCAGAAAAGCCTTTCTGCTTCGTTGCTTTCATCAGTTCTGCCGAAATATCCTCAATCTTATCAAGTGTTTTCAGCTGAACCATATGGTCGTAAATGGATTTCAGCTTAACCAGGAACCAGTTATCAATTTTTGTGAGATCATGAATCCGCTCAACGGTATAACCTGCTTCAAATGCACTGGCAATGGAATAAATGCGCATATCGGTTGGTTCGGAAAGCGCCTGATCGATATCTTCAAATTCTATATCATGGTTTCCAACAAATCCGTGAGTCCCTTGTCCAACCATACGCAAACCCTTCTGGATGGCTTCCTCGAACGTGCGGCCGATTGCCATGATTTCGCCAACGCTTTTCATGCTGGAGCCAATCTCTTTGGATACGCCTATAAATTTATTCAGGTCCCAACGCGGGATTTTAACAACGATATAATCGAGAGCCGGTTCAAAAAATGCGGTGGTAGTCTTTGTTACAGAGTTTTTGAGCTCGTGAAGTCCATAGCCCAAAGCCAGTTTGGCAGCCACAAATGCAAGCGGATATCCGGTTGCTTTCGAAGCCAGAGCCGATGAGCGCGAAAGGCGCGCGTTTACTTCAATAACCCGGTAATCTTCCGAATTAGGATCCAACGCATATTGAACATTGCATTCGCCGACAACTCCAACGTTTCGCACAATTTCTATCGAAAGGCTGCGGAGTTTGTGGTATTCGCGGTTGGTAAGGGTTTGCGAAGGAGCAACAACAATACTTTCGCCGGTATGAATTCCGAGCGGGTCGAAATTTTCCATATTACAAACGGTGATACAATTGTCGTAACAATCGCGAACCACTTCATATTCTACTTCTTTCCATCCTTTTAACGATTCTTCAACCAGAATCTGCGAGGAATAGGAAAATGCAGTTCCTGCAAGTTTCAGCAGTTCGTCGCGGTTGTAACAGAAACCTGAACCTTGTCCGCCTAGCGTGAATGCTGCTCTTACAATAATTGGAAATCCTAAAGTATCTGAAGCCTTTAGCGCGTCATCAATAGTTGTAACGGCAATACTTCGTGGAGTTTTTATATTGATTTTGCGAAGATTTTCGGCAAAAATTTCACGATCTTCCGTATCAATAATGGATTGAACCGGAGTTCCAAGAACTTTAATATTATATTTCTCAAGTATGCCTGATTTAAAAAGTTCAATACCACAATTCAATGCAGTCTGACCTCCAAAGGATAGCAAAATGCCTTCAGGGCGTTCCTTTTCGATTACTTTTTCGATAAAAAATGGAGTAACAGGAAGGAAGTATATTTTATCGGCAACTCCCTCTGAAGTTTGTACTGTCGCGATATTGGGATTGATGAGGACGGTAAAAATACCTTCTTCGCGTAAAGCTTTCAGAGCCTGTGACCCGCTGTAGTCAAACTCACCGGCTTCGCCGATTTTTAATGCACCCGAACCCAGAACTAGTACTTTCTTCATTTTTATCATTTTTATTCTTTTGAGCAAATTTGTATTCTATTTATTTAGCGGTGGAGATTTTTTTTACCACGGAGACACAGAGGGCACAAAGAGACACAGAGGAATTTCTTAAAGATCATTAATTTTATTTATCTGCGTGTTCATCTGTTTTCTCGTTGCCTCATTGCTTTTTTTATTCAATTGGAAGTGATGCAAATTCATTTGTAACTAACGATATCATTTGGCTTCGGATGCTCTCGCAATGAAAATTAATCAGAAGTCCTTTTGGCTTTCCGGTTAGTTTAAGATATGACAATAATTGTGCCTGGTACAATGGAATCATTTCCTCAACAGCCTTTAGTTCAACTATAATTATATCTTCAACTAATATGTCTAATCTTAGTTGACCACCTAAATTTTTTCCTTTATATAATATAGGAATACCCAATTCAGATTGAACTTTCAATCCACGCATTTTTAGTTCATCAACCAGGCAGGTTTGGTAAACCGATTCCAGAAGTCCTGGTCCCAATTGTTTGTGAACTTCTATTGCACATCCTATTATTTTAAAGGAAATATCGGTTATCAATCGCTGAGTTAATTTCATAATTGATTTTTAAAGGATGAATCAACAGGAAACATAAAAAAAATATTGTTTTGAAATTTTCAAATGATTCTCCGTGTTTCTCAGTGTCCTCTGCGCCTCCGTGGTTATTTTTTCTCCCTTACCACCTTCAGAAAATCATCAAACAAATATTCGCTGTCTGTTGGTCCGCTTGAGGCTTCGGGATGGAACTGAACCGAGAAGACAGACCTTGCTGTGTGCCTGATGCCTTCGTTGGTTCCGTCGTTAAGGTTTACGAAAAATGGTTCCCATTCACTGGAAAGGGAATCGTTATCAATCGCAAAACCGTGATTTTGTGAAGTTACAAGGGCTTTGTTGGTTCCGCATTGCAATACAGGCTGGTTATGACTGCGATGACCGTATTTCAGTTTATATGTGTCAGCTCCTGACGCAAGCGCCAGCAACTGGTTCCCAAGGCAAATTCCAAAGATCGGAATATCTTGTTTCAATGATACTTCAAGATGTTTTATAGTTGCTTCGCACATTTTAGGATTTCCCGGACCGTTCGAAATAAATAATCCATCGTACTTCTCCTTTGAATAATCGTAATCCCAGGGAACACGGATCACCGTTGTGTCGCGTTTCAGGAAATGGCGGATAATATTATATTTCACACCACAGTCAACCAGCAATATTCGGGTGGATCCGTTTCCATAAGTTTTCACTTTATCAGTACTCACACTGGCAACCAGGTTTTCCTGGTTTGGGTCATGAAAGCCGGGATCATCGTTTCCGAAAACGATTTTCCCCATCATGGCTCCTTTTTCGCGGATAATCTTGGTCAGCTCACGTGTATCAATTCCGTGTAAACCAGGGATTTTGAATTCCGCAAGCCAATCGCCAAGACTCCTTTTAGCGCTCCAATGGCTGTATTGCTCCGAATAGTCCGAAACTATAAGAGCCGTAACCTGGATGCGATCCGATTCGAAAAAATCGGGCAAGCCATCCACCATTTTTGCTTCGGGAACACCATAATTCCCAATCAGCGGGTAGGTAGCCACCATTATCTGACCCGCAAACGACGGATCAGTCAGACTTTCAGGATACCCGGTCATGGAAGTATTGAAAACTACTTCTCCCGCAACCGAACCTACGAATCCAAAGGATTTCCCGATAAAAATAGTGCCATCTTCCAGGATGAGTTTTGCTGTGATTTCTTTTGCCATTATGTTGTTATTCAATAGTATATATTCTTAAAACAACGGTTTGTTTCAAAATTTGATGTGCAAAATTTTTTCAGGCCGAAGCCTGATCACCATTTGAAAAACATTAGTTATTTTTGGTCATGGGTGATGTTTTTACACACAATCAGGGATTGCTGACTTCATCAACAATCCCCTGTATATTCTGAAATCTGAATCTTGCCTGCCTGTGTACTGAGGTGCAAATTTACGCTTTTAAATGATGTTGCCGTTTATTTGGTTCCAATAATCTGCAAAAGTTCATCAAGTTTGGGTGAAAGGATAATCTCAGTCCGACGATTTTTGGCTTTGTTTGCAGCCGACGTATTGGGTTCAACAGGTAAAAATTCGCCACGTCCTGATGCAACTAAACGGGTTGGATTTATCTTTCCGTTTGCCAGAAGTATTTTCACTATCGATGTTGCGCGCATCACACTCAGGTCCCAGTTATCACTAACCTGATTCTGACTGTTCAGCGGTACATTATCGGTATGGCCTTCGATCAGCACGTTGATATCAGGATTTTTTTCCAGCACTTTTGCCAGGTCCTTGAGTGCAGAAGTTCCATCTTTACTTACATCCCATTTACCTGAAGCAAAAAGCAGTTTTTCCTCGAGCGAAACATAAACTTTTCCATCTTTCATATGGACGGTAAGGCCTTTGCCTTCGAAGCCCATAAGCGCATCAGAAACTGCTTTCCGCAATGCATTGGTAATTGAATCATTCCGTCGCAAGGCAGCTTGTACTTCAGCAAGGTTTTTGCCTTTTATATCAAGTTCAGCCTGCATTGCCCTTACGCGGTCTTCCCTTACTAAAAGACTGTCCTTCGACGCTTTTAACTCTGCCATTACTTTCTCGGCGTCCTCGAAATTAGCCGAAAACTGCGATTTAAGCAATTCGTGGGAGCGGTCAAGCTCGTTATAGTCGGCTGTTAGTAAACGCAGTACCGATCCTAGCCTCAGGGTATCAGCCTTGAGTTGGGCAAGATCCTTTTTTAAACGCTGATTCTCTGAAGTGAGTTCATTCACCTGGGTACTAAGTATATCAACTTTCGCGTTTAAACCGGCGCTTTCCTCATTGCATTTTGCTGTAAGGTCATTGTATTTTTTCATTGAAACGCAGGATGTAAAAGCGCCTGCGAGCAATATGATTATCGTTAACCTGATTACTTTGCGTAACATTGAATAATTCATTGTTTGAAAGTTAAAGAATTAGTATTGATTAGAGAATTTTAAAAGTTTATTTCCAACAACGATGGACAATGATCGGAATGAACGGCTAATGGTAAAATCACAGCGCGTTGCATGTTTTGCTCAAGCTCGTCGCTAACCATGTGGTAATCAATGCGCCAACCCAAATTCCGGCTTCGGGCGCCTGACCGATAGCTCCACCAGGTGTAATGATGAGGTTCCTTTACAAAGTACCTGAATGAATCGATAAAACCACAATTCAGGAAGCCTGTTACCCATTCACGTTCTTCGGGGAGGAAACCGCTGCTTGTTGCATTCCGTATAGGATCATGTATATCAATTGCACGGTGACAAATGTTATAATCACCTGAGATTACCAGGTTTGGGCGTGTTTTCTTTAATTCGAGGATGTAGTCCTGAAAATCAGCAAGCCATTGCATTTTGAAAGCCTGCCTTAAATCGCCTGTTGTTCCTGAAGGGTGATAAACCGAAATTACGCTCTTGTCGCCATAATCTGCCCGCAGGAAGCGTCCCTCGAAGTCGTATTTTTCAATACCCATTCCATAAACGACTTTATCCGGTTCAGTTTTTGAAAGTATGGCCACGCCACTATACCCTTTTTTCTGAGCAGGAAACCAGTATGTGTGGTAACCTAAAGCCTCAAAATCAACAATAGGAATCTGATCGTGCTGGGCTTTAATTTCCTGAAGACAAACTACATCCGGATCGGTAGCCTCAAGCCAATCAAGGAATCCTTTGCTTATAGCAGCCCTTATTCCATTTACGTTATAGGTGATAATTTTCATTCAAGTCAGATTTTCAAAGACAAAAGTACAGGATTTACGGCTGTATTTTTTTTTCTCAGCGCACAAGTTATACAGAATTAATCAACAACTGTAGGGGACCTCTGTTTGGTAGAATAATCGGTATTTAACACCAATGTCGGTTTCTGTCATCTTAATCAGATAAGTGATTGATTTTTCCCGTTGATAAGTATTTGATAAATATATTTTATTTTCAAGGATATTTGATTTTATTGATAAGAACATTCAGTATATTTGAAAACTAAATAACAATGACTTTTGCCGATGATGTTATTTATTTGAGCTGTAAACCTACATCTAGGCAAATGTTTTCGTTCATATTTCATTTTTAGTAACCATTATTGAGAATAAACTTCAGGGGTTTTGCATGAAAATGCAAAAAACTTTACTGATCCGGTATTCTTCCCGATGTTGGTTTACGACAAATTGCTGTATGGACAAAAGGGTAGTGTGGATTTATAAAATGCTTTTTGAGCATTGTTTACGGATTGGCAGTCATTTTTTGGGTGACGAGAGAAAGGTATGCAATTTCTTAAACAATGAACTTAGGTATATACAATGAAAACACACAGGAATTTATTCAGGTCGAACTTTGATGTAACCATAATTTACACTGCTATACGAGAGTCAAATTAATGTATTTACTATTATGAAAACTGAAGAAACTAAAATGAAACAAAGTTCATCTGAAGATACCTACCAAGGTATTTTTAATAGCCTGAATGATGCCATTTACATACTTGATAATGATGGCTGTTTTCTTGATGTGAATATTGCGGCTCAGAAGCTGTATAAGTATGAAAAGGAGTTTTTTATTCACAAAAATCCGGGCTTTCTTGCAGCTTCAGGCATGAATGATATGGACCAGGTTATCAGATATGTTCATGACGCTTATAACGGCGAGTCTGTACGATTCGAATTCTGGGGAATGCGAAATGACGGCTCTGTTTTTCCAAAAGAAATCAGGCTTTCCCCTGGCATGTGGTTTGGGCAAAAAGTTGTAATTGCCGTAGGCCGTGAGATGACGGAGCGCAAACAGGCTGAAGAAGCTCTCAGAGTGAGCGAAGAAAAATACCGTTTACTTGTACAATACTCAAGCGACCCGATTTTTAGTTTTAATCATGATGAAACATACAGGTATGTAAATGAGGCATTTGCCAGCCCATTTGGGAAAAAACCTGAAGACATAATTGGAAAAACTCCATTTGATATCTTCTCTCAGGATGAAGCCGAAAAACGTCTCAGGCTTGTACGACGGGTTTTCCAAACAGGTGAAAAAGGTGAAATTGAGGTAAAAGTTGTAACTGCCCATGGTGAAGAAAAATTCTACATAACCATGGTAGATCCTATAAAGGATGCACAGGGAAACATATTGTGGGTTACCTGCATCTCAAAAGATATTACACTACGTAAAAAGGCTGAAGAAGAGCTGAGACTTAAAAATGAATTGCTTAAGGCAAATAGTGCAGAGAAAGATAAATTTTTCTCCATCGTGGCTCACGATTTGCGTGGACCTATGAATGGTTTCCTTGGACTTACAGCCATAATGGTTGATGATATTGAAGAATTATCAGCTTTTGAACTTAAGGAAATAGCTACTACCATGCGGACTTCAGCTGTAAATATTTACAGGCTGATTGAGAACCTGCTGGAATGGTCGAAAATGCAGCGCGGAAAAATAAATTTCGAGCCTCAGCCCATGTTTCTCAAAAGTTCGTTGACAAAAAGCATTGAGTTAATGAAGGATACCGCAAATAAAAAAGGTATCGAATTACGGATAAATATACCTGATCATAATGTGGTGTTCGCTGATATTCATATGCTCGAAACCATTGTCAGGAATTTGCTTTCGAATGCGATTAAGTTCTCATTTAAAGGTGGCATTATTGAAATTTCAGCCCAAAAAACCGATAATGATATGATGCGTATAGTCGTTACGGATTATGGTATAGGAATGCCCCCTGAGATGGTGAGTAAAATGTTTAAACTAACTGAAAACATAAACAGAAAAGGCACTGAAGGCGAGCCATCAACCGGTCTGGGATTGATTCTCTGTAAGGAGTTTGTCGAAAAACATGGCGGAAAAATCTGGGCTGAGAGTAGCGAAGGTGAAGGCAGTTCATTTATCTTCACTTTACCACAATCATAATATGTTTTCTGCCCTGTTTCAAGAATGAAAACAACCCAATAAACCAATCCGGTAAAAGATTAGTCTACATCCACTTACCTGCAGATTAATCCACATCATAGTACAGGCAACGAAAATTAAATAATGTACCGGATGCTTTTTAAGCTACTAAATTTTAATCTCTACAACTGCCGATGATCATTCTAGAGCTCATTTTCAACTTATCACTGCTGGTTGCTGTGAGTGTATTATCCGGATTTATTATTACCCGTTGGAAACGTGACACATTGGAAGGTATGATTTTGCAAGGACTGCTTTTTGGCGGAGTTGCATTACTTGGAATGCTTAATCCCTTTGAACTGGCGCCAGGAGTTATTTTTGATGGTCGCAGCGTTGTAATTAGCCTTTGTACTCTTTTTTTTGGCCCTGTCGCAGGCCTGATAGCAATGCTACCAGCATTTGTCTACCGCTTATATCTTGGTGGAAGTGGTTTAATAACAGGTATTTCTGTTATATCGTCGTCGTACATGATTGGTGCGTTTTATTATTATAAAAAACGAAAAAGTAAAAAGTCAGTTTCCGCTTTCAATTTGTATTTTTTTGGATTGCTTGTACATATCGTGATGGTTATTCTTCTATTTGCCATACCTTCCGGATTAAGATTGATAGCCTTTAAAACCATGAGTTTTACCATACTCGGGATATATCCGCTTGCAACTTTACTCATTGGGAAAATTTTAAAAGACCAGGAAGATAATACCGCTTTATTAGAAAACCTTGCTGCAAGCGAACGCGAATTCCGGTTGTTGGTACACAATATGAATCAAGGATTGGCGGTTCACGAAGTGATATTTAACGACGAAGGAAAGCCTGTTGATTATAGGTTTACTTACATGAATGAAAAATATGAAGAATTAACCGGTTTCAGAAATGCGGATGTGCTTGGGAAAACGATTCTGGAAATAGTTCCTCAAATCTCACAAAAAACAATAGAAAAGTATACACAGGTAGCTATAACCGGCAAGGCTATTCATTTTGAGTCGTATTCGCGAACACAGAAGATATATTATGAAGTCGAAATATACCAGTCCAGCGAAAACCATTTTGCTGTGATCCTTTCGGATATTACCTTACGCAAGCGGGCTCAGAGAGAAATTCTCTTTAAAAATAAGAGTCTGGAAAAAATTAACGAAGAGAAGGATAAATTGTTTTCGATAGTTTCGCACGATTTACGAAGCCCTATGAACGGAATTCTTGGTTTAACCGGAATGATTAATAATGAAATTGATAGTTTTTCGAAAGACCATATCCGGGAAATGGCCAAATCTATCCATACCTCTGCAAGCAGCATTATTCAACTGTTACATGGATTGCTTGAGTGGTCCCAACTTCAACGCGGAAACATCAGCTTCAACCCCCAGACACTTACGCTGCTTACTTCCGTTCAGCGATGCATCAACATACTAGCCGAATCAGCTAAAGCTAAAAACATCGATATTATCTGCAATGTTCCAGCTACTATCAACTTGGTCGCCGACAACCAAATGTTGGAATCAGTAATCAGGAACCTGGTTTCGAATGCTATAAAATTTACAGCTAAAGGCGGTCAGATAGAAATCAGCGCTACTGAAACAGGCCTCAATACTATACTTGTTTCAGTTAAAGATGATGGCATTGGAATGAATGCAAACATACTCGATAAACTCTTCATGCTTTCAGCAAAAATAAATCGTAAAGGTACCGAAGGCGAGCTTTCGTCGGGGCTTGGACTGATTATGAGCAAGGAATTAGTTGAAAAACACGGTGGTAGAATATGGGCTGAAAGTGAAGAAAATAAAGGCTCAACATTTTATTTCACAATTAGAACTTCTATTAATGGATACTAATACCATTCATTCCCATTTTGATAAGTGCCATAGATAATGAAAATACGAAGGATGTAATAGTAAAACCATCAACCAGATTTCCGGATTAAAATATTTACCAGGATGCTCGTAAAACATATTAAAGTAAACACTCTCAGCCACTCAGTAGCAATTGCAATGAAAATCAGATACACCTGCATCGGTATTTTCCTGTTATTGGTATTAATGAAGGAAGTTGCTGTTGGGCAGCAATATTTCATTAAATCTTATGCAGCTCAAGATGGATTGCCTACAAGAATTATTTCGGATGCGTGCCAGGATAAAGACGGGGTTATGTGGTTTGCGACTTACCTGGGGATTTCAAAATATGATGGGTTTACTTTTCGGAATTATGACTCGTTAAGCGGATTACCTGGTCAGCATTACCGCAAAATCCTGTGCGACGAAAAAGGTATAATATGGGCTGTTCCATTCGCAAATTCCGGTAAATTAGTTTATCTTACTGGCCAGAAATGGAAATCTATTGAACTGCCGGCTTTAAAAAAACACGATTCATATGTTACCTCATTGTCTGTTATTTACATAAATAGCAGCCCTGTAATTTGTGTCGGAAGCTATAATGGTTTTGATGTATTCCGGAATAAAGTATGGAAACATTTTGATGTATCAAATGATAAAAATAAGAACATCATATTCAATGTTATTAATAACAACGGTTCTTTTTATCTAAGCACGAAGGTTGGTTTAATCGTATTGAAGATGGAATCACTTAACTACGAACTGAATAAAATAGTAAACAAAACCAATGAAGCAATATTAGCTGTAAAATTCCGAAACCCTGGATTGCCGGAAGAGAAAATGTGGGTATTAACCAAACATTCTATCGGATTTTTGTATAAAGGTAGGTTTACACAAGTAGCTAATAATTTCAAACTTGAAAATGAAGACGTAGCTCTTTATCCATTTATAGGAATTGAAAAATCAGGAAATGTGCTTTTTGGCAATAACTTTTCAAAATATTTGCTCAAATTTTCATCCACACAAATCATTCCGTTGAAAATTAAGAATGGATTTTCCTCCAATGGCGCAGCTTCAGTTTTTATTGACAAGGAGGATAATATATGGTTCCCCGACAGCCGAGGTATCGACAAAATAAGTAATATTTCCCTGGTAAACTATTTTGAAACCAGCGGTTTACCCGAAAATGAAGTTACTGCTATTATCGAAACCAATGATGGTCGTTATGTGCTCGGGCATAATAACATGATATCCATTTTAAAGAATAATAAATTTAAAACCATTGAATTTCCAGGAAACCAGAACAGCCTTACCCGGGTATTGGATATTATGAAGGATGCCAAAGGGAATATCTGGTTTAGCGCTAATGCATTGGGAGTTGGCATGTTAATGGCAAATGATAAGATACAATGGTATCAATCTATAAAAGGATTTAAAGCTACTTCTGTATGCCAGGATAAATCTGGAAGGATATGGATTGGTTCAAACAGCAGTTTATATTACCTAAAGAGTAATAAAATTGTTGAGTATGAGCATAATAAATTGTTTTATAATAGTGGTGTCCGAAAAATTTATGCAAGCGATAAGGATGGAATTTATATTGGCGGGATATATGGGCTCTGGCATGTGAATAACGACACGGTAATAAAACTAAAAACTGAAGATGAATCGCAGCCACTCAATTCATTTTCGTATTACAAAGATAAAAAAGGGACCGAATTTGTGGGTACCATGAATGGGCTTTACTTTATCAGTAACGGGATAATCAAACCTTACAGGAATAAAAAACTAAGTATAACAACTCCGGTATATTTTATTCTACAGGACAAGCAGAATTTCTACTGGTTTGGAACCAATAACGGGGTTTACAGATGGGATGGCATCAATGATCCGGAAGTATTTAATACCTACAATGGCCTTGCTGGGAGTGAAACCAACCGATCGGCGGGGTTGCTCGACTCGCAGGGAAGAGTTTGGGTAGGAACCGACAGAGGTTTATCCTGTTTTAATCCGGGCCAAAACCACCTGAGAACACCTGCACCTACAATCAGCCTGCTTTATACCGAAACCAATCGTGGCAATAAGCTTCCGCTTAATGCTTCCTGTTCACTCTATTATACCGAAAATTCACCTTCGTTTCATTTCAGAGGAATTTCATTTGTAAATGAGGAACTGCTAACCTACAAGTATAAGCTCGAAGGGTATGACAAAGACTGGCGTGAGGCCAGTCAGAATATGCTCGATAAAATTAAATATGTTAATCTGAAGCCGGGGAAATACAGACTTAGTGTAATGGCGAAGAATTATTCAAGTAACTGGAGTGCAGTTGCGTATTCACAGGAAATTGTAATCAAACCACCCATTTACATGACCTGGTGGTTCAGGATGATTTCTGCATTAATGATTTTAGTCTTACTCGGAATTTTGTATTCATCTATGAGCCAAAGAATCATCAACAATGCGTTAAAGACTGAGATTTCGGAACGGAAACTGGCCGAAGAAAAGCTAAAAGAGAGTGAGCAAAGGCTGTCATTTATTATCAAAGGTAGTAGGTTAGGAACCTGGGACATGGATTTGAGCACAAATGTTATAAAGCGTAATCACCTTTGGGCAGAAATGCTTGGTTATAAGATCAGTGAACTTGAACAAACAACCGAACAATGGCTCTACCTGATTCATCCGGAAGACAAGACAAGAGCCTTGACGGAAATGCAAAATCACCTGGAAGGGAAAACAGCTCTTTATGAAATTGATTACCGACTGCGGACCAAGGATAACCAATATAAATGGATACATGACCAGGCCATGATAGTTCTCCGTGATCGGAATGGAATGCCCCTCAGGATGAGTGGAACGCACACAGATATCACTGAACGGAAACAAGCTGAAGAGTCTTTACAAAAAAGTGAAGAACGAATTCGCTTATTACTAACGTCGTTACCTGTTGCTATTTTTGTAGCGCCTGTTGATCCGGAGATTGATCTGGAAATGATTACCGGAAATGTTAAAGAATTAACCGGTTATACTGAAGAGGAATTCCTTTCGAAACCCGATTTTTGGCGAAATCAATTACATCCTGACGATCGGGAAAGAGTCCTGGCTGCTTTTAGGGAAGTCCCTAAACAGGGAAGAATCACTATTGAATACCGCTGGAAAATGAAAGACGGTAAATATAAATGGATTCATGATCAGAATATTCTTAAAACAGACGGAAAGAAAAGGGAGTACATGGGAGTTTTTGTTGATATCGATAACCTGAAGGTTGCTGAGCAATTGATCAAAGATAAAAATGAAGAGCTGAAACACATCAATGCTGAAAAGGATAAATTATTCTCTATTATTTCGCATGATCTGCGAAGCCCGGTAAGCGGGTTCCTGGGCCTGACAACTTTGCTTTCGGAAGAGCTTGACAAAATAAGCGTTGATCAATTACGTGAAATTGTATCCGCTATGCATACTTCAGCCGGAAAAGTAACTGACCTGCTCAATGATTTGCTTGAATGGTCGCAGTTGCAGCGCGGATTAACAACCGTTAATCCAACAAATTTAAATCTCAGATCAGTGGTTGAACGATGTATTAACTTGTTGTCCGAACAGTCTAAAGTAAAAGAATTGGAAGTGATTAACGAAATTCCTCCTGAAATGCAGGTTATGGCTGATATACATATGTCGCAAATAGTTTTACGCAATCTTTTATCTAACGCTGTTAAGTTTACACCGAAGGCAGGAAGAATAGTGATTTCTTCCTCATTTGAAAATGAAAAACTCGCGCGGATATCAATCAGTGATAATGGAATTGGGATGAACCCTGATTTGAAGAGCAAGCTTTTTAAAGTGAATGAAAAAACCGGTCGGAAGGGAACCGAAGGAGAACCTTCATCAGGTTTAGGTCTTATCTTATGTTGGGAATTTATGAGAAAACAAAACGGTAAAATCTGGGCCGAAAGTGAGGAAGGTAAAGGAAGTACATTCTATTTTACAGTTCCTTTAGTGTAAGGGTGAAATCGTTCAGGAGAATCCATAATCAACCCTGAATTATATTGTAATTTTACAATAAATTGATTTTCAACAGACTGTAGTATACAATGATTTCTATACTAAGCCTATCGCAATTCTGATTACGAAAAGTGAAACACCGGCACGAAGCTAAAATTTAACATATTTTTTTATCATGTCAAGCAAAAATTCAATGTCTATGGGCTTGGAAATATAGGCGGTACACCCGGCGTCTATGGCTTTTTCCTTGCTATCACTTTGTCCAAAAGCTGTTTGCCCAATAATAACTACATCTTTGTTGAATTTCCGGATTTGCCTGGTTGCTTCTAATCCGTCCATTTCAGGCATATTGATATCCATCATAATCAGATCAATATCGGGATTGTTCCTGCAAATTTCTATTGCTTCGAGGCCGGTGGTGGCTTCAAGCACCTGGTTGCTGAAAGGACTGATTATTATTCTGAGCAGAAGTTCTGAATTCTCATTGTCTTCGGCGATAAGAATTTTAAGGTTTTTTTCATTATCCGTTTCATCATTAGCAGAAACCATTTTATTTCTACCAGTAAAACCTGTCGGAATTTTATTCCAGGGAATAGTGAAACAAAACAAGGACCCTTTTCCTTCCTCGCTTTCCACCCACAATTCACCGCCATGTCGTTCAACAAACTCTTTACATAACAGCAAACCTAGTCCGGTGCTATGTTCTCCTTCAGTGCCAAGGCGGCTGCTGTTAACATTTAATCTAAAAAGATTAGAAACCACATCATTACTCATCCCAATACCATTGTCCTTGATCGTGATTACCGATGTATTGTTACCTGACAGGTCAGCTGTTACCGATACTTTTCCTCCTTTGTGTGTAAATTTAATTGCATTCGAAACCAGGTTACGGGTAACAGACTGAAACATATTTGTGTCGGCATAAACCTGCTGATCGTTAGCGATATCAATAACTAAGCTAATTCCTTTATTTCTGGTTGATTCAGTCAATGCGCTTACACCCTCGGTTATCAGTTCGCAAAGATTTGTTTCTACAGGTTTAAATGCGGTTTGGCCATGCTGCATTTGGGACCATTCCAGCAGGTTTTCCAGCAAATTGAAAATGTTCCGGGAAGAGCGGCTCAAAGCCATATTCATATCTTTTTTTTGTTCGTCAGAAAACGACATCGACTCATCTGCCATCATTTCGGATAATCCCATAAATCCTCCTAACGGGCCACGAAGGTCGTGTGCAATGATGGAGAAGAATTTGTCTTTGGTGGCATTAAGTTCTTGCAGTGCTTTACTTTGTTCCCTAAGTTGAATGCTTTGCTGGTAAAGCTTAATATGTGTGTGTACCCTTACGATGACTTCTTCGGACTGGAATGGTTTAGTTATAAAATCGACTCCGCCGCATTTCAGCGCTTTTACAATATCTTTTGTGTCGTTCAACGCGCTGATAAAGATAACGGGTATATCTTTTAATCTAATGTTTTCCTTGATTCGCCGACAGACTTCGAATCCATCTATATCCGGCATCATGATATCCAGAAGAATCAGGTCAGGCTTTTCGTTTTCTGCAACCTGCAAAGCTTTTGTCCCATTAGTAACAGGTCTGACTTTAAATCCTTCACCTTTAAGGATGTCGCCTAAAACCTTTAGATTGGCCGGCATATCATCAATTATTAAAATGTCGGGGATAGTTTGGCTCAAAACAGCATTAAATTTCATTCCTGGTTCTCCTTTTTACTTAAAATTTGTTGTAGTTTATCGTAATCATAATTCAAAGCAAGATTCAGAAGTTGCTGAGTAAGTTCCTGATTATCCGATTCAAAACTTTCTATTAACTCAATCAACAGATCCAGGTCTGCGACAGCCAGAGCCTGCTGCATTTTCACAATCAGGCGATTCGGTAATTTTGCAATATCTTCCTTTAGATCATCGGGGTTGTTCAGGTATTTTGACTCTGATTCAGGTTTTTCTTCATCATAAATATAGTTAATGCCAAGAATTTTGCCAATGGTCATAAACAATTCATTTTCCCTGAAAGGTTTCCTGATATATCCTTGTATTCCCAGAGTATTTAAATGCTTCAACTCATCTTCGAAAGTACTTGCAGTAAGGGCTACAATAGGTGTCTGTGTCCCTCTTTCCATTGATTTAATGCGTCGGGTTGCTTCATAGCCATCCATAACAGGCATGCGCATATCCATCAAAATTAGATCGGGCTTCCAGTTTTCAAATTTTGCAATAGCATCTTGCCCATTCACCGCTTCATTGGTTTCGAATCCAACCAGTTTTAGTAGTGTAACTGCTACTTTCAGATTTTCTGCTTTATCGTCCACAACCAAAATCCGATACACTTCTTTGTTTTTATCAATAGAAATCACTCTTTTTGGGGAGTAAGCTTTTATCGCACCTGAATCACCTGCTTTGATTTGTACCTGGAAAGTAAAAACCGATCCTTTCCCAACTTTGCTCGATACAGATATGTTTCCTCCCATTAGTATGGCTAATTCACGGCTTAAAGCAAGACCTAAGCCAGTGCCGCTTCCTTTACTAATTCCGGAGCTTGTTTGTTCGAAATGTATGAAGAGTTTGCCAATTTCATCCTCAGCTATACCAGGACCTGAATCCTGAATCTCAACGATTAGCTGGCTGGTATCCTCATCGATTTTATCAACGCGTGAACGTATAGCTATGCCGCCCTCATCCGTGAATTTCAGCGCATTACCAATTAAATTGACATATATCTGGCGCAATTTACTTTCATCTACAAAAACATATCGCGGCAGGTTGTTGGATTTTTCGCAGATAAACTGTAGGTTTTTGGTTTGTGCGCGTTCTTTGAAAATCATCTGAATGTCATCCAGAAGTGAATGTAAGTCCACATTTGCAGGATTTAAAACTATACGTCCAGCTTCAATTTTCGACAATTCAAGTATATCGTTTATAAGTGCCAGCAAGTGCTCCCCGGCACGAATAATAGATACATTGTATTCTTTTTGTGATTCGGATAATAACTTGTCACGGTTCATCAGTTGCGAGAATCCGATAATAGCATTTAATGGTGTTCTGATTTCGTGCGACATATTTGCAAGAAATATGCTCTTTGATTTGCTCGCCATTTCAGCATCCTGCTTAGCTTTAATAAGCGCCGCCTCCATTTTTTTCTGTTCAGTTACATCGCGGATAATTCCTATAGCATGAAATTGATTGCTTATTTCAACTGCCGAAAGTGATAACTGTATGTCTATTTCATTACCGTCTTTTTTTCGTGCTTGCAGATCAAGTGTTTTACCAATGGCAGTTCCTTGTCCTGTTTTCAGAAATTCCGGAAATGCCGCTTGATGAGCCTGGTGAAACCTTTGTGGCACTATAAACTGATGAAGATTTTGCCCGATAGCTTCCTCACTAGTGAAACCAAAAATGCGTTCGGCAGCAGGATTCCAAAAAGCTATCCGCCCCTTATTGTCCATCATCAGAATTGCATCCTGCGCTGAAGTAGTGATAGAGCGCATGCGCCTTTCGCTTTCCAGAAGCTCCATTTCCACTTTTTTACTTTCGGTTATATCGGCTGATACACCAATGAGTGCAATTGGTTCCCCCATATCATCACGAACAACGGAAGTTGAGACCGTTACAGGAAATTCGCTGCCGTCCTTTCGCAGGTTCAGCAATTCCCCTTTCCATCCTCCCTGCAGTGTCGCCGGAAGGATTATTTCTGTGAGAGCTGGTGAATTGTTAGGTGAGCGAACTAAACTAATGGAATTCCCTACTAACTCCTCTTCTTCAAATTTGTATGTTTCACGAAACGCCTTGTTTACGTAAATCACACGATCATTCATATCAGTAATACTCACACATTCGCTTATGCTGCTTATTGCGTGAGCCAGTAACGATATTGACTTTTCCATACTCAAACGTTCAATGTTGTTTGTATCTTTTTTTTGCATAAGGGGTTATGATTCTTGTTGGAATTTCAATTCCTCGTTTTTAAGTGCCATTTTGGTTTTATCCTAATAAGATTTCCTGTTAATTAGTTGTTTCAAAATGCTTTTGTATTAATTCTTTCAATCTTGAAATATCAAGAGGCTTTGAAATATAATCGTTACAACCAGCTTCAATGGCTTTTTCGCGATCGCCTTCCAATCCGAAAGCGGTTTGCGCAATAATTATTACCTTTTTATCCGAAAGACGAATTTGCCTGGTAGTCTCGTACCCATCCATTCCCTCCATTTTAATATCCATCAGAATCAAGTCGATATCAGGATTATTCTGATAAAGTTTAACTGCATCAATTCCATTTTCAGCTGTCAAAATATTATCACTTATATTCTTGATTGCAATACGGATAAGCATTTCGGATGTTTCGTCGTCTTCGACAATTAATATTTTCAGCTTTTTAATTTTATCCGCTTTCAAAACCGGTGGAACTTCACTTTCAATTTCTGCATTTTCATTTGCTACTTTTAGGTATGGAATGCTGAAATAAAATGTGGAGCCCAATCCTTCTTCGCTCTCGGTCCATATTGTCCCACCAAGCATATCTGCGTATGCTTTTGAAATGGATAATCCCAGTCCGGCACCCTGGAAAGCCCGTGTATCCGCAATATCGGCCTGAACAAACCGATCAAATATAGCTTGCTGACGGTTTTTAGGAATACCTATTCCCGTATCTTTTACATAAAATTGCAGCAAAGGAGTAGCTTGCAACGACTCTGCTACAATTTTATATCCGAATTCAATTGAACCGTTGTCTGTATATTTAATCGCATTTTTCACAAGATTGGTAAGAATGGCGTATACTTTTTCACCGTCAGTCTGTATGGTGGAACTTTCATAGGGAAGTCCGTTTTTACAGGTAAAACTAAGTCCTTTTGTTTCGGCTTCAAGTTTAAACAAGGTGTAAATATCTTCGATCTGCTCGTTTAAATTCGTTTTCGAAACCGAATAATGCATTTGTCCAGCTTCTATTTTCGAGATATCAACAATGTCGTTGATGATATTGAGCATGCGATTTCCGCTTTTCTTGATAAACTCCAGATATTCTTTCTGCTGATCGCCGGTAAGACCAGGTGTTTTAAGTAATTCGGAAAAGCCTAGTATACCATTCATGGGGGTGCGGATTTCGTGGCTCATGTTGGCCAGGAAAGCGGATTTGAGACGGTCACTTTCTTCCGCGCGTTCCTTTGCTTTGGTTAATTCCTGTTCCGAATGCTTGCGTTCGGTGATATCGCGGATGGTACCCACCATAGAAAGCAGTTGATTATCCGCATTAAATTTGAGTCGTCCGATTCCATGTACCCATCGTTCGGCTTTGTCATTTTTACGTTTAATCTGATATTCCTTATCAAAATCTGTCTTGGTGCCTATCACTTCTTCCTTGAAATAGTCGTCCATTATTTTCTGCCATTCAGGATGAACAATTGAATTCCAGCTTTCAACTGTTTTGTTATATTCGGCGCCAATGCCAAAAATAGTATCCAGAACCTCGGAGCTTTCCCATTTGCCCGAAGTGAAGTCGAAGGTATAAATTCCAAGTTGAGCGATAACCTGGGCTTCTTTCAGAAAGTGTTCGCTTTTTTTCAGGGCTTCTTCAGCCTGCTTCCGTTCAGTAATATTTTCATGTACAAGAACCAGCTTTTCAGGTATTCCATTATTGTCATTTAATGGGAACCCAACCGCCTTAATCCATACCGATACATCCGGGAATGAAGCATCAACATCATGGACGTTATAATAAGAATCCGGAAAGTAAACGACTTCGCCGTTTTTCATTTTTTCGAATAACCCGGCGACACCCTGTTGTGCCAATTGATTATCTCTGAACATTGAATAGTCTGGGGGAGGATTAACGCCAAAAAGTTTAGTGTGTGCCGAATTTGTTTGAAGCGTATATCCTTCCATATCCAGGATTTGAATCGACATTGGATTTTTTTCAATAATATCTCTGAATATACCTTCTGCATACTTTCGTACGGTAATATCGCGCTGAATTCCAAGGTAGCCAACAATATTCGTGTTTTCGTCAAGGATTGCATTTGCCGATCCCTCAATATCAATAAGCGTTCCATCTTTTCTTTTGTTTTTCAGTTCTCCCTTCATTTCCTCGCCGTTTAATAATGTTGACCAAAACGATTTATAAATGTCATCAGTCAATAGGCCACTCTTGAGTATGCGCGGTGTTACCTTGCCTATAACTTCATCGGCGGAATAACCATACATTATTGTAAATTCGGGGTTGATAAATGTAAAGAATCCCTCTTCATCAGTCATAAAAACAGCCTCTCCGGAACGGTCAATTGCGTTGCGGAGTTTGGTAAGTTCCTCGTCAGCCTTCCGTTTTGCGGTTATATCACGAACAGAAATAATATCAGCTTTAACTCCCTCATATTCAATTATTTTACCTGTACTTTCGAACCATATTTTGTTTCCTTTTGCGGTTATCCCACTATAATTTACCACATGCACGTTAATACCCATGGCAACTTTTGTAAAATCTTCATGTGCCTGTTGAATCGATTCGGGAGCGATAAATTTAAATACGTTTTCCCCGGCTATTTCTTCGAAATTCTCATATTCAAAGGTTTTGATTAAGGACTGATTTGCAAACAGTATCTTGCCTTCAAAATCAATTATAATGATACCCTCAAAAGTATTATCCACCAGGGCACGGTATTTAGCTTCACCTTCTTCGGCTTTGCGTCTCTCTATTGTATATTGTTTGCGAACAAATATTACGATCAGGTATATGAAATATGAAGTATAAATCAGCGTGAGAAGTGAGTCGATCCACCGTTCAGTTTCCGATTGATAATTTATTATCAAATCAGGCCTGTACAATTGAATGAGGTATATACCAATATTAAGGACAATAAACAGGATGATTACATACTTCTTGAGTTTTTCAGGAAACACTATCAATCCCAGGATTAATATTACAAAGCCCGGCATAATATTTGAACCGTTAATGCCGCCGTTAAAAATCCATATTATTGAGATAACGAAAAGCGCTAAAATAATAATTGGAACTATAAAGGGTTCAATTATCCTTTTAAACCTGGCAAAGTAGTAAATGATGAATAGTAATAAGGATAATGAAAAGGGAACAATAACAGCAGGTAAGGATGTAATAAGTATCCAGTTTATTACTGATCCTAATACACTGGTTAGCATACCCACAATCAGCGCGGATAAAAAAAGACGATATTCCAATGGGAAATTTTCATCCTGTGCGAAGATAAATCGTATAGCTTCTTTAACTTTTTGCATCGTTGACAGTTTTTAAATTGTGAATAGTTAATCTTAGTAAACAGTTGCTACCTGGTGAAAGACTGGTTATACAAATATACTTCGAATACAGTTGGTAACTTATGCAGTTTGATTAAAATACTTATGTATTAATTGCTTTAGCAGCGAAATGTCTAAGGGTTTCGAAATATAGTCATTACAGCCCGAAGCAAGCGCCTTTTCTTTTTCATCAACCAACCCGAAAGCAGTCTGCGCAATAATGCATACTTCTTTGTTGAATTGCCGAATCTGCCTTGTGGCTTCATATCCGTCCATTTCAGGCATTTTTATGTCCATCAGTATCAAATCTATGTCAGGATTGGCTCGGCAGGTTTCAATTGCATCGGCTCCGGTTCTTGCTTTAAGTATCTCTTTGCTTAATGTCCTGATCGCGATCGAAATCAGCATTTCGGAAGTTTGATCATCTTCTACTATTAAAATCTTAAGCTTGTTAATGCTGCTGTTCTCGTTATTTATCCAGTTTTTCAGATCAGATTGTTTTTGTTCGGATTCAGATATATAGGGAATAGTGAAATAGAATGTTGAGCCAAGCCCTTCTTCACTTTCCACCCACATAGCGCCACCCAGCATCCCGACATACGCTTTTGAAATGGATAATCCCAATCCCGCTCCCTGAAACGCTCTAGAATCGGCAATATCAGCCTGAACAAAACGATCGAAAATGGCTTGCTGCCTGTCCACAGGAATCCCGAATCCCGTGTCTTTAACATAAAATTGCAGTTGCAGAGGCGTTGCATGCAAAGTTTCTGCAATAGGCAATTGGTCAGCAGCGACAATTTTGTATCCTATTTCTATTGAGCCTTTGCTGGTGAATTTAATAGCATTTTTAATGAGGTTAGTAAGTATGGCATACACTTTTTCCTTGTCAGTTTTAATAACGGCTTCGTTTCCATGCAACCCGTTATGAAGTACAAGCTGCATTCCTTTTTTTTCTACCTCAGGTTTAAAAAATGAATACAGGAATTCAGTTTGCTCATTTATCCTGGTTTCGGAAATGAAAACTTTTACCTGCCCGGCTTCTATTTTTGAAATATCAACAATATCATTGATAATATTGAGCATTCGTTCACCACTCTTTTTAATAATAGCAATGTATTGTTGTTGCTCATCACCTGAAAGATTTGGTGTTTTCAGTAATTCGGCAAAACCAAGTATCCCGTTCATAGGGGTGCGGATTTCGTGGCTCATATTGGCCAGGAAGGCCGATTTTAGCTTGTCGCTTTCTTCTGCTTTTTCTTTGGCAATCAGCAATTCTTCTTCGGCAACCTTTCGGGCCGTAATATCGAGTATTGAGGACAGGAAATAATTCACTGAACCATCGGCATTACGTTGGCAAGTTACGCTGATAGTTGTGTAAACCACTGACCCATCTTTTCGGATAAACCTTTTGTCCATTTCATACATGTCTATTTGCCTGTTGATCGTCTGATTAAAAAGGTCCAGATCTGCTTCCAGGTCATCAGGATGAGTGAGATCAGCCCACGTTAGTCCGCAAAGTTCATTTTTTGTATAGCCTAACATTCTGCATAAACTATCATTTACTTCTACCCAGCCTTTATCAGGTGAAGTAACACAAAGCCCGATTGACCCTGTTTTGAAATAATTCTGAAACTCTTCCCTGCTTTTTCGCAAAGCTTCTAAAGCTTGTTTGCGCTCTGTGATATTGTGCAAAAAAGCTACCAGCTGTCCTCCGTTATCAGGTTGGTACTTAACATTGATTTCCACATTGTATAGGCTTCCGTCTTTCCTGCGATGTACTGATTCGAACCGATTTTCCCCTGTTGCTTCAATTTTTTGGATATAGTTTACTGTTTCGTTGTCATTCTCAATTTTTTCAAGATCTGAAATGTTCATACCAAGCAGTTCCTCTGCACTATAACCGCTCATACGGCAATAAGATTCATTTACTTCAAGGAGATTTCCTTCCATATCAGCCATCCAAAAACCGTCCATAGCAGTCAGTAAAATGGTACGATGCTTTTCTTCGCTTTTACGAAGTGTTTCATCTGCTTGCCTTCGTATTGTTATGTCGCGCATAATTCCTTCATGAAAAGTGATGTTTCCATTTTTATCGGTATTATACCACCCATGATCTTCGACCCATATTTCGGATCCATCTTTCTTTTTTAACCGGTAAATCCCCATTTCTTCTAGTTGTTCCTTTAATACCAGGCTTTCGCGATCCGATGGCTCAAAATATAATTCAGTCTTAATATCAATGGCCATGAGTTCCTCTTTACTTGAGTAACCCATCAGATTAACCATAGCCGGATTTATATCAACAAACTTCCCATCGGGCGTGCTTTTATAAACACCATCGGGCATTCTCTCTACCAGATTACGATATAAAGCTTCACTTTCCTGCAATGCCAATTCCGATCGTTTTCGTTCGGTAACATCACGCATAATTCCCTCATGGTAAACTATTCCTGTATTTTCATCACGTGAATACCACCCATGGTCTTCGATCCATATCTCCGAACCATCTTTTTTCTTCATCCGGTGAACTCCTGTTAATTTAAGCTTTTTGCTTAATGTCACACTTTCACGGTCAGTTGGACTAAAATATAATTGTGTTTCTATATCAATTGCAAGCAGTTCTTCTTTATTATCATAACCCAACATCTCAACCATGGCAGGATTTACTTCAACAAACTTTCCCTCATGAGTACTTTTGTATATACCATCAGGTAATTTTTCTATTAAGTTACGGTAGAGTGCTTCACTTTCCTGTAAGGCTATCTCCGATGCTTTGCGATCGGTAATATCGCGTCCGATGCCAACCAAACCGATAATTTTGTTCTCTTCATCATGTATAGGTATTTTGGATGTAAGCAGCCAGTGTTTTTTACCTGAATCGTCAGACACATATCCTTCCAGGTTCAGCATGGGCTTCCCGGTTTGCATCACCAGCTGTTCATCGGCAAAATACGATTCGGCAACCTCTGGCGGATAAAATGCGAAATCATCTTTACCTAAAACTTCTGCTTCTGAAGTTGCACCTGTAAACCGGACTTCATTCACATTTGCGAGTGTCTTACGGCCCATCAGATCTTTTGTATAAATAAGGTCTGGTATATTATCAATCAAAGTTCGGAGCAATAACCTTTCGTTGCGTAGTTTTTCGTCGGTCAGCCTGCGTTCGGATACATCATCAAATATGGTTGCAAAACTGCCTTTGGCCGGGCAATACACTGAAATCGAAAAATATTTTTTCAGTGGCTCGAAATAGGACTCAAATACCGTTGGTTCCCCGGTTAGCGCTACCTTTGAGTATATTTCAAGGTAAGGTAGTTCGTTACTTCCGTATAATTCCCTTCCGGTTTTGCCAATCACTGAATCGCTGGCGATACCCAGTTGAATGCCGAATGCAGGATTGGTTTCGATAATGATATAGTCATATGGTAAGCCTTGTTCATCATAAATAAGTTTATGAAGAGCGGCCCCTTCATTCATATTTGAATATAGGGAATGAAATTTTTCTTCACTCTCCAGTATTCGTTGTTGGGCAATATACTGGTGGGTGATATCCGAAAAAACCAAAACTACTCCACTTATTTCACCGTCTTTTTTTATTATTGGGGCTGCAGTGTCCGATATCTGATATTCTGTCCCATCTTTCGAAATCAATACGGTATGATTTGATAATGCGCAGGTTTTAGCGCTTTCCAGCACTTTTTTAACCGGATCAACAACTGATTTCCTGGTTTCGGAGTCAATAATTTTAAAAATGTCAATTAAGGACCTGCCTGTTGCTTCGGCTTTCGTCCACCCGCAAAGTTTCTCGGCTACCGGATTTAAATTGTCAATCAATCCGTACTTATCTGTTGTCAAAACCGCTTCTCCAATTGAATTCATCGTAATTGAAAGATTTTCAGCGTTTTCCTGTGATTTCAGGGTAACTCTTTCACGTTCTTCTATTTCAATTTTAAGCAGCAGGTTATAATATGCTTTTTCAGTGAGTTCGTTTGCATAAGCACCCAGCATTTCTGTCACTTTTTTAAACTGTTTAACTGACATCACTGGTACTTCGTTTAACGCTTTAATAAAATCAGCTCTGTCTGCGCCAATTTCGTCAGCATACAGCAGCATTTGCTCTTCGTTCGTTTCCTCATTACGAACCTGCCCGATGTGCCAGTTCGCAAGATGATTGCCATTTACTTTAATTTGTACACCTGAATCCCATAATCCTGAACTTAAACAAGGTTGCATAGCCATGCCAGTCGAGCTTTTTTCTCCAAAATACAAATCCGATTTGATGCAATTTGCCCGCCCCTTTTCAGTTTTTCGGATGATGTTTTCACATAAACGGCAAAAGTTACTTGGCCTGGTAATAGCGTTACCATCAGGAGATGTTATCAGAGAAGCTACACCGGTTGCATCCGAGAACAAATCCTGCAAACGCTGAATCTCTTCAATTTTGAACAAATCGCCAAATTGAATATTTTCAATTTTGATAGCATAGGGAGTTTTAATATTGGCAGTATGGTTCATTTGTATTTATTAGGTGTAGTTGTAAAATAATTTAACAGTTCTAAGTATTAAAAGTAGTAATTAATTATTGTTTCCGCAAAAAACCGGCTAAAATATCTGTAATTTAATCTGAGATAATTTTAAAATCAATAGTTGCATTATTTTCCATACCATGATTCCGGCAATTTAAGCCCTATTACACTTATATTTGGTTTGTTCTTGTATCACAGTGATGATGTAGATAATACAACAAATTACATAAAATTAAAACAGTCATTTGTACTTGTAATATAGTATGAGAGAGTACATCCTTGTATGGTAAAAACTGCTCTTATGAATGAAATATAATTACACTTGCAATCCCTGAAAAGTGTAAAATAAATTTACGTTGTTGTTTTGTTGCAGGAATTGCAAGACGCAGATAGATACAGGATAGTGTCAGCTGAAAATTTTAAATGGTTATATCCGTGTAATTTCAGCAGCATGCACCACCTAATAATCCAAATGTCATGTTGATAGATACCAATTAAAAACTGTTTATTTGTTGCGGTTGCACTTTTGGCAGCAGTTGCATTAATCAATATACAGGTAAACGCTGCCTGTTCGGCTTTATGGAAACTTTTTGTCGGGGAAAAAATGCATCAATCAGATTCCAAAATCCACAATCTATTTTAGCCCTCTTTGTCAGTGGTATCTTTTTTTATCCCATTCTTTTTTAAGCATGGCATATTGAAATTCACTGCCCCATTTTCCTTTAAAAAAAGTATTTTCAATAAAATGTCCTTCTTGTCTGAACCCTAAACTCTTCAATAAGTGAATTGAAGCAATATTTTCCGCATCTGCAATTCCTACAACTCGGTGAATCTGTATTGTGTCGAACAAAAAAGATAAAATGCCCGACAATACTTCTTTAGCATAGCCTTTTCAAGGTGTGAGATGGTTATCCCGATTTCGGCAATTCTGGCATCAAATTGGTTTAGCTTTATTGCGCAATCGCCTACGATTTTTCCCGTGTTTTTGATTTCAATGCCGTATTGAACCCATTCACCTGCATTTCCAAATTCTTTGCCAAGTTGTCCTTTAATGAATTCTTTGGCTTGTTCAATGGTCATAACATCAAATCCTTGATATTTAGTTACTTCCGGATTAGAACGATAAATGTGAAAATCGGTTAAGTCTGCCAGTTTAAGATTTCTGATCAGTAGGCGAGGTGTCCTGATATCTATTATTTCCATTATTTTAAAGAATTTAATTTCCAAAAGAATTCTTTTGCATAATGTTAGTCATAATTATATTTTTATTTGAAGTAAAGTTGATCTGGTAACAAACCAGAGTACTTACACGTTTATTATTTATATAACCAGGAATCCATTTGTTGGGATTCTTTTTACAAGTCTTAATGCTTCTTCGTCAAAACCGAAACCAATACCTCTTAATATTACAGGTCTAAGAATATTCCCTAAAGTATCAGTATTGAATAAAACTTTGATTCTCAACGGCACGCCGGGCCCTGAATCAGGATACTCTTCATATATTGAACTATTATCTTTAAACCATTTATTGTATAGTTCGTTATCCAGAGGTTTTGGTTTTATGGTTAGCAATTGATTTTCGTAGAGAAATTCTTCAGGTTGTTGTGAAAATAATTTATTGACGATAATGATAGTAGAAGAACCAGAAAAAGGATTGGTCTTTTCATTTTGTTAGTATCAGTAGTTATTGGCTTTTTCTGAGTCAAAAAGTTAGTAAGGTTGTTGTCAGCAATATTGCCAACAAGTTTACATCTCTCTGGAAGTTGTGTTATTATTACAATTTTAGTAGGTAAAATGAACTTGTACGCAATTTTTGAGGTAAATGTAATAATTTAATCAATGAGGCATTTCTTTGATTTCAAATGCATGTGGGTTCGGATTTTTGTGAAACAAAACCATAAAATGAATATGACTTGCCATTGCACAATTTCCCAAAATTGAAAATCTTATCTTTCGAACTCAATAATGATGCAAATGCTAAATTATAATTTGTATGATCATAAATACTGTAAGTTAAAGCATAGTTGCGTTAAATATGACATGAAACCCGGCGTGTAAAATGTTATTTCCGGTTATTATGCGCCGTAAAAATAGATTCTTTTCCCCCATCCCACAACCAATGGTTCATTTCTCATTAACTTCAAATAATTCGCCGTTTATTAAGCAATTATTGGATGAAAATATGAGGTTAATGCGTGCAGATAATAATTTCTTTACTGTTATAAACTATTGAAAATAAATACGTTTATGGAACCTGTTGTCAGATAGAACATAATATTAATTATTTTCTTCTATCTTTGATTACTAGTCTTCTAATTTGTCAATCTAATGAATAAACCACAGCCTGGTAATGAGAGCATGAGCTCACTTAACCCTCCGGTCAATCTATTCACAGCCTGGATAATCCTGATTATCACATTGGCTTTAACCGCGTTATATACATTCACTACCAAACAATCGGTTGAAGAAAATGCGAAAAAGGATTTCTCTTTCGAATGCAATGAAATTAAGGGTAGTGTGCACGCCAGGCTACATGCGCATGCCGCACTTCTTCGTTCAGGAGCGGCATTTATTGAATCGTGTGATACGGTTTCACGAAAAGAGTGGGAAGTGTTTGTTGCACACCAGAAAACTGAAAAGAATTTGCCCGGCGTTCAGGGTTTAGGTTATGCTATTATTGTACCCGGCAGCCAATTGAAAGAGCACGAACAGCATATTCGTAATTCAGGTTACCAGGGCTACAGTATTAAACCGGCAGGTAATCGTAATATATATACTTCTATTATTTACATCGAACCTTTTTCCAGACTCAATTTAAAAGCATTTGGGTATGATATGTACACGGAACCTGTTCGCCGCGAGGCAATGGAAAAGGCCCGCGATTTAAATGTTGCTTCTTTATCGGGAAAGGTATTTCTGGTTCAGGAAGCAAATACCGATATACAGGCTGGTACATTAATGTATGTTCCTGTATATCAAACAGGCTTGCCCATCAATACTATAGCTGAGCGTCGTCGTGCGATTAAAGGATGGTCATATAGTCCATACCGGATGAATAACTTTATGCACGGGATACTAGGCAACTATGAGATTAACCTCAAAAAGACAATTCGCCTTCAGATTTATGACGGCGACAGCATATTATCGGAAGCCTTATTATTCGATAGCCAGGGGACAAAAAAAAATCTAGCCGGTACACATACACTTGAACTGAAATTACCACTCATATTTAACGGTAAACACTGGACCTTGTATTTTTCAAAAGATATAGGGCTTTCGCCTTTTTATCTTTATAAGGATGTTTTCCTGGTTTTGTTTGGAGGAATAGCAATAAGTTTTCTCATTTTCGTACTTTCCCTGCTTTGGCTTAAAAACAGATCCCGCCTGAAACTAACAACTCTGCTTGCCCGCAACCTTAAAGAAAATCTTGATAAACATGTTGCGCTTTACAATGCTATTCCTGATGCTGTATTTGTTTCCGACAGCACTACAGGCCTTATTGAAGAGATAAACCATAAAGCATCTGAACAATTAGGATATACAAATGATGAGCTTATCGGGCATTACAGCTCAGATATTAAATTTCTGCCTGAGCAGCATGAATCATCTGAACTCAATGGAGAACCATTCATCCACGACCTTTACTATAAGAAAAAAGACACTACCATATTTCCTGTCGAAATATCGACAAGCACATTTGAATACGGTAGTGTGCAAAAGATAATTACAGTAGCGCGCGATATTACTGACAGGATTCAAAATGAAACTGAACTCAGGAAAAGCAATGAGCGTTACCAGACTCTAGTCGACAATGTAAATGATTCCATTGTTGTTTCTTTCATCGATAAAATAGCTTTTGCTAACCAGAATTTTTTTAATTTGCTTGGATATCCCGAAGAGGAGGTTCTTTCGGGCTCCTATATGAAGTATATCCACCCTGACGATAAAAATGCGCTTATCGACAACTACATGAAACTTTTCGAAGGCAAATCGCTGCATTGTTACCCTTCAAGAATTATAATTCATGATGGCAGCATAAGGTGGGTCGAATTCAGCGGAATTGTTATTGAATGGGATGGGCAAGCAGCCGTTCTCAGTTTTATTGCTGATATAACTGAACGAAAAAAAGTAGAAGATGCACTCATCGTCAGCGAAGAGTTGTATAAATCAACCATAAAAGCCTCCCCCGATGTGATTGCTGATACAGATTTAGAGGGTAGGATATTAATGGTTTCGCCTGCTGTATTACCATTTTTTGGTTTCGATAATACAGATGAGATTATAGGTCACCAGATTTTAGAATATATTGTGCCAGCCGACAGGACAAAAGCTTTGACAAACATTGATCTGCTGATTAATGGAAAAGGCCTGGGGCCTGAATCGTACAGATGTTTGAGGAAGGACGGCATTATAGTCGACGGCGAAATCAATGGAGAAATTATTCACGATGCGAACGGAAAACCCAAAGGATTCGTATTTATTCTGCGTGATATTACCGAACGCAAACGCATTGAAAAAACACTCCTGGAAAGCGAAGAGAAATGGCGTTCATTAGTTAGCAATTCTCCCGATTTTATTGCGCTGCACGATAAAGATGGGAAGTATTTGTTTTTGAACCACTTTGCTGAAGGGTTCTCCGAAAATGACATATTGGGTCATTCCATTTATGAGTTCCTGGCTCCTGAAACAATGGATCTGTTTAAATCGAAATACAATGAAAGCATCAGCACCTGGCGACCTGTTAAATTTGAACATATTGCTTTAGGAAACCAAGGTACAATGAGAGTATATGAAGAATCTTTTGTTCCTATTCTAACTAAAAATGAAGAGGTTAATATACTGGCAGTGGCAAAAGATATTACAGATCAGAAAGTATCCGAGCGAAAACTCCAGGAAAGAGAAGAACATTTTCGGCTTATTTTTGAAGATGGATCAATGGCAATGGCACTCGTAGATGCTAATTTCAGGTTTACACAGGTTAACAAAGCCTTCGTTTCAATGCTTGGATACTCCGAAGCTGAATTAGTAAACATGACATTTGCCGATATATCTGTTCCTGAAAATATTGAACAGGACCTTCTGCAGGTTGAACGCTTACTTAATCACGAAACAACCTTATATCGTACCGAGCAAAAATACCTGACCAGCTATAAGAAGACTGTCTGGGGCCTTGTTCAGATTAGCGTTATGTATAACAAAGCCGGTGAATTCCTTTCGTTACTGGTTATGATAAATAACATTAACGAACGTAAGAGAGCGGAAGAATCCTTGCTTGAAAGCCAGGAGATTTTTAACCAGTTTATGCTTAACAGCCCGATATATGTGTTTTTTAAAGATAAACATATCAGGTCGTTGAGGTTAAGTCGTAATTTTGAACAAATGCTTGGCAGGCCTCTGGATGAATTACTTGGTAAAACGATGGACGAGATCTTTCCTTCCGAACTCGCTAAAAAAATGGTTGCCGACGACATGATGATTTTAAAAGAAGGCAAGCAAATTGAAGTGGAAGAAGAAATGAACGGCAGGTATTATTCAACTACCAAATACCCCATAATTATCGAGGGAAAACCCGTGTACCTGGCAGGATATACCATTGATATTACCAGCCGTAAGTTAGCAGGTGATACTATTAAAGCCGCGTTAAAAGAAAAGGAAATCCTTCTCAGAGAAGTTCATCACCGGGTTAAAAACAATCTTCAGGTTGTTTCGAGCCTTCTTAACTTACAAGCTAATAAAATTGCCGACAAGTCTATTAAGGAAATCCTTGAGCAATCGCGTAACCGTATCCGTTCCATTGCTCTGGTTCACGAGAAACTCTATCAGACAGGCAATTTCGCCGAGATAAACATCAAAGAATATACACGTTCGCTTGTTACTGAGCTATTCAGGGTTTACCTTGCCGACCCGCAAAAAATTAATATTCTTACGAAAATAGAGGACGTAAATATTCCACTTGTTTTTGCTATTCCTTACGGTTTAATTTTAAATGAGATTATTTCAAACAGCCTGAAATATGCCTTTCCAAAAGATCTGCGGACCAATCAAAAACCTGAAATTTTTATACAAGTTAAAACTTTGTCGGACAATTACCTGCAGATATGTACAGGTGATAATGGAATAGGGTTACCGGATGATTATGCAGTCACGGACTCATTATCACTGGGGCTTTACCTTATCCGGATACTAGCCACTGATCAGTTAGACGGAGAAATTGAAATTGATAATAAAAAAGGTACTATTTTTACGATTACTTTTAATCCCTATCCTGTATATGACAAAAAATAAAATCCTGATTGTTGAGGACGAAAGAATTACTGCCGAAGATTTAAAAAACACCCTCGAAAACATGGGGTATGAAGTTACAGGTATGGCATCTTCCGAAGACTCCTTTTATAAAAGTCTGCAGTCAGTTATGCCTGATCTTGTACTTATGGATATATACCTTAAAGGAAAGAAAGACGGGATTGAGCTTGCTACCGAAGTGAAAGAAAAATACCAACTGCCAGTCATATACCTTACAGCCTATTCCGATTCCAATATATTAGATCGTGCAAAAATAACCGAACCCTTCGGATATATACTGAAACCATTCCAGGAACGTGAATTGCATTCAAACATTGAAATGGCTTTGCATAAAAACAGGATGGAACTCCGAATAAATCATCTGAATGCAATCCTTAAGGCTATACGTGATGTAAATCAACTAATTGTACGGGTAGGTACTCCTGATGAATTATTGAAAAAAACATGCGATATACTAATTTCAACCAGAGCTTATTCTAGTGCATGGTTTATGTCATTGGATTATAATGGATTGTTCCTCGATTCAGCTTCAGCAGGAATTGATGAAAGTTTTAAAACATTTGTTCAGCATTTCCGGTCCGGGACGATTTCAAAATGCCTTGCAATTCTGAAAGAAAAAGATGGAAATGTATATTCAATAGCTGATTGTGAACAGTGTACCGATTGCGCAATATATCAATCTTATTCCGGCAAAGGCATCATCTTTTCTAAAGTGGAATACCAGGACCGTTTACATGGATATATTGCAGTATCGCTCCCAAAGGAATTAGTAAATGATAAAGAAGAAATAGAACTTTTTGCAGAAATTTCTGATGACCTTGGACTGGCACTCAATAACCTTGAACAGCAAAAAAAGAAAACGGAAGCAGAAGAAAACCTGAAAAACAGTGAAGAACAATTGCGAATACTAATCAATGCCATGCCTGATCTTGTTTGTTTTAAGGACGGCAAAGGCCGATGGCTTGTGGCAAATGATTATGCTATTAATCTGTTTGGTCTTCAGGGTATTGACTATACCGGGAAAACCGATACTGAACTAGCTGAGTATAACAGTTTCTACAGACCGGCTTTTTTACAGTGTGAGGCTACAGATGCAATTGCCTGGGAACAACGTGTCACCAATCGTTCGGATAAAACCGTTTTACTTCCGGATGGTACTGTTATGATGTTCGACAGCATTAAAATACCAAATTTTGATGATAATGGCCAGCCGAAAGGAATGGTAGTAGTTGAACGCGATATTACTGAGCGAAAAATAGCCGAACAGGAACTCCAGAAACTCTCTCAGGTTGTTCTGCAAAGTCCCGAGTCAATTGTTGTTACTGATACCAATGGTTTTATAGAGTATGTAAATCCTGCCGCTTGCCTGATTTCAGGCTATGCATGTGAGGAGCTCATAGGGAAAAACCCACGTGTTCTTAAATCAGGTGAAACTGCAGCCGAAGAATACAAGGTAATGTGGGACACAATAAAGTCAGGGAATGAATGGAAAGGAGAGTTTCATAACAAAAGGAAAAATGGCGACCTTTATTGGGAAAGAGCCTCTATTTCACCAATAAAAAATCCGGAAGGTGAAATAATCCAGTATCTTGGAGTAAAGGAAGATATTACCGAACAGAAACATAGCGAAGGTCTGCAGAAAGTTTTATTTAATATCTCAAGGCAGGTTTTTGAAACAACCGATATCCCTCATTTACTCGAAATCGTTAAAAATGAACTAAGCACACTGATCAATACAAATAACTTCTATGTTGCTTTTTATAATGAAGAAACGGATATGCTTTCTATGGCATATCGTGTTGATGAACAGGATACTTTTACTGAATGGCCGGCAGAAAAATCCTTAACCGGTTATGTGGTTAGAAATAATAGGCCTCTTATAATAAGAAGTGATGGTTTTAAGAAACTGATGGAACAAGGGGAAGTTGAACTTCTAGGTGCTAACTCCGAGATTTGGCTTGGAGTTCCTTTAACAGTGAATGGTAAACCATACGGAGCTATCGTTGTACAGGATTACCAGGATCCCAATGCATATACTGAAGATGATCTTAAAATGCTTGAATTCATTGCCAGCCAGGTGAGCCTGTCTATACAACGACAGAAATCAATCATGGATCTGCAGGATGCCTTTGTTAAAGCAGAAGCCAGCGATAAGTTGAAAACTGCATTTATAAACAATATCTCCCACGAAATCCGAACACCGCTTAACGGGATACTTGGTTTCACCGAAATGAGCCTTAATCCCGATACAACTCCCGAAGATCATGAGCTTTTCTTTTCGGTAATTAAAAAAAGCAGCAAAAGGCTGCTGAACACTATTACCAGTTATATGGATATTTCGATGCTGGTTTCAGGAACTATGGAGATCAGCAGGCGGCCATCAAATCTGGATAAACTGATAAAAGAAATACATGCCGATTTTTCTGACAGATCTGTTTCAAAAAGCATAGAGTTTAAAGTCGTGAAACCTGATCAGGCTGACCCCCTGATATTGAATACCGATATTGAAAAGCTACGCAAAATCTTAAGCCATTTGCTCGATAATGCCTTCAAGTTTACGCAGAAAGGAACAATATCTTTCGGGTATGAAATAAAAGATACAGAATTGGAATTCTTTATAAGTGATACAGGAACCGGAATCAAAAGTAATTTGCTGAATGTGATTTTCGATGCATTTATGCAGGCCGATGTTTCGTCAACCCGCGGATACGAAGGAAGCGGACTTGGTCTTACGATTGCTAATGGCCTGGTAAAATTACTGGGAGGTAATTTAAGGATTGATACTGAACGCGGAAAAGGATCTGTTTTTTATTTTACACTTCCTTTTTCGGAGAATGCAATCCTCCTAACTCAAAAACCTGTTAATAATCCCAAAACTGCGGAAACTGAAAATAAACCTTTAATCCTGATTGCCGAAGATGACGATTCAAATTACAAGTATATCGAAATTGTATTGATGTACTCATCTTATAGGGTAATGAGGGCGGAAAACGGTGTAGAGGCTGTTGACTATCTGCGGAAAAACCCAGATGTGAGTTTAGTGCTTATGGATATCAAAATGCCACTTATGGATGGTTTTGAAGCTACGAAGCAAATCAGGACTTTTATGCCTGATATACCTATTATCGCGCTTACAGCCCATGTTACCGCAGAAGACGAAAGCCTTGCTATTTCATCAGGATGCAATGAGTATGTTACAAAACCGGTAAGCAAAGCAAAATTACTTGAGATCATTGAAGACTCATTGGCACTAAACTGATTATTTCGAACCTAATGAATATTATGCTGTCGAAAATCTTTATATCCGGTCTTTTCGGTTTATATTCTTATTTTTGCTTTCATTATGCCAGGTAGCAAGTTTTATCAAGGTATTCATTCGTGGAGGTTGCGACATATCTCACCACGTAATTTTGTATTAATACTAAGCCTCATTGCTGGTAATCTGGGTGGTTTGGCAGCTATTGCTTTAAAAAATGCCGTTCATCTGGGCCATTTGCTTTTAATGAGTGTGATTTCAATTAAGAGTTTCAACCTGCTTTACCTGGTTCTGCCTTTTATAGGCATACTTATCACCTACCTTTATGTTAAATATATTGTAAAAGATAATATCGGGCATGGCATCAGCCGTGTACTGCAGGCCATTTCGAAAAGCAACAGCATCATCAAAGCGCACAATATGTTCACCTCGCTGATTGCGAGTACCTTTACTGTGAGTTTCGGTGGCAGTGTGGGGTTGGAAGCACCGATAATTCTTACTGGTTCGGCCATAGGATCAAACCTTGGCCGTTACCTGCGTCTCGATTACAAAACCATTACCTTGCTGGTTGGTTGCGGTGCTGCCGGTGCGCTAGCCGGTATTTTCAAAGCTCCGGTTGCGGCGGTTATTTTTTCGTTGGAAGTTTTGATGCTCGACCTTACAATGGCGAGTCTGATCCCGCTTCTCATCTCATCAGCCTCAGGAGCTATTTTGGCCTATTTCTTTATGGGAAGTGATGTGCTGTTTTCATTTGAAGTCGCAGCTCACCCTTTCACTATGCATAATCTGCCGTTTTATGCCTTGCTGGGTTTGCTTTGCGGATTGGTATCTATTTATTTTACAAAGGCTAACATGTCAATCGAGAAGCAGTTTCAGCGCATTCCTAAAGGCTTTCTGAGCATGTTAACCGGTGGTATAATCACGAGCCTATTGGTTTTTCTTTTTCCTCCGTTGTTTGGCGAAGGCTACGAAACACTCAATAACCTTCTGGATGGAAATGGAATGAGATTACTTGACGGGAGCATATTTTCCTCTATGGGAAATAACTATTTCCTGCTGCTGTTTTTCCTAATACTGATATTAATTTTTAAAGTAGTTGCTATGTCGGCAACTACTGGCGGAGGTGGAGTAGGAGGGGTGTTTGCGCCATCACTTTTCATGGGTGGCGTTACTGGTTTTTTCCTGAGTAAAGCGGTAAATTTCTTTTTGAACGGTCGTTTGCCCGAAAGCAACTTCGCGCTCGCCGGCATGGCCGGTGTAATGGCGGCGGTAATGCACGCGCCTCTTACCGCCATTTTCCTTATTGCTGAAATTACGGGTGGTTACCAGTTTTTTGTGCCATTAATGATAACCTCAATAGTCGCTTATCTTACCATTATTCCGTTCGAGCCTCATTCTATTTACGCTAAACGCCTGGCCGAAACCGGTGAACTCATAACGCATGATAAGGACAAGGCAGTATTATCGCGACTTTCGATCGAGCGACTGATAGAAAGAAACTTTATCTCTACCAGTCCGGATATAACACTGGGTGAATTTGTAAAATTGGTTGCCAAATCGCAGCGGAATGTTTTCCCGGTGGTTGATCACGAAAATACTTTTCTGGGAGTCATCTTTATTAACGATATCAGGCATATCATTTTTGAGCATGACCAGTACGATACGGTGTTTATCCGCAACCTGATGTATATGCCCGACACCATTATTGATCAACAAGCAACAATGGAAGATGTTGCTCAGAAGTTTGCCGAAACCTCTCATTATAATCTTCCTGTACTTAAGGATGGGAAATATATCGGGTTTGTATCGCGTGCCAATGTTTTTTCAGCCTACCGAAAGTTGGTGAAAGATTTTTCGAACGATTGATTACATAATGGAGTTGGGGGTTAAGATTTATTATTCCTTTCCGGAAAAAAGCCTGACAGCTTCCTCCACACTTTCTACAGGTGCCATGCAATAGGATCCGGAGCAAATATAGATCAATGTTTTTCCTTCAACATAACGGTGTTCAAAATAGGGTAAACTACTTTCAACTTTGCTTCCAAAAATCATTGCATTAAATAGGTTTTGCTCTTTCAGTTTTTTAATAATTGAAACCGCATCATTACCTGTCACTGCTATTACATATTGCTGATTTGCAGCAGATATAGCGTTCGAAGCCCAGTTTGCGTATGCTGAAGGATAGCGGGTAATACGGCTTTCCATTGATAAAAGCATCTGCCGGGCTTTTTCACTATAATCTGCGTTGTGAAGGAAAATTCCCAAGGTTTTTAGCACCTGAGCCATCACCGAATTGCCCGACGCAATTACTCCATCATAAATCTCAATCTTACGGGCAAAAACTTGTTTATCATTATTTTCGGAATACCAGAAAAAGCCTGAATCCGAATCGTATAAATATTTAACAACATACGATGCCAGCAACTCAGCCTCTATCAACCAACTTTCATCAGTTGTTACTGAATAAAGCTTTAAAAACGCTTCACATGTGAAAGCATAATCATCGAGAAAAGCGTTGATCTGAGATTTTTCGTTTCTCCTTGTATGATAAAGCCCGTTATCCGGTCGCTTCAGGTTAACGCGAATGAACTTTGCAGCATGTATGGCCGACTCCAGGTATTCAATCCTGTCAAGCGCCAGATAGGCATCAACCAGCGCGTTGATCATAAGCGAATTCCATGCTAACAGCATTTTATCATCCAATCCTGGACGAATCCGCTCCGAACGTGCTTTGAGTAACTGAGCCCGGCAGAAAGCGGTTAAAGACGATAATTCATCTGACGAGAGGAAATGCTGTTGTGCAAACAAATCATCACTTTCAGGGCGAAGCAGGATATTCCGGCCATTCTCCCATAACCCTTTAGCATCAATGCCATAATATTCCCCGGCTAAAGCTGAATAATGCCCTAATACATCTTTAAATTCTTCGGCTGTCCAGGTATAGAAAAGCCCTTCTACGCCTTCACTATCCGCATCAAGAGCAGAATAAAAAGTGCCTTCAGGTGCGGTAAGTTCCCTGTTTACAAACTCTATTGTTTGCTCAATAACTTCTTTATATAGCCTATTCTTTGTTTTCTGAAAAGCGAATGAATACAAACTTACAAGCTGCGCGTTATCGTAAAGCATTTTTTCGAAATGCGGAATTTTCCAGTCGCTGTCATTTGAATATCGCGCAAAGCCTCCACCTGCCTGGTCGTAAATTCCACCGCAAGCCATTTTCTTAAGTGTTAAATCACCCAAGGCAAACGCAGTTTCATCTTTCTGAAGTGTACTGTATTGCAACATAAGATTTAGAACCACCGGCATAGGAAATTTTGGAGATCCGTTTAATCCGCCTTTTTCAGGATCAAAGGAGTTGATCAAAAGTTCAAATACTGAAGAAAAATTGATGGCAGCATTTTTGGCTGCAGGCTCATCATTCAGAAGGTAATTCTGTCTTGTCACTCCTTCCGAAAGTTCATTAGCCTGTTGTTCGAGGTCAGTATATCGGTTACAGTACAATTCGCTGATATTTGTCAGTAGTTGCATCCACTGTTCCGGCCTGAAATATGTCCCGCCCCAGAAAGGTTTTCCATTGGGCAATGCGAAGCAGTTCAAAGGCCAGCCACCGCTGTTATGTATCTGTTGCACCGCGTCCATATAAACATGATCTACATCAGGTCGTTCTTCCCTATCCACTTTAACGCAGACAAAATCAGCATTCATCACTGCCGCTATCTCTTCATTTTCAAATGACTCATGTTCCATCACATGACACCAATGGCATGATGAATACCCGATGCTGATCAATAAAGGCTTATTTCTCCTTCGTGCTTCTTCAAATGCTTCTACTCCAAAAGGAAGCCAGTTTACCGGATTGTGAGCATGTTGAAGAAGGTATGGACTGGTTTCGTGTATCAGTTGATTGGTATGGTTCATAGAGCTTAATGCGGGAAATGTTCGGGACGGTTATAAAAAGCAAAATTAGCAAGGTCGGGGTATGAATATTCTTTTTGTGAGAAAAGATTTAATTTGTGGAAAGAGTTAATTCGTTGTAAATTTAACATAGTATGAATCGGAATGTTTATCCGGAAATTTTCAACGCATAACATTGTCATTCCGAATCTGATTCCCTTCAGATGCTGGCATGAACATTAACCGGTAAAATGATGCATATATTTTATTTTCATTTTGGTTTTATTTATATTTGTAAATTGTTTGTGGTTTAATGCTGATTATAGACTGTACAAACCTGACTGACTGCCTATTATTTCTAACCCATTTACTGGATTTACGTTAATTTCATCCCAGGTATATTGATTTCAGGAACCTGTTAGTAAAGATATGTTTCACGCCTACATTAATTGTTTTTTTTGAATTTTCACCTTGAACTTGCCATTGAGCATTAAGTTGTGTGAAAGAAATTTAACAATTGCCCGTTTCTTCTAAACTATGTAAAAACAGGATTTCAATGAAAAAAGGCTCATTTCCATCAGATTTAATATCGTCCAATTAATACTATTTTCTTCGGTTACATATGGTTTATCCGGAATCACATATAAAAATAAACTTCAGGAATTTCCTTATTTTAATTTCTGTTGTGTTTGTATTTCAAACTGGTTTTTCGCAACGTTATTTCATAAAAACATACAATATCAAGGATGGCTTACCTACCAGGAGTGTAAATGATGCCTGCCAGGACAAAAATGGGGTCATGTGGTTTGCCACAAATTTCGGGGTGTCGAAATATGACGGTTTTATTTTCACTAACTACGACAATACCAGTGGTTTGCCTGACCAGCATTATAAAAGAATTAAAATTGATGAAAAAGGTGTGATATGGGTCATGCCTGAAAATCCGACGGATACAATTGTTTTTTTTATCAATAACAGGTGGGAGAAAATTCATCCTCCTTCCTGCGTTATCCAGAATCACCAGCTAAACTCGTTTGATATAGTATATAAGAATGGCAGGCCAGTAATTTGCATTGGAAATTATGATGGATTCTATATTTACGAAAACAATGCGTGGACCCATTACAAAATATCGGATGATGCACGTTTGAACAATGTATATTGTGTTATCTCCCGAAAACAGGTCTTTTATCTTTCCACAAAAATCGGCCTTTGCCTTTTCGAAAACGGTAAAACAGACTGGCGTCTGAATGCCCTTATCAAGCCATATGGAACTGAAATTGTTTCAATTAGTATTAAGAACATAGGTTTGGCAGATGAAAAATTATGGCTTTTGAATGATAAATGGGTAGGGTATATTCAACACAACACGTTTACGATGATTAGCAATAAATTTCACTTGCAACACCCCTCAGTTTACTATTTTTCATTTTTGGATGCTGATAACAACGGCAACGTTTTTTTTGGTAATAACTGGTCTAAATATTTAATTCCAAATTCAAGTGACCTTCCTGCACCGCTCATGGTTTCGAATGGATTTACTTCGGATGGAGCAAATTCGGTATTTATTGACCGCGAACAAAATATTTGGTTCCCTGATACAAGGGGTATTTCAAGATTTAACAATTTCAAAATTAAAAGCTACCTCGAAAAAAATGGGATGCGTGAGAATGAAGTATCTGCAATATGTGAAATGAACGATGGAAAGATCGTTTTAGGACATAATAAGGGTTTATCAATATTCGATGGCAATACCTTTAAAACTGTAGGTTTCCCCGAATCAGTGCAGAAAAACATGAGAGTTCTTGATATGATTAAAGACAAATCAGGAAATATATGGTTTGCATCTGTGGGTCTTGGACTAGGGAAGTTGCAAGCTAACGGAGGTATTAAATGGTATAATTTAAATGGGAATACGATCACATCTGCTGTTTTGCAGGATAAAACGGGTAAGATATGGGTAGGTATCGACGGGAAACTATTTTTTTTACAGAATGATCAGCTTGTTGAATATCAACACAATGATCAGATTAACAGTACCTTGCGAAAGATATTTCCGGCCGATGATGGAGGACTTTTTCTTGCAGGATCTGGTGGGCTTTGGTATGTGCATGACGATTTAATCCGAAAAATTCCTTCTCCGGCTGACAGGAAAGCGGACAATGTGTATTCGTATTATAAGGACAACAAGAAAACCGAGTTTGTTGGTACTATCCATGGATTGTATGTGATTGAAAATGGAAGGATTTCTAAGTTTAAGAGAAATGGAATTGAAATTAGCAGCCCTGTTTTCTTTATTTTTCAGGATCGTAAAGGGATTTATTGGATTGGCTCCGATAATGGAGTTTACAGATGGGATGGGGAAAGCAAATTGGAAATTTATAATTCAAACAACGGGCTGGCAGGATGGGAAACCAACCGCTCTGCTGGAATTGCCGATTCCAAAGGACGGATATGGGTAGGTACTGATCGGGGACTTTCGTGCTTTGAGCCTGGTTTTGATCAGAATGTAATACCGACGCCTGTAATCCAACTGCTTTATGCTGAAGACAGTAGAGGCATTCAACATGCATTAGCCAGGAAAAGCTCAATTAATTATACAGATAATAGTTTGCTTTTTCAATTCAGGGCAATTTCTTATTATAACGAAGATTTAATCGAATATAAATATAAGCTCGAAGGGTTCGACCAGCAATGGCAGGAAATAAACCAGCCGTTACTAGGTAAGGTAAGATACATAGGATTAAAGCCAGGTAAATATATTTTTTGTGTAAAAGCTAAAAATATTTCGGGAGTCTGGACCGAAGTTGAACGATCCTTTCCGATACGAATTACTCCGCCGGTATACCTTACATGGTGGTTCCTGCTTCTGGCGCTCACCGTGATTGGAGCGATTATATACGCATTTATCAGAATTAATGTTCAGAGATTACATAATTCGAAGTTAGAGAACGAAATTGTTGAGAGAAAACGTATTGAACAAGCACTTACCGAAAGCAGGCAAAAATTCCAGGATCTTGTAGAACTGCTTCCCGAAACTATTTACGAAGCCGATTTCAGTGGCAGATTGGTTTATCTGAATGATACAGGATTAAGGCTCTTTGGCTATCAACATGAAGATGTTGATTCTTATATGCTTATTGATCAGCTTGTTGCGTCCGATAGCTATGAGGATATGCATTTACATATGGAAGCCGTTTTTAAAAGTAAAAAATCGGACAGAGCTATTATGACCGGCATCACTAAAATAGGAGACAGTTTCCCGTTTTCAATTCATACCGTTCCGATTTTATCTGACAGCCGGTGCATCGGGACCAGGGGAGTAATCATTGATCTGACCGAGCAAAAGAAATTTGAAGATAAAATACAAAAAAATGCCGAAGATCTCCAGGCTCTCAACAGCAGTAAGGATAAGTTATTCTCTATTATAGCGCATGATTTGCGAAGCCCGTTTACCGCTTTCCTTGGATTTACTGAAGTTTTGGACGAAGAAATTGATACTCTTCCAAAAGATGAGCTGAGGACCATTGTAACCTATATGCGGAATTCAGCAAATAATTTGTATCAGCTCCTGGAAAACCTTCTTGAATGGTCGCTCTTGCATCGCGAAATAACCAGGTTTAAGCCTGAAAACGTGAAATTACTTCCATTGGTAAAAAATTGTACCAGCACTATTACTGATACAGCGAAGATAAAAGGTATAAATTTGAAGATTGAAATTCCTGAAGAGATGAAAGTTGAAGCTGATATTCATATGCTGCAAACCATAATCCGTAACCTATTGTCGAATGCGGTTAAATTTACCCCGGGTGGAGGTTCTGTTCAGATTTCTGCTTTTACCAGGGAAGAACAATTTGCAACCATTGCTGTTAAAGACACCGGAATTGGCATAAAGCCTGAAATGGTGCAACAAATATTCCATTTTGGCGCAAATAATAAAACAAAGGGAACTGATGGAGAACTTTCTACAGGCCTGGGGCTTATACTTTGTAAAGAATTTGTTGAAAAACACGGCGGCAAAATTTGGGTTGAAAGCCTTGAAAATAATGGTAGTACTTTCTATTTTACAATAGGCAGTAGTAAAGTGTAAATATATTTTAATGAGCCAGCATATTGATAATGAAGATGATACTATCGGTAAACTCAAAATGGAGTTGCAGGATAGTAAGCTAGCATTTGAATCACTGAAACGTAAGTATGAAAACGACTCATCTGTAACCCGGCAGAGGCAAACCGAAGAAGCAAACCATAGTAAAAGCCAGGTTATAGAATCATCAATAAATCCAATTGCTGTTTCTGACCTACAGGGCAATCTTACCTATGTAAATCCTGCTTTTTTCAAAATGCTGGGGTATAGTTCCGGCAGTGAAATTATTGGGAAACCCATTGCACACTATTGGCATGCCGGTCAGATGGCAAGTGAAATAATAGATGCCGTCAAGCTGAAAGGCGGCTGGACAGGTGAATTGGAAGCTCAGAAAAAAGATGGATCAGGTTTTGATGTTCTGGTTTCAGCAAGCCTGGTTAAAGATCTTTCCGGTGAGCCGGTTTCTGTGCTTGCTTCATTTACTGATATAACAGTAAGTAAGCATGCCGTCAAAATTCAATCCGCAAGTGAAACCAGTTACCGTGAGTTATTCAACAATGTAAATGATGCCATCTATATCCAGGATGAAAGCGGTACTTTTTTAGATGTAAATGAAGGTGCGGTAAAAATGTACGGGTACCCGTATGAAGTTTTGGTTGGAAAAAATCCTTTGTTTGTTTCTGCACCTGGCAAAAATGACATGGTTGCAATTGCTGCGATGATTGATAAAGCTTTTGCCGGAGAACCGCAACAATTTGAATTCTGGGGCCTGAGGTCAAATGGTGAAATTTTCCCCAAAGAAGTTCGCGTTGTAAAGGGAGCATACTTTGGGAAAAAAGTAAATATTGCTATGGCACAGGACATTACTGAACGCAAACAAGCTGAAGTGGCTTTGCAAACCAGCGAAAAGCGTTTCCGTGATCTTATTGAACTTGCTGTCGACGGAATTTTAATAGGTTCACCGCAAGGCGTTATAATGCAGGCAAATACTTACATGCAAAAGTTAACCGGCCGAAAACTGAAAAATTTGATTGGTATTGATATAAATGAATTATTTGATCAGAATGCGCTTAAAAACAAGCCATTGAGGTACGATTTGTTGGAAAAAGACAAAACAGTAATCAGTGAACGTGAAATACTTCGGCCCGACGGCACAAATGTCCCCATCGAAATGCATACCAAAATGATGCCTGATGGGACATACCAATCTATCATACGCGATATTACCGAACGCAAAAAATCGGAAGAAACACTCAGGCAAAGCGAAGAAAAGTACAAATCACTGGTAGAATCTACTTCTGATATCATATGGGAAACGGATGCTCACGGTTTATACCGGTATGTTAGTCCACAATTTGAGATGATCCTGGATTATAAACCAGAGGAAACCATAGGGAAATCACCTTACGACTTTATCTCTGACGAACTTTTATCAGAGATTAACGCCAGAATTGAGTCTGCGGAAGAAAATACTCTTCCCTTTTATCTCTTGGTTAATAAATATAAACACCGCGACGGACATCTTGTACATGTTGAAACCAGTGGTGTCCCGGTTTATGATCAGGCCGGAAAAATTTCAGGTTACAGGGGTGTGAGCAGGGATATCAGCAAACGCTATCTTGCGGAAAAGGAATTACGAAAACTTTCTGCAGTGGTTCAACAAAGTCCGAATACAATTATTATAACAGACCTTGATGGGAAAATGGAATATATCAACCCGGCAGGCTGCAATACTTCGGGGTATAGTTTGAATGAATTAATCGGGAAAAGTCCGGCCATATTTAAATCAGGTGAAACTAGCCCGGAAGTATATAAATCATTGTGGTACGCTTTAAAAGCTGGGAAGGAGTGGAACGGCATTTTTTATAACAAAAAGAAAAATGGCGAATATTTCTGCGAAAGCGCTTCGATATTGCCTATTAAGGATGCTGAAGGTAAAATAACCCATTACCTCGGAATTAAAGAGGATATCTCGAAACGGCTTCAGGCGGAAACAGCTTTAAAAGAAAGTGAGAAAAGGTACAGGGAACTTTTTGAAGCTTCACCTGATGCAATAATTCTTGCTGATATTGATACAGGAATACTTGTAGATGCGAACACCGCAGCATGCAACATGCTTGGTCGTACGTTGGCTGAAATCAGGACATTACACCAAACCATGATTCACCCGTCCCGGTATTTTGAACACTCGAAAAAATCATTCCGGAAACATATTGATGAAGTCGGGAATAATGGTGATAAGCTTACGATTGAAAGTATTATTCTTCGTTCGGACGGCACTGAAATACCTGTTGAAGTCCTTTCAAATAAAATGACTCTTAACGGAAGGCTAATCCTGCAGGGGGTATTCCGAAATATTGCTGAACGCAAACAAGCCCGTGAAGAGCTTCTGAAAGCCAAGGAATATGCTGAAACCAACGATAAGCTTAAATCTGCTTTCCTTCAAAACATCACCCATGAACTGCGTACCCCGCTAAATGGAATTATTGGATTCAGCGAGATGATCACGCAAATGGACAGCTCAGAGGAGGATCGGATTGAATTTAACAAAATGATTAAAAAGAGCAGTGCCAGGCTCATCAATACCATTACTAATTACATGGATATTTCGATGATTGTATCAGGAATTACCGAAATCACCAAATGCCCTGTAAACCTAAAACATCTTCTGAAAAAAATAACAGACCAGACTTTTGATACTTTTACATCACGTAATCTGAACCTGGATATTGTATTAAAAACTCCTGAAGATGATGTCCGTATTATTACTGATGAGATTCTTCTCACTAAAATACTTTCGCATCTTATCGATAATGCCATAAAATTTACAAAAGAAGGATCCATTACCTTAACTTATGATTTCAAAGATGGGAAACATCTTTTCTCCGTTAGCGATACAGGCTTGGGAATATCCGATGAAACCCTGCCAGTAATTTTTGAGATTTTCAGGCAGGCCGATATTTCAGCCTCCCGCGAATACGAAGGAAGTGGCTTAGGCTTATCCATTGCAAAAGGATTTGTAAAGCTTTTAGGCGGTGAAATCTGGGTTGAATCAACAAATAGTCAAGGGTCTACATTTTGCTTCACACTGCCTGAAAAAAAGCCAATTCCGGCAGAAATAACTGATGTTGAAACAGCCACACAACCCGAACAACCCATAGTGTTAGTTGCTGAAGATGATGATTCCAACTATAAATACCTGGAAATTATTCTTAAAAAAGCTTCTTTTAAGGTTCTCAGGTCCTACAATGGTATTGAGACAATTGAAATCTGCCGGAACTTTCCTGAAATAAGTATATTACTTACTGATATGAAAATGCCTGGAATGGATGGCTTCGAATCAACCAGGGAGATACGGAAAATACTGCCGGATTTACCAATTATCGCACTCTCAGGTTTAATTTCTTCTGACGATGAAGATGCTGCAAGGTCAGCCGGTTGTAATGATTATATAATAAAACCGATAAGTAAAAGCAGATTGCTTGGAAGTATTGATAAATTGCTTCACCCGGCTATGTATTGAGATTGCCAGAAATGTTAGTGGAAGACTTTGAGTTGTGTTCGCCGCTAACAGAATTATTTATGAACCTTGCGAATAAAATCTTCTACTTCTGTTACACCGCCCTGGTATATCAGGTAACCGTTGTAGGGTTCGCGGGGAGTAGTTTCATCGTTAATTGGTGTAAGCATTATTCGTCTTACTTCGTCCAGGTCGCTGGTTTGACCTAAAGCCCAGCCTAATTTTATATAAGCAACTTCGGGCAACATATTTTCAGCCGGAACGACTCCTAAGGCCATCAGGTCGCGGCCCGTATCATAAACAAACATGTGCACATATCCCCAAAGCGTTTGAACTGTCATATAAATGGCAACACCAGCTTTGGCAGCTCTTTCTATTGCAGGATAAAGTGGTTTGTTTACATGTCCAAGGCCGGTTCCGGCAATCACTATTCCTTTATATCCATGCTCCACCAGTGAATCAATAATATCAGGCTGCATATTAGGGTAATAATACACTATCGAAACTTTCTCTTCAAAATAGGGTAAAATGGTGGCTTTTCGGTCTTTTCGCCTGTGGTTGTACGATTCCTTTAAGGGTTTCAGCCCTTTACGGGTGATTGTAGCTAATGGTGTGTCACCGATTGTACGGAAAGTCGATCGATATGATGAATGCATTTTACGCACTCGCGTACCCCTGTGAAGAAACCCGTATTCATCACTGGTAGGGCCAAACATGCAAACCATTACCTCGGCAATATCGCCATGCCCGGCTGCCGTACATGCATGCATCAGGTTTAGTGCTGCATCAGAGCTGGGGCGGTCACTCGAACGCTGAGAACCTACAAGTACGATTGGTACCGGCGAATTTTGTACCATAAAAGTTAGCGCGGCAGCCGTGTGATGGAGCGTGTCGGTTCCATGTCCTATCACAATTCCATCAACACCCGCTTCAATTTCCTTGCCAATGGCAATTGCTAGCTTTTTATAATGATCGGGCGACATATTTTCACTGAATACCGCGAACACTTTCTCCGTTGTAAGGTTGCAGATGGATGCCAGTTCAGGAACAGCGCCATACAATTCGCCAGGCGAAAATGCAGGAATAACAGCCCCTGTGCGGTAATCGAGACGCGAAGCAATAGTACCTCCTGTGCCTATCAGTTTTACTTTCGGTAATCCTTCGGTATAAGGAAATTCTTTTTCGGGGATTTTATAATTGGCTTTTTTATATCCGGTTTCTTTCATCCCGGTAATGGTGGCGATATCAAGGCCGATATTGTAACCAGTGGGGATTTTCATTACAATATGCTTATCATCATCATTTTCGGAACGCGGAAGCACTGTTCCTGTAAATTCGCCCCGAGTAGTTTTAATAATGGCTTGTCCCCATACACGCACATTGTATTTCTTTAGTACTTCCAGTGCTAACCCTTTGTATCCCTGAAAAATATCGTCAGTCATTTTAATTTTTGATTTTTGAAGTGCGATTTACGATTTCATTTCCGATTCCCATTTTTCAATCCCTAAATCCTATTACATCATGTAACTCCCTCAAACTCATATTCCCTTCAGCCTGCCGGCGCAATTGACCCATAATCCAGTTATGCTCAACATCCGGCCCTTTTGAAAGCCTTATTTCAGCGAATTTATTCCTGAGAAATGGAATTTTAGAAACAATCAGTTCTTTAGTAACGGATTTGTAATTAATGCTTGTAAGAGCAGATTCAAATTCCATTTTAGGATACTGATACACTTGGGGTAACATGCGACGCGCGATGCTGATGTCGAGATTCCGTTGTTTTATAAACCGCAGTAAAGCATAAATGACCTTATAATCAAACTCGGCAGTTGGTTTGTATTGTCCTTCGACCCATTTTACCGCGTGGCCGAAGAATTTGCCAACAAAAGCAGGACTCAAATCCAATTCATTTATAATCCGTTCGATTAAAGGGAAAAGGTTTTTCCTGAAAATATAAGTATAGCAGTCTTCCGGAATATTCCAGTCCTTCAATCGTTTATAGCGTAAAATAACTTCTTCAGGCTGGTTTTTACTTAATGATTCTATGTAATCATTCTCCAATGGAATGGGAGCTGAATCGGTATCAGGATACATGCGGTCAGCGCCGGGAAGTACACGTTCGAAGATGGTAGTTCCGTTTTCGAATGATTTGCGGGTTTCGGGTGGTACACCGGCAAAAGCCAAACGGCAACGTTCTTCTATGGTTTCGAGTGCTGTTTTTATATCTTCCTCAGGCCCGCGGATAATAAGCTGGGCATCATTTTCTGATGGTTTCAGAAGAATATTTACTTTTTCCCAATCCGATGATGTAAATAATGGATCTAATTCCTCGCTGTGAGCCATATTCGGAAATTCGATGCATGCAATTACCTTAAGCCTTTCGCTAAGTTCATTGGCAAACATCTTGCCAGGCTGGGTAAAATGCGATAGAATTCCGTTAAAACCTGGTAGGTTTACAGCTAAAAGTTTAAATCCATTGGCTTTGGCATCTTTTGTAAATCCATTCTTCGAATTGAAAGCATGTAAATCCAATACAACGTGAGTCAGGTTCCATATTTTAGGATCCGGGAAACGGGTACTCAGCAAATCCCGGATCGAGAGTAACGCCCATTGACGGAAACATTCGTTATGAGTAAGTTCAGGAATCCAACGACTATGAGCAACTCCTTTTATTTCGACCCTGGTGCCGCCTTTGCAGCTCACATTTACATCCTGACGGCCTGAACCAATTCCGGTGCGGACTTTGCCAGTACTGCGACCCAGGAAGCGGATATAATTGCAGGCCTCCTTTACCTCATCAGGATTGGTCATTTCCGGGTAGGTAACTGTTTCGATGAGTGGCATTCCGAGGCGGTCAGTCCGGTAAGTCCTGGTATGCCCGATATCGCTTACTTCGCGGCACGAATCTTCTTCGAGACTGAGTTGGATAAGGCGGATTTTTTTATTCCTGAGCGGTATTTCACCTTCAACACCGATTATTGCCGTGCGCTGAAATCCTGTTGGAATACTTCCGTCGAGGTACTGCTTTCGTGTAATATGCACTTCGCCAACAATATTCAGTTTTGATACCAATGATATTTCGATGGCGATGGCCAATGCTTCGCGGTTAAGCGGAAAAGGTGGAGTATCATCAACTTCATACGTACAGGTTGTTTTGCTTTTCAGCCTGTAAATGATATTCTTGCGGGTTTTAAACTCCATCAAAGCGGTGCCGTCATATTCGCCCAATTCGCTCAGAGTTGGCCTCATATGCCTGATAACTTCGGCATCGAAATCGCCTGGTTTCTGGTATATCCCGGCAGGGCAACGGCAAAAGAGTTTTTGAGAAGTTTTTAGTTGTTGATGTACTTCGAGTCCCGACATAAAGCCAAGCCGATCGTAAGTTTCCTGCGTGGATTCGCCACGGGTAACATAGCCTATGTTGTGCCTGGTTTCTTCGTAGTTACGCTTTGAATCTATATTCTGAGCCATTTAACAGAAAGGTTTAAACCGGCTCAAATGTAGAAATATCTTTTAATCACGCAAGCTAAAAATTCGAAATGTTTTTAACTGATTCACAGTAAAAGTTAAAACCTCTTAATTTACTTCTTACTAATCCAAAACATCAATCTGCGCTGTCATACTATTAGCTTACATTACTTACCTTTGCAGCCGATTTGAACTGATTATGTCAAAAAAAAACGCTTTCCCTGTATTTGTAATTTCAGCGATATTACTTTTAATAGTGCTTCAATCTGCTCATGCCCAACGAACCCGTATACGCATGACCGCAGGCGAGCTGAGGCATTCGAGCAGCCTGGGCGACATGACGAGGGCACTTAACAATCCTGTTTTCGAACATGAGGGAGCATACCTGTATTGCGATAGTGCCTGGCTATATGAAATATCCAATACAATGGACTGCTATGGACATGTACGTATTAAATCGAGTGATACCTTAAACCTCTATGGGAAATTTCTACATTATGATGGAAATACGAAGATTGCTGTTGTTCGCGACGATGTGAAACTGGTAGATAAACAAACTACCCTCACTACCAACTTAATGTATTTTGACCGTAATACGAATATTGCGAGCTATACTACCGGAGGTAAAATGGTAAATGGCGACAATATACTTACAAGTCAGAGGTGTTTTTATTATACCAGCCAGAAACTGATGTATTTCCGTGATGATGTGGTACTTACAAACCCGGAATATAAAATCAATTGCGACACATTGAAATACAATACTGTTTCGAGGATATCCTATTTCCTGGGGCCAACCATTCTAAAAGGAAAGGACAATTACCTGTATTGCGAAGATGGTGAATATAATCGTGTTACCAGTAAATCAAGATTCAGTGTAAATGCATTATTAGTTGATGAAAACCGCCGATTAACCGGCGATAGTCTGTATTATAATGAGAAACTTCATTATGGAAAGGCTGTTAACCATGTTATAATGACTGATACCATTCAGGATGTGATTATTAAAGGAAACTATGCCGAATACTGGCGTACCAGGGGTTATACCTTGTTTACCAACGACGCGGTTGCTATAATGGGCGATAAGCAGGACACGCTTTACCTTCATGCGGACACGCTGAAAGCTACTTTTGATACTACCAGGAACGAGACTAAAGAATTATTCGCCTACCACAACACCCGTTTCTACCGAAATGATATCCAGGGAGCCTGCGATTCCCTTCATTATAATTTTGCCGATTCATTAATAAGCATGTACCGCCTGCCGGTTTTATGGTCAGGTAAAAACCAGCTTACCGCTGATACTATCCGTATACTGACAGGCAAAAACCGCGTCAGGCAGATATATATGAACAGCACTGCTTTTATTGTTTCGAAGGACACAACCGAAGCTTATAACCAGATAAGAGGAAAGAACATGGTAGGCCATTTCGTGAAAAATGAACTGGCGACTATTGATGTAAACGGGAATGCCGAAACAGTTTATTATGTGCGGGAAGCCGACATGAAGCTTATAGGTGTGAATAAGGCTTCCGGTAGCCGTATGAGGCTTGATGTGAAAGATAGTAAGATTAATCGCATTTTATATTTTGATAAACCATCTGGAAATATGTTTCCCGATAAAGATGTTCCTGCCGACCAACGAATGCTAAAAGGATTTAATTGGCGATTTACTTCCAGGCCACTTCAAAAGGATGATGTTTTTCGCAGCGTAGATGAGAAATTATACGAAAAATCCAGGCTGCAGGCCAGGGAACAGGTAACGGAACCAGCAACTAAAGAACCGAATAAAGAACCATCTGTTACGCCTGCTAAGATGCCGGATAAATCACTTAAAACAATCAAAGACCAGGAAGTGAAATAATTTTTATGGAATTGTTTTGCTGGTTTTACTTTTTTTTGAAGAAATAAGCAAGAAGCCCGATCACACAGATATCATAAATTCAGTCGTAATGGTTTAAAATTACGCTCTGATTGTCGCCCTTCACTCTTTTTCCTGCGCTTCCAATAAACTCAGCCTACTTAACAGGCTCCGTATAGACCATTCTTTTCTTGGATGGCGGGAATACGGAAATGTTTACATACCGGTAAGGATTGAGCTTCATATCTTCAATTAAAGCATTGAGCTGGGAGGCTGATTTATTAAGGTTATCGTACAATTTCTGGTCGTTTACCAGCATCCCGATTGTGCCTTCACCATTATTAATTTTGGTAGTAATAGCCTCTACTCTGGAAAGTGCAATGTTAACATTCTTAAGTGTGCCAGCCAGGTTAGCCTTTGCAAGTGTATCACTTAGCAGGGAGAAATTTGTGAGGATATTTGAAATGTTTGCGTCGTTCTTACGAAAATTTTCAGTGATCGACTCAACATTAAACAGGATACGCTCCAAGCGTTTTTTTTGTCCATATACCAATGTATCCAGGTTGTACGTAGTGCTTTCAAGGTTGCTCAATGTTGACCGTATGCTTAAGAATGAAGCGGTAATGTTTTTCCGTGTATCGGCATTAAAAACGGAATGAAGCACGGTAACCATGGTGTCGAGTGACGAAAGCAGGTTTTCTGCCTTCAGTTTTATTGGTGCAACCTGATTGTTAACTTCTTCCTGCAGCGAAGGTTGTGATCCGCCAACCAATGTATCACCGTCGAGTGCTTCCGTTTTGGAGTCACTGAATACAATTTCTATATTTTTGGTTCCCAGCAAGTCGAGGCTGGTAATACGGGCAACTGATTTTGATGGAATGTATACTTTATTGGAAATTGTAAGTTCTATTAAAACCTTCTTCGAATTTTTGGTCAGAAACCTCATATCCGTAACTTTTCCCACTTCAAGCCCGCTGACAGTTACCGAAGCTGCCTCCTGAATACCTGAAGTAGCATCATACACAGCATAGAATGTACGATTCCTGTTGAATATGTCTTTACCCTTGATAAAGTTGACACTTATAATGAATAGAGCTAATGTAACTATACCGAAGGCACCTATCTTGAGTTCACGACTTATTTTCATTGGAATATTCGAAATTTCGGCAAATTTAATACTTTTTTTCTGTTAGTCGCTTTGCTTCTTCATTTGCGATTCGTTCTTTGCCTCTGAAAGCAACAATAAAAGCATCCTTATATCCTTTTGAAATTAATTCCTTCCGTCTCTGTAAAGCTGCTTCCAGAGTAGGAAATTCTCCGGAAGTATACTTGTACGCCCCGCTGTGAAAGTACATTTTTACATCATCGATACCACTAAAAATCTTTGAATCAACCGGTTTTGATTCGGTGTACAGCGCAAACTGAACACGAAATGTAATAGCATTCGGATCCGACATTTTAGTTGTCATAGAATCATTTCTGGCTGATTTTGCTACAACTTCCGGATTTGGATTGCGGTTGTTTTTTGTTTTCGGGTTTTCATTTTTCCGGCTGGAAGCAATCAAAGTATCGGAATTTGCCTGTTCAGGCGACCGGTTTTCGGCCTGGTTTTTGTAATCACGAAGTGCTTTAAAAATGGCTTGAGCCATCTGCTCTTGTCCTTTTTCTGATAGAAGAAAACTTTCGTCCTTCAAATTACTTAGAAAACCCGTTTCAATAAGTACTCCGGGCATGGCAGTCTTGTACAAAACCAGGAATCCTGCCTGTTTTACCCCTCGGTTAAGCATATGGAGATTATCAACGAGCTGATGTTGTACTTTACCGGCATAAGCAAGGCTTTTGTCGAGAAAAGCATTTTGCATCATGCTGAAAAATATATTGCCTTCGGCTGAATTTGGGTCAAATCCGTCGTATTTCTCAACATAATCGTCTTCGAGCAAAATAGCGGCATTTTCAGCTTTGGCTACTGCAAGGTTGGCCTGGCTTTTGTGAAGTCCCATCACAAAAGTCTCGACACCAAACGCGTACGGCGATTTTGTGGAATTGCAGTGTATCGAAATAAAAAGGTCGGCTTTGTTTTCATTAGCGATCTTAGCTCTTCGGTACAATTCAATAAAAGTATCGTCATCCCTGGTCAGGATCACCTTAACATTTTTCATGTTATCGTGAATATAATCACGCAACTTGAGAACTATAGCCAATGTAATATCTTTTTCACGCGAATTTTTACCTAAAGCGCCTGTATCGTGGCCACCATGACCTGCGTCAAGAACGACGGTATTTACTTTTTGTGCGCTCGCAAAATTCACAAAAAAATATAAAAGGCAAAGAATTAGAAATCTCTGATCGTTTCGTTTTTCCGACATCACCTGATTTTGTTTAGCTTTGCATCGTTGTAATGAACTCCGGCAATTGAACAGTATGTTGATAATCAATATTTTGACTTGTTTCGGCATATATTCTATTCAATAAAGTATGTTTGTTGTTCTTTACAATCTACTACAAATTTAGCATGTTAACCTCTTTTTTAGCATAATTGGTACCGAAGTTACAAACAAAGCACCGGTTAATAACCATAATCCTGTTCCTGTCAGCATTAATTTCTGTACAGGCTGGTATTTATTTTTCCGGGAATAAAATTACCCATAAAGTATTTCCACGGGAAGCCGGAAGTCCCGATACTCTTTTGCCTGTAGAACCTGATACTACAAACAGGGCGAAGCAAGACACTTTACCCACTAACGTATCTGAAGTTCATATAGTATCAGCAGATTCAACCTCCGCTGAAGGAAAAACAAATAAATTTATGCTCAGTGCCAAAATCGATTACGCATCAGCCGATTCATTGAGCATGGATATCAAAAACAAAATTGCCTGGATGTACGGCAACGCAAGTATTGAATATGAGGATATTAAGTTAAAAGCAGCTATAATTTCTATCAGTTTCGATGATAACACCATTCATGCTTATGCTACGGAAGACTCGTTGTGTAATCCAGTTGGAACTCCTGAATTTAAGCAAGGTGATTTAAGTTTTAAATCGAAAGAAATCGCGTATAATTTCACAACACGTAAAGGTCTGATTCAGAATGTAATTACCAAAGAAGGAGATGGCTTTATACATGGAACTGTAATTAAAAAAATTAACGACAGTGTTACTGATGTGGGAAGAGGCGAGTATACCACCTGCGATCTGGAAGAAAATCCGCATTTTTCGTTAAAATTCACCAAAGCCAAGGTTTTAACCGGAAATATGATTGTTACTGGTCCTGCCTGGATATCCGTTGAGGGTGTTCCAATACCATTGGGGCTTCCTTTCGGCCTGTTTCCAAACAAACGGGGGCGTAGTTCAGGACTGATCATACCAACGTATGGCGAATCAGCTAAAAGCGGTTTTTACCTGGAAGGAGGCGGTTATTATTTCGGGCTGAACGATTATTTCGATCTGAAACTAACTGGCGATATTTATTCACGTGGCGGTTGGGCATTAAAACCGGATTTAACTTATAAAAAACGATACAAGTATTCAGGTAGTTTAAACTTTAAATATGCCAAAACCGTTTATGGAACTAAAGGGGACGCAGATTACTATAACAGAAGCGATTTTAACTTCAGATGGTCTCATCAGCAGGATCCCAAAGCACGCCCTAACTCGGTTTTCAGTGCAAGTGTAAATCTTGGTTCGAGTAAATATAATAAGTACAATCCTTCAACTGTTAACGATTTCCTTAACAATACTATGCAGTCGAGTGTTTCGTACGCTATGCGCTTTGGAACCTGGGGCAACCTGACGGCTGCTGCTTCAGAAAGCCAGCAGACACAAACAAGGTCGGTCAATTTGTCGCTTCCTAACATATCTTTCAGTACCAGCAGATTTTATCCATTTAAAAAGAAAACACCGGTAGGGCCTGCAAAATGGTACGAATCACTCACAATTGGCTACAGCATGACCATGAGTAATACACTGAACACCTACGATTCACTGGTGTTTAAGCCCGGTATTGGCAAAAAATTTGTGAATGGAATGAATCAGAATATACCTGTAAGTGTATCCATAAAATTCCTGAAATTCTTTTCGTGGAACAACAGCGTAAATTATAACGAACGTTGGTATACAAAAACGATACGTAAAAATTGGGTAAATGACACATCTGCATTAGGCGGTTTTATTAATATAGATACAATTAACGGGTTTGCCACCGAGCGCGACTATTCATTCAGCTCTTCGGTAAGCACCACTATTTATGGAATGAAATTATTCCGAAAAGGACCTGTGCGTGCTATAAGGCACGTGATGAGACCTTCGGTTAGCTTTAGTTATGTACCGGAATTTGGTTCCGAAAAACTTGGATATTGGCGCTCATTACAAACTAATGCAAAGGGTACCATGGCAAAATATTCCATCTTTGAAGGCAGTATTTCCGGAGGATCCCCGCAGTATAAATCAGGATCTGTAGGTTTTTCACTGGGTAATAACCTGGAAATGAAAGTGCGTTCGGAAAAAGATACCGTTACCGGTACTCAAAAGATCATGCTGATCGACAACTTCCAGATTTCAACCTCGTATGACCTGGCAAAGGATTCACTGCGCTGGTCGGATATCACTCTTTCAGCACATACAACTTTGTTTAAGAAGATACAAATCAGTTATACCAGCTCATATAGTCCCTATGGTTTATATTCACAGCCTTTTTATGGTTATACCATGTGGGATTCCTATACAAATCCATTCTATAATTCGACACTTGGTCCGAAAATTAATACTTCGCAGTATTCAATGAATAAGAAATTACTTCGCTTTGTTAACGCCGGATGGAACCTGAGTTTAGGGTACGACCTGAAACCAAAAACAAAGGTTACTAAAAAACCTCCTCCCGGTTCCGCTACAAAGGAGGAAATTGAAGATGTTAAGAATAATAAGGATTTATACATTGATTGGGATAATCCCTGGTCGTTACGTTTCGATTACAACTTCAGGTTAACAAGTACTCCTGATTTAGCTTCAGGGTTGGTCAAGCGGGATGTAATTCAAACTTTAGGTGTATCAGGAGATGTAAATGTTACTGAAAAATGGAAGTTTTCGGCACGATCAGGGTATGACTTCAAACAAAAAGCGTTTGCTTTTACCCAACTCACTATTTACCGTAACCTTCACTGTTGGGAAATGCGTTTCAGCTGGGTTCCTTACGGTACGCAGAAAAGCTGGAACTTCCAGATTAACGCTAAATCTTCGTTGCTCCAGGACCTGAAGCTAACAAAAAAGAAAGATTTCAGAGATAATCTGTAGATGTGTATTATTGGTAACTCGGTGATTTGGAGTGAATGCATCCTGAAATCCACAATCCACAATCCACAATCCGCAATCCGCAATCCGCAATCCAAAAGTCATTAAACCATTCTTTCCTGCGTCTTTTCAGCCAGTGGCAAAGTAAATGTAAATACTGATCCTTTCCCTTCCTGGCTAGTAATAGTTAATTTTCCACCTTGCTTTTCAGTCATTTCTTTTACTAATATGAGCCCAAGGCCTGCGCCTTGTTCATTTGATGTTCCTGAAAGTGTAAAATGCTCATCAATATTAAAAATCTTCTTTAAACCTTCAGGCGAAACTCCTACACCGGTATCCGAAACACTTATTTCCAGTAGTTTGTGATTATTGCCAATGGATTTGTTTCCGGAATCGTCTTCACTCATTGTTTTTATTTTCGCGTCAAAGAAAACTGATCCACCCGGGAAAGTGAATTTTATTGCGTTTGTTGTCAGGTTAAGCAAAATCGAATGCACCATGCGCCGGTCAGCATTGATAATATGTTCGTCAGCCAGATTGTTGATTAAATTAATTTTCTTGCTCTGAGCGTTAGAGTTTAATAAACTGATAACCGATGCAACGTCTTCGTATAAACTGAACTCCGAAGGTTTGTATTCCAGTCTTCCAGTTTGCAGTCTTGACCAGTCCAGTAGATTTTCAAGTAAAGTAAATGTACTGTATGCTGAATCCCTGACTTTTAAAAGGTAATCATTTATCTCTGCTCTACTTAGGGTATCTATCTCATCAAGAATCAGGTCAGTAAATCCTAACATTCCCTGGAACGGGCTTCGCAGATCATGCGCTACAATGCTGAAGAATTTATCTTTACTTTGATTTAGTTCATTCAGTTCATTGTTTAATTTCTTGAGTTTGGCTTCGGATTCCTTTTGAAATGAAATATCCCTGGCAATGTGCAAACTGCCTAATAAATTGTTGTCAACATCAAAAATCGGAGTTGTAGTTATGTTAAGATAAAGTCCAAATTTAGGCTCATATAACTCAACGGAATGTGGTTCCCTGTCGTTGATCATGCTCAAATGAGGACAATTAGAAAGGGTACATCCATGATCGTGCATGAGTTTATTACATGAATGACCGGTTAAACTCTTATCACCAATGTTAACCCTTTGGCGCATTGCTTTATTAGCCTTAACAACTATATTGTTAAGATCAATTAATGCCACCATGTCGGGCATTGAATCAAATATAAGTTCCCAAACGTGACTATCAGGATTTGATAGTTGTGAAGAAAAATCGCCATTCCGAATGTTTCGGGCCGAGAGATCTTTATCATCTGACTGATCAAACATATATGAATATTTAATGGAAACTACGGATTAAAGCTTTCTAACCCAGGAAATAACTCGCACAAAGATCGGCAAAACAGTTGAGAACACTATGTACATCAAACTAATTATTTGATATAATGTTCAATTCATTTGAAAAAATCAATAGAATTAATTATTGGGTTTATTTCGAATTGAAATTTAAAATTATCCCTTTCACTTTAACGAGCTTGATACAAAAATAAATTTTGAGAGTTTGAGCTGATCTCAGGTTCTGATGTGAAATAAATATGAATACGTCCTTAGTATAATTGATAGTAACAGTTTTATTCTGCCTGAATATTTAGAATGTAATTATAATTCAGTTAGTTACTTAGCATTATCGTAAAAATGAAGGTAGTTCCCTGTCCCGGAATACTTTCGGCCCAGATACGGCCGCCATTTTTCTCAACCATTTCGTGACATAAAACCAACCCAAGGCCTGTGCCGGGTTCATTGGCTGTTCCTGTAGAGGAAAATTGTCCGTTGAGTTTGAAAAGTTTTGGCAAGATTTCTTCGGGGATACCGATTCCATTATCAGATATACTTATTTCAAGCCACTGACGATCACCGGGCTCAGACGAACTTTTTGATTTTGTATAATTTGATGGAACCCGGCTTCTGATGACAACTCGCCCGTTGGAATTCGAAAATTTAATGGAATTGGTAACTATATTCTGAATTACCGAGCGAATCATATTACGGTCGGCTTCAACCATAATACCTGAAGCCACTTCATTAATAAGCTTTATGTCCTTTTGTGTCGCATTGTTTTCAAGTACAGTAATTACTGAACTTATTTCGTCCTGGATATCAAAAACGGTAGGTGTAAATGGCATTTTTCCACTTTGAATCCTCGACCATTCAAGCAAATTCTCGAGTAAAGCATAGGTATGATAGGAAGCATTACGAACATTTGATAAATACTCTTTGACCTGCTCATTGCTTAGTTCATCAAGATCTTCATACAACAGATCAATAAAGCCAAGTAAACCCTGAAACGGGTTCTTTAAATCATGCGCAAATATGCTAAAAAACTTATCTTTACTCAGATTGGATTCAACCAGTTCATGATTGTGACGAAGCAATTCGTTCACAACTTTTTTTGTTTCAGTTAAGTCACGAACTGTTGCTATAATTGTTTCCTGATCTCTATAATTGCATTTAGTCAGGCTGATTTCGGTTGGAAGTATTTCTCCCTTTTTATTCTTTACCAACCATTCGGTTTTTTGTGGCTCTCCGCTCAACGTTTTTTCAAGCATCTGGCGGATCAATTCCGGATTATCCTTTCCTTCAGCTGACAACAGTAAGAGTGTTTGCCCGATCAGATCTTCCAATTCGTAACCATAGTAATTTAAAGCACTTTTATTTGCCTCCACCAATATGCCTTTGTCAGAAAGAATAATAATGGGGTCAGAAAAGCGATTAATCATGTCGTGGAATAAGGGTTCTGCAGGAGCTATAATCTCATTCCCGGTATTACTCTCATTTTCGATTACTGATGATATTGTTTGTATAAATAGTTTATCAAAATTGGAAAGCGTATAGTTAAATGGAAAAACTGCAGTCAGTATCCCGTCAACCACTTTGTTTTTAACAATAGTAAATCCTAATATGGCCTTAACTCCAGATTCTTCATTGTACGAAGGTTCCGATTTCAGAAACTCAGTCAGCAAAGGTTTTCTGATAAGTGAAATGGTTTCGTTGTGATCACTCAGGTAATCAAGGAGCTGTTTGCTGAATAATAGAGGAGTGATTCCTTTATTAAATGGCGATTCCCATGCCGCATACGGCAGCAATTCCCCTTTTTCGAGGCGGCTGTAGGTGCAGGTAACTGCGCCAAGGGTTTCTCCAATCTGGGACAGCAGTTTACTGGTTCTGTCACCTGATTGAAGGGTGGTATTACTTAAAATTTCAACTAATCGGGAAAGTCGGACATCTTTTTTATGTAAAAGCCCAATTTCAGGATCTGCAACAGGAGCTTCACGGAAAGTTATCAGTATATAATTAACGGAATCACTTTCATTAGCAATTGGAGCAAATGTGATGGATGCATAAAACGTTTCAGTTAATCCTTTTTTAACTAAGAATTTTCCTGTTTTCTTGGTACTGCCCTCATTCACAGTAGTTGACAGCATAAAATATGCCTCATCAATAAACTCATATGCTATATAGGATTGAAAGCTGCTTCCAATCACTCTTGATTTATCTGAAATACCGAAAAAAGGAATAACATGATCAGAACAGTAAATTATACGGCCTGTATGATCACAAATAAAAGCAGCATCAGATATAGCATTTACCAACTGGTAAACCGAAATTTCCGACACTGATAATGATTTGTTTTTACTGGTAAAGTTTTCGTCCATTATTTGAGCTATATGAAGTATCCAAGTTTTTTCCTTTGGCAGGAAAACGCAGGAAACCGAAAATCAACAACCTTGCCAAGGTTAAATTAAATTACAGAATTAATTTTATATATCTAATATACAGGCAATTGCATGGTTGATAAAATCGCTTTAACGGTACATATCGCTAAAACGACATTTGTTCTTTTCAGTCCATTTTGGGACACATCTGACCCAAAATCAGAACAATTACTTTAAGAATAAGAAAACCGGCTTTCATGGTTATCCATTACTCCTGAAAGTAGTTGTATTTTTATCAGTCATTACTATTTCCGAAACAAGGAATTGCAGCTCTGTCCGGAATAATCATGTGGTTAAGAATTGAAACTAATGCTTCCCACACATTTTATTCAATATGTAAAAATAGTAAATATTTTAATTTCGCAATTGGAAGTTAGAAAATGTTTGTGGCCTCGATTTAAACTATTTATTTGATTTACTGCCTGTGTTTTAATCGTTAACTAGTATTCCCTCAATATAATACAATGTTATCAATAAGCCTGACAGACCCTATATATGCAGCTACGCACACCACAGCATGGTTTACATCCTGCCATTCCTCAAATGGTAACAGGGTTTCGGTATCCACAATACTCACATATTCTACCCTGAAATACTTATTTTCCTGAATTTCTCCTGTTACCAGTTGTTTAACGCCGTCGGGAATAAACCAGGAATAGTTTTCTTTTACGTTTGAAAGAGCTTTAAAGATAACAGGTGCTTCGGCCCGTTCTTCAGGAGTCAACCTTGCGTTACGTGAACTCATGGCAAGTCCGTCAGTTTCGCGAATAATAGGGCAGGGGATTATCTGAACAGGAATCTGCAACATGCTAACCATTTTTTTAATAATAGCCAGTTGTTGAAAGTCTTTTTCGCCAAAGTATGCTTTTGTAGGAGTTACGATCTCAAAAAGCTTTTTTACTACTATAGCTACGCCATTGAAATGACCTGGCCTAAACTTACCTTCCATCACTTTGTCGAGCTGCCCGAAATCAAATTCCGTTAAATCCGTTTCAGGATACATCTCATCAGCTGAAGGCGCAAAAACAAGGTTACAGCCGGTTTCTTCGAGCTGTTGAATATCTGCCTCCAGGTTACGCGGATATTTAGCCAGATCTTCCGGATTATTAAACTGGATAGGGTTAACAAAAATACTCACTACTACAAAGTCGTTCTCGAGAGCGGCCCTCTTTATCAGCGCAATATGACCTTTGTGAAGAGCGCCCATGGTTGGGACAAACCCGATGGTTCTTCCTTCGGAAATCTGTTTTTGAATGGCAATCTGAGTTTCGGTAATGGTATGGGTAAGGTTGATCATTATTTGAAATTTGCTTGGATTGAAATATATGAATTCCATTTAAGCAGTGCCGTAATATGATACGGCTGTACTACTATAAATTCACATATTTATTGATTATTATTTTAAAAAAAAGATGGGTGTTGTGTTTAGCGATTATTTAGCGATTATTTTCAATATTTCTTTCTCCATCAAATCTGCCGGTACTTCAACAATTCGACCGAGTTCGGTTTTGTTCCGGTAAAAAATAAAAGTTGGAACCAGTTCTATTTTCAAAGTATCTACATGGGTTCCAGGCGCTTTTTTTGAGCGGTCAACGCAGATCAAGGTCAGGTTTTTGTACGGAAAGTCCAGGTTATCCATAATTTTATAAAAACGGGGAACCCATTCTTTGCTGTCGCCGCACCAGGTTGCCATTACAACAGTCACTTCAATGTCATTCAACTTCCCGGCTAACTGTTTCAAGGTAGCCTCGTCTGCTTTGTAAATAGGATATTCGGCTCGAAAAGCAGAATCAAAATTACTGTTTACGCTGGTAAATCCATCGCGGTTGCAGTAACCGATAAGCATTTCATTCCCTTTCTTCTCATCAGAGGTCTTTTGATTCATCTGGGCGAATGTCATTGACGGAATGATTATAAGAGCAAGAAATAACAGGTTGTTCATTTTGTGTGAGGTTAAATTTGCATCGAAGGCAGTACATTTTTCCACACCTGGCATTCATTTGTTATATGCAGGTCTGTTTTAGAGCAGAACTATATTATTCCTGATGGCGAATTTCACCAGGTCAACAGTTGTTTTGAGTTCCAGCCTGGCCATTATGTGATTTTTATGTGACTCTACTGTTCGAATACTGATAAATAGTTTATCGGCAATTTCCTGGTTGGTCATGCCTTCAGCAAAAAGCTTAAGGACTTCTATTTCACGTTTCGACAGCAGATTTTCATTGTTTTCGTCTTCAGGTGAGTCAGATTTTGCCTTTTTGATATAACTCTTCAGGATTACATTCGAAATGCTTTCAGCAAAAAATTCTTCACCCCGGTGTATAGCATAAATTGCTTCAATTAATTCCTTCCGTGAAGTGTTTTTAGGCAAATAGCCTCTTGCTCCGGAATTTATTGCGTTAAAAATAAATTCTTCGGATGTATGCATCGAAAGAATCAGGATACGGATTCCAGGATAATCGTTGTGAAGCTTTTTAGTAATTTCGATGCCCGACATCCCGGGTAATGCAATATCAAGCACGGTAATATCGGGTTGCGACTTCCTGAGTAATTCAAACAAATCCTTGGCATCGGCAGCTTCACCTATTATTTCGAAACCAGTTTCTCCTGCCAGTAAATTGGCAATTCCTGTTCGTACCAGTTGGTGGTCATCCACCAATATCAGTTTGATCTTTTCCATTTCCTGTATCATAAGGTATTGAAACCTTTATTGTAGTGCCATTTCCGGGTTGACTGTTCACGGTGAATTCGCCATCCAGTAAATTAGTTCTTTCACGCATATTCTGCAGTCCATTTCGCTGAGCGAAACAAATTGGGTCAAATATAAAACCTTTTCCGTTGTCAGATACTTCCAAAGTAACTATATTATTTATCCTGCGGAGTTTTATTACAACATTGGTTGCCCTGGCGTGTTTTGTGATGTTATTTAGGGCTTCCTGTGCGATACGGTAAATATAGATCTGCGACTTTTTTGACATTCTGTCAAGTGAACCTTCATTTTCGAAAACAGCTTTAAAGCCAGCCAAAGACCCCAATTCGGAACTAAGTGCCCTCAGTGTTGAAACTATGCCGAACTCGTTCAAAGCAGCCGGTAATAATGCGTTGCAAACACGGCGAACTTCTTCAATCGTAAGGTCAATCATATTTTTTGCTGAGTCAATCCCGGCCCTCATCATCGAATAATTCTGTGTTTCAGCATTTTCTAGCTGTAGCTTAACTGCGATAAGCGATTGGCCAATACCATCATGCAATTCGCGGGCCAATCGGTTGCGTTCCTGGTCCTGCCCATCAATTACAGATCGGAGCCGGCGAAGCTTTTCTCGTTGTAATTCATCTTCTTGTTTCCTGATCCGCTGAAAAATACTGGTTAGAGTGTGATTCAGCTCAGCAAAAATTCCTTTTCCTCTGGTATCAATTTTAATTTGTGATCCGTTTTCAATATTCAAAAGGTTATTCCGTAAGTTTTTTAAATGACTTACTGTTTTCATATTTAACAAGATAAGTACTGTAACCATCACAAAAACGATAGCGCTGATTATACTTACACCCGTTTCATACACTATAATACTCCAGAGTAATAAGGAAATTAACAACGTAGGTAAAACAAAATTGAAGTAAAGCTGTTTCATAAACCGGGTTTAATTTTAGGGGCATTTTGCTAAAGCCTCAAAATTAGTCAGAAAATATATAGCAGCAAATTATCACGTAGGTTTGATTTTCGTTAGATTTGCATATTGTAATAAAAATTGATAATAAATACAGAACATGTCGCAGATAGGAATTTTTTTTGGTGGTAGAGACAACGGAAGCACTGCAAAGGTAGCCCGTAAAATTCAGGAATTGTTTGGTGACCAGGCTACACTGCACAATGTGGCCAGTGCCGCAAAACATGATGTGGAGAAATATGATTTCCTGATTTTAGGAACAGCGGCATGGGGAATTGGCGAGATGCATTCGGATTGGGAACGGTTTATCGACAAATTGGTTGAATCGGATCTTGCCGGCAAGAAAGTTGCCTTATTTGGCCTGGGTGATCAGAAAATTTATCCCGAAAGTTTCGTAGATGGAATGGGAACGATATTCTGTCGATTGCCACATAAGGAAAATGTAGTAGGTTATACGCCAACCAGGGGATACAACTTTTACTATTCAACTGCCGAAAAAGATGGCAAGTTCGTTGGCCTGGCTATTGATGATGATACTCAGAAAGAGTTCACCGAAGAGCGAATTGTAAATTGGGTAAAACAAATAAGGACGGAAGCAGGTATTTAAGCTGTTGATTTTCCGGATCAGTAAAAAAATAATACACTTTTCTGCATCCATTGAGGTTTATGCCTTAATGGATGTTTTTCTTTTAATTAATTGGCCGAAAAAGTATTATCGCTTGAACTGGATTGATCAAAATACATTTAAGTTTATTATAACCAGATAGTTGTGATTGTTTTTTTAATGAAAATGCCATAACCCTTATGTATAAATATTGCACAATTATAAGTAATAAGTCAATTATTCAACTGGTTTATAATTGCAAATGAATTGACATATGTCAGTTATTGAATTTTTTTAAATATTTAACCAAAAAAAATCATCAGAATGTTTTTTGCTTTCAAAAAATATACAATTTTGCAGCTTCAAACAGAAACTAATTATGGGTTACTTCAGATCAACGAAATCTATACTTCGCAAAGCTATCCTTATCGGATGGGCCGTGGCGGTAGTATGGATATATCTTGGTAACCTGGTTAATTTTCATCAACACCACATCTGGGGTAAACAACTAATCCCTGTAGCCTGTTCATCTACACGCTATAAAGAAGAAGATACTGCTTCGCTTGTTAAAAATGACAGTAATTCAAAGAACTTCGATTCAGGACTGCATTTTATTTTTACAACTCCTGGCCAACAAATTTCAGATATTCCTTATTTTGAGATAGTTTCATCTTATCTCCTTCCATCAGATGCCCCTGTGCTCCCGCAGGGAATTCAGGCCTTTTCTTTCAGGGGTCCTCCTTCAGCTTAATTTCTCATCAACAGTATTTTACTGCGCAAAAATTGGTTTTGTGCATTTGGTACCTGTTTTCAATTTTGTTCAGGTTATTACTTGTCCTCCAAAGATGATGAGAATTTTAAACTGAATTTCAATCAAAAATCAAATTCATAGTAATTCAAAAACCTTGATTGGTTTACCCCTCAATGAAATAGCTATTTTATTGAATCATAGAATTTCACTGTCTGCATTGTAGGCAGGCATCTCCCACAAATAAAAATAAATAAAATGAAAACTAAATTTTACACTCTTATTGCATTACTAGCAATCACTTTTGCAGGCATTATTCCTGCTATGGGCCAAACAGGCGCTGTATCTGACACCGTTTTTATGGATAAAGGTTACAGTAATGAAGTTTATTACAGCATGTCAGCGGGCGAAATGGGAAAAGTTAACCGTTCCTTATGGGATATTGCTTTCCGTGCAAACAGACGGAGCGCGTGTATACTAACTAATGATGGTGCCGCTGTTGAATTATACACTTATCCAAAATCTGATACCAATGGATGGGCTACAGTGGATACAACTGGAATTAAAAACTGGAAAAAAATGGTTAATTCAACAACAGATTGGGAAACCGGTGCTTTTTGCCAAAATCAAAAAGGGCTGTATGATTATGGTTGGGGTATATATAATGTTTTTACCCATGATGTAGTAGGTGACTCGTTGTTTATTATCAGACTGCGTGATGGTAGCCTGCGCAAACTGTGGATTATGGAAAAATATTCTACCGATAACATCTTCGAATTCCGTTTTGCAAAACTAGACGGGTCTGAAGATAAAACAATTCAACTTGATTGTAATCCGTATGCAACCAAAAATTTTGTTGGTTATTCACTCACTACGAATGAAATAGTAGATTTTGAACCGGTTACTACTGATAAATGGGATATCCTTTTTACAAAGTATGTGTATACATATCCTGATGGAACACAATACCCTGTAACAGGCGTTCTCAGCAATTATAAAGTTAAGGTAAAGAAATTTGAACTTGTAGCACCTGATTTCCTGATGCTCGAACCACAGGTAATGGATTCGACCCGTTCACCAATTGGCTGGGATTGGAAAACATTCAGCAATGAAACTTTTACATACAACGTAACCAATACAACAGCCTATTTTGTTCAGGACAGAGCAGGTAAAATCCATAAACTCGTTTTCACAAAATTTGCAGGAAGCTCAACAGGTCAAATTGTTTTTGAAACCGGAATGAACTCATTCACGGGTGTAAACGAAGTTGTAAAATCCGGTTTTAATGCTTCTGTTAATCCTAATCCGGTCAGGGATGTAATGAATCTTGTGATCAATCCCGGAAAATCGAAGATTGCAGTAATTTCTATTCTTGATATTACAGGGCATACTGTTTCAAGCAAACGTTACGAAATGCAGTCAGAAGAACTTTCTTCTTTAAAAATTCCTGTATCAGAACTTCCATCGGGAATTTATATGGTCAAAATTCAATCGGGTGAAAATGTTATTGCCCGTAAAGTAATAGTAAATAATTAATGTTGAGGGTTTTGTTTATGTAATTATATAGGAATGATGCCAATACTACTGGCCGGAATGAATTTGTCCGGCTGGTGGTTTGACATCAAAAACTGTATGACGGAATCAGGATCGCTCATCTCAAAATATGTAAATATTCAATGTTGTATGTTTTGTTTAATAGATTAGTAGGGCTAATGGTAAAACTGCAGGCCAAAAGAAGTTTATCAGGCCGGCAGTTTACCGCATTAATTTCTCAAACAACACAGGTGTTTACTAAAGCGTGATAAAGGAATGAAATTAAGGTTGAAAAGTTTGTTTACTAGGTTATCAGGGTTGATGGTGCTGCTGCTGCTCGGAGGTCAGATCTTCGGTCAGCAGGCCACCGTCAAAATTATTGATTCAAAATCCAAAGAGCCTGTGCCTTATGCAAGTGTCACTATCGAAGGATTAAAGTCGTCAGCTAAAAAACAATATGTTTCTGATATGAAAGGTGCTGTTCCCAATGAATTAAAGGAAATAGCTAAAATAACTATTTCGTTTGTCGGCTACGAGACTTTGGTTGATACGATTCAACCGGGCATTACAAAAACTTTATTCCTGATCCCGGCTGTTTTAAATATGAGTGAGGTAGTAATAACCGGTCAGTTCCAGCCGGAGAAAGCTGACAAATCCATTTACAAGATCAATGTCATTAATAGTCGTCAAATAGAACGTAAGGCCGCCACAAATCTTACCGATCTTTTGAGTTCTGAAAGTAATATGCGGATTTCGCAGGGTGGTGTTTTGGGGACTAGTTTAAGCCTCCAGGGACTTTCGGGAGAAAATGTTAAATTCCTGGTAGACGGAGTGCCTGTGGTTGGCCGTATAAACGGGAATATTGATCTTAACCAGTTGAACCTTTATAATGTCGACCATGTTGAAATCATTGAAGGTCCGATGTCAGTTATCTATGGAAGCAATGCCATAGCCGGTGTAGTCAATATTATTACAAAAGAAAATAAAAGTTCATCACTAACTGCATTTGCCAACGCTTATTGGGAATCCGTCGGAGTCTATAATTTTAATGCGGGAACAGCAGTTCGAAAAAAGAATCATAACTTCTCACTCGATCTCTCACGGAATTTCTTTGCTGGTTATACTACAAATGATACGTTACGATCGATGCAATGGAAACCACGACTTCAGTATAATGGCGATGCTTATTACCTGTATTCCGGAACTAAAACCAGGTTAAAATTATCCATTCAATATTTTGACGAAACCATACAGGATAAAGGCGACTTGCGGACACCATATTTCGAAACGGCAATCGATAACTCCTACCATACAATACGTCAGACCTCAAAAATAGAATCTTCATACACTATTTCCTCAAAAAGGCAGATCAGCCTGGTTGGTGCGTATTCGTCCTACAATCGTAACCGGGAAGTATTTTTTAATGATCTTACTATTCCTGAAAAACAACTTGCGGGTGGTGATACAACCTTTGTTGGAAGTTATTTGCTAAGAGCCTGGTACAACCGTAATTATCCGGAACAGAAATTGAACTATCAGGCTGGTTTTGATGGTAACCTGGAAACAAGTTCGGGTCAGCGTATTTATGGTGGCTCGCAGCAGATTGGTGATTATGCCGGTTTTGTTAGTATGAAATACGATCCTACAAAGAAAATCACGATACAGCCCGGTGCCCGTTATACCTATAACACCAAATACAAAGCTCCGGTTGTTTATTCTTTAAATGTGAAGTATGGAGCTACTGAAAATACATCTGTAAGGGCCACCTATGCTCGCGGTTTCAGATCACCCTCTATTAAAGAGCTTTACCTCGATTTTGTGGATATCAATCATAACCTGCACGGCAATCCTGACCTGAAGGCTGAATCATCACATAATGTTAACCTTAACTTCAGTTATAACCGGGAAACTAAAAAGGCTTACCTGAGTACTGACCTTGGATTGTTTTATAATTATGTCGATAATATGATATGGTTGTTCCAGGTTGGCAATGATATTACAACATACACCTATGGAAACATTTCAAAGTTTATTTCACAGGGTATTCAGGCAAACGCTACCGTAAGCTATTATCCCAGGCTAACTTTAAAGGCTGGTATTTCGCATGTTGGCCGTAAATTTCCGGATAATACTGCAGATCAAACCGATAAACAATTCCATTACAGTACTGATTTAAACGCTTTGGCTACCTATAACTTTGAAAAGTATAATGTTTCGGTAACCGCAAATTATAAATACACAGGGCGTTTCCCGTTATTAACACCCGATGGCACTTTCGACAATCAATATATTGAAGGTTATTCCAACCTCGATATAAGTATTATGAAAAGCTTTATGCAAAACATGTTTTCAGTGACGGCCGGAGGTAAAAATCTCCTGGATGTCAGAGATGTTAGTGCTGCAGTAGTTAACAGTGGCGCCCATAGCGGAGGTGGTGACGGAGCCTCAAGAGTTGCCTGGGGACGTACTGCTTTTATTAAACTTACCTACAACTTTAAGAAATTATAATGATACGACTGCTCTTGAGCTTACTGATAGTGTCAACAACTTTGTTGCTTTCTTCCTGTTTTAAAGAGGATGAACTGATTATTCCACATGTGCCTGGCAACTATATTACTGATACTGTTGCCTTAACTGATTCGTACCAGTACCAGATTTATTATAACCTGCACGATAGCAGTGTGGCAGGTTCAAATCTCAGGAGCGCCTGGGACCTTGGTTTTGAAAGCGCATCTGATGGGTGGCGCATAATACTGAATACCAGTTGCTTTATGAAATCAGCTTATCTGAGTGGACAGGTTTTTGGTACTCCTTCAGATACTACCGGAGCTAAATGGATGTTTAATCCTTCCGATGGTAGTTCCGATTCAGTGGCAATTGGCAAATGGTTTTCTTCCAATGGTACTGACACCCTGGGAACTAACCGGGTTTTATTGATTGATCGCGGAGTTGACGCGAAAGGCAATTCGCGGGGATTCAGGCAGTTGGTTGTAGATAGTCTCAGCCATGGCATTTATTATTTCCGTATTGCTGACTATAATGGCTCAAATCAGCAGTCATTCTCTATTGCAAAAAAGAGTGATGTAAATTATGTTCTCTTCTCAATCAGTAATCCTTCAGTTGTCATATCAGAACCTGTAAATTATAGCTGGGATTTATTATTCAGCCAATATACTACACTGCTTTACACCAGTGCCGGCGAACCTTATCCCTACCTCGTTACGGGAGTATTATTGAATCCGTATTCTGTTCAAATTGCAGTAGATTCATTATCGGCCTATGAAGATATTACCTTCGAAAAGGCACAATCCATGAATTTCTCCAAACAGGCAGATAAAATAGGTTATGATTGGAAAATATACAATTTTGACGATGGAACCTATAAAGTAAATTCAAAAATCATTTATGTAATACGCGATACCAAAGGGTTTCTTTACAAACTACGTTTTAAAGATTTTTATAAACTGCTGAACAACAGGCTTAAAAAGGGTTATCCTTCCTTTGAATATCAGAAGTTATAACATGATAGCTCATGGGGGAGCAGGTGATTTATTGAAGCATTTTCAACTCTGCTGAATTACTAAAATTTGGACTGAAAGAAGCTAATCCTTTGACTGAATAAGAATTGCTACCAGGTAATTCAAATCAGCATAATTATTGGGGAAAATTAAATAAGTTTGCTATTTAAAACATAAACAACAATGAAAAGAATTCTCAGCTCGTTACTTCTTATTGTAATCCTATTTTCTTCGGAAGCACTATTTGCTCAATATAACCCTGAAATAACCACTACTGATCTGCAAAAGCAGATTGGCTTCCTTGCTTCCGACTCGTTGAAAGGGCGTAAACCAGGTACTCCCGAAGATGCTGTAGCAGCTGCTTACATTCGTGATATTTTCAAAAAAGCCGGCCTTAAACTGATGTACGATAATGGATTTCAGAAATTCGATATAGTTGCAGATGTAAAAGCCGGAAATAACAATTCAATTTCATTCGATGGTTTTACAGCTCAACAAGGGGTTGATTTTACCCCGATTTCCTTTTCATCTTCTGCCACACTCTCTGCCCCGGTTGTATTTGCTGGATATGGATTTGATCTCGATCTCGATTCACTCAAATGGAGCGATTATAAAGGCATTGATGTAAAAGGAAAGTGGGCCGTTATCCTCCGTGGCGACCCTGAACCTGATAAAGCAAACAGCGCATTCCTGCCATACGAACAGGAAAGGGGCAAAGTGCTTACAGCTAAAGATAAAGGCGCGGTTGGAGTGTTGTTTGTTTCTCCTTCTGATATTGAAAAAACAGATGTCATTATGCATATGCAATATGATAAATCACCCTCCGATGCAGGGATTCCTGTGTTCAGCATCACCAGGGCATTAGCTGATAAGCTGCTTTCTTCGATGAATTATTCTGTTGCTTCACTCGAAGCTGAAATGAAAGGAAACCATCAACCGGTTTCAATATACCTCGAACCAAAGGTAACTGCAACATCTGATGTTGTAAAAACAAGGGTCACAGCACAGAATGTTGTTGGTTTTCTCGAAGGCAATGATCCTGCACTTAAAACTGAATATGTTATCGTAGGTGCCCACTTCGATCACCTTGGTATGGGTGGAGAAGGAAGTGGCTCACGCGCGCCTGAAACATATGCTGTGCATAATGGCGCAGATGATAACGCCTCGGGTACCGCTGGTGTTATTGAACTGGCCCAGAAACTATCGGCCAACCGTTCAAAGTTGAAGCGCAGTTTCGTTTTTGTTACATTTACAGGTGAAGAAATGGGACTACTTGGATCAAAGGAATTTGTTAACAAACCTCCCGTTGATCTGAAAAAAGTAAATGCCATGATAAATATGGATATGATCGGCAGGCTAAACCCTGAGAGCAATACAATCAGTGTCGGGGGCACAGGAACTTCTGTTGAAACAGATTCGCTTCTTAAAATTCTGGAAATTAACCGGCCTTATAAGATTACTCATTCTGCCGACGGGTATGGTCCTTCCGATCATGCATCGTTTTACAGTGAAAATATTCCTGTATTTTATTTTACAACAGGCGCTCACGAAGATTATCATACACCTTCCGACGATGCCGACAAAATCAATTATACCGGTGAAGTCGCTGTTTTGGATATGGTTTACGACCTGGCAGTAAAGGTATCAGCCGGAAGCAGGTTGACATTCCATGAAGCCGGTGCAAAACAAGCCACCCGTTACGGAAGGAATATGAAAGTAACACTTGGTATTGTGCCTGATATGGTTTCCAACGATAATAACGGACTCAGAGTCGACGGCGTGCGTAAAGGCGGCCCTGCTGATAAAGCTGGCATTATTAAAGGAGACCGCGTAATTTCAATTGAGGGTCAACCTGTTACCAATATTTACGATTATATGGCACGACTCGGTAAACTGAAACCCGGTCAGGTAGCAAGTGTCGAAATTATCAGGAACGAAGTAAAGCAAATATTGATTGTTCAGTTCTGATTTCACTGAACTGTTTTCCCGAACTTTGATTTAGGCTAGCCTTAGAGTTTAAAAACCCTAAAGCTGCGAGATAATTGGAATTTGCCGGTAAATTTATCCCGAGAGTTTTTTTATGTATCTTCGCAGCCTATGTTGCAGTATTTTACACAGGAAATCTTATTTAAATTCATGAAGTTCGGAGCAGTGGGTGCAACGGGCGTAGTGGTTGATTTTGGATTTACCTGGCTGAGTAAGGAAAAGGCCAGAATACAAAAATACATTGCAAATGCTGTTGGATTTACTTTTGCTGCGACAAGCAATTATTTTTTAAATCGCTGGTGGACGTTTCACAGCAATAACCCGGAATTGGCAATCGAATATTCCAGGTTTCTCTTTTTCTCTGTTATTGGCTTGGGAATGAATACGATGGTAATTTGGTTTCTGGTAAGCAGGCATAGCCGGAATTTCTATATTTCCAAGTTGTTTGCCATTGGTATTGTAACTATTTGGAATTTTTTTGTGAACCTGATGTTTACGTTTGTGTAAGTTGACTTACAGCATTCTGATTTTTAAGTTTGCCGATTTTAGTACTAACTATAAGATTAAGTATTTCTATGTTTAAATTGACTGAAATTATATTGAGCATTTCTAATCTTCTTTATAAATACTCTTCCTTGATTTTAAGTGTAGGATTTATAGCGCTCGGAGTAGGTGTGTTTTTTTATCCAGCTGAGCTTTCCAAAAATGCGGGAATTGCGCTTTTTATAACTGGCTTTTTATTTGGACTGCTTATTTTGATGAAAAGCAGAAGAAAATTGTGAAAGATTTCTGACTTAGTAAAAACCTGCAGAATTCTTGTTTAATTAGTTTGTTTTTTGCTTGCAGCTTATTTGGTTCGGCATATATCGAAGCAAATCAGTTGAGAAAAATAAAAAAGCCAGCCTGGTTGAAAGGTCTGGCTTTGTATGTAAGGCAGTGATTTTTACCATCCGCCAGATAAAACTGATTGCTACTGTGTTTTCGACATCGTTTCAGGTATTGCAATAATGAAATTTGCCAATCCTTCCGATTCTTTTTTCAAACTATCCAAATCCGCTTGTTCAACGGACGAAATTGTCACGATTTTAAGTGTCGGATCAGCCTGCTTCAGATGCCATAAAATACTTTGGAATTTGTCGCTGTGGTAACTTCCGTTAAAATGAAGAAAAGTCTTGCCTTTAACGAAATTCTTTAAAATGAAATATGCCATTGTTGCGTCTTTACTGTTCTGTGCACAGGCAATGTTCCTTGTGGCATGAGTTGGAGCATCACCCATCATTTTATACATGTCGGCATAACAGGAAAGTGTTGAATCGTATTTAAGGGGCAAAGGGGCAATAAACGGATACGCATTTTGATCAAGCGAATTGAGTGCGTCAAATCCACTCTTATTTACCATAGCTGCATAGCGACGTGGAATATTGGTGGCAATAAAAGCCAGGCTGCTGTCGCGGGCAAAGTTAAGGAGTCGTTTGTAATCGGTTTTGTAATTTGGCCAGAGACGGGCCTGCGATTCAAAATCTTTCTCTTTTATCAGTCCGTCAAGGTATTCATTAACAATAAGCTGGTTGTCGGATTCGAACATTTCTGCCCCCAAAACCAGGTTTTTGCCTCTTGCTGCAAATAAATCTGCAGTAAGCTCATATTCAAGCCAATGGCAAATCGGGTTATCATGTAATTCGCCAAAAAATACAATATCAGCTTCCGACGCTTTTTTTACCAAATCTTTGTACGAAGCATTTCTCCCGTTCTGATCGAACAGCCGGTAGGCTGGTTTGTCAGTTTTCATCGAAAGTAACGATAGTATTGCAATACCGAGAAAAAGGAATTTTTTCATAAGGATTAATTATTTTTTTTCGTCTGGTTTAAGAATATGATCAGGACTTTGGTTCTTGGCTCTCCATTCAAACTCTTTCGGACAAATAGTGAAAACAATAGCAAAGGACTATTTTCCCATTAACTATTTTCCATTAACTTTTAAAACTATTTACTTCTTCAGATCGCCACCATGAAACATCAATGGCAACAAGTTTGCAATTCCATCAATAATCCAGATTTTATCTGAATTTCCCTGGAGAATGATCCTGATCGGCTTTCCCGACAACATTTCATATTCTGCCATTACCTGCCTGCAGGCGCCGCAAGGAGTTACCGGATTTGAAAGGTTAAATATTTTAGTTTTAGCAACTACGGCAATGGTTGAAATCCCAACACCAGGATATGTGGCTGAAGCTGAAAAAACGGCAATCCTCTCGGCGCAAATTCCGGAAGGATACGCGGCATTTTCCTGGTTGTTTCCTTTGAAAATTAAATCATTGGCCAATCGTACCGCAGCACCAACATGAAATTGTGAATAAGGCGCATAAGCTGAGTCGCAGGCTGTCCATGCTTCTTTCAGCAATTTAATGTCCTGATCTTCAAGTTGTGAAAGTTGGGAAACTTCTGTGTATGCAATTGTTAAAGAATGCTTAGTCATAGTATGATAAAATTGGGTATAAATGTACTTTAAAATTATAAGTTTTTAGTGGAATTTAGTTGAAAATGACGTGAATTAGGATTTCAAAATATGGATTTATCCGGAAATACTGAAACTGCCAATTTAAGGCTTTGTAAATCAGTTGGATAGTGATTCTGATAATTCTATATTTTCCCTTCCTAAAATCATAAGTGAGGTGAACAAAATGTAAAAAGTAACCCCTTCCTGTTTTTCTATGGTATTCTCAGTCAGCATCGATAACATTAGTATTAGCCAGAAAATGACATAAAAATAGTTGTTGAAATTTTTGGTCAAGATTCCGGGATAAAACATAACAGCCAAAAACCATATAAGCCCGAGTATTCCAAAGGCTACAGTAATTGAAAGATATTGATTATGAGATCGCCCACGGTATTGCACAGCCAGGTTGGTATTCATTTTTTGATATTGATCTTTAAAGGCATTTGGCACATCCCCTGTCCCGACTCCAAAAACTGGATTTTGTCTTATTAGCAGCAGCGAAGTTCTCCAGTATTCAAATCGTTGAACCATTGAACTTGAATTAGGATCCTGGTGTTCAACATAACGTTGATAGCTGTTGAGAAAGTCTTCAACCTGGCTTCTGATACCGGGCAATTTGGTATAATCGTACCTGTCAATTCCTTTTTCAATATTCCTGATATCGGAATCTGTCAACTGATCAAGCCCATTAGCATCTTTTCTCAACTCTTTCGATGCCAGGTATTTTATTAACGTATATCTGTTTATCTGGCGCTTTTCATTGTAATCCTCCAGAGAAAGCCTGCTTCGTTTGGCCCATTCCTGTCTTAACTCTTTATCACATATGTAGAGCCCGGTCCATTTACCATTTCTTGATTTAAAATTCACCGTATCGTGGTAATACGAATTGCCTCGTGGTGTAAACTTTTCCAGTTGTGAAAAATCAACAGGCGGTATATTGACATATTTGTACCCGACAGAAAGTACATATAAGATTGGCAGGATGATTAGTATTCCCATACTTAAAAGCATAACAGTTTTAGGCCAAAAACCTTTGCTTTTGAAGGAAAGAACCGGGAGCAGTAGCACGCCAATTATGATAAATATCAGCATCCCGGTAGTATAATTCATATAAGTTATGAAATAAATTAGCCAGATAGCTCCGATCAGCAATATAACAGTGATGCCTGTATTGGATGATTTTTTTCTATAGATGAAGAAAAGCAATATGAAAATAGCAAATACAGCATTCAGGCTATAGCGAATATGCGAAATGTGAGCTGACAAATCACGACTGTCGGCTACAGGAAGATTCAGAAAAAGTAAGAGCCTATATATGCTGCCGGCAATCACAGCTAGTACAAAAATGGCTAGCATCCTGTAAAACAGACGTGTGCTTATTCGTGGTCCTGTGGCAATAAAAAGCGGAAGTGTGAAAAGCGGAAGTTTTGTTCGAAGGTCATTCCATGCATATTCATAATCGTTTGTATATATAAGGCCTATCACATGTAAAAAGAAAAGGGAAGCGATAATGATTGCTGGTTTATTCCTGAAAAACTCCAGAAATTTTTGAATCAGGGCATTAAATACATTTTTGAAAACAACACTCAGAAACCTGATCAGGTTGGCCGGATTGAAAAGGTTAAGGGAGACATATTTCTTAAGAAATTCATTATTTACACCATTCCAGAGCCAGAAAAGCAAAGTGCTGAACTGAAACAGACTCATAGTATACCTTGACAAGGGTAATGACGCTATAAGCAACGCCAGCGATACAAAGTACAAAGTTGTATATCGCGGAGGCCATTCCCCTGTTTTGAAATGCATTTTAGGCTGGCGTTAGTTCTGAAACTTAGCTGGTTTTGATTGTTTGTCAGCTTTTGTGATAGTTCCATCCAGTATCGATGTATATTTTGTAGCATCATTCAATACTTTAAGAGAAGTTTTCAGTCCCGGATCATCACTTAAAGTTGATTCAATTCTTCCTTTCTGATAATAATACCTGCTAACGATTTCTTCCTGTAAAATCAGCGATATTTCCGGTTTGTTCTCAATAAGATCTTTTTTCTTGTGCAATTCAATGGCTTGCAGCATGGTATCATATTGAGATTTCACGTCATCCCATGATTTCTCATAGATAGCGGCTTTCTTTACCGTTTCCAGTTCTTTTTCCGCAACAGTCTTAAATTCAAACCCTTTCTTTTCGGTAAAGGCAATAAAATCATTGTAATCCGAATCACTCAGTTTGAATTTGCTGGCAGGTTCAATAGTTGCATGGCTGGCTGCATATTGAGTGGCATAATCAAACAGTATATATTTGGTTAACAGGTTGTATGATATAGTGCTGAGTCTTGATGAATCTGTCGCAACATCAGGCGCTATTCCCTTGCCGTCATAAACGGTGCGTCCATGCATGGTTTTGTAAGCCGTTATAAGTGAGTCAGGGATATTATCATTGGTGCCCGCAGCATTTTTGTGCGCGTAATCAATTTCCTGGATACAACGGCCGCTGGGAATATAATATTTGGCAACGGTTATTTTTACCTGAGTATTATAACTTAACGGGAACACATTCTGAACTAATCCTTTTCCATAAGTCCGGCTGCCAACAATTACAGCACGGTCTAGGTCCTGAAGCGCACCTGCAACAATTTCGGAAGCTGACGCGCTATTCCCATTAACTAACACAATCAGAGGCAGGTTTACGTCAACAGGCTCATTAGTTGTTTGGTAACTGCGGTTTTTATCTTTTTGTTTTCCCCTGGTCGAAACTACTTGTTCGTTTTTCTTTACAAAAAGGTTCACAATATTTACGGCTTCATTCAATAAACCGCCACCATTATCACGCAGGTCAAGTATAAGTCCGCCTAAAGCATTTTTTGCTTTCAGATCAAGTAACGCTTTTTTTACGTCTGCCGAAGCTGTTTGTGTGAAACTGTTCAGCTTAATATAGCCATATCCGCCTTCCAGCATTCCATAATACGGCACCGGGTCAATAGTAATTTTTTCGCGTACAACCTCTATAGTGATGGGTTTAGCTTCGCTGGCACGTTCAATTTGAAGCTTGAAACTAGTTCCTGGCTGCCCTTTAAGTACCGCGCTAACATCTTCAACTGATTTACCTGCAGCGCTTTTATCGTTGATCTTCAATATTTTATCTCCGGCTTTTAATCCTGCTTTTTGAGCCGGGGAATTTTGGTAAGGTTCCGAAATAATTACATAATCGCCTTGTTTGTGTATCAGTGAACCAATCCCGCCATACTCGCCGGTAGTCATAAACCGGAAATCTTCAATTTCTGATTCAGGAATAAATACCGTGTAAGGATCAAGCTTATCAAGCATGGCATCAATTCCTGTTTTCATCAGATCTGAAGGGTTAACGCCATCTACATAGTTGGTATTCAGTTCTTTGTATAGTGATGAAAGGATTTCCATATTTTTCGAAATCTCAAAATCGGGTGATGTTTGCGCTTTAAGCGATACCATTGGTGCAAACGCCAGAAAAACCGACATTAAAACTATTGTATTCAGGGTGCGAATGATTCTATGTTTCATTGATTGTAATTTTTATTGTTGTGATTTGATCTTTTTTACTCTTTGTGAAAATGTAAAGTTTAAAACAAACTTTCAAGCTTCATTGTTTCTGCTATTTTTAATCTCTTTTACACTAACCGGATTCAAAAGGAACTATTATCTGTTAACTTTTCAATCATGGTACCGGATCATATCCGCTACCTCCCCATGGATTGCAGGAAGCGATTCTTTTAATCGTCAGCCATCCGCCTTTGAAAGGGCCATGTTTCCTCAGGGCCTCAATTCCATAAGCTGAGCAGGAAGGTGTATACCGACACGAGGGAGGCAAATACGGAGAAATAGCATACTGGTAAAACCGTATGCCACCAATCATTATTTTACTCAGGACTTTTTTCATGTACCTGTATTAAACGATTCAGTAAGTCATTTATTGCTGTTAGTGTATCTGATTGGGAAACACATTGTTTGCCCATAAAAATGATGGCAATATCAAGATGTTTTCCGGCAATTGAGTATTCATACAGTAGTTTATGTTTACTCAATCGATATGCTTCACGAATAAGGCGTTTCATCCGGTTTCGGTCTATCGCATGTCGCAGGTTCTTTTTAGGAACAGCTATAAGTATCTGAACCGGCGATTTACCACGTGTTTCAGCTTCTACAAAAAGTAACCTGAACAGTCCTGATTTGAGAGATTTGCCATCCTTGAACAGCCTATCAATCTGGTTTTGATTACAGATTTTTTCGGATTTCCGGAAGGTGTTTCTTTTGGCTGAACTGAGCATCGGATGTTTTAACAGTACAAAATTAATGATTTCCAGTGGTAGCTGTTAGTGCTAAAGTTTCATTATAGTTAAATATCATTAAAAAACCCCGTCTATTTTAATAAACGGGGTCTCAGATAAGTTTTGATAAAATCTTTATGACTTCTTCTGGCACTTTGAAAGGTAAGCATCAATAGCCATTGTCATTGAAGGTGTAGCAGGGCTGGGAGCTGAGATATTTACAATAAGTCCGGCTTCGGTTGCTGCCAGGTTAGTGCTGGTTCCAAATGTGCCAATTGTGGTTTCGCCCTGTTTAAAATCCGGCCAGTTGTGAAAAAGCGACCGTATCCCTTGAGGGCTGAAGAAAACAAGCATATCGAATTTGGAAATGTCGATCAGTTCTTTCATTTCGTTGGGAACAGTGCGGTATAAAACTGCTTCGCTGAAATTAATTTTTGCGGCTTCCAGCATATCAGGCAAATCTTTGCTACGATTGTCGGAACATGGAAGTAAAAAGCGTTCGGTTTTATGCTTCCTGATTAAATCCATTAATTGCGAAACATCATTCTCCGAAAAGAAGATTTTGCGTTTGCGGAACTGAACATATTTCTGCAGGTAAAATGCCACTGATTCAGACATACAGAAGTATTTCATTGTTTCGGGAATTTCCACCCTAACATCTTTGGCAATACTGAAAAAGTGATCCACAGCATGTTTGCTGTTAAAAATGATAGCAGTGTGTTCGTTTATATAAACTTTCTCATCACGAAACTCACGCACAGAAACGCCTTCGATCTTAAAGAATTTAATAAACTCAATGTTCACTCCGTGTTTTCTAATAATCTCACCATAAGGAGATTTTTCCAAATCTGCCGGAACAGGTTGGGACACCAGTATGCTCTTGATTTTCGACACGTTAACGATATTTATTTATTACAGTTTAGAGAAAAAAAGATCTAACTCTACATTTTACTTATAGCTTTATAAATGAGCAACAAGGGTAAAATTTCGAGGGTGCAAAGGTATAAAAATAAATAAAACAAATTGTAGCTCTTATTGTCCTGACCTGTTAAAAATCCTCGTATAATACGGTAAATAATAGATAATGAGATTATTATAATGCCGGCAATTAAAAAAGCCGGGGTGTTCCAGTAAAAAGCTACAACAACAACCGGAAACAAAATTATGCCAATCATATAATTGAAAATCAGTATGATGAGCTGATACTGCCTGGCATATTCGCTGGTGTTGAATACTATCCCGGTGCCATGAATAACAAAAGATTTTAATAATTGATAAGCCAACAGTACTGCAAAAATAATTCCGGTGAGAGTCAGATTATTTAATCCTGCCGGAAGACCTCCAAAAGTACTGATAATCTGAAAAATAAAAATTGAGGTTATCAGGTAATAATTTACTCCCAGGCCCAGCGCAATTCGTTCCTTAAATATATTGCCGTCACGTTCCAGCTGATTTACATGATGGGGTTGGGCAACTGCACGAAAAATCTGGCCTAGCCGCTTCGAATAGGAGGTTTGAATCCAGGCAAAGATAAAAAGGCAAGCCAGAAATATGATCGTAATCCAGTTTGTCGCCTGGTGGTCGATCGCCATTGGTCCTGAGTGCTTTGGCTCCAGGTTATGCGGTTTGAAAACCGAAGTTGTCGGGAGAAATTGCTTATGAGGCGGCAATGGTTTAATGAAATTATAAATGCTGAAATCGTAATATTTCTGGGTTGAATCTGGTTTCGTTGCAAGGTTTTCATTCGTCAATGGAATACAATAATCAAAAAATCCTACCGTATCGGTAAGCATTGGATTATACTGATATCGAATGATAGAGTCGTTCATGGTTGAAAATGCAAAATTACGTAAATAGAATGGGCTGATGATTCATTTTTTTGAGGCTTCAATTTTTAATTATTAACAATTAAGGGTTTAGAGTTTGAGCGTTGGTATTAAGGGATAAAGTTTTACCCTGTGGCATTTTTCAGGTTAATATTTGTGAATCGTGATTCTGTGTCAGAAAGCAGGAACCAGTGAGCTGTATCCAGTTTTATCCCTTCACCTGTGAAAATATTAACAGTTTCCATTCCATAACCATCAAATAAATTTTACCTTTGCACCTTGATTTGAGGCCCTGTTTTATAAGGTATTGATCCTTTGATTGATGGCCTCTGAATGATTAAAATTTACTTTTAAACATTATATAAAAAGATGTCAGAATTTATCGGAAAACTGGAAGATTTCAGTCTAACCAAAAGTCCAAAACAGCATGGCTCTATTCACAAGATTGGAATTATAGGTTGTGGATCAATGGGCCAGGAAATCGCAAAAACTATCAGTCAGCATGGCTTTGATGTGGTATGCCTTGATCTGGATGAAAAGCGTGTTTCGGGTGGCCTCGAAGGTATCACTCGCATGATTGATAAGGAAATTTTACGCTGGGGAATGACCAATAGTGAGAAACGCCTTATTATGTCACGCATAAAAGGTACTGTTGAATACAGCGACCTGGCTGATTGCGATATCGTTTTTGAAGTGATTAATTCACGCAAACCCGGCACAAGTCTTGAAATAAGGAAAGAAATTCTTCAGAAAGCCGAGAGATTTGTTCGCCGCAATGCCATACTGGCATCGAACACGGCCACTCTTATGGTATCCGACCTTGCATCCGGGCTCGAATATCCTGATCGCGCAGTTGGCCTCCATTTTATGTCACCAACGGACGATGTAAAAGTGCTTGAGGTAGTTCGGAGTTCACGTACATCGGATGAAGCATTCGAAATTGTTACCCGGTTTGTTAAAATGCTCGAGAAAAAACCTATCACTTTGATGGAATCTCCCGGTAACATTACAACCCGCATGTTATGCGTTATTATTAACCAGGCTTGCGAAATGCTGATGGAAGGAATTGCGTCGGCCCAGGATATCGACGAAATAATGCGTACCAGTCTTGGCCACCAGTTTGGGCCTTTTGAACGCGCTGATAAAGTCGGTTTGGATAAGTTACAGAAATGGATGGATAACCTTTATAACGAATTCGGAGAACATGGCTATAAAACTTCACCTGTTTTGAAGCGACTGGTTCGTGCCAATTTTCTGGGAAAGGCCTCCGGACAAGGATTCTATAAGTACGATTCGCATGGGAAAATCATAGAAAGTACGATTACATGTCCTGAATACCGGTAATAATTTAAATCTGCTAAAAAAAGATTATTCAATGAAGATTATAGTTCTGAACTGCGGAAGTTCATCCATCAAATATCAACTCTTCGATATGCCTTCAGCCGAAGTAGTTGCAAAGGGTCTGGTTGATAAAATCGGGCTGAAAGGCGCGTCCATTAAACATAATATGGCAAATGGCGATGTTCTTAAACTTGAAGGCGAAATTCTTGATCACCAGGCTGGTATTGAGTTTGTTTTGGGCATCCTTACACATAAAGAATATGGCTGTGTTCAAGACCTGAACGAAATAGGTGCCGTTGGGCATCGGGTTGTTCACGCCGGTGAAATGTTCAACAGCAGTGTTGCAATTACAAAAGAAGTAATAGATGCACTTGTTGAATGTATCGACCTGGCTCCTTTGCACAATCCGCCAAACCTCGAAGGTATTTATGCCATTAATAAATTACTGCCAGAAGTTCCCCAGGTTGGTGTTTTTGATACGGCTTATCATCAAACCATGTCGGAACAGGCTTACTTGTATGGTATTCCTTATTCATTGTATGAGAAGTATAAAGTCCGCCGTTATGGTTTTCATGGATCAAGCCATCGCTTTGTAGCACAACGTGCCGCAGAAATCCTTGGCAAAAATCTGGAGGATCTAAAAATTATCAGTTGCCATCTTGGAAACGGTGCTTCCATGTGTGCCATTAAAAACGGTAAGTCGATGGATACTTCCATGGGAATGACACCGGTTGAAGGCCTCGTTATGGGAACCCGCAGCGGTGATATTGATGCCGGCGCATTATTGTATATTGCTGATAAAGAAGAAATCAGCATTCCTTATACCAGTACTTTAATCAACAAACATAGCGGGATGCTTGGTTTATCAGGTGTTTCGAGCGATATGCGCGATATTGAGACCGCTGCCGGAGAAGGTAACCACAGGGCTCAGGTTTCACTGGATATTTATCATTACAGGATCAAAAAATACCTTGGATCGTATGCTGCCGCGATGGGTGGTGTTGATGTAGTGATATTTACCGGTGGCGTAGGCGAAAATGGCTGGGAAACCCGTCAGGATGTTTCCAGCGGCCTCGAATTTATGGGTATTGAATTTGATGTGGAGAGAAACACCAAACTACGCGGGAAAGAAGCTGTGATAAGTAAACCAGGTTCAAAAGTTACCGTTATGGTTGTTCCAACCAACGAAGAACTTGTTATTGCACAGGATACATTTGAGATTGTAACGGCTTAATTTATTTATCATTTCAAAAATTATAGGGCAGCCATTGGCTGCCCTATAATTTTATGACGTATCTGATTCAAGGTGTACTATTTATCAAATAAAATCCGCTACACTTTTATTCAAGATCCTGTTCCTCGCCACGGGTATACTCTGCTTTCCTGATTATATGGTGGTGTGAATCATAAAATACAAATTCTCCATCCCAGCAGAAACGTAACTCATCTTTTTCCCTTAACAAAAGCGCTGAACCTTTATATTCGAGGTTGCCATCCTTATCGTAACGTTTTATCCGCATCAGGCTATCGTTAACATACCTGAACTTTGAGCACTTTACTCCATCGTTGTAATATATACACCTTTTAGTTTCCTTCCCGTGATTATACCAGCCTTTAAAAGTCCTTTTTTTAGGATTTAATCTTGATGTTTCTACCCAATAGCCATGCTTTTTCCCATTGGTATCAAACTGGTTCTTTTTGTGAAAGGTGAATTGCGGATAAACATCCGATGAGACAATCGCAAGTAAAACCAGTAATGAAATCCTAATGAGTGCCGGCATTTTATTTTAGTCTGAACTGTATTGGCATATTAAACTGAACTCTGACAGGTTTTCCTTTTTTAGTGCCAGGAATCCATTTGGGCATTGCACTTACTACCCGAAACGCTTCTGTATCCAGAGAATTTTCAACTCCTTTTAGGATTTTTGGATTGGTAATACTGCCGTTTTTCTCAACTATAAACGATACATATACAGTCCCTTGTACACCTTTATCCATTGCTGTTTCCGGGTATTTAACATTCTCGGTCATATACTTTATACGAGCAGCATCTCCGCCGGGAAATTTAGGCATATTATCTGCCAAAGTAAAAACCTCATCTCCAGCTACTACTTTTTTCGTTAGTGGCGGCGGTGGCGGCGGCGGCGGAGGAGGAGGTGGTGGTGGTGCAACACCTGATTTTGATGATGGCGGTGGTGGCGGCGGCGGCGGTGGAACGGAAGAATTGCTTATTTCAACTTTCCCTGTCTCGTTGCCCAGCGAATCCATCACTTTAGATACTTTTCCAATAGTGTCATTGACATTAGACGCATCTTTTTTTACAGTTTGGTTGCACCCGATGGTGTAAAACATTACGGCACAAACCGCTAACGGTAAAACCACGACTGCCTTCAGCCGGGCAAACCGTGTGCTTTTTTTGTAAAACATGGTTAACCTCCTTTTTATAAGTGAGTAATTGAAATTATTTCCCAGCACAATTGCCAGGGCTGTTTTATCCTGAGCAAATAAAATTTTGGTATAGGTTACAGGATCCGTTCCTGCATGTATAACAGCTTTATCCGCCTCAAACTCGTGAATTTCGCGTAATGATTTCTCTATCAACGGAATAAAAGGGTTAACCCAGCAAATGATTTGCATTACCTGCGTGAAAATAATGTCAAAACTATGCATCGAATTTATATGAACTTGTTCGTGCCGGATCACTTCGTTTAAATGAGTAGTATCTTTCAGACTGGCAGGTAAATACATAGTCCGGAGAAATGAAAACGGAGGAATATTGGTGTCACTCCAAAAAATTAAATTCTCATCACCACCTGAACTGTTTGACTTTTTACCGAGACTGTAAATGCTAAAGAGCCTGACGATAAGCCGCACTGTAAAATAGGCCATTCCTGCCAGGTAGATGTATGTGAGAATAAGTGGGAGAAATGATATTTTACTTGTACTTGCAGTGATCACGACAGGCGTAAGCGTAATTGCATGCATAAAACCGGTACCAGTCGTCTGTATCGATATCAGCTGAAAGGAATCAGGCAGCAATGTGATTAGCGGAATAAGATAGGAAAGCAGTAAGGCCGAAAGCAGGTAAACCCTGTTGAACCTGAAAAGCGGCTCTTTCCTGAGAAAAACGATAAAAGCAGTGTAAAAAATACCCAGCGAAATAATTGAAGCAACGATATAAATGATAAACGTATTCATTGTTTTGCCTCCTTATGGTTACTGATTTGTTCTTCAACCAACAACTTTATTTCTTCCAGTTCTTTAATACTGAGGGTTTCGCTTTGAGCGAAAAATGAGGCCAGCGCCTTGTAGGAATTACTAAAATAATTCTGTGTGAAATTATTCAGGTATTCGCGGGAGTAATCCTCTTTTTGAACAAGCGGGTAATACTCATGAGTACGACCGTAGGCTTTGTGAGCTATAAATCCTTTCTGTTCCAGAATCCGTACAATTGTCGAAACGGTATTGTAAGCAGGTTTTGGTTCAGGTAAATGACTTACAATATCGTTTACAAACCCTTTCTCCAGTTCCCACAGCACCTGCATGATCTGTTCCTCGGCTTTGGTTAATTTTTTCATTGTATCTTGAATTATGATACAAAGATACAACTAAAAACATAGTTATACAACTAAAAGTTTAATTCACAATAAAATATTTTTTTAACTGATAGAAAATGAGACACATGGATAAAAATATTTTTATTTAAAACCATGAGATCAATAAAAAACCCGAAAGTTTTTTACACTTTCGGGTTACATTATATTGGTATGAAAAGCTTTATAATGAATCCATCAGTTCATCCGTCATTTCCAGGTTGTGGTAAACGGCCTGAATATCATCGTCTTCTTCAAACATTTCGACCAGACGCATTACTTTTTTCGCTGTTTCCAGGTCAACTTTGGCTGTATCTTTTGGGATGCGTTGTAGCTGGGCACTTTCAGGCTCAATTTTTAAGGCTTCGAGCCTTTTCATCATGGAGCCAAAGTTTTCCATAGCGGTGGTTACTGTAAAATAGCCTTCTTCGAGCTGCATATCTTCGGCACCGGCCTCTATCATTTCCATTTCGAAATCATCGGCATTCAGCGTGCCTTGCGGTATAGTGAATATACCTTTGCGATCGAAAATAAAACTCAACGAACCATTTGTGCCCAGGTTGCCGCCAAACTTATTGAAGTACATCCTTACATTGGAAATTGTACGTTGCTGGTTATCTGTAGTAGCTTCCAGGAAAATAGCAGTACCGCCATTGGCATACCCCTCGAAAGTACACTCGATAAAGTTAGCTCCATCCTTATCTGATCCTTTGCTTATGGCTCTGACAATATTGTCTTTCGGCATACTGGCGCCCTTTGCGTTGGCAATGGCAAGTCTGAGTCGTGGGTTCGAATCCGGATCAGCACCGCTTTCCTTTACGGCTACAGTAATTTCTTTAATTATTTTAGAAAAGATTTTTGACCTTTTGGCATCTATGGCGCCTTTTTTACGTTTAATGGTCGACCATTTATTATGTCCCGACATAGGATTTTGTATTTCAGATTATGTATTAATAATATGTTTTCGATGTTGGTATTTGTGGCAAAGTTAATGCTTTGATTGTAAAAAAAAAACTGCCCCCGAATGGAGGCAGTGAGTCAACTAACCAAAATCAACCTTGTAAATTTAATGCTATAGTTATGTATTTCTTGAGTGAATATTTTTTGTTATTTACCTGGTTTAGAAACCAACAAGTGTTATTCCTATTTCAAAAGGATATACTTCAGGTCCTTTATTATGACGGAACATCTCGGTAATGGCATAGGTGCCATAAAGGTTTATTACTCCCCATCCAATGGTAGCCATAGCATCGGCCCTAAATGGATTGATGTAAAAATCACCTTTATCTTTCACCTTTGAACCGTCCACTTTTATTTTTGAATGCGACCAGGTACGTGCTGAACCAACAACTCCGCCGGAGATATGAAAGCTATTGGCTTTTAGTTTACTGTTTGTCTGGTATTCGAGTAGCAAAGGAACACGAAGTGATGCTACCATCAGTTTGCTTTTCTCGTAGTTTTTAGTAGGGTCGGTATCAAAATACCCATCAAGTTTTCCGTCTTGTGTTAGCACTACGTTTTTGGTAAAGCGATAGTTATTCCAGGTTAAACCTAACCCGGTAACAAGTCCCAAATGCTGGTCATAAAGGTTGATGTTCTGCTCAAAGAAGTTAATGTTTACTCCAACGGATTTACTGTAATTTAAATCGAGAAAAGGATAACCGGCAGGATTTTCAATATTGCGGTCGCCATTCATCAAACCATTAACGCTCAGGTCAAAGCCGGCCCAATGCCCGTTAAATTTTGGCTTTTTATCATGTTTGCTGATCTTCACGCCGTTGTCGCTGATCACATAGTCGCGTTGTCCAAGATTCACTTTTACCGTATCATCGGTTACAACTACAATTCTTTTATCGTTCAGGATAACCTTAACGGTGTCGTTGTCATCCTCAAGATTCCAAACCGATTCAGGCGCTTCTGTTGCTTCTGTTTCCTCATTTTCATCTTCAATGATTACGCTTTTAACGTTATCCATCCCGTCGAAAGTGATTTGATATTGACCTTGTTTGCTGATTTTCTTCACATTGTCTTTGTCGAAGTAGGTAATATTACCAACACCTGAAAGATCAGCTTTGAGGAGTTTACGGGACATTATCTTCGCGTTTCCGGCTCCGGAAACATTGGCATCGGTATTATCGGTAATAAATTCAAGGGCTTTCAGGCTTCCGGCTCCCGAAACCTCGGTTTTATGATTTTCGGCGGAACCTTTTAGTGACAGGTTGCCTGCCCCGCTCACTTCGGTATTCACAGTTTTTGCTTTCAGTGAAATGACGTTATTCGCTGCGCCGCTGGTTTCGTTGTTAAAAGTGCCTGTTTCAATATTCAGGGTTGTTTTGGCAGCGCCTGAAGTGTAAAGTCCGAAAACATCGCTTTTAAGAACAGTTTCACCAGTTACTTTTGAAGCTCCGCTCGCGTCAATTTTCGAAAGATTTACTGCAGTTACATAAACGTTCATTTTCGAGGCATCTTTGATATTATCGCAACTCAGGCTAAGGATTCCGTTGGTAACCTTGGTGGTGATGCGGTCCTGCAAATTTTCGTCGGTTACAACTTTTACAATTTGTTTGTCACCTTGCGAAACATATAGATTAATAGCGCAGCCAACTTTGATGGCTTCAAAAGCGGGAACCTGTCGTTCCTGTGTGGTAACGTCACCATTCCCTTTTGTTTGAGCTTTAACACTGGTATAAGTAAGTGTAAGGAGCATCATTCCTGCTAGAGTTAGTTTCAGAGTTTTCATTGGGTTGAGATTATCTGTTTGTTGTTTATTGATTTCCGAATGCTAGACGGAATAAGGTAGCAATAAGTTACAGTTAAATGAATTAAAGAGACTGTTTTATTGTTTTAATACTTAGGCAACTCTATATTTATACTTCCATTCCCTATTCCAACAATGATGTTTTAAGCCTACGCAGAAGTCAATTCCGTTGCTATGAAACAAAAAAAATCCGGGACTAACCCGGATTTTCAAGAATACTATCAATAATTTATTTCTTTACTTCTCTCTGGAGATCAATAAGCCCGCTTTCAAGATTATAGGAAACAACCTTCCCATCTTCATCTTTATTCAGATTTAACTCCATTTCACCGGATGTTATTGTATTAAAGGTTTGAACTCCGAGTTCAGCAAATGTCCAAAGCGAAAAGTTCTTCTTTTCTTCCTGTTGCGGCTTTGGTTTGTTCAATGCTAAAAGTCCTCTTGCTTTTCCGGTTATCGCATTCAGGATAGTTTTAGCCGGATCTTTATCTTTCTGATTCATCTGGGCATATTCAATTTGTTCAGCAAGTTTCATGTTATAATAAAACTCCCGGTTCATATTCATATACATCTGGCTAGTGCGGATAAAAGTAAACTGCGGATCAACATAGGAACGGCTTGTAATTTCAGCAACTGGCTCTGGTTGCAATGATTCAATTGTACGACGGTTATTAATAGTTGAAGCCTCAATACTCTGATTTTTAGGGCTATCATTTTTTGTAGCAGTTGGATTTGTGATTTTATTATCCTGGTCAGGATTTGTGACGGTTTTTGCAGGCTGTCTGGTTGCTTCGGCAACTTGTTTATCAGCTTTGAGCGCTGAAGGCTCGGTAACAGTGCTGTTGATTTTTGTTTTTACATTACCCTGTTCTGCTATACTATGGGGAATGTCATTGCGGTCGAGTAAAAAGTAGAAGCTAACAATAAGCGCCAGCGACGCCGCTGCCGAAAGAGCGTAATACACAATCCTGCGAGTGGGAGTAACGGAATGTTTCAGGTTGCTTTTGTGCTCAAATACAATTCCTGTTTCAGCAGTGAGAATGGTTTGTTTATAAAGTTTACGATCATTCTCAAGGTGAGGATTGTATTGCATGAATTCAGCCAGCTGAACTTTCTCTTCCTGTTTCAAATCGTCCTCAAGTTCACGTGCCATGAAGTTCTCGAAAGTTTCCGCGTTAATCGGGCCAACAGTAATGGCTTTTTGTTTAAGCGATTCTTTAGCTTCAAATACAGTTTTATCTTCAGATGAAAGATGAGCAAGCGCAAACAGTTTACGATCTTTTTCAAATTGTGGATTAATGCTGATAAATTCTTCGATGGATGCAAGTTGCTCCGGGTTCAATAAACCTTCGGTTTCACCTACCAGGAATTCTTCGTAATTCAGTTCATTGATCTGTGATGTAGCGAATACCTGGTTTTTTTTTAAGGATGATTTTTTTTCAAAAACAATATCCTGATCAGCTATCAGCGAAACCGCTTCGAACTCATTAAAGACATTCTTAAGATCGGGATTTTGATCAACGAACATAAGAACTTCCTCCACCATTTCCGGGCTTAAATGCCCTTCGTAATAGTCGAGGAAATATGCTTCGTAGTTGTCCCTGTTGATCTTCATTTCTTTGATCTTTTGTAAGCTGTGTATACTAGAGTACTAAGTCGAGGCTGCCAATGTATTGTTTTAAGAAAGTCCGTGCTCTGAAAATGTAGACTTTCACTTGCGATTCACTGAGTTTAAGGATATCGCCGATTTCCTCGTAGGAGTATCCTTCGTAATCGCGGAGCATGATAACTGATCGTTGTATTTCCGGAAGTTTTGCGACTGCTTCGTTGATGACTTCTTTTAAGTCGTTGTATGTTCCGGGCGATTCGTCGTGTGTTTCGGTAAAGCCGTCATCCAAAGAACTGAGGCGCTGGTTTTTACGAATGTGGTCGATCATGGTGTGATAGGCCGTTGTAAACAGGTAAGCGCGGGCTTTTTCGTAAGCTACTTCTCTCACTCTTTCCCACATCCGCACGTACGATTCCTGTACTATATCCTGGGCTGTATCTTTATCCTTGATATTCTTCAGGATAAAGCGATACACTCCGTCGGAGTATAAGTCGGCACATGAATTGTACTCGGCTGTAGTCATATTTTTGGGTTTTCGGTTGTTGGTTTTCGAAGTTAGAACGTTTGACTGTGGTAAAAAGTTACAACACAATTATAAATATTTCAGTTCTTTATTTTTTGTGCCATTCTTAGAAACTATCTAAATTTTTTATTCTTACATTTTTGAGAGATTCAACTTGTTCATCTGTCAGACTGAGCGGAGTCGAAGTCCATCTAAATCAACTAATATTGCTCGTTTTTGAGTTAAACAAGTGCATTTCGACTTCGTTCAATGTGACAGCAATTCGAGAAATTAGTACCATAAAGTTGTTTTTATAAAATTTAGACAGTCTTTTATAAAATTGTTAAAAAATCCAAGTGTTAGATAAAAAAGTTTATCGGCTCAACAAAATCCTTCTTGTCACGTATCACGATTTGTGGTTGGTGATAAACCAATGAATGTGGCTCTACACTTTCAGTAAGCCAAACATTTCCCCCGATTACTGATCCACGTCCAATCACTGTTTTACCTCCTAAAATAGTGGTTCCTGCATAAATAATTACATCGTCCTGGATGGTCGGATGCCGTTTCTGGTCACGAAGAGCCCGCTCAACAAAAAGTGCTCCCAGTGTAACTCCCTGGTATATTTTCACATTATCTCCGATTTCAGTTGTTTCACCAATTACAACCCCGGTTCCGTGATCAATAAAGAAATTCTTTCCTATTTTGGCTGCGGGATGAATGTCGATACCGGTTTTACCGTGTAAATATTCACTCATGATCCTGGGCAGTAACGGCACTTTGAGTAAACAAAGTTCATGTGCAATGCGATAAACAGAAATGGCATAAAAACCTGGAAATGACATAATTATTTCTTCAATTCCTTTTGCGGATGGATCGCTGTTCAGAAAAGATTGCGCATCATTCAGCATTTTATCATAAACATCAGGCAGTTGATTAAAAAAGGATTCAACAACCTGGGTTACTTCTTCTTCCGCACCGTCGTGCAAAGGATAAAGGAGTTCGCTGAGCCGGAAACGCAGGCGTCGCATTTCTTTTTGTAATGATTTTAAGGAAACTGTGCGATTGCCTTTGAGCGGGAAAAAGAACATTACTAATTCATCCACAAAGTGTTGTGTGCTTTCTACAGGCGGAAGATTGGCATGAGCGCACACATAACTGCGAAAGATCTCTTTTGGTAACAGTGTTAATCGGTCCATTAGTATAATTATCTGAATATTAGCATTATATGTATTATTAAGAACAATGGATCCCAGGTAATGTTCAACAAATCCGGTATTTATGTTCAGGCAGATAATAACAAAGAAGCAAGAATTGCTCAGAGTTATTGGTGCTTATTTTATGCAAAAATATGACATTAACAAGCTGGTTGTTCATAACAGCTTGTTACATATAGTAACAAAAACAGTATGAATAGATTTGGATTTTATCAATACCCGTTAACGGAATCATCACCCCTGGTATCAGCAGCTGCTTCACGGCGGCCATCCGGCAAAATCCGTATCACTTCCATTCTTCCGATAGGTCCGCGTTCGGTTACCTTGTAGCCCATACCCCGCAATTGTTCGGTTGTTTCTCGGTCAAACTCCTTTTCAACCATTACCTCGTCAGGCAGCCATTGGTGATGAAATTTGGGTTTACTTATTGCGTCTGAAGCATTCATGCCGAATTCGAGGATATTGATAAGTATCTGGAAAACTGAGGTTGGAATGGTAGTTCCTCCAGGTGTTCCGACTACAACAAGCGGGTTTTTGTTTTTATCCAGAACCAGGGTTGGTGTCATGGAGCTGAGCATTCTTTTGCCCGGTTGTATGGCATTGGCTTCGCCTCCGACAGCGCCATACATATTGGGCACACCTGGTTTGACGCTGAAATCGTCCATTTCGTCATTTAAGAGGAATCCTGCACTGGAAACAACAGTTCTGCTTCCGTAACTATTGTTTAAAGTTGTGGTAATGCTGACCATATTTCCTTCCTTATCGATAATACTGATGTGCGTTGTTTCTTCACTTTCGTTGATAGTGCCGGCTTTGATTTGAGTGCTTGGAGTTGAGCGCGTTGAATCGTAATCCGCCATACGGTTTTGAATATAGGATTCGCTGGTCAGGGTTTTCACCGGAACTTTCCAATAATCGGGATCACCTAAATACACCGACCTGTCAGCAAATGCTCTTCGTTCGGCTTCAACCATTAACTGAACGCTTTTTGCTGTTTGAAATCCATAAGCAGCCACAGGCCTGTTTTCCATTGTTTTCATTAACTGGCATAATATTATACCCCCACTGCTGGGCGGAGCCATGCTTAGGATGGTGTAATCTTTATACCTGAATTCCAATACTGATCTAGTCTTTGCGGTATAATTTTTAAGATCAGTTTTAGTAATAAGTCCGTCCTGTTTTTTCATTTCAGTAACAATCAGGTCGGCAGTTTTTCCTTCATAAAAACCTTTGGATCCTTTATCACGAATACGTTTCAATGTCTCGGCCAATTCTTTTTGAACCAATGTGTCGCCTGCTTTCCAATCGTTTTTTTTAACCAAGGCTGTAGGAGCAGTGCAGTTTTCGATAAACGATTTTCGCGTTGCGTTTAAATTTTCAGCTTCTCTTTCTGTGATTGAATATCCATTTTCTGCCAGGTCGATGGCAGGTTGAATTAATGTTTTAAATGGTAATAAAGCAAAAGGAAGAGTAGTAAATAAGCCGGCTACAGTTCCGGGAACACCACAGGCTTTATGACCGTAGAGAGAAACATCCGTCAGGGCATTTCCAAGCTTATCTAAATACATATTCCTGGAAGCTTTTTGAGGGGCAGTTTCACGATAATCGATGGTAAATGTTTTACCATTCGCCTGTTTTGCAACAAGGAATCCGCCACCACCAATATTTCCGGCGTTGGTATATACTACTGCCAGCGCCAGTTGCATAGCAATGGCGGCATCAAAGGCATTGCCACCTTGTTTCATGATTTCGGCTCCGATGGCGCTGGCCAGGGGATGCGCGCAAGATACGGCTGCCTTGGTGTACACTTTAGACTTTTCGATCTTGTAATGATATGGATCGACCAGACCACCTGGTGCAACTATTTTAGGCGACTGGGCATAATTCAACCCGATGAAAGTTGTGAAAACAATAAACAGAAAAATCGTCTTTTTCATTACGTGTAGTTAAGCTTAATACGTGTCTTCGTTTTTTAGAACAGAAGAACCAACCTTTTTGCATAGTTACAATTTATTTTTCAGATTTTGATCAGTTTTAATCAGGCAAAAACTACTTGATGAATGTATTTTTATATTCAATATACTATCTAAATACATTCTAAATTGCATAAATATTCATTTGGCTGGTTTGTTTTTTTTAAAATATGTCTTCTGTAAGTATTGATATCATTAGGTTTGTATTTTTTTAATAAATATTTAAGAAAATATTTTGGTGATAATTAAAAAGTAATTTGTATTTTTGCTGCATAATAATTCAGACAATGTACTTTAAAGCTCAGGAAATTTTAAATGCTTCGAACAACACCATGATGTGTTGTTGTATGTGTTTTTAATTTACGGAGAGCTTTCTTACTAAGATATCGTTTTTAACGAAACAGGCTTTCCTAAATCAGGTAAGCCTTTTTTTTTAACCACTTTAAACCAAATAAAATGCAATTTCAAGCTGCTGTAACCCATCGCGTTTTTCACATGTGTATGTGTTGTTGTATGCCTCTGCAAATGCGGAATGGTTGCTCTGTAGTATGTTGAAACTGAAATCAACAGGCGACAAAATGTAAAGAGCCCTTCCGCAAATAGCGAAAGGGCTCTTTTTATACTGTAAATCCAAAAAACAACTAATATTAACTTTAAAATCCAGCACAAATGTCAGACAAAAAACTTCACTTCGAGACCTTACAAATTCATGCAGGACAGGTAGTTGACAGCACTACAAACTCACGCGCGGTTCCTATTTACCAGACAAGTTCCTACATATTCAATAATGCGGAACACGGCGCAAATCTTTTTGCTTTGAAGGAATTCGGGAATATTTATACCCGGATAATGAATCCAACCACTGATGTGTTCGAAAAACGCGTTGCGGCATTGGAAGGTGGTGTTACAGGTTTGGCAACTTCATCAGGACAGGCAGCTCAGTTTATTGCTCTTAATAATATTTTGGAAAGCGGTGATAATTTTGTATCAACAAAATACCTGTATGGTGGCACTTATAACCAGTTTAAAGTTGCCTTTAAAAGATTAGGTATTGAAGCACGCTTCGCTGAAAGTGATAGTGTTGAGGAATATGAAAAATTAATCGATTCCAAAACAAAGGCTATTTACTTAGAAACGATTGGAAATCCAAAGTTTAATGTTCCTGATTTTGAAGCTATTACTGCTTTGGCAAAGAAGTACGACCTTCCGGTTATAGTTGATAATACATTCGGCGCTGGTGGTTACCTTTTCCGTCCGCTGGAACATGGCGCAAATGTCGTGGTTCAATCAGCTACAAAATGGATTGGCGGACATGGCACTTCGGTTGGCGGCATAATTGTCGACGGGGGAAATTTTAACTGGGGAAACGGGAAATACCCGGCTTTCAGCGAGCCAAGCGAAGGGTATCATGGTCTTGTATTCTGGGATGTTTTCGGAACAAATGGCCCGTTCGGAAATATTGCTTTCAATATCAGGGCAAGGGTTGAAGGGCTTCGTGATTTTGGTCCTGCCTTATCGCCATCAAATGCATTTTTACTGATCCAGGGACTTGAAACTTTATCATTCCGCGTTCAGCGCCACGTTGATAATGCGTTGGCAATAGCTACATGGTTGGAAGGTCATCCACAGGTTGAACTGGTTAATTACCCGGGACTTGCATCTTCACCTTATAATGGGTTGGCCAAGAAATATTTACGTAACGGATTTGGCGGCGTTTTAAGTTTTGAAATTAAAGGCAGCAAGGAACAAGCCAGCAAATTCATCGATTCGCTTGAACTTATCAGCCACCTGGCAAATGTTGGTGATGCCAAAACACTGATCATTCAACCTTCAGCCACCACTCATCAGCAGCTCAGCGATACCGAACAACTTGAAGCCGGTGTTACACCTGGATTATTGCGTTTGTCAGTAGGTATCGAGCATATTGATGATATTAAAGCTGATTTACAGCAAGCGTTTGAGAAAATTAAGTAGCCTCTGATTCAGTAAATGGAAATGAGAAAAAATTGTGCATAGTGCTCAGTGTCCAGTCTGGATAGATTGATAAATCTTAATCAGTGCAATTTATTACAAGAATGCCACTAAGCACACAGCGCTTTAATCCTGAATTTTAACTTATAATGTTATGGCCCATATCTGCCCGATTGAGGGAACCCTTATAAACGAACCAACTGTAAGAGTTGTTGCCGGTCTTGTTGCAATTACCGCTGCTGTTGGTGTATATTTTCAGTCACCGATAATTTTTCTTTTCCTGGCATTCGACTTTTTTGTCCGTGGCTTTGATAAAAAGGAGTGGAGTTTATTCAGGTATTTTGGAATAAAAACCGTTACCTGTATTGATATAAAGGAGAAACTGATTGATTCAGGCGGGAAAAAGTTCGCGTCAAAAGTTGGATTTATTCTTTCATCCATTCTCACTCTATCAGCTTTCCTGCAATTTTCAACAATAGTTTATACGCTGGGCGGAATTCTGGTTCTGTTTGCTACCCTGGAATCGGCGCTTGCATACTGTGTGGGATGTAAGATTTACACGCTGATTAACAAATTCTTTTAAACAAGAAAAATGAGAATGTTAATCAGAACTTCTTTGATGACGGAATCTTAAAATTTTATCACATAATCAAACCATTAATAATGAAAGCAAATACAATTTTAGATACGATCGGGAACACCCCGCATGTTCGGATCAACAAACTTTTTGGACAAAAGCACGAAGTGTGGATCAAGCTCGAAAAAATTAATCCGGGTGGCAGCATTAAAGACAGAATTGCATTAGAAATGATTGAAGACGCCGAAAGAAGAGGTGTCCTTAAAGCTGATAGTGTTATTATTGAGCCAACTTCGGGTAACACTGGTGTAGGATTGGCATTGGTAGCCGCAGTAAAAGGGTATAAAATTATCCTGGTAATGCCCGAGTCCATGAGCGTTGAACGGCGCAAACTGATGTCGGTGTACGGAGCTGATTTTGTGCTGACTCCAAGGGAAAAGGGCATGAAAGGTGCTATTGAAAAAGCTACTGAACTGGCCGAAGCAACACCTCATTCCTGGATTCCACAGCAATTCAACAACCAGGCTAATATCGAAGCGCATAAGAAGGCCACTGCGCTTGAAATCGTCGCTGATTTTCCTGATGGCTTGGATTATATTATTACCGGTGTTGGCACGGGTGGACATATTTCGGGTGTTGCTGAAGTGTTAAAAGCAAAGTTTCCCAAATTGAAGGTATTTGCAGTTGAGCCTGAACTTTCACCGGTATTAAGTGGAGGTGCGCCCGGACCACATCCAATCCAGGGTATTGGCGCTGGTTTTGTTCCGCAAAATTTCAAAGGCGAATTTATTGATGGTGTCATCACCGTAAGTAAAGACGAAGCTTTTGAATATGCCCGGAAAATGGCTTCGCAGGAAGGGATTTTTGCTGGCATATCAACTGGCGCTTCTTTGGCTGCTGTTGCAAAGAAAATAGCCGAAATTCCAGCCGGAGCTAAGATTCTAACTTTCAATTACGATACCGGCGAACGATATCTTTCCATAGATGGACTTTTTGGGTAAAAGATCACAATGGCAGGTGTAGCTATTAATCCACAAGCGAATTTTTTGCCACAGACATGTGGTGAGCATGCCGAACCATTTCACGGATTCCACAGATAAATACAGGTTTGAAATAACTGTTGCTAGCTGTTAACGTTATATAGTCCAAACAGAATATTTTTTATTCTGTGAAATCTGCGCAATCTGTGGCAAGCATTTTCCTTTTATAAAATCGGCGTTGGATGAATACTTACACCGGTTTCTGCTAAATATATTTTAACAAGAACTATCTTTGCGCTCTTTTTTAGAAAAGTCACTTTTGTTAGAATAAATAAATTTCACGTTTACTATGCCCCATTCACACTATTACCATCATCCGGAACCATTTAATCTGGAAACCGGCGGAAAACTTCCGTCGTTACGGATTGAGTATAATAGCTGGGGTGAACTTAACGAAAATTGTGATAATGTTATATGGGTTTGTCACGCTTTTACTGCCAATGCTGACGCAAAGGATTGGTGGCCCGGCATGATTGGTCCTGGCTTGTTGATGGATACTGACAAGTATTTTGTGATATGTGCAAACATTATCGGTTCCTGTTATGGAACCAGCGGACCTCTTGATGAGAATCCTGAAACCGGAAAACCCTGGTTTCGGGATTTTCCCATGATAACCGTTCGCGACCTGGTAAATGCTCACGATTTGCTGAGAAAACACCTGGGCATCAAATCTGTATTTTTAACAATCGGCGGATCAATCGGCGCTTTTCAATGTTTGGAATGGGCTATCATGTATCCTGACAAAATCAGGAACCTTGCCGTAATTGCAGGTAACGCTTTTGCATCGCCCTGGAACATTGCATTAAATGAAACTCAGCGAATGGCTGTTACCGCTGATTCAACCTTTTTAAATGACCGGCCTGATGGTGGCCACCAGGGACTGAAAACAGCCCGGGCCATTGCGCTGATCAGCTATCGTACGGCTGAAGCATTAAATAGTATTCAAAAAGAAAATGATTTGAATAAAGTCAGTGATTTTAAGGCGGCTACCTACCTGCAACACCAGGGTAATAAGTTTATTAAACGCTTTAATTCATATAGTTACATGACTATGACCCGGTTGTTCGATAGTCATAATGTGGGACGTGGACGTGGTTCTATTGAAAATGCACTACATGAAGTTACTGCTAAAACATTAGTTGTTGCAATGGATTCGGACCGACTTTTTCCGCCGCAGGAACAACGGTTTATCACAAACGGGATTCCAGGCGCACAGTATGTCGAAATTCCAACCGCTTACGGGCATGATGGCTTTTTAATTGAAGTTGAGCCGATAACAAACTGTGTCAGAGATTTTTTATCTGAATCAGGAAATGAATAGTTGATTTAGCTTAACTATCCTGATGTAGTAAGGATTATCATGAATTTTGGGATTGTGGCCCATATTACACAAAATTAAAAGCCTCTTAACTTTTTGAAAGTCAGGAGGCTTTTTCGTTTCAGCTTAAAAAATGTTTAATCAAGTTTCAAAACAGCAAGGAATGCACTTTGCGGCACATCTATATTGCCGATCTGGCGCATACGTTTTTTTCCTTTTTTCTGTTTTTCGAGCAATTTACGTTTACGCGAGATGTCACCGCCATAGCATTTGGCAATTACATCCTTGCGAAGTGCTTTAATAGTTTCGCGCGAAATAATTTTTGCTCCAATAGCAGCCTGGATCGCAACTTCATATTGTTGCCTTGGGATCAGTTCTTTCAACTTTTCACAAATGCGTTTACCGAAACTATACGCATTGTCGCGGTGAATAAGCGTACTGAGTGCGTCAACAGGATCTCCGTTAAGGAGAATATCCAGTTTCACAAGATCAGCTTTGCGATAATCAGAAATATGGTAATCGAACGAGGCGTAGCCTTTTGAGATGCTTTTCAACTTATCATAAAAGTCGATTACGATTTCACCCAAAGGCAGGTCGAAACTGAGCTCAACGCGATTCTGTGTCAGGTAAATCTGGTTTTTAAGTGTGCCACGTTTTTCGAGGCACAGCTTCATAATTGCTCCCTGGTAATCGGATTTGGAAATTACCTGAGCCGAGATAAAAGGTTCGTAAATATCATCAACCCAGGTTGTATCAGGCATTCCCGAAGGATTATGAACTTCAAGTTCTTCGCCTTTGGTTGTGATTACCTTATACATAACGTTAGGAACCGTGGAAATTACATCCATATTAAATTCGCGGTCGAGGCGCTCCTGAACAATTTCCATATGCAGAAGTCCTAGAAATCCGCAACGGAAACCAAAACCGAGAGCCAACGATGATTCAGGTTCAAAGGTAAGCGAGGCATCATTTAGCTGTAACTTTTCAATAGCAACACGAAGCTCTTCATAATCATCGGCATCTATAGGGTAGAGGCCGGCAAATACCATAGGTTTTACATTCGCGAATCCTTCAACAGCGTTTACACAAGGACGATCCACATGCGTAATTGTATCCCCAACCTTTATTTCTTTAGCTGTTTTGATGCCGGATATAATATAACCAACGTCGCCTGTGGTCAGCATATCCATTGGTTTCTGAACCAATTTAAGAAGGCCGATTTCTTCAGCTTTGTATTCTTTACCGGTATTTACAAATTTTACCTGGTCGCCCTTACGGATTTTACCGTTGAAAATACGGAAATAAGCTACAATTCCCCTGAACGGATTAAAAAAGGAATCAAAAATCAAAGCCTGTAAGGGCGCTTCAGGATCGCCTTTTGGTGCCGGAATACGGTTGATAATAGCATCCAGAATTTCCTGGATACCCATCCCTGTGCGGGCGCTGGCGCGGATAATATCTGTAGGTTTACAACCTATAAGTTCAATGATCTGGTCCTCAACTTCGTCAGGCATTGCCGAATCCATGTCCATTTTATTCATAACCGGGATGATTTCCAGGTCATGTTCGAGTGCGAGGTATAAATTGGAAATAGTTTGAGCTTGTATACCTTGTGTAGCATCAACGATTAACAGCGCACCTTCACAGGCTGCTATTGCACGCGAAACTTCGTACGAAAAATCGACATGCCCCGGTGTATCAATTAGATTCAATTCGTACTGAACTCCATCCTTAAGATAATCCATCCGGATAGCGTGGCTCTTAATGGTGATACCACGTTCGCGTTCAATATCCATATCATCGAGCACCTGGTTCTGAAGCTGGCGTTCGGTAAGGGTTCCGGTGGTTTCTAACAGCCGGTCGGCCAACGTGCTTTTGCCGTGGTCGATATGCGCAATTATACAAAAGTTCCTGATGTTTTCCATTGCCGCAAAGGTATAAAAAACGGAACAATTTTTTAACATATGTTCATCATCGGTTTATTGATTTTTAAAAATAGTTCAAGTGGTTCAAAATGATAAGTCCCAGGTTCTAAAATCCCAAAATCCAAGATTCAAAATCCAAATCCCAATACCAAGCAACTATCGAATGACTATAGCATGTTAACTAGCTCTTCCTGTAATCGCTAAAAACTCAATCCTCAACCATGAATGACCATTGAATGACAACTCACTTCCCTAAAATTCTAAAAGGCTCAGCCTTCAACAACTGAATGGCCATTGAATGACAGCTCACTTCCCTAAAATTCTAAAAGGCTCAATCTTCAACAACTGAATGACCATTGAATGACAACTTGTTCCTCTAAAATTCTAAAAGGCTCAACCTCCAACAACTGAATGACCATTGAATGACAACTTATCCCTCTAAAATTCTAAAAGGCTCAGCCTTCAACAACTGAATGACCATTGAATGACAACTTATCCCTCTAAAATTCTAAAAGACTCAGCCTTCAACAACTGAATGACCATTGAATGACAACTTATTCCTCTAGAAAATTCAAATAGCTCAACCCTCAACCATCGAATGACAACTCATCCCTTCTGCAACAACTCTTCCTTCTTGTTTAACTCAAAATCTTTCCGTGTTTCTTGTATAAATCATTTAACTATTATCATTACTTTTGCATCGGATTTGAAAAAAAGAACACATCTTTAAAAATCAATATATTATGACAAAAATTAAAGTAGGTATCAATGGTTTTGGTCGTATCGGCCGCCTTGTTTTCCGCGCATCAATTCTTCGCGACGATATCGATGTTGTAGCTATCAACGATCTGATCGACGCAAATTACATGGCATATATGCTCAAGTATGATTCTGTTCACGGACAGTTCAAAGGTACTGTTGAGGTAAAAGACGGCCACCTGGTTGTTAACGGACAAACTATCCGCGTTACCGCCTGTAAAAACCCTGCCGAAATCAAATGGTCGGATGTAGGTGCTGATTACGTTGCTGAATGTACCGGTTTATTCCTGACTACTGACACTTGCCAGGCTCACATTGATGGCGGCGCAAAACGCGTTATCATGTCGGGTCCTTCAAAAGACGAAACACCTATGTTTGTATATGGTGTTAACCATAAAGAGTATGCCGGTCAGAAATTTGTTAGCAATGCTTCATGTACCACCAACTGCCTTGCTCCGCTGGTAAAAGTTATTCACGAAAACTTCGGTATTGTTGAAGGTTTGATGACAACCGTTCACGCAACCACAGCAACACAAAAAACTGTTGACGGTCCTTCGGCAAAAGACTGGCGTGGTGGCCGTGCTGCCGCAGGCAATATTATCCCATCATCAACCGGCGCAGCAAAAGCTACTGCAAAGGTTATTCCTGCAATGAAAGGTAAACTTACCGGTATGTCGTTCCGCGTTCCTACGCTCGACGTATCAGTTGTTGACTTAACCTGCCGCCTCGAAAAAGCAACTTCCATGGAAGCTATTAAAGCTGCTTTGAAAGCTGCATCTGAAGGCGAACTGAAAGGAATTCTGGGTTATACCGAAGAAGCTGTTGTTTCGAGCGATTTCGTTGGTGATGCCCGCACTTCCATTTTCGATGCAGAAGCAAGTATCATGCTGAACCCTAACTTTGTTAAGCTCGTTTCGTGGTACGATAACGAATGGGGTTATTCAAGCAAACTTATTGATATGATTGCACATATGGCTACTGTTTAATTCAGTATTCATCTATAAATGAAAAAAGAGCTGCTTTCGGGCGGCTCTTTTTGTTTCACAATTTTAGTGATTCAGATCAATACCTGTAACTTAACAAGTAATTTTATGTAATTTACTTTGCCACAGATTTCACAGATTACGCAGATTAAAACCAAAGAAATAGGTATTCAAATTAATTTTGATCATAAGCAATGAATATTTTTCTGTGCAATCTGCGAAATCAGTGGCATATTTGTGTTAAAATAAGATCAGGTGTGAACTGCTCCAATGGGGATATTCTTATCCGTTTGAACAACTGCAAATCTTCTCCGTATTCTGAATAAAAAACCGCTTCGCATCTTTCGGGAACTCGTGGCTGCAAGGCCCTGAAATACAGCCTCCTTCGCACGACATTACTTCAATTAACTGCCCATCCGGTTTTTTAGATTTCGCATAAGACGAAAGCAACCTCATTTGCTTTTTATCCAACCCATTTATTACCTGCGCTGTAATTCCACTACTAATCTTTGATCGAACAGCTGCTGCCACTCCGCCCGAAAGGCAATAATTCCTCGACTGTTGATCTACCTGTTTATCAACCTCTACATTTTCACATTCCACAACCGATATATTCCAGCCGGTCAGCAGGCACGCAAGTTCCTCAAAAGTCATCACAAAATCGATATCCGGATTATCGCGTCCTTCTTTTCGTTTTGCAAGGCATGGACCGATAAAAACTACCGGTTGAGTTGGAGATTGCTCTTTGCATTTCCTTGCCGAAATCGCCATGGGCGATGGCGTATTTGAAACATAAGGGAGGATTTCAGGAATATGCTTTTGAGCTGCCTGCACCCACGATGGGCAACAGGAAGTAGTCATAAACTCTTTCCCGGAATTCAGGTTGTGAATTAGCTCCTCCGATTCCAGGAGAGTTGTCGACATAGCGCCTTCTGCGGCTTCAACCACATTTGTAAATCCAAGCTTGTACAAAGCGTTAATCACATTTCCTGGCTCAGCCCTGTATTGGCCGAAGATGGATGGCGCGACAATGGCTGTTATTGGCATCGTCTGTTTCAACAAATTCATGATCTCGAACAATTCCGTTGTTTCAAGGATAGAGCCGAAAGGGCAGGCATTTACGCATTTGCCGCAAAGGATGCATTTCTCATTGTTAATAATTTCGAAGCCATTCTCATCTTTCGTAATTGCTCCGACCGGACACGATTCTTCGCAAGGAACCGGCATATAAATTATGGAGTGGTAAGGACAAAGATCTTTGCAAATCCCGCAATTCACGCATCCTTTTGGATCAATATATGCTTTTCCATCCGCTGATCTTGTAATTGCTTTTTTAGGACAGTTATTCATACACGGTTGAGCGATACATCCTTTACAAAGATTGGTAACCACATAATTTGCTTTTACACACGATGTACATGCTTCGTCCGCTACGGTAAGGAAATGCGATGCATCCTGTTTTCTGTTCAGTGCTTTTTTAGCATAAAATGCCAGACCGTCGAGTTCATCCGTTTCATCTTCGCGGCCAAAACCAAGGATGGCCATTGTTTTGTACTTTACAACAGCTCTCATTTTGTGAACACAGCAACGCTCATTTCCATTCAGCCTGTTGCTAATATCAATTGGAATGCGGTCGATATCTTCAAAAAGCCGGTCTTCCTTATATAATTCAGCCATGCGTGAAATTACATCGCGCCGGATTATCATTACATTATTTACAAATGCCATAAAGCAGTTTGATTTTTAAAAGTTGGGAATAGGATCAAATCCCATCTCTTCAGCAACCAGCTTTCTGGTTACCAAAGAGACAGGAGTTGACAATAAAGGAAGACTCAGAATTAATTCCGTCCTTGATACGCTTTCGTGTACATTTCTCTGATTTCATTTATCGACGGATAGCGTGGATTGGCGCCTGTACATTGATCATCAAACGCATTTTCCGAAAGCTGGTCGAGTTGCGCGTAGAATTCTTTTTCCGGCACTCCGGCTTCCCGAATACTCGCAGGAATTCCCACAGCTGTTTTTAGTTTGTCGATGGCAGCGATAAGTCCTTCCACTTTTTCCTCCGGTGTATTGCCCTGGATTCCGAGGTAATCAGCCATACGTGCATAACGATAAATTGCATCAGGGTATTTATATTGCGGGAAAGTAGCCTGTTTGCGCGGTGCGTTGGTTGCATTGAAACGGATCACTTCGTTGATGAGCAATGCATTGGCAAGTCCGTGCGGCACATGGAATTCAGATCCCAGTTTATGCGCCATCGAGTGGCAAACTCCCAGGAAAGCATTGGCAAAAGCAATACCTGCAATGGTTGCGGCGTAATGTATTTTTTCGCGGGCTTTCTGGTTTTCGCTGCCTTCCTTAACCGATTGTTCCAGGTATTTGAAAATCAAACGGGCCGCTTCCAGCGCATACGGATTGGTAAATTCGGTGGCAAACACCGAAGCCAGCGCTTCAATAGCATGTGTAAGCGCATCAATTCCTGACCAGGCGGCAAGTTTGGTTGGCATTGTCATCACAAATTCAGGATCAACAATAGCCATATTTGGTGTAAGCGAGTAATCGGCAATCGGGTATTTTATGCCGGTTTTTTCGTCGGTAACCACGGCAAAAGGTGTTACTTCGGAACCGGTGCCAGAAGTTGTAGGTATGGCAACCATAATTGCCTTTTTGCCTAAAGCAGGGAAAGCATAAATACGTTTACGGATATCCATAAAACGGAGCGCAAGTCCTTCGAATTCCATTTCGGGATGTTCGTACATCAGCCACATAATTTTAGCGGCGTCCATGGCCGAACCGCCACCAAGCGCGATTATTACATCGGGTTGAAATGGTATCATACGAGCCAGGCCTTTCCGGACATTGGCAAGCGTTGGATCAGGCTCAACCTCATAAAATACATTGGATTCGATGTTCAGATTATTCAGATGCTGAACCACTTTATCGCAATATCCAAGGTCGTAAATGGGTTTATCGGTAATGATGAAGGCTTTCTTTTTTCCTTCCAGGTCCTGTAAAGCGATTGGGAGACAGCCGGTTTTAAAATAGATTTTTTCAGGCATACGCAGCCAAAGCATATTTTCTCTCCTTTCAGCGTTCGTTTTAATATTGATCAGATGTTTTATTCCCACATTTTCGCTTACCGAATTACCGCCCCACGATCCGCAGCCCAATGTTAGCGAAGGCTCCAGCCTGAAGTTGTAAATATCACCTATGGCTCCCTGCGATGCCGGCATATTGATAAGCAAACGACCTGTTTTAATCAGCGAACTGAAGGATTCGATGCGTTCCTTATTGTTGGGATTTGTGTACAGAACCGAAGTATGACCAATTCCACCGAATTTCACAAGCTGGGTAGCAATATATTCAGCTTCTTTGAAGTTCCCCGCTTTATACAAAGCCAGGATAGGAGAGAGTTTTTCGTAAGTAAAAGGTTCATCTTTTCCAATTTCGACTGTTTCGCCAATAAGTACTTTAGTGTTTTCCGGAACCGTAATTCCTGACATAACAGCAATTCTATACGCCGATTGTCCTACTATTGCCGAATTCAAATGACCGTCAACCAACATGGTTTTTCCGACTTTTTGTTTTTCTTCCGCGTTCAGGATGTAAGCGCTATTTTCTTCCAGGAGTTGTTTTACTTTATCGTAAACGCTTGCAACAACTACAAGTGATTGTTCCGATGCGCATATCATACCATTATCGAATGTTTTCGACATCAGAACTGAGCTGACAGCCATTTTCAGGTTTGCGGTTTCATCGATAATGGCCGGTGTGTTTCCCGCGCCAACACCAATAGCCGGGATACCCGACGAATAGGCTGCTTTCACCATTCCCGGGCCACCAGTTGCCAGGATCAGGTTCAGGTCGCGGTGATGCATAAGGTATTGGGAAGCCTCTACTGTTGGTGTATCAATCCAGCCGATAATTCCTTCGGGAGCGCCTGCTTCAACAGCTGCGTTTAATATGATCCGGGCTGCTTCAATAGTCGATTTCGCAGCCCTGGGATGTGGAGAAAAGATAATCCCGTTCCTTGTTTTTAAGGTGATCAGAGCTTTGAAAATTGCCGTTGAAGTTGGATTTGTAGTTGGGACAATTCCAGCTATTACACCAATAGGTTCAGCATATTTGCGTATTCCAAAGGTGAGGTCTTCTTCAATCAGCCCTACGGTTTTCTCGTCTTTGTATTTATTGTAGATATATTCGGATGCGAATTGATTTTTAATAACCTTATCTTCAATTATTCCCATTCCGGTTTCTTCAACGGCCATACGAGCCAGTCTGATCCTGTTCTGTGCGGCGGCAAAAGCTGCTTTCTGAAAAATATGATCAACCTGTTTCTGTGTGAATGTGCGGTATATTTTCTGTGCTTTTGTCACTTGCTGAATGGTATTTTCTATGGCTGAAAACCTGTTTTCTACTACCAATTCAGTGTTAACTGCGCTTTTTTCGATTTGTTTTTCCATTTCTTTCTTCATGGTGATGCGTTATTAAAATTATTGTACGGCTTGTTTATCAAGCGAATACAGGTATTCAATTATTTTTTCACGGGTAGCCTGTGCAATCAGTTTGCCGTTTACCTCAACATAGGGAGGCATAGGTTTGGTTTTCATGGTATCGCAACCCAGGCAAACAGCAGCTTCCACATACACTTTATCTTTCAGATCTTCGGGCAGATGATCTTTGATGTCCTTCAATTCATGGTTTCCCATAACGTAGCATTGGGTACCGACGCAGATTTTTAACTTTAGTTTCTTTTCCATTATTTGATTTTTTACAGATATTGAACATTTACTTGTTTCAGAAATTTTTCTTCGAGTATCCGGATAATTTTTTTGATGACATTTCGCCGGATTTCGAGTTCTACCGGAAGGTTTGGATCCTGATGAGCAACATTTACGCAGGTTCCGACCAGGAAATGAATCACGTCGGCATTCATTATGTAGCGGACAATGGCAGCGGCGGGTCCGTCCACCGGGATATCCTGGTTTTGTATGGATTTCAGCATTCGGTAGACCTGGTCAAGTGTCAGGATTCCTTCTGTTACCAAATCAATTCCATCCATTTTAAAAGCGGGTGGTAAACCGTAATTCATTTTATCCAGCGATTCGGGGATTATCTCTTTGTTCAGCTCCCGCGAAATGATTTTCGAAGTAGTGCCTCCGCAAAGTATTTTATTTCCTTTAAACGTGTCAACCGCGTTTGCCAGGTATTTATCCTTTGCGGCTGTAAATGGCGGACCTGAACAAATCAACAACTGCCGGGGCTTACGGCGGAAGAAGACTGCGCAGCTCGCATCGTCCTGCAATTTGTAGATGTCGTTTTGTGATGCCTTCTGAACAATTTTTACGGCTAGTTCGCTGGCTGAAATAAATTTGTGAGTGGTTTGTTTCCGGATCACAAAATCCTGAAGATTCTTTTCACCCCATCCGAAAGGCATGTCAGCATTTCCAATCCCTGATTGTGTAATCCCATCGCTTACCATTACCAGCCGGTCATTTTCCAATAGGTTAAAAGTGGAAACTTCGAGCTCTTTTTCTTTGCCCGACTGATTTAGTTGTAAAGTTTCTCTTTTCGGATTAACTATTTCCCCATCCCGCTCAATAAAAAATGAAGGATTTCCATATTCGATCACCGTTGTTTCGCCTTCAAAATCCACATCCACGATGGTAAATGTCGAATAACTTATTCCCCTGTTGCTATCAATAGGCAACGTATCCATAATCCATTTTGCAGAATTTATTATGGGTTCGTGATGCAGACGGAAATTTAACGCCATGGAAGCCGTAAGTGACGATAAAACGCTGGCTTTGATTCCACTGCCCAATCCATCGGAAAGCACCGCCACATACCGGTTTTCGCCTGATACTTTTTTCGAAAGAAAGGTATCTCCGCAAACAACTTTCCCATTCTTGTTCTGCTGGTAAGCGCCTATTTCTATGATAAGATCATTTTCAACCATGGTTCACACTGTTAATCTGGTTAACAAGTTCCGGACCTTCCGATTCCATAATAGAATTGAGCATGGATTCAGTAAATGAAGCATTTTCGCCAAGCAGGTACGCAATTTTTTGCACCACGGCCATATTCTGGTGAATCACTTCCTTTACCGAATTTTTAATCATGTCGTTCCTTACTTCAGGTTCCTGCATATTCTGGATCACTCCGCAAACAATTTTTCCTGGTTGAATGGTTACTACCGAAACATGCAGCATCATGCCATTGGCACGAATGGTGTGTTCAATCATTTCCTCACCGGTTTGAAGCACCGATGTAAACATTTTATAAAACGGCACCAGTTTATGAAGATCCGCTTTTTCGAGACTGTTGTCGATTTCGAACAAGGATTTTACTTCGCCGCCCAGTATATCTGCAAATTTTTTATTTGAATCAATTACCCGGAGGTTTTCATCCGCAATTACAACACCGTAAGGGATTTTTTTGAGCAAAACGGAGGCTTTCCCCTGGGCCACTTTGCGGGTATATGAAACACACATCATCCTTTCCGCTTTACCTTCGACCATGGCTGTTGCAAATTCGCGGCAACTATCATACCCGCAACCACCGCAATTGAGCTCATCTGCGGTGGAGAATTTTCCTGCCGCAAGCATGGCTGCTGAAATTTCGTCGTTGGTCACTTTTTGCATGCTCATCTGGTGAATCTGTTCAAAAGTGGTGGCGATCTCAGTTATATCTTTAATAACTGATTTCACTGTTTTTAGATTCCTGGTTTTTACCAGCACTTTCTGTCGCTTCACAGCTGCCGAGTCGGGGCTGATTGTACCGGGACCTTTTATGCATCCTCCTTCGCAAACTAAAAGTTCAAGGAAAACCTTTTCGTCTGTTTTCCAATCTTTTAAATCGTTTAAAACTTCCTTAATATGATTGATGCCTGAAAAAGACATGTAGGACAAATCCGTAATCTGTGCCTTTGATTTCAGGTTTGCAATCATGCCGCCATCCACAGGGAAAAAATTTCCTTTTCCGGCAGGGTAGGGGATGAATGATTTGCCACGGGCATAATTGGTGCTTTCCCAATCGGGAAGTTCTGTTCCGACCCATTCATTCAGATCGTGGAAAGTGAGCGCAAAATCCGTATAGCCTAGGTCCAGTTCGGTTTTTTTAGCGATGCACGGACCGAAAAATGCGATTTTAACATCTGTGCCATACATTTCACCAAGCATCTTGGCATGAGCCTGCATGGGCGATAAAATAGGAATAAGGTGTGATTTCAGTTCGGGATAATGGCGGCAGATAAGCTGAACAACTGAAGGACAACAGGATGAAATAAAGATTCCGTTCGTTTGATCTGCAATCCAATTTGCAGTTTGTTTCGAAACCATTTCGGCTCCCAACGCTGTCTCCGAAACTCCCCAGAATCCTAGCTTTGTGAACATACTTACCAATCGTGCGGAGCTTATTCCCGGAAACTCACTCACCCACGAAGGTGCTACGCAGGCTATTACTTTCGCGCCTCTGTCGAGTTCAGTGAGTAACTCAGGCATATCGTTACGCACTTTTTTAGCACCTACCGGGCAAACCTGAACGCAATGGCCGCAAAATATACATTGATCAGAAATAATGGATGCGCTTCCGCCTTCAATTTTGATAGCTTTTACAGGGCATTGTCGGAGGCATTTGTAACAATCCTGGCAATTGTTTTTCTCAGTGTAGATGGGTTGCAGACGATTCATGGAGGTAGGATTTTAGATGAAGAAGCGACGATTATACTCCGAAGTGATTGCGAAGAACTTTTTCAAGTTTAGCGGTATCAACTTCATTGTACATTATGCCGTCAATCTCTACATTAGGTCCGGTCATACATTGTTCAATGCATAAATGGCCTGCGAAATCTACTGCATCGGTGAGTTTATTTTGTTTCAGGAAGCGCTCAATATACTCCAGGTTACTCTGTTTAGCCTTCGAAAAGCAGGAACTCCCAAGGCAAATCCTGATCCGGTGCCTGGTATTATTTGTTTCAATGGTTTGCTGAAGAAGTTGTGGATTGCTTTTAATAGTCATCGCTTTGAGATTTTATGATCTGACTGATCATCTATTGTTATTTGATTAACAATAAAGCAATGAACGTGCCACTGTTTTTAAGTAGCTGAATGAATGATATTTGTAAGCGTAAATAAGTGATTTGGAATCGATGTTCCGAAAGAGAAATCAGAATAAATCTGTAATCCTGTTTGATAAAAATCATCAATAGATTTATATTCAGGTGGTTGAATGAAGAAGTAGGATATACAAATAGGGAATTGGAAAGTGAGGAAACAAAAAATGTCCTGACTCAGGACATTTTTGGGTAATAAATACTGTTAGAAAAGAGGACAGTGTTCAGTTTCAGTACAGTTTGTTAACTGCTGAAAGTAGAAACATGAAGCAGATCGTATTTCTTCATTTTCTGGTAAAGCGTATTCCTGCTTATTCCTAAAGATTCTGCAGATTTCGAAATATTATTCTGAAAATGCCTGATTGTGCGTAAGATGTTGTTCTTTTCGTGTTCTTCGAGGCTCCATATTTCTTCCGGCTCAGGTTGTGAATGATCTGATTCAGCTGAAACTGGCACGGCAGGAGACAAAGAATGTGAGATATGTTTTTCATCCAGGTTTCCTTTCAGAATAACCGCACGCTCCATCAGGTTTTCGAGTTCGCGTATATTTCCCGGCCAATCATATTTCACCAGCGCGTCAATCAATTCCGGCTTTAGTTCGGGGATTGGAATATCAAAACGGGCAGCGTTTCGTTTCAGAAAAAAATGAACCAGCGGAAGAATATCATCCCGGCGATCGCGCAAAGGTGGAATCAGTACTTCGAAAACGTTCAGCCTGTAATAAAGGTCAAGACGGAATTTCCCGTCTTTAATCTGTTCTTCCAGGTTTTTATTTGTTGCGGCTATAATCCTGACATTCACAGGGATTGGCCTGTTTCCTCCAACCCTGATAACTGCTTTTTCCTGTATGGTACGAAGGAGTTTTACCTGCATCTCGAGCGGCATCTCACCAATTTCGTCCAGGAAAAGAGTCCCTTTATCCGCCAATTCGAATTTGCCGGGCTTGCCGCCTTTTTTAGCCCCGGTAAAGGCGCCATCGGCATAACCGAACAATTCACTCTCGATCAGCGATTCGGAAATAGCACCGCAGTTGATGGCAACAAATGCCTGGTTTTTCCGTGGACTCGCAGCATGAATGGACTGTGCGATAATCTCTTTACCGGTTCCTGAATCGCCGCAAACCAGAACTGTTGAAGGATTTTTGGCAATGGTTTTACAATACCGAATCAGTTCCTTGGTTTGCTGGCTTTCACCTATAAAATCATCAAATGAATACCTGGTACTATGTTCATTGTACTTATTGATAATCTTCATTATTCCACTGAATTCTCTGAATGAAAGCAGGTATCCTAGTATTTCGTCCTCCTTCGTCTTTATCAGGTAAGCGCTGAACAGATAGCGTTCCTTAACGCGTGCAATACTAAACCGGTTTTCTTCGTCCGAATAAGGTTCATTTTGAAGAATTGTTTCTTTAACTTGTTGCCAGTCGGGGAAAATTCGCTCAATGGGTTTGTCAATCAAATCAAGGCGTCTGGTATTTATGGAGCGGCAGGCAGTGTCATTCACCCAAAGGATCTGATCGTTCATATCCATGGCAAAAAGTCCGTACGTGAGATTATTCATCATCGAAAAAGCAAACTGATTGGAGTTATGCAGTTGCTTCTGAATGTTGATGGTGTTGATCCTGTATTCAATAGCTGAAACGGCTGCCACCACCAGGCCGAGTGTGTGCGGATGCACCAATTCGCTGTTTCCCGAAAGGTTCAGCGCTCCAACGATCTGCTTAAATGAATCATGGATTGGAGCTGCCGAGCAGGTCCATTTATAAAAACCCTTTATGAAATGTTCATCGGCCGTAATCTGTATTGGACAATTTTCAGATAAAGCGGTTCCAACTGAATTTGTTCCAATGTTTTTTTCATCCATAAAGGCGCCTAGCGCTAGTTTCTGCCTGCCAGCTTCATCCAAAGGTTCGGTATCTCCGGTTATCTCGATGATACGACCATTTTTATCGGCAAGAATAATAATAAACCCGGAACCTTTCAGGAAATCAAATAATTCTTCAATAATTGGAGTAGTAATATCTATAAGCTCAGCATTCTCTTTTAAAAGTTTCCGGATCTGCGACTGGGAAAGAAATCGGTCCTGGAATATGCCCTCTTTATCAAGTCCATATTCTTTACTCCTTTTGTGTGAACGATGAATAATTTCTTTATGTGTTCTGCCCATGATCACGGTTATCAAATATCCGGACGCAAAGGTAAGTGCTTTTTTTTTGCACTCAATCCAATGATTTTTATAATGCCGGATTCAAACTATGAAACGGGCATTACACTGCAGGCATTAACAAATATTCTATTGTTTTATGATTTACTTGATTACTGTTATGCTTCCTTTGAGTGTACGTTTCACAATACCATGCAATGTAAGTTCATAAACATCACATACATAATAATATACCCCATCGCTTACTAATTGATTCGTACTCTGAATTTTCCCATCCCATTTAATTGCGGGATCCTGAGTGCTAAAAATCAGGTTCCCCCATCGGTTAACAATTTGCAAGTCAATTTTCTCAACTCCGGAATATGGGAAAGGAACGAATAAATCATTTCTTTCATCTCCGTTAGGTGTGAACACATTTGGTAAATGATACGTTCCGCAGGCATTATTATCGATGCAAATGGTATCACTCATAATGCTTCGGTTACCAACGAAATCTACAGCGCCAACTATATAACACCCAGCTATAGAATTAAGGTTTGAATGCGTATAAGTTAATGCCTGGGTTGAATCCAGTGGCACAAATTTTTCAGATTGCGGAGGTTGGTAATAGATAATGTATTTAGCTATATCTGCTGAACAATCCGGATTGATATTTTTCCAGGAAAGCCCATTTTGAAAACTATCACAATCAGTATTTACAGTGAGTACAGGTGCACAAGGTTCTTCGTTATCGATTGGAACAGCACAGGTTTCCTGCGAAAAATTAATGAGCGGATCGGTAATTCCTGCGGTTCCATAAGTTCCGATTGCCTTAACTTTGTAACAATACGAATTGCCGTTCAGGAGATTATAATCAATATAGGACGGTGAAATTGTGGTGCCGATAGAATCAAAGAGCAAAGTGCTTTCATTTTTCCGGTAAATTACAAACTGCTCATTAGTCCAGGGTACTATAGTATTGATAGTGATCCTGATTTTTTTGTCACCGGGTGCAAGTGCAATAAAAGCCGAAGATGCCTTTTCAGTTGGGCCAACCAGGAATCTGTTTCCCGGAGTATCGTTATATAAATCTACCCTGTAATTTAATCCGTGTTCTGATGTGTTTAGAAGATCATTGGTGAACGTGGTATCGTTGAGTGATGTCAGGGAATCTAAAAGGTGAAAACTCGTTCCGCTAAGATCATCTGATCTGTAAATGAGGTATTTGTAAGGGCCTGGTATTTGAACAGGGTCTAATTCGGTTGGTTTCGACCAGGCAAGATAGATGCGGCCGTCAGCAACTCCTGTTTTCTGAACACTGATATTTGTGATTACCGGAACATCTTTTTTTAGTTGTGCGCATGCCTCATTTGACGCATAGCTTTCGGCCCCGTCGGGATAGGTTGCCACAACCATATAACAATAATCAATTCCGCGTGCCAGCTCACTGTCAACGAACAGGGTATCGGTAGTATTCATAGCAGCTATCATTTGATAGTTGGTATATAAAGGAACTCCTGTTTCACAAGGTCCGGCTACGTAGCCATAAATCCCATTTCGCCTGTAGATTTTGTACCCGCTTACATTTGAGCAGCGGTTTTTATTCCATTTTAGTTGAATGCTATTGCCCAGGGCAACGGCTGTCAGGTTTCTGGGCGCCGGGCCAACAACTGTAATATTAATGCTTTTCAGATCGAAAAGGTTAACAGGTGAATCGTTATCAGTAGCTTTAAAATAAACCTGGTAGGGATTTTTTCTTACATGCGAACATGAAGTTTCCCATTTAAAAGTTCCTGTATTCCGGCCAATTGAGTCGAAAAGTGAAGTGAAAACAGCAGGGTTGACAATCTGGAAAGGTGCGCCAACAGAAGTGAGTTTAATCGCATTATTGTCGACATCAGTAGCCACTACTTTGAATTGTAGTGTAGCCCCTGCTTCTACACAGGTATCATTTATCGGGGATATAACTGGTGCATGGTTATCACAGGTCACGATTGTGATTTGCATATCACGGGTAACGTATCCGATCTTTTTCTTGTGACGCCACTCTTCAATCAGGAATGAGATATTATATTCCCCCTGCATTTTAGGATTCTGCCATAGGATCTCACCGGTTGTGTCATTCATTGAAAAGGAACCTCCTGCATTAGTGCCAACCATGTTTGGAAATTGAAATCCCGGTATATTTTCACCACCGGCACCACGGCAGGTAACAAGCCGGAATGAGAGGCTATCCCCGTCAGGATCAAATGCTCCGGGATTATGAATGAATGGCTGGTCCACACATCCCTGATCAATAGGAGGTAGCAGCAGTTGAGGAGATGAATTTTTCCCGATTCCGGGAGAAATAATTAATTCAGTCTCTATAAATAAAGGTACTTCTACCGAATTTGGAATATTTTGCACACCATAATTCCGGTTAGGGTCTTCAACAGTAATTTTGTATGTGGCTACTCCTGTAAAAGTATGAACACCGGTATAAAGATTCCTTTTAATGTCCTGTCCAACTATTTCTCCTGTGTGTCCCTGCTGTCCCATGGGTCCATTAGCCCGAGGCAGGATTGAACTTGTATTGTCGCCCCATTTGATTTCAAGTTCATACCTGTCGGCAGGGCTTGGTGCGTAGGAATAGGTTACAATGGTAATTTCGTAGGTAAGCCCTGATATATATCTGAATGTAATTTCTCCTGCGCGCTGGTGGGTAGCCATTAAAGGGCCGGTAAACCAAACGATTAAAAAAAACAGGACGAGATATTTTTTCATATTCATCAATAATCTATTGTATTCAACCCAATAGTATTTGAAACGGGTATGAGATAATCATCAAAAGTACAAATTAAGCTTTTAAATGGAGGACTTTAATTGTTAAGTTTTTAACTTTTGGCATAGTTTAGTAAACGCTCGTTGATTAGGGCCTGTTTTGATCAGATTAATTTAGTAATTTTGAGGGATTAAAGCAGGAAGGATTAAGGCGTATGTATAACATTGATCTGCAGAAGGAGAAAAAAGAAATCGTAAAACGTTACCGTGCTTTAATGAGGGCATGGAATGCGAACAAAGGTGTTCAGAAGAACAACCAGGTTCGTAAAGCCTTTATTATGGCTTCGCAGGCGCACTTTACCATGCGCCGGCGAACCGGCGAGCCTTATATTTATCATCCTCTCGAAGTTGCCCGGATTGTAGCCGGCGAAATAGGCTTAGGTGAAACAGCCATTATCAGCGCACTACTTCACGACGTAGTTGAAGATAACCCTGATTATACATTAGAAATGATCAGGCAGAAATTTGGTGATAAAGTTGCCTATATAGTAGATGGACTCACTAAGATCAAAGATGGGTACGAAAGACTTGAATCTACCGCGCAGGTCGAAAGTATTAAAAAAATGCTTTTAACCCTGAGCGATGATGTTAGGGTAATCCTGATTAAACTTGCTGACCGTCTGCATAATATGCGTACGCTCGATTCAATGCCGGCCTCAAAACAGCAGAATATTGCGGCAGAAACTCTTTATCTCTATTCACCGCTTGCTCACAGGCTTGGATTGTATGTGATCAAGAGCGAACTTGAGGATCTTGCGTTGAAATACAATGAACCCGAGATTTATCGCACAATTTCGACAAAACTCCAGGAAACAGAGATTGAACGTAAAAGCTTTATTCAAAAATTTATATTTCCGATCAAAAAAGCAATGGCCTCACAAGGTATTGAATTTGAGATTGATACCCGAGCTAAATCTGTTTATTCTATTTACAAGAAAATGCAGACTAAAGAAATACCTTTCGAGGAAGTGTACGACTTGTTTGCAGTCCGTATTATTATTGAATCACCTCTTGACCAGGAGAAAATCGACTGCTGGCGTGTATATACACTGGTTACTGATAATTATAACCCGAAACAGAATCGCCTTCGCGATTGGATTTCGACTCCTAAAGCCAATGGGTATGAATCGCTGCATACCACAGTTATGAGTCCTACCGGGCAGTGGGTCGAAGTACAGATACGTACCCGTCGTATGCATGAAATTGCCGAAAGAGGTTATGCGGCTCACTGGAAATACAAGCAACAAATTGATAAAGATAAAGCCCAGGAATCGGGACTGGATGACTGGCTGGCTGAATTGCGCAAGATTCTGAAATCACCCGACGCAAATACACTGAATTTCCTCGACGACATCAAACTTACGCTCTTCAGTGATGAGGTTTTCGTCTGGACCCCGAAAGGTCACCTTAAATCTTTGCCTTCAGGCAGCACTGTTCTTGATTTTGCGTACCTGGTTCATACTGAGCTTGGTAATCACTGCATAGGTGTAAAGGTTAACAGAAATCTTGTTCCGCTGGATCATAGGCTTAGGAGTGGAGATCAGGTTGAAATCATCGCTTCAAAAAAGAGTTTCCCTAAGGAAGAATGGCTTGATTATGCCATCACTCCACGTGCCAGGTTTAGTATTAAGGAAGCCCTTAAGGAACAGCGAAAGGAGCAGGCCACCGAAGGACGGCTTCAGTTGGAAGAGATTTTTGAAAAGCATAATTTCGTCCTGAGCAAAAACAGTATTACCCGCTTCAGCGAATATATGGGCTTTACCAGCCCGGCCGACTTATTTTATAACGTATTTCAGAACAAAATTCCTGTGGAAGAAGTAGAAAAGTTTATCCATCTGGAACAAAATGAAATACATACACAAACTGGTACTCACAGCAGGAAAACCAGGACTGAATCTCCCGCTTTGCCGGCAAAAGTGAAATCGAAGCAAGGGGTTACCTACGATCTGGAAGAACTGGATTTTGGAATTGCCACATGTTGCCATCCTTTACCGGGTGATGAAATTATAGCATATACTCCCGATGGCACAAAATGGATAGTACATCGTACTAATTGTCCCGAAGCAATTGAACTTATGGCTCGCCGGGCAAACAGGATCATTCATGCCAGCTGGGGAAACAAACATATGAATACATTTCTTGGCGGAATAAAAATCAGTGGTTTCGATCGTAAAAGCATGATATCGGATATAATAAGAGTCATCAGCGATGAAATGCATTACAATGTCAGGTCGTTCCATATTGATACTTCGGGTGAGCTGTTCGAAGCATATCTCAGTTTGTTTATTTATGATACGGTTGACATTAACCGAACAATTGAACAGATTAAGAAGATCGAGGGCATTTCGACGGTAACCCGTATGCTGAAATTTTTAAAGACGTAAATTTTTTTTTCGGGGTTTTATTTATTTTTACTCAAGCATATTCCTTTATTTGCTTGGTTTCCTGGTTTTAAATTTCAATGGTAAATATAAATTTTTACCTATTTTTATTAATTCTAAATAGCAATTAGAAATTTTGTATTTTTACACCAAATTCAATAGTATGATCTCTGATTCAAAGAAACTTAATTACGAAACAGTCAAGAAGTTATTTACTGACTACCTTGAGAAGCTTGGGCATCGCAAGACGCCTGAAAGATTCACGATACTTAAGGAAATTTATTCTACCGAAGGTCACTTTGATATTGAATCACTGTATATCCAGATGAAGAATAATAAGTACAGGGTAAGCCGTGCAACCTTATACAATACAATTGAGTTATTGCTTAACTGCCACCTTGTAACAAAACATCAGTTCGGTAATAATTGCGCTCAGTTCGAAAAGTCATTTAAATTCAAGCAACACGATCATTTTATTGATATCGATAATGGAGAAGTACTTGAATTTTGTGATCCGCGAATTCAGGAAATTATTGTTTCTGCCGAAAAAGCATTAGGAATAAAAGTCACTCATCACTCACTCACACTTTACGGCACACGAGTTAAAGTAGAAGCCGTTAATTAACAATCTTCTCTCCGGTTGTTAACTCTTTTTTCAGGCACCTTCAACAAATAGTTTTATCTTTGCATTAGATCAACAGCAACCTCAATAGGGTTGCTTAATTTGTGTAAGGATGAAAGTAGATGTATTATTAGGCCTTCAATGGGGCGACGAAGGAAAAGGTAAAATTGTGGATGTTCTTACTCCGCAATATGATATAATAGCCAGGTTTCAGGGAGGTCCGAATGCCGGTCATACCTTGCAGATTGAAGGCGACAAGCATGTTCTGCATACTATTCCTTCAGGAATCTTCCATCCGGAAAAAATCAATATCATTGGTAATGGTGTAATAGCCGATCCGTATATTTTATCGCTGGAGCTGGCTAAACTTGTTGCCAAAGGAGTTAATCCACGAATTAACCTTCGGATTTCGAAACGCGCGCACCTCATCCTGCCAACACATCGGATGTTAGATGCCGCTTACGAACAAGCAATGGGCGCTGGTAAAATCGGCTCCACTCTAAAAGGAATCGGACCTTGTTATACAGATAAGACAGCTCGCTATGGACTGCGCTTCGGAGATATACTGGCTGCTGACTTTACAGAGAAATACAATAAACTAAAGCAACGCCATCTCAATATCCTTGCATCCTATAATTTTGATCACCAGGTGCAGCTTATTGATAAGATGCCGTTCGATGAATACGAGAAAAACTGGTTTGCGGCAGTTGAGGAACTTCGGACTTTCCCGCTGATAGATAGCGAACTGTATATTAATAAAGCATTGGCTGAAGGTAAGAGCATTCTTGCTGAAGGCGCACAAGGAAGTTTGCTGGATGTGGATTTCGGATCGTATCCATATGTTACATCATCCAATACCATTACCGCGGGAGTCTGCTCAGGACTCGGCATTCCCCCATCCGCAGTCGGAAAAGTATACGGTGTTTTTAAAGCGTATTGCACCAGGGTTGGAAGTGGACCCTTCCCAACGGAATTGGAAGATGCTACCGGCGAAAGGCTTCGTGATAATGGTAAAGAATTTGGCGCAACAACAGGTCGCCCACGTCGTTGCGGCTGGCTCGATTTGCCGGCCTTGCGTTATGCTATTATGTTGAATGGCGTTACAGATCTCGTTATGATGAAAGCTGATGTTTTGAATGAGTTTGATACAATTAAAATTTGTACCGGTTATGAAGTAAATGGAGAAACCACACAGGATCTTACATATGAAACATTAAGCAATCCTGTTCAGCCTATATACAATACATTACCTGGATGGAATCATTCACTCGTGGGTGTTAGTGATTACGACCTGTTACCAGAGAAACTTAAGGATTATACCCGGTTTATCGAAGATACTGTTGGACTTTCAGTTAATATTCTTTCCAGCGGACCAGGGAGAGAAGAAACAATTCAGCGATAGTTGAATCGAAATAAGAATACGACACCGGAAGTAACTTTTCGGTGTTTTTTTTGTCCTATGCCATTCGACTTGAAATTGAGTACTGACCTAACAAAAACGGCCACCCGAAGGCAGCCGTTATATTTATTTGAGTTCAGTTTCAGAATTACAATTTCCGTTTAACCTCAACTTCTTCGTAGCCTTCAACAATATCACCAATTTTGATATCATTAAAGTTGTCGATATTCAAACCGCATTCGTAACCGGTAAGTACTTCTTTCACATCGTCCTTGAAACGTTTGAGTGAACCAAGTGATCCTGCATGAACAACAATACCGTCACGGATAACACGAATACGTGTATTACGGGTGATTTTACCATCCAACACCATACATCCTGCAATAGCGCCGACCTTCGAATTCTTGAATACTTCACGAATTTCTACGTTGCAAACAATCTTTTCTTCAATTTCCGGAGCAAGCATTCCTTCTATAGCCAGCTTGATTTCGTTGATAGCAGTGTAGATAATGGAATAGAAACGAATATCGATTTCTTCGCGCTCGGCTAGTTTGCGTGCGCTCATGCTTGGACGAACCTGGAAACCTGCAATAATCGCGTTTGAAGCGGAAGCCAGCAATACGTCGCTTTCGGTAATTGCGCCAACGCTCTTGTGAATTACATTCACCTGAACCTGTGGGGTTGAAAGTTTGAGCAAGGAATCAGACAAGGCTTCAACTGAACCGTCAACGTCAGCTTTTACAATAATATTCAGTTCCTTGAAGTCACCAATAGCAATACGGCGACCAATTTCGTCGAGTGTGATATGTTTTTGTGTGCGTATCCCTTGTTCGCGTTGCAATTGCTGGCGTTTGGTAGCGATCTGTTTAGCTTCGCGTTCATCAACCATCACTTTAAACTTATCACCTGCCTGTGGAGCACCTGTTAGTCCGAGTAAGAGGACAGGAGCCGAAGGACCGGCTTCTTTTATCGGCTGGTTACGCTCGTTATACATAGCTTTCACTTTTCCGTAAACGGAACCTGCCAGAACGAAATCGCCTAATTTAAGTGTGCCATTCTGAACGAGCAGTTTTGCAACATATCCGCGTCCTTTATCTAAGGATGATTCAATTACAGTTCCTGATGCGCGTGCATCGGGATTGGCGTGGAGGTCGAGCAATTCAGCCTCAAGCAATACTTTATCAAGAAGTTCGGTAACATTAATACCTTTCTTGGCCGATATTTCCTGGCTCTGGTATTTACCACCCCAATCTTCAACAAGAATGTTGAGTTTTGAAAGTTCTTCCTTTATTTTCTCCGGGTTAGCCCCGTTTTTATCAATCTTATTTATAGCAAAAACCATTGGAACACCTGCAGCCTGTGCGTGGTTGATGGCTTCCTTTGTTTGAGGCATAACGGTATCGTCAGCTGCAACAACTATAATTACAATATCTGTAATTTGAGCACCACGGGCACGCATAGCTGTAAACGCTTCGTGACCGGGAGTATCGAGGAATGTGATCTTACGACCGTCTTCCAATTGCACTTCGTAGGCTCCGATATGCTGAGTAATTCCTCCGGCTTCACCAGCTATTACATTGGCGCTACGGATGTGGTCGAGAAGTGATGTTTTACCATGATCCACGTGACCCATTACGGTGACAATCGGATTACGTGGTTTCAGGAGAGCAGGATCATCTGATTCATCAGAACTGTCGATTGCTTCCTGAACTTCAACACTCACAAATTCAACTTTGTATCCAAATTCATCGGCTAATACCGAAATTGTTTCAGCATCAAGACGTTGATTTATTGAAACAAACATCCCTAAAGCCATACAGGTCGCAATGATTTTTGTAACCGGTACATCCATCATCACCGATAAGTCGTTGGCTGTAACAAATTCTGTTACTTTGAGTACCAGTTTGTCTTCTTCGGCCCTGGCAACTTCCTCCTGCAAGTGCTGGCTGGCAACATTTCGTTTTTCACGACGGTATTTCGAAGCTTTCGATTTCCCGGTACCACTAAGGCGCTGAAGGGTTTCCTTGATTTGTTTCTGGATATCTTCATCGGTTAACTCAGCCTTGGGCAGAACAGTTCGGGTATGTGATTTAGCTCCGGGTTTAGCTTTGGTTCTATCGTGTACTTTTGCAGGTACAACAACTCTGGGAGTAGTAGTTCCCGGTGTTGCTCCCGGAGCAGCAGCATCTGTTCCGTTTTTGCCTTTATTCAGACGTTTGCGTTTACGTTTTTTCGACTTGCTGTCTTCATCACTCGATGAGGCGACAGGTTTGCGAGGTTCGGGACGTGAAGGCTGTGGCAACTCTATTTTACTCAGGATTTTGGGTCCCTCAAGTTTGGTAAACTTGGTTTGCAGATAGTTAGAGTCGGATTTATTATATGTTCCATCGATAGATGGCATATCACTGATACGCGTTGTTGTTTCTTCAGGGGCAACAGGTGCTGCCGGTTCAGGAACAACATTTATTACTTCAGGTATTTCCGGAGCAGCGGGTGTAACAACCTGTTCAACAACTTTTTCGGCCGCAGCAGCAGGTGTTTCAGCCTGTACTGGTACTGATTCTTTCTTATGCTCTTTACCTGCAACTTTTTCGCCCTTTTCTTTTTTCTTAGGTTTTTTATCGAACTGCTTCAGATCAATTTTACCTAATACTTTTGGACCTGTAATAGTCGTTTCATCACTATCAGCAGTTGTTTCAGTAACCGTTGGTGTAACACCGGTTTTAACTTCAGGACTTTCTGCAACAACAACTTTTTGTGTTGGTTCAGCTTCAGCCTGACTTGATGAAACAGAAGGTTTCTCAGTTTCATTAACAACAACTGCTTTTTCCTCAGGTGCTTTTTCGATTGCAACCTTCACTTCTTCTTTTACAATTTCTGCAATTGGAACAGAAGGCTTTGACGGAGCAACAACTTCAGGCGCAACCTGTGGAGCTGCCTTTACTTCAGGAGCTTTTTCAACTATTGGCGCTTCAACTACGGGAGGTTTAGGCGCAACAGGCACAATAACAGGAGCTTTTTCCTGAACAGGAGGAGTAGTTACAGTTTCTTTTACTGGTTTTACTTCTTCAACAAGAGGCTTTTTCTCTTCAACTTTTGCGGCTTTCTGAGCCTGATATTCCAGTTCGATATGTTTTGCAATATCCTTTGCAGCCTTATCGGGCTGGTATTCTTTTACCAAAAGAGAATGCATTTCCGGACTCAACTTAGTGTTCGGATTACTATCGATTTTATGACCTTTCTTATGCAGAAAGTCAACGATAGTGGTTACACCGACATTAAATTCGGTTGCGGCTTTTCCAAGCCTGATTGATATGGGTCCGTCTGACATGCTTTTATCGAAATTTCGCCTGAAGCTCGGAATAAGTGAGTAAAAGTACGATTTAATTTTCAAACTTATGTTTTTAGGGTACAGATATCAACTTGCACACATAATAATGCAAAGCCTTGATGAATGGATGATACATGATAATCTTCCTTTCGTCATCTGTTATTGTTTGTTATTCAAACTCTGCTTTCAGAATCCGATGCACTTCGCGGATGGTTTCTTCTTCCAGCTGCGAACGGCGTACCAGTTCCTCGGCACTAAGTTCTAGAACACTTTTAGCAGTATCACAACCGATGCTTTTCAGTTCATCGATGATCCACTGATCAATTTCATCATTAAATTCTTGTAAGTCAACATCTTCGTAATCGGAATCCGTATCACGATACACATCGATCTCGTATCCTGTAAGTTTACCAGCAAGTTTGATATTATGTCCACCTTTTCCTATAGCTAATGATACCTGGTCAGGTTTCATATATACTTCAGCCCTTTTGGTTTCCTCATCCAGTGTGATTGAGGTAATTTTTGCAGGGCTTAATGAACGCTGAATATAAAGGCTTGAATTTGCAGTAAAGTTGATAACGTCAATATTTTCGTTGCGCAGTTCGCGAACGATACCGTGTATTCTCGAACCTTTCATACCAACACAGGCCCCAACCGGATCAATACGGTCATCGTAGGATTCAACGGCAATTTTTGCTCTTTCGCCTGGTACACGTACAATGTTTTTGATAGTGATCAGCCCGTCGAAAATTTCAGGAACTTCAGCCTCAAGCAAACGCTCGAGAAATAGGGGAGAAGTACGTGAAAGAATAATGACAGGAGAGTTTTTCTTCATATCAACACGCGCAACAACCGCGCGGATGGTATCGCCTTTGCGGTAAAAATCGCCGGGTATTTGCTCAGTACGCGGCATGGTGAGCTCCAGGTCTTCGTCGTCGAGGATCAGGATTTCGTTTTTCCAAACCTGGTAAACTTCGCCGGTAACAATGTCACCAATCCGGTCCTTATATTTACGGAAGATGTTGTCTTTCTCATATTCCTGAACCTTCGAAATCAGATTTTGTCTGACCGTCAGAATTTCCCGGCGGCCTATATCTGCCAGTCTGATTGGTTCAACCACTTCTTCCCCGACTTCAAAGTCAGGTTCGATTTTGATGGCTGCCGAATATGAGATCTGAAGATTTTCATCTTCCAATGCATCATCTTCTACAATAATACGTTTACGCCAGATTTCCAGGTCACCTTTGTCGACGTTAACAATGATATCGATATTTTCGTCGGTACCATGTTTTTTAATCAACATATGCCTGAATACATCTTCGAGTATACGCATCAGTGTTTCACGATCAATGTTCTTGAATTCTTTGAATTCAGAAAATGTCTCGACCAGGTTGATGTGCTCCATTTCGCCCATGGCAATTCAATATTTGAGTTTCAGATTTTAATGATTTCTTTGGTTTCCTTAATATCGCTATAAAGGAAGGTATGCGTAGTTTCGGTAATGACTTTTTTTACTTTAGTGATTCCCTTTACACTGAATCCTTGTTCGTCGGCAGCAATAAGAGTGCCTTCTATTTTGCTGTTATCTTTTTGTAAAACAGATACTTCACGGCCTATATTTTTAATATACTGGCGTGAAAGTTTATAAGGCTGATCCAACCCTGATGATGATACATTCAGTTCGAAATCTTCCACTTCACGATCAAGATGTCCTTCAATAAATTTACTCAGCTCTATACAGTGCTCAATCAATACATGCGTATCGCTATCAATAAAGATCCGGATACGGTTATCCGATCGAACTGCAACGCTTACCGCAAAACGATCGGTTCCCTCAAGTTGCTGAGCGGTAAGATCTTTTATGAGTTGTTCGCTGATCATTTATTTTATGTTACAGTTGTAAAAAGTGCATTTTAATAAAAGAGGGGACCAAAGTCCCCTCCACAAGTCGTCACGAGCTTGCATACCCTAATCCGTATGCCAACTGTTATTCTGTTGCCTCACCGGAAGTATTGGTTTCCGGATTGGGTGACTTTTTATCGGGAAATGATAAAAAGTGCTTTCAGTCAGTTGATTGAGTCAATGTTGTCCGACCAGGATTCGAACCTAGACCGAATGGACCAAAACCATTCGTGCTGCCTTTACACCATCGGACAATCGTATAATCTTTCCTAAAAGGACTGCAAAAGTAGTATTTTTTCTTTACATAAAGAAGTCAAGGCAAAAAAAGTATTTCATTTGGATTGTTAATTTGGTTAAACTGTTGAATAAAAGTAGTTTATGAAGATAAAGAATTGACATTTTCTTAACAATTCCTAAAAGTTATGCATACATCGTAATTATTGGTTAATTTCGGCCCTTCAAATTTTTGTTTATTCATTAATCTATACTTTTCATGAAAACATTCAGGAAACTGAATAACCTACTCGGGTGGATAGTTTTTGCATTCGCGTCGTGGGTTTACCTGTCAACCATTGAGCCTACCGCCAGCTGGTGGGATTGTGGTGAATATATTTCAACCGCGTTTAAACTGCAGGTTGGTCACCCGCCGGGAGCACCTCTGTTCCAGATGCTAGGGCGTTTCTTCAGCTTGTTTGCTGCTGGTGATACAAGCAAGGTAGCCATGATGGTAAATATTATGTCGGCTTTGAGCAGTTCGGCTACCATTTTATTCCTGTTCTGGAGTATAACTATGCTTGGGCTCAAATTTACCAAGGACCAGGAAATTTCTACAGGCCGCATGTTTGCTATACTCGGAAGCGGATTGGTAGGTGCTTTGGCTTACACTTTCAGCGATTCATTCTGGTTTTCAGCAGTGGAAGGCGAAGTTTATGCTATGTCATCGTTCTTTACGGCAATTGTTTTCTGGGCTATTCTTAAGTGGGACCAGGTTGCAGATCAGCCTCATTCGCAACGATGGATCATACTTATCGCTTATCTGATGGGACTTTCAATAGGTGTGCATTTGCTCAACCTGCTTGCAATTCCGGCAATCGCGCTGGTATTTTATTTCAGAAAGTATAAAACCACATGGAAAGGAGCTGTGCTCACATTGGGTGTTGCATTCTTTATCCTGTCGTTTATTATGTTCCTGGTAATTCCTTATACTGTCAATCTTGCCGGTAAATATGAAATTCTTTTTGTAAATAGCTACGGTCTTCCTTTCAATTCAGGAACATTATTTTATTTCCTTATTCTCATCGGTTCCCTGGTTTGGAGCATAAGGTTCACATACCAGGATAAACATTCCACTTTGAATTACATTGTTGGTGGAGTTCTTTTGCTGTTGATATCCATATTTTCATGGACAACATTCATAGGATTGCTATTAGTAGTTGGGGTTTATTATTGGTATAAAAGCAATCCCGGCCGCTTGAACCGTGCCCAGGTTCGCTCAGCGGCTAATACCATATTCTTGTCAATTGCCTTTCTGCTGATCGGGTATTCTTCATTTTTCCTTCTTGTGATTCGTGCTAATACAAACACACCAATAAATGAAAATGATCCGAGTGACGCTGTAAGTTTGTTATCCTACCTTAACCGCGAACAATATGGTACATGGCCTATTGTTTATGGTCAGTATTACAATGCTCCCCAGGATAAAGAAAACCCGTATTCCGATGGTACTCCTTTTTACGTGAAAGATCTGAAAAAGGGGAAATATGTCATGACTGACGACCGGAAAAATACAATTGCAAATTATGACAGCAGGTTCTGTACTCTTTTCCCACGCATGTGGAGTAACCAGAAACCCAGCCATATATCGGCATATAAATCGTGGGGGGAAATAAAAGGTACCCCTATTGATGTGGTAAATGATGATGGAAAGGCAGAAACCTTGTATAGACCTACTATGATTGAAAACGTCCGGTTCTTTTTCCGTTATCAGGTAAGTCATATGTATATGCGCTATTTTTTCTGGAATTTTGTAGGAAGGCAAAATGATATTGAGAGTGCCGGAGGAATCCGCTATGGTAACTGGATAAGTGGAATACCTGCATTTGACAACGCAAGACTAGGAGACCAGTCGAATCTGCCCGACAGTATGGAAAATGCGGCACGAAATAAGTTCTATTTCCTGCCCTTATTGCTTGGCCTATTTGGTTTGTTCTTCCATCTTCGAAAACATACTGATGGATTCCTGGTGGTATTGCTGCTGTTTTTTATGACAGGGCTGGCGATTGTTATGTATCTGAATATCACACCCTACCAGCCGCGTGAACGGGATTATGCTTTTGCGGGATCATTCTATGCCTTTGCAATCTGGATTGGCCTGGGCGTATTGGCATTGTGGGATTTAATGAAGAAAGTCAGCGAGAAATATATCGCCATTCCAATTACTCTTGTCTGTTTGCTGCTGGTTCCCGGTATTATGGCTAAAGAAGGCTGGGACGATCATACCCGCGCTAATAAATACGCGGCACGCGATTTTGCTGTAAATTATCTTAACTCATGTGCTCCCAACGCAATACTGATCACCAACGGCGATAACGATACTTTCCCGCTCTGGTACGCCCAGGAAGTTGAAGGAATTCGAACTGATGTAAGAGTAGTTAACTTTATGCTTTCATCAGGCGACTGGTATGTGCACCAATTAATGCGGAAGATATACAAATCCGATGCTTTGCCGTTTACACTTTCGTACGATCAGTATAACAAAGGTATAAATGAAGTATGCGCGTATTCCGGGCAATTCCAGGATGAGAGAATTGAACTTCAGGATATTATTAACCTGATAGCCAGTGATGATCCTGCTTCGAGATTCCAGTCAGGTTCAAGATCCATCGCTATTTACCCGACCAAAAAGGTGAAAATCACCCTCGATTCCGCTTCATTGGTTAAGAATGGTATTGTTCCGGCTAACCTGGCAGATAGAGTTGTCGGTACGGTTGAATGGGATATTAAGTCAAACTACTTGTATAAAAATGACTTGATGCTTCTCGATTTTCTTGCTAAGAACAAGTTCAAAAGGCCAATCTATTTTGTGAGCCCTTCGAGCATGAGCGATGCTGTGGATGTTGATAAATACTGTTACCAGGAAGGTTTTATCTACCGGTTTATGCCTGTAAAACCTGATGAACGCGACTTTATTAAAGGCGTTGGCAGTGTTAACTCTGAATCATCATACGACATCCTGATGAATAAGTGCAAATGGGGTAATCTTAATCAGCCAGGAGTTTATGTGGATCGCGAAAGCAATCGTAATACCATGATGCCAAAGCAGGATTTTGCACGCCTTGCACGTAAACTTACTATAGAAAACAAGATGGATTCAGCGGTGAAAGTCTGTGATTATGTGCAGAAGATTTTCCCTGACAATAAGATCCATTTTGATTACTATATGATACAGTTTGTTGATGTATACTACAAAGCAGGCGCTTTTGATAAAGGGAATAAACTGGCCAACCGCCTTTTTGAGATTTATCAGCAGAACACGAATTATTACCTTTCGCTCAATCCTGAATTCCGTGGTAACTATGATGAGGACCTTAATGAAGCTTATGGTTTCTTTAATTCGATGAAACAGATTGCCGACCAGTACAATCAGAAAGATATTTCACAGAAAGTGGATAAATTTATGAATGAACGGATGGGCGGGATGAAGTAAGCGAAGAAGATTAAATTGTGAAAAACGGGAGCTGAGGCTCCCGTTTTTGGTTTTAGAAGATGTGATTGCGATTATTTGTACTGAAATGGATTACAAATCTGCGCCAGCGGAGTCATACATTCGGCCGTTCATTGTCTGAATCAGAATTTGCTTTGACCTTTCAAAAGCGATTTGTAAAATATAAGGAAAAGCTATTCCTTTTTCTGGAAAAGGACAATATTCCGTGGAATAATAATGCAGAATATTCAATTAAACCGTTTGCAAAATGGCGTAAAAAAATTAGTAAATCACTGACGAAACAAAATATTGAAAATCATCTAATTCTGCTTTCGATTTTACAGACCTGTAGGTATCAAGGAATTAATTTCTTCGAATTCTTAAAGTCGGGCAAAATGAGTATTTTTGAATTTTAAGAAAAAAGAAAATGAGCAATATTAAATTATTTGAGAGCAAACAAATTAGAACCGTTTGGAATGAAGCGGATGAAAAATGGTATTTCGTTGTAGCAGATGTTATACAGGTGTTGACCGATACCCCCAATCCGTCCGACTACATAAAGAAAATGCGTAAGCGTGACGAGGAACTTTCCAAAGGGTGGGGACAATTTGTCACCCCCCTTTCTGTTGACACTATTGGAGGTAAACAAAAGCTGAATTGTGCCAGTGCTAAAGGACTTTTGCGTATTATACAATCCATTCCATCGCCAAAAGCAGAACCTTTTAAACTTTGGTTAGCACAAGTGGGTTCTGACAGATTAGATGAAATTGAAAACCCCGAATTAGCTACACAGCGAACAAGAGAACTTTATAAACTTAAAGGCTATCCTGACGATTGGATTGAAAAGCGAATGAGAAGTATTGCTATTCGCGAAGAGTTGACGGATGAATGGAAAAACAGAGGTGTTAAGGAACAAATAGAATATTCCATACTCACAGCAGAGATTTCAAGAGCAACTTTCGGTCTTACACCATCAGAGTATAAAAAAGTCAAAGGATTGAAAAGCCAAAACCTGCGCGATCACATGACCGATCTTGAATTAATTTTCTCAATGCTTGGAGAGGCTTCGACAACTGAAATTGTAAAGACAAAGAATCCAATAGGCTTTATTCAAAATAAAAAGGCAGCAAAACAAGGCGGAGCTGTTGCTGGTAATGCCAGGCGAGAACTTGAAAGTAGAACAGGGAAAAAAGTTGTATCTACTGATAATTACTTACCAGAAGCAAAGAAAAACAATGAACTAAAAAAAGGTAAGGAGGAAAAATAGTCAAAGTTCGAATACAAGTACATTGGCTGTTCACACAAATCATCATATAGTCCAAAAATTTCAATAGAGCTTAGCACAATCCGACACAAAACCAAAATTCAGCAATTGCAGCACAACTCAATACGGACAATGGATGTAGGACTCGAACGACCCGAACGCCAGCCTGTAACTTCAGCTACCCGCAAGCCGGGTTTCGGTGCTTCGTTGACAGGAAATTAGTATATTGAAAGGCAGCTCTTCGTAGGAAGTTTATCGGTTAACTCCCGTCCTGCGTGTAGCTTTCTACGTTAGCAATTATTCAAAAAAGACAAAAACCATGAAATCGATTTTTACAATTTTCAAAGTCACAAGATTAATTATATTAGTTCCTATTAGTATTTTTTCATCAGAACTGTTTTCTCAAGTATCATTGAAACCTACATTTAAACAAATTGAGTATTTAATGTATGATCTTAATTCTCCTCGTACCAAGATAAATGACCAAATTGTAGTTCAGACTTATATAAAAATTGATGAAAGTGGAAGGATGTATATCGTTGATGGGAATGGAGAACAGTCAAAATATTACTTTTATCAATTAGGTAATTCGGAAATAGATGTTTTAAATAAGGTATTTAATGGCGAGAAAAAACTCAAAAAATTAGTAAGAAATATAAAATTAGATGCAAATGTATTTTATGCTGGTTATTATAAATTTCTCAAATACATAGATTTAAATAATAAGACAGACCAAATTTCATTCATAGAAAGTGATAATATAAATAAAATTAAGGAGGCTTTAGAAATTATTATTTCAAAGAGTAGTAGTTATAATAATAATGAACTACTAAAAGGACAGGAATTTGAAATCAATAAGCTTTTTATTAATGAGGCTTTCGAAAACCATTTAAAGAATAAAATACTTCCTAGTATTGCATTACCTCCTCCAATGAATTAATGAACGATTGCTAATAACTAAGGCTTCGTGTGGTCGCTTTTCGCGACCTAACATGAAGCCGTGTTGCACAGCCTGCCCCGCCCAGCGGGGACATCCCGCACCGACCGGCCCTGTTAGGTGTTGTTTGTTATGGAGATTCAATTTATCAGAGGCATATTTCTGCTTAATAATTCAGATTTATTTTAATACAGAGAACTGAGCCGGGTAAAAGATGAAATGAGTCGTATAAAACATGACTCAGGTCTACTAAAAGATGACTCAGGTAAGTAAAAGACTGACATAACTCAGGTTTGAGACTTATTTCGTAATCTTAGGTTTCCACGCCAGTATTACAATCCCTGCGATTATTAGTGGAATTGAAAGCAGCTGCCCCATATTCAGTGCCATTGAACTTTCGAAAGCAACCTGTGGCTCTTTGATAAATTCGACTAAAAATCTAAATCCAAAAACGAAAATCAAAAAGATGCCAAACAGGAAACCAGGCCTTGGTTTTCCGTCTTTTTTGTAATAGTACCAGAGCAGGAAAAAGAAGAGAATAAGGTAACACAATCCTTCATAAATCTGCGTTGGGTGTCGTGGCAAGGTTTCGCCGGCACGTGTGAAAATAAATCCCCACGGAAGGTTAGTTAAATTACCATAAATTTCGCTGTTAAAAAGGTTCCCTGTACGGATAAAAAATCCGGATAGCGCTACCACAATTACAATCCTGTCAATAACCCAGAAAAATGGCTGGCGCGTTTTCCTCGAAAACAGGTAAAGCGCAAAAACAATCCCTATTGCAGCGCCATGACTGGCTAGTCCGCCTTGCCAGATTTTAAGGATATCCAAAGGATGAGCAAGGTATGAAGCTGGCTCATAAAACAATACATGCCCCAGGCGTGCCCCCACAACTGTCGAAATCAGCATGTACATGCTTAGTTTGTCCAGCAGCGGTTCGGGAATGTTTTCCTTTTGAAATATGCGAAGCATAATAAAATAGCCTACTACAAACGACATCGCAAATAATAGCCCGTACCAGCGCACGCTGATCGGACCTAAACTAAAAATCGTAGGACTGATATTCCAGTGAATAAATTGAAGGATCATTTTCTGTGATTTAATGGGTTACAAAAATACTTAGAATAATTTCATTACTGAACTATTTCTTTATCAAATCGGCAATTGCGGCACTTAAGTTCATTCGGATAATGTCTTTATCAAATCCCGTGTATTTTAAAGCATCTTCCATATCTGTTTTCAGATTGAGTGTTTCCTGCTTCCGCCACATTGCTGTTCCTGACTTCTGAAGCAATTCAGCTAAATAGATCTGTTCCGTCTGACCTGGAGTGGGTACAAACAATGCTTTTGACTCCAGGGCAAGCAAATCCATAATTGATGAATACCCGGATCGGCAAATGACTATTGAAGATCTGGTAATAAGTTCGCTCATTTCGGGTGTTGGTAAATGTGGTAGTATCGTCAGGTTGTCTTTAAACAATGACATGTTTTCAGATTCAGGCTTACCACTTATTATTATTGCGGTTTGGTTTAGTTCCAGAAGTTGTTTGGTTACTAAATTCTCGAAAATGCTTCGCTGAGGCTCAGGACCGGAAATTATAGCTAAAATTTTTCTTGCGCCCGATTTTTTATCTAGAAATGCCTCAGATTTGATGAAGCGTGATAATGGCCCTATATATTTAGCATTCTTTGGCAGAGGATATTTGTGTGCCAGATCACCACTCAATCCCGGCGATTCTTCGTAATCCGGAATCCAGCACTCATCGAACCGGCTTATCATCAGTCGGGAAATAAGGTAAATGGGATATTCAGCAAATTTTAACCAGTCGGGAGTTTTCACCATCACCTGGTGCGTAATTAGTATACTCTTAACCTGTTTGTTCCATAACCCGTATCGGTTATCTGATATTATAATATCGAAATGATTCAAATGAATTAGTTTTTTCAGATCTCGATGTTCACTGAAGATTGTTCCTATAAAGCGAGGCAAAAGCAGGAAAAGGCGCAAAACCATTTTACCGGTTTTTGAATATGAAGGAGAAAATCCTTTCAAATCAATATATTCGAGATTTGGAAACTCTTTTTGCAATAAAATCAGTGATCGTCCGTATCCCGCAATAGTAACTTTATGTCCGGCTTTCATTAACTCCTGTATAACCGGAATGCAACGGGAAGCATGGCCAAGGCCCCAATCGAGCGGACTTATCAGGATATGCAATGGCTTTGGCTGCATTCAATAGTTTTGGGAATACAAATGTATGATTTAGCAACTAATTTTTTAAGCCGATATGCTAATTGATTAACTGAATTATCAAAGGTGCTTAGTGCTTGGTACCCTGTGCATAGCACAATCCGCATAGCACAACGCACATAGAACAATGCACTATACTATTTCAATCCTTTCAATTGAATACCCTTAAAAATAATTCCAATCTGCAACAGAAGATTTTTATAAAATTTGTAAGTTTGGGCTACGATATGGATGATCTGATCTATAAATTGGCGCTGACGCTGATTCCCGGTGTCGGAAGTGTAAACGGCAAGAGCCTCGTCGCTTATTGCGGAGGTGTAAAAGCTGTTTTCATGGAAAAGAAACGTGCTTTACTAAAAATACCCGGAATCGGGGAGCAAACAGTGAATGCTTTAGTAAATCACAATGTTTTCGAACGTGCTGAAACAGAGCTTGCATTTATAGAGAAGAACAAATTATCCGCTTTTTTTTACCTCGACAAAGAATATCCTGTCCGCCTAAAGCAATGTCATGATAGTCCGCTGATGCTTTATTACAAAGGAACTGCCGATCTGAATGTTCCCAAAGTGGTTGCTTTGGTTGGCACCAGGAAAGCAACAGAATATGGCCGGGATATGTGCCGCAGGATTGTTGAGGGATTGGTTGAGCACAATGTATTAGTGGTAAGCGGTTTAGCTTATGGCATTGATACCTGGTCGCATAAAGCCGCTCTTGATAATAATCTTGAAACCGTAGGAGTTTTGGGTCATGGGCTTGATCGTATTTATCCATTCGCCAACCGTTCATTGGCGGAAAAAATGTCGGAAACAGGTGGTTTATTATGTGAATATATGAGCAATACCATGCCCGATCGTGAGAATTTCCCTATGCGTAACCGCATAATTGCAGGGATGAGCGATGCAGTGGTAGTTGTTGAGGCAGGAATTTCCGGTGGTGCTTTGATCACTGCCGAAATTGCCAATTCCTACAACCGGGATGTATTTGCTGTGCCGGGCCGTATTGGCGATCCTCATTCAGAAGGGTGCAATAAGCTGATAAAAATCAATAAGGCGGCATTAATACAATCTGCAAAGGATATCAGCTACCTGTTGAATTGGGATGAAGTGCACGTAAAGAAGAAAACAATACAGCGGCAGTTATTTATGGATCTTTCGCCTGATGAGGAACTTATCGTTAATGTATTGAAGCAAAAGGGCGATCTGGATATAGATACACTCTTAATCGAATCAAAAATGCTGCCGGCAAAAGCAGCTTCTATACTTCTGAACATGGAATTTGAAGGTATTTTACGGTGCCTGCCGGGAAAAGTATACCGCTTAATTTGATTTACCAGGTTCCTTAAGGCTGATGACAAGCAATGATACCGCAGTTATTATCATACCTCCAATCGCCACATAAAGTATTAATCTGTCATTTGTTAACAGGCTAAACCTGTACATCCCCTGAAACACTGAAGCAACAAATATCCCTGTGAAAAAGTCAATCACCGGAAATTGGCGTTTCAAAGCAATGCCTGTGAAATACCCCATGATTATGGCTATCGACACAAAAACCGGCCCGATTGTAAGTGCAAAGTATGACATATTAATATAAATAGGAGGGTAGAATAGCGCATAAATGGAATATCCGATCGTAAATCCGGCAGCAATAATGATGCTGAATACGATTACATCAACTGTTTTGGTAATTTTTTTGAAAGGATATACATAGATTCTCAACACCAGGAACTTCCAAAGTTCAAAGACTCCACCGGTAAGTACGAATGCATAAAAAAGTGTCCGGTTAAGGCTATGAAGATGATCGAGATGAATAAAAGACACTAACCTGTCAATGATAAATACAGGTATAATGCCTGATGCTCCTAAAATAAAAGTTTTATGAATGAGGCGAAAATTGCCGTCTGAGTATTTGTACCTGAGAAGTAAATAGAGTGCTACAACTACAATTGGAGCAGGCAGAAGTGAAAGCATGGCACTGGTTTCCATCAGATATTTTTTTTCAAATATAGCAAATTTCTTGCTTCCGATTTTCGGTCTTCTGTACTCTGTATTCTGACTTCTGACTTCTGTCTTCTGTCTTCTGTCTTCCGGTCTTCTGTCTTCTGTCTTCTTAATTCTGACTTCTGTCTTCCGTCTTCTGTCTTCTGTCTTTTGTCTTCCGGTATTCTGTATTCTGTATTCTGTATTCTGTATTCTGTATTCTGTATTCTGTATTCTTACAACTGTCTTCTGTCTTCTTACTTCTTACTTCTGTCTTCCAACAAACTAAAACCTCCCTCTGAACCAACAGTTCAACCTTTTAGATTACTATATTGGTATTCGATTTAACAAACCATAGACTAAGATTGTTTATAAATCAAATTGTTACATACTGATCAGCATATATTTACGCACAATTGTTTACTTATGTCTGAAAAACGGTAATTTTGTCCTGAATTGTAAGCAAAGATAAATTTGATAGAATCATTTGTTTACACCCAATAGTTAATCTTAATCACCTTCGTGAAAGGCATAGTCATAAAATCAACTGGAAGTTGGTACATTGTATTGACGGAAGACAAAAAGCTTTGTAATTGCAGGCTGAAAGGGCAGTTCCGGATTCATGGCATCCGTACTACTAACCCGGTAGCTGTTGGTGATCATGTTGAATTTAAAAGGGAAGGTGCCGAGGAAAACGGAATTATTACAGCCATTGAGCCCCGAACCAATTATATTGTCCGTCGTTCGATTAATCTGTCGAAATCAGCTCATATCATTGCCTCAAACATCGACAGGTTGTATATCGTAGCCAGTATAATGCTTCCGCGAACATCAACAGGTTTTATCGACAGGTTGCTGGTTACCGCTGAAGCTTATCACATCCCGGCAGCATTGATTTTCAACAAAACCGATATTTATACTGACGAAGCTATACAGCGTTGCGACGAGCTGATGGAGCTCTACAGTTCATTAGGATATCCTTCGTATGCTGTGTCTGCTCTTGAAGGTACAGGGATAGAAACACTTCGTACCGCTTTGCGCGATAAGGTGAATTTGTTTTCAGGACATTCAGGAGTTGGGAAATCCGCGCTGATTAATGCGCTTGATCCGTTATTGGCAATTAAAACCGGTGAGATTTCATCCTACCATAATAAAGGTATGCATACCACAACATTTGCCGAAATGCATCCGTTATCATTCGGTGGCTATATGATCGATACACCGGGAATAAAAGAATTTGGTCTGGTGCATTTCGAAAGCCAGGAAATCAGTGAACGATTCCCTGAATTTAGGGCGTTGCTCCCACATTGCAGATACAATAACTGTACACATAACCATGAACCGGGTTGCGCCGTAAAAAAAGGATTAGATGATGGAATTATTAATCCTGAAAGGTATCACAATTATCTTGGTCTACTCACCGACGAGAGCCTGGATGTTGCAGAGTATGTATGAGGTAAACACTTTTTTAGTTAATCTGAAGTTTTAAATAAATAGTATTGACACATTATGAGAACAGTTATTCAAAGAGTTACATCCTGTAACCTTAGTATTGAAGGGCAGGAATATAGCCATATTGGTTATGGATTATTGGTGCTTGTGAGTTTTGAAGACGCTGACACATCCGAAGACAGGGAATGGCTTTGTGGCAAAATCACAGGATTACGAATTTTTGACGATAGCCAGGGAATCATGGATCTTGATATACGCGATATTGGAGGCGATATTATGGTGGTAAGCCAGTTTACCTTGCATGCAAGTACCCGGAGAGGAAACCGTCCTTCATATAGTAAAGCGGCACGTCCGGAAGTTGCCAAACCTGCATACGACGCATTTATTGAATCTCTTGAACTCAGTCTTGAACGTAAAGTTTCTACTGGCCAGTTTGGTGCTCATATGGAAATAGATTTGGTGAATGACGGGCCTGTTACCATTTTCATTGATTCGAAAAACAGGGAATAAACAGTTTGTTGATTATATACTTCCTGAAAAAAGATTTTTATAGCAATCCACGATGTTAAAAGAAGTTTGGATTGCATTGTAAAATATATTTCAGCCCGGGAACCATTTTTTCTACCTGTTTGTATCAGTAGTGCAAGATGCTTTTCTGCCAAACCAATTGTAGCGGTTTTTAGCGATAAAGCGGTATAAAGCATCCCTGACTGTAGGTGGAATTATAATAAATATTCTCAATAAATTCCATGGGAACCTGAGGTGAGCCGTCAGTTTTAAAGCTGCTGCGGAATAGCCATATAGTATATTATCCTGTAAAAGCAGTAAAGTATCTGATTGGTCAAAAGCCTTTCCGGCCAATTTTATTATTCCTGATCCACTTTCTGATTTTATTGAAGTAAATCTCAGGTTGCCTGATTGGTTATTCCTGCGAAGAAATTTTATAGCTCTGCTGCATAAAGTACATTCGCCATCGAACAACACAATGGGTTGCTTATTGGCCAAATCTTCTGATAAATTGTTTATTTGATGACTTTTCATTTGCAAAATATAGCTTGTATTCTGATTAACATTTCGTTAAATTTGTTTGTTCAATTTTCGGGATGTATCTCAATAAATTTAATGAGCCAACAGATCGGAAGAATTTTTTAATATATTTAGAAAATTGAATGTTTTTTTTATCTTTACGAAGAATTCAAATCACTAAAATTATCACAATACAATGAGTACAGGTAAGATTGTTTTTGCGAATGGTAAGCTGCAAGTCCCTGATTTTCCGGTTATACCTTTTATTATCGGAGACGGAACAGGCCCGGATATCTGGAATGCATCAGTAAGAGTTTTTGACGCAGCAGTGGAAAAAGCTTACGGCGGGAAACGGAAAATTATGTGGAAAGAAGTACTGGCTGGCGAAAAAGCATTTTCGGAAACCGGTAATTGGCTTCCTGACGAAACTCTGGATGCATTTAAAGAATACCTGGTTGGTATTAAAGGACCACTCACAACTCCGGTTGGAGGAGGAATTCGCTCACTGAATGTTGCTTTACGACAGATACTTGATCTGTATGTTTGCCTGCGACCTGTTCGTTGGTTCCAGGGAGTTCCAAGTCCTGTGAAAAGGCCGGATAAGGTGGATATGCATATATTCCGTGAAAATACCGAAGACATTTATGCCGGTATCGAATATATGAACGGCACACCTGAAGCTACCAAAGTGATCAATTTTCTGGTTGACGAGATGGGCGTTTCCAAAATCAGGTTTCCAAAATCATCTTCAATTGGGATCAAACCTGTTTCTGTCGAAGGTACCGAGCGTTTGGTTCGGGCAGCGATAGAATATACCATCAGCCACAAACTACCTTCGCTGACCATTGTCCACAAAGGAAACATTATGAAGTTTACCGAAGGTGGATTTAAGCAATGGGGCTATGCGTTGGTTGAACGTGAATTTGGCGACAAAACTTTTACCTGGGCACAATATGATCGTCTTGCTGCTGAACAGGGTCGCGATGTTGCGGATGCCGCACAGCAAAAAGCAGTTTCGGAAGGAAAAATCATAGTTAAAGATGTTATTGCTGACGCGTTTTTACAACAGATATTACTCCGCCCTGATGAATACTCAGTTATTGCAACGCTCAACCTGAATGGGGACTATATTTCGGATGCACTGGCTGCCATGGTAGGCGGTATCGGAATTGCTCCGGGAGCAAATATCAATTATCAGAATGGATTCGCTATTTTTGAAGCTACTCACGGAACAGCTCCTAAATATGCCGGCCTCGACCAGGTAAATCCTGGTTCGGTAATCCTTTCGGGTGCGCTTATGTTCGAATACCTTGGCTGGAATGAAGTAGCCAAACTGCTTTATGATTCAATGGAGAAAACCATTGCCAATAAAACGGTAACATATGATTTTCACCGTCTTATGGAAGGCGCAACCAAACTGAAGACTTCAGAATTTGGAACGGAAATGATAAAAAATATGTAATGAGGAGCAGTTATTTTAGTGACTAGCTCATTCATTATCAAAATAGAAGTGATTTTACAAACATATAATAACAAATCTTATGTCGTTCAGACTTAAAGACAGGCTTCACGAGAAAATATTGGAATGGCGTCCACGTACCGAAAGGCTCCTGAAGGAATATAGCAACGTGGTTATCGACCAGGTTACCATCGGACAGGTAATTGGTGGTATGCGGGGAGTAAAGGTATTATTGACTGATATTTCATACCTCGATCCTAACGAAGGAATCAGGTATCGCGGATTGACGCTTCCCGAAGTGTTCGAGAAACTTCCGAAGCCAAAAGGTGCTGAAATGCCTTATGTCGAGGGTCTTTTTTACCTTCTGCTTACCGGTGATATTCCTAATGAAGAGGAACTTCAGGATGTAATTGATGAGTTCAATAAACGCAGGATTCTTCCACGTTATGTTTACGAAGTTATTGATGGAATGCCCTGCTGCAGTCATCCTATGGCAATATTTTCAGCTGTTATTACAACTTTGCAGCGTGAATCTTTGTTTGCGAAAAAATATGCTTCAGGTAAACTGCATAAACTTGATTATTGGGATTCAACCTACGAAGATGCGCTTAACCTGTTAGCAAAGATGCCTGAAATTGCTACCTACATCTACGCTAAACTGTATCGTGATGGCAAGCGTATCCAGTCAAATCCCTACCTCGATTTTGGCGCTAATTTTGCCCATATGATGGGAATTGGAAAGCCTTATGACGATGTGAGCCGTATGAATTTTATTATTCATGCCGATCACGAAGGCGGAAATGTTAGCGCGCATACAGGTCACCTGGTCGGTAGTTCATTGTCAGATATTTACCTGAGCATTGCCGCTATGATTAATGGGCTTGCCGGACCGCTGCACGGTCTTGCTAACCAGGAAGTACTGCGTTGGCTGCAGGGTGTTATGGAAAAAATGGAAGACCGTGTTCCTACTGAAGATGAAATGAAAAAGTTTGTCTGGGATACTCTTAAGTCCGGACAGGTTATTCCGGGTTACGGTCATGCTGTACTTCGTAAAACCGACCCGAGATATACGCTGCAACACAACTTTTGCCAAACTCACCTGAAAGACGACCTGATGTTCAAATACACGGATATGCTTTATAAAGTAGTTCCCGATATTTTGCGTGAACAGGGTAAAGCTAAAAACCCATGGCCAAACGTAGATGCGCAATCAGGCGTAATTCAATGGCATTATGGAATTAAAGAATACGATTTTTACACTGTACTGTTTGGAATTGGGCGGGCAATCGGAATTACCGCGAATCTTATTTGGGACCGCGCTTTAGTATATCCACTTGAGCGACCAAAGTCACTTACAACAGCCATGCTCGAAGATATGGCAGCAGGAAAAGAAGTTATAATTGAGGATTAAGTTCTACTATTTGACGAAAATAAAAAGCCATTCTGATTCAGGATGGCTTTTTTATTTCTAAAAGATTCTTTGTCTAAACTTCAAAATTATTTAGAACATACGACTGCAAATCAGGAAAAAATTGCCTGAACTCTTGTTGGAACTCCGGATACCCGGCTTTCAGGTTTACTACGGCTAGTTCCATGTTCGATTCAAAAGTTGTCCTTCGCGACATTCCATTGAATGCTTGTTGCATTCCATCAAAGCTGCTGTAGGATAATAACCAGTTTTGTCTTTCCATGTAATAGAGTAAGCGAGCCGACCTTTCCGGAAGTATAGATTTGAAAGTGTTCAGGATATCATACCTGGTTTTTGTGAAATCCGGTAAATTCTGATCTGAATATTCATCCCAGTGAGCTGAAAGATAGTGATCATAATACATATCAACAATTACACCGGCATATTTTCGGAAATCAGCCCTTAATCGCGCTATGCTTTCCTTAACCACAGGATGCTGATCGGTAAACGTGTCGATGGCACGGTGCATCGAAATCCCTTTTCTGATAGTTGAGGAATATTTTAAGACATTACTTCCTTTAACATGATCAGCTATAAAGTTGCCAAGTATAATTTCAGGATCAGTACCAGCTAAAAAAAGATGTGCCAGATAATTCAAAATCGAAAGTATTAGTTATGCAAATATATCAAACAGCTGAAATATCAAGGTGTTCAAATATACAGCGTATAAATGGAATTTTTGAATTCGCAAATTCAGTGAATTACTGAAATTAATTTTTAAAAGTACTTGTTAATCCTATTCAATTCATGTACGTTTGCGGCATTATTTCGCTGACAAAGAATTGATAATATGGAGCAAAAAATAATGCTGCTTGGTGATGAAGCTATCGCGCAGGCAGCTATAGATGCCGGAATATCAGGTATATATGCGTATCCTGGAACACCTTCGACTGAAATAACTGAATATGTTATTCAATCGGCTGAAGCTAAATCAGGTCAAATCCGGGCAGGCTGGTCAACAAATGAAAAAACAGCTATGGAATCGGCGCTTGGAATGTCGTACGCAGGTAAGCGGGCAATGGTTTGCATGAAGCATGTTGGATTAAATGTAGCCGCTGATCCTTTCATGAATTCGGCTATCACAGGCGCTAACGGCGGACTGATAGTAGTTTCTGCCGATGATCCTTCCATGCATTCATCCCAGAATGAACAGGACTCGCGGGTGTTTGGTCAGTTTGCGATGCTCCCCATACTCGAGCCAACTAATCAGCAGGATGCTTACGACATGGTGCACTATGGATTTGATATGTCCGAAAAACTTGGCGTTCCTGTTCTGATGAGAATTACAACCCGTTTGGCACACTCACGCGCGGGTGTATTTCGTAAACCTCAAAGACCTCAAAACTGCATTCATCTGCCTGATGATCACAGGCAGTTTATTCTGTTACCTGCAAACGCCCGACGGCAATATAAAACACTTTTGCATAAACAGGATGAGTTTAAAAAATATTCTTTCGACTCAGGGTTTAATGTTTTTACTGATGGAAAAAATAAAAGCCTGGGAATTATTACTACAGGAATAGCCTACAATTATTTACTCGAAAATTATCCTGATCGCCATATTCCATACCCTGTTCTGAAAATTGGTCAATATCCGGTTCCACATTCCATGGTTGCAGAAATTTACGATTCCTGCGACAAACTCCTGATTCTCGAAGAAGGTTACCCTATTGTTGAAGAATCAATAAAGGGGTTTTTGAATAATGGTAAAACTATTCATGGCCGTTTGGATGGAACTGTTCCCAGGGATGGAGAACTCAATCCAAATATTGTTGCTGTTGCACTTGGTTTTGAAGATACCAGAGGAAAAGAGATTCCATCCATTGTAGTTTCCCGTCCGCCCTCACTTTGCAAAGGTTGCCCTCATGTATATTCATACAACGCACTCAACCAGGCTCTGGCGGAATATAGCAAAGGCAGAGTGTTCTCTGATATCGGATGTTATACGCTTGGTGCGCTTGATCCATTTGACGCTATTAATACCTGTGTTGACATGGGCGCATCCATTACCATGGCTAAAGGTGCCGCTGATGCGGGATTGCATCCAGTAGTAGCAGTTATTGGTGACAGTACTTTTGCACACAGTGGTATTACCGGTCTTATTGATTGTGTGAAAGATAAGAGTAAAATTATGCTGATGATACTCGATAACGAAACAACGGCAATGACAGGAGGACAGGATTCATCAGCTTTTGGCAGGATCGAAGATATCTGCCTTGGAGTTGGTGTGATGAAAGACCATATTGTCGTTCTTGATCCTTCGCCCAAACACCATGAGCAAAATCTTGCTATTCTGAAACAGGAACTCAGCTACGAAGGTGTTTCTGTAATTATTCCGCGCCGCGAGTGTATTCAGACTTCTATCCGGCATCATAAAGAACATAAGAAAACTGATGTTTTAGCTAGTTAATAAAGGTTATGAAAAGAGATATTATTCTTGCAGGTGTTGGTGGACAAGGAATTCTTTCAATAGCAACAACAATTGGTACAGCGGCTCTCAATGTCGGGTTGCACCTTAAACAAGCCGAAGTTCATGGTATGAGTCAGCGTGGAGGTGATGTTTCATCAAACCTGCGTATAGCCGATCATGAAATAGCTTCTGATCTTATTTCATACGGAAAAGCAGATCTCATTATTTCTGTTGAGCCAATGGAATCATTACGTTACCTTCCATTTCTTTCGCCTGACGGTTGGCTGATAACCAATACAAAACCTTTTAACAACATCCCAGATTATCCTGAAATGGATAAGCTACTGGCAGAAATTGAGAATATACACAACCATATTGCGCTTGATGCGGATGAAATAGCAAAGAAACTTGGATCCGTAAGGTCAGCTAATATGGTGATACTTGGCGCTGCTTCACCTTTCCTTGAAATGAATTATTTAGTTTTACAAGATGCAATTCGTCATATCTTTGAGCGAAAAGGAGAAGAAATTGTAAAAATAAATCTTGATGCATTGCAGGCAGGACGTGATTTTACCGAAGCGCATATGAACTAGCCGGGCTTGCTTTTGGTACATGCTGTCTCAAAAAACTGGTAAACGGCTATAAATCACGGGTTCAGATTTTCCAAAATTGTTTCTTTTTTAAAAGTAGGGGAAACCCTTCTTTTTTTTTGATCATTTAAAAGAAATACCCGAAATTGCCGTTAAATCTATAATTCAAAACAATTCATTCATACAAAAAACACATGATTTAATGGAATTGAATAAAAAGAAAATTAGACTTATTATAACTATTGGACTTTTCATTCTGGCTTCGGTTGTTGCATTAGTTGCTTTTAAAGATTTTATTTTTGAGCCCATAGTTCACCCTATAGCTAAAATTGCTCAAAAGATTGAATATGGCATTGTTACCGATTCATTTAAAATTGACCGTGATGAAATAAAATCAGGCGAAAACCTGGGAGGAATATTTACCCGGCTCGGAGTTGATCAAAAGATTGTCGGAAATCTGAATACGTATACCGACGGGATTTTTGATATCCGCAAACTCAGGACAGGCAATACCTATACGGCTATGATGAGCAATGATGGTGCCAATAAACTGAAGTACTTTGTTTATACAATTAACGATACTAGTTATGTGATATTTGATTTCCGCGATTCGCTTCATGTCCATACCGATGCCAAAGAAGTTGTACGAAAGCTGAAATCAGTATCCGGTGTTATAAATTCTTCTTTGTGGACTACCATGCAGGAATCGGGCGCTGATCCTAACATGGCAGTTGCCTTGGCTAATATTTATCAATGGTCCATTGATTTCTATGCTATTCAGAAAGGGGATTCATTCAAAGCCATATACGAAGAGCTCTCGGTAGATGGAAAGCCAATCAGTATCGGAGAAATACATTCTGCTGTTTTTAGTCATAATGGCAGGGAGTTTTTCGCTTACCGGTTCGAACAAGGAAACATTACCGACTATTTTGATGAGAACGGGCAAAATCTGCGAAAAGAGTTTTTGAAAGCGCCTTTAAAATTCTCACGCATAACGTCTAAATTTTCAAATAGCCGTATGCATCCGATTTTGCGCATCCGTCGTCCGCACCATGGAGTTGATTACGCCGCTCCAAAAGGGACTCCTGTTCACACTATTGGAAACGGTACAATTGTAAAAGCAGCCTATTCCGGTGGAGCCGGAAAGCTGGTTATGATACGGCATAACAATGGCTATTCAACATCCTATATGCACTTAGCAGGTTTTGGACCAGGTATTCGTCCGGGTGCCAGTGTTAGCCAGGGCCAGGTTATTGGATATGTCGGAAGTTCAGGATTATCAACCGGAGCTCATCTTGATTTTCGTGTTTACAAAAATAATGTCGCAATGGATCCGCTTAAAATCGAATCGCCACCTGCATTGCCTGTAAATCTTAAGTATAAAGCGAGTTTTGACTCGATAAAAGAGCTTTACGCGAAAAACCTGAAGTTGGTTAAGTAGGAGGAAATATTTTTTAATATCTGTATATAGGAAAGTCCCCTATGAATTGAAAGATTGTCTTTTAAGTGACCAAAATAGGACTCCAGACCATTAGTGCTTTTAGGGATCTTGGGATTATCCAGGTATTGAAACATATTCGGTAATGCTCTTTTAATAGTAATAAATGAGCGTCTGACCATTTTATGAGTATACCAGTATCTTCCTGTTATTGGGTTAAAGCTCTTTTCATTGATGAATGACTCATGCTTCTGGTGCCAATGAATTAAACTTACGATCCAATAGCCCCATTGCTCTCTATCCTTTATATTATGAAGAATACGAATGATTTTAAAAAGCTCTATTCCAGCAATACTTTGTGGGTTTTGTGTGAGCCATATTTTACACATTCGCTGGATGTGGACAAAACAACGCTGAACAATAACCCCTTTGCACTCCTTCCTTACAGCATTTAATATTGCCCGGTGCCCATCGCATGTTATACTTTCAATTTGTACACCAAGACTTAACAAGTTCTTTAAATCTTCTCTTATTTCTTGTTCCCATTCACCATCCGTTAATCGGTATAACTGGGTAAATTTTATAGCATCATCACGGTATAACACAAGACATAAGTTACCTGAGAAATAAGTTCCATCGATAAGCAAATTCACTCGCTCTGATGGAACAACTTGCCATTGAGGAAAATCGACCAAACATTTTTCAAAGTAATTGCGTAGCCGTCTGTCACTCCACCCACTTTGACGGCTAATTCGGTGCAAAGTTTGTCGCCCGATAACCCATTCTTTAAACCAAATAAAACTGTTGAGGTGGTAACTGACTGATTTCTCCAGGTAAAAGCAACACAACAAATCTTACAATAATACCGCTGTTTGCCATTTTGTTTGCCCCATTTTATGATCTGTGATGAACCACAAATCCAACATTTTTTTATTCATAAAAATAAAATTGAAAACGGTTTCAATTTAAACAATTGAAACCGTTTGCTGACGAGACTTAGATAGATGTTTTACCAACTATTTTTTGCCATTATATTAATAAATGCCTTGTCCATAGGCAGATTATTAGGTTATTGTAGATGAAATGATAAAGTAGTTAGAAAAAAAGTTGCCAATCACAGTTCAAATCTATATTCTGATTCGATACAATATAAACTTAAAATATGATCCTTTAACCTATTCGATAAAAGAGCTAAAATCTCTACTAATGTTTTCATTTTTCAGAACAGCCGGATGTCCTGCCAATAAACAATGATCACCATAATTATAGTCTTTAAGTAAAAGACTTTTTGCAGCAATAACACAGAAATCAGGCGTAATAGTGCCTTTTAAAATTGTTGCTCCAAATCCAACCCAATTATTTTCTCCAATCACAATCGGTTTTTTCCCTTTACTCAATTCTTTTGTAAGTAAATTTATGGTTTTATGGAAGTCGGTATCTATAAGAGTAATATCCCAGGCGAAACGGCTGTTTGCACCAATAGTAATATGATCATAGCACATGATTTTGCTGTTCCCACCTATGCAAACACCTCTATTTAAGTATAAACTTCCACTTTTACCGATTATAATTGCTGTTCCTTGTCCGATCTCTGCACGGCTATTAAATATTAATTGTCCTCCATTATTCTCAAAAATAGTTTTGTCTTTTTTAGACTGGAATCCATAATGTTTAAATCCTATTTTAATCATTCCATACGAGATTTCTGCTGATTTTATTGAGACTTGTCCTTTCATTGTTAACAACTTAACGCCATGCGAAAGAATAATAGGGCACCGTAATGCTTGTTTCAAAGGAAGATAATGAAGATTGAAATAGAGGGATTTCAGATATGCAACTTTAAAGCTGAAGTGTAAAAACTGATTCATGAGTTGTTGATTTAGAGCCAAAAGGCGATATTTATTGATGCCCGAATGAACTTCGAAAAAATGTGCTTTTTATTCCCAAAATATTAATATTAAAGATCTAATTGGGAATACTTCATTATCAAAAGTAATACATTTATTTTAAAAGCACTACAATCTACATGATATATTGTCCCTTTAAAACAAGAAGATAAGAATGAAGTTATCTTTTAATGTTAAACGCCTTTAATCCGAATTTGCCTTAAATTACAAATACCTTAGTTCCTGTAGCTGTGCTTTTTCGAGCAAACTGAAAAATGCTGTCGGTATATTTTAGTATATCAATGTAAAATATCAAACGGAAATTCTGCATTAATGCAAGACCCTGTATTGCTATCAGCAGATACCTTACATGAATGGTTGTTAGACAATTATTAGTGAATTAACACATCGTTTTGAATCAGTGAATTAGAGCTTCAGCCAGTTTTTTAGAAAATATTCTTGCGCCATCATCGTTCATATGCGATTCATCCTGGAAATATTGAGGATGATTAACGAATGTTGAATCCTCTGAGTAATCAATATATCTGACGTTATATGCTTTTAGAATTGTGTTTAATTTGCTGTTTGCCAGTTCATTATTTGATTTAGTATAGACAGGAGAAAAAACAAAGACTAAAGGGATTTTCTTTTTTAAACAGATTTCAGCAATGTCCTTTAAAGCCGCGATTTTAAATGTATCAATAGAGTCACTATATATTTCCTCCGGATTATCTTTCATCTTCACAGTGCTTGTGCTTATTGAATTCATTTTCGCGTAAAATGGTAAATACCCTTTATCCGACACATAAAATTTTTTTGATATTTCCAAATTCCCGACTAAAACAGATAAGGATAATGAATTATAAGGATAGAGGGCTGAATACAGCTTGAATCTTTCATATTTGCTTCTTCGGTTAACAATATTCCTGATTTCAGGATGTGAATCGTAATATGGCAGAAGCGTTGAGAGCCTGTCATAGTCATCTTTTCTATAAAAGAGAGCTATTGGATTCACGTCCAGAATAATCATTTTTGGACTATATCGTTGTGTAACAGCTTTAATCACTGCATAATTGTAAAGCAGATAATTCCCGTCGCGCCCGGTATTGTAAGTACTCATATGTAAATTTGCCTCAAGAACTTCCGGTACATAGTGATGGCTGGCTCGTGAAGAGCCAAAAATCAGGAGATCAGCTTTTGTACTATCAATGGAATATGTGGCCCTGTAATTTTCACCCGCTACCTGTTTAAAATAGAGTTGCTTTAAAATAAATCCCAGCCCTTTATCAAAGGCGAAAAGTAACCCGCAAAACACCAGCAGGTTCACTAAAAATCTTTTATAATAGTTGCTCTTTAACATATCAGAACTGGAAATAAATAAATTGTCCGCCATCAAAAACACCTAAAACAATAATCAACACAACAAGTGTTACATAAGAAAGATGCTCAACAATCCAATGATGTGATTTCACCGGCAATGGCGAATGCATAAAATATTCCCGCCTGATTTCAACAATCATCAGCAGGAAAATAGCGATCAAACCATATCCAATTGTCGCATTATCAATGTATAATGATCCTTTCATCTGTAATATGTGCAGCGTTATGTTCCAGGCATCCTGTACCGTATTAGCCCTGAAGAAAATCCAGGCAAAACAAGCCAGTACAAAGGTGGTAAGTATTTGAACTGCTCTATGTATTTTAGGTAACCGATCCAGAAGGATCATATGGTTAAACTGTTTACGCGCTTTTTCGGTAAGGATGGCAAAAACCAGGTAAAATCCATTTATTGCTCCCCAAATAATATAAGTCCAGTTAGCTCCGTGCCATAAACCACTTATAGTAAAAACAATAAAAAGATTTAAATACCACCGTGGTATAGAAACGCGGTTTCCTCCTAAAGAGATATACAGGTAGTCCTTAAACCATGTAGATAAGGAAATATGCCAGCGTTTCCAGAATTCTGAAATCGATCGGGAGAAATATGGCCGGTTGAAATTGGTCATCAACTTGAATCCCATCACTTTGGCCGCTCCAATGGCTATGTTGGAATAACCGGCAAAGTCGCAATAAATCTGGAAAGCGAAAAAAACTGTAGCCAGAGCAAGCGTTTTTCCACTGTGTTCACCGGCATTGTTATAAACTGCATTTACATATATGGCCAGGCGGTCGGCAATTACCAGTTTCATAAACAGTCCCCACAACATGAGTTTCAACCCTTCAACAACTCTTGTATACTCAAAATAATGCTTTTCATAAAACTGATGTATTAGGTTTTGAGGACGTTCGATTGGACCGGCAACCAGCTGGGGATAAAACATCACGTAAAGTGCATAAATTCCGAAATTGTGTTCCGCCTTTTGTTTTCCCCGGTACACCTCAATTGTATAACTCATAGCCTGAAAAGTATGGAATGAAAGACCTATAGGCAATAAAATACCCAGGTGAGGAATATGATTCTGATATCCTAAGGAGTTTAACAGTACTGATAGGTTTTCATTCAGAAAGTTGTAATACTTAAAAACTGCCAAAACACCTATATTGGCAACCAGGCTGGCAATTAACCAGTATTTGCGGTGTTTACCTTCTTTATCCTCAAGTAAAATTCCGGCAAAATAATCTACAATAATGGTAAATCCCAGTATAAGAATATATACAGGAATAAAAGCCATGTAAAAATAACAACTGCTACCCAGTAACAGAATCCACCTGTATTTGTGAGGCAGAATGAAATAGAGGGTGGTTACAATTACAAAGAAAAATGTGAAGTTTATTGAGTTGAAAAGCATAATTTTGATTTGGTGATTTCAACTTGTAGTCAAAAATGAATAGAAAATATTAATTTTTATCCATTTTTGAAAAGGTTAAACTGAGTATTCTCACACAGTTTAACCTGGGGAAAGATAAGAATTGATATTCTTCCCGGAATCAGAGTATTTCCGTTCATCAGATGTTATAGCCTTCCATCTACCACCTCAATGGGTAATATGGATTTTATATCGTAAAGGACTGTATTCTTTTTTCGTTTGCTGAAATCGAGAGTTTTAAATTCGTTGTGAGCCACTGCCAGCACAATAGCATTGTAATCATCCAATGTATACGATGACACAATGTCCTTTCCATATTCATGCTTTACATCTCCGGCGCTGGCCCATGGATCAAAAATGTCAACCATGCAGCCAAACTGTTCCAGTTCTTTCACAACATCAACTACTTTAGTATTGCGGATATCAGGACAGTTTTCTTTAAAAGTTATTCCAAGCACCAGGACGCGGGAATTTTTAATTATAACATCTTTACGGATCATAAGTTTTACCACTTGAGCCGCAATCCAGGCTCCCATGCCATCATTCATACGACGGCCGGCAAGAATAATTTCGGGATGGTAACCTACTTCCTGAGCTTTTTGGGCCATATAATACGGATCCACTCCGATGCAATGTCCCCCGACAAGTCCAGGAGAAAATTTAAGGAAGTTCCATTTTGTTCCTGCTGCGTCGAGCACTGCACGTGTATCAAGGTTCATATGCGCGCAAATGCGGGCTATTTCGTTCACAAACGCTATATTAATATCCCGTTGTGAATTCTCAATTACCTTAGCTGTTTCGGCTACCATAATCGAAGGTGCCTTATGAGTGCCTGCTTTAATGACTTTTTTATAAAGCTGGTCCACTTCTTCTGCAATCTCGGGTGTGGAACCTGATGTGATTTTGTGAATGGTAGTTACTGTATGCTCTTTGTCGCCTGGGTTTATACGTTCAGGGGAATAACCGGCGAAAAAATCAACATTCATTTTCATTCCCGAAGCTTTTTCGATCACAGGAACGCAGTCTTCCTCAGTGCATCCAGGGTAAACAGTAGATTCGTAAATTACGATATCTCCTTTTTTAATTACTTTACCTATGCTTGCGCTGGCTTTAATCAGTGGAGTAAGGTCGGGACGGTTGTTTTTATCAACAGGAGTTGGCACAGTAACAATGTATACATTACAATCCCTGATTTCTTCAAGGTTGCTGGTAAGATAAAGGCCAGTTACAGCAGGAATGTTCTTTGTGAGTACACTTTTAAGATTGTCATCTTCAACTTCAAGTGTACTGTCGTGTCCTTGGTTTATACCGTTAATGCGTTCCTGGTTAATGTCAAAACCTATTACAGGATAATGTTTCGCAAATTCAACTGCGAGTGGCAGACCAACATATCCGAGGCCGATCATAGAGATTTTGTAAGACTTCATAGGGTAGATGTTAAATACGTAAGATTATGTTTCCCTTTTTGCTGGTTTTAGAATGGCTTTTAATAACAATAATAGGAAAAAGAGTTAGAAATCCCTTATTGAAACGGACTTAATTATTGTCATTTTTAGTTTTAAGTACAGATAAGCACATGATATTTCTCCAAATGCAGACCTATAATCATTATATCTATTCTTTTTCAATAATGTCGAGATTCACTGTTACAAGTATATTTGTACCGGTTGTACCAAGCCGCACTAATACTTTTTTCTTCCCGCGATATTCTACCATTTCGCCTTGCATACCTACTAATGTTCCCGAAACAACAATTATTTTCTGCCCCGGTGCAAATCGCTCGTTGCTTACTTCAATTTCAGCGCCTTCATGAAGTAATATCTTTAACATGTCGATCTGCCGATCGGGTATAGGTGCGGCCTTTCCTTCAAATGTTACATAGCATACCAAACCGGGCGTATTTATTGCGTTATAATAATCGCGCTCATTTACATGAATAAAAATATATGATCTGATAAGTGGTTCTTCAACCCATTTCAACCGGTCACTCCATTGATGTCTTTTTCGTCGGATTGGCAGATATGCTTCGAAACCTGATTCGGTAAGTCTTGAAAGTACCTTTTTCTCGGACCTCGACTTAGTATATGCTGCATACCAGTAGGGTTCGTCAGGATTTTTGAGGGTCATAAAGCAATTAACTTGTTTCAATGCAAAGATACTTTTTTAAAGGCATTATCTGCAATCGCAAAGCTGCGATTTAATAGGATGTACTATCCTGGTTTTCAGGTCAACCTTTACATTGGCGTATCTTTGCTGTATTTGCCATTATTTTATATATCCTTCGAACACTTTTCTTACGCCTTCTTCCAGTTCTATCTTGCATTTCCATCCAAGTTTTTCAAGTTTACTTACATCCAGAAGTTTGCGCATGGTTCCATCCGGTTTTGATGAATCAAAACGAATCTCACCTTCAAAACCTGTTACTTTTTGAATCAGTTCAGCTAACTGCCGTATAGTCACTTCTTTGCCTGACCCAATATTAATATGAGTATTGCGGATTTCACTTGTGTTAGCAGGTTTGAGATCTTTGAAATCTACGTTTTCCATTACGTGAACACAGGCATCGGCCATATCAGATACATGCAAAAATTCACGTAACGGAGTTCCTGTACCCCATAAACTTAAACTCACTTTACCTTCATGGTTTTTTGTAATACCAATTTCCGATAAAAAGTTTAGGATTTTTTCCTCTGAAGCATCTGTAGGTACATCGGCAACTGCAAGTTTAGCAAAGTCACGACGTATCGCTGACATGTTATTTTTCTCAAGGCAATGGGCTAGGTACATTTTTCGCATCATACCAGGCAAAACATGCGAATTTTTTAAATGAAAATTGTCGTTGGGGCCATAAAGATTGGTCGGCATTACCGAAACGAAATTAGTGCCATACTGCAAATTGTAACTTTCACAGACTTTAATTCCTGCAATTTTAGCGATAGCGTATGGTTCATTGGTATACTCCAGTTCACCGGTCAACAAGCAGTCCTCACGCATTGGCTGTGATGCATTTTTAGGATATATGCAGGAACTTCCAAGAAAAAGCAATTTTTTAGCGCCATGCGCCCATGCATTATGAATGATATTGTTCTGTATTTGCAGATTTTCGAGGATAAACTGTCCCCGATAAATGTTATTTGCCATTATTCCTCCTACTTTGGCTGCAGCCAGGAAAATGTACTCTGGTTTTTCAGTAGCAAAAAAATCGTTTACAGCGGCCTGATTTGTCAGGTCGAGTTCTTCGAATGTTCGCAATACAAAATTTTTATATCCTTTTTGCTGAAGGTTTCTCAGTAATGCGCTGCCTACAAGTCCTTTATGACCAGCAATATATATCTTTGAATCTTTGTTCATTTCTTAATAAAACTAATACTCACTACTTATTTCACTATTTTATTCAAAGTAATTCATAATCCTGAACCCGCCATCTTTAAGGTATTTCTCTTTCCTGGCCAGTTTAAGATCATTCTCAATCATATCTTTAACCAGCGATGCCAAATTGTGTTCTGGTACCCAGCCCAGTTTCGTATTAGCTTTTGTCGGATCACCCAGGAGCAAATCTACTTCCGTAGGCCTGAAATAGGCAGGATCAACCTGAACTACAACTGTCCCTGGTGCAATCTTATGGTCATTATTCCTGCAAGAAACAACTATGCCCTTTTCATTAAGTCCTTCACCCTTGAACTCTACATCAATTCCTGCTTCCGCAAATGCCAACTGAACAAAATCTTTCACCATGGTTGTAACACCTGTAGCAATTACAAAGTCTTCAGGTTTGTCTTGCTGTAGCATGAGGTACATGGCTCGTACGTAATCTTTGGCATGGCCCCAGTCACGTTTAGCAGAAAGGTTGCCAAGGAAAAGATTTTGTTGCATACCCAAAGCGATACGAGCTACAGCCATGGTTATTTTACGCGTTACAAAAGTTTCACCACGTATAGGTGATTCGTGGTTAAACAGAATTCCGTTACAGGCAAACATGTCATAGGCTTCGCGATAATTAACCGTGATCCAATAAGCATATAGTTTTGCCACAGCATAAGGGCTGCGTGGATAAAAAGGAGTGCGCTCACTTTGCGGAACTTCCTGAACTAATCCATAAAGCTCACTGGTAGAAGCCTGGTAGAAACGTGTCTTTTTCGTCAATCCAAGAAGCCTGATTGCTTCTAAAAGACGCAACGTTCCTATCCCATCTGCATTAGCTGTATACTCCGAAGTATCGAAACTCACTTTTACGTGCGACATGGCAGCCAGGTTATACACTTCATCAGGTTGTATTTCCTGTACAAGGCGTATCAGGTTCGAAGAGTCAGTCATATCACCGTAATGGAGAAAGAAATTTCTCTTTTCCGCATGAGGGTCCTGGTACAAATGATCGATACGATCGGTATTAAAAAGTGAACTTCGGCGCTTAAGACCATGGACCTCATACCCTTTTTTGAGTAAAAATTCAGCCAGATAGGCACCATCCTGTCCTGTGATCCCGGTTATTAAAGCAGTTTTCATATACTATAAATAAATTTGGTATGTCTCATTATCTTTTGGTCCAAAATCAGTATTTAGTTCAGTAATGGTAATTGAGGTCCCTAATTGGGACTATATTCATTATCGAATCCGGCGATTAATTGTATTTCAATACACTGGTAATCAAATTATTGCAAAATACTACAGAATAAATAAAGGGGTAATTATTCTGTTATTGATTTATTAATTTATTAGCCGCAGTATAAAAGTCCAAAAGTAGTGCCAATAATTTAACCTATGTATTGATACAAATGTAAAATGCTTTAAAACATCACAAACAGGACGCAAAAATCAGTACGTGGAATATTACAGGTTATATTTGTTTTCGGATTCCTTGTGCTATAATTATACTTGTGCGTGCATCTTCGAGACCAAAACCGTTTCCGGCCAGTATTTGTTCATAGCTCCGTGTATGCAAATCAGTGAATCCTTCGCTGAATTCTACTTCTTCACCATCAACCGTGATTGAACGATAAGTTCGTTTCCCTTGCTCTTTCGCTATTGTTGGTATATGGTCAGCATTGATGCTCAGATGCCAGTTAACGTTAGCTTTTTCAAGTTTAAGGAATCCTTCAGCCTGGTCACTTTCGTGTAATTTGACAATATTTTCATTTACATCGCCGAATATCCATGTAAGCATATCAAAAAAATGAATTCCTATATTTGTTGCAATACCTCCGGAATGTTCCAGGTCACCTTTCCATGAAATATGATACCATTTACCGCGGCTGGTAATGTAATTAAGTTTTACATCATACACTTTCCCAACCGGGCCGTTGGCGATTTTTTCACGCAATGCAATGATAGCTGGATGCAGACGTAGCTGAAGTATAGTATAAATCCGTTTCCCTGTTTCCTGTTCAAGTTCAGCAAGGGAATCCAGATTCCATGGGTTAAGTACCAGGGGCTTTTCGCAAATAGCATGAGCTTCGTTGCGCAATGCAAGCCGCATATGTGCATCGTGAAGGTAATTGGGTGAGCAGATACTTACATAATCAATCTTATATCCCGGACCTTTACGACGTAGTTTGTCAAGGTGTCTGTCGAAACGCTCAGGTTCAGTAAAAAAATTAGCATCAGGGAAATAACTATCCATAATACCAACTCCATCATAGCGGTCGAGAGCCGCTACGAGCATATTACCGGTTTCTTTAATTGCTTTCATGTGCCTGGGAGCGATATATCCACCTGCACCAATAAGTCCGAAATTCAAAGGGTGTTCTGACATAATTCTTCTATGAGTAAGCCATTGTGGCTTGTGTTCATGCAAAGATACACATTTTACTTATTTTGAATGCAATTGATTGCTTACGTGTCAGGATGTAAAGGCAAATTCTCGTTACTGATAAGTGCTAATGCTCTCTGTAAATCGATATCAAAATATCAGTGAGTTAAGTAATTATAATCGGTTAAAATGCCATATCCTATAATTTAATAACAACTCCGGCATTTTTTTACCTTTGCATTCTTACTTAATAATATCTGATGACTGATCCAATTATTTCTGCCGCAAATCCGCGTATTAAAAATATGCTAAAACTTCAGGCAAATAGCCGCGACCGCCATAATCAGAACCTTTTTGTAATTGAGGGATATCGCGAGATACACAGGGCTATGGTTTCGGGTATTGAAATCAAGGAGCTGTATGTTTGCCCCGAGCTTGACAGGCAGGGTAGGAGTGAGGAACTTTTGGTGATGAATAGCCAGATACGGTTATTTGAGGTAGGAAAAGCTGCTTTTTCACGAATTGCTTATCGCGAGGGATCTGATGGTCTCGTGGCACTTGCTGTTCCCCGAAATCTCGGACTGAGTGACTTGAAACTAAGTAAAAATCCTCTAATTCTTGTACTTGAGTCAGTTGAAAAACCTGGTAACCTGGGAGCCATTATGCGAACTGCGGATGCGGCAGGAATTGATGCAGTGATTGTTTGTGATCCGTTAACTGATATTTATAATCCAAACGCGATACGCTCGGGTGTTGGATGTATTTTTACCTGCCAGGTTGTCACTTGTTCATCAAAGGAAGCTATTGATTGGCTAAATCAAAAAAAGATTAAAATCTACGCGGCGGCATTAACCGAGAAAGCCTCTATCTATCATCAGATGGATTATATTGGTTCAACTGCTATTGTAATGGGTACTGAAGCTACGGGATTAAAAGACGAATGGCTGGATAATTCAGAATTTCAGATTATTATTCCTATGAAAGGGATTGCTGATTCAATGAATGTTTCTACCTCAGCTGCAGTGTTGGTTTTCGAAGCTGTAAGGCAACGAGAGCAGGGGAGGAGTTAGCTGACCGAAGAAATTACAAATTTACTTTCCTGATTTAATCAAAAAATAACCATGATATTCCAAATTTAAACGCGGCATCTGCCTGAGGATATCCAGGAACAAGTATATAATTATAACTCATCAGTGAAGCGTTAAAATGTTCATATTTTACAAATAGCCGGGCTCTTTTAATATTAATATTAATAAATACATCCAGGTATGGATAGTTTCCTGATACATAGCTATTTTGCCTGTAAAATGTCCTTAACGCCGGCATATAAGCGTCCTGGAACCATTGCGAGTGGTAAGTTCCGCTAACCCCTATCTGAGAATGAAGCGCTTTTTTAAATAATTCCACATCATAACAAAAGGAAAGCTTTCCAATTAGTGCAGGAAGTTGCAGAATACTGTCAGGTGTAATTTGTTGCCCAGCTACATAAACTGTGGTTATCCAGTGCTTTAACCTAAGTTCTTTACTTACATGCGCCGACAACACAGTTAAAGCATTTCTGTATTGTTTAGGTAGAATTTCCTGATTAAGATACACATAATTAGTCAGTCGGGTATAAGATGCTTTCAAGTCGAATCCTTTCAGAATCACACCAAATTCACCTTTAATGTAATCCTGTGTTCCAAAAGAATTATCCCAACCCGACTTGAAATAGTCAGTATAATAATTGGTGAAATAGAAATCGGGATGCATCATTCCTTTCGATACATTAAGGTAGGCTTTATGATTTTGCTTACCAAAAAACTGGTAAAAACTACCATCAAGAGAGTAATCACCACTTTTGTATCCTCCGAGTACAAGGAATCCGGATGCCCTAAAAAATGTTTTCCGTTTGATTATACCTTTTAGCATACCAAAGGGGACTGTTTGCCTGAAAACGTCAAGCATGGCAGTATCGCGTCGTAATTTATCCGTTTGAAACCGGATGCCGAACGAATATTGCAATGGAAAGCTTTTACCCAATGTATCAGGCACTTCGTTTGAATATACAATGCAGTTTTCGAAATGAGTAAGTTTAATCGAATCAAAAATGGGAACTGTATCGTTGAAATAAGTTGGATAAATAGTATAGAATGAAGATTTCGATAGTGAAGTATTATCTTCATATGCTGTCCCTGTTCGGGAATATCGCATTGTATAAACAATTCGACCGGCGTCAAATTTACGGGGTACTAATATTGTAGCTGTATCAATTTTACGCGCAACAGTCGGCTTTAAAATATTGAAATACTGTTGTAAAACAAATCCGTTACTTTTGCTACGGTTAGTAGCGTCCGAAAGATTAACTTCAATTACTTTCCTGTTTGATTCAGTATTCTGAGTAAAACTGGTCAGATCTGATATTCCTCCGTTTTCATAATTGAGGCTACGGTCGGTTCTGTAAGTTAATATGGCACCATAACGTTGTGTTGGATATAAAAAAGCGGCATAAAATGTACCTCCGGCATTAAATGCCCTCTGGCGCAGGTAGAGGCCTGGTGCATTAGCGAAACGCGCATTTAGCCCAAGATAAATTCCATTTCCAATCCGCTGTGAGAAAATGATATTAAATTTTTGTTCCTTTGCCGGACCCATATGATAGATCAGATGAGAAAATGGACTTGTGCTGATATAAAATTTTATGCTATCGTCTTTCAAAGCGTACGGTTCATAAACATCTGACCGAAAGCGGAAACTTGGGGAAGGGTTTAATTTGAAAAGTAATGGATAAGTTGCTGATCCCGGATTTCCTAAATTGGCATAAAACTGGTTATTGCGTTTGGTAATATCATATTCCTCAAAATGGGTTAAAGGCTTTGAAATGGCGTATCTGGTATAAGCACCTTGCTCATTTAACGAAAAATAACTTACAAAGACAGAATCAGGACTGCGAACATCTTTTTTAGTATCTTCAGTATTTTCTTCCCCGGTATTTTCATTTTCTTCTGTGCGTTGCGCATAAGAGCTTAAGGCAAAAAGAATCGAAAAAATAAGAATAAGATGTATTCGCAGCAGGCTCATTAGCATTTAAGGTTGGGTATTCAATTGAATTGGTAAAAGTACTGAAAAATCTTATAAGGGGGAATGTTATCAAGAGTCAGAATCCACTCACTTTACAATAAATTAACAGAGTCTGAAAATTTTAGTCGAAAATGATTTTAGTTCAACATTGGCAAAAAAAAATCCCTACTTCCTTTCGGAGCAGGGATTAATAAAATTCGGCGGCGACATACTCTCCCGGTTTAATCCAGTACCATCTGCGCAGGCGGGCTTAACTTCTCTGTTCGGAATGGGAAGAGGTGGGCCCCGCCGCAATAGCCACCAAAAGCTTTTAAATATTTTGGTTTTCTATAAAGCAAGAAAAAAAATGACAATTGAAAGAAAGAAAATACATAGTATGGCGTAATGAAGGTATCTAACGTCAACAGAAAATTTACGGGTAATTAGTACTGCTCGGCTTTGCCATTACTGGCTTTACACCTGCAGCCTATCAACGTCGTAGTCTACAACGACCCTTAAAGGAAGCCTCATCTTGGGCTGAGTTTCGCGCTTAGATGCTTTCAGCGCTTATCTCAACCATACGTAGCTACCCTGCAATGCAGCTGGCGCCACAACAGGTACACTAGCGGTATGTCCGACTCGGTCCTCTCGTACTAGAGTCAGGTGCCCTCAAGCTTCCAACGCCCACAACAGATAGGGACCGAACTGTCTCGCGACGTTCTGAACCCAGCTCACGTGCCACTTTAATCGGCGAACAGCCGAACCCTTGGGACCTTCTCCAGCCCCAGGATGTGACGAGCCGACATCGAGGTGCCAAACCACTCCGTCGATGTGAGCTCTTGGGAGTGATCAGCCTGTTATCCCCGGCGTACCTTTTATCCTTTGAGCGATGGCCCTTCCATGCGGAACCACCGGATCACTATATCCGTCTTTCGACCCTGCTCGACTTGTTGGTCTCACAGTCAAGCATGCTTATGCTATTGCACTCTACGTACGGTTACCAAGCGTACTGAGCATACCTTTGAAAGCCTCCGTTACTCTTTTGGAGGCGACCACCCCAGTCAAACTACCCACCATGCAATGTCTCCCGTTGGGGATTAGGCTACAAATAAACAAAGGGTGGTATTTCAAGGTTGATTCCACGAAAGCTGGCGCCTCCGCTTCACAATCTCCCACCTATCCTACACATCGTTTATTCACAGTCAATGCAAAGTTATAGTGAAGGTGCACGGGGTCTTTCCGTCCCGTTGCGGGTATCCGGCATCTTCACCGGAACTACAATTTCACCGAGCTCATGGCTGAGACAGTGCCCAGATCGTTACACCATTCGTGCAGGTCGGAACTTACCCGACAAGGAATTTCGCTACCTTAGGACCGTTATAGTTACGGCCGCCGTTTACTGGGGCTTCAATTCAAAGCTTCGCCTTGCGACTAACCTCTCCTCTTAACCTTCCAGCACCGGGCAGGTGTCAGGCCTTATACGTCATCTTTCGATTTAGCAAAGCCATGTGTTTTTGATAAACAGTCGCCTGGGCCATTTCTCTGCGCCCCACCGAAGTGGGGGTCCTTTTTCCCGAAGTTACAGGACTAATTTGCCTAGTTCCTTAGCCATGATTCACTCGAGCACCTTTGGATACTCTCCTCGACCACCTGTGTCGGTTTCCGGTACGAGCGGCTTCAACCTGAAGCTTAGGGGTTTTTCTTGTGAGTCTGATTAGGGTCATTATCCGCTTGTCCGAAGACTCACGGTACTATCAGGTTCGACATTCGGAGCGGATTTGCCTACTCCAAATATATCTACACCCTTCAACGTACTATTCCGTCAGTACGCAGACCTTTCACACCTCCTCCACCCCGTCGCAGTTGAGCCGGTACATGAATATTAACATGTTGTCCATCGACTACCCCGTTTGGGTTTGTCTTAGGCCCCGACTAACCCTGATCCGATTAGCGTTGATCAGGAAACCTTGGTCTTCCGGTGTGCGGGTTTCCCACCCGCATTATCGTTACTTATGCCTACATTTGCTTTTCCAGACGCTCCAGCATGTCTTACAACACACCTTCGATGCAGACTGGAATGCTCCCCTACCAGTACGCCTTGCGGCGTAATCCATAGCTTCGGTAATATGCTTGATGCCCGATTATTATCCATGCCCGATCGCTCGACTAGTGAGCTGTTACGCACTCTTTAAATGAATGGCTGCTTCCGAGCCAACATCCTAGCTGTCAATGCAATCAGACCTCGTTATTTCAACTTAGCATATATTTGGGGACCTTAGCTGATGGTCTGGGTTCTTTCCCTCTCGGCGCTGGACCTTAGCACCCAACGCCTCACTCCCGAGTATATTATATAGCATTCGGAGTTTGTCTGGATTTGGCAGGCGGTGAAGCCCCCTTATCCAATCAGTAGCTCTACCTCTATATAACTCAACCTCGAGGCTGCCCCTAAAGGCATTTCGGGGAGTACGAGCTATCTCTCAGTTTGATTAGCCTTTCACCCCTATCCACAGTTCATCCAAAGACTTTTCAACGTCAACTAGTTCGGACCTCCAGTCTGTGTTACCAGACCTTCATCCTGACCATGGATAGATCACTAAAGTTTCGCGTCTACCCCCACTGACTGGGCGCCCTATTCAGACTTGCTTTCGCTTCGGCTACGTTCGTCTACGAACTTAACCTTGCCAGTGAGGAGTAACTCGTAGGCTCATTATGCAAAAGGCACGCTGTCATCCCGACAAGTCGGGACTCCAACCGTTTGTAAGTGTATGGTTTCAGGTTCTATTTCACTCTTCTGTTCGAAGTACTTTTCACCTTTCCTTCACAGTACTGGTTCGCTATCGGTCTCTCAGGAGTATTTAGCCTTACCAGATGGTGCTGGCAGATTCCCACAGGATTTCTCCGGTCCCGCGGTACTCAGGATACAGCTAGGTATCAAAACGATTTCGTCTACAGGATTATCACCTTCTATGATCCAACTTTCCAGATGGTTCTACTATCGTTTTAAAGTCCACATCGCTGTCCTACAACCCCGACCTTGCCGTAACAACGTCGGTTTGGGCTATTCCCATTTCGCTCACCACTACTCAGGGAATCACTATTGTTTTCTCTTCCTCCAGGTACTTAGATGTTTCAGTTCTCTGGGTTTGCTTTCCTTGCGGAATACCAGGCCTTCAGCCTGGTGGGTTGCCCCATTCGGAAATCTCCGGATTAAAGGTTGTTTGCACCTACCCGAAGCTTATCGCAGCTTACCACGTCCTTCATCGCCTCTGAGAGCCAAGGCATCCACCATACACTCTTACTAACTTTCTTGTTGAACTCGATGTTAAATAATCAACATCAAGCTTAATTATGTATTTTCTTTCATTTCAATATGTCAAAGAACTTGTTTCTGATAAATCAGAAATTGTGATGAAACTCGGATTCGAACCGATGGTCTTCCCGATACTTACCGGGATGCTCTGCCTTTGAGCTAATTCAACTAATTATTTTCAAGAACTGTTTTTCCGTAACCGGATCTGGTGGAGAATAACGGATTCGAACCGTTGACCCTCTGCGTGCAAGGCAGATGCTCTAGCCAGCTGAGCTAATTCCCCTGGATGCTTTATTGATGAGATTTGTTCAAAAAAAAATCTGCTTACAGATTGATATCGGTTTTGCAAATTTCTAAATCAACAATCCAATAACGTTTTGAAAAGTAGTAGTCCCGCGCAGATTTGAACTGCGGACCCCTACATTATCAGTGTAGTGCTCTAACCAACTGAGCTACGGGACTAAAATTCCATTAGCTAGGGGAGAGCCCCTACTCAAACGTTTGGGTTTCAAAAAGTAAAAACATGAAGTCAACATAAAACAGTGAATATCTGTTATCTCTCGATAACCAAGAATAATCTCTCTAGAAAGGAGGTATTCCAGCCGCACCTTCCGGTACGGCTACCTTGTTACGACTTAGCCCTAGTTACCTGTTTTACCCTAGGCCGCTGCTTGCGCTCACGGACTTCAGGTACCCCAAGCTTCCATGGCTTGACGGGCGGTGTGTACAAGGCCCGGGAACGTATTCACCGCGCCATGGCTGATGCGCGATTACTAGCGAATCCAACTTCACGAAGTCGAGTTTCAGACTTCGATCCGAACTGAGACCGGCTTTGGAGATTTGCATCCTGTCACCAGGTAGCTGCCCTCTGTACCGGCCATTGTAGCACGTGTGTAGCCCTGGACGTAAGGGCCGTGCTGATTTGACGTCATCCCCGCCTTCCTCACTACTTGCGTAGGCAGTTTCTTTAGAGTCCCCAGCATTACCTGATGGCAACTAAAGATAGGGGTTGCGCTCGTTATGGGACTTAACCCGACACCTCACGGCACGAGCTGACGACAACCATGCAGCACCTCGTAGAATGTCCGAAGAAGATCACGTTTCCGCGACTGTCATTCCACGTTCGAGCCCAGGTAAGGTTCCTCGCGTATCATCGAATTAAACCACATGCTCCTCCGCTTGTGCGGGCCCCCGTCAATTCCTTTGAGTTTCAATCTTGCGACCGTACTCCCCAGGTGGATCACTTAATAGTTTCCCTAAGACGCTGACTGTGTATCGCCAACATCGAGTGATCATCGTTTACGGCGTGGACTACCAGGGTATCTAATCCTGTTTGATCCCCACGCTTTCGTGCATGAGCGTCAGTTGTTGCTTGGTAAGCTGCCTTCGCGATCGGTGTTCTGTGTCATATCTAAGCATTTCACCGCTACATGACACATTCCGCCTACCTCAACAACACTCAAGAATAACAGTATCAATGGCAGTTCTACAGTTAAGCTGTAGGCTTTCACCGCTGACTTATTATTCCGCCTGCGCACCCTTTAAACCCAATGAATCCGGATAACGCTTGCATCCTCCGTATTACCGCGGCTGCTGGCACGGAGTTAGCCGATGCTTATTCTTACGGTACCATCAGCACCGATACACGACCGGTGGTTTTTTCCCGAACAAAAGAAGTTTACAACCCATAGGGCCGTCATCCTTCACGCGGCATGGCTGGTTCAGGCTTGCGCCCATTGACCAATATTCCTTACTGCTGCCTCCCGTAGGAGTCTGGTCCGTGTCTCAGTACCAGTGTGGGGGATAATCCTCTCAGAACCCCTAGACATCGTAGCCTTGGTGGGCCGTTACCTCACCAACTAGCTAATGTCGCGCATGCCCATCTATAACCACCGGAGTTTTAACTGCAATGTGATGCCACTTCGCAGTGTTATGGGATATTAGCCTCAATTTCTCGAGGTTGTGTCCCGGTTATAGGTAGGTTGCATACGTGTTACGCACCCGTGCGCCACTCTCACCAAAGTATTGCTACCTCGGATCCCGTACGACTTGCATGTATTAAGCCTGCCGCTAGCGTTCATCCTGAGCCAGGATCAAACTCTCCATAGTAAGTTGATCTTAAATGTCTCAGATTGTTTCTTCTCTGCCAAATAAATTTGAACAGGGGATATTCGCTGCTTTATGTTTTGACTTCAGTCTTTCAAAGAACTTGGTATGATTTTTCTAGCCTTTGGCTATTTGTTTCAATTTTTCCCGCTTTGACTTTCAGTTTCTGTTAGAGAATAGGTTGTCGTTGTTGGGAGTGCAAAGGTAAATACATTTTTTACACATGCAACTTTATCTAAAAAAAAGTTTTAAATATTTTAGTCAACAATTCTGAAGGTATTCATTATCAGTTTATTTAATGGAAAAAATAATTTGTAATTTTTTTGTAAGCTTATCAAAACCAAAATCAGTTGTTGAGAACAATAAATTTGTAAGTTGCAGTAATACAAATAGATAATAAAAACTAAGTTGTTGTGCACTATTTAGATAAATTTGGTATGAATTACTTGTTGAGCTGATTTATTTAATGATTCATGTGTTTATAAAGGATCAAAAGCTGAAATTTTACATGATTACCTGTCAGTATTGTAAGGTTGTGAATTATAATATAAACTCAATAAACGTTTTCCATCAGTAATAGAAACTGTTTTATAAAGTTTATTGATATTTGCTTTGGCGAAATTACATGTATATAGTGATATTCAACCATTGGTAACCTTGTCCAATTGAAAACATGAATAGAAATCATAATGACTAAGTAAACGGTTTAACTGATGTTATTCTGAATACCATTTTTAAGGATTTTTGAAATGTGCATATATTAAGGTAGTCACTTAGCTGCTTTTACGTTAAAAGTATTAAAACCAGATTAAAGTATTTCCTTTCATGTAAAAAATCATTACGTTTTGAAGTGGAGCATATTGGGCGTACTTTACTACTAATTGTATTTGTAATTTGATATGGTATTGCAATTTTTGCTTAAGAAAAAAGGCTGGAATTCTCTATAATGTTTAGTGGTTCTCTCCGCTGAAGAGTTACCGGAAACTGTTGATTTGCTCTTTTGGCTTGTTGTGACTTGATTCTATCAGGTTTTATGACTTCAAAATTGAAAAGGTTTGCGTACCTGATTGAATATTCTAATATTTTCTTTTCATGATCGCATATGTAAAATAAAATAACAAACATGGTTTTAAAAGTAATATAAACTTACACAATAATAGTGAATATATAATATAATGTAAATAAAGCATTACTTTCGCAGTGAAACAGAATTATTTTATTTGAAATACTACTTGATTTTAGTACTTATTCCAGAGTATTAGTGACTGACTCAGGATGAAATTAGACTTACAATGAAGAAAAACAAGCTGTCTTCTGATACTACCATCCAGAGAAAGGCTGAAGATCTTTTTAAACAGAAATCAGCAATGGTAGCGCTTCCTCAAAAGGAGTCCGAATTGTTGAAGCTATTATTTGAACTTTATGTACTCCAGGTAGGACTTGCTATGCGAAATGATGAACCATCCAAAACTATAGTTACAAAACAAAAAAGCAACCATAATTATCTCCCGCTTCTAGATTCCAACAATGTAATTTTGATTGGAGAAAAACTACAATTTAGCGAAGAACAATATACTAAACTCATTGAATTTCCCAATAATGTAAAATCTGAAGTTTCTAATGAAAGCATTATCAAATTTGTAAGCCCATCAATCGGGGAATTTCTCAATCATGAGCCAGGGAACAGGATTGGACAGAATTATTTCGACTTTATACCTCCTGATAATAAAACTTTCATGTTGGATGTAATAAAGAATAACCGTTTTAATGAATTTTACGGAATTGAATACAGTTGTATCAACGGAAACAGAGAAACTATTTGGATCAAAGTCTCAGCTATCTATCCGTTTGAAGATGGAATAATAGTAGGCAAACCTAGCATTCCGCTGAAAATATCTGATCAAAAATATTCGGAAGAGAAATTGCATATAAGAGAAGAGCAATCAACCAGAAAAAAAGGAAATGAGAATACATTTGATTTTCAGATTTTTACAGAAAAAAGGGAAGCCAGATATATGCATTTAAATGCTGTTCCCAAATTTGATAATAACAATAACTATTTGGGTACTTACGGCGCTGTTTACGATGTAACTGAGAGTAAAAAGGCAGAAAGTGTTATGCGAAAATGTGAAGAAAAATTCTTCAAAGCTTTGCGTAAAATTCCTTATGTGGTATCTAATACACGCGTTGAAAAGGGTAGTTTTTTCAAAATCAACGACTTATTCACTGAACACATTGGATATACAAAGGAAGCAAATTATGCTGATTCTAACATCAGGACTAAATCCTTGGGCAGATTATCAACTTTAAAAGCTGAAGGCTGGAACACGGAAATAAGTAGCCAAGCCACAGCATGTGCTTGATTATCTGAAAGTAATTGATGAGTTCATTGGCAAATAAAAGACTTGCACGACAAAATTTCAACAAACAAACCCACACAGGAAAATGATTGACGCGACTTTAAAAAATTCAAACATACTGATAGTAGATGATCAGGTTGCAAACCTGGATGTTTTGGAAGGCTTTCTTGAGATGCAGGGCTATGATAATATAAAAACCACAACTGATCCCCGGAAGGTTATTTCTCTTTTTCAAACATTTGATCCTGACCTCATCTTACTTGATCTGTCGATGCCTTACCTTTCCGGTTTTGAAGTTCTGCAATTACTTAAACCGTTTGTTTTAGCCAAGACTTTCGTGCCTGTTTTGGTACTAACTGCTGATATATCCAAAGATGCGAAGCAAAGAGCACTGTCAGAGGGAGCATCCGATTTCTTAACAAAACCTTTTGATCTGGTTGAAGTTGGCTTACGAATTAAAAACTTGCTTTTCACAAAGTTTCTGATCCAACAATTAGGAAATCAGAACCAGATTTTAGAGGAAAAAGTTAAAGTGCGTACCAAGGATCTGGAGCAGATTAATATCGAATTAATTGCTGCCAGAGATAAGGCTGAAGCCAGTAACAGGCTCAAAACAGCTTTCATGAATAACATCTCACACGAAATACGAACACCACTAAATGGGATTCTTGGCTTTGCGCCTATGACTCTTGATCCTTCTTTCTCAGAGTCAGAGAAGAAGGAGTTCCTTGAGGTGCTTAATCTAAGCAGTAATCGTCTCATGCAAACTATTTCAGATTACATGGATATTTCGTTAATCACTTCTGATAATCTGGAAGTAACAATGACCGAGTTTTCTCCTGGCTATATCATAGATGATATATATAAACAATTTCAATCTCAATGCGCAAAAAAGGGCATTGAATTGATCATCCAAAAACAGGAATCGTTTAATTCTGTATTTGTCAAATCAGATAGAGGTTTTCTGAAGAAAATACTAGCTCATTTGGTGGATAATGCTTTGAAATTCACAAAAGAAGGGGTAATTGAAATAGGCGTTTCCATAAAAGTCAATTTCATTGAATTTTATGTTAAAGATTCAGGAATCGGGATCAGTACTGAAGCGCTTTCTATTATTTTTGATCACTTCTCGCAGGAGGATTTTTCTACAACAAGAAAACATGAAGGAAGCGGGCTTGGATTAGCTATTGTAAAAGGTATGATTAACTTACTCGGTGGAACAATCAAAGCCGAATCAACTAAAGGCGTAGGCAGCATATTTACTTTTACAATTCCATGGGAATTAGATTCATCGCATATAACCACATCAAGATCCTCAGAGCATAAAGTCTCAGGTTTACAACGTCCGGTAATACTTGTCGCCGAAGATGAACCATATGGATACCTGTTGTTTGAATTATCGTTAGATAATAATTATGAAGTTATAAGAGCTGAAGATGGTGATGAAGCGGTGGAATTTTGCAGGCTGATCCCTGAAATAAAATTAGTTTTGATGGATCTTAAAATGCCTAAAATGAATGGCCTTATAGCTACACGTGAAATAAAGAAGTTTAGAAAAGATCTTCCAATCATCGCAATAACAGCCTATGCTGAAGCCGGAATGCGGGCTAAATGCATTGAAGCAGGTTGCGACGAATATATGACTAAGCCAGTGGGCAAAGAGGATTTGCTTGATAAAATCCGGGAATTCTTAATTATAGAGTGATTTTATCTAAAAGTGTTTTTCTGCACCGACCCTTCAAAATGACGAAAGCCCCGTTAATACGAGGCTTTCTGTACCCGAAGCCGGAATCGAACCGGCACGGCCGCAATGGCCAAAGGATTTTAAGTCCTTCGTGTCTACCTATTTCACCATTCGGGCGCCTGAAAAAAAACCTCCATGTAATTTACAGGAGGTCTTTTGGCTGAGCGGAAAACGAGACTCGAACTCGCGACCCCGACCTTGGCAAGGTCGTGCTCTACCAACTGAGCTACTTCCGCATTATTAACCGTTTTGGAGGTGCAAATATACACACATTTTCCAATTCCAAAAGCTTATCTAATATTTTTTAAGTAAATTTTTAATCTCATTAAGTTTCATCAATGCTTCTACCGGCGTTAAGGTGTTAATATCCAAAGCCATAATATCATCCCGGATACGCTCCAGCAACGGATCATCAAGTTGAAAAAAACTCAGTTGCAGATCTTCTCCTTTTTTCTCATTTTTTGATGAAATACTGCCATTTTCCTGATCGTCAGTTACATGCTTCTTTTCGAGCTGTGAAAGTATGTTCGTGGCTCTTTGTAACACACTTCCCGGCATGCCGGCCATACGGGCTACATGTATACCAAAACTGTGTTCGCTGCCTCCGGGAGTCAGCTTGCGTAGAAATATTACTTTCTTCCCTATTTCTTTTACAGCAACATGATAATTGCGGATTCGGGGTTTGCTCGTAGCCATTTCATTCAGTTCGTGGTAGTGTGTGGCAAACAATACCTTTGCGCGATAGAGAGGATGATCGTGCAGGTATTCTGCAATGGCCCGGGCTATTGAAATACCGTCGTATGTACTGGTACCACGCCCGATTTCATCCAGCAGTATCAGGCTGCGGTTCGAAATGTTATTCAGAATACTGGCAGTTTCGTTCATTTCAACCATAAAGGTCGATTCGCCTGAAGTTATATTATCCGAAGCTCCTACCCGTGTAAATATTTTATCAACCATGCCTATTTTTGCTTCATCAGCAGGCACAAAGCTTCCGATCTGTGCCATCAGCACAATAAGCGCCGTTTGCCTCAGCAGCGCCGACTTTCCCGACATGTTCGGTCCTGTAAGAATAATGATTTGCTGACCATCGTTATCAAGCACAACATCGTTGGCTATGTATTCTTCGCCTGTGGGCAAATGTTTTTCAATTACAGGATGACGGCCGTTTTTAATATCAAGAGTATAGGAATCATTGAGTATAGGCTTCACGTAACGATTGGTCTTTGCTACACGGGCAAATGATAGCAGGCAATCGAGACGGGCAATAAGCTGCGCATTTAGTTGTATCGGTTGCACATACTCCGCAAGGTGAAGTATCAGCTCATTGTAAAGCCTGTTTTCAATATCAAATATTTTTTCTTCGGCTCCCAGGATTTTTTGTTCATATTCTTTCAGTTCCTCGGTTATATAACGTTCGGCATTTACCAGGGTTTGTTTGCGCGTCCACTCAGGTGGTACTTTGTCCTTATGCGAGTTGGTTACTTCGAGGTAATAGCCAAAAACGTTATTAAAACTTACTTTCAGCGAAGTAATTCCTGTTCGCTCAATTTCTCGTTGCTGAAGTTTAATAAGATAATCTTTTCCGGAGTATGCTAATCCTCTCAGTTCATCCAGTTCAGCCGAAACTCCGGGAGCAATCACCTGCCCTTTCGAAACCATGGTCGGCGGATCATCCTGAATGGTTTGCCCGATTTTATCAGCAATAAGTTCGCAGGGATTTATTTGGGCTCCCAGGTGATTAAGTGCTTCGTGCGAAGCGCTCAGGCAGGCAGATTTAATAGGTAAAAGTGCCTGCAAAGCGCGTCGTATCTGCAATACTTCACGTGGATTAACCCTGCTGACAGCCACTTTCGAAATCAGTCTTTCGAGGTCGCCGATGGTTTTAATATGCTGTTCAACTGCTTCGGTAAACGATTCATTCTTAAGGTAATAATCAACAATTTCGTGGCGTTCGGTAACAGGAAGCCGGTCCTTTAGCGGGAGTAAGATCCATCGCTTCAGGAGTCGCGAACCCATGGGTGAGATAGTCTGGTCGATAGTTGACAGAAGCGTATTCGCGTTATCGTTTGGCGATTGAAGCAATTCAAGATTTCGAACTGTAAACTTATCGAGCCATACATAATGATCTTCCTCAATACGCGATATTTTGCAGATATGCTGCACTTTGTCGTGCTGGGTTTCGGAAAGATAATACAATGCAATTCCGGCAGCTATTACGCCGTTTTCAAGTTCACTTATTCCAAATCCTTTGAGTGAAACTGTACCAAATTGCTTGAGCAGTAACTCTTTGGTAAATTCAATTGTAAAGACCCATTCATCAAAATAGGAGAAATAAAACTTGTCGCCAAAAGTTTCAACAAATTGCTGGCGTTTATTCTTTTGTACAATTACTTCCGATGGACGAAAAGTCTGCAGAAGCTTTTCAATATAATCGTTTGAGCCTTGCGCTACCAAAAACTCGCCGGTTGATATATCCAGGAATGCAATTCCTGAAGCTTTCGGAAGCAAGTGGATGCACGCCAGGAAATTATTCTCTTTGTTTTCAAGAATTTTATCGTTGTACGAAACTCCTGGTGTTACCAGTTCTGTAACACCACGTTTGACAATTGTTTTAGTGAGTTTCGGATCTTCCAGTTGATCGCATATGGCTACCCGGTAACCGGCTCTGACAAGTTTTGGAAGGTATGTGTCGAGTGAGTGATGCGGAAAACCGGCTAGTTCAATGTAAGCTGCTGAACCATTTGCCCGGCGGGTAAGAATTATACCCAGTATTTCCGACGCTTTTATTGCGTCAGCACCGAATGTTTCGTAAAAATCACCGACCCTGAACAATAGGAGCGCATCAGGGTATTTAGCCTTGATGGTATTGTACTGTTTCATAAGTGGTGTTACCACAATTTCTTCAGATTCTTTGCCTTTTGCCACTTCTTTGCTCGATTATTTATTACGGCAAATATAGGATTATCTGTCTGGATTATTCCTTACCCGGGTATAGTGTTAATAAATTTTACATTTATTAGTGTTCGAAAACTCATAAATTTGCTGGTTAATTCAATGTTATGCGCAAACTAAATATGGAAGAACTCAACAGGGTTAGTGTTGAGAAATTTAATGAACTCGTAAAACTTCCGGTAATATGTGTTCTCGACAATGTCAGGAGCCAGCACAATATTGGGTCTATTTTCCGGACTTCTGATGCATTCAGGATTGAGGAATTATATCTGTGTGGAATTACGGCAACTCCACCCAACCGGGAAATCAATAAATCGGCATTAGGTGCGACCGAATCAGTTAAATGGCAATATTTTGCAGATACATCTCTGGCTGTACATCAATTGAAAGATGCTGGTTATAAGGTTATTGCAATTGAGCAGGCGTTCGGTAGTTCTAATCTTGAAGATTATTCTCCCGCAGCATCCGAGAAAATAGCTTTGGTTTTTGGAAATGAAGTTACTGGTGTAAGTGAATCAATAATGGAGATTGTGGATGCATGTATTGAAATACCACAGTTTGGCACCAAGCATTCTTTTAATGTTTCTGTAACGGCTGCAATTGTTTTATACCATTTTTATACCAGGTTTAAGAAATGCCTGGAATAGGCCGGTATAACATAGAGATTATTAAGTATAAATTTTAAATCCGAATTAAATTATAAAAGTAAAGGAAAAAGAAAATGTAATTCTTTCCCCAAAGAAATGACGCGTATAGATATTCAGGCTTTTACAACTTAAAATGTAAGAGAATTTTTGCTTATATAATTGCTTTAAACTATATTTGTGAATAATTTGATTTTATGAGCATTCTTTAAGGCACAATTTATGAACTATTCTCATGGCATTACCCGGCAGACAATAATTATTTCTTTAATTATTTTTTTGCATGTTTTTTCCCTCAAAACTTTTGGACAAAAAGATAGTGCAAACATCCCTTTTAAGGGTTATTTATACTTACAACCTAGTATTGGTATAAGTGAGTATTTTGGTGACCTTAGCAAGCCAAATTTAACAAATCTAAATCCAAAGTTTGCATTCGGAGCTGTATTAGGCTATCAGCTTTGTCCTTTATTCGGGGTTCGGGGGCAGTTTGTAAAAGGTAATTTATATAGCAAAAGAACTGACCAGGATAAATTATTGACTTCTGACTTTTTGGACGGAGCTCTGAATCTGACTGTCAACATTAATGAGATTTTCTCAAAATATAATGCCAAACGGTTTGCGAATTTTTATTTTTTTACCGGCGCTGGTATTTCATCTTTTAAATCAAAGCTTGAAGATATTCCAACCGGAGTAATTCTAAACCAACATACTGACAGGCAAACCGCTTTCTTCCTTCCTGTTGGTATGGGAGCTGCGTTCAGGTTGAGTAATACATTCTCCATTAACCTTGAATATGGGGATCGTACCATATTCGAACATACGAAACTGGATTTTACCGATGGGGGAAAAAGCAATCACGACCACTATAGTTATGCATCAGCTGGATTGCAGATCAACTTTGGTGTTAAAGATACTGATGACGATGGTGTTAGAGATAAAGATGATTTATGTCCGGTCACTTTTGGCAAAATTGATTTGGCAGGCTGTCCCGATAAAGACAATGACATGATCGCTGATAAAGATGATGCCTGCCCGGATATTGCAGGGAAACCAGAATTCAAAGGTTGCCCTGATACGGATGGAGATGGTATTATTGACAGCCAGGATGATTGTCCTGTCGCAGCAGGAAACAAAGATCTTAATGGCTGTCCTGACAAAGATAAAGATGGTATAGCAGATAAAGATGATAAATGTCCTGAGGCTTCCGGGACGAAAGAACTCGCCGGTTGTCCGGATCGCGATGGTGACGCCATTGCTGACAACGACGATGCCTGTCCTGATGTAAAAGGTCTTCCCCTGTATAATGGTTGTCCTGATACAGATGGCGACGGCATTGCTGATAATGTGGATAAATGTCCTGATGTGGTAGGTGTTGTTTCTAATTTCGGATGTCCGGAAGTTAAACTGTTCGAATACTTCAAAGTTGTATACTTTAACTTTGATAAAACAGTATTGGCCACTAAATTCATTAAGGATCTGAATGATGTTGTTACCCTTATGCAGGAAAATCCGGACATTCAATTATCAATTGAAGGCTATGCAGATTCACAGGGGCCAGCGGCTTATAATATGTTGCTTTCAGGAAAACGTGCCGATTATGTTATAAATTATCTTGCTAAGAAGGGGATTAATAAAGACCGTCTGGTTAAATCATTCTTCGGCGAAAGTAAATCGGTTGCCACGAATAAAACTCTTGAAGGACGTGCTAAAAATCGCAGGGTTGAAATCAAATCGATAAAATAACTTTAGATTAAGCAATTGCTCTAAACAAAAGACTGGATTTTTCCGGTCTTTTTTTTGCTTTTTTATCCAATTTTAATCTGGTACGGGTGAAAAGAATTTACGTCAGTTTTTCCTTTTTTCCTTTCACGAATGTTCCGTTGGCCTTTGGTCAGCACAAATCTATATTTATGAGCGCAAGCCCTTCATTTTTTCCAGCAATTATCGTCAAAACAGTTAAGAAATCGTTTTTTTATTGTTTAAAAACAATATATTCCAAAATCATAATTATTTTTTTTATATTTGTTTGCGGTATTATTAGCAATGTATTAATTTTAGTGAATATGAAAAACAGGTGGTTCGGGAAAGCAATTCTTTTGTTCTCAATTTATGCAATTACATCTTTATCGGTTAACTCTTTTGCGCAGAATAGAAATAGAAATGAGAAGATGAAGAGCTATTTTTATCTACAGCCCAACATTGGAATTAATGAATACTTTGGAGATTTGAATAGTAAAGATTACTGGAATCAGAATCCGAAATTTGCTTTTGGAACAATAGTAGGTTACCAGGTAAAACCTGTTTTTGGATTTCGCGGGCAGTTCGTTAAAGACAATTTGTACAGCAAAAGAACTGATAAGAACAACATCCTGAAATCAAACATGTGGGATGCCTCATTGCAACTCACAATCAATATCAATGAAATTTTTTCGGAGTATAATCGTAAGCGGCTGCTTAATTTTTACCTCTTTACAGGAGCAGGAGTAACAAACTATAAATCTACCCTTACTGATATTGAATCGGGTTTGAACTCCAATGAACATGCTAAAATGCAGAATACCTTTTTTCTTCCGGTTGGCGCAGGCGCGTCAATCAGGCTAAACAATTCACTTTCAGTAAATTTCGAATATGGTGATCGGACGGTATTTGGAGGCACAAAACTTGATTTCATCGATTCTGGCAAAGGAAATAATGACCATTACAATTATGTGTCGGCAGGGTTACAGATTAAAATTGGGATGAAGGATACTGATGATGATGGTGTGATTGACAAAGATGATCTTTGCCCTGCTGTTTTTGGCAGAATAAAACTAGGCGGTTGCCCGGATAAAGACAATGATGGTATAGCTGATAAAGATGATGCTTGCCCCGATGTTTATGGAAGTCCGGAGTTTAAAGGCTGCCCGGATACCGATGGCGATGGTGTGATCGATAGCCAGGATACCTGTCCGAACGCTGCCGGGAAGCTGGAACTTAATGGTTGTCCGGATAAAGATAATGACGGGATTACAGATAAATCGGATAAATGTCCTGATGCCGCTGGTCCGAAAGAACTTGACGGTTGCCCTGACCGCGATAGCGATGGAATTGCGGATAAGGATGATGCATGTCCGGATGTGAAAGGTCTGGAAAAAATGCATGGTTGCCCTGATTCGGATAATGACGGTATAGCCGACAACGAGGATAAATGCCCGGATGTTGCGGGTGTTGGTTCAAACTCGGGTTGCCCTGAGGTTATTAATTTTGAATTCGCTGAAACAGTTTGTTTCGGATCAGCCAAGTCCGTTGTTCTGCCTGAATATACTACTACACTTGACGAAATTGTTGCAATCCTGAAGGATCATGTTGATGCTAAAGTAGCGGTTGAAGGATATACTGATTCACTCGAAAGCGATGAGTATAATATGAAGCTTTCGGAAAAACGAGCTGGCTTTGTTTATGATTATCTTGTTAAAAAAGGAATTCCGAAAGAGCGTTTGCTTAAATCTTATTATGGGAAGACCAAGCCTGTTGATAATAATAAAACCGCTGAAGGACGGGCTAAAAATCGAAGGGTTGAGATTAAATTGATTAAATAGCAGAAATACAGATAGTTAGTCAATAGAATAGACTGGTTAGTTCCAGTCTATTCTATTTATGGGCTACATCTTAATTACCAACTCAACTAATAAGACTATTACCTGTCTTTAAGTAAATATTCCTGATGTTGAAATGATTTTCCGGTAAGAAATCAAACACCTTATTTGTTTTTGCTTTCTTCTCTGATTATTAGTTTATTTATATGCAGTGAAATAAGGTTTACAGAACATTTTTTCTTTATTTTTGTGAGTAATATGGAAACTTGTACTTCATTTAACTTTTCGACAATGAGAAACAACCAAATCAAAAAGGCTTTAATTGTTTTTTCAATTATCGCGTTTAACCTAATCTCGGTTTCAACCTGGGCTCAGGTTAAACAGAATAATACGAAAATGATTAGTTATTTTTACCTTCAGCCCAATATTGGTGTATCCCAGTATTTTGGTGATATTAACAAGCCAAATCTTACAAACAAGGAATTCCAGTTTGGCTATGGTGCAGTTTTGGGTTACCAGATCAGTCCGGTTTTTGGAGTCCGCGGCCAATTTGTCAAGACCAAGCTTAAAGGCGAAAGAGATGATCAGAATCTCAAGCTTAAATCTGATTTATGGGACGCGGCGCTGAATCTGACAATAAATATCAACGAAATTTTTGCAGAATACAACGAAAAGAGATTTGTAAATTTCTACCTTTTTGGCGGGGCCGGATTTAATTCATTCAAGTCTACTCTTGAAAGCATTACTCCAAGTGTTGTAGTTAATTCGTATGCTAACAGGCAAAATGAATTTTTTGTTCCTTTAGGTGCCGGAGCTTCATTCCGTTTAAGTAAGAGCCTGGCTATAAATGTTGAATATGGCGATCATATCGTTTTTAATAGTGACGCTCTGGATTTTACTGATGGCGAAAAGAGAAATGATCATTACAGTTATGCATCTGCCGGGCTTCAGATCAAGCTTGGACCTTTCGATAAAGATGCCGATGGCATAAAAGATAAAAAAGATGCTTGTCCTGATGCTTATGGTAAAATTGAGCTTGCAGGCTGCCCTGATAAAGACAATGACGGTATAGCTGATAAAGAAGATGCTTGTCCCGAAGTTGCCGGGAAAGCGGAATTTAAAGGTTGCCCGGATTCAGATGGTGATGGTATTATTGATACAGAGGATGCTTGCCCCAACGCTGCCGGAAAAGCTGAGTTTGGCGGATGCCCGGATAAAGATAATGACGGAATTGCCGATAAAGACGATAAATGTCCGGATGTGGCAGGTATAAAAGAGTTTGCCGGATGTCCTGACCGCGATGGTGATGGCATTATTGATAATGAAGATGCCTGCCCCGATATAAAAGGCCTGGCTCAGTTCAAAGGATGTCCTGACACTGATGGTGATGGTATTCCTGATAATAATGACAAATGCCCCGAAGTAGCCGGAGTTGCAGCAAATTTTGGTTGCCCGGAAGACAAAGGCCCACTGGCTGAAAAAACGGTATATTTCAATTCCGACGGAAGTGTCGTTATTGATAAATATACTATTGAACTGAATGAAATTGCTGCTTTTATGAATGAACATCCCCAGGCAACCATTTCGGTAACCGGGCATGCAGATAATCGCGAGTCAGTAGAATATAACCTTCGTCTGTCTGAAAAACGTGCCGACTTTGTCATTAATTATCTGAAGAAAAAAGGTATGACATCCTTGAAAATAGATAAAGCATTTTTTGGTAAAAGCAAACCTGTTGCCGATAACAATACAAAAGAAGGCCGCGCTCTTAATCGCAGAGTTGAAATAAAGATTACCAAATAATTCTTATTCCACTTCTTTGAAAAATGGCTGATAAATTTTATCAGCCATTTTTGTTTATCACTATTTCTTAAATCAAATGAAACATAAGCTTAAACTATTTGTTACATTTGCAATTATGTTTCATTTTGTGTTACAATAGTTTATGCTATTTACGAATATGAAAGCTATGAAAATCAATCAAGTCATGAATACTTTGATTGCTTGCTCAATTGCAGTATTTAGCCTGATTGGGATTACATTATCGGCTCAGAATATTTTCAAAAACCCAATTCTGAAGAGCAATTTTTATATTGAGCCAAATGTTGGATTAAGTCAGTATTATGGAGACTTAAACGGTAAGAAATTATGGAATCAATACCCCCGGTTTGCCTTTGGTTTCGTGTTGGGATATAAAATTAGCCCGATATTCGGGCTTCAGGGACAATTCCTGAAAACTAATCTGTATAGTAAAAGACCTGATCAAAACATGGTTTTCAGTTCCAGGTTATGGGATTGCGGTTTGAACCTCACTGTAGATATTAATGAAGTATTGGCTGAATACATCCCGGATTTTGATGAAAAAACTTTGTTAAAGTTTTATTTCTATTCGGGAGCTGGCATAAGTTCATTCAAATCAAAACTTAATGATTTGGAATCAGGAGAACTTTTGAAGAAACATGCTGTAGTGCAGCATAAATTCTTCCTTCCTTTAGGCGCGGAGGCAGTATATAAATTGAATAATAATTTTTCGGTTAATCTGGAATATGGTGATCACACTATATTTGGTGGCACAAATCTTGACTTTACGGATAAAGTCAAAAAAAATAATGATCATTACAGTTATGCTTCGGTTGGTCTGCAAATTCGGATTGGTGTTAAAGATACAGATAATGACGGGGTTATTGACAAAGACGATTTGTGTCCGGGACTTTACGGCAAAGCCGAACTTGCTGGTTGCCCTGATCATGACAATGATGGTATAGCCGACAAGGATGATCTTTGTCCGGACGTAGCCGGGGGAATTGAATTTAATGGTTGCCCTGACAAAGACGGCGATGGTGTAATTGACAGGGAAGATGATTGCCCTAATGTTGCGGGATTGAAACAACTTCACGGATGTCCTGATAAAGATAATGATGGTATAGCTGACATTTTTGACAAGTGTCCTGACGTACCGGGGAAAAACGAATTCGCCGGATGTCCTGACCGGGATGGAGATGGTGTGATTGACCAGGATGACAAGTGTCCTGATGTAAGTGGTAGAAAAGAACTTGCTGGTTGTCCGGATTCTGATGGAGACGGAATAATTGACAGCCAGGATGCTTGCCCGTTAGCGGCCGGTAAAAAGGAACTAAGTGGCTGTCCGGATCGTGATGGCGACGGAATTGCAGATAAAGATGATGTATGCCCGGATATAAAAGGACTTGTTGCTTTCTCCGGATGCCCGGACACGGATGGCGATGGAGTTCCTGATAACAAAGATAATTGTCCTAATGTTCCTGGAGTTATCTCCAATAATGGGTGTCCCAGGTTGATCGTTAAGGAAAAGGAGCCCGAGATTGCTTTTATGAAAATAGTTTATTTCGATCCGGGTAGTACTGCTGTAATACAAACATATAGGAACACCATCATCCTGGATGAAATTGCTGAATATATGAAATCTCACCCGAAATCGATACTTTTAGCGACCGGTTACGAAGATGCGAATGAAGCGGAATACAAGAATTTTCACCTATCGGAAAAACGGACTGATTATATATCTAATTATCTGAATAAAAAGGGAATAAGCAATTCAAGAATAAAGAAAATATTCCTTGGTAAAAAGAATCCCGTTGCTGATAATGGAACCGCTGAGGGTAGGACACTTAATCGCCGTGTAGAATTAAAGGTCACAAAGTAGTCAGTGTTATTCAAATCCAAACTAATTAATGTGTTCGGTCAGATATCTGTTGTTCAATCAAATAAGTACTTAAAACACTATGCAAAAACCGGAAATACTTATGCCCGGTTTCTTATCAAATAGTCAAATTGCATATTGAATTTCCTTCCGAACTACCTAAAGGCCATCTTGCTGATATAGAATACATTTCGCTTATTGCTTTCGAGGTAATTATTCCTGATGGTTTGGTATCCGGTTGCTATAAAGTAATCATCATACCAATGTTCTATGGTGCCAAGGTATTCATCGTAAGGCTGATCATTGCTGCGTTTTGGTACCAGGGTTGTATAGGCGGTATTCTCAATTATAGTGTTTCCTTTTATAGTTTTAAACGCGACTTTGTTATTGGCATTATAATAAAGTACGGTCTCATCGTTTTCGAACAGGCAGTTTAGTTTCCGGTTCAGGTATTTGGTAATAATATCCCGCATCTCCATCCCGTTATTCCATAACATATTACCACTGCTGTCGAATCCGGCTACAAATGCGTGTGAATAACGAAACCCATCGAAAACCTGGTATGAAGTAGGGAAGGCTCTGCCATAGAAATCATACGACATTTGAGTATTAGTATGATACTCGGGGGAGTAGGCTTCGGATGAAATTATAACCTGCCCGTTGTTAACTAATAATTCATGTGTAATAAGCCTGAGGTTGAGTGTTTTATCATTAAGGACGTCAGCATTGGTTGATTCAATTTCTGAAGTTTTCTCCTTTTTCTTAATTGGTCTGGCTTTGGCACGCAGCGCATTGGGATCAGTAATATACTTGAACGCATTGCTAAATCCACTGAAGTTATAATATTTTATTTTGTCGGCAACTCCATTGGTTACTGTAGCGGTGAAATAGCCATCCGATACCGGGGTTTTGTCTTCATTCGCATCGTAATCGGGTTGTCTGGAGTAATATGGGGAATAATAATTATAGTAGTAGCTGTTATAATAATTGTCATAATAATCGTATTGCCTGCGGGTACTTGTTACATTAAATCCATAAGTACCGGCTACCATTCCATTTCCTTCACCGCGGGGAATGAATTGAGCCGAGTTAAAATTCTTTTTCTCAACCTGTTCGGAAAAATCGAATGTTTTAACAAGTGTGCCCGGTAAACTATACTGGTTTACAAATAAGTGGTTGCGCGTAGATGAATACTGGATTTTATATGTCGCAAAGATATCTTTTCGTGCTGTATCAACTGATATATCAAGCAACAAAGCATCTTTTTCGGATGTAATTTCGTATTTGCTTTTTTCGCCGGTTACGAGTGAAAAACCTATTATTCCGGGTTGGCTTTTTCGGCTGTTGTATCCAATATAAGCTACATTATCTGATATTTCGAAGTCAACCACTTCAGCTTTTTCAGGTATACTTGCTCTGTGTTCGGTTATTGCCTGGAGGCGGGGAATAATCATGAAAACAAAAATATTGCCCTCTTTATTCTGTTTCGTATCATGAAAAAGCAAATAAACAGCTTCTTTTGTTGATAAGCTTTTTAAGTATGTAACATCCTTATGAAGAGGAACCATTCTATGCCATTTTTCCTTAAGTTGATCATCAGTCATTGTAAACGACCAGCTTATGCTGTCTTTACCGCTTCCACTAACGGTTGGAAAAAAAATACAAATCCCATATTTCCCTGCAGCTACGTAATTAAAAGGATCACTCCCTGATGGCGCGGGTATTTCAAGGCGCAAAGGTTCACTTTTTTGGGACCAAACGGTAAATGTGGTTGTGATCAGGAGTGCAAGTAAGAGTAATTTCTTCATAAGTTTAAATTCATACTTCAAAAATAACAATTAAGGAGGCACTAATATTTTATTCGTGCAATAAAATAATCGCTGCTGACTTTTCAAAAAGCAGGCTTATCTTAAAATGTAAGTTAATCAGTTAAACAACAGGCAATTTAAAATTTAAATGCCATTTCTTTATGGTTCACAATTAAAAATATTATTCTGGAATTAAATAATATTTTTTTGACATTATCAGAATTATGTGATTTATCCTTCTTTGCTATAAATGTACTCGTTGCATAGAAAATCTAACAACACCAGAACATTTTGTTGAGCATAATTGTAAAGTTCTCCGTTAAAGGCATATAGTTAAAACGAAACTGCTGATCCTTTCAACATTTGGAGAAAGGATCAGCAGCCTGGAAATAGTTAATTGAATTTAGTTAGTTGACCACAATTTTATTCATCTGGGTCGTTTTCAGGGTTTTATTGAACATCTTCACCATATAGATACCTTTTGGCATCGAGGAGAAATCTATAGATGTTACTCCCTGGTTCGATTGAATTGCCTTGACTGTTTTACCGATTGACGACAGAACTGTGATTTCAAGCATTCCGTTAGCCGGATTCGAAATATACAGATTATCAGTGGTTGGATTAGGATAAACTGAAATTCCACTCTGCGATTGAGGTTTAACGGCGGTATGTAAAACACAGCCACTGCCAGGTGTAGCCAATATAGTAGTGCCTTGTAGTGTGGTAAAAGCATCTTCTGAAGCTTCCCAGCTGCTTGCAATACTATTATCAAGATTAGGATCACAAAGTGTAAGTGATGAGCCACCTCCGTTAGGACTCGTTGGCCATGGATCTACACTGTTGTACGAAACCGAATCAATAAGCTGACCGTTTTTATGAAAGATTTTTACTTCGTCAGCTTTTCCGAAATTGAATTTTATACTTATAAAATCAGGAATAAATGGGAAAAGTTCTGGCTGACCATTATCACTGGTTTCGATTGTGTAATATTCGCCGGGAGCTATAACAGCACCTGCTGGAAGTACAATCGGATCAGCTTTGTGAAGTGGGTCGGAATCCAGGATATAAAAACCTTCCATATCAACAGAGGTTGTGCCATTGTTATACAGCTCTACCCATTCCTGCTTGGCAGAAACATCCGGTGAAGTATACATTATTTCAGTAATAACAATTGCCGGTGCGATAAAAGGTTTTTCAGTGATTGAAAACACTGCAGCACTTTCGCCCATAGGATCTCCATCAACAGCATCGGATATCATAACTTTATAATCTGAGGCTACTGCAAGTGTTACAGGGATATCCCAGGTATAACTACCTGTATTAGCAACTGAAGCGACGATTACTGATGGATTTGAACCTGTTAGTTCTATTTTAACATCTCCGGTAAAATTAGTTGTTGTCCAGGTAATGGTTTGAGTTGAGCCTTGTAGATAGGATTCTCCTCCTACAGGTGAAGTAACTGCAATTGAGGTTGGTATTACCATATCCGACCACGAACGGGCTGTGATTTGCATTTGGGCGTTATACTGTCCGACAAGAACTATTGATGAAATCGGCCCAACTGGTGCCTGACCACCAATATAATCAGATTCTGCAAAAATAGTTCTGTATGCGATCGCCAGGCTGTCGTATCCATCAATAGCATAAGTAAGCGATTTGACAAATTTCCGGGGAGTTTTAAACGCAAAATTTTCAATTTTAACCAGTTTGCATTGATCAGCTGAAGTTAAACTGGCAAGGGTGCGAACTTCAGGAACTATTTCAATTCCTGTAGCAGGCTCACCTGTAGTCGCTGTAGGAGTAAACTCTATAAGTCCGCCATATAGAACAATTTTACCTACAATATTGGTAATGCCATCGCCAATATTATATGTTCCTGTAATAAATCCAGGAGCTGTGGTTGGATCATCAATCAACACAGCAGCGGTAGCATCCTGGATATATTTTTGATTGCGTCCGGCTGTGGTAGGCCTTGAGAAAGTAATAGTTGCTATACCTGTATATTTTACAATTGCACCCACTGGCTGAGTTCTTAAAGTTAAGAGATCGCTGGCAACTGCAATAATAGTGAATTTACTGCCTTCGGCTGTAACTGCAGGATTGGTAGCATCGGTAATACGCAATTTATAGTCAGTGGAATATTGTGCATCTATAGGAATTGTTAGTGCTTGACTGCCATTTGATGGGATTGAAGCAAACTGTTCACTCCAGCTATTCTCACTTGGTATCCATACTTCAATTTTTACATCTGTTACATTAGAGGAGACCCATGTTATTGTAACTGCTTCACCAGCATAATAAGGTCCTGTTTCTGCAACAGCTACATCCGAAATAGTACCTGCACTTGCAGCAATGGTAGTAAAAGTCATGCTTGATACTGTAGTAGCGTTATTTGCTGCATCCTCCACAGGAGTAATTGCTGCATAATATAACTGCCCATTTTTTAAGTTAGTAGATGGTATAACGGTAATTACTTTTTTAGCAGCATCAATAGTTGCCGTAAATGCTGCATCAGTACCAGCACCATCTGTTTCTTTTAGTGTTAATAGTTCAGCTACATTGGCATTTGTAATTTCAGAATCGTCTATATTACGGATAGCTTCATCAAAAGTTAAAATTATAGGTGTGTTTATGGCAACATTGATTTCGCCATCGCTTATATTAGCATTAAAAGTAGGTGCTGTTATATCTGTGGTAGAAGCTGCAACGGCATCAGCCCATGTGGTTGCAACACGGATTCCGTCAACAACAACTTTTTCAGCAGCAACAAATTGTCTTAAAGCAATACTTCCAACATTAGCGAATGTGGCCGTTTCTGTAGCTGTACCATCAGCAATAACAGGTTCAGTAGTTGGAAATGTACTGAAAACGTAAAAACTGGTAGTTTTGGTAGCAATTTCAAGTTTCAATACTATCAATGTTGGAGTTCCAGGCGTAATTGCAACATAACTTGCTGGTGTTGCGGTACCTACATTAATTCCATCACCTGTTGCATTAACCCAAACTTTAGAGAAGAACGTAGTACCGATTGTTGTTTGTCCTAAATTCAAAAAGTAACCGGCACCATTTGTAGCTTCAGTCTTTATAACAAGAGCAACATATACTGTTCCAGTGGTTTGCTCAGTGAATGTTTTGTTAACATCTTCACCAGTATTATCCAAATTTGCAGCTCCGCCTATACCAGAGCCAGCATAGCCATTAAAGGATAATCCTGTTGTTACATCAATAGCTTGTGTACCAGCTCCGCTATGGGCATTCCATCCATTTGCGGTAAGCAAAGCACCTGCTGTATAGTCGAAATTTTCAACCAACAAAGCTTGTCCGTTTACCCAACCTAAACTGCCAAATAGCAAAAAGGAAATTGTAAACAATCTAAAAAGTAATGTTTTTTTCATGATGTTTAGTTTTAAATAGTTTTTAAAATGGGGAACAAATATTGTGTTTTTTTTGATTGAAATTCACTTCCATAACAATTAATAATGATTCTTAGTAACATGGATTCACGGATAAAAAAAAGAGGCTGTATCACGAATAGATACAGCCCCTGAGATATAGTGAGGAATTATTATTTAACCTCTTCAAAGTCTACGTCAGTAACTTCCTGATCGGATGGTTTCGACTGATCAGGTCCTGGCTGGCTTTGTTGTTCTGCTCCTGGTTGACCTGCATCCTGAGTTGTTTTATACATCTCTTCGCTGGCAGCCTGCCATACACTGTTTAATTCGGCCATTGAGTTGTCAATACCTGCAATATCACGGTTTTTGTGTGCTTCACGAAGTTTATTCAGAGCTTGCTCAATCGGCTCTTTCTTATCAGCCGGAAGTTTATCGCCAAATTCTTTAATCTGGCGTTCTGTCTGAAAGATCAATGAATCAGCAGTATTGATTTTATCAATTTCTTCTTTTGCTTTGCGATCAGCTTCAGCATTGATTTCTGCTTCTTCTTTCATCCTTTTGATATCAGCATCGGTAAGTCCCGAAGATGCTTCTATACGGATCTGTTGTGATTTCCCGGTTCCTTTATCTTTGGCAGAAACGTGAAGAATCCCGTTAGCGTCAATATCAAATGTAACCTCAACCTGCGGTACACCGCGCATAGCTGGTGGAATACCATCGAGATGGAAACGACCAAGACTCTTATTCCCTGTTGCCATCGGACGTTCGCCCTGTAGAATATGAATTTCAACGGAAGGCTGATTGTCTGATGCTGTACTGAATGTTTCCGATTTCCTGGTAGGGATAGTTGTGTTCGACTCAATAAGTTTGGTCATCACTCCTCCCAATGTTTCTATACCTAATGAAAGTGGAGTTACATCAAGTAAAAGCACATCTTTAACTTCCCCGGTAAGTACACCGCCTTGGATAGCCGCGCCTATAGCTACAACTTCGTCAGGATTTACTCCTTTTGATGGGGTTTTACCAAAGAAATCTTCAACAGCTTTCTGGATTACAGGAACACGTGTTGACCCGCCAACCAGAATAACTTCATCAATATCGGCATTGGTAAGGCCAGCGTCGCGCATCGCATTACGGCATGGTTCAATCGTATCCCTAACCAGGTCATCAATAAGTTGCTCGAATTTTGCCCTGCTCAAAGTGCGTACAAGATGCTTTGGCATTCCATCAACTGGCATAATATAAGGTAGGTTGATTTCGGTAGATGATGAGCTTGATAACTCTATCTTGGCTTTTTCGGCAGCTTCCTTCAAACGCTGCATTGCCATAGCATCCTTATGAAGATCAATACCTTCATCATTTTTGAATTCGTTAGCTAACCAATCAATGATACGGTGATCAAAATCATCACCACCAAGGTGTGTATTGCCATTGGTTGATTTAACTTCAAATACTCCTTCACCTAATTCAAGGATGGAAATATCAAAAGTACCACCACCAAGGTCATAAACTGCTACTTTAATATCTTTGTGCTTTTTGTCCAATCCGTAAGCTAATGCCGCAGCGGTTGGCTCATTGATAATACGCTTTACAACAAGACCCGCAATTTCGCCTGCTTCTTTTGTTGCCTGACGTTGAGAATCGCTGAAATATGCTGGAACAGTAATAACAGCTTCGGTTACAGGTTGTCCCAGGTAGTCTTCGGCAGTTTTTTTCATTTTCTGTAAAATGATGGCGGAGATTTCTTGCGGAGTAAATGTGCGGTCATCAATTTTTACCCGTGGAGTGTTATTGTCGCCTTTAACTACGGTATAAGGCATACGCTTGATTTCTTTTGTTACCCTGTCGTAGGTTTCGCCCATAAACCGTTTGATTGACGAAACTGTTTTAGTAGGGTTGGTGATAGATTGCCTTTTGGCCGGATCACCTACTTTACGTTCGCCATTCTCAGTAAAAGCAACTATCGAAGGGGTAGTGCGTTTCCCTTCACTGTTAGGAATTACTACTGGTTCGTTGCCTTCCATCACAGAAACGCATGAGTTAGTAGTTCCAAGATCAATACCAATTATTTTTCCCATTATATTATGATTTATTTCAGTTAAGCAATTTTTTTGTTGACATGGGTCTCATTTCAATCATTATGCCATAAATGTCTCAGTTTTGATTATTATTTAGAATGGATGTGTGCCAAAAACTGATAATTGCATTACTTTATATTGTATATATCTGTTAAACAGAGATATATGGTTATTGGTCTAAGTGTAGTAAGGGTGTATTGTTGATGAAGATTTCGTATTGTCAGACTGAATTGGGTTGCTGACAAAACGGCAGAAAAGGTTTTTTTTGACATTTTATAATGTGTGAAACAGGTAGAGTAATTGATTTCATCAGATTATCGATATGAAGCGCTATTTTCCAAGCTAAGTTTTCTTTAACCGTTTAATGTAATTCTTTGTAATTTTGTGCGCTTTTTAATTGAATGAGCATTTTTGAAGATTAAATCTGGTTTTAGTAGAGAATCTATAAAAAACAATAAACATAAAATACGGTATCCATGATTGCCAAACCAGGAGTAGTGTCGCAGGTTACCACCCATGTGCTTCAGGAGATGAAACATAAAGGTGTCAAGATATCAATGCTTACAGGCTACGATTATTCTATGGCCCGATTGCTTGATAAAGCTGGAGTTGACATTATATTGGTAGGTGATTCGGCGTCCAATGTAATGGCAGGATTTAGCAGCACCTTGCCGATCACCTTGGATAATATGATTTACCATGCTTCATCAGTAGTCAGAGGTGTCCACCGGGCTTTCGTTGTGGTTGATATGCCTTTCGGAACATACCAGGGTAACTGGAAAGAAGCGCTTTCATCAGCAATCCGGATCATGAAAGAATCGGGAGCCGATGCTGTCAAATTAGAGGGTGGTGTCGAAATTATTGAATCTGTCGAAAGAATACTTTCAGCCGGAATCCCGGTAATGGGCCACCTTGGATTGACACCGCAATCCATTCATAAATTTGGGACCTATGTGGTCCGGGCTACCGAAGAAAAGGAAGCACGTAAACTTGTGGAAGATGCACGTCTGCTCGAAAAAGCTGGCTGTTTTGGTATAGTGCTTGAAAAAATACCGGCAGGACTGGCAGAAGAAGTTGCCAGGAATGCAAAAATACCGATTATCGGCATAGGTGCAGGAAAAGGTGTTGATGGCCAGGTACTTGTTTTACATGATATGCTGGGTATAACGATGGAGTTCTCCCCGAGATTCCTTCGCCGATATATGAACCTGAGTGAAGATATTGTTGCTGCTGTGCAGAATTATATTTCAGATGTGAAAACCCTTGATTTTCCAAATGAAAGAGAACAATATTGATACTTCTGGCACCATAATGAAGTTGTTAGTCGGGAATATTCTTTTTGAAGATAATCACATAATTATTATCAATAAATTACCCTCTCAGATAGTACAGGGTGACAAAACCGGTGACAAGCCCCTGGTTGATCTGGTAAAGGATTATATAAAAGTAAAATACAAAAAATCAGGTGAAGTATTTCTGGGAGTAGTTCACAGGCTCGACCGACCGGTGAGTGGTGCTGTTATTTTTGCCCGCACAAGTAAATCCTTAACAAGGATCAACGCACTTATAAAAAACAGGGAAATAAAAAAAACATACTGGGCAATTGTAAAAAATAAACCACCGCACGAAAGTGATACTCTTGTAAATTACCTCCGACGCGATGAATCCAGGAATAAATCATTTATTACAGGTGAAAAAACTAAGAATGCTCAACAAGCTTCGCTAACCTATACTTTAATAGGAAGAAGTGATAATTATTACTTGCTTGAAATCGATCTTCAAACCGGCCGTCATCATCAGATTCGTACGCAACTTGCCGGAATTGGCTGTCCCATAAAGGGAGATTTAAAATATGGTTATCCTCGTTCCAATTCCGATGGTTCCATTCATTTACATGCCCGGAAACTTAATTTTATTCATCCGGTTACATTGGATATGGTTTCAATTATTGCATCTGCGCCTAATGATCCGGTTTGGAACTATTTTGAGAAGAATCACTCCTGATTTGTGAAGCAGGCATCATTTAATTCGGACTTAGTGTGAACAAAACACCATTTGATTCATTTTATTTTTCAAAAGCGTTCAACAAATGGTTTCTTTTTTTCAAAATGGGACATATCTTTAGATGAACTTGCAATATTAATGTTGTATGTGATTGGTAATCAAATCGTAAATTAATAAGGCATATTGTTTGTTATTTTGTCTGGAAGGTTATAGAATGAATTTTCTTTCCTTTATTGACCTTAAAAATGTAACAAACGCAGTGCATATGTCTGATAGGAATTTTAAATTAGGTTTTTTAATAAAGTTTATATCCATAACTATGGTTGTGGCTGTTTGCTTTATACCTGATTCTTTCGGACGAAATGGCATAAAATTATATTCAATTGGCAACAATTCAGCATTTAGCTCCGCTTCAACCTGGTCATTGTCGGTAAACGGTCAACCTGCAGGTATTGTTCCTCAAAATAATGATACCATTATTATTGATCGTACAGTTATTCAAAATCTGGATGTAACCTTCTCCGGGTCAGGGATTTTAGAAGTATCGAATACAGGTTTATTGCGCGGTGATAATCAGAATCTTATTTTTCTGGGGGATGCTCATTTGAAATGTAATGGGGAAATCAAAATCAACAATCTCAGCATTAATGGAAATTCATTATTGCTCATTGATAGTAATGGTAAGATAAATGTAAAGAATACATTCTCAGTCAATTCCTTGTCTGATCATATCGTTTCAGGAAAACTTTCAGTAACAGGTATACTTTCTATAGGTTCCGCAGTAAATATTTCCGGTAATGGTGTCATTCAATCCGCTCATTTCAGTGGAGCAGGTTCAGTTCTTAGTATAAATCCTGCTTCTTTACTTCCTGATGGATCGTTAATTACTGAATATAACTGGTTAGGTACTCAGGACCAAAACTGGAATGAGCCATTAAACTGGGCAGGCAAAAAAATACCAGCAAATAACTCAAATATTGCAGTGGTATCCTTAATTAACAACCCGGAAATTACAGGCAAAGCATTTTCCAATAATTTAATTGTTAATTCCGGTTCTTCAATAACTGTTTACCCAAACGCAATAGTTGAAGTAAACGGTAATCTTTCTGTAATGGGAAGTGGCAAGTTCCTCCTAAAGAATTCGATCTCAGAAAAATCTTCATTAATTCTTAACGGAGAAGTTTCAGGTAAAATTCAATCCGAATATCCGGTTTTAAAAGGGCAGAAAAATCTTATCTCGTCGCCGGTTGAATCAGCTTTATCTCAGACGTTTCTAAATATGTACCTGCGCTCATATGATGAGTCTGCTTCACAATGGGGAGGATATATTGTACCTACCAATGATCCTTTACAGGTAATGCAGGGGTATGAACTTTATTCCTTATCCAGTGATACCAGGATTTTTGAAGGAACACCTAACCAGGAACAAAAATCATTTGTAATTTCTAACTCCGGCAATGGACTCAATCTGACAGGAAATCCATTCACCTGTTTCTTAGATTGGGAAAACAATAATAACAATTCCTGGCAACGTAATTCAATAGCTTCTGCTATTTATTACCCGGATCCTTCTGGTTCAGGGAATTTTTCTGTATATCTTCCAGGCGGAGACGATGCTGTTTCTCTTAACAACGGAAGTCGTTTCATTGCTCCAATGCAAGGTTTCTTTGTAAAAGCAGGTTCACAGGGCTCTCTTACCGTAAATAAAAATTCACGTGTCAGTAACATTAACCGGACAAAACTTGTTGTTAAAAATAATTCCATCAAACTTAAGCTTAATGATAGTGATGGAACAAAAGATGAGGTTATGTTCCGGGTTATGGAAAACTCAACTTCCAGCTTCGATGATCAACTAGATGCAATTAAAATTTTTGGAAACACTGATACTCCTTCTTTAAATCTGCAGTCGGATGATGATGTGAAATATGCTATAAATACGATCCCTTCGGTTAATTCGTCACTTAATATTCCAATGAATATTAATTGCTCCAAAGCCGGTATGTTTAGTATTTCTGCTATTGGTGCCTCCGGCTTTGAATATCGCTATCCGGTAATGCTTGAAGATAAAGAACTTAATAATTTTATTGACCTGAGAGCTGATTCTGTTTATTCTTTCTATCATACTCCGGAAATGAAGTCTAACAGATTTGAGATCCATTTCACTTCACCCCAGGCAATAGATGAGCAGGCCGCTGATCCGACAGCTGTAACAGTTACACCGGGAGAAGTAATTATAAGCGGTGCAAATAACGATATATATACTGCTAATTTGGTTAGTGTCGACGGGAAATTAATAAGTACATCAAAAGGGACACTTTCTTCCGGTATAAATCTTCCAACGGGTAACTGGTCTGCAGGAGTCTGTATTCTTCAGTTATTAAACGGGAAGCAAATTATCACCAAGAAAGTATTTACAAAATAGACTAGTAAGCTACAACATATCTTAGAGGAAACACAAATGGGAAAATATAATAATGAGGATCTGATGAAAAAACTTAATATCTTACTAGCTGAAGATGATGAAATGATTGAAAAGATCACAACTTTCTACCTTAGGCGTAATGGCCACGAAGTGGATGTTGCAAAAAACGGAAACGAAGCTGTGAGCAGATTCAAAGTTAAGGAATATGATCTTATTCTTATGGATATTCAAATGCCGGAGATGGATGGTCTGCAGGCAGTTAAAGAAATCCGTAAGATAGAACTGGATTATCTTAAAAAAGGACATACAACAATAATAGCCATCACTACAAACCCTGACAAAGCTGAATGCCTGAAAGCTGGGGTCGACGGATATGCTCAAAAACCATTTAGTTTCGATGAATTAAGTACTCTATTTCGTGATTATAACTTAGTTTAGTTTTCATCTTAAGTTTTTCATCTTAATGTATTAAAGCGGGGGTAAGTAATTGCTCCCGCTTCTTATTTATATTTGCAGCATAATATTGGCCGACATGAGTTTTAAGAATTTGCTGAGTCTTTCTTGGTTTTTAAGCTTTTTTTTGTTTCCGGTTTTGTTGTTTGGACAATATTACAACCTTGGGCAGGACCCTGCATCGTTGAAATGGAGACAGATACAAACGCCTCATTTCCGGATTATTTACCCTGAGAACTTTGAGAAGAAAGCTCAGGAAATGATTCCAACGCTTGATTATATAAATCGTAGAGGAAATAAAACACTAAATTACAGTCCTAAACCTATTTCGCTCATACTACATAATTATAATATTACAGCAAATGCTTTAACTGTTTGGGCTCCCAAACGAATTGAGCTATATACATGCCCGCCGCAGGATTCGTATGCACAGAATTGGCTAGATCAACTTGTAATTCATGAATACAGGCATGTAGTACAAATCGACCGGACAAATCAAGGATTTACTAAAGTGTTGTCGTGGCTGACAGGAGAACAGGCGGCTACTATGATCAATGGTACATTTGTTCCGTCCTGGTTTATGGAAGGCGACGCGGTATGTGCCGAAACTGCCCTCAGCCAATCTGGCAGAGGCCGTATACCATCTTTCGAAATGCTTTTGCGGGCACAGCTTACTCAAGAAGGGGCCTTTTCTTATGATAAAGCTGCCTTGGGATCCTACAAAACTTTTGTTCCCAACCAATATTCACTCGGGTATACACTTGTTGCAAATGTTCGACGTAAGTATGGGTACCAGCCATGGATTAGTGCACTAAATGAAGTTGCCCGTAAGCCATTCATACTAACTCCTTTCAATCATGGACTTAAGAAAATAACCGGATTCGGTAAGGAAAAATTATTTAAAATGACGATGTCTGACATGGACAGTATGTGGAAATACCAGGATTCACATACCCCGAAATCTCAATTTACTAAACTTACCTGTCTCAAAAAGAGACAATATGAAAACTATAAGTATCCTCATTATCTGAACGATACCTTGGTTGTTTCCGAACTTTCCGGTTTGGATGATATAACACGATTTGTGATTACCGGCCCGAAAGGGTACAAAAAAATACTTGTGACACCCGGATATTTGTCGTCTGACATATTTTCAGCTTTGAAAACCTCCGATAATTATTATTTGCTTGCCTGGACTGAAACAATTGATGATCCCCGATGGCAGCAACGGAATTATTCGGTAATTAGAATTTATAATGGAAACACAGCTAAAACTTTAAATTTAACCAGGAAAAGCCGCTATTTCGCGCCTTCATTTTCACATGATGGCAAATTACTTGCTACAGTGTGTGTTGATCCTTCAAACAGAAGTTCCATTGTGTTAATGGATACTAAAAGCGGCAAAGAAACAATTACAGTTGTATCCTCTGATTCGGATTTTTATATGAATCCTTCCTGGTCCGAAGATGGATTGAAAATTGTTTTTACAAAACTCGATTCCAGGGGGAAAAGCATCCTGACTTTTGATTTGAAAACGCAATTATTCAAAACATTGGTGTCTCCTACATTTACTGAAATTTCTAACCCTGTTTTTGCTAAAGATTATGTGCTTTTTAATGGTTCATTTTCCGGAATCGAAAATATTTACGCTATAGAGTTGAAAAGTACAGAGATTTACCAGGTAACTTCGGCAGAATATGGTGCCAGTAATGCTGATTTAAGCCCGGACGGCAAAAAAATAGTTTATTCAAACTATACTTCTAATGGGTATTGCCTGGCAGAAGCTCCATTTCGTCCAGCTTTATGGAAGCATTTGAGTGAAATTTCTGACTTTTCACCATCACTCTATAAATATCTGGTAAAAGAAGAATCTGCTTTAACCGGATCAAAAACAGGAGACAGTATTAAATATTCGTCGGAGCCATACAAAAAAACAGAGCATTTATTTAATCTTCACAGCTGGGCTCCGGCATACATTAATTATATGTCAGGTGAAAAAGGAACAGGTATTTCGTTCATGTCGCAAAATGAATTGAGTACACTTACAACAGTAGTAGGCTATATGTACGACATATATGAAAATACGGGTAAAGTTTCTGGTAATATTAGCTGGGCTGGATGGTATCCTATAATTGATGTTAATGCATCGTATGGTGCTCATGCGGCATACTTAGGCGCAGGTGATACAGCTACCCGGTATAATTTTAATGAAACAATTATTACTGGAGGACTTACCTTACCACTACTGTTTACCGGGGGAATGTATTATAAAGGACTTCGTATTGGAGCCCACACATCATTTTATGATATTACCGACAATACCTCTCCGGATAAAAACAAATACACCGGAAACAGGTATTCTTTGGAATACAGTATGAATTTCTACAGATTCATCAAGCAATCGGTAAAAGATCTGTATCCCCGGTGGGGTCAATTTATAACTGCCACTTTTCGCCATACGCCATTTGGTGATAATAATCTTGGAAGTATTGTTTCCGTAGGCGCCCGTGCTTATTTCCCCGGGATAATGCTGCATCATGGAATCCGGATTGATATTAACCACCAGGAGAAAATATACGGACATTATGCTTATAGCAATCAAATTGCAATGCCAAGAGGATATTTATCGGGTAGGGATAAAATATTAACCTGCTATTCATTTAATTATAAATTCCCTTTTGCATATCCTGATCTGGCAATAGGCCCGGTGGTATATCTCAAAAGGTTGAAGGCGAATTTGTTTTATGACGGCGGATCAGGAACAACAAACGGGGTGAGTCGTAAACTGCAGTCAACCGGGGTCGAAATATCATCAGATCTTCATTTACTGAGGTTTATATTTCCGATGGATATTGGCTTCCGGTTCGGATATCGTCCGATCGAGAAGCAATATTTCAGTGATTTCCTTTTTTCTGTAAATTTGTCGAATTAATCTAAATCGGAAAGCATGCGATTCCTTTTAAAATTACTTGTTTCTTCATTGGCAGTTTTCTTTGGTGCCTATATACTTCCCGGAGTGTATCTGGATGGTTTCCCGACAGCAATTCTGGTAGCTTTGTTAATGGGATTCCTGAATGCGTTCCTTAAACCAATACTGGTTGTTTTAACCATTCCTATTACTTTAATTACGTTTGGACTCTTCTTATTGGTAATTAACGCATCCATAATTATACTCGCTGATTATGCGCTTACAGGTTTTGCGGTTAATAGTTTTTTTACCGCTGTAATATATTCGATCATAGTTTCAATAATTACCTGGCTACTTGAAGCCATAGCTAACTCTAAATATAAAAAAGAACAGGCAAAGTAAAACATTTGGGACTCTGCCTAATCCCTGACACCTAAAACCTAATCCCACAAAATATGCATTCCCGCTTTATCACCGATCAGAAAGAAATTGATGAAATTATCACTAAATGCCCCGTTTGCTATGTAAGCATGGTTGACGAAAACAATCTGCCTTACGTTCTTCCATTTAATTTTGGATACAGCAACGGCGTAATTTTCCTGCACTCTTCACAGAAAGGTCACAAAATTGATATTCTTAAAAACAATCCTGCTGTTTGTATTGCTTTTAGTACCGATCATCAACTGCGGTATCAGAGTGAGCAAATGGCATGCAGTTACAGTATGAAATACCGCAGTGTGCTTGCGTTTGGCAAAGTTGAGTTTTTTGAAGATCTGGATCAGAAGGTTGAATCGTTCAACACGGTGATGGCACATTATACCGATCGTGAGTTTACATATGGCACACCTGCATTACGCGAGGTTTGTACTTATAAAGTTAAAGTAGAGAAATTTACGGCTAAAATTTACGGATATTAAGAATTAGTGTATTGTGCTGAGAGCACATAACTAAGTCGGTATTTCAGTATTCGTGGGTTTTATATATGTGTCGCGCAACCTGTTGTGCACTATGGCAAAACCTATTCCCAGCAAGGATCCAATTATTGCCCCTGTTAAAACATCTCCCGGATAATGTACTCCAAGATAGATGCGGCTGTAAGCTGTGAGAAAAGCATATATTATGGAAATTGGCATGATGTATTTCCACTTGCCCCTGAAAACCGTGATCATAAATAAAGCCAATGCAAAAGCATTTGAGGCATGGCTTGAATAAAATCCATACATCCCTCCCCGGTAATCATGTATAACATGAACAAGTGAATATAGATGAGGCTCCTGGGAAGGCCGCAGCCGCATCACATTGTTTTTAACCAGATTACAGAGTTGGTCAGAGGCTGTTATCATTAGAGCAATTGCTATAAGTACAGTCCAGAAATGCTTAGGATATCTCTTGTACAATTTCCATAGAAACCATACATAAAGCGGTACCCAGTAAAATTTTTCACTGAAGAGCCACATTAATGGGTCAAAAAATGAGTTGTGTTGAGCATTCAGAAAGAGAAACAGGCTTTCATCAATACTTTTAATAGTTTCCAGCATTCTATAATTATTTCTTCAAAAGTAATGAAATCAATTATATGGAATACCCAAAGTATTCATAATTGCTTTTAACTGATCAATAGTTACTATAGATCCGGTTACAATATCATAATTAAAAATTGTACTCAGAATGATATGAGCAATATCTTCCGGATTTGAAAGCTTCCCTTCCTCGTAAAGCCGTATAAAATTATCGCGTTCAGGGAAAAGTGATTTATCTGAAGTCCTGATCAGTTCCTGCATTCCTGTTTCAATAATCCCAGGGGCAAGGGCAAAAACATTAGCTGGTTGATCTTCGGCGTCTTGTTCAAGCCCCGCAACCTGGGTGAACATGTCAAGGCCGGCTTTAGAACTGCAATAGACACTCCAACCGCTATAGGCATTAAATGATGCTCCCGAAGAGATATTCAATATTACTTTCTGAATGTCAAGCCTGGCCGTTTCAGTCAGAAAAACAGAGCTCAGAATCATGGGGGCCAGTAAATTCAAATGAAGGTGTTTAACAGCTAAGGCAAAGTCAATAGATTTAATTGGCGACACAGGTTCAAGCATTCCGGCATTATTGATTAACGCAATCCTGTCGAACGGACCTAATTGTATCTTACTGAAAACCGTATGGATAAACTTTTCTGCTTCTTCTCTCACACTCAGATCGGCTTCAAAATAGAATAACGGAACATTAAGCGAAGCAGCAAGTTCTATCAGGTCCTCATTTAGGTTTCTGGAAACAGCAAAAAGTGTGTTCCCTGTTACAATAAGCTTACGGGTAAGTGCAGCTCCGATTCCGCGCGATGCCCCTGTGATTATATAGTAATTCATGGATTTATAGTTTTGAAACTGGAGGGTGGTTACTGATAAAGATGCTTCCTGAATTTAGAGAGCAAATATACAACAACTGAACATTATTAATGTTTCCATGTTGATCTACTTACTGATTTTATCGAATATGCTATGTTGAAAGTGGCTTATTCGGAATGTTTAAAAACCGAATTCAACATGAATAACGCAGTATTTATTTTTGACTATCCTGTTAACGAACCAGTTCGATCCTATTCTCCGGGTTCTGGCGACCGGAAACAACTACAGGCTGAACTTGACCGGTTAAGTTCAGCGCAAATTGAAATTCCACTCATCATTGGCGGGAAGGAGATTTATACCAACAATACAGATACGGTCACTATGCCTCACGATCATGGGCATGTGTTGGCCCGTTATCACAAAGCAGGTGAAAAGGAAGTTAAAATGGCTATTGATGCCGCCCTTAAGGCCCATCGAGAATGGGAATCTTTTTCCTGGTTCGAACGAGCTTCGGTAACATTGAAGGCAGCTGAGCTTTTGTCGAAGAAATACAGGATGCTGATTAATGCGGCCACTATGTTAGGACAAAGCAAAAGTGTCTACCAGGCGGAGATAGATGCCGCCTGCGAAACCATTGATTTTTTGCGGTTTAATGCTCATTACATTTCCGATATTTATAATGAACAACCTCATAGTGATCCGGGAATTATTAACCGTCTCGAATACCGCCCGCTCGAAGGATTTGTATTTGCGGTTACGCCTTTCAATTTTACGGCTATTGCTTCCAATCTGAATATGGCTCCTGTTTTAATGGGTAATACAACCATATGGAAACCTGCAACAACTTCAATCCTATCGAACTACATATTGATGCAGGTTTTTAAAGAAGCCGGCCTGCCTGACGGAGTTATTAATTTCTTGCCGGGGCAAGGCTCAGTAGTGGGAAACCAGGTTGTAGCAGATAAAAACTTTGCCGGATTGCATTTTACGGGTAGTAACGGAACATTTAATAAACTATGGCAGAATACGGCTGCCAACCTTTCGAATTACCGTTCATATCCACGAATTGTTGGTGAAACGGGGGGTAAAGACTTTGTACTCGTGCATCCAAGTGCAGAGGTTGATGAAGTTTCAACAGCTTTGGTTCGCGGAGCTTTCGAATACCAGGGGCAGAAATGCTCTGCGGCATCGCGTGCTTATGTTCCGGAAAGTATGTGGCCGGCCGTTAAAAAACGAGTAGGGGAGATGCTGGCAGAAATAAAGGTAGGCGATGTTCGGGATTTTAGTAATTTTATGAACGCTGTGATTGATGAAAAGTCGTTTGATAATATCACTAATTATATCAGTAAAGCCCGGAATACCAATGCTGCCGAAATTGTCTTTGGTGGAACCGGGGACAAATCAAAAGGATATTTTGTTAAACCCACAATTATCCAGGCACATGATCCTCATTTTGTGACGATGACCGAGGAAATATTTGGACCTGTTTTAACTGTTCATGTATATAAGGATAAAGATTTTGATCAGACCGTACGCTTGGTAGACGAAACTTCGCCTTACGGTTTAACAGGATGTGTTTTTGCGCAGGATAGAGGCGTGCTGGTAAAAGTTGCGGATGAACTGAAATATGCTGCAGGTAATTTTTATTTCAATGACAAACCAACAGGTGCGGTAGTAGGCCAGCAGCCTTTTGGCGGATCAAGGCAGAGTGGTACCAATGATAAAGCAGGAAGCCACCTGAATTTGCTTCGATGGATAAGTCCGCGTACAATCAAGGAAACGCTTATTCCTCCAACAGATTTCCGCTATCCATTTATGAAAGAAGATAAGTGTCATTGAGCTGAATGTCGGAAAATGGGGAAATATAAAATAGAAGAATGATAAATAGTGAAACATGGAAATGGAAATTTGTACATTTGAACCTTATACAGCCAAGCCATTTCAACCCTTGAAATTCAACTTTTCTCAGTAACTCCGCTCAGTGCACGGTAATTGAAACCTTGATCTTTGACCCTTATGCCTTTTTTAATCCCTATTTCCCATTAGTCATTTTCTTTTTTTTAACATGGAACAACATCGCAACGGCAAAATACTTGCATTACTTTTTACAGGTGTATTAATGGGAGCCCTCGATATATCAATTGTGGGTCCGGCAATTCCGGCAATAGAACAAACAATAAAAGTTGATCATCGTGTGCTTAGTTGGATATTCAGCATTTATGTGTTGTTCAACCTGGTTGGAGTCACTTTCCTGGCAAAGCTTTCGGACCTGTTCGGGCGTCGAAACATTTACATTACCTCCGTGGCAATATTTGCTCTCGGATCTGCAATTGTATCCATATCTGACGACATTACTGTGCTGCTCATCGGCAGGGCTGTTCAGGGATTTGGGGCCAGCGGTATTTTCCCTGTCGCATCAGCTGTAATCGGCGACATCTACCCACCCGAAAAACGTGGCCGAACTCTCGGAATGATAGGCGCAGTTTTTGGAATGGCTTTCATCATTGGGCCAGTGATTGCAGGTGTATTGCTGTTATGGTTTAAATGGAATGCCTTGTTTCTTATAAACCTGCCGATAGCAGCGGTTGTTATTTTCTATTCCTGGCGATTACTTCCAGCTAAAAAGAGTGAAGTGAAACCACATTTCGATTGGACCGGCATGGTGTTTATTGCTATCCTGTTGTCCTCTTTTGCCTATGGAATAAATAATATTGAAGCATCAGAAGGAATCAGAGGGGTATTATCAGCAGATGTCTTTCCTTTCCTGCTGATTACGCTTATTACCCTTCCTGTATTTGTTTATCTGGAGAAGCGCTCACCCGCACCGGTTGTTAAAATTGAGCTATTTGACATCAAGCAAATACGGATTGTTGGTTTGGTAGCTTTCGGAACCGGAATTATTCAGGCAGTAACCATATTTGTTCCCGAAATGGCTGTTAATGTTTTTGGTGTTACTACCTCACAAGCCAGTTTTATGCTTATTCCATTCGTACTGGCTATTGCTGTTGGATCACCTGTTGCAGGTCGGTTGATTGATAAAATTGGCTCAAGGGCTATTGTAATGGCGGGATTGTTGTTGGCAGCTACCGGATTGTTATTCTTTTATTTTAATTCTGCATCAAAGGTTAATTTTTACACAGCTGGTATTTTTATGGGCCTTGGTTCGGCAATGTTACAGGGATCCGCGTTGAGGTATATTATGCTTAACGAGGTCCAACAGTCGGAACGTGCGCTGGGGCAAGGGATTATTACTTTATTTACCAGTACCGGGCAGATGACTGGAGCTACCCTGATAGGAATAATTGTTGCATCCATGTCTTCGCGTCTTGATGGCTATTCAAAAAGTTTCCTTGTAATAGCTTTAATTGCTCTTCTGGTTATGCTTATGAGTTACAGGCTTAAAAGCAGAAGTGAAGAATTGGCAAGCGCTTCGGCAACCGCAGTCTAAAAGTGTTACCCTAAGTAATTCTTTACCTTTTAGGGATATTTTTCTATAATCGCTTTATTATTCTCAGGCTATGAGTGTAGGTCCCCTGGTCATGGCTAAAAATACCGTTGTGATCAATTTTGTCAATTTTCACCTGGCCTGATGCGTGAAGGATCTTACCCGGTTCGATAATGATGCCTACATGAATTATTTCGCCTGCCGGATTATCAAAAAAAGCGAGGTCGCCGGGACGTGCTTCATCAACAAAATCAATTGCAGTGCCTGCTAGTGCCTGTTGCGATGCGTTGCGCGGCAAGTTGAGCCCGCACATGTAGTACACAATCTGAACCAGCCCTGAGCAATCAACCCCAAAAATGCTGCGGCCGCCCCACAAATACGGTACATTCAGATAATCCATTGCTGTTGCTGCAACTTTTGATACTGAAAACTTTTTTGGAATAGTTTTGGTCTTGCTGATTGTGGTATATGAATTATGGCCAAGATGAAAAGTGTTGCCCGTAGCTAAAGGTAAGCGACTGCCTTTGCCAAGGAGCATATATGTACTATCATTTTTACTATAACATATCGCAGTTTTATCAGTAATTATATGATTTGAACTTTCGTTTGTTTTTTCAATAAACTCATCCGTAACCGGAAGCGATTGTTTGCGGTCAATCCACCCTTCATAGTTATCAAAATGAATCCGAACTAATTGCCAGCTCCCTCTCTCTTCGAGTATGTTAAAGGTTTCCCCAAATAAAATCTGGGTTACCATTTCACTTCTGTCCGAAGGTTCTGATCGCACAGGAATTTGTGATAAAGGGCATATTGCGTTCATGGTCATCTATATAAATAAAAGTTTCAGTTTTCATTAATAAATCCGCTCTTAGGCATGATTCAAATATCAGTCAAAGATAGTAATTGAGTATTTGAAAACAAAAATTCCTATATTCGTATGCTCTATTCTATCCCGATGAAGTTTAATATTACTAAAAGGCAGCTGCGTAATTATTATCAGATCAATAAAATTTTATTGTTCCTCTTAACCCTGGTCATATTATTGGCATTGTTCCCCCGGGAAGGGAAGTTCAAATATGAGTTTCAACGAGGCAAACCCTGGCAGCACGACGATTTAATAGCTCCGTTTGATTTTGCAATACTTAAACCTCAGTCAGAGTTAAAGAAAGAGCGAATAAACGCGCTTTCGGAAGCCTACCTTTTTTTTAGGGTTGATAAAGAAAAGGCGGAATACGCGAAAAGCGATTTCCTGGCGCGGTTGGATCGGGAAGGAAAGGATAAGATTACGCCTTTGCAAAAAGAGCAGATCATTAAAAGTGGATTTGCAATGCTCGACAGTATTTATAAAAAGGGAATCATTGAGATGATCCCGGAAGTTGAAAAGAAAGGTTATGATTTTACAATAGCTGTAGTAGAAGATAATGTAGCCAGGATTGTTCCTGTTAACAGCTTATTTACCATTAGCAGGGCTAACACATATATACTGTTAAATCTGCCTTTATTTCAGGGTGTTGACAGTAAATTTATACTGCCTTTGTTGCAGGCAAACATAGTGCATAATGTTATTTTCGACGAAGATTTAACCAATGTACAGCGTGATCAGTCGCTTGCCAATATTTCGACTACGCGTGGAATGGTACAGAAAGGGGAACGAATTATTGCCATGGGTGAACTGGTTAACGAGGCCAAATTTCAACAATTAGAATCCTTGCGCCTTGAGTTTGAATCAAAATCAGGATCAGGCTATAATTTCAGAATGATCCTGGTGGGCAGGTTAATTCTGATATCGATGGCACTGTTGGTTTTCGGCCTTTTCATGTTTACTTTCAGGCATGATATTTATATCGAGAACCGGAATATTGTTCTGTTACTTTTGCTGGTTACGCTAATGGTTTCGTTTACCACTATTGTAATGAATATGAATGTTTCGTATATCATGGCTGTACCGATATGTCTTGTTCCTATTATCGTAAGAACATTTTACGATACCCGGCTGGCATTGTTTGTACACATTATAACAATTATAATTCTGGGCTTTTTAGTTCCGAACAGTTTCGAATTTTTGTTCATGCAACTTATAACCGGTATCATTACAATTATAAGCATTGTACACCTGAATCACCGTTCACAGTTTTTCTTTACTTCTTTAATGATCCTGGTTTCGTACTCTATTATTTACGTTGGAATGACATTGATGCAGGAAGGTTCTATTGACCAGGTCAGCAGGTTTAATTTTGTAATGTTTGGTATCAGCGCGTTGCTGACTCTTTTTTCCTATCCGCTTATATACTTATTTGAAAAAATATTCGGAATGGTTACAGATGTATCTCTTATTGAATTATCCGATACTAATTCAAAATTACTGCGTGAACTGGCTATAAAATCGCCTGGTACTTTCCAACATTCGCTTATAGTTTCCAATATTGCCGAAGAAGCAGCCAGGGCTATTAACGCTAATCCATTGCTTGCGCGTACCGGAGCACTTTATCATGATATTGGTAAAATGGATATGCCTATGTATTACATCGAAAACCAGTCGGGTGGCATAAATCCGCATGACGATCTGTCATACGAGGAAAGTGCGCGTATCATTACCGGTCATGTGATCAGAGGTATTGAAAAAGCCCGTTTGTATAAACTTCCTGAAGCTATTATCGATTTTATCCGTACACATCATGGTACCAGGTATACGCAGTACTTTTTCAACAAATTCAAGCAGGAAGCCGGTGATGTTCCATTTGATGAAACTCCTTTCCGCTATCGTGGTCCGATTCCATTTTCAAAGGAAACCTCTATTCTTATGATGGCTGATTCAATCGAAGCTGCTTCCCGATCGCTGAAAGCTCCAACGGAACAAGAAGTAAGTGAACTGGTTGAACGATTAATTGACAACCAAATGGAAAACAAGCAGTTCCGTAATTCATTACTCACCTTGAAAGATATAGCAACAATCAAGAAAATTATTAAGAAAAAATTACTGAGTATATATCATATCAGGATTGAATATCCCGTTATCCATTGATCTGTTTCGGTATTGAAAGGTCTATACCTTCGAGATACAGCAGTGCGTCAGGACCAAGATTGAAGAGAAGATCAATAATACTCAGGTCGGGCAGGTAACCATGAAATTCTTCAAAAGCCTGCATATATCTCGGTAAATCACAAGTTATATTCTGCAGTGGATATTTTGGATGAAAACTGCTTCTTAAATCAATATAATCAGGATTCGTTTTATATTCATTCGTATACAAAACGTCTCTTGTTTTGCTTTTCAATGCATTTAAAATACTATACAAAAGTTCCCTGTTAAAATCGACAAGGAGATCATATTTTTTTGAAAACAAGGGCTCGAACAGATCTCTGTAATATAAGAAATACGGAGATTTGTTATAGGCAGTGATAATGGACCTCCAATGCAGAAGTTGCCAGTTTTTCGAATTATCTATATGAATATCACATGTTTTAGTATGATTTCCGTTTATCCGTTTAACCGGAATAGTAAGACTCAACACACCAGATGCAGTAGCAATGTTGCATCGGTTTCGGAAGGTTTGTTTGGGGTAGGTTTCGTGTACTTCAAGTGCGATTTTGTCGGATTGTAAAGCTACAGCCATCCAGGAAACAGGAGGAAGATAAGCTATGGACAGAAGTACAGGTTTCATTTGTTAAATTTCGGAGCAAAAGTACTAAAAAGAAAAAGGGCCGCCAATCTGACTGCCCTTTCTCACGGATATTTTTAGAATTAGTTGGATGCCAGCAATACTTCATTTATGGCGTCTGTCATAGCTTGTTTGGGTAAAGCTCCCATCGCCATCTGAGGTTTTCCATCTTTAGGACAGAAAAGCAGGGAAGGAATGCTTTGTATTCCGAATGCTCCTGCCAGTTCCTGCTGCTCTTCGGTATTTACTTTATAGATGTTGATCTTTCCATCGAATTCTTTCGCAAGTTCTTCAAGAATTGGAGCAACCATCTTGCAAGGACCGCACCAGTCAGCGTAAAAATCAATGAGGCAAGGCAGTTCGCCTTCAAATTTCCATTCCTGGTTCAGTTCGTAGTTAAATACTTTTGTAAGGAAGGTTTCTTTTGTTAAATGTTCCATTATCGTATGTTTTAATTTTTCGTTAATTAATGATTTACTTTTTTTGTAACAAGAAGTCTGTTATTACTTTTTCATAAGTTTCTTTTGGCAGCGCGCCTTGAGCCATTTGCGGTTCACCTGTTGCAGGGCAGAAAAATACTGACGGGATGCTCTGGATTCCAAAAAACTGGGCTAATTCACGTTCCTGGTCTACATTAACCCTATAGATAACCACTTGTCCTTTGTATTTTTCGGAAAATTCGTCCATAATAGGCGCCACCATTTTACATGGTCTGCACCAATCGGCATAGAAATCAATTATACATGGTTTATCTCCTTTAAAAACCCATTTCTTGGGGTCTTTCTTGTAATCGTAGACTTTTTCCAGGAATACAGCATTGGTCAGCTGAATCACTGAGCCACTTTCACCTGGAACAGCTGCGACATTATTCTCGGTTTGTGATTCGTTAGTATTGGTCTGATCGGTCATACTTGCTGGTGTGATGGTTGAATCAGGTTTTTTATCAGGATTGGCTGATCCTCCGCAACTGCTTAACCATAAGACTGACAGGAGTGCAAATCCAAGGAATGTGTTTTTCATTTTTTTTCTGTTTTAGTAAATTGTTTTAACGGTGCAAAGATATATTTTATTTTTAATATATCGCATAAAGATCACCATTTATTTATATCTTTGTCAACAATTATCATGCCACTGTAATTTTGTCATGATTTGTCAATAGTATTTTAATAAACGCATGGAAAATCAAAGAGTTTTTAATCTGAAAGAATTAGTCGGGCAACTAGATCAGGAAAGATTCAGGGAAACTTTCAAAACTCAGGAAGAATGCCTTGAAATACTCGCAAAGGCCAAATGGAATGATGGTTTTGTTTGTCGGAGTTGTGGAAATGAAAGATATTGCCAGGGAAGAACTCCATTTTCGCGCCGTTGCACCCGGTGTAAAAAGGATGAGTCGGCTTCAGCTCATACTATATTCCATCATTGCCGGATAGAACTTCCCCGTGCATTTGAGATCGCGTATTTAGTTTGCGGATCGCCGTCAATTCCTGCTTCAGAGATATCGAAGGTGATGGAAACAAGACATATGACTTGTCTAAACTTTAAGAAACATATTCTGCAATGCCTGAAATCAGATGGAAACCTTATGGCGGATCCGAAATAGTTCAATCTGTACAAATCAGATAAACTGTTTCTGATCCATTAAAAAAAAATACCCGCAAATGTATAATTTACGGGCTACAACAATAGATGAAAGTTGCATTTATTGTTGCATTCTCACAATCCAGCCCGATACTTCGTTTGCTACTTTAATGTTGTATTCGAGCGCCATTTGTTTGTAGTTAATAAGATCCACAATGGTGCCGATAATGCATAGTCCTGCCGTGAAAAAATAAAGAATCCCCATACCAATCTGGTCAGTCAGGAACCGCTGAATCCCGGCAAAGCCCAAAAAACCGGCCAGGGTGGCCAGTAAAATCATTTGAGGATCGCGTCGGCGACTACGGTAAAAGTTTGCAAAATTCAGCAACTGCTGTTCAGTATAGTTTTTTGTTATCGAATCAACATAGGTCATTTCCTGCATGTCGAGTTCAGGCATCATTTGATAAAGATTTGCGTTCATTTTGTTATAGGTTTTAGGTTATGTTGTTTTAGGCGTTATCTGCTTCTGGTAGGTAAAGTAATTTTTAAAAACAATTAGTATACGAGCTGAGAAAAGTGCCATAGCTGGTATTGCGAGTGGATGCATGCTGAAGGATTCAGATACTTGCCCGTGAAGCAGCAATATCATCGCTCTCCCCAATCCGCAGCCGGGGCAGTGTTCAAATCCAGCAAGACTTAAAGGACAAATGGTAAAATGCCCGCCTGAAGGTAAAGGAGACAGCGCAAAATAAATGATTGCACTTATCCATATAAAAGCCTCCAGGTTGTGAATTATAAACGTACTAAAACTCTTGAAATCTTTAAACATCGCTGGTTTCTTTCAGATGTAGTTTTGACGCTGTTTGCTCGGGAAGGTTACAATACTGATGAATGTTTGGCGCATTTACACTAAGAGATTCTGGTGAAATGATCTCTCTTAATATTATCTGTGTTGGGCATTTGTTTTTAATACCCAAAATTAAATATAGCATTGTATTTTTCAAACATTTCATGTACGTTTGGTGAATAAATGTTTAGTTATGAAAATACTGATTATCAATATAAAAGAGTTGGTTGGAGTTGATGAAACCTTCAATCTTTTTCTCAGCGGAGCCGCGATGGGAAAGTTGCAAACTATTAAAAATGCTTTCCTGTTTATAGACAAAGGTTTGATTTTAGAATTTGGAAGCATGGAACATCTTTTTATTCCTGAGGATTGGAAGAAAAAGGGCATTAAAGTGATAGACGCTTCCGGGAAGCTGGTTTTTCCCTCTTTTTGCGATTCACATACGCACCTGGTTTATGCCGGTAGCCGCGAAATAGAGTATGTTGATAAAATCAAAGGATTATCGTACGAAGAAATTGCAAAACGAGGTGGAGGAATCCTGAATTCCGCAAAGCGATTACACGAAGCTTCCGAAACAGAACTTATTGGTGATGCTCTTGAACGTCTCGAAGAAATAACCTGGCTAGGCACCGGTGCTGTAGAAATTAAAAGCGGTTACGGACTCAATACTGAAGATGAAATTAAAATGTTGCGGGTTATCAGGGATTTGAAAAGCTTGTCGCCAGTTACCATAAAAGCCACTTTCCTTGGAGCGCATGCTATTCCGATGGAATACCGTGGGAAACAGCATGAATATGTTGATAAGGTTATCAATGAAATGATTCCACAGGTAGCTGCCGAAGAATTAGCAGATTATATTGACGTTTTCTGTGACAAAGGATTTTTTACAATAGAAGATACTGAACGGATTTTAATGGCCGGCATGAAACACGGCTTAAAGCCCAAAATTCATGCCAATGAATTGGATTATTCAGGTGGTATTCAGGTTGGTGTAAAATATGGAGCTTTATCCGTTGATCATCTTGAATATACCGGTGACGCTGAAATCCAGGCGTTAAAAGATTCCGAAACCATGCCGACTATTTTACCTGGAGCCGCTTTCTTTCTGAATATGGTGCATGCGCCGGTTCGTAAAATGATAGATGCGGGCCTACCCATTGCGTTGGCTAGCGATTTTAACCCAGGATCATCGCCTTCAGGAAATATGCAATTAATAGTATCCATGGGATGTATCATGTACCGGATGACTCCCGAAGAAGCTATCAATGCCACCACCATGAATTCAGCTTATGCAATGGGTGTAAGTGAGGAATTGGGTAGCATTGCCATCGGGAAAAAAGCCAATGTTTTCATAACCAAACCAATTCCAGGAATTGAGTTTATGCCATATTCCTTTGGAAGCAATAAAGTAGATACCGTGATTTTAAATGGCAAGATTCTTTAAAATTGGCTATAGTTCATCCCATTTTGCCTACCAGACTTTGCCTTCTTACTATTTCAGTAACCACTTATAACTTATAACTTATAACCAATTGCTTTTTCATTTCGGCCAGAGGTAATACAAATAGATCAGGTACATACCGATCATAAAAATACCGTCATCGCGTTTGAGAATATATTTTGTCCGGAAGAATTGCAATAACAGTAATGTTACTCCTATCATTACGTAATGATCAATATTACTGATAGCTATGGCTGAAAGCGGATTGATCATACCGGAAATTCCAATAACACCAAGGATATTAAAGATCCCGGAGCCAACAATTGTTCCAATGGCAATATCATTTTCTTTTTTGACGGTAGCAACAATAGTTGAAACGAGTAGAGGTATACTTGTGCATACGGCAACAATGGTCATACTAATAATCGTATCGCCGACTTTTAACAAACGCGCGATGGTTACTGCTCCGTTTACGAGTAATTGCGATCCCGCTACCATAACCCCGATGCCCAGCAAGATCAGGATAGCTGAATAATACCATTTCATACTTTTATCAGGAACAGAATTCCCGAATTCTAAATGTATATCTGAGTCTTTTTCGTTGCGGGCGAGTATTATTTTTAATGTTGTATAAATAATGAGCCCCGAAAGCAAGATTCCGCCTTCAAACCGGTTTATTTGCCGGTCAGTAAAAAGCATCATGAATATAAACGTAGTAAGAACAAGTATAAGAATGTCGATTTTGAGCAGTTGCATCTTTATTTTAAGAGGAGCAACCAAGGCTGAAATCCCAAGTATCATACAAATATTAAATAGGTTGCTGCCAATAACGCTTCCGATAGCTATATTGCCGTGACCAGAGATTGCTGCATTTACACTGACAAATAACACCGGCGAACTGGCTCCGAAAGCAACAATAGTTAAACCGGTAACCAATGAAGAAATACCGGCATTCAGTGCCAGGGAAGAACTTCCTTTTACAAGCCACGATGAACCGCAATACAGTAAAATGAGCGAAATAAGCACATAGAAAATATGAAGGAGCATGCTTTCTTAGAGATTTTATTGTGAATTAAGCGTTTCGCTAACGGATTTATACAAATAGTTTTAAAATATCCCTTATAGCTTTATCATCAGGCAGTTGCAATTCATAATCAGGAATAGTTACGGTGCCACCCATGGTTATCAGAGGTTGTTTGAATTTCATTTTGCCGGGAACAAAGCACCTTGCTGATAAATGGATTTCTTTGGCATCGGTAATTTCTGCTATATGTTTGATATTTTTCAGGTTAACACCACTTCCTGGCATAATGGAAATACGATCACCTGCTATTTTTACAAGTTCAGCAAGTTTTTCAATTCCCTGGGGAGCTGTTTGTTGTCCACCGGACGTCAGTATTCTTGAACAACCTGCATAAATAATAGCTTCCAAAGCTTCATGCTGATTTTTTGTCATATCAAAAGCCCTGTGGAACGTAACATTCATTGGAGCCGCGGCATCGACCAGAATAGCCATTCGTTTTTCATCCACTGATCCATCAGGATTCAGAATCCCAGCCACAATGCCTTCCATTCCTACCATTTTTGCAGCCGCAATATCCAACAGCATGGCTTCAAATTCTTTAGCGGAATAACAGAAATCTCCTTCACGAGGACGAATCATTACATGTATAGGGATTTTAACATACTTTCTGGTAAGACGCATGGTGGCAGCAGAAGGAGTAAGGCCGCCTTCGGCAGGAGCGGAGCAAAGTTCGATGCGGTCGGCGCCTGCGTTAAACGCGGCTATGGCTGATTCGAGGGAGAATACGGCTATTTCTATTATCATTGTTGATGGAATTAAAAATCAAAATTAGGTTATAGTTTTGAATAATTTGAAAATTTGAGAATTTGAAAATTATTTAATTCAAGTTAATTGGTTTGATTGTTATGAAATATGTTCCGATACTAATTTCAGATTAGGAGCAGCCTATTTTAAGAGATTTTATACTCAGTGAAATTCCCAAAAACAATAATTTTTCTAAATGCAACCACTGCTTACTATTTTGTTAATTTTGCACTTAAATTGAGATGTGATTATTTTATAAAGTGTTGAAATACAAAATTATATGAAACAATTGATAGAGTGCGTTCCGAATTTTAGCGAAGGTTGTAACATGGCAGTTATCAAACAGATCACTGATCAAATCGAAGCGGTTGAAGGTGTTCGTTTGCTGGATGTCGACCCGGGAAAGGCAACCAACCGGACAGTGGTAACTTTTGTCGGAACCCCTGAAGAAGTAATTGAAGCAGCATTTCAGGCAGTTAAAAAAGCTTCTGAATTAATTGATATGCGCTCTCATAAAGGTGAACATCCACGGTTTGGCGCTACCGATGTATTACCGCTTATTCCGATTGCCGGAATTACAATGGAAGAAACGACAGTGTATGCACGCAGTTTAGCTGAACGAATTGGAAACGAAATCGGGATTCCTGTTTATTGTTACGAAAATGCTGCTTTTACAGAGGAGCGCCGCAACCTGGCAACCAACAGGGCTGGCGAATACGAAGGATTGCCTAAGAAACTTGTTGATCCCCGCTGGAAGCCTGATTTTGGACCGGCTGAATTTAACGAAAAGGTTGCATTAACCGGAGCTATAGCAGTTGGTGCACGCGATTTTTTAGTAGCTTACAATGTAAATCTAAATACTACATCAGTTCGGCGAGCTAACGCGGTTGCTTTTGATATACGTGAAAAAGGACGACCAGTTCGTGAAGGGAATATGGTTACAGGCAAGATCAAAAAAGACGAAAACGGTAAAGAAATCTGGATGCCGGGTTCACTTAAGGCTTGTAAAGCCATAGGCTGGTACATCGAAGAATATGGTATCGCACAGGTTTCTATCAACCTTACCAATATCAGTATCACACCTGTTCATGTAGCTTTTGAGGAATCATGCATGAAAGCGCAGGAGCGGGGAATGCGTGTAACAGGTTCTGAACTTGTAGGTTTAATCCCGCTGAAAGCCATGACCGATGCAGGGAAATATTTTCTTCGCAAACAGCAGCGTTCCGTTGGCGTTTCGGAAGAAGAACTGGTAAAAATTGCGGTTAAATCACTTGGACTTGATGATCTCAAACCATTTAATCCGAAAGAAAAAATTATTGAATATTTATTAGCCGGCGGAAATGACAAAAAGTTAGTCAATATGACGCTTGCCTCATTTGCGAATGAAACAGCATCAGAATCGCCGGCACCAGGAGGAGGGTCTATTTCCGCTGCCATGGGTGCTTTAGGAATCTCATTAGCCACTATGGTTGCCAATCTTTCGTCGCATAAAGCAGGTTGGGACGATCGCTGGGAAGAGTTCAGCCGGTGGGCTGAAAAAGGGCAGGCTCTGAAAGACGAGCTGCTTATGCTCGTGGATGAAGATACCCGTGCCTTCAATGTCATTATGGATGCATTCAGTTTACCAAAAGGTAATGATGCTGAAAAGGCTGCCCGAACTATTGCTATTCAGGATGCAACAAAGTACGCTATCGAGGTGCCTTTCAGAGTTATGCAACGCTCATTTGATTGCATGCCGATTATTAAAGCTATGGCTGAGACAGGAAATCCTAATTCAGTAACTGATGCAGGTGTTGGCGCGCTGGCTGCCCGATCGGCGGTTATGGGCGCATTTCTGAATGTGAAAATCAATGCTTCGGGTTTGCAGGATAAGGTTTTCGTCGAAAAAATGCTTTCTGAAGGAAATCGTATACAGGATTCGGCTATAGCAATGGAATCAGAGATTCTATACATTGTTAATTCTAAAATCTCCTGAACGACTACTTGAAAATCAGTTTTATCCACGCAGATTTTTATCGGTCATCCGAATATTTCTGGTGCCATACCGGATAAGGGATATGTGGTTTGCTTATATTATCCAGGTATTCAACATCTTCGGGAAAGAGTTTCCATCCTGACGCTCCTGCATTCTCTTTAAGTTGTTGTATGTGGCTGGCCCCGACAATAACACTTGTTATTGATGGTTTACAGAGAAGCCAGTTTAAAGCGGTTTGCGCAATGGTTTTATCGTAATTATTTCCAATTCGTTCCAATTGTTCAACTATTTCAAAGCCTTTTTCTTCATCCACCGGCCAGAATTTCATACTGGATGCCTGTTTATTACTTCGGCGTGATTCGGAATGAAGTGCCTTGTTTTTTCTGAACTTTCCTGTAAAGAATCCCCCTGAAAGCGGGCTCCAGCAAAGAATTCCCATTTGCTGGTCGATACACATAGGAACCAGTTCGTGTTCTATATCACGAGTGCCGATTGAGTAATATAACTGCGTGGTTATAAATTTTTCAAGGTTCATCTTTTCCGAAATCGCCAGCGCTTTCATGGTTTGCCAGGCAGTGAGGTTAGAGCAACCGATATAACGGACTTTCCCGCTCTGAATGAGATAATCAAGGGCACGCAGGGTTTCTTCCAATGGTGTTCCCGGGTCGTAGCTGTGAATCTGGTACAAATCGATAAAATCTGTCCCCAGGCGACGCAGGCTATCCTCGCAGCTTTTTATTATATGAAACCGTGAAAGCCCGTTATCGTTAGGTTTATTGCTCATTGCAAAACGGACTTTTGTCGCTACAACAGCGTCTTTTCGGCGGTTTCCCAGAGCTTTTCCCAAGACGGATTCTGAAACTCCTACAGAATAAACATCTGCCGTATCAAAGAAATTTATGCCGAGATCGAGTGCCGTGGCAGTGATATGGTCTGCATCTTTTTGTGCCACTGTGGCCAGTTCGTTTTTAACGGCATCGCCACCAAAGGTCATTACGCCAAGACAAATTTCCGAAACTTTAAGGCCTGAATGGCCCAAATACCTGTATATCATAACCTGAAATTCTACGAAATTACACTTTAGAAGGGACGATTTTCACCCACTAAATTAGGTATAATTATATATTTCCTCAAGAGTGTATTCTCCCTAAAATCTCTATTATCAGTCGAAAATATATGTGCTTTAACATTTTTTAATATAAGTTTGACTTATTGCAAATGAACATATGAATCTGTTATGTTGTTGATATACAATAAATGTGTATCTTTGCAGCTTCAAAGAATAAATAAAAAGGACACAGATTTAGTTGTCCACAGTATGAACCAAAAACCAATGCATGACAAAATTTAAAGTTGAAAAAATTCTAGTTATTTCGTTTATTGGATTAATTGTTGCATTTCTCGTCGGATTAGGCGGAAATATTATTCTAAAGGCAGGATCGCCGGCTTCAGCCCCCAAGACTGAAGTTAATTTTGAAAAACGTCTTCAATTGCTGGAAGGCGACCTGGTAACAGGAAACATTACAAAGCATGAATTTGACAGTCTTTCGGATATTTTGCGTATTCAGATAAAACGCAGTGAGGCGCTAACGGACGAGAGTCACAGCCCTGATAAAATTCCGGACTGGGTCACCAAACTTGGAATCAAAGAACCCATGGGAATGAAGTTTGACCAGGATTTCTCAAGCAGTACTTCCATTGCTGATCCTTCTGAAGGATTCAATTCAGTCTCATTGGTGTACACAGGATCTTATGAAAAGGCTGCTGAAGAAGCCGCGAGAATAGCCGCAAATGCAAGGCTTTCGGTCGGCGGAGTTTTTAAAGCAAAAGGAAGCCCACGTAAGCCTGCATTTAAAAACAATAATTCAACCATCAGCTATGTAAATTATAGCCTGGAAAAAGCGGATCAGGATTTTCTGATTTCAGTTCAGGTGGAGCCATCAGGTCTTTTAACCATCATGGTAACCGATAACAAGCAGTTGAATAAATGTTTATTGGCCTACGAGCCTTTGAATAATCGCCAAAATAGTGCTTCAAAACGGAAAAAGCAGTAAGTTTGGGTTTTGAAAAAAATCTGACTTATGTCATCAAATACTTACCGTACAGAAAATGATTCGCTGGGACCAATGCAGGTTCCGGCGAATGTTTTTTATGGTATTCACTCGTTACGGGCACAGGAAAATTTTCCTGACCATACACCTTTTCACCTGGAATGGTATAAAGCCATAGGAGTAGTTAAACTTGCCTGTTACCAGGCGTATCGCAGTTTTTGCGCAGCCGTATCCGAACGGAAACCGGGCGCAGAATTACCTTTCACTTTGCTCGATAAACAGGTTGTAGATTCTCTGGAGGCAGCAGCCTTGGAAGTTTCTGAAGGAGAATATTTTTCGTCATTTATTGTTCCTGCAATTAATGGTGGTGCTGGTACCAGCATCAATATGAATGTGAATGAAATCATATCCAATGCTGCGCTCCTGAAGCTAGGTCTGACTCCCGGAACATATGAACGGGTAGATCCAATCGAAGCAGCAAATATTTACCAATCGACGAATGATGTAGTTCCTACTGCCCTTAAAGTTGCTATAATGCACCTGCTTGGCGATCTTGAGTCTGCTATAAATTCATTACGTCAGAAGATTGAAGCGACGGAAAGTACATACAGGAATGAACTTCGGATCGCGTACACCCAGATGCAGGAAGCTGTGCCGTCGTCGTACGGCATGTTATTCAGCACTTATAGCGAGGCTTTATCACGCGACTGGTGGCGGGTTTCAAAATGTTTCGAAAGGATTAAAATTGTAAATCTGGGTGGCAGCGCAGTAGGCACAGGCCTGGCAGTTCCCAAGTTTTTTATCATGGAAGTTGTGCCGGCTTTGCAAAAACTCACTGGTCTTCCGGTTACGCGCAGTGAAAATCTTTCGGATGCCACCAATAACCTGGATTCTTTCGTTGAGGTACATGCTATATTAAAAGCACATGCGGTAAACCTTGAGAAAATGGTTTCAGATATCCGTTTACTTGCTTCGGAAGTGGCTGGAGTGCATGATGTGAGCATTCCACAACGGCAGGTTGGAAGTTCGATTATGCCCGGGAAAGTTAACCCGGTAATTCCTGAGTTCGTGATAAGCGCAGCTCATAGAATTTATAGTAACGATATGCTTATCAGTTCTTTGAGTGCCCAGGGATGCCTGGATCTAAACGCATATCTTCCGACTATAGGGCATGCTTTGCTCGAAAGTTTAAAACTGCTGATTGCTGCTGATAAAACTGTTGCCGATAACCTGATTGCCGGTTTAACAATTACTTCAGGAACTGGAGCTTCCAGATTATTTAAAAGCCCGGCAATCGCTACAGCATTAAATCCTCTGATTGGTTATCGCAAGGCTGTTTTGCTGGCTAAAGAAATGAAATCTTCAGGCATTGATATTTTTGAAGCGAATAAAAAGCTGAAACTAATTGATGAGGAAAAGCTAAAAAGCGTTCTGGAACCGGAGAATTTATTGAAAACGGGATTCACTTTAAGTGATCTGATCTAAAGCTTTAATAGTAAAATAAAAGAAATAAAAAAGACTTTCCTAGCTTAATACCCTGATATTCCAGGATTAATAAACCGATTACAACTTATGGTAATTGTTATTCAATGCAAAGATAGTGTAGGCCTGGTTGCGGCAATATCAACAGTTTTGGCTGAAGCTGGGTATAATATTATTTCCATGCGCGAGCATGTTGATCAGGAAGAAAATAAGTTTTTTGCCAGGATAGTGGTGGATCATATCGCCGATCAGCGAAGCCTTGAAAGTGCTATCGAAAACGTGTTGCCGCCAAATGCAATTGTCAAGGTAAATCCATTGCCTGAGAAAAATATCGTGGTTCTGGTTACAAAGGAATACCATTGCCTGAGCGATATACTTACCCGCAATCATTTTAAAACTCTTGGAGCAAATGTTAAATGTGTAATCGGCAACCATCCCGAGTTAAAAAATATTACTGAGCGGTTTGGCGTTCCTTTTCACCTGGTATCGCACGAAAATAAGAGCAAAGAAATTTTTGAGGCTGAGTTGGTTGATACAATTCTTCCGTACAAACCTGATTATCTTGTCCTTGCTAAATTTATGCGCATTTTGTCGCAGGAATTTGTTTCCATGTTTATGCTCAGGATAATTAATATTCACCATTCGTTTTTACCCGCTTTTACCGGCGCAAATCCTTACCGGCAGGCTTATACTCGCGGAGTGAAGATAATTGGTGCGACAGCCCATTTTGTGACCAATGAACTTGATGAAGGCCCAATTATCACACAAAAAATTATTCCGGTAAATCATTCTTTTACGTTATCCGACCTGGTGAGAGCAGGCCGGGAAAATGAGACCGCAGCGCTTGCCAAAGCAATGCAACTGGTTTTTGAGGATCGTGTATTTGTATCTGAAAATAAAACAGTTGTATTCGAATAAGTATTCTTTACGTGAGATACTATTGAAGTTTGAATGCACTATTAAAGATCTGAAAAGTGAAAAAAGGTAAAGAAATACGTCCGCATATAGGAATTTTTGGCAAACGAAACAGTGGTAAAAGCTCGCTTATTAATGCTTTGGCCGGTCAGGAAGTAGCTATTGTATCGGATGTTGCGGGAACAACAACCGACCCGGTTTCAAAAAACATGGAAATTGGCGGGTTGGGGGCCGTTGTGTTGATTGATACCGCTGGTATTGACGACGAAGGAATGCTTGGCGAAAAGCGGATTGCCCGTAGCCGCGAAGTGATTAAAACCATTGATCTGGCAATTCTCCTGATTACTGATAATTCGTTAGGCGAATTTGAATATGGTCTGATTGACGAGTTCAATAAACTTGATGTTCCCTATTTTGTGGTTCACAATAAATCAGATTTGCATGAACTTTCAGCAGAGATAGTTACAAAAGTTGAAAAGGAACTTCAAACTATTGTTCTTGGGTTCAGCACGTTGATTAAATCAAGCGTAGAGCCTCTGGTGAAACAAATGCGTAGTTTCCTTCCTGAAACGGCCTGGAAACCGGGAACACTTGTCGGGGATCTGATTTCATATGGTGATACGGTTTTGCTTATCACACCGATTGATATCGAAGCTCCCGAAGGTCGTCTTATCCTGCCACAGGTCCAGGTTATACGTGATGTGCTGGATCATGATGGTGTAGTTGCCATCTGCAAGGAACGTGAGGTAGATACCTATTTCAAGCGTATGGAACCCAAACCTAAACTTGTAGTTACTGACAGCCAGGTTTTTCTGAAAGCGGATGCGTCGATTCCAAATGAAATTCCACTCACCAGTTTCAGTATTGTGTTAGCAAGGCAGAAAGGCGATTTTCAGCAATATATAAAAGGCACGCCCAAAATTGGGGAATTGAAAGATGGCGATAGGATTTTGATCCTGGAATCTTGCAGCCATCATGTTTCGTGCGACGATATTGGCCGGGTGAAAATTCCTCGTTGGCTAAGTAATTTTACAGGCAAAAAACTGGAATACGACACCGTTGCCGGGCTAAACCTGGTTCCCCGCGATATTCATGATTACGCGCTTGTGGTTCAATGCGGAGGTTGTATGATTACACGTCGCCAATTGGTTAACCGATTGAAACCTGCTGTCGATGCCGGCATTCCTGTTACCAATTATGGAATGGCGATAGCGTATGTGCATGGAATCTACGATCGGGCGGTTAAACCTTTTTTAAATGTGGGCGGGGAGAAGGCGGATTATTTGTAAACAAATTAATTGCTGAATATAAGACTTTATGCTTTTTCTACAAAAGAAGGAGTGTGTCTTTATCCTCTTTTGCTGATTTCAACCAGATGGTCGCGTTTTAGCACTTCGATATTCTTATCAATAAGTTTTATCAGGCCGTCCTGCTCAAATCCCTTGAGTAATTTGACCGTGCTTTCAGTAGAAAGTCCTGCAAAATCGGCGATTTCTTTCCTTGAAAGGTAAGTGAAAATACTGTCGTTATTATCTTTTATGGTATCAAGATAAAGTAACACGTCAGCAAGTCTTCCGTGCATTTGCTTGTACATCATACTCCTGATGGTATCGTAGAGAGAACTGTCATTTTCATAATACCTGTTTATCAGTCCGTAAGCAAAACTTCCATTGCTTTTTATAAGTCCTGCCAAAGCATCTTTTTCAATCAGGCAAGCAAGTGTTTCTTTTAAAGCAACAGTGGAATAATCATACGTATGTTTGCTGAAAGCGGCTGAAAGTCCAACAAACTCTCCACTCCGGATAATCCGAAGGTTAAAATCGCGGTTTGTATCGCCAACAATATATTGCCTCACCAATCCTTCGACAACAAATAGTACACTTGATGCGAATGCACCCTGTTTGGTAAGGCTTTCGCCTTTACGAAATAAAACCTGGGTTTTGCTCTCACTAACCAGGGCAATCTCTTCAGGTGATAAATTTGCAAAACATGGTGCGCCAAGCCCGCCAAGTACACAATCATCAAGTGTTGAATATGTTTTCATTAATTGCTTCTTTCTTTTATGCAAAAGTAAGAACTATCGTAACAATAATGCTAAGTAGTTTCATTTTACTGCTTTTTAAAACTGAATCCTGGTTTTATTTAGCTCAGGAACTATATATATCAATATTGAAAGCAATTCTGTTACCTGAAACCAGGACTTAAGCAATAAATCATTGAGTCATGACTCAGGATAAGTCCGAATTGTAAAAATTACCGCTGTAGGCGCATGATTCAAAATTGAAAACCAATGTACGTGCTGAAACCGGGAAGACCTTATTTATAAGCCTGGTAACAGAAGTATAGGATATAAAAAGTAATATATAATATTATTTGCTGCACATCAAAGGACAGAATGTTTTCTGAGTAATTTCTCTAAGTTCTTTAGAATTCTCAATTAAGCATACCCTGGTCTTTAATTTACTTTTAATGGAACAGAACTTTAGAATATTAAAACATTAAATTATTTCGTATGTTTGATATATCAATAAGGAAGATTTATCGATTCATAATTTGAATTCCAGAAACAGAGAATGAGAAAAATCTACACCCTGGTTATTCTGTATATTTTATTAGCTCCGGGTTCCTGGGCCCAGGACAGTATTTACCATTTTTCCGTTGAAACTTCAGCCGGTTATATTTCGGATCAGATTCCTTTCTGGTTACGATCAAACCAATTCGGAAGTATTCCTCTTGATAACGCGGCGCTGAGCTTTGTTGGCAAAGCCGCCAGAGAATATGAAACTAAGAATAAAAAACTCGTCGATTGGGGCGCTTCTTTTGAGGGAAGGGCTAATATCGGGAATAAATCTGAATTCATATTGATTGAGGGTTATGGAAAACTCAGGTTGAGCATTTTCGAATTCAGGGCCGGCCGTTCGAAAGAAATCACTGGTTTATGCGACACTCTTCTGTCTTCGGGCGCATTTGCTGTTTCAGGAAACTCGTTGGGCATTCCCAAGATACAAATTTCAATCCCTGAGTTTTATACAATCCCTGTCTTTAGCGGGTTATTTGCCTTTAAAGGTAATTTTGCACATGGCTGGATAGGTAATTTGCCTGTTACTATGTTGGATGGCAGTGTGGATACATTAAAAACATTTCTTCATCAACTATCGTTTTATGGGCGATTTGGTAAACCTGATTGGAAATTAAAACTTTACGGAGGGATCAACCACGAGGTGCAATGGGGAAGTGAATCGGTGTATTATGGCAGCAACTACACATTATCAGATATACAGCGTTACTGGTATGTGATATCAGGAAAAGCCTACGGCACGAGTAGAATTCCTACATCAAAGGTTGGTAATCATTTAGGCTCAATTGATCTGGGTTTGGAATTCAATTTTACAAATATCCGGTTGTTTGCCTATCATCAGTTTTTCTACGATGTCGGCGCTTTGTATTATTTAGCCAATGTGCGTGATGGGTTAAGCGGTTTAAGTCTTACAAACAGACAGACCGCTTCGGAACAAATTTTTAACTGGAAAAAAATTCTTGTTGAATTATTTTATTCAAAAAACCAGGCCGGAGAATTCTGGTCTCCTTATACACCTTCGGGTGATGAAAATTATTACAACAATGATACCTACATTGACGGATGGTCGTATAAAGGGATAGGTGTCGGAAATCCATTAATCGGTAATAGGTATGGGATAAGGAATGAATTACCAAATGCCCCCGGTGATTACTTTATTAACAACAGGGTGGTTGCTTTACACCTGGGTTTCGAAGGATCGGTGCAGAACTTGGGTTTTAACCTGAAAGCCTCTTATTCACGTAATTTCGGTACATTTGGCACCAGTGAGGCAGGGCACTCACTGGGAAGTATTCACTATCCTCCTAAAAATGGTATTTTTACCGAAACACAACAGTTGTCAACCTATATTGAAGCTAACAAAGAGTTGAAACGGCAATTTAAGTTAGGAGTTGTCGGAGCTTTTGATATTGGTGATTTGTATTATAATTCTTTCGGATTGCAGCTTAAACTGTTGAAATCTTTTTAGGCCATTGGTTTTACTCCTATGAAGAATACTTATTTATGGGATTTATCCAATTTGCTGCTCTTGATTCCTCCCGAACAGGTGTTTCAAATGCAACGAAACAGGTGTTTTTTAATTTCTTAACATTTTTCTAAGCTTCATTTCCGACTTTTCAGAACCGGGAAATCTTAAAGAGTCGTTAAATAGGTTATTTTTGCACAAAGTTCATTACTTAACTGTTTTTTATGGCTGTTGATTCTATTATTTCTCTCGAAGGCATTTCCGTGTATCAGCGTGACAATCTTATATTGTCGGAAGTTTCGCTCAGTATTCATAAAAGTGAATTTGTTTACCTTGTAGGAAAAACCGGCACAGGTAAAAGTAGCCTGATGAAAACCTTGTATGCTGATTTGCCTCTGCGCGAAGGAAAAGCTGAAGTTGCCGGATTCAGTATCTCTGAAATAAAACATAAGGAAATCCCATATTTGCGGCGAAAAATTGGGATTGTTTTCCAGGATTTTCAGTTGCTTAACGATCGCACGGTGAACGACAACCTGATTTTTGTTATGAAAGCAACTGGATGGAAAGATCACGATGCCATGCGTCATCGCATGAATGAAGTGCTTGATAAAGTCGGGCTAATCACCAAAGGCTTCAAAATGCCTCATCAGCTTTCTGGTGGTGAGCAGCAACGCGTTTCCATCGCCCGTGCCTTGCTTAATGACCCTGAACTTATTCTTGCCGACGAACCAACAGGTAACCTCGATCCTGAAACATCGGATGGCATTATGCAATTGCTTTTTGATATACGCAAATCGGGCAGGGCTGTGTTTATGGCCACACATAATTATGCTTTGCTGCGAAAATATCCTTCACGCATTATTAAATGTGAAAAAGGTAAGCTCATTGAAGTTGGATCAGGACTGATCGGGATAGGAGAGGAGTAGGCTTTTATAATCACGATTCACAAATCACGATTCACAAATCGGAATTATTAATTTGTGATTTTTGAATTTAGAATGGTGATTTGTGATTAAGCGGAAGCCTGTATTGATGTGAAGTTAAGATTAGTTGGATTTGTTAAGTCGCACGGAATATAGTTTTGAATTTTGAATTCACAAATCACAAATCACGATTCACAACTCGGAATTATTAATTTGTAATTTTTGAATTTAGAATGGTGATTTGTGATTAAGCGGAAGCCTGTATTGATGTGAAGTTAAGATTAGTTGGATTTGTTAAGTCGCACGGAATATAGTTTTGAATTTTGAATTCACAATTCACAAATCACGATTCACAACTCGGAATTATTAATTTGTAATTTTTGAATTTAGAATGGTGATTTGTGATTAAGCGGAAGCCTGTATTGATGTGAAGTTAAGATTAGTTGGATTTGTTAAGTCGCACGGAATATGGTTTTGAATTTAAAATGGTGATTTGTGATTGAAAAAATTATGTATTAATCATTTGACCAAATTATGTAACCCTAAAATTCAATAAAAATGACAGCTTCTGAACTTCAGGAAAGGCTGATATGCTTTGCCGCATTAATCATTGAATTTAGTAAGTATATTAAAAGAGATAAAGCCGGTTCAACTTTGATGGATCAAATGACTCGATCAAGCATTTCTTCCGCACTAAACTATGGTGAAGCAACCGGAGCTGAATCACCAAAAGATTTTGTTCATAAGATGCAAGTAGTACTTAAAGAACTTAAGGAAACATGGGTTGCGTTACGAATTCTTGAAAAATCAAAACTTCACTCTAATCAAGAATTATATATAAGTTCTTTGGATGAATGTAATCAACTAATTGGGATCTTCACAAAAAGTATTACAACCAATAAGATGAAGATTCGTGATTCGTGATTTTGGAATTTAGATTTGTGATTGAATGTATGCCCATATAATTGTAAAAGAATGATCTGTTTGAAAGATCTATGACACTATGGATTTTTGAAATCACAAATCACGATTCACAAATCACGATTCACAAATCACAAATCACAAATCAATATCCCGGATTCTCTGTTTCGCAAAATTCAAATCTTGAAGCATTGAAACCTGAAACAAATTCTATTTTCCCCAAATTTCCTCAATCAGTTTTTTCGCGTTTACATCATCCGAAAACCTTTTCTGAAGTATTTCCACACGGGAAATCAGCTGGCTCTGATCAAATTCTGAAGTAAATAATGAAATCAGTTTTTGTTTCATTAATACCGGTTCATCTGCAATTTCGCAAAGGCTTTCGAGCCCTGTACCTGCAAGCATTTTACTGTTAACAAGCATCCATCGCCCGTTGTAAAGTGTGTTCAGAAGCTTCAGTTTTAATCCGGTAGCCTGGAAAGTAATTAAAACATTTATTTGCGCGTTTGCGATCAAAGCTTCCATTTCAGCCTGGGATGGATTTGGGATTAATTCCACATTTCTGTTTCTGGCAATAAGCTTTTTCAACGATTCCGCAGGATTCAGCCCGGCAATTTTAAGTGGAATGTTTATATCATTAAATACTTCTTTTATCAGGAATTCTGCTGCCAGGGCATTTTCGCTCACCGATAAGTTGCCGTGATACAGAGCGTATTTACCTTTGCCTTCCAGACTTTTCACTTCTGTGTTGCCATGGAAACCTGGTAAGTATACAACCTCTTTGTCGGGAAATTTTTTTGCCAGGTAATCGCGGTCCGTTTCCGAAAGTACCATCATTTTATTCGAATACCTCAGATGTTTTTCATACATCTGCAGTTTGAGGCTTTCAATCAGGAAAAAGGTTTTGCGGACAATTTTCTTTTCTGATTTATATAAATTATAATAATAATCGTGTTCGATATTGCATTCGCGGTAGATCAGCAAACGGCCCTGTAAAGCATAATGATTGATATAGAAACAGCTGTGAAGTCCTTCGAAAAGTATAGGGTATCCATCATCAATCAGGTCTTTTAGCAATTCATCTGATTGCCGGCTTTCGACAATATAAGGTTTCGTCGAGAACTGGGCTGCAATTCCGGTTTTACGCGGGTAGTAATCTACTGACTCACAGTATTTGTTTAACTCCGTCGATTCCGGCCTGTCGTACTGATAACAATGCAGGTGTATCTTTATTCCGGCCTTATGCAATGCTTTTATCTTGTAAAAAACATCAATCACCCCGCCATAGTTTGCAGGGTAGGGAATATTGAATGCAATGATATGAAGATGGTTTTCAGGCATATGGCGCGAAGATTTCGATTAAAGTTTTCTTTTCGATATCCCAGTTTAGCTCAGAGGCAGCTTTCAGTGTGTTAGCTTTGTATTTGGCAAGCTGATTTTCATCGCGAAGCATTTTCTCTATTGTTTCTGCGATATGCTCAGGGTTGTGATTCTCAATAAACTCCCCGATTTCGTATTGCTGAATGATATTTTTTAATTCAACCAAAGGAGTCGCCAGAACAGGAATTCCAGCATAAATGTAATCAAATAGTTTATTCGGCAGGCTAAACCTGTAATTTATATTGGTGTCCTTATCAATGGTTAGACCTATATCAGCGTTGGCGGTAAACCCTGCCAAATGTTCAGGTGTTTGCCGGGGGACAAATTTAACTTTTTCTTGTATCGACAACTCTTGAACCCTGTTTTTGAGCGCGGTAAGCACATCGCCCCCGCCAACAACCAGAAGCAGCACATCATCAAGAAATTGCATGGCTTCAACGGCTTCTTCGGCGCCACGTTGAACATTAATTCCGGAACCTTGTAAAATCACTATTTTTTTATCTTCAGGCAGCCCCAGGCTTGCACGTGATGCTGCTGGCGTATTTTTATTTTGTCGTGGAATATTGCGTACAATTTTGAAAGGAACATGATATTCCTGTTCAAACAAATTGGCAATGCTGGCATTTACGGTAATGCAATTCTTTAGTTTCGGGACTATTGATTTTTCAATCCATTTCCATACACGCTGCACTTTTGGCCTTTCAATGAGTTCGGGAGTAGCTGTAAAGTATTCGTGGCTATCGTAAACGATTGGGATTCGCTTAAGCGTATGAACCAGAAAATTGGGTAAAAGTGTATCCAGGTCATTACTAACAAATAAATCTGCCGGCCTCGAAAGTAACAGAAAGAACAGCCTGATGTTGTATTCCGCATAAAACAACGGACCTTTTTCCCACAGCAGCCGCATTCGTATTGTTTCGTACTTGCGTTCAGGCAGGTGAGGGCTATCCGTTTTCCTACGGCCAACCATCACTACTTCAAATCCCATATCGACTAATACGCTAGCGGTTTTGTCCACACGCTGGTCGGTTACCAGGTCGTTAATTACCGAAATGATGGCTCTTTTCTTTTTCATCGTGCTAATACATTGCGAAAGTAAAGTTTTCGTACGAATTTTCGTTAATCTGGTGTATTATTGGAATGGTTAATTTATTTTTGCAAAATATGTAAAGCACGCTAAATTCTTTGCAACTAACCCGGGATTTTGAAACCGGTGATTTTCTGATTCTGTTCTGTAACTGTAGTAACACCGCATATGCCGCTCTTTCCCGAAATTAAAGAGGATTTTTCACTTCACTCTTTCAACACGTTTCATATTGATTCTATAGCCCGGTATTTCACTGAAGTAAGTAGTATTGAGAATTTTAGGACATTGATTACATCAGGTAAATTAAATGAAAGCCCCTTTTTAATACTTGGTGGCGGCAGTAACCTGCTTTTTACCGGCAACTTCAAAGGAATTGTTATTCATATTATAAACAGGGGAATTGAAATCATCAGCCGTACCCAGGATTCGGTATTGGTGAAAGCCGCCGCTGGCGAAGACTGGCATAAGTTTGTAACTTATTGTGTGAACCAGGGCTTTGGCGGTCTTGAAAATCTGTCGCTTATTCCGGGAAACGTTGGAAGTTGCCCGATTCAGAATATTGGCGCTTACGGGGTTGAAGTAAAAGATAGTATTTTTTCTGTTGAGGCCATTGATCTTCAGTCAGGTGAAATACGGATTTTTTCGAAAGAGGATTGCCGTTTCGGATATCGCGACAGCATTTTTAAACGTGATTTAAAAGGTAAGTTTGCGATATGTTCGGTTACTTTTGAGTTGAAGTTAAATCCTGTTGTTCATCTCGAATACGGTGCTATTAAACAGGAATTGGTTGCCAACGGTATCGAAAATCCCACAATTGCGGACGTAAGCGAAGCAGTTTGTGCGATTCGCCAAAACAAGTTACCTGATCCAAAATATCTTGGTAATGCCGGGAGTTTTTTTAAAAATCCAACCATCGATCAGGAAATTGCCGAAAAACTGCTTGAAACATTTCCCAAAATGGTTTCGTTTCAAACCGGCAATAATACGGTTAAACTTGCTGCCGGCTGGTTAATTGAGCAATGCGGATGGAAAGGCTTTCGCGATGGTGACGCCGGAGTACATGAAAAACAGGCGTTGGTGCTTGTGAATTACGGCAGCGCATCCGGAAGCAATATACTTACCCTTGCTCACCGGGTTCAGAATTCAGTTTATGAGCGCTTTGGAGTGAAACTGGAAATGGAAGTGAATGTTATTTGATTTACGATTTACGATTGCGGATTGCGGATTGCGGATTTACGATTGCGGATTTACGATTAACGGTTAACGATTTCTGATCTAAGATTTACGATTGCGGATTTACGATTTATAATTGAACATATATCCAGTTTTTAGCTCATAACTCATAACTCATAACTTATAACTCATAACTCATAACTCATAACTCATAACTCACCCGCCTTCTCAATACACTCCCACAATTTCTCCGCCGTTTGTTCCCACGAAAATTTTTTCCTTTGTTCCTGCCCGGCAGCGATGAGTTTCTGTCTGAAATCGGTATCAGAAGCAACTTTTTTCAGCGCTTCTGCAATTGACGTAATCGAAAAGGGATCGATCAGAACAGCCGCGTTTCCGGCAATTTCGGGCATAGAGGTAACATTTGAAGTGATCACGGGTGTATCGCAATGAAAAGCCTCCAGGATAGGAATTCCAAATCCTTCGAAATAGGAGACGTAGGTCAACGCAAGAGCAGAAGCCATCAGCATAGCAAGCTCCTCATCTGTAACGCTGCCGGTAAATATAACTTCATCGCGAAATACCATTCCTTCGTATGCAAGCCTGATTTCATCGGTCCACCACATACGGGCACCGGCAATAACTAGTTTAATCCCCCTGGTATCACTTTGCTTAAACTGATCGAAAGCTTTAAACAGATTAACCAGGTTTTTGCGCGGATGCAAGGTGCCTATAAAGAAAAAGTATTCATTTCCCTGCGAAAAAAGTTCTCTGGTTTGTTGCTTTTCAGCGGATTGTACTGCTTTAAAGTTACAACCGGCTCCATTGTAAACTACTTCGATTTTCGAAGGATCAACGTGATAGGTTTTCACTATATCCGATTTTGAGTATTCCGAAACCGTGGCTATTCTGCTGGCCTTCCGGGCAAACCTGGGAAACATCAGCGCATAGTATTTCCGCATAAAAAATGGAATATCTTCAGGATAGTGCTCAAAATTCAGGTCATGGATTACACCCACTGATTTTACATTTGAAGATAACGGGAGGAAACCATCGGGTGATAGAAAAATATCAGGTTTTATTTTGGCTAAATGGAAGGGCAGCGAAGCCTCGAACCAGGCCAGAAATAAGAAAGGATGCCGGGCACGGGGATAAATTACAACGGGATGAACATTCGGATTATAAATATATTGTTCATCATACTTCGAGTCGAAAAAGAAATAGAACTGATGTTCCGGATGCCGGCTGGTAAGTATTCGCAGCGTCTCATCCGTAAACCTGGCAATTCCATCCATGCGCCCCTTCAGCAGAAGTCGTGTATTTACAGCAATTTTCAATCCTGGTGTATTTTTGTGAATATGTAGTTTATTTACGCAAACCTATGAAAATAATTGTTTCATTGCCGGTATTAATGTTAAGATGTAATGATATAGACACGATGGATGATAAAAAGAGCAATAGAAAAAAGAGTATAGAAATTACCACATTATCACATTACCACATTATCTTTTCAAATAATCGTACTTTTGGCAATAATCATCAGATTCATCACGATCACCGGAAATGAAGCGCAAATTTTTCACTAATCTAGGGTTTCTGCTTTTTCTTAACCTGCTGGTTAAGCCATTCTGGATTTTTGGTATCGACCGTACAGTGCAGAACATCGCAGCGCCCGGCGAATATGGCTTTTATTTTACGGTTCTCAATTTTACATTTTTGTTTAATATTCTGCTCGATTTCGGAATAACCAGCTTTAACAACCGGAATATCGCGCAGAATCAGCACCTGCTGAACAAGCATTTTTCGGGTATTGCCCTGCTCCGGCTGGTTTTGGCGGCGGTTTATTTTGTCGTGATTTTTATTGTCGCGGCACTGATAGGCTACGATCCAAAGCATTTCTATTTTTTGGTTTTCCTGGGGATAAACCAGTTTCTTGTTTCGCTTATACTTTACCTGCGCTCAAATATTTCCGGGTTATTGCTGTTTTGGATCGACAGCATTATTTCGGTCCTGGATAAAGTGTTAATGATACTCATATGCGCTGTGTTGCTTTGGGGAAATGTTGCTGCCGGGCCATTCCAGATCATCTGGTTCGTTTATGCTCAAACTCTGGCATACCTGCTTACCGCATTCGTTGCCTTGCTGATTGTAATGAAAAAGGCCGACTTTAAGCGACTTGAATGGAATACATCGTTTTTCATTTCAATTATCAGGCAGAGTTTTCCTTTTGCTTTGCTGGCGCTGCTGATGTCGTTTTACAACCGGATTGATTCGGTATTGCTAGAACGGTTGCTGCCAAAAGGTATTGGAACGGTACAGGTTGATATTTACGCTAAAGCATTCAGGCTGCTCGACGCGGTTACTATGATCGCTTACCTTTTCTCCGTTATCCTGGTACCTGTTTTCGCGAAGCTTATCAAAGATAAATCGCCGGTTGAAGGCATTGTTAAATTATCCTTTACCCTGATTTTTACTATCTCTATGATCATTGCTACCGGGTCTTCATTCTTCAGTAGCCAGATTATGGAATTGCTGTATGTGGGCAGGAACCAGGAAGCGAGCAACGTATTTGTATTCCTGATTATCAGTTTTATCCCGGTATCGGTGACCTATATTTTCGGCACGCTGCTTACCGCGAACGGAAGCCTGAAAGAGCTTAACCTGATGGCTTTAACCGGCATGGCAGTGAATATCAGTCTGAATATTATTCTTATACCTCATCTGATGGCTATTGGTTCAGCTTACGCAAGCCTGGCCACGCAGTTTATAACAGCCATTATACAGGTTGCTATTGCGCAAAGCATATTCAGGTTTACCATTAACCGGAAGTATTTGTTCACGCTGGCATTTTTTGCTGCCGGTGTGGTTGTATTAAATTGGTTTGCCAGCCTGATGGTTTGGGATTGGCGCATAGCCTTGGTAGTTGCCAGCCTGGCTTCGGTACTATGGGCTTTTGTATTGAGATTAATAAGTATTGGGGGATTTATAAGGTTGATGAAAGGAGAATCGGATGTGGGACCGAAATGAAAAATTACAGGTAGCAAATTCAAAAACTCATACATTACCTCATATATTTCCAAATGACCTCATGAAGTACCCAAATGACCTCATGATGCATCCAAATGACCTCATGATGCATCCAAATGACCTCATGATGTACCCAAATGACCTCATGATGTACCCAAATGACCTCATGATGTACCTAAATGACCACATGATGTGCCCAAATGACTAGATGATGCATACAAATGACCACATGAACTATCTAAATGACCACATGTTGTACCTTTTTAACCAAATGATGCGCCTTTTTGAACAAATGAAGTGCCTTTTCGATAAAGTGATGTGCCTTTTTGAACAAATGATTAGCCATAATGGAGACTTACATGACGAGGCTGATCCTTACCATCGGTGGCACAGATTTGTAATCCGTGCCGGTAAAAATATCCCAGGTTGATAGAAAGGAATAAAGGATATATTTGTTATTAATTGAAAAAGGTAAACTTTTCAGACTATTCCAGCGGTATGGATTGAAAATCTCAACAGCGGGAATTGTTGTAGATTTATTTTGACCATGCGAAAGGATTACCTTCGGTGAGAAAAGTTCGCGCGGTAGCGGAGAGATGAAATTGACGGATTGATTGATAATAATTGGGGCTACAGATAATCTAAAAGTTAATCATATGAGAGAACTGTATTTTTTTATGTTTTATTGTTTCTATTCCATACTACAGAAAAAGGATTCAGAAAAAGTTGAAGGTGCTACAAGTTTAATAACTGTACTCTTAGTATCGGTAATCTTTTCGTTATACTTTTTATCACATATCTGGTTCAATTTAAAGTTTTATTACCCTAAAATTGAGATATCTTTAGTTGCGTTGTTATGCCTGTTTTTTTGGGGTTTAAATAGAAGATATTTTATAAAGAAAAGGAACTCAGACATAGCGATACAACTGAACCAAGAAAAAAATAAACTACTTTGTAAATTGGTTGGAGTATTAGTGACAATAGGGCAAATTGTTTTGTTTATTCTTTCAGGAATTATGGCAAGTAAGCATGTTTCGGGATGGTAGTTAAAGAAGACGATGGTGGCACATATGTGTACGACGCTACAAAAATACATGCTGTTGCAACTGTAGTAGCTGATAGTTATGGTGCGTTTGATGATATTTATAATTATTTTGAATAGGATATGGACTTTGTTTTAATATTAATAGGATTAAGTATTATGTGGCTGTTTATGTACAAAATTGAATGGCTATTTGGTTTTGGAGTTTCATTTTTGGTCATTTTAATATACAGTATTATGCTATTTGGCTTGTCTTTTTTATTATTAGAAATAACTTATGGCAATCCTAATATGGTGGTGTTTTTGAGAATGCCAATTATTTCTTTTGCTATATTTAAGATGTTTCACATAATCTTTAAGCTTATTTATAAGAGAAATCCTGAAAATACAGCTTGGGTATTTAAGAAAAAACCAATACAAGATGTTTTATTTTCAATGTTGTTTTGGTTTTTAGGAGTAGGTCTACCGTTTTTCTTAGTAGCATAGTATGTTTTTAAATCGAAATAAATACAAAGCCTCGGAAAAATCTGAGGCTTTTTTTATACTTTAACCCTGCTGTCGGTAGTGTTCATTTAAAATTGAATAAATAAAAAATGTTATCTGTAGTCTGCGAATACAGATACTGAGAAACTGTCAGAATCAGAATTTACAGAATGAATAAATTTTCAGAATTTTGAGCTGCCTATGGCAAACCGGTTAACAGCCAATTCTGCAAATCCTGCAATTCAGCAAATTCTGATTCAGACAATAAATTGCTGTAAATATAACTTGAGTTCCCTGCTGTCGGTAGTGTTCGATGTTGCGCACGCGCTGCAAGCGCGCTCGAGCCGAGGAATGAATTTTAATTTATTTTCAAATATTTTGATATCTACAAGCTTAAAGATATTGCGGTTGGTTTTAAATAGCCTACAATTAATAATAACTTGTTGATAACTCAACTCCGGCTGGCGTATATGTTTCGCGTGCACGATAAATCTGGTCAGCATTATTCTTAAGACTAACAGTTCTTTTTTGTTAGAAGTAGTTTTGTTAAGTTTGTGGTGAGTTTAAAATGGATGTTGCGCACGCGCTGCAAGCGCGCACGAGCCGAGGATTGAATTTTAATTTATTTTAAAATATTTTGATATCTACAAGCTTATAGATATTGCGGTTGGTTTTAAATAGCCTGCAATTAATAATAACTTGTTGATAACTGAACTCCTGCTGGCGTTTATGTTTCGCGTGCACGATAAATCTGGTCAGCAATATTCTTAAGACTAACCGTTTTTTTTGTTAGAAGTAGTTTTGTTAAGTTTGTGGTGAGTTTAAAATGGATGTTGCGCACACGCTGCAAGCGCGCGCGAGCCGAGTATGGATAAGAAATTTTGCAAAAGTTTCTTGGCCGATAATGGGTTTGTTGACAATAGCCAATATTTATTATGGGATGTATGATCAAATTCAAGAAAACATAGAGCATGATAATCAAGTAAACAAAAGAAAAAAATGATGAAAAAATTGGGCCAAAAAATTTTTATTCTTGTAAATCTGTGTCTAAGTACAGTGGGATTTCTTTCACTTTATGGCTTAATAGTTCATAAACAAGTTTCAAATTTTGAAATTTACATTGTTTTGATAATAAGTGTAATTGTTTGGTTGTATAAATTAATAACCGCTAAACCAATAGAATGAAATTAAATTTTGTTTCTTCTTAAGTTCGCCCTCACTGGAGCTGATTTCCAATCATTGCCAGCATAAATAAAAAATCATTAGCTCTGGTTCCCGTTCTTTGAAATAATAATTGCTTCATTCTGCAAATCCTAAAATCCATTAAATCCTGCTTCCGACAATGTACTTACCGATTACCAAAGCAACTGGTACAAAGTAGTTACCGAAAACGGCACAACCATTGAGCAATAAAGTTTTGATGCCTGGGGCAAGCGTCATATGCAACAAACTGGAATTATACCGGCGTACCCCAGCTGTCGGTAGTGTTCATTTAAAACAAATAAAAAAATGTTATCTGTAGTCTGTGACTACAGATACTGAGAAACTGTCAGAATCAGAATTTACAGAATGAATAAATTTTCAAAATTTTGAGCTGCCTAGGGCAAACCGGTTAACAGCCAATTCTGCCAATTCTGCAATTCAGCAAATTCTGATTCAGACAATAAATTGCTGTAAATATAACTTGAGTTCCCGTTATTCATGAGCAACCTCCATCCGCAATTGCTTTCCTTCCATATTTCTCTATCTTTGCATTTCATCTATAGTTCGATATCATGCCGGTTAACGCTACCAACGATTTCAGCGATTCGTATAAAGTCGCGGTTTTTTTCTACAAATGGCGTAAAACGCTGCTGATACTGTGTGTTGCGGCTGCTGTGCTTTCGGCAATCTTTTCATCGCCTTTATTTGTAACTCCTATGTTTAAGTCGACGGTAATTATGTATCCGGCAGCTAGTAATTCTGTTTCAAAATTATTGCTTAACGACAACACAACCATTAAGCAGGATATGCTCGCTTTCGGCGCAGATGAACAAATCCAGCAAATGCTTCAGATACTGAACTCCAACCGGGTCAAGGATAAAGTTATACAAAGATTTAAATTGGCGGAACATTATAGTATTGAGCCCGGGAATGAGTATTTTCGGACAAATCTTTACAACCGCTTCAGGTCTAATATTACGTTTAAACTTACCGAGTACCAGGCAGTAAAGATTTCAGTACTTGATAATGATCCCCAGATGGCTGCTGATATCGCCAATGGAATAGCTTCCATACTCGATTCGGTGAGGAGGGAAATTCAAAAAGAGCGGGCCATTCAGGGATTTAAAATCGTTGAGGCTGAGTATCTTTCGCAACAAAAGCAGGTGCAGGCAATGGAAGATTCGCTTTCTCATGTTATGAAACTTGGGGTAAATGATTACGAATCCCAGGCCGAAATGTTAAACCGGCAGTTTGCGGTTGAGGTTGCCAAAGGAAATACACGGGGAATAAACGCGCTGGCAGAAAAGCTGAAAATTCTCTCGCAATATGGCGGGCCTTATATTTCGTTACGCGATGCCCTGCTTCTTGAGAAAACACAACTGAGCTTTATCAAAGCGAGATACGAAGAAGCAAAGATTGACGCTTACTCAACCATGCCGCAAAAATTTATTGTTGAAAACGCAATCAAAGCCGAGCGCAAATCATTTCCTGTTATCTGGATAGTGGTTGTGCTTTCAACCCTGGGTACTTTACTTGCCGGGATGCTGGTGATAATTCTGGTTGAAAGAGTTCCTGAGTTCCTTCGGAAACTCAAACACGCTGAGGGTTAGTATTAGCTCACATCATAAAATTGTTTGTTTCTTAGATGCATCAGCGCTTATGTTGTCCGTTTTATCAGGTTCAATTAGTATGGTTTCAAGGAAGTAATCAGTAGTATTGGCTTTAAATTTTGACGGAAAAACTTAAAATATCTATTGTCTATCTGGTAACAGCACTCTTTGTGTTGTTAAATACATGGTTTGTATACAAGGAAATCTACCTTGGATTGCTTATTCCGATAGCAGGTATTTTGCTGCTAATGTATATTTTTAGTCTTGAAAATGTTCTGTTACTTGCTGTTTTTGTTACCCCTTTAGCCATTAATCTTGGCGACTACGATTTTGGAGTCAGTATTTCGGTTCCCAGTGAACCGCTTCTGATTGGCATACTATTCTTTTTGGTGCTTAAAATACTTCTCGAAGGGGGTGTCGGGCGCGGAATTGCAAGGCATCCTGTAACCATTGCCATTCTGTTCAATCTGTCGTGGATGCTGATAACATCTATCACTTCAGATATACCGGTTGTTTCGCTCAAATATTTCCTGTCACAATTGTGGTTTGTAGTACCGGTGTATTTTGGCGGGTTATTGCTATTTCGTACCAAAAGCAATATCCGGAAATTTGTATGGGCTTTTGCAAGTTCACTGGTCATAATAGTTCTTTATACCACCTGGGCTCATATGGGCTTTGGTTTCAGCGAGAAAGCCGGGCATTGGGTTATGACTCCTTTCTATAACGATCACACCGCATATGGTGCTGTGTTAGCCTTATTTATTCCGGTAATACTTGCAATTGCACTTGATAAGACGCTATCCCGAAAACAACGTATTCTGGCAGCCAGTACAGCGTTTATTTTCCTGCTTGGTTTATTTCTTTCGTACAGCCGGGCTGCCTGGGTGAGTGCCGGATTTGCTGTAATAGTATTGATCTTGGTTAAGTTACATATCCGGTTCAGTTGGATCGCAATTTCAACGATTGCATTACTTGCAGTTTTCTTCGCTTTCAAGGTTGAGATTCTTGATAAGCTTGAAAAGAACAAACAGGATGCTTCTGCCAATTTTATAGAGCATATTCAATCCATTTCAAATATTTCTTCTGATGCTTCGAACCTTGAGCGTATTAACCGCTGGCAGGCTGCATTCAGGATGTTTTCGGAGAAACCTGTTTTAGGATGGGGACCTGGAACTTACCAGTTCGTATATGCGCCATTCCAGCAAATGAACGAAAAGACTGTGATCAGCACCAACATGGGTAACAAAGGCAATGCTCACAGCGAATATATAGGACCCCTTGCCGAATCCGGAGTTTTAGGCCTGCTAAATATATTGTTTCTTGTGATAACTGTTGTTTATACAGGTCTGAATGTATATAAAAAGGCAGCCAGTCCTCAAACAAGATTAATAGCTTTATCAGCCACTCTGGGCTTACTAACCTATTTTGTACATGGGATCATGAATAATTTTCTGAATACAGATAAGGCAAGTGTTCCATTCTGGGGACTGGTTGCCTGTATTGTAGCATTGGATTTATATTATATTTCAGAAGTTAAAGAGGTACAATAACTCAACTTTTGCAAAAAAAATACCCCCTGAAAAACAGAAGGTATTTAGATTGGTTGGTTGGTAAGTAGGTTAGTTGAGATTTATTTAAGCTTCGCATAAATTTCGGGAAGACTACGAAGTATCGCAAGTTCCTTCCATTTTTTTCGTGCTTCTATGGCAGGAATTCCGAAATAGGTTCCACCTGCGGGCAGCGATTTATCTACTGCTGAGGTGGCCAGTATAACACATCCTTTGCCTATCACAAGATCTTTATTGACAGCAACTTTTGCCCAGATCAGAACATCATCCTCAATCCGTGTAACTCCGGCTATGGCGGTATGAGCTCCAATCAGGCAGTTTGCGCCAATATGAGTATCGTGGCCTACCTGCACATGATTATCGAATTTTGTGCCTTTACCTACAACCGTATCGCCTGATACGCCACGATCGATAGAGCAGAGAGCGCCGATTTCAACATTGTCGCTTATAACTACTTTACCGCATGATTCGAATTTGCGGTATCCTTCTGGTTTCCGCTGGAAATAATACGCGTCAGCTCCCAGCACACTGTTGGCATGTATAATTACATTATCACCAATAATTGTATGATCGTAGATGCTTACATTGGAATGGATAATACAATTCCGGCCAATTGTAACATTGTTTCCAACAAATGCTCCTGGCTGAATAACTGTGCCTTCTCCGATAGTCGCGTTTGGACTGATTGCTGAAGCTGACGGAACAAATGGCATGAATTTGTTAACTAGCGACACATATGCGGCAAATGGATCGTCGTGAAACAAAAGTGCTTTGCCTTCGGGGCATTCAACTTTCTGGTTAATAATAATTGTGGTGGCTTTCGATGACAGAGCTTTGGAATAATATTTCGGATGATCGACAAAGGTAAGATCGCCAGGTGTAACCATGTGTATTTCGTTCATTCCGGTAACCGGGAACGTTGCCTCGCCCTGAAACGTCGCGCCAATAAAGGCTGCAACTTCAGATAGTGCTATTGGAGCAGGTAATTTCATAGAAACGTTTTGATTTCGTGATGTCTGTTATAACCGTCAAAGAAATTTCCGGTGTGATATTATTTTACTCTTTCGAAATAAGTTCCGGTACGTGTGTCGATACGGATTTTTGTTCCTTCGTCAATAAACAATGGAACCTGAACGATAGCGCCGGTTTCGAGGGTAGCTTTTTTTAAGGTGTTTGATGCTGTATCACCACGAAAACCTGGTTCAGTATATGTGACTTCCAGTTCAACAAATGCGGGAAGTTCGCAGGTAAGCGGTGTTTCGGATTCGGCATGCATCATAATTTCAACCCCCTGGCCTTCTTTCATAAACTGGTAATTGTCAACCATATCTTCTTCTATCGAAATCTGGTCAAAAGTCTCGTTATTCATGAAATTGTACCCGTTGTCGTCCTTGTAAAGGAACTGATAGGCACGGCGTTCAACCCGGGCTATATCAATAGGAGCGCCGGCTGTAAAAGTATTTGGAATAACTTTTCCTGTTTTTATGTTTTTAAGTTTGGTACGCACAAAGGCTGGGCCTTTGCCGGGTTTTACATGCTGGAACTCTACTAATTTATAGAGGTCGCCATTAAAGTTGATGCATAGTCCATTGCGGAATTCAGCCGTTGTTGCCATAAATTGGTATTAGAATGATGTTTACAGGTTTTTAAAATGGGTACAAAAGTACACTTTTTCCTGATAATGTTATAATTTGAAAATGAGGTAATTTGAAAATTTGAGAATTCTATAATTAGTTAATGTGATAATGCGATAATGTGCTGATGGGTTAATTTGTGAAGAAAGGAAGTGGGGGAAGAATGGATAAATTGATTCTTTGTTGAGATGGGAACTATTTGCCATTTCTTTTATAGTCATCAATTACAATGGATTGTGTGCAAAAATCGTGTTCATCGCTTTGCGAATTGGAACAGACAATAATGATACGGTTGCTACGATTTTCTGCAACCAGGTTACGATACCATTCTATGGCTTTTCGGTCGAGGTTGGCGGCAGGTTCGTCGAGAAGCACTACTTCGGATTCGGTAAGCAAGGCAAGGGCGAGGCGCACCCGTTGTTTCATGCCGGAAGAGAAATATTTAATGGGCTTGTTGCGGTTACGGATTAATCCTGTAGCGTCCATAACCGCGTTTACATCCATATTGTTACGAAACTTCCGGAAACGGCTGTGGAAAGTGAGCATTTCTTCCAGCGTAAATTCTTCGATAAGTTCGAGATACGGACCACTGAAGGTTACATGCCTGAAGAAATCATCGATGGCAATATTTTTTCCATTGTGGTTGTATGTTAAAGTGCCTCCCGTAGGATGCAGGTGGCCTGAAATAATCTGAAGCAGTGTAGATTTTCCTGAACCGTTCGATCCAAGGATGGCGTAGGCATTCCCTTGCTCAAATTCAAAATCTACATCCCGGAAAATCCATTCGTAGTTATACTTTCGGCTAATTTTACTCAGGGAAATATGCATGGATTTCTTAGATGTGGGTTTTAATGATACTATATCAAAGGTGAGATTTTAGTTTTATTCTCTTGATTTCGAATAGCCTTTCATAATACCACGTGTTGAACGGCTGATAAACGAAAGGATTTCGTCGCGTTCAACGGTTGGATGCATGGTGGTTTCTACAATTTCGACCGCGCGGCTTACATTGTATCCGCTCAGGAAAATAATGCGATAGATATCCTGTATTTCGTTAATCTTTTCATTCGAAAATCCCCTTCGGCGTAAGCCAACTGAGTTAATACCAACATAAGAAACCGGCTCACGGGCAGCTTTTGTAAAAGGAGGCACATCTTTACGAACCAGCGAACCGCCTGAAATCATTGTGTGCTGGCCAATAGTAACAAACTGGTGAACCGCCGACAATCCTCCGATAATGGCATAATCTTCAACTGAAATATGTCCGGCTAACGCTACCGAATTAGCAAGAATGCAGTTGTTACCAACAATACAATCATGAGCAATATGCGCGTAAGCCATAATAAGGCAATTGTTGCCAATTACTGTTTCCATCATGGCTTTTGTTCCGCGGTTTACGGTGACAAATTCCCGAATGGTTGTATTATCGCCGATTTTAACAATTGAATCTTCGCCGGCATATTTTAAATCCTGTGGAACAGCAGCAATAACTGCTCCCGGGAAGATACGACAGTTTTTCCCTATACGTGCTCCTTCCATAATGGTAACACTGGAACCTATCCATGTTCCTTCACCGATTATTACATTTTTTTCAATGTTAACAAAAGGCTCAATTACCACATTTTTAGCAACATTTGCCTGTGGGTGTACATATGCTAAGGGCTGATTCATTGTAAATTGAGGTGTTAGGTATTAGGGTTTAGGGTTTATATGTCCTGCATGTAAATTAGTCACAAGTCATCAGAAACCCTTTCACAATTCTCAATCACCTGGTACCAGGAAGTGGAGACCAGGCACTTGTTGAACATTATTTCTTGCGTGCTATTTGCGCCATCAGTTCAGCCTCGGAAACAATCTTATCTCCAACCCAGGCTGTTCCGCGCATATGGCAGATACCTCTTCGAACAGGCGAAATCATTTCGAGCACAAATACGAGTGTGTCGCCGGGAACAACTTTCTGCCTGAATTTAACGGATTCCATTTTCAGGAAATAGGTTATATAATTTTCAGGATCGGGAACTGAATGCAATACAAATATACCACCCGTTTGTGCCATTGCTTCAATTTGAAGAACACCGGGCATAACAGGTTCTTCAGGGAAATGGCCTACAAAAAAGGCTTCATTCATTGTTACATTCTTTACACCAATAACCTGCTTGTCGCTAATTTCCATAATCTTGTCGATCAACAGGAAAGGCGGACGGTGAGGCAGAATTTTTTTAATGTCGTTAATATCGTAGACCGGCTTTTTATTCAAGTCTACTTTTGGTCCTTTAGGCGCATTTTTGATATGCTCACGGATAAGCTTGGCAAAATTGGTATTCACCAGGTGGCCCGGGCGTGTAGCAATTATATGTCCTTTCAAAGGCATTCCTACGAGGGCCAGGTCTCCGATAACATCCAGAAGTTTGTGCCTGGCAGGTTCGTTGTGAAAGCGCAGTTCCAGGTTATTAAGGATGCCTTCTTTCAGAACGGTAATTTTAGGTTTGTTAAAATGCTTTGCCAGACTATCCAGTTCTTCTTCACTCAGCAAACGTTCAACAAAAACGATGGCATTGCTGACATCACCACCTTTAATAAGGTTGTTTTGAATCAGGAATTCCAGGTCGTGAAGAAAAACAAAAGTACGGCAGTCAGCTATCTCTTTCCTGAAATCCTCAATATCAGCGATTGACGCGTATTGAGTACCCAGTATACGGGTCTCAAAATCAATCATTACCGAAAGGCGGAAATTATCATCAGGCACCAGCACCATTTCACTTTTGCGCTTGGCATCCGTTAAGGTAAGTGTGTTACGGAATTCGAAATATTCGCGGTGAGCGTCGAGTTCTGTAATACCTGCGGCATCGAGGGCAGCAACAAAGAAACGAGCGCTTCCATCCATAATCGGCATTTCCTCGCTGTCAACCTCAACAAGCACATTATCAATTCCTAAGCCGGCAACAGAGGCCATCACATGTTCGATGGTAACCAGCCGTACTCCCTGGAATTCAATAGTCGTACCGCGTGAAGTATCAACAACATAATCAGCAATAGCGTCAATTATAGGTTTTTCTTCAAGGTCGACACGGCAAAACTTGATGCCGTGATCTGCCGGGGCAGGTTTAAATGTTAAGGTAACTTGTTTGCCGGTATGTAGTCCTGCTCCTTGAATAGTAACAGGCTCTTTTATAGTGCGTTGTTTATCAAACATATATTGGAATAAGTAAGCTAGTGGTTAGTTAGCTGATTTTTTCGTCGCTGATTTTTTCAGCCTGTAATTGTTTTATTGTTTTTTCAAGATCTCCGATCCTGTAATATAATTTGTCAAGGTTGTTGAAAATGGCAATAATTCTGCGGAACCTGCTGATATCAATAGCCGGGGATCCAAGAAGTACACTTCCGGGTTTGTTTACATTGCTTGCCAGGCCAGCCTGCGCCCCGATTTTTACATCGTCGGCAATTACGATATGGCCGGCAAGTCCAACCTGGCCACCTATCATACTGTTTTTTCCTACTTTGGTTGATCCGGCAATACCTGTTTGGGCAGCTATAACGGTGTTTTCCCCAATTTCAACATTGTGGCCTACCTGGATCAGGTTGTCGAGTTTAACGCCTCTCCTGATTATTGTTGATCCGAGTGTAGCCCGGTCGATAGTGGTGTTAGCGCCGATTTCTACGTTATCTTCGATAACGACATTTCCAATCTGAGCTACTTTCTTGTAATTGTTATCACTTTGTGGTGCGAAACCAAATCCATCAGCTCCTATAACTGAGCCTCCATGAATGGTACATTCGTTGCCTATAATACAGTCGTAATAAACAATTACACCAGGATTCAGTGTTGTACCAGAACCTATTTTTACATTTTCACCAACATAGCTGTGAGGGAATATTTTAACATCATCACCAATCACTGCGTTATCGCTTATAACAACAAAATCCCCAATGTAGGCATTACTTCCTATTTTTGCGGATTTGGCAATGGATGCAAGGGATGAAGTTCCTGTTTTGCCCTTTCGCATCTTATCATAAATCTCAAGCAGATTGGCAAAAGCGGTATATGGATCGTCAACACGAATAAGTGTACATGAAAGTGCCTGCTCAGCCTGAAAATCGCTCTGAACAAGTACGATAGATGAACGTGTGCTGTTTATATACGGGTAATATTTTGGATTTGCCAGGAAACTTAAAGCTTCAGGTTCGCCATCTTCGATCCTTGCTAAGCGGTTTACTTTTACGTCAGGGTTTCCGTCGATAGTGCCGCCAACAAGGCCGGCAATGTCTTTTGCAGTAAATTCCATCAGGATCAATTAGGTTTATTTTCCGGTTGATTTTAAAAGTTTGCAAATATAGATATTATTATTAACATGGGCTTCACATGTTTATAACATCTATTTAACATGTGTTATAAGTTGTAAAAAAGTATGAAGGGTTAAGGCCATTTTAAGTAAAATTATGTAAGCATCTTTACCTTATATTTCGCCATATTTCGACGCTTCTTTACTTTATCAAACAGGCAGCATGTTTCTATTCTTCAGCCCATTTGGGATAATAGGTGAAAAATTTTGAAACCGTTTTATTATAGATGGCAATATTCAGTTGCTCCGAAAGTCCTGAAATATCCCAGCGCTGGCCAGTTTTATCCACGATTGTAATCCTGTCGTTATTAGGATCGTAGGCACTGTTCGAAATCTCACCCTGGCCGGTAAAATAGCTGTAATCGTTTCCCTCAAGATTGAGCTTTTCGTTTATCCTGGTTTTAATTCCGGTAATTCTTTCTTCAGCAAGAGGTGTTGAGGTGATAACAACCCGGAAAAGATTCCTGTTAAGCAATGATTTGCATAATGAACTCAGAATGGCATCAGGATAGGAAGCCCATTGTTTTATGGCGCAATGAATATCGTAATCGTCGAGTGAAGCGAAAACTGATAGGATTTCAGGTGAGGATCCGAATTGTTGTATCCCGATCTGTTGGCTCAGGAAAAACAGCAGTGATTTTGATGCCGGCAATTCCCTGCCCTCGGCTGCAAGTGCTCTTGCCCGGTTCAGAATGCTGATCTGCATATATTCGACAGCAAGAACAGTTTTGTGATAATATACCTGCCAATACATGAGCCGGCGGGCAACAATGAATTTTTCGATAGAATAAATGCCTTTCAGTTCAACCGCCAGTTCATCATCTACTACCGTCAGCATTTTCAGGATACGGTCGGTACTGATTACTCCTTCGCTTACACCGGTATAAAAACTATCGCGCATCAGGTAATCGAGCCGGTCCATATCCAGCTGACCTGAAACAAGTTGATGCAGAAACTTACGCGGATAGGTATTTGAAAAAATTTCAATGGCTGTTTCAAGTTTGTTATCAAACTCTGAATTCAACTGTTTCATGAACATGAGTGTAATCTCCTCATGCGAAATATCATGAACAATATGGTGCTCAAGTGCGTGCGAAAATGGCCCGTGCCCGATATCGTGCAACAAAATAGCCAGAGTTGCTCCCTGCGCTTCTTTAGCAGAAATTTGAAAATCTTTTGAGCGTAACGTTTCTATAGCCTGTCCCATCAGGTGCATCGCGCCAATGGCATGGTGAAACCGGGTATGCAACGCTCCGGGATAAACCATCGAAGCAAGTCCCAATTGTTCAATCCTGCGAAGCCGCTGAAAAAACGGATGCTCGATGATATCAAACACCAACTTGTCGGCAATAGTTATAAAGCCATAAAGCGGGTCATTTATTATTTTTCGTTTAAAGACCGGTGCTGTTGCCACGCTATTTTGTTAAATTTGTATAAAAGACTCGCTAATTAACCTAAAGGCACAATAAAACAGCTTGTTTTCGCATTAGTAAGAGAACTGACAAAGTGCAGATTGAAGTTTGCTGATATAGCCTACAAGCCAGGAATGCAAAGATAACAAATGCCCTTACAGATTTTTATAAAATAATAAACATTAAACATGGAAAACGGAGTAATATTGTGGGCTGACGATGAAATTGACCTTTTGAAACCTCATATTATGTTTCTGAAGGACAAAGGATACGATGTGCTTACTACCAACAATGGTGACGAAGCAATTGACGTTTTAAAAGCCAAAACAGTTGATATCGTTTTTCTTGATGAAAACATGCCGGGCTTATCAGGCATAGAAACTCTTTCGATAATAAAAGCTAACTATCCGAACCTTCCGGTGGTTATGATCACCAAAAGTGAGGAAGAGCATATCATGGAAGATGCCATAGGCGCAAGCATTTCCGATTACCTGATTAAACCGGTAAACCCGAAACAGATTTTGCTGAGTGTTAAGAAAAACCTGGAAAACAAACGGCTTGTAAGTGAGAAAACCACACATGCCTATCAACAGCAATTCCGAAACATCGGAATGGAGATCAGCAACCGGCTTGATTTTAATGAATGGACCGAAGTATATAAAAAACTTGTTTACTGGGAATTGGAACTCGAAAAAGCCCAGGATCAGGGGATTGTGGATATAATGCGTTCGCAGAAAGATGAAGCCAACCAGGTTTTTTGCAAATATGTTGAGCGTAATTACCTCGACTGGCTGAATGGCAGAACCTCTGAAAAACCTGTGCAATCACATACCCTGATTCGCGAGAAAGTACTCCCTTTGATAAAAGAAAACAGTTCGATGTTCCTGATTCTTATCGACAATCTTCGTTACGATCAATGGAAAATGCTGCAGCCGATTTTTGAAGAATACTATCGCATTGAGCAGGATGAACTATATTACAGCATATTGCCATCAACAACGCAATATGCCCGCAACGCATTGTTCTCGGGCCTTTTACCTAGTGAGATAGCCAAGAAATATCCTAAATACTGGGTCGAGGAAGATGAGGAAGGCAGTAAAAACCAGTTTGAAGGAGAATTACTTGGCGAAAATCTGAAACGGTTTGGCCACGATGTGAAATATTCCTACACTAAAATCCTGAACCTTACCGCAGGACGGAAGTTATTGGATTCGCTGCCCAACCTGATGGGAAATCGTTTCAATGTGATTGTCTACAATTTTGTTGATATGCTTTCGCACGCCCGTACCGAGATGGAAGTAATACGCGAACTGGCTGATGATGAAGCCGCCTATCGTTCCCTGACTGTCAGCTGGTTTGAGCATTCGCCTCTGATGGATATTATCAAATTCCTTGCTGCAAAGAAAATTCCGCTGATCATTACCACTGATCATGGTTCGGTTAGAGTAAATAATCCGGTTAAGGTTATTGGCGATCGTACAACCAATACCAATCTTCGGTATAAAAACGGTAAAAGCCTGAATTTTAATAAAAATGAAGTGTTTGAGGTTAAAAATCCTGCTGAAGCATTTCTGCCGCGAACAAATGTAAGCTCGGCGTATGTTTTTTGCCGGGGCGTTGATTTCTTCGCTTATCCTAACAACTATAACCACTATGTTTCGTATTACCGCGATACCATTCAGCATGGAGGTATTTCGATGGAAGAACTTATGATCCCTTTTATTTACATGAAAGCAAAATAATCCGGAATCTTGAAATAGAAATATGTTGGAACAGTAGGAGAGGAGATTGTATTGTGATCGTCTTTTGACATGAAGATTGAAGATGCAACAATAGCTTAGGTTTGTTTGTTATTGTTGAATCAAATTACTTTGCATTGCTCTTTTCCTGCTTTTCCTGATGTATTTTAAAAGTAAAAACGGGATTAGAAAGACTGAAAACAAACATAATTTAACGGTTACAAATGGCGGAAATTTACACTTGTCAATCACCGGTTGAACTTAAATCAATTGCTTCTGCCCTGGTTGAATATCATAAGGATAAAAGGATTTTTGCGTTTCACGGTGAAATGGGTGCCGGAAAAACAACATTTATCAAATCCATTTGTGAATATTTAAATGTTACGGATTCTGTTAGCAGTCCTACATTTTCTATTGTAAATGAATACCTTACAACGGATTCAGGAAGTGTTTACCATTTTGATCTCTACAGGATCAAATCCTGGACTGAGATGCTTGAAATCGGATACGAAGACTACTTTGACAGTGGTAATTATTGCCTGCTGGAATGGCCCGAAAAAATTGTAAATTTGTTACCTGAAGAAACTGTGCATGTAGATATTGTAGTTTCGCCGGATGGTAATGTGCGTACAATTACATTCTGATTTTTGAAATGATAAGGTCATGATACAAAATAACTACTCGGGAATATTTCATTCAGGACAATTGATTCCCCAGGAAGAACGGCTTGAAGTGCAACGTGGACAAAAAAACCTGGTGATAGGTGTTCCGAAAGAATGCGCCTTTTCGGAGAATCGTATACCGCTTGATCCGGATGCTGTTGGATTGCTTGTTCATCACGGACACCAGGTACTGATTGAGTCTGATGCCGGCAAAGCAGCTCACTTTCCTGATGCCGAGTATGCCGAAATGGGTGGCGAAATTGTACACGATACCCGAAAGATATTTGGTGCCGACATCCTTCTCAAAATTGCGCCTCCAACCCTGGAAGAGATTGAAATGATGGGTCATAAACAGACAGTTATATCATCCATCCACACTTCAGCGATCAACGAAGAATATTTCAGGCGGTTATTGGTAAAACGAATTACGGCTATAGCTTTCGAATATGTACAGGACAAAGCCGGAACTTTTCCCGTAATCCGTGCCATGAGTGAAATTGCAGGAAATACATCCATGCTGGTTGCCGCTGAATACATGAGTAACCCTGAATATGGCCGGGGAAAAATGCTTGGAGGGTTTTCGGGTATTTCACCTACTGAAGTTGTTATTTTAGGCGCTGGCACCGTTGGCGAGTATGCCACAAGAGCCGCATTGGGAATGGGCGCTTTTGTGAAAATCTTTGATAATTCCGTTTATAAGTTACGCCGTCTTCAGAATAACCTGAATACCAGGGTTTATACTTCTATGATTCAGCCACGTGTATTATTGAACGCGCTTCGTTCAGCCGATGTGGTTATTGGCGCCATTCATACTGCTTATGGACGCACACCCATTATAGTAACCGAAGAAATGGTTCAGCAAATGAAATCCGGAGCCGTAATTATTGATGTTAGCATCGACCAGGGCGGGTGTTTCGAAACCTCCCAGGTAACTGACCATCGTAACCCTGTATTCAAGAAATACGATGTAACTCATTATTGCGTGCCAAACATCGCCTCAAAAGTACCTCATACCGCTTCATACGCGCTGAGCAATTTCCTTTCGCCTATCCTCCTGCGATTTGGCGAAGAAGGTGGCGTTGAAAAAGTTTTGCATTCCGATTACGGAATCCGGCAGGGCGCTTACCTTTACAATGGCATTTCAACCAATAAATATCTCAGCGATTCATTTCATCTTCCTTTCCAGGATATCAATCTACTGATGGCTGCTTTCAGGTAAAAAGACTTGTAAACATTACGACATACAATTAGGGTTTACCGCATAATCGCGGAATTTCATTCTTTTTATGCGAAAACTTCTTTCCCTGTTTATTTTTATTTTATTTTTCCTGGCACCTAACGTCAGCAAAGCCGGGGCTGACGCAAATGTACCGGCCAGGGTGACTTTGAGCGGGTATGTTCACGACCAGTCGAACGGGGAATTACTGATAGGTGTCACCGTGTATTGCCTCGAACTCAAAACCGGTGTTGTTAGCAATATGTATGGATTTTATTCGTTGACCCTCGCCCCGGGAAAGTATACGATCCGTTATTCATATGTTGGCTTTAATTCACAGGAAAAGGAAATCAGGATAGATAAAAATCTGACCATGGATATCAACCTGTCGCTGGCTGAGTCAGTGCTCGGGGAAGTTGTGATTACAGGTAAACGGACTGACGAGAATGTGCGAGCCCCTGAAATGAGTCTTGTGAAAATGGATATGAAAACCATACGTAAAGTGCCTGCTTTATTGGGGGAAATAGATATTATAAAAGTACTTCAGCTACTTCCCGGGGTGCAATCGACCAGTGAAGGCTCTACCGGTTTCAGTGTTCGTGGGGGAAACTCTGATCAGAATCTCATCCTTCTCGATGAAGCAACAATTCATAACGCTTCGCATCTCATGGGATTCTTTTCTGTTTTTAATAATGACGCAATCAAGGACGTTACACTTTATAAAGGAGATATTCCGGCTGCCTATGGCGGAAGACTTTCATCCTTACTCGATGTAAGAATGAAGGACGGTAACGCCAAAAAAATATGTGGAACTGGCAGTGTTGGCACGGTTTCGAGCAAACTTACAATCGAAGGACCTATTATTAAGGACCGTACAACTTTCCTGGTTTCCGGACGTCGGACCTATGCTGATTTGTTCCTGCCTTTTGCAAAAGATAAAGAAGTTCGTAACAACAAACTCTATTTTTATGATTTAAACCTGAAATTGACTCACGTTATCAATGAAAATAACAGGTTGTATCTTTCGGGTTATGCCGGGCACGATACATTTAAAAATCAATTTGCCTCCATGGGATTTGGAAACCAGACTGGCTTGGTACGATGGAACCATCTTTTTTCAAAGAAACTTTTTTTTAATCTCAGCCTGATTTATTCAAATTACAACTACGAACTGGGAACTCCCGAAGGCGATGCCAATTCGTTTAAGTGGACTTCGAAAATGAGGGATTATTCGGCGCGGTTCGATTTTTCCTATTACCTGTCGGATACGCATATGCTTAGATTTGGAGCTACAACGATGTTTCATGAGTTCTTTCCCGGAACGGCAAGCGGACTAGGCAGCGAAAGTGCTTTCACCGAATTCAGATTACCGGCTGAGTATGCTCTCGAACATAGCCTTTACGCGTCAGATGAATATAAACTTAATCCCAGGGTAACAATTAAATATGGATTGCGCTTTGCGTTGTTTCAGAATATTGGTCCGGGAACTTATTATAATTATGACAAGGACTTTAACGCGGTTGATAGCATAGTTTATAAAAAAGGAGATTTGTTTAATTCATATACCAGTTTTGAGCCGCGTTTTGCTTTTACTTACCTGGTAAATGAAATATCATCAGTAAAAGGGAGCTATTCGCATGCGGCTCAATTTCTGACGCTAGCACAAAACTCCACTGCGGGAACTCCTCTGGATATCTGGTTCCCAGCTACACTAAATGTAAAACCACAGGTTTGTGACCAGGTGGCAATGGGATATTTCCGGAATTTTCACAAAAATATGTATGAAGCTTCCGTTGAGGGTTATTATAAAAAATACAGAAACGTAATTGACTTCCGCGATCATGCGTCGTTGTTGCTCAATCAATATATAGAGGGAGAACTGCGTATCGGAAAAGGATATTCGTATGGTGTTGAAACCATGTTGAGGAAAAATGAAGGTCTTTTAACCGGCTGGCTAAGTTATACTTACTCACGGGCTTTTAGGGTAATTCCCGAAATTAATAGTGGCGACAGGTATAATGCTCCTTATGATAAACCTCACTCTGTTAATATTGTCGTAAATTATGATTTCTCTAAACGGGTTTCGGCTTCTGCTACCTGGGTTTACGCTACAGGGCTTCCTGTAACTTTTCCTACAGGAAGAGCAGTTATTGGAAATGCCATAATCCCTATTTACTCAAATCGCAATGCCTACCGGATGCCTGATTACCATCGGATGGATGTATCAGTTTCGCTTAAAGGAAAGGATAAACCGGGTAAAAAATGGCATGGAGAATGGAATCTGTCAGTTTATAATGTTTATAACAGGCATAATGCATGGTCAATCAGTTTTACCCAGGACGCAGTAAATCCGAATGTTACCTATGCGGAGAAAACATACCTGTTTGCTGTAATTCCGGCCTTTACGTATAATTTCAAATTTTAATGATTATGGCTGGCGCAAATATACTTACAAATTCAGATTTTTCGGATTACGCAGAAGCAAAGCATAGTGTCTGTTCTCCTTTAAAATTTAAATTAAGCCACCAAGCCCTTCCCCAAAAATCTAACTACTTTTTTCTCAAATGAGATACATTAAATCAATCATATTATTTTTCCTCCTTTCGATATTGGTGTTTTCCTGTACCGAAAAAATAGATATTAAGCTGGATGATAGCTACACCCGTTTAATTGTTGATGGTTCAATTACCACTGATACTATGGTTCAGACCGTTATACTCCGGACAACTTCCAGTTATTATTATAACGAGCCCACGCCTATGGTTTCAGGAGCTCAGGTTAGTATTTCGGACGGTACCCGGACATTTAATCTGAAAGAAGATTCTGCGGGATATTATCGGACCGAAGCTTCTGTTTATGGTATTGCCGGTCACACATATACACTTAATGTCAAACTGGCCAAAGCAATAGCCGGTCACACTGACTATACCGCTATTTCAAAACTCAACCCGATCGTTTCGCTTGATTCAGTGAGTTTACTTTTTCATCCTGACTGGTCAAAAAACGGAATATGGGAAGTGAAATGTTATGTGCAGGAACCGCCAACCATTGATTTTTATCGATTCTTGATTTTGAAGAACCGCTTGTTGCTTACCGATACTATAAATGAGTGGTTTGTTACTGATGATAAATTCTTTAACGGGAACTATACCAATGGTGCTACTGTAGCTTATCTGCAGCAGGGTTCGGCCAGGGATGGATTATCACCCGGCGACACGGTAACTGTAGAAGTAAACAGTATTGGCAAGGATTATTTTAACTTTATAACAGAAGCCCAAACTGAGCTGCGTGGCTCAAATCCCTTGTTCAGCGGTCCCTCGGCCAATGTTAAAGGGAATATCAATAATGGCGCTGTGGGATTTTTTGCAGCTTATTCAATAACCAGGTCGTATACTCTTGCTCCTGAGTTCAAGAAATAGTGAAAAACCAGCAACCGATCACTAGTCGCTGGTTACTGTTATCGAAAACCAATTAACTTTACTGTAAGCAAAATCACAGGAATTTTATGCACGACATTGAACCTTATTATAACTGGCATGGTCTTTACCTTGCTTCTGAGGATGAACGCTCACCTTTTTATGGGCGTGAATACAGTGAATTTGAATTCACCGGTAAGGTTTATAATTACCTGCTTCATCCGCAATGGGATTACATAGGTTCCGAAACATTGTATATGAAATTGCTCTTTGTCGATTACGAAAAAGGGTTTTGCATCATTGAAATGATTGGTGAGTGGAACGATTGCCTATACAACGATATCATGTTTCTTTATCGTAATGTGATTGAAACCTTGCTTGAAAATGGAATTACCAAATACATACTGATTGGTGAAAATGTGCTTAACTTTCACTATTCCGACAACGATTATTACCAGGAGTGGTTTGATGAACTGGGAGATGGCTGGATTGTTTGCCTCAATTTCCGGAGTCAGGTAATACAGGAATTCGAAGCCGGTCGCCTGGATTATTACATGGCAATGGGTGGCAACTTTGACATTCTGCCCTGGCGCACAGCATCGCCGCAGAAGTTGTTTCTTGTAGTAGAACAGTTGATCACGCGCAGGCTGAATGCCTGAAAGGTTGTGATTTCTGAGTTGTGATTTGTGAATTCTGAGTATCTAAATTCGAAATAGTTCAATGATGAAACGATCAGTAATTCTAACTATACATGGTCACGTTCAGGGCGTCGGTTTCAGGTATTTTGTTATGCAGAAAGCTGAAAATTATGGTATCAGCGGTTTTGTTAAAAACCAGCTGAATGGAAATGTGTATATAGAGGCTGAAGGACAGCCTGAAATGTTACTTTCTTTTATAAACGCGTGTAAGCAAGGCCCATCGCACGCCTGGGTCGAAAAGGTTGACGTTCAAAATTGCCCGGCACAGAATTTTACAGGATTTCAGAAACGCTGATCAGGGACTGAAAAACGTACTTATTTAAATAGTTTTGTAACTGGTATGCCTGATGACTACCCAGTTACAAATGTTTTTCAATATATTTTATTCCGTTTCAGACAATAGGTGTTTCCCAGTCATCTTCAGCAATAATGCCGCCATCAACCCAGGTCCAGGTGATTTTCTGGTATGTAAAAGCAATTTCTTCATACTCGGCATACCTGGCTAATTCCGCGTTCTTATTGTTTAGCATCCGAAAACTGATATCAGCAATATTAGCATTGGTAAGTTTTACAGTGTAGTGTTGCTTTTCGGCACCAAAACCGGTTCTTGAGTTCAGGCTGGGAGTCCAGAATTGAAGTTCCCATTCTGTTATATTCTCATTATTGACAAGCATAGTATACAAAAGAGGAGAGGCCTTATCAATCTCTTTCGTTATCACTAATGGTTTATGCATCCTTTTTCCGGTTGGAAGTCCTGATGCAGCATCTCTTGGCGAAAGTACCTCGTGACTGGCTGCAATAACCATTATTTTACCTTCTCTTCCTTTTTGGGTTACAGAACCTTTTATATCGCCTTGTTTCTGTCCTTTAAGTTTTAAATACGCATTTAGTGCCATACGTTTAAGGGTTTAAGAGGTTAGTATTGCTTTGATTTACAATAATAACAAATTGAACCGAAAACTGTTTGGCTGATGTTAGCAGGAATGGAAAACTTTTAAAAGATTTAAAAAGCGAATGGAATCAAAAGAATTTGATTCAACGAATCAGTGGTTATTCATCCCTTTTCACCAGATCCATGGCAAATGCAGGCAGACATATGGCAACATATTCGGCTCCGCCTGCAAACGGACTGCTGTATTGTACCCATTCGCCTTTTCCGGTTAAGATTGCCTGTCCTTCGGTGACAAGAATTTCGCCATCGCTGGTAGTTACCTTTAAAGCTCCTTTTAAAACCAGTGTGTATTCATTAAACTCAGGACATTGCCCTGGTTCAACCCAACCCTGAGGACTAGTCATTCGCGCAATGCTTACTTCTGAAGTATCGGAGTTTACGCGACCGAAAAACTCTTCAATTAATTTTCCTCCGGTACCGGCTGCTTTTATTAATGATGGTGACTTAATGTGTTGTATCATATTGTTTATGTTATGGTTAAATATTTAAATCAATTATTGTTTTTTTTTAAAGGCTGGTTTAAGCGAAATCCAAAATCTGTTACCAAACATCCTACTTCCTTCATCTTACATCTTACATCCTACATCCTACATCCTATATCTTACATCCTACATCCGACATTTGACATCTCACATCCGACATCTCACATCCGACATTTGACATCCGACATCCCACATCCGACATCCCACATTCTATTTCATCTTTTTTATCGCCCTAAGCACTTCCCTCTTTCCGGCGGGCCCGGGTAGTTTCTCTATTTCAAATCCGGCTGTTTTAAGCGCCCTTTTTACGGTTCCTTTGCAGCTGTATGTTACAAGTATCCCTTCAGGTTTCAGGCATTTGAATAATTGAGCAAAGATTTGCTCAGTCCATAATTCGGGTTGCACATCAGGACCGAATGCATCGAAATAAACAAGGTGAAATTGCTCGTCACGCAAGGAAATATCCTGCAGCTTAGCTTGAATCTTGCTGATAATGAAGTAATCGCTAAGAAAAGTTGGATGCACCCAACCTGCTTCATTGATTTTTTTATAATAGCCTGCTGCTTCAGTACCACCGATTACTGTGGGATAATTTAAATTTTCGAGTATATCATCAGTTATAGGTTCCGGCTCAATTGCAATGTAATTAATTTTTCTCTTTTGCTTTTTCGACTCCAGAACAGTGAGCAAAGCATTAAGCCCGGTTCCAAAACCTACTTCCAGAACGTTAATTTCTTTGATGCATCCGGGTATATAATGCAAGCCGTTTTGAATAAAAACCAGTTCTGATTCCTGCAAAGCGCCGTGAGTTGAATGGTAATGTTCATTCAACCCAGGCACAAACAAGGTGTGTGAGCCATCCTCTGTAATTTGTAATATTGTTTTTTGCAATCTGTTGATTATTATCTGGAAGGTGAGAAATGAGTTTTAATCCATGCGATAAAATTAAACGAATTGTTGTGACTGAGAATTAAAAACTTTGTAATTTTATATCAACAAGATTTCCGTCAATTGATGCACGATCATCCATCACATCTTTAATCCTATTAAATCTAAACTATATGCTTGAGAAAATTGATATTGAAAATGTGTTATTTCTTGATATTGAAACAGTTCCCGCATTTGCTGATTACAGCCAGCTGAGTGAGCGCATGCAGAAGCTCTGGACTAAAAAATCCGAGCGATTATCGGTAAACAGCAATTCGGCAACCGAAATGGTTTCACCGGAGCAATTGTATGGCCGGGCCGGGATTTATTCGGAGTTTGGAAAGATTATCTGCATTTCGGTAGGTGCATTTCTGAAAGGAGAATTCAGGATTAAATCATTCTCGGGCCATGATGAGAAAGAACTCCTCACCGAATTTGCTGAACTGTTGAACAAGCGCTACAATCGCCCGGAACATTTACTTTGCGCCCACAATGGTAAAGAGTTCGATTTCCCATACATGGCCCGCCGGATGTTAGTTGTTGGTATTCCGATTCCGACAATCCTGGATCTGTCAGGCAAAAAACCCTGGGAAGTCGGCCATCTGGATACTATGGAACTATGGAAGTTTGGTGATTATAAAAACTACACCTCTCTCGATCTTTTGGCTGGCATCTTCAATATTCCTACACCTAAGGACGATATAGATGGCAGCCAGGTTGCCGATGTTTATTACAGGGAAAAAGACTTGCCAAGGATTGTGCATTATTGCACTAAAGATGTGCTTACCGTTGCCCAGATTTTTCGCCGGTATCGTGGTGAAGCATTGATTGAGGAGAAAGCCGTGTTTATAGTTTAGAGTGGAGAGGACGAAGATATCTGGGCGATGGGGAAGTGTGGGACTTACAGTGTTTTCGAGATAGATAAATCTGTTTCTTTGAGTATTGATTCCTGATTTTTGATTCGTAAAATGCAATTCAGGACTTAGGTCCCGGAATTTTAAATTTATGAATTGGGATTTCAACCTGAACAACAGCAGAAATTTAATCCCCAATCCCCAAACTACAATCCGCAATACCTATTTAACATCTTTTAGTTTTTACAATTGCATTATTTCCATACTTTTGCGCAAACAATAAAACTTAACATGAAAAAATACATTTTACTTACTGTAATAGTAATGCTGGTAGCAGCTGTTTCCTCACAAGCGTATGCCCAGAAGAAGGAAAAAAAGAAAAAGGGCGCAAAAGAAGAAGTATTTGCTATCCCCGTCGCTGCTAAGCCTTTGTTTACTAATAACAACGATACAATTAGTTATATTATCGGTGCTGATATAGCGCATAGTTTTGCCAAAAATGATCTTAATCTGAATAAAGATCTTGTTTTCCAGGGATTTTCTGATGGTCAGGCCAAAACGGATACAGTTTTCACTCAGGAGCAGATTGGCGCAATTATGATGGCATGGCAGCAGGAAATGAGCGCAAAAAAGGCAGCTGTAACCGAGAAAGAAATGGCTAAGAATGTAAAAGCCGGTGAAGAATATCTTGCGGCTAACAAGGTTAAAGAAGGTGTAATTGTACTTCCAAGCGGACTTCAATACAAGGTTTTAAAAGCTGGCGCTGGCGAATCGCCTGATGATAATGATGTAGTTAAGGTTCATTATACAGGTACATTAATTGATGGAACCGTTTTCGATTCATCACGCGAAAGAGGTGAGCCGATTGAGTTTCCGGTTAACGGAGTTATTGCGGGATGGACAGAAGCTCTGAAACTTATGAAACCAGGTTCCCAGTTTATGTTGTATATCCCAGCTAGCCTGGCTTATGGTGATAAAAAAACAGGCCCTATCCCGGAAGGTTCAACTCTTGTATTTGATGTAGAACTCTTATCATTCGAGAAGAAAGATAATAACTAATTTCCCTGTTTTTTAGGAACGTTAAAGAAATAATGAAAATCCCGGAACTGTTCTGCGAACGGCTCCGGGATTTTTTTCTTTGATTTATTTTTCTTTTTTTTGAAACAGGAGTTTGTCTATTTATATTTTGATGGAATTTCCGATATCTCCTTTTTTTGTGAACAACTTAATTTTCTCCCCAGTAAGTAATTTATCCTATTTGCTATTTTCTAATCACTAATCACTAATCACTAATCTCTATTCCACCTGGCTTATCTTAAACGACCATGCGTACTTGCAAGGAGGCGTTTTTTGCAGCGAAGCAGGAATTGCAATCACTATTTCTCCGTTTTCTATTTTCCATTTTAAATTACTTTTAGCGCCAAGCAATTGAATAGTAGCTTTTTTCGATGGTTTAATTCCTTTTATCCTGACAACCGGCGGCAGTTTGGCTTCTACAATCCCTGCTAGGTAAATTGCGTTTACACTTTTATCCTTATTCTGCGTGAAACAAATATTGTTTTCCTTGAAAGGTGAAATCGGGCGCGTTCCATAAATGGCGTCCCCATTCACTTTCATCCAGGCCCCGATTTCTTTCATTCTAGAGTAGGCAACAGTATCATAATCACCCAGCGGACCTGGCCCGACATTCAGAAGGTAGTTGCCGCCTTTAGCTACAATATCAACGAGGAAATGAATAATAGTTCCGGCAGGTTTATAAATGTCGCCCGGCACATACGACCACGAAGTTGCCATTGTCATACAGGTTTCCCAGGGATAATCGAGTGGAACTTCAGGGATTTGCTGTTCAGGAGTCCTGTAGTTTTCGAATTCACCTGTAACAGAGCGGTCGACAACAATGAGGCCAGGTTGATGCATGCGACCCATGGCAGCTATTTTTGCCATATCGATGTCCTGATCATAAGGAATGGATTTCTGCCAGTCGACAGCAGGATCAATAGTTTTTTGCGGGCGTACCCAGCCACCATCGAGCCAAAGAATATCTATTTTGCCATACCTGGAAAGAATTTCTTCGATCTGGTTGTAAGTGAAATCTTTATATTGCTGCCAGCGTTCAGGATGAAGTTTCGGATCATAATTTACATTTCGGTCCTTTGGCGGGAAGTAAGGCCACCAGTACGAATCACAATGCCAGTCGGGTTTTGAGAAATACGTCCCAATTTTAAACCCCTGCTTCCTGAACGCTTCAGTTGTTTCCTTGCCCACATCGGCCTTTGGGTTGGAATGGAAGGGCGTATTGGAACTTGTAATTTTATAGTCAGTGTATTTGCTGTCGAACATACAAAATCCGTCGTGATGTTTAAACGTAAGTATCATGTACTTGAAACCTGCTTCCTTTGCTGCTGTTGCCCATTTATCCGGATTAAAGTTTACAGGATTAAACGACTTCTGAAGATCTTCGTATGCCTTTTTATACGTGTAATAATCAGATGAATATTGCCCTTTACGTTGTGTCCAGCCTTCATCCTCAGGGCAAATACTCCACGACTCAACAACTCCCCATTGGCTATAAGTTCCCCAATGCATAAAAATACCGAATTTCAGATCCTGCCATTCCTGTATGTTTTTAACAACCTGCGGATCATTCGGAACAATATAGGGCGCTTCTGATTCCTGGGCTTTAATTGCGTTAAAGCTGATCAGGAATAAGATGTAAGTCAAGAGCTTTGATTTCATATCAACAGGGAATTATGCAATCTGAATTTCATTGATTTCTAGAAAACCGATAGCTGTTAAGTGTTGTTAATCTGCATTAGCACTTACCTGGACATCATACAACGGACCTGAAGGTTTGGAACCAATGAAAGAATAATAGATTATAAAGAGGTAACTGATTAACGGAATGGTGAATGCCAATGCCATACTATGCGAGTTGTCGGATATAAAACCCATTAAAGGTGTCCAGACAGCTCCTCCTATAATGGCCATGATGATCATGGAGCCGCCAAGTTTAGTATTTGGCCCCAATCCTTTCACCCCCAAAGCAAAAATAGTTGGAAACATCAGCGACATAAAGAAACTGGTTGTAAGCAAAGCCCATCCACCAATAAATCCGGGCACCAGTACAGCGACTGAACATAAGGCCACATTAATCAAACTGTATGCTCCCATTAGTTTTTTGGGATCAATACGTTTCATAAGAGCCGTGGATACAAAACGACCTACACCAAAAGCAGTTATGGAGATAAACAGTAAAGCTCCGGCTTCTTTTTCTGATTTTTGCATATAATCTTTGAGGTATGGAATCATAAAACTCCATGTCCCTACCTGAGCGCCGATATAGAAGAACTGAGCAGCAACGCCTCTTACAAAATGTGGATAATGTATTAATGCTGAGAGCTTTCCTTTGTCCTTTGCAGTTGATTCCATGTTCGCTTTTTCAGCCGGGAATTTGGTTCTCCAAATAAGGAATGCCCATAAAAGTAAGATGCTACCAATTACCAGATAGGGTGGGCCAACCCGCATAATTTCCTCATGAAGATAATTGCTGTATGTGCCGGCGGATTTCATGGCATCAATCTGGATGCCTGTTAATTCGGTGCCTGAGAAAATGAAGACCGTTCCGATAATTACTCCCGTCATGGATCCGAGTGGATTGAATGACTGTGAAAAATTCAACCGGTGTTCCGAAGTTTCCGGATCACCCAGAACCGCAATAAAAGAATTTGATCCGGTTTCGAGAAATGCCAGGCCGCTGGCAATCACAAACAGAGCAAACAGAAAGAATCCATATTGCCCTGAGCTTGCGGCCGGCCAAAACAGGAAACAGCCAGATGCAAAAAGCAGTAAGCCTATAATCAGGCCGGTTTTGAAATCGTATTTATCCATGATAAGAGCCGCTGGAATGGCCAGTAAAAAATACCCCAAATAAAATGCCGATTGCACCAGGCCAGCCTTCAAACGTGTCAGTTCGAACGATTTCATAAATTGTGGAATCAGAATATCGTTCAGGTTGTTTGGCAAAGCCCAAAGAAAGAAAATCGCAGTTACCAGTATGAAAGGGAGTAATAACTCTTTGCTTACAATCTTATGTTTCTCAGCCATATTATTAGAGTTTTTTTGGGTTTATCTCTTTGGTTAGATATTCAGATGCCTCCGTAGTGAATACTCTGTTTATAAATTATTCTTCCTTCTGATCTTAATTTGCATGGCTCCTTCAACAGGGGTGTCGGAAACCAGGATGATATATCCACCACCTCCTGCGCCCGAAAGTTTCCAGCCCTTAGCCTTATCTTTATATTTCCCGATAGTTTGAAGTATATCTTCATCAACCATATTCGGGAACATCGCGATCTGTGCCTCAAATGAATTCCTGAATGCCTTACCGAAAGCCTGGATATCTTTTTTCAGAATGGCTTTCCAGCAGTCGTAGGTTGAATCGGACAGTGCCTTAGCACCTGCAGCCGTAATATTTGTGTTGTCGAGCGGGCTGTAAGAACCAATTCTGGGACCTAAAGTTACCAGGTAAAGATTTTGTTCCAGCCACGAAAGCACATCTTCTTCATGAAGCGTGTTTATCTTTTCAGGCCAGTAGCTTCCGTTATAATCCAGTTTATTAAGCCCGGGAAGCACTATGCCGAGTGAATCCTGCGAACCGGATACATGTTTCGTTCCAGGTGGATTTTCGAAGCTGAATAGCATTTTTGCCAGGTGCTCCGCATCTCCATGAGGTATTTCGTTACGCCAGAGTTCAATCGCTTTCCGGCGTGTGCTCGACGACATTCCACTCCTTTCGTTAAATTCGATGGTTGGTTCAATGCTAATGGTAATCACAGATCCCGGAAAGTGAGTTGAAACATAAGGCTGATCGAGCCATCCTCCGGCCAGGTCGATGCGGAAAGGAATAGTGCATTCGGTACGCAGCATAGTGGTTGATCGCACAGGAAGATCGGCATGTGGAATACGCTTAAGAATATGATATTCAATTCCCATTTCTTCACAAAGTAGCTGTTTTGAAGGAGTATGCCCGTCTTCATTTACAACGAAAACGTCAGGCTTAACCTCTTCCAGTTCTTTTTCGAAATCAATATATCCCCAACCGGAGTTTACAATACACTTTTTTACACATGCCAACGCGTCAATCATATATTTGCGTTCATCCTGGGTATTAACAGGATATCGGCCTTTGAGGTTATATACATTTTCATCAGAACCTATGCTGACATATAAATCGCCATAGCCGGCTGCTTCCTGCAAAAACGCTACATGACCGCTATGAAGCATATCAAAGCACCCGGTAACAAAAACCTTTTTATTTAGCTGATCCTGAATTGAATAGTGATTTTCTGTGTGAAAAACTTCGGTCATTTCAATGAGTGCTTTATCGGTTTTCAATACCCTGGCGATGATTTCGAGCAGGAAGGAATGATCCGGATTTTTTAATGTTTCAAGATAGATATATAAGTCCTTAACGCCTTTATATATACACAGATTCTTTAGGCCGTAAGTTGTTCCCCAGAAATCAATATCCCCGAAATGATCATTTGGAACTGTTTCCTCCAAACCGGAAGTTACCGGCAAGGTAAAAGCCTGGCGATTAACTCCTTCTTTATCAGGAATCGACGTTTTATAACTGTACCAAAGATTTATTCCTGCCCACCATTCCTTTTCTTTCCTGGGTTCAAGCGGCTGCTGCATCGGATCAGTGAGTTTCCACCATTCCCGGGTGGTATTATCGCTGCCTATGGCCTTCATATCATCGTCATAGTTGGTCCCGCTATAAACCATATGACTAAACAAAATTCCATTATGAAGGAAAATGGAATAATCGCTGATATTTGAAAGCCTGATGCGATTCAAAACTCCGGGAAATGTATTCTTATGAAGTAAAATGTACTGTTCCTCAAATTCCTTTTTCAAACCTATGATACTACCGTAACTGATTTGGCTTTCATTGCTCATATGTTTCTACACTTTGGAATCAATAAACGGAACATTTTTAAATTGAGGATGGCTGATTCAGGAGTATTGACTGTTTATCAACATTTCGTTTGTTCGGGAAATTATAAACTGAGCCTGGATAATAAACTGAATCAGACATTTTTCGTCCTTACAATATATTTTTCCATTTCTCCCATTTGCTCTTCAGTAAGACGAACCGCCTGGTTTTTGCTCCTCATAATAATGCCGCATGCCAGTTCAAAGAAAAGTGCTTTCTGGATTACATCGTCAAAACTTTTCCCGACTACCACCTGCCCATGATTTTTCAGCACAACAAGGTCATGATTTTTTATCGATTCAGTTACTTTAATACCTAACTCAGGTGAGCCGGGACAGATATAAGGCAGCATATCAATTTTACCGATGTAAACCGGAACTTCATTGATCACGTTGAAATTTGTAGGAGGATCGGGCAAACAGGCTAACGTAGTGCCATATAATGATTGGAAATGCAGGATCACATTTACATCTTTTCGTTGATGCATAACTCCAAAATGAAAACCGCTATCCATCGAAGGACGTACATTATTTAAAATGGTTCCATCCGTATGCCGGCTGATGCAAACCTGATCTTTGGTGAGATATGGCAACCAGGAACCTGTTTGCGAGATAAGCATTATTTCTTCATTCAGACGCCAGGAAAGGTTGCCGCTGCTGCACAATAAAAGCTGGTGAGTTCCTATGCGATGGGCTGCTTCTACAAATGTTTTCAGATGGCTGTCAGTTACAATTGGCATTGTGTTTGGGATTTTGCTTATAATGGATAATTGATACGGTTATGGTAAACAGCATTTTTGATACGTCAGTGGAATAAAAGCTTGCTAATGTACTATGTTTTGAAATAGTTTTCCATCACCGGTCTGAACTTTTTAAAGCCAGGCAAGCTGATTGAATAATTACAGAAGCATGGTGAGCCGGGGAAGCACTGATGTAAAGCAACGCAGCAGTCTGAATTACAGCTTTGTGATCTTACATACAAATCCGCCTCCGGAAGCCAGCTTAAGGTTAAGAATGCTTTTATTTGTCACTGTTAAAGTTTCGCTTGCATAATCTTCGGCACGCCGGTCGGCATTTATTCCATCTTTAAAAATAGTAACGGAATACTGTCCTTCATCCAGGAAACTGAGCGGAACATCAAAATTACGAGAAGTAAAGTCAGTCATTGATCCGAGGTACCAATCGTTGCCATGTTTACGGGCAACCGTTACAAAATGGCTTATGGAAGCGTTAATGCACTTTGTTTCATCCCAGGTAACCGGAACTTTTGCAAGGAACGACAGGCATTCCGGCTCTTTTAGGTAGTTTGTCGGATTATCGCACAACATTTGCATCGGGCTTTCGAAAATAACATATTTCGCCATTTCGTGACACCTGGTGCCCATGCTCATAGGTGAACTCCAGTTGATAGTGAATGTTTTCTGGTTTTCGTTGTGCATGGCGCCGGGAGTATAATCCATTGGCCCTGCAAACATCCTGGTAAAAGGCAAAGTGCAATCATGCTCAGGAGTAATATCTTTCGACCATTTTGTGTTTTCGAGGCCCCTCACTCCTTCGCGGGTTAGCGCGTTCGGATAGGTACGACTGAAACCGGTCGGTTTATAAGCTCCGTGAAAATCAACCAGCATGTGATATCTGGCTGCTGTTTTGGCAACTCTTTCGTAGAAATTTACCATTGCCTGGTCATCGCGGGTAAGGAAATCAACTTTTACGCCAACGCATCCCCATTTGCTGAATTTTGCAAAAGAAGATTCGAACTTTTCTTCCAGCGCCCTGCCGGTTGTCCATAAAATAATCCCGACGTTTTTCTGCTTTGCGTAAGCGAATAAGGCATCCATATCCATATCAGGATTTATCTTTTCAAGGTCCTCAGGCTTCGACCAGCCTTCGTCGAATACTACATATTCCAGTTTGTTTGCTGATGCAAAATCGATATAGTATTTGTATGTATCTGTATTTACACCGGATTTGAAAGGAACACCCGAAATATTCCAGTCGTTCCACCAATCCCAGGCAATTTTCCCGGGTTTTATCCACGAGGTTTCTGCCAGTTTACATGGGCTTCCTAACCTGTAGGTTATGTCATTTTCCAGTAATCGGGCTTCGTTTTCGGCTAATCCGAAGGCACGCCAGGGGAATTCGCGGGTGCCATTGGTGCGCGCTATATAATTTTTACGGCTGACAATACCATAATCACGATCTCTTTTTGGTTGCATTTGGTCAACTACTTTTGGGAACGTACCGGTAAATGAACCATCTGATTTATCGCTGCCCAGCAAATACAGCCCTGGATAATCCAGCAGGTCGCTTTCGGTAAATGCGGCAATTGAGCCGTTAGCTTTCCGAAAAACCGCAGGCAGAATTCCCATCTGAGTGCTTTTAATTGATCCGGCTTGCCGGCAGGTATAAAACCGTTCGGAGTGGGAAACGAAATTATCCTCATCGCCATAATATACCGAATCGGCTGCCGCCATATTCAAGGTAACCTGTTCATTGTTCACAGTAATTGAGTCCGGGAATTTCGTTAGGAACCTCCAGGCAACACCATCGTTGTAGGCACGCAGTTTTATGCCATAATTGCCTTTAAACCAGATTTCTGTCTCGTTGTATTCATCCCTGATCCGGCTTCGTTTTTCGGCTACCGGAGGAATAATCTCAGCATTTACACTTCTTGATTTTATTTTTGGCCCGCCAGGATTTGTAAATGCTTCGGGATGTTCATTTATGCTCATAGATACAGGCGAAGGTGCCATAACCGGCTGGTTGTTGTAATCAACCGACAGCATTAATCCTTTCGTATAATCGAGGCGGATAACAGCTTTTCCATCAGGGGATTTAACGATTATACCTTTATCTTTAGCTGAAACGTTCAGTACTAAAGCCAAAAGAATCGTTGCAGGAATCAATCCTCTTTGAACACTCATTTGAAAAAGTGATTTCATTTTTTACGAATTTGTTTATTGAAAATTAAGATGAACCAGATTAGAAATTATTTTCATTTCAAAGGGGTAAGCGCCTTTGCAATTTGTTCACCAATTCCGATTTTATATCCTTCAGAATAATAAACAAGATTACCGTTTTTATCGGTGATTACAATTACCGGAAGGTTTTCACCACAATTCCTGTTTCGCAGATGGCTGATTTCCATTAACAATTTCGCACCTTTGTCGTAAGCGAATTTACTTTGCAGCGGAAGGTTTGGAAACTTGGAAGTTGTGAAAGCTGTGCTAACTTTGTCGTTGGCAAACAGGAAAACTACGCCGCCATTCCATTTTTCGATTAAATCCTTAACCGCAGGAATGTCTGCCATAACGTGTTTTGAGGGTTCTTTATCCGGATCAATCCAGATCAGAATGGCACCTTTTGCAGAAGATAAACCATTTAGCGATAGAATCTCATTAGTCTGAAACCTATTGAATTTATATACAGCCGGAGTGATCTTCGCCCAGGGTTTGGCAGGTGTGAAATCCTGGCGGATTTCCACTTTTACATCTGTTGTAACTTTTGCCGGTACTTCAAAAAAGCTGACAGATGAAAGTACACTTCCGTTGGATTGTCTGTTTCCTGTTACCAGTAAATATTTGCCGGCTTCTACTTCAGTTTTGGCATTAAACTCATTGATTTTCATGCCGTAATCGAACTCTAAAGTCCGGTAAACTCCTGCATTGTAACGTGCGATTGTAAAATTGATGGCATATTTCGGATCAATACTTTCGTCAGTATTGATGAAATGAATAAATCCTTTTTCAGCGATATTTTCTGTAACGGGCTCAAAAGCTACATTAATCCATTCACTTTCGTTGTAGTACTGTGGCATGCTGGTTGCCGGGTTAATCCGGGCGGCATGTCCGAGGCTACGGCATACGGAAACGAAGAAAATATCCCGCGAATGCTTGTCAGCAGCTTTAAGCTCAAATACGCCTTGCGGTGAAAGTGGCGCGCGGGAATGGAGATTGGCTGTATCGTCAATTTTAATATTAGCCTTGATCCAATCAACCAGAACGGTTACATCCGACTTAAACTGCATGATAAAATCATAAGCAAATTGCTTTTGCAGAAATGCCCGCCAGGGAAGCATCATTTCATTTGATATGCGTCCACTCATCACATAGCGCGCAAAAAACTCCTTGTCCTGGCTCGATGCCGGGTTGTTGTAGTTAAATGAATTTGCCAGGTGATCCTTAAGTATTTCAGCTTTGGTGTCGCGAATATCTTTCTCCGAAATTACCTCAAGCATCCACATTGCCCATTCTTTCTGGAAATTGGGAGTTCCGGTAATGAAATCAGAAATTTCCTGCCAGTTACCATAGCTTTTAGCAAAGATGGGTAAAAGTTTTTCAGCACTTAATCCTTGTTCTGCTGCGAATTTTGCGACCCAAACGGAATCTTTAAACGTCGCCATGTAATTTGTCCGAATCGAATCTTCCGCCTGAAGCTTCAACGTATTGTTGTCCCTATCTTTTAGAGTTACTTTCGTAAGCAAAGGATTTTTCTCAACCGGAGGGATAAAGTCGAAATTCTCAACCAATCCAGTCGTATGTTTATCCGTTATTACAACGGTAACAGAGTCCATTTTATCAACTGATATCTCTTTGTAACCCCATTTTCCATTTTCGTAGGCCCATATCAATAGGTCGCCAAGCCCGGTAATAATTGAGCTGATCCCATTCTGATCAGTTGTTCCTTTTGCTATCGGGTAAAATTCAGCGTAGTTGTAAAGCTGGTACTCAACATGGGCATTTGCGACGGGTTTGTTTTCCGTTGAAAGCACTTTAACAAAAATGCTTTTTGCCGCGGCGTAATTCTGTATCAGGTTGAGTTCGGCAAAGCGTTCCTGATTATCGATAATCGGCTCACTGCCATGATAAGCGCCATAAGCGCGCGTATGCACCAACATTGCCCTTCGTGCAGGTTCGGCAAACCATCCCATGTTTACGTCGGGTTCAGGTTCGCAGGCACCCATGAAATACCATTTCCCATCAATCCATGCTTCCACCCAGGCATGATTATCATCGCTGTGTGCCCAGCGCGGAGTATAAACCTGTCGCGCAGGAATTCCAATGGTTCTCAGCGCTGTTACTGTAAATGTTGATTCCTCACCGCACCGCCCAAAGGATGTTTTTATGGATGCAAGCGGCGAACTTGTACGGTCATCAGATCCACGATACGTTACTTTTTCATGGCACCAATGATTCACTTCCAATGCCGCGTCGTGCATATTCATTCCGGAAACGCGTTTTTTAATTTCTTCATACATCACTACCCTGAACTGATCCAGGTTTTCGTTGTTAACACGCAAAGGCAGAACAAAATGAAGAAAAATGTCTTCAGGAACATTCTTTCCCCACATCATTTCATTTCGCGCTTTGATCGTATTTTTAACTTGTTGAAAGAAAAAATCCCCGTTATAATCTGCCAGGTCACTCATTGGCATATAGGCATACAAATATTCAAGCGCCTGCTTTTCATCTGCCGCCATTGGAGTTTTAAAAACATCAAAAAGTTGCTGTCTTCGGTTGCTTGCCAGTTGTTGCTGCTTTTGAAACATGATCTGCACATCAGCAAGAGTTTTGCTATCCTTGATCAGCTGCGCATGGGTTGAATAACTCATAATGATCAGCAGAAATATCAGGGCAACATTTTTGAATATTTGCCTGTATGAAAACCACTTGACGAAATTTCTCATGAGTGAGGCTTTAACCTTATAATTTTTATTGGTTTACTAATAAGATCAGGAAAATCATTTTCAAATTCCCGAATTTTCAAATCATTTAATGATTATCTCGTCCACAAACATCCACGCAGCAGCGCCCTGGCCTTTATGACCAGGAGGGCAGTTCCCGATGTTGGTAGCAACAACTTTCACGTACCTCGCGTTAACGGGTTTAATATTCATTTCGAAAGTTTTTGTAATTGCGCCCTCTATTGTTTGGGGTACATCATTTTTTATACTTCCTGCCAACTGAAAATCGGTTCCGTTTTCGGAAATAAAAAACTCAATCTGCGAAGGCATAAATAGCCATGAATTGATGTCTTGCAGGAAACCGGCGCCAAATGTGGAAACAGGTTTTACCTGCCGCAGATCAATTATTGCTTCCAGATTCACTTTCTCAAAGCCCAGCCAACCGCCTACCCTGAAATCAGGTGAACAACGTATGCCATCGATCAGGTTAGATGCTCCGCCACTTGAGTATTGATTCGCCGGAGGATATATGAGCTTTATATCTTTATCATCTGTCATTTTAATAAATTCGGAAGTTACAACTGAACTTACACTACCGTCTTTCTGGGCATAGAATTTAAGGCTTGAGGTCCGGTCAATTGTGAATGGTGCAAGGTAAGGCTGTGTCAGGGTCTTTCCGTCGGTTCCTGTGAGGCTGTAATAAATAGATGCTCCCTGTGGCCCTGTAATTGTGATGATTTTTTTGTCTTTAAATGATTTTGTAGCATCCAGAATAGCCGGAGCTGGAACAATCAGATTGTCGGTAATAGCTGTAAAAGGTTCCTTTCCTATGCCAACACCCCAGTTTTTATTGGGCTTATTGCCCATGGTGAAGCTGAGTTCACCGCCATTAATAATATCCGAATGCTTCAGAAACGAAGCATTATAGCTTTTTCCATTGAGTAAAGCTGATTGGATATAAAAATTATTTGGTGAAATAGCTTTTGCGTTAATAACAAAACTCTTGCCGTTTTCAAGGCTGATAGTAACTTTGCTGAACCATGGTGTCCCGATTACATATTCATCGGTTCCGGGGGTAACCTGGTAAAAACCCATTGCGCTCATTACCGCCCAGGCCGACATCTGGCCGCAATCCTCATTTCCGGTAAGCCCGTCAGGATTATTACGGTAAAAAGTATTCATTATCTGGTGGACAAGTTTTTGCGTTTTCCAGGGTTGGTCAACATACGGATAAAGGTAAGCGATATGGTGACTGGGTTCGTTGCCATGAGCATATTGCCCGATCAAGCCGGTAATATCACTCTGTTCACGGCCCGAAGTTTTGGATGAAACACTGAAAAGCTGATCAAGTTTTTTAGCCAGGTTTTGTTTTCCGCCTTGCAGCTGAATAAATCCATTCATATCCTGAACGGCCGAAAAGCTGTATTGCCATGAATTGGCTTCAGTATAATTGTAATTGACCTCGAATGGATCGAAGGGATTAAACCAACCACCATTTGACCTGGCCCGCATAAACCCGGATGTTGGATCGAACATGTTTTTGTAGTTCTGCCCGCGTTTGATGAAATAGTTGTATTCATCAGTTTTACCTAGCGATTTGGCAAACTGAGCAATACACCAGTCGTCGTAGGCATATTCCAGGGTTTTCGAAACGCTCTCCGATTCGTCTTCAGTTGAAATATATCCATTCTGATCCAGCGCTTTAAGCCCTATGTTCCCATCTCGTGTCGCACTTTTGCGCATAGCCGCAAATGCTTTATCTGTATCGAAGCCTTTGATTCCTTTCAGATACGCATCAGCAATTACTGGTACTGAATGATATCCTATCATACAAAAAGTTTCATTTCCTGCAAGTTCCCATACCGGCAGCAATCCGCCCTGATCGTATTGGGTAAGGAAGGTCTTGATATAATCCAGCGTACGTTTCTGATCTATAATGGTCATTAGCGGGTGACAAGCCCTGTATGTATCCCAAAGCGAAAAAACGGTGTAATTGGTAAAAGTGTTATCCTTATGCACTTTCAGATCACGGCCACGGTAGCTGCCGTCTACATCCATATAAGTATTCGGATTTACCATGGTATGATACAAAGCCGTATAGAAAACGGTTTTCTGCTGATCGGTTCCACCTTCAACCTGTATTTTCGAAAGTTCCTTATTCCAGCTGGCTTTGGTATTGCTACGAACCTGCGAAAAATCCCAGCCAGGTATTTCGGTTTTTAAATTCAGACCTGCACCGTCCTCATTTACAGCAGAAATTCCAACTTTGACATAGATTTTTTCACCGGCAGAAGTATTAAAATGAAAAATAGCTTTTATGTTTTTCTTGTTTTCAGCCGATTTGATTCCTGGCTGTGTTTGGTTGTCAACAGCAATTTCATAAGCGGAGAAAGGTTTTGAAAACTCAGCTACAAAATAGACATATTGGTTTTCGGCCCACGAACGTGAACGTCTTAAACCTTCAATCCGGGTGTTGCTGATCACTTTGATTGATGATTCCAACACTTCGTCGCGATGGAAAAGGTCGACCAGAATATTTGATTCGTTTCCGGCAGGGAAGGTGTAGCAATGCATTCCGGCTCTCGTGGTAGCTGTAAGTTCTGCTGTTACTGCATAATCATCAAGAACTACTTTGTAATAACCTGGTTCAGATTTTTCGCTGTTATGCTTGAAATGTGATCCATATCCAGGCTTACCGTCCGAACCATTGTTCCAGCGGGTTTCGCCCGTTGTGGGCATAAACAGGATATCGCAGAAATCAGGAACACCGGTTCCGTTAAGGTGAGTATGTGTGAATCCATAAATATAATTATCATCGTAATGATACCCGCCACAGCCATCCCAGCCTTCGAGCCGGGTATCAGGACTTAATTGAACCATCCCGAAAGGCATTGTTGCTCCCGGATAAGTGTGCCCATGGCCGCCTGTTCCAATAAAAGTGTTGACAAAATCAGCCGGCGATTTCTGTGCCTTTGTTATAAAGGAAATTAACAACGAGAGTATGAGAAGAAAAAAAGTCTTTTTCATAATTATTGTATATGAATGGGTTATGAAATGATAATTTTTGAAAATGAAGTTGTAAAAATACACTCTTTTTAAATTTATTTACTAAGTCTGATAAATAAAAATTTATTCGTTCCTTTGAGGATGAAATCGAAAAGTGTATGCACACTCAAAGGGTTTCTGACACTCTAAGTTGCGGTTTTCCTTAAACACGTTTTAAAATGAAGAATATCCTCTCAACGCTTATTATTTGCATCTTTGGTCTTCTTTCGGTTTCCTCGTTTTCCCAGGAGGTATCCAGTAAGATCAGTCCCAGGAATTATGTATGCTATCGAACTTCCGGACCTCTTACCATCGATGGGTTAATCAACGAATCCGACTGGAAGAATGTACTTTGGAGTGAATATTTCCAGGATATAGAAGGCAGCCTGAAACCTGAACCTGCATATAAAACCAGGGTAAAAATGTTGTGGGATAACAATTATCTGTATCTCGCCGCAGAGCTGGAAGATCCACATGTTTGGGCTAACCTTACCGAACGGGAAAGCGTTATTTTTAATGATAATGATTTCGAAATATTTATTGATCCCGATGGTGATACGCATAATTATGTGGAATATGAAATGAATGCCTTCAACACACAATGGGACCTGATGCTTCTGAAGCCATACCGTGACAATTTAAAACAGAATGTTGCCATTGATAACTGGAATTTTAACGGGATTAAATCCGCGGTTCATGTGGATGGAACTATTAATAATCCGAAGGATACCGACCAGGGCTGGACACTTGAAATCGCCATTCCACTGGATGCATTAACGGAACTCAGTTCAAGCGGGAAATTGCCGGTTCAGGGAGAGCAATACAGAATTGATTTTTCGCGTGTTGAGTGGCTGGTTGATATTGTGGATGGGAAGTATAAAAAGCGCACACATTTGGTGGATGGTATTGAAAAACCCTTACCTGAGAGCAATTGGGTTTGGTCACCACAGGGAGTTGTTGCTATGCACCAGCCCGAAACCTGGGGATTCCTCCAGTTTTCGGAAAAAATGGCAGGTAAAGGTCTTGATTCCTATATCCCTGATCCGGATAATGAGGTAAAATGGGCACTCAGAATGCTCTATTACAAAGAGAAGGCCTATTTTGAAAAAAACAATACCTATACTTCTGATTTGAAAATACTTGGTTTGGACAATTATTTATTAAATAACAAACCATTTGTACCCGAAATCAAAATGACTTCTTCTCTTTACGAAGCAACTGCAAAAGGGGCGGATAGCAAAACTTCCTGGCATATTATGCAGGATGGCAGGATTTGGAAAGAGTAGTATTTGTTTCTTATAATTAGCCTTTACCTGGAAGCGTTTATGGATAAAAGAAAGTGGAAAATAGTTTCCATCTTCAACGGTTTAGTGTTACGCGAAAAAGGATTAAACCATTTTCTATTTTCCATTTTCGAATAACAAAGCGAAAAATCAATCCTTTACTTTGCTTATTCCCAGCATTTTAACTATAAAATCAGGTAAATGTTTCGCCGGGTCACGTTTGCGGAGGTTCAGGTACCAGCCGAATTTCTTGAGAATAGGAACTTTATGAGTTTCTACAAATTCAATCAATGTCCCATCCGGATCTTCGATGTACGAAAAATGCCCCGCGGCTTCACCCATATCAAAACTGTTTCCAAGTGAAGAAGAGCTATCTACTGTAAATGGCGATCCTAGCCTGGCGCATTCTGTCTTTAATGCTTCCATGCCCTGGATATCATAGCAAAGGTGAATAAACCCAAGATCTCCCCAGAAACGGTTTTCAAATATTTTACGCGGAACCCGGCCTTCGACCTGAACCAGTTCTATCTCGCTGTTGCCAAATAATTTTGCAAAAGCACCCAAACGAGGTTTGCTGTTTTTAAGAATTACCCGGCGGAAGGTAGCATTACCGCCTTCCAGCGACGAAAAATCATCAAATATTCCAGTTGTATCAGATACTACTTTATCGTAGCCCAGGATTTCAGAATATACCTTGACCGATTTGTCAATATCCGTAACTCCGATTATAACTCCATATACTGAGCCTGTATTCTTTTTTTCGTTCACATACCAGTTGTCCGATTCAATGATTTGGAAAATATTATCGTATGGATCAGTCAGAAAGAAATGGGCCCGGCCTTCCGGATCAGCTTTGATCTCGCTGATTGTAAGCTTCTCAGCTTTAAACCATGCATGCGTTTTCTGTACATCGCGGGCTTTAATTTTTGCCGCGAATATTCCTAAATCGCCTAAACCAGGTACAAATTTTGCTGGCTGTGGTTTACGTTCAGTGTATTGCCATATCTCGAAACCGCCGCCACCACTCATGTTTAGCGCAAGCACAGCATGACGTTTCTGTGGAACACCACCCGTATAAGGCAACATTAGCGAAGCTGTCGCACTTTCTTCAAACACTTTGATATCCATTCCCAGGTATTTACGATACCATTTCCATGCTTCTGCCACATTCGACACACCGATGCCAAGCTGCTGTATTCCACTTATTACAATATTATTCATTCTTTATAGAGGGGTTAGGTTTTAGGGATTAGGTTTTAGGGTTCAAATGTTCAAGGTTCAAATGCTTCGCGTTCAAAGTTTAATCACAATTCACAAATCGCAATTCAAACATCCGACATCCGAAATCCGAAATCAGGCATTTGGGTCAATCCGTAACGCAATCCAGTAAAAAAGCCATGGTGCGTATCGTTTCAGGTATGCCATGATTAGTTCTTTTCTACCCACCAGGATCTGCTTTTTGTTTTTTCTTATGGCTCTGTCGATTTTTGCGGCACAGTATTCCACCGAAACTCCGTTTTCCTGTCCTTTGTCCATCTTACCGTGTGTTTGGCCGGAGGAAGTAAGTGCACCATACGAAAAATTGGTTTTTACCCTGCCCGGGCAAACCATAAGAACGTTGATTTTGTCTTTATGATGTTCGAGCCTGAGAGTTTCGAAAAAACCATGTAACGCATGTTTGGCCGCACAGTATAACGAACGTTGCGGAAATCCGAACAATCCTGATAAACTGCTCATTACTACGATGGTTCCTCCACCGGTTTTTACCATAAACGGAAGTATTTTTCCGGTGAGTGTTGCGTGACCCCAGAAATCAGTTTCCATAATCTTTCGGGCGACATCTGCAGGCGTTTCAATTATTAACGAACGCTGCCCTATGCCTCCGACATTGGCGAGAATATCTATTTTAGTTACCAGGGTCTCAACTGTATTTGCAGCTCCGGCGATTTCATCTTCTTTTGTGAGGTTAAAAGGAACAATATGAACCAGGGCGCCTTTCAATTCGCATTTTGCGGCTACAGGCTCCAGTTGCTCTTTTTCAAGTCCCGAAAGTATAATTGTTGTTCCGGGAGCCGACAGCTGCAAAGCCAGTGCTTCGCCTATTCCTGATGATGCACCCGTGATCCAGATGGCTCGGGTTGAAGATTTTGTTTGGTTTTCAGAGTTTGTTAGTTTCACGTTTCAGATTTCAATTGTAAAATAGGTTTTTCGGAAAATTAGCGAAAAAATAGAATTGGTTTGCTTTCAGTTACTATGTTTTAATTCCACAAATTTGGAATTTATGGACCAGCAACCAACAACCAGCAATATTTTTACGGCTTTTTTTCCTTCTTACTTTTCTCCAGAGCTTCTTCCCGTTTAATAATAACATTGCTGATATCATCAACGAGCAGGAATTTTGTCAGGATTTTTTTGTCTTCATCCAACAGGTACATAATTGGTGTGCTTCGGATATCGTAAAGTGTATGATAGTTTCCACTTACACTCAGATGTCCGTTAACATTGATCCACGACATATTATTCTTTTTGATATAAGCTTTCCACTTCACAAATGAAGTATCAGTGCTTACTCCATAAATCTCAAGGTTATACTTAGTATGGAAATCTTCATAGAATTTCAGCACTTTTGGCATTTCTGCCTGGCAATGACCACAAGTGCTTTCCCAGAAAAACAATAATGTATAACGTGCTTTTGTTGCCTGTAGCGAATGAGCTACATTGTTGGTATCAACCAGGATGAGTTCCGGAGCTAACTTATCCAGCAACAAAGGTTCTAACGCATTTATACGTTTCAGAATGTTGTCTTTAACTTCGGGATAAAGGTAGTCAACTTTGCCGGTCTCAAGGTATTTGCGAACTATGTATACAAAAAGAGCGTCGTGTCCCATTACCTGTGAAGTTTCATATTTTAATGATAGAAACCATGCCATATAGGTTTGCATCTCTTTGTTTACAGAAGCAAGTGCCATCACTCTGTCAATATCCTTTTCCAGTGAGTCGCGCGTGGGCACTACCAATTTGTCTAAGTAAAAATCTATTTTCTGTGCAAATACAGGTGTATAAATCAGTCGTGGATCAGTAAAAGCGAAATTATCAAAGTAATGTGCTTTATAGGTTGGATACAGGAGAGCAGAGTCAACCTTTCCATCGGGGGAAGTGATGTACTGCATGTATTCCGGTTCATTGTTAGCTTTAACAAAATTAGCCGACAGGAATCCGGGGTTGGACGTGTAGAAATTTTTTATAAAGTCTTTTGCCTCTTTATCAATAGCTTCAATTCTGGATTTAACGATAGCGACTGAGTCATTCCGATCGCGGTTAGCTTTCATCCAGTTGTTGAGAGGTTCTATCTCCGATTGTTTTGACCCAAGGTATTTTATATACGCGTAAAATGCTTTATTGTCATCCGATCCTTTAACCTGCATAGTGTTTACGACATTTGCCGGGTCGCAGGTAAATTCGATCTGCTGTGTTCCGGTAAGAAAAAAATCAAAATACTTGTTCTTATTTGTACCGGCAATAATGTACATTCCATCTTTCAGTTTTTCAGGGGCTTCGAAAACATAAAAGCCTTGTTTGTTCCTGTATGCTGTATCGTCAAGATATTGTTTGCTGCCGTAGTAGTGAGCAAGCAGAACCGATGTATCAGCGGATCCTGCTAGTTTTACGGTAATTTTATATCCTTTTTCAGCAGCCAGCAAACCGCTGCCAAAGCATAACGCAAAAAGTAAAGCAACTGTATTTTTCATTTTCTGTATTCTGTTTTCTTTTATTATTTTCAAATGTGATTTTATTCTATCAGCTGATTTTATCCTTTTGAATCCTTACTATGTAGGTCAGGTAACAGATTCTCTGATTATCTATTTCCCATTTCCCACTTACCACTTAACACTTACCACTTACAATTAACGCTTTTCCATTATCAACTAGTATACCAACACATCCTCCTGGCTGTAAATTCCCAGCCAATTGTCATCCGCAATAATATCAACTTTAAGCTGCATCCGTCCTTTCTTCTGGGGTACCGCTACTTTAATAGATTGGCGCATGGTGCTGATAATATCCGATTGAAGCGGAGTTCTGATTTCGTTCCAGTTTAATACATCATTATTCGAAACCCAAAAGTAAGATAAAAATATATTGTTGCTCTTGCCTGAATATACCGGTGTTTTCCCTTTGTTCACAATGGTCACAGGTATCCAAACTGTATCCATGGCAGGATATATATTTTTTGAATTGATCTTTATCCGGAGGTCGTTAGCGGTATAATTGATATTAGAATTTGGCGTGGAATCGTTGATTGTCCTGTAGGAACCAATATCAAAGTGAAAGTATCTTTTATTAAGCCAGGCATAGTCTTTAAGTTCTGATTTTCTGTAAATAAACTGGCCGGCTCCAATTTTTTCTTTATCAATATCAGGATAAAAAACTTTATCCGGGACTATGGTTAATGTAAGGTCATTGGCATCAATCGCGCTGAGAAGCATGGTTTCGATGGGATACGACCAGGTAAGTTGTGAATATCCGTGGTTGATAACTTCGCTGGAAATTATAAATTTACTGCCGCCTTTCTGCCTGGCAGTTTCAATAAGCTGTTCCATCTGGGCAACTCGTTTCACAAATGTTTCGCTGCACGAATAAATTAAAGCTAACCGGTAAACAACAAGAGCTGAAATGAGAAATACTGCTAAATTTTGACGTCCCTGCCTTCTTTTTGATGAAAATCCGTAAATAAGAGGTATAAAAACAATCAGGTCAAATGGAAACATCATCTGTTCCAGGTATCCTGAAGGCTCAATTATATCTGAAGAATTAACGAGAAATACATAGATGAGAAGTGTTGTGATAAAAAGAAGTAATCTGAGCCATTGCTTCCTGTTTGCCAACATAATAATTACAATGATAGCCCCTGCCAGAATCTCAAAATAATTGCGCAGCAAAAATATTCCAAAAGCCTTGGTATAAGCAGGATTCAGGTAAAGAAGATATTGCCTGGGTTCAAAAAAGTTGATCTGTGAGGCAAGTTTACCTGATCCATAATCGCACCTTACAAAATACCTGAATGCCAGTGCCGCCACGAAAACCAGTAGCACTGGTAAGTATAATTTGAATGGTTTGGCGTTTTCTTTTCTGAAGTTATACAGCAGCAGGTAAGGAAATAAAATAAAAGCCACGGGATGGCTTAAAAGTATTAGGATTTCAAGTAAAAGCAGGATGAAGAGGATATTTTTACGAAATGGTAACTTCCAGATGGCATAAAAAGTAATAAGCAGAGGAACAGCGTAATACAATTCAAAAACAGGAATAAAGAAACTGTGAACAATGCCAACGGTCTGAGCCAGTATCATCAGCAAGCCTGAACGCCTGTCGCGGAGTCCGTAATAAACAAAGAGAAACAGGAAATAGAAGAATATAACCGGGCTCAACGAATAAATCAGAAGCACATATTTGAATTCCAATCCCAGCCAAATGCTGATAAGGGGAAGTAATTGAGGAATTCCCGATATGAAACGCTGAAATTCAATAAAAAATGTCTTGTTGTTAATAATCTCTGAAAAATATAATCCTGATTCACCGAATATTCTGGCTTTATAAAAGAATGCAGCCATAATAAAAAGTACCATCCATGGCAAATGCGGTACTATGCGGTTTACCACCATATACCTGTACTTTGGCCTTCGGAGCAATCGCCTTAAGGTCATTCTGGCATCGGATGTTTCAACTACATTTGCCATTATTCAATTCGCTACTTAACGCTGTTTAAGAGAATATTATAAGATTCTTAATCCGACAAATATCTACTTATGCCATTTTTTCTCACCTGCTTTCACCTCAAATTTCAGATTGTTTTCCTCAGGCGGAATAGGACAGGAGTATTTATGGTTATAGGCGCAATACGGATTATACGCCAGGTTAAAATCCAGGATTACCGTATCAGCTCCTGTTTCGGTAAGGTCTAAAAATCTGCCGCCGCCATAAGTTTCTTTTCCATTGGTTTTGTCATTAAAAGGAATGAAAAGGTGCTTCTCATACCCGGGCTTTTTTACCAGCTCTATGTTTTGATACACATTTAGCGAATATTTGATCCCCTTATGGTTGAAACTGACAACCCCATAAATTGAATATTCGGGGAGTCTTTCCGTCGAGGTTTTCATCAGGAAATGAGTTGCCTGGTCGAACCTTGTAAAACCGGCTTCTTTCCGGAATTCAGTATCAGGCTTATAATAGTTCAGTTTTGTGAATGTTGCCTTTTCTTCTGCAGGTATAGGTGATTTATCATCATTCAACATCTCAGCGTCTTTTTGTTCCCGGTCTTCCTTATTTTGGAAATGTACTCTGAACGGTCAAATTTCCCTGTCGTCTGCGCCTCAGTAGCGATAGAGACGAATAAAATTAATAAAATCAGCAGATTGAAAAATTTCATAGATACATTCAACATTATAGTTTCTGAATTTCAGTGCGAAGATATGAAATCATAGAGTTTATGCAATTATTTTAAGCGCGCAGAAGTCAAACATACTTATAAATATTTTGTTTATATTTACGATGCTTTTTGTAAAAGGATTTTAAAGGTAAAACAATGGATCTGAGAGATATTCGTAAAGATTACCAGCATAGTGCTATCCATGGCGATGATTTTCCGGTTGAGCCGGTCAACTGGTTCAGGGAATGGCTGAGCGATGCCATGGAATCAGGTGAACCGGAGCCTACCGCCATGGTCTTAGCGACTGTTTCAGCCGAATGGAGACCTTCAGCCCGGGTGGTTTTGCTTAAATCATTTGATGATCACGGTTTTGTATTCTTTACCAATTACCTGAGCCGCAAAGGAGTGCAAATCAGCGGAAATCATGCTGCCGCACTTACTTTTTTCTGGCCATTGACTGAGCGACAGGTTCGCATTGAAGGTTTCGTTGTTAAAGTAGATGCTGAAGAGTCTGATACCTACTTTTATTCCCGGCCACTCGAAAGTCGTATTAACGCTGTTATTTCTCCACAGAGTTCACGTATTAGTTCACGCAGCCAACTGGAAGAGGAGAGAGAAAAGCTGTTATTTATGGAAAGCAGTGAGAATATTTCTCGCCCGGTGCATTGGGGTGGTTATCGTCTTAAACCCGACCGCATGGAGTTCTGGCAGGGCCGGCCCGGCAGGCTTCACGACAGGATTCAGTATTTGCTGGAAGGGAATGTGTGGGAAGTGAGCAGGCTGGCGCCGTAAGTATTGAAAGCAACTTGTCGTAAATTCTACTGATGCTCTTTCCTCAACAAATCATTAACTGTTTTAACAGGATTAAAGGTACTGATCGGAATTTCAACAAAAACAGTAATCCAGTTGGCCATCGCGCCATTCCATAATCCTGGTAACTCCTGCGCTTTCAAGTCTTTTCCATCTTTCGATTTGTAAGAGATAAATCCGGTTGCGGGATCAACAAATTTCCGAAGATCAAAAACCTTGCCTTTATAATCGCGTACACCACACACCAGATCAACAGGATTAAAGTGCGTTGATTTTCCGAGAATTTCTTTCTGCCGGGCATTATCCATATCAATTTGCGATGATTCGACAATCTGAAGTGAAATTTCGCCATTTGGTTCCTTCACCCAGAAAGGTCCGCCTCCGGGTTCACCTTCATTTTTAACCATCCCACAAACTTTGATGGGGCGGTTCAGTTTATGGTGGAGGTATTCGATTTTATCTTCGCGGGCCATGTTGCTGAAATCCGGATCAACAACAAAACCAAGCTTTGATTTAATAAAGCGGAGTATGGTACGAAGATCTTCGTCATCCGGTTTTCCATCAAGAGTTTCGAGGTGTTCAAAAACAATATCCTGCAATTCGAACAGGTAGCCGCCTAATACTTTTTTATAAAGGTAAGTATCCGGTTTCATGCTATCGGGCACTACATTGTCGATGTTTTTTATAAACACAATCTCACTTTCACGATCATTCAGGTTTTCAATCAGCGCACCATGTCCGCCCGGCCTGAACATCAGCCTGCCATCGGCTTCACGCATAGGTTTGTTCTGCATGTCAACCGCAATGGTATCGGTGGATGATTTTTGCAGCGAAAATGTCAACTCATACGTAAGATCAAAAAGATCTTCATATTTTTCCTTTACACGGTTTATTTCTTCGAGGAACATATCGGCATGCTCGGGCGAAACTGTAAAGTGAATGGCCGCGCGTTTCTCCCTGTCCTTGCAATAATTGGCGGCCTCAACCATGTGTTCCTCAATCGACATGCGTGCTCCATCGGGATAGGAGTGAAATAACAGAAGACCTTTTGGAAGGTTAGCATAATTAAGCCCTACCGGATTGAGCAGGTAATCGATAATAATTTTATACTCTTTTTTTGCCAGGCACTCATTAATATCGTAACCATCCTTACGCAATGCTATCGAGAGTTTATCGTAAAAAGCAAAATCTTTGATGCTTTCGAAAAAATCTTTGACTAATTTTAACTTAGGCGAAGCCTGGAGTTCCTGGAAGTCCTCTTCGGACCCAGTATACGTTTCAACAAATTCGAACAAGTGCTTGAACATCCGGCTGGCTGCGCCCGAAGCAGGAACAAATTTCAGTACTTCGTACCGTTTCGAATTGGAATCGTAGTAATACGAGAGCTTTTTGGCATCACGCTGGTTGAAAGCTTTAAGGCCATCTCCAACTATTGCCGGACGGTCGAGATTTATAAAAGGAAATCCTCTGCGGAAATTATCTATCTGTGCTTCAACTACTTTCAGGTCGCTTCCGCGCGATTGTAATTGCTTTAGGTCATCTTTTGTAAACATAACTAGATTTTTTATGTGCGGTTGTCAAAGTTAACAAAATTGGTTTTACATGAAAGCATTTTCCGAAAATACTCAATTTAATATAGGCAGAATGTAGATTGAAAATCACTAAAAATCACAATTACAAACAATTATGATTATAAGCATGCTTTGATATCCCAGCATGGCAAGCTGAAACATACTACACTTAGGCAATATTTAAATAAATATTTTTTGATTGTTTATCGTTTCGGAAAAGTATTATCTTTGCACCCGCTTTGCCCAGGTGGTGAAATTGGTAGACACGCCAGCTTGAGGGGCTGGTGTCCTTAAGGATGTGCAAGTTCGAGTCTTGTCCTGGGCACTCATCACACAGATTAAAGATCCATCTGCCCAGATGGTGAAATTGGTAGACACGCTGGTTTCAGGGACCAGTGGCCTTACGGCTGTGCAGGTTCGAGTCCTGTTCTGGGCACTGATAGTTAGCTTAACCACTTGTTAAACAATAGTTTACAAGTGGTTATTTTGTTTTAAGCGTTTTTCTGTGTGCAATAATTGTAGTTTTTGGATCAGGTATAAAGTTTTCGGAACAATGATGGTCTTGATCCTGGTCAAGCAATTACATTTTTTTTGATTTCCATTCAACCAGTAATTAGTATATTTACTGATTCATTTAATGGATCAGACGTTGGTTAATTACGGATATATTAATTTTACTGAACAGGCCGGAATTCGTTCAACTCATGAATTAAATTGTGTTTAAGAGAATAAACCTGCAGATAAAATAGACTAATAAATTTGAAATCGGCATCATGTATAAATGGGTAGCCATACTGTTTTTCATTTGTTTAGTGCCTTTTTATTTAAATGCACAAATTTCGTGTTCTTTTACCTTTAGTCCTGACAACGCGTGTTCAGGCAGCCCTGTACAATTCACTTCAGCAGTTACAAGCCCGAATACTTCTCCTAAAATTTATTCATGGAATTTCGGGGATGGCGTAACATCCACCATAGCCAATCCGATTCATACCTATACAGCCTATGGTTGTAACAGCCAAAGTTATAATGCTGTTTTAACGGTTACTGATACTACAAAGGGAAATACTGTTTCCAATTCATATACCAGTATTGTTAATGTTAAATGCAAACCCAGACCGCAGTTATCTGATTTGCTTAACCACGATCCTTTTAGTAATTGCAGCAATTCTCCTACTTCAGAGAAGGCAACTTTCGATATTAAGGTGCAAAATACTACAGCAAATACCGGTTGTATTTTAAGCTTTACACTGAACTGGGGTGATGGCGACTCGCTAACCGGCCTTCAGATGACTGATTTCCCTTTGGATCATAAATATTTGAAACTTGGTGCCTTCAACCTTGTAATAACTGCCATAGCAGCAAATGGTTGCAACGGATCAACTACATATATCGTCAGAAATCAATCGAATCCGGCTGTTGGATTAGCGTCAAATGGTGGCACCGAAGGTTGTGCGCCTCAAACATTCCCCTTTACAGTAACTAAAGATGAAAAGAATTCTCCCGGTACAACGTATCAATGGGATTTTGGAGATAATAGTCCTATTATCGTTTGGACAAGAGACTCAATTATAGCAAATAATGGAAATATTCTGCATGTTTTCAATTCTACTTCATGCGGAAAGCCGGATAATGTTTTTTCGGTAAAATTAACAGCCGTTAATTCCTGTAAGAGTACACCGGTTACTATTGGCGGGATTACAATGTGGAGCGCGCCTGTTCCGGAGTTTAGTACAAATACAGCGGAAGGATGTGAAAATGACGGTGTGTTTTGTTTTGCGAATCTTACTACTCCCGGTGGTTGGGGCTCGGACTGTGACCGGACTACAACCTATCTTTGGGATATGGGAAACGGACATACATCCACATTACAAACCCCGCCATGCCAAACCTATCCTGTTGCCGGTCTGCATACTATTTCTTTAACCGCGTCAAATAAATGTGGCAGCAAAACTATTACACACAACATTGCCGTTCAAAGTCCGGCAACAGCCATCGCGGAGGCTGACAAATATTCCGGCTGTGTGCCTTTTTTCGTAAGCTATACAAATAAGTCAACGGATTCAACTACTTTGTCGTATTTCTGGAGCGTAAGCCCAAATTTAGGTTGGAGCTTTATCAATGGAAGTAACAGCCATTCCAAGAATCCCGAAATGCAGTTTACTATTAAAGGAACATATATAATAACCCTTACTGTAACTAATAAATGCGGCGATAAGAGTACAGCAATTACAATACAGGCTAATGATATTCCAACAGTTGGTATTCCCATTATTCCTGATAATTGTTTCCCGTTTACTTATACCGGCAATGCATCGTATATCAATAATGGCAGCGCGATTACAGCATACGCCTGGTCAGTGGACCCGCCAAATGGATGGAATTTTGTAGCTCCATCAACTTCAGGATCCCTGAATCCAGTCATTTTATTTTCAGAAGCCGGCACTTACCAGGTCACTGTTAAAGCTACAAATGAATGTGGCTCAGGCGACAGCATAAGTAATAAGTTTGAGGTTTTTACCCCGGTTCCGGTTACTGTTGGCAATGATACTGTTGTTTGTTTAAACAGCGCGGATTTTAAGTTAGCTGCAACTCCGAAAGGAGGAATCTGGAGTGGTATAAATGTGAGCATTGATGGTATTTTTACTCCGGCTACTCCCGGCGATTATACATTAACTTATAGCAGGGGTACCGGCAATTGCCAGAGACAGGATCAGGTTACAGTAAAAGTTGCACAAAGCCCAAATGTTGATGTAGGGCCTGATTTTACGGTATGTATTAACAAAGGAATTCAAACCTTAACCGCAAACCCGGCGGGTGGCACCTGGTCAGGTACCGGAATTACAAATGCGGCTCTTGGTACTTTTAATCCTATAATCGCAGGCACAGGTACTTTTCCTTTACTATATTCATACTCTGACGCTTTATCTAAATGTTCCAATTCAGATGATTTACTGATCACTGTTTCGCCTTTTCCAACTGTTGATGCGGAAGATATTACTGTATGTAATCAACCAATACCTGAACAATTATCAGCCACTCCCGCTGGTGGCCTTTGGTCAGGACCCAATGTTACATCCACTGGATTATTTACTCCAAACGGGCTTGGGAACTTTTTGGTTACATACACATATACTGACAATAATAGCTGTTCAAATTCAGATGTTATGACAGTAACTGTTACCCCACCTGATGCAACGGTAAGTGCCGGAAATGATAAATCAATTTGTTCAAATGAAAATGTGGCACTGGTAGGTTTTCCGTCTGGTGGAAAATGGAGTGGAGCAAATGTAACAACGGATGGCTTTTTTGCTCCTGTTTCAACAGGAAATTTCAAGTTTGTATACAGTTTGGGAAGTGGTAGTTGTTTCATGGCCGATACGATGCTGATGACTGTAAAACCTTCACCAAAAGCGCAGTTTTTATCAAACAATGTTTGTTTTGGAAATGAAATGCTTTTTCAGGATCAGTCGCAGGGTGGGGGAGTTAACTTAACTTCCTGGCATTGGAGATTCGGCGATGACAATACCGCACAAGCTCAAAACCCTCCACATTATTATTCAAGTGCAGATTCATATTTAACCTCACTTGTTGTAGAAAATGCAAGCGGTTGCACTGATTCTATTGAGAAACAGATTGAAGTGCTGGAACTTCCGGTCGTTAAATTCAATTTTGATATTCCCGCATGTACAAATGTTCCGGTAAATTTCGTGAATACTAGCTCGAATGCCCAGACTTTTTTATGGGAGTTTGGCGATGGAAGTACTGCGTCAGAAGTTGAGCCGAAATATAATTATACACTCGAAGGATCTTATAATGTAAAGTTAACAGCTACTTCAGGCTTAGGATGTGCTTTATCCGATTCATTGGTTTTAAATATTACCGGGCCGCCGCCGCAACCTGTTTTTAAGCTCACAACCAAAGAAGGGTGTAGTCCACTCACAACCAAAATTTCTTTTGATAATTCACAATACAACGCCAATTCAACCTATTACTGGGATTTCGGAAACGGATTAACGAGTAAATCATTAAGTATTCCTGATTCATTGATCTATACAGGAAGTCTGACTGGCGATACAGTACTTTATGTCCGCTTTACATCCAGAAATTACTGTGATTCAATTATTTATACTGATTCAATCAGGGTTCATAACAAACCGCTGTCAAGATTTGATATGCTGCATAATTGGGATTGTACGCCTGTGGAAGTTCAGTTCAGGAATGTATCCACAGGATCCCCGGATGTTTTATTTTGGGATTTCGGTGACGGAACTACCTCCAACCAGCTAGAACCTGTGCATTCGTATACTACCGGAGCTAATTCTACATTGTACAATATCAGCCTGGTAGCTCACAATGGTTGTGGCTCCGATACGCTTACTAAGGATTTATTGGTCAAACCCAAAACTGTTCATGCCAAATTTACTGTTGGGAATTTTAAAGGATGTGAGGGCGACCCGTTCTGCTTTCAGAATTATTCAACAGATGCGTCAATGCATGGAATTTCTAATCTTTCATGGGATTTTGGCGACGGGCACGGATCTTCGACAGAAAACCCCTGTCATATTTTTACCCATGAAGGCACTTATACCGTCACACTTCATGTTGATAATGGATGTGGATACGATGAAACCTTTGACGCCATTACTATTAATCCTGTTCCTCAACTTCAGATTTCTTCCAATAATGAAGCATGCGAAGGCGAAACCATGTTGTTTGATTATAAAACCAATGTTGACATTGGTGGCTTGCTCTGGCATTTTGGCGATGGTGATTCGTCAGTATTATCAAATCCTACTCACACCTATAAAAATAGTGGTATTTATAAGGTAATATTGAGCGGAGAATCAGCTTTCGAATTCCCGGTATGCATCGGAGTTACAAGTAAACTGGTAGAAATAAAACCATCACCAGAATCCTTTATATCGCCTGATACTTCTGGTTGTGCGCCTTTTCAGATTACGTTTCAGGGCGATGCAGGCAGTTCTCATCTCTGGAATTTTGGAGATAATTTAACCTTTACATCGGATCCTACTCATGTTTTTGAAGCTCCTGGTCTTTTTAAGGTAAAATTAATTTCGGAAAACGCGAATAAGTGCAAAGATTCGGATAGTATCGAAATCAGGGTGCTTCCTAGTCCTAAGAGTCAGTTTACTTATACCTCCAGCGGAGGTTATCCTGAATATCTTACATTCATTAATTCTTCAATTGATGCAACCGCGTGTAACTGGGATTTTGGAAATGGCCAGGGAATTTCCTCCTGTGATGTAAATGACGTTATAAAGTACAGCAATAATGGAACATACACTGTTACACTCGAAACCTGGAACCAATATGGCTGTTCTGATACCGCCACTGTAAGTTTTCCGATCTATTATAAAGGATTATTTGTCCCTAATGCTCTTATTCCCGAGCATCCTGACCCTGACGAAAACCTTTTCCTTCCGAAAGGAATTGGGATTATGGAATATACTATTCAGATTTACGACACATGGGGAAACCTTATCTGGCAATCATCGGCATTGCAGGACGGAATGCCTTCGGAAGGATGGAACGGAAGAGATAAAAACGGGAACCTGTATCCACAGGATGTATATGCATGGCGAGCTTCTGCAAAATTTACGGATGGAACCTCATGGAGCGGCAATAATGGAAAAACCTATGGGACGGTAACTTTGATCAGGTAATTCCTGTTCGACCCGAAATTTTAAAGTCTCAAGGCCCAAAGTCAAAATTCAAAGTCTTTATCCTTACTCTTTATCTCTATTGGGACCTGGAACTTGGATCTTGGAATTTGGACCTTCCAAAAAGGGGAAATTTATTTCTTTTTCAGAATGTCGTCACTTTCTGTGTTTAGATGTACTGTTTTTCCGGCTCCAGTTACTGCCTTCATCACATCTGTCAGGCTTGTCATTAAAAAAAGTCTTGTTATTAAGTGCCAGGCTAACTGTTAGTTCGGGACTTCCCCTGCTGGCATCAACTAATTTTGAAGTTGTTATATCATAGGATAATGAGGTAGTCAGAACTGTATTATTCGCCTTATTAACAAGAAAACGATAGGCAAATAAAAATACAATGGCGTTTGTATTTTGCAGATTTGTATTCCTGTTTCTGAACCACACACCAAAATCTATGTTCGAATCAACGAACGATGTTGTTACGCCAAGCATATACGAGAACATCTGCCACTGTGATTCGCCAAGAAAGGATGGCTCAATAAACAATAAACCGGCGGATTTAAGAGGAACTGATACTGTATAATTTGTGAAGAGAACATATTTAGCGGAAAGCGGCGATTTGGAATAGGTAAAGGATTGATTGGGTTCGGATAAATGAAAAGCCGACAACCCGATTTCGAATTTCCGGTAGAACCTGGATGAATTTGCCTGGGATGAATTATTCTCGTACCTGTAAACACCTCCCGCGTTAAAAATATCAACATAAGATCTGTGGCTGATACCGTCATCAGGAGGGACAAATCCCGATGGATTGATATTCCCGTAGTAAGGATTCAGCTGGCCGCTGAAAATAAATCTGTCCCAGTTAATACTATTGAATCCGATTGATGGCATTACACCAACCTGGATCAATGATTTTTCCGTGATTGGAATCCGGGCCGAAATTGGAATTCCGATCGTATAATTTTGAAGAACGCCTTCGCCTTCGGTATTTGAAACCACTATAAGCCCAAACCCACCAACTCCACGGGCAACCCGCATTCCCTGGTCGAAGCCTGTATAAAATGTCTGGAATTTACTCGGGATTTTTGGCCATTGCCGCCGGTAAGCCATATTTAACCTTATGCCATAATCTATTCCGGCATAAGCCGGATTATAATACATTTTATTGTAATTGAAATTTGAAAAATGAGGATCCTGGCCCCAAATGCGGGTAGCATATAAGCAAAGTATAAGAAAAACAATATGCTTAATTCCCACCATCAAACTCTTTGGTTAACAGTCCGAACATAAACCGAACATCGTTTATGTTAATTCTATTTGAACGATTAATAAAAAATGATTTTTCCCATATTAAAATTCAGAAGGCTTAACTGCAAACAACGTTCTACTTGTAACCAATTTTACCCCGCCAGTAAACAGAATTTACCAACCACAAGATGTATTTTTTCATTTTTGATGCATTAAAAGTAAGTAAAATTCCTTAAATCAAATTTATACACTTTTTTAAAGTTATGGAATTATTTCATTCCAATCGGCAAAAAGGATTATTGGATAACTTTATCATGGTCCAACTCGTTTAAATAAAGTCTGTCCTTCTTACAATTGTCACTTAATTAAAACAAGTTTTTTTGTAAGAAAATGCTCTCCAACCGTCATCTGGCAGAAATAGACACCGCCAGAAAATTCCGATGCATCCCATGTATATGTGTAAGTTCCATCAGTTAACTCTTCTGAAACCAGTGTTGAGACTTCGGTTCCTGTTGCATTAACTATTTTAATCGTAACAAATGATTTTGATGGAATACGAAAGGAAATAACTGTAGAGTGATAAAATGGATTTGGGTAATTCGGATTAAGCGCTATCTTTCCGGATTGTTTTATTTTTTCATTAATTTCAGTAAGATTTTCAGGGGCGAAAGCGTAAACTTTTGTTGTTCGTGCTACTACCGCTGTATTTCGTGCAGAAGTATACCAGAGGGTATTACCTTCGGGTATAAGCTCTACCCATTGAGAATTCCCTTTCTGAAAAGCGTAAAACCGGGAATAATCAGAATTAGAAAGCAGTATTATATTTCCGCCATTATTTGCATACCCGGCGGAACTTTCTAAATTGAAAGTGGTTATATTCCCGTTGGAAGCGTCATACACATCAAATACGTTGTCCGATTTAAAAAGAATGAGTGAATCACTAAGACCGCTCATCGCGGGCGGAGCATTCCTGTTAGTCACTGTCATATTTACGGCGTCAAACAGCAGGGAAGCATTGGTGTTATAGAAAAATGCAAATACCCCGTATGCCCCATAGGATGAATTGCCATCTGCAAAAACTGTATTGAGCGAAAGAATTGAGTCCTGTTTTGGTGAATAAAAAACAGCAAGATTTTCAGGGGATGGTATTGCAAAAACGTAGGCATACGGACTATATTTAAAGTGAGAATACACATCTTTGCCAGTCTGAATCTTTGATGCCCTATCCGTTCGTGAATTATAGAACCAGATATTCATTAAAGAAGACGAGAGATCATACCGGCAAAATGATATATAATCCGCCGAAGGCGCAACATTGATCCAGTTGCTTTCGCTTGTTGCTGTTTGATTAAATCCGGTTGCACTGTTATAGAACCAGTTATTATTCTTATTATCAAGAAATACAGAGAAATTATTACCTGAATTCATATATCCGGGTTGATACACTCCAGGTTTAATGATTTGATAACTGCTCGTTTCGCCCAGGTACTCAATGAATGTTAGTTCATTGGTTACAACATCTTCCTGGGCAAATGTACAATTGTTACCGCCGGCTGTAGTCATCCATACATCCCCGGATTGTAATGGCGAATAAGTGAAGGTATGAGTAAACCACCTGGCTCTTTGCGTATCAAATACATTAATTTTTGCATTCCGTGGTTCACCATATCCGGTTCCCCTGGTGATACAATACCCGAAAATATTCCGTTCCTTAAAATTGTATCCGTTTTCATTTTCAGGTCCACCAGCGCTAAAAGATCCATACGGCGGGATTTCTTCTGCATAGTAAAATTCATTTGTAAAGGCTGAGTAGCCGGTAAACAGAACTGACTCAGGCTCTCCACCCCGGGTTGATACAAAACCACCCGTCATAGAAGTTATGCCTGGATCATAAGAACCACCAGTTTCTGTTACGTTAAATGTTTTGGTAACAAGACTATACGTAACAATGCGATATTTATCAGGGTTATACCGGTAAAAAGAGCCGGCAACATAATTATCACCACACCAAAAACTTCCGTAACCGGTTGCATTTTCCAAAGTGCCTGAATAAAATGAAGTCCATTCACCGGCAAGGGCATCAAAAACATAAACATAGTTCTGATCAGTAAATACATAAGCTGCATTGCCACCACAACCAAATCCTCTGTTCGGCGAGGTTGACCCTGGCGAGAGTATCTTTCCCTTATACGCGATTACCTGGAATGACGATGTAACTGAACTGTATGCCACAAGCAACGAATCTGTATATGCAAAAACAATGTGCTTGCCGGCTTCAACTGCTTGAATATTTTGCTGGATACCGAGATCACATTCGGCCCAGGCTTTGCTGTAAATGTCAAAAAAGTAAACATACCTGGAACTTGCACGCGTGTGAATTGCACAATCGGAACCAGTTTTTGTCATCGAGGCTCCCGACATGGTTGGCTGCACGCCCTGTTCTATCCATGCTCCCTGGGCTCTGCTGTCGACAGGATTTACAAGGCTTAGGAATAGCAGTATAGTTAAAAGTAGATTATTGGATTTGAAGATGATTTTCATAATTTTCTCCTTTCTGATGATTGTTAAAACTAAAATTAGTTGCAACCAGGGAATTATGATTTTGACTGCATCGATATTTTTAATGCGTTTTCAGAAGATTCTGATTTTTTGTTTTATTCATGTGGAACTAAATTTCTAATCTGTTAGTTCGGGTTGACTCAACAGTACGAGATAAGTTTCCCCAGGTTTGGGATGTAAAAATGACAACACAAAGCTGTTTCGGCGCTTCGGTTTCTTATTTTTAGGAATCCTTTACATAATGAACCATTTAAATTTGCTTCACTTTACATTTAATTAGCTTTATTAAGACTCTCCATTTTATGAGGTCAATGACGATCTGTCCATGTAATGGCTATACAAAACGCAAGTGCTTATTTTAAGGCTGATTGTTCGAATCCATAAGATGGCAGTCTCTTACGTGAGTTAAACCAAGAGTAGCTTGTATGGTGAACTGAGTAATATTCTATTTGTTTAAGTCGCTTTATACTCAAAAAATAAGAATTTTATTGCCTTTAAATATACGAAATAAATCGATATGACATGCAGTGGTATCGGAATTATATGAAAAAAATACAGAAATCCATTAAATACTTTTTTTAGTCAAACTTCAAAATATTAATCTGAATCTATTTATAATTTACCTCTCCAATCAGCAATTTGCTCCTAAAATAAATCATCGTATAAATTCGCTAAATGGCTCTATATCATTTATATGTTAGTATATTAAATTATTGTGACGTACTGATGATGTAATTATCGACAGGCTACAAAATACTACTTTATTTCAATGTAGTAATCATGATGTATTTTTTTTATTTAGTTATTTAAAATCGTACATTTTTATTTGTAAATTAGCGGCTCAATGAAATCAATTATTCAATTATTATTAACCTAAACCTTTTAACACATGAAAAAATTTACTTTTGTTTTAATGTTGATGCTGGCATATGCCGGGTTTACAATGGCTCAAACCATTGAAGACTTTGAAAGTATCAAAATGAATGTCTTTTCTGCTGGCGCTACCGGATCTATAAGCGTAGTTCCCAATCCAGATCCGACAGGAGCAAATACCAGCCTCTATGTAGCCAAAATGGTACGTGGATTTGCAGGAGCTGATCCTTGGGCCGGCTGGTACTCAACTCTGCCTTCGGCTATTAATCTGACTGATAACAGGTACATTCACATTAAATTGTGGAAACCACGTGTTAGTCCAACTTGTTTTAAAGTTGAAGGTGGTGCCGGTGATTCAGGTGATACTTATCCAATGACAGAATATTCAAATGTAGGACATTGGGAAGAAGTGGTTTATGATATGACTACAAGTCCTAACAACCCTAAACCATCAGGTGATTATGTTAAAATTGTTCTGATCCCTGATTTTCTAACCCCAATTGGTCTTACAGAAGATATCACTATTTATTATGATGATATGTATGCAAACAACGATCCGGCAGTAGGAAGCGCACCTGTTCAGATGATTGAAAATTTTGAAATTATCCCAATCAACCCTATGTTAGGTGGTGCTGATGATCTTAGCTCATTCGTTCTGGCAGACAATCCTGATAAAACCGGAGTCAACATCAGCGATCATGTTCTTAAATTTAACCGTGATATGGACGGCGTTCCTTGGGGTGGATTCTGGTCAAAAGTTGCTGATTATTCAAGTGCTGTAGATGTAACAACAAATAAATATGTTCACGCTAAAGTATGGAAAGACCGTATCAGCTCTGTTAAATTCAAACTTGAAGGTGGCCCAGATGGTAATCTTGAAATAGAAAGTATGGCACCACAAACTAAAATCTCCGCTTGGGAAGACATGGTTTTTGATTTCTCTTCAATGTCAGGAGCTTATCCTATTATTGCCTACATGCCTGATTTTGCTGATCCAGTAGGCCTTACCGCTGATGCTACCATCTATATGGATGATATCATTCTGAATAATGATCCTAATCCTACAACTCCTCCTGTACAAATATTCCAGGTTGATATGAATGGGTCAGGCATCACAGCTGCTGATCATTTATGGATTTCAGGTTCTTTAGGTGGAATTTATGGTACATGGCCTACACCTGGATCAAACCCAAATGATGAACTCATTGACCCGGATGGTGATGGTATTTACACCATTTATTTATCACTACCTAACCAGGTTGTTGAATTCAAATTTGTTAAAGGTGATGGTTGGGGAGCTGGAGAAGATACTTATGGTTCAAACAGGTCTTTCCCAATCGTAGGAAATTGCAATGTTATATTTACTTGGGGAGTTGGCGGTTTCGAAACTTCAATCCGTGATAACAAACAGGCTGGCAAAATCCAGATGTATCCTAACCCTGTTCGTAACGAGTTGACTGTAAACACAACTTCGAATATAAGCAAGGTTATCATTACAAATACACTTGGTAAAGTTGTTGGTAACACTATTTATACTAACAAAACTATCAATACTTCGAACCTGAGCAAAGGAATGTATTTTGTTACATTCGTTAATGCTGATGGAACTAAAGTAACCCAAAAACTTGTAAAAGACTAAGTTTGGCTTACGCCTTTTTTGAAAGAAAGCTCCCAAATCGGGGGCTTTTTTTTTTGCATGATATGGTCGAAACTTATGTAGAGGTAGTACCCACTTAACAATTACCAACCCACTTTAAACACTATTTATTCTGGAAAAGCATAACTCATGTCTCTGAAAACAGGACTCATCCCGGGGAAAACCTAACTCAGCTCACTGAAAACATAACCCAGGCCGGGTAAAAGATGAACTAAGTCGGACAAAAGATGACTCAGTCAGGCAAAAACATAAATTAATTCTGCTAAGAGATGAATTGTAAACCAGCTGCTAAGTTTTACAATTAGCTCAACCTCAGCCTTATCATTTTCGAATTATCACTTCCATTATTCTTCCGGGCTGAATCGTTCATAATGCGCAACTATTTAACGCTTATATCTTTAGCCTGAACATAAAAATTAATATCCGTTTCAATTTTTGCACCTGGCTCCACTTCCAATTGCACCCAACTCATCGAAGGATACACCCATTTGATGGTATCATTAACTTTGATTTTTAATGGCATATTAAATCCATTCACACAGTTGCTCCAACGGTAACTTAACTGATTTTTATCAAGTTTGTATTCGAACACCGGTATACGGGTATCGCGGAGATATTGATTAAAAAATGCTGCTAAATCTTTGCCGGTTGCTTCGCCCATATATTTTTCTACCTGATCTGTTGTAACTGTCTGATGGTAAAACGTTGAGCTAAGTCCACGGATCATGCTCCTGAATTTTTCGTCGTTGTCAACCACCTGGCGAAGTGTATGAAGCATATTAGCGCCTTTGTAATACATGTCATGCGATCCTTCTGTATTCACATTGTATGGCCCGATAATCGGACGGTCATTCCGTATTTTTGAGCGCGTTCCGATTACATATTCACTGCATGCCTGCTTCCCGAAATGGTAACTCAGGAAAAGACTTTCCGAGTATGCGCCAAAAGCTTCATGTATCCACATATCCGCAACATCTTTACTCGTGATGCTATTGCCAAACCATTCGTGAGCCGATTCGTGGACGATAATAAAATCAAATTTGAAACCCCAGCCGGTATTGCTTTCGTCCGTTTGTTTATAACCGTTTTTATAATCATTTCCATAGGTAACCGAACTTTGGTGTTCCATACCAGGATAAGGAACTTCAACCAGTTTGTAGCTGTCTTCATAAAAAGGATAGGGACCAAACCAGTATTCCAGGGCATCCAACATCTTTTGCACTTCTTTAAATTGAAGTTTAGCTTTATCGAGATTATAACTCAACACGTAATAATCGCAATCCAACATTCCTTTTTCACCTTTGTATTTTTCGCCAAAATGCACATAATCGCCAACATTCAGGTTAATGCAATAGTTATTGATAGGATTTGAAACAAACCAATTAAATGTTTTTGTATGATCGGAATTACTGATAACACTACGCAGCCGGCCATTCGAAACATCAGTCAAGTTTTCAGGAACGGTTACAGTAATTAATGTGCTGTCGGGTTCGTCGTACTGATGATCCTTGCATGGCCACCACAAACTTGCCCCATCACCCTGGCAGGTAGTTACAATCAGCGGATTATTGTTTGCGTCTCGTTTCCACGAAAGGCCGCCACTCCACGGAGGGCGTTTGCTTACCTGCGGTTTGCCTTCAAAATCAATAGTGATTTCGTTGTATTTCCCTTTTATTTGTTTTTTGGGTAAATCGATGAAATAAGCATTGCCATCACGCCTGAAAGCAAGTGAGGTTCCATCCTGCGATACTTTTGAAATCTGCATGGGTTCCTGTAGATCAATCTGCATCCGCTGATAGGGTGAAAGTACTTTGTACCTGATTGTGTTTTGTCCTTTCAACGAACTATCCGAAGGATTTACTTTTACATTGAGATGATAATAAGATAAATCCCACCAGATTCGTTCTTTGGTAATTGTTCCTCTCAACGTATCCTGATGTGTAAACTTTGGATTCTGTCCGTAAATAGCCGAAGTTGATAGTGTAACCAGGCAGATCAGAAATAGTGGAATTAGACTCTTCATACGTTTTATAAGATTTATTTTATGTGTTTTTTTTAGGTTAGTTTAACTTTTTCTAATCTACTATTTTCTCCTATCCACCCACACTCGCCAAAATTCCGTATTCACCAAACTTTGCAATCGCCCTTTCAAGCGTTTCTTTATCAGGTTCCTTCAGTTTTTCAAAATCATCCGATTTTCCAAGCTTCATATATTTGTTCTGGGCAATAGCATGATAGGGCAACAGGTGAACCATTTTTTTTTCGCCTGCTAATTCCGAAATGAATTTGGCTGTTAATTCAATATTTTCATCCGTATCGTTAACTCCACCAATAAGCGGAATCCGGATAATAATAGGTTTGCCGGTTTCGGCCAGAACCAACAGGTTATGAAGTATTTTTTCATTACCCGAGTTTATCCATTCCCGGTGTAAATAAGAATCCATCATTTTTATATCGTAAAGGAAAAGATCAGTTCGTTTAGCAACATCCAGGATGGTTTCAGTACTAACGTTGCCGGCTGTATCCACCGCGCGATGTATGCCTATTTTACCACATTCATCAAGTAGTTTGATGAGCATTTCTGTATGAACAAGTGGTTCGCCACCCGAAAAAGTTACACCGCCGCCTGACTGGTCGAAAAAGATGCGCTCTTTCTCAATAATATCCATTATTTCATTAATTGACATTACTTTCCCCGACATTTCAATGGCTTTTGTCGGGCACACTTCAGCGCATTTGCCACACAATTTACATAGATCAGGATCAGTTAGGATGCCATCAAGTGTTAATGTTATAGCATTTTCAGGACAGGCCTCAACACAGGTTCCACATTTGATGCATTTTGCCGGGGCATACATTTTTTCAACTTTAGCTGAAATACTTTCCGGATTATGGCACCAGGCGCAATGCAGGTTACATCCTTTAAAAAAGATGACCACCCGTATACCGGGGCCGTCGTTTATTGCATAACGTTTTATATCAAAAATAAGGCTTTCGGACACAAATTGTATTATTTAAAACCATAAATTTATATTGCTCAGTGCATAGTGACGTATAGCCACTATGCACTGAATACAAGGCACTTTGCACTATTTAAAACGCATCATTCTCTGTTCTCTCAATCACTTCCTGTTGCAAGTCCGCATTCATATCATTAAAATAATCGCTGTAACCAGCCATACGCACCAGCAGATCTTTATAATCTTCGGGGCATGCCTGGGCTGCCAGTAATGTGGCAGTATCTACAATATTAAACTGGATGTGGTGACCACCAAGTGTAAAGTAACTACGGATCAGATGTCCCAGTTTTTTGATATCCTCCTCTTTACGCATGAGGCTGGGAAGGAAACGCTGATTAAGCAATGTCCCACCAGATTTTACATGATCAAACTTGGTTAATGATTTTACAACTGCTGAAGGACCGTGTGTATCAGCACCATGTGAAGGCGAAGTGCCGTCGGAAATTGATTTCCCGGCTAATCGGCCATTTGGAGTTGCACCCATTACTTTGCCAAAATATACGTGGCAGGTTGTCGAAAGCATATTCAGATGATACTTCCCGCCAGGTTTGATATTTGGTTTATTATCGATGGTTTCAACCAGGTCATCATAAACTTTAACAGCAATAGCATCCGCATATTCGTCGTCGTTCCCAAAAAATGGTGTACGGTTTATGATGGTCTGCCTGAGCAATTCCTCTCCTTCAAAATTCTTCAGAACAGCATTTAACACCCTGTCCATACTGAATGATTTATCTTCGAACACATGTTTTTTTAACGCAGCCAGGCTATCTGTTACTGTCCCCAATCCACAACACTGAATATAGCTTGTATTGTAGCGTGGACCGCCATCGTAGTAATCTTTCCCTTTGCTGATGCAATCTTCAATTACCACTGACAAGAAAGGAGCCGGGGCATATTTTGCGAACATTCGGTCGATATAGTTGCTGACACGCATTTTTTGATTAACAACAAATTGAAGTTGCTTCAGAAAAGCATCGTAAAGTTCATTGTAAGAATTGAAGTTGCGTGGATCACCGGTTTGTATTCCAACCATTTTCCCGGTTACAGGATTAATTCCATTGTTAAGGGTTACTTCCAGAATTTTTGGAACATTTAAATATCCGGTAAGCAAGTACGCCTCCTTGCCGAAAGCTCCAACTTCTATACAACCACTACAACCACCTTCGCGTGCGTCCTGTAACGATTTCCCCTGGCGCAATAACTCCAGGATATATATATCGGGATTAAAAACAGAAGGGTATCCATGTCCCTGTCGTATCACATGAGCAGCGGCATGCAGAAATTTATCCGGAGTTTTTGCGCTGATATGAACAGAGTTACCTGGTTGTAAAACATGAAGTTCTTCAATAACTTCGAGCATGATGTATGAAACCTCGCTGGTTCCGTCAGTTCCATCTCCTTTTAATCCGCCAATATTTATATTGGTAAAATCGTTGTATGTGCCACTTTCGCGGGCTGTAATTCCCACTTTTGGTGGCGCCGGATGGTTGTTTACTTTGATCCAGAAACACGAAATTAGTTCCTTGGCTTCGTCGCGGGTGAGTGTGCCTTCCGCAATTTCTTTGGTATAAAAAGGAGCCAGGTGCTGGTCGAAGTGGCCTGGGTTCATTGCGTCCCAGCCATTCAGTTCGGTAATGGTACCGAGGTGAACGAACCAATACATCTGAATAGCTTCCCAAAGGTTTCGGGGAGCATTAGCCGGAACCCAACGGCAAACTTCCGCTATTTTATTTAGTTCTTTTACCCTTTTAGGATCATTTTCTTCTAAAGCAAGTTTTTCGGCAAGCTCAGCATGACGTTCAGCAAATACAATCACAGCATCGCAGGATATATTCATTGCTTTCCACTGTTCTGCCTTGTCGGTTGCTTCCGGATCGTTAATGTAATCGAGGGACGCCAGGTTAGCTGAAATTTCGTTTTTAAAGTCGAGCATTCCCTTGCGATAAATCTTTCCGTCCAGGGCTGTGTGGCCTGGCGCACGCTGCTCCATAAATTCAGTGAATAAACCGACTTCGTACGCTGCTTTCCATTCGTCAGGCACGTGGCTGAAAATACGCTCGCGCTGGGTCTTGCCCTGCCAGTAAGGGATCACTTCCTTCTCGTAAAGGTCAATATCCTGCTGGCTGATGGTGTACCTTTGCATATCGCGGGTATTCAGTACATGGAAATCCTCAACGCTGTGGCAAGTCAGTTCAGGAAAAGTCGGGACGCATTTTGGTTTTGGCCCGCGTTCACCCACTATTAATTCTCCTTCACCAATGTATAGTGTCTTTTTCTGGCAGTGATCCAGGAAGTTTAAAGCCCTTAAGACAGGAATTGAGAATTTCCCATAATTTGCTTTATAGAATTCAGTTTCATGAAGAGCTCTTTCAATTGATAATGTTGGCTCAGCTTCAAAACTCAGTTTCCGGAGCTTTTGAATACGCTCATTCATCCCCGGGCCTATTTTGACATGGTGAGGTTTATAGAAATTGCCTTCGGCAGTTGCTGGCCTTTCAGGAGTTATGGAGTGTGGTTTGATTTTTTCAAACATGAGTTTGCCTTTTTGAGATTTATTTGTGCAGTATAAAATGTGTAAACTTGAAATGTTCGCATGAAAAAACAGCGAATACTTTCATTTGAAAGAAGTAATAAAAGAGTGGAAAAGCTTAATTGTAAAACATCAGGCACTCGAATAAGCGTCTGTAGCTTTTTAAAAGGGTTGGAATGTACAGGGGTGTATCCATGAATCCCGTTTTTATAGTCCATTATACCATGCTGAGTTTAACGCACGGTATGCTACCACAAAATTACAAATCTTTGTAATATATAGGTGTATTGTCATATTATTTTATTAATGAAAAATGCTTTATATCGAATCATCTTGTTTAAAGTATTGATGAACAGGCACATGTAGCAGATTGCACTGTTTTGATCAACAAATGTTTAATCACGAAGTATAAATTCTTTTCTAAAAACTATTTTCTACAGTAAACTTTTGCGAAATCTGCGGATAAATACCTTTTGATTAAATTGGGCAGGAATTAAATTTTAGGTAGTCATAAAGTTGAAATTTGGATTTTACTAGATGTTCAGCTTTAAACATATTTTTCTGGTTTGCCATTTTACTTTATAAGGTAAGAGAAACGAGAATAGAATCTTTAAGATACAGTCTTTCATTTTTTTAAGCAATAACTTGTTGCTAAACAGTATTATGAATTAGAGTAGATGTAGTATTGATGTAGTGAATGTTAATTAAAAGTATGGAACATAGGTAACGGATTGATTCTTGTTTCCAGAAAAGGCTGCTAAGAAACGATTCCAGCTTTTTTCTTCTCTATTATAGTAAGTATGGATATTACACTAAGTATTTTTAGGAAACAATTAGTTAAATGCATAGCGATCATCATTATGTAATTTCTTCATTCAAAAAGAATGTATGGATTTAAATTGCAGGTAATTAGCACATTAAGTATTTGTATATAGCTGGTTGAAATATTTATTTTATAATTATTTAACAATTCTTTGTTTATGATAAAAAAAAGTATTTATCTTCGTGTTATTATTACACCAACTATTTGACACTCAAAATTAGATGTTAGGAATACCCAGTTCAAAAAAATGATTTCTTTGCCACTTTTTTTTTGGACTATCTTCTCATACAATGTTTTTTTTGCCGCATTTGTAACACTGGAAAAATAACTGATGAATAAATGTTGTAGCTCGTGCTACCCAATTATAATACTCAGGATGTAAAGCAGAATATAAAAAACGATGCAGTTATTGAGATTTATGAAAACTTTGTATTACTTTAGTAACTGCAATAGGAATCAAAATATAGGAATTATACTTCAGCCTGCCAAAAGCCTATCTTAATATGTCATTATTCTTATGTTACTGTTTTACAGTTGAATAATGTTTAATGTCTTTGCCTGATAGAGAAAATTTTGCAAGTCAATAAAAATCTTAATTTCAAAATCACCAAACCCCAAATCAACCAATCAATCACATGTAATTAACCATTATTATGAAAAAAAAGCTGTTACTAAGTACATTCTTATTAATTTTTTCTTTCTGGGCATGGTCTCAGGAAGTTCAGATCAGTGGAGTCGTGAAATCGGCCACGGATAACCTGCCTCTGCCGGGAGCTTCAGTTATTATAAAGGGAACTGTAACCGGAACTACTACCGATATTAACGGTAAATACACTCTAAAAGCTAAACCAAAACAGGTATTGGTTTATTCTTTCGTTGGAATGACTGCCCAGGAAATTACTGTTTCCGCAACCACTAGTAATGTTGATATTGTTCTGTCAGAAGCGGCAGTAATGACATCCGAAGTTGTTGTTGTTGGTTATGGTACACAAAAGAAGAGTGTTACCACCGGTGCCATTTCCAGTGTAAAAGCCAAGGATATGGAGAAAATCCCCAATGGCCGCATTGAGCAGGCCCTTCAGGGAAGAGTTTCCGGTGTGACAATAGCTGCAAATTCTGGACAACCAGGATCAGCTTCCACCATACGTATACGTGGAGTTACTACTTTTGGTGAAGGTGGGAATAATCCTTTATGGGTAGTTGATGGGGTGGTTGTTGATGCCGGTGGTATCGGTTATTTGAACCAGTCGGATATTCAATCCATCGAAGTACTGAAAGATGCAGCCTCAGCAGCCATTTATGGAACCAGGGCTGCTACCGGTGTTATACTGGTTACTACAAAGAAAGGACAAGCTGGAAAATTGGTTGTCAATTATAATACATTTTATGGTACTTCCGCGCCCTCTAAAATATTGGATTTATGCAATGCCACCCAGTATGCGACCTTAATTAACGAACGACAGACCAATGGTGGTTTGGATATCCGGTTTCCAAATATTGGTCAGTATGGAAAAGGAACCGATTGGCAAAAAGTGATTTTTAATACAAGTGCAATGCGTTACTCGCACGAACTGAGTGTAAGCGGTGGAAATGATAAATCTACATTTTATACATCAGTTGGTATTTCGAATCAGGAAGGAATTGTATTGTCAGATATTTCCAATTATAATAAGATTAGTTTCAGGTTGAATTCTGATCACAAAATTTCCAACGTATTTACCTTTGGACAAACCTTTGGTTATACACACCAAAAATCAATCGGAATCGGGAATACAAATAGTGAATTTGGAGGTCCTTTAAGTTCGGCTATCAATCTTGATCCTATAACACCCTTAATTGAAACTGATCCTGTACTTGCAAGTAGTTATCCTGCAACTGCTGTTAGGGATGATAATGGTAATCCTTACGGTATTTCAAACAATGTTGGTCAGGAAATGTCAAATCCAATGGCTTATAAATATACACGATTAGGTCAATATAATTGGTCCGACGATTTCGCAGGAAATGCTTACCTGGATGTTAATTTCGATAAACATCTTAAATTCAGAACTTCCGCAGGTGCGAAATTGGCATATTGGGGAAATATTGGATATACTCCCGTTTTTTACTTAAATCCGACAATCTCCAATTCAATAAACAGGTATTATAAGCAAATTGAACAGGGATTTGACTGGAACCTTGAAAACACTTTGACCTATACCAATAAGATTCAGGATCATGAGTTCGGTATTTTATTAGGACAGGGAGCGTATGTAAACGGTATCGGAGGGGGATATTCCAGTTCCATACAAGGTCTGCCGATAAGTAATTATCAGGATGCTTCTTTTAATTTTGATATTCCGCAATCCAACCGGGTTTCTGGCGCTTGGGATTTTACTGAGCACAAAATATCATCCTTATTTACACGTGTAAATTACAATTATAAAGAAAAGTATTTGTTTACCGGTATTATACGCCGCGATGGTTCAACCAGGTTCGGTGCCAATTACAAATATGGTATATTCCCGTCCTTCTCATTAGGCTGGGTTGTCTCAAGCGAAAGTTTCTGGAAAACCAATGATATCGTAAACACCTTAAAAATAAGAGGCGGATATGGTGTCAATGGCAATGATAATATAGGGGATTTTGGATACCTGGCAACAGTTATTGGTGGTTTCAATTATACAATTGGAAATACAGGAAATATTACGACCGGGTATGCTCCAAAAACACTTGATAATCCAGACTTGCACTGGGAGGAAACCTCACAGCTTAACATAGGTGTTGATGCCAGGTTTTTAACCAATTTCAACATAGTAGTTGAAGTATTCAAGAAATCAACAAAAGGTATTCTTAGGTCAATACCTATTCCAGGTTATGTTGGTGTATCTTCCCAACCAGTTGGCAACGTAGCTGACATGTCCAATAAGGGTATTGAGTTTGAGTTAGGATATAATAAAACAATCGGGGAAGTTACATTTTCGGCGAATGGCAACTTAGCTTACCTTAAAAATGAGGTTACCTACGTGAATTCAGATGCTGATTTTATTGCAGGTGGCGCTTCTTTCCAATCCATGGGACCTGTTACCAGGATCCAGGTAGGTCAGTCGTATAACTCTTTCTACGGGTATAAAACCGACGGTATCTTCCAGAATTGGGATGAAGTTAACGCATATGTAAATCCGGAAGGTAAATTAATCCAGCCCAAAGCAGCTCCAGGAGATTTAAAATGGGTTGACACAGATGGAAATGGGACTATAACAGAAGACGACAAAACTTTCCTGGGATCAAGTATTCCAAAATGGACTTATGGCTTGACATTAAATGCAGCGTACAAAGGATTTGATATTATGGTATTTGGACAGGGAGCAGCCGGAAACAAAATTTTCCAGGGTCTGCGCCGACTGGATATAGAATACTCGAACTGGCAGACAATTGCTATGAGCCGTTGGACCGGAGAAGGTACTTCGAATGATTATCCAAGACTTACTGCCAAAGACGATAATGGGAATTTTGGTAATATGTCGGAATTTTACCTCGAAAAAGGTGATTACTTCCGTCTAAAACAACTGCAAATTGGCTATACAATTAATGCCGGATTACTGAAGAAACTTGATATCAGTAAATTACGTATTTATCTTCAGGCTGAGAACCTGTTTACATTTACTAAGTATACAGGTTACGATCCTGAAATCGGTGGTGGCGTATATGGCATTGATAAAGGATTTTATCCACAAGCCCGTACATTCCTGGCTGGATTGCAATTGCAGTTTTAATTCTTTTTATGTTTGATAATTCAATCATAAGAAGCTGTGCTTTATTAAATTAAAACACTTACAAACAAAAAAATTAAGAAAATGAAAAAAATGCGAAATACATTCTTATTTATTGTGGCAGCAATGCTGACGATGATATCCTGCAAAAAGGATTTTATCGATATTCAACCGAAAGGTCAATTCCTCACCGCGAATTATTACGCGGACCAATCACAAGCGTATGCTGCCCTGGTAGGAGTTTATGATATTCTTCGGAAAAATTCCGGCGGATTTGAAAATATGATCACCATGATGAATGCAGGATCAGACGACCAATACGCAGGTGGTGGCGGAGCTACAGATGGAACAGGGATTCAAAGCTTTTCGAACTATAGCGAAACCCAGTTTACCGTTCCTGGAAGTTTTTGGGGCGATTTTTACCAGGGGATTTTCAAGTCCAATGTCCTTTTACTTAAGCTACCATCCACTGTTATGGATGAAAATTTAAAGGCTAGGTATGCAGCCGAAACCAAAGCAATCAGAGCCTGGAGTTATTTCAACCTGGTTTGCATGTTCAAAAATATCCCTCTTATTCTTGAACCATTGGCAACAGGTGACCTTTATAATGTTTTACAGGCCAAACCTGAAGATGTATATGCGCAGATCGAAAAGGATCTGACCGAAGCAATTGCAGCATTGCCACCAACTGTTGCTGCTGAACAATATGGCCGGTTTACTAAAGGCGCTGCCCAGGCATTGCTTGGCAAAGTATATCTCTACGAAGGCAAAAACACGGAAGCTGCAGCTCAACTGGCTGAAGTTAATGGAACTCCCGGTGGCACAAGTCAGTACGGGTACAAACTATTGGCCAATTACAATGATCTCTGGGTTGTAGCTAATAAAATGAACAGTGAGTCGATATTAGTAACAGCCCACACAAATACTGGACTTTCAGGATGGGGAAACTGGGGTCAGGGGACCGACGAAGGTAATTCAGTATGCGTAATGGTAGGACCAAGAACTTATAAAAAATTAGATGCTTCTGCTCCTGACTTATATTCAGGTTGGAGTTTTAATGTCTTTACTCAAGAGTTTTATAATGTAATAAAATCGGACCCACGTTTTAGTGCTACTGTCTTAGACTTGAAGGCTCTTGCCGCAGCTAAAAAGGCTTCCTATCTCGAAGGTTACATGAACACTGGCTATTTCTTCAAAAAGTATATGCCAACACTTGCAGATGTTACATCACTTGCTGGAGACAAGGAACTAAACTTCAAACAGGACAGCTATATAATCAGGCTTGCCGATACCTATTTAATGGAAGCTGAAGCACTTGGCGGAACCGGCCAAAGGGCTGAAGATCTGTTAAATGCTGTAAGGGCAAGGGTTGGTCTTTTACCGATTCCTGTATCATTAGCTGCTGTAAAAGCTGAACGCAGGCTCGAATTAGCCGGCGAAGGATACCGTTTCTTCGACTTGGTACGTTGGGGCGAAGCTGCAACTAAATTGGCAGACAGAGGTTTTACTCCTAATAAAAATGAGATTTTCCCAATCCCGAATGCGGAATTATTAGGTACCAAATTAGTTCAAAATCCAGGCTATAATCAATAATAACTAAAGATATGAAGAAAATAAATTTTATATGCAGCATTCTGTTTTTTATAGTTGTTGCTTCAAGTTGTACTAAGATTGAAGGAATTGATAAGGATTTATCTTTTCTGAATACTGTAAATTCGGCTAACCTGGATAAGGTATTTGATATCAGCTCTGATAATTCAGGTATTGTTAAAATAACTCCTACTGGAGAAGGTGTAGTTTCATACACAGTCAATTTCGGACATGGCACTGGATCAGCCGCTTCAGCTTCCGTGGCACCAGGCGGTACTGTATCTCATACATATCCTGAAGGAAGTTATACTGTAAGTATAATTGCAACTGATCTGGCAGGAAAAAGTACGACTACTGATTATCCGTTAACTGTAACCTATGTGGCTCCTGTAGATGTTGTTGTTACCATTGATGCCGACATGGTAGTTAGTGCAACAGCACTTTATGCAAAATCATTCCTGGTTTACTTTGGTGACGTAGCAAATGAAGTTGGAACTCCGTTGGCAATTGGTGCAAAACTTCCTGCTCACAAATATACTACCGATGGACCGTTTGACCTTAAAGTAGTAGCACTGAGTGGCGGTGCCGCAAAAACAGAAGTTGTTAAAACTTTGTTTGGTTTGCCAATTTCTTTTGAGAATGCTACTATGGGTTACAGTTTTGCTACCACCGGTACCGGCCAGGCCTTTGATAAAATAGCAAATCCTTTTGCTACTGGTTTAAATATCAGTGCTACAGTAGGAAGATTTACCCGTGGAACAACCGGGACAAACAATACTGTCAGCAAACTAGATATTCCAATTGATTTCAGCAGGGGCAAAAAAATAACCATGCTGGTTTATAATCCGGAACCGACCCTTGTGGGGAAAAAGTTTTATGTTGAGTTACAATCAGCTGTTGGTGGAATACCAATTAACGGACTTGCTGTAAAGAATACTAAAATTACCAAGTCGGGTGAATGGGAATTATTGACTTTTGATTTCAGCACTTTTACCACTGCTCAAATTCCTGAGAATACCAGGTTTGGCCAAATAGTTATAACCTATGCTTTGGGAATACCAGCTGGTGGAATTGTATACATTGACTCCATTTCATTAACAAACTAAAAAACAACAATAATGAAAAATACTTTCAAAACCGTTTTTGTAATTACAGCACTGGTATTGATATATAGTGCGTGTAAAAAACAGGAATATAGCATTGGCGATTTATCGGCTCCTTCAAATATTGTAATTACTACTGAAGTTGTTGGGCAGGATGCCACCCATCCCGATGGTGATGGTTCAGGTAATGTAAATATTACTATTACAGGGGATAATGCTCTTGCTTTCAAAGTGGGTTATAATGCTAATACAGCAGCTGATTACGTATCAATTCCCCTTTCCGGAAAAGTTACCAAAAAGTTTACGAAGACCGGTGTAAATACATACAAAATTTCAGCCCTTGTGTTTGGGAAAGGTGGTTCTTCTTCTACTGCCACTACCGAAGTTACAGTTAGAAGTGACTTCAAGCCAGCGGCAACTCTTGTTACAAACTTAACTGGTGATGCGTCTAAAACCTGGGTTGTTGATAAAAGTGTAGCAGGTCATTTTGGTGTAGGACCCTGGGATAATGCATCCGTTACTCCCAGCTGGTGGTCAGCAGCAGTTAACGAAAAACTTTCGTGCTGTCCTTGTTTTTATACCGCAACTTTTACCTTTACCAAAATTGCTGCTTCAGGTACTTTTAGCTTGACTGTCGCTACCCCTGATGGCGCTTTTACAAAAACAGGTTCTCTTGCTGGTGGCCTTCCTGGCATTCCTGCTTCAGGAGATGAAGCCTGTTATGCATACAGTGGTGGAACTTCCGAATTTTCGTTTATTCCAGCCAGTACTGGTATAGACGCTGCTACATCAACTCAAACAAGCATTTTATTATCTGGTAACAATACCTTTATTGGTTATGGCGCTGTTCTGAAAGAATATGAAATCTTTGAAATAACTGATACATACCTGTATTTACGAGTACAAGGAACTGAAACCGGAAATGCATGGTATTTAAAAATGGTACCAGTCGTGAAAAAATAGTTCGGACATAGTTCATTGTTTTATTGAAAGGAGGAGGGTTTTATGCTCCTCCTTTCATTTTTGTTAATGGATATATCTCATCGCGCCCTAAAATCCGCATTTAAAGATAAGGTGATGTTAATTCCGATGGGTATTATTCCAATTGAATTTTTAAAAAAAATCCAAAATATTGCAAAGAATAAAGGTCAAACCTGTTTACTTTGTAGTCCAAATCAAACATGATTATTATGAATAAACTTACCGCGCTTTTATTTCTCTTAATTATCGCTGCACTTTCCTGTAAAAAAACTGATAGTACAGAACAGGATACAACTCCAGCAAATCTTACTATAAACCCGACAGTTAGTACTGATAGCAGTGGCAGCGTTTCATTTACCTCAGCCGCCACCAACGCTGTAATGTACACTTTCGATTTTGGTGATGGCACAACAGAAGTCTCTGTTACTGGTGTGGTAATACATCATTATACCGCTTCCGCAGTGTATACCGTAACTGTGGTAGCTAAGAGTGCCAGTGGAAAAACAGCGTCTAAGTCCACTGTAATCACTGTTACTGTCGTTCAGGGTCTGGTATGGGCTGATGAATTTGATACACCGGGTCCACCAAGTTCTCTAAAATGGGGTTACGATACTGGCGCAGGTGGCTGGGGAAATAATGAAGCTGAGTATTATACAACCCGGACTGATAATGCCGTTGTATCTGATGGCACTCTGAAAATTATCCTGAAAAAAGAAAGTTACGAGGGTAGTTCCTATACTTCGGCCAGGATGTTGACCAAAGGAAAATTTTCATTTAAATACGGCAAAATTGAAGTAAGGGCTAAACTACCGGCAGGGGGTGGTACCTGGCCAGCAATATGGATGTTGGGTGATAATATCTCATCAGTGAATTGGCCTGCTTGTGGTGAAATTGATATTATGGAACATTTAGGAAGGGATCTGAATAAAATTTTTGGCACTCTTCATTATACAGGTCATTCCGGGGGAAGTGCTGAAGGTGGTACGACGATGATTACGAATGCTACAACAGATTTTCATGTTTATAAATGTGAGTGGAATTCATCAACGATCAAATTTTTTGTGGATAATGCACTTTATTACACTCACGGTAACACCAGCAGTTTACCTTTCAATCAGAACTTTTTTATAATTCTGAATGTGGCTATGGGTGGCAATTTCGGAGGAAGTATTGACCCTAACTTTTCCAGAGCGGAAATGGAAATTGATTATGTAAGAGTATATCAATAAACTACAATAGGGAAATACAATATTTTGAACAAATCATAACATATAGGTTAGAAATTATAATTTGCTGGTTTTACCAAGAGTACTTAATGATGTTAGCTTAGTTCTAAAACAAATGTTCAAAGCAAAAATAGTTTCAGGATTGATTTTGTTGCCATTTTCGCTATTGGCGCAAGGATTGTTGGTTAATACTGTGAACCGGAATATCACTTCACTGAATGGCAACTGGAACTATATTGTTGATCCTTACGAAAACGGTTATTATAGCTTTCACTCAGAAGTGTATGATCAGAAGAATCCAAAGTCAACATCTGCTTTTTATAATAATTACCACGCCAAAGACAAGTCGGAGCTGGTAGAATATGATTTTGATAAGTCACCTACACTTGCAGTTCCGGGTGATTGGAATACTCAAAAAGAAAACCTGTTTTATTACGAAGGTACTGTTTGGTATAAAAAATCGTTTGATTACCAGTTAAAAGAAAACAAGCGCCTGTTTGTTTATTTCGGGGCTATAAATTATAAAGCCGATGTGTATTTAAACGGAACCAAATTGGGTGCGCATGAAGGAGGGTTTACTCCCTTTGATTTTGAGATTACGTCGGTTGTAAAACCAAATGATAACTATTTGGTAGTTAAAGTTGACAACAAACGGTCGCTTGAAGCCGTCCCCACCGTAAATACGGATTGGTGGAATTATGGCGGAATTACCCGGGATGTTTTACTAATAGAAGAACCTGACCTGTTCATCCGGGACTATACTATTCAACTGAAAAAAGGCGACAATACTACAATCATAGGCTCTGCTACAATGAGCAATCCTGTTAAAGGTGAAAAGATCACTATCAGCATCCCTGAACTTAAAATCGAGAAAGAAATTCAATCAGCAGCCAATGGAAAAGCCGATTTTGAAATCAGGAATGTCTCAAATAACGGAGTCACTTTACATTATTGGTCCCCTGAATCGCCTAAACTCTATGAGCTCCTTATTAAAACAGGTCATCAGATAGTAAAAGATAATGTTGGTTTCAGAACCATTGAAACAGAAGGTCCGGATATTTTACTCAATGGTAAATCAATTTATCTGCGAGGTATCAGTATTCATGAGGAATTCAAAGGGAAACGAGCTACCAGCGAATCCGATGCCCTGGCTCTGTTAACCTGGGCAAAAGAACTAGGGTGTAATTATGTGAGGCTGGCACATTATCCCCATAATGAGTACATGGTTCGGATGGCTGATAAAATGGGGCTTTTGGTGTGGGAGGAAATACCAGTTTACTGGACTATCGATTTTAAAAATGAAGCAACTTACAACAACGCAAAAAACCAGTTATCTGAAGCAATTACAAGAGATAAAAACAGGGCTTGTATAATCATCTGGTCCATGGCCAATGAAACGCCTTTGTCCGAAGCCAGGAATACTTTTTTAATTAACCTTATCAACTATACCAAAACCATGGATTCTTCGCGTTTGCTAAGTGCCGCGCAGTTGACCCGCTATGAAGATGGAGCAGGAATAATTGATGACAAAATCGGTGAGTATGTTGATATAATTGCATTTAATGAGTACCGGGGCTGGTATGGAGGAGATCTGGCCACGGCACCTGATGTTAAATGGTCAAGCCCATACAATAAGCCAGTAGTAATTTCGGAATTTGGCGGTGGCGCAAAACAGGGTTTGCATGGAAGCAGGGACGAGCGCTGGACTGAGGAATACCAGGAGTATCTTTATCAGCAGAACCTGTTGATGATTGATAAAATTCCCAACATCCGCGGCATCAGCCCATGGATTTTAACCGATTTCCGGTCGCCACGACGCATGTTGCCCGGCATCCAGGATGGATTTAACCGGAAAGGATTGATTTCGGACCAGGGAAAGAAGAAAAAAGCATTCTTTGTTCTACAGGATTTTTATAAGACAAAGAAACTTCAATTTGACTAAAAGGAATTCAGATTTGAAAAACCAAAGCACTTATCTGTTTATCATTACAGTATTTATTGTTACGTGCAGTTTCGCTGTAAATGCGCAGAGTAAAATATCTTTTGCTCAAAATCCTGTTGTCGCCCACCGTGGAGCCTGGAAAAAGAATAATCTTCCTCAAAACTCCATAGCCTCGCTAAAACAAGCTATTGACCTTAAATGCGCTGGTTCCGAATTTGATGTTCGCATGACCGCAGATAATATTCTTGTCATTAATCATGATCCGGAGTATAATAAACTCCCGATTGAAAAAACGAAATATAAGGATCTGGCAGCTTTTAAACTTACAAATGGTGAAAAACTACCGACATTAATAGCGTATCTGAAGGCAGGTATGAAGAATAATTTTTCAACGCGCCTGGTGTGTGAAATAAAACCATCTGAAATCAGCAAAGAGCGTGGAAAAGCTGTTGCAGAAAAGGTTGTAAAACTGGTTCACAAGCTCAAGGCTGATCAATTGGTTGTGTATATCAGTTTCGATTATGATATTCTTAAAAGGATTAAAGAAATTGATCCCAAAGCAATAACCCAATACCTCGAAGGAGATAAGTCGCCCGAACAATTAAAAGCGGATGGCATCAGTGGCGCCGATTTTCATTATTCAGTTTATGTTGAACATCCAGCCTGGATTGAAATGGCGAAAAAGAATAATATTACACTCAATGCCTGGACAGTAAATGAAACTGCCGATATGGACTGGCTGATTTCATATAAATTCGATTTTATTACCACCAATGAACCGGAATTACTGCTTCAAAGGCTCGGGGATTAACCAACATCCAATGGATGGAGGTTGAAATGGGGCGATGAATTTAATTACAGATGGTTACCCGCTTCAACTAAATGGATTTTAGATACTGAAGGAAATTCATCAGGTTGGGGAAACAACGAAGAATGTATGTGTTTTTCTCTTTAATTTAGCTGTATCTTTTTAAAAGGCGATTTATGTTCCAGGTAAGGCTTTTGATACTTTCTTTACTATCATTAATTGCATTCGAAATATCAGGGCAGGAATTATTTCCTGTTCAGAATTTTGCTCCTGATTTTTACCAGGGGGAGACCCAAAACTGGAACCTATGCCAATCTCCTGGCAGAAATATTTATGTAGCTAATAATAAAGGACTTTTAGAATACAATGGAGCAAGATGGACGCTATATCCTTCGCCCAATCATACTACTATGCGCTCTGTTAATATTCAGGGAGATCTGATTTATACAGGATGCTATATGGAGTTTGGTTATTGGAAGAGAGATGCATTTTTAAATCTGAAATACACCTCTTTGAGTGAAAAAATCAAGAACAAATTATTAGAAGATGAACATTTTTGGAAAATTATCTGCTATCAACAATGGGTTCTTTTTCAGTCATTGCATCGCATTTATGTTTATAACAGCAAAACTCAGACTTTTCAGATTATCTCTTCAAAAACAATTTTGCCTAAAGTTTTTGAGGTTGGAAACCATGTTTATTTTCAGAAGATGGATGAAGGCCTTTTTCAACTTGAAAATGGTAAATCTACATTAGTTTCGGACTTTCCTGAATTCAGGAGAAATATCATTATCAATATATTTTCATTTAACAACAAATTGTTAATACAAACACAGGAGAATGGCTTCTTTATTCTGGATCATATCGCCGTTTCAAGATGGCAGACAGAAGCTTCTTCAAAAATTAATTCATTAAGTGTTTATAGCAGTATACAATTACGGGATGGGAGTTTTGCCCTTGGAACTATCGGCGAAGGACTTTATATTTTGTCGCCGGATGGGAAAATAACAATGCACATTGACAAGAAAAACGGGTTACAAAACAATACTGTGCTGTCCGTGTTTGAGGATGTGAACAGTAATATCTGGCTTGGCCTGGATAATGGAATCAGCATTATCAATTATACATCACCATATCGGGTATATACTGATACAAAGGGAGTTTTTGGCGCTGTTTATGCGACTGAATTTTACCAGGGCTTTTTATACCTGGGAACTAACCAGGGTCTCTTTTACAGGTCATTGAAATCTGAGGATGATTTCAAAATCGTAGAAGGGACGAAGGGCCAGGTATGGACATTGAAAATACTAGACGGAACTTTATTTTGCGGACATAATTCAGGAACATTTATTATTAAGGATAACAAAGCAAATTTGATTTCCGATATTTTGGGTACATGGGATATTAAACCAGTTCCGGATAATGCCAACCTGCTCATACAGGGGAATTATGAAGGGTTACATGTATTAGAAAAGAAGAACGGGAAATGGCAATACAGGAATAAGATTGAGGGATTTGATATTTCGAGCAGGTATTTAGAAATAATGCCCGGCAACCAGATTTTTGTTAACCATGAATACAGGGGAGTTTTTAAATTAGATGTGGCAGCTGATTTTAAGAAGATTACAAAATTTGAAAAAGTTCCAAGTGCGCTTCTGAGTAACTATTCAGGTATTGCAAATTATAATGGAAGACTCCTGTACTTCGGAGATGCCGGCTTACTTGAACTGAGTAAGGAAAAGAAACAATTTCAAAAAGAATCCTTGCTGAATAAGCTTTTCTTGGGCGAAGACTCTTACCTTTCGGGGAAGTTGATAGAGGATGAGAACCACACGCTATGGGCTTTTACCGAAGAGAACATGATAATGATGTCGCCGGGGAAATTAGATAATGAACTTCAGATTACCCGGGTTGCTTTGCCTTTATCGCTCAGAGAGAATGTAGTAGGATTTGAGAACCTTTTGCATTTGGATAATAGAAATTATTTGCTTGGCACAACCAATGGTTATATCCTGTTTGATCTGGATAGGATAAAAGATGAAGAATGCCTCGTCCATATCAACTCTATAGATAAAAGTAGGTTGAACGGAAGCAGGGCCAATATTCCGGTGCTTGCTGAAGATTATAAACTTAAAGCCCAGGAAAACAACCTTTATTTCAGCTACAATGTACCGGTATACGACAGGTTTGTACTTACAAAATACCAGTACAAACTTGAAGGGATGTATGATGACTGGAGTGATTGGACTAAGGAATCGAAAGTATCATTTAAAAACCTGCCGTCCGGGGAATATACCTTTAAAGTCAGGGCAAGGGTCGGGAATAAACTGACTTCAAATATTGCCTCTTTCAGTTTTTCAGTCGCAAAGCCATGGTATGCATCTGTATGGATGAAACTGCTATACATATTACTGTTTGTCCTGGTAATATCAGTAATTAATCATTTTTACCGGAAACGATATATAAGGCATAAAATAAAAATTGATGAGCAAGCCAAAAAAGAACTTGATTTGATGAAATTAGAGAATGAAAAGGAAATTATCAATCTGAAAAATGACAATTTAAACAGTGAGATCGAGGCAATAAATCTGGAGTTAGCAACGACCACCATGGCAATTGTAAAGAAAAACGAATTACTTAATACCATAAAGTATAAGTTGCAGCAGGAAAAAAATAATCAAAGTGTTAAATCGGCGCTTAAGATTATAGATGAAAATTTAGAGAATAACGCCGACTGGCAATCATTTCAGAAAGCATTTGATAATACCGACAGAGATTTTCTGAAAAAGTTGAAAGAGTTGCATCCTTTGCTAACTCCCAGTGATTTAAAGCTTTGTGCGTATTTACGTTTGAATATTTCTTCAAAGGAAATTGCGCCATTGCTGAATATTTCTGCTCAAAGCGTCGAAATCAAGCGATTCCGCCTGCGCAAAAAGATGGATCTGGGTCATGAACAGAATCTTACTGAATATATTTTAAACATTTAGCCACCAGGGATAGAATTAAATTCTTATTCATAACACAACATTACCTTAACATTGGGTAAAAACGCGTTAAGTTCACCGGGAAATCTGTCCTCCCGGCAACCGTTTTATTGATTGTCGTTATCCAGCTATAATTTCTGTATCCTTTTGTTTATAATACTTTGAAGATTTTTAGCGGGATATAAACTATACGAAATATTTTTTTTTGAGATTGTATATTTCATGTATAGGTGATTTTTTTACTGCCAGGTAATATAGAGTATAACTTTATCAAACATTCAATGCAATAAACGTTAAGCAGCTAAAAAAATGTTTTTTTTGAAACTGTTTAAATGCAAGATTTTAAATAAGTTGTGATTTTTGATGAGAATTAAAGAAATGTAACTATTCAACCCTATAAAAGTATTGAAAAACAAAAACATGCCACAGAATTCGCTGATTTAGCAGATAAAGAATATATCAATTCCGTCAATTTTAACATAAAAACCTAAAGAAGATAGTTTAAAATCTGTGCTAATCTGTGAAATCTGTGGCAAAATTGGAGCATTATGAGGTTAAATACTTACAAAGTAATGAATAGGGTCAGGTTTCTACTTTATGTTTTTTTACTGTTAAGTATGCCGGTATTTTGTATTTCACAGAACCAATTATCTATTAAGGTTTATGAGACTTCGGCGAGTGGGATTAAGCTTAGTCTGGTGACAGTGTTTTCTGCCCAAAGTAATGCTTCTGTCATTAAAATATTGCCTGATCAAACATTCCAGTCCATTACCGGGTTCGGAGGATCATTTACTGAATCCCCGGCATATTTATTAAATAGGCTGAGCAAAAATTAGTGCTAATGCATTGCAAACCATACTTATTCCTGCCAACTAACCTTTTTAACAACCACCTAAGTTTAAAAAAAGTCCTGAAACGATGGAAAAACACAAAACAGCTTCCGAAGACGTAGTACCTGTCGGACAAAAAATTGCCTTTGGTGCCGGTAATTTAACTAACCAGTTATTACCTGCCGCGTTAGGAATTTTCATGTTTTTTTTAGTTGTATCTTTTAAAATGAGCCCCTATAAAGCAGGTATACTTGCTGCTATTCCGAGGTTTATGGATGCCATACTCGACCCTATTATGGGCTATATCTCCGACAATACAAGGTCGAGGTGGGGGCGAAGAAAACCTTACATCTTTGCCGGTGCTATACTGGTTGGGGTTAGTTTTATGGCTATGTGGCAGATACGCCCTGAAAACGGAGAAACCTTTAATTTCTTTTACTTCTTATTTATGTCACTTATTTTTTATGTTGGGTATACCATTTTTGCCGCACCTCTCATAGGATTAGGTTATGAGATGACGCCTGATTATAATGAAAGAACCAGGTTAATGGCTATTTCGCAGGTAATGGGTCAGATTGCATGGATGATTGCTCCCTGGTTCTGGTTTATAATCAGCCGTCCGGAAATCTATGCAACACCTGATGTCGGCGTCCGGAATCTCGCTATATGGGTAGGAGCACTTTGCCTGGTGCTGGGAATTATGCCTGCATTGTTCTGCAAAGAGCTCGACCAGACACGCTTAACCGGGCAATCCAGATTATCTTTTAAAGAACTTTCAGCCAATATGAAACATTTTTTTCTTGGCATTAAGCAAACTCTTTACAACAAGCCTTTTTTGCGTCTCTGTGGAGCTACCTTTTTAGTGTTTAACGGATTTCAAACTGTAGCCCAATTCTCATTCTTTATAATCATTTATTACTTGTTCAAAGGCGACCAGGCTGCTTCCGGTCAGTTTCCGGCATGGTTTGGTACCATAAGTGCTGTAGCAACAGCTGTTCTGGTAATTCCTATCATCACATATATGTCAACCAAAATAGGGAAGAAAAATGCTTTCGTTGTCTCTTCATTAATATCTGTCGTTGGCTATGGCCTCAAATGGTATGGATTCCACCCTGGAATGCCCTGGTTAATTTTTCTGCCCATACCTCTAATGTCATTCGGAATCGGAGGATTGTTTACCCTTATGATGTCGATGACAGCTGACGTATGCGATTATGATGAACTTAAAAACGGAATGCCCCGGAAAGAGGCCTTGTTTGGAGCTGTTTACTGGTGGATGGTAAAGCTCGGGACATCTCTTGCTTTATTAACAAGCGGCATTGTTTTAAGCGCAGTAGGATTTGATCAGAATGTTCAGGTTCAGGCTGCTGATACAATCACCAGGCTTCGTATTGCTGATATAACAATACCTTCGGTTGCAGCGCTGCTGGCAGTAATTGTGATGTGGAAATATAATATAAACGAAAAACGAGCCCGTGAAATCAGAGATGAACTGGTTGCACGCAGAGGAAAACTTTAAATAGTACCCTGAAATATCCAGGATTGGAATAAAACATCGGGGTAAGATGATAATAAACTCAATCTGACGAGCCTTTAGCTCACGAATACCCGTAAGAACAAGAAATGGATGAGTACTTCCAGGTGACCATAATAAATAAATAGTAACATCTGAACTTTAAAAAAAATAGAAAGCTATGTCATTTAGAACAGGTAAAACAATGTCGTTGGCAGGGATCGCAGGAGCAGATTTTGTCAATAAAACCGAAGTAGAAATTAAGCAAATATTCGAAACGGTTTTGGGTGATGGTATGCACGGTCTGTGCTTTAGTTTGTACGAAGATGGGCAGAAACCTGGGGATGTAATTACCGAAGAACAGGTGAGAAGAAGAATGGAAATCATTAAGCCTTATACAAAATGGGTCCGTTCTTTTTCCTGTACCGACGGCAATGAGCTTATTCCAATGGTTGCCAAAGAGTATGGTTTAAAAACCCTGGTTGGCGCCTGGTTAGGTGATGATCCCGAAATCAATGAGCGGGAAATAAATGGTCTTATACAATTGGCAAAAGAAGGTTATGTGGATATAGCCGCTGTAGGTAATGAAGTGATGTATCGTAAAGATTTGACAGAGGATGAGCTGATTGAATTTATAAAGCGGGTAAAAAATGCTATTCCTGATACTCCGGTTGGATATGTAGACGCTTATTACGAATTTTCGAGTTGTCCTCGAATCACCGAATTATGCGATGTTATCCTGGCTAATTGCTACCCCTTCTGGGAAGGATGCAGCTTTGAATATTCTTTAGTATATATGAAAAATATGTATTACCAGGTGCTGGGTTCAGCTAAAGGGAAAAAAGTGATCATCACCGAAACAGGGTGGCCAAGCCAGGGTAAAGGTCTGCAAGGTGCACTTCCTTCGCTCGAAAATGCCCGGAATTATTTTATAAATACCCAACTTTGGTCCAAATCCGAAAATATTGATGTTTTTTACTTTGCATCATTCGATGAAGCATGGAAAGTAGGAAAAGAAGGCGATGTAGGTGCATACTGGGGAATATGGGATAAAAATCAAAACCTTAAATTTTAATAAGCGTCTTATTTTAATGAGTGAAAAACGGAAAATAGAATTTGATTTCGGGAAAGCCATTTGTTATTCAGGCTTCAGGAAAGGGCAGTGGCCAGGCGGTATAATTCCGGGTTACGATGAGATTAAAGAAGATCTGCTGATCCTTCGTGAACAATGGAAGTATTTGCGTTTGTTCGATTGTGATAAACATGCAGAAACTGTACTTGAAGTTATTCGAAAAGAAAAACTTGACTTCAAAGTAATGCTGGGTGTTTACATAGTGGCCGAGATGAATAATTTCGGATGCCCCTGGGGTGGTACATATCCTGAAGAAGTATTGACAGCCAATAAAGATAAGAATTTCGAAGGCGTTAAAAAACTGATTGACTTTGCCAACAAGTATCCTGATATAATTTTCGCCCTTTCGGCTGGTAATGAAGCTTGTGTGGACTGGACAGATCATTATGTGCCTGTAAATAATGTCATTAATTATGTAAGAATGATAAAAGCCGGAGCTACACAGCCGGTGACATTCTGCGAAAATCATGTGCCCTGGATTACTAAACTTAAGGACCTGGCCGACGAATTGGATTTTATTTCCATTCACACTTATCCTGTGTGGGAATACAAAAACATTCACGAGGCCATAGGATACACCAAGCAAAATTATTTTTCTGTTGCTGAAAGATATCCTGATAAACTTGTTGTCATTACCGAAGCCGGATGGGCCACCAACTCGAATGGAAGAGGTATTGATCCAGAGCATGTAAGTGAAGAAAACCAGGAGATTTATTATAACGATCTGATGAACTGGATTGAAAAAGACCACATTTTTACATTTGTATTTGAGGCTTTTGATGAATCATGGAAAGGATCGAATGAACCCCTTGAACCTGAAAAACATTGGGGATTATTTAAGGAAGACAGAACACCCAAATTGGCAATGAAAAAAATTATGTATAAGAAATTCCTCGAATAAACACATACCAAGGTCTGTTTGACACCTGATCAAATTGACCGGTATAAAATCTTAATAGCTGATAATAATAACCAATATGTGTTGAGATCAACCAAAAACAAACCATAAAAAATAGTACCATGAAAAAAAATCTATTAGCATTTGTTCTTTTCTTATTTGCAACAACAGTATTTGCTCAGGCCGGTAAAATATCCGTTGTGAAAAATGATAAGGGAATCAGACTGACTGTCAATGGAAATGACTTTATGATTAATGGTATGAACTGGGATTATACCCCAATTGGTACCAATTTTTCATACAGTTTATGGCAACAGCCCGACGATGTGATTAAAGCTGCGTTGGATGCCGAAATGTCACTTCTGAAAAATATGGGTGTAAATACCATCAGACAATATGTTGGAGTAAAACCCAAATGGATTCAATATATTTATGAAAAGTACGGTATTTATACCATTATTAACCACTCATTCGGGCGTTATGGTCTTACTCTTAACGGAGTATGGGTGCCTAACACCGAATATTCCGATCCTGGCACACAGAAACTGCTTCTGAAAGAAGTAAATGATATGGTTGCAGAATATAAGAATACTCCGGGTGTGTTAATGTATCTGCTTGGAAATGAAAACAACTATGGCCTTTTCTGGGATGGAGCCGAAACAGAAGATATTCCTATGGAAGACAGGAAATCAACTAAACGCGCTGAACCCATGTATAAGCTTTTTAATGAGGCATTTGTCGAAATCAAAAAGAAAGACGCTTCAGTACCTGTGGCTATGTGTAACGGCGATGTTTTATTCCTTGATATAATTGCGAAAGAATGTAAAGATGTGGATGTCCTGGGAATTAATTGCTACCGTGGCAAGTCGTTTGGTGATGTATTCGATAAAGTTAAATCTGCTATTGATAAGCCTATGATGTTTACCGAGTTTGGCGCCGATGCTTATAATGAAGTTAACATGTCCGAAGACCAGAAATCGCAAGCCGAATACGACGTATTGAATTGGAAGGAAATCTACGAAAATGCTGCAGGATTGGGTAAAGCAGGCAATTCTATTGGAGGGTTTACTTTTCAGTTCAGCGACGGATGGTGGAAATACAAACAAACCAGCAATCTGGATATACACGACAATAATGCTTCGTGGAGCAATGGCGGGTATCAGAATGATTATGTACCAGGCGAAAACAACATGAACGAGGAATGGTTTGGTATTTGCGCCAAAGGTGAAAGCAACAACAGAGGTCTATACCAGTTATATCCCCGTGCTGCCTATTATGCGTTAAAGAATGCTCACAACCTTAATCCTTATGCTCCTGGAACAACACTTGCTTCGGTTGATACTCATTTTGCGAATATTCAGATCGAATCGGCAGTTCTTCAGGCGAGGGGTGACAATGCCAGTTTAACAGGTGAGCAATCGAAAAAAGTCCAGGTTGGACTGAGGGGTGAAATAACAACATATTCTACCGGAGGTTATCTCACTACAACACCAAAAGACCAGACTCCTGAATATTCCTCTTATCCGACTAATCAGGGCTTTGATCACATGGAATCGTTTTATCTGAATGTTGATGCTAAACCTGCTGATAATGTTCACGCGAACGTATCATTTAATATACTTGGCAATGTAGCCGACAATCCCATTGAAGAAATATTTTACGAAAACCGTGGCCGCACAAACCTCATAACAACCAGTACAGGCACTATAGTAGATATTTCCTCTGCATTACGTGTGCAGTTATACCATGCCGATTTCGACTGGAATGGAAAATGGTTTAAGCTAACAGCATTCTATCGTACAGGTCATTACCATTGGGGCAACGAAGGTGACTTTTTTGGCTTGTATCCTGAAACAAATTACGGGCCGAACATAGACATATACAATGGCTATGCTCCTTTTGGATTTGAAGTTGAAGCAAAAAAATCGCTTAAAGGTTTAAAAATTGCTTTCGGACCTGAGCTATGGTGGGGGGCAAACCCGGCAGTATTATTTAAATACAACCGGACTGTCAAAGATTTTGACATTTCAGGGATTTATCAGGAAGACCTCGATCAGCGCAAAACAGCGGCAAGTTCTTTTGCTATCCCGGTTCCCCAAAACCGCAGAGCCACCCTTGGAGTAAAAAGAAAATTCGGATCCATTGGTGTTGAACTTGGTGGTATATGGTCAGGTCAGCGAAAAAATGGTAAAATTTACCAGATTGTTGAAGGTAAACCTGGAAATTATACAGTATATCAGGATAAGATTTCCTCTAAAGATAACTGGGGCGGAAAAGCAAAAGTAATGTATACTGTCGGTTCAATAAACTGGTATGCGCAGGGTGCCGTTATGGGATTAGTGGCCGATGGTGGTGCCGATTATACTAAAACCTTTACCGGCTGGACACTTAAAGATTGCGGCAGCGGAAATCAATATAACGTCCTTTCAGGTTTCACTTATGCAATAGGCAATTTTCAGATTGCGCCGAACTTCCTTTGGCAAAAACCAATAGTTGGACCAATAGCAAGTGATGTTCAGGCTCCGGGCCGACCCAGGAATGTTCTGGAAGATCCTTTTGCAGTAAGAATAAACAGGGAAACTACTGCCGGCGAACTATTGCTTTCCTATGATCCTACTCCCGGAACCTGGATGTACGAATGGGATAACGATATGAGAGAAGACGCGCCACTTGCAGTGAGCCTCGATTTCGTTTATCGCCACCTGCCAACCACTCAGGACGCAGCCATCGGAGTTATGGCTAACCGCACATTGTTTGCATTTCCGGGAGCGCCAAAGGCACACGATTTATGGGAAACAAACGTACGCTTAGTGTCGAAAGTAACCCGTGATTTTGGATTTATCGCCAAAATACTAGTCGGTGATGCACAATCAAATGGCAGCGACGAAAGGTTGATTCAACGTTATAGCGGCGATGTGACTATGATTTACAAAAAAGTAAAACTAATGTCATCGGTAAAAGTAAATGATTGGGGACCTTACGATTATTACCACGATTTCAACTTAACGTATCCACTCCAGGTAGTAGCCGATTTATCTGCTTCTGCCGGAAGCCCTAATTGGTTCTTTTTACCTGAAACCCGCTTTGGAGTGCGCTGTGTGTATCGTACACTCGACCAGTATTCTCCACGTTATGCTCCAACGTATATTATGAATTCTGTGGGTGAAATGGTTCCAGATCCTACTGCTTTGGGATATGGACCTGGTAATGAATGGGAAGTTAGAGTCTATTTACATTTCAATATAGGCAAGTAAACAAACTTAAAAAATGAGACCTATGAAAAAGATTAAATACAATCATATAGCATACACTCTGCTAACCGTCATAATTATTACGTTAGCTGTTGGTTGCAAAAAAGATACATCCAAAATGGAGATAGCTACAAACTATCCTACAACTCCGGAAGTTTTTATTGATGCTTTCAGCAGAGATCTGAAATTTGACGCATGGGGCAAAGTAACTGCCTTTACCATAGATTATGCTGTAAAGTATAAAGGAACCGCATCAATGAAGTTCGACATACCCGATGCAAGCGATCCGGCAGGAAATTTTGCCGGTGGCGTTTTCTACACTTCGATGGCACGCGATCTGTCAGGGTACGATGCACTCACATTTTGGGCTAAAGCTACCCAGCCTACCACCATGAATACCAGTTTTGGAGGCTATCCCGATGGCCCGAGCACATTTACATCAGCACTAAAGGTTGCTTTGGATGTTAAACTAAACTCCAACTGGCAGAAATTTGTTATCCCTATACCCGACCCGTCGAAGCTTGCTGAGATGAAAGGAATGTTTTCCTATTCTGCTGGAGCGCTTACCGACGGTTCAGGATATACCATCTGGATTGATGAAGTAAAATTTGAAAAATTAGGGACACTGGCACATCAGCAACCGTATATTTCAGGTGCTGCTGAATCTACGACATCGGGTTTTCTTGGGCAGAGTTTCACTATTACTGATTGCTCTGAATCGGTAAGTTTGCCTAATGGCGTTCCTGCAAAAGTTTCATTTGGACCCTCTTATTTTAATTTTGCTTCTTCTGATCTGAATGTTGCAACTGTAACTGATGACGGCGTTGTAACTCTGGTCGGGCCAGGTTCTGCAAAGATTACAGCCAGTATTAACGGTGTCAGCGCTTCAGCTTCTGTAACAATAAATACAGTTGATATGCCTCCAACTCCAACAGTTGATCCGGCAAAAGTTATCTCACTTTCCAGTGATGCCTATACCAATATACCGGTCGACAATTGGAATCCGCATTGGACATATTCAACTGCTGAATTTACAGATTTTAATGTAAATGGCAATAATATCAAGTATTACACAAGCCTCAACTTTGTTGGTATCGTTTTTTCATCCCACCAGGTAAATGCATCCACCATGACTTTTCTACACATGGATATTATGACACCTAATGCCATAGTAGCTGCTACAAAATTCCTAGTCGAAATTGATGATTTCGGTGCAAATGGAATTTATGGAGGTAATGATGATAAAAATATTGTATATACAGCAACGGGTTCAAAGTTTACGACAGGTCACTGGCTCAGTCTTGAGATTCCAATCTCAGGGTTGAATCCTCGTGCGCACATAGCCCAGTTGGTTCTTTCCACTGAAGGAGGAATGACAAATGTTTACCTGGATAATTTATACTTTCATAAATAAGATTGTAGTCTCAAATACAACAACTTTTAACAATCTTGATGAGAAAAAACGTAACTAAAAAAACTTTTTACCATGAGAAACAATAAATTATTTTTAACAAAATGTACGCTTTTTTTGGTTTTAATGTTCACTTTGTGGAGCTGTGAAGATACTTCCGAAATCAAAAAACGCAACTGGGAACTAACCTGGCAGGATGAATTTAATACAATTCCGGCAGATAAATTGCCCGACGCAACAAAATGGTCTTATGATTTAGGCGCCGGCGGCTGGGGAAATGCAGAATGGCAAAACTATACTAACAGTACCCAAAATATTTCTATAGATTCAGTAGGTGGAATTGGGTGCCTTAAAATTACCGCACAATATGATGGAACAACTTATACTTCTGCCCGTATCAAAACTCTGGGGCTTTTTGAACAGTCATATGGCCGGTTCGAAGCTCGTATAAAACTGCCTTATGGGCCTGGTATGTGGCCAGCATTCTGGCTATTGGGCAACAATAAGGAAGCGGTCGACTGGCCAAAGTGTGGTGAAATTGACATAATGGAGTATAAAGGACAAGAACCAAATATTGTTCACGGAACCGTTCATGGCCCGGGCTTATACAGCGGTAAAGCCATTACCCAGACTTTCGGGCTTCAGGATGCACGGTTTGATACAGATTATCATTTGTATGCTGTTGAATGGACCGGAGAAAAAATTGATTTTTATGTGGACGAAACCTTATACAAACGTATATCAAAAGCAGAAGTTGAAAACAAAAACGGCGAATGGGTTTATGATCATCCTTTTTATATGATTCTTAACCTGGCTGTTTGTGGCAATTTCGTTGGGTTTTCTGTAGTGGGTACTACTTTCCCGCAAACCATGTACGTTGATTACGTCAGAGTTTATAAAGAAGTAAACTGATCTGAAATAACATATTTAGCCATACTGATAAATATGTCGTTCCGGAATTTCATCTGACCTGTTTTTGGTGGGCGTAATTCTGAGAATTGCTAATCATGTGCAAACTAAACACGGATCATCTTCGGATTTTTAAAAAGCAAAAAAGGTTTTCTTTATCACTAATCATTTTTATTAATTCTAAAAAAACAATTGTATGAAAAATTTTTTACGTCTTGGAATTCTGATAGCCTTGTTGGCTATTAGTGGTTGGAGCTTTGCCCAATCAACAATCGATTTTGAAACCGTTGGCAACAACTGGACCTGGAATCCATTCGAAAACGGAGTAAATCAGGCAGGCTCGTTCACGGTAATTGCTAATCCAAATTCATCGGGTATTAACACCTCCGCTACCTGCGGTAAGATGGTGGTAAACGCCGATGGTGCGCCCTGGGCCGGAGTTGAAAGCAAACATGGTACTGATTTAGGTGCATTTACTTTTGATGCCACTAATTCTATCATTAAAATTATGGTTTACAAGTCTGTTATCAGTAATGTTGGAATTAAATTTTCAGATCCATCAGGTTGGTCAGAAGGAGAGTTAAAAGTACCGAATACTAAGATTAACCAGTGGGAAGAGCTGACTTTTGACTTTTCGGCCCGTATCGGCCATCAGAGTTGCGACCAAATCGTTATTTTCCCTGATTTTTCCGACCCCAGAACTGCAGGCAGTACCTGCTATTTCGATAACATAAGGTTCAGTAACGGCTCAATGCAAAACGATACTGAAGCCCCGACCGAATTTACGGCAACCCTGGGTTCAGTAACTTCGGGCAGCGTGCAATTATTGCTCAATGCCACCGATAATTCGGGTGATGTGAAGTATTTCGTTACGTACGGTGCAACCACAGTTTCGGTGAGCGGACTTTCGGGTGTGGAAAAATCATTTGTAATTACCGGCTTAACTCCTTCTACCGATTATTCATTTTCGGTGGTGGCCAAAGATTTAAGCGAGAATGCTGCTGCAAATAATCCAATAGTTGTAACAGCCAAGACTCCAGTAAATACCGATACCCCATGTTCAGGATCTTCAACCGTGAGTTCACAGGGAGAAGCTTTCGCGAGCGGATACACATATTCATTTACAACAATTGGAACAGATGTAACTATCACCTTCGAATGCCTGGATACAAAAGTTGGCTTAGTTGCCTATTTATGGGATAAAACTACTGGCTTTTCTGAATCCATGATGACAAATTCATTAGGTCAGGTTTTCACCAAAAAGATGACCGGGCTAACAGTTGGCGCGAATATAACTGTTGCATGCAAATTTGCTTTTGCCGGTGGAATGTCGGTAACAAAAGATTTTACTTACAAGGTAGGAGATAATTGCGGTATTATTCCGCCTGTCGGACTTTCGTTTCCTATTGATTTTGAAACAGGAAGCTATACATTTACCGATTTTGATGGCGGCGGTACAACAGTAATTGATAATCCACAAGTAGCCGGCCTGAATACCAGTTTAAAAGTTGGGCAAATGATAAAAAGTGCAGGTGCAACCTGGGGCGGCAGCTGGATTGATTATGGTTCAGATATAGATTTTTCGACCATGAAAACTATAAAAATGAAGGTCTATTCTCCAAGAGTCGGAGCAAAGGTTCTTTTTAAAGTTGAAAATGCAGGTGATGCAGGCAAATCGTACGAAGTAGAAGCAACAACCACAACTGCAAATGCCTGGGAGCAACTCACATTCGATTACAGCGCCATCAATATGGCGAATGCCTATCAGCATATCGTGCTTATTTTCGACAATGGAACTGTAGGCGATGGTTCTGCTGACTTCACCTATTTGTTCGACGACATTGACCTGGTTGACAATTCAGGTGGCCTCACCCAGATAAATCTTCCCGTTAACTTCGAAAGTACAACCGTAGATTATACGTTAACAGATTTTGGTGGGAATTCAAGCGTTCTAGGCGCTGATCCGGAAAATGCTGCAAACCAGGTTGCTATTACAACCAAAGGTGCAGGTTCCGAAACATGGGCAGGCACTACTATTGGCAAAGGTCTTGGATTTAAGACTCTTATCCCGTTTACGGCAACATCCACAAAAATAAGTGTAAGGGTTTATTCGCCTGCCGCCGGAATTCAGGTTCGCTTAAAAGTTGAAGACCATACAAATACCGGAATTACTGCCGAAACAGAAGCAACCACTACTTTAGCAAACACATGGGAAACGTTGATTTTTGATTTTAGCAATGTAGCAGCCGGAACAAACCCATTTAACCTGAGCAACAACTTTGATAAAATGTCGATCTTTTTCAATTTTGGTGTTCCGGGAACTGGAGAAATCTATTACTTTGATGATGTTACCTTCGTAATAACAACTGCTGTTAGTAAGCATGATAGATCAGCAATTACTGTTTACCCTAACCCCGTAAAATCTGAATTGTTTGTTGATGGTTTGCCGCAAAACGCAACTATTAAAATATTTGATGCTAAAGGTAAATTGTTGGTTAACAGGCAAGATGATAATAAGAGAATTGATGTGAATAACCTCGCAAAAGGGGTTTATACCCTTCAGGTTTCAGACAGGAACTCTGTGATAACGAAAAAATTCATTAAAGAGTAAACTTTATTCTGGCCCGCAGTGGATTGTTTCACTGCGGGCCTATTTTTTTTGCTCTAATACAGTCTATGCTGCAATCGGACCGAAATTTACGATCAAACTTCCGGTTTTAAAAAACGTATAAGTTGCTTGTAATGTAAATTTTCGCTTGCGCACAACCAGATATATCAACAAAATAGATTGTTTGCTTTATGAAGTTTTCCCTCGAATACCAACGTTTAATATGTTCAGGAAATGAATACTAAAACTTTTATCACTTCGCCCAATAGAGGAGTTTCTCGGATTTGCTACCGTTTAGCCTTGCTTTTTGCAATTGTATTCTTCGTTTCTTATGAAACAATAGCTCAGAATTGGGTGTTGCGTTGGCAGGACAATTTTGAAAACGGTGTATTCGACGAAACCAATACCTGGAATGTAGAAGTAAACGGTCTGGGAGGCGGTAATAATGAATTACAATATTACCGGCATGAAAATATTACGATTGAAAAATACCAGGGACTAAATTGTCTTGTGCTGAATGCCAGGAAGGAAAGTTTTATGGGAAAGGAAGCAACTTCCGGGCGGATAAATACGCTTGGCAAAGTATATGTACAATATGGCAAAATAGAAGCACGTATGAAAATACCTTCAACTGCTAATGGTTTATGGCCTGCGTTCTGGTTTCTCGGCAACGACTATAATGGATCTAACTGGCCATATTGCAGTGAAATTGATGTTATGGAATGCGGGCATAGTGCAGGTATCTCTTCAGGACATCAGTCTTCATTTATGGGAGGAGCTATCCATTGGGGCCCGATAACCCCTGCATTTATTCATTACCAGAATTATACAGCTGCTGAAGCTCCTTATTCAATTCAGGATGATTTTCATCTGTTTACACTGATATGGGATGCCGACAGTCTTAAAATGTATCTCGATCTGGATAAATTCCCCAAAGTTGCACCCTATTATTCAAAAAGAATCAGCGCTGATCAGCCTAATGACATTTATTCATATTTTCACAAACCGGTTGAAATCCTTTTTAACCTTGCAGTAGGAGGGGCGGCTTTTACCGGAATAGGCAATATTAGTGGAGTTACTGCTCTTCCTTCCGATGGCACACCCGCTAAAATGTACATCGATTATATTCGTGTTTACCAAAAAGGGGATGCCGGGGAACAATTTCACAGTAATATTACATACACTGATATAGAGGCACCAACCGGAATTACGGCGACTACTGGAGCTGTAAGCCAGACCAGCGCAGAGTTTTTGCTGAATGGGACGGACAACAGCGGTAGTGTTATTTATATCGTTTCATATAACGGTACAACCTCATCCGTTGAGGCTGCTTCCGATACTCAAAAATCATTTGTTGTTACAGGCCTTATGCCGGGTACTACTTACAATTTCACTGTAACTGCCAAAGATGCATCAGGGAATGCAGCAACAACTGCTTTTATTCCTTTAAGTGTATCTACATTACCCAACAGCGATTGCGCCGGTATTTCCAATGCTGCTACAGAAGGCGCATTTGCTGCAGGTTACAAATATAGCTTTACAACTTCGGGAACCGATGTAACCGTTAACTTCGAAATGCTCGACAACAAAGCAGGTGTAGTGGCTTACTTAAGGAAATACAGTTCTCCTGCTTCTTCCTCTTATACAGAAAGCCAGATGACTAACGTAAGCGGTAAAAAATTCACAAAAATCCTGACAGGACAAACATTAGGGGCGGATATAAAAGTTAGCTGTAAATTTGCTTTTGCAGGAGGCTTGAGTGTTACGAAGCAACTAACTTATACTGTTGGTAATACATGTGCGGTTAATACAGCTATCGAAACTGTAAAAACTTCACTACTCCATTTCTACCCCAACCCTGTGCTGAATATTCTGTATATCCAGCTTCCTGAAGAGGATAACCGGCTTTCGGTGTATGATATGATCGGGAATAAAGTATTCGACAGTTCAATTCCAGGCACCTACAATTTAGATATGAGTTCGTTAAACCCCGGGGTTTATTTCCTGAAAACTGAAAACGCGCGTGGAATTCAAAGCTTTAAAGTGATAAAAAAATAAAAAAAGCCAGCTAAATTCCAGGAAGGAATACTTCAACCTGCATAATTCAAAAACTTTCCTTTTGCGTTCTTTATCAATACCTTTGCACCTGTACAGTTAAGTCGTTTTTTAACTGCAACTGTGTTATGATGAGATCGAAAATAGTCAGCCAGGATGTTAAACAAATAGGTTTGAGGTTGAAACAGAAAAAGTATTAGTTTAATTGAAAATGAACATTTTAAATTAAAAATTAATCATGACAAATTTTATGAATCTGCTTCAGTCAAAAACACTGGATTCCTGTTATGGAGCCGGACGGAAAATTAAAGTGTTAATTATGATCTTAGTATGCCAGCTGTCTGTGATGTCAGTTTTTGCTCAAACAAAATCTAAACTTGAAATTAAGGATAACTGGTATTACCTTAATGGCGAAAGGTTTTTTATTAAAGCCATCGGTTACGAGATTGGTGCCCGCCCCGGGCAGGAACCCTATAATCCAGCCATCAAAGAAGACCTTGACCTGATGAAATTCGATCTCAAAGTAATAAAAGAAGGCGGGTACAATGCCATTCGCACCTGGAAACAGTTCACGGAGCCACAACTTCAGCTTGTTCAGAATTCCGGGCTAAAACTGATTATGGGCATCGCCATTAATCCCGATGGCGATTATGGTGACCCTGAATTTGTTCAGAAATGTAAGGCTGATGTCAAACAAGTGACAGATTATGCAAAAAAATACGATTGTATCATTACATACCTGATTCTGAATGAGCCACAAACCGATCACGTTCACAGAGTTACAGGTGCAGCATTTGTCAGTTTGATGAAAGATCTGATAGCGACTATTCATAGGGAACATCCTGGAATTCCGGTAACAATTTCGGCCAATGCCATGATCAGCGATTACATCGACGAGAATATTTTTGATGTGTATGCCTACAACTGTTACAACCACACAGAAGCTCAAACGGCGACTATGGGATTCAAGGATTATATAAAAGACTTGGTTGAGCTAAACGGACAAAATAAACCATTTATAACCACTGAGTTCGGATACTCAGTTTCGCATAAGGGATTTGGGAATTATGGAGGCAACACATTGATACAGCAAGCCGAAGGCCTGGTTGCCAATTATCGCGACCTTATCGATGCAGGTGCAACCGGGATGTGCCCTTTTTATTATGCTGATGGGTGGTGGAAAGGTGGCGACGCAAAAACGCATAGTAGCGATCAACCCGAAGAATGGTTTGGTTTCTGGGGTTATAGCGATGCGAATGATAAATTTGGCTCCCCCCGACCGGTTTGGTTCGCCATGAAAGATTACATGAAAGCCCTCGTTATCAGCCCTAAGAATAAGAATATTTATACCTCAGCAACAGTTCCGTTGGAACTTTATGTCGATAAAGATATCACGAAAGTAACCGTGAAGTTAAGAGACAAGGTGCTGTATTCCAAAAATATAGCTAAAGAAGGATATTTTGCTGATCAAATCCCGGTTGCTCCACAAGGCATTGAGGATATAGAACTGGCGTTTGAGTTTTACAACAAGGAAAATAAAATGCTGAAAACGGAATCAATCATGATTTTGGCTTCAGATAAACCGTTTGAGTTGCCAAAGCTAACTATTGAAGTTACACCCGGAAACGATTTGAATGCCGGGAAAATAGCTTCGGTGAAAACTATAATCGAGTCTAAAGAGAATTTCAAACTGGCAGACGACTTTAAAGTGAGCTTCAACACTCATCTGGGTTGGGAAGTTGGACCGCAGGCAACTGTTTCAATCAAAGATCAGAAAGACAATAAAGTTATTCATGCCGAGAATTTCTTTACCATTCCCGATAACTGCTGGATTGTAAACGCATCGGCTGGAATTACAGTTCAATACGGAAAATTTAGTTTTAAAATTCACGACCAGAAACTGATTTTCCGTGGCGATTGGGCAAAGGAAGTAGGACGGAAATAAAACCTGTCAGTTTTAATAGCATGGATTCCGTCAGGAGTGAGTTACAATGAATCAAATAAAAAGAACAGAGTGCAAATAAATATAAATTACAAGCAGATTACCATGAAACACCAGTCGATATATTTAGGAAACACTGAGATTAATAGCGATAATCATCAGGTTAAAGGCCAATTTGTCGAAATCCTTAATGAGAAATTCTTCAAAATAAGCAACTCCAACCAGATGCCTGATTTCTTTATGACTATTGTCAGCGATTCGGATCATTGGATGTATTTATCCAGTAATGGTTCGCTGTCGGCAGGTCGTAAGGATCGTAATAATGCTTTGTTTCCTTATTATACGGTTGATAAAATTCATGATTACAGGGACCGGACCGGAAGTAAAACCTACTTGCTTGTCACTAAAAATGAAAAAATATTTCTTTGGGAACCTTTTTCGGCTGAGTCAGAAAAAGTATATTCCATAAAGCGGAATCTCTATAAAAGCATTTACGGAAATAAAATTATTTTCGAAGAAATTAATGATGATTTGGGTGTTGGATTTCGCTATGGCTGGTACAACAGTGAGAAATTCGGGTTTGTGAAAAAATCAGAAATCATTAATCATAACAATGAAGACATAACAATTGAAGTACTCGACGGGATTAAAAATATCCTGCCCAATTCTGTTGATTTCGATTTTCAGAATGCTTTCAGCTGTCTGGTGGATGCGTATAAAAAATCCGAGCTTCTTGTTGACAGCAAACTGGGATTGTATATGCTGAGTTCAATTCCGGTCGACCGGGCTGAACCTAGTGAATCATTAAAAGCAAATACAGTTTGGTTTTGTGGTCCGGAGCTTGATGCAAAAATTCTAATCTCAGAAGAGCAGGTTAACGACTTCAAAAAAGGATTTCCTGTTGAACAGGAGATTGATATCAGGGCAAAGCGTGGAGCGTATTTTGTAAATGCAGGTTTTGCGCTTTCAAAAGATGGAAGTAAAGAGTGGATGATTGTCGCTGAACTAAACCAGGAAAGTGGTGATGTAGCTAATCTTGACCACTTTCTGAAGAATACTGATAGTATTGCAGAACTTGTAAATGCAGATATAAGCAAAGGAACCGAAAACCTTAAGTGCATTGTTTCCAAAGCCGATGGAATTCAGGCTGGAAATGAAGAATTGAACATTGCACGCCATTTCTCCAATACCCTTTTCAATGTGATGAGAGGTGGAATCTTCCCTGATAATTATCTTATTGATATTGCTGATTTAAAGCTTTTTGCACAGCAGATAAATAAACAGGTAAGCATTAAACAAAAAGGCTGGTTTGATCAGCTTCCTGCTGAAATTAATTACCCGGAATTGTTAGAAAAAGCTGAGAGTACATCAAATCCTGACTTACTGCGGATTTGCTTTGAATACCTCCCGCTCACTTTCAGCCGCAGGCATGGCGATCCAAGCCGTCCATGGAACCAGTTCTCTATTGAAACAAAAAATGATGACGGTTCAATCAAGCTGAATTACGAGGGAAACTGGCGCGATATTTTTCAGAATTGGGAAGCTTTAGGCCTTTCATACCCGGAGTTTCTGGAAGGAATGATAAGCAAATTTGTTAATGCAAGCACTGCGGATGGATACAACCCTTACCGAATAACCCGCGAAGGCATCGATTGGGAATCTCCTGATCCTCACGATCCTTGGGCTTACATAGGGTATTGGGGCGACCACCAGATTATTTACCTGCAGAAACTCCTCGAATTGTCGAACGAGTTTCATCCCGGAAAACTGGATGAATTGTTGACAAAAGAAGTATTTGCATATGCCAATGTGCCTTATCGGATAAAATCTTACACTAGCATAGTTAAAAATCCGAAAGATACTATTGAATTCGATTTCGCGCTGAACGATCATATCAAAGCACTTGTTAAAACAACCGGAGCTGACGGACGCTTGTTAATGAACAAAGATGGAGATCTTTACCGGGTAAACTTTACCGAAAAAATACTCGTTACTTTATTGGCTAAACTCAGCAACTTTATTCCCGAAGCTGGTATTTGGCTTAATACCCAGCGTCCGGAATGGAATGATGCTAACAATGCTCTTGTAGGCAATGGTGTTTCGATGGTAACGCTTTCATATTTGAGGCGTTTCCTCAAATTCTGGTCCGGAAAGTTTAACGAAACGAATATCAGGGAAATCACTGTTTCGGAAGAAGTAAAAACATTATTCGATAAAATAGCAGCACTTTTTGCAGAGAATACCAGCCTGCTCGGTTCCGGGTTTTCAAATGAAGATCGGCGTCGTTTTGCCGATATACTTGGTGAAGCTGGAAGCACATACCGGAATGCTATTTACCAAAAATCCTTCTCTTGCATAAAGAAGCCTGTACAGGTAAAAGATTTACATGATTTTACTGTTCTCTGTTTGAAATATATGGATCAGTCGATCAGGGTAAACAGGCGGGATGATGGCCTCTATCACGCTTATAACCTGATTTCTATTACGGAGAACAGTATGGTTATCCGGCATTTATACGAAATGCTCGAAGGACAGGTAGCTGTTTTAAGTTCCGGTTATCTTTCAGTGCAGGAAAGCCTGGCTGTGCTCAACGCATTAAAAGCGAGCAGTTTATTCCGGAAGGATCAGTATAGTTACCTGCTCTATCCCGACAGGCAATTATCTCGTTTCAGCCAGAAAAACAATATCCCGGGCAACAAGGTAAAATCTTCAAAATTACTTAGCCAATTAATTGCTGATAACGACAAATCCATTTTAAGTATTGATGATTTGGGCAACTCACATTTTAACGGAACGTTTCGTAATGCTTCTGTTTTGGAAAATGCTTTAAACCATTTGGATTCTGCGAAATATTCCAAACTCCTGGCCGACGAAAAACAGTCGGTGCTGGCTATTTATGAAGAGCTTTTCGATCATCAGTCGTTTACAGGCCGTTCCGGAACATTCTATGGATACGAAGGTTTGGGAAGCATATACTGGCATATGGTTTCCAAATTATTACTTGCTGCACAGGAAAGCTATTTCAGAGGGCTGGCTGACGGGGCTGATCCAGTTATCCTTGGTAAAATTAAAGATCATTATTACGAAATTAAGGCCGGTATCGGGTTAAACAAATCACCTGATCTGTATGGCGCATTTCCAACTGATGCCTATTCGCATACCCCCGGTAATGCAGGTGCACAGCAACCGGGTATGACAGGGCAGGTAAAGGAGGATTTCCTTTCGCGTATGCATGAGCTGGGTATTCATATTGAGAACGGAAAAATTGTTTTCGAGTCCTCTCTGCTAAATCCGGAAGAATTATTTACCAGTGAAAGTGTATTTGAATATTTTAACCTGAAAGGGGAAAAAGAGCAAATCCTCCTTGGTGCCGGGCAATTGGCATTTACATTTTGCCAGGTTCCCGTTGTTTACAAGTCAGCGAATGAAGATAAAATTACCATCATAGATGCCGAAGGGAAAAAGCTTACAATGCCTGGTCATAGCATTGATAGTGAATTAAGCAGAATGATATTTCAGCGCACCAGTGCATTTGCCAAAATAGAAGTTCTGTTCAGTAATCTGAGTAATAAATCTCAGGCTAATTAAAATGTTCTTTAACTAATTTAAACTACTCAGCATGAACGAAATCGTTTCGAAATTAACCGTTAAGGAAAAAATTGGCTATAGTTTGGGCGATACAGCATCTCACTTTGTTTGGGATATGGTTGGATTCTGGCTCTTGTTTTTTTACACCGATGTATATGGGATTTCTGCCGCTGCCGCTGGTACAATAATGCTGGTTGCCCGTTTCTGGGATATGGCTATCGACCCGGTGATAGGCATAGTGGCTGACCGGACCAATACCCGGTGGGGAAAATTCCGTCCCTATATTTTGTTCGGGGCTATTCCTTATGCCATTCTTGCTATACTCACATTTACAACTCCGAACTTTGGCGAAATCGGGAAAATCGTTTATGCCGGAGCTACTTATGTGCTTTTAATGACGGCCTATGCAACCATTAATCTTCCTTATTCAGCTCTTGGAGCTGTAATGACAGATGATACTTACGAACGTGCCGGGTTAAACACGTATCGTTTTATTGCTGGTTTTACCGGGCAATTTATTGTAACTGGTCTGGCGCTGACATTAGCCGAATTCTTTGGAGGTGGTAATAAAGCCCAGGGATTTCAATACACTGTATTTTTGTTTGCCGGCTTAAGTCTGATTTTCTTTTTCATCACTTTTAGAGCGACTAAAGAGCGGGTTCAGCCACCTAAAGCACAGGAAAATTCGTTATGGGAAGATGTGTCAAACTTGTTCAGCAATAAAGCCTGGATTATTCTGGCCCTGGTTGGCATTATTTCTTTTATCATGTTTGCTATGCAGAATGCTGCCATTGCTTACTATTTTAAGTATTACCTCGGGCGTGAAAACAATGTGCAGCTCTTCAATGTTATTGGCACTGTTGCGCTTATTGTTGCCTTACCTTTATCAAAACCATTAGCCAAAAAGTTCGGGAATAAAAATGTATTTATTGCCAGTTCGTTGATCTCAGGATTGTTTTTTATGCTCATTTACCTGCCAGGAGTAACTGATATTACAACCATATACGTATTTAACATCATTGCAAAAATGGCTTATGCACCGGCAGTTCCACTGCTTTGGACAATGATTGCCGATTCAGCCGATTATGGCGAATGGACAACCGGACGCAGGGCTACCGGATTGTATTTCTCAGCAGCGGTATTTGCTCAAAAGGCAGGCTGGGGAATTGGAGCCGCAATTGCAGGCTGGATATTAGGAATGACAGGTTTTGTAGCTAATATTGTTCAAAGCAATACGGCAATTACAGGAATAAAATTACTGGTTTCAGTTATTCCCGGTATTTTATACATGTCGTGCGCCATCTTCATGATCTTTTACCGGATCGACTCTAAGACCACCACCTTAATGAAGCAGGAATTAGATGCGCGAAGAGCAAATGAATCATAGAGGCGCAATGCCTCGGGCCTCCATAAAAGCAATACAGGAAAGATAAATAACCTTTATCAAATACTGATAAACAATACCTGCGATTTTAACAGAAATGAACAAAAAATTCAATCCCGCACTCTGGCTACTATTGCTATTGGCAAACCAGTTTCTGCTCGCCCAGTCGCAGCAAAAAACTCCTGATCAACGGGTGGATTCCATAATGAGGTTAATGACACTTCAGGAGAAAATAGGCCAGCTGAATCAATACAACGACGACTGGACCGCAACCGGACCAGTAACCGTTGACAAGGATAAGGCAAACCAGATCCGAAGGGGAGAAGTTGGCTCTTTGCTCAATTGTGTGGGTACTGAACGCACCAGGAAATGGCAGGAGGTTGCCATGCAATCACGCTTGAAAATACCTTTGCTTTTTGGACAGGATATTATTCACGGATATAAAACAACTTTCCCGATCCCACTCGCTGAAGCTTGTAGTTGGGATCTGGACGCTATGACTCTGACAGCACGGATTGCTGCTACCGAAGCAAGTGCAGCCGGCATTCACTGGACATTTTCGCCCATGGTTGATATTGCCCGCGATCCTCGTTGGGGAAGAATGATGGAAGGCGCCGGCGAAGACCCGTACCTGGGCTCAAAAATTGCGGCCGCCAGGGTTAAAGGTTTCCAGGGAAATAAATTAGGCGAAGTTAATTCAATGATGGCTTGTGCCAAGCATTTTGCGGCTTATGGGGCAGTAATTGGCGGCAGGGATTATAATTCAGTGGATATGAGCGACAGACTTTTGCTTGAAGTTTACCTGCCTCCTTTTAAAGCAGCTGCCGAAGCAGGCGTTGCAACATTTATGAATTCATTCAACGATATTAACGGAATTCCCGCCACCGGGAACAGCTACCTTCAACGCGACATTCTTAAAGGGCAATGGGGATTTAAAGGATTTGTAGTAAGTGATTGGGGTTCTGTGGGTGAAATGGTAGCTCATGGTACTGTTGCAAACGACTATGAAGCGGCTTTGTCTGCAATAACAGCCGGCTGCGATATGGATATGGAAAGCCGGTGTTACAAAAATAACCTTGCTCAGCTGGTAGCTGATGGGAAAGTTCCTCTGGCAATGGTTGACGATGCAGTGCGCAGAATTCTGGAAAAGAAATTTGAAATTGGCTTATTTGATGATCCTTTTAAATATTGCGATGCAGAACGTGAACAAAAAGAATTAAACAACCCGGAACATGCAAAAATTGCCAGGGAGATGGCTGACAGAAGTATCGTTTTACTCAAGAATCAAAACAATCTGCTGCCATTATCAAAAAGCATAAAAACTATTGCTTTCATTGGGCCGTTGGCAAAAGCTGTAAAACAAAACAAAGGATTCTGGGATGTTGAAGTCCCGGGTGTCGATTCCAGCTATATTGTTTCTCAATGGGCAGGATTGGTCAATAAAGTTGGCGCTACTACGAAATTACTTTATGCAAAAGGTTGCGAAATTGAAGGCAGTGATAAATCCGGATTTGCTGAAGCAGTCATGATCGCGAAACAATCGGATGTTGTTATTGTGAGTATTGGCGAAAGAAGGGATATGAGCGGTGAAGCCAGGAGCCGCAGTAACATTGATATTCCTGGTGTGCAGGAAGATTTAGTGAAGGAATTGCTGGCAACCGGAAAACCTGTTGTAGTGTTAATTAATGCTGGCCGTCCGCTGGTGTTTAATTTTACAGCCGATAATGCGCCTGCTATTTTATATACATGGTGGCTGGGAAGCGAAGCCGGTAATGCCATTGCCGATGTTCTTTTTGGTGACTATAATCCATCAGCCAAGTTGGCTGTCACTTTCCCGCAGAGTGTGGGTCAGATACCAATTTATTACAGTCATCTTAATACAGGCCGGCCGGTTACTAACAGCGACGTTCCTAATACTTCTTACATCGATTTGTCCGTTTACCCGAAGTTTGAATTTGGTTTTGGATTAAGTTATACCTCGTTTAAATACAGCGATCTGAAATTGAGTAAAAATAAAATTAATAATAGCGATGAAATTGAAGTATCTTTAACCGTCACGAACACAGGAAAATATGCTGGAGAAGAAATCGTTCAGCTTTACCTGAGGGATAAGGTCAGTTCTGTTGCACGACCGGTAAAAGAATTAAAGGATTTCAAAAAAAATGCACTGAAATCCGGTGAATCCAAATCCATATCTTTTACCATTGATAAAGAAAAACTATCCTTTTATAACCAGAAGCTGCAGTGGGTAGCCGAGCCTGGCTTTTTTGACTTGATGATTGGCGCATCTTCCTCCGATATCAGGTTGAATTCAATTTTTGAATTGGTTAATTAGAAACCTGACTAAAGAAATTAAAGCCTGTCTTTCCCTCAAGATTGCTTGACTTTTCTGCTTTGGTTATAATTTCTGATCCTCTTTTTATAGTATCAGTCTCATTACCTGATAAAGCCAGATTCATGTGTGGAATAACATGAGCTGAAAGCGTTTGCCATTCGATATTGCCGAATATTAAGCACATATAAATGAACCTAATCCTAAAATAATGAATAAACTTTTAAGTCTCGCACTGATTTCTCTTTTATCGGTTTCAATTCCGGCACTAAGTCAGGTTGTACCAGTTGGAAGTGGTAGCTATACCAAAACATTCCCCGGAACTGATGTGATGGGACGAAACTTAATCCCCTCGGGTACGCCCCAGGTTAGTGGGAATGCAATTGGCAAGCCCGCGCCAACAAGCGACTGGTGGTCGGCATTGATAAAGAACGGACAGGCATCCAACCTTTTTAACTACCCTTTTACCATGAAGACCAAGAATAGCGGGTTGGTGGTGACATATATTCCTTCAGGAGTGATCGACGATATTGAGCCTGTCACTGTTGGCGTTACCGGAATGACTGCTACAAAAACCACCGTTTCCGATTTTTCTGACTGGACAGTCACAATGGATTGGAATGATGGAATTCATGATTTTAAAACAACTTCAGGAGTTGGTATGCCATTCCTTTATTTTACTAAAAGTGCAACTGATGTGGCCCAGGTAACAGTAACTTCAGGAACTGTAGTTGTTTCGAACGAAATGCTGGTTATTACTGACCTCAGAAACGGAGCCGATTTTGCAGTTTATGCTCCTTCAGGAAGTACCTGGACACAGAATGGAGCAATTTACACTTCTACCCTGAATGGACAGAATTATTGGTCGATGGCATTTATTCCGCTTACCGCAACCAATGTTACTGCAGTAGCTACAGAATATAAAAAATATGCTTACGTTTTTCCTGTAAATACAACTGCAACATATAGTTATAACGAAAGTACTTCCGTAATGCGCACTGACTTCAACGTGCAGACAGAGGTTAAAGAAGGTTCCGAAACAAATATGCTGCTCGGTTTACTTCCTCATCAATGGGCCCACCTTGCTGCTGATTCACCGGTTCCGGATAAGTACAGCTACACTATTGTTCGGGGCCAGATGAAAACCATGGCTGGCAATAGCTTTAGTGTTGTAAATACATTTCACGGTATTCTGCCTACATTGCCATATCTGGATAATTACAGTACTGGATTTTCACCTTCAGAGCTAAAAGGGAAAATTGCGAATCTTGAGAATGCTACACTGGCAACCTGGACTGATTCGTACAACGAAGGCCAGGTGATGAACCAACTTATACAAACAGCCCGGATTGCTGATGAAATGGGCAATACAACTTCCCGCGATAAGATTTTAACTACTATTAAAACCCGTCTCGAAGATTGGTTTAAGGCTGAAGGTGGTGAAGTTGCCTTTCTGTTTTATTACAATATCACATGGTCAGCCATGATAGGATACCCTGCCGGATATGGACAGGATGGAAGTTTGAATGATCACCATTTCCACTGGGGATATTTTATTCATGCTGCTGCCTTTGTGGAACAATACCTGCCAGGTTGGGCAGCTCAATGGGGAGGGATGGTGAATTTAATCATACGCGATGCCGCATGCCCCGACCGGAATGATACAATGTTTCCATACCTGCGGAATTTCAGCCCATACGAAGGCCATAGTTGGGCAGATGGATTTGCCAGTAATCCTGCAGGTAACAACCAGGAATCGAGTTCCGAGAGCATGGTTTTTGCATCTTCCCTTGTTCACTGGGGCGAATTAACAGGTGATAAAACCATCCGTGATCTGGGTATTTACCTTTATACAACAGAGCAAACAGGAATCGAAGAATATTACCTGGATACACATCACCGCAATTTCCCTGCTTCGCAACAATATAGCCTTGTGTCGAGGGTATGGACTAACAGTATTGATAACGGAACATTCTGGACCAGCGATATAGCAGCTTCCTATGGCATTGAAATTTATCCTGTTCATGGTGGTTCACTTTACCTGGGACAAGATACCTTATACGTTGCAAAACTCTGGAACGAAGTAGCGGCCAACACCGGCATTATGAGCAACCAGGCAAATCCAAACCTGTGGCACGACATGTGGTGGGAATATCTGGCTTTCATCGATCCTGCAAAAGCAATTGAAATGTATAACTCCTACCCGGATCGGGAAATAAAGTTTGGCATTTCTGATGCTCAGACATATCATTGGTTGCATGCAATGAATGCGTTGGGAAGGGTTGATGGCGCTATTACGTCGGATTATCCTATTGCGGCTGCATTTTCACTTCATGGAGAAATCACGTATGTTGCTCAGAATTATTCCGATGCGCCTATCACCGTTACGTTTTCAACCGGTTATCAACTCGTTGTTCCAGCCCGGAAACTAGTAACCAGTAAGGACAGCCCAATAACAGGAATCTTAACATCCTCCTTTCAGCAAGCGGCGGTAAACGGAAGTGTTACACTTGATGTCGCGGCTTCGGGTGGAACAGCAACCAAGGTTGAATTTATGGATGGAACTGTGTCTTTAGGATCAGTAACTGCTGAACCATACACCTTTACTGCAACGAATTTGCAATTGGGGGTACACAGTTTTTATGCTAAAGTGTATGCATCCGATAAATTTAATGTTACCAATAATGTTGAAGTTCAGGTTGGAAGCCAGTTACCTTATGGCGGAACTGCATGGGCCATTCCGGGTACTATCGAAGCTGGCAGGTATGATTCGTTCGAAGGAGGAAAAGGTCAGAACATAGCTTATCTTGATGTGACAACCACGAACTCTGGTGATTTCAGGACAGACGAATATGTAGATGCTTTCAGCAATGTTACCGAAGGCGCTTGTGTTGGGTCAATCGCAACATCCGAATGGCTGGAATATACTGTGAATGTTAGCCAGGCAGGCATCTATTCATTTGCTTTCCGTTATGCTTCAGGCAATTCGGCAGGCGGCGGGCCATTCCACCTTGAAATGGATGGGAAAACTATTTCCGGCGATATTTCAGTTCCTTCAACTTCAACAACAGTTTGGACAATATGGGCAACTAAAACTGTTACAGGCATATCCCTCAATCCGGGTCAGCACATGCTACGGGTTGCTTTTGCTGCTGGTGAATTTAACTTAGGGAAAATGACTTTTACACGCACCGGGGATCTTGCATATAGCTATCCGACAGCTGTGTCGGGAGGAAAACTTATACTGATTTTACCACAAACTTCAACTACTCTGGATGGTTCAGCAAGTACAGAGTCTGCTTCAAAACCTTTGACATATTCATGGGTACAGAATTACGGTCCCACTGTTGTCCAGTTTTCTGATGCAGCCACCAGCAATCCTGTAATAAGCGGGTTAGCTGAAGGGATGTATAGTCTGACACTCACAGTAACCAATTCTGACTTCCGGACTGACCAGGATGAATTATTAATTTTTGTGAGCCTTACAGCCAATATTTTACCAACAGTGTCCCTTCTTTCCCCTGTGGATATGTCCACATTTACGGCAGGAAATCCTGTGACTATTACAGCTAATGCCAGTGACTTTGACGGGAGCATTCAAAAAGTGGATTTCTATCAGAATGATATTCTAATCAGTTCTGACAATTCTGCTCCTTATGGCGCCATCTGGGATCCTGGAGCCGGAGATTATATTCTGAAAGCAATAGCTACTGACAACATTGGAGGAGAGAATACTTCGCAAACAGTAAAAGTAACCATTGCCCCCAAAATGTCGTGTACAGTAGCTTCAAACATAGCCACGCAAGGCTCATTCACACTGGGGTACAAATGTACATTCGAAACTGTAGGGTCAAGTGTTACGGTTACATTTGAATTGCTCGATACCGACAAACCAGGTCTTATTGCCTATTTGTGGAAAGAGACTCCACCTGCTGAATCACCTATGACTAATGTTTCCGGAAATATTTTCGCAACAACCTTAAATGGACAAACTATTGGCTCAACCATAAGTTATGCCTGCAAGTTTGCCTATTCAGGTGGCTTGGCAGTAACAAAATACGTATCATACGTTGTAGGAAATGATTGTAGCGGTTCAGGCAACGATACCGAAAATCCAGCTAATTTCACAGCTACCGTTGGCGCTGCATCAGCAAGTAGTGTTGAATTATTGCTTCAGGGTTCGGATAACTCAGGAAATGTAATTTATACAATAAAATATGGTACTACCACTCTTAGTGTTTCTTCGCCTTCAGGTGTTTTGAAAAATTTCCTTGTAACCGGATTAACCCCAAATACAAATTATACATTTACTGTTTCGGCAAGTGATTTAAGCGGGAACTCCGCGGCCAACAACCCTATAACGCTCGATGCACATACAACAGCTGACATCAATACCGAATGTGCCGGTTCCTTAGCTGAATCGTCGCAGGGCACTCCTTTCATTGTTGGATTTAAATACAGTTTTGTAACAACCGGAACTGATGTGAAAATTACATTTGAACTACTTGACGACAAAGCTGGAGTTGTAGCCTATTTGTGGAAACAAACTCCTTTTGCAGAAACGGCAATGACCTTAGTTTCCGGGAAAATATTTACTTCCACCATTCATAACCAAACTGTTGGTTCAACCATTACGTATGCAGTTAAATTTGCCTATGCAGGCGGAATGTCTGTTACTAAATATCTTTCCTATGTCGTTGGTAATACTTGCATCAATACAGGATTGGATACTTCAACGGAATTGATGCAATCAGTCTTTCCTAATCCCGTACAAACTGTTCTGCACAGTAAGTTATTGGGCGAAAAGAACAGGCTTATCTTACTGGATATGACTGGTCACTCTTTACTTGATCTTGTAGTACCATCAGTTAATTCATTAGATATGAGTTTATTTAAACCTGGAATGTATGTGTTACGGATAGAGAATTCGTACGGTATTCAAAATGTAAAAATCATTAAAAAATAGATAGTTCAGGAATTTCTGTAGCAGGGCACCCGTTTAGAGTGTGTCCTGCTTTTTTTATTTGTTGATCAATTATTTAGGTCGGATATTTACGATTTCTGCCTAAAAATGCATGAATAAATTATATACTGTATGCTGCAAGTTGATTGGTGGGATAATTATTTGCTCCTAAAATATAGAATCATCCTAAATAGGATTATAAGTTATTCATATCCAGATTTGTAGTTCTGGTTTATGCAATAATTTAGTTGCTTCATAATACGTAGTTCATTTTTATGCCTGGATCTGAAAATAAAATCATGCTATCTTTGTGTTAAAGTTACACTAACAATAGTTTATTTGTTTAATATTGTGGGTGCAAAGATTGAGTTATTCTGGTTTTGCACAGTAAAAGCAAGTAATTTGAGCGTAAATGTTTCAGTTTCATCAAATCGAAACTGCAAGATACATAGTGCTTTAAATAGCGGACTACGGCAATTATGCTTTTAGCTTGTTCAAAGTAATCAGGCGATAAAACCTGGTCCCGGAGAAAAACATTTTTACTAGTATTGCTTACCTTTGTGAAACTCAGAGATTACCGGGAATCATGCCTGTCTGAACTGTATACAGTTTGTTATGAATGATTTGCATGTATGAGGTAAAAATGCCCTTTACTAATCGTGAAGGGAAAAACAATACAAGCTCTAACGAACATAAATTTCCTGTTGAATGAACAACAAATACCAAAAACAAAGTTTTCAATTACTTCTGATTGCTGCTATTTTATTGATGAACCTGACCTCTTCAGCTCAGGGGCTTAAAGCCAGCGGGAAAAAAATAATAAATGAGAAGGGTGATGAAGTAATTTTGCGTGGAATGGGACTGGGAGGCTGGATGCTCCAGGAGCCTTATATGATGGAAATGGGAGGATTTGCCGGAACCCAATGGCAGATCAAGGCAAAAATAGAATCACTTATCGGCACCATCAATACCCAGGCATTTTACGACGCATGGCATGCCAATCATTTAACCAGGACTGATATTGATTCAATGGCTTCATGGGGTTTTAATTCGGTTAGGCTGCCAATGCATTATAATCTTTATACATTGCCGGTAGAAGATGAACCAAATATTGGCGTAAATACCTGGCTCGAAAAAGGCTTTGCGATGACAGACAGTTTGATCAGCTGGTGTAAAGCAAATCATATGTATGTTATCCTGGATTTACATGCCGCGCCAGGCGGCCAGGGAAAAGATGCAGCCATCAGTGATGCAAATCCTGCGAAACCAACACTTTGGGAAAGTGAGACAAACAAGATGAAAACCATCGCTTTATGGAAAAAACTTGCTGAGCGGTATGCCAATGAACCATGGGTTGGAGGATACGACCTGATAAATGAGCCGAACTGGAGCTTTACTTCCGGCGGTAATCAGAATGGTTGTACCGAGAATTCAAATGCACCTTTGCGGCAGATGTATGTTGATATTACTAATGCTATCCGGCAGGTAGATACAAAACATATGATCATTATTGAGGGTAATTGCTGGGGAAATAGTTATAATGGCATTTTACCCGCCTGGGATAATAACATGGCTTTAAGTTTTCACAAATACTGGTCGATTAATGATCAGGGTTCTATAGCAGGAATTGTAGGTTTACGCAATTCGTACAACATGCCGATCTGGCTGGGCGAATCAGGTGAAAATTCTAACGTCTGGTTCACGGATTGTCTGAAACTGGTTGAAAATAATGGAATCGGCTGGGCCTGGTGGCCATTGAAAAAAATAAACTCTGTAGTTGATCCGCTTACTATTGTTAAGACTCCGGAGTATGCTGCTTTACTCAATTATTTTCAATTTGGTGGTACAGCACCTTCAGTGAGTTCTGCAACAAATACGTTGATGCATATGGCTGAAAATGCCAAAATCGGGAATTGCATCTATCATAAAGATGTTATTGATGCCATGTTCAGGCAGGTAAGTGATTCAACAACTAAGCCTTATAAAACTCACGTCATTCCTGGCTCTGTCCCTGCACCTGATTATGATCTGGGAAGAAATGGCAAAGCCTATTTTGATACTGATATTGCCGATTACCATGTGAGTTCCGGAACATACACTTCATGGAACTCTGGCTCATCGTATCGTAACGATGGTGTAGATATTGGTATTTCAGGAGATACTGATCCGGCATCGAACGGGTATTATGTTGGCTGGGTTGCGGATAACGAATGGCTGCAATACACGGTTGATGTAGATTCAACTGCGGCATACACAGTAAAATTCAGGTATGCCGCACCTGATGCCGGAACCAGAATCAAGCTTTTAGTGAATGACGCAGCCATCACCGGCACACTTACGCTTCCTGCTACCGGAGGATATCAATCCTGGGCCACATTTCAGGTTAATGATGTAATTCTTTATAAAGGCCGGCAAAAAGTTAAAGTGGTTTTTGAAAAAGCGGGGGCAAATTTAAGTTCTATAGGTTTTTTTTTAAGTAAAAAGATTGAAGATATTTTGTTTGTATCTACTTCTGCTGAAACTTTTAATCAAACAGAGTTTATCTATCTGAGTTGCAACAAAACGATTGACGGTACCACTTTATCAGGCAACAATTTTACCTGCACGGTGAACGGAACTGTTGCCAATATAACCAGCATTAAAATTAATGATCAAAATCCTTCCCAGTTTATTCTGAGCATCGACCAGCATATATCTGATATTGATGTTATCTTGCTAAATTACTCCAGTGGAAATGTTGGCGCAACAGACGGAACCCTGCTGCAAAACTTCAGCAACCTCCTTGTTAAAAATAACCTGCCTGTAAATACTTTGATCCCTGGCAAATTTGAAGCAGAATCATTTAGTGTTAACCAGGGACTGGTTCTTGAAACCTGTACTGATACCGGTGGTGGGCAGGACCTTGGATATACAAATGCGGGCGATTTCCTCGATTATAACGTGAGGGTTGTGAAAACATCAAAATATGATCTTGATGTTCGGGTTGCATCCGCGGGTACAGCCGGTAAAATCGAAGTTCAGCAGATCAATTCAAGTGGCGCAATTGTTAACTCGGTAACACTGAACACACCGGTTACCGGCGGATGGCAGACCTGGCAGACTATAAGTGCTCCAATTGTTTTAACTGAAGGAGTCTGGAAATTACGTGTTAAAATTCTACAGCCCGAATTTAATCTGAACTGGTTTCGGTTTACTGAAAATACCATTGGTATTCAGGAAGATGCAACATCCGTTTTCACTGTTTTCCCAAATCCGGCCAATGATGTAGTGTCAATCCTTATTCCGGGATCTACAGGTAAGAAAAAGACCGTTACACTAAGGTCATCCAACGGAGCCTTGGTTGAAACAGTGGAAGTAGCGAATTCTGAAGTAACAAAGAAGCTTTTTGTGGGTAATCTGCCTAAAGGTTTTTACATCGTTGAATTGGAAATGTCGGGGAGAATATTTCGTAGTAAACTTATTATGAATTAGTTATACTTCCCTGTAGCCGCTAATATCATTTGACGTAACAAGTAAGGTCTCATTTATTTAAAGAATAATCGTATGATGCAACACACATTTTTCAAATCGCCAGTCATTATGTTGCTTTGTCTTGGCCTTTTAACCTCTTTGAGTGGTTTAAGCCAGGGAAGAAATCCGAAACCGGTTAAAAACAAAGTTATTCACAAAGCTGAAGCAAAAAGTGAAATTTCCTACTGGCTGACAAATCCGGATAAATCCGCGTTACTGCAAAAACAGGGTTTAAAATTACCGTTTAATTCGGCTGTAAATCAGTATCCGACTATTCGTATTGATGCCGCTACCACTTACCAGGTAATGGATGGTTTCGGCATAGCGCTTACAGGTGGAAGTGCATCGCTAATTAACAATTTAGCTCCTGAAATTCGTGATGCTTTATTGAGGGAGTTGTTTCTGAACAAGGATAATTCAATTGGCATCAGCTATCTCCGGATTAGTATCGGATCTTCTGATCTGGATGCGAAAGTGTTTTCATATGATGACCTGTCTGCCGGAGAAACAGATGTCCTGCTTAAAAAATTCGACCTGGGAACGGATAAAACTGATCTAATACCAGTTTTGAAATTAATTCTGAAATTGAACCCGAAAATTAAAATCTTAGGTTCGCCATGGTCTGCACCGGTATGGATGAAAGATAATAAAAATTCGGTAGGAGGAAGTCTTTTACCCGAATATTATGATGTTTACGCAAAATACTTTGTCCGTTATATCACCGAAATGAAAGCGCAAGGTATTCCAATAGATGCGATTACTATTCAGAATGAACCATTGTATGGTGGTAATAACCCAAGTATGGTGATGCAGTCTGCGGAGCAAAGGGATTTTATTAAAAATAACCTTGGACCGGCATTTAAAGCGGCAGGAATAAAAACAAAGATTATTTTATATGATCATAATTGTGATGTTCCCGAATATGCCACGGATATTCTAAGTGATCCCAAAGCCAATCAGTATGTTGACGGATCAGCCTATCACCTTTATGGCGGCGATATTTCTGCCTTGTCGAAAGTGCATGATGCCTATCCTTCCAAGAATTTATATTTTACTGAACAATGGGTGGGTGGTCCAAGCAAATTTGGCCCGGATATGAAATGGTACGTTCAAAATGTAATAATTGGTTCAACCCGAAATTGGAGCAAAGCCGTAATTGAATGGAACCTGGCTTCGGATTCATTGTATGATCCACATACTCCGGGAGGCTGCACATCGTGCGAAGGAGCCATTACAATAAGTTCGGGAGTTTCACGTAATGTATCGTATTATACTCTTGCACATGCTTCAAAATTTGTTCCTGCTGGTTCAGTAAGGATCGCATCAAATTCACTCCCGACTTTGCCAAATGTTGCCTTTAAAACACCTGAGGGCCGAAAGGTGCTGATAGTTTTAAACAACAGCGATAAAACTGAAACATTTAATATAGAATTTAACAAAAAAATCGCGACTACTTCGTTAAGTAGTGGCTCTGTAGCCAGCTATGTCTGGTAGAAATAATTAATAATTTGAAAATCATAACGTTGATGAATAACCGGACAACTCTTTTTTTATCCCTGATTCTACTTGTAATTATTTTTGGCTCCTGTAAAAAAACTGAATCTATAACTCCTGATATCAGTATTACGGACACAATCAGTACTGTTGAAGGCACTCTTCAGGAGCACAAAGTAATAATTCCGGTAACACTAAGTGCCGCCACTGATAAGCAAGTCAGCCTTCTCTGGTCAACCTCTGATAATACTGCCATCGCCGGCGAAGATTATTTAGCGGCAAATGGTTCATATCTTGTTTTTGCGCCGGGTGAAACAACTAAAAATATTGAAGTTCAGATATTTGCTGACTCAACCTACGAACCGGATGAAACTTTTTCTGTTACCATCAGCAATGTTAAGAATGCTGTTGTGAAATCATACCGGACAACTGTTACAATCAAAAATGATGATGCTTTTGATCCTAATCCTGCTCCTACTGATATTGCTTTCTGGCTTACAAAACCAGATAAATCGGTATTGCTTCAGAAACAAACTTCTGGTCTGAATTTCACTTCAGCTACAAATCAGAACCCGACGATAAATGTTGACACAACCAGCATTTACCAGGAAATTGATGGTTTTGGTTTTGCGCTCACCGGCGGAAGCGCATCTCTCATTAATAATCTTACGTCGTCAACGCGCGATGCATTGATAAAGGAATTATTTTCAAATGATGATAATTCTATCGGCATCAGCTATCTCCGGGTTAGTATAGGAGCTTCCGACCTGAGCTCATCCGTATTTTCGTATGATGATATACCCTCCGGTCAAACGGATATTAATCTGGATCATTTCGATCTTGGGCCGGATAAGCTTGACCTGATACCTGTGTTGAAGTCAATTTTACAGCTAAATCCCAAAATTAAAATTCTTGGTTCGCCCTGGTCAGCGCCGGTGTGGATGAAAAGCAACAAAAATTCAGTAGGAGGGAGCCTGCTTACTGAATATTATGATACATACGCACGGTATTTTGTCCGATATATTACCGAAATGAAATCGCTGGGTATTCCAATTGATGCTATCACCGTACAGAATGAGCCTTTACATGGCGGGAACAATCCAAGCATGGTGATGCAGGCTGCCGAACAGAGGGATTTCATAAAGAATAACCTGGGTCCGGCTTTTCAGGCTGCAGGGATTACAACTAAGATCATTATATGGGATCATAACTGTGATAGGCCGGATTACCCTTTAACTATTCTCAATGATCCGAATGCATATAACTATGTGGATGGCTCAGCTTTTCACCTGTACGGGGGCGAAATTTCTGCATTGTCGACCGTACATAATGCTTATCCTGCTAAAAATGTGTATTTTACTGAACAGTGGGTCGGTGGTCCAAGCAATTTTGCTAACGATATGAAATGGTGGATGCAAAATATAATTATTGGTGCCACCCGTAACTGGAGTAAAAATGTAATAGGCTGGAACCTTGCTTCTGATCCTTCGTATGATCCGCATACACCTGGGGGCTGCTCAACATGTGAAGGTGCTCTTACCATTAGTAGCGGCTATACCCGCAATGTAGCCTACTATTTTATAGCTCATGCATCAAAATTTGTTCCTGCCGGTTCAGTGAGGATAGCATCAGATGTTGTAACGGATTTGCCGAATGTTGCTTTTAAAACACCTGAAGGCAGGAAAGTACTTGTAGTTTTAAACACTGGCAATGCCCTGAAATCGTTTAATATTGGGTTCAAAGGCCGATCTGCCAAAACTTCCCTTGGCAGTGGTGCTGTAGCAACATATGTTTGGTAATAAAAACCTTGTTTGCAAAAGCTTGATAATTTAGCAGCTTAATATTGCGAAATTCACAAATAAAACAAATAATTAAATATGAGAAAGTTGATTCTTTTATCAGGTCTGAGTTTTCTATTGGCAACTCAAGCCCTTACAGCCGGAAACGCAACCGGCTCTGCCACACCTCCCAAAGGAAAGAAAATAGTTGTTTACACAACGGCAGAGAATTCCAAACTGAGGATTTCACAAACTGAAACCTTGCAGTTTGTTGCTTTTGGTCAGCCTAAGGAAACGCAACCTTGTGTGTTTATTGATCCCACAAAAACCTTTCAGACCTTTGTTGGCATAGGCGGAGCTTTAACCGATGCATCCGCTGAAACATATGCAAAACTCCCGAAGGACAAGCAACAGGAAATCATGCAACAGTACTATGACGTAAATAAAGGAATCGGATATACTTTAGCTAGGACGAATATTCACAGTTGCGATTTTTCGAGTGGAAGCTATACCTATGTTAATGATAATGATGCCTCTTTAAAATCGTTCAGCGTGGCGCATGACAAAGAATTCCGTATTCCTTTCATTAAACAGGCTATTGCCGCCGCCGGAGGAAAGCTAACAATGTTCGTAAGTCCCTGGAGCCCGCCAGCCTGGATGAAAGACAACAAAGACATGTTACACGGGGGCAAGTTGCTGCCTGCATTCTATCAGAGTTGGGCAAATTATTATATTAAGTTCATCAAAGCTTACGAAGCTGAAGGTATTCCGATATGGGGATTAACCGTACAAAATGAGCCGATGGCAACGCAAACCTGGGAATCGTGTATTTTTACAGGCGAAGAGGAAAGGGATTTTATTAAAAAATATCTTGGACCTACACTACAAAAAGCAGGTATGGCCAACAGAAGGCTTATTGCGTGGGATCATAACCGTGATTTGATGTATCAGCGTGCCAGCACTGTATTGGACGATCCTGAAGCTGCAAAATATGTTTGGGGTATAGGATATCATTGGTATGAGAGCTGGACCGGTGGCGGAAATATTTATGAAAATGAGAAACGGGTAGCGGAATCGTATCCAAAAAAGAACCTGATCTTTACAGAAGGTTGTGCTGAATCTTTTGACCCAGGTAAAATTAATGATTGGAAATGGGGCGAAAAATACGGGATTTCATTGATTAACGATTTCAATAACGGAACTGTCGCATGGACGGACTGGAATGTACTGCTTGACGAAACAGGTGGCCCAAATCATGTTGGAAATTTCTGTTTTGCTCCTGTACATGCCGATACTAAAACAGGACAGCTAACCTACCTCAGCTCATTTTATTACATCGGGCATTTTTCAAAATTTATTCGTCCCGGCGCAAAGCGTATCATTAGTTCGGCAAGCCGCGGACAACTGCTTACAACCGCATTCTTAAATACCGATGGAAAGATTGCTGTTGTGGTTATGAACCAGAGCGGTGATACAATTCCTTACCGTTTATGGATGGCTGGACAGGCAGCCGAAATTACAAGTCTGCCACATTCAATTCAAACCTTGGTTGTAGAATAAAGCTGAAACAGTTAAAAGTCAAAAATTATTTGAAAAAAATGTGAAATAAAAAAGCCGGAAAACTAGTTCCGGCTTTTTTTTAGAACATTAGGAAATTTGAAAAGGTTCTTATTGGACAGATTATTTACTTATGCAAGATACTTTGAAATTGATTTTTTAATTATTGTTATTGAAAATCTGACTGTAAGCCCTTCATCTGAGTTTTTCATAATGAATTTCTCCTGTTTTAGCTCATTTCATTTTGTCATTTACTACCTTTGGAAAGTATTTAATTGCAAAAAGTATTGCCTTGAAAATCTCATTTTTATGTGGAATATTAATCCTATTCCTTTATTCAGATTCTTTTGCAAGTAGTGATCCGGAATTTTTACCTTTTCTGGAATTCAATGCAGGAAGTGGATTTCAATTGAGGAGCCATGATCCTGGTTCTGATACTGATTCGCTTAAAATAGTGAAGGCTGATGGGAATTGTATCCCCGGGTCTATTGTAAATAAGAATACAAATGCCTGCACCGGAAGTATATATGAATTTAATAGCCGGACTGCGCTCACATATCAGTGGTCTCCCGCAAACCGGTTCAACAATGCATCTATTCAAAATCCTACAGTAATTATCGACAGCACGCGTACATATTACCTCAAGACGACCTACTATACAAATAACCTCGTGATTAATCCTGATTTCGAACTTGGAAACACCGGATTTTTTACTTCGTATACCAATTGTGTAGAGGCTAATTGCCTGAAACCTTTGGGTGATAACGGATACGCTGTTGGCACCGACGCGAATTATTTTCATTCCTATTTTACCGGATATGATCATACAAGCGGTCATGGGAATTTTATGATTGTTAATGGCGCTCGTCCTTCATTGATTGTCTGGCAGCAAACAATTCCAGTAAAGCCTTTTACTCAATATGCGTTCGGTGTGTGGATCAGTACGATGATCACTCTGAGCCCGGCACAGATACAATTTTCTATCAATGGTTCTCAGATTGGTTCTTTGTATAATGCACCGGATTATGCAAACAAATGGGACCAGGTTTTCACTACCTGGAATTCCGGCTCACAAAAGTCGGCAACTATTGCGATTGTGGATATTCTTCCAATACTCGAAGGAAATGATTTCGGGTTGGACGATTTGTTTTTCGGGGAAATTGCTACCTGCACCGACAGCATCACAGTTACAGCTTCCCAAAATATAAAACTCGAAAACGATACCAGTATAGCTCCCCCTGACCAGCATATAGTGATTACACCTGTAGTCGGGCCGTTTGAACACTATACCTGGAACACAGGCGATACTACAGAATCAATTTCGGTAGTTGAGCCAGGGAAATACTGGGTAAAAGCAACAGACCAGAATGGTTGTAAATCAATGGATACAATCTACATTAAGAATTCAAGAGAATTTGTGGTATTTCCAACTGCTTTTACTCCAAATCAGGATGGATTTAATGATATTTTTCGTCCTGTAACCAGCAATGTGAGCCAGTTTCATATGTCGATTTACAATCGATGGGGACAATTTATGTTCGAAACCAATAACCTCAAAACCGGATGGAATGGGTATACGAATGGAGTAAAATGCCTTTCAGGTTTGTATGTTTATATTGTTTCATATACTTTACAGGATGAAATTGAAATAATAACAATGAGGGGAAGTTTTACACTAATACAATAACCTTAAATACAGCTGGCTATACTCGCAGATATATGCCATTAAATACAGAATGCCAATAGGTTAAGAATAGAAAATAAGTGGCATTGTATGATTGTTGTTTTATTTGTTTCAAATAAAAAATCACTGCGAAAATAGTCGTAAATTTATGCGTGCAATATGATCATGATGTATACTATTAAACAATTTCTTATTTCTGTTTTTATAGTGGTTGTTTCTGTCAAATCAGTTGCTCAGGGTTTTGATACGAAAACTGATAGTAACGTTTCATCAGTTAAATCAGGTGATATAAGCAAGCAGAATACAATAAAACCACCTGTATCTTCTTCAAGCCCAAAACAGCAACAAAAAAGAGAAAAGGAACAAATATACATAGGTAACGAATGGTCAGCAGGAACAATAGTGTTTCGCAATGACGCTGTTATTGATAGTTATTTCCTGAGATACAACATATTGACTGATAAAATAGAATTTGTAACAGGGAAGGATACACTTGCTTTCGAAAATCCACAGGAGTTAAGTACAGTGAGTTTTGGTGGGCATACTTTTATTTTTGAAAAGTACATCATCGAAAACCTACAACACCAGGGATACTTTGAGCTGATAGTTCAGGGGAAAAATAAGCTATTGTTGAAAAGAACAGTAACTAATCCAATAACGGACTCAAAATATCAAAATGCTAAATTGCCGACAAAGTACCATATTGAAAAGTCTTATTTTATTTGTAAGCCTGATACGCCGATTCAAAAAGTGGAACGTAACCGCAAAAGTGTCCTCACATACCTGAATGATCATAAAGAGGATATTGCTGAATATCTGCGTATTACCGAAAACAAAGTTCGCACCATCGAGGATCTTAAACTACTTGTTTCTTACTACAATTCACTTGATGAGGAGTATTAAAAAAGGTTTCAAAACCAGTATCTTTGCCACCTCATTACCACACAGTGAAAATTAGTTTACCCGAATCACGTCTGAGTTTCCTGCTTCAACCAATGGTTTCGTGCAGCATTTGCCCGCGAAACTGTAAAGTCGGCAGATTGCACGGTGAGATTGGCGTTTGCGGTAGCGGCGCCGGTTTCAATATCAGTTCTGTTTGTATTCATCATGGCGAAGAGCCTGTAATCAGCGGCAAAAATGGAATTTGTAATGTGTTTTTCAGCCGCTGCAATCTTTCCTGTATTTATTGCCAGAATTTCCAAATCAGTTGTAACAGGGGAGAGGTAAACGAACAGGAAATGCAGCTACAGGAAGTGGTTGAATTAATCATCAAAAATCTTGATCAGGGCTGCCACGCTGTTGGTTTTGTATCACCTTCGCATTATATCCCACATGTGAAAGCAATAATCGAATCGCTGAGATTACAAGGATACAATCCTGTATTTGTTTATAATACAAATGGTTACGATAAAGTTGAAGAAATCAGGGCACTCGAAAGTTATATCGATATCTATCTGCCGGATTATAAATACTCCGACAATGCTCTGGCACGAAAATTCTCCAAAGTATCAGATTACCGGCAGACTGCGCTTGCTGCCATCAGGGAAATGTACCGGCAAAAAGGATCAACGCTGATAATGAATGAAAATGGGTATGCGGAAAAAGGACTGATCATTCGTCACCTTATTTTGCCTGGGAATATCCGGAACAGTCTTCATGTTTTAAAGGATATTTCTGACATTTCAACATCATTAGCCATTTCGCTTATGGCGCAATATTGGCCGACAAAAGCTGTAATGAATCATTCAACATTGAATCGGACACTGCTTTTAGAAGAATATGAAATTGTGAAAGCTGAACTTGAAAACCTTGGCTTCTATAAAGGCTGGGTTCAGGAACTCGAAAGCAGTGATCATTATCTGCCGGATTTTGAACTGGATAATCCTTTTAGTTGATTTTCAGGTTATTAATAATTTCGGGTCAATTTTTTAGGGATATCTGATTATATTCGAAATTCCACCAGCTCTTTGTACTTTTGTAAATAAGACCAGATTGTAAATTTAGCAATCAATATTAATTCCCACAACGGCCAATACTCAGGTAATGAACGTACCATTTAAAATAATAAAGATCACCCAGGAATTTCTTGAGCCGGTACTCCTGAATCCAATTCCGTCGCACCGTCACGATCATGAGGAATTACTTATTATTACTCACGGCAAACCGGTCCATTCTCTTGATTATACAAAAGAGGAGCTTCAAACACCTGTTATTGTGTATGTTGCGCAAGGGAAAGTGCATAATTTTACCCCTGATGATGAAACCAGAGGCTGGGTTATCCGTTTTAAAAATGAGCTGGTTCCCAATAGCCGATTTAATTTTTATTCCAATTTCCTTGATCAGATCAATTATAAGCTGAATGCGGATTATTGCAGTACTACACTCAATTCGTTGTGCGAAATCATGTTGAAAGAATACCAGGAGGAATCTGTCAATTATCAGGTAATTAAGCATTTGTTGAGCGCTCTTTTAACAAAACTTGAAGCTGACAGTAAGAAAGAATATCTCGATAACACTGCCTCGAACCGATCGCAGATGGTTACATTTAACAGCTTCCTAAAAATACTGGAATTCAATTATATGCGTCCCGATGGTGCTGATTTTTATGCCGAGAAATTAAATATGAGTACCCGTAACCTGAACCTGATCAGCCAGTCAGCTTTTGGTAAAAGTGTGACTGAAATTATTGAGACCCGTAAAATTATAGAAGCCCGGAATCTTCTTTTGAACTCAGGAAAGTCAGTTTCCGAGATTGGTTACGAGCTTGGCTACAACGAGAAATCTTATTTTACAAGAGTTTTCCACAAAAGGACCGGTGTAACGCCTACCGAGTACCGGGACCAGATGCATACCGACATTTCCTGATATTACCACACATCTTCCTGAAAGTGTAACCTGCTATCTGCTGGGCTGATGTAATTTTGCTCCATCAAATTAATCATTAAAAATCTTAGAAAAATGTCAGCAAAAACAACCTGGGTTATAGACCCTACACATTCAGAAATAGCTTTCAAAGTTAAGCACCTTATGATTTCAAACGTTAAAGGATCGTTCAGTGAATTCAGCGGCCAAGTGGTAACTGAAGGAGATGATTTCTCAACTGCCGAAATCAGTTTCCAAATTAATCCGGCTTCTATCAGCACTGGTGTAGCCGATCGCGATGGACACCTGAAAAGCCCTGATTTCTTCGATGTTGAGAATTTCAAGAAAATTACATTTACTTCTGGCAAACTTGCAAAAACAGGTGATGACGAATTTGCTCTTTCAGGAGATCTTGCTATAAAAGGAGTTGCAAATACTGTTAAACTTGATGTTGAGTTTGGCGGACTGATGACTGACCCATGGGGAAACGAAAAAGCAGGATTTACTCTGAACGGTAAAATTAACCGCAAAGATTTTGGCCTCACATGGAACGCAGCACTCGAAGCCGGTGGTGTACTGGTTGGCGAGGAAATCCGCATCAGCTGCGATGTGGAGTTGGCGAAACAAAAATAAACCTCAATACACAGGAAGGGGCACACTCATTCATGAGCTGGTCTGTCAATTTTATGAATTATGATTCAGGCAATATTTTCTGAAGTTTAAAATTTATGAATAGAAAAGATTTTCTGAAATCACTCGCGCTTTTACCTTTAGCCGGATTTGCTATGAACCTGAATAAACTAAATATACTTACCGATCTCTTCGAAAGCACAGCGAAAATGCCTGTGCTTTTCGTCGGGCATGGCAGCCCCATGAATGCGATCGAAACCAACGAATTCAGCTTGGAATGGCAGAAGCTTGGAAAGTCATTACTAAAGCCAAATGCAATTCTTTGTATATCTGCTCACTGGGAAACCAAAGGCACCTTTGTTACCGCAATGGAAAAGCCGCAGACCATTCACGATTTTGGCGGATTTCCTCAGGCATTATTTGATGTAAAATATCCGGCGCCAGGCAGTCCTGAGCTGGCCGGTGAAACTAAAAAACTGCTTGCAAAAACCGAAGTGGGTTTGGATCAAAACTGGGGTCTTGATCACGGCGCGTGGAGCGTGATACGGGTTATGTATCCGGAAGCGGATATTCCTGTTATCCAGATGAGTCTTGATTATTTTCAAAACCCACAGTATCATTATGATCTGGCTAAAGAGCTCGTCGCTTTACGCCAAAAAGGAGTACTGATAATTGGCAGCGGGAATATGGTTCACAACTTGCGTGCTGTAGATTGGAGCAAACCCAACCAGGGTTTCGACTGGGCACAGGAGGCGAACGAAAAGTTCAAGAAATTGATTCTTGACAATGACCATAAACAACTTATTAATTATAAGATGTTGGGTCGCGAAGTGGAATTATCCATCCCAACTCCTGAGCATTATCTTCCATTGCTCTATGCTTTGGCCTTAAAATCTGATAATGAGCAAGTTGTTTTTTTTAACGATAAGTCTGTAATGGGATCCTTATCTATGACTTCGGTGAGGATTGGTTAGGTAGATTATCACCTTTCAAAAATTTGTAATCAGAGTTAAGAATACAGGAAATCTTCTTTAATATATAAAATATGGCTTGGTTTTCAGCTAATTACTCTAATTAGGGCTGTAAATGGATTTCTAATGAATTTATTTTGAAAATTTATTTGATAAATGTAATAGTGATGTATTTATAACATATCTTTGCGGAAAATCAAAATAAATAAAACATCATGAGTAAAGGAACAGTAAAATTTTTCAATGATTCCAAAGGATTTGGATTTATCAAAGATGACGCATCGGACAAAGAATATTTTGTACACGTTACAGGCCTGATTGATGAGATCAGAGAAAATGACCAGGTATCTTTTGACCTTCAAGAAGGAAAAAAAGGATTAAATGCAGTAAATGTTAAAGTAATTTAATATATTCAAAACATTATTCTGTAAAGCCCCGCTGTGAAGCAGGGCTTTTTTTTGTGCCCGGTGAAACCCTGTTGCTAATCATCAGCGTTGAAAACAAAAAGAATATTATATCAGTTTTATATAAATTTTCAAAAGATCCTTCCCCGTCGAAAAAGCAAGGCTTTTCATCGAAATAATTTTTTTTGACTTAAATTCCATTTTACCTTCGTTCGGGAAATCTAAAACATTGGTATCATGAATCGTTTTAAAGTACTTATCGTAATTGCGTTAGTCCTGCTCATAAACGGATGCAACGATTTTGTAATGATTTGTTCGCTGAATCCTTTTTACCTGGATAAAAATGTAGTTCTGGTACATGAAATTGAAGGCAAGTGGAACGCCATTCCTCTGCGGGCAATGAGCACAGCAGTCAAAAATGAGAAATCTCCTCCTGTCTGGCGACAGGCTGACACCACTTCATTGTGGAAAATTGATCAGTTTATTTCCAAAGAAAGTATAAAAACCAGGAATGGAAAAGATTCGACTATTTTTAAGCCGAGGAATTACTATACAGCAATAATGATCAGCAGTGAGACTGATTCTTCCATATATCAGTTCAAAATGGTACTTTTTCGGGTGAATAACAATCTGTATGCTGATTTTATGCCACTTGGCAATACCTTCATGGATAAGAGCCGGTTTGCGACTGAGAGTTACTTTACGGCACATACGCTGGCGAAGGTAAGTATGCAAAACAAAAAACTCGTTGTTTCGTGGCTGTCCGAAGAAAGTATGAAGGATATGATCGAAAATAAACGTGTGAGGGTAAATTATAAATGGGTCAATAGTGCCAACAGGTTGCTGCTTACAGGACCGTCGGAACAACTAACAGAAATGATTGACCGCTACGCCGGAGAACTCCGTTTTATTGACTGGGGAAACCAGCAAGCCATGTTGACTTTAAACCGTGTTAAATAATAGACGTCATGAAAATCAGAAATTATAAAAAAAAGCTGATCATCACATTGCACGTGCTTTTCTGGATGATCTCCATCAATGTCTGGAATGTGGTATTTAACCCCGGAGTTGAATCCGTAAGCGGCATTAAAGGGCTTAAGGATTACTGGCCAACCTTGCTTTGGGTCAACAGTCTGTTTTATTTATACTGCCTGCTTCCTTTTGTATGGTGTTTTAAAAATACCAGGAAATGGCTCAAAATAATTCTTACGATCGTTTTTCTGGTCCCTGTTTTCTACCTTCTCTACGAATTGTTTTTGCCAGTTCCAAAGAGAGATGACCTCACTTTATTTACCGATTTTTTTGTTTCCGCCTTTTTATACACCCTGGTTTTTCACTTAACGATTGCAGCTGCCGTATATTACAACCTGAAAGTTGTGATAGCTAAATATCTGGTTAATAGCAAATTCGGCATATACCTATTGCTGCTTTTAGTTCTGATTTGTGTAACAGCATTAGCAAATTTTTCTTTGTATGACTATTGCATCGATCTGCTTCTCCCAAATCTGTATTTCATTTCGTATTTCAAAATTTGGGAACTGCTTATCATCGTAACAGCTTACCTTGTATTTACAACAATTGTTTTCCTGGTCTGGCAATTTGCGGCGATGTTGATAGCGAACAGGGAGAAGGCTCAGAATGAACTTCGTGCGTTGAAAGCACAGATCAACCCGCATTTTCTGTTCAATAATCTGAATACCATTTATTCGCTTGCTTCTCAAAAAGATGAACGCACGAAAGATGTGATTTTGCAAATTTCCGATTTCCTTCGGTATGTGCTTTATGATACAGGCAGCGAGTCCATTCCTTTGGAGAAAGAAGTGGAGATTATCCGTACTTATGTTGAACTTCAGAAAGAAAGAGTGAATCCATTAATCACACAGGTTATATTAAACCTGGAAGGCAGTTTTGGAAGCGCGTATATAACGCCTTTACTGTTGTTGCCATTGGCAGAAAACTGTTTTAAACATGGTATAGGAAAGGAGCCAGGAAGGATCGTGATAAATATCGGATTTAACGGAAAGCAGCTGATTTTTGCAACGGAGAACTCAATTGCTTTGCGCGAAAAAACAGGTAAAGAAGAAAATGGTGGAATCGGGATCAAAAATGTTGAAAAACGATTAAATTTGTTATACCCCAACCGGCATTCACTGCATTTCGAAGAAAAGGATGGAATTTACAAGGTAGAGCTGAAGGTTGATCTAAGCATATGATTGGATTAAAGCCTGGATTTTTGAGAAAACCAATTTCTTCAACCAAATACAAAACCACCGGCAATGAACTGCATTATCATTGAGGACGAGCCCGCGGCACAATCCATTCTGGAACAACACATTACGCTTTGTCCCGGGATGACTTGTTGCGGGGTTTTCGGGGATGCATTCGCAGCCCAGGAGTTTCTTGACAAAAATAACGCGGACCTGATGTTCCTGGATATCAATCTGCCCGAAATGTCGGGAGTTAGCTTTCTGCGTTCGCTGGTAAATCCACCTCTTGTTATTTTTACAACCGCCTACCCTCAATACGCCATCGATGGTTTCGATCTTGAAATTGTTGATTTCCTGCTGAAACCTTTTTCCTTCGAACGATTCTGCAAAGCTGTAAATAAAGCTAAAAGCAGGATAAGTAACAAACAATCAATACCCGCATTAAACAAGATCAGTGTTAAAACAGATAAGCGGATTTACCAGCTTACTATTGAGGATATACTGTTTGTTGAAACCTGTGGCGATTATGTAACCATTCATTGCCTGGATAAAAAGCTTACCGTGCATGGAACTTTGAAGAGCTGGGAAGAAAAACTGAAAGGATTCTCCTTTATGAAAGTCCATCGTACAACCATCGTTAACTTTCAGAAAATCGACCATCTTGAAGGAAACCAGATTTTTATCAGCCGCCATATTTTGCCTGTAGCTGAGCCATACAAAGCACAACTACTCGAAAAAATGTTTAAGCAGCCATCCTGAAAACTATCCAATTAACGTAATTATTCTAATTCTTTTTAATAATCACCTCTGCAAGGAGGTAATAGTACATTGAACTAATTCCATCAAAACCATCTACTGTTAAAGTTGGTATTGCGCAACATGGCAAATGTAAGTTTTGCCTTGGATTTGTTTTTTGTTTGAGGCATTGGAATTCGTAGTAATTTTGTACGCTACAAATTTTGCGGAACTACATGCCTGTTTCTATTCAAAATATTTTACTGAAGGAAGAATTTTCACATGCCGACCTGGTTCTGTTGCTCAATGCAGAAGGGCAGGATAAGACAAAACTATTTACGCTTTCCTCTGAAATCAAAAAACAGTATGTCGGCAGCAAAGTTTATTTCCGTGGCTTAGTTGAGTTATCAAATATCTGCTCCAAAAACTGCCTGTATTGCGGTATACGAGCCGGAAATACAAAACCGGACCGTTACATGGTCACGGAGGAAGAAGTGCTCGAATCGGCTCAATTTGCTCTTGATAATGGGTATGGCTCCATGGTGCTGCAATCGGGCGAGCGTTGTGATGAGCAGTTTGTTGACACCGTGACAAATCTGTTGCAAAAGATAAAAGAGCTTTCCGGAGGCAAACTGGGTATTACACTCTCAATGGGCGAGCAAACAGAAAAGACGTATCGCCAATGGTATGCCAATGGCGCACACCGTTACCTGATACGTATCGAAACTTCGGACCGCGAATTATATTATAAAATCCATCCTCATAATAAAAAGCACGATTTCGATACCCGTATCAACGCGTTGAAATTGCTTCGCGAAATCGGGTATAATGTAGGTTCCGGAGTTATGATCGGACTGCCTTTTCAAACAATTGAGCATCTTGCCAACGACTTGCTTTTCCTGAAAGAGCTGGATGTCGATATGGTCGGGATGGGTCCATTTATAGAACATGAAGATACCCCGCTTTATGAATTCAAAGATTTATTATGGCCTAAAAAAGAGCGTTTTGATGTCTCTCTGAAAATGGTTGCCTTGCTTCGCATTATGATGAAGGATATCAATATTGCAGCCACCACTGCTATGCAGGCTATTGATAAACAAGGCCGTGAGAAAGCATTGAAAGTGGGTGCCAACATCATTATGCCGAATCTTACACCCGTTAAATACCGCGAAGATTATCTTTTATATGAAGACAAGCCTTGCCTTGATGAGGATGCCAGCGAATGCCGCAACTGCCTCGAAGCACGCATTCATATGGCCGGCGATGAAATTGGATTCAATGAATGGGGCGACTCAAAGCATTTCGCTAAACGGAAAGAAACCGGGAGTTAGTGCACAGTGCTTTGTGCATAGTGCTTAGTATCTCTGGAACCAAATTCCCTATTTCGGCCTAGCAATCATTACTATTAATAGCCTAACAGCCTATCAACTTATCAACCTATTCCCCAACAAATGCCCAGAAAACAAATAGTAATTATCGGCGGTGGACCAGCCGGGCTGATGGCCGCCGATGTATTGAGCCCGTTTCATGATGTGCATATTTATGATAAGGAGAAAGGTGTCGGACAAAAGTTCCTGGTTGCCGGGAAAGGCGGCTTTAATATTACCAATAGTTTGCGGGGCGAAGATCTAACCAGGAAATATATACCAGAATATTTCCTTAAAGATGCCTTGATTGATTTCGACTCAACAGCTGTTCGGGATTGGTTATTGCAAATGGGAATTCCAACATTTGCCGGATCAAGTGGACGGATTTTTCCTGAAAAAGACCTGACCCCGGCCGATGTATTGAAAAAGTTAAAAGAAAAGCTTACTCTGCAGGGAGTTGAGTTTCATCTCAAACATGTTTTTACCGGTTTTGACGGAATTCGAAATGTAACTTTCAAAAGTGGTCGGAATAAAATTGTGGTTCATGCTGATTATTTCATTTTTGCGTTGGGTGGCGCTTCCTGGCCGGTAACAGGCTCAACAGGGGAATGGAGCAAGATATTTGAGAAAATTAATATCCGGACTTTACCTTTTCAATCGTCGAATTGTGGAATTCACATTGCATGGCCCGAAAATATTATTTCAAACCATTCCGGAAAACCACTTAAAAATATAGCTGCTTCCGTTAATGGTGTTCACCAAAAAGGAGAAGCTCTTATTACAGAATATGGTTTGGAAGGCAATGTAATTTACCCGCTGGTTCCCGAAATCAGAAATAAACTTTCAGCCAATGCGCCTGTTGAAATTTTTCTCGATCTCAAACCTTTTAATACTGAAGAGCAATTGGTGCAAAAAGTCGCAGGTAAAACTTCGAATAAAACCAAAAACTACGCTGAGATTTTTAATCTCGATAGTGCGCAACTCGCACTTATAAAAGCATTTACATCAAGGGAAACATTCCTTTCGCCTGATCTTTTCGCAAAAAGTCTGAAACAAATCAAATTACCGGTTCAGTCGCTTCGTCCCGTTGAAGAAGCCATTTCTACCATTGGAGGAATTGATCTGAATGAAATGGATACCGACTTTTCATTAAAAAAACAACCTAACTGTTTTGCCATAGGCGAAATGCTGGATTGGGATGCTCCAACCGGGGGATTTTTATTACAGGGAAGTTTTGCTATGGGGCACTGGGTAGGAAAAAAGATTCTGGCACGGGATGGAATTATATAGTTGTTCTACTTCAATGTGCGACAAGGCTTCTTAAATCGCCTTCGAGTCACCTCTTCCGAAATCCGCGAGATTTAGAAACTGATCTTTGCCGATACATTAAAAGTCCTTCCCAAAGACCAGAAACCACTGAAGGTTTCCAAATCATGCCCGGCTCCATCATCTCCACGTATTATAGTTTCTTTATTGAATACGTTTTGGCAACTTAATTGCAGTGAAACCGGAATTTGCTTTACCTGTAAATCATACCCTGCATACAGATCGATGAGCGAATAGGCCGGAATACGATAAGGCTGGTTTCTGTCATCAGGGTTGTTGCGGTTAACAGGATCGAAATTGGCGTATAGCCTGTCGTAAAATAACCAGTCAGCTGAAAAACGGAATCCGTCAGTTGTATGATACTCTGCCGAAAGTCCCAGCTGGGTTTGTGGCGCATCACCCACATACAATCCTTTGGTATAAACCTTCATGCTATCAACCAGCACCTGGTTGTCATTATAAATACTGGCTGATACATCATTCTTCCATTTCCAGTTGCCAATTGAGGCAGTAGCCGCAAGAGTGAGATTTTGCAGTATTTTATAGCTGAATTCAGCTTCAATTCCCTGGTGAAGCGCATTTAATCCACGAACGAGCGAACGGGTAAGCGTACTATCAGTCAGCTGAATGTTTTCGCGCGATAACAGGGATTTGTCTTTCCACAGCGTATAATAAAGGTTAATACGGGTTGTAATTCTACCGCTTTCATAAGTATAACCGGCTTCAGCAGAGGTGATTTTTTCGTTAACCAGGTCTTTTGCAATTGTGTTTGAAAAGTTAACATACACGAATTTATAATAAGGCTCACGAGAGTAAAATCCTACATTTCCATATATATTCCCATACTTTCCGGCTTTATAAGCTACTCCGCCTTTCCCATCGAATCCGGTTTTGCTAACAGGCTCACTCAAAGGATTTTTGGGGTAATTATATGGATCTTCACGTCTGTACCGTGTGCCGGATAGGGTAGAAGCTACAAAAGTTGTTAGTTTTCCGGACTTAAATTCCACCTGCCCGAAAACATTACCATAGCTAATCATGGAGTAATTATCGACATTAATCACATCGCCTGGTTTTTTTATCTGTTCCCGTCCATCAATACCAGCCAGTGACCATGCATATTGTTCTACCCAGAAATTGCCACCCATCAGATCGTCTACTTCTTCATACAAATGGGATTTGAAATTCCGTAAATGAATTCCTGTTGTAATTTTAAGATTTTCGTTCGCATCCAGGGTAAGCGAACTCAACAAACCAACCCAATAATGATCAGCTTTATAATTTGTGATTATATTCTTCGAATATCCTTTTACAACCGATCCGTCAGCCAATGTAGTTGAATCGCTGTTAGTTGAATTTGTAAGGAATACCGCATCAAAATCGATCTGATTGTTCTTCCTGTAATCCCAGGTAGGCTTACCATAATTAAAAACCTCAGTATACTTTCCACCACCCTTACCAAAAGATACATACGCCGAAGTCGCCAGGAAGGCTTTAGGCGTGATGTTCCAGTAGTGGTTGAGATTAATTTGTGGTTTATGATAAAAATTCTCTGAAAGGCTCAAAATCTCTCCGTTGTATTCGCCCCAGTTTTTGTTGTATTTAATACCGTATTTGTCATAATCTGCCTGATTCATTCCATAATTCCGCTGCCCGTGTTTTTCTGGAGCACCCATGGCTGTAAGTACCAAGCGATGTTTTTTGCCAAATTCCCGGCTAATGCTCAGGAAGTAAGCCCAGCCATTTACATAGGTGGCGTCAATATAACCAGGCCCGGCAGTATGCGAACCAAGGAAAGTTAACGATGTCCCATTCTTCATTTTTCCTGTCGAGAAGCTCATTGTTGTTTTGCTGTTTCCATAGTCCGAAATGCTGTAACGCAAAGCTCCACCTGAAGCAGCTGAAGTTGATTTTGTAATAATATTGATTGTTCCACCAACTGAATTCATTGCAACTCTTGACGCGCCAAGTCCTCTTTGGACCTGGATTGCTTCAGTCGCATCGGTGAGTCCGGTCCAATTCGACCAATATACAAGACCGTTTTCCATACTGCTTACTGGCACTCCGTTTAATAAAAGAGATACATTTTCCTGTTGAAATCCCCGAAGTGAAAGCCTGTCGTCGCCACTGCCGCCGCCTTCTTTGGTAGCATAAATACCGGGAGTCATTTTAAGTATTTCAGGATAATCCTGGTTGCCGGTTTTCTGTTCGATAGTTCGCGATTTAATGTTCGAAATTGCTACAGGAGTGGTTCGCTCACTTACATATGAGGAGATTATTTTTACTCCATCAAGCTCCACCATGGAGGGTTCAAGGGCAATAACGCCAATATTAATAACCTGCCCTGGCTTTCTGTATAATTCAAAAGTAAAAGGTTTGTATGAAATATGGGTGAACAGCAGGCTAAGTTTATCGGCATCCAGACTCAGCTCAAAAGTGCCGTCACTTCCAGAGACCGTTCCCATGCTTGTGCCTTTGACCTGGATTGAAATTCCAGGAATTGTTTCATTCGTATTTCCATCGATAACGGTTCCTTTTACTTTAAATTCCTGCCCGGAAAGTTTTCCTGAAACGAAAAGCAGTAAAAGCAAGCAGGGTAGAAGTAGCTGTATTTTTTTCATCGTAATGCTGTGTTTTAAAACAAAAATGCCCTGAAGAATTCTTCAAGGGCTGATGTATAAAATACAGACACACAACAACGCATGCCAATAAAAGCAAGCGCCAGGTGATCAATATTCTTCTTCCATCCAGACTATACTGTCGGTACCGTGGTTTAAACGGTTCAATCCTTTTTACGGGAGTCGCGGACTATACCGCCGATCGGGAATTTCACCCTGCCCTGAAGAATGCGATTTCACATTGATATCCAATTTGAAATTGCCAGTGCAAAGGTATAATTATTTGCTAAACATTTCTGCAAGAAATAGCTTTACACAAAATTATCGCTAAAAATATGTTTTATTGTTCGTTGTGAAATGCTAAGATTAATTGTTGCAATTGGCAGAATATATTAATTCTCCAACTTTAGTTCAACCCCAGGCCGGGGTTCGTCGAATTGCTCCAGATTATTATATTTAAGAAGGAGCTTAAGTTTTATACATTTTTCCTGGGAAATTGAATACATACTATCTCCTTTTTTTACTTTATATGTCCTGGCAGGATTTGTTTTCTTTTTTGATTTAAGGTAGAGAATCTGTCCCGGTGTGATTTGATCACTTTCCCTTAGGTCATTTTGCCTGTATACACGGAAAATAAACATATGAAATTCCTTAGCTATGCTATACCAGGTGTCATCCTTTTTTGCAAAAATGAAAGGCACATCGCAATTTGTATAGACCTTTCGACCTGAATTGGAAGCATATGAAGTCTTAAAACCGGATGGATCAGGCATAGTGTAATTCTTGCGAAAAAAAACCCGGTCTTCTTTAATTACCAGCCTGTCATCTGTTTTTGTCGGCCTTTTCTTCTCCTGGCTCTTTTTATCCTGGTTCTTTTTATCCTGATTTTTTTTATCCTGGCTCTTGTTTTCCTGTGTTTTGGCGTCCTGTGCTATTTCAGTTTCAGGACCGTTAATAGCGAGATCTTCTGAATTGCCGGAAGTTCCATCCAGGAGGTAAAGTTTGTTGGCTTCAATTAACCGGATTAGTATGTTGGGATAATCAGGATTGGTAGCGTATCCTGCTTGTTTCAACCCTCTTGCCCATCCCTTATAATCGTTGATCTGGAGAGCAAATAATGCAGAATATCTTTTCCGGGTTGTGAGAAAAATTGAATGATCACGAAACGACTCGTCAACGCTTTTGTATTTCCGGAAACATTCTTTTTCCCTGTCATCGTCATATAAATATGTCTCGCCAGGCCAATCCTGCTGGCACTTTATGCCGAAATGGTTCTTTGTGTCCAGGGCGAGTACACTTTTTCCGCATCCACTCTCAATCATTCCCTGTGCGAGGGTTATACTTGCCGGAATTTTGTAAAGTTCCATTTCCCTGATTGCGATGGATTTATACTTTTTGATATAAGCGGCGTAATCAGAATTAGCAAGTTGCTGCGCTGATAAACTATAAGTTATTAGTAGAAAAAAACAGAAAAAGGTGATTCGCATGCGCATAAACATTTCAAATTATTTGCTAAAATACAAAATGCATTCTTTTCTTACACTCTTTAAGAAGCGAGATATCAACAGCAATAAAGGCGTTTATGTTAATTAAAAAAAAATAGAAATATTTTAAAAATAAGTTCAAACATATTCAAACATATTATAAATTTGCAGAATGAATTAGTTTATAAATAAAAATATTTATAAACTTTGATATGAAAATTGGCACTTTGACATTAATTTCAGAGCGGTAGTTTTTCTGGTTAATAATTTGGTTAATAATTTGGTTCAGAAGTCCCTGTTGCAGAACAGGGATTTTTGATTTATGGAATTCCTATTCATCAGCTTTTATCTGTACCGTAAATGTTTCGCGGTGAAAAGAAGTACTCCCGATACTGAGAATAGTTTTACGATGTTCAAGAGTCGGATAGCCTTTGTTTCGGTTCCAACCGTATTGTGGAAAAGATTTGTGGAGCTCAGTCATATAGTCGTCGCGGTAAGTCTTAGCCAGTATCGAAGCAGCCGCGATTGAAAGAAATAATCCGTCGCCTTTAATGATACAGTGATGCGGAATTTCCCGGAATGGCTTAAAGCGATTACCATCAACCAATATCAGTTCGGGTACCGGTGATAGTTTCGCAAGCGACTTATGCATTGCTAATATTGAAGCGTTCAAAATATTGATCTGATCAATTTCATGATTATCGACCATCTCAACAGCCCAAGCTAACGCGTCGGCTTCAATTACTGAACGTAATTTAACGCGTTGCCCTGTAGTAAGTTTTTTGGAATCATTTAAAAGTGGATTTTTATAATCTTTCGGTAAAATTACAGCTGCCGCAAACACTGGGCCGGCAAGGCATCCGCGGCCAGCTTCATCGCATCCGGCTTCAATCAAACTATCTGTAAATGAAGATCTTAACATTCTGGTTCATTTTGTGGAATTCAATCAATAATAAATTCCACCACTGTAATTTTAATCAGCTAATTACCCAATATACGCGCACCGCAACAAAGGCCAGAAAATAGCCTAAGGCAAGCATTTCAAACCAGAATTTGCGTTTTATCAGTGTCACACTACCGGTTATGAAAAACGACATCGGGATAGCAAATAAATAATTGACTGAAAGTATAGGCCATCCGGAAACAAGCATAATGATGAGCAAGGCAAAACTAAAGTTGAATAATATCCAGGATCTGCGTCGCAGACTGATAAGTTTATCATTCATAAGATTTAAAACAGCCACCATAGTAACTACCATTACAAAAGCAGACGCAAAAAGCCATAGTGTGTTTACCGCTGAAAGCTTTGGCGGTAAAATGAAATTGAACAAGCCAGCCGATAACTGGTACAAACCTTTAGGGAGATTATCGTACCAGAACAGACCGCTTATGTAATATAAAAAAGGCAAAATAAAGCCTATTACGGAAACTGCATATTCGTGCCAGGATGAAATACGGTATGTAATGAATGTGAACCAAATCATTAGCAACAGAAAAGCCAGCGGGATATAGAAAAGCGAAGCAATTCCGATGGAAAATGCAGCAGTAAATACCTGGCGGTAAGCATCCTGTCGCCCGTACATTAACATGATGGAGTTCAAAGCGACAGCAATGAAGATTCCTGCCGGTAAAATGGCGTGCATTGTCTGATATTTGTTACTCCAACTGTAAGCCAGTAAGATAATAATCGCCGGCAGGAAATTATTCTTCTTAAAAAAACCATTTGCCTGGAAAATATAGAACAAGATTAAAGCCTGTATAACTACCAGGATTAGCGCAATAGTAACAGATAAAGTCGGGAAGTGATTTATCCAGTTTACCAGCAGCAAATAAAAAGGACCGTCGGAAGGCGATATAACAGGAAGTACAGGATTTGCGAAAGCCGGAAACCATGTCACAACCAGTATTACAATAAAAATTGAAAACTGAATAAATGTTCCTGATTTTGAGATCCACTTGAGCATTAGAGCTGCACTTTTTATTAAATAAATTGCATCAGGTCTTTCCCGATATCGTTACGGAAATATGAATTTTCGAATTTAATACGGGAAGCTGATTCAAGAGATTGAGCAATTGCGGAGTTTAAATCATCAGCCAGGGTTGTTACAGCTATAACGCGACCACCGGAACTAATAATATTGTTATTCTCCGAAGATGTACCCGCATGAAACAGGAGGCTTTTATCAACTGTTTCCAATCCGGTAATTACCTTGCCTTTTACATAATCTCCCGGATAACCACCTGAAACTATCATTACGCAAGCTGCTGTGCGTTCGTCTGTTTCAAGTTTTATTTCAGAAAGACTTCCATTTGCTGTTGCCAGAAAAATCTCAAGCAGGTCGGTCTTTATGCGAGGTAAAAGCGATTCAGTTTCAGGATCGCCAAGTCGAACGTTGTATTCTATCACAAACGGATCTCCTTTTACATTCATCAATCCAAAAAACAGGAATCCCTGATAAGGAATACCATCTTTCTGCAATCCCTCAACAGTTGGCCTGATCACGCGATCTTCCACTTTTCGCATAAATTCCTTACCGGCAAATGGCACAGGTGATATGGAGCCCATTCCGCCGGTATTCGGACCTGAATCGCCAACGCCAATACGTTTATAATCTTTAGCTTCAGGCAGAACAAGGTATTCATGTCCGTTGGTAATGGCAAAAGCGGAAAGTTCAATTCCATCCAGAAACTCTTCAATAACAACCATCTCCGATGCTTTCCCAAACCTTTGGTTGGCAAGCATATCGGTCAATTCAATTTCAGCTTCGTTAAATGTTTTGCAGATCAAAACTCCTTTTCCTGCTGCAAGGCCATCGGCTTTAAGCACATATGGCGGATTTAAAGTCTTCAGAAATTCTATTCCTTCGGTAAGCGTATCGTTTGTGAATGTTCTATACGCGCCGGTCGGAATGCCGTGCCTGATCATAAACTGCTTGGCGAAATCCTTGCTTCCTTCGAGTTCAGCACCGGCTTTTTGAGGACCGATTACCGGAATATTTTTCAATAAATCATCATTCAGGAAGAAATCGTGAATTCCGCGAACCAAAGGATCTTCCGGGCCGACTATCACCAAATCAACCTGATTTTCCAGAACAAACTGTCTTACGCTTTCAAAATCATTACCACTTATCTGAACATTTTTGCCTGCAGTATTTGTACCAGCATTACCGGGAGCAATAAACAGCTGATTCAGCAAGGGACTTTGTGCAAGTTTCCATGCTATGGCATGTTCGCGGCCACCGCTACCGATAAGAAGGACATTAGTTTTTTTCATTTTAGGTTCAAGGTATTATATTTTCGATGCGTAGCATGCTACGCCTATACTGTCAGCAATCAAGGGCTCCAATCAATTCCTTCACATCTTTTACACCATGACGGTTACAGTATTCTTCAATTCCTTCCAGTATTTTTATACATACCTGAGGATCAATAAAATTAGCTGTCCCAACTTGTATGGCTGTTGCGCCTGCCAGAAGAAATTCAATAGCATCCGATGCATTGCTTATTCCTCCTAAACCGATAACAGGTATTTTAACGGCTTTCGAAACCTGCCAAACCATGCGAAGCGCAATAGGTTTTATGGCCGGGCCTGAAAGTCCTCCGGTGATTGTGGAGAGGATAGGTCGGCGTTTTTCAGAATCAATAGCCATTCCAAGCAACGTATTTATAACAGAAACAGAATCTGCTCCCTCGTCTTCAACTGCTTTGGCAATTTCAGCGATACTGGTCACATTGGGCGATAATTTTACGATCATTGTTTTATCGTAAACGCCGCGAACCGCCTTTGTAACAGCGCCAGCCATAGGGCAGGAGGTGCCAAAGGCCATTCCGCCTTCTTTTACGTTAGGGCAAGATATATTTAATTCAATTCCGGTAACTTTTTCGAGAGAGTTCAGCTTTTCAGCTACTTCCATATACCCTTCAACAGTTGAATCTGAAACATTTACAATAATATGTGTATCATAATGTTCAATTTTCGGATAAATGGTATTGATAAAATAGTCGACTCCTTTATTCTGAAGTCCAACAGAATTCAGCATTCCCGAAGGTGTTTCAGCCATGCGTGGATAACGGTTCCCATCACGGTTTTTCGAAGTACAGGCTTTGGTGAGTATGCCTCCCAGCCTGTTAACATCAATAAAATCATCAAATTCGATTCCATAGCCAAATGTACCCGAAGCTGACATAACCGGGTTTTTGAGCAGTAATTTATGGATGTTTACAGATAAATCAAGCATTGTAATTTTCGATTTCGGATTTTCGATTTCGGATTTGTTTTGATCCGGATCGGTACTATTTAAGCTTTCTTGTATCAAAAACAGGTCCTTCGACGCAAGTGGTTTTGTTTCCGTCAACAGTTTCAACTATGCAGCACAAACAGGCTCCGATTCCACAGGCCATAGTGTTTTCGAGTGAAATCTCGCAAGGAATATTAAGCTCTGCAGCAACCCGGGCAACGGCTTTCATCATTGGGTCAGGTCCACAGGCATAAATAGCGGAGTACTCTTTTACTTTTTCTGAAAATAACGAATGCTGTGTTACCATTCCTTTTTCGCCGGCTGATCCGTCATCGGTGGTAATAAAAACTTCGCCGTAAGGTTTGTATTTTTCGGGTTCTACGATGTCATTGAAAGTACGTCCACCAATAAGAATATCGGGCTTGAATCCTTTTTCATGCAAATTTTTTGACAAAAGAAGCATAGGGGCAATGCCAACTCCACCGCCAATAAGCAATGCTTTGTTTCCTTCAGGCAAACTGAAAGAATTTCCAAGCGGATAGATCAGATTAAGAATATCACCTTTTTTAAGCTTTGAAAGGGCAGAAGTTCCGTTGCCTACTTTTTTAATAAGTAAGGAAAGTACATTCTTTTCGTAATCGACATCGTAAATAGAGAATGGCCTTCGTAAGTAGGTGGTTGTTGAGTTGCTTACCAGCACTTCGGCAAACTGCCCGGGTAATATCTGCGGCAGGTTGACCGGGCATTTAAGATAAATGGCAAAGTAGTCGTTGCTGATATGGTGGTTGTGAGTAACCTCAAAATCGTGGATAAATTTCTTCATCAGGGGCAATATTACAGGCGAAAATACTTAAAAAAAGTCCGCCATGGTTAAACGACGGACTCAATGTTTATTTTTCTTCAGCGGCCTCGCCGGTGTCACCCGGAGAATCAGATTCTCCTTCAGCTTCTTCAACAGGAGCTGAAAAATCATTTATGCCATTGGCGATCAATAAATTATACCATTGAACGAGTTTGCGTATATGCGAAATATAAACACGTTCACGGTCATAATCAGGGATAACCGTTTCAAAAAATGCTTTTAATGTTTTATCGTCAGCTTTTGAATCTGGTACTGGCTGATCGCCGGTTTTCTCAAGGATAAGCCTGAAAACTTCCCGGAGAGGCATGTCTTCGGTTGTCGTAAAAATACTTATTTCTCCCAGGGAGCTTATTTTGTCACTTGCAAAAGCCTGGATGCGTTTGCCGTCAATAAGCGATTCAATAATTACGCCGGTTTTAGTCTGAGCAATTGTTTTAAAAAGGCCTGGCTTGCCCGAAACGGATAAAATCTCTTTCAAATCCATAAAATGTTCTTAATTTTTATGCAAAATTACTTAAAACAATCTGTTTATGCTACAATGTTATGCATTTGCACAAAATTTAACACTTCTTATATTTCGAAGCGCCCTGTATAGTTTGAAGGAGTAATCTTATTTAATTCCGCTTTTACTTTTACCGGCACATTCAGTGTTTCAATAAATGCGCTTATCGACTTATGGTCGATATGCATATTTGTGCGTGTAAGTTCTTTCAGCGTTTCGTATGGTTTGGGGAACCCTTCACGTCTCAGAACGGTTTGTATTGCTTCAGCGACTACAGCCCAGTTATTCTCAAGATCAGCATGTATTTTCTCTTCGTTCAGGATTAATTTATCAAGTCCTTTAATCAAGGATTTAATTGCTATTAACGTATGAGAAATAGGAACTCCAATATTACGGCTTACGGTCGAATCGGTCAAATCACGTTGCAGCCGCGAAACAGGAAGTTTAACCGAAAGATGCTCAAACAGTGCGTTAGCAAAGCCAAAATTGCCTTCGGCATTCTCGAAATCAATCGGGTTTACTTTATGTGGCATGGCTGAAGAACCAACTTCCCCGGCTTTAATTTTTTGTTTGAAATACTCCATTGAGATGTAGCTCCACATGTCGCGGCTCAAATCAATAAGTATAGTATTGATGCGCTTCATATTGTCGAAAAGCGCGGCCTGGTTATCGTAATGCTCGATCTGGGTTGTACACCGCAGGCGTTCGAGCGAAAGTTTGTTTTTTACAAAATTATCAGCAAATTCAAACCAGTCAACCTCAGGGTAAGCAACATAGTGCGCATTAAAATTTCCGGTTGCACCACCAAATTTAGCAGAAAAAGGAATGGTTTTAAGTAATTTGAGCTGTTGTTTTAATCTTTCGGCAAAAACATATATTTCTTTCCCCAAAATTGTAGGAGAAGCAGGCTGACCATGGGTACGCGCCAACATCGGAACTTTTTTCCATTCTTTAGCACGCTTGGTCATTTTTTGAAGCAGATCCTCATACAAAGGAACAATAACCTCATCCATGGCAAGTTTCAGCGCATAAGGTCCGGCAGTATTATTGATATCCTGCGAAGTGAGACCAAAATGAATGAACTCTTTATATTTGGCCAGGCCCATTTTGTCGAATCTCTTCTTGAGATAATATTCAACAGCTTTAACATCATGATTTGTTGTTACCTCAATTTCTTTAATTTCCTGTGCATCGGTAAAAGTAAAATCACGGCACAAGGATCGGAGTTCTGCAATCTTTTTGCGGTCAATTTCTTTTAGTTGAGGAAGCGGCAGCTCACACAATGCTATAAAATACTCAACTTCAACAAACACTCTGTAGTTTATGAGCGCGGCCTCACTAAAATAATAAGAAAGACTTTCAACCTGTTTGCGGTAGCGTCCGTCAACAGGGGAAATGGCATTAATCATTGTCAGATCCATGGCAAATAGTATATAGGTTCAGTGGTCAAAAGTATGAAAGCCTTTGAATGAATTGCAAGTTTTATGAAAAATTAATACGATATTTACGTTAATCACTTAAAAGTAAGCAGACTTGCGGAACTAGTAAAGAGAAAATAATTGAATAATAGCCTGAATATCAATCATATATTGATAAATAGCCAATGCGCAGGTTATAATGATTTTGTATCAAAAGGAAGAGCTGAAGTACAGAAGAGATAAGATCGGATTAAAATAAATCAAATAGGATAAAAACTAGAATCCAAGCGAATCATTCAGGATATACACTGAAAAATCCATCATAGGTGGTTTACGTCGTGTAGCAACATAAATATTACAACCGCGCGTAGGTAAGTTGCAATTCATACAAACACCTTGTTTTGTGCAGGGATTTGGCCTGTTCAGTCGTTTGAAATTGATGGGAGCCGCAATGGTCCGGATTCGTTGCCAGGCTGCTTCTTCATCCGCAACCAGTTTATTAACTCCCGCTATAACAATTACCCGGCGCGGGCCAAAGGCCATGGCTGCGACCCTGTTACCGTGTCCGTCAATATTGAACAACTCTCCCTGAATGGAAATGGCATTACTGCTGCAGATAAAAACATCGCAAATCTGCTGGCGACGCATAACTTCCAGTTTTTGTTCATCGCTTAATCCAGCGGCATTATGGTCCAGAATTGTAGCACCTTTATCAATCACCAATTGTTGTAAATTCAATTGTTTTGCTGTTTGCGAACCACCGAAAGCGACTTCCATACCAGGCGTAATCATTTGCATCACTGCATTAACAGTTTCATCGCGTGTCTCGAAAAAGGAAGCGTCAAAACGATTTTTTCTCAAGGCTTCCACCGTTTTGAGGCCAAGTGTCTGGTTATGCCAGGAATTCATTTCGTTTACAAAAGTATCGGTGGGATTTTGCTGCGCACTCATCTGATCTGTTTTTATTACATGGCAAAGGTAGAATATCAGTTGGAAAATTATGCTTTTATTATAAAAACTAAGGAAGTACTAATTCGTCAGGTTAAAAAAAAGCCAACTTATAAAGCCGGCTTTACCTATTCGAAGATGTTACCTGGTTTTAATAAACCTCACTGATCCTATGGATTCAGTACTCTTAACCTGTAAATTATAGATTCCCGGAGCCATCTTATCAAGCATAAGCACATATCCGCTATTTATTTCATCAGCATCCATACTTAGAGTTTCAACCACCTGGCCTGTTGTTGAAATAACGGAAAGAATAATCTTTCCCTTTATTTTAAGAGCCGTCTTAATATGTAACCTGTCAGTTGCTGGATTTGGATACACCTCAAGATTTGCTGAACCCTGATCATTTATCCCGGTCAAAATACTGTTTGTAACAATATTTGAAACAGAACTGCTGTAGATTCCGGATTTAAAACCTTCGGGGTTACAGTTATTGGGATTAATGACTTCGATCATGTAATACACAAAACCTGGCGATGCATTGAGGTCAGTATATGAGGTGAAATTACCTGAAACAGTGCCAATGAGTTGCATATTCGAGGTATTGCTGCCCCTGTAAATATTGTATGAACTCACCGGGAAACCTTGGTAAGGGCTCCAATCCAGGTTCCATGTATTGCCGACACCCTGGTTTATTGAAAGATGAATTGTCTGATGAAATGAGCCCGCCCCGTAAAGAATGCCATTTGAATCTCTGAATGCAATTTTATACCGTGTAGCTTTTTCACGCGGATTCGAATTGATATCAATAAAAGTTGAAACCGCAGTGGATGAAACAATTCCAGCTTCCTGGTATACATTGGATACATTACCTTCCTTTAGAATCACGTACTCCGAGATGAGATTATTCTGTACTTTGTTCCATAGGATGATATTTTTTCCCGAAATGGAGTCCACACTAACCATACATATATCAACAGCAGGGATTTCCAAAATAGAGAATACCGATTGACTTGTATCAGCAATAAATGGGTAATAGTAATCAGAAATTCTGATCAGGCATGAACCGGATAGTTGAACAGGCGTTTTCCAACTAAATGAGTTCTTATTCTCAAGATAATTGATCCAACCTACGTTTGTCCAGTTTTGTCCGTTATCGGATGAGAATTCGAGTAACAAATATGTTTTTTCAGGAATTGCTCCCGAATAGGAATAGGTTATGGAATACGTTGAATCGTTGTCCCATAACTCGCCACCTGAAGGACTCAAAAGTGTGAGCACAGGATTATTCACAACGAAGAAAACTTGGCTGAGTGTAAACACAGATGTATCATTACTGCTAACAATTTTAATGATACAATTCTGGGATGCAGCTGAAGGTGCATCAAAAGTATAATAGTTTTGAGCCGCAGGTAAATTTGATCCAACAGTATTGAAAGAAATCCCATTATCAGTAGAAATCTGTACATTCACCTTTGATGCATTAAATGAATCCCACATTAAATGAATTGGCTGATTTGTATAGTACGACATGCCGGTTTTAGGTTCATAAATGGGAAATGGTGGAATTGTAATTTTAAAAGGTGCATTGCTGACATCGAATGTGGTTGGCGTATTTGGATCTGAAACTCTGATTAAAGCATTCAAAGTTGATTCTGTCGGAGTTGAAATTTGAGCTGTTCCACCGGTTGGAGAACTGTTTTCATAACTGATTATCTGCCAGGTAGTACCACCATTTGTGGAAAGTTCAATTGTTACGTAGGATGAAATTCCGGAACCACTCCATGAAACAACATTATTGCCTTTGAAAGTCCATTCCTCACCACCATTCGGACTTAAAACTCTTAACAAGGGTGGTGGCAAAACAGAAAAAACCTGGCTTTTACTAACAACAGAAGGGTTGGTGGCATCAGTAAGTCTGATTCGGCATTCGGAAGAGTTGATTTGCGGAGCCGTAAATTTATAAGTTCCTCCATTTATATTGGTGTCAATCTGTGTCCAGGTAATCCCTCTATCCGATGAAAGGTCGATATTGACCGGATTGGAATTACTGAACCACTGAACGTTAATTTGTGCCCCATGATAAAATACCTGACTGGTATAGGGACCGTAAATATAATTGGCAGCAAGTTTAACAGTGAAAACATTGTCGCTTTCATCGTAAATAGCTGGATTCGAATTACTGCTGATCCGGATCTTTGCCTGATCGTTTGGGGTAAAATCAGGCACAAACTTAATCTCATTCAAACCGGTTATGCTTTTTACATCAAACTGTTTAAACCAGTTGATTCCATTATCGTATGTGTAAAAGATTGTAAAATCACCGGCTTCTCCCTGGTTTATCCATTGAATTAGGGTTGAATCCCCTGAAACCCACGTTTCGCCTCCATTTGGTGATACAACTTGTACCTGCGTAAAAGCTGAATTAAATGATACAAAAGTTAAGCAGAGTACTAATGCTATTCTGAGACTTTTTGCTTTCATGTTATTTAGTTTTGGTTAAATAACAAGAATTTATTAGCATTGTTTAATGAAATTAAAAAAATGTTAAACAAAAAATTGTTTTAATTATACATAGTCGTTAATCCTGTAAAATCATTCCAATGGATTTTACGGTATGACATTTCGATTTCAAAAAGGATATCTCGGATACGATCAAGTTCAGTAATGGCAGTTAGGGTAAAATCAACATTTGTAGCTACATCGCTAATCAGTTCGGGAAACTGGTTTTTGTAACTTAGTAGAAGCTCTGAAAGCGACGCTTCACTTATTTTTTCATCCGGAGGCTGGCTTTCCTTCAGGAACTGAAGAATACGTAGTCCATCTATTTTTTCGTGGCATGCGCGGATAAAATGCCCCTGCGACTTAAAATTAAGCCTCAGCGCTTTCCATGGTAGCTCTCCGAATCTTTTTATAAGGAAATTATCGAGTGGAGTCGCTACATCCTTAGTATATAGAGGGCCGAATAATTTGTATGTGTCAGCAATTTTATCAAAAAGCCGGTAACTGTATACCGGGTAACTGCTCCAATCACCTTCAATGCCTTTAATTAATGCCGGTCCGGTTCCAAAGAAAACCCTGTCGGATAAGCGGGCGGCGGGGAACACGATTTCTCCGTTGAAATGAAGTAATCGCCCGGTTTTCACTATTTTCTGAAGGAAATAAAAATCTTCACCACTCAGTTTCGGCGTCATTCCACCTACAGCCCTGTAAGCCCATACCGGTAAAGCTATTGCTGACCCAAGTGCTGAAAAGCAATACGGGCTTGCGATACGCCACAAATTGATGGCAAAAGCACGCATATAAATCTCGTACCGAAGCATGGCGCGATCCAGCTCATTATTGTAAGTTAGTTTGTGATAATAAGGAATAGCAATGGCTGATGCAGCCGGGTTAAGCCGGAGATTTTCTGAAACGGACGCGAAATATTCCTTATTAAAAACCGTATCGGCATCCATACTGATAATAATATCGTTTTCATTTGCATTTTTTGAGATATGGTCCATCAGGAGTTTGCGGGCAACACCAATTCCATGAGCTTTTGGCGGCCATCCCTTTCCTGGCGATGATCTGTCGATAATTTCAATTCTTCTGTCACTCAGCGATTCGAGGTAGCTGATTGTTAACTGGTTTTCTTCGCAAATATGTAGATGTTCAGGATCATGCCACCAGCTATCCGGTTGGTTAATACATACAACCAGCCGGAAATGTTGTTCAGTCTGTTCCATTACCGCCTTGATGAGCATGGGCAGGCGTTCCATTTCATTCATTACAGGAAGGGCAATATAAATAATAGAAGTCGGCAAAATCAATTGTATTATAAAAGTGTTTAATGTCTGATAAAATCTTTCCGGAAAGATTTTCAAAAGTACTGGTTTTGTTTGAACAATAAATCTATCTATGGAAAGTAATGAAGTGCTTGACAAGCTTCCACGTCATTTGCTTAGCCTGATAATTGATCAGCCGTATAACAATTATACCGCACAGGATCAGGCCGTTTGGCGTTATATTATGAGGCAGAACGTAAAGTATCTTCCTGCTGTGGCTCATTCTTCCTATTTGGATGGTCTGAAACGTACTGGTATAAGCACTGACAGTATTCCTCAAATGTATGGCATGAACCGCATTTTGAAGGAAATCGGTTGGGCAGCTGTTGCTGTGGATGGATTTATTCCACCGCTTGCATTTATGGAATTTCAGGCTCACAATGTGCTGGTAATTGCGGCCGATATCAGGTCAATCGACCAGGTTTTATATACTCCTGCACCCGATATTATTCATGAGGCTGCCGGTCATGCGCCGATAATTGCTGATGAAGAGTATTCTGCTTACCTGCGTGATTTCGGCCGGGCAGGGGCAAAGGCATTTTCGTCAAAGTATGATCAAAAGGTGTACGCGGCAATCCGGCATCTCTCCATTCTTAAAGCTGATCCCAACACACCATTTAACGCCATTACTATGGCAGAAGCCGAACTCGATCTTCTTACGGGACTAAGGAAAGCGCCTTCTGAAATGGCGTTGCTTCGCAATCTTCATTGGTGGACGGTGGAATACGGACTGATAGGAACCGTTGAGAACCCCAAAATCTATGGTGCGGGACTTCTCTCATCTATTGGCGAAAGTCATAATTGCTTGAAGTCTAAAATTAAAAAGCTGCCATATTCTATCGCTGCTCAGAACTATTCTTTTGATATTACCACACAGCAGCCACAGCTTTTTGTGACCCCGGATTTCAAACATCTAAACCTGGTTTTGGAACAATATCTTGAGACTATGGCTTTGCGAAAAGGCGGATTTGAAAGCCTGAAAAAAGCCTTGAATTCAGGCTCAACCTGCACTGTAGAATATAGTTCAGGATTACAGATTTCAGGGAAACTGGTGAAAATAGTTGAGGAAAAAAACGAACCGGTTTATCTTGGATTTGAAGGGCCATCAATGCTTTCATTTGATAATCATCAACTTGAAGGACAAGGAATCAAGTATCATAAGGATGGATTTGGCTCTCCAGTTGGAAAAATCAAAGGCATCAGTGGCAATATTGATGCCATGAGTGAAGGTGATCTTTTCTCGAATCGCATTGTACCAGGGAACGAGCTTCGTCTGGAATTCACCAGCGGAGTTCAGGTAAAAGGAAGACTTGAAAGAGTAATCCGCATGCAAGGTCGTAACCTTTTATTTTCATTCGTGGAATGCACAGTTATTTACAGGAACCAGGAACTTTTTAAGCCGGAATGGGGAATGTACGATATGGCTTTGGGCGAGAAGATAATTTCCTCTTTTGCCGGCCCTGCTGATCCTGACGCCTTCGGATTGAAATATCCCGCACCAAAAGAAAAGACGCATCATATTCAATATTCAGGTGAGACACTTCGGCTTCATTCATTATACAGTGAAGTGAGATGGTTGCGTGAAAACGCCGGAGATATTGATAAACTTAAGCGTATATGGCAAATATTGAAATCTGAATTTCCGAATGAATGGTTATTGCCATTGGAAATGGCTGAGTTCCTGAAGGATGAGAAAGATCAGGTAACGAAGGAAATCAACAGTTTTCTGAAAGCTCTTTCAACGAAAAATAAAGAAACGCAAAGCCTTATCAATGATGGATTATCCTTATTTATCAATCCCTGACGTGCATATTGCTTGCTGTCAGTAATAATAATAAAGCTTGTTTTATCTCATCGGCACTGATCATTGCATGAGCCAATTTATGTGATTCTTCTGTGATTTTCTCAATATAACCAGCGTGTTTTGTGGTAATGGTTCTGAAAACCGGCGACTCCCTGAATTTTTCTATTTCATGTGCTGTTGGTGCCAGTTGCAAACTGCCTAACCTTCCGAGATCATTCCCTGAAAGTATATTGCTCATCCGTATATCTTCCGGTAGTGAATCAACACCGATAACATTTTTACTTGCTGGTTTTTCAACAGTGAAAAGCGCACGCCCGGATGCTCTTACATAATAATCAGATCCCAATCGTCCAACTAAGTCAAGTTTACGGGAATCAATCATTCCTGTCTTATCCATGACATTATCATTGACATGAATCAATAAAACCTCGCAAATAATCAGGTTTGCTGAACCCGCTCCACTTCCTGTTTCAATCACCTGCCTGACTTTACATTCAATTTGAACCGGCGATTCTTTTACCCTGAATGGTTTAATTTTTTCGGATGGAACAGGGGTGAAGCCAGACTTAAAAAACTCATTTATCCCTCGCGGGAATTCTGTACTGGCAAGGTTCATCTGCTCAACCATGGCGTAGGTTACAACATTAATAACTACCTCAGGAACCTCTTTCACATTCAGGTAAGTATCCTTTACTTCATTAGTGCGGCCACTGCGTGATGGCGAAAAAATCAATGTGCTTGGATTGACTCCAAAAACATTAAAACAACTGAATGGCGCGAGGTTTGCCTTTCCCATTCTATCAATGGTGCTTGCAAAAGCAATCGGACGCGGCGCGATGGCACTTAGTAAATTGCGATGTAAAATATGTGAAGGAATGATGTTGGGATCTATGATTGACATGGTGAATTGTAAGTTATAAATTATGAGTTATGAATTTAGAATTGAAATCTTGGTTTTCTGATTTCCATTTTCTGATTATAGATTCCAGATTAAAATGTGATTATTTATTTTGCCGGCAAAATCCTGACAACTGCTTCACCAAAACCAACTCTTATTCCGTCTTTTTCACCAAAACCATGCAAAATTACAGTATCAAAATCATTAATAAACTTGCGTTCGCTTCCATCAGTAAGTATAATTGGCTTTGTTCCTTTCCACGTAAGCTCAAGCATGCTACCGTAGCTTTCGGTATCAGGTCCGCTGATGGTTCCGCTTCCACACAGATCGCCGATACGCATATTGCAGCCATTAATGGTATGATGTGCAAGTTGCTGGCTCATATTCCAATACATGTATTTAAAATTTGAATTGCTGACGATTAATTCCTCACTTTTTTCGGGTTTGATTTTTACCTGTAGATTGATATCAAAATTGCGATTACCATTGAATTGCAGGTAGGGAAGCACTTCCGGCAATTGTTCCGGGCCACTGCACCTGAAAGGTTCCAACGCATCCAAAGTTACGATCCATGGAGAAATTACAGACGCGAAATTCTTTGAAAGAAATGGACCGAGAGGCACATATTCCCAGCTTTGAATATCGCGAGCTGAAAGATCGTTGAAAAGCACCATTCCGAAAATATAATCCTCGGCTTCCGAAGTTGAAATACTTTCTCCAAGTGCATTTTCCTTACCAATAATGAAAGCTGTTTCCAGCTCAAAATCCAGTTGCTTTGTTGGGCCGAAATATGGTAAATCAGCATTTGTAGGTTTAATCTGACCTTTTGGCCTGTGAATCTCTGCTCCTGAAACAACGATACTGGAAACTCTACCATGATATCCGACAGGTATGTGCCGCCAGTTAGGCAACAATGCGTTACCCGGATCGCGGAACATCATTCCAACGTTGGTGGCATGCTCGATACTGGAATAAAAGTCCGTATAATCGCCAACCTGCAGCGGCATCAGCATTTGAATTTCTGAAACATCGTGAAGAGCCATCTGTGTGATCAATGCCATTTCTGAATCACTGCAGCTGTTTTCCAGGAAGCAATCCTGTAGTATAGATCGTATTTTGCTTGCAGATTTTTTACCTTTCGCTATAAAATCGTTCAGAACTGGTTTTTCAAAATCCGAAACTTTAAATCCGATTTGATCAAAATAGCCAAGTCTTGCCATTCCTGCCAGATTGACAATTGTATCACCAATTCGTGTACAAATACACTTTCCGCTTCCCGGAATCAAACCTATTCCGAAAGGAATATTGTACAACGTGAAGTCACTTTCTGCTTTTATTTCAATCCAGGATTTCATTTGTTAATGTTTGAAAGGTTTGAAGAGTTTGAAATGGTTGATGAGTTTGAAATGTTCGACAGGATTAGTTTTGAGGAATAAGGTTATTTCTGAATAAATATTCAATAGGCCCAAAATCCATAATCCGCATTCGCAAATCCGAAATCCTTTAAAGCGTTCCACGCTTCGCCTGTTCCCGTTCAATACTTTCGAACAACGCCTTGAAATTACCTTTCCCAAATGATTTAGCACCTTTACGTTGGATAATTTCATAAAATACGGTTGGGCGGTCTTCAACAGGTTTGGTAAAGAGTTGCAGCAGGTAACCTTCCTCATCACGATCAATAAGAACGCCCAGTTTTTGAAGTGTTTTTAAATCTTCTTCAATTAATCCAACACGCTCCGATACAGTTTCGTAATACGCATCAGGCACAGTAAGAAACTCAACTCCTCTTTTACGTAATTCACCAACTGTATTCATAATATTGTCAGTAGCCATCGCCACATGTTGAACGCCTGAACCCCGGTAATAGTCAATATATTCTTCAATCTGCGATTTTTTCTTTCCTTTAGCCGGCTCATTGATGGGAAATTTGATATAACCGTTGTTGTTCGACATTACCTTACTCATCAATGCGGTATATTCGGTTGAAATATCGTTATCATCAAAGGAAATTAACTGGTTGAATCCCATAACATTTGCATAAAATTCAGTCCAGGTATTCATTTGTCCCCAATCGACATTGCCAACCATGTGATCGATATATTTTAATCCCACATCAGCAGGCCGGTATTCAGGTTCCCATTTGATATAACCAGGCAGAAAAACGCCCTTATAATCTTTTCGTTCAACAAAAATATGTACTGTTTCACCGTAGGTATGAATACCGGATAAAACAACTTCACCATTCTCATCTTTGTCAGTAATTGGATGCTGATACGCTTTTGCGCCACGATTTGTAGTTTCTTCAAATGATTTGCGTGCATCATCAACCCACAAGGCAACAACTTTAACTCCATCACCATGTTGCTTTACGTGCTCGCCAATTTCGGAACCAGGTACAAGGGCGGAGGTAAGAATAAAGCGTATTTTGCCTTGCTGTAATACATAAGAGGTGCGATCAGTCAATCCTGTTTCCAGGCCAGCATATGCCAAGGGCTGAAATCCAAAGGCTGTCTGATAAAAATGCGCAGCCTGTTTGGCATTTCCTACATAAAATTCAACATAATCAGTCCCATTGATAGGAAGAAAGTCGTTATTATTCATGTGTAAAATTTGGTTTTGGGGAATGCCATTTATTTTTGTTCCAGTTTTTCTAATTTCGCTTTTGTTTCTGGTATTTCTTTTATCGACAATGCTTTTTGATAATTGATGATGGCATTTTTTTTGTCTCCTTTGGCATCGTATAAATCTCCAAGTGAATCATACGTATTAGCACTTTCAGGATAATTAGCAGTATTTAGCCTGAATAGATATTCTGCTATTTCAAAGTTTTTAGCACCTAATTTTTGATACCCCAAATTATTAACCATGCTTTCGGGTAATTTAACTTTATAACCAAGATGTTTGGATACATCTTCATAATGCTTTTCAATTTTTAAAATCACGTCTTTATTCATTTCCATATATTCAGGCCGGGTTAGCTTCAGAGGAAAATAATCGAAAATGAAATGCAGCGCGTCATACCCGGCAATCAGGGGTACGGACCCGTGGTTGTCGTCATTGTAATACTTTGTTTTACTTTTTAATGACTTTGATTTGGTTCTGCCCAGGTAAGAGTTGAGCTCTAAAATAGAACGGATGTGCTTCGTGTCAAGGCTCGTGTCTGTTTTCGCACTCAATGTATCCATTCCGTCGGGCATTGTATTCGCAATTGCCAGAAATAACGTAGTGCCTTTGAAATCTTTTGTCGTTAACGCTGATTTTGTTTCTTTTAAAAACGCTCCATTATCCCACCACATGCTGGGATCGATGGCTACATATGAATTAAACAGATTAGTGTGATGAATAACTGTATTAATTACAGTCAAGCCTCCAAATGAATGGCCGATCAACATACGGTAAGGCTCAGTCGGGTATAATGAATCAATATGAGGAATTAATTCTTTTTCGATAAAAGAAATGAATTTTTCGCCGCCTCCTGAATTGACGGATGAAGCACTGTCCATCATAGGAAGGTCTGATACAATATGAGTTGGGGTTAAATCTCTTGTTCTGTCAGTATTCGGAATACCAACAACGATCATTTCAGGGCAGATAGTATTTCCATTCACCTGGCTCAATTGCTGGATCATCCCTACTACTGAATAAAAATGGGCATCTCCGTCGAGCAGGTAAACAACGGGATAACGCTGTTTTGAATAGATTCCGCCAGGTTCGCTATTTGGTACATAAACCCAGATCTTACGTTGTTCACCTAAAATTTTGGAATGTAATGAGTCGATGGTGCCTATTACCACTTTGGTCCCGGATTGGGAGAATGCTCCAGAATAAGTTATCACCAATAAACAAATAAAAAGTGCTTTTTTCATAATGTTTCTATTTTTCCTGAATTTAACTTTTAATAAAGATTTAAAGTGTGTTGTCAACTGTAAATGTATTTATTTGATATTGAATCCGGTAAGAATGTTATACCTGACATGGGGCAAAATTTCGCATTAATCAAGGACTCAGATCTCAAGAACCAGATTCCCTGCCTGCTGACGCAGTCAGGCAGGCAAATTCCAAGGCCTACTCTGCAATACTTCTTGTAATTTGGGACTTGTAATTTGGGTTTTGGGACTTTACAAATTTGGAAATTTATCGCGTTAGTAGTATAACTACATACCAGGATGTTTTAAACTTGAAACATCGAAACTCTTTTATTATTCCAACCACGATTTATAATAGTCTTTCTCTTCTATTTCCAATGCCTGCCTGGTAAGTTTCAATGGGTTAAAAGTATCGACCATTACGGCTAATTCATTCGTTTCTTTTAGTCCGATACTCTTTTCAACCGTGCCTGGATGAGGGCCATGTACCAGACCGATAGGATGCAATGTTATTTGTCCGCGATCCACATGCTTACGGCTCATGAATTCACCTTCAACATAATAAAGCACCTCGTCCGAATCAACATTGCTGTGGTTATATGGAGCAGGAATTGAAGCAGGATGGTAATCATACAGCCTGGGCACAAATGCGCACATCACAAAGTTGTTGGCTTCCAATGTTTGATGTACTGGCGGTGGCTGATGCAGCCTTCCCGTTATAGGCTCAAAATCGTGAATGGAGAAAGCCCATGGATAATGGCAACCGTCCCATCCTACAACGTCAAAAGGATGCGTAGCAAAGTGGTAAGGGAAAATCATATCATTCTTTTTGATCAGAATTTTGAAATCTCCTTTTTTATCAATGGTAACCAGGTCACGAGGTGTTCGGATATCGCGTTCGCAGAAAGGGGAATGTTCAAGAAGTTGACCAAAATGATTAACATAACGTTTTGGAAATCTGAAGGGCGTAAAAGATTCAATGATGAACAGCCGGTTCCGTTCATTTTCAAATTCAATCTGGTAACTAACACCCCGCGGAATCACCACATGATCGCCATTGCGGAAAGGAATTTCGCCATACATGGTGCGCAATATTCCTTCGCCTTCGTGTATAAAGAGCAGTTCGTCGGCTGATGCGTTGCGATAAAAATAATCTTTCATTGATTGCCGTGGTGCAGCCAGCGAAATATATAAATCGGAGTTTACCAGAACCGGAACCCTGCTTCGAAGAAAATCATCTTCAGGGTTTACCGAAAAGCCATGTAGGCTGCGATGTTGCGTATTGTTCAGCACTGATAGCTCAGGCGCAACGGAATAAGGTTCATCAATGGATTTAACCATAGTTGGCGGATGAACATGATAGGTAATTGAATACGCGTCAGAGAACCCTTCGGTGCTTACCAATTGCTCGGAATAAAGACCGCCATCCGGTTTACGGAATTGCGTATGACGTTTTCGGGGGATACTTCCCAGAGTATTATAATAGGGCATAATTACTACAGTTGAAGTATTTAAATCCGGTACTTACAGAATTATTTCAAAGATAATAAAACCAAGGATATCAGAAGTTTGTTCAGTTCAATATTTATTGAAACCAGATAAATTCAAAACGAAATAAACAGAAGTTTTGGGTGTGGCACACTTTTCGTATTACCATTATAGATTTCAGATTGAACAGAAACCTGACACAAATTTACTGCTAAATCATAAAATATGTGAAAAGTTACTTTTTAGGTGCAAGTTGATAAATAATTAGTTCAGATTAACGTTTATGATTCATAAATAAAGTATTAACCATTAAAATTTATAGTTATGCTGGCAACACTCAAATTCCCCGTTCTAGGATTTACCGAAATCCGGCTGATTATCAAACGTGATTGCAAATGGCTGGCTGAGTTGGTTGGAGCTGACCTGGAAATAGAAGTTTCTGATAGTGACTTTGTACTCAACTAGTTTGTGAATTACACTATCCGCTATATCAGGAATAGTTAGGCTTTAAGGCAAGCTATTTTGCTTTGCCATGGGATCGCCATGAAAAATTTCAAATAACATGAAAATCAGATATATGTGATTGAAATGCATCGTTACATGTTAACCGATAATTTTCATTCCCGATTTTAAAATAATTTCCCGATTTGGAACTAAAAATGCTGAAAGGCATTTTTTTTGTGTTTAAAATTCAAAAATCTTATGGCGTAGTCGTATCAAAATTTTCCTGAATTTGCGGAAATTAAGCGATAATTTAATTCTGAAACTCTGGCAATAATCTATTTATATGGATTGAAATCATCAATTATTTACCTGAAGGAAACAGCTCTTCTATCCGCTTTTTCCTGAAACTGAAAATCTGTTTCACTTTATTGCGAACAAATATCAGGTTGGCAAATTTGCCTATAAAGCCAAATGGAATAGCATAATAAAGAATATCCCGCATTTCTACTCCGCCTTTCACTTCTTTAAAATGATGTTCATGATGCCAGATGCTGTAAGGGCCGCGCCTTTGTTCATCAATAAAGAATTTCCTCTGGTTTATCTGAGTGATTTCGGTTACCCAATCCAGCTTGATACCAAGCGCCGGGCTAACTTTGTAGGTAATGAACATGCCGGCATACATCTCTGGTTGTTCGGGCGATGTTATCAGGAATCCCATTTCAGGAGGAGTAATTTTTGAAAGGTTTGCAGGTGATGAAAAGAAATCCCAAACCACATCAAGGCTGGCAGGTACAAACTGAGTGTATTCGAATCGTTGCATTGTTTAGCTATTTTTGATAATAGTTAAACAGAAAACCATGAAAATAGTTCGGTCCTATTCACACAGGATTCCGATCAGCAAGAATAAAGTGGAAATTGAAAAGAATTAGAAGAAGTTATTCCTTGCCTCAGATTTCAATAGGTCGAGAGCTCCTTTTACCGCTGACTGCTCAGCGTCAATGTCATTGATAAGTATCAGGCTGGCAAGGTCGGTGGAAGTTGCTTCGGGAGTTAACTTCATAGCGGAGGTATTAATGCGTTTGATAGCTTCTTCGCGCGCATTGCGTACCATTTCCCAGGCTTTGGTTGAAACATACAATTGCTGTGAAAGATTATGCTCAAATTCAGAACGTATGGACTGAATGAGTGCCGATTGCAATTGTGAGGCATTCATGCCAGGCGAATTAGTCCTTACGAGTAAACCGGCAGGTTCTATCCGTTCGAGCAGTAACACAAGTCTTTCGTAAGCCTGCATCCGTACAGGCAGACTTATCTTCTGTACGTCGAGCCGCATTTGCATTTGAGTTTTTTCGGCTTCCTTATCCAGGAACATTTTTAACAGGTAGTAGGCCGTGGCAAGCACAACCAGCGATGGAATCGTGTATTTTAATAATTCGAATAATGCTAACATAGCGTAGATATATATGGACAAATTTCGTGAAAATTACCTTTGTATTTAAATTTATACCCAGGAATCTGGAAAACTTTTACCTGTCAGTATGAAATGATAAACAATTTGGCTTAAGAATGATTGTTCCATTATTTTTAAAGCCTCTGGTAACATTTTGTAATTATGTTTGTTACACAATATCAGCATTTGAATGAAAGAATACAGGATATTTTTTTGATGACAGACAATATCTGAATTACCAGTATGATTGCTGGGTTTGAGTGCTGAGCGTATCAATATTTTGTAACGACTTTTGATGAAATAGTCATGTAACATTCTGAAATATTGATTGATAGGTATGTTTAATGTTATTTAGTTAACAATAGATGCTCCAAAAATATTGTAACGTAAATAATTTTTCTACTTTTGCCAGTCATGTTGTCTAAAGAAAATTAACCATGAACTACTTGTCTGACAGGATAAACCTTCTTGCCGAATCAGAAACTCTGGCAATGACCCGTCGCAGCCGCGAGCTCCGTGCTCAAGGTTTTGATGTCATCAATCTAAGTATCGGCGAACCCGATTTTGATACTCCTGATCATGTTAAGGATGCAGCTAAAGAAGCAATTGACCAAAATTACTCACATTATACGCCTGTTCCGGGATATCCCGAACTCAGGCAGGCTATTGCCTGCAAGCTTAAACGCGACAACGGGCTGGATTATTCATCCGAACAGATTGTAGTTTCAACAGGGGCGAAGCAAGCCCTGGCAAACGCTATACTTAGCCTGGTGAATCCTGGAGATGAAGTCTTGATTCCTGCTCCTTACTGGGTTTCGTATAAAGAGATTATCAAACTTGCTGGTGGCAAAGGTGTTTTTATCGAAGGGAATATTCAGACTGATTTTAAAGTTACACCCGAACAGATTGAAGCAGCCATTACTCCTGCTACCAAGGTATTTATGTTTAGCAGTCCATGCAATCCGTCCGGAACTGTATACACTTACGACGAACTTAAGGCTTTCGCTGATGTATTTGCGCTTCATCCCCAGGTATTTATTATTTCCGACGAAATTTATGAGAACATAAATTTTAACGGAAAGCACCATAGTATAGCTTCTTTCAAAAACATACACGACAGGGTTATTCTGATAAACGGGCTTTCCAAAGGTTTTGCAATGACAGGATGGCGTCTTGGTTACATGGCAGCAAACAAGGAAATTTCGAAAGCCTGCGAGAAACTTCAGGGCCAAATTACTTCAGCTACCTGCTCAATTACCCAACGGGCTGCAATTGTTGCAATGAATACCGATCCTGCCGAAAGTCCTGAAATAAAGATGATGGTTGAAGCGTTTAAATATCGTCGCAACCTGGCCATTAGCTTATTGCACGAAACGCCAGGTATTAAAATAAATGTTCCCGACGGAGCTTTTTATCTTTTTCCTGATGTGACATCTTATTATGGCAAATCAGTTGGAGATAGAGTAATTCTTTCAGGATCTGATTTATGTGATTATTTACTGGATACAGCTTTTGTTGCCATCGTACCAGGAGCAGCGTTCGGATCACCAGATTGTATCCGTATTTCCTATGCAACGTCCGAAGACAATCTTCGGGAAGCCATCAAACGTATTAAAGAAGCACTGGCGAAACTGAAATAAAATATTCGGGATTTAAACCTGATTACACCAATACTTTTCCAAAATATGTTATTTACCGAAAAAGACATCAAGAATCTGTTTAACAAATTCAATACATGCAAGGTGCTTGTTATTGGTGATGTGATGATAGATTCGTATCTGGTTGGAAAAGTTGATCGTATTTCACCTGAGGCCCCGGTACCCGTTGTTGCTCTGAAGCAAAGGCATAGTATGCTTGGAGGTGCCGCCAATGTAGCGCTTAATATCCGATCACTGGGTGCTGAAGCTATTTTATGTTCGGTGATTGGTAACGATACACATGGTGATGAGCTTCTTGACCTGATGAAAAAAGAGGGTCTGAAAACCAATGGGATCATCCGCAGCAGCGAAAGAATTACAACCACAAAATTCAGGATTATCGGTAATCGCATGCAAATGCTGCGGGTTGACGAAGAAATTGATACAGATCTCGATGAAAATGATTTTACCAATCTTATCAACTGTATTTCTCAATTGATCACGGAACAAAAACCAGATGTTATTATTTTACAGGATTATAACAAAGGTGTTTTGTCGCCCGAAGTAATTGAAAAAGTGATTGAAATTGCTTCGGGAAATGGAATACCTGTCGCTGTTGATCCCAAGAAAAAGAACTTTACCGCTTACAAAGGCATAACTCTTTTCAAACCAAACCTGAAAGAGATCGTTGAAGGGCTGAAGATTGATGTTGATCCTATGTCAATTGAAAGCCTTGATAAAGCAGCCGGAACGTTACATGAATGCCAGAATATAGAATTGGTAATGATTACATTATCCGAACATGGTATTTTTATTAGTGTCAAAGACTCAAACGGTATCAGTTCGAAAATTATTCCGGCAGAAATGCGCAGTATAGCTGATGTTTCCGGTGCCGGCGATACCGTTATTAGTGTTGCAGCACTTTGCCTGGCTGCCAAAACAGATCATTTTCGTATGGCTGCTTTGGCAAACCTTGCCGGCGGACTGGTTTGCGAGCAGGCAGGTGTGGTGCCTGTAGATAAATTCAGACTTATGGCTGAAGCATCTGAAGACTTGTAGCGCTTCAAATTCAGAATCCGGAGACTGGAATCTGGAGACTTGAATCTGGAACCAGGAAATAGGATACGTATTCATAACCACTAACTCCTGAAGTTCACCTTTTTTATAACAAAACTAAAACATTTATACCTAAGCATGTCCAAACCTCCCATTACACAAACTCCAGGCCGCAAACAGCAGGTTCAGGTCATGTTTAATAATATTGCAGGTCGTTATGATTTATTGAATCATTTATTGTCGATAGGAATTGACAAAGGATGGAGGAAAAAACTAGTCAAACTGATGGCACAGGATAGTCCCAACCGGATTCTCGATATGGCCACCGGCACTGCTGATCTTGCAATAGCAGCTTCCAAGATTAACCCTGTAAATATAACGGGAACTGATATTGCTGAGGAAATGCTGGCGATCGGACAGGAAAAAGTGAATAAACTTGGCTTGGGAAACATGATTACTTTGCTCAAGGCTGATTCTGAAAATCTTCCTTTCAGGGAAGCTGAATTTGATGCCGCTATGGTAGCTTTTGGAGTTCGCAATTACGAAAATCTGCCTAAAGGTTTGAGTGAAATGTGCAGAGTGTTGAAACCAGGTTCCCGCGCTTTTATTCTTGAATTTTCGAAACCTCAGCATTTTCCGGTTAAGCAGCTCTTTGGGTTTTATTCACGTTTTATCTTACCCGTAATAGGCCGCCTGGTATCCAAAGATTCCACGGCATATACATACCTTCCCGAATCGGTGGCAGCCTTCCCTCAGGATGAACAGTTTATTAAAATATTGCTCGAAGCCGGTTTCAGCCAGGCTGAATTTATCAGTCTGAGTTTTGGGATCACAAATCTGTATATTGGAAAAAAATAGGGCTTTTTTATAGGTTTTTATACAAATATTGACCGATAAAGCTGTTTTGTATACTAAATAAGGACTTGCGCCGTTTTTTTATCACCACTTAAAATGTTCATGTTCCGTACTCCTAAATTTTTTATCTTCTTCCTGTTACTTTGCTTTACTGGTAAGGTTTTTTCGCAATCAAAGCAAGTTCCAAACAAACCTGATTATGATAACGCGCCTTATCATTTCGGATTTCTGCTTGGCATAAATGAAATGCTGTTCACCTTAAAAACGACACCGGGTTATCAGAATAAATTTTATTTTACCAACGCTCTGGAACATCCTATGCCCGATCAGAACAGTGACTCCGCTAATCTTTTTAATGTTGAGGCAGCGCCAACCGTTGGGTTTGTAATTGGAATAATTGGGAATCTCCGGTTGGGACAATATTTTGATTTAAGATTTACGCCTTCCTTAACGTTTGGTGAGCGAAACCTGGATTATACAATAAAAAACTATTACAGGAGCAGTACGCCGGAAATGCTTTATGTAAGTAAAAATATACAATCGACATATGTTGAATTTCCATTATGGGTTAGATTTAAAGCAAAGAGAATTCACAATGTAAGGCCATATATATTGGCTGGTGGAAAATATTCGCTTGACCTGGCGTCAAATTCTAAGAAAAAGGCGGAAAACGCTGATGCTAATGTCTTTATAAACCGAAAAGATATTTATGCATTGGGTGGAGTTGGATTTGATTTTTACACTGCATATTTCAAGTTTGGAACTGAAATATCCATGTCGTACGGATTGTTTGATATCCTGAAACGGGATAATAATATTTATACCGGCGCAATTGATCGGATGAGCTCTAAAATATTCCAGATTTCATTTACTTTTGAGTAATTAAATGCTCAATCCAGGTAAACATTAACTCCCCCAGGCTGTTTGTAACAACAATATCCGGTTTTTGATAAATTATACCGGCAGCCTTCCCTAAAATCACCTTATACTATACAATGCGCAAAGAAATTGAAATCGCCATGACCCCGAAACAGGCTGCCGACCCTTCGGGATGGAAAACTGCCTTTGCTCATGTACTTCGTATTCAACCAGGGCGGATTAAACATCTCAATCCTCTTCAACGTTCAGTTGATGCACGTTCATCCAAAGTGAAAGTCCGTATGAAAGCCGAACTTTTTATTGATGAACAGCCAACAGAGGTTCGTAAGTTTATACGAAAAAGTTATACTGATGTCAGCCGCAAGATTCCTGTGATAATTGTTGGCGCTGGTCCTGCCGGGCTTTTTGCCGCGCTCACTCTGATCGAAAATGGCATGAAGCCAATTATAATTGAGCGGGGAAAAGATGTGAAAGCCCGAAAGTTCGATATAGCCCAGATTAACCGCGAGCATATTGTAAATCCTGATTCAAATTATTGTTTTGGCGAAGGCGGAGCTGGTACCTACAGCGATGGTAAACTGTATACCCGGTCCACAAAACGTGGAAATATCAGCGAAATCCTTGCTATGTTAGTGTCGCATGGCGCTGACGAAGATATTCTGATCGATAGCCATCCTCACATTGGAACGGACAAACTCCCGGCAATTATCGGTGCTATGCGCCAGACCATACTTGATGCCGGTGGTGAAATATACTTTAACCGACGAATCGCTGATATTATCATTCAGAATGGTAAAGTAAAGGGTGTTGAAGATAAAAACGGTGAACGTTACGAAGCCCAGGCTGTGATACTTGCAACCGGCCATTCAGCCCGTGATATTTACGAATTATTACATAAAAAAGGCCTTGCTCTTGAAGCTAAAAGCTTCGCATTGGGCGTTCGGGCCGAGCATCCACAGGCTCTTATCGACAGCATTCAATACCGGCAATCACCTCGTGATCAATATTTGCCGGCAGCTCCTTATAGTCTTGTGAAGCAGGTAGAGGGGCGTGGGGTATTTTCTTTCTGTATGTGCCCGGGAGGGATTATAGTTCCGGCAGCAACCGAATCCGGGCAGGTTGTAGTGAACGGAATGTCGAATAGCCGGAGAAATTCTCCTTACGCCAATTCAGGAATTGTAGTTCAGATAGATCCTTCGGATATAGCTTACCTTTCGGAGTATGGACCTTTTGCCGGTCTGGAATTGCAGCGCAGGGTGGAGGATGCATGCTGGCGCGCTGCCGGTATGAATCAATCGGCTCCGGCTCAACGGATTACAGATTTTACTAAAGGAGTTATTTCTTCTTCTTTGCCTGATTGTTCATATAATCCCGGTATTGTTTCTGCGCCGTTGCATGAAATCCTTCCACCATTTGTTGCAGGCAGATTACAGGAAGCATTTCTTCAGTTCAATAAAATGATGAATGGGTATCACACTGCCGAAGCCGTGATATTGGGAACTGAATCCCGTACTTCGTCGCCCATCAGAATACCACGTAATGCTGAGACTTTGGAGCACATTGGTCTGGCCGGATTATTTCCCTGTGGCGAAGGCGCGGGATACTCAGGTGGCATTGTATCTTCAGCAATGGATGGAGTGAGTTGTGCACAGGCTGTTGTGCGAAAATACCGGAAATAAGTTGTATATTGATTTAGATATTAGTGTATATTTATATCCTCAACAATTGTGACTCTGATGATGGATATTTTACCTAATGATGAACTTTTTTCCGGACTAAGGAAGAAAGCATCATTCAAACAGGAGGTTTATCGAAAAACCTTGGAAACATTCAGATTGTTCAAATCTGTACTTGCTGAAATGGCTGAAGAATACCGACAGCAATACAGAAATGAGCCTTTGCAGATTCCTTTTGAATACCACGACAAAGGAGAATTTGATGCCGAACTCAGGTTTGGTGGCGATGTGCTGATATTCACCATGCATACTAATATTTTTGAGTTTTCGCGCGATCATGAGGTTATGAAAACCATTTACATTCATGAAAATACAAGCCGATCGTATTGCGGAGTAATTATGATATTCAATTTCCTGGCTGATTCATTCAAATATAACCGGATAAATGATCTCGGCTACATGATAGGCAGGATATTTGTAAATAGTGAAAATCATTATTTTGTTGAAGGGAAACGGGAAGTTGGGCAGTTATACAATAATTTTCAATCGTCGGTTATAACCCGTGAATCTGTCAGGCTAATTCTGGAATCAGCCATTAGGTATACATGTAACTTCGACTTACTGACTCCTCCTTACGACGCAATGAAAATGATAACGGTTGCCGATATTCAGAGTACACTTGATAATATGAAAATAACTACCGGCAAAAGACTTGGTTTTCGCTTCCAGGGCGATCATGAGGAGCTGCGATAGGTTGTTTTACTATCTGAAATTCTGAACTCTGAATTCCGACCTGCTGTGAATACCGATCTGATAAACGTTTTTTTGAATCAGAATTAATTACTGTCCGATTGCCAACAATATGACCCGTAGCAAACATAACGATGCTTTAACAATTCGCGAAATCGAATATTCCATCCTGATAAAGGATAAGGAAAAAGGATTTCATGAATTAGGTGATCTATTGCGTTCGGAGATTACACGATTTGAAGACAGGCGGATCAAAAATACCAGCTCAGAGAATCCGATTCAGGATTTCCTGAAAACCAATATCGATCGGAGTATAGTTATCCGCGACAGCACCAAAGTTTACTTTTTGAATTACAAGGAACATGGATCTTTCACCATTCAGTTCACATTGCTTGTACTTAGCAGGTATATTAATTACGGTACTACCCGACAGGCGCTCGACTACCTGATTAAAGATACAATTGGCAATTATTTTGAAGAAATACTGGAACGTCATTTACCGGTTAGTATTTCGGTACATTCAGCTGACAAGGAATTGTATGATATCCCCGCCAACCTTGATGAAAACTCAGCCAGGCGCCATTCCCGAAGTAATCTCCTTCCGCTTTTACTGGCAACTCTGGCTTTAGTGGTTTCTATTTCAGTAAGCCTGATTTGGTTTTTGCAGCGAAACCAGGCTGCCGGAAAAAATATGCCTTCGATGGAATACAAAGACAAATACCTTGAACTGCTTATCGAAAAGCAAATAAATGAGGCAATGCAAAAAGAGAAGAGCTTGCTTCTTGAGAATAAACGACCTGAGTCATCCGCAGATTCAGGTCAGAATATTAATGATAAGCAGAAGAAATAAAACGAAAAAGAGCTGGTCCCTTGTTAAAAAACGTGATTTATGAAAACATCCGTCGGAATTTTTCATTGGTTGCCAAGGATAATCTGCATCCTGGCTATTCTGTTCATCAGCGTTTTTGCATCTGATGCTTTTGCGCCAGGACTCACCATATGGCAGCAGCTTGGGGCATTCGCAATGCATCTTATTCCCTCATTTATCCTGCTGGTAATCCTTATTATTGCATGGAAATGGGAACTTGTTGGTGGGATAATTTTTGCTTTTTTAGGCTTAGGTCTTAGCCCATTTATATTTTTGCACAATTACGATATGAATCATTCCGTAGCAATGAGCCTTGGCATAATTGCACTGATTACGTTTCCGTTTTTTTGCGTGGGAATTCTTTTTATCATAAGTTATTATAAAAAGAAAAAAATCTAAACAGAATTTGATTCACTACCGCTGGTTTAAATTCCCAGGCTATAAGTTAATTGTTTTAATTCAATCTCAGCTACTTTTGCCGAATATTGAAGATTGACCATAAGATAAGCGGCGTTTTCGAAACTGGTTTGGGCAGCTTTCACCTCAAGTATGGTCGCCTGGCTTACATGAAATTGCTGCATAACAACATTAAGAAGTTGTCTGGTCATTTCAACGTTTTTACGCTGCGATTCTATTTGCAGCAATGTAGTAGAATATGATCTGTATGTTTTGATTGCCTGGGTTGTAAGTGAATTTTGCAGGCTTTCCTTTTCAAGTTTCGCGTTGCTGACGTTTATTTTTGCCACATCCTTCTGGGTTTTATAAATAGTACCGTTAAAAATCGGTATTTGCATATTGATACCAGCCGTTGGGCCATAATTCTGATTCATTGTCATGGCGCCCTTATTCAGGTTTGCCTGGTAGAAATCGTAACCCGCATTAAGTTTTACGGAAGGATAGCGTTGCGCCGAAACTTCTTTAACAATCTGCTCATTAATCAATATCTGTTGCTCAGCGCTCATATATTGCGGGTTCCGGTTCAGATAGTTTGTAATTGAATCCAATTGCAAGGATTGATCAATAATTATTGTGTCGGTAACCGAAAACTCCATTTGCTTTTTAGCATTAATAAGCAGCAAAAGGTCGGATTTATTTTGTTCGATTACGAGCTTTTGTGTTTCCAACATCTGCTCAGCTGAATTAACATCGCTCTGAGCCTGCAATATTTCAACAGCATCAGCCATTCCGACATTTTTCTTTACATTGATTATATCCAGTTTCTGTCGGGAAACTTCGAGCGAATTCTGAATAATATTCAGGTAATTGTTTTGCCTTATAATATCAAAGTATGTTAGCATAATATTGGCAAGAGTACTTTGTATCTGCTGGTTGAGCTGTATTTCACTCAGGTTTTGCAGGCGGCTCAGTCTTTCCTTGGTAGCCGATATCTTGAAACCGTTAAATAAAACTATTCCTGCCGAAACGCCGGCATTTAAAGCATTTTCGCCTTTGTTTGAAATGTTGGACTCGGCTGTTCCATCATTGAACTTCTGTTTAATTGTAGTTGAAGAAGCGTTATCGCCGGCATTGGCTGATACATAAGGCAATCCACCGGCAACACCATACGTATTGTTCATTCGGGCAATTTCGGCATAGTTTTTCGAAATCTGTATATCATAATTGTTCCTGAGTGCCGTATCAATTGCATTCCTCAGGGTTAATTGCTGCTGAGCCTCTGTTATAAAAGGAATACTCAGCATGAGTAACAGGATTGTGGCTTTTATATTCAAATTCATTTTGGTTCAGATATTGATTGATCGATTCCGAATTTTAGTTTTAATGATTGTCTTACAATTTTCAATTTCAAGTCATCATTATTAAATTACCTCATCCTCAACTTTTTCTTCAACAACATGCTTCCCAGAAATATAGGTATATACTGCCGGAATTACAAACAAGGTAAGTATAAGTGAGAACATAATTCCACCAACAACTACAATACCGAGAGGAATACGACTGGTTGCCGCTGCACCTAAACTTAAAGCAATTGGTAAAGCACCGAGGGATGTAGCAAGACTGGTCATCAGGATTGGTCGTAAACGTAAAGTAGCTCCTTCTATAACAGCCTGATGTTTTGATAAGCCGGCTTCACGTTGTTTGTTTGCGAATTCAACAATCAGAATACCGTTTTTAGTTACCAGCCCAATCAGCATGATCATTCCGATTTCGGAGAAAATATTGAGCGTTTGCTTGAAAACCAATAAACTCAGAACAGCTCCTGCTATGGCTAAAGGAACAGTAATCATAATTATGAGCGGATCTCTGAAACTTTCGAACTGTGCTGCAAGTACCAGGAAAATAAGTACCAATGCCAGGATAAACGCAAACGCGGTATTGGAAGAACTCTCGGCATAGTCGCGTGAAGGACCGCTCAATGCCGTTTGAAAGCTTTCATCCAGCAATTTGTCAGCAATTGCCTGCATGGCTTTAACTCCATCGCCGATTGTTTTTCCTTCGGCAAGTGAGGCCGAAATAGTGGCTGCCTTATACCGGTTAAAATGGTATAATGATGGTGGCATTGCGTTAGGCTCAATCCTGGTAACCGAGGCAAGCGAAATATTTTCGCCTTTATTGTTACGTACATACAGGTTGGAAATATCGGCCGGTGCCTGCCTGTTTTTCAACCCGACCTGGCTGATAACCTGGTATTGCTTGCCATTCATTATGAAATAAGCCATGCGCTGACCACTGAATGCACTTTGTAAAACACCTGCTATATCTGTAACAGTAAGCCCGAATTCGCGGGCTTTAATCCTGTCGATTGTAATATCAACTTCAGGCTTGTTGAATTTAAGGTTAACATCCACATTCTGAAAAGTCTTATCATCCTTAGCCAGTTCCATGAATTTGGGTACGACTGTCCTGAGTTTTTCAAAATCAAGGTTTTGAAGAACGAATTGTACCGGCAATGAGCCTCTTGATCCCAGGCCTACTGAAATGGTTTGTTCTTCAACGGCAAATATCTTAACGTCGTTAAAACGGCTCATTTTCTTTGACAGGTCTTTAGCGATATCGCTTTGTGAACGTTGACGTTCATTTCTGTCAACAAGACCAATACGTCCGCTTCCGCTGTTTACACCGGAGCCGCCAAAACCGGGAATCGAAACAAATGAAAAGCCAACTTCAGGAATTGAATCTGTAAGGTAATCAGCTAGTTTGTTGCCTGTTTCCATCATGTAAGGATAACTTGCGCCTTCCGGACCGGAGATTTGCAGGCGTACGCTTCCTTTATCTTCGAGTGGCGCAATTTCGCTTTGCAGACTGGTACCAACTATATAGATTGCAACAAAACAAGCTATTACAATTGCCCACGCTGTCCATCTGTATTTGATAAATCGCGTAAGCAGATTTCTGTATCCACTTTCCATTCCTGCAAAAAACGGTTCTGTTTTGTTATAAAAATTTCCATGTTGAGCGCCTCTGCGGTTGAGAATAATATTGAGAACCGGGGTTATTGTAAGGGAAACAAAAGCCGACACTATCACGGCCGTGGCAAGCACAACCCCGAATTCGCGGAATAAACTGCCAACAAATCCCTGGAGAAACAGTACGGGGAGGAATACAATTGCCAGGGTGATAGAAGTAGCCAGTACGACAAAGAAAATCTCCTTGCTTCCATCTATAGCTGCTTTCCGCACAGGAATTCCTTTTTCAATCTTGCGAAAAATATTTTCAGTAACCACAATTCCGTCGTCGACAACCAATCCTGTAGCAAGGATAATGGCTAAAAGTGTTAGGATGTTTATTGAAAATCCAAACGCATACATGATGAAGAATGTGAATATCAGTGAAATAGGAATATCGATGAGCGGACGTAAGGCAATGAGCCAGTTTCGGAAAAAGAAAAATATAACCAGGATAACCAGGATGATGGCAATTGCCAGCGTTTCTCCAACTTCCGTTAGTGAACGGCGTACGTTTACTGTATTATCAATCAAGGTTGTGAAGGTTAAATCACCTTTCTGCGATTTCTTGATTTCTTCGAGCCTCTTATTAAATTCGTCTGAAATATTCACATAGTTGGCACCTGGTTGCGGTGTGAGGGCAATCCCAACCGCACTTACTCCATTCAGTTTCCAGCTTCTTTCGTACGTATCAGGACCAAGTTCGACGGTTGCGATATCCCCGAGCCGGATGATTCCATCTTCATCACCGCGGATTATAAGGTCACGAAAATCTTTTTCAGTTTTGAGTAACCCCAATGCCCTGATAGTAAGTTCGGTTTTGTTGCCATAGATTTTCCCTGAAGGAATTTCTACATTTTCCTTATTCAGCACAGTTGTAATATCGTTAAAGGCCAGGCCGTAGGCATTCATTTTATCGGGATCGACCCAAATACGCATGGCAGGGCGTTTCTGACCAATAATATTTACAGCGCTTACTTCCGGTATGGTCTGGAATTTATTCTGAAGCACATTCTCCGCATAATCGCTTAATTCGAGCAGTCCTTTAGTTGGGCTTTGTACGGCAAGTAAAACAATAAAATCGCTGTTGGCATCCGATTTTGTAACAACCGGAGGCGCGTCAATATCCTGGGGCAAATTCCTGACTGCCTGGCTAACCTTGTCACGCACATCATTGGCAGCCGCTTCGAGGTTTGCTTCGATATTAAATTCTACATTTATATTACTGCGCCCAACAGCACTTGTCGAGGTAATAGTCCTGATTCCGGGAATCCCGTTGATGGATTTTTCAAGGGGCTCGGTTATCTGACTTTCAATGATATCAGAGTTAGCGCCTGTGTACGAAGTGCTTACAGTGATCATCGGCGGGTCGATAGCAGGGTATTCCCTGACACCAAGATACGTATAGCCAATAATTCCGAACAGGATCAGGAACAAGTTCATGACAGTCGCAAGTATTGGTCTTTTGATAGATAATTCGGATATGTTCATTGTAATATTTTGGTCAGAGTGAAAATGTAACGGTTTATCAAATGCCTGGAAAATCGGGGTAATAGTATAGTCCTGAAAGAATTAGCTCTTCCGAACCTTTTTAATTTTTACATTCCCATTTGGTCTGACAAATAAAACACCACTAACTATTACCGTATCGCCGATATGAATCCCGTCAGTTATTTCTACAACATCACTGTTACGAATTCCTGTTTCAACATTCTGGAAAGCTGCCTTGCCGCCTTTAACCAACACCACTTGGTTCGAAAGCGCATCGGGGATAATTGAATTAGTGGGAACTACAATACCTTTTAACTTTTCGTTGAGCAGTACTTTCACAAAGGCGCCGGGATTAATAGTTCCCTTATTCAACCTTGCACGTACTTTAATATTGCGGGTTGCAGTATTGATTTGTGGTTCAATAGCACTGATGGTAGCCGTAAAATCTTCGGAAGAGGCATTCGTCTGGATGCTAATGGTTTTTCCGATTTTCACCAGGTTTGCATAAGATTCAGGTACCGAAAAATCGATTTTGATTTTGTCTGTTTCCTGCAACGTACCTAACATAGTTGTTGGCGATACATAGGCACCTTCGCTTACAAGCCTGAGCCCAAGACGACCTGCAAAAGGAGCTCGGATAACAGTTTTATCAATTTGTGCCTTCAATACATTTATATTAGCCTCGTATACATTAACCTGGCTTAATGCCGCATCATAGGATGCCTGGTCTACTCCATTCACGGCCAGTAGTTTATTAAGCCTTTGTTCCGTTTTTTGAGCGAGTTCGAGCTGAACCTTTTGTTGCTGAAGTTGTGCCTGTAAATCAGCATCGTTGATTTTTGCCAGTACTGTTCCTTCCGAAACCCTGGCTCCGTCCGGAATGTTCAGAAAGGTGAGGCGGCCACCAACTTCGGGATGCAGTTCTATCATTTCCTCGGATAATACGGTACCATTTACTTCGATATCGGAAGCAAAATCACTGTTGCCGGCAATAATAACATCAACTGCTACGGGAGGTTTCTCTTTGTTGTCGTTTTTATCCTTTGCTTCGCTTTTACACGAAAGCATTGCTGCCAGCATCAATGGCACTCCGATTAATAGATTTAACTTCATAGGATCTTTATATTTTCTTTTATATTGCTTTTTATTTTTTTGATGGTTTGCTCTAATTCCGAAACCTGCGAGTGGTTAAGCCCTTTTAGTGCAATTTCATTTATTTCAATAAATGATTGTTTGATTTCAGGTAATGCAAGCTTAGCTTTTTGGGTAAGAACCAGGCTGTGTTTTCGTCGGTCTTCAGTGTTCGGGATACGTTGTATATACCCTTTTCCGGAAAGGTAATCAATAACCCTGACAATGCTAACTTTATCAGTATCAAGTAAAACGGCAAGTTCCTGCTGCGTTATGCTCCCTTCATTATTTTCAACTAAAACCAAGGCAAGATAGTTCCGGTCTATATCCAGGTGTTGAAGTTTGTTCCTCAGCAGATGCAAATAGCCTTTCGCCAGGCCGGATAACATTCTTCCTAAAGGTTGTTCTAGCTGAGCCATAAAGGTAAGAGGGAAATTAGATTTATGCAAAAGTAGTTAAAATGCAAATGGTTTACAATGTTAACTATTTATTAACATATTTTCTTTAAAGACGGTTTGACTTCTGAACTTCGAAATAGTTTAAAAAGGCCCTGACCTATCTTGAAATAAAACCTTCCGATGATTAATATTGATCTTTTCAAACTTTGTTGAACTTTTCTTGTTAGTTAATCTAACTAATCATAGTCATATATCTAAATATGTTATTTGTTTGGCCTGATCCGGGAAAGTCTTAATCTGAAAGGATTTAAAAGCATTATAAACCAATGGCGTAAAATGAGTAAAATGTACAAAAATGACTTCGTTAATTGGGAGAATGTATTGAATCCTAAAAGTTTACTGCAAATTTCGATTGGAAGCAGTATGGCTGTTTTTGCCATGAAAGGATTTATGATTCCAAACCAGTTTATGGATGGTGGTGTTACAGGTATATCAATACTCTTGCATGAAATTTCAAACATTCCAATCAGTATTTTCATTTTTGTTTTTAACCTTCCTTTTATTTATTTAGGATATAAACGGATTGGAAAAACTTTTGCTGTTCAAACTTCAATTGCAGTTGTATTGCTTACAATTGGTTTGATATTTATAGATCTTAAACCATTTACTACCGACAAGCTTTTAATAGCAATTTTTGGGGGCATACTGATTGGAACAGGTGTAGGTCTGGTAATCCGAAGCGGTGGTGTACTCGACGGGGCTGAAGTAATAGCTGTATTTACCAGGCGAAGGATTGGATTTTCGAACAGCGAGATCATAATGATATTTAATACATTCATCTTTGCCGGAGCCGCTTTTCATTTTGGACTGGAAACGGCTATGTATTCACTTATTACTTATTTCGCGGCCACCAGGGCAACAAATTACATAGTAGATGGTATTGAACAATATACGGCTGTAAACATAATTTCGTCGCAACACGAAAAGGTTAAAGCATTATTGGTGAATGATCTGGGGAAAGGAATAACAGTTTACAAAGGTGAAAGAGGATATCTCCCCGGCAGTTTCGATGTGAAGACCGATTGCGAAATTATTGTAACTATAGTTACACGTCTGGAAATAAACCAGATAGAAGCTTCCGTAATAGAAATTGATCCCAAAGCCTTTGTGTTTATTCAAAATATAAATGAAGCTACCGGAGGAATTTTAAAAGCAAAGGGCCATGCAAAGTAAACGGGATATGAGAGATTTTGTAATAGGCCTTCTGAGAGCTGATCTTCCTGAAAATTATTTGTATCATAATCCTGAACACACCTTATACGTGATTGAAAAAGCCATGGAAATAGGTAATCACGAAAAATGTACCAGCGAAGAACTTGAATTATTAAATGTAGCTGCCTTATGGCATGATACAGGTTACACTAAAACATATGCCAATCATGAAGAACAGAGTTGCATATTAGTTCGCCGTTATTTGCCGGAATTCGGCTTTGCTCCGGAATATATTGAAAGAATATGTGATATGATCATGGTTACAAAAATACCACAATCACCAAAAAATAAATTAGAAGAGATACTTGCAGACGCTGACCTGGAATACCTTGGTTCAGCTGAATTTGAAATTAAATCAGATTGCCTGTTCAGGGAACTTCTGTCCGTAAAACCAGCTTACACTGAAGAAGAATGGAACCAGGCTCAGATATCGTTTATTACAAATCATCATTACTTTACAAAATATTGCCAGGAAAATACAGAGCCTGTGAAAAAGAAACATTTAGTAAAGCTTACAAGTAGTCAGGAATAAGTTCTGATTTTCACTTATTGATCTTCATGTAAGATTCAAGGTGAAGCAACTCATTAGCCTGATAGCATTACTCCAGTTGCACTCATTTATACTTTCCCGGCACAATGCATCATTGAAATGAGATTTTAATGAAAACATTGGAAACTCTATTGCATTCCTTAGGAAATCTTCCGGGTATATATTCAACTTGTAGCCTTTGTTTTACAACATTACCAAAGAGTAAGTATTACTGAGTGTTGGTTTTAATACGAAATTATTATCGTGTTCCCTAAAAGATAATCTGACTGAAATAAAAAATTATGTCGAAATATACTGAAACCGAACAGGAGGTAATGGATATGCATCAATTTTTCTGGCAGACTTATGCTGACAGAGATATTGATCGCAGACTGTCGTTGTGTTCAGATGATATTACATTCATTGGTACCGGATTGCATGAAAGAGCTAAGGATAAAAACGAATACCGGACAATGAATGAAAACGGTGTGCTGCAATTTCCGGATCCTTTTCAGATCAGGTTTTTTCAGCCCTTCTTCACCACTAAACCAGCAGGGCAAGGAACCGGATTGGGATTATCAATGAGCTATGACATTGTGAAAGCTCTTGGCGGCGAACTCAAAGTCTGGACTAAGGAAAGGGAAGGAGCGGAGTTCACAATTCAATTACCATTATTTACCAAAAACAAGTAGAATTATGAAGAAAGTTATAATCCTGGGTGGAGGCGTTGCCGGAATGTCGGCAGCACACGAATTAGGCGAACGTGGTTTTGAAGTGGAAGTTTACGAACGAAATTTCAAGTACTGCGGAGGTAAGGCCCGATCAGTAGATGTTCCTGGAACCAATTTACTTGATACCGATAAATTCCTGCCCGGCGAGCATGGGTTCCGGTTTTTTCCCGGATTTTACAAGCATGTAACTGATACCATGAAACGGATTCCATTCACGGATTCCACCGGAAAAGCTAACACAAGTGGCTGTTTCGATAACCTGACTTCCACATCCAGGATCATGGTAGCCCGTAATGGGAAAGATCCTATTGTCACCATTGCCAGTTTTCCGCATTCATTAAGCGAACTGAAACTGATAATCCACGATATGACTGGTGGAGTTAAAACTGGTCTCACACATGCCGAAATTGATTTCTTTGCCGAACGTACCTGGCAACTCATGACTTCTTCTACCGAAAGGAGAGACAACGACTACGAGCGTCTTGGCTGGTGGGAATATTTACAGGCCGATCGTTTTAGTGAAACATACCAACATCTTTTGGTTGAGGGTCTTACCCGTACATTGGTGGCAGCCCAGGCCAAGTCAGCCAGTACTAAGACGGGCGGAGATATTTTTCTTCAGCTTATTTTTAATATGATTGATCCTTCGGTTGCCACCGATCGTGTATTAAATGGCCCGACTAACGAAAAATGGCTGAATCCCTGGATTGATTACCTCAAAAAAATAGGTGTGAGTTACAATCTCGACCACCGGGTTACAGCTATTAATATGAAAAATGGAAATGTTGAAAGCGTAGTTGTTAAAACCTGGGAGGGAGTTGAAAGTACAGTGACTGCTGATTATTTCATTTTGGCAACTCCTGTTGAACAGGCTGCTGTATTACTTAACGACGAAATGATAAAGGCCGATCCAACCCTGACTAATATCCAAACTCTTGCAAAGAGCGTAAGCTGGATGAATGGAATCCAGTACTATCTGAATGAAGACATAACTATTAACAAAGGTCATATCATTTATAGCGACAGCGAATGGGCCGTCACTTCAATTTCCCAGGTTCAGTTCTGGAAAGACTATGATCTTAGCCAACGATTCAATGGCAAGGTTAAAGGAGTGCTTTCAGTCGATATTTCTGACTGGCTTTACACTACTTATGAAGGAAAACTTGCTGATGAATGTAATCCGGAGAAAGTATCGGAATTGGTATGGAAGCAAATGAAAGCGAGCTTGAATATCAACGGGAAAGAGATTCTGCGCGACGACATGATAGAGCATTATTACCTGGATAGGGATATCCGCTGGGCCAAGAAAGAAGGACGCGACGTGGATCAGGAACCCCTCCTGGTAAATACAATAAACTCCTGGGACCTGCGGCCGGAAGCATCCACCGGAATCCCGAATTTTTTCCTGGCTTCGGATTATGTCCGTACCAATACCGACCTGGCTACCATGGAAGGCGCAAATGAAGCAGCCAGGAGAGCTGTAAACTGCATTATTGAAGCATCAGGAAGCAATAAACAACTTTGCAAGATTTGGGGATTGCACGAACCTATGTTGTTTGTTCCGCTTAAATGGTATGACAGTAAAAGATACGCCAAAGGTTTGCCATACTCCATCCATATACCTTTCTGGCTTAAAGCTTTTATACTTCCCTGGGGAATTGTAAGCCTGGTCACTGTATTTGCCCAGACGTTAGTTTCAAAGATTTTCAAGTAATTAACAGGCATCAAAACGAAAAGATCATGTCGACTCCAATAATCAACCTGACCAATTACACGATTACCCAGCACATCTTCTTTGCTCTGGGATGTTTACTTTGGGTATTCACCTACTTGATAGTTATTAAAGGTTTAAAGAAAGGTGCCTTTATCGATATTCCACTCGTAGCAGTTACAGCTAATATTGCCTGGGAATTCCTCTGGAGCTTTGTTTTCATTACGGATATGGGATCCTTGTATGTGTGGGGCTACCGGAGCTGGTTTTTCCTCGATTGTTTCATAGTTTTCGGCCTTTTTCAAAATGGATACAAGCAAATCGGCATTGCTGCGCTTCGCAAAATATCAAAAGCCATCATAGCTTTTGGAATAGCCTGCTGGGTGCTGATGCTATACTACTACATTAAAAATTATGATTTTCCTGTAAGTCATAATGGCGTCTATTCGGGGTATATTATAAATGTAATGATGAGCGCGTTGTATATCCCGATGTTATTACGGTTGGGCGATTCGCAGCAATTCAGCAAATGGGCCGGATGGTTAAAAGGCGTCGGGACATTGCTGATTTCAGTATTTTGTTTCCTCAGGTATACAGATGGGTTTCTCCTGAGTATGTGTGTTGTAACTGCTTTATTGGATGCAGGTTATATTTATCTGGTAATGCGAAATAAAACGAAGCATGATAGATTATAAAGAGAAATTGGCATCTGTTTTCGGCTATTCCTCATTCAGTGATGAAGAAAGGCAACGCCGTAGTATACTCATCATCCTGGTTGGACTTACATCACTTGCAGGATTGATTTACTCTGTAATATATGTATTTCTGGGAGTGAGCCAGGCTATGGCTGCCATAATGTTCTATATAAGCTTTTCCTTGTTGAATCTGGTGTTTTATTACAGCAATAAAAATTACAATTTCTTCAGGAATGTCCAGTTAGTAGCCATTTTGTTGTTCCCAACTTTAACCCATATTTTAATAGGCGGTTTTGAACAAAGCAGCGTGGTGGTATTATCAGCAATGATGAGCCCGTTGGGCGCCCTAATGTTTCATACGCCAAAGCGGGCAAAAGTGTTTTTTCTGCTTTTTGTTTTGATGGTGTTTCTTGCGGTAATTATCGACTTGTTTATTCCAATTACCAGGATTGATATCCCGAAGGACATACGAATAGTGTTTTATTTCTTAAATATTGTAATCATTACTTCAATCAGTTTCTTTCTGCTCCTCAAATTTGTTTCAGATAATGAAGAATTTAAGATGCAGTTAAAATCCAAAAATCTTGAATTATCGGAAGAAAAACAGCTTGTGGAAGAAACTTTAAACGAATTAAAAATCACTCAGAATCAGCTGATTCAACACGAAAAACTTGCCTCGCTTGGACAACTTACTGCAGGTATTGCTCATGAGATTAAGAACCCGCTTAATTTCATTAATAATTTCTCCGAATTGAGCCTCGAACTTATTGATGAGGTTTTTGCAGAACTGGAAAATCCCGATAAAATAGAAGCGAAAGAAAATATTATGGGTGTACTTCAGGATGTTAAGCTGAACCTGGAGAAAGTATACAAACATGGAACCAGGGCCGACAGGATCGTGAAATCAATGCTTATGCACAGCCGTGGAAGTACCGGTGAAAAAGTGCCGACAGCCCTTAACACATTGGTCAGCGAAAATGTGACACTCTCCTTTCACAGCATGCGTGCCAATAAAAATCCTTACAATGTGAGTATGGATTTTAACCTTGACGACAGCATCGGCCTGGTGCCGCTTATTGCTGAAGACTTTAGCCGGGTCATCATCAATTTATGCAATAATGCTTTCGATGCCATGCGCGAAAAACTTTCTCACACAGAAAATTACCTGCCGAAATTAAGTGTGGCAACCAATAAATCAAATAATAAAATTATCATCCGGATTGCTGATAATGGTCCTGGTATTCCTGCTGAAATAAAAGACAAAATATTGCAACCTTTTTTTACCACTAAAAAAGGAACCGAAGGCACCGGCCTGGGGTTGAGCATTACCCACGACATTATTGAGGTTCATGGCGGAGAGCTAAAAGTGGATGCACAGGACGGCGAAGGTGCGCGGTTTACAATTATTTTACCACTGTAAATAAACTTCTTTATGATGAAAATACTGGTAGTTGACGACGAAAGAGATATTCAAACGCTGTTTGAACAACGTTTCCGTAAAGAAATAAAGGACAAAATCCTGGAATTCGCATTTGCTTTCTCGGGCGAAGAAGCACTCGTATATCTGAATAAACACGAACACGAAACCGTTTTGATTTTATCAGATATCAATATGCCGGGGATGAGTGGATTGGAATTGTTACGGCGCATTAAGCAAACTTACCATAAACCTCCCCCGGTTGTAATGATGATAACCGCTTATGGCGATGCTGAGAATTATAATACAGCAAAGGAATTAGGTGCCGACGATTTCTTAACCAAGCCAGTTGATTTCAAAGTTTTAAAAGAAAAGTTTAAATTATAAGCTATGGCAAAAATTTTAGTAGTTGATGATGAGGTTGATCTGGAGATGCTCATCAAACAAAAATTCCGCCAAAAGATCAGGGAACAGGAATATGAATTTGTGTTTGCTGTGAATGGCAATGATGCACTGGAAAAAATTCAGCTTCATCCCGATATCGATATTGTTTTGAGCGATATCAACATGCCTGAAATGGATGGGTTAACCTTATTGAGCCGGCTGGGTGAATCAAGTCCGTTAATCAAATCCGTAATTGTTTCAGCTTACGGCGATATGGAAAACATCCGTACAGCCATGAATCGTGGTGCTTTCGACTTTATTACCAAGCCTATAAATTTTGAGGATTTAACGTTAACTATAGAGAAAACAATAAAACATTGTTTGCAAATCCGCGAAACACTCAAAGCCATTCGTGAAAATAGTATCCTGAAAATGTATGTAGATGAAACCGTCCTTAATTTTATGGGCGGCCGCGAATTTGAAGCTTCTTTAATGGCTAACGAATCTGTAGAGGCTACTATTGTATTTGTTGATATCTGCAGCTTTACATCCATCAGCGAAAACGAATCTCCTGACAATGTCGTGAAACTCCTGAACAATTATTTTGAAGTAATGGTCAAGGAAATAATATTACAAGGCGGCTATGTTGACAAATTTATTGGTGATGCTATCATGGCTGTTTTCCGAGGCGATTATCACCTCGACAGGGCAATTGACGCATGCCTGGCGCTAAGAACAAAAATCAGCAGGTTGCCTTCTTTATCTGAAACTATCAACTTTGTTCCTAATGTGTCGATAGGCATCAACAGTGGTGAAATGATTTCGGGTAACATTGGCTCAGCAAGTTTACGGCGCCTTGATTACACCGTAATTGGTGATACTGTTAATACAGCCCAGCGCCTGCAATCAACCGCCGGCCCTGGTCAGATTCTGATTAACAACACCGCATACGAAAAAGTCAGAGAATCATTCAATTGCAGGAAAGTAGGAGAGGTGAGCCTGAAACATAAAGCCAATGAGATAACAGTGTATGAAGTATTGGATTAATCGGACCAACCCCTGTTGGTGCTCATCTTCTTTTCAGATGCGTGATGATACAATCAATATCAATAACTGATTAATTGCACTGATTCGGGCGCATCTCCTAAAGCGTTTGCCTTGTATTCCATATCAAATAAAATTCTCACTGTACGTATTTGAAAAAAGCTGCTTCTACTGTGTGTGATATATTCGATTGCATAGCATGGTAATATAGACTCTACAGCCATTTTTCTTAAAAAAGCTTTGCCAGTAGGGCATTCAAATAAAAAGAATCACGACAAAAATGCCCATAAATTCCCTTAGGGAATAAACATTTTAGTCTATAGTGCCATCTCCCGGAGTATTCGCACGGTATTCAATTTTATATTAAATTCTTACCGGCACCCGTCTGAAATAAAGACGCGCACCGACTGGGAGAAGTTCTTTTTTATTCATTTTAGTTGGCTATATACAATTTATAACCAAAGATAATCCTCGTTATACTCAATATCATATTCTTTTAAAAATCGCAAATATTCTTCTTTGAATGTTTCGGTTTTGTGATGTGATTTTTGGTTTTCAATATATCTTTTAACAACTTCAACTTTACTCTGGCTTACTGAGAACCCTCCATATCCACCCTGCCAGGCAAATTCTTTGTAATCAACTCCTTTGGTCTTAATCCAACGGCTGCTGTTTCGTTTCAACTCCTCCAAAAGGTCTGCCAATGCTATGTTTTTGGACATAATGCACAGGATATGTACGTGGTTTTCAACGCCATTTATAGCGATAGGAACAGATTTGTTTTGTTTTAGGATTCCCCCTAAGTAAGCATATAATTCATTTTCGATATCTGCTTTAATCAAATCCTGATTGTATTTTGTATGAAATACAATGTGAGTATAAAGTTTCGATAAGGATTGTGACATAGTTTTTCGATTATTATGCTGCCACTTCGTGGTGCTGCGTTGTTACTTTATGTTTACTTACCTGGGTCGATGCCCATGGGTTGATACTATTATGCCCTTTCAGGGCGTTTTTGATATTTATATCATCGTTTCTTACCCAGGGCGATGCCCATGGGTTGATGAAATACTGCCACTTCGTGGCGATTCCCGATATCCAGCCTTTGGATGCAATAGGTTTGATGGATTATTGCCCCTACAGGATGTTTTGGCTGAAAGCCATATTTATTATTAACCCAAAGGCATCGCCTTGGGTTTGTATGCGTCGAAGCGCTACTATGCGCCCTGAAAGGGCAATATAATCTCCGCCATCCCTGTGATCATCATCTTTTTAGCAGCTACTACACCATCGCCAAAGCTCATTCCTTTGCTACCAGGCGCAATAGCTGAAACTCCTGTGTTGCTGTTTCCTGATCCGGGGATTTGCTTTTTGGTATCCATAATTTTTTTTGTTTTAATTTACTGCACAAAAGTACATCTGGTTCAGGCGCTTCTCCTTACGCAATCTACCGGTATTCAATTTCATATTAAATTCTTACCGTACGTGTTTGAAAAAAAGCTGCGTCTACTGTGTGTGATATATTCGATTGCATAGCATGGTAATATAGTTGCTGCAGCTATTTCCCTAATAAAAGCTTTGCCCGTAGGGCGTTCAACTCAATAGAATAACAACAAAAATGCCCATAATTTCCGTAGGGAATAAACATTTTAGTTTATGGTGCCGTCTCCCGGAGTGTTCGCACGGTATTCACTATAATATTAATTTCTTACCGACACGCGTCTGAAATAAAGACGCGCGCCAACTGGGCATGGTAATATAGTTTCTACAGCCATTTCCCTTAAAAAAGCTTTGCCCGTAGGACATTCAAATAAAAAGAATCACGACAAAAATGCCCATAATTTCCCGTAGGGAATAAACATTTTAGTATATGGTGCCGTCTCCAGGAGTGTTCGCACGGTATTCAATGTCATATTAAATTCTTACCTGCACGCGTCTAAAAAAAAGACGCGAGCCAACTGGAGGTTCTCTATGATATATTCCGAAGCCTTAGGCAGACTTTCCGGTATTAATAAGGAATTTTATCAATAGTTTCATTCCATTTATCAAACACTTCATTCGCCTCTTCCCGCAGTAGTTGCGTAGGGGCTAACATTCGTTCATTTGCGGGCAAAGCCAGTTCGGAATAAAACAGTTCATCATCAAATCCTGCGCGTGAAGCATCGTTCCTGTCGGCAGCATAATACAACTTGTCAATTCTCGACCACATTATTGCGCCCAGGCACATAGGGCAAGGCTCGCAACTGGCATAAATTTCGCAGCCCGACAGATCGAAAGTGTCCAACACTTTACACGCTTCACGAATTGCAACCACTTCGGCATGAGCGGTTGGATCGTTTGTTGAGGTTACGCAGTTTCCCACCGAAGCTATAATTTCCCCGTCACGAACAACCACGGCACCAAAAGGACCGCCTTTACCTGTTAGTATATTTTCTTCAGCCTTTTTTATGGCCTCAAGCATGTATTTGTGTTTATTTTCAGTCGACATTAGTTGTAAAAGTAAAATTTATCAAAAGTTTCAAATTCAAAATTCAAGGTCTCACATCCCCCATCTCACATCGCACATCCTACATCCCCCAATCCCCAATCCTCAATCCACAATCCACAATCCGCAATCCGCAATCCGCAATCCTTCAGTCCCTTTTCTCCCACGATCCTGGCGCATCCGCTATCATCAATGCTTTTTCAAGTATCTGGATATAGTGGCTTCTGGGTATCATTTCACCACCAAGGCTTTCGAGGTGATTAGTATATACCTGGGCATCAATAATTTTAAAATCCCAGCTGCTGAGTTTCTCAACCAGGTGGAAGAATGCAACTTTTGAAGCATTTGTTACATGGTGGAACATCGACTCTCCAAAATAGGCTTTGCCGATCGCAACCCCATACAATCCACCAACCAGTTTGCCTTCCAGCCAGGCTTCGGCTGAATGAGCGAAACCAGCCTTGTGAAGGTCGATATATGCATTTCTCATCTCTCTGGTAATCCATGTGCCGCTTTCACCCTTACGTGGGGTTTGAGCGCAGTTCTTTATAACTTTTTCGAAAGCAGTATCTATAGTTATAGTAAAATGCTGTTTTTTAATGATTTGCTTTAAACTATGCGAAATAATCATTTTATCCGGAAACAGGACCATCCTGGGATCAGGCGACCACCATAAAATGGGCATTCCTTTTTCGTACCAGGGAAAAATCCCTTTTGAGTAAGCTAATTTCAACCGATCAATGCTCAAATCACCTCCAACAGCTAATAAACCGGATTCATCCGCTTCTTCAAGGTCAGGGAATTCAAGTTTATGGTGCGAAATTTCGACTGGCATAATGGTAATAAAGGATGCAAATATAATTTACTTACTCATCTTTTTCCAAAAGTAATATGTGTTAATCTAATCTTTTGCAAGCGCATCAAGAATTACATGGCAGGCTTCCTGAATCTGTTCATTCGTAATAGTTAGTGGCGGCGCAATTCGTATTGATGAATCATTGAACAGAAACCAATCTAAAATAACGCCATTAGCTATACATCTGTCAATTACTCGTTTCACATGAGCATAATTATCAAGTTGCAGGGCAATCATCAAACCGGCTGACCTGATCTGGCTTATAGCCTTACACTTACTGAGAAGCTGAACTATGAGTTTGCTTTTAGCGTCAACGCTTTCTACCAGTTTTTCATCAATAATAACTCCTATATTAGCTAAAGCGGCTGCGCAACTAACCGGGTGACCACCGAATGTTGTGATATGTCCTAACACCGGGTTGAAAGTAAGCGTTTGCATAATTTCATGAGAGGAAATAAATGCGCCCAACGGCATTCCACCGCCTAATCCTTTGGCCAGCAAGAGTATATCCGGTATAATATCGTACTTCTCAAAGGCGAACATGGTTCCTGTACGGCCCATTCCTGTCTGAATTTCATCGAAAATCAATAAAGCGCCTGTTTCGTCACATCTGTTTCGTAAAGCCAATATAAAATCATGTTTTCCTACCATAATTCCGGCTTCACCCTGAACGGGTTCTATTATAACGCAAGCAGTTTCGGTCGTAATTGCCTGTAAAGCATCAGTTGAATTGAATTCTATGTGTGTAATACCCGGTAATAGCGGGCCGAAAGGCACTTGGTAATTTTTATCACCAATAACACTCAGTGAGCCATGCGTACTGCCGTGATAGGCATGATTGAAGGAAATAATTTTATTCCTTCCGGTAAATCGTTTGGCAAGCTTTAAAGCTCCTTCCACTGCTTCGCTGCCTGAGTTTACGAAGTAACAGTTATTAAGTTTTTCGGGAAGTAAAGCTGCTAACGCGCCGGCAAGTTTTACCTGAGGCGATTGAATATATTCTCCGTAAACCATCAGGTGCAGGTAGTTATCTGCCTGATCTTTAATGGCTTTCACAACTGCTGGATGCCTGTGGCCTGTGTTGCTCACAGAAATTCCGGAAATCAGGTCCATGTATTTTTTCCCTGAAATATCGAAAAGATATACTCCTTTTGCTTTCGTTATTTCAAGTGCGAGAGGCGAATCGCTGGTTTGTGCCAGGTTAGTTAAAAAAAGTTGTCGGTTAGTCAGCATTTATACTCAGATTTTACGTGTCAAAAGTACAATTTAATGGGGCAAATTCATTTTTAGTTTGCTTCTTAGCTAAAATTAATGTATTATTGTATTATAAAAGACCAATCAAGGATAGCGTACAAAAAAGCGCAAAAGCTTTTCCGGAACTGAGAAATCACTTGTTTTCGCGATTTTTTTTTGACAGATGGTTAGATGAAGGGCGAGACTTCATGTAACGAAAATCATACGATGTCGGAAGATGAAGTTTACTAAGTTTTTATAACAGCGTTAAAACAGGGACCTCATTCTAGTATATACTTTTTTTAGAGGGGATTTCTTTTAAACTTGTTGAACAAACAAATTTTAAGCACATTTGCACATTATTCTCTGCTGAAACAGGTACTTCTTCCGATATGATTTTGAACGAAAATGCCTGAGTCCACAATCTGTCTTTTGATCAGATTACTAAGTGTGATTTTATAATAATTAAAGTAGCAAATAATTGATAATTAAACAGAAAGGTATAAAAATGGATATTCAAATAATACTAAAAAAAGGATTGGGCGATATCCATTTCGGATGTACTCCCGAAGTTGTCAGGGCTGTTTACGGTGAACCTGAGGATGTTGAAGAACTTGAAAATGCATTAGACGGCAATGTTGAAAGTATTGTTTGGAATTATCCGGATTCGGGTTTAAATTTCTTCTTTGATGCGGCTAATGGCGAACCTGACCTAAGCACTATTGAATCGGATAATCTTGAAACGGTATTGTTTAATGCCAGGATTTTTAATATTTCCCGGGATAATGTAGTTGCTCTCATGAACGAAAACGGGTATAAAGATATGGACGAAGATGACGAAACCTGGGGTGAGCATCGTGTTACTTTCGATGATGCCCAGATTGATTTTTATTTTGCAGACCAGGAATTAACACTGGTTAGCTGGAGCAATCGTTAATTTCCAGGAAGGAGAGATTTGATTATAGATTAATCTCTGAAGTTCGTGGTTTGTGAATAGAAAATAGAAAAATGGGAAATAGGTAACAGGATTTCCTTATACTACTATTTTCTATTTTCTATTAACCATTACCTGTTTTCTTATACAGCGGATGATGATCCAGTATATTCTCTCTCAGGTATGCCCGGTCGAGGTGAGTGTAAATTTCAGTGGTTGTGATACTTGCATGGCCCAGCATTTCCTGTACTGCCCGCAGATCGGCGCCACCTTCAACCAGGTGAGTGGCAAATGAATGGCGCAACGTATGTGGCCCGATAGTTTTATGAATTCCGGCAAGTATTGCGAGTTCTTTAATAATGGTAAATATCATAACCCTGGTAAGCCTTGCACCACGCCGGTTCAGAAATAGAAAGTCTTCTTGTCCTTTTTTAATTGTGATATGACTGCGGATTTCGTGGAGGTAAAGGTTTATTTGCTTTAAGGCTTTACCACCAAATGGCACCAATCGCTCTTTATCACCTTTGCCGGTAATCCGCATAAAGCCTTCATTAAAATAGATACAGCTGATTTTTAAATTTACCAGTTCCGACACTCGCAAACCACAGCCATATAGAGTTTCGATCATTGCTTTGTTGCGCTCACCTTCGGGTTTTGATAAATCAATGGCTCCTATAAGCCGTTCAATTTCATCGATGGTCAGGAATTCGGGAAGTTTCCTGCCGGTGCGTGGCATATCGAGCAGCTGGGTAGGATCGTCGCTGATCAGGTTTTCGAGCAACATGTATTTATAAAAAGCCCTGATCCCTGAAATAATCCGCATTTGCGAACGCGCGTTCAGCGAAGTCTGGTTAAGCCATTTCAGGAAATCCTGCAAATGATTCAGTGTGATTTCCGAAGGTTGAACAGCAATATTGTTCTCTTCCAGGAATGCTGTAAGTTTTTCTATATCATGCTTATACGCATCAACTGAATGCTGCGAAAGCGATTTTTCGAGCCTCAGGAAAGCATCAAATCCACGACGGTACGATTCCCATATCATACGTGCAAAGATATGCTATTGCCGGATGATTTTACCTCTGAAAACTTCGCCATTGGCAGATGTAAATTTGTATGTATATAACCCGGCAGGTAAATTGGCAAGATCTAACAATTGTGTTTTCTGAACAACGGCGAATTCATCTGCCGTTTTGCCTGAAATTTCAACTATTTCCAATTTACCTGGAGTTAAGATATCCGAAGGAAGCTCAAGTGTAATAATTCCGGAAGTTGGATTTGGGTAAATGATTACACCTTGTTTTTCGATACGATTTGGTAAGCTTACGTGCAGCAGTGCCTCGCAGTTGAGTGGTGTGCCCCAGGATTCGGAGCCTTTTTTGTAATAAACCAGTTTTCTATAATTGGTGTATATATTGCTTCTTTCGTAATGATACGGTCCGCCAAGTCCTTTAAAGTAATAATCAGAGAAATCGAAAGCGTCAATCATTGGATAATTCCAGCAAAGTTTAAATTCATCACTCCACAATGGGCCACTGGGATTGGTTTGTTTCCAAAGTATTCCGGCATGTTCCAACACATATGTTGCAGATAGTCCCATAACATTCTCTGTAAGTTCTGATGCCGAACCTGTTGATATCTGAGGCTCTTTTGGATCAGATTTGAAATCCGGATATTGACTTTTTATATATGTATATATTGCTGTATCCAAAGTATTAGTTATGATTTGCTGGTTTATGCTTATGTTAGATGTGGAAGTTTTGCATTTTTCTATCTTGTAACTAACAGTATCGCTGTTGCTACCATCAATTCTTTCAAGAATGCGTTGTATTAAATACCCATTTTCATTAGGAAATTCGGCACCATATGTTTCATCGTCATAAGCAATATGAAATTCGTCACCGGGTTGAAAATCAAATATTTCTTCGAATGTGAGATTAGTAATTCCGGTTGTGGGATTTGTTTTACCACATAGGTCAAGAAATCTAAGGTTTTGTTTGAACTCATCAAATTTTGGCAATCGGATCAATCCATAATTCTTACTTAAAAGAAATTTCTGTCCATTAATCGGGTTATTTACATTTTCTCCTGAAGCATTTTTCTGCTGTAGTGTAATTGTTTTTACTGAATCCGAAAGCCCAAGAAAATCCGAGAGCCTAATTTCTGTAACTTTTGCTTCAATATATTGATTATTATAATTACTTAAAAAGTGATAGTTGTAAAACCGCCAGGGTTGTCCGATTTGTGTTTTACTGAGAATGGTAAAAACATCAGCCGAATCAGGAGGAGAAAAAGGATATACAATAAATCGGAATTTGCTTTCTGGATTTTCAATAACTACATAACCAAGCCATGAATCACCATTTGGTATGTAGCAGCTATAGTCGGTTAGCCGGATTTGCCTCATGCCAAAATACCGGGTTTGATTTTCATCCTTTGCAACAGAATCTATTCTTGCCACAACAATATCCTGTTTTACAGAGTCATAGAAATAATAATTTGCATTTGATTTGATCGCTTCGTAATTTTGCGGCATGGCAGGTGTTGATGCAAAATAGAAAAATACAAAACATAAAATACCTGAAAGTCGAATAGTTTTTTTCATATTATACTGATTATGGGCAAATTTAATCTTTTATTGGATGGTAATCTATATCAGTTAATTCAGTAGCTTAAAATTCTGAAAATAAATTTCGTTCCCGTGTTGTTTAATTGATAAAATGTACATACTTTTGCACCCCTGTAATAAAAATGAATAACCAATGGCTAAGAAGAGCAAAGAAGCACGGGTACAGATAATTCTGGAGTGCACAGAGCATAAAACAAGCGGAATGCCCGGTACATCGCGCTACGTAAGCGTTAAGAACAAGAAAAATACGCCTGAGCGTCTTGAACTTAAGAAATACAACAAGATATTAAAGAAAGTAACCGTTCACCGCGAAATTAAATAATACTATACCATGGCAAAGAAAGTTGTTGCAACCCTGCGTACCTCAAGTGGTAAGGACTATGCAAAAGTTATCCGTATGGCCCGTTCACCTAAAACCGGTGCTTACGTGTTCAAAGAAACCATCGTAGCTAACGAGCTTGTAAAAGATTTCCTGGCTAAAAAATAAGTGCGAAATTCTGTTTCTTACGGAAAGCTTTTTCTTTAGGGGAAAAGCTTTTTCAGTTTTGGGATAATCGTAAGGAAAAGGGAAATAGAAAATTGAAAAATTGGAAATAGTGAACTATCTTTTGGTACTTTTAACTATTCGGATCAGGAACTATTTTCCGTTTGCTGTTTTTCACTGAATACCGAAAGCACGAACCTTGAACAATTGAACTAATAGTAAAACAAATGGGAATATTTTCATTTTTCAGCAAAGAAAAAAAAGAGGTCCTGGATAAAGGCCTTGAGAAAACGCGTACCAGTGTTTTTTCGCGCCTTACCAAAGCCATCGCCGGCAAATCGCGTGTTGACGACGATGTTCTCGATGACCTGGAGGAAATCCTGGTTACTTCGGATGTGGGCGTTGAAACTACCCTGAAAATAATTTCCCGTATCCAAAATCGTGTTTCACGCGATAAATACCTTGGAACCAGCGAACTGAAAGGTTTATTGAAAGAGGAAATTGCGGCTTTGCTTACCGAAAATGATACGGACGAATTTGTTGGCTTCGAATTCCCGAAACGTGATACTCCTTATGTAATTATGGTTGTTGGCGTAAATGGCGTTGGTAAAACTACCACTATCGGCAAACTGGCATATCATTTTTCAAAGGCAGGGAAGAGTGTTCTGCTCGGAGCCGCTGATACATTTCGTGCCGCGGCTATCGACCAGTTAAGTATTTGGGCTGACCGCACCGGTGTTTCCATAGTGAAACAGGAAATGGGTTCCGATCCTGCCGCAGTAGCTTTTGATACAGTAACTTCGGCAGTTAACCGGAATATTGATGTTGTAATTATTGATACCGCCGGCCGCCTGCATAACAAGGTTAACCTGATGAACGAATTAGGTAAGATTAAAAAAGTGATGCAAAAAGTGCTTCCGGATGCACCTCAGGAAGTATTGCTTGTCCTCGATGGTTCCACAGGACAAAATGCTATTGAGCAGGCAAAACAATTTACAGCAGTTACCGAAGTTACCAGCCTGGCTCTTACCAAATTGGATGGCACAGCCAAAGGTGGCGTTGTGATAGGCATTTCCGATCAGTTTAAAATTCCTGTCCGCTTTATCGGCCTGGGCGAAAAAATGGAAGACCTGCAGATATTTGATAAGAATGAGTTTGTAAATTCGCTGTTTTCTTAGTTTGTTTCTCAGTTTCAGAGTTTATAAAATCTAAAATCCGAATTCCGAATTCCGCAATCCGCAATCCGAGCTCTGCAATTCTTTAATCCCTAACCCCTAAATCCTACAATGACCCTTCCCCGCCATACCATACGCGTAGTAACTCTCGGTTGCGCAAAAAATACAGTTGATTCCGAAGTACTGATGGGTCAGCTGAAACTGAATAATATCCGCGTCCTCCGCGATGGCGACAAGGGCCGTGAGGATTCAGTGATCATCAATACCTGTGGATTTATTAACGATGCAAAAGAGGAATCGATAGAAACCATTCTTGGGTTTATTGACGCTAAAAAAAGCGGGAAGCTTAAACAGGTTTATGTAATGGGATGCTTGTCCGAAAGGTTCAAAGAACCATTGCAAAAAGAAATTCCTGAAGTAGACGAATATTTTGGAGTCCGCGACCTTTCCGAAATTGTGACACGAATGGGTGCCAGTTATCGTAAAGAGCTGCTGGGTGAGCGTTTCCTCACCACTCCTAATCATTTTGCATACCTCAAAATCGCCGAAGGTTGCGATCGCAGCTGTTCTTTCTGTGCTATTCCCGGTATCCGTGGCAAGCATATTTCCCGTCCTGTTGAGGATATTGTTGACGAAGCTAAAAGGTTAGCAGCGCAAGGCGTAAAGGAACTCCTGCTTATTTCACAGGATCTGACTTATTATGGAATTGATTTGTATAAAAAACAAATGCTTCCTGAATTAGTAACCATTCTTTCGGATTTGAAACTTTTTACCTGGATACGCCTTCACTATCTTTTTCCTACTACTTTTCCTGACGAATTACTTGGCGTAATAGCTTCGCGGCCAGATATTTGCAATTACATTGATATTCCTCTTCAGCATATAAGTGACCGCATTCTGAAAAGTATGCGCCGTGGGGTGGATAAAACGGGTACGTACAACCTGATGGCGAAGTTCAGGCAACAATTGCCTGATGCCGTTGTCAGAGCAGCATTTATTGTTGGTTATCCCGGCGAAACCGAAACTGAGTTTGAAGAATTAAAGACATTTATCCGTGATACAAAATTTGATAGGGTAGGAGTATTCACGTATTCTCATGAGGAAGATACTTTTGCTTTCGGTTTGAATGATGATGTGCCCGCGGATGTGAAACAAAGCCGTGCCGCAGAAATTATGGAAATTCAGCAAGGTATTTCGTTGGAATTAAACCAGTTGAAAATTGGTAAATCTTTCAAGGTATTGATCGATCGTCAGGAAGGCGAATTTTATGTTGGCCGCACTGAGTTTGATTCACCTGAAGTTGATAATGAAGTTTTAATAAAAAAAACAGCTAAGCTGAAAATCGGTGAATTCTACACAGTAAAAATTATTGAAGCTGATGCTTTCGATTTATATGGCGAAATCGAAAAAAATTCTGGTAAATAGAATTTTAGAAATATTGTATTTTTGTTGCCTTAATAATAGGGTTCTAAGTTCCAGATTCATGATTAAAATGCCAGTGACAATAAGCACTGAGCACTAAGCACAAGGCACTAAGCACTAAGCACTAAGCACACGGCACTACAAACTTGAAACCAATTATCCAAAACATATTCAAAAATCTTAAACTAATATCTGTCATGAAAAAGATTCTTTTGGTCTGCCTGTTGATTGTATTTTCAAGTTCATTCATTTTGGCTCAAACACCAGTTAATCAAACTGATGCAAAAGGGCTGAAGCAAGGTGCATGGGAAGAAAAAACTCCGGCGGGAACACTCAATGGCACATATCTCAACGACCAGAAATACGGTTGCTGGACCACTCATGCTAATGATGGCAAACTTTTACGGATAGAACATTTTAACAGTGGATTGCTCAATGGGATAGCTATTGAAATTGATCCGCGGGGTTACCTTTTAAGCGAAACGTATTATGAAAATAACCTTATCGAAGGAACAGCGAAAAAATTCTTTTATGGTACCAATCCTGCTTCACTGATTGATTATACACACGGCAAAATCAATGGCAAAAAGAAAATATATTATGAAAATTCCGCCGGAAAACTTTTGGAAGAGTCGGAATATAAAAATGATATAAAAGATGGGCTATCAAATTTTTACACAATAAAAGGAGATCCAATAGCCGAGTATATCTATGTGAATAATATGCTTCAAGGTATACAGAAGACGTATTATCCCCAAAAAAAGCTCATGAGTGAGCAGCTTTTTAAAGATAATCTGGAGGATGGATTTTATAAGGAATACTTTGAGAATGGAAAAATAAAATCCGAAGGATCTTATTTGAAAGGCAAATTAAACGGAGTTTGGAAAGATTATGATGAAGAGGGTCATATAAAGCAGAAGGGAAAATATTTGAATGGGGAAAAAGATGGCAGTTGGCAGGAATTTGATGCTTCGGGGAAGGTGATTAAGTCCACCAACTACGTAAAAGGCCAGACGAAATAGTCTGATAGTCACCATGGAATAGAAATGCCTGTCTGATTTCAGGCATTTTTTTTACAATACACATAACATTTTTTTTGCCATGTCAAATCCGATCCCTATTAAGAATCCCTTCCACAAACTCGAAGGATACAATTGTTTTGGCTGTTCGCCCGATAATGAGCTTGGATTGCGAATGCATTTCAGATTAGAGGGTGACGAAGTTCTCTGCGATTGGGAACCTGAGCCACATCTTCAGGGCTGGGTTGGCGTATTACATGGCGGAATTCAAGCTACCTTAATGGACGAAATTGCAAGCTGGTATGTATTTGTAAAACTTCAAACAGCTGGTGTTACTTCTAAAATGGAAATAAAACTTCTGAAACCTGTTAAAATGGATAAAGCTCCTTTCCGGCTGCGGGCACGATTGCAGGAAATGAAACGCAATATTGCCATTATACAGGTTGAGCTTTTTATGAATGATGGGATTCTGGGTGCAGAAGCGTTGATGTATTATTATACTTATCCTCAGAATATTGCTCATGAGAAACTCTTTTATCCTGGAATTGAGCATTTTGTGCCGGTCGGGGAATCAGAAAACAGTTAGGATTTGAATTTATTAACACCCTGTTTAAATCTTTTATTTGTAAAAATCTTTTTTAATAAGTTACCTTTGCCGGATCAACGGTGTGCTTCCCATTTGCAATGGGTATGCCTGAAAAGGGAATCGGGTGAAAATCCTGAACAGTCCCGCTGCTGTAAACTCCAATTTTGCCCACCGGCAATCCTTATGCCACTTTGACGGTTACTCGTCAGGGGAAGGCGCCGGAAAGGGGGAGTAAGTCAGAAGACCTGCCGATGTGTTATTGTTCAATGCTTTCGGGTTAAAAGCAGCGACGGATATCCGCTTTCGTGGAATTTGGTCTTTTTATACCCGTTATTATGTTAGAGTTTATGATCAGACGGGTAATCGTATTATTTCTGATTTTCTTTCTGGCGCTGAATACCTCAGCCCAGCAATACGATTCCATTCATTCCATCGAAGGAGTAGAAATAATAGCAGATAAAATATCTTCGTTCTCTTCCGGGATGAAAATTCAGAAAATCGATAGCACAGTGCTCTCCATACGCCAGGGAGCAAGTATGGCTGCTTTGCTTTCGGAGCAATCTCCTGTTTTTCTTAGGTCATACGGTCCCGGAGGAGTTTCTACTTTATCTGTAAGAGGTACAAATTCATCCCAATCAGGCGTTTTCTGGAATGGCATAAACCTTACCCAACCTAATATGGGAATGACAGACTTATCACGTATTTCTACATTTGAGTTCAGTGATATCTCGCTACAATCGGGTGGCGCAAGCGCGTTGCTTGGCTCGGGAGTAATAGGAGGCAGCCTCAACCTGTCGAATAGCATGAAATTCTCAGCACCCTTGAAATCCTCAGTTATGTTAGCGGGATCCACCATAGGCCGAATGACCACGGGTTTGAAAGTATATACAGGGAATAACAATCTCGCTTATTCGGGCTCTCTGGTTGGCGAATGGAATCCGAATAATTTTAAATATACGGATTATTCCGGGAATCGAAAGCGACTGGAACATGCCTTGTCGAAATCAATATCAACTATTCACCAGGTTGAATATATTCTGAACAAAAAGCAACGCCTTTCAGCAGGATTCTGGTTTCAATCCACGGGTCGGCTGATTCCTCCTACCATGACTATGACTTCGAGCGATCAAAAGCAATGGGACCAGGCAATACGAAGTAGTTTGCAATGGACCTATATGGCTGGAAATCACTCTTTTTTAGTAAGATCAGTGTTTATCGATGAAAAGGAAAATTACCAAAGTAAAAATGCCCGACTCGATGAATTTTATCATTTAAACACATTTCAAACGGAATTTGAATATAAGCATTATTTCAACAAACAAATTATAGTGGGTACAGGTGCTTCAACACGTTTTATCCGTGCCAATGTTCCTTATTATAAAGGGATTGAATATCAGAATGAAGGTTCTGTATGGTTAGCATTGGCATACCTTCATGCGGGAACCGGAATTAAAAGCGTTCTGAATCTTAGACAGGATTTTTCTGAAGGATTCAAAATTCCATTTTGTCCTTCATTTAATGTTGAAGTGCCTGTTTCAAAGCGTATTACAGGAAGCATAGGTGTTTCAAAGAATTACCGTGTACCTACAATGAACGACAGGTATTGGGTTCCAGGTGGAAATCCTGATCTTCTTCCTGAAAGTAGTTGGAATATCCAGGCTGGTGCAGCTTATGTTTATCAAAAAGGTGAAAATGTACAGTCCAAAATCACAGTTGATGTTTATAGCTTAGTTATTGATAACCTCATACAGTGGGTTCCTGGCACATCAGTAATATGGTCGCCACAAAATGTGCAGAAAGTTTGGAGCAGGGGTGTGGAAATATCTTCGAAAACGGATTTTAAGTTTAATGGAATTAAAGGATATTTCAGGCTTGGCTATAATTATTCCCCGTCTACCAACCGTGATACTTCGTCATACGGAGCTGATATTCAAAATAAGCAGCTGATTTATATCCCTTTGCATAAAGTTACAGAAACATTTTATATGGGGAAAGGAAAATATTATGCGATGGTTTCGTATTCACTTACCGGCAAGCGCTTTGTTCAGAGCGACAATGAAAAATTCCTACCCGCTTATGCTTTACTTGATATCTATACCGGCGCAAATTTTAAAACCACTAAATCAAATTTCAGGTTGCAAGCGGAAATCCGGAACCTGATGAATAGAACATATCAATCTGTTCTCTATTATCCTGAACCAGGAATATCATTTTCAATAAACCTACTAATCTCAATATAGTTAATAAACTTAATCATGATGAAAACACTTAAAATTACTCTTTTACTAATGACTCTTTTAGTCATTATTATATCAACTTCGTGTACAAAGGATGAGGATACCTCAAAGAAAGGAGCCTTCAGCAACGGAATCTTTATAGTTAACGAAGGACCTTTTCAAACCGGCACCGGCACCATCACATTTTATAATCCTGATAGTAACCTGGTGAAACAGGACATTTTTGAAGCGGTAAATGGCCGCCCTCTTGGCAATATTGCGCAGAGTATGACAATTTATAACGGTAAAGGGTATATTGTTGTTAATAATGCGGGAAAAATAGAAGTGGTTGATTTGGCTACATTTAAGTCGGAAGCAACAATTACAAACCTGATAAATCCCAGCCGGTTCCTGGTTATTGATGCTAAGAAAGCATACGTTTCAGATTGGATCGGTCATATTGCTGTGGTTGATCTGTCAACGAACACAGTCGGCAGGACCATCCCGGCAGGAAACGGCCCGGACGAAATGCTGAAATCGGGCAATTATGTATATGTGGCTAATTCCGGTGGATTCAGTGTCGACAGCACAGTTACAATTATTGATTTTACATCAGATAAGGTAATAAAAACTATAAAGGTTGGTGACGTGCCTTCAGGTCTGGTGGCTGATGGAAATGGCAGGATCTGGGTTCTGTGCAAAGGCAAAGGGTTTTCCGGTTGGCCGCAAGCAGGTGATACACAAGGGAAATTGATCCGTATTGATCCTAACACTTTGGCTGTTGACTATACATATACTTTTACCACGAGCGATATTCACCCTGAAAAACTGGTGATCAACAAGCAGAAATCGATGCTGTATTTCCTTTATAATAGTGGTGTTTACAGCTTTAACATCACATTGGAAAATGCGTCTCCTGAGTTGTTCAAATCAAGATCATTTTATTCATTGGGATACGAAAACAGAACAGGATATCTTTATGGCACTGACCCTAAAAATTATGTCAGCAATGGAATAGTGCTCAGATTCAAAGCAAGTGATGGTTCGGTAGTTGATTCCATACAGGCAGGAATAATTCCGCGTGGTTTTGCTTTCACTGAATAATCAGTGAGGTATACTTATCGGAAAGTCAATTTATACCAGTTGATCGCTTTCTTTTCTGATCTTTGCATAGTTGAGAAATGAATTTACTTTTTGATTTAAAATATAACTTCACAATTTACATTTTATGGCAAACTTGCCTGACATAGAAGCACTTATAAACGAATGCCGTTTTGAAGCAACTCGTAGTAGTGGCAGCGGCGGTCAGAACGTGAATAAGGTATCAACCAAAGTGATACTTCTTTTCAATGTGGTGGAATCTAATGTTTTGGATCAGGAACAGAGAGAGATTTTCTTAACGAAACTCCATACACGCATTTCGAAAAACAGTATTTTCAGGATAATTTCAGGTCGTGAACGAACGCAGTTGGCAAACCGAAAACTTGTAATTGAGAAATTCCTTAAACTGGTAGAAAAAGCCTTTGAGACTGAAGAAGAAAGGATAGCTACCAAACCTACCAGAGGTTCTAAATTAAAGCAGATTGAAAGTAAAAAAGCACTTTCAGGCAAAAAGGCTGAACGTAGCCAGCGATGGAATGAAAATGAAGATAATTGAAGACTCCGTTACCATTCGCTAAACTTCTCAATACTCTAAATTAGCCTGTCTTCTTTAATCTCTCACGAAATGAGCCATCTGCATTGGTATTTCCAATGAAAGCTCTATTAGCCCGGCAAATTCTCCATCTTTGAACCAGGGAGATTGATAAATAATCTTTTTGATTCCGTTTTTCTCTATTGTATAGGCATTTTTCGTCTGAGTATCCAGCAATTCCCGAAGTTTTACCGCCGAAGGTCCGTGATGATAATCAAATAAGCTGGTGCCGATTATTTCAGAGCCGCCGTATTTCTGGAATGTACTGATGGAGCGGTCGTTCATATACAAAATAATGGCCTCGGTATCACATACTGTGATTGCAAAAGGGAGTTCTTTGGCCATTGCGGGTATCTGAAGAAGGAAATCATTGTTGTTCATGCGGGTATTTTTAGGATTTATGGCAAAAATAGCTTTATTGCGTTTGCAAATTTAAATAAAGTTGTATATTTGCACCCTCTTAACGGCCCCGTAGCTCAACTGAATAGAGTATCTGACTACGGATCAGAAGGTTCCAGGTTTGAATCCTGGCGGGGTCACTGAAAATAAGGCACTTACAATTAATTTTGTAGGTGCTTTTTTTATGCCTGTACACCCAACTGGTTGCTTCAGCAAAGAGGCTCTTAACATTAGTGATAGCGATTTTGTTAAATGTGGACATGTTTTTAAGCGTATTGGAATACGCATCGTTAACAATGGTGAGTACCTGTCGGATCAGGTTTACCGTTTGGACAAATTGCTACCTGGCAGCCATCCGGCACTGCCTGTGTGGTGTGGATGATTTGGGTATAAAAAAAGACTGCCCTTTTGAGACAGCCAAAATTTAAAACTTTGTAAAATCTATGGTCTATCCGAAATACTTCTTCTTAAAATAGAAAGCTACATTCACCAATCCAATCATCACAGGCACTTCAACCAGTGGGCCAATAACGGCTGCAAAGGCTTCACCTGAGTTCATTCCAAAAATGGCAATAGCAACGGCAATGGCCAGTTCAAAATTATTGCTGGCAGCGGTAAAAGATAAAGTGACAGATTGACCATAATTTGCGCCTACTTTTCTGCTCATAAAAAATGAAAGAACGAACATGATCACAAAGTAAATAAGCAGTGGGACAGCTATCAATACTACATCGAGAGGTATCTTTACAATATATTCACCTTTTAATGAGAACATTACAATAATTGTAAAAAGCAAGGCTATCAAAGTGATCGGGCTGATTTTAGGAATAAATTTTGTATGATACCATTGTTTGCTCTTTACCCGGATAAGAATAAAACGTGTAAGGAATCCTGCTATAAATGGTATGCCAAGATAGATAAACACACTTTCAGCAATCTGACCAATTGTGATTTTCTCAACGGCATCACTTGTCGGAATACCAAACCATCCGGGAAGGACAGCAATAAAGAAGTATGCGTAAACAGAGAAAAAGAGTACCTGGAAAATACTGTTAAAGGCTACCAGCCCGGCTGCATATTGCGTATCACCTTTAGCAAGATCGTTCCATACGATAACCATTGCTATACAACGGGCAAGACCAATCATAATGATACCATACATGTATGGCAGGTTGGCATTATTTTCGCCCGGAAACAGTTTGAAAAGTGTGACTGCAAGGGCAAACATCAAAACAGGGCCAATTATCCAGTTTTGAATCAGTGAAAGCGTAAGGATTTTATAGTTGCGGAATACATCGCCAAGCTCTTCGTACTTCACTTTTGCCAGCGGCGGATACATCATTAGTATAAGCCCGATGGCTATCGGAATATTGGTTGTGCTTTCAGGCGATGACTTTAATGATTCCCAAAAGTGTGCAATTGAAGGGAATAAATAACCTGACATTACGCCGATAAACATGGCCAGGAAGATCCACAAGGTTAAATACCGGTCGAGGAATTTTAAGCGGGGTTGTGAAGGCATAATCAATTTTGGATTTTAGATTTACGATTGCAGATTTTGTGTAAGCAAATCCCCTTAATTTTAGCAGTTGCATCCACAACCACAGTCTGAGGCTGAGTTGGATTTTTCGGCATAAACGGTTATGCTGTAAATGCCATTGCCTGAATTTTTGAAATCGTCAAGCTCCTTTGCATTTATATAATTCAGGAGTATTTCATCAGGAACTGTGATTAGTTTTTCTTTCTGAACTTTGGTGTTTGAAAAACCACAATCCTCAATAATTTGAAGGTAATCCTTCATCTGTATAGCACCTGATACGCAACCTGCATACATTTCGGCAGCCTGTTTCAATGATTCGGGTAGTTCGCCTTTCAAAACCACATCAGATACCGACAAATGGCCACCTGGTTTCAGAACCCTGAATATTTCGCTAAAGGCTTTAACTTTATCCGGAACGAGGTTGAGAACACAATTACTGATTATAACATCCGCTTTATTAGCTGTAACAGGTAGTTTTTCTATATCACCAAAACGAAACTCAACATTATTGTACTCCAGCTTTTCGGCGTTTTCACGGGCTTTGTCTATCATTGCCTGAGTGAAATCTACACCAATTACTTTTCCTTTTTCGCCTACCAGAGCACGGGCAACAAAACAATCGTTACCTGCACCGGAGCCTAAATCGATTACGGTATCGCCTGCTTTTATCTGAGCAAATTCAGTTGGTATTCCGCATCCTAGCCCAAGATCAGCATCGGGGTTGTAGCCTTCGAGTTTATCGTAGCTTTCGCTGAAGATGGTATAATCAACATCTCCGCAACAACCGGTTGAACCGCAGCAGGAAGTTTCATCTGCCTGTTTGGATTGTTGCGCAATTTCGCTGTACTTTTCTTTAACAACGTCTTTTAATTCTTCGTTATTCATTTTATTAATGTTTTAATTTGAAAATTTGAAAATGTGAAAATGTGGGGATTTGAAAATGTGAGAGTCAATCATTGCTGAATGTTTTCAACGTAAAACATCCAAAAGCCTTCTTTAATCTCATCCCTTACCCGTCGAAACTCGCTCCAGATAAATTCATCTGTACCGGTTACATGTGAAGGATCATCGTAGCCCATATGTAGGCGATGTTTTACTTTACCAAAGAAAGCGGGACAAGCTTCATTTGCACCACCGCAAACCGTGATTACATAATCCCATTCATCTTTAAGGTATAAATCGACTGAATCGGAAGTGTGGTGGCTGATGTCGATGCCGATTTCCTGCATTACGGCTACTGCTTTATCATTGAGTTTGCCTGAGGCTTCAGTGCCTGCAGAACATACTGTAAGGGTTTTATCGAACGATTGTAAGAAGCCGTGTGCCATCTGGCTGCGGCAACTGTTACCGGTGCAAAGGATGAGTATTTTCATTGTTTTGTTTTTTTAACAACAGTTATTTTCTGCAATTTTTACGGGTTCGAAGAAACTCTGGAATAACTCTGTAAAATGATTAACCTTATCGGAGCATAGGCAATAATTCACTCTTAAGCCATCTATTTCACCGTGAATCAGCCCAATGTCCTTGAGTTCTTTCAGATGTTGGGAAACCGTGGTGCGGCTCAGCGGTAAAAAGTCGGAAATATCGCCGGAAATGCATGTTTTCGTTTCGGCCAGGTATTTCAAAATTGCCAACCGTGCAGGATGCGAAATGGCTTTTGCCAGGAGGGCGAGTTCCTGCAAATTGACGTCGAATTTTTCTGATTTGTTCATATTCATGTCTAATGACGCAAAAGTACGACATATTTAAATTATTGCTTTTCCCAATATTAAATTCCTGTTAAATTTTAATTGAATTAGCTGAATTTAGCAATTTGAAGGAATAGATACAATAAAGGCCAAATCTGTCAGATCCGGCCTTTAGACATTAGAATAAAAAACCGCTTTATTTTGCAGCACAATCTATGCAAACCTTTTGGTCTCTTTTAATACACCATAATCCATAACGATCATTTCACCACATTCTTCGCATACGAAACCATCAAAGCTGTCTTTTTGGGGTTCGAGTTTGTAGCCGAAAACCGAGGAAACGGTGAGAAGCATTTCAGATGGTGAATTTATCATGACGTTAACCTGTGGATCACTATTTCGGCAGGTACCATGCTGGCTGATTTGCCCAACATATGGTAATCTTTTCGCTATGCTTTCCGCAATAAAAAAAGCCAAACAAGTTGTGAGATCGCTTAGTCACTCGCTTAGTTTGTGATAACGTTCCGCTAAGTTGTAATTAGGTTAATAATTATCAGCTTCCGCAGGAACAACCATGAAACGATTTTCCGGAATAGGAATCAGGATTGATGCTGCTCATCACTTTAATAATCTCACCAGCAACTTGATCTACCATTTGAAGATGTTCATCTTTAAGATCTTTAATCCTGACGATTTTTTTATTAAGCGCATTTTCATTTCCTATGATTTTCGAAACATCCACAGAACCATTTATCTTTCCGCTATATTTTTCAGTGCTTCTTTTGGCGCATAGTTTATCGCATCCGTCAACCGATATTGTTGGAAACACTTTTGCGAAGTTTCTTTCTTCCACACCACCGGCTAGATAAAGCGGCAGACAGAGTGTTACTGTTTGAATCATTTGAAATTCCTCAAGGACTTTCCGAGTGGCGAGCCTTGAAATAGTCCCACCGAGACATTCCTCGCCACTGCATGATAGTACACCTATTTTTAATTCTGACATTATTTCTCCTCCTTAATTAATTTCATTTATTCTAATTGCGATCTTCTCTGCGATTTCATTTATTACTATTTCGCCATCAGCATCAAGTTGTGTAGCGGTTCCGAATTTTTTCCCTTTATGTTCTTTAACTGTGTCCAGAACTTTTATTTCGTCTATTACTATACCTCCTGATAATGAGACATTTTTTGAAGCACACATTTTAGGACAACCGTCAACGGTAATGCATTTGAACCCTTCGACTTTTTCTTTAGCTTCTTTATCGCCTGTTACCAGGTACGCGAGGCAAACTGTTTCTGATTTTTCAGGACATAATTCAAAAACGGTTTTCAACACAGCTTCTCTTGCCAGGAGCCCGAATACTTTACCGATGCCACTGCATGGAATTACTTTTACTATATTATGCATTTAAATCCTCCACCTTCTTTTTCATTATTTCAAAATATGTATCGAAACCTATTAAGAGTTCTTTGTCGCTCTCAAAATCAGTCAATTCAAGTTCAGCTATCCAACCCAATTCATAAGGGTTTTCGTTGATAAGTTCCGGTTTTTGTACAAGTGCTTCATTTATGGCAATAACCTTACCGCTTACAGGTGAAATTATTTCAAAGACGGACTTTGACGATTCGATATCACCTACTTCGCCAAACTGGTCAATTTCCGCATCTTTGTCGGGCGGTGTAAAATATAAAATATCGGAAAGGTTTTGCTGAACGAAATCAGTAACGCCTATCCTTGCATGGTTACCTGCCACCCAGACCCAACAATCATTTTCGTTAAAGTAAACTTCCGTATTTTCAGGTACTCTGAAAATGAATTTCCCATTCTCAAATGTTTCATATTCAAAATTATATGAAACATCCGTTTCATTAGCGATTTGAACTACTTTATCTTCGGCATTGTTAAGCCCGTTCAATAGTAATTCAATCAGAGCATTTTCATTTTCATGAAGAAAGAGCTCTTTCTTCAATTCAATATTAAGGTTTTTAGCTTCTTCGGTAATGGTTATTTTCTTTGAAACTTTAAAGTTTTTTTCAGCTGCAAGCTTGCTTGCACAACGGGTTGCACAGCCATCCAAGACCAACAGAGTGCGTTCACCAACAATTTTATTGTATTTGGCGTCAGCAATTCTGGCAAAAACAGGACAAATGATTTCATTTACTCCGTTCGTGCATAATTTTTTTGCTAATTCCCCAGATATTACTCCGGCACTTTTATCCAGGCCGTTACACGGAAGTACAGCATAATTTTCAAGCATTGCTTTCCTCCTTCCTTATTTCCTTTATTCTTTCCGTAGTTGCATTTTTATCGGGAAAGGTTATTGCATCCGGTCCACATGTCTTCGAACATGCTCTGCAAAAAACAACACAGTTAGTCGGATTTTTTACGACAAGTTTAATGTATTCAGTCTCATGCACTTCAAATACCTGATGAGGACAGAATTTATCACATTCCATACAAAAATCACATTTTGTATAATCAATAGTCGGTTTCCAGTCTATTTTACTGCGTTCGACGCCCATGAATGTGGTTTCGCTCATTTCACTTCCTCCATAATTTTTAAAGCTTCACTGATTTTTTCAACTGCCTGATCGGTAGACATGTCGCGCACATCAATAGCGGTTAAATCTTTGTTTACATCAAGACCAGCATCTGCAAAAGCGTCTTTGAACATTTTGCGTTGCATATTCAGAGCACAAGCGCCAATAACAACTTTCCGGTGCGCTTTCAGATAATCATTTAAAAAACGATCTCCATCTTCTTCACAGAGTTGTGGATGGATAAATCCATATTCAACAGGTAATTCGACTCTTACCCTGTTAATAAAGTCCCATATATCCATTTGGGAAAATCCGGGACATTTCCCTGTACATACGCACATAATAAAACCAGGTTTTTCTTTTTCTGACATAATCTTAATTTTTAGTCGGTTCGTTTTTATTTATTTATTCTGTTTGTTTTGTCTGAGTATTTTGACAATTTAGCAATGTGAAAATGAGACCATTTTTTAGCTGCATTTTCCGAAAAAAGCGGGATATGATAAGAAATCCCAGCTTATTAATGCTATTTAGTATTTAGTAGAATTACGAAATATTCGGTTATAAATATTTCTTCAAAGTTTTTAATGCAATGAAATCCAGGCTATTTATTTTTTAGTTGATTGAGAATTTCTGCCTGCAAAAGCTTAGCGTATTTTTCAGGTTCAGAAAAGGCATAATCAAATGTAGTATTTGTACAGTCCGTTTTTACTTCTGTACTACCTTGCTTTTTCAGGATCAGGAGCGTTGGAAATACAATTTCGTATTTCCCGACAAGGTCTTTGTTTTTATCGTCTTTAAGGTCGAGCGAAACAAATGAAATTTGCCTGGCAGCCATTTCAGCTTTAAAGTATTTTTCGAGTACCTTTTTCGTTTGTGTTTCATTAGCCACACAGGATGGGCAACGGTTTGGAGCATGGAAATAAACAACTTCAATTGTAGGGAAAATATTTCTGCCAGGAATTTGCTGAGCCTGTGATAGCTGGTAAATGAAGCCAATTGTAAATATTACCAGAACCGCATTTAAGAATGTTGTTTTTACGAATTTCTTGCTCATAAGTTAAACGAAAAAAATGAAGACGAAATAAAGACCTGTGAGTATAAAAAGAACGGCAACAATACGTCGGAACCAAACTTCGAAGGTTTTTATTTTATTGTAAAATTTACCAATTCCACCAATACTGAATGCAAGAAGGTAAGCTAATAAAATAACAGGTAGGCCTGTCGCAATGGCAAAATCGGGCAACAAAAGCAAACCTGATGATTGCGACAGTACCATAGGCATCAACATTCCAAAATATAGAACACCGCTGTAAGGACAGAATGCCAGGGCAAAGATCATACCCAGGAAAAATGCGCCCCATCCATTACCAAGTTTAACCTTATCGGCAAAACGTTGCATGATGGTACCGGATGAACCAGGTAATTTTATTACACCAAGCATAAATATTCCAATAACAATGAGCAACGGACCAATCCATTTTTCTCCGCTGGACTGAACCGCACGACTTACCTGGAATTTACTTGCTCCAAAGAAAATAATTGACCCCAGAGCGGTGTAGGTTATGGCTCTACCCAGCGTATAATAAATTCCATTCAGGAATACAGTGCGGCGGTTCTCCACATTTTTGCTTATGTAAGCTAACGCGGTAATATTAGTAGCCAGTGGGCAGGGACTTATTGCAGTCATTAAGCCCAACAGGAAAGCCGTAAGCAGCGGGAAGTTGCTTTGGTCGATAAGGTTTTGCAGGAATTCCATTTTTTTTTGATTTTGGGATGTGGGAATTTGAAGATGTGAAGATTTAGCGATTTGAGGATGTGGGTAAGTAATCCACATCCTCACATCCTCAAATTATTTCAAATTCTTTTCGATTTCAGCTTTAAGGCCTTCAATGAACTTCTCAGTCTGTTTGCGTGAGTAACTAAAAGCGAAATTTGTGAAGTCAGTATTGCTTTCCTTTTTACCATCAACTTTCGTAAGAAACAGCTTAGAACCAGTGGCCTCGTATTTTTCGGCTATTTTACTGTTCTTTTCGTCCGAAACATTTATTATCTGAAAGGTTATCGTACCGTCTTTCAGCTGACTAGCAAAATAGGTCTCAAGAGTATGTTTTGTGTTTTCTTCTACTGAAAGACAGGTCGGACAACGATGCTCTGCATGGAAGTAAACAATCTTCAGTTTTGTGGGTTTGTGGCCAAAAACCATTGTGGATAGTACCAGGGTTAATACGATTAAAACGATCCTTTTCATAATTTCTGAGTTATTAATTAATTATTTATTTAATTATTTAAGAATTTAATGATTATTTATTGTTGAGCATTTCTTTGAGTTCAGATACGGATGGCACTCTTCCGTAAAATAATACCTTTTCGTCCAGCACAAGGGCAGGCGTACGCATAACGCCATAACCCATGATTTTAACGATGTCTTCTTCTTTTACGACAGTGGCATCAAGATTAAGTTCTGCAACGGCTTCGCGGGTTGCTTTTTCGAGGTTTTTGCAGTTGGAACATCCGGTTCCTAAGATTTTGATTTCCATTTTTTAAAATTTGAGAATTTGAGAATTTGAAAATGTTGGTTTGGGCTTGTAGTTATGGGTGTAAGTGTTTATCAGGTTCAGAAGATGTAGCTGAATAAGAAACCAACAATTATGATACCGGTACCTACAACACCGATTAAGGTGAAGATATTAGGTGGTTTGAGCACTTTGCGGAGGATAATTATTTCGGGTAATTTAATATGGATTTGAAATCCAATCACTTTTGCAAATCGGGGTTAACTTAGCTTGAACCTCGGAATTTGTATTCTTCATGATTCATTTAGTATTTCGCAAAAATACGAAGAATGAGCAGTAAACATAATTATTGTAACAAAAAAAACAAAAAACTAAGGCAACTACCCTTTTGAGAAGGCTTTTAATATTTAATTATTGCTCAATCAGGGTTCAAAGTGATGCTAAAACGCGAAGTAGTTTTTCCAATTCACTACAATTACTTCTGAATTATACGATGTCTGCATCAAAACTTTTTCCTGATTTTAATCTGGCATTCAATTCGGAAATCGCTATCAGGTGCATCAGATTGACTGCCGTAGTGGCTTTGCGCAGGTGCAGCTTTACCTGCACCTGCGCAATACCATAATGAAATTCTACTTTTTAGTTTCCCGTTCAATTAATGAAGTCAATATCTGGGCATCTTCAATTTCATATCCTTGTTTTTGGTATATGATTTTTCCTTCCTTATTTACAAGAATATTGCGGGGAATATATTTCGTAAAGAACAAGTTATATATTTTCTTTTCCGGATCAGGAGCCATTGGCATAGTAAATCCATGTTTCTCTTTGAATTTAGTGACTTCCTCCACCGAATTTTTTCTGCCCATAGCGAGGAAAACGATATTGCGGGATTTGAATTCCGGCCAAATTGTTGATTCAACTTCTTTCAGTTCCTTCAAACATCCGGGGCAAGTATTTGAAAAAAAGATAAGCAGAACAGTCTTCCCTTTGAGTTTCGACATCTGGTAGGTTTTACCATCAATAGTTGTAACAGTGAAGTCGGGCACATCCTGACCTACTTTGGTTAGGTTGAATGATCCCGGATCCTCTTTTTCTTTCTTACTTGTATCTGCCTTTTTAGTTGAGTCCTCCGCATTAATTGCATTTCCCGACTTATTTGCGTTCTCCGTCTTACTCGTACATGCAGTCAGGCACACTCCAGCTACAACAAGAATCATTACTATTTTTTTTAGCATTTTCGTAAAATTGTTAGTGAAACATTAATTAATTGAGTTTTTAAATCTTTAGTTTGGTACGAACATTTGATATAAAACAGGCACAAGCAAAAAAAAGACTAGTTCTGTTGTAATAAATTTGCTTACATAAACTGCAAGGTTAAGTTTATAAATGTATAAATGGGTATATTTTCTTTCGCTTGTTAATTTTTCGTTTAAGTTTGTAGCCTTTAATTGAGTATTAAATGCTAATCAGTGCTTAACCATGGAAACCGAAATTCTCACTAAATTAAGCAAGGGAGATAAAACAGCATTTAAGTATGTTTTTGATATGTATTATAGTAGTATATGCTTATTTATTAAAAAATACAATTTTGATATAGAGCAAGCTGAGGATATTGCACAAGAAGTATTTATCAAAATATGGGAAAAGAAATTAGATTTTCCGAATTCACTTGCGCTTAAGGCATACCTGTATCAAACCGCAAAGAATATTGCTCTTAATGTCATACAACACGAGGCTGTTATTAAAAGATATCAGGAACAAACCACATACAATATAGTATCAGAAGATTTCTTTTTTCAGAACTTCATTGAGCAGGATTCGTATCGGTTAATATTACAAGTTGTTGATAAGTTAAACCCACGGGTAAAAGAAATACTTTATTTAAATCTCGAAGGTCTTAAAAACCAGGAAATAGCCAATCAGTTGGGAATTTCAATAAATACAGTCAGAGCACACAAAGTTTCGGCATACAGATTTCTAAAAATGAATTTAAAAGATTTAGTTCTTATAATCATTTTCCTTCTTTTCAGGTAATATCCGCTCCTGCCTGTTTACAAAAAAAACAAAATTCTACTAGTCCCCTTTTTTTCGTTAACTGTTTAATAAGTATCAATTATGAATATGAAAGAACATAATAAGCTTAAGATCCCTGATATTATTATTAAAGAGTTAAATCAGGAATCCAATTTAGATGAGAAACTGATTCTTCATGAATGGTTATCTCAATCTGAAAACAATATAATGCTGTTTGAAAGACTTAAACAAAAGGAAAATCTTATTCTATTTGTTAAAGAGCAAAATAAAATAAATGAGCAGGCTGCATGGGAAAAGATTAACGCAGAGATTATGCAGATAAAGCCCGGCAATAAATTTAGAATTATGCATATGCTCAGATATGCAGCTATTATTGTAATCCCATTACTAATAGCATCGTATTTTGTTTTGCATAAAAAACAACATCATACTCCTGATATTTCTTATAGTGCGCTTGAAAAGCAAATTCAGGATTTCCAGCAATCTACCATCATTACTTCAAATGGGAAAGTTATCTTGCTTGATGGTTCAAAAGACTCAACTTTTGAAATTGATGCGACAAAAATCATTATGGGCGATGCAAATATTTCATATTCCAATGATGAATCAAAAAGTGATCAGGAAATCAAGTACAATACATTAGTTACGCCAAAGAGTAAGGTTTTCAGCATTGTTCTGGCTGACGGAACTAAAGTGTGGCTAAATGCCTCATCGGCAATAAAATATCCAACACAATTCACCTCTGATGTCAGGAATGTTTATCTGACAGGTGAAGCATTTTTTGAGGTCGCTAAAGATGCTTCAAAGCCTTTCATCGTTTCAACCAAAAATATGTCAGTAGAAGCTTTGGGAACAGCCTTCAATGTTATGGCATATCCTGATGATGAAGTAACCGAAGCCACTTTAGTAAAAGGAGGGGTAGCTGTTAAAACTTCAAAAAACGAATTAATTCTTGAGCCGGGAAATCAGGCAAGATTTAATAAAATAACGGAGAACCTACAAAAAAGGCTCATAAATGTTGAATTGTTCACATCCTGGAAAGATGGCAAGTACATTTTTGAATATGAAAATTTAGAAACAGTGCTGACGAAAATATCCAGATGGTATGATGTTGATGTCTCCTATTTACAGAAAGATGTTAAAAAAATCCATTTTTCCGGTACGCTTTTTAAATATTCTGATATCAAGCAAACACTACATATAATTGAATTGGCTACAAATGCAAAAATAGATTTGGTAAATAATTCAATCCAGGTCTCTAAAAAGTAAACTTTAAAGCAAGAGGAGAATGCTGTAACATCCCCCTCTTTGATTTGATTAGTTTGATTTAACAGAACACCTTTATAAACACAATGCATATGAACCTAAAGTTGAACCAATGTTAAACCAATGTGTAAAGTTATGAAAAAATCACTACTTAATCTTTTCCAGCAAAGGGAAAAAAATTTTTATGTGCTTATGAGACTGAAAGTAATTATCCTATTGGTTTCTGTTTTTCAGATTTCAGTAGCTGGAAATTCGCAAAGTGCTAAGCTAACACTAAGTTTAAACGATGCTAAAATTGGAGATGTATTGAAAGAAATACACAAACAATCTGGCTTTGATTTCTTTTATGCGCACGAAGTAACCGACTCTGACCGCAAAATTGACTTAAACCTGAAGGACGCAACTGTTGACGATGTACTTAATATCTGTTCAAGAACCTTTGCATTGAATTATGAAATTATTGATAAAGTTATTGTTATCGAACCGAAAGCGAAACAAATAACGCCTCCTGTGCAAAAATTAACAATCACAGGGACGGTAACAAGTTCCGAAGATGGAAGTACTATTCCTGGTGTATCAGTAGTGATTAAAGGTAAAAATACCGGAGTAGTAACTGATCTGAAAGGGAATTATTCCATCGAAGTTGACGATGCAAATACCGTTCTGGTATTCTCGTGTGTGGGTTTCGAACCGCAGGAAGTACTATTAGGGAACAAAACTACTATTAATATTGTGCTGAAACAGAGCATACAGCAATTAGAAGGTGTAATTGTTTCTGCGATAGGAACTAACGTAGTAGTTGACCAAACAGGTTCAACCAGTTCCATTGTTAAATCCGCAGGCTTAGCAAAATCCGGAGAAACTGGTATGATAAATGCAATGGCCGGTAAAGCTTCAGGGGTAAGGATTGTAAAATCAAATGGCGATCCAGGAGCAGGATCAGCAATCCAGATAAGGGGTGTTAATACCATTGCAGGCGCAAGTCAGCCTTTAGTTATTTTAGATGGAATTCCCATAAGTAATGAAAACATTGGCGGAGTTACAGTAAGTCAGCAATCGCGGTTGGATGACATCAATGCCAAAGACATTGAATCAATGCAAATCCTGAAAGGAGCCTCTGCTGCAGCGCTATGGGGTTCAAGAGCAGCAAACGGTGTTATTGTAATTACTACAAAGAACGGAAAGCATGAAAAGAAACCTGAAGTACAATACACTCTTACTCAATCTTACGATTATATTAGTATTAAGACGCCTTTGCAGGATGCATACGGACAGGGGCAAAATGGTGTATGGAGTGGAACTGTAGCCGAATCCTGGGGTGATAAAATAGCCAATCGTTCAGGTGAGGCAGATGTTGAAAATACAACTGGTGCTTATTTTATAGCAAATTCCGGAAAAGTTTACTACCCGACAACTACTAAAAATTCAAAGGAAACATTTCTTGATAGCAATTGGGATCAGATATTTCGTACCGGGAAGTTTACTCAACATAGTATATCTATAAGTGGAGGAGGTGATAAGACAACATACTATTTTAGTTACGAAAACCTGAATCAAGGGGGAATAATCAGGAATTATGACTTCAAAAGAAACAATTTGCGATTAAACACCCAATCAAAAATAGGCAATAAAGTAACCTGGGAAAATAAGATCACTTACACCAACACCCGATCAAACCGTATTGTACAGGCCGGGGAAACCACGAACGGTGTTATGTTAGGCCTCTTGCGTTCAGCACCTGACTTTGATATGACTGACTATATTGGCACTTATGTGACGGCTACCGGTGCTGTTACGCCAGATATACAAAGAACCTACAGATCTCAATATGGACAGTTGGCAAATGCCCCTTATAATAATCCTTTATGGACATTGTATCAACAAAAAGCACCCGATGATGTCAACAGGTTTATAATAAACCCGGAGATAAAGGCGGATCCGACAGATTGGTTAAAACTCATTGTCAGAGGTGGTCTTGACTACTATTCTGATTCCAGAGGAGAATTTTACCCGATAAACTCTTCAAGTTCGCTAAGAACTAACGGATATTGGGCACAAACTGATATTATGAGCAAGGAGTTTAATGTTGATGGAATAGCAATTGCAACAAAGGATATCTTAAAAAACCTGAAATTAACTGCCACATTGGGAGTAAACCTTAACGACAGGCAAAGGGCAACTACCTATAATACCATAAGTCCTTTTTCAGTAAATTCAGGTCTTGCTACAACTTCTCTTAATCCAGCTAATTCAGCAACAAGTTGGAGCAGAGAGCTTTATCGTGTACGATCGAATCGTGGATATGGAGTAATGAATTTCGCAATCTTTGATCAATTATTCGTTTCATTTTCAGGAGCTCTGGAAGCTGCATCCACCATTAAAGGGACATTCTTTTACCCTTCAACCGATGTGGCATGGCAATTTACTGATTTAATAAAATCCGACATTTTAAGTTTTGGCAAGTTAAGGTTTGCCTGGGGGAAAGTTGGTATACAGCCGGCACCATACAAATTCACTACATTGGCATCCACAGGCTATGCTGATTTTGGAGGGAGTTTCACTATAAATTCGGAAAAAGGGAATGAAAACCTGAAACCGGAAATAAAGTCGGAATGGGAAGTGGGTACTAACCTGAGGTTTTTTAAAAATGTAATTGATTTAAGCATTACTTATTACAAGAATGAAATAAAAGATATTCTTTTCGCCGTGTCGTCTAATCCTAGTTCGGGATATCTTTACAATTACAAAAATGCCGCTACAATCCAGAATAAAGGGTTTGAGATTGATTTAAATGCTAAAATATTCAGCAGCGGGGATTTTAGTGCATCACTCACAAGCAACTTTAACAATAATAAGAATTTAGTAGTCGATATAGCCGGAGCCGAATTTGTTGATCTGGGTGGTAGCGTTGGAGGCACAGCTAAAGCAATAAAAGGTTACCCTATGAGTTCGTTCTATCTGCCTGGTACGCAACGCAATGATGACGGAAGTTTCGTGCTTAATGCCAATGGCTTTCCAATATTATCTACTTCGAGCAGGGTTCTTGGCGATCCAAATCCTGATTGGAGAGGTGGTTTAGGGTTAGACCTGAAATGGAAAAGTTTGGATTTTAGCATACTGTTCGAGCACTCACAAGGAGGCGAGTATATTGATAGGACAAGATTAACACTATATGGTTTTGGAATGCACGAGGATGTATCGCATGAGATTACCCTTACTGAAGATTTAAAAGCTAACGATGGTAAAGTTTATACCGCAGGAACAACAGTGCGTGGAAATATAGCAAATTTTGGAGCGGGTAATGTGCTACTTAACGAAGCCTGGTATCGTTTAGGTATTGGTGGCGGTTTGGGCTTTAACAAAGCCAACGACCTTATTATTCAGGATGCTTCCTGGACTAAACTGCGCAATGTAACCCTTGGCTACACATTGAATGCAAAAGAGGTGAATATATTATCAAAGCTTTTACTTAGTTCGGTAAGATTTTCAGTAACCGGTAGAGATTTGATACTATGGACAAAACTAAGTGGAGTTGATCCCGAGACAAATAATTATGGAGTAAGTAATGCTTCCGGAATGAATTATTTCAATAACCCGGCTACCCGTTCCATTTTATTCAATCTTCAAGTTAACTTTTAAATAAAATCTTACTATGAAAGCAAAAAAAATAATATACCTCACTGTTTTTATGGCACTAATCTTTAGCAGCTGTGAAAACTTAGTTGATAACCTCAATGAGAATCCTAATCAATTTACAATCAGCGAAGTTGAAGCAGGCCATTTTTTAAATGGAGCAGAACTTTCCAATTGTGCTATTCAGCTGGGACCCTTAAGCAGGATCGCAGGTTACTATTCCGGTCAGTTGATAGGTTACGAGCAGGTTGAACTGGAACGATATCTGTACAATGTATCAAATCTGACCTTTGACTTTGATGGATACCAGGGTGTAGTTGGGCCTGCCCGGATGATCCGTTCAAGAGAAGTTGGTAATCCGTTATACCAGGGAATTACAAAGGTTTTAGAATCACAGCTAATTGGCACATATGCTTCTTTATTTGGAGACATTCCTTACTCAGAGGCTGTTAGTGATGCTCAGAATCCTAAATTTGATGACCAACTTGAGATTTATAATAATCTCCAGTCGCTTCTTCAGGAGGCTATCGACAATCTTAATGCAGCTACAGTAACTGACGTTGTAATAGAAGATTACATCTTTAGCGGAAATAAACAAAAATGGCTTCAGTCGGCATATACTTTAAAAGCCCGTTATTATATGATTACTAAGCAGTATGCCGAAGCTTATGCTGCTGCCCAAAACGGTATTGCAAGCAATGCAAATAGTATGAAATTCATCCCTAAAAATGTTGTTGGTGTAAACAATGTAAAGAATAAATACTTCATTGCTTTAAGCAACTATCCAAAATCCCTTGGTACAGGTAATAGTTACCTGATCCGGCTACTTGATCCTGCTTCGGGTATTTCACGTAATAACACTAAAACTGATGAATCAGCAAGATTAAAGTATTACACTATACAAACTACAGCAACAGCTAATACGGGAATCGCTAATGAGCTGGAAGCTGAACCCATGATCACCTACCAGGAGAATCTTCTGATCCTGGCTGAAGCCGGTGCCCGTACACAGGGAATTACCATAGGATTAGGCCATTTGAATACTTTAAGAGCCTTACTAAGTACAGGTAATCTTTTTAATGCCAGCGTTTCGGCTTTGCCCAAAACATATACTGCATATGTAGCCGATGATTTTAATGCCGGAGGAATTGAAAATCAAGATAATATTGATCCTGTAAGAGCTCTGCTGCGGGAAATAATCGAGGAAAGATATATCTCTGGTTTTACAACCTTTATGCCATTTGATGATTCGCGAAGGTTAAGAAAATCGGATTCTGATATCGCTGTACCTTTCCCTCTGAACACAGCAACTGCTACTCAAAATGTAGAGCGGCTTTTATATCCCCAAACTGAACTGTTGAGCAACCAAAATGCTCCTGCTGATCCAGGTTTATATGCCAAGACTAAAGTAAATCTATAGTTATAGCGCATAGAATTATAATTGTGGAGAGCCTTGTGAAGGTTCTCCACAATATTTCACCTTTTTGTTCAGCCCATCCATGAAATCTTCATGTTTTTGGAATAACTTATTCTTGCCATCTTTTTTGTTGTTCACAATAGGTTGTATTTCTGCATCAAGTCAGAATGTAACTGAATTTGTTTCGGGAAGGGGTGTGTATGCTAAAAATGGCATGGTAGTTACAGCACATCCTTTGGCATCAGAAGCGGGGGCACAAATTCTTAAGCAGGGTGGTAATGCTTTCGACGCGGCCATTGCTGTACAGTTTGCTTTGGCGGTTGTTTATCCCCGTGCAGGAAATATCGCTGGCGGAGGATTTGCCGTGTATCGCAAAACAAATGGAGACGTGGGTAGTCTTGATTTTCGTGAAAAGGCACCAATTACAGCCTTTCCGGACATGTATTTAGATAAGTCGGGAAATGTAATTCCCAAACTTTCATCATTCGGTGGTCTTTCTTCAGGTGTTCCTGGTTCAGTTGATGGAATGATAGAGTTGCACCGAAAATTGGGATCATTACCTTTTAGTGTTCTTATCCAACCCGCTATCGATTTGGCTGAGAAAGGATTCACACTAACACCAAGTGAAGCAAAAAAACTAAATGAGTCGCAGTCTTTGCTTCTAAAGGCAAACGATAGCATTTCTTATTTTTATAAAAAAAGACAGTGGAAAACCGGAGATACAATTATTCTCCCGGCATTGGCAAATACGCTTAAGCTGATAAGGGACAACGGTCGGGATGGTTTTTATGGTGGGCAAACAGCTCAATACATGCTTGATGAAATTCAATCAACGGGTGGTATTATAACCCAAACAGATCTCGACAAGTACCGATCGGTTTGGAGAGAGCCACTTGTTGGTAACTACAAAGAGTATAAGGTGATAACAATGCCGCCACCTTCGAGCGGAGGCTTAGCTCTGCTGCAACTACTTAAAGGAAGTGAGCGGTATGATTTCGCTAATTACAGCTTCAATTCCGCCTTGAGCATTCACATCATGACAGAGCTTGAGCGCCGCGTGTATGCTGATAGAGCAGAGTATTTAGGCGATCCTGATTTTACTGAGGTCCCTGTATCTAAGTTACTGGATAGTTGTTACTTGCAAGAACGATTCTTCGATATTAGCTTGACAACCAAAACAGATTCCAAATTTATTAAAGAGGGGAAAGTTGATAAAATAGAAAGTTTTGAAACCACTCACTTTTCAATTGTCGATAAATATCAGAATGCAATTGGTATTACAACAACCTTAAATGGGAATTATGGCTCTAAGGTCTTTGTTGAAAAAGCCGGGTTTTTTCTTAATAACGAGATGGATGATTTTAGTATTAAACCTGGAGTACCGAATCAGTTTGGACTTATAGGAAATAAAGCAAATGCCATTGTTCCTGAAAAACGAATGCTTAGTTCAATGACCCCAACCATTATTGAAAAAGATAATAAATTATTAATGGTAGTGGGAAGTCCCGGAGGTTCAACAATAATAACCACAGTTTATCAGACTATCATAGATGTATTGGAGTACGGCATGGATATGCAACAAGCTGTGGATGCAAAAAAGACTCATTCTCAATGGTTACCCGATATAATTACTTACGAAAAAAATGGTGTGGGTCCTTTGGTCATTAGTCAGTTAGAACAACTTGGGCATAAACTTGAGGCAACAGGCTCACTAGGGAAAGTGGATGCAGTTCTTATTTTACCTGACGGTACCATGCAAGGTGGAGCAGATTCAAGGGCTGATGATACTGCAATTGGATTAAAATAGTAAATTTCATAAATCATCTCACTCAACAAAGTGGTTTTAAGTAACTGCAACCTAAATTAAACTTACCGATAGCACTTCTTTATGAAGAAATTCTTCATAAAAAGAAAATCTTAACACTTCTAAATTTAACTCCATGAAAAAAATAAACATTGCAGGTCTTTTGTTTTTTCTAATGTTGTTTGCATCTCAATCCTATGCATGTACAACTTTTCTCATTTCAGGTAAATATACTGCTGATGGGAAATCAATACTTTTTAAAAACAGAGATACGGAACAAATGCAAAACTCTTTGTATTTTTTCAATGATGGCAAATTCAAATACATAGCTTTAGTTGATGGCGACAAAAAATGGAACAAATCCGTTTGGGGAGGATACAACGAAACCGGTTTCGCAATAATTAATTCTGCGGCTTATAATAATAATGTCGATGACACTTCTACATTTAAAGGACAGGATGGGGTATTGATGAAACTCGCGCTTCAGAATTGCCAGACACTTGCCGACTTCGAACATTTACTTGATTCCTTACCTAAACCAATGGGCGTAAACTCAAACTATGGTGTAATTGATGCCTTTGGAGGTGCTGCATTTTATGAAACAGGGAATTCCAAATATATCAAAGTTGATGCTAACGATGCCAAAAATGCTCCAAATGGCATTCTGGTCAGAACCAATCATTCATGCAGTGCCGATCTAACAAAAGGCTTTGGTTTTTGTAGGTATAATACAGCTCTTGATGCATTAACCAAAGCATCGGAAGAGAAAAAATTAACTCCCGAATACCTGTTTAATATCGTATCAAGAAATTTAACTCACTCATTAACACATACTGATTTAACTTCCGAACTACCAGCGCAAAAGGATATTCCTGAATATAAGTTTTTCATTGACTATATTCCAAGGATATTAACATCTTCAGCAATAATGATTGTTGGGGCAAAAGACCAAAAACATGTTAAGGATGCTATGATGTGGACCATTTTAGGATTTCCACTTACATCAGTGGCAATTCCAACGTGGGTTTCAGCAGGTAATCAACTACCCAAAGTTGTATGTATGGATACAAGCTTTAAATCTCCTATTTGCGTTGCTGCCTTAAAGCTAAAAGAGGATTGTTTCCCGCTTAAATATGATCATGGTAACAACTATATTAATTTGTCCGTGGTAATTAATAAGCAGAATAATGGCTATATGCAATTGCTTCGACCTATTGAAAATGAGATCTTTGAACAAGCCAATTCATTAATTGCCGGACTCGAAAAAGGTAAAAAAACAGAAAAAGATGTTCAATCTTTTTATACATGGATTGATCAGTTTTTGTCAAAGGAATTTAAGGAACAATTTAGTATTGACTTAATGAATACCATTAATTGATTCACCTTGTAAGAATTATTCCTAATAAACTATCATAACCACATCATGAAAACTAATCTGATAACACTTCAAACAATCTTCCTGCTATTAATTAGTACAACCCTAATCAAAGCTCAGGTTTCTGATCCTATCAGCTGGGGATTTAAAGCCAATAAAATTGACGGAAATAAGTATGAGATTGTTTTTTCTGCTACTATTGATCAGGGATGGCATCTTTATTCGATGTCGCAACCCGAAGAAGGTCCCCAGGCTCTTGCTTTCACTTTTAAGCAAACCCCTGAAATCAAACTTGTTGGGAAGGTAAAGGAGGTTGCTAAGGCCACCACTGAGTTCGATAATATATTCAAACTTAATGTGTCATTCTTTCAAAAGAGTGCCACTTACAGCCAGGAGGTTGAACTGGTGAATGCCGATTCTGCTAAAGTTATCGGAAACATTGAATATCAGGCCTGCTACTCAGGTACTTGTACTTATTTAGATAATGATTTCTCTGTTAATGTGGGCGGAAAAGAAACCGTTCAGATTGCTTCTACTGAACCTCAAAAGGTTGATGCCCAGTCCGAAAAACCTGTTGATGAAAAAGAAGGATCATCACTATGGGTGTTCTTTTTTATAGCATTTGCTGCAGGCCTTGCAGGATTGCTTACACCCTGTGTTTTCCCGATGATCCCAATGACCGTTTCATTCTTTATGAATAAGCAGGGAAATCGCTTTAATGCCATACTGAATGCTTCTTTTTTTGGGCTTTCAATAATTGCAATCTATACTTCAATCGGTTTACTGGTTTCGCTTACCAATGTAGGTGCAAACTTTGCAAGTGAAATAACCTCGCATTGGATTACTAATTTGATCTTTTTCATCCTGTTTATTGTTTTCGCGGCTTCATTCTTTGGATTGTTCGAGATTGTGCTACCCGGAAATCTTGCCAACAAAACCGATAGCAAAGCCGATAAGGGTGGATTTATTGGATCATTCTTTATGGCTTTAACCACTGTAATTGTAAGCCTTTCTTGCGTTGGTCCTATTGTAGGTGCTTTGCTGGTTGAAGCGGCATCGGGACTTGGTGCAAAGCCAATTATCGGAATGTTTGGATTCTCATTAGCCTTTTCTATCCCATTTACTCTTTTCGCAATTTTCCCTTCGTTGTTAAAATCATTACCACGTTCGGGTGGATGGATGAACTCCATAAAGGTTGTTCTTGGATTTATCATACTCGCCTTCTCCCTTAAATTCCTGATGATAATCGATGATACATACCATTGGGGATTACTCGGTCGTGATGTTTATCTAACCCTCTGGATTTCGATCTTTACACTATTAGGATTTTACCTGCTTGGCAAGATTAAATTCAAAAACGATTCAGAATTTAAGCATCTTGGGTTTTTCAGATTGATTCTTGCAATTCTTTCGTTTGCATTCGTTTTCTACCTGATTCCAGGATTGATCGGAGCTCCGTTAAAATCAATTTCAGGTTTACTTCCTCCGCAGGCAAGCCATAGCTTCGATCTGATGACAATGATTAATAAAACGAAAACAGTTTCCGGCGTTACGGCTGATGACAAATCATCGCTTTGTGAGACACCAAAATATGCAGATTTCCTTCACCTGCCTTATGGGCTGGAAGGATACTTCGACTATAATCAGGCACTGGCTTGTGCCAGGGCACAGAAAAAACCTCTCTTTATCGATTTTGTCGGACATTCGTGTTCTAACTGCAAAGAGATGGAATCTAAAGTATGGAGTGATCCCCGTGTACTCGAAAAGTTAAGGAATGAGTATGTAATTGTTGCTCTATATATTGATGAACATTATGAATTGCCGGAAAATGAATGGATTACTTCAAAAGTTGATGGCAAGGTAAAAAAGACGATCGGCAAACAGAATGCTGATTTTGAGGTAAGTCACTTCAATATTAACGGGCAACCCTACTATGTGTTAGTTGACGAAAAGGAACAAACTCTTGCTGAGCCAAGAGGCTACAACCTGGATATTGAAGCATTCGTAAAATTTCTCGATAACGGAATTAAAGCGTACAATAAATAAAGATTTTGATTCCCCAAATGGATAATTTAGAAAGACACTTCAGCAAATTCCGTAAGGAAATAGTAGGAAATGACCTGGAATACACTACGCACTTTGGAATACAGAAAATGATATATGCCGACTGGATTGCCAGTGGCAGGTTATACAAACCCATCGAGGACCGGATTTCTGATGTAATCGGACCATGGGTAGCAAATACTCATACCGAAACCTGCGAAAGCGGCCAGCTGATGACCAAAGCCTATCACCTTGCACACCACATCATTAAAGCGCATGTAAATGCTGGTCCCGCTGATGTGGTTATAACTTCAGGGTTTGGCATGACAGCTGTAATGATAAAATTTCAGCGGATGCTGAACCTGAAAGTGCCCGAAAAAAATATTGCCGGTGAATTTATTTTTAAGGGTAAAAAACCTATAGTATTTATTACACATATGGAACATCACTCAAACCATACTTCCTGGTATCATACCATTGCTGATGTTGAGGTTATTCCGCCGGGTAAAGATTTATTGGTGGAACCTGAAAACCTGAGGCAACTGCTTGCCAAGTTTGAGGACAGACCGCTAAAAATTGGTTCATTCACTGCATGTTCAAACGTTACGGGAATTGAAACTCCAATTCATGAATTGGCACGCATTATGCACGAAGCCGGAGGGTATTGTTTTGCTGATTACGCAGCATCTGCGCCTTATGTTGATATTAATATGCATCCCGACGACCCAATGGAGAAACTGGATGCGGTCTTCTTTTCGCCACATAAATTCCTGGGTGGACCTGGCAGTTCGGGTGTTTTGGTATTCGATTCGGAACTATACCATCGCAAAGTTCCTGATGCTCCGGGCGGAGGAACTGTTGACTGGACCAATCCCTGGGGTGAGTACAAGTTTATTGATGATATCGAAATCCGTGAGGATGGAGGCACACCTGGATTTCTACAGGCAATAAGAACAGCATTGTGCATAGAGCTGAAAAATGAAATGGGTACGGAACTGATCAGGTTACGAGAGGAAGAACTGCTCGACATTGCCTTTAAAGAGCTGTGTAGTGTACCTGGGGTTCATATCCTGGCCGACCGTCAGAAAAAACGACTTGGAATTATTTCATTTTATATTGATGGAATACACTTTAATATGGTCGTGAAATTATTGAGTGATCGCTATGGCATACAGGTTCGCGGTGGGTGTGCCTGTGCCGGCACTTACGGGCATTTTTTACTTGATGTGAGTTATGAAAGGTCGAAGAAAATTACTAACCTGATTAATCATGGCGACCTTTCGCAGAAACCCGGCTGGATCAGGCTTTCTTTGCACCCTACCATGACAGATGAAGAACTCCACTTTATTATTGATGCCATTAAGCAGATAGCAGTTAATTATATGGAATGGACGAAAGATTATCTTTATAATAAACACACCAACGAATTTGCTTATAAAGATGAAAGTGATCATAAAGATGAAATGGTGAAAAGTTGGTTTGTCGTTAAGGATTAACTGAAATTCAGCGCATCGTTCTCTTCTTTTTCAAAACTTGCAAAATTATGTAATGATTATAGAATTCAGCAAACCAACAATATTTTGATAAGATGTTCCTATTTAGCGAAAAAGGCCGAATAATTAACGATTCAGCCTTTTTTAATCTAATTGAGTGAAGTACTATTTCGCTGCACAATCCATGCAAACCTTCTTGTCACCTTTAATACGGCCGTATTCCATTACGGTCATTTCGCCACATTCTTCGCATACAAAACTATCGAAACTGTCCTTTTTAGGTTGCAGGTCGTAGTGAAAAATATCGGAAACATTGAGCAGCATTTCGGCAGGGGCGTTCATTACTCCGTTAACAAGCGGGTCAACTATTTCGTCAGGTACGATGCTGGCTGGTTTGCCCAACATGCGGTAATCGGTGAAAAAAGCTGTCTTTTTGTTGTTGAGCATAGCTTCTGCTTTAGGTGTAACCCTTACTGCCCGACCGGTTGCCCTGTCGACAACTGTAACAGCCCATTTGCCTTTATGGGTTTTCTTCAGGTTGCCTTTGCCAAAAGTAGTTCCCATAATTACCTGCAAGCCATCGCCATAGCATGTGGCGCAATGGTCATCGCCCAGGTCGACAAAAGCCATTAACTGGCCATCTTTGGCACGTTCAACATTAAGCGCATTCATTGCTGCTGCGCCTACTCTTAGGCCCATTGGCATTGCGGGGCATTTGTGCCCGTGAAATTTCTGCCCGAATTCGAGCCATTCTTGTGGATTGATCATTTTTTTAAGATTTAAATTGTTGAATTATTATTTATAGAAGACTTCAAAAACCATTTTAACGGCAATCAAAAGAAGTACAACCGCATAGATAACTTTGACCTGGTTAGACTTCGCTTTTTGTGTCATATACCTGCCACCCAACTGCGAGCCGATAATTACGGCAACTACCACAATAGCCGTGAGAGTCCAGTTCATATGCCCTTGCGATACATGTCCGAAGTAACCCGAAATGGATGAGAATGTTACCACAAAAGCTGTGGTGGCTGCGGCTTCTTTGGTTTTGTATCCCATCATCATCAGGATGGGGGCAATAATAAACCCACCACCCAGGCCTAACATTCCACCTAAAAAACCGGCAAAGCCACCTAAAAAAAAGCCGATTATACTGCGTTTCTGCAAGGACATCATGGTTTCGGGCTCAGCCTTATTCGAGGCCCAAAGGGTGCGTACAGCGGCTGCAACAACCATTGCAGCAAAAAGGACTTTAAGGGTTTGTACTGGTACATGGCTGCTGGTCATAGCACCCAGCGGGGAAGCAATAAGCGCGGTTACGGCCATCACTGCGCCGCCTTTCCAATCCACCAGTTTCTTACGTGCAAATGGGATCAATACCAGCATGGTGTTCAGTCCATTTAGAAGCAAGCCCAAAGGAATGGCCACTTCTTTCATGTCGTATCCTGCCCAATTGAGTACAGGAACGTAAACCATACCGCCACCTAAGCCAAGCATGGCGAAAATGAAGGAGGCTATGGCGATGATTGCGAAAATAAGGGAGTAAAGCATTTTTTTTAATTTGAAAATGTGAGGATGTGAGGATGTGGGGATGTGAGGAGTTGAGGATGTGAAGGTGAATCAGAGAGTGAAAAGGATTTGGGTGGAGAACCAGGTTGAGGGTTTTGGTGGGCTGTTATTTATGGGTTGGAGATTGCCGGGGTTGAAATACCCGAATGCTCCGGTTAATTGCCAGTGTTTCAGCACCTGGTAACGAATAAAAATATCGAACTCGTTGCCAAAATGGTGTTTACTGTTTTCAAGTTTCATTGTATTTAGTAATGTAACATCCTGGGGAACCGGGATGTAAAAGATGTTGTATTTCATTTCGACCCACATATCTTTTACTGGGAAAAATTCAAGTACGATTTCGCGGTCGTCGAGGTTTGTCCAGGTGGTGATGTTCATCCAGCCATAGTATTTATCAGCGGCACCGTATGCAGGGTCAAAAGTGTGAATCTGATCATCGGTTTTTTTACCTCCCGAAGCATAGGATTCCCTGATGCTGAGTATGGGTTTGAACGGAAGAAAATGAAACTGATAACCTGCTTTGGCGTAGAGCCCATAAGCATTAATGGTTTTAGCATTTTCAGTTCCAAATTCTTTAACGGCTGTGGCATCGAAAATCCAATGATAAAAATTGTTGTTAAACAGTCTGATTCCTGTCCAATGGCGATTAAAATTCAAGGTATTGGCGTAATCGGCTGATCCTTCTGTTTTATATGCATAAAATGGTTCAATATTCATGACATGGGGAATACTCAGATGAGAATACATGCCACCGCCCCAGAATTCAGTGTTGGTAAATGGAATTGAAATTTTTTCAGGATCATGAACCTTTGTTCCTCCTGCAAATACATCTATGAAATTCTCCCCTTTTTTATACGAAAGTTTAACAGCATCCCAGGTCCAGCGGCCTGTATTTCCCCAATCACCGGGACCAAAGAGATGGTTATCGCCGTAGAATATTTTCTGCCTTCCTATTTTAAAAGACAAACCCGGTAATGCATTTTGATATTCAATATACGCATCGTAAATCTCAAAATACTCCTCGTTGGGGTTCATGGTGTACCAGGGTTCCTGTGTTCCGGTTTTGCGAACCTTAAATAAGTCGGGGTATTCACTGTTCCGGAGCGACCAGCCAAAAGCGCGGGAATCCTTAAGGTGCGCGGCAATTGTAAGTCTGGTGGTTGGTTGATAGGCGAAGCCGGCAATAATGCGCTGGTAGAGAATTTTATCATTCAGACTGCCGATACCATCAGGGCCATCATTACCATAATTCCTCGCATTCATGCCGTTCCATGATTCGAAGCGGTAACGGACAGACGCATCAAATTTGATTTTCGTGCTGTCGGACTGTGCATTTACCTTTAAAAAGGAAGTTAAAAGTATAAGTATTGTAATGTATCGGGCCATGATTAAAAAGTAAGCACTTACATACTATTTTGAGAAAAAAAATTACTTCTTCAATATCTTCAGGATGAGCTGTAACATTTTACTGCAAAAGTTATCGGCGTGGAATTCGCCACCCCTCAGGATAAGATCAATGTTGAGTGAAACCGGTATGCCCATATAAAGCATGGCTACGTTTTCGACCGGAATGCTTTCGTCCCATTCGCCTAAAGCAATTCCATCCAGTATTATTTTGCTTACCAGTTGTTTCTGGTTGTTGAATATCTGCTGAAGGCTGCTTTTTAATGCCGCATCATTGTTGTGTGAAGCTTCGGAAAACAGCAGCATGGTTATGCCCTTGTTATCAGTAAGATAGTTGACGGTTGCGCAAAGAAATTTTTGCAGGCGTTCGATAGGAGGTAAGGAAGAATTGGCAATGATGCGAAGCTGGCCGATGAAATCATTCTGTACATCTTCGATGATAGAAATAATGATGTCCTGTTTGGTAGGGAAGTGTCTGAATATGGAGCCTTCGCTCATGCCAATGCGTTTTGCGAGGTTGCTGGTGGATAATTTTTTCAATCCATCGGTAAATATAATGTCCAGAACAGCTTGTTTTATTTCTTCCTGCCGGATGTCGGTATTCTTGCGTGCCATAATTGTATGTAAGTAATCACTTACAAAGATACAATCATTTATTAGATAGCATCATTAATCTACAATTAAAATTTGTTAATTTTTTTTAAATTATTGATATTCAATATGGTAATTATTGAAAATAATGAAGAAATTTACAAGAGAGGATGAAATTTAGTATAAAAAGAGGCAGTTTAACTCACCAGAATCAAACTGCCATCCAATCATTTGAACTGATAAAGCGATTTTAAGGTTTTATTTTCTCAAACAGAGGAATGAGCTTATCCCGGTAAATCGCTTTAATCTGTGCCTCATTATCGCCTATTGGTTTTACCGGCACCAGGTCAATTACTTCATCCGGAGTTAATCCTGAGTAAAAATAAGTCCTCAGAGCTGCAAGCATGGTATCTCTGACTGAATTAAGGCTTTCATCTTCGGTAAGGCCTATTTGGCACCCTAAATCGATCAGTTCTTTCCACTGAAACCAGAAATAAGTTGGTAACATAGCAGACATGATGGCGTAGCTTTCCAGTTTCTGTTCGGGTACCTCAAATGTATGGCCCAATATCCGGAAAGTTTCGAGCAGTATTGGCTTATCCCAATCGTGTGTTTCTTTGGCAAAACAGACAGGGTTATATCCTTCGTTAATGATTGAAGTAGCATTAGGAATAAGACGAACAATGTTTTTAATTCTGTCTAATTTGGAGGCAATTTTTTCGATACTGATTTTTGGAGCCAGAGAAACAACAGTAGTATGTTCAGTTACATCGTGACTGATTTGTTGTAACACATCCATAATGACAGGAGGATGCAAGGCTATAAATACAATATCCTGTTTAGCCGGCAAATATGGCGAATCTGTAATACTGATTTTGGGAAACCTGATTTTCAGGTCGTTCAAAACATCCATGTTGGTATCGCTAACAACGATTGAACTAAAGTCAGTTTTTTTGTTTGCAAAGGCTTGCAGAAATATCCTGGTAATTCTGCCACCTCCGATAAAGCCTAAAGATTTTGCTTTCATTTTAACAGATTTTGAGGGTTTAAGTAATTTGTGAAAATATATCAGGTTTTTTACTTCGAACAGGAGCACCCACATCCACTGGGAAATGAAATATCACAATCTACAGGCAAACCAAGTACTTTCCACATGATAATGCCTCCATCAAGATTGGCTGATGCCTTAAAGCCATTCCTGTTCAATAAATTTACGACTTTTGAGCTACGAACACCTGCATTGCAAACAACAATTATAGGTTTATCATTGGGTATATTTTGAAGTTGCCCCACTATTGCCGACATGGGATAATAGAAAACATCGTTGAGCGGGATGGATTCGAGTTTAAATTCGGGTTCCTCCCGCACATCTACCAATATGGCTGTTCCGTTTTGTAATTCTATCAAGGCATTTTGAGGAGTGATATGCTGCACTCCATCAATGTTAAATTCCTGAAATATTGGTTTGTCGGTTGTAATCATTTTAAGTTGATTTATTTTACTCCTTTTTCATTAAGTACTTTAACCAATTCTTCTTCCGGGAAATATCCTTCATGCCTGAAAAATTCCTTGCCGCTGGCATCTAAAAAAATCTGCGTTGGAATTGCGCTTATCCCATATTTGTCACCAAAAGGCTGGCCTTCGGGAGTCCAGACATCGTGGAAGACCACTTTAACCTGATCGCCGTACTTCTCTTCGATGGATTTCATGATGGGTTGCATTTTCTTGCAAGGGATGCATTTTACTGAACCTAATTCTACGAAGGTGACTTTGTAAACTTTATCCGGTATTGTGGTATCCGTATCTACTGATTTAGATACTGCAGTTGCGGATAATCCCGCTTCCGGTTTGTTTTGAGAACTGTTGTTGTTTTTAGCCGGATTGATGCAGCTTATAAACATTACAATTGTGATAAATCCTGCAATAAGACAGGTAATTTGTGCTGCTTGTTTCATATTAGTGTTTGTGTTAGAATATGCTTATTTATTAATGCGGTAATGTGTTAATGCGGTAATGTGTTAATGTGATAATGCGTTAATGCGGTAATGTGTTAACTGTAATGTGAAAAATTTGAGAATTTGAAGATATGAGAAAACAAGAAAAATGACAGGTAATTACTTTTTCATAGCTTTTGATTTTTAACCCTTATGAATCTCAAACTTTTGATTTTTTAAATATTTCTCCATGATAATGGCTATCAGGAATATTATCGGTAAGGTAATCAATGTGCGCAGCAAGGAGAATTTCCATCCCAGGAATCCGATTTCGAACGTAAGCATCGGGATTTTGAGCGTGCTGAATGCCCCGATATAAATGAAAATATTCCTGATGCTTGCTCCTTTTTTCCATAAAAGATACGTTACCGGGAATGCACCATAAAGAGGGCCTGCCTGTACCATGGATAACAGGATGACATAGATTGTTCCTTTGATTCCTGATTCGTTTCCTATGTGCTTTTCGACTTTTTCTTTGCTTATCCATACATCGCCAAGGCCAATCAGTATAAACATTACAGGCAAAAAGAATATCATTTCTTTAAAGAATGGAAAGAACTGATCGGTGAAAATGATTTTCCCCGCACCGAAATCAAAAACAAAAGAAACTATTGTAAATACTGTAAACCCAAGTGTAAACAGTAAACCAAGCCGGTTTTTATTTATAAATGCTTTCATAAGCTATAAATTAAGCCAATTACGCCCCCGATAATTATTGCACCCACGAAATACAAAATATTCCGAAAGATGGCTGTACGCACTCCAAAGTATTTAATTTCGATGGGTAGCGACAAAATACCCACCATCATCAGCGTTGTAATGAAAACAGCAATTACAGGGTAGCTTACTCCGTTCTTTAAGAGTATCCCAGCCAACGGATATGCGATAAAGCCCGGTATCAGGGCAATTGAGCCTAATAAGGCAGCAATAACATAACCCATAATTCCGGATTCTTTTCCAAGGTAATGTACTAAAGTTTCGTTGGGTAAAAAGAAGAGAAATATGCTTACAAGAATGAGCACCGATAAGATGGCTGGTAAAATGTGTAAAAACATTTTCAACCCTTTGGTAACACCAGCCCATGTCTTATTTCTGTCGGCAATAAACGAGGCCAACAGGCAAACAAATGCTATGACAAGAAGTAATTTCATTATTACTTTTCTTCTTTACAAACCATGCAAACTGCGACTATTTATATTTTGTTGTCTGACAATAAACTGAGCGTATTGCTGATGGTGTCGTTTACGACGGCTTGTTTCATGTAGCGGGCAACCATCATAGCTTCTGTAATTTCTTCGTTGGTAATTCCAGCCATTTTTGCCTGTTTTACCCACATGTGCGTGCAGGTATCGGAACCTAATACCGCTGCTGCAGCTATGCCAGCCAGTATTTTGTACTTTTTAGGGACGGCCTGGTACTTCTCGTTTTCAAAAAGCAGGGCTTTTTCGTCCATCTGGTGTTTTGCGAACTCAGGAGCAAATTCTCTGAGCAGATCCATTGGGTTTTTTGTTTCCATCTTCAAGTATTTAGTATTTCGCAGAATTACGAAATTTGTTTCGATTATTGTTGCTAATTTGAAATTGTGGCTTTTCTGAAGGTAAATTATTTGCTGTTCAGCTGATTGAGAATTTCTGTCTGCAAAAGCTTTTCGTATTTATCAGGCTCATTAAAGGCATAGTCAAAAGCCGTATTAGTGTAATCGGTTTTAACTTCTTTATTGCCTTGCTTTTTCAGGATGAGAAGCGTTGGGAATACAATTTCGTATTTTTCGACAAGGACTTTGTTTCTATCGTCTTTCAGATCGAGTGAAACAAATGAAACCTGTCCGGAAGCTATTTCAGACTTAAAGTGCTTTTCGAGCACCTGTTTCGTTTGGGTTTCGTTAGCCACGCAGGAAGGGCAACGGTTGGGAGCGTGGAAATAAACAACTTCAATTTTAGTAGAAATATTCTTGACTGGAGCTTGCTGAGCGAGAGATAACTGAAAGGCCACACCATTTACAAGTAATAACAAGACTGCTTTTAAAAGTGTTGTTTTTACAAATTTCGAGTTCATAGGATAGATGTATTAGTTTATTTCGTTTTCCTGGATTTTATCTGACACATACATCCACCACTCATGGTCTCGACATCCGTGTTCATTGGTAAGCCATCGCGCTCCCAGGCAGCAATACCGCCAACCAGGTTTGCAACTTTTGTGAACCCGTTGGCTAACAGTTTAAATGCTGCTTCTTTGCTGTGTAAACCAACACAGTCGGCCATAATGAGGGCATGATCTTTGGGAAGCGTTTTGTAACGTTTATCGAAATCGGTGTGAGGGCATAACAGTATATTACTTATGCCAAAATCCTTGATAGCAATCTCGTAATCTTCGCGGACATCAACCAGGATAGCTCCATTCTGAAGACAAACAAATGCCTGCTTGCCAGTAAGATGAAGGAGGCCATCAATTTCAAAACCGAGGTTATTGAAGTCTTTTTTCATTGTCAGGAGAAATAAATCCAGACGAAATAAAATCCTGTAAGGATAAATAAAACGGCTACAACATTTCTGAACCAGAGCTCAAAAGTTTTGATTCTATTGTAAAACTTACCTATACCGCCTATACTGAATGCCAATAAATATGCCAGTAATATAACAGGCAGACCTGTGGCAATCGCAAAATCGGGTAATAAAAGAAGACCTGATGATTGTGAGAGAACCATTGGCATAAGCATTCCAAAATAGAGCACACCGCTGTAAGGACAAAATGCCAGTGCGAAGATCATCCCCAGGAAAAGAGCACCCCAACTACTGCCAAGTTTAACTTTATCGGCAAAACATTGCATGATACTACCTGAAGACCCCGGCAATTTAATAATGCCCAGCATAAAAATCCCTATAACAATAAGTAGCGGACCGATCCATTTTTCACCGCTGGACTGCACAGCGCGGCTTACCTGGAATTTACTTGCTCCAAAATAGATGATGGCTCCAAGAATTGTGTAGGTAAGTGCCCGGCCAAAAGTGTAGTAAAGTCCGTTTAGAAAAACGGTTCGTTTGTTTTCAACATCCTTGCTGATATAAGCAAGAGCAGTTATGTTGGTTGCAAGCGGACAAGGACTTATTGCAGTCATTAATCCGAGCAGAAAGGCTGTAAGGAGGGGGAAGGTGCTTTGGTCGATAAGGTTTTGCAGGAACTCCATTTTTCTAATTTGGGGATGTGAAGATGTGAAGATGTGAAGATGTGGAGATGTGGAGATGTGACGATGTGGAGATTGGGGGATTTGGGGATTTGGGTAAGTAGTATGCTTAAATTAAAGGCTTGTTTTTGAGGTTATAATAATTTTTGAGATGATATTAATCAGTGAGGCTAACTTCTCTTTCAATTTTTCATTTTTAGGATAGGAGGGAGCTAATTCACACAGGGTAAGCCAATATTCAGTTTCACCAGCTTCTTTTGCAGCTATTTTCATTTTGTGTATAAAATCAGCTTTGCTTTCAGCATTTTGAGCTTCCTTTACATTAGCACCAATTGAAGTACCTGACTTTAACAATTGCCTGGCAATTATATATTTCTTGAGTTCTTCTAACTTTTCTGAATAGGCAATAATATCGAGTGCAAACTCCAAAGAGAGTTTAACGATCAGATTTTCGTTTACTTTTTTCATAGTATAACTCCTTCATTTTAGAAATTGATTAAATTCCATTTTTAAAATCAATTCTTTAATCTCCACATTCCCACATTCTCAAATCTCCACATTCTTAAATTATTTCAAATTCTTTTCTATTTCGGCTTTGAGACCGGCAATGAATTTATCAGCCTGATTGTGTGAGTAGCTGAATGCGTAATTTGTGAAGTCGGTAGTCGTTTCTTTTATTCCGTTTAATTTGGTAAGAAACAGGCTGGAACCTGAAGCTTCGTATTTTTCAGCTAACTTTTCATTCTTTTTATCCGAAACATCCAAAACCTGAAATTTTATTGTACCGTCTTTCAGTTGACTTGCAAAATAGGTGTTAAGCGTCTTTTTAGTGTTTTCTTCAATGGAAATGCAGGTGGCACAGCGGTATTTTGCATGGAAATAAACAACCTGCAATTTGGTAGCCTTCTGGCCAAAAACCATAGAGGTGATTACGAGAGTAAGTGCTATTAAAATGATCCTTTTCATAAATTATAAAAATTTAAGGGTTATTTTTTGCTGAGCATTTCTTTGAGTTCTGATACCGATGGTACGCGTCCATAAAAGAGTACTTTTTCGTCAAGGACTAAAGCCGGGGTGCGCATAATGCCATAACTCATGATTTTAACGATGTCTTCTTCTTTTACGACAGATGCATTGAGGTTTAGTTCTGCAACAGCTTCACGGGTTGCTTTTTCGAGATTTTTGCAATTGGAACAACCGGTTCCTAAGATTTTGATTTCCATTTTGTTTGATTTGAAGATTTGAAAATTTGAGAATGTGAGAGTGTTGGTTTGGGATTGTGGCTATGGGGTTGGTGTTAATGCAGTTTAGAAGATGTAATTAAATAAGAAACCTACAATTAGTATGCCGGTTCCAACAACACCAATAAAGGTGAAGATAAGGGGCAGTTTAAGTACTTTGCGAAGGATGATCATTTCGGGTAGTGAAAGCCCGATTACTGCCATCATAAAAGCCAAAGCTGTTCCAAGGGCAGCTCCTTTTTCGATCAGGGCGGAAACAATCGGAATGATACCGGCAGCGTTGGAATAAAGCGGAATGCCTATCAACACTGAAAGCGGAACTGAATACCAGGCTGATTTGCCCATAAACGATGCCATAAAGTCTTCAGGAACATATCCATGAACTCCCGCACCTACTGCAATACCTATCATTACATAAATCCAGACTTTACCAACTATCTCTTTTACGGCTTCGAAACCCATTTTAATACGGGTTTCAAAAGTCAGTTTTTCATCTTCCATATGAGCACCGGCTTTTAATTCGTACACCCAACCTTCGACCCATTTTTCCAGGTGCAACCTACCTATAACCCAACCAGATGTAATGGCAATAAACAAACCGGTAGGCACATAAATCAAAGCGGTTTTCCATCCGAATAAGCCAAAAAGCAAAACAATGGCTACTTCGTTGATCATTGGAGCGGCTATAAGAAATGAGAAAGTAACTCCCAGTGGAATGCCAGATTCAATGAATCCAAGGAAAAGAGGAATGGCTGAGCAGGAACAAAAAGGCGTAACAATTCCTAAGGAGGCAGCCATTACATTTCCGGTAAAAAGCGATTTGCCTTCGAGAGCCTTGCGTGTGCGCTCGGGCGAAAAATACGTTCGGATTATACCCACAAAAAATATGATGAGTGCCAGCAGCATCAATACTTTGGGGACTTCAAAAATAAAGAAACGCAAAGTCTCAGTAAGATGCGTTCCGGCAGTTAAACCGAGAACATCATTAACAAGTTTATCCGTCAGCCATTGGAGGTTATGGTAAAGCAGAAACCAAACCGGCAGGAGCAGCAAGGGCAAATATTTCCTCATGCTTGTGTTACGAAGGGAAAGACTGTTATCCGACATTACACTTGGTGGTTTTTAGTGATTTATCGGCAAGGAATACATCAAACAAACATTTTGATATTTCCCAGTTTTCCTGGTTGATACAATACTTTATAAATGGCGGATTAATTTCGCCCTGTATAAGGCCGGCTGCTTTCAATTCTTTTAAATGTTGTGAAAGTGTGGAGAGCGCGATTGGGAATTCATCTGCAATGTTGCCGCTGTAGCAGCAGCCTCGGTCGGAAAGAATTTCAAGTATTTTAATACGGGCAGGGTGTCCCATCGCCTTTGCGAAGCGGGCCAGCTTTACCTGGTTATCAGAATAAGGTATGTTCATGGTGCATTTAGTATTTCGCAAAAGTACGAAATATATGAGACGTGCAAATTTATTTTTAAATATTTTTTTTTATGACTATCCGCTTGCGTACCTAATCTTAAAAAGGAAAAGTTACTCTTCGTTCCAGTTCGGCAATCTCTCTGTGTCGCTTTGCGCCTACTTTGCGTAACTCTGTGGTAAAATAAGTTTAAACGCAGAGAATCGCAGAGTTTCTTCGCAGAGGATCGCAAAGTCATAGCTTATTCACTAATAAATACTACCAGATTTGAATTAATTTTTATGACTATCCGCTTGCGTACCTAATCCTAAAAAGGAAAAGTTACTCTTCGTTCCAGTTCGGCAATCTCTCTGTGTCGCTTTGCGCCTACTTTGCGTAACTCTGCGGTAAAATAAGTTTAAATGCAGAGAATCGCAGAGTTTCTTCGCAGAGGATCGCAAAGTCATAGCTTATTCACTAATAAATACTAACAGGTTTGAATTAATTTTTATGACTATCCGCTTGCGTACCTAATCCTAAAAAGGAAAAGTTACTCTTCGTTCCAGTTCGGCAATCTCTCTGCGTCGCTTTGCGCCTACTTTGCGTAACTCTGCGGTAAAATAAGTTTAAACGCAGAGAATCGCAGAGTTTCTTCGCAGAGGATCGCAAAGCGGATAACCATATTTTTTTTTCTACATCTCTATTTTTATGCTTTTCCCTGCAAATTCTGAGGAAAGATGCTTCAACTGCACAATGGCTAAGCAAATGGTACTACATTAAAAATATTGTCAAACTTTAAGGCAGAATCCATATTCATACCAGCTACCGTCAGTCCCTGGATTTTATTGGATTTCCCGTTTTTTATCAGTGTGAACAATTGCTTTTCCGAGAGTACTTTCCCATACTGCACAAACAGTACTTTAAAAGTGCAGCCATTTTTATACTCGCTGCATCCATATGCTGTTTTTCCTTTGAGCATAGTACCTCTTTTGCACTTTGGGCAGGATAACGCTGCCATATTCACCGGTTTTGCAACGATTTTTTTTGACGCGGGTTTCTTTGCCACAGGTATTTTGGACTTTTCCGCTTTTTCGGGTTTCTTTTCCTCTTCTATTTGTTCAATTACAATCATTTGCTTTTGTTCCTGTGTAACTTCCAGCACGAGCTGCAATACCATTGCCTTCATCTCGTCGAGGAAGGTTTTAGGATCATATTCACCTTTTTCTATCAGGCGTAACTTGCGTTCCCATATTCCCGTGAGTTCTGCCGACTTTAGCAATTCATTCTGAATAGTGTTTATCAGCTGAATTCCGGTTTGTGTTGGAACAAGGTTCTTCTTTTCACGCTGCACGTAATTTCGTCGAAAAAGTGTTTCGATGATGTTGGCACGGGTTGATGGACGCCCGATACCATTATCTTTCATCAGCTCGCGCAGTTCCTCATCTTCCATTAACTTACCTGCTGTTTCCATCGCCCTGAGCAAGGTGGCTTCCGTGTGAATCTTGGGCGGCTGAGTCTGCTTTTCGAGCAGTTCAGGGGTATGCTCACCTTTCTCTCCCTTTATGAAATTTGGCATTATCTGCTCCTGCTCAGCATCGTTTTCCGTATCCTTGTCGGATTCCTTTTTGGGGTAAAGTACTCTCCAGCCCTCTTCAAGAATAACCTTCCCGGTGGCCTTAAATTCATGCGTTGTTACAATTCCCATTACGGTGGTGTTCGACACAATGCAATCAGGGTAAAATGCGGCAATAAATCTACGGGCGATCAAATCGTAAACTCTCTTCTGCTCAACAGGCAACCCTGATGGTCTTACTCCTGTGGGTATTATGGCATGGTGATCGGTAATCTTATCATCGTCGAATACCTTCTTGCTCTTTCTGATTGGTTTTCCAAGAAGCGGCACGGTGAAGTTGGCATAAGGCTCCATCTCCATCAGAATTCCCTCTATTTTGGGGTACATATCGTTTGGCAAAAATGTTGTGTCCACACGTGGGTAGGTAACCATTTTTTTTTCGTAGAGACTTTGGATATACTTTAACGTTTCCTCGGCAGTGAAACTGAACTTCTTGTTGCATTCCACCTGTAGTGATGTAAGGTCGAATAATTTTGAAGGAGCTTCATTACCTTTTTTTTGCTCAAAGGAAACTATTTCGAAGAGGTTGCTTTTTATTTCTTCAATGATTTTAGCGGCATCTTCCACCGTGTCGAAACGCCCAGTGATAGAGTTGAAAACCACATTACGGTATATTGTCCTGATTTCCCAATACTGCTTTGGGACGAAGTTTTGAATTTCCTCGTACCGGCGAACTATTAATGCCAATGTGGGAGTCTGAACCCTGCCAATGGAAAGGACTCCTTTGCCATTGGCGTATTTGAGGGTATAGAGTCGACTTGCGTTCATTCCCAGCAACCAGTCACCAATGGCACGGGCATTCCCGGCAGCATAGAGCATGTCGAACTCCTTACCGTCTTTAATCTTCTGAAACCCTTCCACAATGGCCTGGTCGGTCATGGAGGAAATCCAAAGGCGTCGCAAAGGTTTTTTACATTCAGCTTTGGTTAGCACCCATCGCTGGATTAGTTCTCCCTCAATCCCGGCATCACCGCAATTAATCACTTCGTCACAATCGGCCACCAGTTTTTTGATAGTTTCGAACTGTTTTTTTACCCCATCATTGTCAATAAGCTTAATCCCAAACCGGGGCGGGATCATAGGTAAAAGGTTCATTCTCCATTGCTTCCAGTCGGGCGTGTAATCTTCAGGATTCTTGAGAGTGCAGAGGTGGCCGAATGTCCATGTAATTTGATAGCCGTTGCCCTCAAAGTATCCGTCTTTGCGAACGCCTGCCTGGAGTATACGCGCTATTTCCTTAGCTACGCTGGGCTTTTCGGCAATGCAGAGTTTCATTTTGTGGCTATCAGTTTCAATCGGCAAAATTAGGTAAAACGGAAGAGAAATATAGCTTTAACTATACAGGTATGCATTGATCCCGTTTTTCCTGATAAACAGAGGTGTTTGCTAATGGATATACATAATCTTTTGGGTAAATGTAATTCGAGTCGGGATTTCATGTTTCCGGCGACATCTTCTAATGATGATTGTACTTATACTATTATTTCAAATTTCTGCCGGAAAATGGAGAACGGAAATTAGTAATGCGTAAGTAGGGAGAATTCCGCCAGCACTGAGCGGTATTGCCAGAATGCATTAAAAAATATAAAGCGCTTCAACAGTAGTAAATATACTTGTGCGCAAATTAAATGAATTAAATGCAAAGGTGTTAACAAATGAAAGTATATGGATTATTAACAAGAAAGTGTATATTTGAGTGATATGTATTATTTTTGTGCCTTAAATTTATAATCAGAAATAGATTTGACGAACAAAATTCTGAAAAATGGAAGCCAAACAAAAACGGCCAAGAATACCTAAAAGAAGTAATTCCATAGACAGTCTGGAAAATAACGTTTTTGATTCTGTTACTACTGAGAATAAGGCAACAATCGAAGATAAAGGCTGGTCGAAAGGTAAATTGCCTGATTTTGAGATGGATGAGGTATGGCTGAAAGAGACATATGAGCCTGTAAAAACAACTGATTTCAATCTTGTTAATGAGATAGAGCCAATAAAATTAAATGAAGGCAGCCACGATACTTCAAATAGTACAAATTTAAAGGATATTTACAATTCGATCCAATTGTCAGATGATTCGTTCTGACGGTTTTAATTATCAGTAAACAAAAGAGTTACTTAGAATCATAAATCCCAATTTATTTAATATAGAAGTTTATACAGGAAGTATCATTGTGATATCTCCAGGCTAAGGGATTACACTTATTCTGTTTGGTAGTTAATTGTTAATAACCGGCATTTTGAGTCAGATTAACATTACTGATTAGAAATGGCAAAGGCACCGGCAATAAGAGTTTATGAGGGAAATTCTGTACAATCGGCAATGCTTTTCCAAATCTTTTTAAGGTTGAAAACATATTGCCTTCTTTTACGAGCTCTGTATTCCAATGTTGAAATATAGCGTCGCTCGTAAGTGATGATACCGTTGGCAGGCCACGCCTGCTGTTTAGAATATTTATGTAATTAATTGCGCCCGACGTATTTCCGGTTTGAAATAACGCTTCAGCAGCCACCAGGAAAGATTCAGTATACCGGATTACCGGCACAAAGGACCCTTTATCGAAAAAAGTATTGAACTCAATATTGTTTTTTTTCTCAAATCCCAAGAAAATTTCAGTACCGGCTGATGTAAAATTAGCAGGATCTGCGTTCAAGGCGTACATTCCGCTATTAATTATTTGTTGGGTTGGGTTTAAAGCTTCAGTATAACTTTGAGTAATCAGAAATGCCCGTGCCAACAATGCTTTTGCAAAACTTTGAGGAATTCGGAATTTGTCTGGTATTGACCAGCTTGCAGGTAAAGATTGGGATGCGTTGAGTGCATCCTGTTTTATCAGCGTTACTACTTCCTCAACCGTAGACCTGGGAATTACACTTCCAGCCGTTCCGGTTTCAATAGGTACATCGCCAAACCAATTTACCAGGTTATAATAGAGATAAGCCCTAATTGCCTTTGCCTGAGCGATAATTTGATCTTTAGTTTGCTGATCAGTAATTACAATTTCCGAACTCTGTATTACGAGGTTTGTTTTATAGATTATATCGAACGCATTGGCCCAAAGCATATTAATTTTCTCATTATTTGATGACTGAGTTTGAGAATGGTCATAAATTTCAGCCCATGAAGCATCTGGTGCCGGAACATCGTTTGAGTAAACCGCGTCGAAAAGATATAGAAGTTCATTGTAGTCATAAAGTTTTGAATAACAATTTAACAGAGTATCATTTATTGCTGCTTCTGACTCGAGAAGTGGCATCGAAGTTTTAAATGTCACGTCACTGCCATAACCTGTGCCCGAGTTGTTGGTTGCATACGCGCTAACATAATACCGGGTGTCGGGAGTTAACCAGGATAATCCGCTGGTAAAATATCCTGTTCCGTCGCCATCTACAGTGAAACTATCATCAATAGTCGGCGAGCCTGTAGTATTCCAGCAAATTCCACGGGCCGTTACTGGTTCTCCACCATCGGTAATCACATTTCCGCCGCAATGAGCGGTACCAGGAGTTATATCAGTAATGGGAGAAGTTTCTACTTCGGGTAAGTTTGATAAGGCCATATTAAAGGTATAGGTGCTGTCAGAAGTAGGAGTGTCGGTAATTGTTTGTTCCAAATAGCCGGAAACAAAGGCAGTAAAGGACATTTCGTTACCCAGGTAAAAGCTAAAACCTGAATTTTCAGAACTTTTCAGATTTTTATGTTCCAATCCCGGGTTTTGTCCTTCATAAAGTATGCTGCTTCTTGCCTGCCCTTGCGTGGTATTGATTATCTTAATTGATTTCTTCTCAAGTCCATCTGAAACTGCTAATACCAGAACTCCATGAATTGCTGCTGATATACCGAACGAATGATATCCTTTCTCAAACACGTTTTGATACGTAACAATCGTTCTTCCTAATCCATCCGTCAACACCAGGTTCAATGGGCCTCTTTTCCCTTTGAATATGCTTACTTTAGTTTCGCCCTGGAATGGATTCGGGGAATTTTGACTCATCCTTAGTAAACATTTGCCACCGGCAGGTAACTCATCAATTCCAACTGGCCATACAGCATTCGGGATTACCCAGGAAACAGAATTGTAAATACTTTCATTAGGGAGCGATGTATCACAATCCTCTGTAATATTCTTTATATAAATGCTTTCCAGCGTAAGCGGATTCTGCGATTGCGAATCTTTTGCCTCGAAAGTCAGATTGATCGGGGTTTGACCAAAAGCAATAATTGACGCGGATACTAAAAACAAAAACAGGTAGAATTTTTTCATGGGAGTAGTTTTTTGAAATTTTAGAATGATAAAGCAGAGCAGGTATTTGAGTGGTGTTAATAGTTGATTTTAAGTACATTGATATAAAGAGCTTAGAAGAGTTGAATTCAGGTCTTTCAATTCTTAATCACATCTGTACGTTTAGAAAGTCAAAGTTATGAAGTAATATTCCTTTTTATTCAGGATGATTAAAAATTTAGTATAATTCTGAATTATTGAATATAAAGCTTTGATTTGAAAATTTTTATAAGAATCACCAAGTAATGTATGAAACGGTTAAGCCGGGTGAATTACATGCTGTTTGAACAAGTTGTTGGGAGAGTAGCAAATTGTTCACCAAATGGCATGATGATTTTCATTATGGGACAGATAGCAGGGGGATTTTGAGATTGCGAAATTGCAATTAATTAATTGTCAGCTTCTTGAAATTTAAGGTATGCCGATTGTTTGTTCTGCTTTAAGTGTAAATAACTTATAAATATTTGAACAGCTACAATTAATGTGATTAATAAGAATAAAGACCTGATGAGAAAACTAAATATACTGCTGGCCGAAGATGATGAAATGTTAGAAAAGCTGACTGCATATTACCTCAGGCAGAATGGTCATGAAGTGGATATTGCAAAAAACGGAAATGAAGCAGTACTCAAATTCAAGGCTAAAAAATATGATTTTATACTGATGGATGTACAAATGCCTGAAATGGACGGACTGGAGGCAGTACGGGAAATCCGGAGAATAGAAATGGATTACCTGGCTAAAGGACATACTACCATTATTGCGATTACAACAAACCCGGATAAGGATGAATGTCTGAAAGCCGGGATGGACGGGTACACTCAAAAACCCTTTAATTTAGAAATTTTAACTAAGCTATTCAGCTCATTTAGTTTAAGTTAATCCTGCACTATCTTTAGTTTGATTCTAATACGGGAGCAAGAACTGACTCCCGATTTTTATTATATAGGTTTACTTGTTAATCGTGTCAGGCAATAAGCCTGATTTTTTTATTTAAAATTCTTTCTGAAGAAAGACAAAGCGTTGCGGTATATCTTCCGAAGTGTTGGCGCGATTTTCGGCAAAATATTCCCCGATTAAAGCGTTATCAGATGAATATACCAGCGAAGCCTCTTCGTTACTTATGGCTGACAATTCAGCTTTATTGGGCAATTTGCCAAATCCACCAAAATACACCAATAAAAAAAACAAAACTGACAATAAAGCTGCTGAAGATATAAACACAGCAAAATAGATAAAAATTTTCTTAAACGGGATTTGGGTTTTTGATATCATTTAGGTTGTTGAATGAATCTATACTGGAATACTTATGGGCTCTTTATAATAACAACTTATAAATAAATAAGTTGATTTAGCTGAGAGTGTGAAAGTAAAAAACATTTCAGGAAGAAAGCGTTTAATTCCAATTTATCTTTCTTAATAATTTGTTAATAAATATTTTCCATGAAATTATTTGCTTGTATGAAAATTAATAATATATTTGTTTACTGAAGATAAAGCAAATACATATCTGCCTGATTATCTGAATCATCTGATTATTTTAATCAACTCGTTGCTGCTTCCATTACCTACTCTATCCTGCCTGGCTTATTATTCTTCATGTTTTTCTGCCTTTCTGCAATATACTGGCAGCATATTTATTTTTATAATCTAAACAAAGTAAACTTATAACTAACCTCAAATCTCAACACTATGATTAGAAAATTACGCTCTTCGTGCGGCTACGCCTTAGCTGCTTTGGTTATTTTAATGCTGCTGCCGGGGATAGGGCGGGGGCAACTCTTAGTTGAAGATTTCAATTATTCAATTGGAACAATTTTAACTACAACTGCTACAGCTGATCCAATTACCGGCTGGTTAGCACATAGTGGAAATGGAACTGCAAATATTGATGTTACTAACGGACTTTCATTTACTGGTTATGCAGGCACTGGAATTGGCGGAGCTGCAAATTTAGATGCTACTGGACAGGATATAAATAAGCCTTTTACATCACAGAACGCTGGAACAGTATATGCCGCATTTATGATTCAGACACAATCTACAAACTCTGCTGGATACTTTTTTATGTTTAGTCCAGCTCCGGTATCATCTACTTTTTACAGTCGAGTATATGTTAATGCAACTGGTAATGGTATTGGAATAAGTGGATCATCTGTACCTACTAGTTTTGTATCAATTACTGCAGGAGCCCCTGTACTTTTGGTAGTTAAACATGATTTTGCCACCCATGTATCTAGTTTGTTTGTTTTAAACTCATTCTCTTCTACAGAACCTGGCACTGCTGATCAAACCTTTACGGAAACGGCTACAGCTATTGGAGCTGTTGCTTTAAGGCAATATAATAATTCTCAAAAGTTAATAGTAGATGGTATACGAGTTAGCACAACCTGGGCAGATGCTTGTGCTGCGGCAGGGGGTATACCCAAGGCAGCAACACCAACATTTTCTGCAACACCAGGTAATGTTATCAGTGCTCAATCAGTATCATTATCAAGTACAACAGTAGGTGCTTCTATCTATTATACTACTGACGCTTCTGATCCCAATAATACAGGGAACGGAACGTTATATACCGGCACTCCAATAGCTGTAAGTTCAACCACAACAATTAAGGCCATTGCTTATGCTGACGGTTTTGATCCAAGTACAATTGGTACGGCTATCTATACCTTCCCAACCGAAGTAGCTGATATTTTAACTTTACGAACAGCTTCTCTTACCGGTTTCTACAAATTAACAGGCGAGTCATTATTGACTTTCCAAACTGTTGCCGGGAAAGCAAAATACATTCAGGATGCAACAGCCGGTATTGTAATTTATGATGGGAGTGCTAAAATTACTACAGTATACAATATAGGTGATGGAATTTCCAATATCTATTGTACATTATCCATATATAATGGCACATTGGAAATAATTCCTTTTAATGATCCTGGCGCTGCAAGTTCTACTGGGAATGCTGTAACTCCTAAAGTTATAACTATTGCTGGCCTGGCAACTCATCAAGGCCAGCTTGTAACTGTTAAGGACGTAACTATAACAGGAACAGGAAATTTTGTAGTTAATACATCTTATAATATTAATGATGTTACTGCGGGAAAGCTTCGAACAGCTTATAGCGATTTGGATTATATTGTTACACCAACAGCAATTCCTATTACTTCTCAGGATATAACAGGTGTTGTTTATAATTATAGCGTTGCAGAAGTTGATTTAATTCCACGAAGTACTGCGGATTTTAGTCCTAGTTCAACACCATTGATTACTGTTTCTACAGCCACCTTAACAGGTTTCAACTATGTGCAAGGTAGTGGCCCATCGGCAGAGCAAACCTTTACAGTAGAAGGAGTCAACTTAACAAACGACATTAGTATTGCTGCTTCTACAAATTATGAGATCTCGAAAACTACTGGAACTGGTTTTACTACTTCCCTTGTCTTTACTCCTGCAGAAGCAGCTACTCCTCAAACTGTTTACGTTCGTTTAAAATCCGGTTTAGCTGTGGCTGATTACACTGGTGAAGTAATCAATATTACTTCAAGCCCTGCCGATGCCAAAACGGTTACCTGTAGTGGCTCTGTTACATCAACGCCTTTGGTTTCTGTTACATTTCAGGTGAATATGGTGAATGAAACAGTTTCGGCAGATGGTGTGCATATTGCAGGGAATTTTAATGGATGGGACCCTTCAGCTACACTAATGTCTAATGGCGGATCCGGAAGTCTGTATTCGGTTACTTTGTCGTTGAATTCAACTTTGGAATATCAATTCAAGTATATCAATGGCAACGCCTGGGGTTCAGAAGAATTGGTACCGGCAACTTGTCAGGCACCAAGTACTACCAACAGGTTTGTAGTTATTGGTGATGCAGATTATTCAATTGATCCGGTTTGCTTTAGTTCCTGTGAGAATTGTCCGATTCTGATTACCTTCCAGGTTAATATGCAAAATGAAACTGTTTCGGGTGATGGCGTTTACTTGGCTGGCGATTTTACTGGTTGGGCTTCTGGGGCAATTTTAATGACAGCGAATGGCACTGTTTGGTCTGCTACCATTCCGCTTCAGGCAAGTTCCTCTCATGAATTTAAATTTGTAAACGGTAATCCTAATACAGGTGGTCAGTGGGAATTATTCAATGGATCATGTGTTATCGCGAATGGGGGCAATCGGTTTTATACAACTCCTACTGCTAATACAACACTTGATCTGGTGTGTTTTAATTCTTGCGACGCATGTCCTGTTGCCGATTTTGTTATGATTAATGAAGTAGATTCAGATACCCCTGGTACAGATGTTGCTGAGTTTATTGAGTTATATGACGGTGGTGTGGGTAACACGAATTTGACTGGATTAGTTGTTGTTCTATATAATGGAAGCACTGACCTTTCCTATGCAGCTTATGATTTGGATGGTTATACAACAGATGCAAATGGCTATTTTGTGATTGGCTCCACCGGAATGGGTACTCCTATAGAGTTAGCACCTGGAGGATCAGGATGGTTACAGAACGGAGCAGATGCTGTAACTCTTTTTACAGGCAATAGTATAGATTTTCCAACCGGAACTCCTGTTACAACAACAAACCTGGTAGATGCACTGGTTTATGGTACAGCTGATGCTGATGATGCAGGATTGCTTGTTTTATTAAATTCAGGTGAACAGCAAGTAGATGAAAGTAACTATTCCAACAGCGCAAATCAATCAATGCAACGCATTCCCAATGGATCCGGTGGACAGAGAAACACCACCACTTATGACGAAACTGACCCTACTCCGGGTGCTGAAAATTTTATTCCAATCGTAGAGCCAACCACATCAATTTGGAATGGTAGTACAAGTTCGGATTGGTTTGAAGTTTCAAATTGGACCAACGATCCTGTTACTGCTAATGTACCACCGGTTGGAACAACTGATGTAAGTATCCCTGTTGTAGCAACCAACTATCCGACAATTACTGACTTTGCAGAATGTAATAACATCACAATTGCATCGGGAGCATCATTGATCGATGAGGACAATTATTTAAGCGTTTCAGGAATGGCGACTACTAATCGCACCATCGCTGATGCCACCGATGATAAATGGCACCTCTTTATTTCTCCTATTGAAGAAAGCACTCAGGCATCAGCCGGTACATGTTTTGAAGGAGCTTATGTGGATGGTTATAACGAAGAAACTGGTGCCTGGGAAAGACTGGTTACGGATGATGATGTAAGCTCTGATCAGGGTTATTCCATTAATTTCCTTACGGGAAGCCGCGATTTGGTCTTCACCGGTACACTGCTAAGTAGCCCTGTAAGCTATACCGATATGAGTTATACTCCATCATCAGCCATTGAAGATTATGGCGCTGGCTGGCACCTGGTTGGAAATCCTTATCCTAGCGGAATCAATCCTGCATTATGCGATGCTCCAATTGGAATGAATGCTTTCGCATATGTATGGGATGGTGGCAATTATATTACCCCTTCAATTGGCACCGCTGATATACCTGGTACAATTGCTTCACTCCAGGGATTTTTTGTACGGACAAACGATGCGTCAAATGAGCTTATTCTTGACAATGCTGCCAAAGTACATAGTGGGACTTTCTACAAAAGCAGTAACAGCGCTTCACAAATGCTTTCACTCTCTATCGAAGGAAACAATTATTCCGATAAAGCCTATGTTCGGTTTAACCCGGAAGCTACAGCCAGCTTCGACCAGGCATTTGACGCTTACAAAAGGGCTGGTTTAGATGCCGCTCCTCAACTCTACTCCATTATTCCTAACGAAAAAGCCGCCGTTAATACCTTACCTGATTATACCTCAAATTCAAATGTTGCTCTTGGTCTTAAAGTAGGTGCATCAACTTCCTACACAATTAAGGTTTCGGGTATCGAAAGCTTTGATGCTTCACTGCCAATTCGACTCGATGACTTGAAATTAGGAACTTCACAGGATCTGAGGTTAAACCCGGTTTATACTTTCGATGCCGCACCTGGTGATGCCGAAAACCGTTTCATGCTTAGTTTTGCATCAGTTACTGCCGTAAATGAACAAAACGCTGCCGGAATTAAGGTGGTTTCCGAAAACGGTATTATTCGTGTAACCCACAATGCGCCTGCTACAGGCACTGTTTACCTGTATTCTGTTTCGGGCCAGTTGCTTGCAACCTCTACCCTGAACAAGGGTGAAACCACACTTCGCGCTGCCTCATCCGGCGTATACCTGGTACGGGTTGTTACCGGCAAAACATCGCTCACACGGAAAATGGTAGTTGTTCAGTAAATCGGGAAACCGCAATCAAAAACATTAAAATTACATAAACATGAAAAAAGCACTTCAATATAGTTTCCTGACTGCCTTCCTGGTATTTTCAACTACCGTAAGTCTTAACGCGCAACCTCATGCCGGGCAGCAAAACGGCGGTGGTACTGTTGTTGGTGGTCGTATAGGCGCCGGCGCGCCGGTAGGTAACGGCACATTAATACTGCTGACATTAGCCGTGGCGTACGCTTCGAGAAAAGTGTATGGCACACGTCAGGAAAAGGAAGTAGAATAAGTTTCGAAAGTACCGGCATAAAGCCACAAAACACAGTTATCCGCTCAAGTGGGTAGCTGTGTTTTTTTTGTGGGATATGTTTTGTAATCGTTCTTTCAAAAGATTTGAACACATCAATGTAACTAAGTGGCCTGACATACAAAGCCATAATGTATGTGAGGGTAAGTTGGTGAGCTTATTCTATAGGAAATTATATTGATGCCGGATGATTTTCATCTTCCCGGTTATTCGCTCTGTCCTGTTAATAAAAAGAGTAACCAAACCACTTTTGTTACAAGCCTAAGGGTTGGATTTCGGTAATTCAACCAAAGGAATTCAGGAACAGTAAAATTATTTTCTTGCTTTTCTTCATTGTTTTAATCCTATATATAGTCGAATATTATCTCCTGACCTTGATTTTGCTGTATTTTATGCCAAATTACCTTAAGACTTCAATTTAGAGGGAGAAATATTTAATCGGAACGATCCGTTGAAAATAAATTATTAGCAATATTTTTTATCTTTACATAAGATAAATCTTCTTCATTGTTAAGTTGAAATAAACGGCATGCGGAAAATTAAGTTGATTCATCAGACTTTCGTATAATTACGGGGGTTCTTTTTGAGCAAATTACGTGTAACCGCTCGTCATTTTCCCAACTTTAAAACAATGAGTTTTCATTTTTTATCAGTGACGGTATAGTATTAGTCATTTATTTAGTGTAATAAAATGAAAAGCTTTCAATTAAAGCACAATAAATACCTGCACCCTGTGAATTCCCGGTATAGATGTACCGGTTTCGGATACTACCCCCTTGTTATTTATATGTAATAGAAATCCTCTAAAACCAAGTTTATGAAACAGTTATTTACATTTCTTATCGTACTGATTGCGCTTTTTGGAGTATTTATGCAAAATAGCCGGGCCGCTGTCCGGTATGTTACTACCTCCGGTTCCGGCACCAAGGATGGCACCAGTTGGGCCAATGCTTTCGAAGGAATGCAGGCTGCCCTGAATGTGGCAGTTTCCGGAGACCAGGTGTGGGTAGTAAAAGGAACTTATAAACCAAGTTATGACTATGGTTTAGGAGGTGGCTCCCGTTATTACCACTTTCGAATGATAAACGGTGTTGCCATTTACGGAGGCTTTACCGGAACAGAGACCGACATCTCCCAACGTACACACTTTGGTCTTAGCGAAGCAAATGAAACTATTTTGAGTGCCGACATTGGAGCAGAAGGAGATATTTCTGACAACTGTTACCATGTTTTCTATCATCCTGAGGGTATGATGATTGAAAATGCCACAACTGCATTAGATGGGTTTACCTTCACAGGTGGAAATGCAGATGGAAGTAGTTTTCATGCTTATGGTGGTGCGATAATGAATGGTTCATGGTGCCTTTATAAAATATCCAATTGCACTTTCACTTCAAATTCCGGTAGATATGGTGCGGCCATCTATAACCATAATTATTCCAGCCCGATTATAAGCAATTGCTTATTTTTTTCTAACTCAGCAGCGTCGAACTCGGGGGCTATATATAATTATCTTAACAGCTCACCAACAATCAGCAATTGTACATTCTTATCAAATTCCGCACAGGCTGGCGCAGGCGCATTAGGTGCTAACCGGTATGCTTCCCCGACAGTCATTAATTGTATTTTCATATCTAATTCAGCTGTAAACGTTGGTGGTGCTTTGGGAATTTCTTTTAATTCTTCCCCTGTATTTACAAACTGTACATTCAGTTCGAATTCATCTTCTCTCGGTGGAGGGGTATATGTCGATAATTCATTCCTCACATTTAATAATTGTGTTATTTGGGGAAACACATCTTTAAATGGAAAGCAATTTTATATTGATGGCGGTTCAAGTAACACGGCAACAGTTACAATGAATTACTCTTGCTATTCAAACGGATCAGGGGATGTTTCTCTGACCAGAGGTGGTTTGCTTACAGCCACTAATAATTGCATCACTATTGATCCTCTGTATTCGGGTGTGGTATTAAATCCGGCTCATCCATATTCTATTTTAGGTATTTCACCCTGTGCTGATGCAGGGAGTAATTCATACAACTCCCTGGCTTTTGATATTCGAGGCGAAGGATTTTCCCGGAAATTAGATAAAACTACAGGCGCAACAGGAACGATCGATATGGGTGCATACGAGTATAACTACGGCGAAGATACTTATGCACTGTTAACCTGGACTGGAGCAACCAATAACAGTTGGGAAACAGCTTCAAACTGGAGCCCTGCAATTGCACCTACTTCAATTGCTGATATTATGGTCCCTGATGTTTCCACCGACCCAATCATAACTGGAACATCCTCTGAATGCAAAAGCCTTACCATTCAATCTGGAGGAGTAATTACCATTGACGTTGGAAAAACGCTTGCAGTTTCCGGTACTCTTACCAACTCTGCCGGTACTACCGGTCTGGTAGTTAATTCGGGTGGTTCACTTATCAATAATTCTCCATCAGTTTCTGCTACTATTAAACGCTCTATCACTGATGCCGCCAACGATAACTGGCACCTCTTTATTTCTCCGATAACTGAAAACACTCAGGCATCTGCAGCTTCTTGTTTTAACGGAGCTTATGTTGATGGATACAACGAAGCTACGGGTGCCTGGGATCGGCTTGCTACGGATGGATATGTTAACCCCGACCAGGGATATTCAATTAACTATCTTGCCGGAAGTCGCGACTTGGTTTTCACCGGTACATTGAAAAGCAGTCCTGTAAGTTATTCTAATCTCGGTTATACACCTTCATCTGTAGTTGATGACAACTATGGAGCAGGCTGGCACCTTGTTGGGAATCCTTATCCTTGCGGAATAAATACTGCATCATTTAGCGCACCAACCGGAATGAACGCCTTTGCGTATGTTTGGGATGGTGCAAACTATCAACCGCTTCAATTTGGTTCAACTAACGGAATAATTGCACCGTTGCAAGGATTTTTTGTAAGAGCTATTGATGCATCAAATAATCTTACCCTCGATAATGCAGCCAAAGTAAATGGTGGAACTTTCTACAAAAGCAGTAACAGCGCTTCACAAATGCTTTCACTTTCTATCGAAGGAAACAATTATTCCGATAAAGCCTATGTTCGGTTTAACCCGGAAGCAACTGCCAGTTTCGACCAGGCATTTGACGCATACAAAAGGGCTGGTTTAGATGCCGCTCCACAACTTTACTCCATTATTCCTAACGAAAAAGCCGCCGTTAATACCTTACCTGATTATACAACAAGCTCAAATATCGCTCTTGGCCTTAAGGTCGGTGCCTCAACCAGCTACACGCTTAAGGTTTCGGGTATCGAAAGCTTTGACGCTTCCCTGCCAATCCGACTCGATGACTTGAAATTAGGAATTTCGCAGGATCTGAGGTTAAACCCGGTTTATACTTTCGATGCCGGGCCTGGTGATGCCGAAAACCGTTTCATGCTCAGTTTTGCATCAGTTACTGCCGTAAATGAACAAAACGCTGCCGGAATTAAGGTGGTTTCCGAAAACGGTATTATTCGTGTAACCCACAATGCGCCTGCTACAGGCACTGTTTACCTGTATTCTGTTTCGGGCCAGTTGCTTGCAACCTCTACCCTGAACAAGGGTGAAACCACACTTCGCGCTGCCTCATCCGGCGTATACCTGGTACGGGTTGTTACCGGCAAAACATCGCTCACACGGAAAATGGTAGTTGTTCAGTAAATCGGGAAACCGCAATCAAAAACATTAAAATTACATAAACATGAAAAAAGCACTTCAATATAGTTTCCTGACTGCCTTCCTGGTATTTTCAACTACCGTAAGTCTTAACGCGCAACCTCATGCCGGGCAACAAAGCGGCGGTGGTACTGTTGTTGGTGGCCGCATAGGCGCAGGCGCTCCGGTTGGCAACGGCACGTTAATACTGCTGACATTAGCCGTGGCGTATGCTTCGAGGAAAGTGTATGGCACACGTCAGGAAAAAGAATTAGAATAAGTTTCGAAAGTATCGGCATAAAGCCGCAAAACACAGTTATCCGCTCAAGTGGGTAGCTGTGTTTTTTTATTTTACCCTTAGTTCTTGCCACAGTCCGGTGAACTAACCCAACTGACCCTTGGCCATACTAAAAGTATCGTTGGCCATATTAAAAGTACTGTTTGCGGGGAAATTTACTTGTAAAAAGACAGATCCAGATTTAAGACCAGGTTGAAATAAATTCCATAATTCAGCACAATACGGAACAGCATAACAAGAACAATGGCACCCGTTATCCAGAAAATATGCTGGTCAGCTTTGAGGCGCTTGTTTACTTTTCGCCTTCTATTCAATTGCGGGCGACTTCCGGAATTGAAGAGGGGCGGAACTACCGCAAATACTAATGTTGCAAGGTTTATAACATCGTAATCAAAAATATTTTCATGTTGTGTAATATTTTTTGTGATTTTCAGCAGTGTCATAATTCCGGCTCCAAGGAACCATGGGACAATCAGCCTGCTTAGCACATACTTGTACCTGTTGTATTTCCATGAACCTGAACGGAAGGTCTCGGGCATTAATCTAACGACATTCCAACTCAACGCAATGATCATGCTGATAAAGAGTACCGAAAGGATCATTCGAAGCGCTGTGCTCATAAATAACCAGTCTATCACATAGCCGAAACCTTCGAGGGTGATTGCTCCACCTACAAAAGCCCCGAAAAACATCATCATGGATATCAGGTACATCCAGACCAGAAACATGCGTAAATGTGACCCGTAACGTGATTTCATTTTTAATATTATTCTCAGCAAAATCCACACTACCAATGCCATGAACGGACCCGCCAGGGTAATGATAATTATCCTTTCAGGCGACCATTTAATTGAATCGCTCCCTTCGGGAAACATAACTTCATAATAATAAAGCACGGAATCAATTCTGAAGAAAGACGCGGTTATCATTACAGTCAACTGGTAAAAGAACCAGGAGATCTGGTAAGCTACCATGAACATAGCTGTGGAGGTAAGCGAAGGTTTAATATAATCGGTCCAGGGAACTTTTTTATCCGAAACAGGTGCACTGTTATCACCATTCTCAAAAGTGGCAGGCAGGCTGAAGCCACTTTTCTTTTCGGTAAAATTTAATTTGCGCTTTATAAAGCTTTTCCATTTGCGAAAAAGACTCCTGTGTTTGTATTTCCTGCGATGATGATGCCGTTGGCCATTATTTGAGGAATCGGTTAACGATTGATCTTCCTTTACTCTTTTCAAATCGCTTATTTCCTGGAATTTAGCCTCCGCATTTTGGTCTGGTAAACTTCTTCGCCTCTGCCTGTGATGCGCTGAATGCGAATGTTTCTTGTTGAAAATTCCGAAGGAAACCTGGTTCAGAAACCGATTAAGCCTGGATTTGAAACTTTCCTCGTTCCGCGATTTTCGATGTGATCTGTTTTTTTGTGGAAGTATTCCAAGGTCAGGACGCGATGAAGTATCCTGTGAAATACTCATGGATTCCTTCTCCCCAATTCTGGCAAGAGAAGCCTTCACTTCGTCAGTGGTTAAGAAAACAATATCCGCCGGCGGTTTTTGAAAACGACGTTTTTGAAGGTTCAAACCAACGAGGATTTTATGGAGCCATTTTTTAAACAAATGGACTGATTTTTTTTTATGACGGTGTTTGCTGGGGGGCATTTCTAGGATAATAGCGTTTTCTTTACAAATCTATAATTTTTTGCTTACAAACTTAAATTTTCTGAGGTGTTTATGTCCTTTTTGCAATTTCACTTCGGTTACGGCATGATCTGTATTCCGATTTAAGTTCTTTCAACAGGTTTATATGAAAACCCTATGTCCTTGAACTGATGTTGAGGAGTAATTGAAATTTTATTACTTCATCCTGGTGCTGAAGACATCTCTGTTATAAATATGACCGTAACGCGTAGTTGCTGCGGAGTACAAATTATCAAAGTTATCCTGAGTTATTCTGGTTGTTACCGGAAAACGGGCATCAGAACTTTGGACGCGATACTATTTCATTCTCTTTAAAATGTAAAATAATGGTATATTTCATTTAAATTTTATCTTTGTTTGTTCTTGTATTTTTTTTGGGGAAACATGAAATTCCCTACTCTGAAAATAACTTTTATTAAACGTATAATATGCAGATTGCAATAGGTATAGATATAGGTGGATCACACATTAGTTGTGGCGCGGTCGATTTGAAGCTTAACCAGCTTATTCCCGGAACCTGCTTTGAAGCTAAGGTTGATAATATGGCTTCGGCTAACGACATCCTGAATTCCTGGACAGGAGCAATTATGCGATCGATAAAGGTTGCGGGCATTGATCATATAGCCGGCATTGGTTTCGCGATGCCTGGTCCGTTCGATTATGTTAATGGTATTGGCCTTTTCGAAGGAAATAATGAAAAATATCCTAAACTTTACGGTGTTAACATTGCAACAGAAATCCGATCCCGCTTGCAAATAGCCGGAAATATTCCGGTCCGCTTTATTAACGACGCTACGGCATTTGCAGTTTCAGAAGCATGGATAGGAGTGGGGCAAAGCATTTCCCGCCTTATTGCGCTGACTCTTGGAACGGGATTTGGTTCCGCGTTTATTTCTGATGGAATTCCTGTACTCGAAGGCGAAACTGTTCCCGAATTTGGTTGCGTTTGGCATCTTCCATTCAGGGAAGGCATAGCTGATGACTATTTCTCTACTCGATGGTTCGAAAAATCCTATCTGAGACGTACCGGAAAGAGTGTAGATGGAGTTAAAGAGATTTCGGAAGTATTTGAAACAGATTCTGTTGCCCGCGAATTATTTATAGAGTATGGAACCAATATGGGCGATTTCTTAGCTCCATGGATCAAAAAATTCAATGCAGGGCAAATCGTGATCGGGGGAAATATTACAGGAGCTTTCGATAAATTCGGGAATCATCTTATACGATCTCTCTCAGGTAACCATATTAATTGCGGAGTCTCTCTTTCTATTCTGAAGGGAAATGCTGCTATTATTGGTGCTGCCCGCCTTATTGACAAAGATTTTTTCGTCAATATTGAACCATTGTTGTCAAAAATGTAATTAAAAGATCAGTTAACCGGGCGGTTTTCGGGATTCAAAATTTTTGTTCAGGTAAGCAATTTCAAAATAGTCATAATAGTATGAAAATAAAGCTCTCTCTCTTGATTTTTGCCTTTCTTGTGTCAGGTAATGCGTTATTTGCCCAATCTTTTTTCACTCCGAACGATCATTTAATAAATGGGTATGCAAATAAAGTCTCAGGGCTGGATTTTGAGTATACATCGTGTATTCCGGGCTTGCGCGGAAGTATGCTGATCCGTGCCACAAACGGCAGGGATTTTATGGAATGGGAAACAGATCCTGTGCCTGCCGGAATTAATGAAAAGTTTGCCAGTTTTGTCTGGATTGCCGCGTTAGGATCTGGTCCCGGACGTGCGCAAATGGATTTGTCTGTGAATGAAAAAGCAATGTTCTCATTTTACACCGATGGCCGCCCTTCCTGGGCAGTATCCGCGCCTGATGGCTCTTCCTTAACTTTTAATTCTATCATGATCGATCAGCATGGTGATCATCACGGATACATGGTTTTACGGATTCCAAAGGGTAAAGTTGCTGCCGGCAAACCCTTGAACATTAAAGTGACAGGAAGTGAGGCAAATCTTTCGTCCTGGTATATGACATTCAAAAAAGAGGTGAAAACAGGCGTAACACTTAACCCTTTTCCAGCCATTTTGAAAAAAGGAAACGAACGATTGCAATTGGTTGAAGCCGCAATTTTCTATTTCGGAAACGAGTTGAACGCAAAGATTTACGCAAATGGAAATCTGATAGAAACTTCCGCCCTGAAATTTGGTTACAATACAGTTAACCTGGGCTTAAAACCTGTCGAAAAGCCTGCAAAAGTAAAACTTAAGGTTGTTGCCGGTGATCTCACCGTGAGTAATTCGGTGCTGCTTTCCCCCGTAAGAAAATGGAAGATCGACCTGGTGCAACATTCGCATACGGATATAGGTTATACCCGCTCGCAGACCGAAATTCTTGCAGAACACCTTCGGTATATCGATTACGCGCTCGATTATTGCGACGCAACTGATAATTACCCTGAAAATGCAAAGTTCCGCTGGACCTGCGAAGCTTCCTGGCCGGTGGATGAATACCTGAAATGCCGTCCGGAAAGCCAGGTTGAAAGACTTAAAAAACGTATTAAAGAAGGACGGATCCAGGTTACCGGGATGTATTATAATTTTGACGAATTGCCTGATGAACAAATACTTGCTGCTTCATTGCAGGCGGTCGGCCGGATCAAGTCCAATGGAATTCCGGTTACAACTGCCATGCAGGACGATGTAAATGGAATTGGCTGGTGCATGAACGATTATTTTAACCAGTTGGGCGTTAAGTACCTGAATATGGGTACGCATGGCCATCGCGCATTAATTTGTTTTGATATCCCAACCATGTTCTGGTGGGAATCGCCATCCGGAAAACGATTGCTCACTTTCAGGGCGGAGCATTATATGACAGGAAATACAGTCCTGGAAATTCAAACCGGTGATATTGATAAGTTTAAAAATAACCTTTTCAATTACCTGATCGCCCTTGATGCTAAAAAGTATCCATTTAATGAAATGGCAATACAACATTCGGGATACCTCACCGATAATTCGCCTCCTTCAACCATTGCCAGTGACCTGATAAAAGAGTGGAACAATACATTCGAATGGCCGCAACTAACAACAGCTACCACCGAAACTTTTTTCCTGCATATGGAAAAAGAGCACGGAAGCGAATTTCCGGTTATTCGAGGATCCTGGCCCGATTGGTGGACTGACGGTTTTGGTGCTTCTGCCCGCGAATCCGCAACTACCCGGGTTGCTTCTTCAACTCTGGCTGCCTATGTTACCGGTCTTTCGATGGCATCAGTGGCAGGCGTTAAAATGCCTGCGGAAATTGATAAACAAATTGAGCTTGTAGATAATGCGCTGCTATTTTATACCGAACATACCACCGGTTACTCCGAAAGTGTTCGGGAACCGTATAGTAAACCTACTATGGACCAACGCGAGTTAAAGGAATCCTATGCCTGGGAAGCAAACCGGCGTACCGCTTTGATTGGTGAAGAAGCCATGGGATTGCTTCAAAGCAAATTCAGCCGCGAAAGTGAACCCTCACTCCTTGTTTTTAATACGTTGAACTGGAATCGTTCAGGTCTTACGACAGTTTATATTGATCATCAGATTGTCCCAAGAGGTAAATTGGCAGGCATATTTGATCATGATGGCAGAAGGATGGCCGCACAGCCCCTGGAGTCGCGTTCTGACGGGACTTATTGGGCGATATGGCTCAATGATATTCCGGCTTTCGGATATAAGAAATTTATCATTAAAGCTATAGATCAGGAGATAGCATTTCCTGAACCGAAATCAGTTCAGGTTATTGAAAACAAATGGTATAAAATAGAAGTGGATGCCGCAAAAGGAGTAATCACTTCCTGGTACGATAAAGAACTTGGCATTGAGTTGGTTGATGCCGGATCACAATATAAAATGGGGGAGTTTATCCTGGAACAATTAGGAAACCGTTCGCAAATGGAAAGCAAACGCCTGGATGATTTTAAACGTTCGCCACTCGACAAAATCTGGTTCGATTCCATGTTGAAAGGTGAAATCTGGACCAGCCTGAAGTTTTACGGTGAGTCATCCACAACCATTAATCCCAAGGGCTATACTTTCGAAATAAGGCTATATAATACTGATAAACGTGTTGACCTTGCGTGTTCAATTGTTAAAAAGAGTATTGTTGATCCGGAAAGTTTTTATATCGCCTTTCCCTTTAACCTGAAGGATGGTAAACATTTCGCGGAAGTTCCGGGTGGTGTGATGCAGGCCGGAATTGATCAGATAAAAGGTTCCGCAAACGACTGGAATACAGTTCAGAATTTCACATCGGTCCGAAACGCTTCTTCACAACTAGTTATAGGTTGCGCTGAAATGCCTTTATGGCAGTTTGGAGCCATAAATACAGGCCGTTACCAGGCAGGAGCCACACCTCAGACTACCAACCTGTTCTCGTGGCCAATGAATAATTATTGGGTAACCAATTTCAATGCCGATCAGCGGGGTGGGCACTCATGGACGTATTACCTCACTTCATCGGCCGATAATTCCAATAGCTTTGCAACTCAGTTTGGCTGGGGTTGCCGGGTTCCTTATCTAAGCCGCATAATTCCAGGTTCCGGCACTGGTGATAGTAACTGGAATGGTTCCTTTATAACCGGCTGGCCCGCGAATGTAATTCTCATTACATCAGAACCTTCAGTTGACGGGAAGTCAATCATGATTCATCTGCGCGAAACAAATGGAAAACCAGCAGAGCTCAATCTTACAAATGGAATAAATGGAAAACCTTTACCTGTCACTGAAGTTGATGTTACCGGAAACGCTGTTGGTAACGGTAGTCGGGGAATTGGTCCTCTCGAATCAAAGTTTTTTCAAATTGACGTTACACCATAACATTCAGCAATTTCTTTTGCCTTTTAGTTTCGGAAAACAATGAATTGAAGAAAGAAACAAATTTATTGCGTTGAATGGAATTCCTTATATGTTTTTAAATTAACTTTGTACAAACACATCATTTACAAAATTTTAAAAACTTTTTATATGTCAAAACGAATCGTTTTTTTAACAGGAATGTCCATAATGCTGCTTATGCTGGCTTCTTGTAATGATTGCATGGAAGGTAATGGTAAGATGGCAAAACGTACAGCCAAATTTACAGAAATAACAGCTATAAGTCTCTCGCTAAGCGCTGATGTTGTACTTGTTGAGGATTCAACAGGCACTGTGAAAATTGAAGGTGAAAGCAATATTATTGAAGCCATAAAACTTGAGCAGAAGGGTACAAAATTGCGGATTACATCCGAACCTTGTTTTTCCTCAAACAAGCCTGTTACGATTACTATTCCTATGAAAACTGTATCTGATCTGCAGATTAATGGTTCGGGGAGTATTAAATCGATGAACAAAATGGCTTCTTCCGACCTGGAATTGGGTATTAACGGTTCCGGTGATATTGATATTGATGTTAACGCTGCCAATGTGTTGAGCAAAATAAACGGATCTGGAAACATTATTCTGAAAGGCGCTGCTCAACGTCATAAAGTTGAGGTTAACGGTTCAGGCAATGTGGAAGCCGAAAATTTCCCTACTGGCAATGTCGCGATTACAGTAAATGGATCGGGCGATTGCAAAGTATTCGCAACCACCGCATTGGGAATAAAAATACGAGGAAGTGGAAGCGTTTATTATAGTGGCGCTCCTGATATCTCATCGGATATAAAAGGTTCCGGTTCATTGGAGAAACTGAAATAATAGGTTTTATACGCAGTTTTTTGTCCAACCAGGCTGTAATTTCACAGCCTGGTTTTTTTTGAGGATTCCCGAAAATATTTTCCCTGGTAAAAATAAATTCCTTTTGTTTTCGTTATTTTAGCAGCGTCCTGATTCCAAAAATCTAAAACTAATAGCAATTTTGTGAAAAAACATCTATTCGAAACTATTTGCATTATCGCTATTGGTTTGATTTTCAGTACGCAAACATTTGCTCAATCAGGAAAGCTGGTTGCTTATGACTTCCTTAGTCTGACAAAATCTGCACGCGAAGCCGCGTTAGGCAGTAATTTTCTTGCTATCCATGATAATGATCTAAGCCTTGCTTTGGCGAATCCTTCCCTGATTTCGCCACAAATGAACCATACTATATCCTTAAATTTTGTTGATCATTTTGCCGGAACCAGTTCCGGATTTGCAAGTTATGGCTTCAATTTAAGTAAACTTGGGAACTTTGCCGCCGCCATGCAATATTACAGCTATGGCAAATCGGATAAGACTGATGAATATGGTGAAAACCTCGGTAAATTCAATGCTGGTGAATATGCTTTTAATGTGGGTTGGGGACGAATGCTCGATTCTGTTTTTTCAATCGGAGCCAATGTAAAGATGATTTATTCGGGACTCGAAACCTATAGTTCAGTTGGTATGGCTGTTGATGTTGCCGGTAGTTACATTCCAAATGAAACTTTCTGTGCTTCAGTTCTTTTCAGGAATATAGGAAGGCAATTAACAACGTATTCATCTTCAGGAGTCGAACCTCTGCCTTTCGAGATACAGGCAGGTATTTCAAAGAAACTGGCTCATGTGCCTTTCCGGTATTCCATTCTTCTTCAGCATCTTGAAAAATGGGACCTTTCATATACCGATCCCAATGCGGCAGTTGATGCCTTCACTGGCGAAGTGGCAAAAGAGTCTGGAATTGATGCTTTTACTAAAAACACAATGCGCCATATTGTAATCGGAGGTGAGTTTATTCCAGCCAAATTTCTGAGTTTCAGAATTGGATATAATTATCTGCGTCGACAGGAAATGAAAGTGATTTCCCGTCCCGGTTCAGTTGGCTTCTCATGGGGAATAGGACTTAAAGTCTCAAAATTCAGCTTCAGCTATTCACGAGCCGCTTATCACTTGTCAGGCTCACCCAATTTTATCTCCATTGCCACAAACCTGGGCGACTGGGGTAAGAGGTAAACCTCTTTACGGATTTCTATCTCTTCATCCAAAAAGCTTAACCCCTTTTTCCTTACTTTCGCATCTTAATTGAAAAACTTCGATGAAGGTTACAATAGATCCCGGTTCCGGATTTTGTTTTGGTGTTGACCGTGCTATTCAAACGGCTATTGCCGAGCTGGAAACGGGCAATTCGGTATATTGCCTGGACGAAATGGTTCATAACAAGGCGCAGATGGATCAACTAAAGGCGAAAGGGCTTAAGGTGATAACTGCGGCTGAGTTGCCACAATTAAAAGGACAAAAGGTGATGGTGAGGGCTCATGGTGAGCCACCGGAGACTTTTCAATTGATGAAAGATATTGGTATTACAACACTCGATGCCACTTGTCCGATAGTAACCAAACTTCAGCAAAAAATCAATACCAGCTTTTCGGCAGGATTACCTCTTGGATCACAGGTTGTTATTTACGGTAAATCCGGTCATGCAGAAGTGGCCGGCTTGAATGGAAATGCTGGTAATGCTGCAATTATTGTTAACAATGAAATAGATTTTGAAAAGATTGATTTCTCAAAGCCAATCCGGCTTTTTTCGCAGACAACGATGGATGCTGAAGGTTATGATGCGATTGGAAAGGCTATTCAACAACGAATGACTGAATTCGGGAACAATGATCTGGTAATTCACAAGAGTGTTTGCCGGCAAGTTTCAGGGCGTACACCTGCATTGCGATCATTTGCGGCCGTACATGAAGTGATAATTTTTGTGGGTGGCAGTAATAGTGCCAATGGTGCTTATCTTTTTAGTGTTTGTAAAGCCATTAATGAAAATAGTTTTTATATCAGTCAAGTTGAGGATATTGATATCAATTGGTTTCAAGAATCAAAATCTGTAGGTATAACAGGCGCTACTTCAACTCCGGCATGGTTAATTCAAGAGGTTGCCGCGTTTATTAAAGAATTATAGTTTTACCAAGTGTTGTCACAAAAAAAACCGGGCACAAAAACATTTTCTACGTTACGTGTTAGCTTGCACGACAAAATCAGAAAACCGTATGATTTCTTATCCTGCTATCAAATCAGGAGCGTGTTGAAATATTTTACGTGGCAATGTAAAAAGTAAAACCGCGCTCAACGGTTACAGAGATAAGTGGTATCTCCCCGGGAGCAACTATGAAGACTCTGCCGTATTATCTCCATCCTCTTCCAGGTTTAATCGCAATTTCCGGTAATGTATTTTCATGGCTATTCCAGCAAGAAGCGAAACACTCCCAAGCATAATCAATACAAGAAGGTAGTTGCCGAGATAGTTGAAAAAATAAGCGAATGCAATATAGAGTACACTGATAATAAAAAGAATTACCGTAGTTTGAAGGTGTGAGAAACCCAGATCCAGGAGTACATGGTGAATATGCCGATGGTCAGCTTTAAATGGGCTTCCTCCTCGGTAAATCCTGATAGAGAAAACCCTCAGTGTATCAAATAATGGTACAATAAGAACAGCGATTGAAAAGGCAGGACCAGCAATAAAATAAGGTTTAATCGACGGCATACTATTCATCTCATTGAAACGAAAAACCAGAACTGTCATAGCAAAACCAAGTAGGAGCGACCCTGTATCGCCCATAAATATCTTGTTCACTTTTCCAAATGTATTATAAATAAAGAACGGAACAAGTGCGCCTGTTATAGTAAACGAAAATATGGCATATTCCCACTCGTGGATTTCGAGGAAATAACTTCCAAAAACAGCAGTTCCCAACATCCCTATGGATGATGCAAGTCCATCAACACCATCAATCAGGTTCATGGCATTAATTATTACTATTCCAACGAATAAAGAAGAAATGAGACTTTCAATGTAATTCAACTCATTTATTCCAAATATACCTTGTAAATTGTTGATTTTTACATCACCTATTACAACAAGTATTAACAATGCAACTATTTCGGCAATAAGTTTTTTCCATGCCCCTATTGTGATAATATCATCTTTCATCCCAACAAAGAAAATCAAAGTTAGTCCTGCCAAAATCGGGGGGAGCGAGGTTAAACTGCTTGAAACCTGGCCACCGTTTAATCCACAGGTATTGATGAGTACCAGGCTTACCAGCATAATACTAAAATAGATGCCTAGTCCTCCCATAGTGGGTACCGAAGTCTCATGACTTGTTCTTTGATTGGGGACATCAAAGAAATGGTTTTGCCTGGCAATACGAATTATTATTGGAATAGCATACAAATTGAGAATAATTGCAAGTATAAATGCAGTAGCTATACGGTATTCGGGTTGAAATAAATGAAAATAAAAACTCTCAATTGAGCCCATAAAGTGCAAATATTATTGATTAAATGGACAACAAATTCTGTAACCTTGTTTCATGAAGGGAAATTGAAGTTCGAAAGAATTTTCTTAGGTCTGTTTTAAATGTATCTAATAATACGCAAAATAAAATCTTTTATTGTGTATCATTAGGGAATATTTTTTCAAAATTTATTGTCTTTTTTTAGCTTAGCTAACTAGGTGAAAAAGAGAAAGGTGGCCTCAGTTTTCATTTTTAAAAACTTCAGGTCACCTTTTTTTTCTAGTATGGCGAATAAATAAAATTAGTCCGGATACGGCATTTTAGGATGAATTTTCAGTAACATTAGTTTCTTTGTTTAGCAATAGAAAAGAGATAGGAAGAAATACTCAAAGGATTCACACCCATCCCCCATGGTGAAACGTTTGGTCTAAATTATTCCTTTATATTTTAGTGTCAAATTCCTTTTCAAATTTTATTAACTGCAAAATGATTTCAAATCAAGGGAGTTAGAATTATCCAATTGTCTCAGAATGATCCTTTTTTGACCAGCGAAAACTGCATTCCAAGGTTATTTCCGTACATATTACCGATATCAACACCTGTTTTTACGCTTAAACCTATGCCCCAGGGAAGTTTATTGCTTATACAGGTTTGAAGCAGAATGGAATGTTGATGTCTGTTTGGAATGAAGGGAACAGAATTTGTGCCGAAATTAAGGTAATATGAGTAAAAGATCTTGTACGAAATATTCTTAATCATACCTTCAAATCCGAAATGGTGACCTGTAACTTTATTATTCCTGACATATTCACTGTATCCATCAATCGGAATAACCGGAGAAGTAATGAATGGAGTTCCCAGGGTCATGTTTTTGTATGTCCATCCGAAATGGTATATCCCATTATTGAAATAATTATCATTTCCGCCGGTTTCATGGGGTTCTCCTCCTGGAATAGGATATAAATAGGTTATACCATCCAGGACCCAATATTCGTTATATGGTCCACTTTGATCTGTAGTATTTATAAACTCGTAAACAAAGCCATTAACCAGTTTTTTTTTGTCTGTTGTATGCATGTAAAATCCCCATAATCCATCTCTGATATTCCGGTAAGCTTTACCACTCCCGTCTTCAAAAATTGTTTGCCAGTAAAGACCCAAATTAACTTTTTTTAAATCAATATCCATTCCGAAGTTTCGTGATCCTATGTGGTTACCCAGAGAATTCAGTAAATCTGATTCCGGGGAACCGGTACCACCACCTCTGGCAAAAAAAACTTTAACAAAATCATCCAAGCTATTAGGTAATTGAGTTCCTGACTTGGTTTTTCCAGCCCACTGCGCAAAATGATGAAATCCGTAATGGATATGCACCGGAAGTTTACCCCCAAACTGAATATACCCGTATTTATGATGCAACCACACTTTATTAACAAAAGGTTCTTCCCCAAACCATCCGTGTGATATGCCTCCTTTAAATTCCAATAAACCAAACGTAAACGGTATTTTTGTATAGTCGGGCACCCATATAGAAATTTTTGGCATTGGCCTTGCGTTCCCTGACCACAGAAGCCCTCCGCTCGAAAGGCTGCTGTCCTGGTTACCAAAAGTTTCCGCCATGCTCCCCGCCTGTATATTTAAAAAATATAATTTTAACCTCACATAAGCCTGGTTAACGTAGAGTTCATTTTTACTGTCGTACCTGTTTACAAGTTCAAGGCTGTAATCGTAATCAATATTTTTTTTCGATAACTGAGTATGAATACCGGCTTTCACCCATCCATTAAATTTATTAGGTGTCAAAAGCCCGTACTGATTGGATAATAACCAGAAAGGGGTTTGCTTTCCACTCGAAAACGAAGCTCCCGTTTCGAGTGAGTAATCAGGTTTTTTAAATCCCTGCGAAAATGCACAAGATGAAATTAGTGCAAATACCCAAAAGGCAATTGTTTTGTTTAGCAATAACCTGGTTGCTCTTGCCATCTCTTTATATAGTGCGATCCTGGAAATGATCTTAATCTCAAAGGATTAGAATAATTCTTCCAGTAATTTGAGATTTTTATCGAAATCGAATTTTGTACTAATTTTTAACCTGGCTAGTTTGCCCATTTCATGACGACGTGAAACATTATTAATCAATAATGCGACTTTTTCAGTCATGGCTTTTATGTCTTTATACGGAACCAGAAATCCGGTAAGTCCATCATCAATCATCTCGGGCATGCTGCTTATATTAAAAGCTACTACAGGCTTTTCATATGCCATGGCTTCAAGAATTGCATTTGAACAACCTTCGCTGCCTGATGGAAAGACGAAAATATCAATTTCCCGGTAGAAATCTCGGGTGTCATTCAGAAATTCAACAAAAATAATTGAGTCTCTGACTTTTAGTTTATTTGCGTACTCCTCAAGTTGATGACGCATTTTACCAATGCCAACAATCTTTATCAGGAAATTATATTGATGTTCCTTTAAGTAGGCCGCCAATTCGATTAAATATTTTTGTCCTTTTCCCTCTATTAATCGTCCAACATTTCCTATAATTACAGGTGAACCATTTATCTTTTTTACGCCGGTTAATATCTCTTCGGGTTTGATTCCATTATAAATTACATGGACATCGGATGAATTCACAAGGAAATTATTCCTGACCAATAAACTCCTTTTAACTTCTTCCGAATTTGCTATCACTTTTGTGACAATCCGTCTGAAATAAAACTGGTTTATTAAATTATTTTTAATGGGATTTGCAAGCCCACGTCTGTAAATAATTTGTTTCACTCCTGCAAGCTTAGCCGCCAGGCCAGCTGCTTTTAAATCCTGCGAAAGACCAAGAACAATGATATCAACTTTGAATTTTTTAAAAATACGATATAAGTAAAATATTTTCAGTGGATTGAGATAGCTTAAATTAACTATCCGCACCGGTAAAATCTGCAGGCAAGTATTTTTTAGATTTTTATACAAGTCACTGATCGAATTGGTGCATACAACAACATGGTACTTATTATCGGATAATGTAATACCGGTTTTCTGTATCCATTTCTCACCGCCACCCCAGGTTGTGTTGCTATTAAAAAGACAAATTGTCCCGGTCTTATTCATTAAATTATTTATTTTAAACGGATTGAAGGTAAAGGTATATTTACTTTATATTCGGATGAATAATATCGTTCGCTGATCTGAATCTGTTTCGCTTTTTTTTAGTTAGGCAGTCTTCTATAAAGAGAATAACTATATCTGAATTCCCTCATAAAGCTATCTAATTTATTTCAACTGGTTTTTTTGGCAAATCTTTAAAAACAGAATAAACCAGCCTGCTTTCAGGAAATATAATTGCCCATGCTGTTAAAAAAATAAGCATAAAATCAGTGTAAAATGATAGATTTTTTTGATACCATATTTCCAATTGTCCTTTATAGGGTGCAATAAATAATCGATCGAATTCATGTGGGTTAATTGCAGAATTGGAATGTAGTTTCTCTTCATCACGAAATATAATTGATGCAATACCGGTAAGCCCTGGTTTACAGTTATAAAATTTCTGTTGTATTTCAGGGGAGAACTTCAGATAATCAACCTCCATAAGTGGCCTGGGACCAACCACCGACATCTCACCAAGCAGAATATTAATCAGTTGCGGGATTTCATTTACTTTAGATCCTCTCAGGTATTTCCCCATTGGTGTAAGTCGCCAGTCGTTTTTAAGCGTAATACTGCCTGTTCCAAGGCTGGGACTTGCCTGTAACATAGTTGCAAACTTCCAGATTTTAAATTTTTTATTTTTATAGCCTCTTCGTTCCTGAAGGTAAAAGATGTATCCTTCACCTGTAAGTTTTAAGGCTATTGCCAATGGAATAAAAAAAGGAAGAAAAATTAGAATGCCGATTATTGAAAGAAGAATATCGCCTGTTCGTTTTATGAATCTATACATGGAGTTACATTTTGGAGTCCAGGCCTTTGCCTGTTTCTATATGCTGGAAGTTAGGTAAATATACTTTAAGTATGTCTACAATTGAGTTTTTTGTTACGTTTTTTGATTCAAACAAGGTATGAAGCTGATCAAAGATCCCATCAATTTCCTGTATACTTCTTTTTTTTGAGTTCTTTACTACCCCAAGGTTAATAAATGAATCGTTATCCAGCTCTTCCTTTTCAGTAAAAAACTCTTCATAGGATTTTTCACCTGATGTATCAGAACCAAAAAAGTAGATAGGGTAGGAGGTTGACTTTTCATTCAGCAACAATGCTTTCTGCCGGGCAACTTCCTCTGATTTACAGATATCGGGTTTTAATCCAAGAGTATTTAATAGGTCTATTGCCATTTGGTCAAAAGGGATCATGTCCTTATTTTCATCCAGTTTTGGAAAAAAAATATCACCCGATTCACCCATTATGGATGCCATGAGACAGAGCTCACCTGATTCTTGTGGCGACACAAAAAAACGGCGGATTCCAGTCGGACTTGACCAGGGTTGCCTTTTATTCAGCCGATCTAAAAATCCAAGAGGCAAGCTGCCGTTTGAAAAAGCTACGTTAGCAAACCGGGCTGTTTTAATTGGCAATTTTGAAGAATAAGCCATAATCATTTCTTCCATCAACTTCTTGCTGGCTCCCATAATATTTACTGGATTGGCTGCTTTGTCCGTCGAAACACAGAAAAAATGTTCAGGTGGTTCTTGAAGCAAAAGGTCCAGTAGTTTTCGTGCCCTCAATACATTATTTTCAATCATGGCTTCGATTGAATATATGTCTTTTTCGCTGCGTACATGCTTATGGGCAGCGAAATTGGCGACTATCTGAAATGGGCCATGATGATAGAAGATTCTTTCGAAAACCCGGTCACCAAAGTTTACGGGATAGGTAATAAACTCATCCGGAATATTGTATCCTGCCGAGCTTCTTAAATCACGTACCAATTCAGTCAGGCCATTCTCATTAATATCGACAACTACAAGTTTACTGATTTTGAATTTCAGGATAGCCTTAATATAGGATGAACCAATTGTGCCTGCACCTCCTATAACCAATACTGATTTGCCATTGATACGCTTTTGCATTTCTGTATCATATTTCCGGAAATCTGCATCCAACAGGCTTTCGTTTCTTCGGGTAACGTATTCCTTTATAAATGAATCTAGATCGAATGAAGTCTGCATGTTTTTATTGAAAGTTAAAAGTTATCCGGAGATTAATACCCGATTGATATGATTGCGTTTAAAAAAAAACAGCGTATTCAATTCTTACACACTTTTCCTGTAACCCGGAATAATTGCGCTGCTTGGAATATTCACAACCCTGTCGGCAAACCATTTAGAATTTTCCAATCCATCAGTCTGGCAATCAGCAAACATTGATAAACGGTTCATAAGCTCCCAGATGGGTCGGGTCATAACCCCATGTTCGTTGGTGTACTGCAAAATTTCATCGCGTTGCGTACGGTCCTGCGTAATAATTACATTCAGCCAGTAATTTGATTTGCAGTTTTGGGGCTCAGTGAAAAAATCAAATTCACTTTCTTTGAAAAATTCCTTGTAAGTTAATGCCAGCTTACGCTTGATCTCCAGTAATTCATCAAGTTTCTCCATCTGGGCGCATGCCAGGGCAGCGCTAATATTGGTCAGCCTGTAATTATACCCTACCATATCGTGCCTGAATTCCCATGAGTGCGGGATCTTAGCCTGGGTTGTGATATGTTTTGCCTGTTTGGCCAGTGCTTCATCATTGGTAAGAATCATTCCACCACCACCGGAGGTAATTATTTTGTTGCCGTTGAAACTCAATATTCCAAACTTTCCAAAAGTCCCTGTATGCCTGCCTTTATAATAGCTTCCTATGCTTTCGGCAGCATCTTCAACCAATGGAATATTATACCTGTTGAGTACTTCCAGAAGCTCATCAATCTTTACCGGGTGCCCGAATGTATGCATGGGAACACAGGCTGCTATTCGCCGACCTGTTACTTTATTAAAAGGAAAGAGGGAAGAAGGAGAGAGAGAAGTAGCTTCCCTCATTTCGACATTTATTTTTAGCCAGGCTTCAACCGCAACAGGAGAAAGACCCATTGTGTCCTTATCTACATCCAGGAATACAGGATGGGCACCGGTATATGAGATGGCATTTGCTGTAGCAATAAATGTAAGGGATTGAGTAATAACTTCATCATCACGCTGAACTCCCGACAATTGCAACGCAATATGCAAGGCCGCTGTACCATTCATTGCGGCAACAGCATACTTTGCACCGGTATATTCAGCACACATCTTTTCGAAGCGGCCGACAAATTCCCCTACACTGGAAACAAAATTGGAATCGATACATTCGATCAGGTATTTTTTTTCGTTTCCGATAAAACGAGGATCATGAAGCGGAATAAATTCACTGGGTTCCTGAAAGGTAGAGCGGATGAAGTCTGTAAGTTTTGAATACACTGTACTACGAATGAGTTTTAAATTAAACTGTTTCTTGATATTTCTTCCTGAAATAACAAATTCTTTAATGGAGCTAACCTGATGTGTTTTCTGAACGGGAACAATAGATTATAATAACAATCAATTATAACCAGTTATTGTTTCGCAATAGTAATAAACCGTTTGGCAAGAACAGCGTAATTTAATTCCTTTAACGCAAATTCCCTGCCTCTTTCTCCAATTTTCTTTCTTTCTACTTCAGATAATTCAGATAATAAATGAATGGTTTTAGTAAGCTCAATTTCATTCTCCGCTTCAATTTGAATTCCGCAACCAACTCTTTCAACCAAACTATCTGCTTCATCTACTGCAAAAATGATAGGTTTTTCAGCAAGCATATAGTCTGTTATTTTGTTGAATGAGGTACCAAACGAATGTAAAATACTTCGGGTGCCGCCTGCGTATAGAATATCGAATTGACTGAGTAAAGAAGGGATTGAAGTTTTTGCGATTGTGGGAAGAAAATAGATGTTGGTCAACTTATTTTCGAGAGCTATCTGTTCTAATTCATTCTTTTCTATGCCGTTACCAACTAAAACAAACGCGATTTTATCATTTGTCACCATGGTTTTTGCAGCATTAACAAGGCTTCGCAATGCATTGGAAGGTGCGTGGCCTCCCGCATAACCAATGATCAGTTTCTTGTCATTCCTTAGCCGTGTTAACAGAGCCTGATGTTCAACAGGCAGGTTTTCTGATGCTGAATTCAATTCATCCGATGAAAATCCATTCGGAACGTGGAAGAATTTTTCTTCTTTAAGACCATGCTGCATCAAATAGCTTTTTGTATTGCCTAAAACTGAGATATAGTAATCACATTTTTTGCAGGCAAAATTTTCTGCCTGTTGCATGACCCAAATAAACGGATGATATTTGGAATATCCACCAATAAGCATTGGGGACAATGGCCACAAATCGTGTAATTCAAAAATAAGTTTTGATTTATTCCTTTTTGTGATAAAATAGGAAGGATAAATATCCAGTGGATAGGTTGAAGAGGTAATTACTATGTCTGGTTTAAAAGTACCAAGAATTCTTTTTGAAAACAGAAGGAGTTTTAGTACAAACTGAAAAATAGATAAAATCCGAAAAACTCCATTCCCTTTATATTGAATTGTTTTGATCCAGGTATATTCAATTCCATCAATAATTTCGGTGCCTGGTTGTGGTTGCATGTTCCGAAGATGAGAAAAATTACCTGCAACAATATGAACAGAATGTCCTTCTTTTTGCCACTCCCGGGCTAAGTAATAAGCCCTGAATTCCATCCCATATTTTGGAGAACCGGCGTAGTGATTGATAATTAAAATGTTCATGGAATAGAGGAATATATTTTTCTGTATTCGTCAGCTATTATATTCCACGAAAACTTATCAATATGCACTAGTGCGTTTTTGCTTAAGAATTCAATATTGATAAACGCATTTACAATTCCGACTTTAATTTCTTCAATATCATTAGGATTGACTGCGTATCCACAGGGGTTTTCATTAAAATATCCATCCACTCCCTGTCCTTTGGTATATATAATCGGCAGTCCCTGCGACATTGCTTCCAGATAAACAGTCCCAAATGTTTCTCTTAATGAAGGCATTACAAAAACATCATTGTCCTGGTAATGTTTTATCAATACATTCTTGTCATTTGTTCTCTCAAAATAATGAACTATATCCGGGTTACTTTGCTTTATGCGTTTCATAACGGGTCCAAAGTTTTCTCCTCCAACCAGATTAAGTTTTATTTTGTGACCTTCATTATTCAACTGCTCAACGGCTTCGATAATTGAAATTACATTTTTATTTGAACTGAAATCACCCACATATAAAACACTTTGGTTTTCAGTAGTTACTTTTGGTAATGCAGCCTTGTTCTGATGCCAAAAATCATCAACCCCATTTGGTAATATTTTTGTCTTAGCTTTAACAGCAGCATGGAACTTTTGAGGAATGTATTTGCTTAGAACCGCATCAGCATAAGATGGCGTAATAAAGATAATTTTTGAAGCGTTTAAAAGAATTTCAACACCTTTGCGTCGAAGGTGGGGCATGTGTTTAAAGAAAGTATTAACATCGGTATTTCTGACTGTAACGATATAGGGAACTGAGAATTTTTGTTTTAGCTTTAATGCAACAGCACCGTCGCTGAATAAAAAGTGGCAATGGATCAGATCAATCGATTTAATGTCGTATCTGCCAACGATTCGTTGGTGTACTTGTCTTATTTTTAATCTAAATAATAAGCGATGGTAATTTTTGAGAAAGTAATCGTAATAAACCTGAATCCTGGGATTATTAACAATATCGTTAATGTATTTTTCATTTTCATTGCGGATAGGCTGATATACATATTGAATTAAATCTTCCTGATCCAGATGAAGAAACAATTCTTTATATAAACTGTGATTAGAAAAAGCATTGCAAATGTGAAGTACTTCCATTAGTAAAGGCACTGAATATTCCAGTTCAAAGAAATGATATATTTTTTAGGTTTCGATTACTTATAGCCAATCATCTTTTTAATCCTGGGTTTTATCAATTCAAGGATTTCAAAAACAAGATTCGACTTACTTATTTGATAATATACTACAGGCCTTGCCCCGAATTGCCTGAAAAATTTTTCAATTCCTTCAATCATTGAGCCTTCAAAATCAAATTCCTTAGAAACTCCGGCCGCAAATTTTATGGCTTCCCAAAGGATCAGGCTTTGTGCTCCGCTGGTTCTGTATTCAGGATTACTTGCTGACAGAAGATAATAGAATGTATTCTGGTCATAGATAAAATAGGAACAAGCATGAATGTTCCCCTGGTTGTCAATTGCGGTTAAGAATTTACCTGCGTTATGTTTTTTGCAGGCTTTGTCGATCTCAGAAATCAATTTCGGATCTATCGGGGATTTTCTTTTCTGTAATTTGAATGTTTTATCTAACATATCAACAAGTACCTGAATGTCAGTCTCTTCTTTGATTGTTACTTTGTTTTTGGAACTGTTAATATTTTTTTTAGCAGTTTTGTTAAAGTTGGAATAGACTTCATCTAAGTTGGTTAAATCAGTAATCTTATAGGTAATCATAGGCTTTATGGTAAAACCTTTCCAACTCAACGGAAGAAAGTACTTAAAGCCGCTATCAAGCGTAATTAAGAAAGAACTGGTTGATGGTATTTTTGCAAGTAATTTTTCAATTATATCTTTTTGAAAACTTAAATCTTCATTTGCTTTCCCTTTATTCGGCTTAATCCAGATACCAAGAGTTTGAGTTAATTTTGGCATTTTAATCTGGCTGAAAAACAGATTCTTTTTCAGTACATAAGGCCAGCGGGCTATAACTTTATCATTTTCCTCGATGGTTGCCACAGCCCATTCGCCTTTTGCGACAACATCCAACCACCAGGGCTGTTCAAAAACAGTATTGGCATTAAGTGTTACTTCTTCCATAAATCAATTCTGATAATACGGTTTATTTTCAAGCTCAGAGATTGCTTCATGGTATGTTACAAATTCATATTTACCGGAAATAAGATACTCAACCAGCCAAATATACCATTCATGAAAATCAGGATATTTTTTTATATTAAAAAAATAATCGTGAAACAGAATTGTAAAATATGGAATACCTTCTTCTTTCGCTTTGTTCAGACTGGAAATTACCAGCTCTTTAGCATTTTGTAATCCATTTTCCAGATTATAAACATCCATTATATGTAATGGAAACTCCCACATTTGCCCAATCTGATAAGGAGCTTTTAACTCAATTTCCTGCTTATTAAATTCTGAAGTGTCGAAATAGTAACCTGTATTAGATAAATGTTCGAATGTGAGATTGTTATAACGAACATAATGCATCCGGATGCCAAAAGAATCAAGCCTGGCTATTTTCTTAAAATCCTGGAATTCGGCATTGATTTTACTGGTATCATCAAAGTTTATTCCATGAACACCGACTTCGAAATGGCTTTGTTTGACTAATTCAATCCATTTTATTGCTTTTTCTTTGCTATATGACATACCTAAAGCACTGTCCATTCCAAAAAAAAAGGTAGATTTTATTTTTTTTGACTCTTCGAATGAAATGAGTTCGGGAATCATATTCAATCTTTTTTCGAAGATTGATGTAAGCCTGTTAAACCAGGTTTTTAAATTGATTTTTCCCTGGATCAGTTGCAGGGATGATCGCAGCCATAATTTCGGAAATATCAGATCCTTTAAATGATCGGATGGATATAGATGGTCAACATCATGTGATAGTATAATTTTCATTTTATAACTTAATATGATCTATGTGAAAAATCTATAATCTGAAGTAAGTATTAAGCCAGTGTTATTTAAGAAATTAATTTGAACGCTTTCGGAAAGGGTCGCGATTCTTATAATATTCTCTTGTTTTTTGAATCTGAGTATCATTTTGATTCATACCATTATTAATAACCGAAAGCGTGGTATCTTTCCAATTGATAACAGGCAGAAAAGTAGATGAACCTGGAATGTTTTTAACTTTACTGTTATTTGTCCGGCACATCGCATTTAACCAGACATCATCAGCAGTCGGACATAAATCACTTGATAATTTCCAGTCGGTCACATCAGGATGTAATGAATGAGGCGGAAAAAGAACTCCTCCGCCTGATCCAAAAAATATATCAAAACCTGCATTCTTCTCTTCTTCAATTGCTTCCCATAAACTGTATGGGAGTAATTCATTTTGCTCCTGCCATAGAATCTGTGTACAATATTGCGCAATTACTGCTGAGGGATATACTAAAGAAGTAGTGTATAAGTTTTCGATCATTGTTGATCTGTAAAAGATATCATCATCAATAGTGAGTAGATAATCTTCAGGGAAATCGGTCAGAGCAAACAGGTATTTTTTATGAGAACGATAATCAGTATCTACAAATCTGATTTCCAACCCCCTGTCTTTTTGTCGTAGTAGTGATTTTGGCAATGATTTTTCATTTTGGAACTGTAACCTGGATAAATATACTATAATTCTATCTGGTTTTCGGGTTTGTCGTAAAATGGATTCAATTACCAGCCACAAGCGGTTTATTCGCGAAGGGTATGATGTTAATGAAACAATAATATTTTTCCCTTTATTGATGCCTGGGATTATGGAATATTTCTTTTTATGACGTGTAAGAAGAAAATAAAATGGCAATAAAAAGTTAGCAATCAGCCTTATACTAAAACGGAGAATAGAATAAACGTGTAAAGAGGTGAGTGTTTTATTCTTGTTTTGTATCGTGCAATAGTATTTGTCAAAAAAATCGATCATACGGGGTTATATCTTTCTTCTGAATAATACTGTTTATCTGAGACTATAACTAAGGAAGCAATCAGTATCCAAACAGGAACTCCCGATATATATGAACTGTCAATAACAAATGCAAAAGGAGCACATAAAAGCATTGCATACACAATATATTTTGCAATAAAATTGGGGTTTTTACGCGCTTTAGCGATAATTCTTGCAAATATTATTATGAAAAGAATTGTAATAAGCGGGCCATATTCCACAAGTATTTCTAATAACAAGTTATGAGGCGCTACTGTTAATAGTTTATCGATGTATTTGAGATTTATTTGAAAATTACCTGCGCCAACCCCCAGGAAAAAATGTTCCTTCAGCTTTTGCATACCAGCAAGTATAATGTCCAGTCGGGATGTATCTTTTGTTAATCCTATTTCCTGGGTTCTATATAAAAAGAGTAGGAAGATTTTACCAGCAAAAAAAGCGACTCCTATCGCTATAGAAGATAAAAATAGGAATAACCCCAGCTTGTTTACCTTTTGCTTTCGTGTATAATAGAAAAATACCATTAGTGTTATGGCTAAACACAGGAATGAACCTCTTGACGCATTTGAGAGTATAATTAACGAACATAGTATTACAATTAACCAAATAAATAGTGATTTTGATTTTTCGGTATATAAAAACAAAGATGAAAATATAAATGGTAAGGTATATACTATTAACTGGTTATATCCATTGTAATTTCCAAAAGTTACAGAAGCATATTTCCACACAATACCTATCACACCTAAGGTTGAGTCGGCATCCATAACTGCCACCGACAGATGTACATCGAAAATGATTTCAGCTAATGCAATTGGTAATGTTAATAAAATAAAGCTAATCCAACCTATTACAACTGACCGGATTGGATTGTTCGACTTTGTTGAAAGTTGAAATAAAAGTAATACTCCAAGAAAATTAATGATAAGATAAAAAATTTCTTTAACAGCAGATGAAATATCTATAACCCAAATTAAAGTTATGCAGGCATAGTAAATCCAGAAAATGAATGTCAATATTTCATATAAATATTTGGTTCGGACGGTGCGGTCCTTAAGGTAAAATAGTATTGTAAAAGGCGAAAACAAAATAATGAATATACGAATAGGTTGAAGAGCACCTCCATACATTCCAAACACCATCAATGAAATATAGAAGATTAATAAATAATCATACCGGTTATTTTCTTTTTTATTAATAATGTAATCTTCCATTTTATAGTATGGACTATTATAAATCAGATTTTCTGTTCCTGATCAATCGAGAGGGATTACCTCCAACAACAGAGTATGCTTCAAAATCTTTACACAATACAGTGCCTGCTGCTATTATACTTCCTTTTCTTATAGTTCTGCCAGGGGTGAAGATTACCTGCCTACCAATCCATACATCATCCTCAATAATTGTTTTTCTCTCTTCTGCTGAACCTTGTTCAAGCATGGGAATATCCGTTTTGTCAAAAGCATGGTTTGCTGATAAGATATAACATTCCGGACCCATCATTACATTTTCTCCAATTTCAATATTTCCGGGAACATGACAATTTATACCTATGCCGGAATTATTGCCGATTTTTAATCTGATTCCGGTTCCAAAAAAAGCACCTCTTTCGATATTCACATTTTTACCGCAATATAAAAAAAGATGACGGCAACACTGATAGCGCAAAAAACGAGAAAATGGTCCAATAAACATCACTGGTCCAGCAGGGAGGTATCGTAAAAAACAATAATAAAGCACCAAACAGATTGCATTCAAAATTGTGAACTTATGCCCTCTTACTTTCATTTATTTTGTCTTTTAATTTGTGAGAACATATATTGCTTCAATTCATTATATTCAGGTTGCCCGATTATTTCGTAACAAAGCGGGAATAAGATAATTAATAGTATAGCTTGGGATACAATAGTCCAGATTAAAGATAATGAAAGTAATGTTAAACTCCATGTGATTATGGCAACAAAAAATGAAATAAGAAAAACGGGAAGCAAGTCTTTAACTTGTTTCCAACTACCATAATTAAAGAAACGTTCAGAGAAGAAACTATTGAATAAAAACTCAATATAATAATATATAACTGCTGCAAGTAACATGTATTTTAGTTCAAAATAAAATCCTACAACAAAAACAGGAATGAATAAAAATTTCTTTATTACCTCCAGTTTTAAAAGCAAATCAGAACGGCCCTGAATATTTAACATATTTAAGTTAACTATTGACAGCGGATATAAAATCCCATATAAACACATAATTTGAAGATAAAGCACTGAATCAATCCATTTTTCACCAATTAAAAGTAAAATCATTGGTTTTGCAACCGCGGCTAAACTCAGAACAAGTCCGAATGTTATTATAGAGCTGTATATTAGTGTTTTGCGAAATAGGAATAAAAGACGTTCTCTGTCATTCTGTATTGAACTTAACATAGGGAAACTTACTTTCTGAATAATCAGGGTAAGATTATTTGTAAAAATAGTATTGAATTGATCCGCTCTGGAATACTTACCCAATTGTTCAGTAGAATATAGTTTACCTATAATTGACAAAAATATATTCTGATAGAAAGTGTTAACCAGATTTGCAAGCAGGACTTTGGACCCGAAACCAAATAACTCTCTGAAGCTTTTTTTTGAAAAAATTAAACCTGGCCGCCAGCTGCTAAATGCCCACAAAAAGAACGAAATCAGTGCCTGTCTGCTCAATTGTTGCACCACTAAACTCCAAACTCCAAAATGTAATATGGCCAGGCTAATACCAATAATTCCACTCCCAACTGATGAAATAAGGGATATTTTTGCCTGGGTCTTGAAATTAATTTTTTTTATAAATATTGTTCGCTGTATAATAGTAAAAGCATTGATTACCAATAGAATACTCATTACGGGCATAATCGTACTGAGTATAGGTTCTTTGAAAAAATGCGCAATACTATTTGAACATAAAATCAATATAATCATTAGGAGAATTGCTATTGCGAGATTGCAATAGAATACAGTATTGTAATCTTTATCAGTTACATCGTCTTTACGTATTAATGCAGTCGCAAATCCACCATCAACTATTGAATTCGAAATGGTAATAAATAATGTTATCAAGCCAAGAATACCGAATTCCCTGGGAGATAATAAACGCGCTAACAGAATACCAACCAGAAAAGTGATGCCGGAATTAGCAATATTATCAATAAAGCTCCATTTTATTCCAGTTATGGCTTTGGCTTTTATTGAACTCACTTTTTGTACCTCATTATTGATAGCTTAAATACTGCTTTTAGTTTAAATAAATATCTAAATATAGCTAAATGATGGATTTAGGAAAAGGAACAAGGATGTACGTTTTACAAAGTGGGTATAAATCCAGAAGATTGGGTCGTTTCATAAATCAAAAATTTCTAACAAAGCGAAGCGATCTTACAAGACAATGAATAATACTGAATAAGTGAGTATTACATGTTCAATAATCTAAAGAACAAAGTGTTTTGGAATTAAATTCAGTAATTTAGAAAGTCTTAAAAACTAAAAAAGCTAGTAGAAATTCTGTAACTAAAAATCATTGTACGGTTTTCCGATATTCCATAACCTGATTATTGAAAAATATTACCCGATAGTAATTAAATAGCGTCTGAATAGTTATTCAATTTCTTTCATTATAGATTGGTAGAATCTTCTGCCTAAAAGCCAGCCTAAGATTAAAAAGCCGGCTAGTATTCCTCCTAAAATAATTCCTTTAGCTTTTCCAAGTTTTTCCTTAAACAAAGGATAAACCGGGGAATCAATGACCTGGATTAAAGGGGTTTCCTTTTGTAAAGTAACCTTAGCCAGTTCCAGGTTTTTCAGAATTTCGCCATATACTGCTCCTGAAATCTGAAGGTCTATTTGCTTACGTGCCTTACCAGCACTTACTACTGCTTTGGCTGGATTAAGGTTCTGGTCAGAAAGAGAAGCAATACTTTGGGTAGATGAAGTAAGAATTGCTGAAAGCGAATCGGCCCTGTATTGTAAAATGTCCACATTCTGTTTCAGCCTTTTTGTCTTAGTCTCAATATAAAAGTTGGATACATTTACAATCAATTGATCCATGAATTGTTTTGAGAAAGCTTCATTAGTTGTTGTAATTTTCGATTCAATTATACTTAATTTTTTGTCTGGTTTGCCAATATTTATTGAATTGTCAATCAAGTCTTGGCAAACAGTTCCAATAATACTGTCTTGAATCCGGCTGAACTTTGAAGGATCACAGTTAACCTCATAACGGATATTGGCAAGATTTGGTTTTTTGTCCCATTTCTTCCGCAGTTTTTTAAATGTAATGTAGTGCTCTATTAATGTTATATTTTTATCACCCACTTTAACGGAAGAAAGCAAAGTGTTCTCCAACATCCTTTTCGATTTCATGAGTTCCATGATGTTATCAGAACTGAACAGATCACTCGTTCCTCCACCCAGATCTAAACCGGCCATGGAAGCCAAACCTGCATATGCACCTAAGGGGTTGCTTTTTTCATTTGTTACTGCAAAAGTAAGTGTCGCGGTATACTTAGGCTTAATAATAAATGATAAAGAAAGCCCGATAGCTCCACCCAGGAGTCCCACAATCAGGATTATGAGCCATTTGCTCCAAAGAAAATGCCAGATTTCCTTAACTTTAAGGATTACTTGTTTAGTTGAAATTTCGTTAGATTTGTTAGAAGGAGTATTTTCTGCCACAGTATTTATTTTGTTGATTGATACCTTGTTATAAACTAAAGATTAGAGATGATTTGTCCCTTTCTATGAATGTAATATTCGTTAAAATAGTTTTGCGCAGCGCTTCCCGGTAGCCAGATGATGAGTTCAATATGATGTAAGAGATAAGGAACAAATTCCTTATTTCATAACGCTATAGAGCAAGATTGCTATTGTTGCTACTGATGAGAATGCGCTGATAAGTATTGCTGTACGTTCGGAACTGGAAAGTTGGGTTTTCTTTTTAGCGTTCTCAGGGATATAGATATCAGAACCAGCAACTATATCGGGGTATGATTTAAAGCCTAAGAATGATTTAGTACTTTTGATATTATTGTTCGGGTAGATAACATAAGCCCGGCTTCGATTGGCATTTTCGGAAAAACCTCCTGCCGAATAAACATAATCTTTAAATGATTTTCCTTTTTTAAACGGTATACGGCTGGGGAATAAAACCTGTCCATTAATACTAACAGTTTGTAATTCTTTTGGAATGGTAAGAACATCGCCTTCTTCAAGAATAAGGTCCCATTCCGAATTTGGATTTGACAATGCTAAATCCAACTGTATACCTACGAGATTTGATTTTTCAGTGATAAGATCCTTTTTTTGTGTGCTTGAAAGAGTGTCTTTGCTAACTTTCGACAAAGTAGAAATTGCAAGTTGCTCTTTATAGGTTACTTCCGTGCTTGGTTTTCCTTTCCTATCCAGTGTGGCACCTGGTTGAAATGCGGCGCCTGTTAATCCACCGGCGCGTTTTACCAGGGTTGAGATGCGCTCGTTGCTGTTTTCAAGGGTATAATCGCCAGGGAAGGCAACTTCGCCTTGAATTGTTACATGTACCTGGAATTTATATCCAGGAAGTGGTTTTACAAAAACTTCATCAAAAGGTTGTAATACCAAGGTATCCTTTACAGGCATTATCGTGTAGGAGAATACCTGAGCTGTAAACGAGTTTTTATCAAAAACATTTGCATCTTTTATACGGCGCGATATTTCAAGTTCATTACTGGCATTTTCTTTGAGCCCTCCAGCCATATATATGATATCACTAACATGCATGTTCTCTGAATAATTGAATGTGCCTGGCTTCAGTACTTCGCCTCTTATTATTATAGTGTATGGTTCTCTGATTAAATGTTTGGAAAATACTACCAATGAATCTTCTTTTTGTAAAGTGATATTTTCAGTGCCATCGAGTACTTTTTGAAGATTTACAGACTGAATACCTGGGGTAAGATCTTTTCCTTTTCTGAATAAGGTAGATTTTTGCAGGTAAGCATCTTCTGTAAGTCCGTCAGCTTTATTTACCAGGTCAGCAACAGTCATTCCTTCGGTCATCGAATAAGCTCCCGGGCGGAATACAGATCCTGTTATACTAATACGATTTGTATACCTGGCAAGTATTTTCCCGATTGTACAACTGTCGCCGTTGCCTGGTTTGAAATTCGCATAATCAGCCTGGTTTATATCGATAATCTGTTTTTCGCGTTCAGTATTTCTGATCACATTAATTGTCATTTTGTATGCCTCGCTGGTAAACCCTCCGGCATATCCTATCATATTTTGCAGGTTATCACTTTCAATAGCTTCAAATATCAACGGACGTTTCACTTCCCCGGCCAGCCACACTCTTGATTTGTATGGGTTTACTTTTATAACATCCTGATCTTTAAGGTTTAGATCACCTGATCTGTCGCCTTTCATCAGAAAATCGTAAACATCTATAGTCGAAATTACCTTATTGTCACGTATAAGCTGAATATCCCTGTAAGACCCGTTTTTTCCTGGTCCCCCTGAAGAATACAGTGCCGTATAAACAGTTGAAAGGGAAGATATTGTATATGTACCAGGTGCCTGTACTTCACCGATGACCATCACTTTGATACTGCGGATATTTCCAAGAGTAATGTTTATGGAAGTGTTGCCGGATTTTATATTCGAAAATCCGTGATTTGCCAAGTATTCTGAAATTCTGCTCTTAGCCTGCTCAATGGTAAGTCCGCTAACGGAAATGGGCCCGACATTAGGTATACGAATATTTCCATCAGGCGTTACTTTCAATTTGTAAGTACCTTCTGAATAGCCATAAATGTCGACGGTTACCTGGTCACCTGTAGATAGAATATAATTTTTTGGCGTAGGCATATTTTGGTTAGGCTCGAAGGAAATGGACGGGTTGTTGAACAATTCAGCTCCAAAAATATTGCTTTTCTTCTCGGGCTTTTTAGTTGCTTTCTTCTCAGTGGTATATTTATCGGTTGTCTTTGGTTTGGTTTCGTCTTTTTCTTCGGTAGGTTCAATAGTAACATCGGGGATTAGTAAGATCCGCTCTTTAATTTTAGCCACTTCTGCAGCAGGCGCTCCTGAAGCTATGGCCCGGGATTCAAATTCTTCAATTGTTATGCCTTCAGCCGTGATTCTGGTTTTGATTTTGGCAACCTGTTCATCCGTTAAATCATCAGCTTTCATGTTTTTATCAAAGCTTTGAGCGAACAGGCTGGTAGTTAAAAACAGAAAGATTATTGAAATCAGTATCCGAAAAGAAAGTTTCATATTTGAGTTAATTGTGTTTGTTTTTTCTATTGTTGTTTAAGATTAACCAGGGATTAATCAGGGCGAGTATGATAATTGCGAATTGTATGGGAATCCGCTTTTTTAGAAAAGTATTTCCATACTGCCAGTAATTGATAAATCGTATCTTGTATTTTGTAGTTAAAATAACGAATTTTCCTGGTTGGAATTATGTGGTTTCAAAAAAGTGCTTTCTGAGTGTAATGGAAAGCTGATTTTCCGGATGCAGGCTAAATTGTTTACCCAAAATAGTGATAGTTAGCTCAGTCAAGACAGGAAAAATAATGCTTCGCCGCGTCACTCCCATGCGGGTAACAAAATGCGAAAATTACAGGTGAAAAAATAATAGCGAGGTATCTATGCCACACCTTATTTTAGAAAGACTCATTACATGAGAAATAAACTTTCTAATGTAGCATTTATGATATTTTGCCGGATTTTTTTTTCTGCGATTTTTTTTTGCAATGCTTTTACAAACGTTATTTAGCCCTTTTGAATCATTGTATTTATTAGGTTCGGGCATTTTTAACCAAGTGCAAAAATAGTACTTAAAGTTTATTATTACAATGATATAGCATATCTGCTGGTTAAATGTTTTAAGTGTATGATAATTAATATATTAATAGGTAGTTCGCCCTTGAATTGTATTTTAAATAATGTTCTGACAAGCGTTGCCTACCAGACCAATATAAAATTCCCTGGCAACCGGAATTGCCAGGGAATTTTCGGCCCGCAAAAGAAATGTTGAATATTCTAACCAGGATACCGCCTTATTTTTTATTCACTTTATCAATATTCTCCATTCCTTCAATATCCATTGCCTTCGAAAGTTTGGAGATTGATTTGAGGTCGATGTTTCCTGTTATACAAATCAGCAAATTATCTTTGCCACCGCCAATCATCAGGAATTCGGTTATGGAATTTCCTTTTTTACGAATCAGCATTTTGAAAACCTGGTCCTTTTCTTTTACCGACATCAGTTCCTCATATTGTGCAATCGGAAGGCTTTTAATAATTTCTCTATAGAAATTCGGATTAACAGCTGGCCCAGGCTCCTCTGTAGATAGGATGCGGATGGATTCGATCCCTTTGATAGCACTGTTAAATTCGTCCTTGCTTTCGTTTTCGCTGGCAAAGAGGCTGAACATGGATTTGGAAATGGATACCGTGGTAAAACCATCTTTGTCGGCGTATTTGGCGAACAACTGATCAACTGTTGTATTCTGAGCTTTTGTCACCAACGAAAATGCAATGAGCAGGAAAGGAATGAGTAAACGTTTCATTTTTCTGTATTTTTAACTGAGTTAACAACTTTTTCAATTTTGGCTAATTTTTGAACCTGGTCGAAAGATTTATCCACTTTCGACAGGTATTTTAGCCTGGATGTATTATGGTTCATTACTTCTGATACCTTCAACAGGGCTTGTTTGGTTTCGAGGTAAGCCAGTTTTGGATCTTTGAAGGTGTCTTTAATTTCGGGTTCTGGTTTATTGAGATATTGGAACAGCCCAAATGAAATTATCAGAACAGCAGCCGCACTTCCAGCCCACGCGTACAAATGCCTGAACCGGTTTACAGACTCTTTTTTCCACTCGATTTCAATAAGTGAATTCAGTTCATCCGTAATATTGAACGGAGGTGTCGATTCCAGTTTTGCTTCTGACAGATAGCGGAACATCTCCTGGAATTCGACCTGATCTTCGGGCAATCCAGGTTTCGAGAAATATTCCTTTAATAAGGCTTCTTCCTCCAACGTGGATTCCCCTTCCATGTATCGGTTCAGTAATTTTTCAATCTCTTTATATTCCATAATTGTAAACTTTCATTAATTCTGCCTTAACCCATTTTCGTGCCATACAGAGTTGTACTCTTACATTGTTTTCGGTTGTATCAGCCAGCAACGCAATTTCTTCGAAAGTGCATCCATCTATATCACGCATCTGCATTATAACTCTTTGCCTTTCGGGCAGCAATTGCATAATTTTTCTGATCTCTGATATTCCTTCGATGTGATCAAAAGCAGCTTCGGGATTATCTCCGTGTGTATTCAGTATTTCAACATCGACCATAGGTTTTTGAAGACGAAGTTTATCGAGGCATTTATTTTTAAGAACGGTACAGGCAAAAGCGTCGATGCTTGATAATCGGCTTAAGTCGTTACGTTTTTCCCAGAGTTTCAGATACAATTCCTGGAGTACATCCCTGGCCGATTCTGAGTTCCCCAACAGCCTGTATGCCATGCGGTACATTTTATCACCCAGCGGTATTACCTGCGTTTGAAACTCTTCTTTTGTCATCTTTTATTTATGTACCGTGATTCATCTGCTTATTCTGATTCAATTGGGGGAGCTATTCACCCTTTTAATGCTCCATTTTTGCCACAGATTGCACAGATTAGCACAGATTTTAAACTATCTTCAGTAGGTTTTTATGTTAAAATTGACGGATTTGATATATTACTAATCTGCGAAATCTGTGGCATGTTTTTGTTTTTCAATACTTTGATAGGGATGAATAGTTTCCAATTGGGAATAACTATATTCAGCATTATTCACTAATTCTCATCATCATCTGCCACCTGGCTGGTTACTTTCTTTGCCTGTTCCAGCGACATGCTTCCTGTTATTTCAACCAATACATTTTTATCTCCACCCGAAACGAAAAGCACCTCAGTAATACGCTTTTTGTCTTTTTTGCAAAGTAGGATTGCTTTCTCTCCTTTGTGCTTTACGGTCATCAGTTCTTCGTATCCTGAACGGTTTATTTTGGGTACAATTTCGTTATAAAAATTCAATTTATCGTTAAGTAAAGTATCCTGAACTGTAAGTACTCTAAGCGTGGAAATCCGGAGTGCCGGGTCGTTATTGCCATCGTTGAACATCGCGGCCGGTAGATTTGATAATTTTACTGTAAGGAATCCGTCTTTATCAGCATATTGGTCAAAGAACCGGTCGAAGGATTGGGTTTGGGAGCACGCATTTATTGTTAAAAACAGGCCTAACAGGCAGGACAAAAATACAGTTTTCATAATTATCGATTATTAGGTTAATGAAGGTTGTACAGGTAAGACGAATGATAAAGGATTTTATTAATGTGTAAGTTGTAAGTTATGAGTTATAAGTTATGAGTTATAAGTTATGAGTTATGAGATATAAGTTATGAGTTATATGGTCGGAATTTAAACACAAGGGGAAGTTGTTGATTTAGAAGCTTGTGTATAGAAAAGAAAGTACATCCTACTAATTCCATATGCTTCTATACTGACTGAAACTATGTTAGATAATTTATCCTTTATTTTAATTTGAGCGTAAGAAGCCATTGAACAGGTTGACAAACTGGTACTTTTCTTACTTTTACACTAAAATTATACTATGAGAATAGCCCTTTTACTGACTGTAGCAATAGTGCTGGTGTGCTGTACAACATTTCATAATCCAAGAGTAGTAATAGTTACCGATCTTGGAAATATTGAAGCCGAAATATATTTGGATAAAGCACCGGTTACCGCTGCCAATTTCCTCCGGTATGTCGATTCGGCGAAATACGATAACCTGGCTTGTTTTTACAGGGTGGTAAGGCTGGATAATCAGCCCGATAAGAAAGTTAAAATTGAAGTTGTACAGGGCGGTTACGGCGAGGATTCCCTGATTGAAAAATACCAGTTTACACCTATCAGGCATGAAACAACCAAAGAAACAGGGGTTCTTCACAAAAATGGAGTTCTTTCCATGGCGCGAAATGAACCTGGTACAGCTTCGTCAGAGTTTTCTATCTGTGTGGGCGATCAGCCTGCATTGGACTTTGGAGGAAAGCGAAATCCTGATTTGCAGGGATTTGCCGCATTTGGCAAGGTGATAAAAGGAATGGAAGTGGTACTTACAATTCAGAAACTAAAGGATAAGGAACAATACCTGGAGAAACCGGTGAAGATTATTCGAATTGCGAGGATTAAATAAGAAATGCATCAGATAAAAACAAAAAACGCCTCTTTTTAGGGGCGTTTTTTGTTTCAGTTAAATTATGGCTTATAAGTTAAATTTGAGTCTTATTTATTTAACCATACGAAAGGATTACCTGCGGCGAGAAAAGTTCGTGCGGGAGTAGTGTGAGAGGCGCACCCCGTCAGTATTTGCTGGCGGGGCCGTCTACTCGATTATGTGTGGTTTTTTATTCTTTCAATAATTTTTCGCTTTCCATTCTGTGTGCTAAAATGTTCTATCTTCTCAGAGCCACAGTTTCCGCAAACATATGTTTGATATTTGCAAGGTCTCTTGAGTTGATATTTATTTTTTAATTTCGGCTTTGTAATTTCTCCGCAAAAATTGCATATAGATTTCTCTCTTGTCGCATCATCAATTTTTAGCCTTTCAATTTCAAGGAAGAGTTTAAGTTCATCCTTAATAAATTGGTCTTTGTTTTCCAATCGTAGCCCAGTATTATAAATTACGCCACCATAGTTCTCTAAATAGTCAACGTCTTCGTCCAGCGCTATAAATTGATAGTATTTTGAATCGTACCCTGACCATAATAGAACATTTCGCATTGCACTAATCAAATCAGTAGCTGTTTTAATTCCTTTATCAGATTCTTCTGAAATATTTTCCAAATAATATTCAACTAATTCTGAATCTGTCTTGGCTGTTTCAATGTTAAGTTCAACTATTGATTTCCAAAAGTATTTTTCTCGCTCTTCTGTAGAATCCTTGTCCAACCCTGCAAGAATTATTGAACTCTCAGATTCATAGCCATTCTCAAGCAGTTTAACTGACCAATTAACAAGTTCTATACTGTTAAAAGGACTAAGAATTCGCTGTCCTAAAACTTTATATGTTTCTTTTTGAATGTCCAACGTATGTCTTGTCTTATAAAATCACACATAACGACGGCAATATGCAAAGTTGGGGAGTTCGGAGCGATTATCTGTCAAGCTACAAAGCACTTGATGCGAGCTAAAACCCTTTGATAACCTACTAAACCCCAATTTTGTATATTGTATGTTAGTGGTTGTTTTTATTTTTTTTAATCCAAAAATAATTCTTCATTAGACAATCTTTATCAGTAAATACATATTGATTATAGTAGAATTGTCTTACAGCTAATTTAAGACTTATCAAATCGTGAAAACTCCCTGACATTGTGTATGCATTTGGGGGCCCTTCTCTTAAATTCCATAAATCATTGGTCCTATTGGTTGCAGATAAGAAAGCAGGATCTAAATCATTACCGAAGTTATTTGTACCATATTTAGCTGCATAGGAAACAAAAACTTGATCGCCAGATTGTGAATAGATGATTGTATCTATTACTGTATATAGAATGTCAGCTCCACCATAATTCCTATTTTTTATTGCAATCAATGAATCGATTTGCATTTTTATATTAAGACTATCTCGAGAGTATTGATCATAACTAATTGGTCGTGGATACTTTGCTGTCAAATCAGGTTTCCGATTGTAATGAATTGACTCAACTGTTCCCTTTAATGCCATAAAAGTCAATGGCAATCCAATAAGTAGAAATAGTAATGTATCAAGATGACGCTTTATTTTACGATAATTAATCACCAAAATTAAAAGTGATGAAATAAAAAGTACAACCGAAGTCAATGCTAAAGCATCAAAGAAATCATATAAACCACTCCCTCCAGTACCTGTGAATGCTCTATAAAAGGAATATAAAAGTCCAAGAGTTAGTAAAACAATTAAAAATATGGTAGTACGCTTCATTTTTGTCTCTTTTTAAAATAACCGCTAACGAGTGTGTAACCGCCCCTATAACAGTTATTTTTTATTATCTACCCTACTTATTTAAAGAATCACCTTTCAAATATACTCCTATTCCCAATACCCCATTTATTTATTTGGTAAATAGTAAACAAAGCGCGGGCGCAGCCCCTATCCCTACACCCTGGGAAAGGATTACCTTCGGTGAGAGTAGTTCGTGCAGGAGCGGGGATGCTCGCTATGGCCGGTCGGTGCGGGCTTTCCCCGCTGGGCGGGGCAGGCTGTGCAACATGGCTTCATGTTAGGCCGCGAAAAGCGACCGCACGAAGCCTTAGTTATTGTGGGCAGTTTTAATTTTCTAAAATTGCTTTTATAAAGGTCATTTGATCACTTCTCATATTTTCCTGATCTTCTGCAAACAATACAATTAAAGAAGAAATCCATAGCTTACCATTGTGAATAAATAAAATCTGTCGAGTACTCCTTGGCATGGTTATTTGACCTCCCTTTACGCCATTAGTTCGATATTTAATAACAGCAATTTGATTGTCATCGACTTCACTAAAGTATGATACAATATTTTTTGTGGCTTTATAATCTTCTTCCAAATATTCATCAATGCTTATTTCTTTTCTAATTCCTTCAATTTCGTCAGCAACAATTTTGCTTAAGTCATGTTCTGCAGATTCTTCTAATGAGGTGGCACCCACAAACATAAGAGCTTGAGGTTCTCCAGAGTTGGAAAATGGTTCAGGAGCTTTCTTTTTACTAATAAATTCTATATCGTGCTCAAGATACTTCATATCCCAATCATGTATAAATTTTACATTTTGAGCGCTAAGTCCTAGTGTCGGGACAATCAGTAGGAGTATTATTTTAATTATTCTCATAAACATCAATTTAGGTCTCTCTTAAATTGCCCTTAAATAGTTTGTAACCGCCACTATGGCGGTTATTTTTCGAATGGTCGCCATTGCTATTAGTTGATATATCCCTTCAAATATACTTCTATTCCCGATATCTTTATTTCCCGAACAAATGTGCACCAACCGATGAAAGGATTCTCGCAGTAGCGAGGTTGGGAAGTACTCACTTACATGGTTGTAAGCTAGAAGTTTGTACCGTCATGCGTCGGAAGGAAGACGCGCGTCAACCGGGGAGTAATTTAGTCCTTTCTGACAATTCCACCAGATTCTTTGACTTTAGTAACCCCATTCTTAAACAGTTTTTTCATTTCTCCATCCCGAAAAGTCCTAATCCATTCTCCATCTTTTAATCCATGATTATAACAGCCCTTCATGATAATTCTTCCGTCACTGTTCCAATATACCCATATCCCCTGAAGTTTGCCCTTTTCTGAGTTTCCATAAACCTTTTTAACACCATTCTCATAATATCCTTCATAAGTACACAATCCGCTTTTCTGATATGTTTCGGTATATTCCAACTGTCCGTTTATAAACCAATGATTCCAAATATCTACCTGTTCTCCATTCATGTATTTCCCTTCAGATTTTTTTTCTCCGCTCTCATACCAATATTTCCAAACTCCTTCTACTTTATCAGCTTTGCATTCTCCGGACGACTTTTTTTGACCATTGTCATACCAATAGTTCCATAATCCCTCCTCCTTATCATTCACGTAATCACCTTCCGATGATTTATTGCCATTTTCATAAAAATAAGTAAAATGACCATACTTTTTTGTAAATTTCTTTGATTTATAAGCACCAGTCATCTGGATTTTATTACTTATATAATAATCCTGTACAATCCAGATATTCTCGCTATTTTCAAAGGCTTTTCTATAAAAAACGGCATCATTTCTACTTGATAGTTCTACCCAATTCTTGTCATAATAAATAGTAATTGTATCCTGAGCAAAAAGCGGAACTGATATACCACAAAGAAAAAGTAAGGTACTCAATATTTTTTTCATAGATTTTTTATTTAGAGAAATAAATAATAACCGGCAAACGATCTGTTATTTTATTCTTTTGCTCACAGATTTTTTTGTAATTACAGGCTTTTATGTAATTAGTCTTAGTCCTGAATCTATAATCGATAGCAAACGAATTACTGCTTAACTGCTCAACCTTTTCTTCATAAAAAAAAGCTTCATTATCAAATGAATGATAATCATCATCAATCAGCATATCTTTGGGAAGATGAAAAATCACGCGATACTTAAGGTTCATAGGATAATACAATGCATAATCGAACACCCGATCCTGACAAGCAGATCCATTAAAATACTGGTAGAGCATTTGTGGTTCGAATCTGAAGACCCAAAGACCTCTGGCGGCTTCATTCGTTCCTTTGTCTCCATCTTGCCAGAAGCCACCAACTTCAAAATTATAAATAAGTGAGAAATTATTTTTATCAATATCGTCAGAAACTTCCAAATCTGAAGTCTTATTTGCAATTGGGAATTGTAATTTCAGATCTTTTATTGTCTGTTCTAAAAGGTTAGCAGAAGTGTAGTATTCAACCAAAGCCCTTCTGGCATCCGCCTCAAAGCCATTCCTTTTAGATGTGATTTTTAATTTGGCAGGTTCTGTAAACGAGTTTATTGTATATTCATCAACAATATCTGCAAATGCTTCAGTTTTTCCAGGTGTCATCTTCTGAAGGGTGTCACTGGGCATACCTATAATCAGTGCATTTCCGAAATCAGCAATATTTATATCTTTAAAATCTCCACCTTGCAGCGGAATTGTAGGATCTATCCAATACGTAGTATCATTGTATTTAAATGTGACAATACAATGATTGAATATTTCATTACTAGGTCCGAGTTTTTGAAGTTCATGTTGAAGAGCTACATTTACCAATGCAGGATACGCTTCTTTAACACCTATTTTTTTCAACAGTGTAACCAAAAGCAGGGATTTGTCTTTACAATCGCCATATCGCCTTTTTACAACAAGTTCAGGTGAGAACGGTTTTATACTTCCTATGCCTGACTCAATACCCATATACCTTATCTCGTCCTGGACATAGTTAATGATCTTATTTATTTTATCATCTGTAGTTTCTTTTCCTGTAAATAATTCTTTAAAAACATCATCGAGATCAGGCTCGTTGTTTAATGCAAAAACTTTCTGTGCCCATATGTTTACATCTTTCCATGATTTTAAACTACTTAACTCGAAGTATTTATAAGGTATTGTCCATGAAGGAATATTATCCTCAAGTTTTATTGCTTTTACATTTTTACACTGCATTTCAATTTGCTGGAAACCATCTATATCTGTGTTTGAAATGAGGCTGTCGTAACCGGCACATTTGTACGTATAGTCTTTACCTTTCGAATACAAAACACGTAGAGATAATAAATCTATCGGATTTACTGTTTCCAACGGAATAAACAGATATTTTTCATTATCAAAGATTGGATTCTTCCCGACTAACGTATACGAAAATTCGATCAGATCATCTTTCCTGATATCGTTTAGTATGTCATAAACTGTTATTTTGCCGGTATAGATTCCTTGCTGAAGTTCTGACTCATTGTTCATTATTTCAAAACTCAGATCTTTTGTACGATCTGTCTTGTTCCCTTTTCTCCAGATATACAGGTGGTGAATCAGCAGTTTCTGATAAGATGTATCAAGTGAAATTGCAAGCTGTGACGCGTTGGTAATTCCACTGTATGAAACAATATTTCTTATTTCATGATAATACGTTGCATTCTCGTCCAGATTCATCTGATAATCCAGGAGTGTTGCATAAAATCCTGACATTATTTCATACTTTGAAATAGTAATTTTGTCGGATATTTCAATTGTCTTGACCCATATCGGTGTTTTCTCAAAGTTATATTTTTGTGCCTGTATAATTGGTGAAATAAGTAACATTGATATTATAAATACTTGAATTCTATATTTCATATGATTAATCTTAAATGTTTATAAAAATAGGAATCAACCTGACACTTAATAATTCTATTGCAAGAGTATGAAGTAAATCTGGAAATTCAAAATCTGAGGATATATTTAAATTTTTGTTCCTTTAGAATTTTTGCATATTCAAAATTCTTGTCGCTCCTTACCTCGCATAATCTGCGTAAACATTTTTGTGACTCATAATATTTCCCAGCATGTATCAGAGAAAAAGTTGAGCGCCAAAGAGGGTATTTTAACTATTCCACCACTTCCAACTTTATCTTTTCAACTTTTCGGAGATCTTTTTCATAGAAAAATGATCCGGCGAAGAATAGAGCCGATGCAATAAGCAAAGCAATAGGAAGAAATGCAAACGCGGTTTGGATATTGGTAGCATCGGAGATGGCACCCATTACAATAGGGCCTAGGGAAGCGCCAAGAAGGTTCTGTATTACTACAGCTACCGCATAAGAAATAGCTCTCATACCAGGATGGACTACATCCTGTGTAACAGCTGCTGTGGCTGCAATAAAAGCGGTGATTGAGATTCCCATTGATAAAAGAATAAGATACTGCATCTTTCCGTCAAAAACACTGAATGCCAAAAACATAAGTACAGCTGAAAGTAAGGACGTAAGCGTAGGGACAAGGAGCCTGGCGTTGATTTGTTTTTTTCGCCATCTATCCGTTAAATATCCGCCAAGTGGAGCGCCGATAATAGCAAAAAGCATAACGGCACTTGCTTTAACGCCGGCATTTTTTTCGAGAACTCCCTGTGCCCTGTGAAAATAAGTCGGCAGCCAGGTGAGCAACGAAGTAGTGGTGAAAACAACCGCTGCCATTCCAAAATAGGTAAAGATAAGCGATGGTTTTGCCAGAAATTCTTTAAGCATATCTACTATTGACATTCTTACTTTTTTTCGCTCAGCTTTTTTATCCTCTTTCGTTACAGTTTTTTCCAATCCTACCGTTTTGTAATCCTTTACGAAAAAGAAGAGAATGGCAATCACCATGCCTGGAATGGCCACTATTCCAAGAGCATGCCTCCATCCCCAGTATGTAGCAATAATACCCCCGAGAGCTACTCCGATTGCACTTCCGAGAGGAATTGATGCATTCCATAACCCCATCATCCACGATCGTTTCCTCTCCGGGTACAGTGCCGACATCATGGCTGAACCACCTGGAGCATAGCCTGCTTCGCCTATGCCGATTACGGTACGGGCTGAAAATAACTGACGGTAATTACCCGACAACGCGCCTAAACCGGTTGCCAGACTCCACAAAACAGCCATCAGCCCGATTGTTTTTCTACGGCTCCATCGGTCGACCAGCACAGAAACCGGGAAAGTAAACAGAACTATTGACCAGTAAACTGCCGAAACAAGTGCTCCGCATTGCGTATCAGTGAGGTTCCAGTCGGTTTTCAGAAACGGGAATAAGGAAGTAATCACCATTCTGTCGATATAATCGAACATATAAAGCAGGAATAGCAACATGAAAATATAATTGGTATACTTTCTTGTAAACAGATAGCCTTCGGGTATTATCTGATTCTTCATAAAAAAGAATTTGGGTGTATTTGCACTGATCTTGTGTCAAGATCATGTTTTCCTGACAAATATAAATACTTTACTTTATATAAAATGTCATTGGACTCAAGAAACTATGGCTACATATTATTTTGATGTGCTGGAAACAATTATTGATGTATAAGATTTTAAAGAAATGTGATTGTTAAATCGGATTGAAAATATTTTTTCTCTTACTTTTTGCTCTTAAGTAACTACATATCAACTAACTGATAACCAAGTGATAACGCATGGCGTTTTAGCTTCTTGATTTGATATTGTTTGAATCCATCCATATACATCTCAATAGGCACAGGATTAAATTTTGTTTTTTCTCGCAGCAGTTTATAAAATATCACGGCGATCTTGCGGGCAGTGGCAACGACGGCTTTTTGAGTACCTCTTTAACTTTTAATTCTTTGAAAAAATTTCGCTAACCAGTTATCACTTCTCTGCACAGCGAAAGCTGCCATTTTAAATATCTGTCCCGCATGATTCTTCTTTTTAGGGATACGACTACTCAAGAGCTTACCCCCAGATATTTTATTATTTGGTGCCAGGTTTAGCCATGATGTAAAATGTTTTACTGTTGGCCATTTTTCCATATTTATACCCACTTCACTTATTAGCTCAACAGCATTGGTTTCGGTTATTCCAAAGATTTCAGATAAGTCTGTTCCTGTTATGCTTTGCAATATTTCTTTTGCGTCAAAATTCAGGTTGTTCTTATTGCTTCTAACTTTAATTCGTTCTTCGCCTTTCTTATTTATACCTGACTTTTCTCGTAAATGTTTTTCAATTTGTTGATCACATTCTCTGATCTTTACGTGATACACATGATAAAGCATAAAGCTTTGTTCTAATTCGAAGATATGTTCTTCTTTCCACACCCCTTCAAGTGATTTTATTATGGACTCCTTTTTGTTTGATCTTATACGTCCATCACAAAATGCTGCTAATTTCAAAGGATTCCGTTCGCCCAAAATTATAGCCTGTATAATCTCCTGCCCTGATTTACCTGTAATGTCAGCTATTACATGCTGTAACTTAATGTTCATTTGTTCAAGGACCTTATGCATCATGCGAATATGAGTTGCTGCCATTTCTATAAGATTTTTCCTATGTCGCATATACGTTCTAAGCTTGCGGGTAAAATCGTCAGGTTGAAAACTAGCTGAAAGTAATCCACAGCTATGTAATTGCCTGATCCATTCAGCATCGCTTACATCCGTTTTCTTGCCGCGTACATTTTTCACATGTTTTGCCGTAACTAAAACAACATCTAATCCAGCTTCTTCTAAAACCAGAAATAAACTTACCCAATATATTCCTGTAGCTTCCATTGCAACTGTATCTACCTTACATTCCTTAAGCCACATTGCTATCGCTTTTAGATCCTCAGTAAAACTGCCAAAAGCCTTAATAGGTTCTTCCGACGAACCAGGATTAACGGCAACGTAATGCTCTTTACTTGAAATATCTATCCCTGCTGCATTAGGATAAATAATAGGGAATGCCATTGATTTCTTTTCTTTCATTTTTGCAGGTTTTAAGTTTATAAATTAAAGCAGCGATCCTAGTTCTTTGCTTTGATTTTATAAGCTCTTAAACGGGGTTGCCTAAGGCACCACCAAAACGGATTGTCATTCAAAGAACATTACCAAACTTGATCAAGGGCTCTAAGCACCATCCAAAAAGACCGGTCTATAGAACCGCCGCTTTATTATGCAAGTTACTTCACCGGATTTAGAGTTGCAACTGTTGTACACTTGAACAAAAAGTAACAAAAATTCAAGGCTTTCGAAAAATATGTTGCATTTCTAAGCCAGAGGTATCTCCTCGCAATACAAGACATGAATCATGGCACAAATCCAGGCATTTGTCGTTGCTGTGTATTGCTACGCACATGCCATTCGCACATACCTCTGTCAAGAAACGCTAACATATTTTTCTAATGCCGGCCTTTCTAAGAAAATCTACTCTTATGGCGACATTGAGGAATACCCTTGCCTGATGCAAGCAGAGGTTTGGCTCAAGAGCACAATTTTCAGGGTGTAAGGACCGGCCTAATAGAAATTTTACAACAGCTGTTGCCGAAGGTAAAACGCGAGGGCATGTGCGTAGCAAAACACCAGCTTCACGTGCTGTCAGGATGTTGTTCCCAAATTTTCAAGCCTTGTTTTGCGAGCCTTTACCAAGGCATACAGATGTGTAAAATTTATATTAGGCCTAGACTTTTTGGTTCTTTTGTGGCATGACAAAAGAACAAAATCAATATCAATTTAGAAATTTTTCTTTAAGGTGTAAAATTCCCTAGCACATCAAAATAATATCAAGCCGAAACTATGTTTCATTCTTAATTTACACGGAGTGAAATTCAGAAACGGAATTGTTTTCAGGATAGTTTTGCGAAAAAGAAATCAATGGAATGCCTCAATTATGTATAAGCCTGTTTAATGAAGACTATATATCAGATTGTATTTTAGCTTTTCGCTGAAAGATGAGCAAAAGTCCATAATACGAAACCACGCTTGCAGGAATAACCAGGATTAACCACGTAAGTATGCCATACAGGTGAAAAATTCCTACAGTCTTTATTCCTGAAAGCACACCTGGTTGAAATGCATGATTAATCTGCGCCATATTGATATGGAAAGCTTGCTCATTTAGTATGTACGCCCCGAATTGCATGAACGGAATGATCAGCACTACCTGAACAAGAGCCAATATCCATTGTACCGATTGCACGACCAGCAGGTTCTGGCGAAACAACATAGTGAGGATAATGCTTAGGAAAGTAGTCAGACCAATTACCGGGAATATACCTGAAACAATACCAAGTGTTACCGAGAAAGCCAGTTTTTCGGGTGATAATCCTTCTTTAGGTACAAGCCGGAAAGGGATGAGAATTTTATGCCTGATGGACTCAAAAATATTCAAAGCAACAAATTATCGAATTATTTTAAGTAGGAAAAGTAGTCAGTAAACTGCTGACGCAAAGATACTAAATGATAAAATACCGAAAGCGGGAAATTATACACTACATTTAATTATTTGTAACAATTCAGCCCTATCAAAGTATTGATAAACAAAAACATGCCACAGATTTCGCAGATCAGGAATATATCAAATCCGTCATTTTAACATAAAATCTATTTAAGATAGTTTAAAATCTGTGCTAATCTGTGCAATCTGTGGCAAAAACGGAGCATTAAGAGGGTGAATGTTACAATTATTTAAATCAAAAACACAATTCATCATCCATTTTCAACAGTTGGGTAACATTAATTTTGACAACCCTGTTTCAGCATGCAAATTTGCTGCTCGAAACATAACATGAAACCAGAACTTTGTGAAATGAGAAAATACATATTTATAATTCTTTTAGGATTGTCGGGCATAAATACGTTCAGCCAGTCAACTATTTCCGGTAAAGTGTCGGGTAATGATGGCAGCTTACCGGGAGCCAGTGTTTACCTTGAGGGAACCTATGATGGAGCTTCTACCAATGCCAACGGTGAATTCAACTTCAGGACTTCTAAAACAGGAAAGGTTATTTTAAAAGCAAGTTTTGTAGGTTTTGAACCCTTTTCCCGGGAAATTAATCTAACAGGTTCGCCGATAAAACTTGAAATTACCCTGAAAGAAGCTTTTAATGTGTTGAATGCGGTAACTATTACGGCAGGGACTTTCGAAGCGGGAGATAAGAAACGCGCTAACATACTCACACCTCTTGATATGATTACTACTGCAGGTGCGGTTGGCGACGTTTATGGCGCATTACAAACATTACCGGGTACTACAACAAATGGGGAATCAGGAAAATTATTTGTAAAAGGCGGTGACAGCGAGGAATCTCAAACCTACATTGATGGTTCCCTGGTTTATGCTCCCTATAGTTCAGCAGCTCCAAATATGTCGGTAAGAGGCAGGTTCAATCCGTTTATGTTCAAAGGTACCATTTTCAGTACAGGTGGATATTCGGCTGAATATGGCCAGGCATTGTCGTCGGTTCTCTTATTAAATACCAATGATATGCCCACAGAGGAACAACTTGACATTTCAGTTTTGACGGTCGGGCTGGGACTGGCAGGCACCAAACTCTGGAAAACTGGCGCAGTTACAGCAAGTATTGATTATAACAACCTGGCTCCTTATATGTTAACCGTACCTCAAAACTACAATTGGGTTAAATATCCTTCCAATACTGAAGGCGCTGTAAGCCTGAGGCAAAAAACCGGGAAAACAGGAATGTTTAAACTCTACAGCAGCTTTGGCAAATCAAGATATACAATTACGCAGGAAGATCTGAACCATGCAGGGAAATCGTATGATTATGCTTTAAAGAATGACAATTATTTCCTGAATACCTCATGGAAAAGCAACTTAGGCCAGAAATGGACTACCGCAGCTGCGGCATCATTTACTTATAATACCGATGATGTGGCATTTGACACAACTTCATTCAATAAATTGCTGCGTGGTGTACATGTGAAGGATGTATTTTCGCATCACTTCAGCGATTTGGTAACATTACGATTCGGAGCAGAATTTTTCTCTAAAACCTATTCGCAGAAGTACGTAACGCCAGTAAATTCAATCAAAAATAATTTCACCAACAACACTTCATCGGTATTTGCTGAAGCTGAAATATATGCGTCGTCGAAGTTTGTAACCCGTTTCGGGGCAAGAGTGGAATATTCTGATTATCTGCGGCGAGCTAACCTTGCGCCACGGATTTCAGCCGCTTATAAGCTTTCAAAATCAAGCCAGTTATCAATCGCTTACGGCTGGTTTTACCAGGATCCTTCGGATGATTATTTATTGTATACTGACAAACTTGATTACGAAAGAGCCGATCATTATACGTTGAGCTACCAGGTAATGCAAAATGACCGAACCTTCAGGGCCGAATTTTATTATAAGGATTACAATGGACTTGCAAAACTGAACAGTGCTGCATATTATCTTCCAGGCAGTTATTCAAACACAGGAAATGGCTACTCCAAAGGCCTGGATGTATTCTGGAGAGACAAAAAGACCATTAAAAACGGAGATTACTGGATTTCTTATTCTTACCTTGATACCAAACGCGATTACAGGAGTTTTCCAGCCGAAGCTATTCCCGGGTTTGCAAGCAAGCACAACTTTGCGATGGTTTACAAGCATTGGTTTGGAGGATTAAGGTCGTATGCCAGCGCTAATTTCAAATATTCATCACCCAGGGTTTATAACAATCCGAATTCGGGAGTATTTAACAGCGAACACACCAAACCTTACCAAAGCTTTGATGTAAGCTGGAGCTTTCTTTTCCGACAAAATATTGTCATATATGCCGCGGTTACCAATATTTTTGGCTTCAAACAAGGATATGGAAATGCCTATGCCACTACCCCGGATGAAAATGGTGTGTACAGGAGTACTCCCATAATTTCCGGAGCTGACAGATTTTTCCTTCTGGCATGTTTTATTACTCTTTCGAGGAAAGGGGAAGCCAACCAGGTAGATAAAATAGAATAAGAGTTCAACGTTTCGGCTCCGATCAATGTCCAACTCTCATAACTCATAACTTATAACTAATAACTCATAACTAATTAATAACCAAATACTAAAACCAATTCAAATGAAAAACACAATTCTTTCAATCGCGTTTATTTTATTAGCCCTCACAGGTAAGAGCCAAAGCAAAGAATTCGCCGGGGCTATGGGTGAAGCATTAAGTCAATATGCTACCTGTAAATCTGTGGCTGATTTCCAAACCCTTGGTAACAGGTTCGGCCTAATTGCCAATGCCGAAAAAGCTGAATGGCTGCCCTTGTACTACCAGGCACATTGCTACATTATTATGAGTTTCATGGAGCCAAATGATGCCGCAAAGAAAGACAGTTACCTCGATGTAGCTGAAAAATCCCTGACTAAAATGATTGAGCTTGCACCCAAGGAACCAGAAGTGTATGCTCTTCAATCCATGTTTTATTCGGCTCGCCTGATAGTAAGTCCGATGGAAAGAGGGCAGAAATTCGGAGCACTTTCAGCACAGGCTGTTGGTATGGCTTTAGGCTTGGATCCCGGTAATCCACGTGCAAAATTCATAAAATTGCGCAACGATATGGGATCTGCACAGTTTTTTGGGAAAGATCCGAAGGAATATTGTCCGCAGGCTTCGGAATTGCTTGCCAGCTGGGATAGTTACAAAATCAAATCTCCGCTTTATCCTTCCTGGGGTAAAGACCAGGTTGCTGGAATCGTTGAAGAGTGTAAAAAATAACTTTGGTTCCAGCGCGCCTTATTTTCAATGTCAGCATGCCAATAGTAGGTCTGCCAATAAATTAATCCTATCTTGCCTGGAATCCAATACCAATAAGAAAACTGAATTTCAAATAATGAAACAGAACTCTTACCTTTAACCTTTTAAAATGCCATGCTTAAATTCATTCGTGATCTGATAAAACCCTTCAGTATTATTCAATATCTGCTGGTTAATCTGGGTTTCAGCTTGCTGATATTAATATTTTTCACCAGCGGACCCATAACCGGTACATGGAACTATTTGTTTTATGGATTCTGGTCATTTTTGGTTGTAATAACTCAATGGACGGGAGCTATTTTAATTAATCAGCTTCTTGACCGTAAAATAAAATGGATAGATAAGCCTGTTCTGAGATCTATTCTCGGAATCGTTATCCTGATTTTCTATTCGGTGATTGCATTTATGCTGATAAAATACATGATGTATTTTATTAAATATGGAACCATACCTGGTAATACATGGGAATTTGCAGCCACATCAAGTTTGTTCACCGTATTGATCTCATTTAATATTTCGCTTATTTTTACGGCAATTGGTTTTTTTAAAGCATGGAAAAGGGCTGTTGTAAATGCCGAAAAACTGAAAACTGAAATGATGGCCTACAAATATGAATCCTTGCGAAACCAGATCAATCCTCATTTTCTATTCAATAGTTTCAATGTATTGAGCGACCTTGTGTATGCGGACCAGGGAATGGCAGTGAAATTTATAAATCAGCTCAGTGATCTTTTCAGGTATGTACTCGATAGCAGGGATAAAGAACTGATTCCGCTATCAGATGAACTGGCATTTATGCACTCATACATTTATCTTCTGAAAACCAGGTTTGAAGATAAACTGGATTTAAAAATAGAACTAAAAGCGGAAGCCGATGAACTTATTGTGCCTATGACGCTTCAATTGCTGGTTGAAAATGCGGTTAAGCATAATGAAGTATCCGAAGCTTTTCCTCTTCGAATAAATATCCGTAGAAATGATAATTATCTTGAAGTTGAAAATTCGTTGAGGGTAAAGAAAGTAGGTGACGATTCGAAAAATACAGGATTAAAAAATATCGTTCAGCAGTTTGGCTATTTTACGGACAGGCAGATTGAAATTATTGACACAGACGGAAAATTCCTGGTAAAGGTTCCTATATTAAAAGCTTCAGAAAAATGAATGTAATTATTCTTGAAGATGAAACAAGGGCAGCAAACTACCTCGAAAGGCTTATTCTGAAAGTTGCCCCCGAAATGAAGGTTGTAACTAAACTGGAGACCATTCGCGACGCTGTTCCATTTTTGAAAACTCATTTGGATGTTGATCTTATTTTTTCGGATGTTCAACTTGCCGATGGACTGAGTTTTGAGATTTTCGGGCAGGTGCAGGTCAAATGCCCGATTATTTTTACCACAGCTTACGATCATTATGCTATTGAAGCTTTCAAAACCAATGGCATTGATTACCTGTTGAAGCCTGTGGAAGAACAACGATTGAAGCAGGCTATAGAAAAAGTAAAACAGTTTTCGTCCTCCATGGCGTTAGAGAAGTTATTGTCGATTACCAATACCGGTGCAACTAAAATTTTCAAGTCACGTTTTATGGTTAAAGTTGGTGATAAGATTAAAAGCATTCCGATTGAGGAAATACTGGCATTTTACAGTCTCGAAAAAGCCACGTATTTGCATACGAATTCCCATCGTGATTATTGCATCGATTACTCTGTCGACCAGCTTGAATCGTTGCTTGACCCTGCTATATGTTTCAGAATAAACCGCAAGTATATTGTTTCCATTGAAGCCTGCAGCAACATCCTGGCCTGGACCAACAGTCGTTTGCGCTTGAAAATTGATGGAATCGGGGATGATGATATTATTGTTGCCCGTGAAAGGGTACAAGAGTTTAAAGATTGGTTGGACCGGTAAATTTTGGCCAGAGCGCTAATTAAAATTCATGGAGCGGCTCGAAGTCGCACCCAGACTACTAGAACTCTATTTTTCCCCTGAATGCGACAGTTTTCTGGGCTTGGTTTGTTCCTTCAAAGTTATATTGCAGGCCGTTGTGTGAGCCACGCAAAATATTTATTGAATCGCCAGGCAGTGTTTCCTTCATGAAATTGATTGATAACTTTTTGGGATAGTGTATTTTATGGAAATCTACATTATATGTGTCCATCATCCAGTCAACATAACGGGTAGAAGTAACATGCCGGTTCAGATCGAAATCAAAATAGCCGGATTGAACCTCAAATACCACGCCTTCGTTAGTTGCCGGCAGTTTTTCCGGTAATTCTTTCAGCGCATGTTTGTCCTTCAGGAAAACAAACATTTCGGCTGCGACTCCATCCAGTAATTTTGGCCTTTTTGTTTCGGCATCAATCGCCAACCAACCAGAAGTGGCACGGGCAATTATATTCTGAGACTTGTCTCTGATAATATAATCACGCATATAGAGCAGCCCCTCAATGGTTTTTGGCCAGGTTTCCACTTCCACTTCCTGGTTCCAGGCCAGAGGTTGGTAAATTTCAACAGTCAGCCGGCTAAGTACCCAATAAAGTTGTTGTTTCCGAAGTCCTCTAAACCCAAATCCCAGGCTTTCAGCTGAATTGATAGCAGATTGGATAAGAAGGTTTACCACACCGCCAAGTTTTACCCGCATGTACATGTCGGTATCGGCTGAAGTTATTTTGAAAGCGGAATATAAGGTAAGATCGTTTTCTGTTAATTCTTCCATACATCGTAGCGTTAGGCTTACAGAAAAAAAGAATGATCCGGTAAAACCAAATCATTCTTTTCCAATTTATTTATTCATATAAAATACTTCTATGACAAATGTAGTTTATTTTATCAATTCAAAGTCAGCTTGCAGTCCAATTGCCGAATTTGTACCAACAAATATTTTGAAATCGCCTGGCTCAGCTTTGAATTGCAATTCGCTGTTATAAAAAGCCAGGTCTGCCGGGGTGATTGTAAAATTTAATGTACGGCTTTCACCTGCTTTAAGAAAAACTTTCTGAAAGCCTTTCAACTCTTTAACCGGACGTGTTATGCTGCCAACCATGTCGCGGATATACAATTGCGCAACTTCGGAACCATCATACTTCCCTGTATTGGTAAGCGTTACGGAAGCAGTGAGTTTGCCGTTTGATGTTAATTTTTGTTTATCAAGTTTTAAATCGGAGTAGCTGAATGTAGTATAACTCAGTCCATAACCAAACGGGTAAAGAGGTTCGTTGGAAACATCCAGGTAGTTTGAAAGGAATTTTGTAAACCAGCCACCTTTACCTGCGTCAATTGGTCTACCGGTATTTTTATGGTTGTAGTAAATAGGTACCTGGCCAATATTTTGCGGGAAAGTCGCGGTTATTTTGCCTGAAGGGTTCACATTTCCAAAAACAACATCTGCAATGGCATTGCCTGTTTGAGTTCCTCCAAACCACACATTTAGAATTGCCGGTACATTTTTACTTTCCCACGAAAGGTCAAGCGGCCTTCCTGTAAACAGGAGCAGAACAACGGGTTTACCGGTAGCCAGAAGAGCCTTCAGCAGTTCGCGCTGGTTTTCCGGAATCTGAATGTTAGAACGGCTGGTACATTCACCGCTCATTTCGGAAGCTTCGCCAAGTGCTGCAATAATTACATCCGATTTCGACGCAATTGCTACAGCTTCATCTCTCAGTTGCTGAGACGTATGTAATGAATCTATTGTAGGGATTATGGTATTATTGATATTCAGATCAAGTTGCGGGTCATCCACAAAATTGCTGCCTTTGGCATAAACGATTTCAGCCTTGTTGCCAATTGCATTTTTAAGGCCCTGTAAAACGGTTACGGATTGACTGTGATCAACCGCAACGCTCCACATACCAGCCATATTATAAATATTATCAGCAAGCGGGCCAACAAGAGCAATCTTACCCTTTTTCTGCAAAGGTAAAAGCTGGTTTTCGTTTTTTAGCAAAACAAAAGTCTGGGTAGCGGCTTCGCGGGCTGCTTTCATATGCTCTTCAGTGCCAATTTCAGTTTTAGCTCGGTTAGCGTCACAATACCGGTAAGGATCATCGAAAAGGCCAAGTTTGTATTTGGCTTCCAGTATCCGGCGACAAGCCTGGTTAATGTATGCTTCGGTAATTTTACCTTCTTTTACCGACTTTTTCAGGGTAGTAAGATATCCTTCTCCTACCATGTCCATATCGGTACCCGCTTTAAGTGCCAATGCCGAAACGGTCTGCAGATCGCCCATTCCATGTTCGATCATTTCGTTGATAGCCGTAAAATCTGTTACCACAAAACCCTTGAAACCCCATTCTTTTCGTAACAAGTCGGTCATCAGCCATTTATTGGCAGTGGCAGGCAAGCCGTCAAGCTCATTGAAAGAACTCATGGCGCTTCCGGCACCGGCGTCGAACGCGGCTTTATAAGGAGGCAGGTATTCGTTGTACATTCGCAAGCGGCTCATATCAGTTGTATTATAGTCGCGTCCGGCTTCAGCAGCTCCATACAATGCAAAGTGTTTAACACAAGACATAATAGTGTTGTTCTTTGTCAGATCATTACCCTGGTACCCTTTTACCATTGCAATGGCAACTTTTGATCCAAGGTAAGCATCTTCACCAGCTCCTTCGGCAATTCTTCCCCAGCGTGGGTCGCGGGCAATATCCACCATAGGTGAGAAAGTCCAGCAAATGCCATCGGCGCTGGCTTCGGTAGCTGCAATCCGGGCTGAATTTTCGATTAACGCCATGTCCCAACTGCAGGATAATGCGAGTGGAATGGGGAATGTTGTCTCATACCCATGTATTACGTCCATCCCAAAAAGTAAAGGGATTTTCAGGCGACTTTGTTCAACGGCGGCTTTTTGAACTTCGCGGATTTTGTCGACTGATTTGAGATTTAATATTGCTCCAACTTTGCCTTCTCTGAGTTTCTTCGCGATATCGGAACTAGCCGTTTGACCTGTAATAATGTCGCCTGCTCCACATAAATTTAACTGCCCGATTTTCTCATCAATGGTCATTTTTTTCATGAGGCCATCAATGAAGATTTTCATTTTCTGATCGGATGTGGCTGTTTTTTGCTGTGCTGAAAGAGTTAAACTGAACAGCATCAACAAACTCAAAATAAGGATTTTTGTACTTTTCATTATTTGTTTTTAAGTTTAATTAGTGTCTAAAAATCTGTAAATCAACATTTTGATATGATTAGTCTGCCTTTTTGATAGCGATAGGCAAACTTACACCATTTTCGTTTATCGCCTCGATAGTAAAGTAATATGGTTTTTCTTTGTCCATGGTTTTTAACCAATATTCGTTTGCATTGTAAACCATGATGGAATTATAAAGTTTGCCAGGTTCAGTTCCCATGTAGATGTTGTAAGCGTAAGCATTGTCCACAGGGCTCCATTTAAGCCAGGCACTGCGTTTGTCTTTGTTAGTCCGAAGAACAATAAATTCTTTAACTGCTTTAGGTTTTTCACCAGAACCCAGTCCAAAAACACGTAAACCGCTGATTGCAAATTTGCCGGTAGGCATATGTAAATTCACCATGCGAAGGTAGCGGGTTTGAACAGGTTTTGCAAGTTCGATATAGTCATGAGGGACATCTGTTTTATTCTGAGATTTATCCACAAGTATGTTCCACTTTTTCCCGTCGGGTGATTCGAGGATTTTGTATTGATGATAAACACCCATAGATTTTCCAAGAAACTCCGCATCCTGATCAGCATAATTGATCTGAATGGCATTGACAGTAGAAACAGAACCCAGGTCCGTTTGTATCCATTCATTCGCGTCAGCAGAAGCAGCGCACCAATAAGTTTTGATACTTTCATCAACGGCGTTATTCGCATAGTAGCTTCCATAGGTTGAGGAAACGGTAACCGGTTTATTGTAATTCAGCAGCATCCAACCTGTAAACCTGCTTTTCAGGTGATCTTCTTTTCCATCCGGCAGGTAAGCAGGATAATCGCCGAACGCTGTATTGCAATACATTACGCTGTCAGTATCAAAACCTGTAGGCCAAATGCCAATTCTTCGTTCAAAGTTATTTTTTACTGAAATGGAAATAGTGGAAACATGCCAGTAATTATTCCACATGTCCTGGAAAGTGGCTCCATGACCGGCGCCTCTGGCGAATCCACCAGCTTTAAAACTTAAAGGCATGGATTGCGGCGTAAAAGGACCCAGTGGGTTGTCTCCAACCACAACACCATCGGCATAACCGCTGAATTCAGTTCCGGGAGCACCATACTGGAGGTAATATTTGCCATTATTTTTTGTCATCCACGATCCTTCAATAAAGGGATCAAGGAACGTATCGTCCATGTTTTCGCCAAAACGTTGCCATCCGTATCGCCAGGGTTCGAGAATATACGTTTCCTTGCGAGTTCCTTTTGGTTGCAAGGTTTTTCTATCCAGTTCAACTCCATAAACCGGATATTGGTTGCTGCTGCCGTTATACATGTAGAATCTGCCATCATCGTCAGTAAAAAATGCCGGATCCCAGCCACCGATTGCGAATTTATCCACCAGTGGTTTCCAATCATCAATTTTGGGATTCGTACTCATCCAAACTGTAAATTCGCCTGTGTAGGTTGAACCGAAAACGAGCATCGTATCACCAATTATACCAACGGCCGGAGCGCAGAGTTCATCGTACCCTTCGTTCCACGGGCGAAGGAATTTCCTTGGAATGAAATTCCATTTCGTTAAATCTTCACTCCACCAATATCCCCATTGGTTTGTTGAGAATAAAAAATAGTCGCCTTTGTAATTGACTATTACCGGATCAGCCGTTGCCCTGTGCCTGCCCCATTCGCTGAAATTTGGTATAGGCGTGTAACCATAATCAATGTTAACCGGATTGCAGTAGGTTTTTTGCTGTGCTTTGGTTTGAATTCCTGAAAAGAAAAACAGAATGATGATAAGGAAGGAAATCGCTTTTTTCATATCTATGTTAATTTACAACAGTACTATTTTCTCAAATCATTCTCCAGTTTGAGTTTTTTCAGACCATTCCGGACATCCGGAATCTGCATGAATGTTTTCCAGAGTATGCCGGTTCGGTAATTTTCAATCATCACCACCATTGGCGCCTGGTTCAGGCCCATGTAAATTTCGGAACACCAGTTATTGGTCAGATCAAACGCGTCTTTGAAACCGTATTCGCCCCAGAGGAATTTGCCGTAGTTATTATAATAATTCTTTAACGCTTTCATGGATTCCTCAGGCATGTATGGAAATGAGCTGATTGCACCAGTGGGAGCGATCTTTCCGTAATCCTGCCAGGGCACAGGTTCATCGGCTGAATAATCAAAGGGTCCGTCGCTTGCTGTCAAGCCCCATGCATTATCGCCATATCCTTCGAAATGGTTTGGGTTTTCGACGCAATAGAGATAATTTATTTTTGCGATATTCTGATTGTTAGTAAAATAATTGGTGTATTTGTCGGTGATCAAATGCGGATCGTAACCCATGTATGAATAATGTGTGAAAAATAACGGGCCACCGTTAGAAACTCCTACATCAAGCTTAACTCCAAAATATGTATTCCCGTTAGTGTATCCTGATCCATCGCTTGTTTGCCCCCAGTTAGAGCGGTATTTTATTCCAGTACTATCCTGGTTTGCCCAGCCGGTGTAATACATGCTTGCCGGAACCGCATGAGTAGGGGAGGCTATTGCCAGCAAATAAGTGACCATAGTTTCGTTCCAACCGATTAAGTTATGGTTGATCACCCATCCCTGGTCGGGCGACCAATGCCAGTACAAAAATTTACTATCTGGATATTGTCGGAACCAATCCCATTCTGCTTTTTCCCAAATGGCAGTAATTTTATCACGGATCATCTTTTCCTTAGCATTGTCGGCAGAGAAATACTGCCTGGCAGCCAGTAACCCCTGGAGCAGGAACGAAGTTTCGACCAAGTCGGCTCCATTGTCTCTTTTACCAAAAAAAGCAACAACTTTTCCCGTAGTTCCATCCATAAAATGAGGATATACACCATGAAAAGATTCGGCAGTTTCCAGAAAATTTACAATTTTTATAAAGCGCTCAACTGATTGCTCCCTGGTTATAAATTTCCGTTCTGTTCCAACAATAAGAGCCATAATTCCAAATCCGGAAGCGCCGGTAGCAATCATATTCTGCCTTCCTGAAATATTTTCTCTTGCTAAACCACTGTATGGTTCCGCGCCTTCCCAGTAATACCGGAAACAAGCCTCCTGAACCATAGTAAGCAACTCATCATCGTTCATTGGTTTCGTTGAAACTGTGACTGGAACCGATAATTTAGTTTCTTCATAGTTATTGTTGAGGAATGAAATTTTATAAAAGTAATTTTTCCCAGATTTACCGGTAAAATCTGCATAGCGATTGATGTAATTATGCTGGATGCCGACAGGTTGGTATGAGTCACCGTTTTCTGAACGATAAATTTGTACCAGTTGAATATTTTGATCACTTACCTTATTCCATGTAATATCCACATGTTTTGCATAGCCTGTTGCCGACTGAATGACCGGGAATTCTCTTATCTTTTCAGATTTTTCAGCAGGCAACATTTCAATATCATCAATATAAATTCTGTTTTCTCCACATTCGCTTTTCTTCTTTTGTGAAAATACTACAGCAATGATATCCTCTTGTTGAGATATGCCGGGATTTATTATGGAAGATATTGGTATAATTACTCTTTGCCAGTTGAAGCGTTTGATTACATTTATTTTGAATGCCGGTGTCAGGCTGCTGTCGTTCCGCATAAATTGAACTGCCGGCAATTCAACAGGATCAGTAATATAAACCCAGAAAGACAGGAAAGAAGCTGGCGCAAAATGATCCATTCCACGTTTCTCCTGGCGGTAAATTATAGCTTTCCAATTTCCATTTCTGGCATTTTTATATGTCAGTTCCAAACAATTTCCCGGTGTATGAAATATAGTCTCGCTAACCGGGAGCTTGCCATTTACATTTTTTATGGCTGAACCGCCGTTGTTGGAAATTTTGCTGAAAAAATAGCTGCCTGGCATAGCACTATTAGAGAAAAGGCTATACCTGTATTCATATTCCTGCGCCCTTGACACAAATGAAATGAATAAGCTGAACACAAACAAGCAATTTCTGAACATGGTCCTGAATTTTAATAATTATGGGACGTTTATTTTTTTAACCATGGACTCTGAAATCCAAGTTTTTTCAACCCGATTTGCACATCAGGAATTTGCATGAAAAGCTTCCAAAGTAAACCACTTCTGTAGTTTTCAATCATTACTATTATTGGTCCCTGGTCGATTGCCAGGTGGCTTTTAGCATACCAGTTATGCGATTCGCTGAACCCATCAACAAATCCATATTCACTCCAGATTTTATTTCCCAAATCGTAATAAAAGTGCCTTAGCGCCTGCATGGAATATTCCGGAGTATAAGGGAAAGAAGAAAGCGCAGCCGTGGGTTGTATTACTCCGAAATCAACTTCCGGACAATGTGCAACATAACCTTTATAGCTATCCCCGGCGGTAAGGCCCCAGCAGTTTTCGCCATAACCTGCATATTTTTTAGGATTAGCTATGCAATACGCTCTGTTGATAAGAGTATGGTTAAGGGTTTGTTCTTTATAGTTGTTCCCAAGTGAATCAAGTAAGCCGTTTGGGTCAATTCCAAGAAATGTGTATTGCTCAAAAAACAAGGGCCCTCCCATGTCGTAATTTCCCAAAGGAAGCTTAATTCCGAAATATGATTTCCCATTTTTAAACCCGGGACTATTTACCCAGCCGCCGTCGTAAACTTCTTTCGAAATGGCGTGACCTGGTGAAGAGGCTGAAATAATATACGTTATCAAACATTCATTCCAGCCGGTAATCGGGAAATTCATATCAAAATCATTATTGGGACTCCAATGCCAATACAACTTTTTCTCGCCGTTGGTATGCCAGTTCCAATTGGCTGCGTTCCACATCTGATCAACTCTTTTGCGTAAATATTTTTCCTTTGGAATGCCACTGTTGAAATATTCACGGGCACAAAGAAATCCCATCATCAGGTAAGACGTTTCCACCAGGTCCGCGGCATCATCCAGACGATCGAATTTTATGGTTTTTCCTGTTTTTCCATCCATAAAATGGGGATAGATGCCATGAAAACAATCAGCATTGGCCAGAAAATCAACAATTTGTATTAACCGGCCAACTGCTGTATCACGACTAATCCAGCCTCTGTTCACCGCAACTATTGTGCTCATGATTCCAAAGCCGGTTCCGCCAATTGCGCAGGCGTCAGGGCCAAAAGTTGTTTTACTGAAATTTGGTTCGTCCCAGGCTTCATTAATGTAATCCCAATAATGTTCGGCTAAAACCGTATTGCTCCTTTCCCTGGCTAAACCACTTAAAGGATGCCCGTAATTCCAGAAGTATCGGAACGTCTGACGTTGAACGATGTCGAGCAAAGCTGAGTCAGATAAATTTTTAATGATTCCAACAACCGGGATTGAATTTTCTTTTTTTGTCGGGGAATTGCTGTTTTTTTTTGTCTGTGCTGTAATATTGACTCCAATAATCAGGTTAATCGTAATCAGAGTTATCAGAATTTTCCGGTTCATCATTAAGGAAGCCAGGTCTGTTACACAAACTAATCTTTTCATGTCAGCGTTTTTATACATGTTGTCGAATTGTCAAAATAACTCAAGGAGCTGTCTGAAAGTGAGATAAAACAAATTTACATTGAAATATCCACAATATTATCCTTCTGGTTTAACAAGCCCAAAAACTGACCGGAAGGCATGACAGCACCGCCCTTGCGGTATTTATTTTCTTCCTGAGTGTAGGTAACAGCTTTTCCATTTACAGAAATAGCTTTGGGCCCGAAATTCCCTTCATGTATCGAATAGTTGAAAGTTACCCGATGACCCAGAAAATCCAGCGAGGCGGACAAGCCATCCATGTAAAATGGAATTACAGGATCAATAATTATTTTTCCGGATTCGATCCGTAAGCCAAGCAAGCGCGAAATTATTAGTGTAATATAAATCCCCGGCCCGCTTGAATAAACTCTCCATCCGCCCCTGAGGGTAATCTTCCCTGTTTTTATTTCGTCGTAGCGTTCGTCAGCTTCATAACGGCTTTTGAATGCTACATCTGAACTGCTGTAATAACAGTTCGACTGGCGGATATCTCCACATGGTACAACATCTGAGTATCCAACAGGATTTGCCTGGCGGAGTGCTTTTACAAACGCGTCGGCGTTACCGGTAATTGCCTGGGATTCGGCATAGCGGATATGCTCATGAACGTACATAATACCAATTTCACGGCCAAAGAAAGTGCTGCTTTCGGCACGCTGAAAGATTGTCTGAATCCCGCCCTTATACCTGAGCGGGCGATCCATCAAGCGGGCGCCGTCAGGGCCTTTCAGGTATTTTTCAATCAATTGCTGGTGATGCTGAGCCTGCTCTTTTGTGAATATCTCACTTATAATACCGCGATCCATCGGTAGTATACTGTAGTGGATGCCGGTTGTGGTGTCGCTGGGATGCAGCAACACACTGATACTGCCGTCTTTTTCGACCAGACCATATCCTGCAACAACCCCGTCTTTGACCAGGTATTTGTTGAAATCTGATTTGATACTCTCACAGATTTCATTTAATTGGTTTGCCTTTTCGGTATTTCCAATTTCATCGTATACAGCCTTGTATTGTGAAAAAGCCTGAAAATTCATTTCAACCGTCCAACTCGAAATCATGCGTTCAGCTAACTCCTTACTAACGGGTTGCAACGAATCATTCCAGTCGCCACCACCAAAGGAAACCAATGAGGTGCCAGGTATAAATGAATTCACAATCATAGTATTTAACCTTTCGATGTGCTCACTGAGAGGAGTCTTTTCAGCAAAGCCGGCACCTTTTTCATGATAATAAGGCAAAATTTCATCGAGGATGTTCACGTCACCCGTAACTTTGATATAACTGCTAAGGGCAATGATGCACCAGTAATATACATCGGCATGACAATCCCCGGCACGAATTGTGAAATAGCTGTCAAACATCCACCATTGCGGCCAGTCACCTTTTGTATTTTGATTGGAGAAAATGGTAAGCAGGACTTTTTTCGCTTCGTCGTATTTTTGCAGGTTCAATAACAAATCGAAAGGTCCTTGCGAAACATCGCGGGTGCCCCAAGCGGCGCCACCAAATTGTTCCAATCCGTGAGGGGTTAGAAAATGCGTAATCGCATTCATGCAGTACCAGGGCAGGATTTCCTGAATAGCTTCTGTATCTTCATGATTTCCTTTCAGAGAAAGATTTAAACTCATATCATTTAAACCCATTTGCGCATCCAGGCAATCCAATTTAAATTGATCATCTGCATTTTCAATCCTATCAAAGTTGGCTGTAGTACAAACCTCACCAATTATGCTCATGCAAAAATCTGAAGTTTCATTTATTTCGAGGACAAAAAATGAATTACCGTGATTTTTAACCCTGGGATAGAGTGCTTCATCGCCGGAAACCTTGTAATCCGAATAGGTGTTCACAAGTATCCGGAATTGTGCCTGGGGAAAATTATTGGCAATCATACTGCCTGATTTAGGCTTCGAAACAAATTCTCCCGGAGTACTTGCCGGAACAACGTTCCAACTGTTACTTTCATCAAAATGATGCGTGACGAGTAATTTCACTTTTTTGCCACTAAGAACTTTGAAATCCATATTGACCCGCGGAGAGATTTTCGATGTCCAGCTACGTACCTGGAAAAGATGTTCTCCAAATTTATATAGCCAGCGGCAATGGTTTAAACCCATCTCAAATGCTGATGGAATACCGAGAAGGTATTTATGACCTTCAATTTCAACAAAAATTCTTTGACCTGTTTCGGGCAGATCGTTAAACTGGCTGGTACAGACGGAAAGGAAAATGTTGAAATTAGTATTGCCCTGGGTAACATGAGAATTGAAAACACCAAATGCATAAGCAGTGGTTGAAAGGATATTTTCGTCGGCTTCATAACCGGCCCTGGCTTGCATTATATGGCCATGTGGGCGGTCAGCCCATATTTCCTTGGCGCGCAACATTACATATTTGTTCTGATCATAAAAAAACGACAATAACTTTCCGTTTTCTGTTTCAATATGCCGCCTGTTTCCGGAAAAGAAGCTATTAAGCTCTTCATCATTCAAATCATCAACCGGTAAAAAAGAAGATGTATTGAAAATGTTCTTTTCTGCGGACAAGAATTCATCAGGATCTTGAAATGAATTATCATCATCGAATTCAAGCTTCAACCCCGGCAATAGCTTCAAATCTGCTGATGACGTAGCTCCAGGGTGGTCAGGAAGATAGGAGGCAATAAAAACACTTTTATGCTTTTCGCCGGAAGCCAGGGCGAAGGGTTTCTCCTGCAAGGCGACCAATGACAATTCACCTGAATATTCGCCATCAAGCGATTCTTTAAGCAAGCCTTCCGGAATACCGGTTTCTCTGAATGTTTTGCCTAAAAACTGCATTCCGTCGGTGCTTGCCGAAGCAGCCTGGTTTTTACAAGCAATTATCAGCCATGGATTTCCAACCGATTCTTTTGTATTCTGGCGGCAGCAAATCACTTTACCAAAGCTCTTGTCATCAAGAATTAGCCGTTCAAGATACTGGCTGACATAATATTCGTTTACCAAACCACTTGATACTGGCTTTAAGCCGACATCCTGAACATATATCAGATCAAGTTCTGTAAATTCGCCTGTTTTATTTTCAATATCAATGCTCCATTGCCAGCTATGACTTTTTGGCGATAGTTTTAACACACAGCTATATTCAATACCCTCCCAAATACCTTTAGCGATAAAAGCATTGTCCTTTATCTGGAAAAGACTGTTACTTGCCGGGCCTAACAGGGCTATGGATTCAAGATGATTTGTTTTTTTTCTCAGGTAAAGGTTGCCTCCCGATCTTGAAAAAGGTGTTGCAGATTTGAGGCTGATCCTGATCGGAGCAACATCAATATGCTGAATTGACCCATTTTCAAGGAAATCGAAGGAGAGACCGGAGGTATTTCTGATATTCATTGGATGTCAGTTTTAATTTAAAGTGGAAGTTTTTAATTTAATTTTCCGTTGGCTTAAGCCAACGGAAATGGGGAATGGGAACAGGAATTGGAACGAGAACGGGAACGAGAGGGATTTCAATTGCGTTCAAATTCAATCAGCGAATTTCAATTTCCGGATTTTAATTTAATTTAATTTATTTTTCCGTTGGCTTAAGCCAACGGGAATGGGGAACAGACGGAAAATCCAAAAGAATTCAAAACCAAATATTGAGGCTTATTCCAAAATTCAAATTCGAAATAATGCTACTGCCTTCTACTTTCAGTTTCATTATGTTCAAACCAATCCCTCCGTGATCAGCACCTCATGATTTATCTTAAAATTCTATAAACTTAGAACATGCTCTTAGTCTAAATTGATTTTAAGAGTAATTTCGCTCCTGTGTTTGTGACTAAAAATACATGAGATACGTTTTTCATCACGAATTATTCTTACAGGTTCACTGTCTAATGTGGCCGAATTGATCTTTTTTATACCAGGTCCTTCGAAAACTATTTCTCCTTGCAGGTCACGATCGCCATAAAGTGTAATTTCTACCTGATCATCAGAATATTTAATGTTCAGAACGTCAGAAGTAGAGTGCAAAATCTTTAAACCATCGGTAACTTTCATGCACACCGGGCTCAGAACACCATATAACGCGGGCCACAGCATCTCATCCTGTAAATAAGGGATAGTAATAGTTTCACCATTTTCGGGATGGGTATAGGTTACTTTTCCCGTCTGTTCTTCATTATAATAATTCGCAATAAAAAGTACAGCAGCTTTCTCACCGGTAAAACGTTCGCGAACGGCGATATTCTCATTGTCGGAGTGAGCCTGGCGAAGCTTTGCTTCTGATCTGTTAAGAATTGCCTCATAAACAGGTTTCTGCCCTTCGGTATCGAATCCAATCCAGGTTCCAAGGTGCGTGAGTGATCCGTTTCCTAATGCCTTTGCGAAGCCACATGCTGTTCCTTTTAAAGTACGGGCAATAATTTCGGCTCCGGCCAGCGATTCATCAGAATAAATGATGAGTGGATTGGCACACTTGATATCCTGCAGGTCGAAAACATCTATCAAAGGTGAATCAATAATTTCTTTTCCCGAAGGATATATTGAAAGCGCGTCGCGAATGATTGTGCAAGGCTTCTGCGACATTTCACGATCAGGGAGATACGGGAAAATTACCAGGTTGCCACCAGCTTCCGTGTAATTAACAATAGTTTGCTGATCTGATGCATTCATTTCATCTGTGCTGAAAGTCCAAACCTGCTTATAGTTTTTCATTGATTGAGCAGATGCTTTGGTCAGATCTATCATATCGTAGTCGATATTCAGGACTTGCAGCACTTTTAATAAACCATCGAAATATGCTGGTCTGCGGATATCGGATGCTTTAAACTGCAGTTCACATTTCGCGCCGGCAGGTCGTTCCAGTTCGGATGCGTAATAAGGAGGGTAGAAAAGTACACAAACTTCTGCTTTCCGCTTTGAATCTACAATCAGGCTTTCGGATGTTTTGATGATTTTATTCATCCTTTTTACGAGGGGGAAAGCACTGGTACGCTCTCCTTCAGGTGTAAGCGGATTGAACCAGTAAAAGGTTGAGCCAGAATAACCTGTGTGCCTGGTATTACGTCCCTGCGAAAACATATAATAATTCCAACCAGTAAGGCCGTTGGCAACGCTGGCTTTGTAGAAAAGTTCCATTTCCCGTGGATTTGTAACCACGTGATATTCGCGCGAACCACTCTGGAATTCGGCCGCAAACAGCGGTTTGTTGCCCTGCATGGCATAGGTTATATCGTTGATAATACGGTCGTCGTGCATGTTGCGGTACGATAGGAATTCGGGAATATGATCCACTCCGAAAATGATCTCACTCTTATCGAGAAAAAGATCCTCGTACATCGTAATGTTGACAGGGAATTCATATCCGCTGCCATAAATCCAGCCGGGAAGATTGTGGTACAAAGGAACTGTTACTCCTCTTTCGCGAGCCAGTGCTGTAAGCATTCGCAGGTAGTCGCCGTAATAGGTTCGCCAGAAATTGTGCCATTCATGATCGCGGCCGCGGTCACCTTTTGATGCGTAAGGAAGTCTTCCGTCGGGTGGCAGTTCAACAAGGGCAAAATCCTGGTAATCCGTTTCCCAAAGGCTGTTAAGCTCATCGATGCCTGTATATTTTCTTTTTAAGTAGGAGATGAAACGCTCTTTTACTGCTTCACAATAGTCAGCCTGGTGCGCCAGCCACGAGAAAACACCAATCTCATTGCATATCTGCATCATGATAATCGGGCCGCCATTCGATAATTGATGTTTGCTGATGAAAGGCATAATCATATCGTACCAGAGCGTTACTTTTTCCAGGTATTTCTGGTTGAAAAGGCTTACTCCGTCACTGGCAACAATTCCGCCTTTGCTATTTCTCATCTTGACTTCGGGACCATACTTATCCATAAACCAATCCGGCAAACCGGCACCACGGTATTCGGCCAGGATAAACGGACCAGGTTTAACAATACAGTGTAATCCGCGCGCCTGGCAAAGATCAATCCAGCCTTTAAGGTCATGTTCAGGAGTGGAGGTACCATCAAAATCAAAAACACCTTCAACGGTTTCGTGAAATGCCCATGGAACATAAGTGCTTACAGTAGTCAAACCAGCTTCTTTGGCTGCATCCAGGTGTTTTTCCCACAGCTCACGCTTGATACGGAAATAATGAATCTCTCCGGAAGTGAGAAACACTTTTTTGTCATTGAGATAGAAGTTATTTTCTTTGATGGTAAATGTCATAGCTTAGTTTTAAAAAATTTTGAGATACAAGTTGCTGGTTTCAAGTTTCTGGTTCACATTTTGCTGAACCCGGCCTTTTTGCTTATCCGATTATTGGCTCCGTTGAATTATTTTCTTCCTTTGCACGATTCGCATTTCTTTGCTTAAGCAGGTCTTTGATTTCGTGTGATCGTTTCTCTGTAAGTGAGTATTTGAGAACAAAGAAAATAGATAGTAAACTCAATATGAACGGTAACCCGATTTCGACGACCCGCATCATTAAAAGGGTATAAGGTGTTTGCTGGGTTAATGGCATAATGTCGTGTTCGATGGTGCCAAGGTCTTTATCAAGCGAAGTAAGGGAGGACGTCGTTTCAATGTCGGCAATGCGGGTTCTTACGCCAATAATTTCCTTCATTATTTGAGCATAATGCTTATCAGTTTCTTCTTTTTTTATCATTTTGGGTACCAGCGACTTTGATTCCAGGTGCGAAATAAGCTCGAAGGAATTCAATTTGGCTTTCTCAAATTTGGTCTGAAGAGTGAGTGAAACTGCTTCTTTCGAAAGAGCAATTACAGCTGAATCCCGAGGCTCCGAACCAAGGTTGTCAATTTGGGACTGGAGCTTTTCTAAACCGTTAACGGTCGACTTTGTGGCTGCAAGAGTGTTCTGCAAAGCCGATTTCCTGTCGCCCTGGTAGTGGGCTATATTCTGATTAGCCTCGTTATCCTTTTTGACGGTTTCTTTTTCAAGGAATTTTGCATAAATTTTTGACTCTTCCAAAGCATCAGCGACCTGTTTTTTTGAGGTTATGAGCAAATTCGCGGTTGATCCTTTAAAGCCTTCTTCTCCGTTCCATGTTTGAACTATCGACCTGAGTTCTCTGATATTTCCCTGCAAGCTATCAACTTTTGTAACCTGAGCTTCGTCGAACATTGTAAATACTATCAAAGCACCTGCAACAAAGCTGGCGAGAGCAGAACCCATTTTTATAAACCACCAGAATATAGCATAGTAACTTCCTTCGGAACGTTTACCTGTGTTCAGTTCATCTTCATCGCAGATATCGCCAACCATCGATGAACCTAATGTGAAGAAAAACAACATACCGGCTGAAAGCAGAATAGTTGGTATTATGATTAAATAGGGGTGGTGCGGGTTGTAACAAACTATTTTAGAGAGCTGCGCAAAACTCATCAGCAGCATAGCAATGATAAGAGTGCTTCGCTTACCCAGTTTAGGACTTATCCAGTTGAGGGGAAAAACAGCCAGCACTCCTGTGATGGCCCATACGGTTCCGTTAATTCCGAGCATGGTGGCTCCGGCAACTTTATCTCCACCGAAAACATAGAAAATAGGAATATAAGAACCGAGCAATTGCACGAAATTAAATCCCATCGCTAATGTAAAAACCGTGAGCGTGAGCATTACAAAATTCCTGTTCGAGATAACTAACTTCATGTCTTTCCAGAAGTGCGTTTTTTCCTGCTTGGCGGCTTTTTGAAAACCGGGTTCCTTTAGCTTGAAAAACCACCAGAACGAAAGTGGAATCAGAATGGCTGCGATCATCAGGGAAACATACCTCATTCCGTCGGCTTCATTGCCTCCCGGGCCTTTGAAAATTTCCATGCTTGCAATGGCGAAAAGCCAGGGTGTGCTCATAGCAAAAAGGTTTCCGACAAAACTTTTGGCGCTAAACAAGCGTGTACGTGCATGGTAATCGTTGGTCATTTCCATACCAAGCGCTCCGTGAGGAATCTCAAAAATATTAACGGCCGTGAAAAATAGCAGAAGTGTAATCAGGATATAGACAAGCTGAAATGCATGATAGCTTGATTCCGTTGGGAACCAGGTCTGCACCATTTCGCCTTTTGGAATCCACCACATGATCACAAACGTGACTGAAACCAATATCCCACCAACCAGCAAAAATGGGCGCCTACGACCCCAACGAGTCCTGGTATTATCTGATAGATGGCCAATTATGGGATCGGAAACAGCATCCCACAAACGAGGAATAATAAGTATAAACCCAAGCCAGAAAGCACTGAGTCCCAGGCTGATATTACCCATAAGCCCAACCAGAATACCGGCTATATTAAAGAGCGCAATTGGGATAATACCACCGGCACCATAGGCTGCCAACTGCGTAAAAGGAATGTACCCTTCGGCTTTTAAGTTCTGATCCAAGCTTTTTTCCTGTTCTTTCATTATGGTAACTTTGAGTTATAATAGTATGATTCCTGTTTTAAAACCCTGGTTAATAATAAATAGCAACCTCAGCGGGGCAATTTTTGACGGTAATTTCCTTTTCCGAAAAGTCTTTTATCTCTTTACCATCCACAGTTACTTTGGCCGGAAGCTTCGACCCGTTAAAATTTCTGATTTTTATACCATTTGCAGGCAGTTTCACATCACCGGTAATTGAGAAACGATAGTTGATGCTTTCTTTTTTTATGGAATAGGAAATCTCACCGTAATAAGTCGGCAGATGTTCAACAGACATTCCCGTGGGTGCATCAATCCAGTCCTGGTAAAGCGCTGCGGCCAAAACAAGCGACTGATCAAACTCATTTTCATACACAAACATCGAACGGATAGCATTGATAAAATCACTACCAACCCAGGTGTGTGGCATATCGCCGATATAACCAGGGAAACGCTTATTTTTCCATACCACTTCAGCCCAGTGATTCCATCCTTGCGGAAGCTGATCGCTCAAAAAGAATTCGATCAGCTCATGCGCTCTCTCCGGTTGATCCAGGCTGATAAAAGAGCCTATCAAACGATTTTCGTAAGGTGTATAATTGACCCAACTGAGTTTTCCATCCCTTCGGTTTTTAAAGAACTCATAGTATTTATCAAAGGTATTGTATACTTGCGGTTTCGGCAGATTTTTAAGCTCGTTGCACGGAGTTAAAGCAATTGTGGTTGATGTGGCATCAAAATCGCCAAGTTCAACACAGCCGGGGATGTAATCGATTTTCCTCAGTTTCATTGCGAGATTCAGTGAGTTGTAAAGATTCTCCGTAAACGTGTCCCTGACCTTTTTTATCGTTTGATAATTCGCTGTTTCACCCAGTATTTTCTGAATTTCAGTGGCATCTTTTAATCCTTTCATGATGAAGAAATCATCCCAGTACGAATGCATGGGTTTAGCTGAATAGCCTTCATGACTTATCGATTCAGGAACAAGTCCATAAAACGCCCGCAAACTATCGCTCCCGTTTTTATAATAATCTGTCGATCGCTCTGCGACCAGGGATTCAATATATTCAACCGCTTTCAGAACATTGCTGTTTTTCGATTTCAGGAAGGTAGTGTCGTGGGTAAAGTTGAAATATTCGCGGAGGAGGTAAATCATTTCACCATGGCTGTCGTTTTCAGGAACAGGGTCAGGACCACGGTGATCAACTACACAGGGCACTTTACCATTTTCGTATTGATGAGCGGTGTACCAGTCGATAAAATCTCTTACTTCGTTAACAATTCCTGATTTTAAAAGTGCGGATGAAGTCAGCGCGCCATCACGAATCCAGCTTCTTTCGTACGAACGGGAACCAGGCTGTATGCCGGCATTATCCCGGTTTACTAAAATATACCCAAGGTTCGACCTGTACGTATTTATAATCCTGTCGGCCGAAGGCGGCAGGTTAAATTTAACATGCTCAACTTTTGCTTTCCAGAATTCTGACGATTTGATAAATTCGCCGGCAGTATTCTCAATGCTGAGTTTCCCGTCAGGTGTGTTCTTGCCGAAAAATGGGACAGCTACAAATAACTCAGTTTTTTCGCCAGGCTTGAGGTGAATGGAATATTTTACAACTCCGTTTGCCAGGTTGTTTTTATCAACCGCAGATTTATTCGAAGGCATTTTCCCTTTGCGGAGAAGCTCAACAACATTTCCTTCATCTGAATTGATTGCTCCGAAGGAATCGTATTTTTTCTCAAAAAGTATAACTTTATCATCGACTGACAAATAATTACCGGCTTCTTCTTTGATGTACCTGATTTTACCCGCGCCGCCAGTCATATTCAGAAACTGGTAATAGGGATCAACCTGGTAGGGCCGGATCAACAGGTAAAACTCCAGGTCTTTTGGCTGGTTCAAAGTATTTATAAGCGAATACCGTATATTAAGCTTGGAATTTTTATTGGCTTCTCCGGTTGCGGTAACGCTGGTAATTAGTTTCAGATCATTTGTATTCCAGGTAACTGTCGGAATAAAATCAAATTCGTGCTGATCCTTTGGATTGCCCAGCGATTGAGTAGATCCGACATTGTGCCAGTTGTATAACGAATCACCCATCTTTATAAGTGGCTCAATCGAAAACAGGCCTTTATCAACTTCAACCATCCCGTCTTCGTTTATCATGGCTTCTCTCACATCATTATTTACTCCGGTAATGGTCCAATAGGAAGCCTGTTCCAGGAAGTATCTCGGGAAATTTCCAACCGGCGAATTTTTAGCTGAATAGATGAGGAAATCATTTTTAGATAAAGATTCTTTTATCGTCAGAAATTTTATCTCACAGATTCCGACACTCTTCGACGAGTTTGTGATATTAATTTTTAAAAATTTTGCTTCTGCTTCGGGAAGCCGGATAAAACTTACATCGAACTGATTGTTTGGTACGGAATATACTTTCTCCCAGTTTTTTTTGTCGTTCGACTGAAAAATATCAAAGCTTTTAGCGTAATTGTCTTTTAACCATTTTATCTGTAAGCCTCCAAATTCCCTGCGGGTTTTGAAATCAATAATGACATTCTGAGCACCTGATTTACTACTTTGCCAATACGTTTTATCCGAATTATCTGCAAGTAAGAATGCCGAATGGTTTTTTAGAGATGAAGAAGCAACGAAAGCTGGCGCCGGATATAAGGTGGTTTCAGGTTGGAGCGCTTCAAACTTAAAGTTATCCAGCCAGATGGTACCTTTTCCTCCCACGAATGAGGCAATTGTAAACTCAATCCGGTCGATTCGTTTTAAGTTTTTATCATCGGTTGGTCCCCAGGCAAAACTAATATGCCTTTTTTTGATGGTGATCTTCTTCCATTCAGTCGGGAAATCGTAGTTGCGGTTGCTTATCCACCAAACATTGTTTCCGGTGCTGTCGATAAACTTGATTTCCAGGTTATTGGCCGGGGATTCAGCTTTGAGGTAAAAGGTAAATTCATAATTATCAGGAAGATCTATAGGAAAAAGCTTCTGAATTCCACCGTAACCGGTTCCATGTGTGAAATCGTAATCAAAACGGATCGCATTGCCGGTTAAACCTTTCTCGTTGGTTAAGTTCAGATTAACACCGTCGGATTTAATGAAATTCCAGCCGGCTTTACTTTCAAAATCATCAAGTGTTTTGATTTGAGCAAATAATATTGTGGTTGTGAACACACACATGATTAATGCCGCGGTTCGCTTTAAACATAGCTTTTTCATGACAGGTGTAAATTCTATTTTATATAGGTATAGCCAAGTTTAGTCAAACCTTTCTGAATAATTGGATCCTTCATCACATAATCCCATACCATTCCAGTCCTGAAATTTTCAATCATAATCAGCATAGGTCCTTCATCTATTCCCAGAAAATCATTGTTAACCCATTTGGCTGTAGGATTAAAGGAATCGTAATAACCATATTTCCCCCATAACTCCTTGCCATACTTTGCGTTAATTGATTTCATAGTCGGTAGAACTATTTCGGGAGCAAAAGGCAAAGATGACATGGGTCCATAAGGAGCGATTGTTCCGTCCTCAGCGATCGTGTTGCCAGGTCCACTGGTTCCCCTGCCGGCATAACCATCAAACTTTTTATCACCGAAATTATATCCGCCACCAGGTCCGTCGCAGGCCGTTATGCCCCAGCATAGGGAATCGTAACCAACCCAGCCTTTTGGATTTTGTTGTGCATACTCACGCTGAACATACGTTGCGCGCCGAGAGTTTTCGAAATAATCAATTCCTTTATCCTTAAGGTATTTATCAGCAAGGCCACGATAATCGATAAATGCCTGTGAAAACTGGTGTCCGAATAATGGAGGAAAAGCAACATGCGAAAGTCCTTTGTAAGGTGTTTTCCATTCGTAAGTTGATAACCAGGAATCATAGCTTTTCTCAACATCTTTCATCCCGGTTCCGGCGGCCAGAACATAAAGAAATAGTCCTTCGTTATACCCGCTCCAGCCATGATTAAGCAATCCTTTTTCAGGCGTCCATGCCATAGAGATGCAGTTTGGATGTTTTGCTGTGCCTGACATTTGCATAAAACTCCAATCCATTCTTCCCAGCAAAGTAGCTGCAAGTGAACGGATCTGCTGTTCATCTGTATTTTCAAGAGTATAATAATTACGGGCAAAGAGAATCCCCATCATAAGAATACCGGTATCAATGGATGAAAGTTCACATTTCCATTCCCTTGTTCCTGAATTCATTCGAAGAAAATGATAGTAAAATCCTTTGTATCCTGTTGCATTCGTATCTGTACTTTGTACAGAGTTGGCAAAGAATTTCAGGATATTCAGCGTAATCTCAGCAGCTTGTTTACGGGTGATCCAGTTTCTCTCAGCGCCAATGGCGAAGGATGGAATCCCAAATCCGGTGGCGGCAATGCTTGCCGGAGCCCAAACCGCGGCGCGGTCTTTCACAATTCCTTTTTCAGGATGACTTTCGTTGATGAAATAAAGAAACGTTTTATGCTGAATGGAATCAAGCATAGCCACGTCAGCGGGAGTAACAGGGTAATTTACCTTCCCCTGGGATTTGAATACAGATTTCTGCGAATGCGTACAACCTGTTGCCGTTATTAACAGTACCAGGAATACAATTTTGCTAAACTCAATCCGGTTTTTCATTTTTATCTGACTTCTTAAAATTAGTACTTGATTGAATATCTGAAAACATAATAAGATCTCAATCGATACGAAGAGATATGTCCGGACACTTTTACAAACTAATGTCAGTAACTGAAACCTAGTTTTGTAAGTCCCGCCTGAACTTCGGGTGCCGACATGAACAGGTTCCATACGAGCCCGGTACGATAATTTTCGATCATTACAACTTCGGGGCCCTGGTCAATTGCCAGGAAAGAACTTGCCCACCAGCTATTTGTAACATCAAACGCATCATAAAAACCGTATTGTCCCCACAAATGATCGCCTACAATATAATAGAAATACCGTATAGCATTCATTGATTGTTCCGGGGTATATGGAAGTGACGAAATTGCTGCAGTTGGTGTAATTACGCCCCTGTCGTTTGTGGGTTCACTAACTCCATAACCATCAGGGATGTCTCCGGCAGTAAGTCCCCAGCAATAGGAGTTGTAATTCATGTATTTCTTTGGATTGGCAGCACAATAGGCCCAATTGATTTTTGAATGATTAACATTCTGTGTCCAGTAGTTAGCGTAAGCATCGGACAAGTGACGCGGATCGAGTCCCAAAAATGAATAATGGGCGAAAAACAAAGGGCCGCCATAGTCGTATCCAACAGGTAATACATAGCCGTAAAAAGATTTTCCGTTTTTAATGGCGCCGCTTCGGGCGTAACCCTGGCTGTACACAACTGCGGGAATTGTGTGAGTGGTTGAGGCGGCAGCCATCACATAAGTAATCAGCGTTTCGTTATATCCATAGAGTGGGAAATTCATATCCCATGTATAGTCAGGCGACCAATGCCAATACAGCACATTTTGCCCGCCACGCCTGTACCAATCCCATTCAATCCCATTATACAAAGCCGTAATACGGTCAATCAGTGATTTTTCTGCCGTAACAGACGCGTTAAGATATTGACGCATAGCAATTAAGCCTTGAGCCATAAAGGCTGTTTCAACCAGGTCTCCACCATTATCTTTAGTTCCGAATGGAATTACTTTTCCTGTACTACCGTCAATCCAATGCGACCAGGCACCATGAAAACGATCAGCGGTTTCCAGAAAAGAGATGATTTTCATTAATTGAGCAATGCCTTGGCTACGGGTAATAAAGCCTCGGTCCATTCCAACAATCAAGGCCATTACACCAAATCCGGAACCTCCTGTTGTTACAGTATTCCCTGAAGCGAATCGTTCACGTGCCATCCCACTTGCAGGGTGGGCATAATCGTAGAAATATTTAAAGGTTTGGCGTTGCACCAGCGTGAGCAATTCGTCATCAGTGATTTGCGGGAATTTTAATGTTGAATCGAGAGAGGTTGTAAATGTATTGTTAAACCCCGCAAATGAAAGTCCGGTAGTTGATTTTATGTTTGATGAAATTGCAAAACCGTATTTGGAATATCCATTTAACTTGGCGGGCCATTGTAAAACTGCAGTTTTTAAATCAGCGCTGAATGAAACATTAAAAAGGGCATAGCCTTCAAGAGTGAATTTGGATTTAACCTGAACTGTATCAATAGGTTGGGCAAATTCAACTGAAATTACTGATCCTGTTACCGGAACTTTAGTTATGGAGGCTGGGAGTAAAAAATTTTGATTATTTAGAGTTAACTTTGTTAGTGTAAAGCTGGCGCCGGTAGCTATGAATTTATATTCTGCTCCGACAAAAGTTTCTCCTTTAGCCCCTTTAAGCGCTGATGATACAACCAAAGTATATGGTTGTAATTTCAGTAAGCTGGCGTTGTGTTTTACGATAACAGTGCGATAATTATCTGCAAACGCGAAGTATACTACGGGCGTATGCGCATCACTGTTGTCTTTTAGATAAATGCATGTTTTTACCAACGTTGAATCTACCGCATCCGAAAAGGTAAGTATAACATTTTTATTCAGCGGAATATCGGAAGTCACCATACCATTTGCTAACTGTACGTCGCCAATTGAGCATCCTTTCAATTCTATTTTTCCAATAACAACCGGATCCTTTTTACACGAAATGGCAAATAACAAAACCGCAGGCAATAAAATTAATTTCGATAAAGGATTCTTCATTATTGTACAGATAAAGTATGTTCATTAACTAACTGTTTTGCTATAATTTGAAAAGAAAGGAATGTGTTATCCACATTCCCTCTTTTCAAACCAAACAATCCAACCAAAAATTATTTTTTAACACTAAATAAAGCAGTGACCTCTTCAGGCGTAATGGCCTTGTTGTAGATATGCATTTCATCGTACAAACTCAAGTCGGATAAATGGTCCCAATAGGTAAAGTTGGGTTTTCCCGATGCGATTGTGAGTAAGGTACAATCAGTCCAATCAATAGGCGAGGTTATTGCTGTTGTTTTTTTAACTACTCCATCAACATAAATTATTGCTTTTGTTGCTGAAACCGACACTGCAATGTGCATCCATGTATCCGATGGAGCTATAGTCATAAATGGATTTATCCAGACTTCCTTCTTGCCAATACCCAGATTGAGTCCTAGGTTTTGTTTGGTCCCATTGTTTTCACGTAAGAACCTGAATCCTTTGAACCGGGTTGAATCATTGTAAACCGTATACGGACGACAGATTTCGAAAATTCCTGCCCTTTGAGGAGTGCCATTTAGTTTGTACCAGAAAGCAATGCTAAATTCATTCCCCATAAAACCAGGGGCGGTGGTTGAATACGTAACATATGCATCGGTTGCTCCGGCATACCCTTTATCAACTTTACCGTCAGTAAAACTGGGTAATCCGGTTACTGTTGCAAACTTTTTGCCTACAAGTTCGAAGAAATCGCCATCGAATGGAAGGTAAAACACCTCACCGGGAAGGGGTACGTACGGTGCAATTTTCTTAAAATTAATTGATTGAGAGGATTCCTTACCTGCAATATCGGTTGCAACAACTTTAAGGATATGATCTCCGTTTGCGAGATTATCGTACTGATAATCGCCCATATAACGGCGATAGTCGACGAAACTGTCGAAAGTTTTAATTTCAGTGCCATCCAACTGAACTGAGATATTTTTTATCTCAATATCATCAGATGCAACAAATTTAATATTGATGGAAGTTACTGGTTCATCAACACGGATTTTTGTGCCTTCAATCGGGTAACTGATTGAAACAACTGGAGCTGCTGTATCCGGACCCGGATCAACGTACGATATTGGGTCGATACCTTTTTTACAAGCGGTGGCAAAAACCACAGAAAGTAAACCTACAAATAAATATTTAAGTATTTTCATGTCCTACATTTTTTAAAATTAGTTAACTAAATTTACTTGGCAGCGCCTAAAGCAGGAAGTAAATCAACCTGGTCTTGAGGATAAGGAAGGTATCTTTTATCAGCAGTATAAATACGTCCTTCATAGCTCAGTTCAGCAGTTTTACCAAGCCTGGCCATATCATAAAACCTATCACCCCATTCAGTAGCAAGTTCAGCAAATTTTTCGTCCATAACCTGGTCGTTCGTAACTCCGCTGATAGCAGGCATGTGAGCGCGGGCTCTTACCAAGTTAACTGCACCATCAGCAGTTCCGGCAGTACCCGTGGCTCCCTGCGTAAGTGCCTCAGCATACATAAGCAAGATTTGGGAATACCTGATGCATGTGAAGTTCTTGTTGGTTCCATATGATGTCTGCCCTGTAGTTAGCTGATCTGAAGGTAGATAGTGCTTGCCACTTAAAAACATTTCACGGTCAAAATCAGTAAATATATCTCCCGAACGGGTAACGTTAGTTATCCCAGCCATCTTGGGAGAATAGGCTGCATCTTTCTTAATTTCAGTAATTCCTCTGGGTGTAAAAATAACTGTAGTTTTCAGGCGAAGAGTGTCACCCCTGTCGAGCATAAACCTGATGTATTTCATACTGGGCTCATAGAAACCCCAGCCGCCACTTGCTGTAGTAACTTTTGGAGTCCAGTTTACTGGTCCGAAGAAATCGAATAAGTAATAAAACTGACGAGATGACGACAAGCCAAAGTCAGAGTATTGCTTTTCCAGAAGATTCTCATTATTTAATTTGCCCTTAAGTTTGAAAAGTTGATAGAAATCTGGTTCAAGTGTAAATTTGCCTGAATTGATAATCTCTCCTGTTGCATTTGCAACTTCCTGGTAATTATTGAGTTCGAGGTTAGCCAAGGCTTTCATTGCTAAAGCTGTGTACTTGGTTATTCCACCGGGAATATCGGTACGTTCATTTGGCCTTATTGCTGGTAATAAAGGAATTGCCTCATCCATAAGGGTCGAAATATATTGCATCACCTCATCTTTGCTTGATACCGGAGTAACGAACAGAGTGGATGGATCAGAACTTGTCGGAATAAATATGGCACCAAACGAACGGCTAAGTTGCAATAACCACCACGATTCCAAAACCTTTACCTCAGCTGTGTATTGATCAGCTAAAGCTGCTGAATTACCGGAGGTTTGCGCTTTATAAAGTGCTATCTGCTCCATGGCCGATTGGCTGTTAAACAAATGTTGATAGTAATCTTGCCAAAAGGCATTAAATCCCCAAAAGGTTTTGTTGTAATTGAATTTATCCAGAGTGCCTAAATCCGGTTGATCGTCACCACCACCTTTATTTACATCATCACCGCGGACTCCAATAATCGGAAAGTCTACCCATTCATTATCAGTTACAGACAAACCATTGTATACACCCAGCAAAGGTTTTATCATATCGCTGGTTATGGTATAATCAGTTTCACCGGTAAAATTCCTGTTTTCAGGAAGTACATCCAGGTTTTTACTACAACTGGCTGCTATAAAAAACACTACGGCAGAAGCAGCAAATGGTATAAAATATTGTTTTAGTTTCATAGTTCAGATGTGTTTAGAATTTAACATTAAGTCCAACAGTGTAAACGGAAGGTACCGGGTAGGTTTGTGAATCGATACCATCCTGTACCTCAGGAGTAAACCCATTATACTTGAAAATGGTTAAAGGCCTGTCGGCAGTGAATGATATCCTGCATACGGGGAATTTTCCACCTAACCATTGTTTGTTTTTGACGGTGTACCCAACCTGAATATTCTGTATACGGAAAAATGAACCGTCTTCAACAAAATAATTGCTCATTCTCTGGTTCCAGCTCCGTCTTAATCCAGAAGATGAAGGATATGCATCCGAAGTACCTTCCCCATGCCAGCGGTTTTCGGCAACGTCGGCATCCATGTTTTGATCGTTAGTCCAGATAACCTGTCCGCGTTTGCGGTTGAGAATTTTATTGCCGGTTTGTCCGTACATGCTGGCCGAAAGGTCAAAATTCATGTATGATACCGAAATATTTGCTCCATAAGTAAATGAAGGGAAATAGGATCCCAGTATTCCACGATCACTACCATCAATCAGACTATCCCCATTTACGTCCTTGAACTTAAAATCACCCGGCACTAAATAATCGGATGGATTTGTCATATGATATTTGATAGCGACAGGATCAGCCTGTATTTCGGCATCATTCTGGTAAACACCAACAGTTTGATATCCAAAGAAAGACATCAAAGGCTGGTCAACAATTGTCCTTTGAAGAAATTCAGCTGAACCTCCATTAATATATGGTTGCCCGTAAAGGTCAATGGCTGAGTTTTTCAGTGTCGAAATATTGGCTCCAACCGTGTAATTGAGTTTTTCTGTAATTTTGTCGGACCAGTTGAGCGCGAGTTCAATGCCCTTGTTTCTGATGGTTCCTACAGCTTTACGAACACTTGTTCCTGTACCTGGAAGAGCAACCGGGATTACAGCATTTTTTGTGTCACGTATAAAATAATCAAAGTCAGCCGATAACCTATCCTTCAGGAAGCGCGCGGTTAAACCAATATTGGTTTCCTCGGTAAATTCCCATTTAAGTACTGAGAACGAATTTGGAGCCACAGATCCGGTATATGGACTTCCTGGAGAATTGTAAGTTCCTCCCATAGCTGTAGTTACACTAGTTGTTGTTCTGAGTCCATCACTTGCTGGAATATGGTCGTTACCAAGTTGACCCCAGCTGGCGCGCAATTTAAGGTAAGGAACATAATCATTATTTTTCAGGAAACTTTCTTCTGAAATTACCCAACCTGCTCCTATTGATGGGAAGTATCCCCATTTCTCCTGGTACTTCGAACTTCCGTCAGCACGCATGGTAGCATATACCAGATATCTGTCAGCATAATTGTAAGCTAACCTCCCGAAATAGGACATGCCATATTGAATGCTGCCGTCGTCAGAAGCAGTATTATATATTTGAGCAGGTGATTGACTTATATACCAGGATTGCTGAATATTAGGATCGAAATCTTTTCCATAACCGGATAACCTCTGCCACTCTTCAACCTTATAGGATGAACCAGCCATTAAAGTTAAATTATGCTTATTGAACTTTTCTGTTAAAGTGAGTATATTATCCCAGGTTTGGTTAGTGAAGCTCTGTGCATTCTTACTTACTGTTGCATTCGTATTTTTGAAGTTGGTTCCCCCCATATCCCAAGGCAGGTTTACAATCCTTTCGTTTAGGGATGTATAATTGTTATTATAGGTAGTTTTAAATGTTAACACTTTTGGCACCAGTGTAAACTCCATATATATGTTAGCAAGAATTTTTTTAATTTTCATAAAATCCTCATTGTAATCCATAGTTGGAAAAGGATTTTGGCCATCTCTATAGCCAAGGTATTGTGCATTTGAATAATCAGTCGGAGTGCCAACTGTATTTAACGGATCATCTACCGGAATGATTGGTACTGCAAAGTATGCCTGGCTCCAGGCAGCAGACTGCTCTATATATTTATTTGCATTACTGAAAATGAAGTTGCCACCTACAGTAAGCCAGTTATTTGCTTTAAAATCAACTTTGGTGCGTAGGTTCAGACGTTCATATTCATTTTTCATTTTCAGAATACCTTCCTGGTTGAAATAATTCATGCCTATTGAATATTTAGCCTTTTCATTACCCCCATCTATACTTAGACTATGGTTTTGGATTTGTGCCGGGCGAAGAATCTCTTTATACCAATCTGTGTTCACATCTGGTATATTAGGATTTACCCTACTACGACCATAGCGCTGCATGGCATTATTTATATATGCAATATCAGCTACTGATCCGGATTCAAGTGCCATTTGAGCAAATTGAGCTGAATTAGCCATTTTCTGTACATTCTGGGCAATCTGGTACCCCATGTACCCATCATAAGTAATCTCGGTTTTTTGGTTATATGCGCCCGATTTTGTTTCGATTAACACAACTCCATTCGCCGCGCGTACACCATATATAGCTGCTGCAGACGCATCTTTTAAAACAGAAATTGATGCAATATCTGCCGGATTCAAGAAGTCAATATTGTCGTAAAATGCACCATCAACAACATAAAGCGGTGCTTCGCTGGAACTTCCGGGAAATGAACCAATACCCCGAACACGAATTGTTGCAGAATTTCCAGGTCCTCCATTGGCTACTACCTGTAGTCCGGCCACTTTACCTTGTAATGCATTCATAGGTTGGCTCGAAGGTGTTTTGTTAAGTTCTCCAGATTTGATTGTAGTAATTGATGAAGTAAGATCTTTAACCTTACTTGTACCATAACCAACTACAACAACTTCGTCGAGAGTGGTCTGAGCCAATGATAGTTGTACATCAATTACATTTTGTGCTCCAATGGTAATTTCAGTGCTCACATATCCTATAAAAGAAACAACAAGTACTTTATCTTCTGAAGTTACTTTTAACGAATATTTACCGTTAATGTCAGTTGAGGCGCCCTTTGTCGTCCCTTTAATAAGTACCGAAGCTCCTGGCAGCGTTTCTTTGGTTAGCTGATCAGTAACAGTTCCGGTAATGGTTCGTCCTTGTCCAAATACTGAAGTTTGCAATAAAGACATTACCAAAAGCAGAAGAAGGCTTTTGGCCCAGGGAATAACCCGCTTTGGAGGTAGTGATTTTTTCATAACTTAAAGATTGGTTAAAATTGGGTTTGATTTATGGTTGGTATTATAATAGTATGTATTTAAGATGTCATTTGAGCTTTTCCGCAATCGATTGTTACAGTTTTCGAAATACAAATAAAATAGATATTTTGTCACAATAGGTGTTAAAAAGATTCATCATGATTACTACATGATTATGAAGCATTTTGAAATCACCTATACAACAGTACGTCAATTGAAGTACTAAAGTACTCAAATAATAGACAAACAGCAAGATATGGAATCAAAAACATGAATTTATTTTTTATTAATAATGTTATTTGATGTGGTAGATCATAAATGAATTTGATATAAATATTATAAAGTTAGTCTCTAACTAAACAGTTTTCGGTATTGAAAATAGAAATAAATTTTATTTTATATAAAAAATCCGAAAAATAATACTTCCGATACAATCATTGTATGTGATTACTATCAGATTAAAACTGCATGATATATTCCACAAGGTTGTTGTCTGACGAAAGCGCTAGCCGTTTTCGAAGCCTGTACCTGCGTATTTCAACACCGCGAATCGAAATATTAAGCAGAGGTGCAATTTCTTTGGATGAAAGATTTAATTTCAGGTAAGCACAAAGCTTCAGATCGCTTTGTGTGAGGTCAGGAAAGGATTGTTTCAGCCGTTTAAAGAAGTTTTCATGCGCCTGGTCGAACAATGCCTCAAACATTTCCCAATCGTTATCATTAGATATATTTTTATCGATTAGAGTTGTCAATCTTTGCAGGTAGCGTGCAGGATATCTGGCACCGAGATCTTCTTTTTGTTTTTCAAGCTCATCCTTAATTTCGATAAGTACCTCATTTTTCTTTATAATCGACAGTGTTGAATCAGCAAGCTGCATATTTTTGTGCGAAATTTCAGCCTGGAGCTTATCATTATGAAGCCTCATGATTTCTTGTTCAGAGTTTAGTTTTTCCGCCTTACGTTTTTCTTCTGCAATCAGATGCAGCCTGTTGTGGTGTTTCGCCAGGCGTTTCCGATAAAAATACTGGCTGGCTAGTATTCCTCCTATGCCAATTAATATATACATCAACATGGCAGCAACTGAAGCATACCATGCGTGTCTTACTTTGAAATTCAGACTGACACTTGGGGTAATAGTTCCATTGGAAGCTAATGTACGCACATTGAATTTGTATTCGCCAACAGGCAAACGGGTATATTTAGCCTCAGCGGATTCCGACCACCTGCTCCAGTCCCTGTCAATACCATCGAGCTTAAATTGATAGAGTTTCCGTGAACACGGGTTTTGAAGCGTTGAAAATGATATGGAAATATTGTTGTACGCATTGCGTAGTGACACTTTATTGACTGAAGGGTCTAGCGCCAGCATATTTCCTGCAGCGTCCCTGCACGTAATGTCCCTGAAAACAAGTTTTGTTTCATTTAAACCTGAATTGGTAAGATTGTCTTTATTGAATATGGCAAACCCATTATCAAGGCAGATCAAATGCAGGTTTGCAGTTAGCGGAACTATGTTTTCGTAATTATCAACCAGGGATAGGTTATATTGATTAAAAATAAGCCTGTATAACATTACCGGGTTGTTCTCTTTAAAATTAAAAAGCGCGGCTTCAGTTTTGGAGGCAAACCAGTAATTGTTTTCATCTACCGAAGTTATTGATACTGCCGCTTCGAAACCCTGTAATTTGTTATTAATTTCGGTATAAGGAATTATCTTCAGCTTGAGGTCATCCCAGGTAAAAAGTCTTTCTCCATTCGAAAATACAACACGGTTTGCAATTTTAAATACTCTTATGTTCGAGTTTGACGGCAGGCCATCCTTCTCATTGAATAATTGTTTTTCGGATACTTTGTCCAGTGTTTCAGATAAGCGGAGCCGGTATAAACCTTTTACTGAATGTCCGATCCAAATATTTCCCAGGTGATCAACTTCAATAAAACGTGCCGGTTCGACAAATCCATCGACCTGGTGACTGAAAACCCATGTATTCCCTGATTTTTTATAGATAACAAGGCTGGTATATGTGCTTTGAAGCAGATACTCAACACCTTTAATTATAATCTTCTGAAGCATATACCCCCCGCTAACACTAAATATCTGTTTCATGGTGTTTTTTTCTATACTATATGTGCCGGTAGTATGTCCACAGAATAGCGTTCCATCTATAACTTTCAGTTGCCAGACCTGCCCCTGCGAATTTGGAAGAAATCCTTCATACGTAAAACGGTTTCCATCCTTTAAATAGGTAAAAACTCCCCGGTTGGTTCCTACATAAAGTGTATTTCCCTGAAGAGCAGCGGTATAAACGGCACCCAGCGCTTCGTTGCGACTTGGATAAACATCCACAGGGTTGTCGAATGAAACATTATCAATTCCGTTATCAAGGCCTACCCATATACTTTGGTTATTGTCATTGCAAAGTGAAAGGACTGTATTGTTTTGCAGATCATTTTCACTGTATAAATGGCTTAAAATAGTCCCATCAAAATCAAGAATAAACAAGCCTTTTACAATTGTGCCGAACACAATTTTGTTACCGAAGACTATTCCATTGTTGATCTGAAACTCTCTGAGTAATGGGTTAGCAGGAGTATCCCATGGTTTTATCCCATCTTCGTCAAGAACAAAAGCGCCTTTCGATGATGTGCCAATCAGGAAAGATCCGTTTTTGTAGGGTAGTATGGTTTTAACTTCTGTTCCGTTCAGAAGTTTGCTTTGGTCGAACCTGACAAGCTTATCATTTATTACTTCGTACAAATCACCTTTTACGGCATGAACAAAAAGGCGGTTCCCTGCTTTAAGAAGAAAAACTATAGATCCGGGAAGTTGAATTGGTTTTACAGTATGTTTATCATATACAAAAAGACATGAGAATCCCTGGAAATAGACTTTGTTTTGTGACTGGACGATTTTCCATATTTCGTGATTGTGCAGATCGAAGTTCTTTAACAGCGGAACCAGTGACGTATACACTAGTCCTTTCGATGCATTTTTGGCCCAATATCCAAATTCCTCTATAGCTCCGGTATAAATCCTTCCGTCAGTGCCTACGGATACTGATCGTGCTATTTTACGAGCCGGCATAGGGAATATCCGCCAATGCACCCCATCGTATTTCATCAGCCCGTTATTATTGGCTGAATATACAAAGCCCTGTTTATCCATATCAATCGACCAGTTCTGGCTTCCTGCGCTATACTGGCTACGGCTGTAATGTGTTACCAGGCAGGATGATTGCGCTGTCGTAAGTACAGGAGAAAGAAGTATAAATAGAAAGTTGATTAACAGAAAAATTGTGACTTTCATCTCTTGGAATAAGTAAAGGTATAATTAGTAAGCTATTGCGGATAAAATTAAACTATTTCCGTTTGAATTAAAAAATTCTGATTAAAAAATGAAGTACAATTGAATAAGCATGAGATAGAGCGGATAAAAAAAGCCACAACTAGTAAGGTTATGGCTTTATATTTTATTGATATTAAGTTCTTTATCCTTTCTTTCTCCGTAATCGCTCCTGTTCAAGTAACCCCAGTTCACGCCCTGTCTGTCCGGCAATCGATGTGTTTTCTTCAGCGCGGCGAATGAGGTATGGCAATATATTGCGAACCGGTCCGTAAGGAATGTATTTAGCAACATTGTATCCTTCATCAGCCAGGTTAAAACTGATATGATCACTCATTCCATAGAGTTGGGAAAACCATATTCTGCTTTCATTCCGGGGAAGTCCTTGTTTTTCCATAAGTTCGGTTAGCAAACGATTGCTTTTTTCGTTGTGCGATCCGCTGAATACTGAAATTCTGTCAAGATGTGCCAGTGTAAAAGCAACACCTGCATCATAATTCTGATCAGTGGCTTCTTTATCAGGCTGAATAGGAGAAGGATAACCTTTTTCAGAAGCACGCCAACGCTCTTTTTCCATATAGGCTCCACGAACGAATTTAATGCCAAGAAAATAATTCCCCTCTTCGGCTTTTCGGAGCGACTCTTTCAAAAAGTCAAGCCGGTCGGTTCTGTACATTTGCAAAGTGTTGTACACAATGGCTTTCTTTTTGTTGTATTTCTCCATCATTCCGGTTACTACCTCGTCAACGAATGGCTGGTACCACGAGTCTTCAGCATCAATCATGATAGGAATATCATTTTCGAAGGCTGATTTCGAAAGTGTTTCAACACAGTCCTTGAAAAACTGAATCGCTTTGGCTGTTTCCTCGTCAACTGCAGCATTCTCCGATGCCAGCGTCAGCACTTCCTGAGATGCAAAAGCGGTAGGTTTAAATACAGAAAAAGGAATATCCGGGTGTTTCCCGGCATTAACTACCGAGCGAAGGGTTTCTTCCAGCGTGCGTTGCATGGTATCCTGGTCCTTACCTCCTTCAACTGAATAATCAAGAATAGATTTTAATTTGTATTTACTAAGCAGTTGTACTGTTTTTTCACATTCTTCCAGGGTTTCACCTCCCACAAAGTGTTTGTAAAGTGTGGGTTTAATAGCCCAGGCAATAGGAAGATGCATTTTTAATGCAAAATAAGTCAGAGATTTTCCAACGTTAACAAGCCATGGATTAGCAATTGTACTGAAAAGAAACCGTGCCCGCGATAGATCAGAGTTGCTTTTGTAGCGAAACGCTATCTCGGTATTGTCGAAAGAGAGCATAATGAATTAATTTTACGGTGCAAATGTATAAACCTTTTTATTCGAAGATCAGATTTAATAACTAATAATTGAAATAGTTTCAGCTACTTTTCATATTTACACTTCACGAAATTATTTACCTTTGCCAAAACATTCAAAACAGGTAAATAAACTGACTGTTTAGTGATCATGCAGGATAGTAGCTTTTTTCTTTTGAGATAAACTTAAAACCAAAGGAGAAAGTCTCTTGTTTATGGAGATAATGTAATGTCTTGTTTTTAACTTTGACTTGTAAATTAAATTTACTGCTCAACCTAAGTATTTTCCTGGAAGTAACTGATTAAAATAAATCTTACATCTCGCTAACCAAACCCAATACTCTTTTCTACCTTTAACAACATGAACATTTCTAATTCTATATATTCTGGTAACGTTGGTTGGTCGCGGTTGCAGGAAATGATTCTTGAATATAAAAAATCCGGAATTTATATCCTCGTTGACGAAAATACCAGGGGGCTTTGTTTGCCACTGTTAAAAGATAAATGTACCGGGCTCGAAAACGCACTGGTAATTGAAATGCATAGCAATGAATCGAATAAAACAATAGCGAGTGTTGAGAAAATCTGGCAACAACTGGTTGTTGGAAATGCTGTCCGGAATTCGTTGATGATATGCCTTGGCGGCGGATTATTAACTGATGTCGGTGGGTTTGCCTCAGCTACCTTTAAACGAGGAATCAATTTTATTCATATTCCTACCACTCTGCTTGCGATGGTTGATGCGTCACTGGGTGGTAAAACTGGTGTAAACCTCAATTCCATTAAAAATCAGATCGGAGTTTTCTCGCTTCCAAAAGCAGTATTTATTTTTGAGGAGTTTTTGAAAACTCTTCCATCGAGGCAGAAATTATCAGGGTACGCCGAAATGTTGAAGCATGCCATGATTCACAGTGAAGAACTATTTGAAAAATACATCATCCTGAATTCACCGGAAAAGGTTTGCAACGAAGCTAATATCCTGGAATCCGCTTCTGTAAAAATGGATATTGTAAATTCGGACTTCACCGAAACCGGGTTACGCAAATCGCTGAATTTTGGCCATACAATTGGCCATGCTATCGAATCCTATTCGCAGAAACATGATCCTGATCCCTTGTTGCATGGTGAAGCCATTGCCATTGGCCTGATTTGCGAGAGCTTTATTTCAATGCGCATGTTTGGATTTGATAAAAAGGATTTGAAACGGCTCGCCAACCTCGTAAGCTGGCATTTTCCGCACTATCGTTTCAAACCAAAACCTGGAGACGAACTTCTTGCGCTAATGTGTCACGATAAAAAAAATGCCAGCAGTTCGCAACTGAATTTTTCGCTTATCCGTAAAATCGGCGAGCCTGTTTTCGACAAGTTTCCAGGTGAAAAACTCATTCTCGAAAGCCTTCACTTCTATATCAACCTTGAGGTTGGCTTTTTTGTGTAATTATTACACAGCACAACTGCATCTGGCAGGAACCTGAAATATTTGACTCGCCCTATTTTAAAGGTGAAAACCTAAATATGCCTAACATTGCTAAATTTGCTTTTTTTGGCTAATACTTATTGAATGCGCTGTATCTCTAACCAACAGGATTTCGTTGAATGTGCAATTACCTTACCTTTAAGTAAGAGTATCGTTAACCGGCTATTAGTGATTAACCGCCTTTCGGGTGGAACAACTATCAATGGATTGATTCCCGATTCAACAGATACTGTTGTTATGCAACGTCTTTTGCAGGAAATCGCTGCCCACTCCGCAAATCAAGGTAAACTCATCGAGGTTAATGTGGGTAATGCGGGTACAGTTATGCGTTTTCTCACTGCTATACTGGCAGTTACGCCGGGTAATTGGGTAATAACCGGAACTGAACGTATGCAAAACAGACCGGTTAAACCATTAACTGATGCATTGCAATGCCTGGGAGCTAACCTGAGCTTTGAAAAAAAATCAGGTTATCCTCCAATAAAAATCATTGGTAATCCACAATTGAGAGGAGGAGTAGTTGAACTTAATGCCGGTATCAGCAGCCAGTTTATCAGTGCATTGATGATGCTTGGTCCCGTTTTAAAGGATGGAATTGTTATTGAATTGCAGGGGGAAATCATTTCGGCTTCCTATATCCGGATGACCCAGGCCCTTATGCAAAAAGCCGGGGCTGATGTTGTTTTTGTGCGTAATACTATCACTATTAAAGAACAGAAATATAATGATATTGACTATTTCTCAATAATTGAGCCCGACTGGAGTGCAGCTGCTTTCTGGTACCAGGTTGCCGCGTTTACACCCGATGCGCGTATTGTTTTAAAAGGACTGCGCAACGAAAGTGTCCAGGGGGATTCTGTCCTTCCGAAAATTTATCGAAATTTAGGAATAGCCTCAGTTTTTACTGACGAAGGATTGCTGCTTACAAAATCAGATCAGCCGGGAATTCGTGAGTTTAATTACGATTTTACCGAATGCCCTGATCTTGCGCAAGCCGTAATAGTTACATGTGCAGCACTTGGAATCAAAGGACACTTTACCGGACTCAAAACATTAAGGGTGAAAGAAACAGATCGCATCGAAGCCTTGAGAAATGAGCTGACAAAACTTGGATATGGTGTTGATGTAATTGATAATGAGATATTTTTAAGTGGTTCTATTTTTGTGAATAAACACGATCACGCTCCAAAAATTGTAAGATGTTACGACGATCATCGCATGGCCATGTCGTTCGCAACATTGGCCATACTACGAAATGATATTTGTATTGAAGAACCCGAAGTGGTTAAAAAATCCTATCCCGGATTCTGGGACGATATGGCAAAAGCGGGTTTGTTGCAGAAGTAAAACTAGAAAAGTGAATAAAAGAGCATGCTAAACTGTATTCCGCAATCGCCAATCCGCAATCCGCAATCGCCAATCCGCAATCGCCAATCCGCAATCCCCAATCCCCAATCAAACATCCTATCAACACGCGGTTAATAACTTTGTGAAGGCAAAACGGCTAATTTTTGATATTTTTGCTTTCGAAACACAATAACACCCCGATTCATGACGGTAGACATATTTATCCCTTGCTTTATCGACCAGATTTATCCTGAAACAGGATTTAATATGGTTAAAATTTTGGAAAAACTTGGGGTGGAAGTTAATTATAACAACCAGCAGACATGCTGCGGACAGATGGCATATAACAGTGGGTTCTGGGATGAAGCCAAAGCAGTGGGAGAGAAGTTTATCCGCGATTTTCCGAATAACCGTTATATCGTCGGGCCATCAGCGTCATGCGCCGGATTTGTAAGAAATTATTACGACGAAATGTTCTATAATTCTGCTTTACATATTGAATATCACCAGCTAAAAAAGAACTTCTACGAGTTTACTGATTTCCTGGTCAACGTTTTAAAAATTACGGATGTTGGAGCTACTTTCGAACATGTAATTACCTATCATGATTCATGTGCAGCACTTCGCGAATACGGTCTCACTACTCAACCCCGTGAATTGCTTAATCAGGTTAAAGGACTTGAAATCCGCGAAATGAAGGAAACTCACACTTGTTGTGGTTTCGGAGGCACTTTTGCAGTAAAACACGAACCCATTTCCACTGCTATGGCTGAGCAAAAAGTTCTGCATGCTATAGAAACCGGAGCCGAATATATTGTAAGTACCGATTCTTCATGCCTTATGCATCAGCAAGGTTATATTGATAAGAATAAACTTCCCATAAAAACCATGCATGTTATCGATCTGTTAGCGCAGGGATGGTAAAGTAAATTTTAATCATTCAGTTTATTTCCTGAATTTTCTTCAATAAAGTCACGCCTGATATTACGTAAGTCCTGACTTTCCGTGTTTTTACAAAATTCTAAATTTTACAATGGAAACGAAATATATCCTGCAAATATCAAATGAGCTAGGCGTTCGCGATTTTCAGGTACTTAATACTATTAACTTGCTCAAGGAAGGAGCCACGGTGCCATTTATTGCGAGGTATCGCAAAGAAATGACTGGCAGCCTTGATGAAGTTCAAATTGCTGCTATCCGCGAACGGTACGAGAAAATAATTGAACTCGAAAAACGTCGTGAAGCCATCCTGGCGTCGGTAACAGAACAGGAAAAACTCACTCCTGAGCTCGAAAAATCGTTGCGTGGCGCTTTAACAATGAGCGAACTTGAAGATTTATATCTTCCGTATAAGCCCAAACGGCGAACGCGTGCTTCCATTGCCCGCGAAAAGGGACTGGAACCACTTGCCAGAATTATTATGTCGCAACAGGAGCCTGATCCATTTCGGAGAGCTAAAGGTTTTATCAATATTGACAAAGACGTTAAATCAGAAGAAGAAGCATTAGCTGGTGCCCGCGATATTATTGCCGAGTGGGTAAATGAAAACCAGCAGAGCCGTCAACGAATCCGGAACCATTTCGAACGATCGGGCGAGATCTTTTCGAAACCTGTTAAGGGTAAAGAGCTGGAAGGGATAAAATACGAAACGTATTACGATTGGGCTGAACCATTAATGAAAGCGCCTTCGCATCGTTTACTGGCTATGTTTCGTGGTGAGAACGAAGGTTTTCTGAAAGTTAACATTGAGCCTGACGCTGAACAAGCCAGGGAATCGCTCAATAAAATATTTGTCAAGTCATCGAATGAATCTTCTCACCAGGTTGAGGAAGCGGTGAAAGATGCCTATAAAAGGCTTTTGCAACCATCCATCGAAACTGAATTCCGGCAACTTGTAAAGGAAAAATCGGACCTGGAAGCCATCCGAGTCTTTGCTGAAAATCTGCGGCAGCTGCTTATGCTTCCTCCTTTAGGACAGAAAACCGTACTGGCTATTGATCCGGGATTCCGAAGTGGATGTAAATTGGTTGTACTCGATCGGCAGGGACGTTTGCTGCATAACGAAACCATTTATCCTCATCCTCCGCAAAGTGAAGTAAAACAATCGGTCTCGAAAATCCAGAACCTGGTTAAAGCGTATAAAGTTGAAGCAATTGCCATTGGCAACGGAACTGCCGGCAGGGAAACTGAAAACCTGGTTCGTCGTATTCCTTTCGATTCTGAAATAATCGCTTTGATGGTGAACGAAAACGGGGCTTCTGTGTATTCTGCATCAGCTGTTGCCAGGGAAGAATTTCCCGAATATGATGTTACTGTGCGTGGTTCGGTCTCCATCGGGCGCCGACTGATGGATCCGCTTTCCGAACTTGTTAAAATTGATCCAAAGTCTATTGGCGTCGGACAATACCAGCACGATGTAAACCAGGTGTTGCTGCAAAAAAGCCTGGAATCGGTTGTTGAAAGCTGTGTAAATAAAGTAGGAGTGGAGTTGAATACCGCGAGTAAACAGTTGCTAACCTATGTTTCAGGTGTCGGTACTGTGCTTGCTGCTAAAATTGTTGAATACCGTGATAAAAACGGCATGTTCCAGTCGCGGGAACAACTAAAAAATGTTCCACGATTGGGCGAAAAGGTTTTTGAACAGGCCGCTGGTTTTTTGCGAATCAGAGAATCAGATAATCCACTAGACGCAAGCGCTGTGCATCCTGAAAGTTACCCGATTGTTATGCGAATGGCTAAAAAAGCCGGGTGTTCTATAGCTGATCTGATCAATAATGAGGATTTGCGTAAGCAGATAAAACTCGAAGAATTTATTACCGATAAAGTCGGGCTGCCAACACTGACCGATATAATGGCTGAACTTTCAAAACCAGGGCGCGATCCGCGGCAGAAATTTGAATTATTCGAATTTGATAAAAATGTGAATTCAATTGGTGACCTGAAACCCGGCATGATTCTCGATGGTCTGGTTACCAACATTACTAATTTCGGCGCTTTTGTGGATATAGGTGTTCACCAGGATGGTCTTATACATGTTAGCCAGTTGGCTGATAAATATGTTAAAGATCCGAATGAGATTGTAAAGCTGAACCAAAAAGTCCGGGTGAAAGTTCTTGAAGTGGATAAAGAACGAAAGAGAATTCAGCTGACACTTAAAAATGTTCAATAACTGAATATTTACTTTTTCCTGAACAATAAAAAGGAATTTGTTTTGGTAACTTAAGTTGATGCGGATTCTGGTTTAAAAGAAAAGGGAGGCTTTTAAAGCCTCCCTTTTGCAATTTGCAAAGTATTAATTACGTTTGATTAGTATTCTGTAGTTAAATCAACACGGCGGTTTTCGGCTCTTCCTTTTTCTGTTTTATTATCGGCAAGAGGTTTGTTTTCACCATTTCCAATAGCTGTTAATCTATCAGCGGCGATTCCTTTATCTTCTAAGTATTTTTTCACTGCATTAGCTCTATCCTGGCTGAGTTTTAGGTTAAAATCGTCGTTACCTACATTATCGGTATTTCCTTCAATTTTAAGTTTCATCTGAGGATATTTCATCAGGATTGGAATCAATTCATTGAGAGGTGCTTCAGATTCTTTTTTGATTATATCCTTACCTGTAGCAAAGTAAATAGCTTTAGCGATTTTAGTGATCTGTTCCTTTTCAACAGGAGTTACGTCAGGGCATCCGTGGTTGGCAACTGTACCTGCAACAAGAGGGCATTTGTCATCTTTATCGGCAATTCCATCGCCGTCAGTATCAGGGCATCCTTTCAAAGCAAGCAGGCCGGCAATAGTCGGGCAAGCATCTTCTTTATCTGTAATTCCATCACCGTCAGTATCAGGGCAACCTTTAAATTTTGCAATTCCTGCAACATCAGGACAATTATCATCCATGTCGGCAATTCCATCTTTATCTCTGTCAGGACAGCCATTAAGCGCTTTGGCGCCAGCTGCATCCGGGCAACGATCTTCAGCATCGGTTATACCGTCGCCATCACGGTCAGGGCATCCCTGCAAAGCAACAAGACCTTTAACATCGGGGCATTTATCATCGATGTCGGCAATGCCGTCTCCGTCGCGGTCAGGGCATCCTTTCAATGAAGCTAAACCGAATACTTCCGGGCAACGGTCTTCTTCATCCACAATACCATCCTTATCCATGTCATTTTTACAGGTGAACCTGTATTTTAACCCGGCATGAGGATGTATATAATTGGTACCCTCTTTGTTGGTTGTAAAAACATAATCTGCGCGTCCGTATAAGGAAAGATTGTCAACGATTTTAATGTCTACTCCTAAACCTGTTTGAGCTTTTAAATCATTCACTTTGTTCATTTTTTGGTCACCAAAACCAAAGTAAAAGTAGGGTGTTATAAGTGCGTCTTCTTTAATAACACTTCCCAGGAATTTAATCTGACCATCCAAATCGAGGTACCAATAGTTATTAGATGTGATGGAGTGATTTGCATATTCCCCTCTGGCAAGACTGAGATATCCGCCTGTTAACTGCATATTAAAGAAAGGAGTAAGGTAGCGGCTGACTGAAGCTTCAATTGGTCCTCCCTGGAATTTCATGTCTTTGAACTGATCTTTAAGTTTGAGATTGATATTGCTGAAGCCGGTCCAATGTATACCCAAACCTATTGCCCATGGATTATCCTTAGTTTGGGAAAAGGATTTAATTGAAATCCCAATCGACAGTACAAGTACTAAAAAAAATGCAAGATACTTTTTCATAATTAGTGAATTTTAGGTTATAAATTATTCGTTATTAAATATTTTCTTCGTGTTAACAGCTGCTTTCCGTAAAAGTACAAATTTATGGATTTGTTGAGGAATTTGATTCATCAGATGAACCAGTTAAAGGCGTTTGTTTTGTCTGAATTTATTGTTTTTTTCATCTCAAACCTGACTTTGTTCTTTTTAGTGTTTACGTATTAAATAAATGAAAAAAGTCATATTTGTTTGAAATACAGTATTTTATCGCATAAAATAAATTAAACAGCGAAAATAAATTTTACATGAACAAATATAAGAAAGAAATTCGGATGATTGGTAAATTCCGAGCTAAAAAATATTTTTTTCATAAACAAATTCAGCATTTATACAAAAAGAGCCGGATATTACTTTGCATTGATTTTATTCCGGGATAACACAAATTTCTTTGCCTCAGCGCAATTATTGTTTGGTTTCTTCAAAATTTCATAGGGATTCTACCGAATTGAAATAATGCGTTAAACAATCATTAATACTGTTAACCAATTATCTGATTTTACTTACAACTCGCTTACTGTTAGGCTAGTAAAGCAGGTACATCTTAGCTTTCTCCCTCCAGCCCGCATCATACCTGTTTTCAACGAAGCATATCAGCAAGTCGGCATCATACCTGTTTTCAGCAAACCAGATTTTTTTCTTCGCATCATAACTGTTCTGACAGAAATACCAAAGTCCTTTGTTTCCTTCAGCATCGTAAGTATTGGCAACTTTGTAAACCAACAAATCGGCATCATACCGGTTTTCAACTACAAATACTTTAATGTCAGCATCATAGCGATTGTTACAGCTGAATATTTTTTGAGGTTTACCTTGTATTGAACAAGTAATTAGCAGGATTAATACCAAGTAGGAGAAAGATTTCTGCATATTCCTGAATTTGATATAAAGATAGAATTATTTAGCGATTTATAAATCCCTCGAACAAATGGAATGTCTTCTTAGAAATGCAAATAAAATTCTTTAGTCAGTTGCCGGTATTCATTTGTATAAACACCTTTGGAACTATAGATACTTAATTCATTATCAATTATTTCCAGGCTTTTACATTTTGTAAACACAACCATAACACGATGAGGACTATGGGTACGTGTACTTTTTACAAGGGTAATGCAAGCCGGGTATAGAAATAGATTTCCAGCCTCAATTGTCCAGTTTCCGAAGGCATCAGCCGGAAGTATAAAAGCTGCCTTACCGTTATCGGAAAGCAGCTTAGAAGTAATTTCAAGCAACTCTCTGACAGGCAAAGTGTCGTTATGACGCGCTATATTCCTTGTGCTAACTGGTGTTTTCAGGGAATCAGTAAAAAATGGCGGATTACTTATTATCAGGCTATACTTGTTGTTAGTTTGATCTGCAAAATCCTGGATGGAAGAGTTAAACACTTGAATCTGATCTGACCATGGGCTTAATTGCACATTCTGTTGTGCCAGTTCAGCAGCCGCCGGTTCTATTTCGATGGCGTCGATTTTAGTTTTATAGTTTCTCTGTGCCATCATTAACGCTAATATTCCTGAACCTGTGCCAATATCAAGAATCCTTGTTTCATCTCCCGATGGTGTCCAGGCGCCGAGCAGAACAGCATCGGTACCTATTTTCATGGCAGCTGTGCTATCATCGATACTGAACTTTTTGAAATGAAACATTTTTAAAGAGAGAAGAGAGAAAAATGAAGAGTGAAGAGCAAAGAGTGTAGAGTGAAGATCGTCGTAATTTATTATTCAGTGCACGGGAATCTTGAAACATGCAACAAATTCAACCTTCGAGGTATAACTCAATCAATCCTTCAGGTGCTTCAATATGGATTGTCTTTGTCTTTCTGTCTATCTTTTTTACGATCTCATCAACAATAGGCACCAGAATTTCTTTGCCGTTAAAATCAATGGCGAGTAATGCCTGTTGCGGCATTTCAAGTACTGAGCGTACGGTACCAGTTTCACCATGATTTATGTCAATTACAGTATATCCTTCAATTTCTATTGAAAATAGCTGTGTGCCTTTTTGTTTTGGTAAGATTGCAATAGGGATAAATATATCGCAACCTGTTAAAAGGGAAGCGTCTTCAGTACTATCAACATCAAGGAACTTCACCATTGTCTGGCCTTTAGCCTTAGGCTGTAAGAGTTCAATAAAAAATGGAACCAGGTTCTCATTGATTTTGAGATACACTGATTCCAGTTTTTTAATTCGAGAAAGTATTTCGCTATCAATCTGAAATATTACCTCGCCTTTTGTGCCGAAAGTCCTGACGATCTTTCCCAGTTGGAAAAGTTCATCTTGTTTCATAGGGCAATTATGCTTTTTCTTCGGTTGCAGGAGCCTCGGGAGCAACTTCAGGAGCAACTTCAGGAGTAGCTTCAGCAACAACTTCAGTAATTACTTCAGGAGTTTCTTCAACTGCTTCAGCAACTTCTTCTTCAACTTCTTCTTCTGATACACCAGCTGCTTTTTTAGCTTCAGCAGCCAATTTTTTAGCTAATGCTTCAGCTTTGGCCTCATTAACTTTAACTTCAGCCGCAAGGCGTTTTTTGTCTTCGGTCTTTGCTTTCAAACCGATATCGTTTTTAGCGCTTGCAATTTTGCCGGTTTTTACAGTCTTCCATTCTTCGAATTTAGCCTGTGCCTGTTCCTCGGTCATTGCACCTTTAGCAACGCCTTTCAGTAAGTGGTGCATGTAAGCAACTCCTGTATATTTCAGGATAGCTTCAACAGTTTCTGTAGGTTCAGCACCTGTTTTAACCCAATAAAGGGCGCGGTCAAAATCAATCTGAATGTCGGCCGGGCGGGTGATTGGGTTATAAATTCCAATTTTTTCAATAAAACGTCCGTCACGTGGTGCACGACCATCCGCAATCACGATATGGAAATAGGCCTGGCCTTTTTTCCCAAATCGCTGTAATCTCATCTTTGTTGCCATGTAAAATGTATTTGTTAATTAATTTATTGTAAAACCTTGCTTTGTAGATAGTTGCAATTATCTGCAGGTTTTTATTTTAAGGGTGCAAAGGTAGGATGTAATTTTTGATTTTCAAAGCATTACAGTTCAGAATCATGAAATATTTTATCTTCATTTTGTACAGGCTTATTTATATGGTGCCTGGTATGCGTCTGGATCTTATAATACCGCTTAACGCGAGGTGTTAAAACCAATACTAATATAAATACGCCTAATAAACCAAAAATGCCTTGAATAATTGATCCTGTTTGGAGTAACATGATCTGAACATCAATCCAGATGATCAGCATAATAGCTGTATACAGAGTATACGTCCATGACCAGTGATAGCTTTTATACACATTTAATGTGTCGATAACAGGCCACCTGGGTTTGAAAATTAATGGGAAAATGAGTAATAATGGGAAGAATCCCAGCGTTAAAAATAGAATTACACCAGGAATAAGATAATTTGAAAAAATTGTTCCCTCAAGTAATTTTTTCGATAACTTAATAGTTTCACCTGATGGATCATTCATCAGGCTAACTCCGCCATAAATAGCGCCCACGGCTAAAAACGCAACCGTAAAAACTAAAATGTAAATTTCAACTGTTTTACTTCTTTGTTTCATGGTATTCCGCTAGCTATCTTTTTTTTGTATTATTATTGTAATTCCCCGCCAACTCAGCGATGGACACAAAATGCTTTTTTATACTTGTCTATCCGTCAACCAAACTGATCAATATATTAGAATGTGAAAATAAAATCCAAAATCAACAATTGTTATTAAACACAAATGACTTAACTGAATTGATGGCCCGTTAATCTTGTCAATAACAATAGCTTGTTAATAATTTTTTAACAAAGCTATAATTTTTCTTCAAACACAAATATGGAATCCTTCAAATTTTCAAATAAATGAACTTTTGAAGAAATCCGACTCTAAATATAAATTAAATTAGTCCTTCAGCCTTAGCTTTCAGGCCATTCTGGTTTTCACAATGGATTTACCATAATTTATTAACACATAGTAACCACCTTTACTAAAACAGGTATCTTAGCAGATTCCATGAAAAAATGGTAAAAATCTGATAATCAAGCTTTACATGCCCAAATTTAGTCATCTTCACGTACATTCTCAATATTCATTACTCGATGGTGCTGCCGAAATACCGGCAATGTTCCGAAAGGCAGTCGCCGACGGAATGCCTGGTATTGCACTTACCGATCATGGAAACATGTTCGGCGCATTTCAGTTTATTGCCGAAGCAGAAAAAATCAATGGAAAGAGCGCCACACCCATCATTAAACCTATAGTTGGTTGCGAATTTTACCTGGTCCAGGACCGTCATAAACGAAAATTTACCGGTGGAGAGAAGGATGTTAGGTATCACCAGTTATTACTTGCCAAAAACGCTACAGGATATAGAAACCTGGTTAAACTGGCATCACTGGGTTTTATCCAGGGTATGTATGGTAAATATCCGCGTATTGATAAAGATTTACTGCTTCAATACCACGAAGGTCTAATTGCTACTACTTGCTGCCTCGGAGCCGAAGTTCCCCGTACTATTTCCTCCAAAGGTGAAGCCGAAGGTGAAAAGTTGTTTAAATGGTGGCTCGATATTTTTGGAGAAGACTATTATGTGGAACTGCAACGCCACGATATTCCTGAGCAAAACGAAGTGAACCTTGTTTTACAGCGTTTCGCTGCCAAATACAATGTGAAAATGATTGCCAGCAATGATTCACATTATGTTGAGCAGGAAGATTTTACCGCTCATGATATCCTCCTTTGCGTAAATACCGGCGAAAAACAAAGCACGCCAACTTTCCGCGAGTATGGCGATGGCGATGCGCTGGTAAAAGGCAGGCGCTTTTCATTTTATAACGACCAGTTCTTCTTTAAAAATACTGAGCAAATGAGTACGCTCTTTGCCGACATTCCTCAAGCTATTGACAATACAAATGAAATTGTTGATAAGGTTGAGATTATAAAATTGCAGCGGGATATATTGTTGCCCAATTTCCCTGTTCCGCAACAATTTATAATCCATAATACTTCCATTTTTAACGATCGTAAGGAAATTACGGCTGATGTCCGCAACCAGTGGGAGTTTCTGAAACATCTTACTTATATTGGTGCCCAGGTGCGCTATGGCGACATCACTCCACAGCTTCGCGAGCGCATTGATTTTGAATTGCAGACCATTCACGATATGGGTTTTGCAGGTTACTTTTTGATCGTTAGCGATTTTATAAAAGCCGGTCGCGATATGGGCGTATATATCGGTGCGGGACGTGGTTCGGCAGCCGGTAGCGTAGTTGCGTATTGTACAGCCATCACCAATATCGATCCGATGAAGTACAATCTGCTGTTTGAACGTTTCTTGAACCCGGAACGTATCAGCATGCCTGATATTGATACGGATTTTGACGACCAGGGCAGGCAGAAAGTAATTGATTATGTAGTTCAGAAATACGGCCAGAACCAGGTAGCTCAGATTGTTACGTATGGTACTATGGCTGCCAAAAGCAGTATTAAGGATGTTGCGCGCGTTCTCGATCTGGACCTGAGTATCAGTAACTATCTCACAAAGCTGGTACCTGATAAACCTGGTATCAAACTTAAAAGGGTGCTTACGGCTCCTATGACTGCAAAAGAAGGTGCCAAATCACTTGAAGAAAAAGAAGATCTTCGTTCGGAAGACATGGATAATATCCGTAAAATCAGGGAGATATATAATTTTACTGGTACTGATACCTCAATGCTTTTGCAGAAAAAAGTATTGCAGCTGGCTGAGAAGCTTGAAGGCTCCGTTCGTGGTACAGGTATTCATGCCGCCGGTATTATCATTGCGCCGACCGATCTTACAGAGTTAATCCCTGTTTGTATCGCCAAAGATTCACCTTTGTGGGTAACACAGTTTGAGGGAAATATCATCGAATCTGCCGGTGTAATAAAAATGGACTTCCTCGGTCTGAAGAACCTTACCATTCTAAAAGATTGCCTGCAGTTAATTGAAGAAAACCATGGTGTTAAATTAGACCTGGAAACAATTCCGCTTGACGATACTGCTACTTTTGAACTCTATCAGCGTGGTGATACCGATGGTACTTTCCAGTTTGAAAGTATCGGAATGAAACAGCATCTGCGCAACCTGAAACCCGATAAGTTCGAGGATCTCATTGCTATGAACGCGCTTTTCCGCCCGGGGCCAATTAAATATATTCCCAACTACATTGCCCGTAAACACGGACGCGAAGCAGTAACATACGATCTTCCCGTTATGGAGGAGATTTTGCACGAAACCTATGGTATTACTGTCTATCAGGAACAGGTTATGCTGCTTTCGCAGAAACTGGCCGGATTCAGCAAAGGTAAAGCCGATGAGCTGCGAAAAGTAATGGGAAAGAAAATCCGGGAAAAACTGGATAAAATGAAACCCGAATTTATCAAAGGCGGAACTGAAAATGGCCATCCCGAAGATAAGCTTAACAAGATATGGACTGACTGGGAAGATTTTGCGTCCTATGCTTTTAACAAATCACACAGTACCTGTTATGCCTACATTGCATATCAGACAGCGTATCTAAAGGTTCATTACCCTGCCGAATACATGGCGGCTTTACTTACCACCAACCTTGGGAATGTTGATAACCTTACGGCTTACCTCGACGAATGTCGCCGTATGGGTTTGCGGGTGTTAGGCCCTGATGTGAACGAATCGGGACTTAACTTTTCAGTTAATAAAAATAAAGAGATCCGTTTCGGATTGAAAGCACTCAAGGGAATGGGCGATGCTGCTGCCGATTCTTTGCTGAATGATCGTACAGAAAATGGTCCGTATTCCAATATTTTTGATTTTATAAAGCGCGTTAACCTGCGAACGGTAAACAAAAGTTCGATGGAGGCGTTGGCTCAGGGAGGTGCTTTCGATAGTTTCGAAGGCATGCATCGTGCTCAGTTTTTTGCAAAAGAATCGAATGAAGATGTTACTTTCCTTGAAAAGCTTATCCGTTTCGGTGGTAGTTACCAGGCCATGCAGCAATCGTCGCAACAATCGTTGTTTGGCGATCTTGGACCAGTGGAAATCCCCGATCTGAAACTACCCGATTGCCAGCCGTGGTCGAATATCGAAAAACTAAAACGGGAAAAGAATATAGCAAGTTTCTTTATTTCAGGGCATCCGCTTGATGAATATCGATTCGATATGGATACATTCTGCAATGCTTCTATTAAAAAGCTGAAAGAAAATATGGCTGCAGCTGCCTCTCGCGATATTTTTATTGCCGGTATTGTATCGAAAGTCAGGCACGAAGTCGCAAAAAACGGTAATCCCTATGGGCGGTTCACACTCGAGGATTTCGACGAATCAATTGAACTGTCTCTTTTTAAAGAGGACTATCTGAAATTCAGGCACCTTCTGAATGATGATGCGATTGTATTTGTGAAACTCAGATCAGCTCTGCGATATGGTACCGAGGATCAATATGAACCACGGATTCAGCGTATTTCGTTGCTAAGCGAAATTATGGATGAACAAGCGAAAGCCGTTATTGTACAAATACCACTCGACAATCTTGCCGATACTTTAACAAACCAGATTATCGACACAATCAAGAAGAACAAAGGAAACTGCAAAGTACGGATTGAATTTTTTGATTTTGTGAATAATTACCGGGTCGAAACAGTTTCGTCGCATCACAAAGTTTTATGCAGCAATACGGTGAGGCAACTCAAATTAATTAACGGGATTAATACCAAGGTGAAAACCTGATAGCAAGAAAACAGTGAATTGTGGGGAATATTCAGTGATTTCTCTTTAATTCAATATTCTGAATCAAAATGAATATATTTATGTTTTTCACTGTTTAATTTACCTAATTTTGCACTCAATAAAACCAGCTTCTGCGAACAATAGAGCTTAATGTTGGTTTTACTGATTGAGGTGATAGTAACCTAAAGAAAATTGAAAATAGCGGATAGAAAATAGGAACCGACCATTTACCATTTTCTATTTATCATTATCCTAAAACCAATAATAAACCATTAACAAATACAAACATGGCACTTGAATTCACGGATGCAAATTTCGCAGAACTGGCTGAAAAATCAGATAAACCTGTAATTATTGACCTTTGGGCTGAATGGTGTGGACCTTGCCGTATGGTTGGTCCTATTGTTGAAGAAATAGCCAAAGAATACGAAGGAAAAGCTGTTGTAGGAAAACTGGATGTTGACAGCAACCCTATTACTACCGGTAAGTTCAGTGTCCGCAATATTCCTACTATTCTTTTTATGAAAAACGGCGAAATCGTTGACAAACAGGTTGGCGCAGTTCCAAAAAGTGTTTTAGTTGGGAAGCTGGAAAAACTTCTTGGATAGATTAGATATAAGGTTTTAGGATTTAGGGGTTAGGTTTTAGGGTGAGTCAACCTTAATAAACTATTGTGATTTATAATTTGTGAATCGTGATTTAAAAGTTACTGCCCTAATCCCCAAAGCCAAACCCCTAAAGCCTTATGACTTTCCAGATCGACCAAAGCCGTATCCCGCAATATCCAAATCTGGAGTTGTTGGCTCGGACTGTTGTCGAGGGATTTATTGTTGGGCTGCACAAAAGTCCATTTCACGGATTTTCTGTCGAGTTTTCCGAACACAGGCTCTATAATCCCGGGGAACCAACACGTCATATCGACTGGAAACTCTATGGTCGCACCGACCGGATGTATGTGAAACGTTACGAGGAAGAAACCAACCTTCGTTGTCAGATTGTAATTGACAATTCTTCCTCTATGTTTTTCCCTGTGCGAGAAGAGTTGGATTTGGATCACCCCAATAAAGTAACTTTTTCAGTTTATGCAGCTGCCTGCATAATGCAGTTGTTGCGGCGGCAGCGCGATGCTTTGGGGCTTAGCATTTTTAGTGAAAAGGTTAATCTGCATACCCAGGCCAAATCGAATTCGGTGCATTATAAATTTCTGCTGGGCAAAATGGAAGAGCTGCTGATGCCTATAACACCGGAAGTGCAACGTAGTTCGCGTGTAACAGAATCCCTGCATTTTATTGCCGAAAATATTCATAAACGTTCTTTGGTAGTTCTTTTCAGCGATATGTTCGATGCCGGCGCCGATAATTCAGCACTCTTTGATGCGTTACAACATTTGCGTTATAACAAACACGAAGTAATCCTTTTTCATGTTGTAGATAAAGCCAAAGAGCTCGATTTTGACTATGAAAACCGCCCATACCGATTTGTAGATATGGAAACCGGTTCCGAAATAAAACTACAGCCCGCCGAAGTGCGCAAAACCTTTGCCGACGCCATCGGCAACTTCCACCAGGAACTGAAACTTAAATGCGCCCAGTATAAAATTGATTTTATTGACGCGGATATCAATAAAGGATTTGAACAAGTGCTGTTACCCTATTTATTGAAAAGGGAGAGGATGATGTAGTTGCTTATCAATGCAAATCAGTAAATCCAGTCAGTAGTTTTTATAACCTTATTTTTTTAGTGGCCTATTTCTCCTCTAAACAGTAGTTTAGCGTCTTTCTCCTTCCCATTCTCCCACCATTCTGCCGGAACAACACTCCAGTTGTTCAACGCTTTTGGATTTACGATTTTTTTATCTTCAATCCATTTCATCAGGTAATAGCGTAAATCCTTTGGCGTTGAAGTAACGATTCTTCCGGTAATTTCATCTTTAGGGATTTTAGCTCCAACTGTTAACAGCCCTCCGCCGCCATTAGCCTGGTAGGAATTGATCGCAACAGAGTAAGTCTTCTTTAAATCAAACGGTTTGCCATCTGATATCGAACTAATGGTAATTCTGTTACCGGCCGGTTTACTGACATCAACAGTATAATTGATTCCTGCTGCTGAAGAAAAATTAAAATAACTTGCGGCTAACTGAGGTGTTCCATGCGATAGAATAAAATTCCCTTTCTCGTCACGACGGAAATTAATCAGGTTATCATCCGCGTTTTTCATCTGGTTAAACCATTGACCGTAAGAATACTCAAGGTAATCTTTGATTTCCTGCCCGCTTAACTTCATAGTGTAAAGCAGATTTTCGTACTTATACAAATTGAACATATCACGAACATAAACATGACCATTTTTGATTTCTGCATTAAATGAAAGTAGAGCGGCAAATGATACATCAGCATGGGTAAGTTCAAGTTGTATTTGCTGAATAAGATCAATGAAAGGCGAGTCGCCAAATACGGATTCGTGGGTTGAAATTGTTTTGGTAAATTCACCGATTGGCTTTGATACATATGCTTTAATTTTGTTGATAACGGGCTCAAATTTAGTCATGAAAGCCTTGTCGGGCGGATAATTTTCAATCTGAATTACATTCCCGCTGATTTCCTTTTTCCATTTTCCGGTTTCGGTGTTTTTATTTAACACAATGTCTGCTTCCGTAGCTGTTCGTGAAGCGTTTAAGGTGCCGAGAATCAATACTTCGTTTCCATCCGGATCTTTCACCTTATAATTCCAGCTGTGGTGATCATGCCCGACAAATACAACATCAAATCCGGGAACCTGTTCGGCAACCATCTGCGAGGCATTTTCATTGCGCTGTGTTCCGGCGCTTTGCCCTTCGTAGTTTGCATCCACACCCGCGTGCAAAAGTCCGATCAGCACGTCCGGATGCTCTTTTTTGCGGATGATTTCAACCCACTTTTTAGCACTTACAACCATATCCTGGAAATCAATGCCGCTCCATATTTTTTCAGGAAGCCAGTTTGGAATGCCTGGTGTAATGAGCCCTAAAATTGCAATTTTTACCCCTTTACGATTTAGGATTGTATAAGGTTCGAAATACGGTTCGCCGGTTTTGGTATCTACAGCGTTGGCAGCCATCCAGGGGAATTTAAATTCTTTTTCAATCTTATCATAAACAGGATGACCCGGTTCAATATCGTGATTACCAACAGTAGCTGCATCGTATTTCATGTAATTCATAACGCTGGCACAGATATGTTCGGCTTTGGTATCTTCAAAATTGTAGTAATAAACAAGTGGCTGACCCTGTAAAATATCGCCATTATCCAATAGAATAACGGATTGACCCGTATCAGCTCTTTGCTCTTCAACATAAGTATAAACCTGCGCTAGTGAAGCCGATGCGGGTTTGTCGTTTATAAAATCCCAGGGGAAAAGTGACCCATGAACATCGCTGGTTTCAACCAGTTTTAGCTTTATGGTTTGTGCCTGGAGCGGAAGAAACGAGATTAATAAAAGTATACAAGCACATAAAAAGAAGCTAAAGAGTATGGATGTTTTTTTCATTAGTAACAGATCGGATTTTGGGTAAATAATATCGGGTAAAATTACTAAAATTGGACTTGGTGTATTAGCGGCCAAGACGTTTTTAACAAATAATTGTCGTTTTGGTTGCAATGCCCTCCATTGATATACGCAGTTTATCAATATCTCTTGTGATTATTGTTTATCATAATGTTCTGATGGATTGAATTTGCTGTCGAAATCAAACTTTGCTATGTCCAAAAAGAAAAAACATTTAATTTTGTGTATCTATCTACTTTAAATCCCTCATATGACTGCAGAAAATTACGTTGGTGAGAAAATAAGACACATTCGTGAGATTAAAAAAGTTAGCCTGGAAGATCTGGCTGAACGTAGTGGAATGGAAATTACCATGGTACAGCAAATTGAGCAAGGTAAAAACATTCCATCTTTAGCGCCGTTAATAAAAATTGCGCGTGCATTAGGGGTGCGGTTAGGTACTTTCCTCGACGATGTTGATTCTTACGGTCCGGTTGTGGTTCGTTCAGGGGAGCATCAGAAAGGTGCCAGGTTTACATCACAAACCAGCGTGGCACTCGAGCATCTGAACTTTTTTTCGCTGGCATTTGATAAAGCCGGGCGAAATATGGAACCTTTTATTGTAGAAATAGAGCCAGGTAATCAATCTGATTTCGTAATGTCGTCGCACGAAGGTGAGGAGTTTATTTATGTGCTTGATGGAGAAATAGAGATTAACTACGGTAAAGAAGTTTATACCCTGGCAAAGGGCGACAGCATTTACCTTGATTCAATAGTCTTACATAATGTTCATTCAGGTAATCATCTCCCGGCAAAGGTTCTGGCGGTTGTATATGCCCCATTCTAGCTTTCATTTCATCCCGAAAATCTGATTTCATGGAATTACTCGATTTTACTTTTGGTGAATTACTCGAAAAGTATGCCAGCGAAACTCCTGATCACGAGTTTATGGTATATGCCGACCGGAATCTAAGGTTCACCTATTCGCAGTTTAACAGCAGGGTTGACCAACTTGCTAAAGGTCTTTTGCATATTGGTGTAAAGCCAAACGATAAAGTTGGAATATGGGCTAACAATGTGCCCGACTGGCTCACATTCATGTTTGCCACAGCTAAAATCGGTGCTGTTTTAGTTACTATCAATACAAGTTACAAATCTACTGAGCTGGAATATATTCTTCAGAATGCCGATATTCATACGCTTTGCCTGGTTGATGGTTATCGCGACAGCGATTATGTGAATATGGTTTTCGACCTTGTTCCCGAACTGAAGGACAGCCAGCGCGGCAACCTGAAAAGCAGCAAATTTCCGAAGCTTACGAATGTTATCTTTATTGGGCCGCAAAAGCATCGTGGCATGTTCAATACGGCTGAACTTATTTTGATGGGAAGCCATATAGATGATCTTGAGCTGGAACGGATTAAAAGGAATATAAACTGCCACGATGTGGTGAACATGCAGTATACTTCAGGAACTACAGGGTTCCCCAAAGGTGTAATGCTCACTCATCACAATATTCTAAACAATGGTTATGCAGCTGGTGAGTGTATGAATTTTACGTCGAATGAACGCTTATTAGTTTGTGTTCCCCTTTTTCATTGTTTCGGTTGCGTGCTGGCTCTTTGCGCGGTAATTACGCATGGTTCAACCATGGTAATGGTCGAGAATTTTGATCCGCTCATGGTGCTGGCTTCGGTAGAAAAGGAGAAATGCACTGCATTGCATGGCGTTCCTACCATGTTTATTGCCGAATTGAATCACCCTATGTTCAGCATGTTCGATTTAAGCTCGCTGCGCACCGGGATTATGGCTGGTTCGCTCTGCCCGATTGAAACCATGAATGAGGTGATGCAGAAAATGAATATGAAGGACATCATCATTGTTTATGGTTTAACAGAGACTTCGCCTGGCATGACCGCGACGCGTTCGCACAATTCTCCCGAAGTGCGCGCAACAACAGTAGGGTATGAATTTCCCAATGTAGAAGTTAAGATTATTAATCCCGAAACCGGTGAGGAATGTCTGCCTGGTGAACATGGCGAAATCTGCTGTCGTGGTTACAACCTCATGAAGGGCTATTACAACAATCCGGAAGCAACCGAAAAAGCTATTGACCAGGATGGTTGGCTGCATTCCGGAGACCTGGCAACAAAAACTTCCGATGGATTTTACCGCATTACCGGCCGCATCAAAGACCTGATCATCAGGGGTGGCGAAAATATTTATCCACGCGAAGTTGAAAATTTTATCTATAACATTCCTGAAGTAGAGGCAGTTGAGGTAGTTGGTGTTCCAAGTAAAAAGTATGGAGAACAGGTTGGAGCCTTTATTAAACTTAAAGTCGGCAGGGAAATCTCAGAAGAAGCTATTCAGGAGTTTTGCCGTGGCAAGATTGCCAGGTATAAAATTCCGAAATTTATCTTTTTTGTAAATGAATTTCCGATGACTGCCAGCGGGAAAATTCAGAAATACAAACTTAGGGATATGAGTGTCGAACTGCTTGAAAATAAAGGGATCGAAATTGTTTAAGAAGGTTATACATTCCATCCAAATGGTCAGTTTGAATTAAGTATAATTTGCTCTCAATTCATTTTTCATTTCAGTAACCCCGTCGGGAAATGGTACCTGCGGTTGCGATTCATTTTAGCTGATACTAACTTAATCATTCGGCCATGAATCCGAAAATCCGGTAAGTTCATTATCATTTGTTATTTCTGTACTGATTTTGCCTTTGTTAAGTTTCAACCATATAGTGAAATAGTTAGCTGCATTCCTCGAATTTCGCCTTGCAGGCTTCCATACCGGTAAATTCTTTATTGCCTGAATGGTTTGCTTATAGAAAATATCTTCAGTTTTGTATTCTTTAAGTATTTTCAGTTTCCCGGTTTCATCAATCATAATGCCGACCCTATACGATGAGGTTTCATTATTCCGGATATAGGATTTTGGTAATTTTATACCTCTCTGAATTGCAGCTGCTATTGAATCCATTCCGCCGGGTAAGGTTGCTATGGTATCGATGGGAAATACAGTTGAATCTCGCTTGGGCAGAAATTTAAGTAACGGATATTCTTCAATACTCGCATATGCTGTATATTGCCAGATTGTGGTACTTATAAACTTAATAGATTCAGGTATAAGATTTGGAGATGAAAAGTTTATATCTCTGACCTCTCCATTTTCAAAACTCTTTCCTGCAACAAATTTCCCTTTATGGTATTTAGCTGAAAACAGAAGTTCTGATTCGCCAGGAATGCCCGCTGCCGTTTTTCTTGTGTATAAATTCCATGTTCCCTCCATCAGTGAGTCCTGATAGTATCCTTTAATAGTTATGTACTCAGGGTCATAATTATACAAAAATTCTGTTTGCCATTCACCGGTTCCCATGCTCATTTTCTGAACTCCATTTGAATCATAGTCGGAAAGTGCAGTAATAAATGTATCGTCAAACAGAACCTGGTCTTTAAACCTCCCGTTTTTATGGTAATTTGTCCAGATGCCAACTCTTGCATCGTTTTTATAAAAGCCTTCTGTTTTTAATTTCCCATCAGGATAAAAGAACTTGAAAGAACCATTTTTTAAACTTGCGGTATAATTCCCTGTCATTTGGAGCTTGCCGGTCTTTACATAATAATCACTAACATCACCATAAAAAAGATAGTTAACAGGATCAATAAACCCGACCCTGCAGTATTTCGCATAACTTTTGGTTGTTAACTGCCAGTAGTTGTCGTAATAAGTAACTGACAATTTCTGGGAAAAAGCCTGGAACATTATTCCCAACAGAAGGCAAACCAGGAAAATTCTCTTATTTGGTCGATTGAATAACATATGAAATTTCTAAAACAGGTTCTTTGGACGGACAGGATTATCTTTCCGGTATTATTTTTTTAAATGGATATTTATAAATTTACAGGCACTCTTTTTGTTTTAGCAATTGTAGTAATAATCTCTTTTGCGTCTTTTAATATTGCATATTCAATTTTTGAGAAATCCAAAGTAAGTGTTGTATCATTGGTTTTGATAACTTTAAACCTGTTGAGTTTGTAATCAATCCTTTTAATATCATCCCATAAAATGCTACGGTCTCTCTTCAGAACATTTGTTTTTACTGAAAGCTTTTGTTCATCAATCCGGATATAAGATTCGCCGAATGCTCTTATAATCGGCAATCCAAGTCCACCCAGTATATGAGCAATTCCATTCAGAAATAAAATCCCGCAATAGGACCAGTCAAATGCGTCGACATACTGGTTTTTCAGGTTTCGGCTTATAATCCAGGCAATCGAAACCAAAATAAAGAGTACTCCCACTACAACCCGAAATGAAGACTTTTCCTCTTTTATAAATAAATCTATCTTTAATTCCATATTACAATAATTTTAGTCGATGTATAATCAAAAACTCCCTTGGGCAAACTGTCAAACAGAAATAAAATCGTCTCAAATATAATTAATCTAATGTTTCATGCAAATATTTTTTTAGCATTCCGTTTTCAATCTGCTAGTTTTGAGATTCGGTTTTTATAACTGAACTCATTGATTAAAAGGTCTTCGTATTATAAATTTCGGATTTATTAAATTCTTTCAAATCAATACTATACACATCCCGGGAGGGTTTGATAGAAGTTTCATATTCCACAAAGCCTCCAACAATGTATAGTTTATTATTCGAATAGAATAATTCGCAAGATTTTAATGGTAAATCTATTGAAAACATTTTTAACTCTCGTGTGACTATATTGTAAGTTTGAATTCTTCCTTCTTCGAAAATATAAATAATGTTATCGTTATAAGCAAGGGCAGGCCTCTCAACACCATAGAATAACTGTCCCTCGGTTTTCCATTCAGCCGTAGCCAGGTTGTAAGTTTCAATTTCCTCCAAAGGTTTCATCTTATAGCCACCAATTAAGTATACTATGCTATCAATAAGCACCCCTTTGGTTTCCTTGGCAACAGGCATATTTTTTAATTCGTACCAATATCCTGATTTCAGGTTCAATAAATGAACTTTGGCTGTGTATTCCTTTTCCTCATTCATGTATAATTGTGTAGACCCCCCAAAAACGATCAGGTTGTCTTTATAAACGAAGGATGCAAAGTTTGCAGCTTGGTGGGGATTTGTTTTATCGGTGAAAATGGAATTATGACTGATATCATAAACTTCAATTTTTTCATCCAGGTATTCAAGCTTTCTGTTTCTGGATAATCTTTTTCCTCCTAAAACATATATTTTGCCGTTATAATAATTTATAATGTGATACGCTCTTTTACTAAACTTCAGGTTGGAGGTTGTCCATTTATCCGAAGGTATATCATATTCCTGTAATTTGTCAGTATAATTCTGCCACGAGAAATAAGTATTCATCTTCAGGTTGTTGCCCACGAAGGATATAGATTTATATCCACGCTCGTCTTCATCTGATTCATCTCCGCCTATAACACAAATTTTATCTCCGATCAACACTGAACCAAATGAATACAATCCATATTTTAACGGTGCCAGGCGGGTATATGCAACCTGGAGATTTAGCTTTCTGTCCGATAAAATAGTAACTTCGTCCAGAAGCTGAATCTTTTCAGCGAGTAATACAATAAATCCATTTTCTTTTAAATCCGAAAATGTTATCATTTTGCTTGCATAACCAACACTGGAAAAAATTATGGTATCATTCCTGTTCTTTTCTGTGAGATAGTTAAGCCGGAATTCCCCATATTCATTTGTTGTAGTTCCGATTCCTGTCCTGTTTATGAAAACACTAACACCGGCCAAAGGTTTTTTCGATATTTCGTCGAGTACCATTCCCCGGGCATTCTGCGCATTTGAAATATAGGAATAGAATATAAAAATTATAGTTATGTTCAATAAAACTAGCATTTTATAATTCCTCTCAGGCTTCATATTCTGGCTGATTAAGATTTAATCCTGATTTCTCTTAGCTGTACAAAAGCAGTTTTTCCGGAACTGTTTTGCTGCTTTGTACCCTTGAGGAAAACAAAATGCCGGTCATTTAAACTGTATATTTAGTAGTGATCATATCGTACCGCAAGATATATCTTTTTTTAGCTCAGCTCAAAATTAATACCTGTAAAAATTATCGGAACTTATTCCAACATCAAATCTGCCATCGGAAACTGTTATAGGTTTATTGTTAATTAATGCCTTAAACTCAAAATAACCCGACAGAATTACTTCAACTTGTTTTTTATCAACCAGTAGATTCTGGACCCGTTTAAACTTAAGTTCACCGCTCAGGATGGCAGCGGTATAATTCGCTGTATCAATGGAAACTAAAACCTGGTATACTGGTTTTGAAAGATCGAGTACTGAATCCTTTAACAGTAAAAGGCCGGTATAGTCTGCCGGCGCAAAACCTGGCATTTTGAAAGTCAGTGTCATTTCTGAATTGCTGTAATAATTTTCCGACGGTTTGAATCCTGCTAAAACAAATGACAGCGCATTATTCTGCACGATTATTTTTGCGGGTACAGTCGAATTATTCGAGACGAAAGGTGTCCTGTCGTAATACGCGCCAAATGTATTGTACCCCCATTCGGAATATGCAGGCAAATCAACGAATTCTTTGTCGTATACAAAAACCGACTTTTTAAGCTCATTTTCTTTTGAACAAGCTGAAAAAATCAATATTGACGCAGCGAAAATAAGGAATAGCTTTTTCATTGTACTTTGACTTTGGATGTAATAGGTATCTGATAATTTACCTGGATTCCGCTTCCAAACAGCGGATTTGCCAAACCCGATGTTTCAGGAGTTACGAATAAACAGGGTAAACTCAATTCAATACTGAACAATGGCTTCGATTCCTTTCCGATCCTTACTCCGGCGGCACCATAAACGGAAACATTTAGTGTTTCGGGTTCTCCGACTTTGGTAGCCAGTTCGGTTTGATATATTTCCATCGCTGCATCAGTAAACACTATATCTGTTCGTGTTTGCAAGCGGAAATTCAGTTCGGCTCCCAATTTGAAGTAAAAACGGAATAAGTGCGGATTAAAGGGGAAATAACTTATTTCAAGCGGTATTCCCAGGTAGTCCGATTTCTGAATAATCTGGTTTACTTTCAGGTATTCAGTGTTTACTCCATCCTCCCGGTATAAGCAATAAAAATAATCCGTAGTGTTGGCAAGGTAACTGTTCTTGCCCACTGAATTATTTATTCTCGAAAACCGTATACCTGTTTGAATACCCAGTTTATTATTTAACGTAAAATATCCGGGTTTTAAGCCAAAATAACTTTTGTATGATATGCCTGTAAGGCTGCTGTTTGTATACCCACCCGGATAAGAGGCAATTTCGCCCCGTATATAATCCATATCGGGCATCTCACTTTCAATAAATGTAATTCCTGCTTCGGCACCAATAAACTTCTGTCGTGCCTCCTGGGCCGAAGCAATGCCAGTAAAGAGGCAAAGCAGAAACAGTAGGGTATTAATCTTCATACGATGAATATTAGGAGTGCATTCGTATCATCGATTGTATTGAATTCAATATGGCTGTGCCTCACCGGCCTGATATATAAAAGCCGGTTTATCAATATGCTTGACATAGTAATATGAAATTCCTATATATACTACACGTGAAAGCTAATTTACCCTTACTCATTTAAAGGAAATTTTTCATTTTGATACTACTTACAGCGGTATCAGGTAAGCTGCCGCAATATGACATGCCAACCCAAACAGTACGAATACATGGAATATGGTGTGAACAAACTCGTGTTTGGCAAGAGCGTATAAAAACGAACCTGCAATATAAAATACCCCACCGGCTGCCAACCAGTATAATACGGCCATGCAGTCTTCGGCCCGGGCAACATCAATAAACGGTTTAATTGCAATTAATATGCACATCCCCATTAAAACATACGAAGCCGTTTTGAAGTTGTTGTTGGCTTTGAGTGTGCCAAGGGTAAACGCTATCCCGATAAAAGCTATCAACCAGATCAATGCAAAAAGTCCCCAGCCCCACATCCTTTCGTTACGCAGCAATATAAGGGTGAAAGGCGTATAAGTAGACGCTATTAGCACATAGATGTTGGCGTGATCGAAATGACGCAAAATAGCCTTTGGTTCCGGTTTCTGTACATAGTGATATATGGTCGACGACAGCATGCATGCCAACATCCCAAACCCGAAAACAGAATATGCTGCAATAGCCCATACGCTGCCGGCAGTAACAGACCTTCTTATTAAAACGATCGTAGCAACAATTGCCATAATCACCCCGAAGGCATGAGTAAGATAATTTGCCTTTTCCTCACGCTGGCTATACGATTTTACAGATTGCATAACAACATTTTTGATAAATTGTACATGTTAATAGCATGCCAACTTGAGAATTATTTTGCTAAACTATGGCAAATTTATTCGCTTAGGTTAGAAGAACGGTTCGCAAAGTTACAAATTTGAGTCAGCGAGGGTTTCAAAAATTATCTTTCAGGATAAATCTATATGTTAAGTTGTGATGATTTAAATTTGCATAAACATATCCTTAAAGCGAAACCTGATGGTATGAATTATAAAATATTTGCAAGCCTGCTGAAATTGTAAATGTATAAATTAAATATTCAGAGTACAGCGGTGGTTAATAACAATTTTTTGAAATTTAAATCGGTACGGATCAGTCCCCGGAACAGTATAAAAAATGCATTAAGGGAAATTTTTCCTGCTGTTTCAAAAAATAATATAAAGTTTTTGTTTGTTTTCAGAATAGCTTCCGATTCCTGCAAGTCCTTATTTTACTATTACTTCAGAATATAATTAGTGGAAAAGCAGACGGCTTTGTACGGTGTAAGGATAAATATATTTTGCAAACTTACTTAGTAGTAAGTATATTTGCCGCGGTTTGTTTTTTAATGTGATAATTCAGTAATGTGATAATGAGTTAATGTGCTAATGTGCTAATGTGTTAATGTAGGAATTTGAGAATTTGAGAAGGTGTGAAAAGGGCTTTTTATCGGTATCCTTCACTCAATCTCGTTCAAAGCACGCAGTACCAAGCACTCAGCACTCAGCACTCAGCACTCAGCACTCAGCACTCAGCACAATGCACAATGCACTAAATATATGTCAATCACTCGCGAGAAAATAATAGAACTAGGCGAAGACCTTATCCGTACCAAGGGGTACAACGCCTTCAGCTACCAGGATATTTCGTCGGAGCTGGGTATTAAAAATGCGGCCATACATTACTATTTCCCTTCGAAGGAGAATCTGGGAACTAGTATAGTAAAAACCAATATACAGCGTTTTGAAGAAATGACTGATAATATGTATAGCCGCGGTTTCGACGAATGGCACCAGCTTGAGACTTTTATAAAGATTTATACCAAAAGCCACCGCGAGCAGAAAAGGTGTATTGTCGGGTCACTGGGCCCTGATATTCCCTCGCTCAGTAATAACACGGTAGCAGAACTAAAGCGCATGTCGCAAATTATCCTCGACTGGCTAACAGCTACGCTGGCATCGGGAAAGGAAAAGGGCATTTTTGCGTTTAAGGAAGATCCTCAGATCAAAGCTTTATTAATTCTTTCGAGCCTGATCGCAAGCTTGCAACTCGCCCGATTGATCGATAAAATTGAGTATAAAAGCTTCTGCAATGCAATACTTGAGGATTTGAGGAGTGAATAGTGAATAATGAATAGTACGAGTTTAGCTGGATTATAAAAATCTCCCGGGTATAGTCACCCCTCTCATTTTTTTCAAGGAGAGGGGATGGGGGGTGAGGTTTTGGAGAGCGAAAAGCGAATTAATATCTACCAAATTAATAACACATGAAATAGCCATGAGAAAATTTTTACACCAACCGAAAATGATATTATGGCGTATTCCCCGCCTGCATCGGGCAGGCATCTGACCTTTAAAAAACAAATTAATAACAGATGAAACGAGCAGTAATTACAGGCATAGGAGCAGTAACACCCATAGGCAATAATCTTGATGATTTCTGGAAAGCACTTGTAAAAGGAACTAGCGGAGCGGCAACCATAACGCGCTTCAATCCGGAACAACACAAAACAAAGTTTGCCTGCGAGGTAAAAGGTTTCGATCCCCTGCAATACATGGAAAAACAGGAGGTACGCAAGATCGACCTGTACACTCAATATGCCCTGGCAGCCACCGATGAGTGCATGAAGGATTCAGGTATAAACCTCGATGCCTGCAACCGCAACCGTATTGGAGTTGTTATTGCCACCGGGATAGGAGGGATGATTACCTTTGAGGAAGAAGTATTAGGCTTTGCCGCTAATGGAAAAATACCTCGTTTCAGCCCGTTCTTTGTTACCAAAATGATCCCTAATATTTCTGCCGGGCAGATATCTATCCGTTACGGTCTGCATGGCATCAGTTATTCGATTGCATCGGCCTGCGCCTCGTCGAATAACGCTATTGCCAATGCCCTTGACCTGATACGGCTTGGACGGGCTGATGTAATTATTACCGGTGGTGCCGAATCGCCGATTACGGAAGCATCGGTAGGCGGTTTCAACGCTATAAAGGCATTATCGACATTGAACGATTCGCCCGAAACCGCTTCACGCCCGTTTGATGTCAGCAGGGATGGATTTGTAATAGGCGAAGGTTCCGGAATACTGATGATCGAAGAGCTTGAGCATGCCTTGAACCGCGGCGCAAAAATCTACTGCGAACTAGCCGGCTACGGCGCAGCTTCGGATGCCTACAACGTGGTAGCCACTCATCCCGAAGGCCTTGGGGCCATACTGGCAATGGAAGGAGCTATAGTTGATGCCGGTGTCACAAAAAAGGATGTAAGCTATATCAACGCGCATGCCACTTCGACACCCATAGGAGATATCAGCGAATGCAGAGCCATCGAAAAGCTTTTCGGTGAGGATAGCCTGGCCGGGATAAGCATAAGCGCTACCAAATCGCAGACTGGCCATATGTTAGGCGCCGCCGCTGCCGTCGAAGCAATTGCATGTATAAAGTCTATCGAAACCGGGCTGGTGCATCCAAGTATAAACCTGCATACTATCGATCCTGCATTTAACCCGAAATTTGATTTTACTCCGCTCAAGGCCCGCAAACGCGAAGTGCTGGTCGCTTTAAACAATACATTTGGTTTTGGTGGCCACGCAGTAACTACAGCATTCAAGAAGTTTCAGTAAATTGCGGATTGCGGATTTTTGATTGCGGATTTTTGATTGCGGATTGCGGATTGCAGAATAGCACCTTCTGGTTATCTCATATCCCTTAATTTTCAACTTAGCACTACAATTTCATTGGCGCAGTCAAGAAATTACCTCATTATCAGAGCGGTCGGCACGACCCAGCGATTATTCCCGGTTGAACAACATCTAGGTACAACATGAGGTCATTTGGATGCATCTTGAGGTCATTTGGGTGCATCATGAGGTCATTTGGGTACATCTTGAGGTCATTTGGGTACATCATATGGTCATCTAGGTACATCAAGAGGTCATTTGGGTGCATCATGAGGTCATTTGGGTGCATCATGAGGTCATTTGGGTACATCATGAGGTCATTTGGGTACATCATGAGGTCATTTGGGAGCAACATCTGGTCATTTGGATGCAACATGATGTCATTTGGGAGCAACATGAGGTCATTTGGGAGGCTTCCGTCTTCCGTCTCCGGACTCCCGACTTCCAGCCTTTTAGCTTCGTCCCATTGCCTTTAATAGTACAGGAACCTCATTCTCGAAGTTCGGCGTAAAAATACCGGTTCCCAGGTTTTTCTTTATTTCATTAATATTCCAAAACCGGCCTTCATCAATTTCCAGTTTGTTGAAAACAGGTGTGGCATTATACAATGCCCTGAAACTGAATACCAGTTCCGATTCAATTTCTGTTTCCCATTTATACTGAACCATTGGAATGGGATGAATTCCTGTAATGTTTAATTCTTCAGCAGTTTCACGTAATAAAGCTTGTTCGATGGTTTCGCCCAGATCCACATGACCGCCCACGGATGTATCCCATTTGCCGGGGAAAGTATCTTTATTCATGGCGCGTTTCTGCAGGTAGATTTCTCCTTTGCTGTTTATAATATGCAAATGTATTACAGGGTGAAGTTTCCCTAGGCCACGATGAACTTCAGCTCGCGTAGCTTTGCCGGTTACCATTCCTTTTTCGTCAACCAGAGGAACCCATTCTGCAAAATTTTCAGGCGCTTTCGGCTTGCGTTTTGCCGAAAAATATTGCCAGGCGAAAAACAATCCGAAAAGAATATACAAAAACGCGCCGCTGATAAATGCCCATACTTCTTTGCTCAGGTAGAAAGCTGAATACACTATCAACAGGGTATATCCAAGCATCATCCAGAAAAGTATTTTCATGGTTTTTTGCATGGCTTTCTCTGCTCCGGCCGGCATCTTCATATCGCCCATATAACGCTGGGTATATATCATAAGCAGGTTTTTACTGCTAAATGCAGAAAATCCCAGTACTCCACAAAATATCAGGTTGATAAGCGCAGGTTTGAGTTTGAAAAATATCTCATCATTCAGCGCAATCGAAATGCCTCCCAAAGCAACCAATAATGCTGTATCATAAAATACAAACCTGTCGAAACGCTTTTCGCGGATGAAAACATATCCGAGCTGCCCAATGCCGAAAACAACGGCTACCACCAGTCCTGCTTCTGTTGACCAGAATTCGTCGACTAGTATAAAAACGAAAATAGGCAATAAGCCGGGAAGAAGTTTTTTAAAGAGGTTGAGCTGGTTGGTGTCCATGATTGCTTATAATGTCGGATTTCAGATGTTGGATGTTGGATGTCTGATGTTGAATTTTGGATGTCGGATGTTGGAAGGTAAGGTGTATAAGGTGTAAGAGTTAATTGTAAGAGATCAGATGTAAGGTATAAGTTGTAAGTATTTTCAACAAAAGGTCAGTACCCACAATCCTGGGGTTGTAGTCACCCCTCTCATTTAGGAGAGGGGCCGGGGGTGAGGTTACCAATCCCTTCTCTATCCTTAAAGCAAAAAAGGAGCCCTTAAAAAGAACTCCTTTTCTGAAACTAAATTCAATTATTTTGCAAAACTAATAGCTCTTGTTTCGCGAATAACCGTAATTTTAATCTGTCCGGGATACGTCATTTCTTCCTGTATTTTACGCGAAAGATCGAAAGCTATCTGGTTTGATTCTTCGTCAGTAACCTTATCGGCACCTACAATAACGCGAAGTTCACGTCCGGCTTGTATGGCGTAGGTTTTAACAACGCCAGGGTAGGAGAGTGCTATTTCTTCGAGTTTGTTCAAGCGCTGAATGTAAGCTTCAACTACTTCGCGACGGGCACCTGGGCGAGCTCCTGAAATGGCATCGCACACCTGAACAATAGGAGCGATAAGCGTTTCCATTTCTATTTCATCATGGTGAGCTCCTATGGCATTGCAAATGTCCGGTTGTTCCTTGTATTCCTTGGCAATTTTCATTCCCAGGATTGCGTGTGGCAATTCGGCATCGTTTTCGGCAACTTTTCCAATATCATGGAGAAGTCCGGCACGCTTGGCTTTCTTCACATTAAGTCCGAGTTCGGCAGCCATAGTAGCGCAGAGGTTTGCTACTTCACGCGAGTGTTGTAAAAGATTCTGCCCGTACGATGAACGGTATTTCATCCTGCCTATCAGTTTTACCAGTTCAGGATGCAGACCATGAATACCCAGGTCGATAGTTGTCCGTTTACCGGCTTCTATCATTTCCTGTTCTACCTGTTTCTTGGTTTTGGCTACAACTTCCTCGATGCGTGCCGGGTGAATACGACCATCGGTAACCAGTTTGTGTAACGAAAGGCGGGCAATTTCGCGGCGAACGGGATCAAAACCGGAAAGGATAATGGCATCCGGCGAATCATCAATAATGATTTCAATCCCGGTTAAAGCTTCGAGGGCGCGGATATTGCGGCCTTCGCGGCCAATGATACGGCCTTTTATTTCTTCACTTTCAATATTAAAAACGGAAACTGTATTCTCGATTGTCTGCTCAGCAGCTGTCCGCTGAATTGTTTCAACAATGATTTTTTTAGCTTCGTTATTGGCTTTTAGTTTAGCCTCGTCAATAATATCGTTGATAGATGCCATAGCCTGGGTACGGGCTTCATCTTTCATGTTATCAATCAGCTGGGTTTTGGCATCATCGGCACTCAGGCCCGAAATGATTTCGAGTTGCTCAATATATTGTTTGTGAGCTTTGTCAATTTCCTGCTGTTTGCGGGTTATGATTTCTTTCTGTTGATCAAGATTTGCTTTTGATTCGTTAACTTCTTTGAGTTGTTTCTGAACTTCTTCGTTTTTCTTTTGGATTTCGGAATGTTGCTGGTTCAGTTGTTGTTCGCGCTGTTTTTGCCGGTTTTCGTTTTTTGCTATCAGGTTGTTTTTTTCCTGAGTCATGTTTTCGTGATCTGTCTTAAGCTGGAGAAATTTCTCTTTAGCCTGGAGCATCTTTTCTTTTTTGATCATTTCCGCTTTTTCTTCTGCGTCCTGAATCAGATGAATGCTCTTTTTTTCGATCGACTTACGTAGCAGGGAGGTCGCAAGGGCGATTCCTGCACCTATCCCGACAATAGCTGCAATAACAGCTACTATAATATTCGTCATTTCATAGTGGTTATAAGGGTTTAACATATAACCGGGTAAGGAAATAGCTTGAAGATAAAAGAAAAAACCCGCAATTAATTCATGCATTTTGGGAAACCCCAAAACGACAAGATTAGGCTGCCTGAAATCGTCGGACTTCCAATGTTCCCCGAAGAGAATCCTTACACGCGGAGGTATAAGGTAAGGCCTGTCCTGTTATTTCAATGGCTTCGCCCGATTGCAAATATGTTGAGTTTCCAAACGGATTGAATTAACGCGGGTTTTATTTTTGTATTTTCAAAGAACGTTTTACATCAGTCTTTTAAAGCTTCGGTCAATATGCTGTCGATGTTAGTTAGTGTAGGAGATAAACTGGTAGTCATAAATGTTACTTCCTCCTGATTGTTAATAGCCAAGGTAGCGAAATGTAATACTACCATTGCTAATAAATCTTGTTTATCGCTGTATTTAAAGTTTTCTGCATAGTGACTTATTTGTCCTTCAATATGTTTCGCAGCTTTACGAATAGTTTCCTCCTCATTACGACTGATGGTTAGCCTGTAAGGCCTTCCTGCTATAGTAATGGTGATTGGTAATTCGTCTGCCATAGGCTATTATATTGTTTTATTGTTTAAAAGATCAATGCATGTATCAAGTTCCCGCAATAATTCATTTATCTTCTTCTTGGCTATGGATGACTCCTTGCCGGTTGGGATTGATTTTGCTATTGTTAGTATTTGTATTTGTTTTTCTAGTTCTAAAATGATTTGCTTATGTTGGATTATAATGTTCTCTGTTTCCAGGTGTTTTTTTTGAAGTTGGTCAAAGTCATTTTTAAGTTTTTTGTGTTTGAGTGCCAGTTGCCTGCTTTTAATATCCAGCCCTTTAACCAGGTCGCTCAAATCTTCCATACGTCGTAATGGTACTTAATACATGATCTAATAGGTGCAAAGATAGCGACTAAATGATATATTAACAATACTTTAACATGGAATTGTATTAAAATATTGTAAGGTGATAGAAATCAATTTATTGACTAAATAAAAGGTTTCATGTTGGTAAGTTTATTTACTCTTTAATGATTGATACTTCGGTTAGGAGGCGTTATTTGAACTTCTGATTGCTTCATATTTAAGATGTTTATTCAATAAGAAGAATCATAACTCTGACGATCCCAATCAGCCTGGTTATATAAATTTTATAATTCTGAGATTTCCGGAAATAAAAAATTGAGTTATGCATTTTATTTTTCCCTTATATTTGTTCCATGACAGAGGAATTCCTGCATTATATCTGGCAATACCGGCTTTATTCCCCTAACCTGGTTCTCCAAACCGGCGAACAGGTGGAGGTTTTGCATCCCGGTACACATAATACAGATTCAGGCCCTGATTTTTTTAATGCAAAGATTCGTATAGGAGAAACTATTTGGGCAGGCAATATCGAAATTCATTTACAATCCTCCGACTGGAAACGTCATAACCATCAACAGGATATGAGTTATGACAATGTAATTCTTCATGTAGTGTTTCGGGATGATCAGCCGGTTTTTCGTGTTGATGGTACGGCAATTCCAACAATTGAACTGGACGGGCTTTACAATGAAAATTCCTGGAAAAACTACCTTCGATTTATGGCTTCGCGGCAATGGATACCGTGCAATACAATGGTAACTCGCGTTGATCCCTTTTTACGAAATGCATGGTTCGACAGGGTTCTGGTTGAAAGGCTGGAACGAAAATCTCTGGAGGTTGAACATATTCTTTCATTAACAAACAATGACTGGGCTTACACTTTTTACCGTTTACTTGCCCGCAATATGGGTTTTAAACTCAATAACCAGGCTTTTGAGATGCTTGCTCAGTCTTTACCCTTCCCGTTTTTAGCAAAACATGCCGACGATCTTTTCCAGGTCGAAGCTATGGTGTTCGGACAAGCCGGTTTATTGGGAGGTTCATTTAATGATGAATACCCGCAAAAGCTTAAAACGGAATATGACTTCCTGAAAAGCAAATTTGATCTCAACCCCATAGATGCACATCTGTGGAGGTTTATGCGTCTTCATCCTGGTAACTTCCCAACGTTGCGGCTGGCCCAGTTTGCATCAATCATTCATCATTCGCAGTCGATCATCGGCGAGTTATTCAATTCGAATGACGTGAATACATATCGAAAACTTTTTGGCGCCGAGGCTTCGGAATATTGGAATACACACTATACTTTTGATAATGTTTCGGCATACCGGCACAAAACACTGGGACTGTCGTCCATCGATCTGCTTTTGATTAACCTGGTGGCTCCCATACTTTTAGCCTACGGACGCCGCCGGAGTGATACAGAGATAACTGAAAAACCTGTGGATTTGCTGATGATGCTTAAAGGTGAGAAAAATTCCATCATCACCCAATGGGCTGCACTTGGTATGGATGTTTCAGCAGCAGCCAATACACAGGCGCTTCTCGAATTAAAAACTAACTATTGCGATGCAAAAAAATGCCTTGAGTGCAGGATCGGGAATGAATTATTGAAATAAAATCTAGAAATAAAGACTGGACAGCCCTGTTACTATTAAATTCACCAATAACGATTAACGATTAACCAATAACGATTAACCAATTAACGAACTAACCCAAAACTAATCAACTACTAACAAATATGGCTACAAACAACGAAGCTTGGGGTTCCAGGGTAGGATTAATACTGGCTATGGCCGGCAATGCTGTTGGACTTGGAAATTTTCTGCGTTTTCCGATGCAGGCAGTTCAAAATGGCGGAGGTGCTTTTATAATTCCTTACCTGATATGTTTTCTATTAATGGGAATTCCCCTTTTATTTGTTGAGTGGACTTCAGGCCGGTATGGCGGGCAATTCGGGCACCACACCACGCCGTTCGCTTTCCATAAAATGAACAGCAAATGGCTCTGGAAATATATAGGGGTATTCGGAATTTTCTCTAACCTTTCGATTGCTGCTTATTATTGCTATATTGAAAGCTGGACTTTATCCTACACTATGCACTCCGCTATGGGTACATTTCATGGATTAACTCAGCACGGTGTTTCGGAATTTTTTACCAATTACCTGGATATTTCGACTACAACAACCGGTATTCCCTACGAAGCCGTAGTTTTTTATGTTTTATGCCTGGCGTTGAATGTATGGATTCTCAGCAAAGGATTAAGCGGCGGTGTTGAAAAAGCTGCCAAGATCATGATGCCACTGCTTATAATTTTTGGTGTTTTCCTTGCAATCCGGGGAATTACACTTAGAGCAGGTCACGAAGGGGCTTTGTTTGATGGTGTTGTCGGGTTGAATTTTTTATGGACTCCACATTATGATTCGCTAATGAATCCCAAAGTATGGCTGGCTGCAGCAGGTCAGATATTTTTCACACTCTCGCTGGGGCAGGGTTCGGTACAATGTTATGCTTCATATGTTAAGAAAAAAGATGATATCGTATTAAATTCCATGTCGGCCGGCTGGATGAATGAATTTGTTGAAGTCGTTTTAGGAAGCGCCATAATCATCCCAATTTCTATTGGTTATTTTGGCCTCGATAAAGTTTTGGAACTCACTCAACTTGGCGGACTTGGACTAGGTTTCAGAGTGATGCCTTTCCTGTTCGACCATTGGGGGCCGATACTTTCGGTGCTGGCCGGAGTTTCATTTTTCGGACTCTTATTCTTTGCGGGAATTACCAGTTCACTGGCTATGGGGACTCCTTGTATGTCGTTCCTGATGGATGAATTTAAATGGAGGCGTGGAAGTTCAGCAATTGCTTTTGGTGTGGCAGTGCTTGTGCTGGGTCTGCCTACAGTATTTTTCTTCCAGGAAGGTGTGTTTGACGAATATGATTACTGGGCGGGAACCGTTTCGCTTGTGGTATTTGCCATGCTTGAGATAATTTTGTTTTCCTGGGTTTTCGGGGTTAAAAAAGGATGGGACGAACTCACGGCAGGTGCGGATATCAAAATTCCGAATGTTTATAAGTTCATTCTTAAGTATGTAACTCCACTTATGCTGATAGCTGTTTTCTTCGGATCGGCCATTCGCCCTGTAAATGATGACTGGAGTAAACTTAGTTTCCGCGGATGGGAATTGCATCGCGAAAGTATTTTAGGACAAATGCTGCACAACAATATCGGCCCGAATCATAAATATTTTACTGATGCCTTTTATTCGGAAAAATCAGGAACTGTCGATTCTGTTTATGTTCTGCGAAACCGGAATTATATACGAGTAACAGAAACAATTGATGATGTAAAAACGTATGCAGCATTTGAATACAAATCCAAAAACCAACTGGTTGTAAAACCAGGTGATAAAGTAAATGCAGGAGATGTATTATATACCGGTGGAGTAATCAATAAAGTGTTCTATATTGATATTTCTCGTTTCCTGCTTACCCTGATTTTTGTTTTAATAGGATTTACAGTTTATATCGCGTACCGGAAAAGAGTTCGGGAACACAGAATTTGATCCTCTCAATTCCATTAATTTTAAACTGATACATACTTAACGTTCACAATTTATTTAACTGAAAAATTTATGCAAACTCAAGCACTTATATTTATGGTCTCGGCTGAGGTTATTATAACCGGCCTGACTCTTTATTTTTTCATACGTGTTTTGTTTACTAAACCTAAGGGCGGAACTGATTCTTATACTGATACTAAAGAATAACTGTGTACACTATGGAAACAGGAAAGCCGGAATTCAAGAAAAGCCTTGGTTTTATTGATTCCACTGCTCTGGTAGCCGGATCAATGATAGGCTCAGGCATCTTTATCGTAAGTGCCGATATAGTCCGGAATGTGGGTGCTCCCGGCTGGATGCTGATCGTGTGGATTATCACCGGCATCATGACAATATTTGCCGCGCTCAGCTATGGCGAACTGGCTTCGATGATGCCAAAAGCCGGAGGGCAATATGTTTATTTGCGCGAAGCATTCAATCCTTTAGCTGGTTTTTTATATGGATGGACATTTTTCACAGTAATTCAAACCGGAACAATTGCCGCTGTAGCGATGGCCTTCTCTAAGTTTGCCGGTGTACTAGTTCCGTGGTTTTCCGAAACTAATATTCTTCTTAACCTTGGAATACTGAAAATAAGTACTGTACACCTGTTAGCAATAACAATGATATTGGTTCTTACATTTAACAACCTGCAGGGAATCCGGAATGGCAAATGGGTGCAGAATATTTTTACTTTCCTGAAAGTTGGTTTATTGATCGGGTTTATTATTCTTGGTTTGTTTTTTGCGGGAAATCCTGATGCGGTGGCAATAAATAAAAGCTATTTCTGGAAGCCTGTTGCCATGGATGGTTCAGTGTTGAGTGGCTGGGCGTTGATTGCAGCCATAGGTGTAGCCATGGTTGGATCACTTTTTTCATCTGATTCCTGGAACAATATCACTTTTGCCGCGGCAGAAGTGAAAAATCCGAAACGGAATATCCCACTTAGCCTGGTTACAGGAGTTACTCTTGTAACTGTACTTTATATGCTCGCTAATTTTGTTTACCTAAATGCGCTTCCGCTTCGAGGAATAGCCGATGGAACTGGTGTTTTTGAAAAAGGGATTCAATATGCTGCTTACGATCGTTTGGGGTCAGCTTCCATGTTTGGATTGTTTGGTTCTATGGCAGCTTTACTGATGGCTGCTTTTGTAGTAATATCGACATTTGGTTGCAACAATGGATTAATCCTGTCGGGAGCCAGGGTTTATTATGCCATGGCAAAGGATAACCTTTTCTTTAAAAGTGCGGGAAAATTAAATAAAAATGCCGTGCCTGCCGCCGGGCTTAAATTTCAGGCTTTATGGGCTTCACTACTTTGTTTAACAGGTACATACTCGAACTTGCTTGATTATGTTGTTTTTGCAGTCTTGATTTTTTATGTGCTGACCATTGCCGGTATATTTGCGCTTCGCCGGAAACTACCCGACGTTGAACGCCCGTATAAGACTTTTGGTTATCCGGTTGTTCCTGTAATTTACATGGCGGCTGCTTCCTTAATAATGGTTGTGTTATTGATTTACAAGCCCAATTATACCTGGCCTGGCTTAATAATAGTGATAATGGGCGCGCCTGTTTATTATATCTGGACGCGTTTTGGAGGGAAAAGGGAAAAGTGAATAATTAAAAGGAATATTTAATTTCAAAAGAGGACTTTTACACGACAAACAAAGATTTATCATACCTTTAACAGGGAATTGTCTTTTTACTATAATTGCTTGGAATTGTACCATTTACAGTATGTTTTATGCTATCTGTTTATGCTTGATGATTTAAAGAATTATTTAAATTTTAATAAAGGTGAACGCAATGGTATCATTGTGGTTATAGCTATAATTCTGGCTGTGCTGGCATATCCATACCTGGTCAAAGTCACTTTTAACGACAATTCGGAAGCGTTTTTACAATTTGCCAAAGAAATAGAACAGTTTGAAGCAAATCTGAAAAATACTGCCGATTCGGTTGATGAAGCACGCCGGCTCGACTTTCAGCAAATGGACCGATCGGTTGCAGAAAATAAAATCACACCATTTATTTTTAACCCCAATATGCTGCCATCAGAACAGTGGAGCAAGATGGGACTGAAGGATTGGCAAATAAAAGTGATTAAAAAATACGAGGCAAAAGGCGGAAAGTTCTATAAAAAGGAAGATTTTAAACGTATGTTTTGCATTTCTCCTTCCGAATATGAAATACTTGAACCGTACATTTCAATACCTGAGCAAAAAAACGAATATGCCGACCGAAAACCTGAAATTAAGGAGATAAAGAAAAAAGTGCTGGTCGATCTCAATACTGCTGATTCAGTAACATTACTAACATTGTATGGGGTTGGACCATCTTTTGCAAAACGAATTATTAAATATCGAAACCTGCTTGGTGGCTTTTATAGTAAAAACCAGTTGCTTGAGGTGTATGGGTTTGACCAGGACAGACTTGATAAAATTGAAGCTAAATGCGATGTGAGTTCGGGTGGAATTAAAAAAATAAATATTAACACCGTGCGAACCGATGAATTGAAAAAGCATCCTTACCTGGATTTTTATACTGCTAAAGCAATAGTTGATCAACGTGTAATACTGGGGCGCTTCACGTCCATTCAACAAATTAAATCGATTCCCTTAATTCATGAAGACTTGTTCAACAAAATCCAGCATTATTTTGTGATTGAATGATTCTGATAACAACTCAACACTACTAAAAGATGTTTCAAAGGAAAATTTTACTCTTTATTCTAATACTGGCTTATCCTCTGTTGCTGATAGCTCAGGACGAAGCTGCACCTTTGATTGAACGGATGCGGAAAGTAAGTGGTATTGAGAAAATAGATCTGATGAATGAAATATCGGTAGTTTACAGAAAGACTGACAGGTTAAAGGCATTGGATTTTGCCAGGCAGGCGAATGAGCTTTCGGCTAAATCTAACTATCTTCAGGGAAAAGCTCTGGCTTTGAAAAATGAAGGAGTATGCTGGTTTTTTATTGGAAATGCAGATTCAGCTATGCTGTGTTACAGTCAGGCTCTTGGTGTATTTTCTAAAGTTGGGGATAAAAAAGGAATGTCTGCATGTTACAATAACCTGGGACTGGTTGCTCAAGAGACCGGAAAATATGATGAAGCGCTAAAATTTTACCAACATTCGATGGATATGGATTTACAATTAAATGATGTAATTGGAGTAGCCATAACAAAAGAAAACATTGCCGATATTTATATTTATCAGGGAGACACCAGGAAAGCTCTTGTTCTGACTAATGAATGTATTAAGATTTATTCAGATCAGCACTATAAACCTGGACTGATTGCCAGTTATACCAACAGGGGAGCAGAATATGCGTATTTGAAAAACTATGAACAATCAATACATGATTTTAACGAAGCATTGAAACTTGCTGCTGAAACTAAAGATAGATACCAGGAAATTATGGCTAATAGTAACCTGGGCTACACTTACTGGAGTATGAGAAAGCCGGAAATTGCTATGAAATACCTGAATTATGCCCTTGAAATGAGTGATGAATCTGACGATGCTTTCAATATTGATAAAACCCTTACCACCATAGCCGAAATATTTACCTCACAGAAAGAGTATGCGAAATCAATAGAGATTTTACAGAAGTTATTGAAGCGCAATGAAGCTACCCGGAATGTACGACAGGCATCTGCCATAATGACCGCTATTGGCCGAAATTTAATTGAACTCAACGAAATGGACAAAGCCATTGGCTATTTGTCGAAAAGTCTGCAGATAACTGTAAATTTAAGTGCCAGATACGAATTGCTCGAAAATTACAGAAATCTTGCTCACGCCAATGCGATTCTGCATAATTTCAACACTGCCGACAGCTTGCAGGATTTATTTGCTGAAACTTATATGGAATTATATAGCGATTCAATTGCAAACATCAGAAAAGAGAAAATCCTGGCTGAAGAAAGAAATACTACTGAAGCATCAAATACTCTTAATTGGATAATTGCGTTTTTACTGTTGGTTTCGTTATTATTCCTTTCAGCGTTGGTATACAGGAGCAACAAGAATGATAAATAGATTGGATTTTATTCCGGATATTTCTCCAAATGTCATTTCCGGCTTCCCCAAACCTGCACCATAACCATTCCTGCCAGCATCAATAAGCATCCTGCAAGGTTACGCAAGCTAAGTATTTCATTAAGCAGAAGCCATCCTCCGATAACGGCAAAAACAGATTCGAAGCTCAGAATGATAGTAGCATACACCGGGTGTACATGTTGCTGGGCCACAACTTGCATGGTATAGGCAATACCAACTGACATCAGGCCACCATACAGCAAAGGCCATGTTGCCTGAAGAATAGTTTGTAATGTGATAGTTTCGAAAATAACAGCTGTTGTAAGACTCAGTATTCCACAAATTGCAAACTGAAATGCCGAAAGCGGCAGTGCTGCATGCGTATCAACTAGTTTGTTAATGAGTTGCACATGGATTGCCCAGAAGAATGCACTGAGTAATACCAACAAGTCGCCATATTGAAGAACAAAAGGACCGTCAATTGTTAAAAGATAAAGTCCGGCAAGGGCTATAAAAGCGCCCATCCACAAAATCCGGGTAATATGTTGACCTATAAAAAGACCAATCAGCGGAACAAGTATCACATAAAACCCTGTTATGAAACCTGCTTTCCCCGCAGTTGAATAAACCATTCCAGCCTGCTGTAACGAAGCTCCGATAAAAAGAACAACTCCAGCCAGAAGTCCACCTTTCAGAATATTCTTTTGCTTTGCCGCTGGGCTCTTCTGTTTGTATTTCATCCAGAATATAAGTGGAAGCAATGATGCGCTGCCTAATAAAAAACGTATACCGTTAAAAGTAAACGGACCGATAAATTCCATTCCCGCACGCTGCGCTACAAACGCAAATCCCCAAATGGCTGCCGTGATCCACAGCATAATTATCGCCCCGCGATTGTAAACTCCTTTTTGCATAATTGTTTTAAGAATCAGCAAATGTACTGAAATTCAATTTTGAATAACTCAAGACTCAAATCTCAAATCTCAAATTTCAAGTTTCAAACTCCAAGTCCCAAAACACAAGCACCGATTGTATGACCAACGTATGACCATGTTTGACAACAGTATAACCATCATATAGCCACCGTTTAACATAGCAAGCAGGAACCACGAAGACACTAAGCACACTAAGAGCCACTATGCCTCCTATAACAATTGTATGACCATCGTATGACCACTCCTCCATCTTTAAAACCTCAACCAGCTCAACCCTCAACAACTGAATGACATCTTCATCCTCTCAAACACTCAAAATTCTCATTCCTCTATAATTGAATGACCTCTCACTCCTCTCATCCTTTATTTAAACTCAAATCTTCTTTATCTTTGACCCATAAAATCGAACCATCATGCAACTCTTATTATTAAGCAATTCGACCAATCAGGGTGAGGAATACTTAGGTTGGCCAAGGGAAATACTCAGCCAGTTTATTGAAAAGCATAACATCAAATCTTGTTTGTTTGTGCCTTACGCTGGTGTAACTGTAACATGGGACGATTATACAACCCGTGTTCAGGATGTTTTCAGTATTTGGGGATGTAAAGTTCAATCGGTTCATACAGTAAGTGATCCTGTACAATCCGTAAGTAAAGCCGAATGCATTGTTGTAGGCGGTGGGAACACGTTTCGCCTTGTTGAAATGATGCACGCAACAGGAATTATGGCAGCCATCAGGGGAAAAGCACTTGCCGGAACGCCTTTTATAGGTTGGAGCGCCGGGTCAAATGTTGCATGCCCAACATTGTGCACAACCAATGATATGCCGATTATTCAGCCTTCTTCATTCAAAACGTTGAACCTGGTTCCTTTCCAGATAAATCCACATTACCTTGATGCAAATCCTGAAGGACATGGAGGTGAAACCCGTGAACAGCGGATTAACGAATTCCAGGCCTTGAATACTGATGTTGTAGTAGTTGGATTGCGTGAGGCAACTGCCTTGTATGTTGATGGAAACAATTTGAACTTATTGGGAAACAGGCCTATGAGGTTATTCGAAGCTGGAAATGAACCTTTAGAATTTAATCCGGGAGATGCGGTTAGTTTCCTGTTAAAGGGCTCATCTGGAAACTGAAAAATTCCGTGAATAAAAAACTCATCTTCTGTAGATAGTAATTGAGCTTTCAGATTTTCGCTGAATGTTATTTTTATAATCCTGTAGTTTGCTACTTCTGCTTCCTACTTTCTTTTTATCTTTGTGGCATGCACGAAACAATTCTGATCCTCGATTTTGGTTCGCAATACACCCAGCTCATTGCCAGGCGTATACGTGAACTCAATGTGTATTGCGAGATACATCCGTTTAACCATATTCCTGAACTGGGCAACCATATCAAAGGCGTTATTTTGTCAGGCAGCCCTTATTCGGTTCGTGATGAAGATTCACCGGCTCCTGATCTGTCCGCAATCAGAGGTAAATACCCATTGTTGGGAGTATGTTATGGAGCTCAGTATTTGTCATTGATTGATGGGGGTGTAATTGCTCCTTCCGAAATAAGGGAATATGGACGCGCGAACCTTTCATTCATTGATCATAAGAATGAACTGGTTCGTGGTATGACTGATGGAAGCCAGGTCTGGATGAGCCATGGTGACACTATTCTCGAAATACCTGGAAACTTCAAAATTGTTGCCAGCACTCCCGATGTAAAGGTCGCCGGTTTCTGCATTCAGGGTGAACCTACATATGGAATCCAATTTCATCCTGAAGTCTATCATAGTGTTGATGGTACTGTATTGTTACGCAATTTCGTGGTCGACATATGTGGTTGCAGCCAGGACTGGACACCGCTCGCTTTTGTCGAAACTACAGTATCCGAACTCAAATCTCAGATCGGAAATGATAAAGTTGTACTAGGTTTGTCGGGTGGTGTTGATAGTTCAGTTGCTGCTGTACTGCTGCATAAAGCTATTGGCAAACAGTTGTACTGTATTTTTGTCGACAATGGTTTACTTCGCAAAGATGAATTCCAGTCTGTTCTCGATTCCTATGAACATATGGGCTTGAATGTAAAAGGCGTGGATGCCGGAAAGCTTTTCCTGGATGCGTTGAAAGGAATTACAGAACCGGAAGCGAAACGAAAAGCCATCGGCCGGACATTTATTGAGGTTTTTGATTCAGAAGCAAAAAGGATCGAAGATGTGAAATGGCTTGCTCAGGGCACCATTTATCCTGATGTTATTGAATCTGTTTCGGTTAAAGGTCCATCAGCAACCATTAAAAGCCACCACAATGTCGGCGGATTACCCGATTTTATGAAACTTAAAGTGGTTGAACCACTCAAAAGCCTTTTTAAAGACGAAGTTCGCCGTGTAGGAAATACTTTGCTTATCGATCCCAATATTCTTAACAGGCATCCATTCCCGGGTCCTGGCTTGGGCATCCGGATATTGAGCGATGTTACTCCTGAAAAAGTAGCTATCCTGCAGGAAGCAGACGCTATCTTCATAAACGGACTTAAGAGTCACGGTTTGTACAATAAAGTCTGGCAAGCCGGAACTATGTTGCTTCCCGTGCAATCAGTCGGTGTAATGGGTGATGAGCGTACTTACGAAAATGTGGTTGCTCTCAGGGCTGTAACTTCAACAGATGGAATGACTGCTGACTGGGCATACCTTCCCTATGAATTTCTTTCAGCAGTTTCGAGTGAAATTATTAATAAAGTGAAAGGCATTAATCGTGTTGTTTACGATATAAGTTCTAAGCCACCAGCAACTATTGAATGGGAGTAAGTTACGACCTTATTACCTTGTAATCTGATCCCACATCTGAAACCGATTGTAAATACTGGTCTGGTTTTTGCTTACATTTACACTCTGTGCCGCCTTCTTTTTTTTTACAAACTTTTATTGCCATGCGTTTTCGTTTATTCACTTTTCTGCTTCTGCTTATCGCAGCTACCGTTACTCACCATTCTTTTGCACAAGATGTAACTGTGAAACGGTCGTCGGTAGTTGAGAATTACAAGGGGAAGCCCTATTTCATGCATTTCGTTAATAAAGGTGAAACTCTTGCTGCAATTGCAAAAGCTTACAATGTATCAGTTGAAGAAATAAGCTCTGATAATCCTGTAATTGCCCAGGGATTAAAACCTGATATGGTTCTTCGGATTCCTCAAAGATCAATAGTAGCAATTCCGGATGCAGATACTAAACCAAAGACAGAAATAAAGAATGAACAGGCAAAGCCTGCTGAAAAGCCTAAAGAACAAAGTAAACCTGCTGATGATCAGAATTATATACTTTACCAGGTAAAAAAGCAGGAAACCCTTTATGGTATTTCAAAACAATATAATGTTAGTGTTGACGATATCATCAATGCAAATCCAGGCTTCGATGGGTTGAAAGATGGGATGGAAATCAGAATTCCAAAGAAGAAATCCAGTGAAAAAAATGCTGTTATAGAAGTTCCTTCTCAAAAAGCGATAAAAGCTGAATCGAATCCGGATGAAGTTATTGTAAAAACCGGTGAAACGCTTTACAGCATTGGAAAAGCTCACAATATATCAGTTGATGATCTTATTGACCTGAATCCAGAATTGAGTGGGGGACTTAAGGCGGGTATGGTTTTGAAGTTACGCAAATCGGATGCTAAAAGCGGAGTTAAACAAACAGCAAAAAAAGAATCTGAAAGTGTTGTAGCTCCTGTAACACAAGTGCTGACTGGCGTACCTGGAGATTGCTTTAGTGCCGGCAATATTAAAACGACTTATAATGTTGCCCTAATCCTACCGTTCAACCTTGATGCAGCCTCGGATGCCATTGAGGCACCAGAGACAAAAAATACTTCGGAGTTCGCAAATTTCAATTATTTCCAGTTTTACGCGGGTTTTATGCTTGCAGCTGATTCGCTTGAGAAATACGGACTTCATGCACGAATACAGGTTTTGGATGGCGACCGATTAAATGATACTCTTACTATAAAGCAAACATTACGTAAACCAGGCCTGGATAAAATGGATCTGTTTGTTGGACCTATGTATGCAAATTCCTTTTCTATCGCGGCCCGTTTTGCTAAAAAACATGAAATTGGGATTATCAATCCTTTATCCCGCCGCGAAAATATTGTTGAAGGAAATCCTTTTGTTATAAAAACACAGGTTTCAGGCCCCGGAGTTGCAGCTAAACTTTCATCTTTCATCATCAGTAAGTATCCAAATGCTACTATTATTGCTGTTAAGAATGATAACAAGGAGCAGAAAATAATGATCAGTGACTTCGCTTCAAATATCAAAACCGGCATTACCAGCCGCGCTTTCAGAGGCAGTTTGCAGGAAGTAACCTATTCGACCGATATGATGGCCGGCCTTGCCAAAAAACTGAAACCCACTGGTAAAAACATTATCATTTTCTTTTCGAATAATAAAACCAATGTTCCGAATTTTGTTTCGCTGCTTAATCCGCTTTCAAAATCTAACGATATAATTCTGATTGGAATGGATGGATGGGAAGAACTCGATTTGGAAACGGAGTTTCTTGTTAATCTTAATTTTCACCAGGTTACCTCAAGTTATATTGACTATGAAAGTGAAGCAGTTCAGCAGTTTAATACACAATTTAAGAATAAATATGGCGCTGTGCCCTTGTCATCAAAACATGCTTACCTGGGATTTGATATCGGGTGGTATTTCCTGACATCATTGATGCAGTATGGCAATAAGTACACAACCTGCCTGCCGGATTACAAGGGAACCGGTTTGCAGTATAATTTTAATTTTCCCAATCCTGTTCCGGGTACTGGCTTTCAAAACCAGTATGTTAATATCGTTAAGCTTCAGGATTATAAGATGATCAAAGTCGATTGATCTTATCAGTATGTCTTTTGCCAACCTTTAGAATATCTATTGCCCCGACCTTCAGGTCGGGGACTAATCATCTTTTCCTTCCCGCCATTATTGCCAGTATCTCTGAAGCGATTTCCTCGATCGATTTAGCCGAAAATAATTAATGGTGCGATTGAACATCAGCATAAACCATCACTTCAATTTCCATCCAGGGAAACTGTGTGATTGCCGCATTTAATGCTTGCCTGGCTGTTCACCCAGTGCCGTCGGAAACAACAAGGACCTGGTTCATATCACCTCTGTTTTCTAAAAGTAGAATTTTCCTGTTACTCAGTAAAACAAAGTTAACGAAATTAGGAAAATATGGGAACGTTTTATCTTGTATATAACTTTTGTGAGAGTTAATATGTTGATCTAAATACTTAAATTTGAAAAATCAAATTTAGAACTACCTGTCTGATATTGAGCTTTTTCTCTGTTTTATATCACGCAGATAAACAATTCCCCTTGCAATCATAAAAATCAAAACAAAAACAAAAATAATAGTGGCTCCCGAAGGAATATTCCAGTAATAGGATAAAAACAAACCGGTGATGCTTCCGGCAAAACTAATGATCATCGAAAGAATAATAATTTTCTTCAGGTCGTTAACAAACAGATTGGCAGTGCTTTGCGGTATGGTTAAATATGAAATTACCAGTATAATTCCGGCAACCCTGATATTTATTACAATCACTAAGGCCACCAGAGTCAGCATCAGGTAGTTAAATGTCTCTACAGGTGCTTTGTGCGTACGGGCATATTCCTCGTCGAACGAAATAAATAATATGGTACGGTAAAAAAGCAGGAAAACAGCTACGGTGACTGCCGCCAGTATTCCCATTAAAGTTAGGTCGGTGGTGGTAACCGTTAGTATGCTGCCGAAAAGATACGACATCAGGTTTGGAGCATAACCAGGCGTTAGATAGATGAAAATTATTCCAACGGCCATACCGAACGACCATAAAATCCCGATGGCCGAATCCTCGCGTATATCCGTCTGTTTCGAAACAATCCGGATTCCAAAAGCAGATAATATACTAAAGATGGCAGCGCCAAATATCGGGTTTATCCCAAGGAAATAACCCAGACCAATTCCACCAAAAGAAGCATGTGTGATTCCACCGCTTATAAATACCATGCGTCGCGCCACAATATAAGCGCCTATAAAACCACAGGTAATGCTGGCCAGGAAAGCAGCTTCAACAGCATGGCTGACAAAGTCGTATGAGAGAATTCCTGCCATATTATTCGTGGGTATGGTTGTGTGGAGATGCGAACTCGTGATCGTAATCGTGACTGTGATCGTGTTTTTGAAGTACTGTATGAGGAATGTCTCCGTGGGTGATTATCTGCAAGGGGCAGTTATACCCGGCCAGTTGTGCTTCAGTAATGATATTGGACGGATGGTAATGAAGATACGTATTTACACAGGCGATCGTTTTAACAAAATAAGAAATGGTGCCAACATCATGCGAAATGATCATGATGGCCATTTTTTTGTTGAACTGTTGCAGCAGTTCATACATTTCATGCTCAAAACGGTTGTCGACAAAGGTATTTGGTTCGTCGAGTATCAGAAGCTTAGGTGATGAGATAAGTGCCCGGCAGATAAATACCCTTTGTAATTGACCACCCGAAAGTTCACCTGCTGTTCGTTTTGCCAGGTGGCCTATTCCCATTTGGCCGAGAAGGTCAAAAGCCTGTTTTTTGTCTTTTGACGAATACCTGCTCAACCCTTTTCCTGCCGACATTAAACCTGAAAGAACTATATCCTGGACTGTAATCGGGAATTTTCGATCTATATGTGATTGCTGGGGAAGATATCCGATAAAACTGCCTTCCTGGTTATCGAAACGTTGAATTGTACCCGAAAGCGGCTTGATCAAACCAAGTATTAATTTTATCAATGTAGTTTTGCCACCACCATTCGGACCAATTACACCAATAAAATCCTGATCCGAAACCGTAATCGAAACATCGCGCAGCACAATCCCGTTGTCGTAACCGGCTGTAACATTGTCCAATTTGATGAGTTCGTTCATGATATTAAATTAGCTTGATGCAATTAAAGTAGCAAGGAGAATCATATTTTTAGCCCAGTTTTCAGCCATTGGGTCGAAAACGATAACTTTCCCATTTATCTCCCTGGCAATGGCTTCGGCATTACGGGTGTCAAATTCTTTGGAAATAAATATGGATTTAATTCCTTTTTCTTTTGCTGTTTTCACAATTTCAGCCATAAAAGCCGGCGATGGTTCTTTTCCATCCTGTTCAATGCTGATTTGTGTTAAGTTATAATCGCGACAAAAGTACGCCAAAGCAGGATGAAAGATCAGAATTGATTTGCCTGATGATGCTCTAAGCTTTTCACGTATTATATTGTCAACTGAATCAGCCAACAGGATAAACTTACCTAGGTTTGCTTTATAAAAGGACACATTCGTTGTATCAATAGCAGAAAGTGCTTTACAAATATTAGCAGCCTGAATTTTCATGCATGAGGTTGAAATCCAGGTATGTGGGTCGATGCCATGACTTTTTGATTCTGAACTTTTTTCATCTTCATGAATATGCCCGCTAAGCATTTGTATGCCATCACTGGTGTTTACAACCTGCATACCGGGATTTGAAGCTTTCAGCCTGTCGAGCCAGGTAAGTTCGAAATCGAGCGCACCAAGGGCGAGGTAAAGTTTTGAAGTTGAAATTTTCTCCATATCGCGTGGAGCCGGTTCATAGGTTTCGTGGTTCGAACCGGTTGGAAGCATTGCCTGAACATCGCATTTGTCGCCGGCAATATAGTTTGCCAGGTATTTTTGAGGGATAATGCTTACGGTAAGTTGCATTTTTTCGTTTCCGGCACGTTTGCCGTGGCACGAAACCAGTATCAGCAAAAGTAAAAGTGTGGAAATTGATAAAAGGTATCGGAACATGTCTGCAAAAGTACAAATTATGCAATATAACAGAAAATTCAATGATATTAATGCTGTCAAAATTGGGATAATTCATATATTTGCAAATTAGAAATACAATTACTAATTTGCAATAAAAATGATAACAAGGCAATTACAAAGCATAATTCAGGAGAGAGCATCAAAAATCCCAATAATTTCGGTAAATGGCCCACGTCAATCGGGTAAAACAACCCTGGTAAAAAATGCTTTTCCCGGGTATAAATACATTAACCTGGAGAACCTGAACGACAGGTTGTATGCAAGTTCAGATCCGGAAGGTTTTATACATTCGTGCCGGGGCGGGGTAATACTCGACGAAGTACAGAATGTGCCTGCCTTATTTTCAGCCATACAAGTTGAAGTGGATAATTCAAGGACTACCGGGCAATTTATTTTGACCGGATCGCAAAATTTTCTGCTGCTTCAGCAAATTGCACAATCGCTGGCAGGAAGAGTTGCTCTTTTTACTCTGCTGCCTTTTTCGTATCCTGAAATTAAAAATTCTTCCTTTGATCCCACCGACATCGACAGCCTGATTTTGCAAGGGCTTTATCCCCGCATTTATGATCAACAACTTAATTCATACGATTGGCTGGCAGATTATATCCAAACTTATGTAGAGCGGGATGTAAGATCCATTTTGCGGGTCGGCGATCTGAGCCGGTTCCAGATGTTCCTTCAAATGTGCGCAGCACGCAGTGGACAACTGATAAACCTGTCGGAAATGGCGAATCAATTGAGTATAAATTTTCATACTGTTTCGAGTTGGATTTCAGTACTCGAAGCCAGTTTCATTGTTTTCAGGTTACAACCATTTTTTCGTAATATGAACAAACGGCTGATTAAAGCTCCTAAACTTTATTTTTATGATACCGGCCTGGCATGTACCTTGTTAGGGATTAAATCGAAAGAACAATTAAAAACACATTATGCGGCAGGCGCTTTGTACGAGAATTTTGTAATTGCCGAAATTTATAAAATGATTGCTTATACCGGGCAAAGGCCATTGCTTAATTTTTGGCGCGACAGCACAGGAAACGAGGTGGACTGCATAATTGATTCAGGTAGCGAACTTTTTCCTATAGAAATTAAAATGTCGCACACGGTAAAACCCGAATTTTTTAAAGGAATTAATCTGTTCAGTGAGCTTACTAAAACGCCGCCTGCAAATGCTTCGTTGGTATATGGTGGCGATAAGGTGCAAACACTTTATAATACGAGGATTCATCCATGGCACCAACTATCTGATATTTTGGAAAACTCCCTTTAATTAGTAAATGCTTCGCATGAAGCATGAGATTAGTCAGGGCTTAACTTAAAGTGAAACCCTGACTAATAAAGGGAAATGTAACTTGCAAGCATAAGTTTCGTCATATAGCAAAAGCCTCTAAAAAATGAACTCCTCCGAATTTAAAGTCAAAGGCGAAGACCTGCTTCGTAAAATCCGGGAAATTATTGAAGAAGGTAATGTAAACCGGATTATTATCAAGGACCATGATGGTAAAGTTTACCTTGAAATTCCTGTAACATTGGGCGTTATCGGCGCTGTAATTGCGCCGGTTCTTGCAGCTGTTGGCGCGTTAGCCGCATTGGCAGCTGATTTTACGATCGAAGTAATCCGCAGGGATCAGTGATTCACCGGGCCTATTTTTTCTTCGATGGCTGCGATTTTTTGCTGCATTCGCCCAACTGCGCCATCGCGGATATCGAAGGTAACCGTACAATAAACCCGGGTACAATCCGCTTGTAACAACGAATATGCTTTGGTTACGACCGATTGAGCCTCTTCCAGCGTTTCGGTTTCAATTATAGTTCCCATGGCGCTGAGTTGGTACGGGAAACCGCAGTCACGAATCATGGCTATTACGCGGCTTACATAAGAACTGGCACTTGCTCCCTTATCGGTTGGAAACATGGCAAATTGCATCAGGACTGACATTGGAATTGGGGTTTAGGGTTTAGAGATCAGGATTTAGGGAAGGGAAATTTGCTGTATAACATCCAACATTGTACATCTCACATCCACCATTCTACCTATTCCAAATCTCCCACGACTTCTCCGCCTGAAGTTCCAGCATTTTTGATCCATTCAAAACCGTAGCACCGGCTTCACGGCCCAGCCTGAGGAATTTAGTTTCAGCAGGGTTATAGATAAGATCAAATAGTAAATGCTTGCTTGTAAGGAAATGATAAGGAATATCCGGGCATTTATCAATGTCAGGAAATGTACCTACGGGTGATGTGTTGATAATTAGCAGATTATCGCTGATTATATTTTCTGTAAGCTGGGTGTATTGTAGAACCGAGTTCTCACCTCCTGTGCGAGAAACCAGCTTATACGTGATTCCCAATTCATTTAAAGTGTAACAAACGGCTTTTGCTGCTCCGCCTGTACCAAGGACAAGCGCATTTTTATGGATAGGTTTTAAAGCTGGTATCAATGATTCCCGGAAACCATACACATCAGTATTGTAGCCCATAAGCTCAACACCAGATTCATTTCTATCAATTTTAACGCAATTTACTGCTCCAACGGATTTGGCTGCATCTGAAATATGATCGAGATAGGGCAGAATTGCAAGCTTGTAAGGAATGGTGACATTAAAACCTTGTAAATCAGGTTGAAGAGCAATAAGAGAAGTGACATCAGTAATATTCTCCAATGGAAAAAGCCGGTAGTCCGTATCAGGAATATTTTCCGTTTCAAACTTTCGGGCAAAATATTTTGCCGAAAAAGAATGTGAAAGCGGGTAGCCGATCAGTCCGAATAAACGCATAATTAGGATTAGCTAACTGTATTTTTCTTTGTAAGGTTTACAAAGATTTTATACGCATAGTATAAAAATGCAAGCCCAAGTACTGCAACAACTACAATATCAATGGTATGGCTGTATTTCATAACTTCGGCCCAGTTTTCTTTCAGCTTAAATCCTACATACGTTAAAAAACCATTCCACATGCCGGCACCTAAAATCGTGTAGATAATAAACTTCCAGATATTCATTTTTCCCAGTCCGGCAGGGATGCTGATCATATGCCGGATAACAGGAATAAACCGGGAAATAAAAATGGTTAATTCACCACGTTTGGCAAAAAATCGTTCGGTAATTTCAAGATCATGTGTATCCAGCAAAAGAAATTTACCGAATTTTTTAATAAATGGTTTACCACCGTAAAAGCCCATCGCGTAAGAAGCCAAAGAACCGACAATACTACCTAAAGTGCTGGCAATAATAACGCCTGTAAAAGTAAAGGTACCATCATAAATTCCAAACCCTGCAAAAGGCATAACAGCCTCGCTGGGAACAGGGAAAACCATACTTTCGAGAACCATAAGTAAAAAGATGCCAGGATAGGATGTGGCAGCAATAAAAGCAACAGCAGTTTTAGCAATCCATTCAGTAATTCCCATATTGATAAGGAGTTAGGTTTTGAGGTTAGGGTTTAGGGTTTGCCAGTGTAATGTTATACCGGATATTTATTGGTTTTTGTACGATGCGATTACAGCCAGGATTTCATCCGAGTTTTTGATTTTATCCGAATACTCAAGTAGCTGGATATGAGCGTCGTAGTCCTGCGTTAAAGCAATAAAAAGTTCAAGTATTGCCTCTTTATTCCGGCCTGCTTCATAAAGATATGCAACTCGTCTATAGGTTAAGGCGCTGTTTTCGCCCTGGTAATAAATGCCATCCTCAAGTATTTCGAGCGCTTTGTCGTAATCCTTTTTTATATCTGCATAGAAATCAGAATAATCCAGCCAGATTTCAGCATGGTAAGGTTCAAGTTCACTTGCTTTCTGGTAAGATAATTCAGCTTCATTATGCATACCCAGCGCGAGTTGCGTTTCAGCAAGCACAATATAATATTCGGCATTATCCGACTCAAGTTTGATGGCTTGCTCCATGTGCGACAGTGCTTCGCTATGTTGCCCGAGTTCCACAAAGCAAAGCCCGATACCCATCCAGGAATCCGAAAAATGACGTTCGAGCCCGATTGATTTCCTGTAATATTCTATGGCAGTCTCATATTTTTCCATACTGGCGTAACAATCGCCAATATAGTAGTTGGTCATTGCATCAGGTTTTTCGAGCTCAAAAGTATGTTTATACACATTGATAGCTTCCTGGTACATTTCCATTTGCTCATAACATTGAGCTTTGCTGAAATATGCAGGGGTGAAGGCAGGATCTATCGCTATAGCGTAATCAAAGGCATCAATTGCTTTTTCATACAATTCAATCGTGCTGTATGCGATTCCCAGATTATACCAGGCAACCAGCGAATAAGGCCTTTTATCGATTTCCTGTGTGAAAAACGTGATGGCGTCATCACTCAATTCACCCATTTCGTAACAATATCCTATTTCATACAACAGGCTTTCATTATCCCTGTTAAGCTGAATGGCTTTTTTAAGATGCTCGGCAGCTTTCTTATAATCTCTCAGGTTTTGATACTCAAAAGCAATGCTGGTATGAATTTCATCCAGGTCTTCATCCACTTTGGTGATAGCTTTCTGATATTCTCTTATGGCTTCGGCATGTTTATGCATGGTGCTGTAAACAGTAGCACGCGTTAAGGAAATATCCGGATTCTGAGGATCAACGGCATCAAGGCTGTTCAATCGGGCAAGTGCTTTTTCCGGCTCTCCGTTATTAAGGAAATACTGTGCTTTAAATACCTGGAAGCTTACTTCGGAAGGAAATTGCTCTATGGCAAAGTCAATTGCTTTAAGCGCTTTCAGTAATTCCGATTCACTGAAATAGTAGTAGATAATATCTTCCAACTCACCACTATCGAAAAAGGAATATCCACCTTCCCCGGAAACGCTTTCGAAGCGTTCGAGCAGTTCGCGCAGGTATTCTTTATCTTCTTCGTAATTATCCATTGTAATTTAATCAATTTTTAATTCTGCAAAGGTAATAATTTTTAGGATTGTGTTTTTGATCTTTGCCAATGCCTGCCCGATTATTTGGATTCTTTAACTATGTTAAGTTACAAGCTAATTGTATATTTGCAAAAAAAACAGCTGTATGACATTAATTAAAAGCATTTCAGGAATCAGGGGAACTATCGGAGGAAAGCCGGGAAATAATCTTACTCCGGCGGATATTGTAAAATTTGTTACCGGCTATGCTACATACATAATCAGTAATAATGCGGGTGGGAAAATAAAATTGATCGTTGGCCGGGATGCCCGCGTTTCGGGAGCAATGGTTAACAGCCTGGTTTGCGGAACTTTAATGGGAATGGGTATCGATGTTATAGATCTTGGTCTTTCTACAACTCCTACTGTTGAAGTTGCCGTTACAACATATAAAGCACAGGGCGGGATTATTTTAACCGCCAGCCATAATCCCGGCGAATGGAATGCGCTTAAACTGCTTAATTCACTTGGCGAATTCCTGGATGCTGACGCTGGAGCTAAAGTGCTTGAAAATGCGGAATCTCAGGAAGTGCAGTATTGCAATGTGGCTGAATTAGGTAATTATACCACAGATAATACATTTATCGACAAACATATAAAAATGGTTCTGAATCTGCCTTTGGTAGATATTGAAGCTATAAAAAGGGCAAATTTTAAAGTAGCAATAGATGCGGTTAATTCAACCGGAGGTATTGTTATTCCAAGACTTCTCAGGGCTTTGGGCGTTGCAAAAGTATTTGATTTGTATTGTAAACCGAATGGGCTTTTCCCGCATAATCCCGAACCTTTGCCTGAGCACCTCGGCGAATTGAGCAAAACTGTTGTTGATTTTAACGCCAATGTCGGTTTTGTAGTTGATCCGGATGTGGATCGCCTTGCCATTGTATGCGAAGATGGCAAAATGTTCGGCGAAGAGTATACTTTGGTTGCCGTGGCTGATTACGTGTTGAGCCATACGCCCGGAAATACGGTTTCCAATATGTCGTCAACCCGCGCCCTGCGCGATGTAACCGAAGCAAAGGGACAGAAATATTCAGCATCGGCTGTTGGTGAAGTGAATGTGGTTAAGATGATGAAAGACACCAACGCCATTATTGGCGGCGAAGGCAACGGTGGCGTTATTTATCCTGAATTGCATTATGGACGCGACGCTCTTGTTGGCATTGCGTTGTTCTTAACTCACCTGGCTAAAACAGGGCTCACCTGTTCACAACTGAAAGCAACTTACCCTCAGTACACTATTTCGAAGAACAAGATCACTTTGTCACCAGGCATGGATACAGATCTTATCTTACAAAAAGTGCATGAAAAGTATAAAGATCAGCCTAATAGCACCATCGATGGAGTGAAAATTGAATTCGGTAACGAATGGGTTCATCTCCGCAAATCCAATACAGAACCTATTATCAGGATTTATGCGGAAAGCGTTTCTGCTGCTAAAGCTGAGGAGTTGGCCGAAAGGATTATTGCGGATATAAAAGCATTGATTTAAAATTTCAATGTTTAAATAAAACCCGGCACTTCGACTCCGCTCAGTGACCGGGTTTTAAGTTTTATATCGCGCAGTGACCGGATTTTAAGTTTTATATCGCTCAGTGATCGGTTTTTTGCTTTATATCTTACAATAACCGGGGTTTAATTTTTATATCAGACATCGGTTTTCCAACATCAGACATCTAACATCCGTCATTCTTAAGCTGTTCATAAATTGTGAATTACTATTTTGGAATAAGCCGTCGCGCTGAGTTATAATACCTTACTTTAGCCAGCATTACATAAACCCGAATGCTATGCCAAAGCGTGGGAAGAAGAAAGCTCGTAAGATTAAGTTCTATAAGAAGAATCTGAAGATTCCGGAATCACAGAATAAGATGCTCCGGCAATTCTGCAAAGCACATAAAACTACCGAGAACAAGGTGTTTCGGAAAGCTTTACGCGAATTTCTTCAGCGCAATGTTCACCTCATCGAGCATGCGCATCAGGAAGTTAGCCCTAACCAGTTGACGCTTTTCGACTTTATGAATGATGATACTATCAGCACAGGAACCTGATTCTAAACTGAATACCTATTCTGCTTTTTGATTTAGCGCATTGGAACCTCGATAAATAATACTTTAGAAATTTCAATAGCCTTTACCCGGAACGATTCAGTTTCACTTATTCCCATCGCGTCCCTGGCAGATAAGTCGGTTTCATTTAGATTGATTTTTCCTTCAACATTAAAAACAAATACTCCGTTTCCAGGAACTCTGACCTGGTATTCGTATTCAATTTCTTCGTTTAAACGAATAGTTGAAATATAGGCATCCTGGTGTATCCAGAGTGCTCCTTCCGACTGTTTCGTATCAGGAGTTACCAGCGTTACAAGCTGATCCTGTTTTCCCTGATCAGCAAACAACATCTGGTCATATCGTGGTTTCAGACCTTTCTCACGTGGGAATATCCAAAGCTGGAAGAATTTTACAGCTTCCGTCTTCGAATGATTGTATTCAGCATGATAAACGCCGGTGCCGGCTGACATAACCTGGACTTCGCCTTGGTTAATTACTTGTACATTTCCAAGACTGTCGCGGTGTTCGAGCGCACCATCGAGAATTATGGATACAATTTCCATGTTGTTGTGTGGATGCAAATCGAAACCTGTACCGCCGGAAACTGTATCATCGTTCAATACCCTCAGGCAACCGAATTTTTCGCGGGCCGGGTTAAAATAAGTTGCAAAACTGAAGCTGTGGTAGGAGTTGAGCCATCCGTGATTGGCATGTCCGCGTTCGCTGGCAGGATGTAATTCTGTTTTCATGATAAAATTATTGTAAATCCAATTTATAACAATCCAGGAAGCTTAATGTTGAGATGCTGTACGCCAATAGAATATTACTCTGTAGTTGCTTTTTTAAAATTTAAGAACAAGGCGTGTTGATTAACGATTTCTGAGGATTAGATTATTATTTGTTGTTTAAATATCTTCGAAAATCAAAAATCGTTGATCCTTGTTCTTAACTCATTTTTTAATCTATAACTAAACTGACAAATGCAGATTATCCTTTTATTCCCTGGTAGGGCTGCCTCATTAATATCGAACGTCCAAGTGTAATTTCATCGGTATAATCCAGTTCATCCCCAACCGGAATCCCACGTGCGATAATCGAAATATTTACATCAAATTGTTTCAGCATTTTAAAGAGATAAAAATTCGTTGTATCTCCCTCTACTGTTGCGGGTAGAGCCATAATTACTTCTTTGAATTCACCAGTTCCAAATTTTTCGACTATAGGAGCGATGCTCAGATCGGAAGGGCCAATGCCTTCAACCGGCGAAATAATGCCACCCAGGATATGGTAAACGCCTTTAAACTGCCCTGTATTCTCTATGGCAAGCATATCGCGAATATCTTCAACGATACAAAGGGTTGTATGGTCGCGTTTCGGGTTGGAGCAAATGCCGCAGATTTCGGTATCCGAAATATTGTTGCAAAGGCTGCAGTATTTTATATCACTACGAAGTTTCAAAATGGATTCGCCCAATGCTGCGGCAATTTCAGGCGATTGTTTCAACAGGTGCAATGCCAGCCGCAATGCGGTTTTCTGACCGATTCCCGGCAAACGCGTGAATTCGCTAACCACATTTTTTAATAATACCGATGAGTAATTTCCCTCCATTTTTATTTTAGTTTTGAAAATATTCTATACGTTGACAGCTTCAATAAATTGTAAATTTGCATGTCAAAAGTAGGCAATTTTCACGCCTTTATACGAATCTGAGTGCAATTGCGTTTATCCCACTGAATAAAAAATCTGATTCAAATGCATAGATTGAAATCTTTCCTGTTGACTGGTTTGCTGGTAATCCTTTGCTCAACTCTTTTGCTCTCCCAGAATGTTACCGATGCTAAAGGCCTCAGGCAGGGCGACTGGAAAAAGCTTGACGCTAAAGGCAAAGTTATTTACGAAGGCCATTTTAAGGATAACATTCCCCAGGGTGTATTTAAGTATTATTACGAAGATGGTAAAATACGTTCAGAACTTACTTATTCCGCTGATGGTAAAAGTGCCGCTGCCGTCAATTTCCATCCCAATGGGAAAAAGATGGCTGAAGGTCTTTATGTAGAAACTAAAAAAGACGGTAACTGGAAATATTACAACGATCAGGAAACACTTTCTGCGGAAGAATCGTATCAGAAAGGAATCCCGGCAGGCATTTGGAAAACATATTACGATAATGGGAAAATACTCGAGGAATGTCCTTATGGCAATGGTTTGAAACAAGGCTTATGCAAACAGTTTTTTTCTGATGGAAGTATAAAATCGGAATTGAATTTTGATAAAGGCAAATACGAAGGCTACGCAAAACATTATTACCCGAATGGTAAACCTATGCTTTTCGGGCAGTTACATAATGATTTTAAAGAAGGCAAATGGATAGCCTTTAAGGATAATGGCGAAAAAGAAAGTGAAATTGAATACAGTGCCGGCGAAGTTGTAAATGAAATTTATTACGACAAATCCCGCGAAGCTGAGCTGAAAAATGAAGTGAAGGCCATTCCTGAATAGGAATATTTTCCAATCAGTTAATCCCTTTTTTTATTCCACAGCCACTACATAATGCTGCGTTCTGAAAAATATTGAATTACCGGAAATTGCAGGTGTAGCCATACATACATCTTTCATCGCATTCCTGGCAAGTAACTCAAACGTAGGGCCAGCCTTAATCACAAAAACAGTGCCCTCTTCCGAACTGAAATAAAGTTTCCCGTCAGCAGCAATGCCCGATGCCGAAAATGCTTCTTTTAGATTTTCTTTATATTTTACTTCACCAGTTAACGCATCATAACAAGTCAGTTGGCCATTTACCTGAAGGTTATAGAGCAGCCCGTCGTAAATCAAGGGTGTTTGCATATATGCGCCACCCCGTTTAACACTCCATACGATGTATTTGTTATGAATGCTGTCTGCTGCAAGCGTAATATCCCCAATCGCGTCCGGCTTTACCACAAAGATCGGCGAGTATTTACCATGAGCGCTGTTAAGGTATATCAGGTCATTTGCTATTACAGGGGTAGGGGCTGGAGCATCACCTCCGTTGCTGAGCCGCCAGATTTCCTTTCCGGTTTCGAATTCGTATCCGCATATTCGTCTGTAACCATTGGCTATAACCTGGGTTTTACCTTCCTTTGAGTAAATAGCCGGAGTACACCAGGTTGAAACCTCATCCTCACGCGAAGTCCGCCACTTTTCGTTGCCGGTTGCCAGGTCCAATGTCACAATGAATGGATTCTTCGGAATATCGCATTGTATAATCAAAGTATTTTTATAGATCACCGGCGAACTGGCATATCCCCATTCAACTCCGGGATCGGTGTAAGGACCGGGATTAAGCAACCCTAAATCCTTTTTCCAGACCAGGTTTCCATCGAAATCATAACAGTAAAGACCTTCGGATCCAAAATTCACAACTATGTATTTGCCATCAGTTACAGGAGTAGAGTTTGCCTGTGATGATTTGGTATGCCGCCGCGACTTTGGATTCCCTTTCTCAGCAACCTTTTCCCATATAATTTTTCCTGTATTCTTATCAAGGCAATAGATTTTAAACTCATATGGTATGTTATCATCCGCTTCATCTATATCACCATACAAACCAACTTTAAGCGGCTCTTCGCTGGCGCCACTTGATGCTGTAGTAACAAACAGGTAATTGTTCCATATAATTGGACAGGAATGGCCTAGGCCCGGAATCGGAGTCCTCCATTTTATATGCTGTGAACTATCAATATTCCAGGACGTTGGCGTTTGAGCATTTTCAATAAATCCACATCCCCACGGGCCTCGGAATCCGGGCCACTGCTGATTGTAATTAACCTGTTCTAAACTGTTCTGTTGAATAAATACAGTGAGAATAAAAAATATACAGAAATGGGTGTAAGCATTTTTCATAAGAAATTATTTTAAAATTGTTGGCAGACTAGTATTTAGATCTAGTTCAATAAAGCTTTGTTCATGTATATCAAATAGTTTTGATCCGAGTAAAACCGCGTTTTGTGTAATTTTCAAATCGGCTATTTTCCTGTTTTCAGCATCAATAACAATGGTTTCATTATCCTTGATTAAAAATTTATTAGCCTTTGCTTTCAAATAATAAATGTACATCTCATCATTGTTAATCTGATTTGTAATTTCCAAATCATCATTTATAACAAGTATTTTACCTTTGTTTGTATACAGGTAAAGCATGGTTGTATCAGATAAGAAGATGCTTTTATAGCAAGTAGAGTCAGATTTAAGATAAACCTGATTCCCAATGAAATGTCTTAATTCACCAACTTTTCCAACATCAAACAGTTTTTCTGAAATTAATGAGCCATTCGCCATCGAATATTTCGAAACTCTGTCTTTATAAACCATATAGATTATCCCATTCCGATTATAAGAACCATTCACTTGGTCTTTGTTGTCGGCACGCGAGTTTAAAAATTCCTGGTTACCTAAATTCGCATCAAAAGCGGCAATAAATGGTGTTCCGAAATCAAGTTGCCTGGAGCCCATGAATGCATAACCCAGGTTTATCATATAGAGTAAACCGTTTTCTATAAAAATGTCTGATTTGCTCGTCCAATCTTTGGGTAATGGTTTTATCCATTTTACTTGTCCTTTATAATCGAGTTTCACAATATTTTCTTTTGATGCGAAATATATATAAGCACTATCGATCAGCACATTTGATGCAATATCCCTTACTACATCATGCCCGGTTGGCGTAACAAATGTTCCGGTTAATACCCCGAGAGCCACGCCGGCTACAGTACCCACGACAGCTGAAGTATAATCGTTTTTTCCGGTCACAGCGTTGTAATCCCAGCCCGTTCCTGTTTTTAGGTTAATTGCATGGAGTCCGGATGCCGCTACAAGTAATACAGAATCAGTTAAATAAAAAACGTTATTCCAGCCATGCTCACGCTTGATTTCCCTTTTCCAGAGCGACTTCCCCTTGTCAAGGTCAATTCCTTCAAGGATATCTGACGTACCTGAGGAGAAATAATACTTATATCCAATCCCTATTTTCAGAACAGGATCAACATAGTTGATTCTGTTTTTAACTTCCCATTTGGATTCTCCGTTTTCATTATCAATACAATAACTCTTATTATTGAAAGTTTCTATAATTACGTTGTCAAACTGTTCAATGCCGCCTTGCTGATACATGATCTCTTTGGTCCATTTTATTTTGTTTGCTGCAAGGTCATATAGAATCACATCTCCTGAGTTTTTCAAATATTTGCCATTCCTGGTTAATCCCCGAAGTTGAACGGTTAAGAAATCAGAAATAGTATCAATGTAATAATTGTCAATCCTTTCGGAGAAATTATATTCTGTAGCCAATATATCTTCATTTGTTTCATAGTTTTTCCCTACTACTATTTCTTTGGATTGGATACGCGGAATGGATTGCGGAAAAGCCGGTAAAATGATAAGAAATAAGAATCCTAAGGCAATTAATTTTTTCATTTTTATAATTATTTGAATATGAATACTATAATGTTTAAGCAACACTTATTGGAATATTTTCGCGTGAAATTATATTACTGGTTTTAAATCAGGCATTTGAAATTAAATATAATCCTGTTAACTCTGCATGCAACTAAAATCAGCTAATCAGCCTTCCCAAGTCCCGGATTTCCAGTATCCAGTATCGCTTTCCATTTGCCATCGCTCCGTTTTATCCAGATGGTGGCGTATTTTCCTACACCGGTAATTGAATCGGTTGCTTTGGACTTGATCTGGTAGGTTCCGTAAGTATATCCGAGTTCACCCGAGGCTGCTATTTTAGCAAATCTTGGTTCCCATGTGAGCGTAAAAGCGCTGTCGCTTTTGCTCATTATAGATGCTTTGATTGCTTCAAATCCTTCTATAGGCATTTGATTTGCATTTAACATAACGCCTGCTGAATCAAACATTTCAAGGAAAGAGGCATTCATGCCTTTTTCGGCTGACAGATTGGAGTAAAACCTGTCAGTGTCAGACAATAATTTAGTCTGATCTCTTTGACTTTTGTTGCAACAAGCATTTAAAGAGAAAACAGCCAGTATCGTAAGCGCACAGATTGAGATTAAACGGTTTGTATTCATGATGTCAGGAATTTAGATTATAATCCGGAATCAATTTCCGAAAGGTTATTAATTACTGGGATACCCATATTTGAAAGCCGCTGAAACGATTGGTGACCGGTAGCGACCACTATGCATTTGCAATTTAATTCATTGGCAACCTGTGAATCGTGCAGAGTGTCACCAATCAAGGTTATCTTTTCGGGGCTGAGACCAGAAAGTGTGAGGTAGTTCCGGGCATTCTCAATTTTCCCTCCGCCGTAATGGTCGCCTATACCTCCAATGTAATCGAAGTATTCGGAAATGCCCAGCGCAGAAACGGATTTCAGAAGCGCATCATGTTGCATGGCTGAAATAATTGCTTGCCGGTATCCCTTCAGCTTAAATGTTTCAAGAGCTTTGGCAGCAAAAGGAGTTAGTCCGCACGATGGTAACGCGCTGAGGTATAAATTGATAAATTCCATAGCAACAGGTTCCCATTCTTCGATGTCGAAATCGAATCCAACTTTTTTATAGTATTCAATAACGGGAAATGTGAAAACGTCGCGGTAGGTTGAAAGGCTTAATTCAGGTAAGTTTCGTGATTTCAGCATTTTGTTAATTGCTACAAGGCATATTTCTGCGTCGTCGAGTAAAGTTCCGTTCCAGTCCCAGATTATGGTTGTACGATGAGGCATAAGTAATTTAAAAGATTAAATGCAAATTGGTTTTACTTTATTACTGACGCTAAATTGCAGAAAAAAGAAATGCTAAATACTTTCTTCTCAATTTTCTTTTCATGCCTCACAATGTGCTTTCTGACAATCACAATCCTTTTTTCTACCCTTGAGTGCAAATATTGTCCATTTTTCGATAATCACTATTTTGTATTCACTATTCAATGCTATCTTTGCATTCTAAACAAATCATTACTACCATGATTCAACGTATCCAGACTTTATACCTGGCGCTTGCTTTTATAGCAATTTCTTTGCTTTTTGCATTCCCGCTGGCACAGTTCTTTTCCGAAACCGGGACATATGTGTTTTCAATCACCGGTTTAAAAAATATGGTTCCCGGTGAACCTGATGCTTTTAATTCCAAGGTCTTTCTGCCACTTATTGTTGTAGCTGTTGGCATCGCGTTGCTGGCCTTGTTCTCCATTTTTCAATATAAAAAACGTACTTTACAGGTAAAATTAACCAGTGGAGGGGTGTTTTCCTCTATCGCTTTAATCATGGGAATTTTCTTCCTTTATATCCCTTTTATCGAAAAGAAAATTAATATAGTTCCTAATTACCTCGATTCTATTGGGATTTACCTGCCTCTGGTTGCTCTTGTCTTTTTTGTGATGGCTAACCGGGCAATTAAAAGGGATGAAAAACTGGTTCGGTCGGCCGACAGGCTTAGATAGGATTTGTGATTTAGGAATTGTGAATTGTGATTTGTGATTTTGGTCTCTAACTCTTAAAACCTAATCCATAACTCATCTACCTTTGCTTTTCAAACACCTCCAGATCTCTTATATCCTTTCCCTCAATCACAAACCTTACACAGGTTATTACATGGTGAAATCCTGAATTGCCGGCAGCACCGGGATTAATATGGAGCAATTCGTGTTTATTATCGTACAGTACTTTTAGTATATGAGAATGTCCGGAAATAAATAGCCCTGGTTTTTCAGTTTCAATAAGTTGTCTGGCTTCCTCCTCGTATCGTCCGGGATAACCTCCAATATGTGTCATCAGTACTTTTATGCCTTCGCAGTTGAAAACCAGGTTTTTAGGATAAGATATTCTGAGTTCAGTGCCATCTATATTTCCGTAAACCGCTTTTAATGGTTTGAAAACTGTCAGTTTATCGGCTGTTTCTAAATTCCCGATATCGCCGGCATGCCATATTTCATCACAGCCTGAGAAAAACTCAAGAATACGTGGGTTTATAAAACTGTGGGTGTCGCTCAAAAGGCCGATACGGGGCATACAACAAGTATTAGTTATTCATATTTTATTAGTTTTTATCCTGTTCCTTTTCGGAAGAGCGAAGAAGTGAAAGGAAATGCGAAAGTGTTCGGAAATCAAATGAAAAACCTAGACTAAAGGCTCTCACCCCGGTTTCTGTTTTCCTGTTACTATTCCTTGTTTTCCAGGCACTAAAACCAATTTTTTCTTTTCATATAGATATACATGATAATACCCATAGCGGCTGTGGCAGATAAGAAGACCGGGTATCCGAATTTCCAATGCAGTTCAGGCATAAAATCAAAATTCATTCCATAAATACCTGTTACCAATGTCATTGGAATTACGATAGTGGAAACCAGTGTCAGCGTTTTCATAATGCTGTTCATCCGGTTGGCATTATTGGCCATCAGAAGATCCATCATGGAGGAAATCATTTCGCGGAAACTATCAATGGATTGGATTATAAACGAAAGGTGATCGTTAATATCGCTCAGATATTGCCTGGTATATTCACTGATTACCACTGATTCCTCGCGCGCCAGGAGCCTGATTTCTTCCCTTAAGGGGTTGATGGTTTTTCGAAGCAACATAAGGTTTTTCTTCAGTCGCAGGAATGAATGAGAGAGTTCACGGGTAGGGTTATCAATCAGTGATTTTTCGAGATCTTCCATCTGATCCTCTGTATGATCAAGGAGTATATAATAGTTATCGACAATCTGGTCAATCAGCAGATAACACAGATAATCTTCCTGCCGAATCCGTCCTCTCCCTTTCCCTGCTTCTAATCGTTTAATAATCTGATCGAAAATATTATTATCTTTTTCCTCGAACGAAATAAGCACATTCGTACCTAAAAATAAGCTTATCTGTTCCGATTCGATAACCTGGTTAGTTTCATTCCAGGTCAGGTTTTTGAGGGTAATAAACAGGCTTTTATCGAGATCTTCAACTTTGGGCATATGATCCATATTGAAGATATCTTCAATAATCAAAGGGTGTATTCCAAAATGTTCGCCAAGTTTTTGCAGGTTTTCAGGCTCACTGAATCCTTTAACTATGATCCAGTTCGTTGTTTCTTCTCCCTGGATTTTTATAGCTTGTTCTACAGAAATATTTTCGAAAGCCTGGTATTTTTCATCGTCGTACACAAGCATGCTGATCACAGTCTGCCCTGTTTGTATACCTGTATACACGGGGCTTCCCGGAGGCAAACCAGCTTTAGTGCTCAGGCGTTTTTTTTTCATAATTCGAAGCGCATTTAAAGACAAAAATAACGAAAGCAGATTTACTAAAATCTGTTTTGATGAAATTCCATGTTAAAGAATGGCAATTCGGATCATAGAACCAATTTTAATGTTGTAACCATGGCAAATCTTCAATAAAGTTGTGGCGCTGTATGCGCGTAATAAATGAATATCAGAAAGCGTTAATGGAAAATAGTATATGCCAGCCCAATGCCGAATGTTTCCCTGAATTGCACTATCTCACTGAGTTTACCACTGTTTTCGGCAACAATTGCTTTCTCATCATAAATCAGCATCGACGAAAAATTCATGGAAATATACTTATTTACTTTCATCAGAATGTTATTTTCCCATCCAACTATAATCTTATCAGGTTTTTCACTGTAATTGGTGAAAAGATCCAGTTTTGACATGAGATTGACATTTTTCATAATATCCTTTTTGAAAATTGCATTTATTGATCCTCCAGCCTGCCACAGTGTTGAATTATTGCCGTAAATACCGTAGGAACCACCTTTGCGATGGGTCAGAGATGTATCATTTACAACTGTTAATCGGGCCCCGACTGGCGATATAAATACTGAAAAATACTGAACCGGTTTATAATTCATTCCAATCGAAATCTGGAAATAAGCTGGAGCCATAAACCTTGAAATATGAACAGAGTCATTCGGATAAGTGAAACCTTCGGAAAACTGGGATTTGAATTCGAAAAAGCCAGTATAGTCCCAGTGTTCAGAGGCGTAAAGTCCTCCTTTGGCGAGAAAATTTATCTTGTCGTCAGTTTTCCGGAGTTTGTCAACACTTTGCATTTTTGCAACACCATAGGCTAGACCCAGGTAATTATTCCAGGTAATGTTTTTTCTTCTGTAATCCTTGAATATGTTGAGAATCAGATTGGACGCAAATGTAGATTTTTCACCTCCTTTGGTCCAGTTATATAAGGCAGTTTGTGAAAATCCTATAGCTGATTCATATTTAGATTTCCAATAGGTAGTATCAGTATTTGGTTCGGTGGCAGAAGCTGAAAATCCAAAGCTAACAAGTAAAAGGAACAGAAAATAATTTCTCATTAAATTGTAAAATTTGAATTTACAAAGTTAAAATGTTAATAGTAATTGAACAAGATAAATACTGAAATATCTAAACATTACCAGCTTTCTAATATTTTTATTGATGCCGGGCTTTTGATACCCACTGAATAATACAATTGAGATTGCAATTTTGTCTCAAATGCAGGTGTTCAGAAATGTTGACTGATTTTGCTTTGTTGACTGATTTTTAAACAAAGAAACCGGTCTCGAAAGAGCCGGTTTCAATAGCTAAAACGTTGAGTGGAATTATTTCTGAGCCTTGAGTAAATCTCTGATTTCGCCAAGTAATACTTCCTGGGCAGGAGGAGGAGGAGGAACTGCGACAACTTTCTTTTTGGTTGAGTTAAAGCCTTTGATTAACATAAAGAGTACAAAAGCAATTACGAGAAAGGATATCACTGCTGATAAAAAATTACCATATTTAACAGCTCCCCAGGTTAGGGCAGCAATGTCCTTAACTCCGGCTGCTTCTAAAGCTGGATTTAATAGCAAAGGCGTAATTACATCCGCAATCAGTGAGTTTACGATTGCTCCGAAGGCACCTCCAATAATGACTGCAATAGCCAAATCAACAACGTTGCCTTTCATAATAAAATCCTTGAATTCTTTTACGAGTCCCATTTTTGTTTTTGTTTTTGGTTAATATTAAGGTTAATTGATAAGTATGAATTTGCTAATGAGCCATGGTATAGGTTAATCCCAGGCTGAAAGTTTCCCTGAATTGTGTCTTAACGCCCTGGGAATTTCCGTTTTTATCAACATATGTTATATTGTGATCACGGATCAGCATGGTAGATAGATTAAGCGATATATATTTATTTACTTTCATCAGAATATTGTTTTCCCAACCAACAATAATTTTTTCGGGATGGTTGCGATAGTCGGAGAATAAATCCAGTTTCGACATCAGGTTAACATTTTTAAGGATATCTTTTTTTAACCCGACATTTACTGATCCTCCAACTTGCCACAGAGTAGTATTATCTCCAAAAATGCCGTACGCTCCTTCGGGCCTGCCGGTTAACGATTTGTCGTTTACCAGGGTTAATCTTGCTCCAATCGGAGAGATGAAAACATAGAAATAATCGACAGGTTTATAATTCATACCAATCGATAACTGAAAGTATCCCGGGGCCAAAAACTTTGAAACCTTTACCGCAGAGTCTTTGGCGTAGTCAAATCCTTCGTCAAATTGTGATTTGAATTCAAACGTTCCGGAGTAATCCCAATGTTTCCAGGCGTAGATACCTCCTTTGGTCAGGAAATTTATTTTGTCATTCGTTTTTCTGACATTGGGAGTTGTTGATTTATTATAATTAAGTCCATAAGCCAATCCCAGGTAATTATTCCATGAAATTTTACCTTTGGTATAATTCTTATAAATATTCAGCATTGCATTAACCGAATACGAATTATCTCCTCCGGCAGACCAATTTGTAAAGGTTGTTTGTGAGAAGCCAAGCGATGCTTCGTATTTCGATTTCCATGAAGTATCAGCTTTCGAATTAAATGCCATTAACTGAAAAGCGTATAGAAAAATGAAGATAAAAAGTAATATTTTTTTCATAGTTTTTAATTTAATTGATCAAAGATAAGGTATAAACTTTTAATATGCAAATCTGAATATAATTTGCGTAAAAAAATAACTGTTGTGTAGTAAGATTGGCAAAAAAATGTACGATTATAATATCCAAAATATCAATCTCCTAGGCTGATTGCAAAAACAAAGAATATTAAATTATAGGAAAATTAGTTGGAATATACTAACAATGTGTTTATATCTTTCTGATATCTGACATTTTGATCCAACCAACACTTCCGTTTGCGATACGGATTTCTTGCCATTCGGCAACCACATCAAGTAGTTTTACTTTAGTGCCTTCATGTAATACAAATATATCTTTGCTGTTTTCATCCGGCGAACTTTTAATATTAACCGTTTGCGTAAATACAATGGCTTCATGTTGGCTGTTAAGGTAATGATTTCGCTGTGAAGCAGCCAAAATACCAATGCTGAATATGAATAATAAAGAGATCCCTGCCCAGAAACTTATTTTCCGGATCATTATGTTTGAAATCGCAATATATATAGCGATGAGAAGGAGGGCAAGTGAAAGTAGAATAATGTTAAGGATAGCAAGTGTATCAATATCAATCATATTAACTAATGTCTTCCACCACCTCTTATAAAAAAGTTCAGGTACCATCTCAACCTTATCGGTCAATTTACTGTTTACAACTTCAATATTATGCTTTAAATCCTCATTATTAGGCGCAATTTTCAATGCTTTTTCATAATTTAAGATTGCCTGGGCATTTTCATTATTCCGAAAATAAGCATTTCCAAGATTGTAGTATAAAGCATATGATTCGTTTCCACCGGCAATAATCTTTTCGTATTTTGCAATTGCCTCCTCATATTGCCTGATATTGTATGCTTTTGCTGCCTGTGCCGCCAATTGCTCAGGATCCTGCGCTGCTGCATGAAATGCAACTAACAGTATCGTCGCTACCAGGACTGCCATTTTTTTACATTTCATTACTTAGGAGTTTAATTGATTATTGTTTTTTTAAGATGAATAAACAATCTGATTATGAGGATTTTTACCAGCCATTCGGGTTTCATTCAATGTCATTCAGCCCTATTTTTATTCTTACTATTTTCTATTAAGCATTAACTTACTTGTCTACCTACTTAAGAACTTGTTCTGTTTCACTAATGGTCTTTATTGCCAGATCGTAAAGTTGTTGCATATTCAAAGCTTTACCGGCAGGAGCATAACGGGCATAATTGCAATCGTTGAGTGTAGTTAAAAACCGTTCAGTTAAATCACTGTCAACATTACGTGATTCGAGTTGTTCCCTTGCAGTATCCATCGAAAGCAGGGACATGGGGATATTGAATTTCTGGCTGATATAACCCCATAACGCGAATGATATTTCTTCATGGAACGCGTCATGTTGACCGCTATCCAGAAATTTTTTGGCTTTATGTAGCCTTTTTACTGCGATCCGGGTAGCTTTTTTACGCTGCATTAGCTTGGCATCGCCTTTCAACCGCATATTTCGCTGGTGAAGGATGATGAAAATCAGAAATCCCAGTACTGGAATCAATAGTAAGAGCCAGTAAATGAATTTCCCATAAAGACCGTTCCCGGTATGATGAATATTCAAAGGTGGTTCTATAAGGTACCTGATGTCGTTACCAAGATATTTAACATCACCTTGCGCAGTAGATTCAGCAGTAGTGCCACTCCCTTTTTTGACTTTCAATCTGAATTTTTCAGAACTCAGCGTTGTATATTCTTTTTGTGCCGGGTTGAAGTACGAAAACTGAATAGGATCAATCGCAAAATCACCTGAGGCTCTTGGAATTATTAAGTACTCAAAAGTCCTGACACCGGATGTGCCTCCTTTACTATTGAAATTATCAATTATTTTTGGTTCATACACTTCAAAGTCAGGAGGGAAATTGATTGCCGGTTTTTCAATCAGGTTCAGGTTGCCTGTTCCGCTTACAGCAACTCTTAATGTTATACCATCATTTGTGTTTACCACGTTTCGGTCAACATTGGCTTTCATGCTGAATTGACCAACGGCTCCGGAGAAATCAAGCGGACGATTATTGGCTGGAAGTGGTTTGACATTGATGGTAATGGGACTCGAACGTAATGTTTTCTTTACATTCTGATAGTCACTTCCAAAAAAAGAATCGTCCATCAGGTTCTTAAAGAAGGGATCATTGCCAAAGAAAGGATCATCGGCAAGCGGACTTCTGGATTTTACTTTTACCTGGTATATTACATTCTGAACCAGCGGATCAATAGTTAATACTCCTGATTTCTGCGGATATAATGCAGCTTTTCTGAGTTCAGCAACAATATATTTTTTACCGTTAAACGATTCGGTATATTGGGGATACTGAGTTGCGTCTTTCAATAAATCCTGAGCCCAGAATCCTGTGTACGAAGGAATTTTTTCAGGCGCGTCAATCTGGAGGCGGTTTGTTGGAGTATAAAGTTTGAAAGTAACAGTTACGAGTTCACCCTGGTATGGATTATTTTTATCGACTACAGCTTTTAAAAAGACATCACCACCAACATCATCTTTCACGGAAGCTTGATTTCTGCTTTGGGATTGACTATTGTTAGGCGTTGACTGAGTGGGGCGTTGACTCTGGCTCAGAACAGTAATTGTTGATGAATTTGACATATACCGTTTCCCTTTCACTGAAATCAAAGCCTGAGGTATAGTGAAAGTTCCGGCTTTGGTAGCTTCGAGTATAAATGTAAAGGACATTGAGCTCGAATATTCGAGTTTGCCGTTTATATTCATGATATTCTGGCCGGTCGATACCATGGGACCATTCAGTATATCGAAGTTAGCTATTTGCGGAGCCATGAAATTATTCCCTTCCGCATTAACAGTAAACGTAAGCTGGAATTGCTGACCAACATACACCTGTCTTGGTGCCTGTGCCGTAAAACTGATGTCCTGAGCAACAAGAAGGCCAGGTAACGCAAGAAGTAATAGAATTATCAGTTTTAGTCTCATTTTTAGCACTAATTTCAATTCGGATAAAATGAAGTTCGATTTATTGTTATCCCTTTTTGATCAAGTTTATATACTTATTGTCAAATTGGCTTTACTGAATATACGTTTTCCTACTCTCTCACTTTAAAAAAACTCCCTGTCACTCCATCCCTCCATTGTTCAGTCTCATCTATAATTTTACCAATCTTTCTCCGGCATATTTTGAGTTGGGACAGTCTGCTTGTTTTTAGTTTTATCCAATGTTCTTTTCTCGTTGTTATTCATGGCATTCAACATTCGGTTAGCATCCTGCTTCGACATATTGGGTTTCGGCTGAGGTTGTTGCTCTTGCTTTTGTTGCTGCTTTTCTTGTTTTTGCTGTTGTTTCTTGTTTTGCTCCTGTTTTTTTTGCTGTTGCAATTTTGTCATTGCATACGATAGGTTATAACGGGTATCCTCATCTTTTGGGTTCTGTCTCAAAGCCATTTTATAGGCATCAATACTTTCTTTGTATTTCTTGTTTTCGAGTAAAGAATTTCCAAGATTATAATAAACACTGGCTTTCGGAACTTCTTTGTTTTCGTTTTGACCAATTTTCAGGTATTGCGCGGCAGCTTCTTCGAAATTTTGTTGTTTATAAAGCGAATTTCCAAGATTAAAAGCAGCTTTCTGTGAGTTAGGGGATTTGGTTAACGCTTTGCGATAGTCTATCTCTGCACTCTTAAAATGCCCGTCTTTATATTCATTGTTGCCTGAACGAACCAATTTTTGAGCAGGTTGCGCATTGGCAATGCTAATAACAAAGAGAAGAAAAAGTGTGATTAAACTTCTCATCAGTTTTTGGTTGTTTTAGAATTGAATAAATTAATTTTACCTGCCAGGCGGCCTTTACGCTCGGCAATCAATACCTCTCCAAACAGTAGAATAAGTGCTGCAAGAATGAAGATTTGAAATCTGTCCTCATAATCTGAGAAAAATGCCTCATTATATTCAGCTTTTTCAAGTTTGTTAATCTGGTCGAATACTTCCTGTACACCTGATTGGGAGTTGTTGGCTCTTACAAATATGCCTTTCCCGGCTTTCGCAATATCCTGGAGCATAGGCTCATTAATGCGGGTAATAACTGTAAGTCCGGAAGCGTCCTTTTTATATCCTATCTGTGTGTTTCCACTAAACACAGGTATTGGAGCCCCTTCGGGTAAACCAATACCGATGGTGTAAACCCTGCAGTTTTTACCAGCAGCTGTTTGTGCAGCTTCTACGGCATTGTCTTCATGGTTTTCTCCATCGGTAATTACAATTATTGCTTTACTTTGTTTCGTTGTACCAAATGCTGAAACACTGGTTTCTATGGCATCACCAATGGCAGTGCCTTGTATAGGAATCATTCCCGGACTAATATTCGACAGATATAGCCTTGTAGCTGAATAATCTGTAGTCAAAGGCATTTGAATGTATGATTTACCTGCAAAAACGACAAGTCCTACGCGGTCATTTTCCAGTTTACCCAGTAGGTGTACGATTGCCTGTTTGGCTCTTTCGAGTCGGTTAGGAGTTATATCCTGTGCCATCATACTATTCGAAACGTCGAGCGCAAAAATCATGTCAACGCCTTTCCTTTTCATTTTTTCAAGTTTCGATCCTGTTTGCGGATCACATAAACCTATCACTATTAAAATCCATGCAACAGTCCAGATTATAAATTTCAGGATTTCACGTGAACCTGAATATTCAGGTATAAGGCGCATAACGAGATTGAGATCTCCAAAAGCAGAAAGGGCTTTTTTCTTTCGGTTTCGGGCATACACAAACAACAGCACCAGCAGCGGAATAATCAGCAGCAGGAATAGGAATTGCGGATGCGCGAGACGAAACATTTCTTTTTATTTAAAGGTTAAGGTACTAATTTGAGTACGACGAATCGGATCACAAATTCAAGTGAAAGCAATACTAAGGCAAAAATAACAAAAGCTAAAAATTCTTCTTTTTTTCGGCTGAATTCAGTTACATCAATCTTTGATTTTTCCAGCCTGTCAATTTCTTTATAAACCTGCTCCAGCTTTTGCTTATTGGTAGCCCTGAAATATTTGCCATTTGTAAGTGCTGAGATCTTCTGAAGACGCGCTTCGTCAATCTGTACTTCCATTCGCTGATATTGTATACCGAACTGGGTTCGGACCGGAACCAGTGCTGTACCCATAGTTCCGACTCCTATTGTATATATTCGTATTCCATAAAGTTCGGCTATTTCAGCTGCCGATTGAGGGTCAATGGATCCCATATTATTTACACCATCGGTAAGCAGAATAATAACTTTACTTTTTGCTTTGCTTTCTTTCAGCCGGTTTACAGCAGTGGCCAGGCCGTCACCAATTGCAGTTCCGTCATCAATCATCCCGACGCCAATTTCTTTAAATAGATTAATCAGTAAGGCATGATTTGATGTAAGCGGGCATTGTGTAAAACTTTCCCCACTGAAAACAACCAGTCCGATGCGATCATCAGGCCGGCTATTAATGAATTCAACTGCAACTTCTTTTGCTGCTTCAATCCTGTTGGGTCTTAAATCTTCCGCAAGCATGCTGCTTGATATGTCGGTAGCAAGCATTATGTCAATTCCTTCAACACTGATATCCTGGCGGTTAAGGTTCGTTTGGGGCCTAGCCAGAGCTATGATTAATAAGACCACTGCCAACATTCTGATTCCAAAAAGACTATACCTTGCGTAATTCTTCCAACCGGGTAGGAATTGTTTGAAAACAGCAGATGACGACATCTGTAAAGGAACTGAATAATGCCTCAACTTGTACCAATACCATGCTAATGCTGCGGGTATGAGCAGTAAAAGCCAAAAGTATTCAGGGTCGGCAAAGTGTAGTCGGGTTATCATGCTTTTACTTCAGGATCAGGTGCTTGTAAAGTATTACTATCAGAAGGGCTCGTTTCAGGAGTTGTAGCAACAGGTTTTGTTGCATCTATAAACTGCCTGGAGTAAGTCAGGCTTAATTCATTCTCGTTTCTCAGTGGTATGGCTTTCGCAAATTTTACATAATCAGCCTGCATGAGTATATTTGAAAGTATCGATCGGGCATCACCCTGTAAACCTGCTGAATCATATGCGGCTAGAATCTCTGCGGTAATCATTTCCATTGCTTCAATGCCATGTTGCTCATGAAGGTAGTGCCTGATGATATCCGTTAATTCAGAGTAATACTCCTTAATTTTACCATTTTGCCACAATTTCTTATCTTCTAGCGAATCCAGGTTTTGTAATGCGATTTGCCAGGGTGGACCTTGTGTTCGGGTAATTACAGGAAAAAGAGGTTTGTTCATTCGTTTACGCCACAAATAATACCATACAAGACTTATTATCAGTGCAATAACTCCAAATCCGGCGAAAAATGGAACCAGCTCGGCAAAAGTAAGCGGCGCTTGAATCGGACCACGTATATCGCGTATTGCTTTAGTCGTATCCACTTCAACGGTACGAACTTTAATATAAACTCCTTCCGACAAAAGTTCATGCCGTGAGGAGTCACCTGCATAAGAATAATGTATCGTAAAAGGTGGTATAAAGTGATATCCGGTATCAAAAGATGTGATCAGGATTGTTTGACTATAGTTGGTAAATTCATTTCTGCTTGTAGCATTGGTATCGATTTTCGATTTTGACGCCACTTCCACTTTAGCCGTTAAAGTATCAGTGATTGCAGGCCAGTAAATGGTAGCAGTTTTAGGCAATGTCGCATTCAACCTGAGTAATACACGTTCTCCTATCCTGATGGACGAAGTATCAAGGCTTAGAACAGCTTTTTGAGCATGAGCGCTGTCAAAAGCTGAAACAACCAATACTAACCCGATAGCGAAAATGTGACTGAAGTTTATTTTCATAGTCTTCCTCATTGACGCATTTCGCGAAGTGTAAATAATTTCATTAATGGTTTCACATAATCCTGACCCGTAACAATACCTGCTGTATCAGTTCCTGACCGTTTAAAAATTCCATCAATGGTTTTTTCGTGGTTTTTCCACCAGAGGCTGAAATTATCACGAACTTTTTTACTGGAAGTATCAACCCAAACCCGGTCTTTCGATTCCTTGTCATAAACCTCAATCATTCCAATTGCCGGGAGTTCAGTTTCTCTTTTGTCATAAACGCGTATTGCTACCAGGTCATGCTTGCCCGACGCAATTTTAATCGCTTGCTCGAAACCGTGATCCATAAAATCGGAGATTATAAAAGCCGTACAACGTTTCTTTATGGCATTTGTAAGAAAACGTAAAGCTTCAGAAATATTTGTTCCCTGGCTTTCCGGTTTAAAATCAATAAGTTCACGAATGATTCTCAAAATATGGGATGTTCCTTTCTTGGGAGGAATAAATTTCTCGATTTTGTCGCTGAAAAATATAACACCTACTTTATCATTGTTCTGTATAGCCGAAAAAGCCAATACCGCGGCAATTTCAGTCATCAGGTCTTCTTTGAATGATCCTTGTGTTCCGAATTCATTCGATCCACTCACATCAATTAGTAACATGACCATTAACTCTCGTTCCTCGTCAAAAATTTTAAGATAAGGAGTATGGAATCTAGCAGTAACATTCCAATCGATATTCCGTATATCATCGCCGTACTGGTATTCCCGCACTTCGCTGAAAGCCATACCACGACCTTTGAAAGCACTGTGATAATGCCCCGAAAATATATTTCGCGACAAGCCCCTGGTCTTGATCTCTATACGCCTGACTTTCTTAAGAATCTCAGAGGGTTCCACTTTGTTTGAAAGTTTTGATAATGGATGAAATACTACTTTGCATTAATTATGTGGAAATGCACATTTGGTTTGTGAATTGCGAAGTATGATTTTTGAATTGCAATTTTTGCGGTAAATATGGTTTCATTCAAAAATTGTACTTCGTGCAACGTAAATTAGCTTTCTAATTCACAATTCAGAAGGATTTGAGTTTACGGCACTTCAACCGAATTCAAGATTTCATTAATGATATCTTCAGTCGTAATGTTTTCAGCTTCAGCCTCATAGGTAAGTCCGATGCGATGACGTAATACATCATGAGCCACTGCCCTAACGTCTTCAGGAATTACATACCCGCGACGTTTAATAAAAGCAAGCGCTTTGGCTGCCATAGCAAGGAAAATGCTTGCCCTTGGTGAAGCTCCGTAACGGATAAGATCTTTGTATTTCTTGAGGTTGTAATCTGCTGGAAACCGGCTTGCAAAAACAATATCAGTTATATAATTTTCAATTTTTTCGTCGAGGTAAACTTCTCTCACTATTTCTCTTGCTCTCTGGATATCAGCAGGTTTAAGTATCTTGCGGGTGGTAAGTAATTCGTTGTTGATATTTTGACGAAGAATTACTTTTTCTTCCTGTTTTGTAGGGTATGTTATCACTAGCTTCAACATGAAACGGTCAACCTGCGCTTCTGGTAAAGGATAAGTTCCTTCCTGCTCAATTGGATTTTGCGTAGCCAGAACCAGGAACGGATCGGGTAGAGGATAGGCCTTATCACCAATGGTAACTTGCTTTTCCTGCATGGCTTCGAGCAGCGCGCTCTGTACCTTTGCCGGCGAACGGTTAATTTCGTCAGCAAGTATAAAATTAGCGAATACAGGTCCTTTACGAACATTAAATTCTTCGTTGCGCTGACTGTAAATCATGGTTCCAACCACATCTGCCGGAAGTAAGTCGGGCGTAAATTGAATACGACTGAAACTTAAGTCTATTGAGTTTGCCAGCGATTTAATTGCAAGTGTTTTTGCAAGCCCGGGAACTCCTTCAAGTAATATATGCCCGTTCGAAAGTAAACCGATAATCAATCGTTCAATCATCTGTTTCTGACCAACAATTACCCGGTGCATTTCCAGCGTAAGCATATCTACAAATGCACTCTCGCGCTGTATCTTCTCGTTTAATTCACTAATGTTACTTTCTAGCATTTTATCTCGTTAATTAGGACGTGCAAAAGTAAAAACAGGCACTGTTCAAGCACCTGCATTTGCTGTTAAAAAATGTTAACACAGCTCTGATTGTAGCAACTTTTAACAAAAGGGAAATATTATCCTCATTTATGGTAATGGATCTAAATACGATTAAGCTTTTATAGAAAAGCATATCCGGTTACCAGTTTTCAGAAAAATTAAAAGAGCTTTCTCAGAAGATTCATTTCCAGGAAAACCCTTAGACTCATTATCCTGAATATCTCGTTTCTTTTACTATCCTTAACTTTTCTTCTGAAATTCTTCTATTTGAAACCTAATTTTTTTCTGATTTCCTTTGGAACAGAATCTTTGTGAACCATAATAGCTATTGTATTTAATCTCACATACGCTTCGGAGATATTCAGGTACCCACCTTCATTATTACTCTCAGCTGACCAGGAATTCTTGGTTCTGAAATAGCGTTTTCCATTCTGATCAGTAACTATGCCTGTAATATGCATCAAGTGATCATCAGTTGCTGAGAAATTGTCAAAAGCCGCCTGGCGCATTTCAGGTGTAATATTTCTCTCCGGAACGGGTTTTGTAAAAGTATAAAATTGCGCTTTACGCTCTTTTTCTGTTAGTTTTTCCCATTTACTGCGTTCGGAAGCCGCTATATTGTCAATGTTAACTTCCGGTACTATCGCGATTCCGTTCTTATGCGAAAAACCTTTATCACTCACATCCCCATCCCAGGCAATTGTATATCCTTTGTTAAGTGCGAAATCCATAATCTGTACCAACTCATCAAGAGGAACATTGTAATATGTATCGCCTGACCAGTTATCCGGCACTTCCAGGGTAAACGTTGAATAATAAGGATGATGTGTATAGGACGTTATTTCAATATAATCATCAGGATTAATCTTTTTCGCAAATTCAACAGGCGTGGTATTGGCTGAACCAAAAGTTGCCGGTACTTTTCCCAGGTAAACATCCAGGACACCTGAAATAGCATTGATCCATTCCGGCGAAAGTTTTCCTGCCGGGTTTTTTGAAATAGCTTCAACCATTGCTTTGAGAACCGCGTCCATTTCGGCATGCACTGGTTTGGTTTGGCCATTAGCCAGTCCTGAATAAGCATTTTCTGTAATCATACCGTATTTCCGTACCACATTCATTACATCATGAGCTTGTCCGCCTTCCCCAAAATTAGCAGTGCCATGTAAGCGAACGTAATGTATTGCTTTTGTTTCGTATGCTTTTCTTGCAAAAAACATTTCGGAAAGATCAAAAGTATCCTTTGTAGTACGTATTATTTCCGATTCAATAAAAGAGGTTGTTGCAAAGCTCCAACAAGTTCCTGAAGCAGATTGATCTTTTACCGGAGTCGCAGGAAGATCAATTGTTTTTGTAAAAATGAATTTTTCAGGCAAAGAGTCCTTTTCGGATTGCGCATTAACTCGAGAAAAAAGCAAGAGCACAAGAAGGCCTGGAAATATGAGCTTTGTTAATCCTTGCATGATATAAGAAGATTTAAAATTTGAGCAAATATAATGAAAGCAACGCGTTACAATCTATGCTATCTAAAATAAATCAGGCTAAAAGCGAAAAACCTCCGGGAAGTATTTCCCGGAGGTTTTCTGAAATATTAATTTCAATTGCATATCCATTCCATTGGAATGGTAAATACATGATTATTTAGATGGAAGGGCTGCAATTGTATTTGTCAACAATGTAGTTGTATAAGCTGTATTGTGAATACCTAAACTATAATCCCTTAAGCATAACTGGAAGTTGATAAGAGCTCCCATTTGAGCGTTTGTCAAAGTGATTTTTGGTAATGTAGCATTATAGTCTTTCTGTGCTTGTGACCAGGTATTTGGAGGAGTTCCGATATATTGGAAACTCTTTGCATTGTAAGTTTCAACTGATGGATTGGTAATAGGATCATAAATGTTTAAATACCCATCATAGTTGTTTGTTGTTAAACCAGCCCACAAGTTTGATTCAGCATCTTTGTTCCTGTTCAGAATATCAACACCATTGATCGTGAGTTTTGCTGCAAGTTGATCAAGCAATGATTTTACATTATCCCTGGTTTGTTTCCAGTATTTAGTTGTAGTTGCTGCAGTGATTGGTGCATCTTTGTGGCAACCGTCAACATTACAGCCAGTAAAGTTACCTTTTGCAACAAATGTGTGACCACCTGCTCTGCCTGTTTGAGCAGCCATATGGCAATCCTGGCAGGAAGCTTTTGTAGTGTGTGGTGAATTGGTATAACCCGTTCCGAATTCAACACCACCTTTACCAGCGTATACTGCACCAGCAGTTCCGTAGTGAGTATGTGTTCTGTAACTAGGTTTAAGTTTATTTAAATTATTAGGCTGAGCTGCATCATAAAATGTAACATTAGGGTATTTAGCCAAACTGTCATAGTTAAGTACATTCTTATTGGTATTCGAATTGGTGAAAGGACGTGGTTGGTGGCATTTAACACATAAGTTGCTGATTCCGCCATCTTGTGTAAGGTTGATTTCTTTTGCTCCACCATAAAATGTCATCGAAACAGGAGCAACTGTTGTTAAAGCTGGAATATCAGCTGATGTATAGGTGGTGTGAAGACTGCTATGGCAAGTTACACAGGTAATTTCACCAATTGCGGCGGTAGCGATAGTATTGTAATTATTGGTCCACCTGTTATCAGTACCCATTGTGAAGGTTGAAGGTACGTTGTTTTTGCAAACATACTGGAAAGCTTCTGATGCATGGCAAGGTGTACATCCTACATTGCCTGATTCTTCAAATGCAGCTTCACCGTAGTTATGTTTCGAAAACTCGAATTCTGTTGCGGCTAATTCAACTGTTGAAGGATTGTGACATTCGGTACAAGTTGTTGAAGCATCAACTCCATCTTTGCCATCAGCACCAGCCGGACCGGTCTTGCCCATCGGCCCTTCTTTAGTACATGCAGAGAAGATACTGGCTCCGATAAATAGGAATCCAACACCGATCACTAAGAAATTTTTTTTCATAATTTACTGGTTTTGTTTTGTTTATGTTTGATTATTAGGGTTTCGTTTTAATGTGTAACCTTTTACATATTGTTATCAAAATAACAAAGCAAAATTGTGATATTATATTTTAGTGTTGGTGAAAAAGCCGATGATATATTTATCAGTATCCGAGGAAATATTCCTGTTTCTTATTGATATATGTCAATAATCGAATATTTGTATATATGTAGTTAAATAGGTTATAAAGTTATGATGCAAATTTGAAATAGTTTAGTTTTCAATAAAGAACTCGTAACTAATCAATCCGGTATAATTTATTCTGCTACAGATTGCAATGATTTGTACTGATATAGAATTACATACAGCCAATTTTAAAGAAAAAATATTCCTCTGGTGATGATACTTTCCTGCGCTCTCTGTGTAATTTGTGGCCTCACTTTGTATTTCATAGTATTGATAGCCTTAAAAATGGATATTTATTCCTGGTTGTAACCTGAAAACTGGCATATTAAGGTTCTCTGTGTAACTGGAAGTTGTACCGGAATTAAATGTGAAGGCTGCTTGCGCGAACGTAAAATCAGCTTGCAAAACCAGGCTTACCTGTTCATATAACTTGTACTCAAATGACGCCCCGCTGAGAAAAGTGAATTTTAGAGATTGAGAACTCGTTTTCCAGAAGTTCAATCTTCCAACCAGAAAAGTATTAACACCGTAAAATTGATCCGGTGTTCGAGCCTTGAATAATCCGCCCATTAGTTTAAAACTTGTGTGAAGTTTAGGGCTTAGAGCTATTTTATAATATGCACCAGCCATAAAAGTTGAAAGTTTGTAAGGTCCGGAAAGCAAATCCACACTTTTGTACTCCGGTGTGTTCTGCAGGTAATCTTCAGCATAATAGCCTGAAGCAAAATCAAATGAGTTTAAAGATACATCAACTCCAAATCCCAGTTTTGGTGATATAAACCAGGCAGCCTCTCCGCCAAAACTTGTTCCTAGCAACGCATATCCGCCTTTTCCAAATTCGTGCGATGCAAATTCGCCCATAGGTAAAGCCCCGCCAAATCTGATTCCAATAAATGAATTGTATTTCTGTGCCGAAACCGAATTGTAGCATAAGCTACTAACAATGAGTATGATAACGTAGAGAATGTTCTTTGGCATGTAGAATTATTAATTTAAATCCAAAAGTACTAAAATGTGCAATATTGCTGACCTTGATTAAACCTCTGTTTTAAATTTTAATTATCGATAAGGTAGAAAAGCAAAAGCCAACCTAAAGCAGATAGCTATTAAATTGGCATAATTTTTTGCAGGCAAACAAAGTGTGGCTGGGTAAAAGCTCAAATCCTATTCAATTAATAGGATTTGAGGAGCAGATTTTCATTTATTCATAAAGCACTTTGTGGCATTCCGAACAAAGAGCAGTTTTCCATTTACCGCGTATTTCGACAGGATGAACAAATTCCATCGAATTACCTAAAGGAACAGTCTGGACTTTTCCTGTCGGGCCTTGAGCCAGGAAAGTATGGCAAAGATCACAATTTCTGGATATAGTTTCTCCTGTGGTTGTTTTATGCCTGTCGGAATGGCAGCGGAAACATCCATCTGATTCAAGGTGACCAATATGATCAAGGTATTTTGAAGCTTCAACTTTCATAAACGGGAAAACGTTTAAATCATATACACTTATGATATCTACAATTGCCTTGTTTATGCGCTGAACATTTTTAGCGTAAGCTTCGGGTTGCTCATTTTTATAATACTCTGTTATCACTTTTTTAATTTCCATATGAGCGCTATCTTTTGTGTTGTACGAAACCTTCAACGCTTCCATGGCAGCCATCTTAATGTATGGAATATCTTTTGGAATTTTACCGGCCACTATAGCATTATCAACGAAGTTAGGAGCCGAAAGATATTTATGGGATGGACGGTTATGGCAATCCATGCAATCCATGGTCCTGTGTTCGAGACTATCCATTGCTTTTTTGTCAACCGGGTTTTCTTCATCAGTAAATATTTTTACTTTCCCGGTTTTCAAATCGGTGTATTTTACCCAGGGAATGCTTTCTCTGTCACTTGTACCAGCCAGATATTCAATTTTTATATTTTTATTGATATGCCAGTGAATACCTTCAGAAAGTCCATTGGCACTGTATTGTGGCCCAACTTTCATTAAAAGCGAAGTGTTCCATTCTGTGTTTCCTGAATCAGCAAGATAGGATCGTAAATTTCTTAGTTTTTGTGAATAGAATTTTTCGGGCCAGTGACATCTTTCACAGGTTTCGCTTGCAGGCCTCAGATTATGCAATGGCGTGCCTATTGGTGTGGAGTATTTTTTAAAAATCACTGAATAAACCTGGTAAAGTCCTGAAAGTTTTGATTTTACATACCAGCCGGCTCCTTCGCCTACGTGGCATTCTACACATTTTACATTTGCGTGTGATGAGTGCTGGTAAGCCGTGTATTCAGGTTCCATGACTTTATGACATAATTCGCCGCAAAATTTAACAGATTCAGTATAATGGAATGCCTGGTAACTTCCCATGGCTGTTGCAACCAGCAAAACCAGTGTAATTATTGAAATTCTGATTACTGCTGTTCTGTTAATTTTGTTATTCATATCCAGAATAGGCCATTTTTGGGCAGCATATTCCTTGCCTTTCATTTTCTTCCTCTTATTCAACATTCCTATCGGAATCAACAATAGCCCCAAAACCAGGAACGCCGGAGAGACGATAAAGGTGAATAATCCCATGTAAGGATTACTTTCCTTTTGGAGCAATGTAAACAGAAAGAGTAAAATTATTACTATCAGGCTATTAATTGCCAATAGAACACCAGTAATGGTAATCCAGTTATAAGCATTTTTTGGCATTTTCATATGGATGCGGAGTTTAGATTTTGCTTAATTAGGTAGATAGATATCTATATATATCTTTTGGACAAAAGTAGGTAATAATGCGAAAAATAGATATGACTTGTGCTATTTATAAGAAGTCTTAATAATAGGATTTATCTGTGATTATCTTACTCTAAGTCTATTTGTTATTCCTGATAACAAGAAAAATGTAAATAATCTGTTTGCTTAAAGCATTGACAAGCAGCAATATATCACATATTCGCAGAAATGTATTCAATAATTAGGATCAAATTTCATATTAAAACTGCTGAAAGCTGCATAAATCTGTGAAATCTGTGAAACTTAGCGCAGCCTTGCCTGATGCAAGCAGGGATCTCACCGAAGGTAATCTGTGGCACAACGACCTATTGATGAGGCTGATTAATTCCCAAAATTAATTTGCTCTTTACTGGTAAAAAAAGGCAATATCTAAAGGAAGAAAAGCAAGAAAAGTACAAATTCCAGTAAGCAGGTTTATTTTTCACTGAATATCAACTGCATAAATAATTTGATCATTCTGATTTTTTATTAAACACTAGTCAAAAAAAAAGGTGTCCTGTAAAGAACACCTTTCGCTTGACATATGGTTTTATTATAAACTTTTGATATACGCAATTACTGCCCACCTGTCGGCCTCATCAGTAATTTTCTTTTCAAAATTAGGCATTTCATCACGACCAACGAATGCCTGGAAGTATACGTCGCCGGGAGCCTGAGCTTTGAATTTTGCATCAGCAAATGAGGGAACAATTGTTTTTAAAGTTGCTGATTTTGGGCCATCACCTAAACCTTTTGCACCGTGACAGCTTTTACAGTGTTGAAGATAAAGCGGTTTTCCGGCTGAAACTATTGATGGATCACCTGCTTTAATCGTACTCTTCATGGTTTTGTACTTAGCCGGAATAGTCCATTGGCCACCAGCTTTCTGAGCCATAGCAGCACTTGCTGCAATGAAAATGATTGCTGTAAAAACTATCGCAGCAAATCGATTTGAATTTTTCATGTTTGATTGATTTTAGTTATGATTAAATGTGTTGCAAAATTCAGTCCAAATATACTAACAAATCACCAACGGTATGGTTTTTTGTATAAAAATATATAATTATGTGCATGTATGTAATCTGCTCTTTTTCAGACTGCTAGTAGAATCAATTTGAGTAATAGGGCTGTGATCAAAGTAATGGTTGAAACAATCAGAATAAATTGTCCGAATTTTCCAACATTTCCTTCTGAATCTCTAGCAATATAACCTGTAATTAACCCTACAACTGCAAAGATAATTAATAGGATCGCAGTAAGAGTTGAGCCGGAAATTATGCTAAGGACTACAAGGGCAGGTAGACCTACAAGTGCAATAAGTCCAACAGTAAGACAACCTTTAGCCTGGATAAAATCGAAGAACACAATGAAAAATTTGAATAGAAAATAGATAATCAGCGCAATAAAAAGCAACATGGAAATGAGTACCCATGGGCTTGCATCACCAATTCGAAAGGTCGTTTCCATAAATTCAGTCTAAAAGCATTATCTTTTTATTCCATTTTATTTGTGCAGATGTATTTCTTTCGCATTTGTAAAACTTTACTTAACCAAAGCCCTGGCCATTTCTTTAAACACGAGTATATGGATTGGTAATAATAGGTACCAGTATAACCTTCCACTAAGTCCATGAGGCATAAATGTTGCAGTCTGATAAAGATAATAACCATCAGTTTTTTTACTGATCCGGAATTCGAGCCATGCTTCACCCGGAACTTTCATTTCAGCAAACAATAACAAACGCATGTTCTCCCTGTCGGCAAGCAGTACCCGCCAGAAATCCAATGAATCGCCGGGATTCAACTCTGTTGCATTGCGTCTTCCCCTTCTTAGTCCAACGCCTCCTGCCATTTTATCTGCCATGCCTCTCACCTTCCATATCCAATCCGCATAATACCAACCTGTATCGCCTCCGATTGAAAATACTTTGTTTAAAACTCTTTGCGCATCGCCTTCGATCTGAACAATCCGCCTGTCGTGCATCACTCCATAAGTTGGAACTGCAAGTCGCTGGAATAAGTGCCCGGATTTTCTATATGAAACGGCGTCGGTCCAACTCGACTGAACGGTATCAAGGTTAATCCTCTCCAACGCTCTTTTGCAGGCTTCTTTGTAAGTGAGTGGAGTGATTCCTAATTTATCTTTAAGCCTCGTATCTTTGCAAACAACCTCAACTTTCATACTATCAACCAGGTTTACTGCCAGGTAATAGGAAGTAGAAGTTACGAAATATAGCCAGTACGATGATATCCTTGGACTTATAAACGGAACAACGTAAATATGCCGTTTCAATCCTCTGACTTCGGCGTATTGCAGCAGCATTTCTTTGTATGAAAGTATCTCAGCCCCTCCAATATCAAAAGTTTGGTCATAAGTAGCAGGGTTGAGCATACAACCTAACAGATATTTCGGAACATTTCCAACAGCTATTGGCTGACAAAGTGTTTTGACCCAGGTCGGGGCAATAATTACCGGCATTTTTTCCATGAGGTCCCTTATAATTTCGAATGAAGCGCTTCCACTCCCAACTATAATTCCTGCTCTTAGAACGGTAATATGTTTTTCCGATTTTTTGAGTATGTCTTCAACATTTCTTCTGGATTGCAAATGCCTGGAAAGCTTCTTCGAATTGGAAATTCCACTCAGGTAGATAATTTGCCGGCAGTTAGTTTGGCGTATGAAGTCAGCGAAATTTCCGGCTGACAAAGCTTCTTCATTCATAAACTCCGAAATGGAAGTTGACATGGAATGTACCAGGTAGAAGGCAACATCAATATCCAATGTGTTAAGTGATGCAGGAACTGGTTTGAGGAGATCAGCTTCAATTCCACGAATTCCTTCCATCGATTGTTCTGAAATTGTTAATCGTTCCAGGTTCCTGACCAGGCATATTACTTCATGCCCTTCTTCGCGAAGTTGTTGCAACAGTCTTTTCCCAATGTAACCAGTACTTCCGGTAAGTAGAATTTTCATTTATGATGTTTAATTTTATTGCAATTCAGAGAAAGCAGCAGATGATTGCGGTTTTATCAGCCAGAAAATCCAACAAATTAATATTGTGTTCGGTGACATTCCGAACAAAACTTTGTTTTCCATTTTTCACCAATATTGGTTGGATGTTCGAATTGTAACGTAGAATTGATATACGCGTTGGCAATATTGCCAGTAGGCCCCTGAGAAATAATAGTATGACAGATTTCGCAGTTTCTCGAAATGGTTTCCCCTTTGGCGGTTTTATGCCTGCCGGAATGACATCGGAAACAACCTGCCGATTCCAGATGTCCAATGTGATTTGGGTATTGACTTGCATCTGCCCTCATGGCAGGAAAAGTATTCAATTTGTATTCATTCCGGATTACAGCAATAGCAGTAATCACTTGTTGTCTGTCAGATTTCAGCACTTCCGGATGTTTATCTTTGTAGTATTTCAGAATTGATTCACTGATATCATTCATAGCAATATCGTTTTCCTTAAAAGGCTTTTTTACCGCTTCCATTGCGGCTTCCTTTATAAATAGCAGATTTTTTGGTAACAGCCCGGAAGCAAATGCGTTGTCAATATAATCAGACGCTGATTTAAAATTATGGGAAGCCCGGTTGTGACAATCCATACAATCCATAGTTCGCCTAACAAGGGTATCGAGTGTTTTAGCGTCAGGTAGATTTTCTTCATCATTGAAAATCTTAACTTCTCCTGTTTTAAGGTTTGTAAGTTTTACCCATGGGATGCTTTCCCGGTTTCGGGTATCGGAAACATATTCGATTCTGAAGCTTTTATTGATATGCCAGTGTATTCCTTCTGAATTACCCATCGATTTGAATTCAGGGCCAATATTCATAACCATGCACAAATTCCATTCAGTATTTGAAGAATCAGAAAGGTAGGATCGTTGATAATGCAATTTTCGGGAATAAAATTTCTCTGGCCAATGACAACCTTCACAGGTTTCACGTTCGGGTCGCAGGTTGTGAATAGGAGTGGGGATGGGGCGGGGGTATTTATTGAAAAGTACGGAATATACCTGGTAAAGTCCCGCAAATTTTGATTTAATATACCAATCTGTGCCTTGTCCTACATGACATCCGACACAGGTAACCCTGGCGTGTGGCGAATGCTGGTAAGTAATGTATTCAGGTTCTTCCACTTCATGGCAAAGCTTACCGCAAAATTCATTCGACTGGGTATATTCGAAAGCATGATAACTCCCCATGGCTGTTGCTGCCAGGAAAATGATTGTGATAATAAAAATCCTGACAACGATTGCCCAATCCTGCCTCTTGTTCAGATCAATTACCGGCCAGGGCTCGTTTTGTTGATAAGCTGCTTTTCTTTTGCGTATATTTATCACAACTCCCAGGGGAATCAGTACCAGTCCTAAAACCAGAAAGAAAGGCAAAACAAGATAGATATATAGGCTTAGGCTTGCTTTGGATTGTAGGGATAGCTCCGAGTAAAGATAAAATATCAGGATTAAAATCAAACTATTGACAGTCACAATAAAGCCTGTAAGACTTAGCCAGTTGTAGAATGCTTTGATATTTTTATTACCCACCAGATTCGTATTATAATACACTCGTAAAGATATATTTAATATTGTCAATATGTAAATGGGTGGAAACTGATTTATATCAATATATTATTGATTGTTGTGCAGGTGCTGAAGTATGCTATTCAACAATCGGACCATCTCCCTGGAAAACAATCGAACGGATATCCTTTATAAATGGAAAAGCCACCTTAATGAAGGTGGCTTTCGCTTATCCTGAGTAATTTCTTTACTGATTAATATGTGATAAAAAAATCAATTAAAACAGTGTAGCCTTTTAGCGAATCCGAGCTGTTAGTGCGATTCGTGAAATCCATTAATCATACTCTTAAAGTTACTTACAAAGGATGCACCTATGGTACAGAAATAGACATGTACAAACATAAAAAAGGACACAAAGAATCCAATAATAACATGAATAAAATCATTGACTCTAAGTCCACTCCCACTTAAGAATTTAGTTAATATGATCTCCGGATATAGTAAAGCCCAACCTGTGACTATTACTATAGGAACCAGCATGAACATTGCTATCACATAGGTGAACTGCTGTAATGGATTGAATTTACTATCCTTAGTAACCGGGAACGGCGCTTTCTCGTGTTTGAAAATACCGAAAGTATAGTAAGTGAATTGTTTCATTAACCTGGGCATTAATCCTTTTAAAGTCAGCTGGTAATGCTTTCCATTAGGAGTAATAAAAGTTCCGAGCAGAAAAAACAAGTAATTGATTGTCAGAATTATGCCACTAATGTTGTGCATTTTTACCGCGATATCAAATCGGATAAACGGATTTGCCGGATTAGTGTATTGCATGCTTACTCCGCTTATGATTAAGAGTATGATCAAAATGGCATTCAAGGCATGCCACAACCTGACCCAAATAGGATATAAATATATTTTTTCTGACATTATTTCTTTCGTTTTAGTATTCGTAATGATGCATGAATCAGGATACCTGCAGCTACACAGCCGAACATAATCAGGCTTATCAATCCCAGGTAGTAATTACGGTTTGCGCCTATTACATAGCCTTCGTTCATAATAACTCCGTTATAAAAACCTGATTTGCTGCGGCCTTCTTTTACTTTATATTTATATAGAGTTGCCATCAGGATTGAATTGGTCGAATGACATTCAACGCATCTTCTTACGGCTTTTGCTTTTGGCTGGATATTATGTGCCACGAGGATTGAATCGTTAGCGCGGGCATGACATTCGATGCAACGAACACTTTTAAAATGCAGTGCCTGATTAGGCAGCCATGCATGTTTCTGTATAATATTCGGATTTACTTTGTCCGTCAGCATTTGATATTTGGTAATATCAGCATGACAATTCAGGCAAATAGCGTTGTCGTAGGCAACAATATCTTTAATTTTTTCTTCGGAACGGGTTTTGATTTTGTATGTATGCGGGTTGTGACACATCCAGCAGTTAAAGTTGTCGGCATGTTTTGTTGCATGAACACTAGCCTGGAATTCAGTTTCAATTTGTTCAAACTTAAATTTTGCATATTTTTCGTCGCCGCCATGGCAATCGATACATGCATATTTTGATTCCATACGCAAACGGCCCGGATGTGGAAAAGTATCGTAGTCTTCGGAATGGCAATCGGTACATTTAAAGTTTTTATGATTTGATTCAGCGAACTGTGCACGGTTAATAATTGTTTCAATATACATCCGTTTGGTAACCTCTGATCCTGATTCAGGATTGAGATATTTGTATTTTGATTGTCCGTGACATTTCAGACATTTTTCATTATATGCAGCATTTTCCGATTTTTGTTTAGTCTGCGCTATTACGCTAAAGGATGTCATCATACTGATGAAGACCCCCACTGTAATATACATGGTAACTTTTCGGATATGGTATTTGAGAAGTGAAGTCATTTTTAAGAGAAGAATTAGTAGAACTGGAATTCTTAAGGGACAAAAAAATAAAGGGTGTTCTGATTTTATCCTGAACACCCTTTATCTAAATTCAAATTATTTTTTCATAGTACGGATGTAACCTATAACAGCCCATCTGTCAGCAACGTCGATGATTTTCTTTTCGAAATTAGGCATTTCATCGCGACCGATAAATGACATGTAATAAAGTTCACCATCAGTTTTACCCTGGAAAGCAGCTTTTGAGAAATCACCGGTCAGGGTTTTCAGGTTCGCGGCTTTTGGACCATCACCTAAACCTTTTGCGCCATGGCATGATTTGCAATTCTTGTTAAAAGCTTCTTTTCCAACAGACATGATTGAAGCATCACCTGCTTTAACAGTGCTTTTCATGTTCTTGTAGTTAGCAGGAATTGTCCATGGACCTCCAGCTTTTTGTGCCATAGCCATATTGGCTGTAACAAAAATAATTGCGGTGCAAATAATTGCGATTAGTTTGATTGAATTTTTCATTGTGTGTTTTTTTTAGTTATATCTGTTTATGCAAAAAGTATTCCAAATAAAAGGATTGCCTTTTAGAAATTCCAAAGGCGTGTAATATTCAGTCCAATAAGTATGCCGCCATGGAAGAAGTCATTTTTATTCCACATTATGCATTCCTGAGGTATGATGCCCTGTGCAGACGCCACATATACATGAAAAGCGTGGGAACTGGTTGCGATTTCAAGACCGGCATTGAGACTGGGTTTATCATAGACGACAGTACTTTCTTTTTTTATCTTGTAGTCTTCGATGGCTTTTATATCCAGAGGAAAGTCACCGGAAACAATAAATGACATTTGAGGCGAAAATTTATATCTGCCTGCGAAAGATACAGAAACCCTGTCGTGGCTATAAACTGAATCTACACAACTGTAATGTGTAAATGCACCACCAACTTGTAAGGAAAGCTTATCGTTGAATCTGCGCGAAACGATCAATTGTGTGAAGTACGACATTCTGTTACCGAATTTGTAGCCTTTTGTAGTAACTGAATCTGGAGTACCATCCCATTTTGCATCCGGGCTTCCGTCAATTCCAATAACTTCATAAAGTGCTACAGTAACCGGGATACTGTTAGAGCGGGTTTGCTCAATAACACGATACTTAAGTTGCACATCCGTCATTTTATTGAATTTAGTGGTTCCAACTCCAACCATTAAATTGTTCAGTATACTGTAATTCAGTCCAAAACGGATGTTTGCAGCTCCCCAAATACCTGCCATATCGTAATTATGATCTTTAGTGTCAATAACACCAAAACGATGCTGAAGCACGAATTCAAGCGTCTTGGAAGGATAAAGTGTAGTTGTTGCAGCGTCGAATAGCAAAGCGCTTTCGAATGCCGGCCTTACAGGTTTGTCAATAGGTTGTTCCTGAACAGTAGTATCTGCGGTAGCTTCTTCCTGCCCAAATGTTGTTGTTTGTGCTGCAATCAGTGCAAAAAGCGTTAAAGCGCTAAATTTTAGAGTTTTATATATCTTTTTCATTCTTTTTCGTTTTTATTGATTATAGGTCAATTTAGTCGTTTTTTGCACCAGCATAAATCCAGCGATAAATGAGATTCAAATTCGCAGCTGATGTATGTACAGCCATGCTTCCTCCGGGCTTGCATGCGACATATAGTTCGCTGGTTTCAGGGCTTCCTGCAACAACATATGAAGCAAGGGCTGAATATGACTGGCCTGTTAAAAGGTTTGGAGCAGTGCTGCCCGCATGACAACTAATACATTTTGCATCAAAGAAAGGCTGAATATCCTTCGAGTAACTGATTGCATCGTTTGCCGGTGGTACAGGAGTAGGAGGAACAGGTACATTATAATCATATTCGCAGGCTGTCAACAAGGTGATCAATGTGCCTGACAGGAATAATAATCTGAGAAATCTCTTTTTCATTGGTTAGTTGTTTGATGGTTTAGATTTTGAAACAGGCTTTTTGCTATAAATTTAACAAAATTTCTGTGATTATTTGAACGGTACAAAGGAATACTTTTATCATGAAATAGTTAATATAATAAATATGATTGTTTGGTAATATTATTTTGATACTTATCAGTAGATATATTGATATATGTCATTATCTTTGTGCGGAAATTGTAGGGTATAAAATCATAGATAGATAAAACTATTTTTTTCTAAAAATATACTCTTCAACATTTACCAAAACAAATTCTGTGAACCAACATACTCAATATATAAAAGGGTGTAATGCCTGTAAAGACAGGGCTGATATTTTTAGCTGCCTTTGTCAGACGGAACTTGACCAGATTGATGAAAAACGAATTGAAGTGCATTTTAAAGCTGGTGAACTTATCTTTAAACAAGGTACTCCAAATATGCATTTCCTTTGTTTAACACAAGGTAAAGTTAAAACGTATATTGAAGGTTATAATGATAAGAATCTCATACTGAGTATAGTTAAACCTGTCGAATATATTCTCGGACCTGGTATTTATGCTGACCAGATGCACCACTTTTCGGCCATGGCTATTGAAGATTCAGTTGCGTGTCTTGTTGACTTGGTTACCTTCAAATCACTTATCCGCCGCAATCCTGATTTTGCTGAAGATTTTCTGAGGAAAGTCAGCTTGCAATCCATTTATAACTATGAACTCTTTATTAGCCTTACCCAAAAGCAAATGCCTGGCCGGATTGCTGACGTTTTACTGTACCTTAAAGATAAAGTTTACGAATCCAATCCATTCCGCACTTCGCTTTCGAGGCAGGATTTAGCTGATATGTCGGGAATGTCGAAGGAAAGCGCCATTCGTATCCTACGGGAGTTTAAAGATGAAGGTATTATACAGGTGATCGGCAACGATTTTGAGATTTTAAATATTGAACATCTGAGTAAGATCAGTCAAACCGGATAGTGTAATTTCAAATTTAGCCAACGTTAAGCCCGGGTACTGAGTCAAGTGCCCGGGCTTTATGTTTTAAAATTTACTACTAATATCTTATCACTCTTATCTAATCACTTCCCCTGCGATAATTTACGGAATAAGGAATCATTTTTTATTACGTCTATAGCCTGTTTCAATTCGTCGTCAGTAGCGCTGATCATTTCGAAATAGGCATTCATATTAAACAAATTCCGGGCGATCAATGCTTTTAAAACTGTTTTGATTTGTAGCCCGGAAGCCTCCAGATCTTTATCATTGCGAGGTAAATCTTTTGATTCAGCAAAAGTTACAAATTCGTCCAGCAATTTCTGGTCATCAGTAAACCCTTTTTTAAATGCCTGTATATCTGGATAGGATTTGAGAAGATCTTTACGTCTTGTCTCAATATATTGCACTGTAAATTCATTCAGCAGCGATTTGCGAAAAACATCAGTATAATATTTCGATGCAAATGTAGTGTCGAGAGGAATAAAGTAGTCGGGCATAATTCCACCACCTCCGTAAACAACGCGTTTGTTCTGGGTAAAATATCTGAGTGAATCAGGGAATTTAATACTATCGGCATGATACATCTCACCATGTTTTAATCGTTTATACAGGTCATCACCATATGCTTCTTCTCCATCAGCATATGATTTCTGAATGCAACGGCCCGAGGGAGTATAATACCGTGCTGTTGTAATCCGGACCATTGAACTATCAGGAAGCATATAAGGACGCTGAACAAGGCCTTTTCCAAACGACCGCCTGCCGATTATCAGGCCACGATCCCAGTCCTGCACCGCGCCTGAAACAATTTCAGATGCTGATGCTGAGCCTTCATCAATAAGTACAACCAGTTTACCTGTTTCGAATATACCGCTTGATGTGGCAATAAAATCCTGTTTAGGGCTACGTACACCTTTAGTATATACAACTAGCTTGCCGGCCGGCAAAAACTGATCGGCCAGATCAAATGCTATATTCAGATAGCCGCCTGAATTTCCCCGAAGATCGAAGATTAGGTTTTTCATTCCCTGCTTTTTTAATGCATTGGCAGCATCAATAAATTCGTCAGTGGAAGTGGCCGCAAAACGCGAAAGTTTTATGTATCCTATATTATCGGTAAGCATATAGGAAGCATCGATGCTGTTAAGTGGTATTTTGTCCCGGGTTATTGTATAGTCAATCAGTTCTTTATGCCCTTTGCGGTAAATGGCAACATCTACTTTAGTGCCTCGGGGACCCCGCAGGTGGTCGAGTACATATTGGGTAGTAAGTTTTTTGCCAAAAGCATCTTCATGGTTTATTTTGATGATTTTATCTCCTGCCAGTATGCCTAATTTATCAGAAGGCCCTCCGGGTACCGGTGAGATAACCAAAATAGTATCTTTATAAATCTGAAACTGAATACCTACGCCATCAAAGTTTCCTACCAAAGGCTCATTGGTTTTTTCAACTTCGTCTTTTGAAATATATACGGAATGCGGATCAAGTTCTTTAAGTACTGCTATAATAGCTTCTTCAGTTAGTTTGGGTTGATCAACATCTTCGACATAATAATAGTTTATTAACTGCATCAGGGTGTTGAACTTCATTGTGGTTGACTTAGGATCAACCGGCTTTTGTTTTAATTGAGCTGATACATTTATGCTTATTAAGAGCAGAAAGGATACTGTCAGGGAATATTTAGCTAATTTCATAGATTACTAAGAGATTAAAATGAATTTCAAAATTACATGATTTATCGCATAAATAGCCGTAAAAATTTCCCTTGCAGTAAGCATTTAACAATTTTTCTCAATTAATATCGTTTAGAATGATTATAAATAGGCATTGGTGATATTAATCACACAAAGAAGACAGAAAAGGAATTAATTTTGTATTAAGTATAAAAGTGCTTTAATAATTATTTTTAAAGCCATTAGTCCACTAAATTATGCTCTGAAAGAATCTTCATTTTAACATTTCATTAATGAAAACACGAATATTTATAGCATTGACAGGATTGACACTTTTGAGCATTTATCTTATTTCCTGCAAGCATGAACCAGAACTCCCGCCAGGCACACCTGTAGTTTGTTTCGACCAGGAGGTTATGGGAATTATTAATTCGAACTGCAATGTATCCGGTTGCCATGGAAGTGGTGAAGGGCCATCATTATCTACTTTCGAAGATGTTTCCAGCTATGTCACCGCTGGCAAGCCAATGCAAAGTAAGCTTCATAAAGTAATTACTGCACATTCGAATCTGGAGGGGTTGATGCCACCGAAACCAAAATCAGCGCTTACCCGTTCACAGATTGATATCATAAGCATCTGGATATTGCAAGGCGCTACTCATACCACCTGCCCATAAACTCGATGTGATATTTTCCGGTGGAAATATACTGTGATATGAACAAATCAAGAAACAGTATATGGAACAACCTAGATTGATAAATGTATTTAAAAAGCATGTTAAACAACTAATTTCGAATGAAAACTAAGATTAAAGTACTACTGGTTTCTGTAATGGCGCTCACTCTCGCTATCAGCGGGTGTTATTATGACAATGAAGAAGACTTATACCTGGGAAGCAGCACCTGTGATACAACAACTGTAACATATTCAGCATCAGTTGCTCCTATTTTTTCGGGTTATTGTAATTCGTGCCATAGTGGAAGTAACCCATCGGGAAATATTAAAACTGATAGTTATGCGTCAGTATCAGCAAATATTACACGGATCAGAGGGTCTATCAACCACCAATCTGGTTTTCTGGCAATGCCTCAGGGTGGCGGTAGTCTTTCAGCTTGTGACCTGACGAAAATTGATATCTGGATCCGAAAAGGAAAACTTAATAATTAACCTTTTAATCAACTAATAGTTATGAATAAAATACTAAAAATCGGTCTTATACTGTTAGTAACCGGACTTGTAGCTGCGGCGCTTGTTTGGAAATTTTATGTGAATAAACCACATGATGATATAGAAAAGGCTACACCAGCTTATACTGTTTCGACAGAAGAAATTTGGAGCAGGTACAATACCGACCGAAAAATAGCCGATTCGTTATACAATAACCAGGTGATTGAAGTTACCGGCAACCTGAGCCGTATCGACAAAGATGATACATTGGTATCGGCAATATTTGTAATGGCAGCTGACTCAATGTTTGGTGATAAAACCATTGCCTGTCAGATGTATAAAAAATACAATGAAGAAGCTGTCACTTTAATAGCTGGCGCAAAAGTTAAAATTAAAGGCTTTTGTGTAGGTTATGATGATACCGATATTAAATTTAATAAATGTTCTATTGTTAAATAGTCGCTTTGTTTCTCAGGTTAAAGGATAAATGAAATATTATGATACGAAATAAAATACATGCAATTTTCCTCATTCTCATGGTCTTCAGCGGTCAATTATTTGCGCAGGACCTGATGGATATGCTAAAGGATGAGACTCCTAAAACGACTTTTGCATACGCAACATTTAAAACAACCCGAGTTGTTTTGGGGCAATCGGTTGAAAGCCCTGCAAAGGGTACGCTACAGTTCCTTGTCGAGCACAATTTTGGCAAACTAAATGAGGGCGCTTATGCAATGTGGGGATTGGATCAATCCACAATCAGGCTGGGCTTGGAATACGGAATCAAGGATTGGTTAAGCGTTAGTATTGGCCGGAGTTCATATCAAAAGACATTTGATGGATCCATAAAAGTTAAAATACTCAGACAAAGTACCGGTGACCGGAATATGCCATTTTCCCTGTCTTTATATGGTGGAACTGTATTAAATTCGTTAAAATGGACTGATCAGACCCGCAAGAATTACTACACCTCGCGTTTGTCGTATGTGGCACAGCTGCTAATTGCGAGGAAGTTCTCAAATGCATTTTCCTTGCAGCTTACTCCAACTTATATTCATAAAAATCTGGTTCAATTCAGGACGGATCGCAATGATCAATTAGCATTAGGTATAGGTGCCAGGTACAAAGTTGCACAGCGTACCTCTATTAATGCAGAATACTTCTGGCAGATTCCCGGATTTGTTAATTCCTATTCGGTTTCGGCAACTGAAACTGCCAAATATCGTGATTGTATATCTATAGGACTTGATCTCGAAACCGGTGGACATGTTTTCCAGTTCAGGCTTACCAACGCACAGCCAATGTTTGAAAGAGCCTTTATTACCGAAACAACCAGTAAGTGGACCGATGGAGGTATTTTCCTTGGCTTCACAATAAATCGAGTATTTACTATTGTTAAACCTTCGCTTCCAAAAGAATAGTCCGTTTCCAGGAATCATAAATCACAACTTGATAATCGGAATTCCCGATTATTAATTTGTGAATTGTAATTTTGGATTGGCGATTTGTGATTGAAAAATCAGGATACCTTGCTCTTATTTCAACAATCTTACATCTCAGGGTAAAAAGCACTACTTTCGTAAGGCAATTTTTGTTCTATGGATAAAGAAGAAAAACATAGATTTTTTAGTAGTATGGTATTCCCCGGGCTTTTAGTCCTTGTGCTATGGGTTATTAAGCTTATTGAAGTCGGTTTCCAGGTATCTTTTGCGGATTATGGGCTTTTACCTCAATCTCTTGTTGGGTTACGAGGCATACTTTTTTCACCTTTGCTGCATGCTGATTGGGCACATCTTTCGTCGAATTCTGTTCCTTTGTTTTTGTTATCTTCAGGTTTATTTTATTACTACGGTAAAAAAGCAACGGTAATCTTTATACTTTGCTGGCTGGTTACAGGGTTTTGGGTTTGGATTTTTGCAGCTGACACAGGTATTCATATAGGAGCTTCAGGTGTTGTATATGCTCTTGCAACATTTCATTTTACAGGTGGAATACTTCGTAAGGAGCCACGGATGATGGCATTTTCATTATTGGTTGTATTCCTGTACGGAAGCCTGGTTTGGGGTATATCACCTAAGTTTTTCCCTGATAAAAATATTTCATGGCAATCGCATCTTTTAGGCGGTCTGGCTGGAATATTTATTGCTATTGGATACAGGCATGAAGGCCCACAGCAGAAAATATATCAGTGGGATGATGAAGATGAAATTGAATACATTGAAGATGAAGAAATTACAGAAGAAGAACAGAGAAAAGTTGACGAAGCTGTTAAAAGCGTACTGGAGACAAATGATATAACCGAAAAACCTCAGGATCCACCAATATAATTTATTGTAGCATTTTAATTGGTGATGCAATTTGTAAGAAACTGTCAGTAAATACAAACTGAATGTACCTGGAACCCGATTATTCGAATGTAAACATACATTTTTGCGATTTATTTTAAACCAGCCTGTCTTAAATTTGTTGATTTAGTGTGATGAAAGTTCAGAATGCCAGAACCTTATTTGCACATACAATTTACAACTAAAACTAAGTACATCAATTTAGCGAAGTCCACTTGAAATACAACAGCTTTGAAATGGCCCTAAATCATTCACATCATCACGAACATAAGGCGGTCGCCAACCTCAAAATGGCTTTCTGGCTCAATGCAGTATTTGCGCTGATCGAAATAGCCGGGGGAATTCTCACAAACAGTATTGCCATTCTTTCTGATGCTTTTCATGACCTGGGTGATTCGGTTGCGCTTGGGCTGGCATGGTATTTCCAACGGATTTCCACAAAGAAACGGGATGATATTTATACTTATGGATATAAAAGGTATTCGCTGCTTGGTGCCAGCCTGAGCGCAGTTATTCTGCTGATCGGATCAGTGATCATTATTTTTAAAGCTGTCCCAAGATTGATTTCACCTGAGCCTGTTCATTCTCAGGGAATGATGTACTTAGCAATTGGTGGAATAATTATAAACGGCCTGGCCATGTTCAGGTTAAAAAGCGGTCATAGTCAGAACGAAAAAGTTATTTCTATTCACCTTCTGGAAGATGTTTTAGGATGGGTTGCTGTGCTGGTTGCCAGTATCGTTATGAAGTTTTACAATATTCCAATCCTCGACCCGCTTTTATCCTTGTGTATCACAGCCTTTATACTTTTCAGGGTTTTCGGCAATATGCGGCAGACATTCAGGATTTTTATGCAGGCAACGCCGTCGAAAGAACAGGTCGATCACTTCAGAACAGAATTAGCGACTATTAATGGCATTATTGATATACATGACATGCATTTTTGGACCATGGATGGTTCGTATAATATTGCATCACTGCATGTTAGCGTTGATCCTGAGTCAAGTTTTCCAGAGACTGAACTAATAAAACAGGAAGTGCGGGTATATTTGAAAAAGGAAGGCTTTGCGCACATAACCATTGAAATAGAACCTGGCGGAGAACTATGTGAACTGCATGATTGTTAATACTGCATAAATTGTTCTGATTTTCTTCTTTGAAACTTTTACTTTTAATTACAAAATAATTGCAAATACTATGGAAATACTTCGATTTAAAACAAGCCTGAAATGTGGCGGATGTGTTAAGGCTATAACTCCAGGGCTTGAAAGTCTTAGCCAAATTGAAAAATGGTCGGTCGACCTGGAAAATCCTGATAAAGTGCTTGAGATTGAAGCTTCAGAAGACATTTCTGATCAGGTGTTAGATAGCGTAAAAAAAGCCGGCTATGAGATTAGCCAGCTTTAATGAGCAGATAAGATTAAGAGCTTAACTTAGTCTTTTGGAAATTAAATTCCAATCAACCAATTGCCAGAAAGCGTTCACATAATCCGGACGACGGTTTTGAAAATCCAGATAATATGCATGTTCCCACACATCGCAGGTTAAAATTGGTTTTGATCCGTCACGCATAGGGTTTGCTGCATTTCCGGTAGTTACAATTGCCAGGGTACCGTCAGTTTTTTGCACAAGCCATGCCCAACCTGATCCAAACTGATTTACGGCTGCCTCGTTGAATTTGGTCTTAAAAGCATCAAATGAACCAAAATCGCGGTTGATCATGTCCAGCAAATTGCCCGATGGAGTTGTGCCGCGTTGAGCCGAAAAGCCTTCCCAATAGAAAGTGTGATTCCAAACCTGTGCAGCATTATTGAAAATTCCGCCTTCTGCTTTCAAAATAATTTGTTCCAGCGTTGAGTTTTCAAATTCTGTGCCGGGTACAAGGCTATTGAGCTTTGTAACATAGGTCTGATGATGTTTGCCATAATGAAATTCAATGGTACGTGCGCTGATAACAGGCTCTAACGCGTCAGGCGCATACGGTAAGGAAGGAAGTTGAAATGTCATGATTTCAGGATTTTTAAAGATTAGTATTTTGGAGAATTAAGTTACGTTTGAGAGGTTACTTGAATGGTTGCGGAATGAGCTTAAGCGAATTGAGATAGATGGGTTGTTATTCGATGTTCATTAAATTGTAGTATAGTAATTTGGGATCCATGGAATCTAAAAAATGTTATTCCATTATAACCTGGATCGATTACTTTCAGTAATATATAAAGGTATCACTTTATTTTGAGAATACCGTTGAATATGAAGATTTATTTCCCTTTTCATCTTCAAGAGTAAGTGTAAATTTGTTTTTACCAGGTTGAGAAACGTTATCAAACCGGTAAATCATCAGCTTGTATTTTGGATCCCATTCAACCAAAACCCATTGTCCGTTTACTTCACCTTTATAGGAGTTTATTCCTGAAAAATTATCCGAAACTGTAAATTTCAGGCTTGTTTTACTTTTACTATTTTCAGCTGATGGCCTGATGACAGGAGGTATTGTATCAACAACTATTGCGTAGCCATCAAATTGATTAGTAGTTGTGGTTACATACCCGTTTTCATAACTTCCACCGGCCGTACTTTTGTGCCCGTCTCTGTCGACACGAACAAGCAGCGCTTTGCTACGCAGGTTCAGGGGAACTTTTGAAGCTTTTATTGAAACCCTGATCTTGCTTTGCAACGGTACAACCGGATCGTGTAAATAATGTATTTCTGAGAACATATTTGCTGTTCCTGTTGTTTTATGATACCTGAAAATTATATTTTCATACAGGCAACCCGCTGGAAATTCAACCTTCAGGTCTGAATTTTCAAATTTGTTTTTCTTATTATACCTGAATGTCAACGTTGTATCGGGTGTATCAACAACCGGGATTTGCATAAAACCTTCTGGTTTACGTGACCAAACCCAGAACCTGAGATTGCTTGTGTTTCCTGCCTGGTCGGCGACAGAAATTATAATTTCGTGCAGGTTTTCATCTGTAAATTTGAGGATACCATTTGTAGTATCCGATTTAAAGAAGCTCAACTTGTTTCCCGGAAGTTTTTTTGATTTTACAATTCTGTTACCCGCATTATAATTTGCGATGTAATCAATGGAAGCATTTACATACCGGCTTTCGGCAAACGAAAAGCTATCGCAAACCATGGTGAAGAACTCCGTTTTATCCATAAACATCTTCATGCTGTAGAATCCGTTTCGGTCACTCTGATTTTGGTTAAAATCAAATGCCTGCGCGCCAACGCTGAAATTTCCCCAAAGCGAAAGAGTATCTTTGGTAGCCAGGCGATATTCCCCGGTTCCTGATTTCTTTAAATTAAAACGGATAGCTTCATTTGTCGGTCCTATATAGCTATTATTATCTTCAGGATATATTTTAATAAAATCGATGAAAGGCGGATAAATATCAGGTAATTGAAAACCATAAACCAAGGGATTAACAATGTTTTCAGTTTTGGTGTTACGTAATTCGAAATGAAGATGAGCACCTCCGGATGATCCCGAATTACCGGTATATCCTATCAATTGTCCCTTCTTTACATAAATAAGGTCCTTTTTATTAATCGGGAAAAGATCAACTTCGAAGCTTTTCAATTTGTATTGATACGTACGCAAGTATTCTGTAATCGTATCACTGTATCCTTTCATATGTGCGTATACCGAAGTAAATCCATTTGGATGATCAATGTAAAGCGCATTCCCAAACCCGAAAGGTGAAACCTTAATACGGGAAACCAATCCATCGGCTACAGCAAATACCGGCAGACCTTCTTTTTTCTGAACGGAGAAATCGGTGCCAGAATGAAAATGGTTAGGCCTGACTTCGGAAAATGACCCTGTAACAACAAGCCCAATGCTAAGTGGTGACGAAAAATAATCCTTTGGAACAGCAATTTGTGCAAACAGATTAACTAAAGGAGTCAGTATCAGTAAGAAAAATAGAGGAAGTAATCGGGTTTTCATTTTACAAACTTACAGTTTGTATGGCGAAATTCCAATCCTGAATTCTTAAAAATTGCTTAATGATTTGAGGATTTGGGGATTTTGGAATTTGAGAATTTGAAAATGAAACAATTACAAAATGAAATGTTTATTCATGCAAGGCTTTTAACCCTACACTCTTGATCCATTGTTACACCATATTCCTCGTTATAATATATCTCTGAATCACAGCCAGGTAAATAGCCACACACAATACACCTGCGCCGGAAATAACAAACATCGTTTTCATGCCAAGCGTGTACCATAACAATCCTGCCAGGCTGCTGGCCAACATGGTAAAAATGCTTGCAAAACTGGTGTAGAAGCCAATGGCTGTAGCCGTATTATCCTTTTCTGCAATATTACTGATCAGGGCTTTTGAAATTCCTTCGGTAGATGCAGCATATAGAGCGTAAAAGCCAAATATGACAATAAACTGCCATAAAAATGTTGCAAATCCCATCATTGAATAGACAAGGGCGAAAACAAGCAAACCTAAGATAAGGGTTCGAGCCAATCCGAATTTATCCGCCAGTATTCCGATTGGAAATGAGAGCAAAGCATAAACAAGATTATAGAAAATGTATATTCCGATCATATAGGTATCTGAAAAACCTTTGCTTTTAATCGAAAGCAGCAGGAATGCATCTGAACTGTTGAACAGCGTAAACATCAGTAATCCGGCAACAAGAAGTTTAAAATGTTTTGACGATATTTTCCAGTACGACAGAAAGTTAAAGAAGCCTGGTGATTTCTGATTTGGAGTAGCATTGTGCTTGTCCTTCAATAAAAAAGTGAGCAGAATGGCTATAATCCCCGGAAGTACTGCTATGATAAACAACCATTTGTACTGCCCCGGGTAAAAATACAGAAAGATCAAAGCCGCAAAAGGACCTACTGCAGCACCGGCGGTATCAAGTGCCCGATGAAACCCAAATACTTTCCCCTTATTTTCTTTAGTGGATTCGTCGCTTAACATGGCATCGCGGGCTCCGGTTCGAACCCCTTTGCCTAACCTGTCGAGCGTACGGGCAAAAAATATCCATAGAGGAAATGTGAAAATGGCCATTAATGGTTTTGAAATTGCGCTCAGCGTGTATCCCCAACGCACAAAGGGAACCCTGCTGCCAAGTTTATCCGAAAAATTACCGAAATATCCTTTGCTTAAGCCGGCAGTGGCTTCAGCCATGCCTTCGAGTATGCCTATTAATAAAACCGAAAACCCTATGGATTTTAAATAAACCGGCATTATTGGGTAAAGCATTTCACTGGCTATATCAGTGAAAAAACTTACGAAAGAAACAACCAAAATCGTGCGGGTGAGTATGGAACGCATCATCAATAGCAATATTTATAAAAATTTGACCAGTGTAAAAGTAACATCTTTTTGAAAAGCTTCTGTATCTAAATTCAGCGCTCCCATAATTGTTGTTCAAATTTTCCGGATGTTTTCATGTTTTAGTTTATTGGTATTTTGAGCGAACGTCTAAACCACTATCTTCGCAGCTCAATAGTTCGTCATATTTTGCTTCATGTCACTCCAAACATTTAAAATCTACCTTTTTGCGGTGTTATCAATGCTGTTCTGGGGTTTGTCATTTGTTTGGTTTAAAATTGTAGTAAAGTGTTATGATCCGATTACGATCATTTTCCTCAGGCTTATTATATCGGGATCGCTGATGATACTATTTATGTTGCTGACGCGAACCTGGCAAACAATAAAACGCAAGCACCTGAAATACTTTTTAATGCTGTCGTTTTCACAACCTTTCTGCTATTTTCTCGGCGAAAGCTTTGGACTCACAATGGTTTCATCCACAATTGCTTCGGTAATTATTGCCACAATACCATTATTCAGCCCGATTGCTGCTTATTTTATGGTAAAGGAGAAGATTACAATCCATATACTGGCTGGCATAATTGTTTCATTTGCTGGTATTTTGCTGATGCTCATTAATCCTGATTTTTCGCTCAGCGCTTCACCCAAGGGTGTTCTGCTTTTATTTGTAGCAGTATTTTCGGCAGTGGCATATTCAGTTATTATCCGTAAGATTTCGCACGAATACAATCCTGTAACCATCATTACGCAACAGAATTTAATCGGGGCAATTTATTTCCTGCCACTTTTCCTTATCTTTGATTTCAAGCATTTTATCACCATAAAACCAGATTTGGAAACCATACTTGCCATGCTTCAACTTGCTGTTTTCGCTTCTACATTAGCCTATGTCTTTTATATCATTGCCATTAAAGGAATGGGTATGGTTAAAGCAAACGTTTTTACAAACCTGATACCTGTATTTACCGGGCTTTTTTCGTTTTTAATACTGAATGAGAAATTTACCGCCATCAAAATTGCCGGTATGATATTGGTGATGTTTGGTGTGCTTGTATCGCAAAGTCATAGAATTGGCCGCTTTCTGTTAAAGAAGGGTTGAGATGATAATTGAGCACACAACTCAATTGAGTTTTATATAGCAGATCATAATGAGATATTTATAGTAACAAACATGTTAACAAAGTAAAATTATTTTTATGAAAGTAATCGTTTTAGGAGCTGGATTAGTAGGAGGGCCAATGGCTCTTGACCTTGCCAGGAATGGCGAATTTGAAGTAACATCAGCTGACAGAAGCGCGGAAGCCCTGGCTCGTCTGAGCGGGGTGGCAGGAATATCCACGGTACAAATGGACCTTGATAATGCCGAAGCACTCAAATCGTTGGTTAAACAACACGACCTGGTCATCAGTGCTGTACCTGGTTTTATGGGTTTCCGGACCATGGAAAGAATTATTGAATGTGGCAAAAACGCTGTTGATATAGCATTTTTCCCTGAAGATATGTTTTTGCTCGATGCCAAGGCAAAAGAAATGAATGTAACGGCAATTTGTGATATTGGTGTGGCGCCGGGAATGAGCAATGTACTTATAGGTTATGGCGCTTCGATGCTCGATACCCTCGAAAAAGGAATTACCTATGTTGGTGGATTACCAGTTGTAAGAACCTGGCCTTTTGAATATAAAGCTGTTTTTTCGCCTATTGATGTAATTGAGGAATATACACGCCCTGCCCGCTATATCGACGGTGGCAGGCTGGTAGTTCGTGAAGCGCTTTCGGACCCTGAAATGATTGATTTCCCACATATCGGAACACTGGAAGCATTCAACAGTGACGGATTACGCACGCTGGCTACCACCGTAAAAGGGGATTATCTTATTGAAAAAACGCTCAGGTATAAAGGCCATATTGAAAAGATGGCTGTGTTGCGCGATACAGGTTTTTTCGACAAGGAACCTATCATGATTAATGGAGTAATGATAAGCCCGCTTGAGTTTACGGCTCGATTGCTGTTCCCTAAATGGAAATTGCAGAAAGGTGAAGAAGATCTTACTATAATGCGCATCATTACCGAAGGATTGAAAGATGGAATACGTCAGCGTTATAACTGGGATTTATACGACAGGCTTGATACCGTTACGGGCGTTCATTCCATGGCCCGCACAACAGGATATACAGCAACGGTGGTAGCCAGGCTTCTATCCAAAGGATTATACACGCATAAAGGCATTTCTGCTCCTGAGTTTCTTGGAAAAGATGCTTCGATCGTTAAGTTTTTATTGGATGGGCTTAAGGAAAGGGGAGTGGTTTATACCGAAACCCATGAGTTTATTGATTAATGGCATATCTTGTTAGAGCCTGATTGCTGGATTGATCAAAAATGCTAAATCAAACTGAATCAAGAAGCTGTCTCAGTAGGGCAGCTTCTTGATTTATATTAGTAAACGGGTTTTATTTGCTAAAATCTTTGATGTATATTAAATAGATTTTTCTATCTTCGTAAGTACAAATTGAGGTTCATATTATTTCGAATTAATTCTGCATCAGTTATATGGTAGAAAAATCAAAATCAACAAGGGTAAAGTCAATTGACGCTTTGCGCGGATTCGATATGTTCTGGATTACAGGAGGTGATGCCTTTTTTATCGCTTTATTCACATTTTTTGGGACTCCGTTTTTCAAGAGCCTTGCTAAGCAACTCGATCACCCTGCCTGGGCTGGTTTCCATTTCTATGATATTATCTTTGCTCTATTCCTGTTTATAGTTGGGTTAAGTCTTCCTTTTTCAATCACGAAACGAATGGAAAGGGGCGAAACGAAGAAAACTCTCTATTACCATATTTTTAAACGTACAATCTTGCTTTACCTGCTAGGATTGATATACAATGGCTTATTCGACTTTAATTTTGAGACATTGCGGTATACAGGCGTACTTCATCGCATTGCCATTACATACATGATTGCGTCAATTGTTGTTTTAAATGTCAGGCAAAAGTACCTGATAGTATGGGCAGTTGCTATTACCTTGATTTATTGGCTTGTGTTATTACTGGTTCCGGTTCCCGGTTTTGGCGCTTATAACCTCACTCCCGAAGGAAATCTTAGCGCTTACCTGGATCAACTTTATCTTCCAGGTTCATTCTGCTGTTACAAATTTGGTGACAATGAAGGCCTGATCACTCACATCCCGGCGGCCGTCAATGTTTTGGTGGGCACATTAATTGGTTTCCGGTTGTTAAAACCAGATTCTTATAAGGAGAAAATCCGAACTTTTCTGATCATTGGATCCATCCTGATTGTGATAGCTTTAGCTTGGAATTTCATTTATCCTATAAACAAATATTTATGGACAGGATCTTTCGTATCCTTAACATGTGGCATTTCGATACTGTCTTTTGCCCTGTTTTACTGGCTTATTGATGTAAAAGGATATACAAAATGGGCTTTCCCTTTCACTGTAATAGGGATGAATTCCATAACTATATATGTTTTACAGGGTGTTTTTGACTTTGGCATTATCGCACAAATATTCATTCATGGTTTTTACACACACATGGGAACTTTCCAGGTTCCGTTTTATGAACTGTGCGTTATAGCTGCTAAATGGCTTTTCTTATATTTCTTGTATAAGAAGCAGATATTTTTAAAGGTATAGAGCAAACTGCTTTACTTGGTATTACAATACAACAAGAAATAAAACAGAAAAGGCCTCCGTTCCGGAAGCCTTTTTTTATAAGAAGTAGCGAGGACGAGATTTGAACTCGTGACCTTCGGGTTATGAATCCGACGCTCTAACCAACTGAGCTACCTCGCCATATTTGAGGGTGCAAAATTATCAATTTTTCTGAAACAAACAAGCCCTTATTATGAAATTGTCCCGTGTTATTTTATTTCCTCAATTTAGGGAATGTTTCTAATCTCTGCCTGGGAGAGATTTGCAATCGCGCGCTTAAATAATTTCAGGATTTTTTATTACCTGATGGTAAGCTTCTGAAAAACCAAAATGTGATTTATATAAAATACAATCGTGATACGCGCTTCACTATCCGTCTTACACTTTGTAAACTAACGCATTAATGTTCATTCCTGCTCCTACAGAAGCAAAAATCAGCTTGTCGCCAGATTTTATTATATGCGGTACAAGTTTGTCTTTCAAAATCAAATCAAGCAAGGTAGGCAAGGTAGCTACTGATGTATTGCCAAGGAATGAAACCGTCATTGGCATGATGTTTTCAGGCAGATCAACAATATTATAAAGTGCAAAGAGCCTTTTTAAAATAGCATCATCCATTTTCCCGTTAGCCTGGTGAATCAGCACTTTACTGATTTCGCTGAGGTGTGTATTGCTTTTTTCCAAACAATCTTTTATTGCCTGTGGCACAGTTTCAAGCGCATATTGATAAAGCTTTCTGCCATTCATTTTCAGAAATAAATCATTCTTGTTTTTAATATCCGGGTTGAAAGACTTATCCATATGAAGCATTTTCGAATATAAAAATGTATCGGAACGGGTTTTATGCGCAAGTATCCCAACCGGGGTTTCACTGATTTTTGCTTCCATAACCACGGCTCCCGCTCCGTCGGCATACAACATGCAATCCCTGTCGTGCGGATCCGAAATCCTGGATAATGCCTCGGCTCCTATAACCAGTATCTTTTTTGCGTCACCCGACTTAATGAAATAATCTGCCTGTATTACCGCCTGCAACCAACCCGGGCATCCAAAAGTTATGTCATAGGCAACAGTTCCCGGATTTTTAATTTCTAATTTGTGCTTTACCCTGGCAGCTAAACTAGGAACAAAATCCGATCTCTTGTTGTCCTTTTTTACATCACCGAAGTTATGCGCAACAATAATATAATCCAGCTCTTCCTTGTCAATACTGGATGAATTAATTGCATCGACAGCAGCCAGATATGCGATATCAGAAGTTACTTTCTGATCATTAATATAATGTCTTTCGGCAATAGTGGTAATTTCCTGGAACTTATCAATTATTTCCTGGTTTGATTTTTCGATTTTGTTTCCGTTGCTTTCATAAAATTCATTAGCGAGGAAACTTTCATTTTTAACCAGTTTCGACGGGATGTAGCTTCCGCTTCCTGTAATTACGCTGTAAATAATACCAATCATATTCTTAATACACTTATGGGTTGAACATGCATTCCAATTTAAACGCGATTTCGCGTTTTTTTAAAATGAAAATTATAAAAATTAGGGATTTTTTTGATCTAAATGAGTTTTCACACTCATCAGGAAGTATAAAATTACAAAATATATTGAAGCGATATAGTATTCTTTTATAAATGTAGTAAAATATAGGTACAAAAAAAACCGGCTCTGCCGGTTTTTTAAAATTTGTAATGTTTCACATTTTAGTTTGCGTGTTTCTTTCTTCCCCAGCGGATCAGGACATCCTGCACATCTTTGAAACGTATTGGCTTCGATAAATAATCGACCATTCCAGCTTCGAGGAATCTTTCCCTGTCGCCAGGCATAGCATTGGCGGTTATAGCAATGATATAAGGTCTGACATCTTCAGGATATTTCTCAATAATAGCTTGTGTGGCTTCAAGTCCGTTCATTACTGGCATCTGCACATCCATCAGGATAATATCAAACGATTTGTGTTCCATAATTTCCAGTGCCTTGCGGCCATTCTCAACAGCATCAATGGTATAACCCATTTTCCGCATGAGCGTTACCACGAGTTCCTGGTTTGTAAAATTATCTTCTGCCAGCAAAATATTCAATGGGAGTTTATCGGAGAGTTTTTTGTCAACACTGTGATCGGCAACATTTTTCTTACGGTTCCGGTTTTCCGACATAACGCTAAGCACTAACTCAAAAAGATCAGTCAGTTTAACAGGTTTCGATAGCTGTGCGTCGAATAATCCTTTTGGCAAATCATTAACTTTACCTACCGAGGATACCAGGATAAATGGCATATCACCTTTAAATGGTATTTCACGTATGGTTTGAGCCAATTCCACTCCGTTCAGGCCGGAGGCCTGCATATCCAGAATTCCTAAATCGAAATAGGAATCTTCTGTTTCTATTATCCGTAAGGCTTCCTTAGCGCTTGAGGCTGTATAAGCTTTCATTCCCCAGGCTTCGAACTGTACCGTAAATATCTGCCTCGACGTTGGGTCGCTGTCAACAATAAGTACTTTGCTGCCTCGGAGTTCAGGTATCTGCCCGCGGATATAAAGTTTTGTTGTAGGCGTATCAGCTATTCTGAGTTTTGCGGTAAAGAAAAATGTTGATCCTTTCCCTGGTTTGCTTTCTGCCCATATTTTACCACCCATCAATCCTACAAGGTGGCGGGCAATAGCTAACCCCAGTCCTGTTCCGCCGTAACGACGCGATACAAAAGTTTCTCCTTGTGTAAATGCTTCAAAAATTAACGATAACTTCTCTTTTTGAATTCCAATTCCACTGTCTTTAACAGAAAACAGGAGTTCACAATATTCATTGGTTTGTGATTGCTTTTCAACAGAGATGAAAATTTCGCCTTCGTCAGTAAATTTGATGGCATTATTAATCAGGTTTCCAAGTATTTGACGGATCCTTTTTATGTCGCCTATCAGGTATGGAGGTGCCTCGGGCTGAAGCATATAAAGCAAATCGATTCCTTTCTCGATTGCCTTCATTGCATAGATATCAAGCGATTCTTCAATACATTTACGAAGTTCAAATGAATTTTCATCAAGTATCAGTTTGTCAGCTTCGATTTTGGAAAAATCAAGAATATCGTTGATAATTGACATCAGGTTATCAGCACTTATCCTAAGAGTTTCCAGGTAATTGTGCTGCTCGGCTGTTATTTTGGTGTCGAGGAGTAAACTAGTCATACCTACAATTCCGTTCATAGGAGTGCGTATCTCATGGCTCATCATCGAAAGAAAGTCGGACTTGATCCGGTTGGCCTTTTCCGCCTGTTGCTTTATCTCTTCTGCTTCAAGCTCAAGTTTTTCAAAATCTTTTTGATTCAGGAGGTCATGTTGAATCCTGGAATTTTCTGATTTTAAATGTTCTATCTCCTGACGCAGCGAGTTAATATCATTAGAATCCAAATTCATATTGGTAAAGATTGTTAATAAATCAAGCAAATATAACGATTAAATTGTGGTTTTGGTTTTTGTTGAAAAAATAATATAATCTGAGAATAGAATGGTGTCAGACATTTGGATATAAAAAAACTGCTTCCCGTTAAAGAAGCAGTTATATTTCAGATAGTTAATGTATGCAAATCGTGCAGATAGGCATTAAGTACTTAAGATTGTTTGTACTCTTTGATAATATCCTTTACACCATCAGGGGATACGCGTCCATATACCTTTTCGCCAACCATTACTACTGGTGCAAGGCCGCATGCACCTACGCAACGCAGGCAACTGAGTGAGAATTTCCCGTCAGGAGTGGTTTGTCCGACAGGAACATTCAGGATACGTTTGAATTCATCAAGTACTTTTTCGGCTCCGCGAACGTAGCAGGCTGTTCCCATGCAAATGCTGATTGGGAATTCGCCTTTCGGGATCATGGTGAAGAAAGAATAAAAGGTAACAACTCCATAAACATGAGCCACTGAACAGTTCAGGTTTTTTGATATGATTTCCTGAACTTCTGCCGGTAAATAACCTACCAGGCTTTGTGTTTTGTGCAGCACATTGATCAGCTCACCCTTTTCGTTGTTGAATTCTTTGCAGATGGCTTCTATTTGTAGAACCTTCTGCTCGCTTATTTTTATATTTGCCATAACGGTTTTTCTTTTAAATTGATTACCTGATTTTCCTTGGTTATTCGTCAATTTCGACGGGTTTGCTTCTGTCGAAATAATGTGTGTGAAGCAAATGATGCGCCTTTTCGCTCATCGGTTTGCCAAGGAATTCAGCGTAAAGCGTCTGGATATAAGGGTTTTCGTGCGATTTACGGATAACTTTTCCTGAATCTTCGCTGTAGATTGCTTTCTGACGAGCCATAAGAATACTTGTATCTCCATGGTGAAGAGGTTGTCCGCCTCCACCTATACAACCGCCCGGACAGGCCATAATCTCAATTGCATGAAATTCGGATTTTCCGTCCTTTATGTCCTGTAGAAGTTTACGTGCATTTCCTAATCCGTGAGCAATACCAATTTTTATTGGTGTTCCGTCAAAATCAACGGTTGCTTCACGTATCCATTCCATTCCGCGCAGTTGTTTGAAGTCAACTTTCTCTAAAGATTTCCCTGTGAAAATTTCATAGGCAGTTCTGGCAGCGGCTTCAATAACTCCACCTGTTGTGCCAAAAATCACAGCTGCACCGGTAGATTCTCCCATTGGTTTGTCGAAATCCTGGTCAGGTAAAGTGTTGAAATCAATGTTGGCCTGTTTGATGAGGTGAGCTAATTCCCTTGTGGAAACAGCAAAGTCAACATCAGGATTGCCATTGGTTGAAAACTCATCGCGTTGGCATTCGTATTTTTTAGCAAGGCAAGGCATAATTGAAACAACAACCAGATCTTCGCGTTTAATGCCAAGTTTATCTGCAAAATAAGTTTTTGCTATAGCGCCAAACATCTGCTGAGGCGAACGTGCTGTGGATGGAATATCGCTCATTTCGGGGAACTGGTGTTCGAAGAAATTAACCCAGCCAGGACAACATGAAGTTAAAATCGGAAGTTTCACAGTTTTGTCTCCCTGAAGGTGACGTGTAATGCGGCCGAGTAATTCAGTGCCTTCTTCCATTATGGTAAGGTCGGCAGCGAAGTCGGTATCAAAAACATACTTAAATCCAAGATTTTTTAATGCTGAAACCATTTTGCCGGTTACTCTTGTTCCTGGTTCCATTCCGAATTCTTCGCCTAAGGCAACACGCACTGCAGGGGCAGTTTGAACGATAACGGTTTTTGAAGGATCAGCCAAGGCGCGGATAACCTGGTTGGTATGATCCACTTCGGTTAAGGCACCGGTTGGACAAACAGCAACGCATTGTCCGCAATAGGTACAAACGCTGTGGTCAAGATTCATTTCAAATGCCGGAGCCACCACGGACATAAATCCGCGGTTTACGGCCGAAAGAACGCCAACAGTCTGAACTTCGTTACACATCATTTCACAGCGACGGCACATAATACATTTGTCCACATCACGAATAATAGCCGGTGATGTATCTTCTTTGTAATGTGATTGTTCTCCCTGGTATTCAATCTGGCGGATTCCCATTTCCTGGGCAAGAGTCTGCAGTTCGCAGCTTCCGCTTTTCGGGCAAATCAGGCAATCAGTCGGGTGATCGCTCAGGATCAGTTCCAGAACTGTTTTTCGGCTGTTGAGTACCCGGATATTGTGTGTGTTAACTTCCATGCCTTCGAAGCAATCTGTTGCACAAGCAGGTGCAAGGTTGCGGCGACCTTTCACTTCAACAACACAAATACGGCAACCTGCCGGTTTATTTGTGATATCGAAATCGTGAAGATGGAGGTAACAAAGTGTTGGTATGTTAATTCCAACTGATTTCGCAGCATCCAGAACGGTAGTTCCGGGAGTTACTTTTATATCTTTATTGTCTATTTTTATATTGATCATTTCCATGGTTTATTCCCCTTTCGTTACTTGATAAACACTGCGTTGAACTTACATTTCTCGAGGCAGGCACCGCATTTGATACAGGTTTCCTGATCAATAACGTGAACTCCTTTGCGTTCGCCTGCAATTGCATTAACCGGGCAATTACGGGCACATGCAGTACATCCTACGCAGTTTTCAGCATCTATTATATATTGAAGCAGCGCTTTACACTGTCCGCTCGGACATTTATGATCTACGACATGTGCTAAATACTCATCGTAGAAATTGTCCATAGTCGAAAGTACAGGATTCGGAGAGGTTTGTCCCAAACCGCAAAGCGAGGTGTCTTTAATAACATGACCCAGGTTGCGCAACAAATCGAGATCTTTCATTGTCCCTTTCCCATCACAGATTTTTTCGAGTATTTCGTTCAAACGCTTGTTACCAATGCGGCAAGGAGCGCATTTCCCGCAAGATTCTTCAACTGTAAAATCGAGGTAGAATTTTGCGATGGATACCATACAGTCATCCTCGTCCAGCACAATCATACCGCCTGATCCCATCATGGAACCGGCAGCCGTAAGCGAGTCAAAGTCGATAGCAATATCAAGGTGTTTTTCTGTTAAACATCCGCCTGAAGGACCGCCGGTTTGTACTGCTTTGAATTTCTTCCCGTCTTTTATTCCGCCGCCGATTTCGAAAATAATATCGCGAAGGGTAGTTCCCATAGGTACTTCGATAAGCCCTACATTATTGATTTTTCCGGCTAGCGCGAATACTTTTGTTCCTTTCGATTTTTCACTTCCGATGGAAGCAAACCAATTGGCTCCTTTGTTGATAATTACCGGTACGTTGGCAAAAGTCTCAACATTGTTAACGTTGGTTGGTTTTTCCAGATATCCTGAAACACTTGGGAAAGGAGGTTTGATGGTTGGTTCACCACGCAGACCTTCCATGGAATGGATAAGGGCAGTTTCCTCTCCGCAAACAAATGCGCCGGCACCGTAGCGGATATCAATCTCGAAACCAAAATCAGTACCGAAAATATTTTTTCCAAGCAAACCATATTCTACGGATTGCTTCATGGCTATTTTAAGTCTTTCAACTGCAAGCGGATATTCGGCACGGATATAAACAATCCCCTTTGAAGCACCTATGCAATATCCACAAATAGCCATTGCCTCAATAACCGAATGAGGATCGCCTTCGAGGATGGAACGGTCCATAAATGCTCCCGGGTCTCCTTCGTCGGCATTACAAACTACATATTTCTGATCTGCCTGGCTTTTGCTGGTAATTTCCCATTTGAGTCCGGTCGGGAAACCGCCGCCTCCGCGTCCGCGCAGACCGCTCTTTTTCATTTCTTCAATAACCTGGGCAGGTGTCATTTCAGTTAAACATTTTGCCAGAGCAGCATACCCATCGCGCGAAATGTATTCTTCAATGTTTTCCGGATCTATAAATCCGCAGTTACGCAAAGCTATACGTAACTGTTTGCGGTAGAATCCCATGTGCTTTGAATCCGAAACATGTTTTTCTGTTTCAGGATTAACATACAAGAGACGATGAACCTGGCGACCTTTGATCACATGTTCGGCAATGATTTCGATTGCGTCTTCAGGCTTAACCTGTGTGTAGAATGTGTTATCGGGCATAACCTTTACGATCGGCCCTTTTTCGCAGAAGCCGAAACATCCGGTAGTGATTACCTGGACTTCGTTTTCCAGCCCTTTTTCAAGGATTTCATGCTTGAGGTTGTGAAATAGCTTTTCGCTTTCCGAAGCCCTGCAGCCGGTTCCTCCGCACACCAGCAGGTGCATTTTGAATTGTGTCATCTTATTTCCTCCAGGATTTATTACTTACCTTCAATATTTTCGTAGTTCACAGGGATAATGCCATCGAGCAGTTCGCCGTTTTTAATGTATTTTTCGATGATCTGATCCGCCTTTTTCGAATCAACATATCCAAATACCAGGGGCTGTTGGCCGGGACGTGTTACTTCAATGGTTGGTTCGGCATAGCAATAACCCATGCAACCTGTTTGAGTAACGATGGCCGGGATGTTGCGCTTGTCAAGTTCGGAAATCAGGTAGTCCATTACTATTTTGGCTCCTGATGCGATGCCGCAGGTAGCCATAGCAACCCTGATCTGAACCATGCTGTCAGGTGTTTCGCTTCGTTCGCGAAGATTCATTTTAGCCTCTACATTGGCTTTAATGTTTCTTAAATCAGCTAATGATGTGATTTTGCTCATTCGATTTTGATTTTTACAATTAGTAATACGTTTCTTTTCTGGTGTTATGATGCTTTTATTTCTTTAAGATTATCGCTTATCAAATCTTTCATAAAAGCGATTACCTGGGGATTATTTATTGGTAGATCACCGAGCGTTTCTTTTATTTCAATAGTGTCGAATATAAAAGTTCCTTCAGGTGTTGTATGTGTATAGATGAAATTAATTGCAGGATACGATGAAACCGTTAGCGCCAGAGTTCCGGAAATATCGCCTGTGGGAAGCCTGTCGATATGGCTGTAGACAAACCTGACATCAACTTCAGTTCCTTTACCGGGTTCAGATTGGATTGTCATACTTCCCCCGGTGCGTTCCGCGTTTTGTTTTAGTAAAGGTAAGCCAAGTCCGACCTTTCTGGTAGTTCGCGTTGTAAAAAAAGGATCAGTTACATGTTGAACCATTTTTGCATCCATCCCTTTACCATTATCAATGAACGATACGAGATATTCGTCTTTAGCTGGTATTTCGTCAATCTGAAGTTTAACCAAAGTAGCACCGGCGGTAACCGAGTTTTGCAGTATGTCTAATATATGAAGTGCCAGATCTTTCATTTGATAGTTACTTTACGTCCGAGTATACCATGCAATGCCTTTATTACTTCATTGAAAGTACGATGCTCCATCTCAAAGGTAGAAAATGCTTTGCCAATATTTTCCACATAATGTGCATCCGAGTTCCTGATTATTGTTCTTTCAGATTGTTTCCCCAGGAAAAGAACTACATTTTGAACTCTGCAATTCGCTGAAATCTCAATCCCATCTATGAGGAGGCCATCAGGGAAAAATCCAAGCTGGCTGATAATGCTGTAACTGGGCCTGTCGATGTGCGCAGGGATAAATATTCCTCCCAACGAATGTACTTTTTGCTCAACCTGTTCAATAGATTGGTCAAGTGCTGATAAAAGCAGGAACTCAATTTCATCGATTATCTGTTCGTCTTCATCAACAACCACCTGGTAACCAAACTTTTCAGTATTGTTAGGGATAGGCGGGAGGTGTTTTTCCAGGTAAAGCTGGAATTCCGACAATTGATCATCATTTTCAAAGAACGTAAGGCAGTGGACTTCTTCGCGGGTGGTTACTTCGGCTCCCATCAGTACAAATATTCCTGCGGGTTCGGCCAGTTTCCGTATCAATTTACAATGCCTGGTAGTGTTATGATCGGTTATGCCAATTATATCCAGTCCTTTTTCAAGGGCTTTCGTTATTATATTTGCCGGGCTCATCTCCAGGTCTCCACAGGGTGAAAGTACTGTGTGGATATGCAGATCTGCACGGTATTTATTCATTACTAGCGGATAAGCAAGTTAAACAATTTTCCGGTTGTTTCAAAAGCCTGGTCAGTGGTTCCTAAAACGGGGATTCCTTCTTCTTCGGCTTGTGCCAACATATCGGCGTCGGGTTCCAATCCTTTAATCAGGATTACAGCTGCCAAATCTTTGAGAGATGCTATAGCAATCACATTTTTATGTGTTTGCAATGTGATCCAGATTCTTCCGTTTTCGGCATGTCCCATTACGTCGCTGAGTAAATCAGACGTATATCCTCCTGTAATTTCGTGATCCAAGCCCTGACTTCCGCCAAAGACTGTCAAATTAAGTGTTGTTATGATATCTTTAACCTGCATATCAGTGTTGGTTATTTACGGTTCGAAAAAAACTTATCATTTCCCCAGATGCTTTTCAGTATTTCGAGCGATTCGTCGGGTGTGAGCTCACCGGTTTGTTCCCGGTTTTTCTGTATAAAAATGCAATGCCTGATATCGGCTTCCCCCAGCGCAATATCATTGGCAAAAGCCTGGCAGTTTGGCGATCCGCAAGCTCCGCAATCAGTGAGTGGAAGGCACTGCAGCATCTGACTCGATTTATCCATTTTACGCATGGCTTCTTCCATATTTTCATCCAGTTTCATCATACTGCGCGGATTTATTGCCTGGATATTTATCCTGCGTAACAAATAATCTTTGTATTCCTGGATGCTGCCTTTTTCTGATATCTCATCTTTAGCTATCGGCGAATAGGATCTTAACCTTTCAGCAACCAGGAAACGATTGGCCGACAGAAGCACTCCGCCGGCACAGCTTTCGTCACAAGCACGAAGTTCGAGGAAATCAATATCTCCGATTTCATCATTCTCAATTTTTTCGAGAAATTCAATCACATTATGGATCTCATCAATGGCAAGGCTGCGGCCCGGAATATGCGAAGCTTCGCCATGGGTAAGTGTCCATTGCCAGGCAGTTTTTGAGAGATGTTTTTTAGGAATAACAACAGGATTTGTTGACCGGTCTGTCCGGATGAATTTATATACTTTGTTGTAAAGTGTATCCATATTGATTACTCCTGTAATCATTGAATAGTCTTCACCAACTGGGCTCTTGATGGCAGCGATTTTGGCGGCGCAAGGCGTGATGTAGAAAACTCCGATTTCTGCGGGATTAATTCCCTGGTCGGTAAGTACTTTGCGGCAATATAAAGCAGTAATATCCAAAGGCGGTTTTAGCAACATGATATTATCTGCCAGTGCCGGGAACTTTACCTGTACTAACCTTATTACTGCAGGACAGAATGATGAAATGAGCGGTTTCTTTTCAGGATGAGATTTTGCGTAGGACTTTACTTCATCCAACAATAAATCAACACCCATTTCTACTTCGTAAATATGAGTAAATCCATTTGCCAGTATAGCTGTATAAATCTGGTTTTGTGAAACTTCATCGGGAAATTGCCCGAAAAATACTGCAGGAACCAAGGCTATACGATATTTGTAGGCTTGAATCCGCTTAAAGTCATCCTGATCAATGAATATTGCGCTTACAGGGCATGCTTTGAAACATTCACCACAATCAACACAACGATTTTCATATAAAATTGCAATGCCATTACGCACCCTGATGGCTTCAGTTGGGCAAACTGTCATACAGTGCGAGCATCCGATACAGATTTCGTCGCTTATTTTTAAAGCATGATGAAAATGTTTGCTGTCCATCGTTATTCCTTATTCAGGTTTACAATTATGGTAAGCTGTGTTCCAACTCCAACTTCACTTTTAATGATCAGTTCGTCAGCGTTATTTTTTATATTCTGTAAGCCCATTCCTGCACCAAATCCCATTTCACGAACTTTTGCAGAAGCAGTTGAAAAGCCTGCCTGCATAGCTTTTGCTATGTCAGGTATTCCCGGGCCTACGTCAATCAATTGAATGTTAACACGGCTTGTATCAACATCGCATATTACTTTGCCTCCGTTGGCATGAGCTACAATATTTACTTCTCCTTCGTACAATGATACAACGATCCGTTTTATAACCTGTGGATCAACATTGAGTTGTTTCAATATTTTCTTAAAACTACTCGAAGCGTCGCCTGCTTTGGTAAAGTTTCCTGCTTCTATATTGTATTCAAATCGCATCATGCTACTGAATTAGTAAACAGGGTTTATGCCGTTTTGAAACAATAACCCACAAGCTTTATACATGGAATAGCTGCATTGCATGATTACAATCCTGTTTTCTTCAGCCAGCGCAATCATTTCGGGACTGGCTTTTTTATTTCGGACAAGCACTATATTTTTGATATCCGACATTTCAGAAGTGCGAATGGTTTGGATGTTAACAAGCCCTGTTAAAAGTAGTAATTTTTCACTATCAATAGTCAGTACATCGCTCATCAGGTCCGAAGCGAATACAGCCTGAACATCTCTTTCGAGTTTCGTTTGTCCGCAAACCACTTCGGCATTGAGTATTGTTGCAACTTCTTTTAAATTCATTTTGATATTTATCTGTTTAATGTTATGTAAATGAGTGTGTTACAGTTTGTGTCGCCATACTGGTTTCAATCCGCAAAATTACATTAATAAATTGTATAAACAAGCTTATTGTTATTTTATTCACACTGTTATTTAAATAACAATAAATTTATAATTAGTCTTAATAACAGATGTTTATATATAGAATTATGCATATTTATCAATCCTGAGAAGGTTGAATATCATCATAGTATTGGTAGATTAACCAAGTGCAAATGAATTTGTTGAAAAACACAAAAGCCGCACTGAATCAGCACGGCTTTTGCTAATTGATTGTATTAGTTAATAACGTTTACGAGCTTTATAGTGCGTATGTAACAGTTCGTGCGACTTATGCCCGAGCGGGTTAGTTAAATATTCCTTGTAGACTTCAGTTATTTCAGGATTTTCGTGCGATTTACGGATAGGTTTCCCCATATCTTCAGCATAAATGGCTTCAGCTCTTCTTTTGCGTATTTCTGCTGAAGTTGGAATTGGCTGACCGCCACCACCAATACAACCACCAGGGCATCCCATAACTTCAATAAAATGATAGGTAGCTTCTCCTGATTTTACAGCATCCATCAGTTGCTTGGCATTGGCAAGCCCATGAGCTACAGCAACTTTTAGTTCCACCCCTTCGAGAAAACTCCATTCTGATTTGGTATTTTTTATTTTGATACTCGCTTCTTTAACACCTTCCATTCCTCGAACCGGCTGGATATTCAAATTTGTAAATGGTACTTCATTTCCGGTAATTATTTCATAAGCCGTGCGAAGTGCGGCTTCCATTACACCACCCGTAGTTCCGAAAATGACTGCAGCACCTGTTGATTCTCCCAGAATGCTGTCATAGGATTCGTCTTCAAGTTTATCGAATTCAATACCTGCCTGTTTAATCATCATTGCGAGTTCGCGGGTTGTGAGAACGTAATCAACGTCTTTAAAACCGGAGTCACGCATTTCGGGACGGTTGCATTCAAACTTTTTGGCTGTACAAGGCATAATGGAAACAACTACCATGTTTTCAGCTTTTATATTTACCTTATCCGCATAATATGTTTTTGCGAGGGCACCGAACATCTGTTGCGGCGATTTACACGTCGAAAGATTTTCGATCAGTTCAGGGTACATATGCTCTTGGTATTTTACCCAACCTGGTGAACAGGAAGTCATCATTGGTAGTCTTACCTTTTCGTCTTTGTCAACAATAGCTTTTTTCAGACGGGTGAGTAACTCGGTACCTTCTTCCATAATGGTAAGGTCGGCAGTGAAATCAGTATCCAGCACTTTATTGAATCCCATTTTGCGCAAAGCTGAAACCATTTTGCCTGTAACCCTTATGCCTGGATCTAGTCCTAAATCTTCTCCAAGTGCGACACGTGTTGCCGGTGCAGTTTCTACAACCACAAATTTGTTCGGATCATAGATTGCATGCCATACTTCTTCCATATAATTTCTTTCGTACAAAGCTCCGGTAGGACAGCGGTTAATGCATTGGCCGCAATTGGTGCAGACAACATCATTCAGTGGTTTGTTCAGGAATGTAGAAATGATCTGGTGATCTCCTTTGTTTACTACTGCAAGGGCACTTACCGATTGAAGTTCGTCGCAGGTTCGTACACACCGCTGGCAACGTATACATTTGCTGGCATCTCTCGAAATGGATGGTGAAGAAATGTCCCGCAATTTATCTCTTTCTTTAACGAGATCAATGAAAATGTGATCGCCATAGCGATACTCTGAAGCCAGTTCCTGAAGTTCGCAATGCCCGTTTTTAAAGCATTTAGTACAATCGACATTATGTTCTGACAGCAAGAGTTCGATAACATGTTTACGTGCTATACGCACTTTTTCACTGTTGGTATTTACTTCCATGCCTTCCGAAACGGGAGTTGCGCATGAAGCGGCTAATAAGCGCGCTCCTTTAACTTCGACTACGCACACACGGCAATTTCCTGCTACGCTGAGGTCAGGGTGGTTGCAGAGTGTTGGTATACGGAAATTAAGAAGTTTGGCAGCTTCCAGAATGGTAGTGCCTTCCTCAACTTGTATAGGGGTATTATTTATTTTCAGGTTAACCATATATTTACTCATGGTGTTATTCTCCTATGTTATGGGTTAAAATGAGCCGGATTAGTAAATGATTTCTTCGCGGAAATTATCAACGATAGAAGTGAATGGATTTGCAACTGATTGTCCAAGGCCACATTTTGCGGCAATTTTCATTGTAGCAGTGAGTCTTTTCAGATCGTCGAGGTATGTCGGTGGGCGTTCGCCTTTTTTTACAGCTTCAATTCCTTTGAGCAACTGTTGGCATCCAATACGACACGGGGTGCACTGACCGCACGATTCTTCGGTAAAGAATTCGAGATAATCGTGAAGCACATTGTACATCGAACGGCTTGAGTTGAATATCATCATGGATCCACCGGTAGGAATTCCTTCAAAACCAATAATTGTATCGTTGAATTTTTTCCGTGGAACGCAATGTCCTGATGCTCCTCCAACCTGGATAGCTTTTGTATCGCCATCACCAAATTCATCAACAAAATCTCTTAATGGCATTCCTAATTCAAGCTCGTAGATTCCGGCAATTGGGGTGTCGCCTGAAACGGAAAAAACTTTAGATCCACGGGAATCATGAGTACCCAGTGCTTTAAATTTTTCAGGTCCCATCCTGCATATTTCGGAGGTATAAACCAGTGTTTCAACGTTGTTGATTACAGTAGGTTTATTGTTGTATCCGGCAACTGTTGGATAAGGCGGTTTGTTACGGGGCTCACCACGTTTACCTTCCATGGATTCGAATAACGCTGATTCTTCGCCGCAAACATATGCGCCGCTTCCGGAGCGCAGATATACATGGAAATCAATCTTCAGATGGTGCAACTGCTGATTGAAAATATCAATTTTTTGCTGAAGTGTTTTCAACATAAAATTATACTCACCTCTAACGTAAATGTAGCCTTCGCGTGCACCGATCACGTAGCCGCAGATTGTCATTCCCGCAAATATTTTCTCAGGAACTTTATCAAGGATTTCACGATCTTTAAAAGTACCCGGTTCGCCTTCATCGGCATTACAGATGACATACTTGATTTCAGATTCCTCGTTTCGGGTAAATTTCCATTTAAGTCCTGTCGGGAAACCTGCGCCTCCGCGCCCTTTGAGTCCTGAGTCAATCATATCCAGAATTATATTTTCCGGAGTTTTTTTGATTGTTTTTTCTACAACTTGAATAGGCGTACATTTATCATCCCAACCAAATATTATATCTATTTTTTTTAATGGTTTCTGGTCCATGTTATTACAAATTTAGTAGTGAGAGTTAATTGGTTTTCTTGGCAAATTCCTCGATAATTTCAATTGCTTTTTCAGGAGTAACCGAAGGAAATACTTCATCATTAATGAGCATAACCGGTCCTTTGTGGCACCATCCAAGGCAATTGGCTGTTAAAAGAGTGAATTTATTGTCAGGAGATGTTTCACCACTTTTTACCATCAGATGGCTTTCAATAGCTTTAATAATGGCATCCTTTCCCTGCATGTGACAGGAAATGGTTTTACAAACCCTAACAATGTTTTTGCCTCGTGGTTTTGTATCGAGGAAAGTGTAAAATGAGGCGGTTCCGTACACATCAGCAGCCGAAAGATCTAATTCGCGTGCTACTGCAATCATAGCTTCTTCCGAAAGAAATTTTTCGCAGGCTACTACTCCCTGTAATACCGGCATTAAAGCGTTACGGCTTTTTCCGTGCTTTTCAACCAGTTCATGAATCAGTACTTCAGTAGTTGTCATTTTAAAGTTTATTAGTTTGTAAATGTTTGATTAGTATCACTATGCATTGTTAATCAATTCACAATAGAGGTTGTAAAGATAAATATCTATTTCATATTGGCACTAAAATGTTGTCTGATTTTTGTACTTTAGTTGCAATTTATAACCTTTCTAAAAAACGTATCTAACTAAATGATATTCATCTGGTAAATAGATATATAGATATAATACTATGAGAAGTTTTAAACAGAAAGGCTACTTTTGCAATCCGGAGGGAACATGGCTTACAGATATTTTATACGATTAGCATACAATGGTCAGGCATATGGTGGATGGCAAATTCAGCCAAATGCCACAACTGTGCAGGAATTAATTACTAAAGGATTAGACGCCATTTCAGGATTCAAGGGCAGCGTAACCGGTTGTGGACGAACTGATGCCGGAGTTAGTGCCAGTTCTTATTATGCACATTTTGATCATGAAGAATCCTTTTCCTCCGAAGAATTAGTTCAACTGGCTTTCAGATTAAACAGGTTTTTGCCACAAGATATTGTCGTTTATGAATTAAAACCGGTCATGCCTGGCGCTCACGCCCGGTTTAGCGCGAAGTGGCGTGAATATGAGTACCTGATTATCAGGCAGAAAGATCCGTTTCATTATCATGAGGCGTATTTTGTTCATGGTGATCTGGATATTAATATGATGAATATTTCTGCTGCTTTACTTCCGGGAAGGCATGACTTTCAATGCTTCAGTAAAGTAAATACACAGGTGAATAATTATTTTTGCGATATTAAAACAGCTAATTGGAGTGAAAATGATCGTGTGCTGAAATTTACAGTCAGAGCAGATCGCTTTTTGCGAAATATGGTTCGAGCTATTGTAGGCACAATGCTTGATGTGGGAAGAGGGAAGCTTTCAGTTGAGCAATTTCAGCAAATTATTGAAAGCCATGATAGGGGAGAAGCGGGTTATTCGGTTCCTGCTAAGGGACTTACATTAACCGGGGTTGGATATCCTGAAGATATATTTTCAGACAAGCCTGTGTTCTTTTCACCCGAGAGTAGTGAAAAATTAATATCCCACTACTATACTGATTCCAGGTTTCATCCTGGTACCGACAACGAAATAAACGAAGTTTAAGGTTTGTTGCCTGAAAGATTCAATTTTAAGGAATTTTATGATAGATTATTAAACTATACATTGCTGTATGTGTTTTATAGCATACAATAGCTTTGATTCTAAAACACGAAAAATGAGAATGAATTATATGAATTTATGCATACTGGCATTGATTGGTTTTTCAATCTCAGCCTGTGCTCAGCTTTCCAATAAGAATACTAATACAACGATCGCAACTATGGATACTTTCGAAATAAAAAAGACAGATGATGAATGGCGCAAACAACTTAGCCCCGTTCAATTCAACATATTAAGGGAAAAAGGCACAGAAAGACCGTATACCGGTGAGTATGATAAGTTTTACGAAGAAGGCACTTATTATTGTGCTGCCTGTGGAGCCGAACTTTTTACATCCAAATCCAAATACAATTCAGGCTGCGGATGGCCGGCTTTTTATGAGCCGTCGGTAGATAAAAATATTGTGGAGAAAAAGGACATCAGCCATGGAATGGTTCGCATTGAGGTTCTATGTGCCAAATGTGGCGGGCATCTGGGTCATGTTTTTAATGATGGACCTAAGCCGACTGGTTTAAGGTATTGTATTAACTCGGGTTCGTTAAGGTTTGAAGCGGGGAAGAAGAAATAGTTTATAGTTAAAAGTTAATGGGAAATAGTACAGTCCTTTTATAAGTTTATACCACAAAAGGATCTAACGGGAAAGGCAAAAGGCACAAAAGAAGAATTAAATTTCTTTTGTGCCTTTGTGGTTAAAAACACCGATTCCAACTAAAATTATTAAATCTCTTTGTGATACTCGACTAAGCCGTCGATAGGAGCTTTTATAAATTTCCCGGTTTTTATTCCGAATTCCAAACCTACTTCGGTAAGAATATCTTTGTAATGATAAGCCACAGATCCTACAAAATGAACCGGTACTTCTTTATGCCTGGCATAGCAGCAAACCTGGTATTTGTAAAACGACCTGAAAGCCTCTGTTAACAGGTTATTTAAATAAGGATGTTCGCGGTTGTTGTTGATAAATCGGCTGAATGATGCCAGAAACCGGCTGGGTGCAGGTTTTGTATACACAGCATCGAGGATGCTTTCGAGACTCATGGAATATTCCTCTTTGAATTTTTTCTCAATATCATCGGGTAATTCCTTATGCAGGTAAGCTGTCAAAAGTTGTTTGCCTAAATAGGCTCCGCTTCCTTCATCACCAAAGAAGTATCCTAAAGAGAAAATACCTTCCGTAATGTCTTTTCCATCGTAAAAACATGAATTTGAACCGGTTCCCAGAATTGCTGCTATACCTTCTTTATCACCACATAACGCATGGGATGCTGCAAGCAAATCGTGACTTATGTGTATGCGGGCGTTAGGAAATATTTTCTCAAACGCATTTTCAACAATCATGTTTTTAACCGGAGTAGAGCAGCCTGCACCATAATAGTAAACAACGCTAACAGCATTATTATCAATATAAGGTTGTAGCTCTTTCCATAGGAGAGCTTCAATTTCGTCACTTCCAACAAGGTATGGATTAAAACCCGGAGTTTGAATTTGTTTGTATTCTCTTCCTTCTTTAATCAGGCGCCAGTCTGTTTTAGTGGATCCGCCGTCGGCAATAAGTATCATGTTGGGGGTTGTTAATCGTTAATGGGAAATGGTAAATAGAAAATAGTTAATAGAAAATGGTATGATATCTCACTACTATTTTCCGTTTTTTTTTATTTTTCTATTTTCAGATTAGAGCAGGCTTAAAATTTAATTATGTCTAATAACCGTGGCACAAAAATAATAAAACCAATGATAGCGGCAACTATTGAGGCAATCAGCACAGCTCCGGCGGCAACATCTTTCACGTTTCCGATCTTTTTATCAAAATCGGGATGAAGCTTATCTGCAAAGATTTCAATCGCGGTATTAATTCCTTCCAAACTCAACACCAGGGCGATACACAGCAAAATGACGAGCCATTCGGAAGTGCTAATTCTGAATAAAATTCCGGCAATAATCACAATACCTGTGATAGTCAATTCAATGCGGGCATTGAGTTGGCTATTAAAAAGAAATGCAATACCACGTATCGCATTTAAGAAACTCTTTATAAACTTTCCCGCAATTCCTGTCATTTTTCAACTTTTTATTAACAATTGGTATTTAACCCCTGGTGAAGACCCAATTATCACCCTTTGAAAGTTCATAATTGAAATTATAACCACCCGAATCGAAGCCAACCAGCATTTCAGGATCAGTAATTTCATTCTGAATAATAAACCGGCTCATCATTCCCCGCGCCCGCTTGGCAAAAAATGAAATTATTGCATATCTGTCGTTGCTGCGATCCTTGAAGGTTGGTGTGATTAGCCGTACGTTAAGTTTTTTTGTATTTACAGCAGCGAAATACTCATGTGAAGCAAGATTAATGAGTACATTGCTTCCCGATTCCTTGAGATTCTTCTTAAGCTGGTTGGTGATTTTATCACCCCAGTACTTATACAGTGTTTCACCTTTTGGTGTTGCAAATGATGTTCCCATGTCGATCCGATACGGTTTTATCAGATCCAGCGGTTGTAATAACCCATATAAACCGGAAATAATCCGAAGGTGCTTTTGTCCAAATTCAATTTCACCAATTGTAAATCTACGCGCTTCCAGCCCGTCATATACATCTCCATCGTATGCAAACATAGCTTGTTTCGAGGTTGCCGCTTTCCATGAAGCATAGCGTTCGGCATTTAGCTGAGCGAGTTTAGGGGAGATTTCCAACAAGTTACCTAATTCTGAGGATTTAAGCTTAGCCAGTTTACCAGCCAAGTAATCTGCCTCTTTCTGAAAAAGAGGTAATGTGCTGATATCAGTTGGGGCATTGCTCTCAAAATTTAGCGATTTGGCTGGCGAAATGATTACTATCATACTTACTACCTGATTAATTTGTAGCTTATTACTAACAGAATGGTGATGTGCGAATGTTGGGCAGCGCTTATCAAAGATATATTATCGTTATGATCTTCAATTGAGAGGTTGAAAATGGCCTGAATCTATTTAGAAACATGTGAGGAGATTTCTTTCAAACGCTGTTCAGGACTGAGAGTTGTGTATCTCTCACTTAGTTTGTACACAACGCCATGTTTAGTAAATACTATGCTTATCATACCGATAGCAACAAAACCGGCAATAATATTTTCAGCAGCTTTGCTGTTGATTTTGGCAAGTTTACAGTATTTGGATTGAGTAACAGTTGGTTCCGTTTCAAGGTATGAAAGCAGTAATTTTTCACTCTCTGTAAATTTGATAAAAGTACCGGTTTTCAAATTTTTCCACTTATACGCTTTGAGCCACACAGCGTTTACCGGGTAATTCTCATCTTTTACACGTATATAAATGAGGAAATCATCTTTCTCTACTGGCGCTGAATGTAAGCTGCCTTTTATAGCGGGTACTATAATTTCGAGAACACGTTTTTGATTTACAGTCCATTCTTTAACTTCAAACGGAACAACCGGCCTGGTGTACATTTCCGAAGCAGCCTGAACCATATAGAATTCTTCCTCTGTACGAACTCCCGCGATGGATCCATTATCCTTCACGCCGATCAGTAGTCGGCCACCGTCGGTATTGGCGAAAGCAGCCAGTGTTCGGGCAATTTTACGCGAATCATTGATCCCGAATTTGAAATCGAGTTGCTGATGTTCGCCTTCGGCGATCAGTTTCCGGATATAGCCTTCATTAGGTTCGGCTTCGTGTGTAATGCGGGTGTGTTGCTGGGGCATACTATTGCAGGTGTTTGGATAATAGGAAAAGAAGTGATCTAAGTCTTTATTAAAGAAAATATTATTTTAATCAGATTCTCTTGTCACTAAAGAAAAAACCTTTGCGTTTTCGCTTTTTTAATGCGAAGGCGCAAAGGTAACTCAAAGGGCGCAAATAATCCTTTATTCTTATCAAATCATGCTTTAAATGCTGAAAATCTATTTAAATTTTGGAAGCAGATCCTTCATCATATCCTTATGAACCATGAAATCCATCATCTTCAGTTTTACATAATCTTCGTGAAAGAAGTAGTATCCGAAGTTTTTATTCTTTTCAATTCCGCCGGTGCGGCTTCCTGCTCCTGAATCTTTAACAAGAAACCAGGTGGCTCCATCTTTTTCCAGGTATCCGACAATATGCATTCCATGGTCGTCGGTTGTGGTTTCGTTGCTGAAACGAAACTGACGGGCATTTTCATCAATGGCCGATGAAGGAATATCAAATGATGGAATTACTGCTGCATTGGCTTCACGTGCCAGGAAACCGGCTTCAGAAACATCACCGCCGATGGCAAGTGTAAAGCCTGCTTTAATAGATTTTTTCAGTACCGCCATAAAATCATCAAGAGGGATATTGTAGTAATCCGAATCATGCCACCAGTTATCGGGCACTTCATATTCTACCTTTTGCCAGTATGGCTTTTGCATGTATGATAGCACATCGCAATAGTCGTTCGGATTGAATTTGAGTACGTTAGTCATGTACTCCACAGGCGACATGTTTTTACCATTAACAGTAACTTTTGTCGGTGGTTCACCGATGTAATAATCCATAATGCTCCTGAAATTGGTTACAATTGCAGCTTCGTCCCAGATATTATTTTTCTTTACAAAATCAGCATAGTCCTTTAGTTCCTGGAACATTTTTGAATGGTTGTGGAAGGTTTGGCCTGGTTTAAGACCTGTGTATGATTCGAGGGGCACAATTCCATATTTTTTCCAGATTTTTGTAACCGCATTGCCTTCGGAGCCTTCGCCGAAGTTCATATTTCCGCGGGTTCTAACCCAGTTTTCGGCGCGCTCAATGTATTCGTAATACACCGTGTAAACTTCGGAGAGGCGGACTTTTTGACCGGTTGTGCGGTAAACTTCTGATTCAAGGTACGAAGTTGTTGAAAACGACCAACATGTGTTCGTATTACCTTGTGAAACTGGTTCGTTATGCCAGTAATATTTAAAATCTTCCTTTGATGTTGGAATGTTAAATGTTGATGGATCGACCTTGAAGGATTTTGATCGTTTTGGGGCAATCTGTTGATTTTCAAATTCTTCAATACCTTTCAGAATTGAATTCTGAAAATATCCCGGTTCATAGGTTTTAAAAGTTCCCTTGTCTTTAGTAAGGGTTTGGGCGAAAGATGCTGATCCCAAAATGCTTATCGCAATAAGCAGAATTATCTTTTTCACTTTATTAAATATTTATGGATAAAAAGAGTTTTCGATTCAGAGTTTAGTGATTCTGTATGGTTATTTGTTGATAATGGTTTACACAAATACAATATTGTTCTTTCCTGTTATCTTTTCGCAATAATGACAGAGCAGTTTCATTTGTTCTTTGTCAACAACAGTAAAAAGACTTGGGACATTTTCAACATTGGTAATGCAATTTGGATTGAAGCATTTTACAATACTTTTGATCTGATCGGGCACTTCAACCTGCTTTTTTGAAACTACTTCAAAGTTTTTAATTCCAATAAAAGTAGCGGTTGGCGCAACGAGAGCAATCTTGTTAATTTCGTTCGCATCAAAATACGTATTGCTGACTTTAATAATGCCTTTTTTACCGTATTTGCGGCTGTCGAGGTTATCGCCAAACAGAACCTGGTTTTTATTATTTTCCAGGTCGAGGATATGTAATACTTTGAAGACATTATTGGCGGGGATATGATCGATTACAGTACCGTTTTCGATGGCTGTAACATTCAGATGGCGCTGATCTTTATTCATTTCTGTGATATATTTACCTTGTTTCTGATTTTATCTATTTAACGCCGGCAATGGCTGCAAGTAAGGCCTGACGGACATAAACGCCGTTTTCAGCTTGTTTGAAATAGAATGCCTGCGGTGTTTCATCCACATCTTCACTTATTTCGTTGATACGTGGAAGCGGGTGTAAAATTTTCATGTTTGGCTTGCATCCTTCGAGCATCGATTTTGTTAGCACATAGCTGTTTTTAACTTTTTCGTATTCGAGCGGATCGCTGAAACGTTCCTGCTGTATACGCGTCATATAAACAATATCTGCAATTGGCATTATATCAGCAAGTTCAGTGTATTGATGATATTCCAGATTGTTGTTTTTTATGTGCATTTTACTTGAACTCGGAAGTTTCAGTTGTTCAGGCGAAACCAGGTGAAAAGTTGCGTTGAAATTACACATGGCCTGTACTAAAGAATGAACGGTACGTCCATATTTCAGGTCACCAACAAATGCAATATTCAGGTTATCGAGTGTGCCTTGTGTTTGCATGATGCTGTACATATCAAGCAGGCATTGTGTCGGGTGCTGATTGGCACCGTCACCGGCATTGATCACGGGAACGGAAGAAACTTCACTTGCCCAGCGCGCTGCACCCTCGCGGGGATGCCGCATCACAATAATATCGGCATAGCCGCTAACCATAATTATGGTGTCCTTGAGTGTTTCGCCTTTTTTTACGCTGGTTGAACCACTGTCGCTGAATCCAACAACCCTTGCTCCCAGACGGTTTGCTGCTGTTTCGAAACTGAGGCGTGTACGGGTAGATGGTTCAAAAAAGAGCGAAGCTACAACGTGATCGTTTAATAATTTCTGGTTGGGGTTTTTCTCAAAGTCGGCTGCAATTTCTAAAATTCGCAAGTATTGTTCTTTATTGAAATCGGTAATTGAAACCAGGTTTTTGCCTTTCATTTTGTCCGGATTTTTTAGAGGTTATAAAAGTACAAAATATCAACAGCAGGCGGTGTGCGATTGTTAATACTTTGTCATAAAAAAAGCGGTCATTGCTGGCCGCTTTTTCTTTTTTTAAATTATTTAACGAGATTGTGTTTTTTAACAAACTCATTAAGTATACCTGCCAGATCCGGTTGCCCGATTTCCTGGAGGTCGTAACCAACTTTTACGCAAGGTTGATTGATCTTGATAATTCGGTTAAGATCGATAGGCGTTGCGATAACCACAGCATCACAAGGTGTGTTTGCAATGGTTTTTTCAAGATCGCGGGTTTGTTCTTCACCATATCCCATTGCCGGAAGCAAGGTTCCGATATTCGGATAAATACGGAATGTTTCAGCTAATTTCCCAACAGCATAAGGACGTGGATCAACCAGTTCGGCAGCACCGAATTTGTTTGCGGCGACTGTACCGGCACCGATTTTCATTTCACCATGGGTAAGTGTAGGTCCGTCTTCAACCACCAATACGCGCTTGCCTCGGATCAGTTCCGGTTTGTCGACAGTAAGCGGTGAAGCACCATCAATAACAAGTGCATTTGGATTGATTTTGGCGATATTGTTACGAACGATCTGAATGTTAGCGATGTCGGCGGAATCAATTTTATTTATTACAACTGCGTCGGCAATACGAGCCATTACTTCGCCGGGATAATATCCTACCTCAGCACCCGGGCGATGTGGGTCGGCAACACAAATAGTAAGATCGGGTTTGTAGAAAGGAAAGTCGTTATTTCCGCCATCCCACAAAACTACATCGCAACCATTAGGATCTTTTTCAGCAGCGCGAAGAATATCCAGGTAATCAACACCTGCATAGATAACGTTTCCACGAACAACGTGCGGTTCGTATTCTTCCATTTCTTCGATGGTGCATTTGTGTTTCTTCAAATCTGCAACTGTTGCAAAACGCTGAACTCTTTGCTCGTTGAGATCGCCATAAGGCATTGGGTGACGAACAGCAACAACTTTAAGCCCTTTTGCCATCAGGATTTCGACGATTTTACGTGAAGTCTGGCTTTTTCCGCAACCGGTACGGGTTGCGCCAACGGCTATAACCGGCTTGGTGCTTTTGATCATGGTTTCACCAGGACCAAGGAGGATAAAGTTTGCGCCACAGGCATTTACCAGGGCACTAACATTCATAACGCGTGGATATGGAACATCGCTGTATGCGAAAACACAATCAACCACATTTAATTCTTTAATAAGCTTCGGCAAATCTTGTTCCAGGTAAATGGGAATTCCATTCGGATACAGGTCAGCACCAGCCAGTTCTTTTGGATACTTACGGCCATCAATGTCAGGAATCTGGGCTGCAGTAAAAGCAACTACATTGTATTCAGCTTTTCCTCTGAAAAATGTGTTGAAATTGTGAAAGTCGCGCCCTGCAGCTCCGATAATAATTACATTACGTTGCATAAAGGATTGTTTAAAGTTTAACAGTATGTTTTATGTTAGTTAAAATCCATATGATGGCTGCAAAGATAGAGGTTTAAACTTGCTGGCAAAATATTTTATAAACTTCTGAAACCATTGTCAATGTTAAGTTATAGTTCGGTTGTGCTCTGTGAGTATTGGTATTACTGGCTTACAGAATTTTTAGCTCCTATAAGTCAATGATAGCAGTGATTTCAGAAAGATGGAACATTGAAAGGCTGAAGAAAATATTCCGTATTCCACCTAAAAAACGTACTTTTGCAATCTTAATAATTTCCCCTGATGATAGAGCAGATATTGACCGCTAAAATAACCGAAGCCGTTAAGAATTTATACCAGCTTGAAGCAAGTCTTTCGCAGATTCAATTGCAGAATACACGTAAGGAGTTTGATGGAGATATCACACTTGTTGTGTTTCCTTTTACTAAAGTTTCGCGTAAATCGCCCGAAGCCACTGCAACCGAAATTGGGGAATACCTGCAATCTGATATGGCCGAAGTAGAAAGTTATAACGTGATCAAAGGCTTTCTGAATATTTCTATCAAAAAGGAATATTGGCTCTCGTTTTTAACTGAAAATTACCTGGTTGAGAAGTTTGGTTTCCAGGAAAAGCAGGATAGTAAACCTGTTGTGGTTGAATATTCGTCACCAAACACCAATAAGCCATTGCATTTAGGTCATATCCGCAATAACCTTTTAGGATTTTCGCTTTCCCGTATTTTGCAGGCAGCCGGTAAAAATGTGGTGAAGGTAAACCTGGTGAACGATCGCGGAATTCATATCTGTAAAAGCATGTTGGCATGGCAGCGCTGGGGAGAGGGTGAAACTCCGGAAACCAGCGGTATGAAAGGCGATCACCTGGTTGGAAAATATTACGTGATTTTTGATAAGCATTTCAAAGAAGAAATCGCATTGTTAGTAGCCGGTGGTATGCCTGCTGATGAAGCATCAAAAAAAGCGCCTTTGATTATCGAAGCTCAGCAAATACTGCAAAAGTGGGAAGCCGGCGACGAAGAAGTGATCAACCTCTGGAAAAAAATGAATGGCTGGGTGTACGACGGATTTGCAATTACCTATAAAACACTTGGAATTGAATTTGATAAAACGTACTATGAGTCTCAAACATACTTACTTGGAAAAGAAATAGTTGAAGAAGGCGTACGAAAAGGTGTTTACACCCGCCGCGAAGATGGTTCGGTATGGATTGACCTGAGTGCGGAAGGTATGGACGAAAAGCTCTTGCTTCGTAGTGATGGTACGTCAGTATACATGACACAGGATTTGGGAACTGCCATGCAGCGTTACAATGAGTATAACCCGGAACAACTTATATACGTGGTAGGGAATGAACAGGAATATCATTTCAATGTATTGAAAGTTGTTTTGAAACACCTTGATTACGAGTGGTCCGATTCTATTTATCACCTTTCGTATGGCATGGTTGAACTGCCTGCCGGTAAAATGAAATCGCGCGAAGGTACTGTTGTGGATGCCGACGACCTGATGCAGGAAATGTTCGATACTTCAGAAGCGATGGCACGCGAGCTTGGTAAAATAGAATCTTTCGATGACGATGAAGCCCGGAATCTTTATCGTACTATCGGGCTTGGCGCTTTAAAATATTTTATTCTGAAAGTGGATCCGAAAAAGAATATGCTTTTCAATCCGGCTGAATCTGTTGATTTTAACGGGAATACAGGTCCATTTATACAGTATACGTATGCAAGGATAAAATCAGTTCTTCGCAAGGCTGATGAAGCCGGGTATGAAGTTTCGTTATCAGGTTCTGCCGAATTGTATAAAGAGGAGAAGGAATTGCTGAAAAAGCTTCATGATTTTCCTGCTTTGGTTTTGCTGGCTGCTGATATGCACAGCCCTGCAGTAATTGCCAATTATGCATTTGAACTGGCTTCGGAATACAACCGGTTTTACCATGAACTGACCATTCTGAAGGAAGAAAATCTCCAAAGTCGTGAATTGAGGTTGAGTTTATCGCAATTTACGGCAAAGGTGATTGCCAATTCACTGTGGATGCTGGGGATTGAAGTGCCGGAAAGGATGTAGGTCTGCCTTTGGGTGATGCGATTTTCAATCATATTTTTAAAATCAGCTAATAGAAATTGCTGCGCATTAAATTTGGGTGATGCGATTTTCAATCGCATACTTAAAGAGATTAAAATCGCGGCTTTCTGATTCAGCGATTACAAATCGCTGAATTTTAGATCAGCGATTGGAAATCGCTGCACCCTGAATCAGCGATTACAAATCGTGGTGCATAAAATTTGGGTGATACGATTTTCAATCGCATTCTTAAAGTGATTTAAAATTGTTACATCCTATGCAGCGATTAAAAATCGCTGCACCTTAGATCAGCGATTAAAAATCGCTGCACCCGAAATCAGCGATTAAAAATCGCTGCACCCAAGTGCCTTTCCAGTCTCTCCAATCAGATACCAGGCCTGCTTTTACAGGATTGTTCAGAGTGTACTTTATTGCATAATATAAATGTTTATCGTTCCTGATAGTGGTATCAAAGCTTTCCTTTTGCCAAAGCGTACCCGATCTGTTTTCAGCCTTGTTGATTTTATTTGATGAATGCCGTTTAACTGATTGTAAAATATCCTGTAAGTACACCGGATTTTCGTCAATATCTTTATCGAAAAGTTTAACAACCCAATGAACATGATTCGGCATTATAGTGAAAGCAATATTTTGTAATCTCTTGCCTTCCCAGAATAGCAACGAGCCTAACATAATCTCAAGATTTTCAGGTTTTGATAAATTGATTTCATGATTTCTGTCTAAGCCTAAAAGATCATCATAAGCTTTGATATATTGTCTCCTAATAGAGTAATATTGCAGTTTGATTTTTTCAATTTCAGAAAGATCAGGTTTTTGTTGTTCTAGAAACTTCATGTGCGATTTAAGTGTATCCAATTCCCAAGTATAACGTGCTAATGCTTTTGGGGGAATTGCGTCATGTAAACTCCACGTTACAAAATAGGATTGACCCGGCTGTTGGAAATGGGGTAAAATATGTTTGTATGATTCTTTTTTCTCCACAATCTGTCAGAAATGTTAATGCAATTTACAAAATAAGGTGAATAATTTTAATGGCATGCTTAAAACGATTAAAATCTCTGCGTCCTGAATCAGCGATTAAAAATCGCTGCACCCGGAAAGAAATTAAAATTAAGTTTAGCATGGCGGCCATGCAACCATTTTATTCTGAATTGTCCCATTATCAGGTAAACAATAAATCAACTCCAATGAAACCGCTTCTTTTAATTACAACATTTTTAGGTATTTCAATCATGACCTTCTCATGCCAGAAAGAGAAAACTGATAATACTCCCGGTGAATTTAAACAGGTAAATCTTACTGAAAAGCAAAAGCAGCTCATTAATACCAGCAATGCGTTTGGGTTTGAGTTTTTCAAAAAGACTATTGAAATTTCAGGATCTGAAACAAATATGATGGTTTCGCCACTGAGCGTTAGTATGGCTTTGGGTATGACAAGGAATGGTGCTGCCAATGGTACACTCGAAGCAATGACCAATACACTGGGATTTGCCGGTATGAGTGATACTGAAATCAATGAATCGTATAAATATATAATTGAAACTTTTACAGGGCTCGACCCGAAGGTAAAATTACAGATTGCCAATTCAATCTGGTACAATACTACTTTCACTGTTGAGCAACCATTTGTGCTGGCAAATCAACAGTATTTCGATGCAAGTGTTACAAAGCTGGACTTCTCCGACGCATCTGCTGCAAGTGTAATAAACGCTTGGGTTAACGATAAAACCAATACACTTATTCCTGAAATTATTGATCAGATTCCCGCTGAGGCGGTGATGTACCTGGTTAATGCAGTTTATTTTAAAGGGCAATGGAGAAACCAGTTTGAAAAAGATAAGACGGAACAAAAGCCATTTCATCTGAAGGATGGAACTGAATTGCAGGTTGCGTCAATGATACAGCATGAAACTTTCCGGTATTTTAAAGGCCAAGGATTTGAAGCCATAGAGCTTCCGTATAACCAGGGGAATTATGTGATGTCAATCCTTTTGCCGGATGAAGGAAAGACTGTTGGTGATGTAATCACACAGCTTTCGCAGGAAAACTGGAATACATGGAGCGCACAGTTTGCTAACAGGGATATTCAGCTGCAATTACCAAAATTCAAATATGAATATAATGAGAAACAAATGAAGTCCATACTTTCGGATATGGGTATGGGTGTAGCTTTTGATCCGGATAATGCTGATTTTACCAGGATAAATTCGGATGGCGGATTATATATTTCGAGGGTTTTGCATAAAACGTATATTAAAACAGATGAAGAAGGTACCGAAGCTGCCGCAGTTACCGCTGTTGAAGTTGGTGTTACTTCAGCCGGACCTGATCAAACCTATTATTTCACAATTAACAGGCCTTTTGTTTATTTTATTCAGGAAAAGTCGAGCGGAACTATCCTGTTTATCGGAACTGTAATGAATCCGAATTTTTAAGAGGGATTCCAGACTAAATTCAATTATTTGCAGCAGTCTCCTCCAAATGTCTGGACTATTCATACTTTGTTGCGACGATGATTGTATTGATTTAGTCTACATCCTTATGCTGGTGTTACTGCCTGATAATTTTTCGGCATACTTCCTGAGTTTCTCCTGATCCCGGATTTTTTTATAACACAAATCTGAATATTCTACTTGTAAAGCCGGAACTAAGCCGGTAATTGTATTATTTCTGTTAAATATTATGTTTTTTGTCAGATTTATGCTTGCTGTTTTAAAAATACAATTTATTTTTACTGAGATTAAAGTTTATAAAATCAGAAATGAAAAAAATCGCATTATTTATACTTGGCTTCATTGTTTTTGGAGCTGCAAATTTACAGGCACAGGATGCTAACAAACGCTGGGTTATTGGAATCGGAACAAACATTGTCAGTAATCCTGATAATAAGAAAGATTTATTTAACACCAGGGAATGGAATGTAATTCCGGCTATTTCAAAAATAAATGCAGGAAGATATCTCGCTAAGGGATTTTCTTTGGATGTAGCTGCTACATTAAATAAAATTACCAGAAATGCAGGACTGGACATTCCAGGATTTCATTATGTAGCATTAGATGGTAGTATTAAATACGATTTAAACAACCTTGTTGGCCAAACCGGCTTTTTTGATCCTTATGCTCTTCTCGGAGGAGGACTTACGGTGGCTGATAAGCAAGGAACAGGTACTTTTAACTATGGCGTCGGCTTTAATCTTTGGATTTATAAAAATGTTGGTTTGAATTTTCAATCTATTGGGAAATTCGTATATGTCGATTTCCCTTTAAAAACAAATCATTGGCAACATTCAGCTGGTCTGGTTTTAAGATTTGGCGCAAAAGACAAAGATGGTGACGGTATTTTCGATAAGGATGATGCATGTCCTGACATTGCGGGTGTCGCAGCTTTAAAAGGTTGTCCTGACAGGGATGGTGACGGAATTGCTGATAAAGATGACGCATGTCCTGATATAGCTGGTCTAGCTGCCTTTAAAGGTTGCCCTGATACGGATGGTGATGGTATTGCTGATAAAGATGACGCATGTCCTGATTTAGCAGGTTTAGCTGCCTTTAATGGTTGTCCCGACACGGATGGTGACGGAATTGCTGATAACGTTGACGCATGTCCGAAAGTTGCCGGAGTTGCAGCTAATAAAGGTTGTCCATGGCCCGATACTGATGGAGATGGCGTTTTAGATAAAGATGATAAATGCCCGACTGAAGCTGGACCTGCTTCTAATAATGGTTGTCCGGAAATTAAGCCTGTAGCGGCTGAAAATCAAATGATCAATTTATCGGAATCAATATTATTTGATTTTAATAAGTCTGGTCTTCGGGAAGATTCTCATACTAAATTACTTGGTATAGTTGCTGGTATGAAAGAGAACAGTACTGTTAAACTAAGTATCGAAGGTCATGCTGATAGTTATGGGCCAGCCGCGTATAATCAAAAATTATCAAAGGCCAGAGCTGATAGCGTCAGAAAATTTTTCATAGCCAATGGTTTTGATCCAGACAAAATAACTGCAACAGGATTTGGAGAAACTCGTCCTGTTGACACCAATGCAACCAGCCAGGGAAGAGCGAATAATCGCAGAGTAGAAATTATAATTGTTAAATAATCAGTTTCTGGGTTGCTAAAGGCATATTGATCCGATTATCAATTAATAGACAAATCTCCAATTTTTTAGTTTTTTACCAATACCCGGTTTCATTGAACCGGGTATTTTTTTGCTCTTAGAAGTGTATTGAGAATTCTGAAAAGCTTTATTCTAAATGCTATGGAAATTTTTCTTCCTGCTAGTGTGCTAAAAATTAAGTAAAATCGAATCGTTTAATGGATGAACTGATAAGGCTGTTATAATCCATTTTTTTTTTATTTAATCCGGATGTTAGTCTGTGTTTAATGCTATGGTTCCATTGTGAACTTAAGCAACCTTGTAAGTGTTTATTGTATCAGTTTGTACCTTTACTTTTTTTAATGACATATTAATGGATCCCGAAGTTCCTAAAACAAAGATCACCCTGCCAGGTTTACGCAAGCTTTTCAAGCTGTACAGTTACATCAAACCTTACAAATACGAATACGGATTAGGATTGTTTTTCCTGCTGGGATCAAGCAGCGCCAGTCTTATCTTTCCAAAGCTGTTGGGACAGCTAGTCGATCTGGGAAACCAGGGGAAGCTGGCACAGGAAATTAACAGGATAGCTCTTATCCTTATTGCAGTTCTGATAGGTCAGTCTGTTTTTTCTTATTTCAGGATATTCCTTTTTGTGCGCGTAGCTGAAAAAACTTTGGCTGATCTTCGGCAACATACGTTCAACCACCTTATCCGCTTACCAATGAAATTCTTCCAGTTCCGCAGGGTAGGGGAGCTTAACAGCCGGATTTCGTCGGATATTACTTTATTGCAGGATGCGCTCACAAGTACGCTGGCCGAATTCCTCAGACAGATTATAATTATTGTCGGCGGTGTTTCGCTGATGATGATAACATCGTTAAAGCTGACACTTTTCATGCTAATGATTTTGCCGGTAATTATGATACTTGTAGTGCTTTTCGGCAGGTATATTCGTAAACTTAGCAAACAGGCGCAAAAGCAGGTGGCTGATTCGAATGTGATTGTCGAAGAAACCCTGCAGGGAATACAAAGTGTTAAAGCATTTACCAACGAGTTTTTCGAAATGCTCAGGTATAGGAAGAAGACGGTTGAAATTGCTCATACCGGTATCAAAAACGGGAAACTTCGTGGCGCGTTTTCATCTTTTACTATTCTTGGACTTTTTGGTGCCATGGTGGCTGTAATATGGAAAGGAGCGCACCTGCTGGCAACCGGTGAGCTGGCAACCGGCGAACTATTTTCATTCGTGATTTATTCCATGTTTATTGGCGGAACAATCGGGGGAATGGCTGATGTTTTTGCCCGTGTGCAGAAATTTATCGGGGCAACCGAGGATCTGCTCGAAATATTTAATGAACCTGTTGAAGAAGTAGCCGAAATTGCTTCCTTGCCGCAAGACCAGGTGCTTCATGGAAATATTCGTTTTGATTCTCTATCATTCCACTATCCCACAAGAACCGAAACAGAGGTTTTGAAGCAAATAAGCGTAACCATAAAACCGGATACATTAGTGGCGCTGGTTGGCCCAAGCGGAGCAGGGAAGTCAACATTTGTTTCACTTTTACTGAGGCTTTACGAACCTACTCAAGGTCATATACTGTTTGATGAACGTGACAATCAAAGTATCCCGATTTCGGCTCTGCGAAGCCAGATGGCAATAGTGCCGCAGGATATTTTCCTTTTTGGCGGCACAATCCGCGAGAATATAGCCTATGGGAAAACAGGCTCAACAGAAGAAATGATTATTGAGGCTGCCCGCAAAGCCAATGCCTGGGAGTTTATCAGCCAGTTTCCGGAAGGGTTGGAAACGCTTGTAGGTGAACGCGGAACCCAGCTTTCGGGTGGTCAGCGGCAACGGATTGCCATTGCCCGTGCCGTGCTGAAAGATCCCAAAATTCTGATTCTTGATGAAGCTACATCATCGTTGGATTCGGAATCGGAACGCCTGGTGCAGGATGCGCTGGAAAAACTGATGAAAGGACGTACTTCCATTGTAATCGCACACCGTCTTTCGACCATTCGGCAGGCAGATAATATTTTAGTCGTAGAAAACGGGCGTATTATTGAGCAGGGATCACATGAGCAATTGCTGCTTGTTGAAGATGGATTATATCGGAATTTAAGCGGGTTGCAGTTTGCGGGGTAGCACATACCAAGGTCTGATTTATTCCAGTTTATGCCTGGTCAGAAAAGCTGGTATTAATAAGAATATGAAAATTGTTGTTCTGGTAATTCAAAAATGGATATCACTAGTGAATTTTATAAATAGTATAGTTCAGATTTATTCATAATCAGGCATATAATAATTTTTTAAAAAAAATATAGCATTTATAACCATATGAATATTTTTTTAATAATTTTACAAGGCTTTCAACGCTGTCATTAGTTGTTTTAGTCAGTATCTGCTTGATTTACAACTGGTTTATTACTGATAAGCTGTTGCCAGGTCAAATTGATTGTATGAGCGAAGCCTTACAGCTTATCCGGAACCCTGACTATTGAAAACTGCTGAAGATTGTGTCTTGAAAATCTGAAAGAATGTACTATTTAAGAAGAACATATTTTTGAATTCCATTAATCATAAAAGCTTTTAATAAACGTATGAAACCGATTTCGCCCCGTAGCACAACCTTTTCGAAAAGGCTTATTATTTTGACTCTTTCAATACTTGCTGTTTCTCAAGCTTTTGCAGTGCAGGTAAAGTTTAATGTCGACATGAGCTACCAGATTGAGGATGGTACTTTTCATCCTTCAACCGACCATGTTTATCTCAGAGGCGCTTTTAACAACTGGGATCTTTCGAACGCTTTGACTTCCGATGGAAACGGTGTTTATTCAACCACCATCAATCTGACTTCGTACACCTGGTACGAATTCAAGTTTTTTACCGATGCTGAAGGATTTCCAAACACCGGGTATGAGCATACCGTTGGCGCGGGCAGGGATAACCGAATTATTATCATAAATACCGATGCTGCCTTTGATATAGGAAAGGTATATTTTAACAATGCCAACCTCATTTTGCGGAAAGCGGGCGAATACTATGAACTTTACAGCGCTGAAGCAGATACACAGTATATCAGCGGCTATGCAAAATACCTCGATGAAAACGTAATGCGAATTGTAAATGTGCTAGAAACCAGCATGCCCGGGAAAGTAAAAATCTGGATTTTCCCCGACCGGAAATCTTTTATGATAAGCTACGGCAACCCAACCGGCCCCGACTGGGTGGGCGGTGCCGGATTCGGGCACAGCGATCTGATAATATTAACACCACGAATTTATACTAATGGCAAAATTGATGTTGGCCTTATTGGGCATGAATTTACACATGCAGTAGTTGATTGCAAAAAGATTTCTTACGTGCATGCCTGGCTGAACGAAGGAGCTGCCTGTTATTATGGCAGTGAACCTTCCGGTATCGGACTTCGGCTTGATGGCCAGATCAGGGACCTGATAAACAATAAATACCATGGAGTGAAGCCGGAATTAAGCAGTATTGAAACAAATAGTTTTGGTGATAACGACGGGTATCCGCTTTCGACAAGTATCGCCGATTTTGTTATCAATACTTTTGGAGCTTCAAAATTTGCCCAGTTTATAGAGAATACTGACTATTCGCTGCTTGGTTTTGCTTCTAAGGCAGAATTTCAGGCAGCCTGGCATAAGTTTCTCGATGATGTTTATCTCCCACCCACTGTTATTACAAACTTAAAGGTTGATTTGAGCTATTACATCAGCAAAGGCTTATTTCATCCCGAAACCGATAAAGTGTATATCGGCGGGCCGTTTACATCCTGGTTCCCATATTTGTTACAGGACGATGGGGATGGAATATATTCGTATACACTTCCCTGCCTCCAGAATAACACATATGAGTACAAGTTTAAAATAAGCACAGCCGGAGCCGACAACGGCGGATGGGAAAACCTGGCAGGCAGCAACCGGTCCTTGCTAACCTCCGCCAAAGACAGCACGATAACAACCGTTGCATTCAACAACCTGAATCCTACCTTATGCGTTCAAAGCCCGAATGGCGGGGAGTTACTTTTAGCCGGCGAGTCTGCCACTATCAGCTGGAAATACACATCGATACCATTTATAAAAATTGAATATTCTGCCGATAATGGAACAAGCTGGACAAGTATCAGCAATTCAGTATCAACAGCCGGCCTGTCAGTTAACTGGAAAGTACCTGATGTAAGCAGTGATAATATCATCATCCGCATCAGTGATGCATCGAACAACACAATACTCGATGTGTCGGACCAGCCATTTTCGGTGGTGGTACCTGATATGGTCGAAGGCCCTTACCCTGCTGACGCAAACACGGTATTGCTTATGCATTTCGAAAGCAACCTGAAGAACAGTTCTGCCCTGTCGGGCAACGGGAATTTATTAGGAACGGGTCCGGTATTTGACGCTGCTACACCACTAAAAGCCGGAAAAAGCTTCGCACTAAATGGAAGCAATTCTATTTCGGTGCCGCACTGCGATGCACTTAATTTAACAGGTGACTGGACTATAGAGGCCTGGGTAAAATTCACAGCTTTCGGCAACAACAGCATGTACCTGTTTTGGAAACCGGGCAACTCAGATTCATACCTGTCGAACTATTCGCTGGAGGTAAATCCCTGGTGGGGAAACATATTTCATGGATTCTATTTCTCCTCAAACGTAACCAGGCTAGGTGCAACCTCAATAAGCCCATCGTTAAACCAATGGTATCATGTGGCCTTTATCCGCGATACAAAATCATCGCAGGTCTCATTAATTGTTCACGACCAGGCCCATAACCTCATTTCACATATCAGTGCACCTTATACCGAATCCGGCGTTTACCCCAACTCCAAAAACCTTCAGATTGGTAACGGAATTACAGGATTTATGGACGAAGTGCGCATCAGCAACGTGGTACGCAACTTTATTACTGCTAAAATTAACGAGGCTCCGGGCAAGCAGGTATTCACTGTATATCCGAATCCATGCAGCGGAATTATCAACGTGAATCCACCCCAAGGCATTACGAATGGACAAATAAGGATTTTGGATTTTACAGGAAATCTTGTAGCATACTATTCTTTATCCGAAAATACTAGTAATACCTTGAACCTGGGTCATCTGGCAAAAGGTATTTATCTTATTCAGCTTACGGATAATGAAAATAGCTGGACTGAAAAGTTAATATTAAACTGATTCCTTGGTATTTTAACTCCATCTGATCAGAGACATAAAACGCGTACTTCAAAAAAAAGTGACTCGCGCGAACCGCGGGCAATGAGGCTTCATACCGATTCCTTAAATGCCGCCATCTGTTTTAATGCTTTGCACCCTGCAAGCTTTTGTTAAAATCAGCCTATCTCGCAACTACAATTTTTCCATTGTATGTATTACCATTTGTTCGGCTTTTTAAAATCAGCAGGTAATTACCTGGTTTCATATCATTGGTTGATATCTGTATTTTCTCTCCACTTATTTCTGAAAATCGTTTTATAAGTAATCCTTTCGAATCGGTAATAAGCAAAGTGTATTTATCAGAATGCGGAAACTGAAGTAGTGTTTCGTGCGCGGTTGGATTTGGATAAGCGGAGACAATTTCCCTGGCTAAACTCTCTGATTTTGAATCGGCTATGCCGGTTGTTACATCTTCAAATTTAAATATTCCATTACCATAAGTTCCAAGCCATTTATTGCCGGTAGGGTCAATAGCAATACTCATGAATTGTAACGCTATTACACCAGGATTATGATAGGTTGTCCATTGATGCGAATCAAATTTAGCTATCCATCCTGTACTGGCAACCCAAATATTGCCGGCAGATTCAACTGTAATCGCCCTCAGACCATACATGGGGTAGGTAGTCCAGTTTGTATTATCAAATTTCGTTACTCCCGCTCCGGTTGCAAACCATTTATTCCCTTGCTCATCAATAGCAACAGATGATACATCATCATGTGATAATCCACTGTTTGCAGTAGTGTAAGTAATTACATTAGTGCCATCAAATTTCGATACTCCTTTAAATCTTGTCCCAACCCAAATATCGCCTGTCGATTCTATTGCGATAGATGTAATTTGTGAACTTAAAATGTTGATAAAATATGATTTCCAATTAATGCCATCATATTCTAAAATGTTTCCTTTACTCCCGGAATTTGCACCAATCCATAAATGCCCCTGCTTATCGAAGGCAAGGCAAGGAACTGAAACATAATCCGAAGCCATAAAATTGGTCCAGTTAGTACCATCAAATTTTGCTACCCCGTAATCGGTGCCAAACCAAATATTACCCAGCGTATCTATGGCAATGGCATTGGCTACATTTCCCGGGAAGCCACTATTGACTTTGGTGTAGTTGATCCAATTTGTGCCATCAAATTTCGATACTCCGCCATCGGTTCCAAACCATTTATTGCCCTGTGCATCAACAGCGCTGGCATAGACATAATTACTTGGCAAACCATTGACTGTACTATAATTGGTCCATTTTTGAGCAGCCGTTGTAAGAACAAAAACAACAGCGAAGAACAGTGTAAATTTTGTCTTCATTGGATTTGATTTTTATAGTAAATTATTCAACGTATCAGTGAAGTGGATGTAGGGTATGGGGTATACATGATGCCCCATCGTTTACGCATGTCTTTATTTCAGCCACATGGTCGGCATCCATTTCTGCCAGCTTCCATATTTTACATTTGTTGGCATCGTGGCCCAGCGCGCAAACCCCGCATTTGCTATAGCGTTTTTAGCAGTAGCCATTATTTATTCGTCCTTACCTTTTTTCTTTTTACGTTTTTCCTGGTCCTTGTTAATTTTCTTTATTACATCCATTGAAATCACATTAAGTTCGTCTTTCTCGCAATCCCAAACGTTCAGATATTTTTCTGAAACAACATTGTGCCTCTTCCATTTAGCAGTCTTTTCGTATAACATGAGTGTGCAAATGTCGGTTGCAGTTATAAAGTCACCTGTTTCTGGTAAATGACTGTGGATTGTCGCTTCAACTTGTTCACCATCAGCCACTTTTTCTCCATAGTAAATAGGAATTATATTCTTGTGCAATTGCTTTTTGAGTAATAGTCTATTCCCGCTGTCAAAAGTCAATAAGTAATCATTTCCAAATATTACTACACCTGTTTGTTGTGGACCTGTTAATACATAAACTTTCTTTTCATTTCCGTTTATAAGAGGAATCAGGTTTAAGTCAGTGTTGTTGTATGTTTTAAATAAGGTGTCAGTTTGAATTTCAGTCAAAGCTAATTTTCTTATTTCATAAAGTTCGTGTTCATTGTTAGAAAAATCTCTTTCAATCAGATCAATATCAGCGATTTGTGTATCATATGTGCTATCAAAAGAAATTGTCCCAATTACTTTTGGCTCTGTTGATTTTGAAAAAAAAACGCACTTTGCGATTCCATTCTCAGAATATGAAAAGTAACCGCCTATTTTCCCCCTGTCATTAAAGGTTTCTAAAAAAAGGTCTGTTCCGTACCAGGAAGCCATTTCAGATTTATAAAGAAGTTTGCCTTCAGCGACAATTGATTGCGGATTTTTTTGTCCTAATACAATTAAAGTAATAAATGTCAAAATAAAGGTCAATGTTTTGTTCATTATGCTGTGTCGTTTTTATGGTTACTGCTAACGGTTTGAGTATTGCCACAGGCAGGGATATTGGCACTAAAGTTCAATTGAAGTGCGAAAGCTGACCCTTGCACAAACGGCCAATCAGAGCCGTTTAGCCCTGCTTTTGGCAATACCTTGTGTGTGCCCTGCATGAGCAGCGCACACCCACTCCAAAGCTTTGAAAAAGAATCAAAAATACAACTTTAAAATTCAAAGCCAAAGCGTGGGTGAAATTTTTCCAGAGGGTGCAACTCCCTTATACGCCCTGACTAAAGCGGGGAAGTATTAGCAAGTGGCAAGCTGGTTGCCGGTGACGGCAGCAGTGAAGGAAGCCAGACTGCAAAATCCGGTACTGACGAACAGAAATTGCATATGAGGCAACGAAACGAGGATAATCAAGCACATCTTTGAAAAGTCCGAAGAATACCAAAATCGTTTCATTGTAGATGCAGCAGGCATTGGAGGAAGGAAGAAGCTCTTACCAGGGGAGATCTCAACAATCACGGGTTGATTGATGAGAAGTCAGCAGAGGTCATAGTAGGTAAGCATGGTATGAAATGTAAGATTAGTTGCGGAAGTCGAGCGAACTGAACTATCCGGGTTATCCGACAACAGAGATGCAAACCGAAGGACTGAACATTAAGATGTTCCAAATTCGACAAGGATCAGCCGCAAGGCAGTAGCCTTGTTTTAAGCGGAACAGGGCAAAAGAAGTAAAACGCGATGATTGAACAGGTACTAAACCGAAGAAACGTAATGCAGGCGCTGCGCCATGTGGTGTCGAACAAAGGTTCGGCAGGCATGGATGGTATGCCTGTAAAGGATTTATATGCCTATCTGACTGATAACAGGCAGCGTATCGAATCCGAATTACGTTCAGGCACATACCTGCCACAACCCATCCGTGGGGTAGCAATACCCAAGAGCAACGGGAAAACCCGCTTACTGGGAATCCCTACAGTTGTCGACCGCATGTTACAACAAGCGGTAGCGCAGGTAATAGCCATCAAATTCGAGATGGAGTTTGAAGACCACAGCTACGGTTTCCGGCCAAACCGCAACGCCCAACAGGCGGTACTGAAAGCACAGCAATACATCAACTCAGGTTATCACCATATAGTTGATATGGATTTGAAAAGCTTCTTCGATGAAGTAGATCACTGCATCCTGTTGCAATTGTTGTACCGCAAGGTAAAATGTCCGCTCACCTTGCGCCTGATACGCAAATGGCTGAGAGTACCGATTCTAATCAATGGTAAACTCACCAAACGCAGAAAAGGCGTCCCACAGGGAAGTCCGCTCAGTCCACTACTGTCCAACATCATGCTGAATGAGCTGGACAAGGAAATGGAGCGACAAGGACTACGCTATGTTCGCTATGCCGATGACTTTAGCATTTACTGCAAAAGCAACTGGCAAGCCCGCAAAACAGGTAACCAGATTTTTCTGTATTTAAAGAACAAACTGAAATTACCCATCAACCGGGAGAAAAGCGGCATACGCAAGCCTGTAAACTTCACTATCCTTGGGTTCGGCTTTGTACCCACCTATGTGAAAGGCGAGAGAGGCAAATATCAGTTGGTAGTAAGCGAAAAGGGTTGGAAAGCCTTGAAACTGAAAATCAAAACCATCACACGTAAAACCACACCGGCAACCTTCGACGAACGCATCCAAAAGCTAAAAGAGTTACAGCGAGGCTGGCTCGGATACTTCCGTATGGCAAGTATTCAGGGCAAACTCAGAGACCTTGACGCATGGACACGTAACCGGTTAAGGTATTGTATATGGCACGATTGGAAGAAACCCGAACGGAAAAGGAAAAACCTGATCCGGTTGGGTATTGACCAGAACCACGCCTATGCATGGAGCCGAACACGAAAAGGAGGATGGGCTGTTGCTCAAAGTCCAATTCTGGTTACTACTATTACACTGAAACGCTTGGAGAAACGCGGATATGTAGCTATGCTCGATCATTACTCAAATATTGCCCCACATCTTAATGAACCGCTGTATACGAGAACCGTACGTACAGTGGTGTGAGAGGCGCTCCCCGTCAGTAGTTGCTGGCGGGGCCGTCTACTCGATTAGCGGTACGTTGTTTTGTCATCATCGCTTTTATATTCTAAAATGTCAGCAGGTTGGCAGTCCAGGGCTTTACATATAGATTCCAATGTGCTGAAACGAATTGCTTTTGCCTTTCCTGTCTTTAAGATTGAGAGGTTTGATAATGTCAAATCTACTCTTTCTGAAAGTTCATTGAGAGAGATTTTACGCTTTGCCATCATCACATCTAAGTTTACAATTATTGGCATAGCTTAAACAGTTAAATCGTTTTCGTTTTGAATATCTACGCCTTTTTTGAAAATAGTAGCAATGATATAGATTACAGCCCCCATCAAAACGAATGCCTGACTGTCTGCCCAAAATTGATTTAAATTGTCGGGAACAAAACCATAATGCATTAGATTTTTAACAAACTGCCGGGCGATGTAGCTCAACAGTCCAATGGAAAGGGTAAAATAACTGATTTGTGAAATTTGTCCTGAAACGAAGCTGTTGAACGGTTTTGACAGATCCATTTTGTGCATTAGCCTGATGACTATGTAAAACAAGCAAGCTTTTAAAATTGAAATGGTCAGAATAAAGCTATAGACGCTGAAAAATGCTAATCTACTGTCTTTATACATTTGCATTAAGTCTAACTTTTGATAAAGATTCTGGACGAATTCTGGCTTGTAAAGACTGAAAAAGAAATTTACCAGTAAGCCTCCTGCTTCAATTGACAAGCCTACAAAAATGAGCCAGGCCACAATATATAGACCCCAAAAAACGAAGTTGGTTGTTTTTGACATAATGATTAGAGTTTGAATTATGCCGCAAAGATAATCAATATTTATTGTTAATCGATAAATATTGATTTATTTTCAAAATATTTTTGTCGGATGGCCTTTATTAGTTGTGTTGTCTGTTACAATGTTCCAACGTTATTGCAAGTGCGGGATTAAATTGTTGCTCAACTGTCTGCCAGTACAAATGTAAGTTAAGATTTCAACTATTTCAATGAACACGCAACTTAGCGAAGCGGTCTCCTGAGCGCAGCTCAAAATCCCGCATTTGTTCTAGCCATTACTATCAGTTGTTGCTTTTCTCAAATTTCATGGTATATTTTACTTTACCACAATCTAATAAAATAGTATATAATCCAGCATTCAAGTTACTAATATCTATACTACCATCAACAATTTGCTTAGTTAAAACCAGTTTACCACTGGTATTAAAAACATTAATTTTTGAGACTCCGGTTAAACCATCAATGAATAATACATTATTTGCAGGATTAGGATAAATTTTAAAGTTATAAATAACAATATTCGATATTCCTGTAGTTCCTCCATCTTGGGTAACATTAATGGCTTTGTCTGCCACACCAGCGCCGGAAACTGTTACTGTTGCTGTTCTTGCTGCAAAAGTAGGATTTGCGTCTGCAGTCAGCGTAATTGTTGCATTATTAGAGCCAGTGGTTTTGTCTAATGATAACCAATCCTGATCCTTTGCTATCGTCCAGGTAATGTTCGAAGTAATATCAAATGTTTGTGTACTGTTGGCAAGTGCCGCAATAATAAGCGTATTATTCGAAACTGATAAGGTTGCAGTTTTTGCCAGGTCACCATTACTCAGAACCCTTTGCGCGAATATATTTGAGTTTCCCGCTCCATTGCGGGTATCATCCCAAACAACAATAATACCATTTTTATTATCGCTGCAAATAGTTGGTATTGATTTGGTGTACATGTTGCTACAAATGGTTGTTCCCCCAAAATCAATACTCCATTCAAAATTTCCATCATCCTTCAAATGACGACCAAAAATATTCTCCAAACTCATGCCACCTTTAATTGCTATTAAAAATGCCCCACCGCCATAATCAGGAAGCATAGAAAAACGCCCGCACTTAGAAAGCAAACAAATGCCATCATCTTCAAAAATAAGGTTGGAATTTTTTCCAATTCTTTGAATGTAAGTACTTTCGTAATTTCTGTAATCCAACCATGCTATAATCGCTCCCCCTTTGCCATCTGTAACAATCTTTGGATTGCTTTGGTTACCCTGGGCTTTACAAACTGATTTGCCATCTGCTTCATAAGCAATTTGGCCAGTTGATAAAATGTGTTGCGCATAAATATCAGTTGTGCCGCTATTGGTAGGATAATCACGGCCATCACTCCAGGCAACAAACATGCCGCCACTGCCATCGGCTGCGCATGAGGGTGACTGAACAATTGCAATTGGACTTGAGGTTACAATAATACCATCTCCCCATAATTGATTGCCTGTTGAATTTACATGTTGTGCATATATTTTCTTGCCAATTCGGGTATCTGTCCAGCTAATAAATGCGCCTCCTAAGCTATCGGTTGATATTGAAACACTTTCGACCCTTTCAACAGCATCTGTAACTTTAACAGTTGAACCCCAAATTGGTGAACCAGTTGAGTTGAACCTTTGAATTTGTATATTTCTTTGAACGTTAAAAAGCTCATCAATAAAATATTCCCACACAAGCACAAATCCTTTATTGAAGTCCGCAATTATTTGGGGATTTGTTTGATGATTTAGTCCTCCTTCCAGTAATAAACCATCAGCAACCCATAATAAATTCCCGTTTTTATCAACATGTTGGCAAAAAACATCAAGGTTCCCATTTCTATCATCTTCCCAGGTAACAAAAACCCCATCGTCCCCATCAGGTGCAACACCTATATGAATCTGCCAATTACTAAGTCCGCATACTTTTATGCCATTCGCAGCCCATGCTGGAACGCCATTTGAATCAATGTGCTGTATGTATGCGTCAAAATTTTTATCTATCCAACCAATAAATACGCCTCCTGTCTGATCAGATACTGAAACTGAAGTTCCAGAACTAACAGTCTGGGTGCATACAGGGGTATTTTTGTAACTATTATCTGTCCATTGAGCCTTACATACCTGATTATTTAATAACATAATAATCATAAAGATATTACTTAGTAATACTTCTTTGAGATTGGTGTGAGTTTTCATACTATTATTTTTAAGAATTTAATCACAATAGAATTATTTTGGTTTTAAAGAGGAAGGTTCAAAACCTTACATCACAAGGGCTTTAGTTTCTATGTTTTTTATGCATATATGGATATGGTATAAAAGCATTCAGCACAGATACGGTGTCCTACAATTCAAATTTTTGGTCATCAGCACTCTAAGGAAATTTTATCTATCCTTCTATTCCTATGATTAATTCAAAAGGTAAATCAGATCCTTCTGCTACAAATATCGAATTATTTTTTAAACTTTATATCCCTGAAAATGGGGATTTTTGTTAAGGTGGTCATTTAGAAGTTTCTAACGCTGCGTTTACTAAGGCCGACGATATGGCAAGTGTGGGAGTAAATTTCTGCTCAAAGTCTGCCAGCACAAATGTATTTAATGATTTCAAATGTTTCAACAAACACGCATACCCGCATTTGCTATAGCGTTTGGTGGCATTAGTTGTTGTCTATCACGGAATATTTAGTTTGTCAGGATTCTGTCAACAATCCCAAACTTTCAGGATTATTATACGGTCTCCAAGTATCTCGTAAAATAAAATATAATCTTCAATAATCAGCCCTCTAATTTGATCAAGTTTTGTTTTTATGCCTAATTCAGGATTTTTCGCGACAGTTAAAAGTTTTGTCTTAAACTTCTTATAAAGTTTTCTTGAGTATAGTCCGCTTTTGTTTCTTTTAGTGAAGAATTCAAGGATTTCTTGTAATTGGATTTCAGAATTTTTTGTCCAGATTACTTCTCGCTTAGCCATTCTTCTACTTTTTGATCCATTTCTGATTGTGAAATCACATTTCCCCTTTTCGCTTCTTTACTTGCAAAAAGCAATTCTTTCTCCTGGTCAGTCGTTAATTCAATAAAGGATTCTTTTCCCTTGTAGTCCAAAATTGTCTTGATAGCATTGAGAAAGTCAATGTCTTCAATTCTGGAAATTCTATGAATTAGTTCTTGTTTCAACTGAATAGTATTCATTTTTTTCGTTTATTAATCTGGTATAAAGGTACAAAATTTCTATGAATTCCGTTGAGTTCTATAAATGGAAAATTTTGGTTCACAATTAAAGCCAACGATTGACGCTATGGCAAGTGCGGGAATAAATTGTTGCTCAACTGTCTGCCAACACAAATGTAAGTTAAGATTTCAAATGTTTAAACGATCACAGCCTGTCTCGATGAAATCGGGAAAACCCCACATTTGCTATGGCGTTCATTTAACTAAATCCCTGCGGAATAATTTCCTTTAAAGATTCTCCTTTTATCAATCCGTTTTAGAAAGCCATAAATGCAGATTCTTTTTCATTTATTTTTAAAAATTATCATGTTTTAGTCGTAATTTTTTTTTCGATTCTTCCTGAACTACACAAGTTGAAAAAGCTATCAACTTTCAGATATTCAACAAATAAAAACATAAAATCATTAAGAAGTACATAGATAAAATTCCGTTAATTTAACCAGGATGTGATACATTGAGCTTGTCGAAATGTAGTCCAACATGGACTCATCGCTGGGTCGTGCCAACCGCTCAGAGTCCTATTTATTATAGGCTGTGGTTCTTTCTCGTCCGCTGTTTGTCTGGTCGTGTGTTGGAGAAAAAAAATGAAAAAGAAGGGAAGCGAAAAATTTTTAATCAATTGGAAAAGACAAGCTCTTTACGCATTTTTTTTCGGCTCTGTGCGATTGCCAACATGCGTAATTTGCTTGCCTTCGTGTTGGCTTGTTTTGTCAATTTAAGGATAATCACACCAATTCAAATGTAATACTCACATTTCCTGAACCTAATGCCAAAGCCAAACCTGTTCCATCATCTACCGAACCCAATTTTGTGTAGCTGTAAGATGTCGAAAAGGTTTTGTAGAATAATACCAATGTCTTCGAACCATAGAGCATTAGGTCTCCATTTTTTATTGTTCCCGGATTGGACGAATTTGTCGGAAGACTGATTGGTAGGTCGTAATATTTTTCGTTGCTGTTAAGCTCAGTCATAGTGATCGTTAAAGGCAGTATCTCCTTGAATGCTTTTGCCGAATTATTGTCCAAAAGCGTAGCGGTAAAGGTTTGCGAGTTGACCGTTATTTTTATTTTTCCGTTTGCCATGGACGTATTTTTATCCGTTTTAATACCTTCATCTACCTTGTTGCAAGACAATGCGCTACTGACCAGAACTGACAACAAAATAACTAAAAATGAATTTTTCATAACCCTGTTGTTAAGCATTGTTGTATGAATCCCATCCCCTGGGGCTCTATTTCAAATGTTGAATTAAAAAAGCTATGACCTTATCTTTGATTTCATCTACGTCATACATGGTTCCAAAATGCGGGGCATCTTTTACGATAGTTAATTCATTTTTCACACCATAATATTTTAGCCAGGCACTAAAAAGTTTTGATTGTTTATTTGATACGATATTATCTTTTTCGCCATGAAAAATTAGAAATGGTGGGTCGTTTTTATCAATATAAGTAATTGGACTTGCCGCCTTTGCTAAATCGGGTCGTTCTAATGGAGTTGCCCCAATCAATAGTGCTTCGGGAGATTTTGGATCTTCATTGCCTGGCAGTAAAACTAAGTCAATTGGTCCATAAAAATCTACCACAGCTTTATATTTAAAATCACGATAGGTATTCGGAAAATACAAGTTACTTACTTCATTATTTTGTGATGTACCCATCAAAGATGCTAAATGTCCACCTGCTGAAAAGCCCATCAGAGCAAATTTGTTTTTGTCTAAACTATATTTATCCGCATTGTCGTATAGAAACGAAACTGCTTTATTACAGTCTTGCAAAATAGCTGGAAATACGGCTTCCATCGCAAAACGATAGTCAATTGAAGCCACTGCTATTCCATTATTGAGCATTGCTGCAACGGTGTTGGGCATATAGCCCATATCAGCATATTTATCATTGCTTATCCAGCCTCCGCCATGTATAAATACAACCAAAGGTAATTTCTCCTTCGCATCGGCGGGCAGATAAATGTCTAATAAATGCTTTTTAAGCGTATCGTTGTTATAGGGAATATTACCATAAATAACTGTCCCTTTTGGCAAACGAGCCTTTACTTGACTTGGTGTAGGCAGTTGAGCAAAAGCAAAATTGCAAACGACCACCATAACAATTAACGTTAGAAATCTTTTCATTGGTTTTAGTTTAAAGTTCCTGCGATGTAGGACGGAAGATAATCTCATTGATGTCAACGTCTTCAGGCTGGCTGATTGCAAACGCAACCACACGTGCAAAACTATCCGGACTAATCCCCACAGTGCCTACATAATCTTTATTCGCTTGCTGAATATCTGCCTCCGTGATATGTTCCAGCAATTCCGTTTTAACAGCACCAGGGCAAACAATTGTGGTTCGGATGTTATAAGGCTTCACCTCCATGCGTAAGCCTTCCGTCAATGCTCGAACGGCATATTTGGTAGCGGAATAAACTGCAGAGCCGAAAAACACTTTATGACCTGCTACAGAGGACGTATTAATGATCTGACCTGATTTTTGCTCTTTCATATAAGGGAGAACGGCAGCAATACCATTAAGCACTCCTTTAATATTAACATCTATCATCGTGTCCCACTCCTCAACATTAAGGCGGTCCATTGGTGATAAAGGCATAACTCCAGCGTTGTTAAGAATGACATCTACACGCCCAAATTTTTCAACAGTTGCATCCACCAGTTTCTTTACCTGTTCCCGTTGCGTAACATCCATTGCAATGGCAAGTGCTTTTCCACCATTTTCCTGGATCTCTTTTGCCAGTTTTTCAATTCTATCCGCTCTTCTTGCGCCCAATACTACTGTTGCTCCCAGCTCCGCCAAATGCCTTGCAGCAGCCTCACCCATACCGCTGCTTGCACCTGTAATTACAATTACTTTTCCTTCAATATTCTTATTCATCATTTTCTGGTTTTATTTGTGAATTTTTCAATTTCAGTAAATCGACTGAAACGGATTTATTGGACATTTATTTAGCGTTATAGACTTCATCTGTTACTGGCTCTAGCCATTCTGTCGTTCCTGCGGTAATGGCCAGATGTACAAACCAGCTATCTTTAGTAGCTCCGTGCCAATGCTTTACACCATCGTGAGTTATAATAACATCGCCAACTTTTAATAATTGTGAAGGTTTACCATCTTCTTGATACCAGCCTTCGCCACCTGTTACCAACAAAATTTGATAACCATCATGATGGATATGCCAATTGTTACGGCAGCCGGGTTCAAAAGTGACATTATACACGCCCATGTTCACATCTGGATCCGTAACTAAACTATTCAAGAAACTTTGTCCTATGAAATATTTCGCATAGGCATCATTTTTTTCTCCTTTAGGGAAAATAACTCCATCTTTTACTTCTGTATGTTTTGCCATTAGTTTAGATATTAATTTTTAGCAATGATTTTTTCAAGAACACCCTTAGCAATCTCGGCTTGCTTCTTTCCTATTTGTGCTTCTATAACCGAAAAAAGGTCTTTCAACTGAGCTCCTGTAAAGCCACTATTTAAGCCCACGGCCAAGTGGAATTCTAATTGTGAAGCTACACCGTCCAAAGCCGAAAGCACAGCAATGGTTGCCAGTTCACGTTGTTGGTAGGTAAGCACATCACGACTGAATATGTCGGCAAAAAGATGTTCTTTTAAAAAGGTATCAATAGCTGGTGCAAAGGCAGCGGCTCCGGCCTTTGGTCCTTTTTCCGCCTGCCCTGTAAGTGTTTGCAAGGTTTTCTTCCCGGTTTCGTATTTGTTTTCAGTGGCTGTAATTGCAGAAGCCTCTTTGCCTGCCACATCCGTTATACCTTTCGCTTTTCTTTCTTCCACTACACTCATAAAAGTATTTATAGCGTTAAGGCTTCGTGGGAAACCACAATAAGCATAGAGTTGAACCAATACTTCTTTTACTTCGTTGATGGTAAGACCGGCATCAAGACCGGCATTTAGTTGCGCTTTTAACTTCGTTAATTCACCCACCGCAGATAATGCTGCAATGCTTACAATACTTTGTTGTTGCGCATTCAAAGATTTATTTGAGTTCATGTTGTTTTGTGCTTTCATTTCATTCATGCTTAATGTTAGAAAAAGTAAAAGGAACGCTTTTATAATTTTTCCGATGCCATTCATAACTTCCATTTTATTTTTTTTGTCGACAGTGTTGTATTCTTCATCCTTAATAGGGCAACTGCGAGTGTCATTATTGTTCTCATTTTATCTGTTTTAAATTTCTTTGATGATTTTTGCTGGAATTCCACCCACGATTGTATTATCAGGAACATCTTTTGAAACCACAGAACCGGAAGCGACAACAGCGTTTTCGCCAATGGTTACGCCTTGCAAAATGGTGGCATTGGCACCAATCCAAGCGCTCTTTTTGATGTGAATAGGTTTTGGAATTAAAGAATGTCGGTCTTCAATTGAGGTGGGATGTCCTTCGGATAATAAACTCACTTTCGGAGCAATTAACACATTGTCTTCTATCGTAATTCCGCCCAAATCCAAAAAAACGCAATCGAAGTTTATAAATACATTTTTTCCGATTTTAGTGTGCTTTCCGTAATTGATATACAAAGGCGTAAAAACGGCAACGCTCTCGTCAATTTCAGTACCTGTTATCTGGCTTAGCAAATCCCTGATTTCGCCCGGCTCTGTTGCGTTGTTCATTTGAACAAGCAATTTTTTTGTATTGTACGATGCTTCACGCATTTTGTACGCTTCAAGGTCGTTTGGCAAAATGGTCTCGCCCTTTTTCAATCGTTCAAAAATATCTGGTGTTTGCATTGTCTTATTTTTTAAAAGGCAAAGTTAACAACACTTCAAAGGTGTTTTGTTACATTAATGTCGTAATTAATGTCAAATTTAACCTATTTTTGTTAATGATTTCTAAATTTGAATGAATATGTCAGAAAATCAAAAGGTTATCCAGTATAAAACAGCATCAACGGCTCAATTTCCTGAAGATTTTCAAACCCGGTTCCACACGCATATTTATTGCCAAAGTGGAAGTGTGAAATTTGTCTTTAATGGTCAGCGATACCAATGTAAAAAGGGGGAATTTATATTTTGGCTGGCAGGTATTAATGTTTCGGACTTAACTTTTTCAGCGAATTTCAAAGCGACTTTGTTGTTTGTGGACAGCGATTTATTGACAACAAATTTACCGAGTGTAAATGCGAGTATTGACAGCGTTATACATTCCAAAGAAAATCCGATTTTGCACCCTGATAAAAAGGACAAAGAGAAAATCTTAAAAAATTTTCAGTTGCTGTACGATAAATCGCAAGAAACAAGCCACCGATTTTACGAAGAAATGTTGAAACTCCAAATGCAACTTTTTCTTTTTGAAATGTGGCATGTTTTTGAAGATGAACTCGATAGACGAAAACGAAGTTTACAAAGCGGAACATTGTACGAACGGTTTTTGCAATTAGTACAGGAATATTGTATGAAAGAACGAGAAGTGAAATTTTACAGCGATAAGCTGAACATCACTCCCAAATACCTCAATTATGTTTGCAAGGTCAATACCCGAATTACCGCCTCTGAATGGATACAACGTTATGCGAAAGAACGAATCATGCTTCTGTTGCAAAACAAGAACCTGAATATTTCCGAAATTGCAGATGAAATGAATTTTTCAAGTCGTTCGTTCTTTACTCGTTATGTGAAAAAATTGCTTGGCGTAACTCCGAAGGAATATCGGGAGCGAATATGAAAAACTTAACAACTTAACTCTTTGGTGCGTTGGCACGAAATGGCTCTTTTGGCTTTTTAAAGCATTGGTTTACTCATTTCTTGTCTGTTTTTTTGGTATTCGTGATTACTTCGCAATTGTGTGTCGGCAAAAGCCAAATGTGCCAATAGCATTGAATAAAAATTTTTCCTGTGCATTGGGCTTTTTTATTTTTTATCGTATCGGTCGAGGACTGGTTAAACTGTCGTTGTTGTCGAATCGTTCGGTTGTCCTACCTGTCTAGTCCTAAAATACGGCTACATGTTAATATTGAATTATAGTTGATTTTCAAATACCATTTTAGGTGTTTTATAACCCAAAGATAAGTGAAGTCTTTTCTCATTATAAACTTTGATTGCATTTTTTGTTGCCACCAGTGTTTCTTTCTACAGTACTATTTCTCTATTAATTGTCTCTAAGATGAAATACTATTGGCAGGGCTTTTGTATCCTCAACAATCTTTCCTTTGTCTTTTCCTGGTTTCCAGCGTGGCATTGAAAGTACCATTCTTTTTGCTTCTTCAATTAATAGTGGATCTTTATTACCGTGTGCAGTAACATCCTTAACCTTTCCGGATTTTGAAATTTTTAAAATCACATAAATAGTACCTTCAGCATTATTTTTCTCTGCGTTTTTGGGATAGTGAGTGTTTTGGGAAATAAATTCTTGAAGTTTTTCGTCTCCGCCAGGGAATTCCGCCGGTTCATCAATTTGGATTGGAAGTCCCAGACTGTCTTTCTGTGAGTTGCTTAAAGTTGAAATATATTCTCTTCGATATATCGTTTCAATACGTTTACCCGACGCATCGTATGTTTCCGTTATACAAGTCGAGTCATACTGATAAAAAGTATATAGCTTTTTCAGTCCATTCGCTTGATACCATGTAAAAGCGCCATTTTTGACTTTTGGATCTAATGAAGAGTATTCTCCTGACATTTGAATTTTCCCGTCTGGATAATAGTCTTGAACGTGATAAAGATTCTTGTTACTGTCGAAATTTACTACGCTAAAGTAATAGTGTTCCGCCTTGATATTAGTTTTTACCCATTTGTTGTTGTACCAAATGGTATCTGCTGTCTGAGAATAGGTAAATGATGAAAGCAATAGTAATAAAAGCACAGAATAAAGTTTGTTCATGCTGTCGTGTTTGAGGTTTATAATAAGTTTCGCAGGCTTTCAAGTCAGTCTAAATGACCAATTTTCAGATAATTGCGGTTTTTTTAACATTGGTGGCAACTCCTTTATATGTACGGTAAAACTGTATAATATATCCGAATTTGGCTGTATATGTACGGTTTTTACCACTTCTTATTTCTCATCAAATATAACGCTTAATATAAATCGTCAAATGGCGATTTTATTTTTTGTATACTGTTTGTACTTACATGTGTATAAATTTCAGTTGTCCCCGAACTTTTATGCCCAGGTTATTCCTGTAAGTAACGCAAATTATGGCAGACATCCGCACGTATGCGATGGCCTGCCACAGTTTGCAGGAGATATTCGCATTATGGAGAAAGCCTGCCACAGTTTGCAGGAGATACTCGCACTATGGCGAAAGCTTGCCACAGTTTGCAGGAGATGTTCGCAGTATGGCGAAACCCTGCCACAGAATAGGACTGGCATTCGCCGGTATGCGGAACTTTGCCATAGTTTTGTGGGAGAAATTCCCCACTGCTGCCGAATCCTTTCGCGTGGTTATCCAAAACTAATAATCCCCGCTACCTCTCAGCAACAGGTATTTTCCCAACTCTATTCCAAAAATGAATATTTTCCTAAGTAAGGACCGGCATCAGAAAAATAAGTTAGCGGTTCTTCGTCGAAGGTATCCCGCAAGAGCGGGAAAGGTAGTGCGAATGGTATTAGTACCTCGAACGCAAGAAAATAGCTGAGCAATAATTAAAACAAAATACGCATCATTACCTCACAAAACTCCTCCAATGGCTATCTTCCCTGTAATCAGCCAGCACTAAAGTCGTGTTTTTGTATGAATAAGCCGTCATCAGGTTGTTCAGCTCCTGTTTCATCATAGTAATGCTGCTGGCAATTAATTCAGGGTTAAATCCTTTGAGGCCGAGGTCAATTACCATTTCCATGGAAACAATGCGGCTCAGCACCTTGCCCAGTTCAACCAGTTTGCGCTGCGGGAGCTGAGGATCTATATTGAAATTAAGTATCTCTTTTATATGGTCAACTGATTTTCCGGTTAGCGAATAGCTTTTCAGGAATTGGAAAAGGTTGCTTTCTTTAGCCTGTTTCATCAGTTTCAGAACGGATTCCGAAACCTGCGCGTAAAGCATATCATTCGAACCTTCAAAAACCTGGAAAGGGCGGCTATCCACAATGGCACGCCCGGCAATATGATTCTGTTTATATGCTTTGGCTCCGACCAACTGAAACAAGTGTTGTGCCGCGTCCTGCATAAGGTCGGTAACAACAGTTTTCACCGAGTTGGCTTTAAGCCCATGGGGTGCCAGGTCAACTTCAACGCCGGCATTCTCACTGCTGTGAGCGCAAATTGCCGAAGTAATGGTGTAGGCCGATTGTATACTTGCTAACCTTTGCTGAACCTGGTCGAAATTGAAAAGACTTTTTGCGCCAACAAATCGTGTTTCGCAATGTTTTATGGCTTCATCCAGCATACGCCTGATAAAACCCATTGCCATGGCAGGAATTTCGAGCCTGCTGCGATGCAGCGTGTCCAACAACATAGATACTCCTGTGGTTTTGGGTTCAAGGCGAAATAAGCGGGGGATTTTAACATCTACTTTATTCAGGCCATATGGAATCATATACAGCCCCAGGTTTTCAAAATACTCTTCCACCTGAATCATCTGCCCTGTCATATTATTATCGCTGATAAAAAAGTCGATATCGCGCATCAGCTCACCGTTTGCTGCCTTTCGGCGGGCCGTGAGGAGCCAGTAATCGGCTGTGCCTGTTAACCCGGCCCAATGCTTAGTACCTTTCAGGTGATAGTAATCATCAGTCTCAGTAAATGAAGTTTGCATATTTAAAGCGTCACTGCCAAAGCTGGGTTCAGTGATCATCAGTCCGCCCATTTTTTTATCTATGGTGAAACCTCTGAAAATGGCTTGTTTTATTGCATCATTGGCATATTTATTCATGGGTTGAAGAAAAAGCCCCCAGTTGATGCCAAATGTGAGTCCCAGCGCAAGTGATTCATACGAAGCTGCCGATACAATCTCAATGCCCTCGCTTTCCAAAGCACCTCTGCCTCCGAATTCTTTTGGTATAAAAGCTAAAAACGGATCAGCCGAAAGTATCTCCCGCATTACAAAAGTGGGCAATCCGCGCTTTGTTTCCAGTTGATTAATATCAGCGCGTTGGTGAAATACATTATCTAATTTGTTCCTGAAATTCTGCAGGAACTGGTTAAAAGGCAGTTGTACACTTGCTGAAGGCTTGCTAGCCTCAGCATATCGATTGGAATATTCCATGCGGGGGATTGAATCGGTTAATGGTTAAGATAGTATTCTGCAAGTGTTATGCCTTGATGAATGGCACAGTAAAATGGGATGTTCCTTATTTCGTAAATGAATTGCAGAATTGAAACGGGTAACAATTTTTTACTGTTTACATTAACAACAGTGCAGGCTATTTGTTTAACCAGCTTGCATAAATGCCCGGTTATACTGATCAATAAAACGGACTAACAATCTGTATGGCACTATTTAAAATACTTTCAGTAAAATTAGAAACAAACAGTAATATGTAAGTTTCTGAATGGTACTCAGATTTTTTCATTTTTTTATATACTTTTGCCCATATGAAACGTTACTATTTCGTTAAATAAATGCTATGAATAAGACTTTCCGTATTCTCCTGCTTGTTTTTTTAAATATTGCTCTTTTTTCCTGCTCTAAAGAAGCTGGTGATGGCGGGAATTCAACCATTTATGGCAAAATTATAGCTTATAATTATAATGCCGAGTTTACCAATTTAAAAGGAATATATCCTGCCGCCGACGAAGATGTATACATCATTTATGGTGATGATCGTAGTTACAGCGAGCGCGTCAGAAGCAATTATAGCGGAGTTTACGAATTCAAATACCTTAGGCCCGGCGACTATACAATTTATGTGTATTCAAAAGATTCTACGTTAACATTGGCTTCCGGAATATATCCGGTAATAAAAAATGTAACCATTACGGAAAAGCGGCAGACGGTTGAAGCAGAAGACATGAAAATCTTTAGGTAATCAATTAGTTACATCTGTTGAGCAGAGTTATTAACTGTTGAAAGTTTACCTCATGTTTTTCGCAAATAATTTCCATCATGACAAATCTTCCTACTATACTGCAATCCTTTCTTCCTATTAGCCTGGAGGAAATGGAGCATGTAAAGTTGCTCGACAGGATTGATACCAAATACATCATTCATGAAGATAAGTTAAGAGAATACCTCGAAGCCGTTGGCTCGCAATACAAATTGCTTGTGATAGGAGGGAAGCTAGTACACCCCTATGAAACTCTCTATTACGATACCCCGGATTTTCGTCTTTACTATATGCATCATAGTGGAATGTTAAACAGGTATAAGCTGCGATGCCGGAAGTATGTCAATTCAGGGATTTCTTTCTTCGAGGTTAAATCAAAAACCAACACCCACCGGACAATTAAAAACCGGATGCAGATTGAGGACATTCCGGAGACGCTAAACCCTACTTTGAATCAATACATTACCGAGCATACACCGGGTGCTTATAATGAATATGTTCCGGTGCTGAGGGTGTTTTTCGACAGAATAACGCTGGTTAATAAGCTGGCTAACGAAAGACTTACGTTTGATATAAATCTCAGGTATAAAAGAAACGGTTTCGAGAAAAAGCTCCCAAATATGGTAATTGTGGAAGTAAAACAGGAAAAACATACTGTTTCGCCATTTCGGGAACTGATGAAAATGAAGCGTCAGTCGCAGGACTATATGAGTAAGTATTGCCTGGGTTTGACATGCCTGAATAAAGGGCTGAAAAAAAATCATTTTAAACAAAAAATAAATACGCTAAATAAGCTTGGATATGACATACATTAAACGTTTACTGACAATCATTTTGTTCTTTGGTATGTACTCGGGTTTTACCCCGGTTATGGCGCAGGTTAGTGAACCAACAACCAACGCAACAAACCAGTCAGTAACTGCTGATGAGAGTGCTGTTGCGGTAAGCAGGAACGAAAAAGATAAGAATAAAGAAAAGGATGTTGTTGTTATAAATAAACGCTTCTTTTATGGCATTGGATTCGATGTATTAACAATGCTGATTATTTTCGGACTCATTTATTTTCCGAATTACAGGAACAAAGAGTTTATGTTCACATTTTTCCTGTTTAATATTATCATATTCATCATCACTTTTGTACTTAATAAGACAAATATCTCGATGGGCGCTGCCTTCGGCTTGTTTGCCGTTTTCTCAATGTTGAGGTATCGCACCGAAGGCATCTCAATGAAAGAAATGACATACTTGTTGATTGCCATTGCTCTTGGTCTCATAAATGCCATTGGATTAACTTTCGTGCCTATCCTTGTATTCAATTCTATTTTCGCAGTTTTTATTTTTATCCTTGATCATCCTATGGTTTTCAAACAGGAAGTCTCGAAAACAGTTATTTATGAAAATATTGATCTTATCAGACCCGAAAATCATGAGTTACTGATGGCAGATCTTCGCAAACGCACTGGCTTTGATATACATCGTTTCACTATCATGTCGTTTGATTTTCTGAAGGACGCGACTTCCATTACCATTTACTATTACAAGAAGAAATAACCTGGTTATGCTTGTAAAAACAGTTCGGTTGTTTGTGTTTTTGTCATTTGCCGGAGGCATACTTTGCAGTTCTCCGCTCAATGCACAGGTAAAAGATGCTGGTTTATGGACATCCGTCAGTTTTGAGGCTAAAGTGGTTAAGAGGTTAACAGCAACAATTTCGGAGGAAGTAAGGTTTAATGAAAATATTAGTGAAGCCGGAACAATCTTTACCGATGTAGGGTTGACTTATAAGCGGAACAAACACTTCCAGTTTTCAGGTAATTATAGGTTTACACAGAAAAGAACCGTTGAGGATTATTATAGTTTCAGGCACCGGTTTTATGTGGATGTTAAATACAGCCATAAATTAAAACCATTTGATATTTCGCTGCGTAGCCGTTTACAGGATCAGTATTCGGATATAGGACGAGCATCGGATGGCGGAATTCCTGAATTCTACCTTCGAAACAAACTCAGCCTGGCTTTGGATTTAAATAAACCCTATTCTCCTTTCATGTCCGTTGAACTTTTTTCGCCGCTGAATTATCCGCGATATAATGCTTTCGATAATATCCGAACCATCGCAGGTATGGAATACGCAATTTCGAAACATCATAAAATGGATATTTATTATATGATGCAGAAGGAAGTGAATGTGAGTGAGCCCCGAATGGATTTCGTTATTGGATTAGGATATAGTTATAAGTTATGAGATAGGAGTTATGAGTTATGAGATAGGAGTTATGAGTTATGAGTTATGAGTTATGAGTTATGAGATGTAAGGTTTAAGATATAAGTTTCATGACATTAGTTTTTTGGGATTTGAGAAGTGGCGGGTTTTATCCATCGTAAAGCAGGTTCGTCAGACTCAAGGAGAAGTTTAACTTAACCGGAATATAGAAGTGTTTTTATCTTATTGAAAAAGTTATGCTTGCATTTATTTCTAAATTATTGTATTTTTATTAGAGCTAAAGTCTAACGTTATGAATACAGATTTCAAATGCCCACATTGCCTTAATCTGTTAAATGTTGGAGATAATATCGTTTTTTCGACACGCAACAGTTGGGGGAAACAAGGTTTAATAATTCTTCATCCTGAGTTAGGAAATTATGCGGTTATAAAGCACCCCGGATTTGAAGTGCTCGAAGGCGAAATCTTGGAATTCTACTGCCCTTTTTGTAGTAAGCAACTCTTATCAGCACGAAATGCGAACCTGGCCAGTATACTCATGAGTGACGAAAAAGGAATTGAATATGAAATTCACTTTTCGCGGATTGCAGGGCAACATTCAACATATAAAATTGTTGGTCAGAATATTGATATATATGGTGAAGACGCGGCAGAGTATTTTGATGCTTTTAATGGTGGAAGCTGGTGATTGATTTTGCTGGTCCCTGGTTTCCGAACATACAACCTAGCGTCACCTGCGCTGAAGGGTGGTGGATGAGCGAAGCTGAAAACAAGTTGAAGTATCACCCTGGAATAGCAGCCAATCTCCCACACAAAGTCGCATCTTTGCCCTTTCTCCCTGTCGCTCCCTCGCCCATTCGCTCCCTCGCCCAGTCTCCCCTCAACTCCAAATACTTGTCAACTCACTTCTTCTGTCCCTCATTTCTCCATTCATCCTTCTCTTTACTTTCGCGTATCATATCCTTTGGATCATCAATATTCGGTCCTTGGAGAAGTTGTTTCCAGTCGAACTTCTCATCGAAGGGATCCAGCGCTTTTTGCGGATCAAATATGCGGTTGTCCACCGGTATTGCTTTATATGGTGCAAAGTCAGGTTGGTTGGTAAACATTTCTGCGAGGTCATTTGCCCCGGCATCATACTGGTTCAGGTAAGGAAGTCCAAGTACATTCCAGAAGGTTTTGAATATACTGCCAAAACTATAATGCGTATGGCTTACGAAATTCTTTTTAGCGTAAGGTGAAATTACCATCAGCAAACTACGGTGAGCATCAACGTGATCAACGCCGTTTTGTGCGTCATCTTCAGTAACTACAATAGCCATGCTGGTCCAGTACGGAGTATGCGATAAATATTCTATAATGCGTCCAAGAGCCAGGTCATTATCGGCCATGTAACTTTCGCGGAACGGATAGCCGGCTTCGGGTCTTTCGCCGGCACCATGATCATTCGGCAATATTACTGTAATCAATTGGGGTAAGGTATCTTTTCCTGGTCCCCACTTTTCTTCAAATTCCTTTTTGAAAATATCGACCCTGAATTGATCAGGGATAGCCATATTAAAAGTTGGATAAATCCTCGAAGTATGATCATGTAAAGAGGCCGGTAAAGGGAAATTGGCAACCTGTTTTATGCCGCCGTATTTATATGTGTCCTGGTAATCGGCAGGTTCGAACATTACGCTGAAACCAAAATTGAAATAGTCAACTTTATTCCGAGCAAGATGATCCCACATGGAACCGGCTTCGTTATAATCTTCGGGATAGATAGCTCCTGCTGAACCATTTAACCCCAGGTTCCCCGGTGCTTTCGAATCTTCCTTATAATCACGATTGCCGCCATAACTTGCCGGCGTCGTGGCTTCGACCCACTCGTTGGGATATGTGTTTACCAGCCATCGATGCCCGTCGGCTGAAACATCTGAATCAACATAGAAATTATCACTGATGCTGTACTCTTTTACAAGATTCAAATGATTAGGTGCCACGGTTGCGTTTTCTACTTTCCGGCTTTTATCGCGGTTAGTAAAAGTAACATTACAACCATAACGTGCAATGCTTGAATCTCCATCTGCTCCCTTTACCTGGCCAAGTATTTCATCATAAGTCCGGTTTTCCTTCGAGATAAAAACAATATGTTTGATAGGAGAGCCTTTTATTGCGGGTGAAAGTGGAATAGGATTGTTTTTTCGCCAGCTGAATTTATCGGAGGTAATGTCATCGAAAGTGAAATTATTCTCAACTACTTTTTGTGTCAGCGTTTTTAGTTCATTATCATTCGGTATATCAAGTATTTCAACGGTTCCTTTCATAAGGCTGCCGATGTAGCTTCCTTCAGGACCGATTTTAAAATTTCGTCCCCCATTTGGACCGCTGCCAAAACCTTTGGCATTTGCAACTACCAGTTTCCTGCCATCAGGAGTAACTTTAATTTTTGCGGGAAACCAACCTGTCGGATTATGACCTGTAACAGCCAAAGTTTCAACATCAATTACGGCAATGGCATTCAGTCCAGATTCGGCAACATACACTTTTTTGCCATCGGGCGAAATGTCGAGGCCAAAAGGAATTATGCCCCTGAGTTTCGAAATTCTATCATCAGGGCTAAGTTTTATATGCTTTATGACCGTCTTTTTCCGTGCATCGAGAACAGTTACATTATCATTTGAACCATTGCTGATAAAAACATAGCGGTTTGTAGCAACTATCGAATTCGGGCTCGAACCGCCGACTGCGGGGAAATCTTCAACCATTTGCCCGACTTGCGTACCCGTTTTGATTTTTGCTGTTACTTCAGGCTTTGCATTTTTTTTCAGTCTAACGGCCCACACGGAGAAAGATTCATCCGAATTAACTGGACCCAGGCCTGGAACCTTTAATGTATCTGAATAAATACCTTCCTCTGCATCTTTCGATCCGTATCCGAATGCGGGAAAATCTATGGTTCCGTTTTTCCATTCTCCTTTGTTTTTGCGTTTGATCATGCTGTATTGGTACATACCAACGTTGGCAACGTACACTGTTTTCTGGTCTGGTGAAAGCGTTATTCCAAAAGGATAACGGCCGACGGGAACATTGTGCAAAACTTTTTTATTAACAGGGTCAATTACCAGCATCCGGAATCCTACCTGGTCGACAGCATACAACCTGCTACCGTCCCGATTAAGCACCATATCACCGATATAACCATGTGTATAGTCAATGTCTCCGTCTTTTTGGCTGCATTCAATTTCACCAAGTTTAGCACCTGATGCAATATCAAAAATAAAAACTTTGTTTTCCTGTCCACCGGCAACATACACTCTTTTATTATCAGGCGTTATGGCCAAACCCATAAATACAGAAGCCAGTACACCCTTATCCGTATCCGATCCGGGAGGTACCTGCTGAATATCAGGATTTCCAGAATTCACATTCCTTAAAATGGTTATTGCCAGGGGTGATGTCCCGGAATTAGCGGTTATAACTATATTTCCATTATTGCTGATTGCCAGCCCGTAAGGATGAGGTGCCACCGTATGGCATTTGCCAGCTGGTGTAATGATTCGGCCATTGGGAATAACGGTTTCTCCGTTTTTATTGATAAGCGTAAACTTGTTACCGGCAGGAGCCGAAATAATATCTTCCTTTGTTTGTGCTATCGCACAGATATTTATGAATATCAACAATATAAATACACCTAGTTTGTTCATGTTTAAACACTTTTTGTAAAGATTCAGTTTTAATGTTCTTGTTTTGTAATATTGTGATAAAATTACAAAACACAATTCAACTCTCCTTGTTTTTGTTTGTGTGATTTTCTGATGGCTTGATTTTTTTTTAGTATTCTGAACTAAATTCAAGGTAATGAAGCCTTTGTCGAAAACTTTGTGGATTTTGATTTTCGCTATTGCAATGGGATACCTCGAATCCGCGGTAGTGGTATACTTGAGGGAATTATATTACCCTGAAGGATTCAATTTCCCGTTGAAAGCTATGACACAAACTATTGTTGTAACTGAGCTAATTCGGGAAGCAGCAACACTTATTATGATACTTGCCATTAGCATATTGGCTGCAGAACTCTGGCTTCACCGTTTTGCCTGGTTCCTGGTCGTTTTTTCAGTCTGGGATTTAGCGTACTATGTATTTCTGAAAGTTTTATTAGGCTGGCCGGAATCGATTTTCACCATAGATATTTTATTTCTATTACCAAGCATCTGGACCGGACCTGTGATTGCTCCGGTTATTAATTCACTCACTATGATTGTGGTTGCAGTGGTTATCCTGTTTAAAAGAAAAGGGTCAATGGCACTTTCCCGACTTTCGGGCGTTATCTGGATGTTACTGATATTAGGATCATTGATCGTCCTTATTGCATATATGAAAGAGTTTATTGTCTTCACAATTAATTACAGACATTTACTTTCTTCCGGAATTATAGGGAATGATCCGAATATACTGAGCCTCTCGGCTCAATTTGTACCTGGATGCTTCGATTGGCTGCTATTTTGTATCGGAGTTTGCATGCATCTTGCAGCAATATATCTTATCTATAAAACCAAAAGGATGGATTGTGTGGGTAAGCAACCTTAACTCTTGACTAATTGCTTAGCACTCGTATAAACCCTCAGCTTGAACTTTCGTATAAACACAAAAGAGCCGGAGTTTATCCGGCTCTTTTGTATTAAAACTAAACGTTGTATTTAGCTATCGGATGATAGATACTTTCTTCGAAATAGTTTGTGTACCGGTATAAATTTGAAGAATATACATTCCTGGCTCCATTCCGGCTGTAAGTATGTGAAGATTTGTTCCTTTTGTATTATTTCTGTAAACAACTTTACCAAGGCTGTTGATCATCCTGACTTCATTGAACTTAGCAGGAGCTACAACATTAATAATATCACTGGAAGGGTTAGGATAAATCCTGTAGCTGGCCTGTTCGTTTGGAGCAAGTCCCAGCACTATTTCTGCTGTAGCACAGGTTTTAGGCGATTCGCCAAGCGCATAAACTGCTGTCACACAATAATTCAGCGAACCGCCTACCAACGGAACATCAACATATTCCAGTGAAGTAGTATTTGACACTAAAACATCGTTACAATAGATATTATAACTCAACGGTGTAGTTGCCGGCTGTGTCCACGTAAGTTGAACATTATTAGCGCCAGGTTGGGCAGTGAGATTTACAACCGGGCTTAGTATTTCGAGGATTCCGGAATATTTATATACGCCTTTAACCGTTGCGTTTGTATTAAATGTTCCTGCCCATCCCATTTGGGTGTTTGCAAAATCGACAGATAGGAACTGGCCTGCCTGTGTTCCCGGGAATGTGGCCCATGAATGACCGCCATCAAAACTATAATAAGCTCCATAATCAACACTTACCCAGGTATTCTCTGTGCCCGGTACATAACAAAGATCGGAAGTGCCGTAAGCTCCGGTTGATGAAACAGCTGTCCAAGTAATGCCACCATCAGATGTTTCAGCGAACGAACCTGTACTAGTTTTATCTTGTGCAAGACCATGCAAAGCATCCCTGAATTCTACATCGGTATAATCCGTACTGTTAAATGTGGTTGCACTGGCATCCCAATGTAATCCTTTATCGGTTGTGCGATACACCCGACCTGAGTTAGTGCCGAACCAGGCATTATCGCCAACGGCTGAATAGTATCCGACTACACCAAATTCGCCACTGATAGGATCCGCAATATTGGCTCCGGGAACAAGTGTCCAGTTAGTACCTCCATTCGATGTAGTATAGATTTCGAAATCTCCGTTAATTGGATCACCCATACAGAATCCATCATTTCTGTTGAAAAAATGAACCACATTTGGAAATGATGACGCATTGCTGAAACTAGCAGTGGATTGACGGCTCCAGGTTGTACCACCGTCCCTGGTAACATAAATCCCTTGATTGGAACCAGTTTGAACGTACATAGGCACATAAGCTGTATCCTTACTAAACGCAAAAATCATTGCAGGTTCAAGACCAGTACAATTATTAATAGTACCAGGTGTCCATGTGCTGCCACCATCTGTTGTTTTCGTGAATTCCTGAATGTAATTGGATGAATTTAGTCCATCATAAGCTGTAGCCCATACTACATCCTTATTCACAGCGTGCATATATTTCAGCCCTCGTGAAGCATTGCTGAATCCGCTTGCCTTTAAATCCCATTCACTAAGTCCAATTTTGATTTCCCAGTAAACTGTATCAGTAGCGTCGATCGCTTCAATGCGGACTTTATGTGTTCCTATACCGGCAGCAGCAGTGTTCCAGGGATATGATATAGTAGTTTGCGTAGTGTTAAAAACCACCTGGCCGTCAATATAGAGATTGACTGCTGTGGGTGTTCCTTTAATAACTGAACCGTTGATATTAAAAGTAGGTCCGTATTGAACCAGATTATTTTGATCCAGGTCAGTAAAGCGTACTAATAAATTTGGATTGCCAGGTTTAATTCCATAAACTACAGCATTGCCCAGATTGAAGTCTCCATTGCCACTATTAAGTGCTCCAATTGAAAAATATCCGTTAGCGCTACCTGACCAACCCCAGTTCATATGAAACATGGTATACCCGCCGCTGCTCGAATATCCGTCGCATACCCAGGCATGCCCACTTGTAGGATCGCTTCCTGAATAATACAAAGGGCGTTTTGCGTCCAGTTCTGATTTAAGTAATGCTTCCCATTCTGTAGGAGAATAATTCTCCAAATAAGCTATGCCAATTGTTGAATTATCATAATTGAAATATTTACTCATTGCAAAGGGAACGCTTTCCGATTGAGCCCCTGATCCGGCAACAGCATAGTTCATGTTTACAGAAACACCAGCATGATATAATAAAGTTGCAATTTCCTTATATGAACTAAATGTTGCTTTGGCTTTCATGTTAGCAAAATTGTAGGTAGTTGCCCCGAAATCGGCAGATAACTCTCCATATCTGCTATCATTAAATGAATAAGAGCCAACACCCGTTGCAGGGAAATTGTAGTATTTCATAATCTGCCCCATGGTAGTTGCTACACAACCTGTGGGTGCTTTGCCACCAGAACCTCCGGTAACCGCAGGGCAATAATAATTGTAATACTGAAGCTGATCCCAGGTAGTTGTCAGCAAAGGAGCTACATCGGTTGGAGAAGCTTTAATTCCATTAGTAAGAATTTTATTCCACTCGGCGAGTGATTCCGTGTTAACGGCCTTTGTAGCTACAATATGAGCGATTTCCTTGCTGTAGCTGTCGAACCAAAATCGGGCTTCCGGATTGGTGATCTCCGTTTCAACAAAGCCTTCGTCCGACTTAGCAAGGATTGGTTTTGCCGCGTCATCTGCTGCCACAACTACAAATCCACCTCCTGTATAATTAAATACATAGTAAGTGGTAATTCCATTGTACGATTTGCTGAAACTATTTGCGACACTGCGTGTGGCTTTCAGTGAAGTAGCAGCTAAGTATTTGTTTGCCACTTGATTGGCTTGTTCCATGGTAACAGATTTGCCAAAAGCAAAAGTTGCAACCATCAAGGCTAGTAATAGAGTAGTTGTTTTTCTCATAAGTTGTAATTGTTAATGGTGTTTGCTTTTTTACTGTACTAGTAATAAGCCAACAAACAGGTAATGGTTAATTAAGGTTAATTCCTTGACCTTTCGGTTTTTATAATAAAAAATCTTGATGATAATGCTTGCCCTGATAATGTAAATTGATCAAATTGCATAATATCAACAGAAGCAAAACCAGGTTTTATGATGCAAATATACTATTTATAAGATTATGTATTGATGTAAGAATAAAACTAATTCTGATACCGAACCAGATAATGAGCTGTAATCTCATTACTTAAAATTACTACCTTTGCGGTCCTGCTTTTAAGCAGCCTATTATCAATCTCCAAAAATACCGGAATACAATGTTTGAAAGTCTAAGCGACAGGCTCGACAGAGCGTTTAAACTACTAAAAGGCCATGGTTATATTACCGAAATTAATGTGGCCGAAACTCTCAAAGATGTTCGTAAAGCATTGCTCGATGCTGACGTTAGCTATAAAGTGGCAAAAGAATTTACGGATACAGTAAAAACCAAAGCTTTAGGCCAGAATGTTTTGACTTCGGTATCGCCTGGCCAACTGATGGTTAAGATTGTTCACGACGAGCTGGCCGAACTGATGGGTGGTGAGAAAGTCGAAATTAATCTCAAAGGCAGCCCTGCCATTATTTTAATGTCGGGTTTACAGGGAAGTGGTAAAACTACTTTCTCTGCTAAATTGGCTAATTATCTTCATACCAAAAAAGGGAAAAATCCTTTATTGGTTGCATGCGATATTTACCGGCCAGCTGCTATTGACCAGTTAAAAGTATTGGGAGAACAGATTGGGATTGAAGTGTATGCTGAGCCTGAAAACAAGGATGCCGTAAAAATTGCGCGAAACGCTCTGGCACATGCCAAAGATCGCGGATTCAATGTCCTGATTATCGATACCGCTGGTCGCCTTGCTATCGACGAAGTGATGATGAACGAGATTTCGGCACTCAAATCAGCTTTAAATCCGCACGAAACTCTTTTCGTTGTGGATTCCATGACAGGCCAGGATGCTGTGAATACAGCCAAAACATTCAATGACAGGCTCGATTTTAACGGAGTTATCCTCACCAAACTCGATGGTGATACACGAGGTGGAGCAGCTCTTACCATTCGTTCAGTAGTAAACAAACCTATAAAGTTTGTTGGTATAGGCGAAAAGATGGATGCCATCGATATGTTCTACCCCGAACGTATGGCCGACCGTATTCTCGGAATGGGCGATATTGTTTCACTTGTTGAACGCGCCCAGGAACAATACGATGAAGAAGCTGCGCGCAAACTTCAGAAAAAACTTGCCAAAGATCAGTTTAACTTTAACGACTTCATCGACCAGATCAGGCAGATCAAGAAAATGGGTAATGTTAAGGACCTGATGAGTATGATCCCCGGAATGGGAAAAGCCATCAAGGACATTGACATTGATGAAAACGCTTTCAAAGGAATTGAAGCCATCATTCAATCCATGACACCACTCGAAAGAGAAAATCCTTCCGTTTTAAATGGAAGCCGCCGTAAGCGTATAGCTCAGGGAAGCGGAAATGATATCCAGGAAGTTAACCGCCTCATCAAGCAATTCGACGATACCCGCAAAATGATGAAGATGCTTACCACCGGTGGTGCTCAGAAGATGGCTCAGCAGATGAAGAACGCGAAAAGAAGGTAAAAAGGATGAGATATGAGTTATGAAATATGAGTTATGTGATTTAAGGTATGGGTGAAAGAAGTTTTGCCCGGCTCGCATTTCATGTTATGAGCTTTCACTTCTAATCTTGCGTAACCCGGCATTAATTCATCGCACATTAACTCTTGAGTATATCAGCACTTTATCGCATTCTCACTTTATCGCATTCTCGCATTCTCACATTCTCACATTCCCACATTAGCCCATTAGCTCATTAACACATTAGCCCATTAATACATTATCCCATGCAAATCATCGACGGCAAAAAGATTGCTTCCGCAATAAAAAAGGAACTCGCAGCTAAAAGTGCTGATATTATTGATAGAGGCGAACGTGCTCCACACCTGGTAGCTGTATTGGTAGGCGAAGATCCAGCCAGCCAGACGTATGTAAACAGCAAAGAGAGAGATTGTACGGAAGTTGGTTTTACTTCCACAATTTACAGGCTGGAACCAGACACAACCGAGAAAAAATTACTCAGCATCATAGATTTTCTGAATAATGATGATGAAGTTGACGGATATATTGTTCAGTTGCCTTTACCAGCCCATATAAATGTTCAGAAAATAATAAGCAGCATAAATCCACAAAAAGATGTGGATGGTTTTCATCCTATTAGCCTCGGCAGGATGATGCTGGGCGAACCGACTTATCTTTCGGCTACTCCATTTGGAATTATCAAATTACTTGAATACAGCAATATTGAAACCAGTGGAAAACACTGCGTGGTGCTTGGCCGGAGCAATATTGTCGGAACGCCCATTAGCGTAATGCTTTCGCGAAAAGCTAACCCGGGAAATTGTACCGTAACCATGTGTCATACCGGCACAAAAAATCTCAAAGAAATTACTAAAACTGCTGATATTCTGATCGCAGCCATGGGGCAGCCTCATTTCGTTACAGCCGATATGGTGAAAGAAGGTGCCGTGGTTATTGATGTTGGCATTCACCGTATGGAAGATAGCTCTGAAAAAGGATATCATATTATTGGTGATGTGAAATTCGATGAAGTAGCTCCAAAGTGCTCATTTATCACGCCTGTGCCTGGCGGTGTCGGCCCAATGACACGTGTAGCATTGCTGATTAATACGTTTAGAGCGTATAATAAAGAGGTTTGAGCTTCTGAACTTAGTTGATCGTTAATGGTTAAAAGAAAAAGTTAATCGTTAATGGTTGAAAGAAAAAGTTAATCGTTAATGGTTGAAAGAAAAAGTTAATCGTTAATGGTTAAAAGAAAAAGTTAATCGTTAATGGTTAAAAGAAAAAGTTAATCGTTAATGGTTAAAAGAAAAAGTTAATCGTTAATGGTTAAAAGAAAAAAGTTAATCGTTAATGGTTAAAAGAAAAAAGTTAATCGTTAATGGTTAAAAGAAAAAAGTTAATCGTTAATGGTTAAAAGAAAAAGTTAATCGGTAATGGTTAAAAGAAAAAAGTTAATCGTTAATGATTAAAAATATAAGTACGATTGATTAACTATTTTCCGGAAATCAAGAACGATTAACCATTAACCAATAACCAATAACCAATAACCAATAACCAATAACCAATAACCATTTCTCAATCAATTGAAGACAGATCCAACACAACAAGGTAAATTGCTTCCTCTTATGGAAGATTTCTACACCATACAAGGCGAAGGCTTTCATACCGGTAAGGCTGCGTATTTTCTGCGTGTAGGAGGTTGTGATGTGGGTTGCTACTGGTGCGATGTAAAAGAATCGTGGAATCCGAAACTGCATCCGCTCACTGATACCGACGAGATTGTTAATCGCGTAATTGATAATCCTGCGGCGACAGTAGTTGTGACCGGTGGTGAACCATTGATGTACAAACTTGATTACCTGTGCAATAAGCTAAAAAAACAAGGACTGCAGGTTCATCTTGAAACTTCCGGATCACATCCTTTCAGTGGTTCGTTCGATTGGGTTTGTCTTTCGCCAAAGAGGAAAAGTCCACCCAAACCTGAAATTTTCAGTAAAGCAAGTGAGTTAAAAGTCATCATTTTCGATGATACAGATTTTGAGTGGGCCGAAGAAAATGCCAAACTTGTTGGTCCCGATTGCTATTTGTGTCTCCAGCCTGAGTGGAGCCGGATGCAGGTTGTGTTGCCTGATATTATTGACTATGTGATGAAGAATCCGCGCTGGCATATTTCTCTGCAGGCTCACAAATTCATGCATATACCTTAAAACTTATTTTATTTTTGATTTGTGAATTGTCAGGGTAACTTATTTCAATAGATTCACTTTCTCGCATTTTGTTTTTAACCTGAAATCTCATCGTAAGTCTTGATGATTCTATGATGTTGGCATTTGGCACAATTTCTGCTTTCATTATTTCGTTTATTGAAATGCCAAATCTTTCAATTCGAAGAACTTGCTTACTTTCGCAATTCAATACAGCTGATTTATGAGATTTTCCGTGTTAATATCTGTTTTGACTTTAATAGTATCATTTAATATTTCATTATTTGCCCAGCAACCTGCAAAAACACATTCTGATAAACAATTCGACAAAGCAGCTCAGCTATACAACAGGCATGACTATGCGGGGGCACTTCACCAGCTTGATGATCTCAATGTTGATGAGCCTGCCTATGCTAAAGCCTGGTTGCTGAAAGCTGATATCTTTTACGACCTGCAGGAATATTCCAAAGCAGTTAATTCTTATAAAAAAGCAGTAGAAATTGACTCGGTCATTTTTCCCCCTGCATATTATATAATGGCGAATTTATATTTCGATATGGAAAAATATGAGGATGCTAAAACAAACTATCTCAAGTACTTAACATTTAAACCTAAAATACAGGCCGAACTTAAGCGCACAGCCGAAAATTTAAAATTATGTGATTTCAGGATACAGATGATGAAAAACCCGGTACCTTTTAATCCCATAAATATTGGCCCTAATGTAAATTCGCCCGGTTATGAATATATTAATGCGATAAGCTTGGATGAAAGCCAGCTTTATTTTACACGTAAAGGTGCTGATCCGCAAAGTGATGAAAGTTTTTACAGATCTGTTTCCGCCCGATCATCCACAGGCCAGTTAAACTGGAGCCCGGCCATCGAAATAGGTGCTCCGATAAATACGCCCGGGAATGAAGGCGCGCTCTGCGTTTCACCCGATGGAATGACAATTATTATAACTTGTTGCAGCCGCCGCGATTCCTATGGGACCTGCGATTTGTATTCGTCGCATAAGATTGGAAATAACTGGTCAGAGCCGGAAAACCTAGGAGAACAAATTAATACTTCGGCATGGGAATCGCAGCCTTGCCTGGCTGCAGATGGCCGAACCTTGTTTTTTGTTTCAACCCGTCGTGGTGGTCATGGGGGATCAGATATCTGGAAAAGTATTAAGCTTGGCGATGGTAACTGGAGTCAGCCGGTTAACCTTGGTGATTCCATTAATACCAGTGCCGACGAAATGGCGCCATTTATTCATCCCGATGGTCATACTTTGTATTTTTCATCAACCGGACTTCCGGGGATGGGTGGTGCTGATTTGTTTGTTTCGCGAATGGATGCCAATGGTGTATGGCATAAACCTGAAAATATCGGGTACCCTGTAAACACCAAACTGGACGAGATAAACCTGATAATTAATGCAAAAGGTACCGAAGCATTTATTTCGGCTGAGAGGGAAAAGGGATTTGGGAATACAGATATTTATCGGTTTGAATTGCCGGTTCAATCCAGGCCTGCTTCAGTTTCGTATGTTCACGGTAAGGTTTATGATAAGAATACATTAGTCCCTTTATCCGCGGCTTTTGAACTTATTGATATGCAAAGCAATAAAACAGTTGTCAGCTCATCATCCGACCTGGTTTCTGGCGAATTTGTAATGAGTTTGCCGGTTGATAAAGATTATGCGTTGAATGTTTCCTGCAAAGGCTATTTGTTTTATTCCGTGAATTTTAATGTAAGCAAAGATCATGATTCTTTAAATCCGGTTAAACTGGATATTCCTATGCAGCCCGTAGCAGTAGGAGAGAAGGTTGTACTGCGAAATATTTTCTTTGAAACTGATAAGTATGTATTACTTCCGGATTCAAAAGCCGAACTTGAAAAACTGGTTTCTTTTCTGCAAAAAAATACAGGATTACATATCGAAATCGGTGGACATACAGATAACGAAGGCAGTGATTCATACAATATGACTCTTTCGCTGAACAGGGCAAAAGCAGTGTATGAATACCTGATGGCTAACGGGGTAAACCAGGAAAAACTTTCCTACAAAGGCTACGGTGAAACCATGCCAATCCAAAGCAACGATACACCCGAAGGCCGGGCCAATAACAGGAGAACGGAATTTAAGGTCATAAGTAAATAAATTCCAAGGCTCAAATTCCAGGTCTCAGATCTCAAGATCCTGGTTCAAAGTTCAATGGCTCGAAATCCGACTTTGCAGATCCAACATCCAACATCCAACATCCGAAATCCCACATCCGAAATTTATTTCGCCGTCCAGAAGCACCTTACTGGTGAAACAATTTTTTCTTCTTTTTTCAGATTATTCATGGCTTTGTCAACCACTTTCCTGTCGAGACCGGTTTTTTCTACAATTTGACCGGCGTTCATTGGCTTAACACTTTGTTTTAGTGTTTCGAGGATTTGTTCTTCTGTGTTCATATTCTAAAGATTTAAATGATTAACAATTATTCTTTTGTTATTCGATAGGTGGAAATTAGTGCAAACTAAACGTGCCACAGATTTCGCAGATTTCACAAATTAAATAAATTTTCTTGTTTAATTTCCAGGAAACAACTGATTAAAGCATTGTTATGTCTGTGCAAATCTGTGAAATCTGTGGCAAAAATGATTTATTTGTTGGCGGGTTGTTGCATTATTTCGAATTCGTAAAATTATTAAATTCTAGAGATTAATTGCAACACATTTTCAAAACTTAGATCCAGAATTACTCATATATTCTGGCTTTGTCTGATAAAAAATCAAACAATATTCCATGTAATTCTTATCCATAAATTCACTACTTTTGCACACTTATTTCCGAACATTACTCAACTACATGATAAACATAACATTACCAGATAATTCCGTAAGGCAATACCCTGCCGGAACTACTGCCATGCAGGTTGCGCTGAGCATCAGCGAGGGCCTGGCCCGTAACGTATTAGCTGCCAAAGTTGATGGACAGGTATGGGATGCGACACGCCCTATCGCACAGGATGCACGCGTACAATTGCTCACATGGAACGATCCTGAAGGAAAATCGGCCATGTGGCATTCGTCGGCACACTTGATGGCTGAAGCTATTGAATTGCTTTATCCCGGCGTTAAATTTGGCATCGGACCTGATATTGAAAACGGATTCTATTACGATATGGATTTCGGCGGCAAGCAGATCACGCCTGAAGACCTGACTAAGATCGAAGCCAAAATGCTTGAGCTGGCCCGCCAGAAACAGCAATACATCCGTCGTTCGGTTTCTAAAACAGAGGCTCTGGATTATTTTACCAAAAAGAATGATGAATACAAGATAGAACTCATTTCCGATTTGCAGGATGGTGAAATCACATTTTACGAAACAGGTGAATTTACTGATCTTTGTCGCGGACCTCATTTACCAGATACATCATCAATTAAAGCAATAAAACTGCTGAATATTGCCGGTGCCTACTGGCGTGGCGATGAAAAACGTAAAATGCTCACCCGCATTTATGGCATTACTTTTCCAAAAGCCAAAGAACTCGAAGAATACCTGGTTTTACTTGAAGAAGCAAAGAAACGTGATCACCGCAAGCTTGGCAGGGAACTTGAATTATTCACTTTTTCAGCAAAAGTAGGACAAGGTTTGCCGTTGTGGCTTCCAAAAGGTGCCCAACTTCGCGAAAGACTTGAGAACTTCCTGAAAAGCCTGCAGCGTAAAGCCGGATATTTACCTGTTATTACTCCACATATCGGGAACGTTGAACTCTACAAAACCAGCGGACACTTCCAGAAATACGGTAAAGATTCATTCCAGCCAATCAACACTCCTATTGAAGGTGAGCAATTCATGCTTAAACCAATGAACTGCCCTCACCACTGCGAAATTTACAATGCTAAACCACGCTCGTACAAAGATCTGCCAATCCGGTTCGCTGAATTCGGCACAGTGTACCGTTACGAGCAAAGCGGAGAACTTCACGGATTAACCCGTGTTCGGGGATTTACACAGGATGACGCTCACCTTTTCTGCCGTCCTGATCAGCTAAAAGCTGAGTTTATGGCAGTTATCGATATAGTTCTGCATATTTTCCGCATACTTGATTTCAAGGATTACACCGCACAGATTTCATTACGTGATCCTGAAAACAGAGAGAAATATATCGGCAGCGACGAAAACTGGGAAAAAGCTGAAAGTGCCATTATCGAAGCCTCGGCTGAGAAAGGTTTGAGAACTACTGTTGAACTTGGCGAAGCCGCCTTCTACGGTCCTAAACTTGACTTTATGGTCAAGGACGCACTCGGTCGCAAGTGGCAGCTTGGAACTATCCAGGTAGATTATAACTTACCTGAGCGTTTTGAACTTGAATATACAGGAAGTGATAACCAGAAATACCGTCCGGTTATGATACACCGCGCGCCATTTGGTTCAATGGAGCGTTTTGTAGCTGTGCTACTGGAGCATACCGCCGGAAATTTCCCGCTTTGGCTTACACCCGACCAGGTTATTGTTCTGCCTATCAGCGAGAAATACGTTGATTATGCAAAAAAAGTTGCACAGGTGCTGGATAATTCCGAAATTCGCGCCCTCGTTGACGAACGCAATGAGAAAACAGGCAAGAAAATACGTGATGCGGAACTTATGAAAGTCCCGTATATGCTTATAGTAGGAGAGAAGGAAGAAGCTGACGGAACAGTATCAGTACGTAAACACAGCCAGGGTGATCTTGGAACTTTCAGTTTGAGTGATTTTGTTTCGCTTATCATTGAAGAAACTAAGAAACAACTGGAGTAACGCATTGAAAATCTGTATTTTTAAAAAGTACATCATATTTATTCACCAATAGGAAGGAGTTATAACCATAGCAACAACTAACTACAGCAGCAGCGGCGGACCTCACCAGGACCGCAGATTTCCACGTCGCGATAAAGAAGAGCTGCACAAGATTAATGAAAAGATTAAATCACCCGTAGTTCGGGTGGTTGGCGAAAACATTGAACCAGGCATCTATAATTTCAAAGAAGCCCTTACAATGGCCGAAAATCTTGAACTTGACCTTGTTGAAATTTCCCCGACTGCCAATCCACCCGTTTGCCGGATAGTGGATTACAAAAAGTTCCTCTACGAACTGAAGAAAAAGCAGAAGGAAATTAAAGCCAAAACGGCCAAAGTTGTAGTGAAGGAAATCCGGATGGGTCCCCAGACGGATGAGCATGATTTTAATTTCAAACTAAAACATGCCCGTAGTTTCCTTCAGGAAGGCGCTAAGGTTAAAGTAGAAGTTTTTTTTCGCGGACGTTCGATTGTCTATAAAGACCAGGGTGAAATTATCCTGCTGAAATTTGCACAGGAACTGATGGAATACGGGAAAGTTGAAAAACTACCTTTACTCGAAGGAAAACGAATGATCATGATCATTGCTCCTAAAAAAGCAACTGTTTAAATCTAACAGCCTAACAGCCTAACAGTCTAAATACCTAATAATCACCATAAATAAATCAAGTATCATGCCTAAAATGAAGAGTAAATCCGCTGCTAAAAAGAGGTTCACCCTCACAGGCACCGGCAAGCTGAAAAGGAAGCATGCATACCACAGTCACATTCTGACAAAAAAATCGACCAAACGTAAACGTAACCTCGGTTACACTACAATTGTCGACAAGGCAGACGTGAAAGCGGTACGTGATATGCTCCAATGCTAATCAATTAATGTTTAACCTTACTTTCAGCCCCATAAGAATCTGCTAAACAGTAGGTCGCTGAAGTAAAAAAATCAAGTAAAATGCCAAGATCAGTCAATGCAGTCGCCTCCAGGGCCCGCAGGAAAAAAATCCTAAAAGCGGTTAAAGGCCAATTCGGTAGGCGCAAAAATGTCTGGACGGTTGCCAAAAATGCATACGAAAAAGGTGGCGTGTATGCATACCGCGACAGAAAAACCAAAAAACGCACTTTCCGCGCACTATGGATTACCCGTATCAATGCAGGTACCCGTGAGTATGGAATGTCGTATTCAGTATTTATGGGCAAACTTCACGCCAAAAGTATTGAGCTCGACCGCAAAGTACTTGCCGACCTGGCTATGAACAACCCGTCAGCTTTCAAAGCGATAGTTGATTTGGTAAAGTAGTCCAATTCGCAATACAACATGAAGAAGCCACCGACGAGGTGGCTTTTTTGCGTATGGAGTTTTCAATAAAGATTCTTCTCTTGCTTTTTTCTTGAAAAAAAAGCAACAAAAATTCAAGGCTGTATAAAATTTAAGTGTTTTTGCTACGTCAGGTTTTTTGCTGCGCCACGCAAGCCGTTCGCCATGAAACATTTTATAAATAAATGGCTCTGGGGACTTGGCTCACTTCTGCATGGCTAGGAATACCCCGCCCTCAAAAACCTTCCTTGAAAAACTACTTAAATTTTCTAATGCCGGTCCCTTCGGACTGGAGTATCGTGTTACATAACCGCGAAGACGTGTTACATGACCGCGAAGACGTGTTACATGACCGCGAAGACGTGTTACATGACCGCGAAGACATGTTACATGACCGCGAAGACGTGTTACATGACCGCGAAGACATGTTACATAACCGCGAAGACATGTTACATGACCGCGAAGACATGTTACATGACCGCGAAGACATGTTACATAACCGCGAAGACATGTTACATGACCGCGAAGACATGTTACATGACCGCGAAGACATGTTACATAACCGCGAAGACATGTTACATGAGCGCGAAGATGTGTTACATGAGCGAGAAGATGTGTTACATGAGCGCGAAGATGTGTTACATGACCGCGAAGACGTGTTACATGACCGCGAAGACGTGTTACATGACCGCGAAGACGTGTTACATGACCGCGAAGAGCGTATTACATGCCGTAAATGATTTACATGTCGTAAATGATTATTTACATGCCGTAAATGATGATTTACATGCCGTAAATGAATATTTACATGCCGTAAATGATGATTTACATGCCGTAAATGATGATTTACATGCCGTAAATGAATATTTACATACCGTAAATGACGATTTACATGCCGTAAATGAATATTTACATGCCGTAAATGATGATTTACATGCCGGAAATGATGATTTACATGGCGGAAATGATGATTTACATGGCGGAAATGATGATTTACATGCCGGAATTGATGATTTACATTGCGGAAATGGGAAGCCTTAAGGAGATTGTGTAAACAGGAAAAAGGGAAGTAAGAAAACGCAAAAACAAGAAATCATTGCGGTTGAGAGATGGAGGGATTTTTTTAAATATTACCACGCGAAAGGATTCGTGCGGAAGCGGGGGCTCTAAGAGATTGAATCATGGAGATAGATCATGGAGAATTTAATAAATTGCTTTTACAATGGGGTATATAGCCTAATAAGTGCAAAAGTCAGTAGAGATATCTTCTGTATTTATTTGTATAATAATCCTTTTGGTCACAATGGAAACGGGATTTCTGTTAATTGATTTATAATTATAGATAAATATTATAAGGGAATAGTATTAATTTAGCAAGAACAAAGATGTTGATATGAATGGATTCTGAAAATGAAATTATAATTACTCACTTTAATGCATTAGAGGTTTGAATTAATAAAGGATAAATCATGAAAAAGATATTCGTATTAATAATTGCTTTTGTTATAACTACAGCAGGTTGTAAGCAAACAGCTGATAAATATCTGAAACAAGCTAAAGAAAAGGTCAATCTTCAAGACTTTCAAGGAGCAATAGAAAACTATACTCAAGCAATAGAAGTAGAGCCAGACAATTTTGTGGCTTATACTGGTCGAGCTGTTTCTAAAAATAGCTTAAAAGACTTTGATGGGGCGATTGCCGATTATACAAAAGCCATTGAGATTAATCCTAAAAATGCAGGTGTTTATTTTAATCGAGCTTATGCAAAGGACATGCTTCAAGATTTCTTTGGGGCAATTGAAGATTATAGTAAAGCAATAGAGATTAACCCAATGGATCAACAGCCATATTTTAATAGAGGTACTGATAAACAGAGTATCAAAGACTATAGAGGAGCTATTGAAGATTTCAATAAAGCCATAGAAATTGGGCCTAACGAAGCAATGATTTATAATAGCAGAGGCAATGCAAGAGCTGCTTTACTGATTTACAATGCTGCAATTGATGACTTTACAAGGAGTATAGAGATTAATCCGAAAAATGCAGATAGTTATTATTACAGAGGAATGTCATACGCAGCACTCCATGAATTTGAAGCAGCAATAGCTGATTATTCAAAGGCAATAGAAATTAAACCTACTTTTAAAGAAGTTTATAGAATCAGAGGATTAATTAGAATTTATTTAGACCAAGAAGATGGTGGTTGTTCGGATTTCAGGAAGGCTAGCGAATTAGGAGATACAGCTGCTTATGTGTTAATAAAAGAATATTGTCGCTAAATTCCTCACGTCTCAAAAAAACAAAAATTATTATGCGGAAAAATACCGGAATTATGAAATAAACTGAGATTAAATCTGAATACATTAAAAAGAAAATGTTGGAAACATGCTAAATAAAACCTAAAGATGTTGAATCAATCAAATTCTTCAAATATTAAACACAGCTACAAACAGAATAGATCTAGGAATATATTACCGAAAATATACAATTTCAAGATTTGTTTGAAAAAATTAACCTGCTAAATTATCTTTTATGACAATTGTTTTAAGCTTATATTTGGAGCAAAGTAATCCTTTCATTGCGAAAAATTTAGGTTCTATTAGAATAAAAGGAAAGGAAATAGTTGAATTCAAGAAAAATTCAAATTTTGTAATATTGGAATTTACGAACGTTGAAAAATTGATTAGCAAGCGAAGGTCCTATAGATACAAACTTTTCGACAAATATGATAATAAAAAAGGAGGCGGAGAATTGTACATTAACGAATGGAATTTTTCAATAAAACCGAATTGGTTTAAAAAGCAATACTTGCTTTTTGTAAACGAAGATTCATGGGTTTACACAAAATCGACATTAATCAGTGTGTGGTTTCCACTTTTCTTAAGTGTTTTTACTGCGATAATTGGAGCTCTAATTGGTTATTTTATTAACCCTTGTAATTAAAAAAAATATGAAACTAATTATTTTTTATATCGTTACAGTATTACTCCCGATTATATCAATATCAACTTTTTTACAAACATTAATTTCTTCTCCTTTAATTTACTTAGGACGCTTATTGACAGGGCAGAAAGAAGTGGGAACAGCAAATAATGTTTTTGTAATAGTCATAATTCCAGAATTCATTAGTGCTGTTTTGCTATGGGTTGGCATAGATAAACTCTGGAAATATTTTACAGGTGAATATATTCCTAATTTTCTTTGGTTAATATTATTTGTCATTACACTCTCATATATAATCATATACAAGGCAGCTATGAATGATGGTTTTAAAATTTTAAAAAAATGTGAATTAGCTGCATTTATATTTCTAGTAATTTATTTCTTTTTGTTTCCTCATATCTAAATAGCATGGAATATCCTCTAAATATATCAGATTGTTGGATAGCAGTATCCCACGATTTAGAGCCAAAGGAATATACAAAACCAATCTTGGATGACAATGTTTTTGTCTGGATTCATAAATACTTTGGCTGGCAATGGGATGCATATACACCCATGTTTAAGTATGATATATTTTCATTAGAATTAAAACCCATTCATCTTCAAGTGGGAAATTTTACATGTAATTTATTGGAAGATTATTGTCTATCAAGTGGATGTGGTAATTTTTATTCAATCAAATTTGGTATCACTGATAAAAATAATGAATTACGGACAGGGAATGGCTTAGGGCAGCAGGAAGAAGGTATTATTGAAATAGTTAAACTTATGAGAGAGATTGCCAAATATGAGGATTGGGTCCATTATGATTTAAGATCATCACAATAAGTTAGAAAATCAACCCTCCGGTTCAAGCACGACTTATTTTCTAACTTGTGCGGCACAAATAGCACACACTCCGCCTGTTAAAAAAAAGCTAACTATTCTTTGAGGAATTCTAAAGACACAAGAAGCCAGAGATATAATGTATTGTTTTAATTGTTTCATTTTACCTCTGTGCCCTCCGTACCGGCGTTATTAAATGAATATCGACTTTCTAGCTAATATACATAGGTTATAATTTTACTCTCCCTATCAATATTAAACACTAAATTTGTACAACCAGAAATCAATACTATTAATAAGAATAGTTAAGTAAAAGTGCATCTTAATACACTGAAAATCATTAATTTCAAAAATTACGAGGAGCAGGAAATGGCTTTCTCGGATAAAATAAATTGTTTTGTCGGCAACAACGGGGCCGGAAAAACCAATTTGCTCGATGCTATCTATTACCTTTCGTTCACAAAAAGTTACTTCAATTCTGTTGATCAGCAAAACATCCGTCATGGCGAAACTTTTTTTGCCATACACGGTTCGTTCCAGCGTAACGGCGGGCTTCCAAACCAGGTGAGCTGCATTCAGAAAGCCGGTATTAAGAAGCAGTTCCGTATCAATTCGAAAGATTATGACCGCATTGCGGATCATATCGGGCAGTTTCCCTGTGTTATGGTTTCGCCTTACGACAGGGATCTGATTAACGAAGGCAGCGATGTACGCCGTAAATTTATTGATGCCGTAATCTCCCAATTCGACAAAGCATATCTCGATAACCTTATCCGGTACAACCGCCTGCTTGAACAGCGCAATGGACTGTTGAAGCAATTTGCCGAGCGCAGGCAAACTGACCGTGCTCTTTTGTTATTGATTGATGAACAGATGATGGCGCCGGCTACCAATATCAGCGATAAACGTAAATCGTTTCTCGAAGGATTTGCGCCGATTTTCCGTCATTACTTTGAATTTATCAGCGGTGGTACCGAGAAAGTGAGCATTATTTATGATTCCCAGCTTACTGCCGGAACGTACCTTGATGTTGTAGATGAAGCTTTTAGCAGAGATTCGTCGCTCAGGTATTCATCAGCAGGAATTCATAAGGATGATTTTATGTTTAACCTTGAAGGCTATCCTGTGAAGCGATTTGGTTCGCAGGGACAACAAAAGTCGTTTGCGCTGGCTCTGAAACTCGCTCAATTCGATTTCACCCGCGACCTGGTTGGTTTCAAACCTATATTGTTGTTCGATGACATTTTCGACAAGCTCGATCCCGGTCGTGTGCAGCAAATTGTTCAACTGGTTGATAATGATAGTTTCGGGCAGGTATTTATTACCGATACGGAGCCGGAACGTATCCGGAGAACGTTCGAAAAGGTAGCCATTAACCATCGTGTATTTGAAATTGAAGGAGGCTCGGTTAATTTTAAATACTAGTTAAAATATTGATTAAGTATAGATTGAAGTGAAAAAAACAAACGAAATCCTTTTAAAAGACGCCATCTCTGCTTTCCTGAAGGATAATAACCTGGAATCAAAGCTTAATGAAACCCGGGTAATCAGTGCCTGGGAGGAAGTTGTGGGAAAACTGGTTTCGCGTCATACTAACCAGATGTATATTAAAAACCGGACTTTGTTTGTGCGGGTTGATTCGGCAGCATTGCGTGAAGAATTAAGTTACCAGGGCAGCAAGCTTGTGAAAAAGCTTAACCAGGTAGCTGGGATTGAGGCAATTGATGAGATCAGGTTTAATTGAAAATCTTATTACAGATACTGTTACTGTTTTGTGCTTATAGATAACGCTCAAGTTCCCTGAAATCGGTTATAATATTAAGTTCTTTATTCTCTGTATGTTCCAGGTTGAAATCATATACAACACTTTCGATTCCTAACTCCTGCGCAGCCTTTATTTCCGAATTTATATCATCTCCTGCCACCAGGACGTCTTCGGTTTTGAAGTCATAATCAGTAAGGATTTTTTCGAAAATATCTTTCTTTGTTAAAGTCGTTAGGCTGGGGTCAATAACAAAAATCTTGTCAAAATCCTTTTCCAGGTCCAATTGTTTGATTTTGCTGTTTTGCATTTTTGTAAAACCAGTAGTTACAAGAAACTTTTTACACGGCAATTTCCTGATATAGTCGTAGCTTTCAACTGTTTCCATTGTATCGTCGTAGGAAGTATTTTCCAGCAATTTTATTCCTTCAGCTTTCAGGCTTGCGCCAAAATTAAATGCATCCGCAACTTTCTGAAACGGCGTTCTCATTATTTCAGCCCTGAGAAGATTAAAGTCTCCTTCATAATCGCCACTTTCGGTTATAAGTTGAAACAAAGATTTAAATAGTCTGTCGCCGATGGAACTAACCAGGTAGATTGTATTATCAAGATCAATTATGATTGCTTTTTTCTTCATAAATCAAGCCTTTATGTGTTCAGATTATAACGCTCAGTAGGTTAGTAACTGATCTTAAAGTGAACCACTCCATTTTAAATTGAATTAGAAATTATAGCTTTAGCCTCAGCTTTTAGCTTTCTAAAAAGTTCATCTTCAATATGATGAAAGTTGTCCTTGTCGAATGATTTTGCAAATTTCCCGTTATCAAGGTAATGGATCTGGTCGCAAACCGTGAGCAAAGGATCTATGATATGCGATGAAACGAAGACGGTTTTTCCTTTTTCTTTCAATGTTGTTATGATTAATTCAAGGATTTTGTTGGTTTCAATGTCAAGCCCGTTGAATGGTTCATCGAGCAGAAATAGCTGCTTATCCTGCTTGAGCACCCCGAGCAAAGCTAATTTCTTCTTCATTCCGGTTGAGTAGGTTTCGATCAGGTCGTCGAGCGGCAATTTCATAAATTCCTGTAATAAATTCAAATTGAAATTAGGATTTGTTTGTTTGAATATCTTCAGATACTCGTTCCCTGTTATCCTGGAATAGAAGTAATTAACTGTTTCAAGGTAGGCAATTTCCTTATTTGTAATAGTATTTCCATTAAGTTTTAAAGATCCTGTCTGGGCTTTTAAAGTAGTTGAAAGAACATTAAAAAAAGTAGTTTTCCCGGCACCGTTTAAACCAACGATCCCATAAACCAGGTTTGGTCTAAAATCAATCGTAATGTTATCCAATACTTTATGGTCCGAAAAACTGAAAGTAAGGTTCTGTATATTAATCATTCAGATAGTTGTTTAAGTTCTTTTTAGCTTTTCCATAAGTAAACAGGGCCATCAAAAGCGGTATCGGCAGGAAATAAGGAATTAGTGAACCTAAGCTTACCAGTGAGAGAATCACATTATTGCCAACGGCATTCTTATTCGGTTCATAGGATGAATATTTTAAGAAAACAGCATAACATAAAAACGAAACCTGCAAAGGAATAAACATTAGGTTCAGTAACCAGAATTCCGGATTAAAGATTGTATTTATTACAAGCACAGGCAGTTGAAGGATAAGGATGTATTTTACCATGCGGAAGAGTTTGTGTTTCAGAAGTCTGGAAGAAGAAAAATTTCCTTCTCTCAGAATATGCAATGGCTCACATTCAGTATAAAAAGAGGCAATGGTGACGGAAATAAACCAGAGTATAATCAAAGGGAAAACCCTGAACCAGCTTAAGCTAAATGCAAGTAAATAAATCGGAATCATAAAACCAAACGACCTTCGAAAACCACTTATCCATTCAAAATCTGTAGCCGGAATAAAGGAGGAAATATTTTTTAAATATGTTTTTTGCTTAAGAGTAAACTTCAAAAAGGGAACAAGATACAATGCAGCAGTTACTATCGGAAAACAGAACCAATTACTTGTAAACAAGCTACTTGCCGCAAAAGGAAATGTGATTAACAGGTATTCCGAATACATTTCTAAATGTGGTTTCCGGATGTGAATATACACAAATTGTTTATCATTCCTATACGATTGAATGGAAACACAAACTATAAACAGGAATGCCGTGAGGTAATAAGAGTCGGGAGATTTCAGGAAAACAGTGTAAGCCGCATAAATCAGAAACGATACTAATCCGAGTAAAATCAATGTCCCCGGGCCTGATGAATTCAGTTCCCGTTTAGCCTGTATCAGTCGGATATTTAGCAGAATCGCCATGCTGTTGCTTTCGATTTAGTGACCGGCAGGATTGGCTACCTGATATTCACCGTCAGCATTTTCTTGTCACCGATATAGGCTTCCAGCTTGTCGCCAATCGCCACCGGCCCAACTCCTGCAGGAGTTCCTGTGAAAATATAATCACCTGTTTTCAGTGTCATAAACCGGGAAACATAGGAGATAATTGCCGGATACGAAAAAATCATGTCCTTAGTATTTCCATCCTGAACAGTTTCGCCATTCTTTTTCAGGCTGAAAGCAATCTGCTGCATATTTTCAAATTCTGCAACAGGTATAAAGCTGCTGATAGGAGCGGAGAAGTCGAAAGCCTTTGCCTTTTCCCATGGCAAGCCTTTTTCTTTGGCTTTCTGCTGTAAGTCGCGGGCAGTAAAATCAATTCCAACACCGATAGCATCAATATAAGTCAATGCGAATTTCTCATTAATGCATTTTCCTACCTTGTTAATCTTGAGTACAATTTCACATTCGTAATGTAAATCCTTAGTAAAATCAGGATAAAAGAATGGCCTGTTCCTGGTCAGCAAAGCTGAATCCGGTTTCATAAAGTATACCGGTTCGGTAGGAACGGCATTATTCAGTTCTTTGGCATGTTCGGCGTAGTTGCGGCCGATGCAGATGATTTTCATTTGTAAAGTATTAGATTTGGTGTTCTGATTCTGGTTCCGGGTTCAATGAGAAATTTGTCGGGTTTAAGTTCCTGATTCCATATGCTTTAAAAATCTATAATCCGCAATCCGCAATCCGCAATCCGCAATTAAGAGTGTTCAAAACACGACACATATATTAAGTAGTTCTTTGACATTATGAGAATCAATGGTTGTTAACAATTTTATTGGCTAAATTAACATTTGGGTTTTTGTTGTCTTCGCAAATATCTGAATATCAACAGATAAATACGCTGATGTTAATAAAAAGAACGCTTGTAACGATTTGTATTTCATCATCTGTCAGTACTTTTGACTGTATTCAGCCAATGGGAACAAACAATACTAACGGTATTTCAGTCAGTGATCTGCTCAGGCTTATTCCTGAAGATCTGTTAGCCGGATTAAGTGCCGAAACAAAGGTCGACTATCAGGTAAAAAAGCTTTATGGCCGTAATGTTTTTACGTTATTATTGTTTGGTCTTATTGAAAGTGAACGCCTTGGACTGAGATCATTACAGGATTTCTATAATTCGACGCACTACAAGGTTCTGTTCAATGTATCAAAAACCAATACAACCAAATACAATTCGCTTTCAGCCCGGCTGGCAACAATGAATGTCGATTTCTTCAAGAAAGCGTATGAAGCAATCTATCAGGAGTGTACCCGGTTTTATGATGAAACAGATCTTTCTTTAAACTACCGGATATCGCGGATTGATTCAACCATGGTTTGCCAGACAGCGGTAAAACTGGAAAAGGGAATTAGTGTTGGCTGCAAGAAGGATGGTAAAAAGCAAATCAAATACACGATTTGCCTTACAGATATGTTCCCCAGCAGTGTTGAGGTCTTTAATCAGCAATGTCATATAAACGAAAACCTTACCATTCCCAAAACCATATTCAAGGTAATTGACAAGAGCAAGGATAATGTTTTTGTTTTCGATCGGGGCGTTTCAAGTCGTGATATCTTCTGCGAACTGGATCAAAAGGAATGTTCTTTTGTTACCCGGTTAAAAACAGATGCACGTTTTGAGGTTATTGAAGACTTCGAATTACCACTGCATCTGAATGTAGGTAATTTATCCATTCTCAAAGACCAGCGCATACATCTTTACAGAAGTGGTAATCATGTAGTTGAACATCCTTTTCGACTGATACAGACAATAGGTGAAAATGGAATGAAGTATTTTTTCCTTTCAAACATGTTTGATCTTCAGGCAAAAGACATCGTACTTCTGTACAAGAAAAGATGGGATATCGAGGTCTTCTTCAGGTTTATCAAACAGGAACTGAACTTTGCTCATTTTATCAGTGTAAACGAAAATGGTATTCAAATCCTGCTGTACATGACCCTTATCCTTGCCATGTTAATCCTTATATACAAGAAAATGAATGGCTTGGGATATAAAACAGCAAAACGAAGGTTCATGATCGAAATGTGGGATATCATCGCTAAAATCATGATTGAATATAGTGGTGGTGACCCAAGCCTGGTCTTTCGTTAGCTCTAACCAAATTTGATTCTCAGTATGTCAATGAACGGTTCTTTTATTTTCTGTAGATAATGTTTTGAACACTCTTAATCCGCAATCCGCAATCCGACATCCAACATCCGACATTTTTAACCTTTATTAAATCCCCTCAACTTAATCGCAGTGATTGTTCTTTTAGTCGAAAGCGGGAAATCGCCTTTCATCATCCAGTCGTAATAGGAAGGTTCGGTTTTAAAAACGTCTTCTACTACTTTCCCTTTATGCTTTCCAAAATTAATCACTTCCTGTCCTTTTGCATTGAAAATAATGTGACCAACCAGGTCAGCATTCCGGTTATAATACGAAAATTCATCAAGAGCTTTCATATCGTTGGTAACAGGCGTAGATGTCTTGCCATCTTTATCCGTGTATTCTATTCCTTCATAGCGCTGGAGTTGTGCTTTCAGAACCTCAAAAGTGGCACGGGTATCGGCTTCGGCACTATGAGCGTTGATCAGTTCGGTATTGCAATAAAACTTATACGCTGCTTTTAACGTGCGAGGTTCCATTTTATGGAAAATATTCTGAACGTCAATAATCCGGCGGTTTTTTAAATCAAACTCAACACCAGCCCGAAGAAACTCTTCAACCAGCAAGGGAATATCATATTTTATTGAGTTGAATCCTGACAAATCGCTGTTGCCGATAAAGGCGTTCAGCGTACCGGCCAATTCTTTGAACGTAGGTTCGTTTTTCACCATTTCATCGGTAATTCCATGAATGGCAACAACTACTGCAGGTATCGGAATAGTAGGATTGATCAGGTGCCGGCGAAACTCTTCGTGCCCGTCAGGAAAAATCTTGAGCATGGCAATTTCTACAATCCTGTCGCTGCCAATATTAATTCCGGTGGCTTCGAGGTCGAATACAATAAGCGGTTTGGTGAGATTAAGTTGCATGATTTATAATTGAGTAGGAATAAATACTTGATTGGCTAAATTACCGTTTTTTCGGGTGTAAATGGAAAACCCGGCTAATAAAACCGGGTTTCCCAAATCTGAATTCAGGTTTCACTTATATGAATTGATTTTAATCTTCAATCCTTATAACTATTAACCATCAACTATTTTTCACTTTTCGCCAAAACTATATTATCGTATTCACATCAAATCCTTCTAAAATCTGCTGTATCCGTTTAATAAACATACCTGCCAGGGCGCCGTCCACCAGCCTGTGATCGTACGAAAGTGACAGCATACAGATATGGCGGATGGCAATCACATCACCATCTGCAGTTTCGAGCACCCAGGGGCGTTTTTTAATAGTTCCGATACCAAGTATGGCTACCTGCGGCTGGTTGATAACAGGAACGCCTGTTAGGCTGTCGAACGTTCCGAAATTTGTGATGGTAAAGGTTCCGCCGGCAATATCATCCGGATTCAGTTTGTTTTTACGTGAACGATCGGCTAAATCATTCACATCTTTAACAATGCCTAAAAGATTTTTTGAATCGGCATTTTTTATAACCGGAACAATCAGGTTTCCATCCGGAAGAGCAGCCGCCATTCCAATATTGATGGCTTTACGCTGAATGATCTTATAGCCGTCGATAGAAGCATTTACGTTTGGAAATTCGCGGAGCGCTTTAGCCGCGGCTTCTACAAACAAAGGAGTATACGTAATTTTCTGGCCTTCGCGTTTTGCAAAACTATCTTTAGTCTTATCGCGCCAACGAACAATGTTGGTAACATCCACTTCAATAAACGAGGTTACGTGTGGCGAAACCTGTTTCGACATCACCATATGATCGGCAATCAGCCTGCGCATACGATCCATTTCGATTATAATATCGCCCGTAGATGATGTTACGGCAGGGGCTTGTATTTTAGGTCTTTCAGTTGCAACTGCTGTTGCGGGAGCTGGCTGAGCTACAGGTTTTGAGCCACGGTTTTTAATATAATCGAGAATATCCTGTTTTGTAAGTCGGTTATCTTTACCTGTTCCGGTAACATGATCAAGTTCACTGAAAGGAATATTTTCCTGTTTTGCAATGCTTCGCACAAGCGGTGAATAGAATCTGTCGCTTTCAAAAGTCTCAACAACATCAACTGTAGTTGCTGTAAGCTGAGTTTCTGTTTTAGCTTCCGCTACCGTGGCTTCTGGTTTAGCCGCGGTTTCAACCGGAGTAGCTTCTTCGCCGCCCAGGTTGATAATGGCGATAACTTTACCTACCGGAACTATATCTCCTTCTTTATAAAATAATTTTGTAACAATGCCTTCTACCGGTGATGGAATTTCGGAATCCACCTTATCCGTTGCCAGGTCGGCGATGGACTCATCTTCAACTACCGGGTCACCTTCTTTTTTGTGCCAACGCACAATGGTTGCTTCAATAATACTTTCGCCAAGTTTTGGCATTACCAGTTCAAAATTTGCCATGGTATGGATTTATGCTATTTTGTAAATATTTATGCTTATTTCTGTTTAATCAGTAGCCAAAGTTTCTGAGATTTTTCGCACTTAAAGGTACTGCTAAAATCAGGGTATTCAGAGTAAAAAGAATATTTAACTCATTTTATGTGCTTTGGCAAATAAAACTTGTGTTCAATTCTTTAACCTCTTTACCTAAACAAACAGATGCATTGTTTGGTTCAAAGCAAACGCTATTTTCGTCCCAGGCGACGGAATCCCCTGTAAAGCAGCCTGAATTCATTGCTTATCCTGTAATCGCGGGCATAAAGCATGTTGAGTCGTCCAATTGCCTGGATATCTACATTTTGGTTACTCAGACCATCGGTCGGGTAAATAATTCCTTTGCGGATTTCAGGCAATTTATGCTCCGAAAGTTGTACCGGATGATAACCGGTTATTGATTTAAATCCGGTTAATACTTTTAAAATATTTTGCAGGTAAATAACCGGATGACCTGTAATAAAAACAGTTACAGGAAAGGATGCCAGTAAAGCCAGGCTCATAACCACATCGAAAACGCGTTTGCTGCGCCTGTTCTGAAATTTACCGATGGAGTTTATATCAATCACATACAGGTCACCGGCTGTGTCTATGGAGTTGCTTCCAATTATGGACATACTTTCGGGCGGAGCTATCTTGTACTCAACCTGCGAATGCTGTAATGCCGACATTTGATCAATAATGTTTTCGGCAGGCATGTCTTTGGCGCAAAAAATCAGTTCGTCAATTTTATAAATGGTGATGATATCCCTGATTTGTGAAATATTGCCAAGGAACCCGTTTGTATCACCTTTTTCTACACCAGTGTTAACCAACCCAATAAATACCGGATTTAAAAGCGCTTTCTGAAGAAGGTCAGCTACGCGCTGTACTTCCGGCATTTCGCCAACCACGGCAAATCTTTTACTTTTATTTGCTTGAATTCTGTACCCGTTTACATGAAGGAGATGTAAAAACATACGCGTAAGCGTGAGGGTAACCATTCCCCAGGCGGTACCGGTAAGGATTAGCGATCGCGAAAATCTGAAATGTTCAGGCAGCAAAGCGTAAATCACCAGGATTATAAGAGTTCCTGTGAATATTCCCCGGTATGATTTCCACAAGCTGAGCGGTTTGTCGTATCCGCCTGAATAATAATTGCTTATCATCCATGACGCAATAAACGAAGGTATTATAATCAGGTAAAGCTCTTTCGGATAATGCCCGCCCAAGGGATAAACAAAATTCTGTTCCCAGATTCGCGCAATCACGGCAAGCCCGGCATATAAAAGCAGCGCGTCGGCTAAAGGAAGAAGTGTGTTTTTTAATACCCGGCTTACGATTGAAAGCAATGCCCTGAAATATATGGCCAGGTTGATAAGCATCGAAAAAAGCCTGGCATTTTTAGCTGAATAATGCTTTTGCGCAAAAATGATCATTGCGTTATAAAATACGAAAACATAGTTCAGACTGCCTTTTTTTGTGCTTTCTCCTTTGTAGTGAATAATACGGGCATCAGGGTAGTAATAGTTTTGATAACCGGCTTTTATAATACGGTACGAAAGATCAATATCTTCGCCGTACATAAAAAATGATTCATCCAGGAGCCCTACCTTATCAAGAACTGATTTGCGCATCAGCATAAACGCGCCAGCCAGGATTTCAACCTGGTGAGTTTTGTCCTTATCAAGAAAGCCCAGGTGGTATTTATTGAAAATCTTTGATTTCGGAAACAGACGCGAGAAGCCGAATACCTTGAAAAAAGCTACCGCCGGCGTTGGTAATCCGCGTTTCGATTCAGGCAGAAACTTCCCTGTTCCGTCAACCATTTTTACACCCAGTCCTCCCGCGTCAGCATGGCTATCCATAAAGGCAAGAATTTTAACGAAAGTGTCGGTTTCAACAATGGTATCCGGGTTCAGCAAAAGGATATATTCGCCGCCTGATTGCCTGATTGCCTGGTTATTTGCTTTCGCAAATCCTACGTTATCCTGGTTGGCAATGCATTTTGCTTCAGGGAATTTCTCCTTAACCATCTTAACTGAACCATCAACTGAGGCATTATCAACTACAAATATTTCAGTATCAATGCCGGCACTTGCTGCTCGCACCGAATACAGGCACTGCTCCAGGAAGTGCTTCACATTGTAACTGACGATAATAACTGAGAGTTTCAAAAGCTCGGAAAGGATTAGGAAAGCAAATATCTTAAACTTAACTTAAAGTTATGCTTAAAATAGGATGAATTGTGATTTTATTTTTCTAAATTTCAAATTTCAAGACCCAAATTTCAAATTTCAAGACCCAAGACCCAAAATCCCAAATTTCATATTTTTATAGTTTATTTATAATTGAAGCGAGAATTGACTGTAATTCTGAGGATTCTTTGACCAGATATTCACATTGTTTCATATCTCCAAGCTTCAACTGATTAAATATACGCAGAAAGTAATTTGATTCCCGCATTTCTTTCAATGAAATGCCAATTTTAGTTTTGGCATCAGGTCGGGTAGGAGATCCTTGTGATTCTTCGTAATTCGCTCCGCTGAAAGTACATGATTTAACAAGTTGTCGTTTCATGTCCATTGTCTCTATGGTATTTTTAACTGTTCGCAAATATAAAATTACATCCACCGCAAATTTTTGCAATCTTTCGCAAAGATCATTCCTTTTAACCATTTTATTGATTTGAATTTGGATTTTGGAATTAAGAGTGTTCAAAACACGACACATATATTAAGTAGTTCTTTGACATTATGAGAATCAATGGTTGTTAACAATTTTATTGACTAAATTAACATTTGGGTTTTTGTTGTCTTCGCAAATATCTGAATATCAACAGATAAATGCGCTGATGTTAATAAAAAGAACGCTTGTAACGATTTGTATTTCATCATCTGTCAGTACTTTTGACTGTATTCAGCCAATGGAAACAAACAATACTAACGGTATTTCAGTCAGTGATCTGCTCAGGCTTATTCCTGAAGATCTGTTAGCCGGATTAAGTGCCGAAACAAAGGTCGACTATCAGGTAAAAAAGCTTTATGGCCGTAATGTTTTTACGTTATTATTGTTTGGTCTTATTGAAAGTGAACGCCTTGGACTGAGATCATTACAGGATTTCTATAATTCGACGCACTACAAGGTTCTGTTCAATGTATCAAAAACCAATACAACCAAATACAATTCGCTTTCAGCCCGGCTGGCAACAATGAATGTCGATTTCTTCAAGAAAGCGTATGAAGCAATCTATCAGGAGTGTACCCGGTTTTATGATGAAACAGATCTTTCTTTAAACTACCGGATATCGCGGATTGATTCAACCATGGTTTGCCAGACAGCGGTAAAACTGGAAAAGGGAATTAGTGTTGGCTGCAAGAAGGATGGTAAAAAGCAAATCAAATACACGATTTGCCTTACAGATATGTTCCCCAGCAGTGTTGAGGTCTTTAATCAGCAATGTCATATAAACGAAAACCTTACCATTCCCAAAACCATATTCAAGGTAATTGACAAGAGCAAGGATAATGTTTTTGTTTTCGATCGGGGCGTTTCAAGTCGTGATATCTTCTGCGAACTGGATCAAAAGGAATGTTCTTTTGTTACCCGGTTAAAAACAGATGCACGTTTTGAGGTTATTGAAGACTTCGAATTACCACTGCATCTGAATGTAGGTAATTTATCCATTCTCAAAGACCAGCGCATACATCTTTACAGAAGTGGTAATCATGTAGTTGAACATCCTTTTCGACTGATACAGACAATAGGTGAAAATGGAATGAAGTATTTTTTCCTTTCAAACATGTTTGATCTTCAGGCAAAAGACATCGTACTTCTGTACAAGAAAAGATGGGATATCGAGGTCTTCTTCAGGTTTATCAAACAGGAACTGAACTTTGCTCATTTTATCAGTGTAAACGAAAATGGTATTCAAATCCTGCTGTACATGACCCTTATCCTTGCCATGTTAATCCTTATATACAAGAAAATGAATGGCTTGGGATATAAAACAGCAAAACGAAGGTTCATGATCGAAATGTGGGATATCATCGCTAAAATCATGATTGAATATAGTGGTGGTGACCCAAGCCTGGTCTTTCGTTAGCTCTAACCAAATTTGATTCTCAGTATGTCAATGAACGGTTCTTTTATTTTCTGTAGATAATGTTTTGAACACTCTTATTTTGGAATTTGAAACTTTGGACTTCGTTTTTTTTTGGGATAAATGAACAGATATTCGTAGTTTATGTGAGGATCATGGATTCTTCTTTTATGCTTTCCTGCAAATTAACAAGTCCTGGTAGTCGAAAAAGGATTCACGTCCACACCATTGTCCGTACTGAATGCTTTCCATTTTCAAACCGGCTTTTTCCAGTTTTTCGAGCAGCCATTCTTCATCATAGGCAACATTTGCAGTCTCAACCCGGGACGAGTGAAGCCTGTAGAAACCTTTGTTTATCGGAAAATTCATTTGCGTAGGCTTTTTGATCATCAAATCTTCGGATACACAATTTACAATGAAGAATGACATCAGGCTGGTCGCACCGGGTTTCATAACGCGGCTTATTTCATTGATATAATGTTCAACTTCAGCCGGCATCATATGCGTGAACACTGACGTGAGGAACACAAAATCAAATTTTGCATCTTCGTAAGGGAAAACAAAGTTGCTTGCATCTACTTTATCCGAAGTATTGTAAAGCTGATTGTATAGCCCTGTATATTGAAAACGGAAGTTTGGATGTTTTGATGAAATATTTTTATTGCACCAGTCAATACCGCTCTTAACGATGTCAAATCCGTCGTAGGTTCCTTTTTCGTTCAGAAACCGGGTTAGCGGCACCGCCATTCTGCCTATCCCGCAACCCACATCTAGTACTGCATGGTCGGGTTGCAGCCCGCAAAGTTCCTTAAAGTAACCGAGGAATTTTTCGCCTTGCTTAACATAATCGCCATAACCAATAAAGATTTTTCCCCTTGGAGGAACACCGTCTGGTCTTTTACCCAGGATATATTCATAAATATCGAAAGGAAGGTAATAAAAACGTCGGGCAAACAATCGGAGAGGAACAGGAAGTATGTAGTACAGAAATCGTTTCATAGCAGGCTAAATGGGTGTTGGCGTGTATGGCAAAAGTAGTGAATTCTGATTGAATTCTGGAACAGGCTTTTATTTAGTCGCAAATGATTGATTTTGAGTTTTCGATATTGGCATCAGATTTATTTTCATCTGATAACGACATTCAAATTATCAAATGGCTAATTTTTGCATATTTAAAATTCGGCTGCCGGGCAAATTATTTTCAGTATTTTTGCTGATGTAACAATTGTTTAGCAAAATAAACTTACATTGTACTATGAAATCATTAGGAAGCATTCTCTTCGTTTATTATAGTTATTCATTAGTTTTCTTTAAAATTTAAATATGCCTGTACTAAGTGATTTTGCGCAGAGAAAGAAAATAAAATATTTTATTGAAAAAATACCCAAAGACAAATCTATATTGGAGATTGGCAGCGGATCTGGATGGGTAGGCAACTACCTGAAAGAGTATGGCTGGACTAATTATACCGGGATTGATATTGTTCCACCAGCAGATATTGTTGGTGATATCCTAAATTGGAAAGCTCTCGGACTGAAAGAAGAATCATTTGATGTAATTATTGCATTTGAAGTTGTTGAACATGTAGATTGTTTTAAAGAATGTCGTGAATTGTTGCGGAGTGGAGGAGTGTTATTAGTAACAACTCCTGTTCCTCATATGGACTGGTTTTTAATCATGATGGAGTTTCTCGGACTAAATCAGAAGAGAACAAGCCCTCACAATAACCTTGTTTATTTGAAAAAAGTTGCTTGCTTTAAAATCAAAAAAGTTAAAATTATTGCTTTCTTATCCCAGTGGGGAATTTTTACAAAGGAAAATAAATAAATGAGTGAAAAAACTGCCATTATCATTGGAGCCGGCCCCGCGGGATTAACTGCTGCTTACGAACTTGTTACCCGAACAGATATTAAGCCAATAATCATTGAGCAATCTAATGATATAGGTGGTATTTCCAAAACTGTGGTTCATAACGGGAATCGCCTGGATATTGGCGGGCACCGTTTCTTTTCGAAGTCCGACATCGTAATGAAATGGTGGCAGGAAATTCTGCCAATACAAGGCTCTGACTCCAAAGATGATATACAAAAGGATATTTATTACCAGAGAAAAAGAACCCAGGTTACGCTTTCGCCCGATGGCCCTGATCCGGAAAAGACTGACCGCGTCATGCTTATCAAAAACAGGTTGTCCCGGATTTTCTTCCTGAGGAAATTCTTTGATTATCCGATAACACTTAATGGTAAGACACTTTCGAACCTTGGGATTGTCAGAATTATAAAAATCGGGTGGACTTATATCTGGATTCAGATTTTTCCTGTCAAAAACATACACTCACTTGAGGATTTTTTTATCAGCAGGTTTGGCAAAGAACTCTATAAAACATTTTTTAAAGATTATACTGAAAAGGTCTGGGGTGTTCCATGTACCGAAATATCAGCCGATTGGGGCGCGCAACGGATTAAAGAATTATCGGTTTCAAGGGCCTTGCTTCATGCTACAAAATCAATTTTCAGAAACAGGAAATCCATTGAGCAAAAAGATACTGATACCAGCCTGATTGAGCAATTTATGTACCCCAAATTCGGGCCTGGCCAGATGTGGGAAACTGTTGCCCGGATTGTTGAACAAAAGGGTGGAAAAATAATTATGAACGCTAAAGTTATTTCTATAGATATTTTGGAGAATCAGGTAAATGAACTGAGTTATTTTGAAGAGGCAACGCAACAGAGTTCAGTTCTGAAAGGCGATTATTTCTTTTCGACAATGCCTGTAATTGATCTTATAACAGCAATGGGGAATAAAGTTCCTTCGGCAGTAAAAGCTGTTAGTGATGGTTTGCAGTACCGTGACTTTATAACCGTAGGTTTACTTTTGAATAAGTTGAAAATTAAAAATGAAACAAAAATTCCAACGCTGCATGGATTAGTTCCGGATAGCTGGATCTACATACAGGAAAGGGATGTAAAAGTGGGCAGGTTACAGATATTTAATAACTGGTCACCGTATATGATTTCTGATATCACAAAAGTATGGATTGGCCTGGAATATTTTTGCAACGAAGGTGATGAATTATGGGAAAAGAAAGATGACGAGTTTATTCGATTCGCAATCGATGAATTAGATAGTATAGATATAATTGATAAAAATGAAGTACTCGACAGTACAATGATTCGCATGCCGAAAACGTATCCTGCCTATTTCGGAACATATTCCAGGTTCAATGTAATACGTGATTTTACTGACAAATTTGAAAACCTGTTTTTAATCGGCAGAAACGGGATGCACAAATACAACAACCAGGATCATTCGATGCTTACCGCCATCACAGCTGTAAACAATATAATTTCAGGCGAAAAATCAAAAGACAATATCTGGAATATCAATACGGAAGAGGCATATCACGAACAGAAATAAAAATTAGTCTTTAATACGCAGGATTATTGAATACCAGTCTCAGTAACGCTTTCAGGATTTTTATTTGAAGTGTGAGACAGAAATAAGAGGCCACAGCCCAAATACAGTGGCGCCAATGGCATTATATACCTGGCTACTCCAAGTGGTCCGGTTAAGAAGGCTACGTAAAAAATCATAAATAAGAGTAGGCCTTTGCCATATTTATTCATATTGCGCTGGAAGATAAACCGGATAAAACAATAAAATTTAAAGAGATTAGAAACAAATATAATTGCCAGGAAACTCAGTAGTATAAAGGAGTGTTTCAGAAGGAATAATAATGCTCCTTTCAACCCAATCTGGTTTATTTTAAACATCAATCCATTGATTTTCTCAGCGTTGAGATTGAAAAAATTAACCAGGTCAAACCGACCCGGATCAAGAAAAAACCCTGCCAAACCTTTTGTGTGAAATAAGGCATATTTCACAGGGCGTTTCATCACAATTTCAATGGAGTGCTGTTTCTTAAACGCTACTTTTTCTTTATAGCTTCCCTGTAAAGCTGATAGGCTGTCAATTGCCGAGATGGTACTGTCAGCCGTTTGCATTCCATCAGTTTTAGCTATAAAAAAGTATAAATTGAAATCCAGCACATTTGCAGTCACTATGCTTGACACCTCAAAAACGCCGGTTTGCCTGTAATTCCGGTATTGGTAAGTCAAAAGTAATATCAATGGGATTAAGCTTATCAGGAGTGGCTTAAAGGTTGATTTTTTAACGCTTACCCAAATGAAGAAGAGGACATTCATAAAAATGAAATACACGAATACCGGTTTGGTTAACACGCTTAAAGCAAGAGTTACAGCATACAGTAAACCGTAAACAGAACTTCGTTCTTTCATGTATTTTATAAAAAACCAAACGATTAGAATGATAAGGAATTGGAAGAGCGTATCGCTCATTATCATGTTTGCGTATATAAACTGAGAAGGTGTTAACAGAAGCAAAGCAATAAATAGCAGATCATATTTTACAAGGTATCCATATTTTAATAGAATTTGCCTCACCAGATAAATTCCGGTAACGGACATTACATTCTGCAGGAAAATAACCAGTATCAGACTGTGCGAAATCATCTGGCAGCCAGCCAGAAAGAGAGGATAAACAGGTGGTCGTCGTGTTAAAAGTTCGGTAACTACAGGCTTGTTGATATCGCCGCAATACAAAAGGAAATCTGATTTCAGGTTGGCCGCGGTATTTAAATATTCATAGGAATCTGTGAGATAGAAATTCCCATGCAGGATCTGCCATATAAAAAAACACAGATGCAAAAAGACAATGGATAAGAGGAAAAACCTATTCGTGCCGACTTTAATCATGAAAAATTGTTTATTGGAACACCTGAAAACAGATTGCTAAAATCATTCTCAGGATAATTATGGAATACAAATATCTGCTATTTTTTTCCAATCACAATATTTCCCGGGCCATACCAGGGATGTATTTCATAACCTAGCCTTCCGGATTTTATAGCCGGATCGGTTTGCAGAAGTTGTTTTACTTCCTCTTCAGTCGCTACATCAAAAATAAATATTCCTTTGTAATTTCCTTCATCCAAAAACGGACCTGCCATTACCATTTTCTTTTCGTTAAATAAACGGGTGATGTTGTTCAGATGCCCTTCCTGGATTTTGACTGTTGTGGCACTGTCCTGAGTGCGGTTGGGTCCAGCCGTGAGAAAGACCATGAAATATTGCTTCATCTGAAATTCTTCCTCAATCTTCGATTGGGCCTTTAGAGTACCAATGGAAATAAAAAATAGCAATATACTAAGAAGAATACCTGCGGAAAAACCTTTCATAGGCTGATTATGTAGTGATTAATCAATGATTTGAAATTTAAAATATTTTTGGATACTTTACAGGATTGTAGTCGTGCATCATATTATAAACGCAATCGAAAACATCTTCAGCGTTTGGATTGGAGAAATAATCGCCATCCGTTCCGTAAGCTGCCCTGTGAGCCTGGGCTGTAACGGTGCGAGGTTCTGCATCCAGATATTGAAATCCTTTTTGTTCTTCCAGTACTTTCTGCATCATATAGGCTGTTGCTCCACCGGGTACATCCTCATCAAAAAACACAATTTTATTGGTCTTTTTGAGAGATGCGGCTATCATGGAGTTAATGTCGAAAGGCTCCAGCGATTGAACATCAATAAGTTCAACTGATATTTTGAAATCGCGGAGCTGCGCAACCGCGTCCTGTGCAACCCGCACACACGAACCATAGGTAACCAGCGTAACGTCAGTTCCCAGATCCATAATCTCCGGTACTCCAACAGGGATGCGGAATTCGCCAATATTCGAAGGTCTTTTCTCTCGCAAACGGTAACCGTTCAAAGGTTCAATGATCAGAGCCGGTTCATCTGATTGAAGCATGGTGTTATAAAAACCTGCTGCGCGTGTCATATCGCGTGGAACCAGTACATAAATACCCCTGATGCTGTTGATTACCATGCTGAGTGGCGAGCCGGAATGCCAGATGCCTTCAAGCCGATGACCACGGGTTGTAATGATCATAGGCGCTTTCTGTCCGCCTCGGGTACGGTATTGCAAGGTTGCCAGGTCATCACTCATCACCTGTAATCCGTAAAGCAGGTAATCAAAATACTGGATTTCGGCTACCGGTCGTAATCCCCTCAGAGCCATACCGATACCCTGACCGATAATTGTTGTTTCGCGAATACCGGTATCAAAAATCCGCGCTTCGCCATATTTTGCCTGCAAACCTTCGTAAGTCTGATTTACACCGCCGATCTTGCCTACATCTTCTCCAAAAAGCACAATTTTTTTGTTGCCCGCAAATTGAAAGTCCCAGTTGTCGCGCAGGATTTCGCGGCCAGGAACCAACAAAGCATCATCTTCATACGCCGGAGCAACCGGATTAATATTCCGTGCCGATTCCTCATATTCGCTGTATAGAAATGTATTGAACTTTTCGTGGCTTACCTTAAGTTCTTTCTCAAGCCAATTGGATACATTGGTTTTAAGTGAGTTGGAAGGATTGCTGCATGAATCGCAAATTAACCGCAGTATTTTTTTAGCTGCCGACATGATATCTTTACGGATTGGCTCGGCAACATGGCGTAAATCTTCTTTTATTGAATTGATTTTAGCCGTTTTAGCGCAGTTGCAGGTGGTTACATCTGCAATTGCCAGGAATTCATCGCGGAGCTGAAGCAAGGGTTTTTGGTAATGGCTCCACGCTGCTTTTTTTGCCTTTTTTACACTGTCAACTGATTCGCTTTCAATAATCCGGAGTTCTTCATCCGAAGCTATGTTTTCGGCAATGATCCATTGGCGCATCTGTTTAATGCAATCAAATTCCTTTTCCCATTCGAGCCTTTCGGCTGATTTGTATCGCTCGTGAGAGCCGGAAGTGCTATGGCCTAAAGGCTGTGTTAATTCGGTAACATGAAATAAAACCGGAATATGATTTTTACGGCATTCAGCGATGCCTTCTTTATACATTTTGCATAAGGCGGCATAATCCCAGCCTTTGGCTTCGTAAATCAGGAAACCGTCCTTATCCGCGGTTTTTTCAAAGCCTTTCAGTACTTCAGAAATGCTTCCTTTTGTGGTTTGAAGTGAGCTTGGAACCGAAATCCCAAAGCCGTCGTCCCAAACTGATAATGCCATCGGAATTTGCATAACGCCGGCAGCATTAATTGTTTCCCAGAAATGGCCCTCCGTAGTACTGGCATCACCTATTGTTCCAAAAGCGACTTCATCACCATTTTTCGAAATTCCGGAAAAATGAGACAAGTCAGGATTAGAACGAAATAATTTTGATGTAAGCGCAAGTCCTAGTAACCTAGGCATTTGGCCTGCGGTAGGGGAGATGTCGGCCGAAGAGTTTTTCTGTTCCGTAAGGTCTTTCCAGTTACCTTTTTCATCAAGACTGCGTGTGGCGAAATGGTTCCCCATCAGTCGGCCGGCATTCATGGGATTATATTCCGAATCAGTATCGCCGTAAATCTGGGCAAAAATTTCCTCAATTCGCATCAATCCCGAGGCAAGCATAAAAGTCTGGTCACGATAATAGCCTGAGCGCCAGTCGCCTTTGCGGAAAACTCCCGACATTGCCAGTTGAGCTACTTCCTTACCGTCGCCAAAGATTCCAAATTTGCCTTTTCCAGTGAGAACTTCGCGGCGACCAAGCAAACTAGCCTGCCTGCTTACGTTGGCAATACGATAATCATTTAAAACATCTTCTTTGTTAAATACTTGTGAATCAGTTTGATGATGTTTGTTAATGGTTTTAACCGCCATGCCTGGATACGTGTTTAATAATGTAGTGTTTTTATAACAAAAATAGAGGTTTCAATGTTGCGCAAAACTAATAATTCTCAGCTAGAATTTCAAAATATGCCTGTGGATGTTCACAACCGGGGCAGTTTTTCAAAGCGCGGTCGCTTTCGTAAATCAGACCACATTTGCGACAGATCCATTTTACCTTTTTATCCTTTTTGAAAACTGTTCCGTTTTCGATATTGACAGCAAGTTTTGAGAAGCGCTCAGCATAAAATTTCTTTATTTGCCTGAAGAGTTTTAATTTAGTGGCAACCTGTTTGAATCCTTCATCCCAGGCCGACTGTTCAGATTCGGCATATAATGAACTCTCCTGTATGTTTTCAGCTTCATAGGCTGCTTTCAGATTTTCAAGAGTTGTGCCAATTGGTTCAGCTTTAAAAGTGGAAGTGATTTCCAATTCAGAGCCTTCCAGGAACCTGAACAAAGTTTTTGTATGCGACTTTTTCTGTTCGGCTGTTTCTGTAAATATTGCCGCTATTTGCTGATAACCTTCCTTGGTAGCTACCTTGGCAAACCACAGATATTTCTGTATAGCCTGCGTCTCGATGGCAAAAGCACGCATAACATGCTGAGCAGTACGTGAATTATTGAATTCCATCATAGTTTTACATTTAAAATCCGCACTATAAAAATATACAAATAAATCTATACGAGGTAATTTTTATCGAAATTGACCTTAAAATTTACCTTCGCAAAGTAAGTATTCATGGATTAGTTAGCTAAGAAACCGGTGCCAGAGTAGTCTGAACCGGTTTCTAAAACTATACCTGATTTGTGAATTATGATTATTTTCCGGTAATCCAGTTAAGTATTTTGTCATCATTCGGTTTTGTTCCCGGGGAAACAAAATCCACAAGGTTTCCATTTTCGTCAATCATGAATTTTTGAAAATTCCAGCTCACAGGAGCATCCATTTTGCCATTCAAAGCCTTAGATGTTAGCCATTTGTAAATCGGGTCTATATCTTTGCCTTTAACTGAAATCTTCTCCATCATTGGAAAAGTAACCTGGTAATTCTCCGTGCAAAACTGTTTGATTTCGGCGTTTGAACCTGGTTCCTGGCTTAAAAAGTTATTGGCGGGAAAGCCGATAATTACAAATTTATCGGGCCCGTATTTTAAATAGAGTGCTTCTAAATCTTTGTATTGCGGAGTATGTCCACACTTCGAGGCAGTATTTACGACGAGTACTTTTTTGCCCTTCAGGCTGGCGAGGTCGAAAGGTTTTCCATCAATATCTTTGGTTTTAAAGCTGTAAAAATTCGTTTGTTGCGAAAAAACTGAAAGTCCGGCTACCATGAGAATAAGTATTAATGATAAGGTTTTCATTTTAGGTTGAAGGTTATGTTTAATTTATCTTAGGAATTATTGAACATAAAAACAGCCGGACTAACTGAATGTTCATTTTTTAAGAAAAGTTGGGAATGCAATTTCGGCGCTTTTGGATTTGAATTCAGAGCGTGGGAAATAACTAATCAGCCGGGAAATACCTAAAAAATCATTTTATATATTCTTTCAATTTTATCGTGTAATTCGCTGATTGATATATTTTTACTTTCCCTGATATACTCTTTCCCTTCGAAATACACGAGCAGTGTGGGTGACGAAAAAACTCCATACTGTGCTGATGTAGCCGGAAACTGTTCAGCATTGATCAAGCGGAATTCAATATTAGGAAATTCGTCTTGTATCAATGTCTGAACTTTCGGTCTCAGAATCTTGCATGGTGCGCAATTATCGTTATAAAAATAGAGCATTACAGCTGCTTTTTCTGCTACAAGGCTTTCAATGTCTTTGATTTCCATAGGTTTAAAGATTATAAATTTGAAAATGCTTTCTCATTTACTCCGGTCCCAAAAAGCGCAAAATCATATTTAACCGGGTCGTTTGGATCAAACAGGCGCAGGTTTGCTGTAAGTTCTTCAACGGCTAGCCAGTCATCCTGTTTTCGTTCCAGAAGTCGAAGTTTGCGGGCAATATTTCCTGAATGAAGATCGAGCGGGCAAAGCAAATCAGAAGGTCTAAAGTTTCTCCAAATTCCGAAGTCAACTCCTTTCCCGTCGTTCCGGATCATCCACCTCAGATACATATTGATTCGTTTCGACGCAGACCCTTTTTGCGGATCAGGCACATGTTTGCGTGTACGTTGCAAATGATCAAAACTGAAAAATATCTCCCTGAACTTGCTGATTGACTCTTTGAAACTGCGATTAGCCTGATATCCTTCCTGGAAAACCGCTTCCAGGCCGCCATGTTTACTGTAAATCTGTTGCAAGCTTTGAATAAAGTAAATACAATCATCACCCTGAAAGGTACGATGCACGAATGTTGACAAGACTTCGATTTCCTTTTCAGCAGCTTTCATCACAAATTCAAAAGGAGAATTATCCATCCGGTTCATCAGTTCCCTGCTTTTGTTTATGATGGTTACTCTTTGTCCCCAGGCCATTGCTGCTGCTAAAAACCCGGCAATTTCGATATCTTCCTTTTTTGTGAAAAGATGAGGAATGCTTATCGGGTCTTTTTCGATAAAATCAGGTTTGTTGTAAAATGCAGCTTTCTCTTCAAGAAGATCGTACAGTTGCTGATGGGTGAGATTCATTTTGCAAAGGTAAGCGGTTGGGTGGAATAGTTCTGAAAGAAAGTAAAGTGCAAAATGCGAAAATAAAAGTGAAGTCTTATTAATAAAAGACCGCATCTCAAATTTTAACTCCCAAAATCCAAGTCCAAGTCCAAAAAACTATATCATCAAAAACAATTGAATGACCATCGAATGACAACCACCAAAACTCGATAACTCCAAAATCTCAATCCTCAACCATTGAATGACAACCACTAAAACTCAACAACTCCAAAATCTCATTCATCAACAATTGAATGACAACCACTAAAACTCGATAACTACAAAATCTCATTCCTCAACAATTGAATGACAACCACTAAAACTCAACAACTCCAAAATCTCATTCATCAACAATTGAATGACAACCACTAAAACTCGATAACTACAAAATCTCATTCCTCAACAATTGAATGACAACCACCAAAACTCAACAACTCCAAAATCTCATTCCTCAACAATTGAATGACGACCCTATCCTCTCAATCCTCCAAATCCTCTCCCTAATCCCCAAAACCTAACCCCCAATCCCTAAAAAAAAAGACCACCATTTCAGAGCAGTCTCTTATAAATAAATAACTATCAATTATTTAATTTAATACCAGCACCGGAGTTATAAGTCCTTTTCCGGTTTCAATGGCTTTTTCGTTTTCAGGAATCATAACATGGTGACGGGCAGGAAGAGATTTTTCCAGGCCTTTATGAATATATTCCATGTCTACAATTGGTTTGAGTTTCAGGAAACCACCGAGAACAATCATATTGAAAACTTTTGACAAGCCAAGTTTACCGGCCATTTCAGCAGCTTCAATTGAATAAATATTTATATCTTTTCTTTCGGGAAAACGGATAATTCCATTCGGGTCGTAGATAAGGAGTCCGCCAGGTTTTACAGTGTGTTCAAATTTATCCATCGACTGCTGATTCAGAATAATAGCAGTATCGTATTCGTGCAAAATTGGTGAACTGATGCGTTCGTCGCTGATAATTACTGTAACATTCGCAGTTCCACCGCGCATTTCGGGGCCGTACGAAGGCATCCAGCTTACTTCTTTGTTTTGCATCACTCCGGAGTAAGCAAGGATTTTTCCCATGGAGAGTACTCCTTGTCCGCCAAAACCTGCTATGATTATTTCTTCAGTCATTTTGTTAAATTTTAAAGCTTTTTTGAAAGTGCTGAAAGCTATTTATCGTCATTCACTTTAATATCACCAATCGGGTAGAAAGGGAACATATTTTCAACCATCCATTCGTTTGATTGAACCGGAGTCATTTTCCATCCTGAATTACAGTTCGAAACGATTTCGACAAATGAAAGTCCCTTGTTAAGTTTTTGATTTTCAAAAGCTTTACGAACCGCTTTTTTGGCTTTACGAACCGCTGACGGAGTGTGAACTGCCTGGCGCGTAACATACAAAGTGCCGGGAAGCGTTGCCACAAGTTCAGTCATTTTCAGTGGATTACCCATGGTGACTACATCACGGCCATAAGGTGAAGTACTGGATTTCATTCCGGGAAGTGTGGTTGGAGCCATTTGGCCACCAGTCATCCCGTAAATGCCGTTGTTAATGAAAAAGATAGTCATGTTTTCACCACGGTTACAGGCATGAATAGTTTCGGCAGTACCAATGGCAGCTAAGTCACCATCACCCTGGTAAGTGAACACAAATTTTTCTGGGAAAAGACGTTTTATTGCTGTAGCCACTGCAGGAGCGCGTCCGTGAGATGCCTGTTGAATGTCAATATTCATAAACTCGTAGGCAAGTACAGAGCAACCAACCGGCGCAACTGCGATAGTTTCGGACTGGATTCCCATTTCTTCGATAACCTCCATGATTATGCGATGGGCTGTACCGTGACCGCAACCGGGACAATAGCTAAGATCTTTGGGTGTAAGCAGCTCCGTACGTTTGTAAACCACGTTTTCCGGCTGCACTATTTCAGGGTTTGTTTTAAATTCTGCCATAATCCTATCCTCCGATAATTTGTTTCTTCAATGCATCTACAATTTCTGAAGGTGAATGTACAATTCCGCCGTAACGACCGAAATGTTCAACTTTAATGCGACCTTCAACAGCTAACTGTACATCTTCGATCATTTGTCCGGAACTCATTTCTACACATAATATTCCTTTAACCTTTGAGGTCATTTCCCTGATAATTTTCTTTGGGAAAGGGAACAAGGTGATGGGTCGTAAAAGGCCAACTTTTATTCCTTCTGAACGTGCAATTTCTATGGCTTTCTGGCAGATGCGGGCACTGGTGCCATAAGCCACAAATGCGTATTCGGCATCTTCACAGGAAATTTTTTCGTAGCGAACTTCATTTTCTTCGATAGCGCGGTATTTCTTTTGAAGTTCATGGTTATGGCGCTCCATTTTGATGGATTCGAGGTCGAGTGAAGTGATGATGTTATGATCACGGTCAGGAGTTTTACCAATGGTTGCCCAAGGAGTGTTTTTCCTGATTTCTTCAATGGTGAAACGAGGTTTCTGAACATCCAGTTCCACTTTTTCCATCATTTGCCCGATAGCTCCATCCGAAAGTATCAAAACAGGAGTCCTGTATTTGAAAGCCAGTTCAAACCCCAGGCCGGCAAAATCAGCCATTTCCTGAACTGAAGCGGGTGCCAGAACAATAAGTTTATAATCGCCGTGGCCACCACCTTTTGTACTTTGGAAATAGTCGGATTGTGAAGGCTGTATAGTTCCTAATCCGGGTCCTCCGCGAACAACATTGAGAATTAAACAAGGAAGTTCAGATCCCGCGATGTAAGAGATGCCTTCCTGTTTCAAACTTATTCCCGGGCTGGACGAAGAGGTGAGAACGCGTTTGCCGCAACCGGCTCCACCGTAAACCATATTTATAGCGGCAATTTCGCTTTCAGCCTGCAAGGTAACCATACCGGTGCGCTCTTGTGTTTTCTGAGCCATCAGGTATTCCATTACTTCCGATTGCGGAGTGATAGGATAACCGAAATATCCATCAGCACCTGCACGGATGCAAGCCTCGGCAAAAGCCTCATTGCCTTTCATTAATCTTAATTCTTTCATCCCTAAGTTTTTAAACTTTAGTCATTAAATTTCTTGCGATACACGGTAATTGCTCCATCAGGGCAAACCACAGCACAGTTAGTACAGCCAGTGCACTGATCATTGGTTGGCATTGCGTAATGATAGCCTTTCCTGTTTACGGGTTTTGCCATAGCAATTACATCTTCAGGACAAGCCGGAATGCATACTTCGCATCCTTTGCACCTTTCGATATCAACTACGATTTCTCCTCTGTTCTTTGCCATAATATTTTAAGTGTTTCACTGAATTTGAAATTGCGAAGGTATATATTAATTACAACGCGGTAGCTTTTATTCGTAAGAATTAAAATAAATTCAGCTAATTTAAAACGAATTTAAACTGTTTTGCATTGCAAGATATAAAATATACGGGATATAAGATATAATGCAGTGTTATTTCAGCAAACAAATCGGTTTTGTTTTAAAAAGAAATGAAATAAACGTAGTGTTATTGAGTAATAATTTAAATAACTACAAATAAATCAGGGTAGTATGATTTAAATTTTTCCCATCTAAAAAAAATCTATTGCTCCTTCTGAAGTACATCATCGGAACAATAGATTGTTGTGTTATTGACCTTTTCCGATCAAATATAGTTAAGCGATCGGATGATGTTCATGGAACTTTTTTAGCCTGAATTCCATTTCAGGAAACTGTGCGCGGTTAACCAGTGAAACGCATGCTCTCAGTCCCTCAGTATGTTCGCTGCCGGTGATGGATAATGAGATTGCACTGATACCATAATAAAGCAATTCGCCAATCAGATCTGGTCCGTCGAAGCCGGGATACATGATTGTAAAATAAAATCCGTCGGCAATGGGCTGGTCAATATCTTTGTCGTAAACAATCCTGAAACCGTTATCAACAAAGAGCTTTTTCATTATTTTAGCTTTCTCGCCGTATTCCTTAACTTGTTCAATAAAATTAAATTTCCCTTCATTTGCGGCCTTAAGCATGGCTGCCAGCGCATATTGTGCCGAATGGGCAGTTCCTGAACTCAATGAATAAACAGTTCCGAATATCATAGCCCGGCCAAACTGGTTACTGGTGTAATTCCGCAATAAATCGTCGGAAGTAGAATTGAATAACTTATCGCTTATTACCATCATTCCGATCCGCTGTCCGGCATAGCTGAAAGCTTTTGAACTACTGATGAGAAGAATATAGTTATCAGTGTATTTTGCTACTGTTGGTTGGTAAGGAGGTACACCAGGCTTGCTGTAATCCTTACGGAAATCCATTCCGAAATAGGCCAGGTCTTCTAAAATAACAACGTTGTATTTGTTAGCCAGATCACCAATGATCTTGAGTTCTTCGTCATTAAAACAGATCCAGGAAGGATTGTTGGGATTTGAATATAAAACGGAATGAATATTCCCTTTCGCAAAATAAGATTCAAGCTTAGCCCGGAGCTTTTCGCCACGGTATTCATATACATCAAAACTATCAAATTTTAATCCCATAACCCTGTGCTGCTGCTTATGAACAGGAAAGCCCGGATCGATAAATAAGGTAGTATCTTTCTCCTTGTTCATTCGCGAAAGCGTCATAAACGCGGCAAAACCGCCCTGCATGGAACCTACGGTAGGAATACAACCGGCAGGATTTACATCAACGTCGAGGAAGTTTTTTACAAACAAGGAAACCTCGTTTTTTAAAACCGGGATACCATCAATGTCAGGATATATAGCAGCAACACCTCTCTGCAGGGCTTCGATTTCGGCATCTGTCCCGACTTGTGCCGGTGGAAGTCCGGGAACGCCCATTTCCATTCGGATAAACTTTTTGCCGGAAGCTGTTTCGATGTTATCGACAAGACGTTTGATTTCCCTGATTGTGGCTTTGCCAACTACCGGTACATTCAGCTCCCTGATCTTGTCGTTTACGATTTCAAAATCGATAGGGGTATCATTATTTACTGCTTTCATCTGTATATGAATTAATTACACAAAGCTTGTGGAGTTTTGAAATATGCCACAAAGATTAGAAATCGGTTTGTGATAATAAAGAGAAAATGAAAATATATTTTTGATTGCTGAAATTGAGATGTTTTTTGAAATTGGAGGATTTTTGAAGGGAATAGTTATATATTTGTGGGAGAAGATATGATTTAAAGACTATTGGACAAGGATCGTTTTTAGGCTTGAGTGGATTGTAGCATAGATATTTTGAAGTTTTCAGCATTTTTAAACCATCAGACAAATTTTATTAATGAAACTAAACAAATTCATCTGGGACATTTATAAAAAATCCGAACAAGGGCAAAAAGTTATTGATCAATTTACAAATGGTCAACTCAATGAAATTCTCGAACAATATGGTGGTGAACTTGATGTTGAATATACGGCTGACTTTATAGTAGATTTAATTGAACTTTCTGAAACGCCTAAATTGCCAAAAGAAATAAATTTAGAGGAAGCTGAATCATTATTCGAAAGAATTATAGCATCAGGAATTTCAATAAAATACAAAGATGGCGGAATTGAAAATTACGATCCGAAAGAGTTTGACCTATTAGAACATATACCTGTTATTTCAACTTGGCTGTATTCAAATTATCCTGAATTTTTCAAGCCATATTTTTTTAAACACAGGTTTCATTTGATGACACAAATAGCTGATTATTTTGGAATTAATTTACCAGAAGTTCCATTAAAAAGATATAAAGAAGAACGTTTAAGATATTACTGGAGATTATGTTTAGCTTTTATTTCATTCCAAGAAGAGAACAAACTGACAGGAATTGAATTCTGTGCATTTCTGTACGACTTTGCACCTAACTATATTTCAGAAAACGTTCAAAATATTTCAGAATTGCCTAAGCCGACACAAATTTGGCTGGTTGGTGGTAATAAAGTAGATTTTACATTTTTAGATAGTGATGAAATAGGTAAGACTTCTTTTTGGCAAGGGAATGAAGATACAAAACGAGGCGATATAATTATAATGTATTGCCTTTCTCCTCGCAGTTTCATTCACTCAATTTGGAGAGCAATTACTGACGGAATTGCCGATCCTTTTTTTCATTATTTCAGTAGTATATACATAAGTGAATGTCAAAAAGTTGAAGCAGTTTCTCTAAATGATTTAAAAGAGGATGGCTATTTCAGCAAAAATCCATTAGTCAGAAAGAACTTACAAGGAGTTAGCGGTTATCCGTTTTCTTTTGAAGATTATCAGCATTTACAAAAACTCATTTTTAAAAATGGCGGTATCACTAAAGAACTTCCTCAGCTATATAGTCCGATCTTCTCAAAAAATGCAAACATAAATAATGAAAGAGATGTTGAAGTATTTCTAATTGAGCCATTGTTGTTTGAATTAGGATATACAAATGAACACTGGGTAAGACAACTGTCTGTGCGAATGGGCAGAGGAGAAAGAAATTTTCCTGATTATGCTTTTTTAACAAATAAAGAAATAAATTATGAAGAAGCTTCAATGCTTATTGAAGCTAAGTATTTGATTAAAAACAATAAAGAATTAGAAGATACTTTTAAACAGGTTTGGTCGTATGGACAAAGATTGACAGCTAAAGTATTGGTTATTGCAGATAAAATAGCAATTTGGATTTATCAGAGGCAAGGCGATAGCTATGACAGAAGTAAATACATAAAAAAATACTGGGGAGAACTTGAAAAACCTGACGACTTCAAAGAAATTATGCGAATTATTGGGCTGAAATAAAAATCTCTTGATGGCGTGCGTTTGTATCTCGTGACAGTCCAATACTCTGGCTGGTATCTCTATTTTAGCCACATCCAGATAAGCATAACCTATACTCTGAAATACCCGTCGAACACATCAAACAAAACACCCGAAACATAGTAGAAAAACAAACTGACAAATAACTATAAACTATTGAAAATGAAACAATTTAAATATTTAATTACCTTCTTTGTATTACTGGGCAGTACAAGAACTGTATTTGCACAAGAGGAATTTTTTGGCAACCAGAGCGGATTTTCATTCGCTTACTCAAAAGTAATTACTATGCAGGAAAATTCAGTAGCCGCCAGTTTGTATTTAAAAAATAAGATGATCATTGGAATCAACTCTGTATCAATATATAACAAGGTATATCCTGTGTTCACACTGATTGCTTGTCCGAACTGGGGATACAACCCGAAACAAGCTAAATTCGGATTCGGATTAACGTATGGATATGTGAATGAGAAGCATCTTATTGGATTAAATCTGATAGTGGCACAACCTTTCTTTGCCGAAAGTGAGTTTCCGTTTTCAATCCAGGGATCAGTCGTTGTATTAACCAACGGTGAAAAATTAGATAGTAATGTTTTTGATTTATTACCAGCAGTTGGCATTGGATATACCCAAACATTTTTTGCAACTAACAGGGTGTACCCTTTGATTGGCTTGTCCTATTCGACTGATCTTCAGACAAAATCCGGTTTATATTCGGCACACATAGGTATTAATATAAAACTTGGTACTAAAGCAGAGAAGAATTGAGGGGAAAGGGTTTCTATGGCTGGTGAGCGTTTGTAACGCTTAACGGTACAATACCCTGGCTGGCAATAATTTGTAACGACTGTCGGTATAAATACATCTAAATATTTCCCCCTCACAGGATTTCAATTTATATCCCCAAACATATAAAACCATTTATTTTTCGCAAACTATATCTTTTAGCATATAATTCACTATATTTGTACTGGTTTATATTTAAAAGCATATAATGAAGCATCTGGCAGAATTTGTAAAAGAGCGCAGAAAGGAAGTAAATCTTACCCAGCAGGAATTTGCAGAGCGGGCGGGAGTTGCATTAACTGTAATACGCAAAATTGAACAAGGAAAAACAAATCTGAATATGGATAAGGTTAACCTGGTACTGAATATGTTTGGCCACGAATTGGCTCCCGTTAACAGCAAAGAACCCTTGGAATGAGAAGAGGTAAAGTGTTTTATAAAGATCATTTTGCCGGAATTGTTCTGGAATCCGATGAAGGTGGCTATGTTTTTCAATACGATAAGCACTATGTGAAAGAGCATCCGGCAGAGTTTATAACGTTTACAATGCCGGTTACAGAAAAACCTTACACTGAAAAGCGCCTGTTTACTTTTTTTGAAGGGTTGATTCCGGAAGGATGGTTGTTGGAAATAGCTTCTGAAAACTGGAAAATAAACCGAAATGACCGAATGGGCTTATTACTGGCATGTTGTCAGAACTGCATAGGTGCCGTAAGTGTTGTTCCAATAACGGATGAAGATGAAGAATAAGTGCTTATATTGTTATGAATCCATTGAGGCGGAGTTAGATTATCATGCAAAATGCAGTATGGAGTTATTTGGTTCAGCAACTCCACCCGAAATTCCATACTCTATCAATCAAATGGCTGAATTAGCTAAAAATGTGGTTGAATCAAGAGTCGCTGTGCCTGGTGTTCAGGCCAAGTTATCCATGTCGTTGGTAAAAGAAACCAGGGAAAATTCAGATACCCGCTTAACCGTAGTTGGAGCCCTGGGCGGTCAGTACATTTTTAAACCACCTTCGGATCAATATCCTGAAATGCCCGAAAATGAACATGTTACCATGCGAATAGCCGAATCATTCGGAATAAAAGTTGTTCCTTCGGGATTGATTCGGTTGGCATCAGGAGAAATTTCCTATATCACCAAAAGAGTAGATCGCACCGGGCACGGCGAGAAAATCCATATGCTGGATATGTTTCAGATCACCGAAGCAGTTGATAAGTATAAAAGTTCGATGGAGAAAGTGGGAAAAGCACTTCACGATTACTCAGGCAATACCCAACTCGATAAGGTATTATATTTCGAATTGGCAGTATTTTCTTTTTTAACCGGCAACAACGACATGCACCTCAAGAATTTCTCCATGATCGAAAGTCCTTCAGGCTGGGTATTGGCTCCTGCTTACGACCTGCTAAACGTAGCTTTAGTTAATCCAAATGATACAGAGGAATTAGCACTTACGCTTGAAGGTAAAAAGAGAAAACTCAAACGGGAGAATTTTGTGCGCCTGGGCGAAATACTTGAATTAACCGATAAACAAATTCATGGTGTTTTTAGAAGAATGATCAGGCACAAGCCATTGGCTGTCAAATGGATTGAAAAATCTTTCCTGTCGGATAAGATGAAAGAAATGTATAAAAGCGTTCTTGAAACAAGATATGAACAAATAAAATTGATGTAATTAATTGGAGGATAATGCAATAATTTATGAATGAGTGCGACAGATTGCACAGATTACGCAGATCAGTTATACCTGGCATGGGGCAAAATTTAGCATTAGTCAAAGACCCCCGCCTGCAGCGGGCAGGCAGGTCTAAAGAACCAAATTCCAAGGCCTACTCAGCCATACTTCTTGTAATTTGGGACTTGCAATTTGGGTTTTTGTACTTAATGAATGCGGAAATTTATCCCGTTTGAAGTATAAAAGACTTGGAGTCTGTGGTTGCCAGGAAAACTGTTGAAAACAGTTTCGAATCTGTGAGAATTTGCGAAATATGTGGCACAACAGATTTTCTTAACACTGAATTTAAGTGTAATTTAAATAGGAACTTATGAAACCTTCAACCCTTCTTATTTCAGTATTTCTGGCAGTCATAACATTCCTTATGCCGGCCAAAAGCTATTGCCAGACCGCGGAGGAATATTACAAATCAGCAGCCGAAAAAGCTTCAAACTTCGACAATGGCGGGGCTATAGCCGATTATAACAAAGCCATAGCACTTGATCCGGCTTATGCAGATGCTTATTTCAACCGTGGCACGCTCGAAATTGAAACCGAAGAATATGCAGCGGCACTCGCCGATTTCGATAAGGTGATAAAAATGTCTTCCGCAAATGCGGATGCCTATGTGGGTAGGGGCAGGGCAAAAAAGGAATTGAAGGACGACAAAGGAGCGATAGCGGACTTTACCAAAGCGATAGAAATTTCGCCCGGTTTAGCTTCGGCTTATTACAATAGGGGAGAAGTGAACTTTTTCCTTTCGGACAAATCCATTTGTATAGCCGATTTTAACAAAGCAATAGAAATTAATCCTTACTATCTCCAGGCGTATTACTCGCGGGGACATGCTAAGAACCACAGCTTCGATTACGCCGGAGCTATTGCCGATTTCAGTAAAATGATAGAAATTGATCCTGCCACCACAACGGGTTATGGCGACAGGGGATCCATAAAATACTCCATTAAAGATTTCGCCGGTGCGCTCGAAGATTTTAATAAGGATATAGAAATAAACCCTGAGTATGGCGAAGCGTATAATAACCGGGGATTGGTGAAATCGGAACTTAAAGACTTCAAAGGTGCCATTGCCGATTTCTCAAAAGTTATAGAATTAAACCCGGAACATGATGACGCCTTATATAACTGTGGAATGGCAAAAATTAATTCGGGAGCTAAAGGAAGCGGTTGCATCGATTTAAAACGATCTTCGGAATTAGGTAATGCAAAGGCGAAAGAGGCTGTCGGGAAATTCTGTAAGTAGGTTAGGAAAAGTGCCTGGCGCCTGGTGCCTGGAGCAGAATACTGGGTGCTGAATGACTATCGAATGACCATTAACCTTTTTCTATTAACTTTTAACCACTTTCCCAGCCGCCTTTTGTCCCCCGATTGCGAGAATTAATCCCAGAGCAATTCCTAGCAAAGCAGCAAACAATACCCGGAATTCAGCCGGAAGTAAAAAGGTAATGGTGTGCGCAGGAATCCAGAAAAAAGGAATCGTCTTTTTGAAAATGAAATTCCACATCACATCCCAATTCATATTCCTGAAAATAGATGCAAACGGAATCGGGGAGAAGAACCCGCTAACCGTTCCGCCGGTTTTGATAATATGCGTATCTGTAATTTTATGAAAGGTCATCATTACCGGCGCAAAAGTGAGATTCATGGTTGTTGATATTGTGAAAGCATCAAGCAATTTTAACAATGAAAAACTGCCTTTCATGGCTTCGGGTGCGTTACTCAAACCCAGATATGACAGGAAAACCGGACCGCCGGTCGAAAAAATCTGGAATGCAATATTAATTGCCAAACCAAGAAATCCCCAAACAATCATTCGGGGTAGAATTCCGAAACCTGGTTCGTTATAGTTGCCTGTCCGGATTCTCAAAGCAATTATTTCTCCCAAAGTTGCAAGCAAAGCAAATTTGAAAAAACTCATCACCATACCATGCTCTTTATTGAATTGCAGGTACCAGTCCGTGACGGGCGAAAAGAAAATAAAAAGTGCCGCAACTGCCAGAATACAAACTAAAAATATGAAATCATTCTTTTTCATTGGCAAAGGAATCTTCTGATTTTGATGATAGTATGGTTATTTGTTTTAAGGTTTAAGTTGTAAGATATAAGGTGTAAGGAATATGGGAAAATCCGCAATCCGCAATCCGCAATCTGCAATCCGACATCAAAATTCTTTAATTTATTTCTCTATCCTGATCCTTGCATCTACCGCTTTCAACGTCTTCATATTTCCCATTAGCGGATTAATATCCATCTCAGCTATTTCAGGAGCGACGAGGCAAAGAGCTGAAACCCTTGTGATAATTTCAGCAAATATGTCCTGGTTCAGACCTTCCTGTCCACGAACACCTTCAATAATTTTATAGCTCTTCAAACGGGAAATCATGACATTTGCTTCATCCGTTGAAACCGGTGCAATCGAAGACTGAATATCTTTCAAAACTTCGATATAGATTCCACCGAGCCCACAAAGAACCATATGCCCGAATTTAGGCTCTTTTTTAGCGCCAATATAAACGGAATGCCCGCTAAGCATTGGCTGTATCAGAATAGCCGTTGTATCTTTAATCTGAATCATTCGATCAAATTCAACGGCAACCTGGTCGAAGTTTTTCACATTCAGAACTACTCCTCCAACATCGGATTTGTGTACCGGTCCGACAACTTTCATTACAACCGGCAATCCTAAATCAGATGCTGCGACTATGGCTGCTTCCTTATCGGTAACAACCGCTTCGCCGGCACGGGGAATTCCGGCAGCATCAAATAATTCCTGGACTTTTTCGGGATGAAGATAGCCATCAGCAGCCTCATCAATAATTGAGCGAATGGCAGCGTTATCAATAATTGGTTGCGGAATTTTTTCTGGTGCCGGTGCCGGGGTATTGTAGACTTTGCAAAGCGCGTTTCCAAAACTGACTTCATCCGGGAAATTGATCCGCCCAAGGCCGATAAAATATTCTATCTCATTTTTTACATTAATAATTGAAGGAAGAATCGGGAATATCGGTTTGTTACAGCTACGCATCTTTTCGTCAAGCACCTTGTATACATCATATACTTCAAAAAGTCCGGGACTCCCAAATATAACTGCCATTCCATCGATTTCAGGAAAATCATTTTCACAGGCATCAATAATAAATTCAAGCTGTTCGGCGGTACCTGTTGCCAGGAAATCGATTGGATTGGCAACGGATGAACCAGGAAATAATTTGGTAAGCAATTCAGAGTTTTCCAGATGTGGGATTTCAAGGCCACCATCGGACAAAGCATCTGTGAGCATTACTGCTGGTCCACCGGCATGAGTGATTATTGCTATATTTTTACCTTTCAATGGTTTATGCATGAAAATGCCAGCTACAGTTGCCAGTTCTTCGCGGCTGTGGCAACGTACTATGCCTGCTTTACGGAAAAGAGATTCAACAGCAACATCAGGACTTGCCAACGCGCCGGTATGCGACGAAGCAGCGCGGCTTCCCGCAGCTGAACTTCCTGCTTTTATGGCTGCAATTCGGCATCCTTTACGAATAAGCGAAGAAGCATGTTTGAGCAACATTTCAGGCTTATTAATGCTCTCGATATAAAGCAGCTTCACCTGTGAGCTTGTTGCCGGATCATAGGTTTCATCGAGGTATTTCAAAATATCTTCAACACCTAGCTGTGCGCTATTCCCAACCGAATATACACTTGAGAATTTAAGTCCTTTTGTTATTGATGTTTCCATAATAAACACAGCTGTAGCACCTGAACCGGAGATGAAATCCACTCCTTTAGGATCGAGCTTAGGAATCGGGAGACTGAAAACTGATGTATGATGATGATTCATCATGCCAATGCAATTCGGGCCGATCAGGCACGCATTGTATTGGTTTACAGTGGCAACTATTTTTTCTTCCAGTTTTGCCCCTTCAGCGCTTTCCTCGTGAAATCCAGCCGATAAAATTATGAATGCACGGGTTTGTTTATTATGTGCCAGTTTTTCAACTGTATCCGGGCAATATTTGGCAGCAATGGCAAGAACGGCAAGATCACATTGCGGAAGTTCATCCACAGTTTTGCAGCATTTAATTCCCTGAATTTCTTCTTCTTTAGGATTCACCACGTACAGGCTCCCTCTAAAATGATTGTCGATGAGATTTTTCAACACTTTCCCACCGGGTTTGGTACTATCATTGGAGCCGCCTACTATTACAATACTTCTAGGGTTTATCAGTTGTTGGGTTATCATATAACTATCAGGTTTTCAGTAAAAATACATGGTATTTCGGGAGATATCGGTTTCCCAATTTTGGGCGAAAGTACGAAAAGCGCCGGAAAAGAAAAAAATGATTTCATTTAGCCGGGTCGAGACTTCAATGCGAACTCTGACTAAATGAAAAAAGCAGGGTTTTTACTCCCTGCTTTTCTTTCGTGGCAAAATAGATGTTTATTTTACAATGAATAAATCATCTTTGAGTTTTGAATTTACTTTTATTTCGGAAACAACCAGATTAAAGGATTGCCCACCCATAGCTTGTTTGATAGAGTATGGGTATAAAATACCATCTACATCTTTATAATCGGCATATTCCGTTGTTCCGGATTTTCCTTCTGTGCGAACTTTAAGACTGGTTTGAACATCGTAATATTCAATGTCTTTTTTATCACCGCCTTTGTTTACCTCGATTTTGTACAACTGTTTCTGGTCTTTCTGTTCTTCAATACCAAGTAATACGCACGAATAACCTAACTCGGCATAATGAGGCTCAGCAAATATCAGGGCAGCTTCCTTCATCGAAGCCAAATCTTCTCCTTCAAGAGCTTTGCTCTCGCCACTCATTGGTGAAGAAGCAATTGCTTTACCCGAATTATAAATCTGTTTTGCAAAAACCATGGCGCCTGAACCTACCTGGAAAAACATTTTGTCAGGAGCTTTCATATACGAATCGAAATTGATTGTCTGCCCCTGCATACTTGCGCTGGATTTGATAGAAATATCCTTAACCTTGTTAAGTTTTTTAACGCCTCCGATAGCATTTATATAGTTGTTTATCACCTGGTTGGCTGTTATGCCGGTAGGTGCTGGTTTTAGTTTTTTATCCGGATCGTATAACTTTCCATCGATATCATAATAGAGAACTTCGCCGTTTTTGGCAAATTTCTTAAGCTTAGGAGCAATATCTTCAGCTTTTCCAACCATCAGAAGATATGCATTATCAGGTCTGATATATTTCTGCGCCGCTAGCTGAACATCAGCAGCATTTAAAGCGGAGAGTCTTGTGAGGTAAGTAGCGTAATAATCTTTGGGAAGGTTGTAACGCGCTGTATTTATAGCAAATTTAGCCACCGTGGCAGGATTCTCCAATGCACGGCCGAAATCGCCCATCATATAATTTCGAACCATATTGAGTTCAGTATCACCCACAGCTTCAGTACGCAGACGACCCATTTCGGCCAGTATTTCAGTGAAGGAACTGTCCGTAACCGGGTTTCGTACTTCGGATGAGGCGCTGAATTCACCAACAAGTTTATCCGGTTGAATACTTGAATATGCTCCATACGTCCAGCCATGTTTTTCGCGCAGGTTGTTATATAGCCTGAAAGTTCCTCCGCCAAGTATAGTGTTTGTAAGTTTTACCTTAATTTCATCAGCCGAACCAGGTTTAAGATCAATAGGATAGGTTACATTAATTGTCGATTGAACTGCGTTTGGCCGGTCAACAACAACCACGGTTCTTTTGGCCGGAGCCTTTGGTGTAGGATAACTTGCTTTGGGTACATCCCCGCGCTGCCAGCTGCCAAAGTATTTCTCAACCAAAGGCCTGGCCTGATCCAGCGTAATATCACCAACTATTGCAAGATAGGCTACATTAGGTTTGAAATACGTTTTGTAGTACTCGGTACACTTTTCGAGAGTGATTTTTTTAACAGACTCTTCAGACTCACTCAGACCGTAAGGGTGGTTTTCACCGTAAACCAGGATAGAACCTACGCGGTTAGAAATAGCACCAGGCTCGTTTTTATCCGCCTCAATGCTCGACAATGTTTGGGTGCGTATTTTTTCCAGTTCCTCTGATTTAAAGTTTGCATTCATCAATACATCCGACATAATGGCGAGCAGTTCTTCATTATGTTTTACCAGGCAGTTTGCTGATATTCCACCAGCTGAAGTATTCAGACTGGCACCCAACATATCAACCTGTTCGTCAATCTGATCCTTGGTTCTGGTTGTTGTTCCGGTTCGCATCAATTGCCCGGCAAAATCTGTATACCCTTCCATTTCACCTTCGTATACCGGATCGTTATCCAATACCAGTGAATACGACAAACGCGGGATTTTATGATTTTCGACAACGAACACTTTCAGTCCGTTAGCTAATTCAAAGGATTGATAATCTCCGATTTTAATAATTGGTGCCGGTCCTGCCTTTGGCTGAATACTACGATCAAGCACTGCTTTCACCGGTTGTGCAACGGGTTTTACTATTTTTCCTTTTTTTACCTGTGCAGCAAGAGGAAGAGTAATAATAAGAGCTGCTATTATTGATATGATTTTATTTTTCATCATTTGGTTCCTCCTTAGTTTTTAGCGGTTGGTTTTGGTAGATAGGTCAGAACCACCCTGTTTTCAGGGGTCAGATATTTTTTTGCAACCCTTTGAAGGTCAGCAGGAGTAACTTTCATATACCTGTCAATTTCGGTATTGATAAGATTTGCATCCTGGTAATAAACATGGTAATTGGCCAGATTTTCAGCAATTCCAGCCATGGTGCTGCTTCGTGTTACAAATCTGTTTTCCATTTTATTACGCAGCTTCTGAAATTCGGCATCAGGTATTTCGTTGGTTTTCACTTTTTCGATTTCCGCATCAATTGCTTTTTCGAGGTCAGCAGGAGCAATTCCCATGTTTACAATTCCAAAAACCAGGAACAAACCTGGGTTTTCAAGTGCAAAGGGTATGGATTGAACCACAACTGCTTTTTGCTGCTGGTCAACAATGGATTTAACCATGCGTGAGCTTTGTCCGTCGGAAAGTAAAGTAGTTAACATGGAAAGCGCATAGGAATCGGGTGTACCTTGTGCCGGCATATGATAGGATATAATTACCGCCGGTAATTGAATGTTGTCGTACACGGTATCGCGTACTTCAGCGGTTTTTTCAGGTTCAACAATATTCGGTCGGTATATCTCTTTGGTACCACGTGGAATGTCGCCAAAGTATTTTTCAATCATTTTCTTAGTGCTGTCGATATTCAGATCGCCGGCAATTGATAAGGTAGCGTTGTTAGGCACATAATAAATGCTGTGAAAATCCATAAACTCCTTCAATGTGGCTTTGTTCAGGTCTTCAGGATATCCGATAGGTGTCCATTTGTAGGGATGCACTTTATAGGCGTTCTCCATGGTTTTTTCTAAGATAGTTCCATAAGGCCTGTTATCGTACGATTGTTTACGTTCTTCTTTTACAACAGCGCGTTGAGTTTCTACACCAATACTGTCGATGCGCAAGTGAAGCAATCTTTCCGATTCAAGCCAAAGTCCGAGTTCAATTTGGTTGCTTGGCAATAAATCAAAATAATAGGTACGGTCCTGGGTAGTGTTGGCATTATTATAGCCTCCTGCGGAAAGCAGAATTTTATCAAAACCACCGCGCGGAATATTGTCAGAACCTTCGAACATAAGGTGCTCAAAGAAATGAGCAAAACCTGTGCGTCCGGGAACTTCGTTTTTCGACCCTACGTGATAAAGAATTGAAACGGCAACAATCGGAGTTGTATTATCCTGATGCAGAATAACATGCAAACCGTTCGGCAAGTCGTATTCAGTGAATTTGATACTGCCTTGTTGCGCCATTAATCCCACAAAAGGGAACAGGGCCAGCAACAGAATTAATAATCTGACTCTCATAGATTTGGTGTTTGGTTTATTTATAGAAAAGGATTTATAATTATGATGTGAGACTTGAAGTGTATTGGATTTTAAGTGGTCATTCGATGGACATTCAATAGTTATTCGATGGTCATTCGATGGTTGTTGGAAAGGTTAATGAAGCAAATGTTAGTAGTTTGGTTTATATTTTTTTACTTGAAACAGTGTTTGGGTCTTTAATTTTAGTTCTTGTATTTTGTATTTTAGATCTTGGAATTTAGATCTTGGAATTTGAGTCTTGGAATCTCAATTACTATTTTCCATTAGCTATTTTCCTCACATGCTCCAGCAACCATTTATATAATTCATCTTCTTTATAGGCATTCACCCACGAATCGTGCCCAATTCCCGGGTAGATTGTTATTCGGGCTGAGCCTCCTTTAGCATTAACAGCTTCAACCATTTCGATTGTCCGTTTAACCGGTACTACAGGATCGGCTTCTCCATGAAATGCCCAAACCGGAGTGTTTTTTAATGCGCCGGCAAACTGAATATCACCGCCACCACAAACCGGGGCAATAGCCGCAAACTGATCAGGGTAAGTACAAGCCCAGTTCCATGTGCCAAAACCACCCATGCTTAAACCGGTAAGGTATATTCTGCCAGGGTCAATGCGATACTTTAATTTCAATTTTTCGAGTAATATCTGCAAATCCTCAGGATTCCACCTTTTTCCTTTAGGGCATTGTGGTGAAACAGTGATGAAAGGAAAATCAGGACGATTTTCAACAAAAGAAGGCGGGCCATGCATTTTTACAAGTTCCAGGCTATCACCACGCTCCCCTGAACCGTGCAGGAATATCAATAGCGGGAAAGTCTTTTCTTTGCCTTTTTTATAGTCAGCCGGTAGCCATAAAAGATATTTCAAAGTAGTTTTCCTGACTATTTTGACCTTTAGCTTTGTTTGAATTTGAGCGTTAACTTGCAGTATCATAGTGGTAAATAGTAAAATAAGGGATAAAGAGAAATATTTTTTCATAGGAAAAAGATTATGAAACAGGCCTTTTTAGCAATTTTTGTATTATCGGTTCTGAGACATCAAAGTTCTGAATAATTTCTTTAACATACATCAATAATTCTTTAGGCTTATGTGTGGTTGCCACGCCTATTACCTGCATGCCCGCACTAAGCGCAGATTGTATCCCTGCTATTGAATCTTCAAAAACTATGCAATCGGATGGTTGTACACCAAGTTTTGCTGCAGTGAGGAGATATATCTCAGGATCTGGTTTTCCATTTTTAACCATGGATGCGTCAGAAATAATACTGAAATACTTTTTTAATCCGGTTGTATCGAGAGTGAAAGCTACATTTTCCAGGGGTGCTGAAGTTGCCAGAGCAATTGGTATAGCTAAATCTGAAGCTTGTTTCAGAAAAGCGGGCAAACCTTTAACTGCTTGAATAAACGGCCTGTACAACTCACGGTAAATTATCTCTTTTTCTGTTGCCAACGCGTTTAATTTATCGGAGGGAAGTATTGTATTGAAAAGCGAATTCATGATCGTTTGGTTCGTATTCCCAAAATATTTAGTATATTCTTCTTTTGTCTGAACCAACCCATGCCTTTTGCCAAATTCGGCAAAAGCCTTTAAATGCCAGACAGAATTGTCAACAACCACGCCGTCCATATCGAAAATAAAAACCATTGAAAAGAATTAATCTGTTGAAAAATAAATTTTAGATTCGTCAAAATTAGGGAATCAATTGATACTTTTGATGAATTGCACCAGAGAAATGAAAAACTGATTTATCAATACTGCATTATCCGGGGTATGAATCTTAATCCCTGAGGCAAATAATTCCGGTTTCCAATTCTCAATGGTCAATTATATGGATTTTTAATACCGAATTACGAATAACGATTAACCAATAACGATTAACCAATAACGATTAACCAATAACGATTAACGATTAACCAATAACCAATAACCAATAACCAATAACCAATAACTATTACCTGCCACTAATCCCACATCCCCAATGCAAACAAATTATCTGAAAAGTCTAAGAATCGTATACTTTGCCCTGGCAATGGGAATAGTATTATTTGTTTTAGTGTCATTGTTTTTAAATAGAGTTAATGGTCCTTTTTCTGCGACAGATTTAACTCAATCAGAACGTGCGCCGTTTCTAATTACGTTAGTTGTAATTACAGGAGTTGTTTTTATGGCTTACAAAGCAATTTTTCCTAAAAAACTTGATATACTAAAAACGTTGCCAACCCTCGACAGGAAGCTGGTTGCCTGGCGCGAACTTACTATTTTACTAGGGGCACTTATTGAAGCGCCTGCTTTTTTTGCGACGGTTTTATTCCTGTTATTAGGAGATTCGTTGTTATTACTCTGGCCCTTAGCAGGATTGGTCCTCTTTTGGTTAAGCCAGCCAACCCGCGAAAAATTAATTCGTGACACGAATCTTACCTCACGGGAAGCGGAGGAATTCGATACGATGGAATAACTGATTACTTTTTACTTAGCATAGTTCAGGCATTCTTCTGCAAAGTGTTTAGTACTCTGATTTTGTTTGCTTTGGTATTGAACTTCATTTGAATTTGTGAAATGAAATAGTAGTAGCTGCTTTTGAGCCTTTACTATCCGCAGTTTTAACTTTCCTGTTTAATTCAGTAATTTACTTAGAAAATTTTTAAGTGCCTTAAATTCAAATTGTTAAGAAAATGAATATTTAATTCACGGCAATAAAAAACGTATTTAAATTCCGGAACTATCTGACTTTCACGCATTTTTTACTCAAAGCTATTATTGCACACACGACATCATATTAATTAGCAATTGGAAATTAATTTTTCATAACTTTGCACCGATTTTTGAAAATTGTAAAATAGCGCCATAAACATTTGGCTTTCAATAATATAAATATATGAAAAGAGTAATGGTCCTTACCGGTGGAGGCGATTGCCCCGGTTTAAATGCAGTTATCAGGGCAATTGTTAAGCGCGCTTCACAAGAAACTGATTGGGAAGTTCTGGGAAGTATAAAAGCTTTCGATGGAATTCTAAACGAACCCACCGAACTTATGATTCTGGATTCGGAAAAAGTGGCTGGTATCCACTACCAGGGCGGTACAATTATTCAAACCACGAATAAAGGCGGCCCTTACGCATGGCCTGTGAAGAATAAAAAAGGTGAATGGGAATATGTTGATCGCTCCGATGAAATGATACGCAAGATGTCGTACCTCGGAATTGACGCAGTTATCAGCATTGGTGGCGACGGATCTCAACGTATTTCACAAAGACTTTTCAAACAGGGTCTGAATATTATTGGTGTTCCTAAAACCATTGATAATGACCTGTCAGCAACGGATTCTACATTCGGTTTCCAGACAGCCATTGAAATTGCTACAGAAGCTGTTGATAAACTTGTTACAACCGCTGCCAGTCACAATCGGGTATTCATTCTCGAAGTAATGGGACGCGACGCAGGTTGGATTGCATTAAATGCAGCGGTAGCCGGTGGTGCCGAAATATGCCTTCTACCTGAAATTCCATACGATACTGCTGAAGTACTTTCGAAAATAAATGCCCGTTTCCATAAAGGCAGAGGATTTGCGATTATTGTTGTAGCTGAAGGCGCCAAACCAAAAGATGGAGAAATTATTGGCGAAAAAAGCACCGAAGTAGGTTACGAGCATGTACGCCTTGGTGGTATAGGATTTAAACTTGAAGATGACCTCAAAACGCTTGGTTGCGAACACGATATCAGGGTTACTGTTTTAGGTCACCTTCAGCGTGGAGGCGTTCCTATTGCATACGACAGGGTTCTGGCTTCACAGTTTGGTGTTAAAGCTTTCGAAATGGTTCTGAATGAGGAGTTTGGACGTATGGTTTCATATAACCATCCTTACATTACCAGCGTTACACTCGAAGACGCTATTCAGAAACCAAACCTCGTAACGCTCGACACTGCTCTTATGAAAACAGCGCGTGGACTGGGAATCAGTTTCGGAAACGACCAGATCGCTTTAGAAGAATAATCCGGAATATTAATATAGTATTGAAAAGACCTCTGTTACCGGGGTCTTTTTTTTTTGATCATTGCGGCAAAGACGTACTGATTTGCGTTTCTTCACATGTTTATTTGTCTATTTTTGCCGTAAGATAAAATTTGAGTGATGGCTGAATGCATACATTGCGGGCAGGATTGCGGTAAAAATCCGGTGATTTGGGACGAAAAGCCATTCTGTTGCAATGGTTGCAGTATGGTGTACCAAATTCTGTCGGAAAAGAAACTGGACAGATATTACGATATGATGCCTACACCTGGTATCCGCCTTGATCAGGAAAACACTTCCGGTACACGCTATGCATATCTCGATAACGATGAAATCCGCCAGAAACTTCTTGATTTTTCTGATGGAGGTATTTCACGTATTAATCTTTTTATACCTGCAATTCATTGCAGTTCATGTATATGGCTTCTGGAAAACCTTGCTGACCTGCATCATGGAATCATACATTCACATGTTAATTTTGTAAGGAAAGAAGTCAGCATTACCTTTCGTGAAAGTGAAATTAGTTTAAGGCAGGTTATTGAGCTTTTGCATACTATTCATTATATTCCCGATATCAGTTATGATAAAGGGAAGAAAGACGATCATCAGAAAGCCAACCGAAGGATGATCATGAAAATAGGGGTTGCAGGATTTGCTTTTGGCAATATAATGCTTCTCAGCTTTCCCGATTATTTGCCGGGTGGCGAGGCCATTGATCAACTGATGGCAGGCACATTTGGAATTGTCTCTTTTATTTTAGCATTGCCGGTTGTAACTTTCTGCAGCAGCGATTTCTTTTTGTCAGCGTTTAAAAGCCTTCGCAAAAAGATTATTAGTATTGATCTGCCATTATCCATAGGTATATTAGCATTGTTTCTGGAAAGCAGCTACGAAATATTCAGTGGATCCGGTACCGGTTATATGGATTCCCTGGCAGGATTGCTTTTTTTTATGCTAATCGGCCGCTGGTACCAAAGTCGTACCTATCAATCTTTATCATTTGACAGGGATTATCGCTCGTATTTCCCGATTGCAGTAACGCGGTTGCTGGATGGAAAAGAAGATTTTGTTCAACTTAAAAATTTGAAAACCGGCGATCTGATATTAGTCCGTAACGGTGAGCTTATACCTGTTGATTCAATTTTATCGGAAGGTGAAGGAAATATTGATTATAGTTTTGTGACCGGTGAATCCATTCCTGTCGCTAAAAAAGTCGGAGATTTTGTTTTTGCAGGTGGAAAGCAGTCCGGGGCTGCCATCAAACTCAGGGTCGAAAAAGAAGTTGCTCAAAGTTACCTTACCCAATTATGGAATGAAGATAAGATGGGTGAAGAAGAATCAGGAATTCAGATGCAATCCGTTATTACCAGAGTGAGCCATTATTTTACGCTTGTTATCCTAGCAATTGCGTTTAGCGCGGGAGTTTATTGGTCTTTTACTGACTTTGGTAAAGCTGTTTATGTATTTGCTTCAATTCTGATAGTAGCTTGTCCTTGTGCATTGTCGCTTACAATTCCTTTTACTTTTGGCAATGTAATGCGTGTTTTCGGTCGGAATGGTTTTTATATTAAAAATACAGAAGTGATCGAAAAGCTTACCCATGCCGATACTGTAGTGTTTGATAAAACAGGAACTCTTACTCATTCGCGGACAATGAATATCGGATGGGACGGTAATGAGCTTACTACAGATGAAGAACAGTTAATCAGGTCAGTAGCTCGAAATTCTACGCATCCGCTTTCGGTGATGGTGAGTGAATGGTTGCCGGTAAGTGCTTTGCTTGACGTTGATGGATATAAAGAAATTTCCGGATTAGGGATAACAGGAATGGTTGATACCCATCGCGTTATGCTTGGGTCGAGGCGTTTTATTTTAGGAAATGAAGAATCTGAAGAAAGTAAAATATCATCTGTTTATGTTTCGATAGACAATAAATTTCGTGGCTTTTTTAAAATGGAAAACCATTACCGCGATGGATTATCCGAGGTAATATCCGCAATAAAAAAAATGCAACTTCACCTTTTAACAGGCGATAATAATTCGGAAGAGGGGAATCTGAGAACATACTTTTCTGCTGAAACCCAATTGCATTTTAATCAAACTCCTGTTGATAAACTGGAATATATCCATGAATTAAAAGCTAATGGGCGTAATGTAATAATGATAGGCGACGGGCTGAATGATGCGGGCGCTTTGCTTAAAGCTGATATCGGAATTACAATTGCCGACGATATCTACCATTTTTCGCCTGCCTGTGATGCAATACTGCAATCTAACCAATTTGCAAGGTTGCAGGATTACTTGCTTTTCTCCAGGACGGCGATGAAAATAGTGTACACAAGTTATTTTATTTCGTTTCTATACAACATTGTTGGACTCTCATTTGCCATACAGGGATTATTGTCGCCGGTATATGCTGCTATCCTGATGCCCTTAAGTTCAATCTCGGTAGTCACTTTTGCAAGTTTGTCGGTTTCAGTACTTTCGAAATCAAGAAAATTTTAATTTAATACAATTCATACCTAATTAAATCAGGTACCTGTTTACCTGTTTTTTTTATTGAGTGAACGTGAATGTTAATGATATGTTAATTGCTTTATATTTTAATGGCTTAATATTCAGAAAGATAAATGTTTATTCGGAATAATTCTAAATTTCTTTATTCGCGAACTTTGTAATACCTGTTTCAATATCTTTGACTAATTCAATATTCCAATACTTAAATGAGTGTTATAGTAGTTCTTATTGCTTTTAGTATTATAGTGGCAGCAGGCTTTCTTGTTGCTTTTTTGTGGGCTGTTAAATCAGGCCAATATGACGATGATATTTCCCCTTCTGTAAGAATTTTATTTGATAATGAAGACGATAAACCCAAACAAACAAGTACAAACCAAAACAAAGTTTAGTTAAACCAAAAAGCGTATGGAATTACAAAAATTTTACTACGACAACAAAATTGTGAAGATGTTTGCCTATGCCACCATATTCTGGGGCGTGGTAGGCATGCTGGTTGGGGTGTTGATTGCACTGCAAATGGTTCTCCCTGCGGCTAATTTCGGCCTGGCATTCACATCATTCGGACGCGTTCGTCCGGTACACACCAATGCAGTGATTTTTGCATTTGTTGGTAATGGTATCTTTACTGGATACTACTACTCACTGCAACGATTGCTCAAAACGGGCATGGCAAGTAACTGGATGACCCGAGTCCATTTCTGGGGCTGGCAAACTATTATTGCCGCAGCTGCTGTTTCATTACTGGCAGGTTTTACAACCGGTAAAGAGTACGCTGAGCTTGAATGGCCTATCGATATTGCAATTGCTGCAATCTGGGTTATTTTCGGTTGGAACATGATGTGGACTATACTCAAACGCAGGGTGAAACACATTTATGTAGCTATCTGGTTTTACATCGCTACGTTTGTAACTGTAGCTGTTCTTCACATTGTTAACTCAATGGAGATTCCATGGGCCATCTTTAAAAGTTACCCTGTTTTTGCCGGTGTACAGGATGCGCTCGTGCAATGGTGGTACGGACATAATGCGGTTGCATTTTTCCTTACAACTCCATACCTCGGACTTATGTATTATTTTATGCCTAAAGCAGCCAACCGCCCGGTTTATTCGTATAAACTGAGTATTCTGCATTTCTGGGCACTTATATTCCTTTATATCTGGGCAGGGCCTCACCATTTATTATACCAGGCTTTACCAAACTGGGCACAATCATTAGGTACAGTGTTCTCCATTATGCTTATCGCTCCGTCGTGGGGTGGTATGATTAATGGTCTGCTTACGTTGCGTGGCGCATGGGACAGGGTTCGTGAAGAGCCGGTTCTCAAATTCTTTGTGGTTGCTGTAACCGCTTATGGTATGTCGACTTTCGAAGGCCCTATGCTTTCGCTTAAAAATATTAACGCCATCAGTCACTTCACCAACTGGACCGTTGCTCACGTGCATATCGGCGCTTTGGGCTGGAATGGATTCCTGACATTTGGAATGATATACTGGTTGTTCCCGCGTATGTTCAAAACTAAACTGTGGTCAAACAAACTGGCCAACGTGCATTTCTGGTTAGGAACACTGGCCATGTTATTTTATTCCATTCCTCTGTATTGGGCTGGTTGGACAGAAGCATCAATGTGGAAACAGTTCACTCCCGCCGGGGATCTTGTATATCCTAACTACCTTGAGATCGTTACACAGATCATGCCTATGTATTACATGAGGTTGTTTGGCGGTACCCTTTACTTTATCGGAATGTTCCTGCTGGTTTACAATATCTATAAAACTGTTAAAGCAGGTGAGTTTGTCGCTTTGGAAGCAGCCGAAGCTCCGGCTCTTGAAAAAGAAGGCGCACGTCAATCGGGTGAAAGCTTTCACCGGTTTATCGAACGCCGTCCTATTCAGTTTATGATTCTGGCAATTGTTGCTATTCTTATAGGAGGAATTATAGAGATTGTTCCGACTTATCTTATTAAATCCAATATTCCTACAATAGCCACTGTTAAACCTTATACACCACTCGAATTACAAGGTCGCGATATTTACATCAAGGAAGGATGCTATGTGTGTCACTCGCAGATGGTCAGGCCATTCCGCTCCGAAACCGAGCGTTACGGTGAGTACTCCAAAGCAGGTGAATATGTTTATGATCATCCTTTCCAGTGGGGTTCCAAACGTATTGGGCCGGATTTATGGCGCGAAGGTGTAAAATCAGGACCACTCTATAAGTCTGATTCCTGGCATTATACCCACTTTATGGATCCGCGGAAAATTAATGCACAATCCATTATGCCAAAATATCCATGGCTGGCCGAAAATGAAATTGACGTTGAGGCAACTCCGGCTAAAATCAGGGTTATGCAGTATCTGGGTGTTCCTTATCCTGCAGGATATGATCTTAAAGCCAATGATGATCTTAAAGCACAGGCTGAAGCAATTGCTGCCGGGCTCAAAACTAATGGTATTGATGTTGCAGCCAGCAAACAGGTAATCGCCCTTATCGCCTATATTCAGCGCCTGGGTACCGATGTCGGGGATAGTAAAACTGCTTTAAAATAATTAAACTGACAGCACATCATGGGAATTGTTTCACGATTATTCGACACTATTGAGGGGATTTATTGGTTCCCGATCATTGCCTTGGCTCTTTTTATACTTTTCTTTACAGTAATGGCGGTTCATACGCTTACTATGAAAAAAAGCAAAGAACTGGAATGTGGCAAACTGCCTTTCGAAAACGATGAAAAATATGAATCACCTGAGGTGTAAGTTAAACCTTGAAATAAAATAAATATGAGCAATACAGATGAAAATAAATTGCACGACGGATTACCGGAAATAGACGAACTCACCAAAGATCGTTATCTTGGTGGCCACGAATACGATGGCATCAGGGAACTCGACAACAAATTGCCACGCTGGTGGGTTTACTTGTTTTATGCTACTATCATCTTTGCAATAGTTTACTTGCTGGGGTATCATGTTACCAAATGGTGGCCACTCCAGGAAGCGGAATATGCAAATGAAATGTCAGCAGTTACTGATCAGAAAAAAGCTAATCCTGAACCTCAGATTGATCTGGCAACTATGGTTCCTTTAACAGCTGCTGCTGATCTGGCAGCTGGTGAGGCAACATACAAAAAGATTTGTTTCGCTTGCCACGGACCACAAGGGCAGGGCCTGGTCGGACCTAATTTCACTGATAAGTACTGGATTCATGGTGACTCTACAACCAATACAATTTCAATAAAGAATCTGTATAATGTTGTAATTACCGGTGTTATCGAAAAAGGCATGATTTCGTATAAGGATCAGTTAAGCCCTTTGCAAATTCAGCAGGTTCTGAGTTTTATCCTCAGCTTGCAGGGTACAAATCCTCCAAATCCAAAAGCTCCGCAAGGTGTGAAGTACGATAAAATAGGTTAAAATCAATTAATACCCTGATTACGATCAGCTTTTTTATTACCCGATTATGCGACTAAAATAATTTAATTTCAAGGCTGTGAAGTACTCGTACTCCACAGCCTTGTTTAATTTTGTTGAAAAATACCCCAAATGGAAGAGTTTGAAGAATTTGATGACTTTCGCGACAGGCAATCAACCATAGGCGAGGATGGAAGCAGATTATGGGTCTATCCCAAAAAGCCCAAAGGAATACTCTACAATTACCGCAAAATAACTTCGTTCGTATTATTGGCGATTTTATTTATCGTTCCATTTATTAAGGTTAATGGTGATCCTTTCATGCTTTTTAATGTTCTGGAAAGGAAATTTATTATCTTCGGGGTAATGTTCTATCCTCAGGATTTTCACCTGTTTGTGTTGTCGATGATAGCGTTCATTGTTTTTATTGTGCTGTTTACCGTTATTTTCGGAAGGATTTTCTGTGGCTGGATTTGTCCCCAGACTATTTTTATGGAATTCCTTTACCGTCCTATTGAATACTGGATCGAAGGCAACAACAGCCAACAGCGTAAACTGGATCAATCGCCAATGGATTTTAATAAATTCTGGCGAAAAGGATTGAAACACCTGATTTTCTTCTTTATTTCCTTCATTACGGCTCATTTCTTCCTGGCTTACATCACAGGGATCGATTATGTTGGAAAGCTTATTACAGATGGTCCAATAGCTCATTTGGCTGGATTTATCGGAATCATCGCTTTCAGTATGGTTCACTATTTTGTTTTTGCCAAACTGCGGGAGCAGGTATGTATCATTATATGCCCATATGGCCGTCTTCAGGGAGTTTTACTCGATCGCAATTCAATAGTGATATCCTATGATTACAAACGTGGTGAGCCGCGTGGAAAATATAATCCGCTTGAAGACCGTGCATCGAAGGGAAAAGGCGATTGTGTTGAATGCGGAAGCTGCCAGGCCGTTTGTCCAACCGGTATTGATATACGGAATGGAACTCAACTGGAATGCATAAACTGTACTGCGTGTATTGATGCATGTAACTCAGTTATGCGACGAATTAAAAAACCGGAAGGCCTTATCCGTTATGCATCAGAACGTTCAATTGCTGATAAAACAAAACTGAAATTTAATGTTCGGATACTTTTTTACTCCGTAATTCTTACAGGTTTATTGATACTTATCGCATTCCTGTTTTCGATCCGTACTGATATTGAATCGACAATATTGCGACAGAAAGGTACTATGTTCCAGGAATATGATTCGCTTCATTACAGTAATATTTACATGATACAGGTGATCAATAAAACCAGGAAAACGCTTCAGGTTGATCTTGAACTGGACAAACCCAAAGGTGAAATTCAACTTATTGGTGGCCCTCTGGTGGTTAAAACAGGAGAAGTGGGCGAGGCACAATTCCTGGTTCTGATTAAAAAATCAGATCTAAAATCGTCAAATACAAAAGTTGAATTTGAAGTGAAAAGTGAAGGTAGGAAAATGGACGAAATTAAGTCCACATTTGTTGGACCTAATGATTTGGACAGGAAGTAAACGGATTGATGTTAAAATAGACTGCAGTTAGGCGGGCTAAATAAAATCGCAATGAGAAGGAAAATACGTCAGCGTATGTAGGTCCTGTCAGCATATGGGAAGCGAGGTAGTGGAAATTGGAAAGAAACAACAGGAATTTTGCGTAATTTGATTACTTTTGGAAAACATCATAAAGTTAATAGCAAATGAAAATTAAATTTAACTGGGGAACTGGTATTACTATATTTATCGCATTGTTTCTGCTTGCAAATGCGTTTGTTATTTATAAAAGTTTCCAGGAACGGAATGATTTGGTTTCAGAAGAGTACTATCCTCAAGGCCTTGAATACCAGAAACAGATTGATCGTTTCGCCAAAGCAAATGCCTTGTCGAGCCAGATTAGTATCAGTGAAAACCAACAAGAGTTATTAATCACTTATCCCAAAGATTTGAAAGGGAAGGACGTTAAAGGCGAGGTGGTTTTTTTCAGGCCATCAGACGAAAACGCAGATTTTCATGATAGCATAAAGTTCGACACTTCAATGGTTCAAAGTGTTCCTATTCAAAAGTTTATTAAAGGTAAGTATGTTGCTAAGTTCTTCTGGGAAATGGATGGCAAGGAATATGCGAATGAAAATACTTTTAGAGTGAATTAATGATAGTGAAAAGTAAAAAGGGGAGATAAACCTTTAACCCCTAACCCCCAACCCCTAACCCCTCAAAACAACATGTTTCTCTGGACAGCATTTATAGTAGGATTAGTAGGCAGTGCGCATTGTGCCGGTATGTGCGGCCCCATAGCACTGGCTCTTCCGCTCAAAAGTGAAAATTGGTTTACCCGTGTAAGTGGTGGATTGGTATATAATGCCGGACGGATAATTACTTATATGATCCTGGGAGCAATTTTCGGTTTGCTTGGTAAAGGGCTTCATATGGCAGGTTTTCAGCTTTGGGCATCGGTAGTTATAGGTATCTTAATGATTGCGCTGGTAGTGGTTCCTCTGATTTTTAAAAAAATGCCATCGCTTAACAATGTTTTCGAAAACTATTCGGCACGGTTGCTAGGTGGATTCAGAAATATGTTCCGCACCGGAGGCACTTTTTCTTTGTTTGGAATTGGCTTGCTGAATGGAATTCTTCCCTGTGGCCTTGTATATGTGGCAGTGGCAGGAGCAATTAATACTGGCGATGTTGTATCGGCAATGATGTATATGGCATTGTTTGGTGCCGGAACTATACCGGTAATGCTCGCAGTATCTATGGCCGGAACTATGATCAGCCTGAAATTAAGAGTTTTTATCCATAAACTTTCACCTTATGTAATTGTTTTGCTTGGTGTTCTCTTTATTCTGCGTGGTTTATCATTGGGAATTCCATATGTAAGTCCTAAAGCTGAAGCGCTTACACCGGTAATTGAAAAAGCCCATAAATGTTGCCATCCTGATAAATAAAATAAATTTTATAAAGAGAATAATTTTAATCATTAATCAATAATTTTACACTCTAATTAATAAACAAACTATGAAAACCAGAAATCTAATTGCTTTTGCAATGGCAGGCTTCTTCGGACTTGCTATGATTACTTCATGTGGCGGCGGAAAATCCGGCGACCAGTCAAAAACTGACAGTACTGCTATTAAAGAAGTAGCTGCGGCTCCTACTGCTGAACAAATGGCAATGGGTAAAGCCATTTTTGAAACACAGGGCAAATGTATAACCTGTCACCAGGCTAATGGTCAGGGAATTGCAAATGTTTTCCCAAATTTAGTCGGATCTAAATTCTTGTTGGAATCAAAAGTTCTTGCTGTATCACAGGTTTTGAATGGTTCCGCTAAGGTTGGAAATAAAACTGTTAAATATCCAGCTCCTATGCCTCCGCAGCTTGCTTCGAAGGATAGTGCTGTTGCCGTTATTAACTATGTATTAAATAGCTTTGGTAACCAGGGTGGAGTTGTAACCATGGATGATGTTAAGGACGTTGTGATTGATCCCCGATAGTTTTCATCAAAAATGATATCATTATCAAAAAAGGAGCTTCGGTTCCTTTTTTTATGCCTGATCTTTTGTATTTCCAGGCCCTCTTCTTCCATGTCAGATTTCAAATTTCAACATCCAACATCCGACATCCACCATCCGAAATCCGAAATCCGACATCCGACATCCGACATCCGACATCCGACATCCAACATTTACCCTAATCTATCCTCATCTTTTCCAGTTTCTCCAGGCTTCCTTTAAATACATTAAAATCCACATATCCACGAATCCCATCCACTTTACCTTGTTCACTGTGCTGCCAAAGAATCCATGGCGTTGTAAATTCATTATAAAACCTATCGTGATCAAAATAACCGGCTATCCACAATGGATAATCATCGAAACTTCCAGCTAAATAAGTGTTATAGAAATTGATGTTCGTATATATTATCGGTTTGACATCGTATTGTTTTTCAAGTCTACCAATAAAAACTTTCAAATCGGCACAGATTTTTTTTGCCGGTTTACCATTGCTGTATTCAATATCAACTACCGGTGGCAGATCACCTTTGGTAAGTGTCACTGCTTTTAAAAAGTTATCCGCCTGTTTGTTAGCATCACGCGAGGGGTAATAAAAATGATAGGCTCCCCGAAGTATTCCGTTTTGTCCGACTTGTTTCCAGTTGGTTTCAAATTTATCGTCCTGCCGGGTTATCCCTTCCGTTGCTTTTATAAAAGCAAAAGAAATCCGAATGTCATTTTTTCTCATCTTGCTTACACGTTTCCAGTCGATAATGCCCTGATGTTTCGAAATGTCAATACCATGGACCGAATATCCTTTAGGCATTACTATTCCAAAAGAAGAAACCGGGGGCGCGCTTCCCTGGTTTTTGTTTGAAAGAGTATCAAACCAGGCTGGTGCTTTAATGATAAGCAGCATTACAAGCAAAAGAAATGCCGGTATAATAAAGAGACGAAGGAATACGCTAACGTTTTTGGATAGTTTCATAAATTAGTTTCATTTACCACGTTGGTACGGAGTACAAAGATGTTTACGGAGTTGTTTTTTATTTCAAGCTATTCTGGGTTTTGGTGGAAAGCGTAGTTTCTTTTATGTTACTGAAAACGGTTAATATGCACTATTTTATTTACAGCTGTATTTCTCGGTATCTCTATGATATCTTCGTGGTTTAACAATCACTTTCCTGTTTCGTTGGTAAAGTAAATAGGCTAAAAATCGGATTTTTCATTGTAATTTTGCCGTTGTTCGTCAAAACGGCAAATTTAGTGTTGTTTGTTGAATGAAATGGGAAGTAGAATGTTTTAAAAAGAAATTCAATTATGCTGAACGACGTTGTTACCATTGAAAGAAAGCATACGAATGCTGCAGCAACTTTGTTTGACAGAGTTATACACGATCGCAAATCAAAGTTTATAGTTACTATTTCGGGCGAAGTAGGAACCGGGAAATGTGAAATTGCACATGAGCTGGGCCGGAAACTGATTGAAGCCGGAATAAGCGTGAAATTGCTGCATATGGATAGCTATTACCATATTCCGCCCAGCGAACGGCTGGAATGGCGAAAAACTAATGGCATTGAAAAGATAGGGTATGACGAATATGACTGGAAAACGATTAATCGCAATATTGATGATTTCCGGATGAATAAGAAGTCTGTCTTACCTCTGGTGGATCTGTTTACACAAAAGGTTGACCAGCTTCATACTGATTTCAACGGAATCGAAGTTCTTATAATTGAAGGCTTATATTCCATCAGGATCAACCAAAGCGACTTAAGGGTGTTTATCGAACTTACCTACGAAGATACCTGGGAGGAGCAAAAGGAAACGCACAAAGAAGTTCTTGATGATTTCAGGATGGAAGTACTCGCTCAAGAACATAAAGCGGTACAATCCTTAAAAGGCCTGGCCGATTTCTATATTGATTTCGATACTGCAGGTGAAATTTTTCATTTGTAAATTTCTGTATGTGCACAGAGTTCTGTGCTTAGAACCGGAAATTCAATCTTGTTTTAAGATTGAAATCAGGTATTTTCCCCCAAATCCAAATCCCTAAAACCTAACTCCCACAATAACGTGAGTCAAAAATATAAATTCCCCGAATGGGCACGCAACCAGGTAGTATATGAAGTGAACCTGAGACAATATTCGCCCGGAGGCACAATAAAAGAATTCAGGCAGCATTTGCCGAGATTAAAGGAACTGGGAGCCGGGATACTATGGTTTATGCCTTTACAGCCTGTGGGAATACTCAATCGCAAAGGCACACTTGGAAGTTACTATTCCATCCGTAATTATTGTGAACTGGATGCCGCTTATGGCACAATGGAAGAATTTGTAGATCTTGTGCGTGAAATTCATTCGATGGGAATGTATGTTATCCTCGATTGGGTAGCCAACCATACGGCATGGGATCATAATTGGGTAAAGGAATTTCCACAGTTTTACACCAGGAACGAAGCCGGCGAGGTGCATCCCCCGTTTCCGGAATGGGAAGATGTAATTGATCTTGATTATTCAAACCAGGATTTACGTGTGGAGATGATATCCAGCATGAAATTCTGGCTCGAAACTGCCGATATTGACGGATTCCGGTGCGATATGGCCATGCTGGTTCCAACTGATTTCTGGAACGCCGCGCGCAAAGAATTAGATTCCGTTAAACATGTTTTTATGTTGGCCGAAGCCGAACAGCGCGACCTGACTGAAGAAGCGTTTGATGTGCTCTATAACTGGAACCTGATGCATGTGTGGAATGATATCGCAAAAGGTAAATACACGGCTGATGAAATACGCTGGCGTATACCTTCCGAAATAACAGATTTCCCCGAAGGATGCGATAACCTTATGTTTATCAGCAACCACGACGAAAATTCGTGGAATGGATCGGAGATTGAACGATTGAATTATGCTCTCGAAGCTTTTGCTGTTCTGATATTTACGCTTCCCGGCATGCCGCTTATCTATTCGGGTATGGAAGCCGGGAATCATCGCAGGCTCGAGTTTTTTGATAAAGATTGTATCGACTGGAAACAGGATAAAATGGCTGTCCTGTATTCGAAACTGGCTCATCTTCGGATACAAAACCCGGCACTCTGGAGCCTTCAGCCTAAATCGGATTTTAAGTTAATTACTACCGACAGGGACGATAAAGTGCTTGGGTTTATTCGTGAAAGCGCCGAAAACAAAGTTCTAGTTGTATTGAATCTAAGCCCCGAACAGGTGGATTTTCACTTTACAGGCAGCGGTTTCCAGGGGAAATATAAAGATGTAGTAACTGAAATGCAGGTTATTATGGGCGATACACCATGCTTTTCCCTCGAAGCCTGGGGATATCGGATTTGGGAAGGGATTTAGAATTTTAAAATTTATTGGTAAAACTGCAATGATTTAGTATTTTTGCAGCCTGTAACGCGGAAGTAGCTCAGTTGGTAGAGCATCAGCTTCCCAAGCTGAGGGTCGCGAGTTCGAATCTCGTTTTCCGCTCGAACAATGTCATCAGCACTTAGTTGGTGACATTTTTATTTTCAACAATTTTAAGAAAAGGAATATTTTTTATTCTTCTGTTAAAAGTATTATTTCTATTATGCACAAAGAAAAAGCCTGTAAATCTTTGATTTACAGGCTTAAGAGTCGGGGTAGTAGGATTCGAACCTACGACCCCCTGGTCCCAAACCAGGTGCGCTAACCGGACTGCGCTATACCCCGAACTATTTAATCAGCTTTACTATTAAAACTTTTATACATCCCAAGCAACATTTTCGAAATCCGCTCGTAGTTGTCGTACAACTCCTGGTAAGTAACGGATGTTATTCCGTTGGTGGATTTCACCAGGTCAAGCAGTGATGAACATTCAAAAATGTATCCCCTAGATACGGTAATCAAATCTTTTTTCTCCAAACTATTTACTCTTGCTGAAGCCTGAACCAGGTTCATCACCGCGAGTAACATAGAGTTTTTCCAATGGTCATGAACCTGACGGTCCATCTGAGCATCTTGCCTAAGCATCAACATCACTTTGTTGTGCTGTTCTTTCATCAGTTGATATACTTCTAACTTTTCGAAATCAAACATTTCAGGCAAAAAAAAACTTCAATTTTAATCTTTAAAAGAACTGGCGGAGAAAGGGGGATTCGAACCCCCGGTACCCTAATCGAGTACGACAGTTTAGCAAACTGTTGGTTTCAGCCACTCACCCATCTCTCCAATGGTTTATGAAAAAACGATTAAGTTCCTTCAATAAGGGAGTGCAAAAGTACACATAATATTGACAAGAGCAAATTTATTTAAAGTTTCTGAAAAAATTATTCATTTCAGCTGTTACCCTTCCTAAAAGTGCCATACATGCTATAGATAAAATGTATTTCTTACTGATAATACAGAGCAATAATAACCACGCTATTTGACTTATAAATAAAACCAGTTAGGTCAAACAGTGAATGCCTGGTTAATTTATAAATATCATATATTCAACATGTTATAATCCTTTTATCTGTTCTAATGAGAAATATCTTCCTTGTAATCCTGATACTGATTTTCTTTTGCCAGCAGTATTGATCCTGATATATACACTGGAGGGGGGGGAAGAAGAACTTTCAATTATGACAGGACGGATGGGTATACATAGTATAACGATTTATAACGATGGTACTTTTGATTTTGGATGGGGTAGGAAAATGCCCCGTACGGATGTTGATGCAGGATTTTGGTTCTAACAATATAGATGAAAATTAGGCTTCTGTAATTTAAATGATGAAGTAGTTTTCTTGACTCATTATTTTCTTTTTTTTTAATAACTTTTTTCGAAATTTACTGCTTTAAACTTTACTTGATTTATTTGTCTGAAAATTCAGTAACATAATGATAAACAGTTAATAATACTTTTTATGGGAAAAACATTCGCTGAAAAAATTCTGGGTGCCGAAGCTGGCGCAATCGTATTTCGCAGGCCTGACATCATATTAACTCATGATAACACTGCCAGTATCTCCAATACTTTTAAAAAGATGGGTGGCGAAAAGGTAAAAGATGCCGACCAGTTACTGATTGTTCTTGATCACAACGCTCCGCCTACAAGTGCCGAACTAGCCAATGACTATCAGAAAATCCGTGATATTGTAAAAGAACAGGGAATAAAGAAATTTCATGATGTAGGAAAAGGAATATGTCACCAGATTATGGGTGATTATGCCAAACCAAATATGATTATTGTTGGAAGCGATAGTCATACATGCACAGCGGGTGCCTTTAACGCATTTGCTGCAGGAATTGACCGTACCGAAACTGCTGGCTTATGGCGTCAGGGCGAAACCTGGTTCAGGGTGCCCGAATCAATAAAAATTACATTGAATGGAAAACTGCCACAAGGCGTTTATGGCAAGGACCTTTCGATCTGGATTATTGGCATGATAGGTTCGAGCGGTGCCGATTATATGTCGATCGAATACCATGGTGAAGGTGTAAAATCCTTGTCTATTTCCGACAGGATGACGATTGCCAACCTGGCTTCGGAAATGGGTGCCAAGAACGCGGTTTTTCCAACCGATGCTATTTTGAAAAAACACCTCTGTTCAGATGTAGAAGGAACGTGGGCTGATGCCGATGCCGTTTACGCTAAGGAAATTGTGATTAACCTGGATGAATTGTTTCCTGTTGTTTCGGCTCCTCATAATGTTGACAATGTAAAAGCGCTGTCAGAAGTTAAAGGAACCAAGATACAACAAGCCATGATCGGTACATGTACTAATGGCCGCATTGATGACTTACGTGAGGCTGCCATGGTTCTGAAAGGGAATAAAGTTCCGGAAGGTTTTCAGTTGCTTGTTATTCCTGCGTCACAACAAATTTATTTACAGGCCATGGACGAAGGTCTGATACGGATCTTCATGGAAGCTAACGCCAGCGTTCTCGCTCCTTCATGTGGCCCGTGCCTGGGAACCGGACAGGGAATTCCTGCCGATAATATGACCATTATTTCCACAGCAAACCGCAATTTTAAAGGACGAATGGGAAATAAAACTTCCTTTATTTATCTTGCATCGCCTGCTGTTGTTGCATATTCTGCACTTAAAGGTGAAATTTCGGATCCACGAGGAATCGATGCAAACGATAAATATCCTTTTTCTATTACGCAAAGCAAAACCGTGGATATTAGCGCAGATGATGACCGGTACGCGAACGGAACCTGGAATTATGCCGATGTCGACAACCTGAATACTGACCAGATGTTTGCAGGAAACCTTACGTATAATGTGAAAAGCTCAGAGGCTGAAAAAATTATGCCACACCTTTTCAAGGGGTTCGACGATAGTTTTGCCGAAAGGGTGAAAGAAAATGATATATTAATTGCTGGCGCAAATTTCGGCTGTGGAAGTTCACGGGAACATCCCTCGGTCGGATTAGCATTTGCAGGTATCAAAGCCGTAATTTGTAAAAGCGTTAACCGCATTTTTTATCGTTCATCAGTAAACCAGGGGTTACCGATAATTTTGCTTCCCGATGCCGTTGATGCGTATAAGCAGGGCGACAAGGTTGATATAGACTTTGAATTGGGAAAAATTACAATTGCCGGGAAAGTTTATAGCTTTTCGCCACTTCCGGATAAACTGGTAGGTATATTTAAAGCCAAAGGTCTTGTGAATTTTGTGAAAGCAAGTTCATAAGCGATTTATAATCAGTAGTTAAAGAAAGCTGTTGATGTAATAACAGCTTTCTTTAATTTTAATGTAATGTTGATTTATTTTTATATATTTACGTTTGTATAAAAAACAAATGAGAGTCTTAAAACCCAGGTATGTTTTGCAGATGGTAGCAGTTGCTGTTATTATCCTTTTAGCCGGTGGTTACGAATTTCCCAAATATACCAGTCGCTTAACAGTAATTGCTTTACTCGCTTTGATCGATATGCGATACTGGTATTCGGTACGTAAGCATTTCACAAAGCGTTTTAAAAGAATGCTAACGGTAGCATATTGGGTGCCCTTATACACGCTGTTATTGTTTTTTATAAGTGGTGTTTTAACGCCCTATATTGATTGGAATTCGTTTTTAAGAATCTATTTTCCGGGAGTTCTACTTATCCTGCTTATTGGCAAAGGCATTTTTCTGACGTTGATTGTTTTTGGGGATATTTTTATTATTCCTCTAAATGTAATCAGGCAAATAAATCCCGAAAATATAGAGCGTTTAGGAAAATGGTACCGACCACGTAGTTTCCTGCTTACTTCAGCCGGAATAGCAACTTTTGTGATGTTGATCTGCGTTTCAGGAATGTTTTTCTGGGTTAATGATTTTAAACTCACCAAGATTGAATTACCTGTTAAAAATTTACCCCGGGAATTTGATGGATATAAGATTATTCAGATCAGCGATTTTCACCTGGGAGGTTTTCTTAATGATAAACCGATTAAAGAAATTGCGCGTATCGCAAATGAACAAAACCCTGATGTGATTTTATTCACGGGTGACATGGTTAGTTTCTCAACTGACGAAGTTTATCCTTTTGAAACGGAAATGAAGCGTTTTACAGCGAAGGACGGAATTTACTCGATATTAGGCAACCACGATTATGGTGAATATTCCAGATGGGATTCGCAGGAAGACAAAGATAATAATGACAAAGAATTGTTTAACTTTTATGACCGTATTGGCTGGCAACTCCTTCGTAATCAAAACAAAATTATAATCAGAGATTCTGCTTCCATCGCTATTATTGGTGTCGAAAACTGGAGTGAATCAAAACGCTTCGGGAAAAAGGGCGATCTGCGAAAAGCAATTAAAGGAACTGAATCAACACAATATAAGATTCTAATGTCTCATGATCCTTCCCATTGGGGTGGTGAGGTTAATACTAGTTATCCTGAGATTGGTCTGACTTTGTCAGGACATACGCATGCTTTTCAATTTGCCATTGAGAGCGGCTCTATAAAATGGAGTCCAGCAGCATTTCTTTTCAAGGAATGGGCGGGATTATACGAGAAAGTACACGAAAACGGCGAAAAGCAATATTTATACGTTAACAGGGGTGCCGGAACATTGGGCTATCCTGGTCGCATTGGTACCAGACCTGAAATCACACTTATTGTTTTACGGAAAGCAAATTGATGTTGCTAAAGTTAAAAAGATTCAGTCAAGCCCTACTCTGATATAAATCCCAATATATTTCTCCAATTTTATGAATGCCGAAATTTTCTTGCATCCTTAAAGGCATTAAACGTCAAGAATAAACCAACTATTTACCAATTCATCTTTCTTTTGCCATTCATCCTTGTGCGTAAACTCGTTAGTATGTTTATTATATAAATAGTCATCTTTCCATTCCGGGTGATGGACTGAAATCTGTTTAATAGCATCTATTATATAATAAAGTTCCTGGTTAGTCATGGTAGGGTGGAGTGACAGCCTGATCCAGCCTGGTTTCTGCGACAAGTCGCCATGTGTGATGAGATCAGTGATCTGTCGGGATTTCTCATGGCTTACATCCAGTAAAAAATGGCCGTAAGTACCGGCGCAGGCGCAACCGCCGCGGGTCTGTATTCCAAAACGATCGCTCAGCAGCTTTACAACCATATTAAAGTGAAGCCCAGTAATAAAAAAAGAAATGATTCCCAGGCGTTTTTTTTGTGTATCAGCCAGGATATGAATACCGGGAATGCAGCATAGTTCTTTAAACGCGATTTTAATTAGTTCATCTTCGCGCTGCCTCATCATGCTGGTGTCCATTTTGTTTTTCAGGTCAATGCACAAGGCTGTTTTCATGGCTTGCAGGAATCCTGGTGTGCCACCGTCTTCACGAATTTCAATATTATCAATGAATTTATATTCGCCCCAGGGATTTGTCCAATCCACGGTGCCACCTCCTGGCGCATCTGGAACCCTGCAATGATACAGCGAAGAATCGAAAACTAAAACGCCTGAAGTTCCCGGGCCACCCAGGAATTTATGAGGAGAAAAGAAAACAGCATCCAGCTTTTCCATAGGATCGCCGGGGTGCATATTTATATCAACATAGGGTGCTGAAGCTGCGTAATCGGCAAAACAAAAACCACCTGCTTCATGCATAGCACGTGCCAGTTCATAAATGGGAGTTTCTATCCCGGTAACATTGGAACAAGCGGTAAATGATCCTATTTTAAGTGGTCTGTCTTCAAATTTTTTAAGTAATTCCCTAAGGTTATCCGGATCCACAAGCAGATCATTCCCTGGAGGAATAACTTCAACATCGGCAATGGTATGATACCACGAAGTGTGGTTAGAATGGTGTTCCATGTGGGTAATAAAAACCACAGGTTTTTTACCAGTAAAGATGAATTCACCGGCGATATTTTTTTCGGGAACTTTCAGGTTGAGCATCCGCTGGAATTTTACCAGCACATTTGTCATTCCGAATCCTGACGTTATTAGCACATCGCCAGGGCCGGCATTTACATGTTCTTTAATGATGTGCTGTGCCTTGTGATAGGCTTTGGTCATGAGCTGGCCACTCTCACAGGTTTCGGTATGAGTATTAGCAACCCAGGGGCCGATAACTTTCGAAATCCGTTCTTCTATCGGGCCATATAGCCTGCCGCTGGCAACCCAGTCGGCATAAATCATTTTCTGTATTCCAAAATTTGTTGTGTATTCCAGGTCATTTCCTACGATTTCCTTACGAAATTTGCTGAAGTGCTCTGTCAGGTCTGCCATTTGAATGTGTGTATTAACGTGCGGCAAATATCTGAAAATATTAATAAACTCAAAGAATTGTTTTAATCAGATTTCAAGTATTCCGAATATATACCACAGAGGCACTGATGATATGGAGGATCACAGAGAATTGGACTGTTTATTATAGAAATTAACAAAAGATGTATAGATCATAAATCTTCACATTTCTCTTATTCCCTCATTTTCAAATGTTCAAATGTTCAAATTACCACATTATCACATTATTCTCATTCACCGGCTGCAATCTGAACTTTAGTGATTTCAATACCTCCGGTTTCAACAGCTATACTTATCCAATTATTCTCCTCCCTGAACCATTTATCCTGGATACTGATGCTGATAAGGAAATCTCTGAGGGTGGTTTTATCAAGATTTCGAAGTACTATACCTCCATTTTTTGTATCGTCTTTTCCATAATTCAGGTATACTTTCGGAGGGGTTTTGTCGGTGGACCGGGCTTTGAGAAGGATATAATTATTTTTGCGCAGGCTTGGATCAATAGCCGAAAAACTGAATTTCTTTTCATTGCCTTTATTGATAACCAAGGCTTGCGAATTCAGATCCAGAATTGCGTGATCGGACATGTATTTCCTGATTTTGCCAATCTGCAGTTCAGGATAGCTATCGCCCGGATTGATTTTTGCCGCAGTTTCATACGCATCAATTGCCTGATCGAAAACCTTTTTGTTATAAAGTTTGTCGGCAATTTCAATCGCGGTATTATATTCGGTTGAGCGTGCCTTTGCCGTTTCCTCAATAATTTTATCTATCGCAATAAGGCGTTGCCTGGGATAGCTTTCAGCCGGTTTAAATCCTGATGCTTTCACAAAAGCTGATTTAGCTTCCACGTAATCCTTTATCCCGAACAGCCTGTCGCCTTCTGAAATGGCTATATTATAGTACTCATCAGCTGACCGCGAATCGGCAAGCATTATTTTGATTTTAGTTATTTGGTCCTGAAGGTATTTCTCATTCTTTTTTAATTCAGAAGCTTCGGAGTATGCCATGAGCGCATTGTTGTAATCCTTTCCGGCAAATAGCTGGTCACCCTTATTTATAGCGGCTATATATTTTTGATCATTTTTTTGCTGATTTGCCAACAATGCCTTTATTTCGTTTATCTGTTCCTGCGGATATTGCTCTGAAGGCTTTATTTTCCGGGCATCCTGGAATGACTTTAACGCAAGACTATAATCGGCTGCTGCCTTCGCTTTTTCGCCTGTTCTTATAGCCTGGGAATAATTATCAGAATCTGCTTTCAGTTTATCAAGTATCAGATTGATTTCCGATATTTTTGAAACAGGGTATGTCTCATTTGGTTTAATCGTAAGTGCCTGTTTATAAGAATTTAATGCCTCGTTGTACTTTGAATCTGATAAAAACCGGTTGCCATCAGCAATTGCTGACGCATAGTTTCCTTCCATGTTTTTTAGCAGTGCCAGCTTAGCCTCAATTTCTGATATTTTTACAAGTGGATATGATTCAGAGGGTTTAATGGCTGACGCTGATTTAAATTCTTTCAAAGCAGCTTCATAATCTGCTGATAGTAAGAGTTTTTCGGCACTTGCAAGGGTGGCGTTATATTTCTGCTGGTCCTTTTGCATTTGCGATTCACCTTGCTCTTCCGATATTGCTTTATTGTCCGGGACTTTTTTAGAATTGGTATTATTTTCTGCTTCTTTCGAATTTTCTTTAGCGGTTTGATTTTTAACTACGCCAGCTGATGGTTTTTGGCTTTCAGCTACGTCCTGGACAGGTTTTTCGGGTTGACGCGGATTATTTACTGAAGTGGTATTAATTGAAGATTTTCCGGTTTGTGCCGTATAATCAGCCTGTTGCTTTTTTGTATCAGCGATCTTTTTGGCTGCAAATTTTGAGCTGGGATGCAATTCGAGGGCTGCTTCATAAAATATGGTAGCCTGGTCGTAATCAGATAAGGCAAGTTCCTTGTCACCATTGGCAATGGCAAGATTGAAGTTTGCCATATCATCGGGATCAATGTAATTGGTCTTTATCTGCTCCAACCGGTCTTTAGGCAATTGGGCAGTCGGGTCGAGTAATAAAGCTTTCTGATATTCTGGTTTTGCCAGCTGGAAGTTTTTTTGCGCGTATAAACTATCCGCTTTTTGGATTTTAGTTTTTAAAATTTGGGACTTAGTATCCGGTGAGGCATTAAGCAGAGAATTTATTTTGTCGATTCTATCGGACGAATAATTATAGTCTGGTCTTGTCTGATACGCTTTTTCGTAAAGGAGCCAGGCATCGGCGTACTCTTTAGCATCGAAGGCATAGTCAGCCTGAGCTATTAGTGTTTTATAGGTGGAAATACTCTTCTTGTTTTGGGTAGTTTGAACTTTTGAATCAGAATCAAGTATTTTTGTGATTTCATCAATTCTATTGGAGGCATAATTATATTCAGGTTTGGCCTCATGCGCTTGTTCGTACCAGTGTAAAGCCCCTTTGTAATCCTGCGCAGCGAAAGCTTTGTCGCCTTGTTTTATTAATGTTTTATACGTTTCAGCTGTTTTTTTATCCTGAGCCAGGCACGGATTAGTAAAAGTGAGTATGGAAATGAATCCAATTAAAAGAATCAGAAAATTCGTTGTTAACAGTTTCCGTAAATGTTGATTCATAATAGAGTTTGTCGTTTTGAAGAATTGTTTTTTTAAATTACTATGACAATTTTTCGTAATACAAGCACAACAAGTAGGTGTATGTAAAACGGGAACAAGTTAGAAACTTTTTCCCAACCTTTCTAAAATAATTTCACACAAGTGGAACCGTTCATGATTTTTGAAATATAGTATTTCATACTGTCACTCTTTGCCGGATATCTCTTCAAACTTAAATTTTCGTAATAGCAGGACTTACTCTCCGGCAGCAATCTGAACTTTTGTAATCTCAATATCCCCTGTTTCAACTGAGAGGCTGATCCAGTTATTATCTTCGCGATACCATTTGTCCTGAACGCTGATTCGGACAAGATAATCGCTAACGGTTGTTTTATCAAGGCTTCGCAGTACAATTCCTCCGTTTTTCTGTCCGTCCTTACCATAATTTAGATAAACTTTAGGTACTGTTTTGCCGGTCGATCGTGCTTTCAGAAGGATATAATTATTTTTACGCAAGCGTGGCTCAATGGCTGAAAAAGTGAATTTCTTTTCGTTGCCTTCGCTGATGACGAGTGTTTGTGAATACAGATCCTGAATGGCATGATCCGACATATATTTCCTTATTTTGCCAATCTGCTGACCGGGGTAGGAATCACCGGGATTGATCTTAGCGGCAGCTTCATAGGCATCAATAGCAAGGTCGAAAACGTTGGTATTGTAAAGTTTGTCAGCTTCGCCAAGCGCCTTGTTATATTCAGCTTTGCGCGCGAGTTCTATTTCTTCAACAATTTTGGTAATTTCATTAATCCGCTGTTTCGGATAGGATTCATCCGGTCTGATTCCTGCAGCTTTAGCGAACGCTGATTTAGCGCCCGAGTAGTCTTTAGTTCCGAACAACCTGTCGCCTTCTGCGACATACGCTGAATACATTTTCTCCAGTTCTTCTTTCTGAGCTGCAAGCGAAGCATTGATGCCTGCAATTTGTGTTTTCGGATACACTTCACCCGGTTTAATTTCTGACGCGTTCTGATACGCATTTAAAGCCTCCATCATGTTTTTGGAAGCCAGTTTGCTATCTCCCAAAGCAATGGCTTTCGAATAATTATCGTCAATAGCTTTTAGTTCTGCATTAATGGCTGTTATTCGTTCTTGTGGAAACTTTTCGGATGATTTCATGAGCAAGGCTTCTTCGTATGATTTTATGGCTCCCGGCAGATTTTTAGTATTGTATAATTCAGCCGCTGTATTGATTGCTTTCGAATAATTTTCGTCTTTACGTTTTATGCCTGCAAGTATTCCGTCAATTTCAGCGATTTTATCTTTTGGGAATTTTTCCGCAGGTTTCAATGTACCGGCATTTGAATAGATAGTTCGGGCTTCATCGTATTTACTGGCTTTGAGCTGAACATCAGCATCGGACAGAAGTTTCTGGTAATCTTCTTCAACTTTCTTCTGTTCGGCAAGAAGAGCATTAATTCTGACGATCTGTTCCTGGGGATATTTCTCACTTTTCTTAATGGTACTTGCCCGCTGGTATGGCTCAAGCGCTTCACGATATTTCTGATCCGCAAAAAACTTATCCGCAAGTGCTAAAGCCTGCTGGTAACTTGCTGTCTCAGTCTTCAGCCTCTCAATAATAAGTTGAATTTCTGATATTTTCTGTACCGGGTAGGTTTCAGACGGTTTTGATATATTGGCAGCTTTAAAACTGATCAGTGCATTTTCATAATCCTTCGAAGCCAGTTTTTTATCCCCATCGGCAATGGATTTTTCATACGCTTCCTGCTGGGCTTTTAAGTCCGCAATTATTTTCTCAGTCTCTCCGATTTTATCTGATGGATACTTTTCGGTTGGTTTCAGAACTAAAGCTTTACGATAATCGATTATAGCCTCACTATATTTTTTTGCGTCAAAAAGCTGGTCTGCGGTTGTAATGGCAGCAAGGAAATCAGTATCCAGTTTTTGCAGTTCAGCAACAAGACCATTGATCTTCTCAACCTGTGTTTTCGGATAGGTTTCAGTAGGTTTTATAACAGAAGCAGCAGTATAAAATGTTAATGCATCCTGGTATCTTTTGCTTGCCAACGCTGCGTCACCATCACTGATCGCTTTTGAATAATTCTGTTCCGACTTCTGAATACCTGCAAGAATTCCATCAATTTCGGCAATCTTATCTTTTGGCAGTTTTTCCAAAGGTTTCAGTATAGAGGCGCTGGAATATAAATTCCGGGCTTCATCATATTTTCCGGCTTTCAGTTTACTATCAGCATCAGTTATTGATTTCTGATAGTCATCGGCAAGTTTTTTCTCCGCAATAATCAGCCTGTTAATCTCTGCAATCTGATCCTGCGGATATTTCTCGTTAGGTTTTATTCTGGATGCCCGCTGATAAGGTTCGATTGCCTCTGATATTTTTTTATCGTTAAACAATTTGTCCGCCAGGGAGAGAGCTTCCTGGTAACGCTGACCTTCGGCTTTGTCTTTCTCAATAATGGCCTGAATTTCAGTAATCTTCCGGGTTGGATATGCTTCGCCCGGCTTTACTGCAATTGCATTTTTAAATGAAGCCAAAGAATTCATAAAATCCTTTTCTGTGAAGAATTTGTCACCATCCGCAATAGCTTTAGTGTAGGATTCCTGGATTGTTCTCAGGTCTGCAATTTGCTTTTCGGCATCAGCAATCTTATCCAATGGATATTTTTCGGATGGCTTTATTACCAGGGATTTACGATAATCAGCAATAGCGTCCCCGAACTTTCTGGCGGCGAAAAGTTTGTCAGCGGAATTGATAGCCGCTGTATAATCTCCATCCAGCTTAGTTTGAGCCGCAACTAATCCATTGATCTTTTCAAGTTGTGATTTCGGATAAATTTCAGTTGGTTTGAGGGCAGATGCTTTATTGTATGACGTAATGGCTTCATTCAGTTTTTGACTTTTAAAGTTATTGTCACCTTCAGCAACGGCCTGCGTATAGTTTTCGTCCAACGACTTTAAATCACCAAGTAATTTGTTGATTTTAGCGATTTGATCCTGAGGATATTTTTCTGTCTTTTTTAATTCCGAAGCTTCGGTGTAAGCGGCCAGGGCACGGCTGTATTCTTTACCTGTAAACAGCTGGTCGCCGTTTTTTATGGCAGTTGTGTATTTTTCATCTGATTGTTGCTGGGTAGCAAGTGTCGCTTTAATTTCAGTGACTTTATCCTGGGTAGCCTGATCTGTTGGTTTAATAATCAAAGCATCCTGGAATGATTTGATTGCGAGGTCATAATTCCCTGACGAGAGCGCTTTATTGCCTTTTTCCAGTGCCTTAGAGTATTTAGTATATAAAAAATTAATCTCTGATATTTTACCAATAGGATATTCACTAAAAGAATTTAATGAGCGGGCAAGTTCATATGCTTCCAATGCTTCACTGTACTTGTATTCAGAAAATAGCCGGTCGGCGTTGGCAATAGCGTTGGCATAGGCTTCTTTCTTGTTTTTTGAAGTCGCTAATTTAGCCTGAGCTTCAGTAATTTTTTGCTCAGGATAAGCTTCCCCTGGTTTAAATTCAAGTGCTTTGGTATAGGTTACAATTGCATCTTCAAATTTTTCCTGCTTAAACTGTTTATCGGCATCAGTAATGAATTTAGTATAATTTGCATCAGTTTCTTTTTGCTTTCCTGTGATTGCATTGATTTCTTCTATTTTCTGAGCAGGATATTTTTCGTTTGGCAATAATGATAACGCGTTTCGAAAGTTACTTAAAGCAACATCATATTTTTTCTCACTAAATGCCTGATCACCGTTTTTAATGGCAATATCGAATGCATCTTTACGTGAAGTATTGTCAGCTATAAGTTTTTCTACCTCAGTAATTTTTGTTTTCGGGTAAGTTTCAGCCGGTTTTATAGCCGATGCTGATCTGAAACCAATAATTGCTGCCGGGTAGTCAGCCGATTTTAAAAGGTTCTCAGCGCTTGCGAGAGCCGCTTCATACTTCTGCTGATCCGAAAACAACTGCGATTCACCCGATTTGGTTTTTTCGAGCATTTCTTTCGGGTACCGCGCTCCCGGTTTTGCGTTGAGCGCTTCCTGGTATTTTACGCGGGCACTGGCAAAGTCGCGGTTTATATAAAACTGATCTGCAAGCTCTATTGATTTATCATAGCTGTCCTGAAGCGCCTTCTGATTGCTGGCATAATTATCTATCTCCTGGATCTTTTGTTTGGCATACTGATTATCAGGAGTTAAATCCACGGCTTTTTGATATTCGAGGCGTGCTTCAGGGCGTTTCCCGGCTTGTAACAGTACATCCGCAGAAGCGATGCTTTTTGCAGACTGTTCGGTTCTTATTTTGAAATCTGTTTGTTGTTTTTTTGTGGAGGCAATTTTATCCTTCACCAATTTTGTATTTGGCTGCAAGGCGAGTGCTGCTTCGTAAAACGAGAGAGCCTTCTCAAAATCTGGAACTGCCAGTGCTTTATCACCATTAGCGACAGCTTCATTAAAATTAGCCACATCAGTAGGATCTTTGTACAAGGCACTTAGCTCTTCCAGTCTATCCTTTGGAAATTGGGCCGAAGGATCTATCAAAATTGCTTTCTGGTATTCTGTCTTCGCCTGAGGGTAGTTCTTCAGCTTAAATAAACTTTCAGCTTTTAGAATTATATTTTCAAATAATTGGGATTTGGCACCGGGGCTTGCGTCGAGAAGCTTATTAATTTCTCCGATTTTATCAGCAGCATAATTATATTCAGGTTTGGCTAGCCTGGCTTTTTCGTAAAGAAGTAAGGCTCCTTCATAATCTTTTGCGATTAAGGCCTGATCAGCTTGCTGAATCAGGGTTTTATAATTTGCATCAGCAGGCTTAGCCTGCGCAAAGCAGGTATCAGAATAAGACGATAAAAAGGTGATTCCAATAAAAACAAGGAGAATGTGTATTTTAAAAGGATTCCGGAAAATGCTATTCTTCATTGACTTTACAGGTTTGATTTCATATTTGAAAATTAATAACGGTCGTTTCCCGAAATTATTGGCTTTACAGAATTGTAAAACAAGATTTTATTTGTTTGAGTATGTATAAGTTACAGGAAGTATTTCCTGTATTTTATTAGACTATCCTGCCATCGAGCATCATGAGTTTGCGATCACTCATTTCAGCAAGTTCCTGGTTGTGCGTAACAATCACAAATGTTTGGTTAAATTCCTTGCGAAGTGTGAAAAACAATGCGTGCAGTTCTTTTGCGTTGGCTGAATCAAGGTTTCCCGAAGGCTCGTCGGCCAATATTACCGATGGATGATTCATAAGCGCCCGGGCAACAGCAACCCGTTGTTGTTCGCCGCCCGAAAGAGCGGAAGGTTTGTGTTCGGCTCTATCGCTGAGGCGCAAAAAATCAAGTAATTCCAACGCGCGAAGCTTTGCCTCTTTTTGCGAAACTCCTGCAATAAATGCTGGAATACAAAGATTTTCAAGCGCTGTAAATTCAGGTAAAAGGTGGTGAAACTGGAAAACAAAGCCGATATTCATATTTCGAAAAGAAGCCAGTCGTTTCTCGCTAAGCGATGCAACATCCTGCTTGTCGAAAAGGATAGACCCTGACGTTGGTTTATCGAGTGTGCCGATAATTTGAAGAAGCGTGGTTTTGCCTGCACCCGAAGCTCCAACAATCGAAACAATTTCGCCTTTGGTAATTTCCAGGTCAATTCCTTTGAGCACTTCGAGTGCTCCATATGATTTGTGAATGTTTTTACCTGATATCATATTTCAGTTTCTGCTTACAAAGGTACATTTAATGTTTTAGGAACTACCGGATTTTCAGTGAATCAGGGTTCAAAAGTTCAAAGGTTCGGAGATTCAGAGGTTCAAGAGCTCAAAAGTTCCTTGCACAACAAATCAAGTATTTTACTCAACCTCCTTTCGCCATCGCCCTGTCACTACTGGCACTATCAATGAACTTAATTCCTTTTTTTCTTCAATTTCTGGTAATCAATATAGTAAAGTACCTTGAGAGAGAGATTGTTAAGTTGTGGTTCCTGGAACGTATCATCCAGGTTGTTAAAGTAATTTCCCGAAACAATGTCTTTTTCGCGGGTTATTTCATTCTTCCAAACTAAATTAAAACTGCTTCCGGGGGCAAAAATCCAGGAGAAAACCATATCGATATTAAATGAATTGAAGCTGAAATCGTGGTTTTGGCTATAGGTTTCAAGTGGCTCAAGATAACCGTTATCCAACAACGTATAAAAACCGTCGTATTTGCCTCGCGAATAATAATGACGTGCAACAAGACTCAGTGAAATATTGTTTTTGAACAGATATTTCCCGCTCACTTTATTCTCAAAAGTATTTATCCCTCTTCTTCCAAAGATAATTTTCTCATCCTGTTTTGCGACAAATCCGTGATCATTAATGTTTTTCTCATATCCAACCCAAAAATTAAATGTAAGATGGTTGTTGACTCTGAAAATCGGCGAAATACTGCCCGCGTGGCCTTTCGCCCCGTTACTGGATACATAATACAGGCTCAGCGATCCATCGAGTGCAATTGCTTTTCTGTAATCGGAAGAGAATCCAATATGGCCGGTAACAAATTTTGGATTTATATAGTACATCCCTTTTTGCCTTGGCTCGTAGTAATCATAGGTTTCAGTATAAGAATAGGCGGCATCGGCCCAAATTGATAAATACTTTAATGTATTGAAGAAAGTATTGTATTTCAGTTTGGCTGATTGTGGTTTATGTGTTGTAAAGTTATTCTGGTTAATAAACTGTAACGTGTTGTTTATATCGCGAAGTTTCCAGAAAGGCTTATAAATATTATAACTAACGCTTACTGAATTGTAATTGTAGTTATTGTAAATAGTGAGTCCCATATCATTAGCATTGAAATTTTCGTTCATAGCTGAGCGATTGAGCGACCACTGGAAATTTCCGTTTGTTTTCAATACACTAACATCGTATTTGAATCCGCGTAAATTTTCCGTCTTATCTTCCGATGTTAATCGTGGAGTAATAACCTGGCTCATTCCACCTGCAATATTTAAGCGGTATCTGTTGGATTTATTATTAAGCGTGAGACCTGTTGCGGTTACATTTGCATCCTGAAATTTGTTGTCGCGTAGTACGTTTGAGTTTGTAATGTAAAAATCCGAATTATTTTTAAGCGCCTGGTCAAATACCAGCAGGTTGTAATTTGTAAGAGGATCGGTGAGTATCTTACGTTTTGCCCCCGCTTCGTTTTGCGCAGTAGCATAGGTATTTGCGGTAACTGCGTTCAGGAAGCCAATTGCCAGTCCTTTTTTATTCCTTCCAGATACTTTTGTGGCATTAATCAGTCGCTGCTTTACCGGGTTTTTGGTAATATATTCTCCATCGTTCAATGAATCTTCAACACTATAGAATAAGGCTGGTGTTTTACCGATTCGGCGGGAATAAAAAATGTCGCCTTTCATAAAAAGGTCAACAGCTTCCTTAAAGAAAGGGCGCTGTTCTTCGTACACTGTTTCGAACGCTGTTAGGTTTTTTACTTTATTGTCCGATTGCACCTGGCTAAAATCAGGCAGCAGTGACATATCGAGAGTGAAACCCTGGTTTATGCCATATTTTAAGTCCATTCCACCTCCAAAAGAAGTTGAAATATCCTTTCCGGGTGAAGCATCCGGGAAATGCTCAGCCTGTAACAACAGGTATGGAGTGGCCGAAAGTCGCAATGGAGGCTCTATGTTTTCAATACCTTCGAGAGTTCCCCAATAAGGAAGATCGTTTATTGCTTCAGGCATTTCGAGCGACCACTGATCAGTTTCGCGGTAACGGCGAATGGTTCGTACTATTTCCAAGCCCCACAACTGAGAATTTGTGCGCGCAAACCTCAAGGCGGAATAGGGTATTTTGAATTCAGCGATCCATCCATCATGAGTAATGCGGGTTTCACTTTCCCAAACTGCATCATAGGTGTCGTCCGATTCGCGCGAATCAATCTGAACTCCTGATGCTGTTACAGTAAATGAATAGGCATCAAGCTGGTTGTTGTATGTATCGAACTCAATACTGAACATGTCGGCGTTAAGATGATCCTCATCACGTAATCCTAACTGTCGTAAAATACTGTCAGGATGAGGATCGTACATTTGAGCAAGAACGTAAATGGCATAATCATCATACGCAATTTTTACATCTGTGTGAAAAGACGCAGGAGCATTGTAAATAGGTAAGTATTGGGTGAAATCACTTACGGATGGTATTGTTTCCCATATTGAATCATCAGCTATTCCGTTAATTTTTGGCGCTATCTTAATCCTGGTAGCTTGTGTAGATTTACGGGAACTACGCGGATCCGGATTTTTATCAGCGAAAGCGTGAAATGAAAAAAGAATACTAAAAAAGCAGAGAAAAAGTTTATGCACAGGATCAGAAATTTTGGCGTAAAGATATAGGTTGCCTTTTATAAGTTTATTGTTATAAAAAGATTTATTTTAGCAGCTTGTTACTGAAGTGAAAACTGGTTTCATTGATTTTTCAGATGATAATCATAAGAGCTATAAAATCAAAGCTTTATGCTTTCATCAGAAATGTCTTTGGATATGTTAAATGATTTTTTTTTACAAGGTTCAAGAAATAATACGGATTATATAATTTAATTTTACCTACAATGAATCTTCACGAATACCAGGCTAAGCAGATTTTAAGTAGTTTCGGAGTTCCTGTGCCCAGGGGCATTATGGCTGAAACTATTGAACAGGCAGTTGAAACAGCTAAAGAAATTCAGAAACAAAGCGGATCGCAATTTTGTGTGGTGAAAGCCCAGATACATGCCGGAGGCCGTGGTAAAGGCGGTGGCGTCAAGCTGGCAAAATCACTCGACGATGTACGTGAAAAAGCTACCAATATATTGGGGATGTATCTTAAAACTCCACAGACAGGTGCGGAAGGTAAACTGGTTCGCAAGGTGTTGATACAGGAAGATGTTTATTATCCGGGAGTTTCCGAAACTAAAGAGTTTTACCTGAGCATGTTGCTTAACCGCCAGGAAGGAAAAGCAATGATTATGTACTCTACCGAAGGTGGTATGGATATTGAGCATGTGGCTGAACATACACCGGAACTGATTTTTGTTGAGATAATCGATCGTAAAGTTGGGCTACAGGCTTTTCAGTGCCGCAATGTTGCATTTAACCTTGGACTATCAGGCGAAGCTCACAAGAATATGGTGAAATTCGTGAAAGGCATCTATGATGCTTATATGGGTGCCGATTGTACCATGCTTGAAATCAACCCGGTTCTTAAAACCAGTGACAATAAGATTCTGGCTGTAGATTGTAAAATGCGTCTCGATGATAACGCACTTTACCGTCATCCTGATTATGCCGCCATGCGCGATATCCATGAAGAAGATCCATCGGAAGTGGAAGCTGGCAAATACAATCTAAACTACGTGAAACTCAACGGTAACGTGGGTTGTATGGTGAATGGAGCTGGCCTGGCCATGGCAACAATGGATATCATAAAACAAAGCGGTGGCGACCCTGCCAACTTCCTCGATGTAGGTGGAACAGCAAATGCCGAACGTGTTGAACGCGCATTCCGTATCATTCTGAAAGATCCGGCAGTAAAAGCTATCCTTGTAAATATATTTGGCGGCATTGTTCGCTGTGACCGCGTAGCACAGGGAATTGTAGATGCGTATAAAAACATTGGCAATATTCCTATTCCTATCATCGTTAGGTTGCAGGGAACCAATGCCGAAGAAGCCAAGGAACTTATCAATAACTCTGGCCTTGCGGTTTATTCAGCTACCACTTTGCAGGAAGCAGCTGATCTAGTAAACAAAGTATTGCAGAACTAGAGTTTTAAACAATATGAAAAAACGCACCTTGATAGATTCAGGGTGCGTTTTTCGTTTCAGGTTTATCACTTTTACTTAAATGCCAATTCAATAGGATGAGTCTGCCCTTCAATATCACTCAACATAGCGTCATCAAAAATAAAGTTGGTGAGTTTATTTTCGTTATACTGCTGGTAGGCATACATATCGAAATAGCCATGCCCGCTCAGGTTGAAAAGAATGGTTTTTGGCGTGTTTTCTGCTTTAGCTTTCAACGCTTCACGGATGGTGTAAGCTATGGCATGTGAAGTTTCAGGAGCCGGAAGAATGCCTTCCGCCTGCGCAAATTTCAAACCTGCCTCGAAGCATTCCAGTTGATCCAGAGCCTGTGCTTCAACAATACCTTCATTAACCAGGGCACTGATCAAAGGAGCGGCACCGTGATAGCGCAGTCCACCGGCATGAATTCCGGGTGGAATGAAATCGTGGCCAAGTGTGTGCATGGGTAGGAGTGGAGTCATACCTGCCACATCTCCAAAATCATACCGGAAAATTCCTTTAGTCAGTTTAGGGCACGAAGAAGGTTCAACAGAAATAAACCTGGTGTGTTTCTTCCCATCAAGGTTGTGCCTGATAAATGGGAACGAAATTCCTGCAAAATTAGATCCTCCGCCTAAACAACCAATTACAATATCCGGGTAATCACCAATTTTTTCAAATTGCTTTTCTGCTTCAAGCCCAATGATAGTCTGATGAAGCAACACATGGTTTAAAACACTTCCAAGAGCATATTTTGTATCGGGATCAGCAACAGCCAATTCCATGGCTTCACTGATAGCGATTCCAAGGCTACCCGGGCTGTCGGGGAATTTAGCAAGAATATCACGTCCTGCTTGTGTTAAAATGCTGGGCGAAGCATCCACTTTCCCGTTCCAGAGATTCATAAGCATTTTACGGTATGGTTTCTGATCGAAACTTACTTTTACCATAAACACTTGCAGGTCAATTCCAAAATGGTTGCAGGCAAAACTAAGAGCGCTTCCCCATTGTCCGGCACCGGTTTCGGTAGTTATTTTTTTAATGCCTTCCATCTTATTATAGTATGCTTGTGGAATGGCAGTATTTGTTTTGTGCGAACCCGCAGGACTTACACCTTCATATTTGTAATAAATTTTTGCCGGGGTTCCGAGCATTTTTTCCAGATTAACAGCTCTGTACAACGGCGATGGACGGAACATGCTGTAAAGTTCACGGACCTCGTCAGGGATGCTGATAAAACGTTCCGACGACATTTCCTGTTTTATCAGTTCATCGGGGAAAATGGCGCTCATCGAAGCTCCATCAATTGGTTTTAGTGTGCCGGGATGCAAAGGTGGCAGCATTTTTCCACCAAGGTCGGCAGCAATATTATACCATTTATCTGGCATTTCTTCAGGTAAAAGAACAATGTTTCGTTTGTTGCTGTGCATAAAAATTAAGTATTGAATTAGAGAATGGATGGATTTAAAAACGAAAAAGGCACATCGTAACGATGTGCCCTACAGTTGAGTATCTTATATTTTTTACATACCCGGGATTACGCTACGATGTGCATTAGCCATCGGCGCCACCAATTATTGGAAAGGATATGTTTTAAACTGGTCATTAGGAGTGTTTGTTATGCAAAGATAGCGAAAATTTAATTCCGGATACAAAAAGACACTTTTTTTTGACTTCAAATTTTTCTCATCATTCATTCTTCAATATTCCGTCAGATGAATCTGACGGCAATGGAAAGTACAAATCGATGAATCTGACGGCAATGGAAAGTACAAATCGAAGAATCTGACGGCAATGGAAAGTACAAATCGCGAAGGTTCAAATCATATTTTGAACTAAGAGGAGAAAGTTGATTTTTGATAGTTTGTTTCTGATCGGGATAGAGATGGATTTATTACAGTTCGACTTTAGCCAACTGATAATAAGAAACTGTCTAATTTTTTTATTCTTACATTTTTGAGAGTTTCAACTTGTTCATCTCTCAGACTGAGCAGAGTCCCCGCCTGCTGTGTCGGGCAGGGAAGTCCATCTAAATCAACTAATATTGCTCGTTTTTGAGTTAAACAAGTGCATTTCGACTTCGCTCAATGTGACAGCAATTCGAGAAATTAGTACCTTAAAGTTGTTTTTATAAAATTTAGACAGTCTCTAAAGCAAATATTTTTTTCTTTCTTAAAATGATAAACTAAAGAAAATCCGATTCTCTGTTTCTGCATATCAAAGTATCATCTCTGATTTTAAGGTTGATTCAAAACGTAACAGACTTTTTTACATTTCCCTCATTAGGCTACAATTCCCATTTCAATTACCTTTGCACCCTTATTTTCTAAATACTTATACTTTATGCAAACAGCCGAACGCAGCTCAGGGCACGATCCATCAGAACAGGTAATATACAACCGATGTCTTTATGCCTACAAGGCTGCTTCAGAATTTGTAAAAGGCGATATTATCGAACTCGGCAGTGGCGAAGGTTATGGTATCAAAATGCTGGCCCCGCTTGCTCAGCGTTACCTGGCTGTTGATAAATTTGATACAGATATTTCGGGTCATGCCAATGTGGAATTCAGAAAGCAACTGCTTCCTTCGCTGGCCGGCATAGCTGATAATACATTCGATTTTGCTGTTACTTTCCAGGTTATTGAGCATATTCAGGACGATAAAACTTTTATAAGTGAAATTCATCGGGTTTTAAAACCAGGAGGAACACTATTTCTTACAACACCTAACCGTGCAATGTCATTAACCCGCAATCCATGGCATATCCGCGAATATACCGCCGCTGAATTGGCCTCGCAGGTTGGTAAAAGCTTTGGAAAGGTCGAAATAAAAGGAGTATTTGGCAGCCCGGTTGTAATGGAATACCACGAAAGGAACAAAGCATCAGTTCAACGAATTACAAAATTTGATATTTTAAAACTGCAATACAGGCTTCCGCGCCAGCTATTGCAAATTCCGTATGATATTATGAACCGGCTTAACCGTCGCAAGTTGATGGAAGGGAACACTGAAATTGTGAATACGGTTTCGCTTTCTGACTTTTTTTTGAAAGATAAGACTGATGATTGTTTTGATCTGTTTGTAATCGCGACGAAATAAGGATTATTTAAAAACTAACTACAGAGTCACTAAGAACACTGTTTTGTACTGAGTTCTTTTGTAAGTATCTTATAAATAATAAGATATACTGTTGTTCCACCCGGAAGCAGATACCGTGAGCGATGAAACCGATACAATCCTTCGAGTTTCTTCGTGTTCCAAGTGTCTCCGTGGTATTAAAAATGATTTCTGGTAACTACCGGAGCTAAACTAAAAGACACAGTATAAAACGCAGAAATGATTTGCTTTTTTTTTATTTTATATCAACTTTTTTATTGATTTAAGAATAATGTTCCCTAAATTTGGTGCATATCAAATCAAATACAAAACCAATTTATCCCTTATGTATATGAAGAGAATTATCGCACTGCTTGCCTTCGCTTTGGCAGCAATTCCTGTGTTTGCCAGCGAGGCCGACCTTAAAATTCCAGAACTAAACCCTGATCAGAATCACCTTCTGCTGCTCGGTTTCCTTGTTTGTCTTGGAGGATTAGGCTTTGGATTGTACCAGTTTTTCAAAGTAAAGAATTTGCGTGCTCACAAGAGCATGTTGGATGTTTCGGCTGTGATCTTCGAAACCTGTAAAACTTACCTTATTCAACAGGGGAAATTCCTGATGATACTTTTTGCATTTATTGCCGCTTGTGTTGCTTTTTACTACGGAGTGCTGCAGGATGCCGGATTTGGCGGCGTTGTGTTGATTCTTCTTTGGGCCGTTATTGGTATTCTTGGATCTTATGGAGTTGCCTGGTTTGGCATTCGTATGAACACATTTGCAAATAGCCGTATGGCATTTGCGTCGCTCGAACGTAAACCACTTAAACTGCTCAAAATACCACTCGATTCAGGTATGAGCATCGGCGTAGTTCTTGTTTGTGTTGAGCTGATTATGATGTTGGTGATCCTGCTTTATATTCCTCGTCATTTAGCTGGTGCATGTTTTATCGGGTTCGCGATTGGTGAGTCACTTGGCGCTTCCGCTTTACGTATTGCCGGAGGTATTTTTACGAAAATTGCCGATATCGGTTCTGACCTGATGAAAGTTGTGTTCAAAATTGGTGAAGACGACCCACGTAACCCCGGTGTTATTGCTGACTGTACCGGTGACAATGCCGGCGACAGTGTTGGCCCTACTGCCGACGGTTTTGAGACGTATGGCGTTACCGGTGTTGCTCTCATTTCTTTTATTGTTTTAGCCGTAGGATCAGTTGCTGATGGTACTTTTATCGCAAATCCTGAATGGCAGGCAGCTTTCCTGACCTGGATTTTTGCAATGCGTATATTAATGATTATAACTTCTATCGGATCATTCTATATTAATGATCTTATCAGTAAGTCTCTGTATACTAAGAAAGATGATCTCGATTTCGAAAAACCGCTTACCAACCTGGTTTGGATCACTTCCATTATGTCGATACTTGTTACATTTATAGCTAGTTATTTTATGGTAGGCCCTTCGACTATGATTGGTGGATTGAATCCTAACATATGGATTGTATTATCCGTTATCATTAGTTGTGGAACCATTGGTGGGGCTCTTATTCCTGAATTTACCAAAATATTCACTTCACCAAAATCGGCTCATGTGCAGGAAATTGTAAACTCAGGGAAAGAAGGCGGTGCTTCACTTACTATTCTTTCTGGTTTTGTTGGTGGTAACTTCAGCGCTTTCTGGATGGGAATGGTTTTCGTGGTGCTCATGTTTATTGCATATATCGCAAGTACATTTGGCCTCGACCAGTTTATGATTTACTCATCCATCTTTGCTTTCGGTTTGGTAGCTTTCGGTTTATTAGGAATGGGACCTGTTACTATTGCAGTTGACAGTTATGGCCCTGTAACCGATAATGCACAATCGGTTTACGAACTCTCACTGATTGAAGATGTACCAAACGTTGCCCAGGAAATTGAAAAAGAATTTGGTTTCAAACCCGATTTTGAAAAATCGAAACATTACCTGGAAGCGAATGATGGTGCCGGAAATACGTTTAAGGCAACTGCCAAACCGGTTTTAATTGGTACTGCTGTTGTTGGGGCAACCACCATGATTTTCTCTCTTATACTGGTTATCAAGAATGTACTAGGTGTTGAACCCGAAACCATTTTAAATATCTTAAACCCATGGACAATCCTGGGCTTCCTTTGTGGTGGCGCAGTGATTTATTGGTTTACCGGAGCTTCAACACAGGCAGTTACGGTTGGCGCTTATCGTGCGGTTGAGTTCATCAAGAACAACATCAATCTGGACCCCAATGCACCTAAAAAGGCCGATGTAGCGAAATCGAAGGAAGTAGTGAAAATCTGTACTCAATATGCACAAAAAGGAATGTTAAATATCTTCATAGGCATCTTCTCTTTTGCTTTGGCATTTGCCTTTATTTCCGGATACGAAGCTACCGGAGGGGCAACAAAAGCAATTCAGTTTGCAGCTGCATCGTTCTTTGTATCGTACCTGATTTCTATTGCAATCTTTGGTTTGTTCCAGGCAATCTTTATGGCTAACGCCGGCGGTGGTTGGGATAATGCCAAGAAAGTGGTTGAAGTTGATTTGAAAATGAAAGGTACTCCTTTGCATGATGCAACCATTGTAGGCGATACCGTAGGAGATCCGTTTAAAGATACCTCTTCGGTAGCTATGAACCCGGTTATCAAATTCTCCACTTTATTTGGACTGCTGGCTATGGAAATTGCTATCTCGGCTGCTTTCCGCCCGATAGCACCTTATGTGGGTGTGGCATTCTTACTGGTTGCCCTTGTATTTGTATGGCGTTCGTTCTACAAGATGCGGATTGAGAAATAAGAACAAGTGTTTAAATTAAATGCATCAAAAAAGCCGGTTCAGCAAATGGACCGGCTTTTTTTTTGATTAAATATAGAGGAGACTCCTGGTTACCCTGCCATAAAAATATTCAACCTATAATTCTTTCCGGCACGCGTTACAAACGCGCGCCAGCGGGTGGCCATTGCTTTACTTTTGCAATTCAATTTTTTCAATATTGTTTAAATTAATCGGTTTGATATTTGTCCCAATGAAGTGGTCGTTCTTTCCTGTTATTATGCTGTCTTGGATTATTAAAGTGTTAAAGTAAAATGTTTTTCGTTTGCCGTCTTTTTTTGTTACTCTAATTCCTGTATGATTTGTCACAGGGATAACAAATTCATTTCCATTTTTGTCTAACACTTTCACTTGTTGTAAAGAGTTTCCTGTCACTACAAAGGGTACAAAAATGGGGAAAGCAACCAGTACAGTTACTTTCTTTTCCTTTTGTGCGTCAGTTAATTGCTCAATTAAACTTTGAGTCGTCATGTGATATGTCGCACAACTTGATAATAATATAGAACTTGAAATTAGTAGTCCAAATAGTTTATTGTTTGATTTCATTGGCGTGAATATTTTAGTTTTTGAGTATTGTTTACCTTGTTAGGCGATTGTCTGTCTATGATTATTTTTTTAAAGTCAGCGTTGAAGTGTCATAGTTATGTGTTCGTTTAACATTGTATATAATTCGTAACTATCAATAAATTTCTCTTACTTTTTATAAGTTAATAGGGTAAACGTCATCTACTTGTAAGTAGATTCTTTACCCCTTAAATACGATAATTTTTACCGGCACGCGTTACAAACGCGCGCCAGCGGGGAGCTGGGATTTATTTATTTGATTTCGCCTTTCTGTAATTTTTTATACTTAAAATTAAAAACACAATACAACCAAGAGTCATTGTGACAAAGAATATCCAAATCAGTGCTGGTATGTCTTTTTTTTCGTTAACAAGTGAAATGATGCTTCCTAATAAAGCACTAAATATGGTTAAGGTTACCTCAAAAATAATTCTGAAAGTGTTACTTGTATCAAGAAAATCTTCCCTGATTAAGTTTATTGTAATAACGCTTGGAGCAGAGATTTGGGTGTTAACTGTTATTTCAGGCATTGATAACCTCCTCTCCTAAATATATAGAATAATCAAATTTCTTTAAGTTACTTTCAGGTATTCCATATATTGCATAAGTAAGATAAAGATGTCTATCATACGATGACCCTATTAGTAAGGGAAAAGTACTAAAAAACCCGAGTGGATTATTGAAATTAAGGAATGATAATTCAACTGTATCTGTACTTTCTATTTTAGTAACTACTCTAGCCTTTTTATCTTGATCATCATTTTGAAATTGAATTTTTAAAAATATAGGTGGTCCTTCATCAATTAGTTTCATTTTAATATTACTATTGGAGTGGGTCAAAAATGTTCCACTATTAATGAGATCCATCTCATCAATAGTCAATTCTACAGAGAATTTCATATATAGTTTAATTTAGGTTTTTATCAAAATATAGCAATTTAAGATAGCTATTATATCTCACTTTATCAAATTGAATTCAGCACAATTCAATTTTTGAATTGTCGTATCAAATATAGTTAAATTGTCAAAATTAAATTTGACAAGCATTATATTATGTTCAAGGTTTAACCTTGTTCAACTCTAGCTCAACTTTGCAATTTACGCCAATCAAGAATTGAATTTCTGATAAAAGGGAATTAGCAATATCTTAACCTTCAGGTGGAAATGGGTCGCTACTTCTTGGATAAGTCCTTTCTTCCTGAAATCTACCATCAGTCTTATGTATAATTACAGATGTATTTCCTTGGCTTTTGGCTAATTCAATAGTTTTTTTTGTTACTTCTTCTTTTGTCTCTCCAGTAATAGATGCTCTTTTTCCTTCTTCTTTTTTTCCCTGCCATCCATTATCGGTTTTTGTAACATGATAAGTTTTCCTTGGTTTCATTGGTTTAAATTTAAAATTGTTTCAGATAAAATATACTAATTTGTAGTTGGTTAATCATCCTCCCCTACGGCCTCAGATTTGTAATTCTTGCAATTAAAACCTGGGTTGCCATCTCAAATATACTCTAATTTTTATTTGCACTTATTCTCCATCAAATAAACTATGAACAGGTGTATATCTTTGCCGCACCCAGGCCAGGCAATCTTCCACTAATTAATATTTCTCCTTCTGAAAACCCCATTCGCGCAGTACGTTTTTATAGGTATCGGGATAATTGCCTTTAATTATATTAATAAGCGCATTATTCGTTTTTACAATGGTTTTACGCAGTTCGTTCTTGTCGCCAACTTTTTTGGCAACGGTTCCGTCAACAGCATAAGCCTGTGTGAGAAGTTCTGTATAGTTACCGGCTATTTCCTGCCAGTAAGAGGTTCCGTATTTCTCATCGGTAAATCCATGGGTAGTTACCGCTGCCAGTATAAGCGGGAGGGCGGCAGCACGTTTATTGCGGTCGCGTGGTACTATAAATATTTTACCAACCCGCTCAATACCAAATTGCGGATAATAGCCAGGAGCATTGTTTTTTTCGTATTTATACACCAGGTAGCCTTTAATGGCGGCAATACCTTCGTCAATTTTACTATCGAACATACCCAGTTTTCCGGTTATTTCTTTGCGTGTGCCGCCGGTTCCCTGGCGTTCGGTTAGTGTGGCGCTGAACATGTTCACGTTCGTTTGGTACTGATCTGCATTGGTCCAGATCATGGTGATAAGTGGATTCTCTTTCCACTTCGGAGCTACCATCAGGCCAAGACTGCTCATATCGGCGTCCTTCCTGGGATTGTTACTTTTGCTTTTTACTGTTTTTGATAAATCGGCTCCCATACTGTTCATTTTTAAGGTTAATATTACGTTAGTTTATAGTGGTTTAACTGTACTTTGCTAATAATTTTCCTTGCGGAGACATTGTAGTATATTACATTACTTATATTTTCTGCGATGATGGCATTATTGTATATTACATTCCCTATATTTTATTCCACGAAGGCGTTGTTATATATTACATTGATTATGTTTTCTGCGACGAGTGCATTGTTGTATATTACATTATTTATATTTTCTGCGACGATGGTATTACTGTATATTACATTGCCTATATTTTTTGCGATGCGGGTATAGTTGTCTTCAACGGGGTATATATTATTTAGGTAATGGATAGATTGAACATTTACAGGTCTGAAAATGGTATTAACAGTAAAATTGTATAATTGAATTCCGGTAATGGTTTGTTATAAGTTGCAATGAACGCTTACTGATACCCGAAATTTTATAACTAAATATGCCCACTGGTCTAATAACATGCCAAATATAGGGAATTAGTATCGTTTTGGTACACATATGTGGAAATTTATTTTAATGAAAAGCGGTTTTTGGGGAACGCTGATGACGGGAAAAGAACGGATTGCCGCGGATGATTGAAAGGAATCAGATCAAGTGTACTGAATAAAAAAAATCCGCGTCATCCATATTTCCCGCGTTCATCTGCGTTCCATTTTATTTAAATCCCCAATCCGCAATCCCCAATCCGCAATCCGCAATCCGCAATCCGCAATCCGCAATCATTCCTCCGCGTTCCATATTTTTAAAAGAATACTTTTTCATTTCCCCGATTCGAACTACTTTTGCCGCTTCGAAAAACAATCAGCATTAAATACATTTTCAACAATACAATATGGGAAGAGCATTTGAATTTCGCAAAGCACGCAAAATGAAGCGTTGGGGCAATATGGCCAGGGTTTTTACCCGCCTGGGTAAGGATATTGAAATGGCTGTGAAAGCCGGTGGCCCTGATTCCGGCAGTAACTCCAGGTTACGCTTACTTATTCAGACGGCTAAAAGTGAAAATATGCCAAAGGATAATATCGACCGTGCTATAAAACGTGCTGTTTCGAAGGATTCATCGGATTACAAGGAAGTGGTTTACGAAGGCTATGCCCCTCATGGTGTGGCTGTGGTGGTAGAAACTGCAACGGATAATCCTACCCGTACGGTTGCCAATGTGAGGATGTATTTTAATAAATATGGCGGTAGTTTAGGCACAACCGGAATGTGCGACTTCCTGTTTGATCGTAAATGTACTTTCAAAGTTGCAATGAAAGAAGGGATTGATATTGAAGAGCTTGAACTTGAACTGATTGATTTCGGTTTGGATGAAATCTTCGTAGATGAAGGTGAAATTGTGCTTTACGCCGATTTTCACAATTTTGGCTCCATTCAGAAATACCTGGAAGATAATAAATTTGAGATCAAAACCTTCGCTTTCGAACGCATCCCTAACGATTTTAAGGATTTAAACGACGAACAGAAGGCTGATGTTGAGAAACTGATAGAGAAAATGGAAGAGGATGATGATGTGATTAATGTGTTTCACAATATGCGCCAGGAATAGCCCGACGTTGATGTGGATAGAATAAAGAGTGGCGACTCGGAGAAGGAAGAAAAGTTGAATTGAATTTTGGGTAATTAGAGCCAATTCATCGGAAAAAGTAACAAAAGCAGAAATCTGCGATAATCTGCGCTTTTAATCTGCGTTATCTGCGTGTAACACTTTTCTTCTCCCGGTGACGGAAAATCAAAAACAGCATTGTTATCGAAAAGACCAGCACCACGATATTGGTAGCTATTATCGAAAAGCTGCTGATCAAAATACCATACACTAACCAAAGTGCTGTTCCCAGCGTAGCTATCAGAAACATGGTAAGCGAAACATCCTTTGTCGATTTCGATTTCCAGGTTTTAATTACCTGGGGAAGAAAAGTAGTACATGAAAATGCACCGGCTATAATTCCTATGACTTCGCTGTTCATATTTTTAGTTTAGGTGAAAGTTTTAATAGTATAAGAGTCAGACACCATTCGGGTGTGCCGACACTTATTTCCCGAAGATTTTATTTAATGCAATCTGCACTTCTTCAAGTGATGGATTGATATCAAATATCTCAACCGGCTTCAGATAAAAGAGAGTTTTTCCTGCTTTCATTTTTTCCTCGCCGCCGCCGGTAATATTGAGCATCACTATAGCTTCAGGTTCAATTTTTCCATCATTAACAGCTTGTATCAGCGTAGCTAAAGCCACTGATGCAGCAGGGTGGATATCATTGCCTTCAAGTTCCTGAAAGAGATCAGCAGCTTCACTCGCTTCTTCATTAGTTGCTGAAAGTACTTCCCCGTTTGTTTCGGTAAGCGCGTCGAAGAGTCCACCAACAGGAGGGTAGGGGGGCTTACGGTTGGAAAGCACTTTTGCAACAATAATTTCAACTTCTTTACGTGCGGTTTCGTCATCGAACGGAAGCATAGCGCGCGAATTGGCATTCCATGCATTCATTATAGGAACGAAAGGATGGTTTTGTGAAACCATTAGTTTCATCAGTTTGTTTCCGAATCGTCCGTCAGCAATAAGTCGAAGATTTGCTTCCCAGGCTGCAATAGCGCCTGTACCGCTTCCGATGGCCTGGAAGTAGTAATCAGGAATTTCTCCGATAAAAGTGGTAGCCGAAAGCATGGTAGTTCCCATTCCATCGCGGCGGGCTACATTTTTGGCACCACCTTCGGCAACAAATCCTTCGCACTGGCAAGCCAGGTTCGAGAGGTGTATGGCATCAAAATAATCGCTTCCGGTTCGGGAGGCTATCAGTTTTACACAATCATTAAGTGGATTTTCGAACCACAGCGCATCGAGGTTATCTTCGGGAACACTTAAAAGCAAAGGAATGTTATTTTCTGAACATACTTTAGCAAAAGCGCGCGCTGTATTTCCTGCGGATGCTACAACAAGTACTTTCTTCTCCGAAGGATCCATGCGGCCGCAAACCGAATATGCTTCAGTTTCCTTAAACGAGCAGGTTGTCATTTCCACTCCTTTTTCGGGCCAGTAACCACTGAATGTAATGTAGAGGTTTTTGAGCCCGAGATGCGAAGCTAATCCGGAACTTTTATAAGTAACCGGAGCTGACGAACCCTTTAACATGCGGCTTATCGGAAGCCAGTCGGCAAAGCGATAAATTCCGTAAGATTTATCCTTTGGATTTATCTGCTTGTATTTGTAGATGGTCCTTATCAGGCCCGGTTTTTCCTGATCAGGAGCGTCGAGCAGCCAGCCGGAATCTTTAAAAAGTTTGCCTGTAACCAAGGATTGTAATGTGTATTCGGTAGCTTCGAAATCCATAAAAATTGCTATAATACCTGTTTGAGAACTGCAAAGATAAAAAAAGGAGACTAATAGTAAGGTCTCTTGTTTTTAATTGAAACAAGGGAAGAATGAAAAAGTATGACTTTAGTGCTTCCTAAGTTGGTCGGGAATAAAAATCCCGCCAAATAAGTTCAATTTTTATTGGCGGTATTTATAGCGTATCAAAACCAATCCTGAAGTAGTTTGTTAAAGTATAAATTATTAGAAGGTGTGAATTACCTTAGGCATAACAATCCTTTTAGCATTCAATGCAATGTGATTACTATTTGTATAAACCATTAAAAAAACAAGATTATGGTGTCAGGAATTCAAAAAGAAAAAGCCGAAATGTTCCTTAAATTTCATCAGGACCAAGAAATTCTGGTTCTGTTAAACTCGTGGGACATCGGAAGTTCTAAATTAATAGAAGCATGTGGCTATAAAGCAATCGCTACTACAAGTATGGGAATAGCTGCTTCTTTAGGTTATCCCGACTGTGAGGTTATTAAATTGTCAGAAATGATTGAAGTGATAACGGGGATCGTAAAGGGAGTGGAAGTTCCGGTAACAGTAGATATAGAAGCCGGATACGGGAAGAATGTAAATGAAATAATTGATTCGGTTAAAAAGATAATTGCTACTGGAATTGTTGGAATAAACATTGAAGACAGTATCGATTTAAATCCTGAATTAATTGACGTCATGGAGTTTTGTGAAAGAATATCAGCTATTCGTGCACTTTCGGATTCAATGGGCTTTCATTTAGTCATCAATGCAAGGACCGATTCCTTTTATACTTCTTCGGGTTCGCCAAAGGAAAAATTATCAGAATCAATAAAGCGGGGCAATAAATACCGGGAAGCAGGTGCCGACTGCATATTTGTTCAGCCTGTATGGGAAAAAGAAACGATTTCAACACTGGTGAAGGAGATTAATGCCCCGATTAATATTCTTTCAAACCCCGGAATTGCGGCAGGCATGCCTCCATCCGTTCGTGAGCTGCAGGACTTAGGCGTTGCCCGTTTAAGCCTGGGTTCAGGTTTGATGAAAGCTACTTTAGCTTTAATTAAGAAAGTTGCTGACGAACTTTCGGAAAAAGGAACTTATAATCTTTTATTAGATTCTCTTACTCCTCTTCCTAACGCTGCATTGGCCTATAAAATGGCAGTTGGGTTAAATAAGTGAGACTATGATTTAAGGAACTATAGCCACTGAAATTATTTAGCCGAACTAATCCTGGAAGAAGTCGAGGAATCTCCCGGTTCTGGTGCGTCTTAATTTTTATCACAAGGGAAAACTTAAGTTGAAAAAACAACTATCAGATTGAAAAAATCCGGTGCCGGGATGCTAAAGTTCAGAAACTATTTTAATTGCCATGGTTTTCGAATCCAAAGGATGTAAGTACCGAAAGCAAATGAATTCTATCAATAGGTTTCGAGATATACTCATCACAACCGGCATCCAGGCATTTATCGCGCATACCGGTTTCGGCGTAGGCTGTAACAGCAATTATCGGCAAGTCATTCCTGAAACTTTTTATTAATTTAGTGGCTGTAAGCCCGTCAATATCAGGCAATTTAATATCCATCAGAATCAATTGAATTTCCGGATTGCTTTTACACAGGGAAATTGCTTCCTGGCCTTCCATGGCCCTGAGAATTTTATAGCTGGAATTCAGCATATAATCCAGGTATAAGTAATTGCTTTCGTCGTCTTCAGCAATAAGAATAACCGGTTGCAACGTATTGGTTTCCGGTTTTATCAAAACAGGTGTTGCTGTAATTTCATTTAAAGCGGAGATACCTTGAATAGTGACAGTAAAAGTGCTGCCGAATCCTTTAATTGATTCCGCATGGATTGTTCCATCAATCAGATTTAAAAGCCCCTGCGCAATTGATAACCCTAGTCCGCTTCCTTCGTATCCTCTTGTATTCGAGATTTCTTCCTGCATAAAATGTTTAAATACATCTTCCTGCACATCTTTCTTTATGCCGATGCCTGTATCTTTTACCGCAATTTCGAGTAAATTACCATGAAGAGCTACCTTGATAAGAATACTACCTCTTTTAGTGAATTTCAGTGCGTTGTCCATTAAATGGGAAATGACTTTTTTTAAAAGAGTCCTGTCGGAGTGAAGTTTAACTTCGTCGAAAGCAAAAGGCTTTTCTATTTTAAATTCCAGGTCTTTTAATTTGCAGGCAGCTGCGAATTCATTCTCAATTTCAAGTAAAATATGATCAGGAAAGAACACACTTTTTCTGATATCCAGGTTTCCTGACGCGATAAGTGATGCGTCCATATAATCTGTAATGGTTTGCATCAGGCGCTTGCTACTGAAATTAAGAACTTCAAGATAATCTTCTTTTTCTTCATCAGTACTGGCAGAATCAACAATCATAGGCGCAAAGCCCAGTATTCCATTTAAAGGAGTTCTGATTTCGTGAGAAATATTATTTAAAAAGGCGGTTTTCAACCTGTCACTGGCTTCAGCCCTTTCTTTTGCGTTCATCAGTTCCTGTTCGGTCTGTTTCTTTTCGGTTATATCAATGTTTACTCCCTGTAAATCAATTGGTATCCCATTCTTAAAAACAGGAATAATATTATTTTGCACCCATAAAATTCTGCCGTCATCGAGCAGGTAGCGAAAATCGAAGCTTACTTTATCACTGTTCTTATCTATAGAACTGAGTTGATTTCCGAAAAAAGTTCTATCGTCGGGATGTACCAGTTTTAGTAACTCCTCGTATGTGATTTCGTTCTCAAAAGGTCTGAAACCCAACATGATGTACATATTCCGCGACCACTTAATTTTACGGGACGTCAAATTGAGTTCCCAGCTGCCCATCTTGGCGATTTCCTGCGAATAATTTAATTCAGACTCGCTTTGTTTCAGTGTTTCTTCAGCAAGTTTACGTTCGGTAATATTAATATCTACTCCCCGGTAGCCTTTGAAATTGCCTTTCGCGTCAAATATGGGCATTCCATTGGTAAGCAAACAGATTTTTCTGCCATTTTTAGCGATATTCCAATTCTCCAGGTTCCGTATAGGTACTCTCTTTTCAACCAGTTCATTGAACGTTTTCCCAACACTTTCGGCTTCCTCAGCCGGCATAAAATGAAAAGGTGTTTTCCCGATAATATCTTCCTGCGATGTTTCGAATAATTCATTTCCTTTAATAGAGCTGTAGGTATAAACGCCATTTTCATTTATTTCCCAGACCCAATCGGCTGTACTGAACAGGATATCGCGGAGCCGCTCCTCGCTTTTTCGCAGGGCGTCTTCCGCAAGTTGCTGGTGTGTTTCCGCATTCCTAAGGGTTTGCATATGCCTCTTCGCAAAAAAGAACAAAAAAAGAGCGGTAACCAGAATGAAAAAACTGCCTTTATAGGTTTGAAATTGAGTCAATAAACTATCATCTGTAACTAATGTATCAAGTACTTTATCAGAGAAAAGAATCCACAAAAAACCGAATATCAGGTAAGTGAGAGTGATTTTATACTCAAATTTACTTGTTTGTAAAAGTTCAGATAAGTTGAGTTTCATGTATTCGAATTTAGCGTTCAGAATAAAATAGCATGAATGTTAACCTTTATGTAAATAATTGCATTTATGAGCTAAAAACATTATTGTTAATCCAAGTATAGAACAAAATTGAAGTAGAACCAGACATCGAATATAATTCTTTTTTATTTATCAAAGCTATTTTTAATAAAAGTAGTATATAAGCAGTCCCGGTAATTGCTATTTTTTTTCTTCCTGCTTTTCAGGAGCTTTTATTTCACCTGAATACGAAATTACGCTTCGGTTGTTACTTGTAATGGTAAGCGAGGCACTTCCTTCTAAACCTACTGATAATGAAAGAGTAAAGGTATCATTCTCCCCTTTAACCGTAGCATTAACCTGGTAGTTCTTCTTTCCTTTTATAAATGTGTATTTCTCTGGTTTACCCGTGAATTTCAATCCTTCATCACCTCCATACCCGACTCCACTGTATGCTCTGCCATAAAAGGGCATGAAACTGTCAATCAGATCGGGTTGAAATTTTACATAATTTGTAGTGGTAGACAGGTTAACTGATTTATATGCTGTTGGCAACGCTGTTCGTGCTATAAAATCAAATGCCCGGGCATTGATGAGTGCTTCAACCTGTTGTTGCTTTTCGATCTTCTTACCTTCTTTTATTCCTTTAATGTTTTTCTCCTGGGCAAAACCTGGGGAAATAACAAGCGCCAGGCAAACTGTTGAGATAATTATCCGTGCTTTCATAGGTTTTAATTTTATGTTTCAGGATATTTCATTTGCTTCACAAAGATACTATCAATTGATAAAAAAGTTGAGCAGCTAAGTTTTCAATACTAAAAACAGAATCCGGGGAAAAGCCTGAAACACGGCATCGCCCCGGATTTATAGAAAGATAAAACTCCTATTATCTCATTAATAAGTCAGTTAACAGCTCATTTCACCCGCGTTTTTCTTGGCCGAAAGAAGATTGTAAGCGCCTTTTAAAACCACTTTAGCCTTTTTAATATTAAAACCCTCAGGCAGAACGATTTCGGTAAAACCTCCGTCGGTAACGCTTTTCTGTACCTGCACCATACGGTATTCAGTGAAAGGTTTACCACTTTCCACTTTGTTTTTCTCAAAGACAAAAATATAATCTTTATCATCAAAACTTACAATTGCTTCGGAAGGAATTGCCGTAACCTGGTTTGATTTTGCTTCGATCAAAGCGTTGACATACATACCAGGAATCATGTTTTTACATTTACCCGAAACAGTCGCGTACACTTTGTACGTTTTATCATTGTTTATCGACTTACCGGTCTGATATAGTATGGCATCATGCTGTTCGGTTTCGTTGTTGATAAAAAAACGAATTTTCTGGCCATTCGAAACTTTATCCGCATCTTTTTCAAACAAGGTAAGTTCGAGAAACAGGTTTTCGCTATTCACGATTTCGAGCAATACATCAGAAGGGGAAACAAACTTACCGATATTAACACTTACTGCTTTCACATAACCGCTGATCGGTGCTTTTACAGCAATAGACCTCGTAATATTATCATCGTTCAGATTTGCCGGGTTAATGCCGATAAGAGCAAGTTTTTGCTCCAGTGCTTTCACCTGAGTTCTAAGACTTTTATATTCGGTAGTTACCTGCTGCAGGTTTTTAGTCGAAGATACATCATTTTTGTACAATTCAGCCTGCCTTTTGTAGTCAGCTTCCGCATATTCGAGTTTGTTCTTTGAATCCAGGTAATTCTGTTGAATATCAATAAATTCCTGATTCTCAAGCATAGCCATAGTTTGTCCTTTACTAACTGATTGGCCAGGCATTACCGAAACGCTTTTCACGTAACCACCCAGCGGCGCAGAAACGGTTGCAAGGTTTTGCGGTGCTACCGCGACAATACCATTTACTTTGAGTGTGCCGCTGAGCGAACGCATTTCGATGGACCCGGTTTCAATGTCGGCAAGTTTCAACTGATCGTCGCGTAATTCCACAATACTGTCAGGCAGCATTTCGACTTCCTTAACCTCAGTTGATTTTTTATTATTGCAAGAGGACAGCGCAACTATGAATGTGGATAGGATGATGATGGATTTTATATTATATTTTATCATGATCTTTATGGTTTAAAGCGTTTTACCTGAAATATATTCAATGTTAATGATGGTTTGGATGTAGCTGCTGAGTGCATCAAGATAATTCTGCCTGATCGTAAGAGCACGGTCAAGGCTCAATACATAATCCAGGTAATCCATAGCCCCGGCTTTGTAGCTGCGGCCTGATTGCTCAATGATATATTCAGCTTCGGGAACAGCCTGCTGCTCATAAAAATCGACACTTTTACTGTATTTGTCATATTCATCGAGTAGAGACTGATAGTCGGATGAGAGAGTTTTTGAATATGCCTCAGCATTGGTTTTGGCCACATTTTGCCTTATTCCGGCAGCCCTTGCTTTGGCCGCAAAAGGTTTAAACCAAATAGGCACTGTGATGCCAGCCTGGATGCCATTGAAACGATCGCCGGGACCAAAATTGCGTGGTATAGAATTTATTTCCTGCGTTCCCTGCATAGTCTGGCTGAAATACCCAATCGAAAGATCAGGCAAGGCCCGACTTTGTTCCAGTTTTTTCTCATATTCTGCCACCTTTGCCTGTTGCTTCATGAAACCAAGTGATGGATTTTGACTCATTGCATTTGAATCGGGCAATAACATTGGCGCCAGGCTACGGGACAGCGTGTCAGAAGGAAGGTAGCGCACCGAAGTATTCATGAGCGTCTGAAGCTTTCGTATATGGATAGCTACATCGGAATTTACCTGTTGAAGCTGGTTCTTAACTTCAAAACTTTGCGATCGGGCAGTAATCATTTCCAAACGGTTTGTTTCACCATTTTTTAAACGCAATTCGGTAGCGTGAAGAAATCCGGAATAAAGGCTGTCCTGGTAAAACAGCAGTTTCTGCTTCCCGACCAGGTACGCTAACTGCCAATATACCTGCTTCACCTGGGTGGCAATTTCGAGTTGAGAGACCTTTACTTCCCATTCGCTGCTTTTTATTCCGGCAGCTGCAAGTTTTCCCTGCTGGCTATAAACGGTCGGGAAAGCCATGGTCTGAGAAATGGTGAAGCTGTTATCCTTTGTAAATGAATTGAATTGCCCATATTGCGTTTCAATTGTAGTTTTAGGAATATCCCAGGATGAACTTTTCAACGCTTTTTGAGTCTCAAGCGCATAAACCGATGAACGGATGGAAAGATTGTTGTCCAGAGCCAGTTGAATGGCATCCTTCAATTCTATTGTTTTGGGCTTCTGAGCCTCAGCTGTATTTAAAAATGTGGATGACGCAAAAATCAGTAAAAGCACTGAAATCGGCTTAGCTGTTTTCTTTTTGAATGAAACCCGGAATTTACGTGACGAAAAAATGATGTAGAAAACAGGTAAAATTATCAGTGTAAGCAGAGTTGCCGTAATAAGACCTCCGATTACAACAGTTGCCAGGGGTTTCTGAACTTCTGCTCCGGCTGAAGTAGATAAAGCCATTGGGAGAAAACCCATCGACGCCACTGCTGCCGTCATAATTACAGGCCGTAATCGTGTATGAAGACCTTTTTTTACCCTTTCAGTAATATCGGTTATACCTTCTTTTTCGAGCCGGTTAAATTCGGCAATCAGCACAATTCCGTTCAGCACTGCCACACCAAACAAGGCAATAAATCCAACGCCGGCCGAAATCGAAAAATTCATTCCCCGCATCCATAAGGCAAACACTCCGCCTATTGCCGCTAACGGCACTGCCGAATAAATCAGCAACGACTGTTTTACAGAATGGAAAGTGAAGTAAAGTAAAACAAAAATCAATAAAAGCGCTACAGGTACTGCAATCGCCAGCCGGTTTTTTGCTGCACGCAGATTTTGAAATTGTCCGCCATACGACAGGTAGTATCCGGTCGGAAGTTTAACCTGCTTGTCAACTTTCGAAGTAACTTCATCAATTACGCTTTCGATATCACGATTCCTTACATTAAAACCTACTGTGATACGCCGCTTGGTGTCTTCTCTTGAAACCTGCGCAGGTCCGGATTTAATTGAGATATCAGCAATTTGTTCGAACGTGATTTGTGAGCCATTAGGTAATGCAACCGACAAATTTTTAACATCATCCAGACTTTTCCGGTAATCTTTATCGAGCCGGACTACCAGGCCAAACCGCTTTTCATCGTCATACACAACACCGGCTTCGCTACCTGCAAAGGCTGCACGCAGCACCTGGTTTGCATCATCTACTGAAATGCCGTATTGTGCCAGGCGGTCGCGGTTAAACTCAACCTGTACCTGGGCCAGCCCGGTCATTTTTTCAACATTAAGGTCTTCGACGCCATCAATTCCCTGAATGATTTTTTCCGCTTCTGAAGCAATTTCAGTCATAGTGTTCAGATCGTCGCCAAATATTTTTAAAGCTATATCTTGCCTTGATCCTGAAAGAAGTTCGTTGAAACGCATTTGTATAGGCTGCTGGAACTCGAATTTTACACCAGCCAATACGACGAGTTTTTCCTCCATTTTTGCAACCAGTTCCTCGCGGGTTTTGGCGGAGGTCCACTCACTTTTATCTTTAAGTGTGATAATGTAATCGCCGGTTTCCATAGGAGTGGGGTCGGTAGGAATTTCGCCTGCCCCGATTTTACAAATTGTATGTTTTATCTCCGGGAAATTTTCGAGCAGGAGCTTATTTGCCTTTTCCACAGTTTCAACCGTATTGCTCAGTGAACTGCCCTGTAGTGTAATAACTCCGGCTGCAAGATCGCCTTCTTCAAGCTGCGGAATAAATTCCCCGCCCAGGTTATTGAAAATAAACAAACTTGATATAAACAGCAGTATTGCCGAAACGGAAACGAGTAATTTATGACCGAGTGCAAAATTGATTACAGGGTTAAATCCTTTGTGAAAACGGTCCATCAGTTTATCTGAAAAATTACGTTTATGAACTGTGTTTTTACTCAGGAACAAAGATGAAGCCAGTGGAACGTATGTTAGTGAAAGAATTGTGGCACCTATCAAAGCAAATGCTACCACCTGAGCCATAGGTTGAAACATTTTACCTTCGATACCAACCAGCGCCATGATTGGAATATAAACGATGAGGATGATTATTTGCCCGAATGTGGCCGAACTCATCATTCGTTTAGCCGAATCAAATACACTTTCGTCCATCTGCTGCTGCGTAAGCCGAGCTACGCCCGGATGATGATGTTTGCTTTGCGTGATCCTGTGAACAACGCTTTCAACAATAATAACCGCGCCGTCCACAATCAGCCCGAAGTCAATAGCTCCAAGGCTCATCAGGTTGCCCGAAACGCCAAAAAGATTCATCATTGATATGGCAAAAAGCATTGAAAGTGGAATTACAGAGGCTACAATAAGGCCGGCACGCACGTTTCCAAGTAATAAAACCAGGATAAAAATTACAATAAGCGCCCCTTCCACCAGGTTTCGGGAAACAGTTCCTATTGCGCGGCTTACTAATTCCGATCGGTTCAGGTAGGGTTCGATAGTAATTCCGGCAGGCAGTGATTTCTGAATAGATTCAATCCGGGTTTTTACATTGTCAACCACTTCGTGGGCGTTAGCTCCTTTCAGCATCATCACCACACCACCAACAGCTTCGGTTGTATCAACCACAAGGGCACCGTACCGAATGGCATTTCCATACTGTACCGTTGCCACATCTCTGATTAATATCGGAACACCCGACGAATTGGCTTTAACCATGATCTTTTCAATATCTTCCAACGTTTTTACAAGGCCAATACCCCTTATAAAATAGGCAGTTGGTTTCTTGTCGATATACGCGCTGCCTGTATTCTCGTTGTTTTTTTCGAGTGCCTGGAAAATATCAGTAAGCGTAAGGTTCATCCCCCGGAGTCTTTCGGGATTAACAGCAATTTCATATTGCTTTACAAAGCCACCATAACTGTTGATATCGGCAACGCCTTGCGTGCCCAGCATCTCGCGACGGATCACCCAGTCCTGTATGGTACGCAACTCCATTAATGAATATTTCTTTTCATACCCTTTATCCAACGCAAGCCGATACTGGTAAATTTCGCCCAGGCCGGTTGAAATTGGAGCAAGCTCAATTTTGGCCAGCCCTGGCGGAATAACTTCTTCGGCTTCTTTCAGGCGTTCGCTCAATTGCTGCCGGGCCCAGTATACATCAACACCGTCTTTAAACACAATGGTTACCACTGATAATCCAAGCCGTGAAATAGACCGGAGTTCAATAATATCAGGGATATTGGCCACAGCGACTTCGATTGGAGCCGTTATAAAACTTTCAACTTCCTGCACAGCCAGTGATGGTGCTAGCGAAATAACCTGTACCTGGTTATTGGTAATATCGGGAATAGCATCGATGGGAAGCTGAGTGAGAGAATATGTTCCCCATCCAATTAAGGCTACAACAAAAAGCCCGACAATGAATTTATTCTTAATCGAAAAATAAATGATTCGTTCTATCATACATACTATCTAAAAAAGATTAACACTAAATATGCCCGATTCCACTGCGATTATAACAATGCAGGAATAAGCAAATACCATTTGGTAAAAGTATTAAGCTATTTTTGGAGGTTGCCAGATAGAGGCTAAGGGGTCGGAAAAGAATCCGGAAGATATCGGAAAATATTGTTTCTGGGAAAAGGGAAAACAATCAAGTTGAACCAGGTATACTTCAAAAACTACTGAAGTGGCACAACAATTACAAGTACAAAAAGGAGAACAATTGTCAGAATCGCTGTGATGATGGTTGTCCTGTTTTTCCTGAGCAAGTTCAGTTTTATGCAATGTATAACCGGCATGTGAATCAATGCAGGGAATTGCAGTGAGCATAAGCAGGTATAATGATAATATGGCGGCTATGAATTTCATTTGTGCTAATACAGTGCAAATGTATATAATTACTATACACGCTTACTAAATATATCTCTTTGTAAAGAAAAGATTGACTGATTTTACTGAAATTTATTTCTCCCTGTAAAGGTATCTTTTTTATGATTTAACCTTTAGGAATCCTGAAACTGAGGATTGAAAGGAATGGAAAAGTGGAAATTGCTTCCTTTTCCTTCTTCACTTTCTATGCTAAGATTGCCGCCATGTTTTTCGATTAAATCCTTACAAATCAACAAACCAAGTCCTGTGCTGGCTTCTCCTTCGGTGCCTTTGCGGCTCGTATTTATATCCAGATGGAATAAATCATCGATCATAGTTTTACTCATGCCAATCCCAGAATCCTGAACGGAAAATTCTACAGATTTGTCGGGCTTTGCTTGCGCTGAAATTTCGATTTTTCCACCCGTGGGAGTGAATTTTATGGCGTTGGTAACCAAATTCCGAATAATGCCGGCTAACATATAAACATCGGCACAAACGAATATATCTTCTTGAATTTTTTGGCTGATGGTAATATGTTTTTTTGCGGCGGACTCTGAAAGTTGGGTAATAATTTCTGAAATCTTTGGTTTCAGTAGGAATGATTGCGGATTAAAAGAAGTTAATCCTCTTTGTATGCGCGACCATTCTAATAAATTACTGAGTAAGCCATACAGGTTAGTGGCAGAATTTCTGAGACTTGTGATAATCATCTGCAAGTCTTCCTGTGTCAGGGTTGGCAGTCTCTCTTCCATGATTTGTGTAAGTCCCAGGAATCCATTAAAGGGACCGCGCAGATCATGTGCTATGATTGAAAAGAATTTGTCTTTCTCAGAATTAAGTTTGATTAACTCTTCATTTTTACTTTTGATCAGATCCCTCACATTCCTGCTTTCAGTAACATCCTGGATTGATCCATAAACCTTTATGGTTTTACCATGTTCCTGGTAGGCTTTTCCTATTGAATGTACCCATCGGTGATTTCCTTTAATTGTGATAAATTCCAGTTCCAGGTCGAAGGCTTCACCGTTCTCAATTGCCCGATTTACTGCATTTTTCAAAATTGGCCTCGAATCCGGAGTATAGAAATTTATTCCGCTTTTTACAGTAGGGTCAAACTGGAAATCAATTTCATGGATTTGGTAAACTTCTTCAGTCCAGGTCAGTTTGAAAGTTTCAACATCAATTTCCCAACCGCCAACTTTTGCGGTTTCGCCGGTAATACTTAATAGTGCATCTTTTTTACGCAGTTCATATTCTGATAGCTTACGTTTAGTTATATCCCTGTTACTTATTCGCCTACCCAGGTATTTGCCATCAGCAGTAAAAATAGGCCTGCATAAATGACTGATATAGGCAATTGATCCATCCTTTTTTATTATTCTGAAATCTATTTCACTGGATTCACGAAAGTGTTTTCTAGAATGTGTTTTACTGGCATGATCGTTAAATATGGTTACGTCTCCCGCATGAGTAATTCTTTTTAACAAAAGCTTGTCATGAATAAAATCTTCAACTTTATATCCACTTATTCTTTCGCACGAAGGAGACATATATACTATTTTGCCGTCTTCATCTTCCCAATATTCCCAGTCAAAGGTATAATCAGCAACAATCCGGAATTTCTCTTCATTTTCCCGAAGTGATTTTTCGATTTGTTTACGTTCTGTAATATCGTTTAAAGTTATGATCCAATGTGTTTTACTGGTTATGAGCAGGGGTTCAATACCTATACTAATCCATACTCTATGCTTTTCCTCTTTCCGGAAAAGTTCCATCTCTATTTCGGAGCCTAGCATATTGCCGCTTTGGGCAATCATGTCGGAAATATAGTTTCGAAATTTGCATAAGCGACATTCGGACGAATATCCGCAACCTCGCGGATCTTTCGAACTATGTATACATCGTAATGCATTACCAGGCTGGTGTTGTATGAAATCTTCTTCATTTCCACCGCTCAGGGCAATAGCAGCAAGGTTAGCGAGTACAATATTTGTTGTTTTGTCTATTACAATCATTGCAACCGGAGAGGACTCAAATACAGCGTAAAAGTTTTGCATCTCGATTTGTAAAGCTTCCTCCGCTTTCTTACGTCCGGTAATATCCCAAGCCAGGTCTGCTAACAACGAAACCAATTCTATATCTTTTTCATCATAATTGGCAGATTTATTTCCCACGCCCAGGATAGCCACGATTTTTCCTCCCCTTAACACCGGCACTACCAGCTCCCGATTGACTATCGCATGCCCCGGCGGTAGACCTTTTTTGTTCGGAAGTGTGGAATAATCATTATGAATAATAGGCCGGCCTTCACGAACGCAATCCGCCCAAACACCAGCCTTATTTATATCGTAATGAGTTCCCTTTCCATCAGCCCGGCAAAAATCCCTTTTAGTCTGTGTTGACCAGTTCTGAAGATGTAGTGTTCTTTGATCCGCCTCAACAAAGTGATAAAATCCAATCCGGCTTCCAGTGAGATCTTCAGCCTGGTTAAGTGTTTCTTCAAGTAAATCGCTTAATGTATGATTATCAGAATATTGTAACAAATGCAACCTTGCAAGATTGATTTTTTCAAGTTGCTTCCTGGCAGTAATATTAACTGCAGTGATAAGACAATATTCTTTATTTGAGGCAACTACAGCACTAAGATGAACATAAATTTTAGAGTCAACGTCAGACGATATGCAAACCTCACACGTCTTTTTTTCTCTGCTACAAAATACATTTTCAATAAAATGCCGGAAAATTGTTTTTGAATCTTCGCTGAGAAATTGATCAAACCGCTGGTTTACGAGCAGAGATCGTTCTTTGCCGAGTTTCTTAGCTCCTTCCAGGTTTAACCTGGCGATGTAAAAATCTTTGGTAAGCGTATAGTAGCCTGAAGGTGCAAAATCGTATAATTCAATAGCATCCTGCGCATCGGAAATTGCATGAATTAATTGACTGTTCTGTAATTCCAGCTCCGCCTGGTATATTTCCAGTTCATGATATAGCTTTAAACTATCAGTCCCCACTTCTTGAGGAGTTATTTTTGACAGGTTCTTATTTACCAGTTCTTCTGCTTTCTTGCGGAGAATTGAAGAATCATAAGAAACTATTTTTTGCTTTTTCATACACCGGAGCCATATATAAAAATTATTTTGTTGACTGCCAATACAAACAATGCCCGGATCTGAATCTAAAGTTAGAAGTTGTCTGGCTAAAAGATTATTTTGCGTTCATCAAGTCTACTACAATTATACAAATATAACCCATTGTTGACCAGATTATCTATCATATTGTAACTTTTTTTTTGCCTTTGGGCAAAACTATATGTTTGCCTTATAAGTTAATCAGGATACATTGTCATTGCAGCATTTGTTATCCTGGATCCAATTCCTGATTTGCGGTCAGTTTTATTAGTAAGAGTAAAATAATTTTACAGATAGTAAACCCGGATTCGAAATTCATACACGATATCGGATGAATAATATCGTCTGCCTTATTTTAAAAGTATAAGTATTGAAATAAAAGATCAGAAAAGAAATAAGCAGGCAATCCTTTGATGTACTTATAGGATGACAAGTTAAAGAACAAGTAGTAGCGTCTGAATCGCTGTGAAATAAGGTAAACCGAGATGGTTGCCGCATTTCTGTATTGGGCTCAATCGAATTAATCCAGGCGAATTGCACGGTATTGTAAATGGTGTAAATAAAATCGGATAAGGTTAAAATTTTTGTGGAATTCTAAACTATTAAGAATGAATACTATAACACATGATCATCTTGTTGTGGTAAATTAATTTTCAAATAATGTAAAATATTTATAATTTCGCCTATTACTTTTTTACTCATGAGTTATTATTAAGTATGAATGTAACGATTGCAAGTTGAATTGAAAATACACACTAACTCTTACTCTTACTACTTACTCTTTCACTACCACTAACTCTATCACTTACCCTGACTCACTGAATACTTGGACTACTGACTTAACAAAACTTCGATACAACACAATGATCGGATTTTACTTTACTTAAAATACTAATTACAGCTCGTCTACTTCCCTTTGCCTACACAGCAGACTGCCGGAGAAATCCGGCAGTCTTTTTTTTTAGCGAGGTCGCTGAATTGAAGCAACAAATTAAAAGAGAGTTTGAAGCGATTTGTTTTTCTCAGCAAAATCAATAATTCTTTCGAACGGAAAAAATAGCTGACTTTAGCAAGTTAATTACTTTCCGATACAGAAAGTTGAATAGGCTAAAAATCAGAGTTATATGATTATGAGGTACAAATGAGGTACAGATATATAGTGAAATGATGCTTTAAAGTACTAATTTTCATTTTCAGTCAAACTATACTATTCTGTTGCTTCCCTGGTGTGGTTGAAAACACAACCATTTTATAGAATCTACAAGTTAGACCTGATGAAAATGATGATAATGCAACTGTAAAAATAGGTTCTATATGTGCACGCTTCAGTAAATCAGCCAGCCTGCTGCAGGCTGGCTTTTTATGTAAATAGCATAACAGGAAATGTACACTCAGGCAACGAGCACCAGAAAATGGAAGGATGTTCTTCCAAAATCAGCTATCTGGAAGTAACTTCGAAATTTACTTTCATATCATTAGCTTCGAGAAATGATTGCAACTTAACGAGTGATTCAGTTCCGTTAATTATAACCCCATGCCAGTTGTTTCCCGGACTGATACCGGCAATAATTGATATTCTGATGTCAGTAGGAAGATCAGATTTTATACTTTCAAAGGCTAGGAACGCCCTGCCTGAGGGATACGTCCATGCAGGTAAATAGGTGAATTTTTCAAATTTCAGGAAAATCTCAGCTAGTTTTTCATAATCAATGTCAACAGGTATCAATTCCTGCCCATCGTTTTTTACAAGCTTGCCTTGTGACCATGTCCATTGCCTGAGTTCCAGTTCGTCAACAATTTCGTAGCCAAGTATGAAATGATCTCCTTCTTCAAGATTAAATTCGTTTTTATCAGGATCATTTTTTATAGCAAAAAAGCTTTCATCCGGTTCACTAAAAATTTTAAGTTTCATTCTGAATTTTACTTTTTGAGTTTACTTATTCTGGTTTACTTGTTTTTATATTTAGCAGGTCGTTTGATACAGATGTCGGATTCAGTTGGTTTCCGATGTGGATAGCCGGTTAAATAAAAGCTCAACCCTTGTGCCTTCATTTTCGATGCTGTTAACTTGCAAGGTGGCATTATGTATCTCCAAAATTTTAATCACCAGCGAAAGACCAATGCCATAACCACTTATAAATTTTGCATTTGATGCCCTGGTAAATGGCCGGTATATTTTCGCCATCTCATTTGCAGGAATCCCTATACCTGTATCTGAGACACTTACCTTTATATGTTCATCTTCTATTATAAGTTCAACATTTACATCTTCATCCGAAAATTTGCAGGCATTTTCAATTATATTTTTAAATCCGATTACCAATATTCCGGTGTTTCCTGAAATAACCAGGTCGTTTTCATTTTCCGGGAACTTAATTTTGGTAATGATTTTACGGTCGGCGTATTTTATTTTTACCTGGTGTACTGCTTCATAGATGATTTCATCCAAACGAACAGGAGCAAATTGAATGCTTTTGTCGCGGCTGACCTGGGCTAAGTTCAACAGGCTGGTCAATTGAGAATTAATCTTCTTATTGTCGCTGGTCATGTGCGAAATGTGCGCCTTGTATTCATCAACAGTATGTTCCTTGCCCAGAAAATAATCTGATTCAGCAATCATTACGGAGAGAGGTGTTCGCAGTTCATGCGATGCATTTGAAACAAAATCTTCCTGGTTTTTAAACGCAATTTCAAGGTCAGCCAGCATTTCATTGAAAGTCATTGCCAATCTTTCGAGTTCATCTTTCCTGTTGCCTTCATCAAGTCGTTTACTCAGGCTGGAAGAGTTGATTGCTTTAACATTATTAATAATACTTGTAACCGGTTTAAATGCTTTTCTTGAAATCAGATAGGATATCAATACCGATAGCCATAAACTGAAGAGTATGCTCCAAAAAAGTATATTGCGAAGCTCAATGATATAATCGACCCTTGCCTTGTCATAAGCCAGCACAAAAATATAGGCTGCCTTTTTCCTGTAATGAAATTTATAGTAAACCCCATCTTTGTCATCAATTTTAAAAAAGCTATAATCATCAGTATTCCTGGCATTTACAGCTGAATGCAATACATCATCGTTGTTTTTCAAAATCAGCGCATTAAAACTATAAATAACCCGCGAGTTGGTATCGGTTACCATAATCTCCTGGTCCTGATTGGAAAATGTGGATTGATTGATATTTTGAAGAAGGGCTGTGTCAATAGCATGGCGGTTAATAATAATTATTGAAATATATTTTGCCCTGTTCAGCAGATTGTTTCTGAACTTTTCACGGTTAGTGGTATAGGTAAAGTAATACACAAGCACTGCAAAAAACAGGAGTATTCCTGCTACAACCAGCATGAATTGGAATGCCAGCCTGATTTTGATATTAATTATAAACTTAAATCTCTTTTTCATTGCAGTAAAATCCGAATCCAAACTTGGTATGAATCAATTTAGGCTCAAAATCCTTATCAATTTTCTTTCTCAGGTAATTTACATAAACATCAATAACATTGGTGCCAGGATCAAAATCAATTCCCCACACATGGCTGATAATATATTCGCGCGTCAACAATTTTCCTTTATTCTTCAGAAATATCTCAAGCAAATAATACTCTTTAGCTGTTAAATCAATCCGTTTGCCACTACGGGTAACTATTTTTTTGCTAAGATCCATCACCAGGTCGGCAATAACAAGCTGTTCGGGTTCGTTTACAGTTTCCGACCTTTTGAGGAAAACATTTACACGAGCCAATAATTCTCTGATATCAAAAGGCTTGGTAACATAATCATCGGCTCCTGCTTCAAAACCTGAAACTTTGTTATCCGGTGTTCCCATTGCAGTTAACATTATGATGGGAATTGTTGTGTTTACCTTCCTGATTTCCCTACACAAATCGTATCCATTAATAAGAGGCAGGTTAATGTCTAAAATCACAAGATTGTATTTGTTTTGTTCAATATATTGTTTGCCTATATAGCCATCGCTTGCTACCTGGGCAATGTATCCCGCATCATCCAGTTGCTTTTTTAATATTACAGCAAGCCTTTGCTCATCTTCAACTATCAGGATGTTTATTTTACTCATTCCATGCCAATTTTGCACAAAGTTAAACTAAGATATTTAAGATTTCCCGACTAATGATTTTCTAATATGATTCTAATAAGTTTCTAAACACCCTTACATTAAATCGTGTATACCTTCGCCGGGAAACACAGAAGGATTACGCAAAGTGATCATAATAATTTTAAACTTTAATAAAGGAGAGCTTCGACAATGAAAGCTGAAATAATGAAGAGAAAGCCTTTTATCGCCAGGATTCAAAGGAATTATGGTGAACCCAATAAACCTGGATTATTTGTGAAGTTTACCGATAGCCGTCATAAAAAATGGATTGGGCGTTTTGCAAAAACAGAAGAAGAGGGTCTTTGCCGGGTGATTGAAAGTCAACATAGTTCGTTGTGTTTGGTAATTGCCAATGGGAAAGGATATTTACTGGATATTGAAAAGCAAACCTTACTAAATGAATTCAATGAAGGAGATCCAATTATAAGTGCATTACATACAACAAATCCGAATTATTTTGTTGCCGGCACCGGGAATAGCATTTTTTTAATCGATCAGGAAGGCAGGCTAAAGGAAATTTTACCTGATTTTGCGGTCGAAGGATTTAATCTCAAAAGCCAACAGGAAAACATGGTTAGCGGATGGCTGGAGTCATCGATTAATCAATTTGAAAATGCAATATTTTTCAAGGTCGACTTATCGAATTTCAACCTGACATTGAATTATTGAATACAGGATAATGTTCCACCGAGGTTTTGTTTCAAGATGCAAAATGAATGAGATAATTTATCAACACATATTTGGTTGGATGTTGATGTGTTTTCTGACTAATTGCTGAAAAACTACAATCGGTAGCACTATTCAGAATAATGAAGCATATTACAGGAAATAAAATGAAACCAAAAACCCGTTTTGAGCTTTTATTATTACTTCTATGGGTAATCGTGGTTGTAGTAATGATTTTAATAAAATGTTAAATTTTTAAATCAGAACAGCACACAGCTAATCACCTAAAATTTGAATTTGTTATTCTTATCAAATGGTAGTAAATGTTTAAGGTTTTAATGCTTAATGAAAAGATTCCGATTTATATCTTCTGGTTAGAATACATAATATGAACTTAAATATTAGCCCAAATTAGATAAAGGATATAAATCAATATACATCCTCAGGCAGATGGCAGAGTGTGCTTTTTGCAACGTGCAGCATGTTGTATTTGCCTGCCTGCAGTCGGCATTCTTTTTTGCAATTACCGTGACAGGAAAATGCACGCGGAGCCATCCGGCACTGCCTGCGTGGAGAAGTTATATTGGGAAAATATGGAAGTGGGATTTTGGATTTCGCCACAAGATTCTATTATTAAATACTCTGCCTGTTTATTTTTTCTACCAAAAGAAACTGACATCTTTAAATCATCCTGAAGCAGTGAGTTGGTTAAAATAAAGCTTATTACACTTTTACCAGGGCAATGTGGTTTATTTTGTATGATTACGCAAACTGCTATTTTTGTTACAATTATTCTGAAACCTAATCAACTCTCATAAGAGTAGATAATTTTGGTTATGAGTTATTTAAAGTCAAAACCATAGGTGGTTTGTAATTTTATAAAGTATTTGTTTTAAAAAGCCGCAGTAGTATTTAATTTTGTCGGGTAAATTTAAAAACTGAAAAGAATGAAAAAGTTATTGTATTTAGTCGTTATAATAACGATTGTTACTGCCGGTTGTAAAGCAACCAAGACACAAAAAGGAGCGGCCATTGGAACAGGCACCGGAGCAGCCATGGGTGCCATAATCGGGAAAACAGCTGGTAATACAGCAGCAGGTGCAATTATCGGCGCGGCAATTGGTGGCGCAGCTGGAGCGATTATTGGAAACCAGATGGACAAACAGGCCTCGGAAATTAAGAAAGAGATTCCTGATGCTGAAGTTATACATAATCCCGGAGAAGAAGGAATTGTGATTAACTTCACCTCGAAAGTACTTTTTGGCTTTGATAAGTTCAGTCTGACAGACAAATCAAAATCAACGATCATGGATTTAGCCAAAGTTTTAAATAAATACCCGGATACTGATATCTTAATTGAAGGCCATACTGACAGCCAGGGTTCAGACGAATACAACCAAACCTTATCGGAAAACCGTGCAGGTAGCGTTGCAGGTTTCCTTCGAACACAAGGTGTGGGCAATTCCAGGATAAAAGTAATTGGTTATGGTAAAACCAGGCCAGTAGCAAGTAATGATACGGATGCAGGCCGTGCTGAAAACCGGAGAGTGACTTTTGTAATCACTGCAAATGAAAAAATGAAACAGGATGCACAAAATAAAGCCAAACAATAAATAGAAAAATCATGAAAAAGATACTGATCTCAATACTTCTGTTCACAGCCATGTTTACTGCTGTGCAGTCCTTTGCCCAACTATCATTCGGTGTAAAAGGGTCGTTTAATATGTATAATCTGAGTTCCAAAGATAATGACGGAAAGAAAATAGAATCATCAATGATTCCTGCTTTTGATGCCGGTGCTTTTGTTGAAATACCCATTGCACCTGAGTTTTATTTTCGTCCCGAATTATATTTTGCAACCAAAGGGGCTAAGTCGAAAAACCAAACTCCTGAATCAAAAATTAATTTGTCCTATATCGTGCTTCCCCTGAATTTTCTCTATAAAAGTGATTTGTCAGGAGGGAAAGTCTTTATAGGAATTGGTCCCTATCTTGCTTTGGGGGTTGGTGGGAAGATATCCTCCGGAAGTAATGATTATAAAATAAAGTTCAAAAATGATGTCACAATGAATGATTTGGAGACTTCACTTTATTATAAACCTATTGATTTTGGAGCTAACCTTATTGCCGGGTATGAATTTAAAAACAAAATTTCTCTTGCAATCAATACTTCTTTAGGGTTAACTAATATAGAATCAAAAGTTGATGGGAAGCAGGCTGATTCATCAACGAAAAATAATGGCTTCGGACTAACAATTGGTTACCAGTTTAACTAATCATTTTTCTTTCTGCAATAATTTGTTCATCAAATGATTATTCTATCAAAGAAACTTGATTAAAACAACGCAAATGGCTCTTTTGCCTGCTTAAATTGCCCTGATTTGGTTATAAAATTCCAGGCATGCGATACTTTTAAAATCGTGTGCCTGGAATTTAGTTTTTAATAGTTTAATAAGCCTAAACGGTTTCGTCGATTACTGACGCTTCAGGCGCATTTTTCATTACGGATGCAATTCCATTATCGCGATTAGCTTCGGTTGTGTAATTTTGACTCACCCCTATTACTTGGCCGTTAGTAGCCTTCAGGTTAAAACGGAATGCTCCGCTGTCGGTAGTCTTTTTTTCAAAACGTGCTGCGTCCTGCGAATTTTTCTTTACTGATTCAATGCCATTGAGGCATGCAGCTTTGGAACTGTAACCTTCGCTGGTGAAAATTACCTGGCCATTACCAGCTTCGAGATTAAATTGGATTTCTCCATTTTTGCGTGTAGTAACAACAAATTTTCCCATGATTTTGATTTTTTTTAATAGAACAACAATTTATTTAGTAATAAAACTGAATTAGACTAATGAAGTAAAAAATGTGACTGGTATTTCCCTTTTTTTAAGATCAGTTGTATTATAGTAAAGCACAAATTCAGGTGCTAATTTAACCTTTTATTCAGCTGAATATTAATTTCTTTGTGTTTTTTTTATTTGAATTTGCCATTTTAGCGCTATATTTACGTATTAAGAATTGAGAATATTTTTACGCTTTACATTTAAGTGATTCACAGAAGGAATCATCTCAGTTTTTGTATTAACACCGAGCACGTGAATACAACTAACGGTTAGATGTTCGTTAGGTCCAATAAGTTTTTATTAAAATTGGTTTGATAATTTGTAACGAAATTCCAAGAAACGTATATCAGCACTTATATTTAACTGATAATTAATCAATAAAATTCAGGCTTATGCCTATCCGTATTGTAAAAGATCGTGATTCAAGAACCCCGGATGACTATCCTGGAAGTAGCGAAAGTAGTGGAGGTAAACTTCCCGGCGGAATTAATTCTGGCTGTATAACCGCTTTATTGCCAATTCTTTTACATAATCCAAAATTACTAATCATTATTATAATTACCGGAGGCGCTTTTTATTTTCTTGGTGGTCAGAAGAGTTGCAACGTGTTAAAACAGTCGGATGCTTCGAATACCTTTACCTTGGGCGGAGTATTTGATGAAAAAATGTACGATAAGGCCGAAGTATTTGAACCACTGGCTGATAATGTTAAAAATCCACTGCCTGAGCGGGTTTCGTTGGAAAAATTTTGTCCAGACCGACTTAACCAGGGCCAACAGGGTTCTTGCGTAGCCTGGGCCAGCGCTTATGGAGCCCGCTCTATTTTGCAGGCTGAATTAACCGGCGACAATCCGAATAAGACAGCATTCAGCCCTGCATTTCTTTATAACCAGATTGGACTTGAAGGCTGCCAGGGCTCCTACATCATAAAGGCAATGGAAAATATGAAAGAAACCGGGGCAGTTCCTTTTAATTTATTCCCTTATAACGAAAACGATTGTAGCTCGCAACCAAACCAATACCAGCTGCAATCAGCAGAACCATTCCGAACCAAAGGTTTCAACAGGCTTTCGAAGAGCGGCGACGATTACAAAACCGACATGTTAGCCATTAAGCAAAATCTTGCTCAGGGCGGGCCAGTTGTGATCGGAATGATGGTTGGCGGTAGTTTTATGCAAGCCATGTTAGGGCAGAAGGTCTGGATACCCGAGAAAAGTGATTACCAAATGTCAGGATTCGGAGGGCATGCCATGTGTATAATCGGTTATGATGATTACCTCGAAGGAGGCGCTTTCCAAATTATGAATAGCTGGGGAACCGAATGGGGCGAAAAAGGTCTTGCCTGGATTCGCTATAAAGATTTTTATCTCTTTGTGAAAGAAGCCTATGGACTTTACCCCATGGGGAACTCCGAAAAATTTGACCAAACTAAACTCAAAGTTGAGATTGGACTTGCTATGTATGATGATCAATCGGGGAACCTACGAGATTTACCATCTATACCAATAGCTTATAAAAGCGGTATAACCTATGCTACATCAACACCATTAGACAGAAGCACTCGTTTTAAGATTGAGGTAACCAATAGCATTGAGTGTTATATCTATGTTTTTGGACAGGAAACAGATGGCAGTTCGTATGTTCTTTTCCCATATACAGCGAAACATTCACCTTATTGTGGGATTACAGGAACAAGACTTTTTCCGAGAGATTATTCGTTACAACCTGATAGTATTGGCACACGCGATTATATGGCAATTGTAGTGACAAAGTCGCCTGTTGATTACAAAAAAGTAAATGAGAAAATATCTGCCGGCACCAACTTATCGTATGCGGCAAGAGTACAAAATGCTTTGCAGGAGCAGATTATTGAAATTGTTTCATTTTCCAATAAAGGTCCCAACATAGCAATAGAATGTGAGACGAATGGTAAAAATGCCATAGCTATTGTGATAGAAGTGGAAAAAAAATAAAATCTTATAAAACTAATCCTCCCCGTTTATTCTGGATAGGTTTCTTAGCTTACTTCTAAAAACCTTAAAGCACAGGAGACTTTCAATGTTGCGAGAACAGAATTCCTTTGTTGTAAGTAAAATCGAATTTGTTTTAAATCCCAATTATTAATTTCTTAACGGATAAAAAAGAAAAACAATAAAAAACATTAAATTTGTATTAACTAAACAATTTTAGATCATGAAAAAGACAGTATTAATTATTGCGATTCTATGGTTTGGGTTGCTTGCTCAAACTATGGCACAAACCGTGTATGTAACAGCAAGTGGTGAAAAGTACCACAAGAAAGGATGTCAGTATTTAACTGGAGCCGATATTAAGACAATGACCCTGGCTGATGCTAAGTCAAAGGGGTACAGTGCCTGCAGCGTTTGTTTCGGAGAGGGTACTGAAAAATCAGATGTCAATAAGGGAGCAGCAAAAGCAAAGTCTGATGCCAACAAGGAAGCTGCAAAAGTAAAATCTGACGCAAACAAGGAAGCAGCAAAAACAAAGTCTGACGCCAACAAAGAAGCTGCAAAAGTAAAATCAGATGCCAACAAGGATGCGGCAAAAGCAAAGTCTGATGCCAACAAGGAAGCAGCAAAAGCAAAATCAAAGGTTAGCAAAGATGCTGCAAAGGTAAAAAAAGATGCTGATAAGGAGGCTTCAAAGGCAGATGCCAAGAAGGAATCTGATAAGGCTAAGGCAAAAAAGGCTGCAGAAGACGCGAAAAAGAAGAAATAATCTGGGTATCTTTCAGATTACAATTGAACAGATTGAAGGTAATTTACAATTTCCTGTCCAGAGTTAATTTAACCTGGTTGTAATAATATTCTAATGCAATCAGAATAGGAGCAATTAATTGCAATTCACTTTATTATAAACCTAAACTTGAGGTTATGTTTGATCAACTATTACAATTGGTAAAGGAAAATGCAGGCGATGCTATCATCAATAACCCTGCTATACCGAATGAACAAAATGATGCAGCTATTGAAACTGCAAGTGGTTCCATTATGGATCAACTGAAAGGGCTTGCCGGAGGAGGCAACCTCGATTCGGTTATGAACCTTTTTCAAGGTAGTAGCAGCGCAGCAACAAACCCTGTTGTGAATAATATTTCAACAGGTGTTGCGGGTGAACTGATGAAGAAATTTGGATTGGATCATGGAGCCGCATCCAATATTGTACAACAGCTTATTCCGACCGTAATGAGCAAACTTGTAAAAAAGACAAATGATCCAAATGACAGCAGTTTTGATTTGCAAGGCATTTTAGGCTCACTTACCGGGGGAACACAAAGTGGAGGCGGAATATTAGGCACTCTAAAAGGCTTATTTGGGGGATAATAACGAGCTTCCACCTGGAGTTGGAGTTCAAAAAGGAACCGGTACATTTTGTTTCCTGTTAAACTTATTATTACAATCAATTCATTAAAATTATTAACCAACAACAAAACTTAAACTTATGGGAATTGTAAAAGAATTTAAAGATTTTGTAATGAAAGGCAATGTAGTTGACCTGGCTATTGCGGTCATTATAGGAGGGGCATTCGGCGCCATTGTAAACTCTCTCATTGCCGATGTGATTACACCTTTAGTACTGAACCCGGCATTGGAAGCCACCGGGGTAAAAAACATTGCTGAGTTAACCTGGGGATCAGTAAAATATGGTAATTTTTTATCGGCAGTTATTTCATTTCTAGTTATTGCATTCGTGCTCTTTTTGTTAATAAAAGGTATGAATACAATTAAAAAGAAAGAAGCTGAAGCCCCTGCTGCTCCTGCAGCACCGCCTGCTAATGAAGTTTTACTCGCTGAAATCAGGGATTTGCTCAAAGCGCAGAAATAATAATTTATACCCAAAAAAAATAAAACCGGCTCAGTAGATGCCGGTTTTTTTTGATTATTAAATCAATACAATGTACTTATCATAAAGGAGTATCAGCTTGAAAAAGTACAGAAGCGTCATTCAGATCACCTGATTGATACCCTTTACGGAACCATTTTATTCGTTGCGCGGAAGTACCATGGGTAAACGAATCAGGGACTACATATCCCTGGCTTTGTTGTTGTAACCTGTCGTCACCAATCTGGGATGCTGCATTTAGCGCTTCTTCAAGGTCACCTGAATCGAGCAGTTTCTGTGCATGGTCAGCATAATGTGCCCAAACACCAGCATAAAAATCAGCCTGAAGTTCTAAACGAACAGAAAGTCGGTTGTTTTCTGTTTCGTCTGATTCCGCTTGTTGGGCATGAATTCTATCAAGAGTGCCTAATAATTTCTGCACATGATGACCAACTTCATGAGCTATAACATAAGCTTGGGCAAAATCTCCTGAAGCACCTAATTTAGAACTCAGATCATCAAAAAAGGAAAGATCAAGATAGACTTTGCCGTCGCCAGAACAATAGAACGGGCCAGTGGCAGAGCCAGCATATCCACAAGCCGATTTAACAGAACCTGTGAATAGAACAAGTTTTGGATTCACATATTGCTTTTCATATTCCTGAAAAATTTTATTCCAAACATCTTCGGTACTTGCCAACACAACAGAGGCCATGTCGGCTAATGAATCCTGATGAGGCGTCGTAGCCATATTTTCTGAATTACCCTGGTCTCCAACCTGCAAGGACTGCATTACCTCGGAAGGATCTTTTCCGAGTAAGAACATAACAATTGCTATAATTGTAACAAGACCACCACCAGCAACAGCAGCTGGTTTTCCAAATTTTCGCCTGTCTTCGACATTTTCGCTACGACGCTGGTTAAACCATCTCATGCTTTCTTCTTTTTAGTGCTAAATATACAAATAAAATCAAATAATAATCCAATTATGTGGGCTAAATATTGCTGAGTTTCAATCTAAAATAAAAATATGACTCGGTATTAAGGCCTATTTAAATTTGTCAAATAAAAATTAGTCGAGTAAAAGTCGGAAGACAGGAGCCCGAAGACGCCTGCCTGACTGCGTTAGGGCAGGGAAGTATCCTGAATTGAAGTTCAGGTTTTAGTTAAATTTTTCTACCAAAATAATTGTGCATCTTTAATTTATCCGAAAGTATAAGCATGTTTAAAATAAAGCTTATTGCGATTTTATTAGGGCAATGTGCTTATTTTCCTGTGAATTAGGAAAGAAACAAATGCTATGATGAAGCAATGTTAGCTGTAGAGATGTTTTACTCTACAAACGAATTATTATTATTTCATCATCCATTTCAAATGATTTAGTGGGAAAAGTGCAGCAGTCGAGTGGGATTTATTCATTGACCAATTGTCACTTATCATTTTTGAAATAAGTATTTATAAGTTGTTCCAATTTACTTGTGTTTATCGGTTTTGCAATATAATCATTGCAACCTGCTTCAATTGCTTTTTGTTTATCGCCCTCTAAGGCAAAAGCAGTTTGTGCAATTATAATTACATCTTTGTTGAATTTACGGATTTGCCTGGTGGTTTCATATCCATCCATTTGTGGCATTTGCATATCCATCAGAACCAGGTTAATATCCGTTCTTTCCCGGCAAACTTCAATTGCTTGAATTCCGGACCAAACCTTTAAAATTTCATTGTTATTTTTATTGAGAGCAATCGAAAGAAGCATTTCAGAGATGGTATCGTCCTCGACAATCAAAATCTTCATGTCTTTAATTTGGTCAGTTACTCCATGAGGTAATGCAACAGAAGGTACGTAAGTTTTTTCGTAAGGCCTGGCATTGTATGGAAGGGTAAAATAGAATAAAGTTCCTTTTCCTTCTTCGCTATCAACCCAAATTTTTCCACCCAGCATTTCGATATATGCTTTTGCTATCGAAAGGCCCAATCCGGCTCCCTGGAAGGCTCTCTTATCTGCAATATCGGATTGAATAAACCGTTCGAATATGGCTTGATGCCGGTCAGAAGGTATCCCAATGCCGGTATCTTTTACATAAAACTCCAGGAAAGCCGATTCATTGATTGTAACAAGTTTATAACCAAATTCTATTGAACCCTTATCGGTGTATTTAATAGCATTTTTTACCAGGTTAGCCAGGATGGCATAAACTTTCTCCTTGTCTGATTTAATTACAGATTGCTCAGATGAGAGACTATTATCGTAAAAGAACAGAAGTCCCTTTGATAAAGCTTCAGGTCTGAAGAAATTGAAAATAAATTCAATCTGCTTGTTAATATTGGTATCAGATAGGGATATCTGCATGAGGCCGGACTCGATTTTCGAAATATCAACTATTTCGTTGATAATGTTAAGCATACGGTCACCGCTTTTTTTGATAATGCGAATGTATTCCTGTTGCTCGTTGCTTCCAAGTCCAGGCATATTAAGCAGTTCGGCAAAGCCAAGTATGCCATTCATGGGTGTGCGGATTTCGTGGCTTATATTGGCCAGGAATGCCGATTTAAGACGGTCGTTTTCTTCGGCTTTCTCTTTGGTCTTAATTAAATCAACCGTCATTTTCTTCTGTTCGGTAATATCTTTCTTTATGGCCAGGTAATGAGTTATTTTACCTGAATGATCAGGAACCGGGGCTATACTTGCTGCTTCCCAGTACAGATCACCGTTTTTCTTTTGGTTAAGGAATTCACCCTCCCATATTTCCCCAGAAGCAATGGTATTCCAAATTACCTGGTATTCTTCGCGGGTTGTATTACCCGACTTAAAAATCCTTGGATTTTGGCCAATAATTTCCTCCTTTGAATAGCCTGTGATATCCGAAACAGCCGGATTACAAAATTCAATATCACCAAGTGTATTTGTAATGAAGATCGATTCAGGACTTTGCTCCACCGCCCTGGAGAGTTTGCGTAGTTCTTCGGTGGCTGTTCTCCTTTTTGAAATATCGCGCGAGACGCCAACAATTCCTATAATCTGGCCCGAATCGTCTTTCATCAGCGAAGCTTTTACTTCTGTCCAAATGGTAGTCCCATCTTTTCTCAACATTTCCAGTTCGAGGGTTCTTTCAGGTGGTAATTCAGTTTTATCCTCTGAAAAGAAGTTAAAATACTCGTTAATCACTGCGGCCGCCAATTCATAAGATTCAGAAGTCATGACTTCCGAGATTTGCTGCGAAATTACTTCTTCCGGGTCGTAGCCTCGGAGCTGCCGGACTGCCGGACTCGTATAGGTAAATTTCAATTCTTTATCGAGAGTAAAAATAACATCTCCTGAGTTTTCGGCCAGCAAGCGGTATTTCGATTCGCTGGCGGTGAGTTCAGCTTGTTTCTTTATCAGTTCGCATTGCTGATAGGCATTTTTGATCAGCAACGGAAGCTTGAACAAATAGTTTTCGTTTTTGGTGATGAAATTGTTTGCGCCCAGTTTAATAGCCTGAACGGCAATTTCTTCGTCGCCTTGCCCGGTAACAATTATTATCGGGATTTCAATCATCCGTTCCTGACGAATAATTTTAATGAAATCGAAAGCGTTCATCCCCGGCAGACGGTAATCCATCATCATTAAATGATAGTTGCGGTTGCATTTTTCACCAGGTTCAACAGGCAACCTTTTTAGCGCATCTTCGGCTGTTGAAAATACTTCGACGCGCACATTCGAGGCATATTTTTTCAGATGCCGCAAGGTCAGGTCCACATCCATCGGGTTATGCTCGATATAAATTACCTGGATGATTTCTGTCCTTTGTTTTTGGGTTTGCCTGAAGCTTGAAATAGCCAGCTTGATGATTCGCGGAAGATCAGCAATAAAGCCCTGTTTTTTCACTATATAATCGTCGGCTCCTGCTTTGAGCGCGCTGACTGCCAATTCCTCATTCCCCTGATCGGTAAAAATTACGACGGCGGTATCCAAACTTTTTTCGCGGATTTCAGTCAACAGTTCCAGTCCGTTCCCATCTGGCAGGTTCATATCGAGTAATGCCAAATCGTAGGGTTTTCCTGAATTAATTAGCTTTCTCGCCTGAGTTAAGGTTGGAGCCAAATCAATGCTGCAATCAGCAATTGCGCTGACAATTTCCCTATTGCACAAATCGGCATCAGTCGGGTTATCTTCTAAAATCAATATATTCATCTTTCACGCGGGTTTATTTAATACGCTCCAGTAAATTTCAATTTGTTTGGCTACTTCAATGAACTTGTCGAAATCGACCGGTTTTACAATGTATGAATTTGCACCCAGCAGATAAGCGCTTTCTACATCAGTCGATTCGGACGAGGTGGTAAGGATTACAACTGGAATAGTTTTGAAAACGGGATGTTTTTTGATTACTTCCAACACTTCCAGCCCGCTTATCCTGGGCAATTTCAGATCGAGCAGGATGACCACCGGACGGGGATCACCATTTACCCATTTTTCGATATAGGCCAGCGCCTCTTCTCCATCGCGTGCCACTTCGATGGGATTGGTCAGTTTGCGCGACGAAAAAGCGCGTAAGGTAAGGTCAAGGTCAACCGGATTGTCCTCAACCAGTAGTATGGGTTGTTGCGTTTTCATTGTTTCCATAATTGATTCGTTTTTGGAATTTCAAGATAAAATGAGGCGCCACGTTCGGGAACACTTTCAGCACGGGCTTTTCCGTTCATCCGTTGCATGGCTTTTGCAACCATGGCCAGCCCAATACCTGTGCCGGGATAATCTTCGGCACGCTGTAGGCGCTGGAATATTTCAAATATACGTTCATTATATTTCATTTTGAACCCAATGCCATTATCTTTTACTGATATTATCCAATATTCATTGGTTTCTTCAAACCCGATATATATTTCGGGTGAGGGTGTAGCTTTTGAGAACTTGATGGCATTCCCAATCAGGTTTCGCAAGGCAATCTGAATCCCGTTTGTATCGGCAATTAATTCGGTATCGGGTACATTTAATTGAACCAAAAAATGGTTGGCCTCAATTTCATCCTCATTCGTTTTTAAAATGGATTCAATCACCGGCCTGATTTTTATGGCTTTGATTTGCATCTGGCTCCGTTCGAGGCGTGAATACTGAAGCAGGTCTTCGATTAACTGGTTCATTTGTAGGGTCGAGCTTCGGATGGTTTTGATAAAATGGCTGGCTTCTTCGTTTAAGTTGCTGCTGTAATTGTCCAGCAGAAGCTTGCTGTAGCCGTCGATTCCCCGGAGCGGAGCTTTCAAATCGTGCGAAACGGAATAGGTAAAGGTTTCCAGTTCTTTGTTGGCCGCCTCTAACGTTGTCTTAGCTTTTAGTATCTCATCCTTTGCTTGTTTAAGATCGGTATTATCAATCAGGGTTGAGCGGCTCATCAGGTAGTTATTATCTGAATCGTAAACAGCCGTTGCTGTAAGAAGAATAGGTAAAATTGTTCTGTCTTTCCGAATAAAATCAAGTTCAAAGTCTTTCAGTAACCCCTCTTTCATGAATAAAGGGTAATTGATTTTAAACTTTTCCTGACTTTCAGGAGTCATCATATCCATGATTTTTATTGAATTAATCACTTCCTCCCGTGAATAGCCGAGCAATTTCAGTTCAGTCTCGTTGATGTGTATAATTAAGCCATCTTTGTTCAGCGAATGATACCCGCAGGGGGCATTATCGTACAAATCGTTCAGTTCTTTCGTGCGAGCTAAGATTCGTTTTTCAAGTTCTTCATTAAGTATTTTCAGCCGTTCTTCGCTTTCCTTCAAGGCATCTTCCGCTTGTTTCCTTCCTGTTATATCCTCCACTATTGAAACATTATACAGGAAATTCCCTTTCTTATCGAAGTTGGCGGTTACTGTAATAGCTCCCCAAATGACCGTTCCATCTTTTCTGACATACCTCTTTTCACCTCTGAAAACAGGGATTTCGCCTTTGATAAGTTTTTTAATGCTTTCCACGCCAATATCCCTGTCGTCAATAAAGGAAATATCACTGAATGTTAATTCGCGAAGTTCAGATTCGTTGTAACCGGTTATGTCGCAGAAGGTACGATTCGCCATCATAAATTTAAATTCACTATTCACCAGAGCCATTCCAAAAGGGCCTTCCTCATATATTTTTCTGAACTTACCTTCACTTTCACGCAGTACATCTTCAAATTCCTTCCTTTGCGTAATGTCAGCATTGAATCCATACCAGGTAATACTTCCATCGGGCAGCTTTTCGGGTGTCGATCGTGATAAAATCCACTGAACGGGTCTGCCTGGAATCTGCACCCTGAATTCACAGGTAAAATAGCTCAGGTTTTTTGCCGAATTTTCGATTTCGGCGATAACTCTCACAGCATCATCGGGGTGAATCACTTTTCCGATGGGTGTAAAGTCGTCAACCACGTCTTCAGGAGAACATCCGAAAATATTCATGATGCCTTCGGAAGCAACAGGAACACAATAGGTTCCATCGGGTCTTCTAGTAAACTGGAAAAGCAGATCAGGGACATTGGCTGATAGTTTCCTGAACTGAAGGTCTTTTTCCCTGCTTTTTTCTTCGGCCAATTTTCTTTCCGAAATATCCTGAAAAGCGCCCTGTACTTTAAAAATCTTTCCAGTTTCATCTCGTACCGCCTCGCCAATAGTCCTGACCCAAACCCTTTTCCCTGTTGCTGTAATGATTTCCATCTCTTCATCGTAAGGAACCCCATTTTGGGCACAATCGGTAAATACTTTAATAATCCGTTCGCGCCATTCAGGAGCATAAAAATTGATTCCATCCTCAACCAGCGGAGCATATCCGGCAGGCATTTCATGTATGGCAGCCACTTCATCTGACCAGTATGAACGATTCTCTTTCAAATCAACATTCCATCCACCAAGTTTTGCTTTCTCTGCTGCAATACGGATAAGAGAACTGTTTTCCCTGATCTTCTCTTCTGCTAGTTTGCGTTCAGTAATGTCTTCAATCCATCCGATCAATTGTAGTATGTTGCCATGGGTATCTCTCAGTGTTTGTGCCAGTGCGTGAATAATCCGTACTGTACCGTCACGCCTGATAATCCGATATTCAAGATCGTATTCACATTTTCCTTCCAGTGTGCGCTGGAAAATATTCAGGACATGTCCGCGATCGTCGGGATGCACGACATTTTCAATGAAAAATTTAAAAACGAGTACCTTGGATGTTTCAGGATTTACATCAAATATTCGGAACATATTAGCCGACCACCGGGCGGTTTCCAAAGCTACATCATAACTCCAACTGCCCGTATTCCCGATTCGCTCTGCCTCAGCCAGCAGATATTCACTTTGTTGCAATGCCTCTTCTGTCTTTTTATGATCAGTTATGTCGCGCATAATACCGAGAATAAAAGGCTCACCGCCAATGACAAAAGTTTCGCCTGAAAGGCTAAAATTGCGGACTGTTCCTGATTTTGTGCGGAAGTCGGTTTCAAAATCCAAGACCCGCCCTTCTTTTTTAAGGATGGAAACATACTGGTCAAAGTCGTTGGTATTTACCCAAAAATCAAGCCCTACTTTTGTGTTCCCAATGATCTCTTCGCGCGAATATCCCGAAATTTCTAAAAGCCTTTCATTCACATCAATCATCGTACCATCGGAAGCACGTGTAATAGTAATGGAGTCGGGTGAATTGTGAAAGGCCTTGTTGAATTTTTCCTCCGATTGTTTCAGTTTTTCTTCGGCCCGCCTTTGTTCAGTTACATCTTTGGCCAGTGAAATAATTGTTGATGGGTTTCCGTACTTATCGTGAATAATGGTATTGGTCCATTCACAAAGAATTGCTGAACCGTCTTTTCGAAGGTTCTCATTTATTGTTGTTTCACTCGAAATATTATTAATAAGCAGATCAATATTTTTCTCGACATCTTTCCGCGAGGATTCAGGAATGAAAAAATCGGTGAACTTGCGCCCAATCACGTCTTCTTTGTTCCATCCGAAAACATTTTCTGCCGCCTTATTCCAGTAAATTATTTTTGCGTTTTTGTCCCAGAATGCCGCAGCTATTGGCGAAAATTCAAAGATATTCCGATAAGTTTCTTCACTGTCTTTTAATAACTTTTCAGCTTGTTTCCTATCAGTAATATCAGTAGAAATTCCTGAAATTCCATACAGTTCATTCCTGCTATCAATCAGGGGGAATTTTGTCGTCAGGTAATAATGCAGTCCGTCTTCCTCCTGATTTATTTCTTCAAACGAAATAGCTTTCCGCAGTTTCATTACTTCAAGATCATTTAAATAATGCTGTGCTGCAACTTCCTTTGGCATCAATCTCTCTCTACTCCAGCCAGTTATTTCGTCTCGTGTTTTTTGAAATAGCTTTTCAAGCTGACGATTAACGGTAATAAAACGGCCTTCGGGATCGAGCATATAAATAAGCGCCGAACTGTTGTCCATCATGTCAAGCAAAAGCCGATTGGTTTTTGCAAGGTTTTCTTCGGTCTGTTTTCGTAAGGTAATATCTTCAACGCTCGACCAGATAAACTTTTCATTGTTTCGTTCAATAACCAAACCCTGCAACCTGACTGGCACCAGATGCCCGTCTTTATGGATATATTCCTTTTCGTAGGGGCCGTATCGCCCGGTTTTTGCGATCAAATCCAATTGTTGCTGTTCCTGATTTTGATATTTTTCAGGAGTAAAGTCCCAATAAGTCAAAGCTTTTGCTTCTTCGACAGTACGACCGATTATAGTTGAAAACGTTGTATTTATATCGACCAGTCTCCCGTCAAAAGATGTTAATGCAAGTCCAATTGCCGACTGCTCGAACAACATTCGGTTGTATTTTTCGCTTTCGGCTAAATCTAATTCAGCTTCAACTTGTTGGGTAATCACTTCAGAAAAAAGAATAATTCCGCCAATCTGATTGCCGGTTTCGTACCAGGGACGGATTTCCCAGCGCACCCAGTCGGTTTTGCCATCGGCACGCAGGAAGGGGTCGTTGTTTTCTTTTAGTGTTTCGCCAGCTAATCCCCGCCTATGAAATTCTTTCCACTGTTCTGATATTTCGGGAAAAACCTCGTAGTGTGAGAGGCCGATCAGGTTTTGGTCGCCTAAATTATAATCGGCCAGAAACCGTTTGCTGGCAACCAGGTAGCGCATGTTGTTGTCGAACATGGCAATTGATGCGGGCGAATGTTCGACAAAAAGCCGCAATATCCGTTCGTTATTTTTGATTTTATTTTCCGACTTAACCTGCTCTGTAATGTCGTGAATGATTGAATGAAGATAGTCTTTCCCGTCTATTTCAACTTTACTACTATAAATTTCCACATCTCGAACCAATCCGTTGGCTAGCCTATGCTTAAATTTGAAATATATACGCTGCTGACTTCTCGCTATTTCCATTTCTTTCTGAAGTTCATCAGAGGGAAGCGTATTTATCTGGTCAATCGTCATCTGTGAAAGCTGTGAGCGACTCCATCCATAAAATGTTTCAGCAGCAGAATTGGCATCCAAGATCCGATGGGTCGATGGTTCAATGAGCAACATAGTTGCCAGGTTGTTTTCAAAGATGCTTCGGAAACGCTCTTCGCTTTTTCGGATCATTTCGTTCAGCTCCATTTGTTCCAGTTTTTGGAGAGTCGTGTCGCTGATAAGCTGTGTCATGTTCAGCAGAAAATCCATAGCTATGGTCACTTTCTCCTTCGAAACAACAGGTACATTTCTGAATGCTTGAAGATATTTTTCCTGGTTAAAACCATATTTTGCAGCTTGCTTTTGGAAGAAGACACCATCGGGTTCTTCAAAAAAGAACTGGCCGGAAAATAAATTGGCAATGTGTTCTCCTTTAATTATAATGGGTACAGCAACATCAACCAGCCCGTTTAAGCATTGATAAAAATGATAGTTTTCACCTTCTGCCATTTTGTTGGCTAAGACCGTGTCGCTAATGGCACATCTTTTCGATGTTTCTGGATGGATACGGTGAAATTCGGTACAAATCGTCCGCCAGCCCGATTTTGAAAGCACATTTCCTTCAAGGTCGAGAATAGCCGTTACAAACCCGGTGGTTTTGTTGAAACCTTCGAGCAGAGTATCTACCTTTTCAAAATCGATTAAATCCAGAATTTTATTTTTCATTGATTTCTTGTCTCTTTTGTTATTAATACCTATGCGCAAATTTTTACTGAATTTACAACATCACATAAGAATAGTATCGGAATGTTCATTTTTTATTTTTCTAAAATATTGTGCGAATAATATGCCCAACAAAATCAATTCTATCCAGGTAATTGAAATTATGTCCACTTCAAACAGATATTCACGATGGATGCCATATATGATTGAAACCAAGGTGAAAGATGTTATTGCCAGAATAAAACCGGTGATGGTGGTGTACCTGATGCCCGTCTCAAGTGAATTCTTTTTATCGAAAATTGGGAAAAGGGCAAAGAAAGAGATGACCATCATGAGAAAACCGATCTCTTCCAACACAATGAAAATCCCATGAGGGTTGAATTGGGTTAGTAAGGCAATCCCTTCGGTTTCGCCGGCCAAGATACTGGGTTGGATAACGGAGACCTGAACGAAATAGTTGACCGACAGGATCATTGCTGAAATGGTGGCAAATAATACGCCAACCAATGCAAACACTTTTTTATGGTTGGGGGTAACCTGGTAAATGCAGGCCATCATTACCAAATATAAAAATGATAAAACAATGGCCGGATACATCCAGTAATAATCACGTGGGAAACGGCTGGCAATATCGGCAAACGGATATTCGAAACAGGAACCGGTACAAAAAGGGCCCGATAAAGGCGGCGTGCTGATGGCAATTGCAAAAGTTACCATTGTTACGATTGCAGTAATCATCGAAATATAAAAGCCAAATTTACTGGTGCTCAATCGTGCTACAATTTTAGTTGATGAATTTTCCATGATTAGTCCCCCGAATTGATATTCCTGATTAAAATAAATGCACATCCAATTGCCACCAATGCAATACAGGGGATGACTATGATGGCAGGCATTACATTGACACCCGCATTAGCCATAGCCACAATTTTTGCGATCAGTGCAGTCATTAATAACGAAAGAAAAACAAGATACACTGGCGCCATCAAGAAACCGAACTTGTGTTTTTTAATGAGCAAGAAGCCGGAAACAAACGAAATGGGCAGAAACAATGATAAATCGAACGCCTGAACTGTAAGTGTGGTATAATGTTGAACGGATAGAGGCACAATTGTCTTATCGATCAGCGGAGGGACAATAACGCTCAACCAAAGCAATGCGATGCACAGTGCGTTGAAGATTAAAAATCCGCCAATAAATTTGGTTGGAACCAGGTTGCTGAAAACCATTGGAAGCTGATTGATATTGATGGACAATAAGGTGAGTACCAATGCAAAAAACGTTAAACCAGTTAAGCATACATAAACCAAAAAAAGTGAATTATACATGGCCATGTTCATGTAAAACAGATAGGTAAGAAAAATATATCCCAGAGTTCCGGCCAAAACAAATTTTCCTTTTAATGAACCTCTTCTTGCCCAAAGGAGTGACAAAAGCAACAATGGCGATGCCAAAAACAAAGTAATATAATCCTGGGCTATTCCCTGAATGGCCACATCAGCGGACATGTGTTGGTACAAACCTTTACCATAAATAGTGACCATTTGACCATGAATCGTTTTAAATTCATACTGTCCACTCCCCTGGCCGATAAAAATGCCAGCAGCCGCCGCAATTGATGCCAGCAGGGCAATACAAATAACTAATGTTGAAATTGTCTTCTTATACTGCATTGTTTAGGTTTTTTTAAAGCAACAATAACAGGAACAGCCCCATCCGCCAAGCCATTTAGGCATTTATAGAAATGATATTTTTCAGCCTCGGCATTAAGAATTGTGCTTTTACATTCCTGACTGGTTATATGTCAGATTTTTACTATTCAATAGTACCTGATTACAAAGTAGCGTATGTTTCCGTCCCTAAATTTACATATATTTCAATGTTCCTGATTTTAGCTTTTTACACTTTTTTAACAACTTATTGTAAATAGGTTGCTAAAAGTAAACTATAATTCAAAACCTGCGTCGATATTGCAGTTATTTAATTACAACAGAAGTAAATATCCTGATTCAGAAATTTACAAGGTTTGTATAGCAATGAATTTTATGAATTAAGATTCAAATTTAGTTAATTGTTTGATGAAGATGAGTGGAAAGTAAAGAGTGAAAAATGAAAAGTGAAAAGTGAATAGTTAATAATTAATAATTAATAATACCTTTCGAAGTCGGATAGCTTAACCAGCTTTGGCCAGGAGTTTATCAATTATTCAAACATACGGATTTTTGACCTGACTGAAAAGATCGCTTTTCTCCCCGAACCTTGGGGAAGATGATGAGTGGGCTGTGCTAAGTTCACTAAGTTACAATTCTGTGCAAACGCGAAAATAAGAATTGAGTGGACTAACCAAAGAGTCTTCCAATCAGGTTCTTTTGATTGATTCTAATTCATTTTTAATGCTACTCAATGTTCGGGTAATGGATTGCATTTGCTCGCTCATTTGTTCAATTTTAACAAATATATGCCGGGTATTGGAATTGACATAATCAATATGCTCATTGGCCCATGACATTTTCCTTTTTAACAGATCTGTTTCTTCCAGAATCATGTTAAATCCTTGAATCATTGTATCATGATGGTTTTTTTCTTCTTCATTCATGGTCAAGAATTTATACATTAAAAGGAATAATGCAGTATTAACAATCAAATCGAAAAAGTTATGATAAATAGATCAATTTATTTCTTACAAAAACCACAAACTTTCTTTTCCGAAATCAGCTAATTTATCGTGCTGAAAATGGGGGAAGATTTCTGCTACCATTTCAGGGTATTTGATGGTAACAGGCAGACTTTGCTGGCTGACGCTTTTCCAATACATCCGGCTGAAACTGGAATATTGGGCTATGGTTTTATTGTAGAAAATACTTTGATTTATAGGATGCAAAGTACAGATTTTTTTTCTACTAAATAATTGTGTATCTTTAATTTAACAAATACTGAAATATATAATAAATAAGCTTATTTCACTTTTATCACTGCAATGTTCTTTATTTTGAATAGGTGCTTATTTGCAATGTTAGTTTGTACAGTTGAACCAGGGATTGAAGCCGGTATCCTTTTTGCTTTTACTAGCAAAAGATAAAGGCGAAAAGCCCGCCCGGGGGCATAAATAATTTAGTAAATAAATGAACTAATTAATTAATATGTTGAAGGTAACAAGTTGCCTGTAGTCATAAACTGGTAGTGGATAGCCAAGCAAGAAAAATCAAGAAAGCTGAAATGACTGACCATACAATGATTTCTTTCCAAGTGAAGACACTGCGATCTGATGGTGTAACCAGGTGAAAAAAATCGGAGAGTATTAGCCTAAGCTTACGCTGGAATTTTGTAGCCCTGGAATGTTTGATTGGCATGTTGCAGATCTTTAGTATGAGCGCAATTTATTGTTTATTTATCGGAATTGGTTACGTTTTGTGTTATTCTTTCTGCCATTGTAGTAGTTGGTTCATTTCAGGATGGGCGTTTTTTGTGATGATACCAGCCACTGGTGTTGATGTTTTTCCTTAAATTAGTTTCATCCTCGGACAATACTTTGTTACCAATGGGATTAATTCGTTTTTTAAAATTATCGGAGCTGATATTTATTTTGGAATCTATTGGGTAAGCATTCATCAGATGAGATGGGTATTTTTGTAACTGAGCGAGAATCTCACGGAGGGATAAATCGGGTTTTAGCCATCTCATTTCTTTTCCTTTTTCGAGGATAACAGGCATACGTTGATAGGGCAGTTTACGAAGTAGTGTATTACCCGGTACAGTTATTATTGTGAAAGTATGTTGCTTCTCAAAGGTAGCCGGGTTTATCCAAATATCATACAAGCCTGCCATTGCAAAAGGGCGTGCTTGATTCCGCAGGTAGACGAGGTATGGGTTTTGAGTACCTGTTGTTGACCATTCAATAAAGGCATCAGCAATTATTAAACAACGATGGAAGAATAATGGTTTTTGGAAGGCGGTTTTACGGAAAATAGCTTTTGAACCTGAGAAGGATGGATGATTCTCAGGATTTTTGTCGCCTTCAGCACGGGCATTGATAATGGGCAGGGGTCGTTTGCTCCAAGATGGTATCATGCCAAAGGTGGAGAGAATTATTTCTTTTGGGTTTTCCTGAGTTATAATTAAGGCTTCATCTCCGGGTGAAATGATCTGGCCCTGGTTCCAATTATTGATTGAAGTGGATTCAACATTGAAACGGGTTTTTATTATTTCGAGGCTACTGCCTATAATATACTTGCGGCACATGATTAGAATTTAATCAAAATTGTGACGACAAGATAAACTTAAAATAAATAAGTATTACAGGCACGCATCAGAAATAAGATGTGCGCCAACCGGGAAATTACCGACACGCGACAGAAAATAAGGCGCTCGCCAACGAGGGCACACATCGGAATTCGAACACCATCTTTGGAGGCAAAAACACAATTAATAAAAATCTACTCATGCTTCTTTATTAACTCGATATTCATTTTTTCAATGTCAGAAAGCATTGAAGTTACATCTTCATATTGTCCTCTATACCAAGGTTGAGATGTGAAATAAGATTGAATTTCTTTTTTTTTGAAAATATAACCATGCCTTGCAAAAATTTCATTTCGCATTATTAATAAATCTTGCTTACTCATGCCCGATAATTCAGATGTTGTAAGTAAGCTTTCGGATGCTTGCGGATAGTAACCTTTAATTAAAGCAGAATTTTCAGGAATATTTGTTGGTATTGTTGATACCGGATTTAAATTGCTCTTCTGCGAAGCTTTTGAATTAATTTTATCTGATTTTATTTCATTGGCAGTTGAGGATTCCGTCGTCTTTTTATTTAAATCCTCTTTTGCACTTGTTTCGGACGAGTTCATTATTTCAATGTTATTCTTCTTTTTGTCAACAGAATTTTGATCATGCATTGTCTTTATTACTAAATAGCCACAAAAGCATGTGACCAAAAAAGCACTTATTGCTGTTACAGACCTTTGCTTTTGAATTTCAAAAGGACTATTTCTATACTTATCTCTACGAGACAAAAAGTATGGATATAATTTCCAGGTAATTATTGCAATAATAATACCTATACTAAAAAAGATGATCATTATAAATATTTCCATTTTGATTTGTGTTTACCAATTATTTTTTGTTAATTATTTGTACTCACTTTAAAAATTAATGAAAGTTTTTTTTGCTCATCCGTAAATGTACCACAAAATAAAAAATGATTATCTTGTTGAAAATATTTTGATGTGAATCTAATCAAATTTATCGAAGATTTTCCTGATGAAACCAGCTGTAGGCTACATTTTAAGGGCATTCGGCAACAACAAGGAATTATTTGCAAAAGTTGTGGCAGTAAAGAACATTATTGGCTTCAGGGAAAATGGCAATGGCAATGTTCGAAATGTAGATTTCGAACCACACTACGAAGCGGAAGCATGATGGAGAATGCCAAATTGCCTTTCAGAAAGTGGTACCTAGCGATGGCTTTCATGAGTTTTTCTAAGAAAGGCTTATCTGCTACTGAGTTACAAAGGCAACTGGGACATAAACGATACGAGCCAATTTGGTTCATGATGCATAAGATCAGGAAGGCAATGGGGAACCGAGATGCCTTATATAAATTAACCGATATGGTTGAGTTTGATGAAGGATGCTTTGAAACAGAAATTGATAATGAATCCAGAACATCACTCAAGCGTGGAAGAGGGAGCGAAAGACAGGTAAATGTTGCTGTCATGGCAGAGTCCACACCTTTAGAAGATGTTGCAACTGGCAAAAAATCAAATCATTGCAGGTATTTCAAGATGATAGTATTAGAATCCTATTTAAAGGAAGAAATTAACCAGGTCATCGAAGAAAGTATTACTGAAAAAACCATTGTGTTTAGTGATAAGAGCACCAGCTATGTGGATATATCAAACTTTGTTGAAGTTCACGTCACGGAAAAATCGTCAAAGGAAACAACAACTAAAATATTACCTTGGGTTCATATTGCAATTAGTAATGCAAAACGAACGCTGTTAGGAATTTACCATAAAATCAAAGGGAAATACTTACAGCTTTATCTGGATGAATTTTGTTACAAACTAAACCGCAGATATTTTGGAGAGAGGCTTTTCGATAGGCTTACCATTGCAATGACAGATAATTACTGGTACAATAACGGATGAGCATTAAGTTTTTTCATATAAAATGAATACTTGAAATTTTCTTGAAAAAAGCCCTCTTGATATTTACCCGTTGTAATAAGATTAATTTGGCTTGAAACGTGCTTGACAAAGATCAAAGAAAAATGCGTGTCAAACCGGAATATTAGTGATTAAAAAGCTGTTTGTAATCCTGTACAGCTGTTTCAAGTATACAACTAAAGTATCGTATACAATCAACCTTGTTAAAATCGTACTCAAAATTCATCCAGGCATCATATGGAACCTGGCATTTTTTTGCTGGCTTTATGAATTTATTTTTACCTGAAATGTTTTTTCGCAATTCGTACCTTAAATCCGAACAGAACGAGGACTGAAATTCAAAAGATAACCAAATCTCATTATCATTGGGAAAGCAGAATCTAAATTCGCCAAATCGATCCTGTATTTTAACGGGATCATAAATGAGTTTAAGGTCGTACTCATTGGCAAGCTCTGTTAAAACCTGGTTTATACTTGAAATCCTGTTTTTCAGCAGATTCAGGCTATCTCTGTCAAAAATATCAGCATAAAGATGCCAGCCTATTGTTTCTTTGAAATAATTACTTGTACGAGCAGATGGGTGAGTCATTCCATAAATGACAATGCCATTCTTTTTAGTTTTATATAATGAGCCATTAATGAGTTCCTCAGCAGGCGAACCATTTATAAGCGGTTTGAAACAATTATCAATGCCTAAGCAGACTATTCGTTTGGGGTTGATAATGTCAAAAATCAGTAATGATGATAATGCGATACAATTATCATACACTTCTTTCCAGTGCTCTTTGAAGCTAGTTTGAAACTCTTTAAAATCTTCAGATCCAAAATACAGTATGTTCATGTAAACCATTTTTTCGAAGAGCTGACTTAAATCGGGCTGAACATGAATTGTTTTATTCATTTTAGATAAAATATTCCATGGTTGCTTAGGGTTTGATTGCTTACCACCCAGATACCAGGGATTTTGATGGATAAACACTTCAGGAATCATTTTTTGCTTTTCCTTTAAGCCCCAGTCTATATTATCAAATTGACTTTGATAGTTACTTAAATCATGTGGATTTAAACCCAGAATTAATACATCAGGTTCTTCAGACGGTTCTGATTGGAATGCATAGAAGCTTCTATCGATTTTAGTTCTTGCGATATTATCACAATAATCAACAGTAAACTGAGACCATATTTTTAATTTTTCACCGTAGGTTTCACATAATGCAATCTCTGATCTGAGATTATTTAAATTGTCAATAAAATTATCGCTCATGGATTTTTAGTTATTCAAGTTTTCTAATCTGCAATAATAAATATTAGATGATTTTAGTCCATATTTCTAATTATCAAGCCGAGCCAGAATAGTCGGCTACCTTTTCAAGAAGCTTTGTTTCAAAACAAAACCAACTAAAGGGAACCCGAAATACTTCTTTATTTCACTGTTCTCGATTGAATTATTTGTTTTGGTAATTAATTTCTTAATGCCCATGATTCAAGCTATTTTAATTTGTAATGTTGTTTATGATACTTGAAATACTAGACATTTTCAAAAAACTGCAATGCAAATTTGCAGAAATCGATGATCACTTTTTTGTCAAGATCAAACTCTTTTCGCTCACCTAAATAATTGTGCGATGTAGGTGTAATTTCTTTGCCATCAATAATTTCTTGTGCCAGCAAGCATTTGATGTGTTTTTTTGAAACAAGAATTATGAATGCATTGGTAAATGGATAGTTTTTGGGGAGATCTTTTGCAGTAAATTCTCCATTTGCACGAAATTTAACCTCAACAAAATATACACTTTTATTATTTGGATTTTGGATAACAAAATCAGGCATCCTACGAATTTCAGTTGCCACCTCCGACTTAACTCCTTTTAGCAATTCCATAATACCAGGAATAGTATTTTCCATCCCATACCTGAACACGTTGTAACCAAGGCTCAGGAATAGTTCCTGAATGAGAGTTTCGGCAATCCTGCCCTTAATCATATTATAGCGGTACGTTCGCTGATCATCAGTAAGTCCGTCAACTTTCGCTTTTTCATTTCCTTCTGGTACAACAGTTAGAGTCTCTGTTTGCAGACTTTTTGAATTCTTAATTGTATAGCATTTAATACATAAACCTCCATTATATTTGGTGTACTCACCACATAGGATGCAATCAGGCATAGAATTTATTTTTGGTTGTGTTACTTGAATGTCACATTTTATATTTAGTGATGATAGTCTACATTATGGAGTTCTTTTTAAAATTCTCCGCCTGCTCAAATATTTCCACATATACTTCATCTCTTTCAACTGGTGGATAACCAAACTCGTCTAATAGCAGAATTAAACCTACTTTCAGAGCTGACTTAATATCATCGCGTTTATTCCAATCCGGAAATTTCGCTTGGCCATCAACCAAATCTTTGACGGCTTTAGCTAATTCAATCAGTTTATTTTCCGGATATGTAAAATCATACTTTTTGCATAGCTCCAATAAAATATCATAAAATGCTTTTTCTTCAAAGTCTATACCCAGGGCATCGCCAGCCGAAAATTCATTATGCACCTCCCAAATCATGTTGGTTAACGCTTCGGCCATTTCTTCGTAAACTTCACTTCTCAAAACATCATTTTCATCACGTTCATTGTAACGATCAACAAGCGCTTGCATTCTTTTTGAGAAATCTACACCTTTTACCTTGTTTACTTTCTTTATTTCGGCTATCACTTTAGCTAAAAGCTGTTGAAGCAATTTTATCTTGGTATTCGGTAGCTTGATTTTATCAATTTTCGCCAGATAGTCTTCATCAAAGATATCCTGTTCGGTTTCATCTTCCTCTCCCAACTTGAAAATTTCCTGCACGCCATCGCTTTGTAACGCATCTTTAATCATTTCACGAACCCGTGCGTTCATTTGCGCTGTGTCGGGCGCATTGCCTTTAGTGAGCTTAAACACGATAGATCGTACTGCTAAATAAAAATGTGTGTAATCTCGTTCGGCTTGTTTTAATTGTTCACTACCGGCACAAATATCATAGGCAGCTTTCAATCGCTTAACCAAACCCATGAAACGGGTTTCAAATTCTTTGGTTTTTTGTACAAATTCCGCAGCCAGGTTTAATGTATTTAGCTGCTGAAGGGTTGTGCCACGAAAATATTTTGAACTGTCGAAAGTATGAAACAATTTACCCAACAAGTCTATATGATTCCTCACAATTACTAAGGATTCGGCAATGTCTTCAAAATTATCTTCGTCGCCCTTATTGTATTTGGCTAAAGCCAGGTTCATCTGCTTTTTAATGCCAATGTAATCTACAACCAAACCTTTGTTTTTATTCTCAAATTTTCGGTTTACCCGCGAAATGGTTTGTATGAGATTATGCTGTTTTATTGGTTTATAGATGTAAATACTATCCAGGAACGGAACATCAAAACCAGTAAGCCACATATCAACTACTATGGCAATTTTAAAATTCGATTTTTCGTTTTTGAACTCGTTATCCAGTGTTTTGCGGTATTCATTCGTACCAAGTAATTTATAGAGCGTTTCGGTATCGTCTTTTCCTCTGGTCATAATCATTTTGATACGTTCCATCGGTTTAATTTTCTTCCGCTCTTCTTCGGTCAATTCCACAGTTTCATCGGCTACTTTTATCTCGTTCCATTCAGGACGAAGTTCGATGATGTCCTTATATAAATCGTAAGCTATTTCCCGGCTGCTACACACAAACATCGCTTTCCCTCTTACGGTTGCACCTTCCGTAATCCGATTTTCATAATGCGTAACAAAGTCGGTGGCAATATTTTTCAGTAGCTTCGGATCACCTAAAATGGTGTTCATTTTTGCCATTTCTTCCTTGCTCTGATCAATCTGGTATTCATTAGCGCCAACTTCAGCAACTTCTGCGTAGTACTTTTCTATTTTTTCGAGTTCGGAGTTATTCAACACTACTTTAGCAGCACGGCCTTCGTAAACAATGCGAACGGTAATTTCATCTCTTACTGATTCAGTCATGGTGTAGGTATCAACTACTTTGCCGAATACATCGAGCGTTGCATCAATAGGTGTTCCGGTAAATCCAACAAAAGTAGCTTTGGGTAACGAATCGTGTAAGTATTTTGCGAAGCCAAAGGTCTTGCTTACGCCTTTTTCCGTGACTTTAATTTTTTGATCGAGATTTACCTGGCTGCGGTGCGCTTCGTCCGAAATACAAATTACATTGTTCCGTTCGGTAAGCAATGCAGTGTCCTCGGTAAACTTATGAATGGTTGTTAAGAACACACCACCACTTTGACGATTTTGTAATAATTCGCGTAAATGTGCGCGACTCTCCACACTGATAATGGTATTGTCGCTGATAAATTTTTTGGCGTTGGTAAACTGAGCAGCCAACTGATCGTCCAAATCAGTTCGATCGGTAATCATGATTAAGGTTGGGCTTCCGAAATGTGTACTTTTCATCAAAAGCCTTGCCAGGTATAGCATCGTAAAACTTTTACCACATCCTGTTGCCCCAAAATAAGTTCCACCCTTCCCATCGCCTTTTGGCTTTTGAGCTTGTTTTATTGAATCGAACAAACGTTTGGCTGCATAATACTGCGGGTAACGACAAACGATTTTCTCATTCTTTTTTGAACTGTCGGGCAAGTAAATAAAATTGCGGATAATATCGCGCAAGCGGTTTTTATTGAACATGCCTTGCACAAGAGTAAACATACTATCTATGCCGTCAACGTCTTTAGCCAGACCTGCCACCCTGCGCCAGGCATAAAAAAACTCATACGGAGCAAAAAACGAACCGGCTTTGTTATTTACGCCATCGCTGATAACACAAAATGCATTGTATTTGAACAATTCTGGAATATCCCGACGGTAACGAACGGTTAATTGATTAAAAGCATCAAACACCGTTGCTTCTTCACGCACAGCGCTTTTAAACTCGAATACCACCAAAGGCAATCCATTAATATACAGTATGCCATCCGGGATTCGTTTTTCGGAACCAACAATTTCTAACTGGTTTACGAATTTGTAACTATTATAATCCGGCGGGTATTGAGTTGATTTTTCTGAAACAATGGTATCTAAATCAGGACTAGCCAATTGTGCTTCCAGGCCATTGTAATCGATCAGTTCAATATGAATATCTTTCTGGCTGCGGTCCTCACGTTTTAAAATAAAACCATCGCTAAGCCAACGCATAATGATTTTATTGCTCTCGTACAGATCGCTTGAAGGCAATGTTTTTAATTGAAGAATTATAGATTTGGCTTCGGTGATGGTGATATTTTTAGTTTCGTATTTGGCCATCAAATACCTGATTAAATCGGCTTCAATCAGAACATCATCAACATTCCGGACAATGGTATTTCCCAAATGATGGGTAAAACCTTCGTTTCCTAACAATTCGATAAACGTTTTTTCTAATTTCCCTTCGGTGAATATCATAATCTATAAAATTTATCATCCGACCATTTTACGGGATTGTTTGCAATATATTCCGAAATACGAATATACGATTGTTCATCGCGAATAATGTGTTCGTAATAATTGCGTTGCCACAATTTTTTATCGAAACCCAATAACCCCAATTGTTTTGTAACCGATGATTTATATCCGCGAACAATGGCGCCGATGGTTTGCGATGGTGATCGTAGGGGCGTATTGCATACGCCCCTGTTAACGGGGGAATTTCCATCCCCAATATGGGGCGAATGCAATTCGCCCCTATTTTCGGTCAAACGCAATTCATTGTTAATATCGGGCGTATTCCCAATATCGGGCGAATGCAATTCGCCCCTATTTTCGGTCAAACGCAATTCATTGTTAATATCGGGCGTATTCACATTACCAATATGGGGCGAATGCAATTCGCCCCTATCCAATAACCGGACAATGCCATGCATATGGTTTGGCATCACAACAAATTCACCCAATTCAACATTCTTGCGAATTTCGGTTGTTTTCATCCATTCGTTGTATGCAATTTGCCCATATTCATTAAATTTCATTTCCCCGTTTATAATTTCCCCAAATATACATTCCCGATTTTGTACGCATATCGTAATAAAATACAACCCCGCCTGCGCATAATCGTATCCTTTCAGGCGGATGCTGCGGCGATGATGGATATCGGGATTGAATGACATATTTTTCTGTTACCTGATTTTTATTCTGTCTGTTTCATCAACTGATTGATTCAACTCTATTAATTTTTTTGTACTGAAAACATACCCTGTTGAATCCCCTTTTATTTTGTTATCTATAAGATTGTCAAACACATATTTGCCTGATCCATTGTAACGCGTAGTTATGTTACCATATTCGTGTATATGTACACATAAAAAATAATCAGGCATTTTGCTTTCATGCGGGAAATAGAAATTATCCTTCATAGATGCTTTGATCTGCACAAGCCTACCTGTTCCCTTTTCTTTAGCATCATGTATGCTTGTCGATTCCGGCAATAATTCTATATTATATTTCTGTGCAGCCAATACTTCTCCAATATCGCCAACCAGTTTTCCATCAAGAGTGAATTTCCTGCCATATTTAGCACGCAATTTTGTTGTTATTGCCAGCAATTCTCTAATTTCTTCCATCTTTAAAATTTATTTTAAGACTTATATTAAAACTTTTCTTAGCTAAAATTCGGCAAACACCCTTTCCGGTTCTTCTTTAGAAAATTTCATTTTATCTATTTCTTAGCCATTCGGCAATAGGAACCACTTTAACCTTTCCGTTAACAGATGGGTAAACCACATATGTTCCTTGAGATCTATAGTCGCCCTTAAAAATCTGAAAACTATTTACCTCAAAAATATATGGATAAATCTCTAAGTATTCGCTATCTGAAAAATCGGTAGAATCTTTTTTGACAGGTAACAAGGCAATATGATCCATATATCTCGCGGCATCACCAAGACCGAGTTCCCAATTACACCATTTTGAATTAATTGCTGCTTCGGTAGCTAAGAAAATAAATTTATGATTCTCTTTAATTTTTTCTTTAATCCTCACAGCAGTAATCCCGGATGTGTTTTTAGGCATACCTTCATCTAACCAATCAACATACACATCTACACCATAATTTTTCAAAAGTGAAATTGCACCTTCAAGATATTCTTTCTCATCGTGTTTATGCGAAAGGAATATTTTCGTTCTAAATAAGGAGCTTTCATTTTTAAAGTTTCTTAGGCTCTCATCTACGGAAGAAAAGGTTTTTATAGACCTTCTTTGGCTTTTTAGTTGTGTTTCGGTTATAAAACTCATATTATCTAAGATTTACATGGACTTCATAAGATTCTGCATCATCCTTTATTTCAATAGATTGCTCAATATAATAATTGTAATTATTTCCAGTCATAAAATCATCCCATTTTATCGTTTTAATAAACGAGGGTTCATTCTTGGTATGTATTTTTATTCCGTTACATACACGAAATTCCTTTTCAAGAATGTTAAACATGTTGTCACTTAGAATATTGAATAATTTATTGGTGTGATGAGTTGTACAAGAACATTCAGGATTTGACGTATAATACCAATTATAATTCCCTGTTTCATCAGGTAAAACTATTCCTAAAACAGCATTCATTTGTTTAGTATTCCCTCCTGTTGGCACAACTCTTAAAGAATAAGAAACTTCCCAAGGTATCCATTGATCTTTTTCGGTTTTTAGGATTTCCTTCATTCCCTTTGAAATCATTACAATTGTCACACTACATTGTCTAATTCTTTGCTTTAACAAAGTTTCAATTTGATCGTCAGAGAAGTCGGCCAAACTTTCACCATCTTTTTCACCTAAATTGATGTTGTCTTTTCCAATTTTATCTTGAAGATTGTTTACATAATCACGGACTCTTGAATTCCTACGATTGAATATCATAATACCGTTGACTTCTTCATAGAAGTAATCTTGTAGTTTGGCGACTTTCTCATCACCATATTTATATGTAACAAAAACCTTTCTGCCCATTATTTAACCCATTTAGCAAAGTTAGTATATCCGTCCTCGTCAACCCAATCATAGATTTTATATTTGGTGGATAAACGATATATTTTATTTCGATTGTTTTCTTGAATTTCATTTACACTCCAACCCTCCAAATCAGGATACTTAATCCATTTACCTTCTATAAAATCGTGTAAATTCATTTTTTTTCCATCTGTACTAAAAGAATATCCCAGGTAATATAAAGGATTGTTACCCTTGGATTTTATCTTTCCATCCTTTCCTTTGATGGAATTAATATGTACACAAAAAATATTATTTCCTTTTTTTAGACTTTTCATTATTTCATAAGACACCCATCTTCTATTAAAAGTGTCTGTTCCAACTAGAACACAGGTATTACTTGTATTCTCTAATCCACTATTGATAAGTCGTTTCAAAGCTAGATCACTTGTCTTTTTAGCAGATTCCCAAATTGAAGAATCAAAAAAGCCTGCTACTTGCCTATCCGGCTTTGTCAACCAATGATTACGAACTACATTGGCTCTGAAATCAATAACATCTTTGTAATGAAAACTAAAAAATACTTTTTTTGCCATACGATTAAATTTGATCCATTAAAAATTTCTGAAACAATGATATATACCCATAATCCTTTAAGAATCTTTCGTTTTTCATTTCTTCTGGTAAAAGATTATCATAAACTATTTTCGTAGCGGCTCCAGTACTAGCTATAGGCAGTAATAAAGCTTTTGGGTGATATTCCTTGAACATATTGTACTCAACTTCAATTCCGTCCATTCCTCCAATAAATACAGCCGCTGAATATTCATTTTCAGAGAACATTCTTTGCCTCATGTGTTGAATACTAGAATGAATATCCCCAACATTATCTGTAAGAACTACATTTTGAAGCATTTCATTTTCGGGTGGAAAATCATCTTTAAAAAATAGCGATTGATAAAGCAGTACATGTTGCTGGATTTTTCCTTTGAGTTGTGAGTTAATCAACTCCTTTTCTTTTTCATTTAATGGTAATTCCCAATCATCTCTCTTTAGTTTGTTAATTAGCATTCTTTCAATAACATAATAAATTAATGGCGTTATGGACGGATGACCGCCCCAAATAATCCTATGACGGGTCAATACTAAGCTTGCCAAGGCTATAACCGCATCTCGGATAGCAATTATATCAGCTGTCTCATAGTATTTAGGATGTCTTTCAGGCAATGGAATGCTTGCCGCTAAGAAAATATTCTTCATAGATTTAATATTTTTGAAACCAAGAATTGAATTTTTGTTTTTTAATAGTTTGTATTTCCAATCTCTCGTTAAGCCATTCTAAATGCTCTAACCAATAGTTCCTAATTGACATATCGTCATAAATCAGATGAATTGAATCAATTTCTTTATCTTCAATTCTCTGTATCAGTCTTTGCGAATTTTGGCAGTTTATTGACTGCGGAATACCAACTGTAGGTATGTACACAATCCTTTTTCCTGTTTTTAATTCTTGAGTGATATATCTGCTAAACTGTAAATTTAATTCAACTTTATTGTTATGACCTGCTTGAATGAATTCGGTAATTAATGCGTCTTGACGAGAAGCCAAATTCCTAGCCCTAGCTCCTTCAACAAGATTTACAACTTCATTGATTATTGGTTTTATTAATCGTCCTTTTATTAAGTCTGAAAATAATGGTTTGTCAAAATCGCTATTTTTTAATTTCATTGAATGTGCCAATTGTGCAAATCTTTCGAAATCACAATCAGGCCATAATAAATGTACTATGCCAATTCTTTTTAGGTGTGCTTTTTCAAGTTCTTTGTTGCACCATTCACTCTTAAGAAATCCTTTAGTATTCAACATTAAAATAACATCGCAATCTGTCATTCTATGCCAAAGTTCTTCCTGAAAGTCTTCACCTTTATCTACTGAATGCGTATCCAAGAATACATCAAAATTATTAGCTTCTAATGCTTCATATAGTTGGATTGCCACATTGCTGGATTCGCTTCTTTTATAAGAAATAAATATTTTTCTGTTTTTTCTTAGCAGTTCAAATCCTTCTAGAATTAAATTGCATATTTTAGGGATATTATCTTCGAACTTTAGCCCATTTAGATTACTAATTACTTCTGGAATCTCTATATTGAAATCTTTAATGAAGATTGGCAAAATAACATTGCCATCAAGTTTTTGTTTCTCTAGAATCTCCTTGGTTTTATTATCTAGATTATCTTTATGCCCAGCATAAATGACATAAGCCGGTTCTGCACCTGTATATTCTGTAATATTTTCTTTTGTTATTATTTTGAGTAAGTCTTGTATAAGTTTTAACTCGTCAAATTTCTTTGATAATTCGAGTATAAGTTTTTTAAATAACTCTAGATTTTCACCTAACAGAATAAGTTGATATTTATATCTCATAATTCATTTCTTTTTAATATTGTTAATAATCATCACTAAATTACACATAAAAACAGGACTGCGCCATAGAACATTATATTTTAATTTTCTACTGTCGCTAATTTCGAAAGAAGCAAATCTTTCAATTTTTGTAAAGACCTATTTGAAGATTGAGCTATTATCATTCTTTCAAACAATGATTCGGAAATAACATTAAATTTCTCTATTACAAACTTATCATAAGGTTGTATTACTTTGATCGAGCCAACTTGATCATTGCTAACATTGAATTGTTGACTATCTCCGCCAAAACTCCAAATTTCATTTTGGAATTGTTGGGCGATTAAAGTACAAAACAAATACCCTGATTTGTGAAAGTCAGAGTCTCCTAATTTAAAAAAACCAACACGTTGATTTACATAAAAACTTTGTAGATAATCTGGCACTAATCCAATCTTCCCCATTGTAAAACCTGTCATTGCAAGAACAATATCGCCTTTATCAACACGATATTTGTCTTTATTAAAATCATTAGATTCAGAAATATATTCTAGTTCCGATTCACTTATTGTATTGTTCTGAATAGCTCCTATTTTAATAACAGGTAAACCGAAATTTTTCCACCATTTGCTATTAAATGCAAATCCTGAATTAATAGTCATATAATTTGAAATGGGAGAAAAAAGCCACCCCTTCGGAATCTCCTTCCCCAACTCCTCATTCCAAACCATTTCCCCACCATTAGTTTTATAAAGCTTCCCATTTTCATCCGGAAATTCGAACTCCACAAACCACTCCCTATAAATCGCCTGTGCCGTTTCTTCCAGTTTCTGTATCAGTTGCTCGTTGAGTTTTATCCGATTTTGGATGGTGTTGTATTCGGCTACTATTTCGCGCTGCTTATGGATGGTGGGAATGGGCAACAGAGTGTTGCACATATCGTCCCAACCAAAAATTTCCCTTGCACTTCCGTGGCTCATAAAACGTGCATACCTGTCAAATTCAGGCCTGCGAAACCACATCATCAAATATTCGGGGTTAAGCTCATTGGTGTTATTAACTTCAAAAGGGGTGTAAGCTTGAGATACAAGCATTTTATCAAACCTATCATTTAGAGCAATGGCAATTTTATCTCCTCGTCTTGAAGTGTCTGCGATATAGGTAAATTGATTTCTATAAACAATTTTATAGGTTTTCATATCTGTTCCAACAAGATTGGCAATTGTTGGAAAGAAATTTTTTGAAACACTCAAACCCATTAATGGCAAATCTTCCAACGTATTATTACGTTCGTCAATAGGTTGGATATATTTTCCTAATGCTTTATAATTTGATCTCATACCCCAACTCTTTAAAAAATGTCCGAACCTTGATTTTTAAGATTGATACGATTGCTTGATTTTTTTGCATGTGTTTTTGAAAATCATGGTAATACTATTATCATTTAAAATCATGGTTCAAGACTGCTATCCTGGTTCAAGACTTTATTGTTATGTACTCTTTTATGTTGCAGGCTTTTTGCCCCGAAATTAATAAGCAGTCCTATTTCAAGTTTATATGCTTCCACATAGTTCATGGCCTGTGCAAGATGCACATCCTCAAGGCTTATGAGTGCTTTTATTTCAACCATTATTGTATTTTCAACAAAAAAATCAACCCTTCGTGTACCAATGTCATACCCCTTATATTGCAATGGCATTTCATGTTCCCTGCTAAACTCAATTCCTTGTATCTGCATTTCTATAGCCAACGCCCTTTGGTAAACTACTTCCTGAAAGCCATTTCCTAAATGTTTGTGAACTTCCATTGCACAACCTATAATCTTATATGTCAGTTCTTCATGTTTCATTATACAATTCTTTAAACAGTGTCTGAACCTTGATTCTCAAGATTGACTTGATTGCCTGATTTCTATGTATATGTTGTTTTATAATCATGGTTATTCTATAATCCTTATAAATCATGGTTCAAGACATTTACGCTTCAAGACCTATTTCGTACCCTAATTCTTTAAACACTTTTAGCAGCTCAGCTTTCGATTGTTCTTCCGCTTTCAGCAAATCAGCAAACTCACTTTGCAGAGCTTTCATTTTTTCATCAAAGTCAATGATCTCGTCGCGGTTTACAAACTCAATATATTTACTGGGTACAAGCGAAAAATCCTTCTTTTGAATTTCATTAAAAGTAGCTGAATAACAATATTCGGGAATATCACTATACCCATTTGCGTCTTGTTGCCACAAATGATACGTTGCTGTTATATTCGCAATATCATCCGTCGAAAATTGCGTGTATTTCTTTTCAAAAGGTTCGCCCATTTGCCGCAAATCCATAAACAGGATTTCCTTTTCGCGCTCGCGGTATTGCCTTGTTTGGTCTCCCACCTGCTTGCTCTGAGCTTTCTTGTTTTTATTCAGTATCCATAGAGTTACGCTAATATCTGTGGTATAAAACAAGTTTCGGGGCATAACCAAAATAGCTTCCACCAGATTATTTTCAATGAGCTTTCTGCGTATTTTGTATTCTTCGCCACCGCCACTCAAAGCGCCATTAGCCAAAATAAAACCGGCAACTCCGTTTTCCGAAAGTTTGCTCACCATATTCAGTATCCAGGCATAGTTGGCATTGCTTTTGGGCGGCGCTTCGTAGCCCCGCCAGCGTGGGTCGGTCAGCAGTTCGTTTTCGGCACGCCAGTCCTTTTGGTTAAAAGGCGGGTTGGCCATAATGTAATCGGCTTTCAGATCCTTGTGCTGGTCGTCGCCAAAGGTATCGGCAGCCTTTTCGCCCAAATTACCCGAAATACCGCGTATGGCAAGGTTCATCTTTGCCAGTTTGTAGGTGGTATTGGTGTATTCCTGCCCGTAAATGGAAACTTCCTTTTTGTTGCCGTGGTGGCTTTCGATAAACTTAATGGATTGCACAAACATACCGCCCGATCCGCAGGCAGGATCATATATAATGCCGCGGTAAGGTTCAATCATTTCGGCTATCAGGTTTACGATGCTTTTTGGCGTATAAAATTCGCCCTTCCCTTTGCCTTCGGCCAAAGCAAATTTGGAAAGGAAATATTCATATACCCGCCCAACAATATCCTGCGCCTTGTCCTTAAGCGTATCAATATCGTTAATGGTATCGAGCAACGACGAAAGTTTGGTAATATCCAGCCCCAAACGCGAAAAATAGTTATCGGGCAAAGCTCCTTTCAGCGCTTTGTTATTTTTCTCGATGTTGTGCAGTGCGGTATCAATTTTAAGGGCAATATCGTTTTGCTTTGAGTTTTTAATAATATAACTCCATCGCGAAAATTCATCCAGGAAAAACACATTGCTTTGGTTGTAGAATTCAGCCATTTCAATGTATTTCTCTTGTCCCTTTGCAATAAGGTTTTTGCGATGATCTTCGAATTTATCGCTTGCGAATTTTAAGAAGATAAGTCCAAGTACAACGTGTTTGTATTCGGCAGGTTCAACGCTACCCCTCAGTTTATTTGCTGATTCCCAAAGAGTTTCTTCAATACTTCTGCCGTTTCCGTTCTTTTTAGCCATTATGTTTTATAGTCATTTGAAATTTAAAAACTTTAAAGATACAATTATCTGTTTGTTCACTGGTTAGTAAACTACATTGTATGTCTTCAATCTTATGGTGTATTGTAAGAGTTGTACATGGATTAATTTTAATAATGATTTTAATTTTATAGTTTCAGGAAATTATCTTTAAAATATATTGCATTGGCTATTAATATCTTCAGCTTTATTGAGAAATATAACACTAAAGCTTAATTACACTCAAGCAATCAGTAACAAATGTAGAATTTTTATAAGTCCAAATTTTACAAATATTTTTATTTTGAGAAATCATTTTTGTCATTTATACCCCATTTAAACCCCGTTTAACCCACTTTAAACCACCTTCTCATACACCACACTTACAATCCTGTTCAGGTTTTTTTGAAGCAGGCATTCTTCGCGGTACACCCGCAGCGCATCTTCTTTCGTTTTGGGATTAAACCATACATCGGCGGCAAGCAGGTTATTGGTTTTAAAATCATCGTCTCCATTGTAGCAATAGCGCCCGGCTACCGAAGCTGCAGGTATTTTACCATTCTCGTCGAGTTTCAGATTGTAATGCGGGAAATGCGGGCTTTGTATTTTGTAGTCGTGCCTGCCATCGGTATGATTAAAAATAACTGCAATCTGCTCATCACCCAGGGCCATATAACGCATTAGCGCGGCAGTTTGACTCACTTTGAACTTTTTACACAACTGGTGTATAAGCCAGGTGCTGAAAGGCTGCTCAGCTATTTCGGTTAAAAAGCGGGTTCGGGGCATCAGCAGGCAGGAGGCGAAGAACTCAGCTTCCTTTTCGAACAAGCCTCCCGAAAGCATGGCTGCACCGTTTGTAGACCCCAGCAGTCCCATGGCGAGGAGTTCGGAGCGGTGTTCATTAATAAAATAATGCCCCAGCTCGTGAGCAAATGAATACCGGATAACAGTATCATTGAGGGTGTTTCCAAATGTTGTGTCGAGGTACACATGAAAGCCGCCGTTTAAATAGTGGATAAGCCCTTTAAAGTCGTTGTTGTAATTGCCAAGCGAATGGGTGAACCCTTCTGCCTCCGCTATTACTTCGGGCCTGATTAATTCGTCGGGAGCAAAATATTCATCAACAATCCATTCGGCATCTTCTTCTAACAACTGTTTGCGTTTTGCTGTTAAAGGGGATGTATGCTTTTGTGGGTCCATATTAAAAATCGTATATAATGAAATGAGCTATCTACCTGTAATTATAGACAGGTTTTGCAAATATATGATGAATGCAGTTAAAAATCAATGGTTTGTATTTATAGATAAAAAAACCTTCCGGGTAATGACAACCCGGAAGGTAAAATGAATTCATAAGGTAGATTTTTTGTGTCAGTTTTGTTTTTTTTACTTCTTGTTACGGTTTTGTGCTTCTTGCTCGGCTTTGAGCCTGTCAGCCTTCATCTTTTGTAAAGTTTCGGCTGAAATTTTCAGTCCCTTTCGGGCGGCCATGCTTTCAAACGTGCAGTTTTCGGGTTCGCTCCTGGTTTGGTTAGTGTCAGCCTGCTGAAGGATAAACCCTCTTTGTAGCATGGCGGTGGGATCGGAAAGCAGGTCGGGGAGTTTTTCTTTTTTATGGTTCCTGCTTTCGAAAGCGTCAACTTGTTCCGGTGTTTCCGGGAAAATCCTCCCAGTCGCAAGGAGGAATTTCTTTAATAATTCCGCGGATTTTTTCTCGTCGGCTTTTGGCTGTTTCGACTTCATATTGAGTGTCTAAGTCAGTAAATTGATTGATTTTAAATAATTTTTCGATAGTGCGGTTTACAATTTTACCGGCATACTTGGGTAATAAATGATATCTTGCATTTAAGCGTGCCAGTATATCGGGAGGGATATCGCCATTTTCGTCTTCCCAGAAAATATAAGTAGCAGTAATTTCGTAATGGTCCTTACGAATTTTTGAAATGGCATCCGCCAACTTCAGCATATTGGCTGTTGGTGGCGACTCTTCAACTGTCGCGGGCGATACTGCGGTAACGGTATTCAGGTAATCGTCAATGTTTTCGACAAAAATAGTTCTTTTTTTAAGTTTGTCCTGGTTTATTGCGTATTGAGTTACACCATTATGAATAATTGTTGATACCCATCCCAGAACCCTTTTATGTTTCTCCTTTTCAGGAATTCCTTCCGCGGCTCCGACGAAGACACCGGCTTTTGCTCTGATAGCAAGCAGGCAGTTATGCACTATTACGGCACACTCATAATCATCGAAAACAACCTTCGTAGCCATGGAGCGACGGGCGACGGTATAAGCATAACTGGCGAAGCGTCGATGAAATTCGTTAAAAATCCTTTCATTATGATGGCTTTCGTGTGATTGATCAGCCATCAACGCAATCAGTTCCTCAACCGGTAGTTTTTGTAAGTCGTTTGTAGAATTCATCTTTTATACAAGGTATTGATTTCATCGGAATAGATTTTAAGTGAGAGTATACAATAATAAATACATCAGGAGGACAAATATTAGCCTTTTTACCGGTATTCATGAAAAAATATTCAAAATTATTTGCCTGCATGGATATCGGGCAGTATTTAATGGAATGTTGTTATTGCTTTATCGTATGTAATTTACCTGCTTTATCGGCTATTTCGGGAAGGAGTGCAGGCTGCGGGCTCCCGGATGCTATATGGTCAAAATAAATCCAGGACGATAGTGTCTGATTGTCATTTCTTTATCCCAAACCAATGCTCCCGAACTTGGGAACGCCCTGTATCCATGCGTCCTTATCTATCTTCTCTGTTCTGACCTGAATAATTTTCAGTCACACACCCTCATCTTCTCTATAACATTGAAATATTCCTTGTTTTTAATGCATTTTTTTTGTACTTTTCTTGCATAATAATTTCTTATAAGCGTTCTATTAACACTTGATTTCTTCAGCTTGTTCATAATAATTTCATGAGTAAGAAGTAAGAGAATACCGGGCAGCGCGATTCCGAACAACCTGAAAATAAGCAGGAGCAACTCGTTAGTAATGATTCTGAAATCCCCAGGCAATTTTCACAATCTTTAGAATTTGAAATTATGGATATCCATGCGAATCATCTTCACAAAGCACCGGGACAAAAGTTCTGGCATTATTTCTTTGAATTTCTAATGCTCTTTCTGGCAGTATTCTGCGGCTTCATGGCTGAGTATCGTCTGGAACATCGCATCGAACGCGACCGCGAAAATGAGTTCGTGACTGCTGCCGTCAACGAAATGAAAATCAATTTGTATTGGATACAGAAATTCGAATCCGACAGCAACCGGTACAAATACCTCGACACCCTGGCAATGCTACTGGTGAGTGGCGACCGCACACAATCCACCATCCGCAAAATCTGCAGCCTGTGGCCCAGTATTTTTATGGGATGGGAGGTACAGTTTAAAAATACCACACTCACACAACTTAAAAATTCCGGTAACCTTCGCCTGATCCAGAACAGGGGGGTGGCTGACAGCCTGATAGGGCTTGATGCTTCCATATCGCATTCCGAAATCGTCCTTGAAGAACTGCGCAAGATAGTTTACGACAACAACAGAATGGCTGCTAAAATTTTCGATCTTAAATATTTTCTTAAAGATAATAAATGGATATGGCCATTTGATACAGCTTTTGATCGCAATGCAACTATTAGGCTGCTTACCAACAATGAGGCCCTGTTAAACGAATTTGGCTACAGTCTCGAAATACAATCATTTGAACTTCGTAACTACAATAACGCCATCCAGGGTCATAAAATCTATACTACCAGACTTATTAATTTCTTTAAGAAGGAATATCATCTCACGGATTCATAATCCCTGCTTCCCTGAGTTTGTAACACAGGACTTCGATTTCCTCACTCTTGTTGCTGAGCGTAGCCGAAGCGCCCCACCTTCACCATCCTCTTTCTAATCACCATCACATATGCCATGCAAACATGCCTGACCAGGGTAACCAGGAGAAGCGGGTTCACTGATGGAAATTTCCGCTACCCCAACATATTTTTTGCTTTTTACTTGAATTTGTCTTATATTTACTTCATTATATATACATGACCATTACCTGCTGGTTTTCCCTCCTTGTAAGCAGGACTATTGCTTTGTAAAGCCTTGTATTTCTTTGATCTCGAAAGACTCTTCAGCAACCAATAATGCTGTCTTGTTTTAACATAAGGATCATAAAATATTTGAGCAATGGCAAATTTGGTTAACATATCCCAACGGGAATCCCGCTTTATTGCTTTCGATCATTCACCACCCCTGAATTTAATACTTTACCGGGAAGTTTCTGCTTTAGTTATGCTTCTTTCCGATTCGTATTCTTCTTAATAGAATGGGATAACCGGTTTTATATTTATTTAAAACAAAAAAACATGAAATAGCCATGAGCTAAAAATTTGCTCACTAACAGAAATGATTATTCTCATGGCAAACCTATAGCTCACTGCTTGCCCCACAAAATGCGGGGAACACCTTTAAAAATAGAAAAGATGTGAGTAACTAGCGAAGCGTTCTCATTAACTCCTTTGAAATCAATTAAGACGTTAATAACTTAGCGTAGCGTTCTCACGAACACCTTTTAAAATAAACAAGATGTGAGTAACTTAGCGAAGCGATTTCATTAACACCTTTGAAATCAATTAAGACGTTAATAACTTAGCGCAGCGTTCTCACGAACACCTTTAAAAATAAGCAAGATGTGAGTAACATAGCGAAGCGATTTCATTAACACCTTTGAAATCAATTAAGACGTTAATAACTTAGCGCAGCGTTCTCACGAACACCTTTAAAAATAAACAAGATGTGAGTAACATAGCGAAGCGATTTCATTAACACCTTTGAAATCAATTAAGACGTTAATAATTCCATCTGACTCGTAAAAAATTAAAAAATAATCAAATGAAAAGAATTTATTTCTTACTGATTTTGTCAGTAATAATCCTTGGAGGTAGTACCCAACAAAAGGTACCCAATATTGAAGGAGCCTGGAAACTTGTTACTATAATATATAGTGATAACAATGAAATCTTCGTAATCCCACCTGGTAACTGGAGTCAAATGAAAATGTGGTCAAAAGATCACTGGGCTTTTGTAGGTGCATCTAAACAAGATACTACCACTTACAACAATTATGGAGGTGGTAGCTATACCCTGAAAGGCAATAGGTATGATGAAACAATTGTGTACCATTCAGGTAAGGAAATGATAGGGCAAACCATAAAGATGATTATCGAAATAAAAAAAGATACACTTATTCAAACCTGGCCTGTAGATGATAAGGGGAAAATCGCAGCAAGTTACTCTATTGAAAAATATGTACGGTTCTAATACTTTCGTGTTTTACAGGTTCATAGATCCATTCAGTATGTTTTCTGCTAGTTCCTTTTATGTTTCCTGCATGCTTTAAGCTACAGAAACTATGTGGCTGTCTGAATTTTTTAAACAAATGAAATAATTAGAGTGCTGTTTATTCATCTTTCAGGCAGAGCGCAGTCCCCGTCTGCTACATCAGTCAGGGAAGCCCATCTCAATCACCTGATATGGGTCGTTTTTGAGTTAAGCAAGTGCATTCCGACTACACTCAACGTAATTTGAGTTTAATGTATTTTAATATAATTCCGCCCGTCCAATAGTAAATATATTGGGTGCAGTTCATAATTGTATATAACCAGGCTATACCTGCAAATAGCAGTCTATAGTTTGATTTAAACTATAGATTGCCTGTTGTAAAGCCACAACGCATCTCCATGATTCAAAAGCCAGGTAATTTATGTTTTAATTAATTTTACTATATCTGCCTGCATATCACTATTCAAATGATGGAAGAAGGTCGAACCTCATCTGATTTTTCCAGGATTTAATTTTGGAATACAGGCTCTTATCCTATACTTCCAAAAATAAAACCTCACATTGATGTTATTCTTTGAGTATTAACCTGAAATCAAAAAGTTTGTACTTATACCCATCCTAAGCAAAGTTGTATTGAGTTTAATGTTACTTGCTACTGACTTAATTATACCCTGATCCGGTTTAAGTTTTCCAGTTAAGCATTTGAGTGTACTTTGAATAGGATGAAGCAAAACTTCCAATAATTTGACTTTACCTATAACCTGTTTAAATGTGTCAATATTCAACTTAAGTGTACTTTACTCCAACTTAAATACAAACATATTCAATCTAAGCGCACTGTTAAGAAAATTAAGTTTACCTGTTACCTATTTAATTCTACTTTAATTCAAAGTAAGAGTATCGGCAAAAGAATTAGGATCACTTTCCCGCATTTTAACAAGGTCTGCCAAATTATTGTAGCAGATAGTATTGCATTTTAAAGTACAGACAATCAATGTAATGTATATGATAAAAATGCCTGTTGTCCTCCGCTGATATTTATTATTTCAACAAACACTCTGAAGAAATAAATCATAAAACACTTGTATCACGATGCGTAACATTAAACTCATAGCCTGGAAACGTTCGGTACTCAATTTCCTTCATCTGCCGGTTTCATTACCAGCCAGCCAGGTATCGGAGATGGAACTGTATTCTTTGGATGAATTGCTTGCTGCGTACCATAAATTTACCGGCAATGGTGAAATAGAGGTCATCGTTGGTACAGTAAAACGGGTAAAACCAATCCTCTTATGGATATTAGTACCCGTTATTGAATGTTTCAATTCATTTTTTCCTGATAAACGGATTTTTACCCATCGGTTGTTGGGTAAGGCAGCATCGGGTCCATCGCCTCCTGATTTTGCATTCCATTATTAATCTGCCTCTTTTGAGGGAAATCATCTTTAAAAACATTTAAAACTTCTAAGACAATGCAAACCGAAATTAATAAACATCAAAGAATAAAATCGATATGCAGGGTACTGAACAATTATCCCCTGGCTTTCGAAAACAAATCGCAGGCGCTGGCCATGAAAGAAACCTTAGCCGAGCAAAGCGATGAACTGTCGACCCTTATCTCAAAATTGCTGCGTCCGGCATCAACCATCCACAGGCCTAAGCAGGACAGTCAGCAAAAACTCTCGGCATCATTGCTCGAGTACACCGGCATGGGTATACTTTTGGCTACACATCTTCAAAATAAGCCTTTGCTCGATATTCTCAGGGTTTACAAATCAAGGATTCCAAACGTATCGGCATACAGGTTGTACGAAATTGCAGTTCATGTAACCGACGAACTAACTGCAAATTCAGTGCTGGCGGTTGAGTATGGTCTGACTGAGCAAAAACTTACGGCTTTTAAAGCACAGGTTGCCGACTTTGGCGAAACCCTGGGCAATACTTCTGTCCTGTTAACTGACCGCAAATCGGGATGGAACGAGTTGAATAAGAAGTTGGTTCAGTGTTCACAAACCATTCGCCTGAAACTTGATCCATTCATGGAGTTCAACGAGAAGGAATTTCCGGATTTGTTCAGGGATTATATGCTGGTACGCGGAAGTCGCAAACGTCGCAAACGTGTGGTTAAAAGTGATCCCACTACAGGCGAATTTTCAGGAACGGTTACGGATAGCACTACCGGCCTGCCGGTCGAGAATGCAACCATTAACCTGCTGCAGCACGAAACAGCATATCTTACTGATACCGATGGGTACTACCTGATCGATGAACTTGAAGCTGGTAGCTATACCATTACATGTCATGCAACAGGTTTTGCTGTACCTGAGAATGTTTCGGCTGAGTTAGCAGTTGGTGAATCTTTGGTTGTCGATTTCAGTTTAGTACCTGTAAATCCTCTAAACAACTAAGGAGCAAAACTTCAAACCCTGATTTAATCACTTATAAATACAGCAGCCCGGTTATCCGGGCTGTTTGTGTTTATGCAATGGAGTCTGAAATTCAAAGCAGGCACTCTGATTATAGGCTTAAGAAACTCCGGTTATCTTATGTATTTGAATAAAATCGTTATTTCCCGATACAGAAAGTAATAATCCTTTATTATCAATGGTTTTATTGATTTGGGCAACAAATAAGCAACAAAAAAAGGTGAAACAAAGCTGAAACAAAAACAAGATCATTTTTTTATTTCCATATAAAAGTACAAATTAATTTGAGAGTGCTTTCTATTTTGAAGTTTTCTATGATCAATGAATTATAAAAAGAAAGCCTGCAATCTTCTGATCGCAGGCTTTAGCGTTTAAGAGGTAGGACTTGACTATTTTACATTCTTAGCAAGATCCGCTCCGGCTTTAAAGCTGATCACTTTCTTTTTAGGAATAGATCCATCAGCTTTAGGGTTCGAGGTAGTGTAATCAGTAGTGTTGAAGTAAGCGGCAACCATATCGCCAACCCATTCAACCGGTGCAATTACGCTGGCTGCACTTTCCGACCTCAAAGCAACAGCCGGGTAGTTGATTGCTTTGTTCTTGATGCAGTTAACCAGGATAATCGAAACTGGTTCATCAAGCTCAGCCTGATTGATTGTGTTAGGTTCCCAGATAAAGCTAACTACCTGGTCATCTTCACAGGTCAATTCAACATTGCGGACATTGCTGCCGGCGTTGTCACAGAACTGAACTTTGGTATAATCAATTTCGTTCGTGCCTTCAGCAAAGATGTTCTTAACGTTTAAGCTAACGATCTTGTTGAAAGGGGACATGTTTTTGAGCATATTGGAATACGCATCATTAACAACGGGGAGTACCTGTCGGATCAGGTCAACAGTTTGAGCAAATTTGCTCCGCTGCCTTACCTGGCCTTCGGTTTTGGGGTTAGCAACCTGGATAGGTCGGCTTCTCATGGTGTTTTTCTCGTAGTGTTTCGAGAAAACGGCGGTCCCGAATTTCTTTCGGGTCCTGCCAGTGATTGGATTTTGTACGATTGCCATTGGGCGAAAGTATTAGGTGAATATTTAAAGAAAAGCGGCCTTGATACGGACTTGGTATGGACTTGGTACGGAATCAATATCTGCCTGACTTCTGTACAAAGGTACGGTGAAATATAGTAAATATTACTATAACATACAGTGATACAACGTGTTATGAAGTCTTATTGCATATATTGCACTGAATTGCATAACTATTGCTTAAAATAGTTTGAAGTTTGCAGGAATTGCAAAGTTTGCAAAGTTTGCAATCTTGCAAAGTCTGCAAAGAGCACAAAAAAGCCCGGGCGAACCGGGCAGGATGAATGTGATTCTGAAAATTAACAGGCAAATGGATTTCCGATGCCTTGGTAAACTTCTTCATCAGCTGCGGCTGAGAGGAACTGGCGATACTCAGATTCTCCGCAGGATAGGCAATAGATTTTGCCATCAGATGGCCAATAATAAGCTGCTGAGCCTTTTTTGAGGGTTGTGCCACATTCTGCACATTTGCCAGTATACCTTACGGTAAGAGGACGGGGATCGTTGAAATACTTTTTCATAGGATAGATTTTTAGAGGATTAATTGTGCTGCTGTATCCAGCTGGAAGCATAAATGCAGAATTTCTCGGTGTTAGATTCATCGAGGGAAGCGAAGAATTTTAGAATTGCATTGGCTGAAGCGTAGCCTTCAGATTTGCAAAAGCCAATAAACTTGGCTTTCAAATGATCGGCCAGAAGTGGGCTGTCGGACCAAATCTCTTCGATAAAATTTGAAGGGATGTTGTAAACGAACCTGAAGGTTCTGCTGATAATCTCGGATTGTGTCATAATATGAAGAGTTTAGGGGTTTACCGGTAGAAGGATGGAATTGAGCGGTAATTGGCAAAAATTGCCTTTTTGGCTTCTGAGATTAGCAGGAGATTGCGGTGGAACTGCTTTTCGTGTTGATCCAGAATTTTGAGGGCTTCGACGGTTTTGAGGAAATTGGCCGGGGCTTCCAGGGCTTTTTCGGATGCCTGGTTGATTACCTGGTTTAGATCACGAAGATGGATGAAGGGAATAACTGAACCATTGAGGAATGGATGCAAGGCTTTGGACTGCCAGAGGCCAAAACAGATCCAGAAAAAGTGGTCTTTTTCCTCCTGGGTGGAGGCGTTGAAAGTGAAACAATTGGGGCAGGGATGCTCCAGAGGTTTGCCACTGTTCATTCCTTTGTTTAGGATGAAGAATGCGAAGGCGCTTCGCTTTTGATCGGGGCTGTAAGTGGTGATTTTCTGCATATTGAAAGTTTTTTGGAGTTTATTCCAATCTTCCCTTTAGCAACCCTTCCACAATTTTTTTAGCAAAAAATAGAAAAAGGGAAAAAAGAAAAAAAGGAAACCATCAGGCAATGAAGCATGGAGGCAAAATCAAGTATGCAGGTCATTATTTTATTGCATGAAAAAACACGCTATGAAACTCAAAGCGTGTTATGCATAAAATAATGAATGCACCCGAAGGGCAGTCCTTGCAGCTTGATATTAAATTACAAAAGAGAAAACGTGATGCTGCAAGGCTGTACTTGAATTTGCTGAAATGCTACTTTATATTCGTTTCATTTTTTTCTTTTCCCTTTTTCTTTTGCTGAAAAAATCCTCCTCTTTAGCCTCATATCAAAAATAATCTGAACGGAGGCAATAGATATGCATGCTCCAGATAATTTATGGGGATAAGTTTTTGATACGAGGGACAAATATGACGGAACAGGGTAGCGTGGGGCAGTATAAATGAGGCGGCAATACCTTTAAAAATAAGAAATACATTGCCGGAGAATAAATACTGCTTGGGAAGCAGTGAGGGAATAATTAAGATAAAAGTGGATAGATGGTAAAACTGACCGATACCGCACGCCTGTGGCTTGCGCTTATGACCGACTGGAAGGAGATGCGCACACAAATACCTTACGCCTGTGGCTAATAGGAAGTGGGGAGGTTTTAGCAGCTTGCCTGGATGGACTGACGGGCTACGTTGTGTGAGGTTTTCGTGCTTGACGGACGCTGTAACATGGTATGTGCGAAAGGAAGCGTCCGGCGAGCCGAAAAAAGGTGCGAGGGCAGTAACCTGGCTGCCATACAGATATGCTGCTGTGGGGTTGCGAAAGGCGTGGAATGAGGAATGAAGAAGCGTATTGTAGTGAAATGAAGTGGAATGAAGGCTGGCTGGTGAAGCCGGTACTTTGCGCGGTTACTACCAACGGCGCAAAGTAAAAGCTGAGCCGACGAAGGAGGCTTTGCTTTAGGCGTGGGAGTAATGAAGTGGTCGCTGACGGAGGATGCGGCCACGAAATTACGACCGAACCTGCCAGACTGAATGCAACGAAATGAAACGGAAAGAAGCGAATGATTGACGAAAGACACGGCTTGCAGCAACAGGGAAAGTGTGTTGGATTCTCAGATTGCTGCACGTCACTTGTAGAACTGACTTGTAAACAAAAAACTCACCGACTTGTGTTCTTGTCCAACTGGAACGTGGGAAGCTCTTAGCAGCTGATATGACGAGGTACGAGGAAATATTTGCTGCTGTGGGTGCAGTGAAAGGCATGAGATTACGAGGGACGAGTAATGAATGGCTTGCAACTGCATGGAAAGTGGGTGGAGTGGGAAGTTAAGCAGGCTGTGGCTGCTTTACATAGTGTGCTTATGGGCTTTCTACCAAGACCATAAGAGCACATTATGTAAATGCAAGCTTCCCGGTGGTGAAGTGCGCTTTTTTCCTGGCGTGCCTCGGTGTATTTGCTTTTTTCTGCAAATACCATGACAGGAAAAAGCGCATGAAGCCATCCGGCACGGCCTGCGAGGGTTGGGCAAAGGAATATGGGTGATTACTTTTGTACTTTAAATTGAAATAGATATATTAAAGAATTGGTAATAGTCCCATTTTAAATAAAAATATATTTTCATTAACATATTGTTAATATCAATCTTTGTTTACATTTGCATAAACTAATACCTATAAGTATTAATTTATGTTTCTTAGTAAAACTTCTGAATACGCTTTAAGGATACTCACTTATATGGCGTTGAATAATGAAACACAGTTTTCGGCACAAAACCTTTTTAAGGAACTTGGTATTCCAAAGCGATATTTAATGCGCCTGCTAACCGATTTATCTAAAAGCGGATTTATTAAAGCTACATTAGGCAGAAGTGGAGGCTACATATTTGCCCGGCCACTTGATACCATCTATTTTGCTGAAATCATCAACTCGGTTGAAGATATTCAATCCTTTGAAGGATGCATATTGGGTAACGCTGTTTGCCCAATTGATAAACCCTGCGCCTTGCATCAGATTTGGGAAAAACCAAAGCAGGCATTTCTTGAAACTATAAAAACCACCACACTGGCAGATTTGCTTTTGTAAAACAATGCTCTTTCATTTAATTAACAAGTGAAAGACTCCTCGAAAGAATAATTAATATATGTAGTACTAAATTAACTAAATCATTAACCTCAAAAACATGAAATTATGGTAGACTCGAACACCGTCCTTCATGGACAAACATTTATTTACACATTTTATGCACTGGCTATCATTTTGTTAGTTGGCTGGTTCGCATATCGTGTAACAACCGATGGCCCTTCGAAAGTGAAGCCGGCTTACTTTTACACTTTTGTGGGATTTCTGATCCTGCTTGGTGTAACAATTCACATCGTAACGTTCAATACTATTCCATGGGCTCCAATGGATTTGAACAGGGCTGATATTAAAGCCGACAAGGTATTTGATATCAGTGTTCAGGATCATAAGTTTCAGCTTCCGTCTGAAAAATTACTTATCAAAACAAATGACAAAGTCCTTTTCAATGTAAAATCAGGTGATCTTACTTACGGATTCGGGTTGTTCCGTAATGATAACACTATGGTTTTTCAAATGCAGGTAGTTCCTGGCCACAACAATGATATTTTATGGCAATTCGACAGACCTGGCGTTTATTCTATCCGCTCAACAGAGTATTCCGGACCAGCAGGAGTCTTCATGATCGAAAAGGATGTAGTAGAAGTAACGGATTAATTTGATTCAAAATAAACGTAAAAACTTGTTAATATGAGCTATATAAATACTTTGATGAACGGAGAACAGGGATTGTTCAAACACAATACCCTTACTCCCATGCAAAAAATTACACTGCGTTTTGTTGTAGTAGGATTATTATATTACGGATTGGTAGTACTTGAAGGGATGATCATGAGGGTATACGAAGTAACCCCGATACCCGGAATGCCAAAAGAGCAATTTTTTGCCATACTTACTGCCCATCCGCTGGTTGGAATTTTTGGTTCAACCTACTCCATTGTTTTCGGGGCATTTCTTTTCCTTGTTCCTTTTTTAATGAATAAACCCTTGTGGAGTATTAAACTGGCGAACATTACATTCTGGTGCATCGCTATTGGCACTTTCATTTTCTGGTTTGCAGGGTTTGTTTCGCATTATGCCCCGCTTTATACACTGTACTGGCCTTTACCAGCTGACTTTAAACAATTCAGTGTTATTGGAGGAACATTCTTTATTACTGGCATCGCTGTGATTATGGTTGGCACCTTATTGTTTGTAGTCAATATCTTTAAAACCATCGTTTACACTCCTGAAGGATGGCCAAAACAGCCAGTTGGTGCATTAATTGGTTCCGCAATCGGATACAGCGGATTAAAGAACCTGTTCAAAAAGAAAGAAAAACAAGAGGAGCACCTGGTTTCGTTACCGGTAGCAGCCATCGCCAGGGGAACTGTTGATGTTGCCTTAAATGCTGGAATTATTCTTTTTACCGGTGTACTTATATTGATATATATGGTTGCGGCATTATTGGGATATGACCTAAAAGCATCGGCAATTGATGCTTTATTGTATAAAAACTGGTTCTGGTGGGGCCTTGATCTTGTTGCTGATGGTTTGGTTCTGATATTTGTTGCAGGAACATGGTATTTGTTAGCTACTTTAATTACCGGCAAGAAACTTTTTATGGAGAATTGGGCACGTGCTGCTTTACTGGTTGAACTTGTTGTATCATGGACTGTGTGGTCGCACCATTTAATGTCCGACCAGGCACAACCCGGATTTCTTAAAGTAGCATCAGGCGAAATGGTAACAGCTTTTGAGCTTATTACTCAGGGGCTTGCATTCTTTATTACATTAGCTACATTATGGAGTGCCCGTCCTTTGAAAATGAGCAATCCTTTGAAATTCCTTTTAGGTGGATTACTTGGATTTGCTCTGGCGGTACCGGCAGGTATTATGCAGGCCGATTTAGGATTGAACCGAATACTTCACAATACCCAATGGGTAATAGGCCCTCATGTACATGTAGCTATTTTGATAGGATTAAGTATGACCTTGTATTCTGCTATTTATTTCCTGCTTCCAATACTTACAAACGGAGCAAAACTTTACAGCCAGAAATTAACCAATGTACATTTCTGGTGTCATCTAATTGGAGGTATCGGAATGGGTGCCTTTATGGGAATGGCTGGTTTACAGGGAATGTTACGCCGCTCACTTTATGTTAATGGTGAATTTATGCCGTACATGGTGTTGGCCGCGATTTCAGGAGCATTATTATTGATTGCGTTTATTGCCTTCCTGTATAATATTATAATGACAGTAGGAATAAACGGGCTGCTTGGCATTTTCAAAGCACCTGCACTAAAGACAACAGATTTAGTGCCGAAAGCATAAATTTATTATAAAAATATAGGAGGCAATTTTTATTTGATTTCGGGAACGGATAAGACAATCCAGGTTAAACAATTAAAATATGAATTGTAGTAACCAAGGATATGAGTTTTATTCGTTCCTTTTGCTTTTATTGGGGCTTGTTTTGATTTAAAAATTTGAGAATCAGTTTTGTCAACTTATATTAGGACAAGATAACATCAGATTTTCAAAAAAATAGTTGCGATCATGATTATAGGCCAATCTTTATTTGCACCAGTATATTTAAGGTTTGGACGCCAGATTGCAGGCGGACATAATCTCCTTACTGCTGATTATATGTATTTCAAGCTGGCCGTTTTGTAAATCCGCGTCTCACCATTTGATATCCCGATCTGAAAAAATAAGCAACAGGAAGTACAAACATGTGCATGAGTTTCGTGTAGGGGAAAATCATAAAAATGAAAAGACCGGTTACTATATGCAATTTGTATATTATGCTGTGACTAAAAATTACAGCACCTGCATCTGGTTGAAAAGTAATGACCTTTTGTGCCCATACACCCAAGGCTGCATAATTCTCAACAGAAGATTCGGCGGAAATAAATATGGAGGCTAGTCCGAGTCCCATTTCAATCAACAGTAATGCGATAAGAAGAATATCCATAAGTGAACTGTTTATTCTGATCCGCTGATCCTTCAGTCTTCTGACAAGTAATATAATTATTCCAGCCACGGCCGCAGTTCCAAAAACTGAACCCATCATAACTGCTAATATCTTTTTTGTCGCGGTAGTTATGAACAGGTGGTAAAAGTGTTCAGGTGTAAACAGGCCTGTAAAATGTCCTATAAACACCAGGATAATGCCATAATGAAATAAATTTCCGCCCCATCGTTGCCCCTTTTTCGAGAGAAACTGACTCGACTCAGCCTGGAGCGATTTTGATGTTTTTACAATGCGCGTGATTACACCAAACCAGAACAGCGTCATGGCGATATGTGGCAAATAGGTAAAAAACAGGTTATTGATATAATTATCCATAATTGCTATGATTTACAATTTAAACAAGCGTTTTCGTCTCCAAATGTTACAGGCTCTTCTTCATAAGCTTCATCAATACTGGTTTCAGGCATTTCGGAGACCATTTTTTCAATCCGGGCCTCGGTGGGTTTGCGAGCAGATAATTGGATGATTGCTGACAGAAGATATTTATATGGATTATTGTTATTATCCAGCTTTTTATGAATAAAACCCACAATATCAATAATCTCGGACAGATAATCCAATGCTTTTGCTTTCGTTTGCATGGATAGGAACTCAAGAAACACAGGTAGATAATCAGGCAATTCAGGCCGGTTTATATGTAATCCATTTTCGGTGTAAAGGTCGATCAGGTCAACCATTGCCTGGCCACGGTCTTTTGAATCGCCATGCACATGTTCAAACAGGTAAAGTGAAACCGAACGCGAGTAATCGAATAGTTGAACATAATGCTCCTGCCAGAAAGTTAGTGGTTTTTGGGCAAAAAAATCAACAAAAACACTAATCCCGGAAATCGCGTCTGTGTTCAGTAAATTCTCCTCCTGAAGCGAAGAATTTACCTGAGGTAAAAAATCATAAATTTCCTCATTGGGATAAGTAATCAGTAGTGAAATTATTTTAAAGGTTTTCAGCATTTTATATTCCTCCAAACAGATTTTTTAAACGATTTTCCATACTGCCGCAGCCTTCTCCATCACTGAAACCACAATCAGCCTTATCACCAAATGCATCAAAGGCATATTCCTTATGTGAAACGGGGATTACAAAGCGGTCTTCGTAATCGGCAATGGCCATATAGCGGTACATCTCTTCAACCATTGCAGACGTGAGGCCTGTGCCTGACAATACCCCTTCATCTTCACTATTTTCAACAGTTTTACTCCTCATGAACGCACGCATAGCCAGCATCTTTACCAATGCTTCCCTTACCGGCTTTTCATCGCCCGCAGTGAACATATTAGCTAAGTATTTAACAGGGATTCGTAGCATATCAACATCCGGAATAATGCCATTGAAGCCAAGTTTTCCACTTTCAACTTCTTCCTGGATGGGCGATAAAGGCGGAGTGTACCAAACCATCGGCAAGGTGCGGTATTCGGGATGAAGTGGAAAAGCCACTTTCCACTCTACAGCCATTTTGTAGACTGGTGACTTTTGGGCAGCTTCAATAAAATTATCGGGTATGCCTTGCTTTCTGGCTTCAGCAATAATTTCGGGGTTGTTGGGATCAAGGAAAATATCGAGATGTGCCTGATACTGATCAACAGGATTTGTGATGGAGGCCGTTTCTTTGATTTTTTCGGCATCGTAAAGCATCACGCCGATATACCTTATTCTTCCTACACAGGTTTCGCTGCAGATGGTCGGTTCTCCGTTTTCAATTTTAGGATAACAAAAGGTGCATTTTTCGGATCGTTTTGTTTTCCAGTTGAAATAAATTTTCTTGTATGGACAGGCACTTACGCACTGTCGCCATCCGCGGCAGCGATCCTGATCGATAAGCACAATGCCGTCGTCTTCGCGCTTGTAAATAGCGCCCGAAGGACAAGCCGCAACACAAGTCGGGTTAAGGCAGTGTTCGCACAGACGCGGCAGGTACATCATAAAGGCATTCTCGAACTTACTGTAAATCGCTTTATCGATATTGTCAAAGTTTTTCTCCTTACTTCTTTCTTCAAAAGTACCTCCAAGGTTATCTTCCCAGTTGGGACCTTTTTCAATTTTATCCATCAACTTACCCGTAATCATTGAATGAGGCCTGGCTGAAGGAGGCGTTACAAACTTTGACGACGAATGTAAAATACTGTAATTGAAAGTGAATGGTTCGTAATAATCATCGATCTGAGGCAGAAAGGGATTAGAAAAAATATTTTTCATGATACCCACCTTGTTGCCCATGCGGGGCCGGAGTTTCGATTTATCAAGTGTCCAGCCGCCTTTCCATTTATCCTGATTTTCCCAATCGGTGGGATAACCCTGGCCGGGTTTGGTTTCCACATTGTTAAACCAGGCGTATTCCACCCCTTTACGTGTAGTCCACACATTTTTGCAGGTAACCGAACAAGTGTGACAGCCAATACACTTGTCGAGGTTTAATACCATTGCAATCTGGGCTTGTATTTTCATAATTAACTATGTCTTAGATGCGTTAATCCTTCAATTCTTCGTCTTTCCATTCAACTTTCTTCAATTTACGGACTACCACAAACTCATCGCGGTTTGAACCAATAGTTCCGTAATAATTAAAGCCATAAGCCAGATGGGCATAACCGCCAATCATGTGTGTTGGTTTCAGACACAAGCGTTCCACCGAGTTATGCACACCGCCGCGGTTGCCTGATAACTGACTCACCGGCATATTCACCGTTCGTTCCTGGTTGTGATACATGATAAGCGCACCAATAGGTATCCGCTGCGATACAATAAGCCGAGCCACGGATGCTCCGTTGCTGTTGAATACTTCAATCCAGTCGTTATCCTTAAGCCCGATGCTGGCAGCATCAGTTTCGCTCATCCAAGCTACCGGCCCGCCACGGCCAAGCGTGAGCATTACTAAATTGTCGGACCACGATGAATGGATGGTCCATTTATTATGTGGAGTCATCATGTTGATGACCATATACTCTTCATCTTTGTCTAATTTGCCCATTACCTCTTGTATTGTTTTGGTATTGATGGGCGGTTTGTAGGTAACCATATTCTCGCCAAAGGCAATCATCCATGCATGGTCCTGGTATAGGGTTTGCCGTCCGGTGAGTGTGCGCCAGGGGATTAGTTCATGAACGTTGGTATAACCGGCGTTGTAGGAAACCTTTTCAGAATCAATGCCGCTCCATATAGGAGAAGTGATGATTTTACGCGGTTGTGCCAACAGATCGTGATAACGTATTTTTTCGTCTTCGCGGGACAAAGCCAGGTGGGCATGCTTACGCCCGGTGATTGCTTCCAGTGCTTCCCAGGCTTTAATGGCAACCGCGCCATTGGTTTCGGGAGCCAGTGAGAGGATTACCTCAGCAGCCTGAATGTCGGTTTCAATTTTCGGAAGGCCTTTGGTTTCACCTTCTTCACTTTTGGTATCGTTGAGGAGTGCTAGCAGTTCTATTTCGGCTTCCGTGTTCCAGTTAATACCTTTGCCACCATTGCCCAGGGTTTTCATTAGCGGTCCCAGACTGGTGAACCGATTGAAGGTTTCGGGGTAATTTCGTTTAATCGTAACAATTTTCGAAAAATTGATGCCGGGTTTTATCTCTGAGCCATCGTTTTTCCAGTCAACTGCATGGGTGGTCTCCGATAACTCCATCGGCGTATCGTGTTGCAAAGGAAGAAGTACGACATCTGTTTCATTACCCAGATGTCCTTTTGAAAGTAACGAGAATTTTTCTGCCAGCCCTTTGAAAATATCCCAGTCGGTCCTTGATTCCCATACAGGATCAACAGCCCGTGAAAAAGGATGTATAAATGGATGCATATCGCTGGTACTCAAATCATTTTTCTCGTACCACGAAGCAGCCGGAAGCAGGATGTCGGAATGCAGTCCGGTTGTTGACATTCTGAAATCGAGGGTTACCAGCAGATCAAGTTTTCCTTCCGGCGCATCGTCGTGCCATTTTACTTCAGATGGTAAAGTATGCCCGAGTTCTTTAAGATCATTTCCCTGAACACTGTTTTGAGTCCCCAGCAGGTGTTTCATAAAGTATTCCATTCCCTTGGCGCTTGATCCCAGCAGGTTCGATCGCCATACAAACAGGTTACGCGGGAAGTTGTCCGGATTGTCAGGATCTTCGGATGCGATATTCAACTGTCCGTTTTTTAGTTGCGAAACCACATATTTTTCGGCTGTCAGCCCTGCAGCTTCAGCTTCTTTGGCAATGGTCAGGGGATTTTTGCTCAATTGAGGGGCGCTTGGTAACCAACCCATTCGCTCGGCGCGAACATTGCAATCGATAAGTGAAAGATTGTCCCATCCTGATTTATCGGTTAGGGGTGAGAGTAACTCATTTAATTTTACCTTCTCGTACCGCCATTGGTCGGTATGCATGTACATAAATGATGTGGTGTTCATTTGGCGTGGGGGACGGTTCCAGTCGAGGCCAAAAGCAAGGGGAAGCCAACCGGTCTGGGGTCTGAGTTTTTCCTGCCCAACATAATGAGACCACCCACCACCTGACTGACCAACACAACCGCAAAAAACCAGCATATTGATCGCGCTCCGGTATATCATATCGGTATGATACCAGTGGTTGACTCCCGCACCGATAATAATCATAGATTTTCCTTCAGTTGCAGCGGCATTTTCAGCAAATTGCCTGGCTGTTGAAATAATATGTTGTGCCGGTACACCTGTGATTATTTCCTGCCATTTTGGAGTAAAAGGCAGGTTCTCATCATAATTTTTTGCTGAATTAGGATCATCAAGGCCACAGTCAATTCCATAGTTGGCAACCATCAGGTCAAATACGGTGCAGGTATAAATCTCTCCCTGGGTAGTTTTAATTTTCCTAACCGGGACTTTGCGTTCAATAATATCGTCGTGGTCGCTTGCCGAAAAATGTTCGTGTTTAAAAGTTGAGCCTCCAAAATACGGAAACTGCACACCAATAACCTTGTCGTGCTGATCAATTAGCGAAAGCTGAGGCATAATATCAGCGCCGGTATTACTATCCTTTAGCTCCAGGTTCCATTTTTGTTTTTTATCCCATCGTGAGCCAATAGTTCCATTTGGCACCACATAATTACCTGAAATTTCGTCGAGTAAAACGGGTTTCCATCCGGGGTTTTCACCTTTTTTAGAAATATTTTCAAGATCACTGGCCCTGAGAAGAGTCCCACTCTGGTATTTCCCGTCTTTTTCAACGATTTTTACAAGAAAAGGCAAATCTGAATACTGCCGGGCATATTTCTCAAAATAGGGTGTTTTTTTATCCAGATAAAACTCCTTCAGGATCACATGACCCATCGCCATGCCCAAGGCAGCATCAGTTCCCTGCTTGGGTTTCATCCACAAATCGGCAAATTTAACGGCATCGTTATAATCGGGGGCAATAACAATCGATTTTGTCCCCTTGTAACGAACCTGAGTATAAAAAGGTGAATCAGGCGTACGGGTGAGTGGAACATTTGAGCCCCAGAGCATCAGAAAAGATGAGTTGTACCAATCGGCACTTTCGGGTACATCGGTTTGTTCGCCCCAGGTTTGTGGCGATGCCGGCGGCAGATCGCAATAGAAGTCGTAAAAACTTAAAACAGTTCCCCCGATCAGGCTCAGGTAGCGCGTACCTGCAGCATAAGAAACCATTGACATGGCCGGAATTGGGGAGAACCCGACAAGCCGGTCGGGGCCATAGGTTTTTATGGTATAAATATTTGCAGCGGCCATAATTTCGTTTAATTCGTCCCATTCGGCACGAATAAATCCTCCCAGTCCGCGGGAAGCTTTATATTGTTTGGAAATTACCGGATTGGTGACTACGGCTTCCCATGCTTTTACGGGATCAGAAAGTCGGGTTTTGGCTTCCCGGTAGGCAGCAATAAGTTCTCCCCGTATCATGGGATATTTTACCCGGTTGGCGCTGTACAGGTACCATGAATAACTGGCACCCCTGGGGCAACCACGAGGTTCGTGATTGGGCAGGCCGGGACGGGTTCTCGGGTAATCAGTTTGTTGTGTTTCCCAGGTAACCAGACCATTTTTCACGAAGATTTTCCAGGAACACGAGCCGGTGCAATTGACGCCATGAGTGGACCGAACTACCTTGTCGTGCTGCCACCGGTTGCGGTACATTCGTTCCCAGTCGCGGTTTTCATCAGTAATAGCAATGTGATTATCGCTAGTTTTTTTTACCTCATTGCTGAAATAAAAAAGTTTGTTTAAAAGACTCATGTCAAGAGGGGTATAAAGGGATCAAAAGAAAATGTCTTGCAATCCACAGTCATTCATATGCGAATTTACATTAAGTAATATTATCCCCAACTAGTCGGGGAGGGTTAAGTTGATTTTTAACTGACTGTTTGCTAATTTATATTTATTCTAAATTAAAACAGAACGTTAAATTCCAATAAAATAGAAGTACAAATAAAGATTAATCTTTGAGAGCTTTATATGGTATAAACAAATAGCAACAAGTAACTATTTAGTTGCTGAAGGCCAGTAATCTCTGCCAATGGAATAAAACATACCGGCACCTGCAACAGCCCATGCTACAAGTGCGATGTATACAAAAAAGGAAGGAATAACCATCAGGAAGGAGAGCCCCAGTGCATGCGAAAGCTTTACTGTGCATACGGTATACATACCCAAGGGGAAAATCATTCCCCAGTATTGTGGATTATATTTTAAGGGAAATTGTTTTACAATATGCCGCCAGATTCCTAAAATAACTATCAGGGGAATCCACCAGGTGCCGATGGCCCAGAAGAAAAGGGTAAAACCTTTTAAGAATGGAAGTATTTCAATTATAAAGGCCCAGTTACTCCCACTGAGCATTAAAGTGGAGCCTGCCAGCGTAGAAATGGCCACTGCCCCCATGTTTATCCAGTAGGGAGGCGCAAATTCTTCGGCTTTCATACTGAAAAACGACATCCGATAAACGATGAGTGTAATTATAATGATGTAAAACATACATCCACTCAGAAACATAAAAAGTGAAAAAAAGAGCACCTGATCTGAGGCAAAAGGAAGATAACCGACCAACAGAGCCGCAAGAATAGACACCGACTGGGTGGAAACTATGATCAGCAACCATAGTCCGCTGATGGCTTCATTGATGGATGGCTTCACTTTTTTAACAGTAAAAACGGTAAATACCATGTAAATGAGGAAAAACCATGCTGCGGTTCCAATATAGAACAAGGCGGTGGCTATCGGATAATTTTTAGCAATGATCACACATTGGCTGCCCAACACACAAGTTCCGGCCACAAAGGTTAACAGACCTGGGCTTTTCGCATGGTCGCCAGCATCAGCCATAAACTTTTTCGAATAGAACACCATCCGTGCAAAGAATAGAATAATCAGATAAAGATAGAACCCGATGTTAAAGTAAAACAGCAGGTTCGCAATAGTGATGAAATTAAAGTTGTAGGATGCTATAGATACAATACCTGTCGCCATAACCAGTGCGAAATAGGCCGTAGACAAGTTGGAGAGGTCTCGCAGAAATGTCGAAGTGAGTGAGTTTATTTTTTGCATCATTGACCGGTTTGCCATCAAAAAAAGATAGATGGTGCTTACAATTTAACCAGATAATTAAGTAACAAGGTTCACAATTTTGTTGACGAAAGTTGTTGTTTACAGCTAATTTCAAAGATAAAATTTTATTTTTGAAATCAGTTGGGTTTTGAAAAAATATTTCTGTTTAAGTTGGAACCATTTTTCGATGGTATCAAAAGGGATTTTAATTGAGCTCTTTTCGCAAAGAAACGTGCCCTCGATAGATATTGTAGTAGACTAAAAGGCTGACAAATCCTACTATTGTTGTTCCAAAAAGTCCATGGCCCGACCTGCCTTTTACTTTACTATCATTCATTGTCAGTAAATTTGAAAATTAACTTTAAAATGGAATTTTACCATTCAAAATAGAGAATATGTTTACTTTTCAAATGTAAAGAATGTTAATATAGCAATCAGGCTACCGATCAATTTTATTCACTAAAACTGCAATTTGTCGTCCATACTCAATGCTTTTATTCAAAGCTTCCTCGTCAGGGGCCCAAATGAAGCGGAGAGGTTCGGATAAAATTTCAAATCCGGAATCTTTCAAAGTGTCCTCAATCACTTTTGTTGCCACATCGTGCCAGCCATAACAACCAAAAGCTGCGGCCTTTTTATCTTTAAATTTCAGTCCTTTCACCATTTCAAGCAATCCGGCTATTGAAAACATTATGCCGTTGTTTACAGTTGGAGAACCAACGATTACTGCTTTCGAACGAAAAATATCCGTGACCAAATTGTTCTTATCGTTCTTCGAAGCATTGTATAATTTAACGGTAATGTGACTGTCGGCGTCATATATGCCTTTTACGATATTTTCGGCTATTGATCGGGTGCCGTTATACATTGTATCGTAAATTACGGTAATCTGGTTTTCGGTGTAGTTATTGGCCCACGATGAATATTTTGTAACTATCTGTAAAGGGTCTTCACGCCATACAATCCCATGACTGGGACAAATGAAGTTTACCGGAAGATTCATCTGTACAATTTCGTCTATCTTTTTTGTAACCAGTTTACTGAAAGGCGTAAGGATGTTGGCATAATACTTAATGGCCTCGGTGTATAATTCATACTGATCCACAAGGTCGTTAAACAACATTTCGGAACAAAAATGCTGGCCAAAAGCGTCATTACTGAACAGGATATTATCCCCGGTCATATAGCAGAACATTGTATCGGGCCAATGAAGCATAGGAGCCTGGATAAATATTAATTCCTTTCCGTTTCCAAGAGGAAGTTTATCGCCGGTCTGCACAGTTTTGAAATTCAATTCCTGATGATAATGGCCTTTTATGGATTTTACTCCATTTTCGGTACAGTAAACGGGAGTTCCGGGAATGAGTCTCAACAATTCTATTAAAGCACCACTGTGATCTGGCTCGGCATGATTGACAACTATATAATCGATAGTCGACAGATCAATTTCAGACGCAAGATTTTTAACAAAATCATTTGAAAACGGCTGATAAACAGTGTCAATCAGCACCGTTTTTTCTTCCTGAATCAGGTAGGAATTATAACTGGAGCCGTGGTGGGTTGAATATTCATAACCATGAAAGCTTCGCAATTCCCAGTCATTTTTACCCACCCAATACACTTGATTTACAATTTGCTTTTTCATAATCTTTATTTTTTAATTGGCCAGATTTCAATTAATTATTATCCTGCTTGTATGTATTTTGTTAAATATGGTTATTCCATATTTTATTCGCTTTTTTAAGAATATCTTAAATATCAGAAATGAAACTGCCGTTGGCAGTACCAGCAGAAGTTTCATCCTGCACTTATTCAACTCTTTTAAGTCCCTTTCTTTAAAGGTTTTTACAATTACATATTCACGATGTTGATACAATGACATATTCCTATGTCTATTATTAAACTAGGTTTTAGACTTCATAATATTCTGAATTGCCTGTCTGTTTTGATTAGCAGTTGGATTTGGTGTTTTTATTACTAAAATACGAAAGTTACTGTTTCCTTCATTATACAGGCAATGCGGAATGTTTTTAGGACTGTCGATCAGCATGTCTTTGCTTACTTTTTGCTTTTCATCACCGATTTCAACAATACCTTCGCCTTCCAGGACATAAAAAAATACATCTACAGGAGTTGTATGTTTTTTTAGACTTTCACCTGGTTTAAGAAGCATATGGACTACTTGAACATTTTCATTTTCATGAATTTTTTTTGCTTCCACACCATGTGGATTTTTTGTTGTTTCAATTTCTTTATAGTTTATGGTTTTCATTATTTATCTCCTTTTCTTTATTTTAAACATAAAACATTAATTTATTTTTTCTTTGAATATAAAGCCCCAAACAAAACTGTGGTTATTAAAAAGAATCCTGACAAGATCCATGGAATATGAGATGCATGACCGATGGTTTGAATGTGCTTTTCAATTCCATTATCTCCGGATGCAGCATTTCCATTGCTTCAATTGGTGTGGGTTTCGTGTCCTTCTTCTTCTCCTTCAGCAAAGTGAAAAAATTGAACATAAGCTTCAATATATTCTCTTCCAGCCTCAACATTGTTAACATTAAAATTCCTAAGAGACATCACTTTTTTGAAACGATTTGTCAATTCCGGCTGTTTATCTTTAGGAACCATATTTTTGAGAGGAGAAAGGTTACCTATTTCGATAGATTTATCAGCGGCAAGTATTTTCTCATCTATAGGTGTGCCTGATGGCTTCACCCCGGTAAATGGAACACCTTCGCCATTGCGGTGAACCCTAACCAGTGTTTCGAAAAAGTATTTATCCGAAAGTTCCTTTGCTTCAGGGCTAAGTATTCTGACTTTCATGCTGAGGTTAAAGGCGTATTTTATCTCGGCCTCATCCTGAGGGCGGACCCATTTGAGTACATAGTTTACATTATTTTCCGTTATCGATTTTTTAGCATCTGCAATTACAGGTCCATCCATTGTATCACAATGAGCGAATGTTATTGTGGAAGAGAGAAATAAAACTGAGAATAAAATTAAGGATAATAATCTGAATCTACTCACTTTATTAATTCTCTTTTGATTCATTGGACTTTTTTCTGATTGGATTTTTACATTTGCTTTCATGATTTTTGGTTTTATTAATTGTTTATACTATTTATTAACGGATTGATAGTTATGGACTCAAATTCCTGAAGTGCAGCAAAAGCTTTGGAGCCATATACTACCGAAGGGCCACCTCCCATGTAAATTGCAGTTCCTATTGTTTCTACAATTTCATCATGGGTTGCACCTTTTTCAATTGCATCGTGAATATGCATTGTGATGCATCCTTCACACTGAGTATTTATCGAAATACCCAAAGCGATGAGCTCTTTAAATTTTGATTTTAATACTCCATCCTTTGACCCTACCTGATGTACTTTCGAGAAAGCAGTCATCATTTCAGGATTTTCTTTTGCATAGCTGCCTATCATGTTGCGGGTTTGCTCATTAATGGCTACATAATTTTTTGTCATAATCTTTTCTCCTTTTTTACTTTTAAAATTGATAGTGAATGATTTATGGAGCAAAATTATATCGCTGCAACAGGCCGATCGCTCTATTTTATAAAGTGGGACTTGTTTAAATGGCTTTATTAGCCCCTAAGTATAAAATGGGACTATTGAGTACAGAAATAAAAAGGTGAATCCCTTATAAAATTGCCTCTTTGAATTGAGAAGGAGTAAGGCCGGTAGATTTTTTAAACATCCTGTTAAAAGCAGATTTTGAATTGAAACCACATTCAAAAGCAATTCCGAGGAGAGAATAATTTTTATTCTTCGGGTCGGCAACTGCGACTTTAAATTCCTGGACCCTGTATTGATTAATGTAATCGAAGAAATTAAGTTTATAATGATCATTTATAATCTGCGACAGCAAATGAGGTGTAATGCTTATATCTGAAGCTAATTGCAATAAAGTTAAATCCGGGTTTAAATAGGGTTTTGACAGAGCCATATGCTTATCCAATTGTTCAACATATTGTTTTGCTTCTGAATCTTTTAACCTGGAGCCCGCGTATTTTGTCTGGATATCTCTGCTATCGCCGGAGATTATCAGAGCCTCTGAGAAAAAGATAAGCTTTTGTTTTAAACCAAAGTAACCGATCAGAATAACGAAGACAGACAAGGACAGGAATAAACCATCTGTACAAAAAAGCATCGAGAACATATGGAAAACGTGATGAATGATTGTTACAGTCATTAATGCAGTCCAGATTATTCCAAAGATGAGAACTAATTTTCGCAGCCAGGATAGGTTAATGTCATTAGAATTGGAGTAATTATTAAAAATATTTATATCCAGCTTCCTGAAGAGTTTGATGGTGAATAAAAAATACGCAGTTCCTGACAATGCAGTCAGGATTAAAAAGAGCAAAAATAAAAAGGGTGGATGATTATCGAGTGATAGCTTTTCAATGTTGAGCTTCAAAGCTGTTTCCGGGAAGAAAGAAGCAACCAAAACATAGAGGTTGAATAAAATAAATGGAATGAAGTGGAGAAAGTCTTTATTGTGAAACTGTTTTTTGTCCGAAACTAAGGTTAAAATGTAATAATACAAAAACAGGCCATGCAGCATGAAAAGTGAAATAAAACTGACTGAAAGTAATTGGAAATGAGTAAACAAGTCATGTGAATAAAATGAATACACTCCAATAAATAAGCCTAAATACAAAAGCCATAGTATCAAAACAATATCGTGTAAAGCTCTTGGTCTTTTCTGCAGCAGTAAAACTGTAAAAAAGATTGCATTGAATGATGCTATTAAGAAAATGAATCTCATGAATACAAAGTTACGCTTTTCCCAAAGTTAACTTTTTAATATTATCGAACACACAAAGAATCCAGCGAAATTTTAATAATTAAACCGTTAATAAATTCCTCCAACTAAATAATTGAGATTCGCCTGTTCGAGTAAAATGTCTTTTTCAATGCTTAATACCTGGATATTCACTTTGGTGATGTTTAATTGTGCGTCATTTAATTCAATGGTAGTGATTACACTGTTTTTATAACCTACCCGGGCAATTTCATATGCTTTTTTTGCAACCTCAATATTATCTAAAACCGATTCCCGTTGCGCTTCGAGTGAATGAATATGTTGAACAGATGTTAAATATTTATTTTTGAACTGAAGCTTAAAACTTTCTTCGTAGCCATCAATTTTATCTATGCCTGCCCTTGTTTCCATAGCTTTTCCTTTTGATAAATTTCCATCAAACAGATTGATTTTTAAACCAACTCCAATCGCATAACCTTGACGCCACGCCTGATCAAAAGGTGGAGAGTCCACACCATGGTATACATGATAGTTGCCAAATGCAAATAGAGTTGGTAAATTCTCGGCTTTATCTATTTTTTCTTTATAAGTGAAAACATCTTTCATGGCTTTTAAAGATTGAATTTTATTATTGCCAATATAAATGCTGTCTGTTAGTTGGTCTAACGAAAGTCTAGAATAGTTAATAATACCACTGATTGAACCTATGCATGAGATAGTATCGGTATCTGAGAAATTAAGCAAAGCCTTTAATGTATATATCGCAATTTCTCTTTTACTTTTAAGTTCAATAAGTTGACTATCGAAATCTTTCAGTTTAGTTTTAAACATAAGCACATCAAATTCCGAACGAACGCCTTCCTGATAGGATTTTTCAGCCTGGTTGAGATGTTCCTGAATTTGGTTTAGTGTTTGCGCATAAACTTTCAAAAGCTCATCCACAAACAGTACATTGTAAAAGGCAGTTTTAACATTAAGACTTAAATTACCTTCTGTTTCCAGAAGGTCTTTTTGGTATGCTTTTTTTAAAGCATAGGTGCTTTCAATGGCATTTTTACGTTTACCTCCTGCATATAAAGTGTATGTCATATTCATGTCCATAGTTAAAACATCCCTGTCGAGTATGGGGTAAGTCGTCTTTGAATACATAGTGATATCTTCACCGGTTGGTGTTCCATTGCTCATCACCGGCACGCTGGAAGCATCAAACGGGAATGCTCCAGCAGTATTGTTGGTATAATAATATTTAGAAAGTATATCCGCCTGAGGAAGAAAATTAGAATAAGCCTGAACTTTTTTCGCATCAGCTTCATCTATTTGGCTTTGATTTACTTTAATGCCCGGATTATTTTCGAGAGCTATTTTTATGGCATCATTCAGCGTTAGCCCTTTTTGAGCAAAAGTTGTTAAATTCCATAGAGATAATGCCATCAGAAAAGAAATAGTAATTGCCTTTTTCATGATTGAGCCTCCTGTAGATTTAATTTATTGTTTTCGATTTTATATTTTTTTATACGATGTTTTCTTTCCATTTGACCGATAAATATGGATACTGCTGACAATGAAAAAAACAATGCTGAGAATTGCCAAAGTTTATTTAAAAACGGTTGGGCTACAGAAAGAGGTTGGTGATGGTTAAACACCAGATAAAGTGCTTTTAAATAATACCGCAAAGGAAACCAACCACCGATTTTAGTTGGCAAATCCGCCATTTGTTCGAATGGTACCATAAACCCTGAATACATAAATGCCGGTAAAACAATGAGTGTGATGATTGCGGCCAGAATGGCACTATTATCAATATTAAGTACCAGCAGGTACGAAATACTTTCCATTGCCAGGGTAAACAAAAAAATTACGCTTACCACGTTCCACATTTCCTGTTGCTCGAAAAGAACTCCAAATAAATGCATTGTCGTATAGAATGCCACAGAAATAGCAGTTCCGGCAACAATGCAAGAAACAATTGCCGCTTTAATAAGATCTTTTGCTGGAATTTGACGGGCATTATTAATAAATGGAAATTTTAGTTTCCAGGCTTTCATGCTTCCTAATAAACCAAAAAGTATTGTAAGCATGGATATTGTTTGCATGGCCAAACCCATAAAGGCTGGGAGTACAGAAGCTTCCATGCTAAGGGACGGCGAGTAATAGACCCGTTCGGAAACACTAAGCATTGGACCTTTAGAATGCCTGATGTTTGGTATTCCACCTAAGTCTTCTACCCGAATATGCATTGCAAGTTGGCCATTCAATACTGACACAATCTGGTTAAGTTTTGAGAGGGCAGTACCTGGTATTGATGGGTTGGCTGTGCCATTTAATGCAGCCATTATTCTTACTTCAGAATTATTTTGTATATCACGATAGGCATCATGCGGAATAATAATCCCCATGTCGATTTCATTTCTGTCAATCATTTTCTGTAACGTAAGATAATCAGCAGGTTGAGCTACTATCAGGTAATAATCAGTAGCACGGATATTGTATAAAATAGAGCGACTGAGAGAGGAATGATCTTCGTCCACAACGGCAATACGGATATTGCGTGGGGCAGTTTTATAATACATACCTGCCATCATGCTGAAAAATAAAACCAAAACCATTGAAACAATAACAATTCGGGTAAGAATCATCACTATAAGTTTGATTATTTTCATGACTATAAATTCTTATTAAGTTTAGTGTTTTCTGGGATTGGCTCTTTAAGTGTAAGATATATATACATACCAGGCTTACATGTGATAATTGAAGTGTGCCCGGGAGCATCTACCAATTTCATCTTTACATCAAAAGTCCTTACATCGCGTTCATCCCTCAATGTGGTTGGCGTATGTGTTGCAAACTCAGCAAAAGGTAAAATTTGAATCACTTTAGCTGTGTAAATCAGACCAGGGGTATTGCTTTTAATTTCAAATTTCTGTCCCAGGTTAACCTGATTTAAATATTTTTCAGGAATGCTAAACCGAGCCCAAGTACCATCAGGATCAGTAACTATAACAACAGCCATTCCAGGAGACAACATTTGCCCGCTTTCCAATACCTTAACATTTACAATACCATCAATGGGTGAGGTTATAGCCATATCTTCAATTTTGGTCTTTAATGCCAGAATATTACTTTTAAGCACCTCATAAGATGTTTCAATCTCATCAACTTTCTGTTGAGGTAATGCTCCGGCTTCAAACAGATGCTCAATCCGGCTTTTATTCAGAACGATGTTCTTAAGTTGGAAATTAAGTGCTGCCATATTTGCGTCTAATTCCCTTGTATCAAGCTGTGCAATTCTCTCTCCCAGCTTTACAGTGTCTCCTTCATCAACGTATATAGATGTAATTTTCCCTGGTAAGCGGCCAGTGATATTGACCTGGGTATTTTCAATATATCCCATAAACTGGGGTTGTTCCGCGTTCTTGTTGTCTGAATTTACGCAGGAAAAAAGGATGATCGCTATCAGCGAAAATGTAATCATCAGGATTGCTTTCGTTTTCATGTGTTTATATTTTATTTTTTACGGGTCACATGGAACTCGCCATATAAAATCATCACTCTGTGTGGTAATTTATCGACATGGCTCGTTTCATGATATTTTATGTTATTATTTCTTTTTAAGGTCAAAATGATAATCAAGCTGTATTAAAACTTCATATTTGGTTAACCAGCTTTTGTTCTGATAAATAGTGTATGGCACTCCGAACCGGAGGTAGAAATCTTTCAAATAATTGTACCATGCACCAACAAAAAGATTGGCGTTGTAATCGTCAGTATGAGGGATATATGTGCCATTTTTTTCATCTTTAAAATTCCAGAATCCATAAGCACCACCTTCAAATCCAAAATTCCCATAATTCGTATTGATTTGTTTTTGGAAGGTTAAATAAGCTCCGGTTTCATCACCCACATGTAATCCTTCCGAATTGTTGGTACGGTATTCATAATACACCGAATATATCATATCGAAATTGTTGAATCGATGTAAACCGGTTATATCACTTTTAAATTTGAAGGCTCCAAGTCCAAGCGGGAAATCGTTTGAGCCGATATTTTTGTATTTACCAGTTGGCAAGCCTATTGTCATACCTGATGTTAAACTGTTATCAGGATTCTCAGAATCAAGTAGGCTATATATTCCCCCTAACTCTATATCCCCAAGTCCTTTTCCAACAATTGTTCCCTTAGGTGAATAATGATGAACTGATGCAACTGGTAAAATCAAAATTAAATCAATACGATCGGTAAATCCATACACTAAATGACCAAAATAATAGGCTTCATTTAATGCCGAGGTTTCCGGAACACGTTCGGTTTTACCACTTTTTGGGTTGAGATATTTATAGAATTCAGGGTATTCGGCCTTTAAACTAAAAAGTATCCTTTGTTTACTTATGGTTACAGGACGAAGATTCAACACTGAAATGAATTCCGTTTTCTTCCCTGATACGGTGTCTTGTTGAACTTCTGTATTTTGTCCGGAAGAAGGCCTGATAATGATTAGTAGTAAGGCGGACAGCAGAAAAATAATTTTCTTTTTCATCATTTTCATTTTTACAGTTTAGATGCCTGCCAGGTTTGCTGACAGGAACCCGCCCTAAATAAACATCGCGTTTTATGGTAAATTATTGATATGGCTCGTTTCATTTGTTTTAAATTCAATGCATGTAAACACTCACTTACAAAACAAGGTAAATTTTTTTATATCCCTGATTATTGTTTTTGAAGTATTTTCAATATTAATTGTGTCATTTGGTTGCTAAAATCATCAAATTGAAAATTTTTCCCACCTAACAACATCTCCATGTTCATTGCAACTGGAATGCCCAAGTAAATAAGAGCTACATTTTCGATCCGGATATTTTTATCCCATATACCAGCATTGACGCCATCCAGGATTATTTTCGACACAAGATCTTTCTGATCGTGAAATATTTGTTGCAAACGATTCTTTAATTCAAGATCGTTGTTATAGGAAGCTTCAGAAAAAAGTAACATATTTGCCCCCTTATTATCTGTATGATATTTTATAGTTGTACTTAAATATTTAAACAAACGGATAGGAGGTTCATCAACTGACCATGCTATTTTTCTTAACGCACCAACAAAATTTTCCTGAATGTCATTAAAAATGGATAAAATAATGTCCTTTTTGGAATTAAAATGGCGAAAAATACTTCCTTCACTCATCCCAATGCGCTTAGCCAGATTGCGGATTGACAAATTCTTCAACCCGTCGGTTGAAATGATATCGATTACTGCCTGTTTGATCTGCTCTTGCCGGATATCTGTACTTTGACGTTCCATAATTAAGTAAGTAAGTGAGTGATTGCTTGCAAAGATAAACTATAATATTAAGTAATTTACATAATCTTGAAAATAATTATTTAACAGTACAAATTCCATAAGCTAACCGGCGCTGGCTGCATTAGTTATGAAAAAAATATGAGAGGATACAGAACAAATATCCGGATGGAAGAGGAAAATTATATTTTTTATTGTATTTATTTACCAATTTTGAATTAGCCCTTCTGCTTTTAAGTCTGTTCCTATAAGGTATTCAACAAAAAAAATCCAGTATTTAATATCAAAACAGACATAAAGCTTGCGAGCGTCAGAATGAGAGTAAAGCCCTGACCAGTACTAAATTCTCAAATGCGCTTGGAATAAATTTCCCGGATAGGTACCTAAACGAAATGCGACCCTGTTTAATGACTTTGATTGGCATTTTGGAAAATATACCATATTTGCTCTGCGAGTTAAAGATTAATACGCAAAGCATTGCAGGAACAGTGCCATGTTTGTACTTTTACGGCAAGACGCAATTTTATATTTTATGTCGGAACTAATTGTTAATACAAGTGAACATTACCTGAATCTGCAGGCATATTGCTGTGGAATGGTTGAAGGGAAGAACGGGAAAGACCTGTATGAGAAGTACAGTGATGATACAGCAGTTGTGACTGCTGAGGAAACAATGCAGATTCTCGATTACCTGTTACAGCATTATTCATTTGAAGCGGTGAAAACCACAGTAAGTAAACTGATCAATATATTTTATAAATCGCTGAAACAGCAAACATGGGTGAGACCTGTCGAAGATCATCTCCTGAACTATCTTATGCTTGAGAACAGGGGTGTTGAGACGATTATCTACGAAATGCGCATTATTGTGAAAGCGTTATTCAGCAAATCACTAATTGACGAAAACGAATTGGCTACGCAACTCCTGCGACACATTAATGATTTGAAATCGTATGAACTTCATTATATAAAGAAGGAAAACATACTCTTTCCATTTATTGAAAGCACGTTTTCACACTACCGCTGCCTGCAGCTAATGTGGTCGTTTCATGATGATTTTCGCAAAACACTTCAACGTATTGAGGAATTACTGACATATGAACCGATTAAAAAAGGCTTGTTGAATAAAGAATTAGGGCGATTGTTTTTTGTGGTACTTCCTGTTATATTCAGGGAAGAACAGATCGTTTATCCGGTAGCTTACAGGGCAATTCCGGAAAGCGCCTGGCAGGAAATGCTGGTACAGGCGCACGAAATAGGCTGGTGCTACATAAACCCAACTCAAAAATCAGAAGTAAAAAAAACAGTCAAAAGCACTGCATCCGGGATGACTGACCTGGATACCGGAGCTTTAAAAAGAGAGCAGATTATTCAGCTATTCGAGAATTTGCCGGTTGATATAACTTTCGTTGATGAAGAAGATACAGTATGTTATTTCTCCGGCGGCAAGCACAGGATTTTCCCAAGATCCAATGCAATTATCGGCAGGAAAGTACAAAACTGCCATCCACCGGAAAGCGTTCATATCGTCAACCAGATCGTTGAAGCATTCAGGACCGGCAATAAAAATGAAGCCAATTTCTGGATAAATATGAAAGGAAAATTCATTTACATCCGGTATATCGCTTTGCGTTCATCAACCGGGGAATACAAGGGAACCATCGAAGTGAGCCAGGATGTTACAGATATAAGGTCACTTGAAGGGGAGAGGCGATTGCTGAGCTGGGAAGAATAAGGATTAAGGCAATACGGACTGTTAGGGTACTTTGATTACCTTTTTCTTATTTCTTTTTTTCCTCCTGTAGGGTATCCACCAAGCAAAAAATCCGGTAACCAGTATCAGCACCAATGCCAATCCTGTAAGCGGCACAATGAGAATATAAAATGGGCCCAAAAGAAATTCCCAAATACGCCCGGTATGAATTTCCTGTGATGTATTCCACAGCGAAATCGGGCTCTTTTTGATAACTTCGGCCGGCATTTGTGGAAATATACCGGATTTACCAAGCGGAATCGCTCCACCAGCATAATCAAAAACAAATTGATTGCCATCCGGTTTTCCAATAAAACCGGCAACGGAAATGGCACCAAACGGAGATCCATTCTGGCTGCTTACATCATAAGGCAATTTAGTGAAATAATCTATAATAATACCTTCTTCAGGAAACCATTGATAAATACCGGAAAAACTACCAACCAGGTATCTGCCTGTTGCCATCTTCTCAAATACGTTGATTCCCATTATGCTAACCGGTGGCTGAACAGTATATTTGGGCAAAATGGAACCAAATTCGTCATCAGAATAATAGATTCCATCCGCCGTTGCAACAACAAACCGCTTCAGAACTTCATCATACATCAAATCACGAAATTTGTCGTCCCAGGGGTTTGGATCATCCAGTTTGGAATATTTGATTTTGGATACTTCAGTATTTGCGATTGAAATAAGGAAAGGAGGGCGCAGGAAAATGCCCGTGATTGTAGTAAGTAGTAAAATGATAACAGACCAATAACCCAGCCTGTTATGCCATTTAAGGGAAAAACGATTAACTTTCTTAATTCTGCTTTTCGACGATTCCTTTACCCGCTTTAATAAATGCGGTGCCAACCAATAAAAGATTCCTGAAAGCGTGATGAAAATGAAAATCAGGCCTACAAGATCAACAAGTAATTTGCCCACAATACCATATATTTCGCCACTATGTATTACCCATAAGGTTCGAAATAAGCCGACTTTATTGCCGGAATCCTCACCAGCTAAGACTTTTATCTTACTAAAATTTAGTTCCTTATCATTTAAATTAGTGATTAACAAAAAAGACCTTGTCATCACCAGTAGTGAATCGTTTTTCTGAATAATTTTAACGATACGTTCTTCTTTTACCGGAATATTTATCTTTTTCCATCCATTATGAAATTCAAAAAGGCCGAACAGTGTCCCCGCAATTAAACGGTGATTGTGCGTGTAAATTAAGGAATAGATCTTGCTGTTATCAATTCCCTTTGGAAATCCATCATTGAAATTCCTGAAAGTGGTAAAACTGCTATCGGTTTTCCAAATGCCAATGTTACCAAAAACCAGCAATGAATCATCCGGTAATTTTACAGCAGATTTTACGGCAGCCATATTCCAGTTATTATACTTGTAATTGCCTGGCAGCCATTTCCGGTTGATATCAATAGACGAGAATATATCCCGGTGATTCATTATAATACCGGAAACCGAGAAGAGTAAAATGAAGAGGGTAAAGATCAAGCCCGGCCATTTGTGATATTTCTTAAACCACTTTAATAATCGGTCTTTCTTTGTACGAATAGGTGAAGTCATAAATATTTAGAAGAATTAATTTTGGTTTGGTAAATTAAGGCCGCAAATGTAGGTCTTTTGGGAAAAGGTATTAATGCGATTTTGTCAAATTTAAAACATACTCTACTGCAAATGGGATAAGTTTCCAAATTCAATAAATACCAAATTTCATCCTACCCTGCAGGATGTAACCTGGGGTATGGATCTTTCTACAAATGAGGTATTTTATCCCTTGCCAGGTATAAACTAACTCTCTCCCTGGTGAATGAGCCAACCGAAGTTTGGGGAAGGCAGACAAATGCAATCATACTATTTATTCCCAATCTGAGTTATCCCAATGTGCCGGAATATAGTTCAATTCTTCTTTACATTTCTTTTAATCCATGATCAATAATTTCGCCGTCTTCCATCTCAATATTCCGATCCGATTTGGCAGCGAAATCATTATCATGAGTAACAGTAATGATGGTTTGCCCGAACTCTTTTGATAGTTGTTGAAATGTTTCGAGAACAATCCCTGTATTCTTACTGTCGAGGTTCCCTGTAGGCTCGTCGCACATAATAATTTTAGGAGAATTAATCAATGCGCGGGCAATTGCAACCCTTTGTTGCTGCCCACCCGAAAGTTTTGAAGCAGGTTTTAGCGCCTGATCTTTTATGCCCAGAAGTTCTAATTTTTGATAGGATTGTTCCTCAATTTCCTCATAGGAATATTTGCCTAATTTCAGGGCAGGGATCATTACATTTTTCAGACAACTGAATTCAGGCAACAGATAGTGAAACTGAAATACAAACCCGATATTTTGGTTACGGATAGCTGCAAGCGTATCTTGCTTTTGGCCTGTTATTTTTTGACCTGCAATAAACAATTCGCCTTCGTAATCTGTGTCCATTGTGGAAAGGATATAAAGTAAGGTCGATTTTCCACAACCTGATTTGCCAATCATAGCAACAAACTCGCTTTCAAATACCTCAAATGAAACATCATTTAAAGCTTTAAATTTTACGGGTTCGTAAAAATACTTGGCAATATGGTTTGTTTTAAGAATAACTTGTTTTTCCATCATTTTCTAAATATTTCAATGGGATCGATCTTCGCCGCGTTGAGAGCTGGAATATAGCCGGCGCCCAGGGTTACGAGCATCCCAATAATAGCGCCTGCAATAAAAATTGACAACTCAAATCCAATGGGGAAATACTCCCGGTCGCCACCAATATAAATTCCGCTTACAACCTTAATTAGTCCGGCAGCCAAAAGCAATCCGAATAATGTTCCTATAAATCCCATGATTAGTGTTTCTTTGATAAATATATTTATTACATCTTTCCCTGAGAATCCTGTTGCTTTAAGAATTGCAATGTCATTTAGTTTCTCCTTTATAGTCATGTTGATAATATTGTAAATTCCGAAAGCTGCGACTAACAAAATTGCCAGCGAAATTGCCCCAAACATAACCGCCCTGGTTTTTTTACTCGACATAGTTTGTTCATTGGCTGCCTGCCAGTCTTCTACTTTATAGACTGTCCGGTTTTTAAGTCGTTTCGAAAATTCAGGCGCTCTGTTAGGATCCTTAATGTTTATTAAGATATCAGTTACAAAACTTGAACTTTGATGAAGCAATTGCTGTGACACAGCCAGGTTTACGTATGATTTAGTCAGATCGATGTTCGAGTTACTGGTTTTAAATATCCCTTCAACCTTCATCACCTTAACAACTCCAACCGATGATGTAACATTAATATTGTCATGCAATTGGATGTTTAATTTTCTGGCAATTCCTACCCCAATTAATATTCCGTTTGGAGTTGCTACAAGATTTCGAACATCGCCAGCCAACATGGTAGATTGGATATTGAACATCGCATTGGCTTCCAGAATATTTACACCAGAAGCGATCCCGTTTATCTGAGATGTACCATTGTTGTAAAAAAGATTAACCGACACCTGTGGGACAACAGTTATCACATCTTCCTGTTTGATTATATCGGCCATTATTTTTTCCGGATTAATCAGGGCATTCGATAAATTAGTGATTTTTGGATTGACAATCACAGATGTGTAACCTGAGTTGCTTTGAGGAATCAGTGGCTGACTTAATATATCATCTTTGTAAATCCGCAAATGCGGAGCGGCTTTAAATAAAGCTTCATCGGAATAGCGATTGAAGCCAACCACTAAAGAAATCATAAAAATAAATATTCCAATCCCCACAGTTACACCCAAAGCAGCAATCATTGTTTGCTTTTTTCGTGTAAGTAAATGAGTTAAGGCAATATCAGAATCTACATTTAGTCTCATTTTGTCTTGTCTGTTACAATTATTGAATTCTCATCCAGGCCTTTTACTATTTCGACCCAATCATTCGAAATGAAACCAGTTTCAACTGTTATTTCGTCAGAATTCTTAAGTTTTACTTTGTTGCCATAACCAAGGTAACTTCGTGGAATAACCAATACATTCTTTTTATTCCCGATGATGATATTTCCCTGAAGCTGGGTACCTGATATATTTAAATCAAGCGCATCTTCAAATTCCACTTTACAATAAAACGATTGCGATTGCTGGTCGAATGCCGGATATATTTCGGTTACAACTCCATTGTAGTTTTTCTGCAATTGGGTGTTTAGTTGAATGATTGCAGGCTGTTGCAGTTTTATCTTAGAAATATTGCTTTCGTCAACACTCAATAAAGCATATAATTTTTTCGGACTTCCAATTACCGCAATGACATCTCCTTTCCGGACATAATCGCCTAATTCTTTTTTCATTTCATATACCTTTCCACCAATAACAGCCTTAATTTCGTTGAAATTTCTGGAAACACCATTCACGTCTTTTTGTGATTTCTGTATAATTATTTGTTGATCTGCCTGTTGCTGGAGCAATTTGTAATTTTCCTGTAGTGACAAAAGACTGGTTCTTGAATTCTCCAGACTAAGTATTGCATTTTCGTATTCTAATTTCGAAACACTGTTTGTCTCAAAAAGTCTTTTATATCTTTCTGCCTGTTTTTCGTCCTGACTAAGTTTTTGAGTGGCGAGTTCAAGATTAATTTTTACCTGTTTTAATGCCGGTGCATTGGGATTCGCATTACTATATGCGATGTCTAATAATTCGTTTGAACTTTTGGCATTTATACTGTTTTGTTCGTTATCTACTATGGCCAAAAGCTGATTTGAACTGACGATATCGCCCTCTTTAAACTTCATTTCTATGATATATCCATCCGATAAAGAGGTTAAATTATATTGACTGTCAGGTACAAGGACACCCGAAGCGAAAACAGTTTCAGTAATATCCTTTCTTTCGGGTTTAGTTTCGGTTGTTTTTTTTCCACAAGAGCCTAATAATACCATGCTCAGAAGAAGCAAAGTAATTTTTGTTGAATTCTTCATTTTATCGAGTTGTTTATTTTGATTTTCGATTCGGTATAAAGTATGTTTGCCAATGAATTGCTGTAGTTTAACCGGCTAACAAGCATGTCGTTAAAAGAAACCAGCAACCGGTCGGAAGGAAGAATAGACGCTTTGAACTGGTTCAATGCCATCCGGTAGTTTTCTTCTTTCAGCAAATAGATTTGCTTTGTTGTGCGAAATTGAGAAAACGCTTTTTCGTAATCTAAATTCATTTGAGTATTGTTGTTGTTTTCCTGAAGCTTTGTATGTTCAGCATTTTGCAGGGCAATTGTTTTATTGATATCCGAACTTTTTGATAGCGTAAACCTGTTAATGTCTGGGAAAGGGAAACTGATTCTAAGCCCGAAATACTGGGAGTTTCTCCACTTCACTTTATTATCGAAAAACATATTCTTGCTATTCTGTTGCCAGGCATCATAAGCAACCAACGAAACAGTTGGATACTGCGATAAGCGGTTGGTATTCAAATCAGCTTTCGATTGTTCTACTTTCAGGAGCGCTGATTTGTACTGTAAATCGTTACTCGCTTGCAAGCCAGCACTAAATTGTTGATTGTAGTTTAACTTTTCGGTAATAACAACCTGATCCGTTTCAGGTATATCGCACAAAATTTTCAACCCATAATATTGCTGGTTTATCCCAATTTTCAATTGTTCCAATTTATCGGCCAGGGTAATTCGGGTGATAATGGCATCATTCAAATCCTGTTGACGAACAATTCCTTCGGTATATTTATTTTGCATGATCATTTGCAGGGTGTCTGCTGCAAAAAGATTCTTACGGGTTATCTCAATTTGTTCATTTAAGGACATTATATTAAAGTAACTCGCTGAAATAGATTCAAAAATCAATTTCCTGATGATTTGATTATTTACATCAGTAAGTTCCGAATTGAGATTTGCACTTTTCAGCTTAGCCCAACTTGAAAGATTAATAATATCAATTTGAGGCGCGATATTCAAATTGCCCATGTATTGCTGGCCTGTTGTTACTTCCTTAAAAGTGCCAGGCTCACCGCCAAAAGCCTCAGCAGGAAGATAGGTTACCGGTAATTGGATATTGTCGGTAAGCGAAAATGATGTCTGAACCTTAAAATTCAGTATCCCCGCTTTAGCCGAAATTTTTTGCCATTTTGCCAATAGGACTTGCTGTTCACCGGTTTTAATTGAAATGCTGTGGTTTTCGGCATAGTTAAAAAGTGAATCAATACTGTTAAAACTTAATTCGGTTTGGGCATGTGCAAACTGAACAAGAAAAAGTAAACCGAACAGGATGATTAGAAAACGTTTCATTTTATTCTTATTAATGTATAAGATTTGGTAACGACAAAAAACTTTGATACACTTATTTGCAGCCTGTTTTCATCGAGTAATATTAATTCGCCCGATGCAGTCATTCCTGAAGGAGAATTAGCTTTCCCGATATATTTTTTGCCGGCCTGGTTATAAACTAAATCTTTTAACATAATGTGGCCTACCTTTTCTTCCTCATCCCTGCCGGAAACTTTAATGATTTTCCCGAAATACTTGTTGTTGTGCTTATAGACCTCTATTTCACGGGGAGAGTCGCTGAAAGCCCACTTGCCGGTTATATCTTTTTTTGTTTGATATTGAAAAGACAGCAGAAGCAACACCATGGGCATTAACAACAGGATTTTTTGACTTACTCGCATAGCTTTAAATATTAATGCAAGCAAAACTATACCTATTGTAGCGTGGGTAAAAGCGGAATAACACTGAAGCGGACAAAAAAGCGGGTGAGATATTCATTAGGCAGGTTTTAAAAACCCGATACTTTTTTAAATACCCTTTAAGGGATTATGATTGTTTTGGATGTTACTGAACATGCATTATAATATCCCAATGTGTTGTTGCTGATATTAGTTAAAGGATTAGCCGGTGAAGTGGACTGATTTATTAAACCTCCGCTGCTTAATTGAAGAAGTGTCCTGAAATAGTCATAAACTTTTTTGTCAATAGTTTGAAGTACGATAGTTACATTATCACCTGTTTTAATACTTGTTTCGTCCTGTCCATGTGACAATAATGGATGATTGATGGTATTCCCGTCTTGTAAGAGATCGTCTTCTACAAAAATGGATGTTTGGGCAATGCCGTTAATTATTTTTATGAAGCGATAATAATTAGCAATTCCTGCCGGGTCAGTAAAACCAACATATATGGTTTTATCGTTTCCCTTCGAGTTTTTCTCCGTAACAACCGAAAGAGCATCAATGCTCACAGGTGCCGGCATAATGGAAGTTGCCTGGTATTCCGCTCCATTAGCAGTTACTTTGAGCGTATAGGACCTGCCTGGAGTTCCTTGTATTGTAGAAGTAGTATATGTTCCCGAAGATGTTTCGGCAAGTAGTTCCGAATTACCTGAATCATCACGGATTGTAACCATTGCACCCGAAACAGCAGGAAAATTGTTTGATTCATCATAATTTGCGGTTTGAGTTAAAATAACTTTATATGGTCCCGGTTGGTTGCTGATATTTCCTTCAATAACAATCTGAGGCTCTTTGGAATTTAAGTCTATAACTATTACTTTTTCGCAGGAAGCAAGTAAAAAAGCGAGCAGAATCAATGTTGAAATTGAAAATCCAATCTTGCTGGTTTTTAAAATATGAGTTTTCATTTTCACTAGAACTTAAAGTTATACGTAACTGATGGCACCCAACGGAATAAAGTTGTTTGAACTGCCTGTGTTTTCGTCGGGTCATCAGGGTCTTCCTGAAATGTTATAGAATAGGCGTTTTCACGTCCATAGGCATTGTAAAGTGAAAAGTTCCACGAAGATTCAAATTTATCAGTTTTCTTTTTTTGCCAGGTTGCCCCTAAATCAAGACGGTGATAATCAGGCATACGGTACCCGTTGCGTTCGGTATAATAATTTACAACTTGTCCTGCTATTTCATATTTCCCGCTTGGGAATGTAACTGCATTACCGGTATAATATACCCATGTTGCTGATATTGTCCATTTTTTTGAAATCTCATAAATGCCCACAACAGATATATCATGTGTTCTGTCCTGTTTGGCCGGATAATAGGATCCATTGTTGATGCCTTCTATTTTCTTTTCTGTTTTTGCTAAGGTATAGCCTATCCATCCGTTAAATCGGCCATATTTCTTTTTCAGGAAAAGCTCAATTCCATAAGCTCTTCCGGTTCCGAAAAGCAATTGCGATTCAACGTTTTCATTGAAACGAAGTTCCGCTCCATCTTTATAATCAATTTGGTTTTGCAGGTATTTGTAATACACTTCCGTAGAAAATTCAAACATATTTTCTTTAAAGTTTCTGAAATATCCAAGTGAAAGCTGATCTGCAATTTCGGGTTTTACATTGTTACTGCTGGGTATCCATAAATCGGTTGGATTGCCGGATGTGGAATTGGATAGCAGGTGCAGGTTTTGGGTATTCCTGCTGTAAGAAGCCTTGAGTGAACTTTGCTCGTTCAGTAAAAAATTTGCTGCAAAACGCGGTTCTATGCTAAAGTAACTTTTTGCAAATTCACCATTGTTATACGAAGCAGTATCAATAGTTTCGCCTAATGCGTTGTAAGTATAAAAATCACCGGGTCCAAGTGCGCTGAACGATGTAAACCGTAAACCGTAATCGAAATTGATATTTTCGGATAATTTGTATTCGTGGGTAAAATAAAGTGCATTATCCAAGGCTTGTTTGTGGGGAAGATTAAGCTGGCTGATTGCCAAGTCGCTTTGAGTGGTGATAGCTCCCGGTATTATTTTGTGATAAATGGTGTTGAATCCGAATTTGAATTTGTTTTTTGTATTCGGGAAGTATTGAAAATCCTGCTTGAAGTTATAATCCTGAATTCTTGATATTATTTCACCATCAGTACCTGCTAAGTTTGTAATGATATTGTAGTCGTAATTACTGTAAATTAATGATGTATTCGAAAATATTTGAGCACTATACAAATGATTCCACCTTAATGTTCCTGTAACATTTCCCCAATCAACACCCATCTGGGAACCAAATGCCAAAACATCTTTGCCAAAATAACCTGAAAGAAAGATCCTGTTATTGTCGTTAATCCGATAATTAAATTTTGCATTCAAGTCATAAAAATAAAGTTTTCGCTCACTTAATGCACTGTCTTTCGACAATTTAAGAAACATATCGGCATACGACCTTCTTCCGGCTATTGTAAAAGAGCCTTTATCTCTACTAACAGGACCTTCAATTTTTAACCGTGATGATATTGCTCCGATTCCCCCTTCAACGCTATATTCTTTATTGTTTCCTTCTTTCATCCTAATATCCAGAACCGATGATAACCGGCCTCCGTATTCGGCTGGCTGGCTCCCTTTATACAGAGTTACGTCCTTGATAGCATCGGCATTAAATACGGAGAAAAACCCTAAGAGATGCGAAGCATTGTAAACCGTTGCTTCATCGAGCAGAATCAGGTTTTGATCCGCATTGCCTCCCCGAACGTAAAACCCGCTGTTTCCTTCTCCTGCTGATTTTACACCAGGCAATAGTTGTAAGGTCTTTAATATATCTTTTTCGCCAAAAATAACGGGGATGTTCTTTATTTCCTGCATATTAATTTTTTCAACGCCCATTAGATTTTTGGTTATGTTTCCGTCTTTTCTTTCTGAAGTAATTACAACTTCTTCCAACTCAGTAACCTTTTCGGTAATGTTAAAATTCTGTTTTGTGTTCTGTGTCAGTGTTATTTGAATAGATTGTGGTCCATACCCGATAAATTGTGCTGTAATAGTGTAGTTGCCTTCCGGAATAGTAATGGAGTAATAACCATACGCATTAGTGGTTGTGCCGGTAGCCTGAAGTTCTTTAATAAATACCGTGGCACCAATTAGCTCTTCTCCTGTTTTAGTGTCTTTAACATATCCGCTGATGGTATAATTGGTTTGGGCTTTTATGGAAATAGTCAATAAAAAGAAAATCAATGACATAAATAATGTTGATTTTTTCATGTTTATTTGAAAGAGATTTTCATTTTTACATTTATTTTATTTGTAACAAACAGCTCGTTATTGCCCGAAGAATTACCGCCTCCTTGTCCTCCGCCCTTCATTCCGCCACTCTTTCCCCCACCACCCATTCCTCTGCCACCCATTCCTCCACTTCCCTTTTTCCCGCCACCATTAGCTTTCTCATTCATTGAAGGAGTTGGAAGTGCGTTTACTTTTATTTCGAAATTGAATATTTTATTTGTATCGGCAGCCGTAATTTCATTTTTGTAAAAAGTGCTGAAAGGGATAACAGATTCGTAATACATTATTCCCAGACTGTCCATATTTATAGCCGCTGAAATTCCGGAAGTTGTGTTGGGCAACGACAAAAAGCCTCCAAGCGGTGGCTTAAATCCAATTAATTGAGCGTTTTTCGTCTGGCTCAACTGTTCTTGCTTCATTGCTGATCGATATATATCTTCACTAAAACCTTTTTTATTTTTTTCCGCGCTTTTCCCCATTTGGAGTATCTGTTGTCCGGCGATGGGGAAGATAAAGGCTATTGGTAATGTTTTTTTGCCAGCGGTATCAATCCGGAATTCCATTCCGCCCTGAAGTATTTTTATTTGCGATATCTCATCGGAGATTTTCATGCACACGTATAAATTCTTGCTGTCATTGGAAATGGTATAATTAACTTTGCTTTTAGTATCATATAACCGCAAAGGGTTTTCCCATTCGGGAATCCTGCCATCTGTTGTGACCTTTTTGCTTTGCCACTGAAGCGAAGAATATATTTTATCGGAGCACGAAGAAAATACGAGCAATGCTAAAAGAAATAATCCTGATTTTTTCATCCTTTTTTTTTTTGAATAAGCAAATTTAAAAAAGGATACCCGTTCGTTTATTGAGTAAATACCCGAAGCGGACAAAAAAGGGGCTGAAGTATATCCGGGGAGCTTAGTTGCCCGACAACCAGTTTAAAAAATCTTTGGATTTTTCTTTGCTTACAAAAATTCTTTCGTTGAAAGGTATTTTAAGGCTGATTGATAGCTTACGCGTAAAGTATTGGGAAGCTTCCTTTATGGCTTTGCGGTTGATGAAAAATTGTCTGTTGGCCCTGTAAAAATCATTCCCGGTTATTTTTTCCAATTCTTCAAGGGTTTTACTTATTGAATATTGTTTTTGATCAAATGTAATGAGATGCGTAATTTCATAATCAATATAAAACAGTGCGATATCATCTACTTTAACAGGAATTATGTTGTCCTTTTGATATACTAAAACAGAGATTTGTTTTTGATTCTTTCTGCTTTCGAATAATTCGAAAATTGCATCAAAGTGCGTTAAATCAGTAACGAAGTTATTCTTTAACACTTTATATTTATTCAGAGAATCTTCGATGGTTTGCTTAGTGAAAGGTTTTAAAATGTAATCAATCCCATTTGCTCTAAATGCCTTTAAAGCATATTCATCGTAAGCTGTGCAAAAAATTACCGGAGAATTTAGTATAATGTTATTAAATATTTCAAAGCTTAGTCCATCTCCTAATTGAATATCGCAAAAAATCAAATCAGGTTTTTCGTTCACCTGGAAATAAGAAACAGCTTCTTTAACTGACCGCAGACTTGCCACAATTTGCGCCCCTGAATCTACACTTAAAATGTTGTCAGCCAGATCTTCCGCTGTAAGTTGTTCATCTTCAATAATTACTATTTTCATCGCCAATAATTTTTATGCTCACAGAAAAATGATTATCAGATGTTCGAATAATTATTTCATCACCAGACAAAATCTTATAACGTTCGGCAAGGTTTGTCAGACCGAAACCTGTTGATGTTTCCGATGTAAACTTTGGCTGTAAGTTGTTGATAACTATAATCCTGTCATCGTCGTACAGGATTTTTATCAGCAAAGGCAATTCGTTGGTTAAAGCATTGTGTTTTATTGCATTTTCGACCAGAAATTGAAGTGAGAAAGCCGGAATTAGTCCCGTTTGGTAAACAGTTTCAGGAATATGAACTTCAAATAGTAACGCATCACAATATCTTATTTTTTGCATTTCCAGATAATCGATGCACAATTTTACTTCATCACTTACATTCGCTAAGTGTTCATTCCCGGTGGAAATAGCTCTTCTTAAAAAGTCCGATAACATTACAAGATAATCTTCTGCGGCATCGGGTGATTTTTTTATAAGAGATTTGAGTGTGTTTAGGGAATTAAACAGAAAATGAGGATGGATTTGTTGTTTAAGTTGTTGATTTATAGCCTCTGCATTCATTAGTTTAAGATTGGCGTTTTCAATTTCCATTTTTACCTTCTTCTCTCTTAACAAAAGTAAATCGAGTAAAATCAGTACAACAGTATTTATTGAGAACCACATGACAAAAGAAGCATAAGGAGACTGTGGTGGTCTTATTCCGGGAATATGATTGGAATAAGGCAAATATGATTTAAACGAACTTATTGCCAACAGGATAAATGCAGTCATAAGCACATAGCTTAACAGGTATCGCAACTTTTTAAGTTTTTCATTACCAAGTCTTTCCAATACGTGAATAAATAATATATTCAGCCACCAAATTGAAAAGACAACAAGTGATACTATTGCGACTGCTTTGGGATACACGCTCAACTGCAGTTCCTTAATAATAAAAATGGGAGTTATAGACAATACTCCTATCAATGGCGAAGCATATAGCCCAACCTTTAATAGTTCTCTTATTTGGATATTTAATTTCATTATATTACAAATATAAACCCTATTAGGGTACATTAATATATTATCAGCCTTAAACAGGCAATAACCTAACGGAAACGGACAATTTAAAATGTGAAACGAAGGCCAAAATAAAAACGAATATAACTGTAGGGAGGAATCCTGGTTCTTCAGTTCATATCAATTATCCTTACCGATAAAGAGCCATTCCAAAACCAAATTCTATGATATCTTGAATTGGAATTGACGAGTTCCCAATCTTGCTTTCTAAATACAATCCCCTGGTGCCTGCACGGGCATAAAATGCAGTTCCTGAAGCAGGAGTCTTATTTTTCAATAATTTTGTTTTTATTTCTCCGCCTACGAATATACCCGCGTTTCTGCCAGGCGACCACCAATAATATTCGGCAGGATAATGCGAAGGTAGTTTTATCCAATATTCGTTGCCAAACGTGTGATGGATAAACCAGCCTACATTTAACGGCACTATTTCAATATTCGGATTGACTTTAAAGCGCAAAAATTTTGCGGTTACCTGTAAACTAACGCTGTGTAAATCGTCAATAGAAACAGTTTTTGGCACATAGCCATAGAAATAGGAGACTTCCAGCTTTTCCTTAAAAAAAGAATATCCCACACCTATTGATAGTAATCCGATTCCACCGGCAAACTGCAATTTTACATAATCGGGCAAAAAACGCGCATATTTTGCCGAATCAGTATTTTGTGAAAACTGGCCGTAGGTATCAATCGGATTGAACAAATGCCCAAGTGTTACTATCAACGCTACTTCAAAATGCCACCGTTTCAACATCGAATTTATTGTTTGCTATTTTTATCAGGTTAAACTTCATGTTTTCAACACCATAAACATTTACATATGTAATGCTGTCTTCATACGGTTTATAAATCTCATGGCCATGCAAATGACCATGCACTGTAAACAGCACATTATTGTTTTGTGCCAATGCTTTTTGGAATGCTGTTTCTAATGATGAATCGAAATCACAATTCATTGGAGGTACGTGAAAGATTACAACTGCCTTCGAAAAATCATTGTTGGGCCTAAGCTGGGCATCCAGCCATTTAACATCGGGCACTTCACCGTTAAATTTAAATTCGAGGCCATTTGTGTTTATAAAAATAAATTTCAGGCTGTCGTAAATAAAGCTAAAGTTCAGCTCGCCAAACATCTCCGTATAAGCAGTAAGGCCATTGCCAACCAAATCGTGATTTCCCACCACAACTAAATAGGGGAAGTTTAATTTCAGCAAATACGAGTTTCCCCAAGTATATTGTTTGGGCAATCCAAAATCGGCCATATCGCCAACATGAATTACGAAGTCAATTGCGGGATTCTGATTCACTTTTTTCACAAACTCATTCGTTTGATCGAAAAAGCGGTGTGTATCGCCGGTGAAAGCAATTGTAAGGGTGTCGTCAGATTCATGAAGAATAAGTTTTTCGATATTTTTCTGATTCACATTCCTGTTTTCTTCGCTGAAATCAATAGCATAAGGCGAATAATCAAACATTTCGTCACAGGCTGACAAGGTCGTTAATGCAATAACGAAAATGAGAATTACATTTTTCATCTGATTATTTTTTAATTTTTACGGGTCAGATGGAATACGCCATGATGGAGTTTAATTTCATCTTCGGTTGGTGTTTTATCCAATCATGGCTATTTCATCGTATGAACTTAATGATTTCCAATATGAACATTGCCAGGCATGGTTAAAGTTTCGGTTAAATGAATAAAATAGCTTCATAATAGCAGGGATTATGAGATAAGTAGTTTGTATTTAGAAATCCACTTTTGAAATTTCGGTATTTTTAACAGGATTTTTTGAAATAGAAGAATTCCCAAACCCGCACAAAAGATACCTGCAATAACATCGGTTACATAATGATGGCCTGAATAAACAGCAGAAAACCAAATGCCTGCCATAAAAACACCCAATGCCCCATTAACCCACCAGCTTATTTTACTTTTTAAAGCATAAAAAAGCACTACAACCGGATACGCGCAATGAAGAGACGGCATGGCTGCAAACACATTTGAATTATGTGCGTATATGGAATTAAAAACGGGGATATGGAAAAATTCATCAAATCTTGCCAATCCCGCAGTATTGCCAGGAACATTCAAGTGTAGCACGAATCCGTAAAGGTTAACATACCAGGGAGGAGCGGCAGGATGGATGTAATAAATGCAAAACCCAATAACATTAACCAAAAAGAATGTGAGAGAAAAATGTAGAAACAGTTCCTTGTTGCGCATATATGACCATAGTGCAAAAGCTAATGGTACAGGTATCCAGTTAATATAAAACAGGCCTGTCAGGATATCCAGAATTGTATTGTGGTTAGTGGCAAAAAACTCATTTGGCGTTACCAATTGATTATGGTAAGAGAATCCAAATATTTTTTTTTCAAAATGATAGAGCGATGAAATATCTACATGATTCAAGAGATAGTTTGGATAAAGTTTCATCAGATCATAAAGCAGGGCAAAAACCACGAAAACGGTGAAAGCCAGAATGATTTTCCTGGTTTTGGGGTTCATAAAATAGCAAAGGTTGTATATGCCGATTATAACCCAGTGTTCTACCTTCAAGCCTGTCAAAACTGCTATGCCGACGAGATAGAGTATTGAAAACAGGATAACAAATATTGTTATTCTATAGGGTGATTTTATGTATTTAACAATCTTCATAAACAAAATTATGGTATGTATTTTTCACTCACATTTTTCCCGGTTTTCGGGTTAATGCCTGATATCTCTATGAAGTTAATAGTCAAAGGAAATCCTAAAGAGTTGGTAACAGCTTTTATATACATTTTTCTAAGTTCGGCGAGTTCACCATTGATAGAAATATAGGCTTTGTAACAACAACCGATGTTTAACAGGAATATTTCTTTATCCTTAGTTTTATTAAAATGCAGAACGAAATTTTTATTTTCCTTATCTATCATTTTCCATTTTAGCCCGAACGCCTTCACCTGTATATAGGAGAGTTCTTTTTTCACTCCTCCCTCTTCATACCTTATCCAATAAGCGTTAACCGGTTTATCAGTGTTTATTGCCCCATTGGGCAGTGTGTTTAACTCGTAAACAACGGTATTTTTGTTGTGGCTGCGCTGGAAATAAAAAAGCATCTTTTCTGTTTTTACTGGTACAGGATAATTCTCCTGGGCATTTGCAGATAAAATTATGCCAGGTAAAATATACAGCGATATTACAAGTATCAGAATTTTCGTTTCTTTCATTTAGTGTTGTTTTAATTCAATTGTTTCCTGCAATGATTTAGGCGTTGAATAGCTGTAATGTTAGCCAGAAGAGCAACCAATGCGATTGGATAAATGAAAATGGAAATGGTTTCGACAATTTCAATATTAAGCCAATCGACATAAAGCTTTTGATTACCTCCTGAATACGCTGATGTGATGCCGCAAATAATCCCGGAAAGGGAAATCATAATTATTCTTTCCGGACGTTGCATCAAGCCTGATTTGCATTCAATACCCAGTCCTTCGGCCCGAGCCCTGACATAACTAACCATCATAGAGCCTATTAACGCAATGAATGTTATGAGCGAACTCATAAAATAATGGTGAGCAACAAGGTAATAGCAAATGCCGAGAAACATGATAAGCTCGCTGTACCTGTCTAGAACCGAATCATAAAGTGAACCAAAACGGGAGGCCATATTACCCAGGCGGGCAACCTGTCCATCGAGCATATCGAATAATCCGGCCAAAAGGATCAAACCAGATCCCCATCCGATATAGGATAAATCGCCTCGTTCGCCTATTTCGCCGCCGGTAATAAAAACAATAGCAGCTAAAATATTAATTACAAGACCTGTGGAGGTTATAATGTTTGGAGTAATTCCACGTTTTACCAATAATTTTACCAGAGGGCTAATTAAAAGGTAAATCATTTTCTGTGCAAAATCCCGTGCTTTCATGGCTTTAAAAATCAAATTTAAACCGAACTCTAACTCCTAATTGTGAAACATCAGGGTTATCGAGATAACTAAACCGTTTTACTAGATCAACCCTGAAGAATTTGAAGATATTTGCAATAGCAACACTTCCTTCTATATAAGGCTTCTCATTCAGGCTATATGTTGTTGTAATTCCATCGGCATTTACCGGGAATACATAAATTTCGGGGTTTTTAGATGGGTCATTAACGCTGCTCAGACTTCCATATAAGATTTTTAAACTAATGGCTTCCCTCCATTTTAATTTTTTCAACAACGGAATTTTATTAAAAAAAAACCCGTTGAAGTAATGATCAATATATGTGCTTACATATTGATCGCTTACAAATTCAAGGAAATTCATTAAATTATAAGATTGCAATTGGTAAGAATAAGTTTGATTGGCCCTTGGGATATCCAAAAGCGGGAAAGGTACTGTTCCGAAAACCTTTCCAACTTCAACCAATATGCTTGTATATCCTAACTGGGACCAGTTAAATCTCTTGAAAACCGACATCGAAATATTCTGATAATCATATTCGCCACCAAGTATTCCTTTAGTCCCATTTATAAACCGAAAGGTGAATATCGGGTATTTGTTATAAATCGGAATCCTGTACACCTTTCCCTGGTAAAATTGTTCGTTTGGAGCCCACCGTAAACTAAATGATATCTCCGAAGTTCGCAATTGGTCAATGTCATAGGTGGCATTATTATAATCAACCGTATTAAAATGCAATCCAACCGCTGCTTGTTGAGTCCAGTTTTTGTAGCCTAAGCCAACAGTTAAATGGCTTTTAAATTCATTGGTATATTCAAAGTTGTATATATCATTATACAACCACTTATCGTTTACGCCGCGTTTAAACGAGAGTAAGAAGTTATCTTCCTGCACAAACTGAAGTTCTTGCCCTGGAATTTTAGTTTCATGCTGATAGCTTGCTTTCAGTGATTTTACCGGAAACTCATTAAAACTTCGTTTACTTAGAGAATAAGTTGTTCCAATATAATATTTCCATTTTTCATCATTAAACCCATACGCAGCATAAGATTCGAGATTTAGTTTTTTACTAAACTGAGTAGTGGTTCTGCCTCCAACACGTAATCTAAACCCTTCGACGGGATTAAAGCTATAAAAGGTACTTACAGGACCTAGTTCAAAATAAGGTCCCAGATTTTTATATCCTGCAAAGAGAAGCATAACCACATCCATAGTTCTCCTGAAAGCCGGAATGGTTTGTATGCTATCAATGGTTTTGTAAACGCCTTGTTCGGATTTTGACAATGCCATGGGCCTGTTTACTTTCCAATAATTAATAGAGCGCAAATCAGTACTGTCTGATTTCATAACCTCATCCCCGCTATAATCTGAAGATTTACGTTCTTTATTCAGTAAATAGTTATTATAAAATACAGTCCGTTGTCCGAAAATGCCCATTTTACTATTTTTAGACATCCCAAAATCAGCTGAAAACTCATCAAAAGCTAGTACATAACCCTGATCTTTAATTTTTTTAAAGTCCTGTTTGATGCTTAGTTCCTTTACCCAGTTCAGATTAATATCTTTATTTACTGTCATATCTATTTTCTTAACCGCATAGGAACTATCCATTGTAATCCACATAAAGCCTTGAAATAAAAAATCGGAATGACTGCGGGGATAAAAATTAAGTTTGTAATATTTATCCAGATTTTCAGTAATGGTATCGGTTATATAAAATCTATAAAAAGTAGGCGACATACTTGCAATAGGACTAATAAACTGATTCGTTAAAAGTGTAATGTTGCTTTCATAAATATCAATATTCTGGTACAGGTATTTCAGATATTCGTTTAATCCGCTGTTATCAACATAACCGTCAAAACTCACCATTTTATCTGCTTTTATAAGTTCTTTTTCCGCTTTTGGAGATTTTCGGTACCAATTCTCGGAAAGGGTTTCTTTTAAATACATGGGCAGTACTGGTTTGCCTTCAAGTTTTGAGGAGTCCATGTTCTCAAATACAAATTGGAATTTCTTAAACGCTTTTTTGTTTTTAAAATTCTCATTTATGTTACTTAGCGCAAATTGAATTTTCTCATATTTTTCATATTCATAATAATCGAAGCCTTCTTTACGGTTTTCATTTTTATGTTCAATTACATTTTTAATTAATTCAACAGCGGGATTATCCTGATTGCGATATCTCTGCCTCTTTGCTTTTATAGTGACAACATCTAATTTGAATGCTTCACTGACTAATTTAACATTAATTACCTGCGTTTTGCCCTTTTCTACTTTAATTATAGCCGATTTGTAGCCGACGGAGGAAACCTTTAACGAGGATATAGGGTGGGCAGTTTGCAGGATGTATTTGCCTTCAAAGTCGGTAAGAGTTCCAATGGAAGTGTTAACAAACACTAAGCTTACAAATGGCAGCGGTTCTTTTGTAATTGAATCGGTAACAACGCCTTTTAATACGGTGTTTTGTCCAAATGAATAAATCGGAAGCATAAACAACATCAAGCATTCGAGTAAACAATTAGTTTTTATTCTGATGTGCATAGAATACAATTTTTTTTTGTGCAAAAAAGCTCAAAGTAACTCCCACAATGAGTGAAGCGATTATTTTAGAGTACTTGTAATTAATCTTACCAAAATCAGTAAGCAGATATAATACCAGCGTATTTATTATCAGGCTTGTGATCCACACGGTAGCATATAGAAGCACCCGTTTTGATTTTTTAGTATCATTGATTTTGAAGACCCATTTTTTATTGATTGAAAAATTTGTAATCCCACCGGAAACAAATCCGATAACAGAAGATATGACATATAACATTTTTAGATTTTCGGTTAATAATAGGGTAACCGAATAATCGATGACCGTCGATACAAACGAAGAGATCTGAAATTTGAAAAAGGTACTCATTTGATGTTAGGATATTACTCTAATCAGAATTTGCATACAAATCAAGGCATATAAACCAGCCAAAAAATCATCAGCCATTACTCCGAATCCACCTTTACATTTTTCCATCTTTGTTATATAAAGTGGTTTCCAGATATCGAAAATTCTGAAAAGTACAAATGCTGTAGATCCCATCCAGAGCTGGCGCGGGACAAAAAGCAAGCTTATAAGCATTCCAAACACTTCATCTATCACTATTCGATTGCTATCATGCCCCCATATAAACTCAACTTTGTACGACACGTAAATACCGATAATACAAATGATGATACAAATCAATAAATACACAGCCAGTTTCTCAAACACAAGATTGAAACCCCAATACCATAATAACATGGTGATGAGTGCTGCAACCGATCCACCTCCTTTGCCGATATAACCTATGCCTGAAAAAGAGGCTATGTATTTATTTAAGTTCATGATATCTGTTCAGCTAATTCAGTGTAATATTCAAGCCCCAGGTGAGTTATTAAATCTTCACCCATCATGTACCGGAGAGTATTTTCCAGCTTTATCAATTGTTTAAATATATCATGTTCAGGTTTTAGTCCCGGAGCAGTTTGAGGCGATTTAAAATAGAATGACATCCATTCCTGGATACCGCTCATATTGGCACGTTTAGCCAGATCAATAAACAGGGCTATATCGAGTACAACAGGTGCTGCTAAAATTGAATCTCTGCATAAGAAGTTTATTTTAATCTGCATGGGATAACCTAGCCAGCCAAATATGTCAATGTTATCCCAGCTTTCCTTATTGTCGCCGCGTGGCGGATAATAATTGATACGAACCTTATGGTACATATCGCCGTATAGCATTGGATTGACTTCGGGTTTAAATATTTCATTTAAAACACTCAACTTTGAGACTTCTTTGGTTTTAAAGTTTTCGGGATTATCAAGTACCTGTCCATCCCTGTTACCTAAAATGTTAGTGGAAAACCATCCGCTTACTCCCAAAGCCCGGGCTTGTAAACCAGGGGCAATGATTGTTTTCATTAATGTTTGCCCCGTTTTAAAATCTTTTCCGGCAATAGGTGTATTGTTTTTTATTGATAATTCGATCAATGCCGGTATATCGCAGGTGAGGTTTGGCGCGCCATTTGCAAAAGGGATACCAAGTTTAAGTGCAGCATAAGCGTACATCATACTTGGTGAGATTCTTTCGTCGTTACTATATAATGCAGCTTCAAATTTTTCTAAACTGAGATGAATATCAGTGGTTTCAATATATTTTTCGGTGGAAGCACACCATACAACAACAACTCTATCAAGGTTATTTTTAATTTTAAATTTATAGATATCGTTCATTAATCCGTCAACCAGATCAATTTTATTCATTGACTTTTTAATGTTTGGTCCACTGATATTCTGAACATACGATTTGTCGAAAACAGCCGGCATAGGTATAATTTTTTCCAATTCTGGTTTTAGTGCCAGAAGCAATGACGGTTCCAGTACCTTTGCATTTAATGCCGCCTCATAAACAGAATCTTCAAAAATATCCCATCCTCCAAACACAATATCCTTTAAATCTGCCAGCGGAACAAAATCATTTATTTTTGGATTTCGGTCCTCTGTTCGTTTCCCTAAACGGATATTTCCTATTTGAGTGAGTGAACCAACTGGCTCAGCAATGCCTTTTTTAACGGCCTCAACACCTGCGATAAATGTAGTTGCAACTGCGCCTAATCCTGGCATTAAAATACCTAGTTTCCCGTTTGCTTGTTTAATTTGTGTTTTCATTTCATTATTGTTTTAAGTTTAGAGTATTTTGTTTTTGTTATTATTATCTTGAATTATTCATTTCCCCAAAGAACTTCGTAAGGCATAAGTCAATGGGCTGTTTGAAAATGAAAGCCAATTATTTAAATCTTTTAATTTACTTTCCCAATCAGCCGGATGTAATTCTTTTATTGTATGTTCGAATAAAATCCGATTGTTGTAAAACTCAGTAAAGAGAAACCATGTTGGTTTTTCCACTTTTTTCCTTTTTGTAGCGAAATTGAATTCCGCATTCAGAATTAAATCAATGATTAATTCGACAACTATACCGTAAAGCTTTTCTTTTGAGCGGAAGTAGTAGTGGATTGACGACTTATTTACTTTTGCTCTTTCTGCAATTTGTTGCAGTGTTGTTCCATGATATCCGTATAATAGAAAGATGCTATACGCTGCGCGTACTATCCTGGCTTCTGTGCCTGTATCTTTATTAATCATTGTTCAAATTTTTAATTATCAGAATGTTACTCTCAAAATCTAAGCTTGATTTTTAAGATGTTGCTTGCAATTTTATTGTTCAAAAAAGCCTGATGCTCACATTAATTTATAGGCAGGTGTTATTGCTTTTAAAGAAATATTAATTCCCAATCGTATGTGATGGTATGGATAATCGCGTATGCCATATTGGTACTGCCCGAAAAAATTAATTTTCCTGTTCTTTTGTGAAAGTTGGAAGGAATACACAATGGGATGGTCGCCATTATTCATCCAGCCATTATAACCTGAAATTGAGTTTTCGAACTCTATAATCTTATTACTCATGATTATTTTCACGCCATACATTGCTGCGTCATTTTGCATACTGTTAGTGGTTTCCCAGCATAAAAACCCAGCGTCGGCAACCATGCGAATCTTTTTCAGCCATTTAGATTCAACGGAAAAAGATTTCCCGACTTCAAGATCGAAGTAATAACCTGGTGTATCAAAATAGCGGCGTGCTCCGAAATTATTCCCTGAAGCGGTTTTCAGCGTAGAATTTAAAATAACAGAAGGCCGTATCTTCTGTTCATCGAACAAAAGTATCCTGGTTTGAACGTAAACATCACCATTCGCCGTTCCAACCGGAACATCTTCAGTGGAGGCGCGTTTGTCGCGGATGTCCAGCGTAGTATTGTATCGTTCTGCGGCTGTACCCCAAATCTTAAATGAGACTTTTGAGCGTATAAGAGGAATTTCGGCTTTGATAAAAGGATTCAACGTTCGGTCGCCAAACCCGGAATAGTAATTCCACGAAACAGATAAAGTAGTAAATTCAGCAATTGTCGCATCCGTAAACTCCGGAACCGGAAGTGCGTTTGGCCCGAAATACTCAGGCGAATAGTTTACTGTTTGACTGAATGAATCAAGCGAAACCAGGATCAGAATTGTACTGATGATATGTCTGAGTTTCTTTACCATCGCTGAATAAGTTGTATAATGAGTCAAATGTTTTGTTTCAAATTTTAAGATTCAATCTGTTCAATTTTCGACGGCTGAGGCAAATTAAAACCTCAACTTTTCTGTCATCAATCCAAACCTCAGCACATCCAACCTATGTCCGAAATACATATTGTAATAATCGGAGCCATGATAATACTGGACAAACAGCCCGATATCCTCAAGGAATTTTGGATGATAATAAAAGATTAAGCTAAGGTTAAGCCTGTTTGCCGAAATCACATCCAGATTGTTCAAATCACCAAACATCCAGGTTGCATCACCTTTAAGTGAAATAACTGCATTATTCTTTGTACTCCTGGTTTCATTGGTTGGTAGCTTGAAAATGGAAACTGCGTTATGCCAGCGATACCTACTGTATATACCATCGAGCTCATCGCTGCCCCAGCCCTGCGGGTGAATTTCGATTGATGTTTTGAAAAACTGGTGTGCATTGAGGCGTGTATTTATATTTGTTTTAATAATCCCAGTTTCAAAATAATTCCTGGCAAAATCACCGGAAACTACATTTACCTCGCCATTTTCCAGGAAGAAATCCCCGTCCTGGCCATTGGAATGATGTGCCAGGCGTCCGTATAAACTTATGCTTTTGGGACTCTCAGGTTCTGTAACCATATAATATACAGTTACCTGTGGGATGTAGCTCGGCGTGCGAACCGGATAGGATCTTTCATCATACATCCGGAGGATAATTTGTGGGGTAAGTACACCCATTAAGCGGGCGTTTTTACTTTTGCGGATGTAAAAATTCGGAATCAAATTTGCCTCGAACATCAAAGGTTCAATGTTGCCTAGGTCCGTCGGGAAAGTGATATAACTGCTGCCCTGGTTTACCTGGGAAATTACAGTTAGCCCAACCCCTGGGCTTACATCTTTATTCTGTCCAGAAGCTGCAAAAGCCAGAAGTAGCGTAATCTGTATGAAAACCAAATGCCTTTTCATTTCATTTGCTTATAGGTATATGATACTGACTTTTATCTTTTTATCGCCCTGCAGATTAAATGATGCCTTTGAAAATACAGGCCTGTTCGAAAAGCCAATGGATTTGTAATTTGAAAAACCAATTCCCTCTTTGGGCATGATTATCCCCTTTTTAATTTTACCATCATTGTCTTCATCATGCAGGATATTTACTGCGTATTTCCCTTCGGGCAGATTTTCAAATGTTACGGATGAAGAACCATTCACTATTTTTCCTGTTAGCTTTTTAAGGTACTTTTTATAATGCTCGTCAGGAAATGCATCTTGCCTGTTGTACAAGGCAAAAACGACAGTGCCTTTTGAATTGCGTAATTCTTTTACATCAATTGTCAAATTGAATGTTTCCTGCTTTTGATTTTGAAAGGAAGAAAGCAGGAGGATGATAAAAGTTAATTGCAGTAGTTTGAGTGCTTTTTGCATTTTGTTGGTTTTAAGATTATTACAATCGTTATTTTAATGATTTATTATTGTTGGAGGAAGTCAGAAGTCGGAAGACACCTTACACACTTCTTATCTTTTGTTGCCAGGCTATTGATTGCCCTATAAGTGTCTCCCGGACTCCATTTCCTGATTTTTACTTCTTTATTAAATTCGCCTTCGAAACATTACGGTTCGCCTTTCGTATTGCGATTTTTTCTTTAATTGTATCAACCAAGTAATACATCATAGGGACCAGATAAACAGTCAGAATCATAGACGACAGCAAACCACCGATAATAACCCATGCCAGACCGTTTTTCCATTCGCTGGCTGTGCCTTTGGCCAATGCAATGGGTAACATTCCAATTGCCATAGCCAGAGTTGTCATTAAGATAGGGCGCATTCGCTCTTTACCTGCAATGATCAATGCTTCTTTATAGTACTTGCCCTGGGCTTTTAGCTGGTTGGTAAAATCTACAATCAGAATAGCATTCTTCGTAACCAGTCCCATGAGCATAATTAATCCTAACTGTGCAAACAAGGTTAAATCGTTTAACGATAAGTTTAAAGCCAGGAAAGCGCCGATGGCAGCCATAGGTATGGCAAATAAAGCCACGAAAGGATAGATATAGCTATCATAAAGGGCGATCATAATCAGGTAAATCAGTAAAAATGAGATGAGCAGAACCGAGCCCAATGCTCCGAAACTTTCATTCTGCGTTTTGATATCGGCGCCCCAGGTAAGTTTTACTCCTTCTGGTAAGGGTCGGGTTTTCAGGAAGCTTATAGCGTCGTCAGCTAAAGTTCCCGAAGGCCTGCCGAACGATTCTGACGTAATGGTAACGGAGGGTTGGCGGTCCAGTCTTTCGAGTAACGAAGGCGAATTATCCTGCTTCACTTCCGCAAATTGCGAGACTTCAATGGGGATGTTCATTGGATTTACGATAGAAAGGCGCTGTACATCCTCAAAGTTTTTCCGGTCGAAGTCATCCAGCCATATACGAACCGGGTATTCGGTGCCATTTTCGGTTAAAGTAGCATCATCATTTCCGGTGAAGGCCGTTCTCAGGTTTAATCCTACAAACGTCGTCGTTAATCCTAACCGCTGCATTTTATCTTTGTCGGGAATCACCTTGTACTCAGGGCTTCCTTCTTCAACTGATAATTGAACATTATCAGCACCTGGAATTTTTTCAATAGCAGCTTTCAGTTCATTCCCAGTTTTCATTACCAGGTTCAGATCATTTCCGCTCAGGGTAATTTTAATAGGTGCCTGTTTTGGCAATAAGCCCAAAACCGCCATCGAAAAATTAACTCCCGTAAATTCTTTTTTCAACTCTTTACGAAGCGATTTCATAAATGCCTCTGTTTTAATGTTCCTTTCCTTTTCCGGCTTCAGCTGAATAGTAAACTCTGATATATTGGCAGAACCAACGCCTAAACTTCCGATGCCTGTACTTGGCCCGGCAATGTTGCTGAAAAGTGTTGACACTTCGGGTTGCTGCAGGATAAAATTCTCAACCTGCTGAGTCCTGATATTGTTCTCCTGAACAGTGGTTGTTTTATCATATTCCAGGTTCAAACGGAATTTTCCCTGGTCGCCGGTCGACATCATTTCCTTGCCGATAATGCCTTGTTTCAGCATTGCGCCCGTCATTACCAGGAGAAAAACAACTATTCCTGAAAAGATAAGCTTGTGGCTGAGTACCCATTCCAACTGATGGCCATACCAATCGATAAATGATGTTAATTGCCTTTCGAACCAAAGCAGAAAACGGTTCATGAAGTTGGTTGGCTGTAAGTCTTCCTTTTTTCCAATCCGCGAAGCCAGCCAGGGCACCAGGGTAAAACCTACCAACAAGCTGGTTAGTGTGGCGGTTATTACTACAATGGAGAATTGTTTGAGCATATCGGCTACAAACACCTGCAAAAACAGTATGGGCAGGAAAACCACCACGTCAACCAGTGTAATTGAAATGGCCGAAAAACCAATTTCCATACGTCCTTCTAATGCGGCATCCCGTTTATCTTTTCCCATATCAATGTGCCGCTGAATATTTTCCAGGATAACAATGGCATCATCCACGAGAATCCCGATAATTAACGACATCGCCAGCAAGGTCATCAGGTTTAAGGTGAAACCCATCAGCCACATCACAGCAAAGGCAGTAATTAATGAGGTTGGGATTGCGATTAATACAATTAAAGAGTTTCGGTAGCTTCGCAAAAACAGGAACATAACCAATGACACAAGGATTACCGCCAGAATCAGGTCGTCAACCACTGAATTTACTGCGGCAATTGTCATGTCGGTTGAATCGTCGGCAACAATAAATTTCACCCCGAATTTGGAGTTAGCGGCTTCGATCTGGGCAAGTTTAGCATGAACCAATTTCGAAACTTCCACGGCATTAGCGTCACCTTGCTTTTTCAATAAAAGGCCAATCCCGTTCACTCCGTTGTAGCGGCTTACAGAACTTATTTCCTTCATGCCATCAATAACTGTGGCCACATCTTTTACATAAACCGACATCCCCGGCGCAGGCATTGCTACCTGTACATTCATAATGTCAGTAACGGTTGAAAATTTCCCTGTCAGGCGGACTGAATTACTTTCTTTATCGGTTTGAGCTTTACCGGCCGGCAAATCAATTCCTGAACGGTTGATGGCATCCACAAGCTGGTAGAGTGAAATTTTGTACAATTTCAGTTTGTCCTGATCGGCTTTCACCTGGATTTCGCGTTCTTCGCCACCCAGCAGGGTAATTTCGGCTACTCCTTTTAATTGCTGGATTTGAGGGAGATACTCATCCTTCATTTTCTGATAAAATTCAGTTCCGGGTAAATTACTGGTTGCGCTTATCGAAATGATTGGCAAATCGTTGGGAGAAACTTTGCTCATTACCGGGCTCAGAATATCTGCCGGAAGGTCTTTTTTAATATTGTCGATATAACGCTGGGCGTCTTGCATGGCAATATTCAGATCAGTTCCATATTTCAGGTTGGCAATAATTATTGAGGCGTTGGGCATGGATTTGGTTTCAAGGTAATCCACACCTTCCAAGTTCGACAAAGCATCCTCTATTTTTCTTGAAACAGAAGTTTCCACTTCATTAGGTTCGGCACCCGGGTACATTGTTTTTATAACAACTACAGGTTGGTTAAAGTCGGGCAACAGTTCATACCCCAGGTTTTTAAAGCCTATTATACCCAATAAGGCGAATACACTGAAAATAACGATGATCAGTGAAGGGCGGTTGATTGATATTTTTGTAATGTTCATGGCTCTTTGTTATTACTTGATGTTAACATTTGCGCCATCAAACAAGTTGATAAACCCATTGGTAACAATAATATCTCCTGCTACCAAACCCTCTGACACTATGACTTTGTTCTGTATCCTGCTTGCAAGGGTGATGTTTTGCAGAACAGCTTTCCCATTTTTTACCAGGTAAACCTGTGGCTGAATGTTTGATCCAACGATTGCTGACGCGGGAATAATAATATGCGGTTTATCATCTGTACTCTTCATTTTAACTTTTCCGAACATTCCTGACTTGATTTTCAGATCAGCTGTGTTGCTAACTGAAAGCTGAACAGGATAACTATTACCCATATTGGATTTACTGCCTGTCATGGTTACTTTTCCTGTTAAAGGAGTTTCGGAATATACATCCGCTGAAAGTGTGTACAACTGGTTCATTTTAAATTGACTCAATTCATTTTCGGGCACATTGGCCGTGAACTTTAGCAGCGAAATATCTGTAAGCTGTAGCAGAGGAACACCAGGTGCAGCATAAGCGCCGACCTCGGTAAGTTTGGCGGTTACAATTCCACTAAAAGGAGCTACAATAGAGGTTTTGCTGATTTGTTCGAGCAAAGTTGCTTTTTGAACGTTGGCAGATTTTAGTGCCAACTCCGATTTTTCCAGCTGTACTCCCTGGATTGCATCAGCCTTGGCCAGAACGGAATAACGTTTTACATCGGCTTCTAATCCTTCAATCTGAATTTCGACAGTTTGCTGTTGTAACTTCAGTAAGGAGTTATCCAATTGAATTAAAGCCTGGCCAGCCTTAACAGTACTTCCAACATCGACCTTCAATGAATTGATTTTCCCTTGGATATCAGCGCTGATCCGCGTCTCTTTATTGGGCTCAAAAGTACCGGCATAAAAAGTATTGTTTGATGCACCCTCCGGTTTTATTGTCAGGGTCTGCACGCCAATTGCCTGTTCTTTATCGTATTGAAAAACCCTATTTTTTGTGGTTTCTTTATTGCCTTTCAGGCGGATTATAACAATGGCAACTAATACCAGGGCTACGATGATGTATAGTATCTTTTTCATCTTTAATATTTGCTATTTATTGTTTGTGATTAAATTTCCTGTTACCCTTTTGTATTCAAGATCAGCCCTGCGAAGATTTATTAATGCAACTATGTAGTTTTGCTGTGATTCGCGCAGGGAATTGTCGGCCAGAAGCAAATCTGTAATGTTGGCCACACCTTGCTGGTTTTGCAATACAGTGTTGTTATAAATCTTTTTAGCAAGTTCCATTTGAGTATTCACAGTAGCAATGGTTGTGTTTGCCAGATTGAATTGCATTTCAGCATTCACAAGGTCAAGGTGGACCTTTTCAGTTAGTATATCCTTTTGAATGATCGTCTTATTCACTTCTATCTTTTTCCCATCAATTTTGTGCTTTGTAACCATTCCATTAAAAAGAGGAACCGAAAGCTGAGCACCTACATAACCAATTGGATGGAAATTAAAAAAGCTGTTGGTTCCGGTAGTGCCAAAACCGTTGGTGCCATATACTCCATACGCATTCACCGAAGGCAACCTGGAGTTTTTAAGACCACTTAACTCCGAAAGACTAAATTCCATCTTTTTGTCAATCAATAATATATCTGTGGTCGTCTTAGGCTGAAAAGTGGTTTCATCTAAAGGTGTTTCGTTTATCTGAACTTCGATGGAATCGGAAATTGGCTTTCCCATCAGGAATTTAAGTGCGTTTAAAACCTGCTGATGTTGAGAAGAAACCGTGCTTCTTTGAGTGGCTAACTGTTGCAATTGCAATTTCAGCCTGTCAACGTCAGTGCCTTTGGCTAACTGCTGTTGGTAAAGCAATGTTGTAGTTTGCACCAGCTTATTGGTATTTATAATATTGCTATCCATAAAAGCCAACTGGTTTAATAGAACCTGGGCATTATAGTACGCATTGGAAACTTCCATCACTACATCCTCATCCGTTTTAATCTTTTGGATTTCCGACAGTTCATTAGCGATCTGTGTGCTTTTAATCGCGCTTAAAGCTGTGGGATTAAAAAGCGGCATGGCTAACTGCAGGTTGGTACTCAGGTTTTGAGGCACTCCAAACTGAATCTCCTTATAGGTACCTTCTGGTCCGCCAAATGCAGCCTGGGGCATGATCTGGTATGGAAGATCCGTATAATAACGGTAGTCGGCAAACCCGTTGAGTTTAGGCAACAAAGCGCTTTTAGCTTCACGATTTTTTTCATGTGCAATCAAACCGTCTTGTTGTGCTATCTTGATGTTCCGGTTGTACTGCAAAGCAGTATCAACGCATTGGTTTAATGATAGGGTTTGTGCTTCTGCAGAAACATACAACAGCAACAGTAGGCCTATTAAAAGGACTCTGTAAAATCTTATTTCTTTTAGCTTTTGATTTGACATTTTTTTGATTTTAAATTGTTATTTTTAATCCGCATACTTATTGCTCTTCAATAGTGCAATATCCCTAACCAGGACTTCGGTGATACGTTGTTCGTTCATCAGCCTTCGAAAGCTCACGAGTATTCTATTCACCATGTACCTGGTTTTTGAACCGGAATGGAATAGGTTTTCCTTTTTTCCCTTGTCTATTACTTGTAGCAGGAATCTCTCCACTCTTTTTATGATTCTGTTAATAATGACCAGATTTTCAGGTTCTTTCTCTGCTAATTGATTTTCGAATATCAGGTCCATGTAAAAAGGTTTGCGTTCGAATAATTTATTCAGGCTTATAAAGAGATTCTGGAGCTCTTCTTCAGGAGATTGTTTACTTGTAGTCAAATCCTTAATTAGTTGTTGTATTTCACTTTCCAAACTGATTAACAGCATGATCAGGATATCTTTGTCGTACTTGAGATACATTGAAAGCTCTTTATGAGATATTCCCATTTTCAGCACTAATTCTTCAATTGTTAAGGCATCTATCCCTGATTGCAGAATAATTACTCCGGCTGTATTAATTATATCTGTCTTTCTAAATTTCATTATTTATTGAGTAAGTAAATGTTCACTAACTGGATGAAACAAATTTTTTTAAGATTACGGCTTAATATTTCTTTGAAATTAAAAAATATGCCAGCGTAGCGAAGATTGCTGTTGCCGTAATCCGGAATGCCAGGGCTCCAATTGTCTTGATTTCAAATATTCCTCCCGCATTAATGTGAAATAACAACCCTATAAATGCTGCTATGAGAACTACTACTGATAACTCTAAAAGTTTTTGTGTCCACTTTTTGCTTTTAATAAAACCATAAGCTGCAAAAAGATAAAGTACGCTGCTCAGAAAGTTTGCCCATACAACGAACAGAACATAATTTCCTTCTTTGGCCCTCATGCTAAATAAATCAAGTATCACCGAACTGCTCAGAAAAAACGTCAGCAATCCAAAGGCCGCCAGGACTATGGCAATTATATAGGGAAGGGCCTTCTTCATGGTTATTTGTTTTTGATTAATGTAAGTACAGATTGTACCATATTATTGCCATTCCTGTTAATGTCAAATTCAAAGTTGGCAATCCGCCATTTGAACATTTGTAGTTTAAATGTTCCCATAACTATGTGCATAAGTTCATCGGTAGTTATAGCATTTGTAAATATGCCTTTTTGCTGACCTTCCATAATGATAGGCATCAGGTGTTTGATTTTAACATTCATAAGCTTAAGGAGTGTTGCATTAATAAGTTGGCTTTCTTCCATGAGTCCATCAGAGAAAACAGCAACCACAAAGTGCGGATTGTTTTTAAAAAACCTGATTTGTTCTGAGAATATGGCCTTAAATTTCTCTTCAGGATTTAAGGAACTCTCAAGATCAGATAATCTTTTATCCGTATTATCGGCCAGATAATTAAGCATGGCAACGATTATTTCCTCTTTACTTGTAAAATGCCGGTAGATGGCACTTTCGGAAAACTGCATTTCTTTTGCCAGGTTCTTAATAGTTAATCCGCTTACCCCTGATAAAGTAAGGATTTTGCCGGCTGCTTCAATAATCTCGAATTGACGGGGTGTAATTTCCATTCTCTTGCTTGTTTTTTGCTTTTCTGTTACTATTTCGGTAGCTGTAATTAAAGAACTTTGGTTATGCCTGACGGGTTGGGAGCTTTTACTACAAGGATCCTGGCTAGGTTATCTGAATTATTACTAATGTAATGCAAAATGCCGGCAGGACTTTCAATAAGTGTATTCGCTTCGCATACTTCACTCTCTTCGCCGATATGAATGGTTGGAGTTCCTTCGACAATAAAGAAAAAAACATCGACCGGGGTTTTATGCGGTTTCAGTGTTTCGCCTGGTTTAAGTGCCATTATGTTGGCCTGAGCTGATTCCTTGTTATACATTTCCCTGACATCAATTTTGTGGGGATTATCTTTTATCAACTGATTTTGGTATTTAGTGATTTTCATTTTTACAGACTTTAATTGATTAATGAAGAGGGGTAAGTGAATATTCGCTCACAAAGATAGACTATTATATATACCGAATGCAAGCTTTTCTATAAATAAATTTTGTAATTATAGTTAAGATGCTATTAGACAAATAGATAAATATTGTTTATTTTTACTAAAAGTAGGCCTTTATTGAAAAATGAGCAAGCTTTGAATAACAAATATGAATATTCCGGTGATACAAATATTGAGAAAACAATAAAAGCAGATGTTGAAAAGTCTTGGGGATTGTTGTTGAAGGATACTTTTTAACTATCGCAACAAACTATCTGCCTGATAAAATACACAAGAGTGAAAACAGAAATGTCATGTCTTTCAAATCATCTAAACGGATGATTTTAAGTGCTTTTATTCTAGCATCGTTGGTAATTACTGTTTTCAGCTAATTCCGTGACTGAGTATTGCCACTTCGTTCAGCACACAAAACAACATAGAGTCATCTATCAAAGAATGATTATGAAGGCAATAATCAGGAGATTATTAACGCTAATCCGAAATAGTTAGAAAGTAAATGTGCATATAAAGAAGTATCTTATATTTGTTGGGATTTACTAATTCTGTTCGTTCCTTCTTTAGCCTATCTTTTATCCTGATGAAATTCTTTCAAAATTCAGTTCTTAACAAACACATGAAAGCGCAGGACGGTTATGCAATAAAAACTGCATACGCCAAATTCAAAGCTCGTTTCCATGATCCTGATGTGCAGGAAAATATCCGTAACAGCAAGGAAGAACAATACCAGGGTGAGTTTCTGATCGATCTGTTTGTTAATGTATTGGGCTATATCAAGAATCCGGCATCGAATTTCAATATTACTACTGAACACAAAAATGTAAAGGATAGTAAAAAAGCAGATGGAGCCATACTGATCAACGGTGTGGTAAAAGCGGTTATTGAACTTAAAGGAACCGAAACTACCGATTTAAACCGTATTGAAACACAGGCTTTCGGATATAAGAATAACCAGCCGAAATGCGTGTATGTGATCACTTCCAATTTTGAGAAACTGCGTTTTTATATTGATAATGCCATCGAGAATATTGAGTTCAACCTATTTACGCTTACCGAAAAAGAGTTTGAACTGCTGTGGCTATGCCTGGCATTTGTAAATATTGAGAAAAACCTTGCCAAACGGATTAAAGATGAATCGGTAAGCCAGGAAGATGTAATTACCAAAAACCTGTACAACGATTATTCGCTGTTTAAAAGGGAACTTCATCAGAACCTGGTGGTACTTAATCCGGATCATGATCCGCTGACGCTCTTTAAAAAATCGCAAAAGCTGCTGGACCGGTTCCTGTTTCTCTTTTTTGCAGAGGACAGGCAACTGCTGCCGCCTAATTCGGTTCGGCTTATACTGGACGATTGGCGCGAGTTGCTGAACAGAGATGTGGAAATAGCCCTTTATGCCAGGTTTAAAAAGTATTTCGAATACCTCAATACCGGCTTTAAAGGGAAACGCTATGATGTATTTGCATACAACGGCGGATTGTTTAAAACGGATGAACTGCTTGATGGTTTAAAAATAGATGATGAATTGCTTTATAGGCACACCCTGAAGCTTTCGGAATATGACTTTGCCAGTGAGGTGGATGTAAATATTTTAGGCCATATTTTTGAAAACTCCCTGAACGAACTGGACGAAATAAAAGCGCAGCTCGAAGGGCAGCAGGTGGATAAATCGAAAAGCAAGCGTAAAAAGGACGGTGTTTTTTATACCCCAAAGTACATTACTAAGTATATTGTTGATAATACCGTTGGTAAGCTTTGCATTGAGAAAAAAGCAGAAATAGGGCTGATTGAAGAAGAGTATATCACTGACCGAAAACGTACAAAGAAAACCATACAGCCTTTATTTGAAAAGCTAACGGTTTACCGTGATTGGCTTTTGCAACTTACCATTTGTGATCCGGCTTGTGGTTCGGGAGCGTTCCTTAACCAGGCGCTTGATTTCCTTATAAACGAACATCGTTATATCGACGAACTGCAGGCAAAGCTTTTCGGCGATGCTATGGTGCTGAGCGATTTTGAAAAGAATATACTTGAAAATAACCTGTTTGGAGTTGATTTAAACGAGGAGAGTGTTGAGATAGCCAAACTATCCTTATGGTTGCGTACAGCACAGCCTAACCGCAAGCTGAACGATTTAAATAACAATATAAAATGCGGAAACTCGCTGATTGATGATCCGGCTGTGGCAGGAGATAAAGCCTTTAACTGGCAGGAGGAATTTCCATCTGTTTTTGCAAAAGGGGGATTTGATGTGGTGATAGGGAATCCGCCGTATGTTACAAGAGGTATTTCTGAAGCTTTAAAGAAAGCTCTAAATTCTAAGTTTATTACTGCCCAATACCAGCTTGATTTATATGTTGCATTTATTGAAAAGGGAATAAGCCTTTTAAAAAATGTTTCAAAAATTAGCTATATCGTCCCCAACTCTTGGTTGAAAAATCTTATGATGTCTGAATGCAGAAAATTCATATTAAATAATCTTAACCTTGAAGAGATAATTCCCAGTCTGGAAAACGTTTTTCCTGATGCATCGGTAGATACTATGATTTTTGTAGGTTCCAAGCACCAAAATACAGAAAAGATAAATATTTCTGAATTTGCAGATTCAACAATTAAATATAAGCACCAAATTAGCAAGGCAAGGATTGTATCAAATGAGGGTTTCATATTTGATGTGGAGGTAAGTGAAAAGATTCTTCCAATAATGGACAAAATGAAAATTGACACTTATAATATTGAATATCTCTTTGATATTAATAGAGGTATTAATCCTTATGATATTTATACAGGTCAAGCAAAAGAAATAATTGAACAAAGAGCATATCATTCAAACTATAAAAAAGATGCGACATTCGTGCCTGAGTTGAAGGGAATGCATGTTGCACGATATTCATATAATTGGGACAATCAACACTTTATCAGCTATGGAGATTGGCTTGCTGCTCCCCGTGATATTAAATATTTTGAGGGGGAGAGGATAATATTTAGAGAAATATTAGGTAAAAATTTAGTTAGCACATTAATTTCAGAAGACTTCAAGATTGATAGAAGTTTATATATTGCCAAGCTTTTAAACGACAAAAGAGATTTGTTCAATGTGAAGTATATCTTGAGTATTCTAAATTCAACTCTTTTAGCATACTTTTTTAGGTTTTCCAATAATGAATTTGATAACCTATTTCCTAAAATTAGAGTAGCAGAATTTAAAAAACTGCCCATAAAAAATATCCCTCTTTCTGATCAAAAGCCATTTATTAAGAATGTGGAATTAATGCTTACTCTTAGCAAGCAATTACAAGAAATCTCCCAACAATTCCAGCGTATAATCCAGCGTAAATTTAACATGGAAGACTTGCCCGGTAAATTACAAAACTGGTATTTGCTCTCTTATGCGGAGTTTATTAAAGAACTGGCAAAAAAGAAAGTAAAGCTATTGCTAAAAGAGGAAGCTGAATGGGAAACTTACTTTTTAGAGGAAGCTAAAAAGGCTCTAGAGTTAAAATCCGAAATCGATAAAACTGATAAGGAAATAGACAGGATGGTGTATGAGTTATATGGGTTGACGGAGGAGGAGATAGGGATTGTGGAGGGGGTGTAATTACCATCGCCCTATAACTTATTAATCCTAAAGCAAAATTCACAAATTTTATAGAGTACCTTTCAGTACAATTGCGTTTAATGACACAGATAAGATTTTGCAATCTATTGTTAATATCTATTGTAAATAACTATGACTAAGAAAGCAGACTTGAGCAAATTAGAGCTGGCACTTGAACCAGTTATTTCGATGAATAGAGCTAATGAGGATATTCTAATACATGAAGGGATGTTTTTTTTATTTAGGAAATCATTGAGAATTGAATTGAAGGGAAGAGTTTATTTTTCTTGGTTGCCTGAACTGCAAGTGAGATTTCAAGGAATTGCCGAAAATTATTTAGACGATACTTTAAAACTATTTGATGGTAATAAAACAGTCCAGATAGAGATCAGAGAATTAAACTTTATTAATGATACACAATTTAGTAGTCTATATTTTAGCGGTAATGAATTGACAGTTAGAGGATTTATTAATCCACCAATAATTTTTGGTAATAAAAATATAGATATTGATTATGTAAGATTCGAAATTGCTAATATGCAAGATATTTTGGGTCTTCCTGTTCGTACGAAAGCAGGTAAAATATCAATGTCCAGATTGGATTTTTCATTACCTGAATTTATACTTATTATTGATTGTGTTACTGATAAGAACATTGCTTCAATTGATCGAAATGAAAAGGGCGGATATTTCTTAACTTATACTGGTAGTTTAAAGCCTAATACAAATAAGTATTGGAATTTTGAAACTATTAATAATACGTTACATTGTTTTACTTCTTTCCTTTATTTCTTGAATGGTAGAAGATATCCCGTTATACTACAAACAGGATTTAAAGAGGAAGGAATAATTTGGCGCAATTTTACACCTTACATTACTGACAACTTTAAAAGTGTATTCAGTTGGGTTAGTACCCAAGATTTAACCTCATTAGTAGAATTATGGAAGAACTATTATAAACTATGGGAAGATACATCTGACAGACAGTGTATTAAGACTGTTTTACATTGGTATGTTGAAGCTAATTCAACTACAGCATTTGTTGATGGTTCGATAGTACTGATCCAAAATGCTCTGGAACTTCTTTTTCATTGGATTATTGCAGAGAATTACAAATATGTTAATGACCAGGATGCCAAAAATATTTCGGCTGAGGCTAAAATCTCCTTTCTATTATCATTAATAAATGTCATTCCTGATATTCCTGTTGAATTAGTAAATATGACAAAGTTTGCGAAAGCAAATAATTTTATCAATGGCCCATCTGTTTTTATAAATATAAGGAATGCTATTGTTCATCCCCGAAAACAAAACAGAGATAAACTTAGTATAATAAACAGTGAGACCCGATCTGAGGCGTTGAATTTGGGTTTGTACTATGTTGAGATAATTTTACTCAAGCATTTAGGTTACAAGGGATTTTATTATAACCGTTGCAAACAATTATATTCCAAGTACAGATTAGCAGATGAAATGGAATAAAATTAAATTTATGGTCTCAGATTATGCTCTATTATCTTTTCTTTTTTCGTTTCTTCCTTTTTTTGACACACAGTTTATTGAAAAAAGCCGAATGGGAAGTGTATTTTTTTACAGGAAGTTTAACAAGGCTTGACCTAAATCTGAAATTGATAATACTGATAAGGAAATGGACCGGATGCTGTATATTTAGTATGGGCTGACAGAGGAGGAGATGGGGATTGTGGAAGGGAACATGATTGACACTCAATCAGATATTGCTCATTCGGTTTGCGTTTAACAATGGAAGCAAATCATAATTATATATTCATCAGATATTTATTACTATGAATACTGTTAAAATTGGCGATTCTTTTGAAAAGAAATCATATGAAGTTATTTCAAAGGCTGTTGAGAATGGCGAATTAGGTATATCTGAATCCGCATCTAGAGTATTTCAGAAAAAGGGCTATTATTCGCGTGACAGAGAGAAAGATATAATATTTGATTTGTCGATAGAGGTATGGCCCACTAATGCTGAAAGGTATACTTTGCTGTATTTGATTGAATGTAAAAGTTCAAATTCAAAGAAAGTGCCTGTTGATGACATAGAAGAGTTTTATTCTAAAATTATACAGGTTTCAGGGGCCAATGTTAAAGGTGTCTTGATAACTGATAATTCATTTCAGGAAGGTGTTGTGACTTTTGCGAAAAACAGAGGCATTATGCTAATTGAAGTGAGCAAAACAGGAGATTACAAAATTATACTTCACAGAACCAATCGGGGTACTAATGATATTAAAGAAGAAGATATTGATTTAATTTTTGAGAAGTTTATAAAAAAGGCTTTGGGTCCACCCAAAATAGAAGGTTTACAAAAACTATCTTCTGATCAAATTGAAGTAATAGCAAATGCTATCCATGAAGAATATTCCAGGAGCCGAAAACCTATTGTGATTAATGCGTTCTTAGAATTTGTATCAAAAAAATATAAACTCACTATTGATACAAAATGTGATTTGGAAACAATAAATGGCAAAAAGATTTTGGGTTATTACTCCGTGAAGGAGAACAAAATCTTTATGGACCAATCACTTATACTTACTAATCAAACAGCATTTGTATTAGGTCATGAATTAGGCCATTTCTTTCTGCATAAGGAATTGACTGTGAATCAGGAAATATATAATGATTTTGAAGATTCAGAATATAATTTCTATGCAGATAAACATTTACTGAAGAACGATAAAAACTGGATTGAGTGGCAAGCTAATCGGTTTGCTATATCGTTGTTTTTACCTTCAGATGTCTTCCTCTCTTATTTGTATGAATACAGGAAAAGTATAGGCATCAGCCGATACAATTACATTTACTTAGACAATCAAAGGATTAATCAAGAGGATTACAGAAAAACAGTTGATTACCTGGCATACCTTTTTGGAATAAGTAAAACGGTTGTCAGGTATAGGATTGACGAATTAAAGATAATTACACATGCAGAATCAAACAATGATATTGGGAGTCATATCAGAAGGTATTTATTGGAATAAAACCAATAATTATTGAAGTGTGTTTAAAGTTTTCTTTAAAGTTGATTCCAGGTCGTCCTTACGATGATACCAATAGCCGATTTTATAATTACAGCCTTCTTTATTTAAACGTCGATGGCAATATCTGATTTCAAATTCAGAAAAATTCTGTTTTTTAGAAAGTAGATAATCATAGTATCTAAAAGCAACAGAAACGATTTTATGCCCTTTGTTTTTAGCAAAACGGATATAACTTTCAAAAACTAAAAGTCTTTCAAGTTCTTCCGTTACTGCAACTAGTTCTAAGCCGGTTGCTTCGAACGGACGTTTAATTTCCCTGATTTGTTCATGTTCATCAATAGTCACCATTTTTTCCAAACCTACTTTACGCTTGGTTTTTGGAATGCCTTCTAATGACCAATCTCGATCAATATGTGATAAACCATGATCTAACCATAAGCCCGCATTATCCAGGACTATGCCACATTCTTTTCCTGGTACAGGGCGCATACATCTGCCAACCTGCTGTAAATACAAGACCAGTGATTTTGTCGGTCTTGCCAATTGAACGGCTTCGCAATCGGGGACATCAAAACCTTCGGAGACAATATCCACATTACTTAATACGATTATCTCGCCACTTCTGAATTTATCCAAGGTTTCTTTTCGCTCTTGCTTAGGAGTATTTGCGTCGATGTGAGCAGCACGAATACCAGCTTCAAGATAGCGTTCGACAATGCTTTTACTATGCTCTATATCAACAGCAAATACTATAGTTTTTTTACCATTGGCAAATTTCTTATAGCTTTCAATTAAGTTCGCCATAATTGAATTATCAAGCATGACATTCCGAAGCATCTGTATGTCGTAATCACGAAGTTTGAGTTTGACTTTTGAAACATCAGGAATGCCACAAACCAGATGCTTGATTTTTACCAGATATTCATTTTCAATGAAATAACTTAATTTACCCAAAGGAATCAGAATATCAAACAATTCGGAAAATCCTTCACCATTTAACCGAACAGGAGTTGCGGTTACACCCAGGAATCTTGCATCAGGGTAGATCTCCCAGAGCTTTTTATAGGTATCAGCTTTTGAATGATGGCATTCATCAATAATTACAATATCAGCAGGAGGATACTCCCTGCGGGATAATGTTTGAATTGTTGCCACCTGTACTTCTTTTTCCGGAAGGGGTTTGTTTCCGGCTGAAATAATTCCGACTGAAACGCCGAACTCACCTAATCGTTCAGAAATCTGTTCAACTAACTCGGTGCGGTGGACAACAATAAGTACATTTTTATTTTTCAGGTGAGCTTTCAACACGATCTGAGAAAATACAGTAGTTTTCCCGGTGCCTGTCGGCATTTGGAATAACACATTTTTATGATTCAACCTTTCCGGGTTCCAGGCTTCAAATATCTTATTGATTCCTTCTGTTTGATAGTCTCTTAATTTTACCATCAGAAAGGGCTACAAGAACCAGAGATTCGTTCTGCCATAAGGCGGAATTGTATCAGATGAAAAGTGTGGAAAGATTTCTGCAACCATTTCTGGATAACAAATTGTTACCGGGAGATTCTGCTGGCTTACGCTCTTCCAGTACATGCGACTAAACTGATAAACCTGGTCGGTGAGTTCCTGGATAAGAAGCGGATTTTTCAGAAGCAGTGGCTGAGAAGATGAAAATGAAATCTTGATCGGGAAATGGTATTCTTTCCCGTTAATTACACTTTTATCGGTATAGCGTGTATTGTTGTACAGCAGGTATTCATAAGTTCCAACTTTAACTATTGTTCCGCTAACTGGCATAAATTTACCCTCACTTTCGAGGTCGAAAGCGATGAGGCCCTTGCTCTCTGTTTTATTGACAGTCACTATAATTACAGGGATATCAAGGTTCAGTTTGTGCAAAATATTGATAATGGGAGTTATTTCGTTCTTGCTGATGTCCTTGTAAAAATGAATTATGAGGCGGTCGGCTTTTTCGTGATCAATCAGAAATTTCATTACTGCTTTCCGGATTGAACCGGCCAGTGTATCCGTATCGTTTGAGAGAAAGCAATTGAAGTTTTCGAAGATACCTTCGTTGTTGAAACAGAATGCACTGCCGAGAAATCTTGACTTGCGGGTTGTTGAATAGAATGCGCCGATGCCTACTATCAATTCAGATGAAACCGTGCGGTTTAAACGCCAGGGAATACCACCAAGCTTTGCCAGGATGGCTGTTTCGATATTAGGCAGGAAATAATTAAATGATTTACTAAAAATATGTTCCTTATAAACAACCTGGGAGCTGATACCGTGTTTTAATAGTGTCTCCTTGATACGGTAGTAGATATTAAGTTTTGCAGGATCTTTCTCAAATTTAGAAACGGGACTGACAAAAATTGCCAGATATTTTATATCTTCTGATCGTTTTGTGTTGCGAATGGCATTATCCACGGTTTCAACGGCTGTTTCAATGCTATCGAACCCAATATTACCCGTAGCTTCAATATGGAACGGCTGGTGGATAAAATCAGCCATATTCGGAAAAACATATTCAAAATGATCAGCATCTTTTTGAACCGGAAAACCTTTAATAAAAAAGTTATAGAGTTTTTTTACCGCCAAATCTTTATCAGGGGTGTGATAGATAAAGAAAAAGTAAACGTTATTTTGATGAATTGGCTTGTACGGTCCAAATTTCATTAAATCGTATTTTGGTTCTGTACCCAGAGAAGTGCCAAACTGTAACTGAGCCGAATCTTCACTGATTTTTAAGATGTTATCATGTTCAACTTTAAGAAAGCCATCCTCGGGAATTGGTATTATATTTCGGAAGTCAACGTTGTTGAGATGTGCTTCATAGAAACTTTCAAGGATATTTTTGTATTTTGGGTAGCGGTTAGTAAAGTCGGGTTTGTCGAAAACAATACCGAAAAATGGTTTAAGCTTATTGCTTACAACGGGAAACAGCTTTGAGGTATCCTGTTTAAAATGCGGCGGCATGTATTTGTACCAATGTAATTCGCCGTCGCAATTCACCCATTTAAAGTTATCGATAGGGAAATCGACCAGATCCTTTATGCTTTGAACTAATACCTTTGAAGTACCATCGAAAGAAACAACTAATTCAGGACCGTCGGATACCCGCTTATGTTGCACTTTCAGAGTAAACTTGTTGTAAATGTTGTATCGTTTATCTGGTTGCTGGGGCGCTTTGAACCAGACTTCAATTTCGCTGGTGAAATTGAGGTGGATAATATCGGCAATCTCCTTAAAATATGATCGAATAAGATACCTATAATAATGGCTGGCAAAATGAACGGATTTAGTGAGATCGACACGAATAGATACCTCACCATCTTTGGGGAGGCTGAAATCGGAATAGAGCCATTCAGTTTGTACAAGTTCTTCTTTTGAAAAATAATCTTCAATGAGACCTTCAAGATCGCCTTTGTGAATAGGGCAGAAGCCCTCTTTTTGTTCAGTTTGAAAAGTAAAGTCCTGTTCTTTAACCGGAAAGGTAAAAGGGAGAATGTTAATCAATAAATTGTTACTGGTTTCCATGTAAATAGTTTTAAACGGTTATGGTTGCTTTTTATCTCTGGCAACCTTTCGATTGAGTTATTTAATCCGGATATTATACAATACTTCCTTTCAGATTCGACAAATGTTGATAATTATTCTCTATATTAATTATAAAGTTGACGAAAAAATTCTATCACTTACTTAATCTAATATGTTCCATCAATGGCTACTAACTTTATAGTGTCAAATTTAAACAATAATAAACACAAGAATATAAAGGGCAATAAAAAAATAAAAACTGCAAACCTTGCGAAGATTGCAAAGTTTGCAGTTTGAGAATATAATAGGGGAAAGGATCAGATTTTTGAATAACAACCGAACTGAGGTTGTACCAGGTAACGACCTGTTAACTCTTTGAGAAGGCTATCTACGGAACGTGGAGAAAGATTGTATTTCTTGCCTAGTTCGGTAGCTTCGGCACGTTTGAAATCGTGAGGCAGAGCCTCAAAGAATTTTCGTTTGTTGTCTCCGGATTTAAAAACGGCTGAATCGCCTTGCTTCGGTAAATTGTGAAACATAAGCAGGCTATGTTGCAGGTAGAGGTTAGCCAGTAAAAGCGCTGAATCAAAGTCGGCATCGGTGCATTCAACGCATTGGGCGGTGTCGCCGTTTTCCACTTTCCGCAGAGCTGTAAATATCATGGTAATCCGATAAAGAATCAATCCAAGACGTTTTACGATGCTTCCGGCATCATCACTGGCAAATGTTACCACTTCATATAACCAATGACTGCAAGTAGCATTGAGCCGATCCCACTGGCATCGGGAAAGCTCCACAATTGTTGGATATTGTTCGAGCAAATTAATCATGTCAAAGGTTTCCTGTGACAGGCTGGTGAAATGGTCAGTGAGGTTTATACTGTTTGCATAGGGAGATACATCGAGCCATTGCTGTTCGACCTTGAAAGCATAAAATATAAACCTGCTGAAAAGCCCATCTTCGGCTGAAGAAATGAGCCCTGTAACCTGGTTTGGCGTGCCAGAAATGGCAACTGATAAGCGAGGTTCGTTCACCTCGATATACTCGTTGTTGGTTTTCTTGGAACTGGAAATACGCTCATGCTGGAATGCTTTACGAAGCATGTCGGAATATCCGCCCCATTCCTGTTTCAGTACATTGCCCATTGTGTCGGCTTCGGTTTCGCAAATGATCCCTTCGCCTTCATTCTGCTGAAGGTGAGTCAGGATTTTTGCATAACTTGAATTGGCCGGGATAAATACTACTTTGAAAGGTGGTTGTTCAGGCGGTTCCTCAGAAGGTTCGTTTTTTTTCTTCGAGCGTTCGCGGGTTTTGTATTGGTTCATCTCAGCTTCAAAGTGTAACTGCTGTTCACGGCTTGCACGAATAAGCAAATCGTGCCGTTTGTCGGCCAGCATCTTTGAGAATTTCAGAGCACCTTTGCCACTGGCGGCTGGCGCAATAATAAAGGCAAAGAGGTTAGGATACACTTTTTGTTGTTTGTAGATACCTCTCACATTCGGCATACATCCGCTAAGGATGGCGAGTGCGCCCGTAAAGAATACATCCCTTTCGCGCCGGTCAGTGAATGCTCCAGCACCAGATTGAAGCAATAAAGGGAGATTCGTAAAGAACTCGTCGGGCAGAATGGGTGTGTTTTTCAGATAATCTTCAGGCAGGTCCTCTTTCGTGTCGGGAGCAGAAGTTTGCAACTTTGCGAAGTTTGCAAACTTTGCAAATTCAGCAGAATGGTTTGTATATGCGCTGCGAACTGAGGCTCTTATTTCTTTCTCAGGAAGGTCGAAATGCTGTGAACACAAAATAAGAGTATCGTTTTCAGGGAGCCCTGCCCGATTACAATTAGAGGCCAGGAGATAAATATGATTATTACGGTTTCCATCGGAATATTCTGATTTCTGATTTGTGAATTGAATTTGCTGATTAAAGATGAAAAGAGAATCCAGGTCTTCAGGATTATCGGGAGTAATAATTGGTGAGGCTGGTTGAGGAGTAGTTGTCGAAACCGAAACTGGAGTTGCAGCTTCGGAAAGTTGTACTATAAACTTCTCATTGTTGAGATTTTTATATGCATCAGGATCATCACTCATAAAGCAAAGTCGTGTGATATCCTTGCATTTCGGATCGCAAAGGATTCCGAGTGCTTTTTCGTAATACTCCTGCACCTGATGGTAGGCGATATCGTGATGGACAGAAGTAGTGTTTACCTCAATGAAAACCTTCAAGCCTTTGTCACTCGGACTGCGAAAGCAGCCGAAAGTGTAAGGGATTTGTTTGATTTTGAGAAAGGCATCGTTCAACTTTTCGGGAGACAGCTTGTCGAAATCGAGGTGAACAAAGCCACTGTATTGTTTCAGCAGGTGGGCTTTGCGCCCACCCTCATACGTGCCTGAAGGAGTGAAAGCCAGTAACTGCTTTTTCAGCTGATCAGCTTTTTCAGTATCGCCGGAGGCAATACAGGAACGGATGCGTTCGATATCCACCCTGAATTTGCCGATCTTAATGTCGTTAAGAATTAAGATCAAGGATCGGTTCTCAACCGGCTGGTTAAATCCTGTGAATATGGTTGCTGTTGCCATATCGTTTAGGATTTAGCAGGTTTGTGGTGCTTTTCGAGCAAAGAAAGAATGTCGGTAAGCCGGTAGTACATTTTACAACCGATCTGAGAATAGGCAATGATCCCAGTATCGCGCCAGGCCTGTGCCGTGCGCTTGCTGATATTCATTACCTGGATAAACTCCTGGTTATCGAAGAAGACCTGATCGGGACGAGATTGTTGCTTTTGAGCAAGGATAGTTTCGAGACGTTTGAGCCGTTCCATCACATTGTCGAGAGGTTCACGGCAGGATTTGCAGTGTTCCATGATTACCTCCTTTTGTGACTGATTACATAGTCTGTGGCTTCTTTGTCTATTTCTTCAGTAGTGGATTGGCGGTTGCGTTGCAACCAGTCTTCCAGTTCCTGACGATTGAAGTAGAGTTTTTTGCCCTGAGGACAGAAATGCGGTATCTGCCTGGTGCTTGTTAATTTATACAGGTGCGAAGGGCTGATTTCGAGATACCTGCATGCCTCATTAAAATTGAGGACAGATTTTTGGAGCAGAGCCTGCTCATCGATTTTTTGCTCAATCTGGCTGAGCCTTTCAAGAATTAATTCATCTGTTGTCATTTTGTGCTGATTTAAAGTTCAGCGACAAAAAGACAGGGTAAGAGAAAGGAATGAAAGAGGTAACGTTACCGTTACCAATATTACCGGTTTAGTTTGAATTTAATATTCTCAGATCATGTTCGTACTTTGCCGGTTTTACTGAGAATTTTGTTTTTAATGTCCCCCATTCCTGAATATCAAATTGTGAAAAAACTGCTTTGAGGAAACTGATCCAGGAGGGTTTAATCTCCTTGGTTCCGTAGAAGGATTGATGCATTAAATAAAATGTATAGCGAATATGACCATTTGAAAGCCGGATTTGAGGTATTTGAATAATTCCAGTTGGGATTTCTTCGTGCTCAATCAGATAGTAAGTGTATTCCATCAGGTGATTGAAGTCACCTACTGTCATAATCTTTTCGTTTGAGACGTTGTACCCGTTGAAGTGTTTTAAAAATTCCAGTGCCTGGCTTTTAAGTTCTTCGGTAGAAACTTTATCCTGAATGTGTAGGGGAGGTGATTTTATCGATCTGTGTCTGTCATCTGGATCAACAACTGCAAAAGAGTTACTCAGGTTGCCCCGGTAGGCTTCCGACTGAATTGATAGCCATTTATGCAATTTCCTTGGAGCTGATTGGGCTATTCCTTGAATTGGAATCTCTTTCAGGAAAATAAGTTTTTCCAGATTCTCGGAAACGATTTCAAATCGCTCGTGCCCATATGTTTTTTGATTAATAGCCGATGAAATGGATTCTTTTGAGGAAGTGAAAAGGTTTGCAGAGTTTGCAGAGTTTGCAAGGTTTGCAAATTCGATAATTTCATTTGGTAGCTCGAATTGCTGAATAAAAATATAGTTTTCGAGAGCTGTGATCGCATTTGTTGCAATTGTGCCGGCAATACTAAAATGATCTGCAAGTTTATGAAGTAATTCAGTTGCAGTTTCCTGATTGGCTGTGCCAGAGTTTAAAAACTGGTTGAATTTATTCTCAAAATAGAAGACACTTTTTTGAAAGACAGATTCATCCGGGCAATTCTCCTTCAAAGTACTTATAAAAAACGTTTGAAAGGAATCAATAGATTTCGCATACATACCAAATAGTTCCTGAACCTCGAAAACCAAGGCTGAGGTAAATATTTTAAGCAAGTAAAAAATATAATGGATTAATTGGTTCGCTGCATCTTCATTTGAAGTAGTAAGAGTTGGACCATAATTTGGGATATTTAAGAAGCCTCTATTAGCTAATTCAATGGAAGCATTTTTAGCAAAATATTTCAGGTCTCTTAATGCTGAGTTTACCAGGTATCGGCTGTCTACCTCAGAAGGGCATTTTGAAACTCCTGCACTCAGGTTATTGATGTAACGCAAAGATTCTGTTTTTATCAATTCGGCATAAAAATGGGAGCCATTATTAAAAGGAGCTGGTAATGTTAAATCATATAGAGGACGAATTGAAAGCGGCATACTTTCATCAAGATTGTTTTCAGGGAAAATCCAGAGTGATTTATGATCTCTTAAAAGTTTGTGAATCCTGGAATGCAGCGACTGGACGTTATCCTGTTTTAAGGCTGGCGCTTGATTCAGTAAATCAGAAAAATAACGATCATCCGCAATTGAAACTTGATTTGGATGGAGTGCGCCAAATAGAATGCTATTGAAAATATCTGATACCATGTTAGAGTTTTATATTTATCAGGTTAGCCGCAACTTTCTTCTTATCATCAATGATCTTTGCATAAATCTGTGTTGTCTTCAGATCCTTGTGTCCAAGTAATTTCGAAACCGTATAAATGTCAGTTCCCAAAGTTAGTTGAAGTGTTGCATATGTGTGCCTCGCACAATGAAAAGTTATGGATTTTGTTATTCCGGCCTTCATTACCCATTGTTGCAATCGCAGATTATGCCAGGCACTGTACTTTAATCCGACAAAAACACGTTCATTCTGGGCTCCTCTTTCACCCAGGAGGCCATAAGCCTGGTCTGAAATTGGTTGCGTTTCGGTTCCTTTGGTTTTCTTCTGTGTAAAACGAACGTAATATCCCATTTCAGCTGAATGCTGGACTTCAGACCAGGTCATTTTATTGATATCGGACCATCGAAGGCCGGTAAGGGCGCTGAAAAGAAATGCCTGTTTCAGGATAGGGATTTCACATTCAGCTTTGGCTAAATCCTGTAGTTCATTCAATGTGAGAAATTCACGTTCGTTTTCTCCAGGCTTAATACCTTCTGTTTCAAAAGTTGGATTACTTTTCAAGATGCCATCTTTGTTTGCTTCCCTGATAGCTGCCCGTACCTTATTATAATAAGAACAAGCTGAATTTTGTGATAGTGGCTTTTTAGCAGGTGTCCGGGCTATATTAATGAGATAATCTTTAAAATCATTAAGCCATCGTTTATCAATTTGCGAAAAGGTAACATCGAACTTAGCAAAGGCTTTCAGATGTTTCAAAGCGCTATCCCAGTTACCATAGTTCCCCAGGCTACCTTTACGTTTTTCTGTTAGGTTTTCCATGTACCTTAGGAAACTCCCTTTCAATTTTCCGTGATCCTGAAAGCCATAGATGCCATTCTGTAATTCGAGATGGCGTTTAGCACGGATAGAATCTGCCAGCTCAAGGTTCTTTTTGTTTTCCTCCTTTTGTTTCTTGGTCAGCTTGCCTTTCTCTGGTTCCGCATATAGGTATATCTGAAGGTATTCAAATTGCCTTTTACCCTTATGATAGAAATCAAGATAAAGGCTTGTTTTTGAACCTTTGGTGCGTTGGCGGAGTGTAACTTTCATAAAACTGGTATATTAAAAAGGTTATCAATTGCTTTTCTCGTGATAATTGTACGGCTGCCAATTTTTCCAACCTGCAATTTGTTGGCTGAGATCAGCCGGTGAATGGTCCTGCGACTTGCACCAATGAGCATTGCAGTCTCATCAATGCTGAGGAACTGCTTTTGCTGTACTACTGCCTCAACCGGTTGCGGAATTTGTTGCTCAGGTGTGGACTGGGGTTCTTTGAAATTATTGATTTTCTCTTCCCTCTTCAATTGCTTATAGTGACGCCTGTTGCAAGCGTGACCGCAATAGCGGGTCGTGAGGGTTTTTGCTGTGTACTCCTTTCCACAGTAAAGACAGTTTTTTGTGATTTCGAAGTTGCTGCTCATATGACTGCGAATGTCTGTTAATGCCCATGTGTGTCAGAGTGTGCCTATGTGTGACATCATCTCCCTCTTTTGTTGCCCAACATCATGAGCAACAAATCTGGGCTACAATTCAGCAACAAATATAGTGAATAAAGTGCAAATGGGCAACAGAAAAAAGAAAATAAAATGATATAAAAATAAGAATAACAGATAGTTAACAATTAAGAGAAAGATAATTACTTTCCGATACAAAACTTCCCGAATATATTCCCCAATATATCTTCAGTAGTAACTTCACCAGTAATCTCACCTAAATAGTGTAGTGCTGAACGTATATCTGTTGCAATCAGGTCGGTTGGGATATTATCTTCAATTCCTTTGGCAGCTTCATTTAAGGCACTTAGTGTGCTGAGAATTGAATGATAATGCCTGGCGTTGCTCACAATAGCCTGGTCGCCGATGTTGTCGGTCTGCACAGTTTTTAGCAGCCGCTCAATAATAAGGTTGATATTTTCCTTCCTCTTTGCAGAAATAAAAATAGTTTCCAGATCGAAAAGCGCGGTTATATGTTGAGGCGTTTCCAGCATCAGGTCTGTTTTATTGCCGATGAGTAGGAAATGCTTTTCCGGATCGTCGATATGATCGCGAAATTCAAGTTTTAGTTCGTCAATTTCATCAACAGTAATTGTGCTGATATCGAAAAGATACAGGATAACAGAGGCTTCTTTTATTTTTTCGTACGTACGGCTTATGCCGATAGTTTCGATGGTGTCAGTGGTATGTTCCCTGAGCCCGGCCGTATCGATAAACCTGAAAGTAATTCCGTTGGTGGTAAATGTATCTTCGATTGTATCGCGGGTTGTACCAGGTATTTCACTTACGATGGCTCTTTCTTCATTGAGCAGAGCATTGAGTAAGGTCGATTTTCCAACATTAGGTTTTCCTATGATGGCTACCGGAATACCTTTCTTAATAACATTCCCCAGCGAAAAGGAGGAAGCAAGTTTATTCATTTCTTCTATAATGCCGCTCATCAAATGTTCCAGCTTACTACGGTCAGCAAATTCTACATCTTCTTCACTGAAATCTAATTCCAGTTCGAGTAAAGAAGCCAGATCGAGAAGCTGGCTGCGCATTTCTTTAATCTTTTGCGAAAATCCGCCCCGCATCTGCGACAAGGCAAGATCGTGTGCTACTTTTGAACGGGATGAAATCAGGTCAGCCACAGCTTCAGCCTGCGACAAATCGAGTTTCCCATTCATGAAGGCTCTCATTGTAAATTCGCCTGCTTTGGCCATGCGTGCCCCGGCTTCAATAAGTACCTCTAAAATCCGTTGCTGAACATATTCCGAGCCATGGCACGAAATTTCGATAATATCATCACCGGTATACGAGTGCGGTGCACGGAAAATAGTTAGTACTACTTCATCAATCACTTCATTTTTAGAGAAGAAATAACCAAAATGCGCCGTATGGCTTTCAAATTGTTGAAATACTAAGTTTGTTTTTCGCGATTTGAAAAACAGGCCACTGATTGAAATAGCCTCAGGTCCCGAAAGTCTTACTATTGCTATGGCGCCAATTCCCGGTGGAGTCGAGAGGGCGCAAATAGTATCATTCCTGTTGTAAGATGTATAAGGATTCATTGCAGTAGGGCGTTTTTTGTGCAAAGATAGCACCAGATCAGCTTAATTCAAATTTTGGAAATACATTTAAGCTCTCGTTTGATTTATAAAATGCATATTATCAATAATATAATTGTGCTATTTGCTTTAGAATCGATTAGCAAATATGTCAATACAAGCCAGAAATTCCAAGTTTCAAATTCCAAGTTTCAAATTCCAGTTCTCAAATTCTAATTCTCAAATTCCAGGCACCAGATATTATAATCTAACCATATCCACCATTAAAACATTATCGCATTATCGCATTATCACATTCTCACATTAGCATATCAGCACATTAACACATTCTCTCAATCACCTCCATCATTAACACTCTCTAATTCGCTGTCTTTATTTTCTTCCAATATCGACATTACGGATTTGATGTCATATACACTGTTGTTCTTCCGGTTGCCCAGAACTATAATTACTATATCGGATTCCATATCCATCCATAACATGGTACTAAATCCGGCCCACCATCCTCCATGATAAACGTAATTAACCTTTTTCATTTCGGTCGGATCTGTCATCAGTCGGAACCCAAGCCCATAATTATGCCTGCTTTTATGTTCAAAACTTCGTGGCGTAAAAGCTTCATTAAGCCAATGCTTGCTGAGCAAACAACCTGAGTGTAAAGCGAAATACCAGCGTTCCATATCGCCAACTGAAGCAAAAATGCCTTTATCACCGTATACCCCGTCAAAAAACTCGCGTTCACGGCGCCTGTTACCCTGAAATCCGGTAGTACGGTTTCGTAATAACGAAGCAGGTGCGATTGTATCTATAAATGTATGAGTCATTCCAAGTGGCTCAAAAATCCGGGTGCGGATAAAATGCTCATAACTCATTCTGCTAATCTTTTCGATGATAGAAGCAAGAATGATAAAGTTGCTGTTGTTATAACTGAAGCTTTTTCCCGGCCGGTTATAGGGTTTTGGTAAAGAGTCCGCTTCAATAAACCATTTCAGAATTGAGTCATTGGTAGGAGCGGGGCCGTTTTTTCTCCTTTTATTTTCAAAGCAATACAAATAGTTTGGTAACCCGCTGCGGTGGCTTAAAAGATTTTCGATTGTAATGCCGTGATATGGAAAAGCAGGGATAAACTTTTGAATGCTGTCCTGTAATTTTAATTTTTTATCCTGTGCAAGCAGTAAAACGGCAGTTCCTGTAAAAGTTTTGCTAATTGAAGCAAGCTGGAATGCTGAATTAATATTTAAAGAATCCTTCAAATTAATATTAGCATAACCGAAAACATTCTGGTACAGTATCACTCCTCTCTGTGCTACCAGTACTGCCCCGTTAAATCCTTGATTTTTAGACTTTCTCTTGAAAAGAGTATCGAGCGCAAAAGCTTTTTCTTTTGCATGGATATTTTTCCTGATACGGGCTTCCTCTTTTGGTGTAAGCCTGTTGTTGGCTATACACTCAATTAATTGAACCGGCGTGTTGGCTGGTTTTTTAGAACAGCCTGGGGTAATAAAGATTTGAGTAACAGTTAAAAGGAACAGGAAAATATGTCGGGGCGTAAGTTTCACGGGATTTTAAATTTGATTTTACAAAAGAAACAAAACATACTTTGCCCCCGACACAAATGTGCAAAGGTTGTTAACAAAGGCTTGTTCAGATAAATTTAAAGGAATATTTCTGGTGGTTTTTGCATGGATAATGTGGTAAATACGGATTATTTGTTATTTATTTTTGAATAACTTTTCCATGATATGAATAACTATGAAATCCTTTTAATCTGTTCTTTGCGATTCACCGCGTTCTATTTTTTTATTGAACCGGATATCCTAAATTTCTTCACAGCTTATTGTTTACGAATTACCGGCAGGTTCTAAAAATATTTTTACCTTTGAGGCATAAATAAATTTCTACAATGAGCATACTCGTTAATAAAGATTCCCGGATTATTGTGCAAGGTTTTACAGGTAGCGAAGGCACGTTTCATGCTACACAAATGATTGACTATGGAACCAATGTTGTTGGTGGCGTAACTCCCGGAAAAGGTGGAAACGAACATATTGGCCGTCCTGTTTTTAATACGGTGAAAGAAGCTGTTAAGGCTACTGGCGCCAATGTTTCTCTTATTTTTGTGCCTCCCGCATTTGCAGCCGACGCTATTATGGAAGCAGCTGATGCAGGCATTAAAGTAATAGTTTGTATTACCGAAGGAATTCCTGTTAAGGATATGATGGTCGCCAAGGAATATGTCGATGGACTTGATTGTCGGCTTGTCGGACCTAATTGCCCCGGTGTTATTACTCCCGGTGAGGCTAAAGTAGGAATAATGCCAGGGTTTATTCACAAGAAAGGTATTGTTGGTATTGTATCCCGTTCAGGCACTTTAACATACGAAGCAGTTGATCAGCTTACCAAAGCCGGTTTAGGACAAACAACCGCTCTTGGAATTGGCGGCGATCCTATAATTGGAACTACTACCCGCGATGCAATGGAATTGTTTATGGCAGATCCTGAAACCAAAGGAATTGTGATGATAGGCGAAATAGGCGGAAATATGGAAGCAGAAGCGGCTTACTTTGTACGTGATCATGGAACCAAACCTGTAGTTGGATTTATTGCCGGAGCCACCGCCCCGGCAGGACGTACTATGGGACATGCCGGTGCCATAGTTGGAGGAAAATCCGATACAGCCGAAGCTAAGAAAGCCATTATGCGCGAATGTGGAATCACTGTGGTTGATTCACCAGCCGAAATAGGAGCAGCAATGCTTAAGTTGCTAAATAAATAGAACCTGACGAATAGATAGTTCTTCAAGTCCCGAATTTCAAAATCAAAACCTTTTCATTGATCTCTCTTGGGATTTCATGGTTTGATTTTGGAATTTGGGTCTTTGAATTTGTACCTTACACCTTACACCTTACACTTTGGTTGCGCTCAATGCGATATTAATGTTGAATCGTGTAATTTGAAACCATCATTTCTTCTCCACCCTCTCATACGCTCCCAGATCCGGTGGCCCGGGAATCAGTCTTGATATGCCTTTTCGGTCAAATTTGATGTCAGGAAATGTATTATTTATAATTTCCAACGAGGCCGCATCTTTTGCAAATGAAAGCGTATCAAGCTGAAAATCATCTTTATATGGGTCTTTAAATTTAGCCTCTTTATTAAAAATGCAATTTATAAACTTTGATTCATATAAATTTTCTTTATCCCAGCTAACCAGGCATTGATCAAACCGGAAATTAAAGGTTGTTCCGGCAAGCTCGTAGAAATCGATTTCATTCGTCAAACTACCGGTTATTATGCAGTTTCCAAAATATGCTCCGGTTAATTCGCCGGGAATCTGGGTAAAAGATGTATCAAGCGAATAATTGCTGATTGTTAATGCAGCATAGCTTTTCCCGCCAAAATAATTAGCCAGTGTACAGTTCCTGAAATCATAATTTCCGCCTTGTTCAATGGATACAACATTTCCACCACAATTTGTAATCTGGCAATTGGTTGAAACAATCTTAGACCAGGTTGCCCTGATTCCGTAGTTTTTCATGTTGTTGATCAGGCAATTATGAAGCCTCAGAGGCGGTGTACCATCATCAGTTGCGCAGCTGTCGGCCTGTATACCAACAATTGCATTTGTGATTTCCGCGTAAGTAAAGCTGATATTCTTTTTACTTCTTTCGACCCATATTCCATCCCATAAACCGGGAATGTTAAGGTAGTCATCATCCAGCCTGTCGCTGGTAAAAATTACAGGCAATTCGAGCGTTCCGTTAACTTCGAGCGAAGCGCCCGATCTGATTTCAAAGCTACTGCCTTTGTGAAAATACAATTTTGTTCCGGGAAGAATAACGAGGTTGCAATTTTTATCAGCTGTAAGAGTGCCGAAAATAACATGTGGTTTATCGTCAGGCAGCGTTACATTACCGGTTAAAACCACGTTATGGTAAAAATAAGCATCCTGGCCCCAGGCAACCAACTTAACATTCTGAACATTACCATTAGTCTCAAAAATTATTGAATCACTTTCAATCAGTGGATTATTAGCCTTGTTTGGATCAATAGTAACTTTTACAAATATATACGCGCTGTCTTTTGGCCCGATTTCCAGGTCATGGTATAGTTCAGTAGCAGTGCCATCAATATTCAGCCGGAAAGGCGAAGCTGCGCCACGCGCAAGGGTAATTTTTGTTATATTGATTTTGTTCTTTCCTGAATTACGAATTACCAGTTGCTTGGTTATCGATCCAATAGTTGTGAAAACCGTATCAAACATCACGGTATCAGTGCTGAAATTAAGTCTGAAACCGGAATCGGTATTGAATTCATCCTTCCTGCAACCTGTATAGGCCAACAAAGTGGATATTATAATGATAAATGTGAGCCTGGTGGATTTTTTGATCGTCATTAGCATTGCTTTTAAGAAGGCGTAAAGATAGTTCAATGTAAATTCTGTTTTTAAAACGATTTTTTAATAAAAATAATATTTCCTTTTAAAAAATAGTATAATTTTAAGGGTGATATTGAGCCTGAACAGCTGGTTCATAAACATAAGTTGGCTCTTAAGCAATTTTTTTGTACCTTTACACCTTCATGAATTCGCCAATATAATAAGTGCTAAATAGTTGACACACTATGGATTATCTTAAATTTGACAAGTCGAAACTGGTAAATCTTGAGTATTCACTTACACGTGAAATGCTCCGATCTAACAGGGCTGGTTCATATTCATCAACAACCATTATCGGTTGTAATACACGTAAGTACCATGGCTTACTGGTTACTCATCAGCCTCAGCTCGACGGAGGAATGCATGTTTTGCTTTCAATGCTCGACGAAACGATTATTCAGCACGATCAGGAATTCAACCTGGCTATACACAAATACAAAGGTGAAAAGTATAATCCCAAAGGGCATAAATATATTACTGATTTCAATATTGATACTAACCTGAGACTTACATACCGGGTTGGTGGTGTGTTATTTACCAAGGAGTTGCTTTTTGCTGGTAACGAGGACAGTATAATCATCAAGTACACTCTTGTTGAAGCCCACTCGCCTACAACAATACGATTCAGGCCTTTCATGGCGTTTCGTAATATTCACTCACTAAGTAAAGCCAACAATGACGTTGAGCGAAAATACGATGCTATCCCCAATGGGATAAAAGTAAGAATGTACCAGGGTTATCCTCCTTTGCATCTGCAGTTTTCGAAAGAGAATGAATATGTTCATGCACCGGATTGGTTTTTCGACTTCGAATATATGCGCGAAAAAGCACGCGGGTACGACTCACAGGAAGATTTATATACCCCCGGGTATTTCGAAATGTCAATAAAGCAAGGCGAAAGCATTTACTTTATGGCAAGTCTGGAATTGGAAGATCCAAAATCCTTCTCCCGCATTTACAGCCAGGAGTTGAAGAAAAGAATTGTACGCGATAGCTTCGAAAATTGCCTTTTAAATGCAGCTCAGCAATTTATTGTGAAACGTGGAAAAATGTTTGAGATTGTTGCTGGATTTCATTGGTTTGGCCGTGTTGCCCGCGACACATTTATAGCCCTGCCGGGACTTACATTGGTACAAGGTGATTTCAAAACCTTTAAAGCCGTATTGGATAACAGTCTTACAGAAATGAAAGGCCCGCTTTTCCCAAATTCAGGTACCGGGCTCAAAACCGAATATAAGTCAGTTGATGCACCGCTTTGGCTATTCTGGACATTGCAACAGTACATCAAATACAGCGGCGACACTTCAGTTTGGAAACAATACGGGTCAATCCTGAAAATGATTTTAAACAGTTTCCGGGAAGGGGATGCTCCTTACAATATTCATATGCTTGATAATGGATTGTTGTATGCCGGAGTAACTGGTTCGGCCGTAACCTGGATGGATGCGGTAATTGATGGGAAACCTGTAACTCCGCGTGTAGGACTCGCTGTCGAAGTAAACGCACTATGGTATAATGCTATCTGTTTCGCAATTGAACTGGCGGACAAAGCCGGGGAAAAGGAATTTGTTGACCAATGGAAACCTGTTGCGGATCAAATTCCAGCTTCATTTGTGGATACATTCTGGTATCAGGATCAAAACTACCTGTATGATTACGTACATGGCGATTTTAAAGATAAATCGGTGCGCCCGAACCAGGTTTTTGCTGCATCCTTACCTTATTCACCTCTAAACGATGACCAGCGCAAAGGAGTTCTCGACCGGATTCAGTCGGAATTACTTACGCCACGGGGATTACGTACTCTGGCACCTAAAAATCCGGCTTACAAACCTGAATATACCGGTGGACCGGCTGAACGTGACCTGGCATACCATCAGGGATCAGTTTTTCCTTGGTTATTGGGGCCTTTTGCTGAAGCATGGCTTTCTCTTTACGAGCAAAGTGGAGTAGCATTTATCACAAAACTTTACCAGGGTTTTGAAGAAGTAATGTCTGAACACGGCATAGGAACCATTTCGGAACTTTATGATGGAGATCCTCCATTCCGTGCTTCCGGGGCTATATCACAGGCATGGAGTGTTTCAGAACTTTTGCGGGTTAATAGTTTGATTGAATCTATGAAGAGGGGTAGTGGCAAGAAATCAAAATAAGTAATTTACCAATTGCAAAACATAAGAAAGATATGAGAGTTTTAATGTTTGGATGGGAGTTTCCTCCGCACATCACCGGAGGTCTTGGCACAGCTTGTTTTGGACTTACCAAAGGATTGCTTAAGTGTGGGGTTGACGTACAGTTTGTCGTCCCGAAAGCTTATGGTGACGAAAGCCAGGAAGCCGTGCGAATTGTTAATGCCAGTGATGTTACTGTAATGATGAACGATCCGATATTCCGCGAATATTGGAGTCAGATCACCTATATGGAAATCGGCTCAAACCTTATTCCTTATGTTGGCCCGGAAGACTTTCAGCAAATGGTAAGTGAAAATCTGAATGTTAAAGTAGAAGAAGGAAGCCGTGTTTTCTCCGAAAAATTTCAGTTCTCGGGCAAATACGGCCACGATCTGATGGAAGAAGTTGCACGGTATGCCCTGGTAGGAGCCGCAATTGCTGCTAACAGCGAATTTGACGTAATTCATGCCCACGACTGGCTAACCTATTCCGCAGGCGTGGCAGCAAAAAAAATATCAGGCAAACCACTTGTTGTTCATATGCATGCTACTGAGTTCGACCGCTCAGGTGAGAATTACAATGAAAATGTATATGAAATTGAGCGTAAGGGAATGGCCGAAGCCGATCGTGTTATAACGGTGAGCAATTTAACAAGAAATATTGTTATAGAAAGGTATCATATTGATCCCGAAAAGGTTATAACAGTTCATAATGCGGTTGAGCCACCCGAAAAAGCAGAATTGATTGATGCTCAAAAACATGTTAAGGAAAAAATAGTGACATTCCTGGGCAGGATTACCTTTCAGAAAGGCCCGGAATATTTTATTGAAGCCGCATGCAAAGTACTTGAAAAAGATAAGAACGTACGCTTTGTTATGGCTGGTACCGGCGACATGATGGAGAAAATGATCAGACGGGTTGCTAAGCTTAAAATTTCATCTCATTTTCATTTCACCGGATTTTTAAAAGGCGAAAATGTAGATCGTATGTTTGCCATGAGTGATGTATATGTTATGCCTTCAGTATCTGAGCCGTTCGGAATATCGCCACTTGAAGCTATGCGTTCCAATGTCCCGGTTATTATTTCGAAGCAGTCAGGTGTTGCCGAAGTTCTCGATCATGTGATGAAAGTTGATTTCTGGGATGTTGATGCAATGGCTGATGCCATTTACGGCTTATTGCATTATAAATCAATGAGAGACATGACTGCTACCAATGGGGCCGAAGAGGTAAATAACCTGAAATGGGAAGCAGCTGCCCGCAAAGTCGCCGACATTTACGAATCATTGGTTTAAGATTAAAGTTGCCTAAAAAGTTGTAATAAAAGTTTAAAACGAAAATATATGAGGTCAATTTGTCTTTATTTTCAGGTTCATCAGCCATTCCGTCTCAGGACATATCGGTTTTTCGATATAGGCGCCGATCATTATTATTATGATGATTATCAAAACAAACGTATAGCCAGGCGGGTTGCCAGCGAATGTTACCTCCCGGCTAATGAAGTTTTGCTTGGGCTTATTAACGAGTTTGGCTCTGCCTTCAAAGTGACCTTCAGTATTAGTGGTTCAGCTCTTGAGCAATTTAAAAAATATTCTCCCGAAGTGATCACTAGTTTTCAACGCCTGGCCAAGACAGGGAATGTCGAATTCCTGGCTGAAACATATGCTCACTCATTGGTGGGATTAAATGATACGGCTGAATTTAAAAGACAAGTGCAGGAACATGCCGCAGCCATTAAAGAATTGTTTGGTGTAACGCCTACCGCATTTCGCAATACAGAGTTGGTGTATTCCAACAGCATAGCAGGCCAGGTTCTTGAAATGGGCTATAAAACCATGCTCACCGAAGGCGCAAAGCAATTGCTGGGTTGGAAAAGCCCCAATTATCTTTACTGTAGCGCTCCTCATCAGCGCTTAAAACTGCTTTTGCGTAATTATCAGCTTAGCGACGATATCACTTTCAGGTTTTCGCAGCAGGATTGGAGCGAATGGCCCCTCACTGCAGAAAAATATGTTACCTGGTTAAATGATATTGATCCGAAACAGGAAATTGTTAACCTGTTTATGGACTACGAAACTTTTGGTGAACATCAGAAAGCTGCATCCGGAATTTTTGGTTTTCTCAGAGCGTTCCCCGAACAAATTATTAAAACACATAAATGGAAATTCAGCACTCCAAGTGAGTTGTCCGAAGATCTGCAGCCTGTGGCAGGCATTGATTGCCCTTACGCAATCTCCTGGGCTGATGAAGAACGCGACCTTACAGCCTGGCTCGGTAACGATCTTCAGGATGAAGCTTTCTCAAGCCTGTATAAAGTATCGGATATAATGCTGCATTGTACTGATTCTGATCTGAACCGTGACTGGAATTATCTCCAGGCTAGCGATCATTTTTACTACATGTGTACCAAATGGTTCAGCGATGGAGTTGTACACCATTATTTCAACCCATATGGTTCTCCCTATGAGGCTTTCCTGAATTATATGAATGTTCTTTCAGACTTTTTGATTCGCGTAAAAGAGTATGCTGAAAACCAGCCGGTGCCTGGTGTTAAAGCTGCACTTAAACCAGCCCAATCAGCCAAAGCAAAAGCTTCTTCATCAACTAAAGTTCCTGCTAAAAAGGAAATAAAAGTCAAAACCCCTGTTTCGGAAAAACCACAAAAGAAAGCTGAAACCAAATCACGAAAGGGTTAAAATCCGGAGAATGTTATTCACATTACGGACCAAATGTGAACAACATAAAAGCCGTTTAATTTTTAATTTGTATTTTTGCAGGCCTCCTAGTCAGGTTTCTTACCTGTCAGGAGTTCGGTTTTTGTGCAAGTTATCTGATATTCCTGCACTAAATTACTTGAATCTGAATCTAATCTATGAGTGAAAAGAAAATACTTAAACCCGATTACCTGTTTGAGGTAAGTTGGGAAGTTTGCAACAAAGTTGGCGGAATTCATACGGTAGTAGCCACCAAGGCTCCCGGAATTCAGCAGGAATATGGAAATAATTACATCCTTATAGGTCCTGACGTATGGAAAGAGACCAGCCAAAACCCAGAATTTACCGAAGATAAATCCATATTACGGGTTTGGCGCGAACGTGCCGAAAACGAAGGCTTGCGTATTAAAATAGGAAGATGGAATATTAAAGGCCGGCCCATCGCAATACTTGTTGATTTTACACAATACATTCCTTCCAAAGACAAAATTCTGGCTGAATTCTGGGAAAAATATAAACTGGATAGTATTACCGGATCATGGGATTATTTTGAACCTGCATTGTTTGGTTATGCTGCCGGAAAAGTTATTGAAAGCTTTTATGAATTCAGCCTTACTGCCCAGGACAAGATTGTTGCACAGTTTCATGAATGGATGACAGGCGGTGGAATACTTTACCTGAATGACCGTGTTCCACAGATAGGAACCGTATTTACAACTCATGCCACTGTTGTTGGAAGATGTATAGCCGGTAATAACCTGCCGTTATACAGCCGCTTCGAAGATTACCATGGCGATGCCATGGCTCATCGGTTCCAGGTTATGGCAAAGCACTCCCTTGAACATATTGCTGCCGTTGAGAGCGATACGTTTACTACAGTAAGCAAACTTACCTCAAACGAATGCCGGCAGTTTCTGGACCGGGAACCTGATATTATAACACCGAATGGTTTTGATGATTCTCTCTTCCTTGATGAAGAAACACTGTCAACAAAGAGACTAGTTGCCCGCGAGAAACTTCTTGCTGTTGCCCAGGCAGTTACAGGGCATCCGCTGCCAGCTGATACGCTTTTTCTCCTCAACAGCGGAAGGTATGAATTCAGAAATAAAGGAATTGATCTTTTTCTGGATGCACTGGCTAACCTTAATCATAATGAAAAGCTCACCTATCCTGTAGTGGCGTTTATTACCATTCCCGCGCATCATTCCGGGCCGGTTCAGGGTTTAGCCGAAAAAATTGAATCAGGCAATTTCGAAAGTACTGATGACAGACACTATCTTACCCATGGACTCTTTGAACCTGATTATGATCCCATTCTCAAACGACTGAAAGAAAATAGTCTTTTCAATTCGTTACAAGACCAGGTAAAAGTAATATTTGTCCCCAGTTACCTCAATGGAAACGATGGTGTCTTTAATCTCACTTATTACGACCTTCTCCCTGGATTTGATCTATCAGTTTTCCCTTCCTATTATGAGCCATGGGGTTATACTCCGCTCGAAAGCCTTGTTTTTGGCGTACCAACTGTTACTACCACATTGGCTGGTTTTGGTTTATGGGTCAGGAGTATTACCAAAGATGGCGGTATTACAGTAATTGAACGTAATGACGAGAATAATGAATTTGTAGTAAATTCTATTGTTTCGGTTATTTTGTCGTTCGAAAAAATGTCGGAAAACAGGCGGGCTGAACTCTCGGCTTCGGCAATTTCGGTTGCGCATACTGCTTTATGGAGTAATTTGCTTAAATACTATAAGCAAGCCTATTCCAGTGCGCTCGAGAAAGTTGCCGATCGCTCCGACTTATTTCGTGATAAAAGACAGGCTGAGACAGTTATTAGCGTAAATGGGAAAAAACCTTCCTCTCCCGAATGGCGTAAAGTCCGTGTTCGTCATATGTTTCCCGATGCGTTGAAGGGGTTGTTGAAACTCAGCCGTAACCTCTATTGGTGCTGGAATAGTGAAGCTACCGACTTGTTCAGGCTTATTGATCCCAACCGGTGGGAAAATTCGGAACATAACCCGATTGCTTTGCTCGAATCTCTCACATTTAGTCAATTACAAGCACTTGAGAAAAATGAGGACTTTATGTCCAGGCTCAAGTTAGCAGTAGAGCATTTCGATGCTTACATGGCGAAAAGTGTTGAAAAGAAGGGGCCTAAAATCGCCTATTTCAGTATGGAATTTGGCCTTCACGAAAGTGTTCAGATATATTCAGGCGGATTAGGCGTACTGGCTGGTGATTACCTGAAAGAAGCATCCGACTCTAATTCTGATATGATTGGTATTGGACTTTTATATCGTTACGGTTATTTTAAACAGACATTATCACCTTTTGGAGAACAGATTCCTCAGTATTTCCCGCAGCGATTCAACCATTTACCGATAAAACCTGTTAGGTACCCTGATGGAGAATGGATCACAATCGGTATTTCATTACCCGGACGCGTATTGTACGCCAAAGTATGGAAGCTCGAAGTTGGACGTATTCCTTTGTATTTACTTGATGCCGACATCGAAGAGAATTCCGAAAACGACAGGTTTGTAACTCACCAGTTATATGGCGGAGATCTTGAAGTGCGTTTCAAACAGGAATTATTGCTTGGTGTAGGTGGTATCCGTATGATCGAAGCAATGGGTATTGAACCTGACTTGTATCACTGTAACGAAGGCCACGCTGCATTTATAGGTATTGAACGCTTGCGCGAATACGTACAAAACCATCAGCTGTCATTCCTTCAGGCAATTGAATTGGTAAGAGCTTCCACATTATTTACAACGCACACACCGGTTCCTGCCGGTCACGATGCATTTACCGAAGATCTGTTACGTACCTATATTCCTCATTATGCCATCCGTCTTAATATTTCATGGAATACCTTTATGAATCTTGGGCGGTATTACGAGAACCACAACGATCAGAAATTCTCGATGAGCGTATTGGCTGCTAAGCTTTCGCAGGAAATGAACGGTGTAAGCCGCATTCATGGCCAGGTGAGCAGGCAAATGTTCAAAGATATGTACAACGGATTTTACGAAAATGAAATTCACATTGGATATGTTACCAATGGTGTACATCTTCCAACCTGGACAAATGCAAAATGGAAAAAATTATATCTCCAGGAATTTGGTCCTGCATATTTACAGGATCAGTCGAATCCGGAATACTGGAAGAAGATACACAATGTTCCGGACGAACGCATCTGGCAGATCAGGCAGGACCTTAGGGGTGAACTTGTTAGTTATATAAAGAAGCACCTGAAGGATTCCATGGGGACAAGTTCGGAAAAACCGAAGCAAATTATCCAGATTATGGAGTCGCTTGATAGCAATGCACTTACCATTGGTTTTGCCCGCAGGTTTGCGACTTATAAACGCGCTCATTTACTTTTTTCCAATATCGAACGTCTTGCGCAAATATTGGGCAATGAAAAATTACCGGTACAATTTGTTTTTGCCGGTAAAGCACACCCTGCTGATAAAGCTGGTGCCGACCTTATTAAACGAATCGTTGAAGTGTCGCGTATGCCACAATTTGTCAGCAAAATTATCTTCCTTGATAATTATAATATGGCCATGGCCCGAAAACTAGTTCAGGGTGTTGATATCTGGCTTAATACGCCTACTCGTCCGCTGGAAGCCAGCGGAACCAGTGGCGAAAAAGCTGTTATGAATGGCGTCGTAAATTTCAGTGTACTTGATGGATGGTGGGCCGAAGGTTACCGTGAAGATGCCGGATGGGCTCTCAAGGAAGAAATTACTTACGAAAATCAACAATTTCAGGATGAACTTGATGCTGAAACCATTTACAACATCCTTGAAGATGAAATCATCCCCGCTTTCTATGATCGTGATAATGATGAAGTACCGCATGGTTGGGTTAAATATGTAAAAAACACGATTTCCGGAATCGCCCCTCATTTTACCATGAAACGTCAGCTGGATGATTATTATGAGAAGTATTATCATAAACTTGCCACCCGTTCCGCTCTGTTGAAAGAGGATGACAATGCCGCAATGCGAAGTCTTGCATCGTGGAAGTTCAGAATGATACGTAATTGGGATGGTATCGAAATCGTTGATGTTATTCTACCGAATCCAACTAATGATGTGCTGAACCTGGGCGATATTTTCAATGCTGAACTTATCCTAAACCTGGGCGATATTGCTCCCGACGATATTATGATCGAAATGATCTTAGGTCAGAAAGTTAATGATCATATGGTTGAACCGCAATCGATTTTCGAATTGCACCTTACAACCGTGGATGGCAACCTGGCACATTTCGTAATTGAGGTTGAAACTCCGCTTGCCGGCGTGTTTGACTTTGCTTTCCGTGTTACCCCTAAAAATCCTTTACTTCCTCATCGGATGGACTTTAATCTTGTTAAATGGGCTTAACTTTGGGCGTTGAGATTTTCAATCTCAACTTGTAATATGCACCGGGTGTTTCGAATTTTAATCGAATCCAAAGGAGTGAAACTGGTGTTGAGATAGTTAATCTCAATTGTCATATTTACGAATATGATGAGATTGAAAATCTCATCACCCAATAAACAAATATTTATTAACCTAATATTTCGAAAAAAAATGAAACTACTCGAAGGAAAAGTAGCCCTGATAACCGGAGCTTCCCGTGGCATCGGCAAGGCGATTGCTATTGCATTTGCTCAACAGGGTGCCTCAGTTGCATTCACCGATATGCGCCGCGACGAAATTATGGAAGCTACCGAACTTGAAATACAAGCTTTAGGTGTTAAAGCTATTGGATATGCATCGGATGCAAGTTCTTTCGACGACAGCGAACGCGTTGTTGATGAAATAGCAAAAGAATTTGGCCGGGTTGACATCCTTGTAAACAATGCAGGTATTACACGTGACAACCTGCTGATGCGTATGGCAGAAGCTGACTGGGATCTTGTAATAAAGGTTAACCTGAAATCAGTATTCAATCTAACCAAGGCTGTTCAGAAATATATGCTCAAACAACGCTCGGGTTCTATCATCAATATGAGTTCTGTTGTTGGGATTAATGGCAATGCTGGTCAGTCCAATTATTCAGCTTCTAAAGCGGGATTAATCGGATTTACTAAATCAGTTGCGCAGGAATTAGGATCAAGAAATATCCGATGCAACGCCATCGCTCCGGGTTATATTGAAACCGAAATGACGGCTAAGCTCTCCGAAGAAGTTCGTACCCAATGGGCCGCGCAGATTCCTCTGCGTCGTGGTGGCAAACCCGAAGATGTGGCCCAGGCCTGTGTTTTCTTCGCTTCTGATCTTTCGGCTTATGTTACCGGTCAGGTACTAAGCGTATGTGGTGGAATGAATACCTAAAATTGAAGATTATAAATAAAAAAGCAGATTCCATTGAGGAGTCTGCTTTTTTTATTGTAGTAAAATGAATCAGGCAAATGAATTCAAATTTAGTGGTAAAACAAAATCTGATATACTTAAAAGGTTACTTTATTCCGTAATGTGGTGCCAATATTTTCATAAACCAGGCTGACGGAAGTATCTTTTTAAGAACCACTGCCAGTTTTTGCTCAGCAGTCGCAATCACATACCGATGACAGGGTTTCTTCGATTCGATAATTTTCACAAGTTTTTTTGCCAAAACTTCTGGCGGCCAACCTCCATTTTCATCTCTCTCTATAATGGCCAATGATTTAGCGAATTGTTCAGCATATGGATCGTTAGCTGTTTTAGCCAGGAAATTTCGCCGGTTGGCGGTATTATTGGTGTGGAAATCACCAGGGTTAATCACTACAACTTTAATATTGAATTGCTTTAATTCCATTCGTAGCGCTTCACTTATTCCTTCGATGGCAAATTTACTGGCTGAATAAATTCCCTGGAACGGCAAGCCCATTAATCCTCCGATGGAACTAAAATTTATTATCGTTCCTTCCCGTTTTTGCCGCATTGATGGCAAAACTTCTTTTAGCATGTACACCATTCCCATAACATTGGTATCCAACTGAAGCCTGATATTTTCGATAGAGCTGGTTTCAATAGAACCTCCGGTATGCGCTCCGGCATTATTTATCAAAATGTCGATACGACCTTCTTTTTGCAGAACAATGCCCACAGCCTGCTTAATGGATAAATGATCAAGCAGGTCCATTTTTAGAATGTTGACATTCGGAATAGCTTCTATTTCTTTACGGACTGTGCCATATACAATATGACCTTTTGAAGCCAGCAACTCGGCTGTTTTTTTACCAAATCCTGATGATATACCGGTAATAAATACAACTTTTTGCATAGGGAATTTCTAAATACAGATTGACTAAGTATTTATTTTACTACTGTTTCAGCATTCAGTACACCAAGTTTAACAGCTGTTTTTGCAATCTTTTCGATTGCAATATCTAATTGTTCAAAAGTGTGAGTAGCCATCAGTGAGAAACGTATCAGGCTGTCTTCTTTTGGCACACCAGGTGAAACAACAGGATTTACAAACACTCCATCTTCCAGGAGAAGTTTGGTCATTTGCAATGCAGCTATCTCATCCCGAATAAATAAAGGAATTATTGGTGAAGCAGATTTACCTGTATCGAACCCCATGTCCTTGAAAGCTTGTTGGGCATAATGGGTTAAATCCCAAAGATGTTTAATCCTTTCGGGTTCCGATTCCATAATATCAAGGGCCGCAAGAACAGTAGCTGCCGATGAAGGTGTCATGCTGGCACTGAAAATCAACGATCGGGAATTGTGTTTCAGGTAATTAATAATTTCTTTGTCGGCGGCAATAAATCCACCTAAGGAAGCCAATGATTTGGAAAAGGTTCCCATGGTGAGATCTACCTTATCCGTAAGGCCAAAATGTGAAGCTGTTCCGGCCCCGTTTTTGCCTATTACTCCGATTGAGTGAGCATCGTCAACCATTATGGATGCTTTGTACTTTTCGGCCAGCCTCACAACTTCAGGTAAATTGATAATGTCACCTTCCATGGAGAAAATTCCATCAACAACAATCAACTTGATTTTGTCGGGCTCACAAAGTTTCAACTTTGCTTCAAGGGACTTCATGTTATTGTGTTGAAACTTAAATATTTTTGAAAATGAAAGCCGGCTGCCTTCAATGATGGATGCATGATCCAATTCATCAAGTAGTAAGTAATCGTTTCGACCAGCAAGAGCAGATACAACACCCAGGTTAACCTGGAAACCAGTGCTGTAACAAATGGCTCCATCCTTATTCATTAATCTGGCCAGCCTTTCCTCCAATTCAATATGAATGTCGAGTGTGCCGTTCAAAAACCTGGATCCGGCACAACCGGTTCCATATTTGTCAATTGCTTTTTTTGCTGCTTCCTTAATTTTTGGATGGCATGTAAGTCCCAGGTAACTGTTGGAACCAAACATTAAAACTTTTTTCCCATTTATCAGAACTTCAGTATCCTGATCCGATTCTATAACCCTGAAATAAGGGTAGATACCTGCTTCCATTACTTTTTGCGGAGCATCATATTCCGATAATTTATCTTGCAATATTCCCATTTACACTAAAAAGTTACAATTATTTGACACAAAAGTAATGAAAAAATAATTGAATATAGGATCGGATTGTTGGAAGTTGTTATTTAAATCAAAATTATGATGAATTCTTATGATTTTTATATGATTGATATTCAAAGATATAAAAATTAAAAATATAAATAATGTCTTATAAAGCAAGGCTATCTATGGGGAAAAATAAGTTTCTTAAAAATATATTACCAGATTCTACATATCAAATGAGTTCAGATTTACCAAGGTTTATTTTAAATTTCATTCAGCTTTCTAATTTTCCATCTCCGGTGTGTCCAAAGCCAGTATTCAGGTGCGTTGCGTATATCTTTTTCGAGTAACCGCAAATGATTTTCGGTGATTTCACCAACTTGTGTTTTTGAAGCATCCTCACAAATCAATTGAACATGAAAAATATATGTTCCCCTTTTTACTCTTTCCAGACTGCCATATAATACTGCCATCTGAAGCTTTTGCGCGATTTTTTCGGAACCGCTGTGAACCGCAGTTTCCTGGTTTAGGAATTTTGACCAATAGGCACCTTTACGCCTGGGCGCCTGGTCGCTCAGAAAGGCAGTCATATTCAGTTCATCCCGATTTGCTATCATCCCTTTTAATGTACCTGCCATTGTATACAATTTGCACCCGGTACTTGTTCGAAGGTGTGACATCAAACGATTGAAATAGGTATTGGTTAATGGATGATAAACTATATATGGCTGGAATTCAATTTGTAATGGTAATCCTGAAGAACAATATTCCCAATTGCCATAATGGCCGAAAACCACTATGCCGCTTCTTCCTTTTGAATACAAGTCTTTAAACAATAGTTGGGATTCAGTATCCATACTGCAATGTGCCAGTTTCTGCTTCGTGCTCATTGTCAGGAGTTTAAGCATCTCAAAAACCAAATCAGTAAAATACCTGTAAAACCGGAATTCAATACTTCTCTGCTCTTTAATTGATTTCTCAGGAAAGGAATTGGTAAGGTTCATTCTTACAATTTTCCGCCTGTATCCAATTACATAATAAATCAGCAGGAAAAAGAAATCGGAAAATATAAAGAGTACTGCCCAGGGCAGGACCGAAAAAAAATACATAAAAGGAACTGCTAAATAATATGCCAAAGCAGAGCTTACCTTTTTCATTCAATATTTCGTTTACTAATATCAAGCCGGAAGAGTTTTGCCTTTCTGGCTGAATTATTAGCAAATATACTGTGTTCAATCGGAATATCCCAAATTCACCAACAAGTGAATTCGGGATATTAACTTATTATGCTTTTAAAAAATACGTATGAATTTCAGAGTCAGTCACTGTTTTCACATAGGGTGAGCAGCCTTTATCTGAAACTTTTTCGATTAGTGGCATAGGTGTAAACGGAGTTATCAGTTCAAAAATCTGTCCTGATTGCATGGCTGAAGTTTTAGTAAGAACCTCGGCAAGTGGGTGTTGTCCGGCCTGCAACATCTCGCGGGCATCAAGAGTTTCAATTATAAAAGATGCATTAAACCAGTCAGGTTTCGCATACAGGTCGTTGTTTGTGCTCATAATTTCGTCGGTTTGATTTTGTCCTGCAGCATTGCGCAGTGAATTAATAATGGTTTCGAGTGGGATATTTCCAACCACGGCTACTTGTTGAAAGGTAGCAACTCTTCCTATGGTTCGCCTTAAAACAGGGTTTTTCAGCTTCTCAAAAGCAGGGGAGAGGCTGATCAGCAATTCCTCAAGTTCCGGATAGTTGTCCAGGAAGTCCCCGATCCGGGTTTGCGGTGTTATCTGTGGCTTACTCATTATTTTAAGGAGTTAGGGGGTTAGGTGTTAGTTGCTAGGGCTTTGGGAATTGGAATTTGGGATTTCTGATTAGGGATTTTTGAATTGGGATTTTTGAATTTTCTAAGATTCATATTTCCCATTTTCTATTTTCAAATAACTATTAACTATCTTTTTACTTCATACCATAAGAAAGCAATCTTTGCTCACCTTCTAAGGCACGAAGTTCTGTCAGATCCTGTGAGAATTCAATGGTTCCCAGGTATTTGCCATCCTTGTCGCGAAGAGGGAAATAATTGATATATATGAATTTCCCGCCCATCTGAATCCAGAAAGGTGCGGCAATTTCTTTACCGCTTTTAAAATCATTAAGTATCTGATCTACGATGTGCATACTGTGAGGCGGATGGCACATGCGTACATCCCGACCAAGTATAGCCCTGTTCCTGTCAAATATGCGATGATGGCCCTGTGTAAAGAATTTCACTTTGTCATCCTTATCCACGAAAGTGATATCAATTGGTAATGTATTCAGCAGAACTGTTAATTCATTTACGGTAAAGCTTCCACTTGGCAAGTGGACTTTTCCACCTGCAAATTCGGTATGCAAATCGGTTGGCGTATTTTCCATAGTATCCGGAAACCAATCTTCTGTCGGATCAAAAAGACAATACCCTATTTCGTTGGTTTGCTGCAAAACTTCATACCATTCCTTGTCGGAGAGTTCGTCCATGGCCATTGGAAAAAGAATTTCGTCTTCCTTCATGATCATTTCGGTTATCGATTTTGAAGCAGGAGCCAAGACGATCTCGATAATATCAGCCATTTCCTTCGCGGTTGCCCCTGTTGAATTTTGCAAGACTTCGATTGCATTTTTCAACGAGGCACGAGTTTCGTCGTGCTTGCCCCACATTACGGTTGGCGGTCCTGTTATTCCTTTGGCTTCGAGGAAAGGGAAAAGCAGGTTTTCCTTGCGACGGTAGTGTTTATCTACATCAGTCAGTGCATTGAAAATGGCCAGCATCTGCATAACTGCGTTATCATTAACTTCAGTACTATTAGTTTCTGACACTTTTTTAATAGTTTCAAATATACCATTGAGTTGCAATACCAGTTTTTCGAGTTCACGATTCTCTTTTTTAAAGGTATCGACCGGATGACCGGCAGGAATTGCTTTTGCCCCTGACTGATCAATATTGCCATCAAGTACCATGGAATGGATATCGCAAAGTTTTAAAACTTCCTCTACAGGAAGTCCTTCTTTGATAAGTTCCTGTTCAACTTCAACTACTTCGTCGTAAGGTATACCTTTCAGCAGATTGGTGAGTTGTGTTTTAATTGCTTCGGGAGCTTCGCCTATATGCAATTGAAGTATCATGTGCTTCAGAAGCTCTTTCCTGTTTTTCGAATTATTGATTAACTCGCTCATCGTTATGTTTTTTAGATTTTGTATAATATATATTTAACACCGTAAAGAATTACTCCTGATGTGTAGATAAATTCTGTGCAAAGGTATATAATAATTTAGGTACACTAATACCTAAATAGAAAATATTTTATTATCAATAATATCCGCAAATGAATACTGCTGAGTATAGCAATTAAATTTATTGCCGGGAATCTATATATCTTGATTTTATAGATAGGATATTTATTATTAAGTTTGTACTACCAAAATTTAAAAATCATTTATATGAAAATCATGAAGATTTATTTTGTAATTATGCTTGTTCTGGTTCTGTGTGGAAAAAGTTCAGCACAAGAATGTGGCATGTATAACTTATCGGAAGGAATGGTAACTGCTTACCAGAGCCAGGATGCCAAGGGAAAAGTAACCAGCACTAATCGTTCCACTTGTTTGAGTGTAAGCAAGGCTGGTGCAGCAACCATTTACAAGATGAAAAGTGAATATGCTGACGCCAAAAACAAAAATCAGTCGACAAAAGAGTATGTCATGAAATGCGAGGGTGGGGAATTTTATGTGGATATGCAGAGCATGATTGATCCAAAATCAATGGAAGCGTTTAAAGGAATGGAAGTTAGCGTTGATAGTAAAGATCTGATATATCCGTCGAACCTGTCGGCTGGCCAGGTTTTACCAGATGCCAGCATCAGTGTTTCTGCTGCAACAGGAGGAGTAAGCCTTTTGAATCTGGTGATAAATGTAACGAACCGGAAAGTTATAGGCATCGAATCAGTAACGGTTCCGGCCGGAACTTTCGAGTGTTACAAAATTACCTATAATGTTGAAACTAAAATGATGTTCAAAATATATGCAACTGTAACGGAATATGTAAATATGGGAGCCGGAAATGTAAAAACCGAAACCTTTGATAAAAAGGGAAATCTGTCAGGCACAACTCTACTGGTTGAACTAAAAAAGTAAAACTGCATTTTACACGATTCATCCTTTTTTGAAATATTCCTGAATAAGCGAAAATTTTGCGACCTTTGCCGGGTTATTTATAAAACCCTTATCAGTAGTGGGATTTTCGCTTATTACGTCATATTCTTTCTGGTTACTGTTATTATGTATCCTGGCGGGCGCAGTCTATGCCGGTTTGCTTTATTTTTATAAAAAAAATGCTGATTTCAACCCTTTAACGACAAGAATATTAGCAATCCTAAGGGGCACCGCTATTACGATTATAGCATTTTTACTTCTTTCTCCACTCTTAAAAAGCATATCCCGGTATACAGAGAAACCGATTGTATTGCTTGCTATCGACAATTCCGGTTCAATTATTTTGGGTAAGGACTCATCCTATTATAAAGCTGAGTTTGTTGACAAATACCGGAAACTGGCTAACGATCTGTCGGAAAAGTATGATGTTCAGACCTACAAATTCGGTGATAAAATTACACGTGGTAAAGAACCTTCTTTTTCTGAAAAGCAAACCAATATTGAGAGCCTTTTCAATGAGATCCGTGATAGGTATTCAAACCGGAACCTTGCGGCTTTGATCCTTGCCAGTGATGGAATTTACAACCAGGGCACGGATCCTTTATATGTATCTGATAATGCGCCATATAGTATTTATACCATAGCCATGGGAGATACTTTGCAGCAAAAGGATATTAAAATTTCGAGAGTAAATTACAACCGGATAGCGTTTCTGGGTAACGATTTTCCTGTTGAAATTACAGTTAACGCGTTTAAATGCGAAGGATCGCAGAGTAAAATAAGTGTAGCGTCGGGTGATCAGCAGTTTTATAGCGAGAATTTTCCGATAGGCCAGCCAACCTTTTCGCACACATTCACAACAAAACTTACGGCATCTAAAACCGGAATACAACGATACCGTATTTCGGTTCCGGCAATTCCAGGCGAAATAAGTACGGCTAATAATTTCCAGGAAATATTTGTTGAAGTACTTGACAGCCGTCAGAAGATACTTTTATTACAAGCTTCTCCTCACCCTGATGTAGCCGCATTAAAACAAGCTATTGAAAAGAATCGAAATTATTCGGTTGATAATTTTATGCTCAGCGATTTTAACGGCTCAATTGCATCGTATAGCCTGGTTATTCTGCACCAGATTCCTTCGGTGAATGATGTTGGTTTCCATGTTACAAACCAGTTGAAAACAATACCGGTACCTGTTCTTTATATCATTGGAAGTCAATCCAATATTCCGGCATATAACAGCCTGATGGCAGGTTTGCAGATTTCCCCTTCACTAAGTTCATTTAATGAGGCAACAGGAATATTAAATCCTGATTTCAGCCTTTTTTCGCCCGGTCCTGAAATTGAGCATATGATTCCGGAATTTCCTCCATTGAGTGTTCCATTCAGCCAGTATAAACCAGGTACTGCAGCTCAGGTGTTATTGTATCAGAAAATCGGAGCGGTGAATACACGAATTCCCTTAATTCTTTTTAACCAGGGCGTCGATCGTAAATCGGCAACTATCACAGGCGAAGGAATCTGGCGCTGGCGACTGGCTAATTATGCCAAGGCCGGGAACCAGCAAGCATTTGATGAATTATTTGCAAAAATCATCCAGTATCTGGCAGTAAAAGAGGATAAAAGTCATTTCAGGGTAATTTTAAAAAACAGTTTTACTGAAAACGAAGCTGTTGAAATAGATGCTGAGCTATACAACGACAGCTATCAGCTTGTAAATGAACCTGAAGTAAATATTGTAATCACGGATGTGAATAAGAAAGCTTTCCCATATGCATTTACACGAACATCAAATGCGTATTACCTGAATGCCGGAAGTCTTGCTCCTGGCGAATATTCGTACAAAGCAGCCACCACTTTTGCAGGAAAAGCATTCCAGAAAACCGGGATGTTTACCGTAATGGCATTAAATGTTGAATCAATGAATACGGTCGCTAATCATGTTCTGCTCAACAATATAGCCAGCCGGCATAAAGGTAAAATGGTTTACCCGTATCAAATGGAGGATATTGTGAAATTACTTGAATCCCGCGACGACCTCAAAACTGTTGCCTATACCCAGAAACGCTACACCGACCTGGTTAGTTTTCTTCCTGTTTTACTACTGCTTCTTGGACTGCTTTCGGCAGAATGGTTTATCCGTAAACGCAATGGCAGTTATTGATTGAATAGCAGATTTGAGCAATGAAATATAAGTTTTGAGTTTTTGTGGATAGTGCTTTAAATGAATTACTTACAAAAAATCATTTTAAATGATCGATCATAAGCCAAAGAATGTTGACGAATATATCGACAACTTTCCTCAAAGCACCCGGGTAATCCTGGAACAATGTCGGGCGACCATTAAAGAAGCTGCCCCTCAGGCAATTGAAGTTATAAGTTATGGAATGCCGGCGTTTAAATTAAATGGTATATTGGTTTGGTTCGCTGCCTATTCCAAACACATTGGTTTTTATCCGAAAGCTTCCGGTATTGCGGTATTTAAAAAAGAACTTTCAATCTATAAAAATGCTAAAGGATCTGTTCAGTTTCCACTCGATAAACCACTCCCATTCAAGCTGATAACCGAAATTGTTAAATTCCGGCTTGCAGAAGACTTGCAAAATTCAAAATCAAAAAAGAAGTAGTTGCTTCCCAAACTCACAACTCACAACTCATAACTCAAAATTCACAACTCAAAATTCACAATTCACAACTCATAACTCAAAATTCAAAACTCACAACTCACAACTCAAAATTCACAATTCACAACTCATAACTCATAACTCATAACTCATAACTCATAATGTCTCCCCAAATTCTCTACTACATCATCCTTGCCATCATAATTGCCGGTTTTGTTTTCGACCAATGGATCAATTATCTGAACACAACAACGCGCAGCAATGTTTTACCCGAAGTCTTAAAAGGATTTTATGACGAAGAAACCTACAGCAGGCAGCAGGATTACGACCGGGATAATTACAGGTTTGGGCTTCTTTCGGATGTTCTTTCGTTCCTGGCAATTTTAGTAATGCTACTTTTTGACGGATTTGCATGGGTTGATGTGTTACTAAGGTCTTATACAGATTCAGCCATTTTACTCTCTATATTCTTCTTTGGAATAATAGGATTCACTTTCGATCTGCTTAGTATTCCACTGGAAGTGTATCACACTTTTGTGATTGAGGAACGTTATGGATTCAATAAAACCACACCCAAAACTTATGTGATTGATAAACTGAAAGGCTGGTTACTTGCGGCTGTGATTGGTGGTGGAATTTTATCGCTGATTGTATTTATCTATGAAAAATCAGGTTCATGGTTCTGGGTTCTAGCCTGGATAAGCATTTCTGTATTTACTTTGTTTGTCAGTTATTTCTATACCACGCTTCTGGTTCCTATATTCAATAAACTTACGCCTCTCCCTGCGGGTGAACTACGCGATGCAATTGAACAAGTTGCAAAACGGGCGGATTTTAATCTGAAAGATATCAGTATTATGGACGGATCAAAGCGAAGTACACGTGGGAATGCTTATTTCAGTGGGTTTGGAAGCAAAAAGAGTATTGTGCTTTTTGATACACTTGTTAATGAACACAGCGTTGATGAACTGGCATCGGTGCTTGCCCACGAAATTGGACACTATAAAAAGAAACATGTGCTCAAAGGATTGATTTCGGGAATATTGCAAACAGGGGTGTTGCTGTTTTTATTGTCGTTGTTACTAAAAAGTATGTTACCCGCTTTAGCGTTGGGTGCTTCAGTGGCGTCTTTCCATATTTCGGTAATCGCTTTCGGCATTTTATATAGCCCTGTCTCGATGGTTTTAGGCATTTTGTTTAATTCCATTTCGCGCAAGCATGAATATGAAGCTGACCAGTTTGCCGTAAGTCTCTCGAAGCCTGGAGCACTTCAGAAAGCATTGAAACAGCTTTCAGTAAAAAACCTGAGCAACCTAACTCCTCATCCTTGGTATGTTTTCATACATTATTCGCATCCTGCTCTTTTACAGCGGCTTGCGGCAATTGATAAAACTGAACTTTCGTAATGTTGGCACGAAAAACGCAGATGCAAGGAAATGAACCAAAAATGAAGTATTTTTGTAGCTTAACTTAAAGGAAAGATCCCCGTCAAATGAAGGACAGTAACCTCAAAAGTAAGGTAGGCGTCCTCGGTGAGAAAGCACTGAGATTGTATTACAGGATTAAATTCATAACCAAAGAATGGATCAGGATACCGCGTGAAGCTCCTTTATGGCTGAAAGCTGTGTTGGTAGGGATTTATTCACTGGCATTTTTCCTGCTGCTCACACTTGCTATTGATATTAATCTTTTCTGGCTTTTCGGAAGTTCCCCAAAAATCAGTGAACTTAAAAATCCTGATATCAGTCTTACTTCCGAAATCATCTCAGCCGATGGAAAACAGATTGGTTCGTTTTTTACTGAGAACCGGACGCCTGCTGTTTATGAGGATTTACCCAAAAATCTGGTCAATACGTTAATTGCTACGGAAGATGTCAGGTTTTATCAACATCATGGAATTGATATAAAAGCAACTGTGGCGGCCATGTGGTCGGTGATACAGGGCGACAGACGCGGGGGAAGTACTGTTACCCAGCAACTTGTTAAAAACCTTTTTAAAACCCGTAAAGATTATTCTACCGGGTTGCTCGGCTTTATCCCGGGAATTTCAACACTTATTAGTAAGGCTAAAGAATGGATCAATGCATTCAAAATTGAAATGTATTATTCAAAAGATGACATTATTATCATGTATTTTAACACGGTGGATTTTGGAAGCCATGCATACGGGATAAATTCAGCAGCCTCCACGTTTTTTAGTAAAAAGCCTATTGAATTGACATATAGCGAATCCGCGGTTCTTATAGGATTATTAAAAGCTCCTTCATCATACAGCCCTGTGGCTAATCCTGAACGATCCAAAGCCAGGCGTAACCAGGTTATCGGGCAGCTTGAGAAATATGGGTATATCAGCCAGACTGAAAAAGATTCGCTCATCGCACTGCCACTGAAACTTCATTTTCAGCGTAAAAGTTTTTCAAAAGGTAATATGACATACCTGCGCGATGCCATTGTCCGCGATCTGCAGGCCTGGAGCAAGGAAACCGGCAGCGATGTATGGACCGATGGCCTCAAAATTTATACAACTATAGATTCGCGAATGCAGAAATATGCCGAAGAAGCTGTGGCTGAACATATGAGAAGCCTGCAGCGTGTTTTTAACCAGGCTGGGGGTGATGCTGTAGTTCCCTGGAAAGATGAAGACGGGAAAGAAGTTCCAGGTTATTTCCTGAAAAAAGCTACTGAATTACCTCAGTATAAGTTGTTGATAAAAAAATATGGTGAAGGCAGCGATAGTATTCGTTTGGCTTTGAGTGCAAAGCATAAAATGAAAGTCTTTACTTTTTCCGGCGAACGCGATACTACTATCTCAACTTTGGATTCGTTAAAATATTACCAGAAGTTTTTTCAGACAGGATTCATGGCAATGGAACCCAATACGGGTTTCGTGAAAGCCTGGGTTGGCGGAATCAATTATAATTATTTCAAGTATGATCATGTAAACCAGTCCAAACGTCAGCCCGGATCACTTTTTAAAGCTTTTGTTTATGCGGCAGCCTTTGACCAGGGTTATGGTCCATGCGATATGATCACAGATCAGCCGGTATCAATAAAATATACCGAGAATGGGGAAGAGAAGGAGTGGAGCCCTAAAAATGTTGATCGCAGTCATGCCGGCAGTATGACGTTGAAACATGCTTTTGCCCGGTCGGTAAACTCTGTGGCAGTTCAGCTTGCTCAAAAAATCGGTTGGCAAAAGGTAATAGAATATGCACATAAACTCGGCGTTGAATCGGAACTGACGGCAGTCCCTTCTATTTGCCTTGGATCGAGCGATGTAAACCTGGCAGAAATGATTGATGCCTATTGTACTTTTGTGAACGACGGAAATCTGGTGAAACCTATTTTAGTGACCAGGATTGAGGATCGCAACGGAAAAGTTATCTATGAATCAAAACCAGAGAAAAAACAGGTTCTGAATCCTGAAACAGCTTTCCTGATGAGTATACTGCTCAGATCCGGACTTACCGAACCTGGTGGAACCACGCAAGGATTGTTCGAGTATGATCTTTTCAGATATGGAACCGATTTCGGTGGTAAAACCGGAACTTCATCGGATTATACTGATGGCTGGTTTATTGGTGTAACTCCCGGGCTTGTGGCTGGTTGCTGGGTTGGTAATGATGACAGGGCAATCCATTTTAAAACATCGCATATCGGCGAAGGCTTGCGCACCGCACAGCCTGTTTATGGCAGGTTTATGGCAAAAGTGCTGAAAGACGAAAGCCTGAAAGAATACAGACAGAAATTTCCAAAACCTACGATTAAAATCGACAAGGATTATTCCTGTCAAACTCCATATCCGAAAGCAGATTCTCTTGCAGTTTCGGCTGACTCGACGGCAGTGGAAGCCGAATAAAAAACTGCTTCTGAAAACTAAAGTATATTTTCATTGTTAATTCAATTCTTAATCATTAAAAATTAATACGAATGCAAATTACAAAAAACACAGTAGTTTCTCTTAGTTATATACTTAAACGTGACGACGCTAAAGGTGAGATTATTGAAGAAACCAGGGCTGGTGATCCGTTGGTTTTCCTTTTCGGAAACGGCCAGATGCTCCCAAAATTTGAAGAACACCTTAGCACGCTTAAAACCGGCGACGATTTTGAGTTTACTCTTGCCAGCGACGATGCATACGGCGAAATGGATCAGGATGCCATTATTGACCTCGACAAGAGCATTTTTGAAGTTGACGGTAAGATCGACCTGGAAATGCTTGCTATTGGTAACGTTATCCCGATGCGCGATGACCAGGGACATATGCTGCAAGGCATAGTAGTAAGTGTTGGTGATGATACTGTCCGTATGGATTTCAATCATCCTATGGCAGGCAATGTGCTGCATTTTAAAGGTAATGTAATCGAAGTACGCGAAGCCTCCGCCGAAGAACTCAGCCATGGACATGTTCACGGTGCCGGCGGACATCATCATTAATAGATTTAACGCTCAGCACCTATTTCAGGTTTCTGCGCGATTTGAACTATTTTAGTTTCCCGGTTTGTATTGAGTTTTTAGGATACTTAATCACAAACCGGGATTTTTGTGCCGATATTTTTGGAACTTCAATTGTATGTTGAACAAAAAGCGGGCTACATCGCTGTAACCCGCTTTATTTCTCTTCATTGTCTTATTGCCTGTTATTGTTTTACGAATTTTTGATTTTTTGTCCCGGTTTTAGTAGCCAGCCTGATTGTATAAATTCCATTTCGCAAACTACTGATATTGATTTCGTTGTTGTTAATTTGTTTGCTTAAAACCATTTTTCCTTTTGAATCATAAATAGAAATTAAGGCATCTGGATCGTCATAGTTTAGATGCAGATAATTGCTTGCAGGATTAGGGAAAACCAGGTTCTTGTTCTTCTGCAAATGAGTTATTCCGGTAGTTCCGGCTTCCTGAACTATTGTAAGGGTTATGGATGGAGACTTTGTATTTAAGAACGTGATTGTTACAGTGGCAATTCTGGCTTCACCGGTGGTGTTTTCTGTTGCAGTAAATGATAAAGTTCCATTGCCATTGCCAGAAGTGCTGCTTACTGAAAGCCATCCCTGATCACTTGTAACCGTCCATGCAGTATTTGAAGTGAACGAAAAGGTAGGAGCGCTTTCCCCGGTAAAATCTACAAATAGTGTATTTGGCAAAGGATCCAGGACTCCAAGTGTGGCAATGATACTAGTATAAGAGCCTTTTCTGTCAATAGCAAAATTACCAAGTTTCGATTCATTGCCCGCCAGACCACAGATGCTTAATACATCCTCGTCGTAAACACTTAATGCATTAATTCCCGAAATATTAGCCGGCATGGTTTTTATCCATTGAAAAGTGCCATTGTTGGCAAATTTGGCGGCAAAGAAGTCGCCTGTTCCGACCGGAGTGTAAGTAGTTCCATTAATCAGAATAGCGTCTCTAAAATGGCCGCCGATATAAATGTTCCCATTTTTATCCAAATCGAGGAAATCGCCATATTTATAGACAGGCGATTTAAAATAAACAGCTTCAGCCCAATCTGCCACTCCATCTGTGTTTATTTTCGTTAAATAATATGAATAGGTACTTCCATTCGGATTTGTTAATGTTGTACTACCAAATTTCGCATTATTGGGGCAGAATCCCAGGAGATAACTATTTCCTGCCGCGTCAGTTCTGAAATCTGTAGGCCAGCTATCGGAATATCCCTGACCGATAACGCCACCATATGTGTATGCCCATTGCGGAATTCCATCGGGGCTAAATTTTACTAATACTGTACCGCCATCATCCGCGGTTTGAGGTGCTATAACCGAACCAAAAACTAACTGTAAGGTGGTAGAATTATACATCTCTCCAGCCATATAGATATTATTATTCTCATCCGTTGACGGCATTACGCTATAAACTGCCGCACCAATAGGATATCCATTGGCCCATAAACAATTACCTGAAGCATCTAATTTTATGATAAATGCTCCTTCCTCTGAGCCTGCATCAATGGTTTTGTCGCCGACTGAAAGCTGTTTAGTGAATTCACCTGAAACTATCACATTACCAGCATTATCTGATGTAATTCCATAAATGAAATGTGCTCCTTCGGTTACTATTTGTGTAGTCCATGATACTTGACCATTTTGGCTATATTTCACTATATACCCATCATCGAATGAATTTGAATTATCGAGGTTTTGATTCTCGATCATTACATTTGTTTTGAAACTACCAACGGCCAGCAGATTATTGTCTTTGTCCAATGCAAATTTAGGACCATAGAGCAAAGTTGTACTTAAATCAGCAATTTGATTTATCCATAATAGGTTTCCTGATTTATCAAATTTGGCATTTACTGTTTTCGCGATATTACTGTTGATTATAGTTCCGAAAAAGTTACAATAACCCTGAATACGAGCCTGAGTATATGTATTTCCGGAAGCATCGTGTTTAACATAATTAATGCTGATGCTACCGGCCTGATGATTTGAAGAAGTTTTTTCCCAATTGAGACTGACATCGTTATTGTATTGAAGGACAAAGAAATTACCTAATTGAGTAGTTCCGTCATTGGCTACCGAACCGGTAGATACGATTTTCCCGGATGGGGTAACAACAGTGCGATCAAGATAAGTATTTTGAAGACCATAGCCATCTATAACTACTCCATTGGCATCAAACTTGAAAAGATATTGAGATGGATTGATTAAAGAAACAGAGCCATAAGAAATAGTAGCTGATGAACTGGGAATTCCATAACTATAAATATTATTTGTGTAATCCTGAAACAACCGATTTGAAAAGTTATCTCTGGCATTTAATATAGCATTGCTTGATTTTATCCAGGAAAAAACAAAATTTTCGTCGCAATTAGCCAGATAAGTAAAATATCGATAAACTAAACTTGTAAAATAGGTAGTATTACGAATTGTAAGGTTATTGCTGTACCCGCCTGTTATTATAAGGTGGCCGCTATTATCTGCAATAATATCATTAACAGTGGTTCCATCAGCAGAGGGTGAGCCGTTTAATACCAATGAATCAGAGTAAACTCCGTCTAAGTTAGCTTTTACAATATATCCTTTATTATATGCCGAAGGTTTGGTTAGATTTATTGTTCCAAAAGTGGTAGTTGCGCTTTGTAGAGCACCACCTACGAAAAGGTTGGATCCGCTGATTGCAATGGCCAGCAATGTACGGCTAGGATAGTTTTGCTCCCACAACTTGATTCCTGCATTGTTGAATTTCATCAAGGCTGTAGTTTTACTGAGTAAATATGTATTACCATCAAAATCAAAAGCCATTTTACTGATGCCCGAAACAGAAGCCGCAAAAGCTGTAGCCCATTGTGGATTGCCATCAGCATCCAGTTTTGTTATAAAGGCATTGTTTGTTGCATCAGATGTAAGGGTAATATTCCCAAAAGTTGCGGTACCATTAAAAGTACCAACAATAAATAAATTCTGGTTGGCATCAACCTGCATGGCTTCGGGAGTTATTATTCCGTTTACCGGTGCGCTAAATTGTTTTGCCCAGGTAACATTACCTGTATTTGTAAATTTGAAAACAATCATATCCGATAACCCAACACCGGTATACGTTGTACTGCTAAAGGTAACGGGTCCGCTGATGGTGCTGGCCAGATATATGTTGTTGATATCTGAGGCAACCACTCTGCCTGCCGGGAAATTAAAAGAAGTTGTTTGTAAAACCCTTGTCCAATCAGGGGTAGTCTGTGCGTTTGCAATGAAACATACAGGCATAATGGCGACTAATAGTAAAACTAAATTTTTCATTTTGAGTATATTTATTGAATTAACACTAATTGAATGCTCTGTTAGCAAATTATAAACTAAGATTTTGACTGTTGGGATTATTGTCAATGATTTTAAAAGCTCTGGTTCAGCAAGTGTTTAAGAAGTAAAGGGTGTAAAATAGTAGAATGAAATTTTCTTGCAATAAATATACAGAGATTTTTGAAAAATAAATAAACAATACTGAATTAAAATATGAGAATAAAATTATAGAAACTAATCAGCCTTGTCAATACTATTAATACAAAGTGATGCCACGGATTGCGCAGAAAAGTAACATCATCAGAGTGTGTTTTTTGCCAGAACTTTCACTCTAATGGGCGCGTTATTCTGACCAATACTCTTAAGCAAGTCAGCTATTTCCTAATAGAAACACCGCCGGCCTTTTATGCAATTCAGGTTTTTGTCTTTTCCATTCATTCAATGGCATACTTCTAATCCATTCGGTTTCGAGTGTAAGATCGGCGGCAATGCAAAGTGTAAGTGCAGGATTACATGTTTTTACTATGCTTTCGAGCATCTGCAGGTTGCGGTAAGGTGTTTCTATAAAAATCTGGGTTTGGCTGCCTTTTGCCGCAGCGTGTTCCAGTTCGCGGAGTGCTTTGGATCGTTCATCCGGTTTTACCGGAAGGTAGCCATGAAAAACAAAATTCTGGCCGTTCAATCCGGAGGCCATTAATGCCAGCATAATTGAGGATGGCCCTGTAAGCGGAATTACCCTAATACCTTTCCGATGAGCCAGCCTTACTGCAATATTTCCTGGATCGGCAATGCAGGGCAATCCGGCTTCGCTAAGCAGTCCTATGTGTTGGCCAATCATCGCATTTACAAGCATTCCGGCAGCTTCATCATCAGGTGTATGTTCATTTAGAAGATAAAAGGTAACCGTTTCAAAATCTTTTAAATAACCAACTTTTCGAAGAAACCTTCGGGCTGTACGAAGTTCCTCCACAATAAAAGTATCGATTCGCTGAAGGATATGGAGATTATAGTCTGGCAAAGCAGCGTCGAATCCGGTTTCTCCCAGTGGTGTTGGAATAAGATAGAGGTTTCCTTTATTCATGTTTGATGGGCGATGTTTGATGCAGAATCTGTAATTTATTATTTAGGGCCTGGGAATTTCAGACCTACCCCTACTATCTTAGCCTGTATAACCCACAATCATTACAACCAAGGCAAATGCATCAGATCTACATTTCCGCCTGAAATTATAATTCCGATTCGTCGTCTTTCAAAACGATGTTTGTGTTTCAAAATTATGGCTAAAGCTACGGCCGACGAAGGTTCAATAATGATTTTCATTCGTTCCCAAACCAGTTTCATGGCTTCGGTGGTTGCCTGGTCATTTACAGTTACTATATCGCTGACTAATTGCCTGATAATCGGGAACGTGAGACTTCCAAGTGAAGTCCGGAGCCCATCGGCAATGGTATCGGGATTAACTGAAGGTACAAACTTTCTTTGATAGAAAGACTGGTATGCATCATCAGCGCCGGAAGGTTCGGCAGCTATCACCTTTGTTGAAGGCGAAAAATAATGTGTGGCCAGAGCAGTTCCACTTAGTAAACCTCCACCACCAACGGGTGCTATAATTATGTCAAGGTCCTTGTAATCTTCAATTAGTTCGAGTGCAGCTGTTGCCTGGCCGGCAATAACCGCGTAGTTGTTGTAGGGGTGTATCTCAAAGGCATTGGTTTCACTTAAAACTTCATTCAGTTTTGATTCCCGGGCTTCAAGCGTTGGTTGGCAGAAAGTGATTCTGCCTCCGTAGTTTTTTACCGCTGCGACTTTAACTTTTGACGAGTTTTCGGGCATTACTATATAGGCAGGAATTTGCTTAAGCTGGGCAGCACGTGCCAGCGCTGCAGCGTGATTGCCTGATGAATGGGTAGCCACGCCTTGTTTGATTTCATATGGGTCATGACTAAAAACGGCATTTACGGCTCCACGCGATTTAAAGGCGCCAGCTTTTTGTAAATTCTCGCATTTAAAAAAAATACTTGCCCCGGAAATTTCGTCAATGGTTTTGCAGGTCAATACCGGCGTGCGATGTACATAGGGTTGAATGCGTTCTGCCGCAGTTATTATTTCTTCCTTACCGGGTTCGTGAGTAGTATCCATTTTATTCTCCGTTCTTTATTTCTTGAGCGATAAGTTCAGTAGCTGAATCGAGTAATTGATAGGTCTTTTCAAATCCCTGCTCACCTCCGTAATAAGGATCAGGAACCGGTTTGTTGCTGCCGGGGTGTGAAATATTCAGGATGTAATCAACTTTTTGCATCTGAATGCCATTTCTGGCAACTGATTTCACATCCTGGAAGTTTCCGCTGTCCATTACATATATCCGATCAAAATCAGTAAAATCTGATTCCCGGAAAAGTCGTGATCGTTGCCTGGAAATATCAATTCCATGTTGTTTCATTACTCTTGTCGCCCTGAAATCCGGAGCATCACCTGTATGAAAAGGTTCAAACCCGGCTGAATCTACTTCAACATCAAGTTTGTACTTTTCAATTTTCGCCTTCATTAGTCCTTCCGCCATTGGCGACCTGCAAATATTACCAAGGCATACCATAAGTATTTTCATTGGCGTACTATATTTTTCAATTTGTGTTTCTAATGGATGGTATGCAAAAATAACTTTAACTTTTCAATTAAAAAGAAATATCTGAATGGGTTGAGAAGTGTAACTTTAATTTGAGCTATTAGTCGCAATGCATAAATCAGTATAATTTAAAACCTAAAAAAGGAAGCCGTGCCTGCACAACTTCCTTTTATGTTTTATTGGAATATTCTTCGGAAAATTAGAATTTGATCCTTTTTTCAATTTCTTCCACATAAGTGCGGAATTGCTTGTCGGTCTCAATCAGGTTGTTTACGGTGCGACAGGCATGAAGTACGGTTGCGTGATCTTTGTTGCCACAATGCAGCCCGATGGTTGCCAGCGAAGCCTTAGTGTGCTTTTTGGAATAATACATTGCCAGCTGACGTGCCTGAACGATATCGCGCTTGCGGGTTTTTGAGTTTATTGCGTCAACAGGGATATCAAAGTAATCGCAAACTATTTTCTGGATAAAATCAATAGATATTTCGCGGGCTGTATTTTTTACGAACTTATCAATCATTTGCCTTGCCAGGTCAATGGTAATGGCTTTTTTATTCAGTGATGACTGAGCCATCAGCGAAATCAGAGCGCCTTCAAGTTCCCGAACATTGGTAGTGATGCTGTATGCCAGGTATTCGAGAACCTCGTATGGCATATCGATGCCGTCTTTATACAATCTCTTTTTCAGGATGGCAATACGGGTTTCCAGATCCGGAACCTGAAGATCGGCTGCCAATCCCCATTTGAAACGCGATAATAATCTTGGCTCTAATCCTTTCAATTCAACCGGCGCTTTATCGCTGGTGAGGATTAGTTGTTTTCCTTTTTGATGCAGATGGTTGAAAATATGAAAGAAAACATCTTGTGTCTTTTCTTTGCCTGAAAGGAAATGAATATCATCAATGATCAGTACATCGATCATCTGGTAAAAATGAACAAAATCGTTTTGGTTGTTACTGCGGACCGAATCAATAAATTGTTGCGTAAACTGCTCAGTAGCAACATACAAAACAGTTTTTTCAGGGAAATTGTTTTTTACCTGCAAACCGATAGCCTGGGCAAGGTGAGTTTTGCCTAAACCAACAGGGCTGTAGAGAAACAGCGGATTAAAAGCAGTTTTACCAGGATTACATGCAACCGCGTAGCCAGCTGACCGTGCTAACCTGTTACAATCACCTTCAATGAAATTATCAAAAGAGTATGATTCGTTCAATTGCGATTGAACCTGGATCTTTTTGAGGCCCGGAATAACAAATGGATTAGGTATTTCTTTTGATTTCCCCGCGTTTAAATCTATCGGCATTTGTACTGATGGATTTCTGGTAGCTTTATTGTTACTGGTAGGTATTTTAATGGTGTAAGGATCGGAAGTGTATGCTCCTTCCATAACAATACTATATTCTAACCTTCCGTTTGGACCCAGTTCGTTTCGAATGGTTTTCTTTAGAAGAGTAATATAATGCTCTTCAAGCCATTCATAAAAAAACTGGCTCGGAACCTGGATGGTAAGAATATTGTTATCCAGTTTAATTGCTTTAATAGGAGAAAACCAGGTTTTAAAACTTTGATAGTTGAGGTTGTCGCGGATTACTTTAAGGCAATTTTCCCAAACTTCCTGATGAAGTTCTTTAATTCCTTCCATTTCGTTGTATTGCATGTTTACTCTTGGTTATTTTTGGTCTGTAATTCAGCTTGATATCAGCTTAATAGCTAAAAATAGGTATGAAATAGTTTGTTCAGTCTTAAAAGTGTTCAAAAATCATTATAACAAAGTTCAAAAAAAAATTTTAATGATATTTGATTTTTAATATTTTAGTCGTATATGGCAAAATGGTAAAAAATAAGTCCGGATTCCAGGCGGAAATGTTAAGAAATTGATAAGTATTTAATAATTAATTGGTTTATCTTCGAAAATTTACTGACAACACGCCCTGCTTCACTGTGTCGGATCGCCAGCCGGATAACACATTTCATGCCAAACTCATTGTTAATAACTTCTAATATTTCATCTTTGATGATTTTCATCACATCATTCATAACTTCATATGGATATTGTATCTCATAGATTTCCTTGACAATTTTAGTTAATATAGTTGCATTGTTTATTGCTTCCAGTGCTGATGTTTTGTACGCATTTATTAAACCCGGTACTCCGAGATTTGTACCGCCGTAATAACGTACAACCACAATCAGCGTATTGGTAAGATCAGCCGAAAGTAACTGCCCGTAAATCGGCCGTCCGGCAGTTCCGGATGGTTCACCATCGTCGTTAATACGGTAGGCTGATTTGTCGAAGCCAAGTACATAAGCGTAACAATGGTGAGTTGCATCATAATATTGCTTGCGCAAAGCTTCAAGTTGTTGTTTTACTTCCTGCTCGCTGGAAGCCGGAATAGCAAAGGCTAAGAACTTGCTGCCCTTTTCACGGAAAGATCCCTGCGAAGGTTTTGCTATAGTTTTATATTCGTCGCTGAATAGCATCCGATATCAAATGTTCTGTTAATAAAAAGGTTGATTTTAACTACTTCCGGTTTTTGCAAAGGTAGGCAGACCAAAATATAATTCTGAGTATTTTACCATATATTTTTCGGGCTTTACTCTAATGACCGATCATTTACCTAATTTTGGCCCCTGCATTATAATAAGGTATATGACATCACATCTGGGCGAATTTGCTGCGTTACTCACCACACTTTTCTGGACTATTACTGCTTTAGCATTTGAATCTGCAAGCAAACGAATCGGATCGATGCATGTTAACCTGTTAAGGTTAGGTGTTGCGGCAATATTGCTTTCAGTATTTTCATATTTCTACCGGGGACTTTTCCTTCCATCAGATGCAGATCTTCATACCTGGACCTGGCTTGCAATTTCAGGTATTGTAGGTTTTATCATCGGCGATTATTGCCTTTTCAAAGCTTACGTTATTACGGGAGCAAGGGTTGCCATGCTGATGATGACGCTGGCGCCGGTTTTTGCTGCTTTCACTGCCTGGATAATGCTTGGCGAAGTGATGAGTGGTAAAAGCCTGCTGGCAATGATTATTACTTTGGGCGGAATTGCCCTTGTGATATTTACACGTACGGCGGATTCTTTGCCTGGCGAAAAAAAGAGTAAAAAAAGATTTTCAATGTCCTATCCAATTAAAGGAATTGTACTTGGCATAATTGCTGCTGCCGGCCAGGGTGTTGGATTGGTGCTGAGTAAATACGGTATGAGGAATTATGATCCTTTTGCCGCATCACATATCAGGGTAATAACAGGTTTTATCGGTTTTGCCATCCTGTTTTTTATATTAGGCAGATGGAAGGAGTTACCGGTATCTTTCAAAAATACCAAAGCAATGAAATGGCTTATAGTCGGTTCCATTTTCGGGCCATTTCTGGGTGTTTCGTTTTCACTTATGGCTGTTCAGCACACCAATGCAGGAATTGCACAGACAATTATGTCGCTGACACCGGTGTTTATTATTCCACCAGCAGTGCTTATTAATAAGGAGAAAGTTACTGCCCGTGAAATTATAGGAGCCGTAATAGCGGTCTGCGGCGCGGTAATGTTTTTTGTGTGGTAATGTCGAATTAAATTTGAGTTAGAATACAACAATACTCCGATAGTTTTTTATTTGCCGAAAAGACGCAAAGAAATAAGTGACTGATTTTCAAAATATGAGGACGCAAAGATATGGTTTTATATACTGCTGATAATGAGGTAGCTGGAAATTATTAACGGAATATTGAATTCAATTTGTATTTATATGTGAACATGTATTAAATCAGCTTGTACTGAGCGGCCAGATGAATTAGGTTAGCCGTATTCTTTACATCAAATTTCGAGAGCAGACTATTTCGGTGTGTATCAACAGTAGTGATGCTGATAAATAATTTTTCGGCAATCTCTTTGTTCTTCATGCCTTCGGCAATCAATTGCAAAACTTCTTTCTCTCGCCTGGTTATTACCGGTATCGCGGCATCTTTGTTCTCACGCATGGTGGTAACAGCTTCTTTACTCATAAAAATGTCGCCGCGAACTACGGCTTCGATGGCATTAAGAATTTCTTCCTGGGTAGCATTTTTTAACAGGTAGCCGGAAGCTCCGTTTTGCATCATTTTCTGAATATAACTCTGTTGATTGAATGAGCTTAGTCCGAGGATGTTTATTTCGGGATACATAGTTTTGATTTCCTTACATAAATCAATTCCGCTCTTATCAGGCAGATTTATATCAAGTAGCAAAACATCCGGTTGCTGCTGCCGGATAAACGACATGCACGATGAAGCATTGGTGGCATGACCCATCCATTCTATCTTTGACTCAAGTTGCAACAGTGACCGGATTCCTTCCACTACCATATAATGATCATCAGTAATAAATACTTTTATTGCCATGGATGAGTCTGTTTTAGCTGGTTCTCTTTTTGATGAGATTTTAATTTTTCTTGTAAGTAGAGAAGAAAGGTGATTTGCCGATATTTTCCATCAGTTTTGATGCCTAATTTCAAAGCGTTCTCCTTTGGAGTGGATCGGTTTAAAGCTACAGTTTTCTCCATAAACCTGTCATTCGTTTTCGTGCTTCCGAGACTGATTCCTAAGTATTCAAATCAATCTGCACCGAAGTTCCTTCTCCTTCTTTGGAGCGGATATCCAGTTTACCTTGCAAAAAATCAACACGGTTCTGAATATTTACCCATCCAATTCCTTTATTCATTTTCAAAATACTGGTATCGAATCCTTTTCCGTCATCTTCAACGGTAAGCGACAACAACTCATTCGATTTTGTTACCTGCACAATGGCTGAAGTTGCACCGGCATGTTTCATTACGTTATTCAGTAATTCCTGCACAATACGGTAAAGGGTTATTGTAATTGTCGAATCAGTTACAACACCTTCAATACCAATGGATTGGTAGTTGACTTTTAAAACTCCGCTTTGGTTAATTTCGTTGCAGAAATCCTTCAGCGCGGTATCCAGTCCGAACCTGATAAGGGCTTCAGGCATCATATTATGAGCCACCCGGCGCATTTCTTTTATGGAACTATCCAGCATATCCATGCTGCGTTCGAAAGCCTGCACGTTGTCAGGCGTCATTATTAAATTTCCTTTCATAGTTGCAAATGAATGTTTTATTCCGCTTAGCATACCTCCTAATCCATCGTGCAGATCTCTGGCAAGGCGCGATCTTTCCAGTTCTTCGCCTTTAACAACTGCTTCGGCGGCTTCAAGTTGTTTTTCTTTCTCAAGTTCATTAATGCGTTGCTGCTGAATTTTCTGTTTGTGTTTGAAGTTTAAAATCAGGAAAAGCACTGTTAATAAGGATGTTACTAAAAATCCTGAAAGCAGATAAGCAAAGTTCCGCCTTTTTAACAGCTGAGCCTTCTGGCTCATCAGCAGGTTTTCTTTGGTGGCTACATCGTACTTTACTTCCAGCCCCGACATGTATTCTTTGTTTTGTATGCTGGAAACTGAATCAGTGAGTGTCTTAAATTCCTTGTAATAACTAAGTGCAGGTTTATAATTGCCTGATTCCTCATAAAAGCGGGAGAGGTAATCCAAAGTTGTAAGCAGGTGGCTTGACTCATTGGATTTCTTTACTTCAGCATACACGGATAACAGCAATGGCTCAGCTTCTCCGAATTTTTTCTCTAATGTTAGTACTCTAGAAAGTTGCAGGCGCGATTGTATTATCCCGAATTCAAATTTATTCTGTTCCGAAATTTTATAGCATTCTTTAAAATGATTCTCTGCCAATTGCATTTTTTTGAGATTCATGTCAATTAGTCCAGCAATTAAATGAAAGGTTACCAGCCTGTCGAACATATAGTTATCCGAATAATTTTTCGTTGCGGAATCGATAAACATATCGGCTCGTTTATAATCATTCATCATGGTTAACGCAAGAGCGACATTTGAATACGTTATAAAAAAATCTTCGGGTTTTCCGGTTTTGCGTGCTACGTCAATTGCTTTTTTTGCATATTTTGCCTCAATTTCAAATTCATTCATTTCCTTATAAATAGAAGCAAGATTGATGTATGCAATAAGCAGACTTCTGTATTTTTCGAGCTTTGTAAAAATATCGATTGCTTTCAGCAATTCCGATGAAGCTTTTTTGTAGTCGCCGGCATAGCGTGCAAGCGTAGATTTTTCGGTATAAACCTGCGCTACACGGAATTGAACATCAGGCGCTTTTGCATGAGTGTATAAGTACATAGCGCTATCCAGGCTTTTATTACCATCCGCATATTTGGAGCCAGCTTTAAATAATAGCGCCTGGTTATAGTATATGCGGCCAGTTAAATAGGTTAGTTTCTTCTTTCTGCCGAAAGCGATTGCTTCTTTGTAGAGATGAGCAGATTTGGAAGTATCAATACCCTCATATGCAATTGCAAGGCGCATAAGATCTAATGCTTTTGAAGTATCAGCCAGGTTTTTTTTTAGCTCTTTTGTAAGGCTGTCAACCACTTGCTTTTGTGCCGAAACAATATTTCCCGAAAGCAAAATGACGGCGCATATGATTAAAATTCTTTTAACCATTTGGATTAAGTGATGCCGGTTCAGCATAATATGATCGGTTTTAAACATATGAAAATATGTGTTTAATGGCAGAAGTGAAAACATGTTTATATAGGCTAATATTTTTTTGTATCTCTAATCACAATGAATTACTGTTCCGTTGATGCAAAATAAATCAATTAGCGGAGCAGTGAGTATCCTGTTTTTCCATGATTTTGAGATCCTTAGACAAATATAGTGTTTTTACAGGATATGGAACGGACTTATATAGTCAGATATTTGCATTTGTTATTGCTAAGAGCCGGAAATGCATTGTAACCTGAAAGATGATTTGTTTTAACCGAAAAGAATACTCAGAATAATAAATCAGCTATCATTAAGCTATCAGTACAATTCGGAATGTTAGAAAATGAAATGTTGTCGTAGCGTAAGAACAAGCAGATAGATAGTTAATTAGCTTCCAAATTGAAAACGCATACGGGTAAATTATGCGAAATATCAACTACTTCAATCAGACTTAAACAGAAAAACCTAAAACCCCATGGACTATGAAAAAAATAATGTTTTTTTTGTTTCTCATAGCAAGCATAAATGCAAAGGCACAATGCTGGAGCAAAATTTCAGCCGGCGATTACCATGCACTGGCAATTGATATTGACGGGAAACTCTGGGCGTGGGGAGCAAATTATAATGGAGAATTAGGCGATGGGACTCTTGTATTGAGAACAACTCCTGCGTTTATCGATGGTTCTTCATGGCAAGTTGCTTCGTGCGGACTTAGTCATTCGCTTGGTCTTAAAACCGATGGAACTATCTGGGCCTGGGGACACAACGGCACAGGACAAATTGGTGTTGCTTCTGTTACAGATACTTCGAGACTTATACAGGTTGGTACATCATCTGATTGGGCTGGAATAGCAGCCGGTGCAAATCATTCAACTGCTGTTAAAACAGATGGAACATTATGGACCTGGGGGAGTGATGAGTATGGTCAGCTTGGAAATGGTGGAATTATTAATACCTCGCTTAATACGCCAACCCAAGTCGACCTGGCAACAAACTGGCAAAAAGTTTATGCCGGACCTTTCAATACGTTTGCAATAAAACAAGATGGAACGCTTTGGGGCTGTGGCCGGAATAACCTGGGTCAGTTGGGTGATGGAACCACCACTAACAGAAATACATTTGTGCAGGTTGGTACATCTGCAGACTGGTCTGCAATCTCCGTTGGGAAATATTTTACTGTAGGCATAAAAACGGATGGCACACTTTGGACCTGGGGCGACAATTATTATGGCCAATTAGGTGATGGCACCAATGTTGGCAAATTTGTACCCACAAAAATTGGAAATGCTACAGATTGGCAAATTATAGCTTGCGGCCCCGAACATGTAGTTGCACAAAAAACCAGTGGAACTGTTTGGGCTTGGGGGAACGGCCAGAATGGAGCGCTGGGGATAAACAATGATGCTAATTTTAATATTCCGAAACTTGTAAATATAACAAATCTGTTATCTGTTTCCTGCGGATACTACCTTTCGTTGGTTATAAAAAATGATAATAAATTATATGCCTGGGGAACTAATGTTTCGAGCCAGTTTGGTAACGGGACTAACGTAAGCTCACTCATCCCGATAGAAGTTAGCTGCCCTGCATTTATGGGTGTTTCAGAAACCAAAGCAGATAATTTGTCAATCAATGCGTATCCAAATCCAACCAGTGATTTTTTAAATATCGATTATAAATTGCATCATAATTCTCATGTACTAATAAGATTGGTGAATTGCCAGGGTCAGCTGATTTCAGAATATAAGTCAGATAAAAAAAATGGAAATAATTCAGATAAAATAACACTTGAAAACCAACCGGCAGGATTGTATTTTTTGACATTTTCATCTGACGGGGACGGGAATCCACAAACGATAAAAATCGCAAAAAGCCGACCTTAAGCATAAGAATAGTTGCATTTTAAGAATTAACTAAAAGTGATATGGATTGTTTTAATTCACAGCATATCAGACAAAAAGAAATAAACATAAGTATATAAAATGAAAAAACTAGCCTCTTTATTAATTCTGTGTATTGTAATTATTCAGTTGCACGCACAGACAGGATCTTCAGTTAATGGGATTTTTGTAGCGCCTCCGGGCACGTCAATTGTTTTGCAAAATGGCACGGATATTCTTTCGCTGATAGCAAAAAAGGATACTGGAACATTCAGCAGGAATGTTTTTAAATTCACGAAACCCATCCCGGTAGGAGCAAAATTTAATGTTTTAGTAAAGACTGTACCAGCCGGGATGGTGTGTAGAATTACCAGCGGGCAGGGTGTAATGCCACAAAATGGCAATGTAAAAATTGAATGCGATTATAAATATGATCTTGTAAGCCGAAGCACCAAGGATGCAAATTTCAGCACTTTTTATGAAAGCAGTGCGCCTGTTGTTGCCGGAAGTAATAATGAGGAAGGGCGATATGTGGCCTTCGTTTCCAACAGTGAAAAATTTTGTGGAACAACCGGTAAACACAGGCAGATTTTCTGGCGCGATCGTAATACCGGTAAAACAATCCTTGTTAGTCGCGGCACGAAAGGCGAGGAGGGCGACAACGACAGTTATGCTCCTTCCATGTCAATGGATGGTCGTACAGTAGCTTTCGAGTCGAATGCAACCAATCTGGTGGATGGAGATAAAAACGGGTTTAAGGATGTTTTTGTATGGGCTAGCGCTACAGGAGAAATAAAGCGTGTAAGCATCGGACCGAATGGCGTTGAGGCAAATGGCGAAAGTTTCGAACCTTCGCTATCAACCGATGAAATAGCCTATACTTCTTCAGCCACAAACCTTGTTCCCGGAGTTGATGCAGGATCAATGGTTAATGTGTACTGGTGCAACCTGGCTACTGGTGAACAAAAACTGATCAGTGTAGATTACAATACGAAGAAAGGCGGTGGCGGATCAAGACCATCTATTAGCATGGTTTCAGGCGACAGCACCAGAATTGCATTTCACTCGGCTTCACCTAACCTTGTAAGAGGAGATAACAACGATTTCTGGGATATTTTTCTTTATAGCAAAAATAAACCGCTCAAGCGGATCAGCCTTACTTATAATGGTGACGAACGAAACCAGGGAAATGAAAGCGCCACACGCGATGTTAAGCCTTCTATTTCGGGCAATGGCCGGTATGTTGCATTTGCCACTACGGCCACCAACCTGGTTCCCAACGATAATAATAATTCCCAGGATATATTTGTTGTTGATACTGAAAAAGATACTGTTGTTCGCGTAAGCATTGACTCTAAAGGAATAGAAGGAAACGGCGATAGCCCGATAGGCCAGGGGGAAAAAGTAGCTATCAGTTTCGATGGGAAATGGATTGCCTTTAATTCAAAAGCAAAAAACCTGGGTGCGCCTGATTACAATTTCTTTATGCATAATACCGCAACCGGCGAAACACGAGCAGTTACAACCGGGAATGATGGTTGCTTGACGACACAACCGGTCATGTCAATAAATGCCAGTTATGTAGTTTTTGGTATGTGCCCGAAACTGGATAGCAGGTTCCAGTCGAGCGGAATTTTTGCTTCATATACCGGTATTGCCGGAACAAGGTTCAGCGATCTTTTTAATCCAATTAAATAATGTCATTAATCACTCCCTAAAAATCAGAAAATGAAAAAGTTACTGTCTGTTTTATTACTTCTGCCGGCAATTGCATTCAGCCAGAAAAACAATGCTTACATAAAACTCACGGGCACTACCGGCCTCCCCATCAAAGGAAATTCTGTAGCAAAAGGATTCGAACGACAAATTGAAGCGTATCCATTTCAAAGCAACTCCGCCAGTAATGATACCCATATAAGTTTTACCATGCCCGTCGGCCCTGCATCAGGCGAATTGCGTGCAGGTATCAATTCCAAACAATTACTTCCTAATGGAGAAGTTACTGTAACAACCCGGAGCAGCGATCGTGTGGTGATAGTGTATAAAATCAATATGGAAAATATCAAAGTGGAAAGTTGCGACGATGTGCAGGATGCAAATGGTCAAATGGTTACACAGGTTGTGCTCAGAGCTGTCCGGATCGGCTGGACTTATTATACCAACAGTAAAACCGGAGGACTTACTGTTTCTGCTAAAAACGGATGGGATTCCGAAAGAAATATTGCATGGACTGCTTTCTAAAATGATAAGATATAAGAGTCGAATCAATATTTTACCACTTTCAAAAATTCTGCCAATGAAAAAGTTGCTATCCATTTCTTTATTCCTGCTGGCAATAGTCACGGCATTTCCACAAGCAAAGCCTGCGAAGACCCCGGCCGAGAAAGCCCCGACTCAAAAAGAAATGCAGGAGATGATGGAAGACGTACAGAAAGAATTGGACAATATGAGTCCTGAAGATAAAAAGATGATGGATAGTATGGGTGTATCATTGCCGGCAATGAATACTCTTCCGGATTTTACCGACATGCAACTGCAGGAAGGAGCTACTGCATCTTTGAGGATAATCCCGGACAAGGATGCAGCGAGGATTGCCAGCATCTCCAAAACGCCTTTGACAAATGCTACGTTGCCAGCATTTCTTTTAGCAACTCATAATAAAGTAATTGCAGTCCTGAAACCTGATGCAAATTCAACAGCTGAAGAAATATACAAACTCATTAAAGCAGAACATAATTCGGCTGTAGAAACCGGAAATACTGCAGCCGGCCTATGGATGATGGGTAAACCCGAACTGGCAATTTACGTCATAGGAAAGTCGTGTATCGATGATCCATCCAATACGAATAATATGAACAATTATGGCGCTATGTTGGCAATGGCAGGTGCAGAGCAATTGTCAATACCGATTTTAAATTATGTGAACAAGCGTTCTCCCGCAAACAGCACTATTCTGAATAACCTCGGACAGGCTTGGTTTGGGCTTGGCGACATCGAAAAATCCGAAAAATATCTCGATAGTACAATCCGTATCTGTGCTTCTCATCCACAGGCCAATTACACCAAATCATTTATTGAAGAAAGCAAAGGAAATACACAAGGAGCCGTGGAAGCTGCATTGGCCAGTATAAAAGCAGGTTACACTACCGAAAAGGAAAACAGGTTGTATAAATTAGGTTATGAGCTGGAAAGCAAAGATATCGGCTGGGATAAACAAATGCCTCAGGATCCGCTTGGATTGGAAAAGTTTAACTGGCCCGATTATCCACAAAATGTAGAAGAAAGCGAAATTCTTGAAAAGAAGTGGCATGAATTCAAAAACGCTTGTGCCGACGAAATAGCAAATCTGGAAAGCCAGGAGGAAAAGTTGCAGGATGCCCTGAATTCAATCAGGCAGGTGCGCACTCAACAGTTACTAAAAGCCGGGTCGAAAGGACAAAATGGATCATTGTTTCCTCCTTTGGCCAGTAAGGCTATGAAAAAATTGGGTTACCTGGTGGATGATAGAGACGGACATCTTGAATTTGCCATGCAACAAAAAAATGCTGCGCTAATTCAGGTAATGAATTCAGTTGACAGCCTCAGCCAGATTTGTGGTAATAGTGTTAAAGAATTGAATGAAAAGTACGAGGATAAGTTTGGCGAAGGCAAGTCAAATCCTTTTGGCCAGGCCTGCAGTGATTACAACGGGGTAAACGAATTGTTTCTGGTTAATTCGAATACACTCTTGCGACAAACTCAGACTGACTACCTGAATTTCTTGCGCCGGAAATTAATTAACCAGATTTATTACGACCAATATACTAAGTGGCCCGAAGAATTTGAAGTCGAAAAAGTAACTGCAAAAATACAATGGTTGAGCGCAATTTCAGGACAAAGAGTAATGTTTAAAGACAAAAGCATTTATTGTATTAAAAGTCAGGACAATGAGCCAGGCAAATTTGTACTTCAGGATTTTGATGATGTACATTGTGAATATCACAGCGAATTAAAATTGCCCATTGGCAAAATTAATGTGGATTGCAGCAGGGTAACAAGTGAACTCGACTTGAAAATTATTAAACTCGGGTTAAAACAGAATATGGATAAAGGAACCAATGAAGGCTCCGCATTGGACAACTTTAGCGACCAGTTTATGTCTTGTTCTGTTGAAATAGGGGCAGGGGAATCAGCAGGATTCAATGGCGGAGTATTAAAAGCCGAAGCATCAATAGGGGTTGCAATGAGGGCTGAATTTGATCGTTCGGGATTAACTGATGTAATTGTAAAAACACAGGCCGGTGTAAGTGTTGGTACCGATATTATAGAGGGTGGCAGTCAATCAGGTGTTGGGGTGAGCGATTTATCCGTTGAAGCTGGTGTTAAAGGAGAAATTAGTTTGGTCAGCGGCAAATCATCTGTTGAAAGTACAGGAATTCTGGATGGCGTTTTTAAAAAGTAATAATTTCAAAAAAAATGAAATATCTGATATTGTTACCAGCTATGATGATTGTGCTTGCTTCATCAGCACAGGATTGCTCGCAGGAATTACTGGCCGAAAAGCCCGGTACCTGGAAAGCCGGAATAAAAGGCTCCACCCCAAACGTTAGCGCTACGGATCTGGTGAAGGAAAAAGCCGTACTTGCAAACATTCATAAAATGATATCTGGCGGTTACACCCCCAAAGGTTGCCAGGTTAGCTACAGCAATGCTTTTAGTGGCGCCAGTCCGGCTTCTGGCAAAAACTGGATCGCCGATAACTTTGCTTACAATATGTACATTCTCAGGTATATATGTGATCAGAAAAACGCTGATAAATTAAAATACTATGTCGATATTTCTACTCCAACTACAGTAACAGTAACCGCCAATGCAATCTGGTCGCTCAATAATCTTTTTGCCGCCGACCTTCCGGATGACGACTTCAGGGGATATTTAAAACTAAAAGAAAAACCACAACTGAAAGATGGCTTCTGGTATATGGGTGAAGAAGTTGTTGGTGGCGACTGGTTGGAGAATAAAACTATTGAATACCGCTGGCTGATTACATATGATAACAAACTTCCGTTTTATTACGTAAATCGTAAAGAATACCTTTTAATCCAGAAGAAAAGACTGGAGAAAACCATGAAGGACGACCCAAGCAGCTCGGATTACTATAAGCAGTTCATGAAGAACATTGATAACGAATTATCGAAACCCGAACAGGAGTTGAGCATGCCTGCTATTTGCAAATGGAACGATGAAGAACGATTTTCATGCTTTGTTGACGAAGGAACTAAAGGAAGTTTTATTGCCGTAAAGCCAGATCTGAGTTATTACAATAAGAAATTGCCCAAATCAGTTCCGCAGTTTTTTTACGTGGTTTATAAAATAGCGCATGGAGATCGCGTATTTGAAGAGAATATCGCCGGTATACAGAATGCGGTTGATTTCAAAGTGTTAAAAGCAATGCTAGGCAAATAAATTCCTGGTTATGAAGAAACGCACAATCATCATTTCAAACCCACCAAATGCTCTTTCTTTTTCTTATGGACGAAGCGATGAGGAAACAGAGGCATAATTTATCATTACTATTAAAATCACAAAATATTGATAGCCAAATGAGAACTTTATTTACACTAATCCTTATCGTAATTACTTCGATAGCAACAGCCCAAACCGAAACCTTTGATCTCACCACTTACACTCCCCCTCCAAAAAGAGACGGATGGAAGAAAGAAGTTAAAGATAACCTAATCAGTTATACAAAAACCGATAATAGTAAGAAAACATGGTGCCAGATCGGAATTTACCGCAGCACCGCCAGCAAAGGCAGTATTGATGAGGATTTTGAAAGTGAATGGCAGATTCTGGCAGCAACTCCCTATCAAATCAAAGAAGCGCCAAAGTCAGGTGACATACAGGAAGCCGAAGGTTGGAAAATTAAAGTTGGTTCCGGAACATTTTCCTTTAATAATAGTGATGCCCAGGTGATACTTTCGGTTATGAGTGGCTACGGCAGGGTTGTAAGCATAATAGCCATTAACAACAGTCAGGATTATATGCCGCAGATTCAAAGCCTTTTAACCTCCGTGTCATTATCAAATCCTGATAAGAAACTTGCCGTACATACGGAAATTCAGCAACAGGAAACAGCTAATACGAATAGCTCAATAATTGGTACCTGGACAAAGGTTGCAAGTGACCAGGATGCTTATCATGCTAATAATGGGGCTTCTGGATATATTCAAAGGCAGTACATTTTCGATCAGAATGGCACTTACAGAGATATCATTAAAACATTTTCATTTTTTTCGGATATCTATTTAACTAAAGAAAGCGGTACTTATCAGGTAAATGGTAACAGCATCACACTTACTCCGCAAAAAGCAGTATTCGAAACGTGGAGCCGCAAAGATGGCAAGGATGCGTGGGGGAAGTTGTTGTCGACCCAAAATGCAGCGTTGGAAAAGGCTACTTATCAATTCACCATTCAATACAATCAATATATTCGCGAAACACAACTAATATTACAATCGGGTAATGCAACTAAAAGGGATGGACATTTCGATCAGGACAATAAATGGTTTTATAAACTTCCTACCCACGATTATGATTTAATAAAATTACCGAACTGATGGATAAAAGTTACTGTGTAAAATCTTGCCAAACTGAAAATTAATCCATTCTATTACCATGCCAATACAGAAAGAATGAAATTCTGAATTATTTAGTAAAGGTTAATCTTTATAGCTCAATTAGATTCTGATAAAATGTTTATACAGCTGATAGTGCTTTCTTCAAAAGTTGGGTAATTGAATCATATTCAACATCACTGAGCCGTTCACGGTTAGCACTATCAAGCATTTGTACTTCATTTTCCCGGATTTTGCTGTACCATTCATTAGCCTCAGGCAAATCGAGAGGTTTACGTGGAATAATATGCAGATGCAGATGTGGTACGGTTTGCCCTGCCGAAATTCCATCCTGTATCGTCCAATCGAAGCCATCACAGTTGAAAATAGTTTTTAAAACCGTAGTGATTTTTCGGGCGAACAGCATCATTTCACAAAGTTCATCTTCCGGTAATTCGAACAGCGATGTGTAATGTTTATTTGGAATAATGAGCGAATGTCCCGGTAATATTGGGGCAATATTATAAATGGCGCTGAATCGTTCAGTGTTATAAAAGGACTTTTCAATAATCTCTTTCCGGCAGAAAAGGCAGCTAACTTCAGTTTGATTGGCAGATTGTTCCATACTTAGTCTTTGCAAGTTTTCTATTTCGGATAATTGCCTGTGATTTTTGAAAAGAACTTGTGAATTCCATGGAACGATCCAACCGGTTCGGCAAACATCATAATACAACGATCGGATACATAATTAATATCTTTGCCTTCAAGATACTTAATCACCTCGTCATTGCTGGAGCCTTGTTGCAGCCACAGGTGCTGAATACCCTTTTTATAAGCACTATCCACAATTTTAATGGTTGACTCAGGCGGAGTATTAACAAATAATGCCTTTACATCGGGTGGTAGAGTTTCAATGCTACTGAAGCATCTATCGCCTTCGAAATGAGTTAAATGAGGATTAATAGGGAGAACTTTAAGTCCCTTCTTTTTCAAGGTTTGATAAACGGCATTTCCAAATTTGTTTTTATTTCGCGATACTCCAACTACTGCAATCTGAGGTTGTTGCAGAAACATCTTAATTGATTCGCTTGTTTTCATATGGCTTGTTGTTTGTTTTGTGATAGATTATAATTTGCCGGAATACCGAAGTCGGATGCCTGTATTTAATGCAAAATTTCGCTAAACCTGACAGGTTTTCCTGCTTTCTTATTTCTTATTCTCCGTCTTCCAGCTTCTGACTTCCAGCTACTCAAAAACAATCTTCATCTCAACTCTCCTGTTTTTCTGCCGACCTTCAGGTGTTGTATTTTCGGCAACCGGTTGGGTCTGGCCAAACCATTCCGTTTTAATACGCTCAGGTTCAATTCCTTTTTTTACAAGATAATCCCGTACTGCCATTGTGCGGTTTTTTGACAAAGTGAGATTTGATGCTGGTTTGCCTACATTATCGGTATGCCCGGAAAGTGAAAGTTTAAATTCACTTCGTTTTTTCATCACATCTGCAAGTCCGTCGAGCGATTCCAAAGATGTCTTTTTTATTATGGATTTACCACTTTCAAATTCGAGATTGTCAAAAGCTTTTTTTATGATTTCCTGCTCTTCTTTTTTTATTTCCGGGCAACCATTGTTTTGGGCTATTCCCGGTATGGTCGGGCAAAGATCGTATTTATCAGAAATTCCATCACCATCAGTATCCGGACAACCTCTGAATACTACAAGGCCCGGAATACTCGGGCAATCATCGTCTTTATCAGGAATGCTATCGTTATCACTATCCAGGTAAGGGCATCCGTGATTTTCGATAGGACCTTTTGTGCCGGGACAATTGTCTGCTTCATCAATAATTCCGTCTCCGTCGCTATCTATATAAGGACAACCTTTGTTTTCGCGTGTACCGGCTACTGTTGGACAATTATCATCTTTATCAGCTATACCGTCATCATCCTGATCAGGACAACCATGCATTTTAATTGAACCGGCATTCATCGGGCACTCATCATTCTGGTCGATGATGCTATCGCCATCACTATCGGGGCAGCCATTAAATGCTGGAATGCCCTTTAAATTGGGACACTGGTCATTTTGGTCAACAATACCGTCTCCGTCAGTATCCGGGCAACCGTCAAATTCTTTTAAACCAGCTACATCAGGGCATTTATCTTTACTATCTGTGATTCCATCAAGATCGGCATCGGGACAACCATCGAGTTGCAGGAAACCGGCGATTTCAGGACAATGATCTTTTTTATCAGATACATTATCGTTATCGCGATCGTGCGGGCGATGATAGAAAAACGGAACTTTTAGCACCATTGAAAAGGAAGTTCCATACCTGCTTTTGGATGATGCAAGTATTGAGATAATGTCATTCGACCCGAACCATAAAGGTCCAACCCTCAGTCCTAATCCTACATTCCACTGCTTGAATGCATTATACTGAAAAGGAACTGAGACTCCGAACCATTTTTTATCATATCGTGGAACCAGGCTGTACGATGAAATGTAATGTACTTTATTAATTTTAACGTTCCCTCGGTTGAGTGCTATATACGGTGTAAAATTGACATAAAATCCATTCGCAACTCTTACATCGGCTTGCATGCTAAGGCTTACAGGAAGTGAGAGGTTATATTTATCGGACGGACTGGAAAGGTTAAATGAATCAGCAATAAATTTATTGAAATCATCAAAGTTCTCAATTATCAGGTCGCCTGGATCCAGATTTTTAATATCGGCAGCAAAGTCTCTGCTGTCAGGATTCCTGCTATAGCGAATACTCCCTAGGTCAGATGCAGTAAATCCGATCCTGAAAAGATATTTATCCTGGTCTCTGCGCCACAGGTTAATCTTCCCATCCATATCATATTTGTACTTGATCCAGTCCGGACGGTATTCATAAACAAAACCAAAATCGAATGATAATGAAGGATTTGGTTCAAGACGATACGTGAAATCTTTATTGATATTATTGGAAATTCCGTAATTTGTAAAGCTGTTATATACTGATATCAAACTATCATTAACCTCATAATTGAGATTTTTCATGAATAAATATGCCGATCCTAAACCCTGGTTAATTTTGATTGTCGTACCGGCTTTCAGGAAGTGTTTCTTATTATCCATAAGTGTACGTGCATAAGTGAAGCCATATTCAACCCATGCATTAGCCTGTATACTTAAATTTTCATTTTTCAAAGTTAATCCCCATAAATTGGTTTCCTTATTAAGCCCGTCAGCAAGCAGAGCCAGGGATTCGGTCATATTATCGATATTGACAATTGATCGGATTGAAGGAGTAAAAGCTATCGCATCTTTTTTCGAAAGCGTGATCATAAATGAGAAAATATCCTGTCGCATACTGATTATTCCGGTTTTATCGGCTCCATCCATATTACGTGTAATATATGGACCTTTAAAATCGAAGTCCTTCATTGCTTTTGGATGAGAAAGTACATATGGATCTATTCCATAAAAGGTATTGTGAAAGCTGAAATCTGTTGAAAATAGTGCCAGGTCAAACTTATAGCGACTGTCGGCAATTGAAGCAGGTTGTGCATGTACTCCTGTAATTCCCGCATAATTACTCGAGGCAAATGGCAGGAAACTTTGAGCATTTGCTTTAGGTATAAACCACAATAAGAATAAAGGAATGTAGAGCAGCTTTTTCATATTTTGAGTTCTTAAAACTAAATTTTATCAAAAATAGTGAATTTGTAGATAAATTGAACCCTTTAGCCCGCAATTTAAGGCTGGATATTTTTAAATAGGAATATCTTTGTCGTCAACATTGTATAACAAGTTAAAGAGCATGACTTATTCGGTGAGTGAGTATTATAAAAGTATAATGCTTAAATTGAAAGCATTGTATCCGCATGAAGAAGCCCGTGCTATGGCTGACAGGTTGTTTGACCATTATTTAAACCTTTCGCCGGCAAAACGGGTAATCTCAGCAAATGCCTTAGTCCGACCAGATATGATTTCTTTGATGGATGAAGCAGTGAACAAATTGTTGCATAACGTTCCTCTGCAATACGTAATTGGTGAAGCTTATTTCATGGATATGCAGTTTGTCGTTAATTCATCCGTTTTGATACCACGGCCGGAAACGGAAGAAATGGTAAGCCTGATTTTGAAAAAATATTCCGGTTGGAAGGCAGAAAATAAATTAACCATCCTCGATATCGGAACCGGTAGCGGATGTATCCCTATTGCCTTAAAGCGTTATATTCCTGAATCAAAAGTTTATTCGATCGATGTTTCAAAAGAAGCACTTAGTGTAGCAACTGCAAATGCAGCAAAAAACGAAGCCGATATTAATTTTATCCATGCCGATATTCTCGATCATGCTCAATGGGAGACCCTACCACAGTTCGATATTATTGTGAGTAATCCGCCATACGTTACCTATGCCGAAAAAGAACTGATGCAACGGAATGTACTTGACCATGAGCCACATATTGCTTTATTTGTTCCGGATGATGATCCGCTTCTGTTTTATCGGGAGATTATTGCACTGGCAAAATTGAAACTTTATGAAGAAGGCAGTCTTTGGTTCGAAATAAATGAAATGTTTGCGGAGGAAATAAGAGATATGGCTCTGAATCAAGGTTTTAACAAGGTAAATATAATTTTTGATTTTCACGGAAAAAGTCGATTTTTGCAATGTTTTAAATAGTAATTCTACTAATCAACAAATCCTATAAATAAATCTTAAACATGACAGACACTATTAGAAAAACTCTGCGAGATTCAAAAGCCGCCAGGTGGTCGGCTTTGGCTGTTGTAGCATTTACAATGCTTACTGGCTATTATCTTACAGATGTTATCGCCCCTTTAAAAGGACTTCTTGAAGGGCACTTAGGCTGGGATAGCTCAGACTTTGGATTTTTCAACAGCGGTTACGGCTGGTTCAATGTTTTCCTTGGAATGCTGATCGTTGGTGGTATCATCCTCGATAAAATGGGCGTTCGTTTTACCGGACTTATGGCTGCAATTGTCATGGTTTGTGGTACGGCAATTAAATATTGGGCTGTTCAAACGCATACTCTCGATGGAGTAATGTGGCATCCGCTTTGGTTTGATGTTAAAGCCCAGGTAATGGTGGCCGGACTTGGTTTCGCCATTTTTGCCGTAGGTGTTGAAGTTGCCGGTATTACAGTTTCGAAAATTATTTACAAATGGTTTAAAGGCAAAGAACTTGCCTTGGCAATGGGCCTCGAAATGGCTACTGCCAGGTTAGGAACAGCTCTTGCGTTAGCTACATCAGTTCCTATCGCAAAAGCAACGGGTATGGTTGATGTTTCACGCCCGATTCTGCTTGGTTTAATTTTACTGTGCATTGGCCTTCTTTCATTCATAATGTACATCTTTATGGATAAGAAACTTGATGCTTCAGAGGTAGATGCTAATAAACCTGTTGAGGAAGAAGAAGCCTTCAAACTTTCCGATATTCTACTAATCATAACCAACAAAGGTTGGTGGTATATTGCAATTCTGTGTGTTCTGTTTTATTCGGCGGTTTTCCCGTTCCTTAAATATGCTGCCGATCTCATGGTTAATAAATTCGGAATAAGTGATGATCTTGCGGGTGCAATTCCTTCGATGTTACCTTTCGGTACTATTTTACTTACCCCATTATTTGGCAGCCTTTACGACAGAAAAGGAAAAGGAGCTACAATCATGATGATTGGTGCCGGCATACTCATATTAGTTCATGCACTATTCGCGGTTCCTTTCCTGAATCAGTGGCCGGTTGCTATCCTTCTGATACTTGCTCTCGGTGTTGGATTCTCACTTGTTCCTTCTGCCATGTGGCCTTCTGTTCCCAAAATTATTCCTGAAAAACAATTAGGAACTGCTTATGCTTTGATTTTCTGGGTTCAGAACTGGGGATTGATGGGTGTTCCTGCATTAATAGGTTGGGTACTTGATAAATATTGTGTTACCGGTCAGATAATGCGTGAAGGCGTTTCTGTAAATACATATAATTATACAGTCCCGATGTTGATATTCACAGCATTTGGTTTGCTCGCCCTTTTATTCGCTTATCTGCTTAAAGTTGAAGATAAGAAAAAAGGATACGGGCTTCAGTTACCGAATATCCAGAAATAATACTGCCTGTATCAACTAATTATTAAGTTTCGAACCGGATGGCGTTTCATGACTTCATCCGGTTTATTTTTGCGCTTTGAAGTTAGAATCCGTTTCGTATTTTTGTAACCTAAATAAAACTGAATAATGAAGAAATTTGTCGTCAACGTCTTACTCCTGGTAATGATTTTCCCGGTACTTTTTGCCGGAACCCCAAGTGATAAAAAGAAAAAAACAAAGCAACCAAAGAATATCATCCTGCTTATTGGTGATGGGATGGGTACTGCCCAGGTTTATGCCGGTTATACAGCTAAAAAAGGGATAATGAATATCACGGGTATGCCTGTAAGTGGATTTTCAGTTACCTATTCAGCCGATGACTATATCACTGATTCAGGCGCTGGTGGTACGGCCTTGTCCACTGGCGTGAAAACAAAAAATGGCAGTATAGGTGTTGATCCAAGTGGTAAGCCGCTTGAGACTATTCTTGAGATGGCTGAAAAAAGAGGTCTTTCTACCGGGCTTGTTTCTACATCATCCATCACACATGCAACCCCTGCTTCATTTATTGCTCATACAGCAAACCGATCAAAATATTCGGATATCGCTCTCGATTTCCTGAAGACTGATATTGATGTGTTTATTGGGGGTGGTTACAAAGATTTTGCAAAAAGAGCCGATAGTGTAAACCTGATCGACAGCCTGAAAGCTCGCGGATATTTTATCGCCCGTAGCCTGAAAGATGTAAATGTGAAGACAACGAACCACCTGGCAGCTTTACTGGCCGATGAGCATATGCCTCAGATGTCGAAAGGTCGTGGAAATATGCTTCCTGATGCTACCGAAATGGCATTAAATATCCTGGATAAAAACAACAAAGGCTTTTTTATCATGGTCGAAGGCTCCCAGATTGATTGGGGCGGACATGCTAATGATGCAGGCTATATAGTTGACGAAATGGTTGATTTCGACAATGCAGTAGGTAAAGCGCTGGAATTCGCCAGAAAAGATGGCGAAACTCTTGTTCTTGTTACTGCTGATCATGAGACGGGTGGATTTGGTATAATTGGCGGAAGCATTACCGACGGTATCGTTCAGGGCGCATTTCTGATTAAAGATCATACTGCCTCTATGGTTCCGGTGTTTGCTTACGGACCAGGTTCCAAAACATTTACAGGCGTTCAGGACAACACAGATATTTTCAAAAAATGTGTAAAACTGTTCGGCTTTAAATAAGTACTGAAAAGTGAAAGGAAATTCATTAAATAAACTTCTTATAATTTCGGCTACATCGCTCGAAATAAAGCCTTTTGTTTCTGCACTGGGAAATGGAAAAGTTTTGCAGAATCATGTTACCCGCTATAATTATAAAGATTTTCAGGTTGATGTTCTGATTACTGGCGTTGGTATGGTTCCCACGGCCGTGGCAGCAACACTGGTATTGGCTCAGAATACGTACGATGCTGTGATTAATGCAGGCATCTGCGGAAGCTTCAACCGCGATATTCTTATCGGTCAGGTACTTAATATTACCAAAGATAGCATACCTGAAACCGGGGCTGAAGACGGGGAGCACTTTCTTTCGATTATCGACTTAAAACTCCTCGACCAGGATGAATTTCCTTTCACCGGAGGGGAACTAATTAATGACTCATCTTTCGAAAGCAACTTGATTAACGGATTGCTGGTTTCAACCGGTGTAACTGTAAATACCGTTCATGGAAATGAACAAAGCATAGCTGCCTTCTTAACTAGAACCAAAGTTGATGTTGAGTCTATGGAAGGTGCCGCATTTATGTATGCCTGTAAAGTACTTAAAGCCCGGTTTATCCAGGTTCGGAGTGTTTCCAATTATATTGAAGATCGTGATGTGTCGAAATGGGATATTCCATTAGCTGTTCATAACCTGAACCATTTCTTGATGGATTTGCTGAATGAGTAGGGCAGGTGAGGGAAAATAGAAAATAGAATAAGGTTCGCAAATCCCAAATTTAAAATTCCAAGCACCAAATTTCAAATTTAAAATTCCAAAACGCAAGTCCCTGTTAACCAATAACGATTCACCACTATCCAATAACGATTAACGATTAACCAACAACGATTAACCAACAACGATTAACCAATGACCAATAACGATTAACGATTAACCAATAACGATTAACCATTAACCATTCCCCCCCCCAATGAAACTCACCCTCGGCTTTTCCCCCTGTCCTAACGATACTTATATTTTCGATGCAATGGTTCATCAAAAGATAGATACCGAAGGTCTTGAATTCGAATATTTTATGGCCGATGTCGAGAAATTGAACGGGGAAGCGTTTGCTGAAAAACCGGATATTACAAAACTTAGTTTTCATGCATTTCTTCACCTCGCCGGCCAATATCTTTTACTCGATTCAGGTGCAGCTCTGGGTTTTGGTGCCGGACCGCTTGTGATAAGCAAAAATCTGACGAATTTCGAGGAGCTTAAAGGGAAAACAATTGCTATACCAGGAAAATATACCACAGCTAACCTCTTGTTTTCGTTGGCAATGAATCAAACAGAAGTTCTTAAAAAGGAACTCTTGTTTTCGGAAATAGAAAATGCCATTCTTTCCGGGGAAGTTGATGCAGGTGTTATTATTCACGAAAGCCGCTTTACATATCAGTTAAAGGGGCTGCGCAAACTGATCGATTTGGGTGAGTTTTGGGAACAACGTACAGGTTCTCCTGTTCCGCTGGGTGGCATAGCTGCGCATAAAAGGCTTGGGAATGAAGTAATTGCCAGGGTAAACAGAAGTATCCGCCGCAGTGTTGAATACGCAAATTCCCACAAAGGCGAATTAAACGAATTTATTCGGTGTAATGCCCGCGAAATGGAAGATGCAGTAATGCAGAAACATATTGACCTGTATGTGAACGGGTTCTCTGTAAGCCTTGGAATACAAGGAAAACAAGCTGTAAATCAAATGTTTGAATTTGCCATTGCAGCTGGAATTATATCAAAAATGCCTGCAAGGATTTTTGCTCCTGATCTATAGCGCCGGATTTTTTTTTTTTTGAGCCAGTTCTGTTAAAAGCTGGAAATCTATGCTATTCAGGTAAGATGCTACTCATTCTCTTAGTTCATTGTTTTTTTAAGTACTTTTGTCTCAATTTCAAAATGCGTCTCAATTGAAATATATACTCGTATTATTTGTTGTAATTTTCTTTGGATCAGTCAATTCTACTGTATTTGGCCAGGTTGACAGGGGAGGAGTTCCCCGGAGTTTCCAGTTTCGACAGAGTTTGAAATCGCAATTTTTCCCGGTAGAAATTGCCGCTCCTGATATGCTTTCCATTCAGAAGGAAGATTACGACGATGCAATGCATGAAAAATCATACCGGGTTGGAGTGGAAGTTCCTGTATCATTTTCAACCCACAACTCAGGCCAGTGGGAAGACCTTCCCGGTGGTGGGCGTATCTGGCGGGTTACCTTACTATGTAAAGGAGCTCAGGCAATTGGCCTGAATTATAATGAATTACGTTTGCCTGCAGGTGCTGACGTCTTTGTATATACGCAGAACCAAAAATTTGTGATAGGCGCGTTGACTTCAGCAGAAATTCCCCTGAATGAGAAATTTGCAACCAGACCTTTATCAGGTGATGCGGTGGTATTGGAGTTATACGAACCTGATTGGGTTAAAGAACACGCAAGTATTGATATTTCGGGCCTTGTATATATTTATCGCGGTTTTGAGGCTCTGGATTTCGAAAAAACCAAATCTGTTTCATCCGGAATATGCGAAGTAAATGTGAATTGCTCAGAAGGTGAAAACTGGCAGAAACAAAAGCAGGGAGTTGTGAAAATCCTTACTAAAGTAGGTTCACGGTATTATTCCTGTTCTGGATCTCTTCTTAATAATACTGCCCAGGATTTTAAAGGTTTGTTGCTTACAGCTTCGCATTGCAGTAAGGATGGAAGTGGCGGGGCTTCTACTATTACCGATTATGAGCAATGGATTTTTTATTTTAATTATGAATACACCGGTTGTGTTCCTTCGGCTACTACGCAGTCGACAGTTGTTGGAGTTAAGAAACTTGCAATTAGTTCTACCACTTCGGATATTGGCTCCGATTTCCTTTTAATGCAAAGTCTGAAAAATATTCCTGCTCAATACAACGCGTTTTATTGCGGTTGGGATGCGGGAAGCGGCAATTCTGCTTCAGGTGTTTGCATTCATCATCCCGATGGCGATGTAAAGAAAATATCTACATACAATACGTTTTTGGGGTCCGGCAACTGGGGATCAACTCCGTATACTCATTGGACAGTAAGCTGGGCACAAACTGTAAATGGTTTTGGTGTCACTGAGGGTGGTTCATCAGGATCTCCTTTGTTTGATGATGAAGGACTGATAATAGGAACACTAACCGGTGGGGAAAGTGGGTGTAATAACGAAGCGGGGGTAGATATGTTCGGGAAAGTTTCCTACTCCTGGGAATCAAACGGAACCACCGCTGATATGCAACTAAAACCATGGCTTGATCCTGGGAATATATTAGAAGCTGAAGGGATTCTTAAAATGCCTGGTTCATTTAATAATAACCTCGCCGTAGCTGATTTTTCAGCTAATACTTTTGTTATTCCTATCGGTGGAACCATTAATTTCCAGGACCTTTCAGCTGGTAAACCTACTAAATGGCATTGGTATTTCCAGGGTGGCAAGCCAACGGAATCGACAGCGCAAAACCCTGCAGGAGTCCTATTTGACCGCTTTGGTAAAATGAATGTAAAGTTAGTAGTTAGCAATGCCTTTAATTCGGATTCAATTGTTAAAGAAGGATTTATTGATGTCAGGGCCATTCTTTCACCCAATCCGTGCACAGGTGTCATCAATATTCTTCCTGACAATAATAATTCTGGTAATGTCTATATTGAAGTGTTTGATTTACAAGGTAAAAGATACCCTGATTTCCCATACTCCGAATCTGCTTCCGGGGGTTATACTATTACCTTGCCCGATAGAGGTAACTTCTTTTTTGTTAAGGTAGTTCAGGGTAGCACTGTGCAAATCCACAAGGTTATTGTAGCTCGCTAAGTTAATAATTATAAGGGAATAGTATGAAGGCGCAGGGTGTAACACGATTTATCCTTTCATCGCTGAATGCTTTGTTACTCTTGAACCTGCTGATTTAGATGAACCAGAATTTTGAACTTTTTATTCTTAGCCGATAACCTCCAACCCCAAAATCCCAAATCCTAAACCCTCAATTAAATACAGATTAAATTTTAAAGAAGATCAAGCATCCTACATAAAACAACAATGATGATTTCAGATATAATTCAAGCTTCAGCTATAAGCAGCCAGATTAAAGACATAGCCTTAAAAGTTCTAAGTTCAACCCGGATTACGCCTGAAGAAGGTGTTATCCTTTACCGCGAAGCTGATACTTCGTTACTTGCTTTGCTGGCTGACCAGGTTAGGAAACGCGCTGTGGGTGATTACGTTTTTTACAACCGAAATGTACATATTGAGCCTACCAATATCTGTGTGTATGATTGTAAATTCTGTTCCTATTCGCACCATCAGAGTAAGGAATCGTGGGAACTTACTGTTGACGAAATGGTGAAAACCGTTGTTACCCTGGGCGACGACATTACTGAAGTTCATATTGTAGGTGCCGTGCATCCGGGCCGCGATATTTATTATTACGCTGATTTGATAAAACGGGTACACGAGGCCAGACCTTCGTTGCATATTAAAGCGTATACCGCCATAGAAATTGAATATATGGCACAGCGATCAGGTTTGAGTTTTGCCGAAGGGCTTCAACTCCTCAAAGATGCCGGGCTCAACTCATTACCGGGCGGAGGTGCCGAAATATTTGATGATGCAATCAGGGAACAGATCTGTGGCAAAAAATCATCAACCGAAGCCTGGATCGAAATTCATGAAACCGCTCATAAACTTGGAATACCAACCAATGCCACTATTCTTTACGGTCATATCGAACAATTCGAACATCGCATTCATCACATGGAATTGCTCAGGCAATTGCAGGATCGCACAGGTGGTTTCAATGCGTATATCCCGTTGAAATTTAAAAGCAAAAACAACGAAATGTCATATGTCGGTGAAGTTTCACTCATTGAGGATCTCCGTAATTTCGCCGTTTCACGTATTTATCTTGATAACATTGCCCATCTGAAAGCCTACTGGCCAATGATAGGCAAGGAGATGGCCGCATTGTCACTGGCCTTTGGCGTTGATGACCTGGATGGTACAATTAACGATTCAACTAAAATATATTCCCTTGCCGGCGCCGGCGAGAATCCTTCGTTAAGCAGCGACGAACTCAGGCAACTGATACTGAAAGCCGGACGTATACCAGCCGAAAGGGATTCGGTGTATAATATTATTTCTGAGGGATAAACCTTTGAGCTTAAACTACAAACTCTTTTATTGGAAAAAAGAATCTTGATATTTTCAAAATGAATACCGAAAAATATAAAAGAGTTCTAAATTCCTATTTAATACTTTATCAATCTGACCACAATCTTCTTTTCAGTTTAATTGATTCCAAGGTAAGAACTAAAAAAGTTCCTGGTGTTCTCTCTTCTGGCGTTTTCTGATTTTAACAATCCCATGTTGAAAAGATTCTGAATTAGGGCTTATTTCCCCAGTGTAAATAAACTTTAATGAATTATCTTTGTTAAAGTGAATACTAATTTAGTACTTTGTAAGTTTATCTAAAAAAATGTCTGGCTCAACGTAGTATTCTCAAAGAATAATCTCATGGTGAAGCGAATTTTTTTCTGCAACCGGCAAAATGAGAAACAGATACTTGATTTTTAAGATTGTATAACAGAAGTGGGTCTGTAGCCACTTTAAAAGACAGGGCGTAACCGAAAAGCCATACGAGTAGGTAACTTTAAAAACTTAATTATGAAAAAAGCTCTTATTACTTTTGTATTTTTAGTCGCAGCAACAGCAATGTTTGCCCAAGCACCTATTGGAATCGGCCAGGCACAGATTAACGCGGGTTTCGGATTTTCTTCCTGGGGCCTTCCTGTTTATGGTGGTGTTGATTTTGGTGTACATAAGGATATAACTGTAGGCGGTGAAATTTCGTTTCGGTCATATAGCGATAATTGGGGTGATAATTATAATAGTCGGCACACAATTATTGGTATCTCGGCTAACGGGAATTATCATTTTAATACCCTGCTAAATATTCCTAAAGAATGGGATGTGTATGCCGGTGCCAATTTAGGCTACTATATCTGGCATACTAATGACTCTAATTATAACGGTAGTGGTAGTTCTGGTCTTGGATTAGGCCTTCAGGTTGGAGGTCGTTATTATTTTAACGATAAATTTGGTATAAATGCAGAGGTAGGAAGCGGAAATTCATTTTCTGGCGGGAAAATAGGAATATCCATCCGGTTGTAAGGAGTTTGCCAGATTGTATTCTGCTTCTTGATAAAAAAAAGGTCTGAAAATCAGACCTTTTTTTTATTTTATTCCATTTCGTCATCAGGGTCAATTTTCATCACATACCGTTCCCATTTTTCGATAACACCCTGCATATCAGCCGGCAATTCTGTTTCGAAATACATTTTCCTCCCATCTGCCGGATGCGCAAAACCCAGCGATTGCGCGTGCAATGCCTGTCGCGGGCATAAATCAAAACAATTCTGGATAAATTGTTTATACCTGGTAAATGTAGTGCCTTTCAGTACCTGGTTGCCATTATAGCGCGCGTCATTAAATAAAGTATGCCCGATATGTTGCATATGAGCGCGTATCTGGTGTGTACGGCCCGTTTCCAAAGTGCATTCAATAAGTGTGATATAATAGAATCTGCGCAATACACGGTAGTGTGTTATAGCTTCTTTGCCATGGCTGCCATCCGGAAATACATCCATGATCAGCCTGTCGCGAAGGCAACGGCCTATATGGCCGGTAACCGTTCCTTCCTCTTCTTTAAAATCGCCCCAAACCAATGCCAGGTATTTTCTGTCGACCTTGTGTTCGAAAAAGCCTCGTGCAAGTTTACTTTGAGCAAGCTCGTTTTTAGCCACAAGTATTAATCCTGAAGTGTCTTTATCAATACGGTGAACCAGATAAGGGCCTGTTTCACTCATTATACCTTGCTGTTGAAACCTGTATGCCAGGGCATTTACAAGAGTGCCGGTATAATTACCATGCGCCGGATGCACCACCATACCGGGAGCTTTGTTTATTACCAGTACATCGTCGTCTTCGTAAACAATATTAAGCGGAATATCTTCAGCAAGTATTTCGGTTTCACGGGGAGGATACGCAAGCACTATCGAAATGACATCAAGCGGTTTAACTCTATAATTGGGTTTAACCGGTTTGTCGTTAACAAGGATATTGTCAGCACGAGCCGCGTTCTGTATTTTGTTACGCGATGCATTTTGTATGCGTCCCATCAGGAATTTATCTATGCGTAACATAGCCTGCCCTTTATCCACCTCAAATCTGAAATGTTCGTAAAGGTCATTTTCTTCCGCTGTTGCTGAGTTATCTTCTAATTCTTCTTCTTCCATTTAATAAATATCTGTTTTGGCGGGCTGATTGTAAACTGTTTTCGATACAATTTTTTATTGGTTAATGACAGCAACATAAAACTGCCAGAACCTGATCAAAGATTCTATTAGCTACTGTATATAATGATGTTGACCGAATGTAAACTCTGGCAAAATATTGTGAGATGGTGTTACCTGATAATCAATTTTCCGGTAGCTTTCCGGCCGATATTTTCATCAGAAAGAATTACCATATAAATGCCGGGCGCAAGTGCGCTTACATTCACAGGATTATTAAATGTTTCAGATATTACACGACTTCCGTTTGCAGAAAAAATACTGATATTTACATCGCTATTTGAATTACCTGTCCAGGCTTCAGGAAGCCTGAGTACAAGGTTGCCATCCGTCACCGGGTTAGGCTGAATACTAAGATGTTCTACTGCCAAAGGTTTCTCAATTCCAAGTGGATCAACCGGTCCGACAATCGGACGAAACATAAGGGAACCATAGTTGGATGTGTCGCTACTCATTTCCCAGGATCCGTTTACATTAAAAAACCGCTTGGTGTGGCTGTCGTTATACCTGTCGAAGCCAACATTGAGATTATCAACGTACGATTGTGACCAGCCGATGTAAAAGATCAGGCCGGGGAAATCCACAGGATCAACAATAATTGGTGTGTCGAACCAATATGAATTAAATTCGTTCAGTTTACTGGTATATATCGGTGTAACTCCGCCAAGTGTTTTGATAATCCGGCCTGGTTTTCCGTTGGAATCATTCCATACTTTCAGGTCAACTGCTTTCTGATTACTTCCGCCAATTACCGGGTTAAAATATATCTGCATTCCCCGAAGCGTATCTGCTAAGTTAAGCTTAAACTGAACAGCGTACGATCCGGCGGTTCCGTTTATCCCGATTCCAGCTTCCGATGTTCCGTTATCGTAAGCATAGTAATTACTAAATACCTGGGTAAATCGTATTGTATCGTTCGAACGGTATTTGGGTTCAGGATCAGGTGTAAGTGAATGCGTGATATGGAAAACCAGATTTTTTTCGATCGTAGTAGGATCGAAAAAAAAGTTAACTGGTGGCTTTGCCCATGGCGCATAGGTTAAATATCCATCACTATGAAACGGATCAACAGTATAAGGTGATCCGTTGTAATCTCTGAAAGTAGGGAGGGAGTTCTTACTTACGCTGTATCTGTAGGTTCTGTTTTGGGCAATAGTATCAAGATTTGCAATTTTGATATCCAGGAACTCTTTCATCTCTTTGTCGAAACTCTTTGCGTACTGCCTGAATGGCATAGCTTCGTAGTTCACCAGCATTGATGGCGCCTGGTCACCAAAAGCTACATCTTCGATACGGATACCATTCTTACTGCCGCCTGTTGCCAGATTCACAACATCAATGTTCCAAAGGCTGCCATTACTGCGCCAGTCAGCCAGATCGTTGCCTGTCAGAGCGGCAATGTTACGAAACCTGAACCTGAAACCATTTTTGAAATAGGATGTATCAGTAATAGGGATAAGGACCTGCTTAAAATAGTTGCCGTTAGCTGATGCGAAAGCATCTACGGATACTCCACCATCAGTTGACCAGATAAGATCCCATTTATGTAAGGTGTCGTTAACAACCGGTGAGTAGAATTCAAGTATTAACGATGACTTTTTTGTAGGAGCGCTAATACTTCGTCCCTGTGGCTGGTAGTAGAAACTAAAAAATACTGAATCCGCAGGCGTTATAGCATTTCGCGAAGGAGAAAAGACTGAATCGAGCCTGATAGGAAGGGATGTAAGGTAATCCGCGTTAAAAGGATTCGGGCCGGCATTCGTATATAGATCGCCATCTTGATTTAGGGCGTCCAGAGTTGCTATCCCAATGCTGGGTGGATATTTTGCATAATCGGTATTTATAAATGCAGACGAATCAGCCCATCGTAATGGGGACGGAAATACCGAAATTTCAGAAAAATCATCGTAAAAAGGCAGCGTTAATGCGTCGGTTGATTTGACACGAGCAGTTGATTTTTTGAGTTGATATTGATTGGCTACAGCCGGATTACAGGCAGGCATGGTCAGCATTTCCTGCGCTTTAGCAGTAATGCTGATGAATATTAAAATTAGTATGGCAAAAATGTGTTTTTGCATTCAATATTTAAGTTAAGGTAAAGGTGTTTCTGGAGGAATGGTATCAATTATCATTTTGCTGATATAGTCATCGAAGTTGAAATTTCCCGGTTTATAAGTAAGTGAAAAACCAGTACCACTCACAATACGTTTCCCATAAATATACACCGGAGTTTGTTCATAAACCCTTCCATTAGTGCTGTCGCAGTCGTCAGAATAAAATTCGTCGCTGATGATAAACCCAAGCCGGGTAAGCTCAATATGGGCAGCTTCGCGGCTTTTCCCGATCAGGAATGGAATAGCCGCATCACCGGCTCCTTTACCTGATCCGATCACTAGGTCAACAACTGAACCTTTGCGGATAGAAGTTCCCGGTTTCACTGTTCGCCCATTTACAGTAACTTTGAGTACAGCGTTTTCCGCCATATCAGCAACTACACGTACACTTCCAAGTTTCAGTCCATAGGTTTGCAGAAGAGCTTTGGCACGACGAAGCGAAAGGTCTGTTAATGCAGGCATGCTCACCTGTTCAGGCACATACGAAACAAGGGAAAGGTAAATGGATCTGCCCGGTTTTACTTTTGTATCAGGCAAAGGATCTTGTGAAATTACACTTCCCGGTGTTCGGGTATAGTCGTAAATCGAATCAACTATTACTATTTCAAAATCTTTACTGGTTTCGAGGCTATTTACCTGATCCATTGAGAGTCCGACAAAATTTGGGGTAACAGCAATCTGATCGTGACGGGTATACATTTTCAGAATCATCAATGTTACCCACGCTATTACTATAAAGAGCAATATCGAATATGCCAGATGTTTTAAAAACCGCCGAGTAGTAATGAATTGAATAAAGTTCATAAGCCTTTCTGTGCCAGAATTATGCTGGTTAGCCCTTGCTTATATAAACTGCAAGAGAGCGTAATTATTGTTTCTGTTTTGCAAAGATATAAATTTACATGGCAGTGTTGGTATATAAAGGTTCTTTAACTTTGCACTTTTAAAGCGAATAAAATTTCAATACTATGAGTAAAATCAAAGTTGTGTTGTTCATGGGTGGTGATTCAGGCGAATACGAAGTTTCAATTGCCAGTTCCAGACAGATAAAAAATCACCTCGATCCTGAAAAATATGAGGTTTACCCGGTGCTGATACACGATGGCAGCTGGCTGTATTTCGATGAAAGCGGGGAACAGATTCCTTTCGACAGGAATACTCATAGCCTGCTGATTGATGGCGAATCTGTGAAGTTTGATTGTGCGTTTATCGCTATTCACGGTACTCCGGGCGAAGACGGAAAACTCCAGGGCTATCTCGAAATGGCCGGGATTCCGTATACAACATGCGATGTAACAACTTCTGCGTTAACATTTAACAAGTATTTCTGCAACGATTTGGCCAAACAATATGGTGTTAAAGTAGCTACAACTATAATTATCAGGCAAGGCGAATCCTGGAAAGCAGATGTGCTTGTAAAAGAAGTTGGATTGCCCTGTTTTATAAAACCTAATAAAGCCGGCTCGAGTGTAGGTGTTTCGAAAGTCTATGACCTTACCGGAATCGAAGCTGCCATCAACAAAGCATTTGCCGAAGATGATGAAGTGCTGGTTCAGCAATTTATCAAGGGTCGTGAAATGGCTTGCGGCGTGTTTACTATCAATGGAGACGTTGAAGTTTTTCCGGTAACGGAAGTTGTTTCAAAAAACGATTTCTTTGATTACCAGGCGAAATATACCGAAGGCCTTGCCAGTGAAATTACACCGGCCCCTATAACCAAAGAACAATCAACAGAATGCAGGCGGCTCACAGAATACATGTACCGCAAGTTCAATTGCAAAGGTGTTGTCAGGTTCGATTATTTCCTCACGGATAACGAATGGTGGTTCCTGGAAGTTAATACAGTTCCGGGTTTCTCAGCCGAAAGTATTATTCCCAAGCAGGCAAAAGCTGCCGGCTACGAACTGAAGCAATTCTTTGGCGCTTTGGTTAACGAGGCTATGAGGAAGTGACACACCGAATCGTAAGAAAAGTAGTAAAATCAGCTTGATCAAGTTACTCCGGATATTAGTTCTTAATGTTAGCATATATTCATGTAGCGATTTACTGGCTTTGAAATTGAATTGATTTACTAATGAGGAAGATTTTAATCTGTTTTCTCGTTTTCTATTTGCCCGACTTAATGGCTGTTGGACAAACTGATTTTAGTAAAAGACTTTCAGATGCGGCGCTCGAATTAACAAAGCAAAAAGTTAGTTACGATCCGGCTTACTTTACCATTGGGTACCCCAATGGTGACATTCCTGCCAACAAAGGAGTTTGCACCGATGTAGTGATCCGTGCCTACCGGAAACTAGGAATTGACCTGCAAAAGGACGTTCATGAGGACATAAAAGCTAATTTCAGAAAATACCCACAGAAATGGGGATTATCCGGTCCCGACAAAAATATTGATCACCGGCGGGTTCTGAATTTAATGACATTCTTTTCGCGAAATGGCCTGGTTAAGCCTATAACACAGAAACCCGGAGATTATCTACCTGGCGATATTGTTTGCTGGGATTTGGGTGGAGGAATAACACACATAGGAATTGTTGTCGGCAAAAAAAATGCCGGCGGTAACCATAATTTAATCGTCCACAACATCGGTGGTGGACAAGTTCTTGCTGATTGTTTATTTGAGTTTAAGATTATCGGGCATTATACTTACGAAAAGAAGTGAATTTAAAACTGATATCACTGCGTTTTGAATAATAATGACTTTGGTATAGTCAAAACTTAATTCCAATCAATTTATATTTAAATTCTTCATTTTCGGATCCTCAAATCCTCAGATCTCCAAATTAAGGAATTCAACCAATTTGCTTACCGCTCTGGCCCTGTGGCTGATCTTATTCTTCTCGGCAAGCGGCATTTCAGCAAAAGTTTGTTCATATCCATCTGGCAGAAATACCGGGTCATAACCAAAGCCTTTTACACCTTTTCTCTCAGCAATAATTTCGCCATTCACTATTCCTTCGAAATATTGCACCGAACCATCTAAAATCAACGCTATTACAGTACGGAAACGGGCTTTGCGGTTTTCAACTCCTGATAGTTCATCGAGAACTTTATCAATATTTGCCTCAAAATCGTGACCATCGGTAGCATACCTGGCCGAAAATACTCCCGGGCGTCCATCAAGGGCTTCTACCTCAAGCCCTGTATCGTCGGCAAAACAATTTTTACCAAACTTGTCGTAAATATACTCTGCTTTAAGTAAAGCGTTGCCTTCGAGTGTAGGCGCTGTTTCCGGTATATCTTCGGTACAACCAATTTCATGAAGGCTTTTGATGGTGAAATTCTTACCAACAATTGATTGTATTTCAGTAAGTTTATGAAGGTTGTTGGTCGCAAAAATAAGTTCGTGGGTCATATGGTTATTCGTTGTGGTAAGGTTCATTTTTAAGAATCGTCATGGCTCGGTACAATTGTTCCACAAAAAGCAGGCGGATAAACTGGTGGGTAAAAGTCATTCGCGAAAGAGAAACTGTACTGTCAACTTTTTGTTTTACACTTTCAGCAACTCCATAAGCCCCGCCGATGATAAAAAACAGCTCGCGGGTTCCCGCATTCATTGTTTTCTGGAGAAATTGCGAAAACTCAACCGAGCTGAATTCTTTACCACGTTCATCAAGCAGAACTGAATAGTTGGCTGAATTTAACTTCTCAAGGATAATTACCGCTTCTTTTTCTTTAATCTGCTCAGGATTCAGGTGCTTTCTGTCTTTTATATCCGGAATCACAACTTCTTTTACTTTAACATAATGTTTCAGCCTTTTTATAAATACTTCATACCCATCAAGCACAAAAGCTTCCGAAGTATTTCCAATCATAAGGAGTGTAATGTTCATTCAACCAGTTATTTGTGATTTCCTGCGGGCAACCGGCTTTTTGAGAAAGAGCCAATTTCCCGCGCTTCAAAGATAGCTACACTCTTTAATTTTTGGAAGATAAATCATTCTGGAATTTTTTGGTTTGATTTTTGTACCTTTACAGTGTTGTTAAAGAATACCAACAAAGAATGAAATTGTGATCAATCTGGCGAACCCCTTGGCTCACGAACACCATTAAAAATAAGCCTGATGTGAGTAGTTTCATGCCACCCGTAAAAAACAAATAATAACGAATGAAAAATGTATTGAGAATTATAATCTTCTGTTTTTCTGTGATTATTTTCAGTTCCAGTTCTGCTGTATCATTAGAGCCAGCTGGAATTGTCGAAGATATTGCAGCCTCTATCAGAGCCGGAAATTCAAAGGATTTATCAAAATATTTTGGACCAACCGTTGAAATTATCCTGCCTGGCAGCGATGGGACATTCAGCAAAGCTCAGGCCGAAATGATAATTAAAGCTTTTTTTGCAAAATCAGCTCCTGTTTCCTTTATTGTTAATCAGAATCGTAATTCGGCTGGTGGAGCGCAATTTATTATTGGTACTTATAAAAGCAAGACTGAAAAATTAAATGTTTATATCTTTCTGAAACCGGTTTCAAATCAGCTGATGATACAGCAGATTCATTTCGAGACTGACTAATCAGACCAAATCCTCTTTTACGTGACTATTGATGAAATTATAACTAAGGCACTTCGTGAAGATATAGGCGAAGGTGATCATACTTCTTTATCGACTATTCCGCCAAATGCCTTCGGCAAAGCACGTTTACTGGTAAAAGAAGCCGGTGTGCTGGCAGGCGTTGCCGTGGCGCGAAAAGTATTTTCTCAAACCGATGACCGGATTGTATTGGAGCAGTTTATCCAGGATGGCTCGCGTGTAAAAGTAGGGGATGTGGCTTTCGAAGTGAGCGGCCCTTCCATGGCTTTGCTCACAGCTGAGCGTACAGCGCTTAATTTTATGCAGCGGATGAGCGGAATTGCCACACAAACCCGCTTAATGGTGGATGCCATCGAAGGCTTACCAACCCGAATACTCGATACCCGTAAAACAACTCCCTTGCTCCGTGAATTCGAGAAAATGGCAGTAAGGTTGGGAGGTGGTTTTAATCATCGTTTCGGCCTGTATGATATGATTCTGATAAAAGACAATCATGTGGATTTTGCTGGCGGAATAGCAAAAGCTATTTCGGCCTGCCAGGAATACATGCATCATAAAGGTTTGCACCTGACAGTTGAAATTGAAACCCGCAACCTCGACGAAGTGAACCAGGTGCTTGAGCATGGTGGTGTAAATCGTATTATGCTCGATAACTTCTCTTTCACGACGCTTAGACAGGCTGTAAACCTGATTGGTTCAAAATATGAAACCGAAGCTTCCGGAGGCATCACTTTACAAACTATACGGCAGTATGCCGAATGTGGAGTTGATTTTATTTCGGTAGGAGCGCTTACTCACCATATCAACAGCCTTGATTTAAGCCTGAAAGCAATTAAATAAGGATTAGTGAAATTTCCTGCCCCGACCTCTTGTTCGCGGGGTAAAATAAAGAATCATTTGCCCGGTCTTAAAGTCGGGGAATCAAATTTCAATAAATGGCAAAGATTTCAGTCAGGCTGAACAATTATTTTCAAGTTAAGCGCAACCTGCTGTTAAATAGTGACCAGGTAATATCGGCTGAAAAGTTTTTAAGAAAGCTTGTAATTCCCGGCTTCGATGGAATGCCAGTTTATGATGTGGCCGCGTTTTTCATAAAAGGATTGCAAAAAGGCGCAATTTCGATGCGGGCAGCAGCTTTTTCGTACAATTTTTTTCTGGCACTTTTCCCCACAATTATTTTCTTCTTTACCATCATCCCTTACATCCCGATTGTTGGTTTTCAGGATAATTTACTGGAATTGATGCGAAACTTTATTCCTAAAAAAGCATTTGATGCAGTTGAGGGAACTCTGTTTGATATCGTAAAACGACCTCGTGGCGGACTCTTGTCATTAGGATTTGTAATGGCATTGTATTTCTCAACCAACGGAATTCACAGCCTGATAGTAGCATTTAACCAATCCCGTCACACTATCGAAACCCGTTCATGGGTTAAACAGCGACTGATAGCGATAGTGCTGGTGGTTATTCTTTCATTATTGATTATCGTTGCTATTGTTTTAATTACACTCGGTCCTGTGGCTCTTGATATCCTTGTAAAGCATAATTTGCTGCGGGGTAGTTTCACATATTACTTGCTTATAGCGGGGAAATGGCTGATATCATCAGCGATGTTGTTTTTTGCTTTCTCATTTCTTTATTATCTGGCGCCCGCGGCTGAATCAAGGTTCAGGTTTTTTTCGGCCGGAAGTACTCTTTCCACCGTACTCACTATACTGGCTTCGGTTGCATTTAATTATTACGTCAACAGCATTTCACGATACAATTCGTTGTATGGATCAATCGGAACCCTTATCATTATAATGGTCTGGATTTATTTTAATGCAATGATCGTTCTGATTGGATTTGAACTTAATGTCAGCATCCGGAATGCAAAAAGAAAATTCGGAAGGCTTCCACGCTTCGGGCATGATAAAAAGCCGGTGGTACGCCGTTAGACAGTCAGGTTATTTGTGACTGAATGAATCTACTCTGTATTTTTCGAATCACCCCGGTTTGAGCTAAATGTTACATTGGTTTAATTTTTTTTTCTAACATATTGCGGACTAAACTTGCTTTGATTTATCTCTTTTTCCTTTTTGCTTGACAGCGCATCTAAATAAAATTTAGCCCGAAATTTCTTTTACCTTTGCGCCTTTCAACATTATTTAAGTAAATGTTAGCTGAATTCCGAAAACTTTTCCGCTTGTCTGCGATATATGGACTAGGCACTTTGTCGACCAAATTGGCTGGCTTTGTACTTATTCCATTATACACCAGGAGTTTTTCGGTAGCCCAGTTCGGGGTGCTTGGCCTGCTCGAAGTGAGTGCAGTAGTAATAATATCTTTTTTCGGATTCTCGCTGTATTCAGGTTTTTTCAGGTGGTACTGGGATAAAAGTGCCGAAAATAAAAAGGAATCCTTGTTTTTTACGGTAACACTATTTCAGATCGGGGTAGTTATACTTGCGTACTTCGCAATGTTGCCTTTCCTGAAATGCTTTTCGCAGCTTATTCTGGATACGCCTGATTATGCTTTTTTGTTGAAACTGATGCTGATATCAGCATTGATGCAGACTGTTCTGTTGATGCCTAATACTTTATTACGACTTCAGGAAAAACCATGGCTTTTTACACTTGCCAATTTGTTGCAACTCGTTTTTAGTTTGTCTGTTACAATCTATTTTATTGTTTACCGCCATTCAGGTATCGAAGGCATTTATTACGGCCAGATTGCCGGTAGCCTTGCATTCGCTTCAGTTTTGGTACGCTACTCGCTCAGGAATATGGTTTTCAGATTTGAAACCGCGATGTTACGGGATATACTTGTGTATTGTTTGCCTTTATTTTTTTCAGGAGTAGCACTGGTATTTCTTAATGTTACCGATCGGTATTCAATAAAGGTTCTGGGTAATATGGCTGATGTCGGTTTATATTCATATGGTTATAAGCTTGCTAATACCTTGAATGTATTTCTCATAACTTCGGTGAATTTTGCCATTCAGCCTATGATTTACCGCATGATGAATGATCCTGTCAATAAGAAATTTTATGCCAGGTTGCTCACTTATTATACCTATGGCACAATGATAGTAGCACTGGCGATGATGGTTTTCGGAATGGAGATCACAAAGCTTTTTGCAAGGCGTGTTGAGTATTTTGATGCCTGGTATATTTTTCCGTTTATAATTTATTCCATTGTCTTTGGGATGATGAAAGATGTGGTCACTACCGGACTGAGTATTTCTAAGAAAACAAAAGTAATCGCCTTTACGGTTATTGTTACAGCAGTAATAAATTTAGTTCTGAATATTGTACTTATCCGTTTGTGGGGTAACCAGGGAGCCGCACTTTCAAAAATGTTGTCGATGTTGGTTTTTTTTACACTGACCTTATACTATGCTCAGAGAAATTACCTTATTCCCTATGAGATGAAACGGATTGCATTAATGCTTATACTTGCAGCCGGATTGTTTGGGATATCGGTTTTCTTCAATTCCTGGGATTTAATTCCACGTTTGGTAGCCAAATTATTTGTTATCCTGTCTTATCCGTTTATACTGTACTTGTTCAGGTTTTATAATCCTGTTGAACTATCAGTGTTGAGAAGCGGCTGGGCTAAATGGCACAATCCGGGAGAATTTAAGCAGAATGTACTTCGACTGATTAAAAAGTAAATTGATTATGAGGGAAATGAAAAATATTGTTTTTCTGGGTGCCGGCTCTATTGGCACTGCTTTGGGAAACTCACTGGCTGTCCGTTCTGATTTGAATGTCAGCTTATTATCGATTGAGAAGGATGTTGTCGAAACCATCAGAACTTCCCATATCAACCAGAAATATTTCCCGAATATCCGCTTGTCACACGAATTGAAGGCTACAACGGATCAGAACATTCTGAAAGACGCGGACGTGGTTTTTATTGCTATTCCCTCTGTAGCAGTAGTTGATTACATGCTGGATATCCAGCTGTTGCTTCCTGAAAAAGCCATTTTAGTGAACCTTGCCAAAGGATTTGGCTGCCACGATCAGATTATTTCGCAATGTCTCGCCGGGCATCTTCCAAATCCGGTATGTGCGCTTAAGGGGCCTTCCTTTGCCCGCGAAATTGTTAATAATAGTCCAACTTCATTTACCCTGGCATCTGCTGATGATGAGCTTTGTAGATTGCTGGAACCCTTGTTTGATGAAACTAATATATTTATTGACACAACAACTGATCTTCTTGGAGTCGAAATAGTCAGTATTCTTAAAAATATTTATGCCATTTTAATTGGAATTGTCGACGCTCATTTTAATTCGCCAAATCTCCGGTTTATGATGTTTACCAGGGCTTTTAACGAAATGCGTAAAATCCTGATTCACTTTGGCGGCCACGAGGAAACCATGTTCCACTATTGCGGTATCGGAGATTTCGGGCTAACGGCACTCAACGACCTGAGTCGCAACCGCACGCTTGGATTACTTATTGGTAAAGGCTTTTTCAACGAAGGTATTCCTAACAAAGTGGTACTCGAAGGCCGAATTGCAATGAGTATCATTCTTAAAAAATTATCCGAAAGCGATATGCCCGAAACCGGTTATCATATGATGCTGCAGCTCGACAAGGTTTTTGCCGGTAATACAGATATAGCCGAGTTCGTGAATAAGATGATTAATGAGAGATATTGATTTTAGACAATTAATTACTCTTTAATAATTTGTGAAAAGCAGTGTTAATACATTTAATGGAAGATTTGTTGAGTTTCAAATTTATTTGAAATAATGCAAATATAATACATGTGAAATATCTCCTTTTTTTGTTTTAAGTCATTTAGCAATAAATTTTCAAAGATATTTTGAAAAATTATTAACTTTATTAAGAGGATTTATAAAATACACTAATTTTATAGTCTATTTTTTTTATTTTATTAAATGATATTATGAGAAAGCTCTTCTTATTATCAAGTCTCTTATTAGTGAATTTATTGGTTTTTAGTCAGGTTGCTAATTTTATTATTCCTGATACAGTCTGTGTGAACCAAAGTATATCAATTCAAAATACATCAATCGGTGCAAGTTCTTATTACTGGAATTTTTGTTCCGGTAATTTAGCTTCAACACCAGTTGGTTTAAATATGGGAAATTTCGGGGCATTAGATCGCCCGGTTTATTCAAGTATAGCGAAAGATGGAAGTAATTATTTCGTTTTTATTTCTAACAATACTGATGGAAGAATAATAAAACTTTCTTTTGGTAATGACATGACTAATACGCCTGTAGCTACAAATCTTGGAAATTTTGGTATTTTGGAAGCAAACACTGAGGGAATACAAATAAAAAGAGATGCTTTAACGGGTAATTGGTTCGGCTTGGTTGTGATTGGTGGATCTGTAAATAATTTAATAAGATTAAATTTTGGGAATAGTTTGAATAATATTCCAACTGTTTCAAACTTACACAACATTGATAATTTGTTGAATTATCCACATACATTATATACATTCTATGAAAATGGGAATTGGTACAGTTTTATATGCAATTTTAATACTAGCAATATAATCAGGCTTAACTTTGGAACTAGTTTAGCAAATATTCCCACTGCGACAAACCTGGGAAATGTTGGAATTCTGATTGGTCCTGTTGGGTTATATCCTGTACAAGAAAATGGATTTTGGCATCTGTTTGTAATAAATAGAGGTGACAATAGTTTATCAAGATTATATTTTGGTAGTTCATTACTAAATACACCAACCGGTATAAATATTGGGAATGTTGGAGGATTACTGAATTATCCAAGATCAATTTCAATTATAAAGGATTGCGGAAATATATTTGGTTTTGTTGTAAATGAAGGTTCTAATGATATCGTAAGGCTTACATTCCCTGATGGATTATCAAGTATGCCATCTAGCACGAGTCTAGGAAATATAGGAAATTTCTCGTTTCCGCATCATATTTCTGAACTTTTCAGGGTTGGAGATTCCTTGTATACTTTTATTATGAATGTAAACAACAGTACTATATCTCGATTAACCTTTCCGAGTTGCATTAATTCATCGATTCAGTCTTCAAATCTTCAGTATCCACCTTCCTTCTTTTATAATAATCCCGGTACTTATAATATTAGTCTGGTTGTTAATGAAGGTTTGCCTTCACAATCAAATATTTGCAAAGAAATTTATGTTAAAGGTTTTACGTTACCTATTGTTACTGGTGATACTAATTTATGTGTGGGTGATCCATTAAATCTGGTTTCAACTGGAAGTACCGGTGATTCTTTTTTATGGACAGGCCCAAACGGATTTTTCTCTACTAGCCGGAATTTGATAATCCCAAGTGTTAGTTTATTTAATGCCGGCAAATACACACTTACTGTAAGTGGTTGTAAAAATGTAGTAGTTGAAAAGCTCGTAAGTGTCGCTTTAAACCCAACAGTTACAGGTGATGCTTACATTTGCTTTGGCGATACTTTACATCTGAGTGCAAGCTCTTCTCAAGCTAATTCCTATTTATGGACCGGCCCTAATGGGTTTACATCAACTAGCCAAAATATTTCAATTCCTAATGCTGGTCAGAGCAACTCGGGTACTTATACCCTAACTGTTAGCGGTTGTTTAAATCCAGCTTTCAACAGTTTGGTTATAGTAGCCACAAATCCTACAATAATTGGTGATACAACAATATGTGATGGAGGTACTTTAAATTTGAGCTCTGATGCTGCATCTGGTAATACTTATCTGTGGACTGGTCCGAATGGTTACACTTCAACAAGTCAGAATTTAACTATTACTGGCATAACTATCAATGATGCTGGAGTTTATACTCTTCATTTAGGTGGCTGTGCCAATGTAGCGTCAAATTGGTCTGTCAATGTTATAACTAGACCCTCAGTTTCAGGTGATACATCGGTATGTGAGGGAGATACACTTCGTTTGAATTCAATTGCTACTGCAGGTAATTCTTATTTTTGGACTGGTCCAAATGGTTTTTCATCAACAAGTCAAAACTTATCAATCCCAAATGTTTCCAGTAGTAATTCAGGTGTATATTCTTTGATGATAAATGGATGTATAAGTGCTTCATTTAGAAGTACTGTGAAAATTTCCACAAATCCGGCAATAACTGGTGATACAACTGTTTGTGTTGGGGGAGTATTAAGTTTGAGCTCAAATTCTACTTCTGGAGATACATTTCTGTGGTCTGGACCGAACGGTTATTCTTCAAGTAGTCACATTCTGACAATTCCTGACATATCTATCCTTAATGAAGGTGAATATACGCTTACATTGAGTGGGTGTCCAAATGTAGAGGCAAAAAAAAATGTCAATGTTATTTCCAGTCCCACTGTTATGGGTGATACTTTAGTATGCGCCGGCGACACATTACATCTGATTTCTAATGCTGATCAGTCTTATTCTTTCTTGTGGACAGGCCCAAATGGTTTTTCATCTGCAAACCAAGATTTGGTTATATTTAATTTTAGTGAGAGCCAGGCAGGAAGATATACTCTTATCTTAGGTGGTTGCACAAATGCATCAGCAAATAAAATTGTTAGTATAGCGCCTGATCCATTTGTTAGCTTAGGCAATGATACAATTATATGCGAAGGTTCAATCATAACTTTAAATGCCGGCAATTCAGGAAGTAAGTATAAATGGAATACAGGGGAAAGCTCGCAAAAAATAACTGTAGAAAAACCAGGAACTTTTACAGTAAATGTATCAAATGGTTTGTGTAGTGCAAGTGATGAAATTTTTATTGATAATTGTGGAAATGAACTTTGGTTTCCTAATGTTTTTACTCCTAATAAAGATGGACTAAATGACCGATTCAAACCAGTAAGCCTAAGAGGAATTGGATCTTTTCAAATTCTAATTTTTAATAGGTGGGGACAGCAGTTATTTGAGTCAAATGATCCTTATTCTGGTTGGGACGGAACTTATAATGGAAACGATTGCCCTGGCGGAGTCTATTATTATATTGCTGAATATATTTTAGGTACGCAGAGTTCCATTTCAAATCAGAGAGTTAAGCGAGGAGCCATTACTTTATTAAGGTAATTTGACTCCTGATTTAAATTTCTGTCTTACATTTAGGGATATTTCCAGTACTCGTAAAAATGAAACCAAATTTAATGGAAATATATCTGAATAATAAAATGAATCAGGTTGGTTTTTCAATTATTAGTTATTGTTGTAGATTTTAAGTGAATACAAGATTTGTTTAACAGATCCTTAAATAAAGTGCCAGCCTCGTTTCTGTAAAAAATATATACCATCAGGTAAGAGAAGGCCATCTGCGCTAGTCTGATTATATGCATGCTACTCACAGTAACAAAATATTCGCTGGAAATAATAACTAATGTTACGATAAGTGGTAACCAAATAAATTTGAAAACATTGAATTCATATTTAAAGAATTTCCGTGAAGCAAGGAATAATAATAGGTTTTGGATCACTTTGGTAATGAGATTAGCAGCTACGGCTCCCCAAATGCCAAAATGTTTAATCAATACAATAGAGATAATGATTTGAAGAAAGGCTGTGATCAGATACATTTTTGGTAAAACACTAGTCTTTTTGAAAAGGTAAATAGGAGTAAGGAAATAATTATATAAACCTCTGGATGCAAATCCAATATTGAGCATTGCAAGGAAGAAGAAACTTGCTTCATAGTCTTTACTGATCAATACAGGCAAAAGAAGAGGGATAAAAAAGGTAGAAGCTGGTATAACAATTAGAGCAAAAGCATTAAATCCGCTAAAATATTTATTAAGCTCTGGCGTTGATCCTGTTAGTTTTTTATCGGTAATCAGTCCAAAAACTTTTGGAATAATGGCGCTACTCATACCATTTAACAAAAATTCAACTAAAAGAGTGAGTTGCAAAACTAGTCCGAAGATCGCAACATCATTTAATGTCATGAAATATTTCAGTATGAACGGATATATATTGGATATGCTCCAGGATATTAATAAGAATATTAGAACTGGTAACGAAAAGCGAAGGGTCTGTTTCAATTCATTTCCTAAAGAAATTCTGAATGGGAATTCTACTGAGAACGACGAAAATGCGATAATAAAGATGCCTATTCCCGATAATAATCTTCCCCACATAGGGCCTATAAGTGTTAATGGATATAGAAATAATCCTGAAAGTGAAAACACTAAAGTCAGAATGAAATTAACTGAATTTACTAAAGCAAACCGCGTAGGCCTTTCTTGGTTTATGAGCAGGTTCGTATACGTTTTAAAAAAACTGTTACAAAAAGCTGTTATAACTGCTATAAATCCATAGGGATAGAAAAATATATCTTTCGACTGAAACACTAATTTGAAAATGCTTTCACCAGTCAGGCTGAAGATGGCTATTATTATTATTCCCCAAAGTACTAAATAACCTGTAAGGGCACCAATTTTTGATTTGTTTATTATTTTATCATGCTTGTTCTCAAAATAGCTAACTCCTACATATGTATCCAACCCCAGATTTATAAGGGTTTGTAAGAAAAGAGTGAAACTTATGTAAATAATAAAAGCGCCAAAGTCAGGTTTACTGATATAATTTACATTTGTATAAAAAAGCAGTAGGATGAAACCCGATACCATTGGAAGAGCCCCAAAGACAGTATAGATTAAGGATGATTTTATCAGGTTTTTCGATATCATTATTTAAATTATGTTCAATAATGTTTGCAAAAATAACGAACTATAGCACACTTACGGTTTTCCTTTTCTACTTTTGTATTTTAAACAGATAAAAACATATGTCATTTTCGTTAGAAGTAATAATTATTGCCCAAGATAACTCAAAAAACCTAAAAGCGTTTTTAACCTCTATTTTGTCTCAAACTAGTTTGCCTTCAAAAGTTTCACTCATTGGTAAGGATTATATTATAAATGATTATGAATCATTTAATCCTGATTTTACATCCCGAAATATTGACTTTAAAATTATCCCATCTGTTTCACATTCCTCATTTCAGAAAAATATTGGTATTACAAATATTTCATGCGATTTTGTTTTCTTTGCCGAAGGAAATATTAAACTAGATGATTTTTATTTTGAAGAAGCATTAAAATTTCTGGGAAATGAGGCTTCTTATAAGATCGGAGGCATAACAGGTTGCCTGGCTGATACTATTTACAAGAGAAATTCTTTTGTGGGATTTCTGAACAGGTGTTTTTACCTGCCTGATAATTCAAATGGCAAAATACTGGAATCCGGATTCGGAAATAATATTGATTATTCCGAAAAGAAATCTGGTGAAATTGATTGGCTGCCAAAAACCAATATGTTTTTAAGGAAAGAAGTGTTTGAATTTAATTGGTTTGACGAAAATCTAAAAAATTACTCCTATTTTGATGATTTAGATTTTTCCATAAGAATATCGAAAAAGCACAAACTTTTCTATTTGTCAAGTGCTAAATTTTATGAGTATAAATTTGCACCAACTGCAAATTTAGAGGAAGAGTTCTATCAGAAAACTACTAATTTTCATTATGTTTTTAAGAAGAATTTTAGTGCAGACACTAATTCCAGGCTAGCTCATTATTTATCAATAAAAGGATTAATTCTCAAAACAATATTTTGTCAAAAATCTTTTACAGCACTCACAGGAGCGTTAAAAGGATTTGCCGAGATTATATTTTTGCGAAATTATACTTTGCCATTATATTTGGAGCGTCTGGATTATTCTGATTTCAGGCAGCCATCTATTGCTGAGCATTTTGTCCGATATGAATATGCTGCCAGCTTCTGTGATGGAAAAATAGTATTGGATTGCGCAAGTGGTGAAGGTATCGGTGTGAATATTCTTTGTAAAAATGCAAAAACAGTCTATGGTGTAGATATTGATGAAAGTACATTCAAAACGGCAAGAGAAAACATCAAATTTGACAATGCAATTCTCAATCAGGGTTCTGCAACCGAACTACCATTTTCTGATAATTATTTTGATGTCTTAACCAGCATGGAGACATTAGAACATATTCCCCAAAAACTTCAGGAAAAATGTATCGAGGAATTTCACCGGGTATTAAAACCTGGTGGACAATTAATTATTTCAACACCCAACAAAAGTGTTTTAAATCCAAACGGAATTGCACCTAAAAATTATTTTCATTTATGGGAATTGACTCATACCGAATTTGTCGATATTCTGCTCAGACATTTTAAAACTATTGAAACTAATGGCCTTTTCAATCCTGTCAGGCAGGAAATTAATTCAATTGCTAGTGTAAATCCGGAAATAAAAATGAGATTATCGGTGAAGAAAAAAATAATGCTGATTTTGCCCTTCTGGATTAAGAACTTAATATCAATGCTTGTATATAAACGAAAAATTTATCCTTTGAAATCAGAATATATTATTGCAACAGAAGAATTTGAATATTCAAATAATATGATTTATGTTGCAACAAAATAGGTGGATATGATAAATGAAACTGTAATTGTTACAATCATCACCCCAACTTTTAATCATGCTGATTTTATTGCCGAATGTATTCAGTCGGCTATAGATCAATCATTTACTGGTTGGGAAATGTTGATAATCAATGATGGAAGCACAGATCATACTGTAGAAATCGCTAACCGGTTTGCAGCAGCTGATCCAAGAATCACAGTTTATAACCAACAGAACATTGGAATTTTCAGGCTTTCCGAAACCTATAATTTTGCGCTTCAACACGCAAAAGGTAAATATATTGCAATTCTGGAAGGTGACGATATATGGGAAACTGATAAACTAAGCCGGCAAGTTGCTACTCTCGAAAGCAATCCATCGGCTGTTATTGCCTGGAGCAGTTCCCGGCAGGTGAATATTGATCAAAGCCAGGTTTTTATAGTTTCTCCTGAATTAGAACCTTCGGATATCAAATTGTTTACAAATAACCCTGTAGGTAGTTTTCTGGATATACTTTTATTCAGAAACTGTATACCTGCACTTACAGCATGTATTCGAAAAGAAACTCTTGAGAAGATTGGCGGTTTTCAACAAGGCTATGGATTGCCTTTGGTTGATTTGCCCACCTGGCAACTACTGAGTACCCAGGGAACGTTCGTTTACGATGCTGAACCAACCGGTCGATGGCGCGTGTATCCGGGGCAAACGACGAAAACGCACCTTGTCAGCATATTTTCAGGATTTTATGCTCTTTCACTGGATAATTTCAAAAAATTCTCGTCTGATCCTTCACTGTCTTTTTCCGTAAAGCAAAAAGATATAAAAACTTATTTTGACAAGGTGATGATAATGGCTTACGCAAGAGAAGGCCGCTACCTATTGATTAAAAAGCAGTTTAAAGAAGCCCGGAAAAGGTATATTAAAGCTATTTTTTCAAAAAGAGGGGAATATATATGGAAACTTCGGGCAATGGTTGGGCTTTTTCTAAGTTTATTTCATCTTGATGTAGAAGGTTTAGCGAAGTTTTTAAACCGGCCAAGTTATAAAAACTGAAATCAGCCAGTAATGCTGCGGATTGCTGAAATCAACTTTTCTTCTCTTTGATCCATTGAAAAGTGTTTGAGAGTATGGATGCGCGCATCCGCTCCAGTTTTGAGCGTAAATGACTTATTTAACGCTTCTGATAACTCATTGATATCTCTCTTGTAAACAAGAACTCCGGTATCGGCAATCGCATCAGGAATACCGTTGACATTTGATCCAACAGGTATGCATTCGCATAGCATTGCTTCACCCAGGCTAACCGGCATTCCTTCGGTAATCGATATTTGCAAGTATACAGTTGCTTTATTGAAAAAATCTGCCAGGATTTCATCTGGACAGAAAGAAGGAATGATCCTGAGATTTATGATTTTTGAAACGTTGAATTTTTCTTCAATCCAGGCTAGATATGTCTTTTTAACACCAATCAGCACAAATTCTTTATCAGCGTGCAAACGTGATAAATAAATAAAAAGATCAAATCCTTTATTATAAAAGTCCGCCTCTTTATTCATAGTACCAACAGTGAGAACAAGATTAGGATTTTTTTTAATTTCCGGGTTTCGGTCAATACGCAAAAAGTCTATTCCATTGGGAACAACAATAATTTCTCCTTTTATATCTTTCACATAATGGCGAATTCCATCAATATGTGGATTATCAGCATTATAAAAGAAGTTTTCGTGGTAAATGAGCGAAGCGTGATTTGGAAGTATTAAAGATGCGTTACGCAAAGCATATTTTACGCACCATCCTCTGAATCTTTTCAAATACACTCCTTTGCCTAGTACCTTGTAACAAATCGCTTCCTGCCCACCGGCAACAATGATGGATTTTTTTCTGAATATTCTTGCAATCAATACCATTACAGCGGCATGGTAATCACCAAACCAGCAAATAAAAATTTCACTTTTACGAGCTTTGCCTATGAGGAAAAATACTAAGGAAAACAAATCCAGGAAGAATTTCCATTTCTTACCTGATTGTTTCACCAGAAAAGGAATTACGTGGTAATACTTTTCAAGCAATTTCTGATCGGAAGCAATAAACGACGAATTGGCCGGCTTTATGTAGAGAAGTGTTTTTTGTTTTTCCATCTGGAAAGGCTTGATATCTATAAACTCTCTTTGTATTCTTTAATGCAATTCTTAATTCCTTCTTCGAAAGTGGTGTCTGGTTCCCATGATAGTTGTTTTTTTATTTTCGAGATACCGCTATATACATCCCATGTTTCGTTTTTACGTTCTTCACCTTTTGCTGAATAGGGTTTATCAATTCCTGATTCCTTAAGAATTGTTGTTATGATCTCCTCAACACTAACCGAATAGCCAGCTCCAATATTATAAATATCAAAATTTGGCTGGTTAAAACTTAAGTGGATGGCTTTTATAAAATCATCGATAAATAAAAAGTCTCGTTTCGGCCGTAGATCCATCACCTCAATAGATTTAACAGAAGAGTCAAATACTTGTTTGATAATTTTAGGGATGAGGAAAATTGGATTCTGGCCAGGTCCGTATACATTAACCGGCCTGAAAACAGTTACAGGAAAATTAAATGTCTCGGAATAATACCTGCATGCTTCTTCTGCCAGTAATTTACTGTGATTATACGGGCTTAGAGGGTTAATAGGATGATTTTCGTCTACCGGCAAATACTGCGGTGTTCCATATACATAAGAGCTGATATAGGTAAGCGGGCAGTTCATCTTCCGGCATAATTCCAAAAGGTTAATGGTTCCTATAACATTGGTTTGATAAAATGATTTTGTATTGTCCCAACTTGCCGGAACGAAAATCATTGAAGCAAGATGCACAATATGATCAAGTTCGGAATAATTGAATTCGTAAGTCGAAATATCGCCGATATTTATGTCAAATTCTTCGACAATAAATCCGTTCTCCCGCAAGGATCTAACGAGTCTTCGACCAATAAATCCACTGCTGCCGGTTACTAACACTCGTTTCGACGTTTTTATTCCCATGGCATGAGTTTTTCTTTCAATAATTCAAGTTCATCAATAGCCTGAATATAATCATCCGGCCGCCCGATATCGAGCCAATAACCTGAATGACGGTGAATAAGCACTTCCTGTTTTTTCTGTATCAGGGCCAGCATCAAATGATCAAAACCGTACGCAACATTGTCAGGGATATGTTTCAATATTTCTCGGTTTGCCATATAAATGCCCATACTTACGGTGTAATCCGTTTTCGGTTTTTCTACAAAACCAGTCAACAGATTGTCAGTACCCGAAAACAAAACGCCGTATTCACTGACTTCTGTTCTGCTGAAAGCCGAAATGGAAAATAGCTTGCCATTATTTTTATGGAAATTGTAAAACCAATCGAAATCAAGATCAGTCAAAACATCGCCATTCATGATCAGGAAAACCTCAGGCAAATCTTGTATCAGTTTTAAAGGTCCCATGGTACTCAATGGCTTATCCTCTAAGGAATAATCAATTTTGATATTCCATTTTGAGCCATCACCAAAAAATGCCTTGATGATCTCGGCCTGGTGATTCACAGTTAAAGTAATATGCTCAAAACCGTAAAATGCTAATTGGCGGATAATAATTTCCAAAACCGGGTAATCTCCTACCGGCATCAGCGGTTTGGGAAGCACGACAGTATAAGGACGTAATCTCGTTCCTTTGCCGCCTGCCAGTATTACAGCTCTTTTTTTCATTATGCCTGTCGGTATTTATTTCTATTTAGAATCTTCCTTGCCCGAGGAACTGATTTTATCCAAAATCTCCGCAATATTCCCCGTCAGCTCTTTCCGCGAATATTTTAACCTGTTACCTTTGCTGCTTTCCAGGCGCTGCTCTGTATAACGAATATAAAAGTCAGTTAAAATACTTAACATGCCTGCATCATTATCATAACCTGCTGTTTTTCCTGCTTCACATTCTTTCACTACGGTTGATGCTTCACCATTCTCAGGACCTATATTCAGTATTGGCCTTCCCGATCCCAGATATTCGAAAATTTTACCTGTTAATATCCCTTTAGCATTGGGCGTATTATTGATTAGCAGTAAAAGTACCTGCGATTTCCGGATTTCTTGCATCACATCCTGGTGAGGCATATAGTCAATCTTTTGAAGATGTTTGCCTAAACCATTTTCATTAATGCATTTTAAAACTCCTATATCAACTTTGCCAACCAGTTTTATCTGCAATTCGTCGGCAAAACTGGAATTTTGATTTACCATTTCAGAAAGAACCTTCCAAAGTTTTATTGGATTTCGCGACGCGTTAATACTACCAATATGTGAAATCGTGAATTTTGTGTCAAGCTGGTTTTGAGGCAGAGGACTGATATCTTCTTCGTCATAACCGTTGGTAACAAGTTTGTAATCTCGTGTTACAATTTCATTAAACTCATATGCCATATCCTTGCTTACCACGGTAATAGCTGAGGCCGAAGCCAGAACCTTTTTCTCAAGTTTATGGTGTAGCCGGTCAGCGAGTGAAGTTAGCTTAAGCTGATGGTAAAAATCAATGCCGGTCCATGGATCGCGAAAATCTGCCAGCCAGGGAATATTAAGTTTCTTATGAAGCTTTAATGCAATAAGATGCATAGAGTGAGGTGGGCCAGTTGAAACAATGGCATCAACTGGATGGTCTTCCAGAAATTTGGTCAGAAATTTTACAGAAGGTTTTATCCAATAGCGACGTGCATCCGGAATAAAAAAATTCCCTCTCATCCAAACCGCGAATCCTTCGGCTATGCCTGGTTTCTCTTTTTCCTGCAGAAATCCGGCATTTACTTTTTCACCGGGTTTCATGCCAACAATTTTTTTGTAAACGGAGTACGGCTCAAGTATAGGCCTCTTGATTATGGAAATTCCAACGGGAATATCTTTTTCAAGTGAATTATCTATTGCCGGTGCTTCCGGGTTTTCAGGAGTATAAATAACGGGCTCCCATCCAAATTCCCGAAGATATTTGCTGAATTTAAGCCATCGCTGTACGCCTGCGCCTCCGCTTGGGGGCCAGTAATATGTGATTATCAATACTTTTCGGGCGCCTGGAGTGCTCATGACTCAGACATTATGCCTTTGGGCTGGTTTCGTATTTGCGTTTTAGCACAAATCCAATACTTCCAACAGCTAATAAAACCAGGAGTATGGATGACGCAAATGATATTTTTTCACCTGTTTTATAAACCTGTGGTTCAAATTTGAATTCAATGGTATGGCTACCAGCAGGAACTATCATAGCACGAAGCACATAATTGGCGCGGAAGTATGGTGCTGGTTTCCCATCAATAAAAGCGTTCCATCCCTTTTCGTAGTATATTTCCGAGAAAACTGCCAATTGCTCCCTGCTTGTTTCTGATTTGTAAGTCAGTTGGTTAGGTTTGTAATCAGTAAGAACGATTGTAGCCAGGGTATCTTTGCTGATAATATGTCCTTTTACCTGGTTCTCATACCTTTTATCGTATACAGCTGTTTCGGCCGGAACAAAATTGGTGAGCGCATTTAATTCTTCATCTGCGTTATTAACCATATGCGCATTGTTTACAAACCATGCATTTCCCATTGCCTGCATATTGATCTGCATTTGAGGCTGCCCGCCTTTTTCATCAGGAACTATAAAATACTTGGTATTCAGCATATTGTAAACATTCATATTGCCTTTAACAAGTTGGTTGTCAATTAATTCCTGGTAGCGACGTAATTTAGCGCCATGATATCCTCCAAGTGATTTATGAAAATAGGAAGTACTGGCATCACTGAAAGGATTCCCGACTGACTGATTAAATACCCTGAAATCCGGATCTTTATCCTTCATGATCACCTGATCGGCCAAAGTTGGTTGAAATGGAACTGCAGCAACGCGTTTGCTGACAAAACTATCGTTGTTAACATACCTGCGGTTTATCGACCACATATCAATAAGGACTAGTAAAATCAAAGCTGTGTAGAAAACCGGTTTCTTGATTTTTTGAGTAATCATAGCCCAGATCGCCGCGCCTGCAAGAAGAATGAATGCCAGAGACCTGAATGCATCAGCGCTTAAAATGGCGGCACGGTCTTCGCGTAAGGCGACCATTAACCAGTCAGGGAAATAGGATTTGTATTGTTCGTCGGCAGGAGAGATGAAATCAAACAAGCTGCTGCCAAACAGAGCGAAGAAAACCGAAATACCGCCGGTAATTCCAAGCGAATAATAAAGAGATTTTGATAGTTTTTTCTTGTCAATTTCTCCGGAAAATGCTTTCTGCAAGCCTAATATAGCAAGTAATGGAATGCAAAACTCTGCTATCACGAGGGTCATTGAAACAGCCCTGAATTTATTATAGCCTGGAACATAGTGCATGAAAAAATCAGTAAACGGCATCAGATTTTTCCCCAGGCCAGCAAAACCGATAGTATGGTCGCAGCCAAAAGCCACCATTTGTATTTATTGTCAACTGTAAACAACGCAAAAACAAACAGGAGCATGATAATGGCTCCAATATAAACTGGTCCGGCTACACCGGGTTGTGTTCCCCAATAAAGCGGTAAAGCCTTGATTATTTTACTTGCCTGGTTATCATCTATATTGTTTGCTTTGAGCGCTTTATATGTATTTGATGTTTCAGATAATGCGCCTTGTGATGATCCACCGTTAAAGTTTGGAATCAGCAATGTAAATGTTTCCATTTTGCCATAACTCCAGCCTGTGGCGTAATCTTTATCCAGGCCACTTGTGCGGTTTGATTTTTCGGAAGTCAGTTCAGTTTTACCTCGGATTGTCTCTTTTCCATATTCATAAGTAGCCCAGATATTTGTGATATTTGTTAAAACTGCAAAAATGGACGCGATAAGCAGTACACCTGTAGCTTTTGCAAATCCGGGAAGTTTTTTCTCGCGGATACTACTAACTAATTCAGTTATAACAAAAACACCGGCAGTCATCATCAGGTAATAGGTTATCTGAAGGTGGTTGGTAAGCAATTCGAGCGAAAGGGCGATGGCTGCCATAATTCCGCCTGCCAGGTAGCGGCCACGGTATGTTAAAATGATTCCAGCTAGTACCGGCGCCATATAACCAATTGCATGGGCTTTGCTGTTATGCCCCGCTTCGAAAATGATAAAAAGATACGATGAAAACGCAAAAGCGATTGCCCCGGCTATCGCCAGCCATTTATCGACTTTCAGAACCAGGAGTAAAATGAAGAACCCTATCATATAAAGGAAAACCATCCCTGCTGGTTGTGGCAGGTACAATTGCATCAACTGATCGAGGTATCGCAACACGTTCCCTTTATATTGAACCGATATCTGGTAAGCAGGCATCCCGCCGAACATGCTGTTAGTCCACAAGGCTTCCTGGCCGGTTGCGTCGCGGAAATCAGAAATTTCTTTCGACATCCCCAGGAATTGTGTAATATCTGACTGTTTCATTTTTTTGCCTTCAAGCAGCGGGCTGAAATACGCTATTGTAATAACAACAAATATTACAACTGCTGAAAAATAGGGGAGAACCTGTTTGAAACGGATGTTCTTCATGTGAATGGCTTTAAAGTTGGTTTTAGTTTATAAAATGTACAGTCAATTATTTAATTTCTTCGTAGTCAACGTATTCGACATCATTAGTATGCTGACTTTTATTTTTATCCTTATTAACAAATTTGATCGAGACCTCACCTTCTTTTTTAATATTCATTTCATCCTGTGAACGTCTGTTCTCTTCAGTAAATTGTCTTTGGAAATCATTCACGTATTTACGCATAACCCTGGGTATAACGTATCTCATGAGAAATGAAAACGCATAGTAAATAATTAAGACAATAAGGATGAGTCGGAAAACTCCGGTCAATGATGCTTCTTGAATAATTAGGTTCATCGTATGTTAAAAAGAAGGGCTAAATTACTGTTTTTTCCTGAATTGGAAACAGCTTTCATCTTCATTGAAGTACTGTTTGAATTCATGTGTAAATTATCGGAATAATATCGCTTTGGGTCAGGTATAAAAAGAAAAGGAGGTAGGCTATTGAGCCTCCTCCGGAATGCATTTATGCTATATGAGCTGTTATTGAAACCAACAGCAATGTCAGAAAAGAATTACTTGCCTTCGTCAGAAGTAGTTAATTTCTTTCTTCCGCGAGCCCTGCGTGCAGCTAAAACCCTGCGTCCGTTAACAGTCGACATTCTTAGTCTGAATCCGTGTTTATTTTTTCTTTTCCTTACTGATGGTTGGAAAGTCCTCTTCATGGTTGGTTGTTTTTAGGGGTGCAAAGGTAAGAAAAGTAACCTAATATCCAAATGGTTTATAAAAAAAATCCCTGCTTTCTGTATTTTTAACAGAAGGCAAGGACTTTTAATAAAATTTAGGCGACAGCTGCTGCTTTCAAAGGTGCATCTTTCAGCGTGTTAACCAGGTAGTTCCAGAATTTTTCGACAGAAGCAATATTTACTTTTTCGTCAGGCGAATGTGGGTAACGAATGGTTGGACCAAAGGAAATCATATCCCAGTTAGGATAAACACCACCCAATAAACCGCATTCGAGGCCGGCATGTATAGCTTTAATTTCAGGAATTCGACCGTATAGTTTCTGATAAACTTCCTGCATAGTGATCAGGATTGCTGATTGCATGTTAGGTTTCCATCCCGGATAAGTTCCGTCCAGAACTACATCAGCTCCGGCCAGTTCGAATACATCTTTTATCATCCCACCAAGATCTTCCTGTGCTGAATCAACAGAACTGCGGAGTAAACACTGAACCAGAATTTCACCATTACCTGATTTTACGCTGGCAAGGTTGGTGGATGTTTCAACCAGACCTTTCATATCGTCGCTCATACGCATTACACCATTTGGACAGGCATTGATGGCCCTCATCACTTTATCAAGCGAGGCAGCGTCAATTAATGAATGAGGTGTAGCAGTTGCAGAAATGGTGAATTTTAAATCAGGTTCAGTAGCTGAAAGTTCGCTGCGATACAGTTTTTCAAATCTGGCGACACATTTTATCAGATCGTCAGCTTTTGATGGTGGAACAGTTACTACAGCAAATGATTCGCGTGGAATAGCATTTCGAAGACTTCCGCCTTCGATGGAAGCTAAACGCAAACTATGTTCAACTACTGAATGCTGCAGGAAACGGTTCATCAATTTATTGCTGTTACCCCGCTGCAAAATAATTTCAAGTCCGGAGTGACCGCCTTTTAAACCGGTAATGGCCAGTTTGAATGATGCTAATCCCTGTTGCACTGGTTCTTCTTTGTAACTGAAAGTCGCATTGGCATTTGTACCACCGGCACATCCTACATACAATTCACCTTCATCTTCCGAATCCAGGTTCAGGAGAATATCTCCTTTTAAAACGCCGCCTTTTAGCTCAAAAGCTCCGGTCATGCCGGTTTCTTCGTCGCAGGTGAACAATGCTTCAACAGGTCCGTGAACCAGGCTGGTGGCTTCCAGAACAGCCATTGCAGCTGCAACGCCCATTCCATTGTCAGCGCCTAGTGTAGTTCCATTGGCTGTTACCCAATCGCCATCAATATACGCTTCGATAGGATCTTGAGCAAAATCATGTGCTTTGTCACTGTTTTTCTGTGGCACCATATCAAGATGGGTTTGCAGAACGATGCCTTTACGGTTTTCCATTCCTGCGGTTGCTGGTTTACGGATGATAATGTTCCCAACTTCGTCTTTGATAGTTTCCAGACCGAGGTTTTTACCAAAATCGAACATAAATTGCTGAATACGCTCTTCGTGATGTGAAGGACGTGGAATTTGTGTAAGGCTGTAAAAGTTTTTCCAAACAGCGGTGGGTTCCAGTTTAAAGATTTCTTTGTTCATTGATTTATAATTATTTATGTTATTTACTTTATTTTATGCATTCAGTATCGATGATTAATCTACAGGTCTGGTTTGCTATATGTTTTGAGATCGCAGGTTACTTCCTCAAAATTTTATAATTAGTAACGTAGTTATTATAAGAATAAGTCAAAGGTAATTGTTGCAGTCAAAAGTAGTAAAAAAAGCAGGCAAGGAATATATATTGATGCTTAAGATGTTAAATCTTGTGAAATTCTATAAACTGACGTGCACAACTTTTTTTGTCTCGAAAAAGTCCTCTTCAAAATAACTGCTTAGATTGATAACCTGGTATTTGTTTTTCAAAGGAGCAAGCTCATTTTCAAGATCACCTCCCTTTAAATAAAGGATGCCATTCTGTATACTATTCCTGTTTTCTCTTTTTATTTTGCTTTCGACCCATTTAATAAAATCCGGCAGTGCGGTTACAGCGCGGCTGACTACAAAATCAAATTTTCCTTTCACATCTTCTGCCCTTGCCTGTATGGCTTCAACATTTTTAATACCAGCAGCTTCAGCTACTTCCTGAACTACTTTTATTTTTTTGCCTATAGAATCAACTAACAGGAATTTAGTTTCCGGAAATAAAATAGCCAGCGGTATGCCTGGAAATCCACCACCAGTGCCAACATCTAATACATAAGCTCCGTGAGTAAACTGAATCACTTTTGCGATGCCTAACGAATGTAAAACATGTCGTTCGTAAAAATGTTCCATATCCTTACGGGAAATCACGTTTATCTTGCTATTCCAGTCAAGATACAATTCTTCTAATAGTGCGAATTGATCAAGTTGCACGTTAGTAAGATCGGGAAAGTATTTTGTGATCAGCTCCATATTGAGTTCTGTTTTCAAGCACAAAAATAGGATTGTTAATTCAATTGTTCTACTATTCTATTTCCCTATTTCCCAATTTTCTTTATGCCTGTATTTTTCCCATCTTTGCACAATGAGTTCCAAATATCCACTAATCACCGTACTTGGCCCTACTGCCGTGGGGAAAACCACTTTTGCCGCTCACCTGGCATTGGCATTGGATGCCGAAATTATAAGTGCTGATTCACGACAGGTGTATAAAGGCATGGATATTGGAACGGGAAAGGATCTTGGCGATTATAAAGTCAATGATCAGCTTATTCCTTATCACCTGATTGATATTGCCGCTCCTGGTACTGAATATAATGTATTTCAGTTTCAACGTGATTTTAAGTCTGCATGGGACGCGATTATCTCCAAAGGCAAAATACCTGTAATGTGTGGCGGAACGGGATTGTATCTGGAATCAGTGCTTCTCGGATATAACCTTGTTGAAGTTGAGAAGAATGAAATACTGAGACAGCAATTAAATGAACTTTCTAATGATGAATTAGTTAACAGAATTTCATCCTATCGGCCATTACATAATACAACGGATACTCTCGACAGGGAACGGCTGATAAGAGCTATTGAAATTGAAAGTTTTAAGAATCAAAATAAAAACAAACCGGTTTCAACTGATTTCAGCCATACTCCGGTTTTCGGAATCCGTTTCGATCGCAAAACTGTGCGTGAGCGAATTACTTCGAGGCTTACTCAACGCTTAGAAGAAGGTATGCCGGAAGAAGTTCAACATTTGCTGGATGGCGGTTTAAGCAAAGAACAGCTTATGTTTTATGGTCTTGAGTATAAGTATTTGACATTGTACTTGTTAGGTGAATTGAGTTATAATGAAATGTTCAGCTTATTAAATACGGCTATTCACCAGTTTGCCAAGCGGCAAATGACCTGGTTCAGGCGGATGGAAAAGAAAGGAATAAAAATTTACTGGCTTAACGGCGAAGATGGTTTACAAACGAATCTCGACAGAACTATTAAGCATTTAAAATCAATGTAGTTATCTGAAATTAGTTAGACAGATTTCCTCCCAGGTCAAGCATTTTTTTTAAAAAAATAAACAATTTCATTTTTCCTATGTTTAATTTTGTCTAATCTTTTCAATGATTTATTAAACATGAAATACAGTAAACACTTTAAGCTAGTTACCTTAAGCCTCTTTCTTTGCTTTTCAATGGCATTATCTGCCCAGACAGGTTCAATTAAAGGGAGAGTTTTTAACATTAAAAACAACGATCCACTGCCTTTTACAAACATTATAATCAGTGGTACTGTAATAGGTACGGTAAGTGATTTGGACGGTAATTTTATTTTTACCGGATTAAAACCCGGATATGTTAAACTTGAAGCTTCGGCTATAGGTTTTGATAAAGTAATGACGGAGGAAATTCTGATTACGAACGCAAAAACAGCTTCGTTGGATGTTCCAATGAACGAGATTGCGGTAGAGATAGCAGGTGTAGAAATTAATGCTTCGGTTTTCAAACGTGTTGAGGAAAGTCCTGTGTCACTAAAATCGATAGGAATTTCGCAGATAGAGAAAAGTCCGGGCGCAAACCGCGATATTTCCAAGGTAATTCAATCGTTGCCTGGTGTTGCTTCATCTGTTTCGTTTCGAAATGATATTATTGTAAGAGGCGGTGGTCCATCGGAAAATAAATTTTTACTCGATGGAATTGAAATCCCAAATCTCAATCACTTTGCAACCCAAGGTGCTTCGGGAGGGCCAGCCGGCATTATAAATACCGATTTTCTGCGCGATGTGGATTTTTATTCAGGGGCATTTCCGGCCAGCAGGGGAAACACATTAAGTTCGGTAATCGATATGAAACTTATTGATGGAAACCCCGATCGTATGGTTTACCGGGCCACCCTTGGCGCGAGTGAAACTGCGTTCAGTATAAATGGTCCGGTAAGCGATAAAACCAAAGTGCTATTTTCCATCCGGCACTCGTACCTCAAGTTCCTGTTCAATGTAATTGGATTGCCTTTCCTGCCAACTTTCACTGATTACACGGTAAAGGTGAAAACAAAATTCAATCATCAGAATGAACTCACCATTATCAGTATTGGCGCTCTCGATAAGTCAGTACTTAATACAGGAATTAAAAACCCGACCGAAGAACAGCAATATATCCTAAGTTATCTGCCGGTTAACAACCAATGGAATTATGCCATTGGCGCAAACTACCGTCATTACCGCGAAAGCTCATACAGTACCCTGGTAATCAGTCGAAATATGTTGTTTAACGAAGCATATAAGTATTTGAATAATGATGAGAGCAATTCCAAAACTCTTGATTATTCTTCGTATGAGACTGAGAATAAAATCAGGTATGAAGAAGTTGCCCGTAGTAAAGGATATAAAATTACTTATGGTGCCGGAATGGAATATGCCAAATACAGCAATAATACCAGCCAGCAGGTTTTTATTCCTACAGGCCAGGATACCATTACTGAATTAAAATATTCTTCAGACCTGGATCTTTTTAAATGGAACTTTTTTGGGCAGGTTAGCAAAGGATATTTTGATGAAAAACTGATGCTTTCACTGGGAGCGCGTGCCGATGCCAATAGTTACTCCAAAAAGATGTCGAATTTGCTCGACCAGTTTTCACCAAGGTTTTCAGCATCTTATGCGATTGCCCCCAAACTCATGCTTACTTTCAATATTGGCAGATATTTTCAGTTACCGGCCTATACAACAATGGGTTACAGGCTGCCAGATGGTGAGTTGTTGAATAAAACCAATGGTTTGCGATACATTCAGGCTGATCATATTGTGGCAGGTATTGATTACAGGCGAAATGAAAAGTCGAAAATCACCGTTGAAGGCTTTTATAAAATGTATAATTATTATCCTTTTTCACTTCGTGATTCCGTTTCACTCGCAAGCAAAGGTGCCGATTTCGGGGTTTCTGGTGCCGAAGGTGTTGTACCTACATCGCAAGGAAGAGCCTGGGGTGCTGAATTATACTACCGCGAAAAGCTAAGCCGGGTATTTGATGTAACTGTTTCATACACATGGGTTCGGTCTTCGTTTAAAGATAAACATGGCGACTATATTCCTTCGGCATGGGACAACAGGAATATTGTTAATGTTACGGCTCTGGCCTCATTAAAGCGAAACTGGGATATAGGGATTAAATGGCGTTTTGTAGGAGGCGCTCCTTATACGCCTTATGATTTCAATCGCTCATCATTGATAGATGCATGGGATGCCACCGGGCAGGGTTACCTCGATTATAACAAATACAATACTGAGAGATTAAATGTTTTTCACCAGCTTGACCTGAGGGTTGATAAGCAATATTATTTCAAAAAATGGTCGCTTAATCTCTACATCGATATTACAAATTTGTACAACTTTAAAGCTCAGCAACCCGATGAACTTATACAGGTGCGTGATGCGAATGGTCAGCCGGTTATCAAAGATCCGTTGAATTACCAGCTTAAATATCTTCCCAGCGAATCAGGTACAGTACTGCCGACAATTGGTATTATTGTCGAAATTTAAGTTTTGGGTTTAGCGTTTTCGAAAAGAATTCCCATATTCTTCATCAAGTATGTGGCATTGAGGTTTTTACACACTCCTTGATGAAGTTTGTAGTCAATCACCATTTTATCGTTTTCGATCTGAATTTCAAAACAGAGGTTATTAACCTGACCAGGGAAACGGGAAGCAAGTTCGCCTAGCATCAAATCATGTGTAGCGAAAAGTCCAACAGATTTGTAGTGAAGTAATTGCTCAATCAAGGCAATAGATCCGGCTTGTTTATCTTTGGAGTTGGTACCTTTCAGGATTTCATCCAGTAGTATCAGTTTCTTCTTCCCACTTTCCAGTTCATCAATTATTTGTTTCAGCCGTTTGAGTTCGGCATAAAAATACGATTCATTTCGGGTAAGAGAATCACTTGTCCGGATACTGCTATGAATCTGAATTGGGTAGAAACTAAGTTTCGAAGCGCAAACCGGTGCTCCTGCCATTGCAAGTATGTAGTTTACACCAATGGTTCTCAGAAAAGTGCTTTTGCCCGACATATTTGCGCCCGTTATTATCTCAAACTGATTCCACCCATTGATTTCTATATCATTAACTACCCGATGTTCAGTACGGATCAAAGGATGACCTAAGTTTTTGGCTGTAAATGTAAAATCAGCAGTTGATGGCTCCGGATAAACAAATCCAGGCTGATTATATGCGAAATTTGCCAGGCTGTTGAGCGCATCAAAAGTAGCAATGGCTTCAAACCAGTTCGGCACACTCTCCCGGTTTTGTCTTTTCCATTTCTCAACTTTCAGTAACATGTGCAAATTAAACATGAATAGTCCGTTCAGGAATATTGAGACTAAAATATTCAGATTTGAATCCATATAGTTCAATATCACTGAAAGCTGATGAATTGCTTTAGACGGGACTTTTCCTTCTTCAGTTACCAGTTGTTTCTGTATGGCGGTAAGATATTCGGATTTGAAATCCACATTTTCCATCAAAAGCAGACATTGTGCATATTTATTCAGAATTTTGCTTTTTGAAGTGATTATTGTCTGCACTTGCAGGGTTTGTTTTGCGTAAAGGATAACGATTATCCATTGTAATACAATCAGTATTCCCGGGAATGCAATAATTCCGGCAATTGACAATAAAATGCAAACTATTGTAACAGTTGGAAGTCCGAAAGCAAGAATTCGCAATAATTTCAAATTTCTAACTGAACTTTTACTTTCAAGCCATTGAGTTATTTCTGATTTATCAGAATCAGTAATTTTTTCATCATGAAATATTAATTGCAGCTTTTGTCTTATTTCAACCATTTCCGACAACTCCTGCACTGCCTTCTGCCGTTGAATCACCTTATCGCTTTGAGCGAAAGCGTTGGAGAAATATTCGGCCAGCCGCAATTTGCCAAAAATGGTTGCCGTACGGTTAATGTATTGAAAAATAGACCCTTCTCCGAAAATATCCAGGTCGTGGGTGTAATCGTGCGACTGATCAACAAACTCATTTCCGGGATCAAAACCTGCATAGTTGTCATTTAATGCTGAAACTTCTTTGGTATTGATATGAATATAAATTTCGGCAATTTTAATCTGGCGTTTCAAACTGCTGTCGAGTAAACTGAGTATCACAAAAGCAGCAAAAGCCGAAATTGCAAGCATTCCCGACCATAGTGACTGTATCGTAAGGTAACGGTAAACCAGGAAAGCAAATAATAGAAATAATCCCAATCGTAGCAATGGAAGGTGTTTCTGTTTCTTTTCCAGATTTTGTTTTTCGGTGGAATAAGTATTGATACGTTGGGTATATTCGGATAATCTGACAGTCATAAAAGGCCCGTAAATTTGGTGTAAAGGTATAATATTAGCAATTATAATAAATGTTATGTGCTAATTCCAGCTTTTCTTAAAACGCATACGCATGTTTTATTTCTCCAAATCCTAACCCCCAAATCCTAACCCCTTTTTACAAATACCTTCTGTCCTTAGCAAACGGCAGTTTTGCCATTTTCTCCACTTCTATGCTCGGGAAGCCGAATTCCTCCACAATTTTTCCTTTCAATAAATAAACTCCCTGTCCTTTAAAAGGATATTGCTTTGACGATTGTGGGAAATGAACTGTATCAAAAAACTCACCATTTTCATCGAAGAAAGTTCCGAAATGCATAATCTCATTCCTGATTGTCCGAACATATTTTATGGTAACCAACGATCCCAGCATCCGTACGGTTTCGCCAACATGCGAGGAAATATCCTGTGCCCTGAGTTCACCGCGGAATTGGGTTTGAAGCAGGTCGAAATAGCCCATCGTTACCGGGAATCCCAGTAGTTCAATTTCGTCAAAGGCATCATCAACAATTGAATAATCCAGATCTGGCATGCGGAACTGCCTGGCCGGAGTAGCAAACAAAGAACCATCGGTAGGAGCAGGCGCAGATTTTCGTAATAAAAGATGCACTTCCCACAATAATTGTTGCTTACTTGTTCCGATAAACCGCAGTGCGTTAAGCCGGATAAGCAGTATCGCCTGATCCAGCGTAAGTGGAACGCGATTAACAAAATCAGCGAGACTCTGATAAGGACCATTGCGTGTTCGTTCGTCAATTATGGCATTAACGGTATTGACTTCGAGGTTGGCGATATATACAAAGCCAAGCCAGATTGTGCTTCCGCTGATAGTGGTGGTGTGATTACTCCGGTTTATACACGGAAGTTCAATGCTGGCGCCGCATCGCTTGGCTTCGTTGATATACACCCATGCCTGGTAAAACCCTCCGAAATTGTTGAGCACAGCCGTCATAAACTCTAAAGGATAATACGATTTCAGAAAAAGGCTTTGGTAACTTTCAACCGCAAACGAAGCCGAATGTGCCTTTGAAAAAGAGTATCCCGCAAACGATTCAATCTGGCGCCAGACTTCTTTTGTAATTTCTGCGGAATGTCCCTGCTGGTAACAACTCTCGAAATATTTATCCACAATCTTCTGGAATTCAATCCGCGAGCGGTATTTGCCACTCATGGCACGGCGTAACACGTCGGCATCAGCCAGGTCGAGGCCGGCAAAGTGGTGACAGATTTTAAGCACATCTTCCTGGTACACCATTACACCGTAAGTTTCGGCAAGTTGCTCTTCCATAATAGGATGCAGGTATTTGAACTTATCCGGGTTGTGAAACCGCCAGATGTATTCCTTCATCATTCCTGAGCGTGCAACTCCGGGGCGGATAATGCTGCTTGCAGCAACCAAAGTGAGATAGTTGTCGCATTTCAGCTTTTTGAGCAGTCCGCGCATGGCAGGACTTTCAATATAAAAACAGCCTATCGTTTCGGCCGATTTCAGTTGCTGCTTGATTTTCTTATCTTTCTTAAAATCGCTGACACGATGAATGTCAATATTTATTCCCCGGTTTTGTTTGATAATATCCACCGCTTCCTGTATATGCCCCAGGCCGCGCTGGCTCAGGATATCGAGTTTTTCGTAATGCAGGTCTTCGGCTACGTACATATCCCATTGTGTTGTCGGGAAAGCCTTGGGCGGCATATCGATTGCGGTGTACGCAGTAAGTGGCTCTTCCGAAATCAGCACTCCGCCGGCATGAATGCTGCGGATATTCGGGAAGTCTGTCATGCGTGTTGCAAGTTGTACGATATTTTCAGCGAGAGCATTTTTATTTAGCGGATTATTGGGTTCTTCTACCAAAAGGTCGATTTCTTCTTTAGGCAAACCGTACACTTTTCCCAGTTCGCGAAGGCTCGATTTCCCTTTAAATGTAGACGTCGCGCCAAGCAAAGCAGTATGTTTATGTCCATATCTTTTAAATATATAGTCGAATACTTCATCGCGGTCCTTCCACGAAAAATCAATATCAAAATCCGGAGGACTGCTTCGTTTCGGATTCAGGAAACGTTCGAAATAGAGATTTAACTCAATAGGGTCTACATCCGTAATCCGAAGACAATAAGCTACAATGCTGTTGGCACCGCTTCCACGGCCAACATGGTAAAATCCACGACTCATGGTATAACGGATAATATCCCAGGTAATCAGGAAGTACGAGGAGAAACCTTGTTTGTCGATAATTCCGAGCTCATGTTTTATCCGCTGTTTTGCCTCCTTATTGTTTTTCCCATAGCGATAAACCATTCCATCCATAGCCAGCTTTTCGAGCAACAGGTTGTCATCGTAGGCGCTTGCCGAGAATATTTTTTTGTTTTTGGGATTAGTGAAATCAAAATTGATACTGCAATCGCCCAGTAGTTTATGCGTGTTTGAAATAATCTGAGGGTAGTATCCGAAAAGTTTTTCGAGTTCTGCCGGTGGAGTAAAGAGTTCGTCGGGAGCAGCCACCTGCGAAGGAATCAGCATACTTAACAAGGTGTTGTTGTCGATGGCGCGAAGGTTGCGATGTAGTTCATATCCAGGTTCACCATCAAAAGTTATCGGGCACAAAGCCACGAGTTTTTGTTGCCTGTTGCGGAATTCCACCGAAAGCAGCCGGTTAAGTTCCGTGCTTCGGATACCAGTGTATTCATTATCACGCAACTTCTGCGGCGACTTTTCCCCGAAAGGGTAAATTACATAACAGTGGTTAAATGCCGGTGCCTGCAGAGGCAATGGTAGTTTGTTGATATTATGAAGGCTCAGGAATTCGTTCAATTCCATAAATCCTTCGTTGTTGCGGGCTATACCAATATATAACAATTCATTTCCATCGCGGAATTCGATTCCGGCCACGGGTTTCACATTATTCTTATTACAGGTGTTCACAAAGTCAACTACACCCATGCTGTTGTTGATATCGGTAAGCGCAAGTTTCTCAATACCATTTTCTACAGCCATTTTTACCAGCTTATCAATGGGGAAAGTGCCGTAGCGGAGGCTGTAAAAGGAGTGGCAATTGAGGTACATTTTAATGTGGAATGTTTAATGTGGGATGTACGATTTACGATGTACAATTGGGGATGTACGATTTACGATTTGGGACTTGGAATTTTCTACTGTTCAGGATTTACATCCGACATCCGAAATTACACATCCGACATCATTCTTCATCTTCATCCTTTGCATCAACACCCACAGCTCTTACCAATGCTTTTCGCCCGTAGCGCAGTCGCACACGGTCCATGGCCTGGTAAAGATTTATCAACTCTGGCGTTTGGTCGAAGAGGTCGATTTGCTGTACGCCGGTTACTAAATAGCTGAATTTTACACCAATCAGCCGTATCAACATGCGGCGCTGGTATAGTTTACGGAACAGTTCCTTGGCCACGGGTATCAGCACATGATCGAACGAGGTGTAACCAATGCGTTGTTGCACAGTATGTGTATCAAAGTTGGAATAGCGGATCTTTAGGGTTACGCAGGAGGTGAGCTTCTGCTTTTTGCGGAGTGTAAATGCGATTTTTTCCACCATACGTACCAGCAGTTCGTTAATCATGTGGATATCAATAGTATCCTGTTCAAAAGTAGTTTCGGTGCTGATCGATTTCCGTTCGGAATAGGGGACAACTGGTGTGGTATCGATGCCGTTGGCTTTTTTCCATATTACCAGTCCGTTTTGTCCCAGTACCTTCATCATCATTTCGGGAGGCATATGGCCGAGGGTATCTATGTTGGCTATTCCCATGGAGCGTAGTAGCCGGTAGGTTTTTTCGCCTATGCCGGGGATTTTACTGATAGAGAGTGGCCCGAGGAAAGGAATTACCCGTTCGACCGGAATTTCAAGTTCGCCGTTGGGTTTGGCTTCGCCGGTGGCTATTTTGCATACCGTTTTGTTTACCGAAAGTCCCAGCGAAATTGGCAAACCTGTTTCGCTGATAATGCGTTGCCTGAGGTCGTGTGTCCATTTCACGCTACCGAAAAAGCGATCCATGCCGGTAATATCGAGGTAATGCTCGTCGATACTGGCTTTTTCATATACAGGCGCGCTTTCGGCGATAACATCGGTTACCAGGTTGGAGTATTTGGTGTATTGTTCCATGTCGCCACGTACTATTATGGCATCGGGGCAAAGCATGCGGGCCATTTTCATAGGCATGGCCGAATGCACCCCGAATTTACGCGCCTCGTAACTGCAACTCGATACCACGCTGCGGTCCGAAAAACCGCCTATAATCACAGGTTTCCCTATAAGTTGGCTGTTCACAAGCCGCTCCACAGCTACGAAAAACGTGTCGAGATCCATATGCACAATGGTGCGGCCCGTTCTGCGGAGACTGTCAGGAAACCCCTGCGGTGAAATTATTTTCAGTTCGTTGAACATTATTAATAAAAATGTATTACTTTTGATTAAAAATTAATCAAAAATTCGACTACAATATAATCATAATTTTTGAATTGAGGATGATAGTGAATGAAAAAAGGAGAAATATTTTGATAAAAAAACTCACCCCCCGGCCCCCTCTCTTCACGAAGAGAGGGGGTGACTCTCCGATCAGAATTTAACGTTAACCAACCAATACCTTGTTAATCAATGTTACTAAATCACTAGTGTCCACTAAATTTTAACAATCGTTCTTTGAAATCCTTGTGTATCTATATATTGCGAGCGTTTTAGCTGCGTGACGATTTGAAATGCCTAAGTTAGGTGGTAAATTTTCTGTTACCATGAATAAAGGCAAATATGTTTACGCACAGTTGATCGAGTTCTTACCGCAAAGAGTTTTTGACGGGTATGTAGCAAAGTATTCAGGTAATAAATTTGTGAGATACTTTACATGTTGGAACCAGCTGCTTTGTATGATTTTCGGTCAACTTACCAATCGGGATAGTCTTCGTGATTTGATTGTTGCTATTGATGCTCACAGTCGAAAAACCTATCATCTGGGTTTTGGTAAAAGTGTAACCAGGAGTAATTTAGCAAAGGCGAACGAGAGTCGTAACAGTAAGATATTTGAAGAGTTTGCATACCATCTTATTGATGTTGCAAGAAGGAAACGAGCTAATGATGATTTCGAGATTAAGGGTAAAGTCTATGCATTTGACTCTTCTACTATCGATCTCTGCCTGAATGTATTTTGGTGGGCCAAATTTCGTAAAGCAAAGGGAGGAATAAAACTCCATACACTTTATGACATTTCCACACAAATCCCAGCATTCATACACGTTACAGCAGCATCCGTAAATGATGTAAACGCAATGGATGTAATTCCTTACGAAACTGAAGCATACTATATTTTCGACCGAGGTTACGTTGATTATACCAGACTCAATAAAATCACCAATCACTCAGCATATTTTGTGATAAGAGCTAAATCTAATCTCAATTTTACGAGAATGTACTCTAATAGAATTGATAAAACTAAAGGTGTTCAATGCGATCAGATTGGGAAACTAGCAGGGTTTTATGTAGCAAAACAATACCCTGAAAAATTACGCAGAGTTAAGTTTTATGATGTGGAAACCAAGCGAACTTTTGTTTTCCTGACCAATAACTTTGAGTTGACAGCCGAACAAATTGCGTTGCTTTACAAAAATCGTTGGCAAGTTGAGTTATTCTTCAAGTGGATAAAACAACATTTAAAGATAAAAGCCTTTTGGGGAACTTCTGAAAATGCTGTTCGTATCCAGATTTACACCGCAATCATCACTTATTGTTTGGTGGCGATTGCAGGGCACGACCTTAAAATTGAACGTTCGACCTACGAAATATTACAGGTCTTAGGCATATCCCTACTTGATAAAACGCCTGTAAAACAGCTGTTTACAAATATAGATTACAAAGATGTCAATGAACTGAATTATAATCAACTGTTATTCAGTTAGTTTAAAGTGGACACTAGTGTTACTAAATAACTAATTTCCTTGTCTCCACCCCCTCTCTTTCCTTCAAGGAGAGGGGCAGGGGTGAGTTTTGTAATCCAGCTATGAAACCCAATTCGCGAAAGAAATTTGTTGTTGCAATTTGCCGGGAGAACCGTAAAAATATGACGGAGGCAGAAAGAATTGTATGGGAATTAGTCAGAAACAGAAGACTTGACGGAACGAAGTTTCTGAGGCAACACAAAATAATTTATGAAAATTCATTTGATTCATTTCAATTCTTTGTTGCTGATTTCTACTGTGCAGAAGAAAAGCTGATACTTGAAATAGATGGAGAAATCCATGAATTGCAAAAAGAATATGACAATTGGCGAACTTCAGTTTTAGAGGACTTAGGATTACGTGTTCTGAGAATAAAAAATGAAGAAACAATTTATGTAGAACATGTCAGAGGGAAAATTCGTCAAATGTTTCTAAAAACTCACCCCCCGGCCCCCTCTCTTCACGAAGAGAGGGGGTGACTCTCCGATCAGAATTTTACTTTATTCAACCATTGCTATGTTTACAGATGCTTATAATACTAATTCCCTTGTCTCCACCCCCTCTCTTTCCTTCAAAGAGAGGGGGCAGGGGGTGAGTTTTTTCTAAAAAAAGAATAATCATGGAACCAACTTTCGGACAAAATATCAAACTCCTGCGCAAACGGCGCAGCCGTACACAGGACGACGTTGCACTCGCCCTGAATATGAAACGATCCACACTGAGCGGGTACGAAAACGGCGTCGCCGAACCGGGTATCGAAGCATTACTGACCCTGGCAAAATACTTCAAAATATCGGTGGATACCCTGCTAACAGTTGACTTGAGCGCACTTCGCGACAGCGAATTATACCAACTGGAACATGGGTACGATATTTTTGTGAATGGAGGAAACCTTCGGGTGCTTACCACTACTGTGGATAGCAACAATAAAGAGAACATCGAAATTATAAACCAGAAAGCTTCGGCCGGTTATCGTACCGGTTTTGCAGACCCTGAATATATTAAGGTGTTGCCTACTTTTCAATTGCCGTTTCTTTCGGCCGACCGCAAGTACCGCACGTTTCAGATTACAGGTGACTCCATGCTTCCAATCCCTGACAAATCGTGGGTTACCGGCGAATTTGTGCAGAACTGGGATATGATCCGTGATCACCAGGCATACATAATCCTTACCTTGAACGATGGTATTATGTTTAAAGTAGTTGAAAATCGTTTGAAAACTGAAGGCAGATTGATGTTGCATTCGCTTAATCCGCTTTATGAATCCTATTCCGTTGATCTTAAAGATTTACGCGAAGTCTGGCGTTTTGTACATTACATCAGTTCTGAACTTCCTGAGCCTAACTTGCCTGTGAATCAAATGGCCAGCGCACTGTCTGCTTTACAAAATGAAGTTGCGGGAATTAAAGCTAAAATGGCTACTCAAGGCAAACTGTTCGATGATGAACTTCAATAGGTAAAACAATGGAATTCAGATGGTTTACGGCACAAAATTTGTGCGTAATAAAACGTGTTTGGTGTTCATTCAGATTCCTGTATTCAGTTCATTAAAAGGTCATTTTGTATGAAAAGTCTTATAAGTTCCATGTTTCTTTTGACCCTTTTGTGGTCATGTTCTCCATCGCAAAAAACCGGATCTTCCGATAGACATTCTACAATAAAGAGTGATAGCACGGAGTATGAAATTACCATTATCGACAATGACTTTGATCAATGGTATTTGATAAATTACTCTCCCGCAAAAGACTACAGTAATGAATACTACAGAGGCAAGAACCAGGTTGCTGTTATCAACTGGAATGGTTATTTCACAAGAAACCGCTACCATCGTGTGGTTGAGGATTATATTTTTTACGACAATTCAGTAGATTATGGCCTGGATGTAAACCGTAAACTTTACTGGTATTTTAAATATACCGAAGAAACATTTAAAATCAGGCTGTTCTACTGATGAAATTTACATAATTGTCAACTATCTGACAATCAATATTATAAATGTTTAGTCTTTATCGTTTTTTTATCAGCTTACTAGTTATTACCTTTGCATCCCTAAAAAAAGAAAAATGGCGCTTAAATGTGGAATTATAGGTTTGGCTAATACTGGCAAGACCACTCTGTTCAATTGTGTAGCAAATACTAAAATCCATGACCAACCTGGTGCACAGAAATCGCATATTGGGCAGATTAATGTCCCGGATAGCAGGCTTGATGTGCTTGATCAACTGATTCATTCACAACGTGTACAGCAGGCTACTGTTGATCTTGTTGATATTCCTGGACTTACAAAAGGTTCAGGACAAGCGGAAAGTACTTCCAGTAAATTCCTTGCTGAAATACAGCAAACGGATGCATTGATTCATGTACTTCGTTGCTTTGACAGCGATACCGTTCCTCATATTGAAGGGAATGTTAACCCTGTTCGTGACAGGGAAATAGTTGACCTTGAACTATGCATCCGCGATCTTAACATGGTGGAACGGAAGATTCTGCGTACCGAAAAGCTCCTGAAACTCGGCGATAAGGATGCTAAAAAGACAATGGACGTTTTGCAGATGTATAAAGCTCATCTCGAAGATTTTAAACCTGCACGAACAGTTGCCGTTACGGAAGACGAGCATAAGTATATAGCTGATATGTACCTCATTACCGACAAACCTGTAATTTATGTTTGTAATGTTGACGATGCTTCCGCTGCTACAGGTAATAAATACTCTGAAAATCTAAAAGAATCTGTTAAAGACGAAAACGCGGAGGTATTGGTTATTGCTGCCGCACTCGAAGCAGAAATTGCAGAACTCGAAAGCAAAGAGGATAGGGAAATCTTTCTTGCTGATGCCGGACTTATTGAGCCGGGTGTGAATAAAGTAGTACAGTCAGCTTACAAGTTGCTTAACCTGATGTCGTTTTTTACGGTTGGAGTAAAAGAGGTTCGTGCCTGGACAATTCACCGTGGTATGACAGCGCCTCAGGCAGCTGGTGTTATTCACAGCGATCTTGAACGAGGCTTTATTCGTGCCGAAGTAATTAAATACAACGACTTTATAGCATATAAGACCGAGCAAGCATGCAAAGAACATGGTAAACTGGCTATTGAAGGCAAAAACTATGTTGTTTGTGATGGCGATTGCCTGAATATCAGGTTTAATGTATAATAGTCTGAACTAAAAGCAGTATTGTTCAATTGTCGCAGACTGATTTTTAATTGCCATTCCTCATTTTTTAATACCTGAACTTTTCAATCCTTCCAAATGGATTTCGGACGAGGTTAAAGATTCTGATGAAGATTTTTTTTTTTCGTCATTCTAAAGTTGTGTAAACGATTACAATATGTGAATGTGTTGTTGGACATCCACCTTAATTATCTATTGTTTTTCTTAAAGTTGAAAATTATAATTCATTCACTTTGAGTTTCAACTTTTATTCCTATTTTTACGTATCTTTAATAAAACGGGGTTAATTTAATAATTTGCCCTTAATCTGTTGATTTGCAATTACTGACAAACCTGCTTTGAAAAAAATTGAACTCAATATTGTAGGGCTGAGTTACAGCCAGGCTCAGTCTAATTCATACGCCCTTGTTTTAGGCGAAACGAATGGCAAGCGGAGGCTGCCTATTGTAATAGGCCATTATGAAGCGCAGGCAATTGCCCTGGAGCTCGAAAAAATGAAACCTTCGCGTCCGTTGACTCATGATTTGTTTTATAATTTCTCTAAAACATTCGGGATTAACATTGTTGAAGTCCAGATTACAAAGTTTCATGAAGGTATTTTTTATGCTACACTTGTGTGCGACAATGGAGTGAGTATACACGAAATTGATTCGCGTACTTCGGATGCGGTCGCGTTATCCATAAGGTTTCATTGTCCAATATTCACTACCGAAGAAATTATGTCGCAGGCCGGTATTCTGTTTGAAGAAGAAGAACCATCCTCTGATAATCTTGATTCTTCATCTGATGATGAAATTTATGCTGATTTCAGGAATTTATCTTTAACTGAACTTGATGAGGAACTCCAAAAGGCAGTTGATGACGAGGATTACGAAAAAGCTTCACTCATCCGTGATGAAATCAGGAGAAGGAAATAAAATCAATGACTAAGCCTGGTTTATTTTATCCGGCATTAGCAGGAAATGAAATTTTGTTTTCAAATCCCTTTTCATATTTATAGAAGAATAATACTACTGAAATACAATTAACAACTCATAAATCTCAAAAATTTCAAAATGACTACCAAAAATCGCTTAATACTAATGAGTTTCCTGCAATTCTTTGTTTGGGGAGCATGGATGATGACTCTTGGTCATTACGGATTCGTAGAAAAACAATGGAATGGTGCAGAGTTCGGATTAGTTTTTTCTACAATGGGTTTTGCATCTCTTATTATGCCCACTCTATTCGGAATTATTGCCGATAAATGGAAGGCAAATTATGTTTATGCCATACTACATTTACTTTTTGGCGTAACAATGTGTTTTCTGCCAATGATCAATGCTCCGATTCCTTTTTTCTGGTTACTATTAATTGCCATGAGTTTTTATATGCCAACCATTGGCCTTAATAACTCCATTGGCTTCACCGTTTTAAAAGATGAAGGTAAAGATCCGATTACCTATTTCCCGCCGATTCGTGTATGGGGAACCGTTGGATTTATAGTTGCAATGTGGGTTACTAATATTTTTACAAAAGAATGGGGCTTTGGACAGAGTATTAAGGTTTCGTTTATTATTTCGGCCATTTTTGCATTTATATTATCATTGTTTTCTTTCTTCTTTTTACCTGTCATCAAAAAGAGAGAAGATAGTTCTACTGCAACAAAGACTTTAGTTCAAAGGCTGGGACTGGAAGCTTTTATCTTGTTCAAGCAGAAGAAGATGGCACTTTTTTTTGCTTTCAGTTTATTACTTGGAGGCGCATTGCAATTAACCAATGCTTACGGCGACAGTTTTCTACAAGATGCAACTGTATTTCCAAAAGGTGAGCTCATTAACAATTTCTCGACAATAATTCTTTCAATTTCACAGATTTCGGAAACAATGTTTATCCTGGCCATTCCATTCTTTATGAAAAGGTTTGGTATTAAAAAAGTTATGCTATTTAGTATGATGGCTTGGGTGCTACGTTTTGGATTATTCGGAATAGCAGAAAATTCAGCGTTTGGCTTTATACTCATTATAACTTCATGCATCATTTATGGTATGGCTTTTGATTTTTTCAATATATCAGGAGCATTGTTTGTTGAACAAAACACCGATTCGAAAATACAATCTTCGGCACAAGGAGTTTTTATGCTTATGACTAACGGAGTAGGTGCAGTACTGGGAAATTTGATAGCTGGATTAGCAATAGCCAAATGGTTTGAAGACCCTATATCTCATGTAAAAAACTGGCAGGGAATCTGGATATCTTTCGCTTTATATGCACTTGTTGTTGCAATTGCATTTGCATTGATATTCAAACACAAACACGATCCCAAAGCAATGGAAAACCTGGCACATTAAGTTTCTCAGGAATAGATATTTATTTGCCGACTTTGATGTAAACTGCTCATTAAATTGTTAAATACTAAAAATCATCTTCTTCCCGGGAGATGATTTTACATAATATTCCGGAAATGAAACAATACCACGACTTATTAAATCATGTACTTACTAACGGTGTGAAAAAGGAAGACCGCACCGGTACAGGTACAATCAGTGTATTTGGTTACCAGATGCGTTTTAACCTGGCCGAAGGATTTCCTGCTGTTACAACCAAAAAGCTTCATTTGCGCTCAATTATACACGAACTCTTATGGTTTCTGAAAGGCGAAACTAATATAAAATACCTGCATGATAATAAAGTCTCTATTTGGGATGAATGGGCTGATCCGCAAGGAAACCTTGGGCCTGTGTATGGTTACCAATGGCGCTCATGGCCGGCAGCGGATGGCACGCACATCGACCAGGTAAGCCAGGTTATTGAAATGATTAAGAAAAACCCTGACTCGCGCCGCATTATTATAAGCGCGTGGAATGTTGGAATGATCAAGGATATGGCCTTGCCGCCCTGCCATTTGTTATTCCAGTTTTATGTTGCTGATGGTAAATTATCCTGCCAGCTCTATCAACGTAGCGCTGATATTTTCCTGGGTGTGCCTTTCAATATTGCTTCATATGCTTTGCTTACCATGATGATAGCTCAGGTTACCGGTCTGCAATTGGGTGATTTTGTACATACTTTCGGTGACGCTCATATATATACTAACCATATGGACCAGGTTAATCTTCAGCTTTCACGCGATTTCAGACCGCTTCCGCTAATGAAATTAAATCCGGATGTAAAAGACATTTTTGATTTCAAATACGAGGATTTTGAACTTACAGGTTATGATCCTCATCCGGGAATTAAAGCGCCGGTGGCAGTCTGAGAGAATAGCTAATCTTTTATAGAAAATGGGAAATGGTCAATAGAAATTCCAAGTCTCAAATTCCAAGTCTCAAATTCCAAGTCTCAAATTCCAGGTATCAAATTCTAAATCACAGTTCCGACATCCCACATCCCACATCTAACATCCGACATCCCACATTTAACATCCGAAATCCAATGAAACCCATCTCCATTATAGTTGCCATTGCTCAGAATAATGCTATCGGAAAAGACAATCAGTTACTCTGGCATATCCCTGCTGACCTGAAAAGGTTCAAGCATCTAACTACCGGTCACACTATAGTAATGGGTAAACGAACCTTTTATTCTTTACCAATCAGGCCACTTCCAAACAGGCGAAGTATTGTAATTACCGATATTCCCGGCGAAGTAATTGAAGGATGCACCATGGCATATTCTATTGAGGATGCTGTTGAAAAGATGGAGGTTGATAAAGAGAATTTTATTATTGGTGGTGGTTCGGTTTATCGTCAGTTTCTTCCATTAGCTCAGCAACTTTACCTGACTATTGTTCAGAAAGATTTTGAAGCCGATACTTTTCTGGAAATTGATTTAGCTGGATGGGAAACCATAGAGCGTGAAGACCATCCGGAAGAAGATTTGCCTTATTACTATATAAATCTGAAAAGGAAATAATTGTTTTGCTTTTGGGGTACAGGATTTATATCAAGAATCTAAGCATGCCGGAATACAGAATATAGAATACAGAATACAGAATACAGAATACAGAATTAAGAATGTCTATTCCCCCATGCTTTTCCAGATTCCAGTTTTCAGACTTTATAGTGTCAAGCTCCTGCAATTCTTCGTTTCATGGCCAGGATGACGCTGTACGAATATATTCCTAATCCGATCCATACCAAGGCAAAGCTGATCATATAAGCAGGATGGAATGCCTCCCGGAATACAAATATTCCAATAAGCAGTTGTATAGTTGGCGACAGGTATTGTACAAATCCAAGTGTTGATAAAGGAATGCGTGTAGCTGCAATTCCAAACCAGAAAAGAGGGATGGCTGTTACCGGTCCGCCAAGGATAAGCAGCATATCAGTAAAAGTCGAATAATGCCAGAATGCACCTGTTCCCAGGGTGTTAACATGCCATAAGTACCAGAGTGCGACCGGTGCAAGTAATAAGGTTTCAACCATTAGTCCGGGCATAGATTGAAGATTAGCCTTTTTCCGGATTAACCCATATAAACCAAACGAAAAAGCAAGTATAAGCGATATTACCGGGAGTTTCCCGTAATGATAGGTAAGGAAGCCAACCCCTGCAAAGGCAAATGCCACTGCTATAGTCTGCAACCGCGATAAGCGTTCTTTAAGGAATACCATGCCCAGAAATACATTCACCATCGGATTAATATAATATCCCAGGCTGGCATCAACGATATGATCGTTATTTACGGCATAAATATAGGTAAACCAGTTAATCCCGATCAAAGAGCCTGATAGAGCAAGCGTACCCAGGATTTTTGGCGACGAAAGGTATTGCATTACAATCTTTTCGCGCCGCCAGGCAAGCATCATCAAAAGGAAAACCATCGACCATATTACACGGTGTGCAAGTATCTGCTGAGGCGGAACATGCAGCAACAGCTTCCAGTACAGCGGGAATATTCCCCATATGCTATAACTAACTATGGCATATACCAGGCCCGATTTATATAATTTGTGCTGCTCTGCTGTTAAACTCATTTTCAATATTTGCGGCAAAAGTAAGGCTTATAGGAATAAAGTCTGAAATTTTATACCGCTTTTTAGGATTCAACTGCTAGAATTAACAATTGAATGATCACTCTATTAAAGCAGAATAAAATGAATAATTTAAGTGACTAGAAAAAAAGATTTGAAGGAACATCAAATCAGATATTTTAGTTAAATATTTCATTAAATTTGATCTTCTGAATATTGCATGTTGAGGTTGGAAAATTTGGTTTGCAAAGATTATTTATAACTGTCACCGGATAAAGAATTTATTACCGCTGGAATATAAAAAATCAAAAATATGAGAAATTTTATCCTGCTGATATTTATTGCTTTGATGAGCACTAAACTTTACTCACAGAGTTTTACTGAAAAAATAGTATTAGATAACTACTACGGTCGGGAGGCACAATGGGGGGATTTTGACAAAGACGGAGATCTGGATATTCTTGCATTTTATACCCAAAGCGACGCATACGGAACTCCTTATTTAAGAATTTTAGAAAATGTAGATACTGGTTTTGTTCAATTTGATGTGGGACTTCCAGTTGTTGAAAGTTTTGGCATTTCCCGGAATGGTGCTGCGGGTTGGGTTGATTATAACAACGACGGTTTTCTAGATGTATATGTTGTAATCGGAAAAAGTTTTTCGGCTGTAACCAAACTATTCAGAAATAATGGTGATCGCACATTTACTGAAAGTAATCCGCTTGTAACAGATATCCTTCCAGGAAGTACCGGACCTTCATGGGGTGATTATGATAATGATGGTGATCCGGATATGCTTATTTTTGGGACCAGAGATTATATGAATAATTATATAGAACTGATCGAAAACCATCAGGAAACAAATACATTTACGAAAACTAATCTGGGTTTTGGTTCGTGCATTTTAAAAGGTAGAATGCCCTGGGCTGATTACAATAATGATGGTTACCTTGATTTTCTTGCATTTAAGCCAATCAATGATTTTTATGAAACATGTATCGTAATATTCAAAAATAACGGGAATAAAACATTTACGGAAATTGCATTTCCTAGCCTTGCAGGATTGAACATGGATATTTTAAACCAGACGGGAGATATGAGTTGGGGAGATTATAATAGTGATGGAAATATTGACATATTGATATCAGGTCAAAATACTCCTGCAAGCAATGTTGGCATAACTGCGCTTTATAAGAATAATGGAGATGGAACATTCACTGATATAAGTATTCCGGAAGTGTATGGAATGACCTGGGACACAAGCATAGAATGGGGAGATATTGATTCTGATGGTGATCTGGATATCCTCCAGACTGGTGATCTGGCTGACAATATTTGGGACAGGACCAGGATATTTAATAACAATAATGGTTCGTTTGTGAATTCCGGGATAGAAAATTTCCTCGGGGTACATCAACATGGAATGTCAACAGCTGGCGACTTTAATAACGATGGCAAACTCGATGTACTGGTTTTGGGAGATCTTGCTTTTACCCACTCCAGAATAAGTTTGTATAAAAACACAACTTCAAATATAAATTTGGCACCAGGAATTCCTGCTAATTTGAAAGCAAAAGCTTCAAATCAGGAAATTGAATTTTCATGGTCCCGGCCATTAGATGATCTAACTAATTCACTTTCAATTTCCTATAACATTTACATTTTAAAGGATAATGATACAATAGTGGCACCAAATGCTCTGTCAGTAGGGAAAAGGATACTTACTGGTATGGGAAATACACAACAAAATCCTTTTTATAAATTAAAATGCACCTCTTCCGGGAATTATAAATGGGGAGTTCAGGCAATAGATAACAGTTGGTTGGCTTCGCCATTTACTGCTGAACAAAGTTTTAATTATAGCTCGGCAGGTATTACAAATTCAGAATCAGAGGAAATACAAATTTATCCCAACCCTGTGGTGGGTGATATTATTATTACAAGTTCAACTGTAAACGAAAAAATTTCAATTGTTTTATATAATATGACAGGAAAGGAGTTAGTGATTAATGATAATTTAGATTTGCCTGCTAAAATTAATTTACAAAGTTTGCATGATGGCATTTATATCTTGAGATTAAAAATAGGAAATACTTTCAGGTGCTATAAATTATCGAAAATTTAGTATTCGGATTTTTAAATCTTCAGCACTAATGTTATTTCTAAAAACAAATTAAACTGAAGGTACAGTTAATGTTAGTTGAGTAAACTATTCTGGCAGGTTTTCCCCAATCGGGTTGATATAATAACCAAGACTGGCATCAACTATATGATTATTATTTAAGGCATAAATACTTGTAAACCAGTTAATCCCGATCTAGTACAGCGGGAATATTCCCCATATGCTATAACTAACTATGGCATATACCAGGCCCGATTTATAAAAATTGTGCTGCTCTGCTGTTAAACTCATTGTTGGGAATTTGTAGCAAAAGTAATATTATTAGGAACTGTGACTGTTTAGAATATAGTTTTTCTTAGGAAAAGAAGTTGCAAAGGGAGATAGTAGGAGTGGCGTGCGGGACTTATAATTCCAAGGTCCGATCCACATATGAGTAATGATTACGATGTAAGCAATATGAAATATTTCCTGCAATACAAATATTCCGGTCAGCAATTGTATGGTGATTGCCTGGTAGTGCATAAAACCTGGTGCATATAGAAATCCCGCTACAAGTATGCCATATATTATCCCAGGCAATTGACATACATAATGAAACAATTCGTATATTTGAAAACTATTAAATTGATATTAATACATGTTAAATTAATTTCTGACCCATATTCCGGAGATTATCATAGTTAAAATGTATCAGCAAGAATATACAAAATCTTTAACATACCCGAAAAATTAATGAACTATTTTAAAGGAGAGCAAAAGCAACAAAACAGAATCAGATTCGTTGCTATTTTAACACTATGTATTGGGTTTACAGGGCTTCATGCACAGGAAACCAACCCCGCAGCAGGCGGTAATGCTTCGGGAGGCGGAGGATCGGCAAGCTATTCTGTGGGGCAGGTAGTATATATTACCAATACAGGAACTACCGGCTCAATATCACAAGGAGTGCAGCAACCCTATGAAATTTCGGTTGTAACCGGAATTGACGATGCCAGGGATATAAACCTTATGATTTCCGTTTATCCTAACCCTACAACAGACTTCCTCATTTTAAAGACAGATAGTTTTACAGACGGTAGTTTGTCGTACCAACTTTCAGACATCAACAGCAAGCTTCTTGATGCTCAAAAAATTACAGGCACCGAAACCAGCATTGTTATGAGCAACCTTGTTCCTTCAACGTATTTCCTGAAAATTACCAGGAACAGCAAACCCATGAGAACTTTTAAGATCATAAAAAATTAATTAAATCCATATCCTTCAGACTAACTATACTGCGATTTCTATGATGAAAATGAATTTTAAAACAGTGTATTACATCCTGAAAATCATAGTACTTTATAACCCATTTAGCTTTTAATCAAATAAATTATACACTTATGAAACGAGTATTTACAATTTTGGCAACTCTGGTATTTACTGTGTCACTTTGGGCACAATCGCCAGCAAAAATGAGCTACCAGGCCGTTATCCGCAACAGCACCAACCAATTGGTTGTAAGTCACCAGGTTGGGATGAAAATCAGTATTCTGCAAGGCACATCTACAGGCAATTCGGTTTATACCGAAATCTACAACCCTAACCCTGAAACCAATGCCAACGGGCTTGTATCTATCGAAATCGGTGGTGGAATCCCTTTATCAGGAACTTTTGCATCCATTGACTGGGCGAATGGTCCTTATTTTATTAAAACCGAAACCGATCCCACAGGCGGAACAACCTATAGCATTACGGGCACCAGCCAACTGTTAAGTGTTCCATATGCCCTGCACGCAAAAACAGCTGAAACCATTGCAGGTACAACTCTCTTATTAATTGGCCAGGATTACCAGGGCGGCATCATATTCTGGTTAGATGCCTCAGGGCAACACGGTTTAATACTATCCGCTCAGGATCTGGCTTTGATAGGATGGAACAATGGAATTAACAAATACATTGGCACCAAGGGTGGTGGAATATATGCCGGAGCCATGAATACAGCAATGATAGTAGCCACACAAATGGCAGATAATGTATCCGGAGAATTCGCTGCTAAAGTTTGTGCTGACTATACTAATCCAACTGAAGGTTACGTTTATGGCGATTGGTATTTGCCTTCGGTGTATGAACTTGCGCTTTTAAGTCTGAGTAAGGATGTTATTGGTGGGTTAGCTAATAGTTATTGGAGCAGTACCGAAGAATCAAGCACACAAGCATGGTATATGGACTTCGACCTCGGGCCTACAACAGCTACTAAGAATACCAGCAAAAATGTGCGTGCTATCCGGGCTTTTTAATCTGTGATTTTTTGATCCGAATTGTTGAATTTGTACAATTTGAATGCTACCGACAAAATGAATTTCCTGAATAAGACCAGAAGAAAATCTCAAACCATAGATGTTGAATTAATCCGGGAACGCGAACTATATGCTGACCTTGCCAATGCGTCGCCTTCCGGAATATACCGGTTAAGGGTCTTTTCGGAAGATTCTAAAGATGTGGGAAAATGGTCGAGTCCGAATGAGGCACCCTATATTATCGAATTTGTAAACGACCGTTTTTGTGAAATTCTAAATCTGGACAGACTTTCCTTTGAAAAGAAACCATGCATTATAAACGATCTGATTTATGAAGCTGATAAAGCCGGTTTCGTAAGTATGAATGTGATGGCAAACATTCATAAAACTCCGTTTAAATGGGAAGGCCGTTTCAAAATTAATAACAAACTTGTTTGGGTTCATTTCGAATCTATACCGCGATTGCTGGTAAATAATGATATTCTCTGGACAGGCACATTAAATGATATCACTGAGCGCAAAATAGCGGAACAGGAAATCATGAATAAAAATGAGGAGTTGCTGAAGCTAAACTCAGAGAAAGATAAGTTTTTCTCTATCATTGCACATGATTTAAAAAGCCCGTTTAATTCAATAATTGGATTTAGCGACCTTCTTGCCAAAGAGGTAGTAAATAAAAATTGCGAAAACATTGAACTATACAGTAGCATCATTAAAAGCTCTTCAGGGCGGGCTTATAACTTACTGATAAACCTGATGGAATGGGCGCAATCGCAAACAGGCAGAATGGGTTTCAATCCTGAATATTTTAATTTGGATATGTCAATTAATGAAATAGTTCTTCTGTTTACCAATATAGCCATGCAAAAGTCGGTAAGTATTACATATAATGCAGATTCTGAAATTCTTGTATATGCCGACAAGGCAATGGTAAATACTATCCTTAGAAACCTGGTTTCAAATGCTATAAAGTTTACTAAACCCGGTGGAAATGTCACGATTAATTGTGAGGTTAATCAAAACAATACGAAAATTTCAGTTAAAGATACAGGTGTTGGAATGTCAAAATCAACTATTAAGAGTTTATTCCGCATCGACATAAAATACCCGGCAAAAGGTACAATTAATGAAACCGGTACGGGACTTGGCTTAATATTATGTAAAGAATTTATAAATAAACACAAAGGTGAAATATTGGTTGAAAGTGAACCGGGTAAAGGTTCGGTATTTGGTTTTACTCTTCCGGGGATACGAGCCTGACATAAATATGGAACGGAGATATACGCAGATATGGGGGATACAACTCCGCCAGGCAGGATAGAAATATGGAACGCGGATTAACGCGTAAAGAACGGATAAACGCGGATATTGGCACTACCATTTCTCTTAGCCTGACATAAATTGGAACGCGGATAAACGGGAAGAGGAAATGTGTTGAAAATTGAGCTACTGACCTGAAAAGTTTGATTTTTCTTGTTCAGTTCTATTATAAAGTGGGATATATTTGTTGATATTAACAAGTTATGCACCACTTTAAAAGACAACTCATCAGATGATTAGAAACCTCATTTTTATTGTAATCGTTTTTGGATTTGTTTGTACATTAAGTTCCTGCGATAACTTTATCAGAATTAATGGATATGTTCTTGATCCAACAATTAATGAAGCGGTAGCAGATGCCCATATTTATATAGAAACTAAATCTGGACTCTTCAAAACTTCTACAAAAAAGATTGATGATCTTGGATCACAGATTGACACAATTTCCGTATCTGAAAGGAAAGAATACATTAAAAATCATGGAAATAAAGACGGATGGATGTTATTAAGTCTTGACGGAAAGCTACTAGATGGACAGGATAGAATGTTTAGACATTTTCCATTAAAGACTGACTATTATGGTTCGTTTGAAATATTGTTAAATTCCGGCAGCTATACCCTTTTTATAGAAAAAGAAGGATATGAAACTCTTGCAATTGAGCGAAAAGACATTGGTAAATATCAAACATTAAGTATATTTACTTTCAAATTGAAAAAGAAAAGCGGTGCATAACAAACGTAGCCGTTGCACAACCCTCTCCAAAGATTGAAAAGTAGCAGTCAATTTTAAAAACTTTCTCAATAGATTTTAATACAGGCTCAGGAGAATTTCGGATTATTTCTTGCAATCAGGAAAAGAACATCGCTCCAAAAGCCTCGAAAAGTTTCAAAAAGTACCTGAAAAGGTTTATTTTTGTTCAGTTCTATTATAAAGTGGGATATATTTGTTACTATTAACGAGTTAGCGGTTATTTGATGAAAAACGAAAAATGTTATGATGATAAGATTTGCAGATGCTTTTAACAAACGATATTAAAATTAATATGTTAGAAATTGTATTTATTTTTTTTGGCTTTTTCGTCATTCCAACAATTGGTTCGTATTTATCAAAAATCATTGAAACAAATTGGCGACAGAAAGGAATCCTTTTTAGTATTTTTATCTCATTCCTAATCATAAATATCTTGCTTTATAGTTTTAATTTCTTTTTTGATTACAATATTTTCTATTATACCATTGCTCTATTGTTGTATCTATTGTATTGCTTTATAATTAATTCTATCAAAAAGTTAGATGATCATGATAGTATGTCAATTTATAGTTTAGGGAAAGTGCCAATAATAATACTTTATATCATTGGTATTTTATCACTACCATTGATTGGATTTCTATCCTGGGGGATAAAAGAAAATTATAAAACAGAAGTATTGAAAGATAATCATACATTTAGCATTCAATATTCTGGGAATGTTATGACTGAGTGGATAACTCTATCAGTAAATAAAAAATATTTAGTTTTCCCATTTATTCACAAAGAAGTTTTATCTACATCTGTTCGTGAAGAAGATGGTTTCAACAAAGATAATATTAAGATTGATTTCAATATTGAGCAGAATAGGTATAAAATAAAACTTTATGACGATCAAAAAATTATTACTGATACAATATTGGAGAAGTAGAAAATATACAATATAACCAATAACGAGCTAAAATAATGAAAATCATAAACAACCGCTAACAAACGTAGCCCATGCTCAACCCTCTCCAAAGATTGAAAAGTAGCAGTCAATTTTAAAAACTTTCTCAATTGGCTTTACTGCAGGCTCAGGTGAAATTCGGATTGGAGCTTGCAATCAGAAAAAGAACATCGCTCCAAAATCCTTGAAAAGCTTCAATAAGTACCTGAAAAGTTTGATTTTTGTTCAGTTCTATTATAAAGTGGGATATATTTGTTGGTATTAACAAGTTAGCGGTCAGTATAGTCGCAGCTCGAAACATTATTACTATGAAAATATTTATATTGACATTTGGACTATTACTATTTTCTTTTGTTTCTAAATCGCAAAAGATCAATAGCATATCAGTGAATTCTGGAATTTCACTGTCAAGCTTATCGTGGAATTACAATAAAAATGATTCTTATATTGATTATTCAAATTTAGGACAGAAAGTCATTTATGGCTTTTATAGTAATGTTGAGGTTGAATACTTTGAGAGTAAGTATTTTGCACTAGTTTCAGGACTTGGGTATTATCAAAAAGGGGGCGAGGACAAATTGGAAAGTTCTCCTTTTAACTGGAATCTAGATTACCTTACACTTGACACGAAGCTAAAAGCAAAATATAGACTCAAAAATTTGTCGCCTTATTTATTAGTTGGACCTAGAGTTGACTACTTAATTAAGTATAGTTCAGATTTCAAAGAATTAGAGAAATTAACAACATTAAACAAGACCAACTATGGACTAAGGTACGGGATTGGTCTTCAATACTTTTTGAACAAACTGACATTTGGAATTAGTTGGGAGAGTAATGTTAATTTTAATTCAATCGTCGAAAATAATGGAGCGAATATACCAAAGTTTACGATAGACGATAAAACAATGATATTGAAATGCGAAATTGGATTTCTATTCAAAAAATAAATACCGAACCGCTAACAAACGTAGCTGTTGCACAACCCTTCAAAAAGTATGGGAAATAGAAGGCCGGTTAGAAATCTGGCTCAATTGGAATTTATACCGGCTCAGGTAAAATTAGGATTGATGTTTACTAACTGAAAAATAACATTGCTTAAAAAGCCTCGCAAAGCTTCAAAAAGGACCTGAAAAATTTTATTTTTGTTCAGTTCTATTATAAAGTGGGATATATTTGTTGCTATTAACGAGTTATAAGCCATTTTAAAGACAGACACAGACACTCAATTAAATACCATGAACAATGGATCAAAAATCATAATTAAAAGACTTGCGTTTTACTGGATTTCAAGCTTTTTACTTGCGACTGGTTTTTATTATCTTCTTTGGACATTAATGCCAAAACATATTGTTTTTGCAGCATGGTTTGGAATGTTACGTTATTCTTATCATTGGGTACATCCAATACAGTACATTTTAATTCCATGTTTTTTTTATGGTATCATAGCGACATTTATTTCCGACATATTTAGAAAAAAGAACGTTTTGGGACAAGTATTCCTTACTTTAGTAATAATCATTGCAACAATCATTTTAAGCTCACCTTTCGGTGGTATGTTGTGGTACTATCATGACATGCAAGCAGGTTATTTTCCGACAAACTGGTTTGACACCATGATAACAGAAGGATCTTCCAAGGGAATTGATATTGGGTGGTTAATAGTTGGACTTTCGATTCCCTATAATATTTTTGGTTCTGTAATTTGTTACTTTTTGACAAAAAAAGGTTCAGTATTATTTAAGACAACAGTTTAATAAAAGAAAAACGGCTTATAACAAACACCGCTACCGCACGAATCCTTTCGTGTGGTAAAATAATAATAAAATCTAACCCCTGCATCGCATCCTTGCAGCATTTGCCTGTGTAGAAATGATCATTGAACATTTGAAATCTGTATAATTGTATTTGCCGAAGGTAGAACAGCAATTTAATCCCCAGTTGGCGTTTGTAACGCGTTACTGGACTCTTATCCTTGCTGGCTACACCATCACACAAAACCTTTCCGGTGGTTAAATGATATTACCTAAATTTGCTGAAATTGCAGAGTCATAAATTTCTTGCGGCGCAAGGAGTTCTGCCACCTCAAAAATCCTTCCCCAAGCCGGGGAACGGTATGCCTGATTTCACGAATGATACCCTACACAAATGACAGATTTTTCAGTAATTAGTTCTATACTTTCCGCGTCAGATATTGCACTGTTTGTTAGGGGAAAATATTCATTGGCTTCATCTGCTACCTGTAAGCTTATAAAAACCGGCATCAACCATACCTATCGCATCGACTGCGAAAGTGAAAGCTTCATTTTCAGAATTTATAGTTACAATTGGCGGACTGAAGAGGAAATTACAGAAGAGTTAAACTTGTTGCAACTGCTGAAGAAAAATGACATTTCCGTGTCATACCCCATTGCTGATACTTTAGGAAACCTTATTCAAACTATAAAAGCACCCGAAGGACAACGTTTCGCTGTTTTGTTTTCGTTTGCCAAAGGACATAAAATACTCAATTACAATAAGGAAGCTCATTACCAGGTTGGCAGATTGATGGCCCGCATTCATCGTTTGACAATAGATCAGCAACAAAAAAGAACTAATTACACCGAGGTCACTATACTGAATCAGCCACTGGAATATATCAGGGAATTTCTTTCGGACGAAACTGATGAAATGCAGTTTCTGAAAAATACCCGACCATTATTGGAAAAGGAGTTTTTAAATGCAAATAAACAGCATTTACGAAAAGGTATTGTTCATTTGGATATATGGTTCGACAATCTGCATATTTCGGATAAGAATGAAATTACTCTTTTTGATTTTGATTTTTGCGGAAATGGCTGGCTTTGTTTAGACATTGCCTACTATATTTTGCAATTGCATAACACCGAAAAAAACGAAATTGAACTATCCGAAAAGATGGAAGCATTTTACAATGGCTATCAAACGGTTGAAAAAATCAGCGATGAGGAAAGGCGACTAATTCCAATTCTGGGTATCTGCTTGTATTATTTTTACTTAGGTGTTCAGTGCAGTCGGTTCGACAATTGGTCTAACACATTTCTGAATGAAGTCTATTTAAAGCGATATATAACTATTATGGTAAAGGGCTATTATGAAAAAACTAAACTAAATATAAACTGTTTATAACCCCAAGCTACCCAAAATTGATATTAATTATAAGTTAGGATATGTCAATAACATTAGAATCTGAATTAATAGGAATGCAAAATGCAGGCGAAGCTGTTGCATACACATTAAAGGAAATGACAAGATTTGCTCAACCAGGCATAACAACGAAAGAACTTGATGAGTATGGAGCAAAAATACTTTCTGATTTTGGGGCCAGGTCAGCGCCAAAACTTACTTATGGTTTTCCTGGCCACAATTGTATTAGTCTCAATAATGAATTTTGTCACGGAATTCCTTCGGGCAAAAGAATTCTGAAGGCAGGTGATTTAATAAATATTGATGTGTCCGCTGAATTAAATGGATTTTGGGCTGACAATGGAGGTTCATTTGTTATCGGCGAAGATATCAATCAGCATCAAAAATTAGTAGATGTCTCAAAACTCATTTTAAAAAAAGCAATTGACAATATTAAAGGCGGCGTGCGAATTTCGGACATTGGGTACTTAATGGAAAGCGAAGCAAAAAAAAGAGGATACAAGGTGATTAAGAATTTAGGCGGACACGGAATTGGCAGAAGTCTTCACGAACAACCTGATGAATTGCTTAATTATAGAAACAGATTTGACCAGCGAAGATTTAAGAAAAATAGTGTAGTTGCTATTGAAACGTTTATATCTACAACTTCGACCTATGCTGACACCTTGAATGACGGATGGACATTGGCAGGCAACAGGGGAGGATATATGGCACAGCATGAACACACCATAGTTGTAACCGACAACAAACCAATAATTCTGACTGAAATGAATGGAATATGGAATTAACATTTTGAATTAAAGTCCGCACTTCAGGGAGGGCATTCTGTTGTGTTGCCGGGAGGTTGTTAAGTTGGAACCTGGTGTTATTTCAATTTATCTGATGTACCTGAAAGAGAATCCGACTCTGATCAGAATTTTAGAAATTTATGCAAACAAAGAAGCGTATGAATCGCATTTAAAAACTCCACACTTTCTCAAATATAAAACTACAACTTCTAAAATGGTAAAATCATTACGACTTATTGACATGGAAGCTATTGATGCAGAAGCAATGTTTCAGATATTTTGTAAAATAAAGGAGTAAATAATAGGTAAATGAATAGTATTAGAATCCCGATGCACCATGCATTCCCTAGCTTGCGCGGATAAGTTATCTGTGCCGGAGTATATACTGAAGTTTGTAATCTGTCTGAACAGAATAACGAATTATTGCATACTGTTATAGCAGTTGATATATAGAACCACTCGAATGGATTACCTGCTTTGAAAGTTTACTCTATCGCAGAGATGAAGATATTTGAAGATATATCCGAACAGGGTCCGGGTAAATGTTATCAACAATCCGGACATATATTACCAACATGCGTATTTTCAGGAAATTAATGCCTTACATTTGTTTGGCATACATATGTATGTTGATACAGTGAAATCCCCCGGCATAAATAAGAAATAAATCTTGAGAAGGCCGGGTAATTCATTTAAAATAGAGTACAAAATATACAGTTCTGGATTTTTATTACTAAACAGTAAAAGTGCGGAGTCAGCACGTTAAACACTGACAATCTTGAAATGAAAAATTGGATACTTTTTTTGCTTATCATCTTCTCATCCGGATTTACGTTGGCACAAACAGCTTCGGATTATTATATGCCATTATGTGTAGGGAACACTAATGTACTGCACACTACTGATGGTCCAACTGACTGGGCCGCGAGAACTGTTACTTTTTCATTTATAAAGACTGATTTGATCGACGGGGAAACCTATTATGTGGAGGAAGGTTCGGAATATTTGTTTGAACCGGGGACAAGCGGCAGTTTTCGCTTTTTCTGGCTCAAAAAAAACAATAATGGTGAAATCATGCTTAGAGCATTTTCCGATCAATCTTCTGTATTGACTTCGGCAACTATTTTGCCTGCTGACGCTGTTTTGTTCCCCAATAATTACCTTACTAAAGGTTATTCCTTTACCAGTATATATGGCATTAACCAAACCATATCCGATTCAGTAATCAGTGTCAATGCTTCAAACAGCGGTTATAGCAACTGCCTTCAGATACGGGAGATAAACCGCACCAATGGTGTAATTACAGTAGCCGAGGATAGATATTATGCTCCCGGTATAGGCATTGTAGGAGCTTACAGGTTTTCGCCAGCCAGCCAGGATCACATTGAATGGCTTGAATCAACATTCGTTACCGCTTGTGAGCCGATAACAGATACAATTTCAAGTACAGTAGTTGATGCTTGCCTGGGACCGTCATTCGATTACTGGGTTAATGATATACAGGTTAATACAGTACAACAGACTGTAACTGTAAACTGGGTATTTCAGGAGTACACGGTAATGAAACAATTCAGTCAGATTTATAACTACCAATATCTGGGTAACAATGTTATAAGCCTAACAATGCAGTGCAGCGGCAAAAGTGCTTCGCAAACATTTTATAAAACTATTAATATATCTTCAACCCAGACCGGCATAGATGAATCAGCACTTGTTAAAACAGCTGTAACTATTTACCCAAACCCGGCAAAGGATATTATAACGGTGAGTAAAACTGACAAACGGAAAGCAGTAATAAGCTTATACAACCAGGCGGGAGCACTTGTTAAAACAGAAAAGCTGAATAAAGATCAACAATCCTTTACTATCGCACATTTGAGCAACGGAATTTACCTGGCTGTGATAAGTTCAGAAGCCGGTACCGAGCAATTGAAGCTGGTAATTCAAAGGTAGGTCTGAAACTTAGGCAAACATATATTTTAATAAGGGTAACGCTAACCATCTGATTGGTGCGGATTTGTTATCTGTGCCGGAGTATAATCTGAAGGTTGTAATTCATTTAATGCACTTTTGTAGCTCCCCGATTAAAGAATACCTGATTCCTTGTAAACAAATCGCAAAAATCATTAATCAATTACAATCCCCTTCCGCCCGTAAGCAAGCCATAAACCTTTGGACTAAGCCAGCGCAGCAATGCCCCTGTTGCAATGGATAACAAAATAATTAAAACCGGTAAAAGAATAAATGCCAGCATATGAGTTCCGGGAAGCGGGGCCAGCAATGCAAGTGTCGGGTTGATCAGATAAGCAACCATCGGGGCATGCATAGCGTAAATAATAAATGCAAAAGCGCTGAGCCAGGTAAACCACCTTCGTTCCATAAACCAGTGAACAAGAGGATCAAGCCCAAACCAGCATGCAATTAACCCACTCAAAATAACAAATTTGTGCAGGATAATTAATACCGGTTTGATAGCATTCCCAAGCAAAGGTTCACCCTGAAATGCCAGTACGGTTTTTATTGTTGCAAATAGTACAAATGCAATTCCCCACCAAAGAGGCCGGTACCATCGTCCGGGCGAATCAATCGAAAAATCTGTTTTCTGCATCCAAACTCCAAGGGAGAAAAATAATAATCCTTCACCTTCAAAAAATACTAATCCCATGGTTCCTAACCACATCAGGAAAGCAACCGGGAAAAATATCCAGCGAACTGTACGATGCAAAACGCACCAGCGAATTGTCGGATACGCAATATTATAAATTAATAAAACCCTGATAAACCATAACTGGTAAGGTATAGGCATCAAAATCCATTTAAACAGAAGTTCATACCAATGATAGTCGTGTAAAAGCTGCCTTGTATTATCAATCTGAACTACATGTGAACTTGCAACCAAATCATGCCCGAAAGGGAAAGATTCCAAAAAGTAAGTAAAAATAATTCCAATTGCACTCCAAATCAGGTATGGAAACAATAAAGTGCGCAAACGCTTTTTAGTTCTTTGTTTATAGGGCTTTTGATCGTGGAGCGCAAAAAGAAAACCGGAAATAATAAATAACATAGGTATCCTGAAACGGAATATTCCATTGGCAAGGAAATACTCGGTAAAGGCTGTCAGGCTCATGTTTTGCCCGGGAATTGTCCATGGCTGCATATAACGTACATCCAGGTTATATCCGTGAACAAACACCAGTAAAACCATCGAAATAAACGACCAGAATTTGAACTTCTTACTTGTAAAATCAGATAATAACATAAAGTCGGTATAAATTGCAAATGTCATAAAAAAAGCCACCCGAAAGTAGCTTTTATATCTGAAATATGTAGAATTTTAGCTTCCCAAGGTAGCCACCATAACCGCTTTGATAGTATGAAGGCGGTTCTCAGCTTCATCAAAAACGATTGACATTTCTGATTCGAAAACATCATCAGTAACTTCCAAACCATCAAGGCCGAATTTCTGGAAAATATCTTCTCCAACTGTAGTCTGGCGATTGTGGAAAGCAGGCAGGCAATGGAGAAATTTAACTTTTGGATTACCAGTTTTCGTAACTACGTCCATATTTACCTGGTAAGGTTTAAGTAGTTTTATACGTTCGGCCCAAACTTCGGTAGGTTCACCCATACTAACCCATACATCAGTATAGAGGAAATCACAACCTTTAACACCAGCGTCTACATTATCGGTAACCGTAATTTTTGCACCGGTTTCTTTAGCGATTTCCTGGCATTGGGCTACCAGATCAGCGTCTGGCTGGCAACTTTTCGGAGCAACTGCACGGAAATCCATACCCATTTTGGCAGCACCTACCATTAGCGAGTTACCAACATTGTTCTTGGCATCACCAAGGAATGCGAAACTAACCTTGTTCAGAGGTTTGTCGATATGCTCCATCATGGTCATGAAGTCGGCAAGCATTTGTGTAGGATGGAATTCGTTTGTTAAACCATTCCAAACAGGAACACCTGAATATTTAGCCAGGTCTTCAACAATGGTTTGTGCGTAACCGCGGTATTCAATTCCATCAAACATGCGGCCCAGGACACGGGCAGTATCTTTCATGGATTCTTTTTTGCCAATCTGCGATCCCGAAGGTCCCAGGTAAGTAACATGAGCTCCCTGGTCTAAAGCTGCTACTTCGAAAGCGCAACGAGTACGGGTTGAATCTTTTTCGAAAATCAACGCAATATTCTTGCCTTTTAAGCGGGGTTGCTCAGTGCCTGCGTATTTCGATTTTTTAAGTTCGAAAGCCAGGTCGAGGAAGAACTTTATCTCCTGTGGAGTAAAATCAAGTTCTTTCAAAAAATGACGGTTTCTTAAATTGAATGCCATGTATTTAGGTTTTAGAGGTTGGGGATCAAGATTTGGTGCCAGTATCCCGGAAATAATAATGTAAAATTAAACTAAACAATTGATATGCGGGTACCGCCATTATCAACACCTAATAAATTGGCAGAAGTAATGATGGCATCGCGGCTGGTGTGTTTCACAAAGTGTATAGCAGCGCGGATTTTTGGAGCCATGCTGCCTTCGGCGAAATGTCCTTCGGCAAGGTATTGTTTTGCCTGGCGAACGCTCATGCGATCAATAGTTTTCTCCTGTGGAGTATTAAAATTAATGCATACTTTCGGCACATCTGTCAGGATAAAAAGCTTATCAGCATTGATGTTACCACCAAGAAGTGCCGAAGCAAGGTCTTTGTCAATAACAGCATCAATACCCTGGAGTTTATTTTCAGCAACATAGAAAGCCGGGATACCACCACCTCCGACTGCAATTACAATTTGCCCGTCGCGCGCAATACGTTCGATTGATCGTTGATTGCTGATTACCAATGGTTTTGGCGAAGCAACAACTTTACGCCATCCGCGTCCGCGTGCATCTTCTCTGAAGATACTTCCATTTTCGGCAGCCATGCGATCAGCGTTTTCTTTTGTATAAAAAGGGCCTATAGGTTTTATTGGATTATCAAATGCCTGATCGTCACGATCGACCAATACCTGGGTAATAATAGTAATTACATCCCTGTCGAGATCGTGTGCGCGAAGCACATTACGCATCTGTTGTTCAAGGATGTAACCAATAAATCCCTGTGAATATGCAACACAAATATCGAGTGGCATTTCGGGCAGGTTATATACCTGGTTGCCGGCTGCATTGGCTAACAGAATGTTGCCCACCTGCGGACCGTTTCCATGAGTAAGAACTACATTGTAGTCCCGATTGATAAGGGTTAAAAGTCGTTCGCATGTTTCAAGAGCATTTTGCTCCTGTTCTTCTATTGTTCCGGCCTGGTCACCGCGAAGAAGCGCGTTTCCTCCAAAAGCTACTACTGCTAATTTCTTCATAAGTAAAATTATTTCAAATAAGGGCGCAAAATTAGTGATTTAAACTTCCTGTGCAAGTTCTTTGAAATATCATACTTCTATCGATAAACACTCTGAATAATAGTTATTTAGGATATCCGATTCTATCAAGTTTATAACTTCTCTTAACAAAAAGCATGTTATGATTGTTGAAATATAGCTTGTATTTTTACAGCCGAAATATTTCCTCAATCAGCTTAATTTTTGTTTAATGCATAATCAATCAAAAGCCTACAGCCTGGCCCTCATTTCAATCTTATTCTGGTCCACCATGGGCACCGCTTTCAAACTCACGCTCAACTATTTAAATCCTGGAATGCTGCTGTTAATTGCAACTTTCACTGCTTTTATTTTCCTTGGAATAGTTGTTGTATTCAAGGGAAAACTTGAAATCCTGAAACAGGTTACTCCTAAACAATTGCTTAATTCTGCTTTAATGGGACTTTTTAATCCATTCCTTTATTACCTGGTTTTATTCGAAGCGTATAACCGGATTCCTGCCCAGGAAGGTGTAGCTTTAAATTATATCTGGCCTGTAATCCTGGTTATTTTCTCCATAATATTCCTAAAACAACATATTACCCTGATAAGTATATTGGCTATTATTGTCAGTTTTGCAGGGAGTGTTGTGATTGCCATACACGGAAATTTTACGGATTTTAAATTTTCAAATACTACCGGTGTAATTCTTGCCATCAGCAGCGCTTTTTTCTGGGCTTCATTCTGGATTATCAATTTGAAAGATCCCCGCGAAGCCATTGTTAAGATGTTTGTAAATTTTGCTTTCGGCGCGGTTTATATTTTAAGCTGGAATATTTATAAGCACAACATCATTGTGCCTCCGATACTGGGATTAGCCGGCGCTTTATACATAGGTATATTCGAAATGGGACTGACTTTCGTTTTATGGCTCACAGCACTGAAATTATCAACCCATACAGCCCGGGTTTCAAACCTGGTTTTTATTTCACCTTTTATCTCGCTGATTTTGGTTTCGTTAATTGTTGGTGAAAAAATTCTTCTTTCAACTGTTGCCGGACTAGCTATTATTGTTGCCGGGATTGTTATTCAGCAATACAGCCAGTGGCGGGAAAGCAAGGTTTAATCGTGATTTGTGAATCGCGGTTTTTGATTTGTGATTATTATGAATCAAAAATCCGAAATCAAAAATCCGAAATCAAAATTTACAAATCCATTACCTTTGCATCATGACTCCCAAAAAACGAATAGCATTTCATACCTTAGGTTGTAAACTTAATTTTTCGGAAACCAGTACCATTTCAAGGCAATTTGGAATTGACGATTTTGACGTAGTTGATTTTGAAGAGCAAGCTGATTTTTATGTTGTTCATACTTGTTCGGTAACAGCTATTGCTGAAAAAAAATGCAAAACGGCAGTTAAACAGGCGCATAAGCGAAATCCTGAAGCCCAGGTAGCTGTGATCGGGTGTGCGGTTCAGGCAAACCCGGAAATGTTCAGCAATATGGAAGGTGTTAGCTGGTTGTTTGGGAACAATGACAAATTCAGGCTGGGTGAAGTTATTAAAAGCCAGAATAATGAAAGCCATGCTTATGGGCATCACGAATCGTATGTTTCGGATGTGAACAAAACCCGGGAATTTATTCCTTCCTATTCCATGGGAGATCGAACGCGTTCGTTTTTCAAAGTGCAGGATGGATGTGATTATTTCTGCACGTATTGCAGCATTCCATTCATGCGTGGACGAAGCCGCAGCGAGAGCGTTGAAAATACGATGAAAGTAGCCCGTGAAATTGCTGCTACAGAACTGAAGGAAATCATTCTTACGGGTGTTAATATTGGCGATTTTGGTCGTCAGAACAACGAGTCATTTATAGATTTACTCGGTCAACTAGCTATTCTTGAAGGAATTGACCGAATCAGAATATCCTCCATTGAACCTGAATTGCTGAATGATGATATTATCAGGATGGTTTCAGTTTCAGATAAGTTGCTGCCTCATTTCCATATTCCTCTGCAAAGTGGAAGCAATAAAATTTTGCAACTAATGAAGCGCAAATACCTGCGCGAAGTGTTTGCCAGCCGTGTGAACAGGATTAAGGAACTTATGCCTGATGCATTCATTGCGGCTGACGTAATTGTAGGTTTTCCAGGAGAAACAAATGAAGATTTTGAGGATGCGTATAATTTTATCGATAATCTGGATGTAACAAACCTTCATGTTTTTACTTACTCTGAGCGCCCTGGTACAAAAGCGCTGCAGCTGGAAGGTAAAGTTGACGAACGCGATAAACGCCGCCGCAGCCAACTATTACACGAACTTTCGGAAAAGAAAAAGAAACGCTTTTACATTCAGCAAATTGGTAAATCAGCCGAAGTACTTTGGGAATCGGATAATATTAAAGGCTTAATGCATGGTTTTACAGGGAATTATGTAAAAGTGTGTACACCTTTTAACGCTTCTCTTATTAATAAAATTACTACTGTGACGATTAGTAAGCTAAACGAAGATGATACTTGTAGCGTAGATTTTATCTGATTTTATGAAACCAAAATTCCTGTTTCAAAGTTCATAACTCTTCCTAACAGCCTAACAACCTAACCGCCTAACCGCCTAACAGCCTGACAGCCTAACAGCCTAACAGCCTAACAGCCTAACTCCTAACTCATAACTAATTCCCAAATGTTCCCCAAATTCTCAGACCTCATAAACTATCTGTTCGGAACTCAAATTGATTTACCGATACAGACTTATGGTTTTTTCCTGACATTGGGGTTTTTAACCGGTGGATTTATACTTCGATCAGAACTAAAGCGCAAAGAAAAAGTAGGTTTGCTTAAAGAGAGGATCGTTGCAGTTCATTCTAACTCCACGATCAGTTGGTTTGGGATTATCCCTGGTATAATTTTGTCTTCGATTATCGGTTGGAAACTTTTTGGGATCCTTTTTCATTACCGGGAGTTTGCGGCAAATCCACAACAGTTTATCTTTTCAGGAAAAGGAAGCTTAGTTGCATTTCTGGTTATAGCGATAGTTTCGTTAGGGTATCAATTGTATTCCTGGTTTTCGATCAGAAAGTTAGCTGATGAAGTTACTGATGAAATTGTTCATCCTTACCAGAACACATGGAACCTGATGATAGTAGCCATAGTTTCAGCGCTTATTGGTTCAAAAATATTTGATATAATTGACAATTTCAGCGATTTTTTAAGGAACCCGGTTCACAGCTTGTTCTCGTTCAGCGGATTAACATTTTATGGCGGATTTATTGTTACTGTGGTTGTTTTAATGCAGTATGTAAAAATTATAAAACTCGATTGGAGGCATGTGATTGATTCGTCGGCACCGGTAATTATGATTGGTTATGCTATCGGTCGCCTGGGATGCCATTTCTCAGGAGATGGTTGTTGGGGTATTATAAATACACTCATCCAGCCGCATTGGTTATCATGGCTTCCTGATTGGCTTTGGGCTTCGGATTTCCCGCATAATGTTGCCAACCAGGGTATTATAATTACTGATTGCCATGGTCAGCACTGCAGGGTTCTTGGTGAACCAGTGTTTCCCACTTCGCTATATGAGTCAATTATTTCATTTATTTCATTTGCTGTTTTATGGATCATGAGGACCAGGATAAAAGCGCCTGTAGTTCTTTTTGGTCTTTTCATGGTTTTAAATGGGTTCGAACGTTTTTTTATAGAAAAAATACGGATCAACAATAAATACAACATTCTAGGTGTTCAACTCACCCAGGCCGAAATAATTTCTGCTTTACTAATTGTGCTTGGCATTACTGTAATGGTCTATTTTTCAAAACGACATAAATTAGCAAAATCAACCAACAACCAGTAAAGACGAAGCATACTACATTTCTGCGGATAATCACAAAAAAACAAGAACATGAACTATAAATCCCTGACCTTCGAGGTAATCGCCCTTGCAAAAGAAACCGGGAAATTTTTCCTCGAAGAGATCAATAAAGTAAAAGTTTCGGACATCGAGGTTAAAGGCTTACATGATTTTGTGAGCTACGTAGATAAAACCGCTGAAGCACGTATCGTTAAAAGGCTTGCTGAAATACTCCCTGAAGCCGGATTTGTTACAGAGGAGCAAACCGCTACCCATCGCGGGGAACACTTTAACTGGATTGTGGATCCGTTGGATGGTACAACTAACTTCCTGCATCATATCCCATTATTTTCGGTTAGCATAGCTTTGATGGAAGATGATAAAATGGTTATCGGGGTAGTATATGAACCAAATCTTGATGAATGTTTTTATGCCTGGAAAGATTGTCCAGCATATATGAATGATAAAGAAATTCATGTTTCGGATCAGAAAGAAATGAGAAATACATTGCTTGCTACAGGATTTCCTTATAACGATTTTGGAAGGCTTCCGGGCTATATTGATCTGTTTACATGGTTTGCAAAGAATACCTCAGGCTTACGCAGGTTAGGATCCGCTGCTGTTGACCTTGCGTATACAGCTTGTGGGCGTTACGAAGGTTTTTACGAGTACGGTTTACATGCCTGGGATGTAGCTGCAGGTACTTTTATTCTTCAGCAGGCAGGCGGAACGGTAACTGATTTTAAAGGTGGAGAAGACTATATTTTCGGTGCAGAGCTTCTGGCATCAAATACATTGCTTCATAAACCATTGCTCGATGCTGTAAAATCACATTTTGATAATTTATAAATCAACAAAAAAATAAAAAAAATCATATTTTTGTAAATCAAAAATTTATAGATGAATAAGATCAAAATACCTATTGATGATTCGCCTGAAATTGAAACAATTCTTCGTGATAGTCCACAGCGAAGTCTAATGAAGACTATCACCTACAGGCTTTTTGCTTCAGGTGCGATGTTTCTTGCAATTTTTATCTATTCGCATGAATATCAAAGTCTTTCTTTATCCGAGAGTATTGGGAATGCTGGTTTTATAGCCGTAGTTGAGTTTTTAATAAAACTTGTAATTTATTATATCCACGAACGCATCTGGTCAGGCATTTTCTGGGGCAAATACTGGCGTAGGCATTACTGGGCAAGGCGTGCCTGGAAAAAGGCCTATCGTAAGGCACACAAGTAGGCACTTTGGGGTATGCAGACGAAGCAGAAAGAATGCACCGCTTGAATCGGTGACAAATCCAAAATTTCTTTTTTGAAATTCTAAAGCTTAGTTTTTCAACATCCTTATAAAACTATCAATAAGCTTTGCATTTAGCCAGGTGGTGTTGTTGGTAAATTCAGGAGTCTAACGTTAAGAAGTAATTCTCCAAAGCCTGAAATGAATTGTCGAAATCTTCCTGTTGCTCTCCAAAACTTATTAAATTTGTCACTATACAAAAATCTTCATCATGACTTGTTTGAAGTATTCCAGGTTATTACCTCTCGTACTCGTTGCTTTTTTATTTTCAGTTTTTCAACTCAGGGCACAGCAACCCGCATCAACAAAGAAGTTTGTTTATGTTTTCAAAATAAGCGATGAGATTGCAAAACCTGTTTGGTACAAAACCAGAAAAGCGCTGAAGGAAGCGTCAGCTTTGAAAGCAGATATCGTCCTGATCCATTTGAATACCTATGGTGGATTGCTTGATATAGCCGATTCAATCCGTACCGCAATTTTGAATACTAAAATCCCGGTTTGGGTTTTTATAGATAATAATGCTGCTTCCGCGGGAGCTTTGATTTCAATTGCCTGCGATAGTATTTATATGCGCCAGGGCGCAAACATCGGGGCAGCTACGGTTGTAAACCAAACCGGCGAACAATTACCTGACAAATACCAATCGTACATGCGTGCTCTGATGCGAAGCACAGCCCAGGCTAACGGACGCAATCCTGATATAGCCCAGGCCATGGTCGATCCGCGTATTCATGTGGAAGGTGTTAATGACTCAGGACAAGTGGTTACTTTTACTGCCCAGGAAGCATTGATACACGGATATTGCAATGCAATGGCAGAAAATATTCCGGAAGTGCTTAAAAAAGCCGGAATTGTTAATTATACAATTCACGAGCAACAACTTACGGCAACAGATAAAATGATTGGATTCCTGACCAATTCCGTTGTTTCAGGTATTCTTATCGTCATAATAATAGCTGGAATTTATTTCGAGTTTCAATCGCCTGGGGCCGCTTTCCCAATTTTAATTGCCATAATTGCGGCTTTGTTCTACTTCGCTCCGCTCTATCTTGAAGGACTTGCAGCCAATTGGGAAATTATGGTTTTTATTGCCGGTGTTATTTTACTGGCAGTAGAAATATTTGCAATTCCCGGTTTTGGTGTGACAGGTATTCTTGGTATTTTCTTTATGCTAATGGGCTTAACATTGGCTATGATTGATAACACCTATTTTGAGTTTGGCCCTGGCGCACTGAGTAAACTAACTGAAGCCTTTTTTATAGTAGTTATTGCGTTCTTTATTTCTATTGCCGGATCAATTTACATTACCCGTAAACTGTTTACCGGTAAAACCTTTTTTGGAGACCTGGCACTCGTTGCCACACAGCAAAAAGAGGAAGGATTTACTTCGGCCGATGCTTCATACAATGACATGACAGGCAAAACCGGTAAGGCAAATACTATGCTCAGGCCAGCAGGAAAGGTAATGATAGATGGAATTCTATATGACGCGACAGCACTAACCGGATACATAGATAGAGGTGAGCCAATCGAAGTTGTAAAATACGAAACAGCGCAACTTTTTGTGAAAAAGCCCAAACATTCCACTTAATACTTATGTCAGTCATTGAAGTTATACAGTCGGACATAACTCAGCTTGATATTGATGTTATTGTTAACGCGGCAAACTGTTCATTGCTTGGCGGGGGAGGAGTTGATGGCGCCATTCACAGGGGCGCTGGATCTCATTTGCTGAACGAATGTATTAAACTCGGCGGTTGCCCGGCCGGTGAAGCAAGAATTACCAAAGGCTACAATCTTAAAGCTCGCTTTATAATTCATACCGTTGGACCAATGTGGCATGGAGGCGATTCGAATGAACGTAATTTATTAGCGAGCTGTTATCAAAAGAGTTTATCGCTGGCAGTTGAATATAATTGTACTTCAATTGCATTTCCAAATATAAGTACCGGTATTTATGGCTTTCCGAAGGAACTTGCCGCAAATATTGCCATTCCGGAAGTTCAGGCTTTTTTGGTTACAAACAAATCGATTAGAAAGGTGTTGTTTTGTTGTTTCGATTCTGAAAATTATTTTATTTACCAGCGCCTGCTAAATAAATTATCATGACCAAAGAAAAATGGCTGAATAATGCTTTATGGCTGAGTATTATCACAATTGCCTATAATATTATTGAAGGGCTGGTTTCAGTTTATTTCGGGAGTGCTGATGATACACTCGTGCTTTTAGGGTTTGGGATCGATAGTTTCGTTGAAGTAATTTCCGGAATTGGAATTCTTCATATGGTTTTGCGCATGCAGCATAGTGTAATAAAAGATTTTGACAAGTTTGAACGACTGGCACTTCGCATTACAGGCGTATCGTTTATTTTGCTTGCAATCGGGTTAGTTGCAGGAAGCATCCTGAATATTGTTAATAAATCCAGACCAGAAACAACCGTGGCCGGCATTATTATCGCTGCAATTTCAATTCTCTCAATGTATTTCCTGATGAATTATAAGCTGAAGACTGGAAAAGCTCTTAATTCGGAGGCTATAATTGCGGATGCTAACTGTACAAGAACATGCCTCTATTTAAGTTTTATATTGCTGATTTCGAGTTTGTTGTATGAATTTTTTAAAATTAGTTATATTGATGTTGCCGGTTCTCTCGGAATCGCGTGGTACGCCTTCAGCGAAGGCCGCGAAAGCCTTGAAAAAGCAAAGAAAAATCAACTTTCGTGTAGCTGTGGTGAAAATTGTCACTAAATTTGTTAAGTATCTTCACTCAACCATTAACTTATAACCAATAGCTATTAACTTATTCTACAACAATGTTACCTCTAATCATAATTCTCGCCCTGGTTGCAGCCCTCATGTGGATGTACAACACATTAATCGCGCGTAAAAATGATGTAATGAAATCATTTGGTTTCATTGATGTTCTGTTGAAAAAACGATTTGACCTTATTCCCAATCTTATTGAAACAGTTAAAGAGTATATGGGATTTGAGAAAGGTTTGCTAACTGATGTTACAGAATTGCGCTCGAAAGCGATGGCTAGCGGTTATGATGAAAAGGACCGCATTGGCTACGAAAACCAGCTTACCCGGAAACTTGGAAATATAATGGTTGCTGCCGAAAACTACCCCGATCTGAAAGCCAGCCAGGGTTTCGCGCAATTGCAGGCAACATGGAAAGATCTGGAAGAACAGATTGCCGGTGCCCGCCAGGCTTACAACGCCTCGGTTACAAGTTATAACAATGCTGTCGAAATGTTTCCAACCAACTTGATTGCCACTATGATTGACTATAAAACAAAACCAATGTTCGAGGCGGTTGTTTTTGAAAAGGAAAATGTGAGTGCAAAAGAACTATTCAAATGATACGAGCCTGATATTTATCGCTTGCCCCCGAAAAAGAAAGTAAAGAGCGAGATTATTTCACTTATAAAACTAAACCGATAAATGCTCTAATAGAATCTTTAATCCAATCATTATAAGCATCATACCTCCAAGCACTTCCATTCTACGCCCCATTCTTGCACCGATCTTTTTACCGAAAAGCATCCCCAGCATAGCTACTACATAGGTTACGAATCCTATAATGCCAACGGAAACTAAAATTTTATAATTAAGTAACGCAAAACTGAATCCTACAATCAGGGCATCAATACTTGTAGCTATTGCCATTCCAATCATTACCTTAATATCCAATGGATTAAACGATCTGTCTTCGGGGGCTGTTTTAAAACTTTCATATATCATTTTGCCGCCAAGGAGACTCAGAATGCCGAAGGCAATCCAGTGATCGAAATTTTCCGCGTAATTTTTTATTCCTGATCCGGCCAGCCATCCTATTACAGGCATTGCGGCCTGGAAAACAGCAAGGGTAACAGCTATTTTTGTGGCATTAAGGAATTTTATCTTATTTAATACCAGTCCACTGGAAACAGAAACAGCGAAAGTATCAAATGAAAGCCCGATGGCAATGAGAATGATAGTAAACAGATCCATATATTTTTTGGGGAAAGAGCTGCAAAAGTAAAGAAATCAATGAGAAAATTATAATTGGGACAGTAGTTACTTTGAATTTGTGATAACTGTTAAAAATGAAAAATAAAGATGAAATCACCTGTTAGATAATTGTCGTATTTTTAACACTTGTAAGCAGGAATCTGATTATTAGCCAATTCCCGGTCTTCAAAGCCCATTTATTATATTTTTTCAACTTCTAACTTTCATAACCCGCCAATGGAACTGATCACGCTTAAAAAAATCCTGCCACAGGTTAACACCGAACTCCTGCAATTTATTGCAAACGAAGCAATTGAAATGGATGTACCGACTGACACTACTTTGCTTAAAACAGGCAATTATGTTCAGTCAGTCCCTTTGGTAGTTAAAGGTCTGATACGTGTCAGTCGTAACGAGGACGACAAAGAACTGCTGCTTTACTATATTCATCCGGGCGAAATGTGTATCATGTCCTTCTCTGCATGTTGCAGCAACTCGACCAGTATTATCGAAGCAGTTACACTGGAAGAAACCAGAATTTTGCTCATCCCATCTGTAAAGTTACGCGAATGGATTACTAATTACCCAATGTTTAACTTCTACATTTACGAAATGTTTAATAAGCGTTACCTGGACCTGATTGATACAATTAATCAATTGATCTTCTATCGCCTTGATGAGCGTTTATTTAATTATCTCAAGGAAAAATCAATGCTTTCGGGTAACAACCAATTAAATATTACGCATCAGCAAATAGCAACTGATATGGGAACAGCCCGTGAGGTAATAAGCCGTTTATTGAAGAAACTGGAACTCGAAAATAAAATTTCTGTTAGCCGGAATAAAGTTATTATACTTTGATTTGAAATGAATCAAGTTTTACAAAAGCAAAGCATGTATTGTGTTTTATTTCCATGCCGATTCCTGGCACATAAATGAGTTAGATACTTGGAATAAAAAAACGGCCACCCGTTTCCGGATAGCCGTTTAAAAGATTAGCAATTCGGAACTTAATCCACTACTAGTTTCACGTTAACCTCTTTCTCGTTTTTAACTAATTTCAGGAGGTAAACTCCTTGTTGTTTTTTTGACAAATCAATAGAGTTATGTCCGTTAACTAATTTTTCTGAAAGTATAACCTTGCCTTTCACATCATAGATCACAACATTGCATGAAGCCGGAATCTCAATATTAAAGATTCCTTTGGAAGGATTTGGATACACAGTTACATTCCTGTAGTTTAATTCAGGAATTCCTACATTGAATTTAACGGTAACAGTTGTTGTGCAACTGTATGAATTACCCGATTCGTCAGTTGCTGTCCAGGTAATGGCATTTTCGCCTCCGGAAAGTTTAGCACCATCCAACGTATTGCTGTTGGTCACATTATTGATCAAAGTAGCAGTACTGCAATTCTCAGTAACTGATTTCGGATCAAAAGTTGAACCGGCAACCGTGTATTGACCAGCACTTACTTCAGCTATCACAGTTGTGTCATTGGTACATATAAATGATGGTGCGGTAACATCAGCCACGATCACATTCTGATCCTGTGAAGCTGAATTTCCGTTACCGTCGCTGTAGGTCCAGTGAATAATGTACGAACCCTGAGCATCATAAGTTAAAGGATCCGAAGTTGTTGCGGTAATTACTCCAGCGCAATTATCTGTTGCAGTAGGAGCGATTACGCTTGCAGAACATTCACCATTTACATCAGGTAACAAAGTTACATCGGCAACAGGCGCGGTAACATCAGCCACAATCACATTCTGATCCTGTGAAGCTGAATTTCCGTTACCGTCACTGTAGGTCCAGTGAATAATGTACGAACCCTGAGCTTCATAAGTTAAAGGATCCGAAGTTGTCGCGGTAATTACTCCTGCGCAATTATCTGTTGCGGTAGGAGTTGTTACGCTTGCAGAACATTCACCATTTACATCAGGTAACAAAGTTACATCGGCAACAGGCGCGGTAACATCAGCCACAATCACATTCTGATCCTGTGAAGATGAATTTCCATTTCCGTCGCTGTAGGTCCAGTGAATAATGTACGAACCCTGAGCATCATAAGTTAAAGGATCCGAAGTTGTTGCGGTAATTACTCCAGCGCAATTATCTGTTGCGGTAGGAGCTATTGCGCTTGCAGAACATTCACCATTTACATCAGGTAACAAAGCTACATCGGCAACAGGTGCAGTAACATCAGCCACATTCACATTCTGATCCTGTGAAACTGAATTTCCGTTACCGTCGCTGTAGGTCCAGTGAATAATGTACGAACCCTGGGCATCATAAGTTAAAGGATCCGAAGTTGTTGCGGTAATTACTCCTGCGCAATTATCTGTTGCGGTAGGAGCTGTTACGCTTGCAGAACATTCACCATTTACATCAGGTAACAAAGTTACATCGGCAACAGGCGCGGTAACATCAGCCACAATCACATTCTGATCCTGTGAAGATGAATTTCCGTTACCGTCACTGTAGGTCCAGTGAATAATGTACGAACCCTGGGCATCATACGATAAAGGATCCGAAGTTGTCGCGGTAATTACTCCTGCGCAATTATCTGTTGCGGTAGGAGCGATTGCGCTTGCAGAACATTCACCATTTACATCGGGTAACAAAGTTACATCGGCAACAGGCGCAGTAACATCAGCCACGATCACATTCTGATCCTGTGAAGCTGAATTTTCGTTACCGTCACTGTAGGTCCAGTGAATAATGTACGAACCCTGGGCATCATACGATAAAGGATCCGAAGTTGTCGCGGTAATTACTCCTGCGCAATTATCTGTTGCGGTAGGAGCGATTGCGCTTGCAGAACATTCACCATTTACATCAGGTAACAAAGTTACATCGGCAACAGGCGCAGTAACATCAGCCACGATCACATTCTGATCCTGTGTAGATGAATTTCCATTTCCGTCGCTGTAGGTCCAGTGAATAATGTACGAACCCTGGGCATCATAAGTTAAAGGATCCGAAGTTGTTGCGGTAATTACTCCTGCGCAATTATCTGTTGCGGTAGGAGCTATTACGCTTGCAGAACATTCACCATTTACATCAGGTAAAGAAGACAGGTCAGCTACAGGACTTAAATTATCGCTTACCGTCACAACAGCAATATCTGTTGAACTGTTTCCCGAAGCATCTGTAACCGTTAAGGTAACATTGTTTGTTCCTAAATCAGTACATGTGAAATCGGTTTTACTGGCACTCAACGAAGCAATACTGCAATTATCAGAGCTTCCGTTATTAATGTCAGAAGCCGTGATGGAAGCATTTCCTGAGTTATCTAAGAAGATGGTTGCATTTTTAGCAATTGCAACAGGATTTACCAGATCGCTTTGGATAACAGTAAATGATTTTGTAAGCGTACAACCATTAGCATCAGTAATCGTACAGGTGTAAGCTCCGGTTGTTAAACCGCTTGCTGTTGCAGCAGTTCCCCCGCTTGGTGACCAGGAATATGTATAAGTTGGTGTTCCTCCTGATACAACTACTGAAGCTGATCCATTATTCCCGCCAATGCAAATTACATTCACCTGTGAAGTGGTGGCAGTTAATGTTGGCGGCTGAATTATAGTAAATGATTTAGTTAAAGTACAACTATTGGCATCGGTAATAGTACAGGTATAAGCACCGGCTGCTAAACCGCTTGCCGTTGCAGCTGTTCCACCACTAGGTGACCAGGAATAAGTATAACCGCCTACACCACCCGAAGCAACTACCGAAGCAGTTCCATTCGATCCGCCATTACAGCTTACATTTGTTTGTGATGTTGTGGCTGCCAATGCTGTAGGTTGAGTAACTGTAAATGAACGTGTTGTTGTGCAGGTATTTGCATCAGTTACTGTACAAACCCATGTACCGGCAGTTAAACCGGTAACAGAAGCTGTTCCGTCACCTGTTGGATTCCCCGATGTCCAGTTGTAAGAATATCCTGCTGTTCCTCCGCTTACTGAAACGCTTGCAGCTCCGGTACTTCCTCCGTTACAGGCAATATTGGTTTGAGAAACAGCGGAGGCTAGTAAAGCACTTGGCTGAGTAACAGTAAATGATTTAGTTAAAGTACAGCTATTTGCATCGGTAATAGTACAGGTATAAGCACCGGCTGCTAAACCGCTTGCCGTTGCAGCTGTTCCACCACTAGGTGACCAGGAATACGTATATCCGGCCGTTCCTCCAGAAACTACAACTGATGCAGTCCCGTTTGCTCCTCCATTGCAACTAACATTTGTTTGTGAAGTTGTGGCAGTTAATGCAGTTGGTTGAGTAAGAGTAGCATTAACCGTTCCAATGCATCCGTTTGCATCTGTTATGGTTACAGTATATGTTCCGGCAATAAGCCCGATTCTGTCTTCAGTTGTATTGCCGCCAGTCCAATTAAAAGTGTAGCCTGGTGTTCCACCGGAAGGTGTAAGGTTAATCGTGCCGTTCGACCCTCCGTTGCAAGCTACATTTGTTACGACTGTCGTTCCTGATACCGACGCTGCAGGTTGGGTGATGGTTATGGTTTTAGTTGTTGAGCAGGAATTCGCGTCTGTGATGGTACATGTGTAAGCACCTGCGCTTCTGCCTGATGCAGTTGCGCCAGTTCCGCCACTTGGTGACCATGAATAAGTATAACCACCTGCACCACCCGAAGCAACTACCGAAGCAGTGCCGTTTGATCCACCATTGCAACTTACATTGGTTTGTGATGTTGTGGCTGATAATGCTGCAGGTTGAATAATGGTAAATGATTTAGTTAAAGTACAGCTATTTGCATCGGTAATAGTACAAGTATATACTCCTACAGCTAAACCGCTAGCGGTTGCAGCCGTTCCGCCACTTGGTGACCAGGAATAAGTGTATGTTGCTGTACCTCCTGAAGCTACAACGGATGCAGTTCCGTTTGATCCTCCATTGCAGCTTAAATTTGTTTGTGATGTTGTGGCTGCTAATGCTGTAGGTTGAGTTACGGTAAATGATTGTGTTGTAGTACAACTGTTTGCGTCGGTAACAGTACAAACCCATGCACCTGCAGTTAAACCGAAAACAGAAGCAGTTCCGTCGCCTGTTGGATTACCAGGTGTCCAGTTATAAGAATAGGCTGTTGTTCCGCCAGTTACGGAAACGCTAGCTACTCCATTGTTTCCCCCGTTACATGAAATATTTGTTTGGGAAACAGCAGACGCTACTAAGGCACTGGGCTGAGTGACAGTAAATGATTGTGTTGCAGTACATCCATTTGCATCAGTAACTGTACAAATCCATGTCCCGGCAGTTAATCCGGAAACAGAAGCTGTTCCATCGCCTGTTGGATTTCCAGGTGTCCAGTTATAAGAATAGGCTGTTGTTCCGCCGCTTACTGAAACGCTTGCTGCTCCATTGCTTCCCCCGTTACATGAAACATTTGTTTGGGAAACAGCGGATGCTACTAGTACGCTTGGCTGTGTTACAGTAAATGATTTAGTTAAAGTGCAACTATTAGCATCGGTAACGGTACATGTATATGTTCCGGCTGTTAAACCACTTGCTGTTGCTAACGTTCCTCCACTTGGTGACCAGGAATAAGTATATCCGGCAGTTCCACCCGAAACTGCAACAGATGCCACACCGTTTGATCCGCCGTTACAACTTACATTTGTTTGTGATGTTGTGGCTGATAATGCCGATGGTTGAGTGATTGTATAAGATGCTGCTGTTGTTGAACTGGCAGCGTCAGTTACTGTTACTGTATAAGTTCCTGCTGCTAATCCTGAAGCTGTAGAGGATGTTCCGCCACTGGGTGACCAGGAATATGTATATGGAGAGATACCCCCGCTAACAGCAACTGAAAGTGCTCCTGTTGCTGCACCATTGCATAATATGTTTGTTGTTTGAGTTATTGAAGCAAAATATAATCTGGTGATTATTGCAATTCCGTTTCCTGACCGACCTGTCATTGTTCCACCTGCTGGATTTGGCATAGTTGCATTACCGGCAATTGTTGAAGCATTTGTTACTCCGCCTATATAGCTTGAGCCTCCGCCTCCCGGAGTGGAATTGTCGCCACAACCACCACCATACCATCCACCACCACCAGCACCGGCATGATTAGGAGAACCTGATGCTCCAACCCCAAAAGTTCCAGTTCCGCTGGTTCCGCTTCCTCCAGCACTTTGTGTCCCACCTTGACCTTGCGATCTAGTGGAAAAGTCACCTACAGCCAATCCTGCCTGTCCTGTAGCTCCACCACCTGCTCCTCCATTTATTCCGGCATATCCATGTGCGCCACCTCCGGCTCCTGCGGCTACAATAACACGGTTTGCTAGAGCGGAGCCTCCAATTCTTACATCAGTAGCTCCACCACCACCTCCTCCGGGATAATTAGTGGAATTACCACCTCCATTAAATCCACCATATGCTGTAACTCCTGCACTACAAGATGTTGAGCTTTCGCCCTTACCACCAACATAGATGTAAATAGTACTACCCGCTGTTAAATAGTATTCCCCTTTTACATAACCACCTTTGCCACCATAACCAATGGCAGAACTACCGTTATCTGGATTTGCAGAGGCACCACCTTCAGCACCCCATAATTCAAATCGATAGTTTCCCGAAGTTGGCACAGTAAATGATTGTGAACCACCAGTATAATTAAAAGTGGTTTGTGAAATAGACAATAACGGAAATAGCAAAGCTAACATCGTTAATACAGTTAATTTTTTCAGTGAATCCCGACAAAAGGACTTAAACCAAAGTGTTAGATTTAAATTCATGCTTAAGAGTATTGATTTATAAAAAAAAAGATATTTATTGATGCTTAGGGTTATATTGCTGGTGTAAAAAGAACTTCAATGAATTTTAAATAATCACCACTTTATTTTAGATTGATGTTTAAATGCGATAGCGGTTTTTATTGGGTGTAGTATTAATTTATTGGTTATCTGATGTAAAGTTACTTTTGTAAAGTAAAAATAATTTAAATATTATTTCGATATCTATATTAAGAAATTGTATATAACAGATTAACAGATATATAAATGATGTTATGTTTTTTTTACTACCTTTGTATAAAGTAAATTAAATTTACATATATTATGGTTGTTGTTGCAATTGGAATCGACAATTTAAGTATTACTGACAATATTGAGTGAATTTTAAATATCAGGTGAACTTTTTGGGAGTTACTAGACAATTATTTTTTTAAATAGTATACAAATATTAATTTCTTAGGGCCATTACTAAATTGTATTGTTTTATAATTGTAACTTTACAATATCGAATTTCAGATCAATTAAATAATTCCTAATGTGATCTTTATCACGTATAATTTAAAACTTTGAATATAATTTTGCAATTCTAAACATAGTTTTAACCTAAAACCAATCTTATCATGAAACCAAACATGGGGACCACCGACAAAATTATTCGTATCGTTATAGCTGCGCTTGTTGCAGTATTATATTTTACCAACGTAATTTCGGGAACAGTGGGAATTATACTCCTGGTTCTTGCAGTAGTATTTGTACTTACCAGCCTGATCAGCTTTTGCCCGCTTTACCTGCCTTTTGGGATTAATACAGGCAAAAAGAAATAGTATTTCTACAAAACGTGTTACAAAGAAAGCTGTTCCATTAATTTGTCGCAGCTTTTTATGTTTCAGGAGTTTATGTTTTTATACTTAATCAGCAATGCATTAGAAAAAATATCCGGCTGAGAAGCTGATTCTTGTATTGGTAACCGGAGATGAATCATAAACTTTATAATGGGTATCTGTTTTGCCATACGCAGCTGTTGTTATTTCAAATTCTGCAGCCAGTAAAAGCTTACCATTTATATAACTAAGCATTGGCGCTACCCGGTAAACGTAGCCGATATCAGCATCACGGGCGTAAACGGCACCGGAAATTACTTTATTAGCTCCCATGCCTTTTGTATAACCTGCAAAAAGAGACCCCTGCCATGTTTTTCCTGTAGTTTGCAGGTTTAACCATCCTGATAAGTAGTTAAGCGGGGCATATTCATGCTGATTGGTCAAAGGATCAATATGCGTAATTCCGTAACCACCCATAAGCAGGTGATCGTTAAGTCCTTGCCCATAGATCCACTGCATTTTTATAACAAGCGGTTTTGTTTTTGACATCAAAAATGCTGTATACGAAAGACAGTTCACAGCGGCATTGGTTGAATATAGGCTGTCGGTTACCAGCCTGGGATGTATGTGCTTGTAATCAAATCCAACTCCTGCAAATACATTGCCGGTGATATATTGAACCTGTGCATGAAGATTGGGTATTGTGCTATTTCGTAAATAAACTGATGAAGTTCCGGAAGGTCCGTTGTTCATATAATCGCGTTGTGCAATAATTGCAAACAAGGTATTGATTTTTCCTTTTGAAACATCAATACGGATCTGTGGCTGCCGGCTGAATGGATGAAAAGGCGCTCCTGTATTGAGCGACAATACATTGGGTAACATTTCGGGAATATTTATTGGGTGCCAGTATTGGCCTGCCAAAATGCTTGCGTGTGTCCATTTCAATTTCAGGTAGGCATGTCGCAAGCGAAAACTGTTATTCTCCAGGTTGGAAGCACCGGTAAAATCCCCTTCGATCATAGCTGATGATTTGGCTCCAAGAACATCCGGTCCGGTTGCTTTGAGGGTGAGCCTGGCCGACATAGCATATTGATTGAAGCTGCCATGCGCATTAATATCTTCCCCGTTTTTATCAAATAAAATATTTTTGGGGTAGAGTAAAAGATAGCCTTCTCTGGCTTCAACTATTTGGCGTGTATCGTAAAGGGCTTCTGCTTTCACAAAACCACTCCAGTTTAGTGCTGGCTTATCCGGGTTAACCGTTGGTTTTATATCTTGTGAAGATGCAGATAAAAGATTAAACAATAGTATTGAGCAAGTGGTAAATATAAATTTCATCTTTTATTAAATTACGGTAAGGTACTTATTGTCAATAAGATATATTAATGCTTTCCTGCAAAAAACCATCTTTGAAAAGCCGGCAAATGTATGTAAATTTGAATCTAAGAATGATTATAAATTGGCGCGTCTTTTCATTGTCCTGAAATTATTACTGACTGCTTAAATCACAGATTTTTTAGGATAAAAATTGAAACAATTAAAACTGAACGACACATACCATGGAAACTGACTTTTTGAACCAACTTACCTTTGAGCCTTTAACAAAAAAGAACTGGAATAATTTTGTCCAGCTTTTCGGTGATAATGGAGCATGCGGAAACTGTTGGTGCATGTATTACAGGCTCAAAAAATCAGAATTTCTTGAAGGGAAGGTAGCTGATGAGAATAGAGATGCAATGAAAGAAATCGTTTGGGAAGGCAAACCTGCCGGAATTCTTGGGCTTTATGAAGGACAAGCAATTGCATGGTGTGCTTTTGCCCCAAGAGAGGATTTTATAAAGCTGGAAAAATCCCGTGTTCATAAACGTATTGACAATGAACTGGTTTGGTCGATTCCATGCTTCTTTATACATAAAAACTTTAGACGAAATGGGGTATCTGTTGAACTTTTAAAAGGAGTTATTCAATATGCTAAAGTGAATGGAATCAAAACAATTGAAGCTTATCCTACAATTCCGACCCAGGAAAAACTTCCTGATTCATTTGCATGGATTGGTTTGTACAAATCTTTTGAACGCGCGGGGTTTCAGATCGTTGACCGGACTTCAAAAAACAGGCCAATGGTTAGGTTTTATATCGAATAGAATAATAGAAAATAGGAAATAGCGGATAGAAAATGATGAATAATGACTTTGTTCCTGTTATCCCTTACTTTGACTGCACTGACCGAAGTCGAAGTGCTACCTTTTTCCTGGTTGCTCCCCGGTTTTAAATATACCTGATATTCACCTCTTTAAGAAATTTTTCCTCAAGAGTATGCTTGATTCGTTTCACTACAGTCCGCCGTATTTCAAGATCGACAGGAAGATTTGGATCCTGGTGGGCAATATTAATCCGTGTTCCTATGATAAAATGAATTTCATCGCTGTCGAGTAGCAATCTTACAATCTGGTCTGCAGGCCCCTTACCAAGTTTTAGCCTTGGTGAATACTTTTTTAATAAATCTGAGACTTTGCCAAGTGTAAGAATTCCTTCAGTTACCAAGTCGATACCATCCATAAATGAAATCGGGGGCAAATCGGGATCATCAAATTCAAAACTATCAACAATAGGTAATTCCAATTGTCTTGAAACAATATCGCCTGTAGTTGCTCCACAAATGATCTTCTTTCCTTCAAACTGTTTAACTGCTTCACCCAACGCAACATCATTCACTTCTTCATAAGGAGGGCCGGTGCACAACAACAGTTTTCGGGGTTCGCGGAAGTAAATAACGGCGCAGGATGTATCATCTTTTGGATGATAATTATCGTTGATATTGGCCATATTTACAACTTTACCAGCCAGTTGAGTAGCTGAAATAGTCAGGTCGGCGCTAACGAGTTGATGTACATATTGTTCGAGGTTTTCAATGCCCCAGCCGAAAGGGAATTTCGGGCTTCCCATTCCCGATTGCGGGACACCATCAGAGCAAATAATAATCCGGTCTTCCTTCTGATGTTTGAATGAACAGGTTCGGAGTTCTTTTCCTGCGTTTTTTTCCGAATCAAGTGTGATATACTTCCAGCCCGGATTAATTTGTGTATTTCCTCTTAATACAATGGTTTGCGGGTTATCGTATTCTAGTATTCGGGTTTCTCCGTCGATATCGATATCTGCAATTGTAAATGTTGAATAGCTCATTTGCCGCTCGCTGCATACCGGCAAAGTATTCATAATGATCTCGGCAATTTTCTTAACATCTTTGTGCTCTTCAGCAAACTTCAAAGCCATAGTAGCTGTAAGAGTTGATAGCATGCTTGCTTTCACACCATGACCCATGCCGTCAGAAAGTACGGCTATAATCCTGTTCTCCTCATAAATCCGTTGAGAAAGGAACTTATCACCGCATATCCGTTCCAGATCGTGATTCTTCTGCACGGTATTTACTTCTACATAAAATTGTCCTTCACTCATGAATTTAATCTTATCGTTTGGCTTTACAAAATGATTGAAACTGGAAACTGGAAACTGGAAAGTGGAACATTGGTACTGTGTACTTACAAGTAATTTATAGTTTTGAAATTCTTCAATTTTTCAATCTTAAGTAGTTGGTTTTTCAATCTCTTTACTCTTTACTTTTATGAGATTCGATAATAGAATTCAGCATTTTCTCAGTTTTTGCTGCTCCTTCGCCTAACAGGAAAGCGATCTGCTGAACCAGGTCAAGATTTTGCTCTATAACTTCTGTGACGCGGTTTATCACTTCTTCTTTACGCACTTCCGGCATATACATATCCCTGATCACGGCACCGACAACTTTATTTTTCTTAATACTGAAAATCGTCACATTCAATAATTTGTCGCTCAAATGCACATCTCTACCAATAACATCGTCGTTGCTGCTGATCACGTAGGCAAACAATTTATAAAACTGAACCGGAAGCAAAGTCTTTAGATCGGCGCCTAACAAACCGGGAATTATTTCGTTGATTTCAGCTGCTTCTTCTCCTAGTATGGTTACAAAACTCTCGTTCGACCCAATGATCTTTAAATTCTCATCCACAATTACAACAGCTGTAGGAAGCTTGTGCAGCATGGTTTGAGAGGTCTCAAGGGCTTCCTGTGCCAACTGTTTTTCAGCCAGTGCCCGTTTCTCGGAGTTTTGCAAAGCCTGCTGGGTTTTAGCAAGTTTATCATTACTATGTTTCAGCGAACGTATATATTCCTGTTTGCTCTTCAACGAATGCATAATACACATATCAGGCCTGGTAATTCCATTGGCAACGTCTATGGCAAAATCGCGACACGTTTCATATCCGCAGGCTTTACATCCCAGGTTTTCGACATTTTCATTTTTTTCAATGATTTTCAATACCTCTTCAACTTTTTCTTCCGGGGGATCCGGCAAGCGCTGATTGTTAGCCTTAAACTCACGTTTGAAATCCAGGTTCTGAAATTGTTTCAGATCATGATTCCATTTTGCCATATTAAAGTCCTTCAGCCTTTTTGCTGCGTAAACCCGAGTCAGGGTTTGCCTGTTATATTTTTTACCACCCGGTTTCATCCCGGGACCCATCATACAGCCTTCGCAATAAAACATATTAAAATGTTTCTGTATATAGTCAATGCCTTGCTCAAACTGGTTGATAGCTGCAAGTATCCTGTCTTTCCCATCGGCTGTAACTACTGTTCCCGAAAGCAAATCCTGGTTGAGGCCTGCTGCCTGAATAATTCCGGTACTGATCGGGTACAGATATCCTTTATACCCGCGTGGTTCATCAAATTCCGAAAATTCTATTGTGCTTTCTTTTATGCCGTTCTGATCAAACATTTCGCGTAATTCAGCGAAAGTTAAAACCTCGTCAACTTTAGAACCGCCATCAAACCTGTCAGCTTCTTCTTTAGCTCCTATGCAGGGTCCAATAAACACCACTTTTATTTCGGGGCCATACAATTCCCTCAAAACTTTGGTATTTGCAATCATCGGATTTACAATTGGAGCAAGATTATCAATCAGTTGCGGGAAATACTTTTCAACCAAAGAAACAATCGGAGGGCAATTGGCAAGTATATAGTATTTTCCTAAAAAGTTTGATACCAGGTCGTTATATTCTTTTGCAACCAGGTCGACTCCGAAAGCTACATCATGCACATAATCAAAACCCATCTCGTGCAGCATTCTTACAAATTTCCGATAATCGGTTATATCATCGAATTCAGCTGAAATACTGGGATCAATTAATGCAACAACTTTAAATTCTGATTTTAACAGACCATTTACTGCCGGTTTAGAATCATAGTATTTTATTGCCCCGGGTGAACATACTTCGAGGCAGCTTCCACATCCTATGCATTTGTCAGGCTCAATATATGGGATATCTCTGGAAGGCTGAAGTTCAATTGCTTTAACCGGACATACCCGAACACAGGCATAGCAAACCTTACATTTATCTTCTTCTATAAAAACGAGAGGTGCTTGCATTTTTGTTGGTTTAAATTTCTTTTTTTAGTTTAATAGAAAATGGTAAATGATAGTGGAGATTAGCGAAATTTTAGCACTTATACGCCGAAGGCAATTGAATCTTGAACATTTAAACTACTCATTTTTCAATTGTCTCAAAAAACTCATCAAGAACTGCAATAACCGTATCATCATCCAGTCTTTCTTTTAATATTCCATCCAGTTTAAGCGATGGTCCGGCAGCACATTGGCCAAAGCACCTTTCGCCATGAAAACGTACTTCATTCAGCAGGTTACGATCGCGCAGGTAATCATTTACAATTTTCACTAATTGCTTATTACCCCTTGCAAAGCAAGAACTTCCGAGGCAAATAACAACTTCTCTCTTATTGATTTCCATTGATCAGGATATTCTGTTTTCGGGCTGTACAGAAAAAAAATTCCATTCAGAAAACAAATATAGATATAATTGGATATCAAAATTAACTGTTAACCGAATAACATTGTTATTTTTTTCACAATAAATAATAGTTATTAAAAACCAATACATTATTTTTGTAGTCAGCAATATGGTAATTTAATCTTTTTTAGCTTATGCAGGTTTCTCTCGACGAAATTATCAGCAGATATAAAGCAGGATCGCGTGAATCGTTGTTGCCCTTGCTTCAGGATATTCAAATTGAATTTGGATACCTGAATGAGGAAGCAATTGTTAGGGTAGGGCAACATATTAAACTTCCATCGAGCAAAGTATATGGTATTGCAACTTTCTACGATCAGTTCAGGTTTGTTCAGAAAGGGAAATTCCATATTAAGGTCTGTCGCGGAACTTCTTGCCATATGCATGGATCATTAAGCATTTTGCGTGAAGTTGAAAGAGTACTCAATCTGAAAGAAGGCCAAACCTCGCGTGACGGACGCTTCAGCCTCGAAGCAGTTAGTTGCATGGGAGCATGTGGTTCGGCGCCGGTGCTGAATGTAAATGGAGAATTCAAAACCGCACTTGCGATTCAGGACATTACTCAGATAATCAATTTTTACAGAAGTACTATTTAACTCCGGCTTAACTCAATGGACGAGAAACAGTTTTTAATTGAAAAAGTACTTGCAGTCAAAGCAGACCTTACTCAGCGTGAAGTAACTGATGTATTGGCTCTTCTCAGGCATGATACTGTAAATATTCCGGTAGTTTATATTGGATCAGGTACTTGTGGAAAAGTTGCGGGAGCCAACGAAACATTTACCGCAGTAAACAGATATCTTGAAGAGAAAAATATTAAAGCCGAAGTTGTACAGGTTGGCTGCATCGGGCTATGTTCGTTTGAGCCACTCGTTGATATTCAATTACCTGGAAAAGCCCGGATATCATTCAAAAATATAACTCACGAGCTTGTTGAGGCTTTGCTGGATGATATTTTTAACAGTGAAGTTCCTAAAGAGAATGTAGTAGGCCAGTTCAATAATAAGCGACATAACAGCTGGGACAATGTTCCACTAATCAATGAGTTGCCATTTTTTAAATTGCAACATCGCATCGTTTTGGCAAATTGTGGTATCAGCAATCCTGATTCTATATCTGATTATATTGCCCGAGGTGGTTATCAGACTTACCTGAAATGTATACGTAATTATACGGGTGAAAAAATATGTAATATTGTAGATCAGAGTGGATTACGCGGCAGGGGAGGAGGCGGTTTTCGTACCGGTGAGAAATGGACAATGGCTCATAATACGGTAAGTGATCAGAAATATCTTGTCTGTAATGCCGCCGAAAGTGATCCGGGAGCTTTTATGGACCGTGCAGTTATTGAAGGAGATCCGCACTTATTGCTCGAAGGAATTGCAATTACTGCTTATGCTATTGGGGCAACCAAAGCATATATTTATGTAATGGACGAATACAGCCAGGCTTACTTTATGCTAAATCAGGCTATCAATCAATTGAAAGAATATGGGTTGATTGGTTATAATATATTTGAAAGTGGTGTCGATTTTAAAATAACTTTGGTAAAAGGGCCGGGTGCCTTTGTTTGTGGCGAGGAAACAGCACTGATTAACAGCATTGAAGGGAAACGTGGTATGCCTAGGCCTAAACCGCCTTATCCTGCAATCGAAGGACTATTTGGTAAGCCAACCGTAATTAATAATGTGGAAACACTTGCAAATATTCCCTTTATACTTCGTCATGGCCCTCTTCATTTTAATGAAATAGGTATTCCCGAAGCCAGAGGCACCAAAGTGTTTGCAATTTCAGGTAAAGCTATGATAACCGGGTTGGTTGAAGTACCGATGGGTACCAAAATCAGGGATATCATTTTTAAAATAGCCGGTGGAGTAAAAGACGGCAAGGATTTTAAAGCTGTTCAGATAGGTGGTCCATCCGGAAGTTGTCTTCCGGCATCACAGCTCGACCTTACTGTTGGTTACGAATCGTTATGGAACGAAGGCGCAATAATAGGTTCCGGTGGAATGATAGTGATGGATGAGGATACTTGCATGGTTGATATTGCCAAATTTTTTATGAATTTCCTGCAAAAGGAAAGTTGTGGAAAATGTATCCCATGCCGCGAAGGAACAAGGCGAATACACGAAATACTTGAAAATATTACCCGCAGACCAACCGGTGAATCCGGATTTGAAGTTCTCGAAAGGTTTAAAGGTATAGTCCAATTGGCTGATCTTTCGGAAGTTATACGAGACACATCCCTTTGTGGATTGGGACAAACCGCTCCAAATCCCTTGTTAAGCGCAATGAAATGGTTCAGGGACGAGTTTGAAGAACATGTTTTCGACCGCAAATGCAGGGCTGGTGTCTGCAAAGAATTACGATTGTTTTATATAGATGTGGATAAATGCATTGGATGTGTTGCCTGTCTGCGTAAATGCCCATCGAACGCAATAGTCGGGCAACCACGACAACCCCATTTTATAATTGAGGAAAAATGCATTGGTTGTGGAATTTGCTTTGATGTTTGCAAGTTTGTGGCTGTAAAATTGAAATAATTAGCTAATTAGCTAATGTGCTAATGTGAAAATGTGAAAATTTGAGTAGACGGATGTTCATCAAATTAAAATCTTTATAATCAAGATTTTGCTTGAATTTAGCACATTATCACAATAATAAACTAACACATTTCACTCTTTGAATTCATTAAAAAGCTTATGCTATTCGATATAGAAGTTAACGGTAAAACCATTAAAGCCAAACGGGAGGATACCTTGCTTATGGCATTGGAGCGGAATGGAATAAAGGTTCCGACTCTGTGTCATATCAAGGATTTACTGCCATCTGGCGCATGTCGTATGTGCGTGGTTGAAGTTGAAGGCAGGCAAGGATTAATTCCTGCTTGTTCGCATCCTGTGGAGGAATGGATGAAAATCCGTACTCACTCACCGCGCGTTATCAAAGCCCGCAAAACGAATACTGAATTATTGTTAAGTAACCATCCTGATGACTGCCTGTATTGCGAACGCAATGGAAATTGTGAGCTTCAAAAGCTTGCGGAAGACCTGAATGTGAGGGAACGACGTTTCTATGGCAAGAAAAATAAATACAAAACTGATCCTTCAAGTGCAAGTTTATTACGTGACCCGGCTAAGTGTATTTTATGCGGAAGATGCATAAGGGTTTGTGAAGAAATGCAAAAAATAACGGCTCTTGAATTCATCGGGCGTGGAAATAAAACACAGGTTGGTCCGGCTTTCAATAAAGGAATGAATCTTTCCAGCTGCATCAATTGCGGGCAATGTGTAATGGTTTGTCCAACTGGTGCTCTGGCTGAAAAGCAATATCCGGCCTTGCTTCAGGATGCGCTTCACAACCCGGCAGTGAAAACTGTAATTCAATGTTCTCCTACACTTTCAGTTACGCTTGCCGAAGAATTTGGCTTACGCGCCGGAAAAGATATAGAAGGTGTAATGTATGCAGCCTTGCGCAAACTTGGTTTTGATTATGTATTTGATACTTCATTTGGCGCCGATTTAATGATTACTGAGCAAGCAACAGAATTTTACAATCGGTTGAAAGAGGGCAAAGCACTGCCCATGTTTTCCAGCTGCTGCCCTGCGTGGATAAAATATGCTGAACAAACTCATCCTGATTTTCTTGAAAATGTATCAGCTTGTAAGTCGCCACAACAAATGCTGGGTGCTTTGGTTTCAAATCATTTTACGCCTTTAGCCGGAATGTCGGCAAATGATATTTACTCTGTGTCGGCGATGCCCTGTATTGCCAAAAAGTTTGAGTCGCAACGCGAACAAATGACACACAAAGGCATTGCTGATGTTGACCTTGTACTTACAACCCGTGAGCTTGCCAGGTTAATCAGGTTAAATGGAATTGATATTGAACAGGTTGACCCGGAATTATCGGATCAGCCTTACCAGTCGCGCAGCACAGCGGGAAAAATGCTTGCAGTAAGCGGCGGACTTACCGAAGCAATCATCCGGACTCTTCATTTTCTGATAACAGGAAAGGAAACTACCCAGCTTAAAGTTCAGGAACTCAGATTGGGTAAAGGACGCAAGGAGTACTTCGTGAAAATTGGCGAATATAAACTTGGATTTGCTGTCGTCAACGGGATTGGGAATGTCGAGCCTCTTATTTCCGAGATAAAAAAAGGAAGAACTGATATTCATTACATTGAAGTAATGGCATGCGAAGGCGGCTGTGTTGGTGGTGGCGGACAACCCATACATCCTGGGAACAATAACATAAAAGCAAGAGCTAAATCTATTTATGAACTTGATGAAAAAGAATCGAACCGGTTTGCCCATCAAAATGCTTCATTACAAGCTGTTTATGATTCATTTTTAAAGAGGCCAGGCAGTGAAGTGAGCCTGACGCATCTGTTTACAACCTATGAGAAACGGGAAGTGATGAGATAGTTAAAACATTAATGAAAACAGTTGGAGTAAATATTTACTAAAAATTGAACACTGAAATCTGTAACACTAAAACTTTAAATTCAAACGCAATAAACTAACCATTCAAAAAAAATGAATTCCGGCCTCACATCTTCTTCAAATCAGGAAACTGATAAAAAACTGGTCTTTACCATTAAAGAAAGATGCAGGGTTTGCTATACCTGTGTGCGCGAGTGCCCGGCAAAAGCAATTCGAATTGCAGGCGGACAGGCAGAAGTTATCACGGCAAGATGTATCGCTTGCGGAAACTGTATTAAAGTTTGTAGCCAGGAAGCCAAGATATTTTATAAAGAAATCGAACAGGTAAAAAAGCTCATTTCTACTTATCCGAAAGTTATTGCCCTGGTAGCTCCAAGTTTCCCGGCCGAATTCTATGATTTTGAAGATCATAAAAAACTGGTTGGGATTATTAAGTCATTTGGTTTCAGTCATGTAACGGAGGTTTCGTTCGGTGCGGATCTGGTTGCCCGGTATTATAAAGAACAGCTTAATCTTGAAATGCCTGCAATATCATCCGATTGTCCGGCAATTGTTGCTTATATTGAACGATACGAGCCTGAATTGACTAATAAATTGGCTGCTGTTGTTTCTCCAATGGTAGCAATGGCAAGGGTTGTGCGCAAGAAATATGGTCAGGATGCCAAATTGGTTTTTATTGGTCCTTGCCTGGCAAAAAAAGCGGAATCGGACGAAATTGATGCGGCTCTTACATTTCGCGAGGTACGCGAAATGATGGAAAATGCGCGAATCAATCCGTCAAAGATAGTTCCGGTGGAATTTGATCCTCCTTTGGGTGGACGTGGAGCAATTTTTCCTTTAAGCCATGGTTTACTTAATACCATGGAGGTGAATGAAGACATATTAAGTGAAAATGTGCTGGTTGCCGGTGGTAGGGCTAATTTTCAGGATGCTTTGCGCGAATTTGCTCAAGGCAACCTGGAAGGACATCACCTTCATTTGCTATGTTGTGAAGGTTGCATCTTAGGCCCGGGCATGACACCGTATCCAAATACTTCGCCAACCGGTATGCGTTTTGCAAAAAAAGCACGGATTATTAATTATGCCAACCGGAAGATGGCGGTTTTGGATAAAGAGGAATGGCTGTCGTATCTGGAGGAATATTCGAAACTTGATTTTTCAAGAACCTTTGAACCCCGGGATATGACATCCGTTCGTCCGCCAAACGAGCAGATAAAGGATATTTTATACAAAATGGGCAAATACAGCCAGCAGGATCACCTGAATTGCGGTGCCTGCGGTTACGATTCGTGCGAGGAACACGCAATTGCTATTATTAACGGATTGGCTGAAACCGAGATGTGCCTGCCTTATTCCATCGAGAAACTTCATAAATACATACGTGAGCTCAATATTTCAAAGGAGAAATTGGCTAATGTACAGGAAGCGCTTCGCCATTCAGAAAAACTTGCCGGAATGGGTCAACTTTCAGCGGGTATTGCTCATGAACTTAATAATCCCTTAGGTGTAATTACAATGTACAGCAACATTCTGAAAGAGGAATTGCCTGTAGATAGCCCTATGCTTCAGGATATTGACCTGATTGTTGAGCAGGCTGATCGTTGCAGAAAAATTGTTGGAGGATTGTTAAATTTTGCCCGTAAAAACCAGGTAAATGTCACTGAAACTGATGTTGTGAAACTTTCGAGGCACAGCATTGATTCTGTAATAATTCCCGACGGTATCAATGTAAGGTTGAATATAAAAGTGAGTGATCCGAAAGTTAATCTCGATTACGATCAGATGATACAAGTATTTACCAACCTGCTTAAAAATGCAGTTGAGGCGATGCCCGAAAATGGTGAAATAGTCTTCGATTTATCTGATTCACACGATCAGTTTACAATGAGCATTTCGGATAGCGGAACTGGTATTCCTCCTGAAAATATGGATAAGTTATTTACTCCTTTCTTTACTACCAAAGGGCTTGGAAAAGGCACAGGGCTTGGTTTACCGATTATTTATGGAATTGTTAAAATGCATAAAGGCGACATTACTGTAAAATCGAATGTAGATTCGGCTGCTGGACCAACCGGGACTACTTTTACAATTACCATTCCCAGGAACAGGCTGGTTTAGAGAAGTGATAGTGAATAGTGAATAGTTAAGAGTTAAAAGTTAAAGTGAGAGTTTGTGGGATATGTTATTTCAGGTTCTTAGTAATAAATTAATTGATTGTAAGTTGAGACGATAATATCAGGTGCATATGAAAAAGAAAATACTGATTGTTGACGACGATATGGATTATTTGTTCCAGATGCGTTTGAAAGTAGAACAAATGGGTTTCGAAACAATTACTGCTGAAAGCCAGGCAGAAGCTGAAAAAGTAATTATGGAAATCAAACCCGATCTTTGCATTCTTGACCTGATGATGGAGAGCGACGACAGTGGTTTTATCCTTAGTTACAAAATTAAACGGAGATATCCTGATGTGCCTGTAATCATTGCTACAGCGGTAACCGCCGAAACCGGAATGACTTTCGATGTACATGCCGACGGAAGTACGCAGTGGATCAACGCTGACTTATTTCTTGATAAAGGAATTCGATTCGATCAGCTGCAGCGCGAGATTAAAAAACTACTGAAACTTTAACCGATGGCTACATATAAAATTCTGATTATTGATGACGAACCGGGAATCCGGGAAGGTACAAAACGTATCCTGCAGAATTTCAAGGTTGATTATCCTTTTATGGATGAGCAAATAGATTTCCAGGTGCTTGAAGCCGGAACAGGAAAATCCGGGATTGAAATAATTGATAATGAGTTGCCGGAGATATTATTGCTTGACAATAAACTTCCTGATATACAAGGTGTTGAGGTGCTTGAGTATGTAAAGAGCAAACATTATGATATCATTGTTGTTATGATAACTTCTTACGCTTCGCTTGAATTGGCAGTAAAAGCTACACGCGACGGAGCTTTCGACTTTATTCCAAAACCATTTACTCCACAGGAAATACGAGCTTCGGTCGAAAATATTACCAAGCAGATTTTCCTTAAGAGAATGACGCAAACCCTTAATAATACAGGTAAACAAATCAGGTTCCGGTTTCTTTCGGTTTTGTCGCACGAACTCAAAGCGCCGCTTAATGCCATTGATGGTTACTTGAAAATGATAAAGGAACGACAATTCGGGAACAGTGTGGATGCTTACGACGAAATGCTCGATCGTTCCATGGAACGAATTAAAGGAATGCGGCAACTTATTCTCGATTTACTCGACCTTACTAAAATAGAAACCGGAAAGCCAACACAGAAACTGGAAACTGTAAATATTCGGAAAATAGTTCAAATGGCAGTGGATACAATACGGCCGTATTCCATTCAGAAAGATGTGGATGTTTATATCAACTCCCGCGAAAGCATTGATATGAAAGCTGATCCAGGCGAAATTGAAATTATTATGAACAACCTCGTTTCTAATGCTGTGAAATACAACAGAATAGGAGGGCGTGTGGATATTTTTCTCGAAAAAAAGGAAGACAAACTTAAAATCACTGTTTCTGATACCGGTATCGGCTTGAAACAAGAAGATAAAGAGAAGATTTTTGATGATTTTGTACGCATCAAAAGCAGTCAGACACGTGAAGTAACCGGCAGTGGATTAGGATTATCCATTGTTAAGAAAATAGTTGATATGTACCAGGGATCTATTGATGTTCAAAGTGAGCCAGATAAAGGCACTTCATTTATAATCACATTATTAGAGCCTGAAAATAACATATTGGATCATTCGAAATAAATTACTTACTTTATAAACTTAACCAACTAAAATGGCAACAAAAAAACTTCCGGATAAAACTGTCGAACGCTTAAGTCAATACAGACGGACTCTATTAATCGCTAACGCTACGGGGAAACATCATATTTTTTCGCACGAACTGGCTGCATTGCTTCATATAACTTCAGTGCAGGTGCGGCGCGATATCATGCTCATCGGATATTCCGGTACACTAAGGCAAGGTTATGATGTTAAAGAACTTATTGAAATTATTGGTAAAATCATTGACAGTAAGGAAGGACAAAAAGTAGCAGTAATCGGAATCGGGAACCTTGGTCGTGCTATAATTGGGTATTTCAGTGGTAAGCGGACTAAACTTACGGTAGTTGCCGGCTTTGATCTGAATCCTGAAAAAGTAGATAAAGCATATGCAGGGGTGTGGTGTTATCATTTTGACAAGCTTACGGAAATCATTAAAAAGGAAAATATCACCATAGCTGTTTTAACTGTTCCGGCCAGTGAAGCTGCTAATGTAGCCGAGTTACTGGTAATGGCTGGTATTAAGGGAATTCTCAATTTTACTCCCAAACCTATTAATGTGCCCTCCAATGTCCATCTCGAAGAGTATGATATGATTACATCACTTGAGAAGTTGGCATACTTTGTAAAGAAAGTGTAACTCATTTATGACGTTTAATCATTTTTGGAAAAAGAACAATCATTCTGGGGCAATAAGTTCAGAGTAATGGGGATGCGGATTTTTTACGATTTTGATCATCTAGCTGCAATACCAAATCCAGTGGTAACCACCGGGAGTTTTGATGGCGTGCATGTGGGTCATAAAGTAATTATAAGCCGCATTAATAATATTGCCCGTGATATTGGTGGCGAAAGTGTGCTTATTACTTTCAATCCTCATCCGCGTAAAGTTTTGTTTCCCGAAACCGCCGGTAAAGACTTATTCCTGATCAATTCGCAACGCGAAAAGATTGAACTTCTTCGTAAAACCGGGCTTCAAAACCTGATCGTAGTTACGTTTACTCCTGAATTTGCTAATATTTCGTCCATCGATTTTATTCGTAACATATTGGTGGCCAAATTGCGTGCACGTAAAATTGTTATAGGATTCAATCACCAGTTTGGTCACAACCGCGAAGGGAATTTTGATTTCCTCCGCGAACTAGGCACATATTACAACTTTGATGTTGAGGAAATTCCGGAACAGGATATCCATAACGAAACTGTGAGCTCAACGCTTATCCGTAAATCGTTGCAGGAAGGCCGCATTCAGCGTGCTAATGCCTATCTCGATCATCATTATATGATCATGGGCAACCTAAAAGAGGGGAGTTGTGAACTGATTAAAAGGAATCTTAATACGCTATACATAAACATTGAGGAAGATTGCAAGCTGGTCCCGCCCGATGGGGTTTATGCTGTTCGAATTGATGTGAATCAGAACTCATTCAAAGGAATTCTCAATATTAAAAACAGCCGGTATGGTGAAGACAGATGTAAAGAGGAAATTACAATCGAAATCTTCCCTTTCGAAGTGCAAGAATCCCTGGATGGAAAAGATGCAACAGTTTACTTTGCGAAATACATCAGACAGGAACTGGAATTTAAAGAAACTGACGAGTTGAAAAAACAGCTTGAAAGGGATAAATCTCAGGTGGAAGAGCTGATTTACTAAATCGCAACACTTAACATTTAACGCTTAACACTTAACGCTTAACACTAAACGCTTAACATTTAACACTTAACACCCAACACCCAACACTCAACACCCAACACCCAACACCCAACACCCAACACCCAACACCCAACACCTAACTCCTAACTCCTAACTCCTAACTCCTAACTCCTAACTCTCTACAGTGGCCGACGAAAACACTAAATTGAAAATTACCTTTATGGGAACCGGAACTTCAACCGGTGTTCCGGTAGTTGCCTGTAACTGCGAAGTTTGTACAAGTGATGATTCGCGTGATAAGCGATATCGTTCATCTATCATGCTTACCTGTGGAGGCTCAAATATTGTGATTGATTGCGGCCCGGATTTCAGGATACAAATGCTCAAACATAAAGTTGAAGATATTGATGCTGTGGTATTTACACACGCTCATCGCGACCATATTGCCGGTCTGGATGATATCAGGGCGTTTAATTATATTTTGCACAAGTCAATTGATATTTATGGAACTCAGGTAACTCTTGATGCTATTAAGGAACAATTCCCATATATCTTTTTACCCGGTCGTTATTTAGGAGCTCCAAAGTTAAATCTTCATGCAATAACTGATTCGCAGTTTAACATTGGCGAGTTTAATTTTTTACCTGTTCAGGTTATGCATCAGGAAATGAAAGTTTTTGGTTATAGAATCGGAGATTTTACTTACATCACGGATGCCAATTATATTTCTCCCGCCGAACTCGATAAAGTACGAGGATCAAAAGTGGTCGTTATTAACGCTCTTCGGAATTCACGTCATGTTTCCCATTTTTCTTTGAACGAAGCGCTTGAGATTTTGGAAGATCTGAAACCCGAAGTTGCTTATCTTACTCATATAAGTCATTTTTTAGGCAAATATGAAGTGGTAGAGCCAAAATTGCCTGTGGGAGTGCATCTTGCTTATGATGGACTTCAGATTGAAATATGATTGATTGTGCCAAATTTTCAAAACCGATACCTTCATTTGTAACTATTCACCCTCGAAATGCTCCATTTTTGCCACAGATTTCATAGATTAGCACAGATTTTAACTATCTTCTATAGGTTTTTATGTTAAAATTGACAGAATTGATATATTCCTAATCTGCGAAATCCGCGAAACTTAGCGAAGCGATCTCACCGAAGGTAATCTGTGGCATGGTTTTGTTTTTCAATAATTTGATAGGGCTGAATAGTTACCTTTCTTTAAATCATGAAAAAAGTTGCGAATTTTATTTCAATAATTGGCCATCCTTTATTGACTATTCCCTTATTCATTTTGCTCGTATTGTTTGGATCCGACGGTTTTTCAAAAGCAACGATGAATTCGTTATTGATTATCGGCTGCATTTTTATTCCTCTGATAGTTTGGACGTATTTAAAATCAAAGAATGGTTCATATACAAACTTTGATGTCTCGGACAGAATTCAACGAAAGTCACTGTTTCGGTTTGCAATTCCTTTATTAGTTGTTGTAAACGTCGTATTATTTGCAACCCATCAGTCCAAAAATCTTTCTATCAGTGCGTTGTTTGCTCTTATATTATTGGTTGTTAGCCAGGTAATCAACTTGTATGTAAAAAGCTCATTGCATGTTTCCTTTACTATTTATCTTGCCGCATTGATTTTTACTGTTAATTATAAAATTGGGATTGTAGCTTTATTATTTACCGGTTTACTGATGTGGTCAAGAGTTAAGCTTGAAAGACATACCATAAAAGAAGTTTGGTTTGGATTAGTCACCGGGATAGTGATCAGCTTGTTAATGCTGGCATTCGAAGGCTATTTGATTGTATGATCTGTGAAGAGAATATTTTAGCCAGAACGTATCAGGATTTAATCCTAAGGGAACTTACTTTCCTAAACTAACATTGACTGAGAGATTCAGATAAATGCTGTTTTTGTAGTATATAAATGTATGATTTACCGATTTTTAAAAAGCGTATTTTCCTCTTACATCTGGTTCATAAATTTATTGTTAATTCTTTCACAAAATTCAGGTATTGTTTAGCTTAAATAGACTGAAAAATTGTAATTTTGCAAAAGTTATAGCTTAAAGACATTTTAAATGAAATTTCAACCTGAAACATGCAAGATTCCCGATCAAAGGATGAAACCTTTTATTGATGCTGATGAAATCTGGGATCATATTAATAATGCCAAACCAACTATTGAGGACGTGAGGACTGTGATTGCAAAATCACTCAGCAAACAGCGCCTGACTCTTGCCGAAACGGCCATTCTTATCAGTGCCGACACTCCTGAATTGATTGAAGAAATTAAAGACGGTGCCCGCAGGTTAAAAGAAATGGTGTATGGCAATCGGATTGTGCTTTTTGCGCCATTATATATCGGAAATAAATGTGTTAACAACTGTTCGTATTGCGGTTTCCGTTCCACAAATAAATATGCCATTCGCAGCACACTGGAAGACCAGGAACTAGTGAACGAAGTTGAAGCCCTGGAAGACAACGGGCAAAAAAGGCTGATACTCGTTTATGGCGAACATCCCGATTACGGGCCAGAATATATTGCGCATACCGTTAAAGTTGTTTACGGAGTACGAAAAGGAAATGGCGAAATCCGCCGCGTGAATGTAAATGCTGCCCCTCTCGATATTGAAGGATTCAGAATTGTAAAGGATTCAGGTATTGGTACTTACCAGATTTTCCAGGAAACCTATCATCCGGAAGTTTATAAACACTATCACCTTGGTGGTAAAAAACGCAATTACGATTACCGCCTTACTTCACTCGACCGTGCGCAGGAAGCTGGGATCGACGATGTTGGTATTGGAGCGTTGTTCGGATTATACGACTGGCGTTTCGAAGTATTGTCGCTGGTCAGGCATACAAATCACCTCGAAGCATGTTATAATGTTGGTCCGCATACCATTTCGTTTCCAAGGATACAGGAAGCTTCGGCTATGAATTTTGATGGAAAATACAGAGTGTCGGATGCTGAATTTACCAGGCTTGTAGCCATTTTGAGATTGGCAGTTCCCTATACCGGACTTATTTTAACGGCACGCGAAAACGCGGCCGTTCGGGATGAAGTAATGCGTTTCGGCGTTTCACAAATTGACGGGGGAACCAAACTGGAACTTGGCAGCTATTCAGAAAACAAGAATGAAGACCAGGATCTGAACCGCGAACAGTTTCATATCAACGATTCCCGTTCACTTAATGAAATTATTGATGAATTGCTTTCGAGCGACTACTTGCCATCCTTTTGTACAGCATGTTACAGGCTAGGCCGGACGGGAGAACATTTTATGGAATTTTCGGTTCCGGGATTTATCAAGAGGTTCTGTTCACCTAATGCAATTCTTACTCTGACAGAATACCTCGAAGATTATGCTCCTGGCGAAACAAAGGAAAAAGGCTATAAGGTAATAGAAGAAAACTTACTTGAGCTCGAAAAAGCACATGAAAAAGTAAATGTTCCGGAGATACGTCAACGGATTGAAAAGATTAAAGGAGGAGAAAGGGATCTGTATTTTTAATTTGTGAATTTAAAATTGTGATTTGAAAATTGAGCCATTTTGTATTTTCATTAACTCTCAACTAATCCACCATGACCGAAACAAGAATTCTTGGTTTGCTGATTTCCGATAGAATAAAAGAAGCAGGCCGTACGCAGTTAACACTCAGTAAATATTCGAAACTAATCCGTACCCGGCTTGGATTTCATGAATTGAATGAAAATGTTTGCAGCCGGTCGGGGATTATTATTCTGCATCTAACCGGAAATCCTGATGAATGGAAGCAATTTGAGACAGCTTTGAGCGAAATCGGTGGTCTTGAAGTTCAGAATATGTCGTTTACTTATTAATTCATGCAGCTATGAAAGAAGTCAGAATTTTGGGTGTTATGATCAACGATCCATCGAAGGGTGCGGATAAAATCCAGAATATTTTAACAAAATACGGCTGCAGTATTCGAACGCGCCTGGGTATGCATGATATGGATGAGGAATATTCAACTGAAACCGGCCTGATGTTGCTCGAACTTATTGGTGAAGTGCAGGAATGTCTGAGGCTTGAAAATGAGCTTCTTGAGCTTGATGGGGTTGAAGTTCAGAAAATGGTGTTCAGGAAGTAATTTACAGCCATGGGTTGAATTTTAGAAATTCCAGGTCCCAAATTCCAGGATACAAATTTCAAGGGAAAGTCCTGGAATTTGAGATTTGGATTTTGGAGTTTGGAATTTACTCTCAGAAATTTACAATTTAGCAATATTATTGGCTAATCCCGCCTCCCAATACAGTTATTGATCCTTTATGGATTTCGGTGTGGTAAAATCCAATAGTTTTTAAAATATAATAATATGAACCATCCGGCACTCCTTTAGCAACCCAGTCACTTTTATAATTATTGCTTTCATAAATTTTGCGTCCCCAGCGGTCGAAAATTACCAATTGCATACTTTCAAACTCATCAGTAACCTTGATGTCATCGCCAGATCCGGATTTACTTTCGTTCAGTATCAGAAATTTCTCATTTTGACCATCTCCGTTGGGTGTAATTACATTGGGTATTTTAAGTTTGGCTTCTTTAATTGGTATCTTAACTACTATTGTTGAATCACACCCATTTTCATTAATAATTTTAAGACTCAGATTATAATACCCATCAATATTGGTGTTGGCTTGTTCATAAACATGAGTGGGATTAAATGAAACTGCAGTATCTCCATCACCGAAATACCACATAGGAGCCTCAACAATGTGAGTAGGCGAAATTTCATCAAATGAAAAGGTAAGTGTCGGATTCTCAATGTAAATTACAGTGGTAGTATCGCCAACATTATCTTTGATAATCAGTTTTACACTGGCTCCGGGTAATCCATTGATTACATATGCGCTATCGAGCGCACACCCCAAGGAATCAATAATGGAAATATGATTTTTATTTCCGGAACATAAGTACTTCTGTATATTATCCCATTGTGAGATTTTGCCGTTCCATTTATATATGTATGGCGCGGTTCCGCCTGAGGCTTCGGCCTTGTAATTGGCGGAGCATGTACCAGCGCAGGTAGCGGTAAGTTCAGTAAGAGCAACATTTATTTTAGGATTTACAATTGCTTTTCCATCTGTAAAAACAGCGGGAATATTGCCTGTGGATGTATGATAAAAGCTGCCCGGGGTTTGCCAATGAAGTGAAGTTGACCCGGTTAATCCCTTAAATCTAAGCCAAACGAGTGTGTCACTGATGATGGTGGCTGAGTTACTACGGGACCATGTGATAATTATAGAGTCATTCGAATCGGTAACCTTAAAAGTTGCAGGTTTAAGTGCCGGATTTTCAGCAAAATATTCAATAAAATCAACCTTGTTCTTATCAAATGAAAGTACAAGCTTCAAGCTATCGACATTTTTCATAGTATGCACCACAACAGGAATTGCTGTGATTGAATGATAACAAATCATAATACTTTCAGATAACTTTGTTTCAACTGTATCAACCTGGGCATTGAGTTGCCTGGGAGAGAATAATAAAAACAAAAAGATTATTGAAATAAATGTCAGTACTTTATGCATGCTTTTGGTTAATCAAAGGTATTATTGCTATAAATGTTTCGGGGTACTAAATTAGTCATTTATTGCATTCAGATGCTTAACGTAAACGCATTTTCATTTTCGTGTATGCGAAATGATTTAATAGGTGCCTCCCTTTACCATTACAATCGTGCATCCTTCAATTACTTCTATTCCTGCATCTGAAAGCACAGCTTCGAATTCCTGGTTTTCAGTTCCCGGATTAAAGACAACCCGTTCCGGATTCAACTTCAGAATATAATTGTACCAGGATTTCTGATTTTCAGGACCAAGATACAAAGTAACTGTATGTATGTTATGTAGTTCAGGGAATCCTGACAGAACATGTATATCATCAATTAATCCTTCTCTCAGCCCAATAGCGGTAACCGGGAATTTACCTGAAACCAGGGTTTTGACACAAATATTCGAATACCTGTTTTCCTTCAGGCTGGCGCCGATTACTAAAGTTGATTTGGTCATGAATAACAGATTATTTGTTGAAAGCGATTGCCGGAAGCTGATTTAATTCATATATCGTAAAGATTCCTGCAAAATGAGCCGGAAGCCGGGATTTGAAAGGCAGATGTCACAAGTCGGAAAAATAAATGGTTGAAGATTATATTTTGCTTTATAGCCTTTCGCCCTTCACCTTTTCACTCCTCTCCCCATCTGATGATAGAAAAATTTATAAACCAAGAATGAAATTACACTTCACGGAGCAGTAATTCCAGGTTCTCGAAACGGTGACGATAATCATCACCAGCCCTGCTGATAATTTCATGCGCTTCTTCAACTCCAAAAGTATGCGTGATCTCTACTTTTTTCTCCTGGCCTGGTAGGTCTTTATAGGTCAGGAAATAGTGTTTAAGCCTGTCAATAACCAGAACAGGGCAATCAGTGATGTTTTTATATTCACCATACACAGCATCGTCCTGCAAAACACAAATGATTTTATCATCCGACTCGTTCCCGTCGATCATTCTGAAACCGCCGATAGGAATAGCTTTGACGAGGATATCGCCGTGCGAAATTACTTTTTCGGTAAGCACACATACGTCGATTGGGTCGGCATCACCTTTAATCTCGGTGCGTCCTGATTTTTCCATGCAGTAATCAGCAACCGACTTTCCGCTATAGGTTTGTGGCAGGAAACCGTACATGGCTGGTACTACATTGGAGTATTTCTGTGGACGGTCGAGTTTAAGATAACCGCTTACTTTATCGACTTCGTATTTTACAGTATCGGTCGAAACCATCTCAATAAAGCAGGTCAGGCAATAAGGCGCTTCTTCGCCTAAATCTACGCCATGCCAGGGATGTGATTTATATCTTAAACCCATTAGTTTACCAATGGGATCCATTATTCTGTTATTCATTTCCGAAAAAATTTGTGTGCAACAATCTGTTTTCTGCAAAAGTAACTAAATAGACTGTATGCCAGTTGCTATTTTTTAATACTCAGATCTTCCTGACGCGATCTCATCAATATAATATGAGGCTCCTGGTGTGTTCAAGGTTCCTTCTACATACTTTGCTTCGTCTTTGGAATCAAAGTATCCCAGCCGGACTTTATACAGATCATCCTCAAAAACGATGAACCATTCCTTGCGTGTCAGATTCGAGAGCTCATTTGCTATTCGTTCAGCAATGGCTTTGTTCGACATGGCATTAGCCTGGATAAAGAACCTGTGTAAACCCGAATTGTCATTTGGCGGAGTTTCAACCATAGCGGTTCTTTTCACAGCCTTTGTTTCGTCCGGTTTTACAGGCTTTGGTTTATCCTGTTCAGGAACAGCAAGCGGTTTTGTTTCCTGGCTTTTAGAAGGAATAGTCACTTTTTGTTCAGATTTTTGTTTCTTACTATCTGAACCATTCTTTATCTGGGAAGGGTTCGGGTTTACCGGTACTCCGCCAACATAATAAGGAACTTCAGTTACATTTAGCGTGGCTTCAATAGCTTTTGCTGCTTCTTTGGTTGTGAAATATCCAAGACGGACTTTATAGAAACCATCTTCGTATACTATAAACCACCGTTTCAGTGTTAAGCCCAACAGATCCTGGCTTAAGCGTTCGGCATGAACCTTTGAATCGAATGCACCAGCCTGAATATAATATTTACTCATTTCTGTTGCTTTGCCTGCTTCATCAGGAGGAACTATTACAATACCATCTTTGGTCCTGGCCTCAGCCTTTTCTGCTTTTGCTACAGGAACAACAATATTGACAGGTGGTTTAACTTCATCCTTTTTTGCAACTATTGCTTCTTCTTGTTTTGAGGTAACAGGCTTTGACATGGTGATATCAGGAACCGGAACTGATACAGGTTCAGTTTTTTGTTTTTGTACAGCTATCTCTGTCTGCCTCCTTGCCTGATCTTTAATTTCTACATTCTTAGGTTTGTTGACATAGAATGCTATACCCGTTCCTTTGAGCGATTTTTCAGTTTCCCTTGCTTCTTGTTTAGATGTAAAATATCCTAAACGGACTTTATATAGTCCTTTTCCACAAGCTATAAACCAGTTTTTCCCGGTAGAAGCAATAAGTTTGACAACTAATTTTTCAGCATTTGATTTTATTGCAAAGGCACCGGCCTGTACAAAATATCCATTCTGCGGATGAAGGCTATCCTCACAATCCATGGATGGAATAATTACGTTTTCTTTTGTAATACCTTCTGTTTTTTCTGCATGCTGAACTTCAGCCTGTTTGTGTTGTGCAATTTCGGTCTCTTTCAATTGCTGTTCAGGTGTGGTAGCAAGCGGAATTTCAGAAATATAGTATGAAATATCAGGAATATTAAGCGATTCTTTCAATTCATTAGCTTTTTCTTTTGAGTCAAAATATCCAAGCCTTACTTTGAAGAATTCATCTTCCTGTTCAATAAACCATTTTTTTGAGGTCAGCTTTGAAAGATCTTTCACTAATCGTTCAGCATTTTTCAATTTTATAAACGCGCCGGCCTGGACGAAGAATTTATGATCTTTGGTTGTCTCAATTGTAATTTCAGCAGGAGGTATTATTATAACAGCTTCTTTAACAGCAGGTTTAACAACTTCTTTAACAGTAGGCTTAACCTCTTCAACAACAGCAGGCTGAATCACTTCTGCAACAGCAGGCTTAACCTCTTCTAAAACAACAGGTTTAACTTCTTCTTTTTTAGGTTCAACAACTGCAACTTCCTGTAATTTAGCAGTTTGTTTCGATAATACAAATTCGATATTGTCAATAATATCTCCATTTATCGAAGGCTGAATTTCAAAATCAAAGCGATTTGGCTTTGCAACAGATTTTAATCTTAACAATTGAAGGCTGTCAATTTCAGCATGATACTTACCTGGTGCTAATCCTAAATAGTTGTAATATCCGTCGGATTCACTCAGTGTCTTAGCAACCAGATTTCCGTTTTCATCAAAAACATTAATCTGTATTCGGCCTTGAGGTCTAAGACTGGTAGTAGTTTTCATATAAACAGTACCGTTAATTTCGCCCAATACCTTTATAGGAACTTCGAGGAGTTTGAACTGGTTAGGATCCATAAGAATGCCAACGGTTTTCTGTTTTATCTGCCAGGCAATATTCTCAAACTTTGAATCATTAAATTCAATCATATAACTTGCAAACGGTTCCAGGTCAACAATCCTGATGATTGAATCCTTTGAGTCGGTTAAAATTTTACCTCCATTTATCCTCATATCCATCCCGGAAGTGATTGGTTCATCATCATCCATGCGATTGTTATTATTTATATCAAGGAATGGAATAACGGTTAATCCTGCAGTTCCTACTTTTGATCGGGTGTCGGCTATAATCTTGCCGTTACTGCTTCCAAAAGCAAAGCTGCCTCTGGCACTCTGATCGGTTCTGATGTAATCCTTCGAAATCCGGGTACCAATACTGGTTTGAACAAAAGAAAGATCATACCTGAATGTTAATTCAAGAGTATTCAGGTTATTTCTGACATTGTTTTCAAACACCAGTGAGAGGTTGCATTTAGGGGAGAAATAATTTTCGATTTCCATTTTGGTGAAAATCAGCGCGTTGTTCGAAAAATCATATTGTACCTGAGGACGGAATGATAGTGTATTGAAAAATCTGAACCCCAGAGCCAGGTTACCATACATATAAGGCTCGTGATCTTTGATCCAGTTTGCATTTCCTGTAAAATTGGCGCTTACACCTTTAACATAAGTCGAAATTGTTGCTTCGGCAGTTGAATAATTGGTTTCTCTAAGTATATTCTGCATATACGCGAAGCGTGTATACGCTTTGAATTTATAGATAGAAATCGGAACTGACAATTTTATTTTACGTTCCTCCAGGTAGTTGAATGTGATGGCCTTCTGTTCTTTTGCATATTTTGTATAATCGATATCCAATACAAAATTTGAAGGTAAGCTGTAACTGAAAAGCGCTTTGGTACGAACTCCGTATGCATATTCGCCGTTAAAAAGGAAATTATTCAATATCTGCGCTGATCCTGTAACAAAAGGTATTGACGGAGATGAAACAACCGATGACAGGTATTCAAAACCACCCCCCAATGTAAGGTGCCGGGTAACCCCATAATTGGTTTCACCGCGCGTGAATATGCTATGACTGGTATCCTGAACCATGGCGCCTGCAATGGTATATTGCATTTCGCCTTTCGGCATAAACGTATAGGGTACATTAATGATTTGTTCTTTTTGCCTTTCTTCACCCCAAGGGCCATAATACTTTACTTTAACATTCGATGATCCATAAACCAGGGGAATATCAAACTTAAAAAAACCTTTTGCGTCGGCAGTTGTATAATCGACAACTACATTATTAATATAGAGTTCCACAGTCCAGCCTGGCTCTGTATAATCAATCATGGTGAAGCTTCCGAATGACCGGCGAAAGGTGGTTGGGGTATTTGTAATTACGGTTCCGATCAATGGTGAATAAATGCTTGCAACAGATTTGGAATTAATTTTTCCGACTATTATCTGCTTAACAAGTTTCGTATTATTGTTCGCCCATCTCCAATGATATTGCTGCTGACGTTTGTCGAAATTTGTCCTGGTAGAATAGTTGAGTTCGATATTTGTTTCACCTCCCAGAAGTTCAGCTCCCAGACCAAGCATAGCGCGTGTTTCAGTAGTTCCCCCTGTGGTCTGTGTTGAATAAACAGCCCAGTCGGCCATGCCGCCTCTGAAAAGATGATACTTCCGCTGGAAAGTAGTATCAACTTTAATTTCACCACGCAAACGGCTGATGTTTTTACGCATCTGCTCAAGCCGTAATTCTTTTATAACCGGTAATTCAAGTTTGGTTGTAAGATCAACCGTAAGCGTACTGAAATTAAATTTACAGTCTAAGCCAAATATTTTCCCGTATTGATCGAGCCTCAGTGCCAGGCTTGTAGTTTCAGTGTTCATCAACTCCGCCTCGTTGAGTTGAATCAGTTTTCCATTAATAAATATATTGTTTCCAGGTTTGCTGATGATATACTTGTTGTTTTCATCAAGGAAGAATCCACTGATTGTATCATTAAATTCGGAAATTCTTTGATTAATTTTCAGGGCTTGAAATACATCAGAAATCGGCAGGTAGATCTGATCATTTTTATAAAGAGCTGTAATTTCATATCCGCCTATACCCTGAACAGCAAGAAACACCGATATTTCCTCATAGTCTTCTTCTGCTGCCTGGGCTTTTAACAGAGCAGGGACAGCAAGAAATAGTGTTACGAATAAAATTGAGAGAAGGTATTTTACAGGCACGCTTAACCGCAACCTTGGAGGTAGTGCTGTTTCTGTACAGACTATATAAGGAGAAGTTAAGGCGGCCATCGGTTTACTGTTGCACAAAAGTTATTGAAAAGTTACCGATATAATTGCCTGCCGGGTTAGCTATACTATTACTAACAGTAAGTGTACCGCCTATACGCACCTGGGTGCTGGTGTTTTTTGTATTGATGAAAGGAGATGACGGAAGGGATGTGTCAACATGCAATGTTAACGTTCCTCCATTGCTTCCGTTTAAAGTTACATCCGGACCGAAAACAATGTTGATAAGAGTTCCCGGAATTGCATCAATCTGAAAAATAGCCGGATAATAGGAATAACCCATGTTAGCCGGAATAAGATCGCCTGTAACTGTACGGGAACCTTGTGGGTCAATAATTACTTTTCCACCGATATTTCCCTGGATAAAAGCTCCGAAACTCAGATTTTGAACAGTCGATACTTGCATAGGACGAGGAGGATGTTCCTGGGCATTAGCCGAAAAACAAATGAAAACCAGAAACAAACTAACAATGAAAGATATTGTTGTACTGGTATTTGTAGGCTTATATGTAGGTTTTAAATTCATTATTTGGGGATATAAATTTTCTTCGAAATCATTCCTTTTTGTGAATATAGAGTTATAACATACATTCCTGATGGAAGCGATTGATTGATTTCATGTGATCCATCATTAAAATTGTCATCTCTGAGCATAACCTGTCCAAGCATATTACTGATAACCAGACGGGCTTTATCGCCTGTGGCGAGTTTTACAAAAACAACTAGTTTTCCGTTGACTATGTTTGCATAAAATGTATCCTCATCCAGTAGGGAATTTACAAGATTCTTTTCGCTGAATAGCAGAACGAAACGATTTTCAACAGTGCCGCTGCTCAAATGAACACGGTACTTAGGATTTATTTGCAGATCCTGTACCAGCCCGGTTGCTGCATCACTCAGGTATACCCGAAGTCCGGAAGGTAGGTTTTCGATTTGAGAGGCTGACATCAGAACCCAATCTGTTTTAGCTGTTTTTATACCGAGTGGATATTTGCTAATACTATCAACAGGATAGGGAATGGCACTGATTGAAAGTCTGTCAGAGCCTGGTGTAACAGCATATAAGTTAGGTATACTCTCATCCGTGTTAAAAAGTTTTAATGCATCCAACTGCTGATCAAAAGTATTTAAGGCCAGATTGTCAAAATATAAAACTGCAGGATCTGATAGGTTTGCGTTTTCAAAAGCTGCATTTATACGCACCAGTGGTAGGAGCGATTCGTACGTCGACTTATGAAATGCGGGTGCCAGGTTGTTCACACGTACGCGGTTGTCCATGCCCAATGTTGCGGTTACCGGGTACGATCCATTGGTTACGTGAATGAAAAATCCCTGCATCGAAGAAACAATACTTCCGGCAAAGCCGTTGCTCGATACTCCGTTCACATAGGAACTATATGAGCCGGTATACTGGTTGGTTGTACCGTTATCAAAAAAGTAAATGGCATTATCAATATTAGTTTTTGTCCAGCCGGTTGCTGCATTCCAGTCAATAGGGGATGGGTATGGGTTTCCTGCCAGGTTAAACCCTTGTGTGAATGGCCTGTTATGGTTATAAAGGGTTTGTGAAGTTGCAATATTGTTATTGACAACGCCTGTAATAGTAACAGTTTTAGCTGCTGCTGAACTTCCAAGATTGGCAGCGTAACCTTTCATAGGTAATAAAAGATTAGAAGTTGTTACATACTTGGACCAGCCAGTTGTATAAATTGAAACTCCGGATGAATCCCTGTGATTGTCTTCATCGTACGCATACAGGTTAGGAAACGAAGCCAGGAGGTCAACATCATCGGCAAGTTCGTTAACAGTAGCTGCCTGGAAAGGTGAACTCAGGTATTTGTATCCATAGCCTGAAGGCAGATAACGTTGCATGGTTACATTGCCCGTAATTGTTCCGGTGCCGGTTCCATCAATAAGTGCGGTTTGAGTTACTGTTGAAATAAGAGTCAGATTTCCGCCTGAGAATAGGTTACCGCTAAGTGCATTAACAACTGCTGTAACATTGAGTGGCCCTGTTAATGTAACTCCGGTAGAATTATTAATGGTTAGACCTTTGATTGTATTCCCTGCAAATACGCCCGAAGCTATGGTTTGAGCTACGGCTCCCCGCATTTCAATTGTTCCTGCAGTTGAAGTAAAAGTTCCATTGTTTGTAATAGTTCCGGCTATTTGTAATGTATTGCCGGTAACAGTTACGGAAGAACCTGCAGCAATCAGTATGTTTTTACAAGCTCCTACCGCACCTGAACTCAGAATTGGTTTGTTTGGTACATTGGGAATCTGGATATTTAATGTCAGGTTCGGAACAATTCCGCACGACCAGTTAGTCGCAACATTCCAGTCGGTACTTACAGATCCGGTCCATACTTCTTCAATAACTGTAACGGTAACTTTGGTCCTGGTAAGGCTGAGGCAACCCGTTCCACCGTTAGATTCAGCATAATAATCACCTGAAACAAGTGCAAGTGTACCTGCTAAAGCCGTTCCTCCCGTTGGTATGGTAAACCAGCTAACTGTTGATCCAGATGGAGGTGTAACCTGTATGCTGTTTACTATGGATCCGGCACATAAAGTTTGGCTTGCAGCTGCTGAAGGCGCAAGTGGTAAAAGTGTGAAATTAATAATTACGTCATCGCTCGAGGTACAGGTACCATTGCTGATCGTCCATCGTAACCTGTAGGATGCGCCGTTTAATCCTATAAACTGGCTGGTACGGCTGGTTGGAGTTATAAGAGTTCCGCCGCTCCCGCTGATAATTTTCCATACGCCTGTTCCAACCGAAATGCCAAGAGGATTTGCATTCAGGTTTGCAGATGTAATACCGCAAAGCGATTGGTCAGGGCCGGCATCAGCTGTTGTGGGTATGGCATTTACAGTAACTGTGCTGGCATCAACAACTCCTGTCCCCGCACCATTATTATATGTGAATCCAGTTAAAGCATAAATTCCGCTTGTTGGGGTTGGAAGTATATAAGGTAATGATGAAATTGTAACCGGAGTTTGAGCAGTACCGTTCACCGTATAGCTCAAAGTATAATTCAGTGGTGTTGGAACCAGGGAAATGAAGCTGACTGGGATTCCTGAATTACCGCAAACAGGTCCCAAAGGGTCCAATTTGGCTTTTGGACGAACTATACTCAGGGATGCCAGCGTATAGTCGTTAGTTCCTGCGGATGTTGCGAATGAGCTTGATGATGCTGTGCCATCATAATCATTACCCGTAGCTGACGATGCGATAGGATTCCATGTTCCTGCTGAGTATGAAGCAATGCTCATATCGGCCAGGCCGTTTATTGTTACGAGCGGAGTTATATCGCTCTGAGGATCCCAGGTAATATTTATGATCGACTTACTTCCAGCGACAGCTTGTACTCTCCAGTACTCTTTTGAACTTACTCCCTGAAGTGGCGCTGAAAAACTGACAAAAGTTGGGTTTGGATTTTTATATTCAGCTGTCCATAAAATTGTTCCGCTTTTTGACGAAGAAAGTCTCAGCTTATTTCCTGCAATATTTCCAACTCCAGCTATGTATGTTCCTACCGGGAAAAGAAAATCGTCACCCTGGTTGATACTTTTTGTAAGAGGCCCGTTGATAAAAGAGCTTGAACTCCCACCTGATGGTACAACACAGGTTGTTGCTGTATTTGTGATGGTTAAAGTTCCACAATTCCAGGGAGCGGCAGGATTTGTATTTATAAGGCCACTGGTCAGGCGCAATTCGCCGTTTACTTCAATGGCTCCTCCTGTATTTACTGAAAGCCCGGATATATTATTGATTTCAAAATTATTAAATGCATTTGAACCCGTAAAATTATCTAGTGAACCTCCTATAGTCTGAGCACTGTTACCTCCAAACGAAACAGTAGCGTTACTACCGCTTCCGCTTTTAAAAGCACCGGATATTAGTTCCATGGTACCCAATATCGTCAGCTTCTGGTTATTAATACTGTTATCGAGGGTTGGCCCGTTAATCTTTAATGAATTACAGATTGTAAGATTTTTGGCAGGTAATATCCTGGTACCTGTTCCAGAGACCAGCATGTTCGGGATATTTGTGTACAGGTCGGCAACAATTGTGTAGGATCCGGTCCCTGAATATTCAACGGTTCCATTGTTTGCACAATCCAGGAAAGTAGTGTAAGTTCCTGCAGGAAACGAACCGGATTCAACATATAATATCCCGTTTCCGTCGACAGTGCCGAGGTTGTGTCCAAAATAGGGAGATACAATCTTCAATTTATTATTGATGGTTGTTCGGTAAGCAATACAATGATTGTTGTTGGCTGTAACTTCATGATTAACAATTACAATAAAACCATTTGGGCCGCCATCAGGGCAGGGATAAGTAGTCCCACCTGTCTGAGTCCATATGGTTTTATCAGTCCAGTTGCCATTCGTGTTACTGGTATAGACGGGAATGTCGGGTGGAAAAGCTGAGCTTATTCCCGCGGTATATTCACCGCCCAGGTTGTTTGAACCGGTATGATTAAAAGTTAATATATTATTTGTAGCATCAATTGTATTGGTCATGCTCCAACTGGTTCCTGGTACTATTAGCCTGGCAGAAAGGTAACTGTTTTCCTGAACGCCCCTGACATCACTTTGCAGATAATTAAAGAGAAGGGTTCCGGTAAAGCCGGTTATTCCGGAACTTGTAACTGTCCAGTAATAATCCAGTGCATTAGCAGGATCAATAACTACAGGATGCCGTTGATTGATGTTACTGATTTGAACATACCCAACGGTACTACTAGCGTTAATTGTTAAAGTTGCGGGAGTGTATTTATCAAGACAACCGATCGGGTACACAAAAGCTGATGAAGGTCCGGCAGGGAAAAGTTTACGTATTCCTTCATCACTGAACACTCCATCTGTCTTGATCATTTTGGTCCAACTAAAAGGCGCTCCCTGAATATTACTTTGTAAACCTAATGATAACAGGTTTTGGTTGATATCCAGAACTCCAAGTGTCAGTACCAGGTTTTCTTCCATGGTAATATCATTAAGAGTCTGTACCCCGAATCCATTATTTATTTCCAGGCGGCCAAAACTCCCGTTACCTGAAAGGAATTGTTTTGCAGAACCAACAAGTTTTATACCTGTGTTTGCAAGATTCGAATCGGTAAACCTTCCGTTGTTTGTAAAGTTACCAGATACTTGCATAAGGTTCGATCCCAAAATGAGGTTCCCTGATCCTAATACCATGTTATTTAGTACATTACAAGCACTGTTAACTGTAACTGACGCGTCTGGATCTGCCTGAAGATTATAAAAATTGGTTGACCCTGTTAAACTTTGAGCTCCCAGGTAAACTGTACTGTTCGACGCACTGAAAGTCGTGAGGTTTGTGCCCGCAATATAACCTGCTGTACCGACATTATTTATAAAATTACCATTGAATGTTGTATTGATGCTGTTGGTATTGAAAATACTGTTAGTCGATATGGTTAAATCTCCGTTCAAAGTTAATGGACTAACCATTAATTTTAAAGTCCCAACATTTCCCGCTGTGCTGGATACTGTGAAATGGTTTAAAGCTGTATTTGCATCTACCTGGTAGGTTTGAGCTCCATTGGTTCCTGGTGTAAAAACTATAGATCCTCCGGTTACATTACCAGTTTGTGGTCTGAGGTATAAATCTCCAAAGGTTGTTCCTCCTCCTTTGATAAAGTTTATTGTACCATTCGACATGGTAAAACTGCTGCCATTATTCAATACCTCAAGTTTCGCGTTTGCGGCCAGCGCAGCCTGACCGTTAATTGTAACTGTTCCGCCACTCTGGGAGTAATTTAAAATACCTCCTGCGTTAGATGGATTACGTCTGATCTGTCCGTTGACAGTGAGATTACCACCACGAACATCAATAGTTGATGCTCCACCGCTTGAATATTCAATATCGTTGTTATTAACTGTGGTACCGTTTGTAGGTCCGACATAAATATTACCTCGGAGCAGGGTAAGCTTTCCAAAAAGATATAAGTCGTTGGTATTAGAATTGCTGTTGGCAATTAATATATTTTTATTTCCTGTATTCGAATAATCCACGTATAATCCTGCAGTTGCAGGAATTGTAAATGCGGAAGCAGCTGAAATTGTAAAATCAGTTCCCGGATTGGTCCTCATATAACGAAACGTGCCATTTTGTAAGGTAAGCCAGTTATCAGTAAGTGTAGTTAATGCGCCACCGATGGTTAAAGTGAGCGTTGTACCCTGAGAATTTCCTTTATTTACAACAACCTTATTTAGAATAGTTGTAGGACTGGTTCCTGAAATAGTTGCATTATTCGAACCCTGAAATGTTAAGTCGCAATAATAGCCGGAATTAAGCAACCGTACATAAGGTGCTCCGCTTGAATTATTCACAAAATTGCCACCGATAGCAATAGTATTGGGTTGTGGCGTGCCTGCCGGAACTCCGTAAACTGCAGGTTGTACATCAATGTAACCGTTTGTGCCAACAGTGACATTTCCATCAATAATTAAATGTTGGGGAACAACTTCAGGCATAAATATAAATGTGCCTGTGTTTATATTCAGATCACCGGTTACGTGAATCGTTTTTTCGACCGTCGGGTTATAAATTCCGGAATTATATGGAGCAATGTTGGTATTCCAACTCACGGCAATCCATGCATTTGCATTATCGCCTCCACAGGTCAGATCTCCTTTAATGGTTGTTAATACATTATTCGGCAGCACTAAGTTATCGCCTCCTTTAGCTGTTACCATCAGATTTCCGTAGGTTGTAACAGATGATGGCAAGATATAAAGTGCGCCGGTAGACCCGTCAATATCATAAAATTCTGTAGTTCCCTGGTTGTTATTAAAATCAGAAAAATCACTGTTGGTAGGAAATGAAAATTGTTTTGGTACATTAGAGCCAGTCACAGTAGTGGTAAGACGAAACAAGCCGTTACCTAAAGGATGATTAAGTACAATGCTGAATTTACTGGTTGTCCATGTATAAATATCCAGAACAGACCCTGCCTGTATTTGCAAACTTGCGCAATTGGCAACTGCTGTAAGGTTTATCGTATTGTTGTTGCCTATTACTACAATATCAGTTGCTCCCGGAAATGATGCCGCAGCAGCGCCCGTATGCTTTAAAACAGGATCGGTCGACCAGGTGGTATTCAAATTCCAGCGGGCATTTGCACGACTGTAAAATACTGTCGGCACACCAAAAGGATCCGTGGCAACATCATCACCGGCAGTATAATCACCATCAATTGTAGCAACATTTTCCAGGAAATTTCCGGTTCCCGGTTCTCCAATAAAATTATTGACTATATCCACATCATTAGCCGTTCCTTTCGACCATGCAAAAGTTGTATTGTTGAACCTTGCGGCTACGTAACCTGATTCATCCGCATCTCCTGACGGAGCAGGAACATCATTTTGGCTGTATGTAAAACCTTGAGTTACTGTTGCTGAGCCAAGTGTAAAATCTGCTGATTTTACATGCCAGTAATAGGTAAGACTCCGTCCTTTAAACTTGGTTGCAGGATGCTCGTAACCAACGGGATTAATTGTTATTGTTCCCGGAACCGTCGGAGTTCCGTTAATAGTTATAATAGCAGGTGAATAATTTGCTGAAGCATGACTGGTTGACGGTGATCCGATAGGGAATGTAAATGAAGATCCTGAGTTGTAAACTTTACTTAGTCCTCCATCTCCAAGTGCTCCGGAAGTTTGGATATACCTGTTTGCATTAGCTCCGGATATTGCAGCAAGAGTGGTAAGCTTCAGGTTATTGCTTTGAATATTGAATACTTTATAACCAGTTGCAGACCCTGAGAAAGTAAGCGTCCCGTTGATAATAGTATTTGAATTCAGCATTACTGAAGCTGATCCGTTTGTGGGTTTATTTAATTCAAGATTGGTAAATTCACCGGTTCCGTCGCCGTCAACAGTTTGGTTAGCATCACTGAGCAAAATAATTTTACCAGTTCCTGAATGAATTCCAGAATTGTAAATATTTCCTGATGCGTTTACTGTTTTCCCGTTGTCGTTAAGTCCACCTTCAATAATTATTAATGAATCAGCAATATTCAGGGAGGTTTGAGTGCCTGTTAAAGTTAACTGAATGCCGGCTGGTTTATTGATTTTCAGTTTATTAATATTGAGGGCTGATCCTGTATTTATGGCAAAATTCTGAGCGGCTGAGCCATTGAAAATCGTTCTGTTTGCGCTGGTTCCTGTACAAGTATAAGTGGTTCCTGCAGCAATACTGAAATTTCCACCAACTGTGATATCCTGTAAATTAGCGTCCAGAATCCCTGATTGTAAATCGAGATTTTGCAATATTACCAGTGGATTTGAGTTCAGGGATACCTTTGCAGCTCCACTCACCCGGTTTACTACTAAATTAGCAAATGGCGATTTGGTGTTGATGAGATAATCCATATCAGTACCAGTTCCTGTCGTAGGTATAATCTTAACTGTGCCTCCGCTTACATTGATATTGGATGCAGGGCAGCCAATAAATGCCGCGTAAGAAGTGGCTGTAGTACCTGTGACATCATAAATTGATATATTTCCTCCCGACATAATGAATCCATTTGCCGTGTTGGTATTCAAGTGGAAAGTTCCGGTTCCGGCTGCTCCGTCTGTTCCATTGGCAGCCCTTGTTGTGTTAATTACAGGATTTGCTAAATCCTCAGGTATGGTGTAGCTTAAATTGTTTTTAAATCGACCTCTCAGAATTGCTGATCCACCACTTTGCCTGTAGGTTATAAGCCCGGCATTACCACCCGAACCATCGTCAATCTGTTTCGTATCCAATATTCCACCATTCACAATAAGCTGGCCCGAAGAATAGCTCCAATACAGAATTCCTGCAGACTCACGCGTGGATAAATATCCATTGTTGATTTGCAATTTGCCTAGCACTGAAAGTCCGCTTACACTTGCTGTTCCGTTATCAATTCCATAATCTGAATTTGAAGATCCGGTACCCAGATTATAAGCAACCTTTACTTCCGTATAATCGTCGGCTGTGGATAATACAATAACCTCGGTTCCATCAAGTACCATAGCTCCGTTGGCAGGAATATAATAGTGTGAAGCAGGTGGCCCGGCTGTTGTTCCTTCGGATAAGGACGGGATTACAGTTAAACCTTGCAGCACAAGTGTCCCATTTCTTACCCAAAGTGCTTTTTTCAGATCGGGATTCGCTACGGTTGAATTAGCGCTGGGCGCGTTATTGGCCCCAAATAACCTGAAATTTGGATATGCATTTGAATAAACTGTAAGTTTAAATGTCTGATCTGTACCTTTATCTATAATAAGGTTATAAAAGTCGGTTGTTCCGTTACAGGTCAGTACATTGTTGCTGCTTCCCTGAAAATATACAGTTGCTGCGCCTGTAGTGGTAAAAGCGTCATATTTAGGTACAGTCTGATTTGTAAATCTTACTGTTCCGTTATTGATAAAATCACCTTGGATAATAACTCTGTGAGTTTCATTGTTATAATAATTTAAAAATGGGGCAGTACCACCGTTTGATACTGTTAAAGGGGCATCAGCACCTGTTAGAGTATTTCCGTTTCCAACTGTAATTGAAGCACCGGCATCAACAGCTACATTTCCCTTAATTGTTAATTGCCGCCTGTTGGCTGTACCATTGTTGATTTGATAGGTGCCTTTTTCAACATTTAGATTGCCGTTAATTACAAGGTTATTTATTTGCCTGGCTGTTTCGCCTGTATTATTGATAGTCAGATGGTAATAAATTGTCTGGGCTGCAGGCAAGTCAAATGCTCCCACTGTTCTATATTCAGTATTACCTCCATCTGTAGTTACAAATGTATTATTTGTCACAGTTGGAAAATTAGCAGAAGCTAACTGTAAAGTGCCATCACCCCGTAAAGCGGTAAGTGTTGTTGTAAACCTGAAAGTAGATTGATCCAGAAATCCTCCTGTCTGGATAGTAATATCATGATTTGTTGTGGTAACATCTGCTGTTAAAGTAACCGTTCTGCCAGTTAGAATAACTACTTTATCCGAATTTGCTGGGAATGTAGTGATCGGACCTGTCGATCCACCCGGATCATACGTCCATGTATTCGGATTGTTCCAGTTACCGGATTGGTAGGAATAGTATACAGCAGTCATGGAAGTAGTTACAGTATGTGTTGAACTTGTTGGTCCATCGCATCCGGTAGCTGTTGCTGTTATTACACTGGAACCTATCCAGCCTGCGGCAAATGTTACACTGCCAGTGGCTGCCGAAATTGTGTTTCCACCGGCAAGGCTGGCTGCGTCCAGCGAATAAGTAATTCCTGTATTATTGGCAGCGGTTGCGGAGTACGGGAGTGTTCCTGCGCCCTGTGATCGGGAAGAAGATGGTCCAAGGGCAAAAACCGGAACTGCAACTGAAGGAGAAATAGTTATATTACTTGTTGCAGATGCAAGGGAACATCCGCCGGCAGCAGGTATTGTATTTGTAACAACATATCCGCCTGATGTACTGGCAGCTAAATTTATCTGTCCGGTAGAACTATTCGCAAAAACAAGCCCGGCGGTTGATGTGAAATTTCCTGCAATGCCTCCGCCACTAAAAGTTGGTAAGGGGTTTGCCGCTCCCTGGCAATAAGGCGTTCCTGTATAGCTGAAGGTTGCTACAGGTGCCGGATTAATTGTAACAGTAAAGGAGTAGCCTATACTGGTGCATACAGGATAGGTAGTAGCAACAGATAATATACCATTATAAGTGCCTGGTGTAATATTCCATGGAACATTAATTGTAATAGTATTAGCGGGTAAACCCCATCCGGAAACATCTCCCAATCCTGCCGCGTTTGCAGTTGCATCAAAATCAATACTATAAGCCGAGGGATTTCCGGTAGTAGCCGAGTATGCTAATGATGCATTTGTTACTCCACTGCAGATTGACGGATTTGAACCAAGGGTAATTGTTAAAGTTGGAATCACCGTCATTGAAAAACTGGATGGATACAGAGCGGTACAATTTCCGCTTTGCACTAATGCACGATATTCCCATGTTCCGGAGGAAGTAGGTATTTCGGAATAAGTTGTAGCTGTATTAGCAATATTTACCCATGATCCGGAGTTTAATCTTTTTTCCCAACGTACCACACTGCCTGTGCTGCCATTTAAGGTAATTGTCCCGGTGGATGCTCCTTCGCAAAGTGGCGCTGAACTACCACTGATCCAGCCGGCTACAGTGATGGCATCAATAGAAATACTTCGAACAGCAGAATAAGTTGGTGGGCATGCTCCATTTTGAATTACCGCACGGTATTCCCAGGTTCCGGCCGACCATGGAGTTTCAGCGAATGTAGTGCTTCCACTGTTATTAATGTTTGTCCAGCCACCCGAATTTATTTGTCTTTCCCAACGAACTATAGTACCTGTATGCCCTGATAATGTCAATGTTCCTGAAGCTGCTCCAAGGCAAATAGGAGAATTGCCACCACTTATTGTTCCCCCTATCGACCCGGTGATTACGGTTAGAGTTGCCGCATTTGATTCATTGCTTGCTACGTATGGAATGGGTGATACATTGTTCGCACTGCTGAGAACTGCATTCCTGTAAATATAGTAGGTTCCTGAGATATTAAAAGGAGCAACAGTAGCGTCAGGGATATAGGTTGCGCTGGTTGCTCCTGAGATATCTGTTCGTATTCCGCCAGGTGTGGTACTGTACGACCATTGATAGCCAGTTCCTGATAGAGAAATACCCGAAGGCAAAGCTCCATACACATCGCCACTAATAGCAACACCTGAGGTGCCGGGACAAATAGACTGGGAAAGGTTTGTTGAAAGAGAGTTTGATAATACAAGAGATAAGTTCTGAAACACAACCTGGTTTCCTCCAGCATTCTCGTAAAAATCATAAACAAGTGAACTGCCTCCATTGAGACTCATTAAAACTCCGGCACGGGTGCTGTAACCCTGATCGCTCCAGTTATTATACAAAAGGTTCCCATCTACAGTTAACTGACCTCCATCATCTGAACCTAAATCAACAACATACAAACCTTTTTTTGTGGAATTCATTCTGTATCTGACTGAGAATGTTTCAGTGTAGATTGATCTGATAGTTGAATTCGAAGCGATAGCAAAACAATTGGTATTACCACCGAAAAGTTCATTAAAAGTTTCTGTCTCAGTATATGAACCGTAATAGGTGTTAAAATTTGTTCCATCGTACACATGCCCAATCCAGGAATTGGTTCCTGCAGCATTTTGATCATCAGCAGAAATGGATGGAAAGGTAGCAGTGGCCATTGTCCTTGCACTTTCACATCCGAATTGAGTTATTATGGAAACCCAATAATTAGTTGTAGCAGAAAGTACCGGCGTTGTATACGTATTGTCCGAATTGTTTGTGCTGGTTTTTAAGAGTATTCCTCCAGTTGCTGCATCATACCATTTATATTTTGCAGTCGGTGAGGCACCACTGGCGGTTAATTCTGTTGTTTGACCAATACAAATTGTAGCATCGGAAGCGCTTGGCGCTGTAACTGCACAGGAAGAATTAGTAACAATTAGCTTACCAGTTGTTGACGCAAAATAAGTATTGTTTGTATATGTGGCAGTTGAAGATGTACTTCCCCATGAGCCGGATGGAGTATCTTCACCATCCAAAGTGAGGCTGCCAACGCTGATATTCTGGTCGGCGACTATACTAGCAGTAGTACCAGTAATTGATAAATTTCCAGAGACCGATGTGCCGGAAGCAACTGATTTAGCCCCGCTACCTGAAAATGCCAGGTTTGTATATGTTGTCGCTTTCACCGCTTGTGCGGCTCCTGAATAATTAACAGTATTGCCTGAAGCGGATGCATTTAAAGTTCCTGTTGCTAAAATTGCATTTCCGGCAGATAAGGTTGAATTAACAGCATTTATCCAGGTTGATCCAGCAACAGAGCCAGTTAGATTTCCTGTTACGGTAACATTACCGGAATTGGAAATGCTGATTGCGCCTGTTATTGCAACAATTCCATCAAAAACAATGGGTGAAGTACCACCTATAGACTGATTGCTGGTGTTGAAAGTATACGTGCCTGTTCCAGAAATAAAAGTGCCATTGTTAATGATTCCACCCCGGAATGTTATTCCTTCATTAGCAGAATTATTCCAGGTATCATTAACAGTAACCTGCCCAATGAATGTTTTTATACCTGTTGCATTACCAAAAATTAGTGTTCCGTCTACCAATGTAGGTCCGGTAACATTAAATGTTGCACTGTTAATAGTATTGGAAGTGCTTGAAGTAACATTTAATCCACTGGCACCAATGTTAAAAATACCTAGTGATGCACCCCCAATAGTGGATCCGGAAAGAGTCATTTCTGTAATACCATAAGTCTCAGCAGCACTGCTAGTCCATGTACCACCCGACATCACTACATTACCCATGGTTTTAGTACCTGTAGTACTTGTATGAGTTACGGTGCCAATAATTGTTGTGGTTCCGGAAACTATAAAATTAAATCCTCCTATAGTTAGAGATGATCCACTTGCAACACTTACATTGGTACAAGCAGCAGCAACTGTTACTGTAACTGTCCTGCCTCCTTCAATAAAAACATTGTCGCCAGCTACAGGAACAGAAACACCGGATGTTCCACCTGATGTTGCCGCCCAGGTTGAAGTTGAACTCCAATTGCCTGTAGCTACTGAATAACGGTCAGCTCCAATAACTTTGAGCGTTCCAAGCAACAAAAGTATTGCCAGTAAAAATGTTTTCGAAGTATAGCCAAGTTTTATCATAGCCTTGCAAGTAGCTCTCATCTGAAAGAAATACGTCTTTCTTAATTTTTTAATTATTAACAGCTAGTATAACTATTTCAACAAAAATTCTTTTTCAGCGTATATTTCAGCTTTGCCATCATTTGGTGCCTGGAATTTAATCAGTAGTTTTCCTTTTGAATAATCAACACCTGGAACATTGCGTAATTGCATTCTGAATTTTCGCACTTTATTAGGTGTGTATACAGCAATACCGCGAACTACACCAACTTCAACAGGGTCTCCCTGCGCCGGAGCCCACAAAACGGATAAATCACCATATACTGATTTGTCACCTGTACGCTGGAAGGTTATAGTGAGATTGGGAACAGTATCACTTTTTAAGTCGATGTTTATGGTTGTAAGATCCACCTTAACTTGTAAATCACCGTTGCGAATAATTACAGGAATACTGATTCCAAATATTGGTACAAGCTTTATTCCAATAGACGTTGTATCAGTGCTAACCTGCTCCTCACCCAGTGGTTTCTCAGTAGGAACAGCTCTGAAATAAACATGTGAACGATATTCCCCGTTCTGCATGTCCGGCATTTTTCGGTATTGCATTCGTATAACCTGCGACCCGTTTGGTGGAAGAGTTACTGAACGTGGGAAAAATCTAAGGAATTTGTCAGCAAATAGTTGACCTTCTTCTGGTTGCTCAATCTGTACAAAACTTCCATCTTCTGTCATTTTGTATTGCACAAATGAAACAGTATACTTTGCTGTATCAGCTCCTGTATTGGCCAGGGTAAGTTCCTGCGAAAGTTTATTGCCTTCAAAAACAACTCTGCGCGGAGTAATTAATAAGTTGCCTTGTGCTTCAGAATTATTTGTAAATAAAACTAAGGCAAAAAGGATCGTCAGAAGGTAAAAGCTTAATGTTTTTCTTGTCATTCCGGTATTTGTCATGGCTGTTGAATTTTTCTTCAAACTTACATAATTTATTGACTCAGGGCCCTATTGCCCCGGCCTTTTTAATGCCTAGTTGTACAAGCCGTCGGAGTGAAGCGCAGAGAGTAATATAATGTTAATAGCAATTACGTAATAATGTAATATGATTTTTCAAAAAAAAACACTGCAAAAAGGCAATGAATTATAAAAAAGACTTTGTTCATTCCTGATTGTGTACAAATGTCAGGTTAGAAGCGCCTGAATAATGTCCCATTTGCATATCGAGCATCAATCCTACATTAAACTTCGTTATGAAGTATACAAACAGCTGAGCATTTGCTATTTTTTATGCTCCATTTCATTCCCGTTGACAGTCAACGCTTTTGTTTACTGTCATTGTTTAACTTTAGTTTTGATGTATTAGAACTGCCTCTGATAAGTTGTATGGAAAATGCTGCATCGTAGGCACCTGCTAAAAAATACCAGGTTTGTCTGTTCTACGCTCAAAACCACTGTCCATTAGTGGTGCGTATTCCATCAGGCGTAACTATAACCTGCCTGCCTTTTGTCTGGGTAGTATTAATAGACTTGAATAGGTGATGAAAAGGCAAAGAACAGAGAATTAAACATAAAAAAAGTGTGAAAGGAAAATCCTTTCACACCCTTTTAATGTTTTGTGATTATTTATTAGTTATAGTTAACAGTTACATCAAATGGTGTTCCTGAAACATATGTGCCTGCAGCTTGTAAGGCGGATACATTTAAAGTTGCACCAACGTCAACGGTCTGTTTGCCTGCTGCGCTGAGTGTTCCTGTTGTACCAGGATTACTGGTAAATGCATCAACTGTCATTGTGTTTGCGCCTGAAGTTACTGTAGTTGCTGTTGAAGGAAGCGTGATTGAATAAGTGTAATTAGCTGTACCTTCGATTTCAAAATGAGCAGCAGTTACAGTTCCTGGAACGGCTGGAAGAGTAACACCGCCTGTAATTGTGCGGGTACCGGCAGGAGCTAGTACAACTGTTCCGCCGGTTGCGCTTACTGCAACGTTACCAAAATTCATATCTCCTGAATTTGTGATGGCGATTGGGGTTACAATTGTACCGGTTGCGGTTGCGTTAGCGGTAACCTGAGCATTTACAGTAACTGATGTGATTGTGAAGAGTGCGATGATCGAAATGATGATGGATAATTTTTTCATTGTTTTGAGTTTTTTTTAAGTTTTTTTTAGTTGGATTTTGATCGTTTGAGCGATACTAAATAATTTTCACAAACCATGCCAAAAACTTATACCTGAATCTGAAATGAGATTAAAATATTTTTATAAAAAATTTCAACTAACAGATAATCAGGTGAGTATAAAATTAATTAATTATTTATTTTAAATTTATTTTAGTGTGCCAAATAGGGAGCGACTGAATAAAAGTTATCAATTTGCGACAATCGAATTCGCAAAATGAGATATGAATGTAGATCAATATTCCAATTTAGTCCTTCATTTGCTTTTTAGTATATGAAATCTGTGACCTGGAGATCTTGAATTCACAATTGATTTGCAATATCCCCTTTAAATCGCTGTTTTATGATTTGTTCTACAATATTACTGGAATCCAATAAATTTATATTTATTAGGCCCGGTTTGAAGTAAATATTCCGAACACCAACTATGAAATGACTGATTCAAAAAGTGTCCATCGAAATTGTAAAAATGCTTGTTTTTTGATTTGCGACAATCTGTTTTAAGAAAATGAAGATTTTAGAGATACGAATTTTAAATATGTACAGCATTCATTAGCATTATGTACTAGGAAATATTTTGAAAGGCGGAAACTGAACTCAGCTAACATTCAATCAGAACACTTTCTCGAATTAATAAATACTGGAAATTCAAAGCTCAGCATTTAAAACTTTCGTGCGTATGAATCCTGACCCTGAAACTTATTTTAAACGCAAAACCATCAAGGAAATTTACCCTGATGGAATTTACGGCTCAAAAACAACGAATTATTCCAACTACAATTCGTATTTATCATTGTCTTATTTAATCTTTCGTATTCTAAGATTTATATATCAGTCGTTGGATTTTATTGTGAACTGATTTTGTATTTTATAAATTGCCTTCTTTCCTTGATTTGTGTTTAAAAAGTATTGGCTTTACCATCAGTAGTATTGATTATCAATTATTTAGTAACAGTAATTGTAATCCTGGAGTTGGTAATTAATGGTGATCAGTATTGGTACCTGATCAGATTGAAGTGCATGTGTCATAGTAAAACACAAATGAGTTGTTTCGATTTTTTAAAAAATCTAATTATAAGCAAAAGTCAGATTAAACGCACCGGAATATAAACCAACCGGGTTGTCGATCATAGATCCTACATTAAGGGTAGCACCAAGGTAAATAAACTGTTGGCCATTAGTCAGAATACCGGTACCGTTTCCTGCCTGAGGATATGATACCCAATTATTGACAATCATTGTTTTATTTGATTTCTGGTGAACAAGCACCGCAGGACCGCTGGGAAGCTGTATCGAAAATGCAGCATCGGGAGCGCCGGTTAGATAAAAAATTCCAGAGTTGGCTATTCCGCCACTCAAAATTACAGATCCATTCGTGGAGCGTATACCATCGGGAGTAACAATAACCTGGCCTCCTTGCACCTCTGGCGAAAATTTGCCAAAGTTAAGCTGTGATGTCTCAGTAGCTGTTAATGCTGAAATCACTTCTGCAAATGCCTGGGCTGTAACGCTGGCCTGGCTGAAAGCTTTGAAGGAAAAGCAAACAACAACTAGTACTATGAGAGGATATTTATAGCTGAACATGATTACAATGATTGTAATGATAAAGAGTTGCAAACAATAGAAAATACAAGGATAAAAAAAAGGTGGAATGAAAATCCATTCACACCCTTTTATCTATTCGAAAGTTGTTAGTTATAATTAACCGTTACCTGGAAAGGTGTTGCGGATACATAGGTTCCGGCAGCTTGGTTTGCGCCAACATTTAGAGTAGCTCCAACATCTATGGTTTGCGATCCTGCAGCGCTAAGAGCTCCGGTTGTCCCTGGGTTGCTTGTAAATGCATTGATCGTCATATTGTTAGCTCCTGATGATACTGTAGTAGCTGTAGATGGAAGGGTGATAGAGTAAGTGTAATTTGGTGTTCCGTTTACAGTAAAATGTGCAGCAGCAACAGTTCCGGTAGTAACAGGAAGAGTAACACCTCCGGTGATAGTGCGTGTACCTGCTGGAGCAAGAATTACAGTTCCGGCAGAAGCGCTAACTGCAACATTGCCAAAATTCATATTACCTGAATTTGCTATGGAAATTGGTGTGATAATAGTTCCGGTTGCGGTAGCGGTAGCTGAAACCTGTGCAAAAGAAGTTGAAGCAAAACCTAGAACGACTGTAGCAATTGCAAAAAATCTGATAATGTTTTTCATTGATTTGAGTTTTTTAAAGTTATTGTTAGTTGGATTTAAATCGTTTTGAGCGATGAAACATAGATTTCACAAACCGTGCCACGGATTTCGTTATTAGTTGATTGAAAAGTGGAAAAAATCAAAAAAAAATTTATAAATACCAGTATATCAATAATATAAAAAAACTAATGATATTCTTTATAGAAGAATTCAGGAGGAATTATCAGGGTATAAAGTCGGAATAATGTAATCAATTTGAGACAGGCTGATTCGCAAATTGAGAAATAAACTGGCAATTCTGGCTAGAGCACCAATACTGTTTAGTATTGAGCCCAGGTTGGAGGGAAACAAATGTGTGTAAGAAAGACTTTGGTATTAGAAAGTCATTTTACCTTAGAGCAACTTTAAGTGAACTTGATAGCGCACCATGGTTTTCAATGGAAGTGACAACCAAATGTAAACTTCCCGGGGTACTATCCGCAAAACCTTAAGGAACTTAAGTATAGGTGATTTCTTGAAATCTTGAAGTATTTAAATTCTTGACTATCTTTAAGATAATGATATGAAATAGAAAATTCTTGTGAGCCGTTATGGATTTGTAAACTCTTTTTTTTAGAGCAATTAACTAATTATAAGCCAGTACGATGTTTATGTTACCTGTATATTCAGTAGCTGCCAGATCAAGCTTGCTTTCAGCAGGAAGACATTGAAGGTTGATGGATTGTATTCCGTTAATTGCGTTACCTTCCAGACTCTGATTGCTATAAGCAGAAGTCTCCATCGTAATTTGTTGATTGTTGTTACTTGTTAATATGGCTCGTCCTAATATTAAAGAGCAGGAAGCTGATGCTGCACTTTTGATATCTATTTGTCCGAACTCAATTCCCGCAGTCTGGTTTCTTTGCATGGTAACCGACGATTGTGAATAGGAGCTGGCGCTTACTGATTCAACTACTTCAGCAAAAACATGGCCGGTTACCGTCGTTTGGGCGAATCCTGTTGATAAGGCTAATGCCAGAACTGATAATGTGATGAATAACCGAATCTGTTTCATTGTGTAAGTTGTATTAACTGACTGCTTAATTCGCTCTACAAAGATAAAGCGCCACAATGATTTTGCAAATGATCAGTGTAATATAATTAACTACAATATTGCGAATATTTTAATTATGTGTCATAAATAATTGTTATACAGAATATTGCAAAAATGTTTTAATGTAAAATAATTACTTATTATGTAAAATAATATTACATCAATTTATGCTTATATGAAATTATCACAGAATCATAACCCCGGGATGTGGAAACTATACGATCGGTTTTTGCAATCAGAAACGGAGAATCTGGGTAAACTCAGTGGAATTATCAGTAGAAAATAAAGAAATAAGGATTAACGATTGATTAAGTCAGCAGCATATCTTACAGATACCTGTTGCTTAAATCAAAAATCGTTAATCCTTTTAGATATTTTAAATAATGTAAGTAGGAATTTGCCTGTTCCTGACGATGTAATTAGTTGGATTTAATGCCGTATTTCTCAATTTTAGCATTTAAAGTAGGCCTGGATATACCTAGTACACGCGATGCTTCAACTTTATTCCATTTAACCTGGGTTAAAACCTGTTTAATATATACCTTTTCAACCTCGTCCAATGAAGTAAGTTCTGTTATTGAGATTCCTGCCATGGTCTGTGCATTTTGTGGAATTGAAATATTATCCTTATCCAACGCATTTCCCCTGCCAACAATCATTGCCTGAAGAATTAAGTTCTCCAATTCTCTTATGTTTCCCGGCCAGTCGTAATTTTTTAGTTTCTCAAAAACACCTTCACTCACCTGGTTGATATTTTTCTGCAACTTCCGGTTGTAACGTTGTATAAAGAAATAGGTTAACTCATTTATATCGTCTTTTCGTTTTCGTAAAGGGGGAAGGTCAATGGTAAATACTTTAAGCCTGTAATAGAGTTCCTCGCGGAATCGACCTTCAGAAATAAGTTGTTCCAGATTTTTATTTGTTGACGCAATAATTCTTGCTTTTAAAGGTAAAAGTTCAGTAAGTCCAGGCTTTTCAAATTCCATATCCTGAAGAATTCTGAATAATTTTACTTGAAAATTGTCAGAAAGATTCGAGATTTCATCAAGGAATATAGTGCCTTCACCTACAGTTTCAAACTTACCTCGCTTATTTTCCTTCGCTCCGGGGAAGGCATCTTTTTCATAACCAAATAGTTCTTTCTGAAGTGTGTCATCATTAAGTGAGGAACAATCAATGGTGACAAATGGGAAATCACGTGTAATGCCACTATGGTGTATCAGCTTAGCTATCAGCTCTTTGCCTGTGCCGGTTTCGCCTGTTATAAGAACATTTATTCTGTTTAAGGAAATTCGTCCTATATTTTTAAATATTTCCCTCATCACCGGAACTTTACCGATCAGAGTATTTTCTTCAATCATTTTACGCGTATCTCTCGTAAAAGGTTGCGAAACACTTAGGTTTTGCTCACTAATTTCCAGTGTCCGTTTTATAACTTCGATTAATTCTTTTGAATGAATTGGCTTTTCGATGAAATCTACAGCTCCCAATTGTATCGCTTTTATGGTAAGAGCGACATCTCCATGGCCGGTCAGAATGATGATAGGAAGTAAGGGCTGGTTATGCTTAATAATATTCAGCACTTCAATTCCTGACATTCCCGGCATCATATAATCGGTTAGAACAAGGTCAACCTGGGATGTTGCCAGCAATGTAATGCCTTCTTCGCCGCTGGTAACTGTTAAAACCCGATACCCTGCTTTAGTAAGCGTTTGCTTCAGAATCATCAAAATCATATTGTCATCGTCAATGACCAATATTGTTTTCATAGGAATAATATAAGTTAAATTTTTTTGTTTGAGAAATACCTTTTATTTGGAATCAGGTGATAAATTTACAAAATGTTCTTTACCTTTAACAAAAAACTGTAAAAATGTATTACATAATTATTCGATGATGCAAATTATTAAATAGGAAGTAGCTAATCAGCCTTGTCAATTTTATGAAATCAAGGTGAGGTCAAAGATTACGCAGGAAAGTAACATCATCAGAGGATTATTTTTCTCATTGAAATTGACTGTAAGTAATACTAAATCTCTGCAAATCCGTGAAACATAGCGCAGCCTTGCCTGATGCAAGCAGGGATCATACTGGTGGTATCTATGGCAGAATAAATTATAGCGGGCTGTTTAGTTACAATAAGAAATCTGAATATTTTAATCGACTATAGTTGTTAACGGAAATCATAATTCTAAAATTATTTATATGAGCTTTACAAAACAATAACTTAGACATTAAAAACTACGCCTCACAACATCTGTCATAATACCGATTCCTTTTTAATATGTAGCCAGGATATTTAACCGTGAAGAGATAGGCGGGATCATTGCTTACCTCCGGATAAAAGCAACATCTTTCGAATTAAGCTTTTAAATATGACTTTCGTTTTATTTATCTCATCTGAAAATGATAAAATTATGTGCTAAAAAAACTGATAGTAAAACAAAAACATGAAATACTAACCAAATATTTTCTTTCTCATCTTTTCCGTAAAAGCTTTGAAAATTAATTTAAACTTATCTTGGATTCGAGTGTGTTTTTATTTTATTTATTTAATTCTATTACTCACATGTTTAACGTACTTTTGCAGTTGATATCCATGCATGTGAAATAATTGATCAGGGTATAATAATTCATGCGATTCGGTTGGTATTCAGTTAAATAACTTAAAACAAAATTATGGCAAGAGCACGTGAAACTTTTGGAAAAAGGGAAAATCGCACAAAACAAGAGAAAAAAAGAAAAGAAAAAGAAGCAAAGAGACTTGACAAAAAAGATGGCAGAGATGGCAATAACCTGGATGAAATGATTGCCTACGTTGATGAATTTGGAAGAATATCTTCTACACCTCCCGATTTAACCAAAAGAGTAGCGATCAACGCCGAAGATATTCAGATTGGCGTTCCTAAATATATTGAGCCCGGTGCCGGCGAAGTCATCCGGACCGGAATTGTAGCTTTTTTCAACGAGTCCAAAGGATATGGTTTTATAAATGACACATTATCAGGTAAAAGTGTTTTTGTTCATATCAATGGGCTTGAAGAGCCTATCAAGGAAAACAATAAAGTTACATTTGAAATTGTTGATGGTCCCAAAGGTCCTAACGCTGTTAATGTAAAACTGGTTAAATAACAATTTCGTTTTTCGGTTACTAATTAAAACTGCCAGTAATTCTATGAGTACTGGCAGTTTTTTTGTTTAAAGCATAGCAGATTAGTAATAATTATATCAGTTTAGAAAAGAACGATCCGATATTTTACTACTCTGGTCTTTTTTTAACAGGTATTCCTACCCCGGGCATATTGAAGGCAAATTTGTTGACCTGCAATAAAAATTACGACCTTTGCATTTAGTTGTAAGAATGGTTTACTTACGAATACGAATTTCTTTGAGATAGTTTACCTGATGATTGATTTAAAGAAGGTATGGTATTTTAAATTTAAGGCTAGTAATTATTTGAAAATCAATACTTAATATGAAAGGCAGTACTATGAATATACATATCATTGGTGGCGGAATTTAGGCGTATCCTTAGCAATAGGAATTTCAAAGTTTTCTGCTGGCTCCAGAATCACAGTTACAAGGCGGAATGTACAACAGATAAAGTACCTTGAAGATCTACAGATCCGTGTTTCTACTAACAATCTGCTTGATATTGAGCAAGCTGACATTATACTCTTAACCATAAAACCTTACCAGGTCGATTCGGTTTTAACTGAAATCCTGCCACATATATCAAATAAAATTATAGTTTCAGCCGTAACCGGATTAAGTGTTGATTTGCTCGAACAAAAAACAAATTATTTGCATTCCATAGTTCGGATTATGCCAAGTATTGCGGCACAATTTGGCGAATCTGCAACCTGTATTTCGTTTTCTGAAGGTAGCCATGATGCGGGTCAAAAAGTCGCCGGATTATTTGACCTGTTGGGAACAGCTCTGATTATTGAGGAAAAACTGATGGACGCAGCCACTATTATGGCATCGTGTGGAACAGCTTATGCTTTGCGTTATATCAGGGCTGCCATGCAGGCCGGGATTGAAATCGGATTTGACTCAAAAACCGCATTGGCAATTGCGTCGCAAACTGTTAAAGGTGCCGCAAGAATGACACTTGACGAGAAAATTCACCCGGAACAATTAATTGACAGGGTTACAACTCCTAAAGGATGCACAATAGTTGGGTTAAATGAAATGGAGCACCAGGGATTTAGTTCTTCTTTGATAAAAGGGATCAAAACTTCATTCGATAAAATCAAGGAAATATAGAAGCAACGAAGAAATTCATTTTGATTCTTTCTGAAGATTCTCAAAAAGAGAATCTCTGCTTTTAGCGCTTTCATTATTGTTTTAGCGAAGACGGGTTTTTGTTTGATATTAATCTTCAGGTAATGATTCTTTGAAATTCCGTTTTTCAACAAGGACTTAATTACGCTATTTTTGCCCACGATAATTACGTGGCTCTATGCAACCAAGAACTTCTATTTACCATAAATTAATACTGTATATTTTCTTTCTGGGGATATTTGTTATTGTTTCAGTGAGCTTGTATTCCTTTACTACCGCACGAAATGCAATTCTGCAGCGAACATTCGATCAGCTAACTTCACTTAAAGTTGCGAAGAAAGAACAGGTTGAGCAGTATTTTATCGACCGCCTGAAAGAAGTTGAGTTATTTTCGCACCAGGAAAATTCAGGCACCTTCAGGATTAAAACCTCAAATCAGGAAGGCTTCATATCTTATTATGCATCTGATGAAGGACCCGGAAAGAATTATTTGAGGTTTTTCAAATCAGGTGGCTATTATTCGAAAGTGTTTATAGTCAATGGTAATGAAGTTCGCAGTTATAATCTGGATTCAGATTCGGAAAAGATTCTTACGCTAAATCCGGTTGAAAAGCTAAATCTGGAAGCAGTCATTACCAGGGCAAGAAGAGAAAACAAAGCCTTTATTGAAGATTATTCATTCAATTATTCTGACAGCACAACCAGTTTATTTGTCGCTTCACCGATATTTGGTGCTAATCATACAATTTCCGGATATGCGTTATTTGAATTTAAACCAACAGCCCTTAATGACATAATGAAAAATGAAGAGGTTGTTAAAAGTCTGGGCCGGAGCGGTGAAGTATACCTGGTTGGACCAGATTCACTTATGCGCAGCGAATCGCGCTTTTTTAAAAATTCAATTCTGCACCTGCCCGTAAAAACAGAAACGGTTCGAAAAGCTTTCCGTTCAGGTGAAGGCACTCATTTGAATAAGGACTACAGGGGAATTATGACTTTGTCATCCTATAACCGGCTCAATATTCCCGGTCTGGATTGGATAATCGTTGCCGAAATGGATAAGCGTGAAGCCATGCGTCCGGTTTACAAACTGGCAAATGAAATCGTGTTTCTGAGTATTTTTATAACACTGATACTTTTCGTTGTAGCATACATTATTTCCAGAACTATTACCAAGCCAATCATAGAACTCAAAAATGCAACCATCAGAGTCCGGAACGGAGATCTGGATTCAGTTCTTCATATTAAATCCAACGATGAATTGGGCGAGCTGACAGAGAACTTCAACCTGATGACAAACCAGTTGAAGATTCAGCAAAATGAATTAAAAGACCGTGAAGTCCGGATTTTTTCGTCTTTTATTGATGGTCAGGAAGATGAGCGGCAACGTCTCTCACGCGAATTGCACGATGGGCTCGGGCAGATGATTATTGCTACCAAGCTTAAAACAGAAAGCATGGTGAATCTGGAGAATGGAATCAACAATGATAATATTGTACGTTTGCGACTTATGTACGATAGCCTGGTTGATGAAGTAAGGAGTATTTCCAACAACCTGATGCCAGCAGCTTTGCAGGAGTTTGGGCTGGAAATTGCATTAAAACAGATTTGTAACGAGATCTCAAATCATAGCCTTATCAGAGTTATTTTTGATTCGCAGATTTCGGATCGTGTAATGGACAAACGAATAGCAGTGTACGTTTTCCGGATCGCCCAGGAAGCATTGAACAACGCGGTTAAGCATTCAGGTGCTGGTGAAATTATTATGACTTTAATCGGAAATGAAAGAATGATCAGTCTTAATGTTCAGGATGACGGAATCGGAATTAGTGTTGAAGAACCACTTAATCAGAAAGGCCGAGGTATAAACAGTATGAGCGAACGGGTGAGGTTACTTAACGGCATGATAGATATATCGAAAGGAGTGAACAAAGGAACTATTGTTTCGGTAAAAATACCATTAGTGTGACTTGTTTGAAAATGAAAAAAGAAATTAATTATTGATTTGATAAAAGTTACTTTTGCCATAAATGAGTTTGACTTTATGATCCAAATTTCAGGATTCAAATTTTGAAACCCAGTATAGAAAATCAGGGGCTTTTGCCGGAAACCACAAACCAGTAATCCCAAACCAAATAGACTATAACCGTTATTCCTAACCTATGCCTTCAATAAAGATTATTCTTACCGAAGATCACCAGTTATTGCGCGACGGAATAAAAGCTCTGATTGCATCTGATAATATAGAAATTATTGGTGAAGCTTCAAACGGAGCAGAATTATGGAAATTGATGGAGAGCATGTCGCCTGATATAATTCTGATGGATATTTCGTTGCCAGATGTTTCCGGAATTGAATTGACCAGAACTTTGTCAGAGCGTTTCCCGGAAGTGAAAGTTTTGATTTTGTCGATGTTTACCGACGAGAGTTTTATCAACCAGGCCATTAAAGCCGGTGCTAAAGGATATCTTCATAAAAATACAACCCGGGAAGAAATGCTTATAGCGATTGATACGGTTTATTCCGGTAGCGAATTTTACAGCGATAATATTTCTAAAATAATTTTAAAGAACTATATAGATAAAGCAAAAAAGAATGGAGAAGATTTCAGTAATCCGCATGAAATACTTTCAAAACGGGAGATTGAGATATTAAAAATGTTTGCTGAAGGATTTATTAATAAGGAAATTGCAGATCGCCTTTTTATAAGCATTCGTACTGTTGAGTCGCATAAGAACCATATCATGCAGAAACTTAATCTGAAAACCCAGGTTGAACTGGTGAAATATTCCATCAGGCATAATCTTATAAATATTTGATAATAACCTGACAGACACCAAGTTTAAAACTCTTTCTTGTCCTTTTTGCTAAAGCTATCTTAACCGGGTATCTATTTACTATTCCCAATTCTTCAAATTTCCTGTTTCAAATTTCCTGTTTCCTGTTTCCAGTTTCCAGTTTCCAGTCTCCTTAATCAGATTGAGATTTACGTGCATCACCTATTTCTCTTACGTAAATCAACGTAATGAATCCCGCTTTGATTTTCAGTATTTTACAGTATTGATGTTCGCAGGTCTAACATCTACTTTTGGTGCAACTTATTCACTAAAATTAAACTAAATCAACAAATTATGATTGATACAGGATCAACTGGCTTTATGCTTCTTGCTACAAGCCTTGTCATGCTGATGACACCTGCTTTGGCTTTCTTTTACGGCGGCCTGGCAACAAAGCGAAACATACTTGGTATTATGATACAGAGTTTTGTTTCGTTAGGTTGGACAACTGTGCTTTGGGTAACTTTTGGCTATTCGCTCTGTTTCAGCGGCGGCGAAGGCGGACTCATGGGCAATCTTGACAAAGCATTTCTTGCCGGTATAGGAATGGATTCACTTTATGCGGGGAATCATAAAATTCCGGAAATTGTATTTATTGCTTACCAGATGATGTTTGCGATCATCACTCCCGCGCTTATAACTGGCGCTTTTGTCAACAGGGTTTCATTCAAGGCATACATGATATTTCTAACAGTTTGGCAAATACTGGTTTATTACCCCTTTGTCCATATGGTATGGGGCGGTGGATTACTGGCCGAATGGGGTGTTCTCGACTTTGCAGGTGGTATTGTCGTTCATGCAACAGCCGGATTTGCAGCTCTGGCTTCGGTATTTTATGTTGGCAAGCGGGTTAACAAAAATTCAACTCCTAATAGTATTCCTCTTGTAGCTATCGGAAGTGGATTGTTATGGTTTGGCTGGTATGGTTTTAATGCCGGTAGTGAACTTCAGGTTGATGGAGTTACATCCCTTGCATTCCTGAATACAGACATTGCAGCTTCGTTCGCTACAGTGGCCTGGCTGGTAATAGAATGGTTTCGTGAAGGGAAACCAAAATTGCTTGGACTGCTGACTGGTTCAATAGCCGGATTGGCAACCATAACTCCATGTGCCGGATTTGTTCCTATATGGGCTTCACCTATTATTGGTATTGTTGCCGGAGCCGCCTGTTACATGGCCGTTCAGTGGAAGAATAAAATGCAATGGGATGATGCCCTGGATGTGTGGGGGGTTCACGGTGTAGGAGGATTTATCGGAACTATTTTGCTGGGAGTTTTTGCTTATGCCGGCACAAATGCAGTAACCGGACAAGCATATAGCGGACTTATTTATGGCGACTTTTCATTTTTCTTGAAACAAGTTATAACTGTTGTTGCAGCTTCAGCTTATGCATTTATATTTACGTATATCATGCTGATTATTATCAATTATTTCACAAAAGTAAGAGTAAGTGAAGATGATGAAATGATTGGTCTTGACACGGCTTTGCATGGTGAACATGCGTATGACGAAGGTGCCCTTTAAACAACCCGATAAATCAACTGACCTCAAAGCTGCTCTAAAAAGGCAGCTTTTATTTTGTTATTAACCGGCTGACTTGAATTCCATTTAAACTATAAAAACGGCATCGGCCAAAATGACATATTTGTGCGAAAACACATTGACAAAATAGCATGTATTTCTAACATTTTCTTTTTTGGTTTATTTTTTGAGCTTGCGTAAAGTGATTAATTCCAATAAAAATGAACTTCAATAATTACACAATCAAAGCGCAGGAAGCTGTTCAGCAAGCCCAGCAAATTGCATCAGCCAATCAGCATCAAGCTATTGAAACTGCACACCTTGTAAAAGGTATTATGGCAGCTGATGATAACGTTCTTCTTTTCATTACGAATAAGCTCGGAATCGATTTTAATACATTTAAAAAGGGAATTGACTCCATCATCGGATCATATCCCAAAGTGCAGGGTGGTGAACAATTCCTGTCAAATGATGCTTCAAAAGCTTTGCAGAAAGCTGAATCCATGATGAAAGACTTTGGCGATCAATTTATTACCATCGAACTGATCATACTAGGGATACTTGCATCAAATGAGGGTGTTTCAAAACTAATGAAACAACTTGGAGCCAACGAAAAAGATCTGAAAGCAGCTATCACTGAACTACGCAAGGGGTCATCCGCTACGAGTGCTACTGCCGAAGATACTTACAATGCGCTTGCTAAATATGCGCGCAACCTGAATGATCTTGCCCGGAAAGGCAAACTCGATCCGGTTATTGGTCGTGATGAAGAAATCAGGCGTGTTTTAACAATACTTACCCGACGAACGAAAAATAATCCTATCCTCATTGGCGAACCAGGTGTTGGTAAAACTGCCATTGCCGAAGGTATAGCTCACCGTATTGTTAGTGGTGATGTGCCTGAAAATCTGAAAAATAAGCTTATTTTCTCACTTGATATGGGTTCACTGATTGCCGGTGCAAAATACAAAGGTGAATTTGAGGAAAGACTTAAAAGCGTTGTTAAAGAAGTTATTGCTTCGGAGGGTGATGTTGTTCTGTTTATCGATGAGATACATACCCTTGTTGGTGCCGGAGCTTCAGAAGGAGCAATGGATGCAGCTAATATTCTGAAACCAGCCCTTAGCCGGGGTGAGCTTCGCGCCATTGGTGCAACTACCCTGAGTGAATACCAGAAATATTTTGAAAAAGATAAAGCCCTTGAACGTCGTTTCCAGGTTGTAATGGTAAATGAACCGGATACTCTGGATGCTATCTCCATCCTTCGTGGATTGAAGGAGCGTTACGAAACCCATCACCAGGTTCGAATTAAAGATGAAGCAATTATTGCGGCAGTTGAACTTTCGCAGCGATATATTACCGACAGGTTTCTGCCTGATAAAGCCATTGACCTGATTGATGAAGCCGCCGCTAAACTCAGGCTTGAAATTAATTCGGTTCCTGAAGAACTGGATGAAAAGGAACGCCGTATCCGACAATTGGAGATTGAACGCGAAGCTATCAAGCGCGAAAAAGACGAAGTGAAGCTGAAACAGCTTAATGAAGAAATCGCCAACCTTGATGAGGTGCGTAAAGCGCTGAAAGCCAAATGGGAAGCTGAACGTAACCTGGTTAATGGGATTCAGCAGCAAAAGAAAAATATTGAAGCTTATAAATTTGAAGCCGAACAGGCCGAACGTGAAGGTAATTACGGTTTGGTTGCTGAACTCCGATATGGTAAAACACAGGAAGCCACTGCAAAACTTGAGCAGTTCAAAAAAGAACTGAACCAAATGCAGGTAAATTCAGCACTTGTGAAAGAGGAAATTGGTTCCGAAGAAATTGCGGAAGTTGTAGCCCGTTGGACAGGCATTCCTGTTACACGTATGCTGCAGAGTGAGCGTGAAAAACTTTTACATCTCGAAGATGAACTACATAAACGGGTGATTGGGCAGGATGAAGCCATACAGGCAATTTCGGATGCAATTCGCCGCAGCCGTGCCGGCTTGCAGGACGCAAAACGACCAATGGGTTCCTTTATTTTCCTGGGAACTACCGGCGTTGGTAAAACCGAACTGGCCAAAGCGCTTGCCGATTATATGTTTAATGACGAAAATGCATTGGTTAGGATCGATATGAGTGAATACCAGGAACGTCATTCCGTATCACGATTGGTAGGAGCGCCTCCGGGCTATGTTGGATATGATGAAGGCGGACAGCTGACTGAAAAAGTTCGTCGTAAACCATATTCCGTTGTTTTGTTTGATGAAATGGAAAAAGCGCATCCTGATGTTTTTAATATCTTATTGCAGGTTTTAGATGATGGGCGTCTGACAGATAACAAAGGACGTACAGCTGATTTCAGAAATACCATTATTATTATGACATCCAATATCGGATCCATGTTAATACAGGAACAACTGAAGACAATCAACGACTCTAATAGAGAAAAAGTTTTGGATCAAACCCGTGAAGAAGTTCTGGAATTGCTTAAAAAAACAATCCGGCCCGAATTCCTGAACCGAATTGATGAAGTGATCATGTTTACGCCGCTAACGGAAAAGGAAATAGCTAAAATCGTTCGTCTGCAATTGAAAAAAGTAGAAGAGATGCTCCTGGCTAATGATATTCACCTCGAAGTTATGGATGATGCAATACAACTGTTGGCAACCGAAGGCTTCGATCCGCAATATGGTGCTCGTCCACTCAAACGTGTTTTGCAGCGCGAAATTCTGAATAAGCTTTCAAAGATGATCCTGGCTGATGAGATCAAAAAGGATAAAAAGATTGTAGTAAGTGTTAAGGATGATCAGCTGGAATTTGCGAATTGATATAAGTTGAAAGTAGCTAAAAGAGAAATAGAAAATAGGTTAACATTCCATTAATCTATTTTCTATTTATTAATTTTCCGGAGATCCCTGGTTAATCCATATTTTTACTGTAGTGATCTGGCAATCAGTTAATTTGTTTCCATTTTGAGGCATTGCTTTGTATCCGGTCAAATGACTGATCGATCCGAAAAATTTACCGTTGTCAGCTATAGCTTTAACACCTGCGTAAGTAACGAGGTTAATTCCACCTCCGGGTGCAGCGCCGCTGTGGCATCCCTGGCAGTTATTCTGTATCAGCGGTTTAATATGTGTCGAAAATTTCACGTTGGTAGTATCACAGCCACTTTCGATGCAACTGTTGTTTTTGGCGCCTTGTCCTATCCATTTCGAAATTGTTGATAATTGCGCGCTTGTCATAGCTGCGGCAGGAGGTGGAGGCATTAATTCCTCACCGGAGGATACCATCACCTTGTAGATTTTGCTATTGGTTGGATTGCTCACATTAATTCCTCCTGAGACAATACCTGCATAACTATCAAGTCTTAGACCTTCTTTATGTGTTATGGCATCATGACACCCGCTTAATGCGCAACTGGATTGAAACAGTGGTAAAACCGCCTGGACGAAATATACTGTATCCTTGTTGCAGCTGGAACCGGTTGTTCCTTCGTTATTTTTTCCGGTAGTATCGACAGGTATAACAATACCAGAAAGTTCAGGTTCGTGTTTACACGAATTAAAATAAAACAATGAAGAAATTAACACTGCCGGAAGTATACTGCTTCCTGATATAATTTTCATGAATAGGCTCTTTTATATCTAATAACTTCAATATTTCAAAAATGTTGCAGAATCCATCCGGATAGTCGCATTATTATTTATTTAAATTTGATTTTCTTCGCGGCAAAAGCGCTCATTTTGATAAGCAACCATCCATGAGTGAAACGGTTAATCTGGGTACTTCCATATTCACGATCGCGATAGCGAATGATAATTTCAGCAATTTTCAGATTGAGTTTTGCGGCTCCAAATATAAGATCAAAATCACCAAACGGATCAAAATCACCAAAGTAATGCCGGTTACGGGTAATCTGATCATAATCTTTCTTGTAAAGAACTTTGGTGCCACAAAGTGTATCTTTCAGCCGTTGTCCTAACAGATAGGTGAAAAACATTCCGAAAAACTTGTTGCCCAACAGGTTGAGGAACCGCATTGCATTTTTGTCCATTGGATAAACAAGCCTGCTGCCATTTATAAATTCACCCTTATTGTACCGCAAAGCATCATAAAACTTTGGTAACTCTTCTGGCGGCATAGTGAGATCCGCATCAAGGATCATTAAAATTTCACCTTTCGACTCTTCAAAAGCTTCACGAACTGCGTTTCCTTTTCCTTTTCCACTCTGCCTCATCACTTTAATATCCTTGTCAGGATATGCTTCTTTTACCCGAAGCATTTCTTCATAGGTATTGTCAGCCGAATGCCCTTCAATAAATACAAATTCCTGGTGGGTTCCAAATGCGGGAGTTCGTTTTATAGCATTTTCAATATTCCCTTTTTCGTTACGTGCCGGCACAACAATGGAAACACTGTATTGCTGATCGTCGCTTAACAAAGGCCTTGCGATAATAAGATTTACTAAGTCAAGACGATTTAATATAGGAATATTGGCCAGGAACTTATTAAAGATGAGATTAATGACAGGAATATATTTTGGGAACAGCAGTTTTCGCTCAATCTTAATAACCTGGTACCCTTCCAGTTCCAATAAATTACACGTATCTCCGTTGGAAAACCAGTTTTGTGCGGGTTGTTTAAGCTTTAGCCTGAAAAATTCACCGGAAAGTAAAATAGGTTCCCACACGTAATTGTATTGTGAAATTACGATCCTGGTTTGTACATGACACAGTTTCCTGATATTATGGAAAGCTGTCTGCACATCCCACAAACAATTGGTAAGGTCAGAAAGTATTATATAATCGAATGTTTCGTTCAACTGCAATTCTTCAACATCATCAACTTTAAAAATTAGATCAGGGTAACGTTTGCTTGCGGTTTCAATATAAGCCGGCGCAAAATCGATGCCTACACCATACAAAGGCTTTGTTGTATGAAGTAAATTTCCATTACCACAGCCAATTTCCAACACTCTTTTTCCTTCAGGAATAATGGCAGAAATATATCTTTCAAGCGATTTATGATAGAAACGGTTCATCTTTTCCCATTTACTCCTCGAAGCAGCAGTTTCTGCATAAAATTTTCTGATATCTTCTTTCTTCATTAAAAGGGTCTTACTATATTATACTTCAGCAAATCTACAAAAGATATTTGCATTTATGCCTTCAATTGTTTGGTGCCAATATATTTTATGTGATTTATATTTTTAAATATGCTAACAATCGGAAATTGCACCTGGTTCATGCAATTACGACTTTAAAGGATGACTTTTTTATTGAATCTGATATTTCACCGTTTTCAGTTTCGGGTATTTTACTTTCACAAAAAAAACGGATATTTGCATGATAGGAGCATAATCAACAAAAATTATAATTTTTAATATGGCTAAGGATATAGTGAATCAAAAAAAATCAGGAGTTGCTACTCCGAATGCGAAGAAAACAATTCCCCCTCAGGAATCCAAAGATTTGCTTACCCTGATGAATGCCTACCTGGATAAGCGACTAAGTTGGCTGATCTGGGTTATTTTAGGATTGACATTCTTTTTTAGCCTGCTGCTTTTTGATTCACGTGTCAGTTTATCAGGCGACGATTCATTTTATATCATTAGAGCTTCTGATTTTATTCATTCCTTTAAATACCCGGCTTTCCAGGGCCCATTATACCCGATGGTACTTTCCATATTCGTAGCTATATTTGGTATCAGCCTGGTACCTCTAAAAGTTTTATCCCTGATTTTTATTTTGGGATTTATGTACCTGTTTTTTATTTCCTTCAGGTCGAGGATACCATCGTCTTTGCTGGTAATTACGTTATTGGTGCTGAGCATAAATTCTTTCATTCTGTACTATGCAAGCCAAACCTACAACGAAGCTTTTTACCTTTTCATGCAAATCGTTTTGGTGCTTGTTTTCTTTTACAATTTTATTGATAAAGGAAAGGACGTTTCCTTGAAGGAAGATGTGCAACGGCATTTATTACTGGCAATAAGCCTGCTGGCGCTTGCTTTGACAAAAAATGCAGGGTATTCGGCAGTTATAGCTGTTCTGGGTTATTTTATACTGTGTGGCCAATGGAAAAATCTTGTATATTCGATAGCAGCATTTGGAGTTGTACTGATTGTTTTTCAAGGTGTTAAATACTTTTTATGGAGCGATGGCGGCTTGCAGTTTTCAACCCAGGGCTCTAGTTTGATGAATAAGGATTATTACAATCCGCAAGCAGGGAAAGAAGATTTTGGCGGATTTATTACAAGGCTAATTGATAACTCTAACCTGTATCTTTCAAAGCATTTTATGTCAATGATAGGTTTCAGGAAAATTGTACCCGCAATGAGTGTAAATGCAATAGTAACTGTATTAATTTATACGCTTTCGATAGGATCTTTGATTCTCACGTTCAGAAAGAACAAATACCTTTTTTTTACCGGATTACTTACCGGTGCATTTTTATTGATTTCCTTCCTGATTTTGCAAACAAAATGGGACCAGAACCGACTGATTATTCCTGCAATTCCGTTCTTGCTACTAATGATATTCTCTTTCATTTATTACCTTTCGGGTATAAATAAATATAAATTGCTGCAAGTAGTTGTTCCTATACTGGCGGTGCTCATTTTCTTTCAAAGCTTAGGCGTAACCGCCGGAGCTATTAAAGAAAACCAGCAGATAAGTGGCAAATATGGCGGACTTTCTCCCGACTGGAAAAACTATCTGAAAGCAAGTGAATGGGCAGCTTTGAACCTTCCAAAAGATGCTATTGTTGCTTGCCGTAAACCATCCATATCCTTTGTTTACGGGAAAGGCCGCAACTTCTACGGAATCATGCAGTTGCCAGCATACAGCACTGATATTTTTGTTAAAAACTGGGCAAAAAACGACTCGGCCTATATGCTGTTCAACTATGCGGATTTCAGTGGGAAACAGCTCAATCCTCAACTGTTTGAGATGTTGAAAGAAAATATGGTGGCTATGCTGTTTGTAGGTGATACTGTATTCTTTGCTGATAAAATTGAAGCCGGTTACAGGAGTAGTTTCTATAAAGAGGTTAATGCAGCCGGGTTTAACTATATTTCGTCTGCCGGGGCATTAAAACCTTTGTTAAATCAAGGCAAAATAGTAAAACTTTATTATCCCGACTCCTTACTCAACCAGCTGCAAAATGATGGTGTTACTCATATTCTGACAGCTAACCTCCGACGGAATTCCACTCAAAAGGACGGAATGATTATCAATACCGTAGAGCGTTACATGGCATTTATCCAGGAAAAATATCCACGGATTTTTAGCAAAGTATCCCAGATTGGTGACGATGATAATGAGCCTGCCACAATAGTTAAGATTGAATATGAAAAATATGGGCGGAAAGTGAAGGCGCCGGTTAAGAAATAGGAAAAATGTAAATAAGCATAATTGAACATTTAAACCTGTTGAAATGAGGTATTTCTCATGTAGCAGGATTTTTTGTGATTACTTAGTATGAGACAATAAATCTATTTGTTTTTGTTATAAAAGTCCATGTAAACGGATTGCAGATAAGCTTTACCTTGTTTTTCAATGATGCTGTCAGCTATCTGTCCTGGTTTGGAATACATATTTGTAACTGTATTATAAATCAGTAATTTATCAGGTTTTTGAAATCCGAATCCACCGGTGAAAGTGAAAAAAGAGTAGGGTATGTAATTGGATGAAAGTATGTTTTTACTAAACTTAAAATCATCTGAATTTATCTGTAGCTGCGACATCAATGTTGCCGCCAGGTCAGTCTGTGAAGCCAGGTTACTGATTACAGTATCTTGCACATTCAATGCTCCACCCAGCCAGATCATAGGAATATGATATTTGGATTTTTCCCACATTTCTGAGTTGCCGGGTCTCATGCTTCCGTGGTCCGCAATTATGATAATCAGCGTATTATCCCACCATTTGCGTGTTTTTGCTATTTTAATGAAGTTCCCAATTGAAGCATCCGTGTAGTGTAAAGAATTTAGATATTTAGAGTCGTCGTCGTTGCCTTGTATCACTTTAGCTACAGGCGTTTCGAAAGGCTCATGGCTGGTTAAAGTAAGAACTGTTTTAAAGAACTTTGTATCATTATCAGGAGCATTTTCCAGGCATTTGTTTAAAACAACATGATCAAATGCACCCCATTTTGATTTCAGATCAGCAGGTGGGAAATCCTTATCCGAAATCATTTTGTTATAACCCGCTTGCACAAGAAATGCAAAATAGTTGGCAAACAGCAAAGTGCCACCATAATAAAACTCACTTTTATAGCCTGCTGTATTTAGTTTTTGAGGAATAAAAGCCAGTTTTTCAGTTAGTTTCTGGTATTTCAAAGGACTGGAACCAGGGAGCGAAGGATAACCGGCTAACACCGCTGCAATTCCTTTGTCGGTACGGTCGGAAGCCGCATAAATCTGATCAAAAAGAACACCTTCTTTAACCAGTTTGTTAAGTTCGGGCATGATACCTGGTCGTCCGCCGGTTGCTACCAGCGCTTTTGCCGTCAGGCTTTCAGTGATAATAAGAATAATATTCGGGCGATTATTTCGTAACATGTTTATTGTTGTTCCATTCCCGGATTTAAGCGGGGCAAGCTGATTGGTCTCTTCCTTTTCGCTGTAATACTGGTATTTATGTTTAAGATCACCTGATTCACTGATCGAAAATCCCAGATTCCAGATCGGATTAATCGCCGAATGGTTGGCGAACTGTTTTTGTGAGAAATATGCTGAACTAGTTGACAGACTTCCGATTCCGATGCCTCCGCGTAAGACAATAATCAGCGAAATCGTAACCGGCAACAAAACATATACGGCTTTATTGCTTTTATTCAACGAATGTAGCTTTGTATTGAATATTTTATAATAAATAAAATACAGTAATCCACTCATTAGTAAGACTGCCAGGATGCCTCCTATAACGGTAAAAGTACTGACGCTGGCAATCATCGCTTTAGGGTTGGTCATATAGAATAGGGGAGTGGCGTCAATCCGGAATCCCCAATGACCATACATATATAAGTCTCCAATTATAATTGTAGAACTCACAAGTATTACAATGGCACTGTATACATTATAGAAGTGTTTTATGAATCGTCCCTGGAAAAACACGGTAACCGTTAATACTAATGCCGGTAAAATAGCAAAATAGGCGGCTATAGCAATATCTAGTTTAAATCCATAAATAAATGTGTTAAGTATTTCTAAAGCAGTTAATTGCGATGATTTATCGGAATAATAGAAGAGAAAAGCAATTCTGGAAACTACGAAAAGAAGATACCAGTAAACAAGGTAAAGTAAAAATACGGAAATTCGTTTCTTCATAGTAGGGGCGATTGGCATTTCATCGGCAAAATTGCTTAAAAAGACAAACCAGTCATTTTTTATTATGGATTTTTGTGATAACTTGGCTAACTCTATTTTGCATTAAACCTGATTTTTTTTGCAACAAAAAAATGACATTTGAAAAATTCAACTTTCGCGAATTATTACTGAAGGGGAACTCCCGTTCTTACACTGACTTTGTAGCTGATATAGTGCTTAAGCGTCCTGAATTAGTCAGTGAATTATGGGAAATTTATCTTGACATAGAAGAGCCTGTTTCCCGGCGTGCTGCCTGGATTATTGACACAGCTTCAGAAAATATACCCTCCTGGGTGGAACCCTTTCTCCCTCAATTGATCGCTAAACTTCCCGAATTTAATCACGACGGGCTGAAACGACATGCTTTACGAATGATTGCCCGTTCACCCTTTCCTGTGGGTACCGAAGGTGAACTTTTAAATATTGCATTCGAGTGGTTAGTTTCTATCACCGAAAGTGTAGCTGTTAAAATGTATTGCATACAGATATTGTACCGCATTTCGGAAACAGAACCTGACATTCTCCAGGAATTATATGATACCATTGAGTTTCAGATGGCTGACGGAACGCCTGGTTTTAAGAGTATTGGCAGTAAATTGATGCACCGTATAGATAAGGATATTATGATGCGGAAGTTGGGAAAGTAATGTTGGATGTGTGAATTTATTCCCTAACACCCAATCCATAAATCCTTATAAACCAACCTACCTCATATCATTAATCTCCACACCGGGATGATCGGCTTTGCTAAATGAAAACACATTATCCGCTATAGCCTGGTCAGCAATAAATTTATCGACTATATAAGAAAAGGTACTGCCACTGCGATCGTAAATCACAAATCTGCTGACTTGTTTCTTACTCTTATCAATGGTAAGCTGAACTTTAGTAAATGTTTTACCTTTCTTAAGCGGATAAAGTTCAATGATCTGATTATTGCCTTTTTCCTCTATGAATTTTGATTTATAATCTTTACTGTAACCACTCAATAATTTTGTCGGGGTAAATGAGTCATCATCTTCACCCGCATTGTTAATCTGCACTTCTTTAGCTTCTTTAAGGTAAGTCCACATCGTTTTACCATCACTTATCACATCCTGTCCGGCTGCAGTAAGTTTGTATTTATCACCTTTTGATAGCAACGATCCTTTAAATTTATCATGGATTTTTTCCTTGGCATTATCCATGGCATAAGTAAATTCAATCTTAATCGTTTTGTACAATTTTGTTTTAGCAGTTACCTCATCAAGAATGGCAGCGGCTTTTTTATCATTCTGGGCAAAAGCGGTTATTGCAAATACTGCCAGTATGGCAATCATTATAAGTTTTTTCATTATTTTCATTATTTGTTTTAGTAATCTTCTTGCTTTCTGTTACTGTTAAGGTCTTTCAAAAATTGTTCCAAAGCGAACTCTGTGGCAACTTTTACTTCCCGGGCTTTACTTCCTTCGAACGGTCCGACAATTCCAGCTGATTCCAGCTGGTCGATAATGCGGCCGGCACGATTGTATCCTAATTTGAGTTTTCGTTGCAGAAGCGAGGTTGAACCCTGTTGTGTTGCAACTATAAGGTAGGCTGCGTCCTCAAAAAGTTCATCACGTTCGCCGGGATCCATTTCCTGCTGTATCTCAGACTCTTCTTCGTTAAATTCAGGTAAAGCATAAGCCGAAGGATAACCTCGCTGGGAGCCAATAAATTCGGTAACGCGTTCTACTTCATGCAAATCAATAAACGCGCACTGCAAACGTATCATATCACCACCCTGCGACATTAAAAGGTCGCCACGTCCGATTAGCTGATCAGCGCCCCCGGTATCAAGGATAGTACGTGAGTCAATTTTGGAAATCACCCTGAAAGCAATACGGGCCGGGAAATTGGCTTTAATTGTACCGGTAATAATGTTAACACTTGGGCGCTGGGTAGCTATAACAAGGTGGATACCAATAGCGCGGGCAAGTTGCGCAAGCCTGGTTATAGGATGTTCAACTTCTTTTCCAGCGGTAAGAATCAAGTCGGCAAACTCATCTATCACCAAAACAATGTATGGCATAAACCGGTGGCCGGTAAGCGGATTCAATTTCCTGGCAATAAACTTGGTGTTGTATTCCTTGATATTACGCACCTGCGCATCTTTCAGCAGGTCGTAACGGTTGTCCATCTCTATGTTGAGCGAATTAAGAGTTCTTACAACTTTTCGTGTATCAGTTATTATAGCTTCTTCGGAATCGGGAAGCTTGGCAAGGTAGTGGCGCTCAATTTTCGAAAACAAGGTGAGTTCAACCTTTTTAGGGTCAACCATCACAAATTTAAGTTCCGAAGGATGTTTTTTGTACAACAGCGAAGTAATAATGGCATTCAGCCCGACTGATTTCCCTTGTCCGGTTGCTCCGGCCATAAGGATATGAGGCATTTTGGTAAGATCAGCTATGAATTCTTCATTTTGAATGGTCTTTCCAATGGCAAAGGGAAGATCATAGTGGTTGCTTTTAAACTTCTCTGAAGCAATCAACGATTTCATTCCAACAATAGCAGGGTTTTGATTAGGAACTTCAATACCGATGGTTCCTTTTCCGGGAATTGGTGCAATAATACGGATTCCAAGTGCCGAAAGACTTAACGCGATATCATCTTCAAGGTTTTTAATTTTTGAGATGCGCACTCCGGGAGCTGGAATTATTTCGTAGAGTGTAACTGTTGGTCCAATCGTTGCCTTAATCTTGTCAATTTGAATTCCATAGTTTCCAAGTGTTGAAACAATGCGGTTTTTATTGGCTTCCAGTTCATCTTTTGTCACACTGATTGTGCCTGCACCATATTCGTCGAGTAAATCGATTCCCGGTTGCTTGAATGTAGCCAGGTCAAGATGCGGATCATACGCCATATCCATTGTATGATGCTCAACATCAGTGTCGGCTTGCGTATCATCAGCCTTCACAAATGGAGACTTAACAGGCTGGGATACAGGAGCAATTATTGTAAAATCATTATCCGAAACCGCGACAGGTATTTCGGGTGTTTCTATAGTAAACTCAACCTGTGTATTGGGTTGTGGTTTTGCTTTAGGGAATGATACCGGCTCAAATTGGGTATTTGCTGCCGGCTCATTGCCATTAGCTTTTTGCGGCTGAACTGGTTGTTTGGCATGATCTACTGCTTTTTCAAAATCGTTAACGGCAAATTCAACGGTATTATATTTGTCGACAGGAACATCCTGGGCATTTCGCGCATTAACGGTAAATTCAGGATTCTGATTAATAAGATCATCATCAAGACCTTCCGCGGATTCTTTTTTACGGTTTTCGATCCAGTGTTTAACCTGGTGAAGCGAGAAATTAAAAACGATGACTAAAAAGGCAACAAAAATGAATATCAGCAAAAGCATCAATCCGAATTTACCCATCAGGCCTTCGAGGTAAAGCGAAGATTCATAGCCTGATATTCCACCCAGGATGGATAAAGCAGAATCACGGAATAAGAAGCCAAGTGTTACTGATAGCCATGCCATGGCTAAAAGTATGAAGCCAAGGCTGGAACCCAGCGCGATAATTTTATGTTTTAGAGTTAGCCTTACTCCCAGCACGAATAACCAAATGGGAACGAATAAGGTTCCTATTCCAAATCCTTGTTTAACCAGTAAAATAGATGCGGCTGCTCCTAGGCGGCCTCCCAGGTTGTTGGCTTCCAGTGTTTTATCGGAGAATATCCGTGAAAAACCAACACCCGAAAAAATGTCGTCAGCATCGCCGGCAAACCAGTTGATGAGAAAAGAAATTATTGCTATGAAAAGGAAAAAGGAAGTCAGTAACGAGAAAATACCCGCAACCTGCGATAGTTTTTCTATTCGCGAAGACTTTGGATTCAGATTTTCTTCCTGCTTCGTTTTTGAAGGTTTGGCTTTTTTCTTATCCTTAGGTTCAGGTGTGGCCATTGAAGGCTCATCCTGAAGCGTGTTTTTTGGAAGTGAATTTGAGGTGTATCGGGGCATTATTTCAGATAAGGTATAATCGATAAGTGGTTTTGCGTTACCTGATGGATTGCTGCTTTCAGAGAACACACTACCGCAAAATTATGAAATTTTTAGTAATGTACTGACAGTCATTTTCAATCAAAAAAACAGACCTTTTTCTATGAACGAAAAAGATCTGTTTAAATTATAGATATCTCCTGTTATTCTTTTCGAACAAGTCACTTAACACATTAAATGCTTTCGGTGAAACATCTGTGAAAATTAGCTTGTTATTTTATAGTTCTGAATAACTTACTCCACCTGATTTTCCCATCAAACAACGACTTGTTGTTGTCAAGCGAAAGCCATACAAATACAGCTTTGCCAACAATATGATCGACAGGTACGAAACCCCAGAAACGACTATCCGCTGAGTTGTGACGGTTATCGCCCATCATCCAGTAATAATCCAGTTTAAAGGTATAAGATGTTGCAACTTTTCCATTTATGAATATTTTCCCGTCTTTTACATCCAGAGAATTCAGCTCGTAAGCATTGATAATCCTTGAGTATAAAGGTAGGTTCGAAAGAGTGAGTTTAACGGTAGCTCCTGCCTTGGGAATATACAAAGGACCGAAATTATCCACATTCCAGGCATAAGCTGAATCGAATGGGAAAATATATGGCTGCCAAAATCCTTTTGGTTGTATTATTTTCTCAACCGACAAAACATTAGGAAGTTGTTTCAGTTTGGCGGCCGATTCCCTGGTTAAAGTAATTACCTGGTCACCAGTTTCAGTCTGCTGTACATCCTCTGTAATATCGAGTTTGCTAATCAAACGTTTATTAATAGGATTTCCATCTGTTTTAACCTGGTACATAAACTGAGAAAGTTCTGGGAAATCAAGAGCTTTGCCATTAATATGAACCACTTCATCAATAATTTGAATTGTGTCACCGGGCAAGCCGATACAACGTTTAATATAGTTTTCGCGTTTGTCAACAGGCCTGGCAACAATATCACCAAAGTTAAATTTATCGTTCCAAACACGTTCGCGTCCCAATTGACGAATCAATGCATAATAGCTCTGATTTTGTTGTTTAAGCGCAACTGTATCACCATCCGGATAATTAAATACTACAACATCACCATGTTTTATGGCTGTAAAGCCCGGGAAACGATAATAAGGCCATTTAATCCACTCAACATATGATTTTGTAAATTGGGTTAAGGGCATGGTGTGATGTACAAACGGGAAAGCAAGCGGGGTATTTGGAAGCTTGGGGCCATAACTCATCTTGCTTACAAACAGGAAGTCACCAACCAGCAACGACTTTTCCATGGAAGACGTAGGAATCGTATAAGCCTCTATCATAAATATGCGGATTATTGAAGCAGCCACTACGGCAAATATTATGGCATCGGTCCATTCACGCAGTTGCGATTTTTTTACTTTTACCCTGTTTTCCGGCTTAACATAATGTTCATTTTTTGAAATACCCAGGTATGGAAGGTATGCTAAAGGAATAAGTACCGCAAGTGCTTGTTCTCCCAGATTATTCTTGCTGTAATTTAACGCACTTTGCACAAGCATGAGCATAATCATAAAGAAGTTGATGAAAGGAACAAGCATAATCAGCAGCCACCACCAAGGTTTACCGATTACTTTAAGCCATACGTAATAGTTGTAGATTGGGATCAGGGCTTTGTATCCGCCAACTCCGGCGTCGTCGAATATCCAATAATTCAACATGGGGAAAAGGATGATAATAAGCAATAAAATTGTCATCAGATCCATAAGAAGGTTTCTTTAGTTAAGGATTAATAGTATGAGTTTTTTTTGATTGAGTAAGGATTAAGGCTTGGGGCAATAGGTTGCAATAGTTTATCAAAGTTACGCAAGTAAATGTTAGGCGCAAATTTCTGCCAAAAGTTACGTGCTGATTTGCCCGGTTATGTTAATATGTGTTAAAATACTGGATTATAAGTATCTCAAAAGAGCATTTATAGACTCAGTATATCTTTCATGGTGAAAACTCCTGTTTTATTCTGAACCCATTCAGCAGCCATCAAAGCTCCGGCAGCTAAACCACGTCGGCCTTTTGCTTCATGAGTTATGGTTATCTGGTCAATTTCTGAGCTCCAGGTTATGGTATGTGTGCCGGGAACATTTCCTTCACGAATGGAATGAATGGCAATTTCTCCGGGTTGAGGATCAGCTTCAGTGAATTTTGCATACCTCTGGTTTTCAGCTATAATATCATTCGCAAGAGTGATTGCTGTTCCGCTTGGAGCATCCAGTTTTTGAGTATGATGTATTTCAACCATAGCCGGCGAATACATAGGATAAGCTTCGAGCAGCGAGGCAAGCCTTCGGTTTATGTCAAAAAATATATTTACACCAATGCTGAAATTAGTCGAATAAAACAAAGTTTTGTTCCCGCTGACACAAAGATCCGAAATCTGCTGGAAATGATCGTACCATCCTGTGGTTCCTACTACTATCGGTATATTTGCATCGAAACATCTGCGAATGTTTTCAATCGCAATGGCAGGCATCGAAAATTCAATCGCAACATCACAGCTTTTGAGTTGTTCCCCTTTTTCGAGCCAATCATTTTCATTATCAATTATAAGCACTATCGAATGTCCCTGTTCATGAGCGATTTTTTCGACCTCATGTCCCATTTTTCCATATCCCAGAAGCGCAATTTTCATAAATAATGGTTTTATTTGGGGTTAATTTAGTGGTAAATAATTTATTTTTTTTGAATCTGGTACCAATAGCTTGTTGATAATCAGCCTAAAACCGCAAACTCAGGTTTATGCCTCCTGAAATTCCATTTGAAGTATTCATTCCCAGTGTAGGAAGCCAGGGATCAACTCTAAGTGTCAGGTCATCATTTATACTATAGTCGAAGAAATGTGCGTCGACGGTAGCATCTACAACAGTAAGAATGTACCACAGTCCAGTAAGAATATAAGAAACTTCAAGATTCCGCCTGTAATAATCACGTCCTTCTTTCAGCTGATCCGCTGTATAGCCTTTGGTTGCCCAATCATTTGGCGGATCGGGTATGGGATGAAAAATATTTACAGGAGTAGGCGGATAATTTATCTGGCTGGTTACATTTACCCATTCGTAAGCAGCACTAAACTCTTTGTAATAATTACTATTAGTACGGATAAAATAAATCATAGTGCCAAAACCAGCATAAACAAGCGGAAGCTTCCAGTATTTGTGGTTGTAAGCCTGCCCTAAACCTGGCAGAACCAGGGCAAAAATAGTCGCTTTCCGGGGTGAATGCACTTTGGCCATGACAGGAACCGGTTTACTAATTATAGCATTAGTATCCTGCGCCTGAACTTTGTTTCCGGCAAAATCAGCAAAAAGCACCAACAGCGTAAAAACAAAACAAAGCCCGCGAACTTTCTTAGTTAAGGAAATCGGCAGACTTTGTTCCGGTTGTTTATTAATGTATGTGAATTCGTTTATCACTGGTGTAATTCAAGTCCTAGCTTCGAAATTATTGCCTGCAAATCATCATCGGATGTAAAAGGTATTACAATACTTCCTTTCCCTTTTGGCGTACGATTTAATTCAATCTTCCGGTTCAGGCGCTCCTGAAGTGAATCTTTCATTACTTCATACTTCAACGGAAGAGCTATTTTACCAGGCTTTGAAACAGGCGAAACAACTTTATCGAGCTGGCGTACAAGCTTTTCAACTTCACGTACCGAAAGTCCGTCGGCAATAATTTTCCGTGTTATGAGTAATTGTTTTGTTTCATCTTCAACATTGATCAATGTACGGGCATGTCCCATGCTTATTGACGCATCTCTCAGCGCGGCCTGAATTTCGGCGGGCAACCGGAGTAACCGCATATAATTGGTCACTGTAGTCCTGTTTTTGCCAACCCGTTTACTGAGTTCATCCTGGGTGAGGCTGCATTCTTCTATAAGCCTGTTGTAGCTGATAGCAATTTCAATAGCATTAAGGTTTTCGCGCTGAATGTTTTCAATCAGTGCCCATTCGAGCATTTGCTCATCATTAGCTACGCGGATGTAACAGGGAACTGACTCAATTCCTGCAAGACCTGCAGCCCTGAACCTACGTTCGCCGGAAATCAGCTGATACTTATCGTATCCCATCTTACGGACCGTAAGAGGTTGAATAATACCTTGTTCCAGTATAGACTGAGAGAGTTCAGCTAATGCTGCCTGGTCAAAATCTTCGCGTGGCTGAAAAGGATTAGTCTCAATTTTACCGAGAGGAAGATTGGCGATTGCACCGGCAACATAGTTACCCGAAATATCTTTCGATGTAATATCCGTCTCGGGGCTTTCGAGTATCGCACTCAATCCACGTCCTAATCCTGTCTTTTTTTGAATTGCCATTATTCCTGAACCTTTATTTCTTTTTGCTCTTGAGTAAGCGTGGTCATTTTATTTTTCTGCAGCACTTCTCTCGCCAGATTGAGGTAATTCAGTGAACCTGTGCTGCCGGCATCGTGCATCAAAACAGTTTGTCCAAAACTTGGAGCCTCAGCCAAACGTGTATTTCGTGCTATAATGGTATTAAAAACCATATCCTGGAAATGCGTCTTTACTTCCTCCACTACCTGGTTGGAAAGTCGCAGGCGACCATCATACATGGTGAGCAGAATTCCTTCGAAATCGAGTTTCGGATTCAAACGGGATTGAACTATTTTAATGGTATTCAGTAATTTACCTAATCCTTCAAGCGCAAAATATTCGCATTGTACCGGGATAATTACTGAATCAGATGCTACCAGGGAGTTTATAGTAACCAAACCCAGGGACGGTGAACAGTCAATCAAAATAAAATCGTAGTCGTTGCGGAGTTCATCAACAACTTTGCGCATTTTGATTTCACGGTTTGGCAGATTAATCATTTCTATTTCAGCGCCTACCAAATCGATATGTGCCGGCAACAAAAACAGGTTTGGTGTTTCAGTACTCAGAATGATATTTTTAGCTTCAACTTCTTCGATAATACATTCGTAGATGCTGGCTTTGATATTTTTAGGATCGTAACCAACGCCTGAAGTTGCATTTGCCTGAGGGTCAGCATCAATGATTAAAGTTTTAAATTCCAATACGGCCAAAGCAGCACCAAGATTAATTGCGGTAGTGGTTTTGCCGACTCCGCCTTTTTGGTTTGCAATGGAAATTATTTTACCCATTAGTGCAGGTGTTATTTAGGTGTTAATGTGTTTGAATCCAATTAATTGAAAATAAATAGCCTGTTTTCAGCTAAGAAATTTCAAGAATGTAATAGCTGGCAAAGGTACAAAAAAGCGCTTGCCACTTTAAACCAGTGTTAATAAGTTTTTGGAGTTCACTATAATTAAAAAACCTGATACATACCAGGTTTTTAAAATGGATTGAAATACTAATAATGGTTATAATTTATTCTGTTATTTCGGTGCTTGTGCTTGCTGGATCAATGTCAGTAAGAAGTCTTTTAACTTCTTTATAAATTCTTTCAGGTGGTTCCTTGCCAGTTTCTATGAAAGAATAAGCATCCTGGAGGCCATGCATGAATTTTTCGAAGTCTTCCTGGTAGAGAAATATTTTATGCTTGTCGTAAACAAACTTGGCTAACGCATTATCAAACCGCTTTTTGCTTTCGGTTATTGTAATGTATAACTCCTTGTCACGAGTACTTTTAACATCAAAAAAGTATGTGCGTTTCCCTGCTTTCACCGATCTTGAGAATACATCTTCTCTCGTGTCTGAATAATCAAATTCTTCCATCTTTTTATAACATTTTGTGTTAAATAATTTCTCCTTCTTCAACGCAAATGTAGAAATTATATTTCAATTGGCAACAGTCTTTCACTTTTGCAAAAATAAATTAGCAGCTTTTGAAAGTTTAAATTTTAAACAGATGTAAAAAAGCAAATTCACAAAGGATAAAACCTCTAAAAATGAATATTTTAGTAAAGATTTGCAAATGGTTTGATGAAATTATACAGCGGTCAAAGACCTAAAAGCATTAAGTGCTAACACTAGAATGCTGTTGTTTAAAACGGTTTTAAAGTTGATTTACGTCGCTCATTTGCGCCGGATTGTAAATTCAGCAACTCCATATTTTTTGATTTTCAGTTATGGTTTCGCCAAATTTCTTACCTTTGCGGCTTCAAACATTAACGGTTCATTTACATTTTATGCTAAGCAGAAGGTTTCTTCGAATAAAAGTAATGCAGGCGATTTACGCCTTTCAACAGGAGGGTCCTGAAAGTATAAGTGCAGGGGAGAAACAACTAATAGTGAGTCTTGACAAACTCTACGAACTTTACATCTACCAGCTTTCTCTTATCATCGAAATTTCGGATTTCGCGCGGAAGCGTATAGAGGAAAACCGGATGAAACAGCTTCCTACAGCAGAGGATCTGGATCCAAATCTTCGTTTTATCCAGAACCGTTTCATCAGTCAGCTTGAAAATAACCGTGATTACCTGAAACGTAATGCCGTCTACAAAATTAACTGGGTTGATGAAGAAGAAATGATAAGGAAGTTTTACAACCTTATGCGTGAGGATGAAGCCTATATTTCGTACATGAACAAGCCGACAGTAAGCTATGCTGATGAGAAACATATAGTTGAAATGGTGATTCTGCGCCTTTTCTCCGAATCGGATCACCTGAGGAGTTATTTCGATGAAAGAAATATCTACTGGACCGAAGATTTTGATACCGCAGTGATGATGGTTGATAAAACGATAAAAGGATATAAGGAAACAGCTGACGAATTTACCAGTCTTCCGGCATTACTAAAGGACGAAAACAACAGCGATGGCAGCGAAGATATGGAATTCGTAAAACATCTGTATCGTAAAACATTGATAAACAGCACTGAGTTGAATAAAGTTATCAGCGAGCGCGCTTCGAACTGGGATCTTGAACGCATTGCGGTTATGGACACAATTCTTCTTAAAATGGCCATTACCGAACTGATTGAATTCCCCTCGATACCTATAAAAGTTACTCTGAATGAGTATATTGAACTGTCAAAAGAATACAGTTCGCCCAAAAGCAAAATATTTATCAACGGTGTACTCGATAAACTTATTGTAGATTATAAAGAACAGGGGATAGTTAAAAAATCGGGTAGGGGACTTATGGAGTAATTTACGATTTGTGATTTGTGATGTACGAATTGCGATTAACAAAGTACAATTTACTGTTAACTTTTTTCTTATACCTGTTCATCCTCAATGCAGCCAGGTTTCTACATCCGCGAATTTTCTGAAAGCGATTACCTTGAAATTGTTCGTTTATGGGAAAGCCTTGGACTTGGAGGCGCTCATCGTGGTGATGATCTTCAGATCATTAATCATACAGTAAAAATGGGCGGGCAGCTTCTGCTGTTGGTTGAAAAAGGCTCGGAAATAATTATAGGAACCTCCTGGCTAACTGTTGATGGCAGGCGGACATATCTTCATCATTTTGGAATCCGGGCTGATTTCCAGGGAAATGGACTGGCCAAAATGCTTCTTAACGAATCGCTGAGACAGGCCAAGAAATTCGGAACGCAGATAAAACTTGAAGTCCATAAGGATAATTTAAAAGCGCTTGGTCTTTACACTAAAGTCGGATTTACCTACCTTGGTGACTATAACACCTATATAATCCGTGATATTTCTCTGATTTAGTAGCCATCTGCCAATGAATTGTTACTTTTGCATTTTCGTTTAAAAACAATTTGTATGAAAAAGAACTTTTTCGCTTTAATACTATTTGTCTGTATTTCGGCGATAATTATATCCTGTAGTTCGAAAAACAGTAATACAGAAAAGCTTTCCGGTATTTCCAATACTGATTCAGCCGAAATGAAAATGGATAAGAATGCCCTGCCGGTGATTAGTTTTAAAGAGGATTTACACGATTTTGGTAAAATTAAGTCAGGCGAAAAGATCACCTACGCTTTTAAATTTAAAAATACCGGGAAATCAGTACTTATTATTTCTAATGTAAGTACTTCGTGTGGATGTACTGTTTCTGCTTATCCAAAACAACCCATTAAACCCGGCGAAGAGTCATCGATTGATGTTAGTTTTGACAGTACTGGCAAACATGGACTCCAAACCAAATCAATTAGTGTATACACAAATGCCGAGTCCGCAGTTACTACACTACGGATTAAATCCCTAATAATCGGTGAAATAGATAGTTAAAATAACATTGCTTAAATAATTAATAATCAACTACGTAAAAACCAAACCAATGAATTTACTAAACATCTTACTTATGGCTCCTCCGGCAGGACAAGGTGCAGGTGGTGGCTCAATGGCCAGCTCACTTATTTTTCTTGTACTGATCTTTGTTGTATTCTATTTCTTCTTTATCCGCCCCCAGGTTAAGAGGCAGAAAGACCAGAAGAAATTCAGGGAAGGCCTGTCGAAAGGACAGAAAATTATTACCATCGGTGGTATTCATGGTAAAATTGTAGAAATGCAGGAAACCACTTGTACCATTGAAGTTGAAGGTGGTGTAAAACTTAAACTTGAGAAATCGGCTGTTGCTGCTGATTCACAGGATCAGCTTACCGGCGAACCAGCCAAATAGTGAAACAGGATTTTCTAGTTGAACTAAGAAAAGCAGACTAAGGAACTTGGACACTTAAGAAAATTACGATAACCAGATTTATTGTACTATTTTAAATTGTTTGTGTTTACCTAAGTCTCACATTATTTCATATACGATGGCAATTGATAGCCAAGTTGACGCAAGTGCGAAGCCTATCAAAACAGGCCGGAAAGAACACCGATCTCATCCGAGGTTGATTGTCTTTCTGGTCTGTCTTGTGATAAGTATTCTCATGTGGCTGTTTATCGAACTGATGAAAGATTATACCGACGAAATCAAGTATAATATTTCTTTCATAAATGCCCCCCGAGACCTTATTCTCACTCACAGTGGTGATAGTGTGATAAGTGTCGGGATGAGCGCGCAGGGATTCGAATTGCTGGCTGCGAAATATGCGCCTAAACTGCGTGAACTTACCATTGATCTGTCGACATTGAAAATACGCCCGACCACCGACGGGTACATTGCCTATTTGCCTTCGTCCAGAATAGTAGAGCAATTGAAAACCCAGATCCGTTTCGATAAAGAAATTTCTTATATAAAACCGGATACTCTCTTTTTTAGGTTTTCAAAGATTTTTGTTAAACAAGTGCCGATAAAACTTGATTTGGATTATACGCTTAACGGCCAGTTTGATATCACTGACAGCATCACATTCAGGCCACAGTTTGTTACGGTTTCGAGCATTAAAAGCATAATCGACACATTATCCTTTATTACAACGCAGAAGCTTCAACTCTCCCAACTTGATAGCAGTGTTACTATAAAAGCCGCATTGAAAAAAGGGTATAGGGCTAGTTTATTGAAATTCTCAACGGATTCAGTCACAGTGAAGCTAAAAGTTGAGAAAGTAACAGAAGCGGGATATACTGTTCCTGTTTCAGTTTCAGGGAATGGAGAAAATGTTAAGATTTTTCCTGATAAAGTGGAGATTGTATGCAGGATTCCTTTAACCGCATATCCTCATATAGCCGCCTCCGATTTTTCGGCACAAGTTGAATTCCTGCCGTCGTCAGTAAAGGAAAAGAAATTAAAAGTAACTCTGATAAAAACTCCTTCAAAAGTCAGAGTTCTGAAAATCAGTCCTGCTGAAGTTGAATATATCATTATTTCGAAATGATTCGCATCGGGCTAACCGGCAATATCGGAACAGGGAAATCCACGGTAGCGCGGATTTTTGAAATTCTTGGAGTTCCGGTGTATCATGCTGATAAGCAAGCCCGTAAAATAGTTGATTCTGAAAAAGTTACAGAACAGATCACTTTATTGTTTGGCAAGCAAGTGCTTGATCCACAAAACAAAATTGATCGTAAAGTCCTGGCCGAAATTGTTTTCAGTAATGAAGAAAAACTTTCGGCTTTAAATAGCCTTATTCATCCATTGGTCGAAGAAGATTTTTCGCAATGGGGCAAGTTATACGCGGATCAAAAATATATTCTGCAGGAAGCAGCTATTTTGTTTGAAACAGGTTTTGATCGTTTATTTGAAGCAACTATCCTGGTTACTGCTCCGGAAGAACTTTGTATTTCCCGCGTTATTGCCCGTGATAGAAGCACTAAAGAAATGGTTTCTGATCGTATCCGTAACCAATGGTCGCAGGATAAGAAAAGGGAAATGGCTGATTTCGAAATAATTAATGATGAGATTTCTTTGGTTATTCCGCAGGTGTTAGCTATTCACAAGGAACTTAAAAAATAGGACCCAAGTCTAAAATTTCAAATTCCAAAATCCAGGGGAAGGTGGAATCGAGTAATGGTTATAAATAAGTATAATCATGAAATTGTTTTTTTAAATTTGAGACCTGGAATTTGAGACTTTGAATTTATAATTGAATTCTCACTGAACAATACTGAAATTAAACATCGCAGTTCCCAGTTTGCCCATCAACCTTACCCAAATAGGAAGAACCTGCTCGGTTCCACGGGCAGCAGTAATATCCCCAAGATCGATAATTTTTTCCCAACCGAATGATCGTAATATGCTTTCGACCTCGACTTTGGCGTCGGTATCATTTCCACAGATAAACACATTTCCTGGATCTTTTAAGGCGCCTGGATTTGTCATTAACTGGCAATTCATCGTATTTAAAGTTTTAACAACCTTAACATCAGTAAACTGGCGCTGAATTACTTCGCCCAGTGAGTCGGTGTTACAAACTGTGAGCAAAGGAGGTATTCCTTTTGAGAAATCGAGTGGATTAGCCACATCAACAAGAATTTTTCCCTGTAGGTTTTCGCGCCCGGCTAACTGAAGCGCTTCAAGCGAAACCTGCCCGGAAGTACAATTGAAAATAATTTCGCCGAAAGCGGCGGCATCAGCGAAAGTTCCGTTTGAGGCAAGTTCACCGTTTCTGTTTGCCCATGCAGTAGCTTTTTCATTATTTGCTGTACGCGAACCCATTTTAACTTTATGACCCAGAGTAACTAATTTGGTTGCCAGTGTATCACCAACCATTCCTGTTCCGAGAATAGCGATATTTTTCATTTTTTTATAAATTTATTGATTAAACACTGAAATAGATTAAAAGTTTAAAGTACGATAGATGTTTGGTTATTGTAATGAATAACAAACTTCAAATTTTCATATCTGTCTGATATGTATTGCCGGAAATCCTATTTTTGCAAATGAAATAAATTTAAACCTAACTTTTATGTCAGAGATACTTTTGGGCGTAGGATCACGTGTTAAACACCCGCAATTTGGTAAAGGCGTTGTAGTTCAGATCCGTTCAGATGCCTATGAAATATGCTTTATCGATCATGGCGTAAGGCAGATTATGCGCGATTACGAAGGCCTGGATGTATTTGAGGCTTTAGAAACGCCATCGGACCTGGTTACTTATGAGAAAATGGAAAAGAGCCTGATAAGAGTTCTGCGACGTTTCAGTGATGTGCAGGAAACAGTTCCTTTAGGGCAGAAATGGACCGGAGGCAGAATGGTTCTTTACCCCGGAGATAAAAGTCTGAAAGAGAAAGAAGTACCAATTGAAACTTTTTTTCATAAAATCGTAATGGTCCGTGACCGGGTACGAGTTATGGAACAGCGTATAAACGCAAGCGCGCTTACTGATGAGGAAAAGGTTGATCTTGAGCAATATATAACCAGGATTTACGGTAGCCTTACCACTTTTAATGTATTGTTTAAAAATAAGGAAGACCAGTTTACGGGAGAAAGAGGGGGAAAGGAGTAGGGAGAAAAGTGAAAAGTGATTAACGATTTACGATTTACGATGTACGAATAACGATGTACGATTTACGATTTACGAATAACGATGTACGAATAACGAATAACGAATAACGAATAACGAATAACGAATAACGAATAACGAATAACGAATAACGAATAACGAATAGCAGCCGGTGGTATGGATTTCCGGCTGCTATTTTTCTTTTTTCTTGATTGATTATTTACAATGTCGCTCTCAGCGTCACAAAAACATTTCTCCCGGGAGCGCTTATCCCGCTGGCGAAATTCCGGTAATGTTTATCCAGGATATTTTCAAGGCCGGCCTGCAGGCTGATATTTCTGTTGAACTGGTAACCTGCCCGCAGGTTAAGTGTGAACCAAGACGGCATTCCATCCACTGTGGCGTAGGCTTCATTGTCTTCGCCGCTTGGGCTGTAATCTTTAATATGTTTCCATGCGTTGTAACGGGCATAAAACTCTCCTGTAAACTTGCTGAGTTCAAGTTTGAGGGAAGTTAATCCAAACATCGGTGGAATATGGTCGAGAGGAACATCTTCGGCTTTAACATGACCGTAGGTGTACGTGAGAGTACTACGTAATGATAAGGATTTGGTTATCTGTGCAAGCGTGCTTGCTTCGAACCCGTAAATGCTTGCTTTATCTACATTCTGCATTGCCTGCACAGCTGAAAGAGTTCCATCAAATAATATTGAATCCTGGCCATTATAGAGGAAAGGTTGTGTTACAAAGGCATTTGCAAGTAAGGTATAGTATCCGGTGACTTCAAATTGAAGAAAATCTCCGAATGTTTTACCGATAGTAACTTCAGCATTGTATGCGGTTTCAGGTTTCAGTTCCGGATTTGGAACGATAATGAGTTGGTCAGAGCTGTTCGAATCATTTAGTTTCGTAAGATCATCGATATTTGGAGCCCTGAAACCGGTAGACAGATTTGTTGTAATTCTCCAGCCATTTCCAGGCATATAAACCAGTCCGAGACTTCCGTTTACGGCAGTATTGTCCTGTTTCATAGTAGCGTCGAAAGGAAATTTTATCAGGTCCATCATTTCCTGTGTATATTTGGCTTTGAGAGCAATATAATTGAACCTGATGCCCTGTGAGAAAATGAGTTTAGGGCTTATTTCCCAATTGTTGGTAGCATAAGCGGCAATATTTTTCATGTTGTCACCACCATCAGGATAACGCGTGGCAGCATCATATGTAACATCACCTGTATTTATGTTCTTGTTATATGCTTTCGAATCAACAAGATTCAGAATACCTTCCAAGCCGTAACGAAGTTCGCTTTTACTGAAAATCTTTTTCATGAAATCGGCGTTGAGCGAAAGTACATTCACTGTTTCTTCCTGGTGTTTTGTCTTAGATTTTCCAAAACCCCGGCTAATCCTGTCTTCGCTGATGTTCTGGTAAGCAGCAGTAACAATAGCATTGTCATATAGCTTTGTAGGTTTCGACCATTCGTTTTTCAACGAAATTAACATACGGGTTTGAGGGCCGTAATACCATTCGGCATATTTAAGAGTGGCACCCGACATTTCATTCAACCGATCGTAACGGGGAATATTGCCAGAATTTGAATACTGCAAATTCAGAGTCATAGCATAATGTTCAGTAGGTTTGAACAGAACTTTGCCGAAAAGATCGTACTGTGAATACCCTGAACCTTTTTGTACAAGCGGATCGCTGTTAGTTGTCATAACGTCTTTCCCGTCAATACGTTCGGCATAATAAAGGCGTTTTCCCCAATCTCCATATTTGCTGTCGCGCTTACTTCCTTCCCGAAGATCACCAATGCTTTTAGTGCTTCCTCCAAGTAAAGCGGCTATTTTCTTTCCACCAATATTTACGCTGTAACTTTGCGAAAATTCGTTGGCTGCTGATGAATAGCGCAGCATAGCATTACCAGAGGAATATACTTTCCCGTTCGTTGAAAGCACCGGGTTTTTGGTATAAAAATGCATAACACCGCCCATTGCGTCACTTCCGTAAATCACCGATCCCGGGCCATGAACAACTTCAATACGGCTCAGTGTATTTGGATCAATTGTTATTACATTCTGAATGTGGCCGGCACGGTATATGGCGTTATTCATCCTTACACCATCTACAACCATTAACACACGGTTAGTTTCCATTCCTCGCAAAACAACGCTGCCTCCTCCAAGCTGGCTTTGCTGGACAAATACTGTACCGTTCTGCTGCATCAGATCGGCGGTTGATTGCGGATTGCTGAGTTGAATTTGCCTGGCTGGAATAATATCAATCCTTACCGGCAAGTCGCGGTATTTCTCTTCGGATTTATTGGCAGAAAGCACAACTTCCTGTAGGTTAATAACAGCAACTGTAAGTTCAATATCAGTTGTTTGGGCAGTAAAAAATGATTTCTCAAATTCGACAGGAAGAAAGGAAATATGTGTGAATGTTAGCTTATCTGTGTTTTTGAATTTCGAAAGATCAGCTATACCTTTATTATCAGTGGTAGTATAAATTGATTTTTCAGAGTTATAAATTGAGCAATTGCTGACGGGTTGCAGGTCGGACTTACTGATTACGCGAACCTGTTGAGCAAAGGATGCTCCGGCAAAGAGCAATAAAAGCAAAGTGATTAGTTTATTCATTGGTAATGAGTTGTTTAGTAACATACTATAAATAGCAACTGCATACACTGAAGTGTAAAAGTTGAGAAATTTAATATTTCCCGGCTATTTCAGAAATATCGGAGCGCGGGAAAAAGTAATAAATGAAAAATCAGATGACTTGTTGCGGAGGAGGAGATGAAATTTGAATGATTGGTCCTGAATAATGAATTATGGAAAAACCTGGTTCAATAAGTGATGAACACTCTGAAAATGAAGATGACGTTACTATACAAAAACCTGTTTTGATTATTTTATCAATGATATTTCTTGCTGTGCTCTGAAATGGTATTTGCTGAGCTTGTGAATTAAAAAGCCGGGTTTTTGATATTAATGTTTCTTCTTCGTAATCGTGTACACAACGATACTTTAGTTGGTTGCCATCATCAGTTATACTTACAACATCAAATAACTTTCCATCCACACGAATTTCCCTTGAGTTCTCAATTTCTAATCTTGAATTCTGTTCATTCTTATTAAAAATAAATGTTGTAAGCTGATTTTCAGGAATCGCAGATAATTTTGCCCACTTTTGATGGCGAACCGCTACGCGCATTACAGAAAGTACCATAAAATATCCTAATGAATTATAAATCAATAATCCACAAAGTAATAGCGATGATATTTTCATAGTTGCTTTCTTCACTTTGGCAAATGTAATCAGTTTTTATTGAACGAATGGCAGATGGGTTTGTTTAAATAGAAAGTAAACTGTAATTTAGTGGTGGCAAAACATCAAGTTATTTAAATACAATCAATATGTTATTTGACATTGAACTGGTCAGGAAGGTTTATGCAGAGTTACCTTCCAAAATTGAAAAAGCACGTAAAGTAGTAAATCGGCCGCTTACTCTCAGTGAAAAAATCCTTTTCAGCCACCTTTGGGACGAATTACCTTCAAAGCCTTATGGCAGGGGCGAAGACTATGTGAATTTCGGCCCCGACCGGGTTGCCATGCAGGACGCGACCGCTCAAATGGCCCTGTTGCAGTTTATGACAGCTGGTCGTAGTAGTACCGCTGTTCCCAGCACGGTTCATTGCGATCACCTTATACAGGCTTCGGTTGGTGCCAGTGCCGATCTGGATGTTGCGCTTTCGCAGAATAAAGAAGTTTACGACTTCCTCGAATCGGTGTCAGCAAAATATGGAATTGGATTCTGGAAACCAGGCGCAGGAATTATCCACCAGGTAATTCTTGAAAACTATGCTTTCCCAGGCGGAATGATGATTGGTACTGATTCTCATACAGTTAATGCCGGCGGACTTGGCATGATTGCCATTGGAGTAGGTGGTGCCGATGCCATGGATGTTATGGCCGGAATGGCCTGGGAATTGAAAATGCCAAAGCTAATAGGGATTAAACTAACCGGTAAATTGAGTGGCTGGGCATCCGCCAAAGATATTATTCTGAAGGTTGCCGGAATCCTTACCGTTAAAGGCGGAACAGGTTGCATAGTAGAGTATTTCGGCGATGGAGCCGATTCTATTTCAGCAACCGGAAAAGGAACTATCTGTAATATGGGCGCCGAAATCGGGGCTACGACTTCGATTTTCGGATACGATGCTAAAATGAGCGATTACCTGAAGGCGACTGGACGTGAAGAAATTGCAACACTTGCCGATGGTATTATCGCTGATCTTCGTGCCGATGCTGATGTTTATAATTCTCCTGAAAAGTATTTTGACCAGGTTATTGAAATTGATCTGAATACTCTGGAACCATTTGTAAACGGACCTTTTACTCCAGATGCAGCCTTCCCCATTTCGGAATTTGTAAAAGTGGTTAAAGAAAAAGGATATCCTCAGAAACTTGAGGTTGGACTTATAGGTTCATGTACAAATTCATCGTATGAAGATATTACCCGTGCAGCTTCTGTTGCCAGGCAAGCCACATCAAAGAACCTGAAAGTGCAGGCTGAGTTTATAATTACACCTGGTTCGGAATTAATCCGTTTTACAACCGAACGTGATGGTTTACTTGCTGATTTCGAGAAAATAGGCGGTGTTGTAATGGCAAATGCCTGTGGGCCATGTATCGGTCAGTGGAAACGGCATACCGATGATCCCGAAAGACGCAATTCAATAATAACTTCCTTTAACCGGAATTTTGCAAAACGTAATGATGGTAATCCAAATACCCACGGTTTTGTGGCTTCGCCTGAAATTGTAACAGCTTATGCTATCGCTGGTGATCTTTGCTTTAATCCGCTTACAGATTTTCTTGTAAATGAATCCGGAGAAAAAGTGAAACTGGATGAACCCAAAGGCATCGAACTTCCGGTGGCAGGATTTGATGTGAAAGATCCCGGTTTCCTGGCACCTCCTGAAGATGGCTCAGCAATAACTATTTCGGTGAAACCAGATTCTGAAAGGCTTCAGCTACTGGAACCATTCGGCGCATGGCAAGGATCAGATTTGCTTGGACTTCCTTTGCTTATCAAGGCCAAAGGCAAATGTACCACCGATCATATTTCGATGGCCGGTCCATGGTTACGATTCCGCGGTCACCTTGATAATATTTCCAATAACATGCTTATCGGTGCCGTGAATTATTTTGGTGAGAAAACCAACCTGATTAAAAACCAGTTAAACGGGGAGTTCGACACTGTTCCGGGAACTGCCAGGGCTTACAAAGCTGTTGGTTTAGGCTCCGTTGTTGTCGGCGACGAAAATTATGGCGAAGGATCCTCACGCGAGCATGCAGCCATGGAACCTCGTCATCTGGGAGTAAAAGCAATCCTGGTAAAATCATTTGCGCGGATCCACGAAACCAACCTGAAAAAACAGGGAATGCTGGCTCTTACCTTTGCCAACAAAGCTGATTATGAATTTATTCGTGAAGATGATCGCATAGATATAACCGGGCTCACAACATTTACTCCTGGTAAGCCACTGATTTTGGTTTTGCATCACTCCGATGGAACCACGGATCAATTCCCTGTAAATCATACGTATAACCAGATGCAGATTGAATGGTTTAAGGCTGGTGGGGCACTGAATTTGCTGAGGATGAGTTTGTAATTCAAGATATATTCCTTTTTTTAAGAGCCATTTTTCAATATTGGAAAGTGGCTCTTTTGCATTTTTCAATTACAATATCACTTCACTGCCTCGTATTTTAGTTTCCATCCTTTTCCTGTTGTGCTGCCATCGGTTAAAAACCATATTAAAACTTTATTGTTGAAGGAGGTAATTACAGGTGGCTTATTGCTACCTGAGAATTTGGCAAGTAAATTCTCAGGCAGAGTCGAGGTTCCGTCAAAAATCCAGACAAAATCCACATTGGGCTGGGTATCCAGTTCTTCAAATTCGATCCGTATCTTTTTTCCTTCAGGAACCGTAAGCTGCCACTTGCACGCGGAATTGTTTGCATAATTCTGCTTGCCGCTATTGTCGGATATAGTGCCGCTTTCCTCATTAATTTCCTGTATATCCTTGCAATAAAGCGTTGTGGAATCAATGGTTTCCATATAGTAACTGAATTCCATATTCTTTGAAAGACCGGATTTAGGGTTGAGTTCCATCGTCAACGTGCTTCCGGGTAAATATAAGCCACGGCTGATACCTGCTATGGACCCGGAATACCGTACTGAATCGCTGTTGTACAGTTTTACTTTCCCCTTATATTCCCCTGAGGCTGAATAGAAATGAATTCCCTGGAAAGCTCCGTAAGGATGTACCTGGTACGTCTGCGGACTTAGCTTTCGCTTGTAGAATATTTTCCCTTCGGGCAGCACGGGATTAAAGGCAGTGTACCGGCTTTCCGGGTTCCTGATAAATTCAATGGCTTTTGCCATATCGGGCAAACCGGCGCCCAGCTTTCCGCAATAGGTTAAATTTACGCTGTCGACCGGCCTGGCAGTATTTCTGATCGCATCCAGGATTTCCGTTGCCGAGGCTTCGGGCTTCAATGCTTTTAAAATAGCCACACAGCCGGTAATAAGTGCTGTGGCGGGGGAAGTACCGTTATCGTAAGTAAACGAATTGTCGGCCAGTGGAAAAGCACCAAAAACCGATACTCCCGGGGCGGCAATATCCACCCTCATACCGTAATTTGAAACCTTGCTTTTCCGTAACAGGGAATCCAGGGCGGCAACACAAAGCACTCCCGGGAAAGAGGAGGGAGGTTCTGCCTTTTCTGTAAAGAAATTACCAGCCGAACCAATGATGATGGTCCCGTTACGAATGGCTTTGGCAATTACAGCTTTATCATCATCAGTCATGAAGCCGCCGCTCCATGCACAGCAGATAATATCGGCTCCCATATCGCAGGCATACCTGATGCCTTTGTATCCATCCGCTAAATAGGTGTTTTTAGCATGGTCAGCCAGTACTTTAACGGGAATAATCTTTAGGTGCTGACTTGCTTCGTTGCCGTAACACTGCTTAAATACGGATGTTATAATTCCTGTGATATACGTTCCATGAAAATAAACTTCTTCGGCTCCTTTTTTTATCGAAACATCATTGTCGTTATCCGAAATATCCCAGCCATGAATATCATCGGTAAACCCATTCTGGTCGTCGTCCTGGAAATTCCCGGGAATTTCTTTTTCGTTTGTAAAAACATAATCTTTAAGCGCTTTATGCGAAAGCCTGAATCCATCGTCGACAACCGCGACTTTAATTACAGATCCCTGGCCGGCCTTTTGCTGTATAATATTGAGAATCTGAATAGCCCATGAATCAGCGGGTTTAACGCTACCAGAATCAGGTAAAACAGTATATATTGTTTTAGCTGAAGTATTCCGGCAAACCAGGCAACCCAAAACTAGTATAATACCAATAAGCTTCATTTTATTCTTCATTGTATTGATGAACCGGGATTTTCAATTATTTGGATACACTAATTACGGGCTGGTAAACTGAGGGTGAAATTATAAAAAATGGTTGTGTTTAATCAGATTTCGGGGAACAAATTTTGAGTGCAAGGTGCTCAGTGCTGTGTGCATAGGAAAATAGAATTGAAAACGAGTTTAATGTCCAATCTGCAGATTACATATTGCTGAATGCCGGTCACAGGGCACATTACATAAGTAGTATAGTTTTTGAAGTTCTGAATTGTTTTAAAACAGAGCTTTAAAAATCAGAAAGGCCAGGGCCAAAATAAGTATATTCCGGCTCTGACCTCTATAACTTCGTTTACGGACGGAATTACTGAAAAATTACAGCATGTGAATGGTTAGGAATATTTCCTATGGTTAAAGTAGTGGTTTCACTGCCACCTGTCTCACCAATAGTATAAGAAGATAATCCCGGACCCTGTCCCTGGTGAACAGCTACCCGTCCTCTTAAATCAGGCAAGGCAAAAGTTTGTATACCATTTCCTCCATAGGTGGTTCCAAGCAGTGCAAAAAGAGCTGTATTCTGCGATATTGACATCATTTGGCCATTACAATATGCAAATCCACGGGGTTCAAAATTAAAGCCATATAATTCTATTTCGCCTAAAAACGGATCGCCGGAGTTTCTTGAAGGAAATATGCCGGTTAGTGCAATGCAATAATTTAGTACTAAATACGGTTGCAGGTTATTAAATGGTTGGTTACTGCCGGTAGCGCCGATCACCAGATTCTTCGAAACCCAGTTGGTACCATCAAAAGTCATTAAATTACCTGCCACAGTTGGAGAAGAATTTTTGACATACCCTTGTGTCGCATGATTTCCCCAGCCATATGCCGTGTTCCAATTAGTTATATTCGTTGCTGTTATTCCATTGGCGGGATGAGATGTACTTATGGCATCCGTAATTCCATAGCCTGCAAGGGTGGTTGGTTTGCCGGTAATATCAGAATACGCACCGCTTGTAGCAACAACGGACAGGGATGAAATATTGGCCTTTGTAGCCAGAACTGTGTTTATCTTAGAGGATGTCCACGTTTTTGTAGTCAGGACCTGTGCATCATCAAATGACACACCCGGATCACCTTGGTCGCCTTTTGCTCCTGTTAAACCCTGGATTCCTTGTAATCCCTGAATTCCCTGGTCGCCTTTTGCTCCTGTTAAACCTTGAATTCCCTGGTCACCCTTTGGACCCGTTAAACCCTGGATTCCTTGTATTCCCTGAATTCCCTGGTCACCTTTATCTCCTTTAGGTCCCGGAATGCTACTTCCTGAAGTTTCTGAATAAAGAGCGTAAGGCACGCTGAGCAATTGACTTGTACCCGAAATAGTATAGTTTGTACCTCCGGCTGGATCTGTTTCAGTCTTAATAAAATATGGCCCGCTTGCCCAGTCTATAGCGTCAAAACCGGTTTCGCCACCTATTTCGATGGAAACCAATCCATTCGCATTGGTGGTACTGGTCTGAGTTTCGGTATAAACGGAAGTTCCTGCTACGGAACCTTGTAAGATACTAATTTTTATACCAACCGACTGATTGGTTACCAGCTGATTGCTGTTGTTACGGATTACTGCCTGATAGCTCATCTTTTGTGGTACTTGTGCAAACAAACCAGCGGATACCAGGATGGCTAATACAATGGAGTATATTTTTTTCATAACGAACTAGTTTTTAATGATTTTAAATACTTTTATTTCTCTATTGTTTTGAATTACTTTCAGGAAATAGGTTGAAATAACAAGATTGTGCATATCTATAGTTGTTTCGTTGGCATCAATTTTGTTGTTTTCCAGTAGTTTACCTGAAATGTCGTAAAGTTGAAAGGCAAGATTTCCTGTTTTGTGGTTTTCAACTTTCAGTGTTACAAAGTAGGTAGCAGGATTTGGATAAGCCACACATTGCAGACTTATATCTTTTCCAGCTTCGAGCCCGGTAACTATTGAGATTTCATACGGCTGTTGTACACCTTGCACTTCAGTACCACCTGATCCTGTGTTGGTGGAGTAGACCACCTGGCCTACGGAATAACTTATTGTTCCTCCGCTGCCCGATGCATTACCACCGGCTGTGGGTATGGCCGATTGCGCATATACGCCTGAAAGCCCTAAGCCAAACAAGAGTAAGGTGCTAAAAACTAATTTTTTACGTTTCATTTTTGTTGAAATTAATTTGTATAAATTTATGAAAGGTATTGCGTTTGTTTAATAAGATGTATTCTGATCAGGTTTAAAATGTATGGTTTACCGGTTTAAAATAACAATTTATAAAACAAAAGTATTTGCCGTTTAGTTCAACTTGTTTTTATAAACAACGGATATAAACTTTTAGCATTAACTCTCTTCCTTAAAGAACAGCTGGTAGTAATTCATTCCTGAAACCTGGTCGAAACCTTTTACAATTTGCTGGTTATCACCATGAACGTAAATATGGAAGTTCTTATCAAGTTTGATTATACTTTTGAAAAACTTAGACTGCTTTTTAACAGCAGCGGATGAAATATCGAAATTGTCGGTGAGTTGAACGCCATTCTCGACTTCAAATTCAGTTTTATAAGATTTAAAACTGCTGATCATATCCGGTGCCTGCATTACTTCAGTAGCAAAATCATCCATCCCGAAAGTATCATTTTCCTTAAAGAACTTAACCGATTTATTCAGCATTTCCGCCTGGTCGGCTTTGGAAACTTCAAATTGCTCAGGGAATTTTTCAACTACGAACTTTTTGCACATGCTCAGCACATTTTTAGTCTGGTAATATTCGTCGTTGCGAGCTAGCACATGTAAAAAATGATCAATCCAGTATTGGGCCTCACCGCCTTTGTTCAGGTTGTCGACAACCGAAACTTTGTAGCCTTTTTCACGCTCAGTATTAAAAATAAGACAGCCTTTATCCAGTTTATGAATATTGATGCCTGCTTCGCTTTCAACAACAAACCCATCATTCTTCGGATAAACTTTAAGAAAAGTCTCCTTTGTTTCTGACTTAAATAAACCAACGGCATCCATGGTTTCGCCATCAACAATACAATCGTGGAAATATACAACGTATAATTCGCCACCTCTTACTTTCGGATGAACAGATTGCTCATAAAGGTGTTTTGCCAGGTTTTCTGATTGATCAAAAAGTGCCTCCGGATTATCAAAAATATCAGAAACATAAGAATATACCTCGTTCAGTTTTAAATCCGATTCGTGGTATAAGTTATAATATTCATTCGACTTGAAAGGTGAAAAGAAATAGGTCAGCAACAAGTCGTTGATACTTTCATCCGTCCGTAATTCAGATTTTGAAAAGCGAATACCTTCATCGTTCAGTTTATTGCCAACATTATGAACGACAATAGATTGGATTTCAATTTGTTCGGTAATTATCATGGTTTTTATTTGAATGTGTTCCCCTATATATCGATTTTTCCCAAAAGCGGCTGGAAGTCGGAAGTCCGGAGTCGGAAGATTGATAACCTTCTGACTCCGGACTTCTAACCTCCGACTTCCGTCTTATTTACCTCAAACCCAAAGCCACAATAATTTCTTCAATCCGGCCATCGAGTTTTGCTTCCACTTTTTTGAAATCGGCAACTGCTTTCAGGTCAGCTCTGACGCTGAAATAGAATTTTATTTTTGGCTCTGTTCCTGAAGGGCGCATGGAGACTTTACTGCCATCTTCAAGGAAGAACTGTAGCACATCACTTTTCGGAAGTTCTATAGGTGTAATTTTACCAGTATGGATATCGGTAGCCTGGCGAAGCCCAAAATCATTCATCAGTTTTACTTTTGAACCGGCAATTTCTTTTGGAGGATTGGCACGGTACCCTTCCATCATAGCTTTGATTTCAGCTTGTCCACTCATGCCTTTCCTGACTACATTAACCAGGTTTTCTTTATATAAACCGTATTCCAGGTAAATATCGAGCAAGAGTTCGTAGAGGCTTTTTCTTTTGCTGGCAGCCCATGCAGCGCATTCGGCGAAAATACAACAAGCCGTAACAGCATCCTTATCACGGACAAAATCGCCAATCATAAAGCCATAGCTTTCTTCGCCGCCACCAATAAATGTTTTCTTGCCTTCCATATTCCGGATTACTTCGGCAATCCATTTAAATCCTGTGAGACAATCAAAATATCCGACTCCCGCGCTTTTTGCAATATCACCAATAAGTTCAGTTGTGACAATAGTTTTAACGATGTATTCGTTGCCGGTTAGTTTTCCTTTGGCTTGCCATTGTTTGATCAGGTAGTAGGTGAGGAGGGCAGCAGTCTGATTTCCGTTAAGCAAAATATAATTTCCATCCAGATCTTTCACTCCAACTCCAATACGGTCAGCATCCGGATCTGTTGCCAGAACCAGGTCAGCGTTGATGGCTGCTGCTTTGTCCATCGCCATTTTCATAGCAGCTTTTTCTTCCGGATTTGGTGAAACGATGGTTGGGAAATTTCCATCCGAAACAGCTTGTTCTTCTACAACATGAATGTTCTGAAATCCATAGCTTTTAAGTGCTTGTGGTACTAGTGTTATACCAGTTCCATGTAATGGGGTATACACAATTTTCATGTTCTTCTGAGGAACAATAACTTCCGGTGCCAGGGAATAGCTCTTTGATACTTTCAGGAATTCCTTATCTATGCTTTCGCCTATCATATTGATTTTCATAGCGTCACCAGCAAAGTTTACATCCGCTATAGAGGCTATCTTCTGAACTTCCGAGATTACATTTTTATCATGAGGCGGAACCAGTTGTGCACCGTCGTTCCAATATACTTTATAACCGTTGTATTCTTTCGGATTGTGCGAAGCGGTTATTACGATTCCGCTATGGCAATGCAGGTAACGAACCGCAAACGAGAGTTCAGGTGTTGGGCGCAAATGCTCGAAAAGGAAAACTGTAATCCCGTTTGCAGATAATACATCAGCAGCGATTTTCGCAAAATAATCACTGTTATTTCGTGAGTCATGCGCTATAGCAAGACGAATTTCATTATCCTTTGCAAAAACTTTCTTCAGGTAGTTTGCCAGGCCTTGAGTAGCCATTCCAACCGTATATTTATTCATTCGGTTGGTGCCATCGCCCATGATGCCGCGCAAGCCACCAGTGCCAAATTCAAGATCGCAATAGAAACTCTCGGCCAGTTCGGCAGGATTATTCTCAATCATTGTACTGATGCGCTTTTTGGTTTCGTCATCAATCTTAGTGTCGCTTAGCCAGGCTTGCGCTCTTTTTAAAATTGAGGGATCAATAGTTGTATTTGTCATGATATGAATGTTTTATATGTTAGATTTCAGAAGGTGATTTATTCATACAAACCTAAGGAAATTTTCCCGACGATTCACAGTAGAATTGTAAAATTTACAGGTAGCTGAATGGAAATAGGATCGGGGAATTTGCGAGGACTTACTATATAATCCGCTGGCAGAAATTTAATCAATGAATCGATTCTATTTGCTCTTATTTGTTTTCATCAGCGTGTTAAATCTGATTCCTGTTCTGATCCATCTGCCAGGCTGAGGCACATTCCCATAATCAACATATTTATTATCAAGCAGGTTTGTGGCTTCGGCAAAAATCATCCAATTTTTGTGAGTATAATTTAATTGAAGGTCCATTTGTACGAAAGGCTCATACGGCGTTTCAGTTGTTTCAGAAGCATTGTTCACATATAAATAGTAACCACCTTCACGATCCTGGTAGCTAAACGCCCATGATGCAGAAAAGTTCCGCCAGATTTGATGATAAATCAGTAAATCAGCCTTATGTTTAAGTATATCAAGCACATAGCGCGACATGAAATTATTACTTGATTTATCTGCCTTCAGATACGCGTAATTTAGAGTGACACTTTTCAGAAAACTCTGGTTTCCGGATAGCTTTTCCATATTTATAGTAAGGCTTGTTTCAAAACCTGCTACATTTATCTGGGTTAGATTCATAGCCTGCCAGGGATCCTGATTTTGAAGCTTCACCCAATCGATCATATTTTTACCATAGCGTTTAAATACAGCCGCGCTGGCGATAATACCAGGCTTATTGAATTTCAGACCAGCTTCGATAGTAATAGCTTCTTCCGGTTTAAGATTTGGATCGCCTTTACTTGAAGGGTCATTGTAATATAAATCGGTGAAGGTTGGCAGCCTGAGCGTTCTGTTGGCTGTTCCATAAATTCTAAAGGTTTTGTTAATTTGGTAAGCCGCGTCTATACCAGGATACAAAGCAACTTTGCCTGGTAAAGCAGTCAGGTAACTGGCCAGCAAACCGGTTGAAACAGAGAATTTACTCCAATTCAGGGATTCTTCAACAAATAGTCCTGCCGAAGTTCTTGCTTTGCCAAGCGTATAAAAAGTACCTTCAACACCTTTAACAGGAATTGGATCAGCCAGTGAATCTCCGAGTTTATTGCTACGGATAAGTTCGTGCCTTACATCGTATCCTACAGATAATTTGCTGTGATTACCTGAGGTGAAACTGATATTTGCATTGGAACCTGCAACATCTGTATAATGATAATTATGAGTTGTATACCATGATGGCGCTTCATCACGGAATAATCGGAATTCGTCGTAATGCCGCCTGAAATAGAATGAAGGTGAAAAGCCCTTGAAACCGGTTTTGTATCTGATGGACGCAAAGACTGTTTTAGTTGATTCGAATTGGTCCGGGTATTTGGGTGTGTAGAAACTGTTAGCACCGAAGGCTTTTTTCATAAAAGTTGCCTGGTATTCAAGTTTTTGAGTTTTTCCGGCAGTTCCACTATAAAACAGGTTAAGTGTCTTAAAATCAGTATTGTCGGCAAATCCATCAGAGCCCGATTTGCTGATTTGCAGGTTGTGAGTAGTATTTCCAAAGCCTTTGATAATTGAAGCCGATAAACTATAGAGCCCGAACTGGCCACCCATAGCTGAAACCGAAAGCTGATCGTCTACTTTTTGGTTGGTAATAATATTAATTACACCATTAAACGCATTTGGTCCGAATACACGCGCTCCCGGACCTTTCAGAATCTCAATCCTGTTAATGCCTGACAGATCAACAGGTATATCCATATTATGGTGGCCTGTTTGCGGATCGCTGATATTCATTCCGTTAAGTAAGACTAATGTCTGGTCAAAAGATCCACCCCTGATATTGATATCGGCCTGCATTCCGAAAGATCCACGGCTACGGACATCTGTGTTCATGGCATAACTAATCAATTCCGAAATATTTCGTACAGGCATGCGTTCAATTTCCTTTCGGCTGATAACCTGTATGCTGCGTTTCAACTGTTCGAACATAACAGGCGTTCGGTCCGCAGTAATTATCAGTTGATCCAGGGTTATAAGTTTACTGATTGAAGTATCATTCACTACCTGTGCAAACAAGCTTTGCGTATTGATCGATGTCGTTGTTAGAATAAAAAGTGAGAGGATTGTTATTTTTAAATATCTGTTTATCAGCATTATATGTTGGTTTTGTTTGTAGCGTTCACATGCCCTTTTTTAAAGCGTGCAAAATTAGCCTGTTAAACAATAGGTATAACAAATGCCGGGAATTGTTATACTCCAATAGGCACACCTTTAATTTTGATCGGAAAGTTGTAAATCTTAATTCGGTGTTTTATTAACAAATAAAAACCGGATTTGATGATAAGAGGGGGATGAAACTATAAACTCAAGATCGCCGCAGATCCCACAATAATGAGTATCAATGTGTACAAAGCAAGTAAAACAATGGTTGATATGCCAATAAAAACAAATAAATTCTTTAGGTTTCGCAACGAAATGGTCATTTTTTCAGTGCTGGAAAGGTTCACAGCTTTAATTGCATTATTTGAAAATGTGTTCAGAAAAATGACAGGGATTAAAAAGATTACAGCTACTATAATATAAATGAAAGATAGAATCACTGTTGAAAATGGCAAGTTGAGAGGAACCAGTTCATCTGTTCCGGAAACTTTATTTAAAATAAAACTCATGAGGATTCCACCTGCAATCATCAAACCTGATACTATGAAACCCAGAATGGCAAGGAATTTACCCCATTTAGCTGCTTTCAACAAATAAGTGATGGATTCGGAGGTAAGTTGAGGAATTTCGGTTGGCGTATCCGTTGATATTTTATTTTGATTTTCTTCCATTTGAATGAATTTTTTCAGTTTTTTTTTGGAAATCTTAACTGCGAAACAAAGATTTACAAATATAGCTAATAGTTGCCTCCAACTAAACTCCCCTCACAATTTATAAATGAAAAAGCCATGCGAACATGGCTTTTTCCTGAATTATATAAGAAATTATGTAAATTTACTTGCATCCGCTATAGAAATCCTGAGGCAGCAGTTTAGCATTAAAATCCTGCCCTTCAGCGTATTTTGCGGGATCGAACTGAGCGGCAGTTTTTATAGATACTGTTACGCCTGTAACTTTAAATTCGGTTCGGCGGTTAGCCTGGTGTTCGGCTGAGGTGCAAACAACACCATCAGCACATTTGTTGGTAAGTTGTTGTTCTCCATACCCTTTAGCAGTGATGCGACTTTTATCTATACCCTTGCTGACAATATATTTTACGGCAGCTTCAGCGCGTTTCTGCGAAAGTTTGTCATTGTAAGCTGCTGATCCTCTGCAGTCGGTGTGTGAACCAATCTCAACATTTACATGGTTCTCGTTCATGAAAAGTACCAGTTTATCGAGTTCAGGTTTAGCATCTTCGCGGATGTTGGATTTATCGAAATCGTAATAAATATTCTTCATGTTGAATGTTAGATTCACTGTAAGTTTGTTGAGTAGCAAGTCACGAGGAGCGGAAGTAGTTGTACCGGGTTTAACTTCGGCTATGTTGAATGGGCTGCAATCAGCTGCATAATCAGGCATCATAGCTTTTACAAGGAAATCAGCCGGTTTACTAACTTCAGCTTTATATACACCATCTGAACCGGTTTTGAGAACCTTTACATTTCCTGATGATGGATTGTACAGAAAAACAGTTGCGCCAGCCAAAGGTAGCTGTGTAGTTTTATCCCTCACCAAACCAGTAATATACGCTGGTAAAACCGGTGCCGGTTCAGCCACATGGAAAGCATAAATATCGTCGCTCCCAACGCCTTCAGGGCGGTTTGATGAGAAGAAACCGTTTTTATCACCAGGAGCAAAAGCAATGGCAAAATCATCGAATGAACTATTTATGGGTGGATGAAGGTTTTCAGGTGTAATCCATGCTCCGTTTTCGTTTTTTGTTTTAAAAATATCGAGTGCTCCATAACCCGGGTGTCCGTTGCTGGCAAAGAACAAAACTCCATCGCTGCGCATTGACGGGAACATTTCATTTTCGGAAGTATTCACAGTTTTGCCAAGGTTCTTGGGAGGTCCCCATTTTTCTCCTTCGCGTTTGCACATCCAGATATCGGTTCCCCCTTGTCCGCCTGGCATATCGCTGACAAAGTACAGGGTTTGCCCGTCAGCTGAAAGAGAAGGATGACCAACAGAGAAATCCTTGCTGTTGAGGAAGAATGGCATGATTTCGCCCCATTTACCATCGGTTTTAGTCGCGTAATAAATTTTAAGCAGGTTTGTTTTGTATATGCCATTGCGTTTGGCTTTTCCAAAGAAAGAGCGTGTAAAATAAATGGTGTTTCCATCAGCACTGAACGAAGCAGGTCCATCGTGATAAGGCTGGTTGAATTTGTTTTCAAATTCGGATGTTTTTTTCATATCTCCCCAGAAATCACCGGCAGTAATGGGTTCTGATTTCATTAGATTCAGGTATCCGCGACCTGTCCAGCCGTATTTTTTACCTTCACCCGCATTGCTTGTAAAGTCGGAGGCAAAAACAAGTTGTCCATCATAAAAAGCTGGCCCGAAATCACTTTCGGTAGTGTTAATATTGTTGGTGAGTTTAACATTGTAACCGGGATTTATTCCTTTCCACGGACCTAATACGCTGTCGCAGTGAGCGGCAAATAATGAACCTCTTGGATCTGTAGGTCTCATCTTGGCATATTTCTGATACATTTCCCTTGCTTTTTCATAATCACCGTTTGACTGGAGAGACTGAGCGTAGTAGAAAAATGTTTCAGGTTTCGCCCCTGGTACAGCCACTGCTTGCGCGTAAGCTGTTTTTGCATTTAAAATATCATGCTGCAATCGGAAACAATCAGCCAGCAGTGGAAGAGCGGCATCATGCGTTTTTGATTTATCAACTGCTTTTTTCAAGGTCACAACAGCTCCTGAGTAATTATACTTGCCCATTTGTTTTTGTGCTTTGTAAATGGGTTGGCAACTCATCAGTACCTGAAATAGTGTACCAATTGTCAATAAAAGAATATATCTTTTCATTTTTATTATTTTAAATTTTGCTCTGATTCGTAAATTACTATACAGTTAATCAACCTGGTAAGCAAAAGTTATATTTTTGAATTCATTTTTCGTCATTTAATGATTTCCACGTACATATACCCAGCCCGTGTATGATTTTTTCGGGTCTTTTATTTTGATGATATAGAAGTACACTCCATCAGGGAGGAATCCGTTCCTGTCATTGGTACCATCCCAACGTTTATCCGCGTTGTTGTACCCGGCGAATTCCCTGACTTTTGTACCCCAACGGTTAAATATGGTTATTTCATTATCGGGGAATTCTTCAATTCCGCCAATATGCCAGTAATCATTTTTACCATCACCGTCGGGTGTCACCAGGTTAAAAATCTCAAAGTCCTCACGGATCGGGAATATGGTTATAATTACCTGTGCAGTGGCACATTTGGAAGGTGTTCCTCTATCACAAATCTTATAAGTTATCGTATCATTTCCTGAGAAATTTTCTCTTGGAGTGTAGGTGATAAAGCCATTCTCATCCAGAATAGCTATACCATTTGCGGGATTGCTGACGATGCTGATATCAAGGCCCAGACCTATTATATCTTTGTCATTTTCAAGTACATTGATAATAACAGTTGTGTTTAAACCGGTAGTATCATAGTCATTATTCGCAATTGGCCGCTGGATATCGTTTGTCCTTATGGTAACCTGATCACTTTCAGAACATCCTGATACAGCATCCAGAACAGTAAATGTAAATACTGTTTCAGTATTTAGTGCCAAGGTTGTAGGATTTAATCCTCCGTTATTTAAAATATATTCAGCTGGTTCCCAGTTGTACGAAGGTACAGTAGCGCCCGAAGTAGTACCAATAAGTGTTGCAGAAGTTCCGCTGGTAATAACCTGGTCATTGCCCGCATTTACGGTAATAGCCGGATACATTCTAAGAGTAATCAGATCTGAAATTACCCTATTCCCACAACCAGAGCTACCGTAAGCAGTTAGTTTAAATTCAATAGCGCCTGTTTCACCAGCAGCGGGAGTGTAAGTAGGGTTCATAGCAGTTGCGTCGGACAAAGTGCCAAGACCGTTATGCGTCCACGATAATGACGAATAGTTAGTTGCGTTAGCATTTGTGAAAGTAAAAGGAGCAACAGCGCATAAAGATTTATCCTCACCCGCATTCACGGTAACCATTGGCGAAACCGTCACAGTTTGTGTACAGGTGGAAGAATTTCCATGTATATCGGTTGCAGTCCAGATTACTGAAGTTGTACCAATTTCAAAAGTTGCAGGTGCGTTGCTGGTAAATGTGACATCACCGCAATTATCGGTAGCTGTAGGTTTGCCAAGTACAACCTGTGAAGAGGAACAAGTCACAATGTTAGCAGGGCATGTAACAACAGGTGCTTCTGCATCGGTAACAGTAACTGTCATAGAGCATGTTGAAGTATTTCCGCAATTATCTTTTACAGTCCAAACAATACTTGTTGTTCCAACGGGATATAATCCGGAAGCATCAGCAGTTTCATTGAAACTATTAGTTAAGGTAACAGAACTGCAATCGGCGGCCACAGTTGGCTTAGGCACAACCACAGTTGCGCCACATACACCCCGGTCATTATTTACAGTGATATTTGCCGGGCAGGAAACAACCGGAGCCGTAACATCCTGGACATTAATTTTCTGAGAAGCTTCAGACGTATTTCCGCATGCATCCGTAGCCGTCCAGGTGCGGGTAACGCTGTAAGAACCGGCGCATGCGCCCGGCGTAGTAACATCCGCGAAAGTGAGCGTAAAATCACTGCCACAGTTATCTGTTGCCGAAGCCATAGTAAATTCAGGAACAGACGGGCAGTTGATGGTGGTTTCGGCAGGTAAAGCCGCAATTACCGGAGCCGTAACATCCTGGACATTAATTTTCTGAGAAGCTTCAGACGTATTTCCGCAGGCATCCGTAGCCGTCCATGTGCGAGTAATGCTGTAAGAACCAGCGCATGCGCCCGGCGAAGTAACATCCGCAAAAGTGAGCGTAAAATCACTGCCGCAGTTATCTGTTGCCGAGGCCACAGTAAATTCAGGAACAGCCGGGCAGTTGATGGTAGTTTCGGCAGGTAAAGCCGCAATTACCGGAGCCGTGACATCCTGAACATTAATTTTCTGAGAAGCTTCAGACGTATTTCCGCAGGCATCCGTAGCCGTCCAGGTGCGGGTAACGCTGTAAGAACCAGCGCATGCGCCCGGTGTAGTAACATCCGCGAAAGTGAGCGTAAAATCACTGCCACAGTTATCTGTTGCCGAAGCCACAGCAAATTCAGGAACTGCCGGGCAGTTAACGGTAGTTTCAGCAGGTAAAGCCGCAATTACCGGAGCCGTAACATCCTGAACATTAATTTTCTGAGAAGCTTCAGCCGTATTTCCGCAGGCATCCGTAGCCGTCCAGGTGCGAGTAACGCTGTAAGAACCGGCGCATGCCCCCGGCGTAGTAACATCCGCGAAAGTGAGCGTAAAATCACTGCCGCAGTTATCTGTTGCCGAAGCCACAGTAAATTCAGGAACTGCCGGGCAGTTGACGGTAGTTTCAGCAGGTAAAGCCGCAATTACCGGAGCCGTAACATCCTGAACATTAATTTTCTGAGAAGCTTCAGACGTATTTCCGCAGGCATCTGTAGCCGTCCATGTGCGGGTAACGCTGTAAGAACCAGCGCATGCGCCCGGCGTAGTAACATCCGCAAAAGTGAGCGTAAAATCACTGCCACAGTTATCTGTTGCCGAAGCCACAGCAAATTCAGGAACTGCCGGGCAGTTGATGGTAGTTTCAGCAGGTAAAGCCGCAATTACCGGAGCCGTAACATCCTGAATATTAATTTTCTGAGAAGCTTCAGACGTATTTCCGCATGCATCCGTAGCCGTCCATGTGCGGGTAATGCTGTAAGAACCAGCGCATGCGCCCGGCGTAGTAACATCCGCGAAAGTGAGCGTAAAATCACTGCCGCAGTTATCTGTTGCCGAGGCCACAGTAAATTCAGGAACTGCCGGGCAGTTGATGGTGGTTTCAGCAGGTAAAGCCGCAATTACCGGAGCAATTTTATCATGAACAATAATTTGTTGTGAGCAGGTACCAAAATTGTTATTAATGTCAGCCACGGTATAGATCCTGGTAATAATTTCAGGACAACTTAGTCCGTTTGAAGCTTGATCCAGCAATGCAAAACTTGCAGCATTTATACCATCATTATCGGAAACAGTTCCACCAGCAGATAAATATTCGGCAAGCGAAGTATATGAAGCTGGAACTTCATTGATGCAACTAACAAGAATGGTTGCAGGGCAATTCATTACCGGCGACTGTGTATCCGTAACAATTACCATTTGGGTGCATGTTGCCGAAAGTCCATTCACATCAGTAACAGTCCAGGTAACCGTTGTTGACCCGACCGGGAATTGAGCGAGAGCATTGTTGTTAACTGAAGCCACACCGCAATTATCCGCAGTCACCGGTGTTCCAAGATTCACCCCAGTAGCATAAGGGAAACCAATAGTAGCAGATACAGAAATTGCCGCCGGACAAACGATAGTTGGAGGAATATTATCCGAAACGGTCACCGTCTGATCACAAGTCGCTTTGTTTCCGCTGTTGTCGGTCACCGTCCAGGTCACTGTCGTAATTCCTAATGGGAAAGCCACAGGCGCGTTGTTAGTCACCGAAGCCACACCGCAATTATCCGCAGTTACCGGGGTTCCGAGAGCCACGCCGGTTGCCGTGCACCCTGTATTGGTTGTTGCTGTAACATTTGTAGGACATGTGATTGTCGGAAGAATATTATCCGAAACGGTTACCGTCTGATCACAAGTCGCCTTGTTTCCACTGTTGTCGGTCACTGTCCAGGTCACTGTCGTTATTCCGATTGGGAAAGCCGCTGGCGCGTTGTTAGTCACCGAAGCCACACCGCAATTATCCGCAGTTATCGGGGTTCCGAGAGCCACGCCGGTTGCTGTGCACCCGGTATTGGTGGTTGCTGTAACATTTGCAGGGCAAGTGATTGTCGGAAGAATATTATCCGAAACGGTTACCGTCTGGTCACAAGTCGCTTTGTTTCCGCTGTTGTCGGTCACTGTCCAGGTCACTGTCGTTATTCCGATTGGGAAAGCCGCAGGCGCGTTGTTAGTCACCGAAGCCACACCGCAATTATCTGCGGTTACCGGAGTTCCGAGAGCCACGCCGGTTGCCGTGCACCCGGTATTGGTGGTTGCCGTGACATTTGCAGGGCAAGTGATTGTTGGAAGAATATTATCCGAAACAGTCACCGTCTGGTCACAAGTCGCTTTGTTTCCACTGTTGTCGGTCACTGTCCAGGTCACTGTCGTTATTCCGATTGGGAAAGCCGCAGGCGCGTTGTTAGTCACCGAAGCCACACCGCAATTATCCGATGTTACAGGAGTTCCGAGAGCCACACCGGTGGCCGTGCACCCGGTATTGGTGGTTGCCGTTACATTTGCAGGACAAGTGATTGTCGGAAGAATATTATCCGAAACGGTTACCGTCTGATCACAAGTCGCTTTGTTTCCGCTGTTGTCGGTCACCGTCCAGGTCACTGTCGTAATTCCTAATGGGAAAGCCACAGGCGCGTTGTTAGTCACCGAAGCCACACCGCAATTATCCGCAGTTACCGGGGTTCCGAGAGCCACGCCGGTTGCTGTGCACCCGGTATTGGTGGTTGCCGTTACATTTGTAGGGCAAGTGATAGTTGGAGGAATATTATCCGAAACGGTCACCGTCTGATCACAAGTCGCTTTGTTTCCACTGTTGTCGGTCACTGTCCAGGTCACTGTCGTAATTCCGATTGGGAAAGCCACAGGCGCGTTGTTAGTCACCGAAGCCACACCGCAATTATCCGCAGTTACCGGGGTTCCGAGAGCCACGCCTGTTGCCGTGCACCCGGTATTGGTGGTTGCTGTAACATTTGTAGGACAAGTGATTGTTGGAAGAATATTATCCGAAACGGTTACCGTCTGATCACAAGTCGCTTTGTTTCCGCTGTTGTCGGTCACCGTCCAGGTAACGGTAGTAATTCCGATTGGGAAAGCCACAGGCGCGTTGTTCGTCACCGAAGCCACACCGCAATTATCCGCAGTTACCGGGGTTCCGAGAGCCACGCCGGTTGCCGTACACCCGGTATTGGTGGTTGTTGTAACATTAACAGGGCAAGTGATTGTCGGAAGAATATTATCCGAAACAGTCACCGTCTGATCACAAGTCGCCTTGTTTCCACTGTTGTCGGTCACCGTCCAGGTAACGGTAGTAATTCCGATTGGGAAAGCCGCAGGCGCGTTGTTTGAAACCGAAGCCACACTGCAATTATCCGATGTTACAGGAGTTCCGAGAGCCACACCGGTGGCCGTGCACCCGGTATTGGTGGTTGCCGTGACATTTGCAGGGCAAGTGATTGTAGGAAGAATATTATCCGAAACGGTAACCGTCTGATCACAAGTCGCTTTGTTTCCGCTGTTGTCGGTCACCGTCCAGGTAACGGTAGTAATTCCGATTGGGAAAGCCACAGGCGCGTTGTTAGTCACCGAAGCCACACCGCAATTATCCGATGTTACAGGAGTTCCGAGAGCCACGCCTGTTGCCGTGCACCCTGTATTGATGGTTGCCATAACATTTGTAGGACAAGTGATGGTAGGAAGAATATTATCCGAAACGGTTACAGTCTGATCACAAGTCGCTTTGTTTCCGCTGTTGTCGGTCACCGTCCAGGTAACGGTAGTAATCCCGATTGGGAAAGCCGCAGGCGCGTTGTTAGTCACCGAAGCCACACCGCAATTATCCGATGTTACCGGAGTTCCGAGAGCCACGCCGGTTGCCGTACACCCGGTATTGGTGGTTGCAGTGACATTTGTAGCGCAAGTGATAGTTGGAGGAATATTATCCGAAACAGTCACCGTCTGATCACAAGTCGCCTTGTTTCCACTGTTGTCGGTCACCGTCCAGGTAACGGTAGTAATTCCGATTGGGAAAGCCACAGGCGCGTTGTTTGAAACCGAAGCCACACTGCAATTATCCGATGTTACAGGAGTTCCGAGAGCCACACCGGTGGCCGTGCACCCGGTATTGGTGGTTGCCGTGACATTTGCAGGGCAAGTGATTGTAGGAAGAATATTATCCGAAACGGTAACCGTCTGATCACAAGTCGCTTTGTTTCCGCTGTTATCGGTCACTGTCCAGGTCACTGTCGTTATTCCGATTGGGAAAGCCGCAGGCGCGTTGTTTGATACTGTAGCCACACCGCAATTATCCGCAGTCACCGGGGTTCCGAGAGCCACGCCGGTTGCCGTGCACCCGGTATTGGTAGTTGCAGTAACATTAGCTGGACAAGCTATAGTTGGAAGAACATTGTCAGAAACTGTTACAGTTTGATCACAAGTCGCTTTGTTTCCGCTGTTGTCGGTCACTGTCCAGGTCACTGTCGTTATTCCGATTGGGAAAGCCGCAGGCGCGTTGTTTGATACTGTAGCCACACCGCAATTATCCGCAGTCACCGGAGTTCCGAGAGCCACGCCGGTTGCCGTGCACCCGGTATTGGTAGTTGCAGTAACATTAGCTGGACAAGCTATAGTTGGAAGAACATTGTCAGAAACTGTTACAGTTTGATCACAAGTCGCTTTGTTTCCGCTGTTGTCGGTCACCGTCCAGGTAACGGTAGTAATCCCGATTGGGAAAGCCACAGGCGCGTTGTTCGTCACCGAAGCCACACCGCAATTATCCGCAGTTACCGGGGTTCCGAGAGCCACGCCGGTTGCCGTACATCCGGTATTGGTGGTTGCAGTGACATTTGTAGCGCAAGTGATAGTTGGAGGAATATTATCCGAAACAGTCACCGTCTGATCACAAGTTGCTTTATTACCGCTGTTGTCGGTCACTGTCCAGGTAACGGTAGTAATTCCTAATGGGAAAGCCGCAGGCGCGTTGTTTGATACTGTAGCCACACCGCAATTATCCGATGTTACCGGGGTTCCAAGAGCCACGCCGGTTGCCGTGCACCCGGTATTGGTTGTTGCAGTGACATTTGTAGGGCAAGTGATAGTAGGAAGAATATTATCCGAAACAGTTACCGTCTGGTCACAAGTTGCTTTATTTCCGCTGTTGTCGGTCACTGTCCAGGTAACGGTAGTAATCCCGATTGGGAAAGCCACAGGCGCGTTGTTAGTCACCGAAGCCACACCGCAATTATCCGCAGTTACCGGAGTTCCGAGAGCCACGCCGGTTGCCGTACATCCGGTATTGGTGGTTGCAGTGACATTTGTAGGGCAAGTGATAGTAGGAAGAATATTATCCGAAACGGTTACAGTCTGATCACAAGTCGCTTTGTTGCCGCTATTGTCGGTTACTGTCCAAATAACGGTTGTTGCTCCACTTGGGAAAGCCGCAGGCGCGTTGTTAGTCACCGAAGCCACACCGCAATTATCTGCGGTCACCGGAGTTCCGAGAGCCACGCCGGTTGCCGTACACCCGGTATTGGTGGTTGCAGTTACATTTGCTGGGCCAATAATCGTCGGTAAAGTAATATCAGTTACAGTTCCAACAATTACAGGTATAGATTTATTACAACCGTTTTCATCTGTAGCGCTAATAGTGTAGGATTGAGCAATAAGATTGCTAAATGTGCCGGCTGGAGATTGAGTTCCGATATTAGGGCTTATAGTGTATGAAATACTCCCTGTTCCACCTGAAGCATTGATTTTGATAATACCATTGTTTCCTCCGCTACAACTGACATTAGTAATAAGTGGAAGTGAAAAAATCAGATCTGCCGGAGCTGAATTGACAATTGCATTTGTCCCTGTTGAAACGCATCCAATTGAATTCTTAGCTGTAACTGAATATGTTCCTGAAGCAAGCAGGGTAAATACTCCTGTAGTATTAGTATAGGTAGAACCATCAATGCTATAAGTCATGCCTATACCCGTGGGTGCTGTAATGTTGATTGTTCCGGTTGAACCGTAACAGGTTGGCTGAAGAATTGTACTTACCGAAGGTGGTGGCGGTGATGCAGGTTGAGGGTTGATAACAATATTCTCTGTAGCCAAAGATGAACAACCACCTACTTTTGTAACAGTAAATGCATAAGTCCCCGGTGTTAATCCTGTTATCGTTACACTACTCTTGTTCCCGATTACACCGCCGGGGTTTATGATCCAGTTTCTTGGGGGTAACCCCGTTAATATTATACTTCCTGTTGCGACAGTACATGTAGGTTGCGTAATCGTGCCTACCACAGGAGTTGAGGGTATTAAAGGTTGTGTATTAATTACAACATTTGCTGAAGCGGCTGAAATACATCCTGCTGAATTGCTTACTGTAAAGTTGTATGTTCCTGATGATAAGCTGGTTAGAATTGTATTTGAGCCTGTGCCTGTAATGTTACCGGGTTCAATAGTCCAGTTTCCGGTTGGTAAACCGGTTAATTCGACACTCCCTGTGGCAAGCCCGCAATCAGGTTGTGTAAGTGTTCCAACAACAGGGGCGGATGGGGTTGGAGGTTGTGAATTTATAACAACATCAACTGATAATAAAGAAGTACAGCCTGATGAATTTGTAACTGAATAATTATATGTGCCTGTAACTAAACCAGATATCGTTGTATTTGCACCTGTGCCTGCTATTGATCCCGGTTCAAGGGTCCAGTTTCCTGTAGGTAAACCTTCTAAAACAACACTACCGGTTGCTGTTAAACAGTTTGGTTGAGTGATTGTGCTGATTGTTGGTGCTGAAGGCGTTAAAGGCTGAGTGTTAATGTCAACATGAGCTGATGTTAATGAAGTGCATCCAGCTGCATTTGTAACTGTATAACTATAATTTCCGGCTCCTAACCCGGAAATAGTTTTACTTGAACCAGTTCCTGCAATTGCTCCCGGATTAATAATCCAGTTTCCCGAAGGTAATCCGTTTAACACAATACTTCCGGTAGCAAGTCCGCAGTTTGGTTGAGTAATAATACCAATTTTTGGAGGTGCTGGTGTTGATGGTTGGGAATTTATAACTACATTGGCAGATACAGCTGAGTTGCAACCTACCGAATTAGTAACATTGTAATTATATGTACCTGCTATTAATCCGGACAGTGTTGTACTTGGTCCTGTGCCAGCAATTCCTCCGGGATTAATAGTCCAGTTTCCTGATGGTAGTCCGTTTAAAATTACACTTCCTGTTGCAAATGAACAGTTTGGTTGTGTTATTTCACCAATGGATGGTGCTGATGGAATTGTAGGTTGCGCATTTATTACAATATTATCTGATAATCCCGAAGTGCAGCCAGAAGCATTTGTAACAGAATATGAATATGTTCCTGTAGCCAAACCTGAAAGGGTTGTTGTTGCTCCGGTTCCTGTTATGCCTCCCGGATTAATGGTCCAATTCCCTGATGGTAAACCACTTAAAAGTACGCTTCCGGTTGCTGATAGGCAGTTTGGTTGTATTATGGTACCCACGGCTGGTGCAGTTGGGGTAAGCGGCTGCGTATTGATAACAATGTTCGCCGATAGGGTGGAAGTACATCCAACCGAATTTGTAACTGAATAATTATATGTTCCTGAAAACAATCCGGATATAGTAACGCTGTTAGTATTCCCGGAAATAGCTCCAGGGTTTAGTGTCCAGTTGCCTGCAGGCAAACCGCTTAAAGTAATACTTCCGGTTGAAACTGAGCAGGTGGGTTGCGAAATAAAACTCACTGTTGGTGCCGGAGGTGTTACAGGTTGCGCATCGATAATTACATTTACAGATGCCGCCGAATTACATCCGGATGCGTTCGTAACTGTAAATGTTTTTGTTCCTGACGTTAATCCTGATACTGTATAATTAACTCCGGAACCTGGAATAGCTCCCGGATTTATGGTCCAATTCCCTAAAGGTAGACCGCTTAAAACCACACTTCCTGTCGCAATTGCACAGGTAGGCTGTATAATGGCACCTGGAATTGGGGCCGTTGGTGTCAAAGGTTGAGCATTGACAACTATATTAGCAGATGCTACTGAAGTACAACCAGCCGCATTGGTAATAGAGTAATTGTAAGTTCCTGCAGCTAAGCCTGAAAGTAAATAACTTGTTCCCGATCCGGCAATTGCGCCGGGATTGAGTGTCCAGGCACCTACAGGCAGGCCGCTTAATATCACACTTCCAGTTGCCGTTGAGCAAGTAGGATGTGTAATCGTGCCAACCAATGGTGCTGATGGTGTTGATGGCTGGGTGTTGATAACAACATTTGACGATGCGTAAGAAGTGCAACCAACTGCATTAGTAACTGTAAAAGTTCGCGATCCGGCAGCTAGTCCGGATATGGTTGTACTTATACCGGTTCCTGAAATTGCTCCAGGATTAATTGTCCAGATGCCTGCCGGTAAACCATTTAACTCTACACTTCCAGTAGAAAGTGCGCAAGTAGTTTGCGTTATCGCACCTATTGTTGGCGCTGATGGTGACGCGGGTTGTGCATTGATAATTACATTTGCTGTTGGTGTCGATGTACAGCCAACCGAATTGGTTACAGTGAAAGTGTATGTACCAGCTGCTAACCCGGAAATGGTGCGATTTACACCTGTACCTGCTATAGCGCCAGGGTTAATATTCCAGTTTCCAGCTGGTAAACCCGTCAATAAAACACTCCCGGTTGCTACAGAACAGGTAGGCTGAGTAATTGTGCTCAGCGTCGGGGCTGCCGGAGTTGCTGGTTGTGTATTGATTATAATATTATCGGTTGGTAAAGAAATACATCCTGACGCATTCGTAATTGTAAAATTATAGGTTCCGGTAAGGATGTCGGTTAATGTAGTACTGATGCCTGAACCCGTAATGTTTCCGGGATTAATAGTCCAGTTTCCTGCTGGTAAACCGCTTAGAACTATGTTCCCCTCTGCTACTGAACAGGTAGGTTGAGTAATTGTACCTATGGTCGGAATTGGAGGAGTTCCGGGATTTGCTATTATAACAATACTAGCCGATGTTATCGAAGTACATCCTACTGAATTTGTAACAGTATATATATATGTTCCTGGCAGCAATCCTGATATGGTTTTAGTTACGTCGGAACCTGTTATTGCTCCTGGATTAATTGTCCAGTTTCCGGCGGGCAAACCACCTAATTCAACACTTCCTGTTGCTACAAAACAGGTAGGTTGTGTAATAGAGTTGACTATTGGTGCAGATGGTGTTATAGGTTGAGTATTAATCACAACATTGGCAGTAGCTACAGAAGTACATCCAACTGCGTTGGTAACTGTGAAATTATAGGTTGCGGCAGCCAAACCGGTTATAGTTTTACTACTTCCGGTTCCTGCAATGGCTCCGGGATTTATAGTCCAGTTCCCTGATGGAAGGCCACTTAAAACTACGCTTCCTGTTGAAACGGCACAAGTTGGCTGTGTAATTGTTCCAACAACAGGTGCCGAAGGTGTTACCGGTTGAGTATTAATAACTACACTAGCCGATGCTAATGATGTACATCCCAGGGTAACGGTAAATTTGTAGGTTCCAGCCAATAATCCGGAGATAGTTGTACTTAACCCGGTTCCGGCTATTGCTCCCGGATTAATAATCCAGTTTTCTGAAGGTAAACCATTTAATATTACACTGCCGGTTGCTGAAGAGCAAGTTGGTTGCGTAATTGCTCCTACTATTGGTGCCGAAGGTGTAGCGGCTATAATTACAACATTTGCGGATGCAACCGAAGTACATCCAACTGAATTTGTAACCGTAAAGCCATGTGTACCAGGATTTATCCCGGAAACTGTAATACTTGCGCCAGTGCCTGAAATTGCTCCAGGATTGATTATCCAGTTACCGGCAGGTAAACCGCTTAAAACTACACTGCCTGTAGATACTGCACAGGTAGGTTGTGTAACTGTTCCTACTAATGGCGCTGAAGGAGTGATAGGTTGTGTTCCTATTACAATGCTTGCTGATGGTAACGAAATACAACCTGCTCCATTGCTAACGGTGAAGGTATATGTTCCGGTAGCTAATCCTGATATAGTGGTGGTAGTGCCTGACCCTGAAATTGCCCCTGGATTAATAGTCCAGCTTCCGGCCGGCAGACCAGTTAAAAATACGCTTCCTGTTGATACCGAGCATGATGGTTGAGTAATAGTACCAATTGTTGGAGCTGGCGGAGTACCAGGATTTGCAATGATCACAATATTCGCCGAAGGTAATGAGATACATCCTACTGAATTCGTGACAGTATAATTATAAGTTCCTGCTATCAGGTTACTTATAGTAACAATGCTGCCTGAGCCTGCAATTGCTCCTGGATTAATTATCCAGTTTCCTGCAGGTAATCCGTCTAAAATTAGACTTCCTGTAGCAACAGCACAGGTTGGTTGTGAAATTGAATTGATTGTTGGCGCTGAAGGTACAACCGGATTTACATTTATCACAACATCTACTGATGCCGGTGAGGTACATCCGACCGCATTTGTAACAGTATATCTGTATGTTCCTGTAGTTAATCCTGTTAAAGTTTTGCTTGTTCCTGTTCCTGCTATTGCACCTGGATTGAGAGTCCAGTTACCACCTGGTAAACCATTTAAGACCACACTTCCACTGGCAACTGTACATGTAGGTTGTGTAATTGTTCCAACTGTTGGTGCCGATGGCGTACTAGGTTGAGTATTAATAACCACATTAACCGAAGCGGAAGATGTACATCCTACAGTATTAGTAACAGTATAGGTATATGATCCAGGAGTAATTCCTGATATAGTATAGCCTGGGCCGGTACCGGCAATTGATCCCGGATTTATAACCCAGTTACCGGCAGGTAAACCACTTATTGCAACACTTCCGGATGCAACTGTACATGTTGGTTGTGTAACCATTCCTATTACCACAACTGAAGGTATAACAGGTTGTGGATTAATTGTAAAGTTTGATGAAGCCAAAGAACTACATCCGGACGCATTTGTAACTGTAAAAGAGTAGGTTCCGGCATTGAGTCCTGAAACAGTATAGCTTGTGCCTGCTCCCGAAATTGCTCCTGGATTAATAGTCCAGGTTCCGGATGGTAAACCGTTTAATATTACACTACCGGTGGCAATTGAACAATTTGGTTGAGTAATTGTACCCAATGCAGGTGCTGTTGGAGTTACAGGTTGTGCATTTATCACAATATTTGCCGTTGATGCAGATGTACATCCCTGTGTAACAGTATAGGTATAGGTGCCTGCCACTAAGCCAGATATGGTAGTACTTGTTGTGTTTCCTGCTATTGCTCCGGGATTCAGAGTCCAGTTACCTGATGGTAAACCGCTTAAAACCACACTGCCTGTCGGAACCGAACAAGTAGGCTCTGTTACTGTACCTACCGATGGAACTAAAGGAATAGCTGGCTGTGAATTGATAATTACATTGGATGATGCAACAGATGTGCAGCCTGATACATTTGTGACTGTGTAAGTATATGTGCCTGTAGCAATTCCTGCGATTGTAATACTAGCTCCTGTCCCTGCTATTGCTCCTGGATTGATAATCCAGTTTCCGGCAGGTAAATTGTTTAAAACTACACTACCCGTTGCTACTGTGCAGGAAGGTTGAGTAATTGCTCCCGGTATTGGCGCTGCCGGTGATAAAGGTTGTGCATTTATAATAATATTGGATGATGGCGATGAAACACATCCCGAAGTATTCGTAACTGTAAAGCTATAAGTTCCCGCGGCTAACCCGGAAAGCGTGTAACTTGGTCCTGTTCCTGCTATAGCTCCCGGATTGATAGTCCAGTTTCCTGAAGGCAAACCACATAAAACTATACTGCCGGTTGCAACAGAGCAAGTTGGCTGTGTTATTGTACCTGTAACTGGTGTCGACGGAATAGCTGCTATTATATCTATGTTTGTGGATGCTGAAGATGTACAACCTGAAGCATTTGTAACAGTAAATGTATATGTTCCGGGCGTTAGACCGGAAACAGTTGTGCTTATTCCGCTGCCTGTTATTGCTCCTGGATTTATCGTCCAGTTTCCTGAAGGCAAATTATTCAAAACAACACTTCCTGTCGAAACTGCGCATGTTGGTTGAGTAATTGTTCCCACAACTGGTGCTGAAGGCGTTGGTGGCTGTGGAAGGATGATAAAAGTCAGTGATGGCAAAGATGTGCAACCGGCAGCATTTGTAACAGTATAAGCGTATGTGCCTGGAGCTAAGCTTGTAAGGGTATAAGATATACCGGTGCCTGCAATTGCTCCTGGATTAAGAATCCAGTTTCCTGCAGGTAAATTACCTAATACCTTACTTCCTGTCGCAACAAAGCAGGTGGGTTGAACCGCTGAAATCAATACAGGAGCTGATGGTGTTACCGGTTGCGTATTGATTGTAATATTTGCTGAAGCTAAGGACGTACATCCTGTCGCATTTGTAACTGTATAAGCATATGTCCCTGCAGCTAGGCCCGAAATAGTAAAAGATGAGCCGGAACCCGCAATCGCACCAGGGTTAATAATCCAGTTACCTGTTGGCAGGCTGTTTAATATCACACTTCCGGTGGCATCCGAACAGGTAGGTTGTGTTATTGCGCCTGCGATTGGTGCATTTGGCACGGAATTGATTGCAATTATTGCATTTCCAGACATACTAACATTGCAGGAAGTTGAAACCATACTTGCTTCCACGGTATAGGTTCCTGCAAGAGTCTGATTTCCAAATGAAAACGCGGAACCATTACCGGCAATAGCTGATCCTGTATTTGCTCCGTTTAGTTTCAGCTGATAATTTACTCCGATTTGCGAACCCGATAATCCTACCGCAATGCCAGAGCCACCTGCGCAGAAAGAACCACCCCCTGTAACATTAAATAAAGCGGGGGAATCATTTACTGTTACAACTGCTGTTTTTGCATCGCTGCAACCATTTGCGGCAAAAGCAATAACTGTATAATTTGAAGTTGTAACAGGTGAAACTATAATAGCGGCGGTGGTTGCACCACCAGGATTCCATAAATAAGTATTGCCTCCACCGGCTGTTAATGTAGTGCTGTTTCCTTTGCATATTTCCAGATTCAACTGTGAAATGGTTACAACAGGGCTGGGATTAACAGTTACAGTTACATTAGAAACTGAAGGGCATAAGCCTGAAGCATTTGTTGCTGTTAAAGTGTAAACAGTAGATGTGGCCGGACTTGCAACCGGGTTCGAAATATTTGTTGCGCTTAGCCCTGTGGCTGGCGACCATGTATATAATGCACCACCTGAGCCATTTAATTGTGTGCTTTGCCCACTGCACATAGTTACCGCAGAACCTGCATTAGCAATAATTGCTGTGGGATTTCCAATTACCGCAGTGCCGGATATTGTTTCGTAACAGCTTCCAGGATCTCTTACCAAAATGGTATATGTACCTGCAGGTAGTCCGGAAAAGACATTTGATCTTTGCCAGTTTAATCCATTATTTTTCGAAAATTCAAAATTACCGGTACCACCACTCGTATTCACGGTAATTGTGCCGTTACTTTGGTTATAACAAAGTGCATCGGTAGTTGCAATTGAATTTATTGCAAAATTCTCATAAATGTTCAAAGTTTTTTCAACATAAACCACATTGGTTGCGCAAGGACAACTTGTTGCTATTTTTATCGTAAATGTTTCTCCATTATCGGGAGTGCCATCTGCAACCGCAAAATATGGTATATCAATATAAGAGGAATATGCCGGAATCGTTACATGGTTAGGAAATGGCTGATTACCTGTTGTTTGGATGTCAACTCCATTTGTGGCAGTGCCCGAAAGTACTAAATCTAAATCTACAGATTGTGAAAGATCCGGATTGCTCCGTTCAATTCTGAACTTGTCATTGCAACCTTCAAAAATATTATTTAAACCTTCAATAGCATTGCCATAATTGGTTAAAATAACATTTTCCGAATTAAAACTTTTTGCTGCCAGAAATACGGCTCCATCAAATTCCTGGTCATAGGCATCTGCCACGCATAATTTGATGTGGTATGTTTGGCAAGGAGTAACCGCGTAAGTTGCCGTAAGCACAACAGTACCACCATCAAACTGAAATGTTGGGGATGATTGAGGATTGTTTTCGTAATATTCTTCATTCTGTGCTGAAAATGATTGACCTGCAATGTTAGTTCCTGCAGGGTGAATAGTATTTATAGTTACAGGATCTCCATTTGGAAGTACTGCAATATTAACCGCATTATTCTGGTACGTACCGTTAATTCCGGGTCCACTGAGGAAAAACCCAAATGCATCGTTGAATGACGAATTGATATATTCCTGATATTCTTCTGAAGAAAATGTATATTTAAATTCCATTGTGTTACCGGCAGGAATAAAATCGAATTCCAATACTGCTGCATCATTCATATTCTGCCCGGATATCAATGAAAGATCCGGATCACTTGCACCAGCTATCATCAGGTCGGACTTGCCTTCTGTAGTATTGGGACCCATAGCCGAGGATGCTATACCTGTTGTAAGAATAATTCCTTCATCAATCGGGAAAGCGGAACTTCCTTTTTTGAAATAGCCCATCTGACGGTTTTCTGTTACTCCCCATGTATGATCAGTCCATGTCCAGTTGGACCCCGATTTTTTGTAATACCCAAACTTGACATTATTTGCCTGAAGACATCCGGTTATAAAGGCCTGTTGCACAAGTTGCAAAGGTGTCATGGCATTGAAAACGGGATCTTCATTCACTGAAATCGACTGAGCAGGCGCTTTTTTTGCCCTCGTAGTACTACTTACCAACGGTGGATACCTTTTATTTAGTAGTTTACCAGGTTTACTTCTGGTCTGCCCTATAGAAGTGATCGTAAAAGAAAACAGAATGGCTAAAAATACGAGATTAAGAATTACAGGTTTTCTCATTGTAGAATTTTTTATATGTTGCTCAGGCAATTTTCAATGTTGCAATGCAAAAGTTCAGAATTGGAATCAGACTATCGAATTATTCATTATTCTTTCCGTATTGACTTGATGGATTTTTTATTCCACAAAGCCAATATTTATTGAATTCCCTTTGTAAAAAGTTAGAGACGGAGAAAAATGTGAAATTATAAACCCATCATAAAAATTAGCTTTCTCTTCTGGCAGGTTAAGATCACATGGAAGTTTTCTTTGATAAAGCAAGAGATCTTTCAATTCATTTGTTGTCATACTATTTTGATACATAGAGTTTTATGCTGGAATTGGCCGGCATTCCCGGTTGAAGAATAGATTATCTTACTCTTTTACCATGTACGCAGCTTTTTCCGGCATTATCTTTCAATAAGGTTAATTGACTTTTTAATAAATAGTAATATTTATTTACATAATTTTTATGCTCAATAAAATGAAATTCTTGATTTTAAATAATTGGAGTTCAGGTAACACTATTTAAAGAGTATTTATAGGAACTGAAGCTTCAGGAATTAAAATATATTAAAATATTTCATCAGAAAAGTGGACCTGAATATCGTATTTTGAAGCCAAACTCCAGGGAATAGGATGAGCCGTGTATAAAAAAAGCCATTCCCTTGCAGGAACGGCTGAACAACTTAGATAGTTTAAGCTTAAATGATTAATTTAAAGCTTCGGTGATAGATGGAAATTGTGGTTTTGGTTTGATCTCTCTTTTGATGTGGATTATATCTTTATATTTTAGAAATATCTTGGTGTGAGTATTCGTTTACCAACATTGAAGTCGAAACTGATACGTATTTCATGAGACCCTTTATTGTAGGACTGCAACTCATTCATCCATATATCGTATGAATAACCAATGCGGAGATTCTGGGCTATGTTAACTTCTGTTATCAGTGCGATAGCTTTCTCCGTGCGGTAGGAAGCTCCAACCCATAAAGTGTTGGCAAATAGAAAACTTGCATTCAAATCGAGTTGTGGCGGTGCATTATTAACGAACTTCGCTAATAGCGACGGACGAAAAACTACATTATCGTTGAGTGGAAAAGCAGCTCCGGTCATTGCGTAGAAGTGGGTTGCCAGCTTTGAAAATTGAGTATTCCCCAGATTATCCGATGACAAAAGAGTTTGGTTCTGAAGAAGCTGTCTTGCTGATACTCCAGCATAAAATTTGTCTGAGTAATAATAAACTCCAAAATTTGCATCAGGTATGACTTTGTTTTCAACCTGGTTACTCATTTCCAAAAATGATTCACCTGCATCCTTAACATTAAATTTACTCCATAAAACATCACTGCTTTTTACTCCTGCCTGAAGACCAAATGAAAGCTTGCTTTTGGGAAATATAATGCGATAAGCAAAAGTTGCCATGGCACTTGTGTTTGACAAAGGGCCAATCTTATCATTCGACAGATTGAATCCTAAAGCAAGATGTGGGTTGTTCAAAGGTGAGTGTAATGCAAAACTTACCGTTTTAGGTGCTCCTTCAATGTTTACCCATTGGTAGCGATATATCATATCTGCTGACAGAAGCTCACGACTACCTGCATAACCCGGATTAACCGCCAGTTTGTTGAACATGTATTGGCTGAACAACGCATCCTGCTGCGCAAATAAAGAAGTTGCTATTAGTAACAGGAGGATAGTAAGTAGCTTTTTCATAGATTCAGATTTGTTGTTTTACTACAAGTAATTCTAAGTAACTAAGTGATTTGCCTTGCTGATCCATACAATTAGCTGATGAACCAAATCATTATTTTCGTTTCTAATAAGGGTGTTGGTGAGGTAAACGGCCAGTTGAACCTTGTAAATCAAAAATAAATAGTGATGGTCGGTACTTAGTTAGAATAACATTAATGCAATCTTCGATCTTGTGTCCTGAATTGAAATTTGTAAATGGAGTCGCCATCGAGTAAAACAAGCAATTTTGTGTGTTATATGTAGAGGTATAAGTCATACTATGTTGGTAATTAGTGTTTTACGAGAAACTTGTTTTTTGCTTGTATTCTAGAAGCTAATTCTTCTGCTTCTACATATCAAGCTATTGAAAACATCATGCCAAAACATATAAAATACTTATAATCAATGATATGTAAAATATTCTTGAAAATCACTTTATTTTAATGTCCCATTTAGGGAATTAATTTTTAAAGTGGGAATGAATTAAGTTGCTGTTTATGAACCTCGTGTTTCATGTAATACGTAATATTTAAAAGTCTATGATTCAACTTGAATTTTCAATCAGTATCTTTATTAATATGTAGTGCGAAAAGTATACGATATCGCGAGATATAATACTTACTGACTTGTAAGCGAAAAAGCCATTCGGAAATGGCTTTTTCTGCTTTTGGTTAATAAACTAATACTGGAAGACTACTTGCAATTACCAAAGAAATCCACTGGCAGCATTTTAGCATACAAATCCTGGCCTTCGGAATATATTGTCGGATCGAACTGATCGGGAACAATGGCAGGTACTGTCAGGCTGATAACTTTAAATTCAGTACGTCGGTTGGCCTGATGTTCAGCGGGCGAACAATTAACTCCATCAGAGCAATTGTTTACAAGCTGTTGTTCACCATAGCCCTTAGCTATGATCCGGGTTTTATCTATATTCGAGCTTATGATGTATTTTACGGCAGACTCGGCTCTTCTCTGCGATAATTTATCATTATATGCAGCTGATCCCCGGCTGTCAGTATGCGAACCAAGCTCCACATTAACAGGGTTTTCGTTCATAATACGTACCAATTTGTCGAGTTCTGTTTTAGCGTCATCACGGATATTGTACTTATCAAAATCGTAATAAATATTTTCAATGGTAAACGTTTTGTTGATTATAAGTTTTTCGAGCAACAGATCTCGTGGAGCTGAGCTTGTCGTGCCAGGTATAATTTCAGCTATTGTAAACGGGCTGCAATCAGCTATATAATTTGGCATCATAGCTTTTACGACGTAACCAGCCGGTTTGTCAACAACGGCTTTGTAAACCCCATTGGCATCACTTTTAAGAACTTTTACATTACCAATTGAAGGATTGTATAGGAATACAGTAGCATTGGCCATTGGCAGCATAGTAGTTTTATCTTTAACTATCCCTGTGATAAAAGCCGGCAAAACTGGTATTGGCACTCGGAAAGCATAAATATCATCGCTCCCAACGCCTTCAGGGCGGTTTGATGAGAAGAAACCGTTTTTATCACCCGGAGCAAAAGCTATCGCAAAATCATCGAAGGAACTATTAATAGGTTGATGAAGGTTTTCAGGTGTTATCCACGCTCCGTTTTCGTTTTTTGTTTTAAAAATATCGAGTGCTCCATAGCCCGGGTGTCCGTTGCTGGCAAAGAACAAAACTCCATCGCTGCGCATTGAAGGGAACATTTCATTTTCGGAAGTATTCACAGTTTTGCCAAGGTTATTGGGAGGTCCCCATTTTTCTCCTTCGCGTTTGCACATCCAGATATCGGTTCCCCCTTGTCCGCCTGGCATATCGCTGACAAAGTACAGGGTTTGCCCGTCAGCTGAAAGAGAAGGATGACCAACAGAGAAATCCTTGCTGTTGAGGAAGAATGGCATGATTTCGCCCCATTTACCATAGGTTTTAGTCGCGTAATAAATTTTAAGCAGGTTAGTCTTATAATTGCCTTCCCTTTTTGCAGTACCAAAGAAAGAGCGTGTAAAATAAATGGTGTTTCCATCAGCACTGAAAGTCGCGGGCCCATCGTGATAAGGCTGGTTGAATTTGCTTTCAAATTCGGATGTTTTTTTCATATCTCCCCAGAAATCACCGGCAGCAATGGGTTCTGATTTCATTAGATTGAGGTATCCGCGACCTGTCCAGCCGTATTTTTTACCTTCACCCGCATTGCTGCTAAAATCGGAGGCAAAAACAAGTTGTCCATCATAAAAAGCAGGTCCAAATTCACTTTGATCAGTGTTAAGATTATTAACGAGTTTAACCTCGTAAGTGGGCATTTTTGTTTTCCATGGTCCCAATACACTGTCGCAATGAGCGGCAAATAAAGAACCTTTTGGATCTGATGGATTCATTTGGGCGTATTTCAGAAATACTTCCTTTGCTTTGGTATAATTGCCAGTGGCCTGTAAGGCTTGCGCGTAGTTATAGAAGCATTCCGGTTTAGCTCCTGGCACTGCAACAGCCTGTGCATAGGTAGCCTTTGCATTTAAAATATCATGCTGCAAACGGTAACAATCAGCCAGCAAGGGAAGAGCAGCATCATGCGTCTTTGATTTATCAACTGCTTTTTTCAAAGTCACCACGGCTCCTGAGTAATTATACTTGCCCATCTGCTTCTGTGCTTTGTAAATGGGTTGGCAACTCATCAGTACCTGAAACAGGATGCCGGTTGTCAATATCAAAATGTATCTTTTCATGATTTTATATATGAATTCGGTTCGTAATTGTACTAAAGAACTATCATCCGGATAACAAAGTTCACAGGATTATATTCTGATTTTCTTTTAGTGATTTCCCCTAACATATACCCATCCACTATAGTTTTTTAATTCTTTTATTTTGATGATATAGAAGTAAACACCATCAGGCATGAATTCGTTCTTTTCGTTTTTGCCATCCCAACGTTTATCCGTGTTATTGTACCCGACGAATTCCCTGACTTTTGTACCCCAACGGTTAAATATGATTATTTCATTATCGGGAAATTCTTCAATTCCGTTAATGTGCCAGTAATCATTCTTGCCATCCCCATCAGGTGTCACAAGGTTGTAAATCTCGATGTCTTCACGAATAGATTGTGTTAAAATAATTACCTCAGCAATAGCACATTTTGAAGGAATCCCCTTGTCACATATTGAATAGGTCAGAGTATCATACCCAATATAGTACTCAGCCGGAGTGTAGGTGATAGTGCCATCTTCATTAATTATTACTGAGCCATTCTTTGGATAATCTGTTATACTCACATTCAAACCAAGACCAATCGGATCTGTGTCATTTGCCAGTATTGTAATTTTCACTGGAGTGTTTTTCAACGTTGTCGCGAAATCATTTACAGCTATTGGTCGGATAACATTATCCATACTAATTTTAACTTCATCACTGGCTGAACAACCACTTTTTACATCAAGAGCAGTAAGTGTGAATATAATTTCATTGTTCAGCGGTATAGTGTTAGAAATCAAATTATTGTTGTTGATAAGATATTGTGATGGCGACCATGTATAGGTGAATTCTCCTGAACCACCCGAAGTAGTACAAATAAGTGTTGCAGAAGTTCCGCTGGTAATAATCTGGTCCTCACCCGCATTCACGGTAACCATTGGCGAAACAGTCACAGTTTGTGTACAGGTGGAAGAATTTCCATGTATATCGGTTGCGGTCCAGATTACTGAAGTTGTACCAATTTCAAAAGTTGCAGGTGCGTTGCTGGTAAAGGTGACATCACCGCAATTATCGGTAGCTGTAGGTTTGCCAAGTACTACCTGTGAAGAGGAACAAGTCACAATGTTAGCCGGGCATGTAACAACAGGTACTTCAGTATCGGTAACAGTAACTGTCATAGAGCATGTTGAAGTGTTTCCGCAATTATCTTTTACAGTCCAAACAATACTTGTTGTTCCAACGGGATATAATCCGGAAGCATCAGCAGTTTCATTGAAACTATTGGTTAAAGTAACAGAACTGCAATCGGCGGCCACAGTTGGCTTAGGCACAACAACAGTTGCGCCACACACTCCCCGGTCATTATTTACGGTGATATTTGCCGGGCAGGAAACAACCGGAGCCGTAACATCCTGTACATTAATTTTCTGAGAAGCTTCAGACATATTTCCGCAGGCATCCGTAGCCGTCCAGGTGCGGGTAACGCTGTAAGAACCGGCGCATGCGCCCGCAGTGGTAACATCCGCGAAAGTGAGCGTAAAATCACTGCCACAGTTATCTGTTGCCGAGGCCACAGCAAATTCAGGAACTGCCGGGCAGTTAACGGTAGTTTCGGCAGGTAAAGCCGCAATTACAGGAGCCGTGACATCCTGAACATTAATTTTCTGAGAAGCTTCAGACGTATTTCCGCATGCATCCGTAGCCGTCCATGTGCGAGTAATGCTGTAGGAACCAGCGCATGCCCCCGGCGTAGTAACATCCGCGGAAGTGAGCGTAAAATCACTGCCACAGTTATCTGTTGCCGAAGCCACAGCAAATTCAGGAACTGCCGGGCAGTTAACGGTAGTTTCGGCAGGTAAAGCCGCAATTACCGGAGCCGTGACATCCTGAACATTAATTTTCTGAGAAGCTTCAGACGTATTTCCGCATGCATCCGTAGCCGTCCAGGTGCGGGTAACGCTGTAAGAACCAGCGCATGCGCCCGGCGTAGTAACATCCGCAAAAGTGAGCGTAAAATCACTGCCACAGTTATCTGTTGCCGAAGCCACAGCAAATTCAGGAACTGCCGGGCAGTTGATGGTAGTTTCGGCAGGTAAAGCTGCAATTACCGGAGCCGTGACATCCTGAACATTAATTTTCTGAGAAGCTTCAGACGTATTTCCGCATGCATCCGTAGCCGTCCAGGTGCGGGTAACGCTGTAAGAACCAGCGCATGCGCCCGGTGTAGTAATATCCGCGAAAGTGAGCGTAAAATCACTGCCACAGTTATCTGTTGCCGAAGCCACAGCAAATTCAGGAACAGCCGGGCAGTTGATGGTAGTTTCGGCAGGTAAAGCCGCAATTACCGGAGCCGTAACATCCTGAACATTAATTTTCTGAGAAGCTTCAGACGTATTTCCGCATGCATCCGTAGCCGTCCAGGTGCGGGTAACGCTGTAAGAACCAGCGCATGCGCCCGGTGTAGTAATATCCGCGAAAGTGAGCGTAAAATCACTGCCACAGTTATCTGTTGCCGAAGCCACAGCAAATTCAGGAACAGCCGGGCAGTTGATGGTAGTTTCGGCAGGTAAAGCCGCAATTACCGGAGCCGTAACATCCTGAACATTAATTTTCTGAGAAGCTTCAGACGTATTTCCGCAGGCATCCGTAGCCGTCCAGGTGCGGGTAACGCTGTAAGAACCAGCGCATGCACCCGGCGTAGTAACATCCGCAAAAGTGAGCGTAAAATCACTGCCACAGTTATCTGTTGCCGAAGCCACAGCAAATTCAGGAACTGCCGGGCAGTTGATGGTGGTTTCGGCAGGTAAAGCCGCAATTACCGGAGCCGTAACATCCTGAACATTAATTTTCTGAGAAGCTTCAGAGGTATTTCCGCATGCATCCGTAGCCGTCCATGTGCGGGTAACGCTGTAAGAACCAGCGCATGCCCCCGGCGTAGTAACATCCGCGAAAGTGAGCGTAAAATCACTGCCGCAGTTATCTGTTGCCGAGGCCACAGCAAATTCAGGAACAGCCGGGCAGTTGATGGTGGTTTCAGCAGGTAAAGCTGCAATTACCGGAGTAATTTTATCATGAACAATAATTTGTTGTGAGCAGGTACCAAAATTGTTATTAATGTCTGCCACAGTATAGATCCTGGTAATAATTTCAGGACAGCTTAGTCCGTTTGAAGATTGATCCAGCAAAGCAAAACTTGCAGCATTTATACCATCATTATCGGAAACAGTTCCACCAGCAGATAAATATTCGGCAAGCGAAGTATATGAAGCTGGAACTTCATTGATGCAACTTACAAGAATGGTTGCAGGGCAATTCATTACCGGAGACTGTGTATCCGTAACAATTACCATTTGGGTGCATGTTGCCGAAAGTCCATTCACATCAGTAACAGTCCAGGTAACCGTTGTTGACCCGACCGGGAATTGAGCTGGAGCATTGTTGTTAACTGAAGCCACACCGCAATTATCAGAAGTCACCGGTGTTCCAAGATTCACCCCAGTAGCATAAGGGAAACCAATAGTAGCAGATACAGAAATTGCCGCCGGACAAACGATAGTTGGAGGAATATTATCCGAAACGGTCACCGTCTGATCACAAGTCGCCTTGTTTCCACTGTTGTCGGTCACTGTCCAGGTAACGGTAGTAATCCCGATTGGGAAAGCCACAGGCGCGTTGTTCGTCACCGAAGCCACACCGCAATTATCCGCAGTTACCGGAGTTCCGAGAGCCACGCCGGTTGCCGTACATCCGGTATTGGTGGTTGCCGTAATATTTGCAGGGCAAGTGATTGTTGGAAGAATATTATCTGAAACGGTTACCGTCTGATCACAAGTCACCTTGTTTCCACTGTTGTCGGTCACTGTCCAGGTAACAGTAGTAATTCCTAATGGGAAAGCCGCAGGCGCGTTGTTTGATACTGTAGCCACACCACAATTATCCGCGGTTACCGGGGTTCCGAGAGCCACGCCTGTCGCCGAGCACCCGGTATTGGTGGTTGCAGTAACATTTGCAGGGCAAGTGATAGTTGGAGGAATATTATCCGAAACAGTCACCGTCTGATCACAAGTCGCTTTGTTTCCGCTGTTGTCGGTTACTGTCCAGGTAACGGTAGTAATTCCGATTGGGAAAGCCGCAGGCGCGTTGTTTGAAACCGAAGCCACACCGCAATTATCCGCAGTTACCGGAGTTCCGAGAGCCACGCCGGTTGCCGTACATCCGGTATTGGTGGTTGCAGTGACATTTGTAGGGCAAGTGATAGTTGGAGGAATATTATCCGAAACAGTCACCGTCTGATCACAAGTCGCTTTGTTACCGCTGTTGTCGGTCACTGTCCAGGTAACGGTAGTAATCCCGATTGGGAAAGCTGCAGGCGCGTTGTTTGAAACCGAAGCCACACCGCAATTATCCGCAGTCACCGGGGTTCCGAGAGCCACGCCGGTTGCCGTGCACCCGGTATTGGTGGTTGCAGTAATATTTGTAGGGCAAGTGATTGTTGGAAGAATATTATCCGAAACAGTTACCGTCTGATCACAAGTCGCTTTGTTTCCGCTGTTATCGGTCACTGTCCAGGTAACGGTAGTAATTCCGATTGGGAAAGCCGCGGGCGCGTTGTTTGAAACCGAAGCCACACCGCAATTATCCGCAGTCACCGGGGTTCCGAGAGCCACGCCGGTTGCCGTGCACCCTGTATTGGTGGTTGCAGTAACATTAGCTGGACAAGCTATTGTTGGAAGAACATTGTCAGAAACTGTTACAGTTTGATCACAAGTCGCTTTGTTTCCGCTGTTGTCGGTCACTGTCCAGGTCACTGTCGTTATTCCGATTGGGAAAGCCGCAGGCGCGTTGTTTGAAACCGAAGCCACACCGCAATTATCCGCAGTCACCGGGGTTCCGAGAGCCACGCCGGTTGCCGTGCACCCGGTATTGGTAGTTGATGTGACATTTGCAGGGCAAGTGATTGTTGGAAGAATATTATCTGAAACAGTTACCGTCTGATCACAAGTCGCTTTGTTTCCGCTGTTGTCGGTCACCGTCCAGGTCACTGTCGTTATTCCGATTGGGAAAGCTGCAGGCGCGTTGTTAGAAACCGAAGCCACACCGCAATTATCCGCAGTCACCGGGGTTCCGAGAGCCACGCCGGTTGCCGTGCACCCGGTATTGGTGGTTGCTGTAACATTTGTAGGACAAGTGATTGTCGGAAGAATATTATCCGAAACGGTTACCGTCTGATCACAAGTCGCTTTGTTTCCGCTGTTATCGGTCACTGTCCAGGTAACGGTAGTAATTCCGATTGGGAAAGCCGCGGGCGCGTTGTTTGAAACCGAAGCCACACCGCAATTATCCGCAGTCACCGGGGTTCCGAGAGCCACGCCGGTTGCTGTGCACCCGGTATTGGTGGTTGCCGTTACATTTGCAGGGCAAGTGATTGTCGGAAGAATATTATCCGAAACGGTTACCGTCTGGTCACAAGTCGCTTTGTTTCCGCTGTTGTCGGTCACCGTCCAGGTCACTGTCGTTATTCCTAATGGAAAAGCCGCAGGCGCGTTGTTTGAAACCGAAGCCACACCGCAATTATCCGCAGTCACCGGAGTTCCGAGAGCCACGCCGGTTGCTGTGCACCCGGTATTGGTGGTTGCTGTAACATTTGCAGGGCAAGTGATGGTAGGAAGAATATTATCCGAAACGGTTACAGTCTGATCACAAGTCGCTTTGTTTCCGCTGTTGTCGGTCACCGTCCAGGTAACGGTAGTAATCCCGATTGGGAAAGCCGCAGGCGCGTTGTTAGTCACCAAAGCCACACCGCAATTATCCGATGTTACCGGAGTTCCGAGAGCCACGCCGGTTGCCGTACATCCGGTATTGGTGGTTGCAGTGACATTTGTAGCGCAAGTGATAGTTGGAGGAATATTATCCGAAACAGTCACCGTCTGATCACAAGTCGCCTTGTTTCCACTGTTGTCGGTCACCGTCCAGGTAACGGTAGTAATTCCGATTGGGAAAGCCGCAGGCGCGTTGTTTGAAACCGAAGCCACACTGCAATTATCCGATGTTACAGGAGTTCCGAGAGCCACGCCGGTTGCCGTACATCCGGTATTGGTGGTTGTTGTAACATTAACAGGGCAAGTGATTGCCGGAAGAATATTATCCGAAACAGTCACCGTCTGATCACAAGTCGCCTTGTTTCCACTGTTGTCGGTCACCGTCCAGGTAACGGTAGTAATTCCGATTGGGAAAGCCACAGGCGCGTTGTTAGTCACTGTAGCCACGCCGCAATTATCTGAAGTAACCGGAGTTCCAAGAGCCACGCCGGTTGCTGTGCACCCGGTATTGGTTGTTGCTGTAACATTTGCAGGGCAAGTGATTGTCGGAAGAATATTATCCGAAACAGTTACCGTCTGATCACAAGTCGCTTTGTTTCCGCTGTTGTCGGTCACCGTCCAGGTAACGGTAGTAATTCCGATAGGGAAAGCCGCAGGCGCGTTGTTAGTCACCAAAGCCACACCGCAATTATCCGCAGTCACCGGAGTTCCGAGAGCCACGCCGGTTGCCGTGCACCCTGTATTGGTGGTTGCCGTAACATTTGCAGGGCAAGTGATTGTAGGAAGAATATTATCCGAAACAGTCACCGTCTGGTCACAAGTTGCTTTGTTTCCGCTGTTGTCGGTCACTGTCCAGGTCACTGTCGTAATTCCTAATGGGAAAGCCACAGGCGCGTTGTTAGTCACCGAAGCCACGCCGCAATTATCCGTAGTTAACGGAGTTCCGAGAACCACGCCGGTTGCCGTACATCCGGTATTGGTGGTTGCAGTGACATTTGTAAGGCAAGTGATTGTTGGAAGAATATTATCCGAAACAGTTACCGTCTGGTCACAAGTTGCTTTGTTGCCGCTATTGTCAGTAACAGTCCAAATAACGGTAGTTGCTCCGATTGGGAAAGCCGCAGGCGCGTTGTTAGTCACCAAAGCCACACCGCAATTATCCGATGTTACCGGAGTTCCGAGAGCCACGCCTGTCGCCGAGCACCCGGTATTGGTGGTTGCCGTAACATTTGCAGGGCAAGTGATAGTTGGAGGAATATTATCCGAAACAGTCACCGTCTGATCACAAGTTGCTTTATTTCCGCTGTTGTCGGTCACTGTCCAGGTCACTGTCGTTATTCCGATTGGGAAAGCCGCAGGCGCGTTGTTTGATACTGTAGCCACACCGCAATTATCAGCAGTCACCGGAGTTCCAAGAGCCACGCCTGTTGCTGTGCAGCCAGTATTGGTGGTTGCCGTAACATTTGTAGGACAAGTGATGGTAGGAAGAATACTATCCGAAACGGTTACCGTCTGATCACAAGTCGCTTTGTTTCCGCTGTTGTCGGTCACTGTCCAGGTCACTGTCGTTATTCCGATTGGGAAGGCCGCAGGCGCGTTGTTAGTCACCGAAGCCACACCGCAATTATCCGCGGTTACCGGAGTTCCGAGGGCCACGCCGGTTGCTGTGCAGCCGGTATTGGTGGTTGCTGTAACATTTGTAGGGCAAGTGATTGTTGGAAGAATATTATCCGAAACAGTCACCGTCTGGTCACAAGTCGCTTTGTTTCCGCTGTTGTCGGTCACTGTCCAGGTCACTGTCGTTATTCCGATTGGGAAAGCCACAGGCGCGTCGTTAGTCACCGAAGCCACACCGCAATTATCTGAAGTTACAGGAGTTCCGAGAGCCACGCCTGTTGCCGTGCACCCTGTATTGGTGGTTGCTATAACATTTGTAGGACAAGTGATGGTAGGAAGAATAGTATCCGAAACGGTTACAGTCTGATCACAAGTCGCTTTGTTTCCGCTGTTGTCGGTCACCGTCCAGGTAACGGTAGTAATCCCGATTGGGAAAGCCACAGGCGCGTTGTTAGTCACCGAAGCCACACCGCAATTATCCGCAGTTACCGGAGTTCCGAGAGCCACGCCGGTTGCCGTACATCCGGTATTGGTGGTTGCCGTAACATTTGCAGGACAAGTGATTGTCGGAAGAATATTATCCGAAACAGTCACCGTCTGATCACAAGTCGCCTTGTTTCCACTGTTGTCGGTCACCGTCCAGGTAACGGTAGTAATTCCGATTGGGAAAGCCGCAGGCGCGTTGTTTGAAACCGAAGCCACACTGCAATCCGATGTTACAGGAGTTCCGAGAGCCACACCGGTGGCCGTGCACCCGGTATTGGTGGTTGCCGTGACATTTGCAGGGCAAGTGATTGTAGGAAGAATATTATCCGAAACGGTAACCGTCTGATCACAAGTCGCTTTGTTTCCGCTGTTGTCAGTAACAGTCCAAATAACGGTTGTTGCTCCAATAGGGAAGGCCGCAGGCGCGTTGTTAGTCACCGAAGCCACACCGCAATTATCCGATGTTACAGGAGTTCCGAGAGCCACGCCTGTTGCCGTGCACCCTGTATTGGTGGTTGCTATAACATTTGTAGGACAAGTGATGGTAGGAAGAATATTATCCGAAACGGTTACAGTCTGATCACAAGTCGCTTTGTTTCCGCTGTTGTCGGTCACCGTCCAGGTAACGGTAGTAATCCCGATTGGGAAAGCCACAGGCGCGTTGTTAGTCACCGAAGCCACACCGCAATTATCCGATGTTACCGGAGTTCCGAGAGCCACGCCGGTTGCCGTACATCCGGTATTGGTGGTTGCAGTGACATTTGTAGCGCAAGTGATAGTTGGAGGAATATTATCCGAAACAGTCACCGTCTGATCACAAGTCGCCTTGTTTCCACTGTTGTCGGTCACCGTCCAGGTAACGGTAGTAATTCCGATTGGGAAAGCCGCAGGCGCGTTGTTTGAAACCGAAGCCACACTGCAATTATCCGATGTTACAGGAGTTCCGAGAGCCACACCGGTGGCCGTGCACCCGGTATTGGTGGTTGCCGTGACATTTGCAGGGCAAGTGATTGTAGGAAGAATATTATCCGAAACGGTAACCGTCTGATCACAAGTCGCTTTGTTTCCGCTGTTATCGGTCACTGTCCAGGTCACTGTCGTTATTCCGATTGGGAAAGCCGCAGGCGCGTTGTTTGATACTGTAGCCACACCGCAATTATCCGCAGTCACCGGAGTTCCGAGAGCCACGCCGGTTGCCGTGCACCCGGTATTGGTAGTTGCAGTAACATTAGCTGGACAAGCTATAGTTGGAAGAACATTGTCAGAAACTGTTACAGTTTGATCACAAGTCGCTTTGTTTCCGCTGTTGTCGGTCACTGTCCAGGTCACTGTCGTTATTCCGATTGGGAAAGCCGCAGGCGCGTTGTTTGATACTGTAGCCACACCGCAATTATCCGCAGTCACCGGAGTTCCGAGAGCCACGCCGGTTGCCGTGCACCCGGTATTGGTAGTTGCAGTAACATTAGCTGGACAAGCTATAGTTGGAAGAACATTGTCAGAAACTGTTACAGTTTGATCACAAGTCGCTTTGTTTCCGCTGTTGTCGGTCACTGTCCAGGTCACTGTCGTTATTCCGATTGGGAAAGCCGCAGGCGCGTTGTTAGTCACCGAAGCCACACCGCAATTATCCGATGTTACCGGAGTTCCGAGAGCCACGCCTGTTGCCGTGCACCCTGTATTGGTGGTTGCTGTAACATTTGCTGGACAAGCTATAGTTGGAAGAACATTGTCAGAAACTGTAACCGTCTGGTTACAAGTCGCTTTGTTGCCGCTATTGTCAGTAACAGTCCAAATAACGGTTGTTGCTCCAATAGGGAAGGCCGCAGGCGCGTTGTTAGTCACCGAAGCCACACCGCAATTATCCGATGTTACCGGGGTTCCGAGAGCCACGCCGGTTGCCGTACATCCGGTATTGGTGGTTGCAGTGACATTTGTAGGGCAAGTGATAGTTGGAGGAATATTATCCGAAACAGTTACCGTCTGATCACAAGTCGCTTTGTTTCCGCTGTTGTCGGTCACTGTCCAGGTCACTGTCGTTATTCCTAATGGAAAAGCCGCAGGCGCGTTGTTAGTCACCGAAGCCACACCGCAATTATCCGCAGTCACCGGGGTTCCGAGAGCCACGCCGGTTGCCGTGCACCCTGTATTGGTGGTTGCCGTGACATTTGCAGGGCAAGTGATTGTCGGAAGAATATTATCCGAAACGGTTACCGTCTGATCACAAGTTGCTTTGTTTCCGCTGTTGTCGGTCACCGTCCAGGTAACGGTAGTAATCCCGATTGGGAAAGCCACAGGCGCGTTGTTAGTCACCGAAGCCACGCCGCAATTATCCGTAGTTAACGGAGTTCCGAGAGCCACACCGGTGGCCGTGCACCCGGTATTGGTGGTTGCCGTGACATTTGCAGGGCAAGTGATTGTAGGAAGAATATTATCCGAAACGGTAACCGTCTGATCACAAGTCGCTTTGTTTCCGCTGTTGTCGGTCACCGTCCAGGTAACGGTAGTAATTCCGATTGGGAAAGCCACAGGCGCGTTGTTAGTCACCGAAGCCACACCGCAATTATCCGATGTTACAGGAGTTCCGAGAGCCACGCCTGTTGCCGTGCACCCTGTATTGATGGTTGCCATAACATTTGTAGGACAAGTGATGGTAGGAAGAATATTATCCGAAACGGTTACAGTCTGATCACAAGTCGCTTTGTTTCCGCTGTTGTCGGTCACCGTCCAGGTAACGGTAGTAATCCCGATTGGGAAAGCCGCAGGCGCGTTGTTAGTCACCGAAGCCACACCGCAATTATCCGATGTTACCGGAGTTCCGAGAGCCACGCCGGTTGCCGTGCACCCGGTATTGGTGGTTGCTGTAACATTTGTAGGGCAAGTGATTGTCGGAAGAATATTATCCGAAACGGTTACCGTCTGATCACAAGTCGCTTTGTTTCCGCTGTTGTCGGTCACTGTCCAGGTAACGGTAGTAATTCCTAATGGGAAAGCCGCAGGCGCGTTGTTAGTCACCGAAGCCACACCGCAATTATCCGCAGTTACCGGAGTTCCGAGAGCCACGCCGGTTGCCGTGCACCCGGTATTGGTGGTTGCTGTAACATTTGTAGGGCAAGTGATTGTTGGAAGAATATTATCCGAAACAGTCACCGTCTGATCACAAGTCGCTTTGTTTCCGCTGTTGTCGGTAACCGTCCAGGTCACTGTCGTTATTCCGATTGGGAAAGCCGCAGGCGCGTTGTTAGTCACCGAAGCCACACCGCAATTATCCGCAGTTACCGGAGTTCCGAGAGCCACGCCGGTTGCCGTGCACCCGGTATTGGTGGTTGCTGTAACATTTGTAGGGCAAGTGATTGTCGGAAGAATATTATCCGAAACGGTTACCGTCTGGTCACAAGTCGCTTTGTTTCCGCTGTTGTCGGTCACTGTCCAGGTAACTGTCGTAATTCCGATTGGGAAAGCTACAGGCGCGTTGTTTGAAACCGAAGCCACGCCGCAATTATCCGTAGTTAACGGAGTTCCGAGAGCCACACCGGTGGCCGTGCACCCGGTATTGGTGGTTGCCGTTACATTTGCAGGACAAGTGATTGTTGGAAGAATATTATCCGAAACAGTCACCGTCTGATCACAAGTTGCTTTATTTCCGCTGTTGTCGGTCACTGTCCAGGTAACGGTAGTAATCCCGATTGGGAAAGCCGCAGGCGCGTTGTTAGTCACCGAAGCCACACCGCAATTATCCGCAGTTATCGGGGTTCCGAGAGCCACGCCGGTTGCTGTGCACCCGGTATTGGTGGTTGCTGTAACATTTGCAGGACAAGTGATTGTTGGAAGAATATTATCCGAAACAGTCACCGTCTGATCACAAGTTGCTTTGTTTCCGCTGTTGTCGGTCACCGTCCAGGTAACGGTAGTGATTCCTAATGGGAAAGCCGCAGGCGCGTTGTTTGAAACCGAAGCCACACCACAATTATCCGATGTTACCGGAGTTCCGAGAGCCACGCCGGTTGCCGTGCACCCTGTATTGGTGGTTGCCGTAACATTTGCAGGGCAAGTGATTGTAGGAAGAATATTATCCGAAACGGTTACAGTCTGATCACAAGTCGCTTTGTTTCCGCTGTTGTCGGTAACCGTCCAGGTAATAGTAGTTATTCCGATTGGGAAAGCTGCAGGCGCGTTGTTAGTCACCAAAGCCACACCGCAATTATCCGCGGTTACCGGGGTTCCGAGAGCCACGCCGGTTGCCGTGCACCCGGTATTGGTGGTTGCCGTTACATTTGCAGGGCCAATAATCGTCGGTAAAGTAATATCAGTTAAAGTTCCAACAATTACAGGTATAGATTTATTACATCCTTTTTCATCTGTAGCGCTAATAGTGTAAGATTGAGCAATAAGATTGCTAAATGTGCCTGCCGGGGATTGAGTTCCGATATCAGGGCTTATAGTGTATGAAATACTCCCTGTTCCACCATTGGCACTGACAATAATTTTTCCATCAATTGAGCCAGTACATTCTACATTTATAACGGTTGGGGTATTAAAAGATATTTCTGATACAGGTTCTGAAATCACTACTTGAGAGCTTGAAATACAATTCTTTGCATCAGTAACAGTAACAGTATAGGTTCCTGCCTTCAATCCTGTCGCAGTTGAAGTAGTCTGTATCGGACTTGTGTTCCATGAATAGGAGTAAGGTAAACTACCACCATTTGCAGAAACCGTTGCTGAGCCGGTTGAAGTACCAAAACAAATTATATTGCTTTGACCGCTAATCGTGGTATTCAGTGCGGTTGCAGTATTGATGATGACCTGGTCAGTTACTGAACAACTATTATTATCAGTTACTGTTAATGTAAAAGTCATACTGCCTGAAGATGAAGGGGTAAAAACCGGATTGGCAATATTCGGATTACTTAATCCGGTAGCGGGAGTCCATAGGTAAATCAGGTTACTACCTGAAGAACTTGTTGCAGATCCTTGTAATTGATAAGTCTGGCATAGAGCAATTGAAGCATCTGTTCCGGCATTTACATTTTGAGGAATTGGTTTCACAACAACGTCAACTGAAGCTATTCCTTTACACCCGTTCAAAGAAGTTCCAATTACTGAATATGAAGAATTAGAATAAGGTGTAATTATTATTTCTGATGTGGTTGCTCCGGTTGGATTCCATAAATAGCTTGTTCCTCCGCTTGCAGTAAGAGTAAGATTGCTCCCTGCACATATTTCAGCGCTAGGAGGAGAAATAAGAATTGTTGGACTAGGATTTACTGTTATTACCACCTGGTCAGTTGAAGTACAAATATTGTTTGCATCTGTAACTGTCAATGTATAAGTAGTTGTTGATGTTGGAGACGCAATCGGGTTAGGAATAGAGTAATTGCTTAGTCCGATTCTGGGTGACCATGAATAAATAACTCCTCCTGAACCATTTAACTGAGTGGTTGTGCCTGAGCAAATACTTACATCCGCACCTGCATTAGCCTGAATTATTGCCGGTGCACCTAAAACTATATTTCCTAAATACGCTGGAACAGCACAGCTTCCGATATCTTTTACTGAAACATTATATGTTCCTTGTGAAAGCCCTGAAAATAAATTTGAATTTTGCCATGTGCCTCCATTGAGCGAATATAGATAATTGCCCGAACCTATTGAAGCACCTACAGTAATAACGCCTGCACTGGTCCCGTTACATAAGATATTATTCGCTTGAGCAGTCACAGATACCGGGGTTTCATTAATTCGGATTTCTTTAAGGATATAAACTGCATTAGGATCGCACGGACATGATTGAAGAGTTTGGATCTCAAATGTTTCTGAACCCTCGCTAACTCCATCTGCGACAGCATAATAATCCAGGGTAACCTTTGTTTGACCAATAGGAATGGTTATTTCAGAAGGTAAAGGCTCTCCACTGCTTGTAAGCACATCAACCCCATTTACAGCTGTGCCTGAATATTGTAATTGTATTAAAAGAGGTTCACTCAGCTCAGTAGTCCCACGTTCAAACGTTAAATGCATGGGTTTGCATCCTTCGAAAATATTACTGAAATCTGTTGCGCCGTAATCAGGATTGATACTGGTTATAGTTACAGGTTCCGAATTGAAACTTTTTGCTTGCAGAAAAACTGCTCCATCCCATTGCTGATCTGAAGCATCTGCGACACTTAACTTAATGTGATATGTTGAGCATGCGGTTACATTATAGGTTGCTGTCAGAGTGACTGTACCGCCATCATATTGCATAGTTAATGACCCCGACGGATTACTCATGTAATAAGTTTCATTTTCTGCCGGGAAGACTACGTTATTAATATTTGTACCAGCCGGATGAATAGTGTTTATAGAAACCGGTATATTTCCTGGAATTGTAGCCAGGTTGACGGCATTGTTCGAAAACGTGCCTGAAATGCCGGGCCCGCTGAGGAAGAAACCAAATGCATCATTGAATTCAGTTTCGCAATACTCAATGTATTCTTCTGAAGTAAATATATATTTAAATTCCAGGGTATTTCCTGCGGGAACAAAATCAAATTCAAGAGTTGATGCATCATACATGGTTTTTGCCGTAATCTTTGAAAGATCAGGATCATTTGCAGCGCTAACCATTTTATCAGATTTATTCCCAACTGTATTGGGCCCCATAGCAGAGGATATTTTCCCGGTTGCAAGAATAAGACCTTTATCAATAGGGAAATTTGATGTGCCTTTTTCAAAATATCCCATCTGCCTGTCGCCTGGAATTGTTGACCAAACATGATCGACCCAGGTCCATGTATTACCAGTATTTTTTTTATAGTACCCGTATTTTATATTACTGGTCTGAAGGCAACCTGTAACTAACACATTCCGAACTAATTGTTCAGGTGTCATTAAATTGTATGTCGGGTTTTCAGCAACAGCTATCGATCCTGCGCTTGCTTTGATAGTGTTGCCATTTACACCAATGACTTTGCTTTTGACTTCAGGTGTTGGAGGGTATTTCCTACCAGGATATTTATGGTCTTTACTTATATCCTGACCTAAAACAGTTAACGTAAAAAATAGTACTACTGTTAAAAATGAAAGGGTAAGAATGATATGTTTTTTCATGGTAAGATGTTTTTGTAATTGCTACTGGCAGTTTTAGTTAGTTGTACTAAGCAGGCAGGATGGAGGCTTACCTAATAATTTAATTAGGCTGATGCATTAAGATTAAGTTTGTAGATGAATTGAGATCGGTAAAGCGGTTATCAAGAGCTTTAACAAGGACATTAGGTAGGAAAATGTCGGGCAGACAGCAGAAATTAAGCAGACCTATGTATAAGATTTTCTTCTGTCCTGAATTGAAAAAATGGTCAACCAGAAATGTTAGTTTCAGGGTGTTGTCAGTTGTAGCAGAACTAGTCATACTATATTGGTAATTAGAGGTTTACAAGTAGAAAAGAAAATTAGGTGATTTTAAAATAAATTCTATCACTTTTTCCCAATACTATTGGCTATAATATCATGCCATATTACTTAAATATTTAATATTCAATATATTGTTAAAAGATTAAATGAAATAGAGTATCTAATTGTCCCGTTTTGGGCATTAAGGTTTATTGCGGGAAAAAATTTCAATTCTGTAAAAACACAGGTCATTCCTACGTTTACGGGAATTTAATTTCCTTTAACAGAATTCTCCAGGATAAAAAGCTATGTTTCTGATTTTACGATAAGTATAAAATCAGGCTGCCAGTAACTTCATGAAAATCAATATGCTATCAACAAAAAAATCAGAAATTATCGAGCTGAAAATTTCCAGATAGTTGAAGTACGATATTCCTCTCCCGGTCGAAGTATAACATTAGGAAATTCAGGATGATTCATCGAATCGGGGAAGTGTTGAGTTTCAAGGCAGAATGCTGTATGGTTCTGATGCAGTTTGCCACATTTTCCTATAAGGTTTTCTCCATCAAACCAATTTGCAGTATAAAGTTGAACTCCGGGCTCGGTTGTAAATAGTTCCATAACCCTCCCTGATTTAGGATCAAGAACCTTTGCTGCAAGGGCGAGTTCGCCATTCTGATTTCTTAAGACAAAATTATCATCAAATCCTTTATCTAACTGGTTAATCCGTTCGCCTATCTTTCGCGCTTCAGTAAAATCAAACGGAGTTTCGGAAACTGATGCGAAGGCTCCGGTTGGAATACTGTTACTATCAGTTACCGTGATCTTATCTGCAAAAATCTGGAGTTCATGATCATAAATTTCACCGGAACCTTCTCCTCCAAGGTTGAAATAACTATGGTTTGTAAGGTTTACTGGAGTAGCTTTATCAGTTTCAGCAAAAAATTCCAGACTGATCTCATTATTATTAGTGAGAGTGTAGATTGCTTTAACTTTCAGGTTTCCCGGGAATCCTTCTTCACTATCCATACTCAGGTATTCAAGCTCAACGCCACTTTCTTCTTCTCTTTCAAAAATGGATGATTTCCATAATTTATGCTGAAATCCGTGATATCCTCCGTGTAACTGAAATTCACCATTGTTGGCGGAGACTTTATAATTTATATTGTCGATACTGAATCGGGCTCCACCAATGCGATTACATGTACGGCCTACGATACAATTAAAATAGGCAGGATTTTTAATCCAGCTTTCCCACGTCGATAAACCAAGTACAACATCGGCTAAAGAACCATATTTATCAGGAATCAGTAAAGAAATGATTGTTCCCCCGTAATTGGTAACCTTCATCACAACTCCATTTTTATTCTCAAAAATGAATAACAATGCTTCTTGATTGTCCGGTAAAAACCCAAAATGTTCAGTTGATGCTTTCATACTTTATTTTTTAATGTACTTTTTCAGGCTACTTTTCAGGAAAACTTTATCATTTGAAGTATGTGTTGATAACATCTTCATATTTTAGCAAATATATTATATTTGTATATTCTATAGGCTATTTATTGTAGATTAGTTCCTGATTTTTCAACTCAGTTAAACAAATGCAAACCATAATTTCATGAAAATTCAAGCTAACTTTTTTAGAAGAATTGTTTTCACGGCTTCCTTCATTATTCTTACAATAATCAAAGCGCAAAGCCAGTCAAGTATTAATTCAAATGAATTCCCTTTTATGAATTCAGACTTGCCTCTGAATGAAAGAATAGATGATTTGGTTTCGCGTCTTACACTTGACGAAAAAATACTTCAAATGCAACATACTGCTCCAGCTATTGAGCGGCTAGGAATTCCACAATACAATTGGTGGAACGAATGCCTGCATGGAGTTGCACGAAATGGTATTGCAACTGTTTTCCCACAGGCTATCGGAATGGCCGCAACGTTTAATCCAATATTGATAAAGCAGGAAGCTGATGTTATTTCCACTGAAGCCCGTGCAAAATACTATGAAGCCATTAGTAAAGGCAGTCATGAAATCTATCAGGGGCTTACTTTCTGGTCGCCGAATATTAATATTTTTCGGGATCCACGTTGGGGAAGGGGCCAGGAAACGTATGGTGAAGATCCGTTTCTGACCTCCCAGGTAGGCAAAGCATTTGTTCAGGGCTTGCAGGGAAACGATCCTCGCTATTTTAAAGTGATAGCTACAGCCAAGCATTTCGCTGTTCATAGCGGGCCTGAATCACAACGGCATAAATTTGATGCATGGCCATCGCAAAGAGATCTATACGAAACTTATTTGCCGGCCTTCGAAATACTGGTTAAAGAAGCAAAGGTATATTCAGTAATGACTTGTTATAACCGTGTTTTTGGAACCCCTAGTTCCGCGAATACATTTTTATTTAAAGAAACACTCAGGGGGAAATGGGGATTTAAAGGATATGTTGTATCTGATTGCTGGGCAATTTCTGATATTTATACTTTCCACAATTTTGTTCCTTCCGCGGAGAAAGCTGTTGCTCTCACACTGAAAGCAGGCACCGATCTGTCGTGTGGGCCGGAATATGGCAGTCTGAAAAAAGCTATTGAACTGGGATATATCACTGAAAATGAACTTAATGTTTCAATTAAACGCCTGTTTGAAGCCCGTTTCAGGCTGGGGTTGTTCGATCTGGCTTCCAAAGTTACCTATTCTTCAATTCCTTCTACTGAATATGATACCCAGGCGCATCGGGAACTTGCGCATCAGGTTGCTCTGCAGAGCATTGTATTACTCAAAAATGACAATAATACTCTTCCTTTGACATCGAAAAGCAGAACCATTGCGGTTATTGGACCTTATGCGAATGATACATCAGTTTTGCTGGGTAATTATAACGGAATTCCTTCTCATCCCGTCACATTGTTGCAAGGTATACGGAATAAGGCAGGCAAAAACACCAAAGTAATTTATTGCCAGGGCGTTAATAAGCCTGAAGTCCAGGCTCTTCGTGGTGAAAACGTAAATTTTTCAGCCGATCCTTCATTCTCTGAAGCAATTTCAGTCTGCATGACTGCTGACGTAGTAATATTTGCCGGCGGTATTTCACCAAATCTCGAAGGAGAAGAAATGGATGTAAAAGTTCAAGGTTTCTCAGCTGGCGATCGTACAACTCTTGATCTTCCACAGAACCAGCAAAAGTTATTAGAAAAGCTAAAACTAATTGGAAAGCCAATTATCCTTTTGCTTACTAATGGCAGCGCTCTTTCCGTAAACTGGGCTCAACAAAATGCATCAGCCATTGTTGAAACCTGGTATCTGGGAGAAGAAGGTGGAAATGCCGTTGCAGATGTATTATTCGGAAATTATAACCCTGCTGGCCGCTTACCTGTTACTTTTTATAAATCTGTTGACGACATTCCTGCTTTTGAAGATTATTCGATGAACGGGCGTACCTATAAATATTTTAAAGGGGAACCACTTTATGCTTTTGGTTATGGATTAAGCTATACCTCATTTAATTATGAAGCAACGGAACTCAGATCAAAGTTATTAAACGCTGCGGATACTATTGTTTTATCCGTAAAAATCAATAATACAGGCAAATACAATGGAGATGAAGTAATACAGGTGTACGCGAAACAACCCATCGGATTGAAAGACCAACCGATTAAATCATTGGTAGCTTTTCAACGGGTTCAATTCGGCAAAGGTGAAATGAAAGAAGTTATTCTTTCCATCCCGGTTTCAAGACTTCGTCATTTTGACCTTGATAGTAACGATTATGCAGTAGCAAAAGGTGAATATGAATTGCTGATAGGTTCAGCATCAGATAATATTAAATTGAAAACTATTGTTTCAATAAAATGATCTGATTTATTGATTACTGATTTTTTATGCACTGAATGTCAGCATGTATCCTGAAGATTTTGTATTGATTACAACGCAGGATTGTAGCTTAATAATTAAATCCTATAGTTCTGAGTTAATTCCTGCCTTAGAATTTGGCAAGCTTAAAGGGATAGATTCTCCCACATCCATTGCCCTGATCCTTCAGGTTGGGAATAGCGGATAGTCCAATACAATTTAGCTCTAGCTGATAAATTTGTTCGAATTTTCAAATATATAAATTATCACGAGCATTCTAATTCTTCCTAAGATATACAAACGAAAAACGCCACCCGGATGAACCTGGCGGCGTTTTTCGTTTTCTAAAACTTCTTATTAACCCTGAAGTTTAAAGTAGATTGGCATATTGAAAAGAACGCGAACCTGTTTCCCGTTTTGTTTTCCAGGATGCCACTGTGGCATCATTTTAACAACGCGAAGAGCTTCTTCGTCACAACCGCCACCGATACCGCGAAGTACTTTCACGTCGGTAACATTCCCTTTTGAATCAACAACAAACGATACATATACTGTACCTTGTATACCGTTTTCGGTAGCTTGCTGAGGATACACAATGTTTGTTGCAAGGAATTTATTACGTTCTGCTTCTCCACCCGGGAAAGCGGGCATTTCTTCAACAATTGTGAAAACCGGTTTTGTTTCTTCAACCTCGATTACTTCCTCTTTAGTTACAACTTCTGCAACTTCTTCCTGAACCTGAACAGTTTCATTTGTAGTCTTGGCTAAATCATCCTGGTTAAAGATATCAGCATCTTCAACCACTTCTTCTGTAGTAACTACAGGAGCAACGAATTTAACCTTTTGCTGAAGTTCAGCTGGAGGAGGAGGAGGAGGAGGAGGAGGAGGAGGAGCTTCTTCTTTGGGCTTGTCCATATCCATGAATTCAGCATTCGCTACTTTCTCGATATATTTAGCCCTTTTCTGCGCATAATAGCTTGATACAAGGGGGTAAGCCAAACCAGCCAGTAATATCAGTACTGAAATGATAAGGGCCCTCGTAACATTTCTCTTATAATATTTACGCAAAATGTACGCTCCGTAAGTTTTATTCCTGCGCTCAAAGACGATTTCGTCCATTGGAGCAACATAAACTTTTTGCTTTGTCATTTTTTGTGTCTTACTTTAAATGTGAACAACAACTTTTGTCAACTTATGATTTATTACTTTGCGGCAGGTGCGGGTGCTGAAACAGCAGTTCCGTTTACCATTTGCTTTTCAAGATCACTGATATCGACAACTGCATAGTTAGCAACTGTACAGATAGCCATTTCATCAATAATGTCAACTAGGTTCTTGTATTTAGCCTTCTCATCAGCCTTTATCAGGATGATTGGGGCGTTCTTATCCGATTTCTTCAAATCCTTTATTCTACGGGTTAAAGTTGAATCGGCCATCACTTCTACTCCCTTAGTAACCTTATCTTTTAATTCTGCAACAGCTTTAAAAACAATTTTGTTGCGTTGTAAAAGCATTTTACGGATACCGTCCTTGCTGTAGTTGGTTGTAACCAATTGAGGTAAGGGTTGTTTAGGGTCGGCAACACCAAAATAATAGAAGATTTTGTCATCACCTGATATCAGAATATTGATTGTCCTGTCAGCCGCAATTTTTGGTGCTTCAGCAGTTGGGTCATCTTTCTTCTCAGGCATTGTAATCTCCATAGCTTTTGGTTTGGCGAATGCGGTGGTGAGCATAAAAAAGGTGATAAGCAAACACATCAAGTCGACCATAGGGGTCATATCAATGTTAGTCGAAAACTTTTTAGCTTTCTTTTTGCCGCCTTTTTGTTTGCCTTCCGCTTGGATTATTTCAGCCATACTATGATTTCTTTAGATTATTAACATTATAAGTACTATTCTTCCAATTTTGCTTCGTCCTTCATAAGGTTGGTCGTCAGGTTAAATTTATTGACCTGATTTTCCTGAAGAATATCCATTACACGTTTCACTGTTTTGAAATCTGAGTCAGAGTCACCTTTAATAGCAACTTCAGCATTGGGGTTTTGAATACGTATAAAGCGCACCCATAAATTCAATTGGTTGTCAAGTGAGTCTATAGGAATACCCGACTGAAATGTACCCTGCTCTTTTGAATCTGCAGAAGCAAGCCAGGCTTTTATTTTATTAGCTGGCATTCCAAAAGATGCACGTTGAGAAAAAGCTTTTAATTCTTTATCCGTAAACGTGAGGTTATTCTGTTCTCCTACTTTTTTCAAAACTTCTTTTCTTACCGATACGGATGTGTCCTGTCCATTATCAAAGTTCAGGTACACTTTGTCATCCTTGTCAACAAGAATTGTAATGATGTTCTTTTCGGGAGAGGTTTTTTCGCTGACTGATGATGGTGTATCAATTACAGCGGCTTCCTGCGGGCGAAAAGATGATGTAAGCATGAAGAAGGTAAGCAAAAGGGAAAATAAATCCACCATAGGCGTCATGTCTATGTGTGGACTTCTTACCGGTGCTTTAATTTTTGGCATGGTTTCTTATTTTGTAATGTGAAAACCGACGCTTTGCGCCAGGATGCAATATTAACTTCAGGTTTAACCTTATTTGGATTGAGCAGCAAAAGTTTGTGTTAAACTGAAACCAGCTTCATCAATTTTGTAGGTCATTGCATCAATTTGCGTTGAGAAAACGTTGTAGAAAATGATAGCAAGAGTTGAACCTGTGATACCAAATGCGGTATTGATAAGAGCTTCCGAAATACCAGTTGCAAGAGCAAGAGCATCAGGAGCACCGGCTTGAGCTAAAGCGGCAAATGCACGGATCATACCTAATACAGTACCGATAAGACCAATAAGTACAGAAATAGAAGCGATTGTGGATAAGAAAACTAGGTTACGCGATAACATTGGAAGTTCCAAAGCAGTAGCTTCTTCAAATTCTTTTTGTAACGAAACCAGTTTTTGATCCTTGTCAAGCTTTGTGTCTGACTGAAGTTCTTTGTACTTCACTAAACCTGCTTTCATAACATTACCGATTGAACCTTTTTGTTTGTCGCATGCTGCGATAGCCTGGTCAATCTGGTTGTTGTTAAGCAAAGCTTGCAGATTGGAAACAAAAGCGTTAGTTGCACCTGTACCTTTTGCTTTACGTAATGTAAAAAATCTTTCAAAAGTGAAAGTAAGAAGTACAATAATTAATGTAATAAGAAGAGGGACTATCATACCTCCTTTGTAAACCATTGCCAGATAGTTACCTGCGATTGGTTTTCCTTCAGGGTTTCCGCCTTCAAAATTGACAGGACTTCCTAATACGTAGTAGTAAATCAGGAATGCGATTGCCAAAGCAATCAGAATGGCTCCAGTTGCGAAAGCTGAACGTAAAGCTTCTTTCAACGATTGACCGTTTTTGCTCATTGTGTTAAGATTTAAGATTAGTGAATGGTATTAATTGTTTCTGTTTAATTACATTAATAAATCATACGCAAAGATAAAAGAATTTAGCTTTTAAAAAAGCCTTTACTGCCTGAAGGCGCATTTTTATTGAAAAAAAAATGAGTTAGCAGAAAAGTTCAACGAACAACTGAGCGTATTTAGTTGATTACGAGAAAGAAAGAACTATTATTGTTGAGGATTTGCTGATTTGAATTCAGGACACCTTGGTTTCAGATCTTTTAATGCACTTTTAGCATTTTCATTGGCAGGATCTAGTATTGCAATCTTATCCCAATATGTCAGAGATTCACAGTATTGCTTGTTAACCAGGTAATAGTATCCCAGGAAATTATACGCTTCAAGGATATCCTTATTATATTTCACAGAATCAGCGCTGGCTTTTTCTACAAGTTTCTCATAGAAAGGCTTTGCGATTCCTGTTTTAGTATCAGGATCAAGGTTTGAATAAATTCTGGCTCTGAACAGGTAGGCTGGTTCAAAATCAGGACTCATCCTGTTTACTTTAGCTAAAGCTGAATCAGCTTCGGACCAGTTTTTAGCATCAAAATAGGCACGGCCCATCTTATAATAATCGTTGGTGCTGCCATTGGAATGCTGAATTTTCAACTTATAAGTGTCACCGGCATTCTGTGGTTTCTTGGCCTTAAGGTACAGAGTAGCTACTTCACCCAGCAGATCTATGTTTGTTGTGTCAATATCAAATGCTTTTACCAGATTAAGAATACCAACTGAATCCTGACCGTTTTTGAGGAGAATACGCCCAGCGTAAATGTAATCTTTTGCAGTAACTTTTTCGGCAGGTGCGTTGGTCATGAATTTGTTGATGTAATACTTTGCCTGTGGGTATTGTTTTTCTTCGAAATAGGAATAAGCCATGGCGCGGTTCAGATCGTTAAATGTAACAGAATCCTTTGCAAAAATCTTTGAAATCTGTTCTATTGCTCCCTGGTAATCTTCCGTTTGTATCAACATATTAGCATACCTGCGTTGAGCTGCAATATTGCTGCTGCTCAGGTCGAGGTATTTCTTGAAATTTGTTTTCGATTCTTCAGGTTGTTTCATTTTTGCGTAAAGGAATCCCATCTCAAGGTAAGCTGGTGCAAACGAAGCGTCGATTGCAAGAGCTTCCTGGTAATAGTTTAAAGCATCCTGGTAGCTTCTTATCCGGGTATACAATTGGCCTAGCCTTACACGAGCCCTTGTTGAATTAGGTGAAAAATCCTGAGCTCTTTTGTAATTCTCAGCTGCACGGCTGCCATTATTCAAGGTGTAGAACCAATAATCACCACGTACCAGGTACAGTTCCGGGTTTTTAGCATCAAGAGATTCAGCTCTCCTCAGAAATCCGAAAATCAAGGCGGAGTCTTTACTTCCAACCTGAACGAAGGCGTCGGCAAGACGAACCAATAATGTTGCCTGTTCTGGTTTGGTAAGTGTGGATTTTACTTTTTTTGCCGGAAGAAAAGTCTGAGCTTTAGCAATGTTCTCGTCAGCAACAGTTTTGTTGTTCTGGATTAGGGCAACTTTCCCAAGACCTACATAGTTCAGAGGTTCATTTGGATTTGCCGCAATTCCTTTATTATAGCGTTCAATTGCTTTTTTAGCAATGGCATCGAACGGAATATTGGTTGGATCGATAAAATAGGAGGCTAATTGATTTTCGCCGCTGTAATAAAAGTATTTACCATTTGCCGGCTCTTTGGCGCTAAGGTCATTAAAGGCTTTATCAGCAGCATCAAATTGTTCCTGATATGTCATTCTGAGTGCTGAGTTCAAATCCTGAACTTGTCCAAATGAAGCACTTCCAATTACCAGCAAAGCTATTCCGGCAAGAGTTTTTTTAATAGTTCGTGTAATTCGTAACATGGTGTTTCCTCCTCAATGATTGGTGAATTAGTCTTTTTTTATTTGTATTAACCTTATCGGCATGGTTGCAGGTACAAGTCCTGATTTTAAGATTATTCTTTGTCCCTGGTCTCCTGCTACGAATGATGCAAATCCCGTGCCAAGTCCTGAAAATGTTTCCCGGCTTATCATATACACATCCCGGCAAAATGGATAGGAGCCTTCAGCAATATATCCCTGGTATGGTTTACAGTAATTTTTCGGATCAGTTCCAACTTCAACAACTTTAACAGATTCAAGGAATTTCTCTGAAACACTGTCCTGGGTATCGCTGATCCAGTTCACACTGATGATTCCAAGTGCGCTGGGATTGTTTTTTACATAATTAATGACTTCATCATTTGTATTTACAGCTGCACAGTTCGAAGGAAAGTTGCCCTTCAGATCGAATTTTTCGCGAAAATAACGCACATTCCCCGATTTATTGTTATCAAATACCACGGATATAGGCTTTTCCGGCGATTTAGGATTTATTTGCTTCCAGGTTGTAATTTTACCTTTGAAAATATCGGCAAACTGGAAATCTAAAATCAAAGTATCCGGATTGGCTTTGTTAACGATCAGAGCCAGAGCATCATGCGCGACTTTGGTTGTGCGAGCTACAAATTTTTGCGCAAACAGGTAATCTTTTTCTTTTTGAGTAAGATCGCGGGTAAGAACGATAGTTCGTACCGAATCATTGAGGAGATCAGCCAAAACTTCGGCTTCCGGTTTGTAACTTACAGCAATTTTAGCATCCGGATATAGGGATTCAAAGGTATAGACCTGTGTATCATACAGGAGCTTGAATGATTCATCAACACTTATTTTGATGTTACCTCGGGTTGGCGTTTCTTTCAGCGGTTGAACACCCATTGGATTATGGCAGGATGTAACAACCATTATAAACATGGCTAGGGCCAGAAAGAATGGATTTAAGACTATTCGTTTCATAAAATACCTCCTTTAATCGTTTGATTCTTTTTTCTTTGAAATAAGTTTAACAAGCCTGAAAAACCCATAAGCTATAAAAAATAGTGCAAATGAGAACTTGAGAACTCCAGGAATGTTCGGGTAAACGCTGGGTAGAAAAAGCATGACCCCTAACCCTACATAGATTGCAGCCATCAGGTATCCGAAGATATTCATGAATTTTGAGAACCACCCTTTGTTAAACAACATAATTTTCCAGATTTTTCAATCTCTTTTAATACTTTTTAGTCAACAGCTAATTTAAAATCTTTAGAAGTAAATACAGTTATAGTTTACTCTAAAAACATCTTGTATTACTTAATTATGAAGAATTTGATTATAAGCACAACCACAAATTCTTCAAAGTTAATGAATAAAGAAGGAATTTAAATCGAACGATGTTGCAAAAGTAATTTTTTTTTTAAAGTTCATTATGTTTTTTTTAGCAGTTGATAAATATCATTTATTTCATTGCTTTTTGTTTTAGTGCTTCATTAATTGAGACAAGCAAAATTCAGGCAGGATTATTTGTTTTTGTTAATCAGATAAGCGTTTGTAAAAGCTATTCAATTAAAGGGATTCTATACATGGATGTTAGCTGTAGTGCATTGAATGTGGAGATTCATTTGCCATTTGATTTTGCTTGTACTAACATTAAATCCAGCGCTTTTCTATTATATACTTTCCCTCGTATGATAACTGTTTCAATGGTTTTTGTGTTTTCAATACTTTCCAATGGATTCTTGTTCAGTAAAACAAGATTAGCTAGTTTGCCTACCTCAACAGAACCCAAATCAGCTGTTTTGTTCATAAAAATTGCGGGATTAATTGTTGCAGCCCTTAATACATCAAGTGTTGGCATGCCCCCCTTAACCATAAGTGATAATTCATCGTGAAGGGAAAAACCCGGAAATACATAAGGATTCGGGAAATCGGTTCCTGCAATAAATTTTACTCCTTTCTCGTTCATTTTGCCTATTAAATTTAGTTCAAACAGATATCTTTCTCTACTGCTATTCGCAAAAATATCTATTTCGCTTTTTGTATAGGGATTCATTTTCATGTTCCATGTTTCAAGAACATATCCAGGAAGATATGCTATTCTGGTATCATTTATGAATATTGAATCGTTTAAATAACCCATGGCCCTGTTAACTGATAATGTTGGACATATCCACATGCTGCTTTTTGCTAAAACAGAACATAAAGAATCAAACCTTTTTTCAGAAAATGTACTTATAAGTGATTCATTTGGTGTGTCAACAGATGAACAGGCATTCAGAAATCCATATAAATGTTCCGAACTTGCCATTCCCGCTTCGATTGCCTTGTAGATTGATACTTTATTAGGTATATGACCTGCAAATGGGATGTTCTTTTTTTTAGCTTCTTTAGCAATAGCCATGAAACAATCTTCACTTAGCGCACTGTAAACTTTGATAAAATCTACTCTTTTATCAATTTGATTTTTTACTGCATCAACTGCTTCTTCAGGTGTTGTGACTACTATACATCCCATAGGGAAAGAAGGTGGATTTCCATCAAGGATATCACCAGACACATAGATATCCGGCGATACAACCCCTTTCTGTTGTTCTTTTTTAGGAACTTTAACAAACTCAGGCATATCACCCCACATTTCTCTTACTCCTGTAATACCGTTGGCAATAAGTAAGGGATCCAAATCTACATGACTCCATTTATAATGAGCATGCATATCCCAAAGTCCCGGAATAATATATTTTCCTTTTCCGTCAATTACTATTGTTGCAGGTGAACCGATAATTTCCCTGTCATAAATTGCGCTGATACGATTGTTGTCAATGGCTATTGTTTTGTTTTTCAATATTTTCCCGCTATTTATGTCAACAATATTAACATTTGTAAGTAAGCAATCATGTTTACCTGTATTGGGAAATGACAAAATTGGTAGTATCAGTAATAAAATCAAAAAGCTTGATTTAATTCTTTTAGAAAAGATAGCGTTCATGATATGTTTTTTAGGAATTAGATAGGTTTAAAATTATGTTTATTGTCTCCTATAAATATTTGTATTTCGGGATTTTGATTTGCATTACAACGAACTAAAGATGAAGAGAAAGCTGAAATTCCATAAAAGTCGTGAATTATTTTTTAAATAGATTTGCACGTGTAGCTTTAGATTCTAAATTTGCTGCCTGATTTATACCTAGCCATTTCTAAATTATCTCAAAATCAACCCCATGAAAAACAGTATTCTGCTGATTACGGTAATCACAATTACTTTGATGACAGCATGCAAGAAAGAAAAAAAAATGAAGGATAATCCTTTCTTTACTGAGTATTCAACTCCATTCCAGGTTCCACCGTTCGATAAAATCGATACAACGGATTACCTGCCTGCTTTTATCGAAGGTATTAAACAACACGATTCAGAGATTGCCGCGATTACGGACAACGCCGCTGACCCAACATTTGATAACACTATTCTTCCTTTCGACAAGTCGGGGAAAATGCTTAAACGTGTGAGTAAAGTGTTTTTTAATATTACCGAAGCGAATACTAACGATCAGTTGCAGGCTATTGCAGCAAAAGTGTCGCCGTTGCTATCGAAACACAACGACGATATTTCAATGAATTCAAAGCTTTTTGCCCGCGTTAAAACAATTTATGAAAAGCGAAAGGATTTGAATCTGGATGCGCAGCAAATCAGAGTTGTTGAAAAGTACTACCGCGATTTTGAGCGCCAGGGTGCCAATCTGGCTAAAGAGCAACAGGATGAGTTACGTAAGATAAACGAAGACCTTTCAAGTCTTTCTCTAAAATTTGGTGATAACCTGCTGGCTGAAACAAATAAGAATTTTAAACTCATTATTGATAACAAAGCCGATCTTGATGGATTGCCTGAAGGAGTAATTTCAGCTGCTGCCGAAGCTGCCGAGAAAGGTGGCGCTAAAGGCAAATGGATGTTTACTCTTGCAAAACCTAGCCTGATTCCTTTCCTTCAATATGCAAAAAAACGTGAATTGCGTGAGAAAATCTATCGCGGTTATTTTATGCGTGGCGATAATGGCAATTCAAATGACAACAATGCCTCATTAAAAGAAATTGTCAGGTTACGTGCCGAAAAAGCCAGGGTGCTTGGTTTTGAAAATTACGCAGCTTATGTTATTGATGATAATATGGCTAAAACACCCGCGACAGTCGACGCTTTCCTGAATAAGCTTATGGTTGCTTCGTTACCGGTTGCAAAATCTGAACTTGCTGAAATGCAAAAGATTGCAGATTCGGAAGGGGGTAAATTTAAACTTCAGTCCTGGGATTGGTGGTATTATTCCGAAAAACTTCACAAACTGAAATATGATCTTGATGAAAATGAGCTGAAGCCTTATTTCAGCCTCGAAAATGTTCGTAACGGGATGTTTGCTGTTGCCGGAAAATTATATGGCATCACGTTTACAAAAGTCTCAAATTTGCCAGTATATCAAAAAGATGTTGAAACTTTTGAGGTTAAGGAAGCCGACGGTTCACACCTTGGGATTTTATACCTTGATTATTTCCCACGCGAGAGTAAAAGCGGCGGCGCATGGTGTACTGATTTCCAGTCGGCCGGGTGGGAAAACGGAAAGAAAGTTGATCCTGTAATTTCGATGGTTTGCAATTTTACACCTCCTACAGGCGATATGCCGGCTTTATTGAATTTTGATGAAACCTCAACTTTGTTCCACGAATTTGGTCATGCATTGCATGGACTTTTCTCACAGGGCAAATATAACCGTACTGCCGGAAATGTTCCGCAGGATTATGTGGAACTGCCTTCACAGGTAATGGAAAACTGGGCTGCGGATCCACAGGTACTCAAAATGTATGCGAAACACTTCAAAACAGGTGAAGTTATCCCTGACAAACTAATTGCTAAAATTGAAAAAAGCGGACTGTTTAACCAGGGCTTTGTTACCGTCGAATATCTTGCTGCTTCTATCCTTGATTTGGATTACCATGAACTTGCCAAGCCAGCCAATGTTGAGCCGGGAACCTTCGAGAAAGAAGCAATGGCTAAAGCCGGATTGATACCGGAAATTCTTCCACGCTACCGCTCAACCTATTTCGCTCATATTTTCAGTGGCGGATATGCCGCAGGTTATTATGTATACATCTGGGCTGCAGTTCTTGATGCCGATGCATTCGACTATTTCAAACAGTCGGGTAATATTTTCAATCCTGAACTTGCTGCGAAATTCCGTAAAAATTGCCTGGCTGAATCCGGAGATGATGAAGGTATGATTCAATATAAAAAATTCCGGGGTCAGGAACCCTCTATGGATCCATTATTAAAACGTCGTGGATTGAAATAACTCAGTGTTCCAATACAGGAAAGCCTTGTTTTGTAAATCTTTACAGAACAAGGCTTTTTTTATTTTCTATCAGCCATTGAGAAAATCGGTAACTTTCTTGAAAATCATGTTAAATGAATTGTCGACTAAATCACTAATCGATTCGGTCGCAGGAAACGGGTCCTCATGCCTGTATTCATAAGGGAAATCCAGAACCTGAACATCAACCGGAATGTCTCTTTTAGATCCCTGTAGTGTGTTTATAATTTCATAGGAAGGAATCACGGTATCTTTTTCAAGGGAAATAGCCAGGATCTGCCCGGCAGCTTTCCGGAACATTTCTTCGCGCTGTGGAAGCATTACCGAATAATTCAGCATGGAGCGAAATACCAATCCTTCAGGATGTAATTCGCCTAAATGATGCTGCATTCTAGGACTTTTTTCCATGTGTACGCTTAGGTGTTCTACCAGGTAACTGTACATAGCTGTATTAGCCTCGCTATCGATAATGAATTTTGAAACCGGCGATAGCCTGTTGAAAACCGCTCCACCACAAAACATGACAAGTTTCGAATTACCGAAATAGTTTTTAAAATTGGTGAGTTTCAAAATTTCAGCAAGCAAACTGCCAACAGAATACGAAAAGAAGTCAAGAGTGAAATCCTTTTCAATCAATGGATGATTTCCTGCTTTACAATCTTCAACAAATTGAATGACATCATAATACGTTTGTAATCCTGACCAAAGGAAACGTTGCGGGCAAGCATGCAATCGAGTGCTTATAGCTACGTTGGAAAGGGTGGAATCAATAATATCAGGAAAGTTTTTTTTGCGTTGCAGACTGAGATCAAACATTTTACGCGAGTCGCTCCAGAGATGAGGAGCCCTGTTCATGTGAAAAGCTATCGGGAAAAGCACTACTAGTTTACCCGTATCATCAGCAATTTTCTTTGCCCAGGGTAAGTATTTATCCCAGTATTTTTCGTTGAAACCATGAAAAAATAACAGGACATCTTTAACCTTATCAGTAGTTTCAGGCTTGAAGACCAGATACCTGAAGTGCCTGTTTTCAGTGATATTTATATCTGAAACATCAATATTTTTATCAATTCCGGCTATATTTGTATTTGTGAAATCGCTACACTTAAATGAACTAGAATGTTTTGCACAATAATACATTTCATCTCCGGATAACATAGTGTATGCCTTTGATTCAAATTCATAATTCCGTATTTCCGATTTTTCGTCGACCGGAATTATGCCATCCGAATAAAGTGATTTTCTTTTTAATAAATAATACAGCTGATTATAGATCATTTTGGTGAATTAATAAGTGATATAAGCGTTCTTAACAGTGTGAAAATAAGTGCTTTATGCAAAATGATTGCACTCTTCCCGACTATTAGAATATAGTAATTTTTGGTTTAGTAAACTAACACAAAGTCCTACAAACTAACTAAAACTTGGTCTTGCAAAATTACGAGCAATCGGGTTATTTTTAGCAAATATTTAATTTAAATTCAAGAAACCTTCTGAACTTTGTCCTGCTTAACTTCTTTCATTTATTCATTACGCATTTTAATAGTGAAATATTACCAAAGCTGCATTTCCTGTATGAATAATTGGTAATTTTCCAGCCTTTTAGTCTAAGCTTAAATCAAGAAGTCATGTCGGAATATATACTCTCAAAGTCTACCTATATACGTGGTTTACAATGCCACAAATCATTGTATCTGAATAAGTTCAGGCCATACTTGCGGGATAAAATAAGTGAAGAGCAACTGGCCAAATTTGCCAGGGGGCATGCGGTTGGAAAAGTTGCGCAGCAACTCTTTCCCGGCGGCATAGCAATGTCGCGCCCGGGAAAGCCGTCCGCTGAAAAAACTTCGCAGCTGATCAGCGAAGGATTTCCTGTGATTTACGAAGCTTGTTTTATTTCCGACGATGTAATTGTGGCGCTTGATATCCTTGTAAAACAGGAGAACGGGTATAATGCGTACGAGGTTAAGAGTAGTTTGGCTTTAAGCAATGTTTATTATAACGACGCATTTCTTCAATACCACGTCTTAAATGCATCTGGTCTGAAACCGGAGAAGTTTTTTCTGATACACAGGAATGCGGAAATTGAATTTTCGGAATTTGGGGATATAAATGAAATGTTCATTTTTACTGATGTAACAGTTGAATGTGAGTCAAATGAAATTATGGTTCATGATGGTATCAGCCAGATGCTTGAGGTTTTGAAAAGAGATAAATCTCCTGATGTTCAACCTGGTAAACAATGTATGAATCCTTATCCGTGCGATTTCAGAGGGGTTTGCTGGAAAAAGATTACTAAGGCTGAGCAGGAAGAGCTTTTGGAGAATAAAAAATAACAGGGATGAAACTAATAGATCTAACACATACAATCAGGCATGGAATGCCGGTATTCCCCGGCGAAGAAAAACCTTCCATCATCCGCGATATTTTGCCGGATGATGTCGGCTATGTTACATATCGTCTTGAAACAAATATGCATACCGGAACACATATAGATGCGCCTTATCATGTTAAAACTGATTCGCTGACGATTGATAAATTTCCTTTGGATTTGTTTTCAGGTTCCGCTGCACTGATTGATGTGCGAGGTTTATCCAAAATAGTAATGCAGCCGGGTTGGGAGTTAATATTTAAAAGCCATAGAATTGTGCTTTTTTATACTAATTGGAGTAGCGAATGGGGCAAGCACAATTTTTATTCTGATTATCCTGAATTCGATGTTGAAATTGCGGAATCAATGGTAAACTGTGGCGTACAGATTGCAGGGTTTGATTCACCTTCGCCTGACAAGGATCCTTTTGCTTTTCATGCAGTTTTCCTGAAAGGAGAAAGATTCCTGGTTGAAAATCTGACTAACCTTGATCAACTTACAGGAAAAGAAAATATTATATTTATGGCCTTTCCATTGAAAATTGAGGCTGAGGCATCATTAATACGGGCTGTAGCAATTATTGAGGAATAATTCTGATGTTATTTGCAAAGTTCTTTAACCTTACTTTCCAGTTCTTCGCCACGCAACTTTTTGGCAACAATTTTACCTTTTTTATCAATCAATACGGTAAACGGAATAGATGTTACACCGTATGAAGCAGCGCCTGCCGATTTCCAGTATTTTAAGTCACTCACATGATTTGGCCAGGTCAAATTGTCCTTGGCAATGGCAGCCAGCCAACTATCCTTTTCTTTGTCAAGCGAAACGCTGAAAACTTCAAATCCTTTATCGTGGTAGTTGGCATAAATATTTACAACATTTGGATTTTCCTTTCGGCAAGGCCCGCACCAGGAGGCCCAGAAATCGATAAGCACAACTTTTCCCTTCAGCGATGAAAGTTTACGGATATTTCCCTGCGGATCGGTGAGCGCAATATCCGGAGCAGATGCTCCAATCGCTGTTTTTCGTTCAATATCAACCTGTTGATGGTATTGTTTTACAAATGGATTTTCAGGATATGCCTTGAAATTTGCGGCATCAATTTTATCTATAATATCAAAGTCATTGGTCATATCCAGTTTGTCCTGGAAAAAAATCCAGGCGAGTGAAGCAGGGTGTTTTTCCATTTGTTCTTTTAACGCGGTTTTCTGTAAGGAGTCATTGGCCCGAAACTGGCTGATAATGACGGCAGACAATGAATCTCGTTTCGGCGAAGTTTGTACTTCATTATACTTTTGATTGAGCATTGCTTTCCGGGTTTCGAATGACTGGGAATTATTCATCGTGCTATAAAGCAATTGCGTATGAAAAGATCCTTCAATTAAGGCATCACCACCCAGTTTGGAAGTCAATGTTTTGAAGCTGATTTTTTCGCCCGGAGTAAGAATCACCATCATATAGTTCTTTTCATCCAGTCGCAGCCTGAAAATATCGCTTGTGGTTATTGGCGCAATCAATTTAAAAGAACCATTTTCGTCGATGGCAGAAGTAACAAAAATCCATGGATTTTGTCCGTTCAGTGTATCGAGATAGATTTGCTTGTAAGCGCCTTTATCCTTGATAGTTCCGCTGATAACAACCGGATCAGTTACTTTTTGTGCCTGTAAGAAAATAGAGAAAAAGAGTGAAATTAATATCAGGATAAATCTGTTTTTCTGAAGTTTCATTATCTTAACCGTATTTAGTGATTGTTCGACAAAAGTAGATATTATTATTCAAAAATCATGCCTGAAAATTGTTGACCAACTATACCAATTACAATCTGTGAAAAGAAATTTATCTGAATTTTTAATCTTTTTCTGCTGTATAATTTATATACATTTGCACCGATTTTCGATTCACATCACTAAATATAACTTCAATGCCAAAGATTTCGCAACGTGGCCTTAAGATGCCTGCTTCACCTATACGTAAACTTGTTCCTTATGCTGAAGCAGCCAAGAAAAGAGGAATAAAGGTATATCATCTCAATATTGGCCAGCCTGATATTAAAACACCTGAAGTTGCCATAGAAGCCATCCGAAACTACGATGGAAAAGTGATAGAATACAGCCATTCAGCGGGTATTGAATCATACCGTAAGGCCTTGGCAGCAAAATACTGCAGCCGTGGTATAAACGTTGATTTTAACCAGATCCTTATTACTACCGGAGGTTCCGAGGCAATCCTTTTTGCTATGTTCTCATGCATGAATCCGGGTGATGAAATAATAATCCCTGAACCTTTTTATACCAATTATAACGCTTTTGCGCAGACTGCCGGGGTAGTTGTAAAACCAATTACCTCCAATATAAAGGATGGTTTTGCACTTCCTCCTATCAGCGAATTTGAGAATTCGATCGGACCTAATACCAAAGCTATAATGGTATGTAATCCTAATAATCCAACAGGTTACTTATATAGCAAAGCTGAGTTGATGCAACTGGGTGAACTGGTAAAGAAATATGATTTATACCTTTTTGCCGATGAAGTTTACCGGGAGTTTTGTTACGACGATGACGATCATTTTTCGGTTATGAAACTTGAAGGAATTGATCAGAATGTTGTGATGATTGATTCAGTTTCGAAGCGTTACAGCGAATGTGGCGTTCGTATCGGCGCATTAATTACCAGGAATAAGGAAATACTTGATTCTGCTTTGAAATATGGACAAGCCAGGCTAAGCCCTCCATCTTTAGGACAAATTGTTGGTGAGGCGTCCCTGCAAACTCCGGATTCATACTTTAAAGAGGTGTATGACGAATATATAGCCCGCCGCGATTTTGTGATTGACGCGTTAAACAAGATTCCAGGAGTATTCGCTCCAAAACCAAAAGGCGCATTTTATGCAATTATCAGTTTGCCGGTCGACGACAGCGACAAATTCTGCCAGTGGTTGCTCGAAGATTTTAATTTCGAAAATCAAACGGTAATGCTGGCGCCTGCTTCAGGATTTTATGCTACACCCGGTTTAGGTAAAACAGAAGCACGTATCGCTTATGTTTTAAAAATTGATGATCTGCGCAACGCGGTTAAATGTTTGGCTGAAGCGCTGAAGGTGTATCCGGGTAGGGTCTGAATGTGGCAATGTGATAATGTGCTAATGTGGCAATGTGATAATATGGCAATGTGATAATTCAAGTGTAGAAAAAGTAATTTGGTAAATTTCTTCACTTCAAATCCTAACCCCATTTTATTCGAAATCAGGATAAAGCAAATATTTCTTGCGCATTTTTTTAAAAGCATCAAGATCGGGTTGCCACGATTTACGGATTTCAGTTTCACTTTTTCGCGCGATAATTTGTTCACGTAATTTGCTGTTTCCTACAAGTTTATCGAAGTAATCAGTAAAAAACTCCGTTTTTAAATTGAGATTTTTATAAGATTCAATAAGCCATTTTAATTCAATATGCCCATTATTTTTAATTAATCCAGCTTCTTGTTCAAGATTCTGGCCATAACAAAGTTGACCTTTAAGTGGTGGATCCTCACTTATACCTTTGATCGGTTTTGGAGTAAAACTATACTTCCCTGATGATAACTTCGGATGTCCGAACACTTTGAACGGTCTAGGGGTTCCACGTCCTATACTTACAACGGTGCCTTCGAACAAACAAAGTGAAGGGTAAAGATAAACGGCTTTCATATCCTGTAGATTAGGTGAAGGACGCTCCGGTAACTGATACCTTGACTTATGAGTATAATTATCACATTTTATGATAGTTAAACTACATTGTTTTCCTCCCTTTAACCATTTTTCGCCATTCACCATTGTCGCGTATTCGCCAATCGTCATACCATAAACTACCGGAACAGAATGCATGCCAACAAATGAGGCATATTGGGGTTCCAGAACCGGTCCATCAACATAATACCCATTGGGATTTGGCCGATCAAGAACAATTACAGGAATATTATTTTCCGCACAGGCTTCTAATACTAAAGTTAATGTGGAAATATAGGTATAGAATCTTACCCCGACATCCTGAATATCAAAAATCATAATATCAATATCCTCCATATCACTTTTTGTCGGTTTTTTATGATTTCCATACAACGAAACAACTTCAACGCCTGTTTTCGGATCTTTTCCATTTTGAATTTCCTTGCCGTTTGGTTGATCACCTCTGAAACCATGTTCCGGCCCAAAGATTTTTTCTACCTTTACTTTCATTGAAATCAATGAATCAACAAGGTGTGTTTTATCAATTAATGAAGTAGTATTGGAAACTATTCCTATCTTTTTCCCTTCAAGTAAAGGCAAGTATTTTCCGATCATATAGGCACCAGGTAATATGCTTTTTCCAGAGGATAATAGATTATTCAACTTCTGCTGTGTTTGGCAAAATCCTGAAATAGTTACCATGGAAATCAGGATAAGCACTATGTATTTGATTGACTGCATATTGTGATTGGTGTTACAATTCTGGGCAAATGATTTTTTAAAGTAGTTGCAATAATCGTACAATAATAAACGAAAAACGTTTAAAAAGCTTGTGTTTGCTTAAATCTTTACTCTATGATGAAAGTCAGTGCGATTGGACCAAATTAAATCGGATAAAAAAGTATTTTTGCAGCGGAATGAATACAGAACAATTTATTGCCCGACGATTGATAAAAGGTGGCCCCGGAAGTTTCTCAGCCCCGGTGATCCGCATTGCCATTATCAGTGTAGCTCTCGGATTGGCGGTTATGATTGTTTCGGTGGCTATTGTTACCGGATTTCAAACGCAGATACGTGATAAAATTGTTGGTTTTGGATCTCATATTCAGATTGCTAAATTTGATTCAAATAACTCATTTGAATTCGAGCCAATTAGTAAAAAACAGGCTTTTTATAGTAAACTGGCGAAAACGGAAGGGATAAAACACATCCAGGTTTTTGCTACCAAAGCCGGAATTATCAAAACCTCGGAGCAAATTCAGGGAGTCGTTTTTAAAGGAGTTGGGGCTGATTTCGACTGGTCCTACTTTAATGATAAACTTGTTGCCGGGAACCCTTTTTCGACGCAAGATACTGCAATAAGTAATTCGGTTATTATTTCCCAAAATCTTGCTGATCTCCTGAAAATCAAGGTTAACGATCCATTGCGGATGTATTTCATTATTGATAATTTGGCACGGGCCAGGAGATTTAACGTTTCAGGGATTTATAATACAGGACTTGGAGAGTTTGATTTGAAATTTATCTTTGGTGATATCCGCCAAATTCAGAAACTAAATGGCTGGAACGCGGATTCAATATCAGGATTTGATGTGTATATCAATGATTTTAGCCAACTGGACAAAATGGGGAAAATCGTTTACAAAGAAGTTGGATATGATCTGAACGCCAAAACTATTCGCGATCTCTATCCGCAAATGTTCGACTGGCTCGATTTGCAGGATATGAATGTGATCATAATTCTGGTGCTTATGATCCTTGTTTCCGGAATGGCTATGATCTCAACTTTATTAATCCTCATCCTGGAACGAACCAGCATGATTGGAGTTTTGAAAGCCCTTGGAGCCCGTAACCTGAGTATCCGCCGGATTTTTCTATACAATGCGGCGTACATCATTGGAAAAGGTCTTTTGTATGGAAATATTGCGGGGTTAAGCATTTGTCTGCTTCAAAAATATTTTAGTATTGTGAGCCTTCCGCAGGAATCGTATTTTATGTCGGTAGTTCCTATTAACCTTAACATTATTCATATTTTAGTTCTTAATGCCGGTACTTTGGCTGCCTGTACTTTAATGCTTCTGTTGCCTTCTTTTATTGTTGCCAGGATAAGTCCGGTTAAAGCAATCAGGTTCGATTAAGTCAGCTTTGCAAAATGATGAATCACCTTGTTTTACCCTAAATACTTAAAGGTAATCTGCTGATTTATCGTTTTTACAATTATTTATTCCTTTGTAAAGGCAGAAGTGCCTTCAATGAATTTCCTTCTTGAAATTATAATCAATAAAAAAATCCTGCAGCATAAAAACACTGCAGGATTTATTCAGGTAGTATGCGGTTTTTACAGAATAACCACCGAATTTTCGCTTCCCAGCGCGTTGGTTACATATTTATCGGCTGCTTCATCGTTATGCCAGATTTTTCCATCGGCCAAATAACGGAATTGTTGTTCACGACCACTTTCCATTTCAACTGACACCGAAAAAGTGCCATCTTTAGCTTTTTTCATGGGAGTAGAAGTTTCGTTCCAACTGTTGAAATCACCAACCAAAGTAACGGATTCAGCGTCAGCTTTAAATTTAAATGTTACTTTACTGACTGGTTTGGTTTTCAGTAATTGACGTTTCTCAATCATTTTGTAAAATATTGGTTAGACAAATAATAAGCTTAGAAAAGCGATGCAAAAATAAAACTTTTTTTGAAACTAGTTTAATTTAGTCTTGTAATTATATGATATTCAGTTAAGTGTAAAAAGTACAATTATTCTGAAACAGCAGTGCTTTCGTAAAGTTTCCAATATTTATGGTGTGAGTCTTGCTGAATTCTGATAAGCTGCCAGGCTAAATCCAACAATGCTTTTACTTAATCAAAACTCGAAAATACTGCAGAGTGTTAAATTAAAAATCACAATTCAAAAATCAAAAATCACAAATCACAATTTTATTTTCTTACTTTCCACCATGCAAACCGCACTCTTTACTATCGGGCATTTCCCACCACCAGCGTCCGGCACGAAGGTCTTCGCCTTTTTCGATAGCACGGGTACAAGGTTGGCATCCGATGCTTGGAAATCCCTGGTCGTGAAGTTTGTTATAGGGAATATTATTTGATTTAATGAAATCCCAGACTTTTTCTTCACTCCATTCCAGGAGAGGATTTATTTTTATCAAGCCGTTAGCGGCATCCCATTCCACAATTTTAAGATCGGTTCGGGTAACGGATTGTTCACGACGTAAACCGGTTATCCAGGCATCTTTTCCTTGCAATGCTCTGCGCAATGGCACAATTTTGCGAACATGGCAACACAGCTTTCGGTTTTCGATACTTTCGTAAAACAGGTTAATCCCTTTGGTATTTACCATTTCTTCAACCTGGGTTGTGTCGGGATAATACGATTTTATTGCTATTCCATACCGGTTAACTGTTCTGTGAAGCAAGTCGTAAGTTTCAGGGAAAACACGACCGGTATCAAGCGTAATTACATTCGCCGACTTATCAATTTTCGAAAGCATGTATGTAATTACCTGATCCTCGGCGCCCAGGCTGGTGGCAAACGTAATCTTGCTGCCAAATAATTCAAGAGCTTTTGTCAGTATTTCCGGTGCTGAAAGTTTAGCCCATTGCTCATTCAGCGAGTCAATGTTTTGCGTTGGATTCATAGTTTCTTTTATAATTGTATTTCCTGAAGTGTAAATGTTCGGTCGGCTATCACACCTTTTTCTGATCGCTTAACGGTACAACATTCGTTTGTCGCATCATGTTCGAAAAAGAGTATATATTTTTTGTTAACAGCTTCATCAAGAAATTGTTCCTTTTCTTTTAGTGAAATCAGCGGTTCAATATCTACGGATGGTAAAAAAGGAATTGGGATATTAGTTTGCATTGGAATGAAATCGCTCACATAAACAACTGTGTGTTTGTCAGTATGGATATATGGGATTATTTGTCCCCGGGTATGTCCATTATAAATTTTCAGCGTGATTTGTTCGAAAGGCTGAATTCCTTCTTCAAGCAAATTTAATCTGCCACTTTCCTGCAATGGCAGGAGGTTGTCTTTAAAATATGCGGCTCCTTCACGTTTGTTCGGATTCATTGCCCAGTCCCAATGAGTTTGTGAAACCCAATATTGCGCATTATTGAAAACACATTCCGGCCTCCCTTTTTCATCATAACGGGAAGCCCCGCCAACATGGTCATCATGTAAATGGGTGAACAGAACATCTGTTATATCATCAGCACTAAATCCAAGCTGATCGAGTGAATTCATAATATTTATTCCCGGCTCACGATAACGGACTGCATAATATTTTTCATTTCGTTTATCACCAAGTCCGGCATCGATCAGTATTTTCCTTTCATTGTGTATTATCAACAGGCATCGGGTGGTAATATCAATCATATTTAATTCGTCGGGCTTGTGAAAGCGCGACCAGATTGTGCGGGGCACAACACCAAAGGCAACTCCACCATCCATTTTCCAGTTGTCAGCTATTAAGGGGAAAAGTTTCATGGATTCTTCATATTACCGAATCTGCAAAGGTAAGGGTTTGGGAATTGCGGAACTAATACATCATTCTTCCTGTGAATTTTTTGTACATTTTATCAAATCATGAGAAATTGTTAATAACTTATTTAGTAAATTGTATTACCTTTTTACCTTTTTCCGGATAAATGGTGATACCTTTAAAAATCTATATGTTATTTTAATTCAAATTTTAACCTTTTATTAACCAAATTAACCACACATGAAAAAAACTTACTTACTGTTCGTTCTTCTGTTTGCCATGGTATTTTCATCCAATGCGCAAGAAAAAGCTAAAGCAATTAAACCTGTTCTGATTGGTGTTGGTCAGTACCACGGACTATCAAAACCGTTACGTGATATTCCGGCTATGACTGCTGACGAATATGAAAAAATGGAAATTGATGCGGCTAAACCCCGAAATGAGGAAATTCGTGAAAGATCGTATCCATTTGCATCTACTGCTTTTCCTAAAGGCGATGATGCAATATGGCAACGTAAGATGGGAAGCGTAATGCCACCAAAAGCTCCCATTGTAAGCTTTGATGGACAAACGTCGCCGTATTTCCCTCCTGACTGTAATGGTGCAACAGGACCAAACCATTTTATGCAGACAATAAATACTGTTTATGCCATTTATTCCAAAACAGGAGCTCTTGTTGCCGGTCCGACTAATATGAATCTTCTTTTTGGAAGTGTTACCGGCGCTACATGCAATGATGGGGATCCAGTTGTACTTTATGATGAACAGGCTGATCGATGGTTAGTTGTTGAATTCTCAATCTGTGGCTCAAATGATTATATGCTTTTTGCAATCTCGCAAACCAATGATCCAACCGGAGCATGGCATAGGTATTCTTTTGATGTTGATGATATGCCGGATTATGAAAAGATAGGCATCTGGGGTGATGGTTATTATATGGGTACCAATAACTCAGGTACTGGTAAAAAAGATACTTATGTATTCGAAAGATCAAAAATGCTAAGCGGTCAGACCGCGCAGATGGTTGCATTTGATAACGCATGGCGACCAACTACAATAGACGGTTTTATGTGTGTGCCTCCTGTTGATAACGACGGAGCTGCTGCACCTGCCGGAAGTCCTGGATTATTTATAACCATTAACGATGATGCTATTGCAGGAGGCGCTGATGAATTATGGATATATGAACTTGCTGTAAACTGGACAACTCCTGCTTCCTCAACTTTCAACCGGGTTCAGCAGCTGGCAGTACCTGCTTTTGATAGTAATTTTGGAAACAACTGGACAAATATTAAACAACCGGGTACCACCCAGGAACTGGATGCAATTCCACAGGTTGTAATGAATGCTCCTCAATACCGGAATTTTGGTACATATCAGACATTGGTTTGTTGTCATACTGTGGATGTGGATGCTACCGATCATGCCGGTATCAGATGGTACGAACTCCGTAAAACAACTGGAACATGGAGTCTGCGTCAGTCAGGAACGTATGCTCCCGATGCGCATTCACGCTGGATGGGAAGTATCAGGTTGAATGGACAGAACGAACTTGGATTGGGCTATTCAATTTCGAGTAGTACAGTATATCCTGGAATAAGGTACACCGGACAATCGGCTGCTGCCTACGCAGCGGGAGCTGGAACTCTTGACTTAGCAGAACAGACAATTACTACAGGTACTTACTCACAAACCACCTATGAGCGTTGGGGCGATTACGCTTCCATCTGCGTAGATCCTTCCGATGACAAAACTTTCTGGTTCACTACAGAATATATTGGTGCAAGTAATGCCCGCAAATCACGTATTGCTTCATTTCAGGTTGGAACTGCACCTGCTGGTATAGATCTTATTCCTTTAACACCCGCAGCCAGTCCGGTTTCTGTTCTTGATGGACAAACGACAACCGCGTCTTGTTCGGTGAAAAACCAGGGGACAGCTGCATCCGGTACTTCAAATCTGAAATATTATCTTTCGACTGATAACACATATGCCACAGGGGATGTTTTGCTTGGTACTGATGCTGTTACGGCAATAAATGCCGGAGCTTCGTTTGCTGCCAGTAAATTGGTTACTATACCATCAGGAACTACCCCAGGGACTTACTATATTCTTTTTGTCGCTGATGCTGATGCTCAGATCATAGAAACTAACGAAACCAACAATGTTGCAAGTGCCCAGATTTCTGTTACATCTGCTACCGGATCGCCCGACCTTGGTGTTCTGACTCCTGCAACTACTCCAACCACAGTAAATGCAGGCTCAACCACTTCCGCTTCTTGTACCGTAAAGAATTCAGGTACAGCTGTAGCTGCTGCATCTTCCTTAAAGTATTACTTATCTGCTGATAATGTATACGCAGTTACTGATACATATCTTGCTACATCTGCTGTTGCTTCACTTGCAGTGAATGGAACTGCCGCAGCCAGCAGCGTAATTACTATTCCTGCCAATACAGCTGCCGGAACCTGGTACCTTTTATTTGTTGCTGATGCTGATGCACAGGTTGCAGAAAGTAATGAAGCAAACAATACAGCTTCAGTGGTTATCACCGTACCTTCAGTTACGCAGGGATGCAACAGTACAACCCGGTATCCAAGTACAACCCTTTCGCCCACCACCAGCTGGAAGACACAGAATTCCATTTATGCTGGCGAATATGCAGTATTTAATGTGGTTTTGGGTAGGATTTATAGTTTCTCTTACTGTTCAGCTGATGGTGCAACTGCTTCGTACAACTCGGAATTAACTTTACGTAATTATACAACAGGTGCGTTTATCGCATATTCTGACGATGCTTGCGGAGATGATGCCAAAATAACCTGGACTGCTACTTATACAGGAACAGTTAAACTTGTTACAACTGTTTCAGGATGTGGAATTAATACTACAAGCACTAAATTGCGGTACAAATACGCAACCAAGGAAGCTGAAGGAATTAAAGCCGCTGAACCGGATTTCCAGGTTTATCCTAATCCTTCAAATGGACAGATCAGTGTTGAAGCTACAACTGGTTTCGAAAATATGAAACAGATTGTTGTTTACAGCGCTTCAGGCAAACCAGTAAGAACAATTGACATCCCTGAAAAATCTGATAATATCTATACCATTAATCTGAATGATTGTGCAGCAGGAATGTACCTTGTAAAGATAATCGGCACTGAAAAAACCGAGCAATTTAAAGTGGTTCTCAAAAAATAATCCTCAATAAAGTCTGAAAATTGAAAAAGCTGTTCTGTTTTTCAGAGCAGCTTTTTCTTTTAATACCGGGGACATGTACAACTTTCTGTTTTACCTTCGCAAAATATAACATACAAACTGTTTTTTATGACAAACAACCGGGTTCATTTTATTGCAATAGGAGGGAGCGCAATGCACAACCTGGCTATAGCACTGCATCTAAAAGGTTACAACGTTACAGGATCGGATGATGAAATATTTGATCCTGCCCGGAAACGGCTGGATTCGTACGGTTTATTGCCTGAACAATTTGGATGGTTTCCTGAAAAGTTGGATCATAGTATAGATTCCATTATTCTTGGCATGCATGCCCGTGGTGATAATCCTGAACTGGCAAAAGCTAAGGAACTTGGCTTAAAAATTTATTCGTACCCTGAATTCCTTTACGAACAAAGCAAAGATAAGTTGCGTGTTGTTATTGGTGGCAGCCATGGCAAAACATCAATTACAGCCATGATTCTGCATGTTTTACATCAATGCAATGTGGATACCGATTATATGGTAGGAGCAAAACTCGAAGGATTTGATGTGATGGTTAGGCTGACTGAGAAAGCCAAAGTGATGGTTTTTGAGGGAGATGAATATCTGACATCCGCTCTCGATCTTCGCCCAAAGTTTCACTTGTATAAACCTGATATAGCGCTTGTTAGCGGTATTGCCTGGGATCATATGAATGTATTTCCAACGTTCGATAAGTATATTGAACAGTTCAGCATTTTTATGAAAATGGTTCCTGATTCGGGGGCTTTAATCTATTGCAAAGAAGATCCGGAAGTAAGGAAAACTGTTGAATTTGTTGATGGGAAAATGAAGAAACTGCCTTATGGAGTTCCAAAACATAGTGTTTCAAACGGAAAAACCTCACTTATAACTTCCAAAGGTGAAATTCAGTTGATGATTTTTGGTCAACATAACCTGATGAACCTGGAAGGTGCCAGGCTGGTTTGTAACCAATTAAATATAAGTGATTCAGATTTTTACGATGCAATTTCTACTTTTAACGGAGCTTCGAATCGACTGGAGCTAATCGCTGAAAAGCCCGGATTTAATGCCTATCGCGATTTTGCGCACGCTCCTTCAAAATTAAAAGCCACCATCCAGGCTGTAAAAGAACAGTTCCCCAATCGCAGGCTTGTGGCTTGCTTTGAATTACATACTTTTAGCAGCCTGAACAAGGATTTTCTGAATCAATACGCTCATTGCATGGAGAAAGCGGATGAGGCAATCGTGTATTTTTCGCCACATGCACTTGAATTAAAAAAACTTCCTATGCTTTCGCCCGAAGACATAAAGCATTCGTTCTCAAAAGAGGGGCTTCGCGTTTTTTCGGATACAAAGCAATTCCAGGAATTCCTGCTTAAGGAGAAATGGCAAAACTCGAATCTGCTTTTAATGAGTTCCGGGAATTATGATGGATTGCAGGTAAAAGAATTTGCTGAGAAGCTGGGTGTATAGAAAATATTCAAAAGCGAAATACAATCAAATGAGTTAATACGGATTTCGTTTTTATGAGTCCCAGGTTAATGTTACAATGCTGAATTCACAATTCGCTATATTTGCCGCTCTTTTAACAACTGATATGCCCGAAATTCTTAGCCAACTCTATTCCAATATCCTTAATACATCATGGCTCGAAGTGGTTGCCGTAGTTTTTGGCATACTGAGTGTATGGTTTGCCCGAAAAGAAAATATCTGGGTTTATCCAACCGGAATTGTAAACGTTCTCATGTATGTTTACCTCTGCTTTTTCGCGGGTCTGTATGCTGATATGGCTATCAATGCTTTTTACTTTGTAATGAGTGTATTTGGCTGGTATAACTGGTCGCGGCGCGATGAAAATTCACATCATGTGCCAATCACTACTTTAAGCATTAAACAGTGGTTTTTATACATCTTTCTTATCGCAGTTGCATTTGGCATTATTTATTACTTTCTGTCGAATTTTACCGATAGTACAGTTCCCTTATTCGATTCATTTACAACCTCCTTGTTTATTGCCGGTATGTGGCTGATGGCGCTCAAGAAAATTGAAAACTGGCTTTTGTGGATACTTGGCGATGTATTGGTGATTCCCATGTTCGCAATTAAGGGATTGGCATTTACCAGCGTTCAATATATTGTCTTTCTTGTTTTGGCAATTATGGCATATATCGAATGGCGTAAGCGGTTAAAATCAAAAGAGCTTTTATGATACGCATTTCGGTTACCGGTCCGGAGTCAACAGGTAAATCATGGTTAGCTGAACATTTAGCCATGCATTACCATACAACCTGGGTACCGGAATATGCCCGCAAATACTTGGAAGATATTGGCAGGCCTTACACTTATGATGATATTTTATTGATTTCACAAAAACAGTTAGAAGCAGAAAATTCAGCGTCGGAAAATACTGAATTGCTTTTTTGCGATACCGATTTTTGTGTTACAAGTATCTGGTGTAATGTTAAATACGGTAAATGCCACAAATGGCTAACCAAACAGCTTGAAAGGAATAATTACGGACTTTATCTTCTTTGTGATATAGATCTTCCATGGCAGTATGATCCTTTGCGTGAACATCCCGAAATGCGCTCCGAACTTTTCGAAATGTATAGGAACTTAATGTTGGAAAAACGTTTTAATTACAAGGTTGTAAAAGGAAATGGCGAGGAAAGATTGCAAAATGCAATTGGTTTTGTGGATGAATATTTGAAATTGATAATTGTGAAAGACTAATAATCAGGCTGATATCATCTTCTACCCTTAATGTTTAATCCTGTACTAATTTGCAATGCCATTGGATTCTCAATTTTATCAGGATTGTTAGGACAGGAATTTCTATTTTTGATACACTTTTAACTTTTGCTGTTTGAAAAACCCATCTAAAATTCTGTTTCTGGCGCGATGGTATCCTGACAGATACGACCCGATGATGGGTTTGTTTATTAAACGTCATGCAGAAGTAGCGGCAGGATTTGCTGATATAGCGGTATTGTATCTTCGTGCAGCTCCTGATAAGCCGATTGGCTACGAGATTGATCACAACGTTGAAAATGAGGTTGTTACAACCATAGTTTATTATGGAACTAAAAGTATTTTGCCATCTTTTTTAATTAAAAGGATTTCAGGGCTTTTATTTGCGATCGCTTTTATAAAAGGGTACAGATTTTTACTCGATACCTATGGAAAACCGGAAATTATTCATGTTAATATTTTAACACGACTAGGCCTTTTTGCTCTCTGTTTGCGAAAGTTACATGGAATAAAATATGTGATAACGGAGCATTGGTCGAGGTATTTGCCAATAACCGGAACTTATAAAGGCCTGTTGAGGAAGTACTTAACTAAAGTTGTTGTGAGGAATGCCTCAGCTGTAAGTACGGTTTCCGAAAACCTTGCAGAAGCTATGCAAAGCCATGGACTAGCTCAAAGACATTACATAGTTTTACCCAATGTAGTTGATACTGAAGATTATACACCAGTATTGAACAAGCCCCAAAACAGGAAGAAACGTTTGATTCATATTTCCTGCTTCGAGGATCTTTCCAAAAATATCAGCGGAATGCTAAGAGCCATCAGTAACCTTGCAAAACTCAGGGATGACTTTGAATGTATTATGGTAGGAGAGGGGATTGACCTGGAGAAAATGAAATCGCTTGTTGTGGAACTCAATTTAAATGAATCACAAGTAAGATTTACCGGTTTACTTGAAGGCGCGAAAGTGGTAGAAGCGTATCAAAGTGCAGATTTTATGGTGATGTTCAGTAACTACGAAAATATGCCTGTTGTAATCAGCGAGAGCCTTTCATGTGGTTTGCCTGTAATCGCAACTTCTGTTGGCGGAATTCCTGAATATATAAACGAAACTAACGGAAAACTTGTTTCAGCTGGTGATGAAGTTGCTTTACTGGATGCAATTAATTTTATGCTGGATCATTCTTCAGATTTCGATAAGCAAGAAATAAGAAAAAATGCAGTTGACGTTTTCAGTATTGAGGCTGTTTCGCAAAAACTGCAGGAGCTTTACGATTTTGTAAAATAATGATAATGAAATAGTTTCACTCCATGAACTTCGGAATCCTCTGCAACGGCGATACTTTTCAGCAATGGCAATTTGAATCCATCAGACTTCTGGTTGACGCCGGGCACAATTGCACTTTACTAATTGTAAATGACAACCTGGTTGAAGATCAGAGTTTTATCCAGAGATTGATTCACTATCCATATTCCAGAATGTTATGCCGTATATGGTTCAGGTATGTGATAAAGCCTGAGGCAAAAAAGACAGTTAATCTCTGTGATTTTTACAGGAATATCCCGGAAATAAAATGTTCAACCAGGCAAAATGGATATGCTGAATATTTTCATGAAATTGATGTGGAAATAATAAAGTCCTATAACCTTGATTTTATTCTCAGGTATGGCTTCGATATAATTAAAGGGGAAATCCTGGAGGCAGCAAAATATGGTGTGTGGTCCTATCATCACGATGATGACCGAAAGTATCGCGGAGTCCCGACAGGTTTTTGGGAAATTCTGTTTGGTGATCCTGTGAATGCGGCAATACTTCAAAGGCTTACCGATAAATTAGACAGTGGAGTTATTTTACACAAAGCATACTTTGCTACCATCAACCACTCCTGGGAGGCAAATCTCAATAACCTGCTTCTAAGTTCAACCGAATGGCCTTTACAGGTTTGCAGGAAAATTGAGAATGGCAACACTGAATTTCTTTCAGTAACAAATTCTCCTGAAGCGGCTATATATAAGACTCCCGGTAATTTTACAATGACTCGTTTTTTGCTGAAAGTCGCAATTAATAAACTAAAGTTTCATTTCCGCGACCTGTTTCTGTTCGAAAAATGGAATGTCGGTATTATATCGCTACCTTTTGAAAAACTAGGTCAGCCAGGAAACCATACAATTCCTGAACCTATCTGGCTAAACAGTAAAACCGGGAAATCGGTCTTTCACGCTGATCCGTTTGGATTTATAGAAGATGATACGTATCACATTGTTTGCGAGGAATATGACTATAAAAATCCCAAAGGAATACTTACATCTTTTCAGGTTGACAGGCAAACAAATCAGATACTAAAGAAATCGGTAGCCCTTGAGAAAAACTATCATTTGGCCTATCCGTATCTTTTTGAGCATGAAGGTGTTCGGTATTGTATTCCTGAAAACTCAGAAGGTGGTAGTGTAGATTTGTATCGTTATGAAAACCAGGACGGTAAACTGGTTTTTGAGCAAACGCTAGTCGAAAACCTGAGAGCCATTGATACGTCGATATTTTTCCACCAGGGATTCTGGTGGTTGTTTTTCACAGATAAAACGGCAACAAACGAGCGTTTGAATATCTGGTACGCTGAAAATCTGCGAGGCCCCTATAAATCACATGCCAATAATCCGGTAAAAGTCGATATCCGTTCATCGCGGCCTGCTGGAAATCCTTTTTTTCTTAAAGGAACCCTTCTTCGGCCAGCCCAGGATTGTTCTGTACGGTCGGGGCGAAGAATTTCCATCAACCAGGTGCTCAGACTTTCTCCTACAGAGTTTGTTGAAACAGAATATGCAACATTGAATCCTTCATTTACTTCTGAATTTAGCGATGGGATGCATACTTTTTGTGTGATTGATGGTGCTATAATTGTTGATGGGAAGCGCGAATGCTTTATCTGGGAGGCTTTTATACGAAGGCTTTCATTTAAAATCAAAAAGTTATTTAAAATCAAAAAATGGTAAATAGTAAGTTTGTTACACTTCTCTTTTCATTGAGTTTCAGCTGGTACTCAAATGTAACAGCTCAGCAAATCGGTAATGATTCTGCTGCTCAAGCCAGGATGTATCAGGATATTCGGGTACTTGCGTCCGATTCACTCAAAGGTCGCGAAGCCGGGGCCATAGGTGAGCGCATGGCTTCGGATTATATTTCAAAACAGATGGTCCAGATTGGATTGCTGTCGAAAGGCGAACACGAAGGATCGTATCTTAGTGAATTCAGAATGAATTATCCCGTCATTTACAAAAAGGCAAAGCTTCGTGTCGATAATATTGATTTTAAGTATATTGAAGAATTTGGAGCGACTGATTTGTCGTCGCCAGGTGATGTGATTGCGCCATTTATAAATATAGATAACGGATTATCTGAATCTGCTTTGAAGCTACAGGGTAAAAACGGACCTGTTATCGTTCGTGGAAAAATTGTACTTATGGATATCTCCGGAACAAGGTATGAAGATAATGATTCCTTACTTAACGACATCATTTCCAGAGTTACTTTTGTAGTTCAGCAAGGCGCAGTTGGCGTGATTCTTCATAATAGTTCACGCAAAACAACTGAAGACATATTATTTGGCTCACCTTTTACTGAATCATTGAGTGTGCCTGTTGTTTATTTAGCGCGCTTACCATACAACAAAATAAGCAGGATCAAATCAGGTGCCTGCTCAATGTCAGTCGAAGTAGACCGGACAGTATCAAAACCTGCTATTATTGTGGGTTGGATTGATAATAAATCCGCTAAAACAGTTGTGATAGGAGCTCATTACGATCATGTGGGAATTACTAAAAGCAGGACTGGAAATGATAAATCATTACAGATTCATAATGGTGCCGATGATAATGCCAGTGGAACTGCAGCTTTACTCGAACTGGCCCGTTGTGCTGTAAAAAATGGGAACCTGAAGTATAACTATATTTTTGCGGCATTTAGCGCCGAAGAAAAAGGACTGTTTGGCTCAAAAGCATTCTGCAGTCATCCATGGGTGAACAATAAAAATATTGTTTATATGCTGAATATGGATATGGTTGGCAGGCTTGGTTGCCAGGGCGACACGATTAGCGCGCTTGGGGTTGCTTCCTCAGTTAGCTGGAGCCAGATTCTGGATTCGGTTAAACATCCTGATTTTTCAATTAAAAGAATAAACGGAGCTCCTGCATTTTCTGATCATGCCCCGTTCCTTAAAAAGGGAATTCCTGTAATATATTTTACAACCGGGCTTCATCCTCAATATCATACGCCACAGGATGATATCGAATTAATTAACTTTAGCGGGATGGTTGAACTTCAATCCTATTTGCGGAATTTTATCCGTATGGCTGAATCTTTACCTGAAATTCCATTCCAAAAAGTTCACACGCTTCAGAATATAAAAGCATATATACAGACATTCAAGTAATTAAAAGGTTAAGTCTTTATTGCGTACAAGAGAAAGTTAAAAGTAAAATCCAGGTTCCTTGTGTCGTTTTTCTCAAGTAGGAAAATCAACCTTCCTGCCAAACTTATTAAAGGGAGAAGTAGTAACAGGACTAAATAGAGAAATGGTGAAAACACTTTTGCAAATGTTTGTTTATTTTTCCAAATATGAGGGAATAAGCGCATAAAACTCATTAACAGTGTGATCATCGTTGATCCAAATCCTCCAAAGTTTTCAATTGATTCTACTTTAAATCCGTTTGATTCAGATAATTGCCTGAGGCTAAACGCAGTATGCCGGTATCGGTCCTCTTTGCTGTAAACAGGAAAAAGGAAATCGGTTGATAGTATTAATTTTCCTCCCGGTTTCAGAATGCGGTTGATTTCACTGAAAAATTCTTCAGGCTTATCAATTAAAGACAAAACCTGGAAACAAGCTACTCCATCAAGAGATTTATCGCCTACCGGCAGCGTTTTTCCATCTTCAATCCAATAAGTTGTATATTTATTAAGCTGTGTTACTTCTTCATCAGTTTTATAGTGTCTTTTTGTATTTGTAGTCAGGTATTCATCAACTCCGGCAAAATATTTTTTATAAGGCTGGTATCCTGCTCCTATATCGAGCCAGCGTCCTTTTATCCCACCAGAAATAGGTTTTAGTTTATAATGCATCATTGCTGAATGAATGCTGAATTGCGAATAATAAAGATATCGGATAAGTAGATAATTTATTTGCTGTTTCATATAAAAAGGGTTTACACAAATATAGTAATTTTTGACCATATTGTATATAACTTTTTTACTTTTGTTGTAACTAATCGACCCGGTAAGATTTATTCAGCTACAGATTACGCAGATTGCACAGATTATTAAGTAAACACCAATAAGTTCAATGAAAAAATAATCCCCTGATGAGGTTACTTTTCTGCGCTTTCTGCGTAATCCGTGGCCTCACTTTGCATTTCATAGTATTGACAATACTGATAGTTACCTTTTGTTTTAAAATTTTGGAATAATGAATTTTGTCGCCATATGAATTTGCCGAAAACGACCCTCAAGCTTGAAGATTTGCCTAATATTGGCAGTACCCTGGCAGTTATTCTCCGTGAAGCAGGAATTAATACTCCGGAAGAACTTTATGAAAATGGAACTTTTCAGACTTTTCTCCGGATCAAAGCTGTTGATTCAGGAGCATGTTTAAGTAAATTATGTGCTATTGAAGGCGCTATAGAAGGCATCAGGTGGCATAAACTTGCAAAGGAAAAGAAAGCTGAATTAAAGCAATTCTTTACGATGATCAACAAGTAAGTATTTAGTTCATGTAATTAAACTATTATTCATTGTTGGAAATTATAGTATAAAAGTTGATATTATATTAGTAATTTAGCCAATCTAAACCTGTCAGACTCAAATGCTTTTACGTAAAGAAATTAGACTTTTATTTCTGCTGATATTTTTGGCATTTTCTGGTATTGCCGGAAATGTGTCATTTTATATAAGTGGCAATGATACTGTTATTGTTGGGATATCTCAGGATGAAACTATCCTTTTTAATATGATAAACGATTTCCGCCGGCAGAACAAACTTCCATCCATTCCATTGTCACTTGATTTATGCAAAGTGGCCCAGATACATATAGCTGATCTTATTAAATGGAAACCGCAGGAAAAAGGATGTAGTCTTCACAGCTGGAGCGGTTCGGGTAAATGGACATCGTGTTGTAACACTAAAGAGGTTTTCGGAATTCAGTGTATGAAATCAAAACCCAGGGAAATAACAAGTTACCCGGGAGACGGATATGAATTAATTTATTGGGGGGAAGATAAGGCAACTCCTGCTGAAGCAGCAGCCTTATGGAAAGAAGTTGGTGCCTCTTCGGATATGATTTTGAGCAAAGGTAAATGGAGCGGATATCAATGGAAAGCCTTAGGTGCCGGCATCAAATCAGGTTACGCGGTTCTTTGGCTTGGGGATGCGGTTAGCACAAATGGGAATGTTATTACTACTGTTGAAAATAAAACTATTGAGCAAAATATAGTTCCAAAACCAGAAGTTAGCGCAAAATTGCCGGAGAGTGAGAAAAAAAGCCCCAAACCTGAAGTCCAGGTAAAACAAAAAACTACCTCTTCGAAACCGGAAATAAATCAAAAACCCGGTGCTTCGAATCCGGGAATAAAAGAAACACCAGGTAAATTAAAAGGTACAAAATTCTATGTGATTGTTGGTAGTTATAAGGATTTTGAAGGAGCTGACTCTGAATTGAAAAAACTGAAACAAAAAGGTTATTCATCAGCAATAATAATTTATGAAGAACCACTCTATCGTATTGCCATCCTTACATTTGACGAATCGGAAAAAGCATTACGAATGAAAAATGAATTGAAAGAAACATTCCCCGGAATCTGGATTTTTAAGAAATAAGGAGTAAGGTATAAGTTATAAGTTATAAGTTATAAGATATAGGTTATAAGATGTAGTGGGATGAGCTGCATTCCACATTCCGAAATTATAAATTCGCGTTTATCCGTATTTTCTGCGTCCATCCGAGTTCCATTTTTTAAAATCCGCAATCCGCAATCCGCAATCCGACATCATTATACCTGTGCAAAACTCATTAATAACTTCTGCCTCTAAGCTTACAATCCTTTTTAGGATTAAATTATATTTGCCGCCGAATTATGGATACAACAGGAAATTATAACGAAGAAAGTATCCGGTCGCTTGACTGGAAGGAACATATCAGGCTTCGACCTGGCATGTATATTGGTAAATTGGGCGATGGATCTTCACACGATGATGGTATTTATGTACTGATCAAAGAAGTCATCGATAACTGTATCGATGAATTTACGATGGGTTTTGGCCGAAATGTTGAAGTAACCATTAAGGAACATTTGGTCACTATCCGCGATTATGGCCGGGGAATACCACTTGGGAAGCTGGTTGAATGCGTTTCGCAGATAAATACCGGTGCAAAATACGATTCAAAAGTGTTTAAAAAGGCTGTCGGACTCAACGGAGTTGGTACCAAAGCTGTAAACGCTCTTTCCAGTTTCTTTACTGCCCAGGCCATACGCGAAGGACGAACCAATATAGTTGAATTCAGGCAAGGCGAATTAATCAGCGAGTCAGGCGAGCAACCGACTGATCTCAGGAATGGAACGCTCATCTCCTTTGTTCCCGATGCTCAGTTATTTGGTAATTATCATTTCCTGAAAGAATATATAGAGCAAATGTTGTGGAACTATTGTTTCCTCAACAACGGATTGACTATAGTTTTCAACGGCCAGCGCTTCCTGGCAAAGAATGGTTTGCTCGATATGCTCGAAAAAACAAATAATGGCAGTCCCGTTAATTATCCTATTGTTCATATCAAGGATGAAGATTTTGAATGTGCTTTCACCCATAGTGCGAAGCAATATGGCGAGGAGTATTATTCGTTTGTGAACGGCCAGCATACCACTCAGGGTGGTACTCACCTGGCTGCATTTCGCGACGCACTTGTAAAAACTATCCGCGAATTTTTTAACAAGGACTTTGAATACAGTGATATACGATCATCTATTATTGCAGCTGTAAGCATTAAGGTAAGTGAGCCTTTATTCGAATCGCAAACCAAGACGAAGCTTGGTTCGCAGCATATTGAACCTGGGGGCGTTACCATAAACAAGTTTATTACCGATATTCTGAAAAAGAAGCTGGATAATTACCTGCACATGAATTCGGAAACCGCCGAAGCGCTTTACCGCAAGATTCTTCAGTCGGAAAAAGAGCGTAAGGAAATGGCAAATATTAAAAAACTTGCCAAAGAAAGCGTTAAAAAAGTCAGTCTTCACAATAAGAAACTCCGCGATTGCCGGGTACATTACAACAGCAACGATACCCGCCGCCTCGAAACTACATTGTTTATAACCGAAGGAGATTCGGCAAGCGGTTCCATCACCAAATCACGCGATGTAAATACACAAGCCGTATTCAGTTTAAGAGGAAAACCCCTGAATTGTTATGGAAAAAGTAAAAAAGTAGTTTACGAAAACGAGGAATTCAACTTGCTGCAATCGGCTCTCAATATTGAAGATGATCTCGAAAACCTGCGTTACAACAACATTGTGATGGCTACCGACGCTGATGTGGATGGCATGCATATCCGAATGCTTCTGCTCACGTTCTTTCTGCAGTTTTTTCCTGACCTGGTTAAGTCGGGTCATGTGTACATTCTTCAGACACCCCTTTTCAGAGTCCGGAACAAGAAAAAAACCACGTATTGCTACTCCGAGCAGGAAAGACTGGATGCCGTTACAGAACTTGGTCCTACACCTGAAATTACCCGTTTTAAAGGATTAGGCGAAATATCGCCGGATGAATTCAGCCATTTTATAGATTCCTCCATGCGCCTTGATCCGGTAATTTTGAAACACCTGTCGGAGATTGATTCAATTCTTACCTTCTATATGGGAAGTAATACACCTGAACGTCAGTTGTTTATTATTGATAACTTACGTAATGAAAGCGAAATTGAAGAGAAGATTCTGGAAGAAGTAGAGTAAAATTGATCCAATTTATGGGATTTCATTTTGTTGAAGTGCATTTTGACTAATACAACTCCATAAACGCCTTCCCCAAATTCTCAATAATATCCCCTGCAACCAAAGCTTCATACCCACTATCTTCAGCAGCCAGGTCACCAGCCAAACCGTGCAGGTAAACTCCTAAAATACACGCTTCAGTTGGATTATACCCCTGTGCTAAAAGTCCTGCAAGTATTCCGGTAAGTACGTCTCCGCTTCCTCCGGTTGCCATTCCCGGATTTCCAGTAGGATTGAAATAGCAATTTCCTATCGGGGAACAAACTACAGTGTATGCTCCTTTTAGTACAACGTTCAAGCTATATTTAATGCAAAATGCCCGCAATATTTCGAGCCGGTCAAAGCTGTTTGAGGTTTTTCCGGCTAAACGTGCAAACTCTCCGGGATGTGGAGTCAGAACTGTTCCTTTGGGCAAAAATGCCAGCCAGGTTGGATTATCGGATAAAATATTTAACGCGTCAGCATCAAGAAGCAGCGGTACTTTTGCTTCCTGAATCAGATGTTTAAGCATGTTGGATGTACTCTTTTGGGTTCCAAGTCCCGGTCCAACAGCTACAGATGAAAATGGATCCAGGTGAGGCAACTGAGTGCACTCATTCTCCTCTTCGTCAACCGAAATCATTGCTTCGTAAACCGCAGTCTGAATAACACTATATCCACAATTTGGCAGGTGAACTGTTACCAAACCGGTACCCGAGCGAAGACAGGCTTTTGCCATCAAAACTGCAGCGCCGATTTTGCCTTTGCTTCCACCTATCAGCAAACAATGACCAAATGTTCCTTTATGTGAAAACCTGGATCGTGGTTTCAGAATTCCTTTAACATCCACAAATTCAACCAGGTAATTGCGGCAAGGTTCACTCCTGATAAAATCAGGGTGTAATCCAATTGGCAGAATTTGCCAGTTGCCTGCAAAATATTCGTTTTCTGGAAACAGGAAAGCGAGTTTCGGAAACTGAAAACTTAATGTATAGTCTGCTTTTATAATACTGTCTTTACCGGGATCAACAGGTCTGTCGGCATACAAACCCGATGGAATATCAATTGAAATTGTAATACACTTACAGGAGTTGATCAGATTAACCAATTCTTTATAAATGCCTTCAAGTGGTTTTGACAGACCGGAACCGAATAAGGCATCGATTACGATAGAGTTTTCAGTAAGATGTTTGAGATCAAGAGTTTCGAATGATAATGTTTCATAGCCACATTCTATAAACCGTTGCAGGTTATCAGTAAAATCAACTGATTTTTTAATTGATTCATCAGGAATAAAAGTTAAAACCTGAACTTGTTTTTCAAGTAGCATTCTCGCAATTGCCAGTCCGTCACTTCCATTATTCCCAGGGCCGCATAAGATCACAACATGTTTATTGCTCAAATTCTGGAATGTATTCATCCATTCAACACATGCCTTAGCAGCACGTTCCATCAGGTTGATGGATGCAACCGGTTCATTTTGAATGGTGTATGCATCAGCTTGCCTCACCTGGTCTGAAGAAAATATTTTTAGCATAATCTTGAAATTCACTTCAAAGTTACAAAAGCAATGGTTTGAAAGGTCATATTCTTTCTATTTCAGGACAGATAATAAAATCGATCAATGCAAACCCTGCGCCATTTCGTTATCAACATTCGTTGTACCTTTGCACCGGAATAAGAAGTCTCAAGTTTCAAAATCCAAAACCCAATAAATAACTCATAGTTCAAAGTTCATAACTCATAACTCATAACTCATAACTCCATTTATGTCCCGTCGCCAACTTCCTTTTTTTGAAAATGTTACCATTATTGATGCCGGAGCTGAAGGCAAAGCCGTTGCGCGTGTGAACGAAATGGTAGTTTTTGTTCCTTTCTGTGTTCCCGGTGATATTGTAGATATTCAGGTTATTTCGAAACGCAAGAGCTATTGCGAAGGAAAAGCGATTAAATTTCATCATTACAGCGAGCTCAGGGTTGATCCATTTTGCGAACACTTCGGGACTTGTGGTGGTTGCCGCTGGCAAAACCTTTCGTATGAACAACAGTTAAAGTTCAAGCAAAAACAGATTGATGATCATTTTACACGAATCGGTAAATTCCCGTTTCCTCCGATAAAACCTATTTTAGCCTCACCTCTTACAACTGCTTATCGCAACAAGTTGGAATATACTTTTTCCGATCGCCGTTGGCTGAACGCAGATGACATGGCTTTACCCGATGATGAGCGCCAGAATAACGGACTTGGATTTCATATTCCAACTTTATTTGACAGAGTGCTTGATATTAAGCATTGTTATCACCAACCCGAACCTTCCAATGCAATACGTCTGGCTGTAAGGGATTTTACACTTCAAAAAGGCTGGAGTTTTTATAATCCCCGCAGTCATGAAGGTTTTATGCGTAACCTGTTGATCAGGAATACCTTAGCTGGTGATTGGATGGTAATTGTAGTTTTTGCTTACGAAGCTCCTGAAGAAGTTTCACAAGTAATGACATTCATAGCTGACAGTTTTCCTGAGATAACTTCCCTGATATACGTTATTAACACCAAGCAGAATGATACCATTACCGATCAGGAAATGCGTTTGTGGAAGGGTTTGCCTTATATAACCGAAGTAATGGAAGCTCCGGTCGATGGCGGCCGAAAGCTTCAGTTCAGGATTGGACCGGTTTCATTCTACCAGACGAATCCACATCAGGCCTTTTATTTGTATAAAACAGCGTTTGATCTGGCTGATTTCAAAGGCGACGAGCTGGTTTATGATTTATATTGCGGCACAGGGACAATAACCAATTTTGTAGCTCCGTATGTGAGAAAAGCAGTAGGAGTGGAGTATGTGCCTTCAGCAATTGACGATGCTCATATCAACTCGGAATTAAATAATATTGAAAATACAGTTTATTATGCCGGCGACCTGGCAAAAGTATTAAACGCAGAATTCGTTTTACAAAATGGTCGGCCGGATGTTATAATTACCGATCCGCCACGCAATGGAATGCACGAAAGTGTTGTGAAACAGATCCTTGAAATTGAACCTCAGAAAGTGGTTTATGTTAGCTGCAACCCAGCAACCCAGGCACGGGATATTGCATTGATGATCGAAAAATATGAAGTTACAGCCGTTCAACCGGTGGATATGTTTCCACATACGCACCACGTCGAAAATGTGGCGCTTTTAACTAAGAGGTAATTTTGCGGGAATTATTCAGGATAAGATTTTTCAATTCCTCAATATCTGGATTTGCAGCATCGATGGTAATTTGCGCCTGCCGGTAGAATTTTTCACGCGACCTGAGATGCATCGTGATTTTTTCTAATATATCCGTGCCATCCATTTGTTGAAACAGCGGTCTTTTCCATGCATAAGGACCAATCCTGGTTAAAATTATTTCTGGTGTTGCTTCCAGGTAAATAGTCAGACCGGACTGGTTCATCAATTCCATATTGTTATGAAAACAGGGCACTCCGCCACCGGTTGAAATCACTATATCGGGAGTAGAAGCAAGATCATTCAGCACTTTATGCTCAACATCTCGGAAAGCAGTTTCTCCATATTTACTAAAAAAATCAGGAATGCTGATCTTGTACCTGGATTCAATCTCCGTATCAAGATCTAGCCATGAAATACCAAGAGCCTTTGCCAGGCCTTTGCCTAATGTGCTCTTTCCGCTTCCCATGTAACCAATCAGGTAGATTTTCATTTCGCAAAGTTAATTCTCTTTGCGAAATTCACATATTATTCTGAAGGATTTAATGAATTGCATTAATTTTGGAAGGAAATGATTTTTATACTCTCCCGACTTGAAAGTCTAGTCCTTTAGTTTGGATTATTTCTCATATATCCCTGATTTGAAAGTCGGGGCCATGAGTTTGGATATTTTCTCATACATCCCCGACTTGAAAGTCGGGGCGATTGATATCCAGGACATGAAGATAGGGAGAATAGATGTGAAGATTTTTTTTCAAAGCATACTAATGTATTAATGACGTTTTCCATTAACCATTAAACATTGAACATTGAACATTGAACATTAAACATTAAACATTAAACATTAAACATTAAACATTAAACATTAACACCCCCCAATGCCCTTCACACCTCACGAAATATTAAAAAAATACTGGGGATACGATTCATTCCGGTCGTTGCAGGAGGATATTATCAATTCGGTTCTTCAGGGAAAAGATACCCTGGCGTTGTTGCCGACCGGTGGTGGGAAATCCATTTGTTTCCAGGTTCCGGCTATGTGTAAGGATGGGTTGTGCCTGGTAGTTACTCCGCTTGTCGCTTTAATGACCGACCAGGTTGAGAATCTGAAACGACATGGCATAGTTGCGGTTGAGATGCACTCAGGAATGCATCCGCGTGAGATTGAGATGGCTTTTGAGAAGTGTGCCGACGGAAGGGCCAAATTTCTGTATCTGTCGCCTGAGCGGCTCGAAACAAGGAAATTCAGGGAGATGCTCCGCGGGATCAATGTAACGCTGATTGCCGTTGACGAAGCGCATTGTATTTCGCAATGGGGTTATGATTTTCGTCCTCCTTACCTGAGGATTGCTGAAGTACGGAATATTTTCCCGGATGTTCCTGTCCTGGCTTTAACAGCAACTGCAGTTCCAAGGGTTGTTGAAGATATACAACTTAAACTGGAGTTTCAGAATAAGAATGTTTTCAGCAAGAGTTTTGTACGCAAAAACCTGGCGTATGTGGTTTCGCGGGAAGATGATAAAATTAAGAAACTACTGAGGGTTTGTAACGGTGTTAAAGGCTGCGGGATCGTTTATGTGCGCAACCGCAGGCTTACAAAAGAAATTTCTGATGTTTTGATGCAAAATGGAATTTCAGCAAGTTTTTATCATGCCGGACTTGAGCCAGCCATTCGTTTAACCCGGCAACATGACTGGATGAATGGAACAACCCGCATCATTGTGGCAACCAATGCCTTTGGGATGGGTATTGATAAGCCTGATGTGCGTTTGGTTGTGCATCTGGATTTACCGGATACCCTGGAAGCCTATTACCAGGAAGCCGGCAGGGTAGGGCGCGATGGTAATAAATCGTATGCTGTGATGCTGTTCAATGAACATGACATTGTTAACAGCCGTCATCACCTTGAACTGGCATGGCCTGATCCTGAAACTGTTCGTCAGGTATACCAGGCGCTTGGGAATTTTTTACAACTTCCCGTGGGTTCAGGAAAAGATGTTTCATTCGATTTCGATTTTGAGAAATTCAGCGGTTCCTATAAGCTGAAACCGGTAACTGTTTTCAGCGCTTTAAAAATTCTTGAACGGGATGGTTATATTACGTTGAATGATGCGTGGGACGATCCTTCGAGGTTGTTTTTTGCCTGTTCAAAAGAAGATTTGTACCGTTACCAACTCGAAAATGCTGAAGCTGATAAAATTTTACGGATTATTCTCCGCTCATACAGCGGTGTGTTTACTGATTTTACCCGAATCAGTGAAAATGAAATAGCACGGCGTTCGGGAATTGATTCACCAAAAGTTACCGAATTGCTTTCCAGGATGCAACGAAGCGGAATTATTGATTATCTGCCGCACAAAAGCTCTCCCCAGTTAATTTTTAATACCGAAAGACTTAATCCGGATGACATTGCCCTTTCAAAAACATTTTATTCAACGCGTAAAAAGGAAGCTTTTTCAATGCTGGAAAGCATTATAAGTTATGTCACCTCCGAAACAGAATGCCGGAGTAGGATGTTGGTTTCATATTTTGGAGAAAAGAAATCGGAGAATTGCGAAGTTTGTGATGTTTGCCTTAAACGAAGGCGAAAAGAAATAAATGGAAAGAAATCTGTTGAAATTGAGAATAGTATATTTGAAATTCTTTCAAAAAGCGCTTTTTCAATTACGGATCTTGTGGGTAAAATGAACAGGTACAAGGAAAATGATGTGCTATCAATTATCAGGTACCTGGTAGAAGATGGCCGTATCCTGGAAGAAGGTGAAATTCTCAGTCAAATATAGCATCCAAATCTTTGAATGATTAAAAAGAAAGTGAGATATTCAAACCACCAGACTGTATTGATAGATTTTTAATTTTGATTATGGAAAATGCCAGATTTTAAAAACTACTTAGCCCGATCGATGTCAAATTTTTCATTCAACCCGTTACCACAGGAATTTTATACGAGGTCAGATGTTGTTCAGATAGCGCGCGAATTACTTGGAAAAGTTCTGTATACTTCGTTCAATAATGAAATAACTGCCGGAATCATTATTGAAACCGAGGCCTATGCCGGCGTAATTGATAAAGCATCGCACGCTTATAACAATCGCCGTACCAACCGAACTGAGATCATGTATCATGAAGGAGGCTGTGCTTATGTCTACTTATGCTATGGGGTTCACCCTTTATTCAATATTGTAACATCCACGCAGGATGATCCTCACGCGGTTTTAATCCGTGGCATCCAACCGTTGCATGGAATTGAACTAATGAAAAACCGGAAAGGGAAAATAAAATTACAGCCGAAAGATGGAATTGGACCTGGAAATATAACAAAACTATTAGGAATAAGAGTTGAACATTCAGGTATGAGCCTTTGTAATATTTCAAATACGGAAATGGGAATCTGGCTTCAGGATGAGGGAATTCATGTTTTGGAATTGGAAGTGAAGTCAAGTCCGCGGATTGGAGTGGATTATGCCGGCGAAGATGCATTTTTACCTTACCGCTTTCAATGGATAAAAAAATAGAGCTCCTTTTTGGAAGCTCTATTTTTTCAAAAAATAATCAAAAAAAGCTTATTTAACAGTTTTTTGAAGATCAGCACCAGCTTTAAACTTAACTACTTTTTTGGCAGCAATTTTAATTTCCAAACCGGTTTTAGGATTGCGGCCTTTGCGTGCAGCACGTTTTGAAACGGAGAAAGATCCAAAGCCAACCAATGCTACGCGGTCACCTTTTTTCAAAGCTTTATTTGTAGAGGCAACAAAAGCATCGAGAGCCCTTTTAGCATCAGCTTTAGTCATGCCGGCTTCGGCGGCCATTGATTCAATTAATTCTGCTTTGTTCATTTGATTGATTTTTTTAGTTAATAATAAAAGTTTGTTTTATACAAATATAGTGTAAAAATCAGTGATATCAACATGTGTAGGAGAATAAACCCCGTTTTTGTTAATAAAGACGGTAGTTTGTTAATAACTTTGCAGCAATACCGGTGGTTTTATGCCATTTTTTACAGCATAACCTGAATTATTCGAACCGAAAATGGTCTGAAATATGAATACCACGAAGGAATTCAGCAATATTCATGCGTTTTTTCCCTTCCATTTGTAATTCCTCAATCTCAAGTATACCGTCGCCGGTAATTACCGAAAATATATTTTTATTATCGGTACTAATGGTTCCCGGAAGCGCGTTGTTCTTTGTCAGCTGAAAGGATGTTCTGAATATCTTGACTTGTTTCATTATCCCGTTATCTGTAACCAGGTTCGAAAATGCACCGGGGAAAGGCGATAGACCTCTCACTTGATTATAAATATTAACACATTGATCTGACCAATTTATCTTGCAATCCGTTTTAAATATTTTAGGAGCCGGTTTTAAGGTTGCTTTTTCTGAAATGATGTTATCCTGCCTTTGTGCCTTAACATTTCCTGTTTCAATCATTTTAAGCGTTTCCAGCATAACTTCGCCTCCGGCTACCATCAACCTGTCATGAAGTGCGCCGGCATCGTCAGAGGGCAGGATTGGAAGTTTAAGGGATAGTATTATTTTGCCAGTATCTATTTCATGTTCTATAAAGAAAGTAGTCAGCCCTGTTTCGGTTTCTCCGTTTATGATAGCGTGATTTATAGGCGCTGCTCCTCTGTATTGCGGTAATAAGGACGCGTGAAGGTTCAAAGTTCCGTATTCGGGCATCTGCCATACAACTTCGGGCAACATCCGGAATGCGACAACAACCTGTAAATTTGCATTTAAGCTTTGTAGTTCTTCAATGAAATCAGGATTTTTTAGTTTTTCGGGTTGCAGAATCGGGATATTGTTCGCAAGAGCGAATTCTTTAACAGCCGAAAAATGTATTTTCTGTCCTCTTCCGGCAGGTTTATCCGGAGCGGTAATTACAGCTAACACATTATACCCGGCTCCAACTATGGCACGCAAAGGTTCAACCGCAAACTCCGGTGTGCCCATGTAAATGATCCGTAATTCCCTGTTCATGGTGTGTCGTTAAACAAAAAATACCTGAAGTTCATTCAGGTATTCTTTAATTTTTTGATGTATATTATTTCGTAAGTTTTGCTTTGGCTTGCTCAATGTATTTATCAATATCCCTGGCTTCGGCACTCTTAACATGTTCTTTTTGAATTTTTTCATATAGCTCAATTGCTTTATCGAACTTGCCCTGGTCTTCGTAAACAAAGGCTGCGCGCATAAGGTAGAGCGGCGTAGTTAAATCATTAACCTGCTGATTGGCAGCTTTAAGGTAATATTCTATAGCTTCATCTTTTTTACCAAGTTCCATGCTTGCATCACCAATACTGCCAGTTGCCATTGGACCAACAAACTCATCACCGCTGTCGAATTTTTTTAGATAGGTGATGGCATCTTCAAATTTACCTTGTTTCAGATAAATGATACCTGCATAGTATTTTGACAAATTTGCAGCTTTGGTCATACTGTATTCATCAATAATATCAAGAAATCCCGGGAAATTAGCATCTCCGTTTAACGCTTTGTTCAGCGAATCCTCTTCAAAATATTTCTGAGCCATAAACATCTGACCCTGGGCTGCTTTTTCGCGAGGCGCAATGTAAAGTTTCTGGAAAGCAAATACCCCTAAAACAATAACAATGGCTGCGCCAATTACTATTGTCAGAATTTTTTGATTTTTTTCAATAAATTTTTCTGATTTCGACAGAGCTTCTTCAACCTTGTGGATTTTCTCTTCAGTATTGTCAATTTTCTTGGCCATAATTCTTAATTTTGAGGCGCAAAAGTAGCCTTTTTTTAGGAAATAATATGCATGCGTTGCTTTTTTTACTAACATATAGTTGAAAATCTAAAATAAGTGATTCTTAAGGTGTTCTATTGTTGTGTTAATAATTGTTTTTATGGCTAATCTCCATGGCGATTCAGGCTTTTTTAAAATAACCGGAAATAACTTTTTGGTTTCAGATTGTGTGGTTATCATGTAAGAAAGTATTCGAAGGAAAAGTCTACTTTTGATCAATTAATAAATGAGAAGAATACAGATATGGAAGATTTAGAGTATAAAAAAAGTTTGAGTAATTTTTTCAGAAATCTGAAACTTGAAAAACGAAATGAATTGATGGACCGTGTTTTAGCTGACAGGACCAGGTATATTACAGTTGCCCTCGAAAATATCTACCAGCCTCATAACGCGAGCGCTGTACTACGTTCGTGCGATTGTTTTGGTGTTCAGGATGTGCATGTTATTGAAAACTCTTACGGATATGAGCTAAATCCTCATGTTTCGTTAGGCGCTGCTCAATGGCTCACGTTGCACCGCCACAATATCCTGGATAATAATACAAAAGAATGCATTGAAGGATTGAAAAAAGATGGTTACCGGATTGTTGCAACCACTCCTGACCCTAAAGCGGTTGCAATTCATGACTTTGATGTAAAAAAAGGAAAATTCGCATTGCTTTTTGGTACCGAAAAATTTGGTCTGACGCCCGAAGCGTTCGAAATGGCTGATGAGTATATCCGGATTCCAATGTATGGATTTACTGAGAGTTTTAATATTTCAGTATCGGTTTCCTTATGCCTTTTCCATTTCACTGAGCGGATCCGGGCCGAAAAAGCAGATTGGCAGTTGTCAGTAGAAGAACAAACCGATATTTACCTCCAATGGTTTCGGAATACCATTACCAATAGCGAAATGATTGAAAGGAAATTCCACGCAGAATATTTCTCTGAATAATCATTAACGTTCCGGATCGCCAACCCACGGTTAATTCTAAAAAATATTAGATACTGAGGTTAAATTACATAGAAATATTTTTTTATTTGCGATGTGAACCAAATTTTATTAATTTTACACCACAAGCATAACAACTTAAAAACTATGTATCATGGGAAAAGGAGATCAAAAATCACGCAGAGGCAAAATTATTATTGGTTCCAGCGGCGTTCGCAGACCGAAAACCTCTAAAGCTAAATCCATTGTTAAAGTTGAATTAGTTGAAAAGATCAAAAAGGTTGCTGAGAAACCAAAATCGGAACCGAAACCAAAGGTTAAAGTTGCTGAACCTACTGCTATTACAGAAACTGAAGTAGTTGTTGCTAAAGAAAAAGTTGTTAAAAAAGCAGTGAAAAAAATAAAAGAAGAAGCAGCTGAATAAGAATAATACGTTGATTCACAAAGTTTTTAGTCATGTGAGGGGAGAAGTTCTCTCACATTTTTTTTGTAAACATTCCCTCTTTCCTCAAAATTCTTAAACATATCATAACTGGCGGCAGCCGGAGAAAGAAGACATATTTTCCCTTTTTTAGTTATTTCACTGGCCAAGGTTACAATATGTTTATAATCGGTTGCCGAAAAAATAGTAATATTCTTAACGCCAAACTCACTGAATTCGTTTTTCATTCGCTTACCTGCTTCGCCCACAAAAATTATATTTGAAACCCCGCATGAATTCAGAAAAGGATACAGGATATCATATTCAATTCCCCGGTCGAAACCTCCCAGAATAACGGTATCAACAATCTGAAGCGTTTTAACGGCCTCGATAGTTGCTTCAGGAATAGTGGCAATTGAATCATTATACCAAATTATGCCTCCAAATTTTCCTACCAATTCAATCCGATGCTCCAGCCCATTAAAGGATTTAATTCCCAAATCAATTTGATGGGTAGATACACCAGAAAGATAGCAAGCCGCGCTGGCTGCCATTATATTGTAATGGTTATGATGCCCTTTCAGGGGCTGGCCCTGACTGGTATCGTATAATTTGATTATCCTTCTTCCATAATGAAGCTCAATCCATTCATTATCTATTCTGAGTTCAGCTTTTGATCCAGGCTCCAACGAAAAGGCCAGCGACTGAGTTTTAAGCTCAACCGAATTTTTCAGAAGCTGGCATATTGCATCATTATCCTGGTTGTAAAGAAAATAATCGGACGCGCCCTGGTATTTTCCAATATTAAATTTGGCTGACTGGTATTCGAGGTATGTGTAATAATGATCGAGGTGTTCCTGGAAAAGATTGAGGAACACCGCGATATGGGGAGCGTGTGAAATATACTCAAGCTGATGAGAAGACAGTTCCAGAACTATTATAGTATCAGTTCTGATATCGTTAACACAATCAAATGGTGGAATACCAATATTCCCGACCAATAGAGTGTTAACACCCGCGTTTTTTAAAATATGAAACACCAGGCTTGAAGTTGTGCTTTTCCCTTTTGTTCCGGTAATACCAATGGATTGATGCCCATAGCATTGTAGAAAAATATCGGTTTGGGAAGTTAAATGAACCTTTATTAATTCTTGAGGTAATGTATTGGAAGGAATCCCAGGCGATTTAATGGCAGCATCAAACTCATCGATGGATTGCATGCAGTCTTTTCCGGAAATGAATTGAAGATTGGGATCATTCCTCAGAATATCTTCATTTTTTACTTCAATGTTTTCATCAATAATAGTTAAAGTCTTGTGAGGGAAAACTTTGCGTAAAAGCGTATATGTTGACCGCCCTTCGCGTCCAAAACCTAATAAAGCAAGGGATTTGTTTTCGAAAAGGGTTTTTATCAATTCGTTCATTTGAGTTTCTGTTTAATGATTTCCAGAAATCTGGGTTCAAGAAAATGATCGTTGTTAAATTCGTTCAATATTTTTTCCGCTAACCCGGCATCGCCCTGTGAAAAGTTGCTGGTATTACTATAATAGTCGATAAGTAACGGAAGTTTTTCATGTTTATGTCTGTCAATATACATATGAAGCGCTGCGTTTACCTCGTCAATTGTGCCCACACATTCAAAAGGTTTTACTTCGTCAATTCCGGTAAGTTCTTTCAGATATCCCAGCATCTGAGGCAGCTCAAAAAGGTTTTTACCGAAAATATGTACCATCTCAATTACGGGAATAAAAGGGCTGAGTATAGTAAATGCAAACAAGCATTTGGAGCAATTGCAGCACCATATATCCGTTTTGCTGCCTGCATTACAGCTTTTAAAAACAGGATAATATTTAACCTGTTCCGCAAATAGCTGCGCTATACGGAGTTCATTCAAAGGCCTGAGAAAGCTGAAATAATTAAAATCAACCGAAATATTTTGCTTCACATAGTTCCTGAAATCCGATTCAAAAGCAAAAGTTTTTGAATATTGATGATTTACTTCAGTTCCGGCAACTGTGGGTTCATTGGCGCTTGATTCGTTGGATAAGGCGATATGCCTGTGACCCGAAATAGCCGAAACCAATAAACTGTAAAAAGCCAGCATTGCCGAGAATGGAGTGTGCCCATTAAGGAAACCCTTTGCATTTAATTCCAATAAAAGAGGATCGAGTCTTCGGTTGACTTCAATAAATTGATCTTTACCAAAACCTGCAACCCGCGCGCATTCAAGTGTTGCACCTCTTGGATTCATGATGAAAGGGCGAATCTGTTCTGTTTTACCTAATAATTCCAACGTTACAACCGAATCTTTTCCGCCACCAACCGGGACGATTATAGTTTCGTCAAGGTCGATATGTTGTGATGGAATAGTTTCACCTGATGAAGAGATATTCATAAATTCCTTCAACGAAGTTTGAATTTCATTTGTATAGAAGAACTCGCCAAGGCCCTGGTAGTAAACGTTTTTCCACCATAAAACCTGAGCTTCTGAAAGTTTCTGTCCTTTAATAATAACCTGAGGAGGGCATGCTGATTTCCAATAGCTTATCAATTCGATAAGGCCAATATGGAAGAGCAGGTTATGGTAGAGCGGGGCTTGAAGTTCCTCTAATGAAGGAAAATTTTGAAAAAATCTTTTTTTCGGAATGCTGAATCCCGGGCGAAAGGTATATTTCCCGGCCAGGTTAAATTCATATTTTACATTAATTCCGGTAGCATCAATACTTGTTTCATATCCAATATATTCCATAAACGGATATTCTTCCCGAAGTAAAAGAAACTTTTTCTGCCCGGTACATTTTTCAGCGTCACTTACCATGTAGCAATAAAAAAACTTAAAAGATTTTCAATCGTTTTTGAACGTCAAAGATAAAACAATCACACAATCTGTGGAATAGTTTTCCGTTACTTAAACAAATGAGTGATGTTGACCTTAAAATTCACTAACTTTACTTTGCATACATTTGACTTTGCCTCGTTGCGTTAAATTTTCTTTTTCCCGCAAAGGCGCAATGATAAAGCAAAGAACGCTAAATTTCAGGATTTAAAAGGTTTGATTTTCAAAGCGGGAGTGGAACTATATAAAACTTGAAAAATTATGTTGCCAGATCAGAATCCAACCGGTGGTCGTATTTTAGTTAGTCAACCTTCGCTTACCGACAGGTTTTTCAGCAGGTCGGTAGTTATGCTGGCGGAACACGGTACGGAGGGAAGTTTTGGTTTTATCGTAAATAAACCGGCGAATATCCGCTTAAGTAAAGTAAGTGGTGAATTTGGTGATTTTGATACCGATCTTTACCTGGGTGGTCCGGTACATGTAAACAACCTGTTTTATGTTCACTCAAAGGGCGAAATCATTAAAGATAGTCTGAAAATCATTGACGGCGTTTATTGGGGCGGTGATCTCAATGAAATCCGGAAATTGATTTCCTCGGGAAAAATTACAGAAAAAGATATACGATTTTATGCAGGGTATTCAGGTTGGGAACCACAACAACTGGATCGTGAAATGAAAGAAAAATCTTGGATCGTTTTGGATGGAAAGAATCGCTATGTTTTTGGACCACGACCAACCATTTTATGGAAGAAAATTGTACTTACCCTTGGTGAGGAATATGCGCCCTGGGTGAATTATCCTTACGACCCGAATATGAATTAGAATAGTTAAATTCCAGGTCTTAAGTTCTAAGTCACAAATTCCAGGTTCCAAATTCCAGGTTGTAAATTCAAATGGCTGGAATACAGTTATTTGGTTTAAATTTGTGTAGCAAATATTTTTATTCTTCAGGTTTTGGAGTTTGGAATTTGAATTTTGGAATTTTGGAATTTTTGAAATTTGGGCTTTATCATTTTGAAAATGAGCCTCCATTCCGGCTTCAGAAAATATTCGACAAAATTGAAAACAGCCTGACGATTAATTCCGGTTTGAGGACAATAGTGAAAACGAAACCGAATATTGCTCCCCAGAAATGTGCATCGTGGCCTACATTATCAATATTTTTCTTTCCCATATAGGCCGAGTAAATCAGGTACAGAATTCCGAATATGATTGCCGGTATTCCGATCGGAATAGGGAACAGTGTTAGTTTGCCAAGCGGATCGAAAAGAATGTATGTAAACACAACAGCTGAAACTGCGCCTGAGGCTCCAACAGCCGTATAACTATAATCATCCTTGTGTTTTCCATACGATGGCAGCGTTGATAAGGCAGTTCCTCCTACATAAAGCAATATAAAGTAAAGTATTCCCTTTACTCCAAAAAGCATTTCATAATATTGTTCCACTATCCTTCCGAAAGAATACAAAACCATCATGTTGATGAATAAATGTATCCAGTCAGCGTGAATCAGGGCGTAGGAGAGAAACCGGTAACTATTCTTGAAATACTTGATATCGTAAGCATTAAAAGCAAGTCGCCGGAAAATTTCATGATTATTGAATGCCAGCAATGAAACCAAAACTGTAATGGCAATAATAATTATTGTAACCGACATCCGGGATTAAAGTTTTGGTGTTTTTGTATGGTCAATTTCTGATCCAAGAACACTGTGAGGTATCAGGTAAACAATCATGACCATAACAGCCGCAAATGCAGGCCAGAATTTGTTTTTCGGATCTTTCCTGAGTTTGAAAACCGCGACAACCCAGGCTAAAACCATGACTAGTGTTTTGTTATCGGTCATATCGCCAAGGCGAAACAAGTTAAACGTTCCATCGCCGGCTAATGGCCAACCTGTCCAGAAGGCTCCAAAAGCATATTTCTGAACTATCGGTCCTAAAATCATTCCACCAATAACCAGGAATACTAATGTCCATATCGCAAGTTTATAAGTCCTTACTCCACCGATTAATGCTTCTATTGCAGTTCGGGTACTAAATAAAAGTCCCAGAAACATTGCTAAAATATGAGGAATTAAAATATACAATGGAACGGGTCCTTTAAAACGCATTACAGCAAATTCGTCGTTTTTAGCTTTAAGCACAACTTGCTCGCTTCCACTGCTTAACGTAATTTCGTACATCATCTTACCCGCGGCAGGCTGAACGGGCATCATAAAAAATAAAGTATCATTCCTGCGGGTTAGTGAAACGGTTGTAAGACTGTCGTTGCTTTTATACCTTTTATACGTTATTGTTCCTTTAACACTGGTATCTGGAACATTTACTGCAATCTCAGCATCTTTATCATTTTCAGCCGTTCGTATAAGCTTGTACTTAATTTCTTTCCCATTTAAGGTAGTTTTACCCGAGATAGGATAGGTCGGACCAGTTCTTTTCTGATAAGTTGCCATTGCCATTGTAAAAAATACGGCGAATATCCACCAAAGGGTTGATTTTAATTTAAGATTCATATCTGGTTTTTTGATTTTGAATTCGCGGCAAAAATATCTTATTATTTTAATATATAGAAGTTAAATATTACTTTATGACTATTTTTTAATAAATGGATAGTGCTTACGAAATAAACCACGCCATTTCCCGTTTGTAAAATTACTTACCCTTCAACTGCCAAAATTTGACTACAAATACCAGAACGTATTTTTCAGAAGTTCAGATGAAAATATATAAATCATTTGTACTTATTTTACTGGTTATAGGCTTTAATTCCTTGTATGCGCAGGAAATGCTGGGAATCATTAACAGCAGTTATGCTGGAATTACCGGATCAGTTATTAATCCGGCTGTTACAGTAACTTCTCCCTTTTACATAGATATCAATTTAGTTTCTGGCGATTTCTTTGCCGAAAATAATTTTATATATATTGCTAAAGACGATTACAGGTTTAGCCGTTTTCTCAGTAAAAATCCCCAGTTCCCGACTCATGAGCCCGGCAATATGATCGTTTACGATTATTATAATACAAAGGACAAAAAGGCATTTGCCAGTACCAGGCTTATAGGTCCCTCGTTTGCAGTTACTGTTGGCAGGCATTCGTTTGGAATTGTAACTGGTGCACGAATTGTATCATCTACAAAAAATATTCCTTACGATATCGCAAAATTCGCATTTGAAAGACGTGATTTCCCGCCTCTTAATGGTTCCAATTTTGTGAGCAAGAAAAACATATATAACGCGGAATTAGCCTGGATGGAAAATGGTATTAATTATTCCTATGTTATACAACAAAGAGGCTTCGACTACTGGGCTGCAGGTATTACAATGAAAGATTTAAGGGGGTATGGAGGTGGATATGGATATTTGGATAATGTTGATTATATTCTTCCCAACGCAGATACGTTGATTATTAATAATATCAAAGGAGAAGGTGGATATTCGTTTCCAATTGATTATCAAACCAATGAATTTAATAATAACCCGCTTTTCAAAGGAAAGGGAATTGGATTTGATATAGGAGTGATATATCAGAAAAAGAAGAAAGAAGTGCATAATGAACATGTTAGTTCACTATGTGCCCAGAATTATACACCCTATCAATATAAAATCGGAATATCGCTGCTTGATATCGGAAGGGTTAAGTTTACGCAAAATGCCGAGAAACTTGTATTTGATAATGTTTCAACAACGTGGGCTGATCTTTCAGATACCCAGGTTTATAATGCAAACGACTTAACCACATTACTTAGTAACAAATTCTATGGGAATCCTACAGAAATAGTCCGGGGGAATGAAATAAAAATTGCTTTGCCTACAGCGTTAAGTGTTCAGGCCGATATCAATTATTATAAAAACTGGTTTGTTAACGGCATTCTTGTTTACCCGATTCATTTTTCAAAATCAGGTTTGATCAGGCCCGTATTATTCGGAATAACACCACGTTACGAAACATCCCTTTTTGATATTAGCATGCCGGTTACTCTTTTTGACTGGACCAAACCACGAATAGGGCTAAGCGCAAGGTTCCTCTCGTTTTACGCTGGAACCGAAAAGATAAGCGGCTTTTTTCACTTCAAGGATTTCACCGGACTCGACTTTTATTTCGGCGTGAAATTATGGTTAAAGAAGGGCCATTGCCGGAATAAAAAGACAGGTGATAATTGCGGAATTGAAGAGTATAAATTGTTCAGGAAATAGCCAATACCGAAAAGGCTGGGAGTTGATTAATACAATATTTCCTTCTGATAATCAGTTGATCTCCAATTCATAGTTTAGAATTGTTACTTAGAGATTCCCGGAGTATCCAGCCTTAGTTTTATAACATAAAAATCTGTTACTCCAATCAGGGCTCCAAACAGGTTTGAAGCCGTGAGCCCAACCTGGTAAATATTGCCATTATTATCAATACTAATATCTTTTCCCGAAGCATCTTTTGTTTCACCATCCGGGATCAGGTTTCTTTCCCAGACCAGGCTTCCATCTTTTTTATACATTCGGATAAAAGCATGAGCCGGAGGAAGGTTTAAAAGTCCACTCACGACGATATTTTCTGAAGATTTTGGGTTAAATGCCAAACCTTTTATACCATCGTGTTTTTCCGTTCCGAATTGATTACTCCACACGATGTTACCTTTGTTGCTGAATTTAGTTAAAAAGCAATCACCATCGCCCCTTTGCTGAGCGGCAAAATTTCCGGAGGTAGTTCCGCCAACATAAACATTGTTATCATTATCGACCAGGATGCTTGTTGCAATGTCAAATCCATTAGTTCCAAACTGAGAAATTTTTATCAATTCACCTTTATCGGTAAATTTCCCCATAATTCCATCCATAAAACCTTTGTTGACCCCATCCCAATTGCTGAATGTTGAACCGCACACATAAATGTTTCCATTATTATCACCGGTAAGAGCAGCGCAACCATCGCGGTCGGAAGTACCAAACTGATGGGTGAAAATAGTATTTCCTTTACTGTCAAGTTTTATTATAAAAGCATCCTGGCTGCCAAATGTGGATTCACCGAGCTTACCTGAAGTAGAACCTGTAATATAAATGAAATCTTTTTTGTCAATATAAATATTGAAGGCTTGGTCGGTGCTGTCACTGCCGATTTGTTTAGTCCAGATCTTTTCACCATCGGGAGAATATTTAATAACAAAAATATCTTCCTTGCCATGATTCATCGAATTCAAAATTCCTGAGGTAAATCCGGTGATATAAATATTCCCTTTACTGTCGATAGCTGACCATTGAATATCTTCGTCTTCAACCGTTCCGAATTGACGCGACCATTTCGTAGTACCGAAACTGTCTATTTTAGTAATAAACCCATCAGTTTTACCAAAATTCTTTTCATTCATAATCCCTTGTGTGTTCCCGGAAATATAAATATTCCCATCTTTGTCAACCACATGACTGTGAACGTATTCTTCTTTATCCGTACCCAATTGCCGGGCCCAGATTAGGCTGGTTTGAGATTGTGAATTGAAAGAAATTGTCAATATTAGTACTATGACAAAAAGTGGTTTAGTAGTGAAGACAGTTTTCATTGAAATTGCTATTTCCTTTTTAGTATAATTCAACTTATTATTGATCATTTACAAGAAACAAATATATAAATATTTTAGATATGGCAATTCTAGCCCGGGCTTTATAAAAAGTGATGATTCGTAAATTTCAGAAGATTTTTTAATCCACCGTTCTCACATCCATTGCATCACGCAAGCCGTTGCCAATCAGCATAAAAGCTAGAACCATAATCATAATAGCAAGTCCGGGAAGTAGTGCCAGGTAAGCGTAATCTAAAATTATATAAGCATAATTTTCTTTGATCATTCCTCCCCACGAAGGCATAGGTGGTTGAACACCAATTCCAAGGAAACTTAATCCGGCTTCCAGTAAAATAGCGGATGCAAAGTTGGCTGCTGAAATTACTATTACCGGCGCCATTGCGTTGGGTAGAATATGTTTAAAAATAATCCTGAAATTCCGGTAACCCAGCGCGCGCGCGGCTTCCACAAATTCCTTTTCGCGTAGGCTTATAAACTGTCCACGAACCACACGGGCAACTTCCACCCACATGGTTAATCCAACCGCTACAAAAACTTGCCAGAAGCCTTTTCCCAACGCAAAAGTTATGGCTATTACGAGCAATAAAGTAGGCACGGCCCAAACCACATTAATAAACCAGGAGATCAATGCGTCAATCCTGCCTCCAAAATAACCGGCAATAGAGCCCAGAAAGATTCCGATAAGCAAGGAAATGGCAACCGAAATAAAACCAACTGAAAGGCTTACGCGAGTTCCTATAATAAGCTGGCTTAAAACATCGCGGCCATAGCGGTCGGTACCAAGGATAAAAGTTTTGTGAATAATATTTTTCTCTGTTATTTGTTTTCGAAGGGCTTCATCTGAGGTTCTGATAAGTTTCCCATCCAGTGAAATAAATGAAATCCGGTTCCCATCTTTTCTGATACCGGATTTTTCATACAATGGATAACAAACATTTGCAAGATGAAAGCCGATTTCCAATCCTGATTTATCCTTGCCATATTCTTTAATTAGAATTGAATCTGAAGAAAACCTGTAGCTTGAAAGCGGGTAAGACTGATATTTGTTTTCCTGCCCATAGAGTAATTTGTGAAAAATATTTCTGCTTGGAATCTCCTGGTTTTTGCAGACTTTAAGGATAGTAACTTCTGAGCCTGGTTTTAGCGTGGCAAGCAACAGGTTCTGTTCATTCACCATAGGCGTTTTATCGGGTGCAACCCAATACCCGACAATACTCAAAAGTGCAACCAGGCCAATAAACACAAGCGAACTGAATGCGATCCTGTTTTTCAGGAACCACATCCAGGCAAGTTTGCTAAGTGAGCCGGTGCTATCGTATTTTTTTTTGTGGAGGAACAATTAGAGCTACTTAATATTCATGAAAAGATAATTCAGAGGATTTAAAACTTATTATCGCCGCCCAACAATCCTCCCAGAATTCCGCCGCCAATACCCCCGATTCCGCCGGATTGTTCACGATTTGTATGTGACGAAGATACAATTCTGTCAGCCAGGCGCGATAATGGCAGGCTTTGCAGGTAAACGGTTCCCGGACCGGTAAGGCTAGCCAGGAATAAGCCTTCGCCACCGAACAGAGCATTTTTAAATCCGCCAACAAACTGAATATCATAGTCAACCGAAGGCGCCATGGCAACTATACATCCTGTATCAACCCGAAGAGTTTCACGTTCGCGAAGCTCACGTTTTATGATCATTCCACCGGCATGCACAAATGCAAGCCCGTCGCCGGATAATCGTTGCAGTATAAATCCTTCGCCACCGAACAGACCAGCCCCAAGCTTCTTGGTGAAAGCGATATCTATATCAATTCCATTTGCGGCGCACAGAAATGAATCTTTCTGACAAATAAAAGTTCCACCTACTTGTCGAAGGTCAAGAGGAATTATTTTACCCGGATAAGGTGCTCCGAATGAAACGCTACGCTTTACAGCCGCAGTATTGTAAAAGGTTGAGATAAAGAAACCATCACCTGAAATCATGCGTTTAAAACCTTTAAAAATGCCGCCACCGGTTCCTGTTTCCATTTGTATGCCTTCTTCCATAAACATCATAGCGCCAACTTCGGCCCGAACACCTTCGGAAGGATCAAGTTCAATTTCGACGATCTGCATGTCGTCGCCATGGATTGTGTAATCGATTACGTCTGCCATTGGGGTGGGGGTTAGTTATTGGTTAATGGGTTAATCGTTATTGGGTTATTAGTTAATGGAAAATGGTTAATGGAAAATGTTTTAAAGAGTTCAATGTTCAATCGCTTCGCGTTCAAGGATTAAATTTCAAGGTGTTATAAGTTGATTGCCTGAAAATTTCCTGGTTTTAAGACTATTTCCTATTTTCTAATAACCATTAACTTCTTTTCCTTCGCAAATCTATTAAAAATGATCCAAAAACACTTTCAAATTCAAAATTAAAGATTACTTTTGCAACTTCTAACACGGTGGTATTAGCTCAGCTGGTTAGAGCGTCGGATTGTGGTTCCGAAGGTCGTGGGTTCGAACCCCATATTCCACCCTAAATGAAAGGCTGTCTTCGGATGGCCTTTTTTATTTCCGTGGGCTGTTATGGAAAAGTAACCACGGAGGCACGAAGAGCACTGAGAGACACAGAGTAGGATGTACGAGTGATTGTTTATATCTTTATAGTAGAATCTAAGTGAGACTCAGTGTACTAAGTGTCTTAGTGGTAGAAATTTGAATTGATATTACCTTAATTGATTACAAAAAAAAAGTCAGCACTTAGCTGACTTCACAATTTTTAGTTTTCCTGAAACTCCCAGTATTCATCAACACAATCTGATGTTTTCTGCTCCCAGAATGCCGGTGAAACCTTTTTGCCATCAGGTGTTTTCAGTACTAATTCATAAACAGCTATAACCGGATTAAACACCAGGTCGGTTACGCCAACTGTAAAGAGGGTAGGAGCGTCTTCGGTTTCTTTCTTGTCTTCGGTAACAATAACTTCAAACTTATTGAATTCAAGTAGGTTTTTCAGGAATTCAACTCTTGCGGAAGCAGCTCCTTTTTCAACGATAGTACAGCGTTCTCCGTTGAGTTCTTCGACTATATGTTTTGCTTTGAGAGGCATAGGATCAGGTTTTATACTATTTTATTCTAAATTCTCATTTAATTTACGATTTACGAGGTACGATTTATTGTTTTCGCTAATATCCCGAAATCTAACATCCAACTTCGGACATCATACATCCGACTTCTAATTCATTATGGCAAAAGTAACCGCATCAATAAATTCGTAGACCTGGCTCCAGAATCCTATAACAAAGATACCCAGAGCACATGCAACCAACCCGATTTTCGTCATGGTATCACTATTGAAAAAGGCAATAGGCTCATCATTCTTATTGATAAACATGGCTTTAACAACCAGTAAATAATAATACAAAGAGATGGTTGCGTTAAGGACAGCGATAAAAACCAGCCAGTAATATCCGCCGGAAGCTGCTGAAGTGAAGAGGAAGAATTTTCCAAAGAAACCGGCAACTGGAGGAATACCAGCAAGTGAAAATACGCTTAACATCATAAGCAGAGATAACTTAGGATTTGTAGCATACAGTCCATCGTAATCATCCATGCTTTCTTTACCTGTTTTTGCCGAAATAGCTGAAATAACACCGAAAGCGCCAAGGTTTGAGAAAATATAAACCAGCACAAAGTAAACAGTTGCTGTCATCCCGATCTTATTTCCTCCAATAATACCTAGCAGAATAAATCCTGCCTGTGCAATACTGGAGAAAGCAAGGAACCGTTTCATGTTTTTCTGCCTTAAGGCAAAAAGGTTACCGATAGTCATGGTCATTACGGCAACAAGATATACGATATCTTTCCACAGATAAGCAATTGAATGGAAAACCGTGTACATCACCATGATAAGGATAAATGCGGATGCTCCTTTCGAAATAACTGAGAAATAAGATGTAACATTAACGGGCGAACCTTCGTAAACGTCAGCAGTCCAAAGGTGAAAAGGAACAAGCGAAATTTTGAATGCCATACCGGTAAAAAAGAAAATAAACGCCAGTACCTGCATTGGAGCGTTCGAATAAAGCGCGCCTACTGTATCGAAATAGATGGATCCGGTTGATCCATAAATCAATGAGAGTCCGAAAAGAAGTATTCCTGACGAAAGCGCCGAGGATAAAATAAGTTTGATACCTGCTTCGGCTGAACGTGTCTGATGGTGTGTATACGCCGCAAGCGCTGCCATAGGAATGGTTGCAAGTTCGAGGCCAAGGTACAACATAAGGAAGTCGCCCGATGAAATCATAAAATTCATACCTACCAGTGTAGATAGCAAAAGGATAAAGAATTCGCTGATTTTTTCACCGTTTTCTTCTTTCTTCAGCCATGTTGTGCTTTGGAATAAAATGATCAGGACACCTACATTCAGTATGTTCTTCATCAGGATGGTTAAACCGTCGGTATGATACATCCCACCGAAGAGTACTCCGGTTTGTGCCGGCAGAAATCCAACCACAGTATGGATGAAGAATAGTCCGATAGCAATCGGAATAATGCGGTGTTTCTGGCTCTTTTTCAGGTTCAGATCGATAATGAGAACTAGTAATACCAAACATGTCAGTATTAATTCGTGCCGCATTGTCATGAAATCGTATATGCTCATAATGAGTATCTAAAGTGTGATTAATTCAATGGATTAAAATAGACCTGCAACAGTTGCAACTCCGTTTATTTTTTCAACGATGGGAGCTAGGCTGAAGTTTATCATATTCGATAACCAGAGCGGAGCCATACCAATAGCTGCAATGGCAATCAGAAGCGTTAATGTCGAAAGTCTTTCGAACCACATCGCATCTTTCAGGTGCAGGAAATGATCGTTTTTAATTGGTCCGAAAAGTAAAGTTCCTACAACTCTTAAAATATATACTGCCGTTATTACGATGGATGAAGCAGCAACAATAGTCAGCACCCTGTGGAAAGTATCAGTATGTTGGAACGAACCTACAAAAATTGTCATTTCAGCAACAAAACCGCTTAATCCCGGTAGACCTAACGAAGCCAAACCAGCGATTACATATACTACGCCAAGGAAAGGAAGAACTTTCATAAGACCGCCCATTTCGTTTATCAAACGGGTATGTGTACGGCCGTAGATCATGCCGATCAGAGCAAAGAAAAGGGCTGTCATCAAACCGTGAGAGATCATTTGGATAACCGCACCGTTCATCGCTGTCTGGTTCATCATCAGTATTGCGAAAAGTACCAATCCGCAATGGCTAACTGAGGAATATGCGTTGATGTATTTTAAATCTTTTTGAACAACAGCACCGAATGCACCGTAAACAACACTGATACCGGTTAAAATAAGGAAAATCCAGGCTTGTTCGTGAGCAGCTTCAGGCATCAGGTAAATAGCAACGCGAAAAACGCCATAACCTCCAAGTTTCATCAGTACGCCTGCATGAAGCATAGATACTGCGGTAGGAGCAGAGGCGTGACCATCGGGCGACCATGTATGGAAAGGAAATAACGCGCCAAGTACACCAAATCCAATAAAGGCAAACGGGAAAAGGAATCGCTGCATTTCGACTGGGATATGATTTTTAGCGATTTCCAACAAGTTAAATGTAAGATGGCTTCCTGCAGGTGCCGAGTAGAAATAAATACCCAAAATAGCTACGAACAGTAAAGCTGATCCGGCCATAAGCATAAGAGTAAGCTTCATGGCTGAATATTCTTTCGGACCTGAACCCCATAGACCAATTAAAAGGTACATCGGGATAACCGCAAGTTCGTAAAACAGGAACATGGTAAAGATATCCAGTGAGATAAAGAAACCGAATACCCCCGACGCCAAAAGAATCAGTGAAATAAAGAATTCCCTGTACAGAAAATCAACCATCCATGAAGCGAAGATCCCGGCAAAAACCACAATAGAGGTAAGTGCGATCATGGCAACTGAAATTCCGTCAACACCAATTGTGTAATGAATATTAAGTGTTGGGAACCAAACCGCATCGTAGTAAAACAACATGGCATCAGTAATTCCGGCATGGCGTGCCGACAGGTAAAGATAAACCAGGATTCCGGCCATAACAAGTTGAATTCCCATGCCAATGGCGCTCACGATGCGGGTATGCTTCATATTGCTGGTAAACATTATGGCAATGATCGTGAGTAAAGGAATAAGAATAAATAAGCTGAGTATGTTCATATTACGTATCTTGCAGTTTTAAATTGAATTTCTTATCAATCAGGTTAATTAAAAATTCCAGAGGTAAACGAATATCAGGACCAATGCAATAGCACCGCTTACAAAAACGAAACCGTATTGTTGCAATCTGCCCGACTGGAATCCTTTTATCAGGTTGGATGTGTTATCAACTGTACGCGCAACCAGGTTCATAAATCCATCAACAATATGCCTGTCGAACCATGCAACTGGTCTTGAAATATAAGCGAAGATGATCTTTTTTGTAACAAAGAGATACACTTCATCCATATAGAATTTATGATAAGCCCATTTATATCCATTGCCAAAAGCGCCGGCCAGTTTATCTGGTAAACCATTTGTTTTCATATACATAGCCGTTGCGCCTCCAATTCCAAGTAAAGCTATTAATACTGAAGGAATAGCGATGCTCCAATCCAGGTGCGACTCAAATGGTAATCCATCAGAAGTAACCAGTGCATGGAATGGGAGGAAACCTGCAAATACTGCTCCAAATGCCAGAACCATTAATGGAATGGTCATTACGAAAGGAGCTTCATGCGGTGTATGATGGTAATGAGTTGCTTTACCCCAGAAAATGCTGAAATACAATCGGAACATATAAAATGCTGTTAAACCAGCCACGAGGTATTCGATTGAGAAGAGAATTTTATTGTGATGCCAGGCAGCAACCATGATTTCGTCCTTGCTCCAGAAACCGGATAAAGGAGGAATACCGGCGATAGTGATACAAGCGATAAGAAATGTGGCATGTGTGATAGGCAGGTATTTGCGAAGACCGCCCATATCTTTCATATCATTGCTGTGAACAGCATGAATGATGGCGCCGGCCCCAAGGAACAATAAAGCCTTGAACATAGCGTGAGTAAACAAGTGAAAATTACTTGCCATAAAACCAAGTCCATTTTCCCCACCATATCCCGAAACGCCAAGCGCAAGCATCATATAACCGATCTGCGACATGGTTGAATAGGCAAGCACACGTTTTATATCTGTCTGGGTACAGGCAATAATTGCCGCAAACAAGGACGAAATACCGCCGACCCATGCTACAACGGTAAGCGCATCAGGAGCTCCAAGCGCATACACAGGGAAAAGACGTGCAACAAGGTAAACGCCGGCCACAACCATAGTTGCAGCATGTATAAGCGCCGAAACAGGTGTCGGGCCTTCCATTGCATCCGGTAACCAAACATGTAAAGGAAACATAGCTGATTTTCCGGCACCGCCCATAAAGATAAAAATCAGCGACCAGGTAAGAACCGACAATCCCATGAAAGCTGCTCCGCCCGGCATTGTAATAGCTGGTCCGGTTGGACTCGTAAGAAGTTGAAAATCAAAAGTTCCGGTATTGAATGACAGTATCAAAATACCGATAAGGAATCCAAGGTCGGCAAAACGGGTAACGATAAATGCTTTTTTCGATGCGGCAACTGCACTTGGCTTTTCGTAATAAAAACCAATTAAAAGGAAGGATGAAACCCCTACAAGTTCCCAGAAAATATACATCTGGAAAATATTGGTGGCCAGAACCAAACCAAGCATGGAGAAACTGAACAGCGAAAGAAAAGCAAAAAACCTATGATATCCGCGTTCGCCTTTCATATAGCCGATACTATAAATATGCACCATCAGCGAAACCGTTGTGATAACGATAAGCATCATAACTGAGATCGGATCAATCAGGGCGCCGATGTTGATGGTAAGCTTGTCAGTTAAATGGAGCCAGGTAATTTCGAAGGCTTTTATCGATTTGTAGCCGGTTTCAGCTAGATGATCGGTCCAGAAATAACGGATGGCAGTGATATACGAAAGTATAGCTGCTATTGCTAATCCGGAAGTACCGATTAGTCCTGAAACAATAGGTTTCATTTTGTGCCCCGTGAGTCCTATGAAAATAAAAAGTATAAAAGGAATCAGCGGAATAAGTAATGTATACGTGTAGTCAACCATACTATTGGAAAAAGGTTAATGGTTATAGGTTAATGGTCATTCGTCTGTTAATTGTTGTATTAATTTTCAATCTGCAGATTTTAAAATTTCCACATTTTCAAATTAAAACTTCATCTGATCAACATTATCAACATCAATCGACCTGAAATTGCGATAAATGTTAATGATGATAGCTATTGCAACGGCAGCTTCGGCAGCGGCAATCGCAATAATAATCAGGGTAAAGAAATGTCCCTGCAGATTTTGTGGGTACAGGTATTTATTGAATGTAACGAAATTGATGTTTACTGAATTGAGTATCAGTTCTATTGACATAAGCATGGTTATCAGGTTTTTACGGGTAAGAAACCCATAAATTCCGATAAAAAACATCAATGTGCTGATGATCAGGAAATATTGCATTGGGATGGAACCGGTCATTTGTTTAATGTATTAATGAGTTAATGTGCTAATGTGCTAATATGCTAATGAGCTAATGTGTTAATGGGTTTCATGAATTATTGTGTTAATGAATAATTATCGCATTATCACATTATTTAATTATCGCATTACCGCATTATTTAATTATCGCATTATCTTTTTCTTTACGGGCAACAATGATAGCACCGATGAGTGCAGCAAGCAACAGTATTGATATAACTTCGAATGGCAGTGCAAATCCATCACGCTCATAAGAAATTAAAGCATTACCAACATCAGTAACTGTTGAAGTCTGAGCTGGCAAAGCAGAAGGAATGAACGTAAATCTCAGAATAGTAAGCAGTGTTAACAATGCGCCTGCACCTACTGCTAAAGCTGATAACAAGCTTTGCTTCATGTCGGCCATTATTGCTTTTTCGCTGATATGGCTGGTGAGCAATACCGAAAAAATTATCAGCACCACAATACCGCCGGCATACACTGTAAGTTGCACCGCTGCAAGGAAGGTATATTCGAGCATGAAATATATGGCAGCGGTTGAAATGAGTACAAACAGAAGGTACACTGCGGCACGCAATATTTTCCGGCTTGTAACGGTAAGAACCGAAAAAACCAGGATCATTCCGGCCAGAAGGTAAAACATTATTTCACTATTCATTTTGATATATTTTCTGGTTAAAAACTTAACTTCTTATTCTTTAAGGTAGTGGTTATTCAATTTGGCTTCGACTCCGCTCAGCCTGACAAAAATGGTCGTTTTGAGCTATACAATTTGCGATTAACCAATTTCCATTTACTATTCCTTAATTCCCTCCATGATCTTCGATCCAGGCTGGTTCAATACTTTTGTAAATGATGAACGATCCCAATGTGCGTGCTCAAATTTCTGCCCCATTACAATTGCATCCGAAGGACAGGCTCTTACACATAAATTGCAGAAAGTACACATTCCCAGGTGATAAATATGCTGGTCTATAATGCGTTTCTTTTTGCCTTCTTCGTTCACGATACTTTTGCTGATGATCTCAATGGATCCGTTTGGACAGGCGTTTTCGCAAAGACCGCAACCGGTGCATTTGTGTTCGTTGTTTTCGTTGTGTGGCATAATCACTTCACCCCGGAAGCGATCGTGCATAACGAGAGTTTCGCGGTTTTCGGGATATTGCTGGGTAACATTTCTCCAGGGAGTAAAAAAGTACTTTGCGGTAATTTTCATACCGGTCAGCAATGTCCAGATGCCACTAAAAATTTCAGCTATATAATTGAAGAATGATTTCATTTGTTAAGGTTAATGTTATCAGTTTCAGAATTTTACCAATGCCAGCCCAATAATACCATGGTTGCCATCAAAAGGATGTTGAAAAGGTTTATAGGCAGAAGGTATTTCCATTCGAGTGTAAGAATCTGGTCGATACGTAAGCGTGGGAAAGTCCATTTGAACCACATGATCAGGAAAATAATTCCAAATACTTTAAGGAAGAACCAAACGAGTCCTGGAATAAAGTCCATAACGTTATTAAACGCTGCCCAATCTCCGAAGTGGAAAGGCATCCAGCCTCCGAGGAATACAATGGTAGCCATGGCAGCTACAATAAAGAGGTTGATATATTCAGCCAGGAAGAAAAAGGCGAATTTGATACCTGAATATTCAGTGTGGAATCCGGCGGTAAGTTCTGATTCAGCTTCTGCAAGGTCGAAAGGACCGCGGTTCGTTTCGGCAGTACCGGCAATTACAAAAACTGTGAATGCGATAAGAGCAGGAATATGTCCTTTAAAAAGGAACCATCCGCCACGCTGAAGTTCAACAATTTCGGAAACCTGCATGGTACCGGCCAATATTACCATGGTAATCAGTGACATACCGACTGAAAGTTCGTAACTCACAATCTGAGCGCCACTGCGCATACCACCGATCAATGAATACTTATTGTTACTGGCCCATCCGGCAAGCAAAACACCGATTACGCCAACTGACGAAACAGCTGTTACGAAAAAGATACCTATGTCAAAATCAAGTGATTGCAGTCCTGGCGCAAACGGTATGACCGAAATAGTCAGGAAAGGTACAATGATAACAATGAAAGGAGCCAGGTTATAAAGGAATTTGTCAACACTTTTAGGTGTGATCAACTCTTTCATAAGCAACTTGATAAAGTCGGCTATAGTTTGTAATAATCCCCAGGGACCAACTCGCATAGGACCTAAACGTTGCTGGAAAGCTGCACAAACTTTACGTTCGGCATACACCAGGAACAGTCCGAATACGGCTATAAAAAGGAGGTATAAAACTCCGATAATAGTCCATTCAATGATTGTAGTAAGTAAAGGGGAAACGTTTTCAATCAATCCCTGGTGAATGGACTGAGTGATAGGCGTAAAATCGTATTTTTCGAATGCCATTATGAAATGGGTTTATCAGATTTTTAACTTATTCAGTTCTTCAGTTGACTTATTCGCTCAAAGGTTCGCGTTCAATTGCCTGCGGCGTTCAAGAGTTCAAGTTCATTCTGTTTATATCAAACTCTTCAAGCCATTCTATTCTTCACTCTTCATTCTTCACTTTTCACTTCTTCCTTACCTGTCAATATCAGGAATAACCAAATCGAAAGTGGCCATAATAGCTACAAGGTCGGCGATTTTCCAGCCTTTGGCAATATGGTTAATGGTGAAAAGGTTCGAGAATCCGGGAGAACGGAATTTTACGCGGTAAGGATTTTTCTTTCCATCACTAACTATGTACACGCCGAATTCTCCACGAGCAGATTCAACACGCTGGTAAAACTCTCCTTCAGGTAATTTGATAACGCCTTTCATTTTCACTGCGAAATCACCTTCAGGAATATTGTCGATCAGTTGTTCGATAATATTCAAGGATTCCCACATTTCTTCCATCCTCAGTTTCCAGCGCATAAATGAGTCGCCGTCGGTGCCCAGTTTTTCGTCAAACTTAATATAAGGATAAGCGCTGTAAGGATGATGTTTACGAACGTCGCAGCTGAAACCTGAAGCACGTCCGGTCGGGCCGGTTACACCATAAGCAATGGCATCTTCACGTGATAAAATGCCAACTCCTTTGGTACGGTTCTGGAAAATGATATTATCTGTAAGCAGCTTATCGTATTCAGGTAATTTCTTCCTGAATTTTGTGATAAAGGCTTTAACGCTTTTCTGGAAATTAGGATGTATATCAAACATCACACCGCCGGGAACACTGTAATTCAGCGTGAGACGGGCACCGCATGTTTCTTCAAAAATATCCAGGATATCTTCACGATCGCGCAGACCGTAGAAAAAAGCTGTCAACGCACCAAGGTCCATACCCGAAGCACACCACCACAACTGGTGCGAAGCCAGACGCTGCAGTTCATCAAAAATGGTACGAATGTATTTAACGCGTTCAGGAACTTCGACCTGCAGGGCATTTTCGACACAAAGACAAACAGCTTCGTTATTAATATGAGCCGACAAATAATCCATTCGGTCGGTAAGATGAACGATCTGAGGGTAGGAGAGGGCTTCGGTCATCTTTTCGATGCCGCTGTGAATGTAGCCGATATGCGGTTCTACATTATGAACAATTTCGCCCTCAAGTTTGGTCAGTAACCGCAAAACACCGTGTGTGCTAGGGTGTTGCGGACCTATATTTACAAGATACTCGTCAGTCTTGATCTCGTCGGTAGTTATAATTTTTTCAATGATTGCGCCCATAACTATCTTTCTACAACGTGAATATCATCATGAAAATCTTTGCGAAGCGGGTGTCCCCATGTGTCGTCGAGAAAATAACGACGGAGATGAGGATGATTGTTAAATGTAACTCCAAGCAAATCATAAATTTCGCATTCGTGGAATTCGGCTGTTGGCCAGATATCCGAAACGGTATCTAATTTTGCTGTTTCCCTGTTCCCGGTATTGGCTTTTACAACCATGAAATGCCTGTGAGTGGTCGATTCAAGATGGTAAACTACCTGTATAAATTCAGGGTAATCAACTCCGGTTTCGCAAACCAGGTAATCGAATGCCAAGTTAATGTCGGATTTGATGTTTTGCATAAACGCGTGCAGTTTATCGTGGGCAACAGTAATTTCAGGGTACTGGCTACCTTGTTTCACGACTGCATCCGGATTTGCGGCTGTTAGTTGTTCTATAAGTTGTTCGTTTGTCATGGCCTGATTGGGTTACAGATTGCGGTGAGGGGATGAGTTTGCTTCGTCGTGCCTTTCGCAAAGTAGTGCTGCTATTGCTTATTTCTGTATCTGCTTCTTGAAGTTTTTCTCACGCTTGATTTTTTTCTGCAATTGCAGGAAAGCGTACAAAAGTGCTTCGGGACGAGGCGGACAGCCTGGTACATATATATCTACCGGAATCACGTGGTCGGCGCCTTTAACAATTGAATAGGAATTGTAATAGAAAGGTCCGCCGGATACCGCACACGCTCCCATAGCGATTACATATTTCGGATCGGCGATCTGATCGTATAAACGTTTTAAAACCGGAGCCATTTTATAATTAATGGAACCTGAAATAATGATCATATCAGCCTGGCGCGGAGTTGCACGGGCTACTTCGTAACCAAAGCGTGCCATATCGTGCCTTGAAGCGCCAACTGCCATAAATTCAATAGCGCAGCAGCGTGTACCGAAAGTTAAGGGCCAGACCGAATTGGACCTGGCCCAATTAACAAGTGCATCAAGCTGTGTGAGTATTATACTGCCTCCCTCGTATGAATCCAGAATCGGGAAGTCGTTTTTCTCAAATTCTTTTTTTGATGTTATTCCCATTTCAATGCGTGTTTTTTCCAGCCATATAAAAGGCCAAGACCTAAAATGAAGAAAAAGATAAGTATTTCAACGTAGCCTATCATGCCTGCATGTTTCATTACTACTGCCCAGGGGAACACAAAAACGGTTTCCACATCGAAAATCAGGAAGATAATTGCAAACAGGTAATAGCCCACTGTGTATTGTAACCAGGAACCTCCGATGGTTTCAATTCCGCATTCGTAAGGCTCGAATTTGGCTGGGTTATAGGATGTTGGCGGTACAAAACTGGAGAAAAGCATGGCTCCTCCCACCAGTACTACGGCAACAATAAAGAAAAGCACTAAAGCGCTGCTATCCATATTTTAACTTTATTTGTGACGGTTTCGAGGCCGCAAAAGTATCAATTTGTATTCTTATATATGTTATAAAATTGATACAAGTGTTAATTTAGAATTTCTCTAAATTAAGTAACTACATTCTTAAATAGGTAGATGGATTCGTAATATACTGAAAAAGAGGATAAAAGAAACTTTACGTTTACTTGAAACAGATCGATTTTGAAGAATTTATTTAGGTAAAATACGGAAAAAAGTTATCAACCGGGGGAAGTGTTGATAAGTGGGAGAAGCGATGTCACACTCTAATTTTCCTTTGTATTCTTTATCGCCTCAACCGATCCGATAATACATTTATCACTTTGAAACAATTGCATCGTATTAAAACTCTCAACCCATTCCTTATTGATCAAAAGCCGGATAATTTTATTCTGCGGCGGATGTGTGCCTTTAGGGAAAATGGCGATAAGGTATTTGTTGCTGATAGGCAGGTAGTATGCGTTTTCAATATCAAAGTGTTTCGTTCTCATTTTCTGCATATTAATGGCCAATACAGGATTATCCGAAGTGATAAATTCACTTTCATCGGCAATTTTATACACATTAATACAATCAAAATGCTTTGCTTCAATAAGCTTAAGTGCTACTTTAAGCTGGGTTATAATTAATGGAATGCGGGTTATATTTTTATGGCTGACTTCCAGTTCTTCCAGTGTTTTGTTTTGAAAACCTACCTGTCCTCCTGTTGAATCAAAATAATGATCCACCTTAAACTGATTCCGCAGCTGGTCAATCTTTTGCAAATTGACGTCGGAATGATAACCCAAAAAGTCAGTCCATTTTTTGGTTTTGTAAAACATGGTAACTACTGCTGAAACTATAGATTTCTTCAATTCATCCTTGATTTCCAACACTTTATCATCAGTAAGCACTGAAAAAAGGTTATCATATTGATTTTCAAAAATATCTGTATAAATATCTTCCAGTTTTTGTTTTGACTTATCAGTTGTATCCGGTTTTAAAAGATGATTCGCAGCACAGATATCACTGATTTTGCTTTCAACAATCTTATCGTAAGCATCATCTTTTTTAAGTATATTCACATAGTAATCATCATTCTTCCGCGTGGCGAAATTCTTCAGATACGTTTTTGGAACGAAATGTGGTTTCCTGGTTTCAGTTTTCTTCATATAATTACTTTAGGAGTCGGATAGATACTATGTTTTAATTTGAAAGTAAAACAATACTTTGATGCATAAATCTCAAAATAGTTACAGTATGTGATACAATTAACTCTAACTGAAAATCTGGTTATAAGCGGAGTACTAATTAAGTTTGTTTATTGTGTCGTAAATATAAGTATAAAAGCATGAAGGATAACCAGAATAATTAAAAACAATTTCTCTGACCCGAAGAATTTGGGCATAACTCATCTGCAATGATCAGCGGAGCGTCATTGATTTTTTTAAAGAAGAAGTCTGACTTTATTTTTTAGCCAAAGCTTTCGCAATCGCTTTTTCGGCCAGTGGTTCCATTACTTTATAACCGGCAAGATTCGGATGCACTCCATCTCCTGAAAGCGCGGCTTTAAATCCTTGCCTTTCATCCACTGTGGCGGAAAAATAATCAAGGTAAATGCAGCCGTTTTTATCCGCGTAGTCTTTTATCATTTTATTCAGGCTGATAATTTTTCTGGCAGGCTGAAGTCCTGGTTTCCATGGATAATCAAATGCCGGCAACACTGAACTAAGCACCACTTTAATGCCGTTAGCCTTTGCCATTTCGCTCATCCCTTTGATATTATCCATGATCATCTCTAGCGTGGATGGACCGGTATTTCCGGCAATATCGTTGGTTCCGGCCAGGATAACCGCCACAGCAGGCTTCAGCGCAATAACATCCGCATGGAAACGTACCAGCATTTGTGGGGTGGTTTGCCCGCTTATTCCACGTCCAATGTAAGGTTTGCCTGCAAAAAATGCGGAGTCAACATAAACCCAGCCATCGGTAATGGAATTACCCATAAATACTACACGTTTTTCTCCTTTTGCAGGCGGTGCCAGTTTTTCATTGGCCGCACGGTAACGTTCGAAATTGGCCCAATCCTGAGCAAAAAGGGACGATCCTGCGAAAAGAGAAGCGAGGAGGGTGATGATTTTCATTGATTTCATTGTGGAGTTTTTTTGAATGTGTAAATGTGCTAATGCGATAATTTGATAATGTTGGATAAAGAGAGGATGGAGAAGAGAAAGAGAGATGCGAAATATTTTTTGATTTAAGAACAAGGAACATCGATTTTTGATTTTTGAAGTTTCCCTATGTTATAGTGTTACATCTAAGATCTTAAATCGTTAATCCTTGTTCTTAAATTATTTTTTTAAATTCATGTTTCTGAATTCTTTTTAAACAAACGGTTCCTGCTGGCTGAGGCAATGGAAACTTCCAAGGCCCCAGATGATATCGGTGGAATCAATACCGATAACTTCTCGGGATGGGAAACATTGCTGAATGATCTCCAATGCTTTGTCATCATTTTTACTATGAAAAACCGGGACAATAACCGATTTGTTTGCAATGTAAAAATTGGCATACGAACAAGGAAGTCGCTGGCCTTCGTAAACCAGTTTATCGGGCATAGGCAGTTCAATAATATTCAGTTGTTTGCCGTTCAATAAACGCATTTGCTGTAGTTGCTTTAGATTGTGCTGCAACAGCTTATAGTTTTCATCGTTCTTGTTTGCTTCAATTACAGTAAGCACAGTGTCTTCATTTACAAAACGAACCGTATCATCAATGTGACCATCAGTATCATCGCCAACAATGCCTTCATCAATCCACAGGATTTGATCAACCCCGTAATAATTCGAAAGGTATTCTTCAATCTGTGATTGGTTCAGGTGAGGGTTCCGGTTAGGATTTAACAGGCATGACCTGGAAGTTAGCAGAGTGCCTTTCCCATTGAATTCAACTGAACCGCCTTCCATCACAATTTCGGGATAATAAACCGGGATGTTCAATTTTTTGCCGATCAGAGTTGGGATTACATCGTCAAGGTCGAAAGGCGGATACTTATTTCCCCAGGCATTATAGCCCCAATCTACAATTACTTTCTTCTGAGCTGCATCAGGATTAATCAGGAATGCCGGTCCGTGATCGCGACACCATGCATCATTGGTGGGATGGTAGTAAAATTCAATTTTCGATAAATCAACATCAGCCTTTTGCAAATGACCGACAGCGAATGCTTTCATGGCTTCGTCAGCAACATTGATGCAGACTTTTTCACCTTTGGTAAGTTCTTTAATAAACAGTGAATAAGATGGGAAAATGGCATCAATCTTTCCCGGCCAGCTTTCCTCTTTATGCGGCCAGCTTAACCAGGTAGCCGAATGTAAAGCAAACTCGGCAGGAAATTTATATCCCAATTCTTTGGGTGTAGGGCGTTCGGAAATCATTGAAAGAAATAATGTTTGAAAAAGAATGCAAAAAGTCTGCAAAAAATGAATGTGAACCAAATTGTGATCTAACCCGGATAAAAAAATTAATCTTCGTCAATATATCGCTTTGTTATTGGCTGGTACGAATCAATTCTTCTGTCTCGTAGAAACGGCCAGTGCGTTCTGTAACGATCGGTTTCCCTCAAATCCAGTTCCTGAATATGAAGTTCTTCCTTATCATGCGAAGCTTCATACAAAAGTGTTCCGAAAGGATTGCTGACAAACGATCCGCCCCAGAATTTCATGGCGCCGTTTTGTTCCATTCCAACACGGTTAACACTTACCACATGCACTGCGTTGGCAACAGCATGGCTTCGCTGAATAGTCTGCCATGCATTATGCTGTTCAATGTTGGTGACTTCATCCTGCGAAGTAGCCCAACCGATGGCAGTTGGGTAAAACAGGATTTCAGCACCCATAAGCGAGGTGATGCGGGCTGCTTCAGGATACCATTGATCCCAGCAAATAAGTATTCCGATGGTTGCAAACTTTGTCTTAAAAACTTTATAACCAAGGTCACCTGCCGTGAAATAGAATTTTTCGTAAAAAGACGGGTCATCCGGAATATGCATTTTGCGGTATTTGCCCAGGTAAGTTCCATCGGCATCTAATACGGCCGTGGTGTTGTGGTATAAACCCTGCGCCCGCTTTTCAAATAATGACGCAATGATCACAACTCCAAGCTCTTTAGCCAGATCACTTAACCTGTTTGTTGTAGAACCAGGTATGGATTCAGCCAATAGAAAATTGTCGTAATTCTCTTCGTCGCAGAAATAAAGTGACGTGAAAAGTTCCTGGAAGCAAACAATTTGTGCGCCCTGTGCTGCAGCTTCTCTTGTTTTATCAATAGCTTTTTGCAGGTTCTCGTCCTTATCGGAAGTGCAACTCATTTGCACCAGTGCAACTTTAACTTTGGACATCATATTAGGTTGTGTAGTAAGATTCGAAATATAATATTGCGCCTCAAATGTACAAAAAAACCTGCGAACCTTGATAGTATTAAATAGCACACCGGCTATATCGCCTCATTACCTTGAGTCAGTAAAAGAAAATTGCATTTAATGTTTTGATAAATGATGTCATTATTGTTTTATTGAAGCTTATTGTTTTTTAATTACATATTTTGTTCTAATATTGTCCAAAATATAATTCGAACTATATCTCTTGAAAAATAAATAATTAGCGACTATTTAATTATGCGTAAATTACCTATTCTGATATTTCTGCTTGTGTCAGTATTTTCCTCTTTTTCCCAGGCTCTGAAAACAAAAGCTGATATTGAATTTACAAATAATGATACTCTTTCTGCGGAAATATTTGATGCACAAATTCGTGTTGTCCAAAAAAGTATAAAATACAGAAAGCAGGATTCTGACAATTATACAACAGCTTATCCTGATCAGATCAAATCAGTGAAGTTTGCAGATGGTCGGTTACTCGAATCAATAAAGACCGATTCTGTTTACTACTTATTGTTGAACCAGATTAAAGGATATTATAACCTCTACTCAAAACTGGAGAGTAACGGAGTGAAGACTTATTATATCAGGCATGACAAGGATCAGCCTATCCATTTAACAGAAACATTTTCGGAAAAATTAGTGAATGGGCAGAGAGAACAGATTTCAAATTATGAATACGCACATCAGCTTACCAAGGCAATGGCTGATAATGCAAGGATATGCTCTGAGTTAAGCGAATTAAAGTTTACTGAAAATCAATTGATTGCTATTGTTAAAAAGTACAATGAATTTAAAGGGAATGATTATACTAATTCAGACAATTTCAAAAAGAAATCTGCAAAGATTGTAATCGGAGTTCTGGTAAATAATATTTTTTGGATTGGTGAACCTGCCGCACCTGGTCTTGGTATGAGTTTCGACTTTCGCCGTAACCGCCCTTACGAAAAATTTGCTCTCCATACCCGTTTAACTTTTAACGTTTTTGAATATAAAAATAAGGATACTCACTCAATGTTCTTTTCTTTTCCGCTAGCAGTATCATACAATTATTTTGATCAGGCAAGGTTAAGAATGGATGTGTTCGGAGGCATAGTTCCATACTTAGCTTTTGATTCATATATATCGTATGGCAGCCGAACATCTTACACTACATATTCATCTGGTCTCTATATAGGGACCGGAATAGATTACAAAATCAAAAATTCTGCTTTGCGATTTGAGATTGCAGTAATTCCTTTAAGCGTTGCTCTTTGCTATGTTTTTTAGAGCCACCAATCTGTTAACAGTTGATTCATCCTCTGGCTGCATAAGGTTCTTACCTGTAATAATTTAATCACACTATCAATTTAAAAATAAACTTTATCATGAACACATCTATGAAAATTGTATTACTCTTTCTGAGTATCATTATGGCTCTTTCCATGAAAAATGCAGCCGCCCAAAACAAAACAACCAAAAATATAATCGTTCTGGTTAGCGGGGATACTCTCACTTCAGTACAAATTGTTAAAAACAAGGCTTTTACCAATGAAGATAAAATTGAATACATTGATTCACACAACCATAAACAAAAACTGGAAGCTTCACAGATTACTGCATGTTATTATGAAAAAGGAATTTTTTATTCTGAAAAAATAAAAAACGAGGGGTTCAATAAATTGATCAGTTACTCTGTTGTCGGTTATATAGGTCTCGGATTTTCGTACACTTCGGATGGCGGTATGAACTTTTATACAACAAAAAACGAAGAAGTTACGGCTCTCGAAAAATACAAGTATGATCTGGAACCATTTTTCAGGAATTACCTGGATGATTTCGATAATTTTTATTCAAAATATAAAGTCAAAGTTTCGTACGATTTCAAAACCCTAGCTGAAATGGTTTCGGCATACAATGCTTATAAATATCCTGAAAAGTATACTAATGAGAAATACAGTATTAAGGATGCCGTTAATTTTAGTGTTTTTGCTTCGGGAGGTTTTGTTAACTCCGCTGTATCCGGATATTTTAAGGACAATCTGACGGGAAGTTCCTATTCGTTTGGTTTTGATTTGGAAGCAAAGAACTCAAGGGTCATGTCAATTCATATACCGGTTTCATACAATAAGGTATCAGCCATGGGCTCAGATGTAAGTATTCATTTTACTACTATAAATCTTGAGCCATATATGGCCTTCAGAGGTATTCCCAATAATAAAGTAAGCTTCGAATTTGGTGTTGGATTAGGATTAATGTATTCACTTAAAAGTTATATTGACTGTTCTTCAATTGCCGGATCAGACCAGGGAAATGTGGATTTCAAAAATTTGAGTGTTGGTCCCAATATCAGCCTGATTACGAATATTAATAAAAAGCTGAAAGTGCAGCTTATGTTTGTCAGCTACCAGACAAAATCAGGAAATACGAGTCTTCTTTCACCTGAAGATACTTCAGTAAAAGCACGGATAAATAATTTAAGAGCAATGATTTCATATCGTTTTTAACTTTAGTTCCTGATTAGAAAAGTTTGGAGTTGAAACGATGCTGGGATTGATATAAAAGTGGGAGAATTTTCCGGATTTTATAAAAGCAGCACTATTTCTGAATATGCTGCAGAACTACTCTTCCTGTTATCTGCCCATTTAAGATCTGAGCTATACTAAAATGAATTTCATTCAGTCCGGCTATTTCTGTCCTGATAAGGTGAAAATCAGGTTTCCATTCATTTGCAAGATTATTCCATAACTTTAACCTTAAATCCATTGGAGTAGTTGCTGAATTTACTCCCAAAAGGTTGACACCATTTAATATAAACGGGAAAACGCTTGTATTGAGCAGGGGAGAAGCAACATTTCCGCAACTGGCAACATTGCCATGTGTTTTGAGAGATTTCAGGATGGTGGCCAATGTATTTCCACCAACTGTATCAATGGCCGCGGCCCATTGCTGACGAAGCAGCATGCGTCCGGACTGATCGACCAAGTATTGCTTGTGCGCCTAGTTTTTTAAGATATTCATGCTGATCCGTTTTGCCGCTTGAAGCTGTAACGTTGAAACCTAATTTTGAAGCAATTGCAACTGAAAAGCTTCCAACACCACCGCTTGACCCGGTTACAAGTAAGGGGCCGTCTTCCGGCTTTTGACCGCTTCGTAAAAGATGATGGATCGAAAGTGCTGCGGTAAATCCGGCGGTTCCAACTATCATACTTTCTAGAAGGCTCAATCCGTCAGGCAAAGGTACCACCCATTCAGCAGGAACATTGATATATTCGCCAAAACCACCTGCAGTGTTCATGCCCAGGTCATAACCGGTAACTATTACCTGGTCGCCGGGTTGGAATTTATCAGAATTGCTTTCAACAACTATTCCGGCTGCATCAATGCCTGGTGTATGCGGATAACGGCGGGTTACACCTTTATTTCCGGTAGCTGATAAGGCATCTTTATAATTCAGGGATGAATATGCGACTTTTATAAGAACTCCGTTTTGCGGGAGATCATCCGTGGATCGTTGAATAATCTGGCTTTTAAAGGAATTGTCCGATTCTTCTGTGACCCAAAATACTTTGAAAGTATTGCTGTACACCGATTTTTAGTTTTTGAAGAAATTAATGGGAATGAAGATATTGAAAGGATTATTGTCGAGTAAAAGGTTAATCCGAAATCCGAAATCATCAATCCGAAATAGCAAATTCTAACTATCTAGTCTTCATGCCTGCGATCCATTTCTCTTTTATTGTCCTTTGTCTTGAGCGTTTCACGCTTGTCGTACATTTTCTTTCCTTTGGCAATAGCAATTGTAACTTTACAGAATCCTTTTTCGTTGATAAACATCTCAACCGGAACAATAGTGAGTCCTTTTTCGCGGGTTTTGCCAATGATTTTCTTGAGTTCCTGGCGGTTAAGCAGCAGTTTTCGGGCACGCTTGGCAATATGGTTAAACTGGTTTCCGAATTTGTATTCCGAAATATGAGCGTTGAGCAGGAATAATTCATCACCACTAAAAGCACAATAGCTGTCGGTAAGGTTGACTTTGCCTTCGCGAACTGACTTAATTTCAGTGCCGAGCAGCATGATGCCAGCCGTAAACTGTTCGACCAGGAAATACTCGAAGAATACCTTTTTGTTCTTTATCGTTATAATATTCGCCATCGGGGCAAAGGTAGGAAATTTCGGATTAATGAATTACGATTTACGATTAAGCGCGCTCGTAAATCGTCATTTGTAAATCGTACTTTTTTTTCTAAATGACGATATCTAGAACTTCACCGAAACTCCAGCCATCAAATTAATTCCTGCCTGCGGATAATATCCATCGAGTTTTTGCATTGTGTTTTCGTAAGAGTAGCGGTAAACCCAGGCATTTGATTCGTACTTTTCGTTAAAAATGTTATTGATCATAAATGAAAATCCAATCTCTTTGCAGAAACGGGGATTGACCTTATAACTTATCAGCAGGTTATTCACAAAATAAGGATCGAGTTGGCGATCACTACTTTCGGTGTTGTCAATGTATTGCCTGCCAACAAATTTGCTGATCAGGTTCAGGTTAAATCCTTTAAAAATTATCCACGAAAGCGAACTGTTTGCTATCAAAGTAGGTGAAAAAGACAAATCGGTATTGGTGTGATCTACAGTGGTTTGTCCCCATGTATCCCAATTATCAATATATTCAGTAAAGGATTTGATTTTATTTTGACTGATTGTAACTGAAGGTTCCCACTTCAGGTTGGCTGTGAGCAATGCCTTTGCCGATAATTCAATTCCTGCCCTATAGCTTGATGGCACATTTACCATAATTGGCGCTCCTACGTCGTTTATCGCGCCGGTAAGAACCAACTGTTCATGATAATACATGAAATAGACATTGGTATTTAACGAGATATGATTCGTGCTCAAAGAATAGCCGGCTTCCATATCATACAGCCTTTCAGAATGAGGAATGGATTTTGCAGGATCAGAATCAACAAAATTATCGCGGTTGGGCTCACGGTTTGCTACCGATAGTGAAGCGTAAATATTCTGTTTTACTGATAATTGGTACGAAACCCCAGCTTTCGGATTAAAAAAGTTAAACGTATGATTCTGAGTAATATCACGTTGATCATCGTCATTACCATCTAACTTGTAAAAAATTCTGCGGTATTGAAGATCCATCCAGGTAGTAAGTTTTGATGTCAGAGCATATTCTGTTTTGGCGAAAATATTGAAATCGTTTTTCAGAGATTTGCTACGGTACCATTCGTGGTTTATTTCGCTGTTTCCTGTGAACTGCGACCAGATTATACGCCCGAAATGATTTCCTGAATAAGTGTTCCATGATCCGCCAAAGGATGTTTGAAGCCTGTTTGTATGATAATTTAACGACCATGTTAATCCGGTAAACGTATTAGCCAGGTGTTTCTGCCTGATCAGGTCGCTTCTGCTTATGGTGCTGTCGGGCGTCTGGATAGAATCAAAACCTACAACATAAAACGGCGAATTCGTTCTTATCGGATCAATTCCATAATCAGCAAGCTTATCATTTTCGCGGTATTGCTCATAATACCCGGCTCCGACAGTATGATGAACCGTAGCATTCATAAACAACTTCCTTGTGAATTCGTGTGAGTATATAGCCTGGTAATGCGTTTGTGAATAATTATCCGTTTCGTTGCTGTAATAATGCTGAACACCTTGGTTATCAAAATACGATCCCATTCCATTAAACGACCGGTTGGTATCAAGAATATTAGATGGAATTCCGTCCCAGGCCTGGTAGGTTTTTTCCTTTCCTGAAAAGATATTGAAACGCAGTAAGTCTTTTTTTGAAGTATAAGCTGCTGAAAGATAATAGGATAAGAGATCAGAAGTCGCGCGGTCAATATAGCCGTCGGACGATAATTTTGAAATTCGCGCATCCATGCTAAAATGCTTGTCGAATAAACCAGTACCAAATGAAACGCTGTTTTTCAGAGTTTTGTACGAACCGTAAGCGCTATTCACTTCCGCATAAGGTTCTGTATTTAGTTGCGATGTTTGTAAATTTATGCTTGCCCCGAAAGCAGATGCACCATTTGTGGATGTTCCTACCCCGCGTTGTATCTGAATATTGTCGGTCGAAGTGGCGATGTCGGGCAAATCGACCCAGAAAACATTATGCGAATCAGGATCGTTGAGAGGCATTCCGTTAATGGTAACATTTATACGGGTCATATCTGTTCCCCGAATCCGTAAGGCAGTGTAGCCCATTCCATTACCGGCATCCGAGGTGGTTACAGCCGAAACGCTATTGCCGAGCAGAACTGGTAAATCCTGCCCGAAGTTTGAAGTGGCAATTTCTTTCTTATCAATATTCTGATAAGCAACAGGCGTATTGCTTCCTGCCCGGGTTGCGTACACAATTACACCATCTTCCATGATAGTAGCAGGTGTTAGGGCAATCGAAATATCGGCGTTTTTCGTTAAATTAATTTTAGTAGTATCATTTTCAAACCCAACATAACTCACAACTAAGGTGTACGAATCAGGTTTGAAATTCCGGAACACAAAATTTCCGTTTTTGTCGCTTATAGTTGCAGTATAGTTGCCGAGCAGCCTGATGTGTGCTCCGGGCAATGTTTCCTGTGTATTCCGGTCAGTTACTTTCCCCGAAAGGTTAATTTGTGCCAATCCCAGGAATGGCAGCGTCACCAGCAGGACTGGTACAATCAATTTTTTCATTACATTTTTATTCTAAAAGTTAAACTTCAAATGGCGAACAGGGAAAATCCATTCATTTAAAGTTTGTCCATCCCTTCGCCGGCATTACCCGTATCAGGTTCAATGGGTTTGATCTCAGCCCGTTTTGTTAAGGCACCCCTATTCAATACTATGGTGCAAAAGTAGCGTATTTTTGGAAATAGTGGCGTGTATTTTTTTTATTTTGGATTTCGGATTGCAGATTTTGAAATTTGGGACTTGGAACCTGGATCTTGGATTTCCTTTATTCGTCTGAATCCCTAAAATGCTTAAATTTGTTCACTAAATTTATTTCGATGAAAATCTGTATAATCAACGGACCAAACCTTAATCTTCTCGGAAAACGTGAACCAGGAGTTTACGGCAGTGAATCCTTCGAGTCCTATTTAGAAGTCCTGAAGAAGAAATATCCGGATATTGACTTTGATTATTATCAATCGAATATCGAAGGTGAAATTATTGATAAATTGCATGAAACCGGGTTTTCGTTTGATGGAATTATAATGAATGCCGGTGGGTACACACATACTTCGGTAGCAATTGGCGATGCTGTAAAAGCCATCAAAACACTTGTTGTTGAAGTTCACATTTCGAATGTTCATGCCCGCGAGGAATTCAGGAGTATTTCGATGATATCTGCAGGAATGAAAGGAGTTATTACCGGTTTTGGAATGGATTCGTACAGGTTAGCAGTGGAGAGTTTTTTGAAATAAATTTCTTTGAAACACCTTGCAACCTGCAGGGGAATAAGTTGCCGGGTTGCTATTCAGCAAAATCCTTCGGATCTAATTGCGTAAAAAGTGTCTTCTTGTTGATATAATATTCCTTTACCAGGTTTCCCTTGTAGATGCCATGCACCATGCTTTGCGTGATTTTTCTGCGCTTGCTCCTGATATAAAAGAAATGACGGTAAAAATAGAAATGTGCCCGCAAAACCGCATAAAAATCTGCAAAACCACCATCAATCAGGAATTTAAATGCGGCAATTCCATCGAGTGGAAACCGAACGACGAACACGGGAAATATAAGATGGGAGGGAAGATTCTTATATAAAAGGGAAAGGTTATTCCGGAAATTGAGGTATGTTTTGTGAGATGATTTCTTAGGCAGCGTGCCTCCTCCAACGTGATAAACTACTGAATCGGGGCAGTACATAATCTTGTAACCGCCGTTTTTGAGCCTCCAGCAAAAATCTATTTCTTCCATATGAGCAAAGAAATCTTCATCAAGTCCGTCAAATTGCTCGTATAAATCAGCCCTTACAAACATGCACGCTCCTGTGGCCCAGAAAATTTCAATCGCGTCGTTATATTGCCCATTGTCAGTTTCTATATGATTAAAAATACGCCCGCGACAAAACGGATATCCATATTCGTCGATAAATCCTCCGGCTGCCCCTGCGTATTCAAATTTCTCCTTTTCATAAAAGGAACGTAGTTTTGGCTGACAGGCAGCAATTTTTTTGTCACTTTCCATCAGTTTGATTACCGGCTCAATCCAGTTTTCAGTAACTTCAATATCCGAATTCAGCAAAACAAAATATTCGGCATCAACATTTGCCAGAGCCTCGTTATATCCCCGCGCAAATCCGCCATTGGTGCGGTTGTTAATAATCTTTAATTGTGGGTAATTTTGCTGCAGGAACTCAATCGAACTATCGGTAGAAGCATTATCGGCAATAATTACTTCAGCTATATCCTGGCTGTGGGCAATCACTGAGGGCAGGAATTTTCGTAAAAACTCTCTTCCGTTCCAGTTTAAAATAACTACTGCTACCTTTGCCAATTTTGCTATCTGTTTGATTATTAATTGCTGAGATGATCCTCGCTAAAATGTTCAGACTAATATAATTTTCCGCTAATTTAGAGATATTTCAATTCAAAAATAGTTGTGATTACGAAATAGAAAATATAGAAAATCCGATGATGAAAAACTAACTTTCTTCACGTTTATATTTCCATCTCCTGTGCGACCATAGCCAGATTTCGGGCTGTTTACGTATATCATCTTCAAGCATTTTTACATGCCTGTTTGTGATTTCGTAAGTTTGATCTTCTTTAGGTGTATCGCTTACCAGTTCATATTCAATGTGGTAGAATCCCCTTCCGGTTTTGCTTACATGGCAGTACACAACAGCGTAGTTCAATGATTTTGAAATCCTTTCAGGCCCAAGAAATACAGCGCTGTCCTGGTGCAAAAATTCTGTACGGTATTGGATCTGGTTTACATGAGGTGTCTGATCGGCAATAGTTATAAGCATACTTGTTTTATGCCGTATCGCGGCAAGGTACCTGGCAGTTTGTGTAAAAGGGATTATTTCGGAATACCCTTTCTGAAGCTTCATCCTGATATCTGTAAAGTACTGATCGAAATAGGGATCGCTGACTTCCTTTGCAATTACTCCTACATAATCAAAACACCGTCCCGAGAAACAAACACGTTGGCTTGTCCATTCCCAGTTGCCGCTGTGACTCATTACTACCACTACACCTTTTTTCTGTTCTGCCAGCTTTGTCAGAATATCTTCGCCCGAAACCGTCACTCTTCTGAAAAGCTCTTCCTTAGTTAGGGTATCAAGTTTAAGGATTTCAAAAATAAGATCGGTCAGGTGCCGATAGAATCCTTTGATTATATGCTTAATCTGAGCTTGATCCTTCTCAGGAAATGAATTTTCGAGGTTTTCTTTAATTACTTTTTTTCGGTATTTAACCACATAATTCAAAACCAGTGAAAGTGCATCAGAAAAAATGTATTTAACTCGAAATGGCAAAATGTTAATCAATCCGAAAATACCCTTGACGATCCAAAATAGAAATTTCATTCCGGGATGGTTGAAAATTTAAATTAATGCTAACTATGATTTGCCAATATGAAAAATCGAATGAATCAGGTTTTCATAATGCTGAAATCTCCTGCAAAATTAATCATTTATCTGATTGCCGTTCGACAGAAGGTATAGCAGAAATGCATGAAAAAAAGTTTTTACATCGAAATTCGTTAACACACTTATACAATTTGAAATATTTTACCTGATCTCTTCCGTGCCATCAACATATTTCGCAAACCGGCCTTTTGTGCGCGGATGAACCTGGTCGTGGCGTGACCATGGCCAGCCACCGAATTCGGTCTTCCTGTAATCGGTAAAAGCTTTTTGTATTTCAGCCTCCGAATTCATAACAAATGGACCGTATTGAACAACAGGTTCGCTTATAGGTTTGCCCTGAAGCATTAGAAAATAGCCATCAGATGCTCCATTTACGATTTGTATTTCCATACCCGGATTTAACTCAACAGCCATATAAGATGGCACTTTTGTGTTGTCTATACTAATATCTGTTCCTTTATGGAAATACAATGTCCGGTTCACATTTTGGTTTGCTGTTGGTAGTGTCCAGCTGGCGCCAGCTTCCATCTTAACTGTCCAGATGGCAACCTCATTCTTAGGATCAGCCGCCCACGAATCCGGAGCAGGTGTGAGGGAATTAACTTCACCAATTTTACCAGCTATTACATTAACTTCTGTAGTTTTACCATTTTTATCATTACTTTTAAATACCGGAATATCTTCTGACCAAAGCATTTTGAAATGAGGTTTAACAAATTTCTTGGATTTTGGAAGATTGAGCCAAACCTGGAATAATTCCGCCGGATTTTCTCCACCCTGGCTCAACAAAGGAAACATCTCACTATGTTGCAATCCTTCTCCGGCTGTCATCCATTGCACGTCACCATTACCATACCTGCCGGCTTGCCCGTGAGAATCGGCGTGATCTACCAGCCCTTGCTTCACAATAGTAACCGTCTCGAATCCGCGGTGTGGATGCGCCGGAAAACCCGGAACCATTTCGCCATGATACATTCGCCAACCATCTTTAACAGTAAAATCCTGGCCTATATCTCTTCCTTTTAACGAGGCAGCCGGTCCCATTTCATCATTACCGGCCGGAAATTTATCGAGATGATGCGCGCAAAAAAGAAAAGGATCGCGAACCGGCCACATGAAACCAAGAGGTTTAATATTGAGAATTGAATTAGTTTTCATCTGAAAATTTATTTTGTGATTTTTAACGAATGTGAAGATCTAAATTGATTGAAAATGAGTGAAAAAGCTGATATTAAAATAGAGTTACTTCCATTTATAAAAATCTTGCAACTCAAATTTTATTTCAATCCTGCTTTGTTAATTAACAGTATCAAACACATTTGGTTCGAACAAATCCTGTACGAAAGTACCATAAATTCTGTGATTCTGTTTTCCGGAAATCCTACTTACGGAATTTACAGCGTAAAAATCTCAATGAAGTCAAAACTTTGTATTTTTAAGCCAAATTTAATTGAATGGAAATTGCTAAAGGCGATTATTATTTTAAGGATCATGCGCTTGCTTTTAATGTTTGTAAGATCAACCGCAGGAAAAATATTTCGCATGAAAACGACCTCACGGAAATTGAGCATCACCACGATTTTGTTGAAATCGTTTTTATTACCAAAGGCAAAGGAATACAGATAATCAGCGATAATGAGTACGAGGTCAGCGAAGGAGATATCTTTATCCTGCAAGGATTTCAGAATCACTATTTTAAAGATGCAAGTAAAGCTGAAATATTTAATATTATGTTTGACCTGGAGAAAAGTCCAGAACTTATTTCGGATGAAATCAAAACATTGGATGGCTACAGGGCTCTTTTTATCCTTGAGCCACGTTATCGTAACCGTATGCACTTTAAAAATATGCTTCATCTCAACCAGGTCGACCTGGCAAAATCAGAATATATACTAAATGGAATGCTGCATGAGAATTTGAATAAACAACCTGGCTATGAATTGTTTCTGAAGAATAAGCTCGAAGAAATCATAATTTTCCTGTCTCGTAAATATTCCCAAATCACTATACCAAAAGCAAAGTCAATGGTTAGGATTGGTAAAGCGATTGATTTTATAGAGAATAATTACCACCGTAATATTTATATTCAGGAACTTGCTGAAATTGGTTTTATGTCGAAACGCAATTTCCAGCGCATTTTTAAAGACGCAACCAGCCTCTCGCCAAACGATTACCTTCTCGAACTGCGGATTCAACATGCTTCAAAGCTATTAACGGAGACCGAATCAGCCATTTATGAAATATCTGAAAAGGTTGGCATAACGGATTGGTATTATTTCTCAAAAGCCTTTAAGCGTAAGTTTGGTGTAAGCCCTGTAAAATACAGGAAACAGAATAAAATAGCTTAATGTTTCAGGGATTTGGTATTTGGGAATATGACCTTTTATCCGAATAATACATCAATGATCGCCTTCTTCCTTTCACTCATAACCATTTTCAATAAACCATTTTAAGGTAACTTATACCTGTTATTGGCATAATAATACATTCTATTTTCATAATAGTACAATTATTCCGGATCAGGTTAAAGTACATTTGTGTTTAAATCAGTTCCGGAAATTTACGTTATGTACTTACTAGGCCTTGATATAGGAACCTCATCAATAAAAGCTTCCATTGTTGAATCTGGAAGTGGCAAATGTTCTGCCAGTTGTTATTCACCCACTTCTGAAATGGAGATACTCTCTCCAAAACCCGGTTGGGCTGAGCAGGATCCCGATCTTTGGTGGAAACATTCTGTAATCGCCATTCAAGCGGCTGTTCAAAAAGCCGGAATCAATGCTTTCGAAATCAAAGCCATCGGTATTTCGTACCAGATGCATGGTTTGGTGTGTGTGGATAAGGAGATGAAAGTACTACGGAATTCGATTATCTGGTGTGATAGCCGGGCTGTGGAAATTGGAAATTCTGCATTCCACGAAATCGGAGACGAGAAATGCTTGTCGCACTTGTTAAACTCACCAGGCAATTTTACGGCTTCGAAGCTAAAGTGGGTTAAAGAAAATGAACCAGCAATTTTCGACCGTATTTATAAAGTTATGCTTCCCGGTGATTTTATCGCCGCAAAACTAACCGGTGAAATAAAAACTACCGAATCCGGACTTTCTGAAGGTGTTTTTTGGGATTTTGAAAATCAAGAGCCATCAGATTTTCTTTTAAAACAGTATGGTTTTGATAAAAATATACTTGCTGAAACTGTTCCGACTTTTGGGATTCAGGGTGTTGTGTCAGCTGCAGCAGCTGAAATTACCGGGCTAAAACCAGGAACGCCGGTTAGTTATCGAGCAGGTGATCAGCCGAATAACGCATTTTCGCTTAATGTTCTTAATCCAGGTGAAATTGCCGCAACAGCAGGCACTTCCGGTGTAATTTACGGTGTAAGCGGGATGGTTAAATATGATCCTCAATCACGTGTCAATACTTTTATTCATGTCAATAATTCAGTAAATGAAACCCGAAACGGGATTTTATTGTGCATAAACGGAACCGGAATTCTGAATTCGTGGATTAGGAAAATAGCAGGAGAAAATCTCAGTTACTCACAAATAAATGATATCGCGGCAACTGTTCAACCAGGATCAGAAGGATTAATCATACTGCCTTTTGGAAACGGTGCCGAGCGTGTGCTGCAAAACCGGGAAACCGGCTGTAGTATCCATCATCTGAACTTCAATATCCATGGGAAAGCGCACATCTTCAGGGCAGCACAGGAAGGAATTGCCTTTTCTTTGTATTATGGAATTCAAATAATGGAGGAGATGGGAATTGAGATTAAAATTATCAGGGCCGGCAAGGCAAATATGTTTTTGAGCCCGGTATTTTGCCAGACGCTTGCCGATATTTCCGGCGCAGTTATTGAACTTTACAATACCGATGGTGCCCAGGGCGCGGCTCGCGGTGCAGGAGTAGGAGCAGGGATTTATAAGGATTTTAAAGCTGCATTTGCGGGATTAAGGAAAATTGAAACAATTACTCCTTCTCCTGGCAACCAGGCTCTTAAGGAAGCATACCAGAATTGGGAAAAAGAAGTAAACAAATAAAAATCCATAATCATGAATATTACGATTGGTAGCAAAGAGTTTTTCCCTTCGGTAGGAAAAATTCAGTTTGAAGGTGTTGAATCGAGAAATCCTTTGGCCTTCAGGTATTATGATGAAAATAAAGTAGTTGCCGGCAAAACCCTGAAGGAACATTTCCGTTTTGCAATGGCATACTGGCATACATTATGCGGAACCGGTGGCGACCCATTTGGTCCCGGAACAAAAGATTTTGCCTGGGAAGTTTCCCCTGAACTAATGCAACGCAACCGCGACAGGATGGATGCTGCCTTTGAATTTATGACCAAGATCGGAATTCCTTTCTGGTGTTTCCACGATACAGATATTGCCGGTGATGGCAGTGTAAAAGAAATTGAAGAACGGCTTGCCCAGATTGTGGATTATGCCAAAGCAAAACAGGCAGCTTCGGGGGTAAAATTACTCTGGGGTACCGCTAATGTATTCTCGAATCCAAGGTATATGAACGGAGCGTCTACCAACCCTGATTTTTTATCCGTAGCTCATGCAGGTACGCAGGTTAAAAATGCCATTGATGCAACAATTGCACTCGGTGGCGAAAATTATGTGTTCTGGGGTGGCCGCGAAGGGTATATGTCGCTGCTCAACACCAACACTAAACGCGAAAAGGAACATCTTGCGCGTTTCCTTACTATGGCCCGTGACTATGCGCGTGGAAAAGGCTTCAAAGGAACTTTCCTTATCGAACCTAAACCAATGGAACCAACCAAACACCAGTATGATTTTGATACTGAAACTGTTATTGGCTTCCTCAGGTATTTCGGGTTAGATAAGGATTTTAAATTAAATATCGAAGTTAACCATGCAACTTTAGCCGGACATACCTTTGAACATGAACTGCAAATGGCTGCCGATGCCGGTTTGTTAGGAAGTATTGATGCAAACCGTGGCGACAATCAGAATGGCTGGGATACCGATCAGTTTCCTATCAATATATACGAAAGTGTCGAAGCCATGCTTGTAATTCAGCAGGCAGGCGGATTTACAACCGGTGGTATCAATTTCGATGCTAAAACTCGCAGAAACTCGACTGATATGGAAGATATTTTTATTTCTCATATTACTGCCATGGATACGTTTGCAAGAGCATTTGTTATTGCAGATAAAATATTGAAAGAATCTGATTTCCTTGAACTAAGGAGGCTTCGCTACAGCTCATTCGATTCAGGTAAAGGCAAGGAGTTTGAAGATGGAAAGCTGAAACTTGATGATCTTCGCACAATCGCACGGTCTCAAGGTGAGCCAAAAGCAACAAGTGGCAAACAGGAAATGTACGAACAGCTTATTAACATGTATATCTAACCCGAAATCTATGTCCTACATTGATACTTCATCAAAGTCATCCTCATTGGCTTCAGGCAAGGGAAATTCAACCTATATCATGATGCTTACGCTAGTGGCAACGCTGGGTGGATTGCTTTTTGGTTATGACACAGCCGTTGTTAACGGTGCTGAAAAATCGCTGGTTGAGTTTTATATTTCTAAAGCTCTCAATCCCGAATTTTATAACTATGCCTTTTTGCTGATAAGCCAATATAAAATACTTGTGGTTATAGTGCTTTATATTGTTGCCCTGGTTATTTCCGCTCAGATTGTCAGGCTTTTGGGGATGAAAAAAGGGGGAATTTCAAGTGGAATAATTCTAGCCATTTTAACAGTTTATGTAATACAATACTTTGGACAGGTTATTCCTGAGTCGGATGATACAGTTGGATTAAAAAGCATTGCTGATTCGGCTAAAGGATTTATTATTTCAAGTGCCATAATAGGATGTATAATCGGAGGTGCTTCGGCTGGATTTGTTTCAAAATCTATTGGCAGGAAGAAAGGACTTATTATTTCTGCATCTGCGTTTACTGTGTCGGCTATTGGAGCATGGAAACCGGAAGTCTTTAATTTCTTTGGTACGCTCGATGTATATTCATTTGTGGTTTACCGCATTATCGGTGGAATAGGAGTAGGGCTTGCCTCCATGCTGTCGCCAATGTATATAGCCGAAATTGCGCCTGCTAATGTGCGTGGAAAACTTGTTTCGTGGAACCAGTTTGCCATAATTTTCGGGATGCTGGTGATATATTTTGTAAACTATTTCATTGCCAAAAGCGGAAATGAAGAATGGCTTGTAACCGAAGGCTGGAGATGGATGTTTTTCTCCGGTGTAATCCCGGCGGCAATTTTCCTGGTTTTACTCGTTTTTGTACCCGAAACACCACGTTTCCTGGTCATGAAGGGAAAAGATAACAAGGCACTTGAAGTCCTTAAAAAGATTTCAGGTACTGATAGAGCTGAAGATATCCTGAAAGAGATTAAAGATACACTCCACGAAAAAAGTGTACCCTGGCTTTCATATGGTTTCTTTGTAATCTTTATCGGTATCATGCTTTCGGTTTTCCAGCAATTTGTAGGTATAAATGTAGTATTGTATTATGCCGGAAATATCTTTCGTAATATGGGCGCAAGCACCGACTCTTCGCTTTTACAGACTATTATTGTTGGGGCCATTAACCTGTTGTTTACGGTTTTAGCAATCTTCACTGTTGACAGGTTTGGTCGTAAGCCGCTGATGGTTATAGGCGCGTTGGTTATGGCAGTGAGTATGTTTTGTTTAGGTTTGACATTCTCCATGCATTACGAAGGTATACTGGCACTTGTTTTCATGCTTCTTTATACCGCTGGTTTTGCAATGAGCTGGGGTCCTGTGACCTGGGTTCTGCTTTCCGAAATATTTCCGAACAGTGTACGTGGCGCTATGTCGATTGCTGTAGCTGCTCAATGGATTGCTAACCTTATTATTTCCTGGACTTTCCCGATAATGAATGATAATACCTGGCTGACTGAAAAATTCAACCATGGATTTTCGTACTGGATTTATGGAGTGATGGGAATCCTGGCCGCCTGGTTTGTATGGAAACTAGTTCCTGAAACTAAAGGCAAATCGCTCGAAGAAATGGAGAAACTCTGGAAGAAATAGAGCAAATTTATTTCTGATTTTCCGGTGTATATAGACAATTGAGCTATGCTGCTACATTAAAATTTCTGGTACTAAAAAACCAGGAAAGCATAGCGTTTTTTGGAAATAGAACTACTAAAAATGGATAATAGTCTTTATTATTCGTTACGCAGATTTTAATGAAAGTAACATTCATGGAAAATAGTTTGGGGTATTTAACCTAAAAATATAGCTATTTATTTTCTAAGATTATTATAAAAAAATTATTGCTTTTTTAACAAATGGTTGTAATTTAGTAGGGTATATTGTCAATAAAAGAATATGAATGTTCTTATTGCCGAAGATGATTTGATGAACCAGTTACTCATAGGGAAGTACATGCGTACTCTTCAATGGGAACATACAATAGTGGCAAATGGATTGCTTGCACTGGAAGCATGCAGAACGGATCGTTTCGATGCCATTTTAATGGATATTGAAATGCCGGAACTTGATGGAATTGAGGCTACAAAAAATATCAGGTTATTTAATAAAGATATTCCTATTATTGCTATTACTGCCTATGTAACTGAGCAAAATAAGAATAAATGCGCTGAGGCCGGAATGAACGGTTTCTTAGCCAAACCAGTTACACAATTCCTGATTGAAGATGTAATTACGGGGTTTGTTGATAGGCGCTAATTGTGTTTTCTACCTAATTTTCATGATTTTTTTTTGAAAACCAAACTTGTCCTTTTGCTATCTGTCTTTATACCATAGCAATTGGTAGATCAATTTCCATATTCAATACACAGAATCTGAATTTCATGATTCTTTTAATAAATCCATAATTTCTGTTTTATCTTCGATGTCAATACTATTTCTTTTTTGTTGATTTCGTAACTTGACCATACTTTCAGCGTCTTATTGTTGTCCATAAAAAACTGAATTATGTCTATCTTGCGCGTTATACTTTGCATTATTTTTCCACCATTGGCTGTAATCGATAAAGGCTGTGGTTCAATCATAATTGTATTTTTACTGACCCTTTGTGCCTGGGTTCCGGGAGTGATTGGGGCATTGATTATCTGTAATAAAGGCTGATTGTTTGTCAAACTGTTTTTTGTCTAATACTCTAGAAGCAAAAACCACCTAAAAGAGCTCTTTTAGGTGGTTTTTTCGTTTTTTACCATGAAATTGGCGGAGAGACAGGGATTCGAACCCTGGGTACCCGCGAGGGTACAACGGTTTTCGAGACCGCCCCGATCGACCACTCTGGCATCTCTCCATTGGTGATTGAGGGCTGCAAAGGTAGAAATTTGCAGTGGAATATCAAATCAATTCAGAAATATTATCAATTACCTTTCCTGGTAATCCGGATGAGGCTCGTAAGTCTTATGCTTCAGGAAGAAATACATGCTTATCAGCGCTAAAAAACCATAAGTGATACCTGCCGAAATAATTGCAGTCTGCAGACTGTATTTGTCTGTTATCCAGCCCCAAAGTGGCCCGGTGACTGCAAAAATAAGCCTGATCAGAAAATTTCTGACTGATAAGACAGTTGCCCTTACTTCGGAGGTTGTGATCAGATTAATATAATTCCGTAAGGTGGGAGTAGCCAGTCCACGGGCCAGATAGAAAAACAGAAGAACTGCGAGTCCGGAATATCCGGGCATTAATGGCAATAACAAATATGAACAAAAAATTGTCAAAGTAAAAATAATAACGGTTTTTGCAGCTCCATATTTCTTCTCAAATCTCCAGGCATATACAGCCGCAATTCCAACACTTAGGTTTAGAGCCGCCCATAAAACTCCGTACATCGACACCGGTACCCTCAGTTGTCCGAAATAGGGCTGTGCAAACCAGGCCATTGTAAGTGTTGCGGCCCCAGTTATAGCTGAAAAAAAAGTATTCCATTTAAGTTTCAGATTTCCATGTAAAACGCTATAAATAATAGATATGATCTCATTCAAACGCGGTTTTATTTTAATCGTTTTGATGGGTGGCTCTGTTAACAGGATAGCAGCAGGAACAGCGATCAGTGCTACGCAAGTCTGAACATAAAATGGTGTTCTTAATGATGAAACAGCAAGAAGACCTCCGATTATACCGGCAACCGCTTCTCCGAAATTTCCAATCGAAGTTACTCTTCCTTCTAATTGTGTGTATTTATCTTTCTGTTTTGCAGCAGCTAATGTATCGAATAACATAGCCGAATCCGCGCCGGAAACCAGGCTCTGGCTTACTCCCAATATAACTTCCGCAACAACAAATTGCCAAAATCCAAATGAAAAGCTATATGCCAGGTAGCCAGTAAATCCCAAGACTGCTCCAAAAAGTATACTCGTTTTTCGTCCCGCCCTGTCAGCAAAATAGCCGGTTGGTATTTCAAGTACCATTAATGTAAGTGAGTACACGCTCTGCAACAGGAAGATATCCTTCATCGTGAGCCCGTTTGATTTGTAAAATAGTACAATCACAGGCATGATAAGATTCATCCATTTGGCAATTTTTACCAGGTAAAGTGCTGTGAGATTTCGTTTAACAGAGAAAGTCATATTGTTTAAAATGCAAACACAAAAGTACTTAATGGATACTAAACAGAAATTGGAATTATTATCAAAGAATAAGATTCTATGGAACTACCTGTTTATTTTTCAAAATCTATTCCGATCTGCTTTGTACTATTGCTTTTTTTTATATTTTTGCAGTCCCAAAAGGAGAGGTGGCAGAGTGGTCGATCGCGGCGGTCTTGAAAACCGTTGATCTGCAAGGATCCGGGGGTTCGAATCCCCCCTTCTCCGCTGATACATTTATAAAGCCGTGTAATTCAAATAATTATACGGATTTATGTGTTTTAACACACATTTTAACACACAATATAATCAATTTTCAAAGAAGGGAAAAAAATGGTCTCTTAACCACGATCGAAAAATAATATAAGCAAATCTAATTGCTTACCTTTATGAATCTGTCCCTAAAGTGGTGATTTACTTCAATCAATTTTTCTTGAATTTTACTTTTGGGAATTGGCAACTCAACAAAAAAACAAGAAGTTAAACACTCTCTTGGCGTTATTCTCCTATGAGAATCTTTTATCAACTCGGGATCAATATCATATTGTTTACAATATTCTTCTAAATAACCATGTTCACCATGAGAAATGCTGTCCCATCCAGCATATTCTATGTAATCTTCCTCCAAAAATCCTTTTAGAACATTAAGGCAGAAACCAACGCATGTCATTCTTTGGCCTAGGTTTTTTTTACTATTATGATTACCGTCTGAATCATAGCTTTCTCCTGAATAAAAGTATCCATATATTGGATTGGCATGTTTTTTAACATTTATACACTGAGCTATAAAGGCAGGTACCTCATCTGAGTAAATAGTATTTGTGATTTTATGAAAATAGTCATTACTTATTAAATTATTTAACTCAATGTCACTTCCAGTATAATGAAATTCCTGAAGACTGCCTTCATACTTAATTATAAATGCAGCGTGATATGATTCCTGAGAATCATTAAGGAGATTTCCTATTGCAACAAAATCACTAATACGATCAGATTCAAGGAGAGTTCTAATAATGGAAAACATCGGCATAGTTATTTCCTCTTAATTAAATTATAGGTTTGAAGTAGCGCCTCTCGTTCTTTCTTAATAGTTTCGTGTTCTTTTAAAGGCTTTGATATAATAAGTAATGTTTTTAATTCGCTCAGATGTAAGTTTTTATCATTGAAACCAATCAATAGATATTTCAACATTTCGAATCCGAGATTAGGAGTCCTAAAACTATTATCTATGAAATCATGAATTAAAGTTAACTTTCCAACAAGGTTTTCTTCATGATTATATTCTCTTAAAAATGGCATTAAAAATGGTAAAAGGTCAGAGCCTAATATTAATTTATGATAGTACTCGCTTGATTTCTCTGAATCAGACCACTCTTTGCAAACGAGAAGAGAATTAACATTTTGGTATAAATGCTGGTTAATACTCATTGCTTGGTCTTTAGTACAATCAATTGTAATCTTGACACCATCACCATAATCAAAATGATAATTGGGAATTTTTCCTCCTATTTGATTAAGAATTCCAGATTTTACTATTAACTTATATTCATATAGATTTTTCTTCCTTTTGGTAATAATTCTATTGTTAGAAACTAGACGCTCTTGAAGATTAATATCTTTATGATTAAATTTTTTATACAAAAATTCATAGTTACAATCTTTTCTTTTAAGCTGTTCTTGTATCCTTCTCAAATTCAAGGTAACATCTTTATCTGAACTTTCCCCTTTGATGGCTAGATCAACTTCCTTATAAACAATGTTCATGGTTTTTGTTGGTGCTTCAACAGCACATATTGCAGAGCCTTGTGAGATAATAAATACTAATTTTTCACATGGATCAATTGACAATACAATACTTTTCAAAGAGGATAGTACAGTCATAAATGAATCCAATGCCTCAGCAGACATTGATTTCAAACTAACTGGTTGATTGTTTGCGGTTTTTAACTTAATTTCTAATCTATCTGACAATTTGGATATATAATTTATTCTTAAAAAGATTTCTGTATTCTGGAACTGATTTAATATAAGCTGCTTAAGTAACTAAGGTTAGTATAAAGACAAAGCAAATCAAAATCAATTTAATGAGTAAAGATATGAAATAGTATTTATACAAACTTCAATTTTTTGTGAAAATAATGTTTTTGTGCTATCCTAACCTATAAAAATAATTTGACGAGTTCATGAAGCATTCTACTAATATTAAAAGTACTCATTTGTAGGTGCATACCTACTTCTAAATTCAATTAATCATTCACTTAAATCTTAACATTATGCAATTACGAACATCGGAAAGAAAATCCGCAAAAATCAGGTTGTCACTTCAAGGTCCTTCGGGATCAGGAAAAACTTTTTCCTCCCTGCAATTAGCCTATGGCTTGGTGGGAGACTGGAAGAAAATTGCTGTCATTGATACTGAAAATGGCAGTGCTGATTTATATTCAGAGCTAGGTACATATTATGTCCTTGCAATTACAGAACCTTATAATCCAGAGCGGTATATTGAAGCTATTAAGCTTTGTGAATCTAACGGGATTGAATGTATTATCATTGATAGCATCAGCCACGAATGGAATGGTAAAGGAGGCTGTCTAGAAATCCATGAGAAGACAACAGCCGCTATGAGAATTCCGAATTCATTTACAAGTTGGGCACAAGTATCTCCCAGGCACCAATCATTTATTGATGCTATACTTCAATGTTGCAGTCACGTAATCACTACAATCAGGTCCAAAACTGACTATGTGATTACAGAACGCAATGGTAAACAAGTACCTGTTAAAATGGGTATGGCTCCGGTAACAAGAGATGGCTTTGAATATGAAGTTACAATATCTCTTGATATTGATAATGAGCACTTTGCTTCATGTAGCAAAGACAGAACAAACTTGTTTGCAGGAAAACCTAAATTTCAGATAAGCATTGAAACTGGAAAACTCATCAAAGCCTGGTGTAATGCAGCAGTAACCATTGAATATGTGAAACAGCTTATTAACAACGCAATTACGATGGATGAGCTAAATAAACTGTTTCTAAAGTACCCATCACTTAACCAACAGCTTAGTGCTGATTACACAAAAAGGAAACATGAAATCCTATCTATTAAATCATTATTAACCCCTCAAAATCAAGGCAATGGAAATGGAACTAAAATTAGTTAACCCAAGAGGTAATCCTCAGGCTGCTGCAGTAAGCAACTCTCCTGGTGTTGAAGATATCAGCATTAATTTGCAGAGTAAGAAAACACAATTCATAGAGGCTAACACTAATCCTGTTAGCCTCTTGCATTTAAAGAATGACTGTGTCATTCCTACTTTTCGGGATAATGAGAAAACAATATCTCATTACGAATTTGTGGATGCTGTTCAGTTTAGTGCAAAACACTTTTTTAAAGGTGCAGAAATCCTTAAACCAGAGATCAGGGTATCACATCCTATCAATGGTAGGATTCCTCAAGCTTTGCACAAGAAAGTTAATGAGTTGGAAGAATGGGAAAAAACAAGGTATTACGAAAGAATGATGTTTGCTATCGAAATTCCTTCTATAACAGAAGTGATAAATGGTAACAGGCTAAATTTAACTTTAGGAGGTGTAAGAGCACTGAACCATGAATCACTTTTTAGTAAGAAAAGCATTGAAAAGTTCAAGGTTTTTGTAGGCTTTCAAAATAAAGTGTGTACCAATTTACTTGTTTCAACTGACGGAGTTGCTTTAGATATGAGAGTTTCCAGTTATGATGAACTGATCAGGAATGTACTTGATCTTTTTAATCAATACTCAGTCAGCAATCATTTGAACGCTATGAGGACTTTCGGGAATCATGAATTAACTGAACATCAGTTTGCACAGATGGTTGGAAAATCACGACTGTATCAACATTTACCTCCTGACCAAAAGAAGAATCTCCCCTGTCTTGATTTTAATGACAGCCAGATTAATGCTATTGCCCATGATTATTATCATGATAGCAGCTTTTGCAGGTCTGATGGGGGGAATATTGACTTATGGCGGCTTTATGGACTGTTTACAGGAAGTAATAAATCATCTTATATTGATTCATTCCTAAACAGGTCATTAAACGCATTTAGCTTCACTCAGGGGCTGGTTAATGCCCTGGAAGGCAATAATGACTACCAGTGGTTTTTGAGTTAGACTACTGAAAGCAGAGCCTTAATTTTCGTTATTGAAGGTTAAGGTCTCTGCTTATTTTACAATTGAAAATTTTTTAAAATTTTTAAGGTCCGTGCTTGAATACAAACCTCGACAACAGTCTACCCCTAGCTAATTTTAGATGACAAATACCCCACCTTGTTCTGATAAACGATAAATCTTTGCAACTCTTGATTGTTAAAAAATTTAATTGTCTTGAACCCCTATCCTTATCTTATTTTGAGGAGTTGATCTCCTTATTATCAAATTAATGTCTAACTCAAAACAAAAAAATCATGGTAAAGATTGTTGACTACAAGGAAAGAGAATCAGCAGATGGTTCACCTTTCTTCGCTCTGATATTACAGGGTGGTGTAGAAATCGTTGAATCTGCAAATGGTAGGATGTATGCTACTGCCAGAAAAACAAGCATGGTTTCATCCTTTGATGAAGCTACATGTAAAATGCTTATTGGACAGGATATACCTGGCACTATCGAAAAGGTTGAAGTAGATCCTTATGAGTATACTCATCCCACAACTGGCGAAGTGATCATTTTGACTCACCGCTTTGAGTATGTCCATGAGCATTCTCCAGAAATTGTTGAATTTCCTATGGTTAACATGCAAACCAGTTAATAGGGAAATCAATCATCCAGCTTATTAGAAGGGGTATTCAATTTGCAGTTTACTGTTAGTTGAAGCCCTTTTTAAAAGTAGAATACATTTTTAAATAAATTATTGTAAATATCATTTTTAGAAGAATCCTATTTGCCACAGAATTTTCTATAATTTGAAATGTACTTTGTTACAGATAGACATGTAGATTAGTCCTCTTATTGTACAATCCACTGGTTTTAATCACATGAATTTTTCACTTCTTCTATTATATAGCGGTATTTCTACATTTTAAGATGTATTATCCTGCCCTAAAATTGATAAAACTTCATTTATAAATGAAATTATATTCATTGCTTCTGTAGCCAATCCTTATCAAAAGTTACAATACTCAGTTCTTTCAAATAGTTGATGTAATGATGTTCATTCAAAACTGAAATTCTGTTAAACTTCAATTCAATCCTAACATTTGCCGGAATATTTAGTTTTCACTTTTAACTAAAAGTGAAATTATCTATTTAAATGAAAACTAATAGCCTATTTTAATTATTCCAAGATTCTATAAAACAGTATTAATCACAGAGTATCACTACCTTTAATTACATCTCTTTTTACATTAGGAGGTGCTTGTAATTGTTTGCTTTTTAAAGTTAGTTGATGGCATAAATAAAATACTTCTCACTTCTGGAATGAAAACCCCCTAATAGCTTTATTTGATAACAGGTTTTATGCTGTATTTTTTCGCACTTTTTTGAGAAGGTTTCCCCTGTTACTAATTGAAAACCACTGAAAAGAATGGCAAAAGTAAGGGGTCGCATTATGAAGATGTGACTCCTTTTACTTTATCAGGAAGCTATTAGATCAAAGATAATGAAGGGGGGGAAGAGGATGGTGAAGGTGGGGAGAGTGTAAGAACTAATCTTGTAATTGAAAAGTCGAATTTACGCTCTTGTTATAGAATAGAATTTAGATCCAATTTTGTTCAAGATCCCCCCTTTTCGACTTTTATCGTTAATTGATAAAAGAATAGAGAAAGTCATTATGAATAAACTGACTGACATTCCAGAAATACTGATGATAAAAATCAAGGTCGCATGAACAATAATAAATGGTTGGTGAATGTTCGCAAGTGTTATGATGGCGAACAGGATTGTAATTAGGCCTGAAATTATTGACAAACGAGCGAGCATCACCATCATTAGTTTACTCTTCTCAAAAATGTGAAAAACACTATATAACTCATTGGTTTTGTCTAAAATATTTGCATTTGATATAGTATAATTAATATCTGACTCATAGAGAAAATGGAATAATACCTCTTGAGCCCTTATAATGATGGAACGATATAAAACACCGTCCATTTCTTTCGCTAAAGAATACCATTTTGAACCAGGAGGATAATCCCCATATTTAAGTTCAGAATTCAATTCTTTGACGAAAGCTCTAACCATTTCAGTCTGCATTTGCATAAAGAATTGGATTCGGAACAGGAGAAAAATGCTACTAAGCGAAAGAAATCCTGCTAATACTTGAGCTATGGTTGACAATGTATAATAAAGTGAATTTGCAACATCCATTATATTATAAATAAGGCTAAAACAACATGAATTAAGAATCTACTTAAATTTTATTTAAAGTAAAAGTATTAAAAATTTTATTGGTATTACATCTATTTGTAAAAAAGCCTTGTAGTTTTGTGCAGGATGAAAGTGATTCCGAAAATTAACAGTCGAAGGGATTTCCCATGCCCTGGTAAACAGATTCAACATCTGTAGCGGATAAGTATTGCCTGTACACGGATTCTCCGCAGGAGAGGCAATAGAGTTTGCCATCAGCAGGCCAATAATAGGCTAATGCCTCCCCTCAGATCCAATTTGGAGTAAAATGACCAGAGAGTCACATTTAAGGAAACATGGCCTAATGTCCCTTATTTTACTTTCAAAGAGCTGTCCAAGAAGAACATCAAATAGTTTCAGAATTATAATTCATCAATATTCAATAATTCACTGAGTTTAATCTCAAGTGCCTGGCTAATTTTATATAAAGTTGTAATTGTAGGATTAGTCCTGCCAGCCTCAAGCCTAGACATATTTGTTTTTTCAAAGTTGCATAAGGCAGCTAAATCCTGCTGAGATAAGCCCTTAGTCTCTCTCAGAAGTCTTATTCGGCTTCCAATTTTGGTTAATAAAAGTTCTTTATTTATAGTTGTCATATCTGACAACTAAGTTTTTGCTTTATATTTGTTTGTTGGTTATCATACATGATAACATTGCTATATATATTAACCATTAATTTTTATCCTATGAAAACTCCATCACCTTCAGAAGTATTAATAATTCTATTATTTATAATACCATCAATTTTCTATTTGAAAGCCCTCAGTAACGCATTAAAAAAATGTTCTCCTCAAAACAGAATGATGGCTCCAGAAAAAGTTTGGTTATTGTTAGTACCTGGATTCAATCTATTCTGGTTGTTTTTTGTAACAACTAAGATTGCCACCTCTTTAAAAAACGAGTATAATACAAGGCGCATAGATAGCAAATCTGATATGGGTAATGTGGTAGGAATATTATTTGGAGTGTGTGGATTAATTAATATTATCATAATGGGAATGCATCAGGCTAACGCATACCTATTTTGGTTGACAATTATACTTTGGATCACCCATTGGGTAAAAATCTCAAATTTTACACGCAAACTTTCAAGTATACCTGTAGAGCAAAATACCATAACAATTGATAATAATGTTTATTCACAAATTAGTAAAATTGATACGGAAGTAACTATCGTTGAATATATTGATTCAATAAATGTCCTCGATTTTATTAATTGTTGGATACTATCATCTTCATTGGATAACAGTATATCTTCTGAAGAAGTGTTAGCAAACCTTAATCTTTTAAAATATAAAAATCTTGATCAGAAAGCATTAAAGGAACAAAACTATTATCCATTTATTAATATTTATCTTGCTGATAAGTCTTTTGTTAGTACTTCAAATGATGCAAAAATGGATGGTACTGTTATAAAAACAATAGAGGCTTTGAGATACTTATTATTTATGAGAAAAGGAGTTATTGACTGCGCCAATATATATAAACAGTGTAAGGAAGAGAATATAGTTATGAATGGAAAACTAAAAGAATATTTAAGTTCCATTAGAGCTAAAGAGGATTTTATGGATGGGTTCAGGAATGATTTCCAATTAATAAGTGAACATGCATTTCGCACTATGCATATCTTTTCTAAGGTTCGTGATTTTTTAACCAGCAAAGGTGAAGCCTCTTTTAGAGATTCAGTTGTAGTTTTTAGTTACAATTTGCACCAAGAACTTATAGATAGTACTTTCTAATCAACACATAAAACTTGATTATTAAATTAAAATCTATTGTATGGGACTCTTTGATTTATTTGCCAACAAAAACAAAAATGTGCTAAGCCTTGAGGAAAAAGAAGCAGCTGAAATTTTTTATAACATCTTGACTGGATACAAGAAAGGTCAGTCAGATTATATTCCTAATGGAATTGAAGGGCTTTCAACTGGACTTTATTATTTAGCTTTTAAACGAACAAATAAAAAAGCAATCAGGTTAGAAGAATTGTCAAAGCCAATGGCTTTTATTGAAAACCGCAAGGTTCTTCGTTATTTAGGTGTATATATTCTTTTAAAAGGGTTTATAACAGATATGTGTACTAACCCTCAGGTTTTAAGGTCTCCTGTTTCACTAAAGGATTGTGAAGAATCTATACTTAACATCATGGAGCGTGCAGTGAACAACATTAAAGAAATTTAATCATTTATCGATTTATTATCTTCTATGAAATTAATTAAGAAAAACATCATTGATTTATGTTCTGGGAAGCAGAAAAGCTGCATTAATCTTGCAGATGAAGTCTTTGAATTTGAGTCCACTAAAGAAAATCCCGATGAAGAATGTATAAACTGCATACTGGATGATATTCTGAGTGTTCCTGAAGGAGAAATGAGAGATTTCTGGATTGGAATTTACAGAGAGGGAAGAATGAAACTTGAATGTAAGAGAACAATGAAAAGTTATATTATTACCCAGGAGTTCTTTGATAGTATAATATAAAGCTTCACCACTCTTATTGGAAAATTCATGTTCTTGAGTAGAGTTTCCTATTGTAATTGTAATATAATTCAAGAATTAATATTTATGTTTTATCTGAATTCCCTACATTTATGCAAAATTTCCATATGATTGATAAGAGAAGCTTATCAGAAAGAGATATATGTACAAAGTTTATTACTCCTGCTATAGAGAAAAGTGGATGGAATAAGCAGACACAGCTATTTGAAGAGGTCTTTTTCACTGATGGTAAAATATATGTACGTGGTAAGTTAACAGCAAGAGGAGCCAGGAAACGTGCTGATTATATCCTTTATTATAAGCCCAATATTCCTATTGCTGTTATTGAAGCTAAAGACAATAACCACTCTGTAAGGTCAGGAATTCAGCAGGCATTGGAATATGCCAGGATACTAGATATCCCTTGTGTCTTTAGTAGCAATGGTGATGGTTTTTTATTCCATGACAGAACTGCTACTGATAGCAATATTGAAACTGAGTTAAGCATTAACGAATTTCCATCCCCTGAGCAGCTCTGGCAGAAATATAAATTTTACAAAGGCATTAAAGATGGTAAAGCTGAAAAAATAGCTACTCAGGATTATTTTTTTGATGGCTCAGGCAAAAAGCCTAGATACTATCAGCAGATAGCCATTAACAGGACTGTAGAGGCTATAGGAAATTACCAGAACCGCATTCTGCTTGTTATGGCTACAGGTACAGGAAAAACCTATACCGCTTTCCAGATTGTCTATCGGCTATGGAAATCAGGTGTTAAGAAGCGTATACTGTTTTTAGCTGACAGGAAAGCATTGATAAATCAAGCTTCCAATGGTGATTTTAAGCATCTGAAGAAATATATGACCACTGTTGAAAACAGGGAGGTAGATAAAAGCTACCAGATATATTTAGCTTTATATCAGGGGCTCACTGGAAGTGAAGATGACAAGAATATTTATAAACAGTTCAGCCCTGAATTCTTTGATCTCATAGTTATTGATGAATGTCATAGGGGGAGTGCAAAAGAGGATAGTGCCTGGAGGGAAATCCTGACCTACTTTTCTGCTGCTACTCATATTGGTTTAACTGCTACTCCTAAAGAAACAAAAGTCACAAGTAATATCGAGTATTTTGGAGATCCTATTTACACCTACTCTCTAAAACAAGGAATTGATGATGGCTTTCTGGCTCCTTACAGAGTTATTAGAGTAGGATTAAATGTTGATTTTGAAGGTTGGAGACCTGAAGATGGGAAAACAGATAAAGAGGGAAATCCTGTTGAAGATCGAATTTACAACAGGAAGGATTTTGACAGGACTCTGGTGATTGATGAACGCACTGAGAAAGTTGCTGAGAAAGTATCTGAGTTTTTAAAAGGCTATGATCGTTTTGCTAAAACAATTGTTTTTTGTTCAGACATTGATCATGCTGAAAGAATGAGGTTTGCTCTTTCAAAGCATAATGCTGACTTGGTAGCTGAGAATTACAAATACATCATGCAGATCACAGGAGACAATGATGAAGGTAAACGTGAACTGGATAATTTCACTGATGTTGAACAAAGATATCCGGTGATTGCTACTACTTCAGAATTGATGACTACCGGAATTGATGCTCAAACCTGCAAGGTAATTGTACTTGATTCCAATATTGCTTCCATGACAAAGTTTAAACAGATCATAGGGCGTGGAACTCGTATCAGGGAAGATTATGGAAAAATGTATTTCACAATTCTTGATTTCAGAAATGCTACAGACCTTTTTGCAGATAAAGATTTTGATGGTGAACCTATCAGAGTAAAGCCAGTACCTGAGGAAACTGATCTTACAGATATCTTGTTGGAAGAAGAAACTAATACAGAACCTATTATTGATGAAGTAACAGGAGAAGAAATTGAAACCCTGCAACCAGGAATAGATTATCCTGATTTTGAGAAACCAAAAACAGTGAATGAACCCAGACAAAAGGTTTATGTGAATGGGGTTGATGTAAGTATTTTAATAAGTCGTGAGCTCTATTTTGACCAGCATGGTAAGCCAATTACCACCAGCCTCCAAGACTACTCCAGAGAGCTTATAAAGGGGCAATTTGCATCATTGGATGATTTTATTTCCAAGTGGAATCATGCTGAGAAAAAGGAAGCTATTATTAAGGAAATGGAGGAACATGGTGTCATGGTAGAAGCTTTGGAAGAGGCTGTAAACAGAAAAGTTGACCTGTTTGACCTCATATGCCATGTGGCCTATGATAAGCCTCCTATGACCAGAAAAGAACGTGCTAATAACGTAATAAAACGTAACTATTTTGCCAAATATGGTGAACTGGCTAGAAAAGTACTTGAAACTCTTCTGGATAAATATGCTGATGAAGGGATTACTAATATTGAAAATATTGAAGTATTAAGAGTTAAACCATTTGATAACTTTGGCTCTCCTACTGAAATAATTCAAGTATTTGGGAGTAAGGAGAAATACATAAATGCTATACTAGAATTGGAAACAGAACTTTATAAAATTGCTTAACTATGAAAATTAGTCAGATTATTGATAAAATTGATGAAAATCAACTATTCATTCCTGCTTTTCAACGTGAATATGTTTGGAAAAAGCAAAACGCAAAAGATTTAATTTCATCACTTATTAATGAATACCCTACTGGTACAATGCTAACTTGGGAGACGAATACCCCTCCTGAATTAAAAGGCAATCATAAGTATGATGAAAGGCAAGGCGCTGTGAAATTAATTCTTGATGGTCAACAGAGAATCACTACTTTATATTTGCTGATAACAGGTAATATCCCACCCTACTATAAAGTAGAAGACATTATTCAAGACCCAAGACAATTATCTGTAAATATTGAAACACTTGAGCTTGAATACTATCGGAAAACAACAATGCAAAACAATCCTTTATGGATTCAGTTAACCGATATATTTAAAGGCAAAATACGCTTAAGAGATATTGTAGATGCTCTTGAGAACAGCCTCTCTGGAGAAAGGATATCACGTGACAGAGAGAATACTATTGATGATAATATTAGGAAAATAGAATTGATAAAAAGCAGAGATTTTGTAGAACAGATAATCCCAACAAAAGCTAAGATAAAAGAAGCCATAGATATTTTCTACATTGTTAACGCAAGTGGCGTTAACCTTACTGATGCAGAACTTGCTTTAGCTCAGATATCTGGTTACTGGCCTGATGCAAGAGAAAGAATCAAGAAGAAATTAGCTCAACTTGAAAAGGAAGGATGGGTTTTTCATTTAGACTTTATTATGTATGTATTACTTGGGGTTATTCACAATATGGGGTCTAAGATGGAAAAGCTTCATACTCCTGACAATATGCCTAGAATTCTTGAGGTATGGAACACTCTTGAAAATGATACACTAGACTATGTTTGCAATATTTTGAAAAGCCAGGCATATATAGACCATACAAAAGAGGTAAACTCAATTTATGCATTCATTCCAATTATTGTTTATGCATTCAAAAAGAATAAAGAAAAACTGAATCAATTGGAAATAAGAAAGGCAATTAAATGGTTCTATTACTCTCAGATCAGGACCAGATATATTAGTCAGTTACCTCAAAAACTTGATAGAGATTTACGTGTTGTAGCCACAGAAGAGAATCCATTTGACAAACTTATAGCTATTATTGAATCAGAGAGAAAACTTGAAATTGATAAAGATGAATTTATTGGTGTTGGAGTTAGTCATCCATTATGGGGATTAATGAAGTGGTATTTCAAAAGTATTGATGCTAAGTGTTTTAGTACTGGTATCTCATTACGGAAAAACATGGGAAAGAAATATGAATTAGAATATGACCATATTTTCCCCTACTCCGTACTTAGAGAAAATGGCTATGATATTAATAATAGGACAAAGTATTCGTATGCGCAAGAGATTACAAACAGAGCCATTTTAACAAAAGTTGCAAACAGAACAAAATCAGCAAAGTTTGCTGATGGATATTTGGCAGAGGTTAAAGAGAAATTTCCTGATAGTTTAAAGCTGCAATGTGTTCCAGAAGACACAGAACTTTGGAAGCTTGAAAACTTTGAATTATTCATTGAGAAACGCAGAAAAATATTAGCTAAAGAGTTGAATGCGTTTCTTAATAATCTTACTGAGACAACTTCTAAAAATGTTGCCCTTGATATTTATGATCTTATAAAAGATGGCGAAAATCAGCATGTTGAATTCAAGACTACCATGCGTTATGATATGGCTTTAAATGTTGTCAACAAAAAACTTGAGGATGTAATTATAAAGACTATAGCAGCATTTAGTAATGGTCAAGGAGGACAACTGATTATGGGGGTAAACGATGAAAATGAAATAGTAGGACTTGAAAATGATTATAATACACTAAAAGAAGGAACTAAAGATGAGTTTGAGCTGCATCTGCGTAACTTAGTTATTAAGGCTTATGGTGCAGAGTTTTCAACCAACAATCTAACCGTAACTTTCCCAGTAGTTGAGGATAAAGAAATTTGCCTTGTTGAAATTAAAGCTGGCAATAAGCCACTGTATACAGAAGTTGCTGACAAGTTGGGTATAAAATCAGAGAAATTTTATGTTCGGAGTGGCAATTCATCCATAGAAATCCCGACAAGGGAAATAGCAATATATATTCGTTCACGATTTGAGAACCTGCTTTAAAGACAAATTATCCCTTAAAATAACATGTGTTCACAATTATCAAGAAACATTTAAGCCTAGCAAATAAAATAAACTATGATAAATTACTTATTACCATTACTTAGTCCTTTTTTGAAAGCATTAGAAATGCGTGATGTTCAAAATCAAAAAAAAAGTGAAGTTATTTCTGCCCTTAGAAGAGCTATAAGAGAAACAAAACTTCATATTGAGAAAACCCGTTCTGGTGATTTTGGCTCTGACAATTTCAATGAGGTAGCTTCAAGAGACCTATCTGATAAATGGTCGAGAGTGGCAGAAATTATTAGACCACTTGATGTCAGGCTTGCATATACATTTGAAGAAAAAAGTGATTATTGGTCAAACCCACATGGCTTTAGGCTTTCAATCCAAGATGGGAATAGAAGGTTTGATTACAGAATTAGATTGGAAGAAGTAGAACAAGAGCTAATTAGATTAGAAAATAGTTTTTTAAAAAAATGAGCAACATTTCAGGAATAATTAAAAGCATACGTGATATCATGTGGCAGGACTCCGGATTAAATGGAGATGCACAAAGAGTGGAGCAATTAGGGTGGATGTTGTTTCTTAAAGTTTTTTCGGATAAGGATAAGGAACTTGAATTACTGGATGATACTTATACTTCTCCTATCCCTGATGAATATCATTGGGTAAAGGCAAAAGGCAATTGGGCTGGAGATGAAGAAGGTATAACAGGAGATGAACTTCTGGAATTTGTTGACAGGAAACTATTTCCAGCTTTGCGAAATATTGATGTCAGCACTGGAAACAGGAGAGCATTAATAGTACGAGAGGTTTTTGAAGGAAACAACAATTACATGAAGAGTGGTATCAATATCCGCAAGGTATTGAACAAGCTCAATGAAATTGACTTTAATAAAGCCAAAGATCGTCATGCTTTTGGAGAACTGTATGAGGGAATTCTTAAAGAGTTACAGAGTGCAGGGAAAAGTGGTGAATTTTACACGCCAAGAGCTATTACACAGTTTATAACTGATATTGTAAACCCTCAGTTAGGAGAAAAAATCCTAGACCCTAGTTGTGGTACAGGAGGATATTTAACTTGCGCCATTGAGCACCTTAAAAAGCAAGCTAATAGTGTTGAAGAGCGCCAGGGAATTCAAAATAATATCATGGGTTGGGAATATAAGCCCTTGCCTTTTCTTCTTGCTACAACAAACTTGATATTGCATGATATTGAGGTGCCTAATATTGTCTTCAGGGATTCACTGGATCAGCCTCTAAACAATTATACTGAAAAAGACAGAGTGAATGTTATTTTGGCAAATCCTCCCTTTGGTGGAATTGTTGCAAACTGTAATGAGACCAATTTCCCACAGAATTTCAGGACAAAGGAAAGCGCTGATCTATTTCTAGTATTGATGATACATCTTTTGAAACAGGGCGGTAGAGCGGGAATTGTATTACCTGATGGTTCTCTTACAGGTGAAGGTGTTAAACAACGAGTAAGAGAAAAACTCCTGAAAGAATGTAATTTGCACACTATTATTAGATTGCCTAATTCAGTATTTCAACCCTATGCTACTGTGGCTACAAACCTGTTGTTTTTTGAAAAAGGTAAGCCCACGAAAGAAATTTGGTATTATGAGCATAATTTACCGGAAGGCCAGAAATCATATAGCAAGACAAAACTAATCAGAAGAGAAGAGTTTAATCCAATAGAAACATGGTGGAATAACAGGGTTGAAAATGAACAAGCCTGGAAAGTGCCTATTAAAACTATTATTGAAAGAGGATATGATTTAGATATTAAAAATCCTGCCCAAAAGGAGGAAGAACATGAATACAGCAGTAAAGAACTGATCCAAATGCTTGAGACAAGTTTTGCTAAAAGCAACAAATTACTTAGCCAATTAAAAGAAGCAGTCAAATGAGTTGGAGGAAAGTAAAAATAGGTGATTTCCTAGTTAGAAGTAAAATTCCTATTAACATAGAAGATTATAAAGACTACAAAAGGGTCACAATTCGGATAAACCATAATGGTGTTTCATTGAGAGATACAGAAAAGGGAAGAAAAATTGGTACAAAAAAGCAGTTCATGCTTAAAGCAGGACAATTTATTTTATCAAAGATAGATGCACGTTATGGCGCTTTTGGAATTGCACCAGATGAAGTAGATGGGGCAATTATTACAGGCAACTTTTGGGCATATGACTTTGATAAAAGACAAATAAATATTGAATGGCTTAATCAATATACAAACTCTCCAGAGTTTTATGAGATATGCGAAAGAGCCAGTTCTGGAATAACACATAGGAAATATTTAAATGAATCGTCATTACTTAATCATGAAATTCTATTACCTGATGAAGATGAGCAGAAACTTGTTATTAATGGTATTAAGAAACTGAAATTATCATTTGGTATTCTTAAATCTGAAATTGGCTTTCAAAAAGAGAGTATGAACCAACTTCGCCAGGCTTTCTTAAAAGAAGCTATGCAAGGCAAGTTAGTGCCACAAAACCCTGATGATGAGCCTGCTTCTGAATTGCTTAAGAGAATTAAGGCTGAGAAGGAACAACTAATATCTCATGGGAAGTTAAAGAAAGAAAAACCTTTGCCTCACATTAATCCTGAAGATATACCATTTGAGATTCCTGAGAATTGGACATGGAGCAGGTTAGGTGAAATTTCTAATGTGATAACAAGTGGCTCAAGAGATTGGGCAAAATACTATTCTAAATCCGGGGCAAAATTCATCAGGATGGGGAATTTATCTCGGGGAAAATTTGAACTCAGGATGCAGAATGTACAACATGTTAATCCACCAATTAATTCAGAAGGTAACAGGACTAAATTAGAACAAGGAGATATTTTAATATCAATAACCGGCGATGTTGGCAATTTGGGATTAGTTCCTTTTGATTTTGGCAAAGCATATATCAATCAACACACTGGATTAGTAAGATTAAATTCAATGATTGAAGTAAAGTGTATAGCATACTTCTTCTTATCAGCTTTTCTACAAGAACAGTTTAATGCACCTCAACGAGGTTTAAAAAATAGTTTCAGACTATCAGACATTGACAACTTATTAATTCCTTTACCTCCATCCAAAGAGCAATCTACTCTTGTTTCAAAATTAGATCAACTGATGGCAATTTGTGATGAGTTAGAGCAGGATATTCAGCAAAATCAGAAATACACACAGGAATTGATGCAGGTGGCTTTAAAGGAGGCATTGACCAATAATTCTATTATATGATATGGAAAGTAACCAGTTAACAAAAGGTCAAGTAAGAAAATTAGGAGATGAATTACGCAAGAATCTAGTAAATCCTTCTGAAGAAAATCTTATTAAGCTACAGAATTATAGAACCTCCCATAAAGACAGCCTAGCAGAAATATTTTCCGTTCTTAATAGTGTCTCAAAAAAGATGAGACCGGATTCTATTACAACATATAGGATTAAGCGTATAGAATCAATCCTGGGAAAACTAAGAAGATATCCGACAATGCAATTCGATAGAATGTGGGATATAGCTGGCTGTCGTTGTATTTTGAAGTATGAATCAGATGTTCATAAACTCTTCGCTTTATTGAATGGCAAATTCGTGATAAAAAAAATTAACGATTATTACAAGACGCCACAATCTTCTGGATATAGATCATTGCACTTTTACGTAAGTTTAAAAGAAAATGATAGTGTGATCATCGAGCTTCAACTTAGGGCTGTTGAAGATCATAATTGGGCTACATTGGTGGAGATAGTTGATTTTGTTTACGAGAAAAAGATCAAAGAAGGTGAACGAAATCAGGAATTAGAAAACCTGCATTTGTATCTATCAGACAAAGCAACTATGAAACTTGATAGAAAAAAACAGATTGTCAAAATTGTAGAAAACCATGATATTTACAATAGGCTGAGAAGTATATTTATTGCTAATTATTTAGAGGTTAGGAAACAATGGATGGAACTAGGTCAGCTTAAAGACATATCTTTTTTTATCATAGAATCAAAGAAAGGGGAGTTTCCAATAATTAATTCCTTTAGTTGTTTCACTGAGGCTGAAGAAGAATATTTTAACCGCTTCCGCATGAATTCTAATGCAAATATTGTGCTGACATGCTTACCAAGAGCTACATATGAAAATATCAGTAAGGCTTATTCAAACTACATTCTTACAATGCATACCTTCTTGGAGGATTATTGTGAAATACTTTCTAGTGTTATTGTTGAATCAGTCAGAAAGGGCAAGGTGTTTGCTTTTTATAAATACTATCTGTTATACTCACTAACTATGAACTCTCATGTTGTAGATGTTCAAAATGAGCTCAAAGCAATATCGGAATATGGTAACAAACAGAAACAAAGTTTAGAAACAAAGAACTGGCAAAAAGATTTTAGGACTCGATTTCTGAAGCGAAATGAAGAAATAGGTAAGTTAAATAAAAACTTAAGGAGTCTTTATCCTCAATATGGCTTCAAGAAGAAGGCATTTGATCTGGCATTTCGGTTAATAAGGAGAAAGCTTCGTAGATTAGAGAAAAAAAATGCACAAACATCTTTGCCTGGGGTATTGTAAAATTATTTAAAGTTGCTAATTAAGCATGAAATTATTAGAGAGATTAGAAGTTCAACACTATGATGTCTGATCTAGGCTTTTTCACTAGGAGAATAAATCAAAGCAAATCAATGCTACATGACCCTATAAGAGTCTATTAATTAAGATATAACTTTTATTCTGCAAATTTGACTACAAAATCATTCCATTCTGGTCTGTACATCATTTGTTTATATAATTTAGCTTTCACCGGCTCTATGACATTTATTTTGATTTCAATTAAATTATTATTTGCATGAGCTAAACATACATAGTGTTGATTTACTGTTTCAAAAATCCGAATATATTCATTGTAAAGTATCATTGTGTTATGAAATATATCAATCCATTCATCAAACTTCAATGCATGTAGTGTTGAATATTTATCCTCTCTTATGTAGTTATTCAGATGTATGTTTCTTGACATAAATGAATACTTAGAATGTGCAATTGAGTTCCTGACCTGAGTCTGGTATGAAATTCTGAAAATCTCTGCTAAATCTGGCAAATATTTTTGAAAAACCAGCATAGTCTTTCCAATTATCTTTTGTCTAGTGCCAGTCGCATTAAGAGCTCTATTACCTTCAGCTATGTTAAAATGCCAATCATATTCTTCGTTGTTGATTAATCTTGCAAGCTGGTAGAACCTCTTTAAAAAAGCATCACTTTCCCAAATCTTCAAATAGATAAGCATTTCAAGATGTATTGTAAACTTTTCTTCAGAGACACATTTATCAATAAAATCAATTTTGGTAGGATCATACCTTATCAACTCCAAGTACTCATTAAAAGTATAATCACATATATAGTGATTCCTATAAATATCAATAAACATATACTGATCTATTTCTGATAATCCTTCTGCACCTATACCAATTGAATACGGCAAAAAGGTTTCAGGTACACTTTCCCAAGTATGAAATTCTTTATTATAAAAGCCATTCTCATTAATTAGAAGAAGATCTCCTGGATGGACTTGATTTTTTATTGCAAGTTCAAAAAGCTTATTGAACATCGGACCAATTTCAGAGACCTTTTTGTTAAGTATATCTTTAAAAATCATAATTTCAACGCTAATATAGTAGTTCAAATATATAAAATAAATGTTATTATCAATGGAATTACAACTCAATATCTGGCAACCCTTAAGCAGCACCATTTTTGGTTCAACAACAAATCTCTTGTATTTGTCTGAGATTATAAATTCTCAGGTGCCCAATATTCATATTTTGTAGAAGGAACTAAACCGATGGATATAAACATTTCCTCCTTGATCACATTGGAAACGTAATCCTCAAATCCAACTGGGCAGACAACGCTATCATGAATAGTAAAAATTGGCATTTCCGGATTTTCAATAGAGATTCTAAGACATACCTTCTTGAGAATAATATGCGCTTCTAATGCCTGTAGTAATCGTGGTAATGTGTTGGCATCCCCCTTTTTTATTAATGAGGTTAGCTTATATATATAGGGAAATAGTTCACGGAAAATCTTTTTCGGCTTCGCATCCTCCTGGCCGATAAAACGGTTATCAGTAAAAAGTACCATAAATACTACCTCTTTAAGTTTTTTACGCGTTGGGAAAACCATCCCAAGTCGGGTGGAAACTTCATTCTCAATATATTCATATAGCATGCCATTTGCTGTGAGGTCCAAATATCTCTGTAGCTCCACAGCTGCAGGGGATAGCTCATTTTTTCCCATCATAATGTAATGGATAATATCTGATAGATTTTGGCTTATATTAATATTCTGAAATTCAAGAGTATTACTTAAGGCTGACAATGTTAGAGTTATATTGCTTGAATAATTAAAGTTGGAATTTCCCGATAAATTATTAGAAGTGTAATATTCCTCTGCCTTTTCTGCAATTGATTTTTTTGAAAAGTCGTCAACAGCATTAGAAAGTAGTTTAAGTGAAGGAGCATAAAAATTCTCGTTAAATAATGTCCCAAGAAGGAATGGTTGTGAATTCTTAATATCTACAGAAACAAGTCTCATGTCGTCAAATGTTATAAAATTGCGTAAACCTGATTTCATATTTGTCAGATTAGTATGAAGCCTTCCTGAGGTAGTATCAGTCCTGAAATAGAACTGTTTATCATGGAAACTATCTAAGGTCATCTTGTGCTGGATGAATTTCCAGAGGGCTCTTTTACTATCTGTGATCTCCATATTTTTATGGTACTCCTCTACCAACCATGCCAAAGCTGGATCATAGTCAATTCTAAGGTTTGGGTTCCACCATTTTTGAAGAAAGGGCAGTTCAATTCCACGTTTTTTAAAATCATGGGATGTACTCAGCTTATTCAGGAGCTTTCGTATGCTATACCTTTTAATCACATACGGAACTAGCTCTGTCAAATAATGCTGACTGAATCTGTAACCATAAGATTTTTCATTGGGAATATAATGATAATCACATTGAATCACATCCTTTTCTATGAGATAATCAAGATAAACCCTGTGATCCTTGATATTATTTCTGAGCAATGATGCATTTATAGGTATATAGCCAACATCATATCCCAGTTTTTTATTTCTTGATGGCACTAGTGATATTAACCCTAAAATGTATAGCAATTTGTCCCTTTGAAATGACTTAAGTCTGTCTTTTGGGAAATCATTGATCAGAGCATCAATGTCCAGGTTTTGTGGCACATATACTTTGGGATATTCATCGTATGTCATGATGCAGGATTTTTGGTGTTAAGAGGATTGAATTTTTGGACATTTAGCATTGTGCTTTACTTCTTCTTAATTCCCCAAATCGTCGTGCTTCTACTTTTAGTGCGGCATCAATTTCAGAAGCATAGTAATAGTATTTCCTTCCAAACTTGTGCGATGGAATTTCCTTATCTCTGCGTAATCTGCCTACAGTCTGAACAGTACAGCCAATGTGATTGGCTGCAGATTTATCACCATGAAGACGTTCTTCAGAGATAGGTGTTTCTATTTTGTATTGATTAGGCTTAGCCAGGCGTTTTTCAACCTCATCAGCTATCAGATCAACCAGATCTGGAACCGGAATATTAAACATTAAAACTCTCTCCATGATTATCTTCTTAAAAACAATCACAAAGGAATATAATAAAATAAATGAAACGTAAAAGGGATAAGAAAGGAAAAATCCTTTTAAATCCCTAAGAGTTATTTGACTCTATTTCAATCAATTAATTAATGTATCTAATAGAGCGATAGCACTTGCATTATTACTTAATAGATTTTTCACAATTTGCTTATAATTTCTTCGCCTCTTAGTAAATTCATGTTCAAGGGCATAGTTTACATCCCAATCTTGCTCATTTCTGGGATATTTCATTTTTTTTATGCTGTCATAGATGTTTTCTGGAAGGGAATCATCACGATCACATTTAAAGAAATGTCTGGCCTGATCTATTGTATCCTTTTTCTTCCCTATGGTATAAGTCAGGACTCCAGATTGCTGAAGAAGGGCCAATGCAATTGCATAATGCCAAGCAAATATTTTAGGCGTTTGTGCACTCATAATTGATGCTTCGTTTGGAGGTAAATTCCCTTTATCTAAAGGAGTAATAATTTCATGTCTATATTGCCAAGGCTCCTGGGTTGCATTTGGAGTATCTAAATATTTATCATATGAGGCTATGAGTGCTTTAAGATAACTGATTTTTTTAATTCTGGCGTATTGCTCGGATAATATAAATGTTAACTTTTCAGGAATTAGATGAACTTCAATTTGTGATTCAGACTCTGGAATGTAAACATTCAGTAAAGCATCATTTACTTTTTTCCTCAAACTAAATCTATCTTGAACATTCCAAAAGCCTAATCTGTTATAACTTTTTATAGAAGCATTAAGTGAATAGTTGAGGAATTCAATAATATCAATATAAGAAGGATTCAATTTTAGTTCAATTTCATTCTTTGCTCGGATGAAAATTATTTCAGATTTTACTTTTGCGTGTGAAGTTATCTTTAATCTAAGATAATTGACAACATCTACTCTCTTCAAGTTTATCTCTTTTAAAAGATTAAGAAGCTCTTCAGTCGTCAATGTGTCTGCATGGCTAGGTTTTGTAATCTTAACAGCGACTATCTTTGCCAATTCGGTTATTTCAGAATATGAAATAGCTTTAACTGGTGTTTCTTTTAGAAAATCAAGGATTTGCTGATTATTTATTTCCTCTAAGTTCATGATCATGAGATATTTTAAATTTTAACTTAAGGCATTTTGATTACCAACTTGAACTTTCTTCAAAAAGATCTGCATTCTCTTCATCGGAAATCTTGATGTATTTAAGAAACTCCTTTTCTGATTTATGGCCTGTCATAGCCATGATTAAAATTGTACCTATTCCTCGTTTATAAGCATTAGTGGCAAAGCTCCTTCTTGCCACATGACTGGTAATATATTCATATTTTGGCGCTGTTAAGGATTGAACTTTACCTGCCTTGGTAATTTTCTTTGTAAATGGCTCGTTAATTTTAGCCATCTCCGCTACTTCTCCCAAGTATTCATTAAATTTCTGGTTACTAATGGCAGGAGGGAGTTCATAATTGTATTTCTCCAATATATGCTTCACGGTTGGAAGGATAGGGATGACCACTTTACTTCTTGTCTTCAGAGTTTTGACTCTAATTCTATCGTCTTTTATATCATCCTTTTTTATTGTGGTGAAGTCTCCAAACCTTAACCCTGTCCAGCACCCTATTAAAAACAAATCTCTTACCCGTTCATGTTTAAAATCTCCGCTCAGGTCCAGTGCATATATTGCTTCTAGTTCCTTTTCGTTTAGGTAAGTGCTGTCACTTGGTTCAGTTACGCCTTTAAAAGTGGTTTTAAATTCCAGTTTTGTATTATATCCTTGCTCTGTTGCAGCATTAAGCACTGTTTTTACAAACCTGATTGTCCTTCCATAAGTGTTTATAGAATACTTCTTCTGATGAATCATATAATTGACAAACTCATTGTAAAGCGCTTTATCAAAATCCTCAAAATCAACTTGTTTGCCCCTATATTTACCAAAGTCCTCTATAAGCTTTTTTATTGTACCATACTTGACACTATTAGCCTTACTCAAAATATGACCAGTTTTAGGGTTAATTGCAGTTTTGCAGTTTTCAATATACATATCAAAGAATTGAAGTAGATTGACTTTTTTGGATTCCTCTGGCTTCTGCTTAACTAATTTGTTGAGTTCATCTTTGAAATAGATGGGTGTAAGAGGTAACCCTAATGCTTTGGCATTGGTTTCAATATTCTGGATATGAGTTACCAGGATATCAAGATTATCATTTATAAACTGAGATTTGGGTGCTGATTTTTTAACCGCTTTTTTATTCTGGTTTTTATCTTTCCAGTAGAATTCGTTGTAATGGTTTAAATCAATTCTATAGCCAGTATAATATTCCAGGCGCTGATTAAGGAAAGAATATTTAAGGATAATTGGAAGGTCCTTTGTTTTACCAGCTCGTTTCTCAAGATAGAATTTTATCTTTGCCATTATAAAAGTGTGTGTAATTTACCCCCAAATATACACACATAAATTGATGTTTTTTATTTTATCTCAATATATTTTATTCCAGAATAGTTGATATAGATAACTGATAAACAGAGTATATGATATATATTAACAAGGATAAATATATTTTAATAATAGCAAGGTTATGTTCCCCCCTTCTCCGCGTAAGTTAATAGAAATATAGAGAAACCCACTGAAAATGAGTACTTTTCAGTGGGTTTTTGGTTTTAGATATGGCAGAAAAATGCAACTAAAAGCGAAAGTGTAGTTTGTTAAAAGGCGGACTTTTTTCAGATTTGAAATATATGCCGAATGGAGTTTTAATAAATTGAAAATCTGTATAATGCATATGTCTGCATCACGCCCAAAATCTGACTATACATAAATCTATTTTTTCCTTGTCGCTTTTTCTTGAGAAACAGAAGATGAAATCAGCATTTCAGTAATTTCCTGCTTCTTATCGTAAATAAATTCGACTGTAAGTCCTTCCATATATTTAATAGCAAATTTATCTTTTGATAGTGGAATTAATTCCATAACCTGTTCATTTACAGAGCCCAGGATCAGCGTTTTATTGCCTTTCAACTCAACTTTAATTGTTTTTCCGTTTAATTCATAGTCTCCTGTATATTTTTGCAGGGATTCTGAAGGAACATCAAATGTAGCACCATCTTTTGCTTGCCCGGGAAGTTTTGATCTAACATAATCTGCCTGTTCAGTCATACTATCTGATTCCTTTGAAGCCGCTATACCATTTAAAATCATCCCATTTAAATAGGGTAAAACCTGGTCCCTAAACTGTTCAGGAATTGTATCACGGAAACTCACGATCATATCAATACCTTTTTCGAAAATTGCAGTATTCCTCACTTTTTTCAGGAAACTTGAAAATGGCTGTAGAATCATAAACTTAAAATTCCCGAAAGGCAATTTTTCGAACCGCAATGCAAGAGAATCGAAATCATTTTCGTTGGCATATTTAAACAATAAATTGTCGATTGCATCGGAAAACGCTCCCTTAACATGCAGAGAAGAAAAGCGATTCGCCTTCTCCAGCGCTGCCAGACTATCAATTTCACTCAGCGCAATAAGCGCATTACCAGCAATTGAATAGGAAGAATCGTTGATAGCGTTCATGAATATTGGCTTGAACGTGCCCTTTTTATATTTGCCAAGAACAGCTATTGCACTTGCTCTCACCAACGATTTGGGATCATTCTTTGCTATGTTGACAAGTATTGGTTCAAAGACATTCTTTACTGAATCATTCTCTGTATTAAGCATTTGCAAAGCCAATATTCTTAATTCATAATATTTGTCATTTAAGGCTGTCTTTAGAAATTCCATAGCTTTGGGATCATCTCCCTGTTTTTCAGCAGCAAAAGCAATGGTTTCTCTTCGGTCGACATATAAACCGGCATTTTTGTATTGAAAAATATAATTATCTAACGTTTTATGATCAGTTTTTTCGCAGAGCAGAATTTTATCGCCATCAACATTTATAAGATTTGGTTTGGACATTACCGGAAATGAAAGTGTATCATCGCTTTGATCAATCCACACATTATATCTTTTCATTTCAGAGCCCTGGTATACATCCACAGCAATTTTAAACCTGAAAACCTTATCAGCCTGGGTTTGCTTAATAAATACTTTAGCTGTTTTGCCAACTGAATCATAATTATAACTGATATCAAGCTTTGGATGACCTGAGTCATAATACCATTGGTTCCAGAACCAGTTCAAATCCTGCCCTGTAACTTCCTCGAAAGCAAGACGGAGTTCATGTGCTTCAGCCGATTGAAATTTCTTTGTTTTCAGGAAAAGATTCATTGATTTGAAAAATGCACTATCTCCAACATAGTTTCGGAGCATGTGCAGCACACGTCCACCTTTCTGATAGCTTACCTGATCAAACATATGTTCGCGGTCCTTGTAATAAAAACGAACCAGATCTTTTTTATCGTTTCCTCCCTGTAAATAGGTCAGCATCCCTTGATAATTTTCCGCATCACCATCGTCTTTACCATATTTATACTCATCCCATAAAGTCTGACTATAATCGGCAAACGATTCGTTAAGTGTAAGATTACTCCAGCTTTCGGTAGTAATATAATCTCCGAACCATTGATGAAACAGTTCATGCGCAATCACGTCTTCCCATTCATTTCTATCGATGAGTTGCCGGGCATCCTGCTGAGCAGATTCACTGTGTAAAGTTGCCGTCGTATTTTCCATGGCTCCGCTTACAAAATCCCTGCAAACAATTTGGGCATATTTGGGCCAGGGAAACTCAATCCCGGTGATTTTTGAGAAATAAGCAATCATTTCCGGTGTAAGTCCAAATATTTTCCTGGCAACCGGCGCATATTCTTTTTCAACATAATAGCTTACTTCTTTTCCTTTGTAACTGTCTTTAATAATTGAAAATTCGCCCACAGCCATCATTAAAAGATAGGGAGCATGAGGTAGGTCCATTTTCCAGGTGTCAGTGCGTGTTCCATCAGAATTCTTCTTCTGGCTTACCATTATTCCATTCGACAGCGTCTGGTATTTAGCAGGAACCGTCATACTAATTTCATCCGTTGTTTTCTGATTGGGTTTGTCAATTGAAGGGCACCAGGATGAATTCGACTCGGTTTCTCCCTGGGTCCAGATTTGTGTAGGTTTGCTTTTATCAGTACCATTTGGATTAATAAAGTATAAGCCTTTGTCACTCGAAATGGCTAGACTTCCTTTTACTTTAAATTCATTTGGTTTGGCAATGTAATTAATGAATACTGTATAATTTTCACCACATTTATAAGCCTTATCAAGCTTAATATGAAGCTTCAGACTGTCATATTCAAATTTCAAAGGAATATGTTTCCCCGCTTTAATAATTGAAACCTCATTGATATTCATCCTTTTGGCGCTGAGAGTTAAAGAATCGGTAGGATAAAAATGTGGATGAAGAGTTATCCAGGCTTTCCCATACATCCATGATTTAGAATAATCAAAGCTAACAGCAAGTTTTGTGTGAACAAGGTCATTAATTTTTGTGGCGCTTGCCCGATAAATTTTTTGCCAGCTTACTGTTTTTAAAGAATCCGGTTTTTGACAAATGGCTGTAAATGACCCAATCATTAGTATTAAAATCATAATATTCTTCATATACTTTTTTATAAATGAAATTAGTAGGTAAAAATAAACATTATTAAGCGATCATTGCATTCATAAATTGAATATCCGAAATAAACAATACCTTTACGTTTTGGTTTTCAGTGAATTTCATCTTTAAACGTACCGTTAAGGTTATGAGTGAAAAAAAACAGAGTAATTATGATTCACCTGATGTAGCTAAACTTCAGGCAGTAGAAATTGACCACAAAACAACCATTTATATAGCGAAAGGGGCAGATCCTGAGGAAGCTAAAAAGCGTTATTTGTACAGGATCAATCCTAAAACGATTATTCTTTCCTAAAAGGATTCTTCTGGTTTGCAATACTCTTCTAATAATGAACTAAACTTTTCTTTTCCAGGGATTTACTCAGCATAAAGGAATGGCGCCTTAGACAGGAACCTCTGGAAGAAATATGTCCAGCCATTAACGTAATATAAAATCCTTTCGCATAATTTCAATTGTAGAGTGGCTGAATTCTGTGGATTCGTTCTTTTATGTTGCTGGTTGTCAAAAATATGCACAAAAGGCTTTCAACAGTAAATAAAAATAACATTAAGGAATTCCGTTTCTCAATCCAACCATCTGTCTCCGTATTTGTACCGAAAGATGATACCTGTCGGTGCAATTAAAGAATTGCAGTCTTTTAAAAAGATTGCCGGGTAGTGTTACGTACTCAGTTTCTCAAATAAAGCTAAAAGTTTTTCATTATAGATATCTTTAATTTGTTGCTCATGATCCCCGATTGGTTTTACCGGTATAAGATCAATTACTTCTTGAGGTTGCAGCCCTGAATAGAAATAGGTCTTGATTGCAGCAACCAAAGTATCTCTGACAGTATTTTGACTCTCCGCGAAGGATAGCCCGGTCTGGCAGCCTATGTCGACCAACTCTTTCATTTGAAACCAGAAATAGGTGGGAAGCATGGCTGACATAATAGCATAGCTTTCAAGTTTATGTTCAGGTACTTCAAATGTATGCCCCATTCTTCGGAGTATTCTTAGTATAGTTTGCTTTTTCAGGTCCGGCATATCTTCGGAGAAACATACCGGGTTGTATCCTTCGTTAATTATGGACGTAGCATTCGGAATTAAGCGCACAATATTTATAAAATCGGGAAGTTTGGATGCAATCTTTGCGATAGTAATTTTAGGAGCTAATGAAATTATTATTGATCCTGATTTAAACTGATCCTTCACTAATTCAAGTGTTTCCATTATTACCGGGGGATGCAAGGCGATGAAGACCATATCCTGTTTTGCTGCATCTGATACTGAACCGGCTACCTGGATGCCGGGAAACTGATTTTTAAGCGAAACTAAAATATCAGAGTTAATGTCGTAAACAACAATTGCCTTATATTCACTCTTGTTGTTAGCGATTACCTGCAGCATTATTTTCGTAATTCTGCCTCCACCAATAAATCCTAATGATTTTGTTTTCATTTTTAAGGGATTTTATGATTAATAACATTTTAAACTCTTTCATAAGCCTGAACATGAACAACCACAACCGCACCCTGATGAAATATCACTTTCTACCGGCAGTCCCTGAGCTTTCCACATCATAATTCCTCCATCTAAATTTGCTGATTCAGGAAAACCATTCCTGTTAAACAAATTTACGACTTTTGAGCTGCGAACACCGGCATTACAAATAACAATGATTGGTTTATCGGTTGGAATATTTTGCATTTGCTCTACTATTCCTGACATTGGATAATAAAAAACATCGTTAAGAGGAATAAACTCAAGTTTAAATTCCTGCTCTTCGCGAACATCAACCAGGATTGCAGTTCCGTTGCGTAATTCCGCAATCGCGTTTTGAGGTGTGATATGCGACACACCTTCGATATAAAATTCCTGGTAAACAGGTGTTTTAGAAGTAATCATAATTTTATTTATCCGAATTTTAGTCTATTGTGTTGTATTTTTTTGCGTTTTGCCAGTCTTTGTTAATGTTTTTCTTAAGAGAATATTATTTGTCTCAGGTTTCTTGTTTGATTCATTACCTAAGCAAAATAAGTCCAAACGAAATAAATTCCTGTCAGGATAAACAGTATTGCGACAATTCGTCTGAACCATAGCTCAAAGGTTTTTATATTTCTGTAGAATGTACCAATTCCTCCAATACTGAAGGCTAGCAAATAGGACAACAGAACAACCGGCAAACCTGTAGCGATGGCAAAATCGGGTAACAGAAATAGTCCTTCAGGTTGGGAAAGCACCATCGGCATAAGCATCCCAAAATATAATACTCCACTATAAGGACAAAAAGCCAACGCAAAGATCATTCCCAGCAAAAGAGCTCCCCAGCTGCTACCAAGTTTTACTTTATTGGCAACCCTTTGTAAAAGAGCTCCGGATGAGCCAGGTAGTTTGATAACTCCCAGCATAAATATTCCTATTACCAGTAACAAAGGTCCAATCCATTTCTCGCCATTGGCCTGCACCATGCGGCTGACATGAAATTTGCTTGCCCCGAAAAATATAATTGATCCGAGTATTGTGTAGGTAAGTGCCCTTCCGATGGTGTAATATAAGCCATTCATGAATATAGTACGGCGGTTCTCAACATCTCTGCTGATATAGGCTAAAGCCGTAATATTGGTTGCCAACGGGCAAGGGCTGATGGCAGTCATCAAACCTAGCAGAAATGCCGTTAGCAATGGAAACGTGCTTTGGTCGATAAGGTTTTGAAGGAACTCCATTCTCTGGTTATTTCAAATTTTTCTCAATCTCCGCTTTCAGTCCGGCAATAAATTTATCCGCCTGATTACGGGAATAACTGAATGCAAAATTGGTAAAATCTGTATTTGTCTCTTTCGAACCACTTACTTTGGTAAGGAACAACGATGATCCTTCAGCTTTATATTTCTCAACCAACTTCGTGTTTTTGCTTTCATCAATATTCAGGACTTCGAAAGTTATAGTTCCATCCTTCAATTGATTGGCGAAATAGGTGTTCAGCGTTTTTTTTGCATTTTCTTCAATTGAGATACAGGTTGGACATCGGTGTTCCGAATGGAAATAAACGATTTTCAGTTTGGTTGGCTTTTGTGCCAGGGCAATTCCAGCAACGAGCAGCAGCAGACTAGCTGCAATAAGCATCTTTTTCATCATTGAGATTTTTTGAAGGATTTATTTTGAAAGCATTTCCTTAATTTCTTTTACCGATGGCACTCGTCCATACATCAATACCTTTTCATCCACCACCAGGGCAGGGGTACGCATAACGCCATAACCCATAATTTTTACAATGTCTTCCTCTTTCACCACATTTGCATCGAGCTTAAGTTCAGCAACAGCTTCACGAGTTGCTTTTTCCAGGTTTTTGCAATTGGAACATCCGGTTCCTAAGATTTTGATTTCCATTTTTATTTACGATTAAGATTAATATTTATTTTGCTCATTGGTATTGCTCAAAAAAATCAGTCACATTCAGATACTGTATTCTTCACTGGCTCATTTTTTTTTTAAAAAATGTAGTTGAATAAGAAACCTACAATGATAATGCCAGTTCCAACAACACCAATGAAGGTGAAGATAAGCGGCAGCTTAAGGACTTTTCGTAGAATAATCATTTCGGGTAACGATAGCCCGATTACTGACATCATAAAAGCAAGCGAAGTTCCGAGTGCGGCACCTTTTTCAATTAAAGCGGAGACAATTGGAATGATGCCTGCAGCATTAGAGTACAGTGGTATTCCTATCAATACGGAGAGAGGAACCGAATACCAGGCAGATTTTCCCATAAATGAGGCCATAAAATCCTGTGGAACATATCCATGAACTCCTGCACCTACGGCAATTCCCAACATTACATAAATCCAGACTTTACCGACAATTTCCTTAACAGCCTCTAAACCCAGTTTAATGCGTTTGCCTGATGTTAGTTTTTCATCATCTGGGTGATCACCGGCTTTAAGTTCATAAACCCAGGGTTCAACCCATTTTTCGAGGTGTAGCCTGCCTATAATCCACCCGGCTGTGATTGCTATCACCAAACCTGTGCAAATATAAATGAGCGCGGTTTTCCATCCGAACAACCCGAAAAGCAAAATAACAGCTACTTCGTTAATCATCGGGGCTGCAATCAGGAATGAAAAAGTTACCCCTAACGGAATCCCGGATTCAATAAATCCAAGGAATAACGGAATAGCTGAGCAGGAACAGAATGGCGTTACAATTCCGAGTAATGCAGCCATTATATTTCCTGTGAAAAGAGATTTTCCTTCCAGTGCTTTGCGGGTGCGCTCAGGCGAAAAATAAGTACGTATTATGCCAACACAAAAAATGATAAGGGCCAGCAGCATTAATACCTTTGGTACTTCAAAAATAAAGAAACGCAAAGTTTCGGTGATATGCGTTCCGGCAATTAAACCGAAAACATCATAAACAAGTTTATCTGTCAGCCATTGAAGGTTATGATACAGCAGAAACCAAACCGGTAGAAGCAGCAAAGGCAGGAATTTGCTTATGTTTCTGTTACTTATAGAAAAGCTGTTATCAGACATTACAAGTTGTGGCTTTAACTGATTTATCAGCAAGGAAAGTATCAATAAGTTGTTTGGCCAGAGCCCAATTCTCTTTATTTATAAAATACTTTATAAATGGAGGATTAATTTCACCCTGGATTAAACCTGCTGATTTCAATTCTTTTAAATGTTGCGAAAGAGTTGAGAGAGCTATCGGGAATTCATCAGCAATATTTCCGCTGTAGCAACAACCACGGTCCGAAAGGATTTCAAGGATTTTTATTCGGGCAGGATTCCCCATTGCTTTGGCAAACCTGGCTAATTTTATCTGGTCCTCTGTATAAGGTATTTTCATAAACCATTTAGTATTTCGCAAAAATACGAAATATTTGATCACATAAATAAATCCAGGAAAATTAATAATGTAGGAAAAGTTTGAATTGGGGAAATAGGCCGACTTTAAATGCCTGAGGCGAGATGATTTACAATCTTTTTTATTGATTCCAACCCGATCTCATTGGAATCAACTATTGTCGGATTTCTGAAAACATATCCCGAAACATCATCGGCTACCTGAAGTTCGGAAAATGAATCAACGGTGCAATTAAAAACAAGGTCAAGTGTCTGGTATTCAATATTTCCATAAATATATTTGTTGGTAAACGTACCAACAAATTCCATTTTATTGATAGTAAGATTTAATTCTTCATGAATTTCCCGTGCAATTGCTTCTTCAGCCGTTTCGCCCAGATCGACAAAACCTCCCGGAAGGTCAAGCATTCCTATAGCCGGTTCATGTTTGCGGACTGTAAAAAGAACTTCGTTACTTCCATTTCTAATAATAGCTGCAACAGCTGCCGTCATATTGATAAAATATATGAAGCCACAGCTATTGCACAGTAAAGATTTTTCAGTATTGGCCTTAAAATCAGGACTCCCACATTTCGGACAATGCCTGAAAATTCTCAAAGGACTCTGTTTGCTGTACATTCTGAGTAGAAACTAAATAAGGAGTGCATTATACAACACTTCGATAGGATGCTGTGCGACGCGCCCTGTTCCATCCTTTATCTGGTGCCTGCAGCTGGTTCCGGGAGCGGAGATGATGGTGTGTTCAGGCGTTTTACGCACTTCTGGCAATAAAACCAGTTCACCCACTTTTATAGATACTTCGTAATGTTCAGCCTCATAACCAAAAGAACCGGCCATCCCGCAACACCCTGATTTTATTTCGTCAATAGTATAATTGGCTGGCAATGAAATCATCTCTTTGGTTGGTCCCGTAGAAGCTAGTGCTTTCTGATGGCAATGACCATGCAAACGAATATGCTGTTTTGCATCAGTAAACTGAGATGAGCTGATGTTACCTTTCTGTACCTCACGCATAATAAATTCATCAAACATAAGGCAATTCTTCCCTAATTCTAAAGCTTTGGTCTTAAGTTCATTGCCTGCCAGATCTGGATATTCATCACGAAAACTCAATATGGCCGAAGGTTCTATTCCTACCAATGGAGTGTGTTCGTTTATAACAGAATGAAGTTTTGTGATATTTGCTTTTGCCAGTTGTTGCGCTTTCCTGGCAAATCCTTTAGATAAATAAGCTCTTCCACTTTCAACATGGTCAGGAATTTCAACTTTGTAACCCAGTTTATTAAGAAGCTTAACTGCTTTGATGCCAATTTCAACATCATTCACATCAGTAAATTCATCGGCAAATAAAAACACTTTGCCTTTTGTTGCCATATTCTGAGCTGGAGATAGCTTTTTAACCCAGTTACGAAGCGTTATTTTATAAAGGGTCGGGATGGTACGTTTAGGCGCAAATCCCAATGACTTCTTCATAATCCCTGATGTAAACTCATTGGAAACAAAGAAGTTAAAAATGGAAGGGACAATCATTCCAAGCCTATTTAATTGCGAAATATTGGCTATCAGTCGGGTGCGCAACGGAACACCGTTCGCATCATGCCAATGCTGAAGAAACTCAGCTTTGTATTTTGCCATATCAACATTGCTCGGGCACTCGCTTTTACAGCCTTTGCACGACAGGCAAAGATCCATCACCTGGTAAATTTCTTTATGATCGAAGGGATTCTTCTTGTCGGAATTTGTAAGGAATTCGCGTAAAACATTTGCCCTGGCGCGTGTGGTCGAGTTTTCGTCCTTTGTTGCCATGTAACTGGGGCACATGGTTCCGCCAATAACTGCACTCTTCCGGCAATCGGCTGATCCGTTGCACTGCTCGGCAGCGCGCAAAATTCCATGTGTATTTGAAAAATCGAAAATGGTTTCAGGTTCCTTTACAACCAGGCCTGACTTGTAACGCAGGCTGGTGTTCATTTGTGGAGTTCGTGTAATTTTCCCCGGATTGAAAATGCCTTCCGGGTCCCAGGTTTCTTTAATGCTTTCGAGCAGCGAGTAATTTTTATCCCCAATCATCAACGGGATAAATTCTCCTCTCAGACGACCGTCGCCATGCTCCCCGCTCAGCGATCCCCGGTATTTTTTTACCAGTTTTGCGGTTTCAAGCGCTACAGTATGAAATAGTTCAACATCTTTCGGGTCTTTTAAATTCAGAACAGGACGAAGGTGAAGTTCACCAGTAGCAATATGAGCATAATAAACACACTCCAGATTTAACTCTTTGAGCATTTGCCTGAAATCCTTCATATACTCAGGCATAATCAACGGATTAACCGCAGTATCCTCAATTACCGCAACTGGTTTCGCGTCACCAGGCAAATTGGATAAAACGCCCAGTCCGGCTTTGCGTAGTGCCCATACTTTATTAACATCCTGGTTGTAGACAAGCGGGAAATGATAGCCATAACCAGCAGACTGTAAATCTTTTATAACAGCTGCAGCTTTCAGATCGATTTCTTCTTTTGAATTTTCAGCCAGCTCGATAAGAAGCATAGCTGCAGGATCTCCTTGTATGAAAAAACGGTTCTTGCGTTGTGAAATATTGGCTTTAGTTTGCTCCAATATTATATTGTCCATCAGCTCAATAGCCACAGGATTGTGTTTCAAAGCAATAATATTTCCTTTAAATGTCTCATCCAGCGAATTGCAGTGAACACAAATCAGCGCTTTCTCTTTTGGTGGAAGCGGATCAATGTTCAGTTTTATTTCTGTTATAAAACACAAAGTACCTTCGGAACCGGCTATTAACTTGCAGAAGTTAAACTCTTCATCAGTTGAAGTAAATGGCTTGCTTTCAAGCAGTAAATCGATGGCATAGCCGGTATTTCTGCGGTGGATGGATTTGTCAGGGAACTGTGCCCTAATCTCATCCTGGTTTTCTTTATTTCCAAGTATACTGCGGATATTCCTATACACCTGGCCTTCAAGAGATTCTAAAGAACATTTCGTCTCAAATTCTGCATTTGTAAGCTTTCCGAAAACAACTTCAGATCCATCACTTAACAGTGCTTTTACTTCAAGTGTATGATCACGTGTGCTGCCATAAACCAATGAATGTGAGCCACATGAATTATTTCCAACCATTCCGCCCATCATACAGCGGTTCGAGGTTGAAGTTTCCGGGCCAAAAAATAATCCTGTTGGTTCCAGTATTTTATTCAATTCATCCAGAACTACTCCCGGCTGTACCCTAACCCAATGCTCTTCAGTATTGATCTCGAGCACCTGGTTAAAATGTTTTGAGACATCAGCAACAATTCCACCTCCGACTACCTGCCCGGCAAGCGAAGTGCCGGCTGCGCGTGGAATCAGAGATGTTTTCTGGCTCCGGGCAAAGGAAATCAGCTTTTTCAGATCGTCGATATCAGCCGGACGAACAACCAACTGTGGCATTTCTCGATACGCGGAAGCATCTGTAGCATAAATCAGGCGTGTATATTCATCGGAAAATACCTCGCCTTTAAAAGATGCTTTAAGTTCACTAAGTATATTATGGGGAATTATTGTTTTATCCATCTTATTCTTCTACAAGTTCTTTCAACGGTTTAAAATAGTATCGGTCCCAACCATCCACAATATTATCAAAGGCTTCTTCGGGAATGTTAATGTGAAGTAATTCAACATCCGTTGAGTTGCCTTCATTATGCAGCTTAATGGTAACAATGGATTTATGTTCCGAAGGCAATCCGTCTTCGTCCTCAAAATACCATTCCTGTACAATTTTCTTGCCGGGTTCGAGTTCTATATTTACTCCTGAAATTTCACCATCCCATAACGAAAATTCAGTACCGGCAACCGGTTCCATTACTGCGGTTGCACCACTCCATATTTCAATTGTGAGCGGGTTGGTCAGGGCTGTATAAATGTCCTCAGCCAAAGCTTTTATATGATAGTGCTTCTTTATGTTTTTCATAAGTCAGAGTATTGAATCAATTAAGATTTAATCATGTTTTACAAGGAAACAAACTTAAATTCCAAACAGCTTATCGTAAGTATGTTCAAAAATTAAAATTTATTTCCGTGCGATGCGCTAATTTTATTCAAAGGTACAAAATTGTGAGGAATCATAAGGAAACTCTTTAAGTTGCTTAGAGTCGAAAAAAAAATCTGAATATGAAATTTTATCCTTTTCTTTCAAAAATCACCATCTTTTATTATTCGGTACAAACAAAGAAAGGCAGATCATCTTTATCCGATTTGCCTGCCTTTCAGTTGATTATACCAAAATTTTCTACTTTTTATAAAAATCAGTGCTTTCAAAAATTTTATCGGCTGATTTAGCTATAAATCCGGAATATAATTTGCCATCTGCATCAGGATACCTTATCGCAAACTCGTAATAGCAGGAGGGAACTTCAAATGTGCCTTCAACAAAATCAACAGGAAGAAATCCGGCCCTGGTACTTGATTGTTCGAGTAATTCGTCAGGTGTGCCCTTTATTTCGCCGCCGGCATTATTAAGTAAAAATCCTTTCTCTTTAACAAACTGATTGACTTTCTGAATGGTGTTATATTTTTTGAGTGAATTGACACTTACAGTAAAGTGATTAGTAACAAAACCATATACATAAAGCCAGGCGGCATATTCCGATTCTTTACGCAGCATTTCATAAGTTTCGTAGGAAGGTGGCCCCCAAACATTACCCGAAAATATTAGGTCGTTGCCAAATACAAGTTCATCGGGTACGCGTGCAGCGCATTGTTTTACTATAGATTGTAACTCCTTGCTGAAATGATCAGTCATTAACTGACTGATAAATACCCGTGGCGCATTTGGTATAGACTTATGTTCGTAATGCTTGGCCGTAAGGTGTTTATCTTCAAAAATATAATAGCCTTTTTGAATGTAACCAGCTTCCATGAATGGACGGGCCAGTACATCAACATTAATACGTGTATCGAAGAAAGTACGAAAGGCAATATGATCATTCTCTACTATTTCTCCTTCTTCGGAAAAACTGTCATAAACTTTTTTTGCCTCAGGATTTTGAGTGATATAGTCCGCCCAAAGCCGGTCAAAAATTTCCTGTGTTTGCATAATTGATTTTTTAGGGTTTTATCTGTTTTTACTTGTGGTTAAAGACTTTCATTTAATTGAAAAATGCTTTAACAAAATTAACAATCTTAATACCCGCAAGTTCAAGGCTGGATTGGTAATTTTCAACAAATTTATCAATTTCTTCCTCTTTGTGCAAAACACCGGTCATGTTCTTCAATACTTGTGATAATGGATTGTTCACGGGCTCATCAGGTAAGTTGATCTGAATAATCTTTCCATTCTCAACTTTTATACTAATTGGTAAAAAACCTGTTATCAAAGGAATATTTACCTGGAACAGATAGGCGGGTGAATATCCAAAATTCCATTGCCATGTTTTATACTTAGTTTCCGAAAGCTGATTAATTGCAATTATTTCATCAGGTTGTATAGTATATGATTTACTTCCGGGATAAAAATCAATCAGCCAGTTAACTAATCTTTCTGCAAACTGATTAATATCAATGGTTTCGGATAGGAGTGGAGCTATGTTGCCTACATCAGCTCGTACTGAAGCCATAGCTTTTCCATGGTATTCTTTTTCCGGCGTCAGACAATTTTGCAGCTTTTCAAGGTCAGTATTAAAAAGAATAGTTCCATGATGAAGAACTCTATCATGAAATATATGTTCGGCATGTCCTGAGAACTTCAGGTTTCCGGCAAAAATACTATTACGTTTATTGGTATTTACTTCAATCTCAAAGCTTTGTATAAAATTTACAATAATTGATGTAAACCGTTTAAAGTCAACCTGGTTTGTTTTGTCCGTTTTATGGATGAATGTAAAATTCACATTCCCGGAATCGTGGTATACAGCACCGCCACCGCTGATACGTCTGATAACCGGAATCTGGAATGCACGAACATAGGGATAATTTATTTCCGCATAAGCGTTCTGGTGTTTACCAATAATTACTGATCGCTCATTAATCCAGATCATGCACATATCTTCAGTTGTGTGCTTTACAAAATATTCTTCGGCAGCAATGTTCAGGTATGGGTCGGTAAACAACCTCTGAAATATCAGCATACATATTTGAATGAAAGGAGAAATTTATTTATGAAATCACCAGGATTTGTTTCCTGCAAATATAACAGATGTGAAAAGATTTATCTTTACATTGTCAAAACAATCATTTCCTGGGTTCAAATTTGTATTTATGTCGCTGGATATCAAAATAAAAGAGCAGTTATTAGCCAAGTGCATCGAAATTAAAGAGGAATCAGAAACGAATACCCTTGCTGCTATGAACGATGCGCAACAGAGCGCCAATGAGTATGGAGCGCCTCGTGACAGGTATGATTCATTTCGTGCTCAGATGATGCGAAAACGCGACATGCTGGCTCAGCAATTATCAGCCGTTAAGGAAGAAATTCGATTTTTAAGGCAAATAAAAGCGGGCAGTAAATCAATAAAAGTTGAAACCGGAGCATTAGTGGAGTTGAATACGCAATCTCTTTATATTTTGGCAGGTATAGGCAAGCTTGTGATCGACGGAAAAACATTTTATGTTGTTTCACCCGTTGTTCCTTTGGTTGAGGCAATGAAAGATCTGAAAAAAGGAGATTCATTCACTTTCCGCGGAACGACTATGAATATCCTGGAAATTTGTTAGGGCAAATTAAGAGTAAATAGAAAATGGGGAAATAGAAAATCCCCTTTTTTACAAAAGTCTCATAGTCATTGAGATTTAATATAATAAGATTATCTGTTTTCTATTAACTACAACCAAAGCTACACCGAGAAATCAAAATTATCCTTCTTCGTTTTTGTATATACTTCACGGCTGAAAATATACAGCCTGGCAGGTTTATGAGCTACTCCGACCTGTTTTTCATTTAAGGGTATCAGGTATTTCATGCTCAGTATTTTCTTCCTGAAGTTACGTTTATCGAAAGTTGTGCCAAGGATTACTTCATAAAGCTTTTGCATCTGCGAAAGTGTAAATTTCTCAGGTAATAGCTCAAAACCAATAGGTTTGTTAAGCAATTCACTCCTTAAGTGTTCGAGAGCGATTTTCAGAATATCCATATGATCCATTACGAGATCGTGGATTTCGTGAACAGGATACCATCGGGCATTGTCACTCAGAATCAATTCCGGACTACGCTGTTCGGTGATATTGATTAGAGAGTAATATGCTATTGTAACTACATGTTCTTCAGGGTGATCTATCTGCCGAAGCCATTCCAGGTCACGTGGTTTTCTTTTCAATCGGTCGGGTGAACCAAAACTCTTCAATTGACTGAGATAAATATTCCCTAAACCTGTGTTCTCCTTCAGAACCCGCCATGCAGAAGTATCCAGATCTTCATCAAGCCTCATTAAATCACCAGGGAATTTAAGGTCAGCATATACAGTACCGTCGATGGTCATATTCCTTTCAATCAAAAGAACATTCAGATTCGTGAAATCAAAACCAAAAACCACACAATCGACCGAAACATTTGGAATTAAACCTTGCTGCATATATTAAAATTAATGTGTTATTGTATTAAAGGCATGATTTTAAAGACCGCTATAAAATTAAGGGAATTTCGTTATAAAATTCAGTTGAGTGCAGAAAGAAAAAAAATCTGCTTTATTACTATAGATTGATTAAAATATTTTAAATTAAAATGTGATTCTTAACCTGATCTCTTGGCGTTTCAAAACTAAAAGTCATTTTTAAATTATATCTCTACTAATACATTAGATCATTGTGATGTTTCCTATACATTGATGAAGGCTTAGTTTCATGTTTTAAATTTTACAGAAAAGAAAAAACAAAAAAAGGCTGTCCTTGTTTGGACAACCTGTTTTTTAATATCAGACTCAGGAAGAGCTTATTTACGTTTTTCTTTGATACGTGCTTTCTTACCTTTAAGATCACGAAGGTAGAAAATCCTTGCGCGGCGAACAGCACCACGTTTGTTTATTTCGATTTTATCGATGAAAGGTGAACATACCGGGATGATTCTCTCAACACCAATTGTTCCCGAAACCTTACGAATTGTGAATGTTTCAGTAGCTCCTTCGCCTGAACGCTGCAGAACAACACCTTGAAAAAGCTGTATACGTTCTTTTTCACCTTCTTTGATTTTATAGTGAACTGTAATGGTATCACCAGCTTTAAATGCCGGTAATTCATTCCTTAACACTAAAGTATCTTCAACGTACTGAATTAACTCCTTCTTACTCATTAGTTTATGTATTAGATGTGCGTTTTTCTCAAAAATGAGTGCAAATTTACGCTAAAAATTTGATACAAAACAAGTTTGTTCCGGTTTTTTTAACAATCTATTGTTGATAACCGTAAATTGCCTTGATAACCGCAAAAGTATGAAATAATTTTCTTTATGCCTAATGTTAATGCTTAACGCGAACACTGTTATAAATCATTGTTTATCAGTATTTTATTTCTTGTAACAATACGAGAATCCGGAATATAATCAAAAATCATTTGAAGGATGAATTGGATTACTTAGGTATATAAAAAATCCCCATGGTTTAAAACCTAAGGGATAAATCTGTATAGCAGAATCTGAATTCAGAGATCAGGAACGCGCCTATTCAGCTTTTCCTTTTTTTATTTCAGTTTCCTGCTCTTTAACTTCTTCAACAATTTCTGATACTTTATTTTCAACAACATCAGCGGCTTCATTTTCAACAGGTTCAATCTTTTCGGCTGCTTTTTCAACTATTTCTTCAGCAACAGGTACCTTTGGTTCATCAGCTCCAGACCTGATTTTCTCTTCAAGCTTGTCAACAAGGTTGGCTGCTTTATCATCTATTTTACTAAGTGTTTCTTTAGCCTTGTCTTTCAGGTTTTCACTAAAATCTATTACCTTTTCAGTTGTTTCATTGGCGACAACTTTAACATCATCAATAACTACATCGATTTTCTCAACTACTTCTTTGGTGTATTCTTTTGCGGTTTCAACACCTTGGGCAGCTTTTTCTTTTAACTCAGCAACTTTATCTACTGTTGCATCTTTTAACTCAGAAGCCTTGACTACTGTTGCATCTTTTAACTCTGCAGCTTTGGCAGAAGTCACTTCTTTGGATGTACCAAATAGTTTTTTAAGTGAGTCTAATAATCCCATAATTTTGTTTTTAAGTGGTTTGTGTTGGCTAAAATACAAAATGTATTCGCATATAGCAATAGATTTTCCTGATAAGTATTCAGTAAATTATTGCTTTGCATCTTGTAACATATCCGGTCGGCGTGACCTGGTGCGCTCTACAGCCTTTTCGTACTGCCATTTTTTGATTTCTCTTTCATTTCCTGAAGTTAATACTTCAGGAACTATCCAATTGTTATAATCTGCAGGCCTGGTATAAACCGGAGGTGACAATAAATTATCCTGGAACGAATCGGATAATGCAGAAGTTTCATCACTCAATACTCCGGGCAACAACCGGATCACAGCATCAGTAACTACAGCTGCTGCTAATTCTCCACCGGTTAATACATAATTGCCAATTGATATTTCACTTGTAAAATAGTGCTCACGAAGCCGTTCGTCAATCCCTTTGTAATGGCCACACATTAAAATAATATTTGTACTCATTGATAATTTGTTAGCCAAAGGCTGATCAAAAAGGATACCGTCAGGAGTCATGAAGATAATCTCATCATATTTTCTTTCGGATTTTAATTTGTCGATGCATGAAGCAATGGGTTGTATCATCATAACCATCCCGGCACCGCCGCCAAAAGGATAATCGTCGACCTTCCGATGTTTGTTGTCAGAAAAATCCCGTAAGTTATGAATGTGAATTTCAGCCAGTCCTTTCAACTGTGCACGCTTTATCATCGAATGGCTGAACGCTCCGTCGAACATTTCAGGGAAAATGGATATGATATCAATACGCATAAGTGTACCCCGGGATTTTATAGTGCAAAATTACAATTTTTAAATGAGCAACTTATGACTTTCAAAATACTTAAAGACTGAATTCGTTAACCTCGTATAATGTCAAGACTATATTTCCTTACTTTTACTGATTCCACGGTTACAGGAATTCTCATCTTCCTGAAGTTTGTCAAACCAAACTACCTGATTGATTGTTATGATTGAAATTAAATCTGAAAACGTATGAAGAAAACAATATTGGTCTTGTTTTCACTTTTCTTCATCACCTCTTTATTTGCCCAGGAAGTCGGATTAGCAACATATGTATTGCATTTTAAAGATAAAGGAGAAGTTAAAGCCGGTTCATTGAATCCTTTGAATTATCTATCTTATAAAGCTGTTGAACGTCGGTTAAAACAAAAAATTTCTTTTGATCAGGCAGATATCCCTGTAAACGATCAATATATAAAAGCTATTTCAAAAACCGGAGCAAATATTCTAACGCGCTCCCGCTGGTTCAATACAGTCGTAATCGAAGCTAATACCGACATGATAAATGAAATATCTGCTTTGCCTTATGTTTCGGAAATTCAACTACTTGCTAAAAACAGTAAAAATCTGTCATCATCTACAAAACCTGCTTTTGAAAATGAAACAATAAGTCCCAGTTTGCCTGGTATAACCAAAAACGCTACAACTGATTTATACAATTATGGAATTGCCTTTAACCAGGTAAATCAACTTAAAGGACAGTATCTCCACAATATGGGATATAGCGGACAAGGAATGTTAATTGCCGTGATTGATGCCGGGTTTAATTCGGTTGATAAAATGACATGTTTTGACAGCCTTCGTGCAAATAATCAGATTAAAGGCACACGCGATTTTGCTCAACCTGGCAATAATGTGTATGCCACCTCAATGGCTTCGCACGGTACAAGCGTACTATCGTGCATGGGCGCATATAGCAGCGGACAAATGATTGGCACTGCGCCTAAAGCTGATTACTGGCTTTTACGGTCCGAAGTTTTCGCAAGCGAATCCATTGTTGAAGAGTATTATTGGGTTAGCGCAGCCGAGTTTGCCGACAGCATTGGTGCAGACCTGATTAATTCTTCACTTGGATACACAACATTCGACAATAATGCAACCAGCCATACCTACGCTGATATGGACGGGAATACCACTGTCGTCACAAAAGCGGCTGATAAAGCCGCTGAGAAGGGAATACTGGTTGTAAACAGTGCCGGAAATTCAGGTGGAGCCGGATGGTGGTATATTGGCGCGCCGGCTGATGCTGACAGTGTTTTTACAATAGGATCTGTAACCGCAGCAGGCGTCAGGTCAGGTTTTAGTTCAGTAGGACCAACTTCCGATGGACGACTTAAACCAACAGTTGCTGCCCAGGGCTCAGGAACTGCAATTTTCTATCTAGATAATCAAAATGTCCAAACTCTTGGTACTGGCAACGGAACTTCATTTTCTTCTCCGGTAATGTGTGGAATAATTGCCTGTCTGTGGCAGGCCTTCCCTGATTTGAACAATATGCAGCTCATTGAGTTAATTAAAGCTTCCGCAAGCCAGGCAAATCAGCCTGATTCACTGTTAGGATGGGGGATTCCAGATTTTCTGACAGCTACCAGTACACTTTCAATTAAGACTAAAGTCAATAAACTTGACGTCTTTCCAAATCCTGTTGCAGAGACATTAACTCTGGTATTCCCGGATTTAATTCAAGGAGAATTTAAAATTGAAATAGTGAATTTACAAAGCAAGGTAGTTTATTCCACCCGGCACAATGAAGGCGCAATTCGCAGCATTCAAATTAACGATATAGGATTTTTACCATCGGGTATGTATTTAATAAAGGTTTCGGAACGATCTGTGATATATTCAGGTAAAATCATTAAAAAATGATCAGTGATTTTTTGCTTTGAAACCTGTCCGCTATTCCAAAAATATTTTCCGTTTTGTTAGACAAAATTTTATCACTATAAATAAATTTTCTTTTGCCATTATTCTGACAACCGTCTGAGCTGATATTTCCGGAGAGAAATCATACATTTTCATAATTTACTTTCATTAATTTTATGAAGAGCAACTTATTTGGGCAAAATCCGATTTCTATTCTTTAATATATATCATTCCTGAATATTTATCTTTAACATCAGATAACGAAAATCCTTTATAACGTATTTTATCACAATTATTTATAATGAAATTTCTCAAAATTAACTGCCTGAGAATTGAAAAAATCACAGACCATGTCTGTTTACCAAGAAGATTTTAATAAATCTGAAGTTAAAGTTTGTTTGAAATTTCAATTATAATACATTCTCTCGTTTTAGATTTAAAATAGAGAAGTTAAATTTAGATATCACTAATTCAGCATAAAGATAGGAGTGAAGTATAGAAATACCGGAGTTGCACTCCAGGTAATCCGGTTTACAATTATAACTAGTCTCTATTCGATAGTTGATTATCTGGGTTACAAATGTAATTTATTTATTAATAACAAATGTAATTCATAATTTACAAATGTACTTAGGATTGAATAATAATTGTAAATACCACAATTACAGGCATATTCACATTTGTAACATAAGAACTATTATTGAATCGTTTACAATTGTATTTTGAGCAAATTAATGTTCTATTAATAATATTATAATTATCTATTATTCAATAGAATAAAATATTTATATACATTATTACTTCAAGTAAAAGAGAACTCAGCTATTAAATTTAATAAAATTTAAAATATTGTGTTATATATTGTATATCAGGCTTATATATAATCTATTTAAATGTAGTATTTAAATGTAAACTGGTCAGTTAACAATTTATGTTTAATTCAACTTAGCAGATAACAATATTGAATACAAAGTATTACATTTGTAGTTCTGTTTACATAAATAAAGTTTACAAATGAAAGACAGGATAACTCTACTTATCAAAGCAAAGAATCTTACAGCTGCACAATTTGCTGATGAGATTGGTGTGCAGAAATCAAGTATATCGCATATTCTTTCCGGCCGGAATAATGCCAGCCTCGATTTTATCCAAAAGATTCTTATCACCTATCCCGAAGTGAATATGGATTGGCTTATGTTTGGAAAAGGTCCAATATTTAAACATATAGAAACTGCTCTCAAATCCAGTAATGACGAAAGCTTGAACGCTATTCAGACTGTCGATTTGACGAACGTGGATCTGTTTTCCGGACTGATGTCGGCAAAGAGCACTGATTTTCGCAAGGAAATCGACTTAAGCGATGAGACAAAAACGGATGAAAATACGCAGCAGGAGATTAAAGAAAATGAAATCTCAGCTCCTTTGTTAAAAAACAAAGAGCAGGTTCCATCAGAATTTCAGGCAGGAAAAAAGGAAAATCAATCAGTCAGTTCCAGGCATAAAGAGACCGATACGAAGATAATATTGAAAATCGTAGAATTTTATTCGGACAATACTTACAGGGAATTCTTCCCTGAATAATTAATGTCTGTCGAAATGTGAAAAGAAGAAGTTAGATTCGATAAGTGCATTCTCATCGCTATCGGAACCATGAACAGCATTTCGTTCGATAGAAGTTGCAAAAAGCTTACGAACAGTTCCATCAGCAGCTTCAGCAGGATTAGTTGAACCGATAAGTTTGCGGAAATCTTCAACAGCGTTTTCCTTTTCCAGAACTGCGGCAACAATAGGACCGGATGACATAAACGCTACCAGACCGTTGAAGAAAGGTCTTGCGCTATGTACAGCATAAAATGCTTCAGCATCTTCCTTATGCAAATGAGTAAGCCTTAACGCTTTGATTTTGAATCCGTTCTCAATAAATTTTTGAAGAATCAAACCTGTATAACCTGCTTCAAACGCATCAGGTTTGATCATTGTAAATGTTGTAGTTCCAGACATATTGCTCTAAAATTGTATTCGCTACAAATATAAGTTAATATTTATTAACGAGATCAACCTAAAGGTTAAAATGGTAAATTTGCAAAAAATAAACAAAGCTAAAATATCCATCTTGGGCATTTCTGAATCTTCCATTACCTACCTGATAAAGCTCCTCGAAGAAAAGTCGGATGTACTTATCACTACGCATTATAATCCAGACGGCGATGCAATAGGATCCTCACTGGCATTATATCATTTTCTGCGTACCCAAGGCATTAAATCTAAAGTTTTGATCCCTAACGAGCTTCCATCTTTTTTACAATGGATGCCTGGAGTAAACGATGCGGCCATCTATATTGAAAACCCTGAAGTTGGTAACGATTTAATTGCTTCGGCAGATCTGATCTTTTGTATGGATTACAACGGACTGGGAAGGGTTAAGCTTTTTACTGAACAGCTAAAGGCTGCAAATGCTACTCGTGTTCTTATTGATCATCATATTCAGCCTGAGAATGAATTTGATCTCTCCTTCTCCGAAGTTAGTGTATCGTCTACTTCAGAACTCCTGTACCAGATCATTAGTGAAGCCGGGCTTATTTCCGCTATTACGAAAGAAATGGCTGAATGTTTCTTTGTTGGAATTATGACAGATACAGGCTCATTTAGTTTTGCGTGTAATCGCCCGGAGACGTTTGTGATTGCGTCCGATTTAATCAGGACCGGTATGGATGTTGAAAGGGTTCATCGCATGGTTTACGATACGTATTCTGAAAGCCGCATGCGGTTGTTAGGTCATTGCCTGGGATCGAATATGAAAGTATTGCCGGAATTTGCAACTGCTTTTATCTGGCTGACAATGGAAGATCTTGAAAAGTATGATTACCAGCAAGGTGATACCGAAGGCGTGGTAAATTATGCACTGAGCATTCAGAATGTTGCTGTAGCTGCCTTATTTACTGAACGTGGTGACAGGGTTAGGGTATCATTGCGCAGTAAAGGAGAGTTTTCGGTGAATGAATTTGCCCGGGCACATTTTAACGGGGGTGGCCATCGCAATGCGGCTGGCGGCGATATTTTTAAGAGTATGCCAGAAACCCTGGCATGGTTCGAATCATTATTACCTGCTTACAGCGCCGAAATTCATAAATCTCTTGCCAACTATAAATAAGATTCCAGCATGAGTTATAGATTTCAGCTTATTCTTTTTTTTATCATTATTTTGGGCTTTCACTCCTGTAACTATAAAAAAGATAGTGTTAATACCAAAACATTGAACCAGGATCAGGTTACTGAAAAATTACTTAATGCAAATAAAGTTGCTATTGAATTTGAAAATAAACAGATTGAAAAATTGATAGACAGTACAGGATGGAATATGAAAGTGACAGCTACCGGTCTTCGATATGAAATTATTGAAAATGGAAATGGATCAAAAGCAGAAACCGGGAAATTAGCAAGAATCGGATACGAAACAAAGTTAATAACGGGCAAAATTGTATATAGTTCTTTGCAGACAGGACCAAAAGAATTCAGGATAGGAAGTGGTGGTGTTGAAAGTGGCCTGGAAGAGGGAATACTTTTACTTCGGGCAGGAGACAAGGCAAGGTTCGTAATTCCATCTTTTCTTGCTCATGGATTATCCGGCGATCAGGATAAAATACCCCCTAAGTCTACACTTATTTACACTGTAAAACTCATTGATTTAAAATAAATTAACCTTAATTAAATTTAACTGAAACACTAAAAAGAAGATGAAAATCAGAACAATTATTACTTTGGGAGCACTAATTGCCGCAATAGCGATTACCTCATGCTCAAAATACCCTGGGTACAAAAAAACCGAAAGTGGTATTTTTTACAAATATTATGTTGAAAGCAAGGATACTACAAAGGTAAAGGAAGGAAGTATTCTCTCCATGAACATCAAGTACCATCTTAAGATTAATGACAAAGATACCGTGTTATTCAATTCAGCAACAACAAAAAGAGTATTTGAGATAAGCCAGTCAAAATCGGAATTTAAGGGTGATATTTATGAAGCTTTCGGTATGTTGCACAAAGGTGATAGTGCTTCATTTATCGTTAGTGCTAAGGATTTTTTCCTCAAAACCGCTAAGTATCCTCAATTACCTTCTGGAATTGACAGTACAACAATGATGTATTTTGATGTGAAACTTCTGAATGTTGAAACTGTGGAAGAACGTCAAAAAGCAGAAATGGCCAAAGCCGAAAAGTTTAAATCAGAAGAGCCGGTGAAAATTAAGGCTTATCTGACAAAAAATAAAGTTACCGTGGCGCCGACAGCGTCAGGAATTTATATAATTGCGCAAAATCCTGGTTCGGGTCGCGGCATTGTTAAAACTGATTTTGTAAAGATTAACCTTACGGTTTCTTCAATTGAAGGCAAAAAAATCTTTTCAACACTTGATCAAAACCAGCCTATCAATTTTGAATACGGTAAGCCTTTTGATACCAAAGGATTTGACGAAGCGATCGCAACAATGAAGAAAGGAAGCAAAGCTACTGTAGTTGTTCCTTCTGCTATGGGCTTTGGCGCACAAAGTAAAAGGGATGGTCAGGGCCAGGAAATTCTAACCCCTTACTCGCCTGTAGTTTATGATATCGAAGTTCTCGATCTGAAAACCAAGGCTGAAAATGATAAAGCAATCAAGGAAGAAGAAGCTGCTAAAAAGAAAGCCGCTGCTGAAGCTGTAGCTAAAGAGCCTTCATTAATTCAGCAATATATAAAGGATAACAAAATAACTGTTAAACCTACTGCCAGTGGATTATACTTTGTTGAAAAAGTAGCAGGCAAAGGTCCTAAAGCAAAGGCTGGTGATAAGGTGAAAGTTCATTATACCGGTAAGCTGCTGAATGGCAAAGTATTCGATTCCTCATTAACCAGAAAACCTGCTACTCCGTTTGAATTTACTCTTGGACAAGGCCAGGTTATTCCGGGATGGGACGAAGGAATAGCTCTGTTGAGCGCAGGTGGAAAAGCAACAATCCTGGTACCGTCGAAATTGGCTTACGGTCCTCAGGGAATGGGAAATAATATACCGGCGTATTCACCACTTGTTTTTGATGTTGAACTTGTCAGCATCAACGCTAAATAAAACTGATTTACGATTGGAAAAAATGGGGTGCCTGACGGTACCTCATTTTTTTTTGCTTAGAGCCAGGAAATTTGGATTCAGCAGTGAAGGCTTGTTATATTCCACAGCTAAGCCATTTTCAAACTGGTTGACTGAACAGCCGGCGAACTTTGCTACTGCGTGTCCGGCAGCAGTATCCCACTCCATAGTTGGTCCAAAACGAGGGTACACATCAGCTCCACCTTCGGCCAGGGTACAGAATTTTAATGAACTTCCCCGTGAAATAAAGGAAAGATCCGGATGAGCTATTCTCAGATTGCTGATAAATGATTCTGTTTCAATATTCAAATGTGATCTGCTGCCTAAAACCAGGTAACCTTCCGGTCGCGAAATACAAGGAAGCTTCTCAGCCAGGGACTCCAGCGAGTGGAAATTTTCAAAGTCAATATTTTCTGAATGTGTAACATTCAATCTGAAAGATCCAGAATCACTTCCCCAATAAATAAAACCGGGAACGGGAGCATAAACAACACCAAATATCGGTTTCTGATTGCTGATGAGAGCGATGTTCACAGTAAAATCACCGTTCTTCTTTACAAATTCCTTTGTGCCATCAAGAGGATCAACCAACCAGAATTCTTTCCAGTTTTTACGGATATCGTAGCTTGTTTGCGCTCCTTCTTCGCTTAAAACAGGCAGACCCGTTTCTAAAAGTCCTTCAGCAATGATTTTATGAGCTGTTTTATCAGCAATAGTAATAGGACTGCTATCCGATTTAAACTCTACATCGAAAGGTTGCCTGTAAATATCCATAATCGCCTTCCCGGCACTGAAAGTTATATGTAATACTTTCCCAATAAGTTCTTCTGAAATCTCCATTTTATTTATTTTTTTTCCTGCTGTCGATTAATTCCTTGTAGCCGAGCATTTCGTCACGCAGTCGCGCAGCTTCAATAAAGTCGAGTTCTTTAGCCGCCTTCTCCATTGATTTCCTAGACTGATCATAGAATTTTTTAAGCTGTTCGTCGTTCAGGTATTTTACCACCGGATCAGCAGCCGTGTTAATGGATTCTTTTTCCACATAAGCCTTTGGATCCGTAGTTTTGTATTCAATTGAACCCGGAAGCCCTGATGCTTCAATACTCTTGATTATCTGGGTAGGAGTGATGCCATATTTCAGATTGTACGCAATCTGGATGGCACGTTTACGGTTTGTTTCGTCAATGGTGCGCTGCATGGAATAAGTCATTTTATCCGCATAAAAGATGACTTTACTGTTGATATTCCGGGCAGCCCGGCCGGCTGTTTGAGTAAGTGATTTTTCTGAACGTAGAAATCCTTCCTTATCCGCATCCAGGATGGCAACCAGCGAAACTTCAGGCAAATCGAGTCCCTCACGCAAAAGGTTCACACCAATCAACACATCAATGGAGCCAAGACGAAGGTCGCGAAGAATCTCAACCCTGTCGAGTGTATCAACTTCAGAGTGAATATATTTACACCGTATTCCAAGCCTGAGCATGTATTTCGAAAGTTCTTCAGCCATACGTTTGGTAAGTGTGGTTACCAGTATTCGCTCATTTTTTACGGTCCGAAGTTCTATTTCATTGAGCAGATCATCAATCTGGTTAAGGCTGGGTTTAACTTCAATTTGAGGATCGAGTAAACCGGTGGGTCTGATAAGTTGTTCAACAACGATGCCTTCCGATTGATTAAGTTCATAATCCGAAGGAGTTGCGGTTACATAAATTACCTGGCTCAGGAGTGTCTCAAATTCTTCAAATTTCAATGGACGGTTATCCAGAGCGGAAGGCAGCCGGAATCCATATTCCACCAGGTTTTGTTTCCGTGAACGGTCGCCGCCATACATAGCCCTGATCTGAGGTACTGTAGCGTGACTTTCGTCAATTACCATCAGGAAATCGGATGGGAAAAAATCAATAAGGCAGAAAGGCCTTGATCCTGAAGTACGGCCGTCAAAATACCGGCTATAGTTTTCAATACCAGAACAATATCCAAGCTCACGCATCATTTCGATATCATAGGTAACCCTTTCTTCCAGCCTTTTAGCTTCGAGGTGACGTCCGATTTCTTTAAAATAGTCCACTTGTTTCACCATATCAGCCTGTATTTCCCAAATGGCTTCTTTCATCTTTTCTTTGGACGTAACGAAAATGTTGGCCGGAAATACGGTAATTTCTCCCAGCGTTTCAATTGACAGTCCGCTCACCGGATCAAAAGAAGATAAACTCTCGATTTCATCACCATAAAAAATAATACGGTAAGCGATGTCAGCGGAAGCCGGGTACACATCAACGGTGTCGCCTTTTACCCTGAATTTACCGCGGGTAAGGTCAAACTCATTACGTGAATATAAACTTTCAACCAGTGCGTTTAATAATTTGTTTCGGCTCAGTTTATCACCTTTGGCAATATGTATTACTTTATTATTAAAATCATCCGGATTACCAATTCCATAAATACAAGATACAGAGGCAACTACAATAACATCACGTCGTCCTGAGAGCAATGCTGAAGTTGCGCTTAAACGCAGTTTCTCAATTTCTTCGTTTATCGAAAGGTCTTTTTCGATGTATGTATTTGTAACCGGAATAAAGGCTTCGGGCTGATAATAATCGTAATAGGAAATAAAGAATTCTACCGCGTTTTCAGGGAAAAACTGTTTGAATTCACTGTATAGCTGGGCTGCCAGGGTTTTATTATGGCTGAGTACAAGCGTTGGACGTTGCACTTGCTGAATGAGATTCGCGATTGAAAATGTTTTACCCGAACCAGTTACCCCAAGTAATACCTGTGCATGGTCACCTCTTACAACTCCTTCGGTGAGTTGCCGTATAGCTTCAGGCTGATCGCCGGTTGGAACGTATTCGGATGTTAGTTTGAATTGCATTTGAAAAATTAAGTTGAAGTCATACTAAAAGATTTTACTTTTAGGTTCGGGTTACTAATCCTGGCGCACAAATCGGGCAACAACCGGGAAATGGTCAGAGTAGTCCTTATCAATAGTTTTGTGCTCAATGGTTTGCAGATTTTTGGAATGAAATATATAATCGATACGAAGCAACGGCAGCATCTGGGCATGTGTTTGTCCTAATCCCTTTCCTTCGTCAACAAAAGTATCATCCAATTCATTTGCAATTTGCCTGTAACAATACGAAACAGGTGTATCATTAAAATCACCGGCTAAAATGACGGGGTAGGGTGAGCTCCTGATAAATTCAGCAACAGTTTCGGATTGAACTGCTCGTTTAATAAAAGCATGTTTCATTTTACTGAAAATTGCCATAGAGCCTTTCTTTATATTCTCGTTAGCTGCTGGTGTAGCAGTAATTTCGCTAACAAAATTATAGTCTTCTTTCCCGAATTTAACCGATTCAAAATGCAGGTTCATTATCCTGATGGTATCTTTACCAATTAAAACATCGCAGGATTGGCAGAAATTAACCCTGCTGTTCGGAAATTCAAGTTTTTGGGTTCCAACTATTGGATATTTACTGAAAATCGCAAGTCCGTAAGGCAGGGCCTTCGCCTTCTTATCAAAAAGTTCGACACTGCGGTATTTGTACCCGGACTGCTGACTGATGGTGTCCGCAAAATCGGCATGTTTACCGGCGCCGCTGTAATAATCCTGAATACAAAGAATTTCAGAAGATTCTGAATGAATCAGGTTAAAAATTTCATTCCTTGTTGTTTTACCCGATTCATTATGCCAGTTGTATAAATCAAATAACCGCACATTATAACTCATGACTTTTATGCTGTTTTCAAACGACAGTTTTCGTTCAGAGCCTGAAAATTTTATATACGATTTTACCTGGTTAAACCCTAAAAGTAGGGTAATGAGTGATAAAATGAAATATTTTTTCAGGAATACCAGCCAGAAGAGTATAAAAAACAAGTTAAAAAGGACTATAACAGGATACGCAAGTCCCGCGAAGGCGAGAGGCCAGAATTTCACTGGTGTGATGTAGAGTGATAAATAAGATGACACAAGAAGCCCGATAAAGATAAGATTTACAGCCACCATAATTTTGGTCGCCAGCGACATCTTTCCTTTTATTTTTTTAGCTGGTTTCTTTTTTGTTGTTGCCACTTTTCAGGAAACTGATAATACTTTTAGTTATAAGGATACTTTATGCGTTTTTACTGCTGTTGAACAGAATTTCTTTTTCTTCTGCCGAAAGACTTGTATATCCACTTCGCGATATTTTATCGAGAATATGATCGATTTTTTGTTGTTTGAGTACTTTTTGCTTGTTGTATTCTTCATCACTTAAGGGACGGCCTTTACTATGAACAGTTCGCAACGGTTTTCTCCTGAAAGGGCTCCCTATTATTGATACCAATTGCAAAAGTCCTAAGCGCCTGGCGATATCTTTCCGGATAAACAAAATAAACAATGCTCCCGAAATGGCCCCGCCAATATGCGCAAAATGCCCGCCTGCGTTACCCGACCGTATCATCAGAACATCAAGAATAACGGTAACTATGGCAATATATTTGATCTTAACAGGGCCAATAAACATCAGGTTCACCGAATAATCGGGCACAAGTACCGCGGTAGCTATAGTAATTGCCAATACAGATGCTGAGGCTCCGATTGTGGTAGATATACTTAGCGTTTCATGAAATACCGGGAATATATTATAAGCCAGTATGAAAGTCAAAGCTCCCGATATTCCACCGATAAAATAAATGGTATAAATCTTGCGTCCGGGCATGAATTCCATGAAGATCTTTCCAAACCAATACAGCCAGATCATGTTGAAAAACAAGTGCCAGAAACCTTCCTGCACAAACATGTAAGTAATAAGGGTCCAGGGTTTTAATAAAAGATTTGGAATTGATGCCGGTACCCCGATCAGTTGCAGCGCGCTGTCAAGCCAAACCTGATCACCTCGGGTAGCTGATGGCTCCAGTAGAAATCCTAACAGCTGAATAATAGCCAAAAAAAACCAGACTGCTATGTTAACAATTATGAGTTGAGAAAGCGCTGGCTTCATTTGTACCATGCTTCTTAATCGTTCGCCTGCTGACTGATTGTAATTCATTGTTTTGTAGAAATCTGTTTAAAGTTAGCTTTTATCTTGATATTGAGGAAATAGTAATCGAATAAAACTGAAAAAGTTACTACCTATTGCATATAATGATTTCCATGCCGATTTGCTTTCTTTTTCCAATAAATGATGAGGAAAAAGCCAAAAATCATACCTCCCAGATGAGCAAAGTGAGCGACATTGCTACCCGTATAATAGACTCCGGAGAATAACTCAATGGCTCCGTAAATAATTACAAACCACTTAGCTTTAATTGGAATGAAAAAATAAAGGTATATAAGTGAATTTGGGAAAAGCATACCAAAAGCAAGTAACAATCCAAAAACTGCTCCTGAAGCCCCGATTGTAGTCATGTTATAAAGTTCATTTAGTTTTCCCATTAAAGGATCAGAAAAATTTTGATTTTCTTTCAAAATCTGGAAACCTGTTTCACGAACCTGGGCTATCTGTTCGGGAGATAAGCTCAGTTCAACATTATGCACCTGCATATAAATTACCAGCAATTGAATCAAAGCGGCACCTATACCAGTGATCATATAATAAATCAGGAATTTTTTCGGGCCCCAAACCTGTTCAAGTACGCTTCCGAACATCCATAACGCAAACATATTGAAGAGTATATGGGAGAAACTGGTCGCATCATGCATGAACATGTAAGTAACAAACTGGTAAGTAGCAAAGTGCGGAGATACAAAATAATGCAATCCAAGGTAATCACTCAGGTCGATATGCAGAGTGTAGCCAAATACCAGGGTGGCTATATAGAACAATACGTTGATAATCAGTAAGTTTTTGACAACCGGCGGCAAAACTCCAAAGCCGGTAGGGCTGTATCTTTCGTAACTCATATATTTATTTCTACTTGTGAATCAGATCTATTGAAAATCTCTTATTTTGTAATCTTTACCTAATTTCAGGGGTAAAGCCCACGGTTTATTTTTTAAATTATTCCCCGACCTAAAGGTCGTATCAATGGGAGGTGTACATTCGTCAGGCTTAATAATGAATGAAAATTCAAATCGAATTAGTGACTATTTCCCATTAACTATTTCCCATTAACTATTTCCCATTAACTATTAACTATTAACTATTAACTACTTCCCGATCAATTTATCAATTTCATTCACCTGTATAATCCTGAGCACTCTGCTGCCATCAGGAGCAATATCAGGCACCTGGCAGGAGAATAACTCATCAATCAATTGCTGCATTTCTTCAATCTTTAATGATTTCGCTGTTTTAACTGCCATGTTCCCGGCAATGATCCTTACAAGTTTAATGCGTTGATCATCAGATGAATCTGTACGATCCTTTTTATAATCTTCCAGTAACCCATCTATAAAATCAATAATTTCGCCTGCCGGTATATTCGAAGGTACAGTATTTATGACAAATGTTCCTCGTCCCATTGCCGATATTTCGAATCCAAGGATGTCGAGATCAGGTGTTAATTCTGTAATTATCTCTGAATCAACAGCCGAGAGCTGTATCGTTTGAGGAAAAAGAACTCTTTGTCTGGATATGGCTTGCCCCTCCGCATGTGAGCTTATTTTTTCAAAAATAATCCGTTCATTTGCTTTCTGCTGATCAACAATAAGCAGACCTGATTTTACATTAGCAACTATAAAACGGTTTTGTACCTGGAAAAGTTTATTTGCCGCAAAAAGATTACCTTCCGGAACAATTTCTGTCGCTTCATTCTCTGATTCCTGAGTTGGGATTAACCTGAAATCATTGTTGTTTTGTTGCTCGGTTTGTATAGGCCGTTGATCTGCAATTCCTTCGTACATCTTTTCCCATCCGGAGTGATTTGGAGTCATACCAGCATTAGCTTTCAGAAAGTTTTGCGGTTGCTTCCTGAAGGGATTATAATCAGGATTCACAGTTATAGTAGGCTCTTTTGGCTCATAGCCCTTTGGTGCAACAAAGTCGAAGCTTGTTTCGGTATCAAAGTCAAGGGTAGGGCTGAGGCTGAACATTCCCAGCGCGTGCTTAACAGAAGTACGGATGGAGGCATATAAAAGCTGTCCGTTCTGAAAATTAACCTCAGTCTTGGTAGGATGAATATTAATATCGATTGTAGTCGGATCTACCTCAATATAAAGGAAGTAGGAGGGAATGGCCGAATCGGGAATCAGTTCTTCAAAGGCCTGTTCAACAGCATGATGCAAATAGGGATGCTTGATAAACCTCCCATTGGCGAAGAAATACTGTTCACCGCGAGTTTTCCGTGCAGTTTCAGGTTTACCTATATAACCTATAACTGAAACAAGCTCCGTTTTTGCTTCTACCGGCAGAAGCTTCTCATTAATCTGGCTGCCAAAAATATGTACGATTCTTTGCCTGAGATTTCCCTTTGTAAGTTGAAAAACAGGTTTGTCGTTATTAAACAAAGAGAATTCGATATCAGGATGTACCAAAGCAACACGTTGAAACTCTTCGAGTATATGCCGGAACTCAACGGTGTCGGATTTCAGGAAATGACGCCTGGCAGGAATATTATAAAACAGATTTTTCACTATAAATGTAGTTCCTTGCTGGCAGGCAACAGGGTCCTGGCTTTTAACTTTCGAACCTTCGATTATAATACTTGTTCCAACTTCTTCTTCAACCTTTCGGGTTTTAAGTTCAACCTGGGCAATGGCAGCTATTGATGCCAGCGCTTCACCTCTGAAACCAAGCGTACGAATTGAAAAAAGATCGTTAGCTTCCCGTATTTTTGAAGTTGCGTGTCGCTCAAAACACATCCTGGCATCAGTTTCCGACATTCCAGAACCATTGTCAATTACTTGTATAAGCGATTTCCCTGCATCTTTAACCAATAATTTGATTTGAGTTGCACCAGCGTCTATGGCATTTTCAAGTAATTCCTTTACCGCCGAAGCCGGGCGTTGTATTACCTCGCCGGCAGCAATCTGGTTAGCAACAGAATCCGGAAGCAGCCTTATGAGATCTGACATAGTTGTAATTTGTTGTAAATGAGTAAAATGAAAGAAGAATATAGGTATGGAACCATAAGACCCGCTAGTTAAAAGAAGATACAGGTTTATATGAATATTTTCTTTGTTTCGGCATTCCTATTCCTATCAGCTTCATATATTTACCCTTCAATTTTAAAATCGGAATCAATGTGATATTTACTGCAAAAGTAGATCAAAAAAATGATATACTTTTGCATGTTTTCAATGGTTTTTGGAAATGCATTGCAAATTACTATGTTTCAAAAAACAACTATGACATTTACAGTAGATAAACTCGAAAACCTTATTGTAATTGGAGATAAAGTACTCATAAAACCACTTACATCAAAAAGCAAAACCAAGAGCGGATTGTTTCTGCCACCCGGTTATTCGGAAAAAGAAGAAATTCAGCATGGTTATGTGGTAAAAGTAGGTCCTGGAATTCCCATTCCATATCTTAATGATGATGACAGTGAACCCTGGAAGCCTAAAAAAGACGATAAAATCAGGTATATTCCATTGCAGCCTGAGGTTGGTGATTTGGCTATTTTCCTTTTGAAAGGGTCCGTCGAAATTATTTATAATGATCAGAAATACATGATTGTTCCTCAGTATTCTATCCTGCTTCTCAAAAGGGACAAATCTGTCCTTTAATAAACAGCGCCTTTTAAAAATGGAAAAGTCCTCACTAATAAGTAAGGACTTTTCCATTTAAATTTCTTAATCAGTGAGTTCTATTTTTTAACATAAATAGCCTGGCGGTTTGTTGCTAAGTAAACTGCTCCAAATAGTACTGAAGTGTAGAAAAGATCACCAAGTATGCCGTTGAAGAGGAAAGGCAAACCGGCAATATAAGCTTCAGCAAGACCAGCTGCATTCATAGGATAAGGCATGAGGCCCGAAGTCCAGCTTGCGAAATTGGTAACCAGGAAAAATAAAATGGATGCTCCTAACGAAGCTGAAACTGTATTCACAAAGGTTAGCTTCTTTTGTAATATCAATCCAAAACCAACTATTGCTATGAAACTCATGTAAACAGGAAGCATGGTAGAATGAAATCCAATAATCAAATCACTAAGTAGCATGGCAACAACCGGAACCAGAAAAGCCAGGTCCTTACGTTTCAAAAAAGTACCGCCAAACAATGCTATTGCTGCAATAGGAGTGAAATTTGGCCAATGAGGTATAAGCCGCATCATAGCTCCGGCAAAAATCATTATTATAACCACGTACAATTTTGGTGAAAGTTCAATTTTTTTCATTTGTTATTTTTTATTTTTAACGGGTCACACAGGATACGCCATGATTTTCATACTATCATCGTGAGTTCAGGCTTTTCCAATCGTGGCTATTTAATAATCTGAACCAGTTTTGTTTTTCAATTGGCAAAAGTAGCAAAAAGCTTTGGAATTCGTTATCTACATCTGACTACTAATTAACAAATTTCTGTTTAAAAAGTTTATAAGTATATAATGTGCTAATATTTAATAGGATAGGATATGTTAACAGTTTTAATATTTTAGAGTTCGAATTGGAAACCTGGAGCTCAGTTACATGCATAAGCAATTGAACTATATATAATTAGATCATTGAAAGAAGGAAAAAGTGAAATTTTCAGAATATTTCCATTCAAATTATTCGGAACCAAGATCAATCGTATAATTATAAAAAGCATGTGACTTCGGTTCCAGACTGTTCTGCTTTTCAGATGTTGCTGAAGAATAATTCAGCTGAAGTGCTGGATTGTTAGTAGAAACTATATTCTCTGAAAGCATGAAGTTAATCTTTGTCCTCATTTCAACTTTCATTTTAATACCACGATTCCGGGCTGGTTCATATTTCATAAGGCGAATTATCCTGATAGCCTCTTCATCACATCCAAACCCGATTCCTTTGGTTACTTCAACATCCACAATTTCGCCAATATTATTCAGCGTATAAACAAGATGTACGAATCCTTCCACCTTATTTATAAGCGCTTCTTCCGGATAAACTATATTATCCTTAATAAACTGCTGATAAGCATCCTTACCTCCCGGGAAAGTTGGTATCCGGAGAAAAGTCTTCTTTTTTGGATTTTTCGGATCGTTTTGCTTCATCATACAAAACTAACTATTATTTTAAAACCTTTAAATAAACTACTAATTCCCCTTATGATTTTACGAAAACTGTTGGGTAGTAAATTGTTTTTCAATACTATAAATAAACAAGAAATGATTTCTGCTATTCATACAAAGGATTTTTCAATATGTATGTAAATAATACTAAATTTGTCAGCCATAATTAATGTAAAACACCTAATAAATAACAGGAAGTAAACTTAGTTTGATCATTCGATTTTTGAAGATTGGATTCCTGACAATACTTATTCAGAATTACTTTTTAAACAATTCACATACTTATGAAGATTTTAGTTTGTATCAGTAATGTACCTGATACCACCACAAAAGTCAAATTCGTTGACGACTCAAAAAGGCTTGATATAAATGGCATTCAGTGGGTTATAAACCCATGGGATGAACTTGCCTTAACCCGTGCGCTCGAGTTGAAGGACGATGCCTCAAACGGAATTCAATCAGTTACAGTCGGTCACGTTGGCCTGGTCAGTTCTGATCCTACGCTACGCAAAGCATTGGCAATAGGAGCCGATGATGCCCTCCGTGTAAATATCGAATCAGGAGACGCCTATACAATTGCCGCCGGGCTTGCCGAAGCAATACGGAATGAAAATTTCGATATCATCTTCTGCGGAATCGAATCCAGCGATCATAACGGATCAACGGTAGGAGGGATGCTGGCTGAATTTTTAGGATATCCTTCGGTAACCGGAGTTTCTTCTGTTAAAATTGAAGGCGGACAGCCGGTATTAACCCGTGAAATTGATGGTGGCAAGGAAATGTTATCAGTTCCGTCGCCGTTTGTTGCGGTTGTTCAGAAAGGTATCGCAAAAGAACCCCGCATAGCTGCTATGCGCGGAATCATGATGGCACGGACCAAACCAATAAAAGTTGTAGAATCAGTAGCCGTTGATAATCTCACTGAGGTTGTTAATTTCGAAATGCCTAAACCACGCGCAGCCTGCAAATATGTAGCTACTGAAGACGCAGGTCAACTCATTGGCTTGCTACAGAACGAAGCAAAGGTTTTTTAATCAAATTATTTAACGCAGCCAAAAACGAATCAAAATATGTCAGTATTAGTATTCCTCGAAAATTGGGATGGGAAATTCAAGAAATTATCTTTCGAATTAGTTTCATACGCATCTAAAGTTGCTGAAATGCTTGGCCAGCAAACAATAGCTGTATCAATCGGTAATGTTGATGCCCCGGAGCTCGAAAAATTAGCAAGCTATGGCGCCGAAAAAATTATCAGTATCGAAAATGATATGATAAAAGCTTTTGATGAGCAGGCTTATACAAGTATGATAGCTGAAGTAGCTCAGAAGACGGCAGCCAAAGTGCTTGTACTTGCGAACAACAACTCCGGAAAAGCTTTGGCTCCACGACTTTCAGTAAGGCTAAAAGCGGGTATTGCTTCTGGTGTGAGTAAATTACCGGTAAGTCTGAGTCCATTTGTGGTTTACAAAAAAGTATATTCCGGAAAAGCTTTTGCTAACGTTTCTATTAAAACTGACATTAAAATCCTTACTCTCGCGCAGAACTCTTTTGAGGTTGTTGAATCGCCAAAAGCCTTTGTTCATGAAAAATTGGATATTCAGCCTGATGGAAACTTGCTGAAAACGCAGGTTAAAGAACTGCAGAAACAAACAGGTAAAATTCTGATTACCGATGCGGATATAGTTGTTTCCGGTGGTCGTGGTATGAAATCACCTGACAATTGGGCTCCGCTTGTAGAACTGGCTGATCTGCTTGGAGCCGCAACTGCGTGCTCCCGTCCTGTTTCCGACGAAGGCTGGCGTTCGCATGACGAACATACGGGCCAAACCGGCAAAATCATCGCGCCAAACCTATATTTTGCCATCGGAATTTCCGGAGCTACGCAGCATTTGGCCGGTGTGAGTTCATCTAAATTTATTGTAGCAATCAATACAGATAAAGATGCGCCTATTTTTGAAGCTGCTCAATATGGAATTGTTGGAGACGCCATGAAAGTGCTTCCTAAACTTGTAGAAGCAGTTAAAGAAATGAAGTCGAAATAGGCACGTTTCACTATAAATAATTTAAGGTGTCCTTAGAAGTTTGTTCTGTCTGAATGGTTTTAAGGACATTTTTAATTATTGTAAATCAATTAATTATGATAAAGCAAATTGTTTTTGCAGTTACAATTCTGATCACCTTGGGTGTTTTTACATTCACTATTCTCAGGCTGATCAGCTATTTTAAATTTACAAAAGCCAATTTCCCAATTAAAGATTTTGGTAAACGCTTTAGGATAATGCTTGAGGTTGCTATCGGGCAAACAAAGATATTCCGTCGTCCGGTAATCGGCTTTTTCCATGCGCTGGTTTTCTGGGGATTTTGCGTAATTATTTTCGGAAGCATCGAAATGATTATCGATGGGCTTTTGGGTGTTGAGAAATCGCTCAAAGTAATAGGTGAGCTGCACGCTTTAATCATGGCATCAGGAGATGTTTTCGCCTTACTGGTTGCGGTTTCCATTCTTGTTTTCCTTGTACGCAGGCTATTTATGCATATCAGCCGCTTCGAGGGGATAGAGATGAAGAAAATTTCGCACCAGGATGCTAATATTGCGCTCAGCATGATTTTATTGCTGATGCTTTCGCTGATGGGAATGAATGCCTCGTATGTTCAGTTAAAAATAACAGCCGGTGAAACCATTTTTGGCGTTTACCCGGTAGGAGTGATGCTGGCTCCGGTATTCAGAGGATTGTCAGTAACAGGGTTGCATTTAGCTTATGAAATTTGCTGGTGGTCGCATATTCTTCTGATCTTCATTTTTGCAAATATTCTACCTTATTCAAAGCATTTCCATGTTTTCCTTTCTGTTCCAAATATTTTACTAACCCGGCTTGAACCACTCGGAAAGCTGACCAATATGGATGATATCACCCGCGAAGTAAAGATGATGCTGGATCCGAATGCAACTTTTGATACTCCTGCGGCCGATGTACCAATAAGTCGTTTTGGTGTTAAAGATGTTGAAGATGTTTCGTGGAAAAACTATTTCGATTCGTTAACATGCACTGAATGCGGTCGATGTACTTCGGTTTGTCCGGCAAATACAACTGGGAAATTATTATCACCACGGAAAATATTTATGGACCTCAGAGCCAGGATGAAGGAAAAAGGCCCGGGATTGGTAAAAGTTGGCAGAGATTTTAACGACAATAAATCTTACCTGCGCGATTATATTTCGGAAGAAGAACTTTGGGCTTGCACCACCTGCAATGCCTGCGCCCAGGAATGCCCGGTAAATATCAATCATCCGACATTAATCGTGGATATGAGGCGTTACCTTGTAATGGAAGAAAACAGTGCGCCCAGCGGTTTGAAAACCATGTTCAGCAACATTGAAAACAATGGAGCTCCCTGGCAGTACTCGCCGGAAGACAGGTTGCTTTGGGCCGAAAACCTTGAAATTAAAGTTTCTTAATTTAAAACCACTGAGGCACAGAGAGCACGGATTTTCACGGAGTTTTTTTTTGTGAAATTTCTTTTGACGCTTACGATCCATTTAACTCTGTGTCCCTCCGTGCCCTCAGTGCCTCTGTGGTAAAAAAATAAATATTTTATAAAATAATGGAAACAAAGAAAATAGAAATCCCTGTAATGGCCGATTTATTTGCACGCGGCGAAAAACCAGAATACCTGTTTTGGGTTGGCTGTGCCGGCGCTTTCGACGACAGGTATAAAAAAGTAACCCGGGCATTTGCCAAAATACTTACCCATCTCAATATCAGTTATGCGGTTTTAGGTAAGGAAGAATCCTGTACAGGCGATCCCGCCCGCAGGGCTGGAAACGAAATGCTCTACCAGATGCAGGCTCTGCAAAATATCGCCATTATGAATGGCTATGAGGTTAAGAAAATCATCACCATTTGCCCGCATTGTTTCAATATTTTCAAAAACGAATATCCGGATCTGGGAGGCAACTATGAGGTGATCAATTACATACAGTTTCTTGATAAATATATAGAAAACGGAAGCATTAAACTGGATGCTGCTATGCTTGGAAACTCCCGTATCACTTACCACGATCCGTGCTATCTTGGACGTGGAAATGATATTTATGCCGAACCACGTAGTATTCTGAAAAAACTGACTACTGATTTTGTGGAACTGGAACGTAACAAGAGTTTCTCCTATTGCTGTGGCGCCGGTGGTGCCCAAATGTTTAAAGAAGCAGAACCAGGCAAAAAAGAAGTATTTATTGAAAGAACCGAAGAAGTTCTTCGCAGTGAAGCCAACATCGTTGCGACTGCCTGCCCTTTTTGTATGACAATGCTTACCGATGGCCTGAAATACAAGAATAAAGAAGATGTGAAAAACTTTGATATTGCTGAGTTGATTGTCCAGGTTATGAATCTTTAAAATCGAGAAAAATAGAAATTTGAAAATAGAAAATAGTCCAGTAATCTTGTTCTTAAATAATAAACTGGAAAAAAAGTATCTATCCAGGTTTGGCTTTAGCCAACTGGATTCTATTCTTCTTATTATTATTTCTTTTAAAATCAGTCAGTTAAAACTGACTGCACTATAACTGCATCTATTCCAGTTTGGCTTTAGCCAACTGAATCAAACTAATTCTCATTAAATATACTATTTTTTTCTCTAAAAATCAGTCAGTTAAAACTGGCTGCAATAGAACTTCCATCATTCCAGTTCGATTTTAGCCAACTGAAATTAACAAAAATCCATCAACTAATTCCCATTTTTTTATTAACAATCTCCCCTTAACTATTTCCTATTAACTTATTCATAACTAAGTAGATATGCATCTTTTTACATGTTTAAAACATTGATTCAGGCTGCTTTACAGATTTTTCCCTTGGAGTTTACCCCTAAAAGTGTAAATTTGCCGCCGTAATTACCCGTCGCAAAATACTTTTTGACTTACATCATACTAAGTCATAACCAGATATACAATTTATGCGTTTTAGAATAATTGTGTTAGCCAAGCAAGTTCCGGATACCAGGAATGTTGGAAAAGATGCCATGAAAGCTGATGGCACTGTTAACAGGGCAGCATTGCCTGCCATTTTTAACCCCGAAGATTTACATGCCCTTGAACAGGCGCTCAGCATAAAAGATAAAATACCTCATGCAGAGGTAATTCTTTTAACAATGGGCCCTTTTCGTGCAGCTGAAATCATCAGGGAAGCAATGTATCGGGGAGCTGACAGGGGATACCTGATCACCGACCGTAAATTTGCCGGTTCTGATACCTTAGCAACTTCCTACGCATTATCTCTTGCCGTTAAGAAACTGGCTCCGTATCACCTTGTGATTTCAGGCCGCCAGGCAATTGATGGCGATACAGCCCAGGTTGGTCCTCAGACTGCTGAGAAGCTTGGTATTCCTCAGATAACATATGCTGAAGAAATTCTTTCGGTTGATGCCAAGAAGATCATCGTTAAACGAAGGCTCGAAATGGGAGTGGAAGTCGTTAACTCAACGTTGCCTGCAGCTATTACGGTTCATGGTTCTGCCCCGGTTTGTCGCCAGCGTGTAGCCAAATTGCTTATGAAATACAAGCACGCACGCACCGTAACTGAACTTCAGAACGAAACAAAAGATTATACTGAATTATACAACGACAGGCCTTACTTGCTTATTGAGGAATGGACTGCTGAAGATCTCAATGCACAGACCGAAATGCTTGGCCTGTCAGGATCGCCTACCAAGGTTAAAAAGATCGAAAATGTTGTTTTTCAACATAAAGATTCCAAAGTTTTGGGCAGTTCCGATAAGGAAATTGAAAGCCTGATGCAGGAACTGATCGGCAGCCATATTATCGGCTAATCAACTAAAAAAATAAAAATTATTGATTAATACAGAAAGCACGTGAACAACATATTTGTTTATTGCGAAGTTTCCGAAGAAGGATCGATAGCTGATGTTAGCCTTGAACTCTTATCGAAAGGTAAGAAACTGGCCGGCGACCTGAATGTGAAGCTTGAAGCAGTAGTATTAGGCTACAAAGTTAAAAACCTGGAGGCTCTTTTATATCCATTTGGCGTTGATGTAATACATTATGCTGACGATGAAAGGCTTTTCCCTTACACCACTCTTCCACACGCTTCAATTATTCTTGATTTGTTTGGAAAAGAAAAACCGGAAATAGCTCTTTTTGGAGCAACAAGCATTGGTCGGGATATAGCACCACGTGTAGCATCTGCTCTGCGTTGCGGGCTTACAGCCGATTGCACAAGCCTCGAAATCGGCGACCATTTCGAAAACAAAACCCAAACCGAGTATAAGAATCTTTTATACCAGATCAGGCCAGCTTTTGGAGGCAATATTATTGCTACCATTATCAATCCCGAAACCCGCCCACAAATGGCTACGGTTCGTGAAGGAGTAATGAAAAAAGAGATATTTTCAAATAAGTTCAAAGGAAAGCTTCAGAAAATAGATGCCAGGAGCATTCTGAAAGATGATGATTTTGCAGTAACTATTATTGAACGTCATATCGAAAAAAGCAAGATCGACATCAAAAACTCTCAGGTTATCATTGCCGGAGGTTATGGTGTTGGATCGAAAGAGAATTTTGATCTTCTTTTCCAACTTGCTGATATCCTGGGTGCTCAAGTTGGCGCATCACGTGCGGCTGTGGACGCAGGTTTTGTTGAGCATGAGCGCCAGGTTGGCCAGACAGGCGTAACCGTTCGTCCTAAACTTTATATTGCCTGCGGTATTTCTGGCGCCGTTCAGCATCGTGCAGGTATGGATCAGGCAGCTCAGATTATTTCTATCAATACCGATATCAGCGCTCCGATCAATAATATTGCTGACTATACCATTGTTGGAAATGTGGCGGATATCCTTCCGAAAATGATCAAATACTACAAGAAAAACTCGAAGTAAATTTATCGACCCTAATGGAAAACTTTTATAACGACAATCCCAATCTGAAGTTTCACCTGAACCATCCTTTGATGGAGAAAATTGTGAAACTGAAAGAGTCGGGTTATACACAGAAAGAAAAATACGATTTTGCTCCTCTCGATTTCGAAGATGCCATCGACAATTACGATAAAGTAATGGAGATCATAGGCGAAATCAGCGGCGAAATCATTGCGCAAAATGCTGAATCTGTTGACAAAGAAGGTCCACAGCTTATTGACAACGAAGTTAAATATGCCCGTGGCACTCAGCAGAATTACGATGCTCTTGTAAAAGCCGGTCTGGTTGGTTTTACACTTCCCAGAGAATATGATGGACTCAACGTTCCAACAGTTCCTTATGTAATGTCGGGCGAAATTGTATCACGTGCTGATGCCGGATTTGCTAACATATGGGGATTGCAGGATTGTGCCGAAACCATTCATGAATTTGGTTCAGAGGAAATTAAAGCTGAATTTCTGCCCCGTTTTTACAAAGGAGCGACTGCAGCTATGGATCTTACCGAACCCGATGCAGGTTCCGATTTACAAGCTGTTCAGTTAAAAGCAACTTACGACATTCATAAACACCGTTGGATGCTTGATGGCGTAAAACGCTTTATTACCAATGGTGATGCTGATATTTCACTGGTACTTGCCCGTTCCGAAGAAGGTACTTCTGATGCCCGCGGACTGTCACTATTTGTTTACGATCGTAATGATCAGGCAGTTACTGTTCGTCGTATCGAAAATAAATTAGGTATTAAAGGATCACCAACCTGTGAGCTTGTATTTCATAACGCACCTGCAAAACTTATTGGCGACACCAAACTTGGTCTCATCAAATATGTGATGTCGCTAATGAATTCAGCCCGTTTGGGCGTTGGTTCACAATCAGTTGGTATTGCTGAAGCCGCTTATCGCGAAGCTTTCAAATATGCTAATGAACGTGAGCAATTCGGTAAGTCGATTATAAAATACCCTGCAGTTTTCGAAATGCTTACCAATATGAAAGTAAAGATCGACGCCATGCGTACTTTGCTTTACGAAACCGCAAGGTATGTTGATGTTTATAAAGCATATAATTTTACCTCACATGAGCGTAAACTTGAGCCTGAGGAACGCCAGGAAGCTAAAGTATACCAGAAGCTTGCTGATATGTTTACTCCTTTGGTAAAGCTTTATTCGAGCGAGCAATGCAACCAGATTGCTTATGATTCCATACAGATTTTTGGTGGAACCGGCTATATGAAAGATTTCCCGATCGAACGGATTTACCGTGATGCCCGTATTACCACTATTTACGAAGGAACTTCACAGCTTCAGGTTGTCGCAGCTATTCGCTACGTTGGCAATGGAGGCTACCTTGCAAATATGCGGGAACGCGCTCAGCAACCGGTTAAACCTGAACTTGAGTACCTGAAAGGCATTCTAGAGAAGATGACGGAGCAATTTGCAAAAACAGTCGAGAAAGTAAACGAATTTGGTGATAATGAATATTTTGACTTCCACGCAAGGCGAATGGTCGAAATGGCAGCCAATGTTCTGATAGGGTATATGTTGCTTTTTGATGCAAACAGAAGTGATGTTTATGTAAAATCAGCCGATATCTTCATACGCAAAGGAAGGTCGGAAAACATTGCATCGGTAAGTTTTATCAACAATTGTCATCCTAAAGATGTGAATGATTTCAAAATGTAAAATCTGTTGCAAAAGCTGATTCGATTTCAGGACTGGCATATCGTACTGATTATAAATTGAATTGAAAGAAAGAACGCTCCCTAAACCGGCGTTCTTTTTTGTTTTACAGCTTGTCATATCTATAGCAATTAAATTTTTATTAACATATAGAAATTCCTATGATGTATTTTTTGTACTTTTCGCCCGATTTTCAGAGGGGGCTCATTTTTTAAATGGACAAACCTTTAACAAATTTCATGAATTCAAGGATTGAAAATCAGGATTAGAACAATAAATTAAATCCAATTACATCACTATCAATTCAATAAGTTAACACATAACGATTTCTGAAATAATGGAGAACAGAAAAGTACTTAAAAGCGGAGAGTTCCTTGTCGACACGGTAGAAGCGAAAGATGTTTTTATCCCCGAAGAATTTGACGACGAACAGTTGATGATTGCCCAATCCTGTCAGGATTTTCTCGAAACTGAAGTTTATCCGAAACTGGATCAGATTGATAGTCCGGATATTAAACTGATGCGATCCATACTCGAAAAATCGGGTGAACTGGGATTGTTAGCCATTGCTTTACCTGAAGATGTGGGTGGATTCGGACAATCGTTTGTAACCCAAATGCTTGCTGCAGAAACTATTGGTGCCGGCTATTCGTTCTCTGTCGCTTTTATGGCACATTGCGGAATCGGCACTTTACCAATAGCTTATTACGGAAATGATGAACAACGTCAGAAATACGTCACCAGGCTTGCAACCGGTGAACTTATCGGCTGCTATTGCCTGACCGAACCTGGCGCCGGCAGCGATGCCAACGCAGGAAAAACCAATGCAGTGCTTTCAGAAGATGGAACACATTACATCCTGAACGGACAAAAGATGTGGATTACTAACGCTAATTTTGCTGATATTCAGACGGTTTTCGCAAAAGTAGGAACGGACCGTATTCTGAGCGCTTTTATTGTTGAGAAAAATATGCCTGGAGTAGTTGTTGCAGCCGATGAGCATAAAATGGGGATAAAAGGATCATCAACTGCACAGATATTTTACAACGATGTAAAAGTGCCTGTCGAAAACATGATTGGCAAACAGGGCGAAGGATTCCGTATTGCATTAAGCATTCTGCATATGGGACGCATCAAACTAGGCGCTAACGTAATTGGAGCTGCAAAAAAAGCAATAAACGATTCTGTTAAATATACCAATGAACGTAAGCAATTCTGTGTACTGATCTCTACTTTTGGCGCAATCAAACACAAACTGGCCCAACAGGCAATAAAAACATTTGCCGCTGAATCAGCTACATACCGTGTAAGCAAGGATATCGACGATCTGATCATAATCAACAAAGCTTCGGGAATGGATCATGGCCGTGCAACTATCGAAGGCATTAGTCATTATGCTGTAGAAGCCGCCATTCTTAAGGTTTATGGTTCTGAAGCCCTGGATTATGTAATTGACGAAGCTGTCCAGATTCATGGTGGCATGGGATATTCAGCCGAAATGGCCGTGGAACGTGGTTACCGCGATTCGCGTATCAACCGGATTTTTGAAGGCACTAATGAAATTAACCGGCTTATCATAGCGGATACAGCAATTAAACGCGCACAGAAAGGTGAATTTGATCTTTTCGGACCGGCAGAACAGCTTTATAACAACCTTGAAAGTATTACTTCAGGCAGAGTGGAAGGTGAAAGTTATTATTCCGAAAAACGTCGCTATCTTGCTAATTTTAAAAAGGTTATATTAATCGCGATTCATGGTATAACTACCTATTTCGACAAGAAACTGGTGAAAGAACAGGAAGTGATGAATAACCTTTCCGAAATGATCATGGAAACTTATATTGCTGAATCACTTGCACTCAGGGTTGAGAAACTCGAGAGCCTGAAAGGCAATGCTGAAATTTTCCACGATATGCTCGATGTATATGTTTATGATACCGCCGATCTTATTCGGAAATCTGCACGCGATGCTGTCAATTCCTTTGCTGAAGCTGAACAATCTGAAAAACTGAATGCAGCTATCGAAAAACTTACACTTGTTTCAGGAGTTAATGTAAAAGAAGCCCGCAGGCGTATCGCCGATAGGCTGATTGAAAACAACGCTTATAAATTTTAGTCAATTAACCAAACCAATAGTGCAAAGAGCGTCCCGGTTAGGGGCGCTTTTTTGTTTAAATGTCCGTATTCCCCTTACCAGGATTTAAACCTCAGATTAAAAAAACATTTAATAAAGCTAATGTGCTTTTATACGCTGCAGATATGTTAAATATCAAATATTTAACATACTTTTGTTATGGATATATATATGCCATAAAATCAGTTTGTTTTCTGATTATCAGCATCTTGGGTTTACATTCATTTTAAGAGTTTTCTTGTGCCTTTATTTAGTCATTTATTAATTCCTTTTATTGTTGCCATTTTTTTGGCAATAACCATGGGTGGGAGCGGTACCGGTCCGGCATTTTCAGCCGCTTTTGGTGCCAATGTTGTTCGCAAAAGTCTTATTCCCGGATTATTTGGAATTATGGTATTCCTGGGAGCCATTTTAGCAGGAAAACAAACTGCATCAACCATTGGAAAGGATTTGATCAACCCTGATGTGATGACTTTTTCTGTTGTTTCTATTATACTTTTTTCAGTTGCTATTTCATTATTGGTCGCAAATCTATTTGGTATCCCGCAATCCACAAGTCAATCTACTGTTCTGGCCGTTTGGGCTGCAGGTTTATATTTTCATGAGGTGAATACAAAAAAGATTTTTTTTGAAGTTGTTCCAGCATGGTTTTTTCTACCAATAATCGCTTTCTTCTTAAGTCTGTTTTTTGGAAAATTTATTTACCGTCCTATGCGTCGAAGAGGACTAACTATGTCACGTTCGACTAATGTGAACAGGAAACATTTTATCAACGGATTAATACTTCTTATGTCACTTTATGTTGCTTTTTCCATCGGTTCCAACAATGTTGCCAATGCAGCCGGGCCAATCGCAACCATGACAGCCAACGAACTCCATATTACAGGTGAAAAGAATTACATTTTAGTCATGATTCTGTCGATACTAATGGTAGCGCCAAGTTTTACTATTGGCAGTTCTATTTTTGGCAATAAAATCCTGAATAATACAGGAAAAGAAATTGTGTTGTTCGGCAAATTTGAGGCAGGCATAATCGCATTTGTATCAGCAAGTTTACTTTTATTAGCATCTCTAACCAAAGGGATTCCCACTTCATTAGTCCAGTTAAATGTGGCTGCAATTCTGGGGGTTGGCGTAGCCAAACTGGGGACAAAGAATATTTTCAAAAAAACTGAAGTCAAAAAGTTCTTCGTGATGTGGGTAGTCGCACCGGCGATTTCATTTTCATTATGCCTGCTTTTATTAGTTTTTGCTGATAACTTTGGTTTTTTATAAACTAGCCTTACAACCAGGCATTCTTTAACTTTTTACACAAATTTCTTATCATGAATAACCAGGATATCATTCTCAAAACGATTGATTTTGTTAAGGTTACATTGTCTGATGCAGAAGGAGGACATGATTGGTGGCATATTTACAGAGTTTGGAAAACTGCCAAACATATTGCTAAAAATGAAGAGGTTGACATGTTGATTGTTGAACTTGGCGCTCTTTTACATGATATTGCTGATTCAAAATTTCATGCTGGCGATGAAGAAATCGGGCCACGAAAAGCAAAGATGTTTTTAGAATTCTTGCAGGTTGAAGATGAGGTTATTATTCATGTTGTGAATATTATAGACAATATTTCGTTTAAAGGAGGAAAGCTAACTCAAAAATTTAAATCTCCTGAACTTGATGTAATACAGGATGCGGACCGTCTTGATGCACTCGGAGCCATTGGTATAGCAAGAACGTTCAATTACGGCGGATTTAAAGGACGGACCATCTATAATCCTGAAATAAAACCAAATCTGAACCTGACCAGGGAAGAATATAAAAACAACGAAGCTCCAACTGTGAATCATTTTTATGAAAAACTACTTCTGCTGAAAGATCGGATGAATACCCTAACCGGAAGAAAAATGGCGGAAGAAAGACATGCTTTTATGCTAACCTATCTGGACCAGTTTTATAAAGAATGGGACGGGGAAAAGTAAGGTAAAAGTTAATAGAAAAGTAGTGAATATGAAATAGTGCTTTCTCTTAATGATTTTTGTTTTTAAAAGAAAAAGACGCCTCGTAAGAAAGCGTCTTTTTTCACTATAATATAGTTTGAAACTATTCGGTTAACTCTTTTGGAACTGCTCCTTCTTCGAGGGCAGGCAACACCTCAGGTTTTTCAACCACAATTTTCATATCCTTGATTTCAGGATCAAAATCAATATTGATGATGTCGCCGGCAACTAGTTTGGTAAGAATGATCTCCTCGGCAAGCATATCTTCCACATATTTCTGAATAGCTCTCTTAAGTGGACGTGCGCCAAACTGCTCATCCCAACCTTTTTCAAGAATGTAATCTTTGGCTCTTTCTGTTATACGTGGTTCGTAACCCATGCTGCGTATACGTCCAAAGAGGTGTGCCAGCTCTATATCGATAATCTTGTGAATATCCTCACGCTCAAGCGAATCAAAAATAATCACATCATCAATACGGTTCAGAAACTCAGGGGCAAATGATTTTTTCAATGCATTTTCAATAACGCTTTGGGCAATGCTAGCGCTTTGCGATTGACGTGCGCTTGTACTAAATCCAACTCCAGAACCAAAATCCTTCAGCTGCCTGGAACCAATATTGGAAGTCATGATCACAATTGTATTTTTGAAATCAACTTTACGTCCCAGACTATCAGTTAGTTGCCCATCATCAAGCACCTGTAAAAGTATGTGAAAAATATCAGGATGCGCTTTTTCGATTTCATCGAGTAAAACAATAGAGTAGGGGCGGCGGCGTACTTTTTCGGTCAGCTGTCCGCCTTCCTCATAACCAACATAACCCGGAGGCGCTCCAACTAGTCTGGATACGGCGAATTTTTCCATGTATTCACTCATATCAATCCGGATCAGGGCATCTTCAGTATCAAACAGATAGCGTGATAAAATCTTAGCTAAATGTGTTTTTCCAACTCCAGTAGGTCCAAGAAAAATAAAAGTCCCGATCGGTTTATTCGGATCTTTTAACCCGGCCCGGTTACGGCGGATAGCTTTAACCACTTTTTTGATGGCGGTTTCCTGTCCAATAACCGCTCCGCCCAATTCCTGCTCCATATTCATCAGTCGCGAACCTTCGTTTTCGGCAATCCGCTGAACAGGAACACCTGTCATCATAGCAACAACTTCAGCTACATTTTCCTCAGTTACAAGCTGACGGTTAATTTTTGAATCTTCTTCCCAACTTTGTTTGAGTGATTCAAGCTGCGCCTGAGCTTTACGTTCGTCATCACGGTAACGCGCTGCTTCCTCATACTTCTGCCCTTTGATAGCTTTCATTTTCTTTTGCCTGATATCTTCAATCAGACTTTCGGTAGTAACTATCTCAACCGGAACATGCATATTTGAAATATGAACACGGGCGCCGGATTCGTCAAGAGCGTCAATAGCTTTATCAGGAAGACAACGATCTGTTAAGTAACGGTTTGTAAGCGTAACACAGGCATTTATGGCCTCAGGAGTGTATTTTACCAGGTGGTGATCCTCGTACTTTTCCTTAATCTGGTTCAGAATGGTAACAGTTTCATCAGGAGATGTAGGATCAACTATAATTTTCTGGAACCTGCGTTCCAAAGCACCATCTTTTTCTATATACTGACGGTATTCATCAAGTGTTGTAGCGCCTATGCATTGTATTTCGCCACGGGCTAGCGCGGGCTTGAACATATTGCTGGCATCAAGTGAACCACTTGCATTTCCGGCACCAACTATGGTATGAATTTCGTCAATAAAAAGAATAATATCACGGTTCTTCTCAAGTTCGTTTAATACGGCTTTCATCCGTTCCTCAAACTGTCCACGATATTTAGTTCCTGCAACTAACGATGCAAGATCGAGTGTATAAACCCTTTTATTAAACAAAGCGCGTGAAACTTTACGCTGAATAATCCGCAGAGCCAGCCCTTCGGCGATAGCTGATTTACCAACTCCTGGTTCACCGATCAGAATAGGGTTGTTTTTCTTTCTCCTGCTAAGTATCTGGGATATTCTTTCAAGTTCTTTCTCTCGGCCAACTATTGGATCCAAACGGTTTTCCTCGGCTGCTTTTGTAAGGTCGCGGCCAAAATTGTCGAGCACCGGGGTTTTCGACTTTGAATCTGCTGTCTTTCTTAGGTTTTCGATCCCACCGCCTTCATCCGGATCATCATCCTGTGAACTTCCTGAAAGTTCATCCTTTGGATCAGCATCCGTTTCGCCAAAGAGTCTTTCTCTTTCGCCTTGCGAGGAGTCTTCACCTGTGATTAAATATGATTTCACTTCTTCTTTAAATAAATCGTAGTCCACATTATATTTTTTTACTGAACGGGTAACCAGGTTATCTTCATCTTTGAGGATTGCCAATAAAAGATGTTCCGTTCCAATTAATTCACTATTGAATAATTTGGCTTCCAGGTAAGTAAGCTTAAGCGCACGCTCTGCTTGCTTTACCAGGGGCAGATTATCGTTGACTTTATTATGAGATGCCGGGTTAGAAATCGCTGTTTCTATAGTCCGGCGTAATTCAGCCATATCTACATTAAGATAACTCAATATTCGAATAGCTAATCCTTCGCCTTCCCTTATCATTCCTAAGAGCAGGTGTTCAACGCCTATATATTCATTTCCAAGCCTTATAGCCTCTTCACGACTAAAAGACAACACATCTTTAACTCTCTGTGAAAACTTTGCTTCCATGTATAAAACCGTCCTTTTCTAAAGTAATTACTAATTATCAAAACTCTTCCAAAATTACAATATAAACGCACAAGTTTGCAAATAGTTTAATGAAATGATTAGTTTATATGCTCTTAAACATTCATTTTCAGGAATTTGATAATATGAACATAGATATGTTAAAAACAGGCGTAAAGAAAGAGTAAAATACCCTTTTTTGTATTAAATAAATTTGTACTTTCGTAAAGATATTGACGATAACTTAAGTCGTTGTAAATGAAGGGATTAATAAATGGATAACATTCAGGACGGGGAAAGAATTATACCTGTAAATATAGAAACACAAATGAAGGGTGCCTACATCGATTATGCGATGTCGGTCATAGTTTCACGTGCACTTCCCGACGTGCGTGACGGATTAAAACCTGTTCATCGTAGAGTATTGTACGGAATGCTCGATTTGGGAGTGCTTTCGAATCGTTCATACAAGAAATCAGCCCGTATTGTCGGAGAAGTACTTGGTAAATATCACCCTCATGGTGATACTTCCGTTTACGACGCGATGGTGCGTATGGCCCAGGAATGGTCCTTGCGATATCCGCTAGTTGATGGGCAAGGAAACTTTGGATCAATTGATGGTGACAGCCCTGCTGCCATGCGTTATACCGAAGTACGTTTACGCAAATTAGCTGAAGAATTGCTGGCTGATATTGATAAAGATACAGTAGATTTTAAACTGAACTTCGACGATACTCTTGAAGAGCCTTCAGTTCTGCCTGCCAAAATTCCGAACCTGTTAATTAACGGTACCTCTGGAATTGCCGTTGGTATGGCTACAAATATACCGCCTCATAATCTCACCGAAATCATTAATGGTTGTATTGCCTATATCGACGATAAGGAAATAACTATCGAGGGCCTGATGAAATACATCAAAGCTCCTGATTTCCCAACCGGTGGAATTATTTATGGGTACGAAGGTGTACGCGACGCTTATGAAACTGGCCGTGGCCGTTTGGTAATGCGTGGTGAATCCACTTTTGAAACGGATGAAAAAGGTCGTGAAGCAATTGTTTTTACTTCTATACCTTACCAGGTGAACAAGGCTGAAATGATCAAGAAAACAGCAGATCTGGTAAACGAGAAAAAAATTGAAGGCATTCACGATATACGCGACGAAAGTGATCGTAACGGGCTTCGTATAGTTTATGAACTGAAAAAGGACGCAGTTTCGAATGTTGTGCTAAATAAGCTGTATCAATATACTGCTTTGCAAACTTCATTCAGTACCAATGCTATTGCTTTGGTAAAAGGACGTCCTTACCAGTTAAACCTTAAACAATTAATTGGTCATTTTATTGATCACCGTCATGAGGTAATTCTAAGACGTACCCGTTTTGATCTTGCGGAAGCACAGAAACGTGCTCATATTCTTGAAGGACTGTTAATTGCGCTTGATAATATTGATGAAGTAATTGCACTTATCAGGGCTGCTGCTTCTCCGGATGAAGCAAGGGCAAAATTGATTGAGCGTTTCTCTTTTAGCGATCTCCAGGCGAAAGCTATTCTGGATATGCGTTTACAGCGTCTTACCGGTCTGGAACGTGAAAAACTAAAAGCCGAATATGAGGAATTGATGAAAATCATTGCATATTATCTTAATGTGCTTGCTGATGAAACTCTTCAATTTGAAATAATCAAGAATGAATTACTTGAGATAAAAGAAAAGTACGGTGATGAACGTAAAACCCGTATAGAACTTAATTCAAAAGATTTCAGAATTGAAGATACTATTGCCGACGAAGCAGTTGTAATCACAATTTCCCACATGGGATATATGAAACGCACACCGCTTTCGGAATATCGCCGTCAGAGCAGGGGAGGACGTGGAGCCAGAGGTTCGGATATACGCGACGAGGATTTCCTGGAGCACTTGTATATTGCTACAGCGCATAACTATATGCTCTTCTTTACCGAAAAAGGTAAAGTATTCTGGCTTAGGGTTTATGAAATACCTGAAGGCGGAAAAACTTCAAAAGGCAGAGCAATCCAGAATATGCTCAATATTGAGTCCGACGATAAGGTAAGAGCGATCATCAATCTGAAAGACCTGAAGGATGAAGAATATGTTAATAATAATTTCATTATTCTTTGTACCAAAAGAGGTACTATCAAGAAAACCTCGCTCGAAGCATATTCCCGTCCACGACTCAATGGTATTAATGCTATCAATATCAACGAAGGGGATCAGCTGCTTGAAGCCAGATTAACCAATGGTACCAGCGAAGTACTCATGGCATTGCGCAGTGGCAGGGCTATCCGTTTCAACGAGTCAACTGTTCGTCCGATGGGCCGTACAGCAACAGGAGTAAGGGGTATTACGCTAGGAGGGAAGAACGATGAAGTAATTGGCATGATTTGTGTAAATAGTCCAGATGAGTCGATTCTTGTTGTTTCAGAGAAAGGTTATGGTAAACGTTCGGATCTTGAAGATTACCGGGTTACAAACAGAGGAGGAAAAGGTGTTAAAACCATTAATGTTACTGAAAAAACCGGGAGCCTGATCGCAATAAAAAATGTAATTGATACGGATGACTTAATGATCATTAACCTTTCAGGAATTCTGATCAGGATGGGTGTAAGTGATCTGAGAGTAATGGGACGGGCTACACAAGGAGTAAGGCTCATCAACTTGAGAGAAGACGATGGAATTGCAGCTGTTGCAAAAGTAGAGTGTGATCTAGAGGACGAAGAAATTGATGATGTAGAACTTTTAGAAGAATCCGAAACTTCAGAATTTGACGATGACTCAGATTCATCTGAAGAAACAGAAACACCAGAAACAAATACAGAAATATAAATACCTGAAAATAAAATAAATAAAACAAATAAATAAAGCAAATACAAATTTAAAAAGTTAAGGAAATGAAAAGAAATCTTATTTTATTTGCCCTAATTATGCTGGTAAGTGTAGCTTTTGCTCAACTTAAGAAAGACCGTACAGCAGCATACAATGCCTGGCAAAAACCTGATTTGGTAAAGGCCAAAGAAGCCATTGACAAAGCTATTGCTTATCCGGAAGCTGCTACAGATGCTAAAGTATGGTATTACAGAGGTGGTATATACTTAGATATCCAACTATCACCAGCAAAGGCCGTTTTAGCTCCCGATGCTCTGAACATAGCTTATGAAGCATTCACCAAGGCTAAAGAACTCGATACAAAAGAAGATTATAAAACCGAGATTACTTCTAAATTATCTCAGATTGCCGGAGAATTCTTTAATGAGGGTATTGCCCAATTTCAATTGAACAATTTTGATGGCGCTATTCCACATTTTGATAAAGCTATAAATATCGCTAAAGGTAATCATGCAATAGATACCCTGGCCAATTATGGATCGGCATTATGTTACGAGAAAAAGGCAGCTACTGATAAAGCATTTCTTGATCAAGCCATTGAGAAATATCAGTTTCTGGTAGATGTAAAAATGAAAGAGATAAGTATATATACTTCATTAGCAAATCTTTACAAAGACAAAGGCGATATTGAAAAAGCAACCGCTGTCTTAGATCTTGGAAAAACTATTTACCCTGGTAACAGTGATCTGATCATCACTGAAGCAAATATTTATATTTCGACTAATAATCATGCTAAAGCTGTTTCGAGCCTTATGATTGCTAAAGAAAAAGAGCCTAAGAATGTTTCAGTTTTGTATGCAATAGGGGTGACGTATGATTTATTGAAAAATGATACCAAACTTCCTGAGGAAGAAAGAACTAAATATTTCAACGCTGCTGTAGACGGATATAAAGAAACTATTTCTGTTGATCCAAATTATTTTGATGCGCTGTTCAATCTGGGAGCAATTTATTATAATAAAGGTGGTGAAGTTATCAACGAAGCCAATAAACTTCCAATCAACGAAACAGCAAAGTATGATAAAATGCTTGCTGATGGAAATAATTACCTGAATCTGGCGCTTCCTTTCCTTGAACAATGTGAAACACTTCAACCTAAAGACAGAAATACACTTGTTTCATTGAAAGAAATTTACACCCGCTTAAATCTTAAAGATAAATTGACAGCAATAAACGATAAGCTTAATAATATGTAATCGTATGTTTTTAGTAATAGAAGGAGCCTGGTAAAATCAGGCTCCTTCTATTTAATTATTTCTATTTAACATAATATTAATTATGGGCAAAAACAGATATTTTGATAATCATCAATCTAAACGCCAAAACCAGTTCACAGATTACGCCAATAGCGCAGAAAAGTAACATAATCAGAATTTCTTGTTTGGTATAAAAAAGTCGGATTCTTTCAGGTCACATTTATAAATCATTTCCCTGGCATAATCTGGTCCGGGAAAATTTCCATCAATATTATTGGTCCCAATAGTAAATTTCACTCCTGCGTTTTTTGCTTTCAACAGGAATTTGTACGATGGTATTTTAAAACGGTTATTAATTTCAATTGCAACATTATGTGCCTTAGCCGCTTGTATTACCTTATCCATCCTTAATCCGGTCCATAATTCGTCGTATTTACCCGCAATTTTAGCAGGTAAATAAGTGGGATTTACGTAAATATTGATTGGTTCACTGCTTATTATCTTGACAATCAGTGTAACCAGATCGTCCATAAATTGCTGCTCATCATCAATCCAGGTTTCATTTTCGAGCCATATCCGGTTTCTTCTGCCTTTTTGATCGACAAAAGTCATGGCATCTGTAAAAACATAATCGAATTTACTTAAAGATTTCTCTGAGAAAAGATTTACCCATTCCCGTCCTTCAGCCTGCATTCCGATAAAAAATTGGGGATAGTTTTTCATTACACGTATTACTGAATCCAGTTGATGGTCATTCTGAACCGAAAAACCGATTCCACCATTTACTGCAATGCCATATTTTACGTTTTCCTTTTCTGATTTCGAAACAGCATCGCTGATAGTAAAACCTCCTTTTAAGTGAATATGCAAATCAATTAATGAAAATGAATCATTCTGCTGAGCTATTGTGCTCATCCATAATGAGATAAAAGTTAAAGTAATAAAAATTTTGCTCATTACGCCAGAGATCAAATTTATTCCATAATAATATATAAGACTAACTATCAGTACTTTCCGACAGTAAATCTGTATAAGGCAGATCCAGTTGTTTAATACCCTGGATTGCGCTCCCGGCAATTCCTTTTATTGATCCATGCATATCGATGGTATTATTTATCACTTTTTCGAGCTGCTTTTCGCGCATTTTCCAGATGCGTTGCATTGCTCGTTTTTCGCTGTCGAGGTCGGACTGCATTTGAGTAAATCCCTCCACGATGGCTTCAACCTGCATGTGGAATGTATTGCTGGTGAGAAAATCATACAACAACACCATTTTATCACCTTTGTTTTCCTGCGAAACCATTGCGTTGCTGACCTGGATTATGGTTTCGCGCAGCACTTTGCACAATCCTTTAAATTCGTCGTATGTGCATATCCATATACCTTCTTTTAATCCCATACGATCCAAATCCGAAGGTAAAACTTCAGTTACAAGAACTCCGATATTAGCACCTTTATCCCTGATATCGCTTTTAAATTTTTCGATCCAGCTCGGCTGAAAATCCTTGGTACGCTTACTTTCGTAATAAATGGTACCACAATTCTGGTGAGTTCGTGTGTTTACAGTTTGAATACAATCGCCACCACGCGCTCCTTTTTTAATTTCTTCTATTGTATCGAGCGGAAAACTGGCAGCCAGCCATTCCTCAATGGCCAATTCCTGCACTTCGCCTTGTAATTGCATGGAGCCCTGCTCCTGCTTGCGTTTCATTTCTTCTGTGAGTCGTTTCTGATCTTCTAATTGCTTTTGTAATTCTTTAATAGCCAATTCATTACGATCCTGCTCTGTTTTCCTGATTTTATCTCTTTCTTCTGTAAGTTTTTGATTCAGTGTACGTTCAGCTTCCGCCGTAACACTTTCTTTCATTTCATCTTTCTCCCGTTTAAGGCGTTCAATTTCAGCTTTGCTCCTACTTAGTTCCTTTAACTTTTCAGATTGTTCAAGCAGTTCCTTTTGCATAATTGCAACCTGCTCCGCTTGCTCTTCTATAAGTTTTAGTTTAAGCTGCTTTTCAATTATTTGCCGTTCCTCTTTCAGTTTAAGTTGCAATTTTTCCTGGAAAAGCTCATTTTCCTTTTGTTTCTTCTTTTCAAATTCCTCCTTCTGCGCATTGAGCTGATCAAGTTCGGAGTCATACTTTTTCTTTTCTTCAGCCAGCTGAACGGCATATTTTTTCTTGAGATCATCTTCAAGCTGATGCGATAGGACCTCATTTACGTTGATCTCAGTACCACAATTCGGGCATTCAATTTTTGTTTCCCGCTCCATATAATTGTTAATGTGAGGTTTAAAGTGATTATGCAGCTTAAAATACTACGCCTTTATAAACTACTAACTTACAAAAAAAAAAGCTTCGCATTGCGAAGCTTTACTGTCATTCTATTAACTTTTAATAGGGCTGTACTATAACAAGTCTGAAATTCTGAGTACCTGGATTATTCGTATTTCCATCACTTTCATAATAATCAATTGAAAATACGCCCTTTCTCATTCTATAAAAATAACCACCCTGGTATAAGTTACCTTGGAAATCATTATAGAAGTAAACAGGGACAGGAATCCATGCTCCATCCAATTCTACGTATAAACTTACCATGCCATTTTGAATTACATTATCGGTAAGCTCAGGAAAACTGAGGTCTACAACATATCCAAATCCGACAATCCCTGTAGTTCCAACTGTTCCCCATTCGGATTCCAGAACGCTAAAATCAACGGTTGACAGATTAGCATTTCCACCAGTATATTCCTGTGTAATATATTCTTTTGTGCAAGATGTCGAAAACAGAGTTACAGACAAAACTGCAATAAAAAGTAGCTTTTTCATATTATATTTTTTAAAGTGTTTTAATCAAAAGTAATCAATAATCGTTCCACAAACAAGATAATTGTTTGTTTTTCGGGTATATTCATATTTAGACCCCGACAAATTTATTTTGATTAATATTTTGTATTTTTACTGAACTAATTGTTACTGGTTTAATGAAAATATTTCGTCGTATATTGTTTATTATACTTTGTTTTACGCTGGTTGTCATAGCTGCAGGTTATGTTCTTCCCAGGAATATTCATGTGGAGCGGAAATTGGTAATGAATGTATCGCAAAAAACAATTTATAACCAGGTGAATACACTGAAAAACTGGCCTAAATGGTTACCCTGGTTACAAAAGGATACTTCTCTTCGTATTGTTTATTCAGGCCCTGAATCTGGAGTTGGAGCAACACTAAAATGGCTGAGCAGCGATAAAAATATTGGAAACGGAAGTGTATCAATTATCTCAGGTGTTACATCCGATTCATTAGAAGTGATTTTTGATTTTGCCGGGAAAGGCAAAAGCACTGGTAAATTCAATTTTTTGAAAGAAAACCAAGGCATTACTGTAACTTACAGCCTTGCCAGCGACCTTGGAATGAATCCAATTTCAAGGTGGTTTGGATTGTTTTCTGACCGATTAATAGGCCCGGATATTGAACAAAGCTTATATAATCTGAATGAGCTTGTGCAAGACACTAAAGCCATATATGGGTATGGAATAGCAGATTATGAGTTACCAGCCCGAACCTTGATTACAATTCGGGATACTGCCTCTCCCGGAACTGTTACACCTAAACTTGCCTCAATGTTTAATAGGATTTCATTCTTTTTAAAAAAAAAGAACCTCTCTCCTATCGGCAATCCAATTGCTGTTTTTCATAAATATTCGAACCAGGGCTTTGATATTGAAGCAGGTTTGCCGGTTACTTCCATAATAGATATTCCGGAAGGGTCAGATTTAATTTGTTCAGAAAAAGCTGCTGAAAGAATATTAATGATTAAATATTTTGGATCCTATAAAATGATTTATTCGGCATACATAGCTTTGCAAAACTATATAGATAATAATGAATTGCAGAGGAATGGCCCAGGATGGGAAGAATATCTTACCAATCCTGCCATTGAAGCTGACTCAAATAAAAGACAAACGAATATTTATTATCCAATAAAGTAGTCTGAACTTATACCTACCGAATCATAAATATATTTTAATGATTAGGGAAAAATGCCTTATATTGCAGGAATAAAAGAATTTACTTCGAAGTTTAATACCGATCAATAAAGATGGAAAACTCAGACAAATTACCAAAAATAGTTGAACAGGACTCGTGGCTCCAACCTGCATTAGCTGACATTATTGCCAGGCAGAACAGGTTTACATCAAAGTTAGCTTATATTGAATCGATTTCGGGAAATATAGAACAATTTTCGAAGGCTTATGAGTTTATGGGTATAAACTTCATCCCCTCAGAGAATAGCTGGGTATACCGCGAATGGGCTCCTGCAGCAAATGGGCTCTTCCTGACCGGCGATTTTAACAATTGGAACCAATATTCTCATCCGCTTCAGAAGGTCGAAAACGGGATATGGGAAATTAAGCTGAATGCTGAATACTATAAAACTGTATTTACTCATGGCAGCAAAATTAAAGTATTGGTTAAAAGTGATATAGGAGATCAACTTAGGATTCCTGCCTATATTCGCAGAGTTGTACAGGACGAGGATACTAAAAATTTCAGCGGACAACTTTGGTTTTCGCCTGATTTTAATTGGGAAAACGATCATTTTGATATTAAAAAATCAGGTGATCTTTTCATTTACGAAGCCCATATTGGTATGGCACAGGAGAAAAAAGGTCTTGGTACTTATGATGAGTTTACTGAAAATATTCTTCCCAGGATAAAAAAGGCCGGGTATAATGCGGTGCAACTCATGGCAATACAGGAACATCCTTATTATGGCTCATTTGGTTATCATGTTTCGAGTTTCTTTGCGCCATCTTCCCGATTCGGTACACCCGAGGACCTGAAAAATCTTATCAGTACTGCTCATAGTATGGGTATTGCGGTAATAATGGACCTGGTACATTCGCACACAGTTAAAAATCTGAATGAAGGCCTGAACAAGTTCGATGGGAGTGAAACCCAGTATTTCCACGCAGGAGCCAGGGGCGAACATCCCAACTGGGATTCGAAGCTATTCGATTATGGAAAAACGGAAGTTTTGCAGTTCCTCCTTTCGAATATTTGCTATTGGTTAAAAGAGTTCCATTTCGATGGATTCAGATTTGATGGCGTGGGTTCCATGTTATATTTTCATCATGGTGATGAAACCATTGATACTCTGGATAAATATTTTAACCAGGGAGTTGAATTTGATGCCGTTACCTATCTGCAACTTGCCAATCATCTCAGCCATATAATTAATCCTCATGCAGTTACAATAGCAGAAGACGTTTCAGGTATGCCCGGGCTTGCGTCACCGATTGATGACGGTGGAATTGGGTTCGATTTCAGGCTTGGAATGGGTATTCCTGATTTCTGGATCAAATATTTAAAAGATGTTCCGGATGAACAATGGAGTATGAGCGAAATGTGGCAGGTTCTCAACGACAGGCTGCCTTACGTAAAAACAGTTACTTATTGCGAGTCGCACGACCAGGCTCTGGTTGGAGATAAAACCATAGCATTCAGGCTTATGGATAAGGAAATGTATTTTAATATGCAATCCTCAGATGAAAACCTGGTTGTTGAGCGTGGCATAGCTTTACATAAAATGATCAGGCTGATAACGATTGCTTTGGGTGGCCAGGCTTATCTCAATTTCATGGGTAATGAATTCGGTCATCCTGAATGGATTGATTTCCCCCGCGAAGGAAACAACTGGAGTTATCAGCATGCACGCAGGCAATGGTCCCTGATGGATAATCCATTGCTCAGGTATCATTATTTGTCAGATTTTGATCGTGCCATGATAAAGATTATTAAAGACGCGAAACTCCTGAGCACTCTTTACGCCAATCAGATTAATTGTGACGAAAACAACAAATGCCTTATCTACGAGCGGGCCGGATTGATTTTTCTTTTTAACTTTCATACATCTGAATCCATTCCCGGTTACGAATTTGTGGTACCGGAAGCCGGTAAATATAAAATCATACTCAGCACCGACAATGTAAAATTTGGAGGGCATGGAAGGATCAACGAAGAAATGCTTTACACAACTCATTTCGATGAAGCAACATCAACTAACCGGTTAAGCATTTATTCAACCAATCGTACTGCGCTAGTCTTTAAAAAAGCAAAATAGGCTCAAGAAATCAACAACTTTTTGTTAATTTATTTTAAAAAGTATGGTTTTTTCTTTTTCTTCCGTATAATTGTACCATAATTTCGAATAAAAATCAGCTATGACAATGCAAACTAATCGTAAAAAACTGATAATCAATTATGCTAATGTCACTCCTGAATTAATGGAAGCCATTCGCAAAAAATATCCATTAGGTTGGATAAATCATACAATCAAAGTTCCTCTATCCGGTGGCGCTTTCTTTTTTGCAATAACTCTTGATACAGAAGAGGCAAGCTACCTCATTAAAGTTCCTGTAAAGATTGATACCAAATCGGATAAAGATGAGGACTTTTTTGATTCAACCCTGGATTTGAAAGAAGGCGATGAAAGAGAAGAGGATGAAGACAAGGAAAAATCAGAGAAAGAGGCTGAAGAATAGGCGTTTTTCTCTCTTAACATCTTTTAACAATCATTTTGCAGAATTATTTATAAGATAATTATACTTTAGCCACTGTAAAAATCAAACAGCATTTTTTCTACATAATTAAAAAACAATGAAAGAGAGGTATTTTGCCTCTCTTTTCTTTTTTATTCGGGTATTATCTCAAATCAGGTTATTTCCGGACAAGAATAAGGGCTCTAAGAAATAGTTTATCCACTTAAATTTTAAAATTCGCAATAGCAAAAAGTTTACAGTTAATCTTCAGTATGCGTTTAGCAAATCACATAATTAACCAACCAAAACATTAATTTCGGAATAGCGGTATTTAGTAAAGACCACCCGTTTTGTAATAGCAAGCGCTAAAGTAAGAGTTCCAATTCGGCCAATATACATGGTTAAAATTATAATAGATTTACCGGCTAAACTAAGAGATGAAGTAATGCCTGTTGATAAACCGACAGTTCCGAATGCTGAAATTTCTTCGAATAACAACCCCAGGAAGCTTTTATCAGGCTCAGTAATTGACAAGACAAAAGTCGAAATAAATATCAGTGAAATTGAGAATAATGCTATTGAATAAGCTCTACTGATTGTATCGCTTGAAATAGTATGCTTAACAATTTCCACGTTTTTACGTCCTTTAATAGTACTGATAGCCGAACGAAGAATTACAGAAAAGGTTGTAGTTTTAATACCACCACCTGTAGAACCTGGTGAAGCTCCGACAAACATAAGGAACATCATAAAAATGAGGATAGGTTGCCCCAAACGGGAAAAATCCACTGTATTATACCCGGCTGTCCGGCAAGTTACTGATTGAAAAATGGACGAAACAATGCTACCATATATTCCGTACCCTTTTATTGTGTTATTGTATTCAACCAAATAAAAGACTATTGCTCCTGCCACAACCAGAATTACAGAAGTATAAAGAGCAATCCTTGAGTGCGCCTGAAGCTTTTTCCATTTTACATTACGGCGTTCTCTGATATTTCGTAGCCCGAAAACATCTTCCAGGACAATAAATCCTATACCACCCAGAAAGATAAGAGCTGCTATTACAAGTTGAAGGTTATAGGCATGCCTGACAGTAATGTCGTATAGATTTTCTGTAAACAAGCCAAAACCCGCATTGTTAAACGCTGAAACTGAATGAAACAGCGAAAAGTAAATCTTCTCCCCTATTCCTTTAAATATCAACTCATTGGGCCAGGTTATAAAAAGTAATACTGCACCAGTTAGTTCAATGAAAATGCTATAAAGAAAGATCTTTTGTAACAATCCTCTGGTATTACTGAGTTTATCAGTTGAAACAAGGTCTTTGATGAGCGATTGCATTTTAACACCTGCTGAATTCCGGTAAAAAGTTGCAAATAAAGTTGCGAATGAAATAATGTTTAGCCCGCCTACCTGGATTAAAATCATAATGATTGTTTTGCCTTTCAGCGTAAAGCATAATGCGGTGTCAACTACTACAAGCCCGGTAACACAACAGGCGCTGGTTGACGTAAATAAAGCATCAATCGGGCTTATTCCGGATACAGTCATTTCGGGTAATAATAATAATCCTGCCCCCGCAAGTATAATAAATATGAAAGATAAAGCCAGCAAACCAGAAGGTCCAATGTGAATATAATCAATAAATCTTCCGGCTTTTCCAATTTCAACCGCAATGATCAGGAAGAAATAGAATTGTATAAAAAAGTTGTAATATGTATGAATTCCGGGAAATCCAATACCAATCAGAAATTGTTGTACAAGATGGGTTCCTGTAAAAATACTAATCAGTTGATCAATAGCAACCAACAATAATAATAATGCTTCAAATCTGTTGTCCTTAATAAAATCAACCGGGTGAAAATCGTAGAATACCCGGAGTAAAAATTTAAGCACATAGAATATGAGACTAAACTCTATAATAGATTCAGTAATACGCAGGTTATCAGGAGTTTTTGGAAATCCATGCTGATATATTATTGCAGTTATTGCAACAACCGAAACTATAATACTTGCAATATGCAAGGACCTGACTACATAGCCTTTATGGGCATAAAGCCTGATATTTATAGATTCCCTGATCCGATAGATCTTGTCTTTCAGCATGTTCTATGTATTGATTTCAAGAAACCTGTCGATATCATTAACATGTCCGAAAATAACAAGCCTGTCGGTCGCCTGTAACGACTGTTTCGAATCGGGAACGCCAATGATATGATGCTCAATGGTTTCCTTGCCATCTTTCATCACTCTAAGTTCTTCTTTTACAGTAATTAGGCTAAGTTTATATTTGTCCCGAAGATCAATTTCACCAAACGTTTTATTGATACAGTTTTTCGGACTCAACAATTCAACAACACGATGGTTATCTGGCAGTTGTAAGTAGCTAACAATACTTGGATTAAGCATGCGCTCCGCCACAATAATTCCGACTTCTTCTTCCGGCGAAAGTACTTCGGTAATACCCATTTTTTCGAGAATGATGCGTTGAGCTTCGCCGTTGGCACGTGTAATAATGCGTTTTACATTTAAATCGAGAAGGATGGAGGCACAAAGTAACCTCTGTTCAAAATCGGATCCGATTGCCACAACCACCGCGTCAAATTCTTCAATGCCTTGCCCCTGCAAAGCACGTTTATCGGTTGCGTCTAACGCAACGGCATAAGCAACATCATCACCTATACTATCAATTATTTCAGAATCGCTATCGATTGCCATTACTTCATAACCCTTTGCTGAAATAGCCTTTGCGATAGCTTTACCGAACTGACCAATTCCGATTACAGCATATTTATTGCCTGCCATATAAATGTGATATTTTTTAAGGAGCGCAAATTTACGCCGAATACAACAGAAATAGCAAAAACTGTTAAAATATCTTAAATATAAGTTTTGAGAAGAATAGACTGACAAAAAGATTCATGTCTTAGGCTCATTTCGCTCACTTCCAAGAATAGAAATATTAGTTTTAACAAAAAAAAATCCCGCCACGGCAGGATTTAATTGTTAAACTTTAGTTGACAGATTAGTTGAGAACGATGTAACAGGTTTTGAAATCAGAACAATGAATAACCTGTAATGCTTTTGAATAACTAATCAACATCTTCACTGCCTGTAAGCCGGGAGTTAAGTCCCCTTTTGTGTTTTTGTTGGCAATCTGCGAAGAATCATTCAAGAGTGTAGAGATTTTTATCATCTATTGGGTTTTGTTAAACTTTATAACCCAAAAACGTTAATATATATCTCTTTATTGTTTGCTATCAAAAAATATTTTGACTATACACTCAATATAATCTCTTTACTGTCTATAAGTTTACGCAGATTGATCAGAGCATACCTCATTCGGCCCAGAGCCGTATTTATACTTACTTCGGTTTGTTCGGCTATGTCTTTGAAACTCATATCACTGTAATGCCGGAGCAACAGTACTTCGCGCTGTTCTTCTGGCAGGTATTCAATAAGTTTCCGTACATCTTCGTAAATCTGATCCACAATCATTTTATCTTCAATGGAATCATCAACAATACGTAAGTTATCAAAAATATCTCCGTCTTCGGAATTATTGTCGACAACAGGCAAACGCTTTGCTTTGCGGTAATGATCAATAATTAGATTGTGGGAAATTCGCATTACCCATTGAATAAACTTTCCTTCTTCTTTGTAAATACCTGAACGAAGGGTATTTATAACCTTGATAAAAGCATCCTGAAATATATCATCAGCCAGATGTTTATCTCTGACAACGAGTAAGATATACGAATAAACTTTTTGCTTGTGCCTGTTAATCAGAACCTCAAGACTGTATTCATTACCGGCGAGATAGTTGCTTATAAGCTCCTGATCGCTAACATTGGGGGTTGACATGATACCTCCTTATTATTGATTAGTAATTATTACGAGTTTAATAGCGTAGAAATCTGTCGATAATGGGTTCTTTAGGTTAAAGTTAATGTATCAGGCGTTGAAAAGTAATAAGTTCGGATAAACTATCTTTACTTTGTATAAGGCAAATATACAACTTATGTTTAATCGATTGTAAATATTTTTTAAAATTATCGAAATTTACATTCGGAAAATTCGCTCAAATCTTTTATATATCATTGATATTCAAAAATATGTATCATATAAAATTGCATCACAAAGAACTTACCGGTTTGGGTATTAAAATGATTATTAACTCTTTCCCGGTGCTAATTATTTGAATTGTGAGTAGCTTTGCACCCCGAAAAAAGTTAATTGGCTGAATTCCGGATTGAATAATCGCATTTCTTTGACGAATAAAATATGATTCCTTACAATATCGATGAGTTAGACCCTAAAAAATATATCCTTGTAAAAGGTGCCAGGGTTAATAACCTGAAAAATATTTCAGTCGCAATTACCCGAAACAAACTCGTGGTTATCACAGGTTTATCGGGTTCCGGCAAATCTTCGCTGGCTTTTGATACCCTATACGCTGATGGGCAGCGTCGCTATGTGGAAAGCCTGAGTTCGTATGCCCGCCAATTCCTTGGTCGGATGAGCAATCCCGAAGTTGATTACATAAAAGGAATAGCACCTGCTATTGCTATTGAGCAAAAGGTAAATACCCGAAATCCCCGTTCTACAGTTGGAACTTCAACAGAAATTTACGAATATATCAAACTGCTGTTTGCCCGAATTGGTAAAACGTTTTCACCAGTCTCAGGCGAACAGGTTACAAGGCATACAGTTACGGATGTTGTAAATACTATTATTGAACAACCTGCCGGGACGTTGGTAATGCTTTACAGTCCGTTGTCGCCAAAGCAAGACAGAACTCTGAAAGAGGATTTGACTGTAGTGTTACAGCAAGGATTCAGTAGAGTTCTGTACAAACAAAATATATTAAAAATTGAAGAAATTCTTAGTAAAATTGAAGATTTCGAATATGAAGATATGTTTGTACTGGTCGATCGGTTTACAATAGATCCTGAGGATGATGACCTTTCTTCAAGGGCGGCAGATTCGGCACAGACTGCGTTTTTTGAAGGAAATGGTACATGTTTGTTAAGCCTCACGAAGGATGGAATAAACCAAAATCTGGAATTCTCGAACCGTTTTGAACTGGATGGAATTACATTTGAAGAACCCTCCGTTCATCTTTTTAGTTTTAACAATCCATTCGGCGCGTGTAAAACATGCGAAGGATTTGGAAGTGTTATTGGTATTGATGAAGATTTGGTGATCCCTGACAAGAGTCTTTCCGTTTACGACGATGCCGTAGCCTGTTGGAAGGGAGAGAAAATGAGTGAGTACAAGCATGTTTTGATTACACATGCTCATAAGTTTGATTTTCCGGTTCATGCCCCATATTATTCGCTTAGCCCGGAGCAAAAAAAAATATTATGGAAAGGAAATAAATATTTCGAAGGAATAGATTCTTTCTTCGAAATGGTTGAAAGCCAGTTGTATAAAATCCAATACAGGGTGATGCTTTCAAGGTATCGCGGTAAGACTGTTTGCCCGGATTGCCTTGGAACCCGGCTGCGAAAAGACGCAAACTATGTGAAAATCAATGCGAAATCTATCACCGACCTCGTTTTAACGCCGGTTCAGGATGTACTTGTTTTCTTTCAAAACATTGAACTTAATGAGTATGAGCACAAAGTAGCTGATCGTCTGTTAGTTGAAATTAATAACAGGCTTAGATTTCTTTGTGATGTAGGCTTGCCTTATCTCACTCTGAACAGGCTTTCAAATTCATTATCCGGTGGAGAATCACAACGAATTAATCTTGCTACCTCATTAGGCAGCAGCCTTGTAGGTTCACTGTATATCCTCGACGAGCCCAGCATTGGACTTCATCCGAGAGATACACACCTGCTCATTAAAGTTTTAAAAGGACTTCGTGATATGGGCAACACTGTTATTGTTGTTGAACATGAAGAAGAAATTATCAAAGCAGCCGACCAGGTAATTGATATAGGTCCCTTGGCAGGAAGTCGTGGCGGAGAACTGGTTTTCCAGGGAACATTTGATGAAATACTGAAAGATGAAGTCAGCCTTACCGGCCTTTATCTTTCAGGGAAAAGATCCATAAATCTTCCAATAAGTCGCCGGCCATGGAACGATTATATTGAAATTAAAGGCGCCCGCGAACATAACCTTAAAGGTATTGATGTAAAATTTCCGCTTAAAGCATTTACTGTTGTTACCGGTGTAAGCGGTTCAGGTAAAACAACATTGATTAAGCGAATTTTGTATCCCGCACTAAAAAAGATATACGGCGGATTTGGTGAACGAACAGGCAAGTTCGACCGTCTGGAGGGAGATTATGACCTCATTTCTGCAGTTGAACTTATTGATCAGAACCCGATTGGACGATCGTCCCGTTCAAATCCTGCAACGTATGTGAAAGCGTTTGACGATATCCGAAGTTTGTTTTCTGAACAGCCGTTGGCCAAATTACGAAACTATAAACCTGGTTTTTTCTCATTTAATGTTGAAGGTGGCAGATGCGAAGAGTGTGAAGGCGAAGGGATCGTTACTGTGGAAATGCAGTTTATGGCCGACCTACATTTAACCTGCGACAGTTGCAAAGGAAAACGTTACAAGGATGAAGTCCTGGATGTTAAATTCAATGAAAAGACTATTTCTGATATTCTCGATCTTACCATTGAGCAAGCCATTGAGTTTTTTGCACATCCAACCGAAAAGAATGCTAATGCCGCGCGCGTTGCAGCTAAGCTTAAACCATTGGCCGATGTTGGATTAGGTTATCTTAAACTTGGACAATCCTCTGATACTTTTTCGGGTGGCGAAGCCCAGCGTATAAAACTCGCTTCCTTCCTGACAAAAGGAAGCAACGACTCTCCTACCCTATTTATATTTGATGAGCCGACTACCGGCCTTCATATGCATGACATCAGCCGACTGCTGGCCGCTTTCAATGCCTTATTGGAAAAAGGGCATACTGTTATTGTAATTGAGCACAACCTGGATGTAATCAAAACTGCTGATTGGATCATTGACCTTGGACCAGAAGGCGGCGAGCAAGGCGGATTTGTATTGTACGAAGGATCACCAGAAGGGCTTCTAAAAATAGAATCTTCGCATACTGCTCATTTTCTAAAGAATAAGATGTAATTGATAAATTGGGTTTGGACTGAATGTATCAGATTTTGATGTAATTCCTGTAACCAATCTCAATTCCTAAATACTTCCGAAGGAATAATTTGAATTTATCTTTCAGGCTCAGGTTGCTGAAGGCGATATCATAATCGAACTTCCAGTTCTTTTTTGCGATACGATCAAGGATAACCGCAGGATGAGTTCCTTTGAACAATTGAAGCGCATCAATTCCTGAATATTCAAAATCCCCTTTTTGCTCCACGTTTTTTTCGAGCCAGGAATCAGAATGCCAGAGTTTATGGAAATTCTCCCGCTTACGTTGCATAACTGCAGGTTCCTTTACCCAGCCATAATGATACATATAAGCATCAATCGCTTTTACCCTGAGTTTCTGATTATCTCCTTTCCTGAAGCCCTGTGCATCGCGGTAGGAATATATACTTTTTGTGTTACGAATAACCCTGATTTCGTGAGGATACCATTGGCTTGATGAACCAACATAATCATAAGAGCCATAAAAATGAAGGTAATTGAAAAGCAATCCGTCAACTTCGGGATGATCTTTCCATTTAATCATAGCATTTTTTATCTCTTCCAGGTATTTTTCATGCACCACTTCATCACCTTGTATATAAAATGCCCAGTCGGAGTCGGTTGATATTGCCTGGAATGCTTTATCCGTTTCAACGGCCAAAACCCTGCCGCCTTTACGAAGTGAATCATCCCATATGGTTTGAATGATCCTTATTTTTTTGGGATCAATATTTGAAATCATTTCGAGGGTTGCGTCATCTGAATTCCCGACAGCTACGATAAAATCATCACAAATTGGTAAAATAGAGCGGATTGCCTCAACAACCGGATAGTCATATAAAATTGCGTTGCGAATAAACGTAAAACCAGTAACTTTCATTCTTCCATGATTTGGCTGCAAAGTTAAAAATTCCGGCAACTAAACCTGAGAGGTTTTTGAAACCAGTCAGGTTTGGCTTAAATTTGTCGTTTCATAAATATTTTAAGAATGCATTTACATTATTTTCAGCATAATCATTTCGAAGATTTAGGCTTCGTTGGCGTTTGGGCTAAAAACAACAACTTCACGACTTCTGTTACCCGTTTCGATTTAAAGCCTGAACTGCCTTCGATTGAGGATTTCGATTGGCTGGTTATTATGGGTGGTGCTATGGGTGTTCATGATACGGATCAATATCCATGGATACCTGAAGAAATTGAATTTATTAAGAACGCAATTCATTCTGGAAAGATTGTGATAGGCGTATGCCTGGGTTCACAAATGATTGCCAGTGCCCTGGGAGGGCAGGTTTATAAAAATCCGGAACCAGAAATGGGTTTCTGGCCGATAAATTTTTCAAAGGAGGCACAACAGGATAACGTTTTCAAACATTTCCCGGAAACCCTCGAAGTAATGCATTTCCATTTTGATACTTTTACTCTGCCTGAAGGTGCGATTCTGATGGCTAAAAGTACAATTACACCTGTGCAGGCTTTCAGGTTTGGCAAGAATGTTTTCGGCTTGCAATTTCACTGTGAACTTACAGAAACAAATTTGCCTGTTTTTATAAAGGAACTGGAGCCTGAAATTATTGCTGGCCCCTGGGTTCAAAATAAACACGAAATGTTGCAGAAAATAAATAATTGCAGCACTAACAACGAGATTTTTTCAAAAGTTCTGGATGAGATTCTGCAGCTTACCTGATAATTACCTGAATTGAAAAACTAGCCAGATTCAAAAACACTTCCGGATTATTCTTTAGTAGTTAACTGTGAATTTACGTTTTCAACAAATTCATAATAAATAACTAATAACTTAGTCCTTAGGTTAAACAAATATTTACTAAAGTTTTGTACTTTTGCACCCTTATAATTAGGATCATCAGATTAATATCTATTAACATATAATTTCAAAAACAGCAATCTGTTATGGCTAAATCAAAAGTGAAAAGCGTTTATACTTTCGGCAATAAAAAGGCTGAAGGTGATGCTTCGATGAAAAACCTGCTCGGTGGCAAAGGCGCTAACCTGGCTGAAATGAACCTCATTGGTGTACCGGTTCCTCCGGGATTTACCATTACCACTGAAATGTGTACTGTTTACACAAAAGAAGGCCGCGAAAAGGTGTTGAAAATGATTAAGAGCGAAGTTGAAGATGGCATCGCTTATGTTGAAAAACATATGGGTTCAAAATTCACAGATCCCAAAAATCCCTGCCTTGTTTCAGTTCGTTCCGGATCACGCGCTTCAATGCCCGGAATGATGGACACCATCCTTAACCTTGGTTTGAACAACGATTCAGTTGCGGGTCTTGTAAAGAAAACCGGCAACGAGCGTTTTGTATGGGACTCATACCGTCGTTTCGTGCAGATGTACGGAGATGTTGTACTTGGTATGAAACCAGTTTCGAAAGAAGACGAAGATCCATTCGAAGAAATTATTGACCACCTGAAAAAAGAAAAAGGGGTTAAACTGGATAACGAACTGACGACTGAGGACCTTAAAGTACTTGTTGACAGATTCAAAAAAGCAGTTAAAAAATCAACTGGTCACGATTTTCCTAGCGATCCATGGGAACAACTCTGGGGTGCTATTACCTCTGTATTCGACAGCTGGATGAACGACCGCGCTATTCTGTATCGTAAACTGAACAATATTCCTGAAGAATGGGGAACAGCTGTTAACGTACAGGCAATGGTTTTCGGTAACATGGGCGAAAGCTCTGCCACTGGAGTTTGTTTCAGCCGCGATGCAGGTACAGGCGAAAATATTTTCAATGGCGAATACCTTATCAACGCTCAGGGCGAAGATGTGGTTGCCGGTATACGTACTCCACAGGAAATTACTATCGAAGGTTCAAAACGTTGGGCTAAGCTTACAAGTGTTAGTGAAAAAGATCGTAAGAACAACTATCCTTCATTGGAAGAAACCATGCCTAAATTGTACAAAGAGTTGTTTGACATCCAGAGAAAACTGGAAAAACACTACAAAGACATGCAGGATATGGAGTTCACCATCCAGGAAGGCAAACTTTGGATGCTCCAGACCCGTAGCGGAAAACGTACAGGCGCTGCCATGGTAAAAATGGCTGTCGATATGTGCCAGGAAAAGCTCATTGACGAAAAAACAGCAGTTTTACGTGTTGAGCCTAACAAACTGGATGAACTTCTTCATCCTGTATTCGATAAATCGGCCATGAAAAAAGCCAAAGTGCTTGCCCAGGGCTTACCTGCTTCACCAGGCGCAGCTACCGGACAAATTGTTTTCTTTGCTGACGACGCTGATGCATGGGCTACTAAAGGCCACAAAGTTATTCTGGTCCGCATCGAAACATCACCTGAAGACCTTAAAGGTATGAACGTATCCGAAGGAATTCTGACCGCTCGTGGCGGTATGACTTCACATGCGGCTGTTGTTGCCCGTGGTATGGGTAAATGCTGTGTATCAGGCGCAGGAAGCCTTAAAATCGATTATAAGACTCGCACTCTCGAAGTTGCTGGTCTTAAACTGAAAGAAGGTGACTGGCTTTCACTCAACGGTTCGACCGGTGAAGTATTTGAAGGAAAGATTGTGACTGAGGAAGCTGCTCTTAGTGGCGACTTTGCCAAGTTGATGGAAATGGCTGACAAACATTCACGTATGCTTGTTCGCACAAATGCCGACACTCCTCATGATGCACAGGTTGCACGTAAATTCGGAGCAAAAGGTATTGGTCTCTGCCGTACCGAGCACATGTTCTTCGAAGGTGTTAAGATCAAAGCGATGCGCGAAATGATCCTTGCTGATGATGAAGCCGGACGCCGTGCTGCTCTTGCTAAACTCCTGCCAATGCAACGCGAAGACTTCGAAGGTATTTTCGAAGCTATGGAAGGCTTGCCGGTAACTGTTCGTTTGCTCGATCCTCCTTTGCACGAATTTGTTCCTCACGAAGAAGAAAACCAAAAAGAAATGGCCAAAGAAATGGGCATTTCAGCTAAAGCGGTTAAAGAAAAAGTTGAATCCTTACACGAATTCAACCCAATGCTTGGCCACCGTGGTTGCCGTTTGGGAAATACATATCCTGAAATTTCGGAAATGCAGGCTCGCGCTATTATTGAGGCTGCTATGAACCTGAAGAAGAAAGGCATTAAAACTCATCCTGAAATCATGATCCCGCTTACCGGTACTCTTACCGAAATGAAAATGCAGGAAAAGATCGTCCGCGATACTGTAGAAGCTGTATTTACTGAACGCAAAGATCGTTTGGATTACATGGTTGGAACAATGATCGAAGTTCCGCGCGCTGCCCTCATCGCCGATAAAATGGCTGAATCAGCTGAATTTTTCTCCTTCGGAACTAACGACTTAACGCAGATGACTTTCGGTTATTCGCGCGATGACGCAGGAAAATTCCTACCTGTATACCTCGAGAAGAATATCCTGAAACACGATCCATTCCAGGTTCTCGACCAGGAAGGCGTCGGACAACTTGTTAAAATGGCAACTGAAAAAGGACGTTCAACCCGTCCGAACCTGAAAGTTGGTATTTGCGGCGAACATGGTGGCGAACCTTCATCAGTTGAATTCTGCCATACAGTTGGAATGAACTATGTAAGTTGTTCTCCATTCCGCGTTCCTATCGCTCGTTTGGCTGCTGCACAGGCTGCAATTAAAGATAATTCAGCTCCAGCTAAAGCTAAAAAAGCGGATAAAAAAGACGATGGTAAAAAAGCAAAGAAAAAGTAATTAGCTTTTATTTTGATAGTTATGGAAGAGGCTGCCGGAAGGTGGCCTCTTTTTTTTATATCGATCAGGCTTTTTGAAAAGAAATATGACTTGTAATTGAATTCGAATATCTTGAATTTAAAAGTGAACTAAATTTAACTCATCAATCGCGATCAGATTTAAGTTTCTGATCTTAGAAAAGAGAAATATAATTATTCTTCAGTTGGCTAAAGCCAAACTGAAATAGATACAGTTCTATTGCAGTCAGTTTTAACTGACTGATTTTAAGAGAAAGAAATAATAAGAAAAATAGATTTCAGTTGGCTAAAGCCAAACTGGAATAGATACAGTTCTATTGCAGTCAGTTTTAACTGACTGATTTTAAGAGAAAAAGAAATAATAAGAAGAATAGAATAGAGTTCAGTTAACTAAAGCCAAACTGGAATAAATGCAGTTCTATTGCAGTCAGTTTTAACTGACTGATTTTAAGAGAAAAAGAAATAATAAGAAGAATAGAATAGAGTTCAGTTGGCTAAAGCCAAACTGGAATAAATGCAGTTCTATTGCAGTCAGTTTTAACTGACTGATTTTAAGAAAAAAAAATGGAAGAATAGAATAGAGTTCAGTTGGCTAAAGCCAAACTGAAATAGATACAGTTCTATTGCAGTCAGTTTTAACTGACTGATTTTAAGAGAAAAAGAAATAATAAGAAGAATAGAATAGAGTTCAGTTGGCTAAAGCCAAACTGGAATAAATGCAGTTCTATTGCAGTCAGTTTTAACTGACTGATTTTAAGAAAAAAAAATGGAAGAATAGAATTCAGTTAACTAAAGCCAAACTGGAATAGATACAGTTCTATTGCAGTCAGTTTTAACTGACTGATTTTAATTAAAAGAATTAATTGTAATTTTCTCAATTAAAAAAACAAAAATTATGAGTTGGGTAAGAGTTTACATTCACATGGTGTTTAGCACAAAAAACAGGATACACTTGCTGAATTCATCCAATTTAAGAAAGGAAGTATTTCAGCATATTAAACAAAATGCCGCAGAAAAAGGAATCTGGCTCGATTGTGTAAATGGCTGGCGTGATCATGCTCATTGCCTGATTTCTCTGGGCAAAGAACAAAGTATCAGTAAAGTTGCTCAGCTTATAAAAGGAGAATCCTCCTTTTGGATAAATCAAAACAAAATGACTGATTACAAATTTTCCTGGCAGGATGATTATTGGGCTGTTGGCGTTAGCGAAAGTCATGTTCAGTCAGTTAGGGATTATATCCATAACCAGGAAGACCATCATTCAAAATATTCATTTGAAGAAGAAGTAAACGAATATATGGAAAAATACGGATGGAACCTGGTGCAGGAAGATTAACTGCTTAATAAACGAGTGATCACTCGCGCAAATTTGAAATTGCATCTCAGTACGAAAAGCACAACCATCAATCGTGAAGAATCTAAAATCAAAATCCTTTACATTTGCAAAAAACTCTATATGGATATTTGGGTGAAAATCATTATTGCTGCAATAGTATTACATTTAGTGGTAGGTTTCGGTTGCTGATTTATAAACTGTCACCACGAAAAAAGAACGGAAATAGTAAAGCTGATTCTGAATTATAGTATTCTTCCGTTCAGTTTTCAAACCGCTGTTCATCTATCAATTGAAATCAAATAAACTTCCTTTAAAATTACATAGAATGAATAAATTACTGAAATCGGATTTTATCAGTCGCTGGACGAAATACTTTCATAACGCGCCATTACCTGTCGCTTTGTTCTACAGCAACGATTTACATAATGCCGAACCGGCTAAATCACATATTGGCCATCACTGCATTATAGCTGATATTACTAAGGTTTTCAATGGAAAGTCTCTCGCTTTTAATGTTGGCAATATCGGTTGTGGAGGCGGATTGAGATATTGTGGATTTGCCGATACCCTGCGACCTGGTTTTGAGTTCTTTCTTTCGTATGGTATTGAAGGAAAAATGGAAGGCGAACGGTATAAAAAAGATCCAGAGACGGTACTCGAACTTATGAAAGATGCGCCTAAACTGAAAGCGCCGGCTTCCTGGCTTATTGCCAAACCATTTGAAAAGCTTGATGCTGAAGATAATCCCGAAGTAATTCTGTTTTTTGCAACTCCCGATGTTCTTGCCGGTTTGTTCACACTCGCCAATTTCGACCGGTCGGATCTTTTCGGGGTGAAATCTCCATTCAGCGCTGGCTGCGGCTCCATTATTCAATACCCTTTACTCGAGAACAGCAGCGAAAATCCGGATTGCATTCTGGGAATGTTCGATTCGTCGGCCAGACCTTATGTTCAGGCAGGTACCCTCTCATTTGCCATTCCTATGAAACGGTTTGAGACGCTGGTTGGATATATGGATGAAAGCTTCCTGACAACCGGAACATGGAAAGTGATGGAGAAAAGGATTTCAGGTAAAAATTAGTACTAATTTCTTGTTTTATCTGAAGTTCACCCTGTTAGTATCGTCATTCTGAAATTATTTCTGACTTAATAGTATATTTACACGCTGAATCTGGATTTAAATCAAAATCGGGTTAAGTATTGATAAATCAGCTTATTAATTAAGGTTCTATGGAAAAAAATACTGTACATGAATGTAAGAACTGTTCAACTGAAATTGAAGGTCAATTTTGTCATTTTTGCGGCCAGCGGTATCATGATCATAAAGAATCCTTCGGGGAACTGGCCTATGAGTTTGTAAGCGATTTTTTGCATTTCGACTCGCGTTTTTTCAAAACAGTGCTTCCATTAATCTTTCAGCCCGGGAAACTTACAAAATGCTATAACGAAGGCAAGCAGAGAAGCCAGTTTCATCCCATCAGGCTTTACCTGTTTAGTAGTTTTATTTATTTTTTTCTGTTTTTTGCAATCACTAATGTAGAAGATAAGCTCGGAAACGAAGGAACAGTCGGTAACAAACACGCTTTAATCACCGACTCTGTTAAGAATCAGATCAATGAGGATTCGCTGAAACTTGCCAAGCAGAATATTTATGACACATCCGGTAAAGAGAAGGCACTATCTGATTTAAATAGTGAAATTTCCGGATCCGTAGATAAAAAGTTAATCTCAGGCAATGATTCGCTGTTTCATTTATCTTACTCTGCTGACCCCATAATTGACTCACTATTGCATAATAAAGTTGCTCCCGATGACTACATGAAGCAGCAAAATATGCTGATTAAAGAAAAGAAAGACGGATATCTGAGGCGAATATTCATCGTCAAGATCCTGAAAATAAATATGAAAGGGCATGAAGGCAAAAAGGAATTTTTTAATGAACTCACCGAAACCTTCCTGCATAACATTCCCAAAGCGTTGTTTTTCCTGTTGCCACTTTTCGCATTTTTTCTGAAGCTGCTGTACTTCCGTAAGAAACAATTCTATTACGTTGATCATGCTATACTTAGCCTGCATTACTTCAGCCTGATATTTATCCTGCTTATACTGAGCAATTATATCCTTGACGCGATTTTTGGCACCGCTATTTTTACTTCCCTGGCAGTAGTATGGATATCGGTGTATATGTTAATTGCCATGAAAAGACTTTATGGCGAAAAGTGGGGAAGAACTATTTTTAAATTTATTACACTTGGTTTTATGCTGATTTTCGCAATTCTTATTACCCTTATAGGAAATATGGCCTGGACAGCATTGATGATTTAATTGGTTTAAAAATGAAATAAGGAAAACAAGTCCGGGTTCAATCAAAATAGAATCTAACCATTCTCATTATTAATATTTTAAAAGTTGATAAGTAAATGCAACTTTTGATACTAATTTTGTACCTATTAGTAAGTCAACATTTTTTCTTCTAATGTAATCCTCAATACAATGGAACAAATGAGAAAAATTTACTTTTCACTGCTAATAGTATTGGCTGTATTATTTGCTACAGCTCAACAGCCGCCCCTTTTTACAATTCATGGGCAAGTGATTAACCAGGAAACCGGGGCGCCAGTAAGCGGGCAATCCGTGCTAATATCAATCGACAGCCTGCAAAATTACGGGTATTACAATAAAGTTGTTACCAATTCCAAGGGTGAATACGCCGATTATATTCCCTTTATGTCGGGTATTGATCTGCAGGCCATCAACGTTTATACTTACGATTGTCGCGGTGCCATGGTTAAAGGTACCGGGTATTTTCACCCAGGTAAGATGGAAGAAGTTATAAATCTAAGTATTTGCGGCGATCCTGCTACTCAATGTAAGGCCCTTTTTAACTATTCGCAAAACCCGAATAACGCGCTTCAGGTTGCTTTCTATGATGGAAGCCTTTATTTGCCCGCATCGGGTAAAACAAGCTATACATGGAATTTTGGCGATAGCACTACATCATCCTATGTTCAAAATCCTATTCATACTTTTACTAAACCTGGCTTATACAATGTTTGCCTTTCAATAAACAGTGGTGATAACTCTTGCGGCAGTACAGTATGTCAGGTAGTTACCGTGGGCAGTACTATACCTGGTCCTTGCGAAAACTCTTTCTGGTATTACACTGATTCAACCAGTAATACGTTTGTTTTTAATGGCTCAGTATTGAATGGGCCGGCTGATACCTGGAAATGGAATTTCGGTGATGGAACCACGGCAACAGGACAAACGGTAACACATTCCTTTCCGGATCAGGATACCTCGTATAAAGTATGTTTAACCACTTCGGGGGCAGGCCCGGGAGGAACTGTATGCACTGCTTACTCATGCCAGGAGGTCTACCTGGTTCAATCTACCCCATGCGGAAGTTCCTTTTCATATTATCCTGACTCCAGCGGATCGGGTTATACATTCGAAGGATATGCTAAAAATATCCAGGTGAATTCATGGACCTGGGATTTCGGCGATGGAACAACAGCTACAGGACAGAAAGTTTCACATTCCTTTAGTACGAGCCCTGATGCAACAACCAGTCGTTATGTATGCCTTACTACCTCGGCAATGGGAGCCAACGGCGTTGCCTGCACGTTTAGTTCGTGCCAGGAAATTTATACCAATAATCCTTTGCCCTGTGAAAATCATTTTAAAGCATATACACAGGATGGAACTACTTACACTTTTTCGGGAAATGTGGCTTCGGCCGCACAGACAAACTATTTCTGGGATTTTGGCGACGGAACTTCCGCCACAGGTCAGCTGGTAACACATACCTTCGCAAATATATCCCCTACTCCTTATCCAAATTCAAACGCGGCTTTTACTGTTTGCCTTACTACTATTGCTCCAGATTCTCCTGTAAACGATTCTTGCAAAAGTACCAGTTGCCAGGTGATATTCGTTGGTGCTGACAGTTCCGGGTGTAAAGCAGTCTTTTTAGCCTATTCCGATTCAGCGAAGAATACCTATCGATTCGAGAACTTTTCGCAAAAATTATACAGTCAATATATCTGGGATTTCGGCGATGGTGAGCAATCGTACGAAATAAATGCTGTGCATACCTATTCGTCGCCGGGTTTATATATGGCAAGCCTCACAGTTGTTGACAGCATAGCAAATTGCAGAGACCAGGCTACGCAGGAAATATGGGTCGATATGATACAACCCTCATGCCAAGCTTCATTTACTGTAGTAAAGGCTGATTCTTTAAATTCAAACACTGCCGGGTATTTGTTTTTCAATACTTCAGCCCCGGGATTTACAAACCTTAAGTGGTCGTTTGGCGATGGCACCGAATCGAACGATCCAAAACCGGTACATTTTTATACTATTCCTGGTGTTTATAAAGCTTGTCTTACTATCTCGGATTCGCTGGGGAAATGCAGTGACACCTATTGCATGGATATGTATGTTGGGACGGTAACAGATGGCAATACCATTTCCGGAATTGTGCTGGCCGGAAATAACGTTGCCGACCAGGGATTAATCTGGCTTATAAGTCCTGAAAATAAGTATAATGCTGAACTCCCGTTTGACTCAACCGGAATTTATCACTTTACAGGCGTACCTTACGGCTGGTATTATATTTATGCCATGCTTACGCCTGGTTCGGACCATTTTTTTGCGTACATGCCAACCTATTACCCAAGCTCACTTACGTGGCAGGCTGCAACTCTTATTCACACAGGCGAAGCAAATGCCTGGTATGCAGTAAGCCTGCTTCCCACACTATCCTTCAGCCAGGGTGATGCCACAATTACCGGCACCATTAACTGGGGCGGGATGATACTGAAAGCTGAAAGCAATCCCGCGGCCAATGTTGAAGTTGTATTGTACAACAGCGTCGGCACTGCTATTGCATATACTTTTACTGATAACGAAGGCACTTATATTTTTGAACACCTCCCCTATGGCACTTATACCATACAGGCTGAAATGACAGAGAAAAACTCACAACCGATAGTAGTTAATCTTACCGAAAATACAGCAGCTGTAAATATAAATTTTGTTGTAAACGGCGCGGCAATTGATATAACAGGAATTACAGAACCAGGTAAGCAGGGACTGCTAGCCGGGAGCCCATATCCTAACCCGGTGAATGAAATATTGAATTTGAGGCTCAAAGCATCAACTTCGGGAACGGTTGTAGTTGATATTATGGATGTTCAGGGCCGGGTGATACAAACCGAGACCATTACATTAACAGGCAACAATAACCTTGTTAGCATAGCTACAGAAAGCCTTACGAAGGGCATTTATTTGCTCAGGATACGATCCGATGGATTTGAGACCGTTCAGCGAAAGTTTATCAAATAAATTAACTATTGGAGGATCAGTTTTAGTTTGAAAACAGCCCCGGCAAATTGCCGGGGTTGTTTCTTTATATCATTTAGTAATTAGGGTCTGCTGAGGAATAGCTATATTACAAGTGATTATTAATTAATTTTAGAGCTTAAAATATTTAAAGTGAAAACTATACAACTTAAACAATCAGTTCATAAAAACGAGGAACGGATGTTCCTGGAGTTTGCGTACGATACTGAACTTATAACACTGGCTAAAGCCTTACCGGGAATAGTATGGAGCCAGTCCCGAAAAAGCTGGCATATGAATGAAAAGAGAAAGAACGACAGGATAGCACTAATATCAGATAAGGTGATAACTATGTTGCGCGAATATTATAAAGTTTACAAACCAAAAGTATGGCTTTTTGAAGGACAATTCAAGGGAGAGCAATATAGTGAAAAGAGTTTGCAAAGCGTTTTAAAACAAGCAGTTCCCAAAGTGGGTATACACAAGCCAGTAACATTACATTGGTTAAGGCATATTTATGCAACCCATTTATTGGAATCGGGTACCGATTTGCGTTACATACAGGAATTACCTGGGCATAAAAGTTCGGGGACAACTGAAATTTATTCACATGTAAGTACAAACAGTATACAAAAAATAAAATCGCCATTTGGCGAATTATAAAAGAAAAGGGTATAAATTTGGGAAAAATAGAACTGACAGTTATCGGACATAGCCTACTAAATTCAGTAGGCTAACACTGGAATCGTCAGGGGGATATACTAGTTGGGGGTAATACTAAAAAAACAAACTATAACAAAATATGAAAATTAGAAAAATCAATTGTTTTATTATTTGCTTGACAATATTTATTCAAAGTTGTGCTAGCCAGACAAGTCCCAGAAAAGAAGTTTATAATAAAGACTTTAATTGGACAATTACGATTCCTGAAAATTTTGACCCTGTTAGTGCAGAACAATGGACAAAAATGCAAAACAAAGGCACTGAAGCAGTAGAAATAACTTATGATGAAAAGGTTGATAACAGAGCGATGACCATTTTTGTATTTAAAAATGACCAGTTCAATTATTTTGAATCGAATTATCAGCCATTCGACATTGCTATTGATGGCGACTATATAGAATCATGTAAGAACGTAAATGAAATTCTTTATCAAACATTCCTAACTCAGATACCTGGTGTTAAGATTGACACAACCACCTCTATAGAAATAATTGACAACTTAGAATTTCAAACTCTTAAAATGAACGTAACTTATCCAAATAATCAAACACTAAACATGCTAATGTTTAGTCGGCTGTTTGATAAAAAGGAGTTTTCAGTTAATATTATGTATATGGACAAAGGGAAAGGTGAATTAATGCTTAATTCTTGGAGAAAATCAAAATTTGGGAATCAATAAAGTACTGCCACCAATAAACGCTATAGCAAATTCAGGTATGTGTGTTCGTTGAAACATTTGAAATCTTAACTTACATTTCCCGATAAATCGGGACAAGTAGTGCTGGCAGACAGTTGAACAACAATTTATTCCCGCACTTGCCATAGCGTTGGCATGTTATGTGGCATTTTAGGGGACAGAAGGACAAACCAAACTAATTGATATATTTCAGTCAGACAAATGACTAAAAAACCACTTTCTCATAAATGACTAATCCACTACTTTATAGAATTAAAATCTTTGCGGTTATATTGATTATTATTTCTTCATGCTCTAATTCAAAGAAAGTAGTGGAAATCAATGCATACAACTGTAAAGCAACGAAGTATGAAATTCAAATAAAAACCTATTCTGCTGGAAGAGGCAATATTCATAATCCGTTCAGCTTCTCCAAATATGATCTCAATGATAATGAATGGCTATATGTTAATTCAATTAATGGAATAATTCCAGCTGACAGTATTATTTTTACATATGTGCAAAGACGAACAGAATTTCCTTGGAGTTCTACCAATTTAAGAGGATTTGTTAGTTTTGGGAGTGATTCTATAGAATTTAAATTAGCCTTTTATGACAGAGAGAACATTAAAGCAAAAGATTCACCCTATGAATTCAACGGGAAATATAAATTGAATGTAATAAACGACACAATTCCAATAATCGAAGACTATTGACAAATAAGCTACACAAAAACAAGACTGGATTTATCGAAACAAAAAACTCATTAAACCTAAAGAATCAGGAGGATTATAAATCAATGATAAAACTATTCAGTATATATAAATTCAGACGGACAGACTATGTAAACTTTTGGTTAACTATTTTATTTTATATTGGATCTTTTGGTTTCAATTTGCTTTTTGTAACCCTGTTCCCAATGGGATTTTCGGTTCATGACTTTGGTTCGACTTTTTCAATGTTGTTTATGATATTGACAGTTCTGACAAGCCTTTTTCTTTTTATTCGGACTTTCGTGCTAACAATCAAAAAAGATAAAAGATACATCTTAGCGCTTTTAGTTCATATGATTATCTGGATTGGTTATACTCTAATAATCATCTTAGAAGCAGAAAAGACTGGTTAATCCAACTATAAACTCACAAAGAATAAAAACCTTGAAATTTAGAAATTCAGAAAAGATTAAAAACGCCACATAACAAACGTGGCTGTTGCACAACTCAATATTCGCATTACTTTGATGAAAAAGACGAATTCACCGAAATACAAACCATTGATTTTCAGATCTCATAAATAATAAGCTCCAATTCATAAATCATTAAGTCTAACAAAAATGAGTTGTGCAACAAGCACAAACGCTACAGCAAATACGGGTTTTCGTGTTCGTTGAAACATTTGAAATCTTAACTTACATTTCCCGATAAATCGGGACAAGTAGTGCTGGCAGTCAGTTGAGCAACAATTCATTCCCGCACTGGGCATAGCCGCGGACGTCAAACTGTCTAATAACCTATTTATTAATCTTTCAGGCAAGAAATTCTGAGGGTACTTATCAACAACCGAAACTTGATAACTTATTGAATAAAGAAGCTGAAAATATTTTGTTATATTATTGATTATCTGTATTTTTAATACATGAAATTCATCACAGGACAAGACAGAAACCAGATTCCACTTTTCGCTTCTTCGCTGGAAGCGGCCATTGCTCAGGATAACGAAGTCCGTTTGATCGACATGTTTGTGGATAGCTTAAAACTTGAAGACTTTGGCTTTAAGTTTGAGTTTATGGAAAACGGAAGGCCGGCCTATCACCCGTCGGTTTTGCTAAAACTCTATATTTACGGATACATGAACCGCATCCGTTCCTCCCGCACCTTGGAGAAAGAATGTGGCCGGAATATTGAACTGATGTGGCTGATGAAAAGCCTGGTTCCCGATCACAACACCATTTCGAACTTCAGGCGCGACAATCCTAAGGCTATACGCAGGGTTTTCAGGGCAACCGTGCAACTGGCCAAACATTTTAATTTGATAGGGGGTAAACTGGTGGCTGGTGACAGCACAAAACTGCGAGCTCAAAATTCGAAGAAAAACAATTTTAATCCAAAAAAAATTGAACAGCACATCGCTTATATCGACAAGAAACTGGAAGAATACAGCAAAATACTGGCAAGCGAAGACAAGGATAGTATAAGCGAACCACAAAGAACAGAGATACAGGAAAAGGCTAAGACACATGCTGAACGGAAAGTTCGCTATGAACAAATGCAGCAAGAGTTGGAACAAAGCGGTGAAACCCAGATTTCGACATCCGATCCCGAAAGCCGACAGCTCATTACCCGCAACAACATTACCGAAGTAGCCTACAACATACAAACTACTGTTGATGCAAAGCACAACCTGCTTATTGATTACAAAGTAACCAACCAAAACGACTCCAAAGCCATGGGTGGCATGGTACGCCGGGCCAAAACCATCTTACAAAACGATGATTTTACCGCTCTTTACGACAAGGGATACCATACCGGCAGCGAGTTTGATTATGCCGACAAGCAAAGCATTGAAGTACTGGTAGCTGTGCCCGGGGTAGCCTCGCATGCTCCCGATCCGGCTTTTGATGTGGAGCATTTCAACTACGATAAGCTCTCCGATTCCTACACCTGTCCTGCCGGCCAAACCCTCACCACCAATAGCAACTGGTATAATAAAAGCCGGGGCAAATCAACAAACAAGATTAAACAATACACCACAAAAGCCTGTGCAGGCTGTAGCCTGAGAGCTAATTGCACCAACAACAAAGGTGGAAGGATGTTGGAACGCTCCGAACATGCCGAATTGATAGAAGCTAACAGGCAAAGGGTAGATACTAACAAAGATCTTTATCGCCGAAGGCAGGCAATAGTTGAGCATCCCTATGGAATTATTAAACGGCAGTGGGGATTCAGTTACATTTTAACGAAAAAAGGCATGAAACGGGCAAGTGCAGATGTAGGTCTGATGTTGGTGGCATTCAATATGCGAAGAATTATTACTATAATTGGCTTCGATGGCTTGCAAAAGTGGCTCCAAAGCCTTGCTTTTCGACTTTTGGAACAGTTTTACACTTTTTTTGCGCACCATCAGCTCCCATTACAACTCACCCAAATCCGAAAATATTTTTCAGCCCGCAGCTTATTATATCCTATTAGACTGTACATTTGGTAATACAACGGAATAGCGGGGGTTATTGGACAGACTGACGTGAGCAATAATTTTTAAAAACCGAATTATGAAAAAGAAACTATACACTATTCTCTTTTTATCATTTATCTTGGCTATAAGTTGTTCATCGACAACTGAGAAGAAGAAAATCGAAACTTTTGTTTTTGATAACGAAAAAATACTGACAGTTGAACAAACAAAAGAATTGGACTCTATTTATCGAGATCATGAGAATCAGACTACAAATGAAATAATTCTTGTGACAACTCCTGACTATGGAAAATTTGACAATAATTTAGATTTTTCAGTAGATTTTGGCGATAAACATGGGATTGGTAAAGCTGGTTACGATAATGGGGTAGTTATAGTTTTTAGTAAAGCAAAAAGAGAAACCAGAATTTCAACTGGCTACGGGACAGAAGATGTTCTAAAAGACGAACTTGCTAAAAAAATTATTGATAGCCTTATGATACCAAAGTTTAAAGCAAATTTGTACTTTGAGGGATTAAGAGATGGCAGCATTGCCATTGTGAATTTCCTAGACAAACCTGAAAACAAAATCAAAAAGAGACTATTAAAGAAATAAAAAAATATTGACAACGAGCGTTATAGCAAATGCGGGGTTTTGAGCTGCGCTCAAGAGACCGCTTCGCTAAGTTGCATGATCGTTGTAAAATTAGAAATCTTAAATTAGATTTGTGCTGGCAGACAGTTGAGCAATAATTTATTAACACAGTAGCTTTAGCGTCGGCCACTTTGTGTCTTAACAGAAGAAATAATAACTTTGAAAGTAATTGACAGCAGAGCAATTTAACGGGTATTGATGTGACAACATGAAGAACAAAAAAAGCACTTACATTATTGTTTCAATTTCCATTTCCGTTGGACTGTTACATTTTGTCATTGGCCCTGATTATCAGGGAATTTTCGGGAATTTTATTCGTGGATATTTAATTGATATTCTGCTGCCTATGAATCTATATTTATTGTTGCAAATAGCGCTAAGAAAGAACGTATCCGTTAATAAAGCCCGAATTATAGCTGCAATAAGCACTTTTGCTTTCGGAACACTGGTTGAAATATTACAACTTTATAAAATTGAATTTCTTGGCAGTACTTATGACCCGTGGGATATCATAATGTATTTGATAGGAATTGGATTGGGTATTGTAATTGATCTGACAATCATTGACAAGTTTGAAAAGCAAAGACAGAAAAAGGAATAATTACGCCACACAACAAACAATATAGCCAATAAGGGTTTCATGGATATTCGAAGGATTGTGGCCCGCTCCAACTTTTCGTGTACCGTGATAGGAAATCGCCCGCAATCTCTTACGGGCCATATTGTCAACCGTTAGTTGCCATACAATACACTGAACATTTCTATAACATGATGACAATAGATTATTATTACTACATATTAAAACATGCTTTTATAACTCAAACAAAAAAAACAAGTATACTTCCTATGATAGTCAAACTTAGGAAGGATAAATTTCCCTATCAGCTCAGATTAGTAGACATAAATGAGGCTGAAGGGCCATTTGATTCACTTTTCGAATTAAAAAAGAATTCCTATATTCTTTCTTCAATAAAACTCCAGAAACATCGACAAAGAGTATTAAAGAATAGCAACATAGAAGAAATCAATGATCATATCTTTCACAAACCAGGATTTACCTACGATGAATCATTCAGTGATGCTTTTGATCATACTATTGTTGGTAAAATATCAAATCAAAAAGTCAATGGCGTTCATTTTTTCAATCCGGAATTTATAAAAATTATTGAAGTTATTTCAAAGGATGAAAAGACCGGGGTATATTCTGCTCGTATAGCCAAGTTGAATATAAATACAGGTATGTGGATTGCAAAAGATGATATAACCAATTTTTTCCCAGACCATTGGTCAATAAATCAATTGTTTCATGAATGTTATTATGCTTTTATTAATAAAGAACAAATCTCAGATAGAATCTTTAAATCAAAGACAATCACTGGGATATTTGTTAAATTTGTCATAAATGAAGAAGGGAAAATATTAACATTCTATCCTGAATTCAGTGAAGAATAAGTACAGCACACAACACAGGCTTCGCGCAAGTGCTTTGTGGGCTGACACACAAGGCCAAATGCACAAAGCCCCGTCGCAAAGCCTGGGAACATAAGCAAAAAGGTGAAGCGGATTTTACTGCTATATTTTATGTAAGTTTGAAGAATTAAAAGAACCTGGTTATGGATTATAGAGATTCCGTTTTTATGTCGGTTGCAGAAAATCTGAATTTTTCGAAAGCGGCAAATGACCTTAATATAAGTCAGCCAGCTGTTACGCGGCATATTAAAGAGCTGGAAGAACGTTATAAAACTAACCTTTTTGAGCGCAAAAGCAACAAAATTTACCTGACCAAAGCAGGCGAAAAAGTGTATAATGCTTTTAAAGAAATTGCACAACAGTACCGTAACCTCGATTTTGAAATCGGGCAAATGCACAATAGTATTTCTGGCGAATTTAAAATCGGAGCCAGTTCAACCATTTCGCAATATGTTATTCCTAAGGCGATTGCATCTTTTCATAAGCGATACCCGAAAATTCAGATTTACCTGATGAATGGCAATTCGTTTGAGATGGAAAAATTACTTTTGGGTAACCAGATAGATATAGCTTTAGTTGAGAACTATTCGTCGCAGGCGGGCATTCGCTACAGGGATTTTCTCGATGACGAATTGATTGTTGTAACCGGGAAAGACAGTGTTTACGCTAAACGTGAAAATATTACCAAAGAGGATTTGCTGCAAATCCCGATTGTGCTGAGAGAACAAGGTTCCGGAACTTTGGAAGTGATAAAACAAACGCTTGCGCAACAACATATTGGCTTTGAAAACCTGAATACCCTCATTCACCTGGGAAGTACCGAGTCAATTAAAAACTTTTTGCAGGATTTCGACGGATTGGCCATTGTATCAGAAAAGGCTGTTCAGAACGAACTGTACATGAAAACACTTGTAAAACTTAAAATAGCCGGATTCACCATTCCACGAAAATTCCGCTTAGCTTACAAACATGGTCATAAAAGCCAACAGGTGGAATTGTTTGAAAATTTCTTGTTGAACTATAACATTTAGTTATTAAGTATAAATATTTAGCATTTGAATTAATTATAACACACCTGTACTTTTGTCAGCAAATAGTATAGGAATGAAAACCATAAAAATATATAGCGGCCTGCTTGGTATAGAAACGAAGTTTAAAAATTACAACTGGCTTTATTCAATTATTATTTGTGCATGTTTTTTGCCGATTATGTCGCCGGCAATTGCATTATTCATTGGGCTGGCACTTTCTATCTTCGGAATAAGGCACGAAAACATTCATAGGCACACATCAAAAATCCTGCAGGCTTCCATAGTTTTAATGGGCTTTGGGATGAGTTTAAGTGCAGTAATTTCATCATCGGGAAGTGGTTTTCTTGAAACAATAGTTTCTGTCATTACAGTGATGATACTTGGTATTTTGTTGGGAAAACTTTTCAACGTAGAGAAAAACATTGCATTACTTATTGCTACGGGAACCGCCATATGCGGCGGCAGTGCCATCGCGGCAGTTGCCCCTATCCTTAACAGCAAAAACTATCAAAATTCATTTGCACTTATCGTGGTATTTGTGCTTAATGCCGTTGCCTTGTTTTTGTTCCCTTTTATCGGGCATAAATTAGGGTTAAGTCAGGAAACTTTCGGAAACTGGGCAGCCATAGCCATTCACGATACCAGTTCGGTAGTTGGTGCAGGGGCAATTTATGGCGAAAAAGCTTTGCAGGTGGCCACAACTGTAAAACTTATCCGCGCATTGTGGATTATCCCATTATCGTTGGTGATTGCATTTATGTATAATGGCGGCGGAAAAAAATCGATTAAATTTCCCTGGTTTATTTTGTTTTTCGTGCTTGCGATTGTGTTTGCCAATAGTTTTCCTGGCTTCCAGACAAGTTATGAGCATTTTAAGTGGCTAGGCAAACGCGGAATGGTTATTGCCCTGTTCCTGATTGGCTCAAATATTACCATCAGTGAAATTAAAAAATCAGGTCCCAAAAGTTTTGCGCTTGGAATTATTTTATGGGCTGTGATTGCTACGGGTTCATTGTTTTTTTTAACACGATAAGCACTGCCAAACATTTGGGTGGTGTTAATTATTACTGGACGGCCCAGGCGAATTTCGGATTTGTGTTTGAGATCAAATAAATAGCCTCGCTCCAGAAGCCCCAAATAACTTGAAAAAGTACCTTAATAGGACCGTTTTTGTGATTTGAAAGAGATTATGCTATATGCAGAATTAGAAATAAAACGAACATATTTAATGAATAATTGTTTTATCAACAAATTGTAAACCAGCTTTATATATACGCTATCCATTCTTGTTTTCTGACCAGAAATCCGACCCTTTACTATATTTACTTCGTACGACTTGTTACTAAATGTATTTTACAGAATTATATAGCCGCTGTATGAAACGAAAAATCATCTTATTCTTTTGCTTGGTAATAGCATCAGTAGGGTGCTTATTAAAGGTAAGCATTGCCGAACCATTAAAAAGTGCTGGAATTACCGATACTTCCTATTCTGTAAGCAAAGATTCTATGCTGAATATTATCAGGCAGCAGAATGATAATATAGCTGCCTACAAGTCATTAAAAGAAGAAATGGCTGCAAAGGAAGTTTTCGAAAAGTCAAAATCATACCTGATCACATGGATAAGTATAGGCGGCCTGGCTGTTTTGTTTGCAATATTTTTTGGGTATTTTAAGATCAAGGATTACATTGTTGAAGAACTAAAGAAGAAAATGATACAGGAAGGCACACAACTGATACAAAACGAAAGCAGCAAGCAGATAGATGCATACATTCACTCAAATCTGCATATCGACGAAATTGCCAGGGAGATTGAATCGAATGGGAATGAAAAGTTAAATGAATTAATTTCAATAAATAAAAAATCATTTGATGAATTTGTTGAAAAGAAACAGAAGGATTTTCAGGATTTTCTGAGGCAACTTGAAGAATCCAGACAAATGCTGAAAGGTCCGCTAGGTGAAGTTCAGGAAGAGAAAAAATCTTTTACAGGAGCGATTGCGGCTTCGGTTGATTATTCATCCTTATTGAACCCTGTCAGGAACCAGGGAAACCTGGGTTCCGGTGTTGGTTTTGCAATGGCTTATACCCTGGAATATTTTATATTGAAACAATTGAACATCAAGGTGATCTTAAGCCCGTTATTCATCTATTATCATGCCAGAAAAATTGAAGGTACTGCAAAAGTAGATGCAGGAGCCTTTATCAAAGATGTAATAAAAGTTGCTCAAACCATTGGAATAATCGACGAAGAGAGCTGGCCTTATAAAGAATCAAAATTTGCTGTTCAACCGCCTAAAAGTACAGAGAAAGCAATCCACTATTTTGTTGATGATGTTGCTCGCGTAAAAACCCTCAAACAAATTAAAGATGCCATGTCGGACTTTGGGCCGGTAATTATTGGTATTTCCTTATATGATTCATTTTATAAAGAACGCTCCGGCTTGATCAAAATGCCGGCCCAAAAAGAAAGTATTATTGGTGGGCATGCTATCTGCCTTGTTGGTTTTGATGATCAGAAACAGCTATTTAAATTCAAAAACTGTTGGGGAACGGAATGGGGTGAGAATGGGTATGGTTTTATTCCTTATGATTATATTGAAAAATTCAGTGATGATGGGTGGATAATCAAAAAAGTGAGGAAAAAGGTTCCTGTAGATTTGGCATAATCCATCACTTATGAATATGAAATGATCCCTGATAGTGGCACTATAAGCAGAAAGACGTACCTTTGAGCACTTTATCAAACAGGGAATTGCTGATTTCAAGTCCTTGATGTACTAAAAGTTAATAGAAAATAAGCTTGAAATTATTCTTCTTTCGCTCCGATTTGAAAAATCTGCGCATTTTCCATTAACTAATTTCTATTTACCCACTGAACCAATCCCCTTAATGAATACTTTTAAGAATTTAAACCTTTCGACACAATTGCAAAATGCAGTTGCTGACCTCGGATTCGACACTCCTACACCCATTCAGGCAGAAGCTTTCCCTGTCATTCTCTCAGGTAAAGACGTAGTTGGGATTGCACAAACCGGCACAGGGAAAACCCTGGCTTATATGCTTCCTGTTCTTCAGGATTTAAAGTTTTCAAAACAACTTAATCCTAGAGTTCTTGTGTTAGTTCCAACCCGGGAATTGGTGATCCAGGTAGTCGAAATGGCTCAAAGCTTTGCTAAGTATACCAACGTCAGGGTGCTGGGAGTGTATGGTGGTGTAAATATAAATACACAGAAACAACGCGTCGCACAAGGTTGCGATATTTTGGTGGCTACTCCCGGGCGGTTGTATGATCTCGCCTTATGCGGAGCCCTGGTGCTTAAAGGTGTTAATAAATTAGTTATCGACGAAGTGGATGTTATGCTCGATCTTGGCTTCCGTTTTCAGTTGACCAATATCTTCGAACTGCTGCCTGCACGCCGCCAGAATATAATGTTTTCGGCTACTATGACAGAAGAAGTGGCGGCCTTAATTGACGATGATTTTGTTACTCCTGCAAAAATTAACATTTCATTGAGCGGCACTCCTTTGGATAATATATCACAGCAATGTTATGAAGTTCCCAACTTTTATACCAAGGTAAACCTGCTTTCACACCTGGTTGCCGACAAAACTGAGTTTGGCAAAGTTCTGGTATTCGTATCCAATAAAAACAATGCAGATAGAGTATTCGCAGCTTTACAGGAGAAGCACGCATCTGAAACCGGGATCATACATTCTAACAAAACCCAGAATTACAGGTTCAAATCCATTGAAGAATTTGATAATGGGAAAAACAGGATTTTGGTGACCACTGATATCATGGCCCGCGGTCTTGATCTTGATAAGATCACCCATGTTATAAATTTTGATACTCCGCAATTTCCCGAAAATTATATTCACCGAATTGGCCGAACAGGCAGAGCCGAACAACAAGGAAAATCAGTATTATTTTATACAGAAAGAGAGGAAGAAGCTAAGAATCGTATTGAAAAATTGATGTCGTACACTATTCCATTGATAGATTTTCCTGACGAAGTTGCTTTTTCGAACCAAAAAACACCCGAAGAAAGGGCGTTGATGGGCGACAAAAAAAATCCTTTCCGTAATGAGAAAAAAATCGTTCTGGCTCCGGGATTTCACGAAAAGAAAGAGAAAAATAAAAAGACTAACAAAGGCGGATCTTACAAGAGAGAACTTGCTTTAAAATATAAAAAGCCAAAGACCAAAGGCGATAAAACATTTAAAGGTCGGGATAAAAAGAAAAAGTAAGTATTCGCAATAATTATCTCCTGGTAATCAGCATAGCTATATTGGTAAAGCAAAATCAGGAAATTTTCAACAAGGGTAAAGCAAGTATTATTGGTCAGGAGAGTTTTCCTGCTTTTGTGCTTTAAACTTTAAGGAATTTTGCATAGTTTCAATTTGAACCCATAACAATTATGGATAAAAATAAAACAGTTGTTGTAACAGGTATTGGAGTATTTTCCTCTATTGGATCAAATCGTGTTGATTTCTGGAATTCACTGGTTGCTGGCAAATCAGGAATTAAACGTATACAGGCATTCGATCCGTTTGGCCACAAAAGCCAGGTTGGCTCCGAGGTTTTAACTTATAACCCCGAAAACTATTTTGATCGTAAAGAAGCCAGGAAAATGGCACGGGTTTCACAATTAGCTGCAAGTGCGGCCATTGAAGCAGTGAAAGATGCTGGTATAGACCTGGATAACGAAGACAGGAACAGAATCGGATGTGTTATCGGTTCGGCTGCCGGCGATATGACTAACCTCGAAGATCAGCATATCCGATTCCTGAAAATGGGACCTGGTTCTGTTAATCCTATAACCGTGCCCAGGGTTATCGCTAATATGCCAGCTTGTAATGCTGCTATGGCACTTGGTATTCATGGCCCAAATCTTGGAGTTTCTGCAGCCTGCACTACAGGAACACATTCAATCGGAGTTGCACTCGGACTTATACGTGGAGGCATGGCCGATGTTATCCTGGCTGGTGGTTCTGAATCCACCATGACGCCCTATGTTCTTGATGCTTATGCTAGCATGGGCGTTCTTTCCACATCATTTAACGAGAAACCGGAAACTGCCAGCCGTCCTTTTGATCTCAACAGGGATGGTTTTGTAATGGGGGAAGGCGCCTGTGTCCTGGTTTTGGAAACACTTGAGCATGCTGAAAAAAGAAATGCAATTCCCCTGGCATTTCTCAGTGGATTCGGAATGACCTCTGATGCGTATGGAATTGCTGCACCTGAACCTGATGGAATTTTTGCAGCAAAAGCTATGCTCCTGGCAATTAAGGATTCTGGTTTAAATCCGGCAGATATAGGGTATATAAATGCTCATGGGACTTCAACTAAAGTGAATGATAAAACAGAAACGCTTGCAATTAAAAAAGCTTTTGGAAATATAGAAATTCCTGTCAGTTCAATAAAATCTATGATTGGACACACGCTTGGAGCCGCAGGAGCAATTGAAGCAGCTGCTTCAGTACTTGCAATTCATCATGGATGTTTACCTCCAACCATAAATTATCAATTCAAAGATCCGGATTGCGATCTGGACGTAATTCCTAACCGGGCCAGGACCGCTGACATCAAAGCAGCAATTTCTAATTCTTTCGGCTTTGGCGGGCAGAATGGAGTGCTGGTTTTTACAAAATACTGATAAACAGACCTATATTAATAATATATTTTTCCTGATTTATACGATTTTAAGAAAGCAATCCCGGTTGGTTTTGCCTTCTTTGTTTAAAACTTTTATTTATTTACGCAACATTCAAAAAAGTATCACAATTTAATTTTTTTTGCATATCTGATTTAATTGTATATTTAAAGTCTGATACACATCGCTGATATTTTATCATTACTATTCATCGAAACCGGCATTACTCCGGTATTTTTTAATTGCCTCTAAGTAAATGATATTCAAAACCCTATAATAAAGTTTAAATTTAATCCTTAATCAATATAAATCAAAAGCTATGAAATCACTGATTGTTATCCTTTTCGCATGTTTAAGTGTACTAATTTGTAAGTCACAGGAAAATGCCAACAATCTGAATGCTAATGTTAAGGACCTTGTATTTATTCAGATTTTAAACAACCTCGAAGTAAACTACCCTTTAGTGATTGCTACACCATTTTTCTTTGCAGTATCAAATATACAGAAATCAAATACTGAGGTTCTGTTCGATAATAATTCACCTGACTTTGATAAATTAATTGAGAATTCGGGATTAAACAGAAAGGAGTTTTTTACCTCACTTACTATCGATTTTATTCCATTTCTTAAATCTGATACAACAATTCAGATTCAGGCTAAAATGAAAAACAAGCTGTTGTACACTACTAAACTTAGTATGAAAGGGAATAATGAAATTTTTAAAATTGCGTTACCAGACGAAAGTTTCACAAAGGAAATCACTTATCAGAACGGGCAATTTAGTTCTATGACCTTAATTAAACCTAATGAAAGCTATTGGCTCATCAAAGAAAAAAAATCAGAAGGTCTGATCTGCCAGTCCACATTTAATACAAAATCGGGCACCTATTCGTTTACTGATGATTTCTATCAAAACAATAAATTAACCAGGAAAATTTTATATAAAAGTACCTCTGAGAGAACAAGCAAGCAAATAAAAAAGACATGGAATTACGCGTACGATGCTGACGGCAGAATTGTATCAATTACAGGTGCTGATTACCAAGGCATTAAAACAGATTCTCTCAATTATTATTATTCAGGATCAAAACTAAATTCAATCGTCACCCACAATATAGACGACCAAAGTACGACTTTTTATCAACCTGAATCAGGTCTAATAACTGACTACCTTTATAAAGGTTTCGAAAGTACCATAAACATTCATTACGAATATAATAAGCAGGGGAAAATCGCAAATGTTTTGTTAAAAAACTCAAAGCAACCATCTGAAGAAAGCTATAGTTTTGAATACAATAGCTCAGACAAACTTGTTTCAATAAAGAAATTTGTAACCAGCAATATTTCAGGTGATCTGGTCTTCAAAAACCAATACCTTTTCAGTTATAACAAGGATCATATTTTAACGTCAATGATGGTAACAGATAAAAAGGGAAATATTCAGAAAGAGATCACTTATGAAATTAACTATCTGAAATGATTTATAAATCAAGGAAATCACTTTTATTTAAAACCCAACTATATTCAGGACTTTTTAATTCAGCAAGTTTTATAGCTGTCCATGTATTTTGTATAGTTTAAGTCTGTTTACTTTTTCTGTTTGAAAACTGTAAAATGAACCTTATTATGCAGTTTTCCATAGACTGATGTAAGACTAAAAAAAATTTAGGAATTGATCAAATATGTAAAAAAACAAATATAAATAAAACAAAACGGTTGTTTTCCTTTTTTATATATTTGCTCCCACCAATAATCGAAAACCGAAATTGTTATTGCTTTTGTATCAATTTCTGATTTTGATTTTCCAAATCCCAACCATTTAATTTAAATTCATCCAGCGTATGGCAGTTGCAGTTAACAGACCCGGAATTAATCTCGATCTTGAACAATACGGAATAAAAGGAGTTGAACAGGTATATTACAACCTTTCCTATGAAGAACTTTTTCTCCATGAAATGGATTCATCTCTCGTAGGCTTCGAAAAAGGTAAACTCTCAAACCTGGGTGCTGTAAATGTTGATACTGGCATATTTACGGGCCGTTCGCCAAAAGATAAATACATTGTTCTGGATTCAGTATCTGAAAATACGGTTTGGTGGTCAACAATAGGAAAGAATGACAACAAGCCTGTGACAACTGATTTGTGGAATCAACTTAAAGCTGTTGCCCAGAAAGAGCTGTCGGGCAAGAAATTATATGTCATGGATGCATACTGCGGCGCCAATCCCGACACAAGACTTAAGGTTCGCTTTATTGTAGAAGTTGCATGGCAGGCACATTTTGTAAAAAACATGTTTATACGCCCTTCGGACGAGGAACTGCTTAATTTCAAACCTGACTTTGTTGTACAAAATGCTTCAAAAACCACAAATCCTGATTGGAAAGCACAAGGTCTTAATTCGGAGAACTTCGTTGTATTTAACCTTTCCGAACGGATGTCGCTGATTGGAGGCACCTGGTATGGTGGCGAAATGAAAAAAGGCATCTTTTCGATGATGAATTATTATCTGCCATTAAAAGGAATTGCTTCAATGCATTGTTCAGCCAATATGGGCAAGGACGGCGATGTCGCTATTTTCTTCGGATTATCAGGAACTGGTAAAACTACGCTTTCAGCCGATCCTAAACGCGCTCTGATCGGTGATGATGAGCATGGTTGGGATGATGCCGGCGTTTTCAATTTCGAAGGCGGTTGTTATGCAAAATGCATCAATCTTAGTGAAGAGAACGAACCGGATATTTATCATGCCATTCGGCGCGATGCTTTGTTAGAGAATGTAACTATTCATGATGATGGTTCGATTGATTTCTCGGATGGTTCCAAAACGGAAAACACACGTGTCTCCTACCCTATTTATCATATCGAAAATATTGTAAAGCCCGTTTCAAAAGGTGGACACGCAAGTAAAGTCATTTTTCTGACAGCGGACGCTTTCGGGGTATTGCCACCGGTTTCTAAACTTACCGAAGAACAGACTAAATATCATTTTCTTTCAGGATTTACAGCAAAATTAGCTGGAACCGAGAGAGGTGTAACTTCGCCACAGCCTACATTTTCGGCATGTTTTGGTAACGCGTTCCTTACGCTTCATCCTACTAAATATGCAGTAGAATTGGTGAAACGTATGGAAAAAAGCGGCGCCAAGGCTTACCTTGTTAATACAGGTTGGAATGGTAGCGGAAAACGCATTTCGATAAAGGATACACGTGGGATTATTGATGCTATCCTGGATGGTTCTATTGACCACGTTCCTACTAAAATGATACCTTTCTTCAATCTTGAAGTGCCGACAGAGTTACATGGCGTCAACCCGATTGTCCTTGATCCACGCTACACATATGAATCTTTTTCAGTTTGGGAAGAAAAGGCAAAGGACCTGGCTAAGCGTTTCATAGATAACTTTGCCAAGTATACTGATAATGAGGAAGGAAAACGATTAGTCGCTGCAGGGCCTAGATTATAATTTTTGTAACTAATCAGTCTGCTTTAAAGCTATTTTAGCAACTGATTTCGCAGATTATACAGATTTTAAACAGCTTCAAGCAGTTTTATAATGAAATCTGATTCTATCCGAACTGCGAAATCTGTTGCATATGTGTGTTTGTCAATACCTTAATTGAACTGATCAGTTACTGATTTTAAAAATTATTTTGCGAATGGTTGAATAGTTCAATATTCAATTCTTTTGGCGTTTAAAACTAAAAATCACTTACCACATTACACAAATCACAAATCTAAATTTCAACTCCTACTATGGAATGCCGCTCAGGATGTGGAGTATGTTGTATCTATATTTCAATCAGTTCGCCAATACCCGGAATGCTATCGGGTAAACCGGCCGGAGTTAGATGTGTGCATTTAACTGATGACTTAACCTGCGCCATTTTTAATGCTCCGGATCGCCCGGAAGTCTGTTCCGGATTTAAAGCAGACCCATTATTTTGTGGAAATACAGCAGAAGAAGCAAAGAAAACCGCTGATTGGCTGATGGAGAAATAATCTTAAAATACTGATTTAAAATAGTAAAACCTGATATTTTTTTAATCACTTTGAGAATATTTCTACTTTGATACCATAATAATACAAGTACATTATACTGAATTTCAATATATTAAAAATTTATTTCTAAAAAGTATCAATTAATCAGAATATATCTTATTTTTGTGTTCAACTATCAATCAAATAATTACTAATATCCATTACAATGTCTACTGGAAAAGTAAAATTTTTTAATCAGCAAAAAGGATTCGGCTTTATTGTTGATGATGAAACTCAAAAAGAAGTTTTTGTACACGTTACCGGCCTGATCGACAAAATTAAAGATGATGATCTGGTGAACTTTGAGATTGTTGAAGATCGTCGTGGTCCTAAAGCAATCAATGTAAAGATGCAATAAACCAGCATCAAAATTATTACTAAAGCTTCCGTGAGGAAGCTTTTTTTTTGACTCTGTTTCATGCCGCCCATATAAAAACATAGCCTATCGATTCTCCCTGTAATATTCCCTCATTCTTCCTACTTTTGCAAAAGGTTTTCTCACTAACATTTTCTATCATTGAACTATCTTCAGGTTGATAATTTATCAAAAGCTTACGGCGAAAAAGTCCTTTTCAAAAACATCAGTTTCAGTCTGGACAAAGGCCAGAAAGTAGCTCTAATTGCCCGTAACGGCACAGGTAAAAGTTCATTAATGCATATCCTGGCAGGACTCGAAGCCCCTGATTCAGGTAATATCACAATGCGCCGCGATCTTCGGATCGATTACCTGCAACAGAATCCTCAACTTGACGAATCCAAAACCATTCTCGATACTATTTTTGCAACCGGCACCGGTTTAATCAAAGTTATTCACGATTATGAGTTCGCACTCGAAGAATTTAAACATAATCCCGGATCTGAAAGCGATGCCCTCCTAAACCATAGTATGGCCGAGATGGATGCTTCCGGAGCTTGGGATTACGAAACACGCGCACGGGAAATCCTTGGACAGTTTGCCATCAATGATTTGTCACAAAACGTTGGTAAGCTTTCCGGCGGACAGCGCAAGAAAATTGCTTTAGCCCGGGCTTTACTAGGTAATCCGGACCTTCTGTTGATGGATGAACCAACCAATCACCTTGATTTTGAGATGATTGAATGGCTTGAAGATTATCTTTCGCGTGAATCACTCAGTTTACTTTTGGTAACCCACGATAGGTATTTTCTCGACAATGTGTGTGACACCATCCTGGAAATGGATCAAAACTCAATTTTAACGTATAAAGGTAATTATACCTACTATCTTGAAAAGAAAGCTGAACGACAAATAGCTGAGGATTTATCGACAGACAAAGCAAAAAACCTGTATAAGACTGAATTGGAATGGATTCGCCGGATGCCCAAAGCCCGGGGAACCAAATCCAAAGCCCGAATTTCCGCATTTGATGATCTGCAAACGAAAGCAAAATTCAAAAGAGAAGATAAAAGCATACAATTTGGCGTTAATGCCAACCGTCTTGGTGGCAAAATCGTTGAAATAGATAACCTTAGTAAAAGCTTCGGCGACTTTAAAGCCGTAGATGACTTCACCTATATTTTTAAACGTGGTGAAAAAATTGGTATTGTTGGATTGAACGGTACCGGTAAATCAACCCTGCTTAACCTGATATCCGGTAAATTAACTCCTGACAAAGGTAAAATTTCAATTGGCCAGACTGTGGTAATGAGCTATTATACCCAGAATGGTTTGGATCTTAAGGAAGATAAACGCGTCATAGATATTGTTAAAGATGTTGCTGAAGATATAAAACTTGAGAAAGGAAGTATGTCGGCTTCGCAATTCCTGCAACACTTTGATTTTTCATACCCTGTTCAACAAGCTTATTTCAGTGCTTTAAGTGGTGGTGAACGCCGCCGTTTATACTTATTGCTGCAACTCATACGAAACCCTAATTTCCTGATCCTTGATGAGCCAACCAACGATCTGGACATATATACCTTACAAGTACTTGAAGAGTTCTTACATGACTTTGCAGGATGCGTTTTAATCGTATCGCACGACCGATTCTTGCTTGATAAACTCTGCGACCATGTTTTTGTCTTCGAAGGGCAAGGAAAGATCAAGGATTTCTATGGTAATTACACCAATTACTACCAATATCGCATGAAAGAACAGAAAATGGCTCAGCGTATCGAAAAACCGGCAAAAGAGGATAAACAAAATTTTAAAGAAAAGAAGCCCTCAACGAAACCAACTTACAAGCAACTAAAAGATTTCGAAACTCTTGAAAAAGAAATCCATAATTTGGAAACAGAAAAAGATCAGGTTATAGAACGAATGAATTCAGGTAAAGAAACAACTGAACGCTTCACAAATCTTTCAGTTAAATACAATGAATTGAATCAGCTTATTGATGATAAAACATTGTTGTGGATGGAATTAGGTGAAATAATTGAAAATTCCAAAGGATGAAATCAGCATTATATGGATAGGCGACCTGTTTAATTACTATTTTTTGACCTGCGCCAAAAAGGTTTTACTAACGCATTCTGTTTTTGGGCAATCCTTAAAAACAAAATGCTGACTATCAATCCTAGTATTACTGCCTGTAAAGAGTTTTCAGGACCAAACGCACCGCCGGTAAGTAACTCAGGACCATTGATTTTGCTGTTTATAAAACTCTTTTCCAGACCGCTTCCTGAAATAATAGCACCGTAAATTCCGCCTTCCGAAAAGTTCCAGGAAAAATGAATAAATATCGGCATCCATAAATTTTTAGAATAAATATACGCGGCACCAAGCAATAAACCCGCTTCGATGGTGATGGCTATAGCTGAAAACCATGAACTGTTTTCATTCCACAGGTGGGCAAAACCAAAGAATGATGAAGAAATAAGTAATGCCCAAACTGATCCCAGCTTTTCTTCAGTTATCCTGAAGATTATACCTCTGAATAAAATTTCTTCAAAAACGGCACTTGAAATTCCGATTGCTAACGCCGGAATCAGAAATAATACCGGATTAAAAGAAAGAATTGTATACGACTTCCCAATATACATGACAAGTATTACTATGGAAAGGAACAGGAAACCTGTAACAAAACCGGTAAGTGAATTCTGCAAAAAGCGGGAGGTTGAAAGTTCGTCAATCTTTCTTTTTTCATAAAACCTAAACAGAAAATAATACGAAACCAAAGCTGCCGTTGCTGCCAGTACCGCTACTATCAGGTTTTGAAAATCTTCATTTAACGATGTATATTTTAATAAGGCCTCGGCGCCAGATTGTGATGACACAGTTGCAACAACAATCGTAGCTACGCCAATTATAATTCTCGTTAATGGGAAATGCAAAAACCTGTTTAACCTTGATTTATTCCACATAGAGAGTATTTTTCGGAATTTCACTGTTAACGCAAACGCATCTTCTGATTGGAGAGCAAAATTCTTTTGAACTATAGTCTGTCAAATATAAAGTAATTACACAAATGGCAGAACACTTTACCATCAAATGATGTTAATTTGACCGAATATCTGGAAGCAAAAAAAAACGATATCACTACCGGGGGCTTTCTAAATATCATTATCCTGATGAGACCCTGTTTCAGTATTTCCAACAAAATAAAATATAAGTCCTGGAATAATAAATGGCAATCCATAAATCAGCGCCATTTTAATACCAACTACTCCGCCGAGGAATATAAGGTACAAGGCCATAACAACACCTCCTGAAATCATGATCAGGCTTCCCAGTTTTGGCTTCGAAAGAGCCCAAATATACCCGATAATCGTAAAAATCATCATTATTAAGATAGGTATTACGCTGAATTTACCATCAATTACATCGCCGACGCCATCGGAAATCAGGAAAAATAAGAAGAAAGCCGAAGCCTGAAATCCAAGAATCAAAGCTATGTAGTGAAGTATTTTAGAAGTATTCATGATATCCAAGTTTTAATAGTTTCTAATTTGTTCCAAATTCTGTTTTTACATTCAAATATCCGGGATAAGTGATTGGAAATCCACCAACGGTGATAGTTGGTTTCATCTGAAGAGTAAATCGCGTCGGTTTGTTTCCACTTCCGGCCAGGTTCATTGCAAAATTAATAACAGCATCTGCACTTTTACCTGTCAACGCTTTTTGTAAATCAACATGCATCTGCATTGGAATGACCGCAATTCCATTGTTAGCAGGTATGGTTACTTGTTTATCCTGTATTCCGCGTGTCATTTCAATATCATCAATTAAAAGAATCCAATCAATATGGGTCATTCCAGCTGCTGCTGTATTTGGGTTTTTAGCTTCAATGTTTAATGTGAAATCAAGTGGGAACTGCTGGGATGAAAATGCCGAAGCGATTTTTGCAGCGTCAAACATATTCAGATCCGATATTTTTTTAACATTTTGAACATTTATTCCGGCAAGATTTAATTGTTGCACCGACTCAAGCCTGAATTCACATTTAGTAAGATTACTTATTTGAGAAACCTGCTGCATTACATCGCAGGAAGTAATAAATATCAGAAAGCTGAATGATGCAATGAATAGTATTTTGCTGGTTCGCATTAGGTTTTTTACATTAGTTATTTGAAGGTAATCAAAAACCATTCCATAACACTTATTTAGAATTGCTTCAAATTACATTATCAATACCCACAGTTAAATAATAATACCGACATTTGAGCAATTAAATACTTATATAACCTAATGGCTAAAATTGTTTCATATTCCGAAGCCGCATCAATCGGCATGCATGGCATGGTGCTGGTTGCCCGTGCGGGGGAAACTATTAATGTTCAGAAAATTGCTGACATCACAGGTTCGTCGCGTCATCATGTAGCTAAAGTCATGCAACGACTTGTAAAAGAAGGATACCTTTTCTCAAACCGCGGACCTTCAGGTGGTTTCAAATTAAATATTGAGCCAGAAAATATTACTTTGTTACAGATTTATGAGGCTATCGAAGGACAAGTAAAAGTGATAAGTTGTCCACACGAAAAACAGGTTTGTCCCTTTGAGAAGTGTATATTGGGGACAGTTGTTTCCAAAATGACACAAACTTTCCGCGATCATTTATCAACGAACACTCTTGCCGATTTAATGGAATAGTTGAGTTACCTCTATCCCCTACCAAATCGTTAAATTTTCTACATATTTTAGTAGATCAAAAATAGTTTGTATATTTGCGCATTCAAATACCTTAATTCCTATATAGCGTGAGCAAACTGGTACATATCTCAGAAGCGGCCTCCCTGGCTATTCACAGTTTGGCGCTTATTGCCTCCTCAACAGTAAGGCTTAACGCAAAAAAAATTTCAGAAATTCTTCATGTTTCGCAAAACCATCTTGCTAAAATTCTTCAGGTTCTGGCTAAAAACGATTACCTTGAATCGAATCGCGGACCAGGTGGCGGTTTTACGTTTAAGAAAAAAGCCGATCAAATCAGCATGCTCGAAATTTACCAATTGATCGAAGGCAATGTAGAATGTCAGTTTTGTGGCATCACCGAAAACAATTGCCCATTTATTACTTGTATTTTTGGAGGAAAACCAGACAAACTGACTAATGAATTCGTTGAATATTTAACCAATACGAAAATATCAGATCTTAAAACTAAAGACATTACGTATGCTTAGAAAGATTATCCAAATTGATGAAGAGTTATGCAACGGATGTGGATTATGCATTCCGAACTGCCATGAAGGAGCACTGCAGATAATAGATGGTAAAGCCCGGTTGATCAGCGACTTGTTTTGCGATGGACTAGGAGCGTGTTTAGGCCACTGCCCTGAAGGAGCCATTGAAATAATTGAGCGCGAAGCAGAGCCTTACAATGAGACTGTTGTTATGGAAACTATCGTGAAACAAGGCCGAAATACGATCCTGGCTCATCTCGAACACCTTCGGGATCATAATGAGCATGAGTTTCTGAAAGAAGCTGTGGCCTATATTAAGACAAACAATATCGATCTCAGCCCCGGAGCTGAGACAAAATCATCAAATACATCACCTTTAATTTTCCCTACAATGAAAGATGCATTGAATCATGTGAAACCAGAACAGGAAAGTGCCTGTGGATGTGGAAGTGCCAAGACAATGGATTTCCGTATTGATATGGACAAAGTAAACGCTTCAGCCAGTTCAACTGTTGTTGCAACAGCTGGCACTTCTGCCCCATCCGAGCTTCGTCAATGGCCAGTGCAGCTTCATCTGGTAAATCCAATGGCTTCTTACTTCCAAAATGCTGATGTTGTTTTAGCAGCTGATTGTGTTGCATTTGCTATGGGAGATTTCCATAATCGTCTTTTAAAGAATAAATCTCTCGCCATTGCTTGTCCAAAACTGGATACGAATAAAGATGTTTATCTTGATAAACTGTCCACAATGATTTCGGATGCAAAAATCAATACTCTCACAGTACCAATTATGGAAGTTCCTTGTTGCGGAGGATTAATTCAAATGGCAAAAATGGCTGTTCAGCAGTCGGGGCGAAATATTCCAATCAAGAAAATAGTAGTTGGAATCAAGGGGGATATTTTAAATGAAGAATGGGTGTAAGTTGTAAAAAAGAAAATAGTGAAATAGAAAATGGTTTAAAGCCAATTATTCATAATTCAATCATTGTGAATTATTTAAACAATTTTCCAAGCTTTTCTGTTGCGAACACTATTTTCTATTTTTTTATTAACTATTAACTAATCAATAAAATGGAAAACGAAAAAATTGAACACGGAATGCCTTTTGTCTTTGCTGAATCCATCAGTTATCAGACTGATGGTATTGTAAGCAAAAGAATTATTCAGAAGGAAAAAGGAAACATCACATTATTTGCCTTTGACGCCGGCCAGAAGCTAAGCGAGCATACAGCACCATTTGATGCTTTGGTGCAGGTTATGGCGGGAAGTGCCGAAATAGTAATTGGCGGAAAGCCTAATCAACTTGCAGCCGGTGAAAGTATTATTATGCCGGCAAATATTCCTCATGCTGTAAATGCAAATGAGAGGTTTATCATGCTCCTGACCATGATCAGGGAGTAAATTTTAAGGCCATGTTCCTTCTAAAGCCGCGTCGCGAAAGAGAATCCGTTATTGTTCAGGCAATGATTAAAATGTATTGCCATGCAAACCATAACAGCAAAGTAACTTTATGTGAGAAATGTGAATCACTCTCAAAATATGCTGAAAAGCGACTTCTCTCCTGTATGTACGGAGAAATTAAACCAGTATGCAAGCATTGTCCGGTTCATTGTTATTCGCCGGTTATGCGCGAGCAAATGCGGGCGGTTATGCGTTGGGCGGGGCCAAGAATGATTTTCAGAAACCCGGTTTTTGCTGTCATGCATATAATCGATAACCTGACAGCTCCAAAACAAAAAAAGATACCTTCAAATAAATCAAACAGGAAAAAATGAAAATAGTTTCATTATTAAATGCGCCAAAAGTTCCTTTAAACATTGACGGTTATAAAGTACATTCCTCTTCCACACTTGAAGTTATTCATTTGTGTCTGCTGCCGGGTCAGGATATTCCACAGCATGCAAATCATTTTGATGTTGTTGTGAGCCTGATTAAAGGTGAAGTTACTTTGAATTTGGGTGAAAAGAATATCCAGCTGTCATTATACGATACAGTTGAAGTTGAAAAAGAAAAGGATCGGGGTTTTGCTAATTGCGGAACTGAAGAAGCACGACTGATAATAATGAAAAAACTTTAAAACCTGTTCCATCCTTCATTGTAAAATAGTGTCTTCGGACACTTTTTTTATGTCGGGTATCTTCTGATCACAGTTCAATTTGGTACCTTTGTCAAGTTTTGTAAAATTATTTCTGAGCAGATCCTTATGACAAATACTCCAACTTCCGATCCTGCAACCTCAGCCAATGTAATTGATATGCTTACAGTTGCCAATGAATTTTGCTTATTCACTGAAAAGGCTGAAAAATATAATCCTGATGAAGTACTGCAATACTATGCCAAAATTTGTCCATTACTTTATTTGAAAGGCGCGATTTTGCCTTTAGTAGAGCCTGATGAAGATTTTTTAGGTGAAAAATTTGTTAATGAAGACCAGTGGGAAAGCATTTATAATTCCCTTCTCTTTGTTTTTCCTGGCAAAGATGAGTTTTATACATTATCATATGAAACTAATGATAATATTCCCTTGAGAGCCAGTATTTCGGAACACCTGGCAGATATTTACCAGGATCTGAAAGATTTTGTTCTTCTGTATCAAAAAAATCTTTCCTATGCGAAACAGAATGCGGTATATGAATGCAAATCCTTATTTATTTCGCACTGGGGAGCACGGATTGCAGCACTATTACCTGCTATACATGCCCTGGCTTTTCCGCTTCAGCAAGATGATGAGCTGCTCTACTAAATTTAAATCTTTGTGAATTTATATTTACTGGCATTCCGATTTCTTTAATTCAGTATTTGTATTATTTAATTCTAAACGATAACTAAAACATAGTATCTTTGCACAATATTTATTTAATCTTAATAATAATTACCTGTGAATCTTAGTGAACTCGAACCTGGCTCTAAAGCTACTATTCTAAGGGTCAAAGGGCGTGGTGCTTTCCGAAAAAGGATAACAGAAATGGGATTCGTCGTCGGTAAAGAAGTCATAGTTGTTAAAAAGGCTCCTTTACAGGATCCGATAGAATATAATATATTAGGATATAATGTTACTCTCCGAATGAGTGAATCACAACTAATTGAAGTTGATCCGCTTAACATTATTGAACAGGAAATTAATTACTCAGGAACACTTAATGAAGCTTCGGAGAACAGGCAATTTTCTGCAAAGAATAAAATCATACATGTTGCTTTTGTTGGCAATCCAAATTCAGGCAAGACTACACTTTTCAATTATGCGTCCAATTCGCGTGAAAGGGTTGGCAATTATAGTGGTGTAACTGTAGATGCCAAAGAAGCAAAGTTTGAGCAGGAAGGCTACGAGTTTATCATTACAGATTTGCCTGGGACCTATTCCATAACAGCCTATTCGCCTGAAGAACTGTATGTTCGTGATTTCATTAACGAGAACATGCCTGATGTGGTTGTAAATGTCATCGATGCTTCTAACCTGGAACGCAATCTTTATCTTACAACTCAACTTATCGATATGGATATCAGGGTAATAGTTGCCCTGAATATGTTTGATGAATTGGAAAAGAAAGGGGATATTTTAAACTTTGAACATTTAGGCCAAATGTTAGGAGTTCCATTTATCCCAACAATCGCTTCAAAGGGAAAAGGAATTCACGAGCTTTTTTCAAAAATAATTAAGGTTTGCGAAGGCAGTGACCAGATTTCGAGGCATATTCATATTAATTATGGCAGGTCGCTTGAAGAAGGTATTAAAGCAGTTCAGAGAAAAATTCGAATTCCTGAAAATGACGATTTTCTGAATAAAATCTCATCCCGGTTTTTGGCTATAAAGTTGTTGGAGAAAGATCCGGATGCTAAAGAAAAATCAGAAAAACTCAAAAACGCGGGTGAAATCTACCAAATAGTGCAGCGTGAACGCGCAAGGATTGAGCTTGAACTGCGAGAAGAAACCGAAACACTGATCACTGATGCCAAATATGGATTTATTGCAGGTGCTCTTGCCGAAACACTAAAACCCAATCCGCAGACACGCCGTCATAAAAGCGAAATAATTGATACGATTATTACTCATAAAATCTGGGGAATTCCGATTTTTATTGGCTTGATGTGGGCAACTTTTTATGGAACTTTTAAGATCGGCAACTATCCGATGAAATGGATTGAATGGATGGTAAAGGAATTCTCTTTAGTAATCCAGTCGAACATGGCTGACGGAATGTTAAAAGATCTTTTGATCCAGGGCGTTATAGGAGGCGTAGGAGGTGTAATTATATTTTTACCGAATATTTTGTTGTTGTATCTCTTCATTTCGTTAATGGAAGATACAGGCTATATGGCTCGTGCTGTGTTTATTATGGATAAGGCAATGCACAAAATAGGTCTGCATGGAAAATCATTTATTCCATTGCTTATGGGTTTTGGCTGCAATGTTCCAGCCATTCTTTCAACCAGGATCATCGAAAGCCGCCGCGACAGGTTGATTACTATGCTGATCAATCCTTTCATGTCGTGTAGCGCAAGGCTGCCGGTATATATTCTGTTCATCACAGCTTTCTTCAAGTCATACCAGGGAACTATATTGTTCGGAATTTATTTTACGGGTGTATTACTCGCCATTGGGTCTGCTCTTATTTTTAGGAAAACTATATTCAGAAAAAAGGATGTTCCATTTGTAATGGAGCTTCCACCCTACCGTGTTCCAACCATGCGAAGTATTGTTCGGCATATGTGGCATAGGACCGGGCAATATCTGCAGAAAATCGGTGGGATTATCCTTGTCTCTTCCATAATTATCTGGTCACTTGGATATTTCCCTGTGCATTTTGATGAAAAGCAACAGATTGAAAACCAGATTTCAACTTTGAAGACTGAGATTTCCTCAATTAACCAATCTATTTCATATCCTAAGATTGTCAGGGATTCACTCAATTTAAAAATTTCTTCAAAAATAAAAGAACTTGAATTTTCTATTCGTGTTGCACAACAGAAAAACTCTTTTATTGGTCGTATAGGACACTTTATTGAGCCGGCCATGCGTCCATTAGGTTTCGACTGGAAGATGAGTGTTGCTCTACTAACAGGAGTTTCTGCAAAAGAAGTTGTAGTCGGAACTTTGGGAGTCTTATATCAAACAGAAAACTCTGCATCAGGCACTCAGCCCCTTGTCGAAAAACTTCAGAAACAATATTATACAACAGGAGTTAACAAAGGCAAATCTGTTTTCAACCCACTGGTTGCATTGAGTTTTATGCTTTTCATTTTAATATATTTCCCATGCATCGGTGTCGTTTCTGCCATCAGCCGTGAATCGGGACACTGGAAATGGGCAGCTTTTGTGGTTGTTTATACAACAACTTTGGCGTACCTTGGCTCTCTGGCATTGTTTCAGATTGGTTCACTCTTTTTTTAATCATTGCATAATGAGCTGGCTTACTTCGAATCCTCAGATTTTATTTTATATTCTGCTTATTACAGCACTTTTACTAACCAGAATTCCTGTACTGGGAAAATACTTCAGAAGTGTGAATACCCTGGTGCATGAAGCCGGGCATGCTTTTGTAACATTATTGTTAAGCGGCGAAGTAATTGCTGTAAATCTGTTTGCTGATACATCAGGAACTACAGTTACCAAAGCTAAAGGAAAGTTCGCACAGGCACTTATTGCATTGGCTGGTTACCCAGTTTCAGCGCTTACAGGCTGGCTCTGCCTGTTTTTGCTTTATAAAGGATATAATCTGTACATTCTATTTCTTCTGACCAGTATCGCATTGATTATCATGATACTATCATTGAGAAACATGTATGGATTATTCTGGGCCGGAACATTTGTAGTACTTAATTTGTTATTAATCTACTTCAATAACAAAACACTGATTCATGCATTTGCGACCTTTTATTCTGTTATAATTTTTACAGACGCGATCATTTCGTCGGTTGTATTGTTTGTATTGTCAATAAAACAACCAAAAAAGGCCGGAGATGCTACTAACCTTCATAAAGTCACAAAAATACCGGCTGTAGTTTGGTCGATTTTATTGCTCGCTTTCACGCTTTTTATCTCCTGGGTTTCGGTGATAAATTATTTCCCGTCAATTAAAACATTGATTTAATACATATTATGCAAATACAGGAAATCATAACTTACTTAATAGTAGCAATTGCTTCTGGATTTGTTATTGATAGTCTTTACAAAATACTTTTCCCTTCAAAGGAGAAACTCAACCAGCATGGCTGTGCCGGAAGTTGTAATTGTGATGCCAAGGTTTTACGTAAAGAGCTGCTGATCAAAATAAGGCCTCAGGAAAAAAGACCTTCTGCATAAATTCAAAATTTACTGTTTATATTAAAAACACAAAAAACTCCGATGAACATTGTCCTTCGGAGTTTTTTGTGTTAAAGATACTTATCCCTAAATTTTATTACTATTATGCAGCTTTTTAAGCTTTAAGAGCCGCAATAAGTTGTGTTTCAATTTCATCACAAAGTTCAGGATTGTCGGCCAGCAATTTTTTCAACGCATCGCGACCTTGTCCTAATTTGGTTTCTCCATAACTAAACCACGATCCGCTTTTCTTGATAATATTACGTTCAACTCCAAGATCAATAATTTCGCCATATTTTGAAATTCCTTCTCCATAAATGATGTCGAATTCAGCCATACGGAAAGGCGGAGCTACTTTGTTTTTCACAACTTTTACTTTAACCCTGTTTCCAATAGCTACATCCCCATCTTTTATCTGAGTCTGGCGACGAATATCCAAACGAACTGATGCATAAAATTTCAATGCATTACCACCGGTTGTGGTTTCAGGATTGCCGAACATAACGCCGATTTTTTCACGTAACTGGTTGATAAATATGCAACAGCAACCAGTTTTGCTAATGGTTGAAGTAAGTTTACGGAGAGCTTGCGACATAAGCCTGGCTTGCAAACCCATTTTCGAGTCACCCATTTCACCTTCAATTTCGCTACGTGGTGTAAGCGCTGCAACTGAGTCAATTACAATTACATCTATAGCTCCGGAACGAATCAGGTTTTCAGTGATTTCGAGCGCTTGTTCGCCGTTATCAGGTTGCGAGATAAGAAGGTTCTCGATATCAACACCCAGTTTTTGAGCGTAATAGCGATCAAAAGCATGCTCGGCATCAATAAAAGCAGCAATTCCTCCTTTTTTCTGTGATTGAGCAATCACGTGCAACGCCAGTGTTGTTTTACCGGATGATTCAGGTCCAAATATTTCAATAACTCTACCTTTGGGTAAACCTCCCACACCTAATGCTATATCTAAACCCAATGAACCTGTAGAAATCGCAGGTGTTTCTTCAACAGCCTGGTCACCCAGCTTCATTATCGTACCTTTTCCATATGTTTTTTCGAGCTTATCCATTGTAAGCTTCAGAACATTCAGTTTTTCCTGGTTGCTATCTTCTTTTGCCATTATATTTTGATTTTTCGTTATTGAGCAAATTTAATCAGTTTAGTTTTGATATAAAAATATAGTTATAATTTCAGCATAGTTTTTATTAACAAAAAAAAACGCCAAAGTAAATATTAGCATATTAACCTGACGTTCATTAATTTAAGCAAAATACTGTTTCCGATTTAATCAGGATTTCAGTATCTGGGCGGTATGTTCCTTGGTGTCTACCTGGGTGAATACTTTTTCGATCAATCCTTTTTCATCTATAACGAAAGTAGTCCGATAAACGCCGTCATAATTTTTTCCCATAAATTTCTTGGGGCCCCAAACGCCATATGCCTGAATGATTTGCTTTTCTGTGTCGGGCAGCAGCGAAAATGGAAGTTCATATTTAGCAGAGAATTTCTCATGCTTCGATAACGGATCAGGACTAACACCAATTACAACATAGCCTTTGTTTATAAGTTCTGAATGGTTGTCACGCAAATTACAGGCTTCTGCTGTACATCCAGGTGTATCATCTTTGGGATAAAAGTAAAGAACAACTTTTTTACCTTTTAACGATTCAAGTGTAATAAGATATCCATGTTGATCAGTTGCAGTAAAAAGAGGTGCAACATCGCCGGGTTTTAATGTGGTCATATTGATGGAGTATTAAAATTGTTTAACTAAAGATATTTATACTTAAACAAAAAATCTGCTTATTGGTTCAAAGGTTAAGAAATCATAATTCAACTATTCGCCTATTTTCACTGCCAGTTTTGAATAATATTTGCAGAAATCTTTGATGCCACAATCATTGCATTTTGGTTTCCTGGCGATACAGACATACCTACCATGCAAAATCAGCCAGTGATGGGCAATGGCAAGCTTTTCTTCAGGAATGTATTTAACCAGTTGCTTCTCGGTTTCGAGCGGTGTACGGGAATTTGTTGTCAAACCAATCCTGTTCGAAATTCTGAAAACATGAGTATCAACAGCCATTGCCGGTAAGTTAAACACAACCGAAGCTATTACATTTGCTGTCTTTCGACCAACGCCTGGCATTTTCTGTAGCTCATCAATATCTGATGGTACAACTCCATGGAATTCATTGACAAGAGTCTGGGCCATTCCAATCAGGTTCTTAGCCTTATTATTAGGATATGAACAGCTTTTAATCAATTCAAAGACCTGATCCACAGAAGCTTTTGACAGAGATTCCGCATCCGGAAACACTTTATAGAAAGGTGGTGTAATGATATTTACCCTTTTATCAGTGCATTGAGCAGATAAAATTACTGCTACCAGTAACTGGTAAGGCGAGGTGTATACCAATTCTGTTTCGGCAACGGGCATTGCTGATTCAAAGTAGTTTATAACGGCTTTATAACGTTCTTTTATCGATATTTTTTTTAGCATAAAGTTTTATTTTCACAACAAATTTCATTCCGTCAATATTCTGAGATGGAGAATTGAACTCTATATTTTTATTCAGTTTCAAAAGAAAGGAATAAATAACATTAAACAGAGAATGTTAATATAAAAGGATCTGACGCTCTCCTGCTTTTCATAATTAATGGTTTGCAATTTCCATTCCTTAATAGTAAGAATTTTCCGCGCAAGTTAATAAAAAAGCAATGGGGAACAACCCTGTCGGATAGTTCCCCATTTCACTTTCAGCAACCGTAGCTGTTGATTGTGGCCGGCGTTTGCTTCGCAGAATTTACAGAATGGCAAAACTTAAAGCAATGCCCTGTTGTTGTTCAAAGCAGGCGCGAACACCAAACTTTGTTTTTTCCGGCACTGGTTTCAATCTACAGTCTTCTTCACGAGGAAGAACTTTCAGAATGATTCCGGGCTTTGTACCTTGTCCCTCTCAGGATTTTGGTCGTGGCCACGCATACGCGTTGTCGGTTCCTGCATTCGAAGCGTTGTTGTAATCTTACCCGTAGGTTCGATAACTCCTGTAGGTATCAGGAATTTTTAAATCCCTGGGAACCCCGGCTCGCCTGATTGGCTTTCGGCCTTGCGGCTTCCTGCTTTTCTGGCTTCGGCTTGGTCAACTCTTCTGTTACCAGATTTGTTTTTCCTGCCGTGTGCCGCGCTTCGGCGATCGTGTGAATTTCACATTCAATTGCCTTGCGGTTTTTGTTTGTTACATCCCTGCATTCAGAGTATCATTGGGAGCTTACTGATGCGAGAGTCACAACTTTTTTACTTGCCAGATTTTGCCACCTGAATTTCAGCAGTTTTAGGCTTCAAACATGTTTCGTCGCCGATCCATATTGTTAATCCTTGTGCTCTAAACACCTTGCGGTGCGCCTGTTCTTCATTTCCTTGCGGTCAATCGGTTCAGGGTGCTTCATGCCCTTTGACTCTTTCATGCATTCCGGCTTTCAAATCTGCTTTTGCAAATTACTCTTGCGAGTTATAAACTTTAGCTTCTCTGGGATCGGTACTTCTCTCCTTCTCAGAAGTTCAGTTGCCTTTCCGGGGCCAGTTACCATGATCTCGTCCGGTAAATTAAAATTACATCTTTTTGCCACCCTAAGTCAAGTGTTTTTCAGGAAATCACTACACAATGTTCACACATGAGTTATGAACAATTGTTAATAACTTTGAATATGGTTAACATTCTGGTTTTTAATACAATAGAGAATATATCAGGTACAATAAGGACAAATTTCAAGAATCAGTCTGCCTTTTGTAATACTTTTCACGATGCATCTGACTCTTTTCTCATCATCTATGTCAACCTTTTTAGTTCCGTTAACAACGACTTCTATAATATTCCCCAAATTTTCTCTTACCAACAATACTCTTTCATGGCAAGAATCGGAATAGCTGATGAAATCAAAATTATAGATTTCTCCTTCTTTATAAACCGGATGTTTTGGTTCCAGAAATACTCGTCCGGTACAATTAACTTTCTCAATTTTACATAGAATTTGATCTCCGACAACAAACCCGTAGGATTTATAGTTTTCTGTAGCCATAAAATGCTTCATTCCATTGATATCCTGAAGCACAAAATACCAGGAATCATCCTGCAATTGAACCAGATTATGAATTTTGAAATGGAACCATTCACCTTCTGTTAAGATGACATTTCCAGAATTGTACCCGGGATATTGCATAAAATGAAAGAATTCTAAAAGCCAAAGTTAAACTATACAAACAAAAAAAGGAAGATTTGTCCCTGGTTTTATTCTTCACGAAGTTGCATCTTAATTTTCCCTGCTTACTTTGCGGATACCTTTTAACCGTACCAATGTTCCGAGAATCAGGTTTAAATGAGCTTTACCATCAACGTTCACCATGATAGAACCATCAAATTTACCATTGTGAGAGTTCAGATTGATGGAACGGATATTGGCTTTCAGATCACCGGAAACCACATTTGTGATATCATTCAGTATACCTGGCTGATCATTACCACTTATCCTTATAGTAGCTACATAGGATGTGAGCTCTGAAATTTCAGCCCATCGTGCCTGAACTACCCTGTAATGATATCGCTCAAGCATTTCAGCCGCATTTGTACAATTTGTACGGTGAATTTTTATTCCTTCCGATACAGTTACAAAACCAAAAATATCATCACCGTATACAGGCTGACAACAACGGGCAAACTTTACATCTGCAAGCGGAGTTGAATCGTTAACAATAATGAGCGGTTTTTGCTTATCTGTTTTATTTTTTGAAGGCTCAATTTTGGTAAAAGGCTTTACGAGCGTCCGGACTTCCTCAGTTTTAACAACAGGCTGTAACGCTTCCTTAATTTTCTGAATATCATACTTTCCTTCAGCTAATCCATGAAACATATCAAGAGCGCTGGCAGCCTTATAATAAGCTACAAGTTTATTGCCAACTTCATCGTTATAATCGACTTTTAGCTGACCTAATTTACGCATTAACAGTTCTTTGCCAGCTTCTGACTGGGAAAATTCCGCATCTTTGAGAATTCGCTTAATTTTGGTAATAGCCCTGGTAGTTGTTACCCAATTAAGCCAGTCGATAGTTGGTTTCTGATTCTTTGCTGTAATAACTTCGATATGATCACCTGTTTTCAGAACATGCTTTAAAGGTACAAACAAGTTATTAACCTTTGCTCCTGTACAATGCTGGCCAATTTCGGTATGGATATCAAATGCAAAATCGAGAATTGTGGCTCCTGTGCGAAGTTTTTTAAGATGGCCTTCAGGAGTAAACACAAAAATATGATCCGAGTGGACATTCATTCCGGCTGTAAGTGCAATTTCATCATCACCTGGAGTGTAATTTTCGAGCATTGACCTGATATTCCGCAACCACTCATCGGCAGAAGATTTAACTCCTTTTTGCTCCTTATATCTCCAGTGAGCCGCCATTCCTTTTTCAGCATGCTCATCCATTCGTTGGGTGCGAATCTGAACTTCGACCCAGTTGTTGCCCGGAGCTTCTACAGTTACGTGCAACGATTCATAGCCATTGGGACGCGGTGCTGAAATCCAGTCGCGGAGACGCGAAGTATTCGGAGGATAAATATCGGTAACATGAGAATATGCTTTCCAGCAATCTGGTTTTTCATTTTCGGGCGAACTGTTCAAAATTATCCGGATGGCAAAGAAATCGAAAACTTCGTCGAATTCAATTTCCTGCTTTTTCATTTTAACATAGATGGAAGGAATAGCCTTGGTGCGGGCTTTAATTTCGAAATTGAGACCGGCGGAATCCAAGCTTTTACGGATAGGAACAATAAATTCCTCGAAATACTTTTTCTGCTCCTGGGCTGTATCTTCTATTTTTTTCTTTATGCTCTGGTATACTTCCGGCATAGTGTGCTGCATAGCCAGGTCATCAAGTTCAGTCTTAACTTTATAAAGACCAAGCCTGTGAGCCAATGGCGCGTAGAGTGTGCTTGTTTCAACAGATACCTGCTTCTGATCATTCACCGAAAGCAGGTTAATATGGCGCATCAGGTTTATCCTGTCGGCCAGTTTTATCAATAACACACGAATATCACCGGAAAGACTGAGTAAAAGTTGAATGAAATTCTCAGGCATTATGGATATTTTATCCATCCTGATACCGGAAATTTGTTGTAATTTCTGGACTATATGTAAAGTATCATTTCCGAACTTCTTTTTAAATGCATCTGATTCAATTGGGGTTGAAACGGGTAATTGTTGTAACAGTACAGCTAATATACTGGTTGAATCCAACCCCATTTCATCAGCAATAATTCGCGCAACTGAAACTGCGTGAGCAAGTTGAAATTCGCCTTGTGTATTTTTCGAATCGCCAAAATGCCGCAAAACCTCAATAAATGCTTGTTTTATCAGCTCGCGGTTACTACGATCGGCAATATAACTACAAGAACTTAAGAGCTCTTTATAAAGCAATCTGAATTTTTGATTATCTGTAAGTTCCTTCATCTCTTCTCCTTTCATTCCTTACTATTATTAACAAAGTTACAACCAAAAAGGTTAAAAAAATAAAGCCCGGAAATTGACCGGGCTTTAAAAACGACTTCAGTTTCAAACTGTATTTATTCGCCTTGTTTCCCGGTTTGGCCAGTACGGTGTTGATTCGGATCACTGATTGAATCACGCATGCGTGTATCAGCCTGTACATTCTGAAACTTATAATAATCCATGATTCCAAGGTTTCCTGTACGGAATGCTTCGGCAATGGCTTTAGGAATTTCGGCTTCAGCCTGAATAACGGCAGCCCGGGCTTCCTGGGCCTTTGCCTTCATTTCTTGTTCGTTAGCAACAGCCATTGCCCTGCGTTCTTCAGCGCGTGCCTGCGCAATATTTTTATCGGCATTAGCCTGATCCATCTGAAGCATTGCGCCGATATTCTTACCAACGTCAATATCAGCGATATCAATGGATAGAATTTCAAAGCAGTTCCAGAGTCAAGCCCTTTTGCCAGAACTACTTTGGAAATGGTATCCGGATTTGCGAGCACATGTTTATGGTTTTCTGCGGATCCAATGGATGAAACAATTCCTTCACCAACCCTTGCAAGCACCGTTTCTTCGCCGGCGCCTCCAACAAGTTGTTTGATATTGGCACGAACAGTAACACGGGCTTTTGCGATGAGCTGAATTCCGTCTTTGGCAACGGCAGCAACAGGGGGCGTATCCAATATTTTAGGATTAACTGACATCTGAACAGCCTCAAACACGTCACGACCGGCCAGATCAATAGCGGTAGCAGATCGGTAATCGAGAGGAATATTGGCTTTGTCAGCCGAGATTAAAGCGTTTACAACTGATTTAACGCGTCCACCTGCCAGGTAATGAGCTTCAAGCTGATCGCGTGAAAGTGATAATCCGGCTTTGGTAGAAGTGATCAGTGCAGAAACAATGACTGTTGGCGGCACTTTACGCCAGCGCATAAAAACCAGTTGAAGCAGTGAAATTTTCACACCCGAAAGCAATGCTGTGAACCATAATCCAACAGGTATAAAGTAAAAAATAATCCATAACCCGACTAAGCAGGCTACGCCAATAGCAATAATTGAAAACAGTGGATCCATGTGTATTATTTTTTAGAGGTTACAATAATTTTATTGTCTTTTACAGATATAACGGTGATTTCTCTTTCGTGGTCGATAAACTCGCCATACGTATGAACTTCAACTATATCATTGTTTATCATGGCTTTACCCGAAGGAGCCAGCCGTGAGACTGATGTTCCTATGTCACCTTCCTTAATATTGAGACCTTCAAGCTGGTCCATTTTTCCTGCAACCGTGGACTTTAATGCCATACGTTTCCAGGTTCCTGTTTTAAATGAAAAGTATAGCGCTACAACAGTTACAACTAAGGTTGCCCCTAATGTGATATGCCCTTCGACAATGCCTTTGGATGCATAAGCCTGCCATAATCCAACGAAAATCAGCCCAAATCCAACTATGCCTGCTAGTGTTGTTCCGGGAATAATCAGTACTTCGAGAAGTAAAAACAGTAACCCAAGAGTAATAAGTACAATGATTAGTAACCAGGACATGATGAAAAAAAAATTTAAAACATGAGGCTATTTAACTTGAATAAGCCCATTGATTGTTTGGCTAAATTAATCTTTTTATTGGTAGGAGTTCTTTATTTTGATAAACCAGCAAATAAGTTATTTGGTCTTTGTTCCAACTTTAGCTGGATTCTGTGGATTAGCTTTTGGCTGAGTCGGTGGTGTTGCCTTTGTTGACGTTTTTTGTGGAGCAGGTTGTGTTGCATCATTACTCTTACTATTAGTTCCCGAACCAGCAGGATTTGCTACAAAATACTTTTTTGCATCGGGAAGAAAGGCTTGAATTTGAGCTATTCTTCGTTCATCGCTTGGGTGAGTACTCATAATTTCCGGAGGTTTAGAGCCGCCAGCCTTCGACATTTCCTGCCAGAATGAAACAGCTCTTTCAGGATCATAACCAGCCATTGCCATAAAAACCAGGCCAAGTTTGTCAGCTTCAAGTTCATGTTGACGCGAATAAGCAAGTATGCCCATTTGAGATCCGACACCAAATGCCGACATGAATATTTGCTGAGTTTGCTGAGGTTTTTGTTGCATAAAAACCTGCAAACCTATTCCCGCAGCTTGCACGGTTAATTCCTGGCTCATCCGTTCATTACCATGGTCCGCAATTGCATGCGCTATTTCATGACCCATAACAACCGCCAGTCCGGCATCGTCCTTGGTGAGAGGCAATATACCAGTATAAACAACGACCTTACCACCAGGCATGCACCAGGCATTTACCTCCTTGCTGTCAACTACATTAAATTCCCATTTGTACCCTTCAATTTGTTTAGATAATCCATTATCCTTCATGTATTTTTCAACGGCCTGGCTGATACGGATACCAACAGCAGTAACCTCTGCTGATTGCCTTGTGGGCGGACTAACAGCAGGGTTTTCTTTAAGAAAAGTTGCATAATTTGATTGGCCCATTTCGGCTATCATGCTGTCAGGAAGCAGTTTTAACTGTTTGCGACCGGTGATAGGAACTGTTGCACACGATACAATGCCAATCCCTAAGAGAAGAGCGACTAAATTTTTTAAAATCTTTTTCATAACTAGTTAAAAGAATTAAGCTAATACAGTGGATAACCCCCTGTTATTAAGTTCATTGTTCATTGGAGTTAGTTCGATAAGAGTGCCGGATTTTATGCCACATTTACCCTTAAAATGCGCAATCAGGGCACATTGCTCTGCTTGCACGATATCATGGTCACAAACTTCGACGAGGCTCTCGATCACAAAATCAAATGAATTCACATCATCATTAAAAAGGATGAGTTCATTCCCGCTGGTCAATAACTGATCAGTAGAATCTATGGACTTGGTTTGCTGCTTTTTCATGACAATTATAATTGGTGCAAAGATACTATATCCCTAAAATTAACTATTCCACTTCTGATTTTATTTTTCAGACAGAACAAATTCAAGCTATTTTAAGTTTAATTTGCGGCATAATTATTCTTTCAGGATGAATTTTATTTTTACTTCAGAAAAAAACACCACTGATTTTTTCAGAAAACTCAAAGCTGAACTTTCTTTATCTCTTCCTGGCGTAGAAGCACATCTTCGGCTCGCTCCTGAGATGAGGGTAAATGATCTTAAAATAGGCATAACTCCGGACCATGCCATTGAAAGTGCCGTACTCATTATTTTATATCCGTTCAGAAACCATTTGCATACCGTGGTTATCCTCAGGAATGAATATGATGGCGCACATTCAGGGCAGATAAGCCTTCCGGGTGGGAAATCAGAGGAAACGGATATTGATTTTGAATTTACAGCTTTACGTGAAGCCCGGGAGGAAATTGGAATAGTTCCTTCTCAAATGGAAATTGTTGGACAATTAAGCCGGTTTTATGTCAGGCCTAGTAATTTTGTCATTAATCCTTTCATTGCCTTTAGTGCTCAACGCCCTGATTTTCATCCGGATGCAACTGAAGTGCAGCGCATTATCGAAATTGATATTTTCAACGAAATCAAACAGGAAAAAATAGTTAGCAAAACCATCACCTTTAAAAACAAGATGCAGGTTAATGCACCGGGTTTTGTAGTTGGAGGCGAGTTTATGTGGGGAGCTACCGCTATGATTTTCAGCGAATTGATTCAGGTTCTGCAAAATGTGGCAGAAAAGTCAAAGGATAATATTGTGGACTAATCAACAATCTTTATTTCGATAATCATTTCAGCAGATTTTGATAACATAGCTGAAACGCCGCAATATTTCTCTTTCGAAAGACTTACAGCCTTCTCCAGCTTATCCATTTGAAGATTGTCTCCTTTAAAATAATAAACAAGTTTTATCTGGTTGTAAACTTTCGGATGTTCGTCAGTCATTTCTGCCGATATTTCCATCCAGAATTTTTCTGGAACAACTTTCATTTTTGCCAGAATAGACACAACATCCATCCCTGTACATCCACCTAAACCGGCAAGGAGAAGAATTTTAGGCCTTGGGCCAAGATCATCGCCACCACCCGAAGCATCGACATCCATAATTAACTGATGCCCATTTACTGTTGCTTCGAATGCCATATCGCTCTGCCAGGTTACTATTGCTTGTTGCGTCATACTATTTATGATTTAAGAATGATGAAGGTTGACTATTTCCCTATTTCTATTTGCTATATCCGTTTAAAATGAACAAAACTTACTTTGCTTTATAAACTGTTTTCCCGTCAACAATCGTGTATAATACTTTTGTAATCAGTATTTTACGTTCAGGAACTTTAATTATGTCTGCATCCAGTATAGTGAAATCAGCTACCTTCCCTACTTCAATGCTTCCTCTCCGTTTTTCCTCAAAACATGATTTTGCAGCCCATATAGTCATGCTCTTTAATGCATCTATACGCAAAAGCGCATTTTCCATTAGAAAACCATCTGCTGGTTCGCCATCTGCATCTTTCCTGGCAACAGAGGCATAAAAAGTTTTGATTGGTTCAATTCCTTCGACGGGGAAATCCGTACCGTTAGGTAACCACCCATTCTGTTGCAGAAGCCGATTATACGCATAAGCATTCTTAAGCCTGACATATCCAAGCCGATTCCCGGCCCAATCCATATCAGAAGTTGCATGAGATGCCTGGATTGAAGGAATAATATGGTATTTTGCAAAAAGAGCAAAATCATTTTCATTTACAACCTGTGCGTGTTCAATCCTCCAGCGGCGGTCATCACCAGGTTTAAGAAACTTGCTGTATGTGTGTAGTACCATCCGAACAGCAGAATCTCCAATGGCATGTGTATTCACCTGAAATCCATGTTCATAAGCGCTTTTACATACAGTTGCAAGTGCGTCAGGTGATGAAACTAATATTCCCTGGTTAAGATGATCATCCGAGTAAGGACTTAACAGGCAGGCTCCGCGGGATCCCAATGCTCCGTCAGCATACATTTTTATAGCTCCGACTCTTAAAAACGGAGTATGATAAACTGTGTCCTTCATGAAATACTCAAAATTTTCTTCAGTCGGACTAAGCCAGGCATCAATACGCAAAGTAATTTTACCAGCTTTCTGCAACGAATCCAGCAGTAAGATTTCCGATTTAGTGAGTCCAGCATCAGTTACTGAGGTTAATCCGGCCTCATGACAAAGCCTTGTGGCAGTAACCAGCAAATCAGTTATTTCACTTACTGAAGGTAAAGGAATTGCGTTCCTTACTTTATCAGCTGTTTCTTCCAGGAAAATTCCGGTAAATTCACCATTATTAATGAAGGCTTCACCTTTTTTAACAGGCATTGTAATACCGGCTGATTTAATAGCTGCTTCACTGGCAAGCACGGCATGACCATCTACCCGGGTAAGAACAACCGGAACGCCAGGAAATAATTTATTGAGAAGTTTATTATCAGGAAAAGATTTTCCGGGCCAATTATTCTGATCCCAGCCACGGCCAACAATCCAGCCTTCTGGATGCAATTTCCTGTATCCCTGCAAAATTTCTATTACTTCATCGAATGATTTAGTCTGAGTCAGGTCAGCGTATCGCAAGCCTTGGGCAAAACCCGTAAAATGGGAATGGGCATCAGTGAAACCAGGATAAACATAAGCTCCTGAAGCATTGATGTTTTTCGGTGCCCAATACCGGCTCCTGATTTCAGCGTCAGTTCCAACTGCTATTATTATTCCTTTTTTAACGGCAATGCAATTTACGCCCTTTCCAACACTATCAGGTGTGTATATATTTGCATTATAAATGATCAGGTCAGCTTTTTTTTTAAGATCATGACATGATCCAAAGCCTATAATTGACAGCATTAACGATATAAAGATCAATAGTTTACCTAGATTCTTCACAATAAAAGGATTATATAGAATCTTCATTTATCAGATTCCAGTATTAAAGTTCTTGGTACATTCAACTTGCAGTTATGAATAAAAAATCCAGCGAAATTATTCCTCTATTTTGCAATTATCCGGATGGTCATGGCAATCACGGCAATCAAGACTTTTGTTATACATTTCCATTGCGCGTGCACTCATACCCATACTTGAAAATCCGCCATCATTAAACAGGTTTTGCATAGTAACTTTACGGGTAAGATCGCTGAAAAGTGTAAGACAATAATCTGCGCATTCATCGGCTGTAGCATTGCCAAGCGGCGACATACGCTCGGTAAAATCCATCAGTCCGCCAATTCCCTTAACACCGCTACCGGCAGTAGTCAATGTTGGTGACTGCGAAACTGTATTGATACGAATATGTTTTTCGCGGCCATAAATGTAACCGAAACTACGTGCAATGCTTTCCAGGGCCGCTTTGGCATCAGCCATATCATTATATTCGAATAAAGTACGTTGAGCAGCCACATACGAAAGTGCTACTATTGATCCCCATTCATTCAAGGCATCAAATTTTTTGGCTGTCTGTATAACCTTATGAAATGAAATAGCTGAAATATCCATTGTTTTCAGGTAATTTTCATAGCTTACCGAATCATAGGGAATCTTTTTTCGTACGTTGGGTGACATACCGATGGAATGCAAAATAAAATCAATTTTGCCATCAAAATGCTCTAATGTTTTAACAAACAGATTTTCAAGATCAGGAATACTGGTTGCATCAGCAGCTACAACAATAGAACCGGTAGCCTTCGCCAGTTTATCCGTATCGCCTAAACGAAGTGCCATTGGTGTGTTTGAAAGGACAAACTCTGCACCTTCTTCGTGGGCTTTTTCTGCCACTTTCCACGCGATTGACATATCGTTCAATGCACCGAAAATGATGCCTTTTTTCCCTTTAAGTAAATTGTAAGCCATTGTATTGGGTTTAATTAATAATTCAATTTTTGATTTTTCTGTTTAGTTAATCCTATTATAGTCCGGCTTTGTTTACTATTAATCAGAACTTAACAAAGCTGGCAAGTTCTAAGAACATAAAACTTTGTTAAAGGTAGTAAAAAAAACAGGATTCTTAATTTTTGTAATTAAGTAACTCACGGGCAGTTACTTTAGCTGATTCTGTTATGGTTTCATCACTTAGCATCCGTGCAATTTCGTTTACCCGATCTTCGACTGAAAGCACCTTTAAGCTCGAAACCGTTGATTCGCCACCATCTTCTTTATAAGCCAGCAGATGACTGTCTGCTTTTCCAGCAATCTGGGGAAGATGTGTAATAGCAATAACCTGCATATGCTTCGACATTGTACGCATTATACTGCCAACTTTTCCTGCAATATCGCCGGAAACTCCGCTATCAATTTCATCAAAAAGTACGGTCGGAAGCAAGCTACGGTTAAGAACAAGCGATTTTAAAGCAAGCATAAGCCGTGATAATTCACCACCTGAAGCCACTTTTTGAATTTCACGGATTTCGCTGCCTTTGTTGGCAGAAAAGAGAAATGTAATTTTATCAGTTCCTGTTGTTGAAAAATATGGCAAAGTTTCCTTTTTAATTTTAAATATAGCTGATGGCATGCCTAGATTTTCCAGAACTTTCTGCATTTCTGTCTCAATAGTCGGTATTACGGCCATTCTTTGCTTAGAAAGAACAGTAGAAACTTCTAAAAGTTCACTTTCTTTTTTTGACAATACTTCTTTTAAGTCAGCAATGCGGTTTTCAAGTGACCCGATTGCAAAAAGCTTATCGGATAATTCATTCATTATTGCAATGAGCTCAGGAACAGATTGAACCCTGTGTTTTTGTTCCAGGTGATAAATCATATCGAGGCGCAAGCTTAATTTTTCAATCCTTTCGGCATCAAAATGAACCTGCTCGGAGAAGTCACGGAGTTCGTTAGCAATATCTTTAATTTCAATAAGACTTACGTTAATTCTTTCAGCAAGAGGCAACAAATGGTGACTGAAACGCGAAGCTTGCTCAAGCAGTTGTTTTATTTCTGAGAGTTTGTCGCTTACATTCAGTTCATTATCCGTAACAATTCCAAGGGCTGAAAATGTACGGGTTTTTATTTCTTCAGCATGCGTCAGGATTTCAAGTTCTTCTTCGGCTTCCTGCTGTTCATTTGCAGCCAGGTTAGCCTTTTCCAGCTCTTCGAACTGGAAATTCAGAAACTCTTTTTCATTTACACTTTGCTGTTCTTTGATGATGCATTCATCCAACTCAGCTTTCAGTGAATTATATTCATTAAATAACTTTCTGTAAGAATCCAGCGGTTGAGGTTTTCCTGAATACGAATCAACCATTCCAAGCTGGAAGGCTGCATCGTTTAATTCCAGGGTTTGATGTTGAGAGTGAATATCGACCAGCCTTTCTCCTATTTCCTTGAGAATATTCAGATTTACAGGAGTATCATTTATAAAAGCGCGAGATTTCCCCTGAGGGTTGATTTCACGCCGGAATACTGAAGTAGCCTCATAATCAAGGTCATTGGCTTCGAAAATCGAGTTCAGGTTATATCCTTCAATTAAAAAGCTTCCTTCGACAATACATTTCAGGTTCTTATCCCTGAGAACTGATGTGTCGGCACGTTGCCCAAGAATAAGAGAAAGCGCTCCAACAAGTATTGATTTCCCCGCGCCGGTCTCACCTGTGATACAGGTAAAATCCTTGTGCGCGTCGATTTCGAGCTTTGGGATAAGTATAAAATTTTCGACTGACAAATGCAGTAGCATGTCTGATGGTTTAGCTTTTGGATAAGCAAATATAAGAAATTGTAATGAATGCGCTTACTTGGATGATGTCATGATCTGCTGATACTTCGATGAATTGGCAGGATCAATCTCTTTCATCATGTTCACTATCTTGGTTTTATCCATCGGAGCAGCCTGGGAATATATATTTATAAGTTCATCCCGTTTAGCATCAAGAAACAACTGAGTAATGTAGAGACCCGTTTTTTCACGGTTAACTTTTTGAAGGTTTTCAAGGCATTCATTTACGCCGCTACGTCCCAGGTCCATGTTTTCCGACATCAGGTCCAGTCCGGTGCGATGGTATGAATAAAGCCCGTCACGAAAAGGAGAATATGCATTATTCAGTAGGTTTTCAACGAGCCAGTAGCGATTTTTAAGGCTTTCGAAAGCTTTCCAACCACGGTCACTTGAATTTTGGGCAGCATTTACTGTTGCTCTTGCTTTTTCATAATACAGTGTCCCTCCTAATTTTGAAAAAGAGTCGGCATCAATTCCCAGCATTACATACAAATAATAAGCTACCATCGAAGTAAGATTCGAGGTGTAAGCATCATCATTGTATTCGAGTGGTTCAAATTCAACATATTTGAAGTCAAAATCTTTATCAACAAGATTGAGCAAATCGGAATTATAGGATGTTTTGTATACCGGGCGTTTTAAAATTACATTCACTTTACCTTTAAACTGATCACTGGAAACACGTTCCGTGACGGTAATCATAATAGAACATTCAATACGCTCTTCTGGTTTGTATAGATAGTTGGTCCATTTCCGATTGTTTACAAACTCGTAAAGTTGAGTTTGCAGGCTTTGAAATACTTTTTTCTCAGATCCTTCAACCTGTGGAGAATTAACTGATACCTGGCACATGAATTCCTGAGCTCTGGTTAAAGCTGGTAAACAGATAATCAGAAAAATAATCAGATTGCGGATCATAATAAGTATAAACTATGATTGTATTTAAATAATTTCTTTCTGAATTAAATCAAATAAATCAGCTGCAACTTCAACCTTTGTTTTAAGTTCAAATTCGCTGATCGTATTATTTTTGCTTATAACGGACACTTTATTGGTATCAAAACCAAATCCGGATCCTTCATTCTTCAGTGAATTAAGAACGATAAAATCAAGGTTTTTCGTATGCAACTTTGTTTTAGCATTATCAATTTCGTTGTTAGTCTCTAAAGCAAAGCCGACAAGGAGTTGATTCTCATTCTTCAGTTTTCCCAGATCACAAAGAATATCCCTTGTTTTCACAAGGTTTAGCTTTATAGTATCTTCGTTTTTCTTAATTTTTTCCTGTTCAGGATGTTGCGGTGTATAATCGGCAACAGCAGCTGCCATAATGCAAATATCTGCCGTTGGAAACACTTCAGTACAACTGGCATACATTTCAGCAGCCGAACGTACTTTTACTATTTTAATTGAAGGATTTACGGGATATTCACTCACAGGTCCCGAAACCAGAGTTACAACTGCTCCACGCGAAGCCGCTTCACTGGCCAATGCGTTGCCCATGCGCCCTGATGAATAATTGCTTATAAACCTAACCGGATCAATGGGTTCAATTGTAGGACCACTCGAAATCAGAACGTGTTTTCCTGATAAAGTCTTATGTTTCGCGAAGTAGTTTTGCAGGATTTCAACAATTTTTTGGGGTTCCTCAAGACGCCCCATGCCTGTAAGACCACTTGCCAGTTCGCCTGCGTTAGGCGCAATAAGTATATTTCCGTGAGACTTCAAAGTGGAAATATTTTGTTGCGTTGTTTTATGATGATACATATCCACATCCATGGAAGGAGCATAAAACACCGGGCAACGCGCAGCAAGATAGGTTGCCAGTAATAAATTATCGGTAATTCCGGTAGCCATTTTTGCCATGGAATTCGCTGTAAGTGGCGCAATTACAAATGCGTCAGCCCAGCTACCCAGGTCAATATGACTATGCCAGGAACCGTCTGCTTTATTGAAAGGTTCTATTGAGACCGGATTCTGAGAAAGTACGGATAAAGAAAGCGGTGTTACAAAATCGCAGGCTTCGGCTGTCATAACAACCTTAACTTCAGCTCCTTCTTTAATCAGAAGCCGAATCAGGAAAGGAATTTTATATGCTGCTATCCCGGCAGTAATCCCAATGAGAATTTTTTTACCTTTTAACATACCGCTTTGGCAAAATGAATTACCAGGTATTTTCCTTTTCTTTCATCGGATTGCGCGAGAATACCTGATCTTTCAGAAATTCGTTGGTAGCAATCAAAGTGGGTTTTGGTAAATTTTCGTAGTATTTTGCAAGTTCGATTTGCTCACGGTTTTCAAAAACTTCTTCCAGGTTGTCGCTAGGAGTTGCAAATTCTTCAATTTTCGAATTAAGTTCTTCTTTTATTTCCTGCGAAATCTGGTTGGCACGTTTTGCAATTATTGCTACCGATTCGTAAATATTTTCGGTTGGGTCGTTAAGCTCCGACATATTACGGGTAATTGTGGTAGATTCAATTTTCAACTTCTTGATATCCATATATTTGATTTTTTATTTCGTGATTAATTATTTAAATCTTTGGAAATGTTCTTCTTTATAACCAAAGCCTTTTCGCTGTATTCTCCTACCGGGAAACCAGCATTTAGTTCATCATAAGCATCAGCAGCAGCAAGAAGTCGTTCCTTTCGTTTTTCAGAAACACTATTGATTGCATACTGGTATTTAGCAGAAAGTATTGAATAAAGTATCAATTCCTTTGATTTTGTATCAGGATAATCTTTTAAAACATTACCCAAAGATACAACCGAAGCTTTATAATCCGACATTCTGAAATAGAGCATGGCAATATCTATGTCTTTCTTCTCAAGTTTTGCCCGAAGTTCGTCGATAAGCTTATTGCATTCGGCTATGCGCTCGCTTTTAGGATGAGTGCTTATAAATACCTGTAATGATGAAATGGCTTCCGCAGTCGAGGTTTGGTCAAGTGATGATCGGGGTGATTCCAGATAACTGCAATACGCACTGAGGTAGGATGCTTCTTCTGCATAAACACTTGAGGAAAAATTAGTCGAGAAGCTTTTGTAGTAATATCCGCCAAGGATATAATCTTTCTGTTTGTAATAACAGTTAGCTGTGTAATAAGCAATTTTTTCAGCTTTATCAGTACCTTTATAAAATGCCTGGATCTGCTCAAATAGCTGCTGAGCATGAGAATAGTTTCCTTTCTCATAATATTCAAGCGCTTTGTTGTATTTAAGTTCATTATCCGAACTTTTTAAAAGTTTCTGGAATGAGCTGCACGACATTATCACCGTAGATAATATCAAAACTAAATAAATAACCGGTTTTCTGATCATGCGGCAAAAGTACACATTTTAACCTGAATTATGAAACGAATATGCATAAAGCAATACACGGATATTTAGTTAAATATTATTAAAAAGAATACTTACAGGCTGGCTTTATATGTTTCCAGGCAGCGTTCGCGCGCAAAAGCATGGTCTATTATAGGTTGAATATATGATTTAGTGCCATATTCAGGTAACCATTTTTTGATGTAAACACTGTTGGGATCAAATTTCTCAGCCTGTGTAACTGGGTTAAATATCCGGAAATAAGGCGCTGCATCACATCCTGTGCCAGCAGCCCATTGCCAGTTGCCATTATTTGAGGCCAGCTCAAAATCCAGCAGTTTTTCGGCAAAATAAGCTTCACCCAATTGCCAGTTTATAAGCAGATGTTTCACCAGAAAGCTTGCTGTAACCATACGCACACGATTATGCATAAACCCTGTTTGATTTAGTTCGCGCATTCCGGCATCTACCAAAGGATATCCGGTTTTTCCATTGCACCATGTCTCAAAATCCTTTTCATTGTTTACCCATCGAATAAACTGGTATTTGGGTTTAAATGGCTGATGTACCACATGAGGAAAATGCCATAAAATCTGCATAAAAAACTCACGCCATATCAATTCACCTAACCAGGTAGAGTTAATTTCCAAAGCCTGGGCAACCAATTGCCTGATACTTACTGTGCCAAATCTTAAATGCGTACTAACTTTACTGGTAGAATCCAATGAAGGAAAATCACGTGTTTTATCATATGTTCCAATTGCATTCAGGTTGAGTTGGAAGGATTGAAAAACTTCTTTTATTTCATTAAAGCCCATTTCCGAAAAGGATATTTCCATTTTCTTTTCAGTCTGAAAAAAGTTGTATAAGTAATTCTCCGAGTTCCAATTGTTCAGGTAATTGCCATCTTGATTCAACTTTTCAATCCATTTATGGCTATAAGGAGTATAAACGGTGTATGGCTCACCCGAGAGTTTTGATATTTCATCTTTCTCAAAAATGACCTGATCTTTAAATGTTTGGAATAAAATTCCTTTATCGGCCAGCTTTTCCCTTAAATGCAAATCCCGCTCCATGGCATAAGGCTCATAGTCGTGATTCGCATAAACCCGGTTTATATCATAGGTTGATAATAATTGATCAAAAACGTCTTCAGGTATACCAAAGTAAACCTGAACAGAGGTTTTATGAGGTAAGAGTAATTGATTCAGATTTTGAATAGCCTGGTAAATAAAGCTTATCCGTTTGTCATCAGGACTAAGATTCTGCAAAATTTTCCTGTCGAAAATGAAAACCGGCAAAACTTTAAAACCTGATGTAAGAGCCTTGAAAAGTGCGGTATTATCAAACAATCTCAGATCACGTCTGAACCAAAAAACGGCAATAGATTCGGGAATATCCATAGAATTAAAACAGTAGGCAAATTTACAATATTTTTAAAGGCTTTCGGTTAATTAATACAATAAACAACACTCCTTCTTAGAAAGTTTAGTAGTTTTGCACCACGAAAAAAAAATATTAATTTAAATAATTGTATTGTGGATCTTTTTGAAAAACGTGTTCGGAATCTTGGCCCGCTTGGAATGTATGCCAAGCAAGCTGATGGATATTTCATGTTTCCTAAACTTGAAGGTGAAATAGGAAATAAAATGATTTTCAGAGGTAAAGAGCGCCTTATTTGGAGCTTAAACAACTATCTTGGGCTGGCTAACCATCCTGAAGTCCGAAAGGCTGATGCCGAAGGCGCCGCTGAATGGGGAATGGCTTCTCCCATGGGAGCCAGAATGATGAGTGGTCAAACGGTTTATCACGAACAACTTGAGCGCGAGCTTGCAGCGTTTGTCAATAAAGAATCCGCTTACCTGTTTAACTTTGGCTACCAGGGAATGATTTCAGTAATCGATTCAATGGTCGATCGTAATGATGTGATTGTATACGATAGCGAAGCACATGCTTGTATACTCGATGGTATGCGCCTGCACATAGGCAAGCGGTTTGTGTATCCACATAACAATATGGAAAACCTGCGTAAAGGTCTTGAAAGAGCTACCAGGCTAACTGAGCAAACCGGCGGCGGGATACTTGTAATTACCGAAGGAGTTTATGGAATGTCAGGTGACCTGGGAAAAATAAAAGAAATCGTTGAATTGAAAAAAGAATTCAACTTCAGGCTATTGATTGATGATGCGCACGGATTTGGAACCATGGGGCCAACAGGTGCTGGCACCGACGAACATTTCGGCGTTCAGGATGGAGTGGATATGTATTTTGGCACTTTTGCCAAAGCAATGGCTGGAATAGGCGGTTTTATTGCTTCAACAGAGCCAATAATTGATTATCTTAAACACAATATGCGTTCTCAGATCTTTGCCAAATCATTACCTATGCCTATGGTAATAGGAGCCTTGAAAAGGCTTGATCTGATCCGAACCAAACCCGAACTCAGGAAAAACCTCTGGACCATAGTTGAAGCTTTACAAAAAGGATTCCGTGAGGCTGGATTTAATATCGGAAATACTGAATCGCCCGTAACGCCTGTATTGCTTAACGGTACTATTCCAGAAGCTACCAACATCACAGTTGAAATGCGCGAAAAATATAATATTTTCTGCTCCATAGTAACCTATCCTGTTGTTCCGAAAGGTGTTATTATGCTTAGGATCATTCCTACTGCAGTTCATACATTGGAAGATGTAAAATATACCATTGACGCGTTTAAGGAGATAAATACGAAATTGCTAAACGGTGATTATGCGAATACAGCTTTTGCTGATATTTCAAATCTATAACCTGAGTCGAATCACTTATAAAAAATGCCCGGTTTTTCATCCGGGCATTTTTTTTATTAAAAGCAAAGCTTTAGTTTTGTCATAAATACATTGTATCCCAATGGAAATAGAAAAACGCAAATCCTTAAATATCATCATTAATTCGACAGCTTTTTACCTGCTTTCGTACCTGGTTGTTTTTCTGATATTTCAGTTTACTACTATAATTGCTTCCAAAATATTTGACATTCCTACTACACTTTTTTATAATAAAATCGGATATAATGTAATTCCGGAAGCCTGGACTTTTGACGCAGTAAAAGTCATATATAGTTCGGGGAATATTATGCTGTTCCTGATTTCAATTACTTGCCTGGTAATAATAATAAAAGCCATGGAATTTAATGGATTACTCCGGTTATTCTTTCTCTGGGGATTCATTCATTCCATTTCCATGCTTTTTGGCTCATTTATAATTGGCGCTTTTAATTTCGAAGGATTTGGAATAGTTCTGAGTTATCTTTACCTGGCAGATACCGCGAAAATGCTGCTTTTATTCAGTGGACTGTTCCTGCTAATTGGAATTGGAATGGCCATGGTAAAGGCATTTCTATTTTCCGCCAACAGCTATTTTAATTTTCTGTCACCCAAAATGCGCCCAACCTTCAGACGAGATCAGTTCATTATGCCATTTGTGGTTTCAACTTTGTTTTTACTAATAATAAAATATCCACTTTCGCTATATGAAACGTTGATGTTATTTATCCCGTTTTTTATCCTCATGCCTTTATATTGGGGCATTGGACGTTTTCCGGTGTTTTATTTCGAGGAAAGTGAAAAATCAATAAAAATCAGCACCAGGCTCATAATTGTAACACTGGCATTTTACGCTGCATACCGGGTTGTATTGGGGATAGGAATAAATTTTGGTTAATCCCGATTCTTCTCAGAGAACAGATAAAGTAGGATCAATATCTGTCGCCCATTGAAAAATACCTCCATCAAGAATAAATATATTCTTAAACTTCAGTTTTTCAGTCAGATACAAGTAAGGTGCCTGGCTTTTAACCCCATAAAGGCAGTAGATTATAACAGGTATTTCTTTTGAAATTAAATGACTCAAGTCCGGGAGATCAATTTGAGGAATACTGATAGCACCCTCAATGTGGCACTCCGCAAATTTGTCTGTTTCACGGGTATCAATAAGCTGAAAAGGCACATTTGTGTCCATTTTCTCTTTGAGTTCGTATGTAGTAATTTGTTTCATGTAATGGGTTGAATACTAAAAACAATTTCTTAACGCAAAGATAAGGAAAGTGATCAGAACATTGGGGAAAAGCTGGAGGAATAAAAAAAGGAGTGCAAAGCACTCCTTTTCTTATGTCAATCAAGATAAGAACTATTTCTTAACCTTGATAAGACCTTTAGCGATTGAATCAGCTTTAGCAAGTGAATCAGCAACTACAGCAGCCTGAGCTGTTGAGTCAGCTAAACGGGTTTGTTCAGCAGCTACATTAGCTAATGAATCAGCCTGAGCTATTGAATCTTGACGAGCTTTTTCAGCTTTTTCTTCTGCACTGGGTCCGCAAGCTACGAAAGCTACCATACCAGCTACTACAAACATTGCAAATAATTTTTTCATATCTAAGTTTAATTAAAAAACGGTGCAAAAGTACAAGCATTTTTAATACGAATCAAACTTTCTTATAAAATAAATTAAGTTTTTTTAACATATTATGTAATTGTATTATAATCAGCTATATATAAGTCTGTTTTTCCGAATAAAGATATCAACAGCCTTGCATAAAATGTTAACATCAATGAGAAATAGTAGATTTTATCAATAAAAAGGCTGTTTTTTTGAAATCGTATTCGAATAATCGATACAGTTTGAAATATAAAATCAAATGCCATTTCTAAGAATCGGCAATTCCCGGGGCTGTTTAAAGGTGAATAAAAGCAGCGATCTTTCGCTCAATTGAATTACATTTGCACATCTTAAATCTGATATCTGCATGTTGTTAAATAATCTGCCTGAACTTCCTTTGAATGAGCCGATTATTGTTTTCACTATTCTTATTACAATTATTCTTGTTGCACCTATCGCTTTCAGGAAATTCCGGATTCCGGGAATTGTAGGGCTTATTATATCAGGAATGTTAATTGGTCCTCATGGAATTAACCTTGTTGAATCAGGTGAAAGTGTAAAATTATTAAGTACAGCAGGCTTGCTTTACCTTATGTTTCTGGCCGGCCTTGAACTCAACTTACGCGATTTACTTCGAAACAGAAATAAAAGTATAGCTTTCGGGGCTTTAACATTTTTCATTCCGCTTATTTTTGGTTTTTTTGTCGCTCATTTCCTTCTTTCATACAATCTCCTTGCATCGCTGCTGATTGCCAGTATGTTTTCTACTCATACGCTTATATCCTACCCTATTGCAAGCCGGCTTGGGATTACAAGGAGCGAAGCTGTTACAATAACCATCGGCGGCACCATTATTACCGATACAGCAGTTCTGGTAATGCTTGCTTTTATTTCTGCCGCAACGCAAGGCTCAATAAGTGCATTGTTCTGGATACGGATCGTACTTTCCATTTCAGCTTTTTCATTCCTGATATTATGGGGTGTTCCTAAAATCAGCGTCTGGTTCTTTAAAAACCTGGAAGGCGAGAGTGGTTCCCAATATATTTTTGTCCTGGTAATGCTTTTTATTTCAGGTTTACTGGCACGTGCTGCAGGAATTGAACCGATTATCGGGGCTTTTCTTGCAGGTTTAGCACTCAGTAATCTTATCCCTCCTACTTCGGCCTTAATGAACAGGATTTCCTTTATAGGCAATAATTTATTTATCCCTGTTTTCCTTATCAGTGTTGGGATGATAGTGGACTTTTCTGTTCTGTTTAATGGGTTAGGAGCCCTGATTTTTGCTGCAACCATGGTAATAGTCGCAATTGCCAGTAAGTTTTTTGCAGCATGGGTTATGCAACTAATTTTCAGATACACCAACAGTGAACGTCAGGTTATATTTGGATTAAGTGTGTCGCATGCCGCTGCAATTATTGCTGTCGTATTTGTAGGATATAATCTTAAGCTGATAGGTTTGGATGTGCTAAATGGGGCTATCATGATCATACTGGTATCCTGTTTTTTAAGTTCATTCATTACAGAACGATATGGCAGAAAGCTTGCAGTCGCTGAGGCAGAGAAAACACCTGCTAAAACAGGTTTACCAGAACACATTCTGGTACCGGTATCAAATCCGGCCACTATTGAAGGATTGATTGATTTTGCAATTCTAATCCGCGAGCAAAATACGGAACAACCGGTTTATATGCTTTCAGTTGTACCTGATGATGCTTTCGCTGAAGACCAGATTCTAAAAAACAATAAAATGTTTGAATCTGCGATATCTCATGCCGCAGCTGCTGATACTCAGTTAGCTCATGTATCACGTGTCGATCTAAATGTAGCCAACGGAATCTCCCGCGCAGTTAAAGAATTGATAATAAACAAGATCATTCTTGGGTGGAACGGTAAAATCACTACTACAAATTTCTTTTTCGGTAGCATTATTGAGAACCTCATTGGGAGCACGGAGCAAATGGTAATGGTGGCAAAAATCTCAAATCCTTTGAATACTACAAACCGTATCCTTGTTTCTCTTCCCGAAAATGCTGAATGCGAGACAGGGTTCAACACCTGGTTAAGTACTATTAAAATCATCGCCTCCAGAACAAGTTCATCCATCTTGTTTTCAGGCTACGAAAAATCTATTTCTGAAATAAAGACTACCCTTGTAACAGAAGATTCAAATATCAAAATTGAATATGAAATTTCGCATTCGGCACATCCCATAATTGATAAGTCAAAAGTTACAAATATCCGGGATTTGTTTGTAGTGATTGCTGCCAGGCGCCGAACCTTGTCGTATGAACATTATTTTGAACATATGCCTCGTGATCTTGCAAGGCATTTCCCTGATAAAAACTTCATTATTATTTATCCGGAACAAAGAGCAGTAGAGCTCCAGTCTTTATCGTATTCGCTTGATGGATTTGAGGTATCAGCTATTCAGGAAAACCTGGAAAGGTTTACAAATCTTACCAATCCTAAACGAAACTCGCCTGACAGCAGACACAACTCATTAACAGAATAAATCAGCATAAATTATCTGTAAGAATGAACATACAAATACCTTTAGCTGAAATTCTCAGGCCCAAAAACCCCAGTGAATATATCGGGCAACCGCATCTGATGTCGCAAGGAACCGCATTCAGAAGAATGGTTGACGGTGGTTCGGTTCATTCAATGATTTTCTGGGGGCCGCCCGGTGTGGGCAAAACCACATTGGCACTTATCATTGCTAATGCTACCGGAAGACAATTTTACACATTAAGCGCGGTAAATTCAGGTGTTAAAGATGTACGGGAAGTAATTGACCGGGCCGGAAAAGATTCATCACAGCCCATCCTTTTTATTGACGAAATTCATCGTTTCAGCAAGTCACAGCAGGATTCGTTGCTCGGTGCTGTCGAAAAAGGAACCGTAATATTAATTGGTGCGACAACCGAAAATCCATCTTTCGAGGTTATATCACCATTGCTTTCGCGTTGCCAGGTTTATATTTTAAAACCACTTGAGGAAGACGATCTGCTGATAATTTTAAATAAAGCAAAAGAAACTTTAAGTGGTATTCATGGCGTTAATATTGTCATTAAGGAATACGAAGCCTTAATCCGCATTTCTGGCGGTGATGCCCGCAAGTTGCTTAATGCAATAGATATTATTGTCGCATCGCTTCTTTCGTCAGGAAAACCTGTTGAAATCGACGATGAAAATACGCTGGGCATCATTCAGCAAAACCTTGCCTTGTATGATAAATCGGGTGAGATGCATTACAATGTTATCTCGGCATTTATCAAGTCGATGCGAGGCAGCGATCCAAATGCAGCAGTATATTGGCTAGCCCGAATGATAATTGCCGGTGAAGATCCGCTTTTTATTGCCCGGCGTATGGTGATACTTGCTTCTGAAGATATCGGAAACGCAAACCCCACAGCACTTGTACTAGCGAATACATGTTTTGAAGCGGTAAATAAAATCGGTTTTCCCGAAAGCCGGATCATTTTATCCCAAACGGCAATTTATCTTGCGTGTTCAGCCAAGAGCAACGCCTCGTATATGGCCATTGAGGACGCCATGACGGCAGTTCAGCAATTTGGCGACCTTCCGGTGCCTTTGCACCTTCGGAATGCCCCTACGAAGCTTATGAAGAATATCGGCTATGGCAAGGATTATAAATATGCTCATCAGTACGATGGCAATTTTGTAAACATAGAATTCCTGCCTGATAAATTAAAAGGAAAAAGGTTGTTCGATCCTGGGCATAATGCAAGAGAAAATGAAGCTCGTGAAAAGTTACGAAAAAACTGGGGTGAAAAATACGGTTACTAATTTCATTTTATAAAACTCATAACTCAATACATCATGAATATTCTGAGCGAAATCCCATATATAAAACATCTGGATTCAGGCAACTTCTTCCTGCTTGCCGGCCCATGTGTGGTTGAAGATGCTGAAAGTCCGTTTGAAATAGCCAGGATCTTAGTTGAACTTACTGATAAATATCAAATCCCTTTTATCTTTAAAGCGTCTTATCGTAAAGCTAACCGTTCTAAAAGTTCTTCTTTTACCGGAATCGGCGACGAGAAAGCGCTTGAAGTGCTTGCTGAAATCAGGCAGAAGTTTCAGGTACCGGTAGTTAGCGATATCCATAGCGAAAGCGATGCCAGGCTGGCAGCTAAATACGTAGATATACTTCAGATACCGGCATTTCTTTGCAGGCAAAGTGAATTGCTTTTTGCAGCCGGAGAAACCGGGAAAGTGGTGAACATTAAGAAAGGTCAGTTTTCATCTGCTGAAACCATGCATTTTGCTGTTGAAAAGGTAAGAGAAACAGGTAATACTAAAGTAATGCTAACAGAGCGTGGTACTACTTTCGGCTATACCGACCTGGTGGTTGATTTCAGGAATATTCCTATTATGCAGCAGGCAGGAGTTCCGGTAATACTTGATGTTACACATTCGCTTCAGCAACCCAATCAACCAGCTGGTGTTACCGGTGGCCGCCCTGATCTTATTCCATTAATGGCTAAACTGGGTATAACTTCCGGAGCAGAAGGATTGTTTATGGAAACTCATCCCGAGCCGTCGAAGGCAAAATCGGATGGCGCAAATATGCTCAGGCTCGATCTGATGGATAATCTGCTGGGGGAATTGGTCAGGTTGAAAAAAGTACTTGGGTAAATTGATTAATTTGCCAGAGTAAGAAGAATTTCTTAATTTAAGAATTTACCTTGCAAGTTTCTTTCAAAATCTATTTAACGTAAGCTTCCATTCCTGGCATCACCCATCCCAGCAAAATTCCATAAATATGCTGGGCAAGAAAAATCATAACAAAACCAACAACAACTGTGATTATGATAAAACGCAGTTTCTTTTCAAGGGTAATTTCAAACATTTCCTGTACCCCGTACCAGAATATATAAAGCGTATAAGCTATAAATACATAAATTCCGATAGGTATCAATATCCTCAGCAAAGGATGCAGGTAAACAAAAAATGTAACTAAAAAGAGTGGTGTAAAGGTATAAACAACCAACTTCAGAATCCGTAGGTAATCGGTATCAATTCCAAGTTTTGGCAATGTAAAATTAAGCATATAGGCTGCGGCCAGTATGAGAATATAAGGAATTACAACCCACGAAATCAGATTGAACAACAATAATATAGCCAGGTTTAACGAATATCCCAGTACGGCTTTTGCTACAAAAAATAAACCTATATCACGACCCACAGCACTGAATAGAATGATTGGGAATGCAAAGTTCCACATCAGTTCTTTCGGTGTTTCCTGTTCATTCCTGATGGCTTTCCACTCAACACTTGGTATCAGTGAAACGCGCATCGCTTTAATAAATAATTCTTTTATTTTCATTAAACGGATAAGTGTGTTCGATTAGAAATATGTGATGTCTACTCCAATACAACTCGCCTTAAGGTGCCGGTATTGTTATCAATGCCTATATTCTGCAGGCTGGAGGCAGGAAGGAAGGTAACAACACCAAATTGATTGACAATAAACTGGGTTTCAAGTTTTACTTGTCCGCCAACTCTGACAACCACATCAGCCTTATCGGGAATGCGGTAGTATAAACCGTGAGCATTACGTTGACCAGCATTTAATTTTTCAATTTCCGGTTTCAAAGCATTGGTTTTATTCAGGCTCGAAGCTTGTATCTGCACAAAATCTCCAATAGTTGAATTTTTGGGAAGAATACCTTTACTTATTGAAAACCGGCATAAAGTTTCAGTTGGATTACTCTTATCCACAACAAAATAAAACGTAAATGTTTCATTTGATGTCTTATTCACGCCTTTGAACAATTCAAGGTAATCCTGTTTCATACTGTTCATCTGGTTATACATGAACTCCATTGTACCTTTTTCATAGTTAACTTCCTGGTAACCATTAATCAGGTTATACATGCTTTCATCAAGCTTAAGAATAAACTCTGACGCTTCCCGTGCTTTCTGTTCAACTGATTTTGCAGCTGATGTTTTTCTGAAGAATTTCTGTTCAATAATTGTGGAATCAAGACTAATTCTCTTAATTACTGTATCCATACGTTCGAAAACGCTTGGATTTGTAACTTCAGGCAAATCGATACGGGATGTTGAAAGATCGATAGATTGTTGATTTTTATTTTTATTGACCTGGCTCAAACTTCCAACCCCTGAAATAACTCCGTCATCAGACAAAAACAGTTCAATTGCTTTTCTATCCTTCTGTTTTTCAGGCATCTGAATATAATAATATTCGGAAGGATCAGGCTCATTGTAGGATGTTAACCTGATGTCTCTAAGTTCATATTCAGTACTATTCACTGTTGTAACCTGCGATAAACCAAGCATTTGATCTGCGTATTCAGCAAAAGGGCCTTTTACTTTCTGGATTTTATTAACAATAATATCCACCTGAATCACAGTCTGGGGCAACGCATAAAATAAGCCGTCGGATTTAACGGGTATAACTGAAGATCCGACTTTACTGACATTGATTTGTGCTTTGATTCCGGTAATCGTACACAAAAGCAGTGCAGCCAGAAAAACTATCTTTTTCATAACAGCGGTGTATATAGACCTTTCAAAATTACACTAAATTTATCTAATGTAATAAAAACGGGTATTCGTTCCATTTATTGTCATGAAAGTCCTGTCCCTAAAAAGCGGCGTTCAATGTTAAATTTCAAGAACAGTAAAAAGCAGCTAAAGGCCTGCTTTATAAAATGTCAGATTAATTTTAGATTGCACAGAACTATTATTTATGCAATTTAATAACCTGATTAACAATTATTTGATAAAAAGCAGTTCACGATATTTTGGCAAAGGCCACAATTCATCATCAACCAGTAATTCAAGTTTATCAACATGATATCTTATTTTTTCGAAAAATGGCAAAACCTCCAGATTATAGATTTCCGCCTTTTCAATTGTATCCTCTATCTTGTTGGCTTTCTTACGTTTATCGATCATTTCAGCTACTAATTGCCGCACAATGGAAATATGTTCCGAAATCTCCTTAATGTTTTGCATCTGGCTGTTCGAAAGCTTTACAAAAGTTTTTATATCCAGCACTTCTTTAAGACCTTTAACATTTTCGACCAAGGTATTCTGGTAACGGATTGCAGTGGGAATAATATGGTTATGCGAAAGGTCGCCAATAATCCTTGACTCAATCTGGATCTTCTTGATATAATTTTCGAGGTCAATTTCATAGCGGGCTAGCACTTCACGTTTGGTAAGCACATCATGCTCTTCAAACATCCTGATAACTTTCTCATCAGTCATGATTTTTAATGCTTCCGGTGTAGACGGGATATTTGCCAACCCACGTTTAGTAGCCTCAGCTATCCATTCGTCACCATAACTGTTGCCCTCAAATCTAATACGCTTTGACTCTTTGATATATTTCCGTAAAATTTGATAGATGGCATCTTCTTTATTGGCACCTTTTTCAATCAATACATCAACTTCAGTTCTAAACACTCTTAATTGTTCAGCCAATGCAAGGTTTAGCGCGATCATGGGTTTAGCGCAGTTTGCCGATGAACCAACAGCCCTGAATTCAAATTTATTTCCGGTAAACGCAAATGGAGATGTACGGTTACGATCCGTATTATCGAGAAATATTTCAGGAATTTTTGGAATATTGAGCGAAAATTCTTCCAGGACATCATCAACCTGATCGGTATTGATTTTGCTTTTTTCGATTTCGTCGAGGGTTTGCGACAGTTGTGACCCGATAAATACCGACATAATTGCCGGTGGCGCTTCGTGCGCGCCAAGCCGCAGATCGTTACTGGCCGAAGCTACAACCGAACGTATAAGCGCTGAATGTGTATCAACCGCTTTGATTATATTTACCAGGAAAGTCAGAAAGCGCAGGTTAGCTTTCGGGGTTTTACCAGGTGAAAGCAGGTTCTCACCGGTATTTGTCATCAGCGACCAGTTGTTGTGTTTTCCTGAGCCATTTACTCCCTGGTAAGGTTTTTCATGTAAAAGTAATGTAAGATGATGCCTTTTGGCTACTTTTTCAAGGATATGCATCAGTAATTGGTTGTGGTCGACTGCCACATTTGCTTCTTCGAAAACCGGCGCGCATTCATACTGACTCGGCGCTACCTCATTATGTCGCGTCTTTACAGGAATTCCAAGTAAATGCGCCTCATATTCGAATTCGCGCATAAAATCCATCACACTTTCGGGAATTGTGCCAAAATAATGATCCGAAAGCTGCTGATCTTTTGCCGAAGCATGGCCGAAAAGAGTACGCCCACACAAAGCCATATCAGGTCTGGCATGATAAATAGCAGTATCCACAAGGAAATACTCCTGCTCCCAGCCTAAAGTTGCTATTACTTTCGATGTGGTACGGTCAAAATATTTGCAAACGGCCGTTGCTTCTTTATCAAGCGAATGCAAAGCTTTGAGCATAGGCGTTTTATAATCGAGTGCTTCGCCGGTATATGAAATAAAAATAGTTGGGATACACAAAGTATCGTCCATTATGAATGCCGTAGAAGTCGGATCCCATGCGGTATAGCCTCGGGCTTCGAATGTATTCCTGATTCCGCCACTTGGAAAACTTGACGCATCTGGTTCCTGCTGAATAAGTTCACCGGCTCCAAAATGCTCAATTGCTTTTCCTTCGGAGGTCGGCGAAAGGAAAGAGTCATGTTTTTCGGCAGTCGCTCCGGTGAGTGGGTGAAACCAGTGTGTGTAATGTGTCGCTCCTTTCGATATCGCCCAGGATTTGATGGCAGTCGCAACCTGGTCGGCAATGCGCCTGTCGATCTTTTCACCCTTGTTAATCACATTTTGCAATTGCTGAAAAGCTTCTTTCGACAAATGCTGACGCATTACTGACTGGTTAAATGTATTTTCACCAAAATAGTCAGATACGTTGCCATGCATTTCAATTATACGCTTCGGGCGAGAGATGGCTAATTCAAGGGCTTTAAAACGAATGTTCGACATGGTATGTTTTATTTATTTTTTATTGTCACAAAGTTATCCATTAATTAAAGTTAGAAGGGGAAAGCAGTTTGCTAAATTTATACAGTAACTTTCTTCCTTATACGCAATAGCCAAAGACCGATAAAAGTGTATAATCCATTAATAATCAAAAGCTCAAATCCAAACTTATACCCATTCAGAAGTTGTACCGAAAAATCGCTTAGCAGGTAACAGAATATCGGGGAACTAATTGCAACAAAGGGTACCAGTTTATCCTTTACCTGGAATCGGGTAAATAAACCGAAAGCATAAAGTCCAAGCAAAGGCCCATAAGTATAACCGGCAACTGTAAATAATTTATCGATTACAGCCCGATCGTTAATAGCCCTGAAAAGTACAATTACCAATAACAGCAGAAATGCAAATGATAAATGAACCTTGTATCGCATACGTTTCTTCTGTTCCTCATTCAGGTCTTCCCTTTTATTCAGACCCAGAAAATCAATAGTGAAAGATGTTGTCAATGAAGTAAGAGCGCCATCAGCACTTGGATAAGCCGCTGAGATTAACCCGATCATAAATACGAGACCGGCAAGCGGGCCAAGGTATTTAATGGCAATCATCGGGAAAAGATCGTCAGTACGGGTTGGCAATTCTATGCCATGTTTGGTTGAATAAATGTACAGAACGGCTCCCAGAAACAGGAACATCAGGTTTACAAATACAAGTACGATACTGAATGAAAACATATTTTTCTGAGCTTCGCCGATATTACGGCAACTCAGGTTTTTCTGCATCATTTCCTGGTCAAGGCCGGTCATGACAATTGCAATAAAGGCCCCGCTGAAAATCTGCTTCAGAAAGTATTGCTTGCTTTGCCAGTCGGTTACAACCATATTTGAATAATCACTGTTCCAAACAGTAGAAATTAAATGCCGGAAATCATACTGTAAATCTTTACTAATCAGGTATATTGACAAACCTACAGCTAGCAGCATGAAAGTTGTTTGCAAGGTATCTGTCCAGATAATTGTTTTTATACCCCCTTTGAGCGTATACATAATTATCAGCGCAATAAAAATGCTAACGGTAACAATGAAAGGAATATTCCAGGCATCAAAAACAAATACCTGCAATACATTCACAACCAGGAACATCCTGAAAGAAGCACCTATGGTTCGTGATAATAAAAAGAAAAATGCACCGGTTTTGTAAGACCAGAATCCAAACCGTTGTTCAAGATAGGAATAAATTGAGGTAAGATTCAGCCTGTAGTACATCGGCATGAGAATAGTAGCAATTACTGTATATCCTATCAGGTAACCAGCCACGAAAAGCATATAGCTGAATTGTGTTGTGCCAACCCAGCCAGGAACCGACATAAAAGTTACACCTGAGAGCGAAGCACCGATCATACCATAAGCAACCACAAACCATGGCGATGCCTTATTTCCTATAAAAAAAGATTCGTTGTTGGCTTTGCGGGTAGTAATCCAGGTTACCGCAAAGAGTAAAATGGTATAGACCAGGAAACTTATTAAAATCAGAGTTGGAGTCAATTTATTTGTATATATTCTTGTTATACAATCACTTGAGTTATCTTAACTAATCCTTTACCTGAAGGTTGTTTTTAACGTATTCAGCGAAGGAAATCAAATCAGGGAACGAATAATCCAGGATTCCTGAACACTGAAACACAACTTCCTGATCGGTACCGATTAGGACTGTTACCATCCCAAGCCTGTAACCAAACAGAATATCTGAATAAGTATCACCAGCCATAATACTTCGTTTAAAGTTGATTTCAGGAAATTGTTTCCTTGCTTTCAGTCCCAATCCTACAGAAGGTTTTCGTGTAAAGCTGCCTGTATTTTTCAGGTCAGGGCTATAAAAAACAGCGTCAATCCTCCCGCCGGTTTCAGTAACTTTTTGAAGCATTTTATCATGAACCAGCTTCAATTGCACATTTGTCATTAATCCTCGTCCAATGCCTTGCTGGTTTGTTACAACAATGACTGGCTTAAAAAGAACTGAAAGTATTGCCAATGCTTTTGTAACACCGGGAATAAACTCGAATTCATCAGGCAGTTTCACGTAATCATCCGGAATACGCTGATTAATAACGCCATCCCTATCAAGAAATAATGACCATCCCTGATCAATTGAAAGTTTTTTACTCATATATTCCCTGGTAGTTTTAGTATGATCCGGACATTTTCAAATTCTTCAGAATACGCTGATCCAGAATGTAAGTCGTTTGAAGTGAAATTTTCAATTTCTTGATTATTCAGAAACTAATCTTTAAACAGCTTTTCTTCAACAAGCTCACAAATAATATGGCCAAGCATGATGTGAACTTCCTGGATGCGTGGTGTGTCGATGGATGGGATATTAAGCAGGTAGGAAGATTTGTCTTTTAATTTTCCGCCACTTTCTCCCGTTAAACCTATCGTAATCATTCCCAGAGTATTAGCTTCATCAAAAGCTCTCGCTATGTTGTTGGAATTTCCTGATGTGCTAAGGCCAATCAATATATCATCCTTACTTCCCATGGCAAGTACAAGCCGAGCAAAAACTTCATCAAATCCGTAATCATTTGCAACAGCAGTTACATACGAAGAGTTAACATGTAATGCTTCAGCAAACAGCGGATGCCTGTCGAAATAAAACCGTCCGGATAATTCAGCTGCTAAATGCTGTGCATCTGCCGCACTGCCACCATTTCCGCAAAAAAGAACCTTGCCTCCATTTTCGTAGCAATGGATAATCTGATCTACTATATTTTGTACAGTTTCAATTAATTCAGGGTCATTTAAAATCCTGGTTTTAAGATCGATAGATTCCTGTATAATTGATTTTATCTTTGATTTCGAATTCATTTTATATTTATTATTTGTAGTTTTCATCCTCGTTTCTACACTGATCAAAAACTGCTTCGATCTGGCTGAGAAGTATCTCCCAGCTGAAGCGTTTCTTTTCGATGGCTGCATTGGCAGAGAATTCTTCCTCTTTATTCTCATTAAAAAAACGTAGTAAGGCTTCACTTATTTCGTTCACATCCGGTGCAACCACAAAGCCGACTTTCCCATCGGGAACCATCTCCGATAAACCGCCCACATTGGTTGTAAGCATAGGTTTATCAAAATGATAGGCAATCTGGGTTACACCGCTTTGGGTAGCATCTTTATAAGGCTGAGCTACAATATCTGAAGCACAGAAATAATTCACAATGTCCTTATTCTCAATAAATTCAGTTCTGAGGATTATCTCTTCTTTTAATCCCAAACTTTCTATCAGGTCATGATATGGTTTCCCATCAATATAAAATTCACCTGCTATTAACAGTTTAACCGGTAACTTCCTGAACCGCTCATCTGCGAAAGCTTTAATTAACAAATCAAGACCTTTGTATTCGCGGATAAAACCAAAAAAAAGGATAAATTTTAAAGATTCATCCAGGCCTAAATTCTTTTTCGCCTGGCTTTTTGAGGTTGCTGCTCCAAAATTATCATACAACGGATGAGGGGAAAACCTGCGTGGACGAATTTTGTCAAATTTATCAAGATCTTGAAGAACGGCCCGTGACATAACAACAAATCCATCACAGCTCTTTACAAAATACGTTGAAAGCAGATTTCCGCCCGGCATTTTTTCGTGAGGTATAATATTATCGGCGATAGCAATAACTTTACTCTTTTTATTGCGTCTGATAATTCGCGCTATCGTTCCAAGACAGGGCGCCATAAAAGGCATCCAATACCTGATAATAATAATATCTGCTTTGAGTTTCTTTATTTCAAGCCCAACTTTGATCCAGTTAAAAGGATTCACTGAATTAACAGCTACTTTAATATTCAGATTTTTAGGTGCCGGATCAGAGGAATATTGAGTTTTTCCAGGAAAAAGAAATCCCGGATATTGAAGGCTGAAAGTATAAATTATAACTTCATCTCCACATTCCAGGAAAGCCTTTGCCAGTCTTTCGTTGTATGTTGACATTCCTCCTCCCCTGAATGGATATGCAGTACCAATAATGATTACTTTGCGTTTTTCCATTCCAATGTATTTCTTTTTGAATGCCAGTTCAATTTAGAAAAGTTCCTTTTCAATTAAATAATGATTCCGGTCGGGTGAATTTCGGGCAACCATTTCTGCAAGGAAACCTGTTATAAACAATTGTGTACCTAGAACCATGGCCAACAATCCGAAATAAAAGAGAGGCCTTTCAGTCATCCTGTATTCAGCCAGGAAAAATTTTGCATAGGCCAGAACACCTGCTATCGCAAATCCAATAGTAAAAAGGAACATCCCAAGCATGCCAAACAAATGCATTGGCTTTTTACCAAATTTTGAAACAAACATGATCGAAATCAGGTCGAGAGGCCCGTTAATAAAACGATTTGCACCGAATTTGGTAACGCCAAATTTACGTTTACGGTGCTCCACTACCTTCTCTCCTATTTTCTTAAATCCGTTCCATTTCGCAATTACCGGAATGTAGCGATGCATTTCGCCATATACTTCAATGCTTTTAACAACATCAACTTTATATGCTTTAAGCCCGCAATTATGATCATGCAGTTTGACTCCCGACATCAAACTGGTCATGGAGTTGTATAATTTTGAAGGAATATTCTTCGTAAGTGAAGGATCATGACGCACTTTTTTCCAACCCGAAACAAGGTCAAACCCTTGTTCTTTAATCATGGAAAATAAACCCGGAATTTCATCCGGGCTATCTTGTAAATCAGCATCCATTGTAATTACAACATCCCCGGCAGCGGTTTTGAACCCTGTGTTCAGTGCGGCTGATTTCCCATAATTCCTACGGAATTTAATCCCTTTTATCCTCGGATCGCTTTGATGTAATAACTGAATAACACTCCACGAATTATCATAGCTGCCATCATCAATAAGCAGTATTTCATAAGTGAAGTGGTTCTCACGCATTACTCTCTCAATCCATTGACAAAGTTCAGGCAGTGATTCTTCTTCATTAAGTAAGGGTACTATAACCGTAATGTCCATAAGCTGATTTATAAAACTCCACCTGCTGTATTGTCAAATACATCAGGATTTTTTTTCATGATGGCTCCAACAATTAATGCTATTATGCCGCTAACTACAACATTCATCAACAGACCTTTCAGTGTTGAGCCTATTGAACCCATTTTGGCTGCTTGTTCATCAATTTTATCCATTGTCTGAGCCATTTGTTCATCCGAAACTTTTCCGGCCAGATAATTCTCCATGTATGCCTTCTGAGCATCCATAATATTTTTATAATAATCAGGTTCAATGAATTGGATGAATAATAGAGTGAAAATTGTTGAAATGATTGCAGCAACAACCAGAGCTACAAAGCAATACAGAAATGCATTGCCAAATGTTATAAAACCACCCGCCTCAGTCCTATACTTTTTAAACATAATAACTAAAATAGCGATGTTGATCGCTGAACCTATAAGCATTATCACAAATGGCATCATTATACCTATAGGCTTAATATCAGCCACATACATGATAATAAAGACAACTATCGAAACAATTCCGATAATAAGTCCAGACTTAATTGCTGAAATGAAAAGTGAGTTTTTTGTTTCCATCATTCAAATAATTTAGGGGTTGATTAAGTGCAAAGATAAGAAAGTTGCATAAAGGCAATGAAAATTTTGCATGATGTTTTTTTGTTCATAAAAAGTAGTACTTTTGCAGACGGGTAAGTCTTATACGACCAGCTCCTATTGAACTCCCCCAGGACAGGAATGTAGCAAGGGTAAATGGTTGAGCGGTGCGATATAAGTAGCTTACCCATTTTTTGTGCCCTCTTGTTTCCTTTCGTGAAATCGGTATCTATATACTGGGAATCATAAATTTTTCAAATATCTTCGATTCATAATTCGTTACATCGCAGTCATTAATCTTAAAAAGTACTCCCTAAATAATTAGTCTGTCACTAATTAAAAGGTGCTAACTTTGCGTACAGGTATTTCACCTGAAATATCATACTTAATAATGGAGTCTTAGTTATGGCTAAGATTATTGAAGATCAGCAAAAAATGGATTTAAATCTACGAATATGGCATTGCTTATTAAAATTTACCCTGATAATCCCAATGAACGACAGATGCGCACTGTTGTTGAGTGTTTGCGTGATGGAGGCATAATAGTTTATCCTACTGATACGATTTATGGAATTGGTTGCGACATATTTAAAAGTAAATCTGTTGAAAAAATATGTGAACTAAGGGGTATAAAACCGGGAAAGTCCATGTTTTCATTTATCTGTTCCGATGTAAGCCAGCTGTCGGATTATTGTAAGCCCATAGAGAATAATATTTTTAAAGCAATGAAAGCGAATCTTCCCGGTCCGTTCACATTTATTCTCAATGCCAGTAATAATGTCCCAAGACATATTCAAAGCAAACGTAAAACTGTGGGTATACGTATCCCTGGCAATCCAATTACGCTTGAAATTGTACGATTGCTTGGTAATCCCATTATGTCTACTTCAGTTCATGATGATGATGAAATCCTTGAATATACAACAGACCCTGAACTGATTTATGAGAAATTTGCTAATAATGTAGATTTGGTAATTGATGCTGGCATTGGTGGAAATATTCCTTCAACAGTTCTCGATTGTACAGATGGTGAAGTCAATATTATACGTGAAGGGAAAGGTATTCTCAAATTTTAAAAAAATTGAATAAAAACTAAAACATCATAGAAATAATGGTGATAATAAGCTGTTTCAAACTAAAAAAGTACAATTTTAAAGCGAATTTATATTCTAAAGCAAGAAATATCCCGATGTAAAAAATATAAATACCTGAATACCAATATCAAGAAAAATATTTTCATATAAAGTTGCAGAATTGGAGGAAAGATGTACCTTTGCACCCTCCAAATAACAAAAATGATTCGCTAGCTCAGCAGGTAGAGCACATCCCTTTTAAGGATGGGGTCTTGGGTTCGAATCCCAAGCGGATCACTTTTACACATATATAGCGCTGATAACCAACAAGTTACAGCGCTATTTTTATTTTGTGGGAAATATATGGGAAACATGGCCGTTTTCCTTTATTTTACAGGGGTTTCAGAAGTTCTGATAATATGAGCAAGTCAAAAATAATATCTAAAATATCTCTGTAAGCCCATATAAACCGCGCTTTTCGAGCTTTGCATCCCAATTCATCACCAGGTATTTTGATAATTCTTTACAATAATACTCGCTTGTGGCTTTTGCATAGCCTTCCTGGATCAATAAATCATTCAAGCATGTTCCGTCCGGAAGGATGACATAACCAAGCTGACGGCCCCATAAATCAGTTTCATTGCCAGGTTCTGTGTATATTGTAACATGTGTTCCGGCCGGACATATCCTCATAACAAATTCTTTTGCCTGGTTTCCCATAAATCGGAGCATCTCCCCTGCTACCCTAGTCTTTTCTTCATCTTCGCGGAGCTTTCTGCCGTTCCTAGTTTCCGGAGCATCCAGGCCATAAAGCCTGATCTCTTTTTCCTCATGGGTATAAATGCCGATGACAGAAATACTGTCTCCATCCAAAATCCGGCTGACTACGAGGTCAGTTTCCTGAATATTGTATAAAATGTCTATGTATGTCATTGTATGTCAGTGTTTTAATGGTTGACTTTAAGCAAATATACTAATATATTTGACAGCATTAAAGCCTTGATTTTTAACACTCATTTCCCGGGTTTGAGTGAAAAAGAAAAAGGCAGAAATCAATTATTTTTCTAACCCTAATTTCTAATTACAATGGCAAGACAAAAAGGACACGTCAAGTACGTTGGTACCATTGGCGATATCCGACATTTCAAAATTAAAGGCCAGACTGGTTATTTTGCCGGATTGACCGGCGGACCTACCGGAGAACAGGTTGCGACTGCTCCTGCTTTCGAGCGTACCCGTGAAAATATGAACGAATTTGGTGGCAGCGCAAAAGCTGGTCGTGCCGTTCGTTCGGTTTTCAGTTCCGTACTCGGAAAGATGAGCGACAGCCAGCTTACCGGCAGGCTTACCGCCATCATGAAGAAAATCAACCTGGAGGATCAGTCTGAGCCTCGTGGGTACCGCGCTATCCTGATCAGCCAGCAAAGGAAGTACCTGGCAGGCGTCACGTTTAACAAAAATGCAAATTTCGATTCCTGCATGAAAGCTGGTGCCGATCTTGCAAAAAACGTAAAACGTGGAATTGCTGATTATTCAGTTGCTGCTTTCAACCCTATGGATGGGATCAATGCTCCTGCCGGTTCAACCCATTTCCGCCTGATCTTTGGCTTAGGTGTTTTGAGCGACTTCGCTTACAATGCAACCAGCGACACCTACGAAGCCATTAAACCGGATTTCCATGAGCTTTCGGCCGTCACTTATTCGGATTACCTGGCATTGAATGCGCCGATACCCGAAACCGTTCTGAACGCTGATGTGGACACCGAAGATCCCGTTCCGGATGACTGCACCATCGTCGCCGTTGCTGGTATTGAATTCTTCCAGCAAGTAGGTGAAAACTATTACGCTTTCGCCAGCGGCAACGCTATGAAAGTTGTAGACGCATACTAGAGAGAGGGACCGTGATGGAAACCAGGATCATCAGAGTGGCTCAGGGGAAAAACAGTACCCTGAGCCATCTTTATATCAACGGATTGTTTGCCTCATATCTGTTGGAAGACAGCATCAGAGCGATCAAGATCCCAGGGCAAACATGCATCCCTACTGGAGAATTCCGGCTTATCCTTAACAAAACATCAGGCATGCATGTCAGGTACCTCGCTGAATATCCTAAAATGCACAAAGGCATGGTAGAGGTTGACGGCTTGCCAAACTTCGACCTGGTGTTTTTTCACAAAGGCAACACGCATCTCGATACGCGGGGTTGTCCCCTGATCGCACATTACTGGATGCAAATCTGTACTGATTACAAAGTGCTGATGTCAGACTTTGCTTACCAGCAGGTTTATCCAAAACTGGTTGAACAGATTCTCCTAGGCAACGATCGGATCGTGATTGAAAATAAGATTGTTAAACCTTAACCTCCAGGACCTATGGAACAGATTTCAGCCATACAGCTCATTTTCGGCTCTATTACCAGCATTCTGCTGAGTGTGGTGGCCTATTTCATCAAGCAGCTTCACAGTGACTTCCGCAAGATGGAGCTGGACCTGTCAGAAGTGAAAACCACAACTATGCTGATCAAGACTGAATTTAAGAGCCGTTACGACTTGCTGTGCCAGCGGGTCGAATACCTTGAAAAAAGAGTAGAAACTATTGAACACATAACCTTTAATGACCATTCTCATGAAAGCAAATGAAATGAATCTTATTGAGCGGATCCAGTCCCCAACTCCGAAGTTCTTCAAGAAACTTCGGAACATTGGTCTGATCCTGGGCGCCACTTCGGCAGCAATCCTGGCAGCTCCTGTTGCTTTGCCTGTTGCCGTTGTCACGGTGGCCGGGTACCTGGCAGTGGCTTGCGGAGTTATCTCTGCAGTCAGCCAGACGGCTGTAGATGAAAACCCTGGTGCTGAGCCGGGCAAATAAACATCCGCCAAACTTTATTGAGCAGCTCCGGAAATCCTGAGCTGCTTTTTTTGTGCGTGTTTGGCGCTGTTTTATTACAAAGGTGCAATCATGTAGCCTTTATATAGGACTCATATAGAACTTATCTATGAATAAAGATGTGCCTTATGAATATTATTATGTCTCCTTTTCTTATTTCTTTAGGTATCAATAATGAAATTAAATCAAGTAAATGGCAACTGACTAATTCTAATCAAATAAATATTTTTTCGGATTATCGACCATTGAAAGAGTCATTAGATTAAAAAATTCATTCGAGTTATCACTTAATCTTTTTATAAAATCGAATTGTTCGTTTCTCAAATTTCCTTTTGGCGTTACCATCCAATAATCTGTTCCGAACATTAATCTATTTCTCACTGTTTCGTTAAAAATTAATACATTAATTAGGTTTTCTGCTAATTTATCCTCCACAAAATTAAAGGCAAAGTCAGCATATACATTTTGATACTTGTTCATTAATTTATAGATATTTTCTTTCCTATGTTGAGGATCATTTTCATCCATAACTATGGAACTTGATTCCCAGGTTTCATATCCGCCAAAATGACCAAAATTTAATTTGAGTTTTGGGAATTTCTGAAGTACTAATTCCCACCGTTGTGGATTATTCAGATTATATGCGATTTCTTTTCGATTTTCTACAGAGACCGATGTTTTAACGTGTCCTTCATAAATTTCAAGAAAAAGCATGTCAGTTGAAATAGACTCTCCGCCACAATGGGTTAAAACTGGAATCGAATATTTCTCACAAATTTCATATATTGGCCATAATCTATAATCTGAAGGAGAATAACCTAACGCTGGATAGATTTTAACTCCAAAAAAAGATTGACCTTCACAAAAAGCATAATTAAAAAGTGAATATAGATTATTTTTACTATCTTCTATTTCTGCTCGTCTAGGATCACAGTAAAGAAATGGTAAAACAGGTTTATCAATTGATAATTCTTTAAGCTCGGAAATTTGCTCATAAAGCGACTTCTTTATTTTTACATTCCAGCCCGATTCCAAATCCATAGTTAAGGCTGTTGAAATAATATGCTGGTTTTCAATACCAAGAATGCTTGCTAATGAGTAATTTTTGATATAATGATTGTAAACGTCACTCATCTTATTAAATGTTAAGAATTTAGTGGCTTCAACAATATCTAGAAATCCTTTGGTAGATTCATGCTTATTCTTGAATTTTATATCAGAATCACTATTTAGCTTATTGATTAATTCAATTTCCCATCCTTGGTTGTTTTCAGATATTTCTTTATAAGCTTCTTCAACAGAGAATTCTATTGTATAATCACCGCCAGATTTTAAACCCAAGAAGTCCTTAATGAACCTTATTATGAAGTAGGATTTATTAATACATTGAATGTCAAAAAGGTGTGAATGAACATCAAACACATATTTTGCTTTCATTATCTCTTTTGTTCTTTCAGAAAGTCGGTCAAATCCAGATTTAGCAATTTTGGCTGTGTTTATTCTGATTTCAGCTTCTAATTTACTATCCATAATTAACAAATTTTATCTGCTTCAAGAAATTCAAACGCAAAAGAATCCTTAAATCCTTCAAATTTGACGATCTCAACGCTATGATTAAAAGCATCTTTGAATACGGTACTATCTTCTTTTGAATGATCATTAAGATACCTGAAAAAGTATTTATTAAATTGTCCAGCTGTATCTAAATCAACCTGTCTGTTAATACAAATAACTTTTTTCCCCTCATTAAAAATAGCTTTACCAAGATCTAATGATTCACAAGAACTAAGTATTACACACTCAATATAGTTACTTCTTTTTTTAAAAAAATCAATAAAATTTTTATTAGGGTAGTGTTGAGATTTACCATCTTCACTCTCTAAAAAAAGGCCCATTTTATCACCGTGACATGATATAAATATTATAGAAGGCTTAATAGAATCCCATTTCTGGGTTATGTTGCCAATGCTAGATTTATCAACTGTTGAAAGTGTTATATATGGATCAGAAAGTAACCCTTTAAATAATTTATATTCTTTAGTAATATCAATTTTATCATATCGCTCACATTCTGATCCTATATACAGAACATTTCTAGTAAGTAGTTCATCAATTTCTTTCTTAATTGCAAATATATTATTTCTTAGTTCTTTAGGGATTTTAGTCCTGGTGTCAATTATTCTAAATGTGCTTTCAAATAATGAATCACGTACTGTTAATACTTTGTTCCTATCTCTATCATTTAAAAAAGATTTCTTCGTAAGTCTATCCCAAGTTCCCTCCTTCAATTTTATTGGTAAAATGCTAATTATATTCTGTTTTTTCTGTGATTCGGCTTTAGGATATCCTATTGTTGCCGCTTTTTTAGGGAATTCATTTTTCATAAGCTTTGTTTTTTAATATAGAATATTGCCCAATTAATAACTTTGTTTTATTTCTGAAAGGAGTATCATATTATTTATGTAAAGATATGAAATATTGTAAAAAATAATGCTAAAAATAAATAAAATGCCCGGGATTGCCGGGCATTTTTGATTTTAATAGTTGTATTTTACAAGGCCACCGGGTTGCCGATTCCATTGTAAACAGCTTCATCAGCTGAAGCTGAGAGGAATTGCCGATACTCGGATTCGCCACATGACAAACAATACAGCTTTCCATCTGAAGGCCAATAATAGGCTTGGATGCCTTTTTTCAAAATGGTTCCACATTCGGCACAATCACATGAGTAACGGACTGTGATGGGGCGGGGATCGTTAAAATACTTTTTCATGAGATTTGGGTTTAATGGGTTAGGAATTAATTTTGCTGTTGTATCCAGGAGGATGCATAAGTGCAGAATTTCTCGGTGTTGGATTCATCGAGGGATGCGAAGAATTTGAGGATGGCATTGGCTGATGCGTAGCGCTCAGCTGAGCAGAAGCAATTGAATTTGCTTCGGAGATGGTCAGCCATGTAAGGGCTGTCCTTCCATATCTCCTCAATGAAATTTGAGGGGATGTTATGGATGAAAACAAAGGTCCTGTTGATTACGTCAGATTGTGTCATAATATGAAGGGTTTAAGGGGTTACCGGTAGAAGTATGGAACTGAGCGGTAATTGGCGAAGATTGCCTTCTTAGCTTCGGAAATTAGCAGCAGATTGCGATGGAACTGCTTCTCCTGGCGATCCAGGATTTTGAGAGCCTCGACTGTTTTTTGAAAGGTGCCCGGATTAGCCTGGGCTTTTTCGGATGCCTGGCTGATAACCTGGCTTAACTCATGAAGGCGGATAAATGGGATTACGGACCCGATCAAATGTTGATGAAAGGATCTGGATTGCCAGAGGCCAAAACAGATCCAGTAAAAATGATCTTTTTCATCCTGATCGGCTGCGTTGTAGGTGAAACAATTGGGGCAGGGGTGCTCCATTGGTTTGCCGCTGTTCATTCCTTTGTTGAGGATGAAGAAGGCGAAAGGACTGCGCACCTGGTCGGGGCTGTAAGTGGTGATTTTCTGCATATCGGGAAACTTTTAGAGGTTTATTCCGATCTTGCCTTTAGCACCCCTTCCATAAATTTTTTAGGAAAAAAATGAAAAAGGGCAAAAAGCAAAAAAAAGGAAGCCATTAAGCAATGAAGCATGGAGGCTTAATCAAGGCCGGAGCGGATTTATTTTTGCATAAAAAAACCTGATTGGAAATGCCAACCAGGTGATGCAAAAAAAAATGCGCGGAGCACAGAAAAATGAAATGAAGCTGTGAACAAAGCGAAAAATATGATTTCATTTTTCGCGCCTTGAATAAGCCGGAATGCTACTTTATATTCGCTTTCTTTTTTTGCTTTGCTCTTTTTCTTTTCCTAAAAAATTCCCTCTTAGCAGCACCATTTAAAAATAGTGATGTGTTGATGGCAATGCTTATCACTACCAATATTAAAAAGCAACAGAATAATGAATCAAAACGGGTATTAGCCTGTACCAGGGCGACAGGGATTGCATAAATGAGGTACGAGTAAATGCAATGGCGAAGGCAGCGAGGGTATATTATTCGGGTGGGTGGGCGGGAATAAGAAAATACGTTACGCTGTGGCTGGCGCTGTAACGATCAACCGGAGGGCGATAGCGCGCACGAAATACCGCTTGTAACTCAAAATACCCGGATACATAGCTCGTCACTTGTAGAACTGACTCCTACCCTCTTGTATGGCGGCTTGTGTTCTTGTGAAACTGGAAAGTGGGCGGTTTTTAGCAGCTGATGAGACTATAGAAGCCGAAACCGGGTTGAAGCCCGTAGCGTGGAAGCATTGATGACTTTTGGAAGCCTTTTAGAAAGGGATAAGCGTTGGCAGGGGGTCAGGTGGGTACGAACATGAGCCGACGAAGGAGGCTCTTGTGAAGCCATAGTTGAAAGCTGCCTGGCTTCTACCAGACAGGCTGCTTTATGGCGAGTACCTACCTGACCACCGTTGCAGAGGCAAGGAGAGGAAAGGCTTACGAAGGCAGTAATGCGTATGTGTGATGGAAGGCGAAACCAGGAGAAGGCTGGAGTAGGCTCATTTGCTGCAGTGTGGTTGCGAAAGTGATTGGACGAAGGCGACGGTGGATGACGACGCAGTGAAGGCATCCTTGAAGGCTGGCTGGTGAAGCACACCTCATCCGCCCTTCGGGCACCTTCTCCTGGGAGGAGAAGGGAAGCGGATGAGGTATTTTAAAGCTAAGCCGACAAAGGAGGCTTTGCTTTAGTGCGTGGGAATGAGTGGACGCCGACGAAGGAGGTGTCCACGAATGACCGAACCTGCCAGCCTGAAAGGTGACGATACAAGGAGGAAGAAACAAGGAGACTGAGGACAATTGCTTGCAGCAACGCAGGAAGTGGGCAGAGTGGGAATGTAAGCAGGCTGTGGCTGCTTTGCATAGTGTGCTTATGGGCTTCTACCCAGCCCATAAGAGCACATTATGTAATAGCAAGCTCCCGGTGGTGGAGTGCGCTTTTTTCCTGGCGTGCCTCGGTGTATTTGCTTTTTTCTGCAAATACCATGACAGGAAAAAGCGCATGCAGCCATCCGGCACAGACTGCGTGGGTAGGAATAACGGATAAAGTAGCAATAAGTTTCTTCATGGCCCCTTTGTGATTATTTTGAGAAAAATCGTTTATATCTAGTATCTAATATTTTACACCATAAACCTTTTAACTTCCTTGATAAAAATGTAATATATCGGTGCTTGCTTGGCTCCTTAATGGCCCCTTTACCAGGATTACAAAAACGTATTTGGTTTACTTATAAATTTCAATCAGTTTTCAATTAATCTCAGCATGCTGAGCTACATTTGATCTGTAATTTTATGATCTTAATATGATAGCCATGAAAGATGTTAAAATGACTAGGAAACAACTTTATACATTGATGTGGAAGGAACCGGTTTCCGCTGTTGCAAAAAGGCTTGGAATAAGTGAGTTGCACATCAGAAAAGCTTGTAAGGAAATGCAGATCCCTTTACCGTATAACGGTTACTGGGGCAAATTAAAGTTTGGTAAAGAAGTGAAACCTGAAGAATTGCCTTCAGAATATCATGGAAAGGGAATTGTAAATTTTTCTTCCAGCGAATCCGGGAATGAAGAGGTATTATCTTTTGCGAGACCAATCGATATTCTAAGAAAAGAAATTGAGCGTGATAAACGTTTGAACCTGGTGGTACCAAAACAATTGACCAATCCAGACATGTTAATACAAGATGTGAAGAAGCATTGGGACAGTCCCGAAAAATTTGGTTATCCGAATAGGGTTTTCCCAAGCGGGTTGAACAATATAAATATGCGGTTAAGTACACACACTGTCGAACGGTCACTACGAATTATGGATACGATCATTAAAGCATTAAAGGCCAGAGGACATAGAATTATAGTAAGAGAGAAGAAAACTTATGTAGTGGTTGACCAGCGAGAAGTGGAAATAAACTTTGGTGAAGTTACCAGAAAAAAAATGGTTGGTGACTCAGTGAGAAAAGAACGTAGCGGTGTCTTGTTATTTACCGTGGGTTATAACTGGAGTAAAATATGGAGAAGCAGCAAAGCTCCGCTAGAAAAACAAATTTCGAATATCCTAGCTGCCATAGAACTTGAAGGTAAAAGATTGAAAGATTGGCATGCCGAGATTAATGAATACCATGCACAAAGGGAAGCAGAACAGAAAATAGTTAATGAAATAAAAGCCAGGAAGGAAAAAGAACTTGAGGATTTCAAGGCGCTTTTCAAAAAAGCACTGCGGCATGACAAAGCTAAAATTATCAGGAATTATATTAATGAATATGAAATGGTAGCCAATTCAAGAGGCAGTCTAACAGATGAGTTACGAGAACAATTTGAATGGGCGAGAAATAAGGCAGATTGGTATGATCCATTTATTGAAGCGGATGATGACCTACTTCAAGACATTGACAAAGAAAGCATTAGCTTTTAGGGTTGAAGAAAAAGATCAAGTGATATTTATATTAAAATGATCCTATCATTTTGAAATTGCCGGTGTTCAAAATGGCTGACATAGCCTAACTGATTTGTGAGAAGATGTGTATTGCCTATTGTAAATTCCGGTGTGTTTACATGGGAATGACCGTAAATCCAGTAATCTATTGAGGAATCCTGAATCAAATCAAACATTTCAACAGCAAATGCCTGATTAAGAATGCTTGTTTTGTACCTAGACGGATAATTAAATAAGGTTGGCACATGATGTGTAGTTACGACAGTTTTACCTAAGAACTTCTTATTTAACTCCTGAATGAGAAAAGATTTACATTCTTCATGCAAAGCATTAAAATGGTTTATTGAAAATAGTTCATTGTTGAATTTAATTACCCGGAAATCGGACATGTTATGATGCATATGCCATTGATTTTCAGGAGATATTGACGACCAAAGCATGGTGAAGATGAACCTGATGCCATCTAAAATTATTACATGATTATTTACCAGGCTTATATTGTCCCTAATTTTTTCGATAAGTTCTTGGCTGTACCGAGCAGCATCTGAATGATAATACTCATGGTTGCCCGGAATCCAGAAGGTTTGTTTAAAATGATCTGCAATATAATTGAAAAAATCCGGGTGATCTTCCATTGCAGCGAAAGGGACAATATCGCCTGCCAGAATAAGAATATCACCAACTGGCTGAATTGGATTAACCTTCAGGAATTGTTTGTTCTCGGGAAATTCCAGATGAAGATCGGAACAATATTGTATTTTCATTTTTAAGGCTAAGTACTACGGAAGCAGTAAATGTTAAGCAAATTTACTGCACTTTTTGACTTTGCAGTAGGATTAGTGAAAGTATCGGATACTTGAAATAGATTTTAACGTGTCCTAAACTACTGCTGTTTTATGAATTAGCAGTGTGTTAGGACAATTCTTAATTAGTGTCACAAATACCACCAAAACGAGTTTATTGGTAAATGTGACATAATATTCAACCGCAATAAGAGAACTAACGTTATAAAAAGCTTTGCCAGTAAAAGATTATGTGATTTAAATATGCTAGAAGTGAAAGACTTAATATTCAGGCCAGAAAATGTACCCTAAAGGGTATATTATTTCGCATTGAATGATGTTTTGTACCTTATCGGGTATATTTATTATCAGCATGTTTTGATCCAGAATAATTTGCCAACAATACTCCGAATTAGTGGCCTAATTTAGTCCGGAATACTCAACTGAAAATATTTCATACCTAAGACGCATAGGATACAGAACCACGTGAAAGGATTCGCGCGGTAGCGGAGAGTAGATTTTTTCTTTTTCCAACAACTAACATATACAACTTCATCTGTCTTGACCTTATAAATAGTAGAGCGTGGAAGATACAATGGGAAAAGAAGAAGAACGAGCCGTAATTAGAATATATTTAATTTATTAATTGGCAAATATGCCAATTAATAAATTTATTTTATATCTTTGCTTCATAACTATTAAAAGTGGCGGCAACACCATAAATACGGCATTAAATGATATGAACAATGAACTTAAAAAATTTTTGGCGACTGAATTTAAGTCAAAAGCAACAATTATTGATGACAAAATGGTCGAGGTAATTGCACCAGATGGTGAGGTTTTTTCCATACTGGCTCACATTGGGATTTACACTAATGAAGAAACTCGTAATTATCAGCTACATTTGGTAGAGTATGTATTTGATAAAAATTTCTCTGAAGACAAAGAAATAATGATCGACAATATTTGGCGGGATTTATTGCTAAATGGTGTTGCATTTATGGGAATGAGTTCTGGAGACAGACAAGGAGAAAGAACTCGAATAGGAAAAAAAATTCGCCGGATTCGGGAAGAAAAGGGAATAGAAGCAAAAGATTTAGCAAAGTTAGCTAATATAGATGCTGCAAATCTCAGTAGAATTGAACAAGGTAAATATTCCGTTGGACTTGATATTCTTTCAAGGTTAGCATTTGTTGTAGGATACCATATTGATATTGTACCCACTCAAATGTAATGATTATGGAAAATTTACTTGAAACTTATAATCGCATTCATGAATGCGATTATAAAAATGAGCATTATTCAGTCTGGAATAACGGTGCTGTATTACGACACGCTCTTAACAATAAACGAAGTCGACCTTCAGACAACAATTTGACTTTTGGCAAACTAAACATCAAGACAGGTTATTTGGAAATTGCTTCAATTCCTATTCATAGAATAGTTGCAACCGCATTTCACGGAGAAGCACCAACAAAAGAACACGTTGTTGACCACATTGACACAAACAAGCAAAATAACCGACCAGATAATCTACGTTGGGTAACAAGACTAGAAAACATTTTACTTAACCCAATCACAGCAAAACGTATTGAAATTATTTGCGGAAGCGTTGAAGCATTTCTTGCCGACCCTTCGAAATTTCGGAACAAATTTCTAAATCCAAATTATAAGTGGATGTGTTCCGTTTCTGAAGAAGAAGCAAAAACAAGCTTAGAACGAATGTTATCATGGGCAAACAGTAACAAAACTTTAAAAGGAGGTTCATTAGGAGAATGGATATTTGATCGAGGAAACAATCAATCACCAACTGTCATACAACCTAATTACATAATGTCGAAAACTCCTAATGCAGCACAGCGCATCCTTAGTCCTTTTGATAAACCAAATGAGTATCCAAGCACTCCACAAGCGTTTAAAGATAATCCTTTGAAAGCATATCATGATCGTTTGAACGAGGGTGCAACATTCTTTAGAAACCACAATGGAGAATATATAGTCGTGAAAAGTGGATATTCTAAAGATAGACAAAGCCTATATGTAATGACAAAGTCTGCTTATGTATGGAGAGAAAGTGAGAAAGGCGAATTTGTTCCCGTACCTATAACTGAACTTCAGGAAGAAATCTCTAATAAGGATTTGCCTCATTCACTTACGGAAATAACTTATGAAGATGGTTTATTTGTGCATGAAAAGATGGAATTGGGTTTTCACCCAACGGAAGAGCTAGAAGAAATATTTACCAACTATACTCAAGAATTATAATAACTACAACCAAAATGCCGAACCTCTAACGCGATTTGTATTGTTGTTGTTGCAGTAATAACACAACCCGCGGCCTAGAATAAGCCGCGGGCCAACCGGTGATGGAATACAGAACCACGCGAAAGGATTCACGCGGCAGCGGGGTTAGCCATGCGGAAGATGGAATGCAATGAATTTCAATAACATAAAATTGATACTGAGGCTCTAATTTGACAGCAGAAGGAAGTAATTTGAAGACAAAATGGCAGTATTGACATGACATGATCAATTAAATATTACATCATAAAAATAAACATCTTCAAAGAAAATTTTATGGTTACTAAAATATAGTTATATGGAAATGAGTAATATATGAATTTTCGTTAGAATTTGTTAAAGCATACAAGAAAACATAACGTTTACATATACCAGATAATCAGCTTATTGCAATAATAATAAAGTAAATAAGGGCTAAATTACGAGAACTGACATCTATAAAATCCTATTGTCTCTGGCATAATGATTGAAACTTCAGGATAAAATAAAATGCCGTACAAGATAAAAATGCTTCAAGAGCTCGAACCTCCTGAAGCATTGAAAAAAGGAATGATTGGCTTTTGCTAGTGAGCTATTTAAGGGAGTTGTACGCCCTTTGCCATTCCACTGGATTTTTAATGAGCGACAAAATTAGATTTATCTATAGAATTTGCAAATTTTTTAACAAATTTTAGCTCAAAACAGTATCACAAGCCGGAAAAACTTAATGCCGTGAAGATTGGGAGAATAGTAAACTATAAATTAAAATCGAATGAAAAAATCAATTCACGTTTTGCCCCACGGAGATCAATGGGCAGTTAAAGTCGAGGGAAATCAAAGAGCCTCCAAAGTAACAGATACTCAAGTAGAGGCAATCAAGTTGGCAACTAACAAAGCTAAGAATTATGAAACAGAGCTTGTTGTGCATGGGAAGGATGGGAAGATCAGAGAAAAAAATAGTTATGGGAATGATCCCCGAAATATAAAAGGATAGACTATGGCAACTGATAAGAATAAACACTTGGATTGTGTGATTGCGTCGCACAGAACATCGAATGAACAAGAACTACTCAATAAGTTTATTGCCAAACGAGATGAAATAAAGGAAGCACTGGAAGAAAAGTATGGTGTTAATCTTTATGCCCCCTTCAATTCAGGGTCATTTGCTAAGAATACTGCTGTAAATACTAAATTTGACTTTGACCTTATGGCTCCTTTTAAGAGGAATGCTTTTAATACACTTGAAAAGATGTTTACTGATGTTCATGACTTCTTGTATGAGCGTTATAAGAATGAAGCATCGATTAGAAAACAAAAAGTATCAATAGGCCTGGAATTCTATCCAGATTCTGTTGGAGATATCGTAAAAGTGGATGTAGTACCTGGAAGAGAATTGAACCTGGACCAGTATAAGGAGGATAACAAACTTAATCTGTATGTTTACTCTAAATTTGGGAATATCGAGAAAGGAAGCGAGAGATTGCAGTCGAACATCAAGGCACAGATTGCTAATATTAAGGATAGAGCAACTTCAGAAAAGGATTCTATAAGGAAGATTATCAGATTGTTAAAGGTGTGGAAAATTAATAATAATAAAACGCCCAAATCTTTCTTCCTGGAATTGATCACTATTAAAGCTTTTGATAATAGTACCATTACTGGTGATATTTGGACAAAGCTTAAAACAGTGCTGGAGTACATTAGAGACAATGTAAAAACAGTCTCTCTTCCGGATCCGGGAAATAGTAATAATGATGTTGCAGAGTCACTTGAGGATTGGGATAAATCTGTATTAAGTGATGATATGAGGTTTATGCTTGAAAGGATCGATGAAGACAGCGATACTATAAAGTCGTATTTCCGTATCAATGAAAAATTTCCTTGTAAGGAAAATAATGAAGGAAATAAATACGGCTTGAAAGAAGCTGGATTTTCAGTACCTCCTGTAACTCGATTTGGATAAGATGGAAGAACGGATCAGCAGCATCATACGAGAGATTGAAAAAATGGAGGGTGTGAGAATTACATCTCCATTCTTACTAAAGGAGGGAAACATCGTTGGTGCTGTTGATCTTGCTGTTTCTGATCATATAATTAGATTTGACGTTGAGATTAATCCCTTTTATCCGTTCCAGTTACATGAACAAGAAACCATAAAGTTTATCAACAAAGATTTATTGAGTTACAACCATGTTAATGCAGATGGTTCAATTTGTATCCATACTGTAAGTTGTCCGGAATTGACCAGGAAAATAAATATTGATTTTAGAGGATTATTTCATTGGATCAAAGTATATTATATTAATAATGAGAGCGATACTTATTATGAGCATCTGGTAGGTACAAATAATCTTATTGAAAATGAAGAATTGATATTTCTTTTTACTGATGTTGATTATTCGTTTATTGATGGTGAATTCGGTTTATTTAAATATACATTTCACAGTAAAGGAAGAAATCGGAATAATGCGGTTAATACATTCCTGGTCCAAGCATTCGTATCCGGGAAAGAGACAATAGAAACCAAATGGTCTCATTTCTATAAACAAGGGAAAATCGAAAATGGAGTTTTTGCTTTTATTGAAAACCCACCTACTGTAAATGGAAGATTTTTAGCAAAAACCTGGAATGAATTAGAATCTATGATAAGCCAAGAATTTTTAACTTACCTATACCAACTTAAATCTACAACTTCAAGGGAAAATAACCGCAGAACTTATTTGCCATTGTTAATTGGTTATAAAATACCCGGAGGTGAAACACATTGGCAATGTGCAATCATCAAAACAGATAATTTCCCAAATTATGGAGAAAAAATACCTGGAACCGGAAAATATAAAGGCAGACTTTATGAGGAAGAAATACTGTGGGTTGGCACAAAAAACTCCTCATACCAACATTTCTTTGGCAGAGGAGCATTAAATGAGCGGCTCGTAAATAGTAATATTTTAATGACGGGAATTGGTGCAATCGGAAGTATGGTTGCAACGACCTTAGTTAGAGGAGGATGTAAAACATTAACTTTATTAGATTATGATGTAAAAGAACCTGAAAATATTTGCCGATCAGAATATTTTTTCACTTCAGGTGTTAATCTCAAAACCCATGACCTTGGACTTAACCTTACAATGATATCCCCGTTCGTTGAAATACGAACAAGTGAATACAGTTCAGATTACATGAAAATATTAATGACCAAAGATGACAAAAACGGAATACTTAAAGATTACCTTTCGGAATATGATTTTATAATTGATTGTACTACCGATAATGATGTGATTTATATGATTGATAAGATCCAGCCAGATGCACAAACTATCAGCCTTTCAATAACCAATCATGCGAAGCATTTAATTTGCTCAGTTGGGGCTGATACAGCTACCTGGACTCAGGATAATTTTGAAAGACATGAAAATGATAAAACAGAATTATATGAACCAATCGGCTGCTGGAACCCGACATTCAAAGCCTCATATAATGATATTTCAATGTTAGTTCAGATAGCTTTAAACCATATTAATAAGCTGCTAAATAATGAGAAACCATTAAGAAATTTCGTCATTTCAACTGAAGATGATAGTACTAATATAAAAATAAAAGAGTTTTGAAATTTCATTGCAACGATATCGGATTGAAACTGGAAATTGATGATGACTTATTGCACAGGTTGATTGAGCATGGAAAGTCGAATTATCCAAATGAATTTGGAGGTATATTAGCAGGATTTTACTCGGATGATCAAAAGAGTGTTCATATTAAAGAAACGATTTTGCCCGAAGAGTTCGAGACATCGATGGTCAGCTTTAAAAGGGGAATGAATGGAATAAAAAAGAAACTAATAAAGTTATACTCACAATATCCAAGAATAATTTATGTTGGCGAATGGCATACACATCCAAATGGCATACCATCTCCAAGTAGAACCGATATAAAAGCTATGGATGAAATCATTAACTGTAAGGATGTACGGATATTGAATCCCATATTACTAATTTTGGGAAACCTCTTTAATTCATTTGATTACTGTTTTTTCGTACATTTTAATAATAAATTATACAAATATGAGAAATATGAATAAGAGTGTAATAGTGATGATTCTTCTTGTTTGTTTTAGCGTGAGTGTTTATTCCGTAAATGAATCACAGCAAGCAAAAGATACTGATGCAAGACTTAAGAAACTTGAGGATTATCGGGACATTAATGATAAGAAGTTTGAAAATAAAGCAAAGGAAATAGATTTAAGGATGTCAGAATATAAACAAGAAAAAAATCTGATTGAATTAATAGCAATTGCGACCGGGGGCTTAACTATATTAGGAATGTTTGGATTATGGCTTAATGTAAAAAAAATTGCATTAAAAAAAATCGAGGAAAAGTTTGAAACACTTATAACTGATAAAAGAGATCAATTAATTGAGATTTTCAATAGACACGATAAAGAAGCAAAGTTAAAGGAAGAAAAAATCATATATGTATTAACTGGAGCCAACTCAGAGCCTAAATTTTTACTTGAATTCTTTAAAAAACTTGGATTTAAACACACTAAACTTAAAAAAGTTACTGAATATGTGAAAATCGAGAAAAAGGAAAAATATGATATTCTTTTTCTTTATCGGGAAGAAAATAACGATCCTTTAAGCGATGAACTTTGTATGCAGTATATTAATAATTCAAGGGATGATTCAATAATATTTGTTTTTGGAGGAAAACATTTAGATAGTTCCTTAGTTAAAAATAGGATTTCTTCAGCTACATTTTGGAGTCAGATATATGGAAATATTATGAGTGCACTAATGTATCAAGATTATATTGACTAATATGGCAATAAATAAATCGACAAAATACGCGATTAATGGTGCACTATTTCTTGGAATAGCTAATGCTGCTCTCAATGCAATAAGACAACTAAATGAGATAGAAAGTGATCCAGGTAAGAAATTTAGTTGGGAAAAGGTTTTTCTTGCAGGTGGAAAAGGTGCTGTACTTGGCGGAGCGGCCGGATTTGCAGCAGGTACTTTGACTGATTATTTAAACTCGAAAGAAAAGCCAATAGACACTGACTCATATCTGTTGGACATTGTTAATACACTGAAGCTTGATAAAAATGACAAGGTGTTTGTCAACCTTTCAAACAAAACTAATTTGCTAATTGAATTGTTGAATAATCATTTCCGGAATGAATTGTCAGAATATCCTGCCAGGTATGGTTCAACTGAAAAGGGAACAGCACTAAAAGATAAATTTGATATTGATATTAGTCTTCTTTTTAAGCCAATTAGTTTTTCATCTACAAAGGCCATGTATCATACTGTTTTTGAATTCCTTAAGGAAAATGTCGGTAAATATGACATTATTGATGTGAGGGAGCAGAAAAAATCAATAGGTGTGATTGTTTTAGTTTTAAATAAAGAGCATAAAATTGATATTGTACCAATTAAAAGGACAACGGAAGGACGAAATAATACCTCCGGATATTTATATGTTAACAAACAATCATTCTTAACTGATGACTCAAGTTATACAAAAACAGATGTTCCAAAACTCAAAAGTGTCCATTTGAATAATACACAAAGAAAAATTGCTCTAGTCTTAAAAAAATGGAAAAACGATAACAATTTACCTTTAAGTTCACATTTGTTAGAAAACCTGATATTAGATGCCTATGCATATAACCAGAGTAAATTACCAAAAGGTTTGACTCAAAAAATAACAATGGTTTTACAACATATTGCTGATAAACTTGAAGTAGCTAAGATTAGGAGCATTGAAAATACCAATAATATTTTAACGAATATTTCTGACAATAGTAAGTACGAAATAATTGAAGCATGTTTGGATGCTATTGAGTCCTACCAATATCAGCCCAATTCAGTGGTAGATTTATTCAAAGTTGAAGTTTAAAATGATCGTTTGAGATCTGAATCATTTGTTGCTTAAAATCTTATTTGAATTTGAGTTTCTTGAAAAGAAGCTAAATATCCCATCTTTATTTGCCATAATAACAACTACCAGTATTATTCCATAAATTATCTGGCGAAGGTTGGCTGCAATGCTGTTTGGTAAACCAATAAAACGCAAGGCTTCGGGTAATAAAACAAGGAAGGCAGCGGCGGCAATAATGCCCTTTAGATTACGTGTGCCTCCGATAATGACGATTGAAAGGATAAATATGGATTCATCAACCGTAAAGCTTGTGGGATCAATGTATGAGATGTAATGGGCATAGAGAACCCCGGGTATTGCCGCCAGCATAGCGGTAATTGTAAAAGCTATCATCTTTGAAGCATAGACGCTTTTCCCGATTGCCTGGGTGTATATCTCATCTTCACTGAGGGCCTTTAATACCCTACCAAAACTGGAACGGGTAAGGAACCTTAGAAATAAATAAATAGCTAAAGACAAAATAATACTAAAGATAAGAAACGGAAGTTTATTGCTGAAATCGAATCCAAACAATGAGATTGATGGTATGCCCGGAATACCGAGCGGACCATTTGTTAAATCCATCCAATTGTTCATTATTGAAAAGATAATGACCTGGATTCCCAGAGTGCAAATGATAAAATAATCCTCAACTGTCCGTAAAGCAATTGCCGAGACAATTAAAGCTATAACTCCACATAAAAGCATCGCTAAAGGCAGTGTAGCGATAATAGGTAAATTGAAATGTAATGTGAGTAATGCTGTTGTATAAGCCCCAATACCATAAAAACCAGCCTGTGCTAATGAAACCATACCTGCATAACCGGCAGTGAGACTTAAGCTTTGGGCCAGCATCATATATATGGCTATTAGTATAAATAAATGCAACAGGTATTCCATTATATCTCGATTTTTTTTAACCGTTTACCACTAAACCCTAAAGGTTTCCAAATTAGAAATAGTATCAAAATCAGATATGTTATAGCATCCATCCATTTGCTATCTATGTAATAAGCGGTGAGGTGCTGTGCGGCTGCGAGTAAAAAAGCACCACCAATTAAACCCCATGTGCTTCCTACACCACCAATTATCATTGCAACCACACCATAGAGTAACAAATTAAATCCCATTGTAGGTGTAATTCCAGTATCGGATGCAACGAGAATTCCTGCTACAGAAGCTAAAGCTGTGCCAATACCAAAAGACCATAAAATGACTTTATCGGAATTAATGCCCTGTATGTTTGCCAACTCAGAATTTGACGCAACGGCCCTGATATTTCTGCCGATTTTATGATATTTTAAAAAATATATGGTGATAATAAACAAAGCAATACTAACAAGGATATTGATGATTTGAATATCTGTTATGAATGCTCTGAAAACTTCATTTCCTACTTTTACTTCACCGGATCTAATGCTTTTCGTATCATCACCCCAGAGCATGGAAATGCAGTTTTGCAAAACCACATATAAACCCAGGGAAGTAATAAGTAATAATAAAGGTGAAGTATTTTTTTTAAGTAAGGGTTTGTAAATGCCTAATTCTATTAAAGTGCCCAACAGAAAGGATAATATAATTGCTGTAGGAATGGCGAACCATAAAGATAAATTTAATTGATGAAAAAAAAAGTAGGTAACATACGCTGAAAAGGTAATTATTGCAGCATGAGCGAGGTTAAAGAATTTAACGGGATAATAAATAATGGTAAATGACAATGCAATTAATAGATAAATGCAGGCAGAATTAATGATATTTGAAAAAATTTGTTCCACGTATCAACAATAAGGAGCAACAGCTAAATCTTTTTGAAGGAATGTATTATTAATTGGAAACAATTCTGTAACTCGTTCTTGAGCTTTTTGAAGATCTATATTTTTCACATGAGTAAAATGTTTCACCCAATCAAATCTTAGTTCTTCCAAATTAAAAATATCAGTTTTATATTTTATCTGCATACCTGGTTTAGTTAATAATTGATTAAACGCATTACTTCCTGGAATAGGTAACATAAGACCAGTTGATGTTTCCGTGACATTTTCATATTGGGAAATTTTTTTAGCAAAGCAAAGTGTTCTTTCTAAAGACTCGTTTGTCTCACCGGGTAATCCAATAACAAATGAAACGATAACATTTATTTTTTCTTTGGCTAATATCTCAATAGCACGAATCGTCTGTTCTGTCCTAATACCTTTTTTTGAGTTTATTAAAATCTGATTATCACCAGATTCCGCACCAATAAACACTTCATAAACATTTAATATTTTTAACTTTTTTGCTATCTGAGATGTAACATTATTGGGTCTACCGTATATTTGAAAAGCTATATCTAAATTTGAAGGTTTTGTTACAATAAAATTATCAAGCCAGTTTTCATTTTCAATAAAATTATCACAAACATCCCAGAAAAAATCTACACCATACTGGTCGTTAAAATATTTCAATTCATTCCATAAATGACAGTGATGTTTTGAGGTAACCCCTGAGTGAGGTATCATGCAAAACACACAACCTCCATTTGTTGCATCTCTCCATTGACAACCTTTCCGTGAATAGAAAGCTAATGATGAGTTGAAAGGCTTGAATTGGCCATATCTTTCATTAAAGTTATTAAAATAAGTGTCTAACGGCAATGATGTATAATCAGGGATAATTAATTTAGAAATATTAGTTTTTACACTTCTATTTCGGAATATTTCATTTCCTTTTCTATAAGCTAAATTCGGAATATTACTATTATCAATACCTTTTAAGTAATTTAATAATGCATCTTCACCATCATCACAAATTATTACATCTATAAAAGGATTATTTTCTAATATTTTATCAGGTAAGGTGCTTGGGTAGGGGCCGCCAAAAATCACTTTACAACCTCTTGATTTTGCTTTTTTTGCAATCTCAAGTGCTGGTTTATAAGTCATGATATTACAACTGATACCAACAAAATCAGCATCAATAGATAAATCGTTTAATAAAGAGTCTTGAATTTCATAATCTAAAATCTCAATTTCAATATCAGGCAGATACTTAGTGATGTAACCAGCCAATACTGCTAAATTTAATGGAGGGTAAACGCCATTGCGCAAAGAACTCTGATAACCTTGGAGAATGCTAGGATTAATTAACTGTAATTTCATAATTTTATTTGGTTTTTGATTTCGTTAATAAGAGCATCTTTATCGATTTGCTGGGTAATCTTTTCTTTATTAATTAAAAGAAAGCAATCTTTTTCTAAAATCTCATTTTCAAACAGCTTTCTAAACGAACAAGGAAGAGTTTTTACCTCGCTGTTAGTGAAATAATAAGCAAGTTCTAAATCGTCAATTCTTCTAAATGCGAGAGAATTATCAAAGAGTGCAAAATCACAATTAATAGCGATATGTATATCAGAAAAACTACTCACATGTTCCCTGATAAACTTTTCTTTATCTAAATAATATATTGTAAAATTATTTTGACACTCAAAAAATTTCTTTATTTGATCAATATTTAATTTTGACAGGCTATTAATAAAAGCTTCCTTAGGAAATATATAGATTCTAATTTTTTTTACTATTTTAAATTTATTTGTTTTTTCTATATAATCAATAAATCTTGTATTCCCATCAACTGGGAAAAAGAAATCCGGCAAATATCGGCCAGTTAGAGTAGTGAATAAAGTATGTTTTGCATTTGCAGCACACAATTCAAGCCAATTAGAATAGTCGGCATCTTGAACATTAATAAATACAAGTCCGTTTTGTGTTTTTTCTTCCAGAATCCTATCATCTATAAACTTGGGGTAAACATTTGGTAAGTTTATATGAGCATCAATTAAATCATGATATACTTTATCCGCTTTCTCTATCCTATTTCTTAACTCAAAAATTTTATAAGCATCCTTTGCAATGTATAGGAAAAATATAAACAGTGCTACAAGCACAGCTGTATTAATATCAGGGGCATATTCCCAATAATATTCCTTTAATGTAATTGTTAATATTAATGTAACTATACCCACAACGACGGATAAAATTAGTCGGTCTTTTAAGTACCCTACTAATTGCATAGTATCTTGCCACCAATTGATTTTGGATGATTTCATATCATTATTATTTGATGACAATAGTGAAACTTTTTTGACCTTTAATAATTTTGATCGCTAGTGGTTTTTTCACATCACCATTATTATCAAAAGTCAAAGAACCACTTGCCCCCATATAATTATTGATTTTATATAATCCGTCTTTAATGGTTTCAGAATTTATTTTCATTTTATTTTTGAGAGTTTCAGCAATTAACATTAACGCATCATACGACTCAGCAGCAAATAATTCGGGTTCTTTATCGAATCTTTTCCTATACGCATTAGAAAAGGATTTGGATTTATTATTATCCACTTTGGCAAAAGAAATATATACTGCACCTTCAGTTGCATTATCTGCATTTGTAATTACACTTGGATCATCTAATGCTTCAGTTTGAAAATAAAGAGGTAATTGTATGTTAAGTTCTTTTACATTAATAAGTGTAATAGTGGCATCGGTAACTTGAGAAATTGACAGCAAAGCATCTGGTTTAGAATTTTTAATTTTTGTGAGTTGGGTTTTTAAATCTTTCGCATCAGCATCATAACTTTCACTCAAAACAATTTTACCACCATAAGTGGTAAAATATTTCGTGAAAGCAATTTCATTACCTTTACCTCCATCGTTATTAATGTACAGAATTGCAATATTTCTAACACCACTATCATAAATGTATTTTGCAAAAACCTGACCTCTTAATTCATCCGAAGGAATATCGCGAAAAATATAATCTCCCGCATCAGAAATTTTTGGATTTGTCGAAGCCGGACTAATAAGTATAATCTTATTCTTTTCAGCCAACGATGCTATAGCTAGAGTTGCAGAAGAGCAAACATCACCAATTATGGCAATAGGTTTATCAGAGGTTATTAGTTTGTTGAAAGCAGTAACGCTTTTTTGAGGATCACATTTACTATCCTCAATAACAAGTTCAATCTTTTTCCCATTAATACCACCGTTTACATTTATTTCTTCCATAGCGAGAGTGGCCCCGTTTTTAGGAGGAATCCCCCATGAAGCTGCATCACCACTTAATGGCAATATTAAGCCCACTTTTATAACATCTTTTGTATTATTCCCACAACTAAATAAAAAAAATGTGAGAATTAAAATTGAAAAAATTGATTTCAAAGTTTTCATATCAGTTAGTTTTAATTAATTTTCCAAGGTACATTAAAAGTTCTTTATCAGCAAAGGAATTGAAAGTTGTTTTATGTTCAACAAGCAACATTTCGATATGTTGCTGCTTAAGTTTCAATAATTCGCCAACAATAATTTTAGTGTTCGCTTTATCCAGTCCTGCAAAGGGCTCATCAAAAAGAATGAGTTTCGGTTTATGCATTAGTGCATTGCCCAATGCTAATAATTGCCTTTCGCCTCCACTCAAGTGAAAAGGAGTATGTTTTCGGTAGTCATAAAGATAAGGAAGTTTATAGACTTCCAGCTTTCGTTGATCCCTAATTTTTTTTGAATAAATTGAACCGCTTACTTCCAGATTTTCTTCAACAGTAAGTAATTCAAAGTAATTATTTTTCTGCGGAATGTAAACAATGCCATGTTTAACCATTTCATGTGTCGGCACTTTAGTAAGATCAATCCCATTAAATGTAATTGACCCCATTTTACCTGCTTCTATTTCTTCTGAACCGAGTGATTGCCAAAGTGGAATTAATCCATATATGCATTTTAAAACTGTACTCTTACCGCTGCCATTACCTCCGGTTAGTAATACTACCTCGTTGTCGCCTACCGAAAAGGAAACATTAAAAAGAACCTGCTTTTTGCCGTAACCAGACGATATGTTTTTGACTTCGAGCATACTTTAAACAAAGTTATAAATTGTGAATAATAAAACAATACTATTATTCAAATTTTTCTAATGTAAAGGTCTGATCACATGTTTCTTTAATATATTCAAGGTTGTGTTCTATTTGTAGAATGGTTTTGCCTTCTGCTTTCAATTCTTTTACTATAATTTTAATTTTATCCAGGTTAATTTTATCAATACCAGCAACCGGCTCGTCCAGTAATAATAGTTTTGGATTGTTTGCCAGGCAACAACCTAAAGTAAGCAATTTCTGCTGGCCATACGAAAGATCGCTCCCCAGGTTACTTGCATGGCTGAGTAATGAAACCCTTTCGAGTATTTCGTCAACTAATTTTGATTCTGCAGGCGTTGTAAAGTGAAACATTTTCTTTTCCAATACCAGTAATATATTCTCTTTAACAGTAAGCCCATTTATCAGTCTCAAATCCTGGAATGTACGTGCAATACCCATTTTATTGATGTCGGCAGGCGATTTAGAGCGAAGCTTGTGGTTTCCGAAAAAGATTTTGCCGCTATCAGCTTTTACGAAGCCTGTAAGGATGTTGAACAGGGTTGTTTTACCTGTACCGTTAGCTCCCATTAGGGAATATATTTTCCCTTCTTCCAATTCCAATGAGAAGTTGTGGAAAAGCTTTCGCTCTCCAAAGGACTTGCTAAGATTTTCAATCTTTAAGATGGACATATTACAAAGTTAACCATTTGCATTATTTAAGCAAGAATATTTGACTATGCTGAAGTGTTTTCAATTGAAAGATTTGAGTTTGGTATGCTTTGCATGTAAGTTTTTATCTTTGAGATTAGATCAAGTCCTCTATCAATACGGTCTTCAATATCAAGACCTTGTTCATTTTGCCTGATTAAGTAGATACCTTTCGGGTCAACCAGATTGGTTTGAACGATATCATCATAGAGTTGTTTACTTTCTTCATCGTCAAATGCTTCTATTCTGTAACCGGCATTGATATTAAAGATTCGGATTGTTGCATTATTGATGGTTAGCAAAAGTGGTTTACCATAGTTTTCCAGACTAGTATGCCCCCCTGACTTTTCATTCAACGCATACAGGAAAGGAGACCAATTAAAACCACCCAAGGTTGTACGACGCATCATAATGCATTCATAAGGCTTAACGCGAGCCTGCCAGTAATAGAAGCCATCCTCGTTATGCCTGAATTCAGAATTTCTGATATAATAATAAATCCAGTCTTTAGGTAAATCGGTATTAATTTCGAAAGATTCCAGGAAGGTTGAAACAATGTTGCCAGGTTCACATTGAGAGTTTTGAATTTGAAATGCGCAAAACTGTGAAAGGACATCTTTTGTGTTCAAGAATTCACCCCTACGTTGGCTAGGTGTTAGCAACTCTCTCCATACTGAATTGTTACGATTGCCCAAACGCCGGCGCCAATCATACGATTGCGAATAATCGCCAAAGGTCAATAATGCCCGGCTTATCAAATCATAATCGCATTGCTGTTTGAAAATTGATCTGAATATTGCTGAGTTTTTTTCTATTTCATCGTTTAATTCAAAAATTGCAAGACATCCTTGTAACAAGTGATGATCCTCCAGTTTATACAGTGGCGTTATCAAATGGATATTATCGCGGATAAACTGTTGTTTTATTGCTTCTTCGTCAATTTGCCTTTTATTAAATTTTGTATCCTCTCCTATTACCTTACTATTGATGATTTCATCAACCGTGCAAAGTAATGAAGGCATATTATCTTTACGAACTGTATCTTCTGAATTACTTATCAAGTTTCGAATTATCCTGATTTTACTTGGAAATTCCGCTGTTTCAATAAGTAGATGCTCAATGCAGGCATATAAAATTATTTGCTCGCCAATAGAAAATGGATTGCTACGCAACGTAATATCATATAAATCAGAGCATTTTCTGAACAAATGTACAGTGGGATTTAAAAAGAACAAACGTGTTTTTTGGGGATCAAAACCATTTTCTTCGATGTAGAACAGTTCCTGAAAAAATCTGAAATCTGTTTTACTGACCACGGTTAATTTATCGAGGCAGGCAAATAAGTATGAGACATTTTCTTCATTTGAATACACTACTTTATATGACTCCAATTCGTCTAGGCCAGCATCAATTTTGATATCCTTCTTATGAATCAGCATATCAGTCAGAAAGTTGAAGAACCTCAGAAATCCGTCATCAACCAGCTTGGCAATATCCTCTGCTATATCATTTTTGTATAGGCTCCAAAATAAATCCGACCAATCCTGATCTATTTTATTGTTGAATTCAAGGCATGAATCCTTTGATAATATTTCTGAGAACTGGGATTTAAAATATTCAAATTCTGTTAGTTCCTTGCCTCTCGAATTCATCTTAATATACAGATCATCGGGCAACCCAAGCTTGTCCATCGGTAATAGGTGAAATACAATTTTAGGATTCTCGGAGACTAATTGCGGCCAAATATCCTGGAGATCATACTCTTTGACCTTAGCCTGAATCGCATTAAGCATGGTGAGCATGGAACTGATTGTGGGATCATTTTCCCAAGCTGCAAAAAACCAAGATTGATTGATAATTGTATCTTTAATCGGTTTGTCAATTTCTTTTGGAACAAATTCTGATAATAAGCTACAAAACACCCTTGAACTATGTCGGGTTTCATAAGTAAATCTTAGAAGAAAGTTCTTTGCTTCTAGATAATGATTCTCTGAAACTGCTATATACCAATGCAGTAAAAAAAGAGTTGTTAATCGTTGTTGGCCATCAAGTGGAATAAAACTTTTTGAATTTACACCAGTAGGTGCTGAATTTTCTTTTGTATAGCCATACACGAAATCAAGCTCTAAAGGTTCCCCATCCTCTTTTAATGCGCTGAATATGGCTTTCAGAAATCTTTCACGAATTTTGGGCACTTTACCCAAATCCCTGCCTTGTGCATAATCACGTTGAATGATTGGTATGACTATTTTATAATTACTAAGTAAATTAAATAAACTTGTTGCCATATCTTAGTTTGAATTTGTTTCTTCTTGTAAGTATTCTATTAAGACTGTTTTTATTTCTTTCAAGTAATTGATTTTATCTTCCTTTCCCCAGAAATAATATTGTTGTGTTGAAGGTTTATCATTATAATATTTTAGAAAAACTCTACGCGTACAAAGAGGAATATAATTCCCTTCTTTATCCATCCGGATAATTTCTCTTCGTTTTACTTCAAACACTGAATTGTTTAGTGCAGCATTGTCAGGTTGACTTAATAAAGCAAGGTTTGAGATAGAATGAAGCCCATTTGATTCGAGATCTGTTTGCTCAGAGAACCTTTTGATAATTATTTCAGCAAGCTGGCTAAACTTTTCCCATGTTAATTTTTCATTATTGAATTTCTCGATTTCAGCAAGAATGTTATTCCACTCATTAGTCGAACTCTTATCAGTTTTATCTTCAATCAACTCATGTATCAATTTTTCATGATAATTTAACCACTTGAACCAAGAGTCCTTTTTTGTCTTATCCATTGATTCAGAGTTTTGTGCATGAATATGCTCAATGCTCCAATTAATGCTTTTATGAAATTTAAAAGGATAAAATTGGGTAATTGATTTATTTTTTCGAATAGATTCAACATTAAACAATAAGAGAATTTTTTCGATTTTCCAATAATCAAAAGGCTTATCATAACTCAAACTTTCAATATCATATTCAACTGAAGTACAGATTTTTTCATCTAAAAAATCTTCGAATTGATTCTTCTGTTTTTCAGCAGACAAATCAATAAGTTCCCGAGGATCTTCCCCAACAGTAATAAGGTATCCAATCTTGTGATATAGATTTTTATTTTTGTACCACTCACATAAAGTCAGATAATAAAATTCAATAGATCGCCATAAATCCCAAAGTGATTTTTGATTTTTTGATTTTTTTAAAAAATACAAGAAAGTATATAAAGGATCGATTTGTTCTTTAGTTTTTACTGACATCAGATCGAATAAAAGTTCAATCTTTGTAGCATAAGATTCTTTCTTTTTGTTAGTTACAAATGACCAAAAATCCTCATCGCTTAGTTTTTGTTCAATTTCATCCCATATTTGTGAGATTTCCATTTTCATGCGTATTGAATCATCATTGTTTTCGTTTTCGAAACTTGAAGATGATAAGAACAATCCTTTAATTAATTCTGCATTAGTAAGAGGGATTTTCCCTACGTTTAAGCGAATAAACAATTCGATACTCTTTTTTAATTCCAATTCATCATTGTCGTATTTAGGTTCAACATTGTACCATATAACCTGAACAGATCTCTCATCTTCCTTTTTACCTAATAAAGTATCTAAAAATCTGTTTTTATCTGTTCGGTCTTTTGTGTATGCACTATTGGTAAACCATTCTTTTACTGTATTATAGGCAGAATAGATGTGGTAATAATCTATATAGGTTTTATCCTCTGTAATATTTTTTAAAAAACGTTCACTGCCAGGCCTAGTCTCATACTTTAAAGTAAAAATCTCTTTCCCATCATAATCATCTGTTAAAGTTTCCACTTTTAAAAACTCTTTGGCCAAATACATAATTATTATATACAAAGTGGTTAAACGCTGCTGACCATCTATTACTTCATATCCATCAATTACATTTTCTTCTTCTACCCAATTTTTTCGTTTCACTACAATTGGCTGAAGGCAATAGAACTCTCCATCCTTTATTTTATCTTTTGACTTTGTAGCAAATCCCCAAATGTCATTTAGAAGGTCTCGAACCTGGTGTTGGGTCCAACGATACCCTCTTTGGTAATGAGGAATAAAAAAATGTTCTCCCAAGAGCTCATTTACTGTTTTTAATTCTAATGGTTCAGACATTTTAGATCAATTAAATTTTAATTAAGTATTTATAAATTTCACTCTTCACCTTCTAGCAAATGCCAAGGTTCTACGCACAAATCCTAACAATTCTCCGTCATTTATTAATTCAGTATTCCATGCTGGATTAGTATCATGATGAAATTTATTGGCAAACTCAACTAATTCTCTCAATTCCTGAATATTCGCGGCATTCAGTATTTCTTGTGCAGTACCAACCCGCTGCTCACAGAGGCCTCGAAAAGGGCCCAGTAATTTACCCGGTGGAAAATGTTCTGGAAAGGCTACACGCATGAAGGCTTCAAGAACTGGTCGAATTGAATATGCTACATCACGGCTATTTCCTGCGTTCAAAGTTATATAATCTCGTAATAATTTGTGGCGTCGGTCATTTTCTGTGATACTGTCTTGATTTACATTCCAATCGCGAATTGTTGAGCCAACAACATCCCTTACAATCTGAATATTAGTTAATGGAATAACACGATTAGCTCCTTCCCAAATACTACATAAAAAAGGTTTGCTATGCGACAAGACAATAACCTGACTAACACGCTGAGCCAAACGGCGAATTTCTTGCACAGTCGTTAATGCCCGATGTTCATCCATACTCGAAATAGGATCATCAATAACCACAACTTTGTTAGCTAACGCTGGATCCTGATCAAGAGAAGCAAGAAAGAAAGCAAGTGCAAGTGTATTTCTATCGCCAGCACTTAATGTGTTTCGAAATGAAGGATTACCCGGAGTTGGGGCTGCTCCAACTACCGGAACATTAATATTGTTGATTACTATATTATAATTACATGCAGATCCACTTCTCATATTTGCAGAAGCTACATTCCCTAATGAAAATCCAGCGTTGAACTGAACCAGGTATGCATTAATCGCAGTTTGATAAGCAGGGAAGACATTGGTCCTATAATGGTCTAAAGCCTCGCGTGCAAGATCCCTTTGAGACTCGGTATTTGCCTTATTAGTCTTTTCATTCAAATAATCAGCACATAGAGCTGCTGTTGCAGGTTTGTAGCGATTCTTGATTGCTTTATTTCTGGATAATGTGGTTGTAATAGCTGCAATATCTGCATTTGCTGTTTGCATTTTAATTTGCTGAATGCTAGTATTTGTTTCAATTAGCGCTACATCATGATCTATTACAGTTTTACGATTTAATTCGTATGCAGCAATTGATTCAAGTGCGGAATCTGGAAGAGTCATTCGTTTAAGTGGATTTCTCTGTTTTTCATCAAGAATTGCCATGACCTCTTCTAATGCAGCTTTCCATGACCGAATAATTCCTTCAGAATTGATCTGCATATACGGGAAATCAAAAAATCTAGACCAAAATGCTTTTCGTTCTTGAGATAAAGTCACTAACGACATGAAAATTGCCATATTTGCATTACTATGCAATTCTTTAGTTCTGAGCAAAATACTAGAAATTGCTTCTTTTAAATCATTGTATTCTTCACTAAAATATGCTCTATAATGATCAATTAAAGGAGAATTATTTAAATCTTGTGCGCAAAAAGGACAAACATCTGTTTGTTGTTCAGTGGGTAAGACTGGTACATATTTCATGCCTTCAGCAACCCATTTTTCGGAATCCACACCCACTGCAACAAAGTGGCCAATAACCTTTTCAGTGGCACTTGAATCAAGAATGGATAAATCTTTTTCAAGTATTGAATTTATTTCTTCAATATCAAATAAAGGAATTTCAAGAGTAGGGATTTCTGATGTATCGCGAATATTTGTTTGCTCCTGCGCAGCTGCAAATTCGCGTTCTGTTGCTTGAATAGCAGCATCAATATCAGCATGATTTTGAAGGTTACAAAATTCGTCAACAGTCATATTGCCGAGCTCAATTGGTGGTATCGCAGCTGCTTTCGTCCTGAGTGCTCCGTTATGTACTTCTATTTGATCAACAAACCCCTGAAATTGCCTATTTAATGCAACTCCCTGGCTACCAAGAATTAATTCGTGTAGATTCTGGCGGTGTTCTGATGCAACAGATAACCCAGAGTATATATTTTGATCGATAAACTGATCATCAAATACGACTAAATTGGAAAGTGTTCGATTCCATGCACCATTCTGGAATATAGCATTTGGAGGTACACCAATACAATCAATAATGATATGAGGGTCATGTAGTGCTGCTAATCTCTTTCGTTCATTAATCGGGATAGGATCACCTGAGGATAGCGAGCGCATAATAGCAGCTAAGGTAGTTTTACCTTTTCCATTTTCCGCGTATACCAAAGTGAGTTTACTCAATTGAATATTTGCGGCTCCGGTGACTGAATCAAAAAGGCCAATGTTTCTCAGAAGTTGTAATTTATTTATCATCTCAAAATCTTGCTAACACTATAAAATTTAATATTGGGTTTTATTCATCTAATGACTTTACTTTCTCATAAAGTTGATTTAATCCGGTTTGATCAGAAAAACTATATCTATCAATTTCTCTGTCCAGGATTTCCGATTGAATTTGAGTCCTGAGAAATCCAAGATGAGTCGGAAATACCGTTACGAATGGAGTATTTGGCTGATTGATCAAATGTTGAATATTAATTGAAAGAAAACAGTATGTAGCCGCTGCACGGCGTATTGTATTGTTTTTAATTTGGTGTAATGGGCAAAGAGCACAATCATATAAAGCTATTCCTTTCCGGACCATAGATTCAAGGAACAGACTATCGCTGATATCAAGTTTATTAAATTCCTTTTTGAGTGTGTATCGCAGTCCTCCAGCTTTGTAATCGGGATTGATATCATAGAAGTACCGGCTAGCCGGAATTGATTCACCTAAAAGTATTAGCCGAATCTTTTTCATTCGATAGATATACTGATAACGTTTATATTCCCAATACTCTATTTTCTGCTTTCGCTCTACAGTGAGAAGATGATAAGCTGGGCATTTTGAGCATTTTGAGTATTTAGCTTCCATATACATAGAGTTAGTTAATCAAACCAGCCTGCCTTGCGATATCTTGCATGAATTTCGAAAGTGGACGTTTATTAATATCTTCAGTTAAGTGGTAATTTGCAAGCAGAATTTGTTGTATTTCCTCTATATTTTGAAACACAGCATTACCTTCTGGATCTACTAGTGCCAGAAGCGCATCATCTCCTCCATTGATATATGCATATGCCTTCAAATAAATTTCCTGAATGATATCTTTATGTCTATTGTATATTCCAATTAACGAAAGCTTATTAAGATAATTTTCAACTCTAAGATTATCAAGATTTGTCAGACTTAATGTTATCTCAGCTTCAGGTACTCTTTCACCCCAATGAAACCTCAAAAATGTTAAATCATCTATTTTGAATTCTGATAGCAAGTGAAAATCTTCATGATAAGGATGTGAAAACTCATTTAATGAATATAAAACATCTCTTTTAGAAAGGTTACAGTTGGCACAAACTGGTATTAAGTTCTGTAGAGAAATGCTCAAATACGGATACTGGCTTTGAGGAAAAAAATGATCAAATTGAAATTTTGCAATATCTTGCGCATTTTGCGTAACTAAAAGGGTAAATTGAGAATTGCAATATAGGCATGATTTTATATTCATTCTTTTACTTATCTCAACTAGCTTTGTAGCTCTGAAATCATCATATCTGAATGCCCAATTTAATCTTTCACCAAAATATGTCAAAGTTTGAAAATTTGCATTATAAATCAGACTTGAAAGATTAGTATTATCAAATAACCTAACAATTCGTTCAAGACTAATAGGTGTCGCTAATAAAATCTGGCGGAAATTATTAAAAAGAAACTGAACTATTCGCAGCTGTGGACGTCCCTCAAATTCATCTAACAAGTCCTCTAATCGATCAAGAGGTGTTTGATAACGCCCAACACCGGGTTGTATTATCAAATCGTAGTATTCGTTACAAATTGTCTCCCATTCTAGTTGCTCTCCATCAATACTAATGAATCTTTCAACCCTTTTCATCTTTCGATTTTTTAATTAATATGTCTAACTTTTTCAATTCTTCTTCTAAAAACGACCTACGACCAGCTAAGTCATTTTTCAATATTTTACTATTAATCAAATTCAATAATTTATCTTTAATCACGGGCTCCCCAATAATGTTAATTCTATCCTGTAAAGTTTTATAAGTTTCTAGATCTATCTCATTTTTAGACTGTATCTCATTAAACAATTCAGTAATTTTCTTTTTTGCAAATTCCCCAATTAATCCCTTATTCAGGAAAAAGGCATTTGTAAACAACGTATGAATATTAGCTCCAAATGTATTCCCTAACTTTTTATTATCTTGAACAACTGCCCAACCATTCATATCCTTATCTAATAAAATTATATTTTCAGGTGGCAGGTCAGAAACAAGAAAAGGTGAATGCGAAGTAAGCAAAAGTTGAATTTTTTTACCTTCAAAAAAATCAGGAAAATTCTTATGTAAATTAAACAAAAAAGTTCTTTGCCATTCTGGATGAAGATACAAGTCGCCCTCATCAATTAAAATCCAAATATTATCAAACCGATCATATTTAGCTGCAGTATGAATTCTTGAAAACATGTTAAGCAGGGCTGCCTCACCAGCACTTAGTCCATGCCAGCTAAAATTGAACATAAAATCATTATCCAACCATACTTTAAAGATGAATCGAATGAAAGTATTAAAGCGATCACTTGATAATGAGAATGTGTATGAGTTTCGATATGAAATCTCACTATGTAAGTCATCAATGATATTAAGTCTTTCGTCTATATTATTGATAAACTCACGTATTTCATTGAACGTTTCATTAACAGGCCATCTATTAGCATCCTTGAAGAAATCTTTTATCATTGTAACAAGATTTTCAAGTAATCCATGTTCATTTATATTTATAATCGATTCATTAATTTGTAGATTATGAGGATGATAGTACTGATTATTTTTAACACAAAATAGATATAACAATAAGATAAGGTTATCTTTATAGAGCTGAAGTGAGTTTGTTTTGTTTGGTAGATTAATCACCTTTTGAAAGATTAAGTACTCAAAATTCTTTATCTGATTAGACAAACCTACCTGATTAAAATATTCAATATTATTATCAAGAAAACTATAGTTAAAAGAAATGTCAAGTAATTTTGGTATAAAGCTCCAATCTCTATCCATGTGATTAGTAACAAAATTCACATTTTCGAGGAGTTCATAATGATACAGAAAGAACCGTGGTAAAGTAGCATTGATGATAACATTTTGCTGGGTATTGAAATCTTTATCCTTTTTCTTATCTTTATATTCGTCTAGCAATAAGTTATATCTATCAATTAGTAACTTATTAGATTGACGTGATCGTATATCCAATAATCTATCAAAGGAGATATCCGAATATTGAGCCCCCATTATTTCATCTTCATAGATGGAAAAACTGTTTGATTGAGAAATTAAATAAATTGAACTTTGAAAAAAAATCAGGTCCTGGACTACATTAAAAGTGCTTGAGTCAAGAATAGTATTACAATTGATAGGATTCTGACCAATCATAAGTTTATCAACTATAAGCAGATGCTTATTTCGTTCTCTTAAAACAAGAATAAACCGGTCGTGGTGGAAAAACTCCCTACAAAATAGTGTCTGAATAAATGATAACAAACTTGTTTTCCCACTTCCATTTTTTCCAATAATCGCATTAATATTTAGAAATCCTTCATTGAATAACTTCACAGGTGGATTTTGTGAAGTATTGAATGTCAGAGTTTTAGTCAGTTTGTTATAATGAATATCAAACTCATAAGAGAAATGAAACTCCTGTTCTTTAATATGATTGAACCTTTCAATGTAGATATAAAGTAATTCCATAAAATTGATCTTTACTGTTTAAACAAATCCCCATACCCCATCTCCTTTTCTTTGGCGATGGAGGTTTTGGGCTTATTGGTTTTATATTCTTTTCCTTTTTTGAACCACTGGCTTACCTCGGGCGGGATGGGCGTGCCTTTTTGCTGGTAGAATTTGGTGACTTCATCTTCTTTGTGTAAGCCTTCTCTGGCTTCCTGTTCGAAGATTTTATGATTTAATTCCAGCAAGCGTTTCAGGATTTCCTTCCGTGCATCGGGGTGGATGGTAAAACGTACACGATCGTTTTCGGGCAGGTAATCTACTTCATAGAAATCATGCCGGAGCTGCACATCCTGCCAACCGTAGGCTTCCAATACAGCATTATCCATTTCTATATGCAGCTCACGGAGTTTTACAATACCGGCAATAGCTTCTTCAATGCTGCAAGTGCCAGGTGTTTTTTGCAGGTGGTTCCAGAGGTTCCAGACTTCTTTGCCGTAGTGTTTTTCAACGGCTTGTTTATTCAAACCTTGCAATGCCTCTGCTTTAATTTTTAAATGTATATCTAGAGTATTAAATGCATTGTAGACTTTTGTCAATCCTAAATGAATACTTAACATATACTTCCTGCGAAATTCATGATAGATTTCACCAAGATCATTTAAGATTTTATCTAATCTTAGACTAAGATTTTGCGGGAAAGGGAAAGTCTCAAAACAGTCTTCTGGTGTATATCTAAATCTAGTTTCAAGTGTTGAAGAATATTTTCTTGCCCAGCTTTCGTGAATATTTGATTGAATTAATGAAAAATATCTGTATCCTTCAAATGCGAAAACTACTGTTGAGTCAGAAAAAATCATTTCTCTGGATATTAATATAGGTGAATGATTTTTTGATACTCGCGCTAAACAAATAACAGATTTTAAATTTTTGACTGTATTATACAATTCGATTGTTGGCCTACTAAATTGCCACCAAATTTCTCGCCGTCTTTTGTCATTATTTTTTTCCCGCTCTGGTTTTACCTTTTTTTCTATAATCTCAAAGCATTTAGCGAAATGTTTAGCTTTTTCAATTTCCCAGTTATAAAAATAGATTGCATGTCTTGAGGGATGTTGGCTAACATCTGAATTAATATCATCACCCATTAAATAAGGCCTCACGACTAATTTATTTTCTTCGTATCGAAGTAGATTTTCAGCTAATTCTTGATCGATAAGAAAACCATCGCCCACTGGACCAGAACCTAAAAATCCCTTTAGAGAATTTTCAAACAAAATTGATGGAAATACCTCTTGAAGATTTCCTTCCAGGAAAGAGTTAATGTGAATAACTTCTTTACCATCCAGATATTTTTTAGATACATCTCTTTTATTAAAACTAATTAGTGTGACATAAACGGCTGCTCTGCCAGGCCACTCTGTTGATTTTAAGGCAAAATTAATTTGGCCCTTTCTATTAACTATTTGATCAAGAGATCCTTCTCTAGTGTCACCTTGAGAAATTGTATTAGTTGAAATAAGTGAAACAAATCCTAACTGGTTTATAATTTTAAAATTCCTCCTAAAAAAATATCCAACCAAATCACATTGACCACCAATAGGGGAAAAATAGCTCTGAAGATAGTTCAAATAGTCTTTTCCATAATTGGTTGATATTTTACCTCCTCCTAAAAAAGGGGGATTCCCTAAAATACAATCAAAACCACTTTGATGGAATACTTCAGGAAACTCTATAAACCAATGAAAGAAACGGTTGTTTTCTGCAATTACATCAGATATAGCGGTTTTTGGTCCTTGCCAACTTTTATGGCCAGCCAATACCTGTCGATATTCGGCATCGGTAACAATCTGGTTTTTATGCTCTTCTGACTTTGGAATAAAGAACTGTGCTACCTGCAAATCGGCCATGCGCTTAAGCCAGGCATGTCCTTTACCTTCATAAAACTTTCGATATGCATGTTGTTTTGCCAGAATTTCAGTAGGCGTATTTTCAGGCATTTTTACAAAATGACCATATTCTTCCATTGCTTCCTGAACGCTGTTTTCAGCTGTTTTTTCGAAATCGGCCTGTAATTGAAGAGCTTCGGCTTCACGCTGTTTCCGTTCGTTTGTGTTCTGTCGGCGGAATGCATTGGAAATGTCTTTATCATCCCCCGGAAGTGTTTTAAATGCTTCATCCGGGATACCATTTTCCAGTTCTTCACGGTGGGCAAGGCCAACTATAGCATCGCCACATTTGATATGGTGGTCGAGGAAACCCAGAGGTTCGCCAGGATTGTGGGATTCGAGCCATAGGGCCACCTTACAGAGTTCCACAGCCAGTGGATTTTTATCTACACCATAAATGCAGCTTTTTATAACCAGGCGGGTTGCATGACGCATTCCGCTTGGAGTAGGCTGGTCGTTTTCTTCAACAATTGCAGCATAGCGATCAGCAATGCGGCGGGCAGCACTTAGTAAAATGTGGCCACTGCCACAGGCGACGTCGGCAATTTTCAAATCCAGCAAGTGTTTTGAAACCACCTGTTCCCGGGCTTTTCGCTGGGGATCGCCTTTCAACCGTTTTTGTTCAATTTCCTGCCTGATCAGCTTTTCGCGATCATCCAGGAGGTAATCGAGGGAATGTTTGATAAGCGGCTGAACCAATTCTTCGGGCGTGTAGTGCGAACCAGAAGACGATCGGCCTGTACCTTTTTTAAAGGAAAAGTGGTAATTGTCGGTTCCCGGCACTGCTTCGATTACTGCATCGTATTCGAGCAAGCCTTCGTACACGCTGCCGAATTCCTCTACATCCAGGTCGCGGTAGTTTACAGCAACCAGGACATGATTATTGTTTTCGAACCAGCAGAGTGACTTTATCACTTTCAGCAGGGAGATATTATCGAGATGCAGGAGATGCATATCGTACTGATCGTTGGTTATGCCTTCGTAGCTGAAAATATCGCCACTCAGCGCCATTATTCCCAGCTTTTCGCCAACAGGCTGTGTTTCGAAAAGCGCAAAAGTGCTGAGCAGGCTCAGCCAAAGATCGTGATTGCGATTTGCATCGGGTGGCGGAAGTTTTGCTGCCAGTTTTCGCAAGCGCATCAGGCTGTAATGGTTGTAATAAACAGCGCTTTGCTTTTTCGTGGCCGGTGTGGCATTTTCGCTGTACACCAGGTTGCGTTCCTCAATCTTAAAAAGGAACAACAGTCGATAAATCAAGCGGAGCTGATGATGGTAAAAGGATTCAGATTTTATATGTCCTTCGGCATTTGCTTTTCGAAGATCGGTGTTTAACGGATGATTCAAGAAACCATTGGCGAAAGTAATAATGGTATCTTCGACGGCGGTACTTAGTTTTTCACGAATACGCTGGCCAGATGCCAATCCTTCCTGATGGTAGAACTCCATGATGCTTTCGGGGCCACCATCAATTTTGGTGGGAATCCTCGAAGCATGCAACAATCGAAACAGAATAATGAAATCGCCATAGAGGTCGTCTTCCATCATTCTTTCGAGGTTAAACTCAACGTAGCTCAGGCGTGAAATTCGGCTTGCATCACGTAACAGGCGTAATTGGCGTCCGTTTGTAACGATACCATACAAATGCTCGCTGAAATTCAGGTATTCCTGCATCAGTGCATGGGGAGAAACCCGGAGTGCTTTATTTTCAGGCTTACGATCGAGGCTTTCGTTATAACCTCCTATATAAACAGGGAATGCGTCGCGGTTGATATCGCGATGGCTGATAAGGAAAAGCTTGCCATTTAACTCCTCCCCTTTTCGTTCGACCTGCAAATTATACCCCAGACTGGTGAGTACCGGTACGATCCAAAAGTTGCGTGTTTCGGTGGTCCCGGTTTCATCCGGTTTCAGACGGGATAATTTGCTTTTATATATAGCCCAGAAGCTTTTAGCATCCTGCCATGCCATGCTGATCTCTTCCTTTAATTTGGAATCATTCGGCAGGCCGAAATCTTTCCCTTGCTGGAATTTTATCTGATCGGCACGGATCAGGCCGAGGATCTCGGAGGATAAGATATTGCCTTGTATTTCGATGGATGGATAGTTCATGTCCGGCTGGTTACAAGGTTATATCAGGAATAAGAATATAAATGCCCAGCACATCGGGAGGAAGCACAGGAGTAGCCGCTTCGTACCGGCGCGCACCCAGGTATTTAGCGAAACGTGTGTGCGCTTCAACCAATTTTTCGGCACGTTGAGTCACTACCATAATAAAATCAGGATTCAACTGCCTGAAATGTTCCATTTCTTCAGTGAACAGCAATTGTTGCCGTTCCATGGAGATATCGAGGGCATTAGAATTCATAAGCAATTCCTTACAGCGATCGTAGGCCAAAGGAACAATGCCTTCAGTGCTTTTTTCGTATCCCCACAGGAACATTTCCTCGGTGACAGAATCCTGTTTAGAGCCTACTTCGCGAATTACATTACGCACCCGGAACTGGATGAGGACTGTTTGAGTGCTGACATTTCCGGAACGGAAAACTGCGGCACGGGAGGCTTTCTTGCCTTTTTTACCCGGATCAAGTGCATCGGCCAATAGCCTATGACAAAGATTCTCGACAAACCTGCTGTTACGTCCAATATACCTGAAACCGCGGGGAGTAGGTGAAAGAAATGAAATATGAATTCTGTCGCCGCTGCCTAAGGATTCAGCAAGCCATTGATCCATATTTACCTTACGAAAAACATATCCATCCTTTATTTTTTCGACGACGGCACCCAACAGATGACAAGCCTGAACAACAAAGCTTTCGAGGGTAGCCACATCACCAATAGCCTCATCCACTTCATTAAGGTCCTGTTTTACATCTTCGGGTTTCACATTATCATGTGCAAAAATGGAACGGATCAGCTCAGCCTTGGCTTTCGCCATTTCAATTTCGTTGGTGAGTTCAATATCCAGCTTTGCCAACTCATCGCCATCGCCTGAGAAGTCGAATTCGAGCTGGTGTTCCATCTGCTTTTGTGCTTTGGCAGGATTCAGGAGGACTTCAGCCAGTACTTTGTCCATGATGGAACGGTTATCATCAGCAAGTGAGATATTGACTCCGGACTGGTTTTGTATAAACCTGATCTTTTCGATAAGAATTTTGAGAACAACCACATCAATTGGATTATCCTCCCCGAAAAGCACTCTTACATCCACCTTTGGTGATGATTGACCGAATCGATCCACACGGCCTTCGCGTTGCTCGAGCCGGTTTGGATTCCAGGGAAGGTCGTAATGCAGAATTGCATTGAATTGATCCTGAAGGTTGATCCCTTCGCTCAGACAATCGGTAGCCACCAGGATGCGCCTTGGGCTTTTGCCCATTTCTTCAATCTTTTCCCTTCGTTCGTCATCGCTTAACTCGGAAGTAATTGCACGGATATCAACACCTGAAATGCCAAGGTGTGCTTTGAGCTGAGCTGCTACATAATGAGCGGTTGCAATAAAACGGCAGAAAATGATGGGATAAATTTCCTGGTCTTTATCAGCAAGCCATTTTTTCACCTGTGTAATTGCTTCTCTAATCTTGTAGTCACGGGAAGGTCCCTGAAGATTTTCGATTTTAGAGGCCAAGTCAGTTAACTGACGCCATTCGTTTTGGTCAAGGCCTGCACTTGAGATCAATTCGCCGGGAGAAGCATCCGAATTTTCGTCCCATTTTTCAAGGATAGGGTTGTCGGTAACATCACTCCATTCTTCGCCATCGGATTTGCTCCTCCGATTCATGAGCATATCATAGCCCGAAGCCGGACTGCTCATTACTCCTCTTAACAATGCCAAGGCAGCCCAATATTTCATCCGGGCTTTATGTTGCGAAAGGTCGCTGGAAGTGAGACCCCGGGCGAAATTGAGAAGCTTGGAATAGAACTCGAAGTAGGCAGGAGATAATTTGTATGGGAGTTCGTATGAGATCCTTTCAGGGAAAGGAGTTTCTTCATCGAGCCATGTTACTATGTTTTTGCGTTTACGTTGTATAAAATACCCGGCAATAGTGCGTTTCTCCTGGATGGATAAGGAAGACAAAGGAGTTGTTTCAAATTCCTTTTTCAAAAGTCCAAGCAGCGACATAAATTCCAAATCTTTACCGCTATGAGGTGTTGCTGTAAGTAGCAATAAATGCCGGTTCGCATTACCGGCTAATTCATTAATCAGCTTGAAACGCTGGTGTTGGTTATCGCGCTGGTTAGCAGGGCGTGCACAAGTATGGGCTTCGTCAACAATGATCAATTCGGGAGCATTTGGAAGGAACATTGCTTTCTTGTTCTCGCTCTTAACGTAATCAAAAGAGATAACCTGGTAAGGGAAATAATTGAATACATTTTGGGTTTCGTCGCCAATAATCCTTCGCTCCAAAGAAGCTACAGTACTTGAGCGGATAATTTCGGCTTCAATATCAAGTTTATCGGCTAATTCGCTCTGCCATTGTTCGCAAAGGTGAGGCGGACAAAGAACTGCGAAGCGTTTTATGATGCCACGTTCGATGAATTCGCGGAGAATGAGCAAGGCTTCGATAGTTTTACCAATACCAACATCATCGGCAATGAGCAAACGGGCTGTTTGCTGCTTCAGCGTCATGATCAATGGAACCAACTGATAGGCACGCGGACGGAAAGATAATTTACCCATGCAGCGGAATGGGCCGCTTACTTGCCTGAATGAAAGGCGGGCTGCATCATAAAGTAGTTTAGCTGAAAGAAAATTATCGAGGTCAATGATCGAAGGATACTCAAAATAATCCTTCTCAATTACATCGTGTGGCTGCATAACAGGTTCATATACAGCCATGGTTTCATCATCGGAAGCACCAAGCGGTTTTAAAAGAATAACACCATCATCTGTCGAAGATTGAACCACACAACGCCTGCCTCTGAATTTGACGAGCTGACCTGGTTTTTTAAGTTCCTGAGCAATTGATATCATAATTAACGTACCTTCCTGAAAATGTCCTTACGACGTGATATAAAAATGGCGACGGGTTCGGCTGTTACATCCCAAACTATAACATCATAGCCTGCCTGCTTCAAAATTAGCCTTTTACGATCATCTTCAGCCTTTAATAATAAATTTTTATGGATACCCCCATCTACAAAGACCAATGCCTGGGGATTGGATTTATAAACAAAGTCGGGTTGAATGAAAAAACCTTCGTGATTCATATTGTAATTGGTATGTTCGGGAAGGCGTAAACCGTTGGAATAAACATACTCTATGAATTGTTTTTCCCCATCGCTTCCCGGATGAATACCTTTTAGTATTGCCTGATAGTTTTCTTCGTAAGAACCAGAAGTTGAATTATCTGCCTGGCAAATCATCAGCAGTTCAAGCGCACTTTTTATGCTATGCCTGTCAATATGTTTATGATCCATTTGGTTGTAATAGGATAACAAATCATCATAACTTGCCTTAGGCTTATCAGGTTTTGTATCCTCTTTTGATTCGAGATCAAATCCACAAATGGTGTATGCCTTCTTGAAGATTTCGATCAATTTTGAGGTATCGGCAGCAAGCTCTTTGAGGATTCCGAGGCTTCCTTCGGTTGCTTCGTACACCATGATATTCGGGTTTTTACCTTCACCCATCAATTGGGAATCAATCTCAGTAGGTTCTATCTTGTAATATAGTTCAATGGCTTTTTCAATAGCATATTGCAAGGTGATAGTACCTTCGGTGGAAATCCCCAGTGTTTTAATAGGTTGAATGTAAAGAATATCCGTTGTATCAGTAGTAAAAAGCTTAACACAGTGAATAGGATCATTCGCATTGGAATTTTCCAGATCTTTCTGTTGTTTGAAAAAGCCCGATTTCTCACCAATAAAGAAACCTTCAGAGTCTTTTGAGGACTTTTTCCACCGCTTGTTCACTTTAATCAGTGTAGCAGAAGGTGCATAGATAAGCGTCATTAATGTCTGTCCATCAACGGCCAGGTTAATCCGGGCTGCATTTCTGAAAGCATCAGGAGTATTCAAATAAATGCCGGTTTCAAATCCTTCGGAAGACCTTACTTCTTCCATACAGGAAATACGCTCCTGGCTTTCGGCCTGAGCCTCGCCCATTTCGAGGATATTGTTGAATATCCTGATAGTATCAGCTTTCATCTCATTACCATTAACAGGATCCTGGTTGACACCCTTGATTTCTTCCTGGCGGAAAGCGTATCCGGTTTCTTTGAAAATAGTAAGTGTTTGCAGGTTCATGTTAACATCGGTAAGCGTTAACCTGTTGACTTTGAACTTACCTCCATTGTGATAGATGATATTGTTAGGGCCAAATTCGTTTAAAGCTATAAAGCGGGAACGTGAAATGTATTCGTTCTTTTCCCTTCCACCCAAAAATACTCTCAACGGCAACCTGGTGAAATTATAGCCTGGCAAAAAGCCTTCAGATGCCAGGTAACGGAAAATATAAAATTCGGATAATGTCCGATTCCCGGAATTGCTTTGGTTATTGGCTAACAAATCCATTTGCTGTTCAGCAATAAAACGGGAACGCTTTGCCTGCTTTTTTATAGGGCTATCTATGCCAATGCGGGGATCATTTATAATCTCATCCGCATCCTGCTTCTGCTTGCGGGCAGCAAGAAATAGTTTTCGCCAGCGTTCAACTGCAGATTCAAGTTCGGAAGTGAAACCTTTTACATGATTTACAATCCATAAGGGACTATACCAACCAGAATCATTTAAAGGAATAGATGAAATTACCTGAGTGAATCCTTCGACAATCTTTTCAAGGTTGTTGTTAATGACCGTATTAAACTTTTCGATAATGGATTTTCTCAAATGAAAATCGCCATCTGATGTATTTACAAGCTCAATAACTGAAGAATGAAATTCATCAGCACAAAGAAATGAGAGGATGAATGAGTTAAGATGCGATTTTATAAGTTCTTCATTTGACAGATCGATGCGTGGTGGCTGAACAATTCCGGAAACCATCTGGTGCTTATTCCGGAAATAATGCCGATCGTGTGGCGATGTATTGGAGCAATATGTGATGGTGATTGCTGACTGACCACTACGACCGGCCCGGCCACTTCGCTGTGAATAATTTGCCGGACTTGGCGGCACATTACGCATGTGAACGAAATTGAGGGATGAAATATCAATTCCGAGTTCCATGGTTGGAGAGCAATACATAGCGCTGATCACTCCTGATTCAAACTGTTTCTCACGCAGCTGGCGATCTTCTACTTTGGTAATCTGGCCAGTATGTTCTTTTGCCAGGAATGGCTTGCGAAGGGACGTATAGTCGAAATCATAAAGATTCTGGAAGAATAAATTGGGCCTGAGGTCAACTTTATCAACAGAGATCATGTTAACCAGATCGGGCAAAACAGTAGTACCTGTTCCCTTTTTCCAGCGAATGCAATTTGCTATTATCTGGTAACCGGTCGTGCTACCTTTGGTGCCATGAAGGGTTTCTTTTCTGAGAAATGATCCTTTGGTAAGCATTTCGAGCAAAACAGTTATTAAATCGATATATACTTGTCCTCGTGGGCTGGGCAAACCTCTTTTGCGAAACTCATTCCGAAGGTAACGTGCAAGACGGCTATTGGGACCGGCTGATTTAATGAATATTTCCCTGGGAGCCTTACCAATAGGAATAATAGTCACGAAATTAGGAGCATCAATCGTTTCGTTTTTATCGAGTGACCATAATTTCTGATCGTCTAACAGATCACGTAGGTCAGATTCAACCTGCTGGCGTGTCCCATACCGGAGGAGCTCATAATCAATGGCATAATTAGTTCGGAAAAAGTTGAGTATCTGTACAACCTGAGCACGACGTTCTTCAAAAGGCAAGGATTGAAACAATGGAATATTTTCCCAGAATGTTTCATGCTTAACAAATTCATCAATCCGGTCGTAGTCAATCTCAAGTTGAGCCGTTTGTTCGAGGTTAGGAAGAATTACACGCCACCCTCTTTTCAAATCCTGAATTAGTCTTAATGCCAGGTAATTGCGAAGCGCTTTTCGATTTTGCTCGTTTGGCCAGGCAGGATCACCAGGATTCCTGGCGTATTGTGCTTCCTGAAGATTTAAATATTCTTCGACTTTGAAAATGAGCTCTGTTAGTCTAAGTCCTGAACCATCAACCTGCATAGCTTTAGCTATGGCTGAACGGAGTTGAATGACCTGGATAAAATCGTTGAAATGGCCGGATTGCAAAGATGCATCCTGCCTGTTATCCGTAAAGCTAAGAAGTTTTTGCTGGCGGATATCTTCATTATTTTGCTCCAGCGTGATCAGTAATGAAAGTGTAAGCAGGGTTGTTGAAGTGGACCGGCCTTCATAACCCAGAGCCATAAGTTTAGTGTGCTCAGCGGTTTTGCCATCATCGTAAATAATACCGGAAGTGAGATCCACTAAAAGCGGAGCAGGTACAAACCATGCCTCGATATCCAGAGGGGTTGTTTCTGAAAAATCGCCGAACCTATTAAAATAGATACGATGTGGAAGTTTTAGTTCTTTCTCGGGATCCAGTACGTCGATTCCGGACTTGACACTAAACCAGTTTTCAGGAAGAGAACTGATGCGTTCATCATCCCAAAATTTGCCATTAGAGTCAAATACAATATATCCGTCGGTAAAATCCTTATTAATGAGTTTACGTTTAGTCTTCGTTCTCCCATTGTTGATGGTTAAATCATCTTTCTTAGGAGGTTCAATGATATCGTAAAATTCCCGTGGTAAGAATGAACCTTCGGAATCACCTGAATATACTTTGCGGACACAAGTAAAATCTATGCCTCTGTATCGGCTAAAAACCACGGGACACAGAGGGATTTCCTCATTGTTCTTAATAATAGTCGGATCTGGCTCAATGGTTATTTCCCGGGAAGAAGGATCTTCGAGCGTGGAATAGATATATCCAGTCTGAGAAATAAACTGGTGAAGGCGGAAAGGCAGAATTGCATCATTGCGTTTGCTTTTAGCTCCTTCAATATTCACAAATTCAGCCCACATCAATAATTCAATGATCTTTTTACGGCATTGTGCAGGTTCAATATCCGTTAACTTGTGAAGCGTTTCTGTAATTGAACTAAGAGTTTGCGGAATGCCTCTGGACAGGTTAACAATAGCAAGATTATTTTCGAGCCATATTGCTAATGAATTATTTTTAAGATCGTTGCGTGAACCACCTAAAGTATCTGTACCAGTAAGTACAGATTTTAAATCGAAGACATCAGGATCAGAATTAGTGGTAGAATATTCCAATGTTTCGGTAACGATGTCGTCTTCGGTGAATTTTGCATTGAAGAATTTAGAGGCAACGATGGCAACACTTTGCTTATTAAGCGATGGATCATCACCACTCACCATAGTAGCAGATGTGCCGATACAAACTAATTTCTTATCGCTGCAACCGGACTTTATACGTCGTATTAACAATGAGACATCTGCACCCTGCCTGCCCTTGTAAGTATGTAATTCATCAAAAACCAGAAATTTCAGATTCTGCAAAATTGATTTACGAAGGTTCTCATCCCCCTTACGAACCATGATGAGTTCGAGCATCATGTAGTTAGTAAGCAGAATGGCCGGTGGATTTTCGATAATACCTAAGCGGACTTCCTGAGATTCCTGACCGGTATATTTTGCAAACAGATTTTCGAAGTCTTTGCCAGTTCGGGATTTATAGGTATCGGAGAAGTTCTGAAGCGCTTTTTCCTGTGAATTGATCAATGCGTTTAAAGGATAAACAATGATCGCTTTAACGCCAGAGGAAGGATTTTTGAAAAGATGATCCAGGATTGGAGTTATGTAAGTCAAGGATTTACCGGAACCAGTTCCGGATGTAACAATAAAACCCTGTTCTTTTGTACCTTTTTCAATAGCTTCGACCTGATGTTTATGCAGATTCCAAGGATTACCCTGATCATCAACAAAAATATTGCTGAATTCCTGAGTAACCATTCCCTGTTTGACCAGGTCATTAATAGAACCACCGGATTTAAAGGAAGGATTAAATTGGATAAGTGGTTCCGGCCAAAGAATTGCAGAATCGATTATTTTCCTGGCAAAAGATTTTAACTTTGAATCAGTAATATTTATAAAACTATTTATGTAAGAACTGTATTCCTCTATTATTCGACTATGGAGATTAAAAATGTTCATACTACTTATTCTTAGTTACTTAAATATAAAACATTAACCCTCGTTTTTAATTGATATCAATCAGTACTTCCCAGAATCCGCCTTTATCGGGTCCCATGCGGCGAATAGCACCTTTTGTCTTTAATGCGATAAAATGTTTTTGAGCTGCAGAGTAGTTAATATTCCAAAGTTTTGCCAGTTCATTGAAACTTAATTGATTGTCCTTAATCAGAAGCTTAATTAGTTCGGCTTGTTTCTCTGATAAGACAATGGTCACACCACCTATTTGAGCTGTTTTCACACCACTTACCACACCACCTGCTTTAGATGTTTTCACACCACCTATCACACCACCTATCACACCACCTATCACACCACCTTCTTTAGGTTTTTTCACACCACCTATCAAACCACTTGTTATATCATCTTTCTCAGTTGCAACAGTATTGTTTTTAGAAGGGATAACTGAAGGCTGATCAGCTTCGGTTATAAGCCAGAAGGTAACAAGGGTATAATCAATTTCCTGATGAAATACAGGAGCCTGACCTCTGTATATTTGCCAACCACGGATCATCTTAGTGAAGCCAGTGCCGGCATTTTCGGCAAGACGGACTGAACGGAAAAGCTTGGCAAGAATAGGATTACGAGGTAATGAAATATCTTCCCGGATAAAGGATTCGATAGACTTTGGAGGAGCACCCGGATTGAGGAATTCGATGCGATTATCGAAAACCCGGATGCGAGGTTTCATAGGGCTGAAATAGTCAGCATGCATCAAGAAGTTTACCAAGGCTTCGCGTAAAGCAGATAATTGAGGAACATCCTCTGATGCAAAACCTTCGATTGTAAGGTTGATCGGAATATCAATGTATTTACGAAGGCGGTCGAGAATTGTAAAGTAATATTCCCAGAGGTTTTCCTGCTCTGGCAACCGGAAGGAGAAAGGAGACGGACCATCGGTATAACTATTGCCGGGGACTTCGAGATAGTCGACACGAAAATCGGGAAAATGATCCTGGATAGCGTCGTTCTTACCGAGCAAAAGCAAGCCACTGAATGAAAGCTCCCCATTGGAGACAATGCGAAGCTTTTCGAGAAATTCGGACCGCGCTAATTTGTTGTAGGCGCTTCCAGAATTGTAACGGGACATGTAATCACGGAAACGGTCGAGAGAATTTGTATCAATGCTTGATTCGTTTTTCCCTGGAATAGTCTTAGATGATTGTGTACCAAATGACTGGTCGCGGTACATGGCATCAATCTCAGCCTGGGTGGCCCGATGGTCGCCGCTGGCGGTACGAACAAAGGTATTCTTGATAGAGTTAAAATAAACCGGTTTATTTGCAGAAACAGGGATATAAAAGGCAAGCACAGTGTCGGAATCAAAATTGAATTTGAGACATTTTGGGACAATAATAGAGTTAAATTTATCGCCTGTCCGTAAGGAATTGGTAAAATCCTGTTCAATTTTTTCCGGATTATCGACACCGACGATAAAAAAGGACTTACCGGATTTCTTCACTCCAAAAATGAGCCAACCTCCGGCTGTATTACTGAAAGCACTGACAGTTTCCCATGCATTTTTGGGAATATCGGATTTGGCTTCTTTTACTTCGAAGTCTTCCCATTCGATATCGGCAAGTTTTGCAATGAGTTGATCGTAGGTCATCAGTTAATATTAAGGTTTGTCAAATGTATGAATTCTATTTTGGAATAAAAGAAGAAACGGGAATAAATTATAAGAGAAAAAAATAGCAACTATATTACGGCAGCAAACCAACTTTGCTGCCGTAATATAGATTCGGAAAACTTGCAATTATTAAAGATTAATGACTGCTTTTTGAAAAGAGATAAGGGGTAAAAATTACCCCTTATAGTTAGACAAAAAGCAATTTGGATTATTGATGAAAGCTATGATAATACTGACGTTTAGTTCATCTACAAGAAAATATTTTCTACTTTGTTCTTGTTAATGGAAAATATTTTCCAATTCATATAAAAATAGGTTTTTAGTGGAAAAGAATTGCTTCAAGGGATTTTCTGTTTTGAGGTAAAGTAGAATTTGATTTATAGAAAGTAATCAAGAGAATAATAATTTGCGATAAGTACCTTTTTCCGGTACTTATTGCATAAAATAAATTCCAGCAGAAACTAATATTACTGACAACGGTAAGGACGGTAAGCACTTTAGGGAGTAAAAAAATAAAATTTTATTTAAAAAACTTCTGTAAGCCTTAATGGATAAGAGATGCATGTGAAAAATATTAGAAATCCTGTGAAACTATTTTTTTTCTGAGCTATTGCTACAGCAATAAGGCTTTGGTGAGGAAAAAATAAAAAAGTCAAAAAAGTTTATGTGAATTTTGCTTACCGTCCTTACCGTAATAAAAATGGAACGAAAAAAAGAAGGCCAATTTGCAATAACTGACCTACTTTTAACGGGTTAAAAGGGTAATTCATGCTGATCCTGGGGAACGTGTGTTTCTTGCACAGGGATAGTGTTTTCATCTTTAAGTAATTCTTCTGCAGGGACTTCCCTGTTCAGTCTATCCACAATTTCCCATTCGAGCTCTTTGACCAGGTATGAATAGTTTTGACTTTTCTTAACCCTAAGAAATCCATGTTTGCGAAGGGCTTTACCAATCTTGTTCACGGTTCCATCAGTTACACTGATTTTTGCTTTATCAGCAAGCTTTGCTGCTATCTGGGAGGCATTCAAGTACTGAGGATTGTGAACCGATGGAGAGCCATCAGGATTCAGCTGTACTGGTTCGAACCATGTGAGAAGCAACTCTTCTTCCGGTGAACGAAGCTGGTATTGCTCGTTGTTTTGGTTGATAGCATCGATTTCATCTCTATTGAACCAGAAACGGAATCCGGATTTGAAAAGATGTAAGGCCTGAGAGTAAACATCGTCTAATGAAACTTTGTGATCATATTTAATTTCATTGACCTCAAAAGAAAGGAAACGACGAGATCCAGTTGAGTCATTAAGAAATTGAGCTGTGTTAACGCTGCCGGCAAAGCTGGCACAGCGTGGAAGGGTTTCATTGTTGTGGCCATAAGCCCGCCGGATACGGATGTGGGTTTTGGTAATCAATTCCTTTAAGCTACCAATCTCTGAACGGTTGAGATTTTCAAGCTCATCGAGGTTGATAAGCATGCATTCGGAAAGGTGAATAAGCGTATCCTTGTTGTTGGGATTGATGGTACCTGAAAAAAGGTATTGTTTCAGCTCCTTTGGAACCAGGTTTTCCATCCAGGTTGTCTTACCAACACCTTGCTTTCCTGAAAAAACAATTACAGTCTGGTTAATGGTATGTTCATCCAGGACACAACCAACCATGGCAACTAACCACTTTTTGAAGCATGTGTGCCAAAGGTCCTGATGAGTGGTAGTAATCGTATCTGCAAGAAGGGCAATATAATCCGTTTGTTCATCCCAGGAAGGAAGGCCTTCAAAGTAGGTTGAGAATGGATTATACAGCTCGCAGAAGTCGGAATACAGCAAATTACGCAAGCCTCCCATGTTTGTCCTTACTTTGTTTTTGAGCAATTCACGGAGCATTGAGTTTTCAATGTAATCGTTCATCTGATGCCAGACTTTTTTAGTCAGAAAACGATATTCAAGGCGACCAGTTATTGTATTGTTTCGGAAGCGGTATTTGTTGAGTAGAAAGTTCTCAACCTTATCGATGGCGGGGATGCGTTTTTTGGGTTCTTCGTCATCTTCGGCCTCATCCCCCGGCTCCTTCTTCACCTCATCCGCCTTTGGCACCTTCTCCTGAGAGGAGAAGGGAATAGGTATTTTTGCTTTTCCTGGAGAAGGGATGTGGTCTTCTTGCCTTATTGCATGTTCCGAAGAGTTTTTATAGGCGCTGTTTACAGCAGCCTTGACTTCCTTTTCATCGTAATTATAATCTGCCAGGATGAAGCCGAGAGCGGCAGCGAACGGCACTCCACTCCTATTCAGATTACATGCAAGTTGATGCACGAAGTTATTGCGATTGCCGGTGATAAAGGATTCTTTGTGTTCGGTGAGTTTGATGGAGTCGTGGTAGGTTTTTATGAAATCCTGCTGGGGGATTGCATGTTTTTTACCCTCACCTTCCGGCTTACTCTCCGACCTCATCCGCCCTTCGGGCACCTTCTCCTTGGAAAAAGGAGAAGGCAATAGGTATTCTTGATTTTTTTGGAGAGGAAGTGACTCTTCGATTAAGGTCTGACTAGGTTCGGAATTTTGAAATACCTGTGAGTTTGGGTTGTGGTAAAGATCCGGATCAAGGGACATGAAGCAGAGCCTGGTGAAGTCTTTTCCGGATTTGTCGATAGGCAAACCGGTAAGCTGCTCGTAATAAGCCTGGGCTTTCAGGAAAGTATCTTTGTGAGTAGCAGGTGTTGCCTGAGTTTGAACAAATACTTTAAGTCCATTACCAGAAGGGCTTATAAATAATGCCATTGTATGTGGATCATCCATGGACGATTCACGGCATTTTTTTAATTGTTCCGGAGTGAGTTTGTCGAAGTCCAGGACAATAATGCCAGAATACTTTTTAAGGGTATCCTGGTTGCGGCCGCCATCGAATAGGCCTGAAGGTGTGAAAGCTGGCAATCCTTTTTTTGCTTTCTCGTACGATTCGAGTTTTTGTTCCTGAAGGCATTTGCGGATGTAGGTAACCGGTCCCCGGTATTTACCTGTTTTGATGTCAAGGAGAATATCGGCAATGGGTTTATTCTCAAGAATGGTAGTGAAGTTTTGGAATATGGAGAGGAGCATGGGATTTCAGATTTTGGATTGCTGAATTAAGAAAAGATATTAATTGCAATGACTTCAACATAAATCCAGAAAACCGCCTCACAAAAAGCAATTTTACTTAGTGCTTAAGCGGTTATTTCTGAGATCTGAAGATTGTATTGAAAATTCGTATCACTTTGAAGGTGACCTTTTCATGGATCTATTATTAAGCCGGGCATTACTTTTGCTGGCGAAAGCATTGTTGTAGTGTTTTTTGAGAAACATTTCAATATCTGCCTGGGTGTAATAAATCTTGGCTCCTACCTGGGAAAAAGAGATTTTGCCTTCATCACGCCAGCGTTGGGCTGTGCGAGATGCGATTTTCATTGTGGAGATGAAATCATCGTTGTCGATAATCAGATCCCTGATGCTTTTGGATGAGGGTTGCAGTCGAAGATTGATTTCTTCGATTTTTTCCAGAAGTTTCTGGTACTGTTCAGGTGTCATGAAAATTGCTTCCATAGCTTTGTTTTTAAAAGTTTAGGAAGCAAAAGAATATACAAAAAAAAAGTCTGAAGGTCTAAAAATGGTCTGATTAGACCATTTTGTAAATTAACATAATGATATTCAATCAATAAATTTGCAAAAATTGAAAATTTAGTTTGCTGATTTTGAGTCGTTGAACGGATTTTTGTTAGTAGTATTTCTAAAATCACTATAAAGCAAAAGATAGCCTAATAATGACTACTTGCAAGTTATTGTATTACAATACTATAAATGACAATAAATAAATTGTATAAAAATAAATCAAGTATAATAATATAAAAAAGGTCTAATCAGACCTTTTTTATTGCACATAAATTGACTTTAGCCATCAAGATCATTGATTTTATATCGCTTGTGAGGTTTAGGTCTTTTTTCCGGGCGATTGGGATCCAGGATTGTAAGAATAGTAGAGCGAGATATTTGATTTCCATCTTTGTCCTTAAAGTTATCGCAGATCATTGAAGCCAGGTCTGCCGGAGAGATTTTGAGAAGAGGATCACCATCTACGGTCAAATCGTTCATCATCTGGAAGAACATGTCAAGAAAGGCATTAGTGTTACAATAGATTTGTCCTTTGGGATCAACAAATGAAGATTTCTTCTGTGTTGCTTTTTTCGCTTTAACCTTATTGAGTAATTCTTCAGCATCAAGGATATCATCTATTTCCAGCTTACATAGCTGGTCAAATTTGGGTTTCAAAGTATATTCATATTCAGGTGGATTCTGCAGGTAATCTTTTATCTGGGCCTTCAGGTACAATACCTTTTCTTCGGCTGTTTCCATTACTTCTATCTTCTCTTTAACGGCATCAATACTGTAAACCTTATTACCAGAATAACCATTCAGAAAGTGGCGCGTTTTTTGAGCCCGGGCATATTGCGCTAATTCTGCTTTCAAATCATGGCGTTTGGAGATAATCTCCCCTACCCATTTTGAGTGCCTGTGCATCAGAACCTCAGTATTAAAACTAGCCATGTTAAGACTGATGAGCTTTTCAAGTGAATTGAGCCAGGAGACCGGACTCTTTAACTGTGCACACTGATAGTCCAGAAAATCAACGAGTTCTGAAAGGCCAATTGTTCTAACCTTTCTGAAAATTTGTATGCAGTATTCATGCATGGAAAATTCACCATCGAGAATGATGTCGAGCAGATTATTCTTAACGTTACCAGGGATGGCAACGATATAATCCTGGAAAGGAACCGTTTTTATAGAATCGTAGTCGAAGTCCATAGTTCACTGTCAAGAGCGTGAAAATTCGATTATTAAAGCAGACCACTATATGCAATGTGATGTTTGAATCAAGAAGGAAGTTTTTCAGATATGCAAATTGATTGAAAAACACGCTCTTATGAATCGCCGACAAGTAAACCGCCAGTATCGTAAAAGTAAAAAGAAGACTTGAAAAGTAAAACATTGACAGTAAAAAAAAGATATTAACACCCACCTATTAACATGAGTGCTTACAGGGACTTGGAGTGTGCGTAAATTAGACTTAATAATGGAAGTTAATCAGGATAAATATATCAGGATTTTTTCACGCGTTTTTTCGGTGATGCTTTTTTGGGTTCCGGTGGCTTGGGATTGAAAAGCAGCATAGCTTTATTGAGTTCTTCGTTGACGATTTTAGCGTAAATCTGAGTTTCAGAGATATCAGCATGGCCAAGGATCTTCGAAACCTTGTCGATGCTGATGCCCTTTGTAAGAGCACGAGTTGCCCAGGTATGGCGGCTGATATGGAAACTGAGATGTTTAGAAAGCTCAGCCTTTTTCGCTAAGAGGCCAAGGTTTTTATTAATGTATGCAGTTGCACGGGAAATTTCAGTATCCATCACTATTGGGTCATTACGTTTGAGATCATTGTCAAGCATTGGAAAGATGTAATCGGATGGTTGATACGCTATAGGCCTATATTTTTCTATAATAACTTTAGCTTTATCCGGAAGCAGAAAAGACAACTGGGCCTTAGTCTTTCTAACAGAAACGTGTATATTCTGGCCATCGAAATTCTCCCAGGTTAACTGAAGAACATCAGAAACCCTTAGACCTCCTGCATAACTTGCGAAAACGAACATGTCTCTGTGAAGATCCATTCGAGTTCCAGGAGTTACAACAGCATTTTCAAATTTTTCAAGTTCTTCCTCTGTTAAATATTCCCGATGTGTTTTTTCCATCTTCATCTTATACTTATTGAACGGTATATCCTTATGCTCAATAAGTTCAAGTCGATAAGCGTCATTGAAAAGCTTCCTGATAAATTTCATGTTCATGTGAATGGTGTTCATCTTGTTGGAAAACTCCTTTCGGCAATATTGCTCATACTGATTGAGAAAAGCAACATCGATATCCTGGAAATTTAAAGGCTGCTGTTCAACAAACTTTTTGATCTTTTCAATTATGGATCTGCTTCTATCATATGAACCGACCTGTCCAGCCCTCATATATTTTTCACAAGCTTCCTCAGCGAACTTGAAAAAGTCAGTCGGCTCTGGACCATAAATCATATCTTTCAGTTCCCGGACAGTTAGTGATTTATGTTTCGTCACTCCGTCAATCACACCGGCTTCTAGTTCAGTCTGTTTTACCCTGAGTAAGTTATTTAAGCGCTGAGCATTTGGTGCGATACTTTTGATTTTACACTTTTTAGCATCCCAGTATTTCGGATCAATTTTAACATGAGCCGGGATTTTTTTGTATTTTCGATCTTTAATGATACAAAAGTTAAGAGGAGCTTCGCCTTTACTGTTGATCCGATCTGTTCTCAAAATGATTGATACTGTAGCCATAGCGTTTATTTATTTTGTTACACTAAAGGTACAAAATATTTTTAATTTGTGGGAAACATTGTGGGAAACATTTTTGTTTTTTTTAGTCAAAAATTGGCTTTGGCTGGCTTAGGTCAAAATTTAACTAATTGAATTATAAATAGATAAAAGACAATAGCGGAAAACGACCGACATATAAGTAATCCCAAGCGGATCACTTTTAAAACACAAAACCGACTGACAAACAATATGTTACAGTCGGTTTTTTCTTTTTACATACAGAAATACATACAATTTCTAATATTACCTCTCCCCTATCATTTCAATTATTGGTGACTTTAGAATCAAAACAATGGAAATCACGGAACGTGTTATAGGTTTTTTGATTGGCGGATTAGAAAGCCCGTAATAAGCTTCTTTGATTGGGATTTAAAAAGCGGATATATATCTGGACTTAAATGGTTTAATAATATTCTTTTTTTTCTCTGCAAGTATGACATTTGTTTATTGAGTTATTTCCAAATCAATCATGAAATTTATCATTACCGGGCCATCAACTAATTTCTTAAAAAAATCCATTTCGCCAGGTACTTCGGCTAATCCTACAAGCGGCATATCTGCAAATAATTTTTTACCATCGAAATAGCCCATATAATTCAATGTATTTTTACTTATTCCCTGACCAAAAATTTTCATCCCGGTATGTCTTCTAACCTGTGCAAGTACATCCGTTCTCTCCTTCCAAACACCCTCCATTCCCATTTCGTACCATTTTGCCGGCCATGTGAACGTTATCTGGCCATTGGGTGTCATTTCGCCATTGATATTTATTTCCCTATGCATTGTAGTAGAACCAGGAAAAAATTCTTTCGTGTGGAGCACAAAGTTCTTTTTATCGCTGAATGTCAATTCGGCTGTACATTCAAGAAAATTCAGTGTAAAACCATCAGCAATAATTCTACTTTCTTTTTGTGCTGTAAAAGCAAACCGTGTAAAATCTTTTAGGGTAACTTTTCCTTTAGGAATATCAATGTTGTTCTCCATTTTTGCAGTTTGCTGAGTAAAAGCAAACACAGGGAAGAAGATCAGCAAGAAAATGACTTTTTTCATTTTGATTTGGGTTTTAGGGTTAATAATTCAAATGAAAAAGCTGCTTCAATGACAATACGAGAAATAGAAGGATAGCTTTATGAGTCTTTTATCTGAATGGAGAGAGGGAGTGATAAAAGAAATTAAAAGGGACCTTAAATATACAAAATAAATCGATATATAGATGAGGTTTGCATAAAAAAGAAAGATTATGAAAAAGCCCGGGCGAGCCGGACAGGATGAAAGCGATTCCGAATAAGCACGCGAATGGATTGCCCATGCTCTGGTAAACTTCTTCATCGGCTGCTGCAGAAATAAATTCCCTGTACTCAGTTTCATCGCAAGATTTGCAGTAGAGTTTTCTATCTGAGGTTCTATAACAGGCAAAAGTGCCTTTTTTGAGGATGGAGCCACATTCGGCATAATAGCCCTGATACCTGACTGTTAAAGGTCGGGGAACTGCCTGTGAGGTTTAAAGGCAGATAATTTTCAGTGTTTTCTTTTACATAGTAATACATAGAATGGTTTTGCTGATTTCAGTTATAATTCATTAATTAACCTGAGTCGGTGGCAATGCTGACGAATGCTGGTGAATTACTTTCCATTGATTATTGGTTCTACTGAAAATAAAGGTTATCGCGAACTTGTCGTTTTTCAACTGTTGGCCTGATTTCAGCGTCATCTCAAATTTACCCAGCCAATTGTAGATTACAATGTTGCCGGGTAGAAATCTGAAATTGTCACTGTTAGTAGTGACTTTAAGAGCGGAAAGAGATTGGAACCACGCTGCATTGTGATTTTTTGCTTCTTGAAAACCTGCTATCGAACCATCCGTTGTAATGAACATGAAGTCTGTGGAGTTCGAATAGGATTGGAAAAGAGCTTCAGCATCCATTTTCTCAAGGTTCCGGAAGATTATCCCGGCAACCTCTCTGATCTCCTTTTTCACGGTTTCCTGTTCCTGTGCTGCCATTTGTGCAGTTAAGGGCGTGGCAAATCCGGAGAAAAAGAAAATAAGCATTACAGTTACATAATTCGTTTTCATAGTTGGTTGATTTTAAATTATTAAATGGATAACTTTCGTTAACTATCGAAAGAATAACCTGCCTGGAAGGACAGTAGTTTACCAGGTCTGATTTTGTGAAAAAGCTTTGAGATTGCGGCATCCAAAATGAAAGAAATAAAACCAGTCCAATGCCGAACCTGTTGCCTGATAGATCTTCCTAAATTTGGGATTTACTCGTTTTTTTTACTTTTAATTAAATGCACAATGCAACTAATGACCGCTATTATTTCCAGTACTTTAAATAAAGCGGACAAAGAAATCAATCCGGGTATTCCGAATTTTATAAGTGAAAGCGTCATCCCGATTAATGGTACGATGATCGCCAGGTAAACCGGGTATCTTTTGCGGTTGAACAAGAGCACTCCAACAATCATGTACATAAGTCCGAATGAAAATACAGGAATACTTCCGGGGCTGGCGGGAGCCTGAAAATAGGCAACAATATGCAGAGCACCGGATATCAGAAGCAGGACGCCGGCCCAAAGACGGATTGTTCTCATAGCGTTTTAGTTTCAGGTTTTGTTTGATAAGGAATAAAATACATGATTAATTAGAACTGATAAAGTTACAACAGATATGAGCCGAAACCACTCATAAATAACTAAAAATGACGGATGTTATAAAAAAAAGCCCGGAAGAGCCGGGCGGGAAAAGATAATTGAAATCGATTAACAGGGGAAAGAATTACCCGAATCTGTAATTGCCTGTAAATGTACACTTTACATGACTCATCAGCATTAAGATGATGTAGACGTAATTTAGTATACTCTACAAAAACAGAAAATCACAATATTATACCTAACCGCTTGAATAAACTCGATTAATTTATTCCGGTTCTTTCATTTCTGAAGTCTCTGGCTTAGCTTTCTCAAAATGTTCACTAATGTTGTCAACAAATTCATTGAATTTGTTTTTCAATGATTCACCTGTGTCTTTACTTTTCTTTGAAATTTTTTTTCTCGTTTCGGTTCCTTTGTCAGGAGCGAATAATACACCCAGTAGCGCCCCAACAGCAACTCCTGCAAGTGCTCCTATAACAACATTAACTTTGCTCATAGCTGTAAGAATTAAAAGATTATAAATGAGTGGATTAAAATTAGTTTTCGGTAAGCGAAATTTTGCACTAACGAACTTTTTGGTTTATTGAGATTTTATTCAGTCCTACTATTTATTAGTTAAAGTCTCACCTTTTTAGAGTCTTTTTGTAAAAAGAAGCATTGTAACTTTTTATATTTTATGTTGTAAAGCTACCTTTAAACATAAGCTTCAAATGCAAACTCTCTCTACAAATCTGAATGTAAAGTTACGAAATTTACAGCCAAAATGTTCTATTGAAATGGAATATAGAGCACTAAAGCAGTTTCCATATAACTATCAGTATATCTATTATTTAAAATTTTTATTTATCACTAGCCTAAAATATTTTCTAATTTCACTATTACTTTTTTTCTAAAAAGTTATTAAAATAAAACCACAGCCATGAATATCAATAATTATCCAGTTCAGAACTCAGCGTCAATAATGCCAGGTTCAAATAAGAAAAATTTCAGATTTTCATTTTCGTCATTTCAAAAGGCGATAAGGGCGAATTCAGAAGCGCGAAAACAGATCGAAGATATAGTGGATTTAGGCTTGTTTGATTTTATGCTTCACCAAAATACAATATTCATTCAAGCTGTCCGCGAGAAAGCGGAAGCAGAAACTATTGAATTGACAATGAAATTTGCCTATGGAACGGACGATTACCAGAAATTAAAGAAAATGATTCATAGGAACCGTTTAATACGCACACTGGCAATAATGGACTTAAAAGCTAATTTAGCATTGATTAATAAATTTAACCATTTTAGGATGGCTACTGCTTAAGCAAGCCTAAGCTTTTAAAATAAATTACTAATGCATATAGCACTAACTGTAGACTAATACGGTTGGTATTTTTTTATATTATCTTAACTATTCAATTGCAGTTACTTAATTTAATTTGGGAATTAACTACGACATGTAAACTTCAAGAGCCCTGTATGGTTTTGAGTACAATCTTCAGTTCTAAATTTACTCAAGTTGAAGATTCCTCAAGCTATTTAGGCGCAAAATATTTTAAATTCCACTTTACTCTTTGATATTGCAATCCTTTAATGAGTATATCAGATTCACTTAAATATCAGAATATTAATAATAACAGTTTCAATTCCTCTAAATATGAGCTATATTTGCATACTTAGAATCTGCAATTATGGAACAAGATAATTCAGTACCCCCAATTAATCCTCAAAAAAGTGATTTCTTTGAGTTTATGCAACGAGGGGATGATTTCATTAAAATAGAACTTCTCAGGCAAGCTTTAAAATGGTACAATAAAGCATTAAGTCTCAACATTGAAGATGAGAAAGCAAAATCCCGTATTTCAGAATGTGAGAGGTTAATCGCATTCGAGAACAAAGTTGTTTATATTCTTATCTCAGTTGCTTCAGTTTTATTAATGCTATATCTGATATTTATCAAATGACATTCAGGTCAGTTTAATACAGGCAATATCATATATCAACCATTCGAGGAAATTGCTATTTCTTAAATATTTGGAACAGGAAGTTCTTCATTTCTAGCCATGATGCTTTATCAGCCGCTTCATTATACTTTATAGGCATGTTAAATTGCTTGCCCGTTAAGGTAGCATCTGGATTTGTAAACGCATGAGTAGCATTAGGATAGACTTTGAAGCTATAGTCAGCTCCTATTGAATCAAGAGAATGCTTGAAATCGACAACATCTTTTTCTGATACAAACTTATCATTAGCGCCATGGCAAACTAATATTTTAGCTTTTAACAAATTCTTGTTTGCTGGCGCTCCCGCAAGTCCTCCATGGAAACTTACAACTCCTTTGAGGTCAGTTCCCAGTTTAGCACAATTAAGAACAACTGATCCTCCAAAGCAATAACCTATGGCAGCCACATTGAATATATCAGTCTGATTGAATTCTTTTACTTTAATTAGTGCAGCTTCAAAGCGAGTTTTTGCCAATTGTGGATTTTTATAAAAGGGTGCAGCCAATTCCTGAGCTTTTTCTGGACTTGAAGCCGTTATTCCATCACCATACATATCAACAGCCATTGCAATATAACCCAATCCGGCTAGTTGACGAGCACGATTTTTGCTATAGTCATTCAATCCCCACCATTCGTGAGCAACCAAAACAGCGGGACGCTTGCCTTGTATGCTTTGATCATAAACAACAAATCCTTTTAGGGTAACGCCGTCAGCTACATAATTAACAATTTCTTCTTTTAGCATAGGTTTAACTTTGTTTGTAACAAATGACATGCCTGCGACTATTACAACAGACAGTGCTATCACATAATAAATTTTGTTTTTCATAGTGTATGTATCTACTGTTAATTTCATATGTTATTTGTTGAAAAACAAATCCATTTTGGAAAAGTTCAAAATGAAAAAATCAGGATTACTATATTACTTCTGATCTACATAATTATGATTTTTAAATTCATATTAATATGCATAATTGCAAATCGTTTTTTTAATATCGCTTCTACTAAAGAAATTTAAGCATGAATTATATTAAGATATTATTAGGCAGAATGATCGGTTTTAAAAATAATAATTAACAAAATAGCTCAAAAACAATTAGTCGGGAAATGAGAATTAAGGTTTCGCTAATTTGGAATAATAACGGTTCAAAATGGGACTGATTTTTTTTCAAGAATCAATCTATTACGATGTATACTAATGATTATATGGGTATTACAAATAAAGGCATAGAATTTGATTTGTTCTGTATGTGCTGATTTATAGAGTTTTTAATACATTTAGTAATCTTCTACAGATGTATAAACTTTAAAAGAAACACAAACTACACTAACTCTCCCCTACTTCTCGATCTTGTTTACGCAAATCATTTTAAACATGGTTACATATCACTTTTATGATACGAGAAAACGAACAAGTAAGTAAGTCAATGTTTAGAATCATTATAATGATTCTAACCATTTTAACATATTTTGCCTCAATAAAGGCTGCCCAATATTTTATGAATCCGGCAATTGAATATTCATCTGAATATTTAACGCTTTTACTTCTGATGTTACCAGTATGGTTTATTGGATTATCCAAGACTGCCCTGTTGTTGATTTATAGGGTAAACCATTATCCAAAACTTTTTGTGCAGAGTGTTAAATTTATAATCATCGCAACCGGAATTTTATTTGGTTTGGTCAACTTATTAAATTTAACGAGCGTTTATAAGGAATTCATATTTATATTCGGAATACTTAATCATGCTGTTATTTGCATTTCCTATGTAATTGCTAACCAGTATTACATGAACCGGCGCAGAAAAGGCATTAATCTTAAAAACATTATCATTATAGCAGATGAAGAGAATGAAAGTTTTATTCAAAATATTGCAGACCATAGAGAATTGGGATATAAGATAACTATGATTATTTCGGATTCCCAAAAGCTTTATGATAAATACACATCCCGTATTAAGGTAGTGAAAAAGACAATGAGTATGTCTTGCTTAATAAAATCCCAAATTGTGGATGAAGTTTTTTATTGCAAGAATCACTTTAATTCAAATGAAATTCATCATATAATGGATGCATGCAAAGAAGTTGGAATTGTTTTCCGTCTCAATTCTCAACTTATCAATGTTGCAGCTAAACCTAGTGAGATACATCATTTTAATCATACTCCATTCATAACTTATCATAATAAACCGGCAAATGAATTTGCTTTGAGCTGGAAGTATATTTTCGATTTCTCCTTTTCCTTTTTTGTAATTATTTTGTGGATGCCAATATTCATTCTCATTGGTGCACTTATAAAATTCACATCGAAGGGACCAATTATTTTCAAGCAAAAAAGAGTAGGATTACATGGGCGCGAGTTCTATATCTACAAATTCCGCACCATGATGGTTGATGCTGAAAAAATGCAAGCCCAACTCCTTGATCAGAACGAAGTAAGCGGGCCGGTTTTTAAAATCAAGAATGACCCACGCATTACTAATGTAGGCAAATTTCTTCGCAAAACGAGTATGGATGAGTTGCCACAGTTTTTCAATGTTCTTAAAGGTGATATGTCACTTGTTGGTCCCAGGCCACCAATAATGAATGAAGTTAACCAGTACAAACCATGGCAACTCCGTCGCTTATCTATGCGGCCAGGGATAACATGCACCTGGCAGATTATGCCACGTAGGAATAGTATTTCATTTGAAGATTGGATGAAACTCGATTTACAGTATATTGATAATTGGTCGTTACAACAGGATTTTCTATTGACATTTAAAACTATTCGCGCTGTTATAATGGGCAGCGGTCAATAGATTTTTTAAAAATTAAAATCAAAATAACGTTTAGGGAAATCCCTAAACGTTATTTTTTTTTAAATTCAAAAATCTAAAATGATTCTAAACTAGCGTTTTAATTTAATATAAATATAGAGCAGTATTTTCTCAATAAAAATAGGCTTAGAAATTTGTAAAATTATTTTACTACTGAATTCTACTCCGATTTTGATTAACAATAAAATAATATTCTATTATAACAATTTGATTTTCTGTTTTATAGATAGCATTTCAATCAATTATGGGCCTTATTGTTTAAATCTTTTAAAATCAAAGTTAATTCTTAAAATATGATTACACTACTTTTGATCTAGTCAAGTACAAAACAAAATGGATAATTTAATAAATTCCCAAAATGTGAATATGAATATACTGCAGGTTCCTGCTAAGTTCATCATTTGTACATTACTCCTTGTATTACTCTATTCAGTCTTGATATTCGGATAAACTATAATTACTATAGTTGTTCTTCGAATCTCTTTGAGAATGATTATTAAATTAATCATCTTTAATTGATGAAAAAGGATCTGCTTATCTTCAATCAAATATTGTTACAGGCAATTGCCTGATCGTGAAAGTTTAACTGCTTATCTTCTCGTATTTGTGGTATTTGTAATCAAATACTATTTCAGATATGTCAACTCCCTCTACTCGTAGACGTGTTATCGTTAATTCAAGTACCGTCATTTCTAACATAAATCAAATATTAATCATTCTGCATTAAGTTGCATTGAATCCAGTTGTGAATGGATCAAGATATGATTAACCAAGAAATGAATTTTGTCTTAACGTAAAACAAATATTATTTCTGAATGTATGCCGGGAAATTTCTTTAGATAATCTGAGAATTTCTGAACATGCAAATAATAATGAAGTCCGTTTGGGCTTTATTATGTGCTAAAATTTCAATAAGGTCACATTAATATTAAAAAAAGTAATGACAAAAGTAGTAAATTCATATAAACATCTGATAGCAAGCTTAGTAACTTTAACTATTTTATTAGTTACCACTCAATCACTCTCTGCAAAAAATTATTATTTTTCTACGTCAACAGGAGACGATACGCGTACAAACACTCAAGCTCAAAACCCTTTAACACCCTGGAAGACTATAACTAAATTAAATTCATTTTTCGTTAGTTTGGCAGCTGGAGATTCGGTGCTTTTCAGAAGAGGGGAATCCTTTTATGGATCTATTAAAGTGGCTAAATCAGGAACTTTTGCTCTTCCTATTATTATTGGAGCATATGGAACAGGAGCTAAACCCATTATTTCAGGATTTACAACCCTTACTACATGGACTTCTGTTGGGAATGGTATATATCAATGTGCAGCTTCGTCATGTAAACCTACCTTAAATATGGTGACCGTTAATGGAATACAAAAAGCAATTGGTCGATATCCAAACTATGGCTACTTGAAATTTGAATCTCATATTGGAACTACATCAATTACAGATAATGAATTAACAGGATCACCTAATTGGACCGGTGCAGAGGTTGTTATAAAGAAAAGAACTTGGATGCTGGATATAAATAGAATTAGTAGTCATTCTACGAATACAATTTACTGCGTTACTACTCCTAGTACAGCTACAGAGCCAAAAAATAACTATGGCTATTTTATTCAAGATGACTTAAAAACTTTAGACTTATTTGGAGAATGGTTCTTTGATCAATCCTCCAATAGATTGAATATGTTTTTTGGACTTGAGAGTCCAACTTCTTATCTTGTTAGAGCTAGTACTATTGATACCGCCGTTTATATTTATGCCCGCAGCTTTATTACTTTTGATAATCTTTCTTTCGAAGGCGCTAATGTAGCCTCATTTTACATTGTTGATTCCCCAAATATAACTGTTAAAAATTGTTCAATAGATTTTTCTGGAACTAATGCAATTACTATTTTGGGGTCTACAAATTATTTCACATTGAGTAATTCTTCGATAAATCACACCAATAACAATGGAATTACAATTGGAGCATCATGTTCAAATGCAGTGATAAGTTCTAATAGCATTAAAAACACTGCTTTAATTCCTGGAATGGGTGTTAGCGGTACTTCATCATATACAGCCATTGTCAGTAATGGCCCAAACGCTTTGATAGAAAAAAACAAAATTGATAGTATTGGTTATATTGGGATAAACTTTCACAATAATAATTCCACTATAACAAAGAATTATATAAATTATTTTTGTTCTGTATTAGATGATGGAAGTGGAATATATACCTCGCTAAATACAATTGGGAATATAGTTTCCAGTAATATTGTATTAAATGGAATAGGTGCCCCCGGCGGAACCGCATTTGGTATTCCATCCGCAACAGGAATATATTGTGATGATCAATCTACAAATGTAACCATAAGCAATAATACAGTCTCTAAAACAAATATTGGAATTTTCGTCCATAATTCACATGAGATATCTATATCAGGTAATACTTTATACGACAATGATATTCAATTGGATTTGACACATGATCGTATCTCTCCGAATAGTCCAAACAGAAATGTAAGTTTACAAAACAATATTTTCTTCACGAAAAGCAGTTTGCAAATTCCGGTTGACTTTACCTCGTATATTGATGAATATAACCTTTGGGGTATCGCAAATAATAATTATTTCGTTGCACCATTTGGCGAAGACAGAGCTTTTCGATTGTTTTATCTTAACATTAATGGTAAAGAATTCCGTGAGACTTATTCATTAAATAGGTGGAAAGCAGAATTTGATCTCAATGCAAAAAAAACCCCTATTACTTTAACAAACACGATAAAAAATACAATTGGTACAAATAGGGTTACTAATGGTAACTTTGATGTCAATACTTCAGGAATTAGTCGATATTATACTGGGACTTCTTCAATTACCTGGAATAATACGAGTAAGTTAACCGGAGGCTCAGCAAAACATTCTTTTTCTGTTTTATCAACAATTAATAACGAATCATTAGTATCTTTTACTGTAGGGGCAGTTGAAGCAGGAAAGAATTACCTTTTAAAATTCAGTTCAATAGGGATAAATGAAAATAGAATGATGAAAGTTCTCCTCATTGAAAGTGCTTCACCCTATAGGGTTCTGAATACGGAACAATATGTTGATTTTACAAATATTAAAACAGACAATGAACTAATAATTTCACCTAATATTTCAGTTGTATCTGCACGTGTATATTTGTACATTAGTGACGCAGAAAAGGATGTGTATTTTGATAACATTCAGTTTTTTGAAGTAGATGCTACTATTTTAAATCGAGATGATCATATTCGCTTTGAATATAATGCATCTAATTATGACAAAACAATAGCCTTAGATTTCCCATACATCGGAACAGATGGAACTTCATATATTAATAGCATTAAACTTTCTCCTTACACTTCAGCTATTCTGATTAAAAACCCATCCCCTCCTCTTTCTAGTATTAACCTGATACCGACAATTCTAAATCAAAGTTTTCAACTAAATAAAATTACAACAAACGGAACAATAGTAGGAACAGTTCAGGCTTCTGACCCAAATGCTGGCCAAATACTTACATATACAATTGTTTCGGGCAACACAAGCAATGCTTTTGCTATCAATTCAGTGACAGGAGCGATCTCAGTTGCAAATTACTCACTTATAGCAGCCCAAACCTCATCATCATATTCTCTGGTGATAAAAGTGCAGGATAATGGCATAGGATTGCTTAGCAGCCAGGCAACAATCACTATAAACCTTATAACAGTTGCGGTTATATGTAATTCTACTGGAAATATCACCTACCAGGTCTGGAATAATATTGGAAGCAGTATTGCTGTTAGTAGCCTTACTAGCAATATAAATTATCCGAATAATCCATCTTCAACTACTTTGTTAACTTCTATTGAAGGTACAACAAATCTGGCAGATAATTTTGGTGCCAGAATAGTAGGATACATTTGTGCTCCGGCAACAGGAAGCTATACCTTCTGGATTGCAGGGAATAATAATTGTGAACTTTGGCTTAGTACTGATGACCAGTCAGCTAATGTAAAAAAAATCGCCTATCATACTGATTTTACAAACTCCAGGGAATGGAATAAATATGCTACTCAGAAATCCGTAGTAATTAATCTGATCCAAGGGAAAAGTTATTACGTTGAAGTACTTCAGAAGGAAGCCACGTATGAAGATAACCTTGCTGTAGGATGGTTAAAACCTGGACAAACTGGGACTGTTCCTTCAGAAATCATTCCAGGTTCTGTCTTATCCCCACTTGGAACAATTCAAACAATTCAACCTAATTTAGTTTCTTCACTAAGTTTACAATCAACTTCTAATGTAAATACAGGCTCTTCCGTTATGCTGTTAGCTACAATTTTGCCTGAGAACGCTGACAATACTTCTCTTATTTGGACTTCTAGTAACCAGGCTGTTTTGACAGTTAATAGTAGTGGGATAATAACAGGAATAGCATCAGGGACAGCGATAATCACAGCTACCACTACAGATGGAAGTAATAAATCTGCTACCTGCTTGGTGACAGTTGCCAGCCCTCAATGTTCAGCGACCGGAAATATCACCTACCAGGTCTGGAATAGTATTGGAAGCAGTATTGCTGTTAGTAGCCTTACTAGCAATATAAATTATCCGAATAATCCATCTTCAACTACTTTGTTAACTTCTATTGAAGGTACAACAAATCTGGCAGATAATTTTGGTGCCAGAATAGTAGGATACATTTGTGCTCCGGCAACAGGAAGCTATACCTTCTGGATTGCAGGGAATAATAATTGTGAACTTTGGCTTAGTACTGATGACCAGTCAGCTAATGTAAAAAAAATCGCCTATCATACTGATTTTACAAACTCCAGGGAATGGAATAAATATGCTACTCAGAAATCCGTAGTAATTAATCTGATCCAAGGGAAAAGTTATTACGTTGAAGTACTTCAGAAGGAAGCCACGTATGAAGATAACCTTGCTGTAGGATGGTTAAAACCTGGACAAACTGGGGCTGTTCCTTCAGAAATCATTCCAGGTTCTGTCTTATCCCCACTTGGAACAATTAAAACAATTCAACCTAATTTAGTTTCTTCACTAAGTTTACAATCAACTTCTAATGTAAATACAGGCTCTTCCGTTATGCTGTTAGCTACAATTTTGCCTGAGAACGCTGACAATACTTCTCTTATTTGGACTTCTAGTAACCAGGCTGTTTTGACAGTTAATAGTAGTGGGATAATAACAGGAATAGCATCAGGGACAGCGATAATCACAGCTACCACTACAGATGGAAGTAATAAATCTGCTACCTGCTTGGTGACAGTTGCCAGCCCTCAATGTTCAGCGACCGGAAATATCACTTACCAGGTCTGGAATAATATTGGAAGCAGTATTGCTGTTAGTAGCCTTACTAGCAATATAAATTATCCGAATAATCCATCTTCAACTACTTTGTTAACTTCTATTGAAGGTACAACAAATCTGGCAGATAATTTTGGTGCCAGAATAGTAGGATACATTTGTGCTCCGGCAACAGGAAGCTATACCTTCTGGATTGCAGGGAATAATAATTGTGAACTTTGGCTTAGTACTGATGACCAGTCAGCTAATGTAAAAAAAATCGCCTATCATACTGATTTTACAAACTCCAGGGAATGGAATAAATATGCTACTCAGAAATCCGTAGTAATTAATCTGATCCAAGGGAAAAGTTATTACGTTGAAGTACTTCAGAAGGAAGCCACGTATGAAGATAACCTTGCTGTAGGATGGTTAAAACCTGGACAAACTGGGACTGTTCCTTCAGAAATCATTCCAGGTTCTGTCTTATCCCCACTTGGAACAATTAAATCAGCAGAAATAAAAAAGGAAGATATTGCTAAAGTTGAAGTGGATGTTAAATTATCAGTGTATCCAAATCCTCTGGGAAACGATGAACTTAACATAAAAATTGAGAATCTTTCTTCTGAAGCTACATTAGAAATTTTTTCCATAACTGGTGTCAAATGTTATTCCGGATTAATTCAAAATTCGGACACTTATCACATTGGAAGAATCCTCTTTAACAGTGGAATATATATTATTAGAGTAATTAATTCCCATTTTGTAAAAACGTCAAAGTTGATTGTTAAATAACATAGCAAATTCAAATTAAAATCAACATTTATTATAATTATGAACAGCAAGATTCGTCTTGCTGTTTTTTTTTGACAATTTCTCACATCATCATGTAAATTTTGCATAGCAAGAATTACATTATAAGGGCTATTGTAAAATCAAAATTTCAGAATACAATGGAATTATAAAGCACTAATTCAAAAATCTTTAAGATCAATTTGAATAAATTCTTCAAGTCTATTTCTAAGCAATGTAATTATTACTTGTTTATGTAACGTTGTTAAACCATTAAGACATAAATTTAAACATTTTGGAATATTTATATATTAAGATTATTAAGTTACTTTTTATTCGATGAGTAATAAATATATACAACTCGCAATAGAATACGCTCAGAACCTACTACCGCTTTACCGCATTTTTGAACTAGGAATTACTTGTATACTAACAAAACTCACACTGCAATGCTCTCTTTCTCTTTTACTCGTAACACTGGGTATACCTTTCCCTCACTCATCTCAATTTTCCTTGTTTTCTTATTCCTACTATTCAGTGAAGTAAAAGCAGGCAACAATTATTACATTTCATCCACAAGCGGAGATGATTCAAGAACAAGCATCCAAGCACGAAATCCAGCAACACCTTGGAAAACAATAAGTAAACTCAACTCAGTCTTTAACAGTCTGGCTGCCGGAGATTCTATCTTGTTTAAAAGAGGTGAAATATATACAGGAACAATTACGCCTACACTTTCGGGAACATTAGTTAGCCCAATTATAATATCTTCATTTGGAATAGGAACAAAACCAATCATTAATGGATTTGAGACAATATCCGGATGGATATCTGAAGGGTCAGGTATTTATTCAAAGGTTATTACAGTACAATCAACACCTAACATGGTTACAGTTAATGGAATAAATACCTCTTTAGGTAGGTATCCCAAAACTGGATATTTGACTATTGATTCACATGTTACAAATACAACAATTACAGATTCGGATTTAAATAGTGCTATAACTAACTGGACAGGTGCAGAAGTGGTTATTAGGAAATGGAATTGGGTGATTGATAGAAGTTTAATAACAAATCATTCGGGAAGTACTATTACGTATACAAGCGGGTCGACAAATAATGCACAAAATGGTTATGGATATTTTATTCAGAATGATTTAAGGTGTTTAACCGAACTAGGTGATTGGGCTTATAAATCGGGTAAACTTTATATGTATTTTGGCGTGAATAATCCTGATTCTTTCGTAGTAAAAGTAAGTACTTTAAATAAGGCAATTGATATAAGTTCAAAATCCAATATCACTTTATTGAACTTAGAAATACAAGGAAATAATATTGCTGGAGTATATGTTTCAGCTTCATCTCATATAATTGTAGATAATTGTGATATTAATTATTCAGGCACAAATGCTATAACAGCTATAGGTTCATCAACTTATTTGACTGTTTCAAACTCCAAAATAACCAATAGCAACAACAAAGCAATTTCGTTAGCTTATGGCTGTACCTATTCAACAATTAAAAATAACACAATTACCAAGACCGGACTATTTGCTGGTATGGGAAATAATGCAACAATTAGTGGCTCTTCAAGTACAATGTTTTCAGCAATAACGTTATCGGATGCGCATAATGGTCTAGTTGAAAATAACAACATTACAAATACAGGCTATATTGGTATTTGCTTTTATGCAAATAATGTAACTGTGAACAAAAACTATATTGATACATTTTGCATTGTAGCAGATGATGGGGGTGGTATTTATACAGGGGTTGGAACTTATATTGGTAGGAAAATATCAAATAACATTGTAATTAATGGTATTGGAGCACCTGCAGGAGCTACAGGAACCACAGGTGATGCAAATGGTATATATTTAGATTATAATGCATCAAATGTCGAAGTATATAATAACACTGTTGCCTTTTGCTCAGCTGCCGGAATTTATATCCATAATGGTCATGAAAACAATGTTCATGATAACCTGATATATGGTACTGCTAACCAATTACAGCTAATTCAGAATTCAGTTGATGATCAGATCCGGAATAATGTAATTCAACATAATTCCTTTATAATTAACAGTTTATCACAAACCCTTATAAAAGAGTCATCCGCTGTAAATGATATACTATCATTTGGAAAATTTAGCGGCAACTACTATATAAATATATTTAAAGATGAAAGAGTATCTTATATGACATATATTACCGCAGCAAAATCTTATAAGAAATCATACTCATATTATAGGTGGTTAAGCGAAATCGATACAACAGGGAAAAAATCACCTTTAACATTACCTTTATATAAAATAAATTCTCTTATTGGAACTAACAAATTTACCAATGGAACCTTTAATACTGGTGTAACAAACTTTAGCAAGTCTTATTCAGGTACTTCCACTATAAGCTGGGACAATACGAATAAAATAAATGCGGGTTCTGCAAAATATTCAATTTCTTCATTATCAACGGATTTTAATGAATCTTTACTATCAGGTAATATTGGTCCTGTTAACGCAGGAACAGTCTATGAAGCAAAATTTAGTTTAGTCAGCACAAAAAAGAATAGAATACTAAGAGTTAAATTAATAGAAAATTTAGCTCCTTATAGAGTGGCTTCAATAGAACAGTTTGTTACTTTCTCTGATACAATAACAAATCAGAAAATTCAAATTACACCTACCTTATCTCTTTCTTCCGCAAAACTGTATTTCTTCGTTGATGATGATGACAGTGAATTGTATGTTGACAATATTGAATTTTACGAGGCTAATGCAACAATCGTTAATCCTGAAGATTTTCTCCGTTTTGAATATAATGCTACTAATTCCAATTCATTCATTACCCTAGCGGAACCTTATCTTGGTATTGATAATAAGGTTTATTCAGGAAGTTTATCATTATTACCTTATACTTCTATAATACTATTTAGGACTACTGACACTATAATAAATAAAAAACCTTTCATTCAAAACCAAAATATTCAACTTAATGAAAATACTCCTAATGGAACAACCATTGGAACTGTATTAGCTTCGGATCCCGATGCTGCACAGAGTCTTTCATATTCTATCCTTTCAGGAAACACAAACGGTGCTTTTGCCATCAACTCTTCCACAGGTGTACTTTCAGTCGCCAATTCAGCAGCGTTAAACTTCGAAAGTACTCCTTCTTTCGCTTTGGTAGTAAAAGTACAGGATAACGGAACGGGTACACTCAGCAGCCAGGCTACTGTTACTGCTACTTTACTCGATGTTAATGAGGCTCCGGTTATCAGCAATCAATCTTTTTCTGTTACGGAGAACTCAGCCAATGGATCAACCGCAGGTACTGTTGTTGCTTCAGATCCTGATGCAGCTCAAACCAAAACATTCTCTATCCTTTCAGGAAATACAAATGGTGCTTTTGCCATCAACGCTTCCACAGGTGTACTTTCTGTCACAAATTCAGCTGCGTTAAATTTCGAAAGCGCTCCTTCTTTCGCTTTGGTTGTAAAAGTGCAGGATAACGGAACGGGTACACTCAGCAGCCAGGCTACTGTAACGATTTCATTAATAGATGCCAATGAAGCACCGGTTATCAACAATCAATCTTTTTCTGTTGCGGAAAACTCAGTCAATGGATCAACCGCAGGAACTGTAGTTGCTACAGATCCTGATGCAGCTCAAACCAAAACATTCTCTATCCTTTCAGGAAACACAAACGGTGCTTTTGCTATCAACTCTTCCACAGGTGTACTTTCAGTCGCCAATTCAGCAGCGTTAAACTTCGAAAGTACTCCTTCTTTCGCTTTGGTAGTAAAAGTACAGGATAACGGAACGGGTACACTCAGCAGCCAGGCTACTGTTACTGCTACTTTACTCGATGTTAATGAGGCTCCGGTTATCAGCAATCAATCTTTTTCTGTTACGGAGAACTCAGCCAATGGATCAACCGCAGGTACTGTTGTTGCTTCAGATCCTGATGCAGCTCAAACCAAAACATTCTCTATCCTTTCAGGAAATACAAATGGTGCTTTTGCCATCAACGCTTCCACAGGTGTACTTTCTGTCACAAATTCAGCTGCGTTAAATTTCGAAAGCGCTCCTTCTTTCGCTTTGGTTGTAAAAGTGCAGGATAACGGAACGGGTACACTCAGCAGCCAGGCTACTGTAACGATTTCATTAATAGATGCCAATGAAGCACCGGTTATCAACAATCAATCTTTTTCTGTTGCGGAAAACTCAGTCAATGGATCAACCGCAGGAACTGTAGTTGCTACAGATCCTGATGCAGCTCAAACCAAAACATTCTCTATCCTTTCAGGAAACACAAACGGTGCTTTTGCTATCAACGCTTCCACAGGTGTACTTTCAGTCGCCAATTCAGCAGCGTTAAATTTCGAAAGTACTCCTTCTTTCAGTTTGATAGTAAAAGTGCAGGATAACGGAACGGGTACACTCAGCAGCCAGGCTACTGTTACTACTACTTTACTCGATGTTAATGAGGCTCCGGTTATCAGCAATCAATCTTTTTCTGTTGCGGAGAACTCAGCTAATGGAACAACCGCAGGAACTGTAGTTGCCTCCGATCCTGATGCAGCTCAAACTAAAACATTCTCTATCCTTTCAGGAAATACAAATGGTGCTTTTGCCATCAACGCTTCCACAGGTGTACTTTCTGTCACAAATTCAGCTGCGTTAAATTTCGAAAGCGCTCCTTCTTTCGCTTTGGTTGTAAAAGTGCAGGATAACGGAACGGGTACACTCAGCAGCCAGGCTACTGTAACGATTTCATTAATAGATGCCAATGAAGCACCGGTTATCAACAATCAATCTTTTTCTGTTGCGGAATACTCAGTCAATGGATCAACCGCAGGAACTGTAGTTGCTACAGATCCTGATGCAGCTCAAACCAAAACATTCTCTATCCTTTCAGGAAACACAAACGGTGCTTTTGCCATCAACTCTTCCACAGGTGTACTTTCAGTCGCCAATTCAGCAGCGTTAAATTTCGAAAGTACTCCTTCTTTCAGTTTGATAGTAAAAGTGCAGGATAACGGAACGGGTACACTCAGCAGCCAGGCTACTGTTACTACTACTTTACTCGATGTTAATGAGGCTCCGGTTATCAGCAATCAATCTTTTTCTGTTGCGGAGAACTCAGCTAATGGAACAACCGCAGGAACTGTAGTTGCCTCCGATCCTGATGCAGCTCAAAATAAAACATTCTCTATCCTTTCAGGAAATACAAATGGTGCTTTTGCCATCAACGCTTCCACAGGTGTACTTTCTGTCACAAATTCAGCTGCGTTAAATTTCGAAAGCGCTCCTTCTTTCGCTTTGGTTGTAAAAGTGCAGGATAACGGAACGGGTACACTCAGCAGCCAGGCTACAGTTACTGTTACTTTGCTTGATGTTAATGAAGCTCCGATTATCAGCAATCAATCTTTTTCTGTTGCGGAGAACTCAGCCAATGGATCAACCGCAGGAACTGTTGTTGCTTCGGATCCGGATGCTGCTCAAACCAAAACTTTCTCTATCCTTTCCGGAAATACAAACGGCGCTTTTGTCATCAACTCTTCAACTGGTGTTCTTTCAGTCGCAAATTCAGCTGCGTTAAACTTCGAAAGTACTCCTTCTTTCGCTTTGGTAGTAAAAGTACAGGATAACGGAACGGGTACACTCAGCAGCCAGGCTACTGTTACTGCTACTTTACTTGATGTTAACGAAGCTCCGATTATCAGCAATCAATCTTTTTCAGTTGCGGAGAACTCAGCCAATGGATCAACCGCAGGAACTGTTGTTGCTTCGGATCCGGATGCTGCTCAAACCAAAACTTTCTCTATCCTTTCCGGAAATACAAACGGCGCTTTTGTCATCAACTCTTCAACTGGTGTTCTTTCAGTGGCCAATTCAGCGGCATTAAATTTTGAAAGTGCACCTTCATTCGCATTGGTAGTAAAAGTACAGGATAACGGAACGGGTACACTCAGCAGCCAGGCTACTGTAACTGTTTCTCTCCTTGATATTAATGAAACACCGGTTATCAGCAATCAATCTTTTTCTGTTGCAGAGAACTCAGCCAATGGATCAACCGCAGGAACTGTTGTTGCTTCAGATCCCGATGTAGCTCAAACCAAAACTTTCTCTATCCTTTCCGGAAATACAAACGGCGCTTTTACCATCAATGCTTCTACCGGTGTACTTTCAGTCGCAAATTCAGCTGCGTTAAATTTCGAAAGTGCTCCTTCTTTCGCTTTGGTAATAAAAGTGCAGGATAACGGCACAGGAACACTCAGCAGCCAGGCTACTGTAACTGTTTCTCTCCTTGATATTAATGAAACACCGGTTATCAGCAATCAATCTTTTTCTGTTGCAGAGAACTCAGCCAATGGAACAACCGCAGGAACTGTAATTGCTTCAGATCCAGATGCTGCACAAACAAAGACGTTCTCAATTCTTTCAGGAAACACAAACGGGGCTTTTGCCATCAACGCTTCCACGGGTGTACTTTCAATTGCCAATTCAGCAGCGATAAACTTCGAAAGTGCTCCTTCTTTCGCATTGGTGGTAAAAGTACAGGATAATGGAACGGGAGCACTCAGCAGCCAGGCTACTGTATCGATTTCATTAACAGATGTTAATGAAGCGCCGGTTATCAGCAATCAATCTTTTTCTGTTGCGGAGAACTCAGCCAATGGAACAAATATAGGAACTGTTGTTGCTTCAGATCCTGATGCTGCTCAAACCAAAACTTTCTCTATCCTTTCCGGAAATACAAACGACGCTTTTACCATCAATTCTTCTACCGGTGTACTTTCAGTCGCAAATTCAGCTGCGTTAAATTTTGAAAGTGCTCCTTCTTTCGCTTTGGTTGTAAAAGTACAGGATAATGGAACGGGAGCACTCAGCAGCCAGGCTACTGTATCGATTTCATTAACAGATGTTAATGAAGCGCCGGTTATCAGCAATCAATCTTTTTCTGTCGCAGAGAACTCAGCCAATGGAATAAACATTGGTACTGCAATTGCTTCAGATCCTGATGCAGCTCAAACCAAAACATTCTCTATCCTTTCAGGAAACACAAACGGGGCTTTCGCTATCAACGCATCTACCGGAGTACTTTCAGTGGCCAATTCTCCGGCGTTAAACTTTGAAAGCGCTCCTTCTTTCGCTTTGGTAATAAAAGTGCAGGATAACGGAACAGGTACACTCAGCAACCAGGCTACTGTATCGATTTCATTAACAGATGTTAATGAAGCACCGGTTATCAGCAATCAGACTTTCAGCGTCATGGAATTTGCGTCTAACTCAACTTCTGTTGGTACTGTATATGCAACAGACCCGGATGCAAATCAATCTCTTTCATATTTCATTACCTCTGGGAATACGGGAAATGCATTCTCCATTAATATTCTAACTGGAGAATTAATTGTAGCAAATAATACAGCATTAGATTTTTCAATAAATCCAACATTCCTTCTCACTATTAAAATAACAGATAATGGAACAGGCAACCTATCAGATCTGGCCACTATTACCATTGCTATTTCTCAAGAACCTAATCAGGCACCGGTTATCAGCAATCAATCTTTTTCTGTTGCAGAGAACTCAGCCAATGGAACAAATATAGGAACTGTTGTTGCTTCAGATCCCGATGCAGCTCAAACCAAAACATTCTCTATCCTTTCAGGAAACACAAACGGGGCTTTTGCCATCAACGCTTCCACAGGTGTACTTGCAGTCGCCAATTCAGCAGCGTTAAATTTCGAAAGTGCTCCTTCTTTCAGTTTGATAGTAAAAGTTCAGGATAATGGAACGGGTACTCTGAGCAACCAGGCTACTGTAACGATTTCATTAACAGATATTAATGAGGCTCCGGTTATCAGCAATCAATCTTTTTCTGTTACGGAAAACTCAGCCAATGGATCAACCGCAGGAACTGTAGTTGCTTCAGATCCTGATGCAGCTCAAACCAAAACATTCTCTATCCTTTCAGGAAACACAAACGGCGCTTTTATCATCAACGCTTCTACCGGTGTACTTTCAGTCGCAAATTCAGCTGCGTTAAATTTTGAAAGCGCTCCTTCATTCTCTTTGGTGGTTAAAGTTCAGGATAACGGAACGGGTACTCTCAGCAACCAGGCTGCTGTAACGATTTCATTAACAGATGTTAATGAAGCACCTGTTATCAGCAATCAATCTTTTTCTGTTGCGGAGAACTCAGCCAATGGATCAACCGCAGGTACTGTTGTTGCTTCAGATCCTGATGCTGCTCAAACCAAAACTTTCTCTATCCTTTCAGGAAACACAAACGGCGCTTTTGCCATCAACGCTTCTACCGGTGTACTTTCAGTTACCAATTCAGCGGCACTAAACTTCGAAAGCGTTCCTTCTTTTAGTTTGGTAATAAAAGTACAGGATAACGGAACGGGAGCACTCAGCAACCAGGCTACTGTAACGATTTCTTTAACAGATGTTAATGAAGCACCGGTAATCAGTAATCAGACTTTCAGCGTTATGGAATTTGCTTCTAACTCAACTTCTGTTGGTATTGTAAATGCAACAGACCAGGATGCAGATCAGTCTCTTTCATACTTCATTACCTCTGGAAATACGGGAAATGCATTCTCCATAGATATTTTAACAGGAGAATTAATTGTAGCAAATAATACAGCATTAGATTTTTCAATAAACCCAACATTCCTTCTCTCTATTAAAGTAACAGATAACGGAACAGGCAACTTATCAGATCTGTCCACTATTACCATTACTATTTCGCAAGGATCTAATCAGGCACCGGTTATCAGCAATCAATCTTTTTCAGTTCCGGAGAACTCTGCTAATGGAACAACCATCGGAACTGTTGTTGCTTCAGATCCTGATGCAGCTCAAACCAAAACATTCTCAATCCTTTCCGGAAACACAGACAGTGCTTTTGCCATCAATGCTTCCACCGGTGTACTTTCAGTCGCAAATTCAGCTGCGTTAAATTTTGAAAGCGCTCCTTCATTCGCATTGGTAGTAAAAGTACAGGATAACGGAACGGGTACACTCAGCAACCAGGCTACTGTAACGATTACATTAACAGATGTAAATGAAGAACCGGTTATCAGCAATCAATCTTTTTCAGTTGTGGAGAACTCAACTAATGGAGCTAACATTGGTACTGTAATTGCTGCAGATCCTGATGTAGCGCAGACTCTTTCCTATTTTATTATCTATGGAAATATCAATCACATTTTTTCGATCAATCCGTCTACAGGCGAGTTGATACTTGTTGATTCTGCTGCTATAAACCAAAGTATCAATTCTTCAATTGTACTGGGTGTGGCAGTTTTTGATAATGGTTCGGGTTATTTATTTAATATCGCAACTATCAGCATAAATGTATTACCAGCCAGCAATAAACCACCGGTTATTAACGACCAGGTATTTCCGTTACTGAAAAATTCAGCAATTGGAACTTCAGTAGGAATAATTAAAGCCGATGATCCTAATCAGGACCAGACTCTAAACTTCGATATATATTCTGGAAATTCAGATGGCATTTTCACTATTAATGCAACAACAGGAGAGCTATTTATAGCTGATACTACTGCATTGGTATTATTGTCAAATGATTCAGTACAATTGGTCATAAAAGTTCAGGACAATGGTTCCGTACCAATGAGCAGCCAGGCTAAAATTACAGTTTTCTTTAGTTCAAACGATGCCCCAGTAATTCTAAGCCAAACGATAAACACTCTTGAACACCAACCAATTGGCACTAAAGTTGGAACTATATTAGCTACCGATCCGAATTCCAATAATCCTTTGACCTATAGTATAATTGCCGGGAATATTGGAAATAGCTTTACAATAGATGCAAATACAGGATGTTTAAATATTAATAATCCAGTTGTTGTTTGTTTTGAAGGTCATCCTGTTTTTAATCTTTCGGTCAAAGTTCAGGATAATGTAGGGCTCTCAAGTGAAGCAATAGTAACAATAAATGTTGAAGATATAAATGAACAACCAGTTTGTCCTGACCAGACTTTTTCATTATCAGAAAATGATCCAGCCCAAACATTTGTTGGATCGGTAATTGCAAAAGATTTTGATTTCAACCAAACCCTGACATACTCGATTATTTCAGGAAATCTTAATGATGCGTTTAAAATTGATCCAGGTAACGGTTCAATCTATGTAAATAATCCTGCTCCAATTAACTTTGAAGAGAATAATACATTCAATTTAGAAGTTTCAATTCAGGATAATGGCATAGGTCTGCTAAAAACTTTTGCAAACATAACCATTGAGGTACTTGATGTTAATGAACCACCTGTTCTGGAAAATCAGATTTTGAGTGTTGTTGAAAATTCTGCACCAGGGACAAAAATTGGCTATGTCAAAGCCAATGATCCAGATAAAGGCCAGAAGATTAAATACAAGATAGTTGCCGGAGATGAAAGCCATACATTCAATCTTTCTGATACTACAGGACTAATCAGTGTTGCTGATCCATCCAGACTATTTTATGGACACAATGCACTTATTTCACTAACAGTAATCGCCCAGGATAACGGAATAGATTCTTTATCCACATTATCGGTTGTTAGCATAGATATAGTAAAGGATTCAACCAAAATTGTAACAACCGGAATAGATAAAATTTCAACTTCTGAAACCTTCTCCGAGAATGATATCTCAATTTATCCCAATCCAACTACTGACATTGTTAATATTGACCTGGGAAAAGTTATAAATCAACCAGTAGGTATACGGATCTTCAGTATAAATGGATCAGAAGTATATTCAGCGATTAGAACAGGCGAGAAAAATGTTGCTATTAATATGGGGAATGAAAAGCCAGGTACCTATATTGCATCTTTGGATTTAAACGGTCAAATCTATACGAAGAACATAATAGTCAAAAATTAGGTTAAAATCAGAATTGATAAAAATACAAAAGCCGCCTCATCGGGCGGCTTTTCTGTATAAAATCAATTCGATTAATATCAAACTTTAGAGGTCACCAACTAACTTTCAACTTTCACTATTAAATTCCCAAGTTGTTCTGAAGTCATAAATTCAATTTGAGGCCACTTATCCTGAGCAATTCTGATTAATTCAGCAAATAACTTTAAATTCTCTGTACGATTTTCCAGAACAATTGAACCAATAAAATTCAATCTGTGAGCACTGATAATTGCAGGTTTATTCCACCTGAAAGCAGTTGCCATATCGTCAATACAATCTTTGATAATATGCTTTTTTTTATGCATCGATGGTTCAAAACTACAATTACGCTTAAGATAAATCTGACCAGAATTGTTTTTTTCACCTAATTGATGGCGGATTTTCTTATACGGTTTATTATCTCCCATTGGTTCATATTGAGAAGATGAGCCTTGTATATATTTAATCCCAGCCTGCCCTAATTCTGTTTCTAAAACACTGTTCCATATGTGATTAGTTGCAATAAAGGATGAAGAATGATAACCAAATATTTTTTCAAATTGGTTCAATCCATCGGTTAGTATCATTTTTTGACTCTCAAGTTCGGAGAATGAGTCAAAATCAAGGGAGGCCAGATAACTCCTTCTTTTTTCAGTTGTAATATGAGTACTGATGCCAAATAATTCTAAGTCAAAAGCTAGACGAGTTTCAGGAAGATTCCCTTGTAATGCATTCATCCAACGGTTAATATTCACATGTTCCCGACCGTGGAATTGGGGAACAAAAATACCTTCCTGAATACCTTGTTTCCAGAGTAAAAAAGAATTCGAATGATTTGGATATCGTTTAAGAGTTTCAGTAAAAAGTTCGTAATGGTATTCTTTAAATCCAGAGGCTCTAATCTTATTAAAATCCGGATTGGCAACAATAGTATTAGCTGTAATTGCCGGAGATTTTCCATTTATGTCTTTGAATTGCAATAGCACTTCAAATAAAGCAGAAAGATCTTCTTCACTTGCTATAGAGTCATACCTGTTATATTCACATTTATCAACCCGAATTCCGGATATTAATAATTTTACATAAACTTCCTTTGAAGGCATTCTGATTGTCCCCCAATCATCGCTTTCAATCACAACAATTTTACGCTTTGTATTCCAACCTTGTAAATTGTGAATATTTTGGGCTACAATACTTTTTAAATTTTGAAGCATAAATACTTATATTTATTGGATAACGTTCAAGCGTAATGTTTCATATCCATTAATATCAAACCAAATAATGGTATCGTCACCAACTCTTTTCATTGTTGTGACTTTGCCGTATATTTTTACATTTTTAGCACGCACAGCAAGCGACAAACCTTTAATAGGCATATTGTTATGATTAGTAACACTAACTTCTCCGTTTGGCAAATAATCAAAAGAAATCTTATCAAGTTTAATCCAGTAGTCAAGTAGATCTCTGACGGTTGTAACAAATAATTCCTTTTTATCCCGCTTTTGAGCTATTAATCCAAGAATTTCATCAAAGTATGGGTTAATATGCATTTTGCCTTTCTGATCTTTTGTTATCAAATTTGAAGGATCCTTACGCACATAATAACCATGACTGATAAAAACGCCCCAATCATTAACGAGATTAGTAAGTTGTACCGACTCCCTTTTAACGGCTTTTGGAGATAAATCATCATACGTTTGAGAATAATCAGTTGCCCAAGAATAGAAATGATCGCTCCTGGTTGGATTTTGCCAGTATAATGGTGTCGGATACGAGTCCCCGTCATGAGGCTTAAGAGAATTTAATTCATTCTGTACTGAAAATCTTCTGGATAATTCGTTTAATGCACCAATAGGACTCATTTCTTTGAGATCTCTTGGACAAAGATAATGCTTCCAAAAACTTACATAAGCATCATAAAACTTAAATTTTTTAATCTTTGATGTCAACGAAATGTGCGTAGATTCCTGAATAAACTCAACAGCTGGACTCCAGAAATAGCGCGTATTATATTTTTTCCATAAATCAGCAGCATAATATACAGAATTTGAGTCCATTCCATCTGCAGCTAAGCATTCCCTATTAATCAAGCCTCCAAAAAATCCATGATCAATCCATGTTTCAGTGTTGTACCTATTTTTCATAAACCTAATTGATTCCTCCAGAACTTTTCGGTTTGACGACAGGTTTTCAGGTGTATGTAAACAAAGATCATATAAACCTGTTGCATAAATCTGGTCTAAAAAATTCAATAATGAGGTATCATTCTGTTTATCGTAAATTGCGGTGCCGCTCATGCCTGATGAATCCACATAGAAAACACTTTTAGTCGTTGATATCTTATGTCCGACAAAACCGCCAACTGCATCTGAAGCTCTTAAAATATCTTCAGAACCGAAATAAACAGCACGCTGAGTTTTAATGTTTCCACCATCAGCATGTTCAGTAACGACGTATCCTGCCTGGTATCCAAATGGAACTGACATTAACCTGGGTGTTACCTTAGGTAAGATTCCAAAGTTGATTGAAAAAAAAACATTTCGTTGAGAACCTTTATTATAATTCGATTTTGACTGGTCAATCAAATCTCCGCCATCTTCCAATTTCCCATTGCCATTTTTAAGAAAAGGCATATGTGCATAGGGATGATCTAAATAATAATCCAGATTTATAAAAAGAAGCCTCTTCGATGTTTCTAATTGTAAGGACGATATATTCGGTGTGTGATAAATTAAGGCTGATCTGTTATTTGTACCAAAACTTACACCTTCCTTATTAAGCCAGTATTCATCTTCAAAATCCTGTTTATCAATTTTTCGGTTTTTAAGGTACACTTCTGAAACTGGAACATTAAATGAAGCAACAAGTGCTTCACGGGTTACAACTGTAGCAGCGGTATAACTAGTATTTACACTTATATCTAATTTAGGCAGGAATTTATGAATTACCAAAGTTAAATTAACTACCGCCTTATTTTGGCTTTCACCCTTTATTGTAATGGTACTGTCATTTGTGCGCCGCACGAAAACATTTTTGAGCCCCAAATTCCCTTTTTTGCCCTCATATTCAGCATAATATCTTAAACCAGACATAATCACTTCCCTTTTCTGAGACTTAACAATTAAGTTTCCATTGTTGTCAATGCTAAGAATATACCAGGGGTTTTCAATTTCAATCTGACCAGAATCTGGAGAAACAGATGAGGGAAAAGAAATATTTTCAGGTAAATAGGAGGTCATACCAAATGCTGAATAATAACCACTTATAGCAAATATAATTATAAAAGTCAATCCAAAAATAGCAAATAACAGCAAAGCTTTTTTTCTGGATTTCAGAAATAATCTTTTCAAAAATCCTGCTTTACTCTTAGTAATGCTATTCATTGGGATGTTTTACTTTTTAAAGTTGAAATTTAAAAACCACTAATTCAGAATATTATGAATATAGTTTTTAGTGTGATTTTCTTTTTTAATAATTACTGCAGGATTTCCAATTACCAGAGAGTTAACAGGAATATCAATATTCACATATGAGTTTGGTGCAATTAATACATTTTTTCAAATAATAATACTTCCGACCAAAACAGAACCTGTACAAATCCACACGTAATCATCTATTGTGGCAATACCAATCTTTCCATCTTTATTGTTCCTGCCTATAGTTACAGAATGGGCAATGTTACAATTCTTACCCATCTTTACCGGCCCAATTATAACAGCACCGCAATGGTCTGATAGATATAAACCTTCACCAATCTGCGCCCCCTAAATCTATATCATAACCATATTTAAACCTGTAATTTTCTCTTCAATATGCGATATACAATGCCTCTTAATGTAATTTCTTATGTTGCTGACACTTTCCGAATAAATATGTATACCGGAAACCTGGATAGAACCAGCCAATTATAAATCCTCTCATCCCAACCAGGCCATCATGTCTGTATAGGTCAGCTTTAATAATTCTATTCACAGTAAATTATATTATTCGTTTAAAATTAGAAATTCTTCGTGCAAATTAAGAAGGATAAATTGAAAACGAAGTATTGTACATTACAAATTCACTTTTACAATATACAGTTGTTCAGAATACTGATTCAAATACACAATTTATTAACCTTCGTTAACTATTCTCAGGTTCGCAAGACATCCGACATTTGCTTTTATCGTATCTTTAATAAACAACTTATATAGAAATTGTGTAGAAAGTATGCCAGCAATAGCCATTTGATCCATTTCGGACACGTTAGTTTTATTCTTTATCTTTTTTATCAAAGATTGAACTTTTACAGGGTCAAATATCCCAAATTCATTAATACTTTCTTCGGACAAAATATCGTTAATAGTGCCTGGAGCATTAACGCTGAAGAAACTACTGGCAATAGGTGCGCGGTAAGCCTGCTTCGACCGCTTTGTTATTGAATCCGGTATTTTACCTACACTCATTTTCTTCAAAAGAAATTTTTCATTCAGGCAATTCAGCTTATAGCGGTCAGGCAATTTTGTGCTAAATTCAATCAATCTGTAATCAAGAAAAGGAAAACGTCCTTCAACAGAATTACCCATTCCCATACGATCTCCTTGTGATGACAGCAAATAACCTGACATAAAAATTGAAGATTCAAGGAATTGAGATTTTGCCAGATCACTCCAATTCATAAAGTTTTCTGGTAACGATGAATAGACGCCATCTAGTGGGTCAAATTCTTTTATTGCAGAAGTAAAATCCTTTGAAAAATATGTTTTTATACGGGAAGTGTTATGCCAACGCAATAAATGTGAATACAACGGATCATCTGTCTCACCTAATTTGTATCCAAAAAACATTTTCAGAGCAAGGTTATTTGATTCCTTCATCATAGGAAGGTAAGGATAGAGTTTTGAGAGAAGTTTCGGTCGGGATGTAGAATTAGGATCCTTCGCCCAGAATCTTCTGATTTTTGCTTCCTTAAAAATATTATATCCAGCCAGAATTTCATCAGCGCCTTCACCTGTGATTACAACTTTGATATTGCTCTCTCTTACTTTCTTTGACAGAAGGAACATCGGAGTTGGTGAAGTTCTGAGAAGCGGAAATTCGGTATGCCATATTGTTTTTTCAAATTGTTCAGCAATATCATCCGATGTACACTCAAAAGCTGTATGCCTGGTATCAAAATATTTTGCGCATTCCTGCTGATAAACAGTTTCATCAAATGCTTTTTCCTTGAATCCAATCGAAAAAGTGTTCAGAACCCCGGGATCAATTTCATGTATTAAAGATGTAGTAACACTCGAATCGAGACCACCACTTAAATATGCACCAACAGGAACATCAGCCCTAAGCCTGATGCGAACAGCATCTTTCAGTAAATTTTCAAGTTCTTCAACTTTTTGAGTTATACTCGTGTGATTAGAATTGTTTCCGGAAGGAAATTCCATACTCCAATATCGCTCAATCCGAATATTCCCGTCTTTTACCAGCATGTGATGACCGGGAGGTAATTCATAGATTCCCTTGAAAGGTGTATTAGGTGTTAAAGTTGTCCAAAAAGTAAAAACCTGGGCGAGGCTGTCCGGATCCAATTCCCTTTCTATCTCATCAAGAGTAAAGATTCCCTTAATTTCGGAACAGAAGGCAAATGATTGATCTTTAGACCAATAAAATAAGGGCCTAATCCCTACCCGATCTCTGGCCAAAAATAATTCCTGCTTAGTTTTATCCCAGATACAAAAGGCAAACTGACCATTGAAATACTTCAGGCAACCAGCGCCATACATAGCATACATCTGAACAACAATTTCCGTATCGCAAGTGGTCTTGAATTTTACGCCTTTTTTTTCAAGTTCTGCACGTAGTTCAGGATAGTTAAAGACTTCTCCATTATATACGATCCAATAATTGCCGGATGCATCCGAAAGTGGCTGCTGGCCGGTTGAGAGATCAACAATGCTAAGCCTGACACTTCCCAATCCAACCTTTTCTCCCAGGTAAATTCCCGTTTCATCTGGACCTCTGTGTTGTATAACAGAGAGCATTCTTTTCATATGATTTTCATATGAAAGCTCACCAGATAATGGATAATTAAAAACTCCGGCTATTCCACACATGGATTCTAACTAGTTAAGTTTGCTTTCGATGAATCTGGCAATGGCATCAATTGATTCAAAATTATCTTCCAGTAATTCCGAGTCTTTAGCTTTAATTGCAAATGTTTCTTCAATATAATTTATTAATGAAACAAATCCCATTGAGTCAAAAATTCCTTCTACGAAAATTAAAGTTTCGTTCTTAACCTGTTCTGCAGGAGCAAATGTTGTTTCAACAATAAACTGCCTGATCTGATCTTTTACTTGTTCTAAATTTACCATGAATTCTGTCTATTTATTTTATTATACTTTAAATGATTTTCCTTGTAACGACCTTGATTAAATATTGTTGTTGCTGCAAAAGAAGTGAACAAATTAATAGTCAGATAAAAATCTACAAATTCAAATCTCTGACAACATTTATTCTGTTTATAAGGTTTAGTTGGCTGGTAATTGACTTATTTATAATTTCCTGAAAGCGTTGTATTTGCACCATTAGTTTCTATCACATCTACTATTCTTTGACAAAAATATGGAACCACTTTTTGAGCAAAATCTTTGTTTGGATGCGAATTTGTCGGCGAAGTAGCATATTCCGGCTTTAAATACATTCCACCCTCAGTTTCCAGTTCATAAAAATCCCACAAAAAGATATTATCATTCGCTGTATCCCATGTTGTCCTTACCCAATCAAAAAAAGATCTGGTTAACTGAGCATTTGATTCTGATAATTGAGATTGAACCATAACCGGGCCAGTCCAAAGTATAAATTTGGTATTAGGAAACTGTAATAGCTTTTGCTTCAATGCATTGTATTGCAGTTTATAGTTTTCGATAGTTTTTTCGGTTGAGTTAATATCAATTTTTGTTGAATCCGAACTAAAAATACTAACCGGATAGCAATGCTTAAAGATTATTACTTTGTAATCTTTAGCAAGCATTTCCAAGGTAGGTTCACCCATATACGTTTTATCTCCTGCGTTTTTCACCCAAATATTATAATAATCATAAGGGTAATTTTGCCACCCATAGGGTTCTGCATTCGGGAAAGATTTTTCTGTTATCTGGTATGAAGTTCTTTTAGTTACATTATAATTTGTGAACCATTTAGGAACATCATATTCAGCCCCGAGATGAATACCCATAAATTCAATCGATTTACTATCTCCTCTCCAAATTGCTTCTCCTGTACTATGATGGAGAAATATAATCTTACAAACATTATTGTTTTGAGCATTATAGCTGCATTGAATCAACAACTGTGAAAATAATACTACAAAAATAATGAAGAAAAATTCCTTTATTCGTTTCATCTTTGCAACTAACATTGTAGAAATCCTACATGCATGTTATTTAAGTAATTGTGCTGTCAAGACTATCGGAAATGAATCAATTTGAATTGTAGTTTTTGAATAGGTATATTTCATACAGATTTTACCATTTTTAAAATGAAGCACATCCACACCTCGCCTTACTTCTGGTTTTCCTTTAAAATTTTTTTCGAGTGACGGCCATTGAAGAGTCCAGCTAAATAAAACTTTTTGTTCTGGTTGATCAACAAAAATATCTTCTTTGGTGAACTTAAAATTACCATGATTTCTGAACCATGGAGCCCATGCTTTTTGCAGGTTGTTCTTTCCACTAATTGTAGCGCCAGTCCAGTTTTCAAAGACTATATTTTCATCCATTAAGGAAATAACGCCCTCAAGATCATATTCATCCCAAGCAGTAAGCCACGTTTTAATAAGTTTAAGGATTTCAACTTTTGATAGATTCATTGTCTTTTGATACATTTTAAGGCCTTGGTTTTAAACCTATCTGATAACTGTTAAATTTACGTCACTCTATATCTTATTAACTGGATTGTCAAATTTATGAGACACGGCATTTAAGCATTCAGCTAAAATTAAAGTGCCTTCTTATATTTTGCATACGTATAAGATTCTTTTGCAAATAATTCCTTAACTACAATTTCGCCTATAGAATCTGTAAAATGATAGGGATCGTGAAAATTGTTATAATTTTTTGTCAAATCTGATGGGTAGTCAAAATCATACACATCTCCTATCTTTTCCAGATCATTTTTGAATTTTTTATCAAAGTATTGCAGATTAAATTGTTTAACTTTTTTTTGCAAATCAATGTGGGTTGGAGGTATGAAAAAGACAAGGTTAATCCCATTCTTTTTACAATACTTAGAAATTTCGATTAAATCATTGTAATAATTTGACGGATATTCATATAATCCATATTGTTCATTTGCAATAGTATTTAACTGATAAATCCAAAATTTCCCTTTAGAAGTAGCCGGTACTCCTATTTGTATATCTTTGCCTGTGATCAGACTCTTCAATATTAAATATGTGGATTTAAAAACAGATTCACTTAAAGCGTAAAGGAAGAAATTATTAATAAGTTTTTCATCTTCTGTAACAAGATCTAATCTTCTGTATTTATTGAATAATGAGAAATTTATTCCGATATAAACATCTGATAATTTATTATTTTTAGAAACCAGCCAAAATGTATTTATTGCATCAACTAATGATCCACCAGCGTAAGCGAGGTTTGTAAAGTCATTTTTAGTGTATATGTTTATAATTTCACTTTTCAAACAAGCTGTTCTTGAATCACCAAGAAGGATAGAAGGAGTTGGGTGGTTATTATATCCCAATAATTGATATAATGGACGGTTTAGCTTATAGGAGATTCCCATTTTAAATCGATTGTCAATAATTTTAGGGCCGAATGAAAAGTAGTTATAGGGGTCTACCAATACAACCAAAATAATCCAAATTATTAATGGTAATGAAAAAAGCAAAACCCATTTAATAAATTTCCGCATACTAAAGCTAAAATTGAAAGTATATAAATTGCTGCTCTGAGCCTTTGAAAAAATAAATAGCAACTAGTATGCTGTAGTACATTGCCCACCTGAATGGTTTATACCATTTGATTCCTAAATGCGAAATTGCATATTGCTGTTCTCTACCAAGCCATTCAATAATAAGAAATAATAAAATTAAAAGCGCAATGGATACTTTACCATTTCCGGGAAAATTAGGGATTGTAAAGAGCGAACGCGAAAATATCTCAGAGATATAACTAAAAGCATGTTCTACGCTCCTGGCACGAAAAAAAATCCATGCGAAAAGAGTCAAGCTAAAAGTAAGACTTATTGCCAAAAACTCTTTTATAGAAGGGAAATATTTGCCCTTTGCAACAATATCGAGATAAGTTCGATTCGTATTGAAAATTATTGAAGGCATGATATAAAGAGCATTGAGAAAACCCCAAACAATAAAGGTCCAGTTTGCTCCATGCCAAAATCCGCTTACTAAAAATATTATAAAAGTATTTCTGATTTTCATCCACATTCCACCTTTACTTCCACCTAATGGAATATACAGATAGTCCTTAAACCAGGATGATAGAGATATATGCCATCTCCTCCAAAATTCAGCTATATCTCGTGAAAAATATGGAAAAGCAAAGTTTCTTAATAACTCAATTCCAAATAATCGTGCTGTTCCTAAAGCAATATCAGAATAACCCGAAAAATCGCAATAGATTTGAAAAGCAAAAAACAATGCACCTATTACCAAGGTGCTGCCGGAAAACTTATCAGAATTATTGAAAATTGTATTCGCAAATTCTGCACAATTGTCAGCTATTACGATCTTTTTAAATAAACCCCATAAAATTTGTCGTAATCCATCAACAGCTTTTGAATAGTCAAACGTCCTTTTTTTAAGAATTTGAGGTAAAAGATGCGTTGCTCTTTCTATTGGTCCAGCTACCAATAATGGGAAAAAGCTTACAAAAACCGAATAATTAATAAAATTTAATTCCGGCTTTATTTTGTTTTTATATATATCAATAACATAAGATAGTCCATGAAAAGTATAAAAGGAAATACCTACAGGTAAAATTACTTGAATTGTACTGAAATTAATCTTAAATCCCAATTGCGATAACGCTTCAGCAAAAGATGATGCAAAAAAGTTATAATATTTGAAAACACCAAGAAAACCTAAATTAACAATTATGCTAAGCCATAACCAAGACTGCTTCTTTTTTTTATCAGAAGCGTAATGGATTTTAATTCCTGTGAGGTAATCCAATAACGTTGAAAAAATGAGTAAGAATAAAAACCGCCAGTCCCAGCAAGCATAAAAAAAGTAACTGGATATAAGCAATATAATATTTTGAAGTCTAAGGTTCCCCTTAGTAGCAAACCAATAAAGAATAAATACTATCGGCAAAAATAGTGCAAAATTTATTGAATTAAAAAGCATATTGTTGTTCTAGTTTTGGGTACTATTTCAAAATTATAAATCCACTATAGCTTTCTCGCTTGAATTACCCTTATATTCCCTGAACTGTCCAACACAGATTCTACCTTATCATACGATTCTGACCTTTCACATAACTGCATTATAAAAGGTCCTTGCCCAAGTCCAATTTCAAAAATAACCCATCCTCCATTCGCTAAAAACTTTGGTGCTTCTCCTATGAATCTCAGGATTATTTTAGTGCCTAACATTCCACCATCAAAAGCTAACACAGGTTCATTTTCAGATATCTCTGATAACATTTTGGGAACCTTCGCGCTCGATATATATGGCGGATTACATATAATCAGATCTGTTTTGCCAAAATATTCATCTGTTTCAAAGGCTGAAAACAAGTCTCCTTGCTTTGCTTGAATTCGTTCACTTAGTTTAAGATACGAAATATTATCTCGCGTAAGATCAACTGCTTCCTGTGATAAGTCGGCAGCGGATACTTTTGCTTTCAGATTGAAATGCACTATTGCTAGTCCTAAATTTCCTGCGCCGCAACAAACGTCAATAACATGAACCTCAGTCTTTTCTTTTGCAATATTCATTGATAACTCCAGTGCCTTTCTGCCGAGAATTTCTGTTTCTTTTCGTGGAATAAGAGCTCTTCTATCAGTCAGCAATTCAATTCCCATAAAACTTTGACGACCTGTGATATGAGCCAGGGGAGTACCATTAAGTCTTTGTTCAACACTATTATTAAGTATAACTACCTGTTCATTTGTAAGTTCCGGTAATTCCAGTTTGTCAGCAACCTCTACAGATTTCGGAAATCCTGAAGCTGCATGCCATAATGCCCTCAATGTTGAATCGATGGTTTCTTCTGGTTTATCACTTAACAGGTTTAGCTTTCCTGTCAGAAGTGATTTAAGTGTATTATAAAGTTCTTCTTTATTCATTTTCAAGAAGTATTTTCTTTAGTTCCTTTTTATCAATTTTCCCGTTCGGGCTTTTGGGCATTTGCTTTAAAAAAATGACTTTTTGAGGAACCATAAATACCTCTAACTTACTCATGCATTCTTTCTGAACATCTTTTTCGTTCAATTGAGTAAAATCATGAGTCGTAATGTGCGCTACAATTGATTCTCCCATAATTTTATCAGGAATGCCAATAACAGCAACTTCTTTAACTCCATCAATTTTATAAATTACATTTTCAATCTCTATTGGGCTAACTTTTTCGCCCCTGGTCTTAATAATATCATCAGTCCTGCCCTGAAAATATAAAAATCCATCTTCATCCATTTTGAAAAGATCATTTGAACATAAGATCGTTTCACCGGGCAAGCTACCCTGCTTAAGCATTTCCCTGCTTAAATCTTCCTTATTCCAGTAACCTAGCATAACATGTGGTCCCCGAATATGCAATATTCCTGATTCGCCGTTAGGCACAGGATTGCCTTCAGCATCCAATAAAAAAACTTCAGTACCTGGGATTGCTTTACCAACAGAAGTAGGTTTCAGATCAACCAATTCGGGTTCAAGATAACAAACTCTTTTGCATTCAGTCAATCCATACATCTTAAATATTAATGCATTTGGGAATATTTTTTTTAGATCAGGAATAAATTCTGCCGGTAAAGCTGCCGCTGTATTTGTTACTTTCTGAATACAATCAAAAGCTAACGGATTTTCCTTTGAAGAGGCAATCATCATAGCATAAATAGTTGGTACACCAGGGAAAACAGTTGGTTTATACTTTTCAATGTTTCTGTAAATAGAAGCAGTAAAAATGAATGATTGTTCAACAATGAGCGTCCCTCCTACTGTTATAGCCATTAACAACTGATACAATCCATAATCAAAAGCCAAAGGCAGAAGCAGCATAATTCTATCTTCTTCTGATAGCCTTAAATACTCAATAAGGCTCCATGTGGTAAAAACCATAGACTGATGAGTCATCATAACTCCCTTGGGGAAACCTGTGCTTCCTGAAGTATAGATTAAAGCAGCAAGATCGTTAGGGATAATACGGGGTATAGAAGTTACCTGGATATCCTCTGAAATAATGCTTTCAAAATTGGACAGTTTGAATGTAGAATCTGGTACAATTATCTGTTTTTCGTCACCGGTAATTATAACTTCCAGGATGGAGGTAACATCATTTAATGCTGCAGAAAGCTCATGCTTGAGTATACTGTTAGAGATCAGAACTTTTGCACCACTATCGTTTAAAATATATTGTAATTTATCAGCTTTGGTTTGAGGATTTATTACTAAAAATACCGCACCGGACAAGGTTGCTCCGTAAATGGCGACAACAGTTTGCCAGGAATTTTCCATTGAAATTGCGATCCGATCACCCTTCTTGATTGCTGATTTGTCTAAATACCCGGCTAATCTTTCAGCACTTTCCTTTAATTCAGAATAAGTATACTCCTTACCTTTTACTATGATAGCTTTTTTAGAAGGGGTTTGCCTTGCCGAAATCAATAATGCTTCTCCAAGTAATCGCTGTGGAATTGATGTCATAAAATCAAATTATATTAACACAGATCAACAATTAATTTAAAATAAAGTTGAATTTGTAATTGAGAATTAAAACCGCATGTATTCGAAAGGAATAAAGGTTGAGTCTGACAAATAAATAGCAAGAACCAATACTCCATAGCATAAAGCCTGTAACCAGATTGGTTGTTTCAAAAATATGGCAGGAATATTTTTTCCTTTTTCATTCAACATTTCAGCCGCAAATATTAATACAAAACTACCTAAAGCTATAAAGAATGGTAATTTCTGAGATATTATTGTATGACTCGCTTCAGCAGTTTCCTTAAAACTGAAAAGGTGACTAATCATAAACCACGCGTCTGAAATGGTCGGAGCGAAGAAGAATACCATTGATAAACTCATGAAAATAAATACAATTATTCTACTCAAGGCATTTATCAGACTTTTAGAATAGCCGGATGCAATTTTTAATCGGGCTTTTTTAGTGTAAAATTCATAAACAATTGCTATTGCTTGTAGCAAACCAAGTACAATGAATGTCCAGTTAGCAGCATGCCATATTCCAATGGTAAAAAATGTAAGGAATACTCCTGCAACTACAGCAAAATTCTCGTACCTCCTGTATTTCACTATAAATGGATTATAAATAAAATCAGTACACCACGATGATAGTGAAATATGCCACCTTCGCCAGAATTCAGAAATGTTTCGTGCCAGGAATGGGCGATTAAAATTATTAGTTAAATTAATTCCTAATATTTTTGCGGTACCCAGCGCCATATCCGTGTATCCTGAAAAGTCCATATAGATATAAACAGTCTGTACAAAGAAAACTAATATTAATTGAACACCTGTGTATGCTGTAATGTCACTATAAATAAGATGAACAGGAAAGTATAAAACATAAGCTATTGCAAACTTCTTAAATGCGCCCCAGAACAACAATCTCATTCCATCAGAAACCAAATCTTTGTTAAAATTCCCCAGGTTATGAATCTGCGGGAAAAACCGGTTTGATCGTTCAACAGGTCCTGAGAAAAACTTAGGAAAGAAAATCAGATATGTAACGAATTTCAAATACTCATGTTCCGCTTTTTCGCTGCCTCTGTTAATCCGTATTATATACCCTAAAGCCTGAAATGTATAATATGAAATGCCCAGAGGCAGAATAACGGAACTAAGAGTAAACTGCGAATTGGCTGAAAACAATGAAACCAGTACATTGATTCCATCATCAAGCAAACCATTGTATTTGAAGAAAGAAAGAAATCCTATATCCAGAATAATTGCAGACCAAAATAACCGAAGCCGCAGTGTTTCGTTTTTTTTATTCTTTTCAATTAAAATTCCCCAGGAATAATTAAAAGTGGAAAATAAAATTGCATACAATGCAACTATCCAGGAGAAATATGTTATTATACCCAAACTTACCGTAAACAGTACCAGGTATTTATATTCATTTTTCACTGAATAATAAATTCCTGATACTAAAACAAGCAAGCAAAAGTAGATAGCCAGGTAGTACAACATTTGAAATAAACTTAATTAAAGAATTAGTTAAATATGTTACGCAAATTCCTAATCTTTATAGAATATTGGATTCGAACGCTGATATTCCGTAGTGCGTTGTTTACGGGCAAAATTATTAAAGATGCTCCTGATTTCTTCAGTCGACATTGACATTACTGAAGCTGCAACATCCAAATCAATTTCATTTTCATAGGCATACCATAGTAAATCCATTTGAGCAAAAGGAAACTGATAAAAGAATTCCTCCTGGGTTTGTTCGGCGCTGTAAGTATCAGTAGTTGGTGTTCTTTTAATAATTTGTTCAGGAATCTCCAGATATCTGGACATTTGATAGACCTGAGTTTTGTATAAATGAGCGATTGGCATAACATCAGAGCCACCATCACCGAATTTTACAAAAAAACCTTGCTCAACCTCGTGTTTATTTGGTGTTCCAATAACAGCATAATGAAGTCTTTCGGCATGGTAATAAAGCATTGCCATACGGCATCTCTGTTTAAAATTCGTCGATGCCATAATTTGCAGAAATTCTTTCATCGGTATTATTTCACTTTTACTTTCACCTCTGCTGTTAATAATTGTAAGCAAAAATAAAGGTGGAAGATTGTGGCCTGATCCACCCTGGTTGAGAACGATCTTCATTTTATAATCCACCGGATTATATTCAGGGAATACAGCTTTAACGGCTTCATCTCTCCTTCTGTAACATCCGAATCCATCAAGCGCTGCAGTTATATCTTCCTCAATTGTTTGCACGCCAAATTTCTCAGCCAGTTTTAAAGCCAGTATTTTGCTATCTTTACTTGAATCCCTTTCTGGTAACAATAATCCAATAACCTTATCTGCTCCATAAGCTTTAACAGCCAGTGCAAGAGTAACAGCTGAATCAATTCCTCCACTAATTCCAACAACAGCGCCTCTTCTTTTAAGGACTTTCTGCATGTCTGCCCTTAATTTTAGAGTAATCCTATCCACTTCGGCACCAATGTTTTCAATAAACAGCACATCTTTTGAAAATTCTTTTTTATTAATATTTTCCATGATTTTATGTTTTTAAAGGACAAAAGATTAAATTAGTATTGTTTACTTATTGTATTAATGGTCTAAGAATCTCTTTAAATCAACAATGATTCAATTCTTTATAGAATAAGAATATACTGGTTACGTTCCTATGTTTATTTTTCTTTCTGAGGGAGGTAATCCTTAATAATTTCATTCACAAGAATGTTTGAAAAAGCGATTGCGCCTTTATCGTTTAAGTGCATATTATCGGCAAAGAATGAAGGAGTGGCTAAGAATAATGAATCGTTGGAATAATTGAAAAACTTTACGTTATATTTTCGTGCAATTTGCTTTGCAATAAAATTTGATCTATCAACATAATCCATGACATAATAGTTTGGAGAAGCCACTATATATAATTTTACTCCTGAATTCTTACAAGCTTTAACAAAAGATTCAAATACTCTTATTTTTGTGCTGTCAATTTGATCTTTAAATGGAACTGAGAAGTGTTGGATCGGTTCATTCCATTCTCTTGTTAATGGGACATACCCTTTGATATCAGAATTTCTTATTCTATTGAATTCAGAATTTCCTGAAATGATTGAAAAGATTAACGAATTGTAAGGATAAATATTTGAAATCAACTTAACCTTTTCAAATCGGCTTCTCATCTCAATGATTGGGCGAATTGAAGGATGGCTTTCATAATAAGGCAAGAGCATCGAAATCCTGTCATAACTAATTTGTTTTTTTTCAAATTCCCTGGTCATCTCCAGAACAATCATTTTAGGCGTGTATCGCTTTAAAACAGATTGAAGAATTGAGTAGTGATAGAAAATAGAACTTCCATCTCGACCTGCATTATAATACGTTAAATTTAATCTCTTTTCGAAAACATCCGGGTAAAACTGATGATTTGCTTTCGAAGAACCAAAAATCAGAACGTCTGCCCTAGTCGTATCGAAAGAATAAGTCGTTCGGTAATAAAAGCCAGAAGTTTGCTTGAAATAATAATACTTCAGGATACTACCTATAGTAAAATCAAGTACAAAAACAATTAGAAGAAATAAGAATACCTTAAATAGAAAACTAAAGGAGCGCTTCTTTCTTGTTTCTTCTGTCATACCGGCTATCATATTTTTTTGAATTAAAATGCAAAGTATATAAACTGTCCTCCATCAAAAACGCCTGCAACCAGTATATATATCAATAGCAATGAATAGGAAATATGTTGAAGTAACCAGTTATAATTCCTGGCAATTTTATTATTGAAGATTTTATATTCGATCTGTATATCTCTAACTAACAAAATTACTATTCCAATAAAAATGAATAGCATTGTTGATTCAGTATCAATAAACAATTTACCCGGCTTAGATTCTATAATATGCAGAATACCTGAGGCTTGTCCCATACTTGTTGTTCTAAAAACTATCAATGAAAATGTAAAAAACAAAAATGTGAATAGTATACTCAGATTGTTATAAATAATAGCAGGTACTTTTTTTGATATCTTTCTTCTGCTGTTTTTTGTTACCAGATCATAGAAAAGCGCAAATGCTTGTAGCAAGCCAAAAACAACAAAATTCCATGAAGCGCCATGCCAAATTCCAATAACTATAAAACTGATAATCAATGCGTAGAAAACTCCTGTATTTCCCCAATCACGTCGTTTATAAAGAATAGGATTAAAAATGTAATCATTAACCCATGACGACAAGGAAATATGCCAACGACGCCAAAAATCAGAAACATTTCTGGCCAACAGTGGTTGTTTGAAATTTTCCATCAGATTAATACCAAATAATTTAGCTGAACCAATTGCTATGTCAGTATATCCTGAAAAATCAGCATAAACCTGGATCGGGTATAAGAACGTTGCTAAATAAAATGTTGTACTATTATGTTGTGGCAGATGAAGATATACCGCATCTACATACATAGATATCCGATCGGCGACTACCATCTTTTTAAAAAGTCCCCATGTAATAAGCCTTACGCCTTCAATTAAGTTATCCTTATTAAATTCATGTTCTTTTGCCAGTTGAGGCAACAGGTTTTTTGCCCTCTCAATTGGGCCAACAAGTAATTTTGGAAAAAATAAAGTAAAAAGGCTAAATTTTAGAAAATCTTTCTCAGCTTTCAGTGAGCCACGATAAACATCCAGAACATACCCTATTGTTTGGAAAATATAAAAAGAAAGACCAAGAGGAAGAATTACCTCTACTATCAGGAAGTTACTTTTACCAGGGCCGCTTCCTGATAATCTGAATATATTATCAATTATAAAATTCCAATATTTGAAATAAATCAGAATTCCAATATTAATTAAAAAGCTAAAATACAGAAATCGGGTTTTCAGCTTTTTTTCTGCCGCCTCACTAATTTTAAGTGCAATCAGATAATTTGCAGTGATAATAGAAAGTATTAAAAATACGTATGATACTTTGACATACATATAAAATATCAAACTAGCCAGAGTCAAAACATAGTTTCGGTATTTTACCGGCGATATGTAATATACAATGAATGTAGATATCAGAAAAATAAAGTATACTATTGATGTGGATATCATTAAATTATAATTTTGTACTTCCCTATAATTTTAAAAGTGATATTTTATACGTTCTTTCTATCTTGGGTGGAAAATCAAAATTAACCTATCTTGGATTGAATCCCCCTGCATAAATCGCCAATATTTTGAAAATTTAATAAGTCATTCAAATCAAAACGCACTTTAAATCGCTTTTCAACGGCAGTTATAACCTGAATATGATTTAATGAGTCCCAGGCTTCAATACTAGATGTGTCACTTTGCTCGTTCAGAACGATACTTTTATCCTCGAATAATTCGACAAAAATATTATTAACTTCTTTGAGTATTTCGTTTGGTTCCATTGTTCATTGTATATTTTAATTTTTACTTAAATATCTATATCAACAATCGTTGATTTCTTTTAACTTATTTCATCTAAGAAAAGTCTTGAATCTGAAAATTACATTCTTTATTTAAAAAAGTAGAATAAGTAACTTTTTACTTCGAAATTTCACTTTACATAAAAAAGTTACTTAGCTGAATTAGCAACATTTCGTTCATATTTGAATTTATAATACACCCGCTAAAACACTTTAAAAAATAAAAAATGTTCATCATAAAAGAATGAGATTATCAATTTAAATCAATCTTTATTTTATGTATGAATTAAAGATACGTTCATGCTCCATGGCTACTTTATCCCAGTTGAACATTGATAATGCCCTTTGTTTTGCAAGATTTGCTTTGGTTAGCAACAAATCTTTTGAGTTTAATGAATGTTCAAGAGCAGAATGCAATGAATCAATGTTTCCTTGCTTGAACAAGATAGCCGTATCGGCAACAGCATAAACATTCTCTTTAATATCACTACAGATAATAGGTGTGCCAAGACCCATAACATTCAATATTACCGGAGAAAGTCCTTCTATATCAGATGGTTGTATGTAACAATAGGCTTGTTTCATCAATTGCAGCGAATCTTCACCATAAATATAGCCAGAGAATATAATCCTACTGTCAGCTGTTGAGATTAAGGTCTTTTCATAATCAGAAGGATTTGGAGAGCCTCCTACCAAAACGAGCTTTTTAGTGGTTTTCAATTTATTGAAAGCCGGAATTAAATAGTGTAAGCCTTTGTCGGGGATAAACCTGCCAATAAACAAAAAATATTCTCCTTTAACAAGTCCCATTTTAATGAAAATATCCTCATTTACTTCGAATTCAGGTACTTCACTGCCAAAAGGAATAAAAGCGAATTTTTTTTTGAATTTTTTCTCAAAAATGTCCTGTGCAAAAATGTTATCAAAAATGACCTGATTTGGAATGTAAGCAGTAATAAAAGCAGAAAATCTCAGGTAAAACTTAGCATACCATGGCCATTTATCTCTGTTCCAATCAATTCCATCCTGACTAATGAAAACTCTTTTCCCGAAAATTCTAAGTAGTAATGCCCATATACTATTACCTCCGTTTTGTATATGAACAACATTGGCAGTATTCCAGAAAATGATGTGAAAAGTACATTTTAAAGAATGAATTAAAGTATCAAAACCTTTTTGATTAATTGTTTTGAAATTTATAATCCGGACCCCTTTAAAATCATCAACCAATTTCTCTTGTCCGGGGTATAATCTGTTATATCCAACTACCTGATGTCCATTTTTAACGAGTCGTGGATACAATTCCATGGCAAACTTGTCTGCTCCTGCGCACCCTTTACGCAAAGGAATTGATCTGAACCCGAAAGCCGCAATTCTTAGCTTTTGAGTTTTTAAGGAATTAATCATCAATATAAATTTGGTTGTGAAAAATTTATGAATTCAGATAATCCTGATAATAATTATCCAGGTATTCTTTCAATGCTTCACGCCAATCACGCATGATATTTACATTCCGGTTATTGAGTTTCCGGTTTATTAGTCTTTCACAAAGAGGCCTATCTGCAAAATACTCCTTCTTAAAATGGTCAGAGGTAACAGGATGGATTTCAACTTTCTTATCAAGACCTAAAATATTAATCATCTCCTGAGCAACCTCTAATCTGCTGGTTTGCCCGCCGCAAACCATATTGTACAACCCCCAATATTCTTTCTGAAGTAATAATTTAACATTTTTAGCGAAATCATGCGTATAAGTTGGCGTGCCATCTTTATCATTAACAATAAATAATTCCTGTTTACCAGCCTTCAACTGAGCCATGATTTTCTGAACGAATTTCTTATCTTTTTTCGGACCAGATCCCATCATCCAACCAGCTCTACAAACCAGGTAACGTGTAGCATTCTCTACAACATATCTTTCACCGGCATATTTTGCACGAGCATAATGCCCCAATGGATTCGGCAAATCCCAGTCGTCGTACATATCCTTTTTACCATCAAAAATACCGGCGGTACTGATATAAAGTATGGGAATATTAAGTTCAGTAGCGATGTATACAGCATTTTCAACGCTTAATGTATTAGTCATATATGTATCTTCAACGTTGGTTTCGCAAAATTCCAAATCAGTATAAGCGCCAAGATGAAACAAGTAATCAGGATTGAACTCTTTAACATCTTTTCTATACGCTTCTAAATCCCTGAAATCCAAAAAACTCAGCCAGGAATCATTTACATCCTTGTCGGTACATTTCAGTTCATATTCATCTTTAAATTGAGCATAAAATGCTTCTCCGAGCATACCACCACAACCAGCAATGTAAATTTTCTTTTTCATAATTAATTTTTATTTTTTATTACATCATTATAAATTTCAATCAATTCATTGTAATGCTTTTCCGGATTAAAGAGCTTTTGAGCTAATGCCCTGGCATTAATCGACATCGTATGATATTCTGCATCAGGCAAGTTGTCTGCTCGTTTTAAAACTGCTTCTAATTCTGATTCATTACCAGGATTAAATAAATATCCGGTTTTGTTTTCATCAACTATTTCAGGTATCCCACCTATTCTTGATCCAATAACAGGTTTACCAAACGAATAAGCCTCAATAATTGTTAACGGATTGTTTTCATACCACTCGGATGGAACAATTATAAATGAGGCAAAGCGTACTAGGGACCAAAGTTCGTCACCGCTCTTAAATCCTAAAAACTCAATATTCTCAGAATGCCGATCTATTAGCTGTTCAGCTATTGGACCTGTTCCAACAATTTTTAATGAAATTCCTGCTTTAAAAGCTGATTCAAATAATGTTTGAACTCCTTTTTCTCTTGAAATACGGCCGAAGTATAAAAAATATTTTCCTTTTATAGAAGTAGGAACAATAGACTTTAAATCTGGTTTGAAGTTGTAAATCATTTCCCCTTTTGTTTTATAGGCTGTATCAAATTCAATATGTTTGCTTTTAATAAATTTGCTGACAAAAATAAATTTATCAATTAGATTAACTGGCTTGATTACATACTTCCTAAAATATGCATCCACTGAAAGAATAGCGCTTTGTCCTAAATTATTCTCGGAGCATCTTTTGATAGTACATCGCAAATAGAATTTATCAATACATTTCTCACATAATTCATTTTTCCCATCAATAAAAAGATAGGCTGGACAGATGAGCCTGTAATCATGTACAGAATGAACAACTGGAATTTTCTTATTCTTTAATGCCGTGAGTATTGACGATGTAAGTCCTCCCATAAACAGATGAATGTGTACTATATCCGGTTTTATTTCGGATAACAATAGCATAAGTTTATTATAAGCATCCCTGTTATAAATGAATGAGGGGGTGGATGATATTTTCTTTCCGATAGATAGTTTCCTAAAATTATGGCTGGTAGTGAAATACTTTTCAGTTTCGCATGGTATAGTTTCAGCTGATTTTGCACTAAAAAAATATACTTCGTGACCATTTTGTTTAAGTAATTCGGCAGTATTAAAATAAACTGCGTCAGCTCCACCCTTTCGAAAATGGTAATTATTGATCATTAGAACTTTCATCCTGCGCTTTCTGGGTATCTATTCCAAAATGGACCTTCTGTCAAATTAATTAGATGAACAATACTTTAAAAAAAAATACAAGTTAAATTATATTCGCTCCTTAAGTCTTCTTAATATTTATTAAAAGTTTCTGATATTCAACAATATATTGAGAAACCATAGCATCAATTGAAAATTTTTCATGAATGCGATCAAAACCATATTTCCCCATTTTAAAGCGCATCTCTGGGTCATTCAACAGTATTTCAGCTTTTTCAGCCAGTTCGGTTGGGTTGGATTGGCTAATAAGAAAGCCAGATAGCTGATCCTGCACTATTTCGTTTGTACCTCCCCCATTTGTTGCAATTACAGGCTTTCCCAGAGCCATATATTCAAGAATTGAATTGGAGATACCCTCCGTGAAAGTCGAAAGCACGCAAATATCCATCACATTTACTAATGATTCCACATCAGATCGAGGACCTAATAATCTGATATTCGCTTTTAAGTTCTCGTTGATTAAACTTCCACAAGATTCTGAATCTGTTTTGTCACCAATTGCTAAGAATGTGATATCATTTCTTTTTGCAAGAATCATTTGTGCTGCCTTAAAATAAGTTGCATAGTCCTTGTTTTCAGAGAAAGAGGCAACCATGCCAATTAAATACTTTGTATTAATCTTAAGTTGTTTTCTGATTGTTACTTCAGGTTTAATATTACCTGTCCTGTCAAAATTAAAGCCATTATGAATACATACACTTTTATTTACTGGTGCTTTATATATTTCCAGTCCTTTTTCTGAGTTTCCTATTATAAGATCTGAAATAGGAAATGTAATCAGGGACCTTAACCGGGGCTTGTTTGATACACGTAATTCACCCAGAGTATCAGTTATTTGGCCATTTATCAATTTTATTCGCAATATTTTACAAGCCGGAATACTATAAATTGCAGTCATACTATCCCAACAGTGTACAATATCCGGTTTATACGACTTACATAAATGATAGAATTTCTTAAAAACAGATATATCTTTTTTCGTTTTCCGGATGAGATAATGTATTCGGATTCCAAGATTAAGTATTTCTTTATAATGAAGTTCTTCGCTCATTACCACAACTTCGAATTCAATATTTTCTTTTTTAACAAGAACTTTCATGAGTTCGGTAAGTCGTCGTTCTTTCCCTCCTGAACGAAGGCTATCTATGAAGAATAGTATTTTCATCTGTCAAATTAATCGCTACAAATTAGGATGAAATACTATCAGGAACAAGATTTCCAGTTTTCTTTTTGTTGATTTTTGCTACAAGTTCTTCCACCATCCATGCGCAAAAATCAAATTCCCCTTTATAAAAATTCAACGAACTGTCCCAATATCCGGGGCATGGCTTGTATGCGGCAGGAGTGGTTCCATAGCTGATTTCAACAATCAAGGGATTTCCGTTATCATAAACATAATCAAATGCTACGCATTGAAGTTTAAGCTTTTTTGCAATTTCAAATGAAATCTTAAGCGTTTCGTCATTTATAATTTCTTTATCATACTGCCGCATATGACTTCCCGATGCTCTGAAGTCATTTTTACGTACAAAACGTTTCTCCCCAAACGCTTTATTGTCAACGACTACTAGCCTTATATCAGAATCGTTATTAGCAATAAAGTCCTGAAAATAAACATATCCTTTTTCTCTCTGGGAAAATTTATCTAACTCATGTTTGTAAAAAAGTCGGACTATTTTCTTTATTATATCTACAGCGGAAGATTCTCCCAATTTGTATTTTCTGATAGATTCTTTTAAATAAAAGAAAGAATTAAACTGCTTGAAACCAGGACCAAAGGCACGTTTTACCAGCTTTTTTGCATCTTCTTTTGTTCTGACCAATTTTACATTTTCTGAACTAGCTCCACCCCTGAGTTTAAAAACTTTCGGAAACGTGGTTTCATTAATCCATTGCAAAGCCTCTGTCTTCGAGTAAAACACATAAGAGGGTACTAAAGGAGCTCCAATTGCCTCCAATAAATACTTTTGTCCTATCTTGTCGTCAAAATGCCACATCGTCTGAAAATCCGGAAAAACTAACTTTCCAGTAGATTCCAGAGCAAATAATAGTTGCTTTGCAAAGACAAGGTCTTTAGGGACTGCCTGTGAAAAATGCCACATTAAGGCGTCGCAGTCGTTCAACTCTTCAATAATATCTGATCGATAGCAGTCTACAAGCTTGTAGGGCATCTCGTTCTTATTACAGTATTGAATCCATTCGAAACTGAAACTATCTTCCCTATTATGTATTGCTATCTTCATTTAATTTTTATTTAATTATTCGAATGACCCAGATCAAAAAAAAAACAAATTGGTTCTTTAATGTCTGCACAGATTTTCATTTGAATTTCAGGACTTTCTACTTTCGAAACTTCTATATCTGGTGAATATTTTTTTGCATAAAACCCAACTTCCCTCCCGATTATACATTATTACATAAATCAAATCTGAACAATGAAAATCTGCAAGATATATATATTAAAAGAGAATTAACAAATCCAAAAATTCACGTTATCAGAGATCGTCAATAAATTTTTTCAATTTCATACCATAACTCAAATAATTTAGCTTTTCAACACCAACTTTGTGGCCACCTAAAGCAATAACCTTCAATTTATCTTTTAATGGTAATATTTCACATAGTTTTGTATAGTATGATTCAATAGTATATTCATCAGCCAGAATTGCAGAAACACCATCTTGAAAGTAACACTTCATTTCACCTAGATTCGTTGAGATTATTGGTTTTTGTGCAGCACAATATTCACCAACTTTATGATGAAATCCGGCAATATCCTGCAAGGTATCTCTCATTGGAACAATTAGCAATTCGGCGTCCAAATAAATATTTATTAGTTCTTGGTGCGGAACATTAATATTTAAAATAATACTTTCACAGAATTCACATTCATTGATTTTACCAGTTAGTCTATCACTCAAATCCTTATCCTTATCTCCTTCTCCAATTGCTAACAAAAGTTTTCCATTGTAGCAGCCCGATTCTCTTAATTTACTATATAAATCAATTACAAATTCTATTACTGAATAGTATCCTATAGCACCACAATACATTAAATAATTACCGGTAGTGATAGTATCTGTAGATTCAAATTCTTCAAAATCACAGATTGCAGGTATTTTTATAAGTGGAAGTTTTTTATTTTTCAGAAAAACTCGATCTTTTAAATATTCGCTAATAACAATTATGCCATCGCAGAAAAAAAACCTATAATTATCAAGTAACTTGGAGTTTATAAGAGTAGACCATTTACGCTTATATGTTATAGCTGAACTTAATTCAACATATTGAATAATTAGTTTAAAATGAAGAACTTTGGATAAAATACGATAATGAATCAATTCAATAAAAGACGGTCCGGAAAAAATGGCAGCATGAATGCTTTTCCGCTTTTTTACCAGCAGAATTAATTCCCCTATATAGCCTGAAAACTTGTTGAGTTTTCGAATAATAAAACTATCAGGACGTGTTAAGAGTATGGATGTTAAAATATACGGAATTCCATTGTATCTGTTTAATCTTTTATTTTTTTCTGTTTGATTTAAACTATGTTTACTTATAATAAGCGGGTTACATCCTGCAAGTTTAAGCCCTTTATGGGTTAGTTTTATCCTTTGAATAATTGCAGTAGTCTCTTTGGGAAATCCAGAAGATCCTAAATGTATAATAAGCATAATTATCTGTTTGTTAATGTTAAATAATCACAAGCAATTTGATGATAAAAAAAATAAGTAACGATATTTCCTTATAGATTATGAGTCTGTGCAATTTAATTCTGTTGAAATAGTCAATCGTGAAATTTACCCTTGGTATCTCTGATTCAAATCGTCCAATCTACATTGCTAATTTTTATTTCAGAAACCTATCTGTTTTTACGTTAAAAACTTAAAATATTATTTCAAAACAGACGCTAAAATACTAAAATTAAAAACGACGTTTAAGATTAATCTGCAACCTAAGTACCTGATTTCTTAATAGAATTATCATTTTGACTTTAAATAATTATCAATAACCCCAAAGGAAATATCTCTAAGAGATTCGCAACGTGATGTATTAAAAATTAATTTTATTTGCTCCTTTCTCAAAAAGAATTTTTCTAGACCCAATTTTCGTACTACTGAACGAAAGAAGTTAAAATTTAAAAAGTAGGAAGTACTATAAATAGATAAAAAAAAATCCTCCTGACTTAGTATGAGATCATTATACTTTGATTTCAACTTTAGAGGATCAGCTATTATTTCATTGATAGCCAGAATCTCATCTTCAATTTTCTGTTTCTTACTTTCATCTAATAATTCAACTTGAAATTCACCTTTACATTGCTCGTAGGGTAATAGATTCCACGAAATTTCCTTGTTACTATTAATCTGAATATTTAGCAATACACCTGTATACCATCCTTCAAAATCGATAAGTGAATCAAATAAGAAATTACCCAATCCATAAAATATTGGCACTTCATTATAAATTTCATAGCCGCTGATACAATGAGAATGATGACTAATAACTAAAGAGGCCCCTTCCTCAGCATAGTAATGATATAGGTCAACCATTCTTGGGCTGGGATAATAGAATCGTTCATGTCCGCCGTGTACAATTAGAATAACTATATCAGCTAACTGTTTTGCGACATGTAAAGTTCTTGTATTTGCTACAATATCAATAGGGTTTGCACCACCATGAACAGCATTGGCAATTGACCATTCATTTTCTGTAATATTTACTACTCCAATTGTTATCTCATCAATCTTTTTAAGAAATATTTCTGATGCCTGACTCAAATTTGAGCCGGCTCCAACCGTTGATATGTTTTGACTTTTACAAACATTAATCGTATCTGCTACTCCCTTATCACCATAATCATAAATGTGATTATTAGCTAAGGTCACTAAATTTATATTCAGCAAATTGAGAGCTCCAACAGTAGAAGGTGACGCTTTCAGGAACGGCCCGGATTTTGAAATCTGATATTCTTCTCCAGCGTCCGTTAACGGACTTTCTAGATTTATGATGTTAAAATCTGCATTTCGAAAAAGATTTATAATCATTTTATCAAATAATGAAGCTGGATCATCTTTAGCAATCGGCTCTATCCGTCTGCCTAAAAATAAATCGCCAGCTATATTAATATTTATAGAATCCATTACTTAATTACTTATAATGAGAGTTTTAAATATCACAGGAGCAACCATAAACTTAGGAATGTTTTGACTCTTTAATTATTTTGAGAAGCCAATTCTTAATAATTTGATTTCAATCGACCAATTCCTAAACGTGTTTCTCAAAAAAATCTGCCAGGATTTTAGATTGGTGCAGATAATTAAACTCTTTATAAACCAGTTTTCTTCCTTCAATACCGATCTGATCAGCCTTTTTACTTAATAAAGCTTCCAGTAATTTATTAGCAAATTTTTCAGCACTATTCGGTTCTGCAATAAATGCATTCAAACCATCATTCAAAAAAAGATTTACTTCCCCGACATTAGTAATAATCACAGGATTTCCGGTAGCTAAATATTCTCCAAGCTTTGATGGAAATCCACCCTCAGCCTGAACATTATCTGGTCTTGCCAAAACTAAAAAGTCAGAATCACAAAGCACTCTTGGAATTTCATCTCTTAGTAATGGACCCTGTAAACATACTTTGTCACTCATTCCAAGTTCTTGAGCCCGCACTAATAATTCTTGCCTGGTATTTTGGTTCCGAGATGCAGTTATAAGCTGAAGTTGTATGGAGGGGAATTCCTTAGCTACAATAGAAAATGCTTCAAGCAGGATAGGAATTCCATCCTTATCACCTTCAATGCTTCCACAATAGGTTATTTTTTTAAAACTATCGTTTGATTTGTTTTTTACAATTTCAAATCTGGACGAATCAACAATCATATTAATAACAATAATTTCGATTTTATTCTTCGTCAATTCTGAAAAATATTTCTTCAAAGCATTATTAATAACATATATGCCATCAAATTTTTGCAGAATAAACTTAAGATAAATATATAGGCCTATTTTACCAATAAATGTTTTACCTCCATAAACAAATGGGTATTCAGTTCGTTCATGAAACACTTTGATTCCAAGTTTTCTCGCATTGTTTAATAATGGAATAAGGATTTCAACCCTGGTATCGAGCAAGATCAATGAAATTCTTTCTTTTTGATTAGCTGATAATATTATCTTATTAGCTTTAGCAATAGTGACAAAGAAAAGCTTAAGCTTCGCGATTTTTGATAATTTATTTTTAGTTCCTTCTGATACACAAGAAAATTTGATTCCTTTTTCCAAAATCTCATGTTTTGTCCATTTCTGTTCATCTAACAAAATAAACTCCACTTCATGCCCGAGCTCTATAAGCCCTTTAGCATATGCAAGATGCCTGTTTGTAGCTGCACCGCCATTTGGATATTGGCCTGAAGAAACAAAAATAATTCTCATTTTAACTCGATTTCTTACTAGACTTAATCACAACAAAAGAGAATGCTTATAAACTTTTTGAAATTTAGAAAGCTCAAAATTTTCTTTATATTTTGTAGAGATTGATCAATGGGAAAAACAATAACTTAAAAAAGAAGTTCGTATTTTAAAAATTGCTTAACTTTAATTTTAAATGATCAGCTTTTATTCAATTCAGTGACACCATTCCAGAGGTTGCTAAGTTTGCAATTCCCAAGAATCAGTTTTACAACTCTCCAGGAGGTATCTTCGATTTGATAGTCCATCGGGATACTAAACGTTTTTCTTTCACCTTTTTCACTGATTACCATTGAAATAGAATTAAGAATGATATCTGGATTAAACCCAGTAAGAATTATTGATCCGGTATCCTGGGCTTCTGGCCTTTCCATAGATTGACGAAGTGAAATAGCTGGAAATCCCAAAATTGAAGATTCTTCACTAATCGTTCCGCTATCAGACAAAGTACATATTGCATTTTGCTGCAAATGAACATAATCGAGAAATCCAAAGGGTTTTAAAAACTGAATTTTGCTATTCAATTCATTATTTCCCAATTGTTCAATACGTTTACGGGTTCTGGGATGGGTACTCACGATAACAGGCAGAGAATATGTATCAGCCAATTCATTCAAGACAACTAATATTTTCTTCAGGTTATCAGGATTATCAACGTTTTCTTCGCGATGAGTTGACACAACAAAATATTTATTTTGTTGAAGGTCAAGATTTGAAAGTATAGTTGAATCGTCGATTTTTTGTTTGTAGTAATTTAGAACTTCCTTCATAGGAGAGCCTGTCAGGTATATCCGGCGGTGTTGTAATCCTTCGCTTAAAAGATGCCTCCTGGCATGTTCGGTATAAACAAGATTATAGTCGGCAATGTGGTCAATAATTCTACGGTTGGTTTCCTCAGGAACATTGAAGTCGAAACTTCGGTTACCGGCTTCCATATGAAAAACCGGGATATGCATCCGTTTAGCAATATAAGCTGATAAACATGAATTTGTGTCACCTAGAACAAGCAAACCATCAGGTTTTTCAATCTTCAAAAGGCTTTCTGTTTTTCGTAAAATATCTCCAACAGCCGATCCAAGAGTGGTTGTATCAATCTCAAGAAAATGATCTGGCTTTCTTAATTCCAGCTCTTTCCAGAAAATTTCATTTAATTCATAATCGTAATTCTGCCCGGTATGTACAATTACCTGGTTTACATATTTATCCAACAAAGCCATTGTGCGCGATAACCTTATAATTTCAGGACGTGTACCTACGACAGTTACAATTTTTAATTTAGCAGGAATCATAAATCGGGGTAATTCTTTAAATGGCGTTTAGAATAAGGAAATTTGACTTGGTAAGTTTATGTTCTGTTAGGCAAATGCAGTTTATATCCTCACTTTTTCGAAAAAAGTATCAGGATCTGAAGGATCAAAGAACTCATTGATCCAAAACAATGTCAATAAATCCTCATCACCGACATTTGTAATATTGTGGGTATACCATACAGGCATGTCAACAAAAGAAGGATTTATACCATTAAGTTCGAAGTGTATAATTTCATCTGATCCGATCTTTCGCAGCTCAATAACAGCATTCCCTTGTATTACCGCAAATCTTTCAATTTTACGTGTGTGAAAGTGCTCGCCACGGGTAATACCTGGATGAGTAGTTGAAAAAGAAAACTGCCCTCCTATTGATGTTTTTACTGTTTCCACAAAACTCCCTCTGTTATCTGTATTTTTCTTCAATAGTACAGGGAAATGATCTGAATGATTTATATAAGAACGGAAAGTATTAAAAAGATTCAATTCAAATCGATTCATAATTTCAGGTAATATTGCGTTTTCAACATACTGACTTTTAAAATTCTCGAGTATAGCTAGTATTTCCGAAACTTTTGCCTCAGCAGTAAAAGCTATGGGATATACAGGTAAAGATTTTTTCTGATCGATAATACTCCATATTTCTGCAACTAACTCATTAACATATATGAGTTTAAGTGTTCCATCAACATCAATTCTGGGTTGTTCGTTGTGAGTAAGCTGATGGGAGAATGTAGCAACCACTGAATTATAAAAAGGATTACCAAATGGTCCAAATACATTGGGGATTACCATTCCTGTAAAAGCTGCATTATTTCTTTGAGCCCAATTAAGAAGCAATTCACGTCCTTCTTTTTTGGATTGACCATATTTATTATCGCGTTCTTCCTGCGTTGAAGATGAGAAAATTACATGTGGTTTTACATGCTCTGTTTCCATTGCGCTGATAAGTTTTTCAACCAGAAGAATGTTTGTACGATATAAAACGTCAGGATCATTATGGCGATTCATGGCTGCAAGGTGAACAATTACATCACAGCTATTTGCAAAGTCCCTCAATTTATTTTCATCTTGAAAATATGAATCTTCGAATCCTATTCGCTCTACATCTTTCTGCAATCCTAGGAAATTAAACAAATGAGTTCCAACAAATCCAGCTTGGCCAGTTATCCCAATTCGCATCATAGCTTGAAATAAAATTTTTGTACAATAAGTTCCCGCTTGTTATGAGGTTTTATAAACCGAGATCAGTTCGGATAATATCCAGTTTAAGAAGCAGTTTTTTCATACCTTTAACATCAAGCCTTAAGGTATTATCGGAATGATATTCTTCAATTTCAGAAACATCAGCGCCTTCAGAGAAATATAGTTCATAATTTAAATTCCGGTTGTCGGCTGGTATCCTGTAAAAATCACCCATATCTTCAGCTTTAACCATGTCCTCACGGTTAACAAGAACTTCATATTTTTTTTCTCCATGCCTGGTTCCGATGACTTTAACAGGGATATCTGAGTTATAAAGTTCTTTCAAGGCTTGTGTTAATGTCAGGATGGTAGCGGCTGGTGCTTTCTGAACAAAAATATCCCCTTGTTGTCCATGAGCGAAGGCGAACAACACTAATTCCACAGCATCTTCCAGCGTCATCATGAAACGCGTCATGCTTGGATCTGTAATTGTTAAAGGAAGTCCTTTTTTTATCTGTTCAATAAATAACGGAATAACTGAACCACGCGAAGCCATCACATTTCCATAGCGTGTTCCACAGAATACAGTACCACTTCCATTAAGGTTACGACTTTTAGCAATCATAACTTTTTCGCTTAGAGCTTTTGACATACCCATTGCATTGATAGGGTATACTGCTTTATCAGTGCTCAATACAATCACATTTTTAACACCATGCTCTAGTGCACTATCCAAAACATTTTCACACCCCATTACATTAGTACGGACTGCTTCCATAGGGAAAAATTCACAGGAAGGTACTTGTTTAAGTGCTGCTGCCTGAAACACATAATCTACACCATGCATGGCTGAATCGACGCTTCTCTTATCCCGTGTATCACCAATGTAATATTTAATTTTATCGTTACGATAAAACTGGCGCATATCATCCTGTTTTTTTTCATCGCGGCTAAAAATCCGGATTTCCTTAATGTTTGTATTTAAAAAACGGTTCAGAACTGCGTTCCCGAATGATCCAGTACCACCAGTAATTAAGAGTGTTGAGTTGTCTAACATGAGCGTATGGAATATTAAAGGTTTAAAATGGTTATTTTCTATTTTATGAATCTACTGTGGAGTAGAAGTAGGAATGTAGTTTTTAGGGCCTTAATGTTTTGACATTTAAAACCCTAAAAATCAATGTGTGTTCTTGATCGAGTTTTTAAATTTTTTTCGGATTTTTTCACTTTCGAAATGCATTATTGCATATTCTTTGGCCCGGCTACCTATATTTTTTCTCAAATCTTCGTCTTCATATAAATTTGTAATTGCCAATTCAATTTTTTCATTAGAATCTTCAGAAACCACATACGCCCAATCGTACTTTAATGCATGTTTGGTAACTGCAGTCTCAGAACTGGAAAATACCAAAATTGGTGTTCCGGATACCATATACTCACTGGCTTTAGTTGGCATTGAATATCTAAGAAAAGAGATTGATTTTTCATCAAAGTCATTTGGTAAAAGCAATAAATCAGCTTCTGAAAATACATGAGGCAATTGATCGTAAGGAACTTGGTTCCGAAATTTAACACACTCAATTTTATCCAATTCCTTTAATACAGGATGTTCAGATCCTGACTGAATATGAAATTCAATTTTCCGTCCTTTATTTACTTGATTATTAACCGCATAAGCAATGCTCAAAAGGCTATTCTGAAGGCCTGTTCCAATTCTACCAGCATATAGAACTATAAAAGTATCTTTTCGAGAATAATCTTTTTTAATTGAAGATGTCCAGTTTTTAACGTCAATTGGATTGTGAAAAGGCAGGAATACCTTCCCATAGCGTTTAATATACTCTTCACTCATGGCTTCACTTATACTCATTAGAACATCAGCTTTATCAAACAATTTTCTTAATTCTTTATCGATAAGACAGTTCCAATATAAATGAAAAAGGCCTTTTTGGCTATTGGATATAGTTCTGGGCCAGTCATCCATTAAATGAATGACCAAGGGTTTATGAAGATATTCTTTCAGTCTGCTAATGAAATGTATCAGTTCAAGAGTTGAGAGCTGAGAATAAATAATATCAGGAGAGAATTCATTTATCCAGATTAAAAATTCTTTACTAAGAACAAATTTCCTCCTACGATGTATTTGACCTGTAAGAAAAAGAAGTTGATCCTTTATTTTTCCTAATTTACTTTCCGTCTGCTTCGGTATATTGAGATCGTTTTGAACACTACTATTTAGTACAATCTTTGACTTTTGATTTTCTTCAGAAAATTTCAGGTTAAATGGGAATCCACGTTCGATTTCCCTGTCACCAATAAGATAGTATTTATCACATACTGAAAAATCGGGATTGTATATTTCACTGGCTGCAACTGCAATATTATTTTTATTCCAACCATAAAAAAGGTTAGTCAATGTAATTCCTGCACCAGATTTTTTATTAAACTGCTGACCAACTATTAATACTTTAGGGTAACTCATTTGAATTTTGATTATTCAATTTCCTTTATAAAATTAAAATAAGTGAAAATAGAAATTTATTGCCTTACTTAAAGTATGGCAGAGAATACTTTGAATGTTAATTATAAAAGACTACAAAGATTTTAATGCCATTATTAATATTTCCAAAACATTAATTTGATTTTTTTTCAATGGTTAAAAGTTATCTTCAAAAAATGATATTTATTAGACTTATTTAATAGAGTTATTTTTATTAAATTCTGATCTATCTGTTATTATAACTGATCTATTTAAAACTTCCCTGAACTTTTTTCTTACCATTGTAGCGTCAGAATCTGATTTTGCTACTTCAAAAGCCCTTTTTGCTAAGGTGGTTCTCAAATTTAAATCTTTTATCAATTTTATCATTGCTTCGGACAAGCGATCTTTATCATTCTCGGAAACGATATACATACATTTGTTCTTTCTTGCATATTCTGTGAGAGCAATATTTCCCGGGGCAAATAAAAGTATAGGAACCCCTGAAATCATATATTCAGAAGTTTTAGTAGACACAGAGAATTGGGCATATTTAAATCCTTTGGGCGTGAAATCAATAGGCAGAAAAGCAAAATCAAATTGGGTAATTAGGGCTGGAATTTGACCAAATTTAACAGCTTTATGAATATATACCGACTTAAATTTCTTTATTTTAGCTAAAAAAGATGAATTCGTATCAATTGAATAAATATGTAAATTTATCCTATAGCCAATAGTATTTAGTTCATCAATAACCTGGCAATAGGTTAATAATGAATTAATGTTTGGAACAGCTAGTCTACCCGTATATACTATATTTACTTCATCATTAAGGGTCCAATTCTTTTTAATAAATGGTTTCCACGAACTAATTTCAACCGGATTTCTAAATGGAATGAAAGACCTGTTGTAGCGTTTCAGATATTCCTCAGACATTGATTCAGAAATACTTAAACATATATCTGTCCTTTCGACTAAATTGTCAAAAGCATTTTTAATCTTATTTTTCCAACATGCATATAATAAATTAGGCTTATTTAAAATATTAACAGAATCATCCATTATATGAATTGCAAGTGGAATTCCAGTTTTTTCTTTCAGTTCTCTAGCAAAAATCATATCACAAAATTTGAAAGGCTGGGCATAAATAATATCTGGTGAATATTCATCGATCCATTTTAGCAGCTTATCGGAAACAACAATTCGATAACTAGAGTTATAAAGACCTAAAAAAATGAGTATTCTATAATATATAATTTCAAATAAATATTTCAATTTCTGTAATGAGCTCTTTGAGGAATTTGAGGAAAGAGAAAGTTGAGTTGTATTAGATGGTTCTTTAACATGAAAATCACCAGAAGTTTGAATCTTATTAATAAAGTTAAACGGGAATGGTATTCTTATTTCCATATTACCAAGCTGGTAGAATTTTTCATAACCGTTTAGAAAAGATGTTTCATTTATCTTTTCAGTAACTACAGCAACACACTCAGGATTCCAGTCTTTAAATAGATTGATTAACGTTATTCCACCACCACCATTATAGCGGAAGGTTTCTCCAATAATTAAAACTTTGGGGTAGCTGATTTTCATTAAAAAGTAAATATTGAATGCCTTAGATATTATTTTGAAAATCCAAATATGAATACGAATTCATGAATAGTAGAGCCAAATCTTATGTAAAAATTTATTAAATCGAATAATGGATTAAATATTTTCTACTTCAATTACATGTATGATTAATTATGTTATAAAAAATGAGTTGTAAGCCTGTTCATATTTCTTTTAATCCTTCCTGGAATATTTTTAATTCTGCTAAACTGAAACTTATAATATTTATACTTGATATTCCAAATATTCTTAACCTTCATGAATGTTGTTTTAACGGTATAAAACCGATCTCCAAGTATTTTCTCAACGTCGCTATTTTCTCTTAAGTCTATAGTAATCTTCCCACTTCTAATATCCTTCATCATGTTTATAACCTCCTTTGGATGTCTTCCCCGATAATATTCCAACCAACTAGGATACCAATAGTGCCTCTCAATATTGAATGGATTGGTAATTTTATAATAATTATTATTTGCCCATTCTAAAATATCCGCGCATAGTTCAGGCTTTTCATCTTTATAAATAAGTGTTTTTTGTTTTACTTGCCAAGGGAATAATAAAGGATAGTGATACATATATATTCCTTTACGTTTCATTTGATTTCCTGTAATCCAATGAATTGATCTTAAATCTATTCCATTTTCATTATTTATTGTTGGAGGTTCGTGGGTAACATACTGAAAACCTTTTCCCCATTTAAATAATCGATGAAAATTTACGGCTCCTCTTCTTAAATTCCAACCATCTATCTTGTAAATTGTGTCACCCCAAAAGTTTCGGGTAGGAAAAGTAACTGCTGTAATTGAAGAATCAGCTGTTAAAATTTCAATAATAGCCTGCATATCTTCATCCTTATAGAACTCATCTATATCTATCTGCCATAAATAATCACCAGTCGCTCTTTCAGCATAAGCCCGTGATTGTGGCGTGCGATGTCTACCCAACTCATCAGTCTTTGGCCAGAAGCCATTGCGCGTTACAATAGTTAATTTATTTTGAGGATCTTCTTCTCTTTTAAATTTATATAGTTCCTCTAATGTTCCGTCAACTGAATGACCATCAGGTGTGCATACAGACTTGGCATCTTCATGGCCTCCTTCCACAACAATAATCTCATGCGCATATGGATATAATGATCTAAGACAGTAGCGTGTAAAAGGCTCACCATTTACAACAATAATTCCAAAAGTTATTTTCGGCAAATCAATGTTTTTCATTATCCAATTCGAGTTCTGTTAATTTTTCGTTCTTTGCTGATATTTCTATTAAACCGGATAACATCGCCAAGTACCATAGACCCATAGCTATACGGTTATCTGCCAAAAAGGTTGAGGACACAAAACTCTCTATTAATTGCGAAATAATCATTAATAGAAATAATAAAGACAAAAGTGATAATTCTCTTTCTCCTTTCATAAATAAATTAAAGGCTTTTACACTTGAAATTAAATAAAGTAAAACAAATAAAACTAAACCAATGTATCCCCATCGAAATACAACTCCGGTCCATACTAAGTCATAAGTTGTTTTTCTCATTGCCTCTACCCATGATAATTGGATATCAGAAACCGGTCCAAATCCAATAAGCAGTTTATCTTTATCAATTTTATCGAGAATTTCACTTGTTTTCCCAAATCGGTAAATGATAGAATTTGATGATTCGTCAGTTGGATTTTCTTTAACTTCTGTAAAACGGCTTAAAAAATAATCCGTACTGGTTGGAAAAAAATTGGAAGTCATTATAAAAAAAAACAATCCTGTTATACTTGTAAGAAGGATATTTTTAGTCAACTTAGAAACGTTTTTATTTTTGTATCCATCTAAAATAAAATATAGAATAATAAGGATTACCACTATTACCAAAAACGACCTGGTATAAGAAATAAAAAGAGCCAATATATTTAAACTGAGTAATGGATAAAAGATAATAGGTTTAGATCTCTTAAAAACAAGAAGGAAAGAGATGGAGAAGAAACATAGTACAGGCATAAACCAAAATGTTCTGGTAATTTCCTCCCCTTGAAACAATTCAGTAGCATACTCTTCGCCTTCATAGATTGTAAAATGTAATCCTTGATGAAGTATATAGAGAATACTGGCAATACTATTAACAATTAGGATAGCAAATAAGAATTTTTCTATTTCAGAATAATCAAACCGTCGAATGACATCTTTAATGATAAAATAGCCTAAAAATAATGAAAACAAAGTTACAAAGTCGGTAAACACATTTTCGACATTTTCATATTCTCTATAAACCACAATTAATCCGATAATTGAAATAAACATTAAGCTTATGATGATGTAATCCATTGAGTTGAGTAAACGCTGCTTAATGGGATCATTCTTTATCCTAATTGGTCTAATTAAATGCCAATTTCTGGAAATTATCCAAAAAATTATCAACCATGCCAATAACAATAGATCGCTATTATCTATTATGCCTATCATTCTTCCCAATTTAGCAAATAATGAAATTTTTTCAAAGAAAATGCTTGAACCGAGAAAAATCAAAAATGGTATACCTAAAAAAAATATCGGCTCTTTAATTGAACGATATAAAAAATAGAATAAAAGCAAATACGGAAATACTTTTACAAATAATGCTATCATGTTTTTTAAAATTATTAAAATCCTTTAATAGTCAATTCTTTTATCAATATTTCTTTCAATCGATCCTTTGATTGATATTGCATATATTGACCAATTCCTTCGGCATATGAGTCTTTAGGAATATCTTTAAATATATTAAATTGTTCGGTCAAGGAATCATAATCTCCATTATAGGTTAAGCCAAGATTATGCTTTTTAACTCTATATCCCATAATTCCCTTTTCAGGAACAAGAACTGGAATTCGATAGTAAAGAGCCTGCAGCATCACACCACTAGACCCTAAAAAATTACGATATGGAAGCACTAAATAATTCACTGATTTAAAAAAGTGCTCAATACACAACGGATCTGAAATATATTGGTTAGTTTCTAATAGTCTACCGTCATCTTGAAGAATAGATTTTAGTTCTCTATCATCATACTCATATTTTTCTTTGGAATCAGTTAATCCACAATGTATAAAGCAGGCCTTATTTTCGACTGCCATTTTTAACAGCATATCATATCCCCGTCTCTTTTGAGCTGTGCCAAAATAGAGAAAAATAATTCTGTCGGTATTTCTTTCTTTAAAAGCATTAAGTTTTTCGATCCAAACACGTTGTTCCGGGTTCTCTTCAATTACTAGTGTTTCTGCATATTGCTGAAAAACATCAGGTAACCACTTACTAAATGAATGACTTGAAACAAAATACTCATCAATATATAACGCCGAATCTAGAAGTCTAAAATACTTTAAAAATAAGCCATGAAATAAACGATTATCTGTTTTCCATCTGTTCTTCAAGTTTTTAATATATCTAAGTTTATTAATGAAACTCAATTTCTCATAATAATAAAATGGCCTAAGAAATATTCCTATAGTTCTCCCTCTTAATTTGTTTTGTTTGTTGAGGATTTGCGAATTAAATAATGGAATATGATGGTCGCCTTCTGCAAATACAGTCAAATCGATATTATTTCTTTTTTGTATTGCAATAAAATCAGTTACTGTAATATTCATTGCACCTTGTGCAAAGAAACTGGTATCAAGCAAAATTATAGATTTGTCTTTTTTAAGTTTCTCAATATAAAATGAATTTGTAATTTCTTCCTTAAAATTACCTGATATGTATATTTTATATCCTAACTCGCTTAATATCTGAGAAATAACATATACAAATACTTGTCTATGACCGTCAAAAGATGAAGAATAAATAAGGGCATTTGGCATAGGTGTAAATTAGAGTTTTATTTTTGCTAGTATAAATCGAAAAAACATTGAAAATTGCGATAAATTATTTAGTTTTAATAATTTTAATAGGTACGTCAATGAATTTCAAACGATTAATTATCAGCAAGATATGAAATTTAGTCATTGCGGCATAAAGTTCTGACATTTTGCGATTTAACACATTTCATCCTTACGTTTAATAATAAATTATCGGAGTATTTTAATTTGTTTCAATAATGATTGTAAAAGCATGAAGCATTTTAAATGTTTATGAATCCAAATGTAATCTTTCCATTTAATTTATCATCTTAATAAGGTGTTAATATCTATCAATTTATTGCAGCAGCTTTAGTTTCTATAAAATTCTTACTGAAAAAGGCGCTTAAGTTTTCGCAAAGAACGCCAAGCATAATCTGTTACAAACAAACTTTTTGTTTTATGAGTTTTAAAACTTTAAAATTTCACCTTTTATATTAACCCATTAATTTTAAATTTGTTGTGGTTTAATTCTCAAATTCATATAGAGCCTCTATTGTTATTTCACCAAATCTTCCATTCATCAAAATCTACTCCGTGGCAATTTTCAGGTAACATTCTCATTCCTAAAAACATACCAGGATTTGAACTAAAGGTGCCAATAAAATGGGATGATTTTTCAAGTACAACCATCGATGAGAAAAGGCGGATATGACTTTTTTTCCTATCTGTCATATCCACTTTCATAAATTCAGCGTGGTAATAACCTTTTTCCTGAGGTTGACATAATGTGTAAAAACGCCATTCAGGAAAGGCTGTCCTTAATTCGCTTATTAACCGATAATCATCAGTTAGTACAAAAGCATTCCTGATTTCAGTATACATTTCAGCTTTTTTTATATAAGAGCTGATGTGCACGAGAGGATATTCAACGAATTTATCGCCACCTCTGATATGAAACCCGACATAATTGGACGGAAGGTCCAATTCTTTAATCATTTCATCAATTACCAACTGCGTTTCCTGATTAAACCGCCATGTTAAATCGGTAAGAAGTCTGCATAAGTTTCTGAAATTATTACTAAATCCAAGTTCTGCTATATCTACTTTTTCATTTGGATTCTGTTGACGAACTATTTCGAAAATATCCTGAGTAAGCAATTTACCAAACCCTATTTTTTTCTGCAACCTGTAGAAAGGGGGAGTATAATCAAATTTCTTATCCCATAAGTTATATTTCTTCAATTGTCTTATAAAATATGGAAAGTATTTAGGTGCACCGTATGGATAAGGGCGGTGGTTATATTTTAAATGAAATTTGGTATAAACTTCTGTACAGAAAGGAATAAAATAATCTGTCCAGCCTTTATCATATCCAAAATTAGAATTCTTTGAGAATAGCTGAAACTCATACTCATTTCTTAAGCACCAAGCCATTGCCAGAATCATATTATTGTACTCCGAGAAAAATCCTGCATCCAAACCAACTCGAAAAACAACTTTTCTCTTGAAAGATCCATTAATATGAATGTAATCTTTATCCGGTTGAATCATCTTAACATTAATAACCCACAATTAGATGCTGGAAATTCTAAACCTGAATATCCTTGAATACCCTTACAAATTAATTTTACCGAGTTACGAAAACTAAATAATTTTTCAATGTTGGGTCGCGTTACATCTATAGTCAATTTAAATTCATTTTTCGTAAGAGTGTCAGGGAGTACAATAGTTTCTGATATTTCAAATTGCCCTTTTTCAAAAAATTTAATATTTTCATATAAATGGCCAGGCGAAAACAACATTTGCAAATGTTCTAATTGATCATAAAATCTTATTTCAAGAGACATCTTTTTCCCCTCTGATAGATAGCCTTTGATATTAACTGTTAATCTATTTTCATGCGGGTTTATAACAATAATATTATTAGGTGATTGGTTTATTGTTATTGATTCTATTGTTATTTGATGATTATGGATTTTCAGGGAATCTATAATTTTACCTTCAACAATTGAATTGTTTTTCAAGTAATGATTAATTACGTCATTAGTTGTGCCTGACAGATTAATTTTCCCTTTGTCAAGGGATATTGCTCTTGAACAAAGCTGTTCTATTGCACCCATATTATGACTAACAAACAATACTGTCCGACCTTGATAATTGCTTACATCCTGCATTTTCCCAATTGCTTTTTTCTGAAATTCTGCATCGCCAACTGCAAGCACTTCATCAACAACCAATATTTCAGGTTCCATGTGGGCTGCAATAGCAAATCCAAGCCTTACCGTCATTCCGCTACTATAGCGTTTAACAGGTGTATCAATGTATTTCTCAACTCCAGCAAATTCTACTATTTCATCAAACTTCGATGTTATCTCAGTTTTTGTCATACCCATAATAGAACCATTCATGTATATATTTTCTCGACCAGTCAATTCAGGATGAAAACCTGTTCCTACTTCTAAAAGAGAGGCAATACGCCCATGTGCAAGGATACGACCTGTTGACGGATTTGTTACACGGGACAAGATTTTCAATAATGTAGATTTTCCGGCTCCATTATTCCCTATAATACCTAAAACTTCACCCTGTTTCACTTCTAAATCTATATATTGTAATGCCCAAACATAATCACTTGTCGATTTCGCTTCCCTGTCATTAATTTGGCCAACCTTGAGATAAGGATCTTCTTTCCCTCGAACATTAATAGTCCACCAACGATTCAGGTCATGACTCAAAGTACCTGTTCCTATTGTTCCCAATCTGTATTGTTTGGAAATATTTTCAAATTTAATCGCAGTATCACTCATAGTTCAATCATCGAATTACTAACATTATGTTAAAATCTTGTTTCTATTTTCAGGTTTTTTCTTTACTTTATTTTTGAATGCGTTTAACATTCTTACTTTGAGTATTTTAGACCACATCCATGAAGGATCTTTCAACTCTATTAAAAATCCATGTTCCAAGCAGTAGTATAAAAAATGTAAATATTACACTATAACCTAAAGCAAACCATGAAAATGAACCGCGTCCGAGAAATCCATATTTAAAAGTTTCTAATACTGCAGTTAGTGGATTGGCTTGAATTAACCACATGTATTTTTTATAATTGCCTTCCATTACAGAAAGTGGGTATATAACTGGTGTAAAATACATCCATAATTGTATTGCAAAAGCTACTAGGAATTTTAAATCACGATATTTTGTTGTCATTGAAGATATTATTATGCCAAATCCCAGACCTAAACCAGCCAAAATAAAAATTAGAACAGGAAAAAGAAATGCGTATCTATTTATTTCAATAGATGAGCCTTTTGAAAGAAAATAAATGTATACACCAGCAAATAAAAAAAGCTGAATTAACATCTTTAATAATCCGGAAATTGTGACAGAAAGAGGCACAATTAATCTAGGAAAATAAACTTTCCCAAATACAGCCTGATTTGTATAAAATGTGTCAGAAGTCTTAATTAAAGATTCTGAAAAATAATTCCATAAACAAATACCCGAAAGATAAAATAATGGTTGTGGAATGCCGTCTGTGGGGATTCCTGCTAACCCGCCAAAAACAAACATAAAAACTATAGTTGTGAAGAAAGGCTGGATAAAAAACCATAGTGGTCCAAGCAGTGTCTGTTTATAAAAAGTCACAATATCGCGCTTGATATACATCTCAAGTAAGTCCTTGTAATGCCAAACTTCCTTTAAATTAAGGTTGAACATGCTTCCTTTGGGTTCAATTATGAAATCCCATTCTTTGTTAATATCTGACATTCTGTAACGGTTGAAATGAATTAGCTTAGCTAATTATGATTATTAATTGGTACTTTTTACAACTTTTTTATTATTGAATACTAAAGCACCATTATTTAACAAATTAATTTTATTTGTAGGATGCTCGATTGATTGTTAAATATTAGGTCGTACAATTATGATTTTTTCTTGTTGTAGCCATATCCATACCCATATTGATCGCGATTAATTCGGTTATCATTTAACACGATACAAACATTTCCGGTATTCTTTTGTTTCAGATCTTTCAATACAATTGACAGGACATTCTTTTTCGAATAATTATATCTGGCAACAATTATTTTCAAATCAGCATTTTCCATAATTAAGAATCCATCTGTTACTTGCGCCAAAGGAGGGGTGTCAAGAATAACATAATCATATAAGCCTTTAAGTTTTTGTATCAATTCCTGAGTCTTATCAAGTGCCAATAATTCAGCTGGATTATGTGGAACAGGGCCAGAGCTGATATAATCCAGCTTTTCATGGGAAGACTTGCGAAGGATTTCTTCAAACGTTGCTTTATTATTCAGAAATGGACTCAGTCCAATTAGTTGATCTTCAGAATTATTGAAATATGTTGTTTTCTTTCTCAAGTCAAAATCTAATAATATTGTCTTCCGTCCGAGTTGAGCGTAACTCATTGCAAGATTCAACGCTGTAAATGATTTCCCTTCGCCCTGTATACTTGAAGTTACCATAATTACTTTGTTATGGCCACCTCCTTTTATACGAAAATCTATGTTGGTTCTAAGTGTTCGGTATGATTCGGCAATAGATGAAAGTGGAAATTCAAAAACAACATTGTTAATCCGTTTGTAATTATGCATAATCTTACCCAATACCGGATACTCCGTAAGTCTTTCAATACTATCCTGGGATTCAATTTTGTTATTTAAAGCTTTTTTTAGAAGTACAAATCCAAAAGGCAACCCTATTCCAAGAAAAAATGCCATCATATAGTTTTTACTCTTACTGGGAGAAACTGCACCTTGCACATTCGCGTCTTCCAGAATAACATCGTCAGGTAAATTAGAAGCTTGAGTTATCTTTGCTTCAGCACGTTTCTCAAGTAAATAATTAAAAATTGCGTCATTTAATTTATATTTACGTTCAATACCTCCAAGTTGTCTTTCAGTTTTAGGAATATTACTAATCTGTGCTTCAATTTTAACAATTCGTTTATTCATTTCATCAATTGAAATATCAGTGGTTTGCCTAACAGTAGAGATATTCTCGGTAATAGTCTTTTTAGTATTTTCAATCTGAATATCCAACTTTTTGATCACAGGATTCTTTTCCTGATTATTAGCAATTAAATTAGATCGTTGAGCCTGAGCAGTAATTAAATTAGTCATTAAGCTATTTAATATCGGATCGGTGATTCCCATAGATGCAGGAACCGTCATATTAGTGAAATCGCTGTTTTTTGCCAGATAGTCAGCTACATAATCATAATAGCGTTTCTTGACAACCAATTCAGCTTTTTGGTTTTGCAAATTCATATACTGGGCCGAAATGCCGCTTGATTGCTGTGTTACATCTAATAATTGATTGGATGACCTGAATCGCTGTAAGCTTTCTTCAGTTATATTGAGGGAATCAGAAATCTCACTTAATTGTTTTTCAATATAATCTATTGTTTTTAATGCGATATGATTTTTTCTTTCAAGATTTTGTACCGAATAAACCTCCATTAGCTGATTTACTAAATCCTTGCCTTTAGCTATAGATTCTGAGTACAAATTGATTTCAATAACAGTAGCTTTCTTATCAACGATATTAAACTGGAATGCATTTTTATAAATATTAGTTAATGAATTATTATCTAAAAACTTAAAGCTATACAAAGAGGTTTCTTTTTCAGGTATTATTCTGGTACTATCTAATTCAATTATAAATGCAAAATCAGGTGTTTCAAGTAATTTACCTGTCTTACCAAAGCCATCATATGACCAATTAAGCTTCTCGTATTTGTATTCATTTAAACTAAAATCATAAAATTTAGCATCCTGCTCTTGAGTACTTATTTTATAACCACCTCCTTTTAAAAAAGTAATATTAAATTGAACATTTAGAGGCTGAGGATGGTTTTTTGAATATAAAATCCGAAAAGGAACATCTTTATAAGCGTCAACATCCTGGTACTTTTCCTTTCTATAGTACGTAACAGTTAAATCTAAATTCCGAACAGTTTTCTCTACTACTGGAATAGATTTTAATACCCAAAGTTCGTTTTCAAAATTTTGATTTTTCCCGAATAAACTACTATTCAAGAAATCATTCATATTGCTCCTATTCTGATTTTCATCTTCTTTGATCAAGATCGATGATGAAATTTGATAAACCGGTATTGAAAAATAATTCTTTAAAAAAGCTAATCCGAGAAAGACAATTAAACTTACAATAAATAGTTTATAATTTCTTAATACGATATCAACTACTCTTTTCAAGTCATTATCTTCTTGTATATTAATATTTTGCATCTGAGACATATTAATAGTTTTTTATTTAATTAATTACTTAAGTACATTATAAAGTAACAATGCAGTTGTAATAGTGGATAAAATCACTGAATAAGGTAATTGTTCCATACCCCAAATCCGTTTTTTCATTGGCTTGACATATATCATATCATTGGGTCTGAGGAAATAATAATTTGATTCCAATATTTCAGGCCGAGTAAGATCTATCCTTATTATAAGATTTTTGCCATTTTCATTCCGGGCAAGAACTACTTCTTTTCTGTTTCCATATGTGGTCATATCGCCAGCTAAACTTAGAGCATCATATATAGTTATCTTTTCTTGAGCGTATGCAAAATGACCAGGACTCCGTACCTGTCCTAACACTGAAATATACCTGTTTACCAATTTTACTGTAACCTGAGGTTGACTCAGAACATTTGTTAATGAATCTTTAAGCATAGCGCTTAACTGAGTTAATGTTTTATCTTTCACAAAAACGGTTCCTATTACCGGAAGAAAAAGATAACCTTCTTTGTTTATTGAATAAGACATTAATGATGCACCATAGGGTTGAAGCGAACCTATATTCATACTTTGGGGGTTACCCGGATTTGAAAATACGTTTGTGTTTACTTCATCCAGGCTTGTAATTGTTATGTATAATTCATCATTAGGCTTCAGCTTATAATCAGGCAAATCAGCTTCTTTAAATGAATTAATATTTTTATCTTTTGCTTGTAGATATTCCAGATCACGCTGTGAAACACATCCTGCAATAAAAAACAAGGTGGCAAAAGCAAAAATTGCTGAGATTTTTTTTGCGAAGTATAACATATTTTTGATTTTTTTAGATTATTTGAAGACTTTTACTGGTTTTCCCTTATTTGATGATCAAAAACTTGCTGATAACACTGACAATTGGAATTAAAAATAAACTAAAATTTTGAAAATTTCTTCTATACTTCGTAGTAATTCAATAAATTAATTTCTCTGATTTTTTTCATTATTATTTGACAAAATTTCCAACAATTAATTACAAAGCTTCGCCCTTTCAGTCACAAGCTGAGATTAGTCTTGGAAATCCAAATTTATGATATCTGTATATTTTAATAAGTTTATAACCAAATAGTAACTAAATACTCAATAATTTAATTCCCTTTCACAGATTAGACAATAATAAAAAAATACTTGTAAAAATTTGTTAATTATCAGTATTTTTGATAGTTAGCCACAAATGTATGTGGTTAAAATAATTTTTATTAAAATTTATATGTAATTACATTTTTGGGGATGGCCGAACCTATTTTATTCTTTTTATTTCTTATCATATCATTATTTGTCCATGCAATTAGGCAATTCTATCTCTTTGGAAATATTCTCATTTAAATCAACGTTTTCGAATCATTAAAGTTTAAAGCAACGTTATAAAATAAACTGAAATATTTTCCTAAGATAAAGCTTGACATCACTTAGAATAATCAAGGTGCTAAACATGGTTTTAAATTCCAGTCATTTTTATCAGGAAGGCAAATAACAACTTGCGTACCAAAAAATGTAATCAGATGTATGACAGCCTCATGATAAGAACATTTCATTTGGCAGCATTTGTTATTTTGGTACAACTGTCCCAATTTCACAACAAAGAATCAATAATTCCCAAGAATGCACTTCTTGTTCCAAAATCGGCCCAATTTTCGATAAAGATACGACTTTTCAGTGGAGTGGATTACTCAAATACCTAAAAATTTATAAACTATAAACCATACTAATGAATCCTGGATAATATCAAAATAATTAAGAAATGGTTTAATATCTAATAATCCGGCATTAAATCCATAGCATACTATAAAAGGCAAGAAAATTTGAAAGATTTTGAATAAAAATGTATAGCAAAACCTGAAAAATAAATAATCCGGGATTCATTGTCTTACCAGAACACGATTAATTCGCTGAAATTTGATTCAAACAAAATTAGTTCAAAACAAAATATATTTATTACTTATGAATTATAATTATTAATTAATTTCGCGGCGCTCAATGTGTACCACACCCTAATTAACTAACATAATGAAATTAGACAAAATCTTTGGTTTTCTGGTTCCTAAGGACCGTAAGTTTTTTCCGCTTTTTAATGAAGCTGCCGACAATCTGGTATTAGCTTCGGAGCTTTTAATTAAATTGATTAGAGAGGCTGATCTGAACAAGAGACAAGATTACATGAAAGCCATCAAAGATGCTGAACATGTTGGTGACGATCTCACACGAAAGTTAATGGACGAACTCAATGGTACTTTCATTACACCATTTGACAGAGAAGATATTCACGAGCTTGTAAGTAAAATGGATGGCGTTGTGGATTACATTAACGCAGCATCAAAAAGAATTCATTTCTATAAATTATCAGCTTTTCCAGAAGAATTTGTATTAATTGCTGACATTATTCATTCAGCGAATAAGGAAATACAATTGGTTTTGAGGAGCGTTAAAAATGTAAATGATTTTAAAGATCATTCAATTTCCTGGCAAAAAATAAGTGATATGGAAAGCCAGGTTGACGATATTTACCAGTTGTACCTCGCTAATTTATTCGAATTTGAACCAAATGCGATTGACTTGATTAGAAAACGTGATATTCTGACCGCTTTAGAAAAAGCAATTGATAAATGTGATGATGTAGCTAACGTTTTCTCTACACTAGCGGTTAAAATGGGCTAATTTAAGAATCTCGTATTCTTAAACAATTTTAAAAATAAGTTGAATATTCTAACTGGTTAATTTGCTCTGATGAACTTTACTGTCTTGATTGTTATTATCGTGCTGGCTTTCTTATTCGATTTTATCAATGGTTTTCATGACGCTGCAAATTCGATAGCGACCATTGTATCGACCAAGGTACTCACACCCTTTCAGGCTGTATTGTGGGCTGCCTTTTTCAATTTCCTTGCCTACGCGATATTTGAGCTAAAAATTGCAGATACCATCGCAAAAGTTGTTGACACAAATGCCATCACGCTCCATGTTATTCTGGCAGGAATTATCGCTGCTATTTTATGGAATCTTTTAACATGGTACCTTGGCATTCCATCGAGTTCATCGCATACACTAGTTGGCGGATTTGCCGGTGCTGCCATAGCTCATGCAGGATGGGGTGTAGTTCATTCCGACAAAATCATCAAAATAGCTTCATTTATATTTCTAGCTCCTTTAATTGGAATGTTCTTTTCGTATTTTATTTCAGTACTTCTACTCAATTTTTTACGAAAAGGAAAGCCAACAATAATTGAGAAATATCTTAAAAAGTTTCAATTGTTATCCTCAGCGTTATTAAGTTTAGGACATGGAGGTAATGATGCCCAAAAAGTTATGGGAATAATTGCAGCTACGCTCCTGGTTTTCTATAACGGTGTTGATCCTTCTCAAGTTCCTGATTGGGCTCAAATTACATTGGTAAACGGCAAAATCCACGCTATTCCACACTGGGTAGTTTTAGGTTGTTATATGGCTATTGCTGGAGGCACACTTTCAGGAGGGTGGCGAATAGTTAAGACTATGGGCAGTAAAATCACTAAAATAACTCCCTTCGAAGGTGTTGCTGCTGAAACAGCAGGAGCGTTGCTTTTATTTGGCACAGATGCTTTTGGTATACCAGTTAGCACAACTCATACGATTACCGGAGCTATTATGGGCACAGGCTTAACCAAACGAATAACTGCTGTTCGTTGGGGTGTGACTATTAATCTATTGTATGCATGGATTTTAACCATACCTGTTTCGATGGGAATTGCAGCACTGGTTTATTATCTTTTTGTATGGTTTGGATGGAGCTAAAATTTAACTGAGTCCTCAAAAAAGAAGCAGCCATTTAAAACTTATCTTTCTCCAAAAATACCAGAACCAATTCTAACAATTGTGCTCCCTTCTTCAAGAGCTATGAGATAATCTTCTGTCATACCCATTGAAATTTCGCAAAAATCATTTTCCTGCGCATAATAACCTGATTTTATTGAATCAAAAATATTAAACAACGATTTAAACTCTGATCGGATTTGTTGCGTATCATTTGTATATGTAGCCATTCCCATTACGCCCATTATTGAAATATTTGATAATTCATGAAATTGATTATCATCAAGCATTTGAAATGCTTCTTCTAAGGAAAAACCGTACTTAGCTTCTTCGCGAGCAATATAAAACTGGAGTAAACAAGGTATTATCCGATTCTGTTTTTGTGCTTCTTTATTTATTTCACGTAATAACCTGTAGCTATCAACACTATGAATCAAAGAAACAAAAGGAGCTATATATTTTATTTTATTAGTTTGTAAATGACCAATAAAATGCCATTCGATATCAGGTGGTAATATTTCATGTTTTGCTTCCAGTTCCTTAACTTTATTTTCTCCAAATAACCTTTGACCACTTTTACGGTAGAGCATTTCGATAGTTGTAGCAGGTTTTGTTTTCGACACAGCTACAATTTTAATATTTGAAGGAACAGTATTTTTGATTTTATTTAAACGTTCAACTGAATTCATTTTATTTTCTTTTAAGAATTACAAACCTACAAGAATTCGACAAAATTTGCAAAAATGATATTGTTTTGAATTTGTCAAATCTAAACCAAATATTAGATATTTGATATGAACGCCAGATAAAAATCGGATTTTTGTAAATAATTATTACTTAAATCGATTTATAATGCCACCAGCTAAATTTCATAATCGACTGAATTAGAAATATATAAAAACATAGAGCATAAAATAGCAGGAAATTTATGGTATTTTTAATCAAAATCTCGTATTACATTTTGTTTTTTTTTGGATTAATACATGGATAATAATGTTACCATTAAAAGAAAAATCACAGAATTAAGTATTTTATTTGATCAATCAAATATTAAATGCTTACAGGGTAAAAGGATTTCTATTAATGTTTAATATTGTGATTTAAAATGAATCTTAAACCAAAGACCTTTGTTGGTATAGCATGAGTAACTAAATGAGACTTTTCAGAAAAGAAATTAAAGGCAACGATAACAGTCATAAAAAGCATAGTCTGATTAGGATAATATATATATATCCTGTCGTTTTCTTTATAGTTGGTTTAAGCGCAGTGACTGCCTACTATACATGGCTTCAAATATATAAATATAAAAATCAGGTCGAAAAGATAAAAACTGAATTTCCGGAGAAACAACGTAATGATTTAAAAAACAAAGTATTAGAAATAAAAAATTATATTTATTGGGTTAATTCGCACCAGGAAGAATACATTATTCAACACTTAAATAACAGAATAAGCCTAGTAGAAACTGAACTGAAAAAATATTCAGTTTCTGGAGATCTTAAAAATGATAAAATACCAGATTCTCTGGCAGTTATATTAGATGAACTAAATAAATCGTCCGTTCAAAAAATTTTTATTCTTAATAAGAACAAAGATGTTTATTATCCATCCCCTTCTTCTAATCAAAAGAACAAAAACATATCTTCAAAAATAATACATGCTGGATATAAGTTTGCTGATATTAAGGATGTAAATCAATTAATCAGGAAATATCAACTCAACAAAAAAAGCACAGAGTCAGACCTGCTAATAAAATACTTAAAAAATACCGATATTATAATTGGGATCACTTTCCAGCCAGCTCAGTTGAATAACTTACTTCAAGAGTTTGTTTTGGATAGTTTAAGTAAAATTAAATATAGCAATAATGAGTATATAATTATTAACACATTTAATGGCAATGCTTTGCTATCGAAGGGTAAACGCCAAGTTCCACCTATAAGTATAAATAACTCTTCGGAATCTAACTGGAAAGACATCTTTAAGAAAGAGCTTGAATTTGCGAAGATGAGAGAAGGCGGGTATCTTACTTATTTCTGGCGAAATCATCCTGGTGTGGAAAGAAGTGAGAAAACCTCCTATTTTTCTGGTATTAATGACTGGGAGTGGATAATTGGAACAGGCTTTTTTACCAGTGATATTGATCCGATAATCAAACAACTAAAATCTGAGTTATGGAGAGATATTATTACTAACCTAATACGTTTTTTGATTTTTTTAGTCATACTGAACGTTCTTGCCTACTTAGTGATCAGATATTTTGCGTTAAAAGCTAAATCAAACATTTTACTTTTTCTTCATTTCTTTAAGAGAGCAGCACAGGGGATGCAAATTATTGATTCAAGTAAATTGGCGTTTACTGAGTTTGATACGCTCGCACAGGCGGCCAATCAAATGATACAAGAAAGAGAAAGAATAAAATCAGTGCTTTCTGCTGAGAAATCACGTTTAAGATATATGATTGATGCCATTCCTGATCTAATTTTCTTTAAAGATGTTGAAAGTAAATTTCTGGGCTGTAATAAGGCTTTTGAAAAATATATCAATAAAAAATCAGACGAGATAATAGGTTATTCAGAATATGATCTGTTTCCGAAAACTGAGGCTTCAACATATTTAAAATCTGACCAACAAATTATTGAGACATTAGTACCTGAACGTACCACTAACTGGATTGAATATACAAATGGTCACAGATTTCTCTTCTATACTTTAAAAACACCATACTTTGATTCAGATAACAATTTATTAGGAATTATAGGAATAAGCCGGGACATTACAGAAATGGAGGAAACCCGGCAAAGATTAATCCTGGCAAAAGAAAGAGCTGAAGAATCGGATAGGTTAAAAACAGCTTTCCTGGCAAATATGAGTCACGAAATCAGGACACCAATGAACGCGATAATCGGGTTCTCCGATTTATTATCCGAAGAAGATCTTTCACAGGAAGATAAGAATGACTTTATTTCAAAAATAAAAATCGCTGGCCGATCATTAATGACACTTATTAATGATATAATTGACATCGCAAAAATTGAAGCAGGACAATTAAAAATATCAGAATCACCTTGTGACATAAATCAAATTCTAACTGATTTACTCGGAACTTTCGAAGAAATGAAGAATGCTTCCGGCAAGAAAGGTATCAGTCTGAATCTAATTTTACCTGAAGAGAAAAATCAGGTAATTGCGTTAACTGATCCAATGAGATTACAGCAGATATTCTCTAATTTGCTTAGCAATGCGTTGAAATTTACCGAATTTGGTAGTATCGAATTTGGTTATACAAATCAGAACAATACCCTTTCGTTTTATGTAAAAGATACTGGAATTGGCATTCTCAGAAGCAAACAGAAGCTTTTATTTCAACGTTTTAGTCAACTGGACCCCAGCACAACCCGAAAATATGGAGGAACTGGTTTAGGGTTGGCTATTTCCAAAAACCTGGTTGATTTACTGGGTGGTTCGATAGGAATGGAATCGAACCCTGGAAAAGGTTCATTATTCTATTTTACACTGCCGTACAAACCAATAAAAAACCAACCTCCGTTAAAGATTGCCAAGATTGATCTGCAGAATATTAACTGGGAAGGAAAGACAATATTAATTGCAGAAGATATGATGCAGAATTACCTCCTGCTTGAAGCTCTGCTAAAGCGCAGTTCTGTAAGAATACTACATGCTTTGAACGGACAAATTGCGGTTGATATTGTTAGATCGGAACCTGATATTGACCTGATTTTAATGGATATACAATTGCCACTAAAAACAGGTTATGAAGCGCTTAAAGAAATTTTAGAAATCAGACCTGAAGTCCCTGTAATGAGTTATACCGCTTTCGCATTGCCTCATGAAAGAGAAAAAAGCCTTACTGCCGGATTTGTTGATTTTATCCCCAAACCTATAAAAGCAGAAACCCTGATTCCTATGTTAGATAAATATCTACAGAATCAGGGTTATGTGGAAAATTAAAAGATGAATGCTAGTCGAGTAAATGAACAACAAGCCCACTTCTCAGTTTTGGTTCAAACCATGTAGTTTTTGGGGGCATAATATTACCGGTATCGGCTATATCAATAAGTTGTTTCATTGATACAGGATAGAGAGCAAAGGCTGCTTTCATCTCACCACTGTCAACGCGCTTCACAAGTTCTCCAAGTCCACGAATACCACCCACAAAGTCAACACGAGTTGAAGTACGCAGATCCTTAATATCCAGGATATGATCAAGCACAAGTGTGGAAAGAATAGTTACATCAAGTACTCCAATCGGATCCTGGTCATCGTAAGTACCTTCTTTGGCTGTTAAGGAGTACCAATTCCCGTCCAGATACATTCCAAAGTTATGCAAAGATGCAGGTGTATAAATTTCACGGCCTTTTTTCTCAACTACAAAAACCTCGTTCAGTTTTTGAAGGAGTTCGGCACACCCAAGACCATTCAAATCTTTTACAACCCTGTTATAATCAATGATTTTGAGTTGATTATCCGGGAATAAAACCGACATAAAGAAATTGTATTCTTCAGTGCCGTTGTGGTTAGGATTGTTCTTGCGTTTTTCCTCACCTACCAGAGCTGCAGCAGCTGTACGGTGATGCCCGTCAGCAACATAAAGGCTTGGGATCTCTTTTTCAAATATTGTAATAATTGCGTCTATAGTTTCTTTATCGTCAATTGTCCAGAATTGATGACCAAAACCTTCGTCAGTAACAAAATCGTAAGTTGGTTTGTTATAAACAACAATGTTCGAAACAATTTCGTCAATACTTTTATTGGCAGGATAAGAGAAAAAAACCGGTTCCACATTAGCATTTGTAATGCGAACGTGTATCATTCTGTCTTCTTCTTTATCTTTCCTGGTTAATTCATGTTTTTTGATCTTGTTATTGAAATAGTCTTCAATACTGGTGCAACCAACAATACCATACTGAGTCCGTCCATCCATGGTTTGAGCATAGATATATAATTTAGCTTCCTTATCCTGCACCAGCCATTTATTGTTTTTAAATGTGGTAAAATTTTCAACCACTTTATCATACACTTCCTGACCATGCACATCAATTCCAACCGGCAAGTCAATTTCAGCCTTGGTTACCCTTAATAATGAATAAGGATTATCTTTTGCTTCTATTCGGGCTTCCTCAGAATTCAACACATCATAAGGCCTTGAAGCTAATTGTTTTACTATTTCAACCGGAGGGCGTAAACCCTTAAATGCTTTTAAAATTGCCATGGTTTTGTAATTGTATTCAGATTAAATTGATGTTTAATTAACAGGTACAAAAGTATCAACAGTTTTGAATGATCCTACAAAAAACAAAAAAATTCAATGAACAGTTAAGTCACTGAATAAGAATGCAGACCAGGAATAATAATTTATTTATCAATCATCGTCACTATCAACAATACCTGCTGAACGTTGAAGAGAGCCAATCAATGCTCCAAGCATTTTGGTCATTTCCATTAATTGGTTGCGTGATTCATCAAGATCTTCAGTGCTGAAATATTTCTGCCTTGACGCCATTGCGCTATGCACTACACATTCACGAACAGAACTTTTAGCCATTTTTAAATAATGAATAAACTGGGCTTTGTTACGTGCTGATCCTTCTGCAATATGCAATGCGATAGCTTGAGCTGAATTGTAGAAATGTGATGATAATGAGATAGAGCCAGATTCGGGGAATTTGTTTGCTTTTTTATATACCCAATCTATATAGTCAAGTGCTTTAAGGTATATCCGTAAGTCCTCGAAACGAAAAAATGTAGCAGTTTTATCGAGTTCAGTTTCCATTAGTATTTGGTTTTTGGTTTTGAAAAACTACAAGTGTGATGAATACTATTCAACCAACTTCTGAAATTTTCAGCTAATGTACGAAGATCGGAAAATAAAAACAAGAAAGTTGATATACTGGTATACGCTTTTAATAAAATTTGTTAAACTAATCGTTACAACTTCTATATTTTTCGTCTAAATCCAGTATTAAACAACTTTCTTGTTTAGAAAGTAATTATTTCAAATAATTAAAATCATAGTAACTATTCAGCCCTATCAAAGTATAGAAAAACAAAAACATGCCACAGATTTCGCGGATTTCGCAGATTAGGAAAATGTCAATTCAGTCGATTTTAAAATAAAAACCTATAGAAGATAGTTTAAAATCTGTGCTAATCTGTGAAATCTGTGGCAAAATGGAGCATTATGAGGGTGAGTAGTTACAAATCCTATTTATTTACCTGAAACGTATTGTCATTTTTGGTAAAAAAATTCACAATCTGTCGGGCTGCAGCCAATCCAGCATTGTTATTTGCCTCAGCAGTCTGAGCACCAATTTTTTTAGGTGTAAAATAGAACCTTCCTGAATATTTTTCGGCAATCAAAGCTTTGCAGTCGGGTTCAACATCCGATACATATTTAAAATCAGCTCTTTCGGCAAACATTTTCAACAAACCTTCTTCATCAATAACCTCTTTTCGGGCCGTATTAATCAGTGTGGCTCCTTTCGGCATTAAAGAAAGCAGGTCATAGTTTATTGATTTCTTAGTTAGTACAGTTGCAGGCATATGAAGGGAAACATACTGGCAGGTTTTATATAGCTCATTTACATCTGCAATGTAGTGAATCCCCTCAGCCTCAATAGTCTTTTTATCCAGAAAGGGATCAAATGCAAAAATTTCCATTCCAAATCCACGGGCAATTGTAGCAACAGCTTTCCCGACATGACCATACGCATGAAGTCCAAGGTTTTTACCTTTAAGTTCAGTGCCTGAAACTCCGTTGAAATTATTCCTGGCAGCGAAAATCATCATACCAATAGCCAATTCAGCCACAGCATTTGAATTCTGACCCGGAGTATTCATTACCGCCACGCCTTTTGCAGTAGCAGAAGCAAGGTCGATATTATCATACCCAGCTCCTGCCCTGATAACAATTTTAAGTTTTTTTGCGGAATCAAATACCTCACTATCAACAATATCACTTCTGACAATAATTGCGTCGGCATCGGCGACAGACTGCATGAGTTCAACTTTCTGGGAATAATTCTCAAGCAGGACTAATTCGAAACCGCCATCTTCAACAATTTTCCTAATACCTTCCACAGCAACCTTTGCGAAAGGTTTTTCAGTGGCAACCAGTATTTTTTTCATAGTAATTGATTTAATTGGAGAGCTTTTCTAAATTGCAGACTAAATATTTGCATTTTCAAAATCGGTCATACAGTCGATAAGTGCCTGCACACTCTCAACAGGCAAAGCATTATATGTGGAAGCCCTGAAACCACCAACTAAACGATGACCTTTAATGCCAACCATACCGCGGGATTTGGAAAACTCCATAAAAGCATCTTCTTTGTCCTTGTATTGTTCTTTCATAACAAAACAGATGTTCATAAGTGACCGGGCATTTTTTGCAGCGGTTCCTTGAAACATTTTGCTTTTATCAATAGCGTCATACAAAAGATTGGCTTTTGCGATATCCATTTCTTCCATTTTCTTAACTCCACCCATTTCTTTGACCCATTTCAAGGTTTCTTTCAATGTGAAAATACTAACACAAGGAGGAGTGTTAAACATTGAACCTTCTTTGATATGAATCCTGTAATCAAGCATCGATGGGATAGCGCGATCAACTTTTCCCAATATATCCTCACGGATAATAACAAAAGTTACACCTGCGGGGCCTGCATTTTTTTGAGCGCCACCATATATCATAGCATATTTTGAAATGTCGATCGGACGGCTTAATATATCGCTCGACATATCAGCAACCAAAGGAACAGGGCTATCAAAATCTTCCCTAATCTCGGTACCATAAATAGTATTGTTGGTTGTAATGTGGAAATAATCGGCATCAGCAGGAATTTCCCAACCCGAAGGGATGTAATTGAAGTTTTTGTCCGCTGACGATCCAATCACGGCAACTTCTCCGAATAATTTTGCTTCTTTAATTGCTTTCTTGGCCCAAACGCCAGTTTCGAGGTAAGCCGCCTTTTTATTCAAAAGATTAAAAGGAACCATGCAGAATTGCATACTTGCTCCTCCGCCTAGAAATAAAACCTGGTAACCTTCAGGTATATTCAGAACTTCTTTAAATAAAGCAACAGCTTCGTCCATTACAGCCTGGAAATCTTTGCTGCGGTGCGAGATTTCGAGGAGTGACATTCCAATACCATTTAAATCGAGGATTGCTTTTGCCGTATTTTCAATTGCAATTCGTGGAAGGATTGATGGACCTGCATTAAAGTTGTGTTTTTTCATCTTATTACTTTTTATTAATACGTTGATTTACTGTGTTTTAATTCGCTAAATGATTAAACTATGATTTGTTAATAAATTCACACAAAGTTATAAAATGTTGCTTCGATGGGTACAAAATAACAATAATTTATTTGTAATTGCTAAACTGAAAAGTTATTTGATTGTAATGAAAATCTTTACCTAATATAATTCTAAGTTTTGAATTAAGCACCTGATGAAGTTTTAAATTCTGAGTTAAAACGAATTTAATTTATTAAATTGAATTTCAATGTTTAAAGAAATATTTACGACTAAAACTAAATAAGTTTGATTGAGGACTTATCAGTAATATCGGAATTCAATGAGAATTGACTTTTCGCACCTAATCAGTCTACTTTTTTAATGCTATTTTAGCCACAGATTACGCAGATTACACAGATTTTAAATTGCTACAAGCAGTTTCTTTTAATGAAATCTAGTTCTATGCAATGAATATTTTAATGCGTTTGGTATATAATTGTTTGGAAATGCCTTAAATGAACTGATTAGTTACGAATTTTCAAATCAAGAGAACCGCAGCAGTTATTTTTTTAATAAAATCGATTTATTAGCTACTTCAATATTTTCGACCAGAGTCCAGAATCCATCCTTAAAAATATATCCATCATAAGTATCGCCAGTTGGCACATAATACTTCCGCATTCCAACCATCGAGGGATCCATTGGTACCATACGATCTAAAACAATAATCCAGGCATTTTCTTTCTTTATTTTTTTCTTCTTTTCAACCAAGACCGATTGGTAATCATAGCGCAACAGCATACTCGCTTTTTCTGCATACTCTAAAACTACACGGGTTTTAATGCCTTTTTCAGTTTTAAATACAGGCATTCCAAAAGCAACATTTCCATTATTATCCAAAGTAATAATGTCAATAAACTTACGGTTTGAATTTGCGGTATAGCCATCCCAACCAAGCAAAGTATAAGCTTTTTGTTTGTTTATTTCCACTTCGATCAGCTTATAATAAATCGCCCCGTACCAGTTTTCAGGAGTGAGTTGTCTTGTATTGAAATCATCCCAATCTTTCTCATTTGATTTTAGTGGTATAACTTTTAAACTATCCCGTCGGAATTGAATAAATCCAAAGTATCTATTTGATCCATCAGAAATCGGTACATTCCAGGTAAAAATCCTGAATTTCCCATCATCGGATGCAACTCTTGTGATTCCATTAATTGAATCGAGCGGAATACCAAATGAGGAAGACTTTTCCAGAAAAGGCTGAAACTTCTTGATAAAGGTAAAATTAGTTTGTAAACGACTGGAATCCGATTTCTGTTTCCAGATTTTAGAACTTAATTCACTTAACGAATCCTGAATACCGGAAGTACCAGAAACTGTCTGAGCTGAAGTTGAATTTGTTGCAAATAACAGAACCAGAACTGTGATTACTAATATTCTTTTCATTTAGGAATTATTCAATTGTTTGGGATTAATGACAAAAGTATGATTTTTACAAGTAATTTCGCAGTTGATTATAAGATCAAAACGTCTGATACCTTTAAATAGTATGATCCAATCACCTTCACTTGATTCCCGGATACATTCATTTGTTGAACTTGGCAAAGTAATGGGTTTGGCAGCAGAGAGTTATACACTACTCAACAGTGATTTTGCAATTCAATATCCGGAATTGTATCTTTCGCTTCAAACCGCACATCACCAAAATCCTTGGTTTACTCCCGCAAATATCAAGTTTGCATTAAACGAATGGAAAGTATCATTAAGTGAACAAGCTATTACTACCTGGCTTAAAGACTATGAGCCAATGATTCAAAACAATGAATCGAAAAGGGTTGCGGTGATTATGGCCGGAAATATTCCGCTTGTAGGGTTTCACGATTTTATGAGCACACTTCTGGCCGGACATAATTTTATAGGAAAGCTTTCGTCTACAGATAAAGTTCTTTTACCAGCAATTGCAAATGTTTTGTGTACGATTGAACCAATGTTCAAACAAAAAATTGAGTTCACTGAAGGCATTTTAAAAGATTTCGACGCCATTATTGCAACAGGAAGTAATAATACAGCAAGGTATTTTGAATATTATTTTTCAAAATACCCACACATCATTCGTAAAAACAGGAATGGTGTTGCGGTTTTGAACGGAAATGAAGATAAGGAAGCATTAAAAAAGCTCGGTATCGATATTTGTTCATATTTTGGTCTTGGCTGCCGCAACATCTCAAAAGTTTTCATCCCGGAAGGATTTTCTCCTCAAAAGCTCTATTCTGCCGTTGAGCCTTTTAACAAAATATTGTTCGATCATTTTAAATATATGAACAATCATAGCTATCACCGCTCAATTTACCTGCTGAATTCTACGCCTTTTCTTGATAATGATGCTTTTATTCTCACTGAATCAGATCAATACTCCTCTCCTATCCCTGTACTTTACTATGAGTTTTATAAAGATATTGAATCGCTGAAAGATAAACTTCTACAGGACGACGAACAAATCCAATGCATTGCCACTAATGCATTTGAAGGGAGAAAAGCTGTTCCTTTAGGATGTACCCAGAGCCCTGGATTAGCTGATTATGCAGATGGAATCGACACAATAAAGTTTTTAATTGATTTGTAATAAGTATTAAGAAAAACATACCAACAAAATATTGTTAAAGAAAATATCAGAAATATTTGTTTGTGAGGGAAAAATGTATAATTTTGCAGCCCTGAAAATAAAGATGAAAGCATCATGAGAAAAGACATTCACCCAAAGGATTACCGCCTTGTAGTTTTTAAAGATATATCGAACGATTTTTCTTTTTTGACACGTTCGACTGTTAATACAAAGGAAACCATTAAATGGGAAGATGGTAATGAGTATCCACTTGTAAAATTGGAAATTTCAAACACATCGCATCCCTTTTACACAGGAAAAATCAAACTTGTTGATACAACAGGCCGCGTTGATAAATTCCGTCAGAAAATGGAAAAATCAGCTCAATTGAAAAGTAAGACTGTTTAGTCTTTTCAACCATTTGATACTATCAGCTATCCATTTCGGATAGCTTTTTTTTTGTCCAATATCACCCATTTACTAATTTTAACCGTTTTTGTATTGCCGGATTAGCAGATGCTTGTATCTTTAAAGTCAAATTATTGATAACATATTCAAATGATTAATTTCATACTTTTTGATGATCAGAGCCGTATTTCGTTGCGACCGCTTACTTTTTTCAGACCAGTTAGCGCTATCAGATCAGGTATTCTGACTATTACCGAGAAATGGGAAAAACACCTTAATTATCCTGTTTCACACCTTACAGAAACCTACCTTCAGGAAAAATTCCCGCTGAAAGTAGGCGCAGATAATTACCTGATAAATGGTTCTATTTTACCAAACCAGGAACTAATTGCTGAAATTCTGTCACTTAATGCAGACACTTCACTTATGTCGGGTGAAACCATTATCGCTATTCATCTTACGGCTGAAAACCTTAAACATTTCAGGCTGGGGGTTGCTCCTGATCTTAAAAGTGTTGAAACGAAAACACCATTTGTTAAGATCAATAATACCTGGGATATTTTCGGAAAGAATAAAAAAGCGATTGTTGAAGACTTTAAACTCATAACACATAACCGAAAATCAGCTGAAATTTCTGCGTCCAACCATTTGTTAGGAAATAATTTATTTGTTGAAGAAGGTGTTACGATCGAATGTTCAACGATAAATACGCTCAAAGGCCCTGTTTATATCGGAAAGAATACAGAAATTATGCCTGGTTGCCACATTGAAGGACCTGTTGCTTTATGTGAGCATTCGGTATTGAAAATGGGAACACTAATTTATAAAGGCACAACCATCGGCCCTTGGTGCAAAGCCGGTGGCGAAATTAACAACTGCGTGATGTTTGGGTATTCGAGTAAGGCTCATGATGGATTCCTCGGTGATTCGGTTATTGCCGAATGGTGCAACCTTGGAGCCGGCACTACCACCAGCAACCTTAAAAACAACTATGAAGCTGTAAAGCAATGGAGTTACTCCGAAAACAAATTTGTAACAACCGGGCTTCAATTTTGCGGGCTTGTGATGGGTGATCACACCAAAACCGGAATCAGTTCAATGTTCAATTCAGGTACAACTGCCGGAGTTTGTTCAAACATTTTTGGTGTTAGCTATCAACGAAACTTTATTCCATCGTTTGTGTGGGGCGGCACTTCAGGATTCAGGAAACATAAGCTCGATGAAGCTTTGGACACAGCAAAAGCGGTTTATGCAAGACGAAATCTCCCTTTTAACGAGTTGGAGGAAAATATTTTCAAAACTGTATTTGAATTAACCGGGGACAATCGTTTGTTATGATCCGGGGTTACCAGATTATGATTTAGAATCAGTAATGAAAGATCAATCAGAATCGATTTAGTGTATTTCGTTCTGACATTATAACGATGAACATACGTAGCAAAGACTTGTTAAAGTAGTGGCATGGTTATTGACTTATCACTGATGCAAATTTAACAGGCGTTATACATGCCAAACTGTCACATTTACTTTTATGGACCATAATATAAACATTGCTGACTTGCATCTTTCGAATGTAATGGAAGATGAAACCGAATTCATTCCTCTGCTTTCTGCTGAAGATGAAGAAATGATTAATGCTGAAGATGTTCCGCCGGTTTTGCCTATTCTTCCTTTGCGTAACACGGTCTTATTCCCTGGAGTAGTTATACCTATTACTGTAGGGCGAGATAAGTCAATACGCCTGATAAAGGAATTTTATAAGGGAGAACGAATTATTGGAGTGGTTTCGCAAAAAGATGGAGATATCGAAGATCCCAGTTACGATGACCTAAATAAAATAGGCACTGTTGCTTATATAATAAAAATTCTTCAATTGCCTGATGGCAATACAACGGCTATAATCCAAGGAAAAAAGCGTTTTGAACTTGGAGCTTTGCTTCAATCGGAACCTTATTTTAAGGCTGAAGTTCATAGTATTGATCAAAAGGTTTTTATCGCCAAGAAAAATGACAAGAATTTTGAAGCGCTGATCGCATCAATTAAAGATCTGTCAATTCAAATCATTAATCAATCACCAAATTTACCAAGTGAGGCTGCTTTTGCTATAAAAAACATTGAAAGCCCTGTTTTCCTTGTTAATTTTGTCGCTTCAAATCTCAACGTCGATATTATTGAAAAGCAAAATCTTCTAAGTATTCTTGACCTGGAAGAACGTGCTAACAGAGTTTTAGGGCTGCTTACAAAAGAACTTCAGATGCTGGATCTGAAAAATCAGATTCAGAATAAGGTGAAAGTTGATATGGACAAGCAGCAGCGCGATTATCTTTTAAATCAGCAGCTGAAACAGATACAGGAAGAGCTAGGCAACAATCCGAATGAACAGCAGATTAACGAAATTAAAGCCAAAGCCTATTCAAGGAAATGGCCTGAAGCAGCATTTAAAGTATTTGAAAAGGAAATTGCCAAGCTGCAACGCATGAATCCAATGGCCATGGAGTTTGGTATGCAGGTTAACTACCTTGAAGTTATGGTTGATTTACCCTGGGAGACGTTTACTGAAGATAACTTCGATCTGCATCATGCCCAGAAAGTTCTTGACAAGGACCATTATGGTATAGAAAAGATTAAGGAGCGCATCATTGAATACCTGGCGGTTCTGAAACTGAAAGGTGATATGAAATCGCCCATTCTTTGTCTGGTTGGCCCTCCTGGCGTTGGTAAAACTTCGTTAGGCAAATCAATTGCGAGAGCCATCGGGCGTAATTACATCCGTATGTCTCTCGGCGGGTTGCACGATGAAGCCGAAATTCGCGGGCATCGCCGTACCTATATAGGTGCTATGCCTGGCAGGATAGTTCAAAGCATCCGTAAAGCCAAATCGTCCAATCCTGTGTTTGTACTTGATGAAATTGATAAAGTTTCGGGAATGACTGTTAACGGTGATCCTTCAGCCGCATTACTTGAGGTACTTGATCCTGAACAGAATATTACGTTCTATGATAATTTCCTTGAAGTTGAGTACGACCTTTCGAAGGTAATGTTTATTGCCACGGCTAACTCACTTAATTCAGTACATCCCGCTTTACGCGACAGGATGGAAATTATTGATCTGAGCGGATATTTAATTGAAGAAAAAATAGAGATAGCACGCAGGCACCTTGTTCCAAAACAATTAAAAGAACATGGCATTGATAAAAAGAAAATTACTTTTAGTAAGCCGGTGCTTCAATCCATTATCGAAAACTATACAAGGGAATCCGGCGTTCGTTTGCTCGAAAAAACAATTGCCAAAGTAATCCGCAACCGCGCTCGTTTCATTGCAATGGATGAAGCTATTCCTGCTGTACTTACAGCGGTAGATATTGAGAAAATTCTTGGTCCTGCACCATTTAACAATGAAAAAAGTTATTCCGGAAATACGCCAGGAGTTGCTACAGGCCTTGCCTGGACAGCTGTGGGCGGAGAAATACTTTTTGTTGAAGTAAGTTTAAGTCCTGGTAAAGGCGTTCTTACCGTAACCGGAAATCTGGGCGATGTAATGAAGGAATCGGCCTCTCTTGCTTATGAGTATTTGAAATCGCATGCCAGCCTGCTTCAACTTGAGGACGATATTTTCGAAAAGTGGAATGTTCATATTCATGTTCCGGAAGGCGCAACACCTAAAGACGGACCTTCTGCAGGTATCACTATGTTTACTGCGCTGGCTTCTGCGTTCACCAAACAACCTGTTAATGAAAAGCTCGCAATGTCGGGCGAAATAACCCTGAGGGGCCGCATTTTACCTGTAGGCGGTGTAAAGGAAAAGATACTTGCAGCTAAAAGAGCAAGAATTACTGATATCATCCTTTCGGAAGATAACAGGCGGGATATCATGGAAATTAAACCCGATTATATTAAAGGCGTGACGTTTCATTATCTTAGAGATATGATTGACGTGCTTGACCTGGCACTGGTAAAGAAAAAATAACTTTCACATAATTGCAATTGAAAAAACCGGATCAATTCCGGTTTTTTCAATTTTATCTTATTAAAATATTAATGTCTAACCATATCTATCAGGCAAACTCTTAATTTTGAAGAATCATTTCAACTTGCCCGATGCAATTTTCAAATACGAAATACATTTTCTTTCTCCTGATTATTCTGATAACTTCATGTAAGTCAGGACGATTTAGAAATGATGGAAGAACAGTATTTCGTTACAATGAGTCGGCTGGCATAACATCACTTGATCCTGCTTTTGCGCGCGACCAGGCAAATATTTGGGCCACTAACCAGTTATTTAACGGCCTGGTTCAGCTTGATGAAAATCTGAAGGTGAAACCCTGTATAGCAAAAAACTGGGAAATTGCACCGGATGGATTGACTTATACTTTTCACCTCCGAAACGATGTGTTTTTTATCTCTGATGAAGCATTCGCGGGGAACAAAGGACGAAAAGTAGTTGCAAATGATTTTGTTTACAGCTTAAACAGGTTGCTCGACGACAAACTAGCCTCGCCGGGAGCATGGGTACTCAAACAGGTTAAAAGGATAAAGAATACGAACTCTTTTCGGGCGACAGATGACAGCACACTGATCATTGGTTTGAGCGCTCCATTTCCGCCTTTCCTGGGATTGTTAAGCATGCAATATTGTTCGGTAGTTCCGCATGAGGCTGTTGAAAAATATGGTGCCGATTTCAGGAAACATCCCGTTGGCACAGGCCCGTTTAAATTTGGTATGTGGAAAGAAGGTGTAAAACTCGTTATGCTTCGGAATGCTGATTATTTTGAAAGCGATTCTGACGGTCCCCTGCCATACCTCGATGCAGTGGCAGTCACATTTATTGTAGATAAGCAATCAGCATTTCTCGAATTTATCAAAGGCAATCTTGATTTTGTATCAGGTATTGACGCCAGTTATAAGGATGAATTATTAACCGGGAATGGTGAACTGCGACCAAAATACGCGTCGAAGATTAATCTGACCAAACAACCATATCTGAATACCGAATACCTTGGAATACTGATCGACACAAACTATAAAGCTGCTGCCGAAAGTCCACTCAGGTTAAAATTAGTGAGGCAAGCCATTAATTATGGTTTCGACAGGGTAAAAATGATGCGTTACCTACGCAATAATATTGGAATTGCAGGCACGGCAGGATTCGTGCCTGCAGGTATTCCCTGGTTTAACCAGAAACAAGTAGGTGGTTATACTTATGATCCTGCCAAAGCAATGCATTTGCTTGGAAAAGCTGGTTATCCGGGCGGAAAAGGACTCCCTCCCATCACTCTTACCACCAATGCATCGTATCTTGATCTTTGCAAATTTATCCAGAGTCAGCTGGGTGAAATCGGAATAAATTTAAAAATTGATGTAACTCCTCCCGCAACTTTACGGGAAATGATAGCACAATCGAAAGTAAGCTTTTTCAGGGGATCGTGGATTGCTGACTACCCGGATGCGGAGAATTATCTTTCGTTATTTCACACTCCAAACTTTTGTCCGGCCGGGCCCAATTACACTCATTTTTCGTCGGCTGATTTCGATAAAATTTATGATGAAAGTATGCGCGAAAGCAATGATTCGGCACGAGGATTGAAATACATGCAAATGGACCGTTTGTTGATGGAAGAAGCCCCGGTTGTGATTCTTTATTACGACCAGATACTTCGGTTCAGCCAGAAAAACATCTCCGGATTAGGCTCTAATCCCCTGAATTTATTGAATTTAAAACACGTTAAGAAAACAAAATGACATATAGAGATTTAAATAAATTTGAGCCAAAGGATATCATCCAGAATCCATTTTCACTCATTGATGATGATTGGTTTTTACTTTCAGCAGGCAATCTGCTTGCATTTAACACTATGACGGCCAGCTGGGGCGGAATGGGCATTTTGTGGAACAGACCGGTAGTGTTTTGTTTTGTAAGGCCGCAGCGCTATACATACAAATTTATGGAGTCGAATGAATTCTTTACCATGAGTTTTTTTGATGAAAGCCACCGTGACGCATTGAACTATTGCGGAAAAGTTTCGGGCAGACTGAATGACAAAATGAAAGCAACGGGACTCATTCCATTTGAATCGCCCGCAGGTTCGATATTTTATGAGCAGTCAAAACTTATGCTGGAGTGTCGGAAGCTATACTTTTCGGATATTATTCCGGAACACTTTCTGGTGAACGCTATAAATAAAAATTATCCTAAAAAAGATTATCACCGTATGTATATTGGTGAAATTACTTCATGCTACACAACTATAAAGTGAATGCATTTTTAACTGTTTGCTACTTCCAAAATAAAATGCTCCTTCAACCCGGTCTTTTTTTACAAAAAACCTTAGTGATGAAAATAAAATAAGTATTTTAGCTGGTTGCAAAACATTAAGTACACTTTCCCGTTTTTAAGTAAACAATTGAATATCATTGAAAGCAATCCAGAATTTACGCGAAAAACTTGCTAAGTCGTTTCTGCTTAAGCAAATGAATGAGTTAAAAAGAAGCCTGAAACCGATAAACCTGGAAAGTGCCCGAACAGTTGCGTTGCTGTATTATCTTCCTGACGAAGCAACATATAAATTAGCAGAACAAATCCTGAGCCGGCTTTTGGAGATTAATTTAAAAGTCAGGGTTGTGGCATATACGAATCAGAAATTCAATCCTCATTATTTCATTCCCAAGATTTCGCAGGATATTATTACCGCCAAAGACGTAAATTGGAGGTTTCAACCGCAGAAAGCTTTTGTAAAGGAATTCATTGAAACAGAATACGATATATTGATTGACCTGAGTCTGGAGGATCACCTTCCCTTACTTTATTGCGCTGGCTTGTCGAAAGCCGGGCTAAAAGTAGGCCGTTTTCAGGAAGATCATCAATTGTTTTACGACCTGATGATTCATGCCGGACCAGACGAAACTATTGATTCATTTGCCTCACAGGTAATTCATTATTTAAGCAGAATAAATAACTAAACAAATGAATACAAAATTCAGGGGAACCGGAGTGGCCATAGTAACTCCTTTCCATAAACAAGGTACCATAGACTTCACTGCGCTGGAAAGGCTAATTGAGCATCTTATAGCAGGAGGTGTAAATTATCTTGTAGTACAAGGAACAACGGCTGAAACTGCTACTCTTACACGTGAAGAAAAGAATGCTCTTGCTGAATTCGTCGTAGAAATTAATAATAAAAGGGTTCCGCTTGTTATTGGAATTGGCAGTAACAACACCCAGAATGTGATAAATAGTATTCGTTCAAATTCACTCGACGGGTATGATGCAATTCTATCCGTTACTCCTTATTACAACAAACCACAACAAAGAGGCCTATATCTCCATTATAAAAGCATAGCTACAGTTAGCCCACTTCCTATTATTATCTATAATGTTCCAAGCCGGACTTCGGTTAATATTAAGCCCGAAACAGTTCTGCAGTTGGCAACCGATTTTGATAATATTATCGGGATTAAAGAAGCATCCGGAAGCATTGAACAAGCCATGGATATTATCAGGAATAAACCAAAAGACTTCCTTGTAATATCGGGTGATGATTTGCTCACTTTGCCGCTGCTTGGCATGGGTTCGGACGGAGTAATTTCAGTGGTTGCCAATGCGTATCCTAAACTTTTTTCAGAGATGGTTTCTTTGGGGCTTAAAGGAGATATGAAAAGAGCCCGAGAAATTCATTACAAGCTTACTGATTTCATACGCTCCGTGTTTGTAGATGGTAATCCTTCAGGTATCAAAGCAGCGCTGGAAATCATGGAGATAATTTCTAACAATTTGCGTTTACCTTTAGTTAAGATCGAAAAAGCGCATTACAACCACATGGCCGCCCTTATGGCTGAACTCGAGCCAGCAAGTAAGTAAATATAACAGCAAACAAGTAAATGAAAAAGCTCATTCTCTTCCTTTTCTCCTTAACATCATTAATCGGAATCGTTTCAGCCCAATCACAGTTAAAACAAACTAATCAGGCTCAACAGGATATTAACCGCCGCGGAGAAGTTTATTTTAGTTTTCAATTAAATGATCTTTCTCAAATCTCATCTATTACCAAAGAAATATCAATCAGCAATATTCAGGGTAATACTGTTTATGCATATGCCAATAAAAAAGAATTTTCAACCTTCGAAGGCAGGCAAATAGATTTCACGGTTCTTACAGCTCCATCAGAACTATATAAAGTTGAAATGAGCAGTGATCCAAAACAAGTTCTTACCTGGAATTATTACCCAACTTACCCTGCTTATGAAACCCTGATGACAGATTTTGCTGCTGCTCATCCGGCCATCTGTAAATTAATCACAATAACCACCTTAAATAGCGGACGAAAAATTCTGGGTTTACGGATTTCGGATAATGTGAACACAGAGGAAAATGAACCGGAATTCCTGTATACATCGAGTATTCATGGCGATGAAGTAACTGGTTACATATTAATGCTGCATCTTGCAGATTACCTGTTGTCCGGATATGGCACAGATTCCCGTATAACCAATATGATAAATAATTTTGATATTGTAATTTGCCCGCTTGCCAATCCTGACGGAACCTATAAGGGTGGAAACAGTACTGTAAACGGAGCTGTTCGTTATAATGCAAATTCAGTTGACCTGAACCGGAATTATCCTGACCCACAAGATGGCCCGCATCCCGATGGGTATGCCTGGCAGCCTGAGACTGTTGCGTTTATGAATTTCGCGGATCAAAACTCCTTTACCATGGGTGCCAATTTTCATGGTGGAGCTGAGGTTGTTAATTATCCCTGGGATACCTGGTCAAAACTTACTGCAGATGACGCCTGGTGGAAGTATGTGTGCCATGAATATGCCGACACAGTTTTCGTTAATGATCAGAATACTAATTATTTTACATCATTATACGCCAGTGGTGTTACGAATGGTTATGCATGGTATTATGTGCATGGCGGACGACAGGATTATATGAATTTTTACAAGCATTGCCGCGAAGTTACTATTGAACTATCAGATGTAAAATTATTACCCACAACCCAATTGATTGATCACTGGAATTACAATTACCGTTCGCTGTTAAACTATATCGAAGAAGCCGGATATGGACTTCATGGTTTGGTAACTGATTCACTGAGTGGTGATCCTTTGTTTGCTAAAATCTCTATCTCAGGTTTCGATAAAGACAGTTCCTATGTTTACACGGATGCCCAGGTTGGCGATTACCACCGCTTACTCAAAGGCAATACATACAACGTTACCTATTCTGCAAGCGGATATTTACCTAAAACCATTACAGTACAGGTAGCTGATAAACAGACTACAATACGTAATGTTAAATTATTGAAGAATACACTTTCGACTAATACCATAGCAATGGATATGACAGGTATTCGAATCTATCCAAATCCCGTAACTAGTGGCAGCACAATAATTGAATCAGAAAACCAGGTTCAGCAACTGGATGTGAAAGACATTACCGGTAAAACTATTTATTCCGTTACTCCATTAAAAAATAGTTTTACAATAGACTGCAATTGGCCAACAGGTATTTACCTTTTTCAGATTAAGGTTAAAGATAAATGGATCATTAAAAGGATGCAAGTCTTTAATTAATAGCAGTTTCTTCATATAAAACAAAATGCCTGCAGATCTTTCTTCAGGCATTTTGTTTTGTTATAGCGACTTTTAGGTAGCTACTTTTTACTAAAATCAACCGGAACAATAAGTTTGAAACTAATGTTTCTACCCATATTGAATACACCAGTCCGACCTGTTACATTATTCATATCTCCATATTTTAGCCGGCTAAGGTGGCTTTGATAGGCAACATCAGTTATGTTATCGGCACTGATATAGAATGAAAATAGTGTTTTATGTTTTGAAGTAATATCCGTTCCTATACCGAAATTCAGAAGCGTGTAACCGGGTGTAGCTGTTTCGGTGCCGTAAGCTGAATAAAAATTATTTTGCGCAAAATAATTATCCAGTCCTATTTTAACATATGCATTCACCAAATGCCGTCCAAGCTTTTTGGCAGAGGCTCTAAGTTCTGATGTATATTTAGGAGCAGGAGTTAATGGCAGGAACTTTGTTGAATCAGGTTGCCCCTTTTGGGTAGATTGTACGAAAGAGAATGAATTCTCAAAATGTAGCCAATCCAAAGGATGCGGATGGATATCAATCGAAATTTCTCCACCTAACAGATGGGCATTACCTGAAACAAATTTGAACGTACTATACCCTTGATTTAAAGAATCACCGCCAGTTACGCTTTCAAGTTTGCGTGAAAAAATAAAATTATTGATGCTATTGCTGAACAAATCTATCTCGGCTGTAACGTGTTTCGAATTCAGTCCGATTGCATAATCCAATTGAAGGCTTGATTCAGCTTTCAGGTTTGGGTCACCAATTTCGTATCGTATAGTTCCGTCGTGCACACCATTCGCTCCTGCTTCGGCGATGCCTGGAGCACGAAATCCACGTGATAAATTTAGTTTGGTAAAAACCATTTCCGAGAACTGGTAGGTTGCGCCAATGCTACCCGATACACCAGCGAATGTAGAATTGAAAGCAGTAAACTGGTGATATGAATCCTGAAAACCATCATTTACCTTTATTCCTGTATTGCTCAAGTACAGATCTTTACCATGCTCAATGCGTTTATCATAACGCAGCCCTCCACTGAAATCAAACTTTCCTGCCGATTTTTTAGCTATGACAAATATTCCTAAATCAAAGAGATTATATTCCGGAACTAAAAATTCTGTTCCTTTATTTTTAGAAATCTGTTCCATTCCATTTGCTCCAAAGGAGATGTTCAGATTGTGCTTTTCAGGAAGAATATACCTAAAATCATAATTTATGGTATTTAGCAGAAAATACAGCCCGTACTGATTTTCGTTCAATATATCTCCATATTCCTGCCGTTGGTTTTGCTGCCAGCCTAAAGTTGCTTTCAAACTTCCATTCCCAATAATAAAACTGTTGTTTAAGACCGCTTTATAATGATGAACCTGTTGATATGGAGTATGAGGCACATATGATTTGAAATCTTTTTCTGATGCAATTACTTCTCCTTCAGTTGAATCGTTAACAGCAAAAAGTTTTACAAACTTTCCGGTGGCGCTGTCACGTGTGCCTTCAACAATTCCGGGTGTTAAGTTGTACGCATTGAAATGAAGATGCGAATATCCCCAGGATTTATTGAAGCCCACAATTCCGCTTATAGTGTTTTCTTTGTAGCCTGAGTTATAAACATAACCATCATATCTGTTCTGATAGGAATGTGCCATTTTATTACTGTACCTAACACTCCAGATGAATCCATTTTTATTTCCGGCAAAATTTGCCGAATAACCAATCAAGCCGTTGTTGGTTTGATAATCAGCCAGAATGTTAGCCATAATACTTCCATCGGGTAATGTTGGCGCAGTAATCAGGTTTATAACTCCTGCCATTGCATCTGAACCAAATGACAAACTTGCAGGTCCTTTTAATATTTCAACTTTGTTTATTGAATATTCATCGATCTCAATGCCATGTTCGTCGCCCCATTGCTGGCCTTCCTGCCTGATTCCGTCATTTACCGTTACAACCCTGTTGTAACCTAAACCCCTAATAACCGGTTTCGAAATACCTGAACCTGTTGTTACCTGCGATATTCCAGGTTTCTTTGCAATAGCGTCAATAATATTAGATGAGGAGTTCTGTAAAAGCTGTATTGGAGGAATTACTGAAATCGGAGTTGGAGTCCGGTTTTTTTCTGCTGCTTTCGATAGCCCTGTTACAATAACTTCGTTGAGTTCAGCAGCGGATTCTTCCAGTTCAAAATCTTTAGCCGATGTATTGTTTAAGTCAATATATTCGGCTAGCAGTTTGTACCCTATAAAAGATATTTGTACCAGAACTTTTGCTTTAGGCAGGTTCTGAATTTTATAGGTTCCATCGTTTCCGGAAATTGTACCGGTTTTTAAATCGGGAAAGTAAATTGAAACACCTGTTAGCAATTCACCGGTATTTTTATCCTTTATCGCGCCTGATAATCCGGCTTTACCAGGATTGAAATCAGTAACCCCAAAAGATGATGTTGAAATGAGCATAATCAGCCCAGTTATGAAAAGATATTTTTTCATTTAAATAAATTATTTGTGTGAGAATCCTCTGTTCTTATCAACTGTAAATGCAAACCATACATTTATTGAATAAACATCCTTGTATATGGTACATTTCAGCTTACAACTAAACAGAATTAATTGTCTGGAAATTTGTATTGTGGAGAAGCAACAGATTATGCTTAACGCATTAATCCTGATGCATTTAAGTAAGTTTAAATAGTAAACTTCCCGCAAATAAAAACGCTAAACAATAGGAGGACCTCTTAAATTATAATAGTGGAAAGTATTTACATAAAACTGATCTTCTTGCTTTGTGCTAAGTATAATAGGCTCAGTTCTCAGGAATGAAATATAAACAGTATTTTCTAACTGGTCAATCACATTAAATTCAAATACACAAACAGGGCATTTATCAGCCTGGCAGTGCATTTGAATTCCGCTTTGAACAGAATTGCCAAACTGAGATTCCGGATGTCCCCAAACGCGGTGTATATCCTGGATCAGATTAGGCACCAGATATAGAAGCATTGCAATTACAGGCAAAAATGCTATGCGTTGCTTAGAATTCTGCATTTGAAAAAGATTCTTTGAAAAATAGTAACAGTCAATAAGCATTAACTTTATGATTTAACGCAAACAAATATGTTTTGTTCGTTTACGTTAAAAGATAAAAATAACAGATTAAGAGAAAACTAACATATGGATGTGAAACTATTTCACAATTAGTTTACGTGTTATTGTTTGACCATCAGAGACAAATTGAACAAAATATACACCTGGCTCTATTGACTTGCTCCTGAGATCAATTGAAATAATATTATTCCCAGGTTCAACTTCAGATTCCTGCCGGAAAACAGGTTTACCTATATTGTTAAAAAATGAAACTACAGCGAGACTTCTCTGACTACATTTAAATGCAATCTTTAGTTCATCAACTACAGGATTGGGATAAACTGTGATATTTTCAATAAATCCTTCGGTTGAAACATTAGACGTAAGTTGAGCAGGTTTAAGTTGCAGATTGTCAGCCCTGTTTTTAAACGATTGGGCTGTTGCATCAAATATGGATATTGTTACGACTAAGAGTAAAAGTATTTTTTTCATAGTATCAACTTTTGTTAGACATACTCAAAAAATAAGCCAAATCGGATTATGAGCCTGCTTTATTAATTAATATTAACAATTGCAAAAAGTAATAGTTTCCGGATGAATATTTTTCGCGAAATGCCATTTATCAGACTTTCCAGCCAGAATGCACTACCTGAACCTGAGATAATCTGTAATAAGCTGAATATCTGTTGGATCTACTCCATTTGCAATAAGATATCGTTTATCAAAATCGAGTGTTTCGGTAAACTGAAGCAAATTGGTTCCTCCCGAAGCAATTGCCGCAATATACCGCTCCATTGCCTTAGGTTTATTACCCATACATAACTCAACATGACCGGCATTGATCATATCATTAGCGGTATGATCTTCGTCTAAAATAAGCTGGCAATATGTGAGCGCAAGATCCAGTTTCCCTACAACAAAGCAACACCAGGCTATAGGGCGAAGAACTTTCTTATTTTCAGGCGCAAGAATTTCTGCTTTGAAATAATGATCCAATGCCTTTTCGAACTGATGCAAATCAAGAAAGCAATTCCCTAGCATCGTTTGCAGGTAGGCATCATCATTATCGAGGGCCACGGCTTCAAGACTCCATTTTAACGCCGATTCAGTATCGCCGAGTTTTCGGTAGCAGAAAATTATCTTTTTCAGGCTCCATAACCGATTGCTATCAAATAATTCAGCTCTTTTATAGTATTCAAGAGCTAATCTGAAATTTCCCATCATCTGAAAACAGTAGGCAAGTTTCTCGTGGACAGCCTGATCAGGTTCCGGTTTTTGGGCCAAAGCCAGAAAAAGCCCTGAAGCTTCAACATAATGCATTTTACTAAAAAGGAATTCGGCTGCATTCCGCAAAATAGTGGTGTTGTCAGCCTGATTTTGAAGTAACCAACTATCGGCAATATCCCATTTCAGGCTAAAAATATCCCTAAAGTCATTACGGAAAGGATGCAATTTGAAGAACCGGTATAAATCCTGGATGTATTGTGTAAAAATAAAAGTATCCTTACCTGGCTTGTTCAGCAATTTATCTTCACTCGAAAGCTCGCGCATACTTTCCGCTTCCATATTGAACAAGCTGACAATATTACGTCCTTGCTCATCTGGCAGATGATTTATGTTAAAACAAAAGGAATATTTATCGGAATTACACATGTAGAAGGAATCCTCGAGCCCGGACAGGAAATCCCATTTTCCCTGAATCTCATCACCCACTGAATTTATGGCAGTTTCATTTTCTTTATAAAAAGGCCGGAACCAGTTAGATATCTCCCTGAAAAAGTCAAAATTCTTAAGCATGGCAAATGTGCCCATAAACAAATCGAGGCCTTCCATTTGCATTTCCGACATCTTTTCAATTTTATTCAGCAAATCAGGACTATCTTCGAAAATCTGTTCCCAATCGGGGTTTTTGTCTTCGATAAGTTCGCTGTTTATGATATTATCAATGTCTAATTTTTCACGGATTTTAGATTCGAACTTTTGTACATCCGGCAAGATTTCCTCGCGGAATTTTTTAGTAATATTTTCTGTTTCAAGTGCTTTCAGAATTTGAAGCAGGAAATTATTCAGATCCGTTGAAAATCTTTCTTCACTTTTAAACAGATCAAATTGTGTTCGGATTGTAGGATAAAGCTCAAGCCTCTTATCGTAGATAAAGACAGCAACAATAAGCCCGGCAAATGCCCGCTGCCAAACTTGAGGCTGACGATCCCTATAAAATTCATTTAAAACGGCAAATTTCTCTTTGTCGAAGCAGTTGATTAAGCTTAAGGTTATTGCACTCACAGCCAGGCATTTCTCGTACCAGGGCAAACTTACCGATTCCCTGATCGCTTTGATGAGTAAGAGGTCAGTATCTGTATATTTGTCAGTCAACCACATTAGCTGGAACAGCTTTGGCGAAACTGAAAGAGAAGAAGCATCTTCAGAATTTTGATCTGCTAGCTCCGAATCGTTTAGCAGTTTGGTATATTCCAGTTCGAATAAATAATTATCAAGCTTACGTGTGGCTTCTTCCTTTGCAATTTCCTTTTCTTTTTCAATGCGTGATTTTAATTGGTAAATATGCATTCCGGTTTGGGCAAAAGCCTGCTGGCGGACTTTATCCGCCAATTCAAGCAAGGAAACTTTGAGTTTCCCGAAAATCATATTTCGCTGTGGATCAGGAACACCCCTGAAATTATATTCAAGGAGCATGCGATATGTTTGGTTCAGTTCTTCATACTGCAACGTAAAATCAGCTACATGCATCCCTTCCATCAAAACCCCGAGTTGATTCAGGGCTTCTTTTAAACGATTGGCAAACACAAGGTTGCACAAGCCGGTAAATGTACTATCAATTTCTGCTGAAGGAATAGCCATAAAAATTACTTATTAAGAAGGATATACAATTGTTTTTTCGTAACTAATCAGCGCAGTATAATTTAATCTGCCACAGATTACCTTCGGTGAGATCGCTGCGCTAAGTTTCACAGATTTTCACAGATTTAGAAATTCTTAAAGTGAATTTCAATAAAAAGCAATCCTCTAAGTATATTACTTTTCAGCGCAATCTGCGTAATTAGTAGCCTCGCTTTTTTTATAGTATTGACAAGGCTGTTAGTTAATTTTTTTCTGATTCTTCCTTATAGAATCAAAAACAACAATTTATTCTTTGTTAAACAGCAACAAAAAGCAATCCATTTATAATACTATTTCAACATTTCTAGAAATTCATCTTCAGAAATAACAGGAATTCCGAGTTTTAACGCTTTCTGACGCTTTTCCGGCCCCATATTTTCACCTGCCACAACAAAGTCGGTTTTCGAGGTTACACTGCCTGCCAATTTGGCACCATGCATGGCAACCATTTCTTCTAACTCTTTGCGGCGTTTCGACGAACCGAATGATCCTGAAACGACTATGCTTTTGCCTGCAAGGTTTGTAGACAACAGATCCGGCTGCTTATCCGCAACCATATTCAGCCCTGCTGATTTCAGTTTATCAATCAATACCAGGTTTTCAGGTTTTCGGAAATATGAAAAAATACTTGATGCAACTTTTTCACCTATATTTTCAGCCAATTGTAATTCATCATTACCTGCAGAAATTATAGCGTCAATATTTTTAAAATGCAATGCAAGCTTACGAGCCACTGTTTCACCAACATACCTTATTCCTAAGGCAAAAAGCACTCTTTCGAAAGGAGCTGATTTTGAAGCGTTTATTCCATTTATAATATTTTCTGCAGTCTTTTCTTTAAAGCTGAGTTTCTTGTCTTTTGCGCCATCAGTTCCTTTAAATACTTTTTCCAGGTTTAAAATTGAATCATAGGTAAGTGAATAAAGATCAGAAATATCATGAACCAGTTTATTATCATAAAGTATTTCAATTTTACCTTCACCCAGACTATCAATATTCATGGCTTTGCGATGAATAAAATGTTCGAGTTTTCCTTTAATTTGAGGCGGGCAGTGGTCCTCGTTAGGGCAGAAATTTCCGGCTTCGCCTTCCTGTCGTTCAAGTTTTGTACCGCATTCGGGACAGGTTTCAATAAATACAACCGGTTCAGCAAATAAATCACGCTTACTCAGGTCAACACCTATAATTTTGGGAATTATCTCACCACCTTTTTCAACAAAAACGTAGTCGCCAACGCGAACATCCAGCTTGGCAATAATGTCGGCGTTGTGCAAACTAGCTCTTTTAACAACAGTTCCGGCAAGCTGAACCGGTTTAAGATTTGCAACCGGTGTAACCACGCCTGTGCGTCCAACCTGGTAATCAATGGATAGAAGCTGTGTTATTACCTGCTCGGCTTTGTATTTGTACGCAATCGCCCAACGGGGCGATTTGGCTGTAAAACCTAAAGCCTGCTGTTGTTCCAGTGAATTAACCTTGATTACAATTCCGTCAATATCAAAAGTTAGTTTGTCACGCTCACTGGCCATTTTATTGATAAACCCGATTACTTCATCAATTGAGCTGCAAAGGGCCGTTTTATCTGAGATTTTAAATCCCCAGGAAGCCAGAGCTTCAAGACTTTCGGAATGGGTTTTAAAAGAAAGCGTTTCGCCTAAAGCATAATACATATAGCCATCCAAAGGACGACGGGCAACCTCGGCCGAATCCTGCAATTTGAGGCTACCCGCAGCAGCATTTCGTGGATTGGCAAATGGATTTTCGCCAATTTCAATGCGCTCAAGGTTCATTTTTTCAAATCCTGGCCGGGGCAGAATTATTTCCCCTCTTACCTCGAAAAGTTCCGGATATCCGGAACCAACCAATCGCAACGGAATACTTCTGATAGTCTTGATATTTGTAGTAACATCATCGCCACGTTCGCCATCGCCACGTGTTAACGCTCTGGTTAACAAACCATTTTCATATGTCAGGCTGATCGAAAGTCCATCAAATTTCAGTTCGCAGATATACTTATATGTCGCATCAAGGAATTTACGGACACGATCGTCAAATTCACGCAATTCAGCATCAGAATAAGTGTTTGAAAGCGATAACATCGGGTAAGTGTGGCGCGCTGAGGCAAATTCCGAAGTAACACTTCCGCCAACCCGCTGTGTCGGAGAATCAGGCAAAATGAACTCAGGATATTCTTTTTCAAGCGTAGTGAGTTTTTCAAGTAACATATCAAACTCATAATCTGATATAACAGGCTCTGCCAACACATAATACCGGTAATTGTGGTCGTTTAACTCATTAACAAGTTGACTTATCTGGATTTTAGCTTCTTCTTTCTGCATATATCACTTATAACCTTACTATCTGTTCCTGATCCTGAAACAGAATAGCTACTCATTTGTTTTCTTAGTTATATCATTATTACGATACATATAAATAGTTTCGTTCCTGTTCACCGGATTGAGGCGATGCATAATTTCGTCGATCATTCCGGGCATGAAAGTTTTTTCATACACGAGTGACGGAATTTCCTTTTTCATAGTATCAACCCTGGCCTGCAGGTTTTCATCGCTGTAAAACAAAACGAAAGAAGCATCTTTAACCTGGCATGGCAATGAATCAGCCATATAGGATATAACCTCCGTTTTTGATTTATACAATGCCTGCATCCATTGTCCTGAATAATACCTTGGAAGCATCTGTGCGCTACCACTATTTGAATCTTCGGCAAGTATCACCATGATTCCCGGGTAATTTAACAGGTATGCCATAGCTTCAACCCTGGAACGTTTTGAATAAGCCGTTGAAACAGGAATCAGTAAAAGTAAGTTTAGAACCCAGAAGAAAACCCAGGCTCTTGAAAGCGCTTTCTGATGGTTTTTCCAAAATTTCGAAATTTCCAGAAATGAATTCCACCCGATAACACCACCAATAATCAGATAAGGAACTATCGGAAAAATAAACCTTTCCTGTTTGTTTGGAAAAAGCGAATGAAAAACCAGAAATAAAAATGCAGGCAGAAAAATGATCAGTTGCTTTCTCCAGATTCGGAAAAAGCCAAAAAGCAAGATAAGTGATATTGGTGGTATAAAAATACCTGCAAGAAGTAGTAGATAATTATACCATGGTCCGCTAACATAATCATGCGCCGCCTGGATATTATACTTCACGTATTCAATAAATTCAGCGAACGGATATCCCCAAATAAAATAATCCACAAGTCCCTGTAAAAGAAAAATTGAAACCAGTGCTCCAAAACCAAATACAACAGCCTGAATCCATTTACGCTGAATCAACAGGACAAGCCCGACTCCACCCACAAAAACAATCAGCTGGAATCTCACGGAGATGCTCATTCCAAGTATAAAACCCGCAAGGAGGTAGTTAAGCAACGGATATTTCTTCTTTTCTGCGTTGAGCATACACCATATTCCGGCCAAGGTGAAAGGGAAACAGAAAGTTTCAACCAGGTTGCGGACACTCAGCATTGGTAAGAACCACATCGAAGCCATCAATATTCCAGCTAATGCAGCATCTTTTTTAGTTGAAAGCTTTTCGGTAATTTTATAAGCAAGCCAAACAGAATATACTGAAGCTAATGCATGCAATATTCTGACTAAAAGCATCTTAAATGAAGGATCGAATATGCCTAAAACAGCCAGGAATTTAAAAAGCAGGAAATGCAGTCCCATATAAAAAAGACTATGTCCATCCGGTATTAACTCCTGCCCGGGTCCCTGAAGATGCCCCGGAACGATGACTCCATCAACCCAAGCCTGCGCTGCTTCGATAACAAGGAAATGATCATCATGCATTCCAAAGCCTCTTGAAAAAACAACAGCTAAAAACCTCGTTAACACTGCGATAATCATTATAAGCATCAGTGGTTTTTCATTCCATAATTTTTGTATATCTCTGATTTTTCGCATATTATAATTCCTTTTTTATAGATATTGTTTTCTGTAAAAATAAGAAATTAGGCATTTGTTTGTTAGTATTAGATTTACATTAATTATTCAACGAAGAAACAAAAGTATTTCCTCATTTCCTTCCATGTGTTTTATAAACAGAAAGTATCAAGCTCATTTGCTGCGATTGAATAATCTTTTCTACTTTCGCAACAAATTAATAACTCTAAAAAAACAATAATGAAAAAGGCTAATGGTATATTCTTAATACTTTTGGTAGTTGCGGGTAATCTATTTTCCAAGCAAGGAATAGCGCAAGATCGTTATACACCCGAACTCCTGTGGAAACTTGGCAGGGTGAGCGATATTCAGGTATCACCTGACAATAAATCAATTTTATATGGTGTAAGCTGGTATAATCTTGCCGAAAATAAAGGAAATCGTGATTTATATTCGATACCCGTCGCAGAAGGTAATGCAGTAAAAGTTACCAACTTTAAAGGAAGTGAAGGCAACGGAATATTCAGACCTGATGGGAAAAAGATAGCTTTTCTTTCAGCAGAGTCAGGGCCAATGCAAATATGGGAAGCAAATCCAGATGGCTCCGCTCCTGTCCAGATAAGTAATACCAGTAGTGATATTACAGGGTTCAGCTATTCTCCAAATATGAGATATATCCTTTATACCGAGCGCGTTAAATTAGATAAAACTGCCAATGATATTTATCCTGACCTGCCTAAAGCCAATGCACGTATTGAAGATGACCTCATGTACCGTCATTGGGATAGTTGGTCTGATTTCAGTTACAGCCACATCTTTGTCGCTACTTATGCTAATGGAAAAGTTGAAAATGGCAAGGACATTATGTTCGACCAACGTTACGAATCACCTATGGCTCCCTGGGGCGGAATTGAACAAATCAGCTGGAGCCCGCAAAGTGACAAAATTGCTTATACATGCAAAAAACTCGTTGGACTTGAATATTCAAAGAGCACCAATTCGGAAGTATATGTTTATAACCTGGTTACCGGTAACGAAATAAACGTGTCGAAAGGAATTTCAGGATACGACCAGGATCCGGTTTTTTCACCTGATGGCAGGAAACTGGTTTGGAGAAGCATGGAACGCGATGGCTTTGAAGCTGATAAAGACCGCATTATGATCTATGATTTTAACACGGGAAAATATACTGATTACTCAGAAAAATTCGATCAGAATGCCAATAATTTTACCTGGGCAGCGGATGGAAATTCCTTATTCTTCCTGAGCCCGGTTCATGGAACCGTCCAAATCTATTCGCTTACACTGGGAACCAGGGAGATTAAACAAATCACGAAAGGTGCCTGGGATTATCTCTCAATCGCTTTGGCAGGCAAAGATATAATTGCTTCAAAGCAATCAATGACAATGCCTACCGAGATATTTAAAATCGACGCTTCAGGAAAAGAAACTCAGTTGTCGTTTACCAACAAAGAAATCCTGAAAAATATCAAATCAGCTAAAGTTGAAGAACGCTGGATGACAACCACCGATAACAAGAAAATGTTGGTTTGGGTGGTTTATCCTCCTGATTTTGACCCGAATAAAAAGTACCCGACCCTGCTTTTCTGCGAAGGAGGACCACAAAGCATGGTCAGCCAGTTTTTCTCCTATCGTTGGAACATGCAGATCATGGCAGCCAACGGTTATATTGTGGTTGCTCCAAACCGCAGAGGTTTACCGGGATTCGGACAGGAATGGAACGATCAGATCAGTGGCGATTACGGCGGACAAAACATGAAGGATTACCTTACTTCGATTGATGAAATGGCGAAAGAGCCATTCGTAGATAAGGACAGGCTTGGAGCAGTAGGTGCCAGTTACGGTGGATTTTCAGTGCTTTGGCTTGCAGGACATCATGAAAAGCGTTTCAAAGCTTTTATTTCCCATTGCGGAATGTTTAATCTGGAAGATCAATACCTTACAACTGAGGAAATGTGGTTTGTTAACTGGGATCTTGGCGGGCCTTATTGGGAAAAGGGAAATCCTAAAGTTGATCATTCCTATGCCAATTCACCTCATAAATTTGTTGATAAATGGGATACTCCAATCATGATAATTGAAGGGGAAAACGATTTCAGGATTCCTTATACACAGGGAATGGCGGCTTATAATGCAGCCAAACTTCGGGGAATACCGGCACGATACCTGCATTTTCCTGAAGAAAGTCACTGGGTTTTGCGTCCACAGAACAGCGTTTTATGGCAAAGGGAGTTCTTCCGTTTTCTGGATGAATACCTGAAGAAATAATCAGAAACGGACGGAGAATTATTTCCTGATACAACTAACCAACTATTTACAAACCATTGTTAAATAGTTGGTTATTTCGTTTAATTGGGATGGTTCAAACCATTTGTACTCGTCGGTACGGTGAAACCAGGTTAATTGTCGTTTGGCGTATCGGCGGGTGCTGGTTTTGATATTGATTATCGCCTGCTCTAAAGTGATTTTCGAATCCAGGTATTCAAATATTTCTTTATATCCAACTGTATTCAAGGCATTTAAATGCCGAAAAGGCAATAAACTCTTTACTTCTTCTACTAATTTATTTTCTATCATCTGATCGACACGCAATCCGATACGGCTAAAAAGTTCTGGCCGGGGAAGATTTAATCCTATTTTGATAATTTGAAAGCCTCTCTTCTTGGAGCTGTTCAACCGCTGATCAGAGAATTTTTTACCAGTTACATGACATACTTCCAATGCGCGAAGCAATCGGTTCGGGTTATTGATATCAACAGTTGCATAATACTCAGGATCAAGTTTTACAAGCATCTCCTGTAATTTTGCAAGGCCTTCGTCTATGTAAATACCCTTCAGGTAATTACGATATTCAGGTTCAGGGTCAGGGAAATCATCAATTCCACGACACACCGCATCGATATATAAGCCTGAACCACCAACCATAAATACCAGGTTATGTTTTTCGAATAGCTTGTCAAGCAGCTCCAACGCTTCGGTTTCAAAGCGGGAAACATTATAGTAATCGTGAATTGAAAGTTGCCCGATAAAATGATGTTTTACCTCATCAAGCTGATGTTGATCAGGTTTTGCAGTACCGATAGTCATTTCACTATAGAATTGCCTTGAATCGGCAGAAATGATTTCCGAATTCCAGATTTTTGCCAGCTGAATGGCAACAGCAGTTTTGCCTACAGCAGTAGGACCGGTAATTACAACAAGATATTTCCCGGAATTTAGCAAGGCAAGAAAAAATCAGGAGGTTAATGAAATTTATCGTTTAGAGACGCTGGTTACTGTTCACTGGTCGCCGGAAGCTGGCCATTAAATTGATGGTACCCGTATATATTCACATCTTCTTTTAAAAGTAACAAGCCACCAGAAGCAGCTTATTAACTTATTTACAAATATTTTTGAATGAGTATGATATATTAAAGTATACTACAGTTTTACCATTCAGGTTCAGTAGTATAATTTTCATCAATCTCCTCTTCCAGTTCGCCACTTTCGATCAATTTATCCAATTCTCCAAGCATGGCATCTTCATCGGGATCGTCCAGAAATGACAAGAAGTTTGGCGTGGCAGTTGGAGTCATTGTCCCTTCTTTTTTAACGCAAAGCGGGTATGTTTTTTTAGGATCACCTTCAACAATCTTCATTAGTTCAATAAAAAAAGTTGTAGGATTCAGGAAATTATATTCAAAAAGGATGCGCTGATGAGGGTCGTCGATTACTTCCCTTATCTTCACATCATCCATTATCATAACCGGTATTGGAATATTGACTGGTTTTCGTTCGTCATCATCAAAATCAGTATCGGGTGTCTTTACACCCATATCAATCAAAGTGATCTCTCTTTGCTTACTCCAACCCGGATCACAAATGAAGAAAGAAGCAAGTTCATTGCTTTCAATATCTACGGATTTGAGAATGATATCGTGAAAATCTTTAAAAGTCTGCCCCGGCTTGATTTCTATATCCCGCAGAAAATCTTCCTGTTCTTCAAATAAAAGCCTGAAACGGTATACTTGCATGGTCGTATTATTGGTGGTTTTGATAGTGTAAAGTTATGAATTATTTTAAGATTTAGTTCACCTGACAGAAGAATTTCGATGGATTAAGTAAGATGCTGTCTTACAACAGCCAATCCCAGTTTCGAACCTTCTGCTATCATCAATTGATATGCTTCCTCAAAATTATTATGAATTGTTCCTTCCAAAATGGCTTCCCTGATAGCGGTTTTAATTATACCAACCTGCTTGCAGGGTTCTAGTCCAAAGACTTCCATGATAATTTCACCCGAAACCGGAGGTTGCCAGTTACGGAGATTATCTTTCGCTTCTATTTCTTTTAACTTGGTTCTGACTACCTCAAAATTAGCCATATACTTCTTAACCTTAGCCTGGTTCTTAGAGGTAATATCGGCTTCACAGAGTGTCATAAGGTCATCGATATCATCACCGGCTTCGATAAGTAAGCGACGAACGGCTGAATCGGTAACGACATCTTCGGATAATACTATGGGCCGTAAATGAAGCAATACCATTTTTTGTACATACTTCAGTTTTTCGTTCAATGGCAGCCGAAGTTCACTGAATATGGCCGGTATCATTTTCATACCTTTATATTCATGACCATGAAAAGTCCAGCCCGAAAGAGGATCAAAACGACGTGTAGCCGGTTTTGCTATATCGTGAAGCAGAGCAGCCCAGCGAAGCCACAGGTTTTCAGTATTTATCGCAATACGGTCGAGAACCTCGAGTGTATGTTTGAAATTATCTTTATGGCCTTTACCATCAACATATTCAGCGCCTTTCAGTTTTGTAAAAACCGGGAATATAAGATCCAGTAAACCTGTTTCATCAAGCAAATAAAAGCCAACCGAAGGTTTATCCGACATTATAATTTTATTCAATTCCTCACTGATACGTTCTTTGGTTATTATTTTTATGCGAGCTGAATTTCGGGTAATGGCATCAAGTATTTCGGGAAGAATCTGAAATTTCAGCTGGGTTGCGAAACGGATAGCGCGCATCATACGTAAAGGATCGTCGGTAAAGGTAATATCAGGATCAAGCGGAGTTCGGATAATCTTATTATTCAGATCATCAACGCCATGAAAAGGATCAATCAACGCACCGAAATCGTCGGCTCTCAAACTAATAGCCAAAGCATTAATTGTAAAATCACGACGATTCTGATCATCTTCAATTGAACCTGGTGAAACCTGCGGATTTCGTGAATCAGCCCTATACGACTCCTTTCGTGCTCCTACAAACTCAACCTGCCAGTCGTGGTACATAAACATTGCCGTACCAAAGGTTTTAAAAACACTTACTTTTTTAACGTTAAGCAACTGAGCAACTTTTGTGGCGAGTTCAATTCCATCACCCGAAGTAACTATATCCAAATCCTTACTTGGACGTTGCAGAAAAAGGTCACGAACAAAACCTCCGATTACAAAAGCATCAGTATTTAAAACTGCTGCAGCTTCTGCTATTTTTTCAAATACAGGACCGTCAACACTTTCAGCTAATACAGCTTTGTTCATATCTGGAGGAATGAAGGACAATGTAAAATTAATAAAGTCGGTTAATGGCTGCAAAAGTAGTTAAATCGGAGTAAATACGAAATCTTCACGGAATTTGTAATACAGCTTAGAAAAATCTGGCAAGAAATAAAGGGCAGACTCAAATTAAATTTCTGTTGGTTGCCAGTTAGCGAAAGATATCGGTATTCTGACACAGATTTCACTGATTCACAAAGATTTAGAATATATTCCATCAGTTTACTTAATAACATTATACTTATAGCTAACAGCAATCTGTGAAATCAGGTCTATTAGTGGCTTTTAAGAATCCTTAATTTCTTTTTCATGACTGATTATATATTCATGTTTTAATTGACATATTGCCAGTTTTAATTGACATACTACCAGTAAAAATATTTGCAAAAATCGCTTGTTATTCAGGTTTGAAATTCTAATTTTGTCACATATTGTTTAATAAATTAAACTGAGATTATGGCAAAAAGAACCATTGTAACCATGCCCGGCGACGGTATTGGAAAAGTAGTGCTTGAGCAGTGTATCCGTGTCCTCGATGCAGCCGGATTTGAAGCAGAATATGTTAAAGGCGACATTGGATGGGAATTCTGGTGTAAAGAAGGCAATCCCTTGCCTGATCGCACAATACAACTTCTGGAAAAGCATAAAATAGGTCTTTTCGGAGCAATTACTTCCAAACCAAAGGATAAAACAGCTGCTGAACTTGCACCAGAGCTACAGGGAAAAGGCTATACTTACTACAGCCCGATTGTTACTATGCGCCAGCATTTTGACCTGGATATCTGCATGCGCCCTTGTAAAACACTTATTGGGAATCCATTGAACTTCATTCGTCGTGGTAAGGACGGTATTGAAGAACCCGCTGTGGATGTCATGATTTTCAGGCAGAATACTGAAGGTTTGTATGGTGGTGTTGAATGGACAAACCCATCTGACCAGGTTTATGATGCGTTAATGACTCACGCGAAATTCCGCGAAAACTTTGGCTGGTGTCCACGTCCTGAGTTAGCTGTCTCTACACGTATTTTTACAAAAAAATATGTTACCCGCATTGTAAAAGCCGCTTTCGAATATGCAAAAAGCCGTGGCTTCAGCAAAATCACTGTTTGCGAAAAACCGAATGTGATCCGCGAAACTTCAGGAATGATGCTGAAAGTAGCGCAAGAAATGAGTAAATCCGAATATCCGGATATTTGGGTAGAAGATGTAAATATTGATGCAATGACCATGTGGCTCACTAAAAACCCTGAAAACTATAATGTTATAGTTGCCGGCAATATGTTTGGCGATATCGTTTCAGATGCATTTGCCGGTTTGATTGGAGGTTTAGGATTTGCTACTTCCGCTCAGTTCAATCCCGAAACCGGAGTTAGTGTTTTTGAGCCAACACATGGTTCAGCCCCAAAATATGCCGGTTATGAAGTTTCTATCGTTAATCCCATCGCTATGATCCTGTCGGGTGTAATGATGCTCGAACATCTTGGTGAAATGGAAATGGCAAACCGTATCCGTAAAGCAATTGCCAATGTGGTAGCTGAAGGAAAAGTTAAAGCCTATGATATGATGAAACTGAAAGGCACACCTGATGTAATTAACCAGGGAGCTGCATCAACCATACAGATGGCAGACGCGATTATAGCTAACCTATAAATTTATTATAAAATTTTGAAAGAGCCGCCCTTTCAGCGGCTCTTTCTCTAAAAGACCAATTCTATGAATATTGAACAGAAATATATCGACCAGGCCCGCCAATTGTGGCCTGAACTGGAATGGATCAAGGACACTGATTTAAAAGAGAAAACAACTCTTACATGGGCTCTTGCTTTACAAAGAAGTGTTCTGACACCCGATGATCTGAACACAATTCCGTTTACACTGCTTTGCGGCCCGGATTTGAAAGTTACCTTTATGGATCACAAACGTTGCGTTGTACATGTAGCACTTGACGCAGGAAAAAAAATGAATGAATTTTTCAAAACTGATTTACCAGTTGATATGGATGTTCTGATTGCCGGAGCCATCCTGGCCGATGTTGGTAAATTGCTGGAGTATGAACTTAAAGACGGGAAATCAGTCCAGGGAAATTATGGCAAATATATAAGGCATCCGTTTTCGGGTGTTTCTCTGGCAGAGCAATGCGGCGTTCCGGATGCGGTTTGTCATATTATCGCGACACACGCCGGCGAAGGAAACATGGTGAAACGCTCGACTGAGGCATACGTAGTTCATCATGCTGATTTTATGACGTTTGAGCCATTTCGGGAACGACTTAAGATTTAATTCTAAAGAAGAGAATTTGTCCGTTTCAAGTTATAAGTTAATCGTTATAAGTTATTCGTCCTTTTAATTTGGAATCATCCAATAGTTTAAAAATCAACTATTCAATTAATTTGACCAAACTTTTAACCTTAAATAAAAAAAAATATCTTGATCCATATGAATTCATTTAAAGAATTAGAAGTTTGGAAAGCATGTCGTGAATTAAGGATTTTGATATGGAAAACCGTTAAAACATTCCCCTCTGAAGAAAAGTATCGGTTAACTGACCAGATGATCAGATCATCAAGATCTGCAACTACACAAATTGCAGAAGGATATGGCCGTTTCCATTTTCAGGAGAATATTCAGTTCTGCCGGATTTCAAGAGGTTCTCTTTTTGAACTAATTGATCATCTGACAGTTGCATTAGAATCAGAATACATTACTGATCAGCAATATCGCGATTTAGAACAAAAAGCTATCAAATGTATTCAAATATTAAACGGGTATATTAATTACCTTATAAAAGCAAAAGCTAATCATTCCACAAATGAAATAGCTGAACCCGAAGAATATTATGGGTCTTTAGGAGAGCATCCACAAACTGAGTCTGCCAAAATTAATGATAATTTTGACAACCAATAACTTATAACCATTAACCAATAACTTTTTCCTTACATGACAATCATAGAAAAAATCATAGCCAGCCATAGCTCCCAGGCTACAGTAAAACCTGGCGATATCGTTGATGTATTTATCGATACCCGCGCTGCCCGCGATTTTGGTGGGGCCAATGTTGTTGAAAATATTCTCAACAACGGATTGAGTGTTCACGATGCCTCACGAACCTTTTTTACATTCGACTGTAATCCGGGAGGTTCGGATCAGAAATATGCCGCTAACCAGCATTTCTGCAGGCTTTTCGCACGCCAGAATGATATTAAAGTGTACGATATCGATTCGGGTGTAGGAACTCACCTGGCAATTGATAAAGGACTGGCTTATCCCGGAAGTACTTTTGTTTCTACAGATTCGCATGCCAATATTATGGGCGCCATCGGTTCGTTCGGACAAGGAATGGGCGATCAGGATATCGCGGCTGCCTGGGCTAAAGGCTCAGTTTGGTTCAAGGTTCCGGAATCGGTAAAACTGATTTTGAAAGGAAAACGTCCCGCTAATGTTAAAGCAAAAGATATCGTTCTGAATCTGCTTTCAATTTTCGGTGCCAACAAATTATTGGGTTATTCAGTTGAAATTGAAGGTGTCGCAGTTGAAGATTTCTCTTTAGACGAACGCATTACAATCGCTTCCATGGGAACTGAAATGGGCGCAATTATTATCCTTTTCAGTCCTAACGACAAAATTCTTAATGAATTGCAGGCTCGGTCAGGCAAACGAGTTGAAACCATTAAAGCTTCTACTGACGCTAAATATACATTCGTTCACGAAATCGACATCGAAAAATTTGTCCCAATGGTTGCTAATCCCGGCCATCCGCATGATGATGTTACGGTTGAAAGTGTGAAAAACACAAAAATTGATTCTGCCTTCCTGGGAAGTTGCACGAACGGAAGAATGGAAGATCTTCGCGAAGCTGCAAGCATTCTGAAAGGCCGTAAAGTTGCTCCAGGCGTTGTTCTCAAAATTGTACCAACTACCGATGCCATATGGCGCGAAGCTCTTGATGAAGGTTTGATCCAGATTTTTAAAGATGCTGGAGCTATGGTTTCCAATGCAGGGTGTGCAGGATGTGCTGCCGGGCAGGTTGGGCAAAACGGACCTGAAGAAGTAACAATAAGTACCGGGAACCGTAATTTTTCAGGGAAACAAGGTAAAGGAGCCATGTACCTCGCTTCGCCAAGTGTAGTAGCGGCTTCGGCTATTGCAGGCTATATTACAACTCCTGATGATATTCCGGAAACCGCAGCTTCATTTGCTAAACCAGCTGTTAAACATCGTGATGTTGTCGTTCGCGAGAAAACTGAAAAACCTGAGATTATTGAAGGCCGTGCCTGGGTTATACGCCAGGACGATATTGATACTGATATGATTTTCCATAATCGTTACCTTACCATTACTAATAGTAAGGAAATGGGTCAGTACACTTTCGATAACCTAAAAGGATACGAGGATTTTGCGAAAAAGGCTCAGCCTGGAGATATTGTGTTTACAACAAAAAATTTCGGAGCGGGAAGCTCACGGCAACAGGCTGTGGATTGTTTCCAATCCCTAAGCGTAAACGCTATTATTGCTGAATCCTTTGGCGCCATTTACGAACGGAATGCAATCAATGCCGCATTTCCTATCCTGACTTACACTCCGGGACAACTGGAAGAACTGGCTTTGGAGCAGGATGACCAGGTCAGAATAAATTTTAAGACAGGCGAAATCACTAATCTGACTAAAAATAAATCGCTAAATATCAATAAGTTTTATGATGCTCAGATGCAGATTTATAAGAATGGCGGGTTGCTTTAATCTAATTCTGAAACAACAAAAAAGCCCGGAGATAATTTCCCGGGCTTTTTTTTATTGAAGCGATTGGTTAGTTGGTTGGTTATTGCCTCTTTAATTTTGTCCTAACATTACTGGCATCACAAGCATTAGGATATCTTCATCTGCATTGTCGTGGTTAGCCGGAACAATAATACCGGCACGGGTTGGGCCCGATAATTGAAATAAAATATCGCTCGATTCAAGGTTATTTACCATTTCGAGTAAAAACCGCGAATTGAATCCAATTTCCATATCATCACCTGAATACATACAAGCCAAACGCTCAACTCCTTCGTTTGAATAATCAATATCTTCAGCATTCATGAGCAATTCCTGGCCGCTGATTCGTAAACGAACCTGGTGAGTTGATTGATTGGCAAAAGGAGAAAGACGTTTAACTGAACTGATAAACAAGCTCCTGTCGACGGTGAGTTTATTAGGATTATCTTTAGGGATAACAGCATCATACGCAGGATAACGGCCTTCAATCAGGCGGCTGTATAGTTTCACGCCATCATAAGCAAACGCTGCATTTGTTACATTATATTCAACCTGAACGGTAACATCTTCGGTTACGAGAAGATTTTTAAGAACGTTGAGGGGCTTGCGCGGGATAATGAATGAAGTTGAAATTCCTGATTTTGCGTCATTCCGACGGTAACGTACGAGTTTATGAGCATCAGTAGCTACGAAGGTAATGTAATCAGGCATTATATCGAAGAAAACGCCACCCATGGCAGGACGAAGTTCATCATTTCCTGTGGCAAAGACAGTTTTTGTTATTCCGGCAGCCAGAATAGACGATGCGAGTTCAAAACTTGTAGTTTCTTCAAGAACAGGTAACTCCGGGTAATCATCAGCATTGTGACCTGTAAGTTTGTATTTACCTTCGCTCGAAAGAATTTCGATACCCAATGTAGTTGTATCAATATTAAAAGTGATGGGAGCATCCGGAAGGTATCTCAGGAAGTCGAGAAGCAGTTTTGCGGGTATAGTAACTTTGCCTGATTCATCTGCCATTGAAGGCTCAAGAGTCATGATCAGGGTAGTTTCGAGATCGGTTGCGGTAATTTTCAGAATGCTTTCGTCAAGTTCGAACAGAAAATCATCCAGGATAGGTAATGTATTGTTTGAATTAATAACTCCGCTGAGGAACTGTAGTTTCTTCAGTAATGCCTGACTATTGATGATAAATTTCATAGTATTATGTATTTCAGTTATTTACAGGTGAAGGTTTTAATGCAGTAAAAATAGGAATCTTAAATTGAATTTTAGCATTCAATGGAAATAAGATATTAACATTAAATGAACTATTCTGCTGTTTTTGCTTTTTTTCGAAACGAAAGTTTATTTTCCTCACCTTTAAGTAATCTCTTAATATTTTTGTGATGAGTGAGAGGAACAAACACAGCAATCAAGGCGGCCAGAATGATAAGGTAGGTATTTTGTTCGTGAAAAACGAAAATTGCCAGTATAGTAAACAGAATTGATGCCGTTATTGAAGCAAGTGATACATAATGGGTTAAGATAAGAACAAATGCAAACCAACCCAAAACTATCAGTATGATATACGGAGAATACAATGCAAGTACCACTCCAACTAATGAAGCAACGCCTTTCCCTCCCTTAAATCCCGTAAACACAGGAAAAACATGTCCAAGAACAGCCATGGCGCCAAGTATGATCTTGTAATTAGTCAAAAACATAGGATCAGGATTTTCGCCGGCAAATACATACGCAAGCATTACAGCGCCCCAAGCTTTTACAATATCGAGCACCATCACAACTATAGCGGCTCTGGTGCCCAGAATCCTGAACGTATTGGTAGCTCCGGCATTTCCACTGCCCTGGGTGCGCACATCGGTATTATAAAACCATTTACCTATCCAAACTGCGGATGAAAATGATCCCATCAGGTACGCTAAAATTCCTCCGGCAATCAGAAGCAAGTTTTCACCCATATCTCTATTCTCTTCAATTAATTCTATTTAAGTCAGAAATTTAAAACCGGATTCTGATCAAAATCTTAAAATCAGGATTACTTTTCTGACCGCAAATGTATTGTTTTCTGATTGATCTGCATTATTCTTCACCAGTTACCTGCTTCATTTTTCGGAGGAACGTTGATTTTTTTTCAGTAGTTCCCAGGATGAACTGGTAAGTTGGCAGTCCTTTTTCTCCTTTGATAAGACGCTGATCCTCCTTAAGCCCGGATAATTTATCATTAAATGCCTTATTTGTTGAAATAACCTGCATGGTACCGTTCGCATAAGAAAAATAATACCACTGGTTTTCTTCAGGTTCGATATAGAGATTAATTATATCGCCCGACCGGCGTTTCCCAATTTCCAGGTATCCCTTAACCTGTTTATTTACTGACATTTTACCAATATTTCCAATTCCTATCTGGCCTTTGCTGATAAACGAACGCAGATCTTTGTTCCAGCTCATCTGCAAACCTGTTAGAACAAGGGTATGATCAAGTACTTCGGGGAATTTTCGGTATTGACCATATAAACTTAATTCGGACAGGATTTTTTCAGCTTCATTCTTTCCAACAAATTCGCGCAACGACCTTGTATAACTTGTTGAGGAAACATCAGTGCCTTTCGCAGTTGAGGCATTCAGCGCATCAGCTAATATCTTCAGAGCGTCCGCCTGGAAGAAAAAGTCAAGTGCACTCAACATATTAATTGAAGTGGAATCAGTAATTGAATAATAGTTGATTTCGCCTGCTGACTTCATCTGGAGTCTGCCCAGGTTAGTTGCAACTTGTAGCTGGCCTATACCGGAGAGTATACACCGGGACGTATTGAGGATAAGTTTATTACCTGGTAACATTTGATTTCTGAAAATGGATGAGTCAGCTACCCAGTATTCGGAGGTTTGCGGGAAGTATGTAACAAATCCTCCTGATTTAATGATATCAGGATCGGTAATATTTTCAGCTTTCGAGAAAAATCCGGGCATAACCGCGTTCTCCGTTGTAGAGTAATACAATGAAACACGTAATTTCCCGCTTCCTGTATTCTCAGTCATATCGGCAATTGGAATCACAATGTTTTTTGAGTTGAGTTGGGCTTTTAATTTAACCCATTCGTGTGGCAAAGTATTACAATCGTGAACAAACCCAAATCCACCTTCAAAATTTATTAGCTTACTTGACGCATTTACTGCCATATTACCAACAAACCGGAAGTACTTGTTAAGCATAAAATTCATTGAGTCACTAATTGCTGTACCAGCAAAAGTTTCACCCTTGCTGTTAACTTCAATTTTGTTCATTTCCAGGGATGTAACATCACCATCGGATGGAACGTAATCATACAAGCCGTTGGCGGAATACCGCTTACGCGAACCAATATTAACAGTCGCGTTGTAGAAACGGTGATATAAACTGGTTCTGTTAGCCAGTATTTCAGCTTGTTTAAGTTGTGAAATAAGCCCGTTATGACCAATGGAAAGTTTGCCATTATAAGGAAATATAGCCGCATCAGCCACTTTAATGATCCGGGCGTCTTCCACTTCCAGGTAGTTGGAATCCAGGTCGTACAAACCTCGTAAAGCAAAGAAACTGAGCGAATCCTGTTTGGGATCAGTAGAAACATATATTTCCCTGCCAGGGTCATAGGCTAATAGCTCATCCGGTTTCATCTGGTAATATTTCTCCCGCGAGAAACTGGTTTTATTAGTCAACTGAAGCTGTTTTTTATTCATCAGCCAATCAAATTCATTAACCACACAGTTATATTGAATAAAAGGAAATTCCATTAAAGCTCCGTCACCTGTAGCGATAAAATGTCCCTGCCTCGTACCGAAATCAATGGCGGTTTTAAAAACATGAACCCGAAGCGCCTCTTTCGTTCGGTCATCAGTTAATAGCCTGAAGTCGGAAGTATCCGAAGTAAACGAAGTTGTTTTGAAATGATAATTCAGGGAAGTAACTTCTGCATTTTCAAATGAGAATTTACCCTTTCCTTTCAGACCAGTTGGTGTAACCTGAAGTGTACCAATAAGTTTTGCACTGTTATTGAACATGTTGATGGAATCATTCTTTGTATTTTGAACAGTCATCATGTCATTACCCGGCGACCATTTAACATAGGCACCTTTTACCTGAGCATCCGGGAATTCTACAGCGCCTTCAACCTTCGCCAATTGGAAATTCTTAACTGTAGCCGATGTCGAATCCGGCGCAAAAAGAAAGTCAGCAGATTCAGTAAGAGAACTCAGGTATTTTAAACGGCCTGAACCACGCAATCCACTGTTACTCAATATTAATGTATCCGAATAATTTCCCTTTCCTCCGTAAACCGCAAGTCCCGGTTGAGGTATTACTTTTTTAAAACCCAGAGAATAGTCTTTCTGAACACTAATTGTTTCGGTAAGATCAGGAAAAATACCTCCTGATTTAAGTGTTCCTTCAAACTGCAACCTCCCCATGGGAAGTGAATTGATACTATCCATGGAGAAGGGGTTGACTTCAAAAAAGAAATTCTTCCGCTTATAAATTCCGTTCACTATATCCTTTCGTTCAAAATACACATAACTGGTATCTTTACTGATAAGCAGCGGATATTGATGCAACATCTTTCTTCCTGATTTACTGTCGGGCGAATCAATAAACAATTCGCCGTTCAAATCTGCCAGTACATTTTTAACCCTGACAAATGGCCTGAATCCGTTTGCGTCCATATTCCATGCTGGAACCACCATCAGGGCTGAATCAATCTGGGGAATACTCAGCGAGAATTTATCATATTGGAATGTACATTCATTTGCAAGGAAATCAAATAATCCGGCATGCACACGTCCCTTAAACGAAAAGTCACGATTTCGGGTTACAATTACTTTTCCATCGCGTGGAACCACGTATACATATTGTGAATCGCTGAGCATTACTTTGTTTACTCCCTCAATCGAAAGCCTGAAGTTTGTGAGATCGAGCCGGGCATTCGACCCACTTTCGACATTGGATTTAAACTGGATAATATCACTATCTTTCACACCTGAACGTGCCGCTAAGTATTCATTCAGTCGAGGTTGAATTATTGCAAAATTGTTATCAATATCAAAGGACAGGAATCCTGCATTAGCTAGTTTAATCAATTGTACTTTAATTTGTTCTACTGGTTTTTTAGCCCAGGTCGCAAATTCGTCGGTGTAAAACCTATCGGTATTTCGGCGGCGCACATAGGCTGAAACCAGCATGGCCGGATTTACATCATCAATTCCCTGCATTTTATCAAAACGATAGGCAGAAAAATAATCAGAAGACTCAAATAAAGCCTCACTTTTGGTCCTGATTCCTTTTATATCCTCGAAACTCATGATATCCTCATTTAATTTCCAATATACCGCTTCGGTGAACATATCCAAATGGTGGTATGTATTAAAAAAAGGACTCTGGCTCAGGCCGTCTTCGCCCCTGCTCATCAGGAGTTCATTACTTGCCAGATTATATCTTACCTGAACTGCCGGATGAAATATTGAATCATTATCGATAAAAATCAAGGCTGATGACCGGGCTGAAGCGAACTTATCGGGCCAGATTGCGAATTCTGTGGATTTTAAGCTAATAAAAGGTTTGTTATTGTGTTTGATTTCAATCCGTGAGAATCCATCGGCGGCTGGTTTACCGATTACTTTTCCTCCTTGTAAACAAAAACCTCCAAAAAATTCAATATCTTTAAACAGGTTGATATAAACCTGGCTACCCTTGTACATGGTAAACACAGGAAAGGTTGCTCTTTCAGCAGTAATATCAACCATCGCTTTATCTTCGAGCCGGCCCTGCAGATTTTTCTTAAAGTATCCCCCATGATAAAACAGTACTGAATCGGCGGAATAAGAAATTGTTCTTGTATCAATTTTATACCCGGAAAGCTTTGCATATACTACATCTCTGCCTAGTCCTGTGCGATCCCAGTAAACTTTTCCACCATTTCCTGTCCAGATTTGGGATAAAGGATAATAGCTGCCTTTGGTATCATAAATACACGCGCTGTCGTTTCGCACAATACAAGCCAGGCTTCCGGCTGAGAAAACAAAATTAGGAACTGAATCAAATGCAAACTTGTAAGTTCCTCTTCTTACATACCAGGCCTCTGTGCCCGTGAGCATAAATGCATTGTTATTGATAAGTAAATCGGTCTGCGTAAGGTATTTGAGTATTGTGCGGGAAGGTGTTTTTGAAAGCAGGCAGTAATTTACACTTTTGTGAAATAAATCAAATGTGGCAGGTGTTGAAGTCTGTTTAACCAACGAAGTTAAAACCTTAAAATACAATACATAATAAGGCGCAACTTCAAGTTTACGTTCATTTAATAAATTATAAACTATCTGAGCTTGTTTTTTTTGAGACTCCGCAAGAAGGTTTGAAGTCCATTGATAAGTAAACGCGGATAAAACAAGTTTTGCCTCAGCTGCGTCAGCATCGCCAACCTTCTGAAATTTTGTCGTTAAGTCTCTGATAAAATCCGAAGTATCAGATGGAAAAGAAACGGATTGCCCCAGAGCTTTCAACTGGTTAACTGAAATCAGCAAGCAGAAAAAAGCAAGAAAGGCAATCCGTTTTATCAGCATTTTTGCCATTTTTAAAATTACAATCCAGGATTAATTAATGTCAAAATAGAGCTGAATCAATTTGTTAAACATCAGTAAATGAATTTATTTAATCCCTAATCAAATAATAAATTCAGGTTAATCACTATGTAAAACAAGCCGCAGTCCAGTTATTCTCAATCCGCTTCGACATAAGATTAAGTCCCGTTTCATTTGCTTTCGCCTCGATAAGTGGCAGGTCTTCACTATAAAAACCACTCATAAAAAGTTTTCCTCCGGGATTCAGGCTTTCACGGTAAACAGGAATATCATTTAAAAGAATATTCCTGTTGATATTTGCCAGGATGATGTCGTATTTTTTACCTGAAAGCAATGATGCGTCGCCTAATAAAACTTCAATATCAGCGAAATTATTGCTTTGGACATTCTCCAAAGCGTTATTAAATGCCCACTCATCATTATCAACTGCGGTAACAGGGGAAGCGCCTTTCATACGCGCCAGAATGGCCAATACAGCAGTCCCGGAGCCCATGTCGAGCAATGATTTGCCTGTAACCTGCAAACTCAGCAGATACTGAATCATTAGCTTGGTAGTTTCGTGATGCGCTGTACCGAATGACATTTTGGGCATAATTACAATATCGAACTCCACTCCCGCCTGCTTAGGATGAAATGGTGCCCGTACCATGCAGCGGTTGTCGATTAAAACCGGATCATATTGGCTTTCCCATACAGCATTCCAGTTCTGATCAGCGATATGCTCGGCACGAAAAGAATCAAGAAATCCAGTAAATTCATCGGAGCTTAACCTCTGTGCTAATGCAGAAGTATACAAAGGAGATTGTATAAAAGCGGAAATTGTACCGTTTTCGTTTTCAGTAAAACTTTCGAAACCGGAATCCGCCAGCATACTAATCAGCACATCGGCAACATGCTCACCCTGCGAAGGATGGCAGATTAATTCGATGTATTCCATTTATGCGAATGAATTCACGATGGCAACAAAATCAGCTGCTTTCAATGCGGCACCCCCGATAAGTCCGCCATCCACATCCGGATTTGCGAAAAGCTCAGCCGCATTTTTAGCGTTACAGCTACCACCGTAAAGTATTGATATTTCAGCGCTTACTTCCTCGCCATATTTCCCGGTAAGAAGGCCGCGTATAAAAGCATGCATTTCCTGTGCCTGAGCTGCCGAAGCTGTAACGCCGGTTCCTATAGCCCAAACAGGCTCATAGGCAATTATTACCTGGCTTACTGCTTCTTTTCCAAGATGGAACAAGGCTTCGCTAACTTGTGTTCTGACAACATCGAAATGTTTTTCAGCCTGACGTTCGGCCAATACTTCACCACAGCAATAAATAGGAGTCATCCCATATTTCAGGGTGAGGTCAACTTTGGTGGCAATAACTTTATCCGTTTCACCAAAATAGGTTCTGCGTTCGGAATGGCCAAGAATACAATGCGAAATTCCCATTGAATGAAGCATGGAGGCTGATATCTCACCAGTGTATGCACCTGATTCCCATTGACTTAAATTCTGTGCGCCAACCATAAAACCGTTTTCAGCGGCAATATCTGAACTCATTTCGAGGTAAACCGCAGGAGGACAAACGATAACTTCGGTATCTCCCGAACCTTTTTCGGTAAGTTCGTCTACAATTTCGAACATCAGGTCTTCAGCTTCCTGAAAATCCTTGTTCATTTTCCAGTTTCCGGCAACAATTTTTTTTCTCATTTTTTGTAAAGTTTAATTTTTATGTAGGTTTAAATTTTCAGCTGATTATGTGTACCGAATTCTCGGATCAAGTATTCCGTAAATAAGATCTGCAAAAATATTAATAATAATGAGTAGAACGGAAATAAACAACACTGCACCCATTACAACCGGGAAATCATATTTCTCAAGTCCATCTACTATAACCACTCCGACTCCTTTCCAGTCGAAAATATATTCAACAAAAACAGCTCCTGCCATCAAAGAGGCAAACCAGCCCGACACAGCAGTAACAACAGGGTTCAACGCATTTTTCAGGGCATGCCGGGTAATGATCTTGAACAAGCTAAGTCCTTTTGAACGTGCAGTCCTTATGTAATCCTGAGTCATTACATCCAGCATCGAACTTCGGGTTAGTTCGGTAATTATAGCCAAAGGCCTGATTGCCAATGTTAAAGCAGGAAGTACCAGGTTTTTCAGGTCGATATATTCGCCGCGGCCAAAATCATCAACGGTATATAAACTTCCAAACATACTTAAACCTGTGTAATCAGCTAATACGTAAGCAAATAACCAGGCAATTAGTATGGCTGCAAAAAAAGAAGGCAACGACATTCCCAGAATACTCACAACCAACGAAATATGATCGAACCACCCATCTTTATTCAGGGCACTGAAAATTCCCAGGATCATACCTAGAATTGTGGCAACTATCATTGCTACGGTAGCCAAAACTATGGTTGGAATAAACGCTTCAGAAAGGATTTCCGAAACTGGTCTTTTACTTTGATAAGATCGCCTCAGGTAAGGTTTCTTCAGCACAACCGTTGAAGTGCCAACAGTCAATAAATGTATGGCTGAGGGATATTTCGAACTATTAAAATAGAAAGCGCTGGATTCTTCTTTTAGATTATGAAATGAAACCGGCGAAACATCATTCAGGAAGCCCAGATACTGCACAGCAATCGGTTTATCACGGCCCAGGTCGCGATTAATAGCCTCAACTGAAGCAATATCAGCACGTTGACCAAGCATCATCCGTGCAGGATCGCCTGGTAAAACATTGAACAAGAAGAATATCAGGGTAACTACTCCGAAAAGCACAAGTATTCCATACATGAGGCGAATAAAAGCGTAACGGAGCATGGGAGAATTTCAGTGTTTCGGGGTTCTGAGTTTCAGAAGTTTAATACAAGCGTTGGCTCGATGGTCAGTCAGTTATCATTCAATTGTTATGTAAGATTCGAGTTTTGATTTTGAACCTGGGATTTGGATTCTGGAATCTGGATCTTTTTTTTGATAATTAACATTTCAGGGAAATCCTTCACTCCTATTATCTGGTTTCCAGTGATTTCTTAAAGTCCGCGTAATCCGGGAAATCATTGTAGTGCCATTTTTTGAGGATAACACCATCTTTCAGCAACAACAAGCCAGGATTTGCACGAACAATTGTTTTCAGCGCAATATCGTCGGATGTGTAAAAATCAAGATGAAGTTTATTCTCTTTTACAAATTTCGCGATATCTGCCGGCGTAGAACTAACAAGGACAGCAGTCGCAATATTGTCAGCATAAGCTTTTGCGCAGAAATCATTCAGTTTCAAAAAGGCTTTATTGTCAGCTTTCGATAAATCATATGAATTAACAATCAACTGATAATCAGGGTTTCGGATTATACTTTCAGTAACATTGTTTCCAATTGTATCACTTATGATAAGTGATTTGCCATAATACATATTCGGGTCTTCAACGCGCTGGGAAACAAATTCCCATTGAGTCATCCAGATACTATCATTAAATGGATAGTTTGGAGATAAATATTCCTTTTCTTCACCCGACTTCTTATTTTTATAAGTAAGGTAATATTTTACCGGTTTTGGATTTTCCGGAAATAACTTATGCCCGATTTTCCACTCAGTGAAATCGATAACAGGCAAATGGCTGTAACACATGTATGAAAACGCACTGAACAATCCAACAAAAAACAATGCAGTAAGCCATTGTTTACCAGGACTGATGAACGGTTTGAATTTCTTTCGGTAAATAAACACCAAAATGGCTAATGGCAATAGAAACAGGTTCTTATAAAAAGTCTGCCAGTTTGTGAGTTTAATAGCTTCACCGAAGCAACCGCAATCCGGAACAGGGCTGTAAAGCGCGTCGTTCAGAGTAAGCAAAGTAAAAAACACCATCATCGCTAACAAGAGCCAGGAAGTAATCCTGAGCCGCAGATTGAATATCATCATTATCCCGGTTACAAACTCGATGGTGCACAGTACTATTGAAAAGAAAAGAGCAAACGGGATTAGAAACTGCCAGTTAAATGCAATGAAATAATCTTCAAGTTTGTAGCCAAACCCAAGTGGATCAACTCCTTTTACAAAACCTGAAAATACAAATACAATCCCGATCAGAATTCTGCTGATATTAGCAATCCACTTCATAAAACTAGTTTTGTTGATCCAACATAATCAGCGCGAAAGCTGAATAGTTAATTATATCAAGATAATTAGCGTCGAGTCCTTCTGACATAAGTGTCAACCCATTATTATCTTCTATTTGTTTGATGCGCAGCAATTTCATCAGAATAATATCGGTTAGCGAACTGATACGCATCTGCCTCCAGGCTTCGCCGTAATCGTGGTTTTTATCCGCCATCAGATCCCTGGCCATTGCAGTAAAAGTATCATATTTGGCACCAATGATTTCTGAATCCATATGAGCCTCTTCAGCAGCTCCAAGCTCAAGCTGAATCAGGGCCATCACCGAATAATTGATCATCCCTATAAATTCAGGCCTGATACCTTCATCCACTTTGCTCTCGCCTTTTTCCTCAATGCTGCGGATTCTGCTGGCTTTGATATAAATCTGGTCGGTAATAGAGGTGGTTCGCAGGATGCGCCATGCGGTGCCATAATCGTGATTTTTGGCCATGAACACCTGGCGGCATGCACGAATCACATTATCGTATTGTTGAAAAGTTTTTTCAGGCATATAATCAATAACTTTGTAGCCGATTTCAATTAAGAAACAATGAGTTTTTGGAGTGATAAAAGTACACCTTTTCCCGGAAATAAGATCCTGAAATGTGGCAATAATGTACTAAATACCGATAAACCTCTGGTTATGGGCATCTTAAATTTAACGCCGGATTCATTTTACGATGGTGGCCGTTACGCTAATGAAGATGCCTGGATTTCGCAAACTGAAAAAATGATCCGGGAAGGAGCTTCCATTATTGATCTGGGCGCTGTTTCGACACGTCCCGGCGCAAAACAAGTTACAGAAAAAGAAGAGATTGCGAGACTTATACCAACACTTCATTTACTTACTCGAAGATACCCAAAAACAGTATTTTCAGTTGATACATATCGTTCAGAAGTAGTGAAGCTTTCAGCAGATGCAGGGGCCGGAATTATTAATGATATTTCAGGAGGAAGTATGGATTCAGGACTCATCGAAACTACTGCAAATACTGGTTTACCTTACATTTTGATGCATATGCAGGGAACACCTTCGGATATGCAGCGAAACCCTGTTTATGAAAATATCACCAGTGAAATAAGTCAATTCTTTGAAAGAAATCTAAAGGATTTAAAGGATTCGGGAGTTAGCCGAATTATTCTGGATCCGGGTTTTGGCTTTGGAAAATCCATTGAACACAATTACCAACTACTACATGAACTAAGTGTGTTTAAACAATTCGGTTTTCCGGTTTTAGTTGGAATTTCCCGTAAATCGATGATTTACCGGTTACTGGAAATTACACCCGAAGGCGCTTTACCGGCAACAACGGCATTGCATATGTTAGCGTTGCTCAATGGCGCTGACATTCTGCGCGTTCATGATGTAAAGGAGGCTACCGAAGTTATAAAACTGGCAGAAATCTACATGAATGCCTCTAAATAAGTATATTTGCATTAAACACAATTTATATAAATGATCGCTTCTTTCATTCCCCTTTTCCTCCAGATCAGGATCCTCGATGTTATAGATGTATTCCTGGTAGCCTTACTGTTGTTTTCTCTGTACCAGTTACTTAAAGGCACGGCTGCTGTTAATATTTTTCTTGGCATACTGGCTATTTTTGTGATCTGGCGGTTGGTAAAATCTCTTCAGATGGATTTGCTGAGCGATTTGTTAGGAGCTTTCACATCAGTAGGGTTTATTGCTTTTATCGTTGTGTTTCAGCCAGAAATAAGGAAATTTCTACTTGCGATCGGATCTCCGGGATTTATTTCGCGTAACCGGTTCAGGTCATTATTTTCAAAACTTCAGCTCGAAAACAGCAACCTGGCTGATATTGACCCTGTTGTGCAAGCCTGCCACCGCATGTCTCATTCCCTCACCGGCGCTCTTATTGTAATTGGTCGCAAGAGCGATCTGGCTGAATTTAAAGATACAGGATTGGCTGTGGATGCAATTATCTCGGATCAATTGATTGAAAGCATTTTTTATAAAAACAATCCAATGCACGATGGAGCAGTTATAATCAGCGACAACAAAATTAAATCAGCGCGCTGCATATTACCTGTTTCAGCTATTACTGATCTTCCGGCTGAGCTTGGATTGCGTCATCGCGCAGCAATTGGGATCACTGAAAAAAATGACTCTATCGCTATTATTGTTTCAGAGCAAACCGGGCGTATTTCATATTGCCGTAATGGTGAACTTTCGATGGATATTAAAGCTTCAGGATTAAAAACAATGCTTACGGAAGACTTTTCGGGAAAGGAATAAAAGATTGATTTCGGATTTGTGATTTGCGATTTCGGATTTCGGAATTGTGATTTATAGGCCGGGATACATCAAATTAATTCTCAAAAACTTCAATTAAAATTAGATATTTTCCAACTAATAAGCCAAGCACAATTTATTCTGCCACCGATTTCACAGATATCCACAGATTTAGAATTACTTACAGCCAATTATAATGTAAACATAATCCTCTGACTGTGCTACTTTTCAGCGCAATCTGCGTAATCTGTGGCCTCACTTTGTATTTCCTACAATTGACAAAGCTGATTAATTATGATAGTCTCAATACCCTTTTAACTTTTCACTAGTTTATAGAGTCAGCCTTCATTTTTTCAAATTCCCGAACTATTTCTTCAGGTGATTTCCCCAGAAATTTAATAGACGTCCTGGCATCATCTGCAAATTCATGATCGGGATATTTGTCCAGGAATTTGGAATAAAGCTCACTGGCTTTCCCGATATTTCCCAACGCATTTTCATAGGTAAACGCTTCCAGAAAATAGCATTCAGGAAGCTTTCTATAACGCGGATACAACTGAATTATAGATTCATAAATATCAACTGCCTGTATTCCCCGATTATAACCCGCAGCTAATCCGGCTGCTTTGTAAAGATATTCAGGCGACAGGCTGTCGTCAGGATATTTCGAACTAAAATTCTGATACGCACTCAATAATTCAGTTACAGAAACAGAATCAACTTTTGGAGAAGATTTCATTTCTGATTCCATTTTTGAAATCGTTCCTGACATTTTATCATGCGAATTTGAACATGAAATTATAGTTGCTGAAACAAAAATTGCAATAAATACTATTGAATATCTCATCTTAATGAATCAAAAAAAATGTTTTAATTTCGAAATCAACGCTTTTTAGGAGGAAAAATCATTTTGTATTTAGCTTCAGTAATGCCTTTCGAAATTTCCAGCAATTTACGCTTAATCATGATTTTACGCAACGGATGAACTTTATCAACAAACAAAATTCCTTCAAGATGATCGTACTCATGTTGAATAATCCTGGCAAGGATTCCTGAAAACCATTCATCATGAAAGTTAAATTCCTCGTCATAGTAAGTCAGCCTTACATCAGATTTGCGCAATACATCCTCATGAATATCAGGAATACTAAGGCATCCCTCGCTGAAAGCCCATTCATCACCTTTTTCCTCAACTATTTTAGGATTGATAAATACTTTTTTAAAATCCTTGGTTTCAGGAGTTTCTTTTTCGTAAGGGGTGGCATCTATCGTAAAAATCCTGACCTGTTTATTAATCTGCGGAGCTGCCAGTCCTACTCCTACCGAGAAATACATGGTTTCCCACATATCGGCTATAAGTTGTTGCAAACCGGGGTATTCAGGTGTAATATCAACGGCTACTTTGCGTAAATTAGGATGTCCAAAGGCTACTACTGGAAGAATCATTTTGGTATTAATAAGTTAATGTGATAATGTGGAAATGAGTTAATTTGCTATTGTGTTTTAACGTTTAGCTTAGAAGTACAATGTTCATATGTCTGGGCCTTCAAGGTTTAAAGTTTAAAAGTTCAATGTTCAGGTGCCTGTGGCTTTCAAAGCTCAATTTATCAATTCAAAATCAAACATCCAACATCGTCCATCCGACACTATTTCCCTTCCATTTCTAAAAACACACTTTTCGTAGAATGGTTCAATGTTGCATAGCTTTCATTTCCATAAATGATTGAAGGATAATTACAGCACTTACTTTATCCACCAACGCTTTATTCTGTCTGTCCTTCTTTCTGGCTCCTGATTCAAGAATAGCGGCTGTAGCTATTTTTGAAGTAAACCGCTCATCCATTCGCTCAACCGGAATATCAGGAAAAGTTTTCTGCAGATTCTTTACAAAAGGTTCTGTAAAACGCGCAGATTCAGAAAGCTGATTTTGCATTGTTAGCGGATATCCTACAACAAAACAATCTACATTTTCGTGCGAAACGTACTCCTTCAGAAAAGATATAACGTCTTTCGAATGAACCGAAGCCAGTGCTCCTGCTATCATCCTGAGTTCATCAGTAACAGCAAGTCCAACACGCTTCTGACCGTAATCAATGGCTAATACTCTACCCAAGGTTAATTTTTGTGCAAAAGTAAAAATAATTAGATCGAAAATGGCTACCAATCAGGTATTTCTGGCACTCTAAAAACAATAATCACAATTCTTCTCCTCTCCTTTCCTTAAAATCCGTAATTTTGAAATATAAAAACAGAGGCATGGACCATTTAAAATCAATCATTGAAAAAGCCTGGGACGATCGTTCGCTGCTAAAAATAGAAGAAACAAAAAACACTGTATTTCAAATAGTTGAACTTCTGGATAAAGGAGAAATTCGTGTTGCCGAACCGGTTGACACAGAGTGGAAAGTAAACGAATGGATAAAAAAAGCAGTTATCATGTACTTCCCACTTCGGCAAATGGAAGTATTGGAAGCCGGTCCTATGGAGTTTCACGATAAAATTCCGCTTAAACATAATTATAAGGAACTTGGGGTTCGAGTTGTTCCACACGCAATTGCCCGTTACGGCGCGTATTTATCACCAGGTGTCATTATGATGCCTTCGTATGTAAATATTGGCGCCTGGGTTGGCGGTGGAACCATGATCGATACCTGGGCCACTGTTGGCAGTTGTGCCCAAATTGGCTCAAACGTTCACCTAAGCGGAGGTGTTGGTATTGGAGGCGTACTTGAACCCGTTCAGGCTGCTCCTGTTATTATCGAAGATAACTGTTTTATCGGCTCAAGATGTATTGTTGTGGAAGGTGCCCGTATAGCAACTGAAGCTGTGCTTGGCGCAAATGTTGTAATTACCCAAAGCACCCGCGTTATCGATGTTACCGGAAGTCAGCCAAAAGAATATAAAGGATATGTTCCTCCCCGTTCAGTAGTGATTCCCGGTTCATATACCCGGCAATATCCTGCCGGTGAATACCAGGTTAGCTGCGCGCTGATCATCGGGCAACGCAAACCATCAACCGATCTGAAAACTTCACTGAACGAGGCATTGCGGGAATATGACGTTTCTTTCTAAGATTCAGGCCCTTTTTATTACTAAAAAAAATAATGAAATTAAAGTTGGAAGCCGGAAGTAATGAGTATGAATTCGCCCTTTCACCTCTCGCCATGTCGCCCTTCAGCAATTGACTATGAACATTGGATTCGACGCTAAACGTGCGCTGTTTAACCGCAGCGGGCTCGGCAATTACAGCCGGAGCACGCTCAATCTGTTATCCTGTTTTTATCCAGGGAATAAGTATTATTTGTTTACGCCAAAGTTCAATCGCGGACTTTTTCAACCTTCATCCAATCAATTTATTATACAACCTGAAAATGGAATTCCGGCATTATTCTCTGCCATCTGGCGAATCTGGGGCGTTTACCGGCAGATAAAAACCGAGAATCTTGATATTTATCATGGCCTGAGCAACGAACTTCCCTGGAGTATAAAAAAAGCTGGAGTAAAGTCGGTAGTTACCATTCACGATCTGATATTTTTAAGGTATCCGGAATATTATCCGTTTATTGACAGGCAGATTTACAAACTCAAATTTAATCATGCCTGCAAGGTTGCTGACAAGATTATTGCAATAAGCGAAGCTACCAAAGCTGATATTATTACCTATTTTGGTACTAAGTCTGAAAAAATTGAAGTTGTGTACCAAACCTGCGATCCGATTTTCCGCGTTCTCCTGGATTACAATAAAAAGGAATTGGTCAAGAGAAAATACGATCTTCCTGAAAGATATATACTTTATCTCGGTACTATTGAAAAGCGGAAAAACGCGCTTACCCTGATAAAAGCATACCTACATACGAATCCTGAAATTCATCTTCTGATTGCCGGCAGACCAACAGATTATCTTTCTGAAATCAACGAATTTCTGAAACTTAGTGATATTGGGGACAGGATCATTTTCAGGCATAATATAGAGTCTGGTGATTTACCTGCCTTGTACCAGTCGGCTACAATGTTTGTTTATCCCTCTGTTTTTGAAGGATTTGGAATTCCAATCCTTGAAGCGCTTTACTCCGGTGTTCCGGTTATTACCAGTACAGGAAGCTGTTTTTCTGAAACCGGTGGTGATGCGGCTCTTTATTGTGATCCCTATGATATTGATCAGATGAGTGATTGTATTTCCAAAGTTCTGAATGATCCGGAAAGAAGGAAGTATATGATTGAAAAGGGATTTGAACATGCCGCTAAGTTCAATGAAGTTAATGTTGCTACCAGCCTGATGAAGGTTTATCAAAATTTATAAAAAAAATCAGCCATAAATCTAACCTAACCCACTTATAGTTGTTAATAAAGAATGGATTTTGAAAAAGATATAGAAATATCACTTAAAGTACTCCTGGAGGGAGGCACGCTACTCTATCCTACTGATACCATTTGGGGTATTGGCTGTGATGCAACAAACGCAAAGGCAGTCGAAAAAATTTATCACATTAAAAGCAGAGCTGAAGCAAAAAGCCTTATTATTTTAATTGATAGTATTGATAAACTTTCGACCTATATTGAGAAAGTGCCGGACATAACTGCCGATTTGCTTGCCAGCATAGATAATCCTGTTACAATAATCTACTCAAATGCACGAAAGCTTGCTTCGAATGTAATCGCGTCGGACGGAACCATTGCGATACGCATTGTGAAAGATGCTTTTTGTATTGAACTGATCCGGAGATTTGGCAAGCCTATTGTATCGAGTTCCGCAAATATTTCAGGTGTTGAAGCGCCAGTTGTTTTCAGCCAGATAGTTGATGAGATAAAGAATTCCGTAGATTATACAGTTACGTATAAACAAGATTATTTTACACGTTCCAAACCCTCTACTATCATCAGGTTGCGTGATGATGGATTGTATACTATCATTAGAGATTAAAAAAAATCCTATTCATTTAAATTGGCAATTTAATTGCCTGCTGCGAACAAAATTGGGTTAAAGTCGTTAATTTTGTTTAACTTTATTGAATATTAAGAAAAGGAATGGAAAAGCGTAAAGAGTACAAGTTAGATACCGTTGATAAAGAAACATTGCAAAAATGGTACTATCTTTTAGTGTTGGGTCGCAAGCTCGATGAACGGGCTCCTAATTATTTAAAACAAGCCTTAGGTTGGTCGTACCATGCTCCTTATGCGGGTCACGACGGCATACAACTCGCAATTGGACAAACATTTGATCGTACCACTGATCATTTGTTTCCGTATTACCGTGATATGCAGACGGCACTTTCAGCAGGTCTTACTGCTGAAGAAATTATAATGAATGGTATTTCCAAGGCATCGGATGTAGCTGGTGGCGGACGCCATATGTCAAATCACTTTGCAAAACCGGAATGGAATATTCATAATGTTTCCTCCGCAACCGGAAATCATACTTTACATGCTGTTGGTGTTGCCCGCGGCATAAAAAAATATGGAGGAAAAGGCGTTGCCATCAGTTCACAAGGCGAATCATCAACCTCCGAAGGCTATGTATATGAAGCTATTAACGGGGCAAGTAATGAAAAATTACCGGTAATCTTTGTTTTCCAGGATAACCGGTATGGAATTTCGGTTCCACAGCGCGATCAGTCAGCTAACGCATTTGCAGCCGATAACTTTAAAGGTTTTAAAAATCTCAGAATAATATATTGTGACGGAAAGAGCATATTTTCGTCGATGAACGCGATGGAAATGGCAAAGCGCCATGCCATCGAAAAACAGGAACCTGTAATTGTACATGCCAGCTGTGTACGTATCCATTCGCATTCGAATTCCGACAAGCACGAACTATACCGCGACGAAAATGAGCGCCACTGTGCCAAGGCAAGCGATCCGCTCGACAGGTTCAGAATCATATTGCTGCATTCGAAAATATTTACAGAGGAGGAATTGGCTGTTATTGATGATCAGGCACAAAAAGAAATGATGGCTGCGCACCGCAAAGTCCTTATTTCACCTGATCCGGATCCTGCTTCCATATTTAACTTTGTTTCGCCTGATCCGTATGTTCCCGTCAAATTTAAGGACGGAACTTATGATCCAAAGGAAGGTCGTTCATTAAAGCTGATACAAGCTTTAAATGAGACACTCAAAGAAGAGTTCAGGCTGAATCCGGATACGTTTCTCTGGGGGCAGGATGTTGCAAACAAGGAAAAAGGAGGCATTTTTAATGTTTCTAAAGGCATGCAACAGGAATTCGGAATCGAACGAGTTTTTAATGGCCCGATTGCCGAAGATTTTATTCTTGGAACCGCTAATGGTATGAGCCGCTATTCCGATAAGATCCGGATTGTGGTTGAAGGCGCTGAATTTGCCGATTATTTCTGGCCCGCCATGGAGCAATATATTGAGCTTTCGCACGACTATTGGCGAAGTAACGGCCAGTTTTCACCAAATATTACTATCAGGCTTGCTTCGGGTGGATATATTGGAGGAGGACTTTACCATTCACAAAACATTGAAGGTTCTCTCGTCGCCATTCCCGGTGTGCGTATTGTTTATCCTTCGTTTGCTGATGATGCGGCAGGCTTGCTCCGTACTTCTATGAGGTCGCGCGGTCCCACCCTGTTCCTCGAGCCAAAAGCATTGTACAACGATCCTGTTGCTGAAACAATAGTTCCTGATGAATTTGAGGTTCCTTTTGGTAAAGCCCGAACCAGGCGTGAAGGGAAAGACATGAGTATAATTACATATGGAAATACAACTCACATGTGTATTGCCGTGGCTAACCAAATAGCTGATGAAACAGGTAAAAGCATCGAAGTAATTGATATCCGATCATTAATTCCTCTCGATAAAGAAGCAATTCTGGACAGTGTAAAAAAGACCGGCAGAGTTTTGGTTGTGCATGAAGATAAAGTTTTTGGCGGTTTTGGCGGCGAAATTGCAGCCATGATTTCCAACGATGGATTTGAGTTCCTGGATGCGCCTGTACGCCGGGTTGGCTCGACCTTTACGCCTGTTGGATTTAACCGTATACTGGAAAAAGCTATTCTGCCTGACCAGCATCGAATTTATATCGCAGCAAAGGAGCTTTTAGAATACTAATTAATTTTCACTTTGAAATCATGCTTTACTTCAGTTTAGCATGATTTTTCATTTATTTTAGTTCCATTTAAAAGTTTCAATATATTTGTAGTAGCAGATTTCAAAATAAATAATCTTGATATGATCACTTCAGATGAAAAATTATTAATTGCAAAGTCGGGAATTGAACTATGTTTAAATCCCCGAATGGCTAATCGCCATGGTTTAATAGCCGGCGCAACAGGAACAGGCAAAACCGTTTCGTTGCAGGTAATGGCCGAAGCATTCAGTTCTATTGGCGTTCCTGTTTTTATGTCGGATATAAAAGGCGACCTGTCAGGTGTTAGTAAAACAGGTGTAGCCAATCAACGAATCACGGATCGTATTACAGATTTGAAGATTGAAGGATATTCGCATAAATCATTCCCGGTTACTTTCTGGGATCTTTTTGGTGAACAGGGACATCCGTTGCGCACCACAATTTCGGAAATGGGGCCACTTCTTCTTGGCCGCTTGATGAATTTGAACGATATACAGGAAAGTGTGCTAACACTCGTTTTCAGGATTGCCGACGATAATAAACTATTGTTGCTTGATCTGAAGGACCTGCAAAAAATGTGTGAATATGTTGGCAATAACCGCGAACAATTTACGACAGCGTATGGCAATATTTCAGCCGCCAGTATTGGTGCTATACAGCGCGAACTAATTGCTCTTGAAGAACAACATGCTGATAAATTTTTCAGTGAACCTGCAATAGATATTTTTGATTTCATGCAGACTGATTCCAATGGAATGGGAATGATAAATATACTGGCTGCTGACAAACTAATGATGGCACCCCGTACGTATTCAACCTTATTATTGTACCTGATGTCCGAACTTTTTGAGCGTTTACCTGAAGTTGGCGATATGGACAAGCCAAAACTAGTTTTCTTCTTTGATGAAGCACATCTTCTTTTTAATGACGCACCCAGGGTTGTGATTGAAAAAATCGAACAAGTTGTACGATTAATCCGTTCCAAAGGCATTGGCATTTATTTTATTACTCAGAATCCGATTGATATTCCGGATACCATTTTAGGTCAGCTGGGAAATAAGATACAACATGCATTGCGCGCTTTTACACCCCGCGATCAGAAAGCAGTGAAAACAGCAGCCGAAACATTCAGGCCCAACCCTACGTTAAATGTTGAACAGGTTATTACCGAATTGGGAGTGGGCGAAGCCTTAGTTTCATTCCTCGATGAAAAGGGAATTCCTTCGATGGTTGAAAGAGCTAAGATTCTTCCTCCACAGGCTCAGATTGGACCTATTACGCCTGAGGAACGCAGCGGCATAATCCGTCGTTCGGTAATTGCCGGCGTTTATGAAAAAGAGGTTGATCGGGAATCGGCTTTTGAAATACTTCAGGAGCGTATCAGTAATCAAGATCAACAGGTTCAGGATGAAAAAGATCGCATAGCCAGGCAAAAAGAAGAAACTGAACGTATTAAAATTGAAGCGCGTGAGGAAAAAGAAAGAGCAAAGGCTGCCGATTCAAGTATATTTGGAAGCCTTTCAAAATCAGTAGGTCGCTCAGTTACTTCGCAAATTGGCAGCCAGGTTGGACGTGCTTTGGTCCGTGGATTGCTGGGAGGATTGCTGGGAGGAAAAAGCAAAAGCCTGTTTTAACCTTAATATTCAGGGGATTTCAACCTCATCGAAGTGAACCAAATCATCAAAGCTAATTTAAAAAAAGCGCCACAAAAGGCGCTTTTTTTCAGATTACCATTCTAAATTATTATCTTATCAAAGTTGCTGTCCCGACTTTAGCATTGGGTAAATGATCATTGTTTCCAACATTTTCCCCTTCCCATATACTTCCATCTTTAAACTGGCCGGAAGCTCTCCAGGGATACGCGCCTTCCGGCATCACCATACCTTTAAATTTACCATCCCAGCCTTCGAGAGGCCGTCCCAAATCGTCAAGTTTATCTGTTTTCCACAATAAATTGCCCCACCGGTCGTACACTTCAAAACTGTATTCAATCAGGTTTATACCTACCGGTTTTAATAATTGCACTTCAGTTTTCAGGTTCTCCGGAGAGAAGGCATTTGGTATGAAAAGACTTTTGACCATAAAGTCATATTTCATAGTGAGAGTGTCCGTACAATCCTTGTCATTTCGGGAAACCAGAGTTATATTATATGTTCCGTCGTTCTCATAATTCGCAACAGGTTTATCGGAATATGAATAAGTTCCGTTGCCAAAATCCCAATAATATTTGGTCGCATCTACCGAATTATTCTCAAACTGAAGTTGTCCCTGCACATTATCATAATTTTCAGTATAGCTGAATAAACTGGTAGGAACAGTCCAGGTGGTTACATTCTGGTTAATGGTATCCATACATCCATAAATATCAGTGACCTTAAGGTTTACCAGATAATCACCTGGAACAGTGAATTTAAAATCCGGATTCTGAATATCTGATTTTCCGGTAATACCTGTGTAATTATAATAAGTCCAGTCCCAACTAGCAAGTGGAGCAGCAGCTGCAACCGAAAGATCCACAAACGAAGTATTATTTCCGGCGCAAGATATTGAGTATGAATAATTTGCTTCAGGCAAACCATGCACTACCAACGACTTCCGGATGGAATCCATACAGCCGATGGTGTTTTTAACAACCAATGTTATATCATAAGTTCCTGGTGTTTCGAACAGATGCGACGGGTTCTTTAAAGTAGAAGTATCCTGAGATTCAGATAGTGGCTCACCAAAATTCCAGTTATAACTTACGATCTTTGTTCCATTCCCGGATGTCATGTTTGTAAAGACAGCAGTCTGCTCATGACATACTACACCAAAAATGAAATCTGGCAGAGGCGTTGGATTGACATTAACCGACAGTTTCGATGTATCACTAACTTTTTTGCCTGCAACAATGGTAGAGAGAATTAACTGAACTTTGAAATTCCCTGATGAAGCATATTTATGACTAATACGATTAATATAAGATGAATATTTCAGGTGTGTTCCGTCCCCAAAATCCCAATACCATTCGTTCGTCGTGTTGCTGGCATTGCTTTTGTCCAGAAATGTCAGAACATTATTCTGGCAAGTCAGTGTATCATATAGTTGAAATGCTGCTTCCAGGCAAGGTTTGACCAGTACACCGGTAACGCTGGTTTTTGATGTACATCCTGTTGAGTTTACAACTGTCAGACTAACTGTATATAGTCCCGGAATTGCATATTTATGCGATACATCGGGAGAATCCGGAGCTACAATTGTTTGAACAACACCATCACCATATTCCCACGTCCATCGGCTGATAGTACTACCAGTACTATAGGATGCTTCATGAAAGAAAATGGAGCTGTCGCAGGCACCTTCGGTTGTAGTAAAGTATGATACAGGTTGAGGTAAAACCGTAATTTCCCGGTAAATAAGTTTTGAACAGTTATAAATATCAATAGCACTCAGGCTAACTGAATATGTCCCGGGCTGGTCATAATAGTGCGATGGATACCTTTTGGTTGAAATATTACTTGAACCTGATTTCGGATCGCCGAAATTCCAGTAAAAAGAAGTAAGCGTACCAGTTGAATTGCCCAACTCCAGAGGGGAAAAGTAAGCAGAGTCGAATAAGCAATTATTAGTTGCTGAAAATGAGAAATCAAATTCAGCAGGTACACATGCTTGCTTTACAATTGTGTCGACACAACCCCTGACATCTTTGGCTATTAAACGTACATCGTAGCACGAATCGGCTGAATAAAAAACATATACCGGATCCTGAAGTGTCGAGAAATGATTTGCCTCGAACTCCCAGCTATAACTAATAATAGGTGCCTGCTTGTTATAGGAAGAATCCTGAAAATAAACCGCGCCCTTGCCACAAGGAGAAACCGTATAGGTAAAGTTCGCTGTTGGATTCCCAAATACCTGTGAAGGTAATGTAACCGTGTTCTGGCAACCATTTTGAGCTGTTACTGTAAGCTTTACCTCATATACTCCAAGGTTTTTATATATCCATGTCGGGTTTTGCAAGTTTGAAGTATCTTTTAAATTTGCATTAACGCCAAAATCCCAGTGCCAGGCTGTTATCGGCACTCCGGTTGAATAAAATGACTCGTCGGTAAATTCAGTGGCTGTGCCAAGACACGAACTGTTTGAACTAAAAAACGCGCTTGGCTGAGGAGAAATCGTAATAATTTTTGAAACTGAATTTTTGCATCCTGAAGCCGTTACAATCGTTAGAATAACAGTATGATTACCTGTAACCATATAATTATGAACCGGATTCTGAGTTACATCGTGCGCGGAACCATCTCCAAAATCCCAATTATAGGATGCTACTGAAGAAATATTTGTAACCAACGTATTAACTGTAAATTTTGTCGATCCAACGCAACTGCCCGACCAGTCGAAGTCAACCGAAGGTTTTGGGTTAATTACAATCGATTTTGTGACAGTATTATAACATCCGGATGAATTTCCTACCGTTAATGATACAATGTATGTTCCGGCTGTATTGAATACATGATATGGATTTTGCATACCTGATGTATTATTTGAAAATGAGGATGGATCATTAAAATTCCAGGACCAGTTTACTATTGAAGGACCTGCATTCACCACTGATAAGTCGGTGAAATTTATTGCAGCTCCTGTACAGGAATTCTCATAACTAAATTTTGCGACAGGGCCCGACGAAATTGTGAGTGCACGTTGCGATTTTGCTTCGCACCCCAAGGCTGTTTTCACAGTCAAAACAACGGTATAATTGTTGCCGTAAGCATACACATGAGAAACATTTCCTGAAGCCGGAGCATAGATCAACGAATCCTTTCCATCGCCGAATTCCCAAAAATAGGAAGTTACCGGGCTTCCTGCCGAAGGAAGAACGGAAAACAATACAGGATTTCCTGAGCAGGTTTGTGCCGCAATATCAAATAACGCTGCAGGTGGCTCAGCAATAACTACCAAATGTGTTTTTGTACTAACACAGCCCGCAGTGTCAGTAACGGTTAAAGTTACCGTAAATGAGCCGGAATTCAAATAAATATGGGATGGATCAAGGCCTTGTATAGTATGTCCATCACCAAAATTCCACGAATAGGATGAAATTGCGCCAGTATTTACAAATGTGGAACATACGAAATGTGTTGATCCGTTAACACAACCTGGGGCAGACGTAAAATCAACTGCAGGCAAATTGTGAATAAGGACTTGCTTTACAATGGTATCACGACATCCTCCGCTATTACTTACAATTAACTGTACAGGAAAACTTCCTGCAGCATTATAGGTATGTGACGGCTGCTTCACAGTAGAAACATTATTGACTCCAGAAGTTGGATCTCCGAATTTCCATGCCCATCCTGTAATTCCACCTACAACAGCTTGCGATAAATCAGTGAATTGCGCCAATGAATTCAGGCAGGTACTTGAAACTGAAAAATCAGCGGATGGAGCCGGCAATATTACAACAGGTAAGGAAAGTGTCTTTTCGCAACCATCATTGGAAGTGATTTTTAAAGAAGCAGTGAACGTTCCGTATGTTGAATAAGTATGAGTAACCGATGCAAGCGTGGTCATAGTACGTGTGTTCCCATCACCAAAATCCCATTCGCTTTTCACAATAAAACTTCCCGGAACACTCGACTGGTTATCAAATTGAACCGATGATTGGACACAGACTGGTTGAGGAAATGAAAAACTTACAACCGGTTCGGAGGCTATAATTACGGGTTTGGATATCGAATTGGTGCAACCTGAAGTATCAACAACAGTGAGTTTTACATTGTACGCTCCTGCTGTCGCGAATAAATGCTTAGGATTTTGAAGAACCGAAGTAACCCCCGATCCGAATTCCCAATACCATGAAGCAATTGATGCCATGTTCATTACAGTTGCATCCGGAATAAAATTTACTGCTTTATTCTGGCAATTCTGGCTCGTATTGAAATTAACAAGTGGAGGAACAGTAACCTTAATTGTACGTTTCACTGAATCTATGCAACCATTTCCATTTGTTACAATAAGCTTAACGATTGAATTTCCTGTTGCGATAAAAGCATGTTCCGGATTTTGCAGAGTCGAAAAATTTGACGTTCCAGATCCTGCATCACCAAAATCCCATTGCCATTGCATAATTGCTAAAGCACCGTTAAGTTGGGTAAGGTCGGAAAACTCTGTAAGTGTTCCCTTACAAGCAGGGGTGAAAGAGAAATTTGCCTTCGGATTGGAATGAATAATCAAAAGGTGTGTAACTGTAGCGTTGCAACCTGTTGACGAATTTATTTTCAGGGTCACGTAATAAGATCCGGCTAATGCGTATACATGCGAAAGATTTGGATCATTTGGCTGGTTGATTACTTTCGTATTTCCATCACCAAAATCCCATTCCCAACTGCTTATATAACCTGAAGCAATACTTGATAAATCCTGAAATTCCACTTTAGCACCCACACAATACGACAGGTTGGTACTAAACTGAGCAACAGGCAAAGAATTAACCTTGATAGTATGGGAGACTTCATTCCTGCAACCCAGTAGATCAGTTACCTGAAGATTCACAATATAATCACCGGTCGATGAAAATGCATGTGAAGTTACACCGGAATTCGAAGTAACGCCATCTCCAAAATCCCAATGATATGAAGCTATTGATGCTAAATTTATAATAGAAGGATCCGGAGTAAATGATACCTGCTCTCCCAGGCAAGGGGTTGCATTCGAAAATTCAACAGGAGGATGTGGATTGATAACTACCTGTTTTACAATAGAATCTGTACATCCGTTAAAATTTTTAATTTTAAGCCTAACTGCGTAGGTGCCGGCATTATTAAAATTATGCGTTGGATTAATCAGGTTCGAAGTATTGTTTATTCCACTGGTAACATCACCAAAATTCCAGTCCCATAAAGCAATATTTCCTGCACCGTTCACAAACGAAGCGTCAGTAAATGTAACAACCTGGTCTTCGCATTTTCCATCAAAATAAAAATTGGCTTTTGGGCCGGGGGTAACGGTAACCGGTAGCGAAATCGTGTTTTGGCAGGAATTATAGGAATTTGTTACCGTTAGAGTAACATTAAATATTCCATCCGTTGCAAAGAGATGTTTGGGATTCGGAGAATTGGGTAAGAGTATAGTTTCAATAGGTGAGCCATCATTGAAATCCCATTTCCATTCCTTAATGTAGCCATCAGGAGTGGTTGAAAGATCAGTAAATTTTATTGAGTCGGCGGAACAGTTAGGTGTATCATAAAAAAACGATGGATTGGGAAGTTTTTGTATTGTTATGGTATGCGAAGCGCTGCCATAGTGACCCAGGTTATCTTTAATCGTCAAAGTAACCGTATAAGTACCTGGCCCGGCATAGCTATATAGTGGATTTTTTTCAGTCGAATAATTTCCATCTCCTAAATCCCATTTCCAATCGACAATATTATTAATATTAGGAAGCACATAATCAACAGTAAATTGAGTTTGACTTCCCACACAAAACCCAGTATATGAAAAATCAACCGTTGGATTTGCGTATACAGATGAAAATTTACCCTGCACTCCAATAATCAGAAGGGTAAGGAACAGACTAAGTTGTATTTTGTTTCTCATGAGGAACAAAGCATTAAATCAGTTATTTGTAGTATGTGCAGGCATTCTAATATATAATTACCAATAAGCAATCATTGCAATCAGGTTTAAGCGATGGGCAATACCTTTACTTCTTATTAATTGCACTGGTAATGATTTGTAATACAGAATTTCCAAAACAATTTCTTCAACATTAAGCGATTCCGCCAGAAAACAGATAAGCCATTCATAAAGAATAGCTTACCTGATAATCGCAATTACTTAAAGTCGCCTGGTTAAGTGATTTTTCTTTTTGTTATACAGTCACTTTTCAAAAATATTAATTGAAGATACTTGTTGGGCACAAAAAAAACAGCACGCTAATTGAAAAATCAGCGTGCTTTTAAAACCTGAATAATAATTGATTATAATCCCTGCTTCTCTAATTCCTTCCAAACCAATGCGCCGGCTCCCATAATGGCAACCGATCCCATTTTCAGGCTCGATGGCAGTATTTTAACTTTATTACGGAATATCGGAAGAAGAAAACGCTCCATGCTTTCCTTAGTTGGTTTAAATATATAATCACCGGCTGCAACTGGTCCGCCAAAAAGGAAAATCGCTTCCGGGCTAAGATGATGCACTGTATCAGCTAAAGCTTCTCCCAGTAACTGGCCTGTAACTTCAAAAACCTCCTTAGCCAGTTTATCACCCCTTTCGGCTGCATCAAAAACAATTTTGGAATTCATATCATTGAATGGGATGGATGCAAGCTCGCTTTCAGAATTGTTGTATTTTGCGAGAAGTTCATAAACCGTACGTTTCATACCAGTTGCAGAACAATACGCTTCCAGATGGCCTGTTCCACCACATCCGCAGGTACGTGTACCTCTTCCAATAGTAGTATGACCAATTTCACCGGCAAAACCATCATGACCATAAACAAGATCTCCGTTTACTATCAATCCGCTTCCAAGCCCTGTGCCTATTGTGATCATCACAAAATTCTTCATGTCCTTTCCACCACCGAAAATCAGTTCTCCCAAGGCAGCAGCATTTGCGTCGTTAGTGAGCTTAACGGTTTTGATTTCAGGGAATTTTGACTGAATCATTTTTGCGAAAGGCACAACACCGACAAAAGGGAGATTAGGCGCGTGTTCAATGGTTCCTGAGTAATAATTCCCGTTTGGGGCACCTATTCCAATTCCCATTACACCTATTTCAGGATTAATTTTTGCAACTATATCTATCGCTGATTTAATCTCTACAGCAAGCAGAGTAACAAAATCATTCAATAATTCTTCAGATATAATTTCACTACCCTTAGGATTGTCTTTCTTCTGTGGTGTAGGCACTTGAGGCTGTTTCTCATAAAGGATATTGCCATCACGGTCCACTATTCCTATTGCAGTATTTGTGCCTCCAATATCAATTCCTATTGCTACCTGTTTCATATTTTCTTTTAATTTGTGACACCGAGGTCATTTTATATTTCAGTTTAATGATATGTATTTCAATTTTGAGCTAAAAAGTGATTTACGCAGACCGGAATTTACTTCCTTTTACTGCATAAAAGAAGATGTACAGGTAACATAAAGCTGGTACAACAAAAGCCCATGAATAACCTGACACATCAGCTATTTTACCCATGATAAGCGGAATAATAGCTCCGCCACAAATTAAAGTGTTTATTATACCCGAAGCTGTGCTTAGTTCACCCGGATCGAGATCTTTAACGGCAAGTGTAAAAATATTCGGGAACATAATTGAGTTAAACATCCCTATTGAAATAACTGCCCAAAGTGCAATATTTCCTGAAGTGAAAGCTGTAACAAGAGCCAGAGTCGCAGCAATTAAAGCAAAAACAGCCAGTGAACGCCCGGCATTACCTTTTCCAAGCTGCATAAGAAGAAAATTAGCTACAGCAACTACCATAAACACAACACCTATATTCCAACTCCAGTCAGTAACAAACGAGCCGGAAACTAAAGCCAGAAGCAGTACCAAAGCAACATAAGTGTATTTTTTCGTATTATCAGTAATGTTCGAAAGCATAATTGAGCCGAAAAATCTACCAATCATTGCGCCACCCCAGTAAATTGCAACATACTTACCTGCTACCAAAGGATCAAGTTGCATTGTAGTTTTCAAATAATTCAGTATGAGTCCGCCAGTCCCTACTTCAGCACCTACATAAAAGAAAATTCCTAAAGCACCTAGCAATACATGTGGATGGTTCCAAACACTTTTTTTCTTTTCTACTGATTCCCCTCCTACTTCAGGAAGTTTGGTTAGAAAAATTGCAATAGCTACCAGCACGACAATAATACCGATGATGATAAAAGGCATTTGAACGGTTTGAGCTTTTTCAGCGGCTGAAAGCATTTCGCTGGCACCTTTAAAAATAAATACAGCAATGATCCATGGAGCAACCATAGTTGCAATCGAATTGAGTGCCTGTACCAAATTCATACGACCTCCAGCTGATTCTTCGGAACCTAAAGCAGCAACATATGGGTTTGCGGCTGTTTGCAAAAAAACTACACCCGAAGCCAATACAAAAGTAGCTGCCAGGAATAATGGAAACGAAGGAGCTTTAGCTGCCGGGAAAAACAAAAAACTACCAGCTGCCATGAGAAGTAAACCTGCAATCAGGGCACTTTTATACCCGATCTTTTTTATATACAATCCAATAGGAATGGAAATAAAAAAGTAAGTGATAAAGAAAGCGAAACTCAGTAACTGAGCTTTAAACTCTGTTAGCTCGAAAATATCTTTTACCTGGCCACTAAGGGTGATAATAAAGGTAGTTGCAAATCCAAAAATAAAGAAAATGGATCCGATTACAGTCATTCCCAGACCGTAGTTTGCGTTTTTTTGTTCCATAATTGTTTGTTAAAATGGTTAGTTAAAAATGAATTCTAAAGTTGGGGCAATTTCTTATAGATATTGTAGGCTTGGGCTTTTAGCTTTAGATAAAAACTATGTGCTTAGCCAGAAAACCTAAGCAAATATAATTCTTTCTGCCAGCTATACAATCTCCAAAGATGTAAAAATAGGGAACTTAGTGTTAAGTTAACACAAAGAGGACGCATTTTTTCTGTATTTTCAGGTAAAAATATATAACAATTTGATTTTCAGTCCAAAATATTCGTAAAGTTAATGGTGAAATACCCAAAAACAGCGATCAGATCAGGTTTTCTGCTTCTTCTTTTTTGCAGCTGGAAATAAAACATTATTTAATATCAACCTGTAACCCGGGGAATTAGGAAAAAGATTCAGATCGGTTGGAGGATCCCCAACCCTGTGCTCGTAATCCTCCGGATCATGACCTCCATAAAAAGTCCAGGTTCCTTTACCAAAATCTCCATGAATATACCTGGCTTCATCCAATGCTTTGTTTTCGCCCATGACAATAACTTCCGGCTTTACACATTTTTTCACAAAGGCTGTTGTTTGTCCACGAAAACCATGAATTACCTGCATATGATTCTGGCATAGCATGGTTGGAACAGGATCCCATTTCGCCGAAAAGTCGAACAGCGTGAAGAAATCATTCATAGGGCTTACTTTCCGGAGTGTATTTACGTCAATAGAGGAAACCTCGTATTCGTAAGGATTTGTAACCAGGTTAAAATTCCTGAATGCGAAACAATTGTCAAAATCCAGTTTTGACTGTGCTTTTGGGTCCATTCCATCACCATCAAACATAACATCACAAATATCAACTCCATCCGACGCTAATGCAATATCATAACTATCAGGTGCTGAACACATCGCAAACAGATAACCACCACCCGCAACAAAATCCCTTATCTTAAATGCTACAGCACGTTTCATTTCTGAAACTTTTTTATATCCAAGTTTAGCTGCCATTTCTTCATTAACCCTTACATCTTCCTTATACCAGGATGCATTGTGGTAAGCAGCCCAGAATTTCCCGTACTGACCGGTAAAATCTTCGTGATGAAGATGAAGCCAATCGTACATGGGAAGTACACCATTTATAAGCTCCTCATCATAAACTATATCGTAAGGAATTTCGGCATAAGATAGCGCCAGGGTAACGGCATCATCCCAGGGAAGCTTATTTTTAGGAGAATATACGGCTATTTTCGGAGCTTTATTCAGCTTCACTTCATCCATATTTACTTCCGGGTCTGCTATTTCCTGCAGGATGGCAGTGGATTGAGCATCAGCAATTACTTCGCAGCTTACACCACGGATAAAACACTCATTTTCAATTGTTTTTGCATACTTAATCATAAAAGCGCCACCACGGTAATTTAGCAGCCAGCTAACTTCAACATCCTGTTGCAGAACCCAGTAGGCAATTCCATAAGCTTTCAGGTGATTTTTCTGGGTCTGATCCATAGGAATCAGCAGATACGCGGCATGAACCCTGACAATCAATAATAGAAATACAACGATCAGGATGCTACGCTTCATTTTTTTAGATTTTCAGATACAATCAAATCTATCCGTACTTTATTAATAGGTTTTGTAACCTGTAATTCTGAATTAACAGATATTCAGGTAGAAAGTTAATTTAATTAAACCGGAAGAATTAACAATGATCGATTGCCAAATTAAAAACCAGGAGTACCCATATCACCATCATCATCCATACTATTCAACCTCGACTGCATAATAACCGTATTATTGGCAGGCTGATCAAAACCTGTATTAGGATTTAATGAAAGTCCCAAATTGTCGATGCTTAATCCTGCAACATCCTGGAAACGAGCAAACCGTGCGATAAACTGCAGCCATACTTCATCAGTTGCTCCATTTCTGTGCTTGGCAATAATGATCTGAGCCTTGCTTTCAGTTGAATTGCCTTCTTCATCTTCCATAATTTTATAATACTCAGGCCTGTATATAAAAAGTACAAGGTCGGCATCCTGCTCAATAGCACCGGATTCGCGAAGGTCAGAAAGCTGGGGTTTTTTACTTCCCTGGGCAGTGCTTCGGGTTTCAACTGACCTGTTTAACTGTGAAAGTGCAATTACCGGAATATTAAGTTCTTTCGCCAGACTCTTTAATGATCGTGAAATACTTGAAATTTCCTGTTCACGATTACCCATTCCACCTTTTCGGTCGCCACCGGCAGTCATAAGCTGGATATAATCGATGATGACCATATCGATATCATACTGGGCTTTTAACCTCCGGCATTTGGCACGGAGCTCAAAAAGTGATAAAGCCGGTGTGTCATCAATATATATAGGAGCTGTGATAAGTTTCGAAATGCGGGCATTTAATTGTTCCCATTCAAAATTTTGTAATTGTCCACGTCGCAAACTACTCGCCGACAGTTCCGCTTCTGACGCAATTAAACGCGCAACCAACTGATCAGCAGTCATTTCTAACGAAAAAAGCGCAACCGGTTTCTTGGATTCTACGGCTATATTACGTGCCATGGAAAGCACGAAAGCCGTCTTTCCCATACCAGGTCGGGCAGCTATAATAATAAGGTCACTTCGCTGCCAACCTCCGGTAAGTTTATCAAGGTCAACAAAACCGGAAGGAACCCCTGTCGAAACGCCATCGTTCTTCCTGGCATTATCGATCTGGTTCAATACTTTATGAACCAATTCGGGCATTAACTGTGCCTTTTTACGCAGGTTATTTTCGCTGATAGAAAAAAGGCTGCTTTCCGTTTCATCCAAAAGATCGAAAACATCGGTGGAATCTTCAAAAGATTTACGGATCGTTTCGGTCGAAATTTTTATAAGTTCGCGCTGGAGAAACTTTTGTTTTAAAATCCCTACGTGAAATTCAATATTTGCCGAAGAGGCAATACGCGAAGTAAGTTGGGTGATATAGAAAGGGCCTCCGGCTAATTCCAGTTTGCCAGTTTGCCTGAGAGCGTTGGTAACTGTAAGAATATCAACAGGTTCATTATTATGGAACAAATTACTGATAGCCTCAAAAATTGACTGGTGTGATTCCTTGTAAAATGTAGCAGGAACCAACATATCAATTACCGCGGCTACGGCATCCTTTTCGAGCATCAGGGCACCTAATACCGCTTCTTCCAGGTCAATTGCCTGTGGCGGTAATTTGCCGTGTTCCTGAAATGCGTCCCGCCCGGTTGACGGTCTTTTGATTGCTTTTCTCGATGCAAGTGCATCCGTTCGTTCATTCTCTTCCATACGAGCCAAAATTAGCTAATTTTCAACCTGCTTTAGAATACCTTGTGACAATAATTTATTAACAATATAAATTTTCAGAGGTAAAGGTAGCTGGTTGTTGGTTACCATGCATTCAGGCAGAAGTGCTGGTTGCTGGTTAACGCTTTCAAATATATCACAAAAAAAAGACCGTCAAAGTTGACAGTCTTTCAATTTACTTCTGATTATCAATTATTTGGCAACAGGTGCTGCGCCTGGATTGTTCTGTGGCATTTGAGCTCCGGTGGAGGCTTCAACTACAGTTCCTATTATCTTTAGCTGAATTGTTGCTTCTTTAGCATTCGACATAACTGTAATTGTCTTGTTGATTGGTCCAACACGGTTGGTATCGTATTTTACTTTAACAGAAGCTGATTTACCTTTCAAGATTGGTTCCCGTGGCCATTCAGGAACCGTACAGCCACATGACGACTGAACGTTAGATAAAATAAGGGGTTCAACACCTGTGTTCTTGAATTTAAATTCACAGGTACCATCACCACCTTTGGTAACGGTGCCGTAATCATGAGTTATTTTTTCAAAAGTAATAACCGGAGCATTGGGATTTACAACAGCTTGTGCAGCTGCATTTTGCGCTAAGGTGGCAAAAGACATCATCATCAAAACACCTAATGAAACAAGTACTTTTTTCATAATTTTAGATTTATTTAATTTCTGTTTAGAAAACCATCTGGAAGTTTGGTCGAAATGATGACAATTTTCATGCCATCACCCTAACCAATTACAAAATTATTAATTAATATGGAACCGGGATGAGATTATTTCTTAAAAAGTCTAAATTTGTTCAAAAATTAACCATTTCCTATGAAACAATTTATTTTATGGAGTTTCACATTTTTTTTCACTTTTGTGATTTTCTCCTGCGGAAGCACCAGAAAAGCAGAAAATATGAAATCCACGCAGAATGTACAAGCAACAGGACCGAAAGCTATTATTTACCAAACAAAAGAAGACTATTCTAAATTGGTTCCTGTTATCTTAAGTGATGATAAAAAAACAATTGAATCATACCCTGATATTAAAGATGTGTATATTGACGGAAGCCTGGCCTGCCCTACTCAGCTTCACAATGGATACTGGCTCGACAACAGGGGTATAAGTGCTAATGTTGCATTTCTTAAAGTGACCTACGAAGAGTATTCAAAACTACCAAAAACTCCTTCGCCTGAAGAACTGATGAAGATGTTAACCGAGACTCAGCCAATCATAACCATGTATAGTTGCGGATTGAGGTCTTCCTATAAGGATATTGTAAAAGCGCTTAACGCTAAGATTGACGCTGCTGATTTTTCAACTTTTATAAAAATCAAATAGCAAAACCATAAGTGATTGATTACAGATTTTTTATGTAGTTTTTTTTCAAACTTAAACACATTACTAATTTCAGTTTTTAACAAAAAATACAACTGAGCTACTTATTATAATTTGCAGATAGCTAAAAGTTAATTTAACTTTGTATGATTGATTTCCAGCAATATTGTAATTTTGCACCTGGAAAAACAAATATCACCAAAGCTCCCCATAATTGGAAAATTCAATCCCGTTTGTTAAATTACTGGATGGCAGAAGCTTCTACTATGCCTTTCTTGCAGGTGCTCAGCGCATTTTCGAAAACCAGGGACTTCTTAATAAAATGAATGTATTCCCGGTTGCCGATGCGGATACAGGTACTAACCTGGCCAGTACAATGCGATCAATTGTAGACAGCCCGATACCTACCAACAATGTTAAAATGGCTGCCGCCGCCCTGGCTGACGCAGCATTAGTAGGAGCCAGAGGCAACTCAGGTATTATTTTCGCCCAGTTTCTTTACGGTTTCAGTAATGAAATTGAGGATGAGGAAAATATGACCGTTGAAAACTTTTCGCGCTCAGTAACAAAAGCAGTAACGTATGCTTACGAAGCTATTGCAAATCCTATTGAAGGAACAATGATTTCGGTGATACGCGAATGGGCTGAATTCATCAACGCGATGAAAGGTTTGATCGACGACTTTGTTGAACTCCTTATGAAAGCTTTCCAGGTTGCCAAGGAATCACTTGCTGATACAACTCGTCACCTGGAAGTCCTTGCCAAGGCAAATGTAGTAGATGCCGGAGCGAAAGGCTTTGTTTTATTTCTGGAAGGTATGATTGATTTCTTCAAAAATAAGCAAACAATCCGTAGGCTGGCAATCCCTATGAATGATATGATTCTTGAAGAAGTTACAGCTGATTCGCACGAGGAAATCACTTTCAGATACTGTTGCGAAGCTATGCTGGCTCTGGATCTTCATCCGGGTGAAACCAAAGATACAGTTCGTGAAGCAATTTCGAAAATGGGGGATTCAATGGTAGTTGCCGGTTCGGAAAAACGATTGCGCATTCATATCCATTCCGATGATCCGATCAAACTTTTCGAAGCAATCAGTAAACGGTCATCCATTACTTACCAAAAAGTAGATGATATGGTGATGCAGCAGGAAATGTCGCATAACCGTAAATGGCCTATAGCTCTGGTTACCGATTCAACCTGCGATATTCCCCAGGAAATTCTCGAGAAAAATCAAATTACGATGGTTCCACTCACATTACAGGTTGGGGCATCGCTGTATCTGGACCGTACTACCATTGCCAGTGAACAGTTTTATAATCTGCTTGAGTCTTCTCCTGTTTATCCAACCACTTCACAACCAGCATACAAAGATTTTATTAATAAATACGCTTACCTGAGTTCACATTACACTTCGATAATCGGCATTCACATGAGTAAAGAACTCAGTGGTACATTTTCGAATAGTCAGCGTGCAGCCAGGGCTGTAAGCGAACAAGCCGGTAAAGAAATTACCGTTTTAAACTCGAACAGACTTTCAAGCTCTCTTGGACTTACAGTACTTCGCGCGGCAGAAGCTATTAAACAAGGTAAAACGCATAGCGAAATTGTTTCAGCCGCAGAGAGCTGGAATGATAAAAACCATATTCTTGTCAGCGCATTAACTGTAAAGTACCTGGTAAAAAGCGGTCGATTAAGCCATTCGAAAGGCATTGCCGGTAAACTTCTTGGAGTAAGACCTATTATTTCTGTAAGCAATGAAGGAAAAGCGATCACATTTGGTAAGACATATTCCGAAAAAGGCAGTATGAAACTTTTAATGGATGAAGCTAAGCGTATTATTGCTAAAGGGCCTGTTTGGGGATATTCAATCTCACATATCCGCAACCTGGAAACGGCTCAGGCTTACGCATCCCAGATGGAAATACTGACCGGAATGAAACCTCTTTTTATAAACAATTGCAGTCCTGTTTTAGGTGTACATGGAGGTCCGGGAACTGTGACTCTTTCGATCATGGAAGAATAAAACCTGTTCTAACTAACTCTTTTACCGAGTATTGTATTATTTACAAATTGTACTTTTTAAAAAAAATCTCCCGGAATAAGCGCCGGGAGATTTTTTTTTTACAAGTTTATTTAGCTTTATTCAAGTTCTTCCAGCTGATGTTCCACTGCCTGACCTGCATCTGCAAAAACTATCACTGAATTATCCGGATTATTTAACCAGGTTGCTTTCCTTAATTTATCGAAACTGATAGAACCGGTAATGTACTTGCGGTTCTGGCTGATATAGGTTTCGTCGATGGAAAGGAAATCGAGGCGGTTAATATCTGCCATATTTTCACAGCTCACATAAATGCGTAAAACATGATCAGTTGAAATCTGGTAATCAACACCGGTACGCGCCTTTTTATACTCATATTTATAGCCATACCGCAAAGCAGCAATATCGCTGAGTACTGCTGATGAAGTTGGATAACGCCCGGCTCCTTTTCCATAGATAAACTGTTCGTCAGCCAACCGGGTACCAATTATTACTCCGTTAAACTCAAACCTGACATTAAAAAGCTGGCTCCTTGGACCAACGAAAGTTGGCAATACATAAGCAGCGACATCGGAATGATTAACACGGTTGGCGCGGGCTACAAGTTTTATACTATAACCTTTTTCCTTTGCGTAAACACTGTCGGCCGGATGAAGTTGAGTAATTCCCTTGCACATTATATCCTCGGGCTTCGAAACAATGCCATACGCATGGTTCAGAATAATAGTAAGCTTGTTGGCAGCGTCAGTTCCCAGTACATCAAGTGAAGGATCCGTTTCAGCAAAGCCAAGTTCCTGGGCAAGCTTGAGCGCATCATCATATGCCATTCCATCCTCGTTCATGCGGGTAAGAATGTAATTGGTGCTTCCATTAATAATACCTGTTACGGAATTGAGCATATCGTTATCGTAATATTCTTCCAGGTTACGGATTACAGGAATACTACCACAAACAGCTGCTTCATAAAGGAACGAAGTTTTATTGTCAACTTGCAATTGGAGCAACTCAGCAAGGTGAGAGGCAATCATTTTCTTATTGGCACTAACTACTGCTTTTCCGCTTCCCAGCGAAGTTGAAACTATATGCCATGCAGCTTCTGCATCATCGATCAATTCCACTACTACATTGATTTCAGGATCATTTAACAGCAGATCAGCGTCTGTGGTAAATAATTCAGCCGGAGCATTCCGTTTTTTGTCAGGATGCTTGATACAAATCCGCTTGATTTCAGCCTGCAAAGTCGGTGTTTGTTTCAATACGCGGAATATACCCTCGCCTACTACACCAAATCCAAACAGTCCGATAACCAGTTTTTTTTCGTAAGTCATTTTTGTTTCTTTTTTATAGATTTTGTTTTCTTTAATTTAATCAGTCAGAAGTTAGAAGTCAGAAGCCAGAAGTCAGAAGCCAGAAGTCAGAAGCCAGAAGTCAGAAGTCAGAAGTCAGAAGTTTGAAGTTAGAAGATAGAAGTCAGAAGTTAGAAGTCTGAAGTCAGAAGTGGGAGGATGGAAGTAGAGGAACCATTTCCTATTTCCTATTTCCTATTTCCTATTTCCCATTTCCTGTTTCCTATTTCCTGTTTCCTGTTTCCTGTTTCCCTATTTTCTTATTTTCTCCTTTTAATCAATCCACATATTCCAAACTCACTCTTTCTGTAACACCTTCCCAAAAGCCTGATCAAGGTCGCTGATCAAATCTTCAGTAGCTTCTATGCCAACTGAAAGCCTGATCAATGAATCACTAATTCCTGAAGCCAGGCGTTTCTCTCGTGGTACCGATTTATGAGTCATTTGAGAAGGATGACAAAGCAGACTTTTAACACCGCCAAGACTTTCAGCCAGTTTGAAGTATTTTGTTGAGGTTACAAAAGCAAGGGCAGCTTCTTCGGTATCCTTTTTCAGAGAAAAGGAAACCATCCCTCCGTATAATCCTTTTTGCTGCACTTTGGCAATTTCGTGATTTTTGTGCGATTTTAGTCCGGGATAATTTACATGATCCACTTTCGGATGCGAAGCCAGGAAATCAGCAATTTTAGCCGCACTTTCGCACTGCCGTTCAACTCTGATAGCAACTGTTTCTATTCCGCGGATTACAAGGAAGCAATCCTGTGGCCCAAGTACTCCTCCTGACGAATTCTGAATAAATTTAAGTTCTTCGGCCAACTTCTCATCTTTTACAACAACCAGCCCGGCAAGAAGATCCGAATGGCCGCCTAAATATTTTGTACCGCTGTGCATCACATAATCGGCGCCCAATTCTAGAGGATTCTGAGCAATTGGTGTGGCAAAAGTATTATCGATAACAACCAGAGCTCCGGCTTTATGTGCCAGGTCTGTAATGGTTTTGATGTCTGAAACTTTAAGTGTTGGATTGGTAGGCGATTCGAGCCAGACCAATTTCGTGTTTTTATTCAGGTAGGCTGAAACGTTGGAGGCATCCGTAGTATCAACATAATGGATTCCGATTCCGAATTTCTGATAAATATGAGTAAAAAGCCTGTAAGCTCCGCCGTAAATATCATCCACTGCAACAATTTCATCGCCTGATTTCAGGGTTTTGAGAATGGCATCAATAGCCGCAAGCCCGGTGGCAAAAGCAAAGCCATGAGTTCCGCCTTCGAGTTCTGCGATAATTTTCTCAAGCGCTGCACGAGTTGGATTGTTGGTTCGCGCGTAATCGTACCCTTTATTTACGCCGGGTGCTTCCTGAACATATGTTGCAGTCTGGTAAATAGGAACCGAAATAGAACCGGTTAATTCGTCAACTGGAATAGAATGGATAATCCGGGTGGATTTGTTCATGATACGTGATTTTATTGATTTAACAATTTGATGATCACTTACCTGAAAGTGCTACCGGAAAGAGCAATAAAAAAAGCTCTTCCGATAAGTCAGAAGAGCTTTGAGGATATAGCGGATACGATATCGCAAAACTAATTCCAATCTTATCTTTCCGCCAGAAGCGGTTGGATGTGGCACCTTGTCCTGAAAATATCGGACAGGTTGTCAAGGCTTCAAAGGTCCATTTCCCTCAGCCTTTCTTGATAAGTGATTGTAATAAAGAACTTCTGCAAAAGTAAACAGATTTTTAATACAAATAGAAATCTGTACTAAATTTAGTAATTTTTCTAAAAATAGCGGGAAGTACCCAGGAATGGAATTTACAGATGTATTTAAAGAATGTACAGTTGTCGAACTTATAAGCGTGCTTTTTGTTTAATTCCAATTTAAAATCTTTAAACATGCAACGATTAACTTTAGTCATCCTGGCTTTCCTTTTAGTAGCCGGATGCAAAAGCAACCCAATAAAAACTGATAAAGAGATGGATGTAAATGCAAATGGAATTAAAACAGATACAGCAACATTCGCAGCAGGATGTTTCTGGTGCGTAGAGGCAATTTTCCAGGATCTTAAAGGAGTGCTTTCAGTAACTTCAGGATATACAGGCGGCAAAATCAAAAATCCAAGTTACCGCGAAGTGTGCTCCGGAATTACCGGCCATGCCGAAGCTTGCCAGATTATTTATGATCCGGAAATAATTACATACGATGAATTACTTGAAGCTTTCTGGGCCAGCCACGATCCTACTACCCTCAACAGGCAAGGCGCTGACCAGGGAACGCAGTACAGATCAGCTGTTTTTTATCATAATGAACATCAAAAGCAGCTCGCCGAATCTTATAAATCCAAACTGAATTCTGAAAAGGCATTTGATAAGCCGGTCGTTACGGAAATCAGTCCAGCCGGGGCTTTTTACAAGGCTGAAGATTATCATCAGAACTATTTTAATGAAAATGGAAACGCGCCTTACTGCACTTTTGTAATTGCGCCTAAACTCGAAAAGTTCAGAAAGGTCTTTAAGGATAAGCTTAAATAATCAGCTTAATTTAATCCAACGTTTTTAAATTATCATGCCGTTTACCCGAACGCATTAAAAAGCCATTTTTATATTTATAACTGATTAATACTTTTTATCTTTACAAACAAAACCAGGTAAAACAGACCAAATGTATTCTAGATCAAAGCATTTTTTAATGATGCTAATTCCTTTCATCTTCATTCTTTCCTCTTGCAGTCAGTCTGGAATTCCCGGTGATCTGCCAGGAACCTATAACGGTAAAGAGAGAGTAATAATCAGGTACGACAGGGGCGGGCAGTATATTTATATGGATGATTATGTAATGGTAAGCCTGATGATTGACACTTCAGGGGAAGTGATAGGAATGGTTGGAGACGCGATGTTCGAAGGTTGCAATGTTAAACAAAATCGTGGTTGGGTGGAACGACAACTTGGCATCAAAACCGATTTTCTGATTCAGGGTTTGCTCAAAGGAAATACCTTCGATAAAGATACCATTCTTAACAAACACATCAGTATTCCTTTTAATATTGAGGATGGCGAATTGAAAGGAAGTTTGGTCCTGACCACAAAAGGAGATAGTTTTCCGATTATCAGCATTTTAAAACTTCAAAAAAACAAGAATTAAATTCAGTTTCTAAGTTATGTCGTTTAAAACCATGCAAAAAATACCACTTCTCATTTTGATTGTTATCCTATTTGGCTGCAAAAGCAATCAGAACAATTCACAACCTAAATCGGATACAGTGTCCTTCTGGGCATGCAAATATTCTGAAGCGACTGATATTAAATACGGAAATAATGAACAGCAAAAACTCGATATTTATAGCCAGGGTCAATGGATAGGCGAACCTTATTACTGGAAATCAGATTCGATAGCTCATAAAACACTTATATATATTCATGGTGGCGGATGGCTTGGAGGATCAAAAGATCAGATTACTCCTTTTATAATTTCGTACTTACAAAGGGGATGGAATGTAGTAAATGTGGATTATCGCGTAGGTGAAGGAACAGCGCCCCAGGCTGTGGATGACTGCATGGAAGCAATTCAATGGATAGCCAGGAACGCTAAAAACTTTAATATAGATAAAGAGAATGTTGTAATTTCAGGCGAATCTGCCGGCGGCCACCTTGCGTTGATTACCGGACTGCTTAACAGCATTCCCGGAAGTCACAAATATTATTCCGGCGACAGTCTGAAAATTAAAGCCATTGTCAATTGGTATGGAATCACAGATATTGCCGGGGTTGACAATTTCTACAAAAAGCAAAATCAAGAATCGAATTATGCGGGTATCTGGGTGGGAAATCCTAAGCGGATGGACTCAATTTCTAATGCGTTTTCACCTGTTAAAAGGATAACATCTTCAACACCATCCATCATCACGATTCATGGCAAAAAGGATTCGGTAGTTCCTTATGAACAGGCAGTTACGCTTCACGAATTACTTAAAAAAGCAGGTATCAGAAACGAACTTGTTTCAATTGATGATGGTAAACACCTTGGCTTTACCGACAAAGAATATCAGTATATCTATACCCGGATTTTCGATTTCCTGGATCAAAATAAGTGAATCGTTGAAATACCTGGATCTACAGGTTAAAAATTGACCTCGGCCTTCCTGACTTTGACATCAAAACATGCGTATCTTCAAGGGTAGCAAGACATCCATAACGCATACTTTCAAGATAGGGTTTTATCACTTCGAAGAAAGCTTCGATTTTCGCCGCTTCATCTATTATTTCAACCACTACTGGCAGTTTATCATTGGTTTCCCAGAATTTAGCTGAATTGACAATGCTGCTACTACCATATCCCATAACTCCTTTGTGAACCGTAGCACCTGCCATTCCATTCCGCCTGGCAGCAAATACAATCATTTCGTACAAAGGCGTATGTTTGAGTTTATCCGTTGAACTGGTATAAATTCTTAAAACCTTAACATTATCATCCGATTTCATAGCTATAGGATTTTAGTGATCATAATGCCGGCGTAAGTGGCGAGAAGTCCGATAAAAATACTGCTTCCGGTATATAAAAAGAAATTAAAATATTCCGTGTCGCGAAGCATAGCAATATTTTCGGCGGCAAATGCGGAGAAGGTTGTAAATCCGCCACAAAATCCTACCGTTAATATCAAGCGCCACTCAGTGCTCATAAAATTTCCTTTTTCTGAAATCCCGTAAATAAGTCCTATCAGAAAGCAACCCACAACATTCACTACGAAAGTGCCATAGGGAAAAGACGATGGAAAGTAGGCGGCAAAATACCGTGAAGTCAGGAACCGTGCAACAGTTCCCAGAAAACCGCCTGTACCAACCAATAATAGTAATCTGATCATTTTTTTGCCTTTATTTTTAAAACCAAACAAGAAATAGGTTTCGGAAGAATGCAGGTAAAATCCTAATGTTATGGTTGAGTTCCAAAATTAGTCAATTTATTAGTACATTAAGAAAAACCTTGATCTGAAGTAATGAACCCAATTAAATTTCATTGATAGATTGTCCTAGAGAAAGGAAAAAATAGAATAACCGGGTATTTCTTCAAATATTGAGAATAAAATATGAATCATAGCCAGAGTGTGAGTAAATGCTTTTCACCCTTTATTCTTAAGACGTAGTAAAAGGAATTCTATTTATCATTTTTAAAAAGATGTAACTCTGTTCAACCGGCATAAAAATAACCCCAACAAGTAATTGAAATCTTGTCAGGGTTAGTTATTGTAATCAAAACAATGAAGTTGCGCGAATATTTAGTTATGAATACGGCTGATGAGTTTTTTAAAAAGTTCATCTCTATGGATAGGTTTTGCCATATAGTCATCGCATCCGGCAGCTAAGCAGGTTTCCCTGTTACCATCAAGCGCATAAGCTGTAAGAGCAATAATAGGCAGATTTGGAGATACATTTTTAATGAGCCGTGTTGCATCAAGCCCATTCATTGTTGGCATATTTATATCCATCAGAACCATTTCTATATCGTTTTCCGAAGCACAGCGTTCCACAGCTTCCTTCCCGTTTGAAGCCCTTAATACAGTAGCGTCGGCTCTTGTGAGCAGGCGTTTCATGTACTCAAAGTTAGTTTCATCGTCTTCAGCAACCAGTATCTTGCGGTTATGCAGATTCAATTCTCCTTTTTGTATTTCAGGTACAATTTTTGCAGGTGCTTCAACCGGCAGGTAAGGAATTGAGAAAATGAAAGTTGAACCTTTGTCTGTTTGCGAATCTACCCATATCTTGCCTCCCAGTAATTCCACATACGCTTTGGCAATTGATAAACCTAATCCCGACCCTTCTGTCTTACGTGTGTAAGGATCTTCCAATTTCCTGAACCGATCAAAAACTTCATTGCGATATTCCGGACTAATTCCCCAGCCTGTATCTTTTACATACATTTCGATGATTGAATCTTTCAATTCATACCCAAAATCAACACTCCCCGCATCATTGAATTTTATGGCATTATCAATAAGGTTCGATAATACAATACGTAGTTTCTGGTCATCAAATTTTATATAGGAAGCTTTATCTGCCAGGCCCAGGTGGTAATTCATCTTCAGGTTTTTCTGTAAAGCAGCCGGTGAAAATTCAGTAAAAATATCCTTTAGCAGCCTGTTAAACTCAAACTCAACCGGCGATGCAGTAATCTGTCCGGATACAATTTTAGTTATTTCTGTATAGCTATCAATCATTTTCAGCAATTGTTGGGAGCTGCTGGTAATCTTTTCGACATATTCCGTTTTTTCGGTGATTCCGGGTCCGGTTGAAGCAAGTAACTCAGCAAAACCCTGGACAGCAGCAATAGGAGTTCGGAAATCATGACTCATATTGACCAGAAAGGAAGTTTTGAGCTTATCACTTTCCTCTGTTTTAATTATAGTTTTGACGAGCTCCGATTCTACATTTCTGAGTTTGGTTGTATCAAGTACAACTCCAATAATCTGATTATTTTCCAGGATGGCATTCATTAACACATACCTCTCTTTTCCGTTTACAGTAACCAGATCGATTTCAATATTCTGAGTTTTATCGTTGGTTAAAAGCGAACTAAGCAGGTTATTCCATTGTTCAGGATGTTTGAATACATTCTGAATTTGGGTATTCAAAACCTTTTCCGCGTCCTGGCATTCGATAATATTACACATCGACTCGTTAAGGTGGGTGAATTTGCCTTCAAGTGTGGTTGTATATGTTCCGATTCGGGCATTATCAATAAGTTGAAGGTAATCCTTTTCGAAGGTTCCGGTAACAGGCAGAAACACTTTTCGCTCAACAACCTCTTGTTTAACAACAACATACTGGGACACATTACCATAATAGTCCTTTAAAGGTGTAATTGTCATTTCTTCGATGTAAATATTTCCATCTTTCCTGTGGTTGATAATTTTTCCCTGCCAAACGTTGCCTCTCAAAATTGTGCCCCACAGGTTTATGAAGAATTCATCATTATGAAGATCGGTTTTCAAAAGGTCAATCATGTTTCGGCCCAGTGATTCCTCAGGGGTATACCCTGTAAGTTTTGTAAAAGCTGGATTTACCGATTGAATTGTTCCATGAGAATCAGCAACGACAATACTACTCTCAACTGTTTGAAGTTCGGTTTCCTGCAACCTTGTCCATGTTTCATGTCCAACAGGTGTTGTAATTTCATAAATGAATCCACCAACTCCGGTTTTGCCATTTTGCAGGGTGACAGGGAATTTCCTGTTTTCAAAAATACGGTTCCCAATATGCTCAATGGTAACCACTGATGACATGTTTTCGATAGCCCTTTTATCGGTGAGCCTGATATGTGTCGCAATTTCGGTTTTTACCAATTCAAAATCAGTCTTGCCTTGAATCTCAGGGACACTTTTCCCTAAAAAGTTTTCAGCTGCCTTATTTACAAATACATACCTGTATTCTTCATCCTTGAGATAGGCTGTAACGGACGTTGATTCAATTAATGCCCAAAAACCGGTTTCTTGCTTCAAATGAGTTTGTTCTTCTTTCAGGCTTTTCCGTCTGGTTTCAACCAATGCCAAAGCTTCCCTCACCGCCAGGGGCAATCTGTTTATCTTGCTCTTTCCTATAATATCGCTTGCGCCAGCCTTAATACAAGCAACTGCCATTTCTTCATCTACTGTTCCTGTTAAAAGAATAACTGGTACTCCGGATGACATTTTCAAGGTAGTTTTAAGTCCATCCAAACCTGAGAATCCGGGAACGGAATAATTGCATACAATAACGTCGGGCTTGAAGACCTGAAGTTCTTTAAGAAATGTATCCCGGGTTTCGACACGTACCCAGGAATACTTAAGATCGTCCGTTTGTAGCTCGTTTATAGCAATATCCATATCAGCTATAACATTTTCAACAAATAAAGCACGAATTTTCTCTGTTTTCATCTCTCAGTTGTTATTTTCAAATCAAATTCACAATTTACCTGCGTCAAACTTACGCTTTCGGCAAGCGCAGTATTTACCGGAAGCTACTTATAATGGGAATCCTCTTCGCATTTTATTCTGTCAGTCAGCACTTTGGTCATTTTCAAGTTTAAATTCGTAGCAATCAATACCCTTGTTTTCAAATTATGCCAATGCGATTCCGCTTTTTATCTTCTTTTTAAATAAAATAATTTAATAAAAATTTGGATACAAGAAGCTTATAAATTTATTCAGGACTGTAGTTTTTACTAGTACTTTATACACTGAAAATGATAGGATAAATACGTGGATCAAAAACGAAGTGCAATTATTCTGCCTGTTTTACAACAAGTCCGTAACCGTCATAATCTAATAAATGATAAACTCGAATACAGGCTGGAAATGTTAGTATGTTCTGGCTAAATAACTTCTGTTAAAAGAAAATCAAAATGTATAACTCCTCAGACCGCACTTTCAATTATCATTTTAAAGCTCAACTTATTAATGGATTGCGCTATTTTCAAAATATTTTCAGATTAGTTTCAGTCCAGGTATTTCATTTGAGAATACAAGTTAGCCAGAACTATTTCTTCGAAATCAAACAAAGTTACATAAAATCAGAAGAGAATCCAAGCCGCGGAAAAGATTATAAGCAGCTCAAAATGAGAAAAATATACAACATATGATCTAAAAATATTAAAGCTGGTAATATCTTATTATCTTGGTAAAAAAAATACCTGTAAATCATTTTAGGCTTAAACTTCTGGAAGTAGTTCAATTCTTTACCCAGCCAAAGTAAAATATCGATTCAAATTGACAAATGATAAATTTCCAGGCACATTGTATTCAAGCTTCAACACTCAAACACAAGCCAGGTATTTCCAAATACTATTTTCGGGAATTTGCATAAACAGAAAGAGGCATCAACCGCGCTGGCGGCAACACCTCTTTTTAACTTAGATAGAAATTTATAATTTTAATCAATCATTGTAAGACAATGCTCAATACTTTTCCAGGTATGCTCAATATCATGATCAAGACCAACGCTGAAACGAACTAAACCTTCGGACAAACCCATATCATGCTGTATTTCGTCGGGGACTTCGCTTGATGTACTTTTACCGGAATTACTAAATAATGTTTTAAAATAACCAAGACTAACCGCCAGGTATCCAACATCATGCATCTCCATAAGTTCCATAAATCGTGAAGCTTTTTCGCTGGTAAGCATATCGATTGACAGCATTCCGCCGAATCCGAAATCAGGGTTCATTATACGTTTCATTGTCTCGTGGCCTTTATGCTCCGGCAACCCGGGATAACTGATCCTCAAACCAGCTTCTTTCATTTTAATAGCCAGGTACATGGCATTTTTGCTATGCTGCTGCATCCGGATATGAAGTGTATGCAAGTTTTTCAGAATGCTTGACGAACGTAATGGATCAAGAGCAGGTCCAAGTAACATGGCAGTTCCATCATTTACGTCAATCAATGAGCCTATAAATTCATGCGAACCACAAATGGCGCCAGCTACACAATCATTCTTGCCATTTATAAATTTTGTCATGGAATAAACTACAATATGAGCTCCCAATGCCGCCGGTTGGAGGATCATAGGGGTGAAAGTATTATCAACAACAAGCTTCACATTGTGCTCGTTAGCTAGTTGAGCCAAGGCCGGTATATCAGCAATCTGAAGCATCGGATTGGTCATCGATTCCGTATAGATGACTTTAGTTTCGGGAGTAATGGCTTTACGAACAGCTTCAAGATCGGTAATATCAACAAAAGTGGTTTTAATATTGAATTTAGGCAGGTAGTTTTGCATAAAAGCAAAAGTTCCGCCATAAGAGGAAACACTCGCTATAATATGATCGCCGGCGCTACATAGCTGAAGTATGGTAGAAGTAATTGCAGCCATTCCTGACGCAGTTACCCACCCTTCTTCGGTGCCTTCCATGGCGGCTAAAACATCGGCCAGATATTTATTGCTCGGATTCCAATGCCTTGAATAAAGGAAACAACCTTCAGCTTCACCATGAAAAGTATCTGACATGGTTTTAGCCTGCAAAAATGTGTAAGTTGCTGAATCGGTGATTGATGGATTTACATCTCCAAATTCACCAAATTGTTTCATCTCAAAAATTGCGCGTGACGGATCGTGTTTCATAAGACTATTTTTATGTGAAATTACTATTTTTTTTAAAATTCAGGAAGTTCCTTTGAATTGTGAATGCAAAACTATCAGATATTTAATAATAAGGCTATAAATATGACATTTTGAATCTCGATATCAAATAATATTTTAATTTTGAATTATATTAAGTCTTATTACTTTCATATTTAATTAATCCATAACAAACCATGCCGAATAACTTTCATCTTGATGCCCTCGACCGTAGAATAGTAGAACAATTAATGAAAGACGCGCGTATGTCGTACGTTGAAGTTGCCCGGCATTGCAAGGTAACTCATACTGCCGTTCACCAGCGTATCCGGAAAATGAAGGAAGCCGGGATAATATCGGGATCGCAACTGGTTTTCAATCATAAAAGTATGGGCTATTTAACCTGCGCCTTTATTGGTATCCAGGTAAATTTATCCTCAACCAGTACGCATAATGAAGTTTTCAATAAAATCAGGGAAATCCCTGAAATTGTTGAATGTCATCATATTTCAGGCAAATATTCGTTGCTGATCAAAATCATCACCCGGAACAATGAGCATCTTAAACAAGTGATTGTAGAACAGATACAAGCTATTCCTGAAATTTCATTTACCGAAACCTTTATATCGCTTCAGGAAGGATTTTCCCGGCAATTGCCAATTGGCTGAGTTTTTTTAAATTCATACCTCGACGAATCCATAAAACTCAAGTTACTCATTATCTGAATTTTATAAATATCTGACCTGAATTAATTATTTTATTACTTTTGCAGAAAATTAATAAACCAACTATTTTAGAAATGAAAAAAATTGTAATCCTGGTACAGGTTATAGGCCTTGCCTTATTAATGTCCTGTAAATCAGGTGGCTCAGGAAAAAGTGGCGGCCTCGATCAACCATTTGGAGAAGAAAGTGGAATTGTTACCTACAAACCATTGGATATGATGGGTGTTAAGGTTACCCAAACCATGTATTTTGATGATTACGGAAGAAAGGAAATGCGTGAAACCATGGTTGCAGGCGATATGAACGGAATGGTGATGCGCCAGCATACAATTGATATCCGTGATGGTAATGTAATGTATCATTTTGAACTTGAAAACAATACCGGCGGGCAGGACAGGGCTACAAAAAATGTTTATAAAACCAACCTTACTCCTGAAATGTATGAGCAAATAAATGTTGGAACATTGAGCGAAAAACTCAAAAAACAACTTAATTATAAAGACGAAGGAAAAGAAACTGTAGCTGGTTTGGAAGGAATCAAATATTCTATTGCTCCTGACAGCGCTAATCCAACAAATCGCGTAACCGGAGTACATTATAAAAATATACCGATTAAAGTTTCGATGGGACAGATGGAAATTATTGCAGATAAGGTAGATTTTGACGCAAAAGTTCCAGCCGAAAAATTTGCTGTTCCGGCAGGTTATACTGTAATTGACCAGTCTGCTCAGCAAATGCCACAAGCGCCAGCCGAAGCTCCCGAGGAAGAAGAAAAGAAATAAAAGCATGTTCTTTTGATATCAGACGGCAGCCTGCTAATAGCAGGCTGTTTGTTTTATATCTTTTGAAGAACTTAGAACTCTTAACAGTTTTTAGCGAAAAAAATGGAACAATATTGACCTAAACTTTGTTTTGTAAAGAGATATTCAAAAGAAAACAGGCAAAAAACCGTTAAAAAATGGTAATTTTGCCGCTCATTTAAAAATTCACTACATATGAATTATGATGTAATTGTAATTGGCAGCGGTCCAGGCGGTTATGTAGCAGCTATCAGAGCTTCACAACTTGGTTTGAAAACTGCTGTTGTTGAAAAATCAGAACTCGGAGGTGTTTGCCTGAATTGGGGGTGTATTCCTACCAAAGCCTTACTCAAAAGTGCTCAGGTATACAATTATCTGAAGCATGCCGCCGACTATGGAATAACTCTTGAAGGTACAGCCACAGCTGATCTTACTGAAATGGTTAAAAGAAGCCGTGGCGTTGCTGATGGCATGAGCAAAGGAATTCAGTTTCTTCTTAAAAAGAATAAAATCGATCATATACAAGGTTTCGGAAAAGTAAAACCTGGCAAGAAAGTAGAAGTTACTGATGTTGAAGGCAAAGTTTCGGAATTAACCGCTTCGCATATTATTATTGCTACAGGCGCTCGTTCACGTGAGTTACCTAACCTGAAACAGGATGGCAAACATATTATCGGTTATCGTGAGGCAATGACTTTACAGGTAAAACCAAAAAGCATGGTAGTTGTAGGCTCAGGCGCTATAGGGTCTGAATTTGCGCATTTCTACAACAGTATTGGCGTTCAGGTTACCCTGGTTGAATTTTTGCCAAATATTGTTCCTATCGAAGACGAAGAAGTTTCGAAACAACTGGAGCGCAGTTTCAAAAAAGCCGGAATCAAGGTAATGACCTCGTCCTCTGTTGAAACAGTTGAAATATCAGGCGATACCTGCAAAGTAAGCATTAAAACGCCAAAAGCTGTTGAAGTGATTGAATGTGACATCGTACTTTCAGCAGTTGGAATTGCTACCAACCTCGAAGGCATAGGACTGGAAGAAACCGGTATCAAATCTGATAAAGGCAAAGTACTTGTTGATGAATTCTATCGTACCAATGTTGAAGGATACTATGCTATAGGTGATATAGTCAGCGGTCCGGCACTTGCTCATGTTGCTTCGCACGAAGGAATTACCTGCGTGGAAAAAATTGCCGGATTGAATGTTGAAGCTGTGAATTACGGAAATGTTCCGGGATGTACTTACACCTCACCCGAAATTGCTTCAGTTGGAATGACCGAAAAAGCCGCAAAAGAAGCTGGTTATGAAATTAAAGTGGGTAAATTCCCGTTTTCCGCTTCCGGCAAAGCCAGCGCTTCCGGCGCAAAAGATGGTTTTGTTAAAGTTATATTTGATGCAAAATACGGTGAATGGCTTGGAGCTCACTTCATCGGTGAAAACGTTACCGAGTTAATAGCCGAAGTGGTAGTAGCCCGTAAACTCGAAACTACCGGTCACGAAATAATTAAATCCATTCACCCGCATCCAACCATGAGCGAAGCAGTTATGGAAGCTGTTGCCGCGGCCTATGGAGAAGTGATTCATCTGTAAGCCGAAAGACTGAAGGCAAAAGGAAATCGCCGCTATTGTCCTAAAACCTAATCCCTAAAACCCAACCCCTAACTCCACATGGAACTAATTCCCACTGCAATCCCGGATGTTATTATTATAAAGCCTGATGTATTCGGCGATGACCGTGGCTATTTTTTCGAATCGTTTCATGTTGAAAAGTTTGCAGCTTTTGGCATAAAGGATTCATTTATTCAAAGCAATGAGTCATGCTCACAGAAAGGCGTTCTGCGTGGCTTGCATTACCAGCTTGAGCCATTTGCGCAAGGAAAACTGGTACGGGTTATAAAAGGCGCTGTTCTGGATATCGCAGTTGATATCCGGCAGAATTCGCCAACTTTCGGGAAATGGGTTTCGATGAAACTTACCGGTGAAAACAAATGGATTTGCTGGATTCCAAAAGGATTTGCGCATGGATTTGTATGTCTCGAAGATGATACAATTTTCACTTATAAATGTTCAGGATTGTATAACAAAGCTTCTGAAGCCAGTATCCGCTGGAATGATCCTGAATTGAATATCGACTGGGGAGTTACAAATCCCTTGTTGTCGGAGAAAGATGTACAGGCACCTTTGTTCAAAGATGCCAGGTTATTCTGACGCCATAGCTTGCGTTTACCGGTAGTTAAAATAACAACCGGCTTAATTAATAAATTATAAATGAGTAAAAGATTCATATTTATTTTTGCACTTGTTGCGTTTGCTGCTTTCGAAGGGTTTTACTATTCAAGAAGCTCCGGGAAGTCGGCATCGGATTCTGAGTATCAGAAAGCTTTTCTTCACAGCAATAAAATTTTCTCGTTAGTATTGCCCGATAAAGCCGAATTCGCTTCCGAAGAAGCCCCGATGGGCTTGTATTACGTTCGCGAAGGTCTTGACCGGGAATTGATGGTCAATACGTATTGGCATTCTTCGACATTGCTGATGTTAAAAAAATCGAACCGGTATTTTCATATCATTATTCCGATTTTGAAAAGGAACAACATTCCCGAAGATTTCAAATACCTTGCTCTGATCGAAAGTGGATTGTCAAATGTTCAATCACAAGCCGGTGCGGCAGGATTCTGGCAATTTGTTCCCGGCACCGCCAAGCATTTTGGTCTCGAAATTTCGGAACAGATCGACGAAAGATACCATATTGAAAAAGCGACTGAAGCTGCCTGCAAACTCCTGAGAGGATCATATAATAAATATGGCAGCTGGACTCTTGCAGCGGCGGCTTACAACGTTGGCGAAGGCCGGATCTCGAAAGAACTTGAGAGGCAGAAAGTCAGCAATTACTACGATTTATATCTTCCCGATGAAACCATGCGATATGTTTACCGGATAATCGCCCTGAAATTATTGTATGAGCACCCGACTGAATATGGATATTTTATCCGTAAGAAAGACCTGTATCCGCCAATTCCTACTTACACTGTTTCAATAGATTCGAGTATTACAAACCTTCCTGTATTTGCCAAATCAATGAAAATCAATTACCGTTTAATAAAGGAATTTAATCCATGGTTGCGATCAGACAAACTGACAAATCCCGGAAAGAAAAAATATATCCTGACTATCCCAAAGAAAGGCTTTGAAGAGTTTGATAAGTTGCTAGCCGAAATTGACAATGCTGAACAGATTTTTAACGACACCATTACTGCCGGTTCATTGAACAAATAGGAAGTTTTTTTTTGAAATGGCATCTACTACTTATTACGTATGAATCAGGTCAGCATTAACACAATACCGGTCGAAGAACCGGAAACCACACACCAGGAAAATCTTGAAGTTTATGGCGCTCGGGTTCATAACCTGAAAAACATTGATGCCATTATCCCCCGCGACGAACTGGTTGTAGTTACCGGTTTGAGTGGAAGCGGGAAATCGTCGCTTGCTTTCGATACAATTTATGCCGAAGGCCAGCGCCGGTATATGGAAACATTTTCGGCTTATGCCCGGCAGTTTATGGGCGATATCGAACGTCCTGATGTTGATAAAATCACAGGATTAAGTCCGGTTATTTCTATTGAGCAGAAAACAACCAACCGGAATCCACGCTCAACGGTTGGAACAATTACTGAAATTTATGATTTCCTTCGTCTTCTCTATGCTAGGGCCGGTGAAGCTTTTTCTTTCGTTTCGGGCCAGAAAATGGTTCGCTATACCGATACCCAGATTATTGATCTGATCCTTGAAAATTATTCTGAAAAAACGATTTATATACTAGCGCCTTTAGTTCGTGGCCGCAAAGGTCACTATCGCGAACTCTTTGAACAGATCAGGAAACAAGGATTTTTAAAAGTCCGTGTTGATGGCGAAGTGAGTGAAATCACTTTCGGAATGCAGGTCGACAGGTATAAGATCCATGATATTGAGGCAGTTATCGATACTATCAAAGTCAATGAAAAATCACTGACAAGGCTCTCATCGTCAATACAAACTGCGTTACGACAGGGAAAAGGCGCCTTGATGGCAATGGAAGTAACTGCCAAAGAAGCAAGATTCTACAGCCGGCTGCTGATGGATCCGGAAACAGGAATTGCGTATGATGAACCGGAACCAAATAGTTTTTCGTATAATTCACCTTATGGATATTGCCCTCGCTGCAAAGGATTAGGATATATTTCGGAGATTGACCTGGCTAAAGTTATTCCCGATACATCTAAAAGCATCCGAAAAGGCGGTATCGCACCTGTAGGTGAGTATAAACCAACATGGATTTTCAGGCAACTTGAAGCAATTTCACATAAGTATCATTTTACACTTGATACACCATTATCCGATATTCCGGATGAAGCCATCGAAACCATTTTATATGGCTCGGAGGAAGTTATTAAGGTTAAAAACGATTATCTTGGTGTAACTTCGTCATACTCACTCAATTTTGAAGGAATTGTTCAACATATTCTGAATCAGAACGAAGCCGGTAATCCTGAAGGATTGAAACGCTGGGCTGAAGGATTTATGAATTCCGTAGAATGTCCTGAATGCAAAGGATCGAGGCTAAAGAAAGAATCGTTATTTTATAAAATCAACGATAAAAATATAGCTGAACTTTCGCAAATGGACCTGGTAAATCTCTCGGAATGGTTTGCCAATCTTGAACCAAATCTGGAAGAAAGACAAAAACAGATTGCCCATGAAATTATCCGTGAGATACAAAGCCGTTTGTCATTTCTTTTAAATGTTGGTCTTGACTACCTGTCGCTTAACCGCACTTCGGGAAGCCTTTCAGGCGGTGAATCGCAACGAATTCGTCTAGCTACCCAGATTGGATCACAACTGGTTGGTGTTCTCTATATTCTGGATGAACCCAGCATCGGGCTTCATCAAAGGGACAATCACCGGCTGATCAATTCATTAAAAAACCTTCGGGATACCGGAAATTCCGTAATTGTAGTGGAACATGACCAGGATATGATTATGGCTGCCGACCATGTGATAGATATGGGTCCGGGAGCCGGAACTCATGGAGGTCACATTGTTGCGCAAGGATCGCCTGCGGAACTTTTGAAATTGAACAGTGTCACCTGCCAATACCTCTCGGGAAAGAAAAAAATTGCTCTTCCGCTAAAGCGTCGGCAACTTGAAAATGGATTTCTAACCCTTACAGGTGCCACCGGCAACAACCTTAAAAATGTAGATCTAAAACTTCCTTTGGGTGTTTTCACCTGCATTACCGGCGTATCCGGTAGCGGGAAATCGAGCCTGATCAACGAAACACTGTACCCTATATTGAGTAAGTATTTTTACCGATCGGAGCAGAAACCACTTCCCTACCTGAGTATTGACGGGCTAAAACTTATCGACAAAGTCATTGAAATTGACCAGTCGCCGATTGGCCGAACTCCACGCTCGAATCCGGCAACATATACAGGTGTTTTTGATGAAATCCGTAAATTATTTTCATCGTTACCTGAATCAAAAATCAGGGGTTACAAACCCGGGCGTTTCTCGTTTAATGTAAAAGGCGGACGCTGTGAAACCTGCCAGGGAGCCGGTATCAGGGTTATTGAGATGAACTTCCTGCCTGATGTGCATGTACCCTGCGAAATATGCGAAGGTAAGCGCTACAACCGCGAAACTCTTGAAGTTCGTTTTAAAGGCAAATCCATAACAGATGTTCTGGATATGACCATTGAACATGCCGTTGAATTTTTTGAAAATATTCCTTCAATTCTTCAGAAAATAAGCACACTTAACCAGGTTGGACTGGGATATATTACTTTAGGTCAACGATCAACAACTTTATCAGGCGGTGAAGCGCAGCGTGTAAAGCTGGCTACCGAACTTTCGAAACGCGATACAGGAAAAACACTCTATATTCTTGACGAACCTACTACAGGACTTCATTTTGAGGATGTAAATATTTTGCTGCATGTGCTTAATAAACTGGTTGATAGGGGAAACTCCGTTCTTGTAATTGAGCATAACCTCGAAGTTATTAAGGTCGCAGACTATATAATCGATCTTGGCCCTGAAGGAGGCGAACGCGGTGGGTTCATACTTGCCGAAGGAACTCCAGAGCAACTTGCCAGGAATAAAGAAAGCTATACAGCTCACTATCTGAAGGAAGTTTTATCGTAATTAAAGCTACTGAAATTATTGAGTTACGTCTCAAATTTTAAAACAGGCATAAGGAAATTGCTCAACTATTTTTATAATTTTATTGTTAAACACTGACCATAAAATAATGATTTACAAACAATTATCCACCTGATCATCAACCATAAAATCCGTAAATAAGCATTCCGTTTAAAAATTACTTATTCAGGTAAAGTGTATTAATCTACAAGCATTCAATTTGATTTAAGTGCTAAAAGCAAAAATGCCTTTCAACTATAACAGACTACCCTCATGAAGAAGACTCTTGCTGTAAATTGTGTAAATACAGGTTCAACTAAATTAATACCAAATGGCACTCCACTGAATGAGGTGATCGATGAATTTGGAGTAAAAATGAAAAATCCAATTCTCGGAGCCTTAGTTAACAATGTAATGGAAGAGCTTACTTTTGAGGTATTTCATCCTATTTCGGTTCAGTTTATTGATATCACGCACCCTGACGGCATGCGAATGTATGTGAGAGGGCTTTCATTTATTCTGTACAAAGCTGTTCATGAGCTTTTCCCTGATGCGCAGCTCCGTATCGATCATGCAATTTCCAAAGGTATTTATTGTAAAATCACGGCTCCGGATTACGATCTTACAGAGCAGGATGTTGCTGCTATTAAACTGCGGATGCAGGAAATTGTTGAGGCCGACCTGCCTTTTATACGGATGGAAGAGGAAACTGAAGAAGTAATCCGCAAATTTGAATCTCATGGCCTTACGGATAAAATTAGCCTGCTGAAACACAGGGGACGCAATTTTTCGAGTTACTATAAACTTGATGGACATATTGATGCCTTTTACGGCTATTTGGTTCCTTCCAGCGGCATATTAAAGGTTTTCGATCTTAACAAATATTTCAACGGTATTTTGTTGCAGGTGCCACAGGCTAAAAATCCAAAAAAAGTTGAGCCCCTGGTGATACAGAATAAACTTTTCGAGATTTTTCAGGAGTTTTCGCAATGGATCAAAATTCTTGATGTACCCAATATCAGCGATCTGAATAATTCGTGTTCAAACGGGAAATCCGAAGTACTTATAAAAGTTGCGGAAGCGCTGCACGAAAAGAAAATCGGGCAAATTGCCGATAGCATAAGATCCAGGAAAGAACAGGTTAAAATTATCCTGATAAGCGGTCCCTCTTCGAGTGGGAAAACAACTTTTGCAAAACGACTGGCCATTCACCTGATCGTAAATGGCATGAAGCCGCTGAACTTATCACTCGATAATTATTTTGTCGATCGGGATGCAACGCCGCTTGACGAAAACGGAAACCATGATTTTGAAGCTGTTGAAGCTCTGGATATCAGCTTGTTCAATCAAAATCTGCTAGCGCTGCTGAACGGAGAGAAAATAGAAATACCTAAATTCTCATTCGAAACAGGCTCCCGTTTTTATGATGGTGAAACCATGCACATGCAGGATAATAATGTTCTCATCATCGAAGGCATACACGGATTAAATCCGCAACTTACCAGCTCAATTCCAGCGGAAGCCAAGTTTAAAATTTATGTTTCGGCACTGGCTGCTTTAAATATTGATAATCACAACCGCGTAAGCACAACTGATAATCGACTGATACGCAGAATAGTACGCGACTACCGTTATAGAAAATATTCAGCGAGGGAAACTATTTCCCGCTGGCCAAGTGTTCGTAATGGAGAAGAGAAACACATTTTTCCATTTCAGGAAGAAGCTGACTCCATGTTTAACTCAGCCTTGCTTTATGAGCTTGCGGTTTTAAAACCATTTGCAGAACCTATACTGCTTGAAGTTCAGCCTAATCAGCCTGAATATTCGGAAGCAACCAGACTTCTAGGATTTTTTCGCTATCTGAAACCGCTGAAACCAACTGAAATACCTCCAACTTCTATTTTGAGGGAGTTTTTAGGTGGAAGTAGTTTTAGTTATTGAAAAAGCGCATTAGAGTTTTAGGTTTAACTTCCCTGAGCTTGGTTCGGGGTTTCATACCTATAAATTTATGGAATCTAAAATTCTTGTAAGTCTTTGATTCTACAGTTAATCATTTGTCTACCTGCAAATGACTAATTTACCTGAGGCGATTCCCAGGTTTGTTTGTACCAACACCAGGTAAATCCCATTTTTATACTCTGAAACGTCAATCTTAAGTGGGAAATTCACCTGAGAGACCTTTCTGATAATTTTTCCTTCCAAAGTCTGAATAAACAAATTTTCAGGTTTTACCTTCAAATCACTTTTAATGGTAACCGAAACTTCATTTCCTGCCGGATTTGGGCTGATAAGAAGCGACGAATACATAAGTTCCTTTTGCTCCCAAATTCCGAATATTTTATCCGGTTTCCCGAAAAACAAATCCAATCCGCCGGAATAGTTACCAACCAGCATATCAGTAAGTGTATCATTATTAAGGTTGCCAATTGCAACACTACTTCGCAAACCTTCCTTTATTGCGGGTAAAGTTCCTTCAAGCCTGAAACTACCGTTCAGGTTATTTTTTATCTGATCGAAAACATAGATATCTCCAAATTCAGAACCTGCAAACAGCTTAATATCGCCTTCCTTATCTTTATAAAAACAAGGTACACTATATCCGTTATTTGAGAGTTTCGTATTGGTAACATCAACTCCACCAAGTAGTTCTGATTCAAGGGTAAACTGTGGAACCTGTAACGATCCTGTATTTTTGTAAAAATTCAGAGTCCCGTTCTTTTTTCCTACGATCAGGTCATTTAATCCGTCTTCATCCAAATCAAAAAGTTGGGGGGCAGAAAAATCACCTGCATAAATTCCATTCCAGGCCGGATCAACAAGTTTAAATTCAGCAGGTTGACCAGAAATCGCCACATTTTCACAATAAACAAGTTTGCCTTTAGAGTTTCCACAAACCAGGTCCATATCGCCATCACCATCCATATCTGCAAGAGCAGGAATTAATGATTGCATCTGGAGCGAACCGAGATTTGCGATATCCCTGTCGACAAGCTTGAATGCCGTCTTTGAGGGTGTTCCAATATTTACTAATAAAGCAACTTTTGAAGTGATATAGCATTGCAGTCCATAATCAGGAGAAAAAACGCAGGAATCTTCGTAGCCGTAATTCCCGACCAATAAATCCTGGAGTCCATCGCCGTTATAATCAAAAAATACCGGGTATGCTCCCGAACCCAAATCCAGCATCTGATCCTGCAGAAAACTCTTTGAAGCTAACTTATAGTCAGGTTGCGAGTTAGTTCCGGAATTATGATACAGACTTAAGCTTTCAAAATTTTCACCTTTAATCAGTGAAGGATCAAATGGAGACACTAAAAGATCCTTTTTCCCGTCGTTATCAACATCAGCCAACATGGCTGCCGGAAAAGTATTCATCGAAACCGGGTCAGCTGAATTCGGGAAATTTGAAGTTTGTGACACCATTTTGGCATCCGAAACAGAGCCTCCATTTGTAAGTTGTACCAATGAACTAAAATCCACATCGCCTAAGATAAGATCAGGCAGGCCATCACCATTCATGTCATTCATCAGTAAGGTTGAACCTGTGTGTTTTGGATCGTCCGAACCTTTTTGAGCAAAAGGATCCGACTTTTTCACTCCGGGGCAGGTATCAAGCACAATAGCGTTACTTTCGTTTCCCTCCGCAAAATGTCCCCAGCAGGAGGATGCCTTTTCGAATGTAAGTGAATCGGCAATTCCAAACCGTTCCATTGACGTATTCCTGTGATATTCAACAAAAGATCCCAATCCCCAGAAAGTCAGCACATCAATATCGCCATCGCCGTCCACATCAGCAATAACCGGATAATCAGCATTAGTAACCAGTATGTTGGTTAGCGTTGTCCCCTGGAGTGAATAAAGGAATGGTTTTGTAACCTGATTAAATTTCAGATTATTTTGAGAATCGTTCCGGTACACTTTTATTCCGCCGATTGTATAGGTAAAAATGTCTTTTTTCCCATCGTGATTGTAATCTACTGCCTGCATCCACTGCTCGATGGGTGGGAACAAAGAAGCCAATTCTGGTTTGAAAATCAATTTACCAGCTGGCGAAGCCGGAACAATAAAAGGCAAAATTCGGTTACCATGCCTGTCGAAAACTAAAATATCATCAATTCCATCCAGATTTAAGTCGATATTCATAACCTGGCAACTATTGAGTCCTCCGGCGAAGGGATAAAGCAGCGTATCGTTATTTTCGCTGATCAGCAGAATACTGTCGTTTCGGCTAAAATTATGAAAAGCAGATAATTGGGCAGAAACTTTTTCGTTTACTGAAACTATAAATAAAGTAAGTACGACAAGATGGATTTTAAAATTTATCAATGGTTAATCGAATTAAGATTAGTAGTAATTATCTGGAAAAGTCAAAGTGCCGAAGGCAAAATTACTGGTTACTGGTTACTGGTTAACGATCCCAAAATCCGAAATCAAACATCCGAAATCCGCAATCAATCCAATTCTAACGTCGCACTAACCGGCAGATGATCCGAAGGGTAAAAATCGCCATTGTTCTTATTATTCACCCTGAACGACAGAACTTTAACATTATTCTTCAGAAAAATATAATCAATTCGTTCGCCCGGCTGAACTCCAACTTTAAAACCCGTATACGTGTATTTGGGGCCAAAAGGTTTTTTACAAATTCCCCTGGAATCTATCAAATGCTTCGGATCAGATTTAGCTGTTATAATCCGGTATGGCTCAGAACCAGGTTCGGAATTGAAATCACCCAATACAATAACAGGGGCATTCCCGGCAAGTGAATCCACTGAATGTAAGAGCAGTTTTGCAGAATTTCGCCTGGCAGTTTCCCCCATATGATCAAAATGTGTGCAAAAAACGAAAAAAGTCTTGCCCTCCTTATAGTCTTTTAACTGCACCCAGGTTATAACCCGGTTACATGCTGCATCCCACCCGCGGCTTCCTGGTATCGCTGGTGTTTGCGAAAGCCAGAATGTTCCGGATGAAAGCATTTTATATTTATGTTCATTAAAGAAAAGCGGAGAATATTCGCCGGCTTCTTTCCCATCGTCGCGTCCTACTCCTACCCTTTTATAATCAGGAAATGCATACTCCATATCCTGAAGCTGCTCGTGCAGTGGTTCCTGCAAACCAAAAACATCCGGTTTCGAATCCCTTATTATAGTAAACACTTTCTGCTTTCTGGCATCCCATGTATTTGGCGCATCGTCCGGATTAGCAAGCCTGATATTATAAGTAAGCACATTAATCCGCGGTCCTTTTGCAAACGTATCGAATGAAAAGCCAAACTGAAACAACAGCAAACTAATTGTCAGAACCATTTTGAATGAGCAAAAGTTTATCCCACGCATAACGATATTTAATTAATAAAGAACTAAATGTATTCGTATTTTTGACAAAGATCGGAATAATGCGAATCCGATGAATCTAGCTGGCAAAAGAAAAGATAAACCGTAAGGAATCCAATAATAGCATGTAAAAATGATCGTATTGTTAATAACAAGGTTATAAATCAGTTATTTCTTTATCCGCCTTCATTTGTTATTTGCCAATAGATTTCTATCTTTGCAGGCTCAAAAAATAAAGTTTATCTAACTACCTAAATTCTAAACACATGCAGAATAAAGGCACAATACGTTTCTTTGCAATAGCTTTTGCATTGGTGTCCCTTTACCAGCTTTCTTTTACATTGGTTACCGCAATAACCAAAAACAAAGCTGAAAAATACGCCAGCAGCGAACAAGTTTTTGCTTTAGCTAAGCAATTAGCAAAAAACGATGCCCTACTTGAAGCCAGTATCCTCGATTCAATTAAAACCGCGCGTACGCAGTACTATCTTGATTCAGTAGCGAACCAACCCGTTTATAATATACTTCTTCGCAAGTACACTTATAAAGAATGTATGGACCGCGAAATCAACCTAGGTCTTGACCTCAAGGGCGGAATGAACGTTACAATGGAAGTTTCCGTTGCGGATGTGGTGAGGCAGATGGCAGGCAATAGCACAAACCCTGTTTTCACCAAAGCAATGGATATGGCAACTGAGAAACAGAAATCCAGCCAGTCAAACTTCGTTACCTTGTTTGGTGAATCGTTCGCTCAGATAGATCCCAACGCCAAGCTGTCGGCAATTTTCGGCCGTATGGAATTGCGCGAGAAGATCAAGCCAACTTCGACCAACGAAGAAGTGCTTTCTGTTATTCGCAAAGAATGTAATGATGCCTTCGACCGCACCTTCGAAATTCTTAGTAACCGTATCAACCGTTTCGGCGTTTCCCAGCCTAATATCAGCAAACACGCTACCAGCGACCGTATTCTTATCGAGTTGCCAGGTATCAAAGATTCAGACCGTGTTCGTAAACTGTTGCAGGGATCGGCAAAACTGGAATTTTGGGAAACTTATAAATTCAGCGAACTTGCCGGAATTTTCAACGAAGCTAACAAACGCCTCGCTGGCATGAGCAATGCGCCGGATTCAACAGCAAAATCAGCTGATTCGCTTTTAGTTAAAAAAGATTCGAGCGCTGTAGCTGCTAAAGCAGTAGTTCCTAAAGCTGATACTGCAAAAAAATCAAGTCTTGCTGAAAAGCTAAAACAAGATACTACCTCTGCCGGCAAAGACCAGCAGGCAGCCAAGTACAAGAAAGAAAACCCATTATTTACATACCTTCAGCCAGCCTATGCTCAGCAGAACGGGCAAATGTATGCCACCAACCGGGCAACTGTAGGTTATGCCGCCATTAAAGATACGGCCCGTATTAACGCAATGCTGGCCAAGGTAAAAGGAATGTTCCCAAGAAACTGCCAGTTAGCCTGGATGATTAAACCTGAAAAAGAGGCTCCCGGAGTTCTTGAACTGATGGCACTTAAATCGACAAACCGTGAAAATACTGCCGCACTTTTCGGAGATGTTATTGTTGACGCACGCCAGGACTATGGACAGAATGGCGGCGTTGAAGTTACCATGGGAATGAATAATACCGGCGCCAAAATATGGAAAAACCTAACCCGCGATAACGTTGGTAAACAGGTTGCCATAGTACTTGACGGTTATGTATATTCAGCACCAAACGTTAATGATGAAATCCCTAATGGACGTTCATCTATTTCAGGAAACTTTACAGTTGAAGAAGGACAAGACCTTGCAAACGTACTCAAAGCCGGTAAACTCCCTGCTCCTGCTCATATCGTTGAAGAAGCGGTTGTTGGACCAACCCTCGGTAAAGAAGCTATTAATGCCGGTTTATGGTCATTTATAGTGGCTTTCGCTCTTACTTTGGTATACATGATATTCTACTATAACAGGGCTGGTATGGTTGCTAATGTTGCCCTGCTAGTAAATATGTTCTTCGTATTTGGAGTTCTGGCATCAATTGGTGCAGTTCTGACACTTCCTGGTATTGCTGGTATTGTGCTTACACTTGGTATGGACGTTGATAAAAACGTAATTATTAATGAACGTATCAGGGAGGAACTACGGGCTGGAAAAGGCTTGCGACTGGCTATTGATGATGGATATAAGCATGCTCTCTCGGCTATTGTCGATAGTAACGTAATTACTCTTTTAACAGGTATAGTGCTGTACGTATTTGGTTCAGGTCCTGTTCAAGGATTTGCTACTACGCTTATTATTGGTATTCTTAGCTCTATGTTCTGTGCTATCTTTATCACACACATAATTTTCATTGCTCTTCTTGACAGAAACAAAAAAGTTACATTGTGGAATCGTTTTACTGAAAACATACTCACCCACACTAAAATTGACTTTATAGGAATGAGGAAGATTTTCTATGTTGTTTCGGGTGCGCTCATTGTTGTAGGTATAGTATCTTTATTTACCAGGGGCCTTAGCTATGGTATAGATTTCGAAGGTGGACGTACTTATATCGTCCGTTTTGATCAGGATGTACGTACTGATAATGTCCGCATGGCTTTAGGTGCGCAATACGGACAGGAACCTGAAGTAAAAACTTTCGGTAAGAATAACCAGGTGAAGATTACGACTTCTTATATGATCAACGATCCCTCACCTAAAGTAGATTCAATTGTTGAGGCAAAACTCTATGCCGGGCTTAAACCTCTCTATAAAACCAATATCAGTTCAAGCGAGTTTCTTGCGCATAGTGATAAGAAAGCTTTTGGAAAAATGAGTTCGCAGAAGGTACAGCCAACCATTGCTTACAGTCTTTTGGTTAAATCGTACTATGCCGTATTCTTCACATTGCTTATCGTATTTATATACATATTAATACGTTTCCGTAAATGGCAATGGGGATTAGGAGCAGTTGTTTCGCTTTTCCACGATACATTTATTGTTATAGCGATTTTCTCGTTACTGCATGGAATTCTTCCTTTCAGTTTAGATGTCGACCAGCACTTTATTGCTGCAATCCTGACAATCATTGGTTATTCGATTATGGACTCCGTGATCATTTTTGACCGTATTCGTGAATACACTAATCTTTATCCGAAGCGTAACCTCCAGGAAACAATGGATGCGGCTATCAACAGTACATTGAGTCGTACATTGAACACCTCAGGTATTACCTTTATGGTATTGCTTGCTATGTTCCTTTTTGGCGGTGAAGTTATCAGGGGATTCACCTTTGCCCTTTTGTTAGGTGTTTTTATTGGAACATATTCATCTATTCTTAACGCTACACCTATTGCCTATGACCTTATCATGTGGCAGAAAAGACGCCAAGAAGCTAAACTTAAATTAGCTGAAAAGAAGAAATAATCTTCATCATATTTTATCCTAAAAGAGCTCTGGATTTTCAGGGCTCTTTTTTTTATTAAAATTGTAAGAATTATTATAAGAATTCAGGTACATGAATGCTAAATTAATAGTAATTTTGCTGAAGTTTCAAAACGGCTTATTAGTATGAAATATTTTTCAACCTAATAATTCACAATCACTAATTTCGGAAAAGTAATATTAAACCCGGAGGTTATCAAATGGACAACATTGATGTAATATCAACAGATGTATTAATTATAGGCGGCGGACCTTCGGGCTTAGCCACTGCAATTCATTTAGCTGATACTTTAAAACAAAAAGGCCTGAACCACAGAATATTGCTGATTGAAAAAGGAAGCTCAATCGGCAGCCATATCTTATCGGGCGCGGTAATTAAACCAGATGTATTCAAGGAATTATTGCCCGGTGTGGATATCTCTGAAATTCCATTCAATGCAAAAGTTACTAAGGATAGCACGGTTTGGCTTACTGAAAACGGAAGCATTACTTTTCCATTTCATGTTCCACACATGAATAATATAGGCAACTATACGGCATCACTGGGTCAGCTTTGCAGGTACCTTGCGGATAAAGCCCAGGAAAAAGGCGTTGAAATATATACAGGATTTGCTTTAGATGAGATTTTATACAAAGAGGGAAAGGTAATCGGAGCCAAAACCAAAGATACCGGCATCGATCATCATGGCAACAAATTGGAGAATTTCCAGGCAGGAACCAGTGTTGAAGCTAAGATTACCATTTTCGCCGAGGGAACCAGAGGCAGCCTGACAAAAATGCTGATTAAAAAGTTCAATTTAACGGATGGCAAAAATGAGCAGGTTTACTCCTTAGGATGCAAGGAAGTATGGTCAGTTCCCGAAGGAAACATAGCTGCCGGCCAGATATACCATACCATGGGTTACCCATTGAATATGGATGAATTTGGCGGTGGTTTTATTTATGGTTTGAATGATAATAAAGTAGCTATCGGACTTGTAGTCGGCCTCGATTATAAAGATCCTTCGTTCGATACACATGACGCGATGCAGATCTGGAAAACAACTCCGTTTGTATCAAAGATTTTAAAAGGAGGCAGAATGGTTGAATATGGGGCCAAAACCCTTCCGGAAGGAGGCTATTATTCTATTCCTAAGCTGTATACAGATAATGCACTGATTGTTGGCGACAGCGCGGGAATGTTGGCAATGCCCGCTTTGAAAGGCATTCACCTGGCGATCAAATCCGGAATGCTGGCCGCGGAAACGGCGGTAAATGCGGTGCAGAAAAACGATACTTCAGAGAAAAGTCTTCAGCAATACGAAGCATATGTAAATAACAGCTGGATTTACAAAGAATTGTACCCGGTACGTAATTTCAGGCAGGGATTTGCCAAAGGTTTGATCCTTGGTGGGATACACTTTGGAACCCAGCTTATCACCGGCGGGGCAGGTTTCTTTGGAAGACTAAAAGCAGAAGCCGACTCCACGACTACATCAAAACTTAGCGAACTGAAAGCGAAACCGTTTAAAGAGCGTTTTAAAGGCAAACTCGAATTCGACAAAGTACTCACATTCGATAAAGCATTTGATGTTTATCATTCGGGAGTTCATCACGACGAGCAACAGGTGGTGCATCTGCATATCAACAACCAGAAACAGTTTGATGCCATTAATATTGAGGAATACGGTGCTCCAGAGCAATTTTTCTGTTCCTCCGAAGTATATGAGCTTCACACCGATAAAGACGGAAAGAAAGAACTTAGAATTCATGCTGAAAATTGTATGCATTGCAGAACCTGCGACATTAAGTCACCCGGTGATGGCATTACCTGGGTAGTGCCTAACGGAGGGAATGGTCCGGAATTTCAAAATATGTAACAATTTAAAGAAACTGCAAAAATGGCTTTGACAATAATTAGTTTAATAAAACAAGTACCACTGCCCAGCGAAATGCGCATGGGCGACGATGGTTTAATGGACCGCACAAAAGCAAAATCAATTATAAATATTGATTGTCAATTTGGTCTCGAAGCAGGGTTACAACTCAAAAAACATTATCCCGACGCAAGATTGATTGTTTGCTCAATGGGACCAGGATCATTTGAAGCCTCTCTAAGAACAGCAATATCTATGGGCTATGATCAGGCATACCTTTTATCGGATCGTAAGCTGGGTGGAAGCGATACGTATGCAACAGGATTGGCCATTTCGACCATGCTGAAGCATTTAGGTTTTACCAAAGATTCGAAAGAGCCTTTTATTGTTTTAGCTGGCCGACAAACCAGCGATGGTGATACAGCACACGTTCCTTCGCAAGTAGCTGAAAGCATAGGAATTCCACAGGCAACTTTTGTTGAGAGTGTAAAATCCGACGGCAACGGTAATGTAATCGCTAAACGGATCATCGAAGGCGGGTACCAGATGATGAAACTGCCCATGCCTTGCGTTATTTCATTAACTCCAACCGGGATTCCTCCACGTAAACCGTCACTGAGCGGAGCAATAAGAGCCCGATCCTCAAGCATTACGATGTTCGGAATTGACGATATCGGTTTGGGAACCGAGAAAATTGGTATAAACGGCTCCCCTACTATTGTGGCAAAAGTTATCAATATAGTAAGTGAAAGGCCACCGATTACCATGTCGGAAGGGCATAATGAAGCGGCATTGGTTGATAGTTTAATCGCCAATTTCAAAAAGGGCGGCAATATCCTGGAGAAAAAAGAGAAAGAAGCTAAAAAGGATATTGAGCGCCCTGATTTCCCTGATAAGGATTTCAGGGATGGCGCAAGAGGAATTCTTACCTGGGCTGAAGTTACGAATGGAAAGATATCCAGGCCTTCGCTCGAATTATTAACCCCGGCCAGAAATCTTGCAAATCAGCTAGGTCATGATACCAAGATAATGACTTTGATTATTGGTAAACATGTTAAAGACCTGGCTCAGACCCTGATTGAACATGGTTCGGATGAAGTTATTTTTGTTGAGAATGATAAGCTTGAAGAATACCTTGTTCTGCCATTTTCATCCATTTTTGAACAGGTAATCAAGGCAAGAAAGCCGGAGATTGCCCTTTTTGCCGCAACCACCTCAGGTCGCGAATTAGCTCCTCGTATTGGCATGAAAACCGATAGCGGGGTTACAGCCGACTGCACCGGCCTTGAAATTGGAGAATATATTGACAAGAAAGAAAAAGTGATCTACACTCCTATTCTTGAATCGCGGCGACCAACTTATGGGGAAAGCAAACTTGCCACAATTCTCGGTTTTGTGTGTCCGCAGATTTCAACCGCAAGGGCAGGCACATTTGAAGTTCCTGCACAAATCAATGGAAGACAAGGTATAGTTAGTAGCTTCGCACCTGTTTTAAAAGATAAAGATTTTGTTGTTGAAATCCTGGAAACAGTAAGAGGCGAAGGCGGTTTACAAAACCTTTTCGAAGCCGATGTAGTTGTTTCGGGAGGCAGAGGTACAACTGCCGACAATTTGGGTTTGGTAAAAGCACTTGCCGAAGCTTTAAAAAGCCAGGGAGTTAACGCGGAATGGACTTCAAGCCGCCCGGTTGTTGATGAAGGCGTTGCCGAATACGCGCGCCAGGTGGGACAAACCGGCAAGACCATTCGTCCTAAAGTTTATATTGCTGTTGGTATCTCAGGAGCCATTCAGCATATTGCGGGTATGAAAGAATCTGAAAAAATAATTGCTATCGATCACAATCCAAAAGCCCATATTTTCCATAACGCCGATTTCGGAATTGCGGGCGAATACCAGGATATTTTACCGGAACTGATTGATCGTGTTAAAGCCGGGTTTACATTCGGAATTGAAGTGAAGAAGAAAGTATAATTATCTATTATCCATATCGGTAAAACACTTCAAAAACAGGACATAGATAGAATCCCGGAAAAACAAACTATCTTTGCCCTGTTTTCAAAGGAAGCTTTATGAAACCCTTTTTATCCTTTTGCGCAATTTTTGTTCTTTTCCAGTCCCTGTTGTTAGGGAGCCTGTTAAAGCTCGAATTGCCTGCTGTATACCAGGATAAATGGGAAGAAACACGGTTCAATTCGCAGGAACCCATAGATATTTTTCTAAGGCCTGACCAGGGAAATAAATCCCAGAATGTTCAAAACAGAAACCATTGGTTTCCATATCAGTTCAATAGCGAAATTCAAAGCAAGAGTATAGCAACTTCGCCAACGCTTGCTGAAATTCCTTTCAAAACAACAGACAGATATTATTATTCATCGATTCCTGTATTTATATTTAACGGCGCGTTGCGGTTATAGAAAATCGTGAATGCATTGCTCTGCCGGCACAAATCAGCGGGCAACTTCTTTTTAATTCAATTAATTTTTCCGGACACTGAAATTCCAGCATGCTTCATGTTTGGATATGTTCAGGTAGTAAAACCGGTATAAAAATTTAAAACCCACATTGTTATGAATACAAATGAATATGACCAGGAAATGGAACCAGCAAAGAAAAACTCAGGTGCATTACCTTTTTTCCTGATTATTGGTGGCTTTGCAGCTCTCCTGATACTTATAAAATTGTTTATGTAATCCGGAAAGGATTAACAGTTATAAAAGCAGAAAGCCTTGCAAATCGCAAGGCTTTTGTTTTTTCTCTTCCTATTGTATATAATTTCTCAATTGCTCCCGGGGCTTGTGTGCCAAAAGCAAAAAACATCTATTTTACTTTCCTGAAAATATACGTAATAGTTCCTCTTTGTTCGTCAGGGGCATCATCTTTCGGGGTAAAAACAGTTTTGCGGGCTGCGCTTTCAGCCTGCTGGCGCAAGCCAATTTCAGAAATATCTGTTCCCTTAGCGCCGGCAGCTGCATAGGTTACTATCCCTTGCTTGTTAACTTTGATGGAAACTACGATTTTACCTTGCTCAGGTGAATTATAGAATGGTTTCTGCAGACTGCGTGCCGTTCGTCCACCCAGGTCAAACGAAATGCCACTTCCTGTTCCACCACCCGTTCCTGAACCAATTCCCGAACCCGAACCCGAGCCTGAGCCACTTCCTGTTCCTGAACCATCGCCGGTTCCTTTTCCTGTTCCTGTTCCGCCATAATTTCCTGAGCCGGTTTTACCATCTTCTCTGCCCTGGTTGCCTGGTTTGCCGGTGGTTCCGTCGTTGCCACTTTTCTTCTTATAGAGAGCATTTGGATTAACAACAGGTTGAACAGGTGCTGCCGGTTTATCTGGTTGTTTAACAACAGGAGTGGTCTTTTCCGTTTTCTTTTTCGTATTCTCCGTTTTCGAAGGTACCGCAACAGATTCTTCGTTATCCTGGGTAAGAACTTCCTCGTCCTGTGTTTTTGCCTGTTTCACATCCTGTTCGGCCGGAGGAGTAACAGGTTCCGAAACTTTCCTGTTCTCAAAACTAGGCATACTAATATCGGCAAACTGGTCTGCTCCCATTCCGTCGTTACTGGTTCCCAGGTTAATTTCAAGGCCGTTGCCGCCACCACCGCCGCCTTCTTCGGGCCATGGAGGAATAGGAGTATGAAATACGATCACATAGAACAAAAAGATAAGTACGCCATGAAACAAAAGCGTTCCGGCAATACCCAAAATATGGTTCTGAATTTGTTTCCTGTTATCCTTTTGATCCATTGGGCGCTTTTGTAGCAAGTACCATTTTTACTTTTAACTTGTTACCTATCTCAAGTACATTTACCAGGTCCTGAACGGTTATACCGCTGTCGCACCTTAAAATAACGGTAAGGTCTTTGGATTTGCTGAGTTCAGTTGACAATAAAGGTTCAAGCATTTCGAACGCGACTGGCGCGTTATTCACGAAATATTGTAACTCCTTGGTTACTGAAATGGTAACCTCTTTCTGCCGTAAAGTCTGGTTGTGTTTCGAATTTGGAAGCGTAAGCTTAACCACATTCGGATTGAGCAAGGTCGACATGATCAGGAAGAATAACATCAGGAAAAACATGATGTCGTTCATCGAAGATGTGGCCACCTCAGCGGTTATTTTCTTTCGTTTGCGAAGGTTCATTTTGAAGGTTCCTGTAAAAGATCCATAAACTCCATGGCACTGTATTCCATTTTCTGAACGGTTTTTTCAACCATAATATTACACCAGTGATAAAGTATGAAAGCTGTTATACCTACAAGTAACCCGGCAGCGCTCGATACCATTTTGGTATACAATCCGGCCGAAACTGTAGTTATACTAACATCACCTGCCAGGGAAATATCATGAAAAATCTTGATTACCCCTATGATAGTTCCGATAAAACCAAACATAGGCGCAATACCGGCAATGATGGCAAGGATAACAATATTTTTTTCAAGCTTGTAAACCTCAAATTTTCCGACTATCTCAATCGATTCTTCAATTTCTTTAAGCGGGCGGCCCAGGCGTTTTATACCTTTTTCAATCATACGGGATAAAGGACTTTTATTGCTTTTGCAATATGCAATGGCCGAGTCGATCCGGTTGCTGTAAATAAAATCACGGATATTATTCATAAAGGTGGCTTCAAAATTTGAAGCCCGGCGAATACTGAACCATCGCTCTACAAAAACATAAATCGCAATTACCGACAAAATTGCTATAGGGACCATGATCGGACCACCTTTTACAAGCAGATCAATTAATGAAAATGATTCCGACACAGCGCTTTGTGGCTGTGGAATTCCAATAAGCGGCTGTGCGGCTGTATCAGCTCCGGCACTGGTTGTTACTATCTGAAGTAAGATTGAGTTTAACATAAATTTAAGATTTCGGTATAAAGGTACTATTGTTAAGTTTAACTTACTATCGACTCTGAAGCGACTTGTAAACATCAATTTGTTAATAGTAACTGAAAAAAGCAGCAATTATTACTTTGGTGGAGCTAAGCGACAGAATAAAAGCTCACTATTTGAACTTTTGTGGCGAAACTGTTATAGGGATAATGCAACGTACATTTACAGGAATACCTCCACGAATACCAGGACTCCATGCCGGCATTGACCTGATAACCCGGGCAACTTCATTATCCAGATCAGGTTGCAGACCTCTTATTACTTTTACATCTTTGAGAGTTCCATTGTATTGAACAACAAAATAAATATGAATTACGCCTGTAATATTCTGGGTCCGGGCAATATCCGGATAATGAAGGTTTTCCCTGATAAATTCCTGCATTGCCTTGTCACCGCCAGGGAACTTTGGGTTTATTTCGGCAGATCCGTATACTTCTCCTTCTATTCCATCGCCATTACCTGCTTTACCGCCTGCCTCTGTTTTGTCGGAATCTCCGTTTTGCCGGGCAGTTGAATCGGCGGTGGCCCCTGTTTGAGTGTCCTTTTGATCCTCGCTAATTGCCAAAGCTTCTTCAACCGGAATGATTTTTGGAAGTATTAAGCCAGGTGTTGAAGGATGCCCTCCTGATTTCATTTTTTTTATTCCGTAAGGCTGATCCGTAAGATCCATATTCGCTGAATGACCGGATAATCCAGGATTTAAATAATAATCTTTTCGGTGAATCTCTGAAAATTTCACTATCAGGAAAAGCGCAAACAGTGTAATCAATACAGATGATATCAATCCATAAGCCAGAAATACCTTATATTTTTTACGGATGAAATAGGCTCCATACTCCTTATTCCTGCTTTCAAACAGGATATCATCCAATAATTGATCGTTGCTCTTCTTCAATCTGGTATTTACTCTACTATTAATAAATACAAAACTAAAGAAAAAATGAAAGTAGTACTGAGAATTAACGCTTTTTGGCTAATCCTTTCATTGAAATGAGAAACAAACTTTTCTCACTCGTTTTATTTCAGGGCAGAGTCCCGTGAATCCACTGAAATTATTTAAAAATTACTTTAAAAGAAAAGGTACAGTTACAGGAGTAAAACCGAACGGCATAATCAGCACCAGGCAAAAAAGAAATAATGTGAAATAAACTAAAAGGAAATTCTTTTGTTAAGTCATAGTATCAGTTGAATGAAAATGAAAAAATTCAATTTGATAATGTTTGGTCTGAGTACTAAGGGCGTGAAGTTGTTTTAAGCTCTTAACTTTATTAGTAAATCACAGTAGCTAAAACAATTAGTGATTTTGAAGGATTGAATCAAACGGAACTTCTACAAAAAAGCTAAATAAAAAAAATGAACAAGTTTCAGCTAATTGTATAAAATCCTTAGGTTTAACTAAACAATCGCATAGCCTGGCAAAGTAAACATCTGGCTGCATTACATTGTTAAACAATCAGCATAATACTTTAGAGCATGGAAAATAAAAAGGAATTGTCACCAGAGCAACGTGATGAGCTAATCAGTGTTTTAAAAGCTCGTTTCGGGAAAAACATGAACCGCCACACAGGCTTGGAATGGGCCGGAGTACAGGCAAAGCTGGAATCTCATCCCAATAGCTTAAAAGATGAGAAAATGTGGTCGCTTAATGAAATGGAAAGAACCGGCGGTGAGCCGGATGTTGTTGGTTTTGATGGAACAACAGGCGAATATATATTTTATGATTGTTCAGCTGAAAGCCCTAAAGGCCGCAGAAGCGTTTGTTACGACCGCGAAGCGCTGGAATCGAGGAAAGAGTTTAAACCGGCAGATAGCGCTATTGATTTGGCAGCCGCCATGGGCATTGAACTTTTAACAGAAGAACAATACAGGAAGCTACAGAAACTCGGAAATTTCGATTTAAAAACATCGAGTTGGGTGAAAACGCCCGTGGAAATCAGAAAACACGGCGGCGCGCTCTTTTGTGATCGGCGATACGATCATGTATTCGTGTATCACAATGGCGCCGAATCTTACTATGCCGCCAGGGGTTTCCGTGGCTCAATAAAGGTCTGATTACGTTTGATATCGTTGGTTCTCTGACAGAATCATCTTTTTTAAGTTTAACCACAAAGGGCAAAAGCCTTTGCTTTGCGGATCTTTAAAGGCACTTTGCGAGCTTTGCAGTTAAATTTACAGAAAATAAGTTGCTACCATAAATCGAAGTGTTTAATTGAAATTTATGATTATAAAAGCATGGCAGATAATGATATTTTAATATATGTCAGGTTTTTGAGTATATTTGATGTCCTGGTCCAAACCGATATTTCCTAAAAACCAGGAATGAACCAGCAAGTTTATTTTTAATATAATTCAACTCACCCTCTGGAAGAAACATGCAGCTGGCAAAGTTTGTAATTCCCAGGAAGAAGGAGGAAATTATGAAATATAGTTTATTTAATGTTTTGGTTTTTAGCTTGTTTCTCTCCGCTTGTACTAATACAGTCGGAACAATTGAACTTAAGGGAAAAGTTGTTGATGGAGGTACAAAAAAGCCAATCCCCGACATGTTGGTTGTGGTTGAAGCACTACCACGTAGCGATGATGAGACCACTCCCGTGTACGTGGGAGATTTTACCACCGACAGTTCAGGATGTTTTGCCTATACGCTGAAGAAAGTTAAAAATATATCCTTCTATAATTTTTACATTAAAGGAAATCCGGCCTATGATCCTTCGGACCAGGTTTTGGGCCTCTCGGATCTTAACAAGTTTGGAAAATTTTTAACATTTGAAGTACAGCGTATAGTTGATTTTACAATGTATATAAATCGGGAAAGCGCGACCACCTTTCGTGACACGCTGATGGTATCGTGGGAAACCAACAAGGTGGATGGTAAAACAATGTACCCGTTCAGAGTAGAAAATTACCGCATCAACGCGCAAAATAGCCTGATATGGATTGGTGGAGATGTAAAATCTAAAATAACAACAAAAGTTTACGCGGATAAAAACACCATTGTACATTGGGAATTATTCCGAAAAGGACAACACACCGATATTTTTGATACAATTTTCTGCAATAGAAATTCAGCAAATACTGTGTCATTAAAGTATTGAATTACGATTCAACCGCTTTTCATACCTCAAGCTGGTTGGTAAATTCTTTAACAAAATTTACATCTTCAGAAAAAACCAGTTTTAAAAAGCAATTATAAATACCTGGAGCAATTAAATTTTTTCAGGATAAAGCTGAATTAATAAAACACAAAAAACAAGTAAAAGCCCGGCTCGGGGAAGTATAAATTAAACTGTGTCAGATGAGATTTTAATACCTTTGCAAGTCGGGATATATGGACATAAACTTTACTATGGACACATCCTTTCAATTACATTTTGATGGATATTTACAACCTTGTTTTCGCATTTATCGCAGCTCTTGCGGCAGGATTCGTTAACGCAATAGCCGGTGGAGGAACGTTAATTTCGTTTCCCGTGCTGGTTGCAATGGGTATTCCCCCGGTAGCCGCCAATATTACAAATACAATAGCGCTTTGTCCCGGATATTTTGGAGGTGTAATAGCCCAGCGAAATGATTTACTGTCGCAAAAAAAACGATTGTGGAAGATTCTGCCTGTTGGCATTCTGGGTGGCATTACCGGTGGACTTCTGCTTCTGAATACTTCTGAAGATTCATTTCGTATTCTAATTCCGTATTTAATAGCATTGTCTGCCGTTCTGCTTGCATTTCAGCCGCTGTTGAAAAAAATTGTTGAAGCCCGTTTGCAAAAGCCAATACATCATAACGCCAAAGGCGCTTTAGTGCTTTTTATAATTTTCCTGGCCGCAATATATGGCGGGTATTTTGGCGCAGGCCTGGGTGTTATTCTGCTTGCCATACTTGGACTTTTAATTGACGATTCCCTTATAAAGCTGAATGCGTTGAAACAAGCTATATCGTTAAGCGTAAATGTTTCAGCCGCGATTTATTTTTGTTTTTCGGATCAGGTGAACTGGCTGGTTGTAGCCGTTATGATTTTCGGATCTATTCTGGGAGGAAATATCGGCGGAAGGACAGCAACATTTATCAAGCCTGAAGTATTACGATGGGCAGTGGTGGTGATTGGTTTTGCGGTAGCGGCAATATATTTTATAAAATAATGGAGAGCAGAAAAATCTGATGGTAAACAAGTATAATGCTCACAGATATCAAATAATTCCAGCATGTTGGCAGTCCTTACAACCTTTCGCGCGATCGCTCAATAGAAAAAAAGCGGAGTTTAAAAAGTAGAAACACCAGGATAAACCCAATTACGTAACAGGCTGCCAGAACATAATTTTCCATTCCTGTTTCTTTGATGGTTTCATATGAAACCGCATTTGTGTAAAACTGGTAGGCGATATTCCCTCCCCAGTGAATTCCCAGCGTAAGCCATAAGCTTCGGGTTGCCACAAATGCCCACATCAACAGTAGTCCCAGCAAAAATAGATACAGCATTACATCGGGTTTGTTAAGCCTGAAAATATGATTAAGCACATACACACCGGCCGAAAACAGGATGAGAAGTTTTCTGTCCCATTTTTCTGGCCAGTAAGCCATTAAATAACCACGGGTAAGTATATCTTCGGCTAGTGAAGGCAAAAAGGTTCCTATTGAAAACAATAACGATTGAAAAAGAATCTGCTCCCAGTCCAAATGAATTGAGATTTTGTTCCAATGAAGCCAAACCGGCACCATGTTAGCCAGAATTGTTATAGAAATACCGATTACCAAACCTTTTAATATGTTGCTCCAATGTTTGCCGAAAGCAAATAATCCATAGGTTTTGTACCCATTTTTATGCTTGCGTTTTCCAATAAAATAGGCAAACAGCACGAAAAGCAGCATTCCTGTTTCCAGCAACCAGATGAGTGGTTTCTGATAATAATTCTGAAACAGTTCGGGAAGATGGTACAAAACAAACAAGATCACAAATCCAGATAAAGTAATAAGGGATCTTTTAACTGAAGGACTGAAAAAACCGCTCATAATACAGTCATTTTTCCCCTGTTTGAGAATCCGGTTGGATACATGCTTCCAACTCATGACATTTCATCCAGGAAAGGATTTTTCTAAAAAGTTTTTCCCATGAAGTTCGCAAAAAACTACAGGGTAACGAATAATTTATAAAAGCAGGATTACTTTGCGTTACGCTTTGCTAACCTGGTTGATCTCTGCGGTAACTTATACAAACTTAGTGCCTTTGGTCGGAATATTACCTCCGCTCGACTTCATTCGCCCAGTTGCCCCGGAATATAATTTTCTGGTCATGAATACGGAAAATGAACTTGCCGTATTGAACCGAAATACCTGCCGACGCGTTGACAACCCAGCAATTATCAGGAATGTTGAAGAAATTTTCGGCAGTAATTATTTTTTTATCTGACTGATCTTTAATTGAAACGGTAGCCTGTGGCCCTACTTCCCATCCAATATGGGTATTGAAGCTTACATTCAGATCACCAACTAGTTTAAAATTTTCTTTGTTTTCAATGTTAGTTTTTATGCTGGCTATTTTACCTTCATTTAAATCTTTGCCGGGCGTAACCTCAATAGTGAGTTTTGGTAATTCGATTGCCGTTTTTGAAGCCAGGATATTGATGGATTCGTTTTTAACAAGTTTATTGTCTTTATCGTAGAATTCGAAAGCAAGCTCCATGTCTTCAATCCCGACGGGATTAATCGTCAACTTGTCAGCAAAATAACCTTCGCTGCTTATGGTTTTTGAATAGATTACTTTATCCAGGTATTTTATTACCACTTTTTTTACATCCTTGTCATTATAAAGTTCCAGAGGTAATGATGATCCGGTATAAATTGTATTGTTTTTAGGGCTTACAATAAGTCCTTTCATATAATCGCGCATAGCAAACCATACAGGGCGTGGTGAGCCATACTTATCGTTCACATCGCTGTAACCCCAGAAACCAAACCATTCTTCAGGCTGTTCCATAGCATGGTTGTTTTTATCGCCGCCTTTCCACCAGCCATCGGCATAATAAAACGGGCACATCCCAACAATCCCCGCATCGAGCAGGTCGCGGTAGTTTGCAATAAGCCCGTCACTTTGTTGCTTGAGGGTGTTACCACCATAACGACCTGATCCTTTATGCGAAACCGAATAACCAAATTCCGTAGTTATAAAGGGTTTGTTTGAGCCGTTGAGTTCATTCAATCCTTTAACAAAATCTTTAAAACCCATGGTTGTAGTCTGGGCTTCTGAATGGTTGTAACAATTGTAGGAATAAACATCAAAATAACTTTCATCCATATAATCGCTGATCATAGCATTTGCCGACAGCGTAACCGGGATTCCGGGATGCCCTTTATGCAGTTCCTCAACCAGTGTTTTCATCAGGTCCACAAATGCCTTCCCGGTACTCTTGTGTATATGATCGGTCTGTGGTTCATTTATAACCAGATATGTAATTATACAATCATATTTTTTCGCGTATGCCGTAACTTTTTTCACTTTATCGACGCATTCCTTAACAAATTCAGGATCCCCATAATTTCCGTCAGGATTCACATCTATTCCCATTATGAGTTTCAGACCCGATTCCTGAACCACCTTCAGTTGAGCCTCAGAATACTGGCTCCAGGTTCGGATGGTATTGTACCCTCCTTCTCTGATCACTTTCAGATCAAATTTCAATAAATCAAGGTCGTCATTCCTGACTCCTTCATAAGGATGCTGTCCGGGACGGGCACCAATTTCATAGCCTATTGCTTTAATAAAAAACCTTTGACCATTTAGGTAGTACCAATTATCTTTTAACTCAATTTTTGTTTTCGATTGGGAATACCCCGTAAAAGCTGAAGAAATCAGCAGGAAAATGATCAGCAATACTTTGTTTTTCATGACTAAGGAATAAATTTTGAGTGGAAATGAATTAGCTGTTTTATCTTTTAAACTCTTATGCTACAGATACTTTAAATAAATCAGTTACTGGTATTTTTTGCACAACCCTGTCAGGCGGGAGCAAATATACATTGAAGTCCGGAAACATGCAAGTATGTGAAGCCTGTTAAAAGCAAGTGTATTTAATGGCCGGATTCGTATTTTTCAGTAGCAGATGATTTTGAATATTAATCCCGGCAGCTTTTTGGAAAGCCTGATCACATTTTAGTCCGTCGAATTTGATAATGAGTAATTAATTCTTAACCGGATACACTTCTGTGGCTTGATGCTAATGCCAATTACAGAAAGTTATTGGAAACAATTATTTGAAATTCGTACGTATTGCTTTGAAATTCATTATGCTAAATTAAGTAAGAGGTTTTTCTTTGCACTTTGTATATCGTTCAAATACAATATAAGTGGAATTAAAACGAGTGGAATTTAACCATTGACATAAAGAAAATTACCGCCTTCAATTTCAGGAACTTCCAATTTCTGACTTCCGGCAAGATTAATTGACACCCCAATTTAAGTATGCACCCTTATTTTTATTTGAAATTTGTAATTTAGCAGTATGGAAAAGATAGAAACACTGGAGGAATTTTACAAAAGGAAATTCGATTGGATGCCGGATACCATCCGAAATGAGATCGGGCATTTCAATGTGTTTAAACATGAACCTCCTGAACCTGGAAAAACAACGCCACTACCTTATAAAAGAAGGGATTTTTATAAAGTAATGCTGGTAATTGGCGATATAAAGATGAATTACGCCGATAAAGTTGTGTCGGTAAAAAAGCAGGCATTGTTTTTCTCTAATCCGCAGATTCCATATAATTGCGAAGATCTCGAAAAAATTCAGGCCGGCTATTACTGCATTTTTAATCAGCACTTTTTCCACAAGTTTGGTGACCTGAATCAATATTCAGTTTTCCAATCTACTGGAAATCATGTTTTTGATTTATCTGACGAACAAGTGGAGCTAATAACTGTCATTTACAAGAAAATGTTTGAGGAAATCAAATCAGATTATATCCACAAATATGATGTTTTGCGTAACCTGGTTTTTGAGCTTTTGCATTTTGCCATGAAAATTCAACCCTCTGCAAAATTTGACAAGCAACCCATCAATGCCTCCCAACGTATCTCCACCTTATTTCTCGAATTGCTCGAACGACAGTTCCCGATTGATGAAAACCATCAGACTGTCAGCCTGCGTGCTGCTTCTGATTATGCAAACCAGCTGAACATCCATGTTAACCACCTGAACAGGGCAGTTAAAGAAACCACTCAGAAAACCACTTCGCAGATCATTGCCGAACGCATTCTGCAGGAAGCGAAAATTCTGTTAAAGCACAGCGCATGGTCCGTCTCTGAAATTGCATTCGCCCTGGGTTTTACTGAAGTAACCCATTTTAACAACTTTTTCAAGAAGCATCTTCAGTTAAGCCCGTTGAAATTCAGAAATGGTTAAGTTTGCGCTGCAATTAACTGAAGTTAATGACCTCATTTATAAAAAAAAGTTCCTTATGAAATCAATGATCTTAATTCTTCTTTTCTCACTTTTACTAAGTTCCCAATTTTCAAATGCACAGCAAATCAGTGAGTGGAGGCCTGAAAACCGTACCGGTGTTTCCGCCGAAACCGGGCTTTTAAAATCATGGCCTCCCGATGGTCCGGCACTTCTTTGGACTAATCTGGAGCTAACCAAAGGTAATTCCTCGGTTTCGTTTGGGAACAATACCATTTATACAACAGGAATCAAGGATTCATCCGACGTGCTGTACGCTTTGGATATGAACGGAAAACTGCTCTGGCAAACCGTTATGGGTCGTGCATGGAATGAGTCATTCCCCGAAAGCAGGGCAACACCAACGGTTGAGGGAAATAAGGTTTATACCTGCAGCGGATATGGTGATATTGCATGCGTTGACGGAATAACCGGGAAAATCATCTGGTCATACAAAGCCAGCGAAATGAATAAGGGCACTTATGGAAACTGGGGTATTGCCGAATCGCTTATTATTGATGGAGATAAACTCTATTTTTCACCCGGCGGGCCAGAAACCATGACAATTGCTGTTAATAAAACGAATGGAAATTTAATCTGGAAATCTGCAAGTCTGGATGATAAGCCGGGTTATGTTTCACCAATCCTTATCGAAAATGCTGGCATGAAAGTGATTATCAATGTATCATTAAACCATGTTTTCGCTGTTGATGCTTCAAATGCAGATATTCTCTGGAAAGTCGCTCTCCCGAAACCTGCCGACCTCAAGTGGGATCTTATCATGTGTGTAACCCCGTTGTACCACAATGGCATGGTATACATAACAGGTGGTTATGATATTGGCGGATTGATGATTAAGGTTGCTGATGACGGAAAGAGTGCCAAAATTATGTGGACTGATAATGTTCTGGATGTTCATCATGGAGGAGTTGTAATGGTTGATGGTTATATTTACGGTTCAAACTGGTTGAACAACAGCACAGGAAACTGGTGCTGTATCGATTGGAATACAGGTAAAAAAATGTGGGAAGAGAAATGGAATTGTAAAGGTTCTATCATATCAGCCGAAGGCATGCTCTATATTTATGACGAAAAGAAGGGAAATGTAGGTCTGCTTAAGGCAAATCCTGATAAATTTGATCTTATCAGCAGTTTCCAGGTTACACAAGGTTCATCAGGACCATTCTGGGCGCACCCTGTTATTTATAATGGGATTCTTTACCTCAGGCATACCAACGCTTTAATGGCGTACGACATTAAGACAAAATAATCGCTTTTTTGAGGAGTTTTTAATTTTTACCCAATAAATCAAATGTTCTTACAGAATATTATTGACAATAATTTCTGAAGAATTGTTTGATTTTCGTAAGTTCCTGTGTTGTTTTAGTTATTTCCCAGCAAGATTCGTATTTACTTTTGTACCTTCATAATCCAGGTGGTTGAATCAGCAGTTACACATAAAATTATAAATATGAAAACACGTAAATTAGGAAATAGCAACCTCGAAGTTTCTGAAATAGGACTCGGTTGCATGGGAATGAGTTTTGGTTACGGAACAATATCCGATAAAACGGAAATGATAACTCTTATTCATAAAGCTGTTGAAAGCGGAGTAACTTTTTTTGATACGGCGGAAGTTTACGGACCGTTTATTAATGAAGAACTCGTAGGCGAAGCTTTGGCGCCTTTTCGCGGGAAAGTGGTGATAGCCACAAAATTCGGCTTCGATACAACCGGCGTTTCAGCACTCGACAGCCGGCCGGAACACATCAAACAGGTTGCTGAAGCTTCGCTGAAACGGCTTAAAATTGACGCGATTGATTTATTCTACCAGCATCGCGTTGATCCGAATGTACCCATCGAAGATGTTGCCGGAACTGTAAAAGACCTTATTCAGGAAGGGAAAGTGAAACATTTCGGTCTCTCCGAGGCTGGGGTACAAATTATCCGTCGCGCTCATACCGTGCAACCAGTTACTGCTTTACAAAGCGAATACTCACTTTGGTGGAGGGAGCCTGAAGCAGAAATATTGCCAGTACTCGAAGAACTTGGAATTGGTTTCGTGCCATACAGCCCGCTGGGCAAAGGTTTCCTGACAGGAAAAATGGATCAGAATACTACTTTCGATAGCAAAGACTTTCGCAGTACGGTTCCTCGTTTATCGCCCGAAAATCTTAAAAGCAATATGGCTTTCGTCGACCTGCTTGCTGCCGTCGCAAAACGCAAAAATGTTACGCCGGCACAAATTGCCCTTGCATGGATACTGGCACAAAAACCATGGATTGTTCCAATTCCGGGCACAACAAAGTTGCATCGTTTAACTGAGAATCTCGGAGCTGCCGAAGTTAACCTTAATCCTGAAGAACTATTTGAAATTAATGCCGCTTCTGCTAAACTTACCGTGCAGGGTGAGAGGTATTCAGGTGGCAGCGCAAAGCTGATTAATCGCTAATCAAATTCTGTTTATTTAAAAACACAAAAGATGGAAAAACGTACACTCGGAAGTAGCGGTCCCGAAGTATCAGCACTAGGACTCGGATGTATGGGAATGAGTCATTCTTACGCGCCCTTCCCCGAAAAAAAAAGAAATGATCTCTTTTATTCGTACAGCAGTTGAAATGGGAGTTACATTCTTTGATACAGCCCAGGTTTATGGTCCCTTTATAAACGAAGAACTTGTTGGTGAAGCATTGGAACCTCTTCGTAAAAATGTGGTAATTGCTACCAAGTTCGGGTTCCGCTTTCCATCGGGAAAAGAGGAAGGTCACAATGGCGCAATTATCGATAGCCGGCCGGAACATATAAAGATAATGGTAGAAGAATCTCTTAAAAGGTTAAGAACCGACGTAATTGATTTATTGTATCAGCATCGTTTTGATCCAAATGTACCTATCGAAGACGTTGCGGGAACTGTAAAGGATTTGATTCAGGCAGGGAAAGTGAAATATTTTGGTCTTTCCGAAGCCGGGGTACAGACTATTCGTCGTGCTCATGCGGTTCTGCCAGTTACAGCACTTCAAAGTGAGTATTCGTTGTGGTACCGAAAGCCTGAGCTGGAAGTGATACCCACACTTGAAGAACTTGGAATCGGACTAGTCCCATACAGTCCTTTGGGTAAAGGCTTTCTTACGGGGAAAATACAGGAAAGCTCAAAATTTGAAAATGTTGATCTCCGCAATATCTTGCCGCGGTTTACACCTGAAGCTATAAAGGCAAACCAGGTTTTCGTGGATTTGCTGAACGATATTGCTATTCAAAAAAATGCAACACCGGCCCAGGTGTCACTTGCATGGCTTCTGGCTCAAAAGCCGTGGATCGTACCTATTCCCGGAACCAGAAAATTAAACCGGCTCGAAGAAAATATCGGGGCAGCAAGTTTAATCCTGTCATCCGAAGATTTAAATATCATTCAGTCGGCGTTGGATAAACTAGATGCGGTAGGTGAACGCTACCCTGAATCACTGGAAAAAGCTACAGGATTATGAGTATAACAATGAACAAAACAGAAAATCATAATGCAGCGTTCCCAAAAATGAAAAACCTGCTGTTATTTTTAACAACATTCCTACTAATTCTGTTTCTGCGTTTAAACGTGACGGCACAGGAAAAAAGTTCGGTTGTCCGCATTGCAACACTCCGGATCGATTCAACGCAGCTTGAAGCGTATAAAGTTGCGTTGAAGGAGGAAATTGAAACTTCGGTGCGTATTGAACCAGGAGTTTTAACTTTATATGCCGTGTCGGATAAGGCTCATCCCACGCATATCACAATTTTTGAAATATATGCCGATGCAAAAGCATACGAAGCGCACAGGGAAACGGCTCATTTTAAGAAATACAAGAGCATAACCCAAGCAATGGTCAATTCTCTAGATCTCACTGAGGCTGTACCTTTCATCCTTGAAGCTAAGAGGGGTAGCAATTGAAAGCTATCGGAAACATTAAAAAAAATATTGGATTTAAAAGCAGAACGAATTTATGAGTAAGAACGTTTTAATTCTATCCTCCAGCCCGCGCAGAGGAGGGAATTCCGACTTGCTTTGCGACCAGTTTACATTGGGTGCGCAAGAGTCAGGAAATCAGGCAGAGAAGATTTTTCTAAAAGACAAAAACATAAATTATTGCACCGGATGCGGCTCCTGCTTTAATGGCAAAAGCTGTCCGCAAAAAGATGACATGGCTGAAATACTGGAGAAAATGATTGCCGCCGATGTAATTGCAATGGCTACACCCGTTTACTTTTACACCATGAGTGGAAAGATGAAAACCATGATTGACAGAACCTGCGCGCGCTATACCGAAATCAGGAACAAAGAGTTTTATTTTATCGTTACGGCTGCTGTAAACAACAAACCAGCGATGGAACGAACCATTGAAGGTTTCAGAGGATTTACCTCTTGCCTGAGTAAATCAAAAGAAAAAGGAATCATTTATGGCACCGGAGCCTGGGAAAAGGGAGATATCATTGGTAAACCGGCCATGAAACAGGCATTTGAAACCGGTAAAAATATTTAAATTCAGGAGGACAAAACCATGAGCATAAGTGAAACAGCCTACAAAAACCACGAAGAACTGTGGCCGGAATATAGATCGCGGGCCATTGATACCGACCCGGAACTTATTGAGTTGTTCGACAATTTTGCTTTCGACGAGGTGCTTAGTTACGGGAACCTCGATACCAAAACCCGAATCATGATGATTTTGGGTTCCACCATAGCCTGCCAGGCCCAGGGTGAGTACAGAATGATGGTGAATGCAGCATTGAATGTTGGTGTAACTCCTGTTGAGGTAAAAGAAATTTTATACCAGTCGGTTCCGTATGTAGGTATTGCCAAGGTGGTTGATTTTATCTATCTCACCAATGAAATACTTACCGGGCGCGGGATAGAACTGCCATTGGAAGGACAATCAACCACAACGCCGGAAACACGTTACGAAAAAGGGCTGGAAGTACAGAAAGTTATTTTCGGGGAAGTGATTGATAAAATGTATCAGGATTCACCGGCTAACCAGCATCATATTCAAAAATTACTGTCAGCTAATTGCTTTGGCGATTATTATACAAGGAACGGACTCGACCTGAAAACAAGAGAACTGCTGACATTTTCCATCATAGTATCGCTGGGCGGTTGTGAACCTCAGCTTAAAGGACATGTACAGGGAAATTTAAATATTGGAAATGACAAACAAGTAATGCTTGACGTTGTTACACAGTTATTGCCTTATGTTGGATATCCCAGAACTTTAAATGCACTCAGGTGTATAAATGAAGTTAAACCAGAGTAATTAAATCAAAATAAAATAGCTAAAAATGAAAAGTATAAAAGCTAACCGAACAGTGTCTAATTATCACTTTTATAAAAGCATAATTAATTGTGTGGGTTAAGAAAAAGGTTGGCTAAGTGTGTTTTGTAATGATTAAAATATTGCTCATTTATAAGATCTTATTGAATAGATTAATATAACAGAGCTCTTCATCCTTTATCATAAAAATATTTAAATTATTCAGGCAGTATTTGCATAGACGCAAATTTTATATTTACTTTGCGGTTAAAAGTACTTTTATAATGAAAGAAGAGCAAGATTATATTCGGGATATAGCTGATATACGTTCAATGATGGAGCGTTCTTCCAAATTTTTGTCTCTATCCGGTTGGGCAGGCATCATGGCAGGTATTTACGCGTTGTCAGGAGCTTATATTGCATGGAAATTTCTTGGTTTTAATCCCGGCGAAATAGTTTGCAATACCGAAAAGTCAGGAAGTTCATATTCCAGCTTATTGAATGTCATTGCTTTAGCCATTGCAATTTTAATACTGGCAGCGGGTACAGCAATTTTTCTCTCCTACAAAAAATCTGCAAAAAGAGGCGAAAAACTTTGGAATCCTACGTCGAAAAGGCTTCTGATAAATATGGCTGTTCCTCTTACAGCTGGCGGATTGCTGATCCTTATTTTAATCTCGAAAGGATTAATTGGCTTAATTGCCCCGTTTACTTTACTGTTTTATGGGTTGGCTATTTATAACGCCGGAAAATTCACTTATAGAGCGGTGAAAATTTTAGGCCTGGTTGAGATATCGCTTGGTCTTATTGGCTCATATTTCGTTGAATATGGATTATTCTTTTGGGCTTTAGGATTTGGAGTGGTTCATATTATTTACGGTATTTACATACATTACAGGTACGAAAAGTGAAAATATCAATTACTGGTTTGCATAAAGCGTTTGAAAGCAGGATCAGGCTTGGCATTATGTCGGCATTGGCTGTGAATGATACGTTTGATTTTAATTCACTGAAGGAATACCTCGATGTGACCGATGGCAACCTGGCAAGCCACATTAAAGCTTTGGAGAAAGAAGAGTTTATCGGAGTAGAAAAATCATTTGTCGGCAAGAAACCTAACACAAAATATTTTATGACGAAAGAAGGTAAAAAAGCATTTGATGATCATCTTAAAGCATTGGAATTATTCATTAAATCTCAGAAAGAGTAAAGAATATCGTTAAGCACAAATGTAATTTTTTTTGCCCGACTACTTTGAAAATCAAAGCACTTTTTAAAAAACATCATCAGAGCTAAACCAACATGAAACTGCCTGAATTTAAAATCATAAAAAAAACTTCATTTCCAGGCGGCATTAAAAATCCCGGTAACGCCATTTGATTACATTCTAATAGTTAATAAACAATTCAAAAACTCCACAAAAAAAATGAAACAGCGCATAATAGAATGCCTTGACAGACCTGATGATCTCGAAAAATTATATCGGGACAATAAACAGGATTTTTCCAAATCTTTTGCTGAGATTTCGGATGATTATAATTCGGATTTAGTTAAGTTCTGGAAAATTCGTTTAGCCAATGAAACGGAAATAGATTCTAAAGGATTTTTAAAATCAGATTTACTTGTCGTGATTTTACTGTCCTTGATAACAGGAGTATTGGTTAAGCTCCCCGCGATATTTTCGCAAATTCATGAGGAATCATTCTATTTGAGAGATCTAGCAATAGTTGTATTCAATGGTTTGATACTTTTTACATTTTGGCAGAATAAGATTTTTGATAAAAAGAGAATCCTTATTTATAGTGCTGTTGTTTTAATTTTGGCGTTGTTTGTTAACCTTTTGCCATACAAAGAGACCGATTCGATTAACCTCGTTTTAATTCATTCACCATTATTTCTATGGTGTTTATTCGGATTGACATATGTGTCATTCGATTATAAAAATATCGCGAAACGGATTGCTTTCATTCGGTTTAATGGAGAATTACTGATAATGACGGGATTACTTTTAATCGCAGGAGTTTTACTTACTGCTATAACATTAGGGCTGTTTTCGGCTATAAAAATGAATATCGAAGAATTTTACATTAACTATGTTGTTATAGTGGGCGCTGTTGCTGCTCCCATTGTTGCTTACTACCTGATACAAGTATATCCAAGCATTACAAGTAAGATAGCTCCTGTAATAGCCAGGGTATTTACTCCTTTAGTATTGATAACGCTTATGGTATATTTAGTTTCTCTGGTTTTCTCGGAAAGCAAGATACTGAAGGACAGGGATTTGTTAATACTTTTCAATGTGATGCTTTTAGCGGTAATGGCAATAATTGTATTTTCCATTTCTGAACTCGACAAATCCAAAAACAGGAATATTAATACCCTGATTTTATTCTCTTTAGCTCTGTTAGCTATAGTGATCAATACAATAGCTTTAACAGCTATAATTACAAGGGTTTATAATGGATTAACTCCCAACAGAACGGTTGTCCTGGTCTCTAATCTCCTGATTTTTGTAAACCTGATTCTGATTGCAAAGAGTTTATTTCAGTCATATTTCAAGGCTAAACAACTGGATTCAGTTGAAAGTACTGTCGCAAAGTATTTGCCTGTTTATTTAGCCTGGACAGTAATTGTGATATTTGTGTTACCATTTTTATTTGGGATGAAATAAAGAAATTGCTGACAACCGCTTTCGGAAATGGCAGGTTTTGCTGTATACTCCCGAAATAATGTCTCCCATGAATATTCATGTTTGAGAAGTGAGAAGCACAGCAAAATTTGCCAATTTCGTAGTTACTCCCGGGCTGAGATTACCATTTAAAGCCAGCTCACCTAACCTCCGGGTTCCCATTCCGGGAAATTATGCATAAACTTTACCAGGTTGTCTAGTTTTAGCAACCGTTTTAACGTAAAATCACTTAGCATGGCAGCTGTTAAGTCCGGATTTATCTCTTCGTGGATGCGCTGCCGGTACGATATCCGCCTGTCGCCGTCATGAATGCGTTGGTACGGTATCGCTTCAAGGTAAACGCCCATAGGTTGTACAGGGCCGTACTGTCCTATGTTAAAATCAGCCTGAACGCAAAGAGAGGTTGGGACATTCGGATCCTCACTGTCAATAAAAAGTATAAGGTCATCTTCAAAATGGGCAACCGCTTTCAAATCAGCAACTTCAGTTGAACGATCTCTCTTTTTCATAATCCCCTAATATTAAATTATTAGCCTGCAAAATTGGGTGCTACTAATATACGGAATTTTCTGCAAAATTGCAAAAGAGACTTTAATCCTGAATACAAATATAGAACCCACGGAAAGTAGTGCACGAATAAGCCTGAACCAAATCTCATGGTTTATATCTATCTTTTTACTTTATAAAACCAGTAGCAGATATCCCATATTTGATTTGAATATCCATAATTATTCTTGATTTTGAATTACACCAGAATGATCGGTGTAAAATCATAGAAGTAGCTTGATTGCCCTAAAGCTGCTGGTCAGGAAATCTCATGAAGCGAATATATGGAGTGTTTTAAAATTTCGGATGATCGTTTTAATGCTTCAATTTCCGCTACAGCCAGCGGACTTTTTATAATCTTATTCACACCGCCATCGGACACAATACTAGGCACACTCAAACATACATCATCCAGGCCAAATTCACCTTCAAGTAATACTGAAACAGTAAGCACACTGCTTTGGCCCCGGAGAATGGCTTCAGTAATTTTTACCAGTGCAAGGCCTACAGCGTAATGAGTTGAACCTTTGTAATTTATAATATGATACGCCGAATCGCGGACCTGCTGCTCCAGCAATTGTCGTTTATTTTCCCAATCGGGGCACTTTCCGCAAGATGGACAATATTCGTCGATACTAATTCCTGCCACATGAGTCATAGACCAGGCTGCAAATTCGCTGTCACCATGCTCGCCCAGCATGTAGGCATGCACATTATGCACATCCACACCACAATGTTCGCCGAGCAAATGCCTGAACCTGGCACTATCTAGCACTGTTCCTGAGCCGATCACCCTGCTCCTATCCCACCCAGAGCGTTTCAAAGCAACATAAGTCAATACATCAACCGGGTTGCTGACAATAAGCATTACACCTTCGCACTTATGCGCGGCAATATCTTCTGCGATACTGCCAACAATTTCTGAATTTTTTTTAAGTAGTTGCAACCGCGTCTCGCCAGGTTTCTGTGCTGCACCAGCTGTAATTACAACAAGTTTTGCATCCTTGTAATCTTCAGAATTTCCGGCGCGGATATTAACAGTGGGGAAAAATGGCTGTCCATGTACAAGATCTAAAACCTGTCCTTGCAACAGGTCATTATTCATATCTATAAGCACTATTTCATCGGCCAGTCCACTCTGAGCCAGCGCATAGCAATATGTTGCTCCAACAGCGCCAGCTCCAACGACTACAACTTTACGCCGTTTTTCAAATTCTACTTTATTTGTCATTTCCAGGTTCAGGTTTATATTTCTGTGCAAAATAGCTGAAACATCAACACATTCTTTGTTTCAAAAGCAAACAGATCAATAAATTCAAATTTCTTATTAGTTAATAAGAGAACAATTCATCCAAGTATAAGTTTAGGCAAAGCCGTCATAATTGCTCAATGAATTCAGCATCGCGCAATTAAGCCTTCAGAAAATTAAATGTTTGTAGTAATTCCGTTACGAAAACAAAGGCATAATCAGCAGCATCGTCGAAAGTGCGACAAGTATTGCAATTGTTGTCCAGCCGATTATATTAGTGAACGACTTGTTGACATGTTTGCCCATTATCTTTTTATTGTTGATAAGAAGGATCATGCAAATTAAAACAACAGGAAGCAGGATTCCGTTTATTACCTGCGACCAGATACTTATTTTAATAAGCGGAGCATTTGGGATAAGTATTATAGCTGCCGCCAGTATCAGAATTCCGGTGTAGAGGAAATAAAACTCAGGAGCTTCTTCCCATTTTTTGTCAATTCCTGCTTCGAAACCGAAAGCCTCGCAAACATAAAATGCGGTTGCCAAAGGCAAAATAGTTGCCGAAAAGATAGAAGCTACAAATAAACCTAAAGCAAATAATGAAGATGCCAAACTACCTGCCAATGGTTTCAGCGCCAAGGCGGCATCTTTGGCTTCTTCAATTTTAATTCCATTTTCGTGAAGCGTTGACGCGCAGGCAACAATAATAAAAAAAGCTACTATTACGGTTACTAAACATCCGATTACGATATCCACCAATGTGTAAGAATAATCGCGCATTTTCAGCCCTTTTTCGATAACCGACGACTGCATGTAGAATTGCATCCAGGGCGCAATGGTGGTACCTATAATCCCGATAACAATTGCCAGGTAAGGAACATTAAATTCCATATGAGGGTGCATCATGGCAGTACCGATTTCGCCCCAATGCGGTTTACCCATGACGGCCGAAACGATATACATTAGCAGGCAAACACTGAAAACCAGGAATATACGCTCAGCAATTTTATAATTCCCCTTTACTACCAGCAGCCAAACCAAGGCAAGCGAAATTGGCACCGAGATATATTTGCTTACCCCGAAAATCATCATACTACCGGCAACCCCGGCAAATTCAGTTGTGGTATTTCCGAGGTCGGCAATAAGTAATCCGACAAAAATGAAAAATGTAACTTTTACTCCCGCATTTTCACGGATCAGATCAGCTAGTCCTTTACCGGTTACGATCCCCATTCGGGCATTCATTTCCTGGATGATCAGCAGAACGATGAAAGCCGGTATCATGGTCCAGAGCAATTTATAGCCATAAAGCGCTCCGGCTACCGAGTAAGTTGTAATACCTCCGGCATCGTTATCAACGCTTCCTGTAATAATTCCAGGACCAAGCAATGCAAAGAATATAAGAATATTGCGCCACCAGCCTTTTTTCTGCAAAGTAATTTTTAATGTCATAATTGTTCCCCTCCCACATTATCTTGTTTTTCTGGCTCCCAGCAAATCATCAACTATATCATCTATCACAACCATGCCTTCCAACACCTGGTGCTGGTTCACAACCGGAACAGCCAGAAGATTGTATTTTGAAACAATTTCGGCCAACGAATCCAGTTTATCATTATCTTCAACCGAAACAGGGTTCCTGTGCATGATATCCTTTAAAATAACTGAAGGTTCCGAAACAACCAGGTTCCGAAGTGAAACTGTGGCCAAAAGTTTTCCGCTGTGAGTTACCACAAAAAGATTATATAATAAAGGTTCTTCAGGCTTGTCCTGGCGAATGGTAGCCAGGGCTTGTTCTACAGTTTCGTTTTCGTGAAACGATATAAAATCAGTATTCATTATACTGCCAACCGAACGGTTGGAATATTCTAACAATTCGCGTACTTCGCTCGAAGTCTCGGAATCCATTTCGTTGAGCAGAAGTTCCGCTTTGTCGTTTTCTAAAAGATCAATGATATCAGCGGCTTCGTCGGCAGGCATCTTTTCGAGTAAGTCTGCCGCTTTGGCAACGGACAGGCTCTCGATCATATCTACCTGAAGTTTTGGCTCCATTTCTTCGAGTACATCGGCAGCTTGTTCTTCATCCAGAGAGTTAAATACATCCGTACGATCACTCCGGCCTAAATCCTCAATAATATCAGCAAGATCCGAAGGATGAAGCATCTGAAGCTTCGTAAGAGGTTTGCCTAATTTAATGGTAAGGCTCGAAGTGTCGAGCGTATCAACATCATCCCATAAAATAAATTTTGAAGGAATCGGCAATCGCACAACGGAAGCAATGCTTTTGGCAGTTTCGGCTACACCAAGCCTGCGTAAAAGTCCTTCGGCTCCTACATCAACAGCTACAACATAAGTTCCGCTGGTAATTGACACTAACCTTACATCGTTTACCCGTACAAGTTTACGCCCGTTAAGGTCAACAATCTGTTGGTCAAGAATACGTTCTTTAAGCGGCAGGAACCGTGGAAGCTCTTCTTCTTCGATATGCTGCTTTTTCGAACAGAGGAAAACAATTTTATTCTTCTGGCGGGTGATCTCAAAATGGCTGAAACTATAATACGCAGGATGCGAACGGCTTCCGGTTTTCACTGCCACAACATTTGGTCGTGAAGGTTCGTCCGTTACCGATTGTTCAGAAAAAACGAGTAAATCCAGAACTTTCCCTATAACTTCTGCTTCACGGGAAATAATTTCGATACCAAGTATCTGGCTTAAATAAAATGTTGTTAATGCTGTCATAGAAGCATCCTCCTTTTTATGATTTCAGGAGGCTGCCGAATCAGCTATCTGCTCCTGAAACCAGTTAATATTCCGTACAAATCAGGGCCTTCGTCCATTGAATGATGACTACTTTAAAATTTCTGGTGCAAAAGTACCTTTTAAATCTTTAGTTATGTACTTTTTTATCTTTTTTAACGAATTTAACTTTACAGTACTTATTCATTCATCCTTCATTAACCTTTTAACATTGCATTTTTAGCATGGCAAAATAAAAATTTATAACTTTGCATGAATGCGGTACTTCATGTTTACCTTCCGGAATTATCCAGGTAAAACCTTTTAAATACTGTTTTTTAAAATAAAATTTTAAATTACACAAACAATCCGTAATTTCAACCGTTAATGTTTTCACAATACTTTAAACAAAATGCCCAAAGACTATTTACCTATACTAATTCAATCGCTCGTTGTTCTTGGCTTCGTAATAACAACGATGATTGCCACACATTTCCTTGGGCCAAAACGCTCTTCGAAAGCCAAACTTGAAAACTTTGAATGCGGCATCGAAGGCATGGGAAATGCCCGTAGCCCGTTTTCAGTAAAATATTTTCTCATTGCTATACTTTTTGTTTTATTCGATGTTGAAGTTATTTTTATGTATCCCTGGGCTGTTAACTTAAGGGCGCTGGGAAAAGATGGTTTCACCGAGATGCTTTTGTTTATGGCGCTTGTTCTCGCCGGGTTTGTATATATCATACTCAAAGGCGCATTAAAATGGGATAAACGTTAATGAAAGCTGAAAACAATCCGTTCATGTCAGAAAATCAAAACCACATACTAAAACCAACCGTTGCCGAAACTCCTGAAGGAGTTTCAGGTCAGGGATTTTTTGCCACGTCGCTCGAAAAAGCAGTTGGACTGGCACGCAAAAATTCCTTATGGCCATTGCCTTTTGCTACCTCATGCTGTGGAATTGAGTTTATGGCTACCATGGCTTCGCATTACGACCTGGCACGCTTTGGATCCGAGCGCTTAAGCTTTTCACCACGGCAAAGTGACCTTTTAATGGTAATGGGTACCGTGGCAAAAAAAATGGGACCTGTTTTGCGTGAAATTTATATCCAAATGGCTGAACCTAAATGGGTTATTGCCGTTGGCGCCTGCGCTTCGAGTGGCGGGATATTCGATACTTACAGTGTTTTACAAGGCATCGATCGTGTAATTCCGGTTGATGTTTATGTGCCAGGTTGCCCTCCCCGACCGGAACAAATTATCGATGGAATACTAAAAATTCAGGAACTTGTCGGTAATGAGTCGTTCAGGCGAAGAAGTTCAAAAGAATACGAAGACTTAATTAAACAATATAATATGGAGTAATCTTTCGGGCGAATTCGGTATCTTTGAGATCCAATCAAAAGTATGAATTCCCTGAAAAAAATTCTCCTTCAAAATACTGCTTTGTGTTACAGATCAACCCCGAAAGAAACAATTTAGTCGTACATAAACTCACTGAACAATTCAGCGATGCCATACTGTCGAATGAACTGCAGTCTGATATGCTTTGTATTACATTAAAAAAAGAAGAAATACAGAACATTCTGAAGTTCCTTCGCGACGACAGCGAGCTTCAATTTAATTTCCTGACTACGCTTTGTGGAATGCATTATCCCGAAAAGGAACAACTCGGAGTTGTTTATCATTTACATAGCTTTATTCACAATCACAGGATACGAATTAAGACGGCTACAGAAATTGATTCGCCCACAATCCCAACAGCAACAACCCTTTGGCCTTCCGCCAACTGGATGGAACGTGAGACTTTCGAATTCTTCGGAATACAATTCATAGGCCATCCTAATCTTGTGCGAATACTGAATGTAGACGATTTCGCCGGATTCCCGATGCGTAAGGATTTCCCGCTTGAGGATCAGACAAGGGAAGATAAAAAAGACGTGATGTTTGGAAGGTGAGAAAGGGGTTATGAGTTATGAGTTATGAGTTATGAGCTGGAATTAGAAACCAGTGACTTTAAACTCCAATTAAAACTTTAAAACCTGAATAGCATCAATATAAAAACGATTAACAAATAACGATTAACAAATAACGATTAACTGAAATAAAGAGAATACCAAACCATACATGGCAAAAGAACTGGATTCGGATTATTGGGTACGAGATTTCGTTAAAACGGAAGAGCCGAAGGAGTACAACACACTTAATGTTGGACCAACTCATCCGGCTACGCATGGCGTTTTTCAGAACGTAATGCTGATGGATGGTGAATTTATTGTGAGTACCGAACAAACCATTGGATATATTCACCGCGCGTTCGAAAAAATAGCCGAACGCAGGCCTTTTTACCAGGTTACGCCACTTACCGACAGGTTGAATTACTGCTCAGCCCCGCTCAATAATATGGGCTGGCATATGACAGTCGAGAAATTGCTGGGCATACAAACACCAAAGCGTGTCGATTATCTCCGGATTATTGTAATGGAACTTGCCCGTATTGCCGATCACCTGATATGCAACAGCGTAATCGGTGTTGATAGTGGAGCGCTTACCGGGTTCACCTACATTTTTCAGAACAGAGAATTCATTTACGAAATTTATGAGGAAATATGCGGGTCGCGCCTTACAACCAATATGGGCAGGATCGGCGGCTTCGAGCGTAATTTTAGTGCCAAAGCCTGGGAAAAAATCAGGTTTTTCCTGAAAGATTATCCAGCCAAACTTAATGAATTTGAGAAATTGCTAGCACGAAACCGTATTTTTATGGATCGAACCATTAATGTTGGCGCTTTTCCCGCCGACCGCGCTCTTGCGTATGGATTTACCGGCCCGAACCTCCGTGCGTGCGGTGTGGATTATGATGTTCGTGTGATGAATCCATATTGCTCTTACGAAGATTTTGACTTTATTATTCCTGTCGGACAAAACGGAGATACTTATGACCGGTTTATGGTCAGGCAGGAAGAAATGAGACAGAGTTTATCCATTATAGAACAGGCAATTGCTAAACTTGATAAAATGGAAGATAAGGAAACTTATTTTGCTCCAGATCCAAGATTTGTTCTGCCTCCGAAAGAAAAAGTTTACAATAATATGGAAGCGCTCATCTGGCACTTCAAAATTGTAATGGGCGAAACTGATATTCCTGTCGGTGAGGTCTATCATTGTATTGAAGCAGCAAACGGCGAATTGGGTTTTTACCTAGTCAGCGATGGCGGACGTACTGCTTCTCGACTGCATTTCCGACGTCCATGCTTTATTTATTACCAGGCTTATCCTGAAATGGTAAAGGGAAATATGTTGTCCGATGCTATTCTCACAATGAGTTCGATGAATGTAATAGCAGGAGAGTTGGATGCGTAAGAATGTCGGATGTCGGATGTTTGATGTTAGAAACAAGAAACTTGAAACCAGAAATTTTTAAATGCAAGAAAATCTTAATATAAAAGAATTTAACCGCGAAACGCTTGATCTCGTAAACAAGATCATTAAACGCTATCCGGAAGGCAGGCAGAAATCGGCCTTGCTTCCCGTATTGCATATTGCCCAGGCCGAAAACCAGGGATGGCTGAGTTCCGAAACAATGGACTACGTAGCATCAGTACTGAATATTAAACCAATCGAAGTATATGAGGTTGCTTCATTTTACAGCATGTTCAATCTTCAACCGGTTGGGAATTGTGTTATTGAAGTCTGTCAGACCGGGCCGTGTATGCTAAAAGGGTCCGAAGAAATTCTGGCTCATTTCGAAAAGCGACTTGGAATAAAAGCCGGCGAAACAACCGCTGATGGAAAGTTTACAATTAAAACTGTTGAATGCCTAGCCGCCTGTGGAAATGCGCCGGTAATTCAGGTTGGTACCGAATACCACGAAAATCTTACCACTCAGAAAGCTGATGAATTGCTTGAAAAATGGCAGGCTGAAAATAAAAACTCGCATACAAATCCATACCTGTAAACCATGGCCGAACAAATACTTTTAAAAAATATTGACGTTCCCGGTCTGGCCAGTTACGAGGTTTACAGGAAGTTGGGAGGATATTCCTCAGTAGAAAAAGCACTCAAAAATTATACACCCGACCAGGTAACCGGCGAAGTAGCAAAATCCGGTTTGCGCGGACGCGGTGGTGCAGGTTTCCCTGCAGGAATGAAATGGGGTTTTATTGATAAAAAAACAAATAATCCCAGGTATTTTGTTTGCAATTTCGATGAAAGTGAACCAGGAACATTCAAGGACCGTCATATTGGCCAGCTCAATCCGCATCAGCTGATAGAAGGAATGATACTTGGTTCTTACGCTCTTGGAGCCAGGACATCGTACATTTATATCCGTGGTGAATTATTTTATGTCCTCCGGATTATCGAAAAAGCGATTGCGGAAGCGTACAAAAACGGTTTTCTGGGCGAAAATATTCTTGGAAGCGGCTATTCGCTCGACTTGTATTGCCAGCCAGGGGCAGGAGCATACATTTGTGGTGAAGAAACAGCCTTGCTTGAATCACTGGAAGGAAAACGTGGAAATCCTCGTATCAAACCGCCATTTCCTGCCGTTGTTGGATTATACGGCTGTCCTACGGTTGTAAATAACGTTGAAACTATTGCCGCAATTCCCTGGATAATCAATAACGGTGGCGAAGCTTATTCAGCCCTGGGGATCGGTAATAGCAAAGGCACCAAACTGATTTCAGCATGTGGCCATATTAACAAACCAGGTATTTACGAAATTGAACTTGGTTTGCCTGTTGAAGAATTTATCTACAGCGACGAATATTGCGGCGGTATCCGTCACGGTCATACGTTGAAAGCAGTTGTAGCAGGAGGATCATCTGTACCTATTCTTCCAGCCAGCCTGATACTTAAAACAGCAGAAGGAAAACCAAGGCTGATGAGTTATGAATCGCTTTCTGAAGGAGGTTTTGCGTCGGGTACCATGCTTGGGTCGGGCGGGTTTATAGTAATGGACGAGACAACTTGTATTGTTAAAAACCTGCTCACATTTGCAAAATTTTACCATCATGAATCCTGCGGGCAATGTAGTCCGTGCCGCGAAGGAACAAGCTGGATGGAAAAAATACTACATCGAATCGAAAGCGGTCACGGAACAATGAAAGATATTGACCTGCTGGTTGATATTTCAAAACATATTGAAGGAAATACAATTTGCCCGCTCGGCGATGCTGCCGCATGGCCGGTTGCTAGCGCAATACGTCATTTCCGCGAAGAATTTGAAGAACACGTAAAACTCCAGAAATGCCCCTTTTAAAGGTAACTATTGATAATATTGAGGTTGAGGTTGAGGCCGGAACAACCATCATGAATGCTGCCCGAAAAATTGGCGGCAGCGTGGTTCCGCCTGCCATGTGCTATTACTCAAAACTGGAAGGAAGCGGCGGCTATTGCCGTACCTGCCTGGTAAAAGTCGCTCAGGGTTCGTTTAAAGATAACCGCCCTATACCTAAACTCGTTGCTTCCTGCCGAACACCGGTTCAGGATGGAATGGTGGTACAAAACAGGACTTCACCCGAAGTAATGGATAACCGCCGGGCAATTACCGAATTCCTGCTGATCAACCACCCGCTTGATTGCCCCGTTTGTGACCAGGCTGGTGAATGCCACTTGCAAGACCTTTCCTACCAACATGGTCTTGAAGAAACCCGCACTGAAGAAGATCGAAGAACCTTTGACCCGATTGATATCGGCGGTCTGATTAAGCTTAACATGAATCGCTGTATACTTTGCTACCGTTGTGTGAAAGTTGCCGACCAGATAACTGATAACCGTGTTCACGGAGTTTTAGGTCGTGGCGATCATTCGGAAATCAGCACATTGATTCAAAAAGCAGTTGATAATGATTTTTCAGGGAATATGATTGATGTTTGCCCAGTTGGAGCTTTGACAGATAGAACTTTCCGGTTTAAAAGCCGGGTTTGGTTTACAAGGCCTTTTGATGCACATCGCGAATGTTCGAAGTGCTGCGGTAAAACAGTTTTGTGGATGAAAGGTGAGGAAATTCTCCGCGTTACCGGAAGGAAAGACCAATATGGCGAACTGGAGGAATTTATCTGCAACGATTGCCGTTTTGAGCACAAGCAAACCTCAGATTGGATAGTTGAAGGTCCAAGGAAAATTGAAAGACATTCAGTAATTTCACAAAATCATTATGAAAAGCTTGATATACCTGAAAATGGTAAGGAAAGCGAATAAATAACTATCAGAAATGGTAAAACTTAATTTCTCATTCTGCAACGCAATATGCTAACATGGATTGGACACTGTACTTATATAAAACCATTTTCCTGTTTATAATCCTGCTTGTTACCCTGCTGGTTGCCATGTATTCAACCTATGGCGAACGAAAAGTGGCAGCATTTATGCAGGACCGCCGCGGACCTAACCGGGCTGGACCTTTCGGTTTGCTTCAACCGCTTGCCGATGGCGTTAAAATGTTCATGAAAGAAGAAATCATTCCGCTTTCAGCTAACAGGGTACTCTTTATACTCGGGCCATCCATTGCAATGACAACCGCTTTGCTTACCGGCGTTGTAATTCCATGGGGCGGAAATTTGACCATAGGCGGACGCGAATTCTCGATGCAGATTGCTGATCTGAACATTGGAATTTTGTATGTATTTGCTATGGTTTCCATCGGTGTTTATGGAATTATGATAGGAGGCTGGGCATCAAATAACAAATACGCATTGTATGGATCTATCAGGGCTGCATCGCAGATGATCAGCTATGAACTTGCAATGGGTATGGCTATTGTTGCCCTTGTGGTTACTACCGGTTCATTAAGCCTTCATGATATCGTGCAGCAGCAACATGGAATGCATTGGAACGTTTTCTATCAGCCGCTGGGATTTCTTTTGTTTTTAACATGCGCTTTTGCGGAAACAAACCGTGCTCCTTTCGATCTGCCAGAATGCGAAACCGAACTTGTTGGCGGTTATCACACCGAATACAGTTCCATGAAACTTGGGTTTTACCTGTTTGCCGAGTACATTAATATGTTCATCTCTTCGGCTGTAATTGCAACAGTATATTTCGGCGGGTATAATATGCCATTTATTGATCAGCTTGGGCTTTCGCCAAATGCGCTTACTCTTTTGGGAACGGCATTTTTCTTTATGAAGATTTTCTTTTTCATCTTCCTTTTCATGTGGGTACGATGGACTTTGCCTCGTTTCCGTTATGATCAGCTGATGAACCTGGGATGGAAAGGGCTGATACCGTTAGCTATGTTTAACATTTTTGCCACTGGAGTTTACTATTATTTTTTCAAACTTACTTAATCCGGAAACCATGCAACAATTAACCAACAGATCGAAAGTGGTTTCGGATAAGAAGATGACTTTTCTTGAAAAGATTTATCTGCCTGCCATTGTGAAAGGCATGTCGATAACTCTGAAACACTTCTTTAAAAAGAAATCAACTATAAGCTACCCTGAACAAACACGCCCTTTCAGCGAAATTTACCGTGGGCAACATGTTTTGAAACGTGATGATCTCGGACGAGAACGCTGTACTGCATGCGGTTTATGCGCTGTTGCTTGTCCTGCCGAAGCCATTACAATGATTTCAGCCGAGCGTAAACCTGGCGAAGAAAACCTGTACCGCGAAGAAAAGTATGCTTCAACATATGAAATTAACATGCTGCGCTGTATTTTTTGCGGCGATTGTGAAGAAGCCTGCCCCAAAGAAGCAATTTTCCTCACTGACCGCATTGTTGCGTCAGAATATAAGCGCAATCCTTTTATTTACGGGAAAGATATCTTGGTCGAACCACTTGATCCATCAAAGCGGATTGATATATCAAAACGTCAAACCGTAAGTGTTCTTAAATTCAAAGAGAACAAACGCTTTGCGCATAACAAATAGTTTTCGACTACGCTCAGTAACCTATAAACCTGAAATTAAACCGAGTTATAATGGTCTTTTTATTTTACTTTCTTTCGGCAATAATGGTGATCAGCGCCTTGTTGGTTGTGTTTTCGAAAAGCCCGATCAACAATGTTATCTATCTGATTATTTGCTTTATAGCTATGGCCGGGCATTACATTTTGCTAAATGCACAGTTTCTGGCTGTGGTGCACATCATTGTCTACACCGGTGCCATCATGGTGTTGTTCCTTTTTGTGATCATGCTCCTGAATCTTAATAAAGCAATTATTCCCCAGAAATCGGCGGCTACAAGGATTTTGGCAGTTGTCACCGGTGGTTTATTTTTCCTTGTGCTGATTGCCGCCACTCGCCAAACCTTTGTCATAACTCCCCGGTATGCGTTCACCAGCGAAATCGGATTAGTTGCCAATGTTGGCAAAACCTTGTTTCATGAGTTCCTGCTGCCTTTCGAAATATCCTCAGTTCTGTTTATTTCGGCAATGGTCGGAGCGGTGATGTTTGGGAAACGCGATCATAGCAGCGATGAATCATGAGTGATGAGTTATGAGTGAAAGAAAGTCTATACTTAAGGATAAGAGCTTTTTGTTTGCAATTCGAATAGTAAAGCTTTATCAACATTTGACAGAAATGAAAAAAGAATACGCACGTATCCCTATTGTGAAACTGTAAATTTGTAGAAACCAATAAAATTAAGCAATTCAAATGAATCTTATCGAAATAAATAAAAAATTCAACACACAGGAGAAATGCCTGTCATATCTGGAAAAATTGCGATGGGGTAAAACTGTAAGGTGTACAAAATGCGGATCAGATAACACGGTTCGCATCAAAGCCCAATCAGGACGGCATCATTGCAATAACTGTAAAACTACATTCTCAGTATTAGTTGACACTATTTTTGAGAATACACGCCTTCCCTTGCCTAAATGGTTCTTAGTTATTGGCTTAATGCTGAATGCCAAAAAGGGTATTGCAGCCGCACAAATTAAACGTGATACTGGTATAACATATAAAACTGCATGGTATGCAGCAATGCGGGTTCGCTGTGGCATGATCGACAACTGCAAGTCGTTACAGAACATAGTTGAAATGGATGAATCATACATTGGCGGCAAACCTCGTAAAAAGAAACCAGCAGATAACGATGCTAATTTGTACAGTGTAACTAATAAACGAGGCAGAGGAACACGCAAAACGCCAGTTGTAGGCATTGTAGAGCGTAATGGTGATGTAGTATTAAAAGTGATTGAAAAACTCACTTCACGCAACCTTGTTGCTATGCTCAAAGAGAATGTAAAGACCGACAATGCCATATTGATAACCGATGAATTTAAGTCATACAAAAAAATGGATGATTTAATAGAACATTTGGTTATCAATCATAAAAAAGAGTATTCAAAAGGCATTGTTCACACCAACACGATTGAAGGGTTTTGGTCAATTGTAAAAAACAGTATCAGAGGGCAATATATTGCTTTAAGTAAGAAGTATTTGCCGTTTTATCTGGTGCAGGCTCAGTATGTTTACAATTTGCGTAACGATGAAGGCAATTTGTTTGAGCAATACCTAATTAATGCTGTAAATCACGATCAGCAAATGGAATATTATAAGCCTGTTAAGGATGTGAAGGATATAGTATATACGAAATGCAGAAGGAAAATACTTAAAACTTAGCTAAATGTAAGTATTTAAGCCGAACGCTAATTTTCATACATTTGGGTAAACTTTAAAATATCCAAAATGGAAGCAAAAAAAATCTTGTTAGCGCTCCTAGCTTTAATACCAAATTCAATAGTAGGAGTTACAATTCAATTTTCACAAATAGACCAAAAAATAATGAATAACTTGACTATAATAGCAATAATTACAGCATTAATGTTCTTTATGATAGTCTATTTTGGACTTTCGTGGAAAGAAAAAAATGATGAAATAAAAGAGGAGTATGAGCAAATATTAATTCATATATTTAAAACTAACAGGCAGTTATTTGATACTTATTATGCTTCATTACAGCAAAGAAAACATAAGTTTACAATTAAAGACTGGTCATTTTTTGAAAGTATAAATAAAATAAAGAAAATTAATGATTACGATGATGCAAATCCTAAACCCTCATTATGACAAAGTTTCACAATAGGGATACGTGCGAAAGAATATGTAATGAGTAAACAACTTTTGAGAAGTGGAACAGCGATAGGGGCTTTAGTCCGTGAAGCTCAGAACGCTGAAAGCTCAAAAGATTTTATTCATAAATTGAGTATTTCGCAAAAGGAATGTGACGAATCTGTTTACTGGCTTGAACTTCTTAAAGCAACTGAATATTTAAATGAACAAGAATTTGAAAGCTTAATTTATGATGCAATTGAGTTGTTAAAAATACTTCGAAGTTCAATCCTCACGTCAAAGCAAAACCATTCATAACTCATAACTCATAACTCATAACTCATAACTTATAACTATGAACGAAATTACTTCCGCTATTCAACTCATCCCTTTACAGCATTATATCTTGCTGAGTGTAACGCTTTTCAGCATTGGAATGATGGGTGTTTTGTTCAGGCGAAATATTATTGCAATACTGATGTGCCTTGAGCTTATGTTCAACTCCGCAAACCTGTTGCTTGCGGCTTTTTCAGCATATCATTCCGATCCTTCGGGACAGGTCTTCGTCTTTTTTATCATGATTGTGGCAGCTGCCGAAGTTGCGGTTGGCCTCTCGATAGTTGTAATGATGAAACGCAATGTTGAATCGGTAGATATTAACCTTCTGAACCGTTTAAAATGGTAGAACAAATTCCAAATATAAACCTTGCTTGGCTCGTTCCGGCTTTCCCGTTGCTGGGATTTCTGATTACCGGACTGGCTAACAAGCGTTTAAAACATAACCAGGCCGGAATTATTGCCAGCGCCATGGTTCTCTTGTCTTTTCTTGTATCAATGGTTCTGTTTTTTATCCTGCGCTCGTCCGGACAAAATGAAGCAACCATAACTCTGTTTAGCTGGATTTCCATTAGCGGCATGAATATTCCTTTTGCCTTCCTGATCGATCATTTATCGCTGACTATGATGCTGATTGTTACAGGTGTCGGGGCACTGATTCATATTTATTCCATTGGCTATATGCATGATGATGAGCGCGTGAATTCCTTCTTCGCTCAAATGAACCTGTTTACATTCAGCATGTTGCTTTTAGTGATGGGAGCTAATTACATGGTGCTTTTTATCGGATGGGAAGGCGTCGGGCTTTGCTCCTACCTGCTGATTGGGTTCTGGTTTAAAAATCCGGCTTACAACTATGCTGCCCGCAAAGCTTTTGTAATGAACCGTATTGGTGACCTGGGTTTCATCCTGGGAATCATCCTTCTTTTCTTCACATTCAAAACTGTAACTTTTTCTGAAATATTTGCACAAGCTTCAGGATTTCAGGCTGGTGCACCGGTTATTACACTAATTACCCTTTTATTATTGGTTGGAGCAGTTGGTAAAAGCGCTCAGATTCCTCTTTTTACCTGGCTACCTGATGCAATGGCTGGTCCTACACCGGTTTCAGCGCTTATTCACGCGGCCACTATGGTAACGGCAGGTATTTACATGATAGCAAGGTCAAGCATTCTTTATAACCTGGCTCCTTTAACGCTGAATATTATAATAGTAATTGGTTTGGCAACCACCATTATAGCCGCCTTAATTGGGTTAAAACAGAATGATATAAAGAAAGTTCTTGCCTATTCTACAGTTTCACAGTTAGGATATATGTTCCTGGCACTGGGACTTGGCGCATATTCGGCCGGTGTATTTCACGTAACTACACACGCGTTCTTCAAAGCACTTTTATTCCTTGGTGCAGGTAGCGTAATTCATGCCATGGGCGGTGAACAGGATATACGTAAAATGGGTGGACTTCGTAAAAAAATGCCTCTAACCTATTTCACATTTCTTGCTGCAACACTGGCGATTAGCGGCATTCCACCATTTTCAGGTTTCTTCAGCAAAGACCTTATACTCAGCAAAGCTTTTGAACACAGCATAATTCTCTACATCCTGGCACTTGGTGGCGCACTGATTACCTGCTTCTACATGTTTCGCCTGCTTTACCTGGTATTTTTCGGAGAACAACGTCTTGCCGGAGCGCATCCACATGAATCGCCAAAGGTTATGACAATTCCTCTGATCATTCTTTCGGTACTTTCAGTATTCGGTGGATTTCTGAATTTTCCTTCGCTTTTTGGAGGAGATTCAAAATTCAGTTCTTTCCTACAAACCGCTGTGGTTTCGAAAGCAACGGAAGAAATTAGTCATTCCACTGAAATAGGACTAATCCTGGGTTCCTTACTACTTTTGGGACTTGTCATTTTCTTCGCCTACCGCACATTTGTCAGTAAAGCTTTGGTACCAGCAAAGGATGGAGAACCAATGTCTTTTCTCAGCAAACTGATTTTCAATAAGTTCTACATCGATGAAATGTACACCGCTGTTTTTGAGAAACCTTTCGGTTATCTGTCTGACTTCTTTTACAACAAGGTTGAAAACTCGGTACTCGATCCCGTTGTAGATGAAATTGGATTTACAACTGCCAGAGTTGGAACTCTTTTACGTAAACTCCAGCAAGGTAATATGAGTTTCTACCTTTTTGCCATGGTAGCCGGAATCCTTTTATTTATCATTTTTATCCTGATAGTCTGAGCCTTATGATAGTACTGGTCATTCTTCTGATTCCATTTATAACAGGCCTGTTGCTGCTGCTGATCAGGAATGCTGCCACCGTAAAACTGGTGGCGCTGGCATCGGCAATTGTTAGTCTGATAGCAACCCTGAGCCTGGTTTTCACGGCCCGGATAAGCAATTATTCGATAAACTGGATTAATTTTCTCGACATTAATTTTGCCTTAGGTTACGATGGAACAAGCCTGATTATGCTTGTTCTCACCAGTCTTTTGTTCCCATTTATTATCATGGCTGGCATGAAACGCGAACAGCAACATGCGGGATTGCTATATGCCCTGATCTTATTCACTCAATCAGCGCTCACGGGCGTTTTCCTGGCTCAGAATGCTTTCCTGTTTTACATTTTCTGGGAACTAACACTTATTCCACTCTACTTTATTTTGCTCCTTTGGGGAGGTGAAGGCAGAAGGAATGTAACTTTCAAATTCTTTATTTATACTCTGACAGGTAGTCTATTCCTTTTGTTCGGGATTATTTATCTGTATTCCCTGACTCCCGGTATGCATACTACTGATTTTTCAGCTTTCGGTCAACTTAATATTTCTGCAAATACACAGGTTTGGTTATTCTGGGTGTTATTTATCGCCTTTGCCATAAAAATGCCTGTTTTCCCGTTTCATACCTGGCAACCATCAACTTACACCATGGCTCCGACACAGGGCGTAATGATATTAGCCGGAGTAATGACTAAAATGGGTATTTATGGAGCCTTGCGGTTCCTTTTCCCGGTTATTCCTTTAGGAGTTCAGTACTGGCAAACTACGGTTATTGTCCTGAGTCTTATCGGTGTTATCTATGCCTCAGTTATTGCCTTCCGGCAGACGAACCTGAAAACGCTTATCGCTTTCTCATCCATGGCGCATATTTCTCTTATGGTTGCTGCTATGTTTGTCCTAAATTATTATTCGCTCCAGGGACTTCTTTTCCAGGTACTCAGCCATGGTGTTACCATTATAGCTCTTTTCTATATTGTAATGCTGATTGAAGAAAAAAGCGGAACGCTCGAAATCCCACAAATGGGTGGCATTAAACTTCTGGCTCCTAATATGGCAATTCTGATCCTGCTTGTAGTTCTTGGTTCCATCGCGCTTCCATTTACAGCAGGATTTGTTGGTGAATTTCTTATAATCACAGGACTTTTTCAGCATTCCATCTGGTTCGCGGTATTTGGTGGCGTCACCATGGTACTAGGAGCAATTTACATGCTTTATGCGTATCAAAGAGTGATGCTTGGCGACAAAAAGCCGGGGCTTGGAAATATTACCGATCTTAGCCGGATTGATTACATTGTATTGATCCCGCTTATTACAATTATTCTTGTGCTAGGTATTTACCCGCAACCTGTATTCAACCTTGTTGAGGCATCAGTAAATACCATGCAGAATCTTTTACCCCCGGTAGCGAATGTGATTCAATCCTTACCACTTTAGTTAAATTTACATACATACTGATCTCCGAAAGCAGATGAACGCAATAATATTTACAACAATTCTTGGAATAATAATCTTATACATAGGATTGACCAAAAACAAGACTATACTTGCTCCAACAGCTATTGTGGGCTTGCTTGTAACCCTGTTTCTCTCAGCTAAAGATTGGGGACTAAGTTCTTCCTATTTCCATGAGATGGTTATTTTCGATAACTTTTCTGTAGCTTTCAATATATCAATGATTGTCATCACCATTATTATTTTCTTATTCGGGATCGACTATTACAAAATGATGGAGTTGCATGTTGCTGAGCAATACTCGCTGATGATTTTTGCGCTTATCGGCGCATTCCTGATGACATCATTCTCAAACCTGATCCTGCTTTTCCTGGGAATAGAAATCTTATCGATTCCTTTATATGTGCTTGCCGGGGGAAAGAAATTTTCCTACAAATCCAACGAAGCATCTTTTAAATATTTTATGCTCGGATCTTTCGCTACTGCTTTCTTTTTATTTGGTATTGCCTTGGTATATGGAGCTTCCGCAACCTTTTACCTGCCTGAGATCAAGACGTACATTGCACAATTCCACGGCAATCTGCCACCCATGTTGTTAATCGGACTTCTGTTTATAATTATCGGCGTTGCCTTTAAAGTTGCGGTTGCGCCATTCCATTTCTGGAGTCCGGATGTATACGAAGGCGCACCAACATTGGTGACAGCTTTTATGGCCACAGTTGTTAAAACTGCTGGATTCGCGGCCTTCTACCGATTGCTTGGAATAGGATTGCTTCCCTTGCCTGTGCCGCTCGAAAAGGCGCTTTGGGTAATGACAGGTCTTACCTTGCTGATCGGTAACCTGGTGGCTTTAAAACAATCAAACTTCAAACGTTTGTTAGCCTACTCATCCATAGCTCACTCCGGGTTTATAATGCTGGCAATGCTTTCGCAGCATTCATCGTCGGCATCGGTTATACTTTATTACACTTTTGTATACTCCGTAGCTACCGTTCCGTTATTCATAATATTTATCCTGGTAAAACGAGCATCAAATGGACATGATCACATAGCAGCTTTCCAGGGACTTTACAAAAAGAAACCCTGGATTGCAGTGTTTATGACGATCTTGCTGATGTCGATGGCTGGCTTGCCGCCAACAGCAGGCTTTCTGGCAAAATACCAGGTATTTGTTTTATCAATCAGCCAGGGCTTTCTGGGTATTTCCATTTTTGCTATCCTGATGGCAATTGTGGGAATCTATTATTATTTCAATGTGGTACGTGAAGTATTTACTGACAGGGATCACCTGGAGCCACTGGTTATAACGAAGCTTAATGCAGGAATAATATTCGTTTGCGGAGTGGCAGTAATTGCGATGGGTATTTTTGTCTGGAATTTTCCAATTTAGAAAATTCAAAGCGCAAAAATTCAAAGTTCAAAGGAAAGAAGTTTATAGCTTCTTTTGAATTCGGTGAAGGTTCGGGGATACATGTTGCGCACTATAAAATCTACGTTCTAAATCCCGGGACACAAATTCCTTTTTACAAATCACAATCCACATTACCATCTGATTAGAAGATGATATAAATCTCCATATAAGAAATAGATTCTAACTCAGCAACGTGATATAAATACCCGCAATTATAGCCGTTGTAATTACTCCGCTGATATTGGCACCAATTGCGTGTGGCAGGATGAACGCCTGTGGATTTACTTTTGAAACTTCTTTCTGAGCTACTTTGGCTGTAGTTGGCACACAACTTACCGCCGCTATTCCGATTGTTGGATTGTACTTTTTCCCAGATAGAAAATAAAGAATATATCCTCCAAGGATTCCGCCAATCCCGGAAATCAGGAGGGCTGTAATTCCTAGTAATAAAAGTACGAGCACTTTTGGATCGAGTAAAAGGCTGGCATCGCATAATACTCCTAAAAGTAAACCCAACAAGAAGGTTGAGCCGTAAAGCAACGGTCCGGAGATAAAGTTGAGCAGGTTTGTGAGCCCTGACTCTTTAATAGCAACACCTACAAACAAAGATAAAAACAATGGAGCCGCAACCGGGAATAAAAATGAAAGGACAGTACATATCAAGACAGCAAAAGTGAGTTTCATTCCCGAGTTTACCGGTTTTTTCTTCTTTTTGGGTGGTTCAGGTTTAATTCCACGAATATGCTTTGGTATCATAATCCTTATCAGATACGGATAACCGCCATAGGTCAACCCAAGGTACAAATATGCAACTACAGTTATTGGTACAAATAAATGCTTGGCCAGACTAAGTGAAGTAAATAATACCATAGGTCCATCAGCGCCACCGACCATGGCAATCGAAGCCGCCTCCTTAATGTTCAATCCGAAATAAATTGCGATTGGGATAGTTAAAAAGGTTCCTAATTCACCAAACATAGCGAGAAACATACTGGAGAACGGACGGTCAAGTAAATAGCTTACATCAAGCATGGCGCCAATGCCCATAAACACAAAACAGGCAATTAATCCGTTACTGAACATCAATACATAAATCGGTTGCAGAAAGTCAATCTGCATAATATTCATCAGTTGATCAGGTTCACTAACCATAGGGTCGAGGAACAAATTTCCCAATGTACCATCAGGCATAAACATTACCCCTGCATTGATGGCTGCCATTCCAATTCCCATCGGAATCATCAATAATGGCTCAAGTATGCCTCTCTTTCCAAGATAAACGAGCAAAGCACCCAGTATCATCAGGCTGAACCTGGCAATAATAATTGTTGGGCTTGAAGCGGCAATAGTTCCGAAACCCTGAAAAAGTTTATAAAAATCAAGACCTTCCATTTTTCCTTATTCTATAATTTCTAAATATTTTTATGCTTTTTGGTTGTACGCTTCCTACGTATCGTCGACTTGAGGGTACCATTATAATCTTCAACAGGTTCAAAATCCTCGTTTACACCGCCATAAAAATCAAATAACTCAGGATGCAATTCCATCTCAATTTCATCTGATATCAATTTCAAAGACTTGTCATGTATCTTGTGAATCCGTCGTGCTCTCCGAACTACAACTTTTGATTTTTCATCAAAAAAACTATTTATCCTTACCGAAGTCAGCAAACCGCGGATCCAGTAAATTAACAGTGCTACCAGCATCGAAATTACAAATGCCAACAGAAACATTATCAAAGTTTTTATAAATACCGGCCCCATTTGTTTAAAATAATTTTCAAAGTAAAAACATGAATTCCCCTTAATTTCAGGATGCAAAATTAGAACTTTAAAAATGACAAATACAATAAAATTTGAAAGAAAATACACTTTGGAACCTATATAAATAAAACCATACTATACTGTATTTCAGTTATTTGAAAATTTTAATATATTCACATTTTGACATAACTAAACGTCAATTGCCAAAGGAACAAACCTATTCAGTACGTAAAATGAGATAATCATAATTACAATAAAACTACACCTGCAAGCAGGAGTTTTATTCCAGATCAATCTAAAATCCCGAAGATAAAAGGTGGATGCTCGAATCCAGAAAGCTGTAAACAAAGTTGGTTATACTCTTTTCAGTATATTCCGCTTACCGGTCTCAATTACAAAAGGAACTTTTTCCTCAATTACATTGCTGGTATCGAGTCCGTAAGCCCGGATATCAGAAGTTGACATTTTGGTTAACCAACGGTATGTATCCATAACAAACTGTTCGAATGCCGGGAAATCAAAGTCGTAATTCTGTATACGTCGGATAATGATATAGTGAAAATCAGCAGGAATATGATGTTTCCGCAGCGATGGATAGCCTGATTCCAGATTAATCTCTTTACTTGCAACCAATTCTTCCAGCACATGCTTAAAGAACAGGTTTATACGTGGTTGTACCTTGAAACCCAACCGGAACTCAACCCGCATCAGCACTCCGGGAATAAGCTTATCAACCGAATACTCCATTGTATGAGGCTCATCTGTAATATGAACGTGCAAAAGCCAATATGTATCAGCACGTTTTGGTTTTTTATTGCAGATTGAATAAAGTATTTTAGTCTCAATATCGGATGCATAATCGGCATGAGTGATATATACCAGGTTGGTAGCATATTTCTGGATAGTAGTATCAGAATGTATATCCTTAATGGTTTGAACGTAATCATTTATTTTCACAAACCGGGTAAATTGATTTTTAATTCTTCGTCCTCTTTGCCACGCGTACATTACAAAAGCAATGAGCCCAGCAAGCATGATAGTGAACCATCCTCCGTGAATGAATTTGGCCAGGTTAGCTGCCAGGAATGATCCTTCGATAGCAAAATACACCAACATGAATAACAGGATCATCCACCTTTTCCTTTTAATTTTCACCAGGTAGAAAACCATAAGCAGAGTAGTGGAAAGCATTGTAATGGTTATTGCCAGACCATAAGCAGCTTCCATATTTGAGGATGTTTTAAACATCAGGATTACAGCTACACAGGCCGCAAACAGGAACCAGTTAATCGAAGAAATATACATTTGCCCTTTACGAGTGGTAGGATAACTAACACGTACCTTTGGCCAGAAGTTTAACTGAATTGCCTCACTGATGATCGTATAAGAGCCACTGATTAAAGCCTGGCTGGCTATAATAGCAGCCAATGTTGCAATAACTACTCCCAATGGCAGGAACCAAAGCGGCATGACCGCAAAAAACGGGTTAGGCAGAGAAATTCCTTGTTTATGTTGCATCAGTATCCAGGCTCCCTGGCCCAGGTAGTTAAGGATCAGGCTCAGTTTGACAAAAATCCAGCTTATCCTGATATTCCCGATTCCACAATGCCCGAGATCAGAATATAAAGCTTCGGCGCCTGTAGTACACAGGAATACTGCGCCAAGCAGCAAAAAACCGTGCGGATAATGATAAAGCAAATGAACTGCATAGTATGGATTAAATGCTTTTAACACAACAGGAAGCTGAATCAACTGCGTAAAGCCAAGTACAGCAAGCATCCCAAACCAGATTATCATCATAGGCCCGAATGACTTACCGATTGCCGAAGTTCCGAACTGCTGTACCAGGAACAATACCGCTACAATAGCCAGGGCTATCGGCAATATTTCGATATTATGAAACTGTAATTGCAGACCTTCGACCGCAGAGATTATAGTGATTGATGGTGTAATAATTCCATCAGCCAGCAACGCGCTACCTCCGATAATAGCAACCGCAAAAAGCCACTTCCTGCTTTTACGCACAAGCGCGTACAATGCCATAATCCCTCCTTCACCCCTGTTATCGGCACGTAATGTGATCATTACATATTTAATAGTGGTTTGAAGCGTAAGCGTCCATATAATACATGAGATGGCTCCAAGAATAAAATTGGTCTCAATTATGCCTTTTGAACTGCCAATAATAGCTTTCATAACATAAAGAGGAGACGTGCCTATATCGCCAAAAACAATTCCCATGGTGATAATAATGCCAGCCGTGGAAAGGGCGTTATGCTTAGAGGGTAATTTTTTTATCATTCAAAAAGGTATGGAGAATTAATCGCTTTAACTGTAATGTAATATTCCGGGATCAGAATATTGATTGAACAAGTTCTTTGCTCAGGTACAGTTAATAATTTCCGGGCAATTTATTTGATTATACTGATTCAGTCGGTTAAAGCCGATGATATAATTGAAAGAGAGATTCTGTTGTGAAAAGTCAACAGAAGGATATAATACTACTTTTATTTCGTCAACAATACCCTGAGAGGTATGAAGCAGAAGTCCTTGTAACATATATTTATGTTTTTCGATGCAAAGATATGTCTATTCCGAATGTAAATATTAAGCGGATCACCGAATATTATGACATGCCCGCCCTAAGAATCTTTGTAATACATTGGGATAAAAAACATTTATTGTGAAAGTAGAATTATAATCATTTGAAATCCAGATCTTAAAAAGTTTTCACTTACTCAGATTAGAAATAAGAATAAGAAAAGTACCTGTTAAAAAAAGATTAAAGAATCTTGTTCCTAAATTATAATCCATTACCAGAGTATTCTATCTTTGTTACACTATTTTTAACTTCAAAAGAGAATTATTATGGCTGATCTATCAACCCGTTACCTAGGCTTAAAATTAAAAAATCCTGTGATTGTCGGAAGTTCAGGAATGACCGGAACTATTGCCGGTGTTAAACACGCCGCTGAAAACGGAGCCGGGGCTATAGTGTTAAAGTCTATATTCGAAGAGCAGATATTGCACGAAATGGATAGCTACCTGGGCGAAACAGAAAAAGATAATGGCAATTCCTTTCAAAAAGGATATAAATCCGTGCTGAATGAACGTGAATATGATTACGAGGAAGCTTATTCATACCTGGTTGATCACGCCAAGGACCTGACCTTACGGAAATTTCTATCATTTGTAACGGAAGCAAAAAAAGCGGTTGATATACCGGTTATTGCCAGTATCAATTGTACTTCAGCCTACGACTGGCATTATTTCGCGCGCAAGATTGAAGAAGCCGGCGCTGACGCCCTGGAACTCAACGTGTATGTGCTTCCTTCGAATACCACAAAAAATTCGGAAGAGAATGAGAAAGTTTATTTCGATATTATAGAAGCCGTTCTGAAACAGGTTAAAATACCGGTTTCGCTGAAAATGGGTTATTATTTTTCGGGCCTGGCTACCACAGCCATTGAGCTTTCGAAAACAGGTATCAGCGGGCTGGTCCTTTTCAACAGGCCTTTTCACCCGGATATTGATATTAGTAAAATGGAAACTCATGCCAAATACATGCTAAGTGATCCTACTGAATATTCGCATGTGTTGCGTTGGATTGCATTGCTTTCGGGCCGTGTTGAATGTCAGCTGGTGGCTACAACCGGAATTCATACCGGCGAAACCGCAATCAAGCAATTACTTGCCGGCGCCACTGCCATTGAAGTAGTATCTGCTATCTATAAGCATGGCTACCCGGTAATTTCGGAAATTATTAATGATATCAATAATTGGATGGACGAAAAAGGCTATAAATCAATTGATGATTTCAGGTGTAAAATGAACCAGCAAAGCATTGCAAATCCGGCTGAATTCGAAAGGGTGCAGTTTATGAGGTTGTATTCGGAAATAGTTTAATCATCAAAATATCCTCTTATTAAACTGTATCTGTTACTGTAATCTGATATGTTTTTCTCGGTTTTTATTGTGAGAATATTCGAATACAAACAAATTTAGATGTATCTTTATGAAAAGAGTTATTCCGTTTTTAATCATTATCGGCTTTTTTTTATCACTGGAATCATTTGGGCAGAAAAGGATAGATCCTATCAAGAAAAGATACCCCGGAGGTGAGCAAGGGTTTTTGGGGTTTCTGATGAAATCAATTATTTATCCTGATTCTTCTACAATTAATAATTCCATTGGATTATCTATTGCAAGAATTTCATTAAGTGCTTCCGGTGCAATAACAGATGTGAGAATTATCAACCCAATAGATAAATATATTGATCAGGAAGTCATCAGAGTTATAAAAATATCAGAGAAAAAATGGAAAGCAATAAAAGATTCTGATTCAACGCAAGTGTTATATATCCAGATTGCATTTACTTTTTACGGAATAACACCTCATTATTGCGATTCTAAAACGAGCATCTATGAAAGTCTCTTTTTACAACCTGTTGTGATTACTTGCTTCCAGATTATCCAACGCAAAGAGAATGAAGTATTGGATGATGCAACACTCACAGACTCCTGTAACAGATTACTTACTCTTGGCAAATATTCTGATGCATTACATGTACTAAATGAATTAATAAAAAGAGACCCATTTAATAAAGAATTATATAAAGTGAGGATTGTTGTAAATTCAGAACTTGGTAAAGACGACCTTGTTGTTAAAGACAATAACCTATTAAATAACTTTGCAGCACAATACTCATTGGAAGAAATAAAAGGTGGAAACTAAGCTTGAAAACATGGCAGGAAAAGTTGATTTTAATTTATTAATTTATAGTGCTGGCACTTTTTACATACAAGCATTAGCGCCAATATTATGAAGAAACTTAGACATCTATTCTGGCTGACAATTATCCTTGCACTGACATCATGTGATGCCAATGAAATAATGTTTCCAAAGACAACATTTGACAGTCCTTTTCCAAAACGAAATCGTGATCTAACAAATATTCTTGGCGAAAATCTCACTTTAAAGACAGGAAATGATACTCTAACGCTTGCAATTTTTGCTTTTAAAAATTATAATCTTATAACAGACAGCAAAAGTGGCGACACTCTTTTCAAAGGGACAGTGTGTAAGTTTCGCGGACTTTATTATTTTAATCAGCAAATAAACGACTCTTCCTTTTTCATCTATGCTGTCAAAATCATAGACAATTTAGTTTACGGTCTTAATTCTGCGTTGGCACAGACAATGCTCGTTGAACGATCAATTGAAAACGGACAGCACAAAAAAATTGTCAAATATATCTCTACTGACAAAATTCGCTTGCATCCAGACAAAAAAGAATTAAGAAATCTTTTCTCTGCAATTATTGACAGCATTCCGCCTGACACAATTCTACAATTAAAAGAATCTTTACCAATCTTGACAGATACGACAAAAGTAATTACTCAAATTGATCCAGAAGATTTTGAGTTTTTCTCCAAAGTTTACCCAAATCCGACAACAGACTTTGTAATTATTGAGTTGCAACAAAAAACCGGAATCACTTATCAACTGACAGATTTAAATGGAAAGACAATACTACAAGGACAATTTATAGACAAAGCAAACAAGCTAAATTTAAGTAAACAAACTCCGGGAATTTATTTATTAACTTTAATCAACCCGACAGACAATCAAAAGGAGACAACGAAAATCATTAAGAATAATTAATACAGTCGCTAATAACTAAAGCTTCGTTTGGCGCAGTCTGCCATGAAGCCATGTTGCATGTAAGCCCGCTTGACCACATCAAATGACTGCTATGAGCTATATCAGAAAAATTTAGCCCCGCTGCTGCGCAGCCCACTCACAAGCCCTGAATGATTAAATGGGCGGCAAGTCTGGATATTCTTATCTACCCGGTACCATGTTTCGCCTGCCCAACCCGAGCAAGCTTTCCCGGAACCAAATTTATCCTTGCCCAAATAGGGCAGGCTTGCCTGGAACTAAATTCATCCTTGCCAAATCCGGGCAACCTTGCCTGAAACATAATTCATCCTTGCCCAAATTGGGCAGGCTTGCCTGGAACCAAATTCTCCCTTGCCCAACTTGGGCAAACCAGCCAAAAACCAGGTTCTTCACTTCCGGCATGGGCAAGTGTGCCGAAGACTAAATTCTTCTTTGCCCGACCCGGGCATGTAAGCCGGAAACAAAGTTCTACAATGTCCAAACCGGGCAAGCCTTATCAGTAATACGTTGTTTCTTAAATGATTAATTTTTTTGTTCAGTTATTTATATTTATATAATTTCTATATTTGTTATAATTAATTTTTATGTATCTGTTTTTAAACCTACTAAAGCTATGAGAGTAAAAATTTCACGCCCACCCTTCAAATTACTTTGGAACAGCGAATACACCATGTTCGTTACTCAGTTAACAGCTATCATCCTTAAGTACAAACTCTATGCGCTGCATCTTGCGAAAGCATATGGCAAAGTACAGGAGCTATTGCCAACCCTGGCGAAAATAAAAGCACAGGAGTTGAGCAATGCCATCAGCAACCAACTACAGGAGCTGGATGCCGAGCGCGACACACTTATTATGGCCCTTGTGGCGCAGGTAAAAACCATGGGCAGGCTGAGCATGCCATCTTTAGCACCCCAGGTAGTTGTATTAAATCATTTTTTCGACACCCATGGCCGCGATATTGCCTCGGCTAACTACAATGCCGAAACCAAGCGCATTAACGACCTGCTGGCTGATTACGACTCCAAACCGGATGTGCAGCTTGCAGCTACTGCTTTAAACTTAAGCATGCTGTTCGATCACTTGCGTACGGTTAATACACAATTCGACCTGTTGTTTATGCAACGCACGGGCGAAGAAGCTGCTGTCGAAAAAATAGATGCCCGTGCCATACGCACTGAATCCGACAAAGTGATAATCGCATTTTTCGATGCCATTGAATTCTGCAGTTCCGAGTACGAAGAGCTCGACTATGTTACTCCTGCCAACGAAATTAACGACCTGGTTACCTATTATAAAACGCAGCTTAAAGCCAGGGCAACGCGTAGGAACGCGGGGAAGGATGTAAGTGTGGAGAAGGCGATAGCCTAAGGATTAAAAGGCCGGGGCGGATATGAGTATCGCCCCGGCGCTTTTTAAAAATATAAAATTAGTAGTGCGGAACCACAGGCAAGTAATGATGGATTTAATGCCAAAAGGGAAGATTAATTATAAGTATATTGGAAATAAATGATATGGGAGGAGTTATTCAAGCGTTGGGTGCAACCCTAAAAAAGTCGAAACATATGAAAGTTGGATTTAGACAACCATCTTTAAAAAAAAGAATTTCTGCTCGGACCTCGGTTCCTAGAATTGTCAGGCATTCACTTGGCATTAAAGCCCCCAAAAGATATGGCTGGATTACAAATCCCAAGAAAGCAGCATATAACAAAGTTTATAATAAGACCACAAAAGGATGTTTGGTTTTAGCAATGATTTTTGTAGGAATTTCGCTTTCACTATTTTTCTGCATATATACTTTTAAAATAATTTAGCCTCATGCAAACTAAGATAGAAGAAAATAAACTTAGCTTTTTGAACATCCTAATTCTTGTTTTGTCGATTTACGTTTTAATTGCCCTGCTTATCGACACATTTTTCAAGCTCCCAGCTGAGATTTCAAGACTACTCTTTTATACTGACAATGTTATTTGTGCTATTTTCCTTTTTGAATTCACTTTGCGTTTTATCAGAGCAGAAAATAAATTAAAATTTTTGAGATGGGGTTGGATTGACCTAATAGCTAGTATTCCAGCAATTAATTTTTTTAGAGTTGGACGAGCAGTTAGATTAGTTAGGCTTTTGCGCCTTTTAAGAGCGTTTCGCTCGACAAAGCATTTAGTGAATCATATTTTTCGCAATAGAGCTCAAGGAGCATTTACATCGGTTTCTATTATAGCTTTACTTCTATTAATCTTCTCATCAATTGCAATTCTTCAAGTAGAAGACAGTCCAAACAGTAACATCAAAACAGCGGAAGATGCTTTATGGTGGGCTTACGCAACAATAACAACTGTAGGTTATGGAGACAAATTTCCAGTTACAACGGAAGGAAGATTAATTGCAGGCATTTTAATGACTGCTGGGGTCGGACTTTTTGGAACATTTACAGCATATGTTGCTAGTTGGTTCGTTGATGGTAGTAAAAATAGGGTAATTTCTTGCAATGAAAGTGCAAAGAAATAATGGGCTGCAACTTGGCTGGCGAGCGTCTTCTGACGTATGACGGTATAAAGTGAGTAGATTATATTCAAAGAAAAAGCAAGTAAATAAAAACCGTAACTTCAACGCTAAGATCCCGTTGAACTAAATCACAAAACGGCGGATTTGCTATGCACCCTGCGTCTATGGAGAATAAGTTGGAGTTTTTGAGAAATCAAAGAACGTTGGATGAATGGAAAAGTGGGATATTGTTGTTGGTATCTACAAGTTGCATGCATTATAAAATCCGAAAAACCTAGACCATGAAAAACCTAATTCTTATTATCTTGACTTTAATTACTATACAGATTTCAGCACAGGAATTTGCTCCAATTGGTGCAAAATGGAACTATAGCCAAGGAACGCTAAATCCTGACCTAATCGCTTTCAAAACTATTGAATCAATATCTGACACAGTAATAGAAGGTAAGAACTGCAAGAAACTAAATCAAGTTTCAGCATACATGCCACCAAACAACCCTTTACTTTTTTTGCATTCTTCAAATGACAGTGTGTTCGTATATGAAGGAGGAAGCTTTCATCTTCTATACGATTTTGGAGCAGTAAAAGGCGATACATTAGAATTGGGATATTTAACATACAATCGTTTACCACTGAAAATGATTATAGACTCAACAAGCACAATAACTATTAACGGACAATTGAAGAAACTGCAATATGTTACATGCGGTGACGGAATGGTTATTGAGTTTGGAGGAAAAGTCATTGAAGGAATTGGTAATACGGAATATATGTTTCCCAGACTTGACGGTAATCTTGATGGGCCACTCAGGTGCTACGAAGACAATATATTAGGACTATTTCTTAGTCCTTTTCATACCAATAACGGCTGGGACTTTCAGAACTGCGATCAGATTATAACTGGAATAAATGATTTGCATCTAAATGAAAAAATAAGCATATATCCTAATCCTGTGAATTCTTCATTTACATTAACCAATCTCGACAGAGTTACTGAATTTCAAATATTTGATATACACGGACGAAAAGTCATGAAAGGGATGGTTAACTTTTCGCAAGTAATCAAAATAGAAAATTTGCCGAAAGGACTTTACATTTTGAAATTAGAAAATAGCAAACTATCTAGTATAGTGAAGATAGAAAAACAATAATGCATGCTTATCGAGTAGACGGCCCCGCCAGCCTCCGTTCGCGCGCATCTATTTCTGATGCGTGCGCTTCCCGCTATCGCGCGAACTATTTTCACCCGAAGGTAATCCTTTTGTATGGCGGATTCAATTCACCCCTCTGCCCCCGGTTGGCGTGTCTTTCATCTTTTTAGATAATTGTTTTGATAAGCAACATTTTAATCGCGCACATGTCATAGCGTCATTCATTACAACAAACCTGATAAAAACAAAAGACCTGCCGGTTTTACGTGGCAGGTCTTTTTTTAGTCAGGAGTAATCCTAGTATTCGTCAGGCAGTTGTTTAAGTTGGGTTCTTGTAAAAACGGGGCCATCCTTGCATACGAACACCTTACCTACGTTGCAGCGTCCGCATTTCCCAAGACCGCATTTCATACGGTTTTCGAGGGTGGTGTACACGTTATCATCAGTAAATCCATATTTTTCCAATACCGGGAATGTAAACTTAATCATCACCGGCGGGCCGCAAACAATAGCAATGGTATTTTCGCTTATTGGCGTCATTCTGTCAAGAATAGTTGGTACAAACCCAACTTCATCTTTCCAATCCGGAGTTTCACCACCGGGATCCACCGTGGTAACCAGTTTCACATCCGGGCGTTCTTTCCATTCTGCTAGTTCATCTTTATAAACAAGATCGGCAACTGATTTGGCTCCGTAAAGGATTGTAATATCTTTAAATTGATCTCTTTTATCGAGGCACGACCAGATTACGCTGCGCATAGGAGGCAGAGCAATTCCACCAGCGATAAAAAGAAGGCTTTTGCCTTTCCATTCATCAATAGGGAAAATATTTCCGTAAGGTCCGCGGAAACCAATGGTGTCGCCTTCGTTAAGGCTGGCAAGTTCTGAGGTTACACGTCCGGCTTCGCGGAAAGTACATTCGATATATCCTTTCCGAGTATGAGGCGACGCAACACAAAAGGTTACTTCTCCTTCACCAAAAACGGAATACTCGCCGAACTGCCCGGTATGAAAAGAAAAATTATTTCCTTCTTCTTCGTTTTTGAATTTCAACCTGAATGTTTTGACCATTGGCGCCTCTTCAGTGATCTTTTCGATCTCCATCAGGTAAGGCTGGTAAATATTCTGTTGCTCCATGTTTCTATTTGCTGATTATATTTTTAGTTCTGAGATATAAGTTATGAGTTATGAGAGCTTAGAATCTACTACTTTAATTCCTTCATTTTCAAATTTCCAAATTTTCAAATTAACTCATTATCGCATTAGCACATTAACTCATTATCAAATTAAACAATTACATTCTCCCCAATCGCCGTCAAATGTTCCTTTATATTCATATCCACAGGGCATGCTCTTGAACAGCGGCCGCAGCCTTCGCAGCCAACAACATGCAGTTGTTCGGGCATATAAGCGAACTTATGCATAATGCGCTGGCGCCACCGCTGGCTTTGTACTTCGCGTGGATTGTGGCCGGAGGTATGCAGGGTGAAGAGTGAAAAACCGCATGAATCCCAAAGCCGGAGCCGCACTCCTTTTTTGGTATTCTGCTCGTCCTGGAAATCGAAACAGGCACAGGTCGGACAAACAAAGGCACAAGCACCGCAGCCGATACACCGTAATGATTGTTCGAGCCAGAGCGTAGCATTGTTAAAAGAAGCAGTTGTTTTTTCAACAACGCTATCTACATCAAATACAACTTTTACATCGGCAAGAAATTTGCTCTTATCAATGTCTTTTCCTGCATCAGTGAGCAGATCTGTGAACGTTGCTGCAAGCTTCTCCCCTTTTTCGGTAAGAATCTCAACAAGAATTTCATCTTTGCTGATGCCGGTAAATTGCAAGTCACTGCCGGCCGTATTTCCAGGTCCGCCGCCAACCGAGGTGCAGAAGCAGTACTCGTCAGCCACAGGACATGAGAATGAAATAATTGTGGACTTCCCTTTTTTCTCCAGGTAAAACTGATCCTTTGGTTCTTCCCCAAAAATAGCATCCAGCGATTTAAATCCGGATGCATCACAAGGCCGCACACCAAATAGAATAGTTTCCTTATAATCAGCCGGATTAACCGGTGATTGTTTTGTTCCTGATTTTTCGAGAGTATACTCCAGTACTTTTTCAACTTTCGGGAAAGCTGCTTTTTTAGCCGATTGTGTCGAAAGCAAAACATCAAGTGCAATTTCATCAAGCGAATTTACCTGTTCAATCTCTACGACCTTGCCTTTGCGGACAGGTGCCAGCACAGGAAATCCCTGCGAACGGAACGTTGAGATCAGTTTCGAAAGGTCGCTGTATTTCAGTATTTTTAGTTGTTTCTCCATGGGTCAGATAATGAAGTTCTCCTTATCATCGGGTTTATAGGTGGATAGTGCATACACCGCATCTGCTTTCATTCCGGCAGTTGCGCCAAACGTTTCCTTGATCGGGCTGATCAGCTGATATGTAAGCAGGTTTAACGGAATATCCATCGGGCAGGCGGTGGCACATTCGCCGCAGTTAACGCACCGTCCGGCAAGGTGCATGGCACGCATCAGGTGGTAATCTAAATTTCCGAGTTCGTGGCTGGCAACCGGAATCCATTGTGGCTGGTTCACGTCAGTTGTACAGCGATGGCAATAACACATCGGGCAGGCAGCACGACAGGCATAGCATTTGATGCATTTCTCAAATTCCTTGTTCCAGAAAAGCCAGCGCTCGCTAACCGTCATTGCTTCCAGTCTGGCGATCATTTCCTGCTCTTCGGATTTTATCCCGGTATCGGTTGTTTCGAGGAATGCCTCAATGGACTTGAAATCAGCGAATTCAGTTAAGGAACCATCTGCATTTGCAAACAGCACATACACTTCTCCATCCCTGATCTGAAACTCAGATGCAAGTTGCAATATACTCCGTAAAGCAGCCACATTAGCTAAAATACCGAGTTTACCAAGCTTTTTCACCTCATGTTTCATCAGGTAACCGGCAAGGTTTTGTGTGCAGGATGCGTTTAATATCAGTTTTTGCGCCTGATCTTCTGTCCTGGCAAAAATTGCCCTGATGCGGTCGACCGAGCCTTTTTCGTACCCGATAAAAGCATTGATCGTTTTATCGTTCAGTAAAGTTGTTACTTTTTTTATCAAATCACTCATTGGTTGCGCCCTCCTCTTTAAACAATGTGGAAACAGCAATCTTGTTATAATTCTCGTAAGGCCCGATTTCCTTGATCTTTTTGACAGTGTTATTCACAACGTCAGCCCATTTAAATCCTTCGGCTGCCGAAACCCAGCTAAACTGAATACGTTCTGTATCAATTCCTGAAAAATTCAGCAGGTTGCGAAAAACGATCCATCTGCGGCGTGCATGAAAATTTCCTGTACTGTAATGGCAATCATTCGGATGGCAGCCGGAAACGATGATGCCGTCGGCCCCGTTTTCAAAAGCTTTCATCAGTATCATAAAGTCAATGCGGCCGGTACACGGGAAACGGATGATCTTTACATTGGCCGAATATTTTATGCGGCTTGTGCCTGTGAGGTCGGCGCCGGCATAGGTACACCAGTTGCATACAAATGCCACTATTTTTGGTTCAAATTCCTGCATACTTTTTATGTTGGAGCTTGTTTAAAATTTATTTTCAGGTTTGTGAAGACAGAAGTAAGAAGACAGAAGTAAGAAGACAGAAGACGGAAGCCAAGATTCAGGAGATAGAAGTAAGAATTGCTTTGCTATATGCTTCAATCAGTTTGCTAACTTCTTCTGCTTTTTTATCCAAATCTTTGTTTTCACCATATTTTAAGTCATTTGCTAAGATTAAATAATACCGACATTCTTCGAGCGAGCCTTGAGCAATATTCAAAAAGCGGATTTTATCTCGTTTTCCGGTTTTCTTAAAACCTTCAGCAATATTCGCAGCAACTGAAACGACTGCTCTTCTCAATTGCAAAGTCAAACCATACATCTCTTTACCAGGAAAAGCTTCACTAAATTGATAAATCGACAGAACCAACTGATGTGCTTTTTGCCAAACTATTAAATCCTGAAAACTCTTTGCCGGCATATTTTTCCTATCCAATTTTTAAGCAATTACCTTATTCAAAGCATTCTAACTCTTAATTTTGTATTCTGTACCCTGCATTCTTTATTCTGCATTCTTTATTCTGCATTCTGCATTCTGTATTCTACATTCTGTATTCTCTATTCTCACAACTCAATTTAGTCTCCCTTTACTCCTAGTCATTTAACAAAGCCATTACTTCAGTATAAACCTGCTGATTTGAGTATCCATGTATATCGATCGCCTTGGTACGGCATAGAGCGACACAGGTTCCGCAGCCCTGGCAAAGGCCTTCATTTACACGGGCAAGCGTTTTTATCACTTCACCATTCCTGTTTTTGATTTCTTCGCGCTCGATAGCCTGGTAAGGGCAAACACTCTGGCACAGGAAACATCCGACACATTGCGAATAAACCGGAGGTGCTGAACGGTTTACAACAGCCACCAGCGGATCGCGGGTAAGCTGGTCGTTACTGAATAAAGCGGCAACCTTAACTGCAGCACCCGAAGCGGCGGCTACTGACTCAGGAATATCCTTAGGAGCCTGGCAGGCACCGGCAAGGAAAATACCGGCAGTATTGGTTTCGACAGGTTTCAGTTTGGGATGGGCTTCAGCAAAGAACTTATAAGGGTCGTACGAAATGTGAACCGTCTGTGCCAGCTCTTCAGCGCCATGATTAGCTACTCCGGCTGTTGCCAGGACAACCATATCTGCTTCAATTTCAACAGGCTGGGCACCCATCAAGGTATCAGCTCCTTTTACAATAAGTTTTCCGTTCTTTTCGTAAATAGTTGAAACACGGCCACGGATATATTGGGTTTCGTCTTCTACTATCGTACGGCGGACGAATTCTTCATAATTTTTACCGCCTGCGCGGATATCCATATAGAAAACATACGGAATTCCATCATGAACTTTATGCTTATAGAGCATTGCATGTTTGGCAGTGTACATGCAGCAGATTTTCGAACAATATTCAATTCCCTTGGCAGGATCGCGTGAACCGGCACAGGCAACAAAAACAATCTTTTTCGGAATCTGTCCGTCTGATGGTCTGCGGATTTCGCCCTGAGTCGGGCCGGAAGCTGAAGCCAAGCGCTCAAATGCGAGACCGTCGATTACATCAGCATATTTACCATAGCCATATTCCGGGAAGTAATCGGTTTTCAGAACATCAAAACCTGTTGCCATAACGATAGCGCCGACTGCTACGTCAAGAATTTCATCTTCCTGGTCGAAACGGATGGCTTTGGTTGGACAAACGATTTCGCAAACTTTGCATTTACCTTTAATATAATAGGTGCAATGCTCCCGGTCGATGACAGGTTTATTTGGAACTGCCTGTGGGAAAGGAACGTAAATTGCCGGGCGCATTCCAAGTCCGCGCTCAAATTCATTAGGGATTTTCTTCTGAGGACATTTTGTGGTGCAAAGTCCGCAACCTGTACACAAATGCTCATCAAGACTTTTTGATTTCTTACGGATTTTAACTTTAAAATTTCCGATAAAGCCATCCACACTTTCAACTTCTGAATAAGTATGAAGTGTAATATTAGGATGTTGCGCAACTTCCACCATTCGTGGTGTGAGAATGCACTGCGAACAGTCGAGCGTTGGGAAAGTCTCGGATAACTGCGACATATGGCCGCCAATCGAAGGTTGTCTTTCGACCATGATCACCTTGTGCCCGCAATTGGCAATATCAAGAGCAGCCTGTATTCCGGCAATTCCACCTCCGACAACAAGAGCCGTTTTGGTAACCGGAACTTTAATGGAATTTAAAGCTTTGTTCTTTTTAACCTTTTCAACCATTACCCTGACCAAATCCTGGGCTTTTTCAGTGGTAAGATCATCTTTCGGGTGCACCCATGAACAATGTTCACGGATATTCGACATTTCGCAGAGGAAAGGATTTAACCCGGCTTCGGAGCAAGCCTTGCGAAAAGTAGGCTCATGCATGCGAGGCGAACAGGCTGCAACAACAACACCATCCAGTTTATGTTCCTTAATGGCTTCCTTTAACAAGGTCTGGCCGGGATCGGAACACATATATTTATAGTCGGTGGCAAATTCGACACCTTTGAGTTCACCGGTTATTTTGGCTACTTTTTCGCAATTTACAGTGGCTGAAATATTTTCACCACAGTGACAAACAAATACTCCTATCCGCGACATGGTTAAGCCTCCGTTTTTTGAGTGATTACAACTTTTTCAGGAACTGTAGCAACCTCTGGTTCTTTCACAGGCCGTACAGGCAGATTTACTTCGGTCATATGACGGTTCAATCCGAGTGTTTTGGCATCAAGACCAACGGCAAGGCCAAGCACCTGGGAAATGTACATTACAGGAACATCAATCTTTTTCTCCAGAAATTTATTGATTTCGGGCCGACGCATATCCAGGTTTGAATGACACATCGGACAGGCAACCACTACTACTTCAGCTTCGCGATCCACTGCATCTTTCAAAATATTTCCTGATAACCTGGCAACCGTATCGGTACGTGAAACCGACATTCCGGCTCCACAACATTCGGTTTTAAAAGCCCAGTCGATGGCATTTCCACCTGCTTTTTTCACAAGCACATCCATGCTTTGCGGATCTTCTACCCTATCGAATTTCAGGATGGAATGAGGCCGTACTAGCAAACAGCCATAGTAACAAGCTGATTTGTAATCGAATGGTCTAACCACTTTTTCTTCCAGCTTATCGGTAATGTATTTGTCGATGAACTGAATAATATTCAGAATCTGGGTAGTGCCTTCGTATTTCAGGTCAATAATCGAAGCAACTTTTGAACTCAGCGAAGGATCTTCCGCAAGTTCATGTTTAACTATCGAAAGACGGTTGTAACAGGCAGCACAGGGAACTACGATATCCGTGATTCCTTCTTTTTCGGCCAATGCCATAATACGGGCAGGCAGACTAAGGGATAATTCCTTATTCATATTGTGTGCAGCCGTAGCCCCACAGCAGTTCCAGTCGGGAACTTCCACCAGTTCGATGTCAAATACTTTTGCCAGGGCGGTAACTGATTCCTGGTATTCCTGTGCGCCACCTTTCATGGAGCAACCCGGGTAGAATCCTACTTTTATCATTTTCCCTCCTTATTATCTTTTTGAACCCGATTAAAAATTGCAGCAACTTTTTTCCTTCCTTTAATAAATTCAGGAACCGGGTTTAATTTGCCTTTAACAAACATTTTAGGCGCAATGGCAACATCCTGTATCATGGCACCGGTACGCATTTTATAATCCACAATCAGTCCCATTTCATACAAGCGACCTGTAATATTGATCGAATCGAGGAATGATTTATGAAACGCGATAATTTTTTTGGCCTGGGGATTGGTCTTTTTAGCCTTGTACGATTTTTGTCTCAGGTTGTCCATTAGAGTTGGAATATCTATTTCCATCGGACAGCGGGTAAGGCACATTTCGCAGCTAACGCAAAGCCAGATGGACATGGACCGCAACAATTTTTCATAATGTTTCGGATCGTCAGTCTGCAGCATTCGCATAACCAGGCTGGGCGGATAATCCATTTCTTCAGCCACCGGGCAACCGGCGGAACATTTGCCGCACTGGTAGCATTTATTTATGATAACACCGGTTTCCAGCCGTAGCTCACCACTAAGGGTTAAGGGGTGATGACTTTCGTGTGAAGCGGACATAGGCTATATTTACACTAAGGTTAAACAAGGTATTCTGATACATTTGGTGTGAATTTCATTACAGAAACTACAAGCTTTATTCTTCCCGATTATATACTAAACCAGCAATAAAACATTGCATATTATGATCCGGTAAATGATTTCAAACCCAAAAATTAAAGGAACTTTAATACAATTCCGACACTTATCTGTTATTCAGTTAACAGGGCAAAATTAACTTATTCACAATTCCAAATATGAAATTTTGCAATTTATAATGCTTTTAAATAATCAGGTTTCCCTCAGACTGAAATCTCTTTTTAACCCTGAAAGAATGGACAAAATCCGAAAATTAATTTATCGAAAATCAAAGGTTTAAGCTATTTAAAATTGGCTGAAACGGAATATTTATATAGAAAAATCTCTCACTTTAACTATTACGCATCGGTTTAATGGAACATCAAAAGATATTTTACGTTTAAGTGCACGTAGTTTATTACTTTTGTAGGTCAAATCTGTAAAATTCAATCTATGTCCGGATTACCGGTATTACTATTTCTTGATATGAGTGGAGGAGAAATTCTGCTTATCCTGCTGGTTGTGTTCCTGGTTTTCGGGCCCGAAAAAATGCCTGAAATGGCCCGTAAAGCAGGTCGGATGATGAACCAGATGAAAAAAGCTACTAACGATCTCACCAATGAATTCAAGAAAGAAACTTCAGTTATACAGGATGAAATAAAAATAGCCCATAACCAGGTTAAAGATCAGGTTGAAAGTGTAAACCGCGAGTTTAATAAGACTAAAGCACAAGTAAATACTCAAATGTATACGCAAGACAAACCTGCCGAACCTGCTGTTACTATTTTACCTGAAGAAGAACCAATTCCAGTTAAAGAATCAGCTGTTGAGCTACCTAAAGTTGAAACCAATACCACAAAAACGGAATAATAAATATATTGCGATACCGTTACATAAAACAATAGTTAAACCCCTATTTTTGACCAGTTCATATACTACAATATGAGAATACGTATTCTTCTGTTTACCTTATTTTTCAGCTTTGCGGCATTTCCGGTTTTTGCCCAGAACCGCGTACTTCGCGTTGCCGACGATGCATTCAACAATATGCAGTACAATGTTGCGCTTACCAAGTACAAAAAAGCCTTGTCGAAAGCAAAAGCAAAACCGGATAAAGAGAAGATTTCATATCAAATGGCTGAATGCTACCGCATTATTAATAATACAAAGAAAGCAGAGGCGGCATATAAAAGACTTGCCAAAACAAAATATGCCCAAACTAATCCTTTGGTTTTTCTTCACCTCGCTGAGGCTATGAAATCGAATGAAAAATATACTGAAGCTAAAACCTATTTCGAGAAATACACAGAGCTGGTTCCTGCCGATCCACGTGGACCTACAGGTTCGCAATCCTGTAAACTCGCACAGGATTGGATTGATAATCCGACTAAACTAAAGATTAAACTCGAAAAGGTATTAAATTCGAAGGAATCAGATTTTTCAACTACTTACGCGGATAAACTCTACAATACTTTAATTTTCACTTCAACCCGCGACGCAGCTACAGGGAAAGATATGGATAACTGGACAGGCCAAAACTTCAGTGATCTTTTTGTTTCTAAACTTGATCCCAAAGGACAATGGTCGACACCCGTTCAACTGGAAACCGGTAATATTATTAATACCGAAGCAAATGAAGGCAATCCAGCCGTGAACAGCAAGTTCAACCAGATGTATTTTACGCGTTGTTCCAATGATAAAGGAACACTTCAGGGATGTAAAATAATGGTATCGAGGCGTGCAGGACGCAATTGGGGTGAACCTGTTGCACTCGACCTGGGTGGCGACAGTACTACCGTATTTGGTAATCCATCAATCAGTCCGGATGAACTTACTTTAGTATTTACCAGCAACTTACCTCATGGAGAAGGAGGTAAAGACATCTGGTTTTCGACTCGAAAAACAACCGGCGATAATTTCGGACGGCCATTAAATGCCGGCCCGGTAATCAATACTCCCGACGATGAAATGTTTCCGTTTATGCGAAACGATACTTCCTTGTATTTTTCTTCGAATGGGCTTCCGGGATTAGGTGGTCTCGATATTTTCCGTTCCACATTTTCGAATGGTGGATGGACTAAACCCGTGAATTTACAAGTTCCGATAAACTCTCCGGGCGATGATTTTGCAATTGTATTTAACCCTGAAGAAGACAAAGGCTTTTTCACTTCCAACCGTAAAGGCGGCCGTGGCAGCGACGATATTTACTCGTTTGTAAATCCACCGGTTATTTTTACCCTTGCCGGTGTAGTAAAGGATGATAAAACACTACAGTTTATACAGGGAGCTGTAGTGAAACTAACCGGTTCGAACGGCACATCCATTGAAGCGAAAACTGACGCAAAGGGTTTTTACAGTTTCAACAAAGCGCAGATAAAACCGAATACAACGTATGAGCTTATCTGTCTGAAAGCGAATTATTTAAACAAGAAAGCAAAAGAAACAACTGTTGGGCTCGAAAGCAGCAAGGATTTTACTCTCGATTTCAAACTGGAACCTATTCCAGACAAACCGGTTGTTCTCCCCGACATTCTCTATGATCTTGCAAAATGGGATCTGAAACCTCAATACCAGGATTCTCTGCAAGGTTTGATAAAAACGCTGGATGAAAACGAAACAATTATTATTGAACTGGCTTCACATACTGACTCACGCGGTACGGATGAGAGCAATGATGTGCTTTCGCAGAAACGTGCCGAATCGGTTGTTAACTACCTTATTGAACGAGGGATAGACCCTGACAGGCTTGTCGCCAAAGGATATGGTGAGCGCGTTCCACGCAGATTAGCTAAGGACATAGTAAAAGATGGATTCCTGTTTAAAGCGGGAACCTTATTATCACAGACTTTTATCGATTCGTTGTCAACAAAACCCGCGCAGGAGGCTGCATATTCATTAAATCGTCGTTCAGAATTCCGGATTATTAGTAAGGATTTTGTTCCAAAAACGCAGAATCAGGTAATTACAAGCCAGATTCCGGCTAAAACAACGCCTACCCAAACGCAGGACCAGGCATTTCCAGGTCAGACACCGGAAAAGGCAATTTCAACTCAAACCCAGGAAAAAGCAGTTCCAAACCAGGTACCTGACAAAGCAGTTACCAGTCAACCTCAGAAAGTAGTTATTCAAATAAATCCGGACGACAATGTGGTTCCTCTTACAACAAACCCGGATAATTCACTTTCATTTTCAGCAGTTGTTAATGGCTATACAACACAAATTACCTTGAGCGAAGAAGGGCCTGGGTTAAGTTTCTCTGTTGAAGCAACCCTAAAAATGTTGAAATCGGGAGCAATTGGGAAAACAGATTTTGCCGGTGACGCTGAGAAAATTCTGGGAAATAATTCAGTAGCTGATAAATCTACTTTCACCGTCGGAGAAATAAACATAACTACCAAGTCAGCATTTGATCTGGAGGCAACTGTCTTACAGAAACAAAAATCTCCTGTTCTTATGAGCGAGAAAGTGCTTAAACGGTTCGGAACATTTACGATTGATAAGGAGAAAAAGCAGATTATTTTCAAATAACTACTTGTGGTAAAGGTTTTAGGTTTTTGGGGCCAGGTCTTTGGAATTCTAAAATTTAGTCCGGGAGTTCGAATGTAACATTTGAATTTTAGATCCTGGATTTTAAAACCAGCTAGCTGAACTTATCTAAAAATTAAAATAACTTATCAACTACAGCCAACAATGACAGACAGGTATTCACAGCGAGGAGTTTCGGCAACCAAGGATGATGTACATAATGCTATTAAAAACATCGACAAAGGATTGTATCCGAATGCTTTCTGCAAAGTAGTTCCTGACCTGCTGGGCAATGATCCTGAATATTGCTGTGTAATGCATGCCGACGGCGCTGGAACTAAATCGTCGCTGGCTTATGTTTATTGGCGCGAAACCGGTGATATTTCAGTTTGGAAAGGCATTGCCCAGGATGCTGTTGTTATGAATACCGATGATTTACTCTGTATCGGAATTACGGACGGGATATTGCTTTCATCTACTATTGGAAGGAATAAGAACCGGATTCCGGGCGAAGTGATCAGTGCAATAATTGAAGGCACCGAAGAATGCCTTGCCATGATGCGCGAAAACGGAATTGGAATTCATTCCACCGGTGGCGAAACTGCAGATGTTGGCGACCTAGTTAAAACCATTATTGTTGACAGCACTGTAACAGCCAGGGTTCACCGGAGTAACATAATTGAAAATAAAATTCAGGCCGGTGATGTAATTGTAGGGCTTGCGTCATTCGGACAGGCTTCCTACGAAACAGGATACAATGGAGGTATGGGCAGCAACGGGCTCACCTCGGCAAGGCACGATGTTTTTGGTCATGACTATACTTTAAAATATCCAGAAAGCTATGACCGGGCTATTAATAAGAAACTTATTTATTCAGGAAATCTCATGGTTACCGATCCTTCTGAAGTTCCTGGTATGAATGTTGGACAATTAGTACTTTCCCCAACCCGTACTTATGCTCCGGTTATCAGGGAAATACTTGAAGAATACCGTGCGGAAATTCATGGAATGATACATTGCAGCGGCGGAGCACAGACCAAAGTGCTGCATTTTATAAATAACTTACACATTATCAAAGATAATCTGTTTCCAATCCCACCTCTTTTCAGGATGATACGGGAACAATCAGGCTCGGATTTGCGCGAAATGTACCAGGTTTTCAATATGGGTCATCGGATGGAGCTGTACGTTCCTGAACATATTGCTAATGAAATCATTACCATATCTGAGAGTTATGGAATCCCGGCTCAGATTGTTGGCAGGTGTGAAAGCCGGGAAGGTAAGAAACTGACTATTAAAACAATTTCGGAAATCTTTGAGTATTAGGAGCTTCTGCCAAATGATATAGTTTACTTTTGAATTCCTAAATTATACCTGAAACCCGATTACTTTAGAATACCTATTGTTTTTAAAATTATAAAATTTCAAAAAAAACAAAATTTGAACAAACCAAAAATTATATTTAACCGTTTAATACATTTCACTTTCAGAAGCATAGATCTATAAAATAAATTCTTGTTAAGATGAAAAATGCAAGCAAATTCTCTGTCCGGATTTTCCCTTTTTTATTGCTGCTCTTCCTACTGTCGAACTGCAAAAAAGATACAGCAATAAGTGAAGCTACCGATGTAAATAAATTCATTTATAACGGGCTGAAAGACTATTATTTATGGGTTGATCAGGTTTCAAATCTGTCGGCAACGAAATATACAACCAAAGATGCGATGAATTCGTTTTTAAACGGATATTCTGATCCGAACGCACTTTTTACTTCCCTTCTCTACCAATATAAAACCATTGATAAATGGTCGTTTATTGTAGATGATTCGCAGGTTATCGACAACTGGATACAAGGTATTTCCGAAACTATGGGCTTTGATTTCATGCTGGCCAGAATTGGTACTTCGGGCGATGTATTTGGATTTGTAAGGTATGTGTATAAAGATTCGCCCGCCGCAAAAGCAGGCATTAAGCGTGGTGACCTCTTTATGAAAGTGGATGGTATTCAGCTCACAGTTGACAACTATCAAACTCAATTATTTACTAAAGTAACGTATACATTATCCATGGCCGCTATTTCAGGAACTACAATTTCGCTGAATGGGAAAACAGTAACCATGACGGCTGTTCAAATGCAGGAGAATCCTATACAATTGGATACGGTAATGCAGGTCGGCGCTTTCAAAGTTGGCTACCTGGTTTACAATGGTTTTAATGCTGATTTCGATATTCAGTTAAATAACGTTTTTAAAAAATTTAAAGATGCCGGCATCGATAAACTGATTCTCGATCTGCGATATAACGGAGGTGGATCAGTGCAAACGGCAAAATATCTTGCCAGTATGATTCACGGAACATCAACATCCGAAATTTTCCTGAAGAGGCAATATAATACTGCTTTCCAAAATTATTTGGTAGGTGCCAACGGGGCTTCATCAATGAATGAAAGCTTTACCGGCACTATTGTAAAGACCGGCACTACAGCCGAAACGCCAATTAATACATTAAACCTTAGCAAGTTGTATGTTTTAACATCCGACAATACTGCATCAGCCAGCGAAGCCCTTATTAACGGATTGAAACCTTACATGCAGATATTTACTATAGGAATCAATACAGCAGGAAAGTATGTGGGATCAATTACACTTAAGGATTGGGATGCAAACGGAGTTGTAAATCCAAATAATAATTGGGCCATGCAACCCATTGTTGTCAAAATAGCTAATAAAGACGGCGTTTCTGACTTTGTTAATGGATTGACACCTGATTATTTAGCCGAAGAAGATATTGCCAATCTGTTACCATTTGGGGATCAGAATGAAAAATTATTAAGGGTTGCTTTAAATGATATACTGGGGATTGCTCAAAGCGGAAAGAAATCATTAAAATCGGAAGAGCTCGGATTGAAAAAAATATTTGATTCTCAGGATATAAGACCCTTTACAAAACAAATGTATATCAACCCGGATCTCATAAAGCACTGATATGTTAAGTTCTCCAGCCGCAACATTAAAACATCTGTAATCAGGGATATAGGCGAAATAGCAAAGACTGTTGCTTAGCAATGTGAAATTGTATATTTCCTGTCAAAACAAAGCCTCATATTCTGAGCGGGAGAATTATGTAAAAACTTCCGCCATTTCTTGTACCTTTGCACCCGCAAAAATCAGATAAATATATGTTAGACAAGCTTGCAGCCATTCACGAACGTTACCTTAGCATTGAGAAACAAATCAATGATCCTGACGTAATGTCGGATATGAAAGCATACATTAAGCTCAGCAAAGACTACAAAGAACTTCAGCCCATTATTGAGGGATATAAAAAATATAAAGTACTTGTCGAAGGCATTGAAGCCTGCCATTCAATTCTGGATGAAGAAAAAGATGAGGAAATGCGTGCTTTTGCCCGTGAAGAAATGGATTCGCTTAACGATCAGAAAGACAAGCTGGAAGAAGAAATCCGTTTATTGCTTATTCCTTCCGATCCTCAGGATATTAAAAATGCCGTAGTCGAAATCAGGGCAGGAAGCGGCGGTGACGAAGCCAGTATTTTTGCCGGCGACCTTTACCGCATGTATACCCGTTACATCGAACGTAAAAACTGGAAAATTGAGCCTGTAAGTATGACAGAAGGCACTATGGGTGGCTTTAAAGAAGTTATTTTTGAGGTCAAGGGCGATGGCGTTTATGGTTTGTTGAAATACGAATCGGGCGTTCACCGTGTTCAACGGGTGCCTGATACTGAAACTCAAGGTCGCATTCATACTTCGGCAGCATCGGTTGCTGTTCTGCCTGAAGCCGACGAGTTTGATGTTGACATTAAACCAAGCGATATCCGTAAAGATACATATTGCTCGTCCGGTCCAGGCGGACAGAGTGTAAATACAACCTATTCCGCTGTACGTCTTACTCATGCTCCTACCGGAATTGTTGTGGCAATCCAGGATGAGAAATCGCAGATGAAGAATTACGAAAAAGCGATGACCGTGCTGCGTACCCGTATTTTTGAAATGGAATACCAGAAATACCTCGACGAGATTTCGAAAAAACGCAAAACCATGGTTTCCACAGGTGACCGCTCGGCAAAAATCCGCACCTACAACTACCCGCAAAGCCGCGTTACCGACCATCGTATTAACCATACTATGTACAACTTACCGGTTTTTATGGATGGCGAAATACAGGATTTTATTGATTCGTTACAGCTGGCTGAAAATGCTGAGAGGCTGAAAGAAGTTACGGAATAATTTTAGATTGCTGATTTCAGAATGCGGATTTAAGTCACAAATTTTACAAATTTGGCAAGAATATTTTGTGTTAATTTGTTCAATAATTTGTGCCGGTCTTGCCTCTCAGCACTAAGCACATGGCACTAAGCACCTTGATTATATGAACCGTTCCGACCTTTTCAAACTAATCCAAAATAAGAAGTCCTTCCTCTGCGTCGGCCTCGACAGCGATCTGAATAAAATCCCAAAACATCTTCTAAGTACTGAAGATCCTGTCTTTGAATTTAACAAACAGATTATTGATGCTACGCTTCCTTATGCTGTTGCTTACAAACCAAACCTCGCATTTTACGAAAGCCGCGGCATCAAAGGCTTGGAAAGCCTTGAAAAGACAATGAATTACCTTGAAAACTTCAGCAGCGAAATTTTCACTATTGCCGATGCCAAGCGTGGGGATATAGGAAATACTTCAACTCAATATGCAATTTCGGTTTTCGACAAAGAAGCTTCGGGATTCAGTTTTGATGCTATCACCGTGGCTCCTTATATGGGTGAGGATTCCGTTAAACCCTTCCTGGCTTTCCATGGGAAATGGGCTATTGTGCTTGCGCTAACATCAAACAAAGGTTCCGATGATTTCCAGTTATTTGCCGATGTGAATGAAACCCGATTGTTTGAACGCGTCCTTGAACGTACTTCCAAATGGGGAACTTCAGATAATATGATGTATGTGGTTGGTGCCACAAAAGCCGAAATGCTTGAGGGAATCCGTAAAATTGTCCCGGATCATTTTCTTCTGGTTCCCGGTGTAGGGGCACAAGGCGGTGATTTGCATGCTGTTGCAAAATATGGTCTGAACGATCATTGCGGTTTACTTGTAAACGCGTCCAGAAGCATTCTGTTTGCATCTGCAGGAACCGATTTCGTCGAAAAAGCTGCATTGGAAGCACAAACCATGCAGAAGGAGATGGAAGCAATTCTCCTCACTAGCAATTTAATCTGAACCATTGTGAACAAGAGAACCAAACACATTCTGCTCTTCCTGGCAGTTTTCCTGCTGTTGGTTTATATTATTATGCCTGAACATTACAGACGGGCATTGGTTTATGGGCACGCTAATATTGATGATTATAAAATTTTTGAGAACAGGATTGTGTCGAATTTACAAGGCATTCCCTGGCAAAATGATTCATTGTACAATGTTCAAAAGATAGATCCTGCTCAGCTATTAGTTTTCGATACTTTTGGCACTACCGCATTCGTGGTTATCCGTGATAAAAAAATCATTCATGAGGAATATTGGGGTGGCACAAGTGATACTACGAGAAGCAATTCATTTTCAGTTGCTAAAAGTATAGTTTCACTTTTGGTTGGTAGTCTTGTTGATGAAGGTAAAATTAAAAGCCTCGATCAGCCTGTTACTGATTTCCTTCCGGATTTTAAAAACACAAATGGTTATAAACTAACTATTAAAGATTTGCTGACCATGAGTTCGGGAATTGATTGGGACGAAGGATATTCCAGCCTTTTTTCGCCAACCACAAAAGCATATTATGGAGGTCATCTTGAAGAACAAATGCTTGGGCTGACCGTTATAAATGAACCAGGCAAAGTTTTCAATTATCAGAGTTGTGATACACAATTACTATCGTTGATTATTGAGAAAATTACAGGTAAAACTCTTTCAGAAAATGCTTCCGAAAAGCTTTGGAAACCTTTAGGGGCCGAACATCCCGCTTTATGGAGCCTCGACCATACTAACGGAGTTGAAAAAGCTTATTGTTGCTTCAACAGTACAGCCACAGATTTCGCGCGTATTGGCCAGATGGTTCTCGACAGCGGTAAATTCAATAATGAGCAAATTATTTCAAAAGAATACCTAAAGCAAGCAACAACTCCGGCAAGCTGGCTGAAAGGTGAAGACAGCAAGCCTCTCACTTATTACGGTTACCAGTTCTGGATGCTTACATACAAAGGGCAAAAAGTTGTTTATGCCCGGGGAATTCTGGGGCAGTATATATTTATTATTCCCTCGTTAAATACTGTTGTAGTTCGCTTAGGCACCGCACGCAGTGAGAAAAGGCTGAATAACTTGCCAGAAGATATTTTCGCCTATCTGGATGCAACTTTCGCTTTGGTTGGCTTGAAGTAAATTTGATAGAGTACCGGCCTTGTTTTCAAAATCCTTTTTACAAACACAGCAACATTGCGCAATCTATAACTCTTTAATATTCAGACATTACGTTTTTCTTTGAAGGGATTAGTATTATTCCAGAAACCAGATTCTTTTTCAGGATTTTTTATAGCGAGAGAAATACCACGTGTATCATGGATCAGTTGTAATAGTTACGAAGAACGGATAAATACACTAGTACTAGCAGATTCCTGTACAAATACAAAAACCCCTCAATTGAAGGGTTTTTTGTATCTATAACCGAACTTATTATTAGCGTAATAAGTGAATATTTTTTCTAGAATTAGGCTTATCTGTTTTCGGATTCAGCAGCAAAAGCATTTACCTGGCAAATACAGAATATACACTATTTTGATCATGACCAGCAGACAAAAATTATCCAATATTTGCCCTGTATGCAGGAACCGTTTCAGCTTGTTGTTCCATTTTTTCAAAATACTCTGACAATGTATTCAGCAACTGATCTTTGCGAATTGGCTTAGCAAGGTATCCGGAGCATCCGACTGAATAACATTTCTTAACATCATCAGGAAGTACAAAAGCGGTTTGAGCAATAATCGGCAAACCTGGCCTGAGTGCTGAAATCGTGCTGGTAGCTTCATATCCGTTTAAAACAGGCATATGCATATCCATTAACACCAGATCGATGTCCAGGTTAGTTTTTATATGCTCAATAGCTTCTTTGCCATTCTGAGCCCACAGAATTTTTACTCCGGTACGGCGAAGTACTGCTTCTATGTAAAGGAAGCTGAAATCGATATCCTCAGCTATAAGGATTGTGTGCTCTTTAAAATCAAAAGGATAAGAGCTGTTGTTTACTTGAGTTGTTTCCATAGTAGTATTGATTACAATGTTAGTTTTAATAGTAAATGCGAAGAGTGAACCTTCACCAGGAGTAGATTCGACCCATAAATGACCGCCGAGTAATTCGACAATTGCCTTTGAAATTGCCAGTCCAAGTCCAAAACCTATAATTGGCCTGGCATCTTTTGTATCAACCTGGCGATATCTTTCAAAAATAGCCTGTTGGTTTTCGGGAGGAATTCCTATACCCGAATCTTTAACCCAAAAGAGCATTTCTTCCCCGGCGAAATCAGCGCCGACTTCAATTCTGCCTGCTGTGGTAAATTTAATGGCGTTGGTAATCAGGTTCACAAGTATTTGACGTAACCTGTTAGGATCTGATTCAATTTCCTGTTCTTTGAAGCTTGAATTGGTGTTGAAAATAATTTTAACGTTTTCCGACTTCCTATAGGATGAGCTTTCGAATTGATGCTTCAGTTCTTCCATTAAACTGGTTGGAACAAACTTTCGATTTGTAATTTCAAGTTTACCTGTTTCCAGTTTCGAGATATCAATCAGGTCACTAAGCAATGAAATTAAGGCATTCCCATTATTTTGAATAATATTCAGATATCTTTCACGCTCTTCATCGGTAAGGTGTTTATCGGCCAGCAATTCTGAAAATCCAATGATTCCATTGAGAGGCGAACGGATTTCGTGCGACATATTTGCCAGAAACGCGGTTTTATTAGTATTAGCGGTTTCTGCTTGTAGTGCTGCTGTTTCAGCGTGATAGAGCGATTGTTTTTCTTTTGTAATATCATACGCTATCGCGTGATTGCGCATTGGGAGAATCCCATTTTCATACTGAATGTAGATATTTACTTTAAAATACCTTACTTCACCATCCTCCTGAACGCAACATATCTCTTTATTGAATTTTCCTGATGTAGAATATTCCTTTAACGCCAGCCTGACTGCATCACGATCTTGTTTACGTACTGCTTTCAACATCAAACCAGGCTTATCGATAATTTTGCCTATTGTAAAAGGTAGATTATTGCGACAACTGTTATTTAAATAAATAATGCCTTTATCGTCCCATATCCAATGCAGAGTTTCTACATTTTCAATTGAATCAAAAAATAACGAATCCAGGGTAGATTCCGTATTTTCAGTGGCATCTTCCTGCTTCACATAAAATATATTGATCCCATCAGCGTTAAAACCATTATCGGAAGTGGCAGCTGTATAGGCAACAATATTGTTATTGTTCTTTGAAATTAAACTAATTCCACGGGTTTGCTGAATTTCATTAATCGTTAACCGGCTTAGCATAGTAAAATTAACGAGCGAATCAGGGCGGATCAATGAGGCGAAATCTTTTCCGAAAACATCTAATGGCTGATATCCCGTCATTTTGAAAAAGGCCTTATTGGCAAACATGATGCTACCTGAGGTTATCATAATAATACCTTGTTCACCACTTGGTTTTTTATCGGAATCATCAGGAATAACAGAAGAATTCTTCTTCGAATTCCCATTTAATGTATCAAATGCGCGAGATGCAAAGTATACAATATTACTTCCTTCGTTAGACTGAAGCTGGTTAAGATGAAATCCGGGTAAACTGAATTTACCGGTAATAGAAAATTTGAATAAACTTACTATCAACAGGAAAATCCCTGATATAAAAACCATTTGAACAAGCAACGGCATCTCCGAAGCTAATGTAAGCCTGTAATAAACAAACCATGAAAGCGGGAGAAGTAAGGTACCGGAAAAATCGTTAACTACCAGCGCAATGATTATTGCAATAATCAGGATAAGTGTTCCGGAGCTCAGATATTTACTTGAAGTTTTCAAAGTATGACGAGTTATATGAGTGTGACAAGCGCATTAGTGAGTAAAAGTAGATCAGGTAAAAGTCGAGTAAAATCAGAATTGTTTAGAAGTTTATTACTCTCAGAGGAAAAAGTAATAAGACTTAGAAAAATAAATTATAGAAAATTGATTAAATATCTGATTCTCTTTATTTTATCCGACCTATCTTTTAATCATATAATAAGTCCAATCAGTGTTTTACCTTAAGCGCCGCAATAAGGGAAGAAATAAGAAATGTTTTTATATCTTTGCAGCCGTTTCCCGGCCTCGTAGCTCAGTGGATAGAGCAGCAGCCTTCTAAGCTGCGGGTCATAGGTTCGAATCCTATCGGGGTCACCAATTCCTTTTCAAAATTTATAATTTCCGCTAATTATCATGTAGTTAGCGGATTTTTGTTGCTCCACCCACCATAGTGTATCCGGCATTTCCAGGCAACCAACTGATTTCTTACTAATCAAAAGATGCGGCAAATTATTAGTATCATCTTTTAAAATAAGAAAGCAATTCGGCAGCAGGAACTTTCAAGATTCAAATATCAGGTACGCTTGCTTAAAACAGCCGAAAGCCGAATAATTTAGTAGTTACGGATTATAAGCAGGTTACTATTGCGGCGTAGCTTCTACAAACCGCCAGACCAGCCCGCCTGCAACATACAAAACACCCCGAGCAAATTCGGCTTACCTGATCATAGTCTCAGCTTTCAGAGACAATACTTGCACTTTGCTTTCCTGAACTCATTCTATCTCTTCAGGAAGCAGAACGCCAAAACATGGAGTACCAAGTACGTCAGGTACACATACATCAGTAACAGTATATGTTTTCATACGTCAATAATAACATTCAAAAAGTTTGTGGTTGATCGTTCAGGAAATTCTCATTCATCCTGCTAAAAGAAGGAACTACATTAAGGTAAAAGTTGTGCAATCTCAAGAAACTACTTGCTGAGGTATAACTTTGAATTCAATTTTATATAAGAAGTCAGGCTAATTTTGCATCGTAATTAAAAGGACAAAAAATGAAACATTCTGTAGATACATCGTGGCAGGGAAATATGAAATTTGATGCTGTTGTTAGCGGCCATCATATTACAATGGATGCTTTGCCTGTAGTAGGCGGAAATGATGAAGGTGCCCGTCCCAAAGAACTAATGCTGGCTTCTTTGGCTGGCTGTACAGGAATGGATGTGGTTTCTATACTCAAAAAGATGCGGGTTGATCTTCAGTTTTTCAATATCAGAGTTGAAGCTGAGATGACAGAAGAACATCCTAAACATTATACCTCCATGCACATCATTTATGAGTTTAAAGGCGAGGGCCTCGAACTTGAAAAACTTCAGAAAGCAGTTAACCTTTCACAGGAACAATATTGCGGTGTTTCAGCTGCTTACCGCAAAGCAATGGAAATAACGCATGAAATTGTAATCCTATAATAATGTCGGATGTGCGATGTTGGATGTCGAATCTGCTGTATACGCATCAATCCAACTTCCGACCCTTAACATCCGACATCCGACATTAAACATCCAACATTAATCCTAACCCCTAAATCCTTAACAAAATGCTTTATACAAATTTAAAACATATAGAAACGGCTGAAGCGCACCAGAAATTTATCAGCGAAAACGAGAACGTAATGATCTGCTGCGGCCGTATGGGTCCGATGTGTATTCCGGTTTACGGAATCATGGAAGATATTGAAGGTGAATATACAAATGTAAAATTTGCCGATATGGAATTTGACAGTCCTGAATCGCACGTAATCCGTAACGTCCCCGAAGTTAAAAGTTTCATGGGCATTCCTTTTACCATGTACTATAAAAATGGCAAACTGGTAAAAGCAACATCCAGCATTCAGTCGATGGCACAGGTTCGTACAATTCTTGATTCCGAATTCAGCTCAGCAAAATAAATAAAATGGATTCCAACAACCATTATAATGCAATTGTGATAGGAGCAGGTCCTGCCGGACTTACGGCAGGCATCTACCTCTCGCGTGCCAGGGTGAAAACACTGATTTTAAACGAAGGCATCCTTGGCGGCCAAATGGTTTTAACGCACGAAATAGCCAATTATCCTGGTGTTGAAAGCATCAGCGGATACCAGCTTTCAATGATTATGCGCAACCAGGCCAAAAAATTTGGTTGTGCTATTAAAAGTAATATCCTGCTCGAATCCTTGAACTTAGATGGAGAGATTAAAGAGGTTATACTCGCGGATGGCACAGTTTTTACCACTGACACAGTAATTCTTACTCCCGGCGGGCGTTCGCGCACGTTAGGTGTAAAAGGTGAAGACATGCTGAAAGGCAAAGGCATTTCGTATTGTGCAACCTGCGATGGGGATTTCTTTACCGATAAGGAAATTATAGTGGTCGGTGGTGGTAATTCAGCACTCGAAGAAGCCGTTTCCCTCACCAAATATGCCAGCAAAGTAACCATTGTTCATCAGTTCGATCATTTCCAGGCATTTGAATTTGCAATTGAAGAAGCCAGAGCCCATCCGAAAATTAGTTTCATGATGGAATCAGTCATATCTGCTTTCCATGGCGAAGAAAAATTAGCAGGTGTTGAGATTACTGATCTTAAGACCGGACTCACTCAAAATCATCCTATCGATGGCGTTTTTATCTTTATAGGATACGTTCCAAATACTGAATTCCTTGAAGGTAAACCCGAACTAAACAAATGGAAAGAAATAGTGGTGGATGCTGATATGCAAACCAGCATTAAGGGAGTATTTGCTGCCGGCGATTCCATAGTTAAAAGATACAGACAGGTAACAACGGCTGTTGCCGATGGTACCATAGCTGCCCTGGCTGCTTCAAAATATATCCACGAATTTCATCTGAATAAACAACTTCAACACACTTTATAATGACAATAACAATACTAGTTACTTTCCTGCTTTTTGCCGGATTTATCACCTACATGTACCTCACCTACAAAAAGATAAAAAATACTCCCGAAGAGGAAACGCATTCCGCAATTAAACAACTCAGCGACGCGAATTTCCAGGCACAGGTAAAAAATGGCGTTACATTGGTTGATTTCTGGGCTGCATGGTGTATGCCCTGCAAAATGATGGCTCCGGTTTTGAACGAAACTGCTGAAGAATTGGGAAACACAGCAAAAATAGCCAAACTGGATGTTGACTCGAACCGTGAATCTTCGGCTAAATATGGAGTGAGAAGCATTCCTACTTTGATTTTATTTAAAAACGGGAAAGAAGTTAATCGTTTTGTTGGTGTTAAAACCAAAGATTTCCTCGTAAAGGAAATAAGTAAAGTTGTATAATTCTCCAGATATTAAATAGAAATTCAAAGCATTAAAAGGCAAAAACAATAGAATTCAGAAATGAAAGAAACCTGTGAGAATGACCCTCGTCCTAAGAATTTTAATGAACTGATACGTTCAGCCTATTTCTGGAAACCTGTAGCAGGAGTATTAATAGGAGGATTAGGCGGTTTTTTATATTACCACTTTGTAGGCTGTGCCTCCGGTTCCTGTGGTATTACCAGCAATCCGTTTTCCAGCGCGCTTTTCGGAGCAGCAATAGGATTTTTCATAGTGAACCGTCCTTGCAAAACATGTTGATTTTTTACGTAACTTTACGACAATCACAATACAATGGAAATAAAGGAAATTAACACCAGGTACAGTGAACTGGCAGAGTCAGAATGCTGCCTGTCATGCGGTGGAGCAATTAATTATGCGGAGCCTAAAATCGGTGAGGTATGTGTCGATCTTGGTAGCGGCAGGGGAACTGATGTGATTCGCATGGCCGAATCGGTAGGTAAAATCGGTTTCGTTTATGGTATTGACATTTCGGATGGGATGCTTGAAAAAGCCCGCCGTAACGCGGAGAAATTTGGTGTAGCCAACGTTAGCTTTGTACGCAGCGAACTCGAAAAACTGGAACTTCCTGATAATGTTGCCGACCTGGTGATCTCTAATTGCACTCTCAACCACGCTTCGGATAAACAGGCCGTGTGGAATGAGATATTCCGGATAATGAAAAAAGGCGGCAGATTTGTCATCAGCGATATATACGCCACATCTCCAATTGCCGACGAATACCGAAACGATCCTGTGGCTGTTGCCGAATGTTGGGCCGGTTCAGTAACACGTTCCGAATATATGCAGCAACTTGAAAAGGCAGGTTTTGCCTCAGTTGAAATACTCGAAGAATCGGCGCCTTACGCAAAAGGAAATGCTGAGGTTTGCAGTTTTACTATCGCCGGCAAAAAAGCAGCTGGAAAATGTGGTTGCTGTTGCTAAACTAATTTAAGAAATAATGAAAAAAGTCATACTTTTAATGGCGTTAGGCTTCACAATTTTGTTGACTAACTGTAATAACACCTCCGGTAAGGACAATAATGATTCAAGCACCATTACTGCCCTGACAAATGAAACATTTAAAGAAAATGTTTACAACTACCCGGTTAATCCACAATGGAAGTACGAAGGTCAATTACCTGCAATTATTGATTTTTATGCAACCTGGTGTCCCCCCTGCAAAAAGCTATCACCTCTCCTTGAAGATCTGGCAGTAAAATACAAAGGTAAGCTCATCGTCTATAAGGTTGATGTGGATGCGGAACAACAACTGGCACAAAGCATGGGAATTTCAAGTATGCCAACATTGCTTTTTATTCCTGCTAACGGACAGCCACAACAATCGGTTGGCTTAGTTTCAACCGAAACCCTTGAAAAAATGATCCATGAAATTTTATTAGTTAAATAACACTTAAAACATTTTACCATGAAAAGTCTTGTGAAAAAAAAGATTGAAACTCAAAAAGTAAACACAAAGAAAGTAGCTCAATGCTGCGCTAAAACATCAAAAACAGTAGTTGGCTGTCACGATTAAAGAACGGTAATTCAAAAAAGGGCTTGTGAAAACTTCACGGGTTCAAAGGTTATAACTTTCAATTAAGCATTAATGAATTACTCGAAGCATAATATTTTCTCCAGGATTTCCGGGTCAGATAACTTTTTTATCGTTAATCTGCTCAGCGGCAGCGCGGATATTTTAAATCCTGAAGAAGGTAAAATGGTACATGATTTCCTTGCGGGAAAAGAGATTGCTCCTGACTTTCATTCAAATCTGACTGAACAGGGCTACCTTGTAGATGAAAAAGAGGAAGAGCGGCTCTATCGCAGCAAATACCTCGATTTTATTGATACCCGTGATGATGATGAAGTACAGTTATTCTTTGTGCCTAATTACAGTTGCAATTTCGCCTGCACTTATTGCTACCAGGATGAATATACGAATTCCAGACAAGCTCTCACACATGAAGTGATTGATGCCTTTTTCAACTACATCAAGCTGGAATTTGCCGGGCGCAGGAAATACCTTACTGTTTTTGGTGGTGAGCCACTGCTTAATTCACCAAAGCAGAAAGATTTGATAGTTTACCTGCTTAAACAGGCTAATGAAAATGATCTTGAAGTCTGCTTCGTAACCAATGGTTATTCCTTGGTTGACTATGCCGATATCCTTAAGCAGGCACGCATCCGTGAAATCCAGGTTACCCTCGATGGCAAAGGAAGTGTACATGATAAACGCCGTTTCCTGAAAGGTGGCGGTGCTACTTTCGACAAGATTGTTGGCGGAATTGATGCCTGCCTGTCAAATGGACTGCCGGTAAACCTCCGCATGGTTGTTGACAAGGAAAATATTGATGGCCTGCCGGAAATGGCGCAATTTGCCATTGATAAAGGCTGGACCAAAAGTGAGTTTTTCAAAACACAACTTGGCCGGAATTATGAATTGCATCATTGCCAGGCAACTTCTGAGAAACTTTTCAGCCGGATTTCACTTTACGAAACCATTTACAAACAGGTAAAACAACATCCGTACATTCTCGAATTTTATAAGCCTGCGTATTCCATTTCGAAATTCCTGGCCGAAAATGGAAGCCTTCCTGATCCGTTATTCGATGCTTGTCCTGCCTGCAAAACCGAATGGGCTTTCGATTACACCGGTCATATTTTTTCGTGTACCGCTACCGTTGGCAAAGAGGATGAATCACTGGGTACTTTCTACCCCGAAGTTTCCCGCAAAGAGGAAATGATAAACGCCTGGGAAAACCGCGATGTTACGGCCATAGCTGAATGCAGCACATGCAACATGCAACTCGCTTGTGGAGGAGGCTGTGGTTCTGTTGCCAAAAACAGAACCGGCTCAGTCTGTTCAACCGATTGCCGCCCGGTGAAGGAATTGCTTGAACTTGGATTCTCAGCCTATTTCGAAAAGAATTAAACAGCCATATCATCAATGAATTCAATAAAAAATTTAACCACAGAGGCACAGAGAGCACGAAGGAGCACTGAGAAAAATATACCTCTGTGTATCTTAGTGTAATCCGTGCCTCCGTGGTAAAAGAAACTCGGTCTACCGGGTTACTGAATTAATACTAAACAACGATCAAAAAAAAACAATAATGAAAGAAATAACATCATCCGAATTCGAAACTGAGATACTTGCCGGTGGTAAAGTTGTCCTCGATTTCTATTCAACCGAATGCCCGCCTTGCGAAGCTGTTGCACCCAAATTTGAAGGGTTGGCAAAGCTCTATGGCAACGATATCAAGTTCGTTAAAATGTTTCGCCAGCAAAATAAGCCCTTGGCTGAGCAGTTAGGCGTTAAATCATCGCCTACCCTACTCTTCTTCGATAATGGTGTGCAAGTAGCCGAAACACTTACCGGTGGCATAAAGCGGAGCGATATCATACATCAGCTTGATAGTATGCTGTCACCTGAACGTGTAAAAGAGATTAAGAAAGACATCAAACCTACTGTTTCTGAATTTGATGTGCTCATTCTCGGTGCCGGTCCCGGAGGACTTACCGCGGGATTGTACCTCTGCCAGTCGAAAGTTAATACCGTTCTTATTGATATAGCACTGCCCGGCGGACATGTTTCAACAACCCACGAAGTGTCCAACTATCCCGGATTTATTGATCCTCAACCCGGGTATCTGCTTTCGCATAACATGTCGGAGCAAACCAAACTCTGCGGTACAATTTATAAAGTTGCCGTTGATGTTTCGAGTATTGACCTGGAAAAGAAGGAAGTTGTAGTTGATGAATTTGAAACTATCAAGGCTAAGAAAATTATCATAGCAACCGGCACATCCCCTAACCTGATGGGAGTAAAAGGTGAGTGTGAATTGAAAGGCAAGGGTATCTCCTACTGCGCTACCTGTGATGCCAAATATTACGGCGACAAGGAAGTAGTAGTTATTGGCGGAGGAAACTCAGCGGTGGAAGAAGCGGATTTTATCAGCAAGTTTGCCAGTAAGATTACCATGGTTCACCAGTTTGCTGCTTTTACTGCTAACAAACAGGCACAGGAACGATTGTTTGCAAATTCTAAAATCAATGTTCTTTTTGAGCATGAGCCCAGATCATTTACCCGTGAAGGCGACAAAATGATAACCGAAGTAGAGAATCTACAAACCAAAACTGTGACAAAACTGGTAAGCGACGGCGTATTTGTCTTTATCGGGATGAAGCCCAACATCGATTTGTTCAGGGATAAACTGGAACTCGATCAATGGGGTTACATCAAAGCCGACGAAGACATGCGTACCAGTATGCCCGGAGTATATGCCGTTGGCGACGTTATCAGTAAAAAATACAGGCAGATTACCACGGCAGTTGCCGATGGAACCATTGCAGCTATAGCAATCGCTAAAGAATTGAATTAACAAGAAAAACCTATCATACCATGAATGCAAATCAATTAATCATTGAGCAGGTAAGCCCTTACGATGTGCCTACCACAGTTGAAAAACTAATTGTAGCTGCTGACAAAAAAGAATGGCAGAACCCTGCTAATCACAACTTACAGCAATCGTTGGCGAAATCAGGCAAGGACGTCAGGCCCGTTCAGGTAGTGGAGATCTGTAAAGCAGATTATTCAGGTAAGATGCTGGAAAGAAATGATGAAAGGATCAGTTCAATCCTGATGCCATGCCGTATTTCGGTGTACGAAAAAGAAGATGGCAAAACGTATGTTACCCTGCTTAACATGTCAGCTATGACTGTTGGGTTGCCATCTGCTACTGCCGAAGCCGTTAAAGGCGCATCCGATGAAACTTTTGAAATTGTAAAGTCGGTTATCGGTCCTTTCTGATAAGCGGTTAAAAGTATTGCCTGCTTCTGCGCATTTCAAAGTAAGCTGGAAATTTTACGAACTTACTTCTTTCATTGTTTAGCTTTTAATCTGGCACGTTACAACTTGGTCAGGCTAATGGTTGTAATAGTATTATGTCCGAAGAGTGACTAAAAAAATCATTTCACAGTGTTTACATTTCAACAAAAAAGTGACTGACAAATGAAAAAAGTACTGATTCTTGGTGGTGGTTTTGCCGGAGTACAGACAGCAATTGAATTACAGAAAAAAGGTGTTTTCGAAGTTACCCTGGTTTCTAATCGCGACTATTTGTACCTGTATCCCATTTCAATATGGGTTCCTGTTCATATAAAGGAATTCAATGATGTAAAGGTGCCTTTGGCAACCATACAAAAGAAATATCCATTCCAACTTATTATTGATAAAGTAACTGAAATTCATGCTGTAGAAAATAAAGTAGTTTGCGAAAACCAAACCTTAACCTTCGACTACCTGGTAGTTGCTTTTGGTGCAGAGAAAATGCAGCATAAGGGTATAAACCATACTCTATCTATTTGCGCCAAGCCTGAAATGGCGTTAGAAATCCGCAGCAGGCTAGATGAACTGGTTCAAATAGGCAGCGGCAAAATTGCTATTGGTTTTGGCGGAAATCCAAAAGACAAATCTGCTGTTCGAGGCGGACCGGCTTTTGAACTGGCATTTAATATCCATAACTATTTAAAGTCCAGAAAGCTCAGGGATAATTTTGAACTGACCTTTTTTGCTCCTATGGATGAACCCGGAGCCCGCATGGGCAAAGGAGCTTTAGCTATGATGGACAAAATGTTTGCCAGCTACAAAATCGGCAAACGATTTGGCAAAAAGATAAAAGAGTTTGTGAGTGACGGAGTGATATTTGAAGATGACTCAAAACTGGATTCCGATTTTACCATGTTCATCGCTGCCGGCACAGGCCCGGTACTCCTGCAAAATTCTGATCTGCCACTTTCCGAAGCCGGGTTTATTAAAATCGACAATCACGGCCAGGTGCAAAGATTTCCAAATGTTTTTGCCATCGGCGATATTGCGGCTCTCGAAGGTCCTGACTGGATTGCCAAACAAGGTCACATTGCCGAACTTATGGGTCGTAACGCAGCTTATAATATTGCAGAGAGTGTAAAAGGAAGCAGCAAACGAAAAGGATACCAGGAACACCTGAATATTTTATGCGTAATGGATACCGGCGATGGTGCAGCTTTCGTTTTCCGGAATGGTACAAAAGCTATTATGATTCCCATGCCGGTTTTCGGACATTGGATGAAAAAAGGCTGGGGAGTTTATGCCCGACTGACGAAGATTGGAAAATTTCCACGTTTGCCAGGGATGTAATAATATAATTAAGCGGGAGTTTGAAAATCAGATAATTTGAAAATGTGAAAATGCATACGGTTGATCTTATTTCTGATAAAAGGGAATTTGAAATGGTGATGGATTGGCAATTAAAATTTTAAAAGGATAAGCTGAACTATGTTGAAATTACTTGTTGATAAACGAATTCTCATCCTGGCCTTTATGGCGGCAGGGCTGTATTACGGTATTACCGTTTATCATATCTCTCTTTGGTATGTGTTGCTGGCTGGAGTAATACTGGGAGTGGTTTTCGGCAAAGTTTTCTGCCGTTGGGTTTGTCCCTTAGGGTTGATGATGGAATTTATGATGGGTATGAGCCCGGATGGAAAAATTAAAGGGATGTATCAATATCATAAAGTTGGCTGTCCCATCGCATGGATTTCGGGTTGGCTTAACAAATATTCGTTTTTCCGGATTAAAGTTAACAATGAAAGTTGCAAAAACTGCGGCATCTGCGACAAGGAATGCTATATTGTTGCCATGGAACCATCGAAATTTAGTTTATACAAACCTAAGCTAGACAGACCCGGCGACAGTTTTACATGTTCCAAATGCCTTAAATGTGTGGCAAAATGCCCGAATGGCAGTTTAACCTATAAAGTCTGAAGCCATTGCAAAATATACGACTTTAAAACTATAACAAGACGTACAAGCACAAGCTCAACGCATCAAAAACTTTAAACTTTTATAAAAGTCCTGTTTTTGTACATATACCATAGTATCAGGTACAAAATACCAAACCCGCCGAAAGTAAGAACTAAATAATTAAAATCTCCAACGAATTGTTTTAATCCGTACAACACCATTTCGGCAATCAGATGGAAATTGAACACATGTGAAAGCACATAGGCAACAATTGCATTCATGCCAATCACTTTTAATGGAAACGCCCATTTAACCTTACCTTTTACATCAATAATCCAATAGAATAACGACAGTAAAAGAAAACAAACACCTGATGACGCAAGGACAAATGAGCTTGTCCAGAGCTTCTTGATAATAGGATGCCATATTCCCAGCAGCATTCCAGCCAGAACTCCTGCTACTCCAATAATAAATAAATAGAATGCCACTTTCTTTCGCGGAAGCTCTGATTTTATGAGTTCACCGGCAAAAACACCTGATAAAGTAGTAGCTACAAAACCAAATCCACTTAGAAACCAGGTATATTGAGTTCCGTCCTGAAATCTCCCGAATACCAGCTGATCAACATACCAGGCGAAACTCTTGCCAGGTAGAAGCATACCTCGCCCAACCCCTGGAACATCAGGGATTGTAAGGAGCAATGTATAAATAACTAAACATGACGCGAAAATAAGTAAGCGCGTATTTATTTTGAAATGAAGGTAAGCAATACTCGAAAATAAGTATCCAACCGCTATTGCTTGTAACGTATTACTAAAAATACTGAAGGTTTCGATATTCAATTCCAGTAAATGACCTTGTACAATCCACCCCAGGATAAACAGAATTACAAATCGTTTTATCAACTTCAGATATAATGCGGACATACTTGAGTGTTCCTGCTTCCGCTTGGATAAAGCAAAAGGAATGGCGGCTCCGACAATAAACAGGAACAAAGGCATCACTATATCATACAGCGATGAACCAAACCATTCAGGATGATCAAACTGTTTTGCCAGAGCTTTGGTAAAAGGTGACCCTACACCAACATTTAACGCGTTAAAAAAATGGTCGAGAAAAATAATAAACAACATATCAAATCCTCTTAAAGCGTCAATGGAAGCAATCCGGTTAGGTTTGGTCACATCTTCTTTCATATTTCTTTGTTTTATAAGTGAAAGTAAGGCTCTGATAATTTGCTCAGGTTGATCAGAAGAAATCGTTAATTTATTTTGATGGTTGAAATTTAACCATTTTCCTTGAAACACATTGATTTTTTGTAATCATTTCATAGAAATATACACCGCCACTAAGATTTGCGGCATTAAAGTTTAAGTGATGGGTTCCTTTATCTTTAAGACCTTCGTTTAGTACGGCAACCAGCCTGTAATCCGCATCATAAATGTGAAAAATAACCTCACTCCGTTTCGGGATATTGTATATGATGGTAGTATTATTTTGGAATGGATTAGGATAATTTTGATTTAGCACATCTCCGGTTTGTACGCCCTGATTTTCTCCGGTCCCAAGAGTTGTAACCCGAGTTAAATCCGACCAATTGCTCCACTTTAAATTTTGATCCCGGTAGCGGACCCTGAAAAAGTTATCCTTGTCCTTCGAAAGTTTCGATGCATCGACTTTGCTCTGGTAGAAATTAATGTTCTGATTGAGATCAATTGGCACAGCGTTTTGATCAATACCATAGATATTTTTCCAATGAGTAATAGAATCAATAATTATCCGGGGAGAAGCGGAACTATCAATCACCTGGAATTGAACTGACATTATGGAGTCAATTCCTGAAATCCTGGAAGTATTGATCATTACGTTCTCATTACTCCACTCAATACTCTCAATAACAGGAGTTCCGGGACCGGCTTGATTCTTCGACTTGTGCCAAACATCAAGAAGTTCATTGTTTTTAGGATCAGAAGGTGTTCCCAGACTGTATACCGAATTCTGAAAGGAGTGCTTTGCAATATCAATTTCAAGAATCTGATAGAAATAATTACTTACGCACACCTGAATTTCATTATAATCCTGGTTTTCTCCTTCAACCCATGGATCCAAAGGACCACCTCCGCCACCACCACATATCATTCTGAAATCTCCTCCAGGCGTGTCAGAAGTAATTGTTCCTCTTTCAAAACCATGTGTGTGGCCATAGTGAATTTCCTGAACTTTGGTATACTTTTCCATTACAGGTAAAAGTCTGTTCCTCACATAATCAGTTCCTCCTACAATCCAGAGTTCCGAAAAGGGCGGATGATGAAAAAACACGAAAACGAAATCAATGCTTGCGTCCTGTTCAGCTGTATTTAACCTTGAATCCAGCCAATTAGCCTCAGTTTCCCCATACTCACTGGTAATATTGGTGTTCAAACCAATAAATAAAGAATTTCCAACCTGCAACTGCCACATTTTTTCGTTTAATGCCGGGTTCTGAGGGTAGACCGACTGTTCGTCAAGTTTCAGATATTGGTAAAAATAAGGGCTCTCCAATTCGTGATTTCCTGCAACCACCATGGTGGGAATATTAGCCGATAATGCAGATAAAGGCTTGAAATACATTTTAGTATACTGCCCGGGAGAATCGCCACTTACCACAATATCGCCGGTATGGAAGATTCCATTCACATGATTTTCGATATCGGCGCCATAGAGCTCAGAGATTTTATTCCTGGCGGCACGAAGTACTTCGCCCGCCATCGTAGTATCGGACGCATGGGTATCCCCCAGAATCACAAACCGCATTTTCCCTGTATAAGTCTGATCCGGCAAGGTTTTAAATGAATATATACCAGATTCGCCTGTACCACTTAAAACCCTGTAAAAATAGCGCGTATTGGGTTGCAGACCGCTTAATTTAACTGTATGCCAGCGATAAGGATCGCTGATCATTTCATTAGTTCCAGCCGTTTCCAGATTTAAAGAAGTTGAGTCAATACCAAATTTAACTTTGGTTCCGATTTCAGCCACATCGTGCCAGCACACTGTCATGGTATTTGTGCCCTGAGCCTGTAAATAGGGAATCCTGGTCATCAGAAAAGAAGCCGCTTCATGGCCAAAGCCACCTAATTCAGAAACCTGGCCTGCCGTGAGAGCCTGGTTCCAGATTGCGAGTTCGGAACAATAAATATCAGCATCTTCCCCGTTTTCATCCGCAAAAACGAGGAACAGGTTTTCCAGAGAAAATCGCCCGTCGATATCCTGAATATTTCCTGATATAATTGGTTTTCCATCAAGGTAACAGATAAAATGGCTCCCGTTTTTAACAGAAATCACCATACGATACCATTCGTTTGGGTTTACAGAATAAGAACTATATCCTACTGCTGCAACGCCGATATTTCCGGCTGGATTTATAAAAAAATCTCCATCGTTACTGTTGCTTATATCGGTTTGAAAAAAGGAGTGCCAAACCCCGATAGAAGAGACTTTAAAATCATATTGCAACGTGTACTCATTTACAAATGTTCCTCCGCCATTTGCCGGAATCTGATGTTGCATTTTGTAATAGCTTCCTTTCCCGATCAGAACAGCTCCATTCCCGGCTTCAGGTCCGGCAGCGGCAGATTGAGTTCCGGTGAGTGTAAGGTCAACACCATACCCAACTTCTGCTTTTCGCAGATTTGAAGCATTATCGAACTTCCACCATCCGGATCTTGTAGGAATTTCAGCCTGTAACTGGTTAATAATCAAGAGTAATAATAAAATGGCTGAACAATATTTTTTAATTCTCATCGGACCTTTATTTCTGTAATACGTGTTTACAAACAATCAAAAAAAATGTAACTTTCGAAAAATGTCTGAAAAATATTGGTTTAAAAAAAGGGTACCTCAGAAATTGAGGTACCCACTCACGACACAAACCCCAATGTTTATTATCGTATAACTACCATTTTGCGTACACTAGTCCGGTTATTGGCTACCATCTGTACTGAGTAAATCCCTTTTGTCAATTTTTCGGAATTATAATTCAGATTGTATGTTCCCGGAGTTTTAGCGCCAGCATTTATTACGTCAACTACTTTTCCTGTCTGGTCGAGTACACGGAAAGTTACATTTCCTGAATTCTGAACCTGGTAAGGGAAAATGGTATTGTGAGCAACAGGATTTGGATAATTTGGCATCAGATCAGATGTGTTAGCTGTTCTGTTAGCTTTTATGCCTGTCTGTACAGTATTTACATCACCTAAAGCTAATGCTTCTTCAGCGGTTAAAGCTACATCCCATATGCTGAGTTCGGAGCATTTCAAAGTACCGTCATCACCATCGCCATCCTGAAAAATAAAGATAGTTGGAGCCAGTCCATACCGTCCGTCAACATCCTGCACCAGGTATCCCTGCAAGTCAGCGCTTACAGGCCACAATTCGCCATTTACATATAGAGCGGCGAATTCACCATTTTTTATGGTGAGCAGCATCCTGTACCAAGTATCAGCAGTAACAGTGTTTGCAGTATATAAAAAACTGCCAGTTCCTATTGAATTAGGTTGACGTGCGATACCTGAATTCGCGGAAGCAGCTATAAACAAATCAGCATCATCTGATGTAGTTGCTGTTGTTTCCAAAAAAGAATACCACGTTTCTGTGGCTGGAATCATAAAATCCCACATGATACTGTATTCATTTACAAGAGTTCCGCCTCCATTGGGTGCAATGCCGTGGTTCATGGCAAAATAACTTCCTTTTGGTACTTCTACAGCTAAATTGTTAAGTGATGGACCGTCAACTGATGTGATATTACCAGTTGAAATCAAAGCATCTCCAACTTCAGATTTCGTCAAATCAGAGATATCATCAAATTTCCACCAGCCAGCTCTTGCAGGCACCTGTGCATTTGCTAATCCGGCGAAAGCCAGGATTGCGACTAAACTTAGTAAAGTTTTTTTCATAGTTTTAATTGGTTTTCAGGTTAATAATTAAGGGTTTGTATTTATTCAACAGAAAATTCAATTTGAAGATACTCTATTTGAGCAACCACATAATCTTATTTATTTCATCATACCCGTCATATTGCCGGTTTAAAGCAATAATAAGGTTTTCCCTATTATAACTGGTTTCTGAGCCAGGATACAAACAACGCATGGGGATAGCGCTTGTATTATTTTCGTTCATGCTTGATGCCGGATTGATAGGGAACACAGGATAGCCGTTTCTTCTGTACTCAAAATAGCTAAAGTCTGCATCCTGCATATACCTGAGTATATATTCCTGCATCCAGATTTGTTTCAATTGTTCATCAGGTGTTGCTTTAAACGCGGCCTCACCCGCAAAATATCCATTAATATACGTTTGATCAATGGGTACTGTATGCGCATAGGTTGATTTGGTGGTCATCAGAGCGGAAAGAGCTGCTTTTGTACCATCCTCGTAATAAGTTTGCGCTGATCCAGTAATCCATCCTCTAACTGTCGCCTCAGCGAGAATTAATTGCTGTTCAGCGAAAGTCATCATCATACGCGGTTCACAAGCATCTTCTTTTGCGTAACGATTGTTGATTTGAGAAAGTTTACCGGCTTTGTATTCCAAATTCATAGCATCATAATCCATGGCAACATCAACGCCTCTGTATGCTGCCGTATCGGATTGTACTTTTCCTGCTGTAATAAGGGCGGTAGCTGGTTCGCAGAAATAAAACAAGCGCCGGTCATTCAAAATTTTTAAATTGTCCATTAAAAGTTTGCTAACCACAGTTTTAGGTGCAAACATAACGGCTGCATTTAAGGGGTGTTTATTCTGGGTTGAATAAGCAAGGCCCCAATAACCTGTTGTTTTTTCCATTAAATTGCCTGCTGCTACTATTTCAGAAAAACGGGTTTTAACTCCGATTGACGGGAGGTCTTCCTTCTTGCTAAGGCTCATCAATACTCTTAAAGAAAACGCATTAGCAGCCTTTCTCCATTTTATTGGATCACCCGCGTATGGAGTTGGATCACCATCAAATTTAACACCTAATGCAAAACTTGAGTCCGCAGCCTTAAGTTCATTTAATATGGCTATAAAAACCTCTTCCTGAGTATCGTATTTTGGCCTGTAAAGTCCATCGGCTCCTTTCCCTGCTTCGGAGTAAGGAATATCACCCATCCACATGGTCATATTGTAGAAATGGTAGGCTTTGGCAAAATGAGCAATTCCTTTGTACGAATCTTCCATGGTACTTCCCTTGGCAGCTTCCAACATGGCTTCGATATTGGGTAATACCGTCATTGCTCCGAAACCACCGCTTCCGGTATTGTTGTATTGTGAACTATTTTTCCCCAGAAGGGTGAAGCCAACATATTTGGGCAAAGCATTTGCTGAAATGAAACCCATAGCCTGTCCACCATACCCAAGCATGCCCAATACAATATTTGTACATTCCATTGAAGCTGGAACCTTGGTGGTTTTATCCGGATTCGTGTTTATTTCCTCAAATTTACTGCAACTAGAAAGGAAAATTAAGATGAGTGCACTTACTAAACCTATATATTTATTTATGTTTTTCATAAGTAGTTCTGTTTGTGATACGTTTTAGTTTTTAAAATCCTTTTGGCCTTTTTCATTTATGTTGCATCAGAGCAAAAGTTTTCAATAGTAATCTTGTTTAGAAAATGAATTTCAGGTTAAAACCAATGTAGCGTATGGAAGGATCGCTAAAATTCTCATATCCTCCATCAGGGTCGGAGTACTTAAACTGCTTTGCCCATAAAAACATATTCTGACCAACAGCCGAAGCAGAAATCCCTTTAGACTTAAATTTGGCACACAGGCTTTTGGATAAATCGTAGGTAAGTGACATCTCCCGTACCTTAACAAAGGTTGTAGAATATGCTTCGAGAGGAGATGGTGAGCCACCCCAGGCGGTACCGCTATGAACATCATTTATATACGATTCATACGTTACAGCCACATCGTTAGGCGCATATTGGCGGGTATCACTGGTAATATTTCCATATGTATCATAGGTGGCTTCACCCGATACTACTTTCACACCAGGCCCAGTGTAGTTTTTTGATCCTGGTATAGTAGCATCAAGGTACCTTTCAGGAGTTACAGAATTTGGATGCGAACCCGCGCGCCACATATACATTTCGGTAGTAGTTTGAGCCAATCCACCTACGCGTCCGTCGAGGGACACAGAAAAGCTCAGGCTTTTATATTTTACAGTGGTATTCACACCCCATATCCAGTCGGGATCAGAGTTTCCGTATTTTGAGGCTTTTGGATTGAAGAGTGGAAGTCCATTCTGGTTAATAAGATTGCCTTCCGGATCGCGCTGAAAATCATAAAGTGTAAAATAGTCAACCCTTTCACCAACCTTAACCCAGGGAAAGTCTTCGTAGAATACCGGATCTAATTTAGTGTAATATGTAGCGTATTTCGACCAGTTTAATGAAACATCCCATTGCCAGTCACCCTTCTGTACCAGAGTTCCATTTGCGGTAATTTCAATCCCTTTTCGGGTATGTTCCTCTCCTGAGTTGATTAGATTACCATAATAACCCGAAGCCGGAGTTATGTCCGCTGGGATAATGAAATCGTACATTCTGGTCTGATAATAAGCTATATCAACAGAAGCCCTGTTTTTGTATAGGTTAACTGCTGTTCCTACCTCCCAAGTAGCTTTAGCTTCTGGAAATAAATCAGTACCGCGTATAGTTGTCGGTACAGCCGCAGAACTTAACGTTCCCCAGGCAGGATTGGTAAGTGAAAACACCTTGTTAATCGCATAAATGTCGGCGGGCTTCTTCGTTACCGTCCATGAACCGCGGAATTTCCATAACGAAAGCCATTTCATTTTGGGCAATAATTCCGAAACGACAAAGCTACCTGATATTGAAGGATACAAATAAGACCGGGTAGATTTAGCTAAAGTAGAACTCCAATCGTTACGTAATGTACCATCAACATATGCCATCCTGTTCCAGGAAAATGCTAAGCGGCCGTATAAACTGTTAACCTGTTCCTTGTAGATACTTGAAGATACATATGCGGGTAATACTGAAGCTTCCAGGGAGTAAAATCCCGGGATAGAAAGACCTCCCTGGGTTCTTGAATCAGTGCCTTCATCCTGGTGAGTATTTATTGTTCCACCTACAAAACCATCGATGGTGAATTTATCAATAGTATGATTACCGGAAAGCAAAAAATCGTTATTGAAACTATATCCCCTGGAAAGTCCCAGGTTGTATGATCCTAACCTGCTTTCCCCCCAAACCTGGTCTCCGAAATCAAGTACTGTAGCAGAACCGGCACTTACTAACGAACTTTTAGCAATCTGTATCACCTGGCGGTTGCTGTAAGTATCAAATCCTGAACGTATAGTAGCTTTTAGCCACGATGTAATATCATAACTCAAAGAGAGGGTACCATTAAAAATATCTTTATTTAAACTGTGGGTCCTTTCGTTCCTGTCGAACCAGGGATTGTTGTTTGTGTCGGTATAACTGGTATTCTGTGATACATCCGGAACTATCCAATAATCCTTGTAGTCGAGAATATTCCAATCTGGAGACGACCATATTAACATAGAATACATTGGGTCATATCCAACATAACCGCTGAACCCGAGATTGGGTGAGGATTGCTTATTATAGGCTATACTGGATGATAAGGTAAATTTTTTCAATTTCATATCCCCGCCTATGCTGTACGTAAATTTATCGAACATTGAATTGGGATACTGTCCTTTGTTTTTTACCCAGGTTGCCGAAGCACGAAAACTTCCGAATTCACCTTGTTGAACTATATTTATATTATTGTTCAGAATATAACCCGGTTCCAGGAAATTTTTAAAATTATCCTTACCAACAGGCAGATAAGGCATGGCTTTCATTGTTTTTGAAATAGGGTCCCATTGAACCACTTCCTGTCCTTCCAATGGAGGTCCCCAGGCACCATCACCATTTGTAACAGCGGTAAGGGTGGTAATACCATTAACAGTCTTTGAGGTAACGGCACGGCCGTATGTAGATTGTGATTCGGGAATAGCCAGGTAACCGGCCGCAAACATGGTACTACTATTAATAGTTACTGTTAAACCTTTATTCGCATTTCCTTTTTTGGTAGTAACCATAATTGCTCCACCACCTCCACGTGATCCATAAAGTGCAGAGGCAGTAGCTCCTTTAAGAATACTGAGATTCTCAATATCGTCAGAAGGAATATCCCTTAATGTCATATTACCATAGGGTACACCATCAATTACCAAAAGTGGCGTTTCACCACGTAAAGTAATATCAGGAGCAGCTCCAAATTCAGTACTGTTTAAAACAGATAAACCTGCAACTTTACCGGTGAGTGAAGTTCCAACGTCAACTGGTCGTACCGTCTGTAAGCTTTTGCCTTCAACTTTCTGAACAGCATAGCCAAGGGCTTTTTCCTCACGTTTAATACCTAATGCGGTTACTACCACACTTTCGAGTTGAGTTGCAATCTGATGCATTGCAACATTCAGTATCACCACATCCTTCGCAGGGATTTCTTTCGGTTCGTAACCTAAATAAGAAAACACCAGTATCGCATCCGGCAACTGTACGTCAAGTGAATAACTTCCATCAACAGATGTAGTGGTACCTATTGTTGTACCTTTTATCTGCACAGTTACACCAATTAACGTTTCACCGGTTACTTCATCAGTTACTTTCCCGGTTACTTTTTTTGGCTGAAAACTCTCATTTTTTGTCTTTGCAGGTGATATAATGATCTGATGGTCACTGGTAACGAAATTGATCTTCATACCTTTAAAAAGCTGGTTCAGAATATCTTTAATAGATGTGTTCGTAAAAACAGCATCTACTTTTCGTGTAACATCTACTACTTCCTGGTTAACCAGGAAAGTGTAGTCGCTCTTTTTTTCAATCTCGTTGAGCACATCATTCAAAGGAACATTAACAAGGTTTAACGTTACTTTTGTTGACTGAGCGTACAGTCGGCCCGGCACTGAAAGGATAACCAGGAACAGGCCTGTTAGTAAAAGTAATCTCATATTTTGGTTAGGTTAAGGGTGAAAAAAGTTGGTAAGAATCATGAAACTGAATTTATCCGGTTATGACAGATCCCATTAGTAATTTAACAATTGCTTTGAGCATGTAAAAGATACCCGGAAAATAAGCCAGGATTTAGGTAAAAATAAAGCCCGGATTCCTGATAAGTTGATACGCCCAATTAGTATTATGTTTTAAATGAGTTCATAGGCATTAACCTTTAGTAATTCCATTAACAGTTGAAAATATTATGATCTTTCTCCTGGAGAATGTGCCATCAGGCAATTCGTTTGGTTTAATTTCCTGGTAATCAATCGGGGAAGAAATTTTAAGAAGCCTTAATAATTCACCAAGGGGTTCATTCGCAAACGTTGCCCTGTAGCGGTATTTTTTAATCTCGTCTCCTTTAATTTCTATATCAACATTGTATTGAAGGCTGATTCGCCTGGCAACTTCACTGATATTGTCATTACGGAATACCAGTTTGCCATCTATCCAGGCAAAATGTTTGTAGGTATCTTCGGTTTGAACACTAATATGACCGGTTAAAGTATCGTATGTCATATGTTGATTGGGCTCAAGATAAGTGATCAGTTCATTGCCTTCACCTGTATTCGTTTTTTGCACCGCAACTTTCCCTTCAACCAGGGTAACTGAAGGAGTACGGAAATTTTTCTCAGTCCTTACATTAAACTTTGTCCCGGTAGCTTTTACGGTAAAATAAGGAGTGGTGACATAGAAAGGCATGGTTTTGTCGGAATGAACTTCGAAGTAAGCTTCACCGGTAAGATATACGGTACGGTCATCTTTACTAAACTTATCCGGATACCGTAAACTGCTGCCGGAATTCAGCCAGACTTTTGATCCGTCAGGCAATTCGAGTTGTGAGAAAGTGCCAAATGCGGCTACTATTTTATTGTATGTAAGCGCGGAATATACTTTATTGGAATGTTTGCCGAAATTCAACCACAGCATAGATATAAGCAGAGGAATAAACAATATGGCAGCAACTCTTTGAAATAACTGCCAGAAGGTTAATCCTTGATCACTGGTATTTATTTGTTTTAAAATTTTTGCTAAGGCTTTATCGGTCGAAACGGGCAATTCAACAGAAGCTTCCCAGATATTTTTAAACTGCCTGAAATATTTTTGATTTTCATCTGATTCACGAATCCACGATTCCAGCATAAGGATTTCTTCATCTGAAGCATTGCCGCCCAGATAATTTGCAATTAAATTATCAGCCAAACCTGAATTGTTCTTATCCATATTTTCCTCAATCATCTTAAAGACGTTTTAAAATTTATTATCCACATCAAAAAAATGACTTTTTTTCTCAATGCTGCAAAAAAAATGTTTGTGCTGTAAAACCAAGTAACTTTATACTTCTTATTTAAAGAGTTGAAATAAAAGCAAAATTAAAACAAGAAAATCTTTCAGCTCTTCCCTCAAAAAATGCAATGCTTTAGATATCCGCACTTCAACAGTGCGAACAGATACATTGAGTTTTTGAGCAATATCCTGATAGTTCATGTTTTCAATGCGGCTCATCCTGTACGATTCGGCATATTCAACAGGTATTTTTTCCATTGCATGGTTAAAATTTGCCTGTAGCTCAGAATGCAAAATGTAATTTTCAGTATCATTTTCCGAAAGCAGAGGATGTTCCAATACTATTGAAGCATATTTATGGGTGATGTTGTCATGACGCAAACTATCAATACTACGGTTTTGAACCGCTTTCAATAAAAATGACTTAAGGGAATTATGAATCACCAGGGTAGTACGATTCTCCCAAAGTTTCAAAAACACTTCCTGAACTATCTCTTCAGCGGCATCTGAATTCCTTGTATATCCGAATGAAAACCGTGTAAGGTCTTGATAATATTTTGTGAAGATTATTGTAAATGCTGCCTGGTCACCGTTTTTAAGCTTCTCAAGAAGTATACTTTCGTAGGAAGCCAATAAATCAGACATAAAACTCAATTTTTATGCTTACAAATGTATTGTTTAATTTCATATTACAAAGTGATAGCATGTTTTTGAATACTCATGAATAAAAAATTTATAAACTATTTCTAAAGTTAGGTTCCCGAATATCGGTAAAGCTATGAAAAGTCCCGGTATACCAGTAAGTCGTTATTATATAGGTAATTGTATCAGTCTTGCAAACCTGGAACAAACTATGCGGATAATCCCGTTTAAAAAAAACTATTTTTTTAAAAAAAACATTTCCATGGCAAATCCAACTCCAACTCCCACAGTGTAACAAACCAAATCGCTCCATAGAAAGCCGAATCCAAGTACCAGTCCTCCCAAAGGATTTGATCGGAGGGCATCTATCCATGTTGCATGATATAACTGGCTTAATTCGATACCAAACGAAAATGCAATTGCGGCAATGGCGACCCACAGAGTACTTTTTCTGTGAAAGATGAAGCCTAACAGCAAAAAAACCATTAAGGCCCATAAGGTATCACCCAGGTATAAGTGCACCCAATAAGGTAAAAAAACAGTAAAATGACGCGATGCCAACCCAGCGCCAATTGTTATAACCAGTAAAAGAAGATATATGAAACGGTTTCGGTATACTTGTCTGCCTTCTGTATCATTCGTCCGGTTTGTCTTCATATTTAATCCTCTTAATAGCTGATAATCAGAATGAGTTTTGTGGTTGGGGAAGTAAGAAGACAGAAGTTAAGAAGTCAGAAGTCAGAAGTAAGAAGTAAGAAGTAAGAAGTCAGAAGTAAGGAGTAAGAAGTAAGAAGTTAGAAGTCAGAAGTCGGAATTAAGAATATTACTTATCCCGATCAGGTGTAAAGATATCGTTTGATCTTCTGGGTGGCAGTTTTTTCAAATGGCTGAGGCATCACAATGACTTCCTGAATCTGTGAAAATTTGTTCACCCGGTGGTTCACATACGTTTGAAGCTCAACCCGGAGTTTTTCGATTTCATGTTCAATATAATCACTGTTTTCTTCCTTGAGATGACGGTGCTGTACTTTGATTTCTTCACGGTTAAAATGGACCAGGCTAACCAGCTTTCCTTTCTGATCCAGTACAAGTGAATCAGCAACGTGCCGGAAATTATTTATAACAGATTCAATTTCTTCCGGAAATATGTTTTCACCACCCGAACGCACAATCATATTCCTGATCCGTCCTTTGATAAAGAGATAACCATCTGCGTCAAAAACACCAAGATCGCCGGTTTTAAGCCAGCCATCGGGAGTAAGTATCTCTTCGGTTAATGCTGGCTCTTTGTAATATCCCTGCATCACATTCGGACCTTTTGCCCATATCTCGCCTTCACCGGTTATTCTATCCGGATTATGAATTATAAGTTCAATTTCTTCTATTGCCGGCCCGGCTGACTGTAGACGGAAATTCCTTGGATTGGAACCGGCAAGCAAGGGTGAAGATTCCGTGAGACCATATCCGATTGCGTATGGGAATTTAGCCTCAATTAAAAATTTCTCGACTGTTTTATTCAGTTTAGCTCCGCCTATACCGAAGAAATGAAGTTCTCCGCCGAAAGTCTCCATTAGTTTCTTTCCTGCGATTATATTAATCTTCTTTCGAATAAACGGAATATGGATTGCGAGCCGGAGTATAATATTCCCGGTGAATTTAGGCTTTATCTGATTACGGAATATTTTTTCAATAATCAGAGGAACCGTTAACATTACGGTCGGCTTAATCACTTTAAGCGCAGGAAGAAGAAGTGAAGGTGTCGGTACTTTTCCAAGATAATAAATACAGGCGCCACGGGTCATGGGGAAAATTAAACCAATAGTATTTTCGTAGGTGTGCGAAAGAGGAAGAACAGAAAGAAACTTATCCTTTTCATTTATTTCCTGAACCCGGTTACTCATCAATGCTGTGAAACATATGTTCCCATGAGTTAACATAACACCTTTCGATTTCCCCGTTGTTCCTGAAGTATATATTATAGCTGCCAGATCGCCGGAGGAAACATGGTATTGCCTGACCGGTTTGGCTTCCGGGATAAGTTTAGCCGTTTCAGTAGTTTCACCATGAACGGTAAAATCTTCAATCCTGATCCTCAATCGCATTTTATCATTAGCGATCTCAGCAATTTTTGATCGTAATCCGTCTGAAACAAAGATTGCTTTGGATTCGGAATGTTCGAGTATATTGGCTATTTCGGAAGAATGAAAATCGGGTAATAAAGGCACTACTATTGCGCCCATGAAAGTAATGGAATAATAACTGATTCCCCAGTTAGGAATACTGGAACTAAGAATGGCTATTTTATCACCTGGTACAATGCCAAGTTTTTCCATCAAAGCTATTAACGCATTGATTTTGGTATCAAGCTCATTATAGGTAATAGGATTTTCACCTACAAGGGCCATAGCCGGACGTTCGCCATTTTTCCTGATTGTTTCAGCAAAAAGTGCCGGGAAAGTCAGGTTTTCAGTTTCCACCATTATTGGTAATTTTCCAGTAAATATATAACTTTTTTGATAGCTTTCAAAAATCTTTGAATTGGGACTAATGACTCTTTATTTATTGCTTTGGGTTCAAATGAGACAAACTTATTCCACTTTGGGATGTTTGTTAATCAAGTAAAGTGTCTGCAAGTTTAAGACTATTTGCGGAGGATAAAAATAGTATCACCCTTATTTTTGTCACAAACCTGATCTGACTGATGAAATATTCCTGTTTTCTAATCATTCTATTTACCATTTTTCAAGGTCCGATGGCAAAAGATGTCGCTGGCCAATCATGGAAGTTTGTGAAAGAAAACGATGGTATTAAGGTATATACACGTGATGAATTAAACAGTCCGCTCAAATCTTTCAAAGGGGAGATTACATTTAAGGCGGATATAACGAAGGTAAACTTATTGGTAGGGAATGCAGATAATCTTGATTGGTGGGATAAGAACATAAGTGATGTGAGAATTATTGAATTTCAGAAAGATAAGTTTATTCGTTATTACCTTGTTTATCATGTGCCCTGGCCACTTTCCAACCGTGATCTGGTGCTCGAATCAAAAATCACTACTGATCCGGTAACTATGGCAAGAACTGTATTTGCAAAACCGCTCTTAAATGTAGTTCCTGAAAATGAAGGCATTATCAGGATTAAAAAATACTGGCAAAAATGGACGGTACTTCCTATGAAAAACGGGTTTGTTCATGTTACAATCGAAGGTTTTGTTGATCCAAACGGTAATATTCCTGCCTGGTTGTATAACATGACAGTTACGGAAACCCCGTTTAATGTACTGAAAACCTTAAGGGAAAGAGCCTTATCAAATAAACCTGCGAAAGGTTAAAAACTGAATACCGGCAAAATCAGATTTCACCTGAGTTGACACATTAAAGTATGAGCCGTTACTCATTTTTCATAGCCGTTAAGCGGGATGAAAAATCCTCGGAAATGTAATTCTCGAAACTCATACAGACTTCTGCCGAAAAGGAAATTCCATTTGCAATAATTTCATCCATGATATTTACCGGAAGAATTGCTATTTCCTTCTTGTTAATTCCATGTTTTACCAATGTCCAGATCAGGCCTGCATTGAAATTATCCCCCGCTCCTATGGTACTTACGGGTTCAATAACCGGAACTTTTCCGGAAACCGTATGATAGGGTGACATCATCACAACATCTTTACTGTTAGCGGTATAAATCATGTTGACGCATCCATATTTGTTAAGAGTTTTAAACGCATCTGTGGCGTTACTCAATCCAAATATCAGGCTAAAATCTTCGTCCGAAGCCCTGACTATATCGGAAACCGCAATATTTTCAAGTATAAAAGGTTTTAGCCTTTCCAACTCGTGAAAATGTGGTTTTCTGAAGTTAGGATCATAAATAATGATACATCCTTTCTCACGGGCTTTATTTAAAAATTTCATCAGCACCTGCCTTACGCTCTCAGTAAGAGCAAAAAAACTTCCGAATAAAACGATATCTCCTTCCTGAAAATCCATTTTCAGGTTAGTGAAACGATTTTCGGGAAAATCCTTATAAAACGTGTACGAAGCGTCATTCTTTTCATTAAGAAAAGCAATGGCAATGGCTGTTTTCCTGTTATCGTAACGTTCAATACATCTGGTTGAAACTCCGTTTTCGGAAAGGAAACTCAGGATAGTATCACCAATCGTATCTGTTCCTAAATCAGAAACAAAGTTCACATCCAGCCCAAGCCTTCCCAGACTTACCGATGTATTGAGCATAGAACCTCCAGCTTTGGCGGTAATTGGTTGGGCGTTTTTAAAAATGATATCGTAAACAGTTTCCCCGATTGTGAAGATGCATGGCATGCGAACAGGATTTGAATATGTTTTTTTGCCCGGAAAACTTACTTTCCAGCCGAGAACTACTCACTTTTACTTCACCAATTTTGAGATTGCTTTAAATGTCTCTGTTCCGCTGTAACGCGTTAATTCGAACAATATGGACTCCAAGCTTGTGATTATAGCTCCTTCCTGCCGAAGTCGGCTGATAGCCGTATTTTTATCCGAAAGTTTACGCGATGAAACACAATCTTCGATCACAACCGGCTGATAACCCGCTTGCAGTAAATCAAGCGCGGTCTGCAAAACGCAAACGTGAGTTTCGATGCCACAAAGGATTACATTCTTTTTGCCATCGGCACCCAACGCATTAGCAAACTGAGGCTCATCGCAGCAGGAAAAGGCCATTTTTTCAATGGCTGAATATTCACCAAACGCCATTTTTAATGGCAGAATAGTAAAGCCTAAACCTTTTGGATATTGCTCCGTAACAAGAAAAGGTACTTCAAGGACTTTAAATCCGGCTGCCAGCGTGATTAAATTTTGTTCAAGCTGGTCCATTTCCTGCATATGAGGAAAAAGTTTTTCCTGGATATCGATAAAAATCCCGATTGTATTTTCTTTAAGAATACGCATACCTATTTAGCTTCGTTTCTGGATTTCTGTCCCAGGTAACCGCCATGATGCCTTTTTGCATAATCGGCATGAGAGAAACCGATTTTCTTCATTTCAAGCACCACCAGGATATCGCCGATCACGGTCATGGTAGTTGTCGAAGTGGTAGGTGTGAGACCAAGAGCACAAACCTCTTTTGGATTTCCTGTAAATAAGCTAACTTCGGCAATTTTCGGAAGTTCACCATCGGGATTGCCGGTAATCACGATTAAAGGAACCTGTTCATAAAGATTTTTGGTCAGCTGAACCAGTTCGATTATTTCACGGGTTTTGCCGGAATTAGAGAGGACTATAAGTACGTCATTCTCACGGATTACGCCCAGGTCGCCATGCTGTGCTTCGCTAGGATGAAGGAATACCGACGGAGTTCCGGTTGAGCTCAGCGTTGTAGCAATATTTTCAGCAATCTGGCCGGCTTTTCCCATACCGCTGGCAATAACTTTTCCGCCGTCAACATGAACTTTCTGATAAATCAGGTCCACCGCTTTAAAATAGTTTTCCGATACCGGAATATTCTGAACAGCTTCAGCCTCCTTTTTCAGCAGGTCAATAATTTCGTCAAGGATTACAATTTGGTCTGACATGAAGAAGGATTAAAGTTTGGCAGCAATAAATTTTTCCAGTTTGATAAGATCTTCGGTAAACTTCCTGATTCCTTCCGAAAGTTTTTCAACCGCCATGGCGTCTTCATTATGCAACCAGCGGTAAGTTCTCTCGTCAAGATGAATCTGTTGAATATCCATCGTCTTTGATTTTTCAGGATCAAGTTTTCGAAGAAGTTCACCTTTATTATTCTCAAGTTCCGAAAGCAGGTTCGGCGATATTGTCAACAGGTCGCATCCGGCAAGCTCAATAATCTCTCCGATATTCCGGAAACTGGCGCCCATAACCTCTGTTTTATAATCAAACTTTTTGTAATAGTTATAAATGTAATTCACGCTGAGAACACCCGGATCTTCAATTGCCGGAATTGAATCCACTCCCCGGTTTTTCTTATGCCAATCATAAATACGACCAACAAAGGGTGAAATAAGTTGAACCTTTGCTTCGGCGCAGGCTATGGCCTGGGCTTTACTGAAAAGCAACGTGAGATTACAATGAATGCCTTCCTTCTCAAGCTGTTCAGCCGCGCGTATCCCTTCCCAGGTACTGGCCAGCTTAACTAAAATTTTATCTCGTGAAATTCCGTTTCCTTCGTAAATACCAATTAATTTACGGGCTTTGGCAAGGCTCCCTTCAATATCAAATGATAGCCTGGCATCCACCTCTGTGGAAACACGTCGTGGTACTACTTTTAATATTTCCATACCAAAACTAACTGCAAGCATATCAAGGCTTTCAGCAAGTTTTGTTTCGACATTGCTACCATTCTTCCGACCATAATCTACAGCAGCGTCAACCAGGTGCGCATATTCCTTTTTCTGGGAAGCAGCATAAATTAATGATGGATTAGTAGTTGCATCAATGGGTTTAAATTGAGCTATGCTTTCGAAATCACCGGTATCGGCAACCACCTGTGTGAATTGCTTTAGTTGTTCAAGAAGGTTCATATTGCACTGTTTTAATTTGAGAAACAAAGGTAAAACTAATTTGGCAAAGTGATTAATTAATATGACTCCGGCATGAAAAAACGGGACAAGGAAAATCTATAACTAAACATTGAAATAAAAGAGTTTGATTTGCAGCGCCAACCTTTATAATTTCACCGATAAAACCAAAGCACTCATCGATTAACATATAATTCATCCACAACAATTTATACTTTTACACACTCTTTTGTATGAACTAAAATCAAAACAAATAAATTAACCAGTATGAACTTTTTATTAAAACAATCACTTATGGCAACTGCAGGTATTATAGCTCTTGCACTAGGGACCAGCGGATGCGGAGATTCGGGAAAAGACAAAAAGTCCGAGCCAGCATTAAACGCCGCTAACATGGATACAACTGTAAAGGCCGGCGACGACTTTTACAAATTTGCTAATGGCAACTGGCTGAAAAGCAACCCGATCCCTGACGAATACAGCCGTTACGGCGCTTTCGAAGTTCTGGAAGAGGAGAATTACACGCAACTTAAGACTATTCTTGCCGAAGCTTCTGCTGATAAAAACGCTTCAGAAGGAACCGTAAATCAGAAAATCCGCGATTTTTATAACTCAGGAATGGACACGGTAAAAATCGACAAAAATGGCATTAGCCCGTTGAAAGCTGAACTCGACCTGATCGACGCATTTGCTACCAAAGCCGATGTACAGAAAATGATTATTCTTCAACACGCTTCGGGGAATTATCCGCTGTTTTATTTGTTCAGCAGCCAGGATGAGAAAAACTCGAACCAGGTTATTGCTATGACTTACCAGGGCGGACTTGGCCTCCCGGACAGGGATTATTACCTTGGTGATGATTCACGCTCAAAGGAAATCCGCGCAAGCTACCTGAAACATATGGCAAAGATGTTTGTATTGGCAGGCTCAACTCCTGAGCAGGCAGCAAAAGATGCTAATGTGGTAATGACAATTGAAACTCAACTGGCTAAAATTTCATCTACCCGCCTCGAACTTCGCGATCCTAAAGCAAATTACAACAAAACCGACCTCGCCGGCTTACAGAAAATGGCTCCCGAAATGGATTGGAAAGCTTATTTTGATGGAATAAAACTGCAGGCTACCGGCGAAATTAATGTTGGCCAACCTAAATTTATCAGCGGAATGGCTAAAATGATCAATTCCGTTCCGGTTGCTGACTGGAAAATTTATTTCCGTTGGGATCTTATAAATTCAGCTGCATCATCACTTTCGTCGGATTTCGATAAAGAACATTTTGCATTCTACGGTACTGTTTTATCCGGTGCAAAAGAACAGCAACCTCGCTGGAAACGCATGATTGATCAAACCAGCAATTCGTTAGGCGAAGCCGTCGGACAACTGTATGTACAAAAATTCTTTCCTCCTGAAGCAAAGAAACGTATGACCGAATTGGTTAATAATCTGAAAGTCTCATTAGGCGAACGTATTCAGGGTCTTGCCTGGATGACAGATGCAACCAAGAAAGAAGCTGAAGCAAAACTTGCCAAAATCAATGTCAAAATTGGTTATCCTGATAAATGGATAGATTATAGCAGCCTCACAATCGGTACTGATTCGTATTATGCAAATAAGAAAAATGCTCGTCAGTTTGCCGTAAACCGCGACATAGCCAAAATCGGCAAACCGGTGGATCGCAGCGAATGGGGAATGACACCGCAAACCATTAATGCCTATTACAGCCCAAATATGAATGAAATAGTATTCCCGGCAGCTATCCTTCAGCCTCCTTTCTTCTTCATGAATGCTGACGACGCGGTTAACTATGGTGCAATCGGAATGGTAATTTCACACGAAATGACTCACGGTTTCGATGACCAGGGACGTCAGTATGATAAAGAAGGCAACCTTCACGACTGGTGGCTTGCAGATGATTCGAAGAATTTCGAGGCCAAAACCAAAGTTCTTGTTGATCAGTACGATAGCTACGTTATGCTTGATTCACTTCATGTGGATGGAAAACTTACCCTTGGCGAAAACATTGCTGACTTAGGTGGCATGAATGTTGCTTACAACGGTCTACAAAAAGCACTCAAAGGGAAAAAGGATGAAAAAATCGACGGGTTTACTGCCGATCAGCGCTTTTTCCTTTCGTATGCCCAGGTTTGGCGCGCCAATACCCGGACTGAAGAAACCATGCGCCGCCTCAAGGAAGATGTTCATTCGCCTGCTGACGCTCGCGTAAATGCAATTGTTTATAACATTCCGGCTTTTTACAAAGCTTTTAATATTCAGCCAACGGATAAAAGGTATATTGCGCCGGCAAACAGGGCAGATATCTGGTAAAAGATTGGGGAGCATCTGAAATATAAAGATTTCGGATGTCGGATGTCGGATGTCGTAATCACGGCACCCGGCAGCCGGCAGCCGGAACACAACAAACGAATAACGCTATGAAAAGCAGATATAAAATCCTTATTCACGTCCTGTTCTGGATATACATGCTGAACCAGGCGTTTTTTCCTGTATATCTGAATAAGATTGACACAAAACTCTTGCAGGACTATATCTACCTGAAGGATATTTTTATTACGACCTTACTCAATATTGTTGTTTTCTACGCGGTTTACTTTGTGATTCCGAAATTCCTCAGGCTAAGGCGAAAATGGTATGTTTTTCCTTTTGTCATATTGCTGGCAGTGGCATTGTCGGCGGTAAGACTTCCGGTTGAAATCGCCTATTGGAAATATCTCGTAAAAATGCCGGCGAGCCAGCTTCAGTTTCAATATGAGTGGATTTGGGCTACGCTTAAAATAACAGTAATAATCAGCATTTATGCCATGCTCATCCGTTTCAGTATCGACTGGTTCGAGTCGCAGAAGTACAAGGATGAACTTATTAAAGAAAGGCAGGCAGGGGAAATTGCGTTGTTGCGTTCGCAGGTAAATCCTCACTTTCTTTTCAATACCTTAAATAATATTTACTCTCTGGTGTATAACAAATCGGACGAAGCTCCCGAAGCAGTGATGAAACTATCAAGCATTATGCGTTATATGCTTTACGATTCGAACACCGATGTAGTTGCGGTTAATAAAGAAGTTGAATACCTCAACAGTTTTATTGAATTGCAGCAGCTGCGTATCACTCAGAAAGGATTTATTGAAATGAAGGTTACAGGCTCGATGGAAAACCGAACAATTGCTCCGATGCTGCTTATACCTTTCGTTGAAAACGCTTTTAAACATGGCGAGAAAAATCACACTCCGGGAATTATCATAAATTTAGACCTGGAACCAGGCAGACTTGTTTTCACAGTTCAAAATTACATAAAACCTAATCCGCAGGCTCCGGCCGAAGAATCAGGTGGTTTTGGGCTTGAAAATATCAAAAGACGCTTAGGATTGTTATATCCTGATAAGCATGAGCTTACGCTAAACTTAAGCGAGGAAAAATTTAAAATTGAACTTATAATACAGAATTAGTATGAAGATCAATTGTATAGCCATCGACGATGAGCCATTGGCCCTCGATATTATCACAGCTTATTGTTCAAAGGTTCCGTTTCTCAACCTTGTTGGCACCTTCAGCAATGCGATAGATACGCTTGAATACCTTCGGCACAACTCAGTTGACCTGATGTTCCTCGACATTCAGATGGAGGAACTTACAGGCATACAACTGCTCAATTCACTGAAAAGTAAACCACTGGTTATATTTACCACTGCTTACGATCAATATGCAATACAAGGTTTCGACCTTGATGTGCTCGATTACCTCTTGAAACCAATCCCTTTCGAACGTTTCGTAAAAGGCGCAAATAAAGCACTGGAGCAAATGCAGAAAGAAAAAACTATAGTAACCGAAAAACAGGAAAGGCCGGCGACACCGAATACGAATACATTTTTCTTTGTAAAAACCGAAACACGGATCGAAAAGGTAAATGCAACAGAGGTACTTTATGTAGAAGGTATGGGTGATTATTGGCGCATTGTTACCAAAACCCGACGCATTATGACCCTGATGAATGCCAAAGGAATTGAAGAGATTTTACACGAACCGGGATTCTGCCGTGTTCATAAATCGTTTTTCGTTGCAGTAGATAAAATTGAATTTGTTGAGCGCAAACAGATCAAAATCGGGGAGATACTAATTCCAATCAGCGACACATATCAGAAGAATTTCTTTGATTTGATAGAGAAGCATAAAATGATGTAAGGGATGGATTTGGGGATTTGAGGATTTGGGGATTTGGGGATTTGAAAATTAAATAACTCAACAATCCCTTAGTTACTAAGTGGCTCCTCGCTCAGTCGCTCTTTACCTTGTCGCCCAGTCGCTCTTCGCTCAGTCGCTCCTCGCCCTTCGCCTCGTCAACTCTCAACCCTAGTCCAACCCGCTTATCCCCTTCCCTACCAAATATCCCGTCGAAAAAGCCGCCTGCAGATTATATCCGCCCGTATCACCGTCAATATCAAGTACTTCACCAGCAAAATAAAGACCTGGAACAAGTTTTGATTCCATAGTTTTAGGATTTACTTCTTCGAGGTTTACGCCACCGGCAGTTACCATGGCCATATTGAAACCGCCTACTTTTTCAACTGTAAACGGGAATTCACAAAGAGCAGCAACCAACAGATTCCTCTGGATTTTAGTTAATTCGGCTAAGCGGGTTTCGGGTTCTATATGGATTGATTTCAAAATCAGCAAAACCAGGCTTCGAGGTAAATCAGACTTTTTCAGATACGTCTGGATCGCTGTTTTACCTTCCTTTTCCGAACTTTTAATCAGTTCATTCCTGAAATCATCCGGTTTTTGTTCAATAAAATTTACTTTAAGGATATCATTACTCAGAATATTTCTTGAGAAATCCAATATTCCCGGACCACTCAGACCTTTATGAGTGAAACCGATATCGCCGGAATGTTCCATTATTTTTTTTACTCCCCGATACAGGTAAACAGTTTTATTTTGAACCGAAACTCCCGAAATGGAAGCCATGGAATAATCGCGGATAAAAACCGGGCTGAGCGACGGTTTGGGCGGCACAATTGAATGCCCGAGCAGCTTTGCAAAATGATACCCATCACCGGATGAACCGGTTGTTGGATATGACATTCCTCCAGTAGTAATCACGAGAAACCTGCTAATAAAAACACCTGAATCAGTTATCACTTCAAATCCCGATTCTGTTTGCTTTATCTTTTCAATTTGCTGGTTGCATTTGATTTCAACTCTGTTAGTATTGCAGACATCTGTCAAAACCTGCAATACATCCGAAGCTTTCTGTGATGCCGGAAACACTTTGCCGTTTTTATCTACAACTGTTTCCATGCCATGAACTTCAAAAAAACGGATCAGATCGAAATTCGTGAATTCATGCAAAGCCGTTTTCAGGAACCGGTGATTTTCACCATAATGGTCAAAAAAATCACTCAGTTTACAGTCATGGGTAAGATTGCAGCGCCCGGTACCCGAAATAAGAAGTTTTTTGCCTGGGCCTACATTCTTCTCCAACACAATAACCTTAAGGCCTTTGCAATTGATGGCAGTAAAAAGTCCGGCTGGACCGGCGCCTATAATAAGTATGTCAGCAGATTTCAATTAAAACAAGTAAAAATATTATTAGTGGCAAAAGTAGGCAGAAACCAACTTATTCCAATTGGCAGGTATAACAAATCCGGCTCATAGGAATTTTATTCTGACCGCTTGTATATAGGCAGCGAAGTTAAGCGCGCAATAGCTTCGGAAGCCAACTCTCCTTCCTTACTGAATGCCCATACAAACAACGCTTTAATCGGATGATCTTTACGAATACTTTCTATCGCGGTCAGGGTGAGTTGTTTTGTAATTCCTTTTCTCCGGTATTCCTCCAGAACCAAAGCCGAGCATAAGTACAACGCATCGTAAACCGAATCCTCAGGTGTAAGATCAAACAACCCCTTTTCAGAAATTTCATGTTCAAGGAATCTGTTCATCAAATCCAGAGTGGTTGGAATCAGCAAAACCCATGCTACAGGGCCATTCCCAGTATCGAGTTCCGAAACTGTAGCGGGATGAATCCGGTGCAATTTCTCCATAACTTCCTGATTTACGTCTAGTTGATTCGGATCGCTTTTATAGGCAAAGACATCTTCTGCCAGTTGAATCATTCGTTCGAAATTACTTAAAACCATCTGTTCTTTCTTCAAATATAATTTCAATTTCGCGTTAAGGTTACTTTCGGGCATATTTCAAAATCCTCAACTAATCAATCACCTGAAAAAAGTACTTTTTATCATTTCTGATTTGTCTTTGAAAAGGAATTACCAGGTGGGTTAGTATTAAGAAAGGTCCGTCTTTTTCGGCTTTGGTGTATTCCGAACAATGGGGATTATTAATCCAAGAATAATTGCAAATAAAAATGATGTTTTCCAGTCAACAATTGCACCCGACTTTTCAATCAGCAAATTCCAGAGTAAAGTGACCAATACTGTAGTTATAAACGCCAGCACCGCCGTCAATAAAACACTTAACAAAAATTCTTTAGTTTTCATGGCTTTTGGTTTTATTAATTAATACTGAAAAGGATTGCAGTTCGGTAAATAATTATTTAGGAAATCAAGCATATGCTTAACGTAAGCAGGATTATTGAAGTAAAATTACGAAGAAAGCCAGGAAAATCAACTTCCGGATGCGGGAAATAGTAAAACAAAACTTCAATAGCCGGCAAAAGATATTTTCTTTCTCTTCTGAATAACGATGCAGGCATTTTTGACCTGAAAGCATTAACTTGGTGAAGCAATTATAGATGAAGTTTCTTCAACTGCCACTTCAGCACAAATAGTGTAAGAAGTGAAGATGTTAAATCGGCAACAGGACCTCCCAGCCATACCCCATTCAGCCCTAAGAAGTGAGGAAGAATAAGAAGTGCCGGAATGAGAAAAACTACTTGCCTGGTAAGTGAAAGATAAATAGAAACTTTTGCTTTACCAATGGATTGAAAAAAACTCGATGCAACAACCTGAAACCCAACAATCGGGAACATCATCATATTAATCCTCATCCCATTCACTGCAAGCTTAATCAGATCTTCATTACCTGTAAATGCTGACGCAATCTGTTTTGGGAAAATTTCAGCAAGTAAAAATCCAAAAATGGTTACACAGGTCCCTGCGAATATAGTCAGTTTGAAGGTTCGTAATACCCGTGGAATTTTTCGTGCGCCATAGTTAAATCCAACAATTGGCTGCATTCCCTGGTTAAATCCAATTACAACCATAACCGTTAGGTTGCCAATACTGTTAATAATGCCAAAAGCTCCGATTGCGTAATCACCGCCATACTTTCCAAGACTCAGATTCAGGATAGAAATTACTACGCTGGCACTCAGCAGCATCAGAAAACTAGACATCCCGATTGAAATGATATCTTTAATGATCTCTTTCTTTAACCTCATGTATCCTGGAAGAAAATGTACAAAGCTGCCGCTTTTGGAAAAATGAAGGGTTGACCACAATGTGCCTATAAGCTGGGCAATTACAGTAGCTAAAGCAGCTCCACGGATTCCCCAATGGAAAGAAAAAATAAATAAAGGAGCCAGCGCAAGATTAATTCCAACCGTGATTAGCGTAGTTACCATTGCCTTGCCAGGATAACCTGATGCCCGCATGATGTTGTTAAGCCCAAGGTAAAGATGAGTGAAGACGTTTCCCATTAAAATCACCTGCATAAATTCCTTTGCAAAAGGCAATGTTTCTTTGCTGGCACCAAGGGCGTATAGAATTGGTTCCAGAAAAACAAGTGTAATTGCGGCTACAGAAATGCCTAAAATTATATTTAACATTACGGCATTGCCTAGAATGAGTGTAGCTCCTTTCCGGTCATTCTGCCCAAGCCTTATGGAAACCATCGCGCTCGCCCCTACTCCTACCATGGCGCCAAAAGCAGCTGTAATATTCATCAATGGGAAAGTGAGTGCCAGGCCTGAAATAGCCATCGGGCCTACCCCCTGGCCGATAAAAATCCTGTCGATAATATTATATAGAGATGCTGCAGCTGTAGCAACAATAGCCGGAACGGAATATTGTAAAAGCAGCTTTCCGAGTTTCTCGGTGCCTAAACTATCCGTAGTGGTTCTTGTTGTACTTTTTTTCCTCATAAGCCAATTACCAATTATCATGAAATACATTCAGGAGTTTAAACAAGGCAGGATTCACTGGCAGCTGCAAAACCAAACCAACCAGAATAGAAATTCAGGGATCCGAGCTCGGTGGACAAATGATCAAAAAAACGCCGGAATTAACTCCCGGCGTTCTTATTTCCAATTCATCAATTCCTATAAATCAACAATTGTTGTCCAGCCAAATTTATCCTCGGCATCTCCATACTGAATATCAATAAGACGATGGTAGAGTTCTGTTGATTTTATACCTGCTTTGCCATCAAGGCAATAATTCCACTCTTTTCCCATTTCAGGATCAGCAATGCGGCGGATTGGTGAAATAACGGCCGCCGTTCCACAAGCACCAACTTCGTCAAATTCGGCTAATTCGTCAAGAGCTATTTTCCTTCTTTCTACTTTCATACCCATATCCTCAGCCAGGGTCATCAGGCTTTTGTTAGTGATGGATGGGAGAATGGATTCAGAAAGAGGTGTAATATAAGTATCACCTTTGATAGCGAAGAAGTTAGCTGGTCCGGCTTCGTCAATATACTTTTTTTCGCGCGCGTCGAGGAACAATACAGATGCATATCCTTCCTTATGAGCTAATTCACCAACGGTAAGACTGGCAGCATAATTGCCACCTACTTTATAACGACCTGTTCCTTTTGGAGCGGCACGATCATAATCGCGTGAAACCATGATACTTACAGGGTTAAAACCTTCTTTAAAATAGGGTCCGACCGGTGTAACAAATACTACGAAAAGATACTCATCAGCAGGGCTCACTCCTACTCTTGGACCTGATCCGAATAATAAAGGACGGATATACAGTGAAGCACCTGTTCCGTGAGGAGGAATAAAATCTTTATTCAGGCGAACTGCATTTATAACAGCTTCTTTAAAAAGTTCCAGGGGCGGTACAGCCATCATAATACCATTGGCCGAAGATTGCATACGTTTTGCATTTTCTTCCCAACGAAATAACCGGACTTTACCATCCTTACCCATATATGCTTTCAATCCTTCGAAGGATTGCTGCCCATAATGCAGTCCGGAAGCAGCCATATGTACTGAAATGTATTCAGAATCAGTAATTTCAAGTTTTCCCCATTCGCCTTCGCGGTAGTATGAACGGACATTGAAATTTGTTTTTTGATAACCGAAAGGCAGTTTTCCCCATTCTATGTGATCCATATATTCTGATTTAAATGTTATTGTGCTGTTTATTAGGCTGATAAAAATACCAGATCTTTATTTTTCAGTGTTTCACTTAATGCTGCGAAGGTAGAAAATAAAAATACTTCGGTGTAAAATTACGTAAAATAATCTTTATGAGCTTTGAGCGTATCAAGTTATAAATTTCATGTTTCTGATTGTTTGTTTCTTTAATTCTAGCTCTGGTTTTCGCAGACAATTTCCAAATCCATGAAGCTGTATTCTCGCATTTCCAAATTTTCGAATTTTCAAATTCACACATCCCAAAATCCACCGTGCCAAATTGACAGGCCCACTCCCATGGCACATGCTTTGATAATCATGGGATAGAAAATATAAAACCATTATACTATGCAAACCGGAAAAATCAACGTACAGACTGAGAACATTTTCCCCATCATCAAAAAATTCCTTTATTCGGACCACGAAATATTCCTGCGTGAGCTTATCGCAAATGCAGTAGATGCTACAACCAAGCTGAAAACGCTTTCGGCTCTAGATAAGTTTAAGGACGAACATGGAGACCTGACAATTGAAGTTATCCTTGATAAAGAGAACAAAACTCTTACCGTGAAAGATCGTGGTGTTGGCATGACATCCGAGGAAATTGACAAATATATCAATCAGATCGCTTTTTCAGGTGCTGAAGAATTTGTCAAAAAATTTAAAAATAAAACCGAAGTTGAACAAGGCGGACTGATCGGCCATTTCGGACTTGGATTTTACTCATCATTTATGGTTTCGGATAAAGTTGAAATCAGAACCAAAACCTATAAAAAAGGTGCCGGCACAAAAGCAGTTAGTTGGGAATGTGACGGTTCGCCCGATTATACAATCAACGAAATTGAGAAATCCGATCGTGGAACCGAGATCATTCTTCATATCAATGAAGAATCCAATGAATTCCTGGAAGAACACCGTATTCTCGAACTGCTGAACAAATACTGTAAATTCCTTCCTGTTCCTATTCGTTTCGGAAACGAAAAAACCTGGGAAAAATCAGAAACTGAGAAAGACGAAAAAGGCGAGCCTAAAGAAATTGAAGTTGAAAAACCACGTATTATCAACAATTCCAATCCTTTATGGAAACAAAGACCTGCAGACCTTACAAATGAAGACTACAACAAATTCTACCGCGAGTTGTACCCAATGACTTTCGAGGATCCTTTGTTCCACATACATCTTAACGTTGATTATCCTTTCAACCTTACAGGAATTCTCTTCTTCCCGAAAGTGAAGAAAAACTTTGAGATGCAGCGCGACAAAATCCAATTGTACTGCAACCAGGTTTTTGTGACAGATTCAGTCGAAGGTATTGTTCCTGATTTCCTTACGCTTTTACATGGAGTAATTGATTCACCTGATATCCCGTTGAACGTTTCGCGCAGTTACCTGCAAAGCGATTCAAATGTGAAGAAGATTTCGGGTCACATTATGAAAAAAGTAGCCGACAAACTGGAAGAAATTTTCAAAAACAACCGTGAAGAATTTGAAAAGAAATGGGATGATATAAAGGTATTTATTGAGTATGGTATCATTTCGGAAGCTAAATTCTATGATCGTGCTGAGAAATTCTGCCTGCTGAAAAGTACTGAAGATAAATATTTTACATTCGAAGAATATAAAGCCAAAATCAAGGAAAACCAGACAGATAAGGACGGAAATCTCGTATTAATTTACACCTCAAATCCTGAAGAGCAGCACAGTTATGTTCAGAATGCCCGGGAGCGTGGATATGATGTTCTTGTGCTTGATGGTCCAATCGACAATCATTTTGTAAATACACTGGAACAGAAATTCGAGAAGAGTCATTTTGTCCGTGTTGACGCCGAAGTTGCTGACAAGCTGATCAGCAAAACTGATGCATTGCCATCAAAATTAAGCGAAGAACAAACCAAACAGCTTACTGAATTATTTGAGGCACAGGTAAATAAAGCAACATATCATATTTCAGTCGAAAACCTTGCCGAAAACGATATTCCTGTAACTGTAACCCAGCCTGAGTTTATGCGTCGAATGAAAGATATGTCGGCCATGGGTGGCGGAGGCCAGTTTGCTTTTATGGGGAATATGCCCGACAGTTATAACCTGGTTCTTAACTCGAATCATAAATTAATGGGACAACTGCTCGCAACAGAAGATAATGAAAGTAAAGTAAAGATGATCAAACAATTAATTGACCTTGCCTTGCTTTCGCAAAATCTCTTAAAAGGCGAAGCGTTGACTGGTTTTATAAAACGAAGTGTTGACATCATTCAGTAAAAGAGTTGAACGTAAGGAAATCGGGCTGGAAGTCAGTAGACGGAAGACCGAAGTCCGCAGATAAATACTTCTGACTCCCGACTTCGGACTTCGGACTCCCGACATTTAGTTTAAAATCTAAAAATAAAATTAAGTACTTTTGAATTAAATAAAACCTAACCAATAAAATCTGAAAAATGAAAAAATCATGGATTATCATAGGCGTTATTGTACTTCTTGTAATTGTTATATTTTCGTCACTCAAAGGAACTTATAACGGTCTGGTAACTAAAGAGGAAAACGTAAATAAAAAATGGGCAGATGTTCAGGGCGCCTACCAACGCAGGACTGACCTAATTCCAAACCTGGTCAGTACAGTGAAAGGTTACGCCAAATTTGAGCAGGAAACACTTATTAAAGTAATTGAGCAACGTGCCAATGCAACCAAGCCTACTATTAACCTGGATGCTACAAAACTTGATGCCAATACACTGGCACAGTTCCAGAAAACACAGGATGAATTGGGTTCATCATTGAGCAAACTGATGGTTGTTGTTGAGAAATACCCCGATCTGAAAGCCAATCAAAACTTCCTGCAATTACAGGCGCAGCTGGAAGGCACTGAGAACCGGATTAATGTTGAAAGACGTAACTTTAATGAGTCAGTTCAACTTTATAATTCATCGTTACGCAGTTTCCCAACCAATATACTTGCCGGTATGTTTAGTTTCTCGCAGAAACCTTATTTTGCTGCCCAGGCAGGCGCTGAAAACGCACCAAAGGTTGAATTCTAAGTTGCCGAAAAGCATCTGGCTTTAATAGCTTTCGAAAGATACCTGAGCTAACCGGAATTCTGCCTGCAAGCTATCCGGTTATAACCATAGGGAATTAACGTATAGAAGTCAATGTGAGAAAACAGAAGTTGCCTTTAGGAGGTTACATCAAATAAAAACATCTGTTTTCTTGCTTTTGACTTCTTTTTTTCAAAATACTGATTAGATAAATAAATTGAAATTAAGTGATATTGACATGCCTAATGCAAGAAATTTTTTCACAAAAGAACAACAGGAAGATATACGACAGGCTATAATGAATGCAGAGCTGGATACATCGGGTGAAATACGCGTGCATATTGAAAACACCTGCACCGGTGATGCCCTTGATAGGGCTCTTGCAGTTTTCAACAAACTGGAAATGGAAAAGACTGCCAGCCGGAATGGTGTCCTTATTTACCTGGCGGTTAAAAACCGCAAATTTGCCATCATCGGCGATACGGGAATTCATACGGCAGTCACTGAAATTTTCTGGGATAGCATCAGAAATAAGATGATGAACCATTTCCGCGAAAATCACTTCACCGAGGGTTTAATTGAAGCCATAAACGAAACAGGCAAGAAACTCAAATCCTATTTCCCATACAAAACCGATGACAAGAATGAACTTTCAGATGAAATTTCATTTAATTGATCCTTAAAACATAATCAACCCATACCATTAGCGCTAAACTCAGCTTATGAAATCCGGACTTTCAATTAAAACTCTTCTCTTTGTAGCAATAGTACTTCTTAATGCTGCTTCTGGCTTTGCGCAAGGCGGTATTCCTGAAAAGCCAAACCCACCCCGTTTGGTAAACGATTATGCACAGATTCTGAGCCCGGATGAACTTCAGAACCTTGAGGCTAAACTGGTTGCTTTCGACGATTCAACTTCGGTTCAGATTGCTGTTGTTATAATCCCTTCACTCGAAGGTTACGAAAAAGCAGATTATGCCCAGCAACTCGGACAGAAATGGGGAGTTGGCGGCAGTAAATTCAATAATGGATTTATAATTCTTGTGAAGCCCAAAACCGCTTCTGAAAATGGTGATGCTTTTATTGCTACAGGTTATGGTGTTGAGGCAACCGTGCCTGATGCAACTGCTTTGGATATTGTGAATAACGAAATGATCCCTCATTTTAAACAGAATGATTACTACGGTGGAATTAACGCGGCCACAGATGTTCTGATTTCATTAGTTAAAGGCGAATTTAAAGCCGATAGTTACAGTAAAAAGAAAAAAGGATCTGCTGCCTTTTTTGTGGTTATAATTATAGTTGTAATTATTATTCTTATTTCCCGTAATAACAACAATCATCACACAATCAACCGTTCCGGTGGCGGTGGATTGCTGTTCTTCCCATGGATGATGGGTGGCGGAGGAGGAAGCGGAAGTAGTGGTGGTGGTTTCGGTGGCGGCGGAGGCGGATTTGGTGGCTTTGGCGGCGGAAGTTTTGGCGGTGGCGGTGCTGGCGGAAGCTGGTAACGGAGAGGTGATCGGATAAAATAATCGGTTTTAATGGTAAGTGGAAAGTCCTGATCACAAACTCATACTTAAAACACATGGTCTCATGAAGGAAGAAATTATTTTTCTTCTTTTTTTTATGTGCATAATGCTCTGCAATTCATTCAATTTAATGTTGGTTTTAGCTAAGATAAGGAAATTTTTTAAAAAAATATAGCTGTATTATTTTGACAATTTTGCACTAATTATTATTATTTTACGAATTAATTCAAGTATTGTGATACCTAATTCCGCAAATAAGCATTTGAGGTTAGTACTTGGTAACCTCTTGTATCCATTTGTATCACTGAGTATTAATTCCTAAATTTTACCACAAACACAATTTAGAATGCTTCTAAATTATTGAAATGTTAAAAAAACAAAAAAAATACTATTGTTAGTATATTGCTTATTATCTAAATTCGCTGTGCTGTGAAGTAAAAAAAATACATCACAGCCGGATGAATGATAAATCTATACTTTCCGATCACTTTTCTTCTCTCTAAATCATAAACGGCGTGCGAACGCAAAGTAGCTCTGCGCGTTCGTATTGTCATTTTATATACCTTATTAATCAGTAACCACGTATGCACCTACAAGCATCCTCCAAACAGAAACTGATAACCTTAAAACTGACAGCGCCATTGATTTTACTTATGGCAGGACTGCTATTCAGTTCAGTTTCGAAAGCACAAAACAAAGGCAAGGAGATTTTCGAAAAAAACTGTGTCATTTGTCATAAATTAACTGAGGAAAAGTTAGTCGGGCCTGGCCTCAAGGACGTTACCAAGCGCCGTGACAAGGCATGGATGAAAAAGTTTATAAGTGCATCACAGGAAATGGTGAAAGCCGGTGATAAAACTGCTGTTCAGGTTTTCAATGATAATATGAAAATCCCGATGCCGGATCATAAATTCCTTTCGGATGCTGATCTGGATGCGTTAATTACCTATATTGAAACATATAAACCTGCTGAAGCTAAGAAGGTTAGTGTTGATATAACTAAAAAGGACGGATTCTGGCGCGATGAAATTGTACGTGGCGAAAGATTATTTTCCGGTGTTATTCCATTTGAAAAAGGAACAACTCTGAATTGCGCTTCCTGTCATGCCCTCATTGCTACTGATTCACTCAACTTCAATCCCTCAGCCGTTGACCTTGCCAAAGCATGGCAAGAACCTAACGGCACCAATCTTTACCAGGTGCTGAGCGAGCCTACTTCAGCCAAAATGACGGAAGCCCACAATGGTCTTAAGCTTTCAGACAAAGAAATTTATGATATTTCCGCATACCTTTCGGAAGTGGGCAAAAAAGGCATGGAATGGGAAAAAATATTTCCTGCAAGGTTATTACTTTTCCTGTTGTTTGGATTACTGATGGCTCTGGCATTGGCCGATCTAATCTGGTTTAAAAAAGTTAAATACAAAATAGTACATGTGCTCGTAATTATTGCAGGCCTTGGTGTTCACGGCACTTTAGCCATCCAGGAAGGAATAAAACTGGGACGTACCAAGGATTATATGCCTGATCAGCCAATAAAATTCTCTCATAAAGTACATGCCGGTCAGAATAAGATTGATTGTAAATATTGCCACTCAATTGCAACTTATAGCAAATCAGCAGGTATACCATCAGCAAATTTGTGTATGAACTGCCATAAAGTTGTTAAAGCCGGCATGCGATCAGGCAAGTTTGAGATCAATAAAATATACAGGGCGGTTGAATCGGGCAAGCCTATAGAATGGGTACGTATTCACAAACTTCCTGATCATGTGTTCTTTAGCCATGCGCAACATGTTGGTGCCGGAAAAGTTGAATGTCAGACTTGCCACGGACCTGTTGAAACCATGGACCTTGTGAAACAGGTTTCGGACCTTTCGATGGGATGGTGCGTAAATTGTCACCGCCAGACCGAAGTTCAATTTAAATCGAATAAATATTACGATTCGTTTAAAGCCATTCACGATGAAGCGAAAGCAGGTAAAAAAATTACTGCTGAGCGCATGGGAGGAATTGACTGTGCAAAATGCCATTATTAAAAAGAGCTTTGGGCAGGTCAGGAAATAAAAAATCAATTTTAAAAAGAACCTTTTATACTACACTACATATAAATGGAAAAGAAATATTGGAAAAGCCTTGAAGAGCAAGCAAATCTGCCCGTTATCAATCCCGGACAGAAAGATGTGGATGCGTCACGTTCGCTGCTCGACCTGATTGATGAAGAAATTGACGGCAAGCCTTCATCGAGGCGAAACTTCCTGAAATTCTGCGGATTCAGTTTTGCTACGGCAGCCATTGCTACCAGTTGCAAGAATCCTGTTAATATGGCTATTCCCTACCTGAATAAGCCGGAAGAAGTAACTCCAGGAATGGCAAATCATTATGCCTCAACCTATTTCGATGGACAGGACTATAACGGAATACTTGTAAAAGTACGCGATGGCCGGCCGATTAAGATTGAAGGAAATGAACTTTCTTCTATCAGCAACGGCTCCACCAGCGCACGCGTGCAGGGTTCAGTCCTAAGCCTATACGATGATGGTGCAAGGTATAAAACACCGATGATTGATGGAAAAGCGTCAACATGGAATGCGGTTGACACAGAAGTAGTAGCAAAGCTTACTGCTGCATCATTATCAGGGAAATCAATTGCGCTGGTAACATCAACTATTATAAGCCCTTCCACCCTATCTGTAATTGAAGAGTTTAAGAAAAAATATCCTACCACAAAGCATGTTACTTACGACGCAGTTTCTTCATCAGCGTTGCTCCAGGCTAATAATCTGACATTTGGAACTCAAACAATACCTGATTATTATTTTGATAAAGCCGATGTAATTGTAAGTTTTGATGCCGATTTCCTAGGAACATGGCTGATGCCGGTTGAATTTACACGCCGTTTTGCAGCCAGTCGTAAACTGAATAAGGATAAACGTACTATTTCGCAGCTAACTGTTTTCGAAACAGGAATGTCGCTTACAGGCGCCAATGCCGATTACCGTTTCCCGATCAAGCCAAGTCAGCAGGCTTCAGTTATTTTAAGTTTGTATAATGAGGTTGCCAAATCTACAGGCGGTGCAACTTATAATGCGCCTGCTTCGGCAGTTGATGTAAGCAAACTTGCACAAAAACTTATAGCGGCTAAAGGCAAATCAATTGTAGTTTCCGGGATTAATGATGTTTCCATCCAGGTGGCTGTAAATGCTATCAACCAAATGCTGCAAAACTATGGCAGCACCATCGATTTTTCTGCTTCACTCAATATCCGCAAAGGAATTGACGAAGATATGGCCACCCTGGTGAAAGAAATGAATGAAGGCAAAACCGCTGCAGTTATCTTTTATAATGTAAACCCGGTTTACAATTATAGCGATCCAAAATCACTTCTTGATGGCTTAAAAAAGGTTGAACTTAGTGTTAGTACAGCTACTTCCAGGGATGAAACAGCAAACATTTGTCAAGTTGTAGCTCCCGATCATCATTTCCTGGAATCGTGGAACGATGCTGAACCTAAGAAAGGCACTTACAGCCTTCAGCAGCCTACAATTAATAATATTTACTGGACCCGCCAGGTACAGGATAGCCTGTTGAAATGGACCGGCAGTGTAGTTCTCTATAAAGCCTACCTGAAACAAAACTGGCAGGATAATTTCAAAGGGAAACAAACAGAATATGCTTCCGGAACTGATTTCTGGAATTATACTTTACAGAAAGGTGTTTTCGAATTGCCAGTATCAGCAACACAGCTTTCATTTTCTTCATCGGCTCTTGCTGAAGCTGCTGCCAAAGCCGCTACAGTAAAATCGGCAGATTTAGAACTTGCGTTTTACGAAACCATTGCTTTAGGAAACGGCCAACATGCCAACAATCCCTGGATGATGGAAATGCCTGACCCTATTTCGAAAGTATGTTGGGATAATTTCGCGGCTATTTCACCTAAAATGGCTTCAAAGCTTGGAGTAGTTACCGGTGATATGTTAAAACTGGCCGACGGACTCGAATTGGTTGCTTTCATTCAGCCAGGACAAGCGGAAGGAACTGTTTCCATTGCTTATGGTTATGGCCGTTCAAAATCAGGAAAAGTAGCTGAAGGCATTGGGGTGAATGTTTTTCCGTTAATGAAAATGGAAGGCAGCAACCGCAAAGCATCAATGGCTATTGCTTCAGTAACCAAAACCGGCAATAAATACGAGCTGGCTTCCACGCAATCGCATTATTCGATGGAAGGTCGTGACATTGTTCGCGAAACCACGCTTAGCGAATGGCAGGAAAAGCCAAACTCAGGCAATGAAATGCACGAAGAGGCTGAGAAACATAATATTTCCCTTTATAAAGAGATAAAATACGACGGTCACCATTGGGGAATGTCAATCGACCTGAATGCATGTACCGGTTGCAGCGCCTGTGTTATTGGATGCCAGGCTGAAAACAATGTACCGGTTGTTGGTAAACAACAGGTGGCTCTGACACGTATTATGCATTGGATCCGCATGGACCGTTATTATTCAGAAGATACAGCAAATCCTTCGGTTTATTTCCAGCCTGTGATGTGCCAGCAATGTGATAACGCGCCTTGTGAAAATGTATGCCCAGTTTCGGCTACCAACCACAGCAACGAAGGCCTCAACCAGATGGCTTACAACCGTTGTATAGGCACAAAATATTGCATCAACAACTGTCCGTACAAAGTTCGTCGTTTCAACTGGTTCCGCTATGCGACCAACGATGCATTCGATTACAATATGAACAGCGATATGGGTCGCATGGTTCTGAATCCTGATGTTACCGTTCGTGAGCGTGGTGTGGTTGAAAAATGCTCCTTCTGTGTACAACGTATACAGGAGAAGAAGCTACAAGCCAAGCTTGAAAATCGTGAACTTGCTGACGGAGATATCAAAACTGCCTGTATGCAGGTTTGTCCGGCCGGGGCGATCATTTTTGGCGATACTAATGATAAGCAAGGCAAACTTATCGATTTGTTTACCGACCAACGCAATTACAATCTGATTGAAGAAATCCATACCCTTCCTTCGGTTGGTTATCTTACAAAAGTTCGTAACCGGGAAGAAGAAAACAAAAAGGCTTAACCTGCCTGTTTCGGAATTCCAAAACATAAAATCAAAGCATAAAATATTAATTCGCAATACCTTATAAAATATGTATAAAGCTGAAGTACGAGGTCCGCTGATTCTGGGGAACAAGAATTACCGCCAGATCACCAGCGACATCATTGCGCCGATTGACAATAAGACTCCGGGCTGGTGGAAAGTAGCACTGGCGATTAGTCTGACAATGGCCAGTTTCGGAATTTTTGCACTTTACTATACCGTTCGCTATGGTTTGGGTACATGGGCTGTTAACAATTCTGTAGCCTGGGGCTGGGAAATCATCAACTTCGTTTGGTGGATCGGTATCGGGCACGCGGGGACAGCTTTCTCTATTTTCCTGCTGATTTTAAGGCAGAAATGGCGTACCTCCATTAACCGCGCGGCTGAAGCCATGACCGTGTTCGCTGTCGGTTGTGCCGCTATTTTCCCGGCTATTCACATGGGCCGCGTTTGGCTGGCTTTCTACATTTTCCCTTATCCTAATACACGCGGACCTTTATGGGTTAACTTTAACTCACCGCTTTTCTGGGACTTTATCGCCATCAGCGCTTACCTGCTTATTTCAGCTTCGTTCTGGTATTTCGGAATGGTACCTGATTTTGCATCCATCCGCGACAGGGCTAAAACTAAACTCAAAAAAGCCATTTACGGCTTCCTCGCTTTCGGCTGGACCGGTTCGACCAAAGAATGGCTGCGTTACGAAGGTTTAAGTTATGTGCTTGGTGGTATTGCTGCTGTTCTTGTAGTTTCCGTTCACTCCATTGTATCCACCGACTTTGCCAGCTCAGTAATTCCGGGATGGCACTCAACCCTGTTTCCTCCTTATTTCGTGGTCGGAGCTATTTTCTCAGGTTTTGGTATGGTTATGACGCTGATGATCGTAATCCGTAAATACTATCATCTCGAAGATTATGTTACTGATTCTCACTTAAACGCAATTGCAAAAATCCTGGTTTTCATTTCGCTTATCATGGGAACTGCATACGCAACAGAGGTATTTATAGCGTGGTATAGTGGCAATCCGTATGAAATGTTCACATTCTTCCATAACCGGGTTACAGGTGATTATACCTTTATGTTCTGGGCCATGATAACATGTAACGCAATTATTCCACAGTTGATGTGGTCGAAGAAAATACGCAGCAACATCACTGTCTTGTTTATCATTTCACTGATTATTAACGTTGGTATGTGGTACGAACGATTCAACATCGTTGTCACTTCGCTTTCAAAAGATTACCTTCCTTCATCCTGGACAACGTACTCACCAACCTGGGTTGAAATCGGCATTTATATCGGCACAATCGGGATTTTCACCACCGGCGTACTGTTCTTCTTCCGCTTCGTACCAATGATCGCAATCAGCGAAGTGAAGAGTGTATTGAAACCTACCGAAATAACGGAAAAACATTAAAACACTGAATTAAAATGAGTAACACACATATCATAGGGATTTTCGACAGCAAGAGTGATCTGCTGGCCGGTATTGAAGGAGTCCAAAGCAAAAACTTCACTATCGATGAAATATACACGCCCTACCCGGTAATGGAAGCAATAGATGCTTTGAAACGGAAATCGAGGTTTACAACAGCGGCATTCATTTATGGAGCGGCAGCAGTGGTTGGCGTACTTTCGTTTTTATACTGGACTTCGGTAATCGACTGGCCTATAAATTACGGTGGAAAACCTACCAATGCTTTTCCTTCGTTTATTATTATTACGCTGGTGCTTACCATTCTCACCATTACGATAATGAGTTTATTCACCTTTTCGATACGGGCCCGTATTTATCCGGGTAAAAAATACACTCTTCCCGACGAACGCGCAACGGATGATAAATTCGTGATCCTGTTCAACAAAGAAACTGCCGGTGGTGGATTCGAAGCCGTTTCGAATGCGCTGAAAGCAAGCGGAGCATCGGAAGTATACGAAAAGGAACTTTAATAATGATACGTAAAAAACATAGTTATATGGGTTACTTCAGTAAAGCCCCAATCAGATTAACAGCGGCTGTTGCACTTTCGACATTGCTCTTTACATCGTGCGACCGTACACGTATTCAGAAAGGATACGAGTACTTCCCCGATATGGCGCATTCGCTGGCTTATGAAACCTATGCTCCTTCTAAAGGTGCTAAAAATGGTATCACAATGCAGATGCCTGTCCTGGGTTCAATTCCACGCGAAATGATTCCGTACGAGTATCCTGCAACTCCGGAAGGACGTTTACAGGCAGGCAAAGAACTTATATGCAAGCTGGAAGCCAGCGATACAAACCTGGTACGAGGAAAAGAGATGTTTGTAATTTATTGCCAGAATTGTCATGGAACTGCCGGAAAAGGCGATGGGCATTTATATACCAGCGGTAAATTTACCATGCAGCCGGCATCTTTAATTTCTGAACGTATGCTGGCAGCCCCTATCGGCGAAGTTTATCATGTTATAACGGCAGGATGGAATACGATGGGCGCGCACGGACCACAGATCAGACCCGACGACAGGTGGAAGATAGCCCTCTACGTTAAAAATACGCTACAAAAGAACATTAAATAAGCTCCACGTATATGGATACCAAAGTAATATTTACAAAGAAATTTTATTATGTAACCTATGGGCTCATGGGCCTTGGAGTTATTGGGCTGGTTTATGGTTTCCTCACTGATAGCCATCGTACATGGGCCAACCTGCTGATGGATAATTATTATTTCCTTTCACTGGCATTGGGAGCAGCTTTCTTTTTCGCTTTGCAGTATATCACACAGTCGGGCTGGTCGGCTATGTTCAGGCGAATTCCTGAAGCGCTGATGGCTTATATTCCTTACGCCGGTATCATAATGGTGGTGATGTATTTCGGGCTTCACGATGTTTACCACTGGTCGCATCCTGACCTGGTTGCCAACGATGAGTTACTGGCACACAAATCGCCTTACCTGAATATTCCTTTCTTTATGATCAGGCTGGTGATCTTTTTCGTTGCATGGATACTGCTTACCCGTTACCTGCGTAAATTATCCCTACAGGAAGACGCTTTAGGCAGCAAGGAGCTATTCGAAAAAATGGAGTTTTGGTCCAAAGTTTTCATTTTTGTACTGGCTGTAACTTTCTCTGCAGCTTCGTTCGACTGGATCATGTCGATTGACGCGCATTGGGTGAGTGGTATTTTCGCTTTTAAAAACTTTGGCGCTGCTTTTTACCATGGAACTTCATTAATTGGTTTGATTGCAATTATCCTTCATAAAAAAGGATATTTTAAAGACATGAACGAATACCATTTACTTGATTTTTCAAGGTATATGTTCGGGTTAAGTATCATTTGGGGCTATCTGTATTTTGCCCAGTTTGCCCTGATCTGGTTCGGGAATTTACCTGAAGAAACTCTTTATTATGCAACCCGTTGGGAAAACGGCTGGATCATCTTCGTTTTCATGAACTTCGCTATAAACTGGTTTATTCCTTTTATCGTTTTGCTTCCGCAGAAACTGGATAAGAACATCAATGTGGTTTATGGCATTTGTATTCTTCTGCTTGTTGGTTTATATACCGATATTTATGAGCAGGTAATGCCTGATTTCCTTAAATCACCTGCTTTGGGTATAATTGAAATCGGCGTATTTGCAGGAGTTGCAGGTTTATTCCTCTTCGCCTTCTCAAAAGCTCTTGCAAAAGCTCCTTTGATTCCTGAAAACCATCCTTACCTGGACGAGAGTATTCATCATCATTTGCATTAGCGGATAGCCTGCCTGTTCATAAATCCATTTTCTTAAACCCTATAATACTCTGTTATGCAGAGTATTATCGTTTATGGCAAAATGCTTCCCTGAAAAATTGAATAAATTTTTTAGGAATTTCCGTTTTTGTTAAACAAAACCTGACTGATTCTTGTTAATAAAGCGTTAAAATAAATTTTCCGGGGTAATATTCATAGGCTGAACATCAGTCTTTTGATTGAATTTGTATCTTTTGAAAATAAATCAAATCGCTTACACAAAATAATATTTTTAGAAATGAAGAAAACCAGTTTATGGTTTGCGTTGCCGGTATTGCTGGCAGTTTTACTTTTAAATTTCAATGCTGCTTACGCTGAAAAAGCAAAGGACCTTGAAGTCGGAATTACCGAGCATCTCGATGAATATGTTCCTTCCGACATCATGCTTACGAATCAGGACGGCAAACTGGTTAACCTTAAACAACTGATAGACAAACCAACTGTAGTGTGTTTTGTATATTATAGATGCCCTGGTATTTGCAGCCCGCTGATGAATGGCTTGGCCGAAGTTATGGCAAGCACAGGAATGGCGCTTGGAAAAGATTACCAGGCTATAACTATTAGCTTTGATAGCCGCGAAACCTATGATCTGGGTCAGAAGAAAAGACTGAATTATCTAAAGAAACTGAAAGGCCAGGATCCTTCAGGATGGACTTTCCTGACAGGTGACAGTGCGAATATTGCCAAAGCAACCAAATCGCTCGGATTTGGGTTTAAGTTCGTTAATAATGAGTTTATGCACGAAGGAGCGCTAATCATGATCAGTCCCGATGGCAAAATCACAAGGTACCTGAAAGGAATCAGTTTTGTTCCTTTCGAATTTAAACTGGCTGTTATCGAAGCATCCGAAGGAAAATCGGCGCCAACAATTATAAAAGTGCTTAAATTCTGTTATTCCTACGACAGGAAAAGCGAACGCTATTCATTAGATGTTACGCGGATTACAGCTTCTTTAACCATCATATTTGCAGTTTCGCTACTCGTATACCTGCTGGTACGCGGCCGAAGGAAGAAACCAAACTCAGTTAACCAATAATTATTTAAATATACATGACCGGAAATTTTACATCACATCGGATGCCCAGTTACCTTGAATACCAGGGAAAATACACCGGGATCCGTGCCTGGATCTTATCTACCGACCACAAGCGTATAGCGTTGCTATACCTGTATTCGCAGCTGTTTTTCTTCCTGGCCGGGCTCGTAATGGGCTTATTTATGAAACTTGAGCTCATAGCGCCGGGGCAGCAGATAATGGGACCTGCGACGTATAACGCGTTGTTTACGGTACACGGTTTAACAATGATTTTCCTTTTTATCATTCCTGGCCTGGCGGCTTCGTTCGGAAATTTTATGATTCCGATTATGATAGGAGCAAAAGATGTCGCTTTTCCTAAATTAAACCTTTTCTCGTGGTACCTTTTCATAATAGGCGCTACCATAATTCTGGTTGGTATTTTTACCGGCGACGGTCCGCCTGATACAGGCTGGACATTCTACGCTCCTTACAGCCTGAAAACAAATACCAACGTGGTACTTACTGTTTTCGGCGCATTTGTGCTTGGATTTTCATCCATTCTTACCGGTCTGAACTTTATCGTTACTATTCACCGGATGAGAGCTCCTGGAATGGGTTTCTTCCGTATGCCATTGTTTATATGGTCGTTGTATGGCACAGCATGGATTCAGCTGCTGGCAACACCGGTAGTTGGGATTACATTCCTGATGGTTGTCGCTGATCGTATGCTTCATATAGGTTTCTTCGATCCGGCGCAAGGTGGTGACCCGATTTTATACCAGCATCTTTTCTGGATTTATTCACACCCGGCGGTATACATTATGATATTGCCGGCGATGGGAGCTATTACAGAAATCATTACCACTTTCTCACACAGGACTGTATTTGGGTACAAAGCCATTGCAATGTCGAGTTTAGCTATTGCCTTTGTAGGTTACCTGGTATGGGGACACCATATGTTTACTTCCGGTATGAGCGAGACGGCACGCCTGGTATTTTCATTTCTGACTTTCCTTGTCGCTATTCCAAGTGCTATTAAAGTTTTTAACTGGACAGCCACCATGTATAAAGGATCCATTTCGCTCGAACCGCCTTTCTGGTGGGCTATGGCCTTTATATTTATTTTTATGATTGGCGGACTTACCGGTTTGATCCTCGGAAGCGTTTCTACCGATGTGCATGTTCATGATACTATGTTCGTGGTTGCTCACTTCCATTATATTGTATTTGGTGGCGCCGGGCTTGCATTTTTTGCAGCCTTGCATTACTGGTACCCGAAAATGTTCGGAAAGATGTACAATAAGAAAGTAGCTAACAGGGCGCTTCTGGGTCTTTTTATAGGTTTCAATGTTCTTTACATGCCGATGTTCTTCCTTGGTTTCATGGGAATGCCACGTCGCTATTACGATTACCTTCCACAGTTTGCTAACCTGAATCTTTTGTCAACCATAGGTTCATGGATACTGGCTACATCACTAATCGTTGTGATTGTGAACCTTCTTTTAGCTAAAAAAGGATCACCCGAAGAAATTGATGATCCATGGGGTGGCCGTACGCTGGAATGGAAAATACAATCGCCTCCTTCGCTCGAAAATTTTGAGGAGATACCTGTCATCAGCCATGAACCTTACGATTTAATCGAAAAATAATCAGTGTATGGAACAAAATCATGTAGCACAAGCAGATCACTTCGATCCTGTTGCGTCAAAGCTAGGTATGTGGCTGTTTATTTTTACCGAAATATTGCTTTTCGGAGGCCTATTTATAGTTTATTCAGTATATCGGTATAGGCATCCGGTTGAATTTCACCTTGCAGCCGAGGAATTAAATGTAACCATTGGTCTCATAAATACTATTATATTGTTAATCAGCAGTATGACGGTGGCTATGTCCATTTCAGCCTTACAATTAGGCAATAAAAAGTTTTCATTGATCCTGATCGCAACTACTATTTTACTGGCAGTTATCTTCCTGGTAAATAAGTATTTCGAGTGGGGCGCAAAAATCCACCACGATATTTATCCGGGCAGCGAATTCCTCATGAGCCTCAGTAAAGGAGATATGCTTTTCTTCGGACTGTATTTCTTTATGACCGGTCTACATGCGGTTCATATTATAGTGGGTGTTGTGTTGTTAGCTGTAACTTATGTAAAAATTAAAAACGGAACGGTTACCCAGGAACGCTACTCGCTGCTCGAAAACAGTGGCCTTTACTGGCACCTTGTCGATTTAATCTGGATTTTCCTGTTCCCGTTGTTCTATTTAATCCACTAAGCCCCATGAGCGAACATAAAAACCATATATCAACCTACAAGTCACAGATTGTTGTGCTGCTGTGTCTGATTATGCTCACTGTACTTACAGTTACCATTACAAGTGTGCACCTGGGCCCTTTTAATACTGCGGCAGCCATGCTTATTGCGTCGGTTAAGGCAGCCATAGTTCTCCTCTACTTCATGCACCTGAAGTTTGATGAAAAAATATACCGCTTCATGGTTACGCTTGTGCTTGCCATTTACGCGGTGGTGATCATTATTACATTTTTTGATTACTTATACCGTTAAACACTATGTTCCAAGGATACTCAAACTTTTCGGGAGGCGTTGATACAGCTTTTGCCATTATCAGTGGAATCTCCCTTTTCTTCCTGATTGGTATAACTGCCGTAATTATCATTTTCATTGTAAAATACAACAAGAAGAAAAATCCTGTTGCCTCTGAAATTGAAGGAAGCACTAAATTAGAAATCATCTGGACTGTAATCCCTTTGATTCTCGTATTATTCATGTTCTGGATAGGCTGGCGTTCCTATACCCCTGAACACAAGATTCCCGCTGATGCCATGAAAGTGAAGGTTTCCGCTCAAATGTGGAGCTGGCGCTTTGAATATGAAAACGGTAAAACCGAAGATACACTCTATGTACCTGTCAACAAAGCCATTGCATTGAATATGACATCACTCGATGTAATTCATAGTTTATACATTCCGGCTTTCAGGATCAAAACGGACGTGGTTCCGGGTAAGGATAATTCGATGTGGTTTAAATCGCTGGTAGCCGGTGAATATGATCTTTTTTGCGCTGAATACTGCGGATTGCGCCATTCCTATATGGGAACAGTGGTGAAGGTTGTTGACCAGGGAACTTTCGATAAATGGTATGCGGCAACACCACCAAAGATGGATTCAACTGTAGCAGCTAAACCCGGCGCAGAAGGCAAGCTATTAGTGGAGCAGAAAGGTTGTGTTGCCTGTCATTCCGCGGATGGAACCAAAATTGTCGGTCCTTCTTACAAAGGGATTTTCGGGCATAAAGTTACTGTTGAAACAAACGGCAAGGATCGCGAGGTTATGGTTGACGAAACCTACCTTAGAAAGTCAATTCTTGATGCGAATTCGGATATTGTGAAAGGATTCCCTAAAGGATCGATGCCTGATTATAAAACTGTGCTGAGCGACAAGGAAGTGGATAAAATCATTGAATATATCAAGACTTTAAGTGAAGAAAAATAACACTCCGCGCGAATTGCTGAAAATAATCAGCGAACTTGGGAAAGTACGAATTTCGGTTGCTGTGGCATTTACCACATTTACAGGCTATATACTTAGCCATGGCAAATTCGATGGTGGCTTTATTCTACCTTTTATCGGTATTTTCCTGCTTGCCTGCGGAGCTTCAGCGTTTAACCAGGTGCAGGAAACCGAAACCGATCGTATTATGAAACGTACTGCCGGGCGGCCATTACCTTCGGGCAGGATCAGTAAAACGGGAGCTATAATCATTGCTCTTGTTTACTTTATTTCCGGCTGCATCATTCTTTATTTTGGTCCTGGTTTATTAACGCTGCTGGTTGGTATTTCAACTTTTGTATGGTATAACCTTATTTATACGCCGTTAAAAAAAGTTACCGCGTTTGCCGCTGTGCCCGGTTCGATGGTTGGCGCATTACCCCCATTGGCAGGTTGGGTTGCCGGAGGCGGAAGTCTTACTGATCCAAGAGCGCTGGCTATAGGATTTTTCTTTTTTATGGGCCAGATACCGCATTTCTGGCTGCTTTTGTTAAAACTTGGCAAGCAATACGAAAGTGCTAAACTCCCTTCGCTGACACAACTCTTTACCGATGAGCAGATCAAGCGATTGACTTTTGTATGGATTGCTGCTACCGCTATTTCCGCGCTTGCATTACCTATGTTCAGACTGGAAGAAAAAATCTGGAGCATTGCCTTGATTTTATTTTTGTCAGCGGGTCTGATACTAATATTTATCCCGCTTCTGAACCGCAAAAAACCGTTCAATGTCGGCAAATCCTTTGTATTGATTAATGTATATTATCTTTTTATAATGTTTGTAATGATTGCGGATAGGCTGATCTGAGAAATGAGGTACTCTCCGGCAATAGAATGAATTTCCGAATGATAGTATCCTTCTGAAATTATTAATCCGGGCGAAAGGCGAAGCCGACGCCTTTTTTCAGGATGGTTGCGCCTCGCAACATTCTAAAAACATAAGTAGGCATTCTGAAGACTGTAAAACTCATTCTGAAGACATAAGTAGTCATTCTAAAGACGATAAAGATCATTCTAAAGACTACAAAACTCATTCTGAAGAGTACAAAACTCATTCTGAAGACATAAGTAGACATTCTGAAGAGTACAAAACTCATTCTGAAGAGCACAAAACTCATTCTAATGACATAAGTAGACATTCTGAAGACTACAAAACTCATTCTGAAGAGTACAAAACTCATTCTGAAGAGTACAAAACTCATTCTGAAGACATAAGTAGTCTATAAAGATTTTTCCAGAGAATCAATTAAATGTCGGATAAATGAAGAGAGATTATATCGTTAAGTGTAGAGAGACGCGTGCCAGGCTTGGAGCTGCCAGCCACATAGCAGCTTTGGGAAGGTATACGATACCGAAACCAACCTGCCTTTGCGCGGCGCTATAATGACTGTAGTAAGAGCCGTAACCGGCAAATCACTTACCTCGGGCCCCGACCTGTCGAAGACTGTTAAGATTAAATCAGCCTCCGGTGGTTTCCAGCTTAAATCGCTGCCAACCGGCACCTACATTTTCCGCGTATCCTATGCCGGCTATACCGACCAGGAAATTACCGTATATATTAACGAAGGCGTGCTTAGCAGAGTGGATATGCCACTAAGTAAGATTGCCTGAACGCTTAGTTAATAGAAAATAGTACCTTGCAATAATCCCTGCGGCCGTAAGGTGGCGGGGATTATTGCTGTAAGGATGCAGAAGAAGTTAACATGAAGTCTTTGAGACATTATCCCATTTCATTTCCTAAAAAAAAAGGTTTTAATCAATAAAAAACCGCCTGATAATTTGCATATCTGAAAAATATATATATTTGATTATTATTTAGAGAATTGCAAATAAGCTTATAGTATTATATACAATGGATAACACTTTGGTAGGAATACTTTACAAATTACATCTTATTTGCAAAAACCGAATTATTTCTAAATGAAAAATAACTGCCATATGGCGGTTATACATTCGTTTTGCCCCATTAAAATGAAGAATCATGAGTAAACTAGAGATTGAAGCTAAAATTGAATATCAAGAGTTGATTGGTGAAGCAAAGCCAGGAGATTATCAACCAATAAGATTTTCAAGAATTAAATACAAAGCAAGTAATGAAATTCATATTGACATTCGGAAATTTCAAAGAAGATATGATGATGAGGGTGAAGATGTATTTTTCCCAACTAAAAATGGATTAAGATTTCCTGAGAGAGAGTTTAAAAGAGTGATTAAAGAATATACCTTAATGCCTCAAACATATGTTCACTCAAGAATAATTAAAAAAAGTTTTGCATTACTTGAAAGTGGAGAATATGAAAGTGCAGTTTTACAGGCATTTAAGTGCATCAAGACTGGAATACGAGAAAAAATAAATGCTCAACCTGAAGACGTTGGAATTAAACTTATTAGACAAGCATTTCATCCGACAATGGGAAACTTACGGATTTTAACTTACCAAAGGCAGAACGAGAATCATTTTCTAATTATATATTGATTAAATAATAACAAGGCATGACACATCGTATAGTGTATTTGGGTTTCAGCGGTTTTCGAAGGTTTGTGGCTCGTAAAAAAGGTCGGTGTAACTGGATATGAAATTGCCTCGTAATCCCGCACGACACCATACCATCAACATTACAAGCAAGACTTTGGATACATTGCAAACTATAAACTGACTGCATCAATAAACAGATAAGAAAATACCATGGAAAAGAAAATATTTAAATGTCTTGTTGCTTCGCCAGGTGACACAAAATCAGAAAGAGAAAGCTGTGTAAAGGTATTTGAAGAGTTAAATAAGGGAATTGGTGATAGGTTTAGTTTTGTAATAGAAAGAAGAATGTGGGAACAAAATACAAGACCGAGTTTTGGAGATTATAGTCAAGCCGTAATTAGTGAGCAATTAGGTGAAGACTACGATGTATTCATTGGAATTATGAACAATAAATTTGGCACTGAAACAAAGAAGGCGGGTTCAGGGACAGAAGAAGAATTTGATAATGCCTATAATAGAATTTCAAAAAAAGAGAAGGTTGAAATTATGTTTTATTTCAATGATGAACTTGTTAAAAAAAGCGAAATTGTTCCAGACGAACTTAATAAAGTCAATGCATTCAAGAAAAAGGTCGGCGATCTAGGCGGTTATTATTGGACTTATAACGGAGCATCTGATTTTGAAAATATTTTTCGAACCCAACTCACTGATTATTTTCTAAAACTATATGGAAATGAAAAACCAACTTCGACAAAAATAAACGTTCAAAGCGAAATATTAAGAGCAAAGTTTCAAGAAAAACTAAATAATGCTTTACGGGCATTTAGTTCACAACCGATTATTTGGGTAGAGCCATTATTAAGTAATACTAATGAAATTTCTCAAAACGCAGATGAAAATTACACAAAGCGAATTGAAATTTCTGAAATAATTGAAGCCCCAGAATCAGTCATAATCAATGCACCGCCACAATTTGGGCTGTCTTGTTTAGCCCATTACATGGTATTACAAGCATGGGAAGATGAAAATTTATTCCTTTACCTTGATTCTGATAAAACAAAATCTCACAATATTCACAATGCTGTAATTCGCGAAGTGGAATCGCTTGGATATAAACTATCGGATATTAAAGCAATAATACTTGACTCTTGGAAAAGTTATGAATTGGATAGCCTAAAAAAGCTTAAAAATTTATCAGATTCATATAAAGACATTCCATTAATTGTAATGCACACTGTTGATGATGCAAAGTTTTTAAAAGAGACACAAGACTTTAAAATTGAAAGAATATTTAAACCACTTTATTTATTAGCACTTCCTCGAACCCAAATTAGAAAAGTGGTGTCGGAATATAACAAGGTCAAAGAGATTGGTATTGAAGAAAAAGTTCTCACAAAATTGGTGACAGATTTAGAAGTTTTGAATATTCACAGAACTCCTATGAATTGTTTAACTCTACTAAAAGTTGCTGAAAAATATTTTGATGAAAGTCCAATAAATAGAACTGATATGATTGAAAAAGTCTTGTTTGTTTTATTCAATATGGATGATATACCTCGATACAGAACTAAACCAGATTTAAAAGATTGTGAATTTGTCCTCGGACGTTATTGTGAGAAGTTGATTCGCAATGAGAAATACAGCTTTACTAGAGATGAATTTATAAAAGAAATAAAATCCTACTGCCAAGAAAAGCTAATAGACTTAGAAGTTGATATAGTTTTTGATGTTTTATTCCTAAATCACATAATTGTTAAACAGGAATTTGATTATGGATATAGATCATCATATTGGATTTACTATTTCGCAGCAAGAAGAATGCATAATGACGAGACTTTTGCGGATTACATTTTTTCTTCAAAAAAATACATTTCATTCCCAGAGATTATAGAATTCTACACTGGCATAGATAGAAATAAACTTGACGCATTAGAAATACTTACAAAAGACATAAAAGAAACCTGCGATGCTGTACATTCAAAAGTGAGACTAACGGGTAATATGAATATCTTTTCAGTGATTCGTTGGGAACCGACAGAAGAACAAATTCAATCCGCCCAAACACAATTAAGTGAAAATGTAATAAACTCAGGCTTGCCTGAGAATATTAAAGATCAACATGCTGATAGAAGTTATAACCAAATAAAGCCTTACAATCAAAGCATTCATGCATTTTTTGCTGAATATTCATTACACAACTTGATGCAAAATATTAGGGCTTCATCAAGAGCTTTAAGAAATAGTGATTATGTAAAGCCAGAAGTAAAAAGGGAAATGCTAACTGAAATTTTAAGAAGCTGGGAGGAAATTTCACATGTATTGCTTGCGTTAACACCTATACTTGCAGACAAAGGGCAAGCGGGCTTTGATGGACAAAGTTTCACGCTTCAAGGAGATTTTGGTGATAGTTTTGAAACAAGGCTTAATCGCATTATTCAGGTAAACATGACTAATGTGGTAGGTTTTTTTAAAGACGATATTTATTCAAGCAAAATTGCTCCACTTTTATACGAACACCTTAACAATGAAACTAACCCAAATAAGAAACATCAACTTGCTTTATTATTAATTTTCTGCCGACCACGAGAATGGAGAAAACAGATTCAAACCTACATTATTTCTCTCCCCAAAAATTCTTTCTATCTATACGACACACATAATGCATTAATGGCAAAATACAACTTTGACTTTATCAATGAAGAAGAACGCAGAGAAATAACTTTACTTGCAAAAATGTGTTTTGCGAAACATGAATTTGGTTCTAAAAATCCAACTCCAAAAGAATTAGCAAAAATTAATATTCCAAAACCTAAAACGAATGACGGAGATGAATTAGAGAAATAGCCAGCCATAGGAAATAACGCCAAATTACAGAAATTCAATATAATAAGGTTAGTTTATGTGTATGGCAGATAAATCTAGTCAGAAGCTCCATTTTGACATTTCAGAAAGTTATTCGTGCAAAGTATTTCAATTTACTCGGAAGGACATCAGGAATTTTTAATAAATTTGATTAGGCTCAAGTTTAGAATATGTTTACTAGCGGAGTAGATAGCAAACGCACTTGGCAAAACCTAGGAAGACTTAAATTGCAAAAAAGTTATGTTTTAAAAAATAAAAAAAATGGATGTTTCAAAAGACTTGTATAGAATCTCAGAATTGCTATCTCGATTTGTTGAACAAATAAAAATCTTAAATAAGAACGAAGAATTTGGTTTAAATCATCATGCCGAATTCTTTTATAAAAAGGTATTTAAAATCATTTTCGATTGTCAAGATATAAAAAGAGAAAAGAAAAATTATCCAGGCATAGATTTAAGTGATGAAAATAAGAGAATTGCATTTCAAATTACTTCTACTTCAAATATTGAAAAAATTAAACATACCATTGAACAGTTTATTCTAAAGCAATTATTTAATAAGTTTGACACTTTATTTATTTTCATTATTTCTCAAAAGGAGAAAAAATATAATCAAAATTTTATAGATACATGTTTAGGTGAGGCTAAAAGAAATTTAACTAAAAGAAATCCCAAATTAAGTACTACGTTTAAATTTGATGTTAAAAAAAATATTCTGGATAAAGATGATTTGTATACTCTAATCAAAGAATTAAATGACGATAAAAAGATATTTGAGATTAAAGAGATACTAGAAGAACAATTTTCAGATCATAAAAGAAAAAAAAATTATGCTGAACAAATTGAAATATTTACTGAAGAATATAAAAGTAAAATTATAAATGATTTTTCTCGAATTAATTTTTTTGGATTAGATTTACCAAGGAAACCAAGAGAAATACAACTTTATTCGCTTTTTGTTGAACCTTATTATATATTACGTCATGAAAGTTCAATCTCTACAGGCAACTTCGAGGATATTACTCCTTATTTCTTCAGTCAAGTTGAAGAAGACAAACAAATCAAGGAATTTTTAAAAATTGAAGATTTAGAACTTTATTTAAACCCCAAATATACTTTTTTTGAGAACGTTGAAGAAAAGAAACTTAAGCCTTATTCCCAATTGTTTAAAACAAAAAGAAACAAAATAATTATTGGGAATCCGGGTGCTGGAAAATCTCTGTTAATTAAACATGCAATATGTAAAATACTTGAAAAAGACACTTTACAATTTGATTCATCTTTTATTTTCGATTATCTTCCAATCAGAATTGAACTTTTTAAATATAATAAGGATCGCAACAACAAAGGGATTGAAAATTATTTGCAATTTGTATTTACAAGTATTTATGGTTTTAATAATCTTTTTGAAGAGATAATTCAAAACATGTTTGAAGAAAGGAGAACAATTGTTTTTTTTGATGGATTAGATGAAATATTTGATGTACAAGAAAGAACCGAAGTGAGAAATCAAATCGAAAATTTTACAAAAAAGTATGAAAAGTCGATAAGTATTGTGACAAGTAGGTTTGAATCCTTTGAAGAAGTAAGCTTTGATTCTTCACTTTTTGATATTGTTGAAATAGTAGATTTTAATGCTCAACAAATTACAGAATATGTAATAAAATGGTATAATATTGAAGAAACAAATGAAAAACTCAGGAGAGAGGAAATCGCTACATGCTTAGAACATCTATCAAAAGTGGATAACGATTTAATAAAAAGTCCCTTGTTATTATCATTAATACTAATTCTTTATCGGAATGAATTAGATATTCCTACAACAAAACTTGAAATTTATGAAAGTTGCACAAATACGCTTGTAGAAACTAGAGATGCAAAAGAAAAAAAATTAAATTTGAATTTACAGATCAAGAACAAAGTTTCAGCTTTTGCACATATAGCTTTTTGGCAATTTAACCTACAATTATCGGAAGCACAGAAGAAAGGAATAAATTATAAATCTGTATTATTAGAATTGACGAAATTCTTATTAGGTCAAAAAAACACAAATTTTCAAGATGAATCTGAAGCAAATGCTGCGTCTAAAGAATTTTTGGAGTATGCAAAAAATCGATCAATTTATGTAGAAAACAGTTTTACTCATAAATCATTTTTTGAATATTTTACAGCATATTATCTGTTCGCAAATTATTATAACAAAGGGGATCATGAATACATAAATAATATATTTACAGAAAACATTTCAAAATCTGCATGGTTTGTTGTACTTGAACTTCTAATTTGCAAAATTGATTCAGGGCAACCAGACACAGATATTATAGACGGGATTATAGATAATCAATGTAAAATAAATGGCTGTAATGCTTTAGCCTTCTTCTTGCAAATATTGAACCAATTACGAAATATTAGTACATTAAAAGAAAATGAACTTATTGCTAAAACAATTGAAATTATAATAGAAGAAAATAATGAGCACTCAAATATATTGTTTGATCATCTTATGCACTTTTCGAATAATGTTCGTTATAATGAAATGCTTTCTGAACAATTTGAAATTATTATAAAGAAAAAAATAGAAGGGAAATTAAATATTCGAAATTGCTATGTACTATATTTGGAGGCAATAATAGTTTCAGGGAATAAGAAAATATTCAAGATTGAATTTGATAAGAAAAATTTTATCGATCCTTACATCTTTATACTTGAAAATTACACACAACTATTTGATTGGGATAAATTTTTTGAACTATTGAAACAATTTATTTCAACATTTGGTATGCATGAAGTTTCAATCAATTTTCCTTCTTTATCAAACTCAAAATTATTTCTTGGGAATACTAATTTTAATTGGATAGTATATAGTTTGTTATCCTTTAACAACAGAACTCAGTTTTTGCGTAACTATAGCAAATTAAAAAATATTGGCATAAATAAAAATGAAATACTCAGAATTGTGAACTTAAATAAATTAACTACGAATATGAATACAGGTGTTTTAAATCGCTATTATAACCAATTAAAAGATCCATCAATTCGTGAATTTTTAAATCAATTAAGTAAGAAATTATTTGATAAAACTTGTCAAGCATATAATGAAAAAGATTTTTATGGTCGTATTAATAAAATTAATAAACATATGTAATTTGGCTCTTGGCCGGCTCGTCTCCGGACGCGTGCCGCTACAAATGTCTGAACTGTGATTCAGATGATTCAGATGATAAACATGAAAAGAGAAATCATGATAATCAAAGTAATCATAACAATCACAGTTCAGACATCCCCGGTTGGCGCGTCTCCCTTCCGATGCGTGCCAGTACAAATGTCTGAACCTTGATTTAGATGAAAAATGGCGGAACTATGATTCAGATGATTCAGATGATAAACATAAAAAGAGAAATCATGATAATCAAAGTAATCATAACAATCACAGTTCAGACAACCTTTGGCTGGCGCACGTTTCCCCGTCCGGCGGGAATTGGTCGGCGGGATTTTTAATCCCGTCATTTACTATTACAAGGATTTATAATCCGCATAACTGAAATCAAATACTGAACCCTGAATAAATATACAATTTAGAATTAGAGGAGAAGTTAATTATACAGGACTTTTGAAAGTAGAAGTGGTATGAAGTGAAGGTAGATTAAAAATCCCGCCGAACGAAAGGATGCTATACTATGTCCGGAAGCTACAACGACAATTACTTTTTAACCCGAATAGTATTGTACGGATTGCCAATGCCGTTAACAAGTAAGCAGTTTTCAATACACCAATAAAAATGAAATCCTATATTATTATTTATGGTTTGATTTTTTGCTTTTTAACTGGATTTTCTCAGGCAAAAGGAACATTTAAAGATCCTCGTGATGGGAAAATATACAAAACGGTAAAAATTGACTCTCAAACCTGGATGGCAGAAAATCTTGCTTATAAAGCCATAAGTGGCAGCCGGGCATTCAATAATGATGAAAAGAATGTTACGAAGTATGGAAGGTTATATGTATGGAATACTGCAAATTCAGTGTGCCCTACTGGTTGGCATTTGCCTGACTATGAAGAATGGAAAAAACTGGTCGACTCTTTAGGAGGTGGGCCTGTAGCTGGTGGTAAAATGAAAGCAGTAACTTTATGGAACAGTCCAAATGTGGCTGCCACAAACAGCAGCGGATTCTCAGCATTGCCTGGAGGAGCTGTTGATGGTAAAGGGGTGTTCACCGGAGTGGTTTTTCCCAATAAAACGGGTAGTCTAGGTAGTATAGCCTACTTCTGGACTGCTACACCCAGTGAGAATGGAAAAGCATGGTTATGTTTTCTTGGGAATTTCAATGGCACTATTTACCTTGAAGAGTACAGCTATGATACAGGATGCAGTGTTAGGTGCAAGAAGGATTAAATTGGAGTTTCCTCTGTTATCAAATTCCTAAAAAACTCCGGTCAATATCTGAGTATCCCGTCCAGGGAGATATGTCCGGCGGGATTAGCAACTTAGCGAAGCAATCTCATTCCCCGGCTGGTGCGCGTCTCCCGCTGCGTGACGGTATAAATGTCTGAACTGTGATTCAGATGATTCAGATGATAAACATGAAAAGAGCAATCATGATAATCAAAGTAATCATAACAATCACAGTTCAGACATCCCCGGTTGGCGCGTCTCCCTTCCGATGCGTGCCAGTACAAATGTCTGAACCTTGATTCAGATGATTCAGATAATAAACATGAAAAGAGGAATCATGATGATCAAAGTAATCACACCAATCACAGTTCAGACAACATTAGGTAGAGCGCTTTCCGACGCGTGCCGGTACAAATGTCTGAACCCTCGCTCGCGCTCGCTTGTAGCGAGTGTTCGCATACTAAGTTAGCCCTACGATATAATCATAAATGTTCGTTGAAACATTTGAAATCTTTATATATATTTGCGTTGGCAGAACACATCAAAACGCCATGAATAATATCCTTACTTAGACAATACTGATAAAGTATAAATATACCTTGGATAACTGATTTGTAATTATATACACAAAAAATCGCGTTTATTATAAATTCAGATTCTATACATAAGGAGATTACCAGTACAAAATAATATTAATGATAAGTACCCTAATTATATCCTATAAATCAATAATTAAAATCCCAATCTCAGATGAAAAAAAATTATTTAATTTTAATTATCTTGCTTGTTGTGCTTTGCAACAGTACCACCAACGCCCAGGATACAATCAAGCCGAAGCTCAAAGGCTGGTCGACCGAACTTAATATTAACCCTTTTAACGGGAGTTTGTCGCTCAACAATTCGAATGGCCAGATAAAAATCCGGAAATTCTGCGCCAACAATGTTGCATTGCGTATTGCATTTAACATTGGTTACAAGTCTACTACAAGCAGTAATACCTATCCTTACGGTAATGTTCCCATCGATACGAAAGAGAAAATGCATTCGCTGCTGTTAGCTATAAATTTTGGCACCGAAAAACACTTCAACACGAATGTACGACTATCGCCTTACATTGGCTGGGAAGCAGGTGTAGGGATTAAAAATTCGAAGCATGTATTAAACGAACATTCGAATACAAAAACCATTGAAGGAGCCTGGCAATCCGTTTCTCTGTCCAATTCGTCACAAGGTTATTACTACACAACCAATTATGCCGAACGCGGTTTTTTGTCGTTTACTGCAAATGCACTTACCGGTTTCGATTTTTATATGACTAAAGACTTCTATTGCGGATATGAATTCGGTTTTGGAATAGAATATTTTAAATACAGTAAAATAACTGTAACAAAGGATGTAGCTTTCCCCGACCAGGGAACTTATCCCGACCAGGCTGCTTCGAGCTGGAATATAGGTCCGCACCTTATTAATGGAATCCGTATAGGGTATACTTTTTAATATTTTATTCTCACTGATTATTAAATATAACATGCTATGAAACTTAATCAAAAACAATTATCCTCAAATCCTTTTGCCCGCCGGCTCATGTTAGGAAGCATATTTATTCTTTTAGTAAGCGCTTGCGCAAAAGAAAAAAAAGACCCAGCAATTGAAGCAACTTCCATAGTGGCAATCTCGGCATCCGAATACAATGTTACATTTAAGATTACCGAACCAGGTGACTATAAAATTGCTGATTATGGAGTTATATATTACATTGGTACTTCATCGCAATTTGATTATTCATACAGTCTCAACAAAGTATCTCTTGGGAGCACTCTTAGTGGCGATACCTACACTGCATCCATTAAATTAGGTTCTATTGACATGTATTATGGCACCTATCTGAAAGTATTTGCAAAAGCATATATTACCAACACTAAAGGAACGGTGTACTCCAGGGAAATATCAACCGATTTGATGAAGTTGACAATAACCAAAATAGTTCCGTCAACCACTAAACCCGGCGATACGGTTACCTTGCAAGGAATAGGATATTCTACTACACTAAATGCAAATAGTGTCAGCTTTAATAATGTGAATGCTGCTGTTATAGCAGCGTCATCTACTTATTTAAAGGTTATTGTTCCCGCTGGAATACAGCTTAGCTATTGGAGTAGTGGAATTACGTTAACAGTGAATTCGGGCGGCCAGACTTTTCAAAAGGACAATGCCATAAACTTATTGCCTGCTGCTACCGGGTTTACACCTTCAACCGGAAACTGGTATAGTTATATCACGGTTCAGGGAAGCAACCTGTATAATGCCTTGCTTTATTTTGATGATCTATTGGTAACTTCCGGTAATCAGTCGTATAATACTATAAGCGCATCTATTCCGTATACTCTAACAAAAAAGAAGTTTAAAATATATATCAGTGTTAATGGGATTAAAACCGAAGTGCCCGGAGGTTATTTTACGATGTCCGATTTTGAAGTGAATCCTTTGTCGTCTACGAATTACAACCAGGGCACACAAATCACTTTTGGGAGTAGTGGATTTAATCCAACCATAAGCTATAACAAGTTATTGATTGGTTCAAAATCTGTTTTATCAAATAATACGTATGCGAGTGGTGATTTATCGTTTACCATTCCCTCAACACTGGCTGATGGAAGTTATGCTGTTAAGCTTACAAATGGAGCTGATACAACTGCAACCTCACAAACCATTAACATTAAAAAGCCGGTGATAACCGGTATAACGCCACCTGCCAGTGCTTATCCCGGTACAGAAATAGCCATTTCGGGGACAAACTTTTTTACAAACAATCAAAATGTCATCATCAGTTTCGGGTCGTATTCCTTTTATGCGAACCAGTTTTCTACAAACGAAAAAATCACGATGCTTATCCCTTACATCAGCGGAGGTAATTATTCACTTGATATGAACTGGGGTGGTATGACAGTACATTGTGCTGATAGTTATACAATACTTACTCCAAAGCTCAGTTCGATAGTTCCATCATCGGGCAGTGGGGGTACATCGGCAGTAATTAATGGCGAGGGTTTTGGCGTAAACAATAGTATTGCCGTAAGGTTTGGAAACCTGGATGCAACTGTTATGTCGTCAACAGATAACCAGATTAATATAAAAGTACCATCCGGAATAAGCAAAGGAACATGGTTAGTGTATGTTATTCTGAATTATTCGAACCCAATATCTACAACAGTAACATTTACAGTACCCTAGCATGCAATGAATGCCTGTTGGCATATATAAAAGGAAACAGATTTAAAGCTCTGCCTAAACGTCCGACGGGATATGTAGGGCTTTGTCGGCGGGATTCGCAATACCGCCGAACGGGGTTCGCTTAGCCAAGTTACAAATCCCGCCGGACGGACCTTTTCACAAAGAAATAGTTGTAATACTACCAATTAACTAAAAACGACATTTTAATAAATCAGTTATGAAGAAGATTATAGTAATACTATCCATTTTATCTCTTGCTGTAATTTGTAATGCACAAACATCGTCGACCAGGTATTTCAACAATGAATGGCTAGAAAAGGAAGTTCCTGCCGAAAAGGCAAAATTCTCACAAACAATTACTCAAAACACCGATGGAAGTATAACCACAGAGCTCAAAAACCTTAAAAAAAATATAATCCTTGAGAACTATAGAAATGAAGAGCCCATGGGGGTTTGGGTGTACACATGGAACAGAGATACCCAGTATTTAGATTATAACTTTCAGCTCAGGTATTCAGAAGAAAAATGCAATGACAGTATTATAACCCTGCCGGTTAAAAACTATTTCGAGAACGATGACAATATAGGCTACAAGGCTCCGGGAATTGCTTCGGGTGAAATAAACCTTAATCTGTTCCTTGCTAAAAATATAATTTACCCCAAAAAAGCTACTGAAAACGGAATCCAGGGAGATGTTCACATTACCTTTACAATTACCCAATTTGGAAATATTGAAAATATTATTGTAAACCAAGGTGTTGACATACTTTTAGATAAAGAAACAGTAAGAGTAATGCGCGAACTGAAATTTAAGAGTCCGCCTACAGTGAAAGGAAAACCTGTAAATATCTGCGTTTCAATGCCGGTATATTTCAAGCTTCAAGGGTGATTGTAATTCAGCAATAAAATTTCATCGTGGCTGTCATTACCCTTGCTGACACGAATTTTCTTTCACATGCCGGCACAGATGTCTGAACTATGATGGTTTTGTAGATAGTGATAAGCATGAAATGAAAAACAGACTATAATAAAACCTGAATATAAATATCCGGAACTTACCGGCACACGCATAGGCACGCTATAAGTGAGTATCAAGCATTGGGTGATGGATTCCGGAAAGTAATTTGCCAGAGCGCGTTGGATATAGAAATGCAACTTGCCGGAAAAGAATTCAACTTGCATTTTTCATAAATGTGAAAGAAATATGCTTTTGTTAAAATTTCAGAACATATTCATTAATTTATATTTGTGACATAATAAAAAATTGTACCTTTAATCAACGAAAAATAACACTTTAATCTAAAGGTAAGATGAGCAACACTGATCCCGAATTGAACAAAATTTATTATCCATCGAAAGAGGTAATAAAAAAAGCAACAGTTAAAGACTACGACTCACTTTACAGGAAATCGATTGAAAACCGGGAGGAATTCTGGGCCACGGAAGCCAAACGGCTGGATTGGTTTAAGAAATGGGATAAAGTACTTGACGATAGCAATAAGCCTTTTTACAAATGGTTTACAGGCGGACAGATCAATATTATTCACAATGCACTCGACCGCCATCAGAAAAATGCAACCCGCAATAAGCTGGCTATCATTTGGGAAGGCGAACCGGGCGATGTACGGACTTTTTCGTATCATGGGTTAAACCGTGAAGTTGTCAAGTTCTCGAATGTGCTTCGCGCCATGGGAGCAAAAAAAGGAGAAGTCATCACGATTTATATGCCGCAGATCCCCGAACTGGTGATTTCGATGCTTGCCTGCGCCAAAATAGGTGCCGTTCATAGTGTTGTTTATGGCGGTTATAGCGTGGAAGCTCTTGCCGAACGTATCGAAGACGCAAAAAGCCGGATTCTTATAACTGCCGATGGCGGTTTCAGGCGAGGTAAAGCAACCAAACTAAAAACAATTGCCGACGAAGCTATGAAACGTTCGGCTACCATAGAAGTTTGTATTGCTGTAAAACGCACCGGAGAAGAATGTTATATGGAAAATGACCGTGATTTCTGGTACCACGACCTGATGGGCATGCCACTGGCCAACACCAATTGCTGTACCGAAAAAACCAATGCCGAAGACCCTCTTTTCATCCTTTATACTTCAGGAACAACAGGCAAACCCAAAGGGCTTTTGCATACGCATGGCGGGTATTCAGTTTATACAGCAACTACACACCGTTACGTATTCGATATCAAGGCCGAGGATCGTTGGTGGTGTGCAGCCGATCCGGGCTGGATTACAGGACACAGCTATATCGTTTATGCTCCGCTTATCAACGGCGCAACTATAATGATGTACGAAGGTGCTCCTAATCATCCCTATCCGAACAGGTGGTGGTCGATAATTGAAAAGTATGGAATTAATATTCTATACACCTCTCCTACTGCCATACGCGGATTGATGCGTTTCGGTTCTTCCTGGGCCGATCGTCACGATCTGAGTTCCTTGCGTTTGCTTGGTTCTGTTGGTGAACCTATAAATCCTGAAGCATGGAAATGGTATTACGAAGTGATCGGTAAAAGCCGCTGCCCGATTATGGATACCTGGTGGCAAACCGAAACCGGTGGTTTTATGATTACGCCAATTCCAACCCTGCCGTTAAAACCAGGATCAGCCACTAAACCATTTTTCGGTAATGAAATGTCAATTGTTGATGATCATGGAGTTGAAGTGAAAGCTGGCGAAGAAGGAAATCTTGTTATTAAAAATCCATGGCCCGGAATGGCGCGCACCATCCTTGGCGATCCCGACCGGTACGTTGAAAAGTACTGGGAGAAATACGCCAAACAAGGCTGGTATCTTGCCGGTGATTCGGCCCGAAAGGACGAAGATGGTTATTACTGGATTATTGGCCGTATTGATGATGTTATCAAAGTTAGCGGGTATCGGTTAGGTTCAGCTGAGATTGAAAGCGCTCTTGTAAGTCATCCTTTGGTTACAGAGGCAGCAGCTGTTGCTCTTCCTGATGATCTTCGTGGAAATATAATCCACTGTACGGTAACTCTCAGAAATGGCGCAACCGGTAGTCCTGCATTGGCCGAAGAGCTTAAAACCCATGTTGAAAAAGAAATCGGCCCTATAGCGCGGCCTGCGTTCGTTGAATTTACTGACGCACTTCCAAAAACACGTTCGGGTAAAATTATGCGTCGTGTGATCAAGGCAAGGATTTTAGGTCAGGATATTGGAGATATATCGGGGCTGGAGGAGTGAGGTGTAAGGGGTAAGATGTAAGATGTATGATGTATGATGTATGATGTAAGAGGTGAGATGTAAGATGTGAGATGTAAGGTGTAAGGTGTACGTTCGATTTCGGATTTCGGATTTCGGATTTCCGGCTTCCGGCTTCTGCCCCTCTTTAGTACAAGCCCTTTAAGAATTGAAAATTGTAACACTTTGCAACTGTAAAATCCTTAATTTTGAAGTCTAAATTAACCAACATGAAAAATCTATTATTTATTGCTCTTATAGCGGCCTTTATTGCAGGCTGTTCAGGAAAATCAAGCAGTACCGATAAGGCTCAGTCTACGGTTGCTGTTGCAGATAAAACCGTTACCCTGGCCATTGAAGGAATGACATGTACCGGTTGCGAAAATACCATTCAGGAAGCAGTTACCAAGATTGATGGTGTAAAAAGCATTAAAGCTTCACATCTGGATTCAACAGCAGTAGTTAGTTTCGATGCCTCAAAAACATCTGTTGCAGCCATTGGTGAAGCTATTACTGAAGCTGGTTATGATTTCAAAGGGGAAAAAGCTGCGGTAGCACCTGCAGAAGCAAAATAATTCTCATCATTTTACTTAAGTGATCCTTTTCTGGAAAATATTTCAGAGAAGGATTATTTTTTTGTTCTATTGTTAATTTAATGGGTAATTATTTAGTCGGAAGACGGAAGTCCAAAGTTCCCCAAAAACCTTATTTATCTGATTAAGTATGGTTTTATTGACCAATTACTTTTATCAAGGTATTTCCGATTCGGAGAACCTAACCACTAATTGGTACTTTCTCCCGTCTCCCGTCTCCCGTCTCCCGTCTCCCGTCTTCTGTCTTCTGTCTTCTGTCTTCTGTCTTCTGTCTTCCGTCTTCTTTCTTCTGTCTTCCGTCTTCCGTCTTCCGACTTCCAACTTCCGTCCTTTTTACTTCTTGTTTTCATATCTTTGCAGTGAATTGAACATTATGCAACTCTATTATATCGCTCCGATTACATCCACAGTTCCTTGCCAGATCAATCTGGGCAGCGAGGAATCCTTCCACTGTATCAAAGTATTGCGGAAGCGAGCTGGTGAAGTATTGCACCTTACTGATGGAAACGGCATGCTGTATGAAGGACAGATAATGGCTCAGGATATAAAAAGCTGCCCGGTTATGCTTATGCGAGTAACTCCTGATTTCGGGAAACGACCGTTCCGGCTTCATATGGCTGTTGCACCTACTAAAAATATCGCCAGGTTCGAATGGTTTCTCGAAAAAGCAACGGAAATAGGTGTTGATGAAATAACACCGTTAATTTGTGAGCATTCCGAACGGGTACAAATCCGGATCGACCGCCTGCAAAAAATCATAGTATCGGCTGCAAAACAATCACTTAAAACATACCTGCCTGTTTTACATGAGCCTGTAAAGTTTGATGATTTTATCAAATTGAACCATACGGCTTCGCGATTTGTTGCTTATGTGGAAGAACACCAAACGGTACATTTAAAGTCAGCTTATAGTGACGGAGATTGCACGGTATTAATCGGGCCCGAGGGAGATTTCAGTAAAAAAGAAATGGAAAAGGCTTTTCAACAAGGATTTAAACCTGTAAGCCTTGGCCCATCAAGACTTCGCACGGAAACAGCTGCCATGGTAGCCTGCCATATAATAAATATTGCAAACGAATCATGATTAAAAGAATCAGCATACTAGTTGCCTTTGTTTGTCTGGCATATTCCGGCAGTTTTGCTCAGAAAACCTACCAGATAGCACTACTGAAATACAACGGTGGCGGCGACTGGTATGCAAATCCGACTTCGCTGACAAACCTGATTGATTTCTGCAATAAAAACCTTGGTACCAACATCAACGGCGAATATGCAACCGTAGAAGTTGGCAGCTCTGAAATCTTTAATTACCCGTTCCTGGATATGACTGGTCATGGAAATGTAATTTTTAACGACCAGGAAGTGTTAAATCTTCGTAACTACCTGATAGCCGGAGGATTTATACACATTTCGGATAATTATGGAATTGATAAATATATGCGGCCACAGATGAAAAAAGTCTTTCCGGAGCTTGAATTTGTAGAATTACCTTTTGATTTCCCAATTTATCATCAGAAATACAATTTCCCGAATGGTTTGCCTAAAATCCATGAACATGATGGTAAGCCACCAAAAGGTTTCGGGCTTTTATGGGAAGGAAGGCTTGTATGCTTTTATGATTACGAATGCGACCTTGGCGATGGATGGGAAGATCCTGATGTACATAAAGATTCACCGGATAAGCGGCTTAAAGCTTTACAAATGGGAGCGAACATTGTTGAGTATGTGTTTAAGGAGTAAGGGATGAGTTGTGAGTTATGAGTTATAAGTTATAAGTTATAAGTTATAAGTTATAAGTTATAAGTTATAAGTTATAAGTTATGAGTTATAAGTTATAAGTTATGAGTTATAAGTTATAAGTTGTAAGTTGTAAGTTGTAAGTTATAAGTTATAAGTTGTAGAAGGTAAATAGAAAGTAACTATAAATGATTGGCAATGTGACTTGAGACTTGGAATTTGAGACTTGGAATTTGAGACTTGAGATTTGGGTCTTCCTTTTTCCGGCTTCCAACTTCCGACCTCCGACCTCTATCAAGAATAATCAAAAAACAGACAATTAAATTTTCATCATGAAGATAATGAAATTTGGCGGGACTTCCGTAGGTTCCCCGCAACGTATGAATGCCCTTATTGACCTGATCAACGATGGCGAGCCCAAAATAGTCGTACTATCGGCAATGAGTGGCACTACAAATGCTCTGGCAGATATCAGCCAGGCACTTTATCAGAAAGACAATGAAAAAGCGGGTTCACTGATTGCCGGATTAGAAGAAAAATATAAAAAGGTAATTACTGAATTGTACTCTTCAGAGAATTCATTATTGAAAGGGAAAGAACTCATTTCAACTCATTTTGATTACCTGAAATCGTTTACCCGCGACCTGTTCACTATAAATGAAGAACGTGCGGTTCTGGCCCAGGGCGAACTGATCTCGACAGCGCTCTTCCAATTCCTCCTCGAAGAAAAAGAAATTCCCTCAGTATTACTTGCAGCGCTTAATTTCATGCGATTGAATGAGAATGCCGAGCCAGATATGACATTTATTTCTAAAAACCTGAAGCTCGAACTTACTAAATATCCTGGCAGTGAATTATTTATAACACAGGGCTATATAAGCAGGAACGATTTTGGGGAAATTGATAACCTGAAACGGGGTGGCAGCGATTACACCGCAACCATTGTCGGCGCTGCCATTGGAGCCGATGAAATCCAGATCTGGACGGATATCGACGGTATGCACAACAACGATCCGCGTGTTGTAAACAAGACTTTCCCAATTGCCAAACTCACTTTTGATGAAGCCGCCGAGTTAGCCTATTTCGGAGCCAAGATACTTCACCCAACCTGCATATTACCCGCAAAAGATCAGAATATTCCGGTACGATTGCTCAATACCATGCAACCTGAAGCTCCAGGAACACTTATCTCTTCTGAAAACCAGGCTGAAGGATTCAGGGCTGTTGCAGCTAAAGACGGAATCACCGCCATTAATATTAAGTCAGGGCGAATGCTGATGGCTTATGGTTTCCTGCGGGCGGTTTTTGAGGTTTTTGAACGTTACCGGAAACCGATTGATATGATTACAACTTCAGAGGTTGCAGTTTCGGTAACCGTGGATAATACTGATGACCTCGACAATATTGTGGAAGAACTTAACGAATTTGGAAATGTAAAAGTAGATACCGATCTAAGTATTGTTAGTATTGTCGGGCTTTTCCCGGCAGCGAAACCTGGCTATGCCGGCGCTATTTTCGATACGTTAAGGAACATACCTGTACGGATGATTTCCTATGGCGGAAGCGAAAATAATATCTCCATCCTTGTTGATACGAAGCTCAAAAAACAAACCCTGATGGAGCTGAATAAAGGGCTTTTTAACCTGGAATAAAAGGTTGGATGTCGGATGTTGGAGGACGGAAGTCGGAAGTCGGAAGATGGAATCCTCCCTATTCCTTACCTTACACCTTACATCTTACTCCTTACTCCTTACTCCTTACTCTTCACAAAATCACCATTACAACAAATATTTTAGTATCATCAAAAAAAATGACAACATTCTCAAAAGAACAGATATATAAATTCACCCTCACTCCTACTCCGTTTTATTACTATGATATGGAGTTGCTGGATCAAACGCTTCAAAGCCTGAAAATGGAATCGGAACGTTACGGTTTTATTGTTCATTATGCGCTGAAAGCCAATGCGAATCCTGTTATCCTCAAGAAGATAAATGCTTTTGGTTTCGGTGCTGACTGCGTGAGTGGGAATGAAGTTACAAGAGCTTCTGAAACCGGTTTCCCGAATGAAAAAATCGTGTTCGCCGGCGTTGGAAAAAGCGATGAGGAAATCCTGACCGGGCTGAAAAATAATATTCACAGTTTCAATTGTGAAAGTCTTCAGGAACTGGAAATAATAGATCAGCTTGCCGGTGAAATGAATAAAATTGCCCCGGTTGCCTTGCGACTGAATCCGAATGTGAGTGCCAATACACATAAATATATAACTACCGGGCTCGAAGAGAACAAGTTCGGCATTAACCAATGGGAACTGGAATCGCTGCTTGTAAAATTAAACACACTGAAGAACATTAAACTGGTTGGGTTGCATTTTCATATTGGTTCTCAGATTACCGATCTGAGTGCCTTTAAGTCATTGTGCATCAAGATTAACGAGTTTCAGCAATGGTTCTCTCAGCGGCATATTGCAATTCCCAACCTTAATGTTGGCGGAGGATTGGGAATAAATTACCATGAACCTGACAAATATGCAATCGCAGATTTCGCTTCATTTTTTAAGCTGTTTCACGATTATCTTGATGTATATCCAGGACAAAAAATCCATTTTGAACTGGGCCGTGCCCTTGTTGCTCAGTGCGGCAGCCTGATTTCAAAAGTTTTATACATTAAAAACGGTATTAATACCAATTTTATGATCCTCGATGCCGGCATGACCGAGCTCATCCGACCTGCTTTGTACCAAGCCTATCACAAAATTGAAAATATATCCAATTACGATGGTGCTTCACAGCGTTACGATGTGGTAGGCCCTATCTGCGAAAGCTCTGATTGTTTTGGAAAAGCTCTGGTATTACCATTAACATCCAGAGGTGATTTGATTGCTATACGGTCAACCGGGGCTTATGGGGAAGTTATGTCGTCGAATTATAACCTGAGGGAAAAGGTAGAAGCATATTATTCGGATAAATTCTGAAAAGACCATTCATTCCTAAGAAAAACCACTTAGGCACTCAGAACACTGAGGAACACTAAGTGGTTTTTTATTTCATCAAACTGAGAGTGAAAATCCTGATCACAGTATTCTCCTACCTTTTATTAGCATAAAAAGAGCAGGCAAATAGATTTTTTGCTTAGTGATTCATTGTGTTCTAAGTGCCTTCGTGGTAAAAAAAGAAAGGCTCAGAAGAAGGAAACAATATAATCTCAGTGTACCTCAGTATCCTCCGTTCCTCCGTGGTTAATCAATAACCAAAATATCCCATTCACAGTCTTCTCTAACCTTTTATTCCCAGCATAAAAAGAGCAGAGCAAATAGATTTTTTGCTTAGTGATTCTTTGTGCTCTCAGTGCCTTCGTGGTAAAAAAAAGAAAGGCTCAGAAGAAGGAAACAATATAATCTCATTGTACCTCAGTGTCCTCCGTTCCTCCGTGGTTAATCAAAAACCAAAATATCTTACTTCTTCAACATCGAAATCTGTTCCTCAATCGTTTTGATCTTTAATTCCGCATCAGCCATTTTCTGGCGTTCAACTTCTACAACCTCAGGTTTTGCATTGGCTACAAATCTTTCGTTCGAAAGTTTGGCCATCACACTCTTCAAAAAACCTCGGGTATAATCAAGTTCCACGTTAAGTTTTTCAGTTTCAGCTTCCTTGTCAATTTTATCACCAAGCGGTACATAAAACTCATTACCCTTAATCAGGAAGGATGAAGCACCTGTAACTTTTTCGGTTACATACCTGATAGGCGAAAGGTTGCAGAGTTTCTCGATAAGTGAATCGAACAACAAATTTGGAATTTCCTGGCTCGGCTTAAGGATAAAAAGTTCCAGCTGATCTTTCATCGGTATATTTTTATCCTTTCGGATAGAACGAATCGAAGTTACGATTTCGAGAGTATAAGTAAAATGTGAAAGTATTTTCTCATCAAACGATTTTACCTTAGGCATCTGTGAAATCATAATACTGCCTTTCGAATTTTCATGCAGCAAATGCCATATTTCCTCAGTAATAAATGGCATAAAAGGATGCAACACCTGCATAATATCCGAGAACAATCTTATTGCCGCTTTATATGTTTCCGCGTCGATTGGCTGTTGGTAGGCAGGTTTAATCATTTCGAGGAACCAGGAACAGAAATCGTCCCACACCAGTTTGTAAGCACCCATTAAAGCATCGCTCAGGCGGTATTTATCGTAATGCTCATTAATTTCTGCAAGCGCTTCATTAAACCTCGACCGGAACCATGTAACCGATAACGCTGCATACATAGGTTGCTGAAGAGTTTTATCCACTTCCCAACCTTTTATCAGGCGGAAAGCATTCCAAACCTTATTAGAGAAATTCCGTCCTTGCTCGCATAATGAGTCATCGAACGGAAGGTCATTACCGGCAGGCGAAGTGAGCAACATACCAACACGAACACCATCGGCTCCGTACTGTTCAATTAGTTTAATCGGATCAGGTGAATTACCAAGCGATTTCGACATTTTGCGTCCAAGCTTGTCGCGCACAATGCCGGTGAGATATACATTTTTGAAAGGAATTTCTTTGCGGTATTCCTGTCCGGCCATGATCATGCGAGCCACCCAGAAGAAAAGAATTTCAGGCGCTGTAACAAGATCATTGGTTGGATAATAGTAATTTATATCCTCATTTTCAGGATTCCGGATTCCGTCGAATACCGAGATTGGCCAAAGCCACGACGAAAACCAGGTATCTAAAACATCTTCATCCTGGCGAAGATCTGCCAGGGTGATTTTGGGAAATTTAGCCAATGTTTTTCCTAAGGCTTCCTCAGCCGAACGGGCAACAATAATACTTCCATCGGGAAGATAGAAAGCAGGTATACGCTGTCCCCACCAGAGTTGGCGGCTTATACACCAGTCGCGGACGTTCTCCATCCAATGGCGATAGGTATTTTTAAATTTATCAGGATGAAATTTTACCGTTTCATTGATAACAACTTCAAGCGCCGGTTTGGCCATATCAGCCATTTTCAGGAACCATTGCATCGAAAGTTTTGGTTCTATAGCAACATGTGTGCGCTCGCTATAACCAACTTTATTAGTATATTCTTCAATTTTAACCAGGTTTCCTGAAGCTTCCAGATCTTTAACTATCAGGTCGCGGACAGCAAATCGATCAAGACCAATATACATCTGTGCTTTTTCACTCAGTGTTCCATCCGGGTTAAAGATATCAATGCTTTCGAGATTGTATTTCTGCCCGATCAAATAGTCGTTCACATCATGAGCGGGAGTTATTTTCAGGCAGCCAGTACCAAATTCACGATCAACATATTCATCGCTGATCATAGGAATCGAACGGCCAAGCAAAGGAACTGTTACCCGTTTGCCTTCAAGGTGCCTGAAACGATCGTCTTCCGGATGGTAGCAGACTGCAGTGTCGCCAAGGATAGTTTCCGGACGTGTTGTGGCAATGGTAACCCATTCATCCTCTGATCCTTCAACTTTATACCGCAGGTAAAACAATTTGCTCTGAACTTCACGAAAAATAACTTCTTCGTCCGAAAGTGCTGTTAAAGCTGCCGGATCCCAGTTTACCATCCGAACGCCCCGGTAAATCAATCCTTTGTTATACAAATCAATAAACACCTGTATAACCGATTCATAACGGGCTTCGTCCATAGTAAAACAGGTACGATCCCAATCGCAGGAAGCACCAAGTTTTTTCAGCTGTTCAAGAATGATACCGCCATGTTTTTCTTTCCATTCCCATGCGTGTTCAAGGAAAGTTTCACGGGTTAATTCCGATTTTTCAATTCCTTCTTCTTTAAGTTTGGCAACCACTTTTGCTTCAGTTGCAATAGATGCATGATCCGTTCCGGGAACCCAGCAGGCATTCTTTCCCATCATACGCGCACGGCGAATCAACACATCCTGTATAGTATTGTTTAACATATGCCCCATGTGCAAAACACCTGTAACATTTGGAGGCGGAATTACAATAGTATATGGCTCCCTGTCATCGGGAACTGAGCGGAAGTATTTGTTTTCGAGCCAGAAGCTGTACCATTTATCTTCAATTGATCTGGGATCGTATTTGCTGGGGATTTCCATATGGTAAAAAGTGAATTCGTTTTAGAGCGTGCAAAGGTAGGCAATCGGGATGAAATTTTTAAACTGAAAATTTGGTAAATTATGTTAATAAACCTGGCTTATCATTCTGCGTAAGCCACTAATTTTCTGTTTGTTGAGCTTTAAAAACAATAAAATTATTTCAGGAATAATGTAATATTTTACAATTCAGCATTTATTGACTGATTATTCATCTTGCAAATTCGTACCAGATTAGTAACCGTTTATGTATATTTGTTGAGAGCAATTTAAACTTCAAGAATTTTCAAAACCTACAATTCCATTACCAAAGGCATATTCATAAGCACCAACATCACTTAATCGGATGGAACAAAAACGAAAATTCCACGAACGGGTTAAACATTATTTTAAAGATAACCGGATCAGGAATACTTTGATTAAAGGAATAGCAGGTTACCTTATCATCGTTTTGATTTTTGGTATCTTCTTTTACCTTTTCGATAGCCTGGCGATTAATTTCATTGGGCCCGACAAGAAAATAACATTGTTCGATTATTGGTATTTCAGCCTTGTGACATTTTCAACCATCGGATACGGTGAGATTATTCCGACCGGGCTGGCAGGTAAAATAATAATTGCCATTGAATCATGTATCGGATTGGCCTATACACCTTTCTTCGGCGGGTACCTGGCCTATTTGTTTATTCAACGGCCAAAGGATTTCTTCCTGACTGAGAATATCTTCCTGAGGCACCACAACGACAAAATCTATCTTTCGGCGAGAGTTGGAAATACCGGCAAACCAATTGTTGACTGTGAAGCCTCCATTGCAATGTTCCTTATTGAAAACAATGTAAAAAAGACTTTGCTAAAACAGCCTTTTTCACGTCCGATGGTTGAAATCTCATGGTATATTAACCTCAGGCTTGATGATCCGGAAGATCCAATTCCGCTGCAACATCTCAAAACAGTACTGGCAAATCCAGGAAATTGCCTAATACGAATCACTTTTTCGGGTCAGGATGCTGCTTCGGGTAACCTGGTTCATTTATTTAAGTATTACAAAGTTGAGGATATAAGGCGAGGCGGCAGTTTCCTGGATGTTTATAAATGGGAAGGCGTTGAAAGAATGATCATCGACTGGAATAATTTCAATAAAACAGCTGAGATAGATGTAGAGCAAAATAGCGAAATTGACAGATTATTAATAAGTTAATGGGGAAATAGTTTAGTAATACATGTTGATTACCTCTATTCAAATAATGTTCTAAAAAAATATTTACCAACCATAACATAATAACTATGAAGCATTTAATGACAATACTTATATTCATGAGCTTTTTCACTGCCTTTAGTCAAAAAGGCTATGTAAGCTTGTTCAATGGCAAAGATCTTACCGGCTGGACGATTCACGGCACCGAAAAGTGGTATGTCGAAAACGGTGAACTGATCTGCGAAAGTGGCCCGGATAAAAAATACGGCTATCTGTCAACCGACAAATTCTATTATAATTTTGAACTTTCAGTGCAGTTTAAACTTGAAGCCAATGGAAACAGTGGTGTATTTATCCGTTCGGGAATAGAGGAAACAAAAATCAGCGGATGGCAGGTAGAAGTCGCGCCTCCTGAACAGCATACCGGAGGAATTTACGAATCGTACGGACGTGGCTGGCTGATACAACCCAAACCCGAAGATGAAAAAATGCTGAAAGCTAATGATTGGAATACTATGCTGATTCGTGTTTACAACGATGAAATAACTTCGTGGCTCAATGGCAAAGAAATGATACACCTGAAAGATGAAAAATTCGGGGCCGGAAAAGGATTTATCGCTTTACAGATTCATGATGGAGGCGGAATTAAAGTGAGATGGAAAAACATTATCATCAGGGAACTTAAATAATTGAACATGAATGACAATACGTCAGTTCGATTGCCTGTTTCGAATATTCATGATAAAAATTTAAGTTCCTGAAATGAGCTAATTTAAACATGGCGCGATAATTGTTTAATCGAAATCAAACAATTCAAAATATTGCTAAACCGTTAAAATAAAACAACATGAAGCTTTATCTCTACATTTTTATCATTTTTATCATCAGTATTTCGGCTGTTAAAGCACAAAAGCCTATCACACTTGTCGAAGACAGTATGAAATTCGGGACTAGATTCTTTCCTGGCTTTTGGCTAACTATTCCTGAAACAAAACCTGAGATTATTAAGAAGAACTGGACCAAAGCCATCGAAAAAGGCACAAAATCAAAAGTGAGTTCAAATAAATATGAAATGACACTTTTCGGCGCAATTATTTCCGAAATAAGCGATGGGAGTATAAATATTATGAGCATGGTGGTTGACGGAGATTCACTTACCAAATTATTTGTAAGCGTTGAAACCAAAAGAGATGTTTTTATTGAACGGACTTCAGATGAATATGAAAATCTGAGTACGTATCTGAATAAATTTGCTAAAGGCCAATATATTTTAGTAGCTAAAGATCAGTTATCGGTAGAAGAATCGAAACTTAAAAGCTTGGAAAAAGGCCTGAAATCATCACGAAAGGTAAAAGCAAGGTTCGAAAAAAACATTCAAGCCTCTAAGGTTAGTATTTCTGAGCAGCACGATAAGATTACCGGCATCAAAAAGGAACTGGAAATTCTGAACGATAAAATTGATTATAGTTCCTCATTGTTAAGCACTATGGATGACGGTGATGCCAAAAAAGCAAAAAAGTCGGAATTGAAGGATCTTCAGAAGAAAAAGAAAACGCTGTTAAAGAGTATAAATACTTCCGAAAATAAAATTTCAAAGTCGAATACCGCAATATCTGATAATACTCAGAATATTAAAATGAACGAGGCAGATCAAAAAGAATTAACAGACAAAATTACCCAGCAGAAACTTACAGTTAACAGGTTCCAGCAAAAGCTGAAAACTATTGAAGACTATTGAGAGCTTCCTTCCGGACAGAAAACTACGATATTTTAATTTTGCAAAGTTTTATTGTTCATCGAATTCGTGTTTTAGCGTTTACGTTGAAATGCTAGCCCGATATCAAATACAATCCGCTTCATTGGTTATTTACTCGTACAATACGTTAATACTCTGTTTTTCAATTTTATCATACAAATTAGAGACCGTCTTAATTTTATAAAAACAACTTAAGGCACTAATTACCCAAATTACTGTTACATTGAGCAAAGTCCCAATTAAACTGTCAGGTTCAAAAATTTAGTCAGTTTTTTAGTATCCCGAAATAAAAAATATGAGTAAATAGTATTTACTGAATATAGCGTGGTGTCGTAGTAAATTATCTGTTTTTTATTTAGACAGGGCATAAAACTGACCCCCTATTCAAAAAATAGACGAACTTTATTAAATAAGTCGTATATTTGCAGATCAAAAGGAATAAAAATGTACAATTTTCTTTCAACCACTTCTTTTCGATTTATTAAACATCTCCTTAAATCAGGTTGAGAATGGTACATAATATCATAGTGATAGTAGCCGTTCTCTGAAAATCCAGAGAGCGTTTTTTTTTGCATAAAAGTCGGTAGAAGTACTTAAGAGAAATAATTATGAAGACAGAACGGCCACAGAAACAGGGATTGTACCAACCAGAGTTCGAACATGAGAATTGCGGAATCGGATTTGTCGCACATCTGAAAGGGAATAAGTCTCATTCCATTATCAGCAAAGGTTTAGAAATCCTGTGTAATATGACACATCGTGGTGCCGAAGGTGCCGACAGCAAAACCGGTGACGGTGCGGGTGTATTGATACAGGTTCCTTACAGTTTTTACGTCGATCTTGGATATACCCTTCCTCCGGAAGGTCAGTTCGGGACTGGTCTGGTTTTTTTCCCACAGAATGTGTCTGATGCAGCGAAGTGCAAGGACATTATGTTAAAGATAATCAGAGAAGAAGGTGTAAATGTAATAGGATTCCGTGAAGTTCCGCGCGATAGCAGTGTTATAGGTCATATTTCCCGTGCCGCGGAACCGGATATCCAGCAAATACTTTTAGGTTCTGATCTTTCCCGGGAAGATATGGAGGTTAAACTTTATATAATCAGGAAGCGGATCGAAAATGCCATTCGTGAAACGAATCTGATTCAGAAGAGTTTCTTTTACATCCCAAGCCTTTCAACCAAAGTACTGATATATAAAGGAATGCTTACCTCGCCTCAGCTAGGCGAGTATTTTCTGGATCTTACCGACCAACGCATGCAGAGTGCCATCGCTCTTGTACATTCCCGGTTCAGCACCAATACTTTCCCTAGTTGGGATCTTGCGCAGCCATTCCGTATGCTCGGTCATAACGGTGAGATAAACACCATAAAAGGTAACCGCTTCTGGATGGAAGCCCGCGAATCCATTCTTAAATCAGATAAATTAGGTGATCTTTCACGATTATTTCCAGTGGTTCAGCCCGGAATGAGCGATTCCGCTTCTCTTGACAATGTGCTGGAATTCCTGGTTATGAGCGGCAAATCGCTTCCTTATGCCATTTCTACCCTGATTCCTGAATCAATAAACGCCAAAAATCCTATTCCTACGAAACTGCGTGATTTCTATCATTATCATTCCTGCTTTATGGAACCCTGGGATGGACCTGCTTCTCTGATACTTTCTGATGGCCGGTATATTGGCGGAACACTCGACAGGAACGGCTTGCGTCCATCGAGATATGTGATTACAACTAACGATTTGATGGTAATGGGTTCCGAAACCGGCGTTCAAACCTTTGCTCCTGAAGAAATTAAAGAAAAGGGACGGTTGAAACCTGGAAAAATGATTATGGTTGATACCCAGGAAGGTAAAATATATTATGACGAGGAACTGAAAGCCAAACTTGCCAACGAATATCCCTATGGAGAATGGATCAAGCAAAATATGGTCAATCTGGAAGAGATTGAAACAGGTGAGTTGGTAAAATCAGATATGGGCGACCAATATGATAAATACCTTACCTCCTTCAATTACTCCATGGAGGATACAGATGTGATTATTAAGGAAATGGCCGCGACCGGCAAAGAACCGATAGGCTCTATGGGTAACGATGTTCCTGTTGCTGTTCTTTCGAGGAAGCCATACAGGTTGTTTAACTATTTCAAACAATTGTTTGCCCAGGTTACCAATCCGCCAATCGATCCTATCAGGGAGGAATTGGTAATGACACTTGCCGGCTTCATTGGATCCTTGCAACAAAATATTCTGGAAACCTCACCCGATCACGTTAAAATGGTGCGTTTCCGGAATCCGGTTATAACCAACACATACTTTAAAGTTGTTAAAAGCCTCAGATATAAAGGGTTTTCATCAGCAACTCTTCTGCTGCATTTTGATGCGGATAAGGGTGCTCATGGATTACAATCTGCTGTTGATCAATTGTGCATTGATGCTGAAAAAGCTGTTGATGAAGGGAAAAATTATATTATCCTTTCTGACCGCGATATAAATGAAAACACTGCGCCAATACCTTCGTTGCTTGCTGTTTCTGCCGTCCATCATCACTTGATTACTAAACGGAAAAGGATGCAGATCGACATCGTTGTGGAATCGGCCGAACCGCGCGAAGTAATGCATTTTGCGTTACTTTTTGGATACGGGGCTAGCATTATAAACCCGTATATGAGCTTTGCCGTTATAGATAGACTGGTTAAAGCTAAAGCCATACAACTCGATTATCAGAAAGCGGAAGAAAATTACGTACACGCTATCAATAAAGGCATTCTTAAGATTATGTCGAAAATGGGTATCTGTACGCTCAGGAGCTATCGTTCATCGCAGATATTTGAAGCGGTTGGAGTCCACCCTGATGTAATTGACAAGTATTTTGCAGGAACGGTTTCAAGGATAGGTGGCATTGGAATGAGTGAGATTGCTGAAGAAGTTCTGATTCCGCACAGGAAAGCGTTTATAGTAGAACAACAACCCGATATTCTTACTGAAGGTGTGTTTTCGTATCGTAAACATGGCGAGCATCATGCCTGGAATCCTGAAAGCATTGCATTGCTTCAATGGAGTACAAGAACCGGTAACTATGCAAAATTTAAAGAATACAGTAACCTTGTAAATGCCAATACAGCCAGCCCGGGATTTATCCGTGGATTGTTGAAAACAAAGAAAGATCCGATTTCAATTGACGAAGTAGAACCTATTGAAAACATAATGAAACGGTTTGTCACAGGGGCGATGTCCTATGGTTCTATCAGCCGCGAAGCGCATGAAACGCTTGCTATTGCTATGAACCGTATTGGTGGTCGCAGCAATACCGGCGAAGGTGGCGAAGATCCGGTCCGTTTTACTCCTCTCGAAAATGGCGACAGTGCAAGGAGCGCTATAAAACAGGTAGCCAGCGGCCGTTTTGGTGTTACAACTGAATACCTTGTTAATGCCGATGAACTTCAGATTAAAATTGCGCAAGGCGCAAAACCGGGTGAAGGTGGACAGCTTCCCGGCCATAAAGTAGATCAGATTATAGCTAAAACCAGGTATTCCATTCCGGGTATTACACTTATCTCGCCTCCGCCACATCACGATATTTATTCAATCGAAGACCTTTCGCAACTTATTTTTGACCTTAAGAATGTGAACCCCAGGGCCAGGATAAGCGTGAAACTTGTTTCCGAAAGCGGAATCGGAACTATTGCCGCGGGTGTTACCAAAGCCGGTGCTGACTTAATCACAATCAGCGGTTACGAAGGAGGTACAGGAGCAAGTCCGACTTCATCAATCAAGCATGCTGGCTTGCCTCTCGAACTGGGACTTGCCGAAACGCAACAAACGTTGGTTATGAACAACCTGCGAAGGAAGGTAATGCTGCAGGCCGACGGACAGTTAAAAAGCGGGAAGGATATAATAATAGCTGCCCTTATGGGTGCCGAGGAATTCGGACTTGCAACATCGGCACTTATCGTTTTGGGTTGTGTAATGATGCGGAAATGCCATTTGAATACTTGCCCTGTTGGTGTGGCAACTCAAAATCCTGAACTCCGTAAACGGTTCCATGGCGAGGCTGATAATCTCGTTACTTTTTTCAGCTTTATAGCAGAAGAAGTTCGCGAACAACTCGCGGAACTAGGATATAAAAAGATGGATGATATCATTGGCCGTTTTGATTTGCTTGAAAGAAACCATGAAATTGACCACTGGAAAATAAAAAACCTGGATCTCAGCGGTTTGCTTACCTTACCTAAAGAATCAGCGGTTAATGCGATTCATTGTGTTGATGTACAGGATCATAAAATTGATCAGGTTCTCGATGTAGAGCTTATTGCTGAGGCTGAAAAAGCTATTTCGGAAAAAGTACCTGTTGTAATTGAAAAACCTATACGTAATACGGACAGAACAATCGGAGCAATGCTTTCAGGCAAAATCGCGACTCTTTATGGCGCAGCAGGATTACCCGAAGGTACAATCAGTTGCAGGTTTAACGGTTCTGCAGGCCAGAGTTTTGGAGCCTTCCTGATGCCGGGGGTTGAACTTCGCCTCGAAGGTGATTCGAACGATTACCTGGGAAAAGGACTTTCGGGTGGAAGAATTATTGTGGTCCCTCCTTCCGGATCCACTTTTGATTCAGATAAAAATATAATCATTGGAAATACAGTGCTTTACGGAGCAACAAAAGGTGAAATCTATATTTCAGGTGTAGCCGGCGAGCGTTTCGGTGTGCGCAACAGCGGCGCAATTGCAGTTGTTGAAGGTGTTGGCAACCATTGCTGTGAATATATGACAGGAGGACGCGTTGTTGTTTTGGGCACGACCGGAAGCAATTTTGCTGCAGGTATGAGCGGAGGAATTGCCTACGTTCTGGACGAAAAAGGAGACTTCGATTATTACTGTAATATGGGAATGGTCGAATTATCACTGGTCGAGGATAGGGTTGATGTTCATGAACTAAATGGTCTTATTGCACGTCATTATTACTTTACAAAAAGCAAAAAGGCGAAGATGATACTGGAAAATTTTGAACAATACCTACCAATGTTCATCAAAATCATTCCATATGATTATAAGAAGGTTCTCCACGAACAGAAACTTGAAGAACTTAAGAAGAAAATAGCTGACGTTGAGGTCGATCTGTAATATTCACCTTACTCAAAACCTTTATAAAAAGATTACAATGGGAAACCCGAATGGATTTTTAAATATTCGCAGAAAAGATGCCGGCAACAGACCTTTGAACGAAAGGATTACCGACTTCAGTGAGGTTGAGCAGGTACTGAACAGCGAGGACCGTATGCTTCAGGCATCACGTTGCATGGATTGCGGCATTCCTTTCTGTCATTGGAGCTGCCCGGTCGATAACCTGATTCCCGAGTGGAATGATCTGCTCTACAAAGGCGACTGGAAAGGCGCGTACATGAGGCTGGCTGCCACCAATAACTTCCCCGAATTTACCGGAAGAATTTGTCCTGCAAGCTGCGAACATGCCTGCGTGCTTACTATCAACCAGGAGCCTGTTACCATCCGCGAAAACGAAGTTGCTATTGTTGAAAAAGCGTTTACTGAAGGATATGTTAAGCCTGAACCGCCTAAAATCCGTTCTGGGAAGAAAGTAGCAGTGGTTGGGAGCGGACCTTCGGGAATGGCTGCTGCTGATCTTTTGAACAAGGCTGGCCATTGGGTTACGCTTTTCGAAAAAGATGAAAAACCCGGTGGATTATTGCGGTTTGGTATTCCTGATTTCAAGTTAAGTAAGGCGGTTGTTGAACGACGCTTTAATCTCATGATCCAGGAAGGACTCGTAATAAAAACAGGAATTAATATTGGCAAAGATATTTCGGGTAAAGAAATTGTTGATGAATTTGATGCTGTATGTGTTGCCATTGGAGCAATGCATCCACGTGATTTACCAGCTGAAGGTCGTGAATTTAATGGCATACATTATGCCATGGATTTTCTGACAACACAAAACCGGGTAAATAATGGGCTAATTCCCCTTTCGGAGAATCCAATTACAGCGAAAGGCAAGAAAGTGCTGGTGATAGGTGGTGGCGATACAGGTTCCGATTGTGTTGGAACATCTATCAGGCAAAAAGCCTCAAGCGTTATGCAGATTGAAATTATGCCAAAGCCACCTGTTGAGCGTGCGGATGATAATCCATGGCCGTATTTTGGAAAGGTTCTGAAAACAACCACCTCGCATGAAGAAGGCTGCGAAAGATTCTGGAGTCTCTCAACCGTTAGATTCATCGGCGAAAACAACCAGGTAAAAGGAGTGGAAGTTGAGGAAGTAGAGTGGGTAAAAAAGGACGGCCGTCATCAAATGGAAGTTATACCCGGAACACGCCGGATTATAGAAGCTGACCTGGTATTGCTGGCAATGGGATTTGTTCATCCGGTTGTGGAAGGTTTATTGTCGGAACTGGAAATAGAACTCACCCAAAGAAATAATATCAAGGTAGATGCAGACCAATCCACAAACCGACGGAAAGTATTTGCAACCGGCGATTCGGTAAACGGAGCTAGTTTAGTTGTTCATGCGATAGCTTCAGGCAGAAAAGTGGCGAAGGAAATTGACAGGTTTCTCCGCAATGATTAATCACCAGCGTTTAAACCGCAACACTTTATAGAAAAGGATCAACTTTGAGATTGGTCCTTTTTTTATTCCTGGTACGAGCAATAGAGGCTTTATAACAAAAGAAAAACACCCATTGAGTAAACAATTTCCCGTTTTTTTCATTTTATACTAATTTATTTTCATTCTATGACAGAGCCGGTTCAGAATAATGTTTACAAACGGGCATACCTGTTAATTAAAAAATCGCTTAACGGGGAAGAACAGGATTATACCAGCGGCAACATCCGGACTGCCGTGTTTTTATTGGCTATCCCAATGATACTCGAACTCAGCCTTGAAAGCGTATTTGCGTTGGTTGACATGTTTTTTGTTGGCAAACTTGGTCAGAATGCTATTGCAACAGTAGGACTCACTGAATCTGTAGTTTCATTGGTTTATTCCTTAGCCATTGGAATAAGCACCGCAGCAACGGCCATTGTTGCCCGGCGCATCGGCGAAAAAAATCCCGAAGCCGCTGCTCATGCCGGTGCGCAATCGCTGATTGTTTCGCTAATTGGAACATTGCTCATTAGTATTATAGGCACTGTTTATGCTGGTGAGATTCTAAAATTTATGGGTGCCAGTGCAGAAGTAGTAGCCGATGGAGCCATTTTTACCCGGATAATATTTGCCGGTAGTTCTGCCATCATGTTTCTATTCCTGATCAATGGTATTTTCCGTGGTGCCGGCGACGCTGCTATGGCTATGAAAAGCTTATGGATTGCCAGCGCCGTAAATATTATTTTATGCCCTATTCTGATTCACTTTTTTGGATTAAAAGGGGCTGCCATGGCAACAGTAACCGGTCGGAGTTCAGGTGTCATTTACCAATGTTATCACCTTTTTAAAGGAGATGGAATTTTAAAATTAAAAGTGAGTCATTTCCGGTTCGATTTCCCGGTTGTAAAATCGATTATTAACATCGGGTGGCCTGCGACCCTGCAGTTTATAATTGCCAGTGGTTCCTGGATTATTCTTGCAAGGCTGGTTGCTGAAACCGGAGGTACTTCAGCTTCGGCAGGATACCAGATTGCCATGCGGAATGTTGTGTTCTTTATATTACCAGCCTGGGGATTAAGCAATGCTGCGGCCACACTTGTAGGCCAGAACCTGGGCGCAAAACAATTGCTCAGAGCTGAGCAAAGTGTAATGCTGACAGCAAAATACAATGCTTTCTTTATGAGTTTTGTAATGATATTGTTCCTGTTTTTTTCCAGTCCCATTATACGTTTCTTTTCGGATGATGAAACAGTTGTGGCTTATGGAGTTCAGGCTCTGCAGATTATAGGATCAGGGTATATTTTTTATGGCATTGGAATGGTCATGAGCCAGGCACTCAACGGAGCCGGTGATACACGTACTCCTACAATTATTAATTTTGTGGGCTTCTGGCTATTCCAGATTCCTCTTGCCTATTTCCTAGCTACAGTGGTTGGATTGAAATCAACAGGAGCATTTATTGCTATTCCGGTGGCGGAAACATTAATTGCTTTGCTGGCCTGGTATTATTTCAAAAAGGGAAGATGGAAAGAAGTAAAAGTGTAAGAGAAAGGTTCAAAAGATCAAATGCGTTCGGAGATCAACAAGCAATGATCGGAATTGGAGTATATGTACTTTTGCGTTTAAGGTTTAATCACCTTCAGGTCGAAGGATCAGACTCAAAATTGACAGTAAACTTATCTAAAACAGAAATATTGCATAAATATTTATTATGATAGAATCAGATAAAATTATTTTGAAACCACTAACTTACAATCAGTTAGAAAAATACATCAGGAATGACAATTCACTGGAAGAGGAATTAAAACTGAACCCGACTTCAAGGACTATTTCGGCCGAGCTTAAAGAAGCGCTTGAAAATACAATTCTTCCAAACGTAGGCAATCGGAATAATAACTACCTGTATTCAACCCTCTGGACGATTATTTCGAAGGCTGACAATAAAATGGTTGGGGATATTTGCATACTGGGAGAACCAAACAAGGAAGGAGAAATTGAAATCGGGTATGGAACTTATGAGGAATTTCAAGGCAAGGGGTTTATGACTGAAGCCGTGAAATGTATCATAAAATGGGCCCAAACTGAGCCCAAAGTAATTGCAATACTCGCTTCAACTTTGAAAACCAATTTTTCTTCATTCAAGGTTCTTGAGAAGAATAATTTCGTTAAAACAGGCGAAACTGAAACTCTTTTCAATTGGCAATTAGTAATAAAGCAGGGATAAATTATATTACCAGGCATATCTGGTTAAATTTGTAGTCCAAAACTGTTGGATATGCAGAATCGCAGTATTAAGATCGGATCACTTATTTTCTACTTTCTGATTCTGATAATATCATGTATCCGCCCGGTTTATCCGCATGAAATGTATCTTCAACATAGTGTCACACTGCTGGTTGCAGGAATTCTGGTTTATATAACAATCAAAAATAATCTTTCTGACAAAGCATTCCTGCTGATAGCCGGGTTTTTAATTTTTCATATAATAGGAGCACGCTGGATTTATAGCTTCACTCCTTACGATCAATGGATCAAGAGCTTAACAGGTTGCAGCATTAACAGCTATTTCGGATTTAAACGGAATGAATACGACAGGCTTGTTCATTTCCTGTTTGGATTTATGATGCTGGTTCCCTTACGTGAAATTTACCACAAGTATTATAAATGCTCTTTCAGAGAAGCAACACTGTTGGCTTTTCTAACTATCCTCTCCATGAGTATGGTTTACGAAATCTTCGAATGGAGCATTTCAATATTTCTGTCTCCCGAAGATGCCGAAGCCTATAACGGTCAGCAAGGTGATTACTGGGATGCACAGAAAGATATGGCAATGGCTTTACTCGGAGCCACTATAATGATTTTGGTACTGGCAATCAGGAAGTTGGGGACAAAATCAGATTAATACAGCATCCTTGCGCGGATTGTATGCGGTATCTTTTTCAGATCTTTCAAAATGGTTTCATCTGTCTGGCTTTCGGTGTCGATAATAACATAACCGATTTCAGGATCAGTTTGCAAAAACTGCGATGAAATATTGATGCTTCGGGTAGTAAATACATTGTTGATGTCTTTCAGCAAGCCAGGCATATTTTTATGTATATGCAAAAAGCGTTGCTTATTCAGGTTGGGCTGAAGAGCGATTTGCGGAAAATTAACAGCACCTATAGTTGAACCATTATCACTATAGCGAACCAGTTTTTCGGCAACTTCCATTCCTATGTTTTCCTGGGCTTCCAGAGTATTTCCGCCAATATGAGGCGTAAGTATCACATTGTCAAATTCCTGTAAAGCTGTGCTAAATCTTTCAGCTGAAGAAGCCGGTTCAACAGGAAATACATCAGCTGCAACACCTGATAAATGACCTTCTCTCAATGCTTTAGCAACCGCGATATAATCAACAACTGTTCCTCTTGATAGATTGATCAGGATTGAACCTTTTTTCATTAAATCCAGCTCCGCGAACGAAATCATATTCAGGGTAAGTTCTGTTTCAGGAACGTGCAGAGAAATTACATCCGAAATCTTTAATAAATCGGCCAGTGAGGAACAGGCAGTTGCTTTTCCCAGGCTGAGTTTCTTTTCAATATCATAATAATAAACATCCATTCCCATTGCTTCGGCAAGGATAGAAACCTGTGAGCCGATATGACCGTAACCAATGATACCAAGCGATTTGCCTCGTACCTCAAAGGAATTCGACGCTAATTTTAACCATTCGCCCCGATGCGCGGCCGCACTTTTCGCTGGCACTTCGCGCAGAAGCATAATTATCTCGGCAATCACAAGTTCAGCAACGGAACGTGTATTGGAAAACGGAGCGTTGAAAACAGGAATTCCATGCTTCTTTGCTGACTGCAAATCTACCTGGTTGGTTCCAATACTGTAACAACCAACGGCAAACAACTTTTTAGCCTTTTGCAGAACTTCTTTAGTGAGCTGAGTCCTGGAACGTATACCAATAATATGAACGTTTTTGATCTTTTCTTCAAGTTCTTTCTCGTCAAGGGCAGTTTTATAATATTCAATATTTGTATAGCCAGATTCAGTAAAGTAATTCACTGCTGATTGATGAATGCCTTCGAGCAGAAGGACTTTTATATCTTTTTTATTGAACGAGAATTTCTTTTCCATCATTGTAGTTTACTGAATAACTGACCTTGCTGAGCCGTATGGGTATATTAACAGAAAAACCAATTTATCATCTGATTGATAATCAGCATATTTGAATTAACATGTTAATGTATTACCCGGAAGTAAATTTACAAATAAAAATGAAACGGAGAAAGCAGGAAAAGAGAATCAGAAAATTCGATACAACCTGATTGACATCAAAGTAATGAACAGATAGCCCGGATTTGATCCAACAAGAGGAATGAATTTTGCGATACACATTAGAAGAAAAAAGGGAGATCATCCGGTACATGATCCCCCTTTTTATAAATATCAGTATACTATACAAGCATTTACCACGATTATCTTCTCTCAGGTTTAGTATCTCTGGATCGTTCTGATTTCTTACTTTCGGATGAACGTCCCGGAGCTTGAGTTTTTACTTCATTACGCCTGTTTTCAGTTCGTACAGCAGGTTTTTTATTCGACTGGCGCTCTGTTCGGGTATTTACGCCTGATCGTTGAGCAGGTCTGTTTTCAGATGATCTTACGGCTGGTCTGTTTTCAGATGACCTCGAACCCTTATTTCTAACTCCCTGGCGTTCTGAGGGCATATTGGTGTTATTTCTTACAGCCGGATTGTTTCGTCGTTCGTTAGATTGATTAGCACCTGGTAGTGATCTCTGACGGTTATCATTATTAATTGTTGTTCTGCTCTTCGATTCGTCGCGCTGAGTCGGATAACGTTTACGGTAATCTGCTGAACCTTGTTGTCTCATATCAGGCCTGGAGTATGTATTTTTATACATTCCTTTATCGCGGTGCTGGTAAACCGTATTGGAATATGAGCGGTGACTGTTATAATAATAATCGTTCCAGTGCGAATACCGATACGTATGCCACGGACGATAATGCCCATAATAGTAATGATTCCAATGTGAATGATAGCCGTAGTAGTAATCCCAGTAAAACGGGTGCCACGACCTCCAGTAGGATGGATAATATCCCCAATACCAGGGCGAATGCCAGGCAATATAAGATGGCATAAATAAGAATGAAATCAGAGGCCAGGTTCCAACTTCAACATAAGTTGTTCTGGTTTCAACAATTCTTTCACCATTTACGTTGCGGGTATTGCCAGTGTAACCGGGGTTTGGTGTTTCATTAACAGAACCACCATCAGCATAATTAGGCTCAATTATATAATCTTTACCATACAATGCCTCATCACCTATCAGCTGTATCTGAACGTTATTGTTGGCATCCTTTTGCACGGTAAACACCGCAACATCCTGGTTTTCTTTGTCATTAACCGGGTCCTGAAGAACAATAGTATGATCCTTTCCATTCACATAATCAACTACTTTGATGTAATCAATTTGGTCATCGTTGTTCAGGTCGAGATTATTAATTTTAGAATCTTCGGCATTCAGGCTTCGCTCAAACTCTTCAAGGGTTTTGGATTCCTGAAAAAGTTTCATCACTGCGTACAGGTTCAGATTGTCACCCGGCAGGTTCAATTTCTCTTCCCGGTTGTTCTGAGCTGCGACTGTAAACCCAAATAAAAAGAGAAGAATTAGAATAGAAATGGATTTAAGACTTTTCATGATTCAAGGTTTTTAGTAAAAATAAGAGAAAATTAAATTCTCCTTCCTATCTAAACTTTTACAAAAACCGTACCAACAAATGCTAAGTTGAATTTGAATAGTGGCAGCATTCAGGAATTAATAAATCGCTTTATTTCTGTTGCCCTATCTTCTCTATTTCACCGATAATTTTCGAAATTGCTTTGTCCACCTTTTCTTCCGGAGCAATGCTATTGTAATCGCCCCAGAAAGAATCGTCGTTGGTATACTGCGCATCCGAAAAAACGACGTTAGGTTTAATCACTTCTTCTTTGGAGAATTTTACAACATTAACTGTATCGATGTTGCAGGTAGCCAATTCGAGAAAAGTATTAAAATTATCCGATGATAAGTGGTGCCTCAATCGTGTTCTCAGTTTTATATCGCATCGCGCATGACTAAGAAAATACTTTCCTTTAAAAGGCGCATAACTAACTGAATAACTGATTTTTTCGAGTGTAACATTCAATCTCCGGCTTTTTTTCAATACCAGGTCTTCGGCAGCTTTATCCAGGAATGCCGGGTTTATCTCAAAATCAGCGCCCAATATGGCATAGCTTTCTTTATCGACATACAAAGTTCCCGTGAACAATGGATCTGTGACGCCACGTTTTTGAATAAAAGTTAAAACATAAGCATCTTTTGAGCTGTATGAAACCACATCGGAATATGTAAAAATATAACTTTCGGATGAAGATAAATCCAGGAAATCGGGAACACATTTCACAATGTCCAGTTGCAGAGCCGATAAAATACCTGCTTTCAATTTAAGGAAAACGGTATCTTTTGGATTAGAATCCTCTATCTTTCTCGATTTGAGTAATTTCACCTGGTCCGAATGTTCATCACGTGTATATGATGATTTGTAAATTTTAAATACGGCCTCGGAATAACTGATATAACGGTTGTTCTTTTCAACTCCTTCCCGATAAAAGGATGTTGTGTAAACAGGTTCATGGTTGTTGTTTACCTCACGGTTTTGCATAGCTTTAGCAATAATCGTATGCGGATCAATATACCGGATAATGACTTCCTGTAGTGAGATAACCCGACGTTCGAGAAAAAGATCAATATTCTGTTCATTGAGTAGCTTAATAGGAATATGCTGACTCATGAATCCTATATGCGACACTACAAGCGATGAACCGGCATAGGAAGCTGGAATTTTCAACGTAAAATAGCCATCCATATTCGTGATGGTTCCAATGTTTTCCTCAACAATTCCTATGCTTGCAAAAGGAACAGCAGATTTGTTTTCACTGTCGAAAATATGTCCTTTGATGATTATATTTTTAATAGAATCGTGAGTAACCACAGCTGGCTGGGCTGGGCTCACATTTAGTTTAGCCTTTCTAACACGGTAAATTAAAATATGTTGTCCAATAACTTTATAGGTAATTTCAGGATCAGCAAAAATGTTATCCAGAACGGATCTTAATGATTGATTTTCAGCAACCAGTTTCACTCGCTTATCACTTTCAACTATCTGGCTGTCGTAAATAAAAAGACAACCCGATTTATCGGATATCAGGTTGAGTGCTTTATAAATAGTGGTTTGTTGTTTGGGAATAGTTATTGCCCTGTCTAACAATGATTCCTGTGCGAACGCCACATTAATAAGAAGAAAGAATAAAAGTGTGCAGAATAAAGTTAAAGTGTCAGACACCCTGCGGGTGTGCAGACACTTTGAACTAACGCGTAAATAAGCAACGCCGGAAACCAGAAGATTAATTCTTCCCCGCGTTTTCTTTATTTTCATATAATACAACAGACCCGTTAATAATTTGACTTTTCAGATTCAGAGTCGCACATAAGAGTTCGGTCATTGTTTCCGCAGTTTCGTTTTTGAACGTAACTGTCATTTTGTGGGTCCCTGTTTCTTTTTCAGCAACTGCAAATTTAGTATTGAAATTCCTGTTAAGCACACTAATAATATTCTGAAGCGATTCATCTTTAAAATGCATACGTTCTTTATACCATATATTTGCCTGGTTAACCGTATGTTTCGTTTTTACCAGGCTGTTTTTAACTTCATTGATCTTTTCGCCGGCAACAACCAATTCGGAATGCGAAGGATCTTTCTTAAGAGTTACCTTTACTTTTCCCCTGTCGACAATTAGCTCAAACCCTTTTCCATTCTTTGTTTTCACATTAAAAGCTGTGCCCAGAACTTCGATAAAAGCTTCATCTGTTTCAATAATAAAGGGTTTTTCAGGATTTGACGCTATATCAAAAAATGCTTCGCCTTTAAGTTCAACATTACGCGAATTATTTTCAAATTCTTTGGGAAACGAAAATAAAGAGTTTTGGGCGATATAAATTACTGAACCATCGTTGAGTGTTTTGATCAGTGTATTTGTTTCATTACCAGTATCAACGCGAACCAAATCAATGGAAGGTTTCCGGTTCAGCTGGAGATAAATTACTGCACTTACTCCTAAAAGAATCATAATAACCGCGGCCGCTCTTAAAATTGCCGGAGTTAAACGCCGGTTTGATTCAGTAAACTGATCCGGAATGAGTTTTTCCTCATCCAGCCTGTTTTGTAATTTATTCCATGCATTTTGGGTATCAGGCGATTTCTGCTCCTTATATCCTTTCATGGCCGACCATTGTTTTTTCATTTTTTCAATACTTGTTTTATTCTCTTCCGAAACAGCAATTTCACTTTCAAAATCAAGTAATTCAGTCTCATCCATCTCACCACTCATATATTTTGCAAGAGTTTCGGCATATTGCGGGTTATTATCTATTGTTCTCATATAAGTGGTAATTTTTGAGTTTCAGTGTTTCAAGTTCCGGGTTTCTGGTTCAGAAATAATTACAATTCACCACTGATTTTTAACTCTTCCCCGGTAAATTCTTTCAAAGATGTTCTGAAGAACTGGAGTGCTTTTCCCATGTCGGCCTCAACTGTTTTAACCGAAATGGAAAGAATCTCAGCAATTTCGCGGTATTTCTTCCCTTCGAACCGATTCATCCTGAAAATCGCAGAGCATCGTTCAGGCATCTTTTTTAATGTTGCGTTTATCACGTTATTCAGTTCCTGAATTTCAATATCTTCTTGATTTTCAGAGGGTATCGTTTTCTCAATATCGCTGAGAACATGTTGGGTATACGTTTCGCGTACTGCAAGATGTTGGAGATAATGCAATGCGTTGTTTCGTATGGATTGATACAGGTATGCATTTAACGACAACTTCGGGCTGAATGTCTCCCTGTTTTTCCAGAAATTATAGAAAAACTCCTGTACAATGTCTTCCGAAGTATCCATGTCCCGTAATATTTTATTTGCCTGGTGGCAAAGTGGTTCGTAATACTTAACAAATAGCCGTTCAAATTCCCTGATGTCACCACCTTGTATTTTCTTCTGTATGTAGAAATCGGTTATAGACATTTTTTAGTAAGGGGTTACTTTGGGATTTAGGAATTAGGAGGTTTTGAATCAACTTCTCACTTCGGTGCCAAATCTGAAAATCGAAAGTCGGAAGGTATTTCCATCCGACATTCGACTTCCGCCATTCTTTTTTCTATTTTTTCATGCTTTTCGCAAGCTTCTTAATTGCCATTTCAATAGATTCTTCAGGTTGAATGATATTATATTCGCCCCAGAAATTTGGATCCGAAAAATTCTGAACCTTATCAGCAAACACCATATTTGCTTTAAATGTCTCCTGATTCGCAAATTTAACTATATTATCTTCATGCCTGTCGGTAATAGCAACTTCCGACATAACTGAGTAGTAATTTTTGAACAGCCTCTTTTTCCAATCGCAGCGGAATTTAAGATCAACACGGACGTAATTGAGATAATACTTGCCTTTTTGTTCCTTGTAGGTTACCAGGTAACTGGTTGAAGTTGGCAGAAAAATTAATCCCATAGGTTTTTTCTGTACAAATACGCGTGAAGCCTTATCCACATCGTTCAGGTCGAGACTGAACTCAGCCCTGGTTATAGCAATATTATCCTGCGCAATAAAGAGTTTGCCAAAATAAAGGGGTTCATCTTTAACAACATCAGGCGAAAAAGTAATTACCCAATTGGGTTTGTCATCAATATTTACCATCGAAGCAAATTCGAATTGGTAATTGTCAAGATTATCCAATGCAATACTCAGGTCGGTATTTTTAACAATATCGAGCAACATCGAAACGTTAGGTCCGCCTTGCAGTTGCACCATCAAAGTATCTGCTTTTTTAACGTTGGTACCTTTACGTCCCTTGTAAATTTTCACCTGATCATTTTGTGAACTGGGATAAGGGGCTTTATAAATATCGACAACAGCTTCAGAAATAGCCAGGTAGTCACGGCGTTGCCTGATGGTTTCACGATAAAAACCAGTCATCATATTGGGAACTTCACTATAATTTTTCCTGATATTTTTCAATGCCATTTCCACTATCCCTCTTGCATCACCTGGAATAATCGAAATCTCTTTAAGCATAATGGCTTGTGGCTCAAGATAGAACGTTTTCTCTTTCCCCTGAGATTCACTGATTTTAAACTTTGTAGTGGCATAACTTAGATGAGATATCTCGAAAACATCAAAAGTACTGGCTTTACTGACTTTCAGGGTAAATTCACCATCAGAGTTGGATACCGTGCCAATTCCTGTTCCCGGAATAGAAATGGTGGCATAAATAATCCTTTCGTTTGATTTGGCATCTTTTAATATCCCGTTAATGGTAACAAATGAATCATTGTCGCTTTGGGCGTAAGTTGAGCCACAGGTTGACATAAAGATAATAAGGATACCCAGGCGTAGAACATTGTGAATCAGGGTTTTCATGGCTAATGTTATTTATGGATTAGTAAATTGTGTCAGAGGTACATGTATAAGAGACTTCAGGAAGGAAATACCCTATGATTTTATTATTAAATTTATAAAAAATATTCAGAATGTGAGTCTAAGGATAAAAGTGTCAGTCAATCTTTGGGTGTGCAGACGCTAAATGACACCAACCGGGAGTTTGGACACTTAATTTATTGCAAACCCAGAACAAAAGCATACTTGTATTGGTTAATAATACAAAACTTAAATTAATGAACTCAATGTACAGCATTACTCTTTTTCTTCACTCCTGGAACCGCTGGCTGATTCTTATTGCCGGTATAATTGTTATTGCCGCCGCTATTAAAGGACTTTCCTCAAAATCGGATTATACTTCTTTCCAAAAAAAATGGTCAATAGTATTTATTGGCAGTCTGCACCTGCAATTGCTGGTTGGATTAATAATGTATTTTTTCTTAAGTCCTTTCACAGCGCAGGCTTTGAGCGATTTCGGTGCTGCCATGAAAGATTCGGTCCTGCGCTTTTGGGCAGTTGAACATGCTTTTGTAAATATTTTAGCTATTGCTTTAGCCCAGGCGGGTAGTATTTTAGTAAAACGCCGGAGCGATTCAGCAGGTAAACATAAACGCACACTAATCTGGTCGGGTATAGCTTTTATTCTGATTTTGGCAATGATCCCAATGGGTATGATGGGTGTTGACCGGCCATTGTTCAGATTCTAAACAATATAAAATTTTTAAATAAACGAAATCGCTGAATTTCAATTGTTTTATGGATCGATATATTGCTTTCCTGCGGGGCGTTAATGTTTCAGGACAGAAACTTTTAAAAATGGAGGCTTTGCGAAAGGTTCTGGTTGAAAATGGTTTTGCTGATGTGAAAACCTATATTCAAAGCGGGAATGTTATTTTTAGCACAGTAAATACCGATTCAAATCATTTAATCCTGGAAATTGAAAACATAATAGAAAAACATTTCGGTTTCCATACTGATGTCATTCTTCGCAGGCATAGCGAAATTGAATCCGTTTTAAATTCGTTGGAACTGTGCAAGCTTAAGTTTGAGGAAGAACGGAAGAGTTATATTACTTTTACTAGAGAAGAATTTACCGGTCAACTGGAAGTTCCGTTATTCTCAAAAAATAAAGATATTGAGATTATTTTCCGTAACAGCAAAGATTTTATTTCTGTATCACTGGCTTTTAAAGGGGTTTACGGTTTTCCTAACAGTTTTATTGAAAAGTTGACTGGAATTCCTGCAACAACCCGAAATCCTAATACATTAGAGAAGATATTGAAGCTCTGACATACCTTGAAAGTACTATTTTCTATTTCCTGATTTCGTTACGACGCTATGGCAAGTAAGGGATTGCGGGCAAATTCGTATCAAAGTACACGAAAAGCTGAAGCGGGCTACTAACCTTCATATATCAATGAAACACTTAATGGCTATACCGCTTGTTGCAACAGTTTTATTCTTTATAAAAGAACCATCCATCTTCAACAGTTGGTTCCCAATTTACATTTTTATAATCCTCAATTTTAAGTTCATCATATAATTTTTTAGGGCCAGAAATGGTCATAGTATATTGATTTAAATTCTTTAAATTTTTATCATTAAGAATATACCTAAGTGTATAGCTGCCTTTATCAATTATTCTCTCAATAAATGGAACCAGAAAATCACAAATAGCTTTTGGACTTGAAAATTTTTCGGATTTTTGAAATTCAATCTCAAAACTACCTTGATACATAAATTGAGGCGCATAATCAAATAAAAAATTTGGATTTTTCCTTTGCTTCTCCAAATACATTTTATAGTCTTCAGAGCTTGTAAATATTACTGTATCATAATAGTATTTAAATGGATGTGTTTTGTTTAAATCAATTATTTGATTAACATTAAATTTATATGTATGTCCATCATGAGTCGTAACAGTATTCAAGTTTGGACTAATAGACCAAGTGCCAATTTCATCGCAATTTTTAACAATGGTTAATCTAAAATTTGGTTCTTCACCTGAGTTTTGCACTTCTCTTCCCAATTTGATTGTTTTAATAAACTGCAAAATTGTTGCAGAATCCTCAATTATGAAATTGTATTTTTCAAATGTCCGACTTTTGTCATATTGTGGATATCTTCCAATTATTTTCGTTGATGCATCAACAGTTAAAGTATCAAATAGTATTTTTTGACTAAATACATAATTCGTTGTAGTCAACATTATAATAATTAGTAAATTTCTCATCTGGGTCTTGTTAAAATTACCGCCAACTATTAACTATCAATACCAACTATTTTAGTTTTCTGGTTAAATCAAGCAATCCATTGATAATTGTCAGTGGATGCGCAGGGTTGCCCGGAATATACAGATCAATATGATATTTTTCCAAAAATCCGCGATCGATAGCATTACTATCCGCAAATATTCCACCACTTATAGCATCAGTCCCAACCAACACAATAATTTTAGGATCAGGTGTGGCATCGTAACATATCTGCAGAGCTTCTGCCATATTCTCAGTAATCGGCCCTGTGATCACGATTCCATCGGCATGACGCGGCGAAGCAACAAACTCAATGCCGAAACGCCCCATATCGAACTGTACATTATTTGCTGCGCCTAACTCCCATTCGCAACTATTATCGCCGCCGGCTGAAACCTGGCGTAATTTTAACGAACGACCGAACAACCGGTGTATTTCTTTCCGTACTTTTTCAGGATCCAGAGCTATCGGCTTTTCGTCACCTTCTTTAACAATAAGACTTTCTCGTTTATTAGCAGCAATCTTATAATCTGTACTGAACGTAATCTTTTCTGGAAAACGCATCGCGCATTCGCCACAAAAAGTACATTTCCCAAGGTCGATGCTTACAGGGTTTGTAGAAATCGCATTTACCGGGCATATTTCCTTCAACCCGGTTTCGTCTACTTTAACCAAGCTTATTACTGGCCGGCCCCTGAATATTCCTGGTACTTTTACCGTGGTAACATCGGGAATGAACTGCTTGCCCTGGTGGTATAAGATTGAGAGGTTGTTGTACATTATTTAGAAAATGGTTAATGGTTAATAGAAAATAGTGAGCAAAGGGTCAGAAGTAGGAGGTCGGAAGTCGGAAGTCGGAAGTCGGAAACTTAAATTCCAACACCTAACTCCAAACCCCTTTACAAATCATGCCCGCAATAGGACAAATTAAAACTCTTATTGCAGATCGGGAAATCCGAAATTTCGTTATTCCTTACTGAAAGAGCCAATGCCATCCAATTGTGGAACGAAGGATCTTTAACTTTATAATGCTTCAATTCACCTTTTGAACCGGTGATGGCGCAATGGCAAATTTCGCCACGCCATCCTTCGACCAGTGAAAGTGTGAACAAGCCTGCTCCCGGATTTTTTATTTCTTTTACAGGCATTGCTTCAGGAATGCTGGCAATAAGCGCACGTAAATATTTAATAGATTGAAACACTTCCTTCCTTCGGATCGCAACTCTCGAATACACATCGCCATGACGTTTTACAATAGGTTCGTGGTTTAGCTCAGGATATAAGCTGTGTGGATGCGAAAGCCTGATATCCCGGATAACTCCTGATCCACGCGCAGCCATGCCAACAGCGCCAATGGCTGAAGCATTTTCAACTGAAACCACACCTGTACGTTCAAAACGTGACAAAGCGCTGGGCATATTGAACAACTCTTTGTTCATCTCGGTAAAATCAGGTTCAAACGCGTTGAGTACTTCTGATAACCTGCTGGCAAGTTCTTGTGTAAAAGGAAATTTGTTTTTACCAGGTCGTATCAATCCTTTTGAAAGACGGTTTCCGCACCATTCCTGCATGAAATTTACAATTGGGGTACGCAATCGTCCAAATACAGAACTGCCAAGTTGATAAGCAATATCTGTACAAACAGCACTTAAATCGCCGGTATGTATAGCTATTCTTTCCAGTTCAAGAGCAACAGTCCGGGCAAAGTCGATATCATGGGAAGCCTCAAATCCACAAAGACTTTCCCACGCATGGGCAAAAGCTACCGAATGTCCGACGGCTGTGTCACCGGCAATGTTTTCGGCTAAGGTTGCCAGCTGATTCAATTGCTTTTTTTCAAGAAATAGTTTCTCAATTCCACGATGCTGATACCCTAACTGAATTTCCAGGTGCAAAATCTGCTCGCCATTGCAGATAAACCTGAAATGTCCGGGTTCAATTACTCCCGCATGAATAGGCCCCACTCCTACTTCGTGAAGTTCTTCGCTATCAATGGAATAAAACGGATAATTGGCCATAGTCTGACTTTTATCAAACCGATCATGCGCATACCTGACAGGTTTCAACCACGGATGATCCGTATATTTTATCCCGAAGTTCTCATGAATCTCACGTTCAAATTTTTCAAAACACAAGTTCTTTGCCGTGAACGATGCCAGTTCCATACTATTGTCAACCAAACATGACGATACATAAATCACATGATCCAGATCACTGGCAATGCAACAAATCAGTTTTATTTTGTCGCCTTCGTGATATCCATAATAAGTAACACAGTGTCGCCCGGGACTTTCAACGACCATACCCGTATTTAAAACGAGGAACGCGCTGTACGAAACTTCAGGAATATCTGAAACCGGTACCGACTGATTGTTTTTTATGGTGAGGTAATGCATTAGAGGAGTTAGGATTTAGGGGTTAGGTATTGGGGGTAATCAATATTCGTTGTTCGTTATTCATTGGTTCTCTATACTACATTGGTAACAACTTTACACTTTCTTTCAGCATCTGGACAAAAATGGCGGGCGGATTTAATCCAAGGTAAACGGCAGTTGCTAAAAGGATAAATTGTGAAAGTGACTCCCATGGACTTATTTTTGGAACATTTGAATCATCAAAACCAACGGCCGGAACAAACAGCACTTTGAAAATGTTCTTCCCGAAAGCCCAGATTATCATAGTTAAAAGCAACAACACAGCTATGAGGAGAATGATCTGATGAGCGTCAAAAATAGATTTGAAAATCAGGAATTCGCTGACAAACAGTCCGGAAGGCGGCATTGCCGTAGCGCTTATAAAACCCAGGAGCAGAACCATAGCGCCGGTGGCATTGTATTTAAAGTAATTGCCAAGATGGTAAATACTTTTATCCAAAAACACATTGTAAAGCTGGTTGAACTGGAAGAACAGGCTCGATTTCACAAAAGCGTGCAGAATAATATGCAGGACTGCCGCGTAATACCCGATTCCACCAGCTGCCACGCCTAGCATTACAATTCCCATATGCTCGATACCGGAATAGGCGAACATGCGCTTTATATTTTTAACTTTCAACATATAAACAGTTGAAACGAAAAGCGACAGAAAAGCAGCTGATCCTACAACCAATTGAGCCCAATGCAATAATGGAGTATTGGCAACAACAATGTAAAAACGGAAAATCCCTACAAAACCAAGATTCATCAGAACAGTTGCAAACAAAGCGCCGGCAGGTGCAGGAGCTTTATCTTTAGCATCAATTCCGGCTGTAAACATGGGAACCAATCCGAGTTTAGCCGTAAAACCAGTAAAAATGAATAAAAATGCCATCCTGAGCCACACCGGGTTTAGTTCTGCTCTCCTGGCCAGCAGATTTCTGAACGATAGATCATCGGAACCTGCATGTTGCAGCGAAAGACTGAGGAAAAGTATCCCGATAAAGATGAACGTAATGCTGATGGCACAGATAAAAACATATTTCCAGGTGCCTTCGAGTGCCAGTTTATTGCGGTGGTGATAAATAAGAGCCGAAGCACTCAAAGTGGTAATCTCGGTAAAAATCCAGGTAACCGCTATATGGTTCGAAAGATACCCGGCACTGATAGCCATTATTAACATCACCATCGAAGTGAGGTAGATTGCCCGCGCTTGTTGATCTTCCTTATGATTTTCAATATATAGGTAACTATGAATAAATGCAGGTATGGCAATAATACTGAGCGTGATGAGTAAAATAACGCCAAGCGAATCGTAGGAGAAATATATCAATTCGGTACTGCCATAATGAAAGCAGGTATAAATTGTAAACACCGACTGCAAAACCACGAAAAGGCCGGCCAGTGAATAAACAAGTATCTTATTCCTGCTAAAAAACAGGATAATGGCTATTGACAACGCGCCTAACAGATAAACTCCAATCATTGTTTCCGGTTTTCCTGATTAATAATCTTTTAAATTACTCAGCTGATCCACATCCACATCTTTAAAAACATCGCCAATCTTATTCAGGAATATCCCCAGGATAAGCACACTGGCAAAAATATCAAGCATAATTCCAAGATTTACCAGCATCGGCATTTCATTTCCAATCGCCAGAGACAAAACAAATACACCGTTTTCAATTACCATATAGCCCATAACGTGAGTAATGATTTTACGCCGGGTTGCAATAAGGTAAAGCCCGAAAAACAGGGTTGAAAGCGCTACAACAAAGAATATTTTATCCAGATTATCATCTTTTATCGTATTGGATATCAGTATTGTAATAACGACAATAAATGTTGTAATAACCAACGACACGAAATTGGGCAGAAAAGGTTCAGCCTCGCGGGTAATGTTGTTGCGCTTAAGCAGGTAGCCTAGAAAAACAGGCACTGCCAGCGACTTGAACACTATGGTTTCGAGTAGGATAAAAAACAGGTTAAGTGTATCAATCTTGTTCAGTTGAAGGAAGACCACAAAAAACAAAATCACTCCCTGCAGAGCCAGCACTTTTATATAAGTCATCATACGATTGGCGATGGCCATATAAAAAAGTGTGATAATAAACGTAATTAAAAGTACATGTATCATTGTACAAAACAGTATTTAAGTATTTTACATGAATTTCTGAAGGATAAGCAGCACTCCGAAGAAAATAAGCAGACTCACCGAAGTAAGCGCCACGATAAACTGAGGATTATGGCTCATCCTGAAACGTGCCATAAATGATTCTATAACTCCTATTGCGACCGCCATCAGGAATTGAATGGCGAAAAACGAAGGAATTGCGTATTGGAAAGGTATTACCCCGATAAACAGATTCACGATCAATGCGCCGTAAATGGCAAATTTCAGATAACCAGCCGTTAAAATCAATCCAAGATCGAAACCGCTGTTATCCAATATCATAACTTCATGAATCATGGTCAGCTCAAGGTGCGTTTTCGGGTCATCAATCGGCATGCGGCTGCTTTCGATCATAGCAATCATCAGTAAAACAAATGTAGCTAATGCTGCCAGCGCATAGCTAATCTGGGAACCGATATGAAGCGCAGCAAATATTTCGTGGAACGACGTATGTCCGGATAACAATGCCAGCGATCCCATCAAAATAAAGAACGCAGGCTCGGCAAACATCGAGTATAAAGCCTCCCTGCTGGCGCCCATGCCTTCGAAACTGCTCCCGGTATCCATGGCGGCAATAATGCTGAAGAACTTCCCTAAAGCAAGTACATAGGCAAAAAAGATAAAGTCGCCGTTAAAGCTCAGCACGCCGCGCGACTGTCCAAATGGTACAACCAGCATAGCCATTATAACTGTGGCAAAGTAAATTGTTGGTGCTATCTGAAATACAAAACTGGTGGTTTCGCTATAAACCACGCCTTTACGGAACAACCTGATAACATCGCGCACAGGCTGCAATATCCCCGGACCTTTGCGGCCCGAAGCCAGGCTCTTTGTACGGATAATGATTCCTGTAAAAAAGATGGCAGCTATAACTATTAGAATTACGCTCAGCATATTACAACTGTTTTAAAAATTCGAAGAATGAATTGATGTTCTGGTAAATTACAGGAAGACTCATGACTGCCAGAATAAAAATCACACCATACAAGATGTAGAACTGCAGCTTCCCGTTGTTCAGGAATAGAAACCGGCCCATAAATGATTTATTGAGTTTCAACGGACTGTCAATCAGCCATTTTTCAATTTCATCGTACGGATGAGTATGATATTTCCCTTCTGATGGAAACACTCCGTGAATTTCATCTTCATGTTTGCCAATGGATAAAAATGGCGCGAATAGTTTGCTGTATGTCCGTACAAATGAACTTGCAGTATATTGAATCTTTGAAGTAGGCTTAGTATAACCACAACCCCAGGTTGGCCCTGTTTCAATCTTGCGATGATGCAGTGCAAATTTCCTTATTGTAAAAATACTGATTATGAGCAAAATAAGTATCCACGCTGCCAGGCTGATAGGTTGAATTGCGTTAAAAGCATTCACCTGGGCCGGGTTAAGGGCAATATATGCCGAACCTGTGAAAATACTAACTGGTTGTGATAACAGGTTGATAAAACTCATCGGGAATAATCCAATGAGCAGGATAATTACGGCCAGAATATACATTGGAAGAAGCTGCAGAAATGGCACTTCTGTGCAGGAATGAGGTAATTCGCATCGGGTAGTTCCAAGAAAAACAACGCCAAAAGCTTTTGTAAAACATAGCATGGCCAATCCGCCTATCAAAGCCAGGTTGGTTGCAGAAAAAATGGCCGCAAGCAACGAAAGCAATGTGGCATCTGACAGCCATTTGTAAAGTCCCGTATAGATGATAAATTCCGAAACAAAACCGTTGAATGGCGGAATTCCACAAATAGCAATGGCTGCAATCAGAAAAAGCGCGGCGGTTTGCGGCATTTTTTTGATTAATCCTCCCAGTTTCTCAATATCCATAGTATGCGTAGCCTGGTAAACATTTCCGGCTGTGTAAAAGAGCAAAGATTTGAACAGGGAATGATTCAACGTATGCAATAAAGCGCCGGCAAAACCCAAAGTTGATAAAACCTGGTTTCCGGTTCCGATTCCGATGCATCCAATCCCGATTCCAATGCCGATTATGCCAATATTTTCGATGCTATGATAAGCAAGCAACTTTTTCAGGTTATGCTGAATAATGGCAAGCATTACTCCGTACAATCCTGAAATCAGCGAAACAATTAAAATGAGGTATCCGACTGAAGTGAAATCAGTTTTTACGACCAGAAGCATTCTCAAAATTCCAAATATCCCGATTTTGATAATTACTCCCGACATGATTCCCGATACATGCGACGGAGCAGCCGGATGCGCGTAAGGTAACCATGTATGAAACGGTACAAATCCGGCTTTAATCGCAAATCCAATAAAGAAGAATATGAATAACAGGAAAGATGCCGGTGCAGGAATGGATCCGGTATACGCAGCAATTGCCTGGAAATCATAACTCCCGGTTTTGGATGCCACCCATATAAACCCTATCATCAGGAATAGTATGGCAAAATGCGCTTGTATCAGGTAGTTAATCCCGGCCTTTATAGTTACAATATGTTCATGTTCAAAAATAATGACAAGAAAAGAAGCCAGCGCCATCATTTCCCACACAATCAGGAAAACTAAACTATTCTGAACAACACAGATTCCTATCATGGTTGCATGCTGTATGATAAACGCTATGCTGTGCAACGTAAGATTGTTACGTTGTTCCCGGTAAGCTTTCATATAAAACAGTCCATAAAAGCCGCCTGTTACAAACACCAGGTTGATAATGAGCATAAACCAGCCCGACAAAGCATCAATACGTATAGGAATGTTACCGGTAACAAAACTTCCGGGGAAACTGAAACTAATTATGTGACCTTGCATGCTTTGTACAGCTACATAAGCCGAAATCAAAGCATTAACAAAAAGCAATGTAAAAGCAGCAATTCCTTTTCCATTCACTTTCAAAAAAGGAATGAGAAACGCACCGGCTAAAGGTACCAGGAGAAATGCTATTGCCAGGTTCATGATACGAAGTTAAATACGGTGAGCATAAAAATAGCCAGGATAAAAACAATACCATACAACACATACGACTGTACGCGGCCATTTTGAATAAAACTGAAATAATTAGCCGAATAATTTAACCGGGCAACTATTGGATCAATAAGTTTGCGTTCGAAAAAATCGTGGTAATGCGAATAATAATTCCGTTTCTCCGGGAAGATTTCGCCTGGCTTGAGCTCTTCAAAATGTTTGTTTTCGATAAGCAGAAAATTCAGGATTTTACCCAGTGGTTTTGAAAATGATTTGCCGGTATATTGAATCCTGCTTGTTGAAGCCGTATAACCACAGCCCCAGGTTGCATCAATCCGCTGAATGCGCCGCTTCATTACGAACGACCGGATAATCCATACCGCAGTTGCAACCGCAATTAACATAAAAGAATATATGCTTATGCCCTGGATTGTGTTTGCGTATGCCATGATACCGGTCATATCAGCAGGTAAAGGATTTATTTCCATCAACGATATGCCTATAATTTTCAGATAAAACACGGGAATGAAAGCTACACTGAGCATTATAGCAATTACAAAGTACTGAGGAACAAGCATCAGTTTCGACACTTCGTGGGGCTTATGTTCAAGCTCGGCGCGCGGCTGACCAAGAAACATAACACCGAAGGTTTTAGTAAATGTAAGTACCGACAGACCGCCAATAACACTCAATCCAGCCAGTGACAAAATAAAAAGTAAAATCTGGCTGATGCTGTTGGAATGAATTCCTTCAATCAGGCCTATATAAATTATAAATTCTGAAACAAAACCATTGAAAGGCGGTAGTCCGCCAATTGCCACAGCACCAACAAGAAAGATCGCTGCGGTTTTTGGCATCGATTTTATTAATCCGCCGAGATGCTCCATATTCCTTGTATGAGTTTGCTGAAATACAGATCCGGCAGAATAAAACAGCAATGATTTAAATAAGGAATGATTCAAAACATGCAACAAAGCTCCTCCAAATCCTAAGAAATACATAATCGGCGAAGCGTTTCCTATCCCAATCAATCCTATGCCAATTCCAATCCCGATAATCCCGATATTTTCGATGGTGCAATAGGCCAGCATTCGTTTGAAATCACGGTGTACTGAGGCATTCAGGATTCCATATATTCCAGAAAGAACAGAAAGGGAAAGAATAATTTCACCAAGCAAAATAAAATCGGAATGTAGAAAAGTGATTATCCTGAAAATGCCGTAGATCCCAAGTTTAACAATTACGCCCGACATAACGCCCGAAATATGCGAAGGTGCCGCCGGATGAGCATGAGGCAACCAGCTGTGTAAAGGTATGAAACCCGCCTTTAATCCAAAACCAACGAAAAATACCAGGAAAAGCCATATATTGTTGTTTGATTGAAAAAAGCCGCGAATGGCTTCGAAACTAAACGAACCGGTAGAGCTATAAACCCAGATAAATCCAAGCGTCAGAAAAACAACACTTATATGCATTTGAACCAGGTAATTGATCCCGGCTTTCAAAGTCTGAGCGTTATTGTGATCAAAAATTACAAGCAACATCGATGTAAGCGACATCAGCTCCCAGGCTAGCAGAAAAGCAAAGCCATTCTGCAGCATGCAAACCCAAACCATCGAAAGATGAAACAGTACATAGAGTGACCAGTGCAGTGTAAGCTTGGGCGCAGGATTATTGTAGGCTTTCAGGTAACCGATACCATAAATAACACCTGTAACTGAGGTAAAATTGATGATCAGAATGAACCAGGCTGACAAACTGTCGATGCGGATGGCAATATCGCCCATAAAAGTTCCGGCAAAAACCGAAAGTTCGACTACTTGTCCGCTCAGGGCAGGAATAGCTAACCATGAAGTTATCAGTGAATTGATCACCACGGCAAACGCCGCTATGTACGCTTTAAAATTGGAAGGAATAAAAAATAACACAACAATTGCAAGCAGCGTAACGATCCAACTCACATTAACCATTTCTATCATGACCGGTAATCTATGATCTTTTACTTGAAAGAAGGCAAATTTAGGGAAAATTTGCGGGTGTTGGGGAAGTTATATGAAATGTATTGGCCGAAAACATTGAACCACACTAATCCGTTTTAACGATATAATACTGATATTTAATTACTTGAAATATCTAATCCAAGTCATATGAAACAAGTGAAGCGTCTTAAAAATATTGATTCCAAATACTTTCTGCCGTAATCAGCAGATCGAAAAGAAACAATTGAGACTCATTATCACTAGAGCGAAAAACCCAGCTTGTATACAAGCATTTTGTGAGGAAAATAGAAAGTAATCGTGTAGTTATCAAAAGGCAATGAGCAATTGATCAAAAGATACCGTGCAATTGATCAAAAGATACCGAGCAATTGATCAAAAGATACCGTGTAATTGATCAAAAGATACCGTGTAGTTGAACATAAGGCACTGTGCAATTCCGATAAGGATACCGTGAGTGAGCAGTGAAACCTGGCGGATGTCTCTGAAAAGTTTAGGGAAACCCCATGTAAGCTATTGGTTATGAGTTGATCAATTGCTTTCAAAGCCTGTGTAGGCATACAATAATTCAACGCGTTATCCCGCACAAATCAGCCAACAGGCTTTTTCTGTTTCGAAAACAATGAGTGCTATTTACCTGCTGATTCCATATTCATTATCTTCGCGCAATTAAATCAATAAATCTCATGCCCAATTCCTACTGGTTAAGCCGTACCGAACTTCTCCTCGGTAAAGAGAAACTCGCCACTTTGCGTAACAGGCACGTTCTTGTTGCCGGTCTGGGTGGTGTAGGTGCCATGGCTGCTGAGCAGATTTGCCGCGCCGGTGTTGGAATAATGACCATAATTGATGGCGACACCGTTCACAGGAGCAACCGAAACCGTCAGCTCCCTGCATTGGTAAGTACTGAAGGCATCTCCAAAACTGAGGTGATGGCAAAACGGCTCCTGGATATCAATCCCGACCTGAAACTCACCGTTCTGAATGAATATATAAAAGACGAACGTACGCTTGAAATTCTGCAGCAAGGCTATGATTATGTGGTCGATGCCATTGATACGCTTTCGCCAAAGGTTTTCCTGCTTTATACCTGTGTGCAACTGGGTTTGCCGGTAGTGAGCTCGATGGGCGCAGGCGGAAAATTCGATCCATCACAGATTACAGTTGTTGATATCGATGATTCGTACAACTGCAAATTGGCGTATTATATGCGGAAACGACTCCACAAAATGGGTGTAAGGAAAGGCATCAAGGTTGTTTTTTCGCCCGAGATTGTCGATCGCAGTTCAGTAATTCTGCAGGAAGGCGAATCGAATAAAAAATCCAATGTAGGAACAATTTCATATATGCCGGCGCTGTTCGGATGTTATTGCGCTTCGGTGGTAATAAGGGATTTATTGGAAAGATAAGAGGTTCAAGTGTTGTTATTTCACTCATTCCAGTTTCCTATTTCCAGTTTCCTATTTCCTGTTTCCTATTTCCTGTTTCCAGTTTCCTGTTTCCAGTTTCCTATTTCCAGTTTCCTATTTCCAGTTTTAATATCCATCCACCATCTATTCAGGCAGGCTTACAGAACTATTCAATAATAACTTTCCTGAAACTCATTCCTTCTTTTCCTTCAATACGCAGCATATAGATGCCTTTTCCAAATCCTGAAAGATCAACGTTTTCGGTAGTTTTTTCAAGATTTTTCTGCAACAGCATCTTACCCTGCAGGTTATAGACAGTTAACTGTCCTTTTTGCTTTGTTTCAATAGTAAATTGTCCCTGGCTGGGGTTTGGATAAATTCCCAGGCTGTTTTGAGTCAAATCTTTAACACCTGTATTTAAACAGATAACCTCATTTGCCAGGTATTTACTGTTTGATAATGCCCCGGCTTCCCAGCATTTATCGGTTGATGTACTGAGGTCAACAGTTTGAACACCTGAACCATTGTTAAATACAATACCTACCGGCAAAACGGTGATTCCGGTTACAGTATATGAATAATATCCATCTAAATCCAGTGTCATGGATGTTCCGGGCCACGCAGCGGTTAATGTTCCGTTTGCATCCCAGCTGTAGACGTTGCAGGCTGTCCAGCCGGCAGGCACTTTAAACCGTACTTTAACCGGGGCTTTATAGGCTGAGATGGTATAAGTGTTAATAGATTCTTTAGAGTATAACTGTGTTGTACTGTTATAAGCAATGGCACGCAGCGTGGTGGTGGTGGTGATAGTTAGCGGAGCAGAGTATTTTGTCGATGTATTCGTTGGGGCGGTATTGTTGGTAGTGTAGTAAACCGAAGCGTCAGCATTGGTCGACATGCTAACAGTAGGGTTAGAATAAAATGTACCGCCCGAAGGATTTACCGTAACAGTAGGAGCTACCGCATTAATAGTCTTTGTCCAGATGGCATAATCTGTTCCTGAAGTGGCTAGCGTATAATCAGAAGGCGCATTGTAAGCTCCGGAACCGATCTTAACTAGTAAAGTACCATTGTTGCCGGTTGCAGTTGCAACGTAAATATTTGCTCCCGACTGATTGACTGTAACCATACTTTCGCTGTGTAGCTGAACGGCCCGGCGGGCGGCGATCATTGCTGAAATAGCACCTTTGTTGGCATTCCAGTGCGAAAGAAACACACAGGGAATCCCCGGCGAACTCAGGATGAAAGCATAGGCTGCAAGAACATTACCGGAGAATTTACTGGCATTTCCGTCCCGGTAGGTATCATGATTATCTACAAAAGTAACAGCGTAGCGTTTGGTATCCGGGTGGTGAATCAAACCTGCCGGCTGAAAACCACCGTTGTATGCCCATACCAAATTATTCAGATTCATGCCACCGCTATAAATGGATGAATTCAACGCGTATTTCATCGGGAAGTCGAATGTAGTTGAATTGTTGCTGCAATTATTAACCCATGCTTTGCACAAATCGTAACTGCCATCCCAATACTCACCTACTGAAAAATAGTTACCGGCAGATGTATTATACTCATTTACATAAGATGCTGAGAATCCTTTCGTCATATCATAACGCCAGCCGGAATATCCCATTTCGTTTTTCAGAAACTGAAGATACCCTTTAATATTGTCCCTGACAATGGCACTGGTGTGATCAAGATCGCGGGAACCATCAAAATCATCTCCTGTATCCGGAGCCCCTGTTGGAGTAGCCTGTCCAGCTGCATACCTCACTTCGTCGGTGCTGCAAATCTGTGCCGGCCCCATCGAATACGTTACACCGTTATAAGTTTCTGACGGAAAGTTGGTCCAGTTGGAAACTCCGCTCCTGTGATTTACAACCACATCGGCAATCGCTTTAGTACCATTAGTTTTCAGATTGGCGATCAGTGTTTTTAATTCGGCTTGAGTCCCAAAAGCACTATTCTGGTTGAACCAGTAAACAGGAGCATAACCCATACTAGAGTTGCTTTGACAGTTTCCACTGGGCGGAAGCCAGACAAGGTTAAAATTCGCGGCAATTTCGCTGGCTTTCGAATTGAGAGTCGTCCATTTGCTGTCGGAATACGAATCCCAGTAAAAAGCTTGCAGCATCACATCCTGGCATTGAGCAGGAGCCTGGGCTCTCAGAGTTGATTTCCCTAAAGAAATTAATGTTAGAATAAGCAGAAAGGATACATTTTTTTTCATCGCAGAACCTGAATATGAGTGAAACATTGCAGCAAAGCTAACGATAAATCTATTGATATTCAATGGAAAGCGCTCAATAAACTAAAAAATAGTATCGCAAACGATTGCATTCCAACCGAGTCAGAAAATAAAAATACTAAGAATATTAAACATGCGAATTTTATTTTCAAAGATCAGATATTCCAGTGGATTATGTAATTTTGATTCTAATTTAAAATCTGTATTACAGAATTATAACAAATAGGTTTCAACACTCAAGTAATTAACTTCAAACAAACATCTAGAATATGAAGCACTATACGCCACTTTTCACCTTAATATTGATTCCGCTTTTTATTTCAGCGCAAAATCCAAAAATCAGTCCTGTTAATTCTCTTTCGAAAAAAGAAATTAAACAAGGCTGGAAATTGCTTTTCGACGGTCAGACTCTGAATGGCTGGAAAGGGTATAACAGTGACAAAATGTTCAGTTGCTGGAGTGTTACAAATGGAGAGCTTATTTGCCAGGGGGAAGGCGGCAGTGTTACGGCAGGCGATATTATTACTGAAGCTAATTTTGATAATTTCGAACTCAGCCTGGATTGGAGTATCAGCAAGGCCGGAAACAGCGGCATTTTTTACCACGTTATCGAAGACGCGAAATATCATGCAGCTTATGAAACCGCTCCTGAATATCAACTCATCGATGATTTAGGCTGGCCTGATAAACTTGAAGAATGGCAGAAAACAGGTGCTGATTATGCAATGACAAATACTGTTAAAGGCAAGAAACTTATGCCGGTTGGGGAATGGAATAACAGCCGGATTATTTACAACAAAGGACATGTCGAATACTGGCTTAATGGAATGAAAGTTGTTGAATTCCAAGCGTATTCGCCTGAATGGGAAATATTGAGATCGTCAGGTAAGTGGAAAGATTACCCGGATTACGCTATTTCCAAAACCGGTCATATCGGGCTGCAGAATCACGGAAGCGGAGTTAAGTTCAGGAATATTAAGGTGAGGAAGTTGTAAGTTATAAGTTATAAGTTATAAGTTATAACTTATCACTAGTGTCCACTTTAAACTAACTGAATAACAGTTGATTATAATTCAGTTCATTGACATCTTTGTAATCTATATTTGTAAACAGCTGTTTTACAGGCGTTTTATCAAGTAGGGATATGCCTAAGACCTGTAATATTTCGTAGGTCGAACGTTCAATTTTAAGGTCGTGCCCTGCAATCGCCACCAAACAATAAGTGATGATTGCGGTGTAAATCTGGATACGAACAGCATTTTCAGAAGTTCCCCAAAAGGCTTTTATCTTTAAATGTTGTTTTATCCACTTGAAGAATAACTCAACTTGCCAACGATTTTTGTAAAGCAACGCAATTTGTTCGGCTGTCAACTCAAAGTTATTGGTCAGGAAAACAAAAGTTCGCTTGGTTTCCACATCATAAAACTTAACTCTGCGTAATTTTTCAGGGTATTGTTTTGCTACATAAAACCCTGCTAGTTTCCCAATCTGATCGCATTGAACACCTTTAGTTTTATCAATTCTATTAGAGTACATTCTCGTAAAATTGAGATTAGATTTAGCTCTTATCACAAAATATGCTGAGTGATTGGTGATTTTATTGAGTCTGGTATAATCAACGTAACCTCGGTCGAAAATATAGTATGCTTCAGTTTCGTAAGGAATTACATCCATTGCGTTTACATCATTTACGGATGCTGCTGTAACGTGTATGAATGCTGGGATTTGTGTGGAAATGTCATAAAGTGTATGGAGTTTTATTCCTCCCTTTGCTTTACGAAATTTGGCCCACCAAAATACATTCAGGCAGAGATCGATAGTAGAAGAGTCAAATGCATAGACTTTACCCTTAATCTCGAAATCATCATTAGCTCGTTTCCTTCTTGCAACATCAATAAGATGGTATGCAAACTCTTCAAATATCTTACTGTTACGACTCTCGTTCGCCTTTGCTAAATTACTCCTGGTTACACTTTTACCAAAACCCAGATGATAGGTTTTTCGACTGTGAGCATCAATAGCAACAATCAAATCACGAAGACTATCCCGATTGGTAAGTTGACCGAAAATCATACAAAGCAGCTGGTTCCAACATGTAAAGTATCTCACAAATTTATTACCTGAATACTTTGCTACATACCCGTCAAAAACTCTTTGCGGTAAGAACTCGATCAACTGTGCGTAAACATATTTGCCTTTATTCATGGTAACAGAAAATTTACCACCTAACTTAGGCATTTCAAATCGTCACGCAGCTAAAACGCTCGCAATATATAGATACACAAGGATTTCAAAGAACGATTGTTAAAATTTAGTGGACACTAGTGATAACTTATAAGTTATGAGTTATGAGTTATGAGTTATGAATTAAGAGTTTAAACTCTTAACATTACTCTTCAAACATTTGAACATTATAACTACTGAACCCTAATCCCAAAATCCTAACCCCCCCCCTTCCAATGAACGGCGATCCTAAGCTATACCAACTCCTCTCCGACCTCGAAATTCCATTCGAATATCACGAGCATCCGCCAGCACCAACCATCGAAGAAGCCATGAAGTACTGGAAAGACCTGGATGCCACGCACTGCAAAAACCTTTTCTTCAGAAATCATAAAGGAAATAAACATTATCTTGTCATTTTAAAACACACTCAGCAAATGGGGATTCATGAGCTGGAAAAACAGCTTAAGCAAGGTAAACTCTCTTTTGCATCTGACCAACGAATGATGAAATTCCTTGGCGTAACTCCGGGATCAGTAACTCCTTTCGGACTGATAAACGATACGGAACATCATGTTCATGTTTTCCTCGATCATAACCTGCTCGAAAGTGAAACCATCAGTTTCCATCCTTGCGTTAATACCGCATCGATTATTGTAAAATTCGAGGATTTCTTAAAATTTATGAAGTGGACAACCAATACTTTCGAATACATAACGTTGTATGATCACACAAATGAGTAGAACTCACAATTTTAGTTATACCAACTCTTCATTTCAAAAATATGCGCAATAATTTAAAGCTGCTTCTTTACCCTTTAATTGCAGTCATCACTTTCTTCGTAAGTAAGCCTGCTTTCAGTCAAACTCCCGAAAAGCCATTGGCCGTAATAGCTTATTATATGGGCGATGGGAATGATATTGCTAATTACAATACCGGGAAACTGACGCATATTATCTTCAGTTTCCTGCATCTGAAAGATAATATGCTTGCTGTGGATAACTCTGCTGACAGCCTTGCAATTACCAAGCTGGTTTCACTAAAGAAAACAAATCCAAAACTTAAAATCATTCTTTCACTTGGTGGCTGGGGCGGATGTAAAACCTGTAGTGCTGTTTTTAGCACAGAATCCGGTCGAAAAGAATTTGCCAATTCTACATTAAAACTCTTTAAAGAGTATAATGTTGATGGTTTGGACCTCGATTGGGAATACCCTTCTATTGAATCACTTCCGGGTCACCAATATTTACCAGAGGACAGGTCGAATTTTACGTACCTGGTTAAAACTCTCCGCGAAACAGTCGGCCCTGATTATGAACTGAGTTTCGCTGCCGGTGGCTTTAGAGATTACCTCACTCAATCAGTTGAATGGAATAAAGTAATGCCATTGGTGAATTACGTTAATATGATGACTTACGATCTGGTGAACGGGAACAGTAAACAAACCGGTCATCTGACTTCCTTATATTCAACCGCGGAACAAAGTGAATCAACGGACCATGCGATCATGTTTCTTGATTCTATAGGTGTTCCGATGAATAAAGTTGTAATTGGGTTGGCGTTCTATGCACGATTATTCAATGGCGTTGAGCCTGTGAACAATGGACTTTACCAAAAAGGAAAATTCAGCGGGTATGTGAATTATAAAGACATAGATAAAGAATTAAGCTCTCAGGCCGGGTACCTCCAATATTGGGACAATAAAGCAAAAGCACCCTATGCTTACAATTCAAGCACCAAAACGTTTGCAACCTTTGACAATTTACGTTCCGTGCTGGAAAAGACAAAATATGCAAAATCCAGGAAGCTTGGTGGTGTAATGTTTTGGGAACTTAGCGGGGACAAAGAATCGGGCGGTTTGTTGGACATGATTTACGAAGTGAAAACCCAATAATTGTTCCTGACATTTTACTTGGTTAAATTTCAAAAACGCAACCATCGACCGCCAGTTCGGCTTTAGGAAACACCTCACGCGCTTCATCCAATAAAGGCAATAGATTATCATAACGCGCTGAATAATGGCCAATTAAAAGTTTTTCCACCCCTGCCCTCACTGCAATTGTTGCCGCCTGCCCGGTAGTGGAATGAAACTTATCAGCAGCGTTGGCAGCCCTGTCATTCATAAAAGTAGTTTCGTGGTAAAGAAGACTGGCACCCTTTACAATTGGAATAATATCTTCAAAATAAGCTGTGTCCGAACAAAAAGCATAACTGCGTGGTGAAGGAGGATCTATTGTAATAATATTGTTCGGGTGAACAGTTCCATCTGGTGCCATGTAGTCCTCTCCTGACCTGAGTTTGGGAATAAGGTGTACAGGTATTTTCAGCAATTCAATAACGTCTTTCCTGATTTTCCGTTCATAAGGCTTCTCCTGAAACAGAAATCCGGTCGTAGGAATCCGGTGTAACATTGGGAAACTGCTGATGCTGATATTTTGATCTTCAAAAATCATTTCCGGTTTTTCTGCCTGTGTCGGATGAAACTCAAGCGGGTAAAGCAATGTGGTTTGTGATGCAAGCAACTGCATATCTAAGATTTCTTTCAGCATTGGAGGTCCGTAAATATGTAAGGACTTTGTCCGGCCCAAAAGATGCATGGATGAAATTAATCCGATAAGCCCGTAAAAATGATCTCCATGCAAATGACTGATAAAAATATGCCTGATCCGTTGGAAATGAATATGCATCCTGCGCAATGATACTTGTGTACCTTCGCCGCAATCAATCAGAAACAGTTTTTCACCATGACCAAGCAACTGCGCCGTTGGATTGCGTTCAGATGTTGGCGTGGCCGAACTACAGCCCAGAATAGTGAGATTAAATGGAAGCATTATTTATTTAGGATAAGAGATTTTAAAAAACGCTAAGATCGGATTTATTGGAATATAAAAGTGTAGTCTGTTCGAAAAACGAAGAAAAGGGATACTAAGACGAGGAAGGTGTTAGATGTTAGATGTTAAGAATATAGTGTGTGCCTTTTCGAGGCTTCCTGCTTCCAACTTCCAACCCTTTTTTAAAACTCTTCAAAATACTACCAGCAAAATCCCCCAATTTTCCTACTTTCGTATAAACCAAATCCCTGCCATCATGAAATACAGCGAATTCGATCTGAATGACTCTAAAAACTTTCGTTTTTTTGTTCGTAAATGGGTTCCGGAAAGCGATCCAAAAGGATTGATATTACTGATACACGGTCATTCGGATCACGGTGGAAGATTTAAAATCGTGGCTGAGGCGTTTGTAAAAGAAGGATTTGTCTTTGTAGCCCCCGATCTTCGTGGCAACGGTAAAACCGATGGAAAACGCGGGCATTTTGATACCTTCGATCAGATGCTGGCTGATATGAAATTCCTGTTGGAAGAATGTAAAAAGTCATATCCGGGAATTCCTGTAGTGCTGTATTCACAAAGCATGGGCGGAAACCTGGCTCTTAATTATGCATTAAAGTTTCCGGATGATATTAAATGTGTTGTTGCTTCAAGCCCATGGCTTCGGCTTACAAAACCACCTGCGGCTCCGGTTCAATGGGCAGCTGCCCTACTACATAAAATCTCACCGGGTTTTGTTATCCCCAATGGTTTAAATGCTGATGACCTTTGTCACGACAAGCAAGAAGCCCAGGCTTACATCAATGATCCTTTAAATCACGGTAAGGTTTCGGTAAGTACCTTTTTCAATATTAAAGAATCAGGAGAATGGGCCATTAAGAACGCTTCAAAATTAAAAATTCCTGTTTTGCTAATGCATGGTGATGCTGATCCGATAACTTCGTATGCTGCCAGCCAGGAGTTTCAAAAGAATTCAAATTCTTTTCTGACATTCCTCACATTTAAAGGATTATTCCACGAATTGCATAACGAACCTGGCGAAAAGGAAAAAATTGTAGGGAAAGCTGTGGATTGGGTAAAAGAACAGGTTGCGGCGGGTTAATCGCTATTTGAACGCGAATGACGATGAAAGAACTGATTCATAGGGATTTATTAATTACAAATTCAGATATCCCATAACAATAAGACATAATTTCATTGGCTTTATAAAAATCCATTTTGTAATTCAAATCCGCTTTTTACAATTGCATTACCCAAGTAAAAAACAAGCCGGACAGTTTAAAACTATCCGGCTTGAGTATTTAGTAAGAAATCTGAAGATTACTTTTTGCTGTCTTCTTCTTCTTTCTTTTCCATAGCTGCTTTCAGGTTCGAAAGAGCGTCGAGGTCACCGAGGGTGGTTTTTTCAAGGTTGTCCTTGATTTTCTTCACAGCGCGTTTGGTAGTCATTTCAGCGCTTTCCTCTTTCTTGTCTTCTTTAACCCGTTCTGCTGATTTAGCATCCTGGTGCATCTTAGCGTGCGAAAGAATGATCTTCTTGTTCTCTTTCGAGAATTCGATAACTTTGAAATCCTGGGCTTCGTCAACCTGCAGGTTCGATCCGTCTTCTTTCGTTGCGTGACGTGTAGGAGCAAATCCTTCAACACCATATGGCAATGAAACAACTACACCCTTATCGGATGAGCTTACAACTGTACCTTTATGAACTGATCCGGTTGTGAAAATGCTTTCGAATACATCCCATGGATTTTCTTCGAGTTGTTTGTGGCCTAAGCTCAAACGACGATTTTCAACATCAACATCAAGAACAACTACATCAATAGTTTCGCCAATTTTGGTGAATTCAGCAGGATGTTTGATTTTCTTGCTCCACGACAGGTCGCTGATGTGGATAAGTCCGTCAACACCTTCTTCGAGTTCAACAAAAATACCAAAGTTGGTAAAGTTACGAACGGTAGCTGTGTGACGTGAGTTTACAGGATATTTGGTAACAATGTCAGTCCATGGATCCGGAATGAGTTGTTTGATACCAAGTGACATTTTGCGATCTTCGCGGTCAAGGGTAAGAACAACTGCTTCAACTTCGTCGTTAACGCGGAGGAAATCCTGAGCGGTACGGAGATGTTGGCTCCACGACATTTCTGAAACGTGAATCAAACCTTCAACACCAGGAGCGATTTCAACAAAAGCGCCATAGTCGGCAATAACAACTACGCGGCCCTTGATTTTATCTCCAACCTTAAGGTCATCACGGAGAGAATCCCATGGATGCGCGCTAAGTTGTTTGAGACCGAGAGCGATACGTTTTTTGTTTTCGTCGAAGTCGAGGATAACAACGTTGATTTTCTGATCAAGTTGAACGATTTCTTCAGGATGATTGATACGTCCCCATGAAAGGTCGGTGATGTGGATAAGTCCGTCAACACCGCCAAGGTCGATAAATACACCGTATGAAGTGATATTTTTAACGATTCCTTCAAGAACCTGTCCTTTTTCGAGTTTCGAAATAATTTCGATTTTCTGAGCTTCAAGTTCGTCTTCAATAAGCGCTTTGTGCGAAACAACAACGTTTTTGTATTCGTGGTTGATCTTAACGATTTTGAATTCCATAACTTTCTCAACATACTGATCGTAGTCGCGGATAGGCTTAACGTCAATCTGTGATCCGGGAAGGAAAGCTTCGATACCGAAGATGTCAACAATAAGACCACCTTTGGTACGGCATTTTACAAAACCATTGATAATTTCCTGTGTTTCGAAAGCGGAGTTAACACGCTCCCATGAGCGGAGTATACGGGCCTTTTTGTGGGATAGCTGAAGCTGTCCGCCCATATCTTCCTGATTTTCAACATAAACTTCAATTCTGTCACCAACTTTCAGATCAGGGTTGTAACGTACTTCCGAAACCGGAATTACACCATCGGATTTAAAACCAATGTTTACAACAACTTCGCGATTGGTAAGTCCAACAACCAAACCATCAAGTACTTCATGATCGCCGATTGAGCTTAAAGTTTTGTCATAAATGTCTTCTAAACGCTTGCGGTCAGCAGGATTATAAGCCTCATGCTTTTTCCCGATAGCATTCCAATCAAATTCAGCTGGTGCCACAGGTGCTTCCGGAGCTTTAGGAGCTTCTGCAACAACTACTTCTGCAACTGGTTCAACTTCTACAACTGGTTCAACTTCTGCAACTACTTCTTCTGCTACCTCAACTTCAGCAACTGCTGTTTCAGCAGGAACTTCAGCAACAGGTGTTTCAACGGATTCAGTTGCTGTTACTTCAGCTGCATCTTCAACATTGTTTACTTCGTCGTTAACGTTAACGTCGTTACTCATAATAATAATCTAATTAATGGCCTTCCGGTTCAGCCGGTTTAACATTGAGTTGATTTATAGACAGATATATTGATTAACTTACCGGAAAAGAGAAACAATGCACTGCTAAAATGGGGTGCAAAGGTAATAATTTATTTTTAATAAAAATGTGACCATTCTAATAAAATTGAGAACACAGATCTTACTGGTTTTGTATTAAATCAAAAGGGGGAAAACAATATGAAATTATAATTAGCCACAGATTTCGCAGATTTCACAGAGTCAATTAATCAAGGCAGATGAGTTATATCTTACAAGTTACCGAAATTAGATCTGAATCTGCATAAATCAGGGAAATCTGTGACAAAAATGAGTTGTTAGAAGTGTAGTGCATAACTTATTTTTTATACTTTCGTCCCCATGAAATGAACATGACAAAATCAGCCAACTTTGATATTAAGGTGGATATTAATATTTTGTCATGGAGTTCCATTTGAACTATAAAAATTATTACTACCCGATGAATCCTATACGAATTACTGCCATTTCCTATTATAACACTCTCCCGTTTATATATGGATTAACACATTCAGGCTTACTTGCAAGTTATGATCTAAACCTTGAAGTACCTTCACAAAGTGCGCAAAAAATAATTTCCAATGAAGCCGAAATCGGGCTCATACCGGTGGGTGCTTTGCCCGGAATCAGCAATTATCACGTCGTTAGCAATTTATGCATTGGCGCTGATAAAGATGTAAAATCGGTTTTACTTCTTGCTAATGTAGATTTGAAAGGTATAAAGACTATTTACCTCGATACTGACAGTCTTACTTCGGTTAACCTTGTCAGGATTCTGGCTGAGAAGCACTGGAAAATCACTCCTCAGTGGAAAAGTCTATCTGAATTAAAAGGCAAGCTTCCTCAGGATGATGGAATGGTGCTGATAGGAGATAAAACATTCGGATTATCCGGCCAATATCCTTTTTGCTACGATCTGGCAGGTGAGTGGATTAAATTCACAGGCTTACCGTTTGTATTTGCAGTCTGGATTTCACGCCAACCCTTGCCTGAAGAATTTGAAAAATCATTTCAATCAGCTTTGGCATGGGGAGTTGAACATCGGGAAGAATCCATTATTATGGCCGTTAATCCTCATATTACGGATCAGGAACTTATCTCCTACCTTAAAAATGATATCAGCTACAACCTCGATGAGCGAAAGAAAAAGGGCATGGAGCTCTTTTTGAAATTTCTCGGCTGATTCCATGAATAATGTATTTTAAGTCACAAATTCAAAATTTTAAATTTCAAGCCTCAAAACGCAAGCCCTGAAATTTCTGAAATTAGTAAGCTGACTACTAAGATTCCTGAATTTCTTCTTTGAATTTAAGACTCGGAAGTTGGGTCTTGGATCTTCTAAAAATGTAAGAATCCACTATTAGACGAAGTATAAAAAAAAACCGCAGTAAAATCAATTGATTCTAACTGCGGTTTTTTTATTTTACCCGGCTCTGGCTACAGCCACACAACTTAAAACTTACTTCTTATAACTTATAGCTGATAGCTTATAACTCAAATCTTATTTTCTGATCGCTTTCTGCTGTTGTTGTTTTGTCATCTCTTCCAGCTTTTTCTGGAATGATGATTTCTTAACAGGTTTCGTTTTATTTTCCTGAATACGTTTATGAAGTTTATCCTCATTAACAAAACGTCGGATTAAAAACATCTGGCCAAAAGTGAACAAGTTAGCCAACATATAATAGTAACTCAAACCTGCTGAATAGTTGTTAAAGAAACCAAGGAACATGATCGGCATCAGGTACATCATGGTTTTCATACCAGGCATCTGCTGCGTTGAGCCCATCATATCATTATTCATCTTGGTGTACATGATGGTTGAAACAGTCATCAGTAAAGTAAATAGACTGATGTGATTTCCATAAAAAGTACTCAGGAGAGGAATCTGAGCTGTCCAGGAAAAGATTGAATCATAGCTCGATAAGTCTGTCGCCCAGAGGAAAGATTGCTGCCGCAATTCAATAGAAGCAGGAAAGAATCGGAAAAGAGCAATCAGGATTGGGAACTGCAGTAACATCGGCACACAACCCGCCATAGGATTTACGCCGGCCTTTTTATAAAGAGTCATTGTCGCCTGCTGTTTCTTCATGGCATCATCCTTTTTAGGATATTTCAAGCCAATTTCTTCAATTTCAGGTTTTAATATTCTCATTTTGGCTGACGAAATGTAGGTTTTCCAAGCAATCGGGAAAAGGACTATTTTCAACAGAACTGTGAGTATCAGGATGATGATACCATAATTAATATCGAACGATTCAAGCCAGTTGAATACTGGTAATACGGCAAACCTGTTTATCCATTGCATCAGGAAGAAGCTCCATCCGAGCGGAATCTGACGTTCCAGGTTCAATTTATATTGCCTGAGGACTTTGTATTTGTTAGGCCCAAAATACCATTTCAGATCGTAGGACTGATTGGTTTCGGTAGTAAATGGCAGGATGAAAGCTGAACTCATGGATTTTACATGACGGTCCGTATTATCATTCGGGAAACCAATAGTTTCTAAATCAGCGCTTTCAAATTTATCTGAAGCAATAAGTGTGGCCGAAAAGAATTGCTGTTTGAATGAAACCCATTTCACAGCTGTGGATATCCTTTCTTTTGAGTCTTTGGTTTCTTTCAGGTTATTTACTTCACCTGCCGCATCCATATAGTAAACGGTTGACTGCGTTTGCTCCGTTTTCACACTTTTTTCCTGTTGTAAAAGTGTAGTACTCCAAAGTAACGACATATCACGCGTATTCTGGGCGATATAGCCTTTCATGCCTACAAAATTGACCTTATAGCCAACCATGTAATTGTTACCTTTCAGTGTATAGACGTATTCAATGTAACTCTTCGAATTGGCTGTATCAACTTTACCAGGATAAACCCGTAAAGCAAACTGTATTGAATCTTTCCCCGAAACACGGATTGAATCTTTACCTGATGGAATAACCGGAACGAAAGTCAGGTTGGCTGTATTATACGTGCGCAAGTCTTCAGTACTAAACTCGAATCCAAAAACAGAAGAATCTCCTTTGTAAAGAATCAGTGGCAATGAATCAAATGTCTTATAATCTTTCAACTGAACTGACCAAATACGCCCGCCTTTTGATGAGATTTTCAGTTTCAGAAGATCACTTTCGAGGGTGTAAAATTTCTCCTCACTTTTAGCCAGAGAAGAAAAACCTTTGGAAACAGTGTCAATTCCGGAAGTTGCGGGAATCGCAGGATTCGTTTTTGCTACGGAATCGGCTACTGCTTTTTTAACCATAGCTGACATTGCGGCTTGCAAAGAATCAGTTCGCTGTACCAGGCTTATAGAATCAGCTTTTCTTTTAAGGGCAGCCATTTCTTCCTTCGATGGAGTCATCCAGAGACTGTATCCTATCAATAATCCGATAATGATTACCAGACCAATAATGTTATTCTTATTCATTTATAAAAATGTATGTACTTGATTACTTATTTTACCCAGTTCCCCAAACAAAACTGATTATCAATAATTTAACTTTCCGATGGGTTTTTCGGGACGGCAAAGATACAAAATGTTAGATTAGTAGTGATGTTCCGTAAAAAGAGAATATACTGTCCTGACAACTTTTAGCGTTAAAAGGTTGCAGACAGAATGATCCGGCATTTTACTTAGTCTGAAGTTTTTTATACTGTATGGCCGCTTTCACAAAATGCACAAAAAGCGGATGTGGTGATGCAACAGTGCTTTTATATTCAGGATGAAACTGCACACCAATAAACCAGGGATGATCTTTCAGCTCAATAATTTCGACCAGATCATTTTGTTTATTTATACCAACCGGGATCATACCGGCATTCTCATATTCCTTTTTATAGGCATTGTTAAATTCAAACCGGTGCCTGTGACGCTCAACGATTTCGGCAGATTTATATACATCCCATATTTTTGTATCTGGTTTCAGCGTACATGGGTATGAACCAAGGCGCATGGTTCCGCCTTTCTTATCAATTTTCTTTTGTTCCTCCATAATGTCAATTACCGGGTATGGAGTTGAAGGGTTCATTTCAGTGGAATGCGCGTCTTTAAATCCCAATACATTGCGCCCAAACTCAATAACAGCGCACTGCATTCCGAGACAAATTCCCAGGAATGGAATTTTGTTTTCACGGGCAAACTTTATGGCAATTATTTTCCCTTCAATACCACGTTCGCCAAAACCAGGAGCTACAAGTATTCCATCCAGGTCTTTCAGTAAATGTTTGTAGGTACTGTCGTTAATGGATTCAGAGTGAATCATCTTCAGGTCCACTTTCAACTGATTTTCGGCTCCGGCATGAATAAAGGATTCAGTAATCGATTTGTAGGCATCTCTTAATTCAACGTATTTACCGACAAGGCCAATATGAACTTCACCAATCGGATTTTTTAATTTGTGCAAAAACTCCTCCCACAATTTAAGATCCGGCTGTTTACGTATAGGTACCTGCATTTTTTCGAGTATAACCTGGTCGAGCCTTTCATCGCGCATTAATAAAGGAACATCATAAATTGTTTCAACATCAACTGATTCAATTACTGCTGATGGATTCACATTACAAAAAAGCGCTATTTTATTGCGAATAGACTGGTTGAGATGTTTTTCGGAACGGCAAACAATTACGTCGGGTTGTACTCCCGATTCAAGTAACATTTTAACTGAGTGCTGAGTGGGTTTGGTCTTAAGCTCACCTGAAGATGCAAGATATGGCACCAGGGTGAGATGAATAACCAGGCAACGGTTGCCAAGTTCCCACTTCATTTGCCTTACAGCCTCAATATAAGGTAAGGATTCAATATCCCCTACAGTCCCTCCTATTTCAGTTATTACGAAGTCATATTTACCGCTGGCTCCAAGCAGCTGGATGCGATATTTAATTTCATCGGTAATATGGGGAATTACCTGAACGGTTTCACCCAGATAGTCGCCACGGCGTTCCTTATCAATAACAGCCTGATAGATACGACCGGTTGTTACATTATTGGCCTGGGATGTACGCACATTTGTAAACCGCTCATAATGACCAAGGTCCAGATCGGTTTCGGCACCATCATCCGTTACAAAGCATTCGCCATGCTCGTATGGATTAAGTGTTCCCGGATCGATGTTGATATAAGGATCGAGTTTCTGAATTGCAACCTTGTATCCACGGGAAATCAGTAGTTTAGCCAGTGAAGAACTGATAATGCCTTTTCCTAAAGATGAGGCAACTCCGCCGGTTGTGAAAATGTATTTTATCTCAGCCATGATAACGTATATGAAGATTATAACCGGTAAAAGGAAAAAATAAATCTCTATCGGTTAACGAAGTATCCGATAAAAGTTTATTTATAATGTGATCTGGATTTAAAACCTGTGCAAAAATACAAATCACTGGCATGAATTCCTTGAAAATAAATAAAAAAAAAGCCTGATCGTGATCAGGCTTGAATTATTTTTGAAAAAATGATTAACCGGCAACTTTATAGGTACTGATTTCAACACATTCAGTAATAATTTCCCTGATATCTTCACGCGAACAAGGTTTAGCTATAAACGCATTCATCCCGGCTTCAGCACATTCTGTCCGCATCTGATCATCGGCGTAAGCTGTTATAGCTATAATAGGAATTTGTTTATTGAAAACCCTGATATACCTGGTGGCTTCAATTCCGTCAAGAACCGGCATGTCAATATCCATTAATATAGCCTGAAAATCTCCGTTCCTGCATGCTTCAGTTGCCAATAAACCATTTTCAACTATTTCACAGTCCCATCCAAGTTTACTCATGTACCTGCTCATGAGATGTTGATTCATCAAATTATCTTCAGCGACCAGAATTTTCATAACTATACCATAAAGGATAAAACATTTCTCTCTCTATACCTTAATCCAAGAATCAAACAAAGGTAATACCATTTTCGAAAATTATTTCTTCTTTATATATACAAAACACACTAAAACGCTGAATGCATGTTATATACATATCAACAAACTATTTTACTAACATAAAAGAAAACATTTATAACGGGAATATAACGATTCACTTTTATTGTCCCAGATACGATTTCAGCAGTTTACTTCTAGAATTGTGTTTCAGCCGGCGGATTGCTTTTTCTTTAATCTGGCGGACACGTTCACGGGTAAGATCAAACTTTAGCGCAATTTCTTCAAGAGTGAGACCATGGGGAACACCAATTCCATAGTAAAGATTTATAACGTCTCTTTCTTTTTCGGTCAAGGTTGAAAGTGAACGCTGAATTTCCTGGGTCAGGGATTCGCGCATCAATCCGGCATCGGTAAAGGGAGTATCTTCATCAACGAACACATCAATAAACCGGGTATCCTCATCATCTACCAAAGGAGCATCCATCGAAACATAACGTGTAGTTATTTTCATGGCGGCATCAATTTTGTATCCGGGTATTTCGAGGGCTTCGGCAATTTCCTCAGCTGAAGGAAGGCGCTCATACTTTTGTTCCAGGCGTGAGGATTCCTTCTTAATCTTGTTAAGTGATCCAACCTGGTTCAATGGTAAACGTACAATACGGGATTGCTCGGCCAGGGCTTGAAGAATTGACTGACGTATCCACCAAACCGCATATGAGATGAATTTAAACCCACGGGTTTCGTCGAAACGTGCTGCGGCTTTAATCAACCCAACATTTCCTTCGTTTATGAGGTCCGGAAGACTTAGCCCCTGGTTCTGGTATTGCTTGGCAACCGAAACTACAAACCTCAGATTGGCCAGGCACAATTTATCCAGAGCTTTTTGATCACCGCCACGAATTTTCCGTGCCAGTTCAACTTCCTCATCCGCGGTTATAAGTGCCTCTTTTCCAATATCCTGAAGATACTTATCCAAAGAGGCAGTTTCCCGGTTTGTTATTGATTTGGTTATCTTTAATTGTCTCATGACTTATTATCTTGATTTACATAGTTAGGCTGCACAAGGACTTTGTGCAGCTTAACTTATAAAATATCACTTATCGAGTACGTAGTAATGACAAAACTTACATTCCTACATTATAAACAAAGAAAATACAGGTTTGTTTGTGAAATCTTTAATCCTGTAATTGCATTTCTTTGGCTGAGGGAAGTCTAATTTATTCCAAAGCCATAGTAAGCTCTGACCTTATTCGGATATACACCTTCGAGTAAAACACCCCCACTTTTGCTGGAGAGTATTTTATTAACATCATCAACGCTGCGAACTGGTTTTTTATCAATTTCAGTAATCACATACCCTTCCCTGATACCCGCATTTTGAAGCAAACCATCTGTGAGCTCAGTAATCTGAACTCCATGATCAATTCCAAGTTTACGCAGCACATCTCCTGTAGCTATTTTCATTTTTGCGCCAAGCATCGGGGTAATATCCTTTGCCTCATTCTTAACAAGACTGGTATTGCCTTCCCGGTTACGTAATTTAACGTTGAATGATTTTTCACTTCCGTCGCGGGTTACTACAACAGCAACTGTTTCACCAGGACGATAAAGACTAACCTGCCCAAGTAATTCAGAAGTACTGTTCACTGTGATCTTATTAATAGATGTTATAACATCACCTTTTTGTATTCCTGCTGCTTTAGCTGCGCTTCCGTCATTAACTTCGGAAACATATACACCACGTAATTCCTTCATGCCTTGTTCATCGGCAAATTTGCTGTCGATATCGCGTATGCTTACTCCAAGGAAAGCACGTTGAACTTCCTTGTAATCAATCAAATCGCCAACAACCTTTTTTACGATATTAACAGGAATTGCAAATGAATATCCCGCATAAAATCCATTTCCACTGGCTATTGCGGCGTTTATTCCAACAAGTTCGCCACGGGTATTAACGAGCGCGCCTCCGCTGTTTCCACGATTTACGGCTGCATCCGTTTGAATAAACGATTCAACTGAACTTGAACTCCCATCAGGTGTGCCTAAAATATTGATATTACGCGCTTTGGCACTCACAATACCTGCCGTTACAGTGCTTGTGAGGTTGAAAGGATTTCCAACTGCCAGCACCCATTCGCCGATTTGTACCTCATCCGAATTGCCGTATGTGAGGAATGGAAGATTACTTTCTTTAATCTTTACAACCGCCAGGTCGGTGGATGCATCTGTCCCTACAACTGTGCCTTCGTAGGAACGTTTATCGTTCAGAACGATTTCAATTTTACTGGCATCCTGTACTACATGATTATTAGTTACAATATATCCATCCGGAGAAATAATAACTCCCGATCCGGCACCCTGAAGAGGCCCCTGCTGGTTGTAAGGGCTGTCGCCAAAGAAATCATGAAAATTAAAAAAATTGTCATACATATTGTTTTTCCGGGAATATTCAGTTTTAATATGCACAACAGCGTGAATGGATTTATTTGCCGGTTCAATAAAATCAGGGTAGCCTGGAGTTAATCCGGACAAACTGGCTAACTGAACAGGAGTTTGTTGCTGTGGAATTCCTAGTGCCTTTTCATTTCTTTTCTCCAGGAAAGCATAACCGCCCAAAGAAATCAATCCTCCTAACACTGCCATAAGAAAGAAACCTGCGTACTTTTTCATTTTTCGTTCGTTTTTGATAATGAGACGTTAAATTAACACTTAAGTTACTCATCCTTTTGAGTAATTTTCGATCTATAACGCAAGGATAATACCATTAGTTTTTGTACTCCTGTTAATTAATGTTAACACCAGGATCAAAACGGATAATATTGATTGTCACATACGTCTATATAATTATTAATCAAATATTTAGTCATTCTCTGGTATAAATCCCACGAAATACCAGCAATTTTACACGCGATAAGCAAATCAAAAAAAACATAAAAAATGTCAGATTCACGAATCAATCTGACATATTGACAAGGAATATATTAAATTTGTTACCGAAATGACTCTACAATTCAGCAAATACGAAGGAACCGGCAACGATTTTATATTGATCGACGACCGGAAGTTACAGTTTCCGGTCAACGAAGATTTGATCAGCAGACTATGTGACAGACATTTTGGCATTGGTGCCGATGGTGTTTTACTGGTTCAGCATAGCGAAGGCTATGATTTTGGCATGAACTATTTTAACTCTGATGGCAGTCCGGCTACTTTCTGTGGCAACGGTGGAAGGTGTATTACAGCTTTTGCGCATCGGAAAGGCATTACCGGAAACACCTGCCGTTTTATGGCCGCTGATGGTATTCATCATGCGCAGATCAGTGAAAATAACGGTTCAGTAATGATTGTTGAACTGGAAATGCAGGATCCTGTAATCTATAGCATGGATAAAAATTCCTACTACCTCAATACAGGAACCTATCATGTTGTAAAATTTGTTGATAATCCCGATGACATCGAAATAATCGAATCTGGTCGTGAAATCAGGTACGATGCCAGGTTTGAACCACACGGAACCAATGTTAACTTCGCAAAGCTTTTAAAAAAAGAGTTGTATGTGCGAACTTATGAGAAAGGGGTAGAAGATGAAACTCTTTCGTGCGGTACAGGAGTTACGGCATCAGCTATAGCGGCTTCGTTAAAATATGGTGGCGATTCATTTTATGTAAATACTGCCGGAGGAAGGTTGTATGTTGGTTTTACGCGAACGGGAGATGCTATAAAGAATGTAAAACTTACCGGCCCTGCCAAACTGGTTTTTGAAGGTACAATCGAAATCTGAACTCTATGATAGGCCCGAATCTGCTGCTCAGAGCACCTGAACCCGCTGATATTGATATTATTTTCCGTTGGGAAAATGACACACGTATCTGGCATTTGGGCAATACACTTACCCCTTATTCGAAATTTGCGATTGAACAATTTGTGTTCAATACGGATAATGACATTTTTGCATCAAAGCAATTACGCCTGATGATCGACTGGCATTCGGCAGAAGCTGAAAATACGACAGTGGGAACTATTGACCTCTTTGATTTTGATCCGCAAAATAAAAGAGCAGGTATCGGAATTTTGATTGACGAATCATCACGACGGAAAGGATTTGCGCTTGAAGCCATTAATTTACTTACTGAATACTGTTTCAAAACACTGAACCTACATCAGTTATATTGTAATATTGAACAAAGCAACCTGGAGAGCATCAGTTTATTCAGGAAAGCTGGTTTTATTGCGTGTGGAATAAAAAAAGAATGGTTACAACGTGAAGGGCAATGGACGGATGAGTTAATGTTTCAGTTGATTAACAGGATTTAGGGGTTAGGATTTAGGGGTTAGGATTTGGGGATTAGAAAACTGGAGTCTGGAGACCAAGAACTTGAAATCTGAACATTGCAAATTAAATAAAAGGCAATAAAAATAGAGAAGTCGCATTACTAACGATAAATGAGCTGAATTTATGCCAAATTACTATTCAAGCCGGTTAAAACGCGAAAAGTCCCGCTCGCGCAGGAAACAAATCATTATGATTATCATTGCATTACTTATTATGGGTGGTGCCATTACCGGTTACATAGGTTATCGTATGATCTACAAACCTAATGTGTGGCTTAACGGGCAATCCTCGGCTGCTTTTAATATAAAATCAGGATCAACCTGGGATGATGTAAAAAAGATGTTGTACAAGAACGGAACGATAATCCATCGCGAATCATTCGAGCGCCTGGCCGGAATAATGAAATACCCTGATCATATCAAAACAGGACATTACATCCTGAAAGAAGGTATGAGCAACAAGCAGATCATTACAAAACTCCGCTCGAAGCAGCAAGATCCGGTAAAACTTGTCTTCAACAACATCCGTATTAAGGAAGAACTAGCCGGTCATATATCCGAACAACTTGAAACCGATTCCGTTTCTATCCTGAAACTGCTGAATAATGCTGATTACCTGAAGGAATTCGGATTCACGACTGATAACATTATAAGTATGTTTATCCCGAATACCTACGAAGTATACTGGGACATAACTCCTGAAAAGTTTATGGAAAAGATGCATAAGGAATATTTAGCATTTTGGACAGAAAAGAGAAAAGCCAGGTTAAAAGAAATCAGGCTAACCGAATTAGAGGCCATTACAATGGCATCCATTGTTGAAAAAGAAACCAACCAAAATGATGAAAAGCCAGATGTAGCTGGCGTGTATATGAACCGGCTTCACGACGGATGGCTACTGCAAGCCGACCCAACCCTGGTATATGCACTGGGCGATTTCAGTATCAAGCGTGTGCTGAATGTTTACAAGACAATTGACTCTCCTTATAATACGTATAAATATTTTGGTTTGCCTCCCGGCCCGATCTGTCTTCCGTCCATATCATCCATCGACGCGGTCCTGAATTACCGGCAACATCAATACATGTATTTCTGTGCCCGGGAAGATTTTTCGGGGTATCACAATTTTGCTGTAACTATGAATGAGCATCTTTTGAATGCCGCGAAATACCAGCAGGCGCTGAATCAGAAGGGGATTATGAAGTAGGTATCAGAAAATGGTTAATCGTTCGAGGTTCAATTGCTTCGCATCCGAAGATTCAAAATTTAAAGGTTCAGCCTCAAGGACTCAATTGTGTTTTCGTTACGGTGTTCGCTATATCTAACTATTAACAGGTAATTTATTCAGGTTTTTGTGCTGAACTTCAGATCCATATCTTTAATCATCCTTTTGCTTAGTGTAATTTGCGATTGGAATCCAGGTTTGGCCCAGGAAGCTCAAACACCTGATTCCCCGTCAGACACACTGAATCGTAAAAAGCTGGCAGTTGTAGCCGTTACGGGAGCTTCGGTATATGCCTGTAGTATTGCCGGATTATATAATCTGTGGTATAAAAATTATCCGCAGTCATCATTTCATTTTTTTAATGATAATAAAGAGTGGCTGCAGATGGATAAAAGCGCCCATATTACAGCTTCGTATTATATTGGCCTGGTTGGTTATGGAGCATTACGCTGGTCGGGCGTTCCAGAAAGAAAAGCTGTTTGGTATGGAGGAATGACAGGCCTCGTTTATCTCACAGCTATTGAAGTTATGGATGGATTATCAAAGAAATGGGGAGCTTCGCCATTCGACCTTGTCGCTAATACATTGGGAACAACACTCTTTATCAGTCAGCAATTAGCCTGGCATGAGCAGAAATTCGTTTTGAAATATTCATTCCATTCATCGCCCTATGCCCGGTATAATACAGATCAACTAGGCAGCACACTTTTACAAAATATTGTGAAGGATTATAATGGCCAGACTTATTGGATTTCAGCTAATATAAGCAGCCTTGGCTTACAACATACGCGTTTCCCAAAATGGCTGAATATTGCAGTAGGTTATGGAGCCGAAGGGATGACCGGTGGCTTTAGTAATCCTTCAGAAATTAATAGCATTCAGGTTCCTTACTCCGAAAGATACAGGCAATTCTATTTAGCAGCTGATATCGATTTAAGCCGCATACCGGTAAAATCAAAAACGCTGAAACTTATTCTTAATACCGTTGGATTTATAAAGATTCCAATGCCTGCAATCGAATTTAATAAAAACGAGGTGAAGTTTCATCCGTTGTATTTTTAACTTTCAAATTTTAAAAAAACTATCAAATACTGCTGCTATGAAAAAAGAACTATTACTCCAGGTATTATTACTTCTGTCGGTATTCGCATTCAGCCAATCTGCAAAATGTCTCAGAAACTATGATAAAGGAACAAAGGCGATAGAATCTAACAACTATCAGGAAGGCATCAGGTATTTAACACTTTCAATTGATGAATTTCCAACAGTAAATGCTTATTTTAACAGGGCTGCAGCATATTCCTATATGGGTGACACTTGCCATTTTTGCGACGACTTATTCAAAGCATCAAAATTGCATGATTACGGTGCGCTAAATCTTTTTAACGAAAACTGCGCTTTTTCTTTGCATGAAGCGAATGTGCCTGATTCTATCAAGTCAAAATACCCTGATATAGTATCGATAGAGATTATAAAAACAAAATGCAATTCAGATAGTTTGGTAAGATATATCCGTGAGAATAATGGACAACGTACCAATTCTATTAATATTACTGAAATTGATTCATCACCTGTTTTTACTATTGTTGAAGAAATGCCGTCATTTGTTGGAGGTGAAGATGCAAGAACCCGATTCCTGGCAACAAACCTCATTTATCCTGAAACAGCCACGAATCTTAGGATTCAAGGTACAGTTTATGTTTCTTTCATAATAAATTCCGAAGGATATGTTACTGATGTAAAAATTTTAAAAGGTATTGGCGGTGGATGCGATGAAGAAGCCGCACGGGTTGTACAAATGATGCCGAAATGGAAGCCTGGAAGGCAAAAAGGCAAAGCAGTAAGGGTATTATTCAATATGCCAATCAATTTCAGAATAAACAATCAAGCTAAAACCGAAACGGTGGATTACTATGGCGATGCACTAAATTACCTGCAAGCAGGCGACACTTGTAAATCATGTAAGGATTTGTTTTTGGCAAGTAATTCGGGAAATTATTCAGCTTCGATGGTTTATGATAGAATTTGTTTCACCAGAGATACTTTGAGGGCAGTTACAGATTCTGTATTGCAGGAATATCCTGGGTATAGCTACACTCTGATTTTTCATTCAAAATGCAATGATGGAAAAGGTTATTCCTATTGTTATAATAATAAAAATCAGCGTATTAACAGCATTTATGACATAATGCCTGAATTTCCCGGAGGCGAAATTGCATTAAAGAAATTTCTGCAAAAAAATATCTTGTATCCAAAAGAAGCCAGAGAACAAGGTATTGAAGGCACTGTTTACACTTCATTTGTTGTAGATACAAACGGTGAGATTTCAGATATTAAAATACTTAGAGGAGTTGGTGGAGGATGCAGTGAGGAAGCAATCAGGGTAATTAAACGGATGCCGAAATGGAAACCTGCTACTCAAAAAGGAAAGCCTGTCAGAGTACAATTTAATATGCAAATAAACTTTTCAATCTGAAAATACTATATACCTTAAACACTAGAATATAAATATTTTTTAAAATCCTCTCAAATGAAACATTATATATTCATAACTGTATTTATTCTTGCATCACGGTTTGTTTACTGTCAATCTCCGGAAGCAGTAAAAAACTACGAGAAAGGCACAGAAGCTCTTGATTCGAAAAATTATAAGGAAGCAATTTCGTTTCTGACTTTGTCAATTGACGAATTTCCGTCGACCAATGCTTATTACAACAGGGCATTCGCGAATTATTACATAGGCGATAGTTGCGGATTTTGCTTTGATTTAAAAAACGCTGCAAATTTGAATGATACAGAAGCTCTTGAATTGTATAAGAAGCATTGCAAGCATTCAAGAATTGAATATAATGTTCCGGATTCATTAATGTTCGCAGACAATAAAATAACTCATCTTGAAATTAGAACAACTACTTGTGGTCACGATAGTTCAATTTATGTGTATCGAAAAGTTAACGGGAATGTTATTCGTGAGGAATTAATAGAGGTATTCGGAAAGGGGCAAGTATTTACAATTGTTGAAGAAATGCCCGCCTATATTGGCGGAGAAGACAAAAGGAATCGTTCTCTGGCTGAAAATATCTTTTATCCAAAGACTGCTACAAATTATGGTATCCAGGGCACCGTCTATGTACAGTTTATAATTGACAGGAATGGTTCGGTTACAGAGGCTAAAATATTAAGAGGAATCGGCGGCGGTTGCGACGAGGAAGCTTTAAGGGTTGTAAACATGATGCCAAAATGGATACCTGGCAGGCAAAATGGCAAGACAGTCAGAGTATTGTATAACATGCCAATCTATTTCAAACTCAAGGGATAGGGAAAAGGATTTAAGATACCTTGAATTGTTCTTTAAAAAAAAACACGCGAAGTATTTGTTTTATAAATTTCCTCGAAATCAATGAATCTGAATATTTCATGATGCTTCGCATGTAATTATTGCAGATGGTTAGTTTCTTTTCAGCTATCGGGAGCAAAATTAAATCGCGGCTATTTTTCTTTGTGAAATCATCTAATTCCTATAATTTTACTTTCATAAAACCAATATTAGAAGCACTATGGATACCCGTCGAAATTTTATAAAAACCACCGGAATGGGAATAGCAGGACTTACTTTAAGCAAATACAGCAATCTTTTCGCCATGCCTATATTTAATGAACCTATTGATTACACAAGTCTGCGGCCAATAACGGATAAGAGAAATTTCGTAAGCAAATCTGTAGAAGAGACTATTTCAAATATAAAAAAAGATATCTCTGATCCCGAAATAGCCTGGCTGTTCGAAAACTGTTTTCCTAACACACTCGATACGACTGTAACCTATAGTGAACCTGACGGCAAGCCAGACACTTTTGTTATTACTGGCGATATACATGCCATGTGGTTACGTGATTCATCGGCACAGGTTTGGCCTTATCTTCCGCTTATAAAACAAGATGAGCCTTTACGTAAACTTATTGCCGGTGTTATCAACAGGCAGGTAAAATGCATATTGAAAGATCCGTATGCCAACGCTTTCCTTGATGGAGATGAAATCAGCGAATGGAAATCGGATATCACCAATATGAAACCAGGTATTCACGAACGCAAATGGGAAATTGATTCATTGTGTTACCCAATCAGGCTTGCTTACCATTACTGGAAAACCACCGGCGATACATCTGTATTCGACAGCAAATGGAATGAAGCCATGGAATTGATTTATAGTACTTTCAGGACACAACAGCGAAAAGAAGATCCCGGTCCTTATTCGTTTAAACGGACAACAGCCTGGCAAACGGATACAGTTCCAGGTAATGGAATGGGTAATCCAATGCGTGCGGTTGGACTAATTTGCTCCGTGTTCAGGCCATCCGACGACGCGACTACTTTTCTTTTCCTAATTCCATCCAATTATTTCGCTGTTGTTTCATTACGGCAGATGAGCGAAATATGCGAAAATGTTACTGGCAATAAAACTTTGGCTGCCAGGAGCCGAAAACTGGCAGATGAAGTTGAAGTGGCATTGAAACAATATTCCATAACAGAGCATTTGGATTATGGAAAAGTGTTTGTATATGAAACCGATGGCTATGGCAACCGCCTGATGATGGACGATAGTAATGTTCCCAGCCTGCTTGCACTCCCCTACCTGGGATGTATTGATGTAAATGACCGGGTATATCAGAACACAAGGAAATTTCTGTTTAGCGACGATCATTGCTGGCATTTCAGAGGCAAAGCGGCTTCCGGAATCGGAAGTCCGCATACGCTTAAAGATATGATCTGGCCAATGACAATTATAATGCAAGCCCTCACAAGCACAAACACTGAAGAAATAAGGGAATGCCTTCGCCTTCTTAAAACAACCCATGCCGGAACAGGGTTTATTCACGAATCATTTCATAAAGATGATCCGGCTACTTTTACACGCAAATGGTTTGCCTGGGCAAATACTCTGTTTGGAGAATTGATTATCAGGGTGCATGCTGAACATCCGGAGCTGCTCAAAGCCTGATGAGAAATTTGATTCCCCCTGCACAAAAACATTAAAACTAAGACAGATTGTTCATTTCATATTCGATGATTGTTCTAACTTTATTTAAAAACATCATACGATTATCATATCCTCTATAAGCAAAAAGGTCAGGCATTCAACTCGGAACGCCTGACCTTTTCTTAAATACTAATACGATTATTTATTCACGGATGTGCAATAATTCTTATTCGTATCCCACCAAAGAGGAGTATTTGTATGGTCTCCTCCGGCACCCATAAGAGCAACACCTTTATTATATTCAACGGTGTTGTTAACAGATTCTGTTGCAGGAATTCTTACTCTCTTTATAAAGCTTCTCGGATCGGTAATACTTGATGGTGCAGCACCATAAGTAGCAGGATCGCGGTAAGCGCAAACATCAAAACGTGGCAGATTCAGCCTGCGTTTATCACTCCATGCTTCAATAGAAACATCGGGGAGGAGAGAAATATATTTCTGCGTAATGATCTTTTCGAGCTGGGTATTGCCAGCGCCGCTGTTATCATCAAAATTAGCGCTCGTACCGGCGATATTTTTCTCATTTGATGCGAGATAAGTACTAGCTCCGGCAGCACCCCAGCGGGTAAATGACGCAGTTACGCCTTTTTCATATTCAGCTTTTGCGCTTCCTGACGCAAAACCGCGTAAAGCAGCTTCAGCTTTAAGGAAACAAACTTCGTCGTAAAGCAAGAGATCATACTTACGGCTCAGTTTACGAGCATTTGCAGGACCTACAGTGTAATTCCCAAGAATCGATATCTCGGTACTCTTGTTTGGCTCCTGGTTAACATTATCAGGATGCAAGCCAGGAGGAACACCTTTCCATGAACCGCTCGAAGAAGGATCGAACATTATTGGAGCTCTTGGGTCAACTTTAGCGGGTTTTGTAGTAGCAGCTACCGAAGCAGGCCAATCAATCCCGCCAATGTTTGTTACGAGTTTCTCGAATGAGGATGTCATGTGCTGTGTTTCGCCCCATGCCCAAAGAAGGGTATAATTATAATCGTTACCCCAGCCCTGATTCGAAGGAGGACATTGTGCGTCATCAGCTGATGATTCTATTATACCAGCGGCGATTGCAGCTTCAGCCTGTGTTTTGCATAAAGCAGGATCAATTTCCGAAACCCTGAGCGCAAGACGCAAACGGAGTGAATTGGCAAATTTCTTCCACTTTGCTATATCACCACCATAAATCATGTCTTCATTTGAGTTCAGGAAACCTTTGGCAGGATCAAACATTTTAACCGCTTCATCCAGTTCAGCGAAAAATTCTGTATACTGATCTTTGACAGAAACATAGGGAGGGTTCTCCACAATAGTTTTATAGGTAGGGAATGGCATTACTCCAAATAAATCGCATGCCTGGCTTTGGATATAAACACGCCAGATTTTTGAAAGTGCTACAGTGTTTATCCTGTTTGGATCGTCTTTACCTAATGTAATTATCGTGTTAAGAGATGATACCCAGCTTGGCACTGAATTCCAGTAGCTAATGGTCCAGCCATCGTTTGTAAAGTAGTTTCGGGTATTAGTCCAGCCTGAGGGAACTTCATCCAGCATCTGGGAATACAAATCGATATGCAGGCTCTTTACCCTCTGCCACATATCCGCTCCATTATATGTTGATCCAGCCCGTAACAGTGTTGAAATCTGTGAACGGCTGAAATCATACATATCGCCTGTAGGCCTGTTTGGATTCGTGTTCATTACATCCAGATCAGAACAGGAAAACAGACCAAAAACTATCAGTATGAGAAAATATATTTTTGTTTTCATGTGTGTGTCGTTTAAATGGTTAGAAGTTCAGATTCAGATTAAATCCAATGCTGCGAAGTTGAGGCATGGTCCCGTATTCAATACCCTGAGCATTTCCGGTGGAATAAGTAGCATCCGGATTAAAGCCTTTGGTTTTGCTCGAAATCATAAACAAGTTACGTCCTACAATGCTCACCTTTATTGAATTAAGTTTGATTTTCTGAACAATCGCGGTAGGTATTGAATAGCCAAGGCTCAGTTCCCTGAAACAGATATTGGTAGCGTCGTACATCCAGGCTTCGGTAATGCCAGAAATTCCACCCCAGTATGCCTGAGGAGTAACACTTTTGGTATTAGCTGCATTGGTTGATTTTACAACCGAGTTAGGTACTACCATACCACCTTCACGGCCATCCAGAGTCATAGCAAGTGTACCAGCTGTTGCACCAGTTTTTATGGAACCCATATAAGTATCACCACCATATCTCATATCGATAAGGAAACCGAGGCTAACACCTTTATAAGTGAAATTATTCGAAAGTCCCATCATCCATTTAGGCTGATAGTTTCCAAGTTTCGACATTTCATCTGATTTCAAAGGAATACCATTGTCATCAACCAGAATCTGGCCGTTATCATTTCTTTGGTATGTGTATCCAAGAATATCACCGTACAGGCCACCTTCCTGAGCAACAATTTTTAGAAATGATACTGATGGATCACTGATCACCTGAACTTTCGTTTGTTCAGTAAGTTCTATGATCTTATTCGTATTTTTCGAATAATTCAAGTTCAGGTCCCAGGTGAAATCTTTTTGCTGAATGATGTTTGCATTTACCGAAAGCTCAACCCCTTTGTTTTCTACATTACCGGCATTATCAAGCTTATATTGGTAACCGGTTGCCGGTGGAACTGAGATTGAAATAATCTGATTAAATGCATTCTTTTTGTACCATGTAAAATCAAAACCCAATCTATTGTTAAACATCCTGACATCAAAACCTAATTCAGTCGATTTAATACTCTCAGGTTTCAGATTCGGATTAGCGAGGTAGTTATCAGAAGAAGCTGTTAAAACTCCGTTACTAAAGAGAATATTATAATAATCTCTCAACCTGTATGCATAAGTATCATTACCCACTTGTGCCCACGATGCCCTTACTTTTGCAAAAGAAACCGGGCCAGTCTTAATTCCTTTGTTTTGCATTATTTGAGTTATCACAATGCTTCCACCTACTGAAGGATAAAAATAAGAACGGTTTTTGGATGGCAGTGTTGATGAAACATCATTACGAGCGGTTACATCAAGGTAAGCCCAATTATCGTATGAAAGTGATCCTGTTCCATACCACGACCGGATTTCTTTTTCAGAGGATGTAAAGGCAGATTCCCTGATTACACCATTTGGAATAGCATAAAAATCAGGAATCACGAGGCCTTGAGCCTGTGACAATTGATAATTGCCTTTAGCATTCATAAGATTACCTCCAACCGAGACGGATCCTGATAGCTTATCCATCAGATTTCCTTGTGCAGTTAACAGGAAGTCAACATTCTGTTCAAAGTTTTTTTCCTGGATAACCCTGTAATCACCCGTATACCCTGAAGTAAACCAGTAAGGAGTACCTGAAGCCAGTACATCAGAATAAGTTGTACCCGTATTATCAAGTCCATAACGGGCTTTCAGGTTAAGCCAACTTGTAAAATCATATTGCAAGGCGAGGAAACCAATTATACGATCTTTGTTATCATTATTGGTATTGCGGTAAGCTGACCAATAAGGACTAAGTGAAGATCCTCCATACGTTGACATATAAGCAGCCGGAGCTCCTGTAGATGGAAACGCGTAATTTGAGGATGCGTAAGCCGCATAGTCGCTCATCGAAACACTACGTGGCATATTCAGGTAATTCTGGAAGATATTGTCAGGGTCACCAGCAAGTTTCAACCTGTTATCTGTCAGCTGTTTGATATAGTTAAACTTAACGTCAGCCGACAATTTATCCCATTTAGAAGTAGCTCTTAAATCAAAGGAAGTTCTCTGGAATTTAGTATTTGGAACTACGCCTTTGTTATCAAGGCGGGTAACTCCAACACGAAGAGTCGTATTATCGCCGCTGTTTGCAATTTCAATACTGTTTGTTGAAGTAAAACCGGTACGCAAGAAGTCCTTATAAAGGTCATTACCCGCAGGTGAATACGCCTTTGTTCCCATCAAAGCGGCAACCTGCGATCCATCCATTTTTCCGCCCCAACTTCCACCGGAAGTAGCGTCGAATACGCCGTTAACACCTTGTCCGTAGGTATTCTGAAAATCAGGAGTTTCCATAGGAGATTCCCAGGTATTGTTAGTATTAAATGAAACACCTAGTCCTTTTTTCTTAGTTCCCTTTTTAGTAGTTATCATTACAACCCCGTTACCGGCGCGGCTGCCATAAAGAGCAGAAGCTGCTGGCCCTTTAAGAACTGACATTGATTCAATATCATCAGGTGAAATATCAGCAATTCCTGATCCCCTGTCAACATTACGGTTTCCCCAATAATCATCGGTTCCCCCGGTTGAGCTGTTGATTGGAATTCCATCAACAACTACCAGTGGCTGGTTATTAGCACCAATCGAATTGTTACCACGAATAGTAATACGCGATGATCCCGAAGGCCCGGTAGAAGCTTGCTTTACTTCCAAACCGGCAATTTTACCGTTCAGGGAATTCACAACGTTAGGATCCCTGGTTGTAGTAATAGCATCGCCTTTAATTTCCTGCATTGAATATCCAAGGGCTTTTTTCTCGCGCTTGATACCTAAAGCAGTTACAACAACGCCTTCAATAACTTCTGCCGTTGGCGTTAGAGAGACATTAACGACAGCTTGAGTTCCTACTGCTACTTCCTGGTTGGTGTAGCCGATAAAAGAGAACTGAAGAGTTTGATCCGCATTCACCTTAATGGTGTATTTACCTGACAGATCGGTAGTTGTACCTGTGGCAGTACCTTTTACCACAATATTTACACCAGGTATGGAAGAGCCGTCTTTGGCATCAGTTACCGTTCCGGTGATGGTTTTTTGGGCTAATGCGAACTGCCATGAGCAGAACAAGATCAGCGCCATCAAGAGTGTCACTTTTTTCATAAGCACTTTTGTTTAAAGTTTGACTTGAGGTTGGTTGGTGAATAGAATGTTTAAATAATATATTCATTGAAAGGGCTAAACTAATAAAATATTTTATGAACTATCAACATCAAAGCAATATTTTTTCCATAAACACATAACTATTTTCAACATGTTTATGTATATGCCTCATTTTCAGCACTAACACTTGTATAAAAATAAAAATAAATTTTCGCTCTTCGATTGCGAAAATAAATATTGTGGATTCCGGATTAAAGTTAAACATATAAATGCCGAAACAAATATTCCTGCTAATATATATTTTAAAGTTACCCGGTTTTATCATATTATTTCGGATCAAAAACTGAAAATGATGCTTACTTCTTATGGTCCTTGTTCAAATCCAAACAGGAAATGTTAATCTGAAATAAGTGTAATCCGGAGAAAACTCTTTGGCCGGAAAGAAATTTTTAATTTTCTCAATATTTTCTTTCATTCGAACAGAAATGAAAACAGAAGGTTCAATTTAAAATTGAAATTTTACTAATAAATCAACTAAATGAAAAATTTTACAGCGGATGTATATCGCACAATCACAGTTTAATAAAATGAACTGAAGATCACTTCAACCTGGACATAGCTATATATCTGATTATATGTTTTTTAGTCTGTTATTTTGATTCCAATCCAAGTCATGAATAGATTTCTTAGTAATCTTAGTAATTTTTTTCACTATGTATGTTGATATTCTTAATGATTATTGTAAATTTACACGCTCTTACTTACTATAAGTCAGAATTTGAAAACGTTTAAAACAATACAGTACAACTACTAAGCTACATATTATGAAGAGAAGCATGCTCTTTGGTAATACCGCCGGTGATCCCCGAACAAACAGCTCAAAGAAAAACAGCCTTAAATTATTGATATTAAAAGAATTATATCAAAATAGCTGTAAATCAATACCTGAGTTGAGTAAGATCATACATATGAGTACTCCAACCATCACCAGGGCCGTTGATGAATTAATTGAAAGTGGGTTTCTGGTTGAAGAAGGAATAGGCACCTCAAGTGGCGGCCGTCGTCCAAATTTGTATGGTCTGAATCCTCCCGCGCGATTTGTTTTAGGTGTTGATATCAGCAGAACCCATATCAGGCTTGGCTTATTCAATTTTGCTAACCAGCCCGTGGTCCCAATTAAAGTGATAGACGAAGGTCTTGAAGTATCGAAAGATTTTATGAAGAGCCTTAAAGATTCAGTAAACGATTTTATAATTGAATCGGGCATAGATAAAACCAAACTGATGGGTATAGGGATTGCGTTACCTGGCCTTATCGACTTGCATACAGGAATCAGCTATAGCTACCTTCAGGATGAAAAACCTGCCACCATCCAATTTGAGAATATATTCGATTACCCTGTGTTTGTAGAAAACGACACAAAAGTAATGGCTCTTGGCGAACAGGCTTTCGGCCTGGCGCAAGGGAAGCAAAATGTATTATGCCTGAATATAGGATCAGGAATAGGCCTTGGCATGATTCTCAATGGAAAGCTTTACAAAGGAAATTCAGGTTTCTCGGGAGAGTTCGGACATATACAGGTTGATCCCGACGGGCAGCTATGCTATTGCGGTAAAATCGGATGCCTCGAAACTCTTGCCTCAGGAACCACCATGATAAAACGTGCCCGTAAAGAGATAAGTGATGGTGCAACCACAATAATCCGAACCATGGTTGGCGGCGACTTCAGCAAAATTACCATTGAAACGGTATTGCAGGCAGCCCAGCATGGTGATCAATTCGCAATAGGGTTATTAGCCAGCATAGGCGAACACCTTGGCAGGGGAATCGCTGTTCTGATTCATCTTTTTAACCCCGAGCTCATCATTATCGGTGGCGAACTCACCAAAGCCGAAAACTATATTGTTGACCCTATTCAACAAAACCTCAACAAATTTACGATCGCGAAAATTCGTCGGGATGCTCAGATTATCACATCAAGCCTTGGTCAGAACGCGGGATTAATGGGAACTGTCGCCATGGTTATGAATAAAGTTTTCCTTAAAGGCTAAAATTCAACGAATAATCAACCTCTGCTGGTATACCTATATATATACCAAAGCTTTTGCGTGTAACTAAAGTACCAAATTGAGTCTGAAAACATAACAAATAAGCTAATCACTACAATTATAGATCAATATGAAAAAATCCGGGATTACTTTTTCATTAGTATTAGTGATTTTGATTTTCAACTTGTTGAATGTGTCTGAAGCACAGAACATTTCGGTTCCTGACTGGGAAAACCCTAAAATGACTTCTTTGAACACCGCTAAGCCACATGTAACATATGTTCCATTTGATACTGAGGCTAAAGCAATTACCAACAACCCTGAAGAATCTGCTGCTTACAGGTCGCTTAATGGCAAATGGAAGTTCAAGCTGTCAGACAACTACACTCAGGTGCCGGCAGGTTTCTTTAAGCCTGGTTTTGACGCGTCAAAATGGGCATTGGTTGATGTACCTTCGACCTGGGAAATTCAGGGCTACTCCTACCCTATTTATACCAATATCTCCTATGAATTCTACTCAAATAATCCATTGCCACCGCATGTTCCTTATGATTATAATCCGGTAGGAACTTATATTACCGAAATAACAATGCCTGAAACCTTCAAAGGGAAAAGCGTATTCATTCATTTTGGCGCGGTAAAATCCTTCTTTTATATCTGGCTCAATGGCAATTACATAGGTTTCAGCAAAGATTCCAAAACACCTGCCGAATTTGACCTGACACCCTATTTAAAAGATGGAAATAACGCCTTGGCGCTCCAGGTTTTCCGGTGGAACGACGGTTCCTACCTCGAATGCCAGGATATGTGGCGGATGAGTGGCATTAACCGCGACGTGTTTATTTACGCCAGGCCACAAACTTATGTCCGCGATTTCTTTGCTAAAGGCAACCTGATAGAGAATTACACAAAAGGAAACCTGGAGATTGATATTCTGTTCAATAAATTATCAGCTGAAGATTTAAAAACTAACAAGTTACAGATCAATCTGTATGAAAAAAACAATACTGTAAAACCTGTTTCAACCGCAATAATTTCAGTTGACAAGGCTGTAGGAAAAGATAGCCTGCATTATGAAAAATTAATTCCGAATGTCAAAAAATGGACTGCCGAAACGCCTGAATTATACATTCTTACGCTCACACTGCTTGATCAGAATGGTAAATGCATCGAAAGCCTGAGCAATCGAATTGGTTTCCGCACCAGCGAAATCAAAAACGGGTTGCTATTGATAAACGGAGTTGCTGTAAAACTGAAAGGCGTTAATCGTCATGAATTTGATCCAATCAAAGGGCATACTATTCCAAAAGAAATGATGCTGCTTGATGTTCAGCTCATGAAACAGAATAACATCAATGCCGTTCGCACCTCTCATTACCCAAACGATCCTTATTGGTACGAAATATGCGATGAGTATGGTTTATATGTTATTGATGAAGCTAACATTGAATCTCATGGAATGGGTTACAATCCAGGCCGCACTCTCGGCAACAATCCCGTATGGAAAAATGCGCATATCGACCGTACACGCAGGATGCTTGAGCGCGATAAAAACCATCCATCTGTAATTATCTGGTCATTAGGCAACGAAGCAGGAAACGGCTGCAATTTCCAGGCAACTTATAACTGGGTTAAATCCAGGGATTTAAGCAGGCCGGTTCAATATGAGCGTGCCGGACTCGAATGGAATACCGATATCTATTGCCCGATGTACGCCAACGTTGAGGAAATACTGAATTATGCATCGAAAAAACAGGACCGGCCTTTGATCGAATGCGAATACGCGCATGCCATGGGTAACAGTACCGGCAATTTAATTGATTACTGGGATGCCATCGATAAAAATGAACAACTCCAGGGTGGTTTCATATGGGATTGGGTCGACCAGGGATTACAGAAATTTGATTCAACAGGACGTAAATTCTGGGCTTTTGGGGGTGATTTCGGACCAAAGGATGTGCCAAGCGACGGGAATTTTTGTACCAACGGGCTCGTTTTCCCTGATCGTGCGCCACATCCGGGACTTTCGGAAGTTAAAAAAGTATATCAGTATGTCAAATTCACGGCTCTTGATCTGAAAAAACTGAGCTTCCGTCTGACAAACAAATATGCTTTCATCGATTTAAAAAATACAGTTTTGCGCTGGGAAATAACTGAAAACGGAATCGTCGCTGCCAAGGGCACATTTTCAACCGAAAATATTGCTTCCGGCACTTCGCGTGATTTTTATGTAAGCTGGAAAGCGCCTGTTTCGAAACCTAACAGATTCTATTACCTGAATGTATACCTTGTTACAACGGATGATAAACCTTTGCTCGGGAAAAATTTCGTACTCGCTTCCGAACAGTTCGAACTGCCTAATGCAAGTCAACCGGCCGAATTGAATGCGTCAGTTTTTCCTTCACTTGTTTCGAGTGAGACTACTAGAGATATTACAGTTAAAGGCAAAACATTCGCTATTCAGTTTGATAAGACCACCGGCACAATTTCATCGTTTACATTCGATAACCAGCAACTTATTGAGCAGGGTCCGCTGCCAAATTTCAGGCGGGCACCGCTGGATAATGATGTTGGAAGCAAGATGTTCGTAAAATGCAAACCCTGGTTTGATGCCAGCGAGAACAGGATCGTAAAATCCATCGTTCTCGACAATACAAACGATAAAGCCATTAAGGTAACAGTAAATTACAGCCTTCCTGACGCTAACAGCGGGATGATATTAATTTACACAATTACCGGTAAAGGCGATATCCTGGTAGAAAACAGCCTGGAAGCCGGGAAAGATTTGCCATGGATTCCACGATTGGGAGTAAATATGCGATTAAAGGGATCGCTCAATCAGGTAGACTGGCTGGGCCGTGGACCCTTCGAAAATTATGTGGATCGCAAAACTGCTGCCTTCGTTGGAAAATATCATTCAACTACCGACAAAATGTACACTTCGTATGTTCGTCCTCAGGAAAATGGATACCGCACTGATGTAAAATGGATTTCAATCAACGACGGAAAATCAGTTGGAATTTATTTTGACGGCTTTCCAAACCTGGGTTTCAGTGCTCTTCCTTTTACGTACAACGATCTGAAAGGGTTTGAACAAAATGGAAAACATGGCAATCTCCTTCAGAAACAGTCGTTTACTGACCTTAACCTGGATTATATGCAGTGTGGAGTTGGCGGCGACGACAGCTGGTGGTCGTGGCCCATGGAAAAGTATCTCATTCCGGCAAAAAATTACACCTGGTCATACAGGATAAGACCTTACCTGCTTTCGAAAGAGAATCCCGCAAAACTGTGGGAAAATAAAATTGTAATAAAATAGTAATTAAACTAAAAAATGAAACTAGCTGACATAAAAGGATATTCATCGAAACCTAATAGTTCGATGTGGAACGATGACGCGTTTGTTACCCGTTTCGAAAAAATTCCGGTAAAAGTTGTTTCCTCAGCTGCGGCAGGATCTGCTGAATTGGCTGCAAGAATAGTAGAACTGGTAAAAGAAAGAAAAAGATCAGGAAAAAACCTGGTTCTTGGATTAGCTACCGGGTCAACTCCGCTCATGGTGTACAACGAATTGATCCGTTATCATAAAGAAGAAGGTGTGAGTTTTGCCAATGTCATCACGTTTAATCTTGATGAATATTACCCGTTGGAACATGACCACCAGCAAAGTTATAACCACTTTATGTGGGACAGGCTCTTTAAGCATATCGATATAAAGGCCGAGAATATCCATATACCTTCCGGAAGTCTTGAACAGGACGATGTAGCCGCATTTTGCCGCGATTACGAAAAAAAGATTTCCGAAGCCGGGGGCATTGATATTCAATTGCTTGGCATAGGCCGCACCGGTCATATCGGGTTCAACGAACCTGGTTCAACCTACAATTCGAAGACACGCCTGGTTACACTCGACAGGCTGACCCGAAACGATGCCGCCGATTCATTCAACGGAGAAGAACATGTTCCTCATTTCGCAATAACCATGGGTGTAGGAACAATTATGACGGCAAAAGAGGTTTTTCTGATGGCCTGGGGCGAAGGTAAAGCCGAAGTTATTGGAAAGGCTGTCGAAGGTCCGGTTACAGATGTAATACCATCCAGCTTCCTGCAAAATCACCCTAACACTTCTTTTATCGTCGATCCTCCGGCAGCCGTGGAACTTACCCGGTTTAAAGCTCCCTGGCGCGTAGGACAATGCGATTGGAACGATCGTATGATCCGCAAAGCTGTTTTATGGCTATGTACACAAACAGGAAAACCTTTGCTAAAACTTACTGAACGCGACTATAACGATTATGGTTTGTCCGACCTTATAACCAGCCAGGTATTCAGCAAAATAAATATCAGGGTATTTAACGATCTTCAACATACAATTACAGGCTGGCCGGGAGGTAAACCCAATGTTGATGATGCCACACGCCCCGAACGGGCACTGCCTTTTCCTAAGCGCGTGGCTCTTTTCAGCCCGCATCCTGACGATGATGTGATTTCGATGGGAGGAACTTTTGCCCGCCTTGTTGAACATGGGCACGATGTGCATGTAGCTTACCAGACTTCGGGAAGTATTGCCGTTAGCGATGACGATGCCATCCGCTACCTCGACTTTGTACGCAATTATGAGAAAATCTATGATATCATTGAGCCAAAGGCTGAGTCGTTGTACGAAGTTACTTCCGATTTTTATAAAAACAAGAAAAAGGATAGTATTGAGCCATCGGAACTTCTGGCTGTAAAAGCAGCTATCAGACGAGGAGAAGCTATGGCCTCATGCCGGTATATCGGACTACAGGAAAAAAGCGTGCATTTCCTTAATCTTCCTTTCTACGAAACAGGTACTGTAAAAAAAGCACCTGCCGGCGAAGCTGACATACAAATTCTTATGAATTTCCTCCGTTCTTTGAAACCTCACCAGATTTATGCTGCCGGCGACCTGAGCGATCCTCACGGAACACACCGTGTTTGCATCGACATCATTATCGAGGCACTCGAACGCATGAAGAATGAAGCCTGGATGAAAGACTGCCGCGTTTGGCTGTACCGCGGCGCATGGCAGGAATGGGATATTGAGATGGTGGATATGGCTGTTCCTCTAAGTCCTGAAGAAGTTGTAATTAAACGCAATGCAATATTCAGGCACCAGTCGCAGAAAGACGGAGCTATGTTTATGGGAGCCGATAAACGTGAATTCTGGCAACGTGCGGAAGAACGCAATAAAAACACAGCCCGCCTCTACGATAAACTTGGAATGGCTGAATATGAAGCAATTGAGGTTTTTGTGAGGTACGAGGTGGAGTAGATTGGGGAAGTGGAAAATAGAAAATGGGAAGTGGGAAGTGGGAAATAGGAAAAAGAAACTATAAATCATGCCAATCCAGCAACTGTATAGAATTCTGAAATCCTAAGCCCCGCACTTTGGGTCAGGAAATAAATAAGAAATACCTTACCGGCTTTTGTCAGATTCTTCTAAACCACAAAAATACCAGCTACTAATCAAATAAGTTAAAACATTGAAATATAGAAGCATGCCACAGATTACACAGATTTCTCAGACAAAATTCATAATTTTGATCAAATTTGACTTACAAAACTGAGGAAAACAGTTTAAATCAGTTGATTTTGAGAAATCTGTGGCTATAATGTCTTATCATATGAATGATAAGTTACAAAAACAAAATAATAAAATTTAATCATCTATCGAAATCCAACTAATTACTTACAAATAATATAAAAAATCTATGAACACAACACCAACAGCAGTGGAACGTAAAAATTACATTATGTCGCTATCCATCATAGGAGCGCTGTTTTTCATTTTTGGTTTTGTAACCTGGCTCAACGGTTCGCTCATGCCGTTTCTGCAAACCGCGTGCGAATTAACTCCATTTCAGGCCAGCCTTGTTACACTTGCTTTTTATATAGCATATTTTGTAATGGCGCTGCCATCATCTTTTTTATTAAAAAAAACCGGTTATAAAAACGGGGTTTTCATCGGTTTATTAATCATGGCGTTAGGAGCATTAATCTTCATTCCAGCTGCTTATACCAGGCAGTTTGGAGTCTTCCTGGCAGGATTATTTGTATTGGGAACCGGACTGGCGCTTCTTCAAACGGCAACAAACCCATTTATTACCATTATCGGACCTCGCGAAAGCGCTGCAAAACGAATGGCTATCATGGGCATTTGCAATAAAATGGCGGGTGTTTTCAGCCCGTTGGTTCTTACAGCCCTGATTCTTCATGGGATGGAAAAATTCAGCGAAAGCAACCTTGCCTTACTTACATTTGATCAGAAAGAGACTTTGCTCAACGAGTTGGCTTCCAGAATAGTTGGCCCTTATACAGCCATGGCTTTATTACTGGCTGTGTTTGCGGTATTGGTGAAATTTTCATCCTTACCAAATGAAATTGATATTGAAGACGATGATCATGAAACATTAAAAGGTTTTGTAAAACAAATACCCGATGCTCTGAAAATCCGTCATCTGCTCCTGGGTATTATTACATTATTCGTTTATGTAGGAGTAGAGGTTATGGCAGGCGACAGCCTTACCCAATTCGGCAGATCACTGCACCTGGCTTACGCACCAAAACTTACTGCTTTCACTATGGCCTTTATGGTATTTGGGTATCTTTTAGGAATAGTACTTATTCCAAAAGTTATAAGTCAATCGAGAGCGCTGGTTATTTCTGCCATTCTGGGAGCTTTGTTCGCATTGGGAGCTGCAACTTCGTCGGTTACTGATACTAATCTCTTTTCAACCCTATTCGGTTGGTTAAACAATCTTCCTGGTTTCAATATTCCATTGCTGCCGAACGCGGTTTTCTTTGTTACCTTACTAGGTTGGGCTAACGCGCTGATGTGGCCGGCAATATGGCCCCTGGCACTCAACAATTTAGGAAGATTCACAAAAATAGGTTCTGCCTTACTCATTATGGGTATTGCTGGCGGAGCGCTTATTCCACCTACATACGCAAAACTTGGCCAATCCATCGGATTTCAACCGGCTTTATGGATAATGGTTCCCATTTACCTTTTCATTATCTATTATGCCACGGTTGGACATAAAATAAAATCTAAAGAAACTAAATAAGTACCATGAAACCAACATTATTAGTACTCGCGGCAGGTATGGGCAGCCGTTACGGAAGCCTGAAACAGATTGACCCGGTAGGACCATCAGGTGAAACCATAATCGATTATTCCATTTACGATGCCATACGGGCAGGATTTGGAAAAGTAGTTTTCATCATCCGCAAAAGCTTTGAACAGGATTTCAAGGATATTTTCATCTCCAAGCTGCAACCGCATATTCAGGTTGAATATGTTTTTCAGGAGATTGACAAAGTCCCTGAAGGTCTGGCAGTTTCACCTGAACGGACCAAACCCTGGGGAACGGCACATGCGGTTCTGATGGCTAAAGATAGTATCCATGAACCATTTGCTGTAATTAACGGTGACGATTTTTATGGCTCAGGCGCATTTCAAACCATGGCTGATTATTTAAATTCACTCACGGCTGATACTCAAACTCAGTACTCTTTAGTTGGATACCAGGTCGGCAATACCATGTCGGATCATGGCTCGGTTTCGCGCGGAGTTTGTGAAGAAGATAAAAACGAACTCCTGGTTTCAGTTACCGAACGCACTAATATTCAATACACTGACGGAAAAATTGCTTACCATGAAGCTGATGGAAAACCTGTTTTCCTTAACCCTGAGACACTTGTTTCGATGAATTTCTGGGGATTTACACCCGAATATTTCAAACAAACAGAAGCCATTTTCAGCGATTTTGTAAAAGCCAATATTGATTCATTGAAAGCTGAATTCTATATCCCTTTTGCAATCGACAACCTGATTGGCAACTCAAAAGCAAGTGTAAAAGTTCTTCGTAGCGATGCCAAATGGTTTGGAGTTACCTATAAAGAGGATAAACCTCTTGTGATTGAAAAACTGGCTCAACTCATTAAAGCAGGTGTTTATCCTGCTCAACTCTGGAAGTAATACCATGGAACGAAATATCAAAGAAATTGTATCAAATTTCATCATTGAAGGTGAATGCCTGGACTTTAAGAAAAACACTACCGGGCATATTAATGATTCCTATTACATTAACACAAAATCGCCGGATCATCCCGGGTACTTTCTGCAATGGATAAATAACAGCATCTTTAAAGATGTTGAGGGTCTGATGAACAACATTTGCGCTGTAACAGGACATTTGGCAGCCAAACTGGCCGAAAACAGAGAGCTTGATTTTAAAGTTCTGGAAGTAATTCCTTGCAAAGACGGTAAAAATTTCTATCTCGATCCGGAAAATGAATACTGGAGGCTTTACACGTTTATAGGCAACACGCATAGCTACAATGTGGTCGAAAATACCGAAATAGCTTACGAAGGAGGTAAAGCTTTTGGCCTATTCATGTCGCTCCTTGCCGATTTACCGGCCAAAGGGCTTAGGGATACCATACCTGATTTCCATAATATGGAGAAACGGCTGGAAACCTTTTATAAATCGCTGGCTGATGATACGGCAAACCGGGTGAAAGATGTAACCGCCGAGATTGAATTTGTAAAAACGCGGGCCGAGCAAATGCTCACTATTCCGTCGCTTATTAAATCCGGCGAGCTGCCGCTACGGATTACACATAACGATACAAAATTCAACAACATATTGTTTGATAGTTCTGATCATGCATCGTGTATCGTTGACCTCGACACGGTGATGCCCGGCAGTATTTTATTCGATTTTGGCGATTCAATCAGAACCGGGGCCAACACAGCGAATGAAGATGAAAAGGATCTGGAAAAAGTTGATATCAATTTGCCCATTTACGAAGCGTATACGCGTGGTTTTCTGAAGAACACACGTTCAACACTTACCGAAGCTGAAATTCACAATCTTGCGTTTTCAGCCCGGTTTATGACATTCATTATTGGGCTAAGGTTCCTTACTGATTTTATTGATGGAGACACCTATTTCCGGACTTCATACCCGGATCATAACCTGGTAAGGACAAAAGTTCAGTTCCGCCTGATAGAAGCAATGGAACGAAATGCTGAAAAGATGAATGCTATTGTAATGCAGGCGATTGAAGAATAAAGAATCCGCTGATTTATAGTTGCTATTAAAACCAAAATGTAACAATAAATTTGATCCTGATTTCAGGTTCGCTGCCTCAGTGCTCTGATCGGCCGTTGTTAAGCGTTGACAAACAATCCGAAATGCTGATTACTGGAATTTAGTTTTCGAGAGTGAAATTCAATTTTAAAACGGGAAAAGTTTATTCCACTCTTTTAGCAAAGAAGAACAACAATTTTATGTTCTTCCGGATGAGTTGGGTTGAAACTTGATTGCCAAATTTAACTTTAAACTACTTTTGTAATTCTAATCTGTGTGATCTGTGTAATCTGTGGCAAAAAAACCACTTTACAAATACGCGTTTAAATGGGTCTTATGATGTTTACCCAGATGAGTCAGTATGAATCTGTATCGCCAAATTTAACTTTAAACTACTTTTGTAATTCTAATCTGTGTGATCTGTGCAATCTGTGGCAAAAAAAATCCACATCGCAAATACACGGTTAAATAGGTTTTAATCAGATAATAATCATACGGTGAGCCAATGAAATTGCAAGCTAAACCTTTCCTGATCGCGTTTATACTGATTTTATTTGCCAGGAGCCTCATTGCCGGTTCAATACATGTTATTCCTGCTCCTATGCAGGTTATCGAAGGCAAAGGCGTTTTCACCATTCAGAAAGGCACCCGCATATTGGTTGATGAAACTAACGGGACGCTGGAAATGGCTGATTTATTCGCTGAAAAGATCAGGCTTTCAACCGGGCTGGTACTGGAAAGAAAGTCATATAACGCTGCTTTTCCCAGCAACAATTCTATCGTTTTTACAACCCTTGGCGCCGATGTTTCATTAGGAAAAGAAGGTTACTCTATCGATATTTCGGAAACGAATGTAAATATAAGCGCAATATCCGCGAATGGATTTTTCTACGGTCTGCAGACATTATTTCAGCTGTTGCCTCCCGATATTGAAAAACAAAGTGTGGTAGCCAAAACGTATACTTTGCCGGTAGTCAGCATAAAAGATAAGCCACGCTTTGCGTACAGAGGAATGCACCTGGATGTTTGCAGGCATATGTTTCCGGTCGAATTTATTAAAAACTACATCGACCTGATGGCCATGTACAAAATGAATACGTTCCACTGGCATTTAACCGATGACCAGGGCTGGCGTATCGAAATCAAAAAATATCCTGAACTGACCAGGATTGGTTCAATACGAAAAGGAACACAGATTGGTAAAACATCAGAATCCGACAGTATCCCTTACAGTGGTTTTTATACGCAAGATCAGGCTCGCGAAATTGTCGCGTACGCCGCGTCAAAATTCATCACGGTAATTCCTGAAATTGAAATGCCGGGCCATTCAATCGCCGCGCTAACAGCTTATCCACGGCTTTCGTGTACCGGTGGGCCTTTCGAAGTACGAACGAAATGGGGTGTTGCCGATGATATTCTGTGTGCTGGAAACGATTCTGTTTTTACGTTCGCACAGGATGTTCTGACTGAAATCATGGATATTTTTCCTTCTACTTATATTCACATTGGCGGCGACGAAGCCCCGAAAGTCCGCTGGGAAACCTGCCCGAAATGCCAGGCACGAATTAAAAGTGAAGGCTTGAAAAACGAGGCTGAACTCCAGAGTTATTTTATCAGGCGGATTGAAAAATTTCTTATCTCAAAAAACCGCCGCCTGATTGGCTGGGACGAAATCCTGGAAGGCGGCCTTTCTCCCGACGCAACTGTTATGGCCTGGCGTGGAATCCAGGCCGCAATTGACGCGGCAGCGGAAGGACATGACGCCATTATGACGCCCGTCGATTACTGCTATTTAGATTATTACCAGGGTGATCCGGCTACTGAAAATGAAGCAGTTGGCGGACCGCTTACATTAAAAACCGTTTACTCATATAACCCGGTTCCACCTGTACTTACCCAGGAACAAGCTATGCATATACTTGGTGTGCAGGGAAACCTATGGACGGAATTTATAAAAACACCCGATTACGCTGAATATATGGCATTTCCCCGGGCGATAGCACTCGCCGAAGTTGCCTGGTCGCAGCAGAACAGGCGGAACTGGGACGACTTCAGGGCCAGGTTGGATAAACAATATCCCCGACTGGATTATCTGGGTGTAAAGTACAGCCCTGGCTCTTTTAATGTTGATATTAGTACTCAACGCGATAAAAACCTAAACCTCGTGGTTTTGTCGGGTGAGATAACCGGATTAAATATCCGGTATACAATTGATGGAAGCGATCCTTCGGTTAATTCAACTCTTTATACGGAACCCTTTAACCTCTCAAAATCAGCGACAGTTAAAGCCGCTCTTTTCAGCAAAGATAAAATTGCCGGAGATATTAACCAGCGCGATATAAACGTGAATAAAGCCTCAGGGAAACCGGTTACTATTATCAAACCCTATTCGTTTAAATATCCCGGTACCAGCGATCAGGCTATGACTGACGGATTAATGGGGACAAATTCTTATAAGACAGGCTGGCAGGGGTATGAAGGTACAAATATTGAATTTACAGTTGATTTACTTCAGCCAACTAAAATCAGCTCGGTAAAACTTAATTTCGTAAAGAGTCCGGCTGATTGGGTATTATATCCAACCGAAGTAGTATTTTCAATTTCAACGGATGGGAAAACATGGAAAAACCTGGAACCAACCAAATTTGACGCAACTTCGCCTTCACAGAAAGAAATTAAACCAGCCGGGAACAACTTCAGGGAAACAGAAACAAGATATATTAAAGTGATGGCAACCAGTCCCAAAGTGTTACCCGAATGGCATACGTTTAAAGGTAAACCTTGCTGGATTTTTTGTGATGAACTGATTGTGGAATAAGACAACTACCTGGTCATTTCGAACTTTTATATTTAGATGATACTAGTATTCAAACACTTGTTAATATTTTAAATCAATTTCGGTATCCGTAGTCTGCGACGACGGATAGCTTTTGTTTGTTTTTATCTTTCTGACAGACTAAGGACAGCAGAGCAGGCAATTAAATGTTACTCTTCATTCTCATAGGCATAGAATGCATCAAAGATTGTTTCATTTGAAGAATCTGATTCATTATATAAACTAAGGTAATGGTTTGTCTGTTCAGGAGTTTCCCACCCTAATTCTGTTTCATATGGTTTAATAAATTCTATTTCATTTGGCTCTAAATTTATTCCTTTAAATTCTTCTAGAATGTTTGCCAGTGCTTCTTTTACATCATAAGCCTTAGTAAAAACATACACAAAGCCTCCTTTTAGATTTCCAAACCCTTCAGATCCTTTCAGATAAGAATATTCAATACTGGACCAAAACACTTTTCTTTCCATTTTATTTATAATTTAGGTTTTTTTAACCTTCTTGGTTGTTCTATAATGAACATTTGGCTTTTGGGGATTGTTATGGTTTTTATCATGAAAGTGAGGAGTCTGTTTACCTCCATCCGTTTTCATCTTATTCCCTTCGCCACTTTTATTACGAGTTCGATTAGTTACTTGTTTTTGACCTGGTTTAGCTGGATCTGGCTTTGGCCTAGCATCTTTAGCTTCTTTTCTCGTGGATGAAGCTCTAGTTTCTTGCACTCTTCCCTTCTGCGAAGCAAGATTCCTGGTAGCATTTACAGACATCATTGTGCCATGAGCTGCCATTAATGAACCTCCAAAAGCTGCAGGAACAGAGACTGCTGCTGTTGTTCCGCCGGATCCTGCTGTAACAACAACTGCACCTGTTGTTATTGAGCCTCCGGTAGCTGCTTCATCTGCTCCCATAACAATGTTAGAAGCATCACCCAAATCTTGTCCATGGTTAAAGTCAGCAGGATCAGTGTAAGAAACACTACCTCTCAGATTTACCAAACCACCTGTAAAATTATCAGCAGTTGCTACAGCATAACCTTTTATAACATCCCATCCATCATTTCCATCCGGGTCAATTCTGCTGATAGGATTATTCCCAACGTAGCAATAAGGACTCATACTATAATAGTTCTCAGCTTCCGGGTCCACGCTTTGCCACCTTGCCAGTGCCGGGTCATAAAACCTTGCTCCATAATCATAAATATGCCAAAGACCTTGACTTGTTTTCTTAAGGTTGTGTTAAATATACAACTCCACTTTCATCATCAATGCAGCAATTTCTTAAATTCTTTTTCAATAAAATATAAACAATGGCATTTATATCTGCATCTGTCAATGATGGGTTTATTATATCATTGTTAATTAGGGAAGTATCATTTAAAATGTCTATAGTATCATATTTTGTACAATATCCTGGATTTAATATAAAATTCTTTAGATCAGAGTATAGATTATCATTTACCTCAAATGGGGCTATTTTCTTTGTGATAATATCACTCAATCTGCTAATATACTTGATTTTTCCCCAATGATATTGTTTTGTTACAATATCAAAAAACAAGTCGTTTTCAATTATTAAAGTGAAAATCTTTTTATTATGATTTATGTCAACAAAAATGAGACAACTTGCGCTTCTAAAATCTTTAAGATTTTTTTGAGGCAAAGCTTTTAAATCAGTTCGCTTACATGCCCCAATCAGCAGTATAGTAAATAATATTAATAAAGCAAATTTTCTCATTTTAACTCTTCTTTAGGTATTTGTTTCCGGCCATATGATGTTCTTTTAGGATCTCCAGTGTTTTTTCTTGTGAGGTTCTCTGTATTGACTGCATCAACTTCAGAATTCTTTATTCCATTCTCTGTCTTTCCCCTTCTAAAAGTACCTTGATCTCTATCAAAGGCATGCTTTAATTCATGTATTAAACCAACTTTGGGATTTCGCTTTTCACCATTAACATTTTTTGTGGCTTCTGGATCATATTTTGTTACAGTGTTCCCAGACTCTGTAATTCCTTTAATAATTCCATCGTCCAATATATTGACACTTCTGTTATGATTTCCTTTCGCATCAGGATAAGCTGGATCAAAGTTTGTAATAGTATGTTTATTGTCACTTAGTTCAAGAGTTGTAATGATATTTGTATTTTCTTCACCAACATATTGTAATTGATTTAGTTGGACGGCTGTTCTGGTGAAATATGAGTTTTTCCCTTCATATTTACTCCCATCTGTGTTGAATAATGCTCCATTTTTATATTGAACGCTTACTGTTTGTCCATCAACTTTATGAACATAAGATAACCAAATTTCACAACCATCCTTGTCAACAAATTTGATGGGATTTAATGCACAATAAGCAAAAGGTGATATTGATTCATACTTCTCCGCCAATGGGTCCACACTATGCCACCTCCCTAACACCGCATCATAAAACCTTGCCCCATAATCCAGCAAATTCAACCCCATTTCATCCTGCATCATCTTGCCGTTGTAAAGATACTCATTTTTTTTATAGGTTGCGCTGCCGTTAAGTGATAGTCCTTTAATATTTAAACCAAAAGGATAATAACTATTTACCTGTTGTGTTTTCAAAGAACCTGCCCAGTAATAAGCTACACGTATATTTCCTAAGTGGTCTTTCAGATACGCTTCGTTAATAGAAGATGAGCCGTTGCTGTTAAGCAGTATGCGTCCTTCGTCGTAGTTCACCCAAGCCGGCGCATTGTTCTCATATACAAAGTTAGTGTAAAAATTGGTGGTTTTTGTAAGTGTGCCATTTAGGTAGTATAGCTGGCTTAGCTTGGTACCGGCAGCATCGTACGTGTACTCAACGCGGTTCCCTACAGATTTGGTAATGGAGAGGGGTAGGTTAAGGTAATTATAGGTTATGCTTACTATGCCTTTATTCAGATCCTTGGTCAGGTTGCCGTTGGCGTCGTAGGCGTATTCAGCTGTTCTTGCATATCTGTTCCCATCCACAAAGTCACCGCCGTTGTCGGTGGTTATATTATCTTCAACAGCTATTAGTTTGTTACCGTCATAGGTATATTTCAGTAAATCAATAGGTCCTATAGCGTTGGTTGGCAATTGCAGCCCATTGCGCATTATGCCTTGTATATTTCCGTTAAGGTCGTAAGTTTTACCGCTGGTGATGTTCAGGATTGTTTCACTGTATTTTTTTGTAGTATTATCCCATGTGCTATTTACCATTTCAGAATAATCACCAGTTAAAATACGGTTTAGTTTATCATAGCTGTATTTATACGCCTTCTGGCCGCTTGTAACAGGAGTGGATATCCCGGTAGGTTGAACGGTTTGCCATTTTATGGCCGAAATATTGCCGTTGAATAACGCGTTGTTAGGTAAACTGCCATCTGTATTATTATAAAACAATTCCATACCAAAAAGGTCGCCGGTGGAAGATACAGTTGCCGGGTCGTTAATTTTGGTAAGCCAGCCCCGTATGTTGTAGGCATAATCCATCGTTTGCATCAGGTTTGCATCGTCTTTTACCTGTTTTGACTTTACCTGGCCAAGGGTGTTATAGGTATAGGCTATTTTGCGGACAGGGCCAGCTCCGTTGTAGGTGTATGCATATGTCATTGGACGGCCGGTTGCGTCGTAGGTATATTCGGTAAGCTCATTTAATGTTAAGTAAGGAGCCGCGTAAACAAAGTTTTTGTGCTCTGCTTTTAGTATATTGGATGTAAGCTCTTTGTATTGGTTGGTAAAGCGGTCGTACCCCTCGCTTATTGCCTGGTTTTTTGCGCAGGTTTGTATTACCCGGCCAAACACATCATAATATGTTGCGGAAGCTAACATCGTTGAATTGTATCGTACGAAATTTGCCGTAGGTTTTCCTGCCACGTAATTTAATTCCTGCTGATACTTCCTATTTATTAATACTTATATCCTTTATATATTGGCTTCTTTATTATATAGGAATCAGTAAATCCGGCAAAACTGACTTCTATGGTATTAAAATACAGTATATCTATGCTAATTAACCATACGTGGCAAGTAAAATCGCTACATGTTTGAATTATCATCTCTTTGTTGAATAATATATTCTGGTATTCCGCTCGAGAGAAATAAAAATAATAATTCTGCGCATTCAGGCGATTTCCATATAAGCAAAGTTATTGCACAGTCTATTTATAAAACCTAATCTTAACTACTATCGATTTATCAAAAACATAAGCGATCCATACTAATAACGCAGGCACCATAATTACAAACTGCCGGCTGGCACCACTTACCAGAGAACTTCCGCCCAAATACATAAACGCGAAAACAACAATAAACTTTATATAAAACGGGATGTTGCGCCAGTTGAATATAGTGAGAACAAGACTTACCAACATCAGGGTATATAATATTGAAAAGTACCATATTTTCAGAAGATAACGCTGGTAAGTATATGTCTGAGGGAAATCAAACATCAGGCAACTGATGTTTGCGAGCACATTTTTACCATATTTTACAGGATTTTCTTTAATGTTTTGTATCGCGATTCTTTTATAGGCGTCATCTTTTTGAATGCCTTTATATTTAATAACCTCGTCAATGTCTTTCTGGTGGTTTATTTTAAGCAGAATGGCAGAACAACCATGTGTTGTAAATGTTTCTTTTTGACTTAATTTTTCATTAATCCAGCTGCCATATTCATTTTCACAAGGATTACTCATCCAATACAGCGACATACCTCCTGAATTCCCCCAATAATAGAACCGGCCTGTTAAATTATAAGTATAAAGGAGATAAGGCATCACCGTGATGAAAGCAATAAGCATGATTAACGCGGTTTTTCTGTACTCATTATCTTTTCTGTTTTTTAATAATAATAAGGCATTCCATATTAACAGAGAAAGTAGTACATACCCAAATATTACTTTGGTTAACGCTATATATCCCAGGATGAAACCGGACAGGAAAACAAACTTATTTATCTGACCTTTGAATGAGCGAATTATTGATAGAACAAATAACGAAATCAAAAAGATAATAAAAGGTTCCGTGAGTATTAACGCCAAATAAAGGTATGAACTGAAACATAATCCCCAAAATAAACTAAATATCAGGGCTTTTCGAAATTCTACAAAATAGAGCATCGCCTTGAACAGGAAGACAAGGGATAAATATTGAAAGACAGCGTTCATCAGCGAAATACTGATAACAGGTAGATGTAATGCCTGAAAAGGAACTAAAAGTAAAGGATAACCTGGACCCCACCACAGGTTAATTCTGGGTGCCGGCGTAGAATAGAAACCATGTAACAGATTCTGCGCGAAATATAAATATCCGCTCTCGTCACCTTTTAATGTACTGGTATGTAAAAATAACACTATTACAACAAAAAGCAACAGGAATGGAGAGAACAGCAAATAGGGGTTGCGTGTAACTTTCAGATTTCTCATATAGCTTACATTTTAAATAGTCCATACTTGATTATGCAATACATTGCTCTTATCCCATCTTTCCAGCCAATCTTTTTACCATCCTCATAGGTACGTCCGTAATAGGATATACCAACTTCATATATGCGGATCCCTTTTATCCGTGCAAGTTTAATCGTAATTTCAGGTTCAAATCCAAAACGATTCTCATTGAGATGGATTCCCTTAATGATTTCTGATTTAAATAATTTATAGCAGGTTTCCATATCCGTAAGGTTGAGATTTGAAAACATGTTTGAGAAAAGCGTCAAAAAGCGGTTACCGATTGTATGCCAGAAGAACAATATCCGATGTGGTCTGCCGCTGACAAACCGGCTGCCATAAACTACATCAGCAAATCCATCCAAAACGGGTTGTAATAACAATAAGTATTCCTGTGGATCGTATTCCAAATCAGCGTCCTGAATTATAATAAAATCACCTGAGGCTTTTTCGATCCCGGTTTGAATCGATGCACCTTTCCCTTTATTAGAAGGATGTTTAAAATAATGAATGTTTAAATCAGGATTATGCTGCTGGTATAATAACACGGCTACTTCAGTATTATCAAGGGAAAAATCATTTACTATAATCACTTCTTTGCCGATACCTTCAGGTAATCTCACCGCTTTCACCTTATCCAATATCTGGTGGATGGTAACTCCTTCGTTAAATGCCGGGATTATGATGGATAGTTTTTTCATCAATTAATATTTTATTAATTCATAGTTTATTTTCAAAATTATTCATGATACCGCTTTGCTAAGTTACTCATATCTTGCTTATTTTCATAGGAATTCGTGGACTAAAGTTACGCTATGATGAACTTCTACATCAACCCGATATCTGTAGGGGGATTACATAGAGTTTTCCGATCATGGCAATTTCAATTAAGATTTACTCATGTGTTTTCCGAATCAGGTTGGATAGATACTCAACAGGCTATGATTTCGCAATAGTTTATCCGGATATTATTTTATAATTATTTTAATCTCAACAAAATAAAAAAAAGAATTCCAGGCAATTTTCAGAAACATCCGAATTCTGTACAAGCAATAAAGACTTTTTATAGTACAACAAATATAACTTATAATTAGTTTTCAAAATAAATACGATGATATATTAATTCAAAATTTCTACCTAAGTAACCTGTCTAAAAGACATGTAATACATAAATAAAACATAATAAATCTGTAATAAATAGTTATTCAGGAGATATTTGAGCATAGGTAATCTATTTTTATCTGAGAACTCAATGCCAACTGTGGCTAATAGAATTTTGTCAAAGCTTTAAATAAAATGATAAGTAACTAAAATTCAAATTTAGTTTCAGTATCATACACTGATTTCTGATAATCCCCGTTCTTGTATAAACGCAATGAGAGACTGTAAAATAAACTGTGTCAAGAAAAATCCTTAAACTTGACACAACTTATGAAAGAGAAAAAATTTGATTTGGAAGCCTTCAAAAATGAAGCAAAAGAAAGGCTCCGCCGAGGCGAGCCAGCCTCAGGCAAGGAAGGGGTTTTTCAACCTCTTTTAAAGCAAATGCTGCAGGAAATTCTACAGGCAGAAATGGACGGCCATATGCAAGAAAAAGAGCGTTCAACTGGCAACCGGCGCAATGGCAACGGGAGCAAGAAGGTAAAGAGCACTGCCGGTGAATTTGATCTGGAAACGCCCCGGGATCGAAACGGAAGTTTTGAACCACAAATTGTAGCCAAGCGACAAGTGATTATTAGTGAAGAACTTGAAGCGAAAGTACTGCGACTGTACAGCAAAGGAGTGAGTACGCGTGATATCTGTGAACTCATTGAGGATACGTATGGTTTTACGCTTTCGGCAACTACCTTAAGTAGTATTACTGACAGGGTAATACCGATGATCAGGGAATGGCAACAACGACCGCTTGAGAGTGTATATTGCTTCGTCTGGATGGATGCGTTGCATTATAAAGTACGAGAAGATGAGAAAGTGGTTTCACGGGCTGTTTATAATATCCTTGGCGTAAACAACAAAGGGATTAAAGATTTGCTTGGAATGTATGTATCTGAAAGTGAAGGAGCCAGGTTCTGGTTGCAGGTATTAAATGATTTGAAAGCCCGTGGAGTGGAAGATATATTGATTTCAAGTATTGACAATCTGAAAGGGTTCAAAGAAGCTATTGAAACTACCTTTCCCGCTACAGATGTTCAATCCTGTATAGTGCATCAGATCCGAAACACGTTAAAGTATATCCCCGTCAAAGATAGCCGTGAGTTTTTGAAGGATTTACGCATGGTTTACCAAGCTCTAACAAAGGAAGAGGCAGAATACAATCTTGATGTTATAGAAGATAAATGGGGCAAGAAATATGTTCCTGTATTCACTTCCTGGCGCAATAACTGGGAACACCTGAGCAATTACTTCAAGTACCCTGAGCCCATTCGCAGAATAATGTACACAACCAATATTATTGAAGGGTTCCACCGGCAGGTTCGAAAGATCACTAAAACAAAAGGCGCTTTTACCAGCGATATGGCATTATTAAAACTGATCTATCTTGCCACCCAAAACATGATAGAAAAATGGACTTCTCCTATTGGTAATTGGGGGTTAGTCGCATCCCAGCTCGATATCATTTTTGGAGAAAGAGCACGTATAACCATTAATTCCTTGTAATTCTATGTTAGGTTTTATAAGGCATATTGCTCAGAGATTAATACCCATTAAAAAAAGTGCTACTTTTGAGAATAGCACTTTCTGGGTATTAATCCCATCGATCGGGCGTATCCCTTCTCAGGTTGCTCCTCAGCAGAGCCTGAGTCCGTTTAACCCGACAAACAAAGATACAAAAACTGAACTGACACAGTTTAATTTACACTCCCCGCAATGATACTCAGAACATAGCTATATTTTCGGTTAAAAAATCAGTACTTTTATACTCAAATAACATCTAAAATGAAAATCAGCAACTTCCTCATTCTTATCCTCATACAGTTTCTTTCGTGTTCTATTTCAGCACAGCCTACAGCTACAAAACACGTAATCCTGATAGGAATTGGCGGGGTTTCAGCCGAAGATTTTCAATATTCAAACACACCTGTGATAAACACTCTTATCAGGCAGGGAGTTCTATCGCTTAAAACACGTGGAGTAATACCAACCATAAGTGCTCCTGACTGGGCAACAGTATTATCCGGAGCAGGTCCGGAGCAACATGGCGTAACATCAAACAACTGGAGTTTGCAGAACCAGGGATATGATCCCACAATTAAAGATTCTGAGGGATATTTCACAACAATTTTTACCCTTATACACCAACAGATGCCCAAAGCTGTTACGGCAATGTTTTACGACTGGGTATGGTTGGGCACTTATGTGAATAACAAATATATCAACAAGGAGCAGTTCGTAGAGGGACATGTAATGATAACCTCGGTAGCCATGAATTATTTTAAAAAAGAAAAACCTCTTTTTACCTTTATTTATTATGGCCATCCCGATGAAATCAATCATAGTAAAAGCTTTAACACAAAAAAATATTACCAGTCAATTAGTGATATTGATACTGAAATCGGGAAAATCGTTGAAGGGATTAAAGAATCCGGAATGGATAAGAGTACAACAATTCTTATTACATCGGATCATGGGAGTACTGGTTTTGGTTCCGGAAGTGAAAGCACGGTTGATATTGAAGTCCCGTGGATTATCAGCGGGCCAGGTATTAAGAAGAATGTATTACTCGAATCACCAAACGATCTGGCTAATACTGCTCCTGCAATCGCAAAAATACTTGGGCTTAAACTTCCGGCTGAATGGATAGGGAAACCGGTAAATGAAATTTTCATTTCAAAAAACCAGGCTCCGAAATCGAATCAGTATGTACCGAAACCATGGTGCTCCTTGGCGGAAGGCGCTTTTCCCGGCCCACAGCTTATCGAACTTTCGACTATGGACCAGGGAATAGAAATCTATTATACCCTCGATGGCTCAACTCCGGGCATTTCTTCAAAGAAATACACTTCTCCATTTACCATTAGCAGCAATTGTACACTCAAAGCAGTTAGCATTTCCGGTAAGAATCTGAGCCAGGTGATTACCCGGATGTACACCTTTGTCCAGGGAATAAAGTCAGCAGCTTTAAGTTTTCAGCCAGGCCAGAAATTTTCCGGATCAGGAGTTTCAGGATTATTCGACGGACTTATTGGTGCTTCAAATCCAACCAACAAGCAATGGATGGGTTTCGAAGGCAAAGATTTTGAGATTACTGTTGATCTTGGCGAAGTAAAAGCCATTAATGCACTGGGGCTTGATGTGCTGCTATTACCCGAGTCAGGGATTCTACTTCCATCAGCTATTGAATTTTATGTTTCTGATAATGGAATTAACTTTATTCCTGTAAGCACATACTATCCGTCCGAAACAGGCGAAACCTGGCCCGACGGACCTGTAATGCTTTCAAAAGCATTCGACAACCTGCACACTCAGTATTTTCGTCTAAAAGCAAGCAATCCTGGCATTTGCCCTCCTGCCCTATCTTGCGCCGGACAAAAGGCATGGCTTTTTGTTAGTGAAGTGGAGATTGAGTAAAGATGAAGTTATGAGTGATTAGTTAGGAACGATAACTTGTTAGTTATAAGGTATAAAGTGACGGGCAAATGAGATTCAGGGTCGGAAACTGTTTTCTTATAATTCATATCTTATAGCTATATCTGATAACTCTTTATTCAATTACCTTACCTTTGTAAGCATAAAAATCTATTATCATGAAATATACAGTGGTAACAGGGGCTGCCGGGTTTATTGGCAGCTGCATGGTTAATAAGCTAAACAACAAGGGATTAACCAATATAATTGTAGTTGACGATTTCAGTAATCCTCTGAAAAACCATAACCTGGACCATAAATCCATTGTAGGTCATGTGCATCGCGATGAATTTATAAACTGGCTTCAGAAGCATCAAGATGGAGTAGATTGTGTATATCACCTCGGAGCCCGCACCGATACTACTGAGTTTGATGTCGAAATTTTTAACCGTCTCAACCTGAATTTTTCAAAACAGGTATGGGAGGCTTGTTCAGATTACGGGATTCCATTGTTATACGCTTCTTCAGCAGCTACTTATGGAATGGGAGAGCATGGCTACATTGATGATCATTCAATCGTGGAGAGTCTTCGTCCGTTAAACCCATATGGCGAATCTAAAAATGATTTCGATGCCTGGGCGCTAAAACAGGCAAAAACTCCTCCTTTTTGGGCAGGGATGAAATTCTTCAATGTTTACGGCCCTAACGAGTACCATAAAGGTCGAATGGCTTCGGTTATTTTGCACGCTTTCAAACAAATACACGAAACCGGTGAAGTAAAACTTTTCCGTTCGCATCGCTCAGGATTTGCCGATGGAATGCAGTTGCGCGATTTTGTATATGTAAAAGATGTGGTCGATGTATTGTATTTCATGATGCATACCAAACCACAACCTGGGCTCTACAACCTGGGAACCGGGAAAGCCCGGGCTTTCCTGCATTTGGCCAAAGCTGTTTTTAAAGCATTGGAAATCCCTGAGAAAATTGAATTTGTTGACACGCCACTCGATATACGTGAAAAATACCAGTATTTCACCGAAGCTGATATGACAAAGCTCAAAACAGTTGCCGGATACACAGCACCATTTTATACACTTGAAGAAGGTGTTTATGAATATGTTACTGAATTTCTGGTGGAGAAGAAATACTTCTGACCTTCTAAAGCTGTTCTCTTAGTTCCATTAAAAACCGTTTCATCCTGAGAAGTGAACTTTTAATCTCCTCTTCGGGAGCGTTATTAGCAACACGATTTCCCTTTAATTGGAGCTTTGCACCATCCAGAGTGTACCCTTTTTCTTTTATCAGGTGAAAAATTGAGTGGAAATGATCCACATCGTTTTGAGTAAAAAGGCGATTTCCCTTTTTATTGCGATGTGGTTTAATGATATCAAATTCCTTTTCGTAAAACCTTATTAATGATGTATTTACCTTAAACATGTCAGCCACCTCACCAATGCTATAGTAAAGTTTTCCGATAGGTTGTGTTCTGAGAGCCATATAAAAATTTGTTCATTTTGTTCAATTGCCTGCGGCGTTCCAGCCTCGCTTTAGATGCTCGCTTTCAATGCCTGCAGCTTTCAAAGTTAGATAATTCTTAGATATAAAATTTAGCCAGGTTAATCTTTGAACGCGAAGCATTGAACCCTTTGAACCCGAAGCATTGAACTTTTGAACTCGAAGTCTTGAACTTTTAATCCAAAGTCTGCGATGGTTTCGACGACATTTCCAGCATAGCCTGGTATTCGGCCGGGGTTATATCATTAAAGAAGAAATAAATCGGATTCATCGGGACACCGGCCTTATGCACTTCGTAATGACAGTGCGGAGCTGTTGATTTACCCGTATTTCCCATTAAACCAATGATTTCGCCACGTTTAACCCTTTGTCCCACTTTAACTTTTATTTTGGAAAGGTGAGCATAAACAGTCTCGTAACTATATCCGTGATTGATCATGATTTTATTACCGTAGCCACCGCTGTTGTATTCAGCTTCCGATACCACACCATCACCGGTGGCATATATCGGGGTTCCGATGGCGGCTGTAAAATCCATACCTTCATGAAACTTGGTAACCTTGTAAAACGGATCCGTCCGGTAGCCAAACAACGATCCTATGCGCCTTAAATCATGAAAATCGACTGGCTGAATAGCCGGAATACTTGCGATAAGTTTCTCCTTGTTCTTGGCTAATTTAAAAACTTCGTCGTACGATTTGCTTTGCACAACAAGCTGGCTGGTAATTTCGTCGAGTCGTTTAGCTGTATTAACAACAATTTCCGAGTTAGCCATACGTTCAAGTTGTTCGTACCTGTCGACACCACCAAACCCGGCTTTCCGTATCTCGGAAGGAACAGGCTCAGCCTCAAAAATAACGCGGTAAATATTATCGTCACGATCCTGTACATCGTTAAGGACCTTTTGCACCTTGTCCAACCTATCATTCATGATCTTATACTGTAACTTATACTGTTCAAGCTCGTTAATTAATACTTTTTCGCGTGGCGACGAGATAAAATTATAGGCCAATACTATAACTACTACGCCAAATACCAATCCGAAAGCCATTGATCCGGCAAGCCGGCGCAGGCGCTCCTTCATCGTAACCTGAACTTTTTCGATTTTGAGTGACTTGGTATTATACTGATATCTGATTTTGGCCATTTTTTTAGACTTTGGAAATGTATGTTCAATGCCTGCGGCGTTCAATGCTGCGCGTTCGATGCCTGCTGCGTTCAATGCCTGCTGCGTTCAATGATATTTAGCACCTTTCAATTCACTATCCTTCAAATATTTAATAAGGTGTGCAATTTTTGTACTGAGTTTAATTGTACTTCCATTCAATTTAATAAACTCACTCTCAGAAATATATTTGAAATCCAATGCCCTGTAACCCTGCGAACGGGTTTCTCCACACGAACTTTTTGAAAAGTACAGGAATTGCCCAAATTCTTTGTTACCTCTTCGTTCGAAGCCTTCAGCAATATTATCCATTATTGAGCCCGCTGATGCACGAATCTGATCGCGAAATTTAAAATCCTTATTAAAAAGTTCTTTAGATGTAAGTTCAAAAACATATTTGCAAAGATCGCGTGCGTCTTTCCATATTTCCATATCTTCGAACCGATCTATTTTCATTTTGGTAAAAACAATTTTACATGTTGAAAATCAACCAAGATTACTTTAAACGCATAGTATTGAACCCTTTGAACTCCCTAAACGCGCAGCATTGAACCCTTTGAACGCGCAGCATTGCACCTTAAACTCTGTTATAAAACTCCAATTTTCAACAAATTCCTCCTCAACTTTCAAACTGTTACGGGCAAAAATAATTATTTAACTTAAATTTGCAGCCTTTTCGAGTGTGAACATTTGTTAAAAGCGGGCTTAATAAAAATTTACCTTTACCCGGAAGCTTTTAAACAACTAATATACAATTAAATATACCACAACCTTTTAATAAGCTATAAACTACAATACTTACCATTAATGATGACCAGTACCGAAATACGCCGCACATTCCTTGGATTCTTTGCTTCGAAACAGCATCAGATTGTTCCGTCAGCTCCCATGGTTGTAAAAAATGACCCTACGCTGATGTTTACTAATGCGGGAATGAACCAGTTCAAAGACTGGTTTCTTGGTAACGAACCTCCAAAATGGCCTCGTGTAACTGATTCGCAGAAATGCCTGCGCGTTTCGGGAAAGCATAATGACCTGGAAGAAGTCGGCCATGATACGTATCACCATACCATGTTCGAAATGCTTGGCAACTGGTCGTTTGGCGATTATTTTAAAGAAGAAGCCATCGCCTGGGCATGGGAACTCCTGACTGAAGTTTATAAGATTGACAAGAATAAATTATATGTAACCATTTTCGGTGGCGATGCTACTGATAACATGGCTGAAGATACCGAAGCGCTTGAAATCTGGAAAAAATATATTGCTGAGGATCGTATCCTGCGTGGTTCCAAGAAAGATAATTTCTGGGAAATGGGCGATACCGGCCCATGCGGACCTTGCTCCGAAATTCATGTTGATATCCGCGATGAAGCTGAAAAAGCAAAAATTACCGGCGATCAATTGGTGAATAATGATCATCCCCAGGTTATCGAAATCTGGAACAACGTTTTCATTCAATATAACCGCCAGGCAAACGGATCATTGGTTCCGCTTCCCGCGAAACATGTGGATACAGGTATGGGCTTCGAGCGTCTTTGCATGGTTTTACAAGGCAAACAAAGTAATTACGATACCGATGTGTTTACACCGCTTCTTACTGAAATCGCAAAAATTTCAGGGATTGCTTACGGGAGCAATCAAAAAAGTGATGTGGCCATGCGTGTAATTGCCGATCACCTTCGCGCTGTTACCTTTGCCATTGCCGACGGGCAACTTCCATCAAATGTAAAAGCCGGTTATGTGATTCGCCGTATCCTTCGCAGGGCTGTTCGTTATGCCTATTCCTTCCTGAATGTGCGCGAACCACTTATGTTCAGGCTTGTATCTGTTCTCGAAGCACAGATGGGTGAATCATTTCCGGAACTTACGAGAAATCTGCAACTAATTCAGAGAGTGATTGCTGAAGAAGAATCTTCCTTCCTGCGGACACTTGCAACCGGAATCGTTAAATTCAACCAATACATTGCTTCTCATCCTGATCAAAAAATGGTGAATGGTGAATTCGCATTTGAAATGTATGATACGTTTGGCTTTCCGATCGACCTTACTCAACTGATGAGCCGTGAGTTAGGCTGGGATGTGGATATGGAAAATTTCAGGATTAAACTTGAAGAACAGAAAAACCGTTCACGCCGCGATGCCACTGTTTCAACTGACGACTGGCACGAACTTGCGAGTTCTGAAAGTACTGAATTTCTTGCTTATTATGCTACAGAAGCTGATATTAAAATCACCCGTTACCGTAAAATTACTGCCAAAGGAAAAGATGTTTATCAACTGGTGTTTGATCGCACTCCGTTTTATGCCGAAAGTGGCGGACAGTCGGGAGATACCGGTATACTGACATCCGCTAATGAAATCCTTCAGGTAATTGATACTCGTAAAGAAAACAACCTCATTGTTCATATAGTTGAAAACTTACCTGAAAATCCCGAAGCTTCCTTCAGGGCTGTTGTTAACGCTGAACGAAGAACAGCTATTGCCAATAATCACTCTGCTACTCACTTGCTGCATTATTCTTTAAGGAAAGTTCTGGGAACGCATGTTGAGCAAAAAGGATCTTTTGTAGGACCGGACTATTTCCGTTTCGACTTTTCTCATTTTCAGAAGGTTACAGAAGAAGAATTGCTTGCTATTGAGAAAATGACCAACAAACTGGTTCGTGAAAATACTGTATTGGATGAACATCGTTCCGTAACTATGGAACAAGCTGTAAATATGGGAGCACTGGCATTTTTTGGTGAGAAATACGGTGATAAAGTCAGGGTGATCCGCTATGGTAATTCTGTAGAGCTTTGTGGTGGAACCCATGTTAAAGCAACCGGGCAAATTGGATTGGTAAAAATAGTAAGCGAAGGCGCTATCGCTTCAGGAATCCGACGCATAGAGGCTATTTCAGCAGCTAAAGCCGAGGAATATGTTTATGAACAGGAAGCTATAATCGCAAGCCTGAAACAACTTGTTAAAAGCCCGACAGAGCCGCTTAAAGCCGTTCAGCAACTAATGGATCAGAATGCTGAAATGCGCAAACTGGTCGAATCATTCAATCACGAAAAAGCGCTTAAACTGAAAGACGATCTTCTTCTCAAAGTTGAGCAAATCAATGGCGTCAATTTCCTTTCGGAAAGAATAAACGCAGATGCTTCCGCAGCTAAAGATATTGCTTTCGGAATGCGTGCTTCGTTAGAAAATCTTTTCCTTGTTCTGGGATCTGAAAACGATGGAAAAGCTACTTTAAGTGTTTTGGTTTCTGACGATCTTATCGCTTCAAAAGGATTGAACGCGGGAAATATCGTTCGCGAACTAGCCAAAGCCATACAAGGTGGCGGTGGTGGACAGCCGGGCTTTGCTACAGCCGGAGGTAAAAACCCGGCAGGGCTTGACGAAGCGTTGAAACTGGCGCGAAATTTTATTGCTTAAGTAATTCAATCCGTAATAGCCAAAAAGCCGGTAACGTTAAACACCGGCTTTTTTTTAGCCTTCACAATCAGCTCATTGGAACTGGCAACAATATGAGCAGAAAGATTTTTATGTTACTCACTGCCTTAGGGTATTACCATTTTACTTTAAATGGTTGCTGCTAAAATATGCCTGTTCACTTACTATTTTCCCATCTTTATCAAAACTATGGGACAACATCAAAGGAAATTCCACTTTGGCACCTGCTTTTGAAGTGCCCGACCATATCCACCAGGAATATACTACATAACTGTCATCCCTGGCGTAATAAATGCAATCAGGATAACCAACCTGCATCATTTTTATATCAGTATTTCCGGCAAAATCATCTGTCAGCTCCTTTTGCCGTTTTGCTAAATCTATTGATTCCCCCCATTTCATAGTTGAATTACTAAAATCAGCATTTGGAGAATAAATTTCAAGCATGGCGGCCAGATTCTCGGCACAATACGCATTTACTAATTTTCTGACAGTAAGGATGTAAGGATGATTGATAAAAATTTTACCATTTTCCTGAGTAGTCAAACTGGAATTAATAGCCTCAAACTGGTCATTATTAAAATATAAGTGCAATGAGGTAATTTTATTCGCTTTATTGAAACTATATAGGTTGTGAATGTGCAAATTAAGGTTAATCCCGCTTTTTTTATGTCGTCCGGTTATCAATAACCAGTCCTGAACCCAAAGCCCACCTTTCGTATAATTAATTGCATCAGAGTAAGCCGGGGAGTCATCAACTACTTTAAGGTTTTCAAATTCAGTTGACCACCAATCCAGACTTTTTAAATAATCCGCTTTCTTCTGAACGTTTGTACTTCCGTTATAAATCGCAACCATAGTATCCGCAAGAAAGGCACCAAATGCTGCTTTATCCCCTTTTTCGAAAGCGGACCAAAGCTTTTTGGTTAGATCAATTGCAGGATGTTTACTATACACAGTCCCATTATTTTCCTGAGCAAAGCTCAATAGCCCTATAAAAAGAGCAATGAAAATCAATAGATTCTTTTTCATAGTTTTGGGTTTTTGGTTGGTATCACTCCTACTCTTTTAAAGGATTTTCGGATTCTTCCTTAAATTCCGTATTTCAAATAAGGTAACTATTCACCCTCTTAATGCTCTATTTTTGCCACAGACAAGTGGTGAGCATGCCGAACCATTTCACAGATTAGCACAGATTTTAAACTATCTTCAATAGGTTTTTATGTTAAAATTGACAGATTTGATATATTCCTAATCTGCGAAATCTGTGGCATGTTTTTGTTTTTCAATACTTTGATAGGGCTGAATTGTTACCAAATAAGTACTATTAAAAAACAAACTGACAATCTGATTTTAACAAACTGAACAACAATTGGCGATAAAGTTCATTCAGCAAGATATTGAAGGTCATTTATTTGCAAAAATACATGCAACTGTTATCGTGCCATTTTCTCCAAAGTCGCAATTTTCTTTTCTTTCCATTCCCTTGTTGCAAATCCTGCTTTCATAGCCGATTGTGTGAGGAAATCGACATCGCCCTTTGGTGCTTCCATAAATGCTGCAAGTTGTGCAGCATCTTTAAACATTCTAAACGTAATATGGGTTCCGTAGGCTTCGCTTCCGGCGGGTAGTATTGCACGGAGTAAACCCCACTCGCCGACTTTACCGGCATCAACCCATTTCTGGTGCCATGGTTTAAAAATTTCAGATTCTGATTTTTCATAACTGTCATCCAGTTGCTTCATTATATCCAAAATTACCATAGTTCCGGGTTTCATCTGGAAGTCCCCCTTTGTAACATCAATCTGTTCGAGGTAAACCTGGTTGGCAATATCGCGCGACGCACTGGTTAAGGTCATCATGTCGCTGATTTCCTTATCCGTCATTTTGGGATATACCTTTTTGGCAGTGGCAGCAATATTGTCAAATCCGCCTGGTTGCAGCATATCCTTCAGACTCGAAAAAAGTGTGACAGTCAAATATTGGGAGCCTTGTTTGGTTCCGGCAGGCGAAAGCGACCAAAGGTCCCAACCAATAATTTGTTTGTCAGCAATCCGTTGTTTGTGAATCCCCGACCAAAAATCTTCAACTTTCCAATAATCAGAGCCATGTTCATCGTTTACCTGCATAAACTCAAAGAGTAAATACAATTTTTTAGGACTGTCCTGCGCCATGATATTCATGGCCAATAAACCGATAATTGCCAGTACATAAATTTTTTTCATGGTTTTACGTTTTTGGTTAGGCAATTAAACCAACGATCCTAATAAAAGTTTGATTATTAATTATTTACAATAAATTGAAAAAATATTGAAATGGCTGATATCATTAATTTTCCGGCCAGGCTCTTACGTAAAGCAGGCATAATATTAACTTAACATTAACATTAACAGCTGCCAGCAAATTCTGAAGTAAACTACAGTTGGGAACAAATGTGCTTCCAATTAAGAAAAAACAGATTTAACTCTTAAGGTATAATTTATGAGTGTTTGGCTAAAGGAAAGATAATATTGCGCGATGGGAATATGCCGAGTTCGTACTGTGGAAACTGCCAGGTATGAAATAAAAAAAATACTTCTCGAATAATTTATAACAAAAACCAACCTCTTTCCAAACCCCACCCTCCTATTCCCCTCATTTCCTTCCATTTATAAACAATTTTGAAAATAGTTTAAAAACTATGGCCGATAACTCAATCATTTCAATAATTTTATAAAATCAAATTTACATGTATGAACATCATTAAAAAAGAACCGCTTAATACGCTGGGACACAATTTTATACCGGCTCAATATATACCTCAAGGCAAGGACGAATATTACCTGCGTTACCTGCAAAACCCCGATAGCGGGCGCTACCGCCAGCTGAATGCGCATGAAATTGAAGTGCTGGTACGCAACCGCAATACCTGCGACAACTGGAACAACCTGATGGTTTCTGAGGCTTTTAATCCCGAACTGGTTAAAAACTGCAAATTCTTCGGGCTGGTACGTATTGGGAAACTCGAATCTTTCTTCCTTGAGTTTAACGACTTGCGTATGCCGGTTGGTTTATACAACAGCATTATTATCAACTGCGATTTCGGCGATAATGTTGTAGTTGACAACGTTAATTACATGGCATATTATATCGTTGGCGATGAGGTAATTATTACCAATGTCAATGAAATGTCGACCACCAGCCATGCCAAATTCGGGAATGGAATTCTTACGGAAGGTGAACCTGAGGATATCAGGGTTTGGATGGAGATTTGCAACGAAAACGGAGGGCGCGCCGTTCTTCCTTTTGATGGAATGCTCCCCGGCGACGCCTGGCTTTGGAGCCGCGACAGGCAAAACGCTGATTTACAACGTCGTTTCCGCGAAATGACTGAGAAAAAATTCGACAACCAACGCGGTTATTACGGAACCATTGGCGACAGAACGGTTATAAAAAACTGCAGCATCATAAAGGATGTTAAAACAGGTTCTGATGCTTACCTTAAAGGTGCTAACAAACTGAAAAACCTTACTATCGACTCCACACCCGACGCTATTACCCAGATTGGCGAAGGGTGTGAGTTGGTAAACGGAATAGTTGGTAAAGGCTGCCGGATATTTTACGGGGTTAAAGCAGTAAGGTTTATGCTGGGTTCCAATTCGCAGCTAAAATACGGTGCCAGGCTGATTAATTCTTTTTTGGGTGACAATTCAACCATTTCGTGTTGCGAAGTATTGAATTCACTGATATTTCCAGCCCATGAGCAGCACCACAACAATTCGTTCCTGATTGCCGCCACCGTTGAAGGGCAAAGTAATATCGCCGCCGGGGCAACACTTGGATCAAACCACAACAGTCGCGGAGCCGATGGCGAAATATTAGCCGGCAGAGGATTCTGGCCCGCATTGTGTACCAGCCTGAAACATAATTCACGCTTCGCCCCTTTTACCATATTAACCAAAGCTGATTACCCTTCCGAACTGGATATCGCCTTCCCGTTCTCGCTGGTAAGTAACGATACTTCAAACAACGAATTGCAGATTATGCCAGCTTACTGGCTGTTATACAATCAGTTCGCCTTGGAACGCAACGCCTGGAAATGCGAATCACGTGACAAACGTACCGAAAAAACACAGTTCCTTGAATCTCATTACCTGGCTCCTGACACAATAAATTCCATTTTCGATGCGCTGAAATTGCTCGAACTTTATGCCGGGAAACATATCTGTTTAAAAAACCATCCTGAAAAAACTTTTAACGATAGTGAATTTCAAACTTATGGCATTGAATTCCTGTCGAAGAAAACAGATAAACCTTCATCCATTACCTTAACAAAACATTCATTCGAAAACAGCAACAGGCAGGTAAAACTTCTTAAACCAGCTGATTCGTACCAGGCTTACCGCGATTATATAATTTATTATGCTTTTGATCTGATTATTGAACATTGCCGCAAAAACCCGGCTCTAAAATCAGAAGAGCTTCTTGAACTCCTCAACAAACCGTTGCTTCGTTTAAAGTTTGAGAATATCGGGGGACAAATGATCCTGGCTAATGAGCTAAATCAAATGAAGGAAAAGATTGTTTCGTATGAGATTATCAGCTGGCAGCAGGTCCATGAGTTCTATGTTGCCCAGGGGAAAGCATATGCCGGTCAGAAACTCAATCATGCTATCGCTTCGCTTCAGGAAATCAGCAATCATAAGATTTTGGATACCTTATCTCTGAAGGAAATGCTTGATTGGTACCTGAACTTCCGCGTACAACTGTTGGCTGAAATCCGTCATTCACGTCAAAAAGATTACGAAAATCCTTTCAGGCAAATGCTATATTCCGATAAAAAAGAAATGGAGGCTGTTATCGGGAAATTGGATAAAACACCATTTTTAATTCAGCAACAGGAAAAGTTGAAAAAAGATTCAATATTCCTGAAAGAATTAATAAACAGGCTTGAATTAAATTGAAAAAGTGAACTCCGGATCGGGTTCTGCACTTTAATGTTTTGCTTCTTACTTCATCATGTTTTGCTCTAGCTCAAGTACTACGAAAGTACCTGTCTTTATTGCCGGACGGGCATTACCAACCGGAGCTTCAAATTCAGCTGTAGGTAAATATATTTTATGTGTCGATGGATTTACAGCAATGGTACGTGCACCTTTTAGTGTTGTCACATTTTCAACAACTGTATACGTATCGTTAGCATTTTCCTGAACAACCGTCATCGTACCATCACCATTTGAGCTGAAAGCCCGTTTTGTAGCCGGGTCAAAAGCAACACCATCGCAGCGATCGCCAATTGGAAGAGTTGTAATTATTTTGCCGGTTAATGCATTCATTACCACCATAAGTTTATTGCTGCAAACTATAAATAAGCGATGAGTTTCATTATCAAGAGCTAATCCACTTGCCTCTTCGCCTGGAGCTATTGGCCAACTTTCTTCAACTTTCAAAGTATTTGTATTGATCACAGTAACAAGGCTCTTGTCTTCGATATTTACATATACTTTACCATTTTTATCTGAAGCTGAGAATTCAGGTTTGCCGGCAAGCGGAATGGTTGCACTCACTTTATTCGAAACAGCATCGAGAACGGTAGTATTTGAACTTCTTCCATTAAATGTAAAAACTATTTTCTTGTAAGGATCGTAAAGTATAGCATCCGGATTTGCACCGGTAACTTTAACCCGTTCATTAACTTTATATGAAGACATATCAAAAACCACAACTGAAGAATCCTTTCCACAGCTTATAAATCCCTTGTTCAGATCAGCAGCCAGTGCAATTCCATGCACTCCTTTAGTATCGGCAATTGTCGCCAGCAGCGTACCTTTTTGAAGCTCAACAACCTGCACCATTGTGCTATGTGAAACGAACAAACGGTTATTTGGAGCATCAACAGTGAGATAATCCCAGCCGCCATCACCATCAAGATGAATGCGGTTTGAGATTATATAACCCGGATGAAAGGTTTGAGCATTCAGTGTTACAACACTACAAGAAAGAAGTGCAATGATTACTATGGATGTACTGTATTTCATTTTGATGGAATTTAGGTTTCTGTTATTCTTATTAATTTGAATCATAATATAAGCGAAAATAATTCAATTTAATCATTGAATCTGATACTGGTAATGTTAAATATAACTAAAATCCAAACTTTAGATTTCCTTTAGAATTAATCCGTTACTTTGAAGCATGAAAATCCTGATCATCGAAGACGAAATTGAATTATTGCTCGCAATCGGGAATTACCTTACGAAGGGAAATTATACTTGAGAGTTTTGCAGGGATTTTGTCAAAATAGCACAAAAAAGCATTTGCGCTAATAATAAAATTCTGGTGTAAATTACTTCACCTTTTGGTGCGGATCTCTGATTATTCAGAACCGCAGGAATTACAATTAATGGTTATAGTTTATCAATTTTAAATATATTCGGCGCCAAATTTAAGTATAAGTAAACTTAACCTTTATGGTAGCTGATCAATCATCTCTCAACTATGCCAGCATATCCATCAAATTAATTGTAATAATGCTCTGGATTAAGCCGCGAATTTATTTACACAACCAGGAACCCGATTGGGGAAAAACCGACAAACTACGATTCCATTGTGGATATTATTTCAGAACTATCCAATTAAACTAAGCGTAAATACTCCTTTTAAAAGTCGTAACTTCACTTTGTAGTAATTTTCTTTATTATTGCTGTGAAATAAATTGTATTAAAATGGTACAAAGGAAATCAGATGAGATAAACATTTTGAGGGAAAAGGCCACGGCAAAACTCACCAAAGAACTGGAAGAGCTTCATAATCTGTCGGCGGAAGAACTTAAAATGCGGTATTTGGAAAATCCGATGTCCGATTCCGGATCAAATGAAGATAAATTGAAAAAGGAAGTAGAGGGCCTGCGAACCATTTTCGATGCTTCTCCGATTTCTATCTGGAATAAAGACACAAAAAATAATTTTATCAGAGTGAATAAAGCAGCTGCAAAATTTGTCGGCCGTGAGATAGCTGAAATTGAAGGAAGGTCAGCCGATGAAATTTTCCCTCTTGAATCGGAGAAATATTATAAAGATGATTTGGAAGTTATTAGTACCGGAAAGTCAAAAATCGGAATTATTGAAACCGTTACAGCCAAAGGGGAGACAAGATGGGTAAGAACAGATAAAATCCCGTGGTATTCACCCACTGGAGAGATTGCCGGTATTATTGCTTTTGCCAGGGATATTACTACGCAGAAAATTGCTGAGCAAAACTTTAAGGAATCGGAAGAATTGTTCCGTAGGGTAATCACCAACGCGCCAATTTCTATTTTTGCCACCGACGAAAAAGGCTTTTTCACCTTGCACGAAGGGAAAGCCATAGAAAGGGTGGGAATGAAATCCGGCGAAAACGTCGGCATTTCAGCTTATGACCTGTTTTCGGACATAAAAGTGATTGAGCATAACGGAACCGTTTCCACCGGTAAAGCTGTTCTCGACAGAGTATCAAAAGGCGAATACTTATCGGGAATTACCGAATTAAATGGTGTTATATTCGATAACCAGTTTGCTCCCATTTGGGATGAAAACAATAAAGTAGCCGGTTTACTGGGCGTTGCTACCGATATCACCGAGCGCAAACTGGCAGAAGAAAAGCTTAGACATAGTGAACACAATCTGGCGGAGGCGGAACGTATAGGTAATACAGGAAGCTGGGATTATGATATGGCTACGGATACATCGGGCTGGTCGGAAAATATGTACCGGATATTCGATGTTGATCCGGACGAGACAAAAGAATTATTGTTTAAACATTTTGTCGAAAAACTGGTACATCCGGAAGACCGCTCACTTATACTGTCTGTTTTTCAGGATGCATTAGTTGGCAAACGTCCATACGATCTTGAATACAGAATAATTAAACGGGACGGAAGCATCAGAACTATTCACGCCCTTGCTGAAACCGTATTTGATGGAAATGGTAAGGCAATAAAAATGTTAGGGAAGGTTGAAGATATAACTGAGCGTAAACGGGCGGAAGAGACGATTAAAAGGAATTTGGTCGAAATTACTTCTTATTACGACAATGCGCCCATCGGACTGGCAGTTCTTGATATCAATCTGCGTTTTCTCAGGATAAATAATTTGCTGGCGGAGATAAATGGTATACCTGCAGCTGAACATATTGGCAAGACATTGAAAGAGCTCGTACCCGCCCTGGCGGAGCAGGCTAAGGAAGTGGTTTCCAGGATAATTAAATTGGACAAACCGGTAATAGGTATTGAATTCAACGGAGAAACAGCTGCGCAACCCGGTGTTAAGCACGTTTGGCTGGAAAGTTGGTATCCAATCAGGAATGATTTCGGAAAGATTGCTGGCTATATGGTGATAGTGCAGGACATCACCGAGCGCAAACTGGCAGAAGAAAAGCTTAAACATAGTGAACACAATCTGGCAGAAGCAGAACGTATAGGTAATACAGGAAGTTGGGATTATGACGTTGCTACGGACACAGCGAGTTGGTCCGAAAATATGTTCCGGATATTTGATGTTGATCCGGACAAGACGAAAGAATTATTGTTTAAACATTTTGTCGAAAACCTGGTACATCCGGATGACCGTTCATATATCCTGTCGGTTTTTAAAGACGCATTAGCGGGAAAGTGTCCGTATGATCTTGAATACAGAATAATTAAGCTGGATGGAAGCATCAGAACTATTCATACACTTGCTGAAACCGTATTTGATGAAAATGGTAAGGCAATCAGAATGATAGGGAAAGCTGAAGATATTACCGAGCGAAAGCAGATGGAAAAGAAGCTTACCGAACATGAACATGAACTTCAAAAACTAAGTACTGAATTAATTAATGCCCAGGAAAAAGAAAGGAAAATTCTGTCGCAGGAATTACATGATGAAGTAGGTCAATCCCTTACAGCCATGAAAATTAACCTGGCTTCAATAATGAAAATACTTCCAGTTGAACATGATGCCAAAACGAAGAACCGTCTAAAGGAAATGAATGATATCCTTGAGAATTTAATCTCCCAGGTACACGAAATCTCCCTGAATCTCCGCCCCGCCATGTTGGATGTATTAGGCTTACTGCCTACTATAAAGTCGTATGGAAATCAATTTTCGGAAAGAACGGGAATTATGGTTCATATTGCTAATGGTGATGGTATAGTTAATCTGGATAAAGAGCAGGAAATCCATATCTTCCGGATTATGCAGGAGGCACTTACAAATGTGGTGAAACATGCGCACGCGAAAAACATATTCTTAAATCTGATCAGAAACGGCAACATTCTGATTTTAAGCATACAAGACGATGGCTGTGGATTTATATTGAACGAAAAGGAAAGCATTCATCCGGTCGGAATCGGACTTATCGGGATGAGGGAGCGTGTAAATTCCTTGAAAGGTTTGCTGGAGATTAATACATCTCCTGAAAAAGGAACTAAAATAGAAATACAAATACCTATTAACAGGAAGCATGAGTAGTATCAGAGTATTATTGGCCGAAGATCATACGATTTTGCGAAAAGGGCTTTGCGCTCTTTTGGAAAACGAATTTGGTATTGAGGTAGTTGGCGAAGCAGGAAATGGGAAAGAAGCAATAGAAAAAGCAGAATCGCTTAAACCCGATGTTGTTGTTTTGGATATTAGCTTGCCCCTTTTAAATGGAATTGAAGTCACAAGGCAACTCCGGAAAAAAAATCTTGAAATTAATATCCTTATCCTTACCATGCATACTTCCGATGAATTTGTTTTTGAAGTGATAAATGCCGGGGCCAAAGGATATGTTATAAAAAAAGCAGCTCCGGATGAATTGGTTTCGGCTATTCATGCCGTATTTCTGGGTCATTCCTACTTTAGCCCTGAAATTTCAAAAATGTTACTGGATAGAGAATCAGAATCAGGGCCAATGCAAGATGAATCAATTATATATAAAATTCTTACAGAGCGTGAACGTGAAATTCTGCAACTGGTTGCAGAAGGGCATTCAAGCAGGGAAATTTCAGAAATGCTTTTTATTAGTATTAAAACAGTCGAAAATCACCGCGCAAATATTATGGAAAAATTAGGATTGCATAACCTTGCCGAACTTATCAAATATGCTATAAGTAAAGGAATTATTCAGCTTTAAATTAAGGGTTCTGATTATAACTTATTGATATCAGAATGCGGATTGCGAAATGCAGATTTTATCTCATTTCCGACTTCTGACTTCCGACATCCGACATCCCACATCCAACATCCCACATCCAACATCCAACATCCAACATCCGACATCCATTCTATAATTATAGGGGTTTATCCCCATTTTTTAAATTAAAAGAAGAATTTTCCTTTGTATACCAATATGGGGAATCAATCAATAATTTATGTGATTATGATTTTCAGATAAGGGAATAAAGTCAGTTAAAAATAAATCTGCATCTTTATGAAAAAAAACGGGCTTGAACAGGATAAATGGGAATTTAAATCAGGCAAATGGCTATTGCTTATTTTTATTTTTGCAGCAATTATTTTAATCGTATCCGGTGTTTTTTATTTGCAAAACGAAAAGGTTGTTTCGAGCAAGCAAGCACTCAAACAATTACAAAATACTTCGGTTTTAAAAGGCCGGCAAATTGAAGCTTGGCGACGTGAAAGGCTTTCGGATGCCAGGGAAATTGCGCAAAGCCCGTTTTTACAAAATGCTGTATTCACCTGGATAAGCCGTCAGGGCAAAAATGAACTGAAAAGTGAAATTCAACAAAGGTTCCAAGTCGTTATTAACAATAATCCCGATTGTGAAAATATTCTCATTACCGATACAAACGGGCAAACTTTATTATCCGGAAACACCGGCGCGCCTCATGATGCAACTACTTTAGCCGCTAAATTAGTCCGTGAAGTCATCAAAACAAATCATGAAATTTTTGGCGACCTGTATAAAAACAGGCAGGACAGCGCAATTTATGCAGACATTGCATGCCCGATCTTTAATAACCAGCATGAAATTGCTGCGGTCATTCTTTTCAGGTTAAATACGGATGTTTCCCTTTCCCCGATCCTGAAAGATTTGATTTACGACAGCACGACGGAAGAATCTTTTTTATTTGAAAAAGCCGGCGATTCAGTGTTGTATCTTACCAATCTCAGAAATTGGCCCAATGCGGCACTTTCGCTTACAGTTCCGCTGACAAACATTGAAAATCCTGCAGTCAGAGCTGTAAATGAAGGCCCCGGTTTTTATGAAGGCAAGGGCTATCACGGTCAAAAGGTACTGGAATACATCCAGCCCATACATGGATCGTCCTGGTTTTTAGCCTCAAAGATGGATCAAAACGAATTATATCAGCCTGTACATCAACGTGTAAAAGCGATTTCAGTCATTTTACTTCTTTTGTTTCTATGTTTTTCGGCTCTTTTATACCTGGTCATTACTTACCGGCGTAAGCATTTTTACATGCAGCTCTTAGAAGATGAACGGCAACAAGCTGCGTTTAAGAGCCATTTTGAATATGTTGTCAAATACGCTAACGACATCATTTTGCTTGAAGACGAGAATCTGAATATTATAGAAGTCAATCAGCGGGCACAGCAAACCTATCAATATAGGCTCGATGAGTTATTGAATATGAAAATAACCGATTTGGTTGCTCCTGAGATAAGGCATCAGGTTGAAACCCGGCTGAAAAATATCACTGAACGGGATGGCGCAATTATTGAATCCAAACATCAGTGTAAGGACGGATCACTGTTTGATGTCGAAATCAGTGCCCGGATTATTGAAGTCAATGGCCGGAAATTCCTGCACCAGGTAATCCGCGATATTACTGAGCGCAAACAGTCTGAGATTGCCCTGGCCGAAAGCGAAGAGCGGTTTCGCACTACTTTGTACAGCACAGGTGATGCCATTATTACTACCGACACAAACGGACATATCCGATATATGAACCCAGTGGCCGAAGGACTAACAGGTTGGAAAGAAGATGAAGCCTCCGGAAAGCCAATTCGGGAAGTGTTCAGTATTTTTAACGAAGACACCCGCGAAGAGGTTGGAAATCCTGTTGACAAAGTGCTCGAAAAAGGAATGATTGTCATGCTTTCGAATCATACGCTTTTGAGGTCAAAAAATGGCATTGAAATACCGATTGGTGATAGCGGCGCTCCGATACGAAATGCCAAAGGTGAGATTGCCGGGGTTGTGCTGGTATTCCGCAATCAAACCCATGAACGGGAAGCGCAGCGAAAAATCAGGGAGAGCGAGGAGAAATACAGGAAAGCTTTTCAAACAAGCCCTGATGCAGTAAGCATTAACCGAATGGATGGATTGTATGTTGAAATTAATGAAGGATTTACCAACCTTACAGGCTTTACACGCGAAGAAGTAATAGGAAAATTTTCAACTGAAATTGATATCTGGGCCATACCCGAAGACCGCCAAAAACTGATAGCTGAGCTCAAAGAAAAAGGTTTTATAGAGAACCTTGAATCAAAATTCAGATGCAACGATGGTTCATTGAAAACCAGCCTGATGTCGGCCAATATGATTACACTTAACAACGAACCCCACATATTGTCCATTACGCGTGATATCTCCGAACGCAACAAAGCTGATTTATCATTGCGCGAGAACAAGGAAAAATGGCAAAACCTGTTCAATAATAGTCCTGATGCAATTGCTATTTATCAAGCTGTTGACAATGGCGATGATTTTGTGTTTACCGATTTTAACCTTACCGCTCAGAAAACGGATAACCTGAGTCATGATGAGGTTATCGGAAAGCGGATCAGCGAGTTATTCCCTGCTGCAGATGAGGTTGGACTGCTCGATGGTTTCAGAAACGTATGGCAAACCGGAAAAACAGAGTGCCTGAATTCAACATTTTACAAAGACAACCGGATTGAGGGTTGGCGCGAAAATATCATCTACAAACTGAATAACGGAGAGATTGTAGCGATTTACACTGATACTACCGAGCGCGAACTTGCCAGGAAAGCATTGAGCAAGAGCGAAGAAAAATTCAGGAAATTGTTTAACGACCACGCAGCCGTCAAATTAATCATTGACCCTGAAACCGGAAATATAGTTGAAGCCAACAAGGCAGCATCAGTATTTTATGGATGGACCAAGCTGGAATTAACAGCCATGAATTTAAATCAACTAAATGTCCTCGCTTCCAAAGATATTAAAAATGAAATAGAAAGAGCACTAACAAATAATCAGAATTTCTTTGAATTCGAACATCGTTTAAAAGACGGTTCTATAAAGGATGTGGCGGTTTTTAGCAGTACGATTGAAATAGACGGGAAAAATTATTTACATTCAATCGTTCAGGATATTACCAACAGTAGGCAGGCCGAAAAACAATTGAAACTATTAGGGAGGGCGATTGATCAAAACCCTGTATCCATTGTGATTACCAATATAAACGGGGATATTCAGTATGTGAACCCAAAATTTACTGAAGTTACCGGTTATACATACGATGAGGTGATTGGCGAAAACCCGCGTATACTTCAGTCGGGTGAACACAAACCGGAATTCTACAAGGACTTGTGGAATACTATTTTGACAGGTGCGGATTGGCACGGTGAATTCCACAATAAAAAGAAAAACGGCGAACATTTCTGGGAAAGCGCCGTAATTTCCCCTGTTTTTGACGATAGCGGCACAATTTCATCTTTTGTAGCAGTAAAGGAAGATATTACCGAAAAGAAAAAAAACATTCAGGAACTCATTGTTGCCAAGGAACATGCAGAGGAAAGCGACCGGCTGAAAACAGCTTTCCTGACCAATATAAGCCACGAAATACGAACTCCCATGAATGGAATCCTGGGCTTTTCAGAATTGCTCAAAATGCCTGGCCTTAGCGGTGATCAGCAGCAGGAATACATTGGCATCATCAAAAAAAGCAGTGAACGCATGCTTAATATCATCAACGACATAGTTGATATTTCGAAGATAGAATCGGGCCTGATGAAAGTGGCGATAAAGGAATTTAATATTAACGAGCAAACGGAATACATTTATTCATTCTTTAATCCACGTACCGAAAGGAAAGCAATAAGGCTAATCTGTAAAAATGGTCTGCCGGATAAAGATGCTCTAATTACTACCGATAAGGAAAAAGTAAATGCGGCACTTATCAATCTGGTTAAAAATGCCATTAAATTTACGGAAAGTGGTTCAATTGAATTTGGATATACCCAAAAGCAGGGCAATCAGTTACCTGGTCAATTAGAAACACGGAACGAATTTGAGTTTTTTGTAAAAGATACCGGAATCGGGATTCCAAAAGACAGGCAGCTAGCCATTTTCGACCGTTTTGTCCAGGCCGATATCGCTGATACAAAGGCATACCAGGGAGCGGGTCTGGGCCTGTCTATTTCGAAAGCTTATATCGAAATGCTTGGAGGTAAAATCAGGGTCGAAAGCGAAGAAGGCAAGGGATCTGTATTTTATTTCAGCATCCCCAATTATGCTAAACCGGAAGAAAAAACAGTCAATCCGATGAATGTATCCAATGAAGCAATCACTAAAATTAAGAAATTAAAAATTTTAATTGTAGAGGACGATGCAGTATCGGAAATGCTCCTATCAATCGCATTAAAAGCACATAATAATAATGAGGTTTTAAAAGCACGTTCAGGAGATGAAGCTATTACTTTGTGCCGCAACAACCCCGATATTGACCTTGTGATGATGGATATTAAAATGCCGGTGATGGATGGGCATGAAACTACCCGTGAAATCCGCAAATTCAACACCGAAGTTATCATTATCGCACAAACAGCTTTCGGCCTGGCCAGAGACAGGCAAAAAGCGTTAGCGGCCGGATGTAATGATTATATTTCAAAACCTATTCAAAAAGATGTGTTGCAGGGATTAATCGAAAAGTATTTTATGTCCTGAAAATCAAGCCTTTTCAATTCCGGTAAGTAACTGATAAAGAAGCGTGAATTCTGTCTGGGATCCAGGAAGTTCATTAGCTAAACATTCAAAATGTTGATTAAAAAAAAATGAAAATTAAACAGTATCATATTTTTCCTGAAATTTCTGTAATAAAGAATGCAAAATACACAGGCACAATTAAAATTCACACCCAATATTTATTCTCCCTTATCGGGTTTGGTATCGGAAGCATTATCAGTTTTATAATAATTCTGGCTGAAGAGTATAGCGGGGATGTTTCAGTTCCGATGCGACATTCCAATCTTCATCATTTTGCAATTCCGGTTATTTTTGGCTTAATCGGTGCTTTCGCAGCCTTTATACTAGGCAAAAAACGGGTCAGAACAAATTCAGAAATGTATGAGCTTTTATTAAGTCAAAAAACTTTAGCTCTTATTTTTGATAATTTGCCGGTTTTGATTTCTTACCTTGACACTGATCTTCGGTACCGTTTCGTCAACAAAGCGCATGAAACCTGGCTTGGGCTTACATTAAATGATATTTATGGTAAGAGCATTAAAGATATTCTGGGTAAAAAAGCCTTTGACAAAATCAGTTTAAATATCTCAAAATCCTTAAGTGGCGAAAACATCAGTTTTGAAAGTGTCAGGAAAATAAGTGGGAAAAAACAATTTATAAATTCAACAATTATCCCTCACCTGGGGCCCAATAAAAGGGTTTTAGGATTTTTTACAATTGTTGTTGATATTACAGATCTCAAAATAAAGGAACAAAAGATAAAAGAGCAAAACCAGGAATTAATCGAACTAAACGCATCTAAAGATAAATTCTTCTCAATCATCGCACACGACCTCCGCGGTCCGCTCGGGGGATTGATGGGCCTCACTGAACTGTTAGCGGATGAAACTCAACAGTTCACTCCGGAGCAAAATAAGGATCTCAAACTTACCTTGAGTCATTCAGCCCGTAATATTTATACTTTACTTGAAAACCTGCTCGAATGGTCGCAAATTCAGCAAGGGAATATCGCATTCAGTCCACAATTACTTGATTTAAAAAAACTGGTAAATGATTCTATGAAATTTGTTGCCGGCTCAGCAAAGAAGAAATCAATTGAAATAGTTATTGATATTCCGGCTGAAGTTTCAGTATTTGCCGATGCTAATATGTTACAAACTACCATTCGCAACTTAGCTTCAAATGCTGTGAAATTCACCAGGGACAAAGGTACGGTTACTATTTCATATCAGGTTGCAGATGGCGGTAGTGCTATACTTTCAGTGAAAGATACAGGAATCGGAATGAGTAAGGACGTGATTGAAAACCTTTTTACTCAAGATACGAAAACAGGACGAAAAGGTACTGATAATGAGCCAAGTACCGGGCTGGGCCTTTTGCTTTGCAAAGAGTTTGTTGAAAAACATGGAGGTGAATTGTGGATTGAAAGCGAAGAAGGAAAAGGCTCAGTATTTAATTTTTCTATTCCTAAAAATACACAAAACGTATAATAATTGTTATATAATGCTCTATTCAGAATGAAATTAAACATATATAAAAGTGATAAATTTAATGTTTGTACCATAATCTGAAACCTGGCTCAATGAGAATAGCCGGGCTTCCATGACTGTTGCTTCTGAGATTTACAGATAACTGTTTCCAACTTCACTGCCTTAAAGTCATGATTTTTTTGAAAAGAATTAAACTGGAACAGGTAGGTAAATATCCAAATTTATTCAATTAAATCTATCTTTAGATTTTCTTTAGAATTAATCCTTTACTTTGGAACATGAAAATCCTGATCATCGAAGATGAGATTGAATTATTGCTTGCAATCGGGAATTACCTTACCAAGGAGAATTATATCTGCGAACTGGCAGAAACTTTTTTAAAAGCATCAGAAAAAGCAGCCATTTACGAGTATGATATAATCCTGTTAGATATCACCTTGCCTGACGGTAACGGGCTCGAATTGCTTTCCACAATCAAGAAATACAATACAAGAGCAGGGGTTATCATTCTTTCCGCCAGGAACTCGTTGGATGACAAAATTACCGGGCTTGACCAGGGAGCTGATGACTACATTACCAAGCCATTCCAGCTATCAGAATTAAATTCCCGGATCAAAGCATTGCTTCGCCGTCGGAATTATAACGGCTCGAATAATGTGGTTTTTAACGAAATATTAATTGATACTGATAGCAAGTCTGTCACTATCCATGATCGTCTGTTAACATTCACGAAAAAGGAGTATGATATTATTTTATACCTGGTTATAAATCAAAACCGTGTTCTGACCAAGGAAGCCATAGCCGAACACCTTTGGGATGATAACATTGACCTGGCTGACACCTACGATTTTATTTACACCCATCTCAATAACATACGTAAGAAAATAAAAGCTGCCGGCGGAGCCGACTATATCAGGACACTTTATGGAATGGGCTATAAATTTACCGACCAATGAAATTCCTGACCAAAATTAACCGCAATTACCTCTTTCTTTTCAGCACTATCCTCCTTGTGCTTTCTATTTCCGGCTATTTTGTCCTGAAAACGATTATACTTCAAAACACAAGGGAGAATCTTTTAGCACAGGAAACACTTATCGTAAAACAAATTTCCGTGACCGGGATATTTCCAAATCTTAAACCACTCATTGAAATTATGCCTACAAGCCCACAGTCATTTAATCATCCCGAATTCAGGGAGGTATCCATTTATAATGATGTTGAAAACGAAGCTGAATTATTTGTCGAATACTCGAATGTTGTGAAAATAAACAAAAATTTCTATAAAATCAATTTAAGGGAAGCATCCGTTGAAAGTGAAGATCTGGCTTTTAGCATTGCGGCTTTCATCTTTGTATTGCTGACAGCAGCGTTTGCTGTTTCTTATTTTATTACAAAACGATTAAACAAAACCATCTGGAATATTTTTGAGTATAACCTGAAACAGATAGAGAATTTTGATTTCAGGGAAAACAAAGAAATTCAACTCCGTTCATCGGACATCGACGAATTTGACCGGCTTAACCTAGTGGTTCAGAATCTTACCGATAAACTAAAAAGAGATTTTGTCACACTAAAAGAGTTTACAGAAAATGCTTCACATGAAATCCAAACACCACTTACCATTATTTCTCTTAACCTTGAAGAAATTTTACAGCAGGAATTAACAGAAGAATCATTCAGGAAAGTAGTAACGGCTATCAATGGTATAAAACGTCTTTCGGTTCTTAACCAGAACCTGTTATTATTGACTAAAATTGAAAACAAGCAATTCGCCGCAACCGAAATTATTATTCTGAATGAATTGATAGAGCGCAAGATTGATGAATTTGAGCCCATGCTCAGGGAGCGGAATATTAAGATCAACTTTATATCTCAATCTGGATTCAGTGTAAAAATGAACCTGCAATTGGCTGAAATACTTTTAAACAACCTTTTTTCGAATGCCGTTAATCACAATATTAAAAATGGGTTCATAAACATTATTGCAACTCAGGATAAGATAACTATCAGTAACACAGGATTGGATAAAGCCTTGGATAAAGAATCCATTTATAACCGTTTTGTGAAAGGAAATTCAACATCGCATGGATTGGGATTAGCCATCGTAAAACAGATTTGTGATTCGTATCACCTTGAAATTCATTACATCAAAAATGAACTTCATTGTTTTACTGTTAGCCACAGCAAATAAAACAGCTTATCAATTATATATATTTAAATTAATTGAGACGAATATCAAAATACACTTATTTACAACTTCAAAATTCCTTTAGATTCCTCTTGTAATTTCGCAGCATGTTTAACTAAAAACTTCAAAAAATGAAAATTTCAATTCTTGTTTTTGCCGCTGTAATTTTGATAAGCGTAATCGCTTGTGCTCAAACTTCGAAGGATCTGCCTATAAAAGTAAAAACGGCATTCGGCCAGAAATTCCCTGCTGCTCAGAATGTAAAATGGACTAAGGAAAAAGCCAACGAATGGGAAGCTGAGTTTAAATTTTCCGGTAAAGAATACTCGGCAAATTATAAAACCGACGGCTCCTGGATGGAAACCGAGCATGAAATCAGTGCTGTAGAAATTCCTGCCGCTGTTACAAAAACCTTAGGCAAAGAATTCCCTGGGTACAAACTTTTAGAGTCAGAAATTTCGGAAACGGCCAAAGGGAAACTGTATGAGTTTGAGATTAAAACCGGATCAAAGAAACAGGAAGTTGCTCTTGATGAAAAAGGAATAATTCAAAAATAATTTCCCGGGTAGAATTCAACTCTTTAGCTCAAAAAAAAAATAATTGCCCGGTCCTTCGGCTATATTTATCCGATGGATCGGGCATAGTTTTCTGTTCATATTCGCTACCTTCGCAGCACAAATCACCGGAATGAAATCCAATGCTATGCTTAAGTCCTTTCCAGTAATAATCCTGGTTTTTCTCCTTCATTCAGTAGCTCTTTCGCAGAGCAGGACACTCGATTTCTACATCTCGACAGGACTTAAGAACAGCCCGCTGCTGAACGATTACACCAATCAAATTCAATCAGGCAGCCTGGATAGCCTCCTTGCTTTAGCTGCCTTTAAACCACAGGTTAATATTACCTCTCAGGCTATGTATGCCCCTGCAGGAAGCAATATCGGATATGACCAAGCCATAACCAACGGGGGCAATTATGCCGCAACCATTGGGGTAAAACAATCACTTTTCAATACAAAAATCAAGACGGCTCAATCGGAAAACATTAAGTTGTTGATGCAAACCCTTGCAGTGAATAAAACTATAACACAGATTGACTTAAAGAAAAGCATCACTCTCCAATTCATTACAGCTTATGCCGATTTTAGCCAAAGACAATTTATAAGGAAAACAATTGAAATGCTGGAAACCCAGCAGAAAGTAGTGAAACAATTGGTGGAGGCCGGCGTTTACCAGATGACTGACCTGATGAATCTGTCAGTTACCATAAAATCCCAGGAAATTACGGGCAAACAGGTATTTATACAGTACAAAAATGATGTCGCTTTATTGAATCTTTTATCCGGAATCGTTGATACTACAACGGTTGAACTAATTAAACCAGAATTAAAACTTACGGCGCATCCCGATATACAGCAATCGCCGTTCATGTTACAGTCGAAGATCGACAGCCTCAAAAACAACAATTCCAGGAGCCTGTTCGACCTTACTTATCGTCCCAGACTCGAAGCCTTTGCCGACGCGGGTTTCATGGCCATAAAACCCATAAATATTCCACATAATTTCGGGACCAGTTTTGGGCTTAACTTCTCAATGCCGGTTTATGATGGAAAACAACGCCTGCTGGAATATAAAAAAATTGAAATAAACGAAAAGTCCCGTACACTTAACCGCGACTATTATTCGACACAATACCGGCAGCAATACCAACAATTGTCGGAACAACTCCGGCTTAACGACGACCTGATCAGAGATATCAACCTCCAGCTCATACAGCAGAAAGATCTTATCGACTTATATAAAAAAGTATCGCTCGAAAATGGCCTGATGCGGATAACCGATTTCCTGGCCGCTGTCAACAACTATACAAATACGCGGAATAGCCTTACCATTGCCGAAATGACGCGTATGCAGCTTATTAACCAATTGAATTTTCTGAAATGAGGACAATAATTTTTCCACTCGCATTTTTATTCGCCTCTGTATTGTCGGGCTGTACAAGCAGCTCCGAAAATAAGGCCGAAGCTGTAACAGAAGTTAAGACACCGGTAACGGTAACTACTGTTGAACGAAACAGTATCAGCGAAAACATTATGCTTTCAGCCACATCTTCTTATCTGAAAAAGAACCAGGTGAAAGCGAATGTTACCGGCTATATTGAAAAAAGCTCAGCACGGGTTGGCGATTATGTGCAGGCAGGCAAACCCTTGTTTTACATCCGCACCAAAGAAGCAGAAGCACTGAGTAAATTCCATTCCAAGGATACTTCCTTCAGAATTAATGGTTTAATTGAAATCAAAGCTCCTGAATCCGGCATAGTTACCGAGGTAAATAAATATGTTAACGATTATACCACCGATGGTGATGCCCTGGCAACGATTGCCCAGCAAAACAGCTTTGTTTTCCTGATGAATGTACCTTTTGAATTTAAAAAATATGCAGTTGTCGGAACAGCTTGTTTAGTTGTACTTCCTGACTCAACTAAACTCAGCGGAACAATTCTGTCGCAGCTTTCAACTATGGACGCTGTTTCGCAAACCCAGCTTTACCAGGTAAGGGTTTTATCCAATCAGAAATTACCCGAAAACCTGGTGGCTAATGTTATATTGGTAAAAAACACGAAACATAATACCCAGGTAGTTGATAAAGCATGTGTTTTGTCGGATGAAATAATGGAAAATTTCTGGGTAATGAAACTTATCAACGACAGCACGGCAGTTAAAGTGCCGGTAAAAAAAGGAATTTCAACCGATTCGAAAATTGAAATTACTTCTCCTGTTTTCGATCCTGCCGACCGCATCATCTATTCAGGGCAGTATGGATTACCCGACACAGCATTTGTACTTATCAGCAAATAAAGCAGGATGAACAATTTCTTTGTTACACATAAAAACCCGGTTTCCATATTACTCGCCATTATTTTACTTGGCGGGATATTTGCATATTCCCGTATGCAATCCTCATTGTTCCCCGAAGTTACCTTTCCCAAAATCAAAATCATTGCTGAAAACGGTCTGCAACCGGTGAACAAAATGATGGTTACAGTTACCAAACCACTCGAAAATGCCATTAAGCGTGTGCCTTCGCTAAAAACTGTCCGCAGCATAACAAGCCGGGGCAGCTGCGAAATTTCTGCGTTTATGGACTGGAACGCCGATATAGACCTGAGCAAACAGCAGATTGAATCATCCATCAACCAGGTAAAAGATGAGCTTCCTCCCGGAACCCAGGTCACCGTCGAAAAGATGAATCCTTCTATCCTGCCCGTTGCGGGATATGTAATTGAAGCAAACGGAAGAAGCAATATTGAACTTAACCAGCTTGCCAATTATACTATAAAACCGTTTCTTTCGCAGGTGGATGGCGTTTCGGAAGTCAGGGTCATAGGCGGAAAATCCAAGGAATATCATGTCGAACTCAACGCACATAAAATGAGCGCTTTGGGTATAACACCAGCCACAATAACGACGGCTCTTAGCCAGACTAACTTTGTTACCAGTAATGGTTATCTCACCGATTTCAACCGGCTGTATCTTACAGTAACCGACGTGGCTGTCGAAAACCTGGATCAGCTGCAGAACCTTGTTATCAGCAACAGCAGCAAACGTGTTATACTGCTTAAAGATATCGCCACGGTTAAAATTGCCGAAAAGGTTGAATTCGTTCGTATTAATGCAGATGGGAAAGAAGCTTTGCTGGTGGCTGTGGTAAAACAGCCTGATGCAAATCTGATTCAACTCACCGCTGATGTAACAAAAAAAATTGAAGCCCTTAACCATGGAATTCTGCCCAAAGGCGTTACACTGAAACCCTACTATGTACAGGCTGATTTTGTGAATGATTCCATTCGTAGTGTGAGCGACAGTTTGTGGATCGGACTTTTACTTGCCATGGTTGTAGCCATCCTTTTCCTGCGTTCGGTAAAAGCCAGCGCGGTTATCTTGATTACAATTCCGGTAACTATTTCGCTTACCCTGGTTGTGCTGCATGTTTTTGGATATAATTTCAATATCATGACCCTGGGGGCAATCGCCGCTTCAATAGGACTAATCATCGACGATGCCATCGTGGTTGTGGAGCAGATTCACCGCACCCATGAAGAACATCCCGAAACCCCGACAAAAGAGTTAATTACGAAATCCGTCAGGTTCCTTTTCCCGGCCATGGTCGGTTCTTCCTTAAGTACCATTGTTATTTTTCTGCCCTTTGCCTTATTAAGCGGCGTTGCAGGAGCTTATTTCAAGATACTGGCTAACACCATGATGATCACGCTTGTTTGTTCTTTTTTGGTTACCTGGATCGGATTGCCTGTTATTTACCTTCTTTTCTCCGGTAAAGGAGGAACGCTGAAACAGAAACACAAACATATTGCCTACTCCGGCAAATGGATTGCATTTTTCATAAAGCACCCGGCTTTGAGTTTTGTATTTATTGCTTTCATGATTGTTTCGGCATATTATATTTCACAGCGGATCGAAACTGGTTTTCTTCCGGAGATGGATGAAGGCTCGATTGTTCTTGATTACACCTCCCCTCCGGGAACATCATTGCAGGAAACCGATCGCATGCTTCGTGAAGTTGAAAAAATATTTCCTTCTATTCCGGAAATCGCTTCTTATTCCCGCCGAACGGGAACGCAGATGGGTTTTTTTATCACCGAGCCTAATTACGGCGATTACCTTATCCGGCTTAAAAAGGACCGGAAACTATCTACCAATGAGGTAATAGATATTATCCGGAAAAAGGTGGAATCCACTCAGCCAGTATTAAAAATCGATTTCGGACAGGTAATCGGTGATATGTTAGGCGATTTAATGGCTTCGACACAACCCATTGAGGTAAAAATTTATGGAGATAATCCAAAAGTTCTTCAGGACCTGGCAAAGCAGGTTGCATCAATCATTGAAAATGTAAAAGGAACTGCTGACGTATTTAACGGAATAACAGTTGCCGGTCCATCTGTGAACATTGAACCAAATACCAAACTGCTGGCCCAGTTTGGCATTACGCCGGCCGATTTCCAGAACCAGGTGCAAATACAACTCGAAGGAACGCTGATCGGGAGTATTTATGAGAAGGAACAACTTACTTCTATCCGAATGCTATACCATAATGCAGCCCAGACTCCACTCGAAAAATTCAGGCAAAGTTCCATATTTCTTCCCAACGGAAATCTGCAACCCATCAACCAACTAGCTGATATTCAAACAGAACAGGGCGTTGCAGAAGTTGAACGCGAAAACCTGCAGTCCATGATACCGGTCATTGCCCGCCTCAATAACCGCGACCTGGGAAGTGTGATGCGTGATATTCAAAGCGGAATAAAAACAGAACTTCACCTGCCATTAGGCTATCATATCAGCTACGGCGGCGCTTACCAGGAGCAGCAAAAATCATTCAGCGAACTATTGTTGATTCTGATTTCGGCCATATTGTTGGTATTCCTTGTGATGATATTTCTGTTCAAACGAATCCGTGTGGCATTGCTTATCATGTTTATATCGGTTCTGGGAATGGCAGGAAGCCTTTTAGCCCTGTTTATTACAAATACTCCACTTAATGTTGGTAGCTACACCGGAATCATAATGATTATTGGTATCATTGGCGAAAATGCCATTTTTACCTATTTGCAGTTTTTCCATAGCCTGAAAACGGATAATATAGATAATGCAATTGTTTACGCCATTTCCACGCGACTCAGGCCCAAACTCATGACTGCACTGGGTGCGATTGTTGCATTGCTGCCAATTGCCCTGGGTATAGGAGTAGGAGCTCAACTCCATCAGCCCCTGGCTATTGCTGTAATCGGCGGATTTATAATAGCACTGCCATTATTGCTTATCGTTTACCCGACATTGTTACGATTAGTCTACAGGCATTATCCGCAGGAAAAGAATGGATCATTGCTGATAACTGATTTAATTAAAAATGAGTATTAATAAATGAATATCTTTGCTTATAAATCATAAAAAAGGCACAGACCGGCTCACATAAACAAACAATTGTCAATCATTTATCAGCAACCATTAAACCGACTTACTTGAAAAAAAACATTGTTGTCGTTTTTGTTTTATTTACGTTCCTTACAAACACGCAAAACGCTCTTTCGCAGTCTGTTGTTACCCTTACAAGCTCCAACCTGCCAATCATTGTTATTAATACCAACAATAATGCGACAATTGTCGATGATCCTAAAGTAGATGCCCACATGGGCATAATTAACAATGCGAACGGGATCAACACTATTACTGATGCTTATACTGATTTTGACGGGACTATAGGAATTGAGCTTCATGGAAACTCCACCCAGGGTTTCGGCAAAAAGCCTTATACACTTGAAACGCGTGATGCATCAGGTAATAATCTGGACGTTTCCTTGTTGGGCATGCCTGCCGACAACGATTGGATATTGCTTGCTTCGTATATCGACCGAACTTTGATCCGGGATGCTCTTGCCCATTATATTTCGGAAAGCACAGGCGAATGGACAAGCCACACCAGGTATTGCGAATTGCTGGTTAATGGTAACTATATGGGAGTTTACCTGCTGATAGAAAAAATAAAACGCACCAAAAACAGGCTCAATATCAGTAAGCTTACGGCTTCCGACAATTCAGGCGAGAATTTAACAGGCGGTTATATTTACGAAGTAACAGGATTTGCTTCAGATGATCTTCCGGGTGTTTTTGGCCAGCATCGAACTATACATTACCCAAAGGAGGAAGATATTACTACTGAGCAACTTAACTATATAAAGAATTACGATAACGATTTCAGGAATTTAATGCTATCGGCTACATTTAACGATGCTGTAAATGGATATGAGAAATTTATAAACGTTAACTCATTTGTTGATGAACTTATTACGCAGGAAACCATGCGCAACAGCGATGCGTATGGATGGAGCGCTTATTTTCATAAAGACAGGAATGCTAAACTTGACGCAGGACCAGCTTGGGATTTTGACCAATCATCAGGAAACTCAACCTATAAAAATGGCGCGTCTGCATCCGGATGGATTTTTCCTGAGAATGATGGGTGTATTCCTGTCTTTTGGTCGAAACTATGGAGCGATCCCCGATTTAAATACAGGGTCAGGTTAAAGTGGGAGGAACTTCGGGCTAATAAGCTCTCAACAGCCAGAATTAACGGGTATATCGATTCTTGCGCTTCACTCCTTAACCAGGCTCAGGCACGAAATTTTAGCCAATGGCCAATTCTGGGCGTGTACCTGTGGCGTGAAACAGCCGGTTACCAGTTCAGAAATACCTATGAGAAAGAGGTTGCCTATCTGAAAACATATATGACAAACCGAATGACCTGGATGGATACTGAACTGAATAAGGTTGCCGTAGTTCCGTTAAGTACTAATGATACGTTTGCCGGAAAAAAGCTGGTAAAATTGTATCCAAATCCGGCCACCGACTACCTGGTTATTGATACCGGCAAAGAGAACGTAGTCATTGAAGAAATTCAAATCTTTAGCAATACCGGTGTACTGGTGCAAAATACCGGTTTTACTACTGCCGGTAGCGGCATATTCACAATTAACTTAAATTCCGGTTTAGGAAATGGATTGTATCATTTAAAACTTCTTACAAATTCAAATCAGTGCTACAACGGGAATTTTGTAATAGTAAAGTGAATTTGAAACGGCAATCATCAAGCTGTTTACCAGGAATTTTCAATCATTTCATGCTCATCACTCTGGCTTGCCAGGATAAATAACTAAATAAGCTGGGTATATAGCTCAGCATATACCTCAATTCCATTATAATGCATTGAAATCAAACTTTACATCTTCGATTCTGAAAGTATAAAAAAGGAAGTGTATGATTTAGAAACTTATTAATTCAGTAGCCTGAAGAATTAGATTTGATTCATAGTCGTTCCGGAATTTCATATTTTAAAACTCTGATCAGACGTAAAAAATAGATTGGTTTCTAAAAATCCCGGCGTAGCCAATTTCATGATATTGAAAAAAAAATCCACATTCGTATTTCTCTAATATTAAGTTTGTGTTAATTCTTAAAACGGAATAAGAAATATTGAAAAATTGGTTCTAAATTTGTTATACAAATACCCAATATATGGATATAAAGAAGCTGTTTAGCTTTATGGTCCCGAAAGACCGTAAATTTTTCCCCTTATTCCTTCAATCTGCCGATAACCTCGTTGATACATCGGAAATACTGATAAAACTTATTCGTGAAACGAATTTTGAGAAAAGGAAAGAATATGTTGATACTATTAAGTTAGCAGAACATAAAGGTGATGAAATTACCAGGAAGCTTTTGAATGAATTAAACGGAACGTTCATTACACCTTTCGACAGGGAAGATATCCATGAGCTTATTTCAAATATCGACAATGTAGTTGATCAGATCCACACCACTTCGAGCCGTATATTTTTGTACAAACTTCCCCAATTTCCGGAAGAGTTTGTGAAAGTAGCCGATTGTATTCATGCCGCGAATAAAGAAATCCAGTTTGTCCTCCGTAATGTAAAGTCAGCCAGTGATTTTCACAGGTACCAGGAAAACTATGCCAGAATAAGCCAGCTTGAATCCACAGCTGACGAACTAAATCAGAAATTTCTGATGGAACTGTTCGATACAGAAAAAAATGCCATTAAATTGATACAGGAACGGGATATACTGATATCGCTGGAGAAAGCGATGGATAAATGCGAAGATGTAGCCGAAAATTTTGCTGCAATTATGATTAAGGTGGGTTAAAAACCATCAAGATCAATGATCAATTTATCAGCAATCTACCTGGTTTTCTTTTTACAATTTATAAGAGCAACAAACCTAAAACCTATGAATTTTACTCTACTACTTATTATCATAAGTCTGGCTTTCCTTTTTGATTTCATCAACGGGTTTCATGACGCGGCGAATTCAATAGCAACCATAGTTTCGACCAAAGTATTGAGTCCGTTTCAGGCTGTATTATGGGCTGCCTTCTTTAATTTTCTGGCATATGCCATTTTTGAGTTGAAAATCGCTGATACCATTGCTAAAGTAGTTGATACCAATGCCATTACACTACAGGTAATACTGGCGGGTGTTATAGCTGCCATTTTATGGAATTTGCTAACCTGGTACCTGGGAATTCCTTCCAGTTCTTCACACACTCTCGTAGGTGGTTTTGCAGGAGCTGCAATTGCACATGCGGGATGGGGAGTTGTACATTCGGATAAAATAATAAAAATAGCATCATTTATATTCCTTGCTCCAATTCTAGGAATGGTAATCTCGTACTTTATATCTGTATTACTATTAAACCTGTTGCGAAAAGGAAATCCACATAAACTTAACAAGTACTTTAAACAACTGCAATTATTTTCTTCAGCGCTCTTTAGTCTGGGGCATGGTGGAAATGACGCTCAGAAAGTAATGGGTATAATTGCGGCCACCTTAATGGTATATTTTCATGGAATTGATCCTACCGCTATACCACACTGGGCGCATATCACTCTTGTGGAAGGCAAGATACACGCTATTCCGGCCTGGATTGCAATTGGTTGCTATGCTGCTATAGGTGCCGGAACATTATCAGGTGGATGGAGAATTGTAAAGACGATGGGCTCTAAAATAACCAAGCTCACTCCATTCGAAGGAGTAACAGCTGAAACTGCAGGCGCCATACTTTTATTTGGTACTGACGCCTTCGGTATCCCGGTAAGTACAACTCATACCATAACCGGCGCCATTATGGGTACAGGTTTAACCAAGCGCGTTACGGCTGTTCGCTGGGGGGTGAGTATTAACCTGATGTATGCGTGGATACTGACAATTCCTGTTTCAATGGCTATTGCTGCCTTGATTTATTATCTTTTTGTCTGGTTTGGATGGAGTTAAAGCGATGAGCACAGCTAGTTAACAATAGCAAAATCAGATATCCCTGTCGCCGGAAAATTTGAATCTTTTCTAACTTTTATCACTTGGTAAATTTTTAGAAAATCAATAAATATGCACTATCTTTATACTACTTATTCCTGGATGTAAAAAGAAAAGAATCATGGAATCGAAATGGCTAATCCTGTTCATCGTTGTAGTAGCAGCAATTTTAGTTATTGTCATTATAGTTTGGCGCGATCAGAGAGATAAAAATAAATATGTAAAGAAATTAATAGATGAGGATGAAACAGCCATACCTAAAGGATCTGACGCAGAGGTTGATACAGAGGATGATGTTATAAAATAAAACAGCACAATTAACCTGGTGCTGTTTGTAACATAGTATGAATCAGAAGCGTTCATAAACTTTTTATAGATTAAATCCATTTTATTGCTCCTCAATCCTGATTTCTTTCTCCGTTAAGACACCATCCGGTCTGTTACCTGATCGATTTTGGATGTTTCGGATTTCATGGCAGACTTAAGCTGATACCTGAAGTAACAGTAGCCAGAAACAGAACGGATAATACCTGATTCAAAGTTTGCACAGTTAATAAGAGTAACTGTTTTGAAACAGGTATTATCCGTCACTGAATACCCGAAAAACTATCCAGGTAATTTCTCGAATGTAATTATGCTTTAGGTAATAAGTCGGTTGTCTTAACAGCCGGCGCTTTGAATATTCCAAGGAGCCCGTTGATTCCCACCGTCATTATTATGTTATATAGGAACGCCAGAAAGGCGATTAATAGTAACGCGCCCGAAATAGCGGCCAGAACCATATAAGGCATAAATTCACCATTTATATATAGTGAGCGGCGTAACATACCCTGCAAACCTGCCATTCCCATAAATGCACCCATTCCGATACCTCCAATGAGATGGCACCAGAAATGTACATTGGTTAATTTCTGGCTATAAAGCTTTGCCCCGTTGGTAAGTATAGGAAAAAGGAAATAAATGGCTGAATACAAGGTCATACTTAATCCAACAAGGATAGCAACGTGTACATGTGGACCAATAACCCATTGTGTATTGTGAAGGATTCGGTTCAATCCCAAATCGGCCTGCATAATACCTGCCGGTACCGCCAGAGCAAAACCAAGTAATCCGCCTAAAAGGAATTTCAAAGGATTGCTCATTTTCAACGGGCGTGCGCTCCATAATGTCGCCAGTGTAATAAAGAAGGCAAGTCCCTGGGTTATAAGCTCGAAAGCTGTTACCATTTCACCGGAAGCTACTTTGAGAAACCCGGGTTGAGCCTGGTCGGACATTAAATGGTGCGACCACACAGTCCATGAAACTACCAGTTCAACCAACAAAGCAGCCCTTGCCCAATTCTCCATAAAAAGTTTCTTACCTGTAATCAAAGTGGCCAGCAGATACCATGTTCCTGCAACAAATATCAGAACCAAACCGTCAGCAACAAGATCGAGGCCCCACCAAAACCAGTTTTTATATAATAAAGCATCTATTGCCGATGATTTAAGATCGTATCCCAACAATGCCGCAACCATATATATCAAAATGAGAACACCGGTAAAAAGAATAATACCGGCATTAAGGGCAACATCTACAGTTCCCCTTGCAATGGCAGCAACCGGTAACGAAACAAGGTGCTCCTCTTGTTTATCTTTCTTTTTGAATAGGTTCTTTAACCCACTGTACCCTATTGCTGATCCGATTAATGCTCCAACAGGCTGTTTTGCCCATCCTTCGGGAGTGTAAACAATAGTTTTAAAAATATTGACAACAAACAATAAGGTGCCAACCATAATTATTGCGATACCTGTAATAAAGAATGTGCCGCCAATAACACTAAATTGCTTAAAATCAGCTGGTAATGGCCAATACAGTGTATAAAGAGGAGCATAATGCGATACAAAACCGGCAAACCAGAAAATGAAAGTGCCGATAGCGATGCACCAGAATGTAATGTTCGCCAGTTTAATGCTCCACAAAGGTTTATTCATCAAAAAAGGTACAAGAAAAAGGAATGCTCCGAATACTATGGAATAGGTTGAACCAAAAATTCCAACCAGTGGATGTGCCGTAAGTATAGCGAAAAATTGCTCTTTGGGCATTCCTGGTATCGGGCTTACTTCGTACACCCTCATGATCATTCCTTCAAGTACTACCAATCCGTAATACAACAATCCGACAACCACAAAGCGTAGTGTAATTTTCTGCATTGGAGTCAGGGAACGGTGTTTAAATAATCCCTGTTCTCCATTCATTAAAGTATCTAAATAGCTCATAACAACAAGTTTTTATGTTTATTTTGGATTGAATTAATCTGTGACTTCAACTACATCCTTTTCGATCATAAATACACCGGCAGGGCCTGAGTATTCGGTTGATCGGATTGAATAAACGCCAGGCCTGTCGAATTGCCATAAAATGTCGTTGTTGTGACCTGGGATAACCTGCATCTGGAAAACCATACTGTTATCTTTACGAAACAATCCGAATCCATAGGTTAGATCGCCCGATTTCACATTAAAAAGCACCTTGTCGTTGGTTTTAATGAGCAATTTAGCGGAAGGTAGTTGAAACTTGTGATCCTGAACACCTATTTCAAATATCTTATCAGCTTTAATATCTGCCCTGTTCAAATCCATTGGCGCCCAGGGAATAGTATTGAACGTAACAATGTGTATTGTTACACCCAGCAGGATCAGAAACCCAACAAAAGTGTAAAAGTAAGCCGGCTTCACTTTTGAAGGGCCATCGCTTGTTACACGATATGCGAACCAGCCTACCAGCAGGATGATGGCCAGTGCATAAAAAGTGTAAATAAATGTTTGTCCATAAAGGACGGTATTCGAGTCGACCATAGTTTTACGTTTTAATGGTTAATAATTTAATTGATTAGGAATTTATTGTAATGGATTGCTTTTGCCACTTTTCAAATCAGCCAGTGATGTGGATTTAATCGTTTCAAGAAATGCTCTTTTAGGTTTATCCCATAATTGATGCATTACACAGGGTTTATCCACCGGACAAAATGTATTGCCCAGAACACAGGCTTCGAAGGACAAAAGCCCCTCAACCGAGTCAATAATTTCCGAAAAATAGATGGTACTGAGCGGGCGGGCAAATACATATCCTCCATTCCTGCCGCGGGTTGCTTTAATAAAACCGCTTTTCGACAAATCGGTAAGTAACCTCATAAGGTATCGCTTGGGGATATGAAGCTCATGAAAAAGTGTGAAGGCCGAAAACTGAGTTTCGCTGTTTAGCGCCATGTATGTGAGAATGCGTAACGCGTATTCGGATGTTTTGCTGATGAACATAAATTAATACTTAAAGGTATTATTTTATGCAAATATATTAAAATATTGGATATAACAATATGTTGATCAAATTTAATAGTAAACAGCCAGGCAAAAGGGGAATACCTTCGAAATAAAATACGTAAACCGACATTTGAACTTTATTTTTGTATCTTTGAGTCTAACCAAAATCTCTTAAAGATGAAACGTAAACTGCTCTTCTCATTAATTGGCGCGATAGTTATTTTTGCGTGGCAATTCCTGTCATATGCGATGCCTAATTTTCACAAGGCAGCTTCGAGTTATACTTCGGCGCAGGACAGCATCTTACAAATGTTAGAAAAACAAGGGGTTAAAGAAGGTATGTATCTCCTGGGACAACCTGATCCATCATTGAGCCAGGCTGAACAGCAGGCTAAAATGGCTTCGATGGAAGGCAAATCCTGGGCTATAATCAATTATCATAAAGTTTATTCCATGAGCATGGCTATGCCCATGATCCGGAGCATCCTTGTTAGTTTCATAATTTCATTTCTTTTGTTCTGGCTTTTTCTCCAACAAAAAAATCCTGGTCTGGTGAACAAGCTTTACCTTTCCTTGGCAGTTGGAATGATCGGATTTTTCTTTGTTCCTTACGCAAACTTTATCTGGTACAAAGCGCCTGATATATTTGCGCATTTCGCCGATGCCATTGTTCCATGGGCGATACTTGGATTTATCGGGCATAAAATGGCCCCAAATCAGGCAGATAATCATAGCCTTTAACAGGTAAAACCAATAAAAGCAAATAAGCAACAGCACTTAAAATAGCGCAGGAACAAACATAACAGATTTAATCGGCGAAATAGGAATTAAAACCGATAACGCTCTCACAATCAGGTACAAGCCAATCAGCTGATAAATTTCAATAGCTTTGAGGCACAGTTTTCCAGGCCTCCCGGTTTTCTGAATGAACAAGGGGCAAGATGGATTTCGTGGATCGAACTCAATTCAATTTCATTAAAACCAAATTGAGCAAACGAAATCAATCCTGAAAGCCAGAAGACTGTAGAAAGGAATTTGTAGATTTAACTTATTCCGCAGGCTGAAGAAATAGATTTGAATCTAAGTCGTTTTGATAATTCGTATTGAAAAACTCTGATCAAACGTGAAACAATGATTGGTTTCTCAAAATAAGCAACTATATATTCAGGGTTTATCTGTGTGTACATTGTGGTGTCCTCCATTAATTAAGTTTAACATTTACAGATCATAACGTTTCCGTTACTTACAAAACTTTCAGTAAATGTTTTGGTTTTTTTGTTGTGAGCCAGGCAACCGTTTATTACCATTTTCCTAACGCTCATTATTGAGACTTTAAATTGTCTCAAGCTTATGGTTACTAAATTATTTTGCAAAGATAAGCATACTTTGTTAACTTAATGTTAAGAAAGAACAAAAATTATGCGACTTTATTAAAATGTCTTGATTTTGGGGTAGTTACCTAATCAGGTGTAAATATGAAACAGCAAGTATTACGCAACGTTACAAACTTCAGAAAATAAAATACTGGCTTTATTTCCATATCATCAATAAACAATCGAAAGAAAAAGAAATAGTGTTCCAATATTTTTCCAGATTTCCTTTTTTTACCCCTCAATATTCCACTTTTGTTTTGCACATCATACAGGGAAGATTTTAAAATAATGTACTGAATCACTTCAGAGAATTACTGGTTGAAGGCTTGGGAATGGTCAAAACTTAGAGGATCAAAAGTAAGACAGTATATTTTTCCCAATTACTTATTTTGTAACAAATAAAAGTTTATTAGAAATATTATTTACTTAAATACCATTTTCTTATGACCCCTAAACGTCAATCCAGATGATGATCTCATGTTAAAATCTTAACATTTAATTAATACAAGTGTAATAATGAGTTAATATCCATGGAGTAAATTTGTACCAAACAAAATAAAGAACTAAATGAAAAGATTAATCGGCATCATCTTAATTGGAGTTATTCTGGTATTAAACAAAAACACATTTGCATCCGGAGATAATACACCGGAAATCGCAAGTGCAAAGGCAAGTATCTCAGGGAAAGTATTAGATATTAAAACCGGAGAATCGCTTGCCGGAGTTTCCATTTCGATAGAAGGTACAGATATTAAGGTTTATACCGACCTTGATGGATCATTCACTGTTGATGGCATAACACCAGGAAACTACAACCTTATTCTTTCTTTGATTTCTTATAAAAACAGTTTGGTTGAAAACGTCAATCTTAATCCGAGTGAAAAAGAGATGATTGATATTAAGTTAGACACTGTCAGATAATCCCGTGAATACCTCCATATTTTCAAAGCTGTACCAGGTTCGTACAGCTTTTTTTTTATTTTTCAGCATAAGATATTTGAAATGCCTTTGATAAATAATCAACTATTACAAAAAAGCATTGCTTCTTATTCGCATGCTATACCAATATCCTGATTCCTTAATCAGGCGCTCCTGTGATCTGAAATCAACATACACCAAGCCAAACCTTGGCTTAAATCCTTCGGCCCATTCAAAATTATCGGTAAAACTCCATACGAAATAACCGGTTACATTCACGCCATCCTTTTTGGCGCGAAGCACTTGGTTTATATGGCTTTCCAGATAGTTGATCCTTTTCACATCATGAATTTTACCATCTACGAGTTGATCCTGGAAAGCGGCCCCGTTCTCGGAAACAATTATTTCTTTAAAACTTGTGTATTTACTAAATTGTATAAGCATTTCATAAATGGATTCAGGATAAACCTCCCAATTCATTTCGGTAGTTTCAACATTACGTTTATCCGCTTTAATAACCTTTGCCCAAATCAGAGGAGTGAAACGGGAATGGGCTATCATTTCCCTGGTATAATTCTGAACACCTATAAAATCCATATTAAAAGCAAGCTTGGCTTCATCTCCGTCTTTAATATAAGGCTCAAGCCTTTGCAGTAGTTTTAAATCGGCTACAGGATAACCAAGTCCGGCGAGGGGTTCAACAAATAACCTGTTGAGCAAGGTATCAATACGTTGTGCCGCCTTTTCATCCTGCCATGATGTATTGAATGGCTGAATATAAGCTGAGGAAAATGTTGTACCAACCCTGGCATTTGGAATAAGAGAACGTATAATTCGTCCGCCTTCGGCCTGGCACATGGCTGCATGATGAATAGCTGCAAGAAAATTATTAAGACCTTTCCTGCCCGGTGCATGAACGCCCAGGAAATAGCCAGCGCCGGTAAACACTACAGGTTCATTCAGCACCATCCAGTTTTTCACCCGATCACCAAAATACCTGGCACAAAGTTCTATATAATCCCCAAACCATTGAATTATTTCACGGTTGGTCCAACCTCCACGTTTTTCAAGTTCATAAGGTAAATCCCAGTGATATAGGGTAATCCAGGGTTCAATACCCATTTCAAGGCAAAAATCAATCACTCGGTTGTAAAATTCAATACCTTGAGGATTTACTTTGCCTGTCCCATTTGGAAGGAGCCGGCTCCATGATAAGGAAAATCTGAAATTCGGGATTTTTAGCTTAGCCATCAGGATGATGTCATGCGTGTATCGCCTGTAAAAATCGCAGGCAATATTCGCGTTTTCACCCTGAAATGTTTTTCCTTTTGTATTCGAAAAAACATCCCAGATAGATTTACCTTTCCCATCTGAATCCCAGGCACCTTCAACCTGGTAAGCTGCAGTTGAAACGCCCCAATTAAAATCCGGTCCAAAATCCTTAACCGCAAAACTCATTTCCACAAATTATATCGATGCAATTATTTTTTTCAGGATAAGATATCTGAATTTCTTAACCGTATATTGTTTTTCTACAATGGGTTGCTGTACCTTTTCAGGAGCATGAACTGTAAGTATTTTCTTTATTATTTTTTCAGTTTCATCCGGGTAATCAACTTCGATAATTGCGCCTTTTTCAATCCAGCCCATGATTTTATCAACATTTTCAAGTTTAAGACTTTTCATCACAGGTACTCCCATTTCTCTTAAAGCTGCGGCGTTGCAGTGTTGTTCATGTTGACCTTTCATTGGAATTACCATCAGCTTTTTCTTCATGAAAAGTGCTTCGGCAGGGGTTTCGAAACCGGCTCCGCATAACACACCTGCAGCGGAAGCCATGCTTTCTATAAAAGCCTCGTTATTAATGGGTTGAATTATAATATTCCCGTATCCGGACATCAGTTTATTGTGTTTTGAGAAAACCTGCCATTGTGTTTCACCACATTGTTTTAAAACTTTTAAAATCCGTTTATCATCATACGATGGCAGGTAAACAGTATAGTGACCCTTATTTTCAAGATTCAGTTCCCGTACCTGTCTTCGAACAACCGGGGTAAAAATATTTTCGGAATATGGTTTAAAGTGAAATCCATATTTTGCCTGAGCAGGAGCATAATTTTTCAGTATTGCTTTCCCTATTAAATCCACATCCGCTGGTTGGGGTGCTTTTTTATTTAAAACTGCTGCCTGGTGGCTTATAGAAATACACATCACATTTTTCAGTTTGCATGCCCAGGCCGAAACCGGCTCAAAGTCATTAATAACCAGGTCATATTCCTCAACAGGAAGGCTGTTAAGCTCAGAAAACAATCGTTTTATATAATTTTTTTTATACGTTTCAACCAGGTCAATACCACCATTTGCTCCAAAAATAAAACCGAGTCCTTTGAAACGATATTTTACCGGGTATGGCAATTCCACATCGGCCTGCGAACCGCTTATCAATAGATCAACATCGTGGTTCTTTTGCAGAATAGGAATTATATCTCTTGCTCTGCTTAAATGACCATTTCCTGTTCCCTGAATAGCATACAATATCTTCATTGCCTCATCATTTTAAATTCGTGAAGCATAATATCAAAGAGCTGGTCATTGGTTGGTTCAGATATTTCTTCTTCAATTTCATTGATCATTTCTAAATTGTCAGATTCCTTAAATCGATAAATTGACCATTCGCCGTTTGCAAATTCAAGAGCAGACAGGTTTTCGACCCAATCGCCTGAATTGAGATAGATGATACTTCCGTCATCATTACTGATTTCCCTGATTTCAGGATGATGAATGTGTCCACAGATAACAAAATCGAATTTATTGCTGATGCCAATATCAGCTGTGGTTTGCTCAAAATTATTGATAAACGAAACGGCCGATTTTACGCTTTCCTTAATTTTTTTAGATAAAGAAAGTTTGCCTTTATGGAATACTTTTTCGGAAATAAAATTGAAAAACCGGTTGATGAGAATCAAAATATCATATCCGACCGATCCTAATTTAGCCAGCCATTTTGAATGCTGCATGGTTACATCGAACACATCGCCATGAAATACCCAGGCTTTTTTGCCATCAGGCAGCTTTAATACAACTTTATTCACAATGCTTAAAGACCCCATTTTCAATCCTTCGAACTTGCGAAGCATTTCATCGTGATTCCCGGTAACATAATAAGTTTTAACACCTTTGCCCATCCAGTTGATCAGGTGCTTAATTACCTTCATATGGCTGTTGGGCCAGTATGTTTTACTAAACTGCCATATATCAATGATGTCACCGTTTAAAACTACTATGTTGGGTTTGATACTTTTAAGGTAATGAAGGAGTTCTTTGGCATGGCATCCGAAAGTACCCAGGTGAATATCGGAAATTACGAGTATATCAATCTGACGTTTTCGTTTCTTCATGTTAAATTGTTAGTGCTTTACGAGAGGGTAAAAGTCGGCAAACAGTGAAAGAAGTTGCTTTGAAATAAAATCTGCGGTTGTTTGGCGAAATAAACTGCCTGCATAAAAAACTTCAGGGAAAAGATGCAAAGATTTTTTACCTATAGTTACAAAACGCTCTGCTGACTTATGTTGAACTTTTGGTATCATAAGGATAAGTTTCCCAAAAGTAACTACTGCATATAAAGTTAATGTGAAGGATGTATTACTGTTTTATTATATATAAAAACCCTCATTATCAGAATAATAGATTTCGAAAAACAACAACTTACAAAACAAATTGGGATAGTTAGTTTTTTTGAAATTAGATACATACCTCAAAATATAAACTAATAAAATACAGTTTAATAAATCGCTTCAATTATCCTGCGCTCCTTTTACAATCCAATCATAAATGAGTTTCTGGTCAGTAAGCTGTAATCTTCCTCCAAGAGGCATATAGCCACGCGCGATTACATCGTACAAATCGCTGTCAAGTGGCTTATAAGGAATAACTTGTCCGTAATTTATAAGGTCACTGTATTTTTCGAGGGGAAAGTTGATATTATTACCCGAAACATGGCATCCTGAATACGCACAATTCTTTTGCATAATCGGTGCAATATCTTTTCCATAATTCACATCTCCCGGTAAAGGAGGAAGTATTGGTTCATGCTTACATGAAACAGAGACAAATACTAATAAAGTTACACAGATTTTAATGAGGTTCATTATTTGAATTCTAATCCGGTTGAAGAAAAACGTTTCGAATATTTATCAAAAAGCAGAATACCAGTCAATTAAAGCAACGTTCAGGAATCATACTAATTAATGCTGTAATTTCTTTCGCCGGTTAACTTTCCGTTTTCATCCCAGGTTCGCCAGGTTCCGGTTTTATCGCCATTGCTATAATACATTTCATATCGGAGCTTTCCGTGTTCATCCCAGATACGCCAGATTCCATCCTTCTTGTTATGACGGTAATTGGCCTCCGCGATTTTTAAGCCCGCCTCATTAAATGTATTCCATAAACCATGTTTTTGTCCCTCGAAATAAGAGCGTTGTTCCTGGACCTGTCCATTTTCAAAGTATATTTCTGTAATTCCATCTTCCAGACCATTGTTGATATTTTGGACTTGTTTAACATTTTTATTTGGCCAAAACTCTGTAAATGTTCCGGTGTATAACATTCCGTTTTTGTAATAATAACCTTCACTGTATTCAAGTGATTGACTGTAAACACTTGTTATGGTTAAAAGCAGTATGGAGATGATGATGATTTTTTTCATTTTAGCCTTTTTGATGTTTTCTAAATCCTTGCCATTTGATCTTGTAATCATAAAACTACTTATTAAAATTAACGACAACACCCAGCGAAAATAAACTTCCGGGATTATATTCAAGGGTTGATTGTTCCCGACTAACTGTGGCTCCATCAAGATTTTTGTATTTAACAAATTGTTTTTCTACAACTTTCTGGTTCAGCATATCCTGGACTCCAGCTTTAACCTGAACATTTTCTCCGACATTCTTGGTCAGAGTTAAATCAATTACATTTCGGGGCATTTCGTAAACATCAGGTGTATCAAGCCCAACTACAACAATTCTTTTCCCAATCATATTATACAGCAAGCTTACCATAAGTCCATGATCGTTATCCTGATAGTACATTCCAAGGTTAACAATATAAGGTGACTGACCTTGCATTGGGCGCTTAGCCTCCGCAGAGTAGAATTTTTCAGTGTCAAGCTTAATTTCACTCTTAATATATGAAGCGTTTGCTACCAGCATGAAATTTTTAAAGTACCTGAAGATATTATCCTTTTTGCCGAGGCTTTCAAGCGATTTCCGTAGTTCGAGTTCAAGACCGTAATTTGTTGCTCCCAGTGCATTCTGGAAAGTATAATCTTTACCGCTTCCTGAATTGATTTCAATGGTTTCTATTGGTTTTCTGAAATCTTTATAGAATACTCCCAAAACAAATGTTTCGCTTGGGCTTGGGTAATATTCGTATCGTAAGTCATAATTACTGATACTGGCATTTCGAAGTTCAGGATTACCACGCACCAGCTTTTTCATTTCGAAATCGTAGAAGGCGAACGGAGCTATTTCACGAAACTCTGGACGATTTATGGTTAGCCCATAGGAAATGCGGGCAAGCGATTTTTCAGTAAATTTATAGCTAAGGTTTGCAGATGGGAAAAAATCAGTTTTATCTATAATGATATTAACTTCTTCACTGCCATTGTCACTTGAATAACTATGCATTTGCTGGTTGTTCTTTTCCATTCGGATTCCGGTATACAAATTAAGTTTATGTGTAAAAGGAAGGTTAAAGGCCAGGTAAGTTGCCAGAAGATCATTAGTTGCTGTGTAGGAATCACTTTTATTGGTTGTTTCATCAAGCTTAATACCTGTGGTGGTATTTATATTGGTATCTGCAAAAATCACATCAACCGGTTGATAAGGAAGTCCCCAATTGAATTTAGAAGTATTTGCAATGGCGTAACCTATCAGCCTGGCGTTAAATTCACGGTCCTTTTTCTCCAGATACAGCCCGGCTTTCAGTTCTGGTTTGAAATGTCCTAATTCAAATGTGTTAGTAAAATTAAAGTTACCATTATAAATATGTTCTTTTAAGTCCTGATAAACACGTCCTGATAGTTCAGGAGAAGCGGAAAATGAAAAATTCACTCCATACTGTCCATAGTACTGATTATCGGGATCTTCGACCAAAGTACTTGTAATTCGTTTCAAATCAGGCTGATACCTGTCAGCATAGGAATATCCTAAAGTCCAGTCGAAATGGGTTTTCTTATTTCCGAAATTGTGATCCCCGGCCAATTGCCCTGAATAGGTATTCCTGCTGTTAAAACTCAACTCTTCAGAGCGAATAGTCAGCCCCCCGTAATTGTCGCGGCCGCTTCGATCAATCACTTGCGTGTAACCCTGGTGGTTGAACAGATTGCGGAATTCAATTTTCTGGTTGTTACCAAATACAAATAACCAGTTGCTGAGACCGCCGATTTTTACAGTAGCCTTATTACGAATATCATTGAAATAATAATTGGTATCCGGAACATCTTTAACAGTATCATACTGCTGGTAATCGGCACGGAAAACTTTATCAACATTCTGAGTATAACTGTATGTCACACTGTTAATAGTTCCTACCGATACTTTTTTTATCAGAAAACGTCGGGTAAGGCCAAACTGAAATCGCTGGTCCGGGATAGCATTGCTCATAGATGGTGTCCATACTTTGTCCAGTTCCCTTCCAAGGCGTTGCCGTACATTTTTATCTGTAACATCATTAAGGTGAGATGGAAAGTCTGAAGGCAATGCCCTGCTTCCATCGTCAAATCCTAACCATTCGTATTTACTCATGCGGTAGTTACTAAAATCTTTAAATGTAACACCAGGTCTGTATGAAGTGGAATAAGCCAAAGAAAAACTATTCTTATCCGCATTGTTTTTAGTAAATATTTTAATGGCAGCTCCCGAAAAATCTGCAGGCAGGTCGGGTGCAGGGCTTTTATATACCATAATATTTTCGAGCATCGAACTGGGAATTACATCAAATGAGAAAGCTCTTACATCGGCTTCCGAACTGGGAGTAGACGCATTGTTAAGCCAAACCGTATTATACCTCTGACTCAAACCTCTTACCATTACGAACCGGTCGTCCATTATGGTTATTCCCGGAACACGCCTGATAACCTCTGATGCATCACGGTCCTGAGAACGATTTATCTGTTGGCTCGAGATGCCACTTACAACAAGGTTACTCATTTTCATTGATGATAGCATGGATACTTCGCTGCCCCCCATCTTGCTTTTAGCCGAAATTACAACTCCTTCAAGCGCAACACTGTTGCCTTCAAGGTCAACATTTAGCTCAAGCATTTCATTTTTAACAACTTTAACCTTTTCGATAATTTGTGTTTTATACGAAATATAGGAAATAACCAGATTGTAACTTCCGGGAGTTAATCCGGTAATCGAATAATTCCCATCAAGATCGGTAGTTGATCCTGTTGTTGTACCTTGTATTAATACGGTTGCTCCTACCAGTGTTTCTTTACTCGTCTTATCAGCTATTATTCCTTTAATTCCTGTCTGCTGAGCTATTGCGGATGTAGTAAAAAACAAAAGCCATAATGTGAAATATTTATTCTGCATCTATTTCAATATTTTATTCATATTAATCAGGTGCAAAATTCTACTCTTATTATTAACTAAATGTTAAAATACTATTATCATTCACAAGCTGTATAAAATTTCAGCAAAAGCTTGTCAGCATTACATAAATAATGAAATATGAACAATCTTATCAATAACAATTTGATTCAATTTCATTAATACTGGCTTAACACACTTGTAAAGCCAGCAGACTAATTTTGCCTCAAATCAAATTCTAAAAAAGATGAAAAAATTATTACTCTTAAATTTTATGCTGTTATGCCTGGCAGTGACCACATTCAGCCAAAACACAATTAATGATCCTTTTTTCGAACACGTTCCTTATCGGGGTGCTTTCGGAACAACCGGAGACTGGACAGCTGGTTGGGCAAACTGGGACTGCCAGAATACGGTGTATCCTTCAGCTACCGTTACAGTTCAAGGTGAATTAACCACTAACACTACCTGGACAGCCAATAATGTATACCTTTTAAAAGGCTTCTATTATGTACGTGATGGCGCTACCTTAACCATAGAGCCCGGAACAGTAATACGTGGTGATAAAGATACCAAAGGCTCACTGATCATTGAGCGTGGAGCCAAACTGATGGCAGTAGGTACAGTTAACCAACCTATCATTTTCACTTCTAACTTTACACCCGGTAATCGTGGTTATGGCGACTGGGGCGGTGTTATCCTTTGTGGTAAAGCAGCCATTAATCCTGCTGGTGGAACAGCAATTATCGAAGGTGGTCCTACTTCAGTTTATGGTGGAAGTGATGATGCTGATAATAGTGGCAGTCTGAAATTTGTACGCATCGAATTCCCAGGTATTCCTTTTGTTCCGGACAAAGAAATCAATGGCCTTACACTAGGAGGTGTAGGCAGTGGAACTACGCTTGATTACATACAGGTATCGTACAGTGGTGACGATTCCTATGAATGGTTTGGCGGAAAAGTTAATGCAAAACACCTTATAGCTTACCGCGGATGGGATGATGATTTCGATACCGATTTCGGTTTTTCAGGAATGTTACAATTTTGTGTATCATTACGCGATAAAGACATAGCGGATCCTGGTTCAGGGTCAAATGGTTACGAATCGGATAATGATGGCACAGGTTCAACAAATACTCCTATTACAAGTTGTATTATGGCTAATATGTCGGTTTTCGGACCAAAATACGACCTTTCAACTGCCATAAACTCAAATTTCAAACGTGCTATGCACCTTCGACGTAATACCAGGCTAAGTACTTATAACTCAGTGTTTACAGGCTGGCCAACAGGTTTATTTATTGATGGGACAGCTTCACAAGGTAATGCCACCAATGGAGATATGAAAATACAACACTGCGTAATGTCGGGGATGGGATCATTTTTTGCCAGTTCTTTCGAACGCGACTTTTTCAAAACACCTGTATTTGGAAACGATACTCTCGCAACCAATGATCTTCTCCTGTATACAGATCCGTTCAACCTGGGGCAACCAAATTTTCTGCTGCAAAGCGGATCAGAACTAAAATCAGGCTCGATATGGATTCAGACTGGTTTGAAAGAAAATACTCTTACTAATGCTGCTTCTGTATATCCGAATCCGGTTTCCAAAACTGCTACAATTAGTTTCAGCCTCGAAAAATCAAAAAATGTAACCATATCTTTGTTTGATATGATCGGTAATAAAGTAGCTACTATTGCCCATGATCATTTTGTTACAGGTAAAAATGAAATCAATTATGATGCATCTGCACTTCCCAGGGGTATGTATTTTATTCAGATATCCGATGGAAATAGGAGCAGTTCCCTCAAAATGATCGTTAAATAGTTTCTAGATACCTCCCATTTCTGATATCAGGTCCGCCTTAATGTTGAGGCGGACTTTTTTTTTGTTCATTAACATAAAGAGTCAATCCCAACAATAGGTTCAGAAAAGAGACAACGAAGTTGAGAGTTCGGAGTTAACTGGCAAAAGATGAGGAAAGGAACAGTTAGCTTTCAATGTTTTCCAGATAGAACAGGAAAACCAATTATATTAAACAGCTTCCATATAATGCACAGATAGTTGCTTAAACAAATATTCTGTTAAACAGGTTTTAGATTAGCAGATTTTTCCATTTTAACAATTCAAAATTAAATCACACATTGTCAGATTAAAAATTATTCAGTTCTAAAGATATTTAGTTTGAAAGATTAATTTCTGTTTTTCCATAGATAAATAGATTGAGACGCATGAAAAAACAAAGTACATTATTAACATTACTTAGTAACAATTCCAGGTCTCTAACAAGTGCATAACAATCATTTAATATTACAGATAAAGTAAATACCCCAAACTAATATCTATACATCTAAATATCACCTACTTACACTCCATATTAAATGCACTTAACAATTATTTAATATTCTGGTAATCATATGTTGATCTATTAATATGTCCTTTGTATCAAAAAACAACTTAAAATAATCCATGAAAAGATCATTTATCACTTTTGCTACAATTACAGCGGTAACAATTTTACTGATGAATAAGGCGAATGCTCAACAATCAGTGAACGACAGCCTGATTTCGGAGCTGCAGGTTGACGCGGAAAACAGCAAATCTGCTATTGAACTTCTAAACCGCCTGAAAATAACAGGTTATATACAGGCTCAGTATCAATTAGCTGACACCGCTGGCATTAATTCTTTTTCCGGAGGTAATTTCCCGAAAACAGCGGATAATCGGTTTGGCATTCGTCGGGGCAGGATTAAGTTTACGTATGATTATTCCTTCTCACAATTCGTTTTGCAGCTTGATGCTACTGAGAAAGGCGTGGCTATAAAAGATGCCTATGTGGCAATAATGGATCCATGGGCAAATTTCGTAACGCTAACAGCAGGTGTTTTCGACCGTCCGTTCGGATATGAAATCAGTTATTCGTCAAGTAGTCGTGAAACACCGGAGCGTGCAAGAGCCTCCCAATCCCTGTTTCCTAATGAGCGTGATCTAGGAGCAAAAATCACTTTGCAACCTAAAAAAGGTACACGTTTCGATTTTATAAAACTGGATGGGGGATTTTTTGCCGGTAATGGTATAAACCCTGAATTTGATAACCGTAAGGATTTTATTGGTCATCTGGGAATCGCTAAAGCTAATGTTGCGCAAACATTTAAACTAGGTTTTGGAGTGTCTTATTATAACGGGGGTGTTTTCCAGGGCACAAAATACATTTACAACCAAGGAACACTTACCGATGGCAACAAGGGATACATTGTCGACTCAACATCAAGCAATAAAAATAAATTCGCAAAACGTCAGTACATGGGTGCGGATGTGCAGGCAAGTCTTCAATCCGTGATTGGAATTACTACTGTAAGAGCTGAATACCTTACAGGAAAACAACCTGGTTCAAATGCGACTAACCAAAGCTTAGCAACGGGAACAGCACCTGCAACCGATACCTATAACAGGAATTTCGCCGCAGGTTATATTTACTTAATCCAGAATATTGGAGAAACAAAAAATCAGCTGGTTGTAAAATATGACTGGTATGATCCAAATACAAAGGTAAGTGGCAAAGAGATTACTGCAAAGAACGGAACTGTTAAGACATTTCTGACAGCAAGCGATATCAGGTTTTCAACGCTTGGTCTGGGATGGAACTACAGGTTTAATCCCCAGGTTAAACTAACTGCCTACTACGAAATCGTTAAAAATGAAACCTCTGGAATTACTGGTGCAAATTCAACCAACAACCACACCAACGACCTGAAAGATAACGTATTAACATTGCGTGTACAATATAAATTCTAATTTCACTAAAAAAACAAATAAAAATTAACTTCAAATAATTACAAAGATGAAAAAACTAATCATTATTTTATTTGCTCTGGTTGCTTTCAGCCAGGTAAATGCGCAGAAACTTAAAATTAAAGGCAGCGATACTGTTCTTCCACTTACACAGCAGGAAGCAGAGCAGTACATGAAGAAAAATTCCGGAGCCTCAATAATGGTAACCGGTGGCGGTTCAGGCGTAGGTATTGCAGCTTTGCTCAATGGTACAACCGATATTGCCCAATCATCACGCAGCCTGAAACTTGATGAGAAAATGAAACTAGCTGATGCCGGAAAAGCATTTAAGGAAACCACTATTGCTTATGATGCTCTCGCAGTTATTGTAAACCCGGGCAACAAGGTTTCACAACTCACACGTGAACAACTCGAAGGTATTTTCACCGGTAAAATTACTAACTGGAAAGAAGTTGGCGGTGACGATATGAAGATGGTCGTTTATTCACGCGAAACAAGTTCAGGAACATATGAATTTATTAAAGAACATGTTCTTAAGGGAAAGAACTTTACTCCGTCAGCCTTGCTTATGCCCGCTACCGGAGCTATCGTTCAAAGCGTAAGTCAGACCAAAGGAGCTATAGGCTATATTGGCCTTGCCTACCTCGAAAAAACTATAAAAGCACTCAAAGTATCTTTCGATAAAGGAAAAACTTTTATTGCCCCTTCAGTAGAAACGGCAAAGAACAAAACCTATCCTATCACCCGTCCGCTTTTTTACTACTATCTGAAATCAGTTGAAACGCTGGTGAGCCCTTATGTAAACTTTGTACTTTCACCGGCTGGCCAGGCTTTAGTTCTGAAAACCGGATATGTTCCGCTCAGGTAACTGATTTTTTTCGTATAAATATTCTTTTATTGAAACCACCGCGAACAGTACAGCTTACTTTCGCGGTGGTTTTTGCTTTAATAGGATCCTGATCACGTTTATAATGATCCTAAAATAACAATTAACCAATCCCCGGTAACCAGCCGCTATTTATTAACTATATTTCTGACAAACATTTTTCCTAATTCATTAATATTCAGTAATTAACCCTAATCACAGAAAGAAGGCTTAACAATTATTTAACATTGGAGTAACCAGTACTTAATATTGGGGTCGTTACTTTACACAAAATTAACATTGGTACAAATACCTATACTTATGAAAAAATCAACGCTGTTATTAGTAGTATTACTTTCAGTAAATCAACTATTTGCGCAAAAACTAAAGATAAAAGGCAGTGATACAGTTCTTCCGTTAACGCAAACAGAAGCTGAGCAATACATGAAATCTAACAAAAACGCTTCGATTATGGTTACTGGCGGCGGCTCCGGTGTTGGACTTGCGGCCCTCGAAAATGGAACAACTGATATTGCCCAGGCTTCGCGAAGCTTAAAAATGGATGAAAAATTAAAACTCAAAGAAAAAGGTAAAGCATTTAAAGAGGTAATTATTGCTTACGATGCGCTGGCTGTTATAGTTCACCCTTCGAATAAAGTTACTCAACTCACACGGGAACAGCTTGAAAGTATTTACACAGGAAAAATTACAAACTGGAAACAAGTAGGTGGTGCCGATTTGAAGATTGTTGTTTATTCGCGTGAAACAAGTTCGGGAACCTATGAATTTTTCAAGGAACATGTTCTCAGTAACAAGAATTATGCAGCCTCAGCTTTGCTTATGCCTGCAACCGGAGCTGTTGTTCAAAGTGTTAGCCAAACTAAAGGAGCAATTGGATATGTCGGACTTGCCTATCTCGAAAAAAGTATAAAACCAATTAACGTATCTTACAACCAGGGGAAAACTTATGTTGCGCCTTCGGTAGCTGCCGCTAAAAACAAATCCTACCCGATCAGCCGTCCGCTCTTTTATTATTACCTCACATCAGTCGATAAAATTGTCGGTCCTTTTGTTAAATTTGTACTTTCACCTGCAGGACAGCAGTTGGTTCTGAAATCAGGATATGTTCCTTTATAGTAACATTTATAAATCTAAAAAGGCAACAGATTTCAGATTCATTGTAATCCAATAATACACTTCGGCAACTCCGATCTAAATGACCAAAGGAAGAAGATTTTACGAAAAAATTGTGACAGGCATACTGTTTTCAAGCAGTACCATTACCAGCCTAACGGTTATCCTGATCGTTGTTTTCCTTTTCAGGGAAGGCATTGGGCTATTTAACAGCACTCCAATTGAAAAAAATTACGTTATTGCTGTAAGCAAGCAGAATACAGTTCCTGTTATTACGTCCAATCAATTGGCTGACATATTCAACCAGGATATAACGAACTGGAAACAACTCGGCGGACGCAACGACAGCATTATCCGCCTCACGGTTAACGACCTGGCAAGTATTTTCACCGAAGAAGAACTAGGAGCTAACCTTGAATTTCTGCCGGTAAAAGTTAATGAGTATGTAAAAGCAACTCCCGGCGTGATATTATACCTGTCGAAGAACCAATTACCTGCAAATTTTGAAGGTCGCGTTATTCCGGTAAAGAAAATTACTGTTAATGATTTTGTGGGTGGGAAGCATTGGTATCCTACAACTGAACCTATTCCTCAATTCGGGATATGGCCAATGATAGTCGGAACGTTGATGGTGACATTTGGCGCAATCTTGTTTGCACTGCCTTTTGGAATGGCGACAGCGATTTTTATGTCGGAAGTTGCTGATATAAGGTTGCGTAACATTCTGAAACCCGTTGTAGAACTTCTGGCGGGCATTCCTTCCGTAGTTTATGGTTTCTTCGGACTTGTTGTTCTGGTTCCTCTTATACAGCAATTATTTAAACTCGATGTAGGTGAAACTGTACTGGCAGGAAGTATAGTGCTTGGAATTATGGCATTACCAACAATTGTGACTGTAGCAGAAGATTCACTCCGAACCACACCTCGCGCACTTAAAGAAGCCAGTCTTGCTTTGGGGGCATCCCAATGGCAAACGCTTGTAAGGGTGGTTATACCCTATGCAAAATCAGGTATTTCAACCGCAATAATTTTAGGAATTGGTCGCGCTATCGGCGAAACTATGGCAGTGTTAATGGTAACCGGTAACTCCTCAAATATCCCGACTTCTTTCCTGCAACCAACCCGTACAATTCCTGCAACCATTGCCGCTGAACTTGGCGAAACGCCTTATGGAGGATTACACTTCAGTGCCTTATTTGCTCTGGCTATCATTCTTTTTCTTTTCACCATTATCATTAATCTTACGGTAGAGATAATAAAGAACAGGAGCAGAAGAACTTAATAATTTATGATTGACGATTTGCGATTTACTATTGAACAACAACTCAATGATCCAGAATAACTAAAAATTCGTGTCATCAACATCTGATTAACTACCTAATGACAACTGAATAACCGTTTAAATTAACTTTTCACCAATTACCTACCCCTTGAACACAAAACAACTCAAACAAAAAATTGCTTTCTCCATCTTTGGAACAATGAGTTTCATAGTAGTAGCCATTTTGGTTTTCATACTGGGATTTATTGTTGTGCGTGGAATTGGCGTAATCAGCTGGGAGTTTCTGACAGCTATGCCTAAAGATGGAATGACAGGAGGCGGAATATTTCCTGCCATTATTGGAACCGGATGCCTTGTTCTGGGCAGTATGATCTTTGCATTTCCGATCGGGGTCCTTTCAGGAATTTATATTAATGAGTATCTTACTGAAAACTGGCTGAAGAAATTAATACGGATGATGACCAATAACCTGGCTGGTGTACCATCTATAGTTTTTGGGTTGTTTGGAATGGCCTTGTTTGTAAATTATCTCAAATTCGGAGATTCTATAATTGCCGGTTCATTAACATTGGGACTTCTGGCACTTCCAGTTGTAATCAGGTTAACCGAAGAAGCATTAAAAACAGTGGATGACAACCTTCGCCTGGGCAGTTATGCATTGGGAGCATCCAAAATCCAAACTATCCAAAAAGTAGTTCTTCCGATTGCATTTCCTAATATTATGACAGGACTTATACTTTCGATCGGAAGGGTGTCAGGCGAAACTGCTCCAATCCTGTTTACCGTTGCTGCCTATTTCCTGCCGAGGCTGCCACATAGCATCAGCGATCAGGTAATGGCACTTCCTTATCATTTGTATGTTCTTGCCACCAGCGGAACTAACATGAAGGAATCCCGTCCTATGGCATACGGTACAGCGCTGGTACTTGTTGCAATTGTACTTATCATCAATGTTGCAGCCAGCCTTTTAAGAAGACGAATACAGAAAAAAGTAAAAATGTAAAAATCAATAGTTCACGGGTATTTGTCACTAAACCTGAAGCCACTAAGTACTGAATACTAAAAGCCTAATAACCTAACAGCCCCCCCCCCTTACAATGACACAAGCAGAAGCAAAAAATGTAAATGTATGGTACGATGATTTTCATGCATTGAAAGATATCAGCATGACATTTGAACCCAATACCGTTACAGCCTTAATTGGACCTTCGGGATGCGGGAAATCGACTTTTTTACGACTTTTCAACCGGATGAACGACCTTATTCCTTCTTTCAGAGTGGAAGGCTTAATAACGGTTAACGGGCAGAATGTTTATTCAAAAGAAGTCCGGCTCGACGAAATGCGTAAAAACGTCGGAATGGTTTTCCAGAAACCGAATCCATTTCCAAAATCAATTTTTGAAAACGTAGCTTATGGCTTACGTGTAAATGGTATTAATAACAGGAAAGTAGTTGAAGAAACTGTTGAACGTTCCTTAAAACAGGCAGCTTTATGGGATGAAGTAAAGGATTCACTTAAAAAATCAGCAATGGATTTATCAGGAGGCCAGCAACAACGGCTTTGTATAGCCCGAGCTCTGGCGGTAGAGCCTAAACTGATACTCATGGATGAGCCTGCATCCGCGCTTGACCCGATTTCAACATCTCACATTGAGGAACTCATGTTTGAGCTAAAAAAAGACTACACAATTATAATTGTTACCCATAACCTTCAGCAAGCCGGTCGTATCAGCGACCATACCGCATTTTTCTATCTTGGCGAGTTAATTGAATTCAATCTTACAAAGAAAATATTCCTCAACCCCGATAACGAAAAAACGCAAAATTATATAACCGGACGGTTTGGTTGAGAAAAATGTCGGCTGCCGGATGTTAGAAGTAGAATCTGAAAACTCTTTATCGTTTCGAACCGCTCCATCGCTCTCTCACTCCATCTCCTCCTCCCTCAGTCTCTTAGTCCCTAACCTCATTGTCGCTTTGGCGCTCTTTCGCTCTTTCGCTCTTTCGCTTCATCTCCCACTCTGTTTCCTTAAAACCAAATTCCCAAAACCTAATCCCCTAAATCATGACCGTAATTGACACCAATATTCAGCAAATAAAATCCGACTTAATACAAATGTGGACACTGGTAATAAACCAGATGGAAAAAGCCAGGCTGGCTCTTGTAAATGGTGATAAAGACCTGGCTCGCGAAGTCAGGATGAATGAAAAACGGGTGGATGCTTTCGAACTAAAGCTTGATATGGATAGTGAAAACATGTTGATGCTTAAAAATCCGGTTGCCATCGACCTGCGTTTTATTCTTTCTGTCCTGAAAATCAATTATAACCTCGAACGCATTGGTGATTATGCAAATGCCGTGGCCAAAGTTGCTGAGCATTCAAATGGTCCGATGCCTGAGGATATCTTACAGGCTTCGCATCTGCCTGAAATGTTTTTTACTGCACAGACCATGTTGCAGGAATCCTTAAGTGCTTTCGAAAAAGGAGATAGAAATCATGTGAATGTCATTTTTGGAATGGACGAGAAACTCGACAGAACCAATAACAACGCTAATAAGATAATTTGCCAGCTTATTAAAGAAAAACCAGATGACACTATGCTGATCCTTGACGCGCTTTCAATAATCCGGAAACTGGAACGAACCGGAGATCACACCTTGAATATAGCCGAAGAACTTATTTTTTACTTTGACGCAACGGTTATAAAACATATCAAATTACAGAAAAACCAACAAAATCCGTAAACCCGCTTCGAATCATTAGTTTCAGAAAAAGCAAGTACAAAGTTCTCATTCAGGAAGTTAAAACCAATAATCTTCAAATACCAAACCAGCTAAATGGATAAATCAAAATATACAATTCTTCTGGTCGACGACGAGGAAGATATTCTTGACTTTGTTGGGTACAACCTCAGGAAGGAAGGGTTTAATGTTCTTATTTCGTCGAATGGAAGGGATGCACTGAAACTGGCCAAAAGCGACACCCCTCACCTGATTCTCCTCGATCTGATGATGCCCGAAATGGACGGAATAGAAACCTGCCAGGAATTGAAACGCTTCCCTGAGCTCAAAGATACCATAATAGTTTTCTTTACCGCCCGAAGCGAAGATTTTACCCAAATCCTCGGATTGGATGCCGGAGCTGATGATTATATTACCAAGCCTATCAAACCCTCTGTTCTGATCAGTAAGGTGAACTCGCTTTTACGCCGTATACCCATTCAGGAAGTGGAATCAGCGGTTTTCCTGGCCGGGGATATCCGGATTGACAGGGAGAAATATATGATTACTATTGAGAATAAAGAAATTCAACTTGCCCGTAAAGAATTCGAACTCCTTAGTATTCTGGCTTCGAAACCCGGAAAGGTGTTTACACGTGAAGATATCCTTATGCGTGTGTGGGACGACGATGTAGTTGTAGGCGAACGTACTATCGATGTTCATATCCGTAAAATCCGTGAAAAAACAGGAACAGACCATATTAAAACAATTAAGGGTGTTGGGTATAAGTTTGATCCTAGATAATGTGATAATGCGATAATTCGATAATGTGATAATGCGATAATGCGATAATTTGAAAATTCGTAAAATGATAATTCGGGATTTGAAACCTTGTTGTATCAGCACTCTAATAAATTATCGCATTAACCAATAAACAATTTTTCACATTATCCTTTCAGCACACTAATACTTTATCTCATTTATCCATTAACCCACCAACCCATCAACTCATCAGCACATTATCACATTAGCACATTATCACATTAGCACATTAAACCATGTCCGAAATCACACCGAAAAAATTAGCCTTCATTCTTGCAGCCTTGCTTTCGCTTCTAACGGCTGTGATATTTATTTTATTCGAAGGTATTTTCAACGGATATTCCTGGATTTCGGTATCAGTTACGTTTATTATTCTTTTCATTGTACAGTATCTAATTCTGAAGTATGCTCTCGAAAAGTTTATTTACGACCGTATAAAACTGGTTTACAAAGCTATTCACAGGCAAAAGCTGAATAAGGACGATAAAAAGGGACAAATTTTAAGTATCCATGGGGATATAATAGGTAAAGTAAACGAAGAGGTTGAAAGTTGGGCTAACGAAAGAAAAGAAGAAATCGATGAACTTAAAAAAATGGAAATTTATCGCAGGGAATTCCTCGGCAATGTTTCACACGAACTGAAAACCCCGCTTTTTAATATGCAGGGATTTATTCTGACTCTGATGGATGGGGGGTTACACGATCCAAAAATAAACCTCGACTTCCTGGAGAAATCGCAAAAGAACATTGAACGAATGATCACTATTGTCGAAGACCTGGAAGTAATTTCGCGACTCGAAACCGGTGAAGCAACTCCCCAGCTTTCGAATTTCCCGATTACCTTACTTGTTAAAGAAGTTATGGAATTTTTGGAACCTAAAGCTTCAGAACGAAATATCAAGCTGCTTTTTGCTGCCGAATACAATGATACCATGATTGTTCGTGCCGACAAGGAAAAGATTCGTACAGTGCTTGCAAATCTTATCTTAAATTCAATAAAATATGGTATTTCAGGTGGTCGAACCAAAATAAGTTTCTATGATATGGACGAAAACTACCTGATCGAAATTTCGGATAACGGCGTTGGAATTGAAGAAAAGCATATTTCCCGGCTTTTTGAACGTTTTTACAGAGTCGATAAGCATCGTTCAAGGGCTGAGGGTGGCTCAGGACTAGGACTTGCCATAGTAAAACATATTATAGAGGCACATGATCAAACCATCAATGTGCGTAGCGCTCCAGGTGTGGGGTCTACTTTCTCATTTACCTTAAAAAAGATTTAACCGCAAAATTGACTTTGCCGATTAAATTTTATGTTTCGGGATCAAATCAGGCCAATACACCGATTTTAACATTTTTTAATTCTATTCACCATATCTTTATAATTTATTCTCCGTTACTTTGATATTCACCAATTATAAATATTTACAAATAAATTTCAAGACATATCTTTATGAAATTCAGGTCCTTCCTTTCTCTATTACTTGTTGTCGTTTTCAGTGGTTTCCTTAAAGGTCAGAATCCTGCGCGGACTTCTATCAAAGGAACTTTGCAGGATACAATGCATGTAGCTATTCCATTTGCAACTGTAATGTTGCTCAACCATGCCGACTCTTCCCTGGTTAATTTCCTGTCGAGTAACGACAAGGGTGAGTTTGCATTCAACAATGTAAAAAACAGTACTTACCTGCTGAAAGTTCAGCATATGAGTTTTTTGCCTGTGCAGAAACTTTTAGAGCCATCTTCAACTAACATCAATAATTTGCCTGTTATTACCATGAAACCAATTTCCCAGATGCTGATGGAAGTGGTTATACGGGCAGCCAAAGCACCTTTGCGTATCAAAGGCGATACAGTTGAATATGATGCTTCAACTTTCAAAATTCCGACTGGATCAACAGTTGAAGACTTGCTGCGCAGGTTACCCGGAATAGATGTTGACGCTGATGGAAATATAAGCACACAAGGCAAGGATGTAAAGCGATTGTATGTAGATGGAAAAACATTTTTTGGCGATGACCCTAAAAGTATTACCAAAAACCTGGGAGCCGAAGCTATTTCGAAAGTACAGGTTTATAACGAAAAATCCGAACAGTCGAAACTTACAGGTGTGGATGATGGCTCAAAAGAAAAAGCCATGAATCTGGAGTTGAAAGAAGAATTCAAGAAAGGCGCTTTCGGAAAAGTTTCGGTAGCTGCCGGCAACGAGGAACGTTGGGCCGGCCGTGCCAACTACAACCGTTTTAACGACAAAACTCAATTCTCTGTTATAGGCTACGGCAATAATATTAATCAAACCGGTGTAAACTGGGAAGATTATGGCGAATTTAAAGGCAACAACTCTTTCAACGAATTTGATAACGGCGACTTCGGGTTTAATAGTTATGGCCGTGGATTTTATTATTTTAGCAGCGACGGTTCTCCGCTAAATAATTACGATGGAAAAGGTTTGACAAAGAATTTCGGCGCCGGAACCAACTTTAATTATGATAATAAAAAGACCAAATTTAACTCCAGCTACTTTTTCAACCAGACTCAGCTCGATTTCCTCCAAACCAGTTTAAGGCAAACTTTTGTTGGTAAAGATTCAACATTTGCAAAACAAGACACGTTAAATAATTCCGATTTCAGGTCGAGCCACAGCATTGGAACCCGGTTTGAGCAGGAATTCGACTCAAGTAACAGGCTTATCGTAAAAGCAAATCTGAGGTTCTCGTCCAATACTAATCATAATATAAACAGCCAGCAGTTTACTGATTATCAACTTCAACCTTCTAACTCACTTAACCTTGACAATAATTCGGATCTGGCATCCTATAAAATAACGTCTGCAGCCATTTACCGACATCTTTTCAAAAAGAAAGGCCGGTCCTTTGCAATAAGTGGTGGTTATAATGCCAATGTATATGATGGAACCGAGAATTATAGTTCAATCAACAAGTTTTTCGATGCACTTACACCTACAGGGCAAATCAGGCAGTTTGTCGATAACAACAAGAATGCGAGAGAAATTAAATCCAGCGCGCTTTATACCGAACCTTTGTCCAAAAAACTCTATCTTGAGTTTTTCTATAATTTCAGTACCCTGACCAACAATAGTAATACACAGACTTATCCATTTGGATCTGTACAACATATCGACAGCCTGAGTAATTATTATGAGCAGGTAACACAGTACAACAGGCTGGGTACTGTTCTGAGATACTCGTTTAACGGGATTAATGCCTCCATTGGTTTTGCCGCCCAACAGTTAAAGCTTAACGGGAAATATTCACTTGCCAAAGGTGAGCAGTGGGATTCCATAGGCGTAGCCAAAAACTACCCCAATTTAACACCCAATCTCAATTTAAATTATGAATTCAAGAACCATTTGAGATTGGAGGTTGGATACGCAAATAACATATCAGCGCCCGAATTCAGTGACCTGCAGCCGATTAAAAACATGCGGAATCCGGCGTACCAGGTTGTGGGAAACCCTGACCTGGTTCCTGTACGTTCACATAATATTAACACAGGACTATATTATTGGAATCCTTCATCATTTGCCAATGTAGGGTTGAGTGTTAATATTGGTTTAACTGAAAACCCAATAATTTATAACCAGATTATTCTTAATGAACCGGGAAAGAGTATTGTTACCATTTCAACGCCCGAAAACATGGACAACAGCAATAATCTAAGTTCATGGATATGGGCAAATGTACCCATCATCAAAACCAAGCTGACCATCGATTTTAACGGAGGAGTTACCTATGATAATTCGCCCATCCGTATAATAGAAACCCTGGACCATACAATGTCAAAAGGGTATAATTTTGGAAGCAATATTAATTTTACTCCAGGTACAAAACTTGTTCTCACTGCAGGTTTCGATGGCTCTCTCAACAAAATAAAGTACAATATCCTTGAAGAATATAACCAGGATTTTTACAATTACACGCTGCAATCCTCTGTGAAATGGCAATTCATAAAACGGATGTTTTTCGAAAGTAATTTCAATTATTCCATATTTAAGAATGAAAAATACGGTTTCGACCAGTCTTTCCCTTTATGGAATGCATCAGTGAGGCGGATTATGGGCAAGAAAAATAAATTTGAAATGCGTATTGCCGCATTCGACATTTTTGATAAAAATATAAACATTAGCCAATATGCGGCAAGTAATTATATTCAAACTACTAAAACCAACACATTAGCACGTTACTTTATGTTGAGTTTAACCTACAACATGAAAGGCTTTGAGAATAAAATCCAGAAAAACCGTTTCATGTAAAAACATCCTGGCAAGTTTCCGGATTATCAGTCAAAATCTCAGTACAATTAACTTTAAGTCAAAATACGTATAGTATGAAAAGGAAAATACAGGTTTATTTTATAGCAATACTATTTCTAATGAGTTTTCAAGCCATTCAACTCAAAGCTCAAACCCTGGAAGGAAATATAAGATACCTGCGGACACAAAACTGGGCAAAAATGATGGCTTCGGTTGAATATTTAAGCAAACAACAGCGTGACCGCATGATGTATATGTGGGGAAACCGTTCGGAATGGAAGAGTTATACACTTTTACATTTTAATACTAGCGAATCGAAATACGAAAATTCAGAAGAAGAAGCCGAACCCGGAAACGAAGGCTGGAGCAACCGTAAGGAGACCTTTTTTATGAAGTGCAATTTCAAAGATTATACCCTTTATGATGGTATTACTCTAATGGGGAAAACATACCTAGTACACGATTCCATAGTACCTCCGGCGTGGAAAATATTGAATGACATGAAGGAAGTGGCCGGCCATATCTGTATGAATGCTTCGATGAGCGACACACTGAGAAACCAGAATATCTTTGCATGGTTCGCGCTTGATATGCCCGTAAGTACCGGCCCCGACCGCTTTATCGGCCTGCCGGGAATCATACTTGAAGTTGACATAAACAATGGTGCTCTTATTATGACCGCCGATAAAATTGACATTAAGCCTTTAACCACCGAACTTGATGTACCTGTAAAAATTAAAGGTAAAAAAATCAACAAGGCCGAATATACTAATCTGGTTGCCAAGCAGATAAAAGAGCGAAAAGCCGCGGAGGAACCCTGGTTTTGGGGGTTAAGTTATTAGAAAATCCCGGCTGGATTAAAATCTGACAAAAACAGGAATGAATTTACCTTAATTAAGCCAGATGCATAAATTCCAAACTGGATGCCAGTTAGTTATCTGATTTCAAGCAGTTAAGTAAAATATAAAGAGAGAATATCCGTTCGATTTTCACTTTTGCTTTTAATATCCATTAAATATGAAAATTTCAAAATTTTTATTGGTTGGTCTCATCGTCGCCATCCTGGCTGGATGCACTAACAAGCAAACGAAAGTGGATAAATCACCTATTATCGGAATCTGGCAAAATACCACTACCCCCAATGCTGCAATTGAATTTACACCTGAAGGCGAGTATTACCTGAGAATAAACGGAGAGCGACTTTTAGTTGATGATACAATCAGGGATATGTATAGTTATAATCCATTAGCGGAAGGAAACAACCTGATAATATATGGAAATCCAAGAGCAGGAAATACTCAGAGCAAGTTGGTGATTATTAATCCGGAACGAATAAAAATATCACTGGTCAGCCAAGGAATAATTGTTTCAGAAGCAGAGTTTACCAAAGTAAAAGGAAAGTAACTAAGGGCTTAAAATTATGAGTAGCGAAGAAGATTAAATTCCAGGTGTAAAACTTTTTAAACCTGAAACGCGTCCTGATTTTGGTGTAAATACCAAACAATGTGTATTTTAAAAAACAATTTTCATTACAAATCATTTTGGAACACAGCATGAAACGCTTTGTAGCGTTGAACATAGAGAATTGTAATACAAGTGTGATGAGGTTTTTTAAGCGTTAACGAGCAGGGAAATACAATAAATATCAATTTAGTATGTTATACTTAAGCAAATTGTGAATACTTTTGTAAATAGAAAAATTTAAGCAAATAGAAATCACTACCTGTATAATATGAAGAAAATAGCAGCATTTCTGGCAACAATAGTAATTCTTACGATATTGCTTTCGTCCTGTGGCTCATCGGAAAAATGTGCTGCCTATGGAGAATACAAAGATTATCGTGTTGAAACTAAATAACTTATCCGGTTTTTGGCATAATTAGTTCATCTTTTAAATGAAACCAAACCGTAGCTTAGTTGTTATTAGATCAAAGGCAAAGCTTATGCGGTTACTACTGGTAATTACCGTTTCCTTACTTACAATAATTTTACCGTCAATAGTCAAGGCTCAGGATGTTGCTGAAGCTGATACTGTGGATATGGGCATTCTCTTACTTCGGGAGAAATCAGCAAATATTATGTTGCACACCCTAGGTTACGGACTTGGGTTACGTTTCGGCACCAACAAAACGTATTACAAGAACCGCATGTTCGAATTTGATCTGCTCGAAATGCGATCTCCGACCCAGGCACGTAGTTGGAATACAAATTTGCCAAACACACGAAGCTATTTTTATGGCAAACTTAATAACCTCTATATCATCCGGGCAGGTGTCGGGCAACAACACTTAATGAACCGTAAACCCTATTGGGGAGGAGTTGAATTGAGGGCATTTTATTATGGAGGTATTGATTTAGGATTAGCAAAACCGAACTATTTATATATCGCTTACTGGATCACTGATTCTATTAATCCTGGTGTCATAATACTTGATCAGACTAAACTTGAACGTTACGATCCTGAAAAACATTTTCCGGATATAGGTACAAATTCAACCACATTGTGTAATATTTATGGCCGTGGGCCAATGTTGAGTGGCTTTAATAAAATTAAGCTCTACCCTGGCTTGTATTTCAAAGGAGGTTTTAATTTTGAATTTAGTGCGGCAAATGACAGGATAAAAGCGGTGGAAATAGGAGCAACCGTTGATGTATTTCCGAATCCTGTACCTATAATGGCGTTTAAAAAAGCAAACTATTTTTTTATAACCGGTTACCTGAGTTTCCACCTGGGAAAACGATATAATTAGCCCGATCTTTAAATTTTCATTCATGTGAAGACTTCCATAAACCTATCAAACTGATGAAGGAAGATTCCGCTAATTTTCTGTTTTCTGTTTTGAATACTGGTTGTTTACAGCTTTAGATTCCTCTTTGTAACATCTTCTTCTATTGCCGTGTCTCTTAATTAAAAGTACATTCTTCTCATCTTCTCATCTTCTCATCTTCTCATCTTCTCATCCTCTCATCCTCTCATCATCAAATCATCACATCCTCACATCCTCACATCCTCACTCCTACTTCATTCCCTTAATCTCCATCTTCCTCAGTTTAGGCGCAAAACCGGCAGTTGCCAAAACAATCATGACTGTCATGCCACCTCCGAAAACTACCGATGGTACTAGTCCCAATAATCTTGCTGCCAATCCGGATTCGAAAGAACCAAGTTCGTTCGAAGAGCCTACAAAAATGCTGTTTACCGAAGCAACACGGCCCCTCATTTCATCGGGAGTATACATTTGTAGAATAGTAGAGCGGATAATCACACTTACATTGTCGAACATCCCGCTAAGCGCAAGTAAACCAATCGACAACCAAATATTTCCTGACAAAGCAAACAATATGATGCAGGTTCCAAACCCACCTACTGCCAAGAGCATTTTTTTACCAGAGCGATGTACCGGCGGGTGATAGGCAAGGAATAGTGCCATTAAAATAGCTCCTAATGCGGGAGCTGCACGCAGAAAGCCCAATCCCTGCGGACCTGTATGCAAAATCTCGGATGCAAAAACCGGAAGCAACGCAACAGCGCCACCAAACAAAACTCCAAACATATCAAGAGCCAGTGCTCCCAGCAGGACCTGGTGATTAAAGACAAATTTTATCCCTGTAACCAGGCTGGTAAATATTCCTTCTTTGGCAATTCGGGCAGGAATTGGAACCGAAATCGTGGTATAAAAAAATATCAGGCTAAATGCCGAAAAGAATACCACACACATAAATGCTGCATGTATACCCCAAAAACCAAAAATCAATCCCCCGGCAGCCGGACCGGAAACAGCGGCAATATGCCAGATTGTACTGTTCCATGTTGAAGAATTGGCGTATAGGTTACGAGGAACAATCTGAGCCATATACGCGGTTTGGGCGGGATAAAAGAAAGCTCGTGCCAGCCCTGTAAATGCAATTATAAAGTATAAGGGTAACACTCCTGCTGTTTTATACAATTCTGGCATAATATAACTCATATACAGCAATACCATGGCGGATATCACATAAACAGTGGCGGTAAGTACAATGATGGATTTCCTGTTCACCATGTCAGCAACATGACCCGCAAATAAGGCTACAACCAGGAAAGGTATTGCTTCTGAAAGCCCGATCAATCCAAGCGAAAACGCGTCGTGAGTAAGACCGTAAACCTGCCAGCCCACTATTACACTCTGCATCTGGATAGCAAATGTGAGAAAAAAACGTCCGGTAATAAATTTACGAAAGTCCTTCAGATGCCATACCGCATAAGCGCTATTCCGTGTATATAAGTTTTCTGTCATTTTTTATTGCTACTGCTGTCTTACTTTAAAAGTTTGTAATGGAGTGCAAAGAAAACAAACTTAGGGATAGATGTGGTCTAATTAATTCAATTTAAACGTTTAATTACATTCCTGACCATTTCATTATTGTTTTCAGAAATAAAATTCTTCTCATTTCCAGCATCGAAAAAAAAATATAATCCTGTCGAACCGGCAGGATTATTATGTTGTTTTGAACTAAAATTAAAAAGCTCAGAAATGACAGAAAGTGAATAAACAGGTTTCGCCATAACCTGATCATCACTTAAAATTTCATTAAAGTATCAATATTTCCAGGTTGGGAGAAAGGAATAATTAGCTGAATAATCCAACATCTGCAGGGTAAAATCATCAGGATATTCAACCTTTACGTTAGTGATTTTCCCATTTTCCTGAACCATAGTGAAAACGGGATTCAAGAATCCGCCGTATGGCGCCACATTCAGTTTCTTAAACCTGGCAAGTACTTCTTCGTGCAAAACCAGGTCAATTTTTACACCGTAGGTTTCAACCAGGGCTTTTCCCGCATTATAATCACCTTCCGATTTAATCCGTTGAATTTCAGCTAAAAGTTTGCCAAAAAATTCACGAAGCTTAGCGTAATCGTTAATCTTTACGTAGGTCTTACTTTCCTGTTTTACAAATTCAATTACATTGGAGGCAGCTCCCTGCTCAAAACACCATGCCGCGATCAGCTGGCGGTTGCGCATATGTGATTCCTCTATGTTTTTGCCAGCTTCAATACGGGTTAGCTGGGTCAGCAAGCCATTGCAGATATACGAATTGTATTCGGCTTTGGCGGCATCTTCCGAAGGCAGAACTTTGAGTTCAACCATTTTCGGATCCATTATATAATATAAAGCAAAAAGGTCGGCGCGGGCTTCTTCGAGCGTGCTCTGGTAATTGCGTAGCGCTTCACTGCTGGTAACTGGCAGCAATTGCCCCGAACCATGGCCAAGGCATTCGTGCAAATCAGTATGTACATTTCCTGCCAGGGAACCATATTTTTTCGAAAGTTCCCGTTCTTCTTCCGTAAGAACGAACTCTTCGAGCATTCCATTTCCCAATGCGGCCTGGTCATAAGCATATGTAATATTATCGATGGTTACAGATTTAGAACCATGTTCCTTCCTGATCCAGTCCGCATTCGGCAGGTTTATGCCGATAGGTGTCGACGGGTAGCAATCACCTGCGAGCTGAGCTACTGTAATAACTTTCGCTGTAACACCTTTTACCTGTAACTTCTTGAACCGGATGTCAACCGGCGAGTTATCCTCAAACCACTGCGCGTTACCGCTTATAATCTCGGCCCGTTTTGTACCTTCTTTATCTTTAAAATTAACCACGGATTCCCATGTAGCCTTGCGGCCAAGCGGATCCTCGTAGCTTTCGATAAATCCATTCACAACATCAATATCACTTTTCAAATCTTTGACCCATAGTACATTGTATTCGTCCCAGGTTTTCAAGTTACCGGTATTATAATACTCAACCAGTTTTGCCAGGGTAGCTTTCTGTTCAGGGTTCTCCGCAACAGCAACTGCCTTTTCGAGCCAGAATACTATTTTTTCAATTGCTTCAGAGTAACCACCTCCAATCTTCCATGTTTTTTCAACTATTTTACCATTCTCTTTAACCAGGGTTGAGTTGAGGCCAAACGAGAGCGGATGCTCAGGATCAGTTTGTTCCAGGTTTTTATAAAAAGCTTCAACTTCCGATTCATTGACTCCTTCATAAAAATTAACCGCCGATGTAAGCACAAGGTCAGCATCAGCATCAAGATTCACTTTTTTAGGCATAATTTCGGGATCGAACATCACTGGAATAAGTTCTGTAACCAATTGACCAACAGCTTGTCCATCCTTAAGCGGAAACTTCGCCTGGTCGCTATTTTGGACCAACTCATTAAAATATGCAATGCTTATGCCAGGCAAAAACTTCTCAGAAGCATAATGATGATGAATGCCATTTGAGAACCAAATCCTTTTGAGATACACCTCGAATGCCAGCCAACCGGAACCGTCCCTACTCCCATTGTAGGAAAGGTATATATTTTCCAAGGTGCGGCGGATAGCCAGGTTGTATTTCCCGTTCTGATCAAAAATTATATCGCGACCGCAAAGCGCTGCCTGACTCAGATAATAAACAAGTTCCTTCTGTTCAAGAGTAAGTTCCTCAAATCCAGGAACCTGGTAACGCATAATTTTAAGGTCGGCAAACTGCTCAACCAGGAATTTAAAATCTGAAGGGCCTTCAGATTTGGGCTTTTCGTTTTTGGTGGCAGAGGAAAACTGAACAATACTCATAAGAATAGCAATAATTAATTAAGCTGATTTCACGGAATGTGAAATTTAATTGGCACGTCAAAGGTAGTTGAAGTATACTAAACGGGATGATTTTGATTCTTATTTGTAGGTTTGCATTGATGGATTCATACAACTTTATTCCTATCGAATAATTCAGTATTGAATTAACCATCTCATTTTAATAAAAGCAGAAAACAAACTTTAGTTTTTCGAAATCCATATACAAAACATTAATTATAGCTCAACTTACTAAAAAAATTACCGGTTCAGGAATGCTTTTCCATTCCAAACAGGAACTGCCATAGAGGTATTAAGCTGGAAACAGTGTTGCAAATCAACAAGTTGACCCAGCTTAACCAGACGTTGATAATGACTGGCTTTTTTTACCACTTCCTGTAAATCATTTTTTGAAGATTGCCATAACGAAAGGGCCATTCCCGAAGCATCACAAATCGGGTTAAACTTACCTGACTGTTCCAGGATTTCGACAAGAGCACCAGCGCAAAGTGTATCTTCGAGGCTAAAGGTGTTCTTCCATCCCGAGCATAGGATCACAATATTCTTTTGCTGTTCAATAAGCCATCCGCTCCCAGCTTTGAGATTTACAAATGCAGCCACAGCAATATTACCGGAGCTTTTTGCCATTTCAACTGCCTGTGTTCCGTTAGTGGTTGAATAGGCCAGCTCTTTCCCGTTTAGGTCACTTTCTAAAAATACAGTTGGTGAATTTCCAAAGTCGGCAAAATCAACTTTATTCCCATCACGCTCAGCGGCTGTGAGATAACCTTTGTTTTTGTATACAAGTAATTCTTCGAGTCCCGAAACCGGGATAACGGCACTTACACCGCTGTCGAATGCCGCGCAAAAGGCAGTAGTTGCGCGTAATACATCAATAATCACAACAATGAAATTGTCAGTAGTAGTTTTATATTTATATAATGCGGGTGATAAACAAACTTCTATACTGTTCATTTCATAAAATAAAAAGTTTATGGTTAATGGTTAATAGAAAATAGTTAATGGTTATTCAGAATTCGGCTTTTACAAGCAATTGTATTTTAAATTTTGAATAAACGACTTAAACTATTTTCTATTCACCACTCACTATTTTCTATTCACTACCCTTTATAAAAAGGCATCTTAACAACCTGTGCTCTAATCGCTTTGTCACGTATACTGATAAATATTTCGCTACCTGATTTCGCGTAAGCAATTGATACATATGCCATTCCAATTCCTTTTTTAACCGATGGGCCCATAGTTCCGCTGGTTACAATACCAATTTTAGCGCCGGCAGCGTCAATTACATCGTATCCATGGCGGGGAACGCCTTTATCAATCAGTTCAAATCCAACCAGGCGACGCGATATTCCTTCCGTTTTTTGTTTCAGGAAAATGTCTTTGTTTATAAAATCCTTGGAATCAGTAAACTTGGTAATCCAACCTAAGCCTGCTTCAATCGGGGAAGTAGTATCATCAATATCATTGCCATATAAGCAGAAACCCATTTCGAGGCGCAAGGTATCGCGGGCAGCCAGCCCTATAGGTTTTATTCCATATTCAGCACCGGCTTCCATTACAGCTTCATAAATCTTAACTGCGTCTTCATTTGCCATATAAATTTCGCAACCGCCTGAACCGGTATAACCCGTTGTAGCAAAAATCACGTCCTTTACACCGGCAAAATCGAGTTTTTTGAAAGTATAGTATTCCATATCGGTAACATTGGTGGTTGTAAGCTTTTGCATAGCTTTCAACGCAAGTGGTCCCTGTACGGCAAGCTGAGCTATTTCGTCGGAGGCATTATACAGAATCGCGCCAACCTTATTCTGGCTCAGCATCCATTCCCAATCCTTCTGCATATTCGATGCATTTACCACCAGCAGGTATGTTTCGGCATCAACCCGATATACAAGTAAATCATCTACAATTCCACCTTTACCGTTTGGCAGACATGAGTACTGAACTTTACCATCAGTAAGTACTGATGCATCATTGGTAGTTACGTACTGGATAAAAGCCAAAGCATTCGGTCCTTTCACCCAAATTTCGCCCATATGTGAAACATCAAAAACGCCGAGTTTGGTGCGCACAGTTTCATGCTCATCATTAATGCCCGAAAATTGAATCGGCATATTGTAACCTGCAAAAGGAAGCATTTTTGCGCCTAAAGCCTCATGAATTTGTGTAAACGCTGTATTTTTCATTAATTCAGAATTAATTTGGTGGATAAATAGTATCGGGAGAATAGCCAATTTTCGTGACTGTATAAAAGTAAGGAAGATATTCCCCAAAAGAGTTTTACATGAGGCAAAAGTAAGAAATTGGAAACATACAGAACCAAATTGACAGAATAAGTGTGAGAAATATTTGAACTTTATTTTTCCATTGAAATACTTAAATAAAAAAGCTAAAATTCGTCTGAAACTTGCATTTAACTGCCTTTTCGAAAACCTAAGAATAATTAATTTTTCATTTTTTTCAGATACTGATAAAAATTACTATTATTTCCGGGTGGCTTTTCTCTACTTTTGCACAAAATATTTAATTATGCTTAAAATTGGAGTTATTGGCGCGGGCCATCTGGGTAAAATTCACATTAAATGTATTAACGAAATTCCTGAATATGAACTAATTGGTTTCTTTGATAATGATGAGTCAAATGCCAAAGCAGTGTCAAAGGAATTCGGGATCAGGAATTTCGGCTCAATCGACGCATTGATAAAAGAAGTGGATGTAATAGATATTGTAACTCCTACAATTGCCCATTTTGAACATGCTGCTCATGCGTTAAAACAATTCAGGCACGTATTTATTGAAAAACCAATTGTAGCCTCACCCGAAGAAGCGTTGAAGCTGATTGAAATAGCCGGTGAGGCAAATGTTAAAGTCCAGGTTGGACATGTTGAAAGGTATAACCCGGCATTTATTGCAGCGGCACCTTTTATCGATAACCCGATGTTTATTGAAGTGCATAGGCTGGCTAATTTCAACCCTCGTGGTACCGATGTACCGGTTATCCTGGATCTGATGATTCATGATATCGACATTGTTTTACATACGGTTCGTGCCAACCTCAAGAAAATAAGCGCCAGCGGTGTTGCTGTAATGACTGATACACCGGATATTGTAAACGCCCGCCTTGAATTTGATAATGGATGTGTTGCCAATCTTACAGCCAGCCGCATATCATTAAATCCCATGCGCAAAGCAAGGTTTTTTAAACGTGATGCGTACATCGCTGTTGATTTTCTGAATAAAAAAGCAGAAGTAACTTTTTTGAAAAATATTGATAAAGAGAACACAAATCCTTTTATTCCTATCTGGGATCCCGGAAATGGCAAAGAAGCTAAGCAGATCCATTTTGAAAGACCTGAAATTAAGCACACCAATGCCATTCAATCCGAGTTGTCGAGTTTTGCCCATGCAATAATTGGAAATACTACCCCTGACGTTACTATTAACGATGGATACCTGGCATTGAAAGTAGCTCACCAGATACTCGAAAAGGTAGAATATGGTTTAAATAAATTCAATCCTGATCCGGATTGAAAAAAAGGAAATTAATCTGAGAAACTTTTCAGCTCACTTCAAATCTCCGGCCGACAATTTTTCCTTAAACCTTTGTCCGGTTTGAACAGTCTCAATTTGGACAGGTAGAATTGCCGGAAATTTCATAAAAATACACTGCTAAATCTTCTTTGTTTCCATTTGAAGTACATACATATCCGACGGTTATTTAATTTGTAATGAACAAAAAAGTACAAACTGCTAAATTTGTGATTGCCGATCTTTTTTCGGCTTCTTTAGCATGGAGTATTTTTTTCTTCCTACGCAAATCAGCTGAATTGCAGGAGATGAACGATTCATTGCAGTTTGTACTCAATGACCGGAAATTTTATATCGGAATAATAGCCATACCGGTTTTCTGGCTTTTTTTGTATGCCTTATCTGGTGCTTACCACAAGGTTTATCGTAAAGCGCGAATGCGCGAATTAGGGCAAACCCTGCTTATTTCAATTATTGGAGTCATAATTATTTTTTTCGCACTCATACTCGACGATGTTATCCAAAGCTATAGAAGCTATTATCATTTATTTATAACTCTGTTTCTCCTGCATTTCCTGTTAACAGTAACCTTCAGACTCATACTCACCTCACGAAACCTTTATAAACTTAAAAACCGAATCATCGGCTTTAACACCATTATTGTTGGAAGTAACGGCAATGCTGTTTCCATATTTAACGAAATAGAAAGCCAGCCTAAAGCTGCCTTCAACAGTTTCGTGGGATTTGTTCACGCTGCCAAATATCCAAGTTATAAACTGGAAAAGTTCATTCCTAACCTTGGTCATTTCTCCAACCTTCGGCATCTCATCAGCAAGATGGATATTGAAGAAGTTATAATTGCAACCGAACGATCGGAACATAATACCATAGAGCAGATTATCTCCACCATAGAAGATTCTGATGTGCTGATAAAAGTGATTCCTGATATGCAGGATTTTGTGCTGGGAACGGTGAAAACCACATCTCTTTTCCAGACACCGCTCATCCAGGTGTCATTCGACTTTATGCCTCCCTGGCAGTTCAACCTGAAAAGATTTTTAGACATAGTGCTATCGGTCATTGCAATCGTCATATTATCACCCGTTTACCTGGCTTGTATCATTGGAATTAAAATGTCCTCCAAAGGTCCTGCTTTCTATTTCCAGGAGCGTATTGGTATTAATGGCAAAGCTTTTATGATTCCGAAATTCCGCTCGATGGAAGTCGGCGCTGAGAATGGCACTCCTGTTCTCTCCTCAAAAGATGATCCCAGGGTGACTTCTTTCGGTAAATTTATGCGCCGGACACGACTCGATGAGATTCCTCAGTTTTTCTCGGTTCTAAAAGGCGACATGTCGCTGGTTGGCCCAAGACCCGAACGACAGTATTTTATTGACCAGATAACGCAGCGTGCTCCGCACTACCGCTTACTTTTAAAGGTTAAGCCTGGTATCACATCGTGGGGACAAGTGAAATATGGATATGCCGAAAACGTGGATCAAATGATTGAGCGTCTGAAATATGATATTCTTTATATCGAAAATATGTCAATTGCCATGGACATTAAAATTATGGCTTACACATTGTTAACCGTGATAAGGGGTAGCGGGCAGTAGGTCCGGAAGACGTGGCAAGGGAAGGCATAACGAGAGACGAATAGGGGAAGCGCAATTCATGGAGATGGAGTAATCTCAGTCTTTTAAGTTGTAATACCCTGCTTACACCAGTTAATTGCCATGCATCAACTTAAGATTCAACAGATAAAGAATCCTGACGATCAGTTTAATGCTGAATTCTGGAGTGTATATACATCAAGTTTTCCGCTTAATGAAAGAAGGATAAGCGCTCAGCAATCCGATATTTTCAATAAACCAGACTACTTCCTCTATACGTATGTTTCTGGCCATCTGTTTATTGGATTTATTTCTTTCTGGGCAACAAAGGAATTCATTTTTATAGAGCACCTGGCTATTGCTCCTGAATTCAGAAATCAGGGGCTTGGAAATACTATTTTAAAATCCTTTATTGAAAGTAACCCTATTTCAGTTATTCTGGAGATTGATCTACCAGTTGATGATATTTCACGTAGCCGGTTACGTTTTTACGAATCACTTAATTTTAAGGTGAATGAGCATAATCATTATCAGCCGGCATATCATGCAGGCGATGAACCAGTCGCAATGAAAATACTTTCTTATCCGGATAGGATCAGTGAAATCAAGTATCTCCAATTTGCAAGATTCCAGAGAGAAATTGTAATGGCTTAGGCCAGAATATCTCAGAAATTGAGCTTTTTCAACTTATTTTTCCGGAATCATATGGAGAGGATTCTTCGAAAATGAGACCCGGGTGAAAACAGGATTCAATCAATTTAAACTACCAGGTACCGAGAACCTGATCGCCATTTTTACGGCAGTTACAGATTAAAAAATGCTGAGGATTTCTTAAATAGTTCCATTCTCAATCATGAGAACTATCCGCTCAATATCGGCATCAGTTCCGAGCGGATCGTATTTTACTTTCAGGTTGTAACCAAATAAGCGGGCGAAAGATTGGTAGAAGAAGGCCCTGAAACGTCCCCTGAAGTCTACAACAATATCGTAAGAGCAATTGTTAGTCTGCCTGTCAATTAGTTTCAATAAAATCTTTCCTTGCGTAATGGTTAAATCCTTTAATTCATTACCAAACTGAGCCTCAATTTCATCCTCAGCCTGTTTCATCATGGCTTTCTGAACCTTTTCGCTTTTAATGCTTGCAATTTTCTGGTTATACTCTATAAATTTGATGCCAGCCAGTTTGGCGTAAGGATATGCTTTTTTAACATTCCGTACCAGACGTTCCCACTGCCTTGCTTCGGCCGGATTACGCATTGCTTTATTCCCCCAGATCTGTACTTCGGCCAGGTTCATTATAGCCATAGTATCACCCTTATCTACAATTCCGGCAACGTGATACCCTTCGGCATCATGCGGATTAAGAATGCCCTGAGCAGAAATAAGGAATGGTACCATTGCCAGTAAACCAAGCAAAAAGAACTTCATGGAACAGTTTTTTTTGAAATGATTCAATAATTGTGCCGTTGTTATAACAATTGAAAAGGCATTTTTATTGGATAACCCAAAAAGAAAATATGATTCAACGATTAAAGAAGAACAGTTATGCTACTTTGAGTCGTGCAATATTGGTTTTCCCAAGCTTTTCGGCTGCATAGGCACGATCGATCACCAGATCGGAATGTTTAGGTTGAGAAGGAATATCGAACATGGCATCGGTGAGTATAGCTTCAAGTATGGAGCGTAAGCCACGTGCACCTGTCCGGAACTCGATGGCTTTATCAACAATGTACTCGTAAACATCATCAGTAAATGTCAAGGTTACATTATCCATCTCGAACAAACGAACAAACTGTTTTATAAGAGCATTCTGCGGCTCAGTAAGAATACGGATAAGCACTTCACGGCTAAGCGGGTTCAGGTAAGTTACAACCGGGAAACGGCCAACCAGTTCAGGAATAAGTCCAAAGCTTTTTAAATCCTGGGGCGCAACATATTGCAGAAGGTTGTGCCGGTCAATAACATCTTTCTCACGATCGTTAGTATACCCTATTATATTAGTTTGCATGCGGGCAGCAATTTTTTTGTCAATGCCATCGAATGCGCCACCGGAAATAAACAAAATATTCCGGGTGTTAACCAGGATCATTTTCTGTTCAGGATGTTTACGTCCTCCTTGCGGCGGAACATTTACATCTGTTCCTTCGAGTAATTTTAGCAAAGCTTGCTGAACACCTTCGCCCGAAACATCACGGGTAATGGAAGGATTGTCGCTTTTGCGCGAAATTTTATCAATTTCATCAATAAACACAATGCCTCTTTCAGCAGCTGCAACATTATAATCAGCTGCCTGAAGCAAGCGGCTGAGTATGCTTTCAACGTCTTCACCTACATAACCGGCTTCAGTTAAAACAGTCGCATCAGCAATGCAAAAAGGAACCTGGAGCAAGCGGGCAATTGTACGGGCAAGCAAAGTTTTTCCGGTACCGGTTTCACCCACCAGGATAATATTGGATTTATCAATTTCAACGTCATCCTTACTCTTCGAGGCAGGCTGATTTATACGCTTGAAATGATTGTAAACAGCCACTGCCAGAACACGTTTCGAATCATCCTGTCCAATAACAAACTTGTCAAGGTAGGCTTTGATTTCCTGTGGTTTAGGAGTATCCAGCAGTTTATTGTCAGTTGTCTTGGTATGTTTAACCTCTTCACGCATTATCTCCTTAGCCTGGTCAATACAGTAATCACAGATATGGGCTTCGAGGCCGGCTATAAGTATATTTGTTTCGCGCTTAGGCCTTCCACAAAAGGAGCAACGTTCTTCTTTTTTTGTCATGTTCTTCAATAAATTATAAAATCCGCTTAAATCCTCCTTGAGTCAAGAGCAAGGGTCAACTAAAAGACTGCATACTTATTAATATCCTTTGAGGTGTAAAGTTACAAAAACTTCCGGCAAAAGTTGAAATTTCTTCTACTCTTGCCGGAAGTTCAATGCCAATATATGTCTATTTTATCTCTTTTGGTTCTCTTACCAACAACTCATCAATCATGCCATACGCTTTTGCTTCTTCGGCAGTCATCCAGTAATCGCGGTCCGAATCCTTTTCAATTTTCTTAAAAGTCTGGCCACTATGGGAAGCAATAATGTCGTACAGTTCTTTCTTCAGTTTCAGAATTTCACGGGTAGTAATCTCAATGTCCGACGCTTGTCCTTCGGCACCACCCATAGGCTGATGGATAAGGATACGTGAATGCCTTAATGCTGTACGTTTCCCTTTTTCGCCGGCACAAAGTAAAACGGCGCCCATTGAAGCAGCCATACCTGTACAGATTGTGGCTACGTCGGGAGCAATGTATTGCATGGTATCGTAGATTCCTAAACCGGCATAAACAGAGCCTCCGGGAGTATTCAGGTATATCTGAATATCACGTTTAGAATCTACCGATTCGAGGAAGAGCAATTGTGCCTGAATAATATTGGCAACATAATCATCAATCGGAACACCAAGGAAAATAATACGGTCCATCATTAAACGCGAGAAAACATCCATGGTAGCTACATTCAGCTGACGCTCCTCGATAATGGTTGGGGAAATATATCCTTGTGCTACAGAAGCGTACCTGTTAAGTGAGGTACTGCTTATGCCGCGGTGATGAACGGCATATTTGCGAAACTCGTTGTGCATGTTCATATTTTAGTGTTTTTCGGCATCTAATTTAATAAATTCGTCGTAACTGATTTCTTTATTTACCAGTTTAACTTTCGATTTAACATATGCGGAAACACGCTGACCGTATAACGAATCAACGATGCGGCGTACTTCATTAGGTTTATCTTTAATGAAAGAATCAGCAATGGATTCAAGCCTTTCGAGCAGATCCTCAGTTAATTGCAGAGTACGCCAGCCTTGCAGGTAGTAATCTTTTACATAATCCTTTATTTCCTGGTCCTCAACCTGGATGCCGGCTTCTTTGATGATCTTGTTTTCGATCAGTTGCCATTTCATGCCTTCGGCATATTTGCTGTAGTCGCGTTCGATATCTTCGGCAGTAAGTTTACCTTCGTTGCTTTCGACAAGCCAGCGCTTCATAAATTCGTCAGGCAAATTTACTGAAACCGACTCAACCAGTTTTTCCTGCATATGATGCGCAAATAAATGATCGCTGTCGGCTACAAATGCTTTTTCCGATTCGTTGCGAACCTGATTACGGAACTCTTCTTCCGTTTTAATTTCAGCAGCCGGGAAAACTTTATCGAAGAATTCTTCGTTCATTTCGGCAGGGCTCATCGTGCTGATTTCGCTGATAGCGAATTTAAAATCAGATTCCAGACCTTCAACTTCTTCTTTGGTAATTCCAAGCATAGCAGATGCTTCAACAGCATTTCCGGTTGCTTTCAGCGGGTTAAAAACAACAACATCGCCAACCTTAGCTCCCACTAATTTGCTTTTCACAACAGTATCTGCGATCAGGTCGATTGTAACTTTTGAAGCATGTGATATTCCACCTTCAAGTTCATTTCCGTCAGCATCAAGCTGAACAAAATCGCCGGTAACAACATCTTTTTCACCAACAACGTCAGGATTTGTGAGTGTACCAAAACGCTGACGCATATCGTCGAGATATTTGTCAACCATAGTGTCATCAACTTTAATAACGTGGTAATCGACAGCAATATTTTCGTCGAGCACAAAATCAAATGAAGGTGTCATTCCCAGGTCGAAAAAGAATTCTATATCATCTCCTTCTTTCCAGTCGAATTCCTGAGTAAGTGAAGTGTTTGGTAACGGCTGTCCAAGAATATCGAGTTTTTCGTCCTGGATATACTGATGCAGTTTGTCGGAAACCAGTTTGTTTACTTCGTCAGCAAATACGGCACCTCCGTAAAGTTTTTTAATCATTCCGAAAGGTACATGACCCGGACGAAAACCCGGCACATTTGCTTTGCGCTGATAATCTTTTAAAATCTTAGTTACACTCTCGTTGTGGTCAGCCGGGCTGATCACCATTTTGATGGTAGCGGTTAATTCGCCGGTATTTTCCCTGGTAATTTCCATTGTATTAAAAAAGATGAGTTTGAATATTCTGTATTAAATTGATTATCTGAGACTTATTCTCCTTGCTAAAGCATGATAAATAAGTCTGCAAAGGTAGCATTTTTAATGATTTATACTACGAAATCGTATAAATATATAGCAAAATGAGTTTATTTATATCCTGAATAGAATACGAACCCTTATAATTCTCTTTTTGGCCCAAAAATGAAAAAAGCTGCAAAAAAGCAGCTTAAATCAAAAATTGTGCGGATGAAGGGACTTCCCTCCTGCGTCGGGATAAACTTCTCGTCCTTTCATCCATTATTAAATGAAAAAAGCTGCAAAAAAGCAGCTTTAAACAAAATTTGTGCGGATGAAGGGACTTCCCTCCTGCGTCGGGATAAACTTCTCGTCCTTTCATCCATTATTAAAGAAAAAAGCTGCAAAAAAGCAGCTTAGATCAAAATTTGTGCGGATGAAGGGACTCGAACCCATACGTCTCTCGACACCAGATCCTAAGTCTGGCGCGGCTACCAATTACGCCACATCCGCAGAAGCATATTGTGGCGCAAAGGTACAATTAATTTCGGGTTGTCAAAATATCCGCTCCAGATTATTTCAACGAATCCAATGCAGGCTGATAGTCAGGTTCTTCTGTAATTTCAGGTACCAACTGATTGTACAAAACGGTGCCATCTTTATCGAGAACAACTACTGCGCGGGCCATTAATCCTTGCAAAGGACCATCGGTAATCATAACGCCATAACTTTTACCAAAATTATTGCTACGGAATTCGGATGCTGAAACCACGTTAGCGATTCCTTCGGCAACACAGAAACGACCGTGAGCAAATGGCAGATCTTTTGAAATACATACAACAACTGCGTCTTTTAATTTAGCTGCTTCAACATTGAAACGCCTTACCGAAGCTGCGCAGGTAGCTGTATCAAGGCTTGGAAAAATGTTTAAAACCACTCGTTTACCGGCAAAATCATTGTTCTTTACATCGGCTAAATTGCTTCCAACCAGCGAAAATTCAGGTGCTTTTGTTCCCACTGCAGGTAATTCCCCAATCGTGTTTACAGGGCTACCTTTTAAAGTTACTTTTGACATGTTTTTGAAATTTTAATGATATTAATTGATTGTTATAAATATGCGATTATTAGGTTGTCATTCAATTGTTGAGGATTGGGTTATTGGAGAGTTTTGGAAGGAGGAGTTGTCATTCAATAGTCATTCAGTTGTAGAGGATTGAGTTTTTGGAGAGTTTTGGAAAAATGTAGTTGTCTCATTCGATAGTCAATAAATTGTTGAGTTAACAAGCTATTTAACCATAACCTTAGATTATCTGCTATTGAACCTTAAACCATTTCCGACTAACTATTTCCGATTAACTTTTACCAATAACTATTTTCACTCTGTTGTATTAACAGGCTTCCGTTGCAATTGTTGCCCGGGTTTCAGATTTTTATTTAATGCACGGTAAAGAGTTTGCTGTATTTGGGTCCGTGTGCCCAGCTGCACGAGTTTATTAGGCTCGGCGTCAGGATTTACGCGGTTCGAAAGAAAAACGATAATAAGATCATTATCCGGATCAGCCCAAATATACGTTCCGGTAAAACCAGTATGTCCAAAGCTGTTTTTCGAAGCTTCTTCGCAAGCTGGTCCTGGTTCGGAAGGTACAAGTTGAGGTTTATCAAATCCGAGTCCACGGCGATTTCCTTTAAACTGCCGTTTTGTAAACAGAGCAACTGTTTCAGGTTTAATGTATTGCCTGTCACCATATGAACCGTTTTGAACCAACATTTGCAAAATTACAGCCAAATCATTTGAAGTACCGAATAATCCTGCATGCCCTGCAACACCACCCAACAATGCAGCCGCCTGGTCATGCACATCACCCTGTACCAGCTGATGCCTGAACAGCGTGTCATTTTCTGTTGGTACAATCCGACCTAAAGGAAATTTATCCCGTGGGTGGAAAGTAAGCGTTTTCAAGCCTAGTGGTTTATAAAACTGTTCGTCAACATACTGATCAAGGCTCCATCCTGTAACCTGTTCGACAAACTGTTGCATAAGTATAAAACCAAGATCACTATATTTATATTCTTTCTTTTCCGATAAAGGAGAATGAATGATCGAATCAAGAATGGCCTGCCTGTAGTCTTTCCTGAGATACATCCCTTCGGCCACCCTGTACGGAAAATTATCTGAAACTACTTTTCTGTAGATAGAACTATCCGGATAACCATTCTTCAGCGTCTTCTGATAGAAAGGGATCCAGGCAACCAGCCCCGACTGGTGTGTCATTACTTCGCGTATAGTGATTTTCTTCTTATTGCTGTTTTCGAGGTATTTCAAGGTTTTTGAAAGTGGTTCGTCCAGATTCACCTTACCTTCATCATAGAGCTTCATTACTGCCAGAGTTGTAGCCGCAACTTTGGTAACACTAGCGATATCGTACAAATCATCATTCTTAACCGACTGTTTATGAATATAATCAGTATTTCCAAATGACTTCCTGTAAATGACATTTCCATTTTTAGCTATGAGAACCTGGCAACCAGGATATGCTTTCTTATCCAGGCCGATATTAACAATCGAGTCAATTACATCAAGGTCCTCCGGATGTATTCCTTTATCCTGGTAAGGATTATAGCTTAAGCGACCTGAAGTGGTTGTTGTAAGTCCGGCGTGGGTTGGAAAAGCATTATTTACTCCAACAGGAAGAGTGCTACCGGCGGCAGTTGCTCCAAACATCATCTGTACAACTGCATCGTAGGCATCCATATTATCCTGATAGGCTACCACAACTGCTTTTGCCTTATCTATTTTATTAAAAAGATTGATGCTGTATGGAAGCGTAAACAAATTCAAAATACATTGTTTGGAAACCAACAACGAATCAACCAGGTTTATAGTCGCATCAGAAATGCCAAAGTTCCGCGCTGGTGACGGAATTGTATTATTGATACCAATAATAACCAGGTTATAGTCTTTCAAATATTTGAGTGTTGCCTCAATTGTTTTTTTATCCACATCACGAGGTAACATATAGTGGTCAACCCTGGCATAATCATTAATGCGCTGCTGAAACATTCGGATATCCGGGTAACCTATCATTAAGGATGCTATATGTAATGTATCAGTAGTTAATATCGGCAGGATGTTACCTTCATTTTTCAAAACAGTAATCGCATTCCTGTACAATTCCATATTCAGATTCACTTCTTCAGGCAAATGAAGATCATTATAAAGATTTGCAAGCTGAACAGCTTGAAGCTTATTAAGCCCGGAACGATATTTACTTGCAAGAATCTTTTTACAATGAACAGCTAATTCATCCTGCGAGTAAAAACCGCTGTCGATGGCCTGCAAAATTTCAGCCACAGCTTTTTCAACCGAAACGGAAAGAAGCAACACATCATTTCCAGCTTTCAACGCTTTAAACTCAACTGAACCAGGCCCGTTAAAATTGGAAACACCTTTCATATCCAATGCATCCGAAAATACTAATCCATTAAATCCTAATTTTTTACGCAAAAGCGAATCAATAACAATCGGCGAAAGACTTGAAGGAATATCTTTGGTTGCGTCCAATGCCGGAATATTAAGATGAGCTACCATGATCCCATCTATGCCTGCATTAATCAGTTCCCGGAATGGGTAAACATCCAACGAATCAATAACAGCAGCAGAATGGCCAATGAAAGGCAAAGCATGGTGCGAATCAGTGTCAGTATCACCATGCCCGGGAAAATGTTTGGCAACCGAAATAATGCCATCCTGCTGAAGCGCTTTCATATACAAAACCGATTTTCGGGCTACATCTTCCTTATGTTCGCCGAAAGACCTGATGTTGATTACCGGATTCGCCGGATTGCTATTGATATCAGCTACAGGCGAAAAACTAATATGAACGCCCATTCTGCGAAGTTGCGCCGCTATAGCGAGTCCATACTCAGTTATAAGTTGTTCGTTCCTTATTGCTCCCATTGTCATTTGCCGGGCAAAGGAAATGGTACTGTCGAGCCGCATTCCAAGTCCCCACTCAGCATCCATCGAAATGAGCAATGGTGTTGGCGCCAGTTTCTGATAGTAATTTGTAAGAATAGCCTGCCTTATCGGGCCTCCTTTGAAAAAACATAATCCGCCTATATCATACTCTTTGATAAGCCGGGTAAGTTGATGAATTTCAAGGGAATCAATATCTGAGTTAGCCCTTAACATAAACAACTGGCCAATCCGCTGCTGAGGAGTTAGTGCATTATAAACCGAGTCAACCCAATGTTGCTCAGCCCTGTTCGTTTGAACTGAAACCTGCGCCTGGCCTGACATACAGAGTATCAGACTGTGCATCAGAATCAGGAATTTATATCTGTTTATCAATATTTTTGGGAGGAGCATTAAAAGGTATTTGGTGAAATAATCTAAGCTTTCTTGTTACAAATCAGTGTACTTTACACTAACGATGAGATAGCTGAATTGTGTCCAAAATTATTAACATTCCTGACTGCTATCACATGAAAGGTTTAAATTAGTGAATTATTTATAAACAGCCTTTGACAAAGCAACATTGATGTATGGTGAGTATTTATAAAAACTTATCAAAAAAATTAAAAGAATTGAATCATAAACCGTGGAAATTTGCGTTAGGTAAAAAGTGATGTGATGTTTGGAGATAATTGTAGTTTTACGGGTTGTTATTCGTGGTATTTCAATAGTTATTCGATGGTCGTTTAATAAATGTCGGGGAATTGGGATTTGGATATTTAGTTTTCCATATTTCAATTCAAACTCACAAATCACGAGTCACAATTCACAAATTGAAATTATAAGTCTTTACACAAAATTTTCTATCACTACAATTTCGCCCTTATTATTGCCCTTTCAACAACAAAAACCATCAACTTGAAAAAATTCGTCAGCAATAAAATCCGGAATGTTTTTTTAGGCATAATACTGTTGATTGCTACTGGCATTAAAGCTCAGAATCAGCCTCCTATTATACAGAGAACGCCCCAAACAACGCGAATCCTGTTTATTTTCGACGCTTCGCAAAGTATGCTGGGCCGATGGCAGAGTGATACAAAATTCAATATCGCCAAACGAATTATGTCGGAAATGCTCGATAGCGTTGCCAACCTGAAGAATACGGAATTTGCGTTAAGGGTTTATGGGCACCAGTTCCAATATCCGCCTCAGGTTTGCAGCGACACAAAGCTGGAAGTCCCATTTGGGATAGGGAATGTAGGAAAGATCAAAAGTCGTCTGAGGACCATAAACGCGAGAGGAACAACGCCATTGGCTTTTTCGCTCGAACAGTCTGCCAAAGATTTTCCACCTTGCGCCAACTGCCGTAATATTGTAGTTCTTATTACCGATGGCATGGAAGAATGCAGCGGTGATCCATGTGCTGTATCAAAAATGCTTCAGAAAAACGGGATCATCCTGAAACCATTCATAATAGGAATAGGGCAGGATTTTAACCTGGCTTTCAATTGCATCGGGACCTATTTTGACGCGTCAAGCGAAAAGGACTTAAAAAAAGCACTAAACGTTGTAATATCTCAGGCGCTAAATTCAACAACCATGCAGGTTAACCTGCTGGATGAATCAGGAAGACCAACCGAAACAGACGCAGGTATGACTTTTACCGATTTGTATTCAGGCAAAATAAAATATAATTACATCCATACTATGAATAATCGTGGTTTACCCGATACGTTGATAGTTGATCCTCTCATTACCTATCATGTTGATATTCATACTTTGCCACCGGTAGTTATTGATACACTTAGGATTACTCCGGGTAAACACACGGTTGTTGCAGCCGACGCGCCTCAAGGATACCTTCAATTGAAAATGGCCGGCGTTAGTAATGCGTCGAAAGGATTGCAATCAATTGTCAGAAAAAGCAAGTCGGCTCAAACACTAAATGTTCAGAATTTCGGAGAAACAGAAAAATATATTACCGGCAAATACGACCTGGAAGTTCTGTCGTTACCACGGATTTCTTTAAATGACATCGAAATCAGCCAAAGTCACACTACAACCATCGAAATTTCTGAACCAGGAATAGCTGTTTTCAGAAAATCATTTAATGGATACGGCACTTTGCTACTTAACGATAAAAACAAGCTTACCCGGATTTATGAACTTAATGAAGGCCTGACGCTCGAAACCCTTTATCTCCAACCTGGCAGTTACCGTATTGTTTTCCGACCAAAAAACTCACGTTCGACCTTGTATACAGTTGAACAGAGTTTCGTGATTGAATCGGGAAAAACAACTGATATTCAGCTCTATAAATAGAGAAAAACTATTTATCATACCCGAAAAATGCGTAAAGACTGTTATTGATAAACCCCCAAATTACAAATTCCAAGCACTACATTCCAAGAGGTATAGCAGTGAAGGTACTGGGGTTTGAAATTTGGATTCCGGGGCTTGAAATTTGAAACATTGGATTTATAACAAGGATTAAACCTTTGGTTGCAAAAACGGTCCAACAACCAATAAAACAATTGATGCCTACTTAGTATTGTCTGCTGCTCATGCCCGAATACTCTGACATTGAACTTGTTGAATTATTTCGTGATGCCGAAAAAAAGCACTACGCATTTAACTTATTGGTGCGAAAACACCAGGAAAAGATTTACTATTTTGTAAGGCGCATGGTGATTGACCATGCTGATACAGATGATGTCGTTCAGAACATATTTATTAAAGTGTGGAATAACCTTGATTCGTTTCGCGAAGATTCCAAACTTTTTACCTGGTTATATCGTATTGCTGTAAATGAATCGCTGAGTTTCCTGAAAAGCAAACAGCTCCGCTCCTACTTATCATTATCATCACCTGAAGCAATGATGGTAAGATCATTGCAAGATGACCCTTATTTTGATGGGCAAGAGATACAGAAACGGCTGAAAGAGGCAATAATCAGGCTTCCTAAAAAACAGCAACTGGTTTTTAATATGCGCTTTTATGATGATCTGAGTTATGATGAGATTTCAGAAATATTAGGTACTTCAGTTGGTGCATTGAAAGCCTCATACCATTTTGCCGCAAAAAAAATTGAAGATTTTGTTACCTCAAATTAAACTTTAACAAATTGTTAATGTCATATACATGTCATGAAACAGAAACAAAACATAGTAAAACAAACTAATGAATCAGAACATCTTTCCCCGATTCTTACAAAACTGAGGAATGATATTCAAGGCTTTAAAGTTCCTGATGGTTACTTCGATTTGCTGAGTCCTCGTATTGTTGATAGTATAAAAAAACAAGAAAACCGGTCGATTACAAAGGTTTTATTTCACTCTTTTCGGAAACCCTTAGTCTGGGCACCTTCAATAGCCTCCGTGTTGGTAGTTTTATTGCTAATATTTGTAATTCCTGCTAAAAAAGTATCAAAAATACAGGCAACTGATGAGTGGGCCGAAATCAATATGGCGTACGACGCGTCATATGCCGAAGAAGCATTGCTGGCCGAAAGCTATACTTACGATAATGAGATTGAAAGCTCAGTTGTAAGTAATATCGGATCTGAAACTCTTATACAAAATGAGCTTAGCATAGATGAAATCAATGAGTACCTAAAAGAACATGACACGGGTATTGACATTTTAAACGAGTACTAAAACACAGAAGCATGAAAACAAATTTCGTAAAAATTTCATTTGCCGGTTTGCTTTTGGCAACCACTATATTGGTAAATCCCACTCTTGTAAATGCGCAACAGGATAATCTCAAATCTGTGCAAAAGGACAACCAATTTATTTCGCAGCAGAATGAGATGAGTTCTCAAAATAACCAGATGCAGACTCAATACAATTCTCAAATTAACCAGGGAAAACAACGTGGTGACCAGCACAAAAATATTGAAGCACAGCGAATTGCGTTTATAACCCAGGAACTCAAATTAACTCCTGAAGAAGCAAAAGTTTTCTGGCCTGTTTACAACGAATATGACGCTAAAAGGCATGAATTGAAGAAATCATTTAAAGAATCCGGCGATTTTCACAAAATAGATTTTGACAAGCTTACCGATAAAGAAGCAAATCAAATTCTTGACAACCAGATTGTTGAGGCTCAGAAATACCTGGACCTGAGGAAAGAATACCACGCTAAATTCAAATCAGTACTTCCTGCTGTTAAAGTTTTGAAATTATATGATGCAGAGCGCGAATTTCAGAAAATGCTGATTGATAAAATCAGGCAGCATAAAAAAACGACCGCTCCTACTGATAAAAAATAAACCTGGGAGACTCAAAATACAAAAAGACGGCTGACAATTCCTGTCAGCCGTCTTTTTTGTTATCAATCAGTAGTCGAAAGTTAAACCTAACTATTCATCGAGATTAAAAATTCCTCGTTGGTATTTGTAAACTTCATTCTGTCTCTCAGGAAATCCATGGCTTCGATCGGATTCATATCGGCAAGGTGATTGCGGAGAACCCATAAACGCTGCAGAACATCTTTTTCGAGAAGCAGATCATCGCGACGTGTACTTGAAGCAACAATATCAATAGCAGGAAAGATACGTTTGTTCGAAAGCTTTCGATCGAGCTGGAGTTCCATGTTACCGGTACCTTTGAATTCCTCAAAAATAACCTCGTCCATACGCGAACCTGTTTCAGTAAGCGCTGTTGCAATTATAGTAAGCGATCCGCCATTTTCAATCTGCCGTGCCGCGCCAAAGAATCTCTTAGGTTTTTGCAGCGCGTTAGCTTCCACACCACCTGAAAGCACTTTTCCCGAAGCAGGAGCAACAGTGTTGTATGCCCTTGCCAAACGGGTAATTGAGTCGAGAAGAATAACAACATCATGACCGCATTCAGTTAAGCGTTTGGCTTTTTCGAGAACCAGATTCGCTATACGTACATGGCGGTCAGCCGGTTCGTCAAAAGTTGAAGAAATAACTTCTGCCTTTACATTGCGGGCCATATCGGTAACTTCCTCAGGACGTTCGTCAATAAGCAATACAATTAGATATGCTTCCGGATGGTTGTAAGCAATTGCGTTGGCAATTTCTTTCAGTAATACAGTTTTACCGGTTTTAGGTTGCGCTACAATAAGTCCGCGTTGTCCTTTACCAATAGGGCTGAACAGATCAATAATACGGGTACTTATACTCGAACCCGGATGACCGGTAAGTTTGAATTTCTTTTCAGGAAACAGTGGAGTGAGGTAATCAAAAGGAATACGGTCGCGGATTTCTTCAGGAAGTTTACCATTTATATTTTCAACTTTTACAAGAGGAAAATATTTTTCGCCTTCTTTCGGTGGACGGATTGTGCCTTTAACGGTATCACCGGTTTTGAGTCCGAATAGTTTAATTTGTGATTGTGAAACATACACATCATCAGGTGAACTCAAATAGTTGTAATCCGATGAGCGCAGGAATCCATATCCATCAGGCATCATTTCGAGTACACCTTCGCAGCTTACAATTCCTTCGAACTCCCAGGAATAATCTTCGCGTGGTGGCTGCTGGGGCTGTTGTTGACGGCGATCGTTACGGTCGTTCCTATCATTACGATCGTTACGATCATTGCGATCGCCACGACCATAGCGTTGCATATCCCTTGAGATATCATTGGTAAGGGGTTGTTCGCTCTGCAGATTGCTATTCTGAGGCACTTCTTCCACTTCTTCTTCAGGAACTATTATTTCGCGACGGCTCAGAATTTCAGAATTAGGTTCTTTAAAATCAAATGAAGGAATAAATTCGTCGTGTATCGAAGATTTTTCTTCACTTAATAAAGCTGCATCATCTTCCTGGGTAGCTGCCCTTGGTTTAGGTTTCCAATCGTTGTTCCTCACAGGAATCTCCTGAACCGGTGCAGGTGAATCTGTACCGTTAACAACAGGAGTAGTTGTATTATCCTCTCTATCCTGGGGACGGCGGCCCCTGCGACGACGTTCATGGAATTCCTGAAGTTCCCACGCCGGAACATTTGTTGATTCAGGGCGTTCGAATGATTTAACCGAGGGAATATCATCATCGGATTTATTTTCATCCCTGTTAAAACTCCTGCGGGGTTCGTAAGGAGTTACAACACGTTTGGGTGGTCGATTTGTTTCAGCAGGCTTTGCTTCTGCGGGTGAATCAGCAACAAAAGGTTTATCTTCCTTTTTCTCAGGATTCACTACATTTTCTACAACTACCTTTTCAGTACTCAATTCTTGTTTTGGATTGATTTCCACCTTCCTGACTTCTTTTAGCTTTTCGACCGGAATACGTTGGCGTGCGCCTTTTTGGGGGAAAACACGTGCTTTTTTTTCGGCTTCCAGGATGTCGGGAGTAGGGTTTGCGGCTTGTTGGTCAAGTATCTGGTAAACCAGGTCTTGCTTTTTCATTGTTTCGCTCTTGCGGATATTAAACTGCTTTGCAATGTCGCGTAATTCATTGAGCAGCTTACCTTCGAGTTCGCTTTTATCGTACATGCGAATGGGATTGATTTAAAGAATAATTGGGAGTTTAAATCGTATGAATTAATTATACTATCATGTGAAAACCTGAGAAAAGGTATACTTGGAATAATTACCGGGAAAAATCAGGAAAATTCAGAGTGGGTTGTATTAAATCTGTGCAAATGTATGAATGTTTTTTGGATTTGATCCAACTATCACTAATTTATTCTAATTCTGAATAAAAATAGCAGAAAAAGGAAAAGCCGAAGGAAATATAAGTTATTGGTGGATAATCGAAAAACCTAAATTCTTTACAGTCAATTGAGACGAATTCATAATTTAGCTAATAACTTAATTCCACTCTGCTAGTATCCTAGTATACTCTAATAACTTTCTTCAATACTCAAATATTTAAAATATTTTTATCCTGAACACTACCTGAAAGACCATTTAGTTATTTAAATTCGCACTTTGTAATTTCTCATTCTTTTTATGGCTTTAACACTACCCACCGATACATTCAGGCACAAAGGATTACGCAAAAAACTCATTGATTTGTTACGCACCAAGGGTATTACAGATGAAAATGTGTTGAGTTCCATGAATACCATTCCACGGCATTTTTTTTTCGATTCTTCTTTTCTGGAGTTCGCTTACGAAGATAAAGCGTTTCCAATAGGATCAGGGCAAACCATTTCGCAACCTTATACAGTAGCCTTTCAGAGTGAACTTTTACAAGTTGAAAAAGGAATGAGAGTGCTCGAAGTAGGAACCGGTTCAGGCTACCAGGCAAGTGTTCTGGCTGAAATGGGAGCCAGAGTTTTTACTATCGAAAGGCAGAAACTTTTGTACGATAATTTGAAATCGCTGAACCCACCTCTTAGTTACCGTATCCGCTTGTTTTATGGAGATGGCTATGCCGGATTACCAGCTTATGCGCCTTTCGACAGGATTCTGATCACAGCTGCCGCGCCTTTTATCCCGGAAGCATTGGTTTCGCAATTGAAAATCGGAGGAAGGCTTGTTGCCCCGGTTGGCAAAAACGATATCCAAATCATGACCCTTGTTACGAAATTATCAGAAACAGAAACTAAAACCGAGACTTTCGGCACCTTTCGTTTTGTGCCAATGCTGACTGACAAAGCCCAGGATTTATAATGGAATAGAAATCCATAGGGTTCTTTGCGGTTTTTAGCTGACATTCCTTTTATTCTGATTTGGAAATGCAAAATGGCGTATTTGCCATTTGTTAATTATTTGCTTGAATTATAAAACATCAAACAATGTACATCTGAAGTTTGTTTTAAATATTTGTTTTAAAATCCGTTTTACAATCCTCTAATTACAAATGAGATGAATCCCTACTTCACAAAATTAACTGATCTGGCATTTGATGATGCGATAATTCATGTAACCGCATTATTGAAGGAACATGGTTTCGGGATTGTTACTGAAATTAATGTGCAGGAAACCCTGAAGAATAAGCTGGACGTTGATTTCAGGCCTTACCGGATATTAGGTGCCTGTAATCCTTCCTTTGCTCATCATGCGTTGCAGGTTGATAATAAGGCAGGCATTATGATGCCATGTAATGTTATTGTTCAACAACTTGAAGATGGGAAAGTTGAGATTACCATAATTAATGCCGATGCAGCTGCCGGCGCACTTAACAATAAAGCGCTTGAAGATTTTGCCTGTGAAGTAACAAAGGAATTAAGAAAAGTGTTCAGGGAAATTTAGGCGATGGAGTATGATATGACGTTTTTGCTTTACATTACTAAACGACAAAACGAGTTAAAGGATTGAAATACAAGTAATACCTCACCCCCTGCCTGCAGCAGGCAGGCAACCCCTCTCCTTGAGGAGAGGGGCTACATCTCCCGTCAGTTATACCTTTCAGCAAAAAACTTGATTTTTTGGTCGTTGACTAATGTTTGTTTCACTAAGTTTTAAAAAAATATCGAAAGAAGTTATTTAAAAAAAAGTGGAAAGAGCCGTAAAGAAATGATTTCTTTACGGCTCTTATATTTCGCTACCTGGGTAAATTGAACTTCGATCTAAGTTTATTCCATCACTTTTTCACAAATCTTATAGTTGTAATGCTCCCATTATCGGTAAGTACCAATACATAAATGCCGGGCTGCAAATCATCAACAGGGATCATTTTCTCTGCCTGGTTAGCTTTCAGCTCAAATGACCTTTGTTTCCGGCCAACCATATCAAGAATCATCCCTTTCCTTTCCGTATCAGAAGATTCACATCTTATATTAATCTGCTCATTTGCAGGATTTGGGAAAAGAGATACAGAAAGGTTGCCAAATTCTGCTTCAGCAACCGAAGTTATTGTAAGTTGCTGCAAGATTGAAGCAGAGCGTGTTGTAAGGAATGGTTTGATCCCATAGGGTGTATGTCCATCCACTGTGCCGGTAAAACCATTATTGAAATCGGAAACCGAGTATCCAAAATCGAGAGTTCGGTACGTATCTTCAACTACCGCTTGCGTTATTAAGGTTTTCAGCGAATCGATATGTGGAAAAACAAAATCAGGATTTATGATCTCCCGGGCAATAGTATCAAGATAATGCTGAAATTTTGAATCAAATTCAGGTATTGACAATAGTTTTGTAGCTAAAGGCCGTGATTCACTGTGAGTAAACCAATCAAGACAATTACGTGTAGCCCAGTCGCGGCCAATCCAATCCACTCCAAATGTATTGTCGGCATCATAGGCAATAAATTCAAACTTGCCGGTGCCGTTATTATGATACAAGTAATAGTTATTCTTGTTATATATATAATCATCCCAGTTACCGGAAGCTACATCCAGGGCAAAAGCTTTTAATAAGCCGTCAACATTCACTTTTTGTGCTATCATTGCTGCGAAAGCCGCATCAACGGGTTGGTTAAGAGCAGTAATAAATTCAACCAGGTCAGTATAATCATCAGCTTCTTCGTTTGTCTGCAGATCATAGGCACGGCCACCCGTGCTCGAGCCACTTGCTATATTTTTATAGGTTTGCTGATCGGTTCCCTTGTAAACCAGGTCAGCCGGGTAAGTGCATTTATACAGATTGCCACTCTTTTCGCCATACACTCTTTGCAACCAGTCCTTATCCATTTCTTCCAGATTGGTATACAATCCATAAAAAGCCTTGTTAATGTAAACCCGAACAAAACTAGTGCGCCGCTCAACCATTCCTGAATTTTTCCAGATATCATAAAATAGTTTCTCACGGATCAAAGTCGGATCGTTGTGCTGCCCGTTAAGATTAATTTTCTTAACACCCTGATATTTACGGCCGGAAACATATTCGTTAAAACTGATCTTGAATGATTTCTTTTTTGAATACCTCGAAGTGTTTCCACGTAATCTGAAACCTACATTCTGTAAGGTATCACGGCCAGTCCCATAGTCATAAACAAACCTGGCCAAAAAATAATGCTCCGAAAGAACATCAGTCATAATAACTTTAAGCGAATCAGGCGGAATTTCAATATAAACCGATGAAACACGGGATTCATCGAAAAGAGTGGATTGGGAAAATAATACGGAGAAAGGTAATAAGACCAGGAAGATCAGGGAGCAGAGATTTTTCATCGAGATATTTATGCTTGTTGTTATGCCGGAACTGAAAACTTTCAGGCACTCCTGAAAACATTTCCGGAATTATTTCAATCCTTTCTCTTCATTCATAATTCAGAGCACCAACGAATTGATTTCCGACAAAATTACAAAATGAAAGCAGAATTTCAAGAACTACTTTCATCAGCTACAAACTATAAAGTGTGTATATTAATTGTACCTTCGCAGACGAAAACAGCGATAATGTTCGAGAATCTGAATCAACCATATCCTTTCAATAATAACTTTAAGCATAACCTTCGTACTATCGCGTTTGTATGTATGGGATTTATGCTGATTACGCTGTATTTTCAACCTTTCGGCATAAATTTCCTGGCTTCACCCAACGATGGTTATTTTGTGCTTATAATCGGATTGATAAGTGCTGCCAACTTCTTTTTCAACACGCTGTTCTTACCTGGATTATTTCCAAAAATATTCGAATCTAAACTGTGGACTGTAAGGAAAGAAATGATATGGAATATCTGGATGTTTGCTGTTTTGATTGTTGCATTCACACTTATAGCTAAGGTTTTCAGAATATCGGGCATGGAATCACTTACATTTTTCCGTTCAGCGGCACTGGCATTATTACCTTTAGTTCTTTTTAACCTTGCCAATTATAATAATTCGTTGAAATCGAAAGTCTCCCAGGTTATTGATAGTGGGCGGCATTGGTTGGCCGAAGAACGAAAAAGCATTCATCCTGCTACTTTAAATGAGCAAATTAAAATTGAATCAGATAATGGCAAGGAAATTTTTGAAGAAGATCTGAAAAATATCATTCTTATACAGTCAGCTAGTAATTATATCGAAATTTTCTTTCGCGAAGGAGTAACTGTCCGCAAACAAATGATTCGTCAAACCTTGACAAATGTCGAAAAAAGCTTATCCGGTTTTCAAAATATCAAAAAATGTCATCGTTGCTGCCTGGTGAACATCGACCAGATTTCGAGGGTAACCGGCATCTCGCCGAATTATACACTCGAAGCCAATGGACTTGATTTTCGCATTCCCATTTCCAGGCAAAATGTGACTCTGTTCAAGAAGCTTATCTCGGTCAAATAAAAGCCTTATTCCGAAAATTATTTGGACATTTCATCCGATATGCTGCTCTGTTAACAGCAAAAACCAGTACTTTCCAGCCAAACACACCGCATTTCATCCCTCAATAAGCTGCATTTCGTCCCTCAACCTGACACTTCCGCCCATTTTAGGCAGTGCAGCCCATTTTTCAGTTCGATATTCTTATCAGCCGTAATTTTGTATCAGTAAAAGTTCAGGAAGTTGCATTCTGCGCGTTAACAAAGATTTATTTCCTGGCATAAAACAAGGCTTTTACTTTTCCAAAAACTCATGCAAATGACAAAGATGAAAGAATTGAACATCGGTGGATTGATTATACCTACTCCTATCATTCAAGGAGGAATGGGAGTTGGAATCTCTCTTTCGGGGCTTGCTTCAGCGGTTGCTGCCGAGGGTGGCGTTGGTGTAATATCAGCAGCAGGATTAGGCATGTTATATAAAACCCATTCAAATGATTATTTAGCCAATTGCATTTATGGCTTGAAAGAAGAAATCAGGATTGCCAGGAGAAAAACAAAAGGCATACTTGGTGTAAATATAATGGTAGCGCTTACCAATTATGAAGACCTGGTACACACTTCAATTGAAGAGGGTATAGATATTGTGATCTCCGGAGCCGGGCTTCCGCTCGATCTGCCTAAATTCCTTACACCAGGTTGTAAAACACGCCTGGTTCCAATTGTTTCGTCGGCAAGGGCGGCTTCATTGATCTGCAACAAATGGTTGGCAAACTATAATTATCTTCCCGATGCAGTAATTGTTGAAGGCCCTAAAGCAGGTGGGCACCTGGGATTTAAGCCGGAGCAGATTTTTGATGAAAATTTTGCCATTGAAAGCCTAATTCCTGAAGTGGTTTCAGTTGTTAACCCTATCGGATTGCTTAACGGGAAGGAAATTCCTGTAATAGCGGCTGGTGGAATATATTCAGGGGCGGATATTGTTAAAATTCTTGAGTTAGGCGCTTCAGGTGTTCAGATGGGTACACGTTTTGTAACAACGGATGAATGCGATGCTTCCATTGAGTTTAAGCAAGCCTACCTGAACGCAACGAAAGATGATGTTACCATAATAAAGAGTCCGGTAGGAATGCCGGGACGCGCTATTAAATCACCATTCCTGGATGAAGTTATAGCGGGGAAACGTCAGCCAAAGACCTGCCCGGTAAACTGTATCCGCACCTGCGATATCAGCACCGCTCCTTATTGTATCATTGCTTCGCTAACATCAGCGCTCAGAGGCAACTTCCGCAGGGGTTATGCTTTTGCCGGCAGCAATGTATGGAGAACTAATAAAATCATTCCTGTAAAAGAACTTATGGATACGATCAGGCAGGAATACCAGGTGTATCTGTTAAAAAGGGAATTGGTGGAGTGTTAAGCTGTTTGACTGTTTGACTGTTTGACTGTTTGACTGTTTGACTGTTTGACTGTTTGACTGTTTGACTGTTTGACTGTTAGGCTGTTAGGCTGTTAGGATATAGATTTAAAGTATAGAAAGAAATCCCCGGTATGAAAAGAAGGACACTGAAAAAGTCCTTTTAGAAATACAGGGAGAAAAAACTCAGATAGATTTCAAATTTGCGTTTTGAGAATTGCATATTTGCGATAAAGAGTTAATAATTTTCTAAATTCTGCTGGGTAAGGGCTTGTACAAACTGAGTTATTCAAGCCTTTAATTTAATGGTAGTTTTTCCGTGCCCCGATGCAACGCGGGGCTTTTTCATACTTGAGATGCAACACTGTACTACAAGAATGTGTATAATAATTTTATGCTATCCTGATCAACTTCCTGTTATAAAGCACTACATCTCCCTGATGTAGCTTCTTCCGCTTCTGGTATTCAACCTTATTATTCACCTTTACTTCCCCATCTACAATCCGTTGGTTGGCTTCCCCGCCTGTTTCAACAAGGCCTAATAATTTCAGGAGTTGGTTTAGCTGGATATATTCATGATCAATTAGTTCGAATTCCATTATTTGGGTTTTAGAGGTTATGTATTGAGGAGATCATACTATGCACTAAGCACAATGCACTAAGCACTCATCTCTATGCACTCTCCCGAGGCAAAACAAACCTGTTATAAAGCAGCAACCCAATTATAGTCGCCACTCCGATCAGGCTGAAAATAAACCATAAAACTCCAGGCTGGTGAAGCTTATCCACGAAATGAACATAGAGCGTAGCTCCAAGGATTCCACCAATTCCGCTACCAATTACACCATACAGAAATGCGTAGCCCTGGTATAATGCTTTTTTATCAGCTGGTGCAATCAAACCAACATACGAGATAAATTTAGGATGCGCAGTCATTTCGCCAATGGAGAATATTACTATTCCCGCAATAAAAACCCAGGCATATGTTGAAATCGAAAGTATAGCCATACCAATAGTTCCCATGGCTATACCCGCTATCATGGTTGGCAATGCTGGAATTTTACGCACAATTTTGGAAACAGCCAATTGCAAAAGTATAATACAAGCAGCGTTGATTACTGTTACATGTTCCGAATCAAATTTCCAGGAAGGATTCTGTATAAAAATACCCAGAAAGGAATTCACTACCTTATTTACCGGTGCCATATCGATATAATCTTTCAGGTACCAAAGTACTGTATCAAACATCTGGAAATACAAGATCCAGAAACCAGAATAAATTACTATCATCAGCACAAATCGAAAATCCTTCAGCACCAGGAATATCCCTTTGAAAACTTCAAGCAATGGTTGAGTGCTCTTTGGTTTTGGTGGTTCGCGATACACAAAAATGTTGAGTAACAGCATCGAGCCTGTCCCTATAGCAGCCATCACGAAAATATAGCTCCAGCCAATACTTTTAAGATACGGTACAAAAATCAAAGGAAAAATAAAGGCTCCCAGGTTAATACTCCAGTAGTAAATCCCAAAACCAAGTGATGAAGTACCTTCGTCGGTTACCCTCGAAATTGTCCCGGCAATGACCGGTTTAAAGAAGCCCGCTCCCATTGCCATCAATACCAGGCTTAGAAAAACCATTCCATACGATGTGGACAGACTGGTAAAAAAGTAACCTGTACTCATTACAGTAAAAGCCATCATCAGTGTACGCCGGTATCCGAACCTGTCGGCTAATGCGCCCGCAAGAATTGGCAGAAAATACAATAAAGGAGTAATTGTACTTTTAATCACGCCCACGCTTTCTTTCGAAAAACCTAATCCGCCTTCGGGTACACTCATTACCAGGTAAACCGAAAGCACCGACATAACGCCATAGTAGGATCCCCTTTCGAAAAACTCCATGGTAATTACAGTCCAGAAACTGCGGGGAAACGACCTAAAGCCTTGTTTTTCGGGCAAGGAAGTATTTTTCATATGCGTTTATTTGGGTTAAAATATGAACTGCAAAAGAAAGAAAAAATATGATGCTTTAAACGAAGGATTACAGCAGACTATATTTCAATTCATATTCAATTCATATTCAATTCATATTGCCACAGATTTCACAGATTAGCACAGATTTTAAACTAGCTTCTATAGGTTTTTATGTTAAAATCGGCTGAATTGACATTCCTAATCTGCGAAATCCGCGAAACTTAGCGAAGCCTTGCCTGATGCAAGCAGGGATCTCACCGAAGGTAATCTGTGGCATGTTTTTGTTTTTCAATACTTTGATAGGGCTGAATAGTTACAATAAATTTTAGTTTGTGTATTAAGTTTTGGTAAACTTGCACTAAAAATCCAGCTATTCAATATCATATTCCATAAGTCATGAAAAATCGCCTTTTATTAATTACCATATTCTTATGCATCAATACAATCAGGATAATGGCCCAGGTAACATTTATCGTTCAGTCGCTTCCCGCAAATACACCAGCGCAGGACAATCTGTATATTGCCGGTGACTTTACAGGCTGGAGTCCTGGGTTGTCCCAATATATGTTGCAAAAGAACGAAAACGGAAAATGGAGTATTACTTTACCCGCACAGGCAGCAGGAACAGTGATCCAATTCAAGTTCACACGTGGTACATGGACAACCGTTGAAAAAGACGCTGCAGGCAACGAAATGGCAAACCGTACCTATACTTTTGGTGGCAACAGTTCAGTGGAAATTACTATTTCAAACTGGGCTGACATAGCGGGAAGTACTTCAACCGCGGCTTCCAATGTGAAAATAATGAGCAATAATTTCGCAATGCCGCAGTTAGGGCGCACCCGCCGGGTTTGGATTTATTTCCCACCGGATTATGAAACTTCGGGGAAAAGTTATCCGGTACTTTATATGCATGACGGACAAAATTTATTTGACGCGTCAACCTCATTTGCGGGAGAATGGGAAGTGGATGAAACATTAAATATTCTGGCGGCACAGGGAAAACACGTCCCGATTGTTATTGGCATCGATAACGGAATCGATCGCATAGCCGAATATACTCCCTGGACAAATACCGAGTATGGTGGTGGCGATGGAGATAAGTATATTCAATTTATTGTGGAAACGCTCAAACCGTATATCGATCAGCATTACCGTACATTACCTGATAGGGAAAATACCGGTATAATGGGCAGTTCATTGGGAGGATTGATATCGCACTACGGTTCAGTCAAATACCAGGAAGTTTTCAGCAAAGCCGGGTTATTTTCTCCATCTTATTGGTTTTCCGATAACATTTGGTCATTTACGCACACTACCGGCAAACAAAAGGAAATGTGGTTTTATCAACTATGTGGATCGAATGAAGGCAGCAATTTAACGGAAAGCGAGAATGTGGTTAACGATATGAAGCGGATGAATGATTCTCTTGTTAGTTTGGGCTTTGGGCAGAACAATATCTTCAATAAAGTCGTAGCTGGGGGCCAGCATAACGAAAAACTCTGGCGGGAGGCCTTTGGCGCAGCCTACCTTTGGCTGTTTGACTCCTTTACCAATACAATTGAAGACCCAAAAGAGATAAAAACTATCCAATGCTTCCCTAATCCGGTTGACAAAATTCTTTCACTAAAATATAATTCAAAAACCGCATTTGATACTATCCAAATCATAGATTTGAAAGGCCAACGTGTGAAAACCTCTTCAAATCGCTATGGAAATAACATTGATGTTCAGGATTTGGTACCTGGAACTTACATTGTAAAATGTGTTTCACAAAAGGAAATATACGAAGGAAAATTTGTAAAGAAGTAATAATGAGTTGCCATAAAAAAAAGTCCCGGTCACACGACCGGGACTTTTTTTTATTCTCTGTTACTAATATTATTTACCAATTTTAATATCTAAACCGATAGACATCAGCCAGGTTGTTTTAGCTAATTTTTCAACTCCTGCAGTTGTAGCTGTACCAGGTAAATGAGTGAAAGGCCTATCTCCCTTATTATACTTGGTAACTAAAGCTCCCAGGTTAAGAGCAATACCAGGAGTAATTTTATACTGTCCACCAATTGCACCCGAATTTGAAGTAAGGCTATAGCTCAGATCAGATTGATATTCTTTCGAAACACCTGTTTGCGAACGAAGATATCCTCCACTTACCAGGAATTTATCGGTAATACTGTACTCAAGGCCAAGCGCAAGTTCGAAGTAGTTTTTGTCAATTAATGATTTGTTAGTTACATAATCAAGTCCGACTTTCTTACCGTAATTGGCACTTTTATCGAAATACAAAATATAACTGAGAGAAGTAGTCAGTTTGCTGGTTACAGGATAGGAAGCGCCTAATGAAAGCATTGCCGGCATATCACTGCGTGATTTTTCCCCATCCGGAAACATACCTGAACCATCTATTTTGGTTTTGTTTGTCAGCTCAATTTTAGTCTGAAACTCATATTTGATAGCAAGGGTAAGTTTTTCAGCCAGAGTAAGATTTACACCCAAAATCGGTGTATAACCGGTGCCTTTCTGAACCGCGTCAACTTCCACATCTCCGGTTCCAGCAGCTAAGGTAGTCATTTGAGCAGCTCCTCCTGTAAACTGAGCGGCACCTTGAGTAGCTTGTGCTGAACCAGCAGTTGCCTGACCTGCTACAGTAGTATATACAACCTGGGCTTGAGCAATCGGTGTAGATATCGATTGGCCTGCAGCTGTTAAAGCTCCTTCAAGCTGAGCTTGTTGTGCTGCTGTAATAGCTCCAGCTGCCTGAGCCTGCGCTAATGTATATGATCCCAAATTATTGGCTGTAAGACCTGCAGCAGCAGCAGCAGCACCTGTATATTGCGCAGCAACGCCTGTGTAATAGGTGGCAACCCCGGTTAAATAGGTTGCACCTTTTGTAAAATAATCATTCATTTGTACTCCAAATGCTTGTGCTTTTATAAAATTTCCGGCAAAAGCAGGAACTGTTAAGCCTGAACCAGGCACTGTAGGAGCTGTATATGTAGGATCAATCATAATATTCAAAATTGATCCTTTATAAGTATTCTTTGCTGTTACAAAACGTAGTCCGGCAAATACAGAAATTTCCGGGCTTATCTCGTACGAAACACCACCCTGGTAACCAAAAAAGACAGATGTACCTTCAAAGTTGATATCAGCGCTATAGTCAGTTACCCCAAATGCTGCACCCAGCTTAGGCTTCAAATCGGAAATTGGCATTTCAAATGATGGCAAACCTGTGTCATACTTGGCTCCACCACCACCACCTACTGGATTAAACCCAAACGAAAAGGCTAATTTATTCAGTTTATAAACTGCATAAACACCGGGAAATACAGGAGCTTTAACAATTCCGGTATACTTAGCATCTGGATTACCGTGCAAATAAGGGTAATTATTAGTCACATCCTTGGTTTGAAAAATGGATTGATTGTTCAGAGAAAGGTAGAAGCCTTTTCCTAATTTAGTTAATCCGGCAGGATTATAATAAACGGCATCAATACCCAAAGAAGCATTTCGTGCAAGCATACGTGCATAGGATGCACTCTGATTGGAGTTAGTCATAATACCACCAGCCATCAGGCTTGAACTTAGTAATGCTGCTGATAGAGCAAGGAGTAGTTTTCTTTTCATTTTTCTGGTTTTGGTTAATAAATAAATTTCTTTTGGCAATTTGAAAGAGCCAAAATATATAGTTTTTCCCATACATGCAAATAAAATTGATGGGTCGAATAATCTAAAAACGCTGTTTGCCTACGTAATCGTGAGTTTTAACAAGTTTTAATTTTTAACAATTTATTAATATTCTAAATCAGGTAAACACTGAAGTGCCTGATTTGATCAGCAGCCAAGCAATTAAAAAATTCAAATACCAGTATCTGAATAACCACATTCAAAACGAATACGAGGTACAGTAATTCAATATTTCCCGCATAAGGAATACAAACGGGGTGTAAATTTAATCATTTGAAAATATAAATATTCACAGACATACTTAACAAATGACTAATTTTACTTTCTGATTTACTAAAATATGGCATTTGTAACATGTACACTTGCTATAAATCAAGACTTTAAAATACTTCCTTAGAATTTCAGAGAAATATTTGCATTTTTTTTTCGCTCCTATTGCCCGATTGAAAAAAAGTATTACCTTTGCAGCCTCAAAAAACGATATGGTCCGTTCGTCTAGGGGTTAGGACGTCAGGTTTTCATCCTGGTAACAGGGGTTCGATTCCCCTACGGACTACTAACAACATTTTAAAGTTTAACAATGGCAAATCACAAATCATCCTTAAAAAGGATCAGAGCAAACGACAAGAAAAGGCTTCGCAACCGCTATTATGCAAAAACAATGCGTAATTCAATTAAAGCTTTTCGTGATTTAGAGGATAAAGCTGTAGCTACAGAAAAACTTCCTTCACTGGTTTCTCTTATTGATAAACTTGCTAAGAAAAGCATCATTCACAAAAACAAAGCTGCGAACTTGAAATCGAAGCTTACAAAAAAAGTGAACGCGCTTTAGTCAAAATCTTTACTTCGTTTAAAGCCTCTGATTTTCAGGGGCTTTTTCGTTTTAGATAGTTTTGTATTTTAGCATCTCCTATTATAAATAATCTGTAGATGGACAAAATAGCTAAAACTTCCATTAAAGACTGGGCCGAAGATGATAAACCACGGGAAAAACTCCTTAACAAAGGACCTGCAGCGCTCAGCAATGCCGAACTGATCGCTATCCTTATTGGCTCCGGAAACAATGAGGAATCAGCGGTGGCTTTATCAAAAAGAATTATGAATGAGGTAAATGACAATTTTGCCGAATTAGCCAGGCTCACTATTTCAGATCTACAAAAATACAAGGGTATAGGTGAGGCAAAAGCCATCACCATAGCTTCTGCTCTTGAACTGGGACGAAGAAGAGGGACTTCGGTGCTTAATGAAAAACCCCAGGTAAAAGACAGCAAAACAGCGTTCATCCTGTTTCAGAAAGAACTTGGCGACCTGAATTATGAAAATTTCTGCATCTTACTTCTCAACAGGGCTAACAAAGTGCTGAAAACAGTTAGGATAAGCGATGGAGGTATCACCGGCACAGTGGTCGATCAACGCAAAGTATTTAAAGTGGCGCTCGACAATAACGCTACTTCTATCATTTTGGGGCACAACCATCCTTCGGGACAGTTGACACCAAGTGATGCCGATATCCAATTAACAAAAAAGATGAAAGCTGCCGGGGAAACGCTGGATCTGCCGGTTCTCGATCACATTATTGTTGGCGATGGAAATTATTATAGTTTTGCCGATGAGGGAATCATGTAAGAGAATTAGGATTTAGGGGTTAGGATATAGGGATTGGGATTTAGGGGTTGGGAATGGAGAGAATTTGAAGATTTGGGAAAACAAGTAATTGGATAGTTGGATTTCAAAGATAATAACTGAAGTATTACTAATTGATATACAAACATTTAATTGATAAATACAGAATTATAATGCTAAAAATTGTAACCGTTGTTGGCGCAAGGCCCCAGATTATTAAAGCAGCAGCTTTGAGCCGCGCTATCCGGAATTCATTTTCTGATCAGATTGAAGAAATTATAATTCATACCGGGCAACATTACGACGCCAATATGTCGCAGGTGTTTTTTGAGGAACTTGGCATACCAAACCCGCATAGTAACCTCAATATCGGTTCCGCTTCGCATGGCAAACAAACGGCACAGATGATACAGGAAATTGAGAAGGTTTTACTTGCCGAAAAGCCTGATTACATTGTTCTGTTTGGCGACACCAACTCAACCCTGGCTGGCGCAATTGCCGCCAGCAAAATACAAATCCCGATTGTACATATCGAAGCCGGCTTACGCTCATATAACAAAACCATGCCTGAGGAAATCAACCGCATTATGTGCGACCACGCCTCTACCCTATTATTTGTGCCAACCGATACCGGGATAAAAAACCTTGAAAGGGAAGGTTTTAAAATTGGCACTTCAGCTCCATATACGTCCGACCATCCGGGAGTTTTTCATTGTGGTGACATTATGTTCGATAACCTGGTCCACTATTCGGAAATAGCAGGGCAACGGACAGACATTATGCAGACGCTGAACCTGAAAGAGAATGAATTTGTACTCTGTACCATTCACCGCGACAACAATACCGATTCGCCCGAACGACTGAACCAGATTATCAGCGCCATGTGTTATATTGAGGAAAACCTGCATCTGCAGATTGTTATTCCTTTACATCCACGTACGTCAAAGATTATTGAAAGCAAATTGTCCAAAGATTTATATCACAGGTTAAAAGACAACAAACACATCCATCTTATTCCACCGGTTTCGTACTTCGAAATGATTATGCTTGAGAAAAACTCCTGCCTGATTCTTTCTGATTCAGGAGGTGTACAGAAAGAGGCATACTTTTTTAAAAAACCTTTGGTAGTTGCCCGCCCCGAAACCGAATGGGTTGAAATTATTGAGAATGGCGCCGGGATTATCGCCGATGCCGATGAACTCAAAATAATCGAAGCAGTGATGTATTTTATGGAAGCAGGCGACCTCGAATTCCCAGATGTATTTGGCAACGGACATGCGGCTGAATTTATCTGCAGGACAATGCTTGAGCAAAGGATTTTATCAGTGTAAGCAAAATCACCTGGCACTTAATGAAAACTAATAACATGAAGACTCGAAAGGAAATTAAAGAGGAATATAAACAGATAAAATATAAAATGGGTGTATTCCAAATCAGGAACACAATTAATGACAAAATTTTTATTGGAAGTAGCCTGGATTTAAAGGCAATATGGTTTTCTCAAAAATTACAACTTGAAACGGGAACTCATCCGAATAGCGATTTGCAAAGAGACTGGAAAGAATATGGCAAGGATAATTTTAGTTATGAAATACTTGAGGAAATTCAGGAAACCGAAGATAAGCCTTTAAATTACAGGAATGAGATCAAAGCTCTTGAACAAATGATAATTGAAGACTTACAACCTTTTGATAACAAAGGATATAACCGGAAACCAAAATAAATCAAGTTCCTGGATTCTGATTTTTAATTACTGATATCTTACCTATAACCGATTTCTTTACGAATAAAACGGTAAGGCTCAATTCCTTCTGCGCCATCCTTGTCATAAGTTTTTCATTACCCGGTTCTCCCGAAAACTTAAGTTTGTTTTTTGTTTCGTACTTTTGTAAAGTCCGGATCAAACATTGAGTGAAGCCAGATTGTTCCGTTGGTTTTACGAATCTCTAACAAAATTCCGAATTTCATGCAAACCGATATAAAGAATAAAACCTTATTCGACCTGGCAGAGCTTATTTCAAAAAATAAATCTGAAATAATCAGGCAAAATAAAATTGACCTGGCTGGTACCGATAATCTTGACCCAACCCTGTTCGACAGGTTAAAAGTAGACGAAAAAAAGGTTGAAGCCATGATCGCGTCAATCAATGAAGTAATCAATCTTGAAGATCCTGAAGGACAGGTACTTCACCACTACGATCACCCTAACGGAATGAAAGTAGAAAACAGATCAGTTCCTTTTGGCCGTATTCTGATCATTTATGAATCCAGGCCCGACGTAACCATTGAAGCGGCAATTAATGCCTTTAAGGCAGGAAATAAAATCTACTTAAAAGGAGGAAAAGAATCAAAAAATACCAATCTCTTCCTGGTAAAGTTATGGGCACAAGCCTTACAAATGAATAATTTACCTCTGGATATAGTAACCTACCTGGATATTGACAGGACGGAAACCCAAAAACTATTGAAAGAAAATCACTTCCGGTTAGATCTCATCATTCCACGAGGAGGCGAAGCGTTGATTGATTACATTAAACAAAACACTTCTGTACCTCTCATTATCAGTGGCAGAGGCAATAATTTTGTATATGTGCATTCGGATGCTGATTTTACAATGGCTCAGAATATTATTATGAACGGCAAAAGCAGGCTGAGTGTTTGTAATGCGATTGATAAAGTTCTGTTTAACACAAATACTGAAAACTTAAAGCAGAAAGTTGAACTTGTTCTTGCGAAAGCGTTAGAAATCAAGTTGGATGTCTATGGGGATGGGGATTTCTTCAAATCGTTTGATTTAATCAAACAAATGGAAGATCATTTGATGTACGAACAGGAGTTTCTTTCTCCAAAAATCCTGTTTGGCCTTGTTGAAACAGTTGAAAATGCAATTGATACAATCAATAAATATTCAGGCGGTCACTCAGCGGTAATTGTAACTGATGATAAAACTGTGGCGCAAGAATTCCAGAACAACGTGGACTGTGCTGCCGTTTATCATAATGCATCTTCGAGGTTTACCGATGGCGGCCAATTTGGATTTGGAGCAGAAATCGCTATCAGCACCCAAAAACTTCATTTCCGCGGCCCGGTAGGATTAGCGCAACTCGTTACAAACAAATGGTATATCACAGGAAATGGACAAACACGGAAATAAAATGAAAGGAATTATTGTTGTAAAGATTGGCACATCAACACTTACTTCGGGAACCAATAAAATTTCGAGAGGTAAAATCGAAGACATAGCCAGACAATTAGACAGGTTAAAGGAAAATTACGATATAGTTTTAGTTTCGTCGGGCGCTATTGCTACCGCCAGGCAATTTGTAAATATCGAAGGTTGGGAAAATATTGTTCAATCCAAACAAGCCTTATCAGCTATTGGACAGCCCAAATTAATGCAGATTTACAGCGAAGTATTCGGTGATTTCAATCTTAAAATTGCCCAATGTTTAATGACCTATCGCGATTTTGAAAACGAGGTTTCGAGAACCAATACGGCAAACACAATCAGTGAATTATTAGCTCATAATTATATTCCCATAATTAATGAAAATGATACGGTTGCCGTGGAAGAACTGATACTGGGAGATAATGATAAATTATCAGCTATGGTGGCAAATTTAATAAACGCAGACAAGCTGATCATCGCATCCGATATCGACGGATTATTTGACAAAAACCCGAAACTTCACGATGATGCCAGGTTAATCACAGAAATTTCAGATTTGGGATCGATCAGTCAATTTATTGAGGAAAATGATAATGGCCTTGGAACAGGTGGAATGACGTCAAAAATAAATGCTGTAAAAATCTGTTTTGAGAAATACATCACGGTTTATATTGTGAATGGATCAAAACCAAATTTTATTGAAGATAGCCTGAATGATATTATGCCGTTTACAAAATTGATCCCTGGCAGGAAGTAATTCTTCCATCAATCAATCCGGTTCAGCATATTTCGATTATATTGAAATTGTATCGTCAATATTTTTGTAATTTAAAAAGAATTTGTACTTATGCATAATATTCAGGCAAATTTCTACTGACAGAATATTCTCTATTAATAGTATCATTTTATGAAAACCAAACTTATTGCTTTAATTCTCCTCATTAGCGTAAGCGCTATCGGTCAAATCAATTTTGAAAAAGGCTATTTTATTAATAACGAAAACCAGCGGGTTGAATGCCTGATCAAAAACAACGATTGGAAAAACAATCCAACGGAATTTAAATTTAAATTGACAGAGAATGTTGAAGAAAAAACAGGTACACTTACTACGATAAAAGAGTTTGGCATTACCGGGTTTTCCAGATATTTACGGGCAGATGTGAAAATTGATGTTTCTCCGGCTGATCTCATTAGCCTCTCAAAAGAGCGCGATCCGGAATGGTCGCAGGAGCGTATATTTTTAAAAGTATTAGTTGAAGGAAAAGCTAAACTTTATTATTATGAAAAAGATAAACTAATACGCTTTTTCTATTCAGTTTCAGATTCAACTATTAATCAATTGATTTACAAGCAATACTATGTTGAAAACGATCAGACTGCCGAAAATTTTAAATTTCGCGAGCAACTCTGGAATAATGTAAGATGTGCTGATGCGGGGCTGAATTCGGTTGAAAACTTGCGTTATTCCCGAACTGAACTTGAACGATACTTTAAAAAATATAATGGAGTGGAAGACTCTCATACAGAGGCCTATACCGAAAAAAAGAAACAAAATCTCTTACAGGTAAGGATTACACCTGGTTTAAATTATTCAGGGGTAACGGTTTCTAACGGTGATATTCCTAATTTGTACACAGATTTTGGTAATCAACTAAATTTTAGAATAGGAGTTCAAGCCGAATATTTACTTCCCTTTAACAAAAATAAATGGGGAATCCTGTTTGATCCCAGCTATCAGTATTTTAATTCCAGCGGGCAGAGAGGTTCGGAAACAATAAAAATCAAATATCAATCTATTGAATTCCCAATAGGACTACAGCACAGATTCTACTTAAACGAAAATTTAAATGTTTTCCTAAATGCTTTGTTCATAACATCCATAAGCATAGATTTTAATTCAACAATATCGGATCTTGAAATTGCAAGCGGCAATTGCCTTGCATTGGGAGGTGGAATAGGATACAAAAAATTAAGTACCGAAATGAGATATTATTCTAACAGACAATTATTGTACAAATATGTTTATTGGGACACAGTGTATCAGAGATTTTCACTTATTCTTGGTTACAGAATGCGTTAATAATTTATTCTATTCTTATTTTTGTGACCGAAATCGAAGTTTTTCTAAAGATATATTTGACGATTTGTTTGTAACTTAAAAAGAATTTGTACTTTTGCGCTCCATTTGTAGAAATCACAAAGTACAAACACAAATTAAAGTAAAACAAATGATTAGACAGTACGAAGCCGTTTTCATTATGACTCCCGTTTTATCTGATGAACAGATGAAGGAAACGGTAAGCAAGTTCCAGAAGTTCCTTAACGACAAAGGGGCTACAATTATTAACGACGACAATTGGGGTTTACGTAAGTTAGCTTACCCAATTCAGAAAAAATCGACCGGGTTTTATCACCAGTTCGAATTTCTTGCTGAAGGTAAACTGATCAACGATTTCGAAATCGCCCTGAAACGTGACGAGCGGATACTTCGCTTTCTCACAGTTGTTTGCGATAAACACGCTGTTGCTTACAGCGCAAAACGTCGTGCTAAAAAAGCAGAAAAAACTGCAGAAAAAGCACAGGCTTAATTGTAACCCTAAAAAATCAGAAAAATGGCCACACAAGGAAATTCGGATATCAAATACCTGACTCCCATTACGGTTGACGTCAAAAAGAAAAAATACTGCCGTTTCAAAAAGAGCGGTATTAAGTACATCGATTACAAAGATGCAGACTTCCTGCTCAAGTTTATTAACGAGCAAGGTAAGATTTTACCACGCCGGTTAACCGGAACAAGTACCAAGTACCAGCGCAAAGTAGCCCAGGCTGTTAAACGTGCCCGTCACTTGTCGTTATTACCTTACGTTGCAGATTTATTAAAATAGTAGGAGGCTCCAATGGAAATTATACTCAAAAAGGATGTAACCAACTTAGGTTACGCACACGATGTGGTAAATGTTAAAGACGGCTTTGCCCGCAATTTTCTTATTCCCCAGGGACACGCTGTAATGGCAACCGTGCCGAACAGGAAGATTAATGCGGAAGACCTACGTCAGAAATCATTCAAAGCTCAGAAAACAAAGAAAGAAGCTGAATTGGTTGCTCAGTCACTTGAGAACATTACAGTGAAAATCGGAGCTAAAGCTGCTGAAACCGGAAAAATTTACGGATCAGTTAATGCTATACAAATAGCGGATGCACTTCGCGATCAATTCAAAATTGATATCGACCGCAAGAAAATCCATGTTGATGGCGAATCAATCAAGGAAACAGGGAGCTATACCGCAAGTATCCGTCTTCACAAGGATTTGCTTGTAAACGTCAATTTCGAGGTTATAGCTGAATAATTGTACCCTTGCAACAATATTATTGTTAATTTAATCCCGGATTATTCCGGGATTTTTTTTGCACTGAACTAACCTGCAAAGTATGATTTCACACAACCAGATTAAATATATCAACTCTCTGAAGATAAAGAAATTCAGACAGTTACACAAAGCGTTTATCGTTGAAGGAGAAAAAGGTGTTGATGAACTGCTCAGAAGCTCCTTACAAACTTTAAAAATATATGCTTTGCCGGATTGGATTGATAAAAATATCTCCCTTTTGAAAAGGAAGAACCTTGATCATCAGGAAATCACCGAAATTGAACTCAATAAAATTACTGACCTTATTAATCCAAACCAGGTATTGGCTTTAGCTGAAATACCTGAGAGTATTTTACCTGCCCCAAATGATTTTACAGGAATAACGCTTGCCCTGGATGGTATCCGTGATCCAGGAAACATGGGAACCATGATCCGCACAGCCGATTGGTTCGGAATCAGTAAAATTATTTGTTCAACCGACTCCGTTGATATGTATAATCCAAAAGTTGTGCAGGCAACGATGGGATCATTCAGCAGGGTTGAGGTTTATTACCTTAATCTTCCTGATTTCTTTAAAAGTCTGCCGGCTGAAATTCCAGTATTCGGAGCCTTGCTTGAAGGCCCCGACATTACGCAGAAAGTATTTACACGTCCAGGGATAGTGCTGATTGGCAGCGAATCGCATGGAATATCAGGAAGCCTGGCACCATTCATAAACGAACCAATTCATATCCCCCACTTTTCAGTTTCAGGAACCGAAAATCATGCCGAATCGTTAAATGCTTCCATAGCCAATGGAATCATATGTTACGAAATTTGCAAACAGCTTTATAAAAATAATTTTTGATTTCTTAGATATTTTATGTAAAATTCACTAAATTTTTGCTTAAATTTGTATGTTAAACATAAAATCAAAAATATCGTGGCCCCATTATCAAAACTTATAAATTATCATATAGAGGAACTGAAAAGGATGGAAAACCTTTCAGAAAGAACAAAAAATGTATGCGTTGAAGGCTCTCTTGATACATTGTTCAAAATCCTCTATTATTTCCTTGAACGGAATACTTTCCGCGATATAAGGAATTGTGGCCTTAAAACTGACATTGAATTAATAACTCTGTCAAAGAAGTACCTGAGCATTTCAGGACTTACACTTGAAGATTTGAGAATGAACGAACCATTACTGGGATTTGAGGATTTTAAACTTTTCTGTTATGTAAACTTTAAAGTTCCTTCCGAAGTAACTGAATCATACAAAGCAGCATTTATTTCGAAGAATTTTCCTTTATTCAGTTATGTACAAACCATGATCAAATATATCCTAAACGATCGTGAGCAGTATATCTTCAATAACAACTATGGCTTTGTTGAAAAGTCACAGAAACGCACCTTACAAGCCATAGGAGACCACTACAGCATTACCCGCGAAAGAGTACGTCAAATCTCCCAAAAAGTTCCGGATAAGGTGTTTAATGCAATTACAAAGATTTCACATCGTTTTGTAAATATTGACAAGCACTTTGATTACGGTTTGGACCTTAAAAAAGAAATTATTGTAATAAACCAGGAACTGGTAGATCAGATAAACAAAAAGGAAAATCTGACCTATACAGGCAAACTTTATTCTCTTGTGTTTTCAGGAATTTTCCAACGCTATTTCATCAGCACCCAAAGCATCGAAAGCAATTATCAACATTATTACCTGGTAAGCCGAAAATATAAAGAAGTATTCGACTTCAGGGCATTTATAAATGACATTGAAGAACGCAATTCAGTCCGTAAGGTCAATGATGTGCCTGTTGACTTACTTGGTTATCTTAACCATTTTGTTTTGCCTGGACAAATTGTAAACGACAGGCTTAAACAAATTTGTAAACGTATGGCTACAGAAGAATTTGGTCTCGGATATGATAAGACCAATATTGTTTTCAGACGTAATTCGCTTGTAAAACTTTCCGAACATATCATAAGTATTCTTCAATCCGTAGGACGCCCTATGAAACTTACCGAAATATGTAAAGAGCTGAAAACCCGCTCAAAGCGTATTCCTCCAAATATTGAATCCTTACGGTCATCTATTTTGAGTATTGATGAGGTTGCGGCAATCGGTAAAACCAGTACCTATGCACTCAAGGAATGGGATATGGTAAAAACAGGTACTATCAAAGAACTGGTTAAAGAATTCCTTTCATCAACAGCTGAGCCAAAACATATTTCAGAAATAGCTTCGTACGTAAATAAGTTCAGAAGAACTACCGATAAGAACATCCTTTCGAACCTGAAACTTGATAAAACAAATACCTACATATTCTTTAAGCTAGGCTACATCGGATTGAAATACAAACAGTATAAAAACATTCAGATTCAAAGCGATAAGAAAACCAGGGGCAGGAAACCTAAAACTACTGCTGATAACCAATTAAATTTGCTGTAGCTTTTCACATTGGTTTGAGCTTCACTGGATAAAATATTTTTATTAAGAGCTGCTGTAAGGCAGCTCTTTTTTAATCTGTAAACCAATCAGTAATGACCAGGGATTATTAAATAAATAAGATTCAGTTACGTCCGTAATTTGAGTTATTTATTTGTTTATCAATGATATAATATCGCATTAATTGAGTCACCTTTCTAAATTTTGTATTCACGGCTGGTTTTATTGTACCTTCGCCAAATACTAAACAAAGCATCAAATTGATTAAGAAAATACTGCAAAAGCTGAATATTGAAGCGCTAAACACTATGCAGCTAGCTTCGGTTGAGGCCATCAGCAAGCATAAAAACATAATTTTACTTTCACCTACAGGTTCAGGAAAAACGCTTGCCTTTCTTTTACCCGTTTTAACCAACCTCGAAAAGGACAACAACAAAGTTCAGGCTATGGTTATTACACCATCGCGTGAATTAGCGCTACAGATCGAAGATGTTTTTAAATCGATGAATACCGGGCTTAAAGTGAGTTGTTGCTATGGCGGGCATAAAATGAGCGTTGAGAAGAATAATTTATTGGAGCCACCAGCTATACTTGTAGGAACTCCGGGACGTCTTTTAGACCATATCTCACGTAATAACTTTAATACTGAAGGAATTCACACACTTATTCTTGACGAATTCGACAAATCACTTGAACTGGGCTTCCAGTCCGAAATGTCAGCAATTATTGACACCCTCAGTGGCATTAAAAAACGAATACTGACTTCTGCTACAAAAGCGCTTGAAGTCCCTGCATTCACTGGTATTACTGATCCGTATATGATTGACTATTTAAACGAAAGCCAGGCGCTACAAGGAATTCGGTGCAATATAGTACGATCAGACCATAAAGATAAATTATCTACCCTGTTCCAATTGTTGTGTCACCTTGGCGGAGAACAGACCCTGGTGTTTTGCAATCACAGGGAAGCAGCACAAAGGGTGAGCGATTCGTTAACGGATAGCCTGGTTGTGAATGAATATTTTCATGGTGGACTGGAGCAGCATATCCGGGAGCGTGTGCTGGGGAAATTCAGGAATGGAAGCTGCAACATCCTGGTATGTACCGATCTGGCTTCGCGCGGATTGGATATCCCTGAAATAAAGCATGTAATACATTATCATTTGCCGCCAAATGAAGAAGTATATATTCACCGCAACGGACGCACGGCCCGAATGAATGCTGAAGGCGATTCGTACCTGATTTTGAGTGCTGATGAAACTGTGCCGGCTTTTATAAAAGAGGAACTGAATACTATTACATTGCCTGATACCAGGATATTGCCAATAAAACCCCTATGGGGAACTTTATATATTGGGAAAGGCAAGAAAGACAAGCTGAACAAAGTAGATATCGTAGGATTTCTTATGCAGAAAGGCAACCTGAAGAAAGAAGAAATCGGGCTGATTGAAGTGAAGGATTTCTTTTCGTATGTTGCTATTAAACGAAATAAAATAAGGGAATTACTCCGGGTGATCCGTGATGAAAAAATTAAAAACAAGAAGACTGTGATCGAGGAATGTGACTAATAGCCCGCATAAATTTGCCAGATTCATCAGGTCGGAAGTTGGAAGACGGAAGAAAGATAAATCGAACCGCACAATTTACAGGTCTTTTTCAATATTCACCTCTCTCGCGGCATTGAGCTGAGTCGATGCGCCCCTTGCCCTTTCTTTATTTATAAAAAATACAACCTTATACAGCCTAAGATTTTTTTTACATTGTAATATACTCTTTCAAATCCGACATCAGTATCCGATCAAGTTCCGGCATATTTTGTTTCCGGGTTTCACAGAATAAAAAGCCAAACAGGGGAAATTTACCAAAGTCAGCCTTTCTTAATTCGAGCGGTTTTTCGAAATCGGCCAGAAGTTTTTCATAATCAAACGATTGTATATTCTTACCCTCAATCCCGGTACTGTTGTTCAAAACTATATTACTGAACACAGCCCCATCCATATCTTTCAGAATTGTAGACCAATCGGGTTCTTTGTGCTGAAATAAATATTCGTATAGGTTTATTCCGAAAGCATGCCATGCCAGGTCGGGTGTGGAACACCAGCCACCGAAACGAAGCGGGTTAACTTCGATTGGAGCAACCAATCCGTTTTCATCGATACGCACTTCAACATGTGCTGGAAAATTTTGAAGTTCAGCACGTTTCCCTATTTCAGAAAGGAATGCAGTTAGTGGACTTTTAAAGCTTTCGATTATTTCTTTCGAAGTAATATATACCCTATCGTTTACATCAGTACCAGAGGAAAAGATGTGTTTCATTATATTTAAAATCACAGGTTTGCCTACGTCATTAAAATAACAATCTATGGCAAATTCCTCGCCGTTAATACATTCTTCAATAATAAATTCACCGGTATGCAACACTTCAGGCGGATATAAATTTTTGATAAGATCAATTTCTTTTCTGATCGTTTCAACAGTTTCATTCCAATCCTCTGTGGTCTCTACTTTGTAAACTCCGAGACTAAAAAATCCGACTGCCGGTTTTATGATAAACGGAAGTGGAAAACCAGTAATATCGATGCTTTCAAGAGTATCAACCGTGACGCTTTTATAAAAATAATCGGAAAAAATATCTCTGATAAGGTCACGGAAGAGAACTTTGTTTTTAAACAATTTGATTTTCCCTGGCAGACTTGTGTGCTGAAGGTTATTTTCGATCCAGCTTATTGAATTTTCTGAATTGGTGTAAAGCAAACTATTATCACTTCCCTCATACTGAGCAATTGCGTCCTCAGGGGAAAGCAACTTTAAATTCCTGCCTTTAGCATATTCATCAGCCACATTGGTGTGAATTACAGGAATTCCACTTTGTTCCAGAGTATTGAGTAGAAATTCGGAGATGTATGGCTTGTCGAGTATTATCATTTGCTATTTCTTCTATTTTACAGTATTTATTTGCCAGATGTAAAATTATAATCGCCCTTTCAGAGCATTATTGAATTAGTCTGAAAGGGCGTGATTACAATGGGCGAGCCAGATCGTATTAATTCCCGGCCCTTCTTTCGAGTTCTTCTCTTTTCAAAGTAATGAGATGACCAATGGGTTTGCCATCGCGATACGTTATAACGCGCAAAGTTACGGGGCCATGAGGAAGCTCAATCGGCTGTGAATATTTTGCTGTAAATTTGTCGGGCATTGCGTCATCAAGGGTATAATAGATTTCGAGATCAGGCAGTTCCGATTCCATTGTTACTTCAAGTTTTCCGTCTTTAAGGCTGGTTTTGATAATAGCGTCATAGATGGCTTTTGAATAGTTGATTTCAGCCACATCAGAGCGGTCAAATTGATTTTCGACACGTTTTGTAAAATTGTTCCAGTTTTTGCTTTCTTTCGGCGACCAGTAAACCTCTGCCAGGGCCCATGCACGCGGGAAAATCATATATTGAGCATAACGAAGAGTAGGCACTTGTTCAGTCCATAGATTTCCCTGACCTCCCAGGATGAATTTTGCATTAACCCCATCAGGAACCGGTTCAAAACTATAGCATTTATTTAAGCGTAAACCGGCATAAATCGGAGGATCAACAGTACGATCGCCCTGGGTATAATCGAGGTATGCAAATGTTGTTGGCGTCATTACAACATCGTGGCCCAGTCTGGCTGCTTCAATTCCTCCTTTAATTCCCCGCCAGCTCATTACAGTAGCTTCGGGCGAAATCCCGCCATCCAGTATCTCGTCCCAGCCAATTAGCTTTTTGCCTTTGGCTTTAAGTATTGCCTCTACCCTATTCATAAAATAACCCTGCAAGTCTTCTACATGCCTGATTCCTAGCTTTTTCATCAAATTCTGGCAACCTTCATCCTGGGCCCAGTAGCCCTTGTAACATTCATCACCACCTACATGAATATATTGCCCGGGGAAAAGCGCTGCCACTTCAGTAAAAACTTTATCCAAAAAAACATACACATTTTCATCTGAAGGATTCAATGCATTTTCGATATTCATTTTAAATGTACCGTTTCCAAACCAATCTGAAAAAGGACTTCCCGGGTTTACGCGTGTGCTTGTGTCTTTTTTGCAACTCAGCTCAGGATACGATGCTATAGCAGCCATACTATGACCGGGAACGTCAATTTCTGGAACAATGGTAATGTTTCGCTCTGCAGCGTATTTTATCACCTCACGTATATCATCCTGGGTATAGAATCCACCATCTGTAGCTTTTTCACCTGGCTTGGGAAAATCGCGATCACCAAAGTGTCCATAACGCTGAACGCGCCACGCGCCTACTTCAGTTAATTTAGGTAACGACTTAATTTCGATGCGCCATCCTTCATCATCAGTAAGATGCCAGTGAAATGTATTGAATTTCAAACGAGCCATTTCGTTAATATACGATTTAACATCTTCTTTACTAAAGAAATGGCGGCTAACATCGAACATAAGTCCGCGCCAGCCAAAACGAGGATAATCCGTAATCTTAACAGCAGGAAGCACCCATTTTGTTTTCACAACATTCTTGCTCTCAATCTCTTTGGGCAAGAGTTGAAACAAAGTCTGCATTCCATAATATAGACCTGCAGGCTGATTAGCAGTGATAGTAACTCCTTTAGAGGTCGAAACCAGGGAATATCCTTCTTTTCCAAGCACTTGATCAGGGACAGCGTTTAAATTAAGCTGAATCGCAGATTTATTTCCTTGAATGGCTTTGATTCCAAATCCAGTAGAAAGGTTTAATTTTTGCACCAGCATTAAGGCGATTTCACGGCTTTCGGGTTTGTTAAATCCAACGGTTGCGGATTTTGTTAAAGTAAACGAACCACTATTCTGTTTTATTTCAACAGGTTGCGGTATCAGGTTTAGAGTGCTGGTCTGTGCCTGTACCAGATTCATGGACAGGATGAGCAATAAAGATGGAATTAATTTCATGCTGACAGGATTTAATTATGGTTCAAGTTTGTAATTTAAGATTGGGTGTAATTGAAATTTCTATTAGGCTGATAATCAGTTATTGGTGATTATTACTTTATTTGTCATTACGTAAATGTTTGCCGAATCCCTTTGTAAAATATGATTTCATACTTCCATCAGGAGCTGTGTAAATAAAATACACTTCAAGTTTAGGATTTTTTTTCAGATACTCTTTGCCTTTTTCGACACCCATCACCATAAATGCTGTGGCATAGGCATCAGCTGTCATGCAGTCATCGGCGAGTACCGACACACTTAAGGTAGTATGTTTTACAGGATAGCCAGTTGAGGGATCGATGGTATGCGAATACCTGATTCCATTTTCCTCGTAGAATTTTCGGTAGCTGCCTGAAGTAGAAATAGCCATATCCTGAAGCAAAACAACAGTCTGAATTTTACGAGGATCGTCAGCTGTTTTGGTTGGCATTTCGATAGCTACACTCCATTTGTCTCCACCTGGTTTTGTACGGCGGGCAAGTACTTCGCCGCCAATATCGATAAGATACGACTGAATTCCCTTTGAATCAAGGAAGCCGGCAACAACATCCACTGCATATCCCTGGGCAATGGCATTATAATCGATACGGATCCGTGGATCGGTTTTAACCAGTTTACCATTATCGAGCATTACTTTGTGATATCCAACCATTGGCATCAGGCTGTCGACAATACGTTGACTCATTTTTACACGGTTTCCCTGGCCGAATCCCCAGGCCGAAACCAGTGGGCCTACTGTAATATCGAATGCGCCTTGCGTTTTTTCTGAAACTTCCATGGCTTTCTGAAAAATCGCACTAAACATTTCATCAGCTTTTACGGAAGGATCGTTATTATTCATCCTCGAAATTATGGAATTAGTCTTATATGCAGAGGCCGTGGAATCGAACCTGCGAAAAAGCGAATCAATAGCTGGCTTTAAATTGGTGCTATCATCATGATAATAGGTAATTGTATAGTATGTTCCCTGGGTTTCACCACCTATTTTAATAAGCACCGGCTCTTTCCGATGCCTGCAGGATGTAAGCAGAATTATACACAGCAGAGAAAACAGAAAAAGTTTCCGGGTTAATGAATTCATTGGGATGAAGATTGAGAATATCTTTCTGAAAATTATTTGAAAGAGCGAAAATAATAAAAAAAAACGGCGTAAAGGCAGGGTTATTTTTTTTATCAACCAAAAATGTCAATCTCTACTTTTGGGGTGACATTTCAAGCTGGTCCAGGTTTTAAAAAACCGGAGTAATAATCAGTTAGCAGGAATAAAATTCAAATTTAATATCCTCTTTATCAAGAATATGATAAAATTGAAATAACATTGAAAAAATCAGATATACTATTCAGGCATCATTTGTGTTATACTAAAGTATTCCTGCAATGTTTTACATTTGCACAACGAAACTTCATTCCTGGAAGAAATATGAAACTACGATTCATTGCTTATTTACCGGTTCTATTCCTTATACTATTTCCCGGGCTGAAGGTATCCGGAGCAGTTTCAGGAATTGTTCCTGATACAGCTGATTTTTATTCGGACAACTATTTGCGTAACGATAATCATGTATACCAGAAATACATACAGGCAGTAGAACTTTCGCGGGTAGGATTTGATCTTGCCGATCCCATCATCACATTAGGTAGCGACGAACAATTTCATGTGGTTTTTGACGATTTACACCGAAATTTCACCCAATACTATTACCAGGTTCAGCATTGCAATGCCGATTGGGCTAAATCGGAAATCTGGACAAATGAATACCTCGAGGGCTCTGAGGAAGATCAGGTTGAAAACTACGAACCTTCATTTAACACCCGCACCATCTATACTCATTATGAATTCAGTTTTCCGAATGATCGGTTTATTTTAAAAAAATCAGGAAATTATATAGTAAGGGTGTATTCGCGCGACCCATCAGGACACGAAATCAACGCATTTACCCGAAGATTCCTGGTGGTCGATCCTAAGGTTTCTATTGATGCAACTATCAGCCGGGCTGGAACTTCCGAAGATTATGAAACCAAGCAGGAGGTCGATTTTACAATTAACGCAGCGGGATTCCGAATTGATGCCCCATACCAGGATATAAAAGTTGTGATTCTGCAGAACTGGCGCTGGGATATTGCACTTACTAACCTTAAACCTTATATGGTTCGAAATGATGTGTTGGATTATTCGTTCGATAATGGCACCAATCTGTTTGATGGGATTAATGAGTTCCGACGATTTGATTTATCGAGCATTAAACTGATTTCGGAAAAAGTGCGGGAGATAACTTTTGATGATTCAATGTTTTACGCTAAACTTTGGGAAAGTGAAAAACGAACCTATAAAGAATATTCATTTGATGAAGATATAAACGGAAAATTCCTCTTGAAAACCACTGATTATCCATCTGTTTCAAATTACGGGGAATACGCTATGGTAAAATTTTTTCTTCCTTTCGATGCGCCAATAGTTGAAGGAAACCTTTATGTTGCCGGAGGATTTAATTGCTGGCAGTACACGCCTGAAAACAAGATGGAATACAATTACCGAAAAAAAGCCTATGAAGCCAGTATACTTTTCAAGCAAGGATATTATAATTACTTATATGTAATGCTTCCTAATAACTCGAAGGCGGGTGACGCAACATGGATAGAAGGAAATCATTCGGAAACGAAAAACAACTATACTATCCTGGTCTATCACCGGTCGCGAGGCGAATTATATGATGAATTGATAGGGACAGGAAGTTTTGAAAAAAAATAATTCCTTCGAAAGAAAAATAAACTGGATATAATCTTTAACGGTTAAAACGCAGAAACGTTCCCAATGGAAGCTTTTTACCAAACTTATCGGCAAGGTATAATTCCCCAAATTCATTTTTTTCTTTCCTGTTGAAATAACTGTTGATCAGATTATTACCTACCAACGCAGAAAACCCGATTGAATACATATTCAGGATGAGAAAGCTGTTTTGGGGAAGCAGCAGTTTACTGCATAGCATTATCATTTCATTCAGATTATCGTCAAGAATCCATTTTTCTCCATCGGCACCACGGCCATATGCCGGCGGATCGAGGATAATTCCCGAATAGGTATTGCCACGGCGAACTTCGCGTTGCACAAACTTCAATGCGTCCTCCACTACCCAGCGAATATTTTCAAGCTGGCTGTTTTCCATATTTTCGCGAGCCCAGCTGATGACAGGTTTCACCGAATCAACGTGAACCACCTCAGCTCCTGCCGTGCGGGCAGCCAGCGAAGCAGCGCCGGTATATGCAAAGAGGTTAAGTACTTTCGGATGCTGATCTTTTGAAGCCGTTACCTGGTCATAAATATAATCCCAATTGGGTGCCTGTTCAGGGAAAATACCAATATGCCGAAAAGATGTAAGACCAAGCCTGGCATTGAAATTCATTTGTTTGTACGAATAATTGATACGCCACTGTTCAGGCATACTTTTCTTCAGTATCCATCGTCCTTTTTCGGTATCATTTTTCTCCAGTTTGAATGCTGCCGACGACATTTTATCCCACTCAGCTTCACTCATCGAGCGGTTCCAGATAGCTTGCGGCTCAGGACGGATCAATACATATTGCCCGAAACGTTCCAGTTTCTCGAAACCTCCTGAATCAATAAGTTCATAATCGGTAAAATGAGATGGGGTAAGGAGTTGCATCGTAATATCTGGGGCTTTAGGATTGGTAGAAATACGCAGAATGTTGTTAGATTCAATTTATCATCGTCTAATTCCTGAAAATTTTAAGGTAAGACAGCTTTCGACAAATTACTTTGCCAGATTGTGAACGCTGAGATTAAATTTTTCGGGATATTTTGCGCTTTTATCCGAATAAAATTCTTCAATTTTCTTTAAATCAGTATCGTAATCACCTGTTGGGATTAACCAACCACCTATTCCGCCAATTTTATTTTTATAGTCGAGAAACCCAAATGCAATAGGAACATGAGCGTTAGCCGCAATATAGTAAAACCCACGCTTCCAGTTACGGTTCAGGCTTCGGGTTCCTTCGGGAGTTATTGTAATGTAAAGGCTATCATACATTTTAAACATTTCACCAACCTGTAACACAATGTTCGTGCTGGCTTTACGATCGACAGGAATTCCGCCAACAGCTTTTAACATTCCGCCAAGTGGGAAAACAAATGCTTCCTTTTTTACCAGATATTTCGAATCCACACCGATTGACATATAGCCAAGGTATCCAATCAAAAAATCCCAGTTGCTGGTATGAGGAGCCATCATTACTACCATTTTTTTTGAATCCGGCGGAAGCTTAACGACAACTTTCCATCCAAATAGCTTTAAAATAATCCGGGCGAGTTTTTTTTTCATAAATACTAAGTTCAATGGTAACAGGATGTAAGGAAATAATAAAATATTCCGTACAGAATTTAGGGCAGAGCCAGCCTATAGTTTGAAATCTGCAATTTAAATATCTAATTCCAGGTTCAGTTGATCTCTGAGCCTGTTTACATTTGGATTCTGCGCGGCCATAGCATCCAGTTTGTCGCGGTCGTTCATGTATTTTTTTGTCTCAGTCTGCTGCTCAGTAACTACTATTTGCAAAGTGATAAAGTCGTTTTTCAGCTCATCACGCAGGAATTCGAGAAGCAGGTTGCGTCGGTCATTTAATTCCTTTGCAAGAACTGTATTGCCGACTGTAAGCAGAAGCACATTCTCAGGCTGCAATACGGCTTTATATGAGGTTAAAGCTGCATAAAACAAGGCAGAATCAAATTTCTTTAATTCAGCAAAGCGTAAGAGTGCTTCTTCAATCTGCTCAAAAGTAAATATTCCGGTTCTATCTTTTACCAGGTCAGCTTTTACTGAACCGGCTAACTGATCAGCCTGCAAAACAGATTTTATCGAAAAACTTGACCTGTGATGTGACTGAACAGGAACATCATGTTCAGGTGTTTCACTAACTTCAGGTTCGGATACTTTCCGGGGTTCGGGTTGGGCAATAACCTCGGAAACTGTAATTTCAGGCTGAAGCTTAGTTTCGGCAACGGGAGTTTCAGGTAAAGCCGGAACAGAAATCGGGGTTGGAACGGGTTCTGGTATAGCTGCTACAATTGCCCCTGCAGGTTTTGCAACTGGTGGAACTGGTTCCGCAATTACCTGGGGTTGAGAAACACCTGTTGGCGCAGGTTTAGTTTCTGTATTCACTGCAACTTGTGCCACAGGTTGAATTCCAGCCTGCATTAACATTTGACCGCTCTGTTTGCATATCTGGATAAGAGGAACCTCAAGCGCCAGCCTCTTATTATTCGATGTACGGTACGTAATATCACACTTGTTGATGATATCCATAGCATCTATCAAAAGTTGCATTGGTATTGCGCGGGCCTGGTTCGAATATTTTGCACGGATCACATCACTGGTTTCTATTAACTTAACAGTGGCAGCGTCAATGCTCATGAGCAAATTACGCAGATGTTCGCCCATTCCGGTAATAAAGTGTTGACCATCGAATCCCTTTTCTATTACCTCGTTAATAATCAGCAAAGTATCCTTAAAATTTCCATTTCGCATATACTCCATAATACGGAAGTAATATTCGTAATCGAGTACATTCAGGTTTTCGAGCACAAGCTCACGGCTGATATTGCGATCACCAAGATTTACCATCTGATCAAAAACTGACAATGCATCGCGAAGTGCGCCATCCGCTTTATGGGCAATAATGTGAAGAGCTTCAGGATCGGCCGTAACTCCCTCACTATTAGCTACAAACAAAAGATGCTTTGCGATATCATCGACTGTAATACGTTTAAAATCAAAAATCTGGCAACGCGAAAGAATTGTAGGAATGATTTTGTGCTTTTCGGTGGTGGCAAGGATAAATTTGGCGTATGCCGGAGGCTCTTCAAGAGTTTTCAGAAATGCGTTAAATGCGGCTGACGAAAGCATATGAACCTCATCAATGATATACACTTTATATTTTCCCATTTGCGGCGGTATCCTTACCTGGTCCACCAGGTTGCGGATATCATCAACACTGTTGTTGGATGCGGCATCCAGTTCATGAATGTTGAATGAGGCTGAATCGTTAAACGCAATACAGGAAGAACATTCGTTACAAGGCTCGGTATCGGAAGTAGGGTGCAGGCAGTTTATCGTCTTGGCAAGAATGCGGGCACAAGTAGTTTTGCCAACTCCACGAGGTCCGCAGAAAAGAAAGGCTTGCGCGAGCTGGTTGTTACGAATAGCATTCTTGAGGGTGCCGGTAATCGAAATTTGCCCCACAACCGTGCTGAAGGTAACAGGACGATATTTTCGTGCCGATACTATAAAATTATCCATATTACACTGAAGGTTAGTTTACTATTCCAGAATTATTACCATTGATACATATTCTGAAAAAGTAAAAATATACAAATTCAAAAGTAAAACAATTCGGCTAATGAGAGCCGCTTTGTTAATAAAAATGAAAACAGATAAAACCAACTCATACATTCCTTCAATCTTATCAATAATTACTTTTGGTTTTGTAATTATAGTATGACTGGCAAGAGGAATAAATCTGCATCATTCATTAAATTTAAGATTTCTATATTAACGTCAGGAAACATCTATGCCATTTAAATTGAAATTTTGACAATAAATCTCTTACGAAGAAGAAGTACGATAAAAAACGTATTTTTGCTTAATATCTTCTGCTCTGATGTTTTTAATCCTGACTCCAAAAGAAACTAACCGTCTGCATTTTACCATGCAACTTATGCTGAACAATCTGTTGGGGTTAGAGGTAATTTATACCAATGAACTATCATTTTTTGAAAATTATGATGGACCAAAGTTTTCGTACGGAGTACCTGTAAAAGAAAAATTTCTGTACTTTGCATCTAATGGATTACTTTTTGAAAGTAAAATTTATGCCAGGGAATTAAGACACTTTACTTTTGAAGGAGGCTTAGTTTTTTTCCCTGTAAATGACAAAGATTCTGTTTTGCCATTTGACCCATTTGCAGCTTCTTTTTACCTGGTAAGTCGTTATGAAGAATATCTTCCGCATCTGCGCGATAATCACAACCGCTATATGGCTTCAGGAAGTGATGCATATCAGCAAGGATACCTTCATAAGCCTTTGGTAAATATCTGGTCGGTTCGAATTAAAGATATTTTGCATAAATGGTTCCCTGGCTTGGCATTTACTACTCCTCAGTATAGTTTCGTTCCCACCATTGATATTGACGCTGCCTACGCATTTAAAAACAAAGGCTTTACACGAGCTGTGGGAGGAATTGCCAAAGCATTTCAGAACAGGGAATACGATGAAGTCCGGCATAGGATCAGGGTGCTGTTCAGGCTTGAGCACGATCCTTTTGACACATTTGAACTTCAAATGCAGTTACAGCGAAAATACAATTATCGGCCAATTTATTTTTTATTACTGGCTGATTATGGTCCCAATGATAAGAACAACCCCTATAATAACAGGTATTTTCAGCATCTTATCAGGTACCTGGCTGATTATGCCGAAATTGGAATACATCCTTCATATGCATCTTTCCTGCAACCTTCGCTTATGGTTATGGAAACCTCCCGCTTATCTAAAATCCTGAAGCGAGATGTGGAATTAAGTCGTCAGCATTTTCTCAAATTATCTATGCCCGAAACATACCGAAACCTGATAAATAATGATATAACTAACGATTACACAATGGGTTATGCCGAAGTTGCCGGATTCAGAGCATCTATTTGCACACCTTTCCCATTTTTTGATCTTGATCAGGATTCAATTACAAACCTGGTAATCCATCCGTTTGCCGCAATGGACGGAACGCTTCACGATTACATGAAACTTACTCCCCAAAAAGCAACTGAAACTATAAATGAACTGATACAAGAAGTAAAAAAAGTCGGCGGCACATTTATGCCTTTGTGGCACAACCCTGCGTTTAATGAAATTGGCAGCTGGAAGGGTTGGCTAAAGGTGTATATTGATATGGTTGAAGAAGGCATGAAAAAATAGGAAAGAAATATGTTGGATGTCGGATCATAGATGTAGCAAAAATGATATTCCCTTATTTATTACCTAAGTTAACCTTTAACTATTTTCCATTAATCATTAACTAATCTATTCCATGATCCGGTTCCTGCAACATGAAAAGATCGATAAATCATTATGGGATGATTGTATTGATAATGCTGTTAACGGGAACCTATATGCATATTCCTGGTATTTAGATATAGTGAGCCCTGGCTGGTGTGCGCTCATTGAGGATGACTATGAAAATGCATTTCCGTTACCGGTTTCCAGAAAAGCTGGCTTCCGTTATATTATGCAACCCTATTTTACCCAGCAACTTGGGCTTTTTTACAGGACAACATCAGAGAAAGATAAACTTGATGAATTTTTAAACTGCATTCCTGCCAAATTCAGATATATAGACTTTAACCTGAATACTTCCAATAAAATCCACGATTCAGGAAAGGTGACCGGAATGACTAATCTTGAATTGGAACTTTCTGGTGATTATGTGGATTTAATAAAAGGCTATCAAAACAATTTGCTGCGTAATCTAAAAAAAGCTGCTCAAAATAAAATCACTTTATCAAAACATGTCAGACCGGAAGAAATAATTTCGCTATTCAGAAAAAACAAAGGCCAGGAGTTAACGCATCTTAACAATAAGCAATATGCGATGCTTCAGGATATTGCTTATACGAGCATAAATAAAGGAATCGGAGAAATTTGGGGAGCGTATGATGAGTTTAACCAATTGTTGGCAGCAATACTTTGGGTTACCAGTCAACGGAAAGCTATATTCCTTTTTTCTGCCTTATCCGGAAAAGGTAAAAAACTGAATGCCATGCCCTGGCTTATTGACACTTTTATAAAACAAAATGCCGGAAAGCCGCTGACTCTTGACTTTGAAGGATCTAATATTGATGGGCTGGCAAGATTTTATAGCAGCTTTGGCGCAAAAAAGGTTATGTATCAGCGATTTATCTCAAACTCTCTCCCTCCGCATTTTAGGATTGGGCTTAGATTATGGAGATTAATTAAGATGCAGTTAAAAAAATATATTCTTTTGTCAAAACAATAGCCCAAAGTGCTTATTTTTGTGAAGAATCGGAATCAGGATAAATTATTAACAGACCAACAACGAGTAGTATGGTGATCAACATAGGGAGTAAAAATTCAGTAGTCAACCAGTTCGTTGGTGAACTTCGTGATTTAACCATCCAACAGGACAGGATGCGATTCAGGCGGAATATGGAGCGTATTGGCGAAATATTTGCTTATGAAATCAGCAAAACAATGGAATATGAATCGAAGGAAGTTATTACTTCGCTCGGCACTGCTGAAGTTCAGGTTATGAAAAGCCAACCGATACTTGCTACCATTTTAAGAGCTGGCTTGCCGCTGCACCAGGGGATGCTTAATTATTTTGATAATTCTGATAATGCTTTTGTATCTGCCTACCGCGAACACAGGAAAGATGATAAATTTTCAATTCAAATTGAATATGTTTCAAGTCCCGAAATTGAGAATCGGGTTTTGATATTAACGGATCCAATGCTTGCAACGGGGCAATCTATGGTAGCTTCATACAATTCATTACTTATTCACGGGAAACCTGCCCATACTCATTTTGTATCCGTTGTAGCCAGTGTGCAGGGCGTCGAATATTTAAAACGAATGCTTCCAAAAACTGGTACAACCATTTGGGTAGCTGCCATTGATGATGAACTTACTGCCCTGGGATATATAGTTCCCGGTCTGGGTGATGCCGGCGATCTTGCATTTGGACAAAAAGTATAGTATCTCATATTTCCACATTTATTTTTTTAGAATTTTAACATTTGTAGCTGCAACATTCCCTGGTCTGCTGCGTTATAATAATAAATAATTATATTTTGTCAGGATTTCTAAAAATACTTATCGTTTTCTTAGTTAGCAGCATCAAATTTCTGATTGCTCCTGCTTTATCATTTGGCATGGGCCTGAATTTTATTCAAACTTTACTTTCGACTACAGCCGGTGGAATTGTCGGTGTTTTCGTATTCTTTTTCTTAAGCAGATGGATATTGCAGTTATATTCACGCTACTTTTTCTATTATTTCCATTTACTGAGAATGAAAATATATGGATTCTTCAATATTACAGCACCTAAATTTATTCCAGCTCGCCGATTTACAAAACGTAACAGGATGATAATTAAGATAGTGAAAAAATTCGGGTTGGCTGGTTTAGTTATTGCAACGCCGGTATTACTTTCCATTCCATTGGGTACTTTTATTGCTACAAGATACTATTCGTCCAATCGCTTTTTATTGGTTTACCTGAGTGCTTCAGTATTGTTCTGGTCGCTGTTCATGTCGTCAGCAATCTCTCTGTTTTAAAAGAGTATTTCGATTTATTTTTTCTCGTTGTTGTAAATTAAATCATTAATTTTACAATGCTTTTACTGTGATATAAATACTGATAAAATTGGGTTACAGTAAATTATCAGACCAACAGACGTAAATTTCACCAATACTATACCTAACATGAAATTATTTGCAGGCAGCCTTGTACTTGAAAACCTTCGCATTTCGATGCAATCAGTACGGAGTCATATGATGCGAACCACTTTAACTGTATTGATTATCGCCTTTGGAATTATGGCCCTGGTTGGCATACTCACATCAATTGATGCGATCAAATATTATTTGAACGATAATTTCCAGATGATGGGAGCTAATACCTTCACGATAAGAAACCGTACTATGCAGGTGCATGTTGGCAATAATCACAGTAAAGCCAAGAACTTCAGGGAGATTACTTTCGAAGAAGCAATGCGTTTTAAAGATTTATATACATTTCCGGCAACTCCTTCTGTATTCATATATGCTACCAACCTGGCAACAGTAAAATATGCGGCTAATAAGACCAATCCGAATGTTCCGGTAATTGGTTGCGACGAAAATTATATCATCACCTCCGGAAACGAAATAGTTAAGGGCAGGAATATTTCTCCAACTGAAGTTTTTTATGGTTCTTCAGTTGCTATTGTTGGGAGTGATGTTTTAAAGAAAGTCTTTAAAAACAATGAAGATCCGGTAGGGAAATACATCAACATCGGCCCGGGCAGATATCTTATTGTTGGAATTTTAAAAGAAAAAGGATCAAGCCTGGGTTTTAATCCGGACAATGTTTGCCTGATTCCCATTAATAGTGCCAGACAGCGGTTTTCGCGGCCCAATGCTTCTTATAGCATTAATATTCATGTTGCTGACGGCGAAAAGCTTGAAGCCGCTATTGACGAAGCTACCGGGATTTTCAGAATTGTGCGGCAGGTTAGTGTTGGAGATGAAGATAGCTTTGATATCTCGAAAAGTGATAACCTGGCTAACATGCTGTTCGACAGCCTTAGTTACCTTCGCCTCGCGGCCGTAATAATTGGTGCCATAACCTTATTGGGAGCTGCTATAGGCCTAATGAATATAATGCTTGTTTCTGTTACCGAAAGGACGCGGGAAATTGGAATCCGAAAAGCCATTGGTGCCACAAAAAACACCATCAGAAACCAATTCCTGGCAGAAGCTATTGTAATTGCTCAACTTGGCGGAATATTAGGAATTATCCTTGGTATAGCTATCGGAAATGCATTGGCGCTCTCCATAGGCACAAGCTTTATTGTACCATGGAGATGGATTATCTGGGGTGTTGGATTGTGCGTTGGTGTTGCATTGGCATCAGGTATTATTCCTGCTGTTAAAGCAGCAAAACTTGACCCGATCGATGCGCTGAGATACGAATAGAGGTTTTAGAATTAACATTTTAGGAATTGAGATTATTGATAATGATAATCTTTCTTATTGAATACTAAGCAATTACAAATATTTAATATTATATTTTGACAAATGTCGTTATTTTTACGACAAAATGCGTATCTTTGTGGGAAATGAAAAAAAAATGGGAACAATGGAAATATTTGATCCGATGGTTGCCTATGGTTCAATTGATGATATTAATGCAATGTCATTGATAAAGATGGTGCGCAATGGTATTGGTTTTGCCGCTTTTGATAAGTTTGCAACTAAAAGTCCATTCAGCAGTAACGAATGGTCAACATACCTGCATCTTTCGGAACGCACCATGCAAAGATATCGTATTGAGAAACGCACCTTCGATCCGTTACAATCCGAAAAAATAATTGAAATAGCCCTCTTTTATAATAAGGGAGTTGAAGTTTTTGGCACTGCCGAAAAGTTTAACTCGTGGCTCGAAACCAATAATCTGGTTCTGGGCAATATTATGCCAAAAATGCTATTGGATAATTCCTTTGGCATTAATATGCTGAGAGATGAGCTAGCCCGGATCGAATACGGAATCCTGGCATGATTGTATTCAGGTTAAGTAAGTCAAAGTTTGCTAATGACCTTTCGGGAAAAGGTGCTGAAAAGAACGGTGGCCGCTGGAACAGCAAAGGAACAGCTCTGGTATATACAAGCGCGTCAAGAGCATTGTGTACAGCCGAAATAGCAGTTCATACTCCATTAGGTAACCTTCCGCTGGATTATCAGCTTATCTGTATTGAAATCCCGGATGAACTTCAAATCCAGGAATTAACCAGGGAGCAGCTTCCATCAGATTGGAAATCACTACCACTGGCACATGCAAGCCAGCAAATCGGTGACAGATTTGTATCGGAAGGGATTTGCCCTGTTTTAAAAGTGCCGTCAGTCGTGGTTCAGGATGAATTTAATTACCTGATCAATCCAGCCCATCTTAAATCTCATGAGATTAAAATCAAAGGAATTGAGCCTTTCAATTTTGATGAGCGGTTGTTTATCAAATGATAAAAATATTCATATCCAAAAAGTTTAGATTTTCACTTTCTTCAATCTTTCCACAATTTCAAATACAGCAGGGCATGTTTCTATATTTTTAAGCGTAATATCCAGGATTTTATGTATTCGGCGCTGGTCGGTATGCGGGTATTCACGGCAGGCCCGGGGCCGGTCCTCATAAATTATACAGGTATTATCTTCTTCAAGAAAAGCACAAGGCATTTTCGCAAATACATGATCCTGGTCTTCATCCAAACGAAGGTACTTTTCTTCAAATTCAGAAACTTTTATCCGTAAAACCCCTGAGATACGGCGTATGTCATTATTGTTCAATTTAGGGCCTAGTGATTTGCAGCAATTAGCGCATTCAAGGCAATTCACTTCCGCGAAAACTTCTTCATGGAGGTTTTGAAATGCTTCATCAACTCTTCCGGGAGGTTTTGCAGCAACCTGTCGGAAAAATGTGGCATTTTCCTTCTTATTTTTAAAAGCAAGAACTTTATTTTCAGCAATGGTTTGTTTCGATATTTCCATAATTTACATTAGTCATTTCATTTAATACCATTAAAGTTAATATTCAACTATTATCAGGCAAAGGTAAACATTCATAATTGGGTATTACTCTATTTTAAATCAGGGCTAAATGATTCCCATTTTAAAAAAGAACGGATTGCCAAATAGTGTATATTGCGCAAGATTAAAAATTGCATATTATGGATACCAAAGTTTACATAACAGCTGGTGTATTAATTTCATACTTTATTATCAAAGCTTTGGTGCGAAACAACTTCAGCCTGGTTTATAAAAGTGAATGTGCCAGGCTTTTCGACGAAAAAAAGACTCCAAATTTGAGGAAAGTGCTAAGAGATAATTTTGTTGTTTACAAAATGCTTGGCGAAAAAGAGCGTCAAAGCTTTGAGCGGCGGGTTTGGAGATTCATCAAAATGAAAGATTTCAGAGCTGCAAAAAGTTTAGGGAAAATAACTGACGAAATGAGGGTAATGGTAGCAGCTTCAGCTGTTCAAATAACCTATGGCTATCCCGATGTGTATTTCAATCATTTTCAAACTATTATCTTATTTTCTGAAGAATATTACTCAACAATTTCAAATGAATACCATGAAGGAGAAGTTAACGCGGGAGGAGCAATTGTGCTTTCCTGGAAGAATTTCCTGTCGGGATTCAGTAACCTGACTGACGGTAGAAACCTGGCGTTGCATGAAATGGCTCATGCGCTGCGACTCACTAATATTGTAGATGATGCTGATTACGATTTTATAGATCGGGATGTTATGCAGTCGTTTGAACAATTAGCGTTGGCTGAAATGCAAAAAATAGAGAAGAATGAAAATTCTTTTTTCAGAACTTACGGTGCGGCTAACCTCCAGGAGTTTTTTTCGGTGGCAGTTGAATGTTACTTCGAACAGCCAGCAGAATTTCGTACTTATAATAAACAATTGTACATTTTGCTGACCAGAATTCTCAAATTTGATATATTGAATTATGAAGAGAGATAATAAGCTTGAAAGGTAAAATCTTCAGGTTTTGAATATCCTTAAACCCAAATTCTCTGTTTCAATCCCAAAATCCTAATCCCGGACTCCTACCCTATACAATTCCTCTTTCCTTCTTAATTTTTTCATAAGCTGCATTCAGTTCCTGGAACTTCGAATTTGCGGCTTTCTGCACATCATCACCCAGATGAGCTACCCTATCCGGATGGTATTTTAGGGCCATGCGCCGATATGCTTTTTTCAATTCGTCATCAGATGCATCAGGAGTAATCTCAAGAATACGATAAGCGCTTGTAGTATCCTTTACAAACATAGCTTTGATACTTTCGAAATCGCTGTTGCTGACACCAAGTATTCCGACAATCTGTGTAATAAGCTTTAATTCGGATGCATGAACCTGGGCATCAGCGGCAGCAAGACCAAAAAGGAAATGCATTAACTGAAGACGCGACGGGTACTCCATGTATTGTTTTATCTGCACACCAACCTGTTGAAGGTCATAATCCTTTTTTAAAAGTTCACGCAGAATAAGGAGTTGCCTTTCAGCTTCATCTGCTCCAAACTGCTGGAGCAGGAAACGTTTTACAAAATCAAGTTCGGAACGAAGGATTTTCTCATCTGATTTCATAACTGCTGAGGCAAGAATAAGCAAGCTAAGTATAAAATCGTTTGGCGTAGTCTGGGGCGTGTTAAAATTAGGCCGTTGCTGAGGTTCATAGGCATACACACCGCTTTGCATTCCATCGATCATTGATCCAAGAGCGAAGCCAAGAAGCGCGCCAATTGGCCCACCTGCTGCCCATCCTATACCACCACCAAGCCATTTAAGAAATTTTGCCATTGCTTTAAAATTGATGTGCAAAAGTAAGGAATCTAAGAAATCATACTAGCTTCAATAGAATGCAGAACAAAAAAAACGTTAAATACTTAACTTTATCAACCACAACCTGATTACACAGTATTGCTTATGCAACAACCGAAATCCTGGCACTTCGCATTTAAAGCTAAATCCGTAAAAGAATAAAAGTAAACAGAAGTTAGCTGCTGGAATAGTACTGTGAAAAATCATTTACTAATTTCCTGTTGGCGGAAGGATCCATAGGCCAATAATACTAAAATCCATTTACTGTATCCCGTCAAGGAAAGGAAGATTGCCTTGAGTTGCTATCACGAATTAAAATTCTCACTGAATAATTAATTATCCTCCTTTTTAAAGAAAAAATATAGCTGAAATATACTCAGGGAAGGAATAAACCACTATAAGAATACCTTGATTCTGATCCCCTTTTCAGGACGTTACTTTTCTTCCTGTTCCACGCTTTCTGAAGTTGCCATTAATCCAAGCATCATTATAAGGGCAGTTAGTATAATAACCTGTATAATAAGTGAATTATTAACGAGTATAATTTTTTGAGTTGGATCAATCGACAGAAACAGAAGTATTGTAATGAGTCCTCTTGGGGCAATAAATGCTAAAGGTTTGATCGGCAGTTTTGATATTTTCAATTGAAATATTCGAATGCTGAAAATAATTACAACAATAATAAAAGCCCATAACAGGGTATCTGTATTCAGAATTTCGGATGTTTCGAGCAGGTAACCGAATAATAGAAAGAACAACGCCCTCACTAAAAATGCCGCTTCGATAGTAAGTTCTTTAAATTTCCGGACTTCCTTGTTTAATCCTTCCGTATGTAATTTCTTTATCCATTTCCATCGGCTTAACTCATCGAGGTTGCCAATAAATAAGCCAAAAACAAGAATAAAAATAAGTGCTGGCAAATGATAGATTTTCGAAATTGCATAAATCAGAATGATAAGTAAGATTATAGGTACGAATTTGATATGATGTTCAATTTTGTGCAACAAGTAAGAAAGTACTATGGTTGCAGCAAACGATACAATGGATATGATTATCAGCTGTAATCCAAAATCTTTAAAAGAATTAATGCCGATGATAGTGTTTAAAGCAACAAAATTAAAGAAAAGCACGCCTAAAATGTCGGACAAGCTACTCTCGTAAATCACGAATTCTTTGTTTGAAGATTTCAGGGATCTCACACTTGGGATCGCAATGGCACTGCTGATAACACAAAATGGAATAGCATTAGTAAGACTATCTTTGAAAGAATGCAGTTCAAAATAATGGAAAAGGAAAGCAAGTAAAAATGCTGATGTCACCATTGCTAACGCGGCTCCATTCAACGATTTCCTGATTAGTCCTATTTTTGATTTATTCAACTCAAGTTCCAATGATCCTTCAAGAACAATCAGTATAAGCCCGATTGTGCCTAAAACGGGTAATATAGTTGAAAAATCAGGAATTTCAATCCCCCAGAAAACAATTACTTGTTTTACACCCCAACCCAACAGCAGCAATAGTATTACTGATGGTATTTTGGTTTTGGCGGATGAGTAATCGAATAAATATGCAAGTAAAAGCAGTACACAAAAGGTAATTATAATCGTTGTATCCATACTCTGACAGTATATTTATATTTTGGGAAAAATTGCGCTGAAACGTTAGTACGAGACAATAATATTGATTCACTACTCATCAGGCAAGCTATTGATATCAATCTTATGCTTCAGTGTTTTTCAAATTATTTGTTTTAAAACATAACTCCCCGCAGCAAGTTTACGAGGTATCTATCCTGAATCAAGATCAAATTCGCAGCATGAGTGAGAATATTACCCTGGTGATCCCTCTTCTTCGAGCGGGATCAGTTCGGCTAAATTGTTTTGCTATTCAAAACTAAAAGCCTCACTGATTTAACGACTGTTTGTATTGCTATCATTAAGATCTGATTAAATGCAATATCAGTTTTGGCAACAATCCCCACTCTACAATTAACAATAATAACTTAATTGTGTTTTCCGTCATTCAACTTTTGTATATGAACTTTGGGGGGCAGATGTGTTTCAAATCCTTTGATCCTAATATCTGATAAAATTTGTTTTCGTAACTCATCTACCCCCCCCTTCTGCATAAGCGGAAGTAACTCTCCGGCAACTCTACTACACTTCGGCTTATTCAGATTTCTGTAATTTCAGCTTGTCGTATTCAACATTTGGCAATAAATAGGAATTTGTCAGGAAATATTCAAGTTTATAATCCAGTAATTTAACAAGCGCAGCCCTTATAACCGGGATCATTTCAGGATCAATTAATAAATTCTGTCGTGAATATTGATAATCGCTCATTGGTAATAAATAGTCCATCCCTTTCCAATCGTAATCCAGGACATCCAAATTAGCTGTCCTGATTGCCGTAATACGGGTAGTGCTAAAAACAGCCACCCAGCTTTTTGCCGGATTTCCCCGGGTGTATAATCCACACGACCGAAGTTTCTGCTTTTTTGCATCCATTAAGTCATCCTCTTCACCTGTTTCTAAGAAGATGATAAACTCATACTGGTTTTTGAACTCCGAAATCCAGGATTTGACGTCATTATTATTATTCAGTAAATTGCTTATGTTTCCATTTGTGGGGATCAATTTGTCGGGGGCCTGTATTAAACTAACCGTATATCTTGTTGACAATACACGAGTAAGTTCCTGCTCGAAATATTTTGTGCAATTGAACTGGCAGTCAAAAGTGTCGGCTTTATCCTTAAACGATGCGAAACCCACATGTTTATAAATAAGGTTCGAATCAGCCAGATTAACAATTGCAACACGCGAAGGTTGTTGCGCTATAGTTTTTTCACCCTGAAAAAGGAGAAAAACTAAGACCGCAAGTATACAGCAGCGATTGAGCGGTTGTTTCAGTTTGAGTTTCAAGAAGTATTTGTACATTTCCATCATTGTTTTGCTAATGTTATATTACGATTTAATTGGATTTATTTTACCTGTAATAGTCGAAAACCAAATTGCGAAAACCAGCGTAGCCAGGTATATCATTCCGGCTATATTGCCCAATAACGTTACGGCGCTATGGCAAGTGCGGGAATAAATTGTTGCTCAACTGTCTGCAAGTACAAATGTAAGTTAAGATTTCAAATGTTTCAACCAACACGCATACCCGCATTTGCTATAGCGTTTGTTGGGCGTTCGTGCTTTTTACTGTCTTCAAAGGAGTCTGAATTTACAATTAATTTTTAACTGTTTATTTTCTGTTTTCACCATTTCATATAACTCGTCAAAATCAATTGTCAGATTTGTCATGGGAAAAACAGCACCTTTCTTTAATTTAATTTGAAATATTTTATAAGTCCACCATGGAATTCTTCCAAACAGTCTATCCTTAGTTATTTTGTCTATGTATTCAATTTCGTCTTTAAATATCCTAGTGCTTTTCCCGTTGTTCACAAAGTCGAAATAATTATTGCTTGTATTATAGATAATTTCAAGTCTAAGGTCATGCAATAAATAGTAAAGATGAATAAGAATTCCAGGTAAGCCAATCAAGTTGATGACAATAAAAAATACAACTGTCTTCCATGAAACAAAACCTGAACTAATTATCATAAAGTCTGCAAAAAGAGTAACCAGTCCAAATGGTAGTGTAAGAAAACCGCATTTGAGATTTTTAGTTAAACTTATTCTATATTTCTTCATAATTATCTTAAAATAGGCAAGTGGTGTAGTTTTCCTAGCATGACGCCCAACTTTACGACGCTATATGGCGTTTTTCTATTCATTCACAGGTTCTTCTTTTATGTACTACCTAATTGGTAATTGTTTATCGTCTTTGCCGAGGATATAAAATAATAGGCCAAATAACGGAATTCCAGGCAAATTAATTAAGTATCCAAAATAAAAAAATGTCGCAGCACCAGTAACACATTTTGGTCCGTCACCAGTCATTCCGGCGGCTAACCCATTAGCTGAAACAAAAGTTGCAATCCAGGGTACTATCAGTCCAAGAAGCATGAATAATGCTCCTGAAATCATTATTTTCTTTCTCACATTAGTCCTGATTGACAACCTATAAGCAAAGAATAATGGAATCGGAAGCAGAATAATTATTAATGGTAAAATTGTCGAAAGAAAATTTGTCATAAGATTGGAATTAATTTGTCACCGTATTAAATTTCAAGTTTTCAATCTTTGCTAGTCAGTTTTCAAGTTTGTTAGTTTTCGGTTTTAAAATCCCACACGATTGACGCTATAGTAAGTGCGGGATTAAATTGTTGTTCAAAGTCTGCCAAAACAAATGTATGTTAAGATTTCAACTATTGCAACGAACACGCAACTTAGCGAAGCGATCTCTTGAGCGCAGCTCAAAAACCCGCATTTGCTATAGCGTTTGTGCTTGTTGCACAACTCATTTTTGTTAGACTTAATGATTTATGAATTGGAGTTTATTATTTATGAGATCTGAAAATCAATGGTTTATATTTCGGTGAATTCGTCTTTTTCATCAAAGTAATGCGAATATTGAGTTGTGCAACAGCCACGTTTGTTATGGGTAGTTGTTTTTTTCGTCTCACCACCATTTCACTTGTCCAATTACAAATAAACGAAATAATACGAATGTAAGAATTGGGATGCTTGTCATTAATAAGAAAACTATAACATTAGCGATTTTCCTAAAACTTCCATTCATAGAATTATAAGTTTTCTCAATATTCGGGATGCTTGTCAATCTATAATATCTCAAACTCAGGGCTAAAGGACTTAAAATAAAAATGAACATCCAAAATTCAAGAGTATATTTTTTAAACATATCTCCCATATAGTTTTCATGAAAGAGCCCGAATAATGAGATTAAAATTATTACAAAGCAAGCAAAATATGAACTTACAAAAAGGAAAGAACTCCATTTTGTGTCTCCGACATCTTTCTTGATTCTAAGAACCAGGTGAAATGTCTTTAAAAATATTAAGTCAAAAAGAAACATTGCATTTATTTTGTCAGTTTATGCTTTACTTTTCATTCGTTTCGAGGCTAAAACTAAAATTCGGCGCAACAATTACCATAACGGTCGCAGCTAGCCATAGTGCGGGAATAGATTGTTGCTCAACTGTCTGCCAGCACAAATGTATGTAAAGATTTCAAATGTTTCAACGAACACGCAAACCCGCATTTGCTATAGCGTTTGTTAGCGGTTCGGGCTTTATTTTTTCGTTTAACTGTCTAATTATTTCAACAGCTTCCTCTTGCGTTAAAGTTTCTCCGAATTTGATGAAATTGCCGAAGTATTCAAATTGAATTTCACCAACTCGTTCTCCATGATATTTTTTAAAAGAGTAGATAAAATTCTTCTTTGTCAAAGTGAAAGCTTTAATCTTTTCAAGTTTATAGGTTTCGGAATTGGATAGCATAGCACCTAACTTCTCGATTATTAACTCATGGTTATTAATTGTGAGCTTTTCTTGTCCTCTCAATAACCAAAGGAATCTTTGCAGAAAACCTATGTACACAATTGAAATTGCTGCTATTATAAAAGTCAGACTTATTCCATCTAGTTTATTTTTTCCGACACCTAATTTATAAATCTCTTGTCCAAAGAAGATCGGAATAATGACTAAAAATGTCCCAAACACAATTACTGCTTTCCAGTCCGGTCTGCTTTTAATGTGTATTACGAGTTCATCATTTCTATTTGTCATATTCAGTTTTCTATCGTGTGTTGTCTTGCTGGTAACGATTGAGGCTATAAATAGTGGCGGTTTGCGTGGTTGTCCGCTGTCGACCAACACCAATGCTGGTGCGGGTTACGAGCTTCCAATTATGTACTTCACCCGCCATTTTTTATAGCCTTTGTGCTTGTTGCACAACTCATTTTTGTTAGACTTAATGATTTATGAATTGGAGTTTATTATTTATGAGATCTGAAAATCAATGGTTTGTATTTCGGTGAATTCGTCTTTTTCATCAAAGTAATGCGAATATTGAGTTGTGCAACAGCCACGTTTGTTACCAGCAGGTTTTTCTTCTTTCAAGGTCCGCAGCATCGAATTCTGTAGCTTTGTTTTCCAACTTGGTGCATGATTCTCATGTTATTTTGGGGTTCTCCGTCACAGTTTTCAGCTTCGTCAAAATCCGTCCAAATTAAGCAATCAATTTTCTCGTCGCTGTCATAGTCGCCTGTCAGTTTAATGTTTGCTGCGGTCTTTGAATCAGTGATTTCTGTCTTTTGCTCAGTCTGGTTAAGAACGACAAAACAACAAATATTCTGTAGTTCATTAATCGCAACTAATGGCAGCTTGAGATCAGCTTTCTTAATTTTTTTCGTTAATGTTGGTCTGTATTGAATACCTCCGTCATTTTCGCACCAAAATTCTAACAGGAATTTGTCGTTGTTTTCGATGCTGATTATTTGTCCGGTTTTGTCGAAAAGAGTGATTTGTCTAGAAAAGTTAATGCTGTCGTTTAGCTTTTCAGATGCCGGGCTTTGATCTGTCAAGGTTTGGAATGGAAGTGAGATTTTCAAGGAGTAATAGTCAACTGTGTCTTGCTGCAAATAGCAAATCCCAATTGAGTTCGGTTTAAACTGTCCGTACGCTGAACAGAAATTTAAAACTGTCAATATGAGTAATAATGTCGAGTTTTTCATTTTTTCAAAACTTGCTGGTAGCGTTTTGCAGCTACCCGAAGGTGGCGATTTTGAAGCACTTCACTGTCAACCAAGCACAAACCTTAATAGAAGCACAAAGCTTGATTTAACCACTGAACCGCCACTTTTGGGTAGGTGCTGTTATGGGCTGCCGTTCTTGCCTTCATACGTTCGATTTTATTTTGTTAAGTGTCAATTCAACAGCTCTGTCTCGGTCTATTTTACTCAAATCTATTTCAAATATTTTTTTGTCATTCTTGAAAACTTGGTAAATGAAATAAAAGTCCCGCCAATCTTCCTGGCTGATTTCAATTTTAGAATTTTTCTTTTCAAAAATCAGTTTGTCTGTTAAAGGATTGTTGTCGAACGGTGAAGTTAGGTCGCTGTCTAATGTTAGTTTGTATTCCAAGTCTTGAAGATATTGTTTAGATACTTCTTTTATACAGCTAAAAAATGTCTGCTTGTTTCTGTCTGGTATTTCGCCAAACTTCATTTTAAACTCTTGGTCTTTTAGGTTTTGAATTTTGTTTGTGTCAAGCCAAATGTCAGCCGTTAACAACTCTCGATTTCGTTTAAACAGCTTAGCAGTATTTTCTACAACGCCTTTCAATCCAAGTTGTCCGCCTACATAATAATCAAAATGGTCGTATTTGTTTTCACTTTCCCATCTTGCTAAGTCTTCAAAACTGATACAATTTTTGCTGTCATTGTAGTTAGCGGGATTGCCGTTAATAAGTCGTCTGATTTCTGAGTGAAACCAACTTTCATCTGCACAAATTTCTATTTGTTTCCCAGAGTTGTCATTTCTGTAAACTAAAAAATTGTCTGCCCGAAAATTGTCAACTTCTTTAGCTGTCTGTAATTTGAAGCCAAAATCTTTTACCAAAAAGGCAAACCCTTTCGTGATTTTGTCAAGAGTTGTCGTTTTGAATATTTGGTCAAATAGCTTCATTTTTTACTTTTCGTTTAGTGTCTGATTTGTAGTCCAATGGTTGCCCATAACGGCCGATGCTCTTGCAAGTGCGGAATTAAATTGTTGCTCAACTGTCACAGCCAGCACAAATATATATAAAGATTTCAAATGTTTCAACAAGCACGAAAAGACGTATTTGCTATAGCGTCAGTGCTTGTTGCACAACTCATTTTTGCTAGACTTAATGATTTATGAATTGGAGTTTATTATTTATGAGATCTGAAAATCAATGGTTTGTATTTCGGTGAATTCATCTTTTTCATCAAAGTAATGCGAATATTGAGTTGTGCAACAGCCACGTTTGTTGGTGGCAGTAGTTCATTCACAATTGTATTTCTTGATTTTCAATAAATGCTCATCAATTTTAATGTCTAATCCAAGTTTTTCGGCAAGCTCAATATACTCACAAGCTTTTTTGCTATTATTTAATGCATCGTGTACCAACGCCATATTCCCATAGGCAACTTTATTTGTAGAGTCATAATAAATCGCCATACTGATATCATTTAGTGCACTGTAATAATCATTAGATTTATAATATAGCAATCCGCGGTTGTTATAGAATCCGGAAAATGAACCATCTAGCATTATAGCAGAATCCATTAAAATTATGGCTTTCTCAAGGTTTTCTTTCCTTGCATAACAGTCAGACAATTCAAAGTAGAATGTCGGATTTTTCGGATCAACAATTTGTGCCTTTCTATAAATTATAATAGCGGAATCAAACTCCTCTTTTTGTCTTAATCTATTTGCCTGATTTCGTAAAAGAATAGCAGTGTCGTTTATGTATTTATAAGGTAATGTAGTTTCTACTCCTTCTGAAACATTATATCGAGATTGTTTCTGTCCAGGCAAGTAACTATAAGGTGAATTATAAAAACTAACTCCAAACGTAGGAATGAGAAGCAAAGCGAAAAAAACTATTGAAGCTACAATTTTAATATCTCTCTGTTTTTCGTAAATCAGATAAATTGTTGAAACAATTATAAAAAGTGGAACAATCAACAAAGTTGGGTAATCGAAATATTTTAGATGAACATATTTTGAAAATATGGTTATACTCATTAATATTATCAAGATTCTTAAACATGTAATTATATTTTGATTTTTCTTCCTGTTAATTAGAGTATCTCTCACTAGTTCAACTAAGAAATAGATAGTAATTCCTAAAAGTCCGAACATGAAGAGTATTACTCCTGGCAACCAATAATAAATCCAATAGGATAATATACATGAGATTAACCCTAACATTAAAAAGAAGTATATGTCTCTAATAATCTTCATTTGCGATTGTTTTGTCGTCTCCGACACTATTGCCACCAACTTGTTTATAGCAACAAATATATGCTACTTTTCTATAACATAAGATTTCAATAAGTTGAATAGTTTAATGATACCACAAATCTCATTTCCGGGAGTTTGTCGGTATGCAAACTTATCAATAACCCAAACAAAAAATAAAAAGGCCGCCCTGAGGCAGCCTTTCATATTTATGTATGAATTACTCTTAACTGATTCTCTCGCTCAGCGGCAAACCATATTCTTCAACCATACGGATATCGAGTTTTTCGAGGGCGTCGAGAATAGGATTATAGATTCCTGGCAATACAGGACGGAAAACACCTTTAACAGTGATTTGTCCGGCAAGTATCATTTCAACGCCAATTGCGGCTGGTAAAGCAACGGTACGTGCAACGGAAGTATCGGTTGCAGGTGTACCGAAATCGAGCATGCGCGAACGGATCACTTCCTGTTTCCCACCAGGGTATGTAGCAAGGAATGTATGCTGCATGGCAACCATATCGCGTTCGTTCTGGCCGAGTTCCATTTTAGCAATCATCAGGTCGCTGGTAACTTCGTAGGGTGAATCTTCGGTACGTCGAAGTGGTTCATTGCTGAATAGTCCAAGCCATTCCATGGCTTCAAGTGCATAAGAATCGGGATTAATACCCAGGTATGAGGCAACTTTCTGACGGATATGCAAACTATTGGATGCACCAATTTGCTGTGCAATAAAATCAGCATAGGTTTTGCCAGCCAGGTTTACTTTATCGTACGAAATCAGTTTTAACTGTTTCATTACATCAAGGGTTTCGCACCAGCCAATGTATCGGAAAGTTCCGCGCTGTATGGTTTTCACTTCCGGGATACCATAAATTTCCATATAGGAAATGGAATCGCGATTTGGATAGACTTCCATCTCACCTACTTCCGGGAAATTAACTTTAAGCGGATTCCTGAACAGGTTTTCAGTAGGAACATCTACCACTTTGTTGTCTTTCATGTATTTGGCGTCGTTATTACCCGCCATTACTACGCCCTTAGGGCTCCATGAAAATTTATATTTAAACGGGTTGGTTGCAGCTTCTGGTGCCGGCAACGCGCCGCAAATGGAATAAAACTCTTCAATTTTTCCACCTTTATTATGTACGTTGTCTATAATACGCATAGCCGACATATGGTCGATACCCGGATCGAGGCCCAACTCGTTGAGGATAATGATACCGGCTTCTTTTGCCTGAGCATCAAGCGCCTGCATCTCTGGTTTTACATATGATGTGGTAACCATGTTCTTTTTGTGCAGAAGGCAATATTTAGCCACCAGCAAATGGTGAAGATAAGGCAAAAGGCTTACTGAAAGGTCGTGTTCAGCAACCATGCGGCTCAGTGATTCTTCATCTTCAACAGTCCATGCAACGGCTACGCCATTTGGATGACCGGCAATCATTTCTTCTGCTTTGCTTTTGGTGCGGGTAGCAACCGTTACCTGGATTCCTTTGTTAAGCAAGTGTTTTACGATAGGGCGGACCACCAGGCCAGCACCCAGAATAAGGACTTTCTTCATTGTAGGTTTATTTAGATTTTATTGGGATTGCGGAGTAATTGACTAGTTATTGGTTAATCGCTATTGGTTAATCGCTATTGGTTAATCGTTATTGGTGTATTTAACTGCTCACAGTTAACTATTTTCTATTAACGATTTACGATTAACGATTTATGATCAAACATTTACACTACTTTCAAGATACTTAAAATGTGGAGTAAGCTCACCGCGATGAAGGATCAGGGCGCTTTTTATTGCGTTGGGCAGATCGAGGGTTAAAAAATCCTCGTTGAAATCGCAGTCGGCAATGGCTTTTACGTAGTTGATCAACACATCGGCAAACCCGGCTGAAGAATCGCGGGGAAGTTCGCTGGGAAGAATATCCACTGCCATTACCAGAACGCCATCGCCTTTATGTCCCATGGTGTAGGTACGGCTGTCAGGATGGTAAACAAATATGGGATCTTCAATCTCGGTTCCTTTTGCGGTGCATTCAACCGAGCCATTTACATCACACGAAATATCGCCGATTACTTTCAGTTTCGGGGTTCCACCGGCAAACAATTTTTCGAGGTAATTTTTAGTAACAAGTCTTGGATAACGCGAATCCCAGTAAATACAGTTGATCAGCATATCGATATGCGGAATGTATTTCTCGAAAGAGCTTTTAAATTTCTCGGGACTGGAATAGTATTCCTGCAGATCGAATTCTTCGGCCTCTTCAATTGGTTCAACCAGGTGTTCCTCTTTAAAAACAATTTTATAGATGAGGTTATCGGGAAGTTTGCTGCGGCGTTTGAGAGAGAGTAATTTCTCGGGCGAAATTTCCTTTACCGGGAACAAGCCAAGAATTTCCTGGGCTCCCTGCGAAACATTTCCATACCCTGTAAACGCAACCGTAAACGGGCGTAATTCCTCTGGCATGCCTTTTTCGGCTATCTCCTGCCCTACCGCCGAAATCGCTTCGCGTACTTCGGCTAACGAACTATACTGATGTGCTTGTTTTATCTGTGCAAACGGCGTTTTAAAACCGGCTTCCTTCAGCCGCAGCCCCATTGACCACAAGGAATTGATCATTCCTGCCAGGCCCGCGTACCTTCCGAAAAAGATAAGGCGCTTGCCCTGCTCGTCAACAACCCGTTCGTAATCAATAAGGTTGCATTTCATTTCCATCATTTTCTTAAGCATAGGCATGTTGTACACCTGCCCTTTGATAACATGCGAAAAGAAAATGTATGTTTTATCTTCTTCGAAGAATGACTCCGGCATTTCCTTTACGCCAAAAATGACGCTGCACTTTTTCAGGTCTTTGGCAATTTTTGCGCCGGCTTTAATGTATTCCTCATCCGTGAAAACTCTTTTTTCGGAAGTCTGAACTACGAAGTCAAGTTTCTTGGTCTTAATTAGACGCTCCACATGTTTTGGTGTAAGCGGTGCCCTGCGTTCCATCACGTATTTATCCTCGTGCCGTATTCCAATAAAGTTGCTCATGAGAAATTTTACATTGTAAATTTTAGTATATAAATATTTGCTGACTGATTTTCAATCAATTAAAGCAATTAAGTGAATCACTGACAGGCACAGCAAACATATCAAATAATTTATAATTTTGCACTATTAGTTTAAAATTGTTTTTCAAATTACTACGCGAATGAGCCCAACTGGCGAATCATCACGATTTCAAAGTGTTAAAAAGTACATTTTCCGGAAAATCAAATTCTGTATTATTTTCTTTTTCGCCAGTAGCATCGTAGTTACTTTACTTTACAGGTTTTTACCTCCGCCTGCCACCCCGCTGATGATGATCAGGGTTATTGAAAATATTTCGGAGAACAAAAAGCCTGCTCTTGACAAGCATTGGGTACCTATGTCGGATATTTCGCCAAACCTGGTACTGGCTGTAATTGCCTCTGAGGATAATAATTTCGAATCGCATTACGGCATTGATTTCAAAGCCATTGAAAAAGCGCAGAAACTGAATAAAAGAAGCAAGAAAATTCGGGGAGCGAGTACCATTTCCCAACAGACAGCTAAGAATGTTTATCTCTGGCAGGCACGTACTTATGTGCGCAAAGGCCTTGAACTATATTTCACCGGTCTGATCGAAATACTGTGGGGAAAGAAGCGTATCATGGAAGTTTACCTTAACGTGATCGAAATGGGCGATGGCATTTACGGTGCCGAAGCCGCATCGCAATATTATTTCCATAAATCAGCGAAAAACCTTAGCCGCGACGAAGCAGCTTCCATAGCCGCTGTGCTTCCAAATCCTCGCCGATGGAGACCTGATAAGCCAACCGCTTATGTTTCGAGAACAAAATCGCGGATAATATGGGCTATGAACAGGGTGGAAAAGCCGGATTGGTAGTTAATGTGGTAATGTGGTAATTTGAGTCCTATTTATTGGCACCATTAATTTATTCATTTTCATCGATTAATTCTAATTTTTCAAATTCTAGAATCCTTGAACCCGCATTTGTAAGTAGTTCCATCTTTCTTCTTTTAATGTCAATTTTATTCCGTCCTTCACCAACCGAATAATTAATCTCTCCATAATCTTTAAAATCAAGAATCTGTGGTCTTGAAGCAAAAGGAATCTCTCTTGTCATATAGTTGAAACAATTATAAAATCTCAATGTTTTTTTTCAAAGCTAGATGGAACATCATTTATTGACCAATCAAATTGATTATTTTGAGCTGAAGATATCATAATAGCACATACTAAAAAACCGAAAAATAATACTAGTTTTTTCATTTTATCTTTCTTATTACTTAATAAATTTCTTTTCAATTGACAAACCAGAATTTGTGAATTTGATTTTAAGCAGATATAATCCATTTGGCAGTTTAGAAACATCAATACTATTATTGGATAGATAGCCAATACTTACAGCTCTTCCTTGCATATCACTTATCTGATATTTCGCTGAATCCTTGAATTGATTTTCTTCTTGAAATTTTAGGTAGAGTATATTTTTGACAAGCGATGGGGAAATATCAAAATTAAATTCCCTATGTTCATTGATCCCGAGTTGAAAATCTTCATAGCAATTTTGATAGGTTGGATTCTGATAAACAAGGGTGTCGTTTACATGTACACATAACAAATTAGGATTGTCAAATTCTATACTAAATAAATTTGCTCCCGGGAAAAACAAACCATCTGTGCTTCCTATTCCTTCAATCCAGGATTCAGTGATTTTTCGGGAAAACATTTCATACTCAAAATTTACCTTTTTACGATATTTATTTTGAATTTGAATAGAATCAATAGAATTAACTTTAAAAGTCATTATTCTAGGTTCCCAAACCACTGGCCAAAACGAATACACTGATGTGGTATCACCTGGGCTTAATAAGAAATTTGAAATCAATCTTTCAACTCCATCATCCTCTTGTAAACAAAAGATTTTTTCAGCCAGCGTGTCTTCTCTCACCGCAGCATAATATACGGCTTTTTTAAAATCAGCTATAGGGTCGCCATTTTGTAGGAATACTTTTATATATTCTTTATTGCCTATAATTGTATCACCTTGAACCAATATTTATATGGAGAAACCGAAAAATATGCATTTGAATCAGGTAAGAAAAATTTAAGTTGCGGGTTTTACTGCTATAGCCATAGTGCGTTGGTCACTAAGTAACTCACAAAACTATCACCCCTTCAATTGCTGCTGCTTTCTGATACCGCTCAATTACTTCGTCAGGATTCATCATAACTTCTTTCACGGTAATACTTACATATTTACCACCTGCCGAATGCCTGTTTGTAAATTCAGCCTGGTGAGGGAATAGGTCGTGTAACATAGCAAAAATGCGGTTTTCGGCCGGAGCTATAAATTTGAACATGTAAACCGAAGGCCATGAAATATTTACCAGGTGCTCGCGGAGTGTATCGAAGTTATGTGTATCCAAAGCAGAAATCTTTTTAATTTAAAATCGGAGTAAAACTGTTTGTGTAACTTAGCAGTCGTATAATAACATTAACTACCAGCTTATGTTTGAAATTATCAGGGAAGTCGCTGCTTTTTTACAAAGCAAAGGTATTACATCTCCCGATACGGGTATTGTATTGGGAACCGGTTTAGGAAAATTGGTTTCCGAAATTGATATTGAAGTTGCCATCGATTACGCGGATATTCCTCATTTTCCTGTATCCACGGTTGAATCGCATCACGGGAAGTTAATATATGGAAATCTTGAAGGTCATAAAGTGCTGGCCATGCAAGGTCGGTTTCATATTTATGAAGGATATTCACTTCAACAAGTAACTCTGCCAATAAGAGTAATGAAGCTGTTAGGCGTTAAATGGCTTCTGCTTTCGAATGCTGCCGGCGCTATTAATAAAACTTACCAGAAAGGCGACCTGATGCTGCTCGATGATCATATAAACCTTTTACCAGCCAATCCGCTTACCGGTAAAAATATTGACCAGCTTGGTCCCCGCTTCCCTGATATGAGTTGCCCCTATTCGCCGGAACTCAATCATAAAATGCAACAGGCTGCCGAAAAGTTTAATATCACTTTACATAAAGGTGTTTATGCCGTTGTAGCCGGACCGAACCTCGAAACCCGTGCCGAATATCGCTACCTGGGAATGATTGGCGCTGACGTGGTTGGCATGTCGACGGCGCCCGAAGTAATTGTTGCCAATCATATGGGGTTGCCCTGCGCCGCAGTTTCTGTAGTAACTGATTTATGTGATCCTGACAACCTTGTACCGGCTGAGCTTGCGGACATACTGGAAACAGCGGGGAAAGCTGAGATAAAGCTTATCAGGTTGTTTAAAGAAGTGATCAGAAATCTATAGGTTGGACTCCAAGTCCCAAATTCCAAGTCCCAAATTCCAAGACTCAAATTCCAAGACTCAAATTCCAAGACTCAAATCTCAGGAATTTAAACCTTAACCTTTATGGATTAAATTCCTTTAACCCTTTGAGTCTTGAGATTTGGAATTTGAGACTTGGGTCTTATCTCAATCTTGACAATTATTTGCGGACGTATGTGTCGTTGGTATTGGTAAAGAAATAGCTATTGGATTTATTCCTGGCAATAAAATCTTTTAATTCAGCGGAAGTGCTGAAAGTTTCTTTTATGTAATCTGTAACCTCAGAAGTAGAGGCTTCCCCTGTTTTTTCATCAAATTTAAATTTAAACAGGCTATAGGTTGTGCCTTCTTCTTCCATGGCATTCATAAAGGTTTCGCCGTTAACATCAGAAAAAGTAAGGTGATAAATCGTTTCGGAATACGAACTATCCGATGATGAATACTCCATTTTCCTGGCAGTAGCGTGGAATTTGTCGTCTTTAGTAATTACAAAATACGTTGGATTTGCCGATTCTTTGTCAGCGGGACTTATCCACTCACCTACCAGCTCAGGGGAAATTTTAACAGTTCCTTCATCAATTGGAACATTGCTCGAAAAAGGGCATCCGGCTAAAAGAACAACAATTGCCACAAGCCCAATTGTAGATACTACTTTCTGAAAAAGGTTGAGTTTCATACTGCCTGAATTAAAGAATGATTGGTTGGTCTGTTATAACAAAAGTAAGATAAAATAGTATACTTAGTGGCAGAATATTATTTTGATATGCTGGACTTTATTATCGCCTGAAGAAATATTTCTATATTGATTTTGTTCTTTTGTCATGACACAAAAGAACCAAAAGGTCTAGGCTGAATATAAATTTTACACAGATGTACGCCTCGGTAAAGGCTCGCAAAACAAGGCTTGACACGTTGGGAACATCATCCCGACGGCACGTGAAGCTGGTGTTTTGCTACGCACATGCCCCCGCGTTTTACCTTCGTCTACATCTGTTGTAAAATTTCTATTAGGCCAGTCCCTACACCCTGAAAATTTACTGTAAAGCCAAATCCCTGCTTGCAACAGGCAAGGTTGTTCCGCTATGTTGCCCTATTGGAAGATTTCCTCAGAAGGGACCGGCCTTAGAAAAATGCGCCAGCGGTTCTTGTCGGAGGTATGTGCGGATGGCATGTGCGTAGCAATACACAGCAACGACTAATGCCTGGATTTGTGCCATTTATCATGCCTTGTATTGCGAGCAGATACCTCCGGCTTAGAACCGCCAGTATTTTTATACAGCCTAGATTTTTTGTTACTTTTTGATCATGCAAAAAGTAAAAAGAATAAATTTTTTTTTCAGACTAGTTGGTAATGAGACATCTGTTCAATAATCATCATTTTAATATGATTCAATTCAGTTCTTAATCTATTCGAAAGTCTTCTATTGTGAAATTTTATAAACCCAATGTTTATTATCTCCTAATTGTCCAGCACATCAAAATAATATGTAGCCTACTTAGTGTGGGATAAAACTGAGCTTAAAAAAAGATTCAAGTCTCAAGATCCAAGTCTCAAGAACCAAGTCTCAAGAACCAAGTCTCAAGAACCAAGTCTCAAGAACCAAAACCTACTATTAAACCTCGCTTGGAGCTTGGAATTTGGAGCTTGGAATTTGGAGCTTGGAATTTGGAGCTTGGAATTTGGAGCTTGGAATTTGAGAGTCTGGAATGCGAGAGTTAATGAATGTGGGAATTTCAGGTTATAAACAGAATTGGTGATGCTCTTAAAGCTGTAATCCAGCTATTTCTTCCATGTAATCGTGTTGCAGATCTTCGTGTAAGGCTCCGATAGCCATATGAATTTTCCTGAACTGGTTTACATAAAGATTACTCAGCGAGTTACTCGATTTAATTGAAATCCCTGAATGCTTAAGCTTTGTACAGAAGTGTATGAGTAATTCCACTTCCGTTTGTTTATGCCCGGAATACCGGATATATTTTGTTGTTATCTTCAAAATCTTCCTGATGCTTTTTTTCGCAAAATAGAGTTGACTTTTATTGATTTCGGAGAATTGACGATCGATTTCCTCTTTAATGCTCCGGATATATTCCGGTTCATTATTCACATCAAACAACAGGTAACTCAGAAGTTCTTTATTTTCTTTTTTGAACTTTACCAGCCTCATGCATATATCAATCACATCGCTGTTAGGCAATGTGGCCAGTTCCTTTTTTAGCATGCTGATGGTAGAGGCTTTCATTAAGGCTGGTTCATTTTCTTAATTGGATCAAGCAGATATTCGAGTCCGTTAAGTTTAATTTCATAGATCGTACGAAGCAACATTCCGAGTTTGCCATCCGGAAATCCTTTCGCATTAAACCATTCGAGGTACGACACCGGAAGATTGCATAAAATTCTCCCTTTATATTTACCAAAAGGCATCTGCATTTTCACAAGATCAAGGAGTAATTTTGAATCGGGCTGCATGGGGGTTGGGGGAAAATGGTTAATGGTTATTGGTTATTGGTTAATGGTTGTTGGTTAATGGTTAATGGTTAATGGTTAATGGTTATTGGTTAATGGTTAATGGTTAAATGATAATCGTTATTGGGATGGATTCACATTTTTATAAATAAGAACGTAAGCCCCACATTCCGGGTAATAGAACAGGCACACTTCGGCAAGAACAATATTTTTAGTATCTGCATCTATTTTCTATTTCTCTATTTCCCTATTTCCCATTTTCCTTATTCAACTCAAGGTATTCATTAGTACTTATCACTTTGGCATACGCTTTTAGTGTAGCCAGGGTTGCAATATGAACATCTTCGGCTTTCACAGTTTTTCCGTCAAAAGTTTGATTTTTAGCTGCACAGGCATCGTGAATTACCGTGCAATCGAAACCATAATCAGATGCCGCACGGGTGGCTCCTTCGAGGCACATATTAGTCTGCATACCGCAAATCACCAGTTTACGGATTCCGTTCTTATTGAGATATTCCAGTAAATCCGTATTCAGAAAACTGTTCACTTCATGTTTTACTATCACCTTTTCGCCAGGCAGAGGAACAACGTTGACATGTATTTCGGTACCTGGTCCGTCACCGTGTTTCACATGAATTACCAATTGATTTGTTTTCCGGAAATTGAGCAAAAGCTTTTGTGCATTCAGGCTTGCCGGAACCGGGTTCACCAGTTCCGAGGCTCCACCGGAAAAGTAGAAGTCCTGAATATCAATAATCAGCAATGCCGTTTCAGGGGATTCCTTTTGCGAATAAAGTAAGGTTGAAGACAACATACAGAGTAAAAGGAATAACTTTTTCATGGAGAAACTTTTAATAGCCTTAGACGGCGGCAAACCTATTTCTTGTGCTCAAACGGTATTGCGTCAAAATTACTATAAAAACCAATGTAAACCTGCAACCAGGGTATTGGCTATAAGCCGAAAAGTTACGCGTATTAAATCCTTTGAACTATGAGGCTGGAAGATTAGTATTCTCATTTCAAGGTTACAATTTTAAAGAAATATTTGTCCAAAAAACTGAAAGTTTCACCGATGATTTTCCGCCGCTAACCGATTTAAGTATTCATTAACAATTATTTATGTAACATTTCGTATTCGTCCCCGTCATATGAACGAAAACCAGATGATAAATCAAAAACCAAAAAACCTCGAAAGAGTATAAAAATCAAAAGCCATGAAAACATCAATATTAGTATCGGGAACCGCAGCCATTTGTCTTCTTCTCACCTTTGCAGAAGCACCAAAACGCAGCAATACTGAAAACAACAATTCATCTTCGGCCATCAATACTTATTACATACCATCTAACCTTGTTTTTACTGCTCCGGCAGATGAACTTTCAGGCAGTAACAAGATATACACTGACATTAAACCCAATGTAAAACGGGTTGATGATTTCAGCAACCTTAAATTTAATGTTGCCGACTATACGGAAAATAATGAAATGGCAACTGAAGTATACGATGAAGAATCTTTCGAATACCTCAAATTTGATGTAACTGAATATTCCGAAAACGCTGAACTGACTGCCCCCGAATCTATTGAATTACCTGTAAACGAATTTGCAAACTTAAAGTTTGATGTAACCAAATACACTGAAAATACTGAACTCACTGATGCAGATGAAATCGAATTACCCGTAAATGAATATTCAACCTTAAAATTTGATGTAACTAAGTACACGGAGAACCTGACTTCATTGGACGCAAATGAAATGCCGGTAAACGAAATGGGAAAACTCAAATTTGATGTAACTAAATATACCCGTAGCACTGAATTAACTGATCCCAATGCAATTGATCTGCCAGAAAATGAATTTAATTATATCAAGTTCAACGTTTCCAAATTCGCCGAAAGCTATAAAGTAACCTCGGTTGAAATATCTGAACTCCCTTTTGATGAATTCCGTAATCTCAAATTCGATGCAAACAAATACGCAAATCAAAACAATCCTGAACCAGAATACTTAGGCGAATAATCTACACACAAATTCAACATAAACCTGGAGTAAACTAAAAGTAATACTGCCACATACTGAATGAAAAGAGGCTGCCAAGGTTTGGCAGCCTCTACTCTTTTAACACCGGACTATTCAATTCCCAGATTATTTAGTTTTCAACTCATCGAGTATAGGTGTGGAAATACAGCTTATCTCCGTTTGTATTTTATCATTCAGCTGTTCGAAAATAACAATTTCATTCTTGCCCGATTTCAGCCAAACTCCTTGTACAAAAAGGGTTTGCTGCGGACCTGTATTCCAATACCTGCCCAGGTTATGCCCGTTAATAAACGCAATGCCTTTGCCCCAACTATGCATATCCAGGAAAGTATCACCAGTTTTATTCAGCATAAACGATCCGGAATAAAAAGCAGGGCGACCTATATTGGTTTTTTCAGTGAACGAGCTCAAATCCGGATTTTTATCAAGCGGCAATCGGTACATTTTCCAGTTACCCAATATCTCAATCCCATTAATAACCACAGGACTGATAATACCTTTCAGGTTATGGATGATTTCTGATCCATAATTGATGCGGCCCATATTTTCGACCAGGATTTCGAGTGTTGCGTTAAATGGAATATCAATATCTATTGAATAATTTTTAAAATAGCGGTTAAGTTCACCTGTTTTTTCACCGTTTACATATACTGTAGCAAAATCCCGCAATCCTTTAATCTCAAGCTTTCCACTTATGGGTTGCTGAAACTTTTTACTGTACAAAACATATCCATGTCCCTGGTTAAGCGCTTCGAAAGTCAGTGGTTTATCATTAATTACCGGTTTAATTTTATATTTAAGAGCAGCAATATCAACGATTTTAGATAATTTAATTGAAGGAATAGCAATAACCGGGTAAGCCGCCGGGATTTCAGGAACGGAATAACCGACATACTTTTTGAGTTCTTCACGGATAGCCATATATTTAGGAGTGGCCCAGCCTGCTTCGCTGATCGGAGCATCGTAATCGTAGCTGGTTATATCCGGCTGTATATCATGATTTTTATCATAATTAGCGCCGCTGGTAAATCCAAAATTTGTTCCGCCGTGAACCATATAAAAATTGAACGACACGCCGTTTTCGAGGTATTTTTTCATCTGATTTACTACAGTTTCTGTGGTAACTTCTTCAAAAGGCTCAGCCCAATGATCGAGCCAGCCGGGATAAAATTCAGCAACCATATAAGGGCCTTTATTCCCATGGTATTGATTTACTACATTCTTCAGGTTATCAACATCATCCTCACCATTGGCAGTCGGCATGGCGCCTTCGATGGTTCCACCCTCGAATAACGAGCTTCCATCGGAAGTAAACAGAGGAACTTCAACACCGGCTTTAAGTAGCTGATCCCTGATGGCAAGGCTGTATTTTTTGTGCTCTGCCAGAGGAATATCTTTTCGTTGTGTCACATAGGATCCGAATTCATTTTCAGCCTGTATCATTATTACAGGTCCGCCTTTCGTTACCTGCAGATCCTTCACATGCTCAACAAGTTTGCTGATATATACATTGCACGAATCAAGAAATGGCTTGTTATTGGTTCGGATCACCAAATCCTGGTTTTTCTGAAGCCACCAGGGATAACCGCCAAACTCCCATTCGGCGCATGCATATGGCCCCGGGCGAAGTATCACCATCAGGCCTTCTTCACCGGCAAGTTTTATAAATTCACGAATATTGTGGTCACTACTGGTAAAATCCCATACGCCGGATGCCGTTTCGTGAAAATTCCAGAATACATAGGTTGCAACTGTATTTAAGCCCATTGCTTTAATCATTTGCAAGCGTTGCCGCCAGTATTCATGCGGTATACGCGCGTAATGCATTTCTCCGCTATAAATCTTTGTTGGTTTGCCATCGTACATAAATTCACCATCACTGATACTAAAAGTATGCTTGGATTGGGCATCAACAAATGACAGGATAAATGAAACCAGAAAAATGGAAAGGATAGCTCTTTTCATGAAGTGTAACTCTAAAATATTTGTCGTAAAGATAAAAGATATACAATTAATCTTTACCCCAAAGGGGATAAGTTATCAGCCCGATTTCACTATTTTTGCACGGGAAAAAACTATTTAAATACGTTATGACAAAACCTTCGTCAGGAAAAATAATATGGCTATACGGACGTCCGTGTTCGGGGAAAACCACACTTTCGGGTTCTATTGCCGAAGTATTAAAAAACGAAGGCAAATCTGTCATAATCCTCGACGGCGATGACCTCCGCAACGGGATTAACAACGATTTAGGTTACTCTCTTGCTGATCGGCATGAAAACATAAGACGAGTTTCGGAAATTGCCAAAATACTTGCTAAACAAGGTTTCTGGGTAGTATGTTCTTTCGTAACGCCAACCAGGGAATTAAGAGAACTTGTAGAAAAAATTAATTATAGTATGAATTTGAGTTTGGTCTTTGTACAGGCTTCTTTGGAAACATGTATCAAAAGAGATGTAAAAGGCCATTATCTCAAAGCAAAAATGCATAACCTCGCAGACTTTACGGGAATCAACTCGCCATTTGAGGAGCCATTACCTAGTGAAAATAAAGTTAACACCGATAATTTGAGTATTCAGGAAGCTACCTCAAAATGTATGAATCTGATTAACCAGTACTAGTTTATTTCTCTTCTAAGATAAGTAACCATCCTTTACCCGGTTCAACAGGTATTTTCTGATCGGGGCTAAACGTTGCATCAGTTTGAAAATCCTTTGCCCCGATTGCTGTTAATTTAGCTTTTTCCGGTGAAATCTCCAAAGCTGTCCAGTCAATTAGCATTTTAACGTCGGTTTTCTTTTTATCCCAGCTTGCGATCGAAATTAGCGACTTTTTATCCTTCTTGTAAACGGTGCAAATTACATTCGGATTATCCGTTTTCACCGGGCAGGCAGGCACCCAATATCCAATCATCTGGCTTCCCTGGATTCCAAATTTATCCATAATATTCCACACTGAAGTCGGATCACCGGCCCAAGGCAGTCGGGCTGTCATACCGAATATCATTCCGCGCCACGCGTTGCCACCATCCTGAAGCATTTCGCCCATTAATCCATATGGAATTCCTGATATTTCGGTAAGCCAGTAATCAGGTTCCGAGTCATAATTAAAATATTCGCCAAACCACAGCCGGTTTATGTATGGAAAATGCTCAAGATACAGGTTCGTGCTGCTGGCAAATCCATCGTGTACATTATACTGATTGGCCGAATGAAGGTCGATTATCGCTCCCGGGCGATTGCGATCCAAAACTTTACGCACACGCTTCATCGTAGTACGATCGAAAGCTACATCGTCAATGTAAATTCCGTCAATACCTTCGTTGCTTGCCAACCAGTTTAAGCCTTCTACATAAAAATTGTGCCAGCGCGAAACACCGCTGTTAACAATGGCAGCATCTTTAAGTTCAGGAACAAACCAAGCAGCGATGTAATTGGAATCAAGGTGTTCCTGCAACCAGGAAAATCCATTCCCTTTCCCATGCGAAAGAATTTCATCTCCCAGGCTGCGAAGCATAAACATTTCAGGCGCTTTATTGGTAAGCTCACGAACCGTATAGTAAATCTTCACTTTCAGGTCTTTGGAATGTCCTTCGTCGATATATTTCTTCATTTCAGCAGGACTAAGGAATGGGTAATTGATAAAAGGATTGATGGCAGTGGCATGATGCACATTCACCGTATTACCACCGGTTTTCACAATTTCATCAATAGGTTTAAAGGCATGATAAAATCGTGTATTCCACTGCCAATCCGTATTTAAAGTCCTGAAAGGTGTTATGAGTAATCGGAAGTTGAAATGTAATTCTTCATCTTTACGCATCGACCTTTTCCCTGAAAATGCCTGAACCAGGAATATATCAAAAACCTTAGACGCGGTAAGCCCACCGTTTCCGCTGTTATACCATGACGGTGGCATATTCAGAGGTTTGCTCAGGTAGAAATTGGTATTTAATGGTCTTATATAATTCTCGTCTTTCAGACTGGTTTGAATTCCCGCATTTACTTTTCCCACCCACAACGCATCCTGGTTTTTTTGCTGATCCCATTTCCAATCCAGTTTTTCCGGACGATTTCCGCCATGAACTCCAAGCCCCATCATCATTTCGGCTACATCTAAACGATAAGGTATTTCTAACCGTATGTCATTAACATTGAAATCTCTCTTTGGAACAAGCGTTACCTGGTATTCAACGCATCCGTCAAATTCGGCCTGGGCTGTTACAAGCATTTTGAAATCCTCGGATTCTGCTTCAGAAGTCCAGGCGATGGCTCCTTCTGCTTTCTTAGTAAAATCGAAATTAGTCGGAATAAATTTCTGTTTCGAATTATCGGCATTTACAACCATAAATTGTATATGCCCTTTCAGCATTTCTATTGGTTTATCAGTTAGTTTGGTCATTTCCACATCGAAAAAACTTTGAATTGAAGATGGAAAGCCCAAATCATTCAAAGTAATCTTTCGTCCCAGCAATCCAATCGTTTTGTCGCTTACTGCCATTGCGGTATAAGGTGGAACAACTCCATCATCAAATGCCAGTTTCGAATTCAACCATTTTAATCGGGATAAGCTGTATGGGTTATCAACGCCTCCATTTGCAATCAGTTTATTTTCGATTGTCAACAGGAGTTTAAACGTTTGAGGCTTTTCATTTCCGGCAATAACGGTAACATCAGCCGAATATTTGCCGGGAACAGCATCAACCGGAATCTGTAATCCACACCAGAATGCCTGAACTTTATCCTGCTGAACCCCGCAATTCTTTTCGAAATAATTGCCTTCCGAGTCAGATCCTTCTGTGTTGAAACAAGTGAAATTCTCAGCTTTAATAGTATTCTGGGCGCTTTTCAGATCCGAAAACTTAATTTCCACCTGCTGATATGATTTTGAATAAGCCCACACCCCTGCCTGGAAAGTATAATATTCCCCTTTCTGAACGGAATCGATCAGATTGGTTTTTGCTCCCCGGATAGCCCACCGCTGTGGGATATCATCAGTCATGCGGATTGAGTATTCTCTATATTCAGGAAAGACAAGAAAGGGCACTCCCGTATTCTTTTTCAACAAGGAAGAGATTTCATATCCTGAAGCTATTACTTCCATTGGGTAGAACGAGTTAAAAGCATCGATCGACTCAATCTTAGAAGCCGCAACACGTTGAAATTTTGCTTTTTGTGAAGCAGACAAAGGGGGTTTAGTTAATTTATATTTTGTTGCCCATGATTTTTCAGCAAGATTGAGTGGCTCATTGTATTTCACCTTCGGGTAATTGCCCTTGCTCATCACATGTGGCATGTAATAAAAATAGTAAGTTCCTGAATTTGGAGCCTGGAATATCAGTTCCCCAAACTCACGGTTGATATTTGCACGGTAAACATTATTTACTTGTTTCCCGGTTTTAGCATTAACAACAATAACATCCATATTTTCGGGATGATGGTCGCGCCGGCGCCAGTCGATATGCGCTAATAAGGCATCGGATTTTACTTTTACCTGAACCACAGCGCGGTGATTGCCCAATGTATCAGCATTCCAGGAACCGGTGCCATACCGCAGAACCTGCCCATCAGAAGTTCTTGTAAGCAAAAACATTGCTATTGCAACAAAAAAACAGGCCTTCGTGTTATGCATAAATGTTTGCTTTTACGGGAATGAAATTAATAAATATTTGTATTTGCCGTCGGAAATGGATTTTAAAAAATATGTCAATACTCAACGATAGTTCAATGTAACAGACACATTTTTATCGGTTGATAGTTTTGCCGTTTTAGTATATATAATTCCCTTTTTATCTTCCGGATCAAACCACCATCCTGTTGCTGCTTTGTTAAAATCATCCGCTTTCCTGAACATTTTCAGCTTACTGCCCTGAATAAATATCTCCTTTGGCAATGCAGAACTATGAATCTGCAGAATATACGTTCTGCTCAGAATTCGTCCTTTAAAATCGCCCTTTGCGGCTAAAATGGAGATTTCCTTGATTTTTGTACCGTCAATATCTGAAATTGCTGCAAATTGAGTTTTAGTGAATTTGCCTTGCCTGTAATCCCGGTTTGACCCTTCATCCTCAAACATTTCAAAACCAGCATTTGGTCCGGGATAAATATCGAGAGTCAGAGTATCTGCCGGACGTTCGTTGTCATACTTCATTTGCTGATACATTGGGATAATTGAGCCTGCTTTAACAAATAGCGGAAGTTTATCAAGCGGCGCGGAATACCCGTTCAAAGTTGCTTTTCCGGAATAGACCGTACCATCCCAGTAATCGAACCATTTACCTTCGGGCAGGTAAATATTATCACGAACATTTGTATCGCTATAAACCGGGGCTACCAGGAAATTTTTGCCAAGTAAAAATTCATATTGTGTTGTATTCCCTAGCACAACCGTATCATTCGGGTATTCAAGAACCAGGGCGCGAACTGCAGGAGTACCGGTTTCATAGGCTTCATTGCATAACGTGTACATGTATGGAGTAAGGCGCAATTTTAAATCCAGGTATTTCCTGTTAATTGAAGTATAAGGTTCACCGTAAACATAAGGCTGCTTATCTTTAGGCGCCCAGCCCGACATAGACATTAGAACCGGGGTAAAGCATTTCCATTGCAAATCGCGGGTGAAGGTTTTATCGCTTCCGCCAAAAATGCCATCGATATCGCCGGTAGCACAGTTCTGAGCCGAAAGTCCTGAGCCGATAACAGTTGGAATATGCCAGCGGATATAATCCCAGGTTCCTTTCTGGTCGCCGGTCCACAGTACCGTATTGCGGTGCGAACCTGCCCAGCCGCAAACAGACCAAACAAAACCGCGTGCATCGCTGCTGTTCTCAATTCCATTGTAAGCGGCTTTGCAGCCATCAATGGCAAATTTATATCCTTCGCCAACCCAGGCTACGTCCAGTTTACAGAGGCGGCTGCCATATTCACCAACTTCACGGGCAATTTTCTCTACGCCGTTTTCAGTCCATAATCCGGTATGAAAGCCACGTTTACTTAATTCTTTCACAACCGAATCCAGTTTTGTGTAACCACATCCATAACCGTCATTTGGAAGAATCCATCCACGGGGAATATCATTTTCAACATATTTATCAGCAATCAGAGGAATTACATCCGGTGTTGTGCCGTTGTAACCGGTAGTGTTCTTACCCTTCGTAGCGCCACGGTTGTAACAGTTTGCATCGCCCATTCCAAGCGCCCAGCGCGGAGGCAGGAATGGCTTGCCGGTAATATCGGTGTAAGCATTTAAAATATCTTTGAGAGATTCTCCGGCAAAATAATAGCAATCGAAACGAGCTTCAGTATGCTGCAATTTTAAGGTATCTGTAAAAGCATATTCTCCCGGGGCATAGGTATTTCGCAATGCGCCATAACCATTTGTACTCATATAGAATGGTGCCGGGTTGGGAGCTCCGCCATCTTCCCAGTTCCAGTCGATGCGCATCAGTATGGTTTTATCATGGTGCGAAAACCTGCCGTTCTGCATTCCACCGCCATAAAAATATTCGTTCGCACCTCGTTTCAGGTATTGAATCGTTTCTTTGCCATAGGTCAAACCTTTTGTTTCTTCCCAAACCAAAGTAGTATTATCGGCTTTATACATGGCAAAACGAAGCGGATTTTTATATGCCCTCAGCGCAACTTTCCTGGTTGACATCAGGTAGTAACCGTCCATTTCTTTAACAGTCACCTTTGGGTTAACAACAGGTGGATTAATTACGATATCGTTTCCGGCAGGATTTGTAAACTCGCCGTTATACGACATTAGTAACCTAAAAATATCATCTCTGCAAAAATCAACCTGCACTTTAGCATGATTACAATCAAAAGTGAATTTATTTCCTGAAGCAGTAAATCCGGTTACAGCACCAAGCTCATACGCTTTTGAATACAATTCCAAAGACAAAGTATCGTTTTGTTTGCGGTTATCTTCGGGAAGCGAGGTGTAAAAACGGATCTTATGAATTCCATAATCGGTAAGATCGGCCGGAGGAAAAGCAACAACAACGGTATCAACAACGCGCAGCATTTTTTTATCCGAGAACGGAATTGTAACTTTAACTGCCGGCCTGTTATCAATAATCAGAAAGCAATCGAATGGTTTCTTAATTGCGCCGGAGCTAAGGTTTACAACATTGAATTTAAAAACATCGGCGTTTGTAAAAGAATTCCCTGATTGCGGATGCGAAACCAATGCCGATGCCGACAAATCTATATCAAGTGCTTCAGAAAGCTCAATGTCATCAACCATCCAATACCATGCATAAATTCCCCGCCACTGGAAACGAAGAAATACTTTCGATTGAAAAGCCGCGACGGATGTGATATTTAGTTCCACATTCACCGGGTTAGGGCAGTCGACTTCGGACGCAATGCCATTGCGCACTTCGTATTCTTTCCAATCGGTACTGTTGGAAGAAACGCCCACAAATAATCCGCCGTCCTTACGCAGTTTTCCCCAATCGTTCCACATAAAATTCTGCTGAAACTTCAAGACTACAGAACCCTTTTTCGAACAATCAATTGCGGAGGTTTGGAAATAAGCATCCGGCCATATGCCTGCTTTTTCCCATTTGCGGTAGGCTTTCTCGACCCTGGCACCAGCGGCATACTGCATATGAAAACCACCACTTTTTGACGCAACAGGTGGCGCCTGCTGATCGCGGCCATACGATCCGGGGAATGGTTGGTTTGTACAATCCCATACAATGCTGCTATCGTTTAAAGCTTTGTTAATCCAGCCATTAGGGAGTTTCCCGGAAGAAAAATCTTCTTTCCAGAAAACCTTGTCCGGCAATTTCTGAAAATCCTGCGCAACAAGTTGAATACAAAGAAGTAACATCGCAATAAAAAGGATGAGTTTGTTCATCATTGTTAGTTTTATAAGTAAAAAAGGCTGTACTATTAACTTAGTGGGTAGTTTTATTTTATCGGAAGATGGAAGACGAAGGTCGGATGACGGAAGTCGGAAGTCGGAAGTTGGAAGTTGGAAGACGGAAGTCGGAAGTTGGAAGATGGAAGACGGAAGACGAAAGACGAAAGACGAAAGTCGGAAGACGGAAGACGAAAGTCGAAAGTCGAAAGTCGAAAGACGAAAGACGGAAGACGAAAGACGAAAGACGAAAGACGAAAGACGAAAGTCGGAAGACGGAAGACGGAAGACGGAAGACGAAAGACGGAAGACGGAAGACGGAAAGAGCGTTTTGAATTCGCTTTTCACTTTTATCACTTTTGGTTTGCGGGTACTTTTAGTTTATCACCGGTGCCCTGTATCATGATCCTCTCCCACTCTTTACCATAACCTGGTTGCGAAGGCGCTTTAGGGATGTTTTTACCATTCCCGTTATCGAGTAATTTGTGTCCTTCTGAATTTTTCACATTGCCATCAATAAACTTCATGAACAGGTACTGGTAAAATGATTTCCAGTCGCTTACAAGCTTGTTCCCGGTAAAAACTGAATACCCGGTAACGTATTCGCGGACAGCGGAAAGATTTTGTTTGCTGAGTTCCAAAGCCTGTTTATCTACCACATCTACCTCCACAGCAAACTGGTTTTCGAGCTGTTGCTGGTACTTTTCAATTTCAGGATGAATAAGGTTATAGCGTGTGTATGCCCAGTTATTCACCTGGCTAAATGTCCAATAGGCGGAAGTTTCGGACCAGGTAATCATGGAGCCGTTTCCAACTGCATAACTCTTTGGCACTTCGTTAATCCCACAATACATCGGAGCATAAACGCAACCGTCGGCATCATCAACTCCAAACCAGAAAATACCTCCAACCGGATCTGGCAGCCAGCTACGCGACTGAGCAACAAAACTATAACCCGTTTGCTGTGTGGCAACGGCTCTTTCGTTGAGGTACATCACACTGTCCACTTCAAATTCCATCGGTCGCCAGCGATAAGGAAGCTTAAAAGGACCGGCTCCGGGATCGTTTCTCATATCCAGCGGAGTATCCTCGTAATGATCGCGCATGGCATCCTTTAGTTGCTGAAGCGTAATAGGCGAATCTGGTTTAATCCATAAAGGCAACCTGTTAGAAACAAAACCATTAGAATTTTTATTTCCGTCCGATAAAACCGAACTATACGAAAACTGACCCAGTACATATTTCGTATAATCAGTGCTTTCGCGAATAGTTTTGTTCACCCTCCGAAATAATGACCATACCCTGGCATCACAGAAACGGGCGCCTCCAAAGTTCAACGGATTGAAAACATCAGAGAAACTGAATGACTCATCGGCCCCTTTGTAAAATCCGAATTTCTTTGCAAAGCTTATAACATCAGCCGAATGATAAACAGTTTGTTTCGGATCGCTCCAATTGTTGGTTTTCTGAAAAGGAAAAGTTGTGATGCGCGCCTGGTTGGCATGACCACTGATATAGCCATCAGGAATTAACCGGGCTACCCAAACGGCTCCTTTCTCGTATTTCCCTTTTCCAATGATTTCCATGATCCAGGCTTCGTTGGCATCCGAAATTGAAAAAGACTCGCCGCCTGAAGCATATCCGTATTGTTCAACCAGTTCCGTGATGACTCTGATCATTTCACGGGCCGATTTTGAACGCTGCAGGCCGATTTTCATCAGTGAACCATAATCGAGGAAAGCACCGGGCTGACGACTCAATGAATCGAGGCCGCCGAAGGTGGTTTCGCCAATAGCTACCTGGTATTCGTTCATAAACTGAACGACTGAATAAGTATGAGGGACTTCGGGAATTGATCCAAGTAATTTACCATTTTCGTAATGATATACCTCGCATCTATCACCGGGTTTATGATCGGCAGCCGGGTAAAAGGCCAAAGCGCCATAACGTGTATGCGAATCAGCAGCATAGGTGATCATAACGGAACGATCGCTGCTGGCACCTTTTGTGATTATAAAATTGGTACAGGCGAGTAAACCGGTAAAACCAACTAGGCTGTTAATGAGAATTGAAATCAGTATAAAACGTTTTACCATCAGGAAATTTTTGAGGTAAAAGTAGAAGAAAAAGTTGGAATGGAAAGACTGAAAAGATGTGAATTCGTTGTTTGTTGTTCGTTAATCGTTATTGGTTGTTCGTTAATCGTTATTGGTTGTTCGTTATTCGTAAATCGTTATTCGTAAATCGTAAATCACTTTTCACTTTTCACTTTTTAATTACCTAACCAGCTTCGCGCAAAACCTGTATCTTTGTCCCATAAACAAAAAACACAAATGCGAATAGAATACGACATAAAATTAGGATTTAAAGATGTGATGTTCAGGCCTAAACGCTCAACCCTCAGCAGCCGGTCGCAGGTAAAACTCGAACGCACTTTCAGGCTGAAACACACAAGTACCGAATGGTCAGGGATCCCGATAATGGCTGCAAATATGGATACTGTGGGTACTTTTGATATGGCGTTGGCGTTGTTCGACAAGAAGTTGTTTACGGCTATCCATAAACACTATTCCCTGGCTGAATGGGATGCGTTTATGACGAAAGCCCCAAAAGGAATTGAAAATTTTATTGCCGTAAGCTCTGGAACAGGAAGCCACGACCTGGAAAAAATCGTTGAAATTATCAGTGCCAATCCGCAACTCCGGTTTATCTGCATTGATGTCGCCAATGGCTATTCCGAACATTTTGTTGCTTTTGTGAAGAAAACGCGGGCGAAATTTCATGATAAAGTGATTATTGCCGGGAATGTGGTTACAGGCGAAATGGTTGAAGAACTTTTGCTTGCCGGCGCTGATATTATCAAAGTGGGAATCGGACCTGGTTCGGTGTGCACAACCCGCGTAAAAACCGGGGTAGGTTACCCGCAGCTTTCTGCCATTATCGAATGTGCCGATGCCGCTCACGGGCTTGGCGGCCAGATTATCAGCGATGGCGGGTGCAGCACTCCAGGAGATGTGGCAAAAGCTTTCGGTGCAGGCGCTGATTTTGTTATGCTGGGCGGCATGCTGGCCGGGCACGACGAAAGCGGTGGCGAACTAATCGAAAAACAAGGCAAAAAGGTAAAGCAGTTTTATGGCATGAGTTCTACAACTGCCATGGATAAGCATGCCGGCGGAGTGGCCGATTACCGTGCCAGCGAAGGTAAAACTGTTGAAGTTCCTTACCGCGGGCAGGTTGAGAATACATTACTCGATATTTTAGGTGGCATTCGAAGCACCTGCACCTATGTAGGAGCTTCACAATTAAAGGAACTGACGAAAAGAACAACTTTTATCCGGGTTGCAGAACAAGAAAACAAAGTTTATACAGATAATGACCAATAGTCTGTTTATCTGTTAATAGCTAATATAGTAACCGGAAATATTGAAATTCCCTGCCTGAGAAGTGCGGGGAATTTTGCATTTGTCGTTTTACATTAATGTATATATTTTCACATTGTTGTCCGATTAAAACATATCAGACTAGCTGAAGCCCTTGATAATATTTCGTCCCTGACGGGACTAATTTCATCAGGGGTTACTTTTCATTCTACCAATATATAGTCCCTACGGGACTGTCCCGTTAGGGACAACGTATTGGCAGAAAACACGATAGGAAATTGAACAAAGTCCCGTCAGGGACGAAATGACATATAACCGGACAATAGTGATATTTTCAGAAACTGCCTAAATTTTTTATTCTTACATTTTTGAGAGTTTCAACTTGTTCATCTGTCAGACTGAGCGGAGTCGAAGTCCATCTAAATCAACTAATATTGCTCGTTTTTGAGTTAAACAAGTGCATTTCGACTTCGCTCAATGTGACAGTAATTCGAGAAATTAGTACCTTAAAGTTGTTTTTATAAAATTTAGACAGTCTCTCAATTTAGCGTGATCAATTTATAAAAGTTGCAGACTTTGTATGTTAATTGAGTCTTTCATGGCTTTAATGAAATTTGCCATACCTAACCCCAAAAAAGAGAATTATCGTTCTGCCTGAAAGGCGAAGCAGCAGACCGAACTATAATTAAATTAGAATTCAAAGTACAAAAACGGAATCCTGCCCAACAAAATAAGGGTTTCAATGGATTTTCCCGCCGGCGGGAGCCGGAGTATTTCTTACATTCGCACAAATCTCTTTTATGACCACTGCCCTACCCTTTCCCAAACCGCAACGGCTGCAAGTTGTTGATGCCCTGCGGGGTTTTGCTATTATGGCAATTATGTTGCTGCACAATCTCGAACATTTCGATTTTTATTATTCTCCCGAATATTTACCGGGCTGGATGAAAGTCCTCGATAAAGGAATCTGGGATACATTATTTTTCCTTTTTGCGGGAAAAACCTATGCCATTTTCGCCCTTCTGTTTGGTCTCACTTTCTACATTATGTTCTCGAACCAGGCAAGGAAAGGAAAAGATTTCCGCGGGCGTTTCCTCTGGCGTTCCCTTCTGCTGCTGGTGTTCGGGATTATAAACTCCATGTTTTACCAGGGCGACATTCTTCAATTCTACGCGGTATTGGGTGTGTCGCTGGTTGTGGTTAGCAAATGGAGCGACAAAGCTGTTTTACTTACAGCCATAATCCTGCTGCTACAGCCGCTTGAATGGGTAAAAGTATTTCAGATAGTGAATAATCCTTCTCATGTCGCTTCAGATCCTTTATCGTGGACTTACTTTGGAAAAATGGAAGGTTATATTACCGGAAGCTCATTCCTGGAACTTGTGAAAGGCAACCTGCTGAACGGTAAAACTGCTGTTGTTTTATGGACTTACGAGAATGGAAGGATACTGCAAACACCCGCTATCTTTATGCTTGGAATGTTGTTGGGCAGGAAAAACCTTTTTACCACATCCGACATGAATAACAAATTCTGGAAAAAGGTTTTGGTTTCAGCTGTTTCGCTCTTTGTGGTACTTTATGCTGTTAAATCATTTATTCCTGGTTTTGTTCCGGGAGAAGCAGTTGCCGGAGAACTGGCAATAATCATAACCAGCCTGGCAAATTTTGCTTTTATGTTTATCTGGGTTTCCGCTTTTGTGCTTGTATTTCAAATGAAAAAGATACACCGGGTTTTAACCAGGCTGGAAGTATTCGGCAAGATGAGCCTTACCAATTATGTTATGCAATCCATTGTTGGTTCCTATATTTATTATGGATTCGGGCTTGGACTCTATAAATATACAGGTGCCACCATGAGCCTTTGTGTAGGAATTATTTTGTTTCTGCTTCAGATTACTTTTTGCCGCTGGTGGATGAAATCGCATACACACGGGCCGCTGGAAGGAATTTGGCATAGGATGACGTGGATTTAGAGGGGGGATAATGCGGTAATATGATAATGGGATAATGCGGTAATGGGATAATGCGGTAATGTGATAATGTGATAATGCGATAATGCGATAATGGGGTAATGCGATATTGCGAGTAAAGGGGCGATTGGGGAGGAAGCGAGAAGAAGAAGAAATTTGTGTTTTGGAATTTTGAATTTAGAGTTTGCTCAATCATTGAAAATACCGCTTTGCCAAACTTTATGCCTTTGCCTTGGTTTATTTAAAAAAGAAGCCGGATGCAGAAAAACTGGAAATTTAAAACAGGGATATTTTTAATTATACTCTCTACCTTGTTATTTACCTCGTTGCTTGCTATTCCGTTTCTGGATATGGCCGGCAAAACGAAAATTACTATCAGCACAGTTGCTGTTGTGCTGGGCGAAATCACTTTCTGGGTCGGAGGAATTCTGCTGGGGAAAGAGCTATTTAACAAATACAAATCATACTTTAATCCGTTGAACTGGTTTAAAAAGAAAACCGTTCCGGTTCGTGAATCCGAACCCGGGGAGAATACACTAAATAATTTCAAAGATTGACAATCGGATATGGCAGCTGATAACAAGAACAATACCGGTAAACCTGACCTTCCGCTTATGCCTTTCACTTCGCCTATAGAATGGGAACAATGGCTTGAGCAAAATCACTCAGTTTCGAAAGGCATATGGCTGCAGATGTTTAAAAAAGGCTCTGGCATTGCATCTGTTTACTATCCCGAAGCGCTGGATGTGGCGTTGTGCTATGGCTGGATCGACGGGCAACTGAAGTCGATCGACGAACTTTCGTATATACAGCGGTTTACACCACGCCGGCCGAGAAGCCTATGGAGCAAACGGAATATTGAGCATATTGCCCGCCTCACCAAAGAAGGACGAATGAAACCCGCCGGCCTTAAGGAAGCGGAAGCCGCCAAAGCGGATGGCCGCTGGGATGTGGCTTATGAAGGACAAAGAAGCATGGAATTGCCGGATGACTTCCTCAGATTGCTTTCAAAAAACAAAAAAGCATCTGAATTCTATGAAGCTCTGAATAAAACCAATAAATATGCCATTGCCTGGCGCATACAAACGGCTAAAAGACCGGAAACCAGGGAGAAGCGGGTAAAAGAGATATTGGAAATGCTGGCCAGGGAAGAGAAGTTTCATATTTGAGTAATGTTTGCTTGAACGCAATATACAAGGGAGCGAAGGAAGTTGCGAGGGAGGTTGCGAGGGAGCGAGGGAGCGAAGGAATTGGAGCGAATGAAGTTGTGAGGGAGCGAAAGTTGCGAAGGAGCGAACGAAATATGCGGGTCTGCAATTGCAAAGGATAGCTTAGCAATGGCAAAGAACGGCTTAGCAATGGCAAAGAACGGCTTAGCAATGGCAAAGGACGGCTTAGCAATGGCAAAGGACGGCTTAGCAATAGCAAAAGACAGCATAGCAACGGCAAAGGACAGCTTAGCAATGGCAAAGGACAGCTTAGCAATGGCAAAAGACAGCTTAGTAATGGCAAAAGACAGCTTAGCAATAGCAAAGGAGAGCGAAACAATGGCAAAGGAGAGCGTAACAATGGCAAAGGAGAGCGTAACAATGGCAAAGGAGAGCGTAACAATGGCAAAGGAGAGCGTAACAATGGCAAAGGAGAGCGTAACAATGGCATAGGAGAGCGAAACAATGACAAAGGAGAGCGAAACAATGGCATAGGAGAGCGAAACAATGACAAAGGAGAGCGAATCAATGACAAAGGAGAGCTAAACAATGGCAAAGGAGAGCTAAACAATGGCAAAGGAGAGCTGAGCAATAGCAAAAGACGGCTTAGCAATGGCAAAAGACAGCTTAGCAATGGCAAAGGACAGCTTAGCAATGGCAAAAGACAGCTTAGCAATGGCAAAAGACGGCTTAGCAATGGAAAAGGACGAGACTGTAAAGTAAATTGTGCATACAGGTTTTTAGTGCTTACACCTGTCTTCAAAAATAATTATTGAATAAGCATTTCATATTGAAATAGTTTATATATTTGAAGGTGATAAGGATATCTTGATTTGAGAGTATAAAGTTTGAAGAGTATTGGGGTTGAATATTGAAGATTGGGATTATTGAGGGTTTAAGGGGAATGAAATCAGGAAATTTAGGGGAAAGGGATTGAAGAAATAACTGCCGTGGTAGGGTTATATACTCGTTGGCTGCAATTTTGGCAAATTCACGGCAGACACAAAAGGAAAATTAATAACAAAAAGAGAGAGAAATGAAGAAAATACTTTTACTCACAGTAATTCTGACAATGTTCAGTGTAGCGACATTTGCGAAACACATTGACGAAAACACCGCAAAGAAAGTCGGACAGACATTTTTGTTACATTCAACAAAGGCATTAAAAACTTCGGTAAACTTAAACCTGGTTTACAAATCAAATTTAAGCAGTAGTAAAGCTACTACAAAAACTGAACTGACCACATTTTATTATGTGTTCAATGACGGGACAAATGGTTTTGTAATTGTATCGGGGGATGACAACGTAACGCCTATTTTGGGCTACTCTGACGAAGGTATATTTGACCCGAACAATATACCGCCAAGCGTACAAAAATGGCTTGATGAATACAAAAGCCAAATTCGTTATGTAATTGACAACAACATTTCAGCACCACAAGAAATACAAGAGAAATGGACGGACTTCGCAAATGGAGTATCATCATTTGTACCAAAAGCCGCACAAAGCGTTAATCCATTGGTACAAACTAAATGGAATCAAAACCCATATGAAAATGCTCTTTGTCCTTTCGACTACACATACAACCAACGAACAGTTACTGGTTGTCCAGCAACTGCAATGGCTCAAATAATGAAATACTGGAATTATCCAACAACCGGAACAGGTTTTCATTCTTACACTCACCAAACATATGGTGCACTTTCAGCAAACTTTGGTAGCACTACTTATCTATGGAGTTCTATGCCTAATACAATTAATAGTTCAAATAACGCTGTTGCCACATTAATGTATCATTGCGGTGTTGCAGTTGAAATGAATTATGGTGTTGCAGCAACAGGCGGAAGCGGTTCGTATGTAATTATTGCAGCCTCACCGTCTCCACAACAATCTTCTGAATATGCATTCAAAACATATTTTGGCTATAATGCCTCAACAATACAAGGGAAAAAACGCTCCAATTATTCGGATAATAATTGGATAAATCTACTCAAAACCGAATTAGACAATGGCAGACCTATACAATACGCAGGATCTGGTTCGGGTGGCGGACACACTTGGGTTTGTGACGGATATGACAACAACAATTACTTTCATATGAATTGGGGCTGGGCTGGCAATAATGATGGCTATTTTCAATTAAGTGCTTTAAATCCTAGCGCATTAGGAACGGGAGGCGGTTCAGGTGGTTTCAATAGTAATCAACAGGCCCTTATAGGTATTCAACCAACAAGTGGAACAACGCAAAACTATGATTTACAGTTGTATTCTAATATCACAATGCCTTCTACGCAAATTTGGTTTACAAATGCTTTCAGTTTAAACATAGATATTGCCAATTTTGGCACAAGTAGTTTCTCTGGTCAATATGGTGCAGCAATATTTGACCAAAACTACAACTTTGTGGATTGGCTGGAAGTAAAATCAAATATGACATTGGGTTCAAATCAACATTACACGAATGGTCTTACTTTTAATAACGCAGGTTCTGCCACTTTTGTACCTGGAACATATTACGTTGCTATGTTCTACAAAACAACAACAAAAGATTGGACGATTATCGGCAACGATAACTATAATAAATTGAAACAATTTCAAATCATTTATTCTTCCGATATTGAAACAAATTCAGCATTTTCCATAACCGCAAATGGCGGAAGGATTATACAAGGAAGTTCCGCAACTGTAAATGTTGATTTAACAAACACAAATAGCACTACTTTCTACGGTCAGTATCGTGTTAGCCTTTCTAACCTTGATGGAACATTGGCTCAAAGCATTCAAATCCTAAATGAAAACAATGGTTTACCCTATAATTACCATTATACAGGTGGAAATAATTTTATAGGAAACATTACGGTTGCACCTGGGACATACTTACTTGAAGTTGCATACAAGGCACAAGGTTCTTCAAATTGGTATTATGCAGGTAGTTCCAATTATTCAAACCCAATTTATGTAATCGTAGAAGCACCAGGTTTATTTCCCGACCAATACGAAGCCAACAACACATCAGGTAACGCCTATACAATACCAATTTCATTTTCAAGCAACATAGCAACAGAAAATACCGTTGGTTCAAATCTTCACATAGGAACAGATAACGATTATTACAAAATCAATTTGCCGACAGGTTACATATATACGATAAGCGCACGGCTTCACGACTCTTACAACAGTGGTAATGGCAACATATATTCTCTTGACGGATTATTTTCTTACTCAATAGACAATGGCTCTACTTGGTCAGAAAATTACGATGACGTTATGACTGGCAATATCACAATTCAAAATGGTGGGGCGGTGATTTTTCATACAGCATCTTACTTCGCAGGAGCAACTGGGACATATTTGCTTGATATGACAATAAACAGAACGACAACAACAGGCATTAACGCGTATTCCCAAAATGTCGACTTAATAAAAGTTTATCCAAATCCTGCACAAGAATTTGTAAACATTGACCTAAATGAATTTTCAGACAAAGTAAATTCAATCAATGTAATGAATGTTAACGGTCAGCAAATCAGTTCTACAACAGTAGCAAATGACAAAACGTTAAAACTACCATTACAAGGTCTTTCTGACGGTTTTTACTTTATTCAATTTCAATCAGAACAAGGAGTATTAACTAAAAAAATCATCATAAGTAAATGCAAGTAATAGTGTTTTTTATGTTGTGTGCTTTCGTTGGTTGTAAATCAAATAACACAATGACACAGAAAACAAGTAATGAAGGAACAAAACAATTTGTTCCTCAATATACGCCCTTTGTTCGAGCATTTTTTTCAGACGCGTGCGTGGAGTAAAACACGATTATTAGTCGCTACATTAAAACCTTTCTGGCGCGCGTCTTCCTTCCGACGCATGCCGGTACAAATGTCTGAACCTTGATTCAGATGATTCAGATGATGTGCATGAACATAGGATTCATGATTATCAAACTAATCACATTAATCACAGTTCAGACAACTTTAAATGGCGCCCGTCTCCCGCCTCGTGCCGGTACAAATGTCTGAACTGTGATGGTTGTGATTATTATGATGATCATGAAAAGAAAATAGTCTATGATAAAACCTGAATATAAATACTCAGAACTGACAGGTAAAATAATAGGATGTGCAATGACTGTGCATAAGATTCTTGGGAACGGGTTCCAGGAAGTGATTTACCAAAGGGCATTGGAAATAGAAATGCAGCTTGCAGGTATTGAGTTCATTCGCGAATTTGAAATGCCGATTTTTTACCGGAATCATCAAATTGGCACCAGAAGGGTTGATTTTTTCGTTGAAGAGAAAGTAAGTGTTGAGTTAAAGGCTTTAATAAATACAGAACCTGTTCATTTAGCCCAGGCAATAAATTACCTTGAAGCATACAATCTCGAAATCGGATTGTTGATTAATTTTGGGAATGTAAAACTTGAGTTTCACCGGCTGGAAAATAAAAAGTACAAGGCTGAACTGTGATAATGTCTGAACTGTGATTCAGATGAAAATGTCAGAACTGTGATTCAGATGATTCAGATGATGTGCATGAACATAGGATTCATGATTATCAAACTAATCACATTAATCACAGTTCAGACAACTTTAGATGGCGCGTCTCCCGCCTCGTGACGGTATAAACATGTAGCTTATCCGTAATGAAAAGGGCAGCAATTAAATAAAAACCGTTACTACAAAACGTATATACGAAAGTACAAGCGCAGGCGAACAGATATAATTTGTTACATTCACAATTATTGAATGAATAAAAGTGTAAGGATAATAAAGAAGATTATACCTTCGCGCTTCGGGAGAGTCGCGCCAGCCATGGGTTCGGCTAAAGTTATCCGCTATATTTACATCGGCAAAGGCATATATTTATATATTAAACAGAGGTTATGAAAAAAGTATTCAGAGTGAATGAAATCAGGTTATTCGTTGGCCTGGTGTTCACAGGCTTATTGTGTGTCGCATTTACGGGAAAGCATCTTGGAAACGACATTGTATTGAAGGGAGCGGATGCCGGAAAAATAGCCCCGCTTGTGTTACAGGCGCTTGACTATACAGAGAATCCTGTAGATATTCCTAATCCGGACAGAGGCGCTTATAGAGGCCGATGGCAGAATATATCGCCGAATTCGGTTAATAAGACTAATTCTCCTTTTGGTATTACTCCTGAAGTAGATCACCGGGTTCCGGTTGACGCAAATTCAGAGTTATACCATGGAAGACAGGTGCCGCCTGTGGAAGGTGATGATATTGAAGAGACTCAATTTTATAATGGTATTAATCAAAACACTAACCCATACGTTGGCGGTACCGGGGTCTCTGCCCTTCCTTCCATATCATTTATGTGTTTTGACTTGTGTAACTTTTCGTCGAACGCGTTCCTCTCGGCGAAAGATGCTTTTGCTTACAAGGATGATGGATTGTTTGCCGACCCGGGCACCGGAGCCACAAGAACGGGAAAATCGCAACCCTTAACATCGTTTGCACTTGATTATATAAGAGGCTTGCTTCAGAAAGTGAGAAATGGCAAGGGCGTAGCCTTTGTAAAATTTTCATATGACGGCAACGGGTTTAATTATATTGAACCCCATAAGTATCCACTCCTGAATCTCACCGAAGGACTCATTCATGGCCCTGAACCAGCATACGTGACTCCTAATAATCCATCGGCCATGTGTGATGTACCTGGTCATACGGATCAAGACTGGATAGAATATCATCTTTGGCAGCTTAAACCCATTTTTTATGAATTCGAAGACATCATTATGTGTGTTAAAACGGGGATGTTTGGTCCATGGGGCGAACAGCACTCATCACCTATGGCTCTGAGTGCGGATGCTGGTAAAAAGCTTTTAAATGCATATCTTGACGTTGTTCCCGCTTCGCGCACTCTTTTAACAAATGAGCGCTTATTCATAGCATGGTATAACCTTACGCATGGGACCACTTATACCGCTACTAATATAGTAACAATGTCGGTTCCGACAAAGGGCTCGCCGGAGTCGCGTTTTGGTTTTTTCGACGATAGTTATGCAGCTAATTATGGCGACAATGGCAGATTTGATGATCCGGATGATCGTTTCAGATTTCTCACCTGGCTTCATAACCGAAACACAATCCTTCAGGTTGAAGGAGGGGTTGGCAATAATGCTTTTGGAAATATGCCGGGCGCTATTATAGAAGCCCACGAATTCAGGACAACTGTAATGAATATGCGACATGGCAATTATTCCCGGTGGAGTAATTTTATCTATAATGAGGCAAACGTCACTACACCGGTTACGTTCCCGGCATCAGACAGAGAGACAGCTCCTCCTTACACCGGACCGACAAAAACGGCAATTTTTGACCCGGTATATGACGGCAGAACCGGGCTGGAATATTTTCGCGACAGATTAGGTTACCGTTTAGTGTTGCGTGAGGCTAAGGCAAGTGAATGGGTAAAGCAGAATGGCGACCTGAAGTTCGAAGGAAAGATCCAAAACGTAGGCTTTGGTAATGTGGTGAACCGAAAAAATGTGTCGGTTATTCTGAAACCCAAAGCCGGTTCTAACGCTTACATTGTACTTACGAACCTTGACGCCAGGGATTGGCTGACTGATGAAGGTGGCAACGGCAGGCCGGACAATACGACTTCATGGCGTGATTTGAACTTCTCGCTTAAAATGTCCGCATTTGGCAGCATTCCTGCCGGGGACTATGATATTTTCTTAAAGATCAATGATCCTAAAGAAACCAGCACTAACAAGCGTTGTATACAGTTTGCGAATCACGGTATTTGGGATGCTTCCCTTGGTGCAAACTTAATTGGTTCGACTAAAGTTATCCGCTAGATTTACATCGGCAAAGGAATACATTTATGATATTAAATTGCAGGTTATGAAAAAAGTTTTCAGAGTGAATGAAATCAGGTTATTCGTTAGCCTTGTGTTGACAGGCATATTGTGTGCCTCATATGCGGGGAATGATCCCTTAAACGACCGTGTATTGAAAAGTGCAGATGATAGAAAAATAGCACCGCTTGTGTTACAGGTACTTGACTATACAGAGAATCCTGTAGATATTCCGAATCCTGACAGGGGCTTTTACAGACCCGAAAGTTATGTCATTCCGATCGACAAAGGAACTCCGGGATTTCCTGACTTAGCAACACTTATAAGTGGTACCACGGTTTTTGTTGATGCTCGTATCGTTTATATGGAATTTGACCTGAGAAACTTTTCGTCGAATGCCCCCCTCAATAGAAAACCCATAGGAGCCTGGAGTGCTGAGGGTGATCTTCCTCCAGATTATGGTACAACTCAACCTCTTACACCCGCTGCGCTCGATTATGTAAGGGCAGCACTTCAAAGAGTAAGAGATAGCAAAGCTGTTGCCATCGTGAAATTTAATTATGATGGAAGGGGTCATACTTATGTTGACAGGGGAAGTTTTAACCAGATCATTCATGATTGTGAACCAGGGGCGCCAAAAGGCCGGGTTTGGTATGAAACCGGAGTTGTTGCTAAATCTGATTTGTGCGGCATACCTGGTCATGAGGAAAAAAACTGGGTACAATATCATCTTTTTCAACTTGGAAATGTTTTCAGCGAATTCGAAGATTGCATCATGGTCGTTAAAGGGGGTATGTTTGGACCATGGGGCGAAATGCACTCTTCATCATATGCCCGAACTAAGGAGGGTTACCACTGGCTTTTAAATGCATTGCTGGGCTATGTTCCCGCTTCGCGTTCAATTTTAGTACATGCGGGCGGAGTCATGGCATGGTATAACGTTGAACATGGTACCAATTATAGCTTTACCAATCTAATGCCAGCCCCTGAACGCGGAACACCAGCGCAACGATTTGGTATGTTCAACGATAGTTATTCGGCAGGTTCGGGCAGCGACTTTTGTAATGACAATGGCTCGCTTTCCGAAGGGTTTACATTAATTGGAACCGGGGATCAACATGATTTTGATCGTAATGTTGTTTTAACCTGGATAAGAAATCAAAATAACTTCTATGGCGGTGAAACCGTCGGACCCGGTGCTGACGATAACATCTATCCCCGATTTCCGAACGTTCTTTATGAAGCCGCTTATGCTCAAACAACTCATTTGAATACAAGTTATAATCAACACACTTATAAACTTTGGGGTAATTTTGTTTATAATAAAGAAAATGTCACCGCACCGTTTACGTCTCCACACGATAAAGTGAAACGAACGGCAATCTTTGACCCGGTATATAACGGCAGAAACGGAATGGAATATATGCGTGACAGACTAGGATACCGGTTAGTGTTGCGCGAGGCTAAGGTAAGTGAATGGGTAGAGCGGGAGGATACCCTGAGGTTCAAAGGGAAGATCCAAAACGTCGGCTTTGGAAATGTAGTAAACAAGAAAAATGTATCGGTAATTCTGAAAGCCAAAAATGGGCATAACACTTACACGGCACTTACAAACCTTGACGCAAGGGATTGGCGGCCTGATCCGGACAGTAGGGCCGACAATACTTCTGCATGGCGTGATTTGAACTTCTCTATTAATATGGACGCATTTGGTGAGATGCTTCCTGGTGAATATGATATTTTCCTGAAGATCAATGATCCTAAAGAAACCAGCACTAACAGGCGTTGTATACAGTTTGCGAATCACGGTATTTGGGATGCTTCCCTTGGTGCAAACTTAATTGGTTCTACTAAAGTTATCCGATAGCTTTACATCGGCAAAGGCTAACATTTATTACCCTGGCTGGCGCTCGTTTGTAACGCGTGTTGGTACAAACAAGCTTTGTGCTGGCAGACGGTTGAACAGCAATCTATTCCCCGGTTGGCGCACATCTTCCTTCCGACACGTGCCTGTACAGCGCCGGCAAATAACACATAAAAACAGAACTATAAAATGAAAATAGCCATAACCGGAGCTCATAAGGTTGGGAAAACGACTTTGGCTGGAATGCTGCAGGAGTATCTTTCCGATTATGAACTCCGAACTGAGCCTTATCACGAGTTGGAAGAATCAGGATACCTGTTTCCGGAAATACCTGGTGTGGATGATTTTATTGAACAGCTTGAATATTCAATAAAACAAATTGCTACAAGTGGCGACAATGTAATCTTTGACAGATGCCCGGTTGATTTCTTAGCGTACATTCAAGCCATTAGTGAAACAGGAAATATTCAATCAATTTATAGAAAAGTTGAAAGTATGATGTCGGAAATCGACCTTCTGGTATTCGTCCCAATAGAGGAGCCGGATTTGATAAGCTGCCAGGAATCAGATTTACCGGATCTCAGGTATAAAGTAAATGAAATACTTACTGATATGATATGGGATTTTGGCATTGAAACCATAGTGGTTAATGGAACATTGACGGCGCGTCGGGATCAGATTATCAATAAAATAGGACAGGAATAGAAAAATAAAATATTCTACTGGCTGGGATGGGTGGGCCTGGGTGTGACAAAGGCTGTCTGGATTAAGATTTTTAGGATTTTAGGATAATTGGATTTATAGTAAATTGGAATTACCTGGCTTTAGCGAAAGTAAACCGGTATATGACATCTAATGACGCATTATTCAAATTAAAGATTTTGGCGAAAAAAAATAAGTTTTTTAATTTTAGCCCTTTACATATTTCCAATACCAAAAAACAGGCAGACAAGGGTTTCAATACTTATTCTCCTGGCATCATTTGTAGCATTCGCTGAAAAATAAACCGGGTACCATTCCACAGTTTTCTCATTTTTCAATGAAGGGCTAATGACATTCTGACTTGAAGAAGTCATAAAAAGTTTGTTTTTCGAAAGCGAAATATTTCCGGACGAACGGTTATCCGGATTGCAGTTTACAACTACCATCACACCCAGCAATTCATCACCCGACTTTACCTTAATAATTCCCTTGCCCTCGTTATATTCGGCAAAAATGGGCCTGCCCAACAATGAGCCTTCGATACGGTGAACCAGGTCATAACCACTATTGTATTTATCTTGATTCCCAACAGAATTGCTGACAGAATCTCGTATTCCGGCCTCCGATCGCGGTTCCTGGAAACGTGTATACAAATAATATCCAACCTGTTCTTTTTCGTCGTACAATTCAGCAACCAAGGGCGCCATTATCCTTGATGACTGAACACTATTGTCCAAAGACATTCGTGTCGCTATTTCAATCCATTTAAGTTTAATGGCTAACTTTTTCCCATCCTCAAAAACCAAGGTCCCTTTTTTCTGGTTAAGAACTTTCTGATCATATTCAATTCCAATGCCCGTAGCTTGGGTAAATAAAGAAGAAAGTACCGATCCGAACGAAGGTTTAGCTAATTCCCAGGTCCAGCCTTCTTTAAAATGAAAGGAAAAAACAGTATCCGTCGAAGATATTAGAATAGCGGCAAAATTACTGGCCGAGATCCATCCTCCGTTTAATTTAAGCATGTCACGTTCGGGGTGTATCAACATCGAACTCGCTTCTTGTTCCTGAGCTTCCTGGTACAAAAGCCTGCGCGCTTCTTCTTCCTCTTCCTCCTTTTTGCCAAGGATTATCTTTTCATCCGTGGTCGGAATCACTCCGAGGGCTTCGTGCAATAACCTGCTATATATTTCCAGGAATTTTTCGGCTGGCATCCATTGTTTTGCCGCCGTATAACCAGAAACATTATAATATTCAAGTTCATGGCTTACTTCCTTTTGAAGTATTATTTTATTGTTCTGTTGAATAATAACTGTGAATTTCCAGAACATGGCATACCCACTGGTTGCCCTGGTAATAAAGGAGAAAATTCCAATTGTGGGAACATTCCCGTCGCTGTTTGACGGCATTTCAACTTTCAGCTTCCCAAATCCGCTGGTAATTTTATAGGCAATTTGTCCGGGTAATTTTACATCGTTCACTTCAAGGTATTTCATTAATTGCTGCTTTGTTTCGCTGAAAACTGAATCACGTAGTGCGGGTACCTTAACGTAGTTTGGGAACCTGGATTCATCAGTCCATCGCAACTCATGCTTAAACACTACAACTTCAGCCTGTTGAGCCATACTACTGACAGTTATCAGACATGCTAATGCTAAAACATAAATTGTTTTCATAAATCCTGATTTTTAGATAGATAAAATCCTGACAAGTATTAGCAGAACAAAGAATGGTTTGCTGGCAGAATTAAAACAGAATCAATTCAGAATAATCGGATTATCGATTTATGGATGTAGAGGAAAACTTAAACTCCGACTTCTTATTTACAGATAACAAATGTAAATTTAAGCAATACAAGGAGCTTTTACAATAGGTTTATTAAAGTAAGATAGGAATAAATATATAATCTCATTTTCAATTCCATTCAAACAAGAATTTCAGAGAAGAACTATAGTCTAACTTTAAGAATTCTATACTATCACTTTCATAAATCTAAGAATAGGTCTTACCCTTCCAGAAAGTTAAGAAATCGGATCGAATGTTAAATAGCTTCAAGCAGTGCCCTGCATTTTGCACAAAGCCGCGCCTCCTTCTGATCAATATCCTCCACATACGTGCTCGATTGCATAACACAGCTTGGTGTATGGCAATGAATCAATCCTAATGTATGCCCGAGTTCATGAATAACTTCTTTGGTGAACCGCTGCAGTAAAAGATTTTCATCCGCTGGCATTCCGTATCTTTCGTTACTCAACCTGTATTGCGATGCAATGGCCGAGCGTCCGCCTAACTGCGCCTGCCCGAAGATAAAGGTAAGGATAGGGATAAAGAGATCAACACTAAGCAATCCTATGGTTTTGGAATTATCAATTCCGTTGAAGGCATCAACTTCATGAAGAAGCTTATTCCCATTGTATTGCCTGCGAACGGGATCATAAAATTCACTAATATCAACATGCGCTTCCTTGATAGTAACAGCGCAGTTAAATTCCTGCATAACAACTTCGGATATCTTCTCAAGAAATCCTCTTTCGAATCGGCCAAAAGATAAAATTGTTATTGCTGGAGCATTCATTCGGAAAAAGTCTGGCTTGAAAGTTTAAATGGTTTTATATGATCCTGAAACTTCATATCCGGAATCAAACATCCGAAATCCGAAGCCGCTTTCAGGCTTTCAGCCCGTATTTTTTAATCTTATTATATAGTGTAACCCTATCCACTTTTAAGGCCTGTGCCGTTCGCGAAATATTCCAACTGTATTTGTTGAGAATCTGAAGGATAAACGCTTTTTCGAAATCATCAAGACTTTCAACCGTGCTATCAATGGTATCCTTATCAAAAGGCAGATCTTTCAGTACAATTTTCTTCCCGTTTCCAACCACGATAGCGCGCTCTATCATATTCTCCAGTTCACGTATATTGCCCGGAAACTGGTATCCGGTGATACGTTTTAACGCTGCAGGCTCAATGGTAATAATCGGCTTATTCATTGAGGTACAATACTTTTTAATAAAATAATCAACAAGCAAGGGAATATCCTCAATGCGTTCGCGCAATGGCGGCACATGAATATTCATCACATTAAGCCGGTAATATAAATCCTCACGAAAAGTTCCTTTCTCAACCATCCCTTTCAAATCGCGGTTGGTTGCGCATATGACACGGAAATCCGAAGAAATTTCCTTATTCCCTCCTACCCGCATAAATTTCTTAGTTTCCAATACGCGTAACAGTTCAACCTGCATTTTTTGCGAAATAGTAGCAATTTCGTCCAGGAAGATAGTTCCGCTGTCGGCCATCTCAAAACGGCCTTTGCGGTTGTATAACGCTCCTGTAAAAGCGCCTTTTTCGTGCCCGAAAAGCTCACTTTCCAATAAACTCTCCGTTAGAGCTCCGCAATGCACACTGACTAACGGATAGAATTTGCGAAGCGAATTAGCATGAATTGCCCTTGCGACAAGTTCTTTACCTGTACCGCTTTCGCCTGTAATTATAACTGACGAATTTGTAGGAGCCACGCTTTCAACTTCCTTTAAAACCATTTTTATGGCTTCGCTCTTGCCAATCAAATCCTCGACACTTTCCAATGAGTCAACCCGTTTCTTTAAGGTTTCGTTTTCCTGTGCCAGTGAAATCTGCTTTGAGGCATTGCGGATCAGGTGCGACAAATCGTCCGGATCAAAAGGTTTTGTGACGTAATCGAAAGCGCCTTCTTTTAAGGCTTTAACCGCGGTATCAACTGTGGCAAAAGCCGTCATTACAATAATTATCGAATCCTTGTTAAGGGTTTTTATCCGCTGGAGGAGTTCCAATCCATCCATGCCAGGCATTTTGAGATCAGTGAGTATGATGTCAAAAACATCCGATTCAAGAATGGAAAGGGCTTGTTTTGCATTTTCGGCACATTCAACCCGGTACCCATCTTCAGTAAACCAAAGGTTCAGCGATTCCCTGACTGATTCTTCATCGTCAACGATAAGTATTGTTATTTTCTTTTCCATAATAAGTTTCCTTAACTTCTGATTATAGGTAATAATATCGAAATAGTAGTTCCATGGCCTGGCTCAGACTTAACCTGGATTTTCCCTTTATGACTTTGTACAATGCCATGAACAATGGGCAGTCCTAGCCCTATACCGCGTACCTGCTGTTTTGTTGAAAAGAAAGGCTCGAAAATATGAGGGATATCTTCGGCCGAAATACCAATTCCGTTATCCGATATATCGAGCTTGATGGTATCAGGATCAGGATTTGAAGTTTTTATAACAATTTCCCCGTTCTCGGTTACAGCTTCACTCGAATTAACAATCATTGCCACACATGCCTGTTTAATCTGGTTCGGGCTGCAATAGATAAGGTCTGATTTTGCCGTTAAATCAGTCAAAAAGCTAATATTTGCAATCTTTACCGGATGCGACATCAGATCGTATGTTTCATGCAGAATTTCGTGAAGGTGTTTTGGTTCAAAATCTTCCTGATCTTTTTTTGAGAAATCGAGCAAGCCTTTAACGATATCGCCACAGCGCTTGGTTTCAGTCTCTATCATTTTCAGATGTTTGAGCATTACTTCTTTTTTTGCATCCGTTAAATCAGGATTACTCAAAAGCTTGTGGACCAACTTGGTATAAACCAGTATTCCCGACAATGGATTGTTGATCTCGTGAGCCACCGAGGATGATAATTTGCCTAGTGATGCAAGCCGTTCAATATGAATCAACTCACTTTGGGCTGTTCCTAATTCCTCCGATTTTTTCTGAACTTTATATTCGAGCTGCTGCGACCAGTTCTCCAATTCAGTGGTTGCAGTTTGTAGGTTATCAAGCATATCATTAAAAGCAACCGACACCATCCGCATATCATCCAGCTGATTTGGTTTTATTTCGACCCTGGTGTTTTTATCACCATTTGCAACTGCAAAGCTGGCTTTAATCAATTCCCCAAGAGGATCTTTTATCTCTTTCCTGGTAAACAACACTAAAAAAGAAGCCAATAAAAGAGTTGTTAAAATAGCCAGCAAATAGAATTCAATCGATGACTTCTTAACCGCTGCATCAAGATCTTTTAAAGGGACTTTAATTACCAGCGAACCTAAAATTTTATCGGTTTTAGCGTGGTAATGGCATGAGCTTTCATAACAGGATTTAGAATTAAGTATTGGCGATCGGATCAGCAAATGTCTTTGTCCGCTTGGTACTTTACTCATCTTGCATTCGCTGTCAGCATTAATAATTTTGTAAGATTTCTCTTTCCCCGGAAACATGGTAGCCATATTCTTGTGGCAACTCTTACAATTCGGATTTATATCGGTAGAGATGTCAGGTGAAAAAGATGAATAAATAAGACTGTCGTTGCTGTCGTACATATTCACATCGTCAATACCAGGTAAGGTATGAATCACATCGAGCGTATTCTGGAGCGCGCCTTCATCGTTTTCCATCATAGAATGATACAAAGCGCCTTCAACAAGAGAGCCGACATTATTCCCACTTTGCAGGATAACTGTATTCAGGTATTGTTCGTAAACTGACCGGAAAATAATACCAAATGAAACAAACAGGAAGACAGACAGTATTGCGATGATAAGAACTACCCGTCCATAAATAGATCGCCCGAATCGCAGATACCGGCCGAATGATGTACTGCTTTTGGTTTGACTATCTTTAGATTTACGAAGGATTTTCATTACACATTTTTTAAAGTATTGAGCACTTATATATCTATACGTATATATGTCAACGCAATATAATAATAAAACTGATGAAAAATTCACCAGTTTTATTTTTTTGTATAAATTTTCAACTAAATCATTTCCGGAATACAATTAATTGCCTTTTTGGAGCATTTGCTTCCCGGTTCAGCATTTTTCCTTACGGATTTAAGAACTCTTTCTGAAAATCAAGCCACATTTCGTTTGGTAATCCGGCAAGGGAATTATCTGCCAATTCGCCGCCATCCTGAAGGATGACCATTGACGGATCAGGAGAATATTTCTTCATTTTCATCGCCAGGAAATCTTTGTAACGCATCAGTTCCTGGTTCAACCATTGAGTTGCATCATCGGCCATTAAAAATGAAGGAATTTCTTCAACCCATATTGACGGTTTGATCTTGTATAACCAGCCTTGCCCGTAAGGATCATTGATGAGCAAATCGCGGCTCACAATTAATTCGGTGTTTGAACTGACAATCGTCCCTGAAATGGGAGAAAACACTTTAAGTGATTTACCGTTCTGATTCATATCAGCCATCAATTCACCTTTGCTTATATGTTCTCCTGGATTTTTAAGATGGCGAATGTTTAGTTCTCCGGTGATGTGAAGCAGTAAATCATCCACTCCTACCTTAGCAGTTCCTGATTTCTCGAGAAAAGCCCAGGTGTGGTTTTTGCTATAAAAAATACCCTGTGGAATTCTTAAAACTGCAGCGGTAAGAACGCCAATAGCATTCCTGACTTGTTCCTTGATTTTTGACCGTTTGTTTAATAAAAGCCAGAAAGGGATAAGCAATAAAAGGAATGCTATAATCACAAGGTATTCTATTCCTTTAGTTTCGAAAATATTTTGATAACTGAATCCGTCCATTTTTGTAATTTTTATGCTCTGCGGTGTTCATCACCCAAAGCTGGTTTTGGTTTATGATTTTCTTCTTTTACCCAATTAGGCGATTCACGAAGAACCGGCAAACGGTTTACTACCCAGCGGAATATCCAGATTTCGGTGAACAGGACAGTGAACGTAACTACAAGTTCCATCCACGACGGGACATAACGAACCGGCATATCCCACCTGAAACCGATTACTGTTACATTAAGTCTGTTTAACACAACACCCACCATTGTTAGTATGGATGCCACGCGGATCAGGAAAATACTGTTTTTCCTGTAGCTATAAAAATAGAGCATCATCGGTAGCAACACAAAACCAATCATTTCGAAAGAGTACCAGTGCCCCATAGGTGTATTGAGCAAATCCCAGTGTTTCCCATGAATAAAAACCAGCAATTGAAGAAAAATGTAGGCAAACATGGTGCCTGTGCAGATTTTAGCCAGTCCATGGATAATTCCATGCTCAGCCATTTTGTTTTTTTCACTGATTTGGTTTGCAAACACTTTTCCGCTTATAGATCCTTCAAAAATAACCATCGAAAGTCCGGCGAAAATGCTGGAAACAAGAAACATGATCGGGATAAATTCGGAATACCACAACGGATGTATTTTTTCCTTTGCCATCAGGAAAAGTGCGCCTAATCCGGATTGATGTAACATGGATAAAGTTATCCCGAATATTACAGCCGCCAGCGTCATTCCTGAAAGAATTTTATGAGCTCGCCTGGCTCCAAGCCATTCGGCAATTGCTGGTGAAAACTCTATTAGTTGCGCTATCATATAGAGTAGAAAATGCCAAGCAACCAGGAACAAAACAGAACTTACGCCAAAATTATTACCTATAATAGGATTGATTACATTCCATGGACGCCCCAGATCGAGAAGCAAAGCACCTGCATAAAACAGGTATGCAAGAAAACCATTGAGGACAGTTACCCTAACAATGGGTTTGTATTTCTTCATATTCAAGATATAAACCATGAAAGTGATCACATAGGCTCCACCTGCAAATGCAACGCCGGTAACCACATCGAATCCTATCCACAATCCCCAGGGAATCTCTTGCGAAAGGTTTGTAATTGAACCTATTCCTTTCCAGAAACGAATAACAATCAGCAATATCCCCAATAAAATGATTGGTATAGAAATGAGGTTAAAAGGAGTTAACCATTTACCTTTGGGTTTCAGCTCTCTGAATAAAAACCGCCAGATGTGCTTCCCATCGTTGTCTGTCGAAATAATATGTTCTTTATTCATCTTCGCTTTCGTTATTTGGGTTATCCTTTTTGGTTGCTTGCTGAATACCTAATAAAAGAGCCGGAACCAATACAAAAACACTTGGCACCGAGTATAGAAATCCCTTGGTGAGTGCAGGGTATGATTCCTTCTGAAGCGAGGTATTAATTCCGATTTCTTTGAATGGGACAGGGGATATAATTAACCAACCGGTTCCACCAGCTTCATGTTCACCATAAATCTGATCATAATACAGATCAGGTTTCTCAAACATTCGTCTCCTGGCTTCCTGGATTAATTCCCTACGGGTACCAAACATCAGGGCCTCGTTGGGACAATTATCTACACAGGCCGGAAGTTCTTCTTTTTTTACCCTGGTTTCGTAGCACATGGTACATTTCTCAATTTTTGGATTTGCGCTGTGGAACTCAAACTTTGGAATGTCGAATGGGCATGAAACCATACAATAACGGCATCCCATGCATTTATCACTTCGCCAGATTACTGGTCCGTCCTTCGTTTTTGTCATTGCCTGTGTGAGACATGCAGCGGCACAGGCAGGTTCGTTGCAGTGCATACATTGTGTTTTGGCATACACAATACCTTTGGACGTTTTAAACTCATTAACGACGGTGCGGTGTTTATCATCGGTTTTCCGTAATCCTTTGATTTCTTTGTTTGGAGGTGGTTCGGGTAAGCCATTTGCTTCAGCACAATCATATTCGCAGCCCCGGCAACCTTTGCATCGGGCAGCATCGTAAAGTACGCCTCTGAACTCCGGATCACTTTTTGATTTTGGTGCCGCATTCAGTTCTTTCCCTACTGCCAGGGTTAATCCTGTGGCACCAATGAATCTGAAGAAGTCACGACGATGTAAATCCATATCTTATATTTTTAAGGATGAACGTTTTTAATTCCGAAGAGAATAGTAGTTGCTATTTATAGATTTCCAGAAAATTGGTTTGAAAATCATCCCAAACTTCTGGTCCAAAATCAGCCAGGACTCCTTCCTTAACAATACCGCCATCCTGTAGTACAACATGCGAGTATTCAAGGCTTTCGGGCTTTAGAGTTGCAGCGAGAAAATCTTTCATTCTGGAGAATTCAGTATTTATCCACTTTTTATATTTGTCTGCCATGTCCAGGAAGTTTACTTCCACAAACCAGTTCGAAGGCTCAATCCTGTAAATCCATCCATCGGAATATGGCGAAGAATTGATCTTTGACGCGTCATCGAGAAGCGCTTCATTTTGCTGCTTTATAATCCCCGAAATAGGAGAGTATAAACACAACCGTTTACCGAATTGAACAAGCGAGAACAAGAGCTCCCCTTTTTTGACTTTTTCTCCAGGATTTCTCATTTCGACCCGTGTTAACGGACCGGTAACATGTTGCAGAAAATCGTCAATTCCAATAGACACGTTTCCATCCTTTTCCATAAATGCCCAGCTATGGGATTTGTTAAAATATATGCCTCTTGGAACTTCAACAGAGTTTTCGTTGAAACCTGTTAAAGAATCATTAAATTCAGGGATTGCGGGTGATTGCTTTCTGTAACGCCGAACACCTATTGTGATAACTATACCCAAGGTGATTACTATGGCCATGATATACAATATCAAACCGGTTGTTGAAGATTTATCTGAAGGCGAAACACTTACAACTGATGTGCCAATTTTATTTAACTGAGCCTGACTTTCAGTATTTGTAAGGGAGCAATATCCGTTTGAATTCATAAATTGCTGTCCATCGGTAAGTACCCATGATAAAAAGGCTGTTTCGGTTTCGGTTGCCGGCTGATCTTTGCTTACCGCATAAATAGTACTGTACAATGATTTAGGGAATTTCCCTATCCAGACTCCACGAAGGAGAGTATTAGCATCAGTGTAAATATTTTCCATATAATCGATGGTTCCGTTCCCGTTCTTATCAATCGGTAAAAGCTTAATATTTTCTGCCAGCCCCTGGTTATTGTCATTCGTTACATTTACGACTTTACAAAACGCAATGGCGAGAGGATCTTTTTGAACGGCTGAAATCACATCTTCCTTTGTTCCTATTGTAATTCCTGTAGTTGGAATTTTTGCTGTCTGAATAAAATGGGCAACTCCGGTTTTTACAGATTCATCGCTGATCATATAAATATGAATGGGAATTTTTTGACCAGCCTCAAGCAGAGTACCCCAATTTTGCTTATCCGGATTATTGAGTATCTGTGCAAATTTTTCCTGCGAAACGCCTCGTTTCATTAACTCAGCCAGGTAGGGATTACCGGAGTTAATTACAGGGACAATAACATCCCGTCCAATTACCATTTTCCAGCTCGTTTCATCCATCATTGATGACTGGAAATTATTTGAAACAAATCTGAGATTATTGTCTGTACCCTGAGTTGCTTTATTATTGGCAATTTCATTTATCTTAAACTTCACTTCGGGTTTAAGATTACCATATTCACTGGTCCATTTCAGAGCCAATGCATATATGTCAGGAGTGCACGAAATAGTAACTGTTTCCGATTGCTTTGCTGCAGTAATGTCTGCGACTTCCTGGCTTTTTATACTACCACAAGTCAAAGTCAGAAAAAGTACAGCTAATGTTGAGATTTTTGTTTTCATGATATTTAGGATTACAATTCTTTATAATATCAGCCATTCAATTACGGTGCCAAAACAAAAAACAAACTATAACTAACTACATATCTGCAGTTTACAAAACACAATGTTTAATTTATTTACAGATATAGTGTTGCATTTTTCAACACTATTATTTTTCAAAACCTACAATTACCTAAACATCAATTCCTTAAGCTATATTGTATATTTTATATACAGTTGTTGATTTTATCTACACTTTATCCGTCAAATGCCCAGCAACAGGAAATATGAGTGAATAAAAACGATAAAAAAGGTGAAAATAATTGATTTTCTTCCGAATTTGATGAACTGACTTAGTACAAAGAATCAAATTAAAGAATTTTCTGCAAAAACCTATCACAGAGTGTTTCCACAAATTTGTACTTTCATCACATCATAATCGTAATTATTTCTAAAACAAAAAAATACTTTCTTCGAAAATTAAATATTAAAATCAATCCATTTTCTTTCAATCTGCACTAAATTTTCGATCTGTTTAATATTCATCTAAAGTCATTAAGTTATTAATTAAACCTGATTAAGATATAAGCCAAATATTGACAGTAGTTTTGTTTTTGACAATAAATAATCAATTCTACAACGGCTTCCAGATAAGGTTAAGTGGAATAATTAATCCAAAAACAATAATGGTAGTTTTATATAACATCGGCATATTTACAATAATATTGATAATTAACACTTTACAGTGCGAATACGAACTGGAGGCAAATGCTTTCTACAATCAAAATAAGGATTCGGGTCAAGCTAATACAAATATACCGGATAACATTCTATTTGATCATTGCTGATAAATTGAACGCAAACAACTCTGGCAGTTGTCTTTTCATGTGAAAGCACAAGAGTTATCTCGCCTGAATTAGAAGGAACTTTGCTTTCTGAAATTATCCTGCCATCCAACTGTATAACCCGAATAGTCATTTCTTTTTGGAGCAGTTTCTGGGGCTTGATAAGCAGTTCCCCTGAGCGAGAAACAGATAAAATGAAATTTTTCTTATTCTCAACTGCCTGAAGTGGTGTTATATTTACCGGAATTCCATCCATTACTTCGAAAGGTGATTTTCCTGCAGTAGTGAAATAAAGCCAGGAAGTTCCATCGAGGCTATGCCAATCAACAGCCCAAATACCACCCATTCCCCCCAGGTTTTCATTATAGTGTGAAACCATTCCATCGGAATTGATGTGGGTCCTCAATTCTTCAAACAACGCAATACTTCCCGGACCACCTGCTGCAATATAAGTGAGCGTTCCCTCGTACCAAACAGCTAATGGAACTATACCATCCATTCCATAAAGCTCACCATTTCCATACGTGTACAGAGCTTTTCCTGCCAGTGATAGAGCATCCAGGCCCTTTTGTGTATCTCCGTTCTGAAAATTGTAATACGACATCCAGGTGTTGGCAAACAGCACTATACGGTCAGAATAAGTGGCCTCGCGCCAGCAGTTTAATTCCGAATCCCAACCATGCGTACTTATAAAGCTGAACATATTACCAGCGAGTGCCGTTTCTCCGGATTCATAAAGACTAAGTAAGGCTGCAGCATATGCTTCACAACTTGCTACTTCATACTTAATACCGGTTTGGGGATTCAGTGTGAAAAAATTTCCGTCAGGATTAATCAATCCTTTTAGAAATGCCAAAGCCTTATTTATTGAAGGTATAACCCGTTGATCGCCGCTCTTTTTATAATACGCCTGCAACCCTGTTATTATCCAGGGAAAATCTCCCATCCATATTGTTCCGTCTGCTTCACGCAGGACGGTAATTGCTCCCGAAACGGAGTTCCATGCCCTCGGCCAGTATCCTTCCATTTGTTGATGATTGATAAGGAACATGGATAATTTTTCGGCAGCAATCGCAGCCGCATTGTTTGCAATCCCCTGGCTCCATGTCCCCTCATTGCACAGAGCCTTCAATGCCAAACCTTGCCCATATAGCCAGGAAGAATTGTCCTCGGTCCATGTAGTAAGAAGCCCCGTTGATTTTTGGCGGTTGATTATTGCTTTTATGGCATTTTCTTTAATAGATATAAAATCACTCGGATTGATAAATTCCCGGGAGGTTCCACGCTGCCAGTCAGCCATTTTTGTGCCAACCAGGTTATGAATACTCACTGACCCCAGATCTGTATTAACATATTGAGCCGAAGCCTGCGCATAAACAGCAAGTGAAATAACCCGAATCTTACTCCAATCCATCAAAGCAGCATTATCGAATTGTTTTTTGGCGACTGAAATCTTCTCAGCCCATCTGTTAAGACCCGCAAGGCCATCCCAGTGAGCCACGGCCTGATGAGCGCCGTCTTCAAATTTCAATTCGAAGCCGACGTATCCGTTGTTAGGCATGCCTTTCAGGTCGAAACTAAAGAGATCGTAATTCGCAAGCGAAATTGTCTGAGCCAGGTATATGTAACTCTGTGACCATTTAGCACGGTTACCTGTGCCAAAGGTCCAGTTTAATTTCAACGTATCTACACTTGAAGAAACAATACTTTTATCTCCTAAACCAGCATTAGAGACATTTGTCGTCCAGTTTGACGGATTAAGAAAGGTGGCTTTTGGTATCAATTCTGTTCCACTCCATCCAAAATTAAAAGACTGAGCAGATAACACATAAGAATATAGAAGGAAAGGAAGAATAATGAGATGGAGCCGGTAATTATTAGGAAAGATTCGTTTCATACAATTAAAAAACTAAGTGATTATTAATGTTTTAAAGCATTTTCAGTGTAAAGATAAGCAATTCTGGCGCAACAAACCGGGATTACTACTATATAACTGTCTGTCAGAATGTAACAGTTCAATTTACAGGATAATAAACGAAACAATAAATTTTAATAATTATTCTGATTTAAGAACAAGAATTTTCTAAGTGGCAGGAATCATTAATTTGAGTATATAAACTAAATCAATAAATCGTTAATCCTTGTCCGGAATTGATAGGAACCGACTGCTTTGGAATAATATGAAGTCGCAACAGCTCTTATGAAAGGCGAAGAGCAGTAACGCACACGACTGGCGAAAGTTCTGCATTTAAGTGCCGAAGGACTTATCAATAAAGAGATTGCCGAAAAACTTTTCATCCTTCCTACAAATGTCGATAGGCACAGAAATAGCCTGCTTATGAAATTTGATTTTAAAAACACAGCTAACTCCATAAAGCTGGCTGCTCAAAACCATTTGATTTATCCCTACAACTAAAAAGGGTTGCGTTCTCAATATCAAAACCAAAACAGGCTTCTGATCTCAAGGTTTCAAAAAATGTTTCCCTATTTGATGATATTGTTAACAGGAAACTAAATAATGAAATTTGATTTTTAGCAATTATCAATGAAAAATTATGATAATTTAGCCACTTGTAAAGTATATAAAAAAAGGAATTGTAATAAATACCAACTAACGCATATTCAGCACATTGAACTGATATTTAAATCAAATATTTTATGAAAGCACTGGTAAAACTTCATCCCGGCAAGGGAATTTGGATGGAAGAAGTTCCTGTTCCAAAAATTGGCATAAATGATGTACTGATCCAAATCAAAAAGACAGCCATTTGTGGCACAGATCTGCATATATACAAATGGGATGATTGGTCGGAACGAACTATAAAAACACCCATGACTATTGGCCATGAATATGTAGGTGTAGTTGTAGATAAAGGTAAAGGTGTAAAAAACATTCAGATTGGCGATCGTGTAACCGGTGAAGGCCATATAGCTTGCGGACATTGCCGCAATTGCCGCCGCGGCAAGCTGCATGTTTGCGAGAACACTGTTGGAATAGGCGTAAACCGCGATGGCGCTTTTGCTGAATTTCTTTCGCTGCCGGCCGAAAATGTTGTACACCTCGATGCTAGAATTTCAGACGAAATGGCCTCTATCATGGATCCATTTGGTAACGCAACACATACAGCTCTGTCATTTCCATTGATTGGCGAAGATGTTCTGATCACAGGTGCTGGACTGATAGGAACCATGGCAACAGCAATTTGTCGTTTTGCCGGTGCCCGAAATATTGTTGTGAGCGATTTGAGTGATTACCGCCTGAACATAGCAAAAGAAATGGGAGCCACACTTTGCATAAATCCGCTCAAAGGTGAAACCATAGAGCAAGCTATTAAAAATCTGCATATGCGCGGATTTGATATCGGACTGGAAATGTCAGGATCACCCACAGCTTTTGAAAGCATGATTGAAAACATGTATAACGGTTCCAAAATTGCGCTCCTGGGCATTTTACCAAATTCCACTACCGTAAAATGGGACAAAATAATTTTCAAAGCTCTGACACTAAAAGGCATTTACGGACGCGAGATGTGGGAAACATGGTACCAGATGGAGCAAATGCTGATTACTGGCATTGATTTATCACCGGTAATTACACATCGCTTCGAAATTGACGATTTCCAGAAAGGTTTTGACGTAATGGAAAGCGGTGAATGCGGGAAAGTGATTTTAAACTGGGGATAACCGGAAATAAAAAACACTCAGTTAACTATCAGGTTAATTAGCAATATTAATAATTTACCTGTTTTACGAAAGTAGGTGCAGTTACTCCACTTTTTAAGACGATTATGGCTATATCTTTAGCCATAATCGTTTTTCATTTAAAGAATTTACCCTAGTTTAAATGATAAAATTTACTATTAGATTATGCCCATCCGAAAGAATGAAAGACTAAGTTTAAATGTGCTAATATCCTGATATTCATTTATTTATATCATATCAAAAAAAAACCACTTTGTCATCTAAGTAGAAGGAAACTAAAATAAACTTTCTCTGTTCCACTCGTATAATTACTAATTATTCCAAAATATAGCATGGAATATAAACCATCCTTTAATCTTTTAAAATAAAATTGAATTGAAGTACAATTTTGTGAATTCGTAAGTAAATTTGTATATATAGATAATACTATTTCAAGCAGGATAATTTTTCTGCAAAATAGTGCTATAAAAATAACACTTTAGTGTTATTGCGGAGATACATTCAATGTTCTAATTTTGAATCGTTCTGAATTACAAAGAAAATTTTTCGCCTGATATCGTTACATTCTTCAGGATCTCCTGGATTCCTAGCATTGCTCTGAGGACTTAAGATGCGCTAATTGCTTTTTATTTTATTAAATGTCTGGCTTTTTATCTGACAGGCATTAATTCTATTGTTGCATTCCATTAAATATACCTAACACCAAATCATAAATAAATCTCTACGAATATGAAAAAGTGTACCCTTTTATTCATTTGTGCAACCCTTCTCACTTTCGGATCATTCGCACAAACCACAATTCCAGGTGGTTATTTTACTGTTGACCGGACTTTAACATTAGCTAACAGTCCATATATTTTGGCTGGAAACCAGGATGTTAGTAGCTCAGCTACCCTTACTATTGAAAAAGGTGTGGAAATCAGGTTTAACGCAGGCGTGTATTTGCAGGTTTTCGGAACCTTGAATGCCAAGGGCGTTAAATTTACTGCCAATGCCTCCACAACAAAAGGTTTTTGGGATGGTATTTATGTTTCGTACGAATACAGTGCGAGTAACGGTAGTGTAACGCTCGACAGCTGCAATATAGAATATGCCAGCAATCTGTATTCCCGAAAAGGGCAACTGAATTTAAAAAAATGTACTCTGAATAATTTCAGCAACTATGGAGTTCAGATTTCGAATTTAGGTAAATTATATATTGAAAATACAACTATTAAAAACACAAATTACCCAATCTATTTCTACGGGCCAGGTGAACTTAAAACCGGAATAAATAACTTGTTAACTGGAAATTCCAGTGATTATGTATACGTAAACTTTAGTGAAATTCCGGGCAATTTTTATATGCCCGAAATGGGAATACCTTATCGTTGCGGCACTTTGAATGTTGCACAAACCGGTGTTCTCTATATTTCGCCAGGTGCCGAATTGAGACTTGTGAATACTGAAATCAACATCAACGGTAAGATTAAAGCGATAGGAACATCGGCAAAACCCATTATTTTTGATAAGCATTCAACTGCATCGTATTGGCTGGGTATAAATGTAACCCCAACTGCAATTGATACCGCCTGTATTTTTAAATACTGTATATTTAATAATACGTATTCATACGATTATGATCAATACGCGGCGATGGAAATCAATTCAGCATCGCCAAGTATTGATAATTGCAAATTTACAAATAACGGACGGAACCTGGTTGTTTACGGTTTAAGCAAACCAACTTTTACCAATAGTACTTTCGACGTTTCCTCCATAGTATCAGGCGAATGTTTTAATATCAGCCTGGCAATGGATGCAGCTCCAGTTTTTACGAATGACTCAATCAAATTTAACAATAAGGAAATACGGGCCATCAAAATTCTGGCATCAAATGTTATTGACGATGCCCGTTTGAAGAAATTATCCTTTAAAAATCTTAACAATCCAAGTTATTGTATTTATGGACTAACCACAGTACTTGATACGGCCACACTTATAATTGATCCCGGAGTGGTTATGAAATGTCGCGACTACAATGCGAGGATCACTGCAAACGGTACTTTAACAGGCCTGGGAACTGATCTGGAACCCATTGTTTTTACTAGTATTTCTGATGATAATTATGGAAACCCACTCGATTCACAAAATGATGGAGTTCAATCCGTTAGTCATTCAAGTGCTGGCAGAATTGATCTTTTCGGCACAAAAACATCAAAAATTGAAAACTGGAAAATACAGAATGCCGGAGGATATCCCGGCGACAATGTCGGGTATTGGGCTGTATCTGTGTCGGGCGGCAATATTGTAAGCAAATGCGAAATCAAAAATTCCTTTCGTGCCGTCTATTTTAGTGATAACGCACAAATTCTGAACAACTCATTTATCAATATTGACGCTTACCCACTGGGAAGAAATGTAAACAAAGGAACTCCTGTTTTAATAGGAAACACGGTTGCAAATGTTGGAAACATAGGAATAATTATAGGCTCCTTCGGAACTGATTCACCAACTTTGAAATCGTTTGATTTTGCCGGTTTTACCAACGTGGCTTATATAATAGAAAACACACAAACTATTCCTGCCGGGGATGTCGTATCAATTGATCCCGGGGTTGTGGTAAAGTATACGTCCAACGGATTATTGACAGTGAATGGAGCTTTGAAAGCAATAGGGAAGGCAAATAACAAAATCATTTTCACTTCACTTAAAGATGATTCGGCTTCGGGCGACAGCAACAATAACGGCACTGCTTCCACACCGGCATCGGGTGACTGGTACGGAATGGATTATTCAGGAACAGCAAGTGACGTTGACAATATTCTGAAGAATTTTGAAATACGTTATTCTGGAAATTATTACTACTACGGTTCAAAAGGAGCAATACGGATAACCGATTGCAAAGTGACTATAGATTCTGTTAAAGTGAACTTCAGCAATTCGTGTGCCCTGGGTATTTTTGGCACCGCTAACCCGGTAATTACAAACAGTCAGTTCTATAACCTGGCTAACGCACCTATCTGTATGGACATGTTTTCTAGCCCGGTTTTTTCAGGTACAAATAACAAAATTGCCAATACACCACGGATCGGTTTATTAATCCGTAGCCAGACTATTCAGGGAACTATTCCTATCAGGAGTTTCGCCGGTTATGATACAATTACTTACATCACCGAAGAAGCTATGACAGTAACCAATCAACTTACTATTCCGGCCGGAGTTACATTTAAAGGTCCCGGAATCTGGTATATAAAAGGAAGACTTGATATACAGGGAACCGCTCTGAAACCTGTTGTATTTACTACCCAGGAAGATGATGCTTATGGAAACCCAAAGGATTTGCAACAAAACGGGAATTCAACACTAAGCAATTCCGGAGCATATTTTGTCTTCTATGATGAATCAAATGACCTGAGTACAATTGACCATGCTTTGTTCAGATATTCACCTGCAATACCTGTTCAACTTACCAATGCTTCACCCAAAATACAAAATTCGACATTTGAAAACCTTATCTACTCCGGGATTTCACTCTCGGGATCAAGCGCACCAGCTATTACCGGATGTACATTTAACAATATTTCCTTCCCGTTCACAACTTCACTGGTAACTTATCCTTCAGTTTCAACAGGGAACATCATTTCCGGTACCACCGGCAGGGCAATACGAGTTACTGACGAAACACTTACCCAGGATGTAATCTTACCAAAACGTGATTTTGCGGGAAAAGTAAACATTCCTTATGTATTTCAAAATTATACAGTTGGTACAGGCGCTAAACTTACCATTAAACCTGGAGTAGTTTGCAAGTTTATGTCGAGCGGATATCTCAATATACAAAACGGATTAATTGCCAAAGGTGGAAGTACAACCGACAGTACAATTGTATTTACTGCTGATCGTGATGATTTTTACGGCGGCGATACGTATGGTGATGGCGACGCAAACCAGCCAAACAAATCGTACTGGCAGGGAATCAATTTTGCTAATGAATCGATTGATGAGAATTGTTTGCTCGAAAACTGCATCCTGAAAGATGCCACTTACAACTATTATTATAACTATTATCCTCAATACGACCGTGGTGCCATAACATTGGACAATTCTTCGCCTACAATCAAAAACTGTCTTTTTGAAAGTGACTATTATGGAATTATTGCGCGTAATACTTCGTTACCCAAAATATCCAACTGCGACTTTGTTGGCACCGACCCCACCAACGGCTACGGAATTTATAATCAGACGGCAACAAATACTATCACCGCGACCGGCTGCTGGTGGAACAGCAATACAGGTCCTAAACATACTTCGAATCCTACAGGAACGGGCGAGCGCGTTTCCGATTATGTAACTTTCACTCCTTGGGCAACGCAATTGGCGAAACCAGTTTTAGGCGACGTTAGTATGAATGGTGAAGTTAAGCCTTACGATGCATCGCTGGTATTGCAATATGCAGCCGGCAACATTACGCTGAGCACGAAACAGAAAAGCGTTGCCGATGTTAGTGGAAACGGAGTTGTTTCATCATTTGATGCTTCGCTTATCCTGCAATACAGTGTAGGATTGATCAGCCGGTTCGATCCCCAGGCAGGTAAGAAATCTGCTATGGTAAATGACCTTGCAACCATTTCTTATCCTGACCAGATCAACCAACCCGTAACAAAGAGCTTTGCAATTCCTTTAACCATTTCAACTGCCAAGGGAATCAAAGCGCTGGATTTGAAATTTGCCACTGATGTAAACCATGTGAAATTTCTCCAGCTAAACAAATCAGGTCTCCCGGCAGAAATGTCAATTGCAACAGGTTTTGATTCCCAAAAAGGTGAAATATCAATTTCAATGGCTTCAGCCTACGATCTTGACCTGGTTAACCAGTCGTTTGTTCTTGAATTCGAATTCCAGGATTCAGGCATAACTGAATCCCAGTTTGGGTTGACTTTCGGAATGGCAAACGATCATTACCTAAACGACCTACCTCCAACCGCCCAGATTAGCGGCAATTCGGGTATAACAGGTATTGGGAACCAAACTATTAGCACGAAACCATCAGTTTACACTGATCAGAGCGGCATTCATGCCAAATTTAACTTATCCAGGTCCAATCACAATATACAGGTTCAGGTTGTTGATATGACTGGCAGGATTATTTACAGGAGAACAGTTAAAAATTTAAGTTCAGGTGTTCAGAATCTTGATCTCAATTTCGCAGATCTTGAAAATCTTCACAGCGGTGTCTATATCCTTACCATTAAGGGCGATGAATTCAGCTATTCGACAAAACTTCTGATAAAGTAAACCATCTGTTAGCCAGGATTTTACTTTATAAGTAAAATCCTGGCTAACAGAATAATCAATTTTAGATGCGATCGCATTCAGTCGAAAAAATTTAAACCACTTAGATTTAAAAGGCAAAGATGCAAAACTGGAAAAGCCAGACACTAAAATAAAATTTATACAGATGAAGAAACTGATCAGATATATAATTGCTTCCTGCTTCTGGGCATGGTTTTTTTCGCTCCTCATTTCTGGAACCGCAACAGCCCAATCCAAGGTAGGCTTTAGCATCGAAGGGGCAACCGTTCTGGAGAAAAGCACTTTTACTATTGCTGTAAAAGCAGATACCGTTTTAACCGGAAAAGGAATTTATTCCTTCCGCTTTGGATTTACATTCAACGCTGACTATCTTGAATTCCAGAATATTGATTCCGTTGGTTCAGTAATGTATGATTGGGGAATGCCAACTTTCAGCAATACAACCCGAGGTTCCATCATTATTGCCGGAGCCGGCTCCTCTCCTCTTACCAGCAAAGGAAAAATGTTTTACCTCCGTTTCAAAGCTTTACAGCCTGGTGGCACATACATTAACTATATTTCAGGAATTAGCTTGCTGAACGAAGGTTTACCTTTAATGACTATGAATTCTGTATATATTCAGGCAAATGCCCGTTCATATCCGGATATTTATCCTGATGATATCCAGCTATTTGTAGGCGCTGAGGCTCAAATGAATACGTCAGGCGGCACTGCGCCTTTTGTTTATAGTACTGTTGACACGTCTATTGCCATTATGAGCAGCCAGAGCATTGTGAAAGCAAAAGCTCCCGGGTATACCAAAGCATTTGTTACTGACAAAAATGGCGATAAATCCTACATGACCGGGAGTATTGATGTACGAGCTATCAAAATGAGTGTTATGCGTGTAAATGCATGGCCGCAGGATACATTTTACCTGCCGGTGAAAATTGAGATAGCTCCCGGAACCAAAGTTCGTTCCGGATATTTCGAGATCACCTACAATGGGAATTTAGCGGGAATTAAACAAAGTGTTAAAGTTGGAGATTTCGATATTTCAGTTCAAAACAATACCGGTACAAATGTAATGCGCGTTTCGTTCGCTTCTGTTTCAGGAATTACAGGGAGCGGCATTCTGTGTTACCTGGGATTCAAAGCTTTGAACAGCGGAAACCACTATTTCAACTTTCAAAACCTGCAATTCGATGAAGTACTAAGGGCATTTACAACCACTGAATATGTGGAAGTCTATTACTTACCTACATTGACAATTACTCCTAACTCAGGGACATTGATGTGGGGCGCTACACAGAAAATAACCGTTACCAATGGCTCTCCACCTATGACTTATACGGTTTCGGATCCAGCATTGGCTTCCATTGATGTGCAGGGCAATCTGAAAGGATTATCGGGTGGAAATGTTACTGTTACAGCAACTGATTTTCATGGTGCAACCAAAACCAGCGGCAATTTTTTGATCCTGGATAACCAGTTCTCAATTGTTAATATGGATGGGACTCTTGATGCTGATACGCGTGTACCTATTTCAACCTCACTGCTTCCGACAGGAAAAGCTGTGTATGATTTCGAAGGGTCCGTTTCATTTAATCTGAATGATGTTGATTTTGTCGGGATAGATCCGGTAGACGCGAATATGCTGACAAACTACGCCATAACCGGAAATACAGTTCATATTGTTGGAGCAAGCAGTACCGGGATTCAGTCCGGAATTATCTGTTACCTGAAATTTAGGCTTAAGAACACGGTTGCCTTGAACCAGCAAACCTCAATAACCCTTAATTCACTCTCGGCAAATGAATCAACCCTACATTCTACAATTTCGAGCGGGAAAATTACCAGGGTAGTCCAGGTGAGTTACCGGCCTATTGCAAAAGCAGGCCTGAATAAATCTGTTTTGGAAGGAGAAACCGTTCAGCTCGATGGATCAGAATCGTATGATCTGGATGCAAATCCACTGACGTTTTCATGGCGGGCGCCTGCAGGCATTCACCTGAACGACAGCACATTAAAAAAACCATCGTTTGTTGCTCCAGATGTAAAAGTAAATACAAATTACATTTTCACCCTGATTGTAAATGATGGCACATCCAACTCCGACCCTTCGACAGTAACGATAACTGTTTTGCAAGTAAATAAGAGACCGGTTGCGGATGCAGGTTCTGATATCAGTTATAACGAAGGAAGCTCGGTTTCACTTTCAGGAAGCCTCTCCTACGATCCCGACCTGGATGTTATTTCATACAAATGGACTTCGCTTGATGGTATAATTTTATTTGACGCACTTGGTCCTGCGCCATCGTTTATTGCACCTCAGGTGAGTGCCAACAAAATATACCGGTTCAAACTGGAAGTTTCGGATGGCGTGCTCACATCCATTCCCGATACGGTAAAAATAAACATTGTGAATGTGAATAAAATCCCCGTAGCTTTCGCAGGTGTGGATCAGACAGTGAATGAAGGAACTCTGGTTCAACTTGACGGGTCGCTTTCGTCGGATGCTGACAACGAACCTATAACTTTTAAATGGACAGCACCTTCTATTGTTGTTTTATCTTCATCCACCACCAATAAACCAACGTTTACTGCGCCAATGGTTCATCGCGATTCGGTGATTGTTATTTCACTTGTTGTGAACGACGGACATGTTAATTCAAATGCCGACCTGGTTTCTATCACTATCAAAAACCTGGATATTTTAAGTACTGCTGCTCAAATTATTAAAACCACTCTAACAGGTGCTGACTCTACAAAGGTTGATCAGGTTGCACAGCAGGTTACACTTTATATGCCATATGGTTCTGACATCCGTGCTTTGGCGCCAACTTTCCAGTTGTCACCTAAAGCTTCTGTTTCTCCACCAGGTGGAACAGTGCGGAATTTCACTTCGCCGGTTTCATACACTGTTACGGCAGAAGATGGATTGACTCAAAAAGTATTCCTGGTGAAGGTTTTTGTTCCGACAGTCAGTGTAAAAAGAAGCCTTTCTTCCGGGTGGAACTGGATCTCATTAAGCGCAACCCCAGCTGATTTAAATGTAGGAACTGTTTTGGGTGGTCTTTCGCTGGCTAACCTCGATTATATTAAATCGGCAACAACGTCGGCAGTTTATTACACAGCATCCGGATGGTTTGGTGATTTAAACAGTCTTCCTCAACTGGATATGCTGATGTTTAAAAAATCAACAGCAGGGCTTTTTACAGTATCAGGTAAAGAAATCAACCCTACATTGACATCTATTCCTGTTTCTGCGGGATGGAACCGCATAGGGTATATTCTGAAAGGAAATACCGCAATTAACCAGGCATTTGATCAAACTACCTTACCGACAGGTGACATTTTGCTGAAAAGTAAAACTGCGTCCTCCATATATTACCCTGCTTCGGGCTGGATCGGCGATCTGGATTCGATGAGAGTATTGAACGGATATATGATGAAAACGGTTTCGGGCAGTGACATCAAATACAAAGCCAGCGGAGCTAAAATTAAATCAGCGCGGAATTCGCTTACAAGTCTTGATGATTTATACACACTCTATAACATCAATCCTGCCGATTTTGAAAATTCAGCTACACTGATAGGTGAAATAGTTAATGATAACAGCCAGAATATTATTCAACAGGGAGATATCCTGATTGCTTATGTAGGAACTGCCCGGAGAGGCGTTACTGAAGCCCATTTTGTACCTGATTTAAACAGGTATGTGTTCATCCTCACCTTGTTTTCAAATCAGAACCAGGAAAAGATGAGTTTCAAATTGAAAACACCTGATGATGTTTCTGAAAAGGAAATTTCAGATGAAGTGATATTCGTGAGCAATGAAGTGTTTGGCCAGGCTATGAATCCTTATCCGCTGCATCTTCTGAATCCGACCGGCTTAAGAAATTCCGGAACTGAACAATTACTTTCAGTTTATCCAAATCCGGCGACAGACAAGTTTGAAATCAGATCAGCCTGCAGGATTTCTTCCGTTGTTGTTTCCGCCATATCAGGAAATTCAATCCTCGAAAAATCAAACATTTCGGAAAATATGATAACGGTTGATACCCGAAACCTCGCTCCCGGATTGTATCTCCTGAAAATTGAAACTTCAAACGGCACAATTATCAGGAAACTGGTTAAATCAGTAAAATGATAAAGTATATAATTAAAGGTACAACTTTATAAGGAGAAGCTTTAAAACATCTAAGTTGTTGGAACAATGATTTATAAATGCCAAAACCTGAGCAAAATGAAACTATCGATACATACAAACAACATGCTGAATTTTAAAGGTGTGAAGGAAAAATCCAGGAACACCAGATATCAATCCGGAGGAATAAAAATACTTCGGATTGCAGTATTTACATTACTCATTTGTTTGCCTGTGGTAGCAAGCGCCCAGTTAACTTTGCCTGCTATTCCAAGCAACAGCAGCCTGGCCAAGCGTTTCGAACTGAGTACCGAAATGATTTTCCGGGTGAAAGTTGGAAATACATTTTTGCCCAGCGGTGCGCTGATTGCGTATATTAATGGTGAAATCCGGGGCGCACAAACGGCTTCGGTGCTTTATCCCCCTACAGGAGTTAATGTGTATAAAGTACTTGTTTTCGATAGTAAATCATCGGGTGATACCATAACTTTTAAATACTACGACATATTCTCCTCCAAAATCTACGATATCACGGAGAAAATAGAGTTTATTCCAAACCTGGTTCCGGATTATGCGAATCCGACGATTCTCACAGCCTATTGCAAGCCTATTGATAAAGTTACCGGTTTGATTCCGGGAAATAGCACCGAAAATCTAAATACAACTCTTGATTTATACTGGCAACCCTCGCCAAATACTACTTCATACAACCTTTATTTTTGGGAAGATGGCACAACAATGCCTGCCACTCCGACAAATGCAAATATTTCCGGCACAACTTTCAGGCTGTATAATCTGAAATACGGCCAGGTGTATCGCTGGAAAATAGGATCAATTAACGACTGTTCCTCAGCCGAAAGTGGTGTACAAACATTCAAAACAAGGCTGCTTCCCGACCTTACGGTAACAAGTGTTACGGCCCCGGCAAATTCTGAATCAGGCTCCAATCTGATTGTTAGCTTCTCAGTTAAAAATTCTGGTGCAGGAAATACAGCAGGAGCTCAATGGTATGACGCTGTGTATGCGTCAACCGATCAAACATGGAGTAATGATGATATACTGCTTTCGACCAAAACTAACGTTTCACAACTTGAACCTGATAGTTCCTATACTCAATCAGTTTCTGTTTCATTACCGATAGATTTCACAGGGAATTACTATTTCCTGGTTAAAACGGATAATACAAATTCAGTCGTTGAACTTTCGGATAATAACAACCTAGGAAAAACTGCTGCTGTAACTCATATCTCATTGAAATCGTTACCCGATATCCGGATAAAAGAGATAACAGCCGAAAAAGTTAATGTTAATCCCGGCGACTCATTAACCATCAGCTGGAAAGTTGACAACCTAGGTGGTGTAGCTGCAACCGGTGGTTGGGCGGAAAGGATAACCATTATTCCTGTTACCGGATTGAATCTTTCTATAGATCCGAATGTAGAATATACTTTACCACTGCCTGCCGGAACTACCATAAACCGAAGCAGAAAGATTAAAATGCCAGATATTCTGCGTTTTTCGGGTGATGCTCATATCCAGGTAGAATTGGTACCATACGCTGGGCTTATTGAATATGCAGCTAATAAAGCCAATAATACCGCATTATCAGCAGGCAAGATTACTGTTGGGAATATTCTTACACTTGATATTCAGGAAACCTCTTTGCTCGAAAATCTTTCCTCCCCGGTCCGTTGTATTGTAACACGCAGTGGTGACTACTCGGCAAATTTAATTGTTTCACTCTCGGCTTCTGTAGCCGGGCAAGTTACAATCCCTGCAACAATTACAATTCCAGCCAACCAGTCTTCAGTGGTAATTAACCTGAATACTATAAATAATGCGTTGATTGATGGCCAGAGAAATGTCTGGATTACCGCTACTGCTGCTCAATACAGTAATTCCGCAAAAACCATCACTATTCTGGATGATGAAATCCCTTCACTAACAGCTGTTTTAAATAAGACTACCGCAACCGAAGGTGATACTATTACCTTAACTGTGAGCAGAAACCTGGTTACAAACCAACCATTAACGGTCAGCCTTACCACTAACAAGTCATCACAATGGACATTTCCAGCCTCAGTTGTAATACTTGCTAACACGGCTTCAGCTAAGGTTACCATCAATATTACCAATGACAATGTACCGGAACTGACCAGCGATGCAATTATTTATGCCAGCTCGGCCGGAATAACCACCGGTACGGTAACTGCCAGCATTGTCGATAATGATGTTCCACAGGTTAGCCTTGAACTGCTGGCTGATACCATTTCGGAATCGGCCGGGGTTTATGCCACCTGGGGCGTGCTCAAACGAATTTCAGGCGATGGCATTATCACTATAAACCTAACTTCCAATATGCCTGGCGCTCTCTTTTTCCCTGCCAGCCTTACTTTGCCTAAAGGCGCCCAGGAACAGAAGTTCAATATTGGAGTAGTTGACAATGGCGATGTGGATGGATATCGGAAAGTTAAACTTTCTGGTTCAGTTTATATTTCGTCCTGTAATTGCGGTACTTCGGCCGAAAATGGCGGAATTGTTTCCGCTGATCTGGTAATTGCCGATAATGATGGTCCTACTCTTTCGCTTCTGATCAACCCGGTTTCGCTTCCTGAAGGCAAATTGAATGCCGGCACTCTCTCTATTACCCGAAATACATCCACTGATAAAGCACTGTTAGTCAATATATCTCACAACGATCCAACCGAAGTGAGCATACAAACTACAGCGACAATTCTGGCAGGTCAAAAATCCGTTCAGGTTCCGATTAACTCAATCAATGATAATATTGAAGATGGGACCCAGATGGTTTCCATACAGGCCAGCGCGCCAACCTTCTCATCAGGGTTTGGGTATGTTTTCGTAACCGACCTCAATAAACCGGATCTGGTAATTACGAAAATTGCCGTCAGCGACAGCACACCAGCAACTAATGATGTTATTGAAATTTCCGGAACAGCCGGCAACATTGGTTTTTCGACAGCACCTTCCGCGATGAAAATTGATTTTTATTGTTCGAAAGACAAAACTATTGATGCCAACGATATCGTACTAGGGGAATACGAATTCCCATCACCCATCAACCAGGCAACAACGGCTAATTTCACAAAGGCTGTTATAATTCCTGCTCAGACGGGTGATTACTTTATCCTTGCCAAAATTAATCCAACTGAAAGTGTTACTGAATTAGTTTATTTCAATAATGTTTCTGATGCTGTCGGTATCACCATTGCACCAGAATATACGGCTACAGCAATTGCTGATAATGCCATTTACCTGCCCAAAACAACTGTTCCAATTCATGGTTCAGCATTAAATTCCAAAAATGCACCGGTTGCTGATGTTGATGTTGATGTATATATTATAACTGCCGGAATCCGGAGGGAATTAAAAGCTAAAACCAATAATCTTGGTCAATATTCTATTGATTTTGTACCTAGTATTTTTGAATCCGGACATTATTCAATCGGCGCATGCTATCCAAAACAGAATCTCAGTGTTGAACAAGATAAGTTCGATATCCCCGGATTTGTCAGAGAAAACAATTCGAACATTGTTTGGGATATGAAACTTGGCCAATCGATTACCGGGAAAATTGCTCTGAAAAATACGAGTGAAGCAATTTTAAAACATATTGTAATTCTGGCAGATAAGCTTCCGACAGGTTGTGAACTTAAGTTTGATACAATCGCGGTTCTTTCAGCAAATCAAACCAAAGAATTTAATTTTACTTTGAAAGCAACTGAATTGACTAATGGCAGTAATTATGAAAAAATAAACTTCCATGTTGAATCTGCCGAAGGAATCACAATTGATTTTCCTGCATATTATTACTGCCAGGCTTTGCAGGCACAGTTAAAATCAGATCCGGCAAGCATCAATACAACAATGACTAAGGGGAAATCGAGACTGTATGAATTTCACATATTCAACAACGGAGCCGGTGAATCTGGGAAGGTAACCATCAGCTTACCTTCAATAAACTGGATGACGCTGATAAGCCCGGATACTCTAACGAATATATCACCTCAGGACACTGTAACAGTGATTGTGAATCTCTCTCCTACCGCCGATATTCCTCTCAATACACCTATATCAGGAAACATTACCGCAAACTGTGTAAACGGAAGCGGAGTTCAGATACCTTATCGCTTTGAAGTAGTTTCGGAAGAAAAAGGTAGTTTAAAGGTAGATGTAATCGATGAATACACCTATTTTACTGAAGATAAACCACATGTAAAGAATGCACATGTTGTGGTTCGTCATCCGTTTTCCGGTAAAATCATGGCCGATGGATTTACCGATGCAAACGGAATATTCGCTGTCGACAGCCTGCTAGAAGGCTCCTATAAAATGAACGTAGAAGCTGAAAAACATGAAGGTTATCAATCAACGATTACCATTGATCCCGGCCGTGTTAACGAGCAGAGTGTATTTATAAGTTTCCAGGCAATCACATATACGTGGGAAGTAGTTCCGACTCAGATCCAGGATAACTATGAAGTTCAGCTGGTGATGAAATACGAAACCAGTGTTCCGGTACCTGTTGTGATCACCGAGATGCCGAAAGAAATGCCACAGCTTTTTAACGATGACACATACCCCTTCATGGTTACTATGACCAACAAAGGCCTGATTACAGCCAAAGACGTGCAGATTAACTTCCCGCAGGATGATCCTGAATATGAGTTCGTGACTAATTTCACGATGATGGATCTACTCGCTCAGCAATCGATCCAATTCCCGGTTGTAATGAAACGGAGGCCCGGGTTAAAATCTTCCACATCTCAGGAATCTGCAACTTCCTCCGGTCCTTGTTCCAATGTTTCAGTCACAATTTATGGATGGGAATGCGGTCCGGATAAAAAGTGGGGATCATCATCCAATGGTATCACATTCCGTGGACGAGTTTGTGACAGTCCTCCAAGTACATCAACTGGTCCGGAAGGTGCTCCATGGTGGAATGGCTGGTCCTTTGCCAATGTGCCTTACAGAGGTGGCGGAGGCTATTTCTGGTACACTCCAACAATTGGGATACCAACCATAGGTTCTTCAACTGCAGGTTGCGAGCCTTGCTTAATTTCATTAGGATTAAATGGCATAGGCTGTTTCCCGATATTAGGCCCTATTATTACTAATGGTGCCGGTATTCTTGGTTGTATACTTAGTCTGGCAGATTTTTCTGTGAGCGCATTGGATGTTTCTGATTGCCTTATGACTGGCGCCGGACTTGTAGTTGACCTGGCTGAAATAGGCTGTGCATACGGCCTTGCCCGAACAGCTTATGATTGTTATAAAGATCCCCCGATATTTGTTAAATCTGCGGAATCATCCAAACCGACGATGCCTCCGATTTTAAAACAATCTATACAAGACCTGAATTATGCATTAGCCGCTCATGGAGCATGGGATAGTTTGTCAGGTGAAATTATGGGTAATTGGGACTGGAGATTAAAAGCCAGCCTTAAAGACTTTAATAAAGAAGTTGCTCCTTTCACCACACAAAATAAACCGTTTTACCCGGAAGATGTTACAGCTCTTGAACTAAAAATGGCCGGTACTGATATTAACAGTGCAGAAATTCACGCTTTTGCCGCCAGATGGAATAATACATTAAATGCCTGGAGCCAGCAAATCTATTCACCTACCAGTCAATTCCCTGATATTATTGATAAGGCAAAAATGAAACATTACATTACCAGGATTGATTCAGCAGAGAATTATGCTGTTTCGCGTGGGTATGCTAATTTTATGGAAATGTATAATATTGCCTTAGCTACCACCAAGGAACAAATTGAAGCAGGCCGGAGTTCTGTATGTGCTTCTGTTTCAATTAACATTACTCAGAAAGTAGTCATGACCCGTGAAGCCTTCGAAGGAACGCTTACTATCTTCAACGGGCACACGACTGATCCTATGAAGGATATAAAATTAAACCTGGAAATAAAGGATGAAAACGGAGTTTTGAGCAACGACCTTTTCCAGATCGATACCAAGGCACTTTCGATACTTACTGGCATTGATGGTACAGGAACACTAGCTGCCCAGGGTAAAGGAAGCGCAACCATTTTGTTTATTCCTGAAAAAGGAGCCGCGCCAACTGTACCAAAAAGTTATTCCTTTGGTGGTTCTTTCTCCTACCTCGATCCTTTTACCGGCGTAACTGTAACTAAGCCTTTGTTCCCGGTTACACTGGATGTAAATCCAAGTCCGGATATATATTTGCATTATTTTATGCAGCGCGATATCCTGGGCGATGATCCGCTCACTGCATCTATTGAACCAATTGTTCCCGCTGAGTTTGCTGTAATGGTTCAAAATAACGGCTTCGGTACAGCACAAGGTGTACGAATTGAAAGTGCACAACCCAAAATTGTAGAAAACCAGAAAGGACTGGCGATCAATTTTGCTTTAATAGGTTCGAACCTGAACGGTCAGCCTCGTCAATTAGGACTTACCAATATTGATTTTGGTAACATCGCTCCAAAGTCGACAGCTATAGGTCAGTGGTGGTTTACCAGCGATTTGTTGGGGCATTTTGTTTCGTACGAAGCCAAAGTCAGTCATTTGGATAGCCGCGGCAATCCCGATCTGAGCCTGATAAGCGGAGCTACTCTCCATGAACTGATTAAAAGTGTTGATGTATATTCAGGTGTCGAAGATGGTATTCATGATTTTCTGGTCAACGAAGTTCAGGATGCTAAAGAACTGCCTGATATTATTTATCTTTCCAATGGAGGAACGCTTGATGTTTATCCTGCACCACTTGAAAGTACGACTGGTTCAATAGCCTCCGGAAATCATGAGATTGAATTGATTGTTACGCCAAAGCAGATTGGCTGGAATTATATTAAATTCAGTGATCCAGGAAACGGCATATATAAAATTGCCAGTGTAACGCGTGAAGATGGCCAGGTAATTCCTTTGGACAATGTATGGCAAACATTCGTCACACTCCCCGATAGCAAGGAACCTGTTTATGAAAACATGATGCATTTCCTTGATGTGTTTGCAGCCGCTAATCCACAGAAATATACCATAGGGTTTGTAGCTAAGGACCAGAATCCTCCTGAAATAGTACGTTTTGATAATGTACCAACTTCAGTAGTAACGTCTCCGGTAACATCCATAAATGTGGTATTCAACAAACCAATAGATCCGGCTACCTTCAACTATGAAGATATGACACTTCGCATTCAGGCTGGTGCGGATGTAATGGATAGTTCAGTAAAAGTTACCCAAATTGATCCGGTAACCTTTAAAATTGATTTAACGAGCAAATCAATCCAAAATGGGTATTATGTTTTAACCGTGCAAGCCAGCCAGATCAGCAGTACAACAGGCACCAATGGACTAACAGGCAAGCAGGCAACCTGGACGCAATATATTAATGTACCGGCAGTAAGTGAATTTATAGGATTGCCTGATAATAAAATAGGTGCTCCGATGGATTTCATTATGCTCCGGTTCAACTTGCCTATTGACAACACAACACTTTTGCCCGGACGGCTAATATGGAAGAAAAATGGAACAGTTGTTTCAGGCTCTGTAACGATCACTCCTATGGATGTTGAAGGTAAACTATTCCAGGTCTCAGGGTTGAAGGCATTTTTGTCGGATGACGCTAAATATTCACTGACAATTGATTTGCCAAATATCGCCACAATTAACGGAGTGAACGGCATCCTGACACAATCGGTAGAATGGGAAATTGATCAAACTCCACCTTCTGTTAGTAAAATAACTCTGAATAACGACGGTGGCTACGACTTACAACATATTACTGCAATTGATATTCAGCTTAGTGAAGCAGTCAATGGTTTTGGTTTACCATCAATAGAGTTATGGAAGGACGGAACCAGGCAGCCATTATCGCAATTAACGATGACTAAATTATCAGGAAGTAAATATCTGTTCACACAGTTCCGCTTGCTAACATATTATGAAGGTACATACACTTTAAAAGTTAACATGGAAGGTGTTACGGATATTTCAGGGAATACAGCCTCAGGAATTACTGAACAAAGCTGGACAGTTTACAGGACTACTCCAAAAGCAGTGACAGGCTTAAAGATTACTCCCGACCTTGGCTTCTCTGACAATGATGCTTTAACCTCATCAGGTACAGTGTCAGCAGTAATGACAGTAAATGAGACTGACTCGCGAATTCAAATTTACCAGAATGATAAAGGAAACAGGACTTTACTGGCTGATACTATTCATGTAAAAACTGGTTTATTGAGTTTACCAATTAAATTTACAATTGTCGGAAACCTGATTCTGGAAGCCCATTGCCTGGATAGCTTTAAAAATGAAGCCATTACTGAACTTCCGGTATTTATAGATGATGTAGCACTTTTGGCGAGTTGGAAGAATGTACCTCAGAAAGCTCTATCGGTACAACCTGATTCTTTGGTCTTGGAATTCTTCGATAAGTTATTGGATGATTCCAAACTGAAAGATTACCTGATATTTCAACACGGAGGCCTTTCCATTGGAACTGCGAATATAACTATCAGCAAATCTACTGATAAAGAATATGTTTTGAAGGGAATGAATATAGCGGGAAATACTGAAGGGAATTATTCGCTTTCGATAGATTTAACAAAATTCCAGAAGTATAGCAGTGGAAAACCAGGTATATCAGATCTAAAGGCCCAATGGTCAGTTGGTAGTATAAATCAGGCTCCCGTTGCGAATGCAGGAAACAACCAAACCGTAGATGAAGGGCAACTCGTAACCCTGGATGGAAGCCATTCTTCCGATCCTAACAATGATCAACTAACTTACAAATGGACTGTGCCAAGTGGAATTACGATAAGTTCAATAACTTCAGCCAATCCAACGTTTATTGCTCCATATATAAACCAGGAAACCCAATACACTTTTGGCCTGGTTGTTAACGATGGCATTGTGAATTCAGCTCCGGTAACCGTGAAAGTAACAGTCCGTAATTCATCATTGGTTGGACTTCCGCATCAGGAAACTTCACTGATCAGGATATATCCGAATCCAACTACGGGAATTGTGAATATTGAAACAGGTAAAGGAATTGATACAAAAATCGGAATCGCTGTAATTAGTTCTCTGGGTGCAGAAATCTATCATAAAGAAAATGTAGATGCAACCAGATTCCAGGTCGACTTATCAAATCAGTCAAATGGTGTCTATTTACTAATGATTAATAGTTCTGGTCAGCAACCAATCAAGGAAATAGTTGTTCTGAAAAAATAGAGGTTTCATTAGCTGGTAATATAATTTACCAAGAAGATTTGGGAGATGCGTAATCAAAGTATCTCCCATTTTTTTTGTGCTGTTTGATTCATAATGAAAGATGTATGTAATCTAACAGTATAAGAAGATTGTTAAATGCAATAATGTACTTGACTCACTAACCCAATGAAAAATTAATATACAACATTAGAAAATTACAGATTCTGAGGCTGACAGCTATTCGGTTTGGTTGAATTTCATGGTTCTTTTGTTTGAGATTTAATAGTTCAATTATTGCACAAGAATATAAAAGAAAGTTACTCTCTCAGTTCAAAAAGAAGTTAACATTAATAACAAAATCCACATTTTTGCAAAAGTCATTATTTTATCCGTTCTCCACAGCTTTTGTCTCTGATCCGAAATGACAGTAGTTCAACATTGGGCAAAAAAAAATCCCTGCAACCATTCGGGAGCAGGGATTAATAAAATTCGGCGGCGACATACTCTCCCGGTTTAATCCAGTACCATCTGCGCAGGCGGGCTTAACTTCTCTGTTCGGAATGGGAAGAGGTGGGCCCCGCCGCAATAGCCACCAAAAGCTTTTAAATATTTTGGTTTTCTATAAAGCAAGAAAAAAAATGACAATTGAAAGAAAGAAAATACATAGTATGGCGTAATGAAGGTATCTAACGTCAACAGAAAATTTACGGGTAATTAGTACTGCTCGGCTTTGCCATTACTGGCTTTACACCTGCAGCCTATCAACGTCGTAGTCTACAACGACCCTTAAAGGAAGCCTCATCTTGGGCTGAGTTTCGCGCTTAGATGCTTTCAGCGCTTATCTCAACCATACGTAGCTACCCTGCAATGCAGCTGGCGCCACAACAGGTACACTAGCGGTATGTCCGACTCGGTCCTCTCGTACTAGAGTCAGGTGCCCTCAAGCTTCCAACGCCCACAACAGATAGGGACCGAACTGTCTCGCGACGTTCTGAACCCAGCTCACGTGCCACTTTAATCGGCGAACAGCCGAACCCTTGGGACCTTCTCCAGCCCCAGGATGTGACGAGCCGACATCGAGGTGCCAAACCACTCCGTCGATGTGAGCTCTTGGGAGTGATCAGCCTGTTATCCCCGGCGTACCTTTTATCCTTTGAGCGATGGCCCTTCCATGCGGAACCACCGGATCACTATATCCGTCTTTCGACCCTGCTCGACTTGTTGGTCTCACAGTCAAGCATGCTTATGCTATTGCACTCTACGTACGGTTACCAAGCGTACTGAGCATACCTTTGAAAGCCTCCGTTACTCTTTTGGAGGCGACCACCCCAGTCAAACTACCCACCATGCAATGTCTCCCGTTGGGGATTAGGCTACAAATAAACAAAGGGTGGTATTTCAAGGTTGATTCCACGAAAGCTGGCGCCTCCGCTTCACAATCTCCCACCTATCCTACACATCGTTTATTCACAGTCAATGCAAAGTTATAGTGAAGGTGCACGGGGTCTTTCCGTCCCGTTGCGGGTATCCGGCATCTTCACCGGAACTACAATTTCACCGAGCTCATGGCTGAGACAGTGCCCAGATCGTTACACCATTCGTGCAGGTCGGAACTTACCCGACAAGGAATTTCGCTACCTTAGGACCGTTATAGTTACGGCCGCCGTTTACTGGGGCTTCAATTCAAAGCTTCGCCTTGCGACTAACCTCTCCTCTTAACCTTCCAGCACCGGGCAGGTGTCAGGCCTTATACGTCATCTTTCGATTTAGCAAAGCCATGTGTTTTTGATAAACAGTCGCCTGGGCCATTTCTCTGCGCCCCACCGAAGTGGGGGTCCTTTTTCCCGAAGTTACAGGACTAATTTGCCTAGTTCCTTAGCCATGATTCACTCGAGCACCTTTGGATACTCTCCTCGACCACCTGTGTCGGTTTCCGGTACGAGCGGCTTCAACCTGAAGCTTAGGGGTTTTTCTTGTGAGTCTGATTAGGGTCATTATCCGCTTGTCCGAAGACTCACGGTACTATCAGGTTCGACATTCGGAGCGGATTTGCCTACTCCAAATATATCTACACCCTTCAACGTACTATTCCGTCAGTACGCAGACCTTTCACACCTCCTCCACCCCGTCGCAGTTGAGCCGGTACATGAATATTAACATGTTGTCCATCGACTACCCCGTTTGGGTTTGTCTTAGGCCCCGACTAACCCTGATCCGATTAGCGTTGATCAGGAAACCTTGGTCTTCCGGTGTGCGGGTTTCCCACCCGCATTATCGTTACTTATGCCTACATTTGCTTTTCCAGACGCTCCAGCATGTCTTACAACACACCTTCGATGCAGACTGGAATGCTCCCCTACCAGTACGCCTTGCGGCGTAATCCATAGCTTCGGTAATATGCTTGATGCCCGATTATTATCCATGCCCGATCGCTCGACTAGTGAGCTGTTACGCACTCTTTAAATGAATGGCTGCTTCCGAGCCAACATCCTAGCTGTCAATGCAATCAGACCTCGTTATTTCAACTTAGCATATATTTGGGGACCTTAGCTGATGGTCTGGGTTCTTTCCCTCTCGGCGCTGGACCTTAGCACCCAACGCCTCACTCCCGAGTATATTATATAGCATTCGGAGTTTGTCTGGATTTGGCAGGCGGTGAAGCCCCCTTATCCAATCAGTAGCTCTACCTCTATATAACTCAACCTCGAGGCTGCCCCTAAAGGCATTTCGGGGAGTACGAGCTATCTCTCAGTTTGATTAGCCTTTCACCCCTATCCACAGTTCATCCAAAGACTTTTCAACGTCAACTAGTTCGGACCTCCAGTCTGTGTTACCAGACCTTCATCCTGACCATGGATAGATCACTAAAGTTTCGCGTCTACCCCCACTGACTGGGCGCCCTATTCAGACTTGCTTTCGCTTCGGCTACGTTCGTCTACGAACTTAACCTTGCCAGTGAGGAGTAACTCGTAGGCTCATTATGCAAAAGGCACGCTGTCATCCCGACAAGTCGGGACTCCAACCGTTTGTAAGTGTATGGTTTCAGGTTCTATTTCACTCTTCTGTTCGAAGTACTTTTCACCTTTCCTTCACAGTACTGGTTCGCTATCGGTCTCTCAGGAGTATTTAGCCTTACCAGATGGTGCTGGCAGATTCCCACAGGATTTCTCCGGTCCCGCGGTACTCAGGATACAGCTAGGTATCAAAACGATTTCGTCTACAGGATTATCACCTTCTATGATCCAACTTTCCAGATGGTTCTACTATCGTTTTAAAGTCCACATCGCTGTCCTACAACCCCGACCTTGCCGTAACAACGTCGGTTTGGGCTATTCCCATTTCGCTCACCACTACTCAGGGAATCACTATTGTTTTCTCTTCCTCCAGGTACTTAGATGTTTCAGTTCTCTGGGTTTGCTTTCCTTGCGGAATACCAGGCCTTCAGCCTGGTGGGTTGCCCCATTCGGAAATCTCCGGATTAAAGGTTGTTTGCACCTACCCGAAGCTTATCGCAGCTTACCACGTCCTTCATCGCCTCTGAGAGCCAAGGCATCCACCATACACTCTTACTAACTTTCTTGTTGAACTCGATGTTAAATAATCAACATCAAGCTTAATTATGTATTTTCTTTCATTTCAATATGTCAAAGAACTTGTTTCTGATAAATCAGAAATTGTGATGAAACTCGGATTCGAACCGATTATCTTCCCGATCTGTACCGGGATGCTCTGCCTTTGAGCTAGTCATCTTTTTTTTCAAACGTTTTGAAAAGTAGTAGTCCCGCGCAGATTTGAACTGCGGACCCCTACATTATCAGTGTAGTGCTCTAACCAACTGAGCTACGGGACTAAAATTCCATTAGCTAGGGGAGAGCCCCTACTCAAACGTTTGGGTTTCAAAAAGTAAAAACATGAAGTCAACATAAAACAGTGAATATCTGTTATCTCTCGATAACCAAGAATAATCTCTCTAGAAAGGAGGTATTCCAGCCGCACCTTCCGGTACGGCTACCTTGTTACGACTTAGCCCTAGTTACCTGTTTTACCCTAGGCCGCTGCTTGCGCTCACGGACTTCAGGTACCCCAAGCTTCCATGGCTTGACGGGCGGTGTGTACAAGGCCCGGGAACGTATTCACCGCGCCATGGCTGATGCGCGATTACTAGCGAATCCAACTTCACGAAGTCGAGTTTCAGACTTCGATCCGAACTGAGACCGGCTTTGGAGATTTGCATCCTGTCACCAGGTAGCTGCCCTCTGTACCGGCCATTGTAGCACGTGTGTAGCCCTGGACGTAAGGGCCGTGCTGATTTGACGTCATCCCCGCCTTCCTCACTACTTGCGTAGGCAGTTTCTTTAGAGTCCCCAGCATTACCTGATGGCAACTAAAGATAGGGGTTGCGCTCGTTATGGGACTTAACCCGACACCTCACGGCACGAGCTGACGACAACCATGCAGCACCTCGTAGAATGTCCGAAGAAGATCACGTTTCCGCGACTGTCATTCCACGTTCGAGCCCAGGTAAGGTTCCTCGCGTATCATCGAATTAAACCACATGCTCCTCCGCTTGTGCGGGCCCCCGTCAATTCCTTTGAGTTTCAATCTTGCGACCGTACTCCCCAGGTGGATCACTTAATAGTTTCCCTAAGACGCTGACTGTGTATCGCCAACATCGAGTGATCATCGTTTACGGCGTGGACTACCAGGGTATCTAATCCTGTTTGATCCCCACGCTTTCGTGCATGAGCGTCAGTTGTTGCTTGGTAAGCTGCCTTCGCGATCGGTGTTCTGTGTCATATCTAAGCATTTCACCGCTACATGACACATTCCGCCTACCTCAACAACACTCAAGAATAACAGTATCAATGGCAGTTCTACAGTTAAGCTGTAGGCTTTCACCGCTGACTTATTATTCCGCCTGCGCACCCTTTAAACCCAATGAATCCGGATAACGCTTGCATCCTCCGTATTACCGCGGCTGCTGGCACGGAGTTAGCCGATGCTTATTCTTACGGTACCATCAGCACCGATACACGACCGGTGGTTTTTTCCCGTACAAAAGAAGTTTACAACCCATAGGGCCGTCATCCTTCACGCGGCATGGCTGGTTCAGGCTTGCGCCCATTGACCAATATTCCTTACTGCTGCCTCCCGTAGGAGTCTGGTCCGTGTCTCAGTACCAGTGTGGGGGATAATCCTCTCAGAACCCCTAGACATCGTAGCCTTGGTGGGCCGTTACCTCACCAACTAGCTAATGTCGCGCATGCCCATCTATAACCACCGGAGTTTTAACTGCAATGTGATGCCACTTCGCAGTGTTATGGGATATTAGCCTCAATTTCTCGAGGTTGTGTCCCGGTTATAGGTAGGTTGCATACGTGTTACGCACCCGTGCGCCACTCTCACCAAAGTATTGCTACCTCGGATCCCGTACGACTTGCATGTATTAAGCCTGCCGCTAGCGTTCATCCTGAGCCAGGATCAAACTCTCCATAGTAAGTTGATCTTAAATGTCTCAGATTGTTTCTTCTCTGCCAAATAAATTTGAACAGGGGATATTCGCTGCTTTATGTTTTGACTTCAGTCTTTCAAAGAACTTGGTATGCTATATAAAGCCCTAAGGCTTATTTTTCTTTTTGTTATTTCCCTGTCACTGTTTGCAAATTTGAAACTTGCCTATTGTTGTTGTGTTTGGGAGTGCAAAGGTAAAACCTTTTTTTTCTCCTGCAACTATTTCTTAATATTTTTTATTAACAATTTTATTAAGATTTTGGATTGCTTTTAACAGGGCTGCAAAGGTAAAACAAATATTGAGATCAGCAACTAACTTGTAAAAATAAATTAATATTTATTTAACATAGTAAACGCAATCACATTTACACAATTCAAAATAGAAGAATTGAATAAAGTTTTACTTTGCAAACTTTCAATGAACTGTTTCCGTTAGGAGGGTGCAAAAGTATATATTTATTTAACTTGTGCAACATTAAATCAAAAATATTTTGTAAAAATAATTAAACATATTGTAAATCAATACTATATAAGTTAATATTTTTTCTTTACTTCATTGATATCAAGATTTTTTGTTTCTTTACAATCAATTAAAACTCAATTTCAGATGAATATCCGACCTCAATACAGTTTCTATTTATATATAGGAATGCTCTGCTTATCATTATTTTCGTTATCACAAAAGTTATCTGCGCAGATAAATTCTGAAAACACTCAACAAAAATATGATTTTAAATCACATTTATATTTCGGTGGCGGACTTGGATTGCAGTTCGGGACAATGACTTTAATAGAGATTTCTCCTTTGGTCGGCTATAACATTACGCCAAAATTCAGTGTAGGTCTTAGCCCTACATATAAATACTACAAGTTTAAAGATTATTATGGACAGAATTTAGATCTTAAAACGAATGTATGGGGAGGAAGTATCTTTTCAAGGTACTATATTTTTACTAATGTATTCGCGCATGTGGAATATGAATCGCTATTATACAATACTCAATCACCCGGATATGCTGAGATGAAGCAGCAATATAATAGTTTTTTTGTTGGCGGTGGGTACAATCAGCGTATTGGTGAAAATTCAGGTATGTATATTATGGCACTTTGGAACCTGAATGACACACCCGATTCTCCATATGTAAATCCTATTATACGGGTTGGATTTACTGTTGGATTATAGAATAGAGATGTTCCCACTGAATTGAAATATTGATATCTATATCTTCCTGAATAATCTGACTGAAATTTATAGCCTGATAGCAGGATTCAAAATTAGATGCATTGTGTTAATATCAAACAAAATGGCTGCTTGATTAGAGCAGCCATTTCTTTCTAGAATTAAGTTTACGAAGGAATAATATTTTTAAGAACTTCAAGTGTAAGATCCCAGAACTTTTGTACTGTTTTTATTTCAAGCCTCTCATCAGGTGAGTGAGCACCCTTAATAGTTGGACCAAATGAAATCATATCAATTCCTGGATATTGTTCACCAATAAGTCCACATTCAAGCCCAGCATGAATAGCAAGTACTTTTGGTTCTTGACTGAACAGTTTTACATATGCATTACGGGTGACATCAAGTATAGGTGATTTCGGATTTGGTGTCCAGCCTGGATAACCATCGTTATGAGTAATTTTACCGCCAGCTAACCTAAAAACACTTTCGACCATATTTAATACGTCCTGCTTTCCATGCTCTGATGAACTTCGCTGGCTGGTACCTATCTCAATTACTTTATCTGTCATTTTAACTGATGCAAGATTGGTTGATGTGTCAACAAAATTCGGAACATCAGCAGACATGGCAATAACTCCGTGAGGACACGCGTAAAGCGCATTCAAAAAGCGTTCCTGTGTTGAAAGGTCAATCAGAAAAGATGGTAATTCGGTAGGATGAACCGTCACCATCAGGCCCGGATCAGTGATTTTAAATTCATCCTTTAATAAAGAAGCGCATTTTTTAACATACTGATTAAATTCCTGGCTAAAACGATTGGGTACAATTATAGTTGCGTATGCTTCGCGGGCAATTGCATTGCGAAGGTTACCTCCGTCTATTTCTGAAATCCGAACTTCGAAAAGATGGCTGGTGCTCCAGAGTATTCTGTTGAGTATTTTGACAGCATTACCACGTCCTTTATTAATATCATCACCAGAATGACCTCCCTGAAGTCCGGATATTTTAATTTGAAATCCGGCAAAATCATAATTCACGGCCACTCTTGAATAGTTCATAAATACTTTGGTGTCCTGGCCTCCTGCGCAGCCAATGAACAATTCCCCTTCATCTTCCGAATCCAGGTTTAACAAAATATTACCTTTTAGAAAACCGGGCTTGAGCCCTTTGGCTCCGGTCAGGCCAGTTTCTTCATCAATTGTAAATAACATCTCCAGCGGACCATGTTCAATATCACTTGCTTCTAATATCGCTAATTGTGTTGCAATCCCAATTCCATCATCAGCTCCTAATGTTGTATCGGTTGCTTTTATCCATTCTCCTTCTATTCGGGGAATTATCGGATCGGTATCAAAATCATGATCAGTTTCACTGTTTTTTTCACAAACCATATCAATATGGCTTTGCAAAATCACGATAGGAAAATGAGAATAGCCTTCGGTTGCCGGTTTCCTGATAAGGATATTTCCTGTTTCGTCAATTTCATTTTCAAGATTCAATCTGCGGGCAACACTTATTATATAATCAGAGATGAGTTTCTCTTTCTTTGAAGGACGTGGTACTTTGCATATTTCGCCGAAATAATACCAAACTTTTTCGGGACTTAATCCTTGGAATGCTGTGCTCATAATGATAATGTAATTAATATTGTATGCAAATATATACCATAAATACAGAAATCAATCTTATACCTATAAATAAATAAAAACAAGTGGATTACAGAATTAAAACAGAGCTTTTAAGCTTGGGGAAAAGAGAAAAAACTTAATATAATCTCACCTAAAAACCGGTAAAAATAGCGTCTAAATGCTAGTCAATAATTTTTCAATAGTATTTTCTGGATTGGTTGATGAAAATACGGTATTGCCAGCAACCAGAACATCTACACCTGCAAGAAGCAATTTCCCCGAATTAATTAAATCAACACCACCATCAACTTCTATCAGGGTGCTTTTTCCCGTTGATTGTATCATCTGTTTTAAGTCTTTGACTTTCTGATATGTATTTTCAATAAATTTCTGTCCACCAAATCCTGGATTTACAGACATTATTAAAACCAGATCAAGTTCGGGTAGAATCTCCGTCAACACATTAACCGGTGTATGTGGATTAAGAACTACTCCTGCTTTCATTCCCAATTCATGCACCAGGGTAACCGAACGGTGAAGATGAACAGATGCCTCGTAATGAAAAGTAATAATATCAGCACCTGCATCGCGAAAAGCTTCAAAATAGCGTTCCGGCTGTACAATCATCAGGTGAACATCAAGCGTTTTTTTTGTTGCTTTCCTGACTGCCTTTACAATAGGAATTCCGTATGAAATATTAGGCACAAAAACTCCATCCATCACATCAATATGAATCCATTCGGCCTGGCTATTGTTAAGCATTTCAATGTCTTTACCCAAGTTCAGAAAGTCGGCAGATAAGATTGAAGGTGCGATGATTGGCATGATTTATTTGTTATAGTGTTGAGTAAATTATGTATCAAAATTAGAGAAAAATCGGATAAAAAAAAGAGCGGACATAGTATCCGCTCATTTTTAACTTAACCTAAGTATGTTTTCAGTATTTTGCTGCGAGCAGTGTGTTTAAGTCTGCGTATAGCTTTTTCTTTTATCTGGCGAACTCGTTCGCGTGTAAGGTCGAACTTCTCCCCTATTTCTTCCAATGTGTATGGATGGCTTCCATTCAGTCCAAAATAAAGTTTTATGACATCAGCTTCACGTGGCGTAAGTGTTGAGATCGCACGATCAATTTCCTTCCGAAGTGATTCGTAAAGCAAACCGGTTTCAGGAGTCGGCCCATCATCGCTGCGAAGTACATCGTACATAGTGTTGTCTTCGTCCTGGATAAGCGGAGCATCCATAGAAACGTGACGGCCGCTGTTACGCATTGATTCTTTTACTTCATTCTCGCTGATTTCGAGTAATGTAGCAATTTCATCGCTGTTTGGCTCGCGTTCGTATTGTTGTTCAAGCTTAGCGTAAGCTTTGTTAATTTTGTTGATGGCACCAATCTTATTCAGCGGAAGCCTGACAATACGCGATTGTTCAGCCAGAGCCTGGAGAATGGATTGACGAATCCACCATACGGCGTACGAAATAAACTTGAATCCGCGGGTTTCGTCGAAGCGCTGAGCAGCTTTGATAAGACCCAGGTTTCCTTCATTGATTAAGTCAGGAAGACTAAGACCTTGGTTTTGATACTGTTTTGAAACAGATACAACGAAACGAAGATTGGCTTTGGTAAGTTTTTCGAGAGCAGCGCGATCGCCTTGTTTTATTCGTTGGGCAAGCTGGACTTCTTCTTCGGCTGTAATCAGCTCTACTTTTCCAATCTCTTGCAGGTATTTATCCAGCGAAGCGGTTTCGCGGTTGGTAACTTGTTTTGTTATTTTGAGTTGCCTCATAGTATAAATTTGTGTTGGCGTTCTCTAATACGCAATTAATGAAAAGCGGGTTTCACATTTATGAAAAAAAAACACCTTCCCGTAAACATTTAATGGGAAGGTGTATAATTTCATGAAACTTACTTCGCTCCGTTTTCGTTCTGATCGGGTTTCGGAAGTAAAACTTTGCGGGAAAGTTTAAGCTTACCGGTTTTAGGATCAACCTCAATCAGTTTAACATCAATTTTATCGCCTACTTTTAGTACGCTTTCCACATCTTTCAGACGACTCCATTCAATTTCAGAAATATGAAGTAATCCATCTTTACCCGGGAGTATTTCAACAAAAGCGCCAAAAGCTGTGATCGTTTTTACAGTTCCATGGTATACATCACCCACTTCCGGAACAGCTACAATACGCTTGATTTTTTCTTTTACAGCATCGATAGAGGCTTTGTTGCTTGAAACAATATCAATAACTCCGAATTCGCCAACTTCTTCGATAACGATGGTTGCACCGGTTTCGCGCTGCATTTCCTGTATGATTTTACCACCTGGTCCGATTACGGCACCGATAAATTCACGTGGAATTGTCAGTTTAACGATTCGTGGTACGTGTGGTTTGTAATCTTCACGTGGCTCGGTAATAGTTTTAGCCATTTCGCCAAGAATGTGTAAACGGCCTTGACGCGCTTGTTCCATTGCAGCTGCCATAATTTCCATCGAAAGTCCATCTACCTTTATATCCATCTGGCATGCGGTGATTCCATCGCGTGTTCCGCAAACTTTAAAGTCCATGTCTCCGAGGTGATCTTCATCTCCCAGGATATCGCTAAGTATAGCGAACTTCGATCCATCAGTAATTAAACCCATTGCAATACCAGAAACAGGTTTGATAAGTTTAACTCCGGCATCGAGAAGTGCGAGAGTTCCTGCACAAACTGTAGCCATTGATGAGGATCCGTTTGATTCGAGAATATCACTAACAACACGAACTGTATAAGGATTAACGGTATTATCAGGCATCATAGCTTTTAACGCACGCAACGCGAGGTTACCATGACCGATTTCGCGGCGTCCGACACCCATGATACGTTTAACTTCCCCGGTTGAAAATGGAGGAAAATTATAATGCAGTAAGAAATTTTGTTTTTCCTGGATAACAACACCATCAATATCCTGCTCATTTAATTTTGTTCCTAAAGTAACGGTGGTAAGTGATTGTGTTTCACCACGGGTGAAAATGGCAGATCCGTGTGCTGTTGGCAGATAATCAATTTCACTCCAGATAGGCCTTATTTCATCAAGTTTACGGCCATCGAGCCTTTGCTTGTCGTTCAGGATCATGTTGCGCATAGCTGTTTTTTCCACATCGTGGTAATAACGGCTGATGAGTGGGGAATTTTCAGTCGCGAAGTCTGCGTCAAGGGTAGTCTTAAATTCCTCTTTAATGGCTGCAAAAGCTTCTGTACGATCCTTCTTCGAAGAAGCCGACATAGCTACAGCATAAATTTTATCGTAGCAATATTCAGCTATTGATTTTCTTAATTCTTCGTCATTTTTTTCGTGGCAATACTCGCGTTTTGGGCTTGATTTTGAAACCAAAGCCGCTAACTCAAGCTGAGCCTGGCATGCCAGTTTAATATGTTTGTGAGCAACAGAAATAGCTTCAACCATCGATGCTTCCGAAACCTCTTTCATTTCGCCTTCAACCATCATGATGTTTTCAGCTGTAGCAGCAACAATAATATCAATTTCTGCTGTAGGCATCAGGCTACGGTCGGGGTTAACAACCATTTTACCATCTATACGGGCCACGCGGATTTCGCTAACAGGGCCATTAAAAGGAATATCTGATACTGCGAGTGCGGTTGAAGCTGCGAGACAAGCAAGTGCATCTGGCAGGATTTCATCATCAGAAGAAATCAGGGTAACAATTACCTGAACTTCAGCATGATAATTGTCAGGGAAAAGCGGGCGCAAAGCGCGATCAATCAAACGTGAGGTGAGTATTTCGCTGTCAGTAGGGCGGGCTTCTCTTTTAAAGAAACCACCGGGGAATCGTCCCGAAGCAGCATATTTTTCACGATACTCAACCGAAAGTGGCATGAAATCCACATTTTCTTTGGCTTCCTTTGCTGCGACTACAGTAGCCAGCAACATAGTATTTCCCATTTTAACAACACAAGCACCGTCGGCTTGTTTGGCTAGTTTGCCTGTTTCTAACGAAATCATGCGTCCGTCGCCGATGTCGAAGGTTTTAACAATTCCTTCCATAATTTTCCTCTTTTTTTTCTTTTTGTGTAACAACTAGTGCTTTCGTCATTTTTATACTGACAGGTTGAATTGAGCACCACGGATCAACCTGGTTTAGTAAGATTCAAATTCCAAGTTTCAAGTTCCAAATTCCAAGAGAAAAAGACAGTTATACGTTATCAGATACTTGCCTGGGATTTGGGTTTTGGAATTTGAGTCTTGGAATTTGCCTTAGGAATTTAATAATTTATCTCAAGCCGTTGTAACCGGTATCAATACAAAAAAAGGCAATTTGAAGATTGCCTTTCTGTGTATAAATTCGGAAGTGATTACTTGCGGAGACCTAACTTAGCAATAATGGCACGGTAACGTTCGATTTCTTTCTTTTTCAAATAATCAAGCATTTTGCGACGTTTACCAACTAAACGAACCAATGACCGCTGGGTAGCCAGGTCTTTTTTATTTTCTTTCAAATGTTCGGTAAGATGTTTGATGCGGAATGTGAAGAGCGCTATCTGGCCTTCAGCTGATCCCGTATCTGCATCAGATTGTCCGTTTTCTTTGAATAAATCCTTTTTAATCTCAGGCGTTAAATACATATCTGTGTAACGTTTAATTGCTTATCTTTCCATTTTTCGGGCTGCAAAAGTACTACTTTAACTTCAAATAAAAAACTTTTACAGGATTTTTTTATATGATTTTTCAAGATGGCTTAAACAACCTTTCTATTCATTGAATAGGAATTGCAAAGATATGGATTATATTTGTAGAAATCTAAAGTAGAAATCTAATAAAAAAAATAGTTGAATTCAGTTTTGTTTAATAAATTGCATAATTGTTTAAACAAATGTTGTTTGTATCTGTTTAACAATTTAATTAAACACTAAAAATGATAAATAAGAAGGTTATTGTAATTGGAGCTGGTTTTTCAGGTCTGGCAGCTGCATCAGTGCTTGCGCAGGATGGATTTGATGTTACGGTGCTGGAAAAGAACAATACTCCCGGAGGACGTGCCCGTAAGTTTGCCGAGAACGGATTCACATTCGACATGGGGCCCAGTTGGTACTGGATGCCTGATGTTTTTGATAAATTCTTTGCCCTGTTTGGGAAAACGACTCAGGATTATTATAAATTACAACGGCTGGATCCGTCATACAGGTTTTATTTCGGGAAAGATGAAATTGTAGATGTGCCCGCAACTTTCAGCGAAATAGTTGACATTTTTGAGAAAGAAGAACCTGGTGCTGGCGATAAACTTATCAGATTCCTCAAAGAAGCGGAATATAAATACAAAATCTCGATGAGCAAGTTTGTATATAAACCCAGCCTCTCAGTTCTTGAATTTGTCCGTCCTGAAATCTTAGCTTCTGTGTTCAAACTACATATGTTTCGATCATTCGATTCACACCTGAAGCAATATTTCAAAAGTCCCAGGTTAAGGCAAATGCTGGAATTCCCTATATTATTCCTCGGAGGAACGGCAAAAAGCACCCCGGCATTATATAGCCTGATGAATTATGGTGATATCAAACTTGGGACGTGGTATCCGGTTGGCGGAATGTATAAAGTTGTGGAAGGAATGGTAGAACTTGCCACATCACTAGGTGTGAAATTTATTTATAACAGCCCGGTTGAAAAGCTTGAAGTGAAAAATGGGAAGATCAGTTCGGTGCACGCAGCAGGAAAACAATATGAAGCGCCTTATGTACTAGCTTCTGCAGATTATCAGTATGTTGAAGAAAATTTACTACCAACTGAATATAGAGCTTATTCAAAAAAATATTGGGACTTCCGGATCTTGTCTCCTTCATCACTGATTTTTTACCTTGGGATTGATAAGAAGCTTAATGGCATTGAGCATCATACCTTATTTTTTGATCAGGATTTTTCGAAGCATGCAGATGCCATTTATGAAAAACCTGGCTGGCCTGAAAATCCGTCGCTGTATTTCAGCTGCACATCAATAACCGATCCGACAGTTGCACCTGAGGGAATGGAGAATTTGTTTGTATTGATACCGGTTGCTCCCGGATTGGAAGATACTGAAGAAATTCGTGAAAAATATTTTCAGATTATCTTAGAACGTTTTGAACACTTAACCGGCCAGGACATCAGCAAAAATATTGTTTTTAAAAGGAGTTATGCGCATGCTGATTTTGAAAACGATTACAATGCGTTTAAAGGGAATGCGTATGGATTGGCCAATACATTATTGCAAACAGCTTTCCTGAAGCCCAAAATGAAAAGTAAAAAGGTGAAAAACCTGTTTTATACCGGGCAACTCACGGTTCCTGGTCCGGGTGTTCCACCTGCGCTTATTTCGGGCGAGATGGCAGCTAAGTTAATAATAAAGGATGCGGAATTATGATTTAGAGTTTTCGAAAAGCGAAAAAAGTAATTGCAAATAATTAACATGACAGGTCTTTCAGACGTTGCCAGCGTTTATACCAAGACAAAACGAAAAGAAACTATTTAGTTAAAACAAATTCGAGCATGAAAGAACTATTTGATATGATCTCGCGAAAATCGAGCAGGATGACAACGGTGATGTATAGCACCTCGTTTTCGCTGGGAATTCGGTTTTTTAGCAAGCGGTTTCATGATCCGATATATGGCGTTTATGGATTTGTCCGGTTTGCTGATGAAATTGTGGATTCATTTGATGGGTATGATAAACAGAAACTTTTACTGCGCTTTAAACAGGATACATACGATGCAATTGAAGAAAAAATCAGCCTGAACCCTATCCTGAATAATTTTCAGTACGTAGTAAATCTATATAAAATTGAACGTGAACTGATAGATCTTTTTCTCAGGAGCATGGAAATGGACCTGGAGAAAGTTGAATATGATCAACAAAAATATGAGGCCTATATATTAGGCTCTGCTGAAGTGGTGGGACTGATGTGTTTACGCGTTTTTTGCGAAGGAGATCAGCAAAAATATGAAGATCTCAAACCATCTGCAATGCGGTTAGGCTCCGCATTTCAGAAAATCAATTTTTTACGAGATTTGAAAGCGGATGTCAAAGGCCTGGGACGCAGTTATTTCCCGGGAATTGATATGACCAAATGGGATGACAAAACTAAATCAGCTATTGAGGTTGATATCGAAAAAGACTTTGCCGATGGACTGAAAGGTATCAGGAAACTTCCCGAAGGTGCGCGGTTCGGAGTTTACGTTGCGTACGTTTACTTTCATGAACTCTTATTGAAAATACGAAGAGTGAAAGCTGACAGACTGCTTGAAGAAAGAATAAGAGTCTCGAACCGGCGTAAATACATTTTATTGATTAATGCCTATGTAAAACATATAACGAATAGCATATGAGCAGGTTTCAATTTTTGTTTGTAATTCTTCTGACTGGTATTACAGGTATTCAAAATGTAAATGCTCAGCAGCTGAAAATTGAGACTATACGCGAGCGATTCTTTACAATGGATAAAACGGAAGATGGGGCTCTGAAACTGTATAAATCACTGGAGAATGTTGATTTGTCCATAGATCCCGTTATGCTTGCATATCGTGGCGCTGCCTCGGCAGCATCAGCAGGCTCGGTGAATGGAGTTCGTAAAAAACTGGAATATTTCAACCATGGAAAAAATGAATTGGAGAAAGCAGTTGGGATGAAACATCTTGACGCGGAAATTCGTTTTCTCAGGTTTGCTACTCAGGTAAATGCGCCAGGATTTTTAGGTTACAGCAGTGATATAAAGAATGATAAGGCCTTACTGATTCAGTTGTTTACGAGTGTTAACGCGAATCATCCAAATGCGTATCTTTATCTCCGGATTTGCCGTTTCATGCATGATCACGCAAAACTCAACGATTCTGAAAAAAATACTGTAAATCAGCTTATTGTAAAATTTAATTCAAAGAAATAATGACAGATTACGTAATTCTTGTCGATACTCATGATACTCCTGCCGGACAAATGGAAAAGATGGAAGCTCATAAGAAGGGCGAATTACACAGGGCTTTATCAGTTCTTGTTTTTAATTCGGCCGGAGAAATTCTGCTTCAACAGCGCGCTTTTAGTAAATATCATACTCCCGGTTTGTGGAGCAATACAGCTTGCAGCCACCCCAGACCCGGCGAAATAAGCGTAGAAGCCGCAACACGCAGGCTGGAAGAAGAGATGGGTTTTACTACAAAACTTAAAGAGTCCTTTGATTTTATCTACAAAGCTCATTTCGATAACGGACTGATTGAGCATGAGTTTGACCATGTATTTTTGGGTACGTTTGATGGCGTTCCTACCATTAATCCTGAAGAAGCAAATGCCTATAAATGGATTAATCCAATTGATCTCATGGAAGATATGAGATCAAGCCCAGAGCATTATACCGTTTGGTTCAGGATAATTATGGAGAAAATGGAGGACAGGTTTCCTGAACTGTTTGTCTCAAATATTGTTTAATACGTTGAACGAAAAGTTAAATTTAAAAACATGCAAATGATAGTTAATATTCTGCTGGTGATACTCGCCTTCTTCTTTATGGAATTTATGGCCTGGTTTACCCATAAATATGTGATGCACGGCTTTATGTGGTTTTTTCACAGGGATCACCATATCAGGGATGGACGCAAAATTGAATGGAATGATGTATTTGCCGTGATATTTGCTGTTCCCAGTATTCTGCTGATTTACCTGGGAGTTATGACTCCAAACAGTTATCTTCTGAGTATTGGCATCGGCATTATGCTATATGGCATGGCATACTTTATGTTTCACGATGTGTATGTACATCAGCGGATTCCAATCTTTAAAAACTTTTCGAACCGTTATTTGCGGGCAACAGTAAAATCTCACCTCGAACACCACAATCCGCATGCAGAGTATAATTATGGATTCCTGATTGCGCCATTGAAATATTATAAAGAAGAATTTGGCAAGAAGAAATGAGTTATGAGTTATGAGTTATGAGTTATGAGTTATGAGTTATAAGATTGTAGTTTGACGATAATCAAATACTAATTATTTATATCATCAAAAGCTTTCGGAATGGATAAGTGGCTATATGTTTTTATTAACCTGGGTGCTATCAGTATTCCATTCATTGCTGGTTTCGATAGAAGGCTGAGATTTGAAAAGCAATGGAAATTCCTGTTTCCGTCAATTTTGCTCACTATGGTTATCTTTATTCCATGGGATATGGCAAAAACTTATTTAACTGTCTGGGGATTTAACCCAGAATATCTATTGGGAATTTACATAGGAAATCTACCTGTTGAGGAATGGATGTTTTTTATTGCTATTCCATATGCCTGTCTGTTTACCTACCATTCACTAAATTACCTTATAAAAAAAGATTATTTAGGAAAGTATGCTGAAAAGATAACGCTGGTATTGGCTATCTTCTTATTAATCATAGGATTGATGAATACCGGCAGGCTTTATACTTCGGTAACATTCATTTCGACCGGAGTTTTTCTCATTTTCCACCGATTTGTTGTTAAAGGAGATTATATGGGTCGGTTTTATATTATGTACCTGGTTACTTTGATCCCATTTTTTATTGTGAACGGTTTGCTTACAGGTTCGTTTATTCCCGGGGAAGTCGTTTTTTATGATAATACACAAAACCTGGGAATACGTTTAGGCACCATACCTGTCGAAGATATGGTTTACGGACTATTTATGTTATTAATGAATGTGACCTGGTTTGAATTTTTAAGAAACCGTTTCAACTCAAAGAAGCAGGATTCTGTTTAAGCAGGAATGTCATTCCTTTCAAAATACACGGCGTTGCTTTGCTTTAAATCTTCACCCGTCGGGCTCTGGAAAACACGAAGCTCAAATTGAGGAACAATGGCCAGAATATGATCAAAAATATCCGACTGTACCTTTTCATATCGTATAAAACCCGTTTCGAGGGTAAACGCGTAAATTTCGATAGGAATTCCTGAAGAGTTAGGCTGCAATTGGCGAACAAGTAAATCACTCTTATTGTCCACCAGTGGATGATGTGCCAGGTATTCTTCAAGATACGCCCTGAAAACGCCGATGTTGGTTTGGCGTTTTCCGTTTACGAATACGGAATTATCGATTTGGTTTTCCTTGTTGTAATTTTCAAGTTCTGCTTCTGTACGATCGATGTATTCCCGGAGAATGGTTATTCTCTTGAATTTATCAAGCATTTGCTGGGTGCAGAATTTTACACTCGACATATCAATACTAATGGAACGTTTCATACGTCTCACGCCCGAATCTTTCATTCCACGATAATTCTGAAATGACTCAGAAACAAGAGAGTATGTAGGCAAAGTTGAAATTGTATTATCAAAATTCTGAACTTTTACCGTAGTAAGCGAAATTTCGAGCACGGTTCCGTCAGCACCAAATTTCGGCATGCTGATCCAGTCGCCCTGGCGTACCATATCATTGGCTGATAGCTGAATACCACCTACAAATCCCAGAATCGGGTCTTTAAAAATAAGCAGAAGTACAGCCGAAAAAGCACCCAGACCGGTAAGCATATAAAATGGTGATTGATTAAATAAGATAGATATAATCAATAGGAAAACAACAATAAAAACTACGATTTTAGCAATTTGAATATACCCTTTGATGGGATGATACATTGCAAATTCACTTTTCTGATACATTTCATAAACTGCGTTCAGAAAGGAGTTGAGGATCAGCAGAAAGATCACTATTATATAAAGGTTGGTGAGCTTTAATGCTGCCGGTATCAGGGCGGGAAAATCATCCAGGGTTACTGGAATAGACTGGTAGATAAGGATACCCGGTACCAGGAAAGCCATTCGGGCAAATACCTTTTGCTCAATGAGCACATCGTCCCAATTGCTTACTGTCCTGGCTGCAATCCGCTTCAAGATCCTGTTAATTATGTACTTGGAGATATAATAAAATGCAATACAGGAAATTAAGACCAGTACAAAATCAGAAATACCGGCAGTTTTGGAAGCTGTATCAGGCGAAAATCCAAATTTGGTTAACCATATTGTGACTGTTCTAACAAATGCTTCAAACATAGTGCTAATTGATTTTAATGATAGATGAAATCAGGTAATTGTTATAAAAAGCGAAGAATTTTCAACCACCGGCTAATTTAGCTTTATAACCTGCTTTGAGGATGAGTTCCATGACTTTTGTCCGAAAATCGCCCTGGATTAATATTTCGTTGTCCTTGGCTGCCCCCCCTACCCCACACTTGCTTTTCAGCATACGGCCCAATTCTTCAAGATCATTTTGTGTACCGATAAAACCGGTAATCAATGTTACTTGTTTACCGCCCCGGGATTTTTTATCAAGCATAACCCGCAGGTTTTGCTGCTGCGGTGGCAAAGTTATAGGTTCCGATTCTTCTTCAACCCTGTAATTATATTGAGGGTTGGTTGAGTAAACTATTCCTGTAGGTTTAGCTTTTTTCGACATGTTTTCTTAAGGGTTTGGTTTTTAGGGTTTTGGATTTAGAACGTTACCTGAAAACTAGAAAACAGAAACTAAAAACCCAGAAACCAGAAAGTCAGACCATTTTCTATTTTCTATTAACTATTTCCCATTTCCTCAAGGAACAATAACACACAGCGCCAGAGGTTTGACACTGATTTTTATCGGTTGATCTACCATTATAGGTTCACCGTCAATATTCATCAAAGAATCAGCAGCATTTTCAATTGTAATTTCCTTTCCTCTGAAATATTCAGCGTAACCTGATTTTGCCGAGGTTCCCCTCATCATATGATAGCCAACATTAAGTAATTGGGAAACAGGCATTTTTTTATATACGCAAATATCCAGAAGTCCGTCATCAACTTTTGCGTCAGGAGCAATACGTGTATTAAATCCGAACTGATTGCTGTTAGCAAAGATAATCATAAGAGCATGTTTCTCCATGCTTTTACCATCAATTGTCAATTTGTAAGTCAAGGGTTTGTAGGCACTGAATTCCTTCAAAATAATCTTCAGATAAGAAAGCATTCCCCTGATGAATGTTTCTGAGAATTTCTGAGCGACATGAGCGTCAAAACCAATTCCGGCAATGCTTGTGTACAACATATCATTAACAGTTGCCACATCCATTAGTTTTGTGTTTCCTCTTATTATCGTTCTCAATGCCAGGGCGTAGCTCATCGAAATTCCAAGGCAGCGTGCCAATCCATTTCCAGATCCTGCCGGAAGAATTCCCATGGGAATTCCGGTGTTAACCATAGCGCAGGATACTTCGTTCACCGTTCCATCACCGCCCGATGCAACCACAATATCGAAGCCCCTGGCAACAGCATCTTTGGCAATTTCAGTTGCATGGCCAGCTCTTTCAGTAAATACGACTTCGGGTATAAACCTTGAGGCCGGAATAATATTTCCTGCAAGCAACTCGATTACAAACTTGCTTTTGGGTGAAATACCGGCTTTAGGATTCACTATAAATATAATCTTTTTTTTGCCTTCGGTCATATTATTTTATTGATAACTTATTTTCAATCAACCGGTTATTATATTGTTGAATAATTGCTTTCAACAACTTATCTTTTTCATCAGCAATGTTCTTCTGGCTTTTTGCAATATCTTTTGAAAGCAAACTGTCATTTTGAAAATTATACAAAGCTTCGGAAACAGTGTGATCAGTCTGCCAGGCGTATCCATCCTGGATTAACTGATAGTTTCCATTCAGATAACTCATGCTGAAGCGTGGTTCTGTGTTTCGTAACAAGGATCCGCCGAAAGCGATGAAAGGACTCGGATAATGAAGCATATCCAGAATAGTAGGCATAATATCGGTTTGCTGAGCTATAATTCCCTGATGACCGGACTGCTTACTCTGAGGCTCATAAAAAATAATCGGGATGAAATACTGCCCTACCCTGTTTTTGTAAAAAGCCTGCCATGCTTCGGAAGTATGATCAGCGGTAATCACGAAAATTGTATTTCGAAACCATGGCATTGTCGAAGCTTTTTCAAAAAACTTTTTCAACGCATAATCCGTGTACATAATGGTTTGTTGAATTTCAAGCGGACCTTTCCTGAACTTATTTTTGTATTTTTCAGGAACTTTATACGGATGATGCGATGATAAAGTGAAAACAGCGCTCATAAACGGCTGAGGCAAGGTATTAAGTGTACCGGCGATGTATTGCAGGTAGGGTTCATCCCAAATTCCCCAGTTCCCATCAAAATCAGATTGATTCGGGTATTCATTTTTCCCATAATAAGTGTCAAATCCGGCTGATTTGCAAAATGCATCAAATCCCATCGTGCCGTTTTTCCCGCCATGAAAAAAGGAGGTATTATAGCCTTCTGTTTTCAATAAACTGGCCAGGCTGTTAAATTTACCCGAAGCATATTGCGAAGTGATGAAATCCTCTGTCATCCAGGTTGGGAGTGATGCCAATATGGCCGGGATACCTTCTATACTTCGCTTTCCGTTTGCAAATCCTTCATAAACAATACTTTTCGTGGCCAGGCTATCAAGGAAAGGCGTAAAATCTGTCTTAGTATTTCCTGCTTGATGTGTTAAAGCACCAATATGTTCAGCCGAAAAACTTTCGAGTATGATCACAAAAACATTCTTTTTCTGCATTGGAATCACTTTGCCAAGGCTATCTATGCTTGAATACTTCTTCTGCGGGTTAAAAATAGCATCTAATTCCTTTTCATCTTTATAAAAACTGACCTTTTGTAATCCTTCCTGTCCATACGATCGCATTAATGTGAAAGCAGAATTCAGAACCACTGCCGTTTCCTGCGACGGTGCATATTGCGACGCACTTAAAATTCCAACTGGCTTCAATTGTATTCCTCCCCTTACTCCTAGAACCAGCAACGCAAAAAACAACGACATTACCATCGTTTGCGAAAGATAATAGTGTGAATGTTTTTGCATTACATACCTGCCCGAAATCCTGATGTGCCCGGCAATAAAAAAAAGCAGGAAGACAGACGTTAGCAAGAGCAAAAGCACATACCAATAATCGCGAATAAATTGTGGCATCATGTTGGCTGTATCGTCACCGGTGCTGATGTACCTGAAAATATCTATCGTCATTCGTTTCAGCGAAAAGGGGTAGTAAGCAGTGTCGGCGAGATTCGGAATCAGCAAAATGATATTTGACGTATAAAAGATAATATCGGTTATGATGCTGAACATTCTCTTTCTGCGAAACCGGAAAGGGATCACCAACAGGAAAATATACAGAGCATTCGTATAAAGAATGGCTACCGTATCGAACCTCATTCCGACAAAAGTGTAATAAAGAAGCTTTAAAGGGGTGATACCGGGGAAAAGTGACGGATGAAGGAAATAGATCAATAACCTCGTAAATACCATTAAAATAAGTACAAGTAACAATCGGAGAACCAGCACAGTCTGAGGGTTACCTGAATATCGTAGTTTTTGCATGAATGGTAAGTTGTGACTTAAAAAGAATAGTATTGTTTGATTGTTTCAGAACTGAGATGAAACATAAGATCATTTTCCCAGGCTTGAGCCGGCAAAAGTAAAAAAATAAGAGACGCTGTGAAGCATCTCTTATCAGAAGGAATTGAAATAGCGTAGTTTTTATGACAGTTTTAAAGGGAAAGAGGAATTATTTCCAGGTTAAACCGCTGGTTGTATCAATCGTTATAGCTATTTTTTGCTTCAAACCGCTATTCATGCTAACAGATTTACTTTTTTAACCAATAAAGAGCATTTTCAAGCTACTATTTTGAATAAAAATGTAGATTTATTATGAAAGAAAGCCATGATTTAAATCAATACGTATAGATATAAAATTTAATTTTCGGCATGTCAAATTTCGTGCCATTGGCGAAAATATTCTGTTAACGTGGCTGTAGTCCTTGAATATGAAGGGAAATAGATATTAACTACCTGCCTGTTAACAAAAAAAACAAAAAAAAGTTGATATCAAAAACAAATATCGTGTTCATTGTGAATAATATTTGTATAATTTTGCATCAAATTAACCTCCTAAAACAAACAACACATGAAAAAACTCTTATTCGTACTTGCTGTTGCAGGTCTTACTTCATTCGCAGCTTGCAAATCAGGCGAAACTAAAGTTGAAGCTACAGCTGATACTACCGCTCAAGTTGAAGCAACTGTTGATACAGCTGCTGCTCCTGTTGCTGCTGATACCACTGTAAAAAAGTAATTTTATCCAGCCTGAGCTGGTTAATTTGTTTTTGTAAAAGGAAGTCTTTGGCTTCCTTTTTTTATGCCTGCTTGTTAAATATTTGTTTATCAATTTACGTACATTTTTTTCGTAGCAGGATACAACGAATCAATTCCATCACAAGAATTCTCTTCATTTCATACAAATTCATAACTAGAACATAAATGAGTCTTTGAAAATGAGGAACAAAATATTTTAAAGAATTATATCTATTTATTTGCTATATTCATCTGCCAATGTACCTTTGCGGCATATTTGTGAAACAAACCACATGGCTTGAAAGTTGTACAATTCATCTAATTTAATGCTTATGGAATTTTTAACTGACAAATTAGCGCTCATAGGTAACAGAGGTAAAGGAATTCGTTCCGATTGTCACATTACACTGGAAATAACCCAAAGTGATGGTATTCAACTTGAACTTATCAGCAAAGTTGAATCCATGTATGGCGAAGCCAACCGCAGTTTACTTCTCGACATTCTATCATCCTACGGAATTAAGAACGCCCGCTTACTTTTCGAAGATTCGGGCGCAATTACTCCTGTTATTGCTGCCCGTATGGAGGCCGCTATCCGTCAGTTGATAAGAACTGATAAGGAATACTTGCTTCCGATACTAAACGAAAATCAATATCCAACAGCTAGTGACAGGAACCGTTTTTCGCGTCTGTACCTGCCGGGAAATACACCAAGCCTGATGATTAACGCAGGAATTCATAAGCCTGATGGAATTATTCTGGACCTTGAGGATGCTGTCGCCCCCAATAAAAAATACGAAGCGCGCTTTGTTGTTCGCAATGCTTTGCGAAATATCGACTTCTATAGTGCCGAACGAATGGTTCGCATCAACCAGGTTCCAGCAGGACTCGATGATCTTGAATTCCTGGTTCCGCATAATGTTAACCTGATCCTGGTTCCTAAGTGCGAAAGTGCTGACCAGATTAAGCAGGTAAACGAGAAAATCAAGCAGTTAAAAACGCAATACAAAGTAAACGGCAACATCTGGCTGATGCCTATTGTTGAAAGCGCTTTGGGTGTTCTGAAAGCACTGGAAATTGCCCTAAGCGAAAACGTGGTTGCCATTGCAATCGGGCTTGAAGACTATACTGCCGATCTTGGTACCCGCCGTACACAGGAAGGAACTGAATCGTTCTTTGCACGTAGCATGGTTGTAAACGCTTGTAAAGCAGCTGGTATCCAGGCTATTGACTCAGTATTCAGCGATATTGCTGATATGGAAGCGCTTAAGGATAATGTGATACGGTCAAAAGCTCTAGGTTTCGATGGGATGGGTTGCATACATCCCCGACAGATTAGAGTCATTCACGAAAATTACGCTCCAGATGCTGCCGAAATAGAAAAAGCAAAGAAAATTGTAAACGCATTTATTGAAGCTACTGCCAAAGGTCTTGGAGTTGTTTCGCTTGGAACAAAAATGATAGATCCACCTGTAGTTAAACGTGCGCAGAAACTTATTGACCTGGCCATCACTATGGGCAAGCTCTCGGCTGACTGGCACGAAGAATTTCTAAATGCATAGTTTAAAGTCAGATTTCAGTGAATCCGTTTTCCTTTATAATTGAATAGAAAGTTATGTCAAAATACGATAAACTTACAACAAACGCAGTAGGACGTATTGTTCCGCAAATAGTTAATGGAAAAGAAGCCATTCCTTTTTTAGGCGTGGGTAAATACAAACCAACCGGCCGCAAGTATGGACCGCCCATTTCAAGTTGTGCCGATTTCCCGGAAGATGGCAACAAAATTGTTCCATCACTAAAAGAAGCCTTGGTAAGAGCCGGGATTAAAGATGGAATGACCATTTCCACTCATCACCATTTCAGGAATGGTGATTTGGTTGGTAACCAGATTTTCGATGCTGCCGCTGAACTTGGAATCAGGAACCTGACCTGGATGCCTTCTGCCAGTTTTGAATGTCATTCGCCCATGATCAAATACCTTGAAAATGGTGTGATTCATCATATTGAAGGCAGCATGAATGGTGCTTTAGGAAGATTTACATCCGAAGGTAAAATGGCGGGGCTTGGTGTACTTCGGTCGCATGGCGGCCGTTACCAGGCAATTCAGGATGGGGATGTTCATGTCGACATAGCAGTTATTGCCGCGCCTACTGCCGATTGCTTTGGTAATGCAACCGGCGATCGCGGACCCGCTGCCTGCGGTTTATTAGGTTTTGCCTTAGCCGATTCACAGTATGCCGATAAAGTAGTTATAGTAACGGATAACCTGGTTCCATTTCCTTGTGTTCCATGGCAGATTCAGGGAAATTATGTGGATTTTGTCGTTGTAATGGAAAAGATAGGTATTCCTGAAAAGATTATTTCAGGAACAACCGAAATCACCAAAAGTCCTGACAGGCTTCTGTTAGCTGAAATGACGGCACAGTTCTGTGAAGAAACCGGCATTGTTCACGATGGTTTTTCGTTCCAGGCTGGTGCCGGTGGAACGGCATTATCTATTGGCATCTATTTTGCTGAAATGCTTCGCAAAAAAGGGATGAAAGCACGTTTCGCCCGTGGTGGCAGCAACAAGTATCTTGTAAAAATGCTTGAGGAAGGCCTGGTTGATTATATTCTCGACGGACAAACCTTCGACCTGGAAGGAGTGCGTTCGATGCGCGAAAATGAAGGACATCAGAATACCAGTCCATTTACCAGTTACAACTATCACGGTAAAGGAAACTTTGCCCAATTTGTGGATGTGGTTATACTTGGTGCGACCGAAGTTGATATAAATTTTAATGCCAACGTAGTAACACATTCCGATGGCTATCTCCTACATGGAATTGGTGGCTGGATGAATTGCCTGTTGTCGAAATGCGTCATACTCCCAATTCCATTGTTTCGCGACCGCATGCCTGTTATCCGCGACGAGGTTACAACCATCTGTGGACCAGGCGAACTGATTGATGTTATTGTAACTGAGCGTGGTATAGCAATTAATCCTTTACGTCCCGACCTGATCGAAAAGATGAAAGGCAGTTCCCTTCCTATAAAAACAATCCAGGAACTTAAAGCCGAAGCTGAAAAAATATGCGGCAAACCTCAGAAAGCCAGGTTAACTGACGAAGTGATTGCTGTAATAAAATGGGTCGATGGCACTGTGATTGACTCGGTGTTCAGGGTTGATAAATAAATCAGATCTCATTTTTTTGAATCCTCAAAGCAGTTTTTGTTTTGAGGATTTTTTTTGTGAATAAGTAGTAAAGTTCAGCTTGAAAATAGAATGTTTTACTTTCAGCCTTATTATTTATTCCCTATTTACTTTCTGCAGATTTATTACTTAATTTTAGAGTTATTATTTGAATCCCTTAATTTTATCATTGACAATTCTTTACATTACTATTAATCAGACTAATACATCATTTAAACTTCCCGGATTATGTTTAAAAACCTGTTCCTTTTCGCACTAATGGGCGTTCTGTTTTCGTCGTGCGGCAATTTTAACTCGGTGAAAGTAAAGAAAACCAATTTCGAGGACGAAGTTTTACGCGCTCAGAACCTGGTGTTTACCTTTAATAAGGAACTGCTGCCTGATACAGGCCTGATTAATAAATGGGACACAACCCAATACATAAATTTTGAGCCCAAAATCCCGGGCAAATTCATGTGGACCGGAAAATCAGAGCTTACTTTTTCGCCTCTTGGAGCATTGCTTCCGGCCTCCGATTATAAAGCTACACTCTGTAGTAATCTTACCAAATATAGCCTAACGAAATATAGTGTTGACGACGAACCTGTCTTATTTCATACTCCATTTCTGGTAATAAACAGCATCAATAGTTTCTGGTCGTTGAGCGAGGAATTGGCTAACCAGGTGGAAGTAAGATGCCAGCTTAACTTTAATAATCCTGTTTCTCCGGCTAAATTAAAAACCTTGCTGAAACTGTTGGTAGCAGGAAAGGAAATGCCATACAGGATCATTACGCAAAACGATGCCGAAAGTATCGAAGTTGCATTTGCCTTTAATTCACAATCAGCTGATAACGAAACCAAAGGCGAAGTGATAATAGCAAAAGGCCTTATTTGCACTGGCGGAAACTCGGTAACCAAAGATCAGCTTAAAAGTGAATTCCTGATTCCTTCCAAGGATAAACTTATCATAACTGCCACTGAATCAGGTTTCGATAACGGTAAAGGATTTATTGATGTATTTACTTCGCAGCCGGTAGTTGCTGAGGGGATCAGCAGTTTCATTTCCTCCGATCCGGCATTGGACCTTGAAACTGAATTATTAACCAACGGATTCAGGATAAAAGGAGAGTTTCTTGGCTCACAAACCTACACCCTGAATATTAAAAAAGGCATAAAAAGCCTTTTCGGCCGTGAGCTGGACGATAATTTTACATCAGTAATCTCTTTTTCCGATCCTTTGCCAAACATCTCATTTACTGAGCAAAACGCCATTTATCTTTCCACAAAAGGTGAACGGAATCTTGGAGTTAACATTGTAAATGTCGCCAAAGTAAAAGTTTCAATATTCAAAATATTTGAAAACAACATTCAGCATTATATGCGACAAGGCAAAAACTGGGAGTATAATTATGATGAGGAAACCGAAGAGTATAATGATTATAATACCTGGTCGTTCGACGAAAATTACGGAAAACCGGTAATGACAAAAGAAATACAAACCCGATCGCTTCAGAAATCCGGGAATATTTCCTTGCTCAATCTCGATCTCAATGAACTCAATTTCAATGATTCATACAAAGGGTTGTACCTGGTAAAAGTTGAATCATCTGATCGTAAATATATACAGGATGCGCAACTGCTCTCGCTTTCTGACCTGGGGCTTATAGTAAAGCAAGGTTCGTCGGATGTGATGGTTTTTGTTAATTCGCTTCGCGATGCCGCACCGGTAAAGGGCGCAAGGCTCGATTTTATCAGTTCCAACAATCAGAAAGTATATTCCACAGTTACTAACAATAATGGCGTAGCCATCTTTAAAAACGCGAAACAGGTTGCAGCCGGATTCACCTTAAGTATGGTTTCGGTACGCTACGAAAACGATTTTAATTTTGTGCTTTTCGATAAAACGCATGTCGAAACTTCACGTTTCGATGTGGGTGGCAAACGCACGGATAACGTAAATTATGATGTGTTCATTTATGGCGACCGCGATTTATACCGCCCTGGTGATACAGCTCATATCAACACTATTGTCCGTACTCCGCGTTGGGAAGTGGTAAAAGATATACCGATTAAAATAAAACTTCTGGCACCCAATGGCCGCGAATACATGAATCAGCGCCACCAACTGAATGCTTCAGGCGCTGCCGAAACGCAGTTTTTCATTCCGCGCCAGGCCATGACAGGAACTTACGTAATTGAAGTTTATGCCGCAAATGATGTATTGCTGGCTTCGCGAAGGATTTCTGTGGAAGAGTTTGTTCCCGATCGCATAAAAGTAACAACTAAGACTAATAAGGCGGTTTATTTACCTGCCGAAACAATCAATCTTGATCTTCTGGCCGAAAATCTTTATGGCACACCGGCAGGTGGGAGACGGTATGAAACGGAACTGCGCTTAAAACGCAAACAGCTTACATCAAAAGCCTTGCCGGAATATTCATTTAACATCGAAACGAAAAATATGCCGGTGCTGGCTTCTATTGTGCAGCAGGGAAATACAGATACTTACGGTAAGGCTTCAAGCGTTTTACAATCAGCGGCTTACCGCGATATTGGATTACTCGAAGGTAAAATTTTTACAACTGTATTTGATGAAACCGGCCGACCTGTTAATCGCTTGAATGTGGTCGAAATCCCAACCCAACAGGTTTATTTCGGGATCAGGTATTTCGATAGCTGGCTGTCGACACGCAAAGCGTTGAATCTGCAATTTGCCGCTGTGGATCGTACTGGTAAAATCCTACCTGGAGCAAAGGCTAAGATTGTTATCATTAATTATAAGTATGAAACTGTAATAGAGAAACAATACAGCAGATATAACTATGTTTCGCAGAAAAAAGAGAAAGTTGTTTTCGACAGAGAAATGAATATCAAAGGTTCGGGAACGGTCTTGCCGTTTGTACCGGTTCAATCGGGCGAATACGAAGTACGTATCATGGCTCCGGGTAGCGAAAACTACGTATCACGGACTTTCTATGCTTACGGTTGGGGCGATACCGATTTTTCATCCTTCGAAGTAAGTCGCGAAGGAGAAGTTACCATTACACCTGATAAAACCATTTATTCTCCCGGCGATAAAGCTAAATTATTGTTTAAGGCACCATTCGACGGGCAATTACTCGTTGCCTTCGAACAAGATAATGTGCTAAGTTATAAATTCCTGAACCTGGTTAATAAATCGGCCAGCATGGAATTATCCGTTTCCAAAGACCATCTGCCTAATCTTTATATTGATGCCACCGCTTTCCGCAAATCGGTTGATATGTCAATTCCATTAACGGTGGCTCATGGCATTATCTCACTTAAAGTGGATGACGCAACTGCAAAGCTAAATGTCGCAATCTCCGCCCCCGAGAAGTCAAGATCAGGCATAAAACAAACTTTTACTATTAAAACTGCACCGGATGCCGAGCTTACCATTGCAGTTGTGGATGAAGGAATTCTTCAGATCACCGATTACAAAACACCGAATCCATTCAGCTGGTTTTACCAAAAACGCGCTTTAGGTGTGAATTCCTACGACGTGTATGCTCTTTTGTATCCTGAGCTTAAACGTTCATCAAGTCCTGCCGGTGGCGAAGCTTTCGACTTATCAAGACGCATTAATCCTTTAACAGGTGACAGGGTAAAACTGATTTCCAAATGGAGTGGAATCCGTAAAGCAAATTCCTCCGGCGAATGTTCTTTTAGTATTGATATTCCTCAATTTTCAGGAGCACTTAGAGTAATGGCTGTGGCTTATAAAGGCAGGCAGTTCGGTTCGGCCGAAAAAACCATAAAAGTGGCTGATCCTGTTATTATCAGCATGTCGTTGCCACGATTCCTGAGTCCGGGAGATAATTGTGCTGTTGCTGTCTCAATGACAAATACAACCGCTAAAGGCGGGAATGCAACCATTCAACTAACAGCTTCCGGGCCGATAACTGTTTCGGGCAAAAATTCTGCTGCAGCTAATTTAAAATCAGGAGGAGAAGAGGTTGCATTATTCAATGTAATTTCAGATAAAGGCATCGGCGTAGCAACTATAACAGCCACAGTAAATGCCTTGGGGCAACGATTCACCCAACAAATTGACATTCCGGTCAGGCCGGCCGGAGGGTTGACGTTTATTTCAGGATCTGGATCTGTTTCAGCGGGTTCAACCAAATCATTTAAAGCCGCCAGTGACTTATATCCCAAAGGCGTGAAATCTGCTTTGATCCTTAGTAAATCACCTGCTGTTGAGTTTGCCAAAAACCTCGATTACCTGGTTCGATATCCATATGGTTGTCTTGAACAGACCGTTTCCACAGCTTTCCCGCAGTTGTACCTGGCGGATATTACAAAATTATTCCCTCCCGTTGCAGGCCGTAATGCAACTCAAGGTGGTTCACCCGGTTACAATGTACAACAGGCAATCCAGAAAGTGGAATCTATGCAGCTCTACAACGGAGGATTATCGTTATGGCCAAATGGTGGCAGCGCCGACTGGTGGGCAACCGCGTATACTGTTCATTTCCTTATCGAAGCAAAAGAAGCAGGATTTGAAGTAAACAAAAGAGTTTTGGATGGTGCCATAAAGTTTTTAACTCAAAAAGTTAAAGAACGGGAAATGGAAACGTATTTCTATTTCGAAAATGGAGTTCGCAAATCAAGGAATGTTCCCAGGCGTGAAATTCTTTATTCGGTGTATGTTCTTGCATTAGCCGATCAGGCTCCGGTTTCGACGATGAATTATTACAAATCGCTCGCCTCAGAACTTTCATCCGAAGGACGCTACCTGCTGGCCTCGGCATTTATGCTTGCCGGAGATGTAAAGAGTTTCAGGACCGTTTTGCCTAAAACATTTGGTAACGAAAAATCAATAAGTGAGTTTGGCGGCTCGTACAGTTCGTATTTACGTGACAGGTCCCTGGCATTAAATGCTTTGCTTGAAGCAGATCCCAATAATCCACAGGTTAATGAATTGCTGAAAAGCATTTCCGTAGAAATGAAGAACGCAAAGTATTATTCAACCCAGGAAACCGCTTTTGCCTTGCTCGCCATTGGCAAGCATGCCCGAAAAGCATTGGTTTCGGATATATCAGCTACAATTTCTGTGGATGGCAAAATGGTTGGCAATTATGCAAATAAGGATTTGCAACTGCCCGCTGATATAAATAATAAGTCTGTAACCATTACTACCAAAGGAAAAGGATCGCTTTATTACTATTACGAAATATCTGGAATCAAATTGACGCCGAATGTTTTGGATGAAGATAGTTATCTGAAAGTTCGCCGGCGTTTCCTCGATAGAAACGGGAATCAGATTAATGGAAATTCCTTCAGCCAGAATGAACTGGTTATTCTAGAAATCACGGCTCAATCCGAAACAGGATCGAATGTTGAAAACGTAGCAATCACAGATTTGCTACCGGCTTGTTTTGAAATTGAGAACTCCCGTTTGGTTGCCGAGCGTGAAATGAATTTTATGAAAAACCGTTCAACTCCCGAATATACCGATATACGCGACGACCGCATCAGCTTCTTTACAGCACTGAGCGGAACAGCCAAAACCTTTTATTATACGGTAAGGGTGGTTAGCAAAGGTACTTTTGTAATAGGTGCGGTTTCTGCTGATGCTATGTATAATGGAGAATACCATTCGTATTCAGGAAGCGGAAAGGTGAGTGTGAAGTAGTGAAAAGAGATCTTCGACTTCGCTCAGGGTTCCAATGTGAAAAATGAAATGTGAAAAGTGTTAGCACATCGGCAGGGTATCTGACACTGGAACAAAAAAATGTAAAGTGTATATGGTTGGAGTGCGGCTTTGTGCTGCATTTTGAACTGATTTATAAGAAATAACCGCAATAGAGTGGGTTATACATTTGATAGCCCCGAACATAAAAAACAACTAATCTATGACTTTAACTCTTAAAGAATATATTGAAACAATTCGAATTCCGCCGTTAAGTTATCACGTAAAGTATTCTGAATTGTTCGAAAGACAATATGATAGATTGAATAAAGAATTGGTCGGAGTAATTTATCCTGACAAGCCAATTGTTTTCTATTGTTGGAAAGCAGAATATGATGAATTCACTATACTTAAAGAAAATCATAAGCTAATTTATAAAGATCAAATCATAAGTGAAAAAGGGAGTTTAGAATATCTAATTGAGTATTCATTTTTTTTTGGAAAGGGATATAATTCTATAGAATATGATTCACCGGCAAATGTGATTATCAATAATATTCCATTCTGTAGCACGCAAAAGTGCATCAAATCAGAAAATAAAAATGAAGTAATTGGCTTAGGAAGAAAATGTACGAATATTATACCATGTATTGCCGGCAATAGGCCTTTTACATTCGATAGTCTATTTGGTGCAGGGTTACTGAATGCTGTTAAGATCAATAATATAAACGATCAAAGAACATTAAAAAACCCTCAGAAATCTGCATTTAATGATGGTGTTATGTTCAAATCTATTTTTCAAGTAATTGAAAGGTATTCAGAATTTAAAGAGTTCTTTGAATATTATAAGGAACCGTCTAAAGAGTTTGTTCAAGATTTACTAAATGGGATTCGTGAACTTCAGACGCAAGATGAAAATGCAGAATGCATCAGAGTAATAAAGCAAAAAATAAAAAAGGACGAGTTTCTATTTCGAGATTGGTTTAAAACATATTTTTCTGTAAAATATCAAACAGTTAACGCAGAATCAGAAAAGGGCAATGGTAGAATCGATTTAAAAATTCAAGACAAAAATGTAGGAACAAAAATTATTGAATTCAAAGGCTGGTGGAATGATGATAAAAAAAATGTAACTACTCAAATTATCAATTATTTGACTGATTTCGAAAATGATGGATACATAATTATTATAAATCATAACAAGAGAAAAAACATATCGAAAGATTATCTAAAATTAATCGAAACTGAAGAAATGGGTTATGTTAAAAATAGCCTTATCAGAGAAAAATTTACAAATACTGATTTCGAGTATTTTACGACTTACCATTCAGATAAAATCAGAACAAAATCAATTTCTCATTTTATATTGAATGTCTATTGATGAAAACAAATCCTTGAGGCTAATATAAGAGCATATAAGTAATGGCGGGTGAAGTACACTATTAGAAGTTCGTAACCAGCACCGACATTGGTTTGCCTCAATTTCTACCACATCTTAACCCCGCATCAACCTGTTTTAGTAAAACCCATAAAGATCCTATGCTTCATCACATTGAACCCCATATTTTCAACAACGCCTTTATTGAGAATGCCTCAGAACATAAAAATGATTATATACTTTGTTACAGGGACAATTCGATTTTATTACTACAACAAGGAACCGAAAATGTAATTCCCCGGCGAAGTGATTTCGATGAGGTGTTTCCGGATGAGGCTACGCACTATTTATTTTCGCTCGACGAAGTACATTGTTTTTTACTAAAGGAATACAGCGGTAACAATCCGGATTTTGTTTTCCGGGAGCATTTGCTTTTACGTACTATGCCAGCCAGGGAATTTGCCTTTATCGGGGCTGTAGGGTTCCATATTTACAAGTGGATGGATGAGCACCGGTTTTGTTCGCGTTGCGGCACAAAAACAACTTTCGGAAAAAGTGAACGTGCAATTCATTGCCCGGCATGTGAATTAACGGTGTATCCAAAAATTTCGCCGGCTGTTATTGTTGCCATTACCTGTAACGACAAAATTCTGTTGGCCCAAGGAACGCATTACCGCTTTAATTTTTACTCTCTCGTTGCGGGTTATGCTGATATTGGCGAATCGCTCGAACAGACCGTTATACGCGAAGTGAAAGAAGAAGTCGGGATTGAAATTACTAACCTGCGGTACTACGGCAGCCAACCCTGGCCGTTCTCAAGTTCCATGATGGTTGGATATTTTGCCGAAGCTGATGACCAACAACCTATCGTTGTTGATACAAAAGAACTCCATGATGCACAATGGTTCAGTCGTGATTCACTACCAGAGATTCCTGCAAATATCAGTATTGCAGGAGAAATGATTGAATTATTCAGATCAGGGAAACATGAACATTTTTTTTGTGCCATTCATACTGAATAAAGTCCTTGCCATTGAAAGGCTCAGAGTACAAAACCGCGCCATGGGTTCACTTTGAGCGAAGCCCTGGCAAAAACAGAAAAAGCCGGACAGCATCATTTGCAGTCCGGCTTTTAATAATTAGAGTGCGACCTTGAGCCGCGCCCGGACTCTTAAATAGCTATTTGTAAACAACTTCCCTCATCAGTTTTGTGCCATACATGGTACGCATATTTACCCGCATTTCCCTGAGTTTCTTCTGGTCTTCCTCACTGCCGACTACTTTTTTCGAAATAGCGTCCCATTTATCTTCATTGCCTTCCATCGCTGCCATGTTTTTATATTCAATCATCAGCATTATTTGCCAGTCATCGGGGTTCGACGCATTTCCCTCAAAAATTTTATACGATAAAATCAAACCTTGTTTAATACCTTCATCCTGTACTGCCTTCCAGGTGGTTTTTAAACTGTTAATATAATCCATACCCATACCATTTTTAACCTGTACGAAAGACACCATCCATGCGGATCCGTCCTTGTATGTACGCTCCTGTGCAAAACCGTTAGTACTCAATGCTATTGCAAGCACTACAACCAATAAGATAATTCTTGTTTTCATAGTTTTTGGTTTTTGATTAATAAATATGAATTAGTAATTGACTAGAAACAAAGCAATTGCAATATAGTTTAGAATGTTTATAAATAACATAAACTGAAATACACAATAATTGAAGAAATGTGGTAAAACAACAAACTCAGCATACACCGATGCAAGCTGAGTTTGGAAAGAATAGGCTTAATAAATTGTTTGATTAACTTAAAACAAGAAATAAACTCGCGGTTTCAGGTATCAACCTTGGATTAAAAATAGTAAGAGATAAAAAGCCTGAAATTGTTTGAACGGGCTTTAACAGAAGTATCTTCGGAGGAGGACATTCTTATGTTTGGTGTTTTGGCCAGGTATTGAGCAAACATGAGTTGTGTTTTCAGTTTTCTGTTCAGGTTTACAATAAAACTCAGATTTGGGCCAAAATTCATCTTATTGAGGTATACTTTAGATTGATCAGCTTGATTAGATTCCATTAATGATGAAACATTCAAATAACTGTTTAATGAATACAACAGGCCAACTCCTGCGCCAATTTCAAAGGAAACTTTCTTTTGCGAAATTGGGGTAAATGTGAGGTAAGGCTCAAAATTTACAGAAGTAAATTGAATATTTGTAGTCGACGACTTAACGGCCGACGAATTGTATGTTAAAGGCATATGAAGGGCAAAGCGTCTGGAATACCGTGACTCGCGATCCAGCCCGAAAGAGAAAGAACTTCCTTTCAGATCATCCGTATAAGATCCTGACAGGTTTGTTGCTGTAATTCCAGCTGACGCGATTATACCAATACGGCCCTTTTCTTTATCTTTCGCTTTCTCAAATACATACTTCTCAGGATATTTGAAGGTGTTAAAAGCTGAGATCATTTCAGCAAGTGTCTTAAAATCATACGAAAGCCGAACTTTATAGGTTGCGTAGAATTGATCGAAATCAACCAGGTAAGTGGAAAAAAATGACTTCAGTCCGTACCTGTATTTTTCCAGGGAAGTTACTTCATCATCTTTTTTAACGTAAAAGTTCATATCTCCGTTCGGAGTGTACGACAACCCGAAACTAACGTAGCCCCCTACTTCGTAAGTGACCAGCCGGCAGATATTATCTCCTTTAATCATAACGGAATGGAAGTATTCGTTATTCAGGTAATATTCACTAATCTGGCATGCAGTTGATTTATGCCGTGTATTTTGTTTGTCAATATATACAATACCATCCTGGTTTGTAAGTGCCTTATTTACTACAATTTTAGGAGAAGATAAGGTGTCGCCGTTAGCAAAGATGATTACATTACGACTTAAGTTTTTCTGAGCATCAGCGTATTTTGCAGTCAGCGCAAAAATGATACTAATAATGAATAGTGCTTTTTTCATAAATAGATTGTTAAAGGTTGTTTATTGAGTTTTAAGTTTAGTTATTGTACAGTTTTATAAAGTTTTATATTTTAATTAAATCAGTGGTAAACATCCTGGAACCTGATACACATTAAAAAATATATCCGAGTATAAAGCTGCTTGTCAGAATTGAAATTTCAAACCTCAAGGCAGATTTTTTGACCTTGTAATCAATCCCGGTTCCCAAATACAATAAAGGGTACACATCGGCTAATGTGCTCCGATGGCCATAGCTTGTGTAGGAATCGATGACAAAAAACGTAGAAGCACCTCCCAGCAAATCCAACTTAATTTTTCCCCTTTCAAAATAACTGTAAGACAAAGCAATTGGAATTTCCATTAGCAAATTGTATCTATCACCTTTTTTGTAATCCTTTATATTAAAGGAAATATGTGTCTTCAAGCCAAATCGTTCATAAGGACGGGTTCTGTAAAAATCAAAACTTACTCCAATTCCAGGTGCAAGTAGTTCAGTTATAAAAGGAAACTCTTTTACCAAGATTCCGGTAGAGATTTTTATTACTTTCTTATTCGAAATTGCGGCTACGGGATATTGGTTTCCTTTAAATTCATTATACTTTTTTACAATGGCCAGCAATTCATCTTCACGGAATTTTGTTTCATTGATCTCCTTGGTTATTTGCGCATTGTCAGACATCGCAGATATAAGCTGATGTACATACTCAAAATTGGAAATTTTACGATATTCACCTTCCGATTGAATGTATCGGTCAGTAAAAGTTTCAATCAGGTGGATGGGTGAATCCTCGGCATGCCTGATGTAATAGGTCACTGATCCACTTATTTCGATCTTATAAAGGGTATAGTAACCTTTAATAAGGCGTAACAGTAAAAATGAAACAGAATCTGTTTTCACGCTCTCAAACAGCCGCCCATCATCAAATCTTACAGACTTTACCTGATCAGGAAGTCCGTTAACAAAATTGCTTGAACCTGAAGGTTTGTACTGGATACGAGTTTGAATGATGTGTAATTGTTCATTCTTAATTTCGGCACTAATGGAGTCATTATTCGCAAAAATTATAACGGCTTGCGTTTTCAAAACCTGCGAATATAAAGGAAGAGCAAAAAAAAGAGCTATTAGTAAAAAGTATAATTTCAGCATATAATACTTAAGTCAGATAAATTTATAGCAATTAAATACAAGAAAAGGTTTTGCTGCCTTTAAACGCACAATATTAAGATAAATATTTTAATACACAAGACAAATTTGGCTGAATTTACAAACCTGAATATCAGTAATCTATTTCGTTATCGTTTGGTAAAACTTATTCGCCTTTAAAAACAATACTTTTGAACAGGAACATCTGATTATACCAGGCTAAGAAATAAAAAAAGCGCATCAGGCCAAAGCCAAACGCACTTTTACATAAAATCATAACTGAAATTAGAACGGCCAGAACTGGTTATCGTACCAGATGCTTTCTTTTAACGCTTCGTTCAGATCGTACAGAATTTTATGGTGGCCGCTTTCCCATTCTGCAAGCCAGCGGTACATCTCCTTCTCATTCACATCCTCAGCTTCGGCTGAACGCTTGGAGTAAAGTTCAACAGCCCGGGTTTCAAAATCCATGGCTGCTGAAATAGCTGCTGCCTCAAAACTGGCTGCCGATATTTCCTTAATCAGCTGAGGATTGAGTATCTCATGCGATATATCCTCAGGTTCACCACCGCTATAATCAGGTTTTGAGAACTTTCCTTCCTTCACATAATGTGCAAACTGAACTGAGAGGAATTCCACATGGGCTTTTTCTTCTTCAGCCATGGTGGTAAAAATCTTACGGGCTTCAGGGCTTTCCGTCTGCTCAGCCATCTTTTCATAAAAAGCTTTTCCTCGCTTTTCAAGAAGAATTGCGGTCTTGAGGATTTCTAATGCTTTAGTATTTTCCATAATTTTATTTTGAATAAGTTGCTTACGGCTCGGGCAACAAATATACTACGTTTAACAAATAATAAGCGGACTTGTTGAAGAATAATATCTCTATTCCAAACTAAAAACCATAAATTTGCATAACAGCTTTTTATTAATCATATTTACAAAATTTCGTGTCGAAAACGGATCAAACAGATATCCTTCACAGCCTGTTTCAGAAATGGGCGCCGGAACAGGGAATTGAGATTCTTCCTCTTCCACAGGCCGGATCATACCGCCAATACTACCGCTTAACCGGACAGGACAAACAAGCTATCGGCGTGTACAGTCCGGATAAAAGTGAAACACAGGCTTTTATTGCATTTACAAATCACTTCCGGCAATTGGGGCTCCATGTTCCTGAAATTTATGCCTCCGACCTTGTAAACGATTGCTACCTGATCAGTGACCTAGGAGATCTGTCATTGCTCGATCACCTGGAGCAGAACTGCATGAATGGAATACCTTCGGAAAAGACTTTTGAATTATATAAACTGGCCATAGCGGAACTTCCGCGATTCCAGGTTGATGCAGGCAAAAACCTGAATTTTTCGGTGTGTTATCCTTCCGCTGAATTTGATGGACGATCCATGCGTTGGGATCTCAATTATTTTAAATACTATTTTCTAAGGTTACTGAAAATACCTTTCAATGAAGCAGCTCTTGAAGATGATTTCGACAGGCTGATTATTCATTTATTGAAAAGTGGCAACCAGTTTTTTATGTACCGCGATTTTCAGGCCAGGAATATTATGATTCATGATGATAAACCATGGTTTATTGATTACCAGGGTGGACGCCGAGGCCCGCTTCAGTACGATCTTGCTTCTTTGCTTTTCCAGGTAAAAGCTTCGTTGCCATATAGTTTCAGGGAGGATATGCTTTATTGGTACCTCGAAAACCTGAAAAACTATATTCAAATAGATGAAAAAAAGTTCGTCGACGACTATTACGGGTTTGTGTTGATCCGTCTTTTACAGGTGATGGGAGCTTATGGTTTCAGAGGATATTTTGAGCGCAGGGCACATTTTCTGCAAAGCATACCGTATGCAATTGAAAATATCCGTTGGTTACTGGCAAATGTTAAATTCAGGTTTGAGTTACCTGAATTGATGAAAGCCTTACAGGAGATTGCCAAATCTGAGATCACAACTCCCGAATTGCCCCAGGCAGGCACACTTACAGTTTCAGTAAACAGTTTCTCATTCAAAAATGGCCCTCCGCCGGATTATTCCGGAAACGGAGGAGGCTTTATTTTCGATTGCAGGGCTTTGCCTAACCCTGGTCGATATGATCATTACAAGAAGTTCACCGGTCTTGATGAGCCTGTAATCCAATACCTTGACAGAGAAAAGGCAGTTGCCAAATTTCTGACCAATGTATATAAAATTGTTGATCAGAGTGTTCAGGAATACCAAAGGCGCGGATTCAGTCACTTACAGATTAATTTCGGATGCACTGGTGGACAACACCGATCAGTGTTTTGCGCTTCGAGGGTTGCAGCTTACCTCGAAGAAACGTATTCGTTAAAAGTGAGTGTTTACCACCAGGAAATGAAGAATCTGAATTTAAAATAGCTTTTATCCTTTGCACAATGAACTTCATCAGGCTCAGGATGTTTGTGATATAAGATTCTAACCAAAAAGAAATTTATGTCAAAAACAATGTGTGAAACCAAGGATGCTGATAAACGCGCTAAAAAACAAGCTGATCCAAAGTTTGAATGTAAAAAATGCGGTAAAAAAGTAAATAAAGAGAAATACGTTTGTAAACCCGAAAAATTATAACATTATTTTGGAGTCGTTTGATATTGAGCTTTATAAAACAAAAACCGAAGTTATCCGACAAACGGTTGAACAGGTAAAAAAAGATTTTACCATGTTCGGTATGGATGTAGATTTCACGGGAAATACCAATATGGCTTACGATGAGCTATTCCAGCAATTGACCTGGCATGTTTCGCATTTGCTCGAGATTGATCCACATCGCCTTTCAGCTTTGCTCTACCAGGTCGACCTGGGTGAAAATAAAATTATGGATTCCAGTTCCTTGCATCCTGAATGGTCATTACCTGAAGTGATTACGGAACTTATTATTCACCGGGAATTGAAAAAAGTGCTGATCCGGAATTATTACAAAAACAATCCAGATAAATTATGAAGGCAATGATTTTTGCCGCCGGTTTAGGAACCAGGCTTAGGCCGTATACAGAAACTATGCCCAAAGCGCTTGTTCCTGTTGCAGGTGTTCCAATGCTCGAAATACTGATTACACATTTGTTGAAAAATGGAATCAATGATATCCTGGTAAATGTGCATCATTTTGCCGGGCAGGTAATTGAGTTCCTTAAGCAGAACAACAACTTTGGAGCAAATATCACCATTTCGAATGAGGAAGATTTACTGCTCGATACCGGAGGTGGATTAAAAAAAGCATCGTGGTTTTTTTACGATGAGCAACCGTTCCTGGTGCAAAATGTGGATGTGATAAGTGATCTGGATTATACGAAAATGCTTGATTTTCAGATTAAAAATAATGCTTTGGCAACATTGGCTGTATGCGATCGTGAGACTTCCCGGTATTTTCTTTTTGATGAACAAATGCAGATATGCGGCTGGGAGAACACGAAAACGGGAGAAATCAGGATCGCTAGACCTGAATCGCAAAACCTGGTGAGATTTGCTTTCAGTGGTATTCATATTATTGATCCGGCTATTTTTAATTCCATCAAAAAAGAAGGAAAATTCTCAATAGTTGATACATATCTCGAACTGGCTTCAACAAATAAAATTAAAGGCTTTGAACACAATCCCGAAAATTGGTTGGATATGGGAAAACCGGAAGAATTGAAAAAAGCCGAAACATTACTCAAAAAAACCAAAATTTTGAAATAATAGCTCAAATCATTCTCAGCCTTCACGTTCCCACCCCCTCTCCTCAAGGAGAGGGGGCAGGGGGGTGAGGTCAAACCAAATCTTCTCAACTCCATCTTTCATTACGAGGCCGGGCTGAGGTCAAGAAATAAAATACATGGAACCCTTCCTCGATAAACTAGCCAAACACTTATACACAACCCACGGCAATAATTTCAGCCGGATTTGTCTGGTTTTTCCAAGCCGGAGAGCAGGATTGTTTTTCAAACAATATGTTTCGCGCATTATCGATAAACCAGTCTGGCTTCCTGATATTTATGCGCTTGAGGATTTTGTAGTTTATAAGTCAGGCCTGAAATTAAGTGATCCACTCGATCTGATTGCCAGGCTTTACAAGGTTTACAAGTCTCTGGAAAAAGATAAAGCTCAACCGTTTTCCGAATTTATCTCCTGGGGCACTATGTTACTCGGTGATTTTGATGAAATTGATCAATATATTGCCGATGGTGAAAAGGTGTTTCAGTTTCTGGATGAAATTAAAGTCATGAAGCACTGGAATCCTGACGGGAAGCCACTTACACCTTTCGAGCAGGATTATCTACGCTTTTATAATTCGCTTGCACCTTGCTATACATTGTTCCGGGATGAACTGCTGAAACATGGCGAAGGTTATTTTGGGCTTGCCTTTGATGTTTTACTTAAAGACATTCAGAACAAATCATTTTCAGAATGGGATAGTATTGTTTTTGCCGGGTTTAACGCGTTAACAGCTGCCGAAGAACATCTCCTGAAATACCTTGTAGAAGCTGGCAAAGCAGAAATATATTGGGATGCTGATGACTATTACCTTAAGGACCCACGCCAGGAAGCTGGTCGATTTTTAAGAGAATATATTAGCAAGAATACCTTTGGCTCGTTGAACTGGATAGGCAATGCTCTTAGTGAAGATACTAAAGCTTTTTCTGTGATTGGTGTTCCGGGAAACGTTGGCCAGGCAAAACTTGCCGGTGAATTGATCCGGGAACTGATCAGAAAAAAAGGAAGTTCTGATGGAATTGCGTTGGTTCTCGTGGATGAAGGCCTTTTACTTCCGGTACTTAATTCAATTCCTGTTGAGACTGGAGACTTTAATGTTACCATGGGGTTCCCGCTGAAACAAACACCCGTGTTTTCGTTGATAAATATAATCATGACCATGTTCGCGAATGCCCAGCGATTTGCGCAGCCGGTTCCTGATTATGAACCAGGGACATATCCATTACTGAGGTTTTATTATAAGGATATCCAACGGTTTCTTTCACATCCATTTATAGTTTCGGCTCAAAGAATCAGCCAGGTATATCCCGAAAAATCAGGAAATTCTAAGGTAGCAAAATCATTCTATCTATCTTTTGATCTTTTACAACTGTTAAACAACATCCACAAGCCACTCGCCGCTGTTTTTGAGCCGTATCTTAGAAGTACCAAAATTGAAGCCGGAGATGTGATCCGCCTGGTGAAGGATGTTATTTCGTTTTTACGTGATTCTTTTTCACTTGTGGAAAAGGAAGATAATGAAACCAAAGGCCATATTCATCCGATAGAATTAGAATACCTGTTTCATGCAGCGGTATTATGCTCAAAACTGGATACTATTTTAAAAGATCCCGAATTAAAACCCGATATTGAAACTGTACAATCCATTGTCAGCAATCTGATAGCAGGATTGCGTCTTCCATTTTATGGTGAACCACTCAATGGATTGCAGGTGATGGGCATGCTTGAAACCCGTTTGCTTGATTTTACAGATATTATTATGATTTCGGTAAACGAAGGCTTATTGCCAAGAGGAAAGCATCAAACCACTTTTATTCCTGATGAAGTCCGGACACAATTCGGCATGCAGCGATACAGCGAACGGACTGCCGTTTTTGCATACCATTTTTACAGGCTGATGCAACGCGTTGAAAATGCCTGGCTTATATATAATACCGAAGGCGACGAACTGGGCGGAGGTGAAAAAAGCCGGTTTATCAGTCAGATGTTGTATGAAATGCCTGCGATAAATTCTAAAATTCAGATCACAGAACAAACCCTTTCAGTATTACCCGGGAATACCAGTTCCGGTGAGATTTCCATTGAAAAATCAGCTGAAGTTATGCTGCGCCTGCGCCAAATTGCTGATAGAGGTCTTTCACCAACAGCGTTGGCGATGTATTTGACATGTAAACTACAGTTTTACTTTTCACAGGTATTGCGAATCAGCGAGCCCGACCAGGTTTCTGAAACCATTGATGCCGCTATGTTAGGTGAAATTGTACATGAAGCCTTGCAAAACACATATTTAACAAAAAAGGACGACTTAATTACTCCGAAAATTCTATTAACCTTATTACCAATAGCCATTCAGCATGTGCATAAATCTTTTGCCCTGAAATTTAAAACAGACGAACTTTCAACCGGGAAAAATCTGCTGATTGTGAAAGTGGCCGAAAATATGGTAAAAAGGTTTCTTCTGGCTGAAAAAAAATACCTCGAACAAAACAATTTTACTATTGAGATATTAATGCTTGAAGAAAATCTGGAATCCACTATAGATATAACAGATACAGGAAGTGGTGAAGTTTTCAAAGTAAAATTACATGGAAAAGCTGATCGCATCGACAAGGCAGGAGGAATCACACGCATAATTGATTACAAAACTGGTAAAGTTGAAAACAAGGATCTGAAAATTGACCTGATTTCAAACTTTCAGGATAAAGACGAACCTGGAAAGCTTCTTCAGGTTCTCACGTATGCGTTAATGTATTCAGATATGCAGCCAATTCCTCCGGGGCAACTGATATCAGGCATTATTTCGTTACGAAAATCATCTTCTTACCTTATTAAGACTGATATTGATAAAAGTGATTTTATTGATAAATCCTTGCTTTCAGATTTCAAAAATGAACTAAAAAAGATAATTGAAAGTATTTTTGATACCTCGGAACCTTTCGGTCAAACAGAAAACCGTGACACCTGTGATCTTTGTACTTTTAATACAATTTGTAACCGTACTGTGAATTAGGTTTTTAAATAAATTTAATACGAACACAAGAATTATTTCAAAAAAATACGCATAAATATTTTGGAGTCTCATAAAAAGTGTTACTTTTGCAGTCCCAATAACTATATCTGGTTCGGTAGTTCAGTTGGTTAGAATACGTGCCTGTCACGCATGTGGTCGCGGGTTCGAGTCCCGTCCGGACCGCTAAAAACAACAAAAAATGCCTGTAATCGTTTGATTTACAGGCATTTTCATTTTAAGTAAAATGATGGGTACAACATAGGTACAACATTTGAAAAATGGGTTTTTTAACCCCTGTTGTACCTGAAAATCCTACTTCACATTCTTTGCAAGATCAGCTCCGGCTTTAAATCTGATAACTTTCTTTTTCGGGATAGATCCATCAGCTTTCGGATTTGAAGTCGTGTAATCGGTTGTATTGAAGTATGCTGCAACCATATCACCAACCCATTCAACTGGTGCAACAACGCTGGCTGCACTTTCAGATCTCAAAGCAACATTTGGGAAGTTCACTGCTTTGTTCTTGATACAGTTAACCAGGATAATCGAAACCGGTTCATCAAGTTCAGCCTGATTGATTGTGTTAGGTTCCCAGAGAAAACTAACTACCTGGTCATCTTCACAGGTCAACTCAACGTTGCGGACATTGCTGCCTTCGTTGTCGCAAAACTGAACTTTGGTGTAATCGATTTCATTGGTGCCTTCAACAAAAATGTTCTTAGAGTTAATACTAACAATCTTGTTGAACGGAGACATGTTTTTGAGCGTATTGGAATATGCATCATTAACAATTGGGAGTACCTGTCGGATCAGGTCTACAGTCTGAGCAAATTTGCTCCGCTGCATAACCTGGCCTTCGGTTCGTGGATTAGAAACCTGCATAGGGCGGGTTCTCATGGTGTTTTGCTCGTAGTGTTTCGAGAAAACTGCAGTTCCGAATTTCTTTCGGGTCCTGCCGGTGATGGGATTTTGGACGATTGCCATAGGGCGTAAGGTATTTAAGTGTGTATTTGTTAAAAAAGAGGCCTTGATACGGACTTGGTATGGAATTGATAAGGTTCTATATCGTGCCTGATTACTGTACAAAGATACTGCAGTATATACTGAAAACTATTGTAAACAACACTAATACAGTGTGTTATGTATAATTATGAAACTGATTGCACTGGATTGCTAAATATATTCTTCATTATTATTGAATTATTTGACTGATTTCAATTAAAAAGCCCAGAAAACCGGGCTTGATAAGGTAAATTTTGTGGTTTTTAACAGGCAAATGGATTGCCGGTACCCAGGTAAACAGCCTCATCGGCTGCAGCTGAGAGGAATTGACGGTACTCAGATTCTCCACAGGATAGGCAATAGAGTTTGCCATCAGAAGGCCAGTAATATGCAGCTGAGCCTTTTTTGAGGGTGGTGCCACATTCTGCACATTTGCCGGTATACCTTACGGTAAGAGGGCGCGGATCATTAAAATACTTTTTCATGAAATTGGGGTTTTAGGGATTTAGTTATGCTCTTGTATCCAGGTGGATGCATAAGTGCAGAATTTCTCGGTGTTGGATTCATCGAGGGAAGCGAAGAATTTAAGGATGGCATTTGCTGAGGCATAGCCTTCAGATCTGCAAAAGCCGATAAACTTGGCTTTCAAGTGATCGGCCAGGAGAGGGCTGTCGGACCAAATCTCTTCAATGAAGTTTGAAGGGATATTGTAGATAAAACGGAAAGTGCGGTTGATGATCTCAGGGTTTGTCATGGTTGAATGGATTAAGAAACCCGGGCCATGTAGCCCGGGCACCTGGTTAATTAAAGTGAAATTGCGAGATCAAAAAGACTGGAACATTCAGTGCACCCGACTTCCTGAACTTCATTAATGCGCACCCAGTTTGTACTGAGCATAGGGCGTCCGCACAATGTTGTTGGCATTCCGCCATGAGACAAATGAGCGGTGTTTAACCAAACATCACCTTTGCCTCCGAATAAATAATAGCCGTGCTTTTCGGCTGTTGCTTTTGAAATTGTTGAAATTTTTTGTGTCATGATTTATAAGGGTTTAAGGGGTTACCGGTAGAAGGATGGAACTGAGCGGTAATTGGCGAAGATTGCCTTTTTAGCTTCTGAGATTAGCAGGAGATTGCGGTGGTACTGCTTCTCGTGCTGATCCAGGATTTTGAGGGCTTCGACGGTTTTGAGGAAATTGGCCGGGGTTGCCAGGGCTTTTTCGGATGCCTGGTTGATTACCTGGTTTAGATCACGAAGATGGATGAAGGGAATAACTGAACCATTGAGGAAAGGATGCAAGGCTTTGGACTGCCAGAGGCCAAAACAGATCCAGAAAAAGTGGTCCTTTTCCTCCTGAGTGGAGGCGTTGAAAGTGAAACAATTGGGGCAGGGATGCTCCAGGGGTTTGCCGCTGTTCATTCCTTTGCTGAGGATGAAGAATGCGAACGGGTTTCGCTTCTGGTCGGGGCTGTAAGTGGTGATTTTCTGCATATTGAAAGTTTTTTGGAGGTTAGTCCGATCTTTCCTTTAGCACCCCTTCCACAATTTTTTTAGCAAAAAATAGAAAAAGGGAAAAAAGAAAAAAAGGAAACCATCAGGCAATGAAGCATGGAAGCAAAATCAAGTATGCAGGTCATTATTTTATTGCATGAAAAAACACGCGATGAAACTCAAAGCGTGTTATGCATAAAATAATGAATGCACCCGAAGGGCAGTCCTTGCAGCGCGATATTAAACTACAAATGAGAAACCGTTGTGCTGCAAGGCTGTACTTGAATTTGCTGGAATGCTACTTTATATTCGTTTCATTTTTTTCTTTTCCCTTTTTCTTTTGCTGAAAAAATCCACCTCTTTAGCCACTAATTAAAAATAATTTGAACGAAGGCAATAGTTATGCAAGCTCCAGATAATTGTTGGGGATAAGTTTTTGATTCGAAGGTCAGATATGAAGGATAAGGGCAGCGCAGGGCAGTATAAATGAGACGGCAATACTTTTAAAAAATAAGCAAGACATTGCCGATGAATAAATACTGCTTGGGCAGCAGTCAGGGAATAATAAAGATAAAACCGAATAAAAGGTATAACCAACCTTTACCGCACGCTGTGGCTTGCGCTGTAACGACCAACCTGAGGGCGATAGCGCACAAGAAATACCGCTTGTACTTGTGGTGCTGAATAGCTAAAGATACACGTCAACCAGGAAGTGGGGAGGCTTTAGCAGCTTGCCTGGATGGTCGGACGGGTTACGTTGTGTAAGGTTTTCGTGCTTGACGGTCGCTGTGGCTTGGCATGTGTGACAGAAAGCGACTGGCGAGCCGAAAAAAGGTGTGGTGGTTGTAGTAACCTGGCTGCCATACAGGTATGCTGCTGTGGGTGTTGCGAAAGTGATTGGATGGCGTATGACTAAGGGAGGACGACTTTGCAGGACATCCTTGAAAGGCTGGCTGGTGAAGCCGCTACTTTGCGCGGTTTCTACCAACGGCGCAAAGTAAAAGCTGAGCCGAGGAACGAGGCTTTGCTTTAGGCGTGTACTTTGCGGTCACCGTTACGATGGAATGTGCGATAGCAGGTGTCCGGGAAGTACGAACCTGCAAGACTTTTAAGGTGGCTAGCAAACAAAGGACGGAATATGGCAGACGACAGACAATTGCTTGCAGCAACATGGAAAGTGTGATGGATTCTCAGATTGCTGCTCGTCACTTGTAGAACTGACTTGTAAACAAATAACTCCCCGGCTTGTATTTCTTGTCTAACCGGAAAGTGCGGTAGGTTTTAGCAGCTGATAAGATGAGGAACGAGGCTTATTTGCTGCTGTGGGGCAGTGAAAGGCATGAAATTACGAGGGACGAGTAATGAATGGCTTGCAACTGCATAGGAAGTGGGTGGAGTGGGCAGGTAAGCAGGCTGTGGCTGCTTTACATAGTGTGCTTATGGGCTTTCTACCAAGACCATAAGAGCACATTATGTAATAGCAAGCTACCGGTGGTGGAGTGCGCTTTTTTCCTGGCGTGCCTCGGTGTATTTGCTTTTTTCTGCAAATACCATGACAGGAAAAAGCGCATGTAGCCATCCGGCACAGCCTGCGTGGGTTGGGCATAGGAATATGGGTGAATATTTTTATAATTTAGATTAAAATAGATATATCTTGAAGAATTGGAGATAGTCCCATTTTAAATAAAAATATATTTTCATTAACATATTGTTAATTTCAATCTTTGTTTACATTTGCATAAACTAATACCTGTAAGTATTAATTTATGTTTATCAGTAAAACTTCCGAATACGCGCTAAGGATTCTTACCTACATGGCGTTGAATAACGAAACACAGTTTTCGGCTCAAAACCTTTACGAGGAACTTGATATTCCAAAGCGATATTTAATGCGTCTGCTAACTGATTTATCTAAAAGCGGTTTTATTATAGGCGCATTAGGCAGAAGCGGAGGATACATAATTGCCCGACCACTTGATACCATCTATTTTTCTGAAATTATCAACTCGGTCGAAGATCTTCAATCTTTCGAAGGATGTGTATTGGGTAACGCTGTTTGCCCGGTTGATAAACCCTGCGCCTTGCATCAGATTTGGGAAAAACCAAAGCAGGCATTTCTTGTAACAATAAAAACCACCACACTGGCAGATTTGCTTATATAAAGCAATGATCTTTCATTTAATTAACACTGAAAGACTCCTCAAAAGACTAATAAATATATGTAGTACTAAATTAACTAAATTATTAACCATTAAAACGTGAAATTATGGTAGACTCGAACACCGTCCTTCATGGACAAACATTTATTTACACATTTTATGCTCTGGCCATCATATTGCTGGTAGGCTGGTTCGCATATCGTGTAACAACCGATGGCCCTTCGAAAGTGAAGCCGGCTTACTTTTACACTTTTGTGGGATTTCTGATCCTGCTGGGTGTAACAATTCACATCGTAACGTTCAATACTATACCATGGGCACCCATGGATTTGAACAGGGCCGATATTAAAGCGGATAAAGTATTTGAAATCAGCGTTCAGGATCACAAGTTCCAACTTCCGTCGGAGAAATTGCTTATCAAAACTAATGACAAAGTACTTTTCAATGTAAAATCAGGCGATCTTACCTATGGATTCGGCTTGTTTCGCAATGATAACAGTATGGTTTTCCAGATGCAGGTTATTCCTGGTCACAACAATGATATTTTGTGGCAGTTTGACAGGCCAGGCGTTTATTCCATCCGATCTACCGAATACTCTGGCCCCGCCGGTGTATTTATGATAGAAAAGGATGTAGTTGAAGTCACAGATTAATTCAAACTAAAATAAACGTAAAAACTTGTTACTATGAGCTATATAGATACATTAATGAATGGAGAACAGGGATTGTTCAAACACCGTACCCTGACTCCCATGCAAAAAATTACACTGCGTTTTGTAGTAGTCGGATTGTTGTATTACGGATTGGTTGTACTTGAAGGTATGATCATGAGAGTGTACGAAGTAAGCCCGATACCTGGAATGCCTAAGGAGCAATTTTTTGCCATACTTACAGCACATCCACTGGTTGGAATTTTTGGTTCCACCTACTCTATTGTTTTTGGGGCATTCCTATTCCTTGTACCTTTTTTAATGAATAAGCCCTTGTGGAGCATTAAACTCGCGAATATTACCTTCTGGTGCATTGCTATCGGCACTTTCATTTTCTGGTTTGCCGGGTTTCTTTCGCATTATGCTCCTCTTTATACACTGTACTGGCCTTTACCGGCTGACTTTAAACAATTCAGCGTGATTGGCGGCACATTTTTTATTACCGGTATCGCTGTGATTATGGTTGGTACCTTATTGTTTGTAGTCAATATTTTTAAAACCATTGTTTACACACCGGAAGGATGGGCAAAACAGCCTGTTGGAGCATTAATTGGATCAGCAATCGGATACAGCGGGTTAAAGAACCTTTTTAAAAAGAAAGATAAACAGGAAGAACATTTGGTTTCGTTACCGGTCGCAGCCATTGCCAGGGGAACTGTTGATGTTGCCTTAAATGCTGGTATTATACTTTTCACCGGTGTACTCATACTGATATATATGGTTGCGGCATTGTTGGGATATGACCTTAAATCGTCGGCAATTGATGCTTTGTTATATAAGAACTGGTTCTGGTGGGGCCTGGATCTTGTTGCTGATGGATTGGTTTTAATATTTGTTGCAGGAACATGGTATCTGTTGGCCACTTTGATTACCGGCAAGAAACTTTTTATGGAGAACTGGGCCCGTGCTGCATTACTGGTTGAACTTGTTGTTTCATGGACGGTGTGGTCGCACCATTTAATGTCGGACCAGGCACAACCCGGATTTCTTAAAGTTGCGTCGGGTGAAATGGTGACAGCCTTTGAACTAATTACCCAGGGACTTGCCTTCTTTATTACTCTCGCAACTTTATGGAGCGCACGCCCATTGAAAATGAGCAATCCTTTGAAATTTCTATTAGGCGGATTACTTGGTTTCGCTCTGGCAGTACCGGCTGGAATTATGCAGGCTGACCTTGGTTTGAACCGAATTCTTCACAATACACAATGGGTAATCGGGCCTCATGTTCATGTGGCGATATTAATAGGATTAAGCATGACTTTGTACTCAGCTATTTATTTTCTGCTTCCGATACTTACCAATGGAGCCAAGCTTTACAGTCAGAAATTAACCAATATCCATTTCTGGTGCCATCTGCTCGGAGGGATAGGCATGGGTGCCTTTATGGGGATGGCAGGTTTACAGGGAATGTTGCGCCGCTCACTTTATGTAAATGGCGAATTTATGCCTTACATGGTTCTGGCAGCTATTTCAGGAGCTTTACTATTAATTGCCTTTATTGCTTTCCTGTATAATATAATAATGACAGTAGGAATTAACGGTTTGCTTGGCATTTTTAAAGCACCCACACTAAAGACAACAGATTTGTTACCAAAAGCATAAATTATAATACATATTGTAGGAGGCAATTTTTATTTGATTTTTATGAACGGATAAAACTAAACCACGTCAAACAGTTATATTATAGACTGTAAGAACTATGGAAGCGCGTTTTATCCGTTCTTTTTCTTTTTATTATGCTTGTTTTGAAATGATATTAATTTGTGCTTTTAACCTCATCTATCATGGCAGATAAACACAAATAGCCATCAGGCACAGACTGGGTGCGATGGAGGGATATTGGAAGTGATCAAGTTTAATCTCAAAAGTATTATAAACCCAGTATTTTCATATCATTAAAGTAAGTAACGGCATCAGCCTTTGTCCAGAAACCTATTTTTCCTGGCTGGATAAAAACATCATCGGTAGTTTCAATTAGTTTTGATCCGTTTAGTGAACATGTAATTTTAGTTCCATTCATTGTTACAGATAAGGTGAACCATTCGTTACTTCCAATATTACTGTCAACAGATTTAAGTTGAATGCGATTGCCTTTGACAACATGGTATAAGCGAAGGTTTTTCTCAAGGGGGTTATACCGGACAATATAATAGTTATTGTTATCAATGTATCGCCAGACGAGACCTCCGCCCTGATCTTCTTCACCAGAAACTGCTTTTATCTTAACCGAAATTGTGAGATTTTTATAAACTGGATGATCCAACACAAGCAGGTTGTAATAATCGCCCTGGTTAGCTGCTAGTTGTGCAACAACTTTGTTGCCTTTTTCTTCAATTATCTGCCAGTTGAGTATTTGAGGTGCTCCGGTTGAAGTTGCAGTAAATCCATTTGGTAGTTTTTTGATCTCGCATTTATTGAAATTAATTGTAGTATCAGATGATACTGCATAAGCTTTAGTTACAGACATTAAAGTTGCTTTACCCTCATCAGAAGGAGCGTTGGCGCATGCAAGTAGTGTTATAAGTGCTATTGATGCAATAAGAATTGTTTTCATATGGTTTTTTATTTATTTGATTTACAGTTCAATAAATTCTTTGACAAAAGTACTCTCAGATTGAAGCATTTCGTAAGGTGTTCCGAAAAAATCAATACTTCCATTATTCAAAAGCAGAATCTGATCACTTAATTCCATTGCTTCGGTATGATCGTGCGTAATATAAAGCAGGATAATATTTCTTTCCTTAACAATTCTTTTCAGGAGAGCCCGTATTTGCGTCTTCAGTTTCACATCAAGGTTAGCAAGAGGTTCATCCATTAATAGAATTTCCGGTTTCAACACCAAACTGCGCGCAAGGGAAACCAATTGCTGCTGCCCACCGGATAATTGATTTGGATAGTTGTCATTATAAGAAAGAAGTCCGAATTGATCAAGCATTTCATTTACAATACCAGCAAAATCAATAACTTTATTTAATTTCAATCCGAAAGCAATATTTTCAAAAACAGTAAGGTGCGGGAATAACGCAAGATCCTGAAAGATAAATCCTATGTTACGACGATGTGGCGGTAAAATGATTTTTGTATCGTGCGTAGCCACTTTGTCATCAATTGTGATTTGCCCATTATCTGGTTTATCTAATCCTGCAAGCAATCGTACCAATGTAGTTTTACCACTACCTGATTTGCCAAGGATGGAGATAAAGACACCTTTTTCAGCAACAGAGAATGAAATATTGTCGAGGACTGTTTTATTGCCAAAACGCTTGGTGCAATTATGAAATGCTATTACTGACTTTTCTTCCATTGTTGATTGAATAATAAGTTACGTCCGCCTAACATCAACGTTATCAGGAATAATGAAAACAATAATGCGATCAAGCACATGGTACTCACGGTGCTTTGTGGCGCATTTGCCATGAGCGTATAAATGCGGACAGGTAAGAGGGAAATTCCCGGAGGATATACCATTATTACGGTTGTGAGTTCGCTGACGCAGAAAATAAGTACCAGAAAAAATGAAGTAAATAAAGACTCACCTACCAAGGGTAAAACCACTTTCCGAAATGCATAAAATGAAGATGCACCCATCAGGATTGCGGCTTCCTGATACGAATGGGGAATTTGCATTAACCCGTTAGCAATAATTTTCTGTGAGATAAACAGAAAACGTGCCGTAAATGCAATAAGGACAATGATAGAGGAACTATAAATAAAATTCAAGGCAGGTGTATTGTAAAAACTTGTTAGTGCAATCCCTGTGGCAATAGCAGGAACTGAAAATACCAGCAGTAAAAGAAAATCGCTGATCTTGATTCTAAAAGTAACGCTGATTGTTGCAAAAGCATACCCGAGTACGGTGATTAACGATGCTCCTGTAGCTGATAAAAGTAAACTGTCAGTTAATGCCGGTAACAATTGCTTAAATATTGCCATAAAAGAAACGCCAGTACCAGTTATGGATTGAACTACAAGCATTATCAGGGGAAGCACTACAAACAGAAGAATATACATTACACAAAGCAATAGCCATTTTGTTTTGTTATCAAGTATATTGGTCTTCCACCTGAATGATTTCTTGCCGAAAGTAATAAACGGCGCATTTGATAAATAGAATTTTTCAGGAAGAATAAGCAATAAACAAATGGCGGTAAGCACAAGGGCATGTGTGATAGCAGCCGAATAATTATAAAAAGCTGAAAATTGTGTGAAGATTTCGGTAGTGAAAACATCTACTGCTAAATACGAAGGAACTGCAAATTCGGAAACTGACAAGATAAAAATGAGAATGAAAGATGAAAATAGTGCCGGACGAATAAGTGGCAATATAATCCGGAAGAAAACAGTTTTATACCCTGTTATCATCTCTCCGGCTTCTTCAATGGAGGCACTGATATTTTGCATGCTACCGCCAATAATAAAAGTTGAGAGGGGAATATAAACAGTACTGAGAATAAATATTACCGCCGGCAAACTGTGAGAGATATACACCGGAATGCCGATGTAAATCCAAACATCCGTCCAGGCTACTGTTATAATGTACGGCGGTAACAATAAAGGCAATACCAGCAAGAGCCTCAATAAATTTTTATATGGCAGATTTGTTTTTACAAATAGAAAGGCAAAGCCACATCCGACAACAACAGAAATTAAACCAGTGGATGTAGCAATTATAATGCTGCTAATAATACTTTTTAAGACAGCTGGTTCGAAAATGCTACTGAAATTATCAAAGGATATTTTACTTCCAACAAGCATTGTACCGATTACCAAATAAAGCAATGGCAATAAAATACCAGCTACAAAAAGTAATGCGGCAGGCCATGCGATAAATTTTGCATCAATAGATTTCTGCATTGATTAGTTGTTAGTAGTAGCAACTTTCAGCCTTTTTGGGGCTTTGCCGACAGGCAGTGATTTTATGACCGACAGCTTCTTCAAATCAATTATTGAAACATCATTTGAACCTGTATTGCTGACCACTGCATATTTTGCATCTGCTGTAAAATCAATCCAATTGGGATCAGTACCAACTGGTATTTCTTTAATAACTTTCATTGTTTTTGTATTGATGACGCTTACACTGTTGCGAATCTGGCTTGTAATAAACAGCATAGTCCCGTCAGCCGATAGTTTTATACCATGTGAGGCTTTACCCTCGGAAGGAAATTTCTCGTTTTGTGGCAATTGAATCCAATTGCTAACCTGTTTCTTTTCAGTGTCAATAATCAATACTCCGTTTAACCAGCGAAGTGAAAGATATAATGTTCGCCCATCAGTTGTCAGATCCGGGATACGTGGCCAGCCAAATACCGGGATTTCGGTGACGAGTTTTAATGTAGATATGTTTAGTATAACAACTTTTTCATCACCTTCGAGAGTGATGTATGCAAGTTTCCCGTCAGGTGATGGCAAAACTATATGCGGATTTCTGCCAACATTAATTATGGTATCAGATGACCAATTGTTTGTATTGATGATGCAAAGAGCATTGTCTGCATTGAGAGTAACTAAAAGTTTTTCCCCATCCCTGCTAAATGCTAATTGATGCGGGTGTTTGCCGACGGAAATTGTTTTTATCACTTTGTTTGCATAAGCATCAATTATGGAGACCGTATTGCTTCCTTCGTTACTGACAGCAACCGTTCTTCCATCCGGAGATACATCAACGCCATGCGGATTTTTACCAGTAACTATATCGGCAACTTTTAACATTTTATTCATATCAATGACCGAAATAGTTGAGTCATTAAAATTTGTAATGTATGCGTGCGGAGTTTGAGAATAAACTTTATTCCCTATCATTAGTATTGATATGATAATTGAGACCTTAATCAATTTCAGATTTTTCATGGTTTGATTTTTTAGTTATTGTTCTATCCAACTTTTGAGAAATTCTTTTATTTGTTCTGATTTTTGAGCGACAGTTCCGTAATCAACTTTCATGGGGATGATATTGTCGAGTGAGGGAACATTTGAAGGAACTTTTACTCCTTTGTGCAGTGGCATCTGGGCACAACTTTCGGCAAGCATTTTTTCTACTTCAACTGATAAAAGAAAATCAATCAGTTTTTTACCATTATCCTGGTTTGGAGAGTTTTTAATCAAAGAAACTGTATTGGGAACGATAAGATTACCAAATCCGTTTTGATCCAGAAAAATCATTTTTACAGGTAAGCCTTCTTTGATAGCTTCGTTCCCATCATCAGTATCTGCCAGGCCAAGAGCAACCTCACCATTGCTGACTTTCTTTTTTACATCTCCATTGCTGGAAGCAATTATAACTTCATTCCTTTTTAAATCAGCTAAGAATTGTTTTGCTCTTTCGTCCCCCAGTTCAACAAACAAAGAGGCAATGTGAAAGGAAGTTGTTCCGAATAATGGATTAGCTATGGCAAATTTCCCTTTGTATTTTACATTTGATAAATCAAGAATTGATTTCGGAAAATCATCGCTTTTAACAAGGTTTGTATTAACCAGCAGTACCCTCGCACGTGAAGAAAATCCTATCCAGTGGTACTCTTTGTCGATGAAAACAGGATTGATGCCTATTGAAGCTGAAGGTTTGTAGGATTCAGTAATTCCTTTTTGTTTCAATACATCAGCCCGCATTGGATCACCGCTCCAAAATACATCACATTGCGGGTTTTCCTTTTCGGTGATCAATCGGTTGAGCACACCAGTTGATTTAGTTTCTTCAGTATCAAAAATTGTTTTTACCCTGATACCGGTTTTCTTTTCAAACGCATTTAAAACAGGTTCACTAAAAACCTGGTCAACGCTTGTATAAATAATCACTTCATTCCTGTTTTGATGACAGGATGACAGAACAAATATGGCAATACAAATACACAAAAAGGCGATGGGTTTTCTCATAAAAGTGTTTTTAAGATAACACCTATAATGGCAGCTATCAAGATAAGGTAAGGTTCCTGTATTTTTTTTATGTAGATGAGCGCAAACACGGATGCAATGGCAATGAGGGCTGTAGGTATATCAGTAATGCTTCTAAAGGCAAGAACTACAACAGCTCCTACCAAAGCCCCGATTACAGCTGCAGTTATACCATCAACAAATGATTTGATGCTTTGATTTTGAGCTATTTTTTTAAAATATGGCGCAGGTATGACGGTGAACAAATAGCATGGAAGGAAAGTAGCCGCCGCTGCTACACAAGCTCCAGGGAAACCACCTACGAGGTAACCAATAAAACCAACTGTGATTACAACCGGGCCAGGTGTTATCATTGCAACAGCTACTGCATCAACAAACTGATGTTCAGTAAGCCAATGGTATTCGTTCACTACACCTCCATGAAGAAATGGAACAATTGCCAGTCCGCTGCCAAAGACAAAAGCTCCAGCTTTAGTAAAAAATAAAGCGATATTGCCGAGTGTGCCCCATTCAAATTGCCAAAAGCCAACTCCTGCAAGAATTAAAGAATTTGCGCTTTGTTTTATCCATTTGGGCGGAGCTTTAATAAACATATAGATCAAACCGGCTGCGACGAAAAGCAATACTTCTTCGTTTTGTGTAATAATAGTTATAGCTGCTGCTACAAGGTAAAACAACCAAAGTATCCATTGCTTTCTGATTGCTACAAGCTGTAATTTGCTTATTGATTTGATGGTAAGTTTGTAGGAACTCATAGCGATTATCCCAATCACGGAAGCACCAACACCATAAAAGACTGCCTGCATCCAGGGTAAGCCTCCAAAAAGCTTATAGGCAATACCTAAAAGTACAACCATAATGAATGAAGGCAACACAAAAGCAATACTGACAATAGTTGCACCCCATACCCTAAAATGAATAAATCCGAGGTACATGCTTAACTGCGCAGCCATTGGACCGGGAGCAAGTTGTGAAAGTGCAAGTCCTTCTTTATATTCTTCTTCTGAAATCCATTTACGATGTTCAACCAAATCGCGGTGCATATAGCCAACCAATGCAACAGGTCCTCCGAAACCGGTGAAGCCAAGTTTCAGGAAATACATAACGAGTTGGCGTAATGTATAGATTGGACCAGAATGGATTTGTTTTTCGATCATTTATGTTGAAACTGTTTAAAAGGTAAATCGCCAAACAAGTTTTGCAGCACCATTGTTGATGTTTGGTTTTAAATAATCGGCTTGCTTAACAGGATCATATCCGTTGTTCCAGACGAAATAAAAATCACTTCCTATTTTCGGAATCCAGTGTATGCGGAAGTTTGTAAAGAGGCCATCAACTTCGGAATTGTACTGAGAAAGTATTGAGAAATCCAATTTTGTAGTGAGTGCATACGTAATAGTGGAAACAAGTTGGTAAATATTATCAGTTACAGAATTTATATTTAACTTGTTTGATTCAAATTGCTCTGTGAAATTAAAATGCTTGTTTATGTTAATGCCAAGCATAACAGAGAATGTATTGATTGTCCCGCCGTACAATGTTCCCCAATTGTAAAGTAATTCAGTAAACACTTTTCTGCCCTGGTATGTGTTAATTTGAAATTCCATATTATGCATATAATATTTACCAATATCGATCGTAATCAGATCGGTTAATTCAAAAGGTTCATCAATCCTGTCGAAGGATTGCTGAAGATTAAATTCAAAGGAATCCCCTGATTGAAGTAGGAACCCAAACGGACGGGATTCGTTAAAGTATGACTCCAACTCATGTGTTGTTTGAGTTCGGTAAATGACAAACTCCCAGGGTTTAAAAAGCATTTTACGGACGCCCAGATTATTGAACCATCGTGGTGTAAAGCGAAGATTCCAGGAAAAGGATTCGAAGTTAGAGCGGGAAAGAAATCCAAGATCAGGGTTGAAGTTTTCCTGTACAGAAGAGATTGATATGAAATTATCAACCAAATCATTGGGGTAATCAGAAGATAAACGCCAGGACAGGTCATTGTTTTGTATGTTCCCTTCATCAATGCTTTTACAAATAAGCCCATTAAACACAAGGTTCCTGTCGTTCATAAAATGCGAAGTTGAATACGTGCCATCAATGCCTATGACAATATTTGTATGGTTATTGCTGATCTTTGAAGTAATAATACCCCCGATATAGGATTGAGAACCAATATCGTATTTGTAGCGGAACACGCTGTTATTGTACGTTGGAATCGTATCAACAGCCGCAGTTTGCAACGAAAGTAAACCGATATTGCTTTTCCCAATTTTCCCGAAAAGACGAACACCACCAAGCACATTAACACTCTGGAAATTTTCGATACCTATCCTTCTTGAATAAAACACATTGTTGTTGTTACCGATATAAAAATCAAAGTTGCTTGCTCCTTCCAGGAAAAATTCCCGCTTTTCGGGATAATACAAATCGAAACGAGTGAGATTGACCTGTAATATATCAGATTCGACCTGGGCGAAATCGGTATTTGCAGTAAGATTCAATTTTAATGTAGGCGTGATATTGTAATTGAGATCCGCGCCGATTTTGCCAGTTGCTTCATAGGTTTTAGTATCTTCTTTAAGATTCCATCCTGCCAATCCATAGGGCTTTAGTTCGAATTTCTCAGTGTATTTTACGTTATTCAAACCGCTCAATATTCCGGCAACTGAGAAATTTTCGAGAGTGTAATCCCTTGACCAGCTTTGCCAGCGGTCGGTTTCATTTTTGTTACGGATATTACGCTCGAAGTTAATGGCCCAAAATTGTTCCTTGCTGTTTTTGAATTTAAGGGTATTAAAGGGAATCTCGATTTCTGCGAACCATCCTTCACTGGTTATTATTGCAGTTGCATCCCACACGCCATTCCAATCGCTGCTTGCATTCTCACTTGAAGACACTAACAGATCAGCCCTGGCACCATTTGGATTAATTACAAATTCGTACCCTGTGCGACCATCGTTAAAAGGACTTATTGCAATGCGAAAATTATCTTCTGAACCAAAGTTGAAATCACGTTGCAGGGATTTAGCCGAAATCTTTGTATCGGCTGACTGGTAACACCAAACTGCGATTAAAAGCGAAGAGGATGAATACCCGATGGCTACCTGTGTTTTTTCGGTGGCAGGCTTGCCAAAATCAGGATCACTTTGTGTGAAGTTGGAAATTATATGTGCCTTGTTAAAAAACGCCTCATCAAATTTTCCATCCAGCGTTATTTTTGCATCAAAGGGGAAAGCAACAATAGTATCTGTACTATTCGTTTTGCTCACTGCAAACAATGTCAGGCTGTAAAAAAGGAACAGAGGCAAGATCAAAAAGTTTTTCATTACAATCAATTTGTTGGATTCCAGTTGTGTTTTTCGTCAGAAACAAACTTTGCCCAACTGTACAATGCATCATATATTTTCATTCCTACTTCCAACATTTCAAAATCATCTCTGTGATTGTAACTCAGCCCTGCCGAAATAGCCCAAAGGCCCGCCGATTGTTGCGCCAGATCAAACCTATCGGTATCTGCTCCCCTAACAATTAAGGCTAACTGATGCAAGGCAGGATCGCTAAGATTGTGTATTTTAATGATTGTATCGAAGGTGCAAAATTCTCCTTCATGCGAATACTTAACTCCGGGAATATCGAAGGGAATTGCATCAAGTTCTTTTGCTTTTTCCAATACTTGTTCTTTCGGAACAAAGATAAACTCTGCTTGAGAATCAACAAAGTTTTTGATCAACCAGGGACAGGCAATCCGGTCAATCTTCGGTCGTTCACGGGTTATCCATTTCATAGCACTTTGTTTAAGCATGCAAAAGTGCTATTAAGGAAGTCAATAAAATAGAACAGGATTAACTTTTTGTACCAGGATTACTATTTAACATGCTTTTTCTAAAAGCTGAAGGATTTTTACCGGTATGTATCTTAAAAATCCGCGTAAAATGGCTTTGATCGGAAAACCCGGTGAGGTAAGCTATTTCCGTAAGTGAATATTTTGAGGAATGAATCAATTGAATAGCTTTCTCGATCCGAAGTTTACGGATATATTCTCCAAAAGAAAGATCCTCGAAATACTTTGAGAACTCGCGCGATAAATAGGAAGGATGAACATCAAGGTTTTTAGAGATTTCTTTTAAACTTAATGAAAGGTTGGTGTCAATTTGATCCTGAATTATTTCTTTCAGTTCTTTTGCCCAGGCAGGAGTTTGCTTTTTCCCACCGGTTTTTTGTTCCAGGAATTTATGGAAAACATCAAGTAAAAGGTTTTCAAAAGGGCTTTGTGTGTGCTTTTCCTGTTGTAACAGGTTTGCCCAACTATATAATGCATCATATACTATGAAACCTGTGTGCAGCAATTGATGATCATCCGTTATATTATGTGCAAGCCCGGCAGAAATTGCCCATAAACCGCTCGACTGGTTGGCTATATCATGCCGGTCGGTATCAGCACCCCTTACTATTACTGCTATGGTGTGAATTGCCGGGTCGGTTATATTGAATTTTTCAACAAAATAATCAAAAGTACAATGATCACCATAATGTGTATATTCTACTTCCGGTATATCAAAAGGAATGGCATCGAACTCCACAGCTCTTGTCTTTACTTCGTTGAATGGCACATATATTATTTCTGCCTCCTTATCAATAAAGCGTTTGATCAGCCAGGGACATGCTATACGATCAATTTTTGGGCGTTCGCGGGTGATCCATTTCATATTTACTAATTAAATCATTTTTACTCAGTTTTTGCAGTTTAAATAGCTAAATATACAGATAAATTATTCATGACCATGCCTGTGATGCAGGTCAGGAAAGTGCGGATGCTCGTGCGCCAGTGGATTATGTTTGTGGACATGCGAATGCCATTTACCTGCCGGAATGGATTTATCTTCATGCTGGTGGTTATGATGCCCATCGGCATGCTGATGGAAATGGATGTGCTCCATTTCGACATGTGTATGCAAATGTTTATGCTTCAAAATGTATGTTACAATAACCGCTAACGCCAAAAGGACAATGGAAATTACATGAACCCATTGAAAAGATTCATGATAGAATATGTACGATAGAATTACTCCCCATAATGGTGCTGTAGAGAACAATATCTGTCCACGCGTTGCTCCAAGATTCTGAGCAGAAGTAACATACAGCATAATACTGAAGCCGTAAGAGAATATACCAACCAGTAATGCGGGGCCGACACTACCAAACTTTAATGGTTCGTTTGCTATAAGGCTACCAATAAGTAAGTTAACCGAACCTGCCACAACCCCTTTTAAGAAGGTTACCGATTGAGGGGAAGCACCATCGGTAAGAGCAGTTAAATGGTTATCCACAGCCCAGCTAATGCATGCAGCAGTAATCAACAGTGCCGAAATAATACCGCTTGGGCCTTCACCAAGGGAAGTAACTATTCCGGCAATAATGGTTAAAATTACTCCTATCCAGGTATTTCTATCGAGCGTATCTTTAAAAATCAATACACCCAAAATGGCCGTAGCTACCAGTTCCATATTTAACCAGATGGATACGGACGCAGCATTGGCAGTTTTCAAACCAAATAATAAAAGAACCGGACCAAGGAACCCGCCGAAGAAAATAATACCAAGGGTTTTCATTCTGCTGCCCGAATGAAATAAGAGGGTAAGGCTATTGTTTTTCCGAAAGATATAAGGAAACATTGCTACAGCTGCACCCAGGTAGAGCAAGCCGGCCAGCTGAAAGGAGTTTAAACCATCCAACAATAGTTTGCTGAATGGAGTGGCTACACCAAAAAGAAGACCGGAAAGAAGGCCGGTGATGATGGCAAAACGTTTCATGAGGGAGAATTATATACGCTTAATTGGAATTAAGTAGTTGATGCAAAGCTAAGATTCAAGGAGGATCAAAACAAATGAGAATGTAAGGAAGTTTGAAATGATTCATTGACTGAGGCTTTTTTTCTACAAATACAGGAAAAGGTGGAAAGATATTAGGCATTATTACTTCCTACAAGCTATAGAGGATGTTGTTAATTAAGTTTTGAATTGTACAATAATCATAAAATGTTTCTTTTAAAAGCCAGAATATCAATATATTTGCTTGAATTAAATATTGCTGCAAAAATATTTTGACTAGTAAAAAATCATTTTTTAGGGTTTTTAAAAAATAAACCCATAACTAGTTTTTTCTTACATAACATAAATTTAAAATGTGAAAACAATTGATCTGAGCTCAAAAAGTCCCCAGGAAATACTGGAAATAATTGCTGATATTTTTGAAACAGCATTTGCTGACAGAAATCTCAAGAAATTACAAACAGGACTTGAAATAGCGAATGCTATTGACTTAAAGGATTTTGATAATCATAATAAAGCAATTCTATATTATTTTATTGGTAATGCCTGGTCCTATATCCATCGGATAAAATTTACAAATGGGGAGTTTCCAATGGAAACAGTTGAAGTTGAAAAACAAATTTATCACTACAGAAAGGCTTATGGATTAATTAAAGAATGTGATGACGATTTTATTACTTGTCAGATTCTGACAAATATTGGGAATTTATTTAGTCATATTGGTCGGTTTTCAGAGGCTCAGGAATATTATACTTTGTGTTTGGAGATAAATGAAAATTTCGGAATGGCTATTGGAAATAAGGGGTATGGCCTGTTTCGTTATGCCAGAGTAATTTTTGAGCCAACGCATCAATTCATTTTTATGCAATATGCCCGGAAGTATCTGAAGCAATCATTAATGGCAAAAGATGTATACATTGAAGCCAAAAATTCTTTTCAGGAGCTTGCCAAGCATATAGAGACCGCTTATCCTATTAGTTATCTTAATGATTTTAAGGAATACGCAAATTATTACAAAGGACTTTCTATAAAAGAAACTGAATATCGTGAATGGTGTGCTGAAAACAGATTATTCATCAATCCTTTAAATGATATATTTACAGAAAGTGTTGTCTCAAATGATGCCCTTTTCATGCCGAATATGATATTGAAATTTAATGAGAAACCAATTTGTCACTCAATCTTTAATCAGTTAAAGCAGGAATTTGTGAGTTCAAGATATTTATTTTATGAATCACTTTTCTCCAACAAAGCGCATTTTTCTGACAAGGATGTTGTGTTAATGGATACACTTGATTATGCAGTATATTCTTACTCTCTCGAAAAAGTAAAGATTGCTTTTCGTGTTTGCTATTCTCTATTTGATAAGATCGCTTATTTGATAAACCTTTACCTTAATTTAGGCCATGAAGCAAGGAAGGTTAGTTTTCGTACTGTTTGGTATAAAAATGGGGATAAGAATAAAGGATTAAAAGATGAATTGTCAGCAACTCAGAATTCGGCTTTAATTGGACTATTTTGGCTAAGTAAAGATATTGATGAGAAAAAATTTGATTCTCCTATTGAACCAGAAGCAAAGGAAATAGCTACAATCAGGAATTATCTTGAACATAAGTCTTTTAAGATTGTGGAATCTATAAATCCTGAATGGAATGAAGATCCAGTGATATATGAAATAGAACGTTCAATGTTTTATGCAAAGACCCTGAAAATATTAAAATTGAGCAGGTCCGCATTAATGTATCTTACATTCCTTATCTATTACGAGGAGAGCCAGAGAGAAGATAAAAATGGTAACAAATTGGTTGTGCCAATTGATTTTATAGAGATTGATGATAAAGAAAAAATATAATTGAGAAGCAGTTACTTCTTTGAAATATAGAAAAATTAAGGAATGAAGAATTTATTTTCAGAGTATCTCATTTTCTTTCTGATACCAAAATTCAAATTGCCGCAGAATATTCATATCGGATTGTACATTTTCGAAATCAGAGAATTCTGCTTTTACTTTTTCAAGTTCTACTGAGTATTGCTTTGATATTAGCTCATGAATGAAGTGGACATCAAAAACTGTTTTAAAATAGTCGTATTGTTTCTTTGAGAAACTTGCTTTAAATGGCTCAGGATGGGCGGAACTAGACATTGTAGGAGTAAAAGCAATCATTAAATCAATTATAGATTCTGGTTCTTTATCCAATACCGTTTTTATGTATTTCTTAAAAGCAACAGGATCAGAATCTTTCCAGGTTATAAACAGGTACTGAACATTATCCGGATATTTCCGGAATAATGGTATGTCACCAGATTCTGTAAAAGCCCTATCTCTTAAAATTTTAGCCAGCTCATTGAACTGAACAGTTGAAAATAATTTATCTACTTCTTTATCGCCTGCTCTTAACCAATTGTTTATTTCATATGCATATTCGAAAGGATTAGCTGACCGCATTAAGTCCTGAGCTGTATTGAAATTTTCTGTTGGGTTACCGTGTTTCTTTAATAATTGATAAATAAAGATGCCTGCTTGCGTCATTGGGTCATTACCGCCGATACGCAAAACAGACCTGTTTTTTGGAAATACATCACCAATTTGAGCGAGAATGGGAATTAATTTATCTGATGTTTCCCAGCTTAATTCATCTTCCAGGCTTCTGATTTTGAATAAGAAGTTGTCAATTGAACTTTGAGAGATCAATTTCCTTAGATCTTCTATACTTTTAGCCTGATTACCAGATTGTAAGTTATCCATGAACAAATCAAAGGAAACATCTGAAATCTCTCCTTTTAAAACACAATAAGTAAAATAACGATTAAAATATTCAGGAGAGCCAATTCTTCTTTTGTTATACAAGAGTTCTCTGATGTTATGGATTGCAGTGTTGTTAAATGCTTCGTTTAACCTTGGGAATAACTCGATTAATAAGTATCGTATTGAATTTTTCTCCCGAGGTGTAAATTCTGCAGATAGGATATCTAAGTGGTCAAAAAGTTCTTTTTTCTTGGAGTCAATCTCATCTGTGTGACCAAAGGTGTTTGCGTCAGAATATTGAGTAGTGAAATATCCAGGATATTTCTTTATAAATTCATAATGATCCGGAAAAAATATTCGTACTGCTTCTATAAGCATCAAATCAACATGATTTACTTCCCCTTTCAGTAAAGGAAGAGAAAATAGGAGTGAATTACCATATCTGATCGCAAGCCGCGGCGTTTTGAGTTTTGGCACAACGTGCTCGGAGAAATTACTTACAAACCGCTTAACGTCATCTTCAGAAAGATTTAAATCACTTTCTATTAATGCCCGATCTACTAATTCAAAACAAAGTTTTTTTAGATCACCTGGCTGTGCCATTGGGATTTTAAGTGGAACCTGAATGATTTTCTCCAGGAAATTTCGACCTGCTTCTTTATCTCCTTCACCAAATCTCTCACCTATAGCAGAAGCAACCATTTCCTGATCAAATGATAAAATATAGATGGTGTTAGAAAAATCTGCAGTTAACTTTACAAGACGGAAAATACTATGAATCTCCTGTTTGTCCAAACGATCAATATCATCAATAAAGACTACCAGCTTTTTATTAGCTTTTATCAATAATTTTTCAAAGCGTTCCTTAATAACCTCAATGTCATTGTTAATCATGTTGCTGCCGAGCTTTTCTACGGCATCGCCAACTCCTGAAATGAATATCAGCTTGCCATACTTTTGTAATACTTCACCTATTACTTCGCCTTCGGTTTGCAGGGGAGTTTTTCGTGCCTTCCATGTTTTCTTAATCCATTTAATAAACTTATACCTGCTTTTTTGCTTTTCAGATTTAGCCTTAATATTTTCTTTAATAGTTTTCGCCAACGTATTAAAGAATGTGACCAGGAGGGTTGCTTCGTCAGTAAAGCGCCATGGATTAAAACGAATTGTTATGATATTTTCGCTGCCAGCTAATTCGTTCTTTATGAAATTTAAAATTGAGGTCTTGCCTTCTCCCCATGCGCCATATATTCCATAAACAATAGAATCGTTGCTTTCGGAATTAATAATAGAATTGGCGACTCTTTTTGAAAATTCATACCGTTGAAAACGATCTTCACTTTCATCTTTTACCGGCTTATCTGATGATACAAGTTGAGTGGACATATCAAAATATTTATAAGAATTTCCCTTCTGACTTTTAGGAAATCGTGTTTATTGAATTGTGCTTACTCCATATTAAATATGAGATGAGCCCATGGTAAAATCCTTCAACATCAAATTAAACATCTGACCGGCAAGGAAGGCGCGGAACTCCGGATTGTCGTTGTATTCCTTGAAAACCTCGAAGTTGCTTTCGATGTGGTTTACCATTTTTTCCTTGAGCACATCCGTAAAGGTGATACGTGCATTCTGCAGGTCCTGTTTGCTGATGGAGGCATTTATGTTCTCGATGGCTTTTTTATCTTCCATTACATCGAGCATGAGTTCCTGAGTCATTTTGCGGACTTTATCCTCGTTGGTGAAAGCGGTGCCGAATTTCTCATTGAAGGCTTTTACAATTTTGGACAGGTATTCCATTTCAGGTTCTGATACACCGCCTTTGAGATCGGTAGGCATTGGTTTCAGTTCCGGACCTTGCTGGAGCTGAATTTTATATTCTCCGGTTTTTTGAATCCGGTAACTGTCCATATCAATATTTTCCAGGATTCCTTTTGCCAGATCAGTATCATTAATTTTTACCAGTTTGTTTTCGAGGTTCTTCAGGAAGATATAAAGCCTTTCCAGATACGGTTCAACAAATGGAACTATCTGGGAAAGGAAAGCATATAACCTTACATAGGATTTGCATTTCAACCGAAAATCTTCCTGGTCTGCCTCTTTTAGTTTTTCGGTGAATACTTCTTTTGCCGCATCAAGAATGCTGTGCAGTTGATCGACCGGTACATTTTCGACTACTCTTTGAGAGAATTCCTGTACCTGTGCCTGTGTATAGACCTGGAATTTATCAAGCGCATTCTGAAGCGTAAATAGTTTTTGCGGATCAGTTGCCTCGCCTAAAATAGTGGTTTCGAAGAATGGCTCAAATGCATCCTTTATTTCGTCGGATGAATTTACAAAGTCGAGTATGAAAGTTTCATCTTTGCCAGCTATGGTACGGTTTAACCTGGATAAAGTCTGAACTGCATTGACACCACCCAGCTTTTTATCTACATACATAGTATGCAAAAGTGGTTGATCAAAACCTGTCTGGAATTTGTTGGCAACAATGAGGAAACGGTTATGAAATTTCTTGAACTCGTCGGGAATGGCTGAGCTTGAAAAGTGGTTTAAGGTTTGTTCCGTTTCGTCATCAATTTTACCTGAAAAGGCTACTATGGCCTTGTATGGATTGTTGTTAGCAACCAGGTATTTATCGAAGGCTTTTTTGTACTTAACTGCATTCTTACGGCTGCTGGTAACAATCATTGCCTTTGCCAGGCCATTAATCTTACCCTGATTGATAACTGCATCCATGAAGTGATTGATAATCAGCTCAGTTTTGCGGTTAATAGCATGTTCGTGTCCCTCAACATAAAATTTCAGCTTCTTCTGTGCTTTATTTTTGTCGAATTTCGGATCGTTCTCGATCTTCTTTAGTAGGGCGTATGAATTTTTATAGGTTATATAATTCTGAAGTACATCAAGGATGAAATTCTCCTGTATGGCTTGCCTCATGGAGTATAAATGAAATGCGCGGGATTTCTCCTTTCCATCCTCAAAATACTTTTCGCCAAACAGTTGCAGCGTTTTATTTTTCGGAGTGGCAGTAAATGCAAAGTAGCTAGCATTAGTAAGCATCTTCCGGCCTTTTATTATATCCAAAATCAGATCTTCATCCGATAGTTCATCGTACTTTTCCTTGTTTACAAAAATGAAGGTTTCATCGTCGAGTTTTACTTCATCAAATTCTTTTGCAAGGGTGGCATTCAACTTTCCGGCAGTATTTCCGCTCTGGCTGCTATGGGCTTCATCAATTATTATAGCAAACCGGTTTCCGGGAAGTTCGCCGATTTCATTAACGATATAAGGGAATTTCTGAATGGTCGTAATAATGATCTTCTTACCTTCTTCGAGGGCTGTTTTAAGTTGCTTTGATCCTTCAGTAATTGCTTCAACCACTCCTTCGACCTGTTCGAACTGCTTGATGTTTGCACGTATCTGCTGGTCGAGTATCCTGCGATCGGTAACAACAATAACTGAATCGAAAACCGGGACAGTATCAGAACTGTCGAATAAACCAATAAGCTGGTGAGCCAACCAACTTATGGAATTGCTTTTTCCGGAACCGGCTGAATGCTGGATCAGATAACGTTGCCCGGCTCCTTTATTCCTGGCATCACTTAGTAGTTTCTTTACTACATCCAGCTGATGGTAACGGGGGAAGATTAATTTTTTTACTCTTTCCTTTTTTAATCCGCCATTGCCTTTTGTTGTGGATGGGAGGTAATTCTCAACTTCTTCTTCCACCAGTTGGGTGTAGTTCTGAATAATATTGTTGAGATTATCCTTGGTAAGGATTTCTTTCCAGAGGTAATCTGTTTTTATTCCATCGGGATTGGGTGGATTACCAGCACCGTTGTTGTGGCCCTTGTTGAATGGAAGAAACCGTGAGTTGTTGCCTTTCAGGTGTGTACACATCCAAACCTGGTCGGAATCAACGGCAAAATGGACCAGGCAACGGCCAAGGCGGAAGAGTTCTTCTTTCGGATCCCGATCTGTTTTGTATTGCCTGATGGAATCTTTAATGTTTTGCTTTGTGAGTTCGTTTTTTAATTCAAATGTAATAACCGGCAAACCATTGATAAAAACTACCAGATCGAGGGAATTAGCATTCTGTGAGCTGTAATGCAATTGCCTGGTTACTGAAAAAATATTCTTTTGATATAGTTCGTTATCCTTTTCATTGATTGATGAAGCCGGTTTGTCGTACAATAATTTGAGTTTGATGCCAGTCTGTCCATCAGTTATTCCTTTACGCAGCAGGTTAATGATGCCGCCTAAGCAATCACCCTGAACTACAGTCTGATCTTTAATTACCTGATTAATGCGGATAAGTATTTTTTGCTCAAATAATGCACCATGAAAAGCCCTGAGTTTAGCAACTACATTCGGTTGTGTTTCTTCCAGGAACCGGATTAGCAGTTCATCATCCACACACTCTTTGCGATTGTATTGGGTATGATGCCTTTCCTCAAAGCCATTGATAAGACATAGGCTTTGGGTGATAAGGGTTTCGAGGGCTTTTTCAGTGGTTTCGGTTGGCATGAAAATTACTTAAATGAACTGTAAATGGGACTATACACTATTTATAAAACTTCAGATGATTAGATGAGTTAGGCAAAGTAATCTAAAATGTAAGTTTTATTTATGTTTGTTGATTTCTCCAAGCTTTCAGAACAGGTGCAAAAAGTATTTCAGTATGATCTAAACTCCATTCTTTATAAAAGGAAGTATCATCGCTATTTGGTGTAGGGTTTGGTTTCCTTATTTTAATTCTTGTGGGCATAATAACAGAATCACCGAGCAAAATGCATTCGCCTCTTCTTAAATTTGAAAACATACTTACTATGCCTCTTATAGAGTCCGGTAATAGGTTCTTAACATAAGATTGATCATCTGGATTTGAAATTCTCATGCAAAGAAAAGTATTGCATTGTGATAGAATTGTAGCAGATACTTCACGTGGGCGTTGGCTAATAATTGTGAGGCTTATACCATATTTTCTACCTTCTTTCGAAATCCTCTCTGCAGAGAGTCTAGCAGCTTCAGAATTCGGATCTTTGTCATTAAAATAAATGTGTGCTTCATCACAAAAAATTGAAATTGGATAGGCCTTTGAATTCACTTTTTTATACCAATATCCAAAATCGAATAGACATCTTAAAACTAAGGAAATGACAGAATTTCTGACATCAAAAGGAATTGAACTCATATCCATTATAACCACTTTTTTAGGCTCAGCCTCTTCTCCTAGAATTTTTTGAAAAAGAGTCTCCATTGAAGCTGAAGAGTTATAGGTTACAGGATTAAAGATCATATCATATCTTTTATCCAGCAGTCGTGAATCAATACGCATCAATAACCTACTAAATTGTCCAAATAAATCGCCTTGTTTAGGGCCTTTAGAACCCATAACCATTTCAGTATTAAGTCTCCTGAATTCGTCCAGAATTGAGCTAAAATCAAAATATACCGGTGTGTCAATTGTTATCTTTGGAATTCCAAGTTCCTGGTTTTCTGCATGACTTTCTTTAGCTGATTGCAAAAGTTCCTTGAATTTTGCCATTTGGTTTGGAGCAGCAGATTCACTTCTATCAACCATTAATCCTAAAAGTTCTTCACTTTTCATTAGCCAGTAAGGAAACTCTAATTCACTAGCATCAATATATTCAGCATAATTTCCAAATGCATTCTTGTATTCACTATGCAGATCAAATAATACAACTGTCGATTTGGGAAACTTAGCAATACTCTGAAGTATAGATGCTACAGTCCAGGATTTTCCACCACCTGTTTGGCCCAAAATAGCTGCGTGTCTTGATAAAAATGAATCGAGATTAATTTTTGCATCTTGATTTTTTATCAAAGATAATTCACCTATTGAAAAATTGCCTTCAGCAAATGATTCGTATACCCTATCAATTGTTTCCGGCAAAACTGCAAATACATTATTATTCACTGTCGGTAATATATCTGTACCTCTTTCAAATTTACCGGATGCATCAATTGTTCCGACAGGGATCACAGAAATAATTCTAATAAGGTTTTGAATTAAATATTCATTCTGTAACTCTACTTTTTTAATTTCAGTGCTTGTTGCAGAATTTTCTTTCATTGAAATATCTGTTATCATTGAAAGAAGCATTCCATTTGGAATCGAAACCATTACAAAAGTGCCTGGTTGACCAATTAAAACAGGTATAGGTCCATTTGATGTATCGATTGTAACATTCATGTTTTCAGGAACGCCATAAATGGTTTCTTCCGAATCTGAATGATCATAAAGAGAAATAATAATGGTGTCGGCTGAAACACTTATAACTTTTCCAATTTTGTACTCTAACATTTTTGTGTGTTTTAGGATTTAACAAAATAGTTCAATAAAATTTTTAAAGTCCCATTGGTTGTATGAACCTACAGTTTCAGTACCATTTTTGTAAACTTTATTGCTACTTAAATAATTGAAACATGAAAATTCTTTTAACCTTATAATTTCTGGTGATTCTTCTTTTGATAATGCGAAAACCCTTATTGAGTTAGAACGAAGTTTTGGTACAAATAAAATATCATTTATGTGCTCATCCCGATAACTATAACCACATGAAACAATGAATTTACACTGTCTACCAATAACTGATGCTGCATACCTGAAAAGCTTATCATATGGTGGTTCTAAAGTTTCTGTTACTTTAGTTCTTTGTGGAAGGATCATGCATCTGTTTAATTTTTTATCAGAATGAAAAGATTCAATTATATTACCACCATCGTTTTCCCATGAAGTTGAACCATGCAGCTTTACCAACTTAATACATGGTTCATTAAAAGGTTCAAATCTTCTATTAGAATTTATTCTTCCATATGTAAGATCAATCCTATCAATATCGAAAAACCTTTGAGCAATGCCTTCAAAACCATTGTATATTGGGATTTTCGCTATTGATGCAGCTAATTCAAAAACCAAATCGTAGTTTGTTGTAAATATCCAAACAGATTCATTTCGATGTGACATTAGTTTTTTTAACCCTGAAAAAAACTTAGTATGATATTCTAGGTTCGGGTTTGCAACTTCATTTATAACATCAACAATATGTTTTCTGATTGATTCAACCAACGAATCAATCCCAAGATACCCGCCATTTGCTTTTGCTTTATTAATCTTATCAGATAATATTTCTATATCTGGCTGGCCTTCAATCACATTTAGAGTGATACCCTCAGTTCCTAATATTTTCTCAATTAATTTAATTTCCTCATCTAATAGCCTCTTGAGAACATCAATTGTTAATTGGTAAGTTAATGGATAACCAGCTGTAAATGAAGTACCTGCTCCAAAAAAGAAACCTATTTGGCTAAGACCAGTATTTGCATTAGGTAGAATGTCAGAGAGTGTAATATCCATATGATTAATTTACTACTGTTTTACCAAGTAACGCTTCAGCTATCATCGCTTCTTTGTATTCTTTTATCAATTCTATCTCAGTTTCGATCTTGAAAATTTCGGTGACAATACCTTCCAGCTTTTTGTCTAAATAGTTTGCTATGTTTTCTTGTTCTATCAGAGGTGGAATAAGAATAGGCAAATTCTTCAGGAGATCTTGACTTAGAGAAGCCCTTGTTACTAAATTCATTTCCTTTACAAAAAAGCTTCTATGTAGTTGACTTCTAAAGTAGTATTTCGAAAAGCCATTAAATAAAAAACCTTTAAGTGGTCTAAACCTTATTAAAAAACCTGAAAATGTTGAATCTTTAATAGTTTCCATACAAGTGGAAGAAAGGCCAATCTCTTCGATTGTTTCAGATGTTCTGGTAAAAAGTACATCACCTTCGAGTACTGAATAATTTGATCTATCCTCGTCTGTGGATTGAGCTAATCCAGTTATTGTTAATGGTAAAAAGTTATTTTTATACACATCACCGTAACTGACAAAAGGAAATCCAAATCCAAAGTATTCTGCCCCTTTATTTAATCCATTTTGACATTGACCTGTATACTTCAATTTCCTAACTTCCCAGTGCTCCGGTATATCACCAAGCCATTCTACCCCCGAAGATTTCAATTTTGCATTTGTGTCAATGCCTTTTGTCAAAACCAGGTCTATTACTCCTTGGCTTTGCTCTTTCAGTAAATCAATAAAGTGTTGTTTCTTTTGAATAAACCTATTTATTTTTTCTTCCTGTACTTTAATGAATTTTACAATTACGTCCTGTTCATCAATAGGAGGTACAACCGAAAAAATCCCAAAAAACTTATCGGAATAGAGGCGGAGGCGGCTATCAATTATGCCAGTGGAGTTACGTCGAAACTCAGCTTTAAATAAATTGGTGGAAAACAAGTAGCCGAAATATTCAGGATTGTTACCAGGCAGGCAACGATAAACGCAATAGGCAGGGCTTACTATGCCGTTGTAAGGAGAAATGCCAAGGCTGCCGTTCCAGGCCAGCATAATATTAATAACCAGGTCGCCGGTAGTCACTTTCTTGTATCCTTCGAGGCTTGCGGCATTGGTAAGGTTATCGTCTTCGTTTTCGAGGCTTTCCCTTTTTGGGGTAATGCCGGTGTATTGTGAAACAGACAATAACTCTTCGCTTCCAGATACTGAGCGATCATCGATCTCACGAAAGAGGTTTTTGATACGCATGACTTTCCAGTGAGATGGAAATGTAGGGAGCCATCGGGGAATAACCGGCTTATATACAGGAGTAGTTATCATATTTTCCAGAATGGTTCGGACTGCCAGTTAGCCGGGAATCCCATTTCTTTATGCTGAGCCAGGGGACATGCATCCATAAGCTCAGTTAATTGTGCTGCAAAATTGCATTCCGGATTGGTGATCTTGAGCAGGTATGCAACACAGCATAATGAAGCATACAGCTTATTTGTATAAACTGTTTTGTCGGTTATAAATTCAAACATAGGTTTGGTCGGCAACTTTGGTTTTGCGACAAGTCTTCGGTTCCATAAGCGGCTATGGTGAGCACAAATGTTCCTGATAGTGCTTATGCAAAGCATCCAACTTTCGAGAATTGAAACATCGTATAATCCATAATGGTGAGTAATTGCATTTTTCTCAGGTCCTTTCTTCAGGTTCTGAAATATCTTTGACAGAAGTCCCATTGTGGCAACTTCGAGGCTCATCCAACTTGGCGGTTCGGCAGGATTGGAGTATTTATGTTTGTAGTGCTCAATAAAGGTTTCATTGGACCGGTCTATCTCCTTTTGCAGTGAGTCCAGGTGATTGGCAAAGTACATGGGATTGCGATACAGCTCGGGGCGGAGCTGCCAATGGCTGCCGTGTGCCATGGAAAAGTGATAGATAATCTGAGTACGGAATGAAATTTCTATTTTTTCGATTGCGCTGAATAATAGAATCCTCAGCTTGCTATCGAAAAAGTAAAGTGAGATAATTTCCTCGAACGAAATGTCCTTAACAAAAGCGTGATCTTCGTCTGTATTATCCTGAAAAGGATAGGTGTATGCCCTGAGCCTGTAGTAGCTAATGTTGGAAAGTGTACGCTCAGCAAAAGGCTTATCGCCGAATTTAAGTCCTCTTTCTTCGAGCTTTTCAATCTGGTCGGGTATTGAAATAGCGATTTTTTTATACATCATACCAAGCCCTCCTGTTGATTGAGACTGGTAAATGTGGTAAAGCCGTAAAGTGTGGGATATGAATGGGTTGCCCCATAAAAGTCGAAAACCTGCCCGGGTGCGCTGTTCTTATGAGAAGCGTGGCAGGTATTATTGCATACAAAAGTAATACAGAAATTCATTCCTGCAAATATTTTAACATTATATAATAGATTTATTTTCATGTTTTATGATAAAGTGATGTTTATCAACTATTTAGTTTCAATAATTTCGTTGAGTAAACCCTCGGTTTCCAGCTCGACAGCGAGCAAATCGGCGGCAATTTCGGAAAGTGGCCGGGGAGGCTGGTGCTTATAAAAGAATTTCGCAAAGTTAATTTCGTACCCGATTTTGGTTTCGTCCTTGTTCCACCAGGCATCAGGAGCAAACGGGATTACCTCCCTTTCAAAGAATTCCTGAATGTTTTCTTTCAGAGGGATGTTCTCGGTATCCTTCAGTTTATTATCAGATTTGGGTTTACCTTTTGAAGCATAAACGATCTGGCCTTTCTCGTTGCGTTCGGGACGGTAAACCGTGATCTGGCTGAAACCAAACTCGGAATTATCGAAAATCCGGCTGTACTCATTTTCTTCGAATGCTGTATATACGCGGGTAATTTCGTTAATATGTTCCCTTTTGAGTTCATTTCGTTTGCTGCCCAGAGGTTTTGGCATTTTACTAAAGAAATTATCGCTACTGGCATTGATCAATTGCACCTTACCTTTTCGTAACGCCGGTTTACGATTTGTCATTATGAAAATATAGGTGGGAATACCGGTATTGTAAAAGATATCCTTTGGTAAAGCAATAATGGCTTCGAGTAAATCTCCGGAAATTATGTGTTTACGGATTTCGCTTTCACCCTGGCCGGCATCACCGGTAAAAAGTGCGGAGCCATTATGGACAGATGCAATACGGCTACCAAGCGCAGTCTCCTTCATTTTGCTGAGCATATGCAAAACAAACATCAATTGCCCATCGTTTACCCTGCTGGTGCCAACTTTAAAGCGGGAATCGATGATTGCTCCTTTCTGTCCAACGCCCAAAGCTTTTTTATCGTCAGCCCAGGAAGTGCCATAAGGCGGATTGGTAAGCATAAAATCGAACTGCATGTCTTTATCAAAACCATATGCACTTAGAGTGGATCCAAAAACAATCTTTTCGGGATCTTCTCCTTTGAGCAGCATGTCGGATTTTGAGATGGCATATATGGTTGGCGTATTTTCCTGGCCGTATAAATGGATTTCAGCTTTTGATCTTATCTCACCTTCTTCGTCGGTAATGTACTTTTTTGATTCGGTAAGCATTGCACCACTTCCGGCACAAGGATCGTATACTAGGAAAGTACCTTGCTGAATCTGATCTTTAACAGGCAGGAATAAAACATGAGTCATTAACTCAATTATTTCGCGGGGAGTGAAGTGTCTTCCAGCTTCTGCGTTGGTGGCTTCATTAAACCTGCGGAGCAAATCTTCGAACACATATCCCATTGCGAGGGGTGGCAGATGACTTGGGCGGAGGTCGATTTTAGGGGAAACAAACTTTTCGATGGTAGAGAATAACTTCTTACTCTCATCCAGGGTCTCAATTTCGTTCCGGAATTTAAACTTGCTAATGATATCCTGAACATTATCGGAAAAGCCGTTGAGGTAATTTTCGAAATTGCTCCTGAGATTCTTAGGATCATCAAGCAATTTTTTCAAGGTATAAGGTGAAGTATTGTAAAAGGCTTGGCCTGATCCGTTTTGCTTACTTGTTAGTACACTGGTGAGGTCATTCAGTTTACCCTTATACTTTTCATTAGTTGCCAGTACTCTTTCTTTGGTAGGTTCCAATACAGCATCCAAGCGCCTGATTACTGTCATTGGTAAAATAACATCCTTGTATTTGCTTGGCTCGTAGGTGTTTATTAATACCTGGTCAGCTACAGAATATATAAATTGAATTAGTGGTTGTAAAGATTGTGCTTTAAGACTCATTCGTGTTTGCAGTTATAATGATCAAATTGGAGTAGTAAAATTTATGCGGCAAAGGCTGATAATAGTTACAAATGTATGAAAAATGAAAGCTTAGGACCTATAATAAAAATCTAAAGGTAAGAAGGGTAAGATGTTTTAACAAAAAAGATATTACAAAATAAAAAAGCCCCTGCTGAAACAGAGGCTGGTTAAGGATTGAAGGGGTTTTGAGGTGGGTAAGAATTTGTATTTATAAACTTTTAGTCAAATGTTCTTACCCTCCTTACCCCAGGTTAGAAAGGTAAATCGTCAATGTCATCATCATCCTGTTTCTCAGATAATTGTGGATGGTCACTTTCCGGTTCGGGAGCTATCCGGTTTTCCCTTTCAACCTGATCGAGGGTAAGTTCAATAACAGAGTAAACATAATTGCCTTTTTTCTTGATGCGTTGGAAATTATGCTTTTTGAGAGCCTTACCAAGTGTGATAGCATTCCCGGTTGTGGTGCTAACTTTTGAATAGATTGTCAGTTTATGAAGTATTTGAGAGGTAGGAAGATATAATGGCGTTTCATTCGGTTCCGGCTTTCTGAACCAGGTCAGCAATAATTCTTCCTCAATGGTTTTAACCTGGTACTGCTCATTGTTAGCTGTAATCTCACCGATTTCATTCTTATCAAAGTAAAACTTGAAACCCTGGTGGAACAATGCCAATGCCTGAGAGTAAACGTTATCTATGTCGATTTGATTTTTATAATCAATATCAATCACTTCAAAACAAAGGAACCTACGGGAACCGGTTGAGTCATTCAGGAATTGGCTTGTATTAACCGATCCCATGAAAGAAGCGCGTCGTGGTAATGTTTCGTTATTATGGCCATAAGCACGTCTGGTCCTGATGGTTGATTTTGTGATCACTTCCTTTAAAGTGCCAATCTCAGTGCGGTTCATGTTTTCCAGCTCGTCCATATTTATTAACCAACACTCTGTAAGATGGATTAGCGTATCTTTATTCGTAGGGTTAATTGTACCAGAGTATAGATAACTTCGAAGTGCCGGTGGGCATAAGTTTTCCATCCAGGTTGTTTTACCCACTCCTTGGGGGCCAGAGAAAATAATTGCTGTATGGTTAACAATTTTAGGAGTCAGCAAGGAAGCTACAGAGGCTACGAGCCATTTTTTAAAGCAATTCTGCCAGAATTGGTTATCTGTTGCAGAAATAGTTTGAGACAGTTGAAGGATATAATCAGTTTCGCCATCCCATGATGGTAACTGATTAAAGTATTCCTTAAACGGATCATACTTCTTACTGTAGTTAGAATTAATGATACTCTTTAGTCGGGTGGAATTACAAGGGATATTGTTTTTCAACAAACCACGAAGCAATGAATTCTCAAGATAGTCATCCAAAGGCATGAATTCTTGTGTGATAGTATTCTTAACCTCAATAATTCCAGAAACAATGTTGTACCTCATTGTAGTGCAAGAAGTCAGGTATTGCTCTATCTGGTCTATTACGTTTTTTTTCTTTTTCTTCTTTACAGGTTCTTCCACCTGGACTTCAGGATTACTGGCCGCTTTTTCTGTGAGATCAAATGATTTGACAGGAGAAATATCAATTCCATGTTGTTTAGCTAAATAGAAAAGCGTTTTAGCACTTACTCCTGAATTTTTAGATTTTACACATTTATCAAATTGGTTATCGCAGGATGATTTCTCGTACTTCGTAGAAATCTGGCTGATTCGGTGGAAGTATTCGCGACCGCCTTCACCTAAGCCATCAGCCAGGGCAAAACCAATATTTAACCAGTCTTTATAATCGTTAGTGAGGTCTATCTGATGTTGTTCCAGTTGGTTTACAACATTAATTATATCATTATCAATCATGGTGGTTCGGGTACTTAAAGTTTCAGAAGATGAATTAATGTAGAGTTCAGGATCGTAGGAGAAAAAGCAAAGCCTGGTTACATCTTTCCCTGAAGGATCTATAGGAAAGTTCAGCAGGTCTTCGTAATATAACTTCAACTCATTGAATGCAGCTGTATGATTTTCCAGTTTTGCATCTGTTCGGATTAATATCTTTAGGCCGTTATTACCCGGACTGATAAAACATGCATAAGTAAAGGGACTAGCTACTGCTGCTGATTTGATTATTGAGAGTTGATCATCAGGAATTTTATCGAAATCAAGGATGATAAATCCTGTGTATTCCTGCAGGAATTCCATTTTTCGGCCACCTTGAAAAGTTGCTGAAGGGGTGAAAGCTGGAAGTGACTTTTTCTTGATGTTGTATTCCTTTTCTTTACCCGCATGGAGTAAAACCCTGAGGTTTTCGATCTGCACCCGGTACCTGCCATTTTGGATTTGTTCCAACACGGCAGGCAGAGCCAGATCTTCCGAAACCTCGTTGAAGTTTTGAAAGATTGATACAATCATGGCCTTTACTTTTTGGGGTTAAAAGCTTTGATGTAATGCTTTTTCAAATGATCTTCGATATCACCAGCACGGAAGTATATTTTACCGCCTATCTGGCTAAAAGGTAAAATTCCGTTGTCGCGGTAGGATTGGAGGGTCCGTTTGGAAATCTTCAGTAGCTGGCAGGTTTCCTGAATATCGAGCCAGGGTTCGGAAAGGGGAGTGTTGTTGTTTCCTTTATTGTTGAGATTGCTTCTGATCTCATTGATGTTTCTGATGATTTCTTTGTAAGCTTCTGATTCAAATGTAATGAGTTCCATTTTACTTCATTTTATAGTATGACGATGAAAAGAGTTAAGTTTCCGTCGCGACTGAAAACGAAGCAAAGTAACGCCAGGGAAAGAGGGCGTTTGTTACAGTGGAATGCTAATGGAATACGATTTTTTATAAATGAGTGAAAATCAAGGAAAATTATTTATCCTTTTTATCGCAATATTCTATAAATGCTCTGGTTAATGTGGTCAGGAATTGGGTTTTATCGTTTTTTCGAGCAGTTGCTTTAGAAAGTTTATTCTCTGCATCTTTAATTTGGCAATTAAGAAATGTTTCGAAGTATCTAATTGTATCTTTTCGGGTAAGATTTTTAGTCTGATTATTAATTGAGCCACTTTCTATAAGTGAAGCAATTAGTTCCAGTAGATCAGTATCTGATTTCTGCCAGAAAATCTCAGATGCAAAGTTTCCTTCAATTTGTTTCGGGAAATAGATATCTTCTTGTGTTTTTATAAAATCAAGGAATTGTGCTAAGAAGTCATAGTAATAGTAGTTATAAAATGCAAAACGTATGCTAAGAATTTCATCTTCTTCTTCGGTAGGTTTATCGACATCTTTGACTGCTTTAGGGAAACTAAGTATCTTATATAATTCATTTTCTACCAACAATGCTTCAAGAATATTGAATTTTTTGATTTTGTATTTCTTTTGAAAACCCGTGATATCTGCAGAGAAATCATGGTGGTCATTCTTAAAAGATGCAACTTCAAATTTTAACTTTTCAAAATAAGCTCGTTTGTCCTCTGAATTAAGATTTACCAGATTGTTAAGGATTTCTTTTTTGACAAGATCAAGAGCTTCTCTAATACTTACATAATAGAACATAATCGATGGATGTCCTAAATAATTGTATACAAAAAGAGTCAAAAACTTATCATAGCTCTGAGATTGGATTTTTTGTGCAGGGTTTGTTAAATTATCATTCGCCCTCGGGCTTTCAAGTTCTTCAGCCTTTTGCAATATGATTTTCTTGAAATCATAAAATGATTCTCTTTCATCGGTATTCTCTTCGAATTGAAATGCATTTGCATGTATTAATTGGTCCACTTCAATCAGCCACTTTATAGGATATTTGTGAATGCTGACTTGGTAATCGATGAACCTCCTTCTATTCAGTTGAGAAGTTTCTGCAATCTTTACCATTAATTTAATGATGTATACACCAATATTGGGTTCTCCTTGTGAGTTAAAATCTCTATAGTGTTCCTTATGATATTTTAAATGAGTGTTATCGATATATGTAATGTCAAATTCATTTGCTTCTTGGTTCAATTGGAAAATTGGATCTGTGAATTTCGTGTGACGCATTCCATCTAGATTTCTCATGATGATAAAAATTGAAGTTAATAATATAGAAATATTATTCAATATTATTAAATTTTCTCCAATCCCACACTATTCATGCTTATTCGTTGAAAATATCCATTGCTTTGTCAAGCTCATCATTTACAATTTTAGTGTAAACCTGGGTAGTTTTGATAGAAGAATGGCCCATGAGTTTTGAGACATATTCGATGCGCATTCCCTTGCGTAGAGCCCGAGTAGCCCAGGTATGCCGGCTGGTGTGAAAATGTAACACTTGCGTGATTCCAGCATCTGGAGCAATATCTTTCAAATCAGTATTGGTGTAAGCTGTTATTGAGGAAATAGCAGTAAAAAGGATTTTAGGATCTGAATAATCACGATCATTATGCAGCAAAGGAAAAATGTAATGGCCTGGCTCCTGATCTTCTTTTTTATACAACTCAATTATATCAAGTGCTTTCTTAGGCAGTTTGATCGAAACCACTGATCCGGTCTTCATAGTATTGACCAGGATCCTTTCTCCATCAAAGTTTTCCCATTTCAGATGACAGATATCCGAAATCCTCAACCCACCAGCATAGGCAGCAAAAACATAAATGTTCCTATGATGGTATTTCATAGAACCTTCTACAAGTTTTAGGTTTTCCAGGGAAGTCAACTCTTCTTCAGAAAGAAATCCTTTCTCGGTGTTCTCCCATTTTAGCTTATATTTAAGAAAGGGGTTTTTCTCAACCGGGAATAGATCTTCGCTGATTGCCTGGTTAACTATTCGCCGGATAACTTTCATGTTAGAGTGGATAGTGTTGACAGAATTGTGCCTGTCAACCCGCAAGTGAACTTCGTACTTTTTGAGGAAATGAACATTCATTTCATCGAAAGTGAAATCCTTATTCCCTATGAAGTCATCTAGTTTGGAGATGACAGCATTTGCCTTGTCATAGGTACCTATCTTTCCTTTCTTTTCAAGTGTATCCCTATAATGTTTGGCATATTGAATAAAGCTCATGGTTGTTAAACCCATAATTGCTTCTTTGAGGCTTTTTGGCGAAACATAATCAGATTCCGTTTGAAGGTCCAATGCTGCATCCACAGCATCAGACATTTTCTTTGCCAGGTACTTATTCATCCTGCCGGAATTAGGATGAGACTTTTTGACAACATTATTCTTTGCATCCCAGAACTTTGGGTTGATTGCCAGACCTAAGGAAATGAATTTAGCTTTCCTATCTTTGATTACCCGGATGTAAAGTGGAACATCGCCGTTGGATTTGGCTTTATTCTCTTTAAGTATTATCTTTGTCGTAGCCATAGAACCTTTGTTTACGTAAAGATACAACAAATTTTGATAGGTACAACAATAGGTACAACATTTGTCACTTTTGACTACTTTTTACTGCTTTAGGTTGCTATATGTTAAAATGCAATATATTGATATACAAGTATATGGAAGCAATAGGAAGCAAAAAAATGAAAAATTCGCAGTCCCGTCCGGACCGCCACAACTTTAAAAAGTCTCTGATTTTCAGGGACTTTTTTTTTGCAAAAGAATGTCAAGCTGCATCGTAATTTGTATTTTGAGAATCACATTTTCAAACTATAGAGCAAAACTTAGTGTCCTTAATCTTCTTTATAATTATTTTTACTAACTTATATTGTCCATGCATCTAATTCCATACATTTGCGCCAGATAATACTTAAATTTATGAAAGACAGCAATAGGAATAACAGTCGCAGGAACTTCATTAAAATGGCAGCAGCAGGAAGTGCCGCATTAGGTTTAGCTCCCGTAAGCAATGTTTTTGGATCACTACCCCAAACTGATAGTTCAATTTTTGAAGCAGCACAGAAAAAACATGCTTCGAAGGGAAAATCGGTAATGGGATTGCGATGTGAGCCTTTAAAAACGGTCCGTATAGGGTTAATAGGTTTAGGGATGCGTGGCAGCCAATCGTTAAACAGGCTTATACAGGTTGAAGGAACTGAAATTGTTGCTATTGCCGATGTAGTTCCAAAGGCTGTAAAAGATGCCAATAAACAAATTACAGATGCAGGGTTAAAAGCGGCAGTTGAATTCACGGGCGAAGAAGACTGGAAGAAGATATGTGAACGCGATGACATTGACCTGATTTATCAATGCACTCCCTGGTTATTGCATACCCCCATTGCTGTTTATGCAATGAGACACGGCAAACATGCTGCCTGCGAAGTTCCAAGCGCAGTTACTATCGAGGAATGTTGGGACCTTGTTAATACTGCTGAAGAGACTCAACGACATTTTATGATGCTCGAAAACTGTTGTTACGATTTCTTTGAACTCAATACATTAAATATGGCACGTAACGGAGTATTCGGCGACATTCATCATGCTGAAGGTGCCTATATCCATGATCTTCGTTATCTAAAATTTATGAAGGAAGGCGGTTATCATAATAGGTGGCGACTCGAATTCAGCAAAATACATACGGGTGACCCTTATCCCACTCATGGTCTTGGGCCGGTGGCACAGATAATGGGTATAAATCGTGGGGACAGGTTTGATTATCTTTCTTCGATTTCTACCAACCAGTTTGCTATGTCAATCTATGCAAAGGAGAAGTATGGCGCTAACTCACCAGATGCTATACAAACTTACAAACTGGGCGATATGAATACAACAATTATCCATTCATTGAAGGGTAAAACTATTATGATTCAGCACGATACAAGTAGTCCACGTCCATACAGCCGGATTCACCTGATAAGCGGAACCAAAGGAATGGCTGCTAAGTACCCTGAGGAACAGATAGCTCTGGAGCCCAATGCTCATGAATTTTTAAAGAAAGAAGATTTTGATGCCCTGATGAAGAAATATGAGCATCCACTGGCAGTACAAATGGGAGAGAAAGCAAAAAAGGTTGGCGGGCATGGCGGTATGGATTTCATTATGGATTACCGGCTTATATATTGCTTGCGGAAAGGATTACCTCTTGATCAGGATGTGTATGACGCAGCTACCTGGTGCAGCATAGGTCCGTTGAGCGAGAAAAGTGTACTGAACAGGGGGAATTCAATGGATGTGCCTGATTTCACGCGTGGAGCCTGGGAAAATGCGGCTCCCTGGCCAATTGTAACTATTGAATAGTTTTTCTATTCAATAAAATATCCAAGAAGGGTGTCTTTTACCAATACCTGATGCCCAGCCTCTTAACATTATACATTATTCCCACCTTTGCGCCAATATATAAATTGCGCGATTTTCCATAATGATCATGCGTGTTAGCAATCTGCCAGGCAGATTTGTTAATATCAGTAAATCCAATCGCGGAATTTAAGGAAAAAAGGATCATCATCTTCCTTGAGTAATCAAGTGCATACATTCTGTTAATTGAAAGATTCAGTGCTACATCTACATTGTTAAATCTTTCCTTTGTATCTTTCACAATCATCCCTTCGGGATTTGGCAAAGGAGAACCACCATCGCGTGAATAATCCTGCCTTGCATTCAAAAGCAACATAATATCCGGTCCGAAAGAAACCCAGGTTGGATACTGCGTTCCACGTATACCCCTCATTACCATGAGTGGCAATTCGAGGTACATTAACTTTATTTTCCGTTGGGCAACAGCTCCCGCCTGATATCCCTTGTAATTTTGCCCGAGCTGGCTAGCCAGAAATGATCCGGTAAATCCCCAATCCCGGTTATGGAAATAGCTTACCCCTACTCCACCGGTAAAGCCAAATGCAGCACTATATTCAATTTCCTGATTCCCATATGCATTCTGATTTACTATCCACGTGCTGTTTCCCCCGCTGACAACATTAAACCATAACGAACCTCTTTGTTGTGAATGAACTTCTGTTTTGAGGAAAACAAGAATAATTATCGCCAAACTCAGAATATACTTTTTCATGTATTCAGTATTTAATTGGATGGTTTTAGCGTTCAAAAATGTGACGAATGGAAATGTATTAAACATGTTTTATTTAAATATTATATTCTGGATTAACAATTAATGACGCTTTACTGTAAAACTCCATTTCTATTTTAATTTCCCTTAACCTTTGCTTTAATAAATCTACTTTTTTTAACTATACGCTCCATTATTTCCCATTTGGTCAACCCATTTTCTATCTGTTTAGAATAACAAAAAATTGAAATGATCCTGTTTTTTCTCAACTTTAAGAAGAACTGTCTTAACCAGGCCCGCAACGTCATATTTGAATTTATTACTCAAATTGGCCAAAATCTTTTCACCAGAGTATGATTTCGGATAGCAACTTTGCGCATACCATAATGTAACAATCTATTCACTGATTATTAATATCCCAAAGCATATAAAGTAATAGGGAATTACTAACAAAAAGAGCCGTACTCAAGGAATAATAATGGCGTAAAAATCAAACTCAGTAAATTAATATTAAATTTAAAGAATTTATGAAGCTAAAGAGTTCAATGCTTTTTTATCATAAGTGTAAAATAAAATAACATTAGTCAAAATATGATTTATAAATTACCAAATAATTGAAAATATAATTTACTATACGTGTATATTTATTTTACCAGTAGGATCTGCCCAGCCTGGCAACTTTGAACATCAGCCCAACTTTAATCCCAATATAAAAATTATGGGATCCTGCATACTTATCATGTGTATTAGGAATCTGCCACTCTTTTGAATTAATATCAGTTAGTCCAAGCGCTGTGTTTGCGGAGAACAGGAACATCATCTTCCTGAAATAATCCAGATTGTACATCCGGTTAACTGAGAAATTAAGCGCAACATCAACAAGTTTATATCTGTCTTTTACATTACCGTCTATCATCCCATCTGGATTGGACAAAGGATTTCCGCCGACACGATTATATTGCTGCTGTGCATTTAACAGGATCAGAACGTCAGGGCCAAATGAAATCCACGTGGGATAAAGCTGACCAGGCACATTTTTCATCATCATCAATGGAATTTCCAGATAGGTTAAGCGAACTTTACGATCGGCATCACCTCCAGCCTGCACGCCTTTATAACTTTGCCCCAATTTACTCAACAACACAGATCCGTTGACCCCCCAATGCTTTTTATAAAAATAAGTTGCTCCAATTCCACCGGTCAATCCAAATGATGTGGAATATTCGAATTCGGGATTGCCGTATGCATTTTGATTGAGAATCCAGGTGCTGTTAAGTCCTGGTACCGCATTAATCCACAACGAATGCAATTGCTGAGATTTACCTTCAACAGAAAGCAGAATCAAAAAAACTATTATATATACAAGACCTGATTTTCTCATTTATTTGCTACTCTTTTACCTATTTTACACTAACAGTTAAAACGTAAAAATTCACAATTCATTTTGTATCACATTAATTAAATCCTGCTTTTAAAAAGTATACTTAAGAATAAACCACAGCTAAATGAAAATGTTTATTTCAAAAGTAAAAGCAGCAAAAGCCCATACTATAATCTTATCTGTTCCAAACAAATTTACAATTATTAAAAATCAGATTATCAGAAAATTGCTTTATTTTTATCAAACTTTCATCAAAATAGAAAACTTCATCTGCCAAGCCAAGAAATTTTGACATATCTTTTACTTTGGCCTCCGCCTGTAACTTCATCATTATCAGGAACAAACCCGGATTAATAATGTTTCTAAGACTCCTGCTTTCACATACAATTAATTGGCCATCTACATGTTTTAACAGAAAATATAATACTGCCTGCTTTGTAAAGTTTTCTTCTACACGAATGTAATAAACATGAGTTGCTCCAGCTTTTAGCATTTTAGAGGTATCCTTGGGTGATTCTGAATTTTTCTCTTCAAAAATCGTGAAATTACCACTGAAATCCGTATTATGATTTCCATGAAGTTCTTCTTCTCCCGGCCTGACACTGGTAACCTTTAAGCCAATCACTTCATGATCGATTGATAATTTTTTAATGACACTACACGCCATGGTAGTTTTTCCTGAATTGCGCGAATTACCGCCAATCATAACCATTTTGGGTAGAGAAATCATATAAAAAGAAATCGTGGATTGCTATGAATTCAGATCATCAAGTAACCTGACAAACTCCTTTTGCATTATTTTATCGATGCGTTGGTGGAAAACATCAAAGCTTTTCACCAGTCGACGGCCTTCAGGGGATAATCGTGTACTTCCGCCTTCCTGACCGCCACGAATGGTTTCGAGTAAGTGAAATCCAAGCATTTTTTCAATTTTCTGCAGATCGTTCCAGGTGCGGCGATACGTGATTCCCATTTGCTCACAAGCTCCCACAAGAGATCCGCATTCATCAATTTGCTTTAATATCTTCCATTTCCCATCACCTAATATACCATCGCCCTGAAGAGATGAGAACCAGATTTTATATTCAGGTTTCAGGTTTTCGAACTTATTCATAAAGAATTTATTTCTGTAAAAATAACAATATCGTAATCCCTAAAAAAATAAAAAGTACTGTTTATTGCTCGTATAATCAGGCCAATTTACAATTGATCAAACAAAGCGGGCATTTATCAGGCATTTAATTGTTCCCAAAGCATATCTTTGAGCGCGGTAAGCCCGAGTTTGGTGTGCGACGAAATAAAAACCGACGGAATAGTCCGCGGCAATTCCTTTTTCATGAGTTTTATCATCTCATCATCAAGCATATCACATTTCGTAATCGCCAGTAAGCGTCCTTTATTCAGCAATTCAGGATTGAATTGTTTCAACTCATTCAGTAGAATCTTGTATTCTTTTTTAATATCCATGCTATCAGCAGGAATCATAAACAGTAGAACCGAATTCCGCTCAATATGTTTTAAAAACCTTACACCAAGACCTTTTCCTTCATGAGCACCTTCTATAATTCCAGGAATATCGGCCATTACAAAGGATTTGTCGCCATAGTAAGAAACTATACCCAGGTTGGGCCGAAGCGTTGTAAACGGGTAATCGGCTATTTCGGGTTTAGCAGCAGAGAGAACTGACAAAAGCGTTGATTTTCCTGCATTTGGAAAGCCAACCAAACCCACATCAGCGAGGATTTTGAGTTCGAAAATCTTCCAGCATTCGATGAAAGGTTCGCCAGGCTGGGCAAATCTGGGTGCCTGGTTTGTAGAAGTTTTAAAATGATCGTTACCCATTCCTCCCCTGCCACCGGGCACAATAATATGTCTTTCGTCGTGCGCGGTAACTTCACATTCTATTTCACCTGTTTCAGGATCACGAACAACTGTTCCTAAAGGAACTTTTATAATCCGGTCTTCACCGTTAGCGCCGGTCATCAGCGCCTTCGATCCGCTTTCACCATCGCCGGCTAAAATATGCTTGGTATATCGCAGGTGAAGCATAGTCCACAACTGCTTATCACCCTGTATGATAATATGACCTCCACGTCCGCCATCACCTCCATCGGGACCACCTTTGGGATTGCCCTTGGTACGAAGATAATGGTGTGACCCTGCTCCTCCGGCGCCCGATCGTAAATAGATCTTTACATAATCAACAAAACTGGAACTGGCCATTATATAATTTTACTTTTAATTAATTGTAGATGAAGGTGTTAAAGTATATCAGATTTTCAAATGACTGTTTGAAATAATTATGTAATTGACACAATTTATTCAGATATAAAGAAACAAATTTCAATCACTTATGATTGCAGTGGTCGTGTATTTATCGGGATTTCTTCATTGCTGACTGCACGGTATCCAATAAGCGCTCAAAGATTTCCTCTTTTGTTCCCATTGCATTTACAACAACGTGCTTGTTTTGCTTCTTATACAATTCCATAACAAGTGCTGTTTTAGAGTTGTATTCTTCAAGCCTGTGAATAATAAGCTCTGTAGAAACGTCATAGATACGCGCCTTTTCCGATCGACCCCGCTTATCGAGCCGCTTAATGAGCTCTATCATCGGGGCATCAAGTTCAACCACGTAGGAAACACCCATATTCATTCGGCGTAGCAATCCATCCAGTATGTACGACTGAAGAATTGTGCGGGGGAAACCTTTAAAAACAAACCCGTTTACATTGTTATGAACATTTATTTCACGCTCAATTAGCCGGATTACTATTTCATCTGAGACAAGATCACCTCTTTCATACGTTTCTTTAACTTTGAGACCTAATTCGGTGCCAGCGTTAATTTCTTTACGAAGTAACGAGCCTGTTGAAATATAGTAGAAATTGAGTTTTTCGGCCAGCATTCGTCCCTGGGTACCTTTTCCAACTCCCGGAGGGCCTGATACAACAAGGTTGAACCATACTTTTTCGAGCATGGATTCAATTGCATTGCAAAGTGTATCAAAAATATCAGTGATAGGCCCTACTCCTTGAATAGGAACGTAAAGATGTCGTTCCTGGTAATAACCTATTACAGGTGAAGTTTTGTCCTTATATTCGCTAAGCCTGAATTTTATAACTTCTTCGGTATCATCAGCACGGCCGGAAACTTTTCCACGCTCAATCAGACGTCGTGTGAGCTCTTCATCCGGAACTTCGAGGCTTAGCATACAAGAAAGCGAAGTATTGAGTTTAAGAAGCAGACCATCGAGAATATAGGATTGAACAAGGGTACGCGGAAAACCATCGAACAGGATTCCGTTTTTATCGGAACTGGTAATGATCTTTTTTTCGATCAAATCCACCATCATTTCATCCGAAACCAGTCCGCCACGGCCAATCAGGTCTTTCACCTGTAATCCAAGCTCTGTTTCTTCGGCTATTTCCTGGCGAAGCAAATCACCGGTCGAAATATATGCAAGATTGTATTTTTCAATCAACATTTGTGACTGAGTACCTTTTCCGGCGCCCGGAGGGCCGAAGAGTGCTATATTCAGCATATTAAAATCATTTTGGCACGGGTATCTTAACAATCGGATTCCCGTTTTTGATTAAGTAAATTATTTTCTCAGCAAAGATCAGATTCAAACAGGAAGAAACTATCCTTCAACAATTTTGTAGATATCACTGGAATTTCGGCCTAATCCATCGTAATCGAGACCGTATCCAACTACAAATTCATTGGGAATACTGAAACAATTATAGTCAATCGGGAATTTATCCCCAAAGGCAGCTGGTTTAAGCAAACACGTAGCGATCATAACCTTGGCAGGTTCCATAGCAAACAAAGTTTCCCTGAAATGCACCAATGTCAGTCCTGTGTCAACGATATCTTCGATAATTACTATTGTCCGGCCTTTGATATCCATATCGAGGCCGATGATTTGCTGAACAATGCCTGAACTTTGCGTGCCCTTGTAAGAGGATAGTTTAACGAAAGCTATTTCGCAATCGATAGTAACTTTTTTCAGCAGGTCGGAAGCAAAAATAAAAGCCCCGTTGAGCACCACGATAAAAAGTGGTTGTTTGCCATTGAGTTCATTATTTATCCGAACGGCAAGTTCAGTTATTTTTGCTTGAATATCGTCGTTAACGATAAATTTATTGAAGCTTTTGTCCTTCAATTTCCAGATATCTGGCATAACAGGAATTTTTATGATTGGGTTGCCGGCAAAATTACGGTTAAAGAGCGATATATCAATTAAAAAGATGCGAACGATGCGTTTTTTATTAAACTTATTGATCCGTAAGATACTCAGAGGATTTGGCAGACAGAATTTGAGATTTTTAATTAATTTAGCAAAAAAAAACAAGAACATGACTCCTTTGGTAAGCATAATAATGGGTAGCACAAGCGATTTGCCTGTAATGGAAGAAGCCGCAAAAGTGCTGAATGAATTACACATCCCTTTTGAAATGAACGCGTTGTCGGCACACCGAACGCCGGAAAAAGTGGAAGAATTTGCAAGCAAGGCGCATGGTCGTGGTATTAAAGTGATTATTGCCGGAGCCGGAATGGCTGCTCATCTGCCAGGAGTTATTGCCGCTTTTACGGTATTGCCCGTGATTGGCGTTCCAGTAAAATCATCCTTCGACGGAATGGATTCATTGCTGGCAATTGTGCAAATGCCTCCGGGAATTCCGGTAGCGACTGTTGCCGTGAATGGTGCCAGGAATGCTGGAATTCTCGCAGCGCAAATGATTTCACTTGGTGATCCGGAACTTTTTACCCGATTAGTAGCTTTTAAAGAAGATCTCAAAAAGAAGATTATACAGGCAAATGAAGAGTTGACAAAAGTGAAATACGAGTTTAAGGTCTGACAGAAAAGTGAAAAGTGAAAAGAAAATAACAAATAGTAAAACTGAAACCTGAACAATTAGTTATTAATCCAATACCTAATTATCCTTATCAATAATCAGAAAATCTTTATTTATGAGAAAAAGCTTACTCTTGTCCACATTGATTATCAGCATGTTTACCATTAATACCTTCGCACAGAAAACTGGTATAATCAGAGTTAATACTAGTTATACCGGCGTTCTGGATGGGTACGACCATATTAATAAAACAATGGTGTATGTAGACGGGATGCTGGCAGGTGAAACATCGGAGCAATTGCAATCAGTTCCAAATTCATGCGCTATAACTGCGAGCAAAGGAAAACATTCCATTCGTATTATAAATATGGCAAATTACGAAGGGAATTGGGAAGAACACACTATTGCGAACGAGTACTCCATAGATGCTCTGTATGAAGGAGAAATCAAACTTAAGAAGGAAATTACGATAAATCTTGTATTTGATATAACCGAAGAAAAGACAATTGCCCAGGTTAACTAATAAGAAATCAGAATCCCGATTTTTGCCAGAAGCCTGTAAAACTTACTATACAGGCTTTTTTCGAACAATCATGATCCCATCCCGAATAGGAAGAAGTATGATTTCGACACCTTCATGCTTTTGTACATAATCATTAAACCGAACGATTCCGGCAGTTTCCCGGTCCGATTCTGCTCCCGGCTCAATTACACGACCATACCACAGTGTATTATCAGCCATTATATATCCACCAGGTGATACTTTCGGGAAAACCATTTTGAAATATTTCTCGTAATTATCTTTATCCGCGTCAATAAAAACCAGGTCGAACGGACCAGGCAAATTTTCTATAATTTCATTGGCATCACCGATAAGCATTTCAATTTTATCATTAAGACCGGCTTCTTCAAAATAAGGTTTTGCAAAATCTTCCATTTCGGGATTACAATCTATTGTAATAAGCTTCCCCCCATCATTAAGTCCCTGTGCCAGGCATATGGCTGAATAACCTGTGAATGTTCCTATTTCGAGAATCGTAGCTGGTTTAATCATATGGCTGATCATTTGCAGGAAAGCTCCCTGCAGGTGACCCGAAAGCATTTGTGGCTGATGCGATCGCAAATGCGTCGCGCGGAAAAGACTGGCCAAAACCGGCAACTCAGCAGATGTGTGATCAGCAGCATATTTCTCAATACCGGGTTTCATTATTCCCTGGTCAAATTCATTCATCGGCTGACGGGTTTCTGGTTATTAAAAATTAGAGTGCTCAGACTGTCCGGATTAAAAACTTCATTGGCCATCTCCAAAAGGTTAACATAAGTGATGGCGTCAATTTTCCGATAGATTTCTTCTACCGGATTAACTTTACCATATACCAGCATATTTTTCCCCATCGATAACATCTCGTTCTGATGCGATTCGAGAGATATAGCCAACTGCCCTTTAAGCTGACGTTGTGCAGTATGCAGACCGATAGTTGTAAGGCTGACATTTCTGAATTTACACAACTCTTTATGAATCAGTTCGATGGCTCTGGGCATAAGAACTTCATCTGTACCACAATAAATGCTGAATAAACCGGTATCTGAAAATGGCTGGTAATTAGATTCAAGATTGTACGCAATTCCATGTCGTTCGCGCAAAGCGATATTCAGCCTCGAATTCATGGCCGGACCACCCAGGATATTGTTAAGCAAGGCCATGGAATATCTGCGCTCATCATGCGCATCACAGGCCGTATTCCCAATAACAACATGTGCCTGGTGCCTTGAATATTTTCGGATTTTTGTTGAAGGAGTATAGCCCGAAAATGGCTGCCGTTGCATAGGTGAATTATCAGTCGCAACATCTGAAAAGTATTTTTCAGCAACGGCTATTGCCTTACTTAGAGGGAAACTGGCTACAGAGGTTATTACTACCCGTGATGAAATATAATTTGTATCCCGAAATCGTAAAATATCATCGCGGGTGTACCGTTTCATTTTTTCTTTTGTCCCAAGGATATTTCTGCCAAGTGAGTGATCTCTAAAAACCACTTCATCAAATTCATCATGAATCCATTCTGCCGGGTTATCCTTGTATGAATTAATTTCATCCAGCACAACCGCTTTTTCCTTTTCTATTTCTTTTCCAGGAAAAATGGAATGAAAAACAATATCTGCAAGCAATTCAGCCGCTCGTTGGTAATACCTGTGTTGAACCGAAGCGTAAATACTTGTATCTTCTTTTGTTGTAAAAGCATTAAGATCAGCCCCAACATTTTCCAAGCGACTCAGAACCTGGTAATTACTTCTCTTTTTCGTTCCTTTAAAAACAAGATGCTCGATAAAATGAGCCAGACCCTGTTGATCCGGATTTTCATCACGCGAACCGGCGTGTACTATCACTCCAAGGTGCGCAACATCACCACGTTGCTGACGGTGAACAAGACGGATTCCATTCTTTAATACGTGGTATTGGCAGGTCATTTGGAGTTAGGAGTTGGTGGTTTGAAAAGACTGAGCGGGTGGGCAACTAGGCAATTGTGGGATTGGGCGATAACCTTAATTCACAAATCATAAATCACGATTCTCAAATCACAAATAACAAATCACTACTTTTGTTCAAGTTCTGCAGGATATTTATCATCAAAAAACACCCAGAAAAGTGGTTTATAACCACGTAATTCTCCAGAGTCGGTTCGGCGCTCAACTAAAGGACATATACCAGCAATTTTTTTAGTAAAGGCAAGTGATTTCTCATTCATGGTCCATTCTTCCAGGAATCGCAGTTTTGTGATATCACTTAACCGGATTTCAGTAACGAGGACAGTATCAACCAGGTCGTAAGGCGGTGTGGATCGTTCAACACTAATGGTATCAACCCGTTTCATCATACTTTTAATTTCGCCGGCGGTAAAAGGCTTACAGGATAGAAAATCATAGGCTTTTACTTCACCTGATGTAACACGCACCAGTATGTCTTTCACTAATTTATCGCGGTTGCTTCCTTCGATATTTTGTACCCACCAATCCATTTCCGGATCAGTATTATGAATTGACACATCGTACTGAATGCGTTTAGTGACAATATTTTTACCGGCATCTTCAGCATTTCGACAGGAAGGCATAAACATTGAAAATGCGAGTATCACAACAAGTAACAGGAATTTATTCATAATCTGCGGTTTGTTTCTGCAAAAGTATCAAATTTGCAAGGATAAAGTCAATTCGATATGCTTAATATCAAAAAGCCTACTCTGTTCCTTAACAGCGATATCTGCAGAAGCAATATACATGCTATGGCAAAAAAAGCCAGTGAGTGTAACGTTATTTTCAGACCTCATTTTAAAACTCACCAGTCGGCAACAATCGGCGAATGGTTCCGGGACGAAGGTGTAACGGCCATCACCGTTTCCTCGGTAAGTATGGCTCAGTATTTTGCAAGCCATGGGTGGAAAGATATAACAATTGCTTTCCCGGTTAACATTCTGGAAATTGATGAAATAAATCAGCTCGCAATCCATATAAAACTGCATCTGCTTTTGGAATCGGAAGAAACTGCAGTATTTCTCAAAAACAGCTTGAATGCAAAATGTGGATTTTTTATCAAAATTGATACCGGATACCATCGTACAGGAATTGCGGCTTCGAATGTTTCATTGATTAATAAGGTATTACAGGCAGCCGAATCACCCAAATTACACTTTGAAGGATTCCTGACACACAGCGGAAACTCCTATCATGCAAAGGACAGAGAAGAACTCAGCCGAATTCAGAAATCAGCAGCTGAGAATTTACTTCGCTTAAAAAAGCATTTTCAGTTTCAATTTCCACACCTAATAGTATCGGTAGGTGATACGCCAACTTGCAGCCAACTTCCGGTCGCACCAGGAATTGACGAAATCCGGCCTGGAAATTTTGTATTTTTTGATGTAATGCAATTCTCTCTGGGGTCGTGCAGGCTCGAAGATATAGCTGTTGCACTGGTTTGCCCGTTGGTAGCAAAACATCCTAACAGGCAGGAAGCTGTTATTTTTGGAGGAGCTATTCATTTATCCAAAGAAAAAACCTTGCTCCTACCCGATACTGAACCTATTTACGGGCTCGCTGTTAGCTGGAATGGGGAAAACTGGGACACAGGTAATTTGCTGGGAAAGGTTAGTTCTTTATCACAGGAGCATGGTATACTATCATTAACGCAATCAGGTTGTAACCTGAAACCTGGAGACCTGGTGGCAATATTACCTGTTCATTCGTGCCTGGCAGCAAACCTGATGAGGAAATATCTGACTTTGGATGGAAATGAAATTGAGACAATGTATTCTTAATTAATTTTAATAATTAATTTGCTTCCCGGCCTGAAGGCCGGGGCAATGGAAATTAAAAAATTTAAATTGTGCTATTGATTAAATAAACCCCGGCCTGAAGGCCAGGGTAATGGATAGCGAGAAATTCTACCTTTTTTTTGCAAATCCGCAATAATCTGAAATTATTAATCCGGATTATTCTTTTGGAGCTTTCTTCACCTTCGGTTTGCCTGTTGAATCCGGACGCATCAGAACACCAGAATTGGTGCGCCCGTTGATAACCATGGTTAAAGGATCCTTAAAGTGTACATGCCGGATCAGGTTATCTTCGTAAACGGCCGGAAGACTATCAAGGTAATCAACGTCAAAAAAGCCATCCTTAATGTAAGGATGAATAGTAAAATAACCAACACGGAACGAAGTAAGATTCTGGAAGAAGTGAGTTCCCTGGCTTGGATCAATCCGATAGTTCTCGAGTCCGGATTCAACAATAAGCCTTGCTCCCGCTATCTGCGGCCATTTAACCGGAATTCCAAGCCAGGGATCACTCGATCCCCAACGCCCGGGACCAACCAGAACGTATTGTTTGTGAGCTTCAAGAAATTTATCATTAAGTATGGCAATTTGCTCTACAATTTCATGATTACGGGAAGGATCGAAAGCAGCGGTTTTAACATACACAATATCATGTAAATCATTTACCGTTCCATTTCCCAAAGCAGCATGAGAATAAAGAATCGTTTCTTCATATTTGATTTTCTCAATTTTCACGTCTACTCTTTCTTTATTTTCGACTATAGGCCTGATCTGCAAAAGGTTAAAAATAGCGGGTTGCCCTTTTACTTTGTTCAGCTCAACCGCAAATTCAATTTCAATTGGTTTACCAATTTCCCGCTCACCCATTTCGAGACATATGGAGAGGATTTCAGAAAGTGGAAATTTATTATGATTTAAAATATTTCCAAATGTTACAATCCTCTTGCCATCGGAAAGTATGCCCTCCCGGATTACATGGTTTTCAAAATCAAAGGTCGAAATCATATCTCTGAATGAAGAATCTTCGGCAGCAACTTCGATTTTGAGCTTTTTCATGTTCACACTGTCATCAACCGACGGCCTGAAATTGTATGGATCCATATCCAGGGCGTAGAAGAATTTCTGTGTTTCACGCAAAGCCATTTCCGGTGACGAGAGTTGCATTATCTTGCGCGGATATTTAGGCGAAAAACGGATAGAAACACCTCCTTCGACAATGTATTTTCCAAGGCCCATCGCAATACTGGCAATTCCATCTTTTGGTTTCTCGGGTGCAATCGGATAGAAATTGATAGAACGGGCTACACCGGCAAATGAAGGATAAAACCTGTCTTCATATTGAGTTCCGGCAACATGCTGGAGTACGACCGCCATTTTCTCCTGGTCGATCACATTGCTGGTTGCTGCCATATAAGCTTTACTGCCATGATAGAAAACAGACGCGTAAACACTTTTAATGGCATTACTCACCAATTCAAGGGTAAAACGATCATCACTCACCATTACAGGCACCATGTAAGTTGAATAAACACCGGCAAATGGCTGATAATGTGAATCTTCAAGTAAACTTGACGATCGCACGGCAATAGGTTTTTTGCCCAGGTGAATAAATTTCAAAAGATCATCGTGAAGGCGCAGCGGCAAGCGTGCATTAACAAAATTGATAAGGATTTCTGAATCGCTTAAGTCAGATAGACCGACTTTATACAAGTCGTTGTCTTCCATAAACTCATCAAAAATATCGGTGCACAACACAACTGTCTGGGGAATATTGATATTTACATCAGCAAACCTGTCGAACAAACGGTTCCGTTTCACAATGGCATCGAGAAAAGCCAGACCTCGTGCCTTTCCGCCAATAGATCCTTCACCTATTCGTGTAAAACTTATATACTCATCAAAAGTTTCGCGGTCGAACTGTGCGATTATTCCCCTGGCTTTGTTAAGCCTGTAACCGGCAATAGATTCGAAAAGGAACCTACGGATATCATCCAGATCAGCAAAATCGCCTGGTCTTACGTCTCTGAAAAATTCAGCCAGCGGGAACAGCGCCCTGGCGAAAAGCCACCTGGATAAATGATTCCTGAAAATATGGTATTCGAGAGAAGCGTCAGGAACCTGGAAAATCCTTTTCTGAAGCGCTTTAAGGTCGGGAGCGCGCATCAGTTCCTTATGGGTATCAGGATCATAAAACACAAAATCACCAAAGGCAAAATACTCCATCATATAGTCTCGAAGTTCGATGGCCATAGTTTTGGAGTTTTTGTCAATAAAGCCAACTCCCAGGTTATGGGCAACATTTTGAAACTTAAGGTCTGACGATTGTAAAACAAAGGGAAGGAAATCTGTTTTCGAACGAACATGATTCAGCAGCCTGAAACCGGCTTCCGGATCTTCATGACCGGCACGCTTGTATTTTATATCCGAAATAATACCTAAAAGGTTTTTTTCATATTTATCGAATAAGCGCACAGCCTCGTCATAGGTAGTGGCCATTACAAGTTTTGGCCTGCCACGTTTTCGCATCATACGCTGATGCTCATTCAGACCTTCGGTCATAAATGAATTTGTCTGCTGAAAGATTATCTTATAAATATTGGGCAGATAACTTGAATAAAAACGAATTGAATCCTCAACCAGGAGAATAACCTGCACACCTACTTCGAGCGCATCATACTCCACATTCATTTTATCCTCAAGAAGCTTGATAATTGCTACAAGCAAATCGGGATTTCCCAGCCAACTGAACACATAATCAATGATACTCAGATCCTCGTTTGAAAGCCTGAGGGTAACTTCTCGTGAGAACGGTGTCAGCACCACCATAGGAATGGTCGGGTAATTGTGCTTAACGTGCTTGGCCAGGTCGAATGAATCAATATCTTCGAGCGTAAGCATGCAGATCACCAGGTCGATTTTATCCGATTCAAGCACATCCAATGCCTGTTCTTCCGATGGTACCTGAATAAACTCAGGAGGATTGCTCAGGTTGAGTGACGTATATTCGTTGAAAATATGTTCATCAATCCGGCCATCGCTTTCAAGAATAAACGCATCGTAATTGCTCGCAATAAGCAATACTTTGTGTATCCGCTTACGCATCAGCTTGATAAAAGGTGTTTCGTCGAAGTAATACTTACGTGAAACCTGCGATATCAGGGAATCAGTCATGGATCAGTCTTAGTGAGAACAAAAATAGGCATTAATCGTTGGACAGGCAAATGTGAAAGTAGGGCTTCGGAATCAGGGATTAGGTGTTAGGAGTTGGGATTAAGGACCAAGGTTGGAGTTCAAGAGTTCGTAGGTTTGAGGGTTCAAGGGTAGGAGTTGGGGGTTAGGAGTTAGGGGAGTTAGATTTTGAGTTTGGTTTTTGAAGGATGAAACTCTTCACTCCTCTTCTGAAAAAATAATACCTTTGCCACTCTTTAACTGATTACTATCACTATGAACTTTGATTTTGACCAACTGATTGAACGAAAAGGCAGCTCGTGTATAAAATGGGACGGGATGCAGAAATTTCTGGGCGCTGGTGATGCTCTCCCGATGTGGGTTGCGGATATGGATTTTTTAACTCCGCATTTTATTACAGAAGCAATTATCAAAAAGGCCAAACATGGTGTTTTTGGCTATCCGCTTCGTGAAGAAAGTTATTTTACCTCGCTAATGGACTGGCTTCTGCGCCGCCACCAATGGAAAGTTGAACGCGACTGGATTTCCTTCTGTCCCGGAGTAGTGCCTGCTGTAAATATTGCGGTGCTTGCTTTTACTGAACCAGGAGACAAAATTATTGTACAGCCCCCGGTATATTTTCCCTTTTTCACCGCAGTAACCGATCATAAACGCACCCTTGCATACAATCATTTAAAAATGCAAAACGGGCGGTTGTGTATGGATTTTGAAAATCTTGAAACCCTTGCCAAAGATGGCGCGAGGATGATGATTCTTTCAAATCCGCACAATCCGGGTGGCAGTGTCTGGACTAAAGATGAACTTACTAAAATGGCTGAAATATGCCTGAAATACAATATACTGATCATTTCCGATGAAATCCATTGCGACCTGATATATAAGCCGTTCAAACATACTCCTGTTGCCGGAATCTCAAATGAGATCAGTATGCAAACTATTACCACAGTTGCGCCAAGCAAAACGTTTAACCTTTCGGGATTTTCGACTGCTTCAGTTATTATTGAAAACGACAGCCTTCGCCGGAAATTCAATGCCACGATCGATCATCTGCATATTGGCGGCGGAAATATCTTCGGGAATATCGCTTCGGAAGAAGCTTATACCCATGGCGACATCTATGTGGATGAACTTATGGATTACCTTGCCAGAAATGTTGAAACACTTGAAAAATTTGTAAATGAAAATCTCCCCAAAATAAAAGTCATACGTCCTGAATCCACTTTCCTGGTATGGCTCGACTGTACCGAAATGGGTTTGAACGACAAAGATTTGAATGAATTCTTCCTTCATAAAGCGAATGTAGGATTTAACCCGGGCATAATGTTCGGTCCCGGTGGAGAAGGATTTATGAGAATGAACATCGGATGTCCGGTTTCAACTCTGATACAGGGACTTATGCGGATAAGAGAGGCTTTTGCTAAAATATAAACGGAAAATGGTTTCTGAAAACAGGAAATTGAATCCAAACAAAACTGAAAATAACCGGCTAAATACTTGTAACTGGAATTTTAGTTTTTTTCTTCTTTAAATCTTACTACCTTAAACCAAAACCCTTATGATCAGACATATTGTAATGTTTAAACTTAAAGATTTCCCCGGTGAAATTGAGAAGCTACTTGCTGCACAGGAAGTTATCAAGCATCTGAACGAATTGCCTTCAAAAATAAGTGTGATACGTAAATATGAAGCAGGAATTGATGTTCGTAATCTTTCCTGGTCGTATGATATTGTCCTGATCATGGATTTTGACAATATGACTGACCTTGAGACTTATACCGTTCATCCTGCTCACCAGGAATTTATAACATTTAATAAGGATTATTCAGTTAATAAGACTTGCATTGATTACGAAGTGTAAAGTGTAAATTGCAAGATCCAAATTACTGGCTATCTATATTTTGAATGATTGAACCTATGAACTATTGAATTCCCAACCCATAAAACCCAATTCCTAAACCCCTCCTACTCCAATGATAGATTTCAGAAGTGATACCGTTACCCGTCCGACTCCGGAAATGCTGAAAGCCATGTTCTCAGCCCAGGTTGGCGATGATGTACTCGGTGACGATCCTACAGTGATTGCCCTTGAAACCAAAGCTGCCGCAATGTTCGGCATGGAGGCAGCCTTATTCTGCGCTTCAGGAACCATGGCAAACCAGATAGCCATAAAAGCGCATACACAGCCAGGTGACGAAGTAATATGCCATAAGCTTTCGCATGTGTATTATTATGAAGGAGGCGGAATTGCTATGAATTCGGGGGCATCGGTTTGTTTGCTCGAAGGCGACCAGGGACGGATTACAGCTGCTGATGTAGCTGCTCATATCAATCCTCCTGCTGACCCGCATCGGCCGCTTACAAAATTAGTTTCAGTCGAAAATACGATGAACAAAGGCGGTGGTTCGATCTATGATTTTAATGAATTAATTGCAATCGGCAAAGTATGTCGCGATAACGGGCTGAAATTCCATCTCGATGGAGCCAGACTTTTCAACGCGCTAGTCGAAACGAATGAAACATCAACTGAATATGGCAACATATTTGACAGTATTTCCATTTGTATTTCCAAAGGATTGGGGGCACCAGTCGGATCTGTTCTAATAGGCGGTAAAGAATTCATCAACCGCTGCCGACGCATACGCAAAGTGTTTGGCGGGGGAATGCGACAAGCCGGCTACCTGGCTGCTGCCTGTATTTACGCACTTGACAACCATGTTGAACGCCTTCGCGACGACCATCGTAAAGCTAAAAAACTTGAAAGCCTGTTGCAATCACTTCCTTATATTGATTCAGTTATGCCGGTGCAAACCAATCTGGTATTTTTTAAATTAAAACCAGAAATGCCTGTAGCTGATTTCCTTCAAACCCTGCGCGAAAACGATATCCATGCCATGGCTCTAGCCCCTCAGGAAGTTAGATTTGTAACCCATCTTGATATTACGGATGAGATGATGATGAAGGTTGAAAAGATTTTAAAGGATATGGTGTAGATACGTTGGATGATAACTGGTTTTCCTTATCCAAAAAAACAGCGTTCTGCCGATGGCAGAACGCTGTTTTTAAATTACCATAACACTCTCTTATTCAGCTTTCGGCTCAGTACGGCACCTGTTTCTCCATTCTGCTCTCATTTTTTCCCTTTCTTCAGGATTTAAGTGCATATGGTGTCCTTTCCAGTCGTGGCCTGAGTGACCATGACCACGTCCGTGCCCGAATCCTCCGAAGAGAATTTTTGATAAAACCAATATTCCGAGGGCTTGCCAGAAAGTTATCGTGGCGATTCCAAAGATGGCCGGCAAAATACTGTTCCACAGGAACATTACCACACTTCCAAAAACAAACACACCGGCTGCTATAGCAATTGGAATGAATATGGCTCTTTTAATCCAGAAATATTTACCTCTGTTTTCACTGCAACACATCATGATTTCTACGTTTTAAATTGTTAGTATTCGTTGTATAAATTTTCAAACCACTCACGCAGGTTTGCAACTGCGTAGCGTTTTCGTGATATAATAGTTTTAATGCTCTCACCCGTTTTGTCAGCAATCTCCTGCAATGTCATATCCTCCAACTCATTCCACACAAAAACATCCCGTTGTTTCTGCGGCAACTCATTTAATGCTTCAAAAAACTCTTCCCTGAGATAGGCCCGTTCTAGTTCAGTTTCAGGATTTGAGTCAGAAGCAAGCAAGGCGTCCGAATACATCAATTCCCCATCTTCATTCTCATAGGCAAGGTCGTCAAGTGATTGTGGCTTCCGTTTACGTTGTTTATCCACAATACGGTTACGGCTAACCCTGTATAGCCACGAGCTAAGCTGCTCAATAGGTTCAATGTCGACAAGGGAACTAAGCTGGAACCAAACATCCTGCAGAATATCTTCAGCATCTTCGTCACTTTTAACGCGGCTGCGTATAAAACTGAACAAGCGCTTTCCATAATTCTGGACAGCATCCAGGATTCGTTGCTGCTTTGCCATAGGCGATACTGTAATTAAATCTACCATATATTGAGGTAGACGGATAAGTATTGAAATTACTTTAAAAGTATACTAATTTTTATTACAGCCCATATCAAAAAAAAGACTGCCTCTGGCGAAGCAGTCTAAAAGGACCAACCAACAATACATTTCTGGCTATTTTATCGCTTTCGGAAACCAAATAATAATGTCATAAAGAAGCTGACCATAACCCATGCCAGGTTTTAGATTTAAGTCATCATAGTTTCCTTTACTCCAACTCACTCCCGTTCTTGGGTCAACTGTATAATTAAAAGCGTTCTTATAATCGTGATTAATAGATGAAGCTCTGGTAAAATCAAAAGTCGGAATTTTAGCATTCTTTGAAAAAACGATTGTCGTATCCTGCCGGGTGTGAGTTTCGTAAAATGTTGGATTAAGCTCAAGTGTATGACTTAAATCCTTCAGAGCCTTATTAGCTTCAGCAGAAGAAATTATAATAACTCCCAGGTGTGTATTAGAAATATAAATCTCGGTGTGCAGCCCGGATGCCGTTAATTGCAATGGGCTGATTTTTTGCAGATTTACATTTTTATAACTCGAAATACTGTATTCCGCAGAAGTTTCGGGAATTATAAGCTGAATTCCTTTGCCATCAACGGGTTTACTACTAACAGCACTTTGCGCATTCAAAGTACAGCAAAGCAAAATTTGCGAAGTCACTATAAGAATAAGTACCTTTTTCATTGTACAAAAACTTAAGTAAGCAACTATGAATCATTGTTATCCAAAGTTACTACTTAAATGAGAAAATTGTACCAGGTTACATGATAAAATTCAAGCTTTCAGTTCCGGAACTCCTTACAGATTTCAAAAAAGGCATTTTACTTTATTGTCAAAATACCAGTTTATTTTTTTATGAGTTCGGGATTGCGCACGAATCCACCCAGCCAGATAAAAACAAGCACAACGGTTGGCATTAATATGCTTAACCCACCTGTCATATGAATGATAATTGCGCCACCCATGTACGCGCTTAATAAAATAGTACCATAAATATTGGTTTTTGGAAACAGGAACAATAGTGCTGATGTAATTTCACCAAGGGCAATAATGATGCGCCAGTCACCGAGTTTCAACTGCTCCATTTGTTCAGGATGAAATACTAATTTACCTGCCGCACTAAATGCGAAAAGTGCTGTTAACAATCCTGAAATTACCCATCCGGCAATTTTTCTAGTTTTCGAAATCTCTGTGGTAGCCATGTTATTTCATTTAAATATTAATACTGATTCTTTTTCGTTTTTGAATTTATTGATTGTTACAACTAAAATTTCATATAATAGTTCATTTTGTTTGTAAAAACGAATAAATACTGGTTAACAAAATCTAGATGCTTATCTTTACAAGAAGCTTTTTATCTAAACCTTATAAAAGTAATTTATGTTGAAATAGTAAATTACCTGATACTTTAACGCTCAAGTTAAGTGATCAATTTATGAAATGCCGGAATGAATGTATAGTTATAACTACCTGAATTTAAAAACAATTCATCATAAAATAAAATTAATCAGTATTCATTCCATAGCTTGACAAGTACATAATTCTGTATTATACTGAAAATCCATATAAGCATACAAAAAGCTTTTTTAAGATGGATAAAATTCCTTTACATTTGCCCGACCAAATCCCTAAAAACAACCTACTGTTATGACAATAGGAATACTCAAAGAAATTACCGGTGAAAACCGGGTTGCTATGCTACCCGAAAGTGTCGCCACGCTGGTGAAGATGAATGTAACCATGCTAGTAGAAACTGGCGCAGGACTTAATGCTTTTGCATCGGATACAGAGTACGAGTTAGCTGGATCGCAAATCCTGGCTAAAGACAAAGTTATTGCTGGTGCGGATGTGCTCATTAAAATACAACCGCCAACTTCTGAAGAAATTGGCCTGATGAAAGACGGGCAAGTTATTATGGCAGTGTTAAATCCATATTTTAACACCGATCTGGTTAAAGAACTTACAGCCAAAAACATTACAGGATTCAGCATGGATGTGGTACCCCGTACTTCTCGTGCGCAGGCCATGGATATACTTTCGTCCATGGCTACAGTGGCAGGCTACAAAGCTGTGCTGACTGCGGCGAATACTTTGCCTAAATTCTTCCCAATGTTTATGACTGCCGCCGGAACCATCAAGCCGGCAAACATGCTGATATTGGGAGCTGGCGTCGCAGGATTACAGGCTATTGCCACTTCGCGCAAGCTCGGTGCAGTTGTTTATGTTTTCGATGTTCGCGCTGCCGTAAAAGAAGAAGTTGTTGGCCTGGGCGGAAAATTCGTTGAGGTGGAAGGCGCTCTCGACGATAAAGCTGCCGGAGGTTATGCCGTTGAACAAACCGATGAATTCAAAGCACGTCAGGCACAAGCCATACACGATCAGGCGGTTAAATCGGATGTAGTAATTTGTACTGCTCAGATACCGGGTCGCCGGGCTCCGCTCCTGCTCAAAAAGCAAACCGTGGAAGCCATGAAACCAGGCTCCGTAATTATTGACCTTGCTGCTTCAACAGGAGGAAATTGTGAACTAACCAAAGACAATGAAACAATCGTCCATAATGGAGTGAAGATTATTGGAAACTCACAATTCCCAACCGATATGCCAACAGATGCCAGCAGGATGTACGGTAAAAACATGATCAATTTCCTGAAACTGATTATCACCAAGGAAGGAGCTTTGAACCTGAACTGGGAGGATGATATCGTTAAAGGTACAGCAGTTACTCATGGAAAGGAAATCGTGAACGAAAGGGTGAAAGCTGCAATTAGCGCATAGTGTATTGTACTTTTGTATGTTGTAAAGCAACTCAAAGCAATAAAAACACTGAGCGCTCAGCACAAGAATAATAATTCAAAACAAACTCATAAAACAACTAATCTATGGACGAAGTTTTAAAATTTTTCCTGGAATACAAAGACATGATTTTCATCATCGTTCTGTCTGTTTTCCTGGGAATAGAAGTTATTTCGCATGTACCGGCGGTGTTGCATACTCCTTTAATGTCAGGAAGTAATGCAATTCATGGTGTAGTAATTATCGGAGCCATTATTGTAATGGGCCACGCCGAAAGCACACTTTCTCTGATCCTCGGTTTTATAGCCGTAATACTTGGTACGCTGAATGTTGTCGGCGGATTTGTTGTTACCGACCGCATGCTCGAAATGTTTAAGAAGAAGAAAAAGTAGGGAGACAAAACATGGAAACAATAACAAAACTCATTCAATTTTCCAGCGAGATCTCTATTCTTGAGATTTCTTACCTCATAGCCTCCATCCTGTTTATCCTGGGATTAAAAAAACTTAGTCATCCGGCCACCGCTCGCTCAGGTAATCTTTGGGCGGCTGCAGGTATGGGAGCAGCTATACTGTTTACTATTCTTTTTCACAAGAAAGACGGAGAGCCTATTGGCAATGTAATTTATATTGTAATTGCGCTTGCCATTGGAAGTTTTATTGGCTGGTATTCGTCAAAAAAGGTAAAAATGACTGCTATGCCGCAGATGGTTTCCATCTTTAACGGTATGGGAGGTGCCTGTGCTGCTTTAATTTCACTGATGGAATTCCCAAAAATGCAGAATATGCTTGCATCCGAAGGCGTTGCGCATATGCTAGGTGGCGAAGGAATTGCGATATTGCTTGGATTAATGATCGGAGGCGTTTCGTTTGCCGGAAGTATGATAGCTTTTGGTAAACTCGACGGCCGTATCGGTGATTTCAAACATCCCTTCCTGCGAATTATCAACCTGACTTTCCTGGTAGGTTTATTTGTAGCATTGGTACTGATTCTATTCATGAAACCTGTTGAAGGGAATAACCTGCCGATTTACCTTTTTGCGTTAGCAGCTTTAATTTACGGAGTAACTTTCGTAATGCCAATTGGCGGCGCCGATATGCCGGTGGTAATCTCATTGCTGAACTCCTTTACAGGTGTTGCGGCAGCTATGGGCGGTTTCCTTTACGGCAACCAGGCTATGCTTACCGGAGGTATTTTAGTTGGTTCATCAGGTACCATCCTTACCATTCTTATGTGCAATGCAATGAATCGTTCCTTATTGAATGTTATTATCGGAGCTTTTGGTGTTGCGGGAGCTGCCGGAACTGAAGACGGGGATAAAACAGTAAAGGAAATCTCTCTCAGTGATGCGGCTGTATTGTTAAGCTATTCGCAGAAGGTTTATATTGTACCTGGTTACGGTCTTGCCGTTGCACAGGCTCAGCATCTCTGCCACGAACTCGATAACCTGCTGGCCGGCAAGGGAGTTGAAGTAAAATATGCTATTCATCCGGTGGCCGGTCGAATGCCCGGCCATATGAACGTTTTGCTGGCCGAGGCTGATGTGCCCTATGAAAAATTGGTTGAGATGGAAGATGCCAACAACGAAATGGGAAATACTGATGTGGTAATTGTAATTGGCGCCAACGATGTAGTGAATCCTGCTGCTGAAGACGATCCATCGAGTCCGATTTACGGAATGCCAATCATTAAAGCTCTTGAGGCAAAAAATGTGATTGTTATGAAACGCAGTATGGCCGCCGGTTATGCCGCTATTCCAAATAACTTGTTCTACCATCAGAAGAACAGGATGTTATTTGGCGATGCCAAAGCAACATTACAGAAACTGGTTGCGGAGATTAAGAGTCTATAGACCACGATTACTATAATTCAGATAAATGCGGCGAAAGAAATTCTTTCGCCGCATTTATTTTCAATAAGGTTAAGCTAAATTCTATTTGTTTTTTATATCCTCCGGATTAATGATTGAATACAGTTAACTCTTACTAACTAACTGTTGAAAAAAAAATACATTGAACCGGTAAATCATTGTATTTTGAAGAAACCAAAAAATAAGGGCAATGACTTTACTTAATAAGAGACATTAACTGTAGTTCCCATCACAATAATCGTTTAAGACTTATTATTAAATTATCTATCTTTAATAATCGAAATAAGTACATTCAGTTCAAAAATCGAAATTATGGATGGAAATCCTGAATTAAAATGAAATTGCGGAATTTATTTATACAACCGGCAAAATAACTTAACCATGGAACAAGAAGAAAACAAAGATAATTCTTGTCAGCAAGAGGCGAATTCCGACCTGAGAAAAACTCATGTCAATATTTTATGGACGGGTGGCTTTGATTCAAGTTACCGGATGCTGCAACTTTCAAAGCTTGATGTTACCATTCAGCCCTATTATCTTTGTGATAACAGGCGTTCAGAACAGCTTGAATTAAATGCAATATCAGCAATTACAGATGATATCAGATTGCATCCTGATACAAAATGTATAATTCTTCCGCTTATTACACTAAAAGTTGAGAATATTGAACCTAATGTCGAGATAACTGATGCGTTTTACCGGTTACAAAAATTAACCGCTATTGGTTCGCAATATGATTGGTTATCAAGATTTGCAAGATCGTGTGAGGGACTTGAAATTGGAATTGAGCATTCAGATTCTGGCAGGGCATATAAATGCATTTTAAAAAATGGAAAGATAAAAAAAATCATCGATGGGAATATTGCCTATTGCATTGTTGATGAAGCAAGGTCTGATCCTGATATGTTTAAAGTGTTTGGAATTTTCCGATTCCCGATTCCTTTGTTTGAACTTACAAAAACAGAAATTTTGGAAGAATACAGAAAACTAGGATTTTCAGCGACAATAGATAAAACCTGGTTTTGTCACACCCCGGTAAGGAATAAAGCATGCGGAGTATGCAACCCCTGCAAATCAGCTATAAGTGAGGGACTTACTTTTAGGTTCACTGCCAAAGCTTTAGGTAGATATAAAATAGAAACGAAATACGGAGACCATAAATGGTTTAAGAAAATGAAGGATATAAGATTAAAATTTATTGGCTATTAAGAAGGTAGGCCATAAATTTTTATAATCATGAATTTTATAAAGAAAATAAAATCATACAGACAATTTCATTTACCCTATCTTACTTTGATCCTTTAACAACCGAGTATTGCCGCATTTAACCCCCTGGCTACATCATATAGAGTATTGTGCAAAATATATTTACGACTTTAATACTTGTGTTGATCTAATCAAACCCTATACTCCTCTCATAAAATGCTGCACTTAGTTTGATCATAGCCTCGCTTTTCACAATATCCGCTTTGTTAATGATGGTCCAGAATCGCACTGTAAGCGAACAGGTTTCATTAGCTACTTTGGTAAATAATATCACAGGATTTCTTTGTGAGATTACATTCGGAATGTTTTTAAGTGTGCTGTTGATCACTTCATTGATCAAGTTTGCGTCAAGCTCATTGCCCGACAAAGTAAATTTAATTTCAATCCTTTTTTCATTGTTACTGAATGTCCAGTTTAAAATATTTTGAGACAGAATATTCCCATTCGGGATAATTATGTCGGCGCCTTCAGCAGTATTTATCGTACTGGCCCGTATGCCAATTTCTTTTACTTTGCCGGCCTGTCCGCCTACTTCCACATCGTCGCCAATCTTCAGCGAGCCATCAAAAATCAGGATTATACCTGAAACAAAGTTGTTGACTATATTTTGCAGCCCCATACCAATACCTACTCCCAAAGCGCCAATCAGAAATGTGAGTTTATCCAGTGGCAATCCCGATGCTGCAATAGCCAGCATATAACCACCAATGAGCACGAGCAGCCGTATGATAAGCAAACGGGAATGTTGCTTTTTTGAAACAGGAGACGAATCTTCATTTTCAATGCCCGTTTCTCCCAACAGGAAGCTTATCAGTCGCTGTAGGATATGCGCAAACCAGATAATAAAGAAAAAGTACAGTACGCTGATCAGTTTAAAAGAAATATTACCGATAACTCTTTGCGCAGTCAGAAAATCAGCAACACTATTAGTGATTCGGTAGTAAATGTTCAAATTGGAAGTAAGCATAATAAACCACAATAATATTGCGATAACAACCAGTGGTAACTTGACTTTTCCAACAATGTTGGAAATATCAAAAGGCTCAACCAAACCTTTTTTCATCCTGCTGCTTTGAAGTTGAAGTAAAATAATTTCGATTATGGTATCGATAAACACAGGTAATATAACTGCCTGCATAACCGCAAAAATACCTGCCATTCCTAAAATTCCCGACAGAGATAATCTGCCGAATAAATTACAGAGAACTCCCAGACCTGATAATATTATCCCGGTTATAACTGCCCTTTTGATCCATTTATAATAGGGTAAATTGTTTTTCAGCTTTCGCAAGAAAAGAAATGAGAATAGTATGGAGTTCACTTGTATAGCTATGAGGCAGAGACGTGCCACTACTGTAGGTTCAACCAGTAAATACGTGAATGTATAGGCAATAAATAACGCAACAAGTATAAGCCAGTTGAAACGAAATGCCGGGTCGCCTTTTCTAATAAAAATAATTGTAGCAACAGCAAGCAGAACTATGAATTGAATGCTGATGTACGAAGCAGGTGCGTATGCATCAAATAAAGGCAACAGACTAATCAATATTACCAATAAGGATAGCACAGGATAGTTGTTTAAATACATGATATTCAAGAAGTCAAACGATCCTCCCGGCTCCTTCAGCGATTTAAGAAGCTTCCTTCTAAAATACAGCCAAATGAAGAGTAATATTCCCAATATGATAACAAGCACCCGCTCACCGGATGTTTGACTGAAATAGTACCCAATTGCCTTTTCTTCGCTGATTAACAAACCTTGCACTCTTTGTGTGGAATCATTATCAAGAGTGTCCTTTTGTGCTTTTTGCCACAAATAATTTATTTCGGGTCCGAAAAGTTGTCTGCTTGCCCTGTCGAGTCTCAGGTCCATTATGTTAAGCATGTTGGATAAATTCATTGAATTGTCCGACAGTTTCACTTTCATGGCATTCAGGCTATCAACATTAGATTTTGTGGTACTGTCAGTCCTGTTCCATTTTCGTTCCAAACGAACCAGCTTCTTATCAAAATTATTGCGAAGACTGCTGTCGTTATATAACCTTTGAAAAATAGAATCTGACAATACAGTTTTCAGACGTAATTTAGCATGGTACACCCTATTATATAACTTTGTAAGCTGAATTTGAATCTTATCATTCTCAGTATCCAAATTTGTTAAAAAACTTTGATAAAGGTATAAGTTCTTGATATTAACAGATGTTTTTCTAACCCGTACATTTTGACGTATAATGCTGATGTCATATGTCATTTCGTCTATTCTCCGTTTCAGTCCTTCCACTTCAAATCCTAAAGTGGCGCTATCCCTTATGGAATTTAAATTATCATTCACCCGCTCGATGCTCTGCATATAATCGCTGCGGGTTAACGTATCGTTGTTTAAAATCAGTTTATGAATAATCCTTTTATTTATCCCGGTTTCAGCAACTGATTTGTTTAAGTTACTATCCGGAATAACCTGGTTCTTCTGGCTGTAACTAGCTTCTGATGTTAGAAACAGTATAATTGAGAATAAAATAAACTTTACGGTTGTTACAATTTTCTGAGCGTCCATAGTATAATTTGGTATTGCGTATTATATAAGCTTTCTACATTTACCCGCGCTGCGCAAAGGTACAAAGAATGAACAGGAGTCTTTGCTGCATTATGCAAGGATTACCTGGCATTCTGATTTTTTATCTGAACCTGCCTGGCAATATAACCCGTTCATTTCGGCAATAAATATCATTTAAATTATCTCTTTAAATATTGAATAAGTATTTTACTTTTGCAAAGGATATGAAAACACCATCGTATCGAATTTACCATGCATTATTATATAGGCATTGATGACACTGATAACCTCGAAAGTCGTGGAACAGGCCATCGTGCCAGGCAATTGGGAACTATGTTACAGGAAGCCGGTATTGCCAGTCTGATCAGCATTACACGCCATCAATTGCTTGTACATAAAGATATTCCTTACACTTCGCACAACAGCTCGGCTTGCCTTTTAATGGATTGTGACCCCGCAAAAGAAGCAGAGCTTATCACTTTCTGCCGCGATTTCCTGCTCAGGGAATCAGCACCAGGTTCTGATGCCGGTTTGTGTATTGCTTCATCAGCGGTAATAAATCAAGGTATTGAAAACTGGGGTAAGAATGCAAAAAAAATAGTCCTCAATAAACATCTGGCCCATGAACTGGCTAACCTCCACCATATTTTCCTCGAAGGGTTAACAGGTGAAAAGATTGGAGTTATCGGCGCATTGGCTGCCGTCGGACTTCGCCATGCTGGCAATGACGGCCGCGTACTTTGGTTACCTTTACTGAGAGAAACTGAAGGCTTTTTCACTTCGATGGAATTGAAAAACCGGCTTACCGTTGATAAGATTACCACAAAAGAAGGAATTGAAATTTCAAATAACGATACAATTAAAGCAGTTAACTGGATTAGACCGGTGATGCGTGATAAAGAAATTACTTTGATTGTTGAACAGGCAGATGATCATGAACAATATAAATGGCAACATGTACCAAAAGAATACATCAAAAGCATTTCAAATTGAAAGCACTAATGACCTTCTAAAAATAGGGTTATTGTTGTTGCTCGGTTTTTCGGCTTTGTTCCTGCGGGAAAGGCTAAAAATTTCATTACAGCTTCCGGGGCATCACGGATTTGAGTTTATGCTTTTATTTATGGCAGGAAAATCCCTGAGCCGCCAGCGCTATGCAATGACTATTTCTTCTATTGGAGCCTCTGCCTCGGCATTTTTGCCCCTATTCCATTTCGGCAGTGTTTTTATGCCGGTAACGCTATTATTCCCCGGACTTATTGGTGATCTTATTCTCAATAAAACAGGCAAACACAACTACCTTTTCGTAGCTATTGCCGGCGGTATCGCTTATGCGTCAATTCCTTTGAGCAGGCAGATTATCATGGTTGTTACCGGAATTCCCTTCGGTTCATTACTCAGCGGGCTGCTTTATCCATTTCTCATGCATTTTATCTTTGGTGCATTAGGATCCCTTGCCGGAGCCTCCATTCTTGGCAGATTCTCTAAATAAAACATAAGAAATAAACACGGATTAACTATTGTTTTAGCTTCGTTATGATTCTGTATTCATATCCTAAACACCGTTATCTCAAAATCAGCATACTGATCCTCGCGATAGTACTGTTTGGGTATGCGTGTAAAAAAGATACAGGCACAATGCGCCCTTCGTTGCAACTGAATATGGGAAATGGTTACATTGCTGACTCTAGTGTGGTTGCAATAGGATTCCCCTACATGATAGGAATCAGTGCAGGCAAAGGAGATGCTGCAATCACCAACCTGGTTGTGACACTTACCACTGAAAACGGCATAGAGACAACACTCGACAGTGGAATGTATTCGAATGATTTTAGTTACACCCGAAGAGTTTCTTATGGAGCATCACGATTTGAGAAATGGCAATTTATGATCCGTGATAAAAACGGGAAATCAGCAAGTACTTCAATTACTATCCTTAAAGATTTGACCTCAGCTTTTGGACTTATTACTACCTATTCATCCGTAAAATTATCAGCACAAAATGATGTCGCGGGGAATTCTTTTTTCTCGGTTGCCAATGGCGATTTATATACCAAACAAAATGCGGAAGCAAATCAGGCAGGCATTAATATCATTACATATTTCGGGGATTTACTGGTTCCTCCGACAGAATTCACATTATCATCGCCGGGTGAAACAGATGTTGCTACATTTTATCCTATGATCGCTAACTGGGCCACTCCAAAAAACGAAACCCGATACAAGCCCGATAGCCTGAGCATTCCGCAGGGAGCCTTTGATGCCGCATACAACGATAGTATAATCATTACAAATTATACTTCGGCCACCATCGGAAAGCGGAAATTTAAAATAGTAAGGGCCGGGTACGTTATACCTTTCCAGGTAACCATTGGACCTGCATCCGGAAAAAGAGGCCTGATCAAGATAAAATCTGTTCAGGCAGGAACCGGCGGACATATTATTGCAGATATTAAAGTTCAGAAATAAACCCATGGCAGCATTAAAATCACTAATTCTCCTAATTCTCACAATTCTGCTCATGCCTGCGTACATTTTCGCGCAGGATATTAAGGGTTTTATCTACGAGAATCCTGGAAATACACCTGTTGCCAATGCAAATATTCTTATTCCCGGCGACAATCTTGGTTCAGTATCCGGTTCAGACGGAAGTTTTACTTTAAAAAACCGAAAAACAGGACAGGTTAGATTGATTGTTTCTCATATCGGGTATGAAAGCTCTGTACAGACCCTGGATGTTCCAATTTCAGGCATAAAAAATATTGTTATCCGGCTTGTTCCGAAAACCGCTGAGTTAGATGAAACTGTTATCACAGCAACCAGGACACAGAAAAATATCAACGAACTGCCTGCTTCCGTAAGACTTATAAGGTCGGAACAAATTAAGGACATGCCATCAGCCGCCATTGATGATCTGCTGCGTACCGAAGCCGGAATTAATGTAGACAGGAAAAATGGTATTTTTTCCAAGAATGCATCTGTTAATATGCGAGGGCTCAACAGTTCAGCACGAACACTGGTAATGCTCGACGGAGTACCGCTCAACAAAGCCGATGGCGGCGGAGTAAACTTTAACAGGATAAATACTGAAAGCGTCGAAAGGATTGAAGTTATAAAAGGTCCTGGTTCAGCTATGTATGGCGGAAATGCGATGGGTGGGGTTATTAATGTGATAACAAAAGATATACAGGCTGAACCTGCAGGAAGCGTTAAACTTTCAGTAGGTTCATGCAATACCCAGGGAGCACAGGCATGGCTTAGCGGGCGAACTAAAGTCCTCCCAAAACTTGGCTGGAGTATTAATTCCTTCTACAGACGTGGCGACGGGTATATTATTGCACCTGAAGCAACACGCGATAGTACTGATGTAAAAGCATCTATGTGGGAATATAATTTAGGTGGCAAACTGGCATACAACTTCACCGACAGCAGCCGGCTCGAAATCGGGTACAATTATTTTGATGATAAAACCGGCGATGGAGTCCGGGTTTATGATCCTGAAGGCGGATATTTCAAATACCGCACAAATCATGCTTACGCTACCTATCGTGGCTACATCGGGAAAACACAGATAAGCGCCAACACATACATGCAGCTTGAAAATTATATGAATCAGAAGGAATCGTTAAAAACCGAAAAAGTTCCTCCATACGCAATTACACAATATGTACTTTATTTAACAGATTCGAAACGTAATGATGGCGGGCTATGGCTATCCGCAACAACCAAAGCCGGCACAAATCATAAACTTACGTATGGGGTCGATATCAGGTTAAGCAGTGCTGATGCATCTGATATTTATTTTACTTCTACAGATACGATCAGCAATAAAGGAAAAATGAATGCTTTCGCTGTTTTCGTGCAGGACGAATTCAGCATGTTAAATAGCCGCCTGAAAATAGTTGCCGGTGCCAGGGCTGATGCCGTTTTATTCAGCGACGCCTCTTTTACCATTGCGGCGCCATCATTCACGAATAGTTATATGATGGAATATACCGGGAAGTATAAGGATAAAAGCTGGCTGGCTATAAGTCCGAAACTAGGCGCCCGTTACGATCTGAGCCATAATAACTCTGTTTACGTAAATTACGCTGCTGGTTTCAGGCCGGGAACACTTGATGATATGTGTCGCAGTGGTAGCATTTCGAAAGGTTTTAAAATGGCAAATCCGGAACTGGAACCGGAACATCTCAATAATTTCGAAGCCGGCGGCTCATTTGTGATCAATAAATATGCCCGGGTTGAACCATCGGTTTATTATTCTATCGGCAATCAGTTTCAATATTTTGTTGGTACGGGAGATACAGTCTATTCAACTTCGAGTCCCAAAGCAATTCTTAAACGCGAAAACGTGAGTAAAGCTGCTATTAAAGGCGTTGAAGCCACATTGCGTATAAATCCCGTCAAATCGCTTGAGTTAACCTTCTCCTACGCCTATAATCATTCTGTAATTAAATCATTCGATACAATTCGTTTTGTAGCCAAAGATCTTTCAGGTAAATTCCTGATGGAAGTTCCTGATAACCGGTTTACTGCCATGTTGAACTGGAAAAATACTTTTTTTAACAGTATGCTTGTATACGAATATACAGGGACGCTCTACAATGATGACGAAAACCTGGTAGAGATGCCCGCCTATTACCGGTTTGACGCCAGGATATCGCGCGTTTTTGCACGCCATTATTCGCTTTCATTAACCATCCAAAATTTAACCAACAATATTTATACCGACAACAAAGGAAACCTTGGTATTAGCAGGTTCATCCTACTTGAAGCAGGTTACCGGTTCTGAAAAAATTAAAAGCAATCAATAATTAATATCACTCTTATGAAGAAAATTCTACTCGCAGTTGTATTTCTGTATACCTTAACACAGATTGTACAAGCCCAGGAAGAAATCGTTAAATGGACATTCCCTATCAACTCAATAACCGATACTGTCCAGAACGGCACTAATTTACTTAATCCGACCCGCGTTATCCGCTCTGAGGGCACGAGCGCAATTACTATAAAAAACGGAGCTACCAACTATGCTGCGCAGGCTACAGGATGGGATAACGGAAAGGACTCCAAAAACTGGAATATCAGTTTTATAACAGCAGGCTATGATCATGTACAAATATCTTCAAAACAACAAGCCGGAGGAACTAACGGCGGACCGAAAGATTTTAAACTTCAGTTCAAAGTGGGAAGCGATGGGACATGGGCAGATGTTGCGGGAGGGAATGTAACTTTGGCCAATGATTGGACAACTGGAGTTATTTCAAACCTGGATTTGCCATCTGAATGCCAGGATCAATCCAAACTGGTGTATATCAGGTGGATAATGACTTCTAACACTGATGCTTCATTGCCTGCTATAACACCTAACGGGGTTTCGAAAATTGATGACATTATTGTAGCTGGTATGCTGATAACAGGACTGGCTAATCAAAAAGAGCCGAAAGGGCTTAGCACCTTCCCTAATCCATCATTATCAACATTTTCAATTGCTACTGCCATTGGAACCTCAATAATTGAAATATATAATTCAAACGGGCAATTGGTTTATAAAACAATCCCTGAAAACGAAATACTGCCTGTATATAAATCATTTCCTGTCGGATTGTATTTCATTAAAGCCACATCAAATGGAAAAGTAAGTTTCGTTAAACATATTGTAATATAAAACAGTTCGTAAGTCTATGAAAAAGCCGGCAAGAAAAATATTCCTTCCGGCTTATCAGTTTCCGGAAATAAATAACATGGTAAAACAAGTTTCTTAATTTCGATCAGTAAAAGGCTAACCTGCTTTCATTCCTAAAGCTTTCGTACATTTATCCCATAATTCAGTAGTGAGTAATTTAATCTTCAAAAAACATGAAACTTCTTGGTCTTTCGCCCATGCTTTGGACAAAACATCTCAACCTTACTGTTATGTTCTATACCAATATCCTGAAATTCAACTGTGATGAACTGAACGAAAAAATCGGCTGGGCTTCACTGAGTCGCGATAATGTGCAGGTTATGCTGGTAGAGCCCCGGCAACATCCTGAATTTAAAGAATCACAGTTTACCGGCTCCATCTATATTCATACCGATGATGTAGACAAAATATGGAAAGAGCTGAAGGACAAGGTAGAAATAGTTTATCCCATCGATAATTTTGAACACGGCATGCGCGAATTTGCTGTATACGACAACAACAAGTATATGATCCAGTTCGGGCAGGAAGTTGATTTGGATAAACTGAAGTAGATTAATGACAATTTTGGTAACTGATCAGTCTGCCTGACCGCTATTGTAACCACAGATTACGAAGATTACACAGATGTTAAACTGCTTTCAGCAATTTTTCTCAATAAAACCGAAACTAAGTAACGCATATTCATCTGCGAAATTTGTGAAATAATCCGACAAACTCATTACAGGTCTGTGGCATATTTCCTTGTCTGTACTTTAATTAATTTCAATACATGAAAACAATCGGATTGATCGGTGGAATGTCGTGGGAAAGTTCAGACAGCTATTACCAGATTATAAACAGGCAGGTTAAAGCAAAATTGGGAGGTGTTCATTCGTGCCGTTCAATTATGTATTCCGTGGATTTTCAGGAAATTGCTGACCTTCAGCATAGCGGAGATTGGGACAAACTAACGTTGATGATGGTTGAAGCCGCCCAATCCCTGGAAAAAGGCGGTGCTGATTTTATTGTGCTCTGTACAAACACTATGCACAAAATGGCTGATAGCATTGAGCTGAATACATCTATCCCGTTTTTACATATTGCCGATGCAACAGCAATTGAAATCAAGAAACATCATTTTACCAAAGTCGGGCTACTGGGAACAAAATTCACCATGGAACAGGATTTCCTGACAAAGAGATTTGCTGTAAAACATAACATCGAAACCATAATTCCTGATCAGCAGGCCCGGAATAGAATCCATTCCATTATTTATGAAGAGCTTGTGAAAGGCATTCTGAAAGAAAGTTCGGCAAAAGAATTTCTCGAAATCATTACTGATCTTGCTGAGCAAGGCGCGCAGGGAATTATTCTGGGTTGCACTGAAATAGGACTTCTGGTTAAACCAAAGGACACAAGCGTTCTGCTTTTCGACACTACGATAATTCATGCTACACAAGCCGTTGAATTTGCGCTTCAGGATTGAAATCCAGATGGAATCAAAGCAGTTATGCTAATTTTTATCAACTGGTAATAGGTTGACCCAAATCAATTTAAATAAATTTAAATTCCGACAAACTAATACTGTTGGGAATTGTTTAATAATTGCGTCAATAACTTAAACAAATAACTTTATTAAACATCTAAAACAATGGACGTAGAAATCCTGTCACGTTTACAATTCGCATTTACAATCGCATTCCACTACATCTATCCGCCACTAAGCATCGGTTTGGGAGTAGCTTTGGTAGTTTTCGAAGGAATGTATCTTCGCACCAAAGACAAACATTATGAGCAACTTACCAAATTCTGGATCAAAATTTTTGCCCTTATTTTCGGAATCGGTGTAGCAACAGGCATTGTAATGGAATTTGAGTTCGGTACCAATTGGGCAGCCTATTCGCGCTATGTCGGCGATATTTTCGGAAGTGCCCTGGCTGCCGAAGGAGTTTTCGCGTTCGCGCTTGAATCTACTTTCCTGGGTGTTTTGCTTTTTGGCTGGAACAAAGTAAGTCCAAAGGTTCATTTTTTTTCAACCATTATGGTAACACTTGGCTCCATGTTCTCGGCCATTTGGATTGTGGTCGCCAATTCGTGGCAACAAACCCCGGCCGGATTTAAAATTGTTGGCGAAGGGATGAAAGCCCGGGCTGAGATTACCGATTTCTGGGCAATGGTATTCAATCCATCTTCCGTAGACCGGACTTTGCATGTGTGGGTCGGAGCTTTCCTGGCTGGTTCCTTCCTGGTTTTGAGTGTTCATGCCTTTTATATTTTAAAAAACAGGCATGTTGAGCAATCAAAAAAAGCCTTTGGTGCCGCGCTGATAATTGCCGCATTTGCTGCTCTATCACAATTACTTACTGGTCATAGTTCAGCAAATGGAGTAGCTGTAAACCAGCCGGCCAAACTTGCTTCCTTCGAAGGGCATTACGATAGCCTGGCTGTTGCCGATATGTACCTTTTCGGTTGGGTAAACGATTCGAAACAGGAAGTTACAGGGTTGAAAATTCCAGGAGGACTCACTTTCCTTATTCACCAGGATTTTACAACTCCCGTTAAAGGCCTCAACGCATTTAACAAAAATGACAGGCCAGGCCAGGTTAATTTTGTTTTCCAGACGTATCACATGATGATAACTATTGGAATGGTACTTATCGGACTTACGCTATTAGCCTTGTTTTTATGGTGGAAAGGTAAGCTCTTTAACAAGCGATGGCTGATGCTTATTTTCAGTTTTTCGGTGGTGCTTCCGCAGATCGCAAACCAGGTAGGCTGGTATTCGGCCGAAGTAGGTCGTCAGCCATGGGTTGTTTACGGGCTGTTGCGGACTTCGGATGCTTTATCCGAAAATGTGAAAGCGGAACAGGTCGTTTTCTCACTTGTGCTGTTCACGATGGTGTATATGATACTGTTCGGATTGTTTATTTACCTGTTGAACAAGAAGATACAGACTGGGCTGGAGCCTTTGGGCGCAAATGAGGATCATGCATAAATCAAACTAACTTCAAAAAAATGGAAACATTCTTAAATATAGAACTTGGAACCTGGATGTTCCTGGTGATCGGAGCAGTATTCAGCGGGTATGCCATACTCGATGGATTTGACCTGGGGGCAGGAACAGTACATTTATTTCTGAGAAAAGAAGAAAGCCGGCGAATTGCGCTGAATGCAATAGGTCCTGTATGGGATGGCAACGAAGTATGGCTGGTAATCGGCGGCGGAACTCTTTTTGCCGGTTTCCCGAAAGTATATGCCACTTTACTTTCAGCATTTTATGTGCCCTTTATGCTTTTCCTGGTTATGCTGATTTTACGGGCTATTGCAATAGAATTCCGAAGCAAGGAAACAATGCTTTGGTGGCGAAAACTCTGGGATATCACTTATTCGGTTTCGAGTACATTAGTTGGATTTACCTTAGGCGTTGTGCTTGGCAACGTGGTAACAGGAATAGCAATTGACGAAAACATGATCTACAAAGGAGGTCTACTTGATGTTTTCAATCCTTACGCTATCCTTACTGGGTTTACTGTTGTTGCTTTGTTTGCGCTCCATGGATCCGTTTACCTGGTTATGAAAACAGAAGCTAAGCTTGCCGACAGGCTGGATTATATCTCAAAAATAGCAGGTATGCTTTTCACCATCTGTTATGTTTCGCTTTCAATAGCAACACTTGTGTTAGTGCCCCATGTTCTGGATGATTTCAAAGAAATACCCGTTTTGTTTGCCATTCCGGTTATAACATTGCTGCTATTGCTCAACGAAAGAAGGTTAATTGTAAAGAAAAAATACTGGCTGGCTTTTATGACTTCGGCTGCGCTGACTTCGCTCTTGTTGATTACTATCGCAATAGGACTTTATCCAAATCTTTTAATTTCAAACATTGACAGTGCCTTTTCGCTTACTATCTCTAACAGTGCTGCCTCTCAAAAATCATTAGGTATCATTCTCACTTTTGTGATGATAGGGGCTCCATTGGTCTTGATTTATACGCTTTTCCTGTTTCGGACATTCAGAGGAAAAGTTGTTCTGGACGAAATGAGCTACTGATAGATTTATATAAATTAACAGCAATACTAATTCTGATGTCTCAAAATATATGGATCATCTTATTCTTCGCCCTGGGATTACCCTTGGTTTTCTACAGGAATAAGTTCCGGAGAATAGTATATCAAACAGATTTCCGGACAATCAGCATTAAACCACACTTCAGGAAAGAGCTTAAGGCACTTTTTGGAAATATGTATCCTGGTAACAGGAATTACCTGAAATTGAGAAATTTCTATCGGTTTTACCTCCTCATTTTCCTCGCTTTTTTCGCATCTTATATATACTTTAATAAAGATACAAATATGAACGAACTTAAAATTGGCAGTAAAATCCCTGCATTTACTTTGTTAGATCAAAACGGAAAAGTATTCGACATCAATACAGTTCTTGGCAAGAAGAACCTGGTGATATATTTTTACCCCAAAGATGACACTCCGGGATGCACAGCACAAGCTTGTTCCTTCCAGGATCAGTTCGAAGTTTTTAAAGAAGCCGATGCAGTTATTATTGGCATTAGCGGTCAATCAGTTGAAAGCCATAAGGAATTTGCCGCAAAACACAGGCTAACTTTTACCCTGCTTAGTGACGAAGGCAATAAAATCCGGAAACTATTCGGCGTACCAACTAATTTGCTGGGATTGCTACCCGGTCGGGTAACCTATGTAGCCGGTAAAACAGGAAAGGTGATCTATATTTTCAATTCTCAAATGCAGGCTACGAAGCATGTGGACGAAGCACTCAGAATACTAAAAGAATCAAAATAAGCAAGGGATGAAAGCAAATCAAATTTTAAAACTTACAGCCTCCCTCCTATTGCCTCTATGCATTGGCGGTGTTGCCGGAATATTTACCACAGATGCAATTCCTGGCTGGTATGCTACGCTTAACCAGCCATCGTTCAGTCCGCCTAACTGGGTTTTTGGGCCGGTATGGACAACGCTTTACATACTCATGGGCATTTCGTTGTTTATGATCTGGAATTTAGAGGCAGGTAAATTACGTAACCAGGCAATTCTGATTTTTATGGCGCAATTGCTTTTGAATTTTTGCTGGAGTTTCTTCTTTTTCTATTTCAAAATGATAGGTGTGGCATTAATCGATATTATTGTTTTATGGGTAATGATTGTTATTATGCTGAGTCGTTTCCACAAAATAAAATCAGTGTCAGCTTATATCAATATCCCGTATCTATTATGGGTAACGTTTGCTTCGGCGCTGAATATTGCCTATTTCTACCTTAACAGGAGCTAACAAAAAAACAGCCCCGAAAACATCAGCGCCTCATTATACAGCGGAATTTTAAATGATGACAGCTCATTCAAAACCAGTGTAAAAGCTTTTTGCAAACTGGTATTAAACTAAAATTTACTTCAAATGGCATAAAAAACAGTTCACTTACAGAGATTTCCAATTTCCTGGGACAGATTTTTTGCTTTTAGAACGTGGCGGTTTTCTGGTGATGAAGAGTACTACACAAACCAATTGGCTGCATCGATTGCCACCAACAAAGCAAATAGTTAATCCAAGAGTAAACCTGACCTTCAGAACAATTATCAGCAGCAAGTAACGATTGCGTAAGTACTTCAAAAAAGAATCAATTACAAAAGAATTTTACGTTTCTTTAAAAACATTGTGATAATGAAACTGTTATGTTATATTTCCCAATCAAATAGGATATAAATTTATCATGAATTAATCCAGTATCTGGGAATTGACTCATTGATTTAAAGAAGAGAAGCATATCAGAAAGTATACATCAATAATTGTCAAGCCGGCATACACTGATCCCGTTTAAAAGCATTTCAAAAACGCAAAAAAATGAAGATCAACCTTTCGCTAATTTCTCTTTTCTTTTTTTTACTTCATGAAACAGCAACTGCCCAGATTGCCGGCTGCACGGATCCTCTTGCCAACAATTTCAATCCATCAGCAACCCTAAATGATGGAAGTTGCGCATACAATCCGGTTTCGATTTCACCCTTACTTAGTTTCAACCTGGCAAGTAGCCTTACTGAAACATCAGGGCTCATACGATGGGACAATTATGTCTGGACCCATAATGACAGCGATGATATTAATCTTTACGCTTTGGATACCACTAACGGAAATCTTATACATTCATATGCTTTGAATGGAAAATCAAATACAGACTGGGAAGAGGTATCACAGGATGCTGATTTCGTTTATGTGGGTGATTTCGGCAACAATCAGAATGGAAACCGGACGGATTTAAAAATCTTACGGATTGATAAAAATTCCATCCTTGCCAATTCGCCTAAAATCGAAACGATAGATTTTTCGTATTCAAACCAATCCAGCTTTTCACCAGCCGGTTCAAATAATACAGATTTCGATTGCGAAGCTTTTATCGTTTCAGCCGACAGTATCTTTTTGTTTACAAAACAATGGATCAGCAATAAAACCAGTGTGTATTCAATGCCAAAATCCCCAGGCACATACGTTGCTAAACTTAAATCAACATACGATGTTCAGGGGCTGATAACAGGGGCAACTTATCTTGAATCGAAAAACCTTATTGCTTTGTGTGGTTACAGTAATGCGCTGCAACCATTTATTTATCTGCTTTATGACTATAAAGGAGCTGAGTTCTTCGGCGGAAATAAGCGAAAAATAGAAATTGCTCTGCCGTTTCACCAGGTGGAAGGCATTGCATCAACCAATGGATTGAAATACTATATTTCGAATGAGCATTTTTCAGAAAATCAGGTAATTGATATACCACAAAAGCTTCATATTCTTGATTTAACTGAGTATCTGGGAAGTTATCTCCACAATTTATTTAATTCTACAGGAAGTGAAGCCATTGACAATAACATACTGTTTCCAAATCCTGCTACTGATTTTATAAACCTTAATACAGGGCAGTTTCATTTTCCATCTACATACAGAATTTTTAATCAATCGGGCATTATAATTCTGGCAGGTAAATTGACAATGGAAAATCAAGCTATAAATATTTCCAAATTATCTACAGGTGTATATATACTAAGGATTGGCAACCAAATGCAGTCATTCAAAGTAGTAAAGAGGTAAATCAGGAAAGTAAAAACGTATTATAGCAAAAAAGTATTAAGTGGTCCTTAACCGCAACACACCTTTTATTCAATAATTATATACAACCGCGGAACCGATTATTTCTGTTCAGAAACTTTTTACGAAATACTTCTCCTTGAATCTCAAAGCCACATTCACCAATGCTATCATTACCGGAACTTCAACCAGCGGACCAATCACGGCAGCAAATGCCTCGCCCGAGTTCATTCCAAAAATGGCGATGGCTACAGCAATTGCAAGTTCAAAATTATTACTGGCAGCGGTAAATGAAAGGGTGACCGATTGTGCATAATTAGCGCCAATTCGTCGGCTCATAAAGAACGAAAGCATGAACATCACCACAAAATAAATCAGTAGTGGTAATGCGATAAGTATTACATCCAAAGGTATTTTCACTATGTATTCTCCCTTCAGCGAGAACATGACGATAATGGTGAAAAGCAGTGCAATAAGTGTAATCGGGCTGATATTGGGAATAAATTTGCTGTGATACCATTCTTTGCTTTTTACCCGGATTAAGATGAATCGTGTAAGAAACCCGGCTATGAAAGGTATGCCAAGATAAATAAAAACGCTTTTGGCAATCTGGCTTATGGTAATCTTTTCGACAGCATCATTAGTTGGAATGCCAAACCAGCCGGGCAAAACAGCAATAAAAAAATACGCGTATACTGAGAAGAATAGTACCTGGAAAATACTGTTAAATGCTACCAGGCCGGCAGCATACTGGGTATCGCCTTTAGCCAGGTCATTCCAGACTATAACCATAGCTATGCATCGTGCAAGGCCGATCATAATAATACCATACATGTAAGGAAGGTTGGCATTATTTTCGCCGGGAAATAATTTGAATAGTGTTATGGCCAGGGTAAACATAAGCACAGGACCGATAACCCAGTTTTGAACCAGGGAGAGCACCAGCACTTTCCAGTTGCGGAACACATCGCCAAGTTCCTCGTATTTCACTTTGGCAAGTGGCGGATACATCATTAAGATCAAGCCAATGGCAATAGGGATATTGGTTGTGCTTTCGGGCGATGATTTTAATTTTTCCCAAAATTGAACAATGGAAGGAAACAAATAGCCAGACATAACACCAATAAACATGGCAAGGAAAATCCATAAGGTGAGATACCTATCGAAGAACTTTAATCGGGGTTGTGATGGCATGTATTAATGTGTTAATTTGCTAATGTGCTAATGTGTTAATGTGCTATGTGTTAATGTGCTAAGGCACTTATTTTTGAATTACGAAGTACCAAAGTGCTGCAGGCAGTATTAAAATGCAGTATAAGATATTGATCTGATCTTTTAAACTTACAAATTCAACAATTTTTAATTATCGCATTATCCAATTACCGCATTATCTAATTATCACATTAGGAACACGAGCAACCACACCCGCACCCTTCAGGTTTCTTGCCTGCAACCGTAATGCTAAAAATACCTGTTTCGTCGTTTTTAAATTTATTAAGTTCTTCAGCCGACATGTATAGCGCAAGCAATTCGTCAGGAAGTTCAATTTTCTTCACTTTTTTAACTTCAATATCAGTGAATCCTGCTTCTTCTATTATACTGATATATTCTTCACGTGGCAAAGCGCCCGAAACACAGCCGGCATACATGGTTGCATCTTCCTTAACACCAACAGGCAATTCACCTTGAAGTACCACATCCGAAATACAAAAATGGCCTCCTTGTTTCAGAACCCGGTAAATCTCGCTGAAAGCTTTGGCTTTGTCTGGCACCAGGTTAAGCACACAATTACTGATCACTACATCAACAACACCGAACCTTACCGGAATATCTTCAATATCACCCTGGATAAAATCCACATTGGTATATCCAAGTGAACGGGCATTTTCACGCGCTTTCTCAACCATGGCTTCGGTAAAATCGATACCCGCCACATACCCGGCATCACCTACCAACGCACGGGCTACAAAACAATCGTTCCCCGCTCCTGAGCCCAGATCGAGAACGCTGTTTCCAGGCTGAATTCCGGCATATTCGGTTGGCAAACCACAACCGAGTCCAAGATCAGCAGCCGGAGTATATCCATCAAGTTTGTCATAGCTTTCGCTGAATACTGAATAGTCGACTATTGAGCCACAGGATGCTGTCCCGCAACAGGAAGGGGCATTTTGTTCTTTGGTTTGTTTGGCGATTTCGCTGTATTTTTCCTTAACAATCTTTTTAATATCTTCCATAGTATCAATTATTTAGAATCTTTGATTATCTGTTCGGTAATTTTCACGGCATCAACAACATATTTCCTGCAATTGGTGTGAAAAAGATTTTGTTCATTGATTAAACTGAGTTCATCTTCGTTTCTCATATCCAGATTATTCAGCAAGGTCCGGCAATTAGTTGATCCATTCAGCTTTGTAAAAGCATCGAACAACTCAACCGTTTTATTATAAGTCAGCTGCTTTTTTTCTTCCTCATCATTTTTCCCTTTTCCGAATTTAAGTCCAAGAGCCATTGCTGCTCCTGATACTGCGCCGCATGTTAGTTGTTGCCTTCCGATGCCTCCACCGAAAGCACAGGCAACCCGCAGAGATTCGTCTTCGGTTAATCCTGACTCTCCGGCAAACGCGGTTAATACCGATTGTGAACAATTAAATTTATTATCGAAACAGGATAATGCCTTTTCGGAGCGGTCCATAGTTATGCTGTTTTTAATTTTTCATTATAAAATTTCCGGAACCCGGCATTAATTTCATCGCGAACGCGGTAAAATTCGCTCAATATAAATTCCGGCGTACCCTGGGCATGTGAAGGATCATCATATCCCATATGCAACCTATGCTTCACTTTACCTGTAAATGCGGGACAGGCCTCGTTGGCGCCGCCACAAACGGTAATAACATAATCCCATTCATCATTCAGGTATTTATCAATTGAATCGGAAGAGTGATGGCTAATATCAATTCCGGCTTCTTTCATCACGTGAACTGCTTTTTCGTTTAGTTTTCCCGAAGCTTCAGTTCCGGCTGAGCAGACAATAAGATTTTTGTCGAACGATTGAAGGAATCCATGAGCCATCTGGCTTCGGCAGGAGTTTCCAGTGCATAAAATCAGAATCTTCATAAATTAACATTTACACGATTTAGATTTTTCGAGTTGTGTGGCCATAGTGCGAAGTACATTTATAATACCTTCTAAACCAAGAGTATTGATACAATAATTCACTTTTGCTCCGTCAACAGTTCCTTGTATGAGATTACAATCTTTCAGTTCCTGCAGATGCTGGCTTACTGTAGTGCGGCTTAGCGGCAGCTCCTCGGTAATATCTCCGGTTATGCAGGTACCTGACTCAATAAGATAATTTATAATGGCGAGCCTTGCCGGATGTGATAATACTTTAAAATAAGCAGCAGCTTGTTGTAATGGTTCGTCAAATAATTCAGTTTTTGCCATTTGGTGTATTTAACTTTATGACGCAAATATACGACATGTTTTAAAATGACGTATAATTACGGCATTAATATAATGTTAAATTTTGAGGCTTTATAAAAAACCGGAATGTTGTTAGCTATCTTTCGCTGCAATCCATCTTATTTATCTGTGGCTGGGGATTAGGCACCCAGCCAGGTCAATGCACCGTCAGAAGTACTGAAAACCTCCACAGTTAAGGTAAAATTCGACTTTAAGTATTGCCCGAACATAGTTGAATATGCCACTTGCTGGGGAGTTTCTGTAAGCAATGCTAATTTCCGGTTTGTTCGAATACCAGGTATGTTATTGAAAATACTGAAAAAATCAGGCAATTCTTTACTTTCCCCGCTAAATGTAGCTTTCCGTATGTCGATCAGTACCGAGTAGTTAGGATTGAAATCAGGACTGCTCCATAACTTGTTTAATTCAACAGCTAAAACTGTAGAATTAAAATTCCCGATAAGTGTTGTAAATCCAAGTCGTCTGTTATCGTCCCGTTTATATTCAACTCTTGTTTCAAGCATAATATTTATGTTTTCTTCCGAATCTATATTTATAGAATCTCCGGCATTATTAACAGGTAGTGTAAAATGGAAGGTACTGCCTTTCCCTTTCTCACTCTCAAACCAAATTTTACCTCCATTTCGTTGAACCAGGTCTTTACAGAGTAATAATCCGAACCCGGTGCCTTTCTCACCATCAGTACCTGGTGAGGAACTAACCGTATCAACCCTGAATATTTTTTTCTGTTTTTCTTTGGTAATTCCAAGTCCGTTATCACTGACCGAAATTTGCACAAATTTATTTTTTTCAGCAGCGGTAACATTAATGCTTCCATGGGAAGGAGTAAATTTAATCGCGTTACTCAGCAAGTTGCGCAATACTGTTTGAGTAGCGAATTTATCGGCAAATACACGTATAGCCGGATCTACATCTGCCAAGATCTCTATCTGTTTCCGGAGAAGGTCCGAAGTGAGAATAACAATATTTTCATTTATAATTTCAGATACTGTAAATTCTTCTTTTTCCCTTTCACCTCTTCCCATCTGAATTGTAGACCAGGCCAGCAAATCATTGAGTAGTTGAAACGTTTGTGTTGCTGATTTATTAAGAGTATCAATAACTTCCATCAATTCACTTTCATCGAAATCTTTAATATTCTCAACCAAAAGTGCCGAAAGATTCATCATCGACCCTAAAGGACTTCGCAGATCATGCGCCAGCATCGAGAACAGCTTATCCTTATCTCTGTTCAAAAGTGCCAGATCCTGATTACTTCTGGCCAGGTGTTCTTCAGCTTTCTCTCTTTCTTTCATCTCATCCTGAAGCTCACTATTTGCTTTACTTAATTCGGCGGTTCGCTGCTCCACTTTGGTTTCAAGCTGAATATTAACAAGCCTCATCTTTTTGGTGAGCTTTATATTATCAATCACTACAAGGTATTGATGAATAATAAAAAGGACAATCACTAAAACAATAAAAATAATTATTCCATGATACAATACAAAGGAATGACTGAGAAAAAAAACCAGCAATAATCCTATTAATGAAATCAGAAAGACACCTGGAAGAAAAACGATCCAGTTATTTTGGTCTAAGACTTTTTCGTTAGCTCCAGCCTCAGATCCTTTCTCCCTGATATTTTTAAAACCGGTTAATCCCGCCACTAACAACGCCATATAGAAAACTAAATATCCAATATCTACAAGAATGTATCTTTCCAATGATGAATATAAAGAGTAAATCAAGTAAAATAAGTCACTAAGAAAAATAAAAAAAGCCCCGACAAATAAAATGCCTAATACCTTCTGAGTACTTTTCGCGGTATAAGTAAAAAAAAGTATCATAATTATCCAGATCGAAATAATATCAAGAACAGGATAAATGAAGACCATCAGCAGAGTAATGGCATCAAATTTCAGCTCCGGATTGCCACGAAAAAAAAGCAGGATAGTAAATATAATAGTTGCCGATAACACCAGTATGCTGATTTCGAGAAATACCATATTCCTTCTTCGTGAAGGCGGTTGTGAGCCAGTAAGAGTTAATATTGAAATAATAAAAAACAAAGACGCGAGAATATAGAAGAAATCAACCGGCGACATAAAAGGATCAACCTCTAAACAGGTGAGGTAAAGGTACAACGCATCACCTGATGACCAGGAAACAGAAGTTATGAAAAGCCAAAATAATGTACGGCTTATAGCAAATTGATTCTTCCTGGAAACACGATAAAGTAACAGTAACGCAAAGGAAACTATAACAGATATTGTTAGTTCGAATGTGGCATTGAAAATACTGAGAATTTCACTTTGCAAAGAGAACTGATTAACCAACAGATTCAGAGCTATTAATAATATGCCAGGTACTACAATGTGAACAAGTTTAATCCGATCAGAAAACGTGGTTAACGTCATAGAAGATTTTGAATAAATTTAATTACTTTTAAGTAACTACTGATGGTCAGTAATGACAACGCCATATCCACTGATGGCATAGCCTGCGAGAATTAAGTTACATAGAAAACTCAACTTTTCAACATCAAAAATACAAAGAAACCCTATACTCTCAACAAATGAGTATTTTGAATCGGCACTAATAATTATACATGTACCTTTACAGCTTAATTCGGGTAAATAAAATCAAAGCAAAATGGAAAAATATTTCGAAGGAAAAGCGAATTACTCAAATGGAATATATAATCTTTCCCCTTTGCAGGCTTATAAACTCTGTCAGGAAGGTGCGATACTGGTTGACGTCAGAGAGGAGTACCTGAACCGTTTTAAAATATTTGATGTTCCCGGACTGATTTTTTGCCCGATGAAAAAACTGGAGGAGTTAATGTCCAATCTTCCTAAGGATAAACCACTTATAATTGCCGACGCCAGCGGAATTCACAGCCCTGAAGCTGTTAATATGCTGATTAAAAATGGTTTTGCCGGAAATTTCGCCAACCTTTCGGGTGGCCTTGTAGACTGGGAACACTCTGGTCTGCCGGTTGTAGTCGATTATTCAGAAAAACTTTCGGGTCAGTGTGCATGCCAGCTCAGGCCAAGAGGAAAAAAGTGAGACACAAAGGCCTGGGAAATAAAAAGGAAAAGTGAGAATATGATGTGGGATATGGCAACCTGGGATCAAGAATTTAGGACTTGGAATTAAAAACTTACAGGTCTTTCTTATCCCAATTCTGATCCGCTTCATTAACGACTATTTCCGAAGTTTCTTTTCCCAAATAGTTATCGATCACGGAATGCATTAAATATATTACCGGCGTTAAAACAATAGCAATGGTTATTTTATAAAAATATTGTATTATACCTACCCGGAAAACCTGACCGATGCTCCAGTTGCCAAAGAAATAGAAAGCAACGAAAAGTATAACAAAACTATCGATAATCTGAGACACAACTGTTGATCCTGTTGACCTCAACCATAGATATTTATGCCCTGTAAGTTTCCGCAAATAATGGAATACATATACATCAACCAACTGGCTGACCAGGAACGCGGTGAGTGAACCTACAATTATTCCAAGCCCGGCTCTGAAAATGGTATTATACGCATAATTGATATCGAAAGGCCTGCCTAGTGAATCTATCCCGTTTATCTTTAGCCAGAAATCAGCGGGTGGCATACTGGTCCATACCAGAATAACAATGAAAGCATAAGCAAGCATGCCCGCAGTTATAAAACTGATGCGTCGTACTCCAACTTTCCCAAAATATTCATTTATGATGTCTGAAAAAACAAATACGATAGGCCAGATCAGTACACCCACACTTAGATTCAGATCGGTAACAACACCAAAAATATTGAGATGTACAGGAGCAATACCAAAAAGTTTTTCAATCGAAAAAATCTTTACTCCGCCAAATTCAGCAATCATCGCATTGGCGATAAAAAAACTTGCCAGCAACAGGTACAGAAATGTTTTCTTATTCAGCAGTTTGGAATCATCCATTTCTTTGATATAAATAATTGATATTATATGAGTTAGAAATTCAGAACTTCATTTTTCACTTTTCACTTTTAACATCTGGCTATCCAGAGGCGCGATGCCTCTCATTTCTACCCCCAGGTAACCACAGCTATTCTTTTCCTTCCATCCATTCGGATTTTCAATTCCTTATCAAACCGCACATGCCTGAAAAAGTTCGTTTTATGGAGGAGTTTCTGCTTTTTCAACAATTCATAATCAATAAAGCTGTTACCAGTTTCAGGTTGTACGGAGAAATACCCTACATTCATTGATGTAACATTATGGAAGAAGTGTGATCCTGAAGAAGCATCCAGCGGATATCCTTCGAGGCTGGTTTCGACTATGGTTTTAGCGTTGCTGATCTGCGGCCAGTTTACAGGTATTCCGATCCAACGGTCGCGTGTTCCCCAACGGCCCGGACCAATTAAAATATATTTACGGTTTTCATTCCGCATCAGGTGATTGAGTTCTTCAATCTCAAGAACCATTTCCTGGGTTTTACTTTTATCGAATTCATCTTTATCAACATAAATAACATCGGTGATATCAGAAACCAACCCGTTTCCCATTCCTTTTTCGGAAAAGATAACTATTTCTTCATGCCTGATCTCATCCATATTTACCTGGTAATCAAGCTCTGCCCCTATCAATGGCTTGATCTGTAAAAGGTAAAAAGTGGTTTTATAATCAGCGTCCCGGGTAAGATCGATGGCAAATTCAATCTCAACCGGTGTACCCATGGCTTCTTTTACAATATCGAGTACAGTTTCAATGGTTTTTGCCATAGGGCAGTAATCATATTTTAACACATTACTGAAATTGATAACCCTGGGTCCCGGAATTGTAATTCCCGGAACTAACCTTTGATTTTCCCTCTCATACACTGATGCCAGGTGGCGCATCGTCCCATGGCTTTCGGCTACATCTATATCCATTTCCCGTAGGCCTGCCATTTCGCCTTCAAGCAGGTTAACATCGCTTTTTGCCAGGTCGACGGCCAGGAATTTAACCTGGGAGTTTTTATACAAATCTTTTGCAGTGAGTATTTCCACGGCAGGATAAATTGGCGAAAAACGGTAAGCGCTGCCTCCATCAACAACATATTTTCCTAAACCAAGAGCCGCAACAGCAAAACCTTCTTCGGGTTTCATATGAGCAAACGGGTAATAATTATAGGATTGGGCTACTCCGCTGATATGCGGATAAAATACATCATCATATTGATGGCCAACTACTTCCTGTATAACAATTGCCATTTTCTCCTCATCAAGTTTATAATTTATGGCTTCGATATATCCACGAGCTTCAGGCGAGAAAACCGAAGCGAATACCAGTTTAATAGCGTCCATTAGTTGTGAAAGCCTTACATTGATATCAGGATGATTATTTGGCAAGAGGTAAGTTTCAAAAATACCGGCAAACGGTTGTGAAAGAGAATCTTCGAACATTCCTGACGAGCGCACGGCAAGAGGCTTATTTATCAGTTTGAGTAATACCCTGAGCCTGCGGATTAGGGTATCAGTAAGGAAACTCTCAGTAAATATCCTCCTGATTTCGGCGTAATTCTCAAAATCAGTGATCTTTTCCTTAATCCTGTTCCGTTCGATAAAATATTCAAATTCGTCAGTGCCAATTACGGAGGTACGCGGCGAGCGTATATTTATATCAGGAACATGCTTATTGAAATCGTAGTTGTAAATCAACGTATTGATAAAAGCAAGACCTCGCCCCTTCCCACCCAGCGATCCGGGAACAAGAGTAACCACATTGTGCTCATCGAGAAGAGCTGATTCCTCAAATGGAATTACTTTGCCTTTGTCCTGCTCGTTCCTGAATTGCCGGATTACATCAATCAGGTGAGCCCTCATTTCGGAAGGGCTTTTAAAATCGCTTACTTTCCCGGGATTCAGTATTTTCGCTACCTGTATTTCGCCACGCGCCATCAGCCAGAGCGAAAAATGATTCATCCGGGCATGATAAATAAGTGACTCATCAGGAATTGTACGCAGGTTGTTCTCAAATTCGCGAAGCGATTTAGCAATGGCAATTTGTTCACCGTCCTTATCACGGTATATGAAATTCCCGAACCCTAGATAGTGAGTAATAAAGCTCTTGAAATCCTGCGATAGGCTTTCTGAATTTTTATCGATAAAGGTGGCTCTCAATTCATAAGCCTGTTTGGCATTTTCAGGATCCGACGATTGGATTATTACCGGAAGATCAACGTTGGATTCGCGTATATGGCGCACAAGCTCAAAACCTGCGTTCTTGTATTCCTTGCCATTCCGGTTAAATTTTACATCCGTAATCAGGCAAAGCATAAAATCGTCGTAATCATTAATAATTTCAAGGGCTTCTTCGTAATTAGCCGCTAACAAAATCTTAGGACGGGCACGCAATCGCAATACTTTATAAAGTTCATCTGTGCTAACATCGTCAATAATCCGACGGGTTTGTTCCATCACAATTCCATACAAAAGTGGCAGATACCGCGAATAATACTGCGGACTATCTTCAACCAGCAACAATACCCTTACTAAACCTACCCGGGTATCATTTTCAACATTTATTTTATCCTCCAGCAGCTTAATCATGGCAAAAAACACTTTGCTTTCGCCATTCCATACAAATACCCGGTCGATAGCTTTATAACGCTCACTTACCGCGCTGAAATAAGATACATCAGAATTATTGTTAAGCAAGGCAAAAATGGGAATATACGGGAATTCCTTCCTGATCTGACCTGAAATACTTACAGGAAGTGTTTTATCAACTCCAACCATGAAGATCACCAGGTCATAATGTTTTGCTGTAAGTTGTATAAGAGCTTCTTCTGCTGATGATACTCCGGTAATACGGGGAACCGAGGTTAAACTTAACTGGTGATATTCGCCCAACACATACTCCGAGAAACGGCCTTCCTTCTCAATTGTATATGCGTCATAAAGATTTGCAACTAATAAAATCTCCTTGACTTTAAACGGGCACAAATCATGGTAAACATCCCGGTCCGAATTGTTTTTATTGAGGAACCGCTGCAGCAATTGCTTCCCGCTGACAGGGATTTCACACTGTAATTTTTCAGATGATTTCCCTTTATCAACAGAACGTGATTTTTTCAGCAGTTCTTTCGCCGCAATGCTATTCAGATAGCCGGTTACAGCGCTTGCCAGGTTATTAATCAGGTGGCGTTCTTCTTTCAGAAACGGTCCTTCATCAAGCCGGATGAATTCCTTCAGGTAAAAAATATCAATATAACCCGACCCGCCATCAATTGATTCGAATGATTCCCGCTGAAGCCAATTCGACTCATGAAATCCCGGTGACGTATATTCTTTCCCTTTATACGCAATGCGGCATACAGTAAATTCGGGATACTGCCAGGCAGCAGGCAATAATTTCGCCAGTTGCTGTAAGGTTTCATCAATTGGTTTTCCTTCGCGCAGGATATCATTTGTCTGGTTAATCGCAGCCAGTTCTTTAAGCCGTTCGGTTCGTTCAAAAATCAATTTACTGATTTCACCAGGATCGTTCAATATTCCGTTTTCCTCAGTCATTTTATGTTTTATTTGTCAAAAAAAGCAGTAACAAATATGATTAAAAAAATGATGCGAAAACGTTTGCGGTTTTAGATTTAATTCACAGCTGTTTCGGGTAACAGACACATCTGTAAAAAGCTAAAACCAATTGTACCTTAAGTGTTTACAAATGATAAACATAAATGCAAATTTACGTGATTCACTTAATTTTATAAGTAAAATACTTATTTAATTTAGATATATTGCATATTATTGCAAATCAGGTACTTATAGGCAAGCAAAAATGACACAAAAAACTTGCTATTCATATCAATAGTATTAATATTGCCTCATTAAAATATTGTATTTAACAACTAAATTTCTAATCATTATGTCAAACAACATTATTGACCAAAAGGTTGAACAGTTTATGGCAAAAGTAATTGCCAAGAATCCCGGTGAAGTGGAATTTCATCAGGCTGTGAAAGAAGTTGTACAATCGCTCATGCCTTTTATTGAAGAAAACCCGAAATACAAGGGTATTCTTGAGCGTATGGTTGAACCTGAGCGTGTGATCATTTTCCGTGTTCCCTGGCTCGACGACAAAGGCGAATTCCAGATTAACCGGGCATTCCGCATTGAAATGAACAGTGCAATCGGTCCTTACAAAGGTGGACTCAGGCTTCACCCAACTGTAAACCTTGGAATCCTCAAATTTCTTGCTTTTGAACAGGTATTGAAGAACAGCCTGACAACCTTGCCTATGGGTGGTGGTAAAGGCGGTTCCGATTTCGATCCAAAAGGCAAGAGCGACAATGAAGTAATGAAATTTATCCAATCGTTTATGACTGAATTACAACGTCATATCGGGCCCGATACAGATGTTCCGGCTGGTGATATAGGCGTTGGCGGCCGCGAAATCGGCTTCCTTTTCGGACAATATAAACGTATACGCAACGAATTCACCGGTGTACTTACCGGTAAAGGCCTCGAATGGGGCGGCAGCTTAATTCGTCCTGAAGCTACCGGATACGGATGTACCTATTTCGCCGAAGAAATGATGAAAACCCGCGGACAAAGCTTTGCAGGAAAAACTGTTGTTATTTCAGGCTCCGGTAATGTTGCTCAATACGCTTGTGAAAAAGTTACCCAACTTGGCGGAAAAGTTGTAACACTAAGCGATTCGAACGGATATGTTTATGATCCGAATGGAATTGACGCAGCCAAACTTGCCTTTGTAATGGAACTTAAAAACATAAAACGTGGCCGTATAAGCGATTACGCAAAAAAATACAACTGCGAATTTGTTGAAGGCAAAACTCCATGGGGTGTTAAATGTGATGTAGCTCTGCCATGCGCCACACAAAACGAAATTAATGAGAATGATGCCAGGACTTTGCTTGCCAACGGCTGTATGGTAGTTTCGGAAGGAGCAAATATGCCATCCACCAACGAAGCCGCTGAATTATTTGTTACCGCCAAGATTCTTTACGGACCGGGTAAAGCCGCCAATGCAGGTGGTGTTGCTACTTCCGGACTGGAAATGTCGCAGAACAGCATGCGCCTCAGCTGGACCCGCGAACGCGTTGATCAGGAACTTCATACCATCATGATTAATATTCACCGCACCTGCGAAAAATACGGCAAGGAAGCTGACGGAACAATTAACTATGTGAAAGGGGCCAATATAGGTGGATTTGTAAAAGTTGCCGAGGCAATGCTGGCGCAGGGATTGGTGTAGTGAGTTATAAGTTATGAGTTATGAGTTATAAGTTATGAGTTATGAGTTATGAGTTATGAGTTATGAGTTATGAGAATTAAATAGTAAAATAACTTTTTAACCTGCCTGCGCTCAACTACTTAATTATTCTTTTAGGGTAAAAGGCTTCTTTTAGGGGCCTTTTGCTTTTTAACTCTTAATTTAAAGTTGATTAAGAGAATATTTTCATTCAAGAAATCATTAATTTTGAATGCAAATCAGCTGATTTTCAAATCTTCTCAGATGAGTCTCAAATATACTCCTCAATCCATCTTTACAATTGTGATTATCGCATTCATTTTTCATAATATCGAAGAAGCTGTCTCGATTTGCAGTTACCCGGTTCAAAGCCCGGTTTCATTTATTAAGCCGTCGACCTGCTCACAGTTTATTGTTGCCGTAATAATTATTAGCGCTGTTGTATTATTAGCATTTGCTATAGCAATCCGAACTAAGAAACCGGAAACGTACCTTCTGATTTCGACTGCAATTGTATCTGGCTTAGTTCTCAATGTATTGATACCACATTTATTCGTAGCTTTTTACACATTTAATTATACGCCTGGTCTGATAACTGCGGTTGTGTTAAATCTCCCGTTGGGATTACTCACACTACATAAGAACAGATCAACCTGTACAAACAGGAAACAATTTTACCAGCATGTAGGTATAGGTCTGGTTGTTGGGTATCTTTTCTTTGCTCTTGTAATGAGCTTAGTTTTACATTTTATTCAATAATTATTCAGATTGCTTCAAACAGTTCAAAAATTTTTATTTCTCAATCATCTGATTTACTATTATTTAAAAATTATTTTCGACCATTCGACGAAATTAGTCGAAATTAATTAGGTTTTTGTTATTCGCCGTATTAATTTTGCCGCCTCAAACAAGATCAATCAGTTTTAAAAGTTTGATAAAATGCTTGATAAAGACGAAGTAAAAGAAGCAATTGTAAATGTGGCCCGGCATATTTTCTCCAGGTTTGGTTTCAGAAAAACCACGATGGACGAAATTGCAGTAGCCAGTCGCAAAGGTAAAAGTTCTATCTATTACTATTTTGCGAGTAAGGAAGAGATATTCCAGGCTGTTGTTGAAAAGGAAGCTGAGATATTTAAACAGGAACTCATTAAAGCCACAAATCCAAACGACACTCCTGCACAGAAACTAAAAACTCACGTTTTAGTGCGTATGCGATCGATGGAGAAACTTGCCAACTTTTATAGCGCCATCAAAGATGATTTCCTGGGTCATCTCGATTTTATCGAAAAAATAAGGAAGAAATACGACCAGGAAGAAATCCAGATGATGGAAAATATTTTGGTAGAAGGTGTAGAAAATGGGATGTTTGAAATTGAAGACACTTCACTTGCAGCAATCGCAATCGTTACAGCCCTGAAGGGTATGGAGATACCTCTTTTCTGGGGAGTGGAAGAAAAAGACCTGGAAAGCAGGCTGGATCATTTGATCCATATTCTCTTTCATGGCGTAATGAGGCGTTGATTTTTTTTACTCATTTTTCGACCATTTTACTTTTTTAGTCGAACGTACTATTTATCAAATATTTAACTGAATTAATAAAACAAGATTATCCGCCGGGAATCAGAACTTTCTAAAACCGGCTTCTGATCTTAAAAATGAAAACGAAAACAAAACGAATAAAATGAAAACAAGAATTCAATTTCTGATTCTGACCTTCGCACTCAGTACTATACTATGTACAGTAAATGCACAAACACTGCTGGTTTCGCCCGAACTAAAAGAGCTTATAAGCCTTTCGATTAACAAAGACCGCAAGGTGGCCGAAAAAGACATAGACAAACAGATTACCGAAGTACAGAAGAAAGCCGTCCGCTCAGCTTATGTTCCGAAAGTGGAACTGGGTGGAAAATATGTATTTGCTTATTCCTCGGTGAATTCTAAGATTGGTGAAATCGATGGGTTCGAAAGTATTGGGAAACTCCAGGAATTTATGGCCACTCCAACCTTCCCTGCCATGTTTCCAAACCTGGCAGGTTTAGCCGGCGAAATCACAAAGCTGCAACAATTAATGGTTCAACAAGGTATGACGCTTCCGTCGATATCCAATAACCTGGATGGAAATTTCTATGGAAATTATGTCGGGGTGGATGCTACTGCCAAAATGCTTTTGTATAGTGGCGGCCAGGTTCCTAACATCTCAAAAGCACTGACAGAAAAAATAAAAGCTCAGGATGCTTTATCCGACAAAAGTAAATCGGATGTAATTAGCGACGTGATTACATATTATGATCAGCTAGCCCTACTCAACCAATCGAAACGAGTACTCGATGAGTCTGCAATCAGGCTGGCTGCAGAGAAAAAATATGCCAACACGGCTTTAAAAAACGGCTTTGCCACTTCATTTGACACCTTAAAGATTGCTGTAGCCGACGCTAACCTTCAGGCCAGAATTTCGGAATACGAAAGCAAGAAAACATTACTTCATCAAAAGCTATCACAGCTTACAGGGAAACCTGCCAGCAGTTTCGAAATGATTAATCCTGATTTAAAGACTTTGGTATACGCTGATACAGTTACCGATATAAGTAACCGTGCTGAATTAAGAGCTCTATCGGCCGGAGTTGAGGCACAGAAATTCATGCTCAAATCAGAGAAATCGAATTACCTGCCTAAGGTCCAGGCATTAGCTTCGGTACGTTATGATAATATCTTCAAAGCGGATGCCAATATGAACGGCCCTATTCCCATGGATATGAAAATCAACAATATAGGTTTAGGCCCCACCTTCATGGTAGGCGCAGGCTTTAAATGGGATATTTTTGATCGTTCGGGTGGAATAGCCAAAGTTCGACAGGCAACTTTGGAAGTTAAAAAAGCAGAAAATGCACGGGAAGAAGCACGTGAGTTACTTCAACTCAACCAAACCAAGGTTTCTACAAATTACCAGTCATCGGTTTCCCAGGTTGCGTATAAAGCAAAACAACGCACAGCAGCACGCATGGCACTCGACCTCGCACAGAAATCATACAACGAAGGCATCATAAATATCACTGAACGACTGGCAACAGAAACTGAAATGCAGAATGCCGAACTGGAATACCTGCAAGCTGTTTTCGCTCAACGCCAGGCCGCATTGGAATGTTATAAAGCCACAGGAAGTCTGGTGCTTTCAAATATCCGATAAAAATGTCGGGACCAAACAAGTTTCATTTCACAATTAAAAACAGAAAACTCAACAAGTCAACAATATAATAATTCGAAACACGATGAAAACAATAAACAAAAGACATTCAGGAATGCTGATGGCATTTTCGACCTTGCTTTTAGTAATAGCGGTAGTAAGTTTTATTGGATGGATAGTACTGAAACCTGAACCAATCATGCTGCAAGGCCAGGCTGAAGCAACCGAAGTACGCGTATCAGGCAAAGTTCCCGGCCGTATCGACAGGTTCATGGTAGCTGAAGGCACAACAGTTAACAAAGGAGATACACTCGTATTAATCAACAGCCCCGAACTGAATGCAAAACTGATGCAGGCTACCTCCGCGGAAGACGCTGCCAACGCCCAGAACCAGAAAGCAAACAAAGGTGCCCGTGCTGAACAGATAGCCGGAGCGTATGAACTTTGGCAAAAAGCTGAAGTAGGTGTAAAACTGGCTGATATAACGTATAAACGTGTTCAGAACATGTACAATGAAAGCGTTATTCCCGCTCAAAAACGTGATGAGGCCGAGGCTAATTACCAGGCTGCCATCGCAACTTCCAAAGCAGCCAAATCGCAATATGACATGGCCATTAACGGTGCCGAAAAAGAAGATAAACTTGCAGCCCGTGCCTTGGTTAACCGTGCGAAAGGAGCAGTTTCGGAAGTGGAATCCTATTTAACGGAAACCATGCTGGTGTCACCCATCAGCGGCGAAATTTCGGATATTTTCCCGAAACAGGGCGAACTGGTTGGCTCCGGCGCGCCAATTATGAATGTTGTTGATTTGAATGATATGTGGGTAGTTTTCAATATTCGGGAAGACTTGCTTACAAACATCAAAGTCGGGAAAGAATTGGATGCAGTAGTTCCCGCATTGGGAAACAAATCAGTAAAGCTGAAAGTAAACTATATCAAAGCCATGGCAAGCTATGCCACTTTTAAAGCAACAAAAAACAACGGCGGTTTTGATGTTAAAAGCTTCGAAGTACGTGCTGTTCCCGTTGCCCAGGTTGAAGGCCTGAGGCCGGGAATGAGTTTGATGGTTGATTATGGGAAGTTGAAATAAGCTGGAAGCTGGAAGTCGGAAGTCGGATGTCGGATGTCGGATGTCGGATGTCGGATGTCGGAAGCACCAAATTCAATATTCCAGGTACAAAACACTATGCACCAAGCACTAAGCACTAAGCACAAATCATGAAATCAATACTCACAAATATCTGGGAAGTTGCCATGCGGGAAGTAAACCGTATGTCGTCGCGGGGACTCTATATCCTGGTGGTGCTGGTGCTTCCAATACTGTCAATTTTGTTTTTTGGATCTCTATTTAAGGAAGGTGTGCCAACCAAAATGCCTATTGCTATTGTTGACCTTGATCAGACTGCCAGTTCGCGCAAAGTAGCCAGGAATATTGATGTTACTCCATTAAGCAAAGTAACAGAAAACCTTCAATCGGAAACTGAAGCCATGTCAGAATTGAGAACAGGTAACATATATGGGTTTGTAGTTATTCCCAAAAACTTTCAGTCCGATATCCTCGCCTCAAGGCAACCAGCTATCAGCTATTATTATCAGAACGGGTTTCTGATTGCCGGCGGATTGATGCAGAATGATTTAACATTGATCCTTCACACTTTGTCGGGAGGCATAAACATTCAGAAACGCGAGGCCATGGGGCAGCCTGAAGATTACATTATGTCGCAGGTACAACCAATCCAGCTCAATACACACCAATTGTTTAATCCTTCAGCAAATTACTCGGTATACATTTCAACCATTGTGCTGCCAATTATGCTGCAGCTCTTTATGCTGCTAATGACGGTATACAGTATTGGTATTGAAATAAAGGAAAGAACATCGCACGAATGGCTCAGGATTTCAGGAAAATCGATTTTCACAGCAATTACAGGTAAGCTTTTGCCTTATACAGTAATTTTCTTCATTGTAATGATGTTTCAGAATTTCATGTTGTATAAAGTGATGCAGGTACCAATGCATACCAGTCTCGGGTGGCTAATGCTTGGCTCGTTGTTGTTTGTGATGGCGTACCAGGCAATAGGCGTTTTCTTTATAGGATTACTTCCGATGATGCGACACTCACTTAACCTGGCTGCTTTTTACGGAATACTTGCGCTTACACTTTGTGGATTTTCCTTCCCGATTGAAGCTATGCCGCCGGTATTTCAATACTGGGCAAGTGGTTTCCCGGTAAGGCATTATATGCATATATTTCAGAGCCAGATACTTGCCGGATTTGAACTAAGATATTCAATCCTATCGTACCTGTACCTGATGTTGTTCTTTTTACTGCCATTAACAATACTCAACCGTTTGAAATCTGCTTTGATTTATCAAAATTTTATTGAAAATGTACACAAGACGTAAACTAAAATAAAACCCTGGCGCACCTTGCTTAACCTTAGCGCCTTTGCGGTAAAAAAGATTTTAACGCAGCGAAAAAAAACGCAATGAAAGTAATACGATTAAAATGGAAACCAAGAATATAAATATTTTCCGACGGATGAGCGAAGGTTTTAAGAACACATTCAGGATATGGATGCGTGAGTTCCAGCTTATATTTTCGGATGTGGGAGTAATGATACTGATTTTTGTGGTTCCACTGATATACCCCTTGCTCTACTCGTTTATTTATTATCCCGAAGTTGTCCGCGACCTGCCTATTGCAGTTGTAGACTTGTCTCACTCATCTGAGAGCCGACAATTTACCAGGGATCTTGACGCGACTCCTGATCTGAAAGTGACTACCAGCAGTATTTCGATGGAAGAGGCCATTATGAAGTTCAAAAACCGTGAAGTAAGAGGTATAGTTCAGATACCCAAAACATTCAGCCAGGATATAGAAATGAAGCGCCAGACCACAATTTCGGCCTATGCCGATATGGAGTTCTTCCTTTACTACAAAGCATTGATGACTGGAGCCAGTTTTGTGTCACTCGAAACCGGGAATCAAATACAGATAAAAAACCTGATGAACGAAGGATTTACCGAACGTGAAGCTCAGATAACAGCAGAGCCTTTTAAAATGGTTGATAATGCCATGGCTAACCAAGGCGGAGGTTTTGCAAGCTATGGCATCCCTGCAGCACTCATCCTGATCATACAACAGACATTGGTCATAGCTATAGGTATACTTGCCGGTACTGCCCGTGAACGTCATATTTTTGGCACGCTGGTTCCAATGGATCGAAAAAAAATGGGGACATTCCGGTTGGTGCTTGGAAAAGCTGCTGCCTATTTCACAATTTATGCTTTGCTATGTATATATATGCTGGGTATGATTCCTGAATGGTTCGGGTATGGTCAATCTGCTGATCTTACTGAACTCATCGCATTGATAACACCATTTATATTGTCCAGCATCTTTATGGGATTAACACTTTCGGTGATTTTCAAAAACCGTGAAAGCTCGATGATGATGTACCTTTTTACTTCCATTCCATTGCTGTTTCTTTCGGGAATTATCTGGCCACTTTCAAACTTCAGCCCGGTGTGGCTTGCAGTACGCGAGATATTTCCTTCGTCGAATGCCATTTTCGGATATATCAAAATGAATTCCCTGGGAGCCACCATTTTCGAAACCAGGAAAGAAATTATGTCACTATGGATACAAACAGGGGTTTATTTCGTTACCGCGTGCATAACTTACAGAAACCAGGTAAAGTATTCGGCACATCTGCGAAGTGAACTGGCATCGCATTCCTACAGGGAAATTCGTCAGGAAATAGAGGTTAATGGTTAGGTTTTGGGGGTAGAAAGGTTGTTTCACTGTGCCTTACGTCTCCACCAGGAAAAGATATTAAAGAATAGAAAAAAAAGGAGGCCGTAAACCATATAAAGCGGGGCAGTATCGAAAAGCCTTATGAGTAGAGAAATTTCAAATAAGAATAGAAAATAAATAAGACAACAATTTTAAAAAACAAAAAATCATGAAAACAAAGAATTCAATATTGCTTGCATTAGCGTTAACGCTACTTTCGGCTACAACTTTTGCACAAGTCAACATCGGCCTTCGCCAGGGTATTGCGGCTACTACTTTATCCGACAAAGGCAATCTTTACCAGGATAATAAAGTAACCTTCTCATACACTGCAGGCGCCTACGTTACTGTACCTGTATCCAAATCCTTCGCCATCCAGCCTGAAATCAATTATATACGTAAAGGCAGGAGCAATGAAACCACTGAACTCACTACTGTTGTTAAAACCGATTTTATGATTCATTACCTACAGATCCCTGTGCTTTTTCAATACAGTAACGACCAGTTACTCAACAAATCAGGATCCGTTTTTTATATCAACGGAGGACCGTATGCTGCTTTTGCGCTCAATACCCAAACCCGGGTAGCTAAGAGCACCGAGGGTGGTTTAATGGTTCCGGTTAAGGACAGTAAAAATACCGATTGGGGAGCTGCTTTAGGCATTGGTTTTCAGACGCCCATACGTGGCAAGGATGTACGTTTCGACCTGAGGTATGATATGGGACTCTCGGAAATAGAATTACAACCTACTGAATACCGTACCAAAGCATTAAGCCTGACAGTAGGAATTTTATTATAAAAATAGTTAGCATGAGGTTTGGTTAAAGAAAGAGAGGATCAGAAATGGTTCTCTCTTTTACGTTTATTGAAGAACAACTGAATAGCATACTGCGGTTAAAACAAATCTCAATCTCACAGTTTTGTACCCGAAAACGTCTCAGTTATAGATCCTGCTTTTATGGTAAATACTATTGAATTATCCTGAATTGTACCGTTTAGCGAGCCACTGGAATCAGTATATGAGATTTTTATTTTGTTGCTGCCACCGTCACTCAGTTTCACACCTGGCAAGGTCGGAATTGATTGCCCGCCAGCAGTCATAACTAAATTTACAGTAGTGCCCGAAATTTTTACTACCTCACAGGTGCCTGATGACTGTCCGGTACCGACCACAACCCAGGTGCCGGTATATACACCCGTTGAATTTTTAGCTAAATCAACAGAAGGGTCATCAGAATTTTTCTCGCAACCAAAGCAGATCATCAGAATGGAGATCGCTAAGGGAAAAATAAGTTTTTGTCTCATAGAATTTAGTTTAAATAAAGGGTTGAAGGTCATTTGATTTGTCAATGAAGAAATAAATTTTATATGGAATTGTAAGGAATCAGGTTCTGTTAATTATAAGTCCGCCAAGTTACAAGCACGGGAAAATAAGAAAAGCCGGCAATTTTTATTGATTCAATATATGTACAAATATAATGAACAAACAAGCTTTTGACCAGGTGGCCACTAATTTATATCGATTTCAAACGGATATTTTCGCCAGGAGCTTAAGCCAGACCTGGGAAATTGAATATTACTAAAGATGTCTGTTAAAATTAAAAAAGAGAAAACCATTTCTGGTTCTCTCTTTTATTTACTAACAGGTAAAACAAGCCTGGATCTTCTATATAAATCGCTAATCACGGATGAACAGCATCTTTATTGCATATAGAAATGAGCTTAAAAGTTACATAGATTCAAACCTTTGTGTGTGGCAAATAATTATAACATTAGATTCAATTAGAATTTCAAGCCAAACTTAAGTCTGAAACTATTAACCATGTTTTTTTCATCATCCAATGTTACTTCTGATGGACCGGAATAAGATCCTTTGCTGTTAATAGCACCCATTGTATATTCCATTCCAAAATTGAAGATCTTATACCTGATGGCAGCTCCGATTGCATGTGAAACACCAACACCGACATACGCCAAAGTTTCATCATCACTACCTGAATAGGAAAAAACATTGGCGCTCGAAAGCACCGTTGGCCTCAGATTATAATAGGCGTCCAATGCCAGGTTGTCAGCTAATTTAAAGGTTCCAACAGGGCCAAACTCCAGAAATGAGAAATCAATTGTTGCTCTTGCCCAGTCGCCGCCACTTTCGGTTCCTGACTTGACTCCCATAGCGAAATCAACCCAATTTACCATAAGCCCAAATCCATAGTTTTCCTTTGGCTTAAAATACCAACGATTACCAATCTGAACTCCCCAAATAGTTCCGATTGTATATTGATCATCTATTTCACTGTCGCTGGGTACTCCATAAGTATTAGAAGGAAACCCAAGTATAAGGTTTACGCTAAACCCGTTACTCAAAGTTCTGTCTTTTTGGGCAAACAAGCTTGTTGTTAAACCTAATAAAAAAACTACTGCAATCAGAAGTATAATCTTTTTCATATTATATTGTTTTTAGTTTTTCCTACTCATAAGGCTTTTCGGTACCGCCCCGTTTTTATAGTGGTAGCCGGTCTCCACTTTATTGAATAAGTATGTGTCTATGTAAAGATGGGCAATTTCATATTCATCCATAACAGAAACAGCAATTCATCTGAACAGATTTTTAGAAAAGAATAACTTTCTATTTCCCGCCAAGTTTATACCCAAACGATATAGCTAGTACGCGGTTTTTAGCTTTGTTGCCACCATCGGTATACGAAGAGATATTAGCCAGGCCCAATCCATAGTTTATACCAACAAGCATCGATTTAATCTCTACACCGGCACCCACATTTAATCCAAGATCGAACCTCTTCAGGTCATCATTATCTGCATCTGAACCCCATTTAATAGTATAAGTGTCAGTTCCCGAATCGCCATCTTCAGTATATTTGGTTTTTGACTTGCCACTTAAACCCAGACCAAGGTAAGGGCCAAATATTCCGTAAACTTTGGTTCCGCCAACATCGAATGTAGCTTTTGCATTTAACGGGACTTCAAAATAAAAAAGGTTCGTCGTTTCTTTATATTCATATCCTGTCCCTGATTCTTTTGCTTTATAACCTTTGGTCGAGAGTAACAATCCCGGTTCAAATGAGATCATGTCGTTTATAGGAAATTCAGCAGTTACGCCAAGATGGAATCCGGGATTCATTTTGAAATTATCACTATAGGTGTCATCATCATCTTTAATCAGCATTTTGGATAAATTCAATCCGCCCTTAACAGCAAATTTCTGGGCAGTAGTTCGTGTTGCCATTGTAAACAGGACAACAACACATAAAAGTTTTATTAAATTTTTCATACAAATTATTTTAGATATTTCTCCTACTCATAAGGCTTTTCGGTATCGCCCCGTTTTTATAGTGGTAGCTGGATTCCACAACTAATAATCTGGATATTTACAAATAATTGTCAAGCAGTGTTTATCAATATCATTGTAGGCTCCCGCGACTTTGTACTGTATTGCTTTTTCAAATTTCCCATAGCTGTATTTTAAGGTTTACAATAATTTACTTCATTAAAACTATATGGTATTTTTAAATCCAATTCAATGATAATAATCCATTTCCCAAAGCTGGTACTCGCAATAATAAATTAGAATTTATTTATTGTTTAGACAAATTTAATGAACAAATAAGCTTTTCCGAACGTAAAACAATAATTTATATTCATTACAAATAGATGTTTACACCCATCTGTTCTGTAAAGATACAGCAAGAGTTTTGTTAAAAGATGTTACAGACTTGTTAAAAAACAGAAATGGGATTAAAATTGACATCTGCCTTTCCTGAATTCTACTGAGTTTTCACCTAATTTACAAGCTGAAAATTTTTATATTAAGTTTCGAAATATAATTCCTGTAAGAAGTATGTATCCACTTATCGAAAACAATATACTTCGAGGTTTATGACGAATATCTCTCAAATAAGTTTTACTTTTCGGGAATGAAACACAAGATTGAATTGCTGGCACCAGGCGGAGATATTGACTCCATTAAAGCGGCCATAGTTGCCGGGGCTGATGCCGTTTATTGCGGGCTGGATAAGTTCAATGCCAGGAACCGTGCAACAAACATAAGTTTCGACGATTTAAACGGGATACTGCGGCTTGCACACAAAAATAACTGCCAGGTTTTCCTGACGCTTAATATTCTTATAACTGAGAATGAAATAACTGCATTGATCAGCGTTCTGAACAAAATAGTTAATACCAGTATCGACGGAATTATTGTTCAGGATTTAGGAATGTTCTATCTCCTGTCTAAGTATTTCAAGAGCCTTAAAATCCATGCATCAACTCAGCTTACTACTCATAACGAAGGCCAGCTAAAGTTTTTAAGCAAACTGAATGCCGGGCGCGTTAACTTATCGAGAGAATTGAATTTGGATGAGATAAAGGCTTTAACGCTGGCAGCCCATCAGAATAATATGCTGACTGAAGTATTTGTTCATGGCTCCAACTGCATTTCGTTTTCAGGGCAATGTTATATGAGTTCCGTTCATGGAGGGAACTCCGGAAATCGCGGCAGATGCAGTCAGCCATGCAGGGATCAGTATTTTACAACTCCAGTGGGCAAAAACTTCCCCCTAAACCTTAAAGATATTTCAGCGTTTACCGATTTAAAAGAGTTATCAGGCGCTGGAGTTAACTCGGTAAAGATAGAAGGCCGCATTAAGAAGTTTCATTACGTGTATACCGTGGTTAACGCATGGCGGAAACTGCTCAATAGTTATTATTCTGATAATACTATGATAGTTGACCCAGGCGAGCTGCGCAAAGTGTTTAACCGTGATTTCACGAATGAGTACCTGAAGGGCCACATCTCGAAAGACATGTTTATCGATAATCCCCGCGATCATTCAGCTATATATTTATCCGAAATAAATGGTGAATCTACCGAATCAACTTTAGAAAAAGCCAAAGGCGACGTATATGATGAGCGGACTGAAATCATTACGTCAGTTGAAAAGCAAATCGGGCAATTAAGTATTGCAAAGGCACCTTTGCAAATATTCCTTTCGGGCGAGAGTGGCAAGCTATTAAAAGTATTGGTAATCACACCGGATACTTCATTCGAGGTGTTTTCGGAAGTTAATCTGTCGGATACAGGCTCTGAAGCACTAAACCGGGAAGTGATTTTAAAGCGACTGAAAATAATAAATGAAACTGAATATTATATTGAGCAACTGGATTTGAACGATTTAAAACCAAATGTTTATCTTCCGTTCAGAGAGCTCACGGCTATTAAGAAAAAGCTTTTGTTTATCCTCAACGATTCAAGAGATTACATTGAACCTATTGCTGTTCCAACACTAAAAAAGTCTGAAAATGCAAATAAAAAACCGTCACTCTCGGTTCTGATATCTTCTACAGACGACATTTGCCTATGTAATGAATCCTCCGCAACTATCTATTATCAGCTTCCCGATAGTTTTCAGAATAACATTGATGAGGTCGTAGATCTTTTCAGAACGAATACAGGAATAATTCCATGGTTTCCGTCCATTATTATAGGCGAAGATTATAGAGTTGCAGTTGAATTTCTTGATCGGTTGAAACCTAAAAGTATTGTAACAAACAATACAGGAATAGCTTACGCAGCTTATAAAAGAGGAATTTCATGGATTGCAGGGCCGTACATGAATATGATCAATTCCTTCAGCTTGCTTTGTCTGAAGGAGAATTTCAATTGCTCGGGCGCGTTTATCTCGAATGAAATCAGTAAAATGCAAATGCAAGGCATTAAAAAGCCTGAAGGGTTCGGGTTGCATTACAGCATCTTCCACCCTATTGTGCTGATGACGAGCCGGCAATGCCTGTTCCACCAGGTTACCGGATGCAGGAAAGACGCGATGGATGAAACCTGTATTTCGGATTGCGCACGAATGGCTTCCATTACAAACCTAAAAGACGAATCTTTTGTTATTGAGAAATCCAAGGGAAACTACAATACAATTTATAACGAAACTAATTTCCTGAATATGGATATTGTTACCGATTTACCCGGTTTCTATTCAGGGTTTATGATTGATGTGCGGGATATTAAAACAGGCACCAAAATGGGGATGGATAAAACAGGAACGATAAGGCTTTTTGAAAATTTGCTGGATGGAGTTTCCGGAGTGAAAGAAGATATTGTACGAAATATTTATCCTGCAACGGATCGGCAGTACAAACGGGGAATCTGATTTCAGATTGAGGTTTGATTAAAATTTGTATTAAAAAATCATCATTATTTTTGTACTTAATCAGCCCTGTATAATTTACACTGCCACAGATTACGCAGATTGCACAGATTTAGAATTACTTTCAGTCAATTTCAATAAAAAAAACAATCCTCTGATGGAGGGACTTTTCTGCGCAATCTGCGTAATCTGTGGCCTTACTTTGTATTTCATCGTATTGACAAGGCTGATTAGTTACTTAATTTAATCAATAATTATGAGTAAAAAAGGATATGCAGTCAGAAATGCCAGACCCACCGAATTTGCAGAAATCGGGCAGTTAATGGTACGCGTTTATTCGCAACTGGAAGGCTTTCCAAATGAAACAGAACAACCGGATTATTACAGAATGCTTGCCAATGTTGGAGAATTAACAAATAAACCGGAAACGGAACTCCTGGCAGCAGTATCAGCCGATGGCAAAATAGCAGGATGTGTCGTATATTTTAATGATATGAAGTTTTATGGCTCAGGTGGAACAGCGACATTGGAACAAAATGCTGCAGGATTCAGATTGTTAGCCGTTGATCCATCGGTCCGGGGACAAGGTATTGGCAAATTATTGACCAAAAAATGCATACTAAAAGCTAAAAACAATAAGTTAAATCAACTAATTATTCATACCACCATGGCAATGCAAACCGCCTGGAAAATGTATGAAAAGCTAGGGTTTGAACGATCCGAAGATTTAGATTTTATGCAGGGGCAACTACCTGTTTTTGGATTCAGGTTAATGCTCTAACTACTTCAAATGCTCCCAATACCACTTAATCGAATGCTCCAATCCCTGCCTCAGGTTATACTGCGGCGCATAGCCCAACAAACGTGATGTTTTTGCAATGGAAGCAAGCGAATGGGGAATATCGCCCTGGCGGGGCTCGGTATAAACGGGTTCTATTTTCGCTATCTCAGGATCGAATTTTGCCAGGCCGTCGCGCAGAAATCCGTATAACTCATTAAGTGTAACGCGATCGCCAAAAGCAACGTTATAAGCGGTGTTGTATGCTTCGGGATTTACGACAACGGCAGCACGAAGGTTTGCCTGAACTACATTTTCTATATAGGTAAAATCGCGCGTCTGGCTTCCATCGCCAAAAATTACCGGGGCTTCGTGATTTATCAGGGCTTTTACAAAACGCGGAATTACGGCTGCATACTGTCCGTCAGGATCCTGACGGCGGCCAAAAACATTAAAGTAACGAAGTCCGAGTGTTTCCATTCCATATAATTCGCCGAAAACTTTTGCGTACAATTCGTTTACTTTTTTGGTAACAGCATAAGGAGAAAGCGGGTTGCCGGTATTTTCCTCAAATTTTGGCAAGGCAGGATGATCGCCATATACCGAAGAACTCGAAGCATATACAAAACGTTTTACTCCGGCATCACGGGCAGCAACTATCATATTTAAAAATCCGGAAACATTAACTTCGTTGGATGTAATGGGATCTTTTACCGACCGCGGCACTGAACCAAGCGCTGCCTGGTGCAGTACATACTTAACACCATTTGTAGCCTTCCGGCAATCGGCCAGGTTACGAATGTCACCTTCAATAAAGCTAAAATTCCTATTATTCCTGAATTCAGCCAGGTTTTCCAACTTCCCGGTGGCTAAATTATCGAGGCAAACTACTTCGTTTTCGGAAGCAAGTAATGTTTCAACTAATGCCGATCCAATAAACCCTGCACCGCCAGTTACCAATACCTTGCTGTTTTCCACTATTTTATCCATGTTTAGCTCTCCGAATCTATGTTTATTATCTTTTAATTACATATTCAACTTATTAATTCCCCGACCTGAAGGTCGGGGCAAATGATTCACTTTCTAAAAGTCTTTGCCCAAAACACTATTTCCTATTCCCTTCTTTTATCTAAAAACTCCGGGGTAAATGATTCACTTTCTATGGATCATTTGCCCTATTTACAATTTTCCATTTTCTATTAACTTCCTTCATTTAATTACCCCGGTATATTTTTTCCGCCTCCGGTATGCATGCACAAAGGCAAATGCAAGCACTAATAGTAATGGCACAACCAGGTTAACCAACTGCCATTTAAGCCGCTGATCTTCAACAAGAGAAGCATCGAGCGCGCGGAGTTTCACCTCGCGCGAACGCACCGAAAGCAAACCAGAGTCGTCGCAAAGATAGTTCATGGCATTGAGAATAAATTCCTTATTGCCAAACTGTTGCCCGGTATACCTGTCGTACCCTAATGGGAGTGGCGTTGGTCTTACTTCACCCGGCTGAAGCTGATTTTTTATCACATCCCCATCCGCAACCACTATCATTGAAGTTTTTGTACTCTTTCCAAGAAATGCAATTTCAGGTGATTTAGCCATTTCAGCCGGTATACGGTTCAGGAAAAGAGATGTAAATTCACCATCGAGCAGAACAGCCACGGACTGATAGGGCTGATTAAACTGTTGTGGATCCGGTTCCTGGTACAGGTAACTCAGGCTTAAAGTAACCGGCGAATTCAGAACCCTCGAATAACGGGAAGTACTGAGTAATATGGTTTTAGTTATTCCGGGCGCTTCAACGGTATCAATGCTGCTGACAAATTCCGTTTTTATCGCGCTCAGGTTCCTCACAATCGGATTGTTGGATGTAGGTACAAGTAAAGGGAAAAACAACCAGGGAATAAGTTTCTGGTTTCCTTTCTGATCAATAACCACGGGAATCGGTAATGAATTCATATCCACAACCAGGTTGCCATTAAGGCGTACACCATAATTGAAGAGCATATCATCAAGGTTCAGATCACGCGCCAGAGCCATAGTACGGTCTTTTGTTTTCAAACTGTCCATTTCAGCATACACCGGATCTAAAAGCCAAAGCACCTTACCTCCGCGCATGATAAACTGGTCAATTAAAAATTTATCGAGTTCATTTCTGGAAAAAGCGGAATCGGGCTTTGCAATTATGATGGCTTTGTATTTATTTACAATTGCGGCTTTTGAAGGTGTCGAACCGTTTTGCGACTGAATGGAAAGCGACAATGGTTGTCCATCTATCCTCACACGCTCAATATCATAATATTCGCTTAAGGCTGCTTCAATACTGGCAGTATAAACCGGAGCCAGTTCACCGTGGCCTTCGATAAAAGCAATCTTTGGTTTTTCAGTTACGCTGAGTTTCCTGATAACGTTGGTTAAACCATATTCAAGTGCCTGAACCGAATTGTTTAAAACCTCGGCAGGTGGCTTACCGACCTGGGTTAACAATAAATCAAGTGGCAATTCCTTTCCTTTATACGAAACTACTGCACCCGGGAAAATAATTTTACGTGACATCCCGGTTTTGTCCTTCACCTGCAGATCGGTGGCATTCAGACCACTTTTGGCAAGTTGCATATACATCGCATCAAGCTGGTTTTTGTCTTTTCCTGCCGAAGGATCTATAAATTCGAATTGGATATTTTTGGAATAAGCGCGGAATTGGTTGAGCATTTCGCGGGTTTCGTTACGCAGCCTTTGGAAACCGGCAGGAAAATCGCCTTCGAGGTACACTTTAAACGTAACAACACCGTCTAGCTCCCTGAGCATTTTTCGGGTTGTTGGCGAAAGTGTATAGCGTTTATCCGCAGTTAGGTCAAGCCGGTAAAAGGCAAAAGAACCTATGAGATTTAGTATAACTATACTGGCTAACCCAATTGCAAGTTTCATAAAACTGCTTCGCCTGATATTTTTACTGTTCGCTGTCATATCTCTGTCTTTCAGGGTTACCATTTTCTGCGTTCCATGGTGAAGCGGGTAAGCATCAGGAAAAATACTATCAGGCTCAGAAAATACAATACATCGCGGGTGTCAATCACGCCACGACTCATGCCGGCATAATGCTCGTTAATCCCTAATTGGCTTACAAACAAACCAAATGAGCCAAAAACAGAGAGATTATAAATCATATCGAACCCGGTATACATGAATCCGCAAAGAAACACAGCGATAAGAAATGAAACAATCTGGTTACCTGATATTGCCGAAGCAAAAATGCCAATTGCTGCAAAACCTGCACCAAGGAATATCAAACCAATATAAGATCCCCAGGTTCCGCCTACATCGAGGTTCCCGGGAGGCATACCAAGCTTATAAACAGTGAAATAATAGGTTAGCGTAAGCAATACCGCAAATATTACCAGTACAACTCCGGCAAGGTATTTGGCAAGTATAATCTCAATATCGGTAACAGGCTTGGTAAGCAGCATTTCCATGGTGCCGGATTTTTGCTCTTCGGCGAAGGAACGCATGGTGATGGCAGGTATCAGGAACATGAAAACCCAGGGAGCTAACAGGAAATAGTTATCGAGAGTTGCAAATCCGTAATCCAGGATATTAAACTGCTGAGGGAAAACCCAGAGAAACAGCCCGTTAACCAGAAGAAAAACGATAATAACCGTATATCCTATCAATGAACTTAAAAATGTGCTGATCTCTTTACGTAATAATGTGTACATGCTTATAGACCTTTCGGTTAGGAAACGCAAATTTAAGGAATTTGAGGTTGCAGAATACAGCTGTTTTTTGGGCAAACAGAAGAAAAAAGCGAGAATACTGACTAGCCCCTTTGAAAAGCAGGCAAATTAAGGGTTACGGTTTCTAATGTGATAGCAATGTCACTATATTGAAATACACTTTTACTCTTCCCCCAAAACCAAAAATACATCGTTATCCATTGCCACTCCAAGCAAAGATGCAGCCTTGCCCCGGTTTACAGCGATCTGCAAAAATCCATTGGAAGCAAACAAAGCGCATGTAAACCCTTCGCGCACATCACCATAGGCTTTAACCAGCGGGATGGTATCTTTTTTGCAAATTATCCTGTACGGACTCTTTCCAAGACAATCCCTGACAAACACATCGGTAATATTTACGAATATATTTTCATAATTATCGATATGCATCACCTTGCCATAAATGGTTTTCCCGTCGAAATCAGGTTGTAAAAGCGTTTTCGGATTGAGTGATTGCAATGGTTCGCCCAATGTTTCCATATCAGTTCCCTGTGCCAGTAAAGCGGCTACCTTGGCGAACCTGTCGCGGGCAGGGAAAGTAAAATACCCCGAATCCTGGTTAATGGAAATGGAAATAATTTTTTCAGGTGCTTTATCCAGGATCAGCGAGATTAACCCGGTGTCGGCACAAATAAAATAATGACCTTCGGATTTTACGATCACATGTGGGTGCTTATCGGACTCGATGGAATCGACACCAATTATATGAATAGTGCCTTCCGGAAAACTGTGCCAGGCATTGCGCATCACAAACGATGCGTGTTTTATATCAAAAAGCCTGATATTGTGCGAAATATCAACTATTACCGCTCCGGGAATACGGCTGAGTATCGAGCCTTTAACCGAAGCCACATAATGATCGGTAAGTCCCCAGTCGCTGAGCAATGTAATAATTGGCATGTATAGGTTGAAGGTTAAAGGTAATTGGTTATTGGTTATTGGTTATTGGTTATTGGTTTGCTGGTTACTGGTTTCTGCTCGCTGCAAATCTTGATTGGTGATTAGTAAATTGTAATTAGTGTTTTATAATTGTATAAAAAACGTTCACATTTTTCTAAAAAGATACTACCCGAAGCACTTTTAATTATTAACGATTAACTCATAACATTTAACTATTAACGCCAGCCTGCTCCGCAGCATCAAAAGTAAAAAATATCCGCGGATAATCTGGAATTAACATTAATTTTGTGCAACAGAATAAACCCTCCATTACAACTGAATCCGATACATGACCGAAAGCACTTTTTCACTTGAATCATATAGCCCGCTTGAAATATTTGGCATTAACGACCGCAACATCAACTTGTTGCGCGAGCTTTTCCCCAAATTAAAAATAATTGCCCGCGACGATATTCTTCGCGTTAACGGCGATGAAGCTGAAATAGAAACTTTTTCTTTGCTATTTTCTTCCATGCTGATGTTTTTTGATAACTACGGAAAGCTTGATGAAGATGATATTCAAAAACTGGCTGGAAATGGTAATGCCAATGAAGTAATTTCCACTTTCCGTGAAGCAAATGCCGATGTACTGGTACATGGCAAAAACGGGATGATGATACGCGCCCGAACCGTTAACCAGGGCAGGATGGTTGAAAGCATTGCCGGGAACGACATGATTTTTGCCATTGGTCCTGCCGGAACCGGAAAAACATACACCGCTGTAGCTCTTGCTGTTCGGGCATTGAAAAATAAAGAAGTTCGCCGTATTGTTCTAACCCGTCCAGCCGTTGAAGCTGGTGAAAACCTTGGTTTTCTGCCCGGCGATCTGAAAGACAAACTCGATCCATATCTTCAGCCTTTGTACGATGCTCTCCGGGATATGATCCCAACGCAGAAACTGGTTGGTTATCTCGAAGACGGAACTATCGAAATTGCGCCACTGGCTTTTATGCGTGGCCGCACGCTCGAAAATGCGTTTGCTATTCTCGATGAAGCCCAGAACTGTACCGAAGGTCAGCTCAAAATGTTTGTTACCCGAATGGGGCGTTCCTCCAAATTTGTAATTACAGGTGACATTACACAGATTGATCTTCCACGCAATCAAAAATCGGGATTGGTGCAGGCAATGAAAATCCTGAAAAATATTAAAGGAATTGATTTTATTACACTCGATATACGTGATGTGGTGCGTCACAAACTGGTGACAAGGATTATAAATGCGTACGAGAAGAAGGAATAAATGTTGATTTTATTTTTTTTCATAAAACAGAGTGGCGAGAGGTGAAATGGAGATGGACGTTTGAAAAATTCCAGGTCAGATTACTTGTTAACACCTTTGTTGAAAACATTCAACAGCAATTCTTTGTTTCATAATTTCTTTCAGAGAAATCCTTTGTAATTTTGTGGTTCCTGAAATTCCTCCCAAATCCCGATTTAAACCTGTTTAATAACGCCAGTCCAAATGCAAAACGCCATCACACGCACCGATTTCACATTTCCGGGAATGAAAAGTCTTTACATTGGTAAAGTCCGCGACGTATATAATATTAACGACGAATTACTGATTATGGTCACCAGCGATCGTATTTCGGCCTTCGATGTGGTGCTGCCACGAGCAATTCCTTATAAAGGACAGGTTTTAAACCAGATAGCTTCTAAATTTTTAGATGACACCGCCGATATAGTACCTAACTGGAAAATAGCCACGCCCGACCCTATGGTTACAGTCGGCCGCCTTTGCGAACCTTTTAAAGTAGAAATGGTGATCCGCGGCTACCTCAGCGGACATGCATGGCGTGAATATAAATCAGGGAAACGAAGTATCTGTGGAGTTCCTATGCCTGACGGAATGAAAGAAAACGATATGTTTCCCAATCCTATCATCACTCCCACAACCAAAGCTTCTGTAGGCCATGATGAAGATATTTCGAAAGAAGAAATTTTGAAACAGGGATTAGTAAGTCGGGAAGATTATGAGATGCTCGAAAAATACACCATGGCAATTTTCGAACGAGGCACAAAGATAGCAAATGGAATGGGGTTGATCCTGGTGGATACAAAATATGAATTCGGAAAAGCGAACGGTGAAATATTCCTGATCGACGAGATTCACACTCCTGATTCTTCGCGTTATTTCTATAAAGAAGGGTACGAAGAACGGCAGTCAAAAGGGGAGCCACAAAAACAGCTCTCAAAAGAATTCGTTCGCGAATGGCTGATGGCTAATGGTTTCCAGGGGAAAGAAGGCCAACAGGTTCCTGTTATGAACGATGATTTTATAAACCTGGTATCGGAACGCTATATCGAATTGTACGAGAATATTACAGGCGATAAATTCGAACGCGCTGATGTGACGAACGTTCCTGCCCGGGTTGAAAGTAATATCAGTAAATTTCTGGCGGCTTATTACAGGTAGAAAATGTGCTAATTTGCTAATTTGCTAATTTGCTAATTTGCTAATTTGCTAATTTGAGGATTTGAGGATTTGAGGATTTGGGGATTTGGGGATTGGTGAATGAAGATTTGAATTTGGGATTTGAGATTTGGAACTTCGGACATAGGTTTTAACCTCATTTCATTCTTTTCCTTACCCCTTAACTCTTATACCTTACACCTTACCACATTAACTATTCACTATTCGCCATTCGCTACCAACTACTTACCAAGTATCCTGATAAATTTCTTCAGTTCCACCGCCTTTTCTTTCATTCCACTGTCGATGTACGCCTTCATCAGGTCGTAACACCAGCGTTTCAGGACGGCGATATTATCAGCTGGTTTAAAGCAATTTAAAGTGGGAACGATCCCGGCTTTTTCAAGGTATAAGAGTATTTCTTTCCTTGTAAAAACCGCTCCCATGGCAAATGGATTAATATAAAATTTAACCTCACTTGTTGGTTTATAATCGTCTTTAAAATCGGCAGGCACGTGAGTAAAACATGCTATAAAATTTCCTGTAAGATCAACGCCTTTAATAGGCAGGTTTAGTTTCTGCGCAATAATGATATAAAGTATCCCGATTGAAACCGCGTTACCATGTTTCGATTGTAAAAGGTTATTCAAAAAGAAATGATCAGGAACATGAATATCAGTAATCTCACCTCCGATTTCAATAACCCCGAACAACATATGGTTGAGAACTTTCACTTTCTCAAGGCTGGTAAGATTTTCATTTAATTCTATCCACACGGAGCGGGTAAGTTTATTCAGATTGGCAAGTAATTTTTCTTCTTCCAGGTTGGGATATTGAAACCGGGTTGCAATAAGGTAGCCACGAAGCAAGTCCTGCCCGCCTGATGTTACCCAGGCTTCCAGGTCATGGTACAGTCCATCGTACTGAAGACTGTGTACAAGTTCTTCAATCCGTTGGCGGGTCAGGTTATCATTTGTATTGAACCATGCTTCTTCGAGCGGCTCAACAGCAGGTAGTCCAAGAGTAAGAATTTCATTGCTTACCTGATGAAATGCTTCCTGGTCAGGATCATCAAGCAAATGAATCAACAAGTTAAGATGGTCCATATCAAAAGCGTCAGGCATTGGTTTTTGGGTTGCTTAAAATTACGGCGCTTCTGTATCGGCTGATAACGGTTTGATAATTAGTTTTCAACAAACCTAGGTTGAAATCTATCCGTACGAATTACCTTGTGCTGATCTTTAATTTTGATGATTTGATAAACAGAAACCCTGAAGGAATATCTCCAACAGGGTTTCTGAATTGGTTAGCGGCAATTATAAAATTTAATAACGATCAGAATTATCAATCAAAAGTTGACCTGTAAATCAACTACCTGGTATTTACTATTTCTTAACAACCAGTTTCTGAATTCCTATCACCTGGTGTTTTTGTGAAATTTTCAGGATATAGTAACCGGGTGCAACATCCGGAATTGCGAACTGAATTGCCTGATCTCCCTCCGAGACCGGAGAAAAATCCGAAGCAAAAACACTTTTCCCAAGTAAATCAACAATCTCAAAATCAATTCTTTCTATATTTTTGGTAGTCAATGTTATATTCAGCTGGTCTTTAACTGGGTTAGGAAAAACCAACACATGGTATGATTTATAACCCGAAACCAAATCTCCGCTCGAAAGAGATACATTACCGTCCATCCAGTTCAGCCGGTTGGTCATCCAAACTTTTAAATACTCAACCTCTTCATCATAAGTGCTTCCCACAAAATAGTTTGGCCAAACATATTGCCCTAATATCGGCCATCTGGCAAAATTCCTTTTGATAGCATCACCCATATACTTAACATGGGCATCCAAATCAACCATAATGGAATCGGTACTGAACGGACCTGCGCGTAGAGCTTTCCAACGGGCAGCAAACGCATGGTTGTAATCGGGATCTTCCATTAACCTCGACCACCAGTGCATACTCCAGTTACCACTCGCGCCATATCTTTTATATAACCAATTGTCAGTAGCCAGGCATTTATTGTCATAGTCAACATTTCCATAGCAAAGGTCAAAATCCCACAATGGACCGGCGAATAATTTGCCTCCATCCGAATCTTTCTTTTTATAAAAAAATGTGCTGTAACGATATCCGTCCACATTATTGGCTAATTCGTTAATAATCTGAAAATCAACAAAGGAATTTAAATCCATATATTTTCTGAAGCCAGTCACTGGATCTTTATATGAGCTCCCATTGAGTGTATTTTGAAGCGTCAGGATATAATTCTGGATGTATGACTTTTGCTCCGTAACGATTTCGTCGTATTTCGGATAAACATACGTAAATGCATAATTTATTGCGTTGTTATAAGAAACAGAAGGATATGAATAAAAATACTCATCCGTGGTGATATCCTGTATTTTATCAACTTTTACAATATATCCGCCGGTAAGGTTGTCTCCTGATATTTCTTCCGGCTTTAGTTTATTGATATCAACCCGGTCGGCACCCCGTTTTATTTTTTCTATCAGCATATAAACTCCTATATAATTGCCATTTAAATAGGCTTCGCAATATTTAAACCGGGGTTGCCAGCCTCCCATCTTACGGCCCAGTTCATAGGATATTGCATTTCGCATCATGCTTTTATCAGAATAAGGAGCCGAAAAAACCCAATCTGCTTCAGCGGGCAAACCTAATAAGCTTACACTTGTGTCAGCTCCAGCCGGTGTTCGGAGCTCAACTCCATATCCCAGCTTAGGGAACGATTGGGACGATTGCCCTCTCAATTCAATTCCTATATTACCTTCATAATCGGTGGCATCATCCATAAACCCGTTTAACTGACCCGGACCGTTATCGACTACTTTTAAATAAGCAGTAATTTTGGGTTCATTAGTAATTACCTGTCCTCTGGTATCGATGATCAGTAATGGCAAATTAGTTTTAACTCCCGCAGGATCCACAAACCACGACGGAACCTGCCGGTAGGTAGAACCGGCATTTTTAATACCAACGGAGAAAAAAGTGTTTGAAGATAAATCGGAAGATGTCGCGTTAATATTATGGACCTGAATAGCCAATTCATTAGCGCCTTCGGTCATATATTTATTAAGTGTATCATTTTCAATAATATATCTTTCAGGAATTCCGCCCTGATACATCAATGCTTCGTGATTTGCTACCGCGGGTGTTGAATACAACGGCCTCACTCCTGCTGTTCCAACGTTGGACCTGGCAATTTCATGGCCGTTCAGATACGCGACAAAACCATCATCGTAATCCATATCAAGGATAGCCCATGAAATATTGGAAATATCTACTATAGTAAAAGTAGTTCGGAGGCAAACAGAAATTACAGGACTTATGGAGGTCCCATCATCACCATCGCCAAATCCAATTCCACCGGGGCCTGCCAACCACGAAGACTCATTAAAATCGGTATTCGTCCAGTTAGCGGGCGGTTCGGAGTTGCCGGGAAAATAATGCCAGGTGTCGCTGGCTGCAACCACCATTTCCCAATGATTGACATTTTGAGCAAACGTTGATTTAATGCTTCCTGCAATAAAAATAACAGCTAAAAGGAATCTGACAATGTAGAGTTTTTTCATGTTTACATTAATTTGCCAAAAAGAACAGGGTTAGATTTGAACCAGGTTGTAACGTATAATTAATCAATGCATTAGAGATTACCAAGGAACCCGCTTAACAAATGTATCGCAAAAGTAACAATACCTGGGGACTATAGGCTTCTAACGGAATAAATATTTCATTTACGCATGATAGTGTTACATTCTCGTAGTAAGTTTATAAACCTTATTCATAACATTACTGATTTTCCGGTTAACGTTTGAACCTCCGACCAGGTAAATAACTGAAACCGGATTTTACTTCAAAATGCGCTACAACCATGCATCAGAGCCGGTTTTTACAAAACTGGTTTTTTAACATTTTTGTTATCTTTGCTCACAACTAAATTTTAACCTCAATGAAAAAAATTTTCCCACTTGTATTCATTTTAGCCATCATCTTTTCAGGATGCGGTTCTTCAAAAAAACAACTCCAGAAAGGCAACTATGACGCCGCTATTGCAAAAGCTGTTAAGCAATTGCGTAAGGATCGCAGTGATGTTAAGCAGATTGAAATCCTTGAACAGTCGTATAAGGTGGCTAACGATCAGGATAATGAAAGAATCCGGTTTCTGAAAATGGAAGGTCGTCCGAATAACTGGGATCAAATTTATCTTGTCTATAAATCGCTCAACGACAGGCAATCGCTGGTAAAAACTGTAACGCCACTCAATAAAAACGGGGAGTCAGTCGATTTTCCATTTGTTGATTATATGGCGGACATGGTTGCCGCAAAACGCAAAGCAGCCGATTTCTACTATGCACACGGCAATGAACTGATGAAGAGCGGCTTAAAAGATTCATACAGGCAGGCCTATGACGAGTATGTAAGGGCAAAACAATATATCGGTGATTACCCTGGAATCGACAATAAGATTCTGGATGCTAAAAGCCTGGGGATGAGCAGGGTATTTGTTTCCATTCAGAATACTTCCATGATTAAATTCCCTAAAGAATTTGAACAGGATCTGCTTGCACTTGATCTGCCGGCACTCAATTCCGAATGGGTTGAATATTATACGCAAAACCTGAACGACAATACAACCTATGATTATTTTGTAGACGTGAAGGTCAAAAATGTAGCTGTAAGCCCGGATCAGACTATTCAAAAAGATACCGTAATAAAACGTGATGTAGAAGATGGGTTCACCTATGCGCTCGACAAAAAAGGCAATGTGATGAAAGATACACTCGGGAACGATATTAAAATTAAAAAATATAAAACCCTTCAGTGCGCTCTTGTCGAATCCGTTCAGGTAAAGGCATGCCGGATTGATGGTGACATACAGGTAATTCAGGCGAATCCTGACAAAATGCTTAAAAAGGATCCTATTTTTGCTGAGTCAGCTTTTAAAAATGTTTCTTCTCGCGCCCTGGGTGACATACAGGCGCTAAACGCAGATCAGCTTGCCAGAACAAAAACATCCCCGGTACCCTTTCCAACTGATATTGAGATGGTGGTGCGATGTTCCGAAGCCCTCAAAAATGCTATACGGGGTGCGATTCAGAATAATAAAAGGTATATTTATTAAGTCTCAAATTCCAAGACCCAAATATCAAGTCCCAAATCACAAGGTCAATCTATTTAGAAAGACTGGGGTTCAGGGACCTGGAATTTGGGTCTTGGGTCTTGGAATTTTAAGCTTAACACCAAAATTTATTGTGTCAATCGCTCCAGCAGCAACTTAATAAGCCTTTCAATATCGGCATGGTAATCCTTGGCATAGGTTTGATTAACACGATTCGCAACAATAGTGCAGATGGTTAACGTATCATGACCCAGCATTTTACCTAATCCGTAAAGCGCGGAAGTTTCCATTTCAAAATTCGAAATTCTCTTCCCCTGGTACTCAAAACTTTCGATCAGGTGATTTAATTCAGGGAAAGCCAGTTTCAGCCTCAATTCCCTGCCCTGCGGTCCATAAAAACCAGGAGCGGTGAGGGTTATTCCGTGAACCAGGTCTTTTCCCAACTTTTCCATTAGAGTATCGGAACACGGCACAGCATAAATTCCAGGTAAATTTTCGTTCCAGCTTACATGATTCACAAAAGCTTCGGCCAGTCCGGCATTCATAACACTTTTACCTTTGTCGTAAAAGTATAATAAGCCATCCATACCCATTCCATAAGAGGACGCGACAAAATCGCCGGGCAGAATATCCGCCTGCAAGGCACCGGCAGTTCCCATCCTGATAATATTAAGCTTCGTATGAGTTGTCTTTGGCGTACGGGTTTCAAGATCAATATTTACAGCCGCGTCCAGTTCATTAATTACTATATCCAGGTTATCAGTGCCCATTCCGGTCGATAAAACCGTAAGCCTTTTGTTGCCAATAGAGCCTGTATGAGTAAAAAGCTCCCGGTTTTGTACTGAAAAGTCAATTTTGTCAAAATACTTCGAAATTTCTTTAACTCGCCCCGGATCGCCTACAACGATAATGGTTTCAGCCAGATTTTCAGGTTTCACATGCAGGTGATAGACACTTCTGTCCGGATTTAAAATGAGTTCTGATTCAGCAATTTTTGTCATTATTAGTGTATGAAAAAGTAAAACGGTATTTTTGTACACAAAAGTAAACAAATCAACGTACCAATGAATAAAATCCTGATACCGGTAGATTTTGAGAAACAATCTCTTCTAGCGATCGAACAATCGTTCAGCCTGGCCCATACAATTCTTGCAGAGATTACTTTACTGTATGTGCATGAACCATCCGGAATATTTTCAAGCATTTTCAGCGATGACCAAAAAAACGAAATCCTAATAGTTATTGATGAACGTCTTGCTGAAATTGCAGGCAAAGCCGAGCTTTCTTCAGGAATAAAGGTTAATTACAGGATCGAAAAAGGCAAGATCTATTCTAAAATCATTGAGGTTGCCAAAGAAATCAACGCACAATTTATCGTGATGGGAAAACACGGCTCTGATCAGGATGGAGAGCAGGGAAAGCGTATCGGTACAAATACATCAAGGGTAGTAAGAGCATCAAAGTGTCCAGTAATTACAATGAATGGTAAACCGGTTCATTCCGGATGCCGCAATATCCTTTTACCTCTTGACCTCACAATAGAGTCAAGGCAAAAAGTTACTATGGGTATTGAAATCGCCAGGTACTATGGCGCCGGAATAAAAGTTGTTTCTGCTTTTTTGACAAAAAATGAAAAGGTTGAAGTCGGCAGGCTTTATCAACAGGGAGAACAGGTAACCAATTTTGTCGCGTCAGCAGGTATCGACTGCTCATTCGAGGTAATCGAAATTAAAGAAGATGCAAAAAGTTTTGTCCCTGCTATTCTTAAGTATGCGGATCAACAAGGCGATATCGATCTGATAATAATTTTAAATCAGCAGGAAGTTGGTCTTGTCGAATACTTTGTAGGTTCGCAAGCACAGGATTTAATTCGTTTATCCGATATCCCGGTAATGACAATTCGCCCGATGGACCTCAGTTTTAATACGTCTTTTTAAGGGGAAGACTGGCAAATAATAAAGACGGAAGACAGAAGTCAGAAGACGGAATTTGGAAGTCAGAAGACAGAAGTCAGAAGACAGAAGACGGAAGTCAGAAGTCAGAAGTCAGAAGACAGTAGTCAGAAGACGGAAGTCAGAAGTCAGAAGTCAGAAGCTAGAAATCGGAATTCTAATGTTGTTTATAGAAGAGCCGGTATAAACTAAGTCCGGGGTTTACCTGAATATTTTTATTTCCTGTTCAATAATCTGATTACCAACCAACTTATGTTTCAGGATTTTCTCAAATCAAGATAAGATTTTACAACACTTTCCCTTTGGCAACGTCAGCTTCCGGCTTAAGTTTTCCGGCCATCAATAACTCAGAACATTCATTTTTATATCAGAAATAGATTCAGAAAAACATATGCTTGCAGAAATTATAACCATTGGCGACGAACTCCTGATCGGGCAGGTAATCGACACCAACTCAGCCTGGATGGCAGAACAATTGAATGTAATTGGCATCAAAGTACATCAGATCACCAGCATCTCCGACGACCAGCAGCACATTCTCACCACACTAAAAGAAGCATCGGAAAGGGCTCAGCTTATTTTAATAACCGGCGGTCTTGGACCTACCAAAGATGATATCACCAAGCAAACACTTTGCAAATTTTTCGATACCTCTTTGGTTTTCAGCGAAACAGCCTATGCCAATGTCGAAAAACTATTCTCCGGTCGCGGTGTAGCTGTCACTGAATTGAACCGTCTACAGGCCATGGTGCCCGCTAATTGCCGTGTAGTTTCTAATCCAAACGGAACCGCGCCATGTATGTGGTTTGAGAAAAATGGATGTATTTATATTTCCATGCCTGGTGTGCCCTTCGAGATGAAAGCAATTATGGAACAGGAAATAATACCTCAGCTGTTAAATAAATTAAACCGTGTTTTTATTCATCGGACCATATTAACCGAAGGTGTGGGCGAATCACACCTGGCTTCCCTCATCGAACCCTGGGAAGATTCCCTGCCTTCATTTGTTAAACTTGCTTACCTTCCTCAACCAGGAATGGTAAGGCTGAGATTAACCGCATACGGCACCGACCGGAAAGTGCTGCAGGATGCTGTGAGCAAAGCCGAGAAAGAGCTATATCCATACGCAGGAAACTTCATCTTTGGTTTCGATAATGATACGATGGAATCAGTGGTGGGCCAGCTTCTCCGGAGCAAAGGAATGACACTTTCCACTGCCGAGAGCTGTACCGGCGGCACTATCGCCCAGCTTATCACAAGCATAGCCGGCAGTTCCGATTACTTCAAAGGTTCCATTGTTGCATATTCAAACGAAATCAAAGAGCAATTTCTCGGAGTTCCTCACAAGGTGATTGAAGAATATGGCGCAGTTAGCGAACAAACCGTGATTGCGATGGCCGAAGGAATCCGCAACCATTTTGCAACTGACTTCGCTATTTCGGTATCAGGTATTGCCGGTCCGGGTGGAGGAACAGCTGAAAAACCTGTTGGTACAACCTGGATTGCCATTGCAACACCAACCGAAACTATTGCCAGGAAATTTCTTTTGGGTGATCACAGGGGAAGAAATATCCGCAAAGCATCCATGGCAGCTTTAAACATGCTGCGTGGTAAACTGGCTGAATAAGGATCCGTTTTTTATCTGATGACGTATTCTTTCAGCATCACGACAAAAAGATAATTTCACATAATCAACTGAATATCTATTATTTAAAACCCAAAAGCAAAGCCCCGAAAACATAATCAAAGTTTTTTTTCAGATTGTTTTGATTTTTGTAAATTTATACAGACCTTTGCACTCCATTTTGAAAAGCCTAACACTATGTCAAGAGTTTGTGAATTAACCGGAAAGAAAATGATTGTAGGGAACACTGTTTCCCACTCAAATATTAAAACCAAACGCAAGTTTTATCCAAATCTTCAAACCAAACGCTTCTTTGTTCCTGAAGAAGACAAATGGATTACTTTGAAAGTTTCAACTTCCGCGCTGCGTACAATCAACAAAAAAGGCATTAGTGTATGCATGAAAGAAGCCCGCGAAAAAGGCTTCCTCATTAACAAGTAGACATTTGTAATGAATAATTCCAGAGCTGTTTCCCTTTTGGGTGACAGCTTTTTTTGTTGTCGCCCGAAAGGCGTTAACATTATTTTTGAAATCTGCCTTGTTCATATTTCCTTTGGCACTGTAAAAGAAATATCTTTGCATCTGATGAAATCATCTGTACCTGTAATTCTGTTTTTTCTTTTTTCGTTTTCCGTTGCAGGACTGAGAGCTCAGCGGGTGAATGACCTTGTGCAGTTTTCGGGAGTTGTGGTTACTGCCGACAGTCTGCGGCCTGTGCCTTTTGCCAATATTGCCGTTACCAGAACCGGGCGGGGAACAACTTCCGATTATTCCGGTTTTTTCTCTATTATCGTACACAAGAGTGATCTGATCTCATTTTCCGCTGTAGGCTACAAAACCGGATTATTCCGCATCCCTGATACGCTTACCGAAAACCGCTATTCACTTATACAGGTTATGTCGTCGGATACGCTTATGCTCACCGAAACCGTTATTTATCCCTGGCCAAGCAAGGAACAGTTCAGGCACGCTTTCTTAACGCTGCATGTTCCTGACGATGATATTGAAATTGCGAAACGCAACCTGGCTTATATGGAAATGCGCGAAATATACGGGCGTAATTATGATCCTGAAAAATACGGATTTACGCCCGGACAAAGCTACCGTAACCAGATGACCGCGTCGTCGGACAGACTCTATTACAACGGACAAGCAATGCCTAATAACCTGCTTAATCCTATCGCATGGGCCAAGTTCATTAAAGCATGGAAACGAGGCGATTTTAAGAAGAAGTATTGAGTTAGAGTTATCAGAAAACAGTTAACAGAAAATTAGTAGTAGAAAATCAGAAAATGGAAGCGTAGCGTAAAATATAATCATCACATTGAACATCCCACATTGAACATCCCACATTGAACATCCCACATCACTCATCTTTCCCCTATTTATACTACTTTCGCAGAAAAGACGTTATCTTCACCGGTAGCAAACCGTTTTATTCGCATTTTCAACAAACCTGCCAATTTTGAAGCCTTTTTACCTTCAGCCAGCAATCAGTTTAAAAGTTTTACTTATTATTAGTAATCTGATACTAAGCCATATCGTTTTTGCTCAGAAAGTGGGCATGATCACAGGGCGAGTTACTGATGAGAATAACCTGGCTGTGGAACTGGTTAATGTAAGCATATTTGGCGAACCCGGCGGCACATCAACAGCAGCTGACGGAAGTTACAGCCTGCAGGTTCCTGCCGCCAAACAATTAAAAATAGTTTTTTCGTTTGTCGGGTACAAAACCGATACTGCCTTTGTTAAAGTAGCAGCCGGTGAAAAACTCAGGGTGAACCGCACTATCACTTCAACGGCAACTGAGTTAGGAAGGATAGTTATAGAAGACAGGAATATACGGAATACAAACCTGGTACGTATCGACGCGCGTACGGTGAACGCCTTGCCTACCGCATCAGGAGGAATTGAAGCTTTATTGAAAACTATGCCCGGCGTGGTTTCGAACAATGAACTAAGCTCGCAGTATTCGGTTCGTGGCGGCAACTACGACGAAAACCTGGTTTATGTTAACGATATTGAGATCTATCGTCCTTTCCTGGTTCGTACCAGCCAGCAGGAAGGCTTAAGTTTCCTGAACAGCGACCTGGTTTCTTCGGTTTTGTTTTCCGCAGGCGGTTTCGACGCAAAATACGGTGATAAATTATCGAGCGTTCTGGATATTAAATACAAACACCCTACGAAATTTGCCGCGTCGGCTACAGCCAGCCTGCTTGGAGCCACCGCTCATATGGAAGGAATCAGTAAAGATAAAAAGTTTACTTACCTGGCCGGGGCAAGGTATAAAACTAACCAGTACCTTCTGAACGCAATGGAGACAAAAGGTAGTTACAAACCGGTTTTTGTGGATTTCCAATCACTCTTAACTTATACTCTTTCGGATAAACTTGAACTTGCAGTTTTAGGATACATATCTTCGAACAAATATACTCTCATACCCGAATCGCGTGAAACCAAGTTTGGAACTTATTTCACACCTTTACGCCTGACTATGTATTTCGAAGGCCAGGAAGTTGACAGGTACGATAGCCGGATGGGTGCCATTACGCTTACGCAGAAACCCAATAAAAACCTCCAGATAAAATGGATCACATCTGCCTATAATTCCAGAGAAACAGAATCGTTCGATGTATTGGCTGAGTATTATATTGCCCTGCTTGATAATCAGCCCAGCGCTACAGATTCAATTGAGGTTGTCGAAACCAAAGGAGTTGGCGGATTTTTCAACCACGCGCGCAACAGGCTGGACATGACAGTTATAAATGCTGAAAACCGGTACAGTTATTCCAAAGGAAGAAACTACACGCTGTGGGGCATCAAATACCAGCATGAAATTATTGATGATCGCGTGAACGAATGGCAGCGGATTGATTCGTCGGCTTATTCAATTCCATACAATCCCGGAACTCCCGGACAGCCAGGCAATCTTACTGATTTTGTTTTGAATTACCATCTTCAAACCAACACAAGTATTAACTCTAATCGGTATACGGCCTTTGCCCAAAACACATGGACATTGGACCGCGATTCCACTCAGCTGGCATTTACAGCCGGAATCCGATTTAATTACTGGGACTATAACAAGCAATTTATTGTGAGTCCACGCGTGAGTGTATCGTACAAACCCAATTGGGAAAAAGACATGATGCTTCGTTTTTCGGCCGGTTATTATTATCAGCCGCCATTTTACCGCGAACTCCGAAACCTGCAGGGTGAGATAAATCCGAATCTACGCGCGCAGAAATCAATTCAGTTTGTTGCGGGAAACGACTTTAATTTTCATTCCTGGGGTCGTCCTTTTAAATTTGTAACAGAAGTTTATTACAAATATTTAACCGAACTGGTTCCTTACCAGGTTGACAATGTTCGCATTCAGTACCTCGGAATTAACGGTTCGAAAGGGTACGCCTATGGCATTGATATGAAAGTAAACGGCGATTTTGTGAAAGGTGTTGAATCGTGGGCCAGCCTTTCGTATATGAAAACAGCGGAAGATCTTTACAATGATTACTATGTTGAATCATATAACGCCGCCGGTGAAATAATTCATAACGGAATCACTGAAGATATAACGCCGGTAAGATCAGATACTATTTATCCCGGATATATTCCCCGGCCTACCGATCAGCGCATTACTTTCGGGTTGTTTTTCCAGGATTTCCTGCCCATGAATCCAACTTTTAAAATGAATATCGGGCTTTATTTCGGAAGCGGTCTGCCAACCGGGGCACCAAATACGCCTTTATTTACACATACATATCGCCTCCCGCCCTATCGAAGGGTTGACATTGGTTTATCGAAACAGATTATTGGGGGTGAAGCGTTGCAACCTAAAAAAGGTTTCTTCGGCGGATTTAAGTCCTTATGGATTACTGCCGAAATTTTAAACCTTTTACAAGTCAACAATACAGTTTCATATACCTGGGTGAGGGACGTAAACAACAATATGTACGGTGTGCCGAACTATCTCACACCAAGACAGATAAATATTAAGATAGGCGCTGAGTTTTGATTTTCAGCTCTATCTGGTTTACTTGCGAAACCGTCATTTCACCTGTTAGTTTCGAAGCGAACTGTAATTTGATACACATAAGATACAAAAGTTCGAAAGCGTAAATTCGTTAGTTCTTTCGTAGTAACTGTTTTGTATGTATTGATTAATACATATAACAGCGCATTATTATTCTCTTCTCTTACGGCCTTAGCTTTTCAATAATCTCATCTCCCGAAACCTTCTCCTGTTCTCCGGTAAGCATATTCTTCAATTGATAAATGCCTGACGAAGCTTCGTCGGCTCCAATAATAACTGCAAACGGAATTTTCTTATTATCAGCATAGCCAAATTGTTTTTTCATCTTCAGCGGTTCGGGGAAGATTTCGGCTGAGATACCGGCTTCATGGAGTTTTTGCAGAAATTTTAAACTTACCAGTTCTTCATTACCGCCAAAATTTACAAGCAAAACTGTAGTTGCCTGTTCAAGGTCATGGGGAAAAAGTTTCAATTCATTCAAAACATCATAAATCCGGTCAGCGCCAAATGAAATACCGATGCCTGACATCCCTTTAAGACCAAATATTCCCGTAAGATCATCATAACGTCCGCCACCGCTAATGCTACCCATCTGAACCTCTTTAGCTTTGATTTCGATAATTGCGCCTGTATAATAATTCAGTCCACGGGCTAAAGTAAGGTCGATTTCAACATTAGCTTCAATTTTCAGAGTATCAATGAAATTGAAAATGGTGCGCATCTCGGCAATGCCTTTCATTCCTGCTTCGGACGATGCAAGGATAGCCGAAAGCTGATCAAGTTTTTCGAGGCTGCTTCCTTTTAATCCAAGAATTGGCTGAAGTTTTGCAATAGTTACATCACTAAGCCCTTTTTCCGCAAGTTCTTTGTTTACGCCTTCCTGCCCGATTTTATCGAGTTTATCGATGGCAACCGTAATATCTGTGATCCGGGCTGATTCACCTATAACTTCAGCAATTCCTGACAGGATTTTGCGGTTATTCATCAGGATTGTGATGCTGATGCCAAGTTTTTTGAATATTTCGGAAGCAATGGTAACCATTTCCACTTCATATAATAATGAATTGCTGCCAATCACATCCACATCGCACTGGTAAAATTCACGGTAACGCCCTTTCTGTGGCCGGTCGGCGCGCCAAACAGGCTGAATCTGGAAGCGTTTGAAAGGAAATGTAATTTCGTTGTTATGCTGAACCACGAAGCGGGCAAAAGGAACTGTGAGGTCGTATCGAAGTCCTTTTTCGGAAATATGTTTCAGCATTTTCCCTGTTTCTTTGCCAGCATAAACATCTTCAGGTACATCCGAAAGATAATTTCCCGAGTTCAGGATTTTAAAAAGCAGTTTATCTCCTTCTTCGCCATATTTACCCATGAGGGTACTCAGGTTTTCCATTGCCGGAGTTTCAATAGGCTGGTATCCATGCAATTTAAAAATATAGCGGATAGCATCAAAAATATAGTTGCGACGAGCCATTTCAACTGGAGTGAAGTCGCGGGTGCCTTTTGGGATGGAAGGGGTGGACATGAGGAATTGGGGATTTATGATGTATGATGTACGATGTACGATGTATGATTTACGATTTGGGACTTGGGATTTGAGACTTGGGATTTGAGGCTTGGGATTTATCCTTTAACTGATCACTATCCCCAGTTGCCTGAACACCATTGCCAGGAATTCTTTCGCCTCAGGAGTGCCTTCTTTCGGTGCCCAGGGTGCTGAACTTCCTTCGGTATGTGGAACGAATGGCCCTTCTTTTATTTCAAATACGGCTGAACCTGTTTCGAGTGAAGTAAGCATATGGAAGGTATTTTCCTCAAACTCTATCCCTAGAATTCCGGTGACAGCGCTTAGAATGGCATGGTCACGGATTGTGCCATCGTCATTGAAAGAGACTGCCAGAATTGTTCCACGAAGCAAAACAAAAGATTCTTCTTTTGTGGTATGCTTGTGAGGCCGGATGTAAGTCCAGGGTTCAAGCGCATTCAGGAGCCGCTGAACAGGATCGCTGAGTTCGGGATGAAAATTATAATTCATCCTGAGTCGTGGCGAGGTACGGGCCTGGGAAATTACATTATCGATGAGTTCGGAGGTAATTTTGATCATGACTTGAATTGAATAAATTTATGGATGAAAAGCGTTGGTTCTTAATTATCAGTGTCAGACACCCGTTGGGTGTGCAGACACTGAAGGGTGAATAAACACTTGAAAAGATTAAGCAATCAGTTTTCTGAATTTTATGCGTTTCGGACCTTCGTCGCCTAAACGTTTGCGTTTGTTTTCTTCATAATCGGTATATCCGCCCTCAAAGAAATAAACCTGCGAATCGCCTTCAAAAGCAAGGATATGAGTTGCCACGCGATCGAGGAACCAGCGATCGTGAGATATAACAACGGCGCAACCCGCGAAGTTCTCGAGGCCTTCTTCAAGCGCGCGCAGTGTATTTACATCGATATCGTTGGTTGGCTCATCAAGCAGAAGCACATTGGCTTCGGATTTTAACGTCAGCGCCAAATGTAACCGGTTTCTCTCACCGCCGGATAATACACCGGCTTTTTTACCCTGGTCGGCACCACCGAAATTAAAACGCGAAACATAGGCCCGTGAGTTGATAAGTTTGCCGCCGAGTTGAATAGTTTCATTGCCTTCGGAAATAACTTCCCAAACCGATTTCTCAGGATTAATATTGGCATGCGCCTGGTCAATATATCCGACTTTCACAGTTTCTCCAACAATAAATTCACCTTTGTCGGGCTGGTCGATTCCCATGATAAGTCGGAAGAGTGTGGTTTTCCCGGCACCGTTAGGCCCGATAATTCCAACAATTCCTCCAGGAGGAAGCATAAAGTTAAGATTATCAAACAATACTTTATCTCCGAAAGCTTTGCTAACGCCTTTAACTTCGATAACCTGGTTCCCAAGCCGGGGACCATTCGGAATATAAATTTCGAGTCTTTCCTCTTTTTGTTTTACATCCTCATTGAGCATTCTCTCATACGAGTTCAATCGGGCTTTGCCTTTGGATTGGCGGGCTTTGGGTGCCATCCGAACCCATTCGAGTTCATTTTCAAGGGTTTTGTGGCGTTTGCTTTCAGTTTTCTCTTCCATCTCCAGGCGCTTGGTTTTCTGCTCAAGCCATTCGGTGTAATTGCCTTTCCATGGAATACCTTCGCCGCGATCGAGTTCGAGTATCCAGCCGGCTACATTATCGAGGAAATACCTGTCGTGGGTTACTGCTATAACTGTACCTTTATATTGTTGCAGGAAATGTTCGAGCCACTCTATGGATTCGGCATCCAAATGGTTGGTTGGCTCATCAAGTAACAAGATATCAGGTTGCTGAAGCAGAAGCCGGCACAAAGCCACGCGGCGACGTTCACCTCCTGAGAGAACTTTCACTGAAGTGTCACCTTCAGGACAACGCAGTGCATCCATTGCTCTTTCAAGCTTGGTATCAAGTTCCCATGCGTCATGTTGTTCGATGAGGTCGGTAAGCTGGCCTTGTCTTTCGATAAGTTTATTCATCTCATCATCGGTCATCGGTTCCATGAAGCGGTTATTTACTTCTTCATATTCCTTCAACATGTTTACAACATCCTGAACACCTTCTTCGACAATTTCCTTAACGGTTTTATTTTCGTCGAGGTGCGGTTCCTGCTCCAGCATGCCAACAGAAAAGCCAGGTGAAAATACGACTTCGCCCAGGAAAGATTTTTCCATCCCGGCAATAATACGGAGCAGGGTTGATTTACCTGATCCGTTCAGACCAATGATGCCGATTTTTGCGCCATAATAAAAGGAGAGATATATGTCTTTTAAAACTTGTTTATTGGGTGGATGTATTTTTCCTACTCCAACCATTGAGAATATAATTTTTTTGTCGTCAGCCATGGTATATTGTATTTATATGTTTCGGGTATGAGTTATGAGTTATGAGCTATGAGTTATGAGTTATGAGTTATGAGTTATGAGTTATGAGTTATGAGTTATGAGTCAGGAATCTGGAATCAGGAGTTTGGAATCAGGAGCTATATGTTTTGAGTTATGTGTTATGAGTTATGTGTTATGTGTTTTGTGTTATGCATTTTGTGTGGGTAGTAGTGGCAATTGATACTATATAGTTTACATTTGATCATTTTCTTAACCTATTTTCTAACAGCCGTTAGCTCTTTACGAATAGATTTTCAAGCAGCGCAGTCGATTTCTCCCAGCTGAATTCTCTTTTTACAAAAGTATGTCCTTTTTTAGCCAGGATTTCAGTTTTGGATTTGTTTTTCAAAAGGTTTATGATATGATCTGCGTACTCCTTTGCTGTAGAGCCAATAAGTATTTCTTCGTTTTCTTTGGCCCCAAGTGCCTGATTGGCAAGTATCGAAGTGATGCAAGGCATTTCCATTGCCATGGCTTCGAGGAGTTTATTCTGTAAACCGGTGCCAATACGCATTGGGGCAATAAAAATACGCGATTTTGAATAACTTTCGCGGATATCGGGCAGCCAGCCTGTTACAGTAATGTTGTGTGCCCGCAACAACTGAACTTTTATAGATGGATTTGCCCCGGCTAATAAAAGTGTTGCTTCAGGGTACTGTTTCAATACTTCCGGGAATATTTTTTTTGCCAGAAACCCGGCAGCGTCGATATTGGGAGGATAACCCATGTTACCAGTAAATACTATATCATACGTCTTTTCAGCTTCAGCCGGGCTGAAATATTTATGATCAACACCGTTTGGCACAATAACAACATCATTTCTGGAAGGATGTGGCAAACCATCACGATCAGTGAAAGAGATGATTGTTTTATGCTCAAATTTTTCAAAAATATCATGTTCATAACGGAGTAACCGCCTGTATTCCAACAAATAAAATATTTTCAGGAGGGGTGTTGAAGATTCTGCCTGCCTTTTTGCGCCTAAAGAGAAAACATCCTGGTAATCGAGTGTTTTCGGTATTTTGCTTTCCTTTACATATTCCGAAACCCGTGTCAGTTGGCAATAAATATGATCAGGCCTGCTCTTTTCAATCAGCAAATTAATCCTTTTTTGTGCACTTCGGCGGTAGAAATATCCGACCTGGAAAGGGTTGCCATTAAAGAAAGTAAGAATAGCGCTCCAGATCAGTCCGGCTTTTCGGGTAGGAATAAGGTGAATTTCACTGCAAAAAGCCTCAAGGTTTTTTATTGCTTCCGGGTTTAGCGGAGAATCACTGAGGGCACATAAGATGATTTCGTTGTTCTTCGACAGGCATCGTATCTGGTGAAATGCCCTTAGCTTATCACCTTTCTCGATAGGATATGGTATTCGCGAAAGAAGAACAAATATTTTCATAAGGATAAGGGCGCCCCAGACTTTTTTATAATTATTTATTCTCTATTCAGTAAGGGCGAAGGCTGAACAGGCAAGATGTATTGATCTGAAATGTCCTATTTATCTGATGTGATAGTATTTGCGAATCTTCTGCCTTTGAACTTCCGGCTTCTGCCTCCACAATGTACAGTTTTGGTATTAAAATCAGGCCTATTTTTTCTTTACCAGTTCAGCATAATAAGTGGTTAACTTCTGCATTAATCTATTGTTATCGTGTTCTTTGGCTATAAGCAGGCGGGCATTTTTGCCAAGCGTATCACGGAGTGTTTTGTCGTTACAGAGTTTAAAAATCGCATCCGTAAACGATTTAGCATCCTTGGCTATGAGAAGGTGTACGCCATTCTCATAATTTATTCCTTCAGCCCCGATAGCCGTTGTAATTATCGCCTTGCCCGCAGCCATTGCCTCAACAATTTTAATCCTTATGCCACTCCCTGAAAACAAGGGAACTACCATGATTGAATATTTCTGCATATATTCCCATACATCAGGAACTTCTCCATCCACACTTATACGTGGAACTGAGAGTTTTAACAGCCAATCAGGCATATACCGACCGGCAAGGTGGAGCTCAATACCAGGTTGTTTCTTTGTAACAGAGGGCCAAACCTCGGAGATCAGCCATTTAATGCCCTCTTCATTCGGATACCAGTTCATCGAACCTATGTGAAACACTGAAGCTTCCTCAGGTTGAACAGGATTGCCAGGTATTGATTCGAGATTGATTCCAAAAGGTATTGAAATGATATTGGTACTATGCGAAAGCCGGTCGAGGTTGCGGGCATCAACCGGAGTAATAGCAATAATTCCATCCATCTTATTTAAAATACCGATCTCAAAACGTCGGAGCGACCGATACAAGTGATTCAGGTAAAATCTTTTAATTGGATTAGGGCAATTTTCAGCGATCCGCTGCCATATCTTATGCTCAATATTATGCGCCCTCAGCACAACCGGAGCTCCTGAATATTTTCGGAGAACATCAAGGTAAGTAGCCATTTGCAGTGTTTCGAGCTGTATGATATCATACTTATCCTTACTGAGGATTTCAATTATTTTCTGCACGAATGCTTTCGTGTGAAAACGGGTAACATGGTACGATTTACCTGAAAAAAAATTTAATAATGCTCCCGGAACCGTGACCGACAAGTTAATATCAACAAATTCAATTTGCGTTTTTTCTTTGAAATCTACCGGAATTGTGGCAGGGTCAACGGTATATTTAATGGTATTGGCAGCAAGCACCTTTACACTATGGCCAGCCTCAATCAATCCGCTGATCATGGCGTACATGGCAATAGGGCCTCCTTCACGCTTTGGCCAGGGTGATTTATTACAGAGTACCAGTATTTTCATTGATGGAATTTTGTTTTTTCTTAACTTTTTTGACAATATTGCGGAAGAAGTGTTTGTAAATTTCGGCATCCATAATATTTGAATCGGTAGCTGCTTTGTAAGCCAGGAACATGCCAATAGGAAGGAAAATCATGGTCGACATCCACATGCCTTTCCATGGAGTGGTTACAGCTGAACGTACTGCTTTCTCACCGGTAAAAGAGATAACATGATACGCCACAAACAGGAGAACCGATATTACCAAAGGCATGCCTAGGCCACCTTTACGGATAATCGCGCCCAATGGCGCGCCAATCAGGAAAAGCGCGAAACAGGCAAATGAAAGCGTGAATTTCCTGTGCCATTCAATATCGTATCGTGCTTTCAATTCCACTTTTTCCTTCAGCATCTGACGGTTATACTCAAAGGAGCCTTTTGCGTTGCGAGCCATGCCCAGGGCGTAAGACGCTATAGTTTTTCTGTCTTCAACAGTTCTTTTTTCGAAACTCACACTTGCTTTGGCCGGAGGTAAGGTCTTGAAAATACTATTTGTTAGCTTTATCCTATTATAATTGGGGTAATAACTCATTAGTGAACCGCGAAGCGATTTTACCTGGCTGCCAACTTCAGTACCAAGAGAATCAGACGCGTACGCGAGTTGATGCACATTCAGCATGTAATAGGCATTCTTAAAAAAGTCATCGTCGGACCGGGTCATTTTAAATTGTGAAAGATCAAACTTTATCACTTCGCTTGTAAAACCGGTACGTTGAAAAGGGATTTTCTGGCTATCTGAATTGCCTGTTTCTTCATAATTTGTACCATTAAAAAGAGTTAGCATCAGGTTATTGCCATCAGCTGTTTGCTGCATGCGCCCCGAATCAGCCATTACCAGTTTGGTATTCCCCTGGAACTGTGTGTGATCGTATATCATCACCTTGCGGATAGTGATGCCATCGGGTTCCTTCTTCCCGATCCGGATAACGTAACCTTGCAATCCCGAATAAAATATACCTTCACGGATATTGAGTGAAAGTTTTTTTTGCCTCACATCGTACAAGGTCGACCTGAATTTCAGGTTGGCATAAGGAAATATGATATTGGAGTAATAAAATGCTCCCACACTGATCAACAAGGAGAAAAGCCCGAGTGGCATCATAACTTTACGCAATGAAATCCCGGCTGCTTTCATGGCGACCAGTTCGTAGCGTTCGCCAAGGTTACCAAAAGTCATAAGCGACGCCAGTAATATGGATATAGGCAAAGCCATAGGAACGAAAGTGAACGAAGCATAAAACATGAGCTGAGCAATGATGTTCCATTCAAGTCCTTTGCCGACAAGTTCATCCACATAACGCCACAGAAACTGCATCAACAGAACGAAGACTACGATAAAAAAAGTAGCTAACGCAGGTCCTGCATACGAACGAAGAATCAGCAGATAGAGTTTTTTCACAGATGTTTTTTTTGCAACCGGCAAAGGTACTATTTTAAGTGAAAAGTGAACAGATAATTGTGAATTGTTAAAAAATGAGGATTGAAAAGCTTTACATCGCTGATCTCAGATTCAACATTCATTTTTTTTATCTTTGTCACACGTTAGCAAGTACCTTAAAAATGGAATACCGGATACTAAATGTTGATAACAAGCGCAATCAGAAACTCTTTCACGAGGTAATACGTACAATTTACAATAACGACTTAAATTTCGTGTGCCCGCCCGACGCGGTTATCGAAGGGATTTTTACACCTGCGAAAAATACTTTTTTTGAGCATGGCGAAGCAAATCGCTGGATATTAATTGATGAAAATAATCAATTGGCAGGCCGCGTTGCCGCATTTATTAACAGCAAAAAAGCCTATACTTTTCAGGTGCCAACCGGAGGAATGGGCTTTTTTGAATGTATCGAAGACTACAAAGCGGCAGAAATGCTGTTTGATACATGCCGCACCTGGCTTGTTGAACGAGGCATGGAAGCCATGGATGGACCGATTAATTTCGGCGAAAACGACAATTTCTGGGGATTGCTTGTTGAAGGATTTATCCCGCAATCGTTCGGGATGAATTACAATCCACCTTATTATAAAGGCTTTTTCGAAAAATACGGGTTCACGGTTTATTTCGAGCAGGTAACAAATTTATTAGATCTCACTAAACCATTTCCTGAACGATTCTGGAAAATTGCTGACTGGGTGAGGCAGAAACCGGAATATAATTTCAAGCATTTCTCTTACAATGAATCCGAGAAATTTATCGCCGATTTTATTGAGATTTATAACGATGCCTGGCGGTTTCACGAAAATTTCACACCCACCGATCCAATAGCTATCCGCGGGATGCTGGCAGATTTAAAATCATTAATGGTCCCTGAATTTGTTTGGTTTGCCTACCATGGAAATGAACCCATTGCATTTGAGCTTATGCTGCCTGATATCAACCAGATGCTCAAGTATTTTAACGGTAAAATTAATTTGTGGGGCAAACTGAAAGTTGCACTGATAGGGAAGAAACGTATTTTTACCCGGGCACGCATTGTCATCATGGGTGTGAAACCCCATTTTCAGAAATCAGGAATCGAATCCGCGCTTTTCTGGCATATGGATTCGGTGATGAAAAAGAATCCGCAATACAAAGAGGTAGAACTCTCCTGGGTTGGTGATTTTAATCCTAAAATGCGTGCACTTCACGAGTCTGTGGGGGGTAAATTTTCGAAGCGCCATATCACGTACCGTAAATACTTCAATGAGCTGAATGCTGCCGGACGGTCAATAATTATCCCGGTGGATACCCGTGAAAAGGTTATATAACAGGAATGATCTCCGTTTTATAGAAATCTTCGGCTTTTATAAATTCCAGGTCTCAAATTCCAGGGTAAACTATCTTTAAATCCTGACATAAACATTTTGATAATCAAAGACTTGGAATTCCATGTCTGGATATTTGGATTTGGGACTTTAATTCTGAACAGGTCTTTTTAACTGACTATAAATTTTAGCCCATTACATATACCGCTTTTTATATCTTTGCAGTCTGAAAACGAAGAAATGCTTCTGAGCGAAATCAAATTCCTGGTACTGAAAGATATTAAGCTTGAATTCAAGCAGCGGTATGCCATTAACGGTATCTTGCTGTACGTGGTTTCTACCATATTCGTCAGTTATCTTTCTTTTGCCAAAATCATTGATCCTGCTACATGGAACAGCCTTTTCTGGATCATTATGCTTTTTGCGGCTGTTAACGCGGTTTCAAAAAGTTTTGTCCAGGAAAGCACATCAAGGCAATTGTATTACTACACCCTTACAAGCCCGCAGGCTATCATTCTTTCGAAAATGATCTACAATTTTGTGCTGATGGGAGTACTTTCTCTCTTATGCCTGGTTGTTTTTACTGCTTTGATGGGTGAATTTGTGGTCAATTACCCTCTGTTTATCAGCGCACTGTTACTTGGGAGTTTTGGTTTTGCATCTTCACTTACTATGATATCGGCCATTGCCTCACGTACAAACAATAATTTTGCGTTAATGGCTATATTGAGTTTCCCTGTTGTGATGCCCCTTCTGCTTATCTTGATGAAGGTTTCAGCAGCCGCGCTTAATGTAGGAACGGTATCGGGCAATATGAAATTCCTTGCAGCGTTATTTATGCTCAATGCCATTGTGGTAGCCATGTCGTATATTTTGTTTCCTTACTTGTGGCGCGATTAAGGAGATTTGAGTTCAGAGTAATGAATAATAAATAAGGCGGTTGAAAAAGGTTCGGGCTAAAGATAATTTAGCCTGATGAAAGTGACTCTTTCCTGACCAATAAAATGTCTGAAGTATGCGCCGGCTAATGAAAATAAATAAATTACAAATCAGTAATAAGATAAATGAACAATTTTTTAAAAAATAACTGGTGGAAACTCCTGGGCGTACTGTTAATCCTTTACAGCATTATTGCAGGTTTCCTCATTGATATTCCTGAAGTACAGGGAAATATTGGCCAATCGATGCGGAATTTATTTTTTCATGTCGTTATGTGGTTTGCCATGATGGTCATGTTCGGAACATCGCTGGTTCGTAGCCTCCGTTACCTGTCTACTTTCGATATCAAACATGACGTCTATGCCATTCAAACAGTTAATATTGGATTGTTTTTCGGCGCTTTAGGAATTATCACCGGAATGGAATGGGCGAATTTTACCTGGGGAACACCCTGGACCAACGATCCTCAATTAAATGGCGCGGCAATTACTATTCTGGCATATTTCGCTTACCTGGTGCTAAGGCGTTCCATTGATGAAGAAAATAAAAGGGCACGGATTGCGGCTGTGTATAACATCTTTGCATTTGTAATGCTGATAGTTTTTGTTGGTATTCTGCCTAAACTTTCCAGTGGTTCCTTGCATCCCGGAGCCGGAGGAAGTCCTTCGACTGTAAACAGCCTCGATTTTACTATGCGGCTTGTTTTTTATCCTGCCATAGCCGGTTGGATTATAGTGGGATACTGGCTTACGGGTATAAGGGTAAAAATGGACTATATCAGGCAGCATCTCGATAATCCGGAATAGCCGGATTTGAGTGGTAATAATGCCTGTTCTCAAAAACATTACTAACATTGCTTTGTTTTATAAATACAAATAGTGAAATGATAGAATCGAAAATTTTTGTAGTAATCCTTGTTCTTTCAACCGTTCTGGTTGGGTTGGCAGTATATCTTTTCTGGCTCGACAGGCGGGTTACGAAAATGGAAAATGAAATTAAAAATAACAAAAACTAAACATGAAGAAGACTCATATTTTTATACTTGTATTTGTAGTCGCGGCGGTTGGCGTAATACTCAGTCTGTTTGCCAACACTAGTACGTATACCGATTTTTCTGCTGCTGTTGATAATCCCGGAAAGGAATTTCACGTCATCGGGAAATTGGTGAAAAACAAACCTATCACTTACGACACAAAAGTGGATGCCAATAAATTCACTTTTTTTATGTCGGATCAAAAAGGTGCCGAAAGACTGGTGACATACAATGGCGCCAAACCCCAGGATTTTGAAAAGTCCGAGCAGGTTGTGGTTATCGGGAAAATTGAGAACGACGCGTTTTTGGCAAGCAGCCTTTTATTAAAATGCCCGTCAAAATACAATGATAAGAAACCGGAAACATTCGGTGACCAGAATTTTAAAGCTGTGGAAAAGCCCGCAGCTAAATAATTCAGGAGAAGGCCCGAAAGGCCTTCTTTTTTTTGTTCTGAAACGAAATGAATGGAATGGCTTCTAAAATGTCGGAATTCCAAAGAAAGTATAAACGAAGTTTTTAGTAATACATCCGACATCCAACATCCAACATCCAACATCCAACATCCGACATCCAACATCCGACATCCAACTAAAATTAATTGTTCACACATTAATCCTGAATATTCTTTTATCCGGATCGTTATTATTTTGTAGTTTAGTCAGTTATATCTAATTTTCTGTCATAATACCAAAACATAATGGCATACCCTAATTTACAGGCATTTATACAATCACTCGAACAATCAGGCGAGCTTATCAGAATCAAGGATTTCGTATCACCTCACCTTCAGATCACCGAAATCGCTGATCGCATGAGTAAACATAATGGCAAAGCATTATTATTCGAAAATAACGGAACTCAGTTTCCTTTGCTGATCAATTCGATGGGAACGGAGAAAAGAATGTGCCTGGCACTTGGTGTTCAAACTCTTGATGATACTGCAAAGCAGATTGAGGAATTGATGGCTGGATTAATGACGCCGCGTGATTCCTTTTTCAGTAAACTGGCGCTTTTACCCACATTGGCTGAAGTTGCTAAATTTATGCCTGGTCACAAAAAAGGGAAAGGCGCATGCCAGGAAGTAGTGATGGATAAACCCGACTTGTCCAAATTGCCTGTGCTTACCTGCTGGCCTTATGATGGCGGTCCTTTTATTACCTTGCCGGTTGTGCATACTTGTCATCCGGAAACTGGTGTGCGTAATGTCGGCATGTACCGCATGCAGGTTTTTAGTCCTGACAAAACGGGTATGCACTGGCATCTTCACAAGAACTCAGCGGCGCATTTCCGCGAATACAAACGGCTTGGTTTAAGAATGCCTGTTGCCGTTGCCCTTGGCGGCGATCCGGTGTACACCTATTGCGCTACCGCTCCTTTACCCGAAAACATTGATGAGTATTTGCTGGCCGGCTTTCTTCGTAAAAAGAAAGTTGAGCTGGTTAAATGTCTGACTTCTGATATTGAAGTACCTGCTGATGCCGACTTTATCATCGAAGGGTATGTTGATCCGGCTGAAGATCTTATCCTGGAAGGTCCTTTTGGAGACCATACTGGTTTTTACTCACTGGCTGATTACTATCCAGTGTTTCATGTTACCTGCATCACGCATCGTGAAGGAGCTATTTATCCTACAACCATAGTTGGGATTCCTCCCCAGGAGGATAAGTGGCTTGGTAAAGCTACAGAACGCATTTTCCTGCCGTTAATAAAACTGAGCATGTTACCGGAGATTGAAGATATGGTAATGCCCGACGAAGGCGTATTTCATAATATCGTCCTGGTGAAAATTAAAAAGACATATCCCGGTCAGGCGCAAAAAGTAATGAATTCGTTGTGGGGCGCCGGGCAGATGATGTTCAATAAAATATTAGTTGTTACCGATGCCGGCATTGATCTGAGTGATAGTAAAGCAGTCGCAAGATTGATCTGCGATCAGGTTCATCCTGTTGATGACATTGTTTTTAATCGTGGACCGGTTGATGTGCTTGATCATTCGAGCAGTAAGTTTGCTTTGGGAAGTAAGTTGGGAATAGATGCCACAACCAAATTGACGGGGGAATCAATTTACACAAGTTCTGATGAAATAGAATTCAACGAAATACATCCGGAGTTGAGTAAGTTATCCTGTAATTTTTCTCTTATTCGCGAAAGATTTCCTGTACTCATCATAGGGATTGATAAATCAACTGTGAACCCCAGGACAACCCATCAGCTTCTTTTTAACAGCGGAGCTCTGAAAGGAATTAACTGGGTAGTTTATGTCGATCCGGAAGCAGTAGAGATCAGAATTTCCGATATTGTATGGCTTACAGCCAATAATATTGATCCGTCACGGGATTGTTTTTATGCTAAAGGCATTAATGATCAGCCAATACTGCCTATGGCTATTGATGGTTCCGGCAAATCGCTTGCCGCCGATGGCTTTACGCGTCAATGGCCCAATGTGCTGGCTATGGATGATAAAACGATTGAAGAAATAGACGCTTTATGGAACCAATTGAATCTTGGACCTTTTATTCCTTCACCTTCGTTGAATTATAAAGCTCTGGTTAAGAATGAAGGAGCAGTGGCGAAAGTATAGCGGGTTGCAGGAGTTTCATGTTTAAGAGATAAAATGTTTCATATTTCTATCGATCCCCAACCTGAAGGTCGAAGTTGAAGATTTCTTAAATCCCCGACCTGAAGGTCGGTGCAATAGATTTTAAATCCCCGGGCTGAAGATCGGGGCATGAGATTTCTTATTTCCCCGACCTGAAGGTCGGGGCAATAGATTCGGGGATTCGGGGCGGCTGAGTCGAAGCCAACAGAAGAAAACCATTTTCCTTTACCTATTTTCTTTTGACTGTCCGTTATTCATGGTTCACTTAAAATAGTATCTTTGTTCCGTGTTTCACTTAAAAACAAATTTTTAAAACAATAATTTTATGCTTAACGAAATCCTTAAAGATTTAACCTCAGCCAAAGCTATAGAGCTGGAAGACAAGTATGGTGCGCATAATTACCACCCGTTGCCTGTGGTATTGGCCAAAGGCGAAGGCGCTTTAGTATGGGACGTTGAGGGCAAACAATATTTCGATTTTCTGTCAGCGTATTCGGCAGTAAACCAGGGTCATTGTCACCCGAAAATTGTTAGCGCCATGATTGAGCAGGCACAGACGCTGACACTCACCTCACGGGCGTTTTATAACAATATGCTCGGCATTTACGAGAAGCATATTACTGAATATTTTGGTTATGATAAGGTTCTGCCTATGAATTCAGGCGCGGAAGCTGATGAAACCGCTTTGAAGCTATGCCGCAAATGGGCGTACAAGGTAAAAGGCATTGAAGATGGAAAGGCTAAAATCATTGTTTGCGAAGGCAACTTCCACGGTCGCACCATCACCATAATCTCCATGTCGACCGACCCGGATTCTTATGGCGGATTTGGCCCGTTTACTCCTGGTTTTGTTACAATTCCCTACAACGATATTCCTGCTCTTGCTAAAGCGCTTGAAGATCCTGATGTTGCCGGATTCCTGGTAGAGCCCATACAGGGGGAAGCCGGAGTATTTGTTCCCGATGCAGGATACCTTGCCAAGTCATACGAATTATGCAGGAATAAAAATGTTCTTTTTATTGCTGATGAAGTTCAGACAGGAATTGCGCGTACCGGGAAACTCCTTGCTTGCGATCATGAAAATGTACGTCCTGATATTCTTATTTTAGGAAAAGCTCTTTCGGGAGGCGCTATGCCTGTTTCGGCTGTATTGGCTGATGATGAAATCATGCTTACCATTAAACCTGGCGAACACGGATCAACTTTTGGCGGCAATCCGGTTGCTGCCCGCGTAGCTATTGCCGCGCTCGAAGTTGTTAAAGAAGAAAACCTGGCTGAAAAAGCTGAATATCTGGGTAAGATTTTCCGTGAAGAGCTTGGAAATGTAAAAAGTGAAATGATCGAACTGGTTCGTGGTAAAGGATTACTCAATGCTGTGGTTATCCGTCCTAAAAACGGTTTCGAAGCCTGGGATGTATGTGTTAAGATGAAAGATATGGGCCTTCTCGCAAAACCAACTCATGGCAATATTATCCGTTTCGCGCCTCCATTGGTAATCAGCGAACAGCAATTACGCGAAGCAATTGAAATTATCAAAAAAGCTATTCTATCGTTCGAATAATCCTTAATATCCTGATAAATAAAAGCCCGATAGCTGAAAACTATCGGGCTTTTTTACTATTTAACAGCTAACCATTTTCGATTAACCAATTACCATTAACTACTTTTTCTCCAACGCTTCAGCGTAAAGCTTTTGAACAAAATCCCAGTTTACAACATTCCACCAGGCATTGATATAATCACCCCGTTTGTTCTGGTATTTCAGGTAATAAGCATGTTCCCAAACATCAAGGCAAAAAATGGGAGTACCAGGTTGTTCTGCTATATTCATTAAAGGATTGTCCTGGTTGGGGGTTGAGCTGATAAATAGTTTACCGTCTTTACCAACTACAAGCCATACCCATCCTGAGCCAAATCGCTTAATACCCGCTTCCGCAAACTGTTTTTTGAAATTTTCAAATGAGCCAAAGGTTGAAGTGATAGCATCAGCAAGTTTACCAGCAGGCGCACCACCTCCATTTGGTTTCATGCAGTTCCAGAACATTTCGTGGTTCCAATATCCGCCGGCATTGTTACGGATTGCAACCGGCTGAGTCGAAATATTTGCAAAAATGGATAACATGGGTGTCTTTTCCAGCTCAGTGCCTTTAACAGCCGCCATAAAATTATTGTAATACGCACGGTGATGCTTATCGTAATGGATTTCCATAGTCATCTTATCAATGTATGGCTCCAGGGCATCATAAGCATATGGCAATGGCGCGAATTTGTGGAAGGGTTCCTGTTGAGCTTTCAACGCATAAGGAATCGCAATCAGTACAACTAAATAAACAAGGATCTTTTTCATACTTATTTAACTATTGAAAGGTAACGTGCTTCAATTACTTCCCAGTTAAGAACATTCCAGAATGCATTTATGTATTCCGGGCGACGGTTTTGAAATTTGAGATAATAGGCGTGTTCCCAAACATCAAGTCCAAGAATAGGCGTTGCAGGGCAATCGGAAGTATCCATAAGAGGATTATCCTGGTTGGCACTTGAACAAACACACAGGCTGTTATCCGCTTTTACCGAAAGCCATGCCCAACCACTTCCAAATCGGTTGGCAGCAGCATCGTTGAACTTCGTTTTAAATTCTTCGAACGAGCCATACTTCGCGTTAATTGCGTCGGCAAGTTTGCCTGTGGGTACTCCACCACCATTGGGCGACATACTTTCCCAGAATAGGGTATGATTGTATAACCCACCACCATGATTGCGAACTGCCATCGGGAGTTTGCTGACATTGGCAAATATTTCTTCGAGTGATTTGCCATCGCTTTCGGTTTCTTTGATTGCGGCTACAAATTTGTCGAAATACGTTTTGTGATGTTTTGTGTAATGGATCTCCATGGTCTGAGCGTCGATATGGGGTTCCAATGCGTTAAATGCGTAAGGCAAAGCAGGAAATTGATAGTCCATTGTACTAAAGTATTTAATGATTTAATAATTGTTTAGATTCAGTATAAATAACAATGCCGGATATAAATAGTTCAACTTAAATTAGCGCTATTTAACATTTTTTGGAGAAAACCCCGAAATTCAATCTTCCGGGATATTAACCATAAAAGGCACAAAAGCATCCAGTGTCAACATTAAGCTTTTATTACTTTCGTTTTCAAATATTTAAAAAACTGTCGAAATTTTAATCAAACTTTTTAGTGGATTCCAACTTGTTCATCCGTCAGGCTGAGCGAAGACAAAGTCCTTCTAAACCGACAAATATTGCTCGTTTTTGAGCTAAACAAGCGCATTTCCCTGCCCGATGCTGGCATGGAATCCGCTCAATTTAACTGATATACAAGCTATTAATTCATAAAAAGGCTTTCTATTAATTTCAGGCAGTTACTATGAATAACCACAAAAGACTAAAGAAACAAAATCTTTGTAGCAACCAATAATTATCTACATTTGCCCCACATTCTGAAACCTGCTTTCAATGCACTGGAATCTATATTTCATTATTCAGATTAACAGAACCTGTCTCTAGGTTCCGCCTCGTATTGCCTGCGATCCACAGGCTGGAAATTCATATTACTTTTCTTGTACAATACACCTGTAAAAGGTGCAAATTTTATACCTACCATCATGGCAGATCATACCATATATATTACCCCCGCTCCTATTACTTTTGAGCAGATTGAAAACATGCTTGCGAACAGCAATCACCTGGCTTTATCGCAGGAATCGATTGATAGAATTGAAAAAAGCAGGAATTACCTTGACCATAAAATTGACGCTCAGGACGATCCGATTTATGGTATTACTACAGGGTTCGGATCTCTTTGTAACCGTACCATTTCGAAAGAAGATCTGTCGCAATTACAGGTTAACCTGGTAATATCTCATGCCTGCGGAATAGGCCAGCCTGTTGAGCCCGACATTGTCAGGCTGATGCTGCTCCTTAAAGCGTATGGATTATCATTAGGCCATTCAGGCGTTCAAACCGAAACCGTTCAGCGATTACTCGATCTTTATAATAACAATATTCTCCCTGAAGTGCGTCAGCTTGGTTCTTTAGGCGCTTCCGGCGACCTGGCACCACTTGCTCACCTGGTGCTTCCCCTGTTAGGAACAGGAAAGGTATATTACCAGGATAAATTGCAACCAGCAGCCCCGTTAATTGACCAGCTTGGTTATCCGGCTATTACGCTGAAATCGAAGGAAGGCCTTGCCCTGCTAAACGGAACACAATTTATGAGTGCCCATGGTGTGCTTGTATTGTTAAAGGCATTTAAACTTCTCAGGCTTGCCGATATTACAGCGGCAATTTCGCTCGAAGCATTCAACGGCCGGATTGATCCTTTCCACAGTCTTTTACAGCAAATAAGGCCTCATCCGGGACAGATTGAAACCGCTCACAATATTTGCGCTATACTTCAGGGTAGCGCTTTAATTGATAAACCGGGTAAGGCTGTTCAGGATCCATATTCGTTCAGGTGTATTCCACAGGTGCATGGTGCTGTGAAGGATACCGTAAAACATGCCGCTGAGGTAATTCTTCGCGAAATTAATTCAGTAACTGACAATCCTACCATCTTTCCCGACGAAGACCAGATCCTGTCAGGAGGCAATTTCCACGGCGAACCACTGGCGTTTGTCCTCGACTTTATGGCTATCGCCCTTGCAGAACTTGGAAACATTGCCGAAAGAAGGCTTTACAGGTTAATTGCCGGACAGCGCGGCTTACCGGAATTCCTGGTGGCTCATCCCGGACTTAACTCAGGCTTTATGATCCCCCAATACGCCGCGGCATCCGTGGTAAGCCAGAATAAACAACTCTGCACACCAGCGTCAGTCGACAGTATCACCTCATCAAACGAACAGGAAGATCATGTAAGCATGGGCGCAAATGCCGCCACCAAGGCTTTGCGGGTTATAAAAAATGTTGAGAATATACTTGCTATTGAAATGATGGCCGGTTGCCAGGCTCTCGAATTCAGAGGCATAGCAAATACATCGCCTTTCCTGCAATCCATAATAAATGAGTACAGGCAGAAAGTCCCTTACGTTCAGGACGATGTGCTTATGTATGAACTGATCGATGATTCACTGGAATTTATTCAGAAGCACAATTTTTATCTTCCTGGATAAAAATGTAACAAATCCGGATTTCTTACAACTCACTGCTTCTCTTCACCCCTTTTTCGTTTCACTTAGGCTTCTAACCAATCGGGACAGGCTTTTATAAGGACATGAATAGGCAAAAAAAGATTGCGTTTCTGAATAGAGAATATTAATAGGTGGCTTTACTAAGAGACTGTCTAAATTTTATAAAAACAACTTTAAGGTACTAATTTCTCGAATTGCTGTCACATTGAGCGAAGTCGAAATGCACTTGTTTAACTCAAAAACGAGCAATATTAGTTGATTTAGATGGACTTCCCTGCCCGACACAGCAGGCGGGGACTCCGCTCAGTCTGACAGATGAACAAGTTGAAACTCTCAAAAATGTAAGAATAAAAAATTTAGACAGTTTCTAAGATTTAGAAAAGAATTAGCCACAAAAGCATTTACTGATTTCACTGTGTTTTCCGTTGTTCTTTGTGCTACCATTGTATTTTTGCCTGAACCACCCAAGGCTCTATACCCTTAGCTTATTAACTTCTTTCATCTCTTTTGCTTCAAATTATAATGAATAAGCCACAAAAGGCACAAAAGAATCGTCGGCATTAACTTGTAGCGTCATTTGTGTTTCAAAAAAAATTATACTGACACAGATATTCTATAAGAAGATTTTTTCCTTAGGTTTGCTGTGTAATAGTCCGGTTTAGGAAGCCTGTTTATTTGAGATGAAATTATCAGACTAAATATTTCAGATGCGTTCAAACACGGACAAAATATAAAATGCGTCCGGAGATTAAGTCCCACCTGAAAAGAAAACAACTGAGATTGCGAAATTGAAATGCAGAACAATATAACAATGAAACCCCAAAGCCTTTGAACTTTTAAACAGTTATACTTCAGAACCTTTTAACCAAACTCCTAACGATCTGAACCAATGACACTCATCATTTCCGGACGAGGTCTCACTATCGAAAATGTAGTGAATGTAGCACGTCATAATCAAAAGGTAGAGTTACATCCCGACGCGCTGAAACGGATTATTGCCTGCCGTGCCATGCTCGAACGAAAAATAGACGCCCATGAAATTATGTATGGTGTAAATACCGGCATCGGCGAGTTTTCGGAAGTGGTGCTTACTGATGAGCAGGTAAAAGAATTTCAGAAATACCTTGTTTATAATCATGCAGCGGGCATTGGCGATCCGATGGAGCTGGAATATGTTCGAGGTGCCATGCTTGGCCGCATTAATGTTCATGCGCACGGAAACTCAGGGTGCCGGCCCGAAATAACGCAGACTTTGGTCGAAATGCTGAATAAAGGCGTAACCCCTTATGTTTGCCAGAAAGGTTCGGTAGGCGCCAGCGGTGACCTGGCTCCCATGTCGCAGATCGCCTTACTCATGCTTGGTGAAGGCAAAGCCTATTATAAAGGTGAGTTATTGGAGGGTAAAGAAGCGCTGGACAGAGCTGGAATACCTGTTCCCGGGCTTATGGCACGCGACGGGCTGGCTACTATCAATGGTTCCAATGTGCTTACAGCCATGAGCGCTATTTTCCTTGCTGATGCCAATAATTTTCTGAAGCAGGCCGAAATAGCCGCGGCCATGTCGCTCGAAGCGCTGAAAGCCAACATGAAACCGTATGAATCACGAATCCATGAAGTCCGTGGTTTCGCCGGTGCCATTCGCAGCGCCGAAGCCATACGTAAGATGGTTTCCGGGGGCGACCTTGCCGAAGGTCATGTAAAATGCAAGGTGCAGGACGCTTACAGTATGCGATCGACACCACAGGTAATAGGCGCGGCGCACGACGCGCTTAAATATGCCCGTTCACAGGTTGAAATTGAGTTGAACGGCGTTGGTGATAACCCGATTTTCTTCCCTGAAGAAAACATGCAGCTTTCAGGCGCTAATTTCCAGGGATCGCCGGTATCGGTTCCTATGGATATGGCAGGAATGGTGATTACAATGGTTTGTGTTTTGAGCGAAAGGCGTATGAACCGGCTAAATAATCCGGCTCTGAGTGTTGGATTACCGGCATTTCTCACTAAAGGAGCCGGAATGTTTTCGGGCCTCATGTTAAGCCAGTATACCGCTGATATGCAGATAGCAGAGCAACGCATCCTTTCGGCACCTGCCAGCATTCAATCTATTCCGGCGGCAGCCGACCAGGAAGATTTTGTTAGTATGGGCATGAATACAGCCATTAAAAACTTCCAGATACTTGATAACGCGTATGGAATTCTCGGCATCGAACTGATGGCTGCAGCGCAGGCACTCGATTTCAGGGAATATTCCTTTGGCGCTGGCGTAACAAAAGCAAAAGAAATAATCCGCAGGTATGTGGATTTCCTCGAAATTGACCGTCCTTTGTACAACGATCATAATGCCATGAAAGTTTTGGTGAAATCATGTGAAATTCTTGAGGAAGTGGAGAAGGTGACGGGGAAACTGGGATAAAGAGAAGACGATAAGACAGGAGTTATGAGTTATGAGTTATGAGTTATGAGTTGTGAGTTATGAGTTGTGAGTTATGAGTTCTGTGACACGGCTAAAACATGCCTCCCAGCCCAACCCTAATAACTCCTGATCTCTTACCACTTACCTCTTACTTGTTATATGTTTCTTGTTTCTTCTAAATTCTTAATTCTTATCCCTTACCACTTACCACTTACTTCTTACTTCTTAATTCTTAATTCTTAATTCTTATCCCTTTTTTCTTACTTCTTACTTCTAAATTCTAAATTCTTCCCCCCAACCCCCAAATCCCAACCCTCAACCCCCAAAAATCCTAATCCCACTTTAAAATAATGAACGAACAGCAACAACCCAACCCTATACCAAACGAAACCGGACCCAGTCTTGTATTACTGAAAGTACTCTGTGTGATCACATTTATCGGAAGCGGGTTAGGTCTTCTTTCCTATGGAATTATAGGAATTATTCATGGCTTCTTTTCAAGTAACCTGGCTTTGATACCCGATGAGCAAAACCGTGAATTAATAAGTATGATGCTTTCAGCGGGAAGGACATTCTTTTTCCTGAATGCGATATTTTATGGCGTTTCCTTTGCCGGCGCGTTACTTTTATGGCGAATGAAGAAGGTCGGATTTCATTTGTACACCGCGTCACAACTTATTTTATTAATACTTCCAATGGCATTTATCAAAGGATTTCCTATGCCGGGAACAAATATCTTTTTAACTGTTTTATTTGTGTGGGGTTACAGCGGATTTCTCAGGTATATGAAATAATCCGGATTCAGGAACTACTGCGGTTAATCTGATAAATAGTATGATTATTTCGATTCTTTAAATAGGTTAATAATAAGGGAATAAGGTTAAATCCACTTAAATATTTCTTTACTACTAAGGTTTAATAAAGAATAAGGTTTTTATATGATTAATGTAAGCCTGTTCCAATCAGCCTGAAATGGCAACCGTACTAATCGTCAGAAGTCAGGACATTGAGAGTAGTCGAAATGCACACATTCAACTCAAAAACAAGCCGTTTTTGCATGTTTACCGACTTATGATATTTCACTCAATTTCGAAAATTACAATTTATATCTTAATGTACATATGGGTATTATGTTCCATGAATTTTGTTTTACCGTAAAAATGATACATTTGTGGAATGTACACCGAAAATAATGGCAAAATCTGATCTTGCAAAAGTATCAGTTTTATATTCCGCTTGCTCAATCTGTACACAGCCACTTATAAGGTGAACGAATATTGCCTAGAATCCGGTATTACTCTTTTTGTTTAGTTTTCCTTAAGTTATTGTAATGCATATTTTAATCAGGATTTGCCTTTCACCGGTACCATAAATGTTGCGTATTTGGATCAAACCTTATCATCTGTTTTAAACCTTAGTAATAAGAAAAAATACCTAAATTTACCTGACCTTATTCCCTTATTTACTCCCAAAGAAAAATATGCAGGAACATTCATGAACAACACAAACCCATAAACTAATTATAAGGGAATAAGGTTAAATCCACTTAAATATTTCTTTACTACTAAGGTTTATTAAAGAATAAAGTTTTTTATGCATAATGGCAGCCTGTTCCAATCAGCCTGAAATGGCAACCGCACTAATCGTCAGAAATCAGGACATTGAGAGTAGTCGAAATGCACACATTCAACTCAAAAACAAGCCGTTTTTACATGTTTTATTGTGCTTCGTCTCCTTTCGCAGTCTCAGGGCGGGCTACTCAGCGTAAAAGGGCAGACCGCTAAGCCTGATAAAAGGCTGAAACATCTGAGAATTATCATTATAATTCAAAATTTAAACAGTTGCTTAATTTATTCAATGACCATAGTATGAAATCCGCTGAAAACCTAAAACAAAATGGATAAGCCTGATACCAAATTACGCCCTGCTCTCCTTACCTGGCTCTGCATAGGATCTGCCGGTTTCGGAATTTCATGGATTATCATGTTTCTTGCTTTGATCATCTTCTCAATAAGAGGAAATCTTCCCTCCGGCTTATTCCCGGGAATAGTTATTGAATACCTTAAGGCTGGCTATTTGTTCATAAGTGCTGAAATCTTATTAACCGGTTTTGGAATAACAGGTGTAATTTTGATGTGGCAACTGAAAAAACCAGGTTTTTACTTATATGCCATCACGAAGGTTCTGATTTATTTTCTGCCGGTAGTCTTTATAGGAATTAATCATCTTACGTACCCGGGCCTGGTAATAACTTCAATCTTTATTTTACTTTATAGAATAATTATTACAGGTGGACTTAAAAAATAAAAAAAAAGAATAATATTGCACAGAATTAAAAAAAAACAGAAAATGTTATGGGTATTAAGAAATTATTACTTTTACAATTGCAAAGAGTTTTAGCCAGGAAAAGCAAATTAAACTGGCAATTTACTCTATAATAGAAACTTACGCTTATTCTACATGTGCATTACATATAGCTATAAGCATGTATTATTTGACATTATTTGTTAAAAATGATTAAAAAAGTATAGATTCCTGGTCAAATAAACCTCCTTTTTGAGGTTCCTGAAGAAAAATAAACCAAAAAAAACCAACCAAATTAGCTAACAAAAACAGAAACAGCCTATGAAGTAAAAATTAATTTCATTAAAAATAATTCAATTAAACACTAAACCAATTAAACACTAACTAACCAAATCAATTAACCTATGAGAAAACTAAGTTTTTTGCTGGTACTACTGCTGCTAACAGCTATGCAGGTATTGGCACAACGAACCATCACGGGTAAAGTTACCAGCGCCGATGACGGGAGTGGAATCCCGGGCGTTACTGTTCTTATTAAAGGAACCAGTACAGGTGTTTTAACCGACCTTGACGGAAAGTACAGTATCAGCGTTCCTAAAGATGCTAACGCATTACAATTCTCGTTCGTCGGGATGCAGAAACAGGAAGTTGCTCTTACTGCCTCCAATGTAATGGATGTGATCATGCAGAGTGAAGCACAAAAAATCGAGGGAGTTGTTGTAACTGCTCTTGGTATTTCGCGCGACAAAAAATCACTTGGATATTCCGTTCAGGATGTACAAGGCAGTGATCTGACCAAAGCGAGGGAAGCTAACGTCGTTAACGCCCTTACAGGTAAAGTTGCCGGTGTACAGATCACCAATTCATCTGGTTCTGTTGGTGCTTCATCACGTATTGTACTTCGTGGTGTTACATCCTTAAGTGGTGACAACCAACCTTTGTTTGTTGTTGATGGTGTTCCTATCAGTAACAGCACCTTCGGTAATTCCGATGGCTATGGTGGAACAAACCGCGGTAGTGGTGTTGCCGACATTAACCCTGACGATATCGAAAGTGTATCCGTACTTAAAGGCCCTAACGCTGCGGCTCTTTACGGTTCACGTGCTTCGAACGGGGTTATTATCATTACAACCAAAAAAGGTAAATCAGAAAAAGGAAAAGGCATAGGTATAGCATACAGCAATACTACTATGTTCGATACTCCTCTTCGTCTTCCTGATTATCAGAACGGATACGGACAAGGATCAGCAGGCCAGTTCAGCTTTGTAGATGGAGCTAACGGCGGTGTTAACGATGGTGTTGACGAAAGCTGGGGCCCGAAACTTGATGTTGGAACATTGATTCCACAATGGGATTCACCGGTTGTTGGTGGCGTTCGCCAGGCAACTCCATGGGTTTCACATCCTAACAACATTAAAGACTTTTTCGAAGTAGGTAAGGCAATGACGAACAATATTGCTCTCGACGGCGGAAACGAAAACGCTAACTTCAGGATTTCCTATACCAATTTCAATCAAACGGGTATGGTACCAAATACTGATTTAAAACGTAATACTTTAGCTTTGAGCGCTGGCGGACATCCTTCCAAAAACCTGACTGTTGAAGGAAATGCCAACTATATTAACTCAAGAAGCGATAACATGTCCAACTACGGATATGACGCTCAGAACGTTATGCAGCAGTTTATCTGGAGCGGTCGTCAGAACAACATCCCTGACCTTGCTCAGTATACCAATGCTGATGGTAGCAAACGTAACTGGAACTACAATTACCATAACAACCCATACTTTACCCTTCACGAAAACACCAATCAGATGAATCGTGACCGTTTGTTTGGTAACACTAAAGTATCCTACAAGTTTACTGATTATTTATCAGCTAAAGTTGGCGTTGCTCTCGATAACTGGACAAACTGGAACTCAAGCCGTATTGCATGGACTGACATCGACAATCCATTTGGATTTTATGATGAAAACAAACAAACCTTCCGTGAAACCAATATGGACTTCTTGTTGATGTTCAACAAAAAACTCGCAGAAGATATCAATTTCAGCCTCAACGCAGGGGGAAATATGATGAAGCAATTATATGTTTCCAACGAAGTTCAGGCTCCTGAACTCGCAGTAGCAGGTGTATACAATGTTGCCAACTCCAAAGTTGCACAGAAAGCATACAACTATTTCAGCGATAAAAGGATCAACAGTTTGTATTTCAGCGGTCAATTCTCTTACAAAGCTCTGTACCTCGATTTCACCGGACGTAATGACTGGTCAAGTACTTTACCTACCGATAACAATTCCTATTTCTATCCTTCGGTTAGTTTAAGCGGTGTTATCTCTGATATGTTAGGCACAAAACCATCATGGTTAAGTTTGGCTAAAGCACGTGTTAGCTGGGCAAAAGTAGGTAGCGATACCGGACCTTACAACCTGAATCCTGTATTGGCTTTCGGTGAAGGCTGGAATGCAAGCACCAAGCTGTTGAACCAGGCAGTTCCTAACGCTCTTCCTAACGGAGAACTTACACCTCAATTTACCAATTCATTGGAAATAGGTGCTAACCTTTCATTCTTCCAGAACAGGATCAACTTAGATGTTACTTACTACAACGGTAAAACTACCGACCAGATTATTCCGATCCCAATTTCATACGCATCCGGATATACCTCAAAATATATCAATGCAGGAGAAATTGACAACAGCGGTATTGAAATATCCTTAGGTTTATCACCTATCAAGAGCGCTTCAGGATTCGAATGGGATATTGATCTTAACTATTCCAAAAACAAAAATGAAGTTAAATCCTTGTACACTGGCATCGATCAGTACCTGCTTGGTTCATACTGGGAAATGAAAGTTCTTGCTATCCCAGGACAACCAATGGGCTCATTATTCGGTTATGATTTCAAAAGAGATCCTAACGGAAATATAATAAACGAAAATGGAGTTCCACTACAGGGTGATCTGAAAATTCTGGGTAATTCAACCCCTGACTGGATCGGTGGTATGAACAATACTTTCAGGTATAAAGGAGTTGAATTCAGCTTCCTGTTAGACTTCCATAAAGGTGGTGACATTTATTCAATGACCAACTCATGGGGCCGTTATGCAGGTGTTTTGAAAGAAACTCTTATTGGCCGCGAAGGTGGAGTTGTTGGACCTGGTGTTAAACTGGCTGACGACGGTGTAACTTATGTTCCTAATGATGTAGTAGTTACCGCTGAAGAATACAACCATACCGCTTATTCCAATACAATGGATTATTCAAGCGTTTTCGATGCTTCTTATCTGAAACTCAGAGAAATGAAATTAGGTTATACATTCTCCAAATTAGGTCCATTTAATAACCTATCAATCAACGTAATCGGACGTAACCTCGCGCTCCTTTACAGTGTTGCTCCTCATATTGATCCTGAAACTTCATTCAGCAATAGCAACGGTGTACAGGGACTTGAGTTTGGACAGTTGCCATCAGCACGTAGCATTGGTTTCAGCGTTGGTCTGAAGTTCTAGTTTAACTTAACAAAAAACGTAAAACATGAAAAGAATAATCAATATAAAATTCCTGACGGCTTTGGCAGTTTTATTTGTTGTGGCTTCTTCCTGTACCAAGGACTTTGAAACAATAAATACGGACCCGAACAACCCGTCGACTGAGCTTGCAGCTCCAAATATGTTGCTGACAAACATTATCGAAAGCGCTACCGACCGTACCCATGAAATTTTCCTGGGACATGAAATGGGAAATTGCTGGGTTCAGCATATGGCTAAAGTACAGTACACTGACGAAGATCGTTATATCTTCCGCCCGGGTGTTGTTAACACTACATGGTCAAGCTTCTACGCTTCAAGCGGAATGGATGCTGCCACTATGTACAAAGTTGCTACTTTAAGGTCGCACGATAACTATAAAGGTGTAGCCATGGTAATGCAGGTTTACATTACTTCGGTACTCACCGACCTGTTTGGTGATATTCCTTATTCCGAAGCTTGGAGAGCCGGTGTTGCTGACGGTGGTATTGTTAACCCTAAGTATGATACTCAGGAATCAATTTACCGCGATATCATTAAAAAACTTGATACTGCCAATATGCTTCTCGATCCCGCAGGGAAAGAAATAGGCGGCGATATTATGTTTGATAATAATATTACCAAATGGAAAAAGTTCGCTAATTCCATGCGTCTGCGCCTCTTACTGCGTATGTCATCCAAGGATGTTCCTTATGTAACAGCTGAGATGACCCGTATGATTGCTAACCCTACAACATACCCTGTATTTACAAGCAATGCCGATAACGCTCAGTTAGTGTATTTAGGAGATGCTCCTAATAACAACCCTATTAACGAAAACCGTAAAACCCGTGATGACCACAGGGTAAGCGCATCCGTTATTGATATGCAATGGACCAATAACCCGAATATGGATTACAGGGTTACCGTTTACGCTAACCTTCCTTCGGCTCATCCAAGCGGCTGGGTAGGATTACCTAATGGTATGACTTCCGCAAAAGCGTTGGCTTACAAAGGAAACGGTTTGTCGCAAACTTCAAAGATCGGTGATTATTTCACTGAAGCTACCTGTCCCGGTGTGTTAATGAGTTATGCCGAATTACAGTTTATACTTGCCGAAGGTGTTGAAAGAGGCCTTATCACAGGCGCTCCAAAAACAGCTGAAGAGTATTACACTGCCGGTATTTTTGGCTCATACAATCAATACGCTGACGATATAGTTGCTAATACCGCTTCATTGATGGGTATTACCGCTACTATCGACGAACTGGCCGATGACTATATGGTTAACGGCGGTGCTGCATGGGATTCAGAAAATGCTTTAGAGAAAATTGCTACCGAAAAATGGCTGGCAATGTTCGAGCAGGGTTTACAGAGCTGGTTCGAATGGAGAAGGACAGGTTTCCCTGTTTTAACTCCTGCTGTTGATGGCGCTAACGCTGGTAAAATTCCTGTAAGAGTTCCTTATCCTACCGATGATTATGCTACAAACCCAGCAAATGTTAAGGCTGCTGTAGCTATTCAGGGTGTCGATGATTTGAACACCAAAGTATGGTGGAACAAGTAATTAGAATTAAGAACCTAAAAAAAAAACAAAGTATGAAAATAAATAGAATAATTTTCAATGTTTTCCTGCCATTGCTTGCTTTGGGCTTAATCCTGGGCGCTTGTCAGAAAAACGATGACCTGCTTACGGCGGATGCCAAAACAGGTGGATTAGCAATTGCAGCTAAAAGTATCCCCTACCTGTTAGGAGCTACTCCAAAAATTGATATCGCTATTGAAATTCCTAAAGGTCCCGGCATTACTTCTATCGAAGTATATAATGTGTACCTGAGGAAAAGCGATACTACTTATTCGGATAAGGTATTGATGAAAACTTTGGATGTTGCGTCAGCTAACGCAACTGAAGATGTTACTAAAACCTTAACTCTTGTATATGCTGACCTTATTAAAGGCATTAGCGTTGGTGGCGTAGCCCTTCCTACAGACGAAAACCTGCTTCCTATAGGTGATAACTTTACCTTGCAATATGTAAGTGTTATGGCTGATGGTGGACGTAAAGTTCTGAATAACGGCAAAACCTCTATCGACGTTGCTAACAGGTGGGTTGGTTCATACCAGATGAAAGGCTGGACTTTAAGAGCAGGTGACCCTGTTCTTACCGGAAACTGGACTGCCAACTGGAAATTATCAACTGTATCGGCTTATGCTGTTCAGTTCTGGGCAATCCAGAAATGGGCTGACGGTTCAACAGTTGGTGGTATTGGTCCTTTCATCCTAACCATGGATGTTTCAGGTGGACCTGATGCTCCAATGCCTGTAACAGTTTCGGATAATGTAAACTCGGCTGTTAAAAACAACCCAGCTTACAACAACCATTATGATCCGGCTACGAAAACTTTCTATATTTCGTGCTACTGGGGTTCAGGTCCTACTAACAGGGCTGCTGTTGATACCCTTGTTTATACCGGTCCATACTAAACTATAGTATAGATTTACTAAAAAAGGCTGTCCTGGTTCCAGGGCAGCCTTTTTTTTGACAAACAATCGTACTAACACAGGCCACCCTTTCTCCATAAGATTGCTTCGGTGGACCTCGCTGGTATTATTTAACGTAATAAGTTCCCGCCTCGCAATGCTTTTCTTCTTAGCACGCTCTCCCTTAAAAGCAACACGCCGAAGCAACCTCAATCAAAACCACAGCATTGCGAGGCGCATAGCGCCGAAGCAACCGCAATCGAAGCCACAGCATTGCGAGGCGCCTCGCAATGCTTTTCTTCTTAGCACGCTCCCCCTAAAAAGCAACAAACAAAAAAAAAATCTCCCGATTATGGAAATACAAATATAAATGAGTAATTTAGCTACTCGTTAAGAACATCACATGCTCGAAAGCCTTATCACTTCCAAAACCCGTATTAAACTGTTGCTTAAGTTCTTCCTGAACAGCAACACTAAGGCTTACCTGCGCGGGCTTGAAGCTGAATTCGGCGAATCGACCAATGCCATACGGATCGAACTTAACCGTTTTGAACAGGCCGGCCTCCTTACTTCCTTTTCCGAAGGCAACCGTAAGTTCTTCTCAGCCAATACCGAGCATCCTCTTTTCCCTGATATACAAAGCCTTATGCGCAAGCACCTGGGAATCGACCAACTGGTTGAACAGGTAATTGAGAAACTGGGAGAAGTGGAAAGAGTGTACCTCACCGGTGACTTTGCGCGTGGACAGGAGAGCAACAGTATAGAGCTATTGCTGGTGGGCGGAAAGGTTGATACCGCTTACCTCGAAAGACTGATTACAAAAGCAGGTGCACTTATAAAACGAAACATCCTTTACAAACTTATGCCTACCCTGAAATTTGACGCCTATTTTGAAAGCCAGGGTAAAGAAAATTTACTATTGTTGTGGACGCAGAATAATTAGTGAATAGTGACTTGTAACTAGTGAAATTGACTGACAACTGCTTCCTGGTAAATAAACAGGGAGGACACATTTTAATCCATTTCCTTAAAGGCAGATGTGACTGAAAGGGCGAAGCCATGTAAAGTGAAAAACAAACCTAGCCAACTTTGCGAAAGTAACCACAATACCACATTATCGCATTAACACATTATCGCATTATCGCATTAACACATTAGCACATTATCAAATTATCACATCACCGCATTACCAAATCATATTTTTCTTCCTTATATTTGTTATGATTTATTCGTCTTCTAAATTCTACTTCAATATTAACTTTTAATTCTACAATTTTATGGCTTTACTTAATCAACGTGACTATAACTGTAAAGACGAAGAACTACCTGTTATTTGTACCTATGCAGTATTTAGTTTCAAACGCGACCTGGCCGATTTTACAGCCTTTTCGCCAAAATTTACCTCCGATTATGTCGCTGCCTTTGAAGCAAAGATTGCCACAGCCAGCGAGATTATTATGCCAAAGTCCGAAACACTGGACCGTAAGAACATCACCACCCGCCTTTACACAACTATGGAAGGCCTTGTGGACCCTATCAACCGCGTTAGCGGGTACCTGAAACTGGCGCAAGCCGTACTTACAGTTTCACCTGCCGACTTCGGGTTAACCCAATTACGTAAAGGCATCAGTACAAAAAATGCCGAGGGTGTTATCAACAGCTTGCGTACGGTAAGCAACAATTTAAAGCGGCACGAAGCCATACTCACCGAACAAGGTCTTACTCCCGAGCTAAGCAACCGCTTTACCGAAGCTTCAGTTTCTATTGCCAACGACAACCAGAAACAGTATGAAATCCTGAGTAACCGTAAAAACATCGTACAAAACAACCTCGGGCTGTTTAACGAAATTTACGGACAGCTTACGGAGGTGCTGGGTGTTGGCAAAATCCTCTACAAGGCTACCGATGCCGTTAAAACACAGGAATACACTTTTTCGAGCCTGATGAAGCAAGTGCGGAATGTCGCGAAGAAGCAGGCGGCGGCGAATCCTGAAGTAATAACTGCTTAGGCAACAGCCGGCAAAGTAATGCAAAGCAAGACGAATAAATCACTGATACCGCGACTGAAGAATCACCTGTACCATGCAGGAGTTCTTCAGTTGCGTTTTTAACCCGCCAGGGGAATAGGGAATGAAAATGGATATGGGAATGGGGAGAAACTGCTAAACTCATTCTGAAGAGTACAAAACTCATTCTGAAGAGTACAAAACTTATTCTGAAGACTACAAAACTCATTCTGAAGACTACAAAACTCATTCTGAAGACTACAAAACTAATTCTGAAGAGCACAAAACTAATTCTGAAGACTACAAAACTAATTCTGAAGACTACAAAACTCGTTTTGAAGAATACAAAGATCATTCTGAAGAGTACAAAACTCATTCTAAAGAGTACAAAACTCATTCTAAAGACCTAAGTAGTCATTCTAAAGACTACAAAACTCATTCTGAAGACTACAAAACTCATTCTGAAGAGTACAAAACTCATTCTAAAGACAGAAGTAGACATTCTGAAGAGTATAAAACTCATTCTGAAGACATACGTAAGCATTCTAAAGACATTTCATTTTTCACTCTTCACTTTTCACATAAAAGATGCCTCATATAATAAACCTACCCAAAATAGAAGACCCCCGCGGTAACCTCACCTTTATTGAACAGGAAAAGCATATTCCTTTTCAAATTAAACGTGTATATTGGATTTACGATGTACCGGGCGGACAAACCCGTGGCGGGCATGCTTTTAAAGAACAACAGGAATTAGTGGTAGCTTTATCAGGGAGTTTTGATGTAGTTGTTAACGACAGAGTAAAAGAAGAACGCTTTCATTTAAATCGCTCGTATTACGGACTCTATATCCCACAAGGGCTATGGCGGCACATGGATAATTTCAGCACCAACTCAGTGGCTCTCGTATTGTCCTCAACACTTTACCACGAAAGTGATTATATCCGTGATTTTTCAGAATTTACTAAATACAAACTCAATGAAAAGCACAGTTTATAATTGTGGAATAGTTGAACTACCTAAGGTGCACAACCGTGCAGGTAATATTACAGCCATTGAGAACCAAATGACTGCTCCTTTTGATATTAAAAGGGTTTACTACCTTTATGATGTACCAGGTGGAGAAGACCGAGGAGGACATGCACATAAAGAACTTCAGCAGTTTATTATTGCAGTAAGTGGCGCTTTTGATGTAAAAATTGACGACGGGATCAATAAAAAAATAATACATCTCGACAGGCCATATATAGGATTGCATATAGTACCTGGTATATGGCGTGAAATACTTAATTTTTCTTCTGGTGCAATTTGTTTGGTTCTCGCATCCGATACATATGATGCATCTGATTATATTCATGATTATAATGATTTTTTTTTATTTAAAAAATAATAAGATGCTAATCGAAGTCAATGAAAAAACATATAGAAATCATTTCTATGAAAATCCTCACCCATATATTTCTGAACCATTTATTAATCTTAATAAAGGCCGGGTTGATAAAGTTGTCAGGTTAATTGAAAAAAATGAGAAGGTAGATATAGGAATGGTTGCCGGGATTAAAGATGGAATTCTAAAATCTCCATTTTCAGCACCTTTCGGAGGGTTTCATTTTCGGCATAATAATTTATATGTTAGCGTAATAGAATCATTTATTTGTCAGTTAAAAGCTTATGTTACTGATAATCGATTGAAAAAAGTTGAAATTGGACTTCCTCCAGACATCTACCATCTTTCATTTAATACAAAAGTGATAAGCACTCTATTACGAAACGATTTCTCAATGCCAACACCTGAGATTACCAATTGGGTTGATCTAAATGAGTTTCCAGGTGTCTTTTCTAACAGGGGAGTTCGGAAATATTTAAAACAAGCGACTAATCATGGACTCTCATTTCATGAAATTTCAGAAAAAAACGAAAAAGAAGAAGCATATAATTTAATTCGTCACAATCGTGAGCAATTTGGACGGCCTATCTATATGACTTTTTATGATTTAGAGAATACTAGTAAACTTTGGCCCGTTGATTTTTTTCGGGTAAATAGTAAAGAGGGGTCAATGGTGGCTTCTGCGGTTTTTTACCGTGGTCATTCAAATATTGCTCAGGGCATTTTTTGGGGGGATAATGAAGAAGGTCGACCCTTACGTGCAATTGATTTTTGTGCTTTTAATTTGTGGAATCATTATAAAAACCTAAGATATATTGCGCTTGATCTGGGAATATCAACAGAATCCTCTATCCCAAATGAAGGGCTCCTTAGGTTTAAAGAAACCCATGAATGTACCTCTTCCCTTCGATATACATTTGCTTGGAGCCCTGTTTAAATAATATTTTATTTATGAAAGCCGAACTTGTAAAATATAATAGCGTATTCCTAGATTTGTCCTGGAAATGGCTTAATGATAAGGAAATTAAAGTATTAACAAATACTCCGGATTTTAGTATTGATGAGCAAAAAAAATGGTTTTCTAAATTGGACTCCCAGGACGATTATCTAATCTGGGGAATAAAATATAATAACAAACCCATTGGTGCCTGTGGATTAAAAAATATAACTGACGAAAGTTGCGAATACTGGGGATATATTGGGGAGAAAAAATATTGGGGTATGGGTATAGGCAAAACAATTTTAGCATCTTTACTTGGTAAAGCTACTCAAATGGGCAAAAAAAATGTTTGGCTTAAAGTAAATAAAACGAATGAAAGAGCGGTTAATGTGTATAAAAAGAATGGATTCTTAATAGAAAAAGAATCTGAAGAGGAACTAAAAATGAGGGTATATTTATGATCAAATTTCTTGACCTCCAAAAAATTAATGCCCAATATGAGGTAGAACTAAAACAAGTTGCTTCAGAAGTAATTGATTCAGGATGGTATCTAATGGGTGAGCAACTTCGACAATTTGAAAATGAATTTTGCTCTTATGTTGGGACTAAACATTGTATTGGTGTTGGTAATGGACTGGAAGCGCTTCAAATAATCTTTCGGGCATATATTGAAATGGGGCTAATGAAGGAAGGAGACGAGGTTATCGTCCCAGCAAATACTTATATTGCCTCTATCCTTGCAATTACAGAGAATAACTTAAAACCTGTTTTAGTAGAACCTGATATTAAAACTTTTAATATTGATCCGGAGAAAATTGAAGAAAACATCACCCCCAAAACAAAAGCTATTATGATTGTCCATCTTTACGGACAAAATGCATATTCTGAAAAGATCGGTAATCTGTGTAAAAAATACAATTTGAAATTAATTGAAGATGCTGCTCAGGCTCATGGTGCATATTTCGAAAATAATAAAATTGGATGTTTGGGTGATGCAGCCGGCTTTAGCTTTTATCCCGGGAAAAACCTTGGAGCACTAGGTGATGCAGGTGCCATTACAACAAATGATGACGAACTGGCAAAAATAGTCAGGGCCTTAGGCAATTATGGATCATTTACAAAGTATGAAAACCAATTCCTGGGCTATAATTCACGACTTGATGAAATACAGGCTGCTTTTTTAAGGGTCAAACTTATACATCTTGATGATGAAATCGAAAAACGAAGAAAAGTTGCTAATCTATACCTTGAGGAGATAAGACAGGATGATATTATTCTACCTAATGTTGGAGAGGAAAAGGGTCATGTATGGCATTTATTTGTTATTCGGACAAAAAAGAGAAATCAATTGCAAGATTATCTAACTAAACAAGGTGTCGAAACCTTGATCCATTACCCAATTCCTCCTCACAAACAATTAGCTTATAAGGAGTGGAATAATTTACTATTGCCTGTTACTGAAAAGATACAAAACGAGGTGTTAAGTTTACCAATCAGCCCTATTCTAAACGAAAAAGAGGCTGAACAGGTTATTAGAACCATCAACGCATTCAAAGTTGTTTAAAAAGAGTTTTAATCGCGCCAGGAAAAATGAGCTTGTCAACACCAGTTTTTATACTGGTATGGCAACAGGTATGTCCATGCTATCGGGATTAGTAGTCAACAAAATTATTGCTGTAACCATAGGACCAACAGGAATTGCCTTGATAAGCCAGTTCCAGAATTTCATCAGTATTTCTACTTCCGCTGCAACTGCCGGAATTCAAACAGGAGTGGTTAAATATATGGCAGAGTTCAGGGACAATGAAACTGAAAAAAAGGAGATACTCTCATCATCCTTGCGAATTGCTATTTTGCCTTCTCTAATTTTCGGGTTTTCCATTTTCTTCCTAGCAAGTCAGTTGTCTATTTACTTATTAGGATCAAGTGATTACATCTATGTTTTCAGACTATTTGGGTTAACCATCACTTTATTTTCCCTGAATGTTCTTTTAATGAGTATTCTTAATGGCACAGGGGAGATTAAAAAACTTGTATTTGTAAAAATAAGCAACAGTATATTCTCACTTATAGTTACAAGTTTGGCTTCTTTTTTTTACGGGCTGCACGGAGCCCTTACTTCATTGGCCATAGCTCAATCAATAGTACTGATTGTTTCTGTAAGATTTGTCATCACTTCAGATTGGTACAAGCCAGAACTGTTTAAAAACAAACTCAGCCGTAAGTACCTAAAACTACTATTAGCTTATGCTCTTATGGCTCTGAGTTCTATGGTAATAGCCCCTTTTGTAAAAATAGAGCTCAGGAATTATATTATAACCAATCTCTCTGCTATAGATGCTGGTTTTTGGGATGCAACAGTTAAAGTTTCAAGCGCATATCTGAATGTGATTACAATAACCTTAGGTATATATTATTTACCAAAGCTTTCGTGCCTTAAAAACGAAACGGATTTGAGAAAAGAAATACTTAATGGTTATAAAATAATATTGCCCGTTCTTTTCTGCCTTCTTTTAGTTGTATATTTAATGAGAAATTATATTACTGTACTTTTATATTCTGGTGATTTCCTTCCAATGGAACGTCTGTATATTCCTCAGTTGATAGGCGATTTCTTTAAAATATCCTCTTTTATACTTTCCTATTTAATGGTTGCAAAAGCAAAAGTTGTGATGTATATTACAACAGAAATCTCATTTTCGATTTTGTATTACTTTTTGTCAATTTTTTTGATTGGGAAGATAGGTCTGGTTGGGATTGTTTGGGCGAACGCAATTAACTACATGGTTTACTTTTTAATAATGAGCATAATATTTAGAAAATATTTATATAGATGAAAGTACTTTTGATTGGAGAATACAGTGGTTTTCACAGGAACTTGAAAGCTGGATTAAAGGAATTAGGTGTTGAAGCAATAGTTGCAGGCTCTCATGATGGTTATAAAAACCTACATGTTGACATTGAGCTTTATAGAAGCAATCCTAAAAACAATACTTTGAGTTTTTTAAATAAACAAATTCAGATTTATCTGAAAACTAAAAAATTAAAAAACTTCGATCTGGTTCAATTCATAAATCCATTTTTGTTCCTTAATAGGTTCAAATTGTATGCATTGGCTTATAATCGTCTTATATATGAAAACTTAGAAAAGCAAAATAAAAATGTTTTTTTATCATCCTGCGGTAATGACGCTGTTTATGTTCAGATTGGTAAAAATAAAATGGATTACAATGGTTATGATCCTGATATTACAGAAAACAGAAGTATAATAAAAGAATCTAAGGACGCATTAAATTGGAACTTACAACTTATTGAAAAAAGCAAAGGTATTATTCCTATTGGATATGAATATTGGGTTGGATATAACGAAATCATGCCAGAATCTGATAAATTGTCACCTGTGATCCCGCCAATGATTGCCTCAAATGAGTTTCAATTTGAAGAACTTCAAATAGGTAGTAAGCTTAAGTTATTTCATGGAATCAACAAAGCAAAAGCAAAAGGTTCTCCTATGATAATCGAAGCCATGAATGAAATCAAACATAAATATCCAAATGATATTGAGTTGCTAATATATGAAAGATTGCCCTATAACGAATACACTATTAAAATGAAAGAAGCTCATGTAAACATTGATCAAACTAATTCTTACGCTTATGGTATAAACGCACTCATTTCAATGGCAATGGGAAAAATCACACTTAGCGGTGCCGAACCGGTAGCTATAGAAGCTTTAGGTATGAATGATTGTCCCGTAATTAACATTAAGCCTGATTCTGAACATATTTATAGACAATTATGTATGTTACTGGAACGGAAACATGAACTGCAAATTATTGGAGAAAAAAGTAGAATTTGCATTGAAGAATATCATGATGCCAAAATTATAGCCCGGAAATATCTAGATTTCTGGAAATCTAAATTCGAATAATAAATAATGGCAAATAAGAGAATCTATATTTTAGGCATGATAAGCACCATGCTTTTTCTCCTGACTTCCTCAGGATCAAGCCCACTTGTTAGTGGAATCTATTCGATTTTTGCTCTTTTTATAATAATACTGATTATTAACTTTAAGCTTCTTTCGAGAAATCGGAATATCCAAAAGAGTATTCTTGTACTAATCATTTTAATGATAGTTTATTTTGTTGGAATTCTTGCCATTTCTGATGAGCCCCCAACTTATTCATTCTTTAGCAGGTACATCATTTCGTTTTTATTGGTATCAATACTAGTTGGTATTTATAAGGAGGGTTTTTTCTTCTTCTTGGAAAAATCCATCTTCATCCTGGTAGTGGTTAGTTTGATATTATTTAGCTTACAAATATTATCTTTTTCAAATACCTATAATTTTGTAAATGGCATTTATGAAAATTTACCGGAGAAATTAACATCATACTACTACATTGATAGTAGGTCTAATTATGCATCAATGATCATTTATACTATAAACCAAAGTTCTTCTGCAATTATTGAACAGCGTAATTCCGGATTTGTTTATGAACCTGGATATTTTTCATTTTTTATAAATCTGGGCCTTTTATTTACATTGTTAATGCGTGGATTAAAAAATAAAAGAAAAATTCTAATTTATCTTGTTGCACTTACTACTACGGCAAGCACCACAGGCATTATCGGCTTAATGATTGTTATATTAATCTACTTCCTAAACTCCAATATCTCAGTTAAACTGATTTTTATACCGATTATCCTTGCAACCATTGTGCTTTTCTTTAATATATCTTTCGGATACGAAAAAGTGGAGACTCTTATTACGGAAAGAAAAGGGTATGAAGATTATGAGAAAAAAGCTTCAGCTGATAAATCTTATGGGGTTTCAATGGGGCGTTTTACTGGGTTTGCATATTATGCCACTGAAGTTTGGCAAAATAGTCCTGTGTTCGGATTGTCAGGGCTGGGATGGAAGCAAGAGCAAAATATTAGCATTTCAAATGGAATTGCCCATTTAATCCGTAATTTTGGCTTCCTGGGATTAATATTGATGGTATGGGGAGTATATTTATCATCAAAAGTAATTTTTCGACAAATCTTTAATGCGAAATATCCCTTACTATTTTTTATGCTTATTCAATCGAGTCTCTTTGCATTTCCATTCTCCAATTTCCCCATATTTTGGGTATTTATAGTTTCTGCCATTGTAATTCCTTCACGAAATAAGAAACCAATAATTTCAGGAAATTCATTTCCATTAAATCAACCATCAATGCCTCATAATACATAATTAATCTAAAAGATAACTACAAGTTCATTCAGATATAGACTTAAATATAAACGACTAAATGAAAGTAGCAATATTGGCAGGTGGTTTTGGAACGCGCTTAAGCGAAGAAACCGTAAATATCCCTAAACCCATGATTCAGATAGGTGATAAGCCTATACTCTGGCATATAATGAAACATTACTCACACTTTGGGTTTAATGATTTTGTAATTCTCGGAGGTTATAAATGCTATGTAATTAAAGAATATTTCGCCAATTATTTTTTGCATCAATCTGATGTAACCTTTAATCTTGCAGAAAACACATTGGAAATATTAAGTAACGAAACTGAACCATGGAAAGTAACGGTTATAGATACCGGTTTGAATACAATGACAGGAGGAAGGATTAAAAGAGCCCAAAAGTATTTGGATAATGAAACTTTTATGCTAACATATGGAGATGGAGTTAGTGATATCAATATTGACAGCTTACTAAAATTTCATAAATCACATGGGAAATCATTAACAATGACCGCTGTACAACCTGAAGGAAGATTCGGTGCAATGGATTTAGAACATGGCACTGATAAGGTGAACAAGTTCATGGAAAAGCCCAAAGGAGATGGCGCCTGGATAAATGGCGGCTTTTTTGTTTGTGAACCAGAGATATTTAAGTATATTGATAAAGGGGATGAAACGATTTGGGAACGCACCCCACTGGAAGCAATGGCTGATGACGGAGAGTTATTTGCATATAAACATTGCGGGTATTGGAAGCCAATGGATATGCTGCGCGACAAAATGCAACTGGAAGAATTATGGAATACTAATCAGGCACCATGGAAAAATTGGAAATAACACAGCTTTTTGGAGGTATTTATAAAGGCAAAAAGGTATTGGTTACAGGGCATACCGGCTTTAAAGGATCTTGGCTCACCTATTGGTTAAAGCAAATGGGAGCTGAAGTATTTGGACTTGCTTTAGATCCTCCGACACAACCTAATCATTTCGATTTATTACAAATGGATATGAAAAGTTATATCCAGGATATAAGTGACACTGTAAAAGTAAAGGAAGTATTACTAGAGATCAATCCTGATATTATTTTTCATCTTGCCGCACAACCCATAGTTCGACTATCCTACCAGGATCCGGTTTCAACTTACATGACTAATATTATGGGAACCGTAAATATACTGGATGCTGCCAGGTATTTAACAAATCTTAAAGCGGTCGTTATAATTACCAGCGATAAATGCTATGACAATAAAGAATGGATTTGGGGATATCGTGAGAATGAAGCAATGGGAGGAAAAGATCCCTATAGTTCATCAAAAGGCTGCGCTGAATTGATCACAAATGCATACCGGAATTCTTTTTTTAATGGCACTACAGATAATTCAGTATTAATTGCCACTGCCCGCGCCGGGAATGTAATAGGAGGCGGCGATTGGGCATCGGACAGGATTCTTACCGATATTGTTACCACAGTTTCAACTTCATCTTCAGTATTTTTACGCTACCCAGGAGCTACGCGTCCATGGCAATATGTACTTGAACCATTAAGCGGATATTTAACACTTGGATGGCATCTGTTAATGGGGGGGGGGATATATGCTGAAGCATGGAATTTCGGCCCGAATGCCGAAAACAATGTTTCGGTGCTTGAATTGGTAAAAGAAGCTCAAAAAAACTGGGACAAAGTAATCTTTGATTTTGATAAAGGAAATCATCCACACGAAGCAGGATTTTTAATGGTGGACAGCACTAAAGCTTTCAAGTTATTAAAATGGGAGCCTGTATGGGGATTCAGCAAAACAGTTGAGAAAACGATTAACTGGTACAAAAACTTCTATGAGAAGAGAACTGTAATAACTGAAGAAGTATTGCTTAGTTACATTTTGGATGCAAGCCAAAAAGATATACCATGGAGCCGGATTTAAACACCTTTTCAGGGAAAAGAGTTTTGATTACCGGTGGCGGAGGCTATCTGGGTTCAAAGTTAGCCGAAGTTCTTACTAAAAGCAATGCCGATATTTCATTACTGGATATTGCATTCAATTCTCTATCAGAAAACTTAATAACCCACAATAAAAACATAAGAAAATACCATGTTGATGTTACACAAAAACATGATTTAGAAATCTTATGTAATGAATTACAACCTGATTTTATTTACCATTTTTGTGCCTTATTAAACAGGGAGCGCACATTCGATAATTACACGGCACTGTATAATGTAAATGTGCAAGGCACACTTAACCTACTCGAAGCTCTTAAACCAGTCAATTATTCGGGATTGTACTTTTCAAGCAGTAGTGAGGTATATGGTAATAAGAACACAAGTCCTTTTCATGAAAGGCAGGTTGCTTCCCCCGCTTCACCATACTCACTCACCAAACTAATGGCAGAAAACCTGATACAAACATGGTCTGAAATAAATAAAAAGGCTTTTACAATCATGAGAATATTTAATTTCTATGGCCCGGATATGCCGGAAAGTTTTTTTCTCAATCAATTAATTGCAACGCTGAAAAGAGAAGAAACATTTGAAATGACAGGTGGTAACCAGGTTAGAGATTTTATGCATATTGATGATTTAGTATCCGCATTGATAGCAATAAGTAATTCAGATAAAAATTCGGGTGAAACGATTAATTTTTGCAGTGGAAAAGGGATAAAACTAAAAGATCTTGCGATAGAATTTGCAACTAAATTAAATAAAATCCATTTGCTTAAAATTGGTGTTTTGCCTTACAGGGAGAACGAAATTTGGGAGATGGTCGGTAGTAATATTAAATTACAAAATCTTGGTGTAACACTAATGGAAGATCAATTATTTAATATCGCTAATTTTTAAAATAATAACATGGCTTCTAATGACACATTTGATATACTCGAAATAAGAGACTATTTCCCAAGTATAAATAATCCTTCTAGTTCCACATGGGTATTTAATCAGGTAAAAAGCCTGATAGAAAATGGATACAACCCATTGGTTATTTCACCAACACCAATTAATCCTTTCAAAAATATATTTAAAGATAAATTCCGGTTATATGATCGGCCTTCAAAAAAAACTGAAGATTATCAAGGCATAAAAGTCATCAGACCACCTTATTTAAAAATCCCAAACAATAAACTTGTTGGGCTTACATTGAATAATTTATCAAATTGTATTAATAAATATGGAGATTTAAAGTCAATAAAACTGATACATGCTCATTTCGGACAAAATGGTTTAGCTTCTTTAAGTTTAAAAAGAAAGCTAAATGTGCCTTTAATTACTTCATTTTACGGATATGATTCGGGAAGACTTGCCTATGTTTTTAAACCATATTACAGAAATTTAATAAAAGAAGGAGATTTGTTTTTAGCCCTAAGTAAGGATATGAAAAAAGATTTGTTAAAATTGGGCTTTCCTGAAGAAAAAATTATTATCCATCATTTAGGTATTGATTTTAATGAGTTTAAAAGAATAAATGTTGAAAGAGAAAAATTTCAAATTCTCACTGTTGCCAGGATGGATGCTGTTAAGGGTATTCAATTTGTGATTGAAGCAATTTCTATATTTGTCAATAAATATCCAGAAGAGAGGAATAAAATTGAATACAAAATTATCGGAGGAGGAGTTTTTGAATCTGAATTAAAAAAGATGGTGAATACTTTGGATTTGTCTGACATTATTAAGTTCTTTAATAATCTGATTATACCAAATTCCAGACAAATTGTAATTAAAGAGATGCAAAACTGTGATATATTTTGTCTATGTAGTTATGTATCAGAAAATGGATCAAAAGAGGGAACTCCAATAGTTTTAATGGAAGCACAAGCATGTGGAAAACCTTGTATTTCAACTTTTCATGCGGGAATACCAGAAGTAGTTATTAATGGATTTACCGGAATTCTTGTCAAAGAGAAGTCTGCTGAAGAAATAGTACAAGCTATTGAAATATTATATTTCAATAATAAGAAAAGAGATGCTTATGGCGTAAATGCAGAAAATTTTATTCAAAAAGAATTCAATAATAATGAACAAATGGTAAGACTTTTGAAAATTTTCAAATCCTATATAGTATGAAGTTTAATAATTTTATTGCCAGGAATATAATTTTGCCTATTGGTGATATAATAACCGGTCAATCTATATATAAGAGTTTAATATTTCTAAGCAAAAGTCAATATTGGTCAAGAAAACAAATTGATGATTACCAAAATGATAAACTAAGAAAGTTGGTTCAACATGCATACTTAAATGTGCCATTTTATAGGGATATCTTCAATAATTTAAAGCTAAAACCTGAGCAAATACAAACAAAAGAAGACTTAATAAAATTACCCATAATTACTAAAGAAGAACTGAAAAAAAATCAGGATAAACTCTTGGCCACAAACCTGAATCGTAAAGACCTGGTTTTTTCAAGTTCCAGCGGATCAACAGGCGAACCATTTCAATTTTATACCACCAGGAGTTCTGCATCTTTTTTGCGGGCTACAGCTATCAGGTCATGGTATTGGATGGGGTATAGGCTAGGAGATAAATATGTTAAAGTAAGTATGAATCCACGCTCCTCCATGCTTAAACAATTACAGGACAGGTTGAACAATTCCCTTTATTTATCAGCAACACAGTTGACACAAACAGAATTCCAAAGAATTGTGAACGAAATCCATAAGTGTAATCCCCAATTTATTCGTTGTTATCCTGTTCCAATACAATATTTATCTAAATTAATCAGAACTAATACAATTTCATATCAAGGTGATTCATTGGTTGCTATTAATACTACCGGTAGCACTTTGAATGATGAAGTCAGAAAAGAAGTTGAAGATGTTTTTAACGTAAAAATTTTCGATTCCTATAGTTGTGAAGGGGGAACTATCTTTGCAGAATGTCCTGAACATGGGTTCTATCATCCGGCAGAAGAATACGCAATTACTGAATTCATTGAAGATAGTTTTACTAAATCTGAAAAAGACAATCCTGTACGTCATATAACTACCGATTTACATAATTATGCATCCCCTTTTATACGGTATGACACACAGGACTATCTGGTACTTGGTGAGAATAAATTGTGCACTTGTGGTAGGCAATTTCTAAATGTAAAAAGAATAAAGGGAAGGGATAGTGATATCCTGATTACACCATCAGGAAAGTATTTAATAGTAGAAAATTTTGTCGCATATTTTGAATGGATACAAGAGGTTGATCAGATTCAGGTAGTTCAAGAAAAAAGAAATGAGATTGTTATAAAGTTGCTTGTAAATAATTCATTTAATACAGATGTGAAGTTAAAGATCAGCAATTATTGGCGTGATTATATTGGCGGTGATGTGAATGTAATTATTGAGGTTGTTGACAAGATAAAACTCACTCCGACTGGAAAGCGAAGAACTTTGATAAGAAATCCTGAAATCAAGCTCAATGCCTGATATTTTACTGCTAAAAGCATTAGCCAAGGGTTTACTAACCTATCTTCCGGGATCTTCTTATCTTTTGAATAAGAAAAAGCAATCTTCAGAGCACAGTGGATCTCATTCAGAATTTTGTTATACACTTTGGCTAAGCATACTGGTTCTATTTAAAGAAAATGGAATTCATCCTTTACTCAATGAAGTTGGGGAGATAGGTTGTGGTGGATCTTTAGGAGTGGGGATTTGTGCTCTATTAACAGGGACAAAGAAATATTACCCACTGGAAATTGATGTTTTGTTTGATAAAGAACTAAATCTTAAAATGCTTGATGAATTAGTAGTATTACTTAAAAACAAAACCAGAATACCGGAGAAATATGTGCAGTTAAATACAAAAATAAAAAACTATAATTATCCGGAGGATAGTATTAAACCTTTGTTTTTACAGGAAGGTGTAATAACTGAAATAAGAGAAGATATAATAAACGAATTCAGAAATTCCAAAAGGATAGTATTAGTCAAGAATTGGGATAAGTCACCTTCCTTTAATCTGGATTTTATTTTTTCAAGAGCGGTAATGGAACATGTATCTGCGCCTGATTCTATATATGAAGCAATCAATCATCACCTTAAAACAGGTTCTTTTATGTTTCATGATATTGAATACCATTCCCATGGATTAACTAAAAGAATTGACGGGCATTATTCAGTTCCTGATTATGTATGGAAAATAATTTACGGTAAAAGGCAGTATTTCCTCAACAGGTGGAAACCAAAGGATCACCTAACCAGTATTATTGACAAGGGGTTTCAAATTCTCAAGTCTAAAGAATCTTATGTGGTTGATGTTTCTACGGGTAAAAAAACACTTAATGGTGCAATTGTTTTAGCAAGAAAAGCAAATGGATAGAATTGTCATCTTTGATTAAGGTGCGGGATATCTAAATTCAGTTAATAGAAAGTTTAAACAGCTTGGATTAGAAACATTGATTTCTTCAAATCCTTATGAAATTGATATCGCAGCTAAACATAGATTACCAAGTGTTGGTCATTTTCAGAAAGCAGCTACAAGTAATACCAGAATGAAAATATGAATATAATTTTCCACTTGGGGCATCCTGCTCATTTTCATCTTTTTAAAAACGTTATTCATAATGTTAAGAATAATGGTCATAAAATTGCAATCTTAATAAAGAAAAAAGATGTACTTGATGAACTTCTAAAAAAATCGAATTTAGAGTATTATAATTTATTACCTAATGGGCGTAAAGACAATAAGTTAGGGATAACATTAGGAATGATAGAGACTGATCTCAAGTTGTTCCGTTTCGCATTAGAATTCAAACCCGACATTATGATTGGTACTTCCTATGCTATTTCACATATCGGTAAACTATTAAATATTCCAAGCATCAATGTAAATGAAGATGACAGTGATATCGTCCCTCTTTACAGTAAACTAAGCTATCCTTGGGCAAGTATCATTTTATCTCCGAAAGTTTGCAGGATGGGTAAATGGGAAAGTAAGACAGTCCACTACGAAGGTTATCATGAACTTGCATATCTGCATCCCGATCATTTCGAACCTGATCATACGATTGTTGAGAAGTATTTTCCTGTTGACGAGCCTTATTTCATCCTTCGTTTTGCTAAATTAACGGCCCACCACGACAAGGGAATTCAAGGAATCAATACAGGAATTGCCAGTCAACTTATTGCTATGCTCAAGCCTTTCGGCAACGTTTATATTACATCTGAACGTATATTAGAACCAGAGTTTGAGAAATACAGAATAAAGATAAATCCACTGGATATTCATCATGTGCTTGCTTTTGCTTCAATTTACATAGGTGATAGCCAAACCATGGCGGCTGAGGCGGGAGTATTAGGAACTCCGTTTATACGTTTTAACGATTTTGTCGGCAGAATCAGCTACCTGGATGAACTTGAAAATAAATATCACCTTGGTTTAGGAATCTTACCGGCCGAACCTGATAAATTATTTAGTACTCTGCAGAATTTATTGGATACTAATAACCTCAAACAGACCTGGTCTAACAGGCGGGAAGTAATGCTTGGAGCTAAGATAAATACTGCTGAGTTTATCACCTGGTTTATTGAAAATTATCCCGAAAGTATTAAAATTATAAAAAAAGATCCATCATATAATTTCAAGCAAAATAGTAAACCATGAAAATAATTAGTGTTGTAGGGGCACGGCCGAATTTTATGAAAATTGCCCCGTTAATACATGCGATCAACGATTACAATAATCTTACTGATCAACCTATAGTGCATATACTGGTTCATACCGGTCAACACTATGACGATCGTATGAGCAATACTTTCTTTGAAGAATTAAATATTCCGGAAGCAGATATAAATCTGGGGGTTGGTTCAGGTTCTCATGCCGAACAGGTAGGTCAAACCATGATTGAATTTGAAAAAGTATTACGGACTGAAAAACCTGATTGGGTGGTAGTAGTGGGTGATGTTAACGCTACACTTGCCTGCTCGGTAACAGCAAAAAAAGAAAACATCAGATGTTGCCATATTGAAGCCGGATTGAGATCGGGCGACATTACGATGCCTGAAGAGGTTAATCGCCTGGTTACTGATCGTTTATCTGATTTGTTATTAACGCCGGATAAAATTTCAATTGACAATTTGCTTAAGGAAGGAGTTCCTATGAATAAAATCAGATTTGTAGGAAATATTATGATTGATACTCTCGAAAAGCAAAGAATCGTTGCGGCTAAATTGGAACCCGGCGAGATTATAAACAGGAATACTTTATTAGACAGAAAATTCGCTGACAAAATCCTGCAAAAGGGCGGATTTGCATTGATAACATTGCATAGGCCATCGAATGTAGATAAGATAGAAGTATTTAAACCTATATTAGATTTTATTACGGATGAAGTTGCCAAAGATATGCCCGTTGTATGGCCCCTTCATCCCCGAACCCAAAAGCAAATAGAATTGTTTGGCCTTTGGGGAAAAGTAGAAAAGTGTGAAAATCTGATCCTTCTGCATCCTATTGGCTATCTTGATATGTTGCGGTTAAATATGGAAGCAAATATTATGCTCACTGATAGCGGAGGACTGCAGGAAGAGTGTACCATCCTGGGAACCCCATGCCTTACTTTGCGATGGAATACCGAAAGGCCGGTTACCTTGCGTGAAAATGGTGGCGCCAGCATACTTGTTGGGAATAATATTTCCAGAATAAGAGAAGAATATAGTAATACCAGAAACAAAATCAGAAAAATCGTGAGACCTGAATTATGGGACGGTAAAACCGCTGCCCGTTGTGTGCAAGAAATAATAAACTACTGATGGACTTTCTGCTAACTGAATTAAAGATACTTCTGGACACATTTCTGGAAAAAGGATATAAAACATTCACGTTTAATTCATTCCTGCAAAATAACTCAGACGAGAAACAATTGATCATACGTCACGATATTGACAAAAATCCTGAAAATGCTCTAAAAATAGCACTTCTGGAGAAAAAGTTAAAGATCAGAGCCACTTTCTATTTCCGTATCCATCCTACTGTTTTTAAACAGCAAACTATAAAGAAGATAGCTGATATGGGACATGAAATCGGTTATCATTATGAAGATTTCACTAAATTTCATGGTAATCCTGAAAAAGCGATTGAGTCATTTAAATATAATCTGGAAAAGCTGAGACAAATCTATCCGGTTCAGACAATATGCATGGATGGAAGGCCTTTATCGAAATATAATAACCTGGATCTTTGGAAATATTATAATTACAAGGACTTCGGAATATCCGGTGAACCATTTCTCGATATCGATTTTAATAAAGTGTTGTACCTAACTGATACAGGCAGAGGATGGAATCTGATTAAATATAATGTCAGGGATAAAGTTCAGAGTCCTTTTAAATATCATAATGCAACAACTCAACAATTAATTGCTGATATAAAAGACAGCAAATTACCCGATAAGATAATGATAACAATTCACCCACAGCGCTGGCACGACAGATCATTACCCTGGTTGACAGAACTGGTCCTGCAGAGAATAAAAAACGGGTTGAAATGGGGGCTGATAAAGGTGAGGGGAGAAAAGAGTTAGTAATGTGGGAATGTGAGAATGTGAGAATGTGGGAATGTGGGAATGTGGGAATGTGAGAATTTGAGAATGTGGAAATGTGGGAATGTGGGAATGTGGTAATTTGGCAATGTGGCAATGTGATAATGTGGCAATGAGTTAATGCGGTAATGCTATAATGGGTTAATGCGGTAATGGGATAATTTGATACTATAGATGATTTTTTGAAAGAAATGAAGGGGAAGAAATAAGAGATGTGTTTTTTTCAATCGAAAGCATATTATGAATTAATGAACGGGCTCCCTGGGGTGGAGCCTTTTTCTTACAGTCTAACTGAACCATCAGGCGATTCTTCCGCTTCGGTTATCGGTATGCACTTCAGTAATGGAGGAACTGTTAAACAGTATTTATCTTCCAGGCTTGTTGTACTTGGAGAACCACAACTAAACGAGTCCGGGGATACAGACCTTCCGAAGGAAACAGACTGGCAATTCACAAAACAGCTAAACCGGCAAAGTATTTATACAGAGCTTCGGTTGCTTGAACCGGCAAAAAATAAAGATTTTTTTAATTCGCTTACATACACCCATCGTATCCCTTACCTGAATATACTGGTTGACACCACCCCTACTGCTGAGATTTTATATTCAAACCTCTCTTCCACCAGGAAACGACAGGTCCAATCCAGCACGATTGCCGGGGCTTTGGTGCGCCCGGCCCGTTCGGAGGATGAAGTAGAGTCATTTTATTTAATTTTAGAAGAGCTTTATGCAGTGAAAATCAAAAAACCTCTTTTGCAAAAGGAAGTTTTCTTACGGATTTTCAGGAATAAAAATATAGGGGAAATCTTCGTGGTCGTTTACAATGATAAAGTTGTAGGTGGTATGCTTTGCCCTTTCGATGAGAAAAACGAAATGTACGAATGGTATATCGGCTGCCGCGACGAAGAAATGAAAAAGCATAAAGTTTATCCAAGCGTTCTTGTTACCTGGGAGGTTATTAAGTATGCCTCAGTTAATGGCTTCAGCCGGTTTAACTTTATGGGAGCAGGGATAAAAGGAAAGCCATATGGAGTAAGGGATTTTAAAATGCAGTTCGGGGGGAAACTGGTAGATGCTCCGCGTTATATCTTTGTACATAAGCCATTGCTTTATAAACTGGGTAAATTAGCAGTTAAGCTTGGTTTGGGAAATTAAAAAAAAGGAAAACACATAGACACATAGAAAACATAGAAAAGCACATAGAATTCATTCAATCTATGTGCCCTATGTGCCTATGTGGTTCAACTTTAAAAAATAACACATAGACACAACTTGTCCCGTTAAGCGGGATACAAGACATAGGAAGGCACATAGATAAGTTTTAAAATCTATGTGACCTATGTGCCTATGTGGTTCAAAAAGAAAACAATATAGCTCATGACACAGAAAGAAATTGACCACCTTTCTTATGAAATCATAGGTTGTGCTATTGAGGTTCACAAGGAACTTGGTCCGGGATTGCTTGAAAGCGTTTACGAAAAATGTCTTGCACACTTGCTTAAGGAGCATGGATTTGAAGTGCAGCGCCAACAGAGCGTTCCGTTATATTTTCACGGCTTGGAGCTGGATTGTGACTTACGGTTTGACCTGCTGGTTAACGATTTAATCATAGTTGAACTTAAAACAGTTGAATTTATTCTTCCGGTACATGAAGCGCAAATACTTACTTATCTGAAACTTCTAAATAAGCCAAAAGGAATACTAATTAATTTCAATTGTACCAATATTTATAAAGACGGCCAAAAAACGTTTGTAACAGAGTTATATCGTTCATTACCGTCAGAATAACCCTATGTGTCCTATGTACCTATGTGGTTCAACTTTCAACACATAGACACATAGAAGACATAGGAAGTCACATAGAATTAATTTTATCTATGTGCCCTATGTGCCTATGTGGTTCAACTTAAAAAAAAAACACATAGAAAATATAGGAAAACACATAGTTAAGGAAGCCCAAAGTTCTCAATTTAGAATACAAAAAATACAACCTATAATGCGAAAATTAATAATACTGCTTGGTTTCCTGTTTGTGACCATAAGGGCCCTGCCACAGTTCGTTCCTGAACATATAAGTAACAAAACTATATATTTATTTCTCGACGAACTAGCCTCGGCTAAACTGATCAGTGTCAATTCAGCCATAAAACCCTGGTCGAAGTCATTTATAGCGCAAAAGCTGGTTGAAGCATCTGTTCACAGGGATTCCCTTAGTAAGCGCCAGGTAAAGGAGCTTGATTTTTATCTGAAATCATATCGTCCCGATTTGCCTGTTCCAACCACCTTGCAATGGAACGAAAAGTTGAATATCTTTAAAAAGCAACCGCATCTTGCAACCTCCATTAATCCCTTTGCGCTGGTATATAAGGATAGTCTTTTTACTTTTTCCATTCGCCCGGTATATGGAATTTCTAACTATAAAAATGAAAACGGGCAGGTAACTCATACCTGGGGTGGGATTGAAGCTTCCGGAACTATAGCCGGCCATTGGGGCATATACGCCAGCCTTCGTGACAACCACGAAACGCAATTGTTTGCTCTGCCAACCTATTTAACACAGGAAATGGGAGGCAATTACAAGATAAACGAAGGAGGACGCGCTGGAGGAGACTACTCTGAGATGCGTGGTGGTATTACCTATGAATGGAAGTGGGGGAATATTGGATTGGTAAAAGACCATTTTGAATGGGGCACCAATTACCACGGTTCCAATATTTATTCGGGCCGTACTCCCTCTTTTGCCCAGATCCGATTACACTTGCACCCGGCCAAATGGATTGAACTTAATTATGTACACGGCTGGCTCGTTTCCGAAGTTATTGATACGGCTCAATCCTATTATAGCAACGGGCAATACAGGGCTGTATACAGGCAGAAGTTCCTTGCTGCAAATATGATCACTATTATTCCGGTTAAACATCTGTATTTCTCAATTGGCAACTCTATCATTTATTCTGATATGGGAGGAGTACATCCTGCCTATCTTATTCCCCTTGCCTTTTACAAATCAATCGATCATACTTTAACCCATAATATAGATAATGAAAATTCACAAATGTTTATTGATATAAGTTCTTATAATATCAGGTATCTTCATCTTTATGCATCGGTTTATGTAGACGATTTTTCAGTAACCCGAATTAATAATAGCGAGAGACATAATTTTATCAGCCGGAAAGCCGGATTTTCGCTTAGCAACTGGCCTGTTAAAAATTTGATTTACCGTATGGAATATACTTTCTCCAACCCTATGGTTTATAAACACAGGGTACCTGCTGTCACTTTTGAATCCAACAAATTTAATCTTGGACATTACCTGAGTGATAACTCAAAAGAGTTATATATGGAATTGAACTGTAAACCATTTAGGGGAACAACCTTCACAGTCTCATACAATATAGCTGTTCATGGTAATGAGTACGCATACCTTGATGGGTATCAAGCTGAAAAATACCCGATTTTGCAGAATAAATCCTGGGAATCTCATTCGTTTCAGATTGGTGGCAGCTATGAATTCATTAACAATGGCAAGGTATTTATTTCATATGAAAATCAGGATATAAAAGGTTTTGATGTGGATGGAAAAACATCCCAATACTACCTTGATTTATTTTCACCACCGTTTTACCAGGGAAGAACAAATACGATATCTTTCGGTTTTAATATCGGGTTCTGATTTTCGGCACTTTTAGGTATATAATTGAAAATATATACCTTAAGTGACTCATTTCAATAAACATAGACACTACTTTTTTCGTAAAATAGGAATAAGCACGATTAGTTCCAATTTAACGGAACAAAAAAGCACAAAAATTTCTGTCTCAATAGATGTTATAAAAACTCAGATCTTATCCTTTTGAGCCATCTTTGCCACGAAGAAAAAGATACCAAGTAGAATAAAATTATAGGCCGGGTAAAAATAGCTTGACCAGAAATGCCCCAGGAAGTGGTTATCATTTATAGCGGCAATAATACCAAGAAGCATCATAATGATGCCTACACCTCCGCTGATCCAGGCCAGGATTTTTAAACCATTCTTCATAACGAATAAATTTTAGGAAGTAAATATAAGAAGTTTTTTGCTTTTCATTACAATTGTTTTAAATCATATTAATCAAGCCTTCCCTATTCAACAGATCACGTTAGCTGAGCTGGCTTTTACTTGCTAAGTAATCCATCACTTTCCCTATCAACATTTTCCCTAATTTTGCAGAACCGGTATATGCAGCCTTTATACTAAATAATGTATCTTTAACAAGCAAAAAAACAAATTACACCTGGAAGTAAAACCATTAATACCCAACAGGAACGACTTAAAATTTCTGCCATAATTTCTAAGCTATTCGTTTTTCTTCATTACCTATTCTGATTTTTATGCTCAAATTAAACAGAAAAGTCATCTTATTTTACCTTGCCGATATAGTATTGGTCACGGTTTCATTCCTGGTTTTTATCTGGATTAAGCCTGCCTCGCTCCGCATCTATCTTCCGCACTATCTGCAGCCTTTCCTGATATTCCTGGGAGTTTGGCTTGCAGCTTCTATTCCCAGTAAAAAGTATTCGTACGAAGGGAAAAACACGCTAAACGATTTTATCAACCCGGTATTAATCAGCAATTTGATTGCGCTTGCAATTGTAACTATTATGATAGTCGGGTACAACCGCTTTCAATATTCGAGGCTGATAGTTTTCGGCACTATTGGCCTTACTGCCATGCTCGAAGTTATGCTGTTTTCACTGTATTACTATTACAGGAAACTGAACCGGAATTCGGATAATTCGGAAGGATTAACGGAATACCTGGATCATATGGAGAAACTGGCCGAGGAAGTTGATTCCCTACAGATTGCAGAACCCGAATATACCGAACAATTCCCGGTCTTCACCTTACATAACTACGAGCAACAGATAATTTCTGAATTAAGCAAACCTGCATACCAGTTTATAAGTACACATGTAGATACAATGCATAACCGAACCATCGTTCTTTCGACCACCACGAAGTTCAACGTGGAAGCGATTCCAACGGGTGTATGTAATGTAATTGTAAACCTGCAGCCCATCAATGACATTAAACGGGTTAACAAATTTTTTGAAGCTGTAAACAGCAGGCTGCCGGTAGGAGGAGTGTATATTAATTGTGTATTAACCAACGAAATACGGAAGAAACGAATTCTGAGAATATACCCCTGGGGAATAAATTACATCTTCTACACTATGTATTTTATTTTCAAGCGTATCTTCCCTAAAATGCCGTTGCTGAAAAAGTTTTACTTTTTTATGACCAATGGCTATGAACGAGCTATGTCGAAAGCAGAAGCTTTTGGCAGGTTATATTCCTGCGGATTTGAGGTAGTGGCGGAACAACAGATACAAGATATGTTGTTTTTTGCCGTGCGAAAAATCACCAAACCGGTATTTGATATGAATCCTACCTATGGGCCGCTTATCAGCCTGAAGCGGATGGGGAAAAACGGGAAGATCATACACGTATATAAGTTTCGCACTATGCATCCATACTCTGAGTATATTCAGCAATATGTGTATGATAAAAATAGCCTGCAGGAAGGCGGGAAATTTGCCAATGATTTCCGTATTTCGACAACCGGTCGCATTATGCGAAAACTGTGGATTGATGAGCTTCCCATGCTTTTAAACCTGGTAATGGGTGATATGAAACTTGTGGGGGTCAGGCCCCTGAGTCTGCACTATTATAGTTTGTATACCAAAGAATTACAGGAACTGCGCACGAAATACCGTCCGGGCCTTATTCCGCCCTTTTATGCCGATATGCCGGAAACACTTGAGGAAATTATGGAATCGGAGACACGTTACCTGAAAGCTTACGGGAAACATCCTTTTCTCACTGATTTCAGGTATTTCTGGAAAGCGGTGAATAATATTGTAATTAAGCGGAAACGAAGCGGATAAGGGGAAGGGGAGAAAGTGGGAAGGTGAGAGGGTGAGAGGGTGAGAGGGAGAGAGGGTGAGAAGGTGAGAAAGTGAGAGGGTGAGAGGGTGAGAGGGTGAGAGGGTGAGAGGGTGAGAGGGTGAGAGGGTGAGAGGGTGAGAAGGTGAGAAGGTGAGAGGGTGAGAGGGTGAGAGGGTGAGAGGGTGAGAGGGTGAGAGGGTGAGAAAGTGAGAAAGTGAGAAGGTGAGAAGGTGAAAAGGAGGGAAGGGGAGATAATGGGATAATGGGATAATGGAAAGATGTGAAAGGACGAGAGTGGGACCAAGGAAGTAAATGAGAAAATCGGTGCAATTTAAATGTTGGTTACACCCTTAAAATCTATATTACCAATGGAGATTATCAATACCCATCGTAAACTTAGAGTTTATCAGAAGTCTTTTGACACAGCAATGGATATTTATACAATATCCAAATCATTTCCCAAAGAGGAAACATATTCGTTGACAGACCAGTTTCGTAGATCCTCCCGCTCCGTATGCAGTAACATTGCTGAAGCTTTTAGGCGGAGAAAATATCCTAAGTCGTTTTCTTCAAAACTTAATGAAAGTGAAGCCGAGGCAGCAGAAACACAAAACTGGCTTGATTTTGCATTGAATTGTGAGTATATTACTAAAGAATCTCACCAACAACTTGATGCTGCCTATGAAGATATAATCGGTATGCTGGTAATTATGCAAAAACATCCCGAAAAATGGGGGATTTAGAAAACAAATTTAATACTCATTTCCCACTTTCTCACCTTATCACTTTCCCACCCTCTCACCCTCTCACCTTCTCACTTTCTCACCTTCTCACTTTCTCACCTTCTCACTTTCTCACCTTCCCATCTTCCCACCCTCCCACCTTCTCACTTTCCCACCTTCTCACCCTCCCACCTTCCAACCTTCTCACCTTCCCACTTTCTCACCTTCCCACATTCTCACATCCCCAAATTATCAAACATGATTTCCTTCATATTTTCCTTCAAACTCTGGTTACGCCGGATCATCCTATTATTATACATGACAGTAGTAGCAGTACTCTCATTGATGCCTGCAAATGATCTGCCACATTTTACCGTTTTTTCAGGAATTGACAAAATAGTTCATATGAGCATGTATCTCGGACTATCTGTTCTTACTTGCTGGAGTTTCGAAATAAACCGGAAAAAGATGATGCCTTTATATATCTTGCTGGCCGGCGTTTTCCTGTGGGGAGTTCTTATGGAAATTTTGCAGCGAACAATGCATAACGGCCGGAACTTCGAATTCAGGGATATGATTGCAAACCTCACCGGAGCCATTATCGGGTTAATGATTTACAGGTATTTCGACAAGAGAAGGATAGAGATAGAAAGTAAATCAAAAACTATTTAAAGTATTATTATACCTGGCATGGAGCAAAATTTCGCATAAATCAAAGACCCAAGCCTCAAGAACCAAATTGCAAATTCCAAGGCCTGCTCTGCAATACTTTTTGTAATTTGGGTTTTGGGACTTTACAAATGTGGAAATTCATCCCGTTTGCAGTAAGATAAAACGAGAGCAATAATCTACAATTATCTTATATCAAAAATAATCTGCCTCACAGAAGTTGACCTTCAGTCTTAATCTGCATAATTCCTTAAAAAAATCTTCCCTATTTTATATTATGATGATCAGCTATATTGATTCAATTATACAAAACTGATATGAACTACCTCGCCGCAAGGAGACGAGGTATCTACAAAAGATTTCCTTTTAATATCGCCCCATGGGGCGGGGAATAAGACCCCATAAGATCCCTCGACTTCGCTCGGGATCAGTTCGACTAAATAATTTTGTTTCTCAAAATTATAGTCTCACTGATTTAAAACCGTCCACAGAGACCAATAATAACAGATCCAATCCAAAAGTCTCATACTCCCGCTTTACCTCCACCCATTCCCTCTGTCTCCCATTCTCCCATTCTCACATTCTCACATTCTCACATTCTCACATTCTCAAATTCTCACATTCTCAAATTCTCATATTATCACATTACCACATTACCACATTATCACATTATCACATTACCACATTCCCTCACCCCTTTCTCCTGAACTTCTCAACCCACCAAACCCAAAGTAAAAAAAGAACAACATAAAACAAAGGCCTTAAAATCCAGGTGTGGCAAAAGGCAAAATATTCAGGCCGCCATGCCATAATTAGTGACAACGCAACAATACGAAAAACATTGGTCGCAAACATTGCCAGAAAGCCAAGCGGAATAAACCATGCTTTATGTTTCCATGGACCGGGAAACAATAAAAACAGTACTATAACCTGGTAAAATTGTTTAAGTCCTGAACAACTGTTATTTATATATATACCATGTTCATTTGTAAACCACATGGCGTTAACCGGCCGGGTAATTATTTCCATCCCAAGAATATTCTGATTGATCCACAAGCTTACAACGTAAACCGCATAAGCAAGCCAGCTTGCTGAATTAAAAACAAATGGCACCGACATGATATCCGCTGCAAAAAACCGGAATACCAGGTGAAAGGCGTATGTTATCAGGGCGAACAAGGTTATATCCACCACAAAGCCATAACGGCCTTTTTCCAGTTCACGATATTGATCAAGATATTTACGCAGCATACGACATCATTTTAAAACACAAAAATAAGATTATATTTCTATTAAACAAGTAAAGGTGATTGGGTACGAAACAGGAATTCATATGGCATCAAATATAAGATCGCGATAAAGAATACCATGCGAATCAGGCATTTTAAGATATATTATGAATTGACGCTGAAACATTTCAGGACATAACAACGTTAAGCATAATCATGAAGTAATACTAACTTACTATCGCAACAACCTCCTTATGAAAATTAACAAGAAAATCCTTTTTATTCTATATATCTTCCTTGTCACAACAATGAGCCTGTTTCCATCCAGGGATATTCCGGAAGTGAGTGTATTCCCTTATTTTGACAAGCTTGTTCATTTCAGTATGTACGCGTTGTTTTCGTTCCTGATGCTATGGGCATTTCCGAAGAAGTTTGCGGGTATTAAGCAAATTATCCCGTTTTTATTGGTTGTGGCATATGGTTTCTTAATGGAAGTTTTACAACGTTACACTCATCTGGGCCGTTCATTCGATCTGCTGGATGAACTGGCAAACTGCCTGGGATTTTTCCCGGGTTGGCTATTTTGGAAATGGACCACTGACAATGGAAAATTGAATAGCTTATTCTGGTATTTCCCGTTCGGGAAGAAACAAGTTGAAGAATAATTCAATAGTATTCCGTACTAATCGCGTTACGAAACAGCCTTACAAGCTGTTTTTTTATTTTGTGTTGTTTGAACCTTAAGGCAGCCATTTTATGAACAGAAAACAACTTTCCTTGTCACAAAGCCTTGAAATTTAGTGCAGAATTCGCTGTAGTAAGATAAACATTGTCTAAAGATAGTATCGGATATAAGTTTTATCTTTGTGTTTTGAACCAGACTACAAAGGATTAGAAACTCATAGTGTTTAGAAACAAATTATTTTTTTTTGACCGCAAAGAAAGCGAAGATTGCGCAGAGAATCGCAAAGAGCAATAACCTATTCCAGGTATGTTACATGAAAGGTTGAAGTCGCTTTGCGATATTGACGATAAGAATCTAAAATACCCTGGCAAATAATTTCAGTAATGATTTCAACCTTCTTCATACCACACTGTACTTCAGATCGCAATTTGTAATGAAAATAAAATCTGCTCAAACCCGCACCGCATTATCGTTTTCGGGTATTATTATTACCCTGGGGATCGTATATGGTGATATAGGCACTTCCCCGCTTTATGTAATGAAGGCGATACTTGGAGTTTCCCGTGGATTTATTTCCGCTGAAACTGTAATCGGGGCTATCTCGTGTATCATCTGGACCCTGACTGTGCAAACCACAATTAAATACATTTTTATTATTCTCAGGGCTGATAACAGAGGTGAAGGAGGCATTCTTGCCTTATTTGCCCTGGTACGAAAACATAAGAAAGGATTGATTGCGGTTGCGATAATCGGAGCAAGCGCGCTGCTGGCTGATGGCATTTTGACTCCTTCTATTACCATTATCTCGGCTGTAGAAGGGCTTAAACTTCAGTATCCTACCCTGCAAATTCTCCCCATAGCCTTACTGATTGTTGCCATACTGTTTTTAGTCCAGCAATTTGGAACTGCTGCCATCGGCACTTCATTCGGACCTATCATGTTTGTCTGGTTTACCATGTTAAGTATTTTGGGTGTGATACAGATTGTACAATTCCCACTTGTGTTAAAAGCTTTTAATCCCTATTACGGCCTGGAATTACTGTATAATCATCCTAATGCTTTACTGTTGCTGGGGGCTGTATTTTTATGTACCACAGGGGCCGAAGCTATTTACACCGACCTTGGGCATTGCGGCATTAAGAATATCCGGATAAGCTGGATTTTTGTAAAAACTGCCTTAATACTAAATTATTTAGGACAAGGCGCGTGGATAATATTACACCCACATGGTTCGGGCCATTATCCAAATCCGTTTTTTGCGATAATGCCCTGGTGGTTTCTGCCATTTGGAGTTCTGATAGCAACCCTGGCAGCCGTTATCGCGAGCCAGGCACTGATCAGCGGTTCCTATACCATAATAAGCGAAGCCATACAGCTAAACCTCTGGCCCAAAGTACGTGTGTCTTACCCAACCACCCGAAAGGGACAAATGTACATCTCCTCTGTAAACTGGTTACTTTTTTTAGCCATCGTGGTGGTTATAGTTACATTCCGCAGTTCTGCCAATATGGAAGCTGCGTATGTGCTGGCAATTACGGTCACCATGTTGATGACGACAATTTTGATGGCATTTTTAATGCAGAGGCTCCGGAGAAAAGCTTTTACGATACTGATTTTTGCGACTCTTTCGTTGCTGATCGAAGGGACTTTCCTGGTCGCCAATCTTGTTAATTTCGTTCACGGAGGATGGTTTACACTGATTCTTGGCGGACTTATAGCCTTCGTTATGTATGCATGGCAGAAGGGCAGAGCTATCAAGAATCAGTTTATGCGGTATGTTGATATTGCTGATTATGCCAAAACACTTAAGGATCTTAGTAAAGATGAATCGGTTCCCTTGTTTGCCAGCAACCTCGTTTATATAACACTGGCAAACCATCACAGTAAAATTGAAACCAAGATTTTATATTCGATATTCAATAAAAATCCTAAAAGGGCGAATACATATTGGTTGTTACACGTTCATACCACCGACGAGCCACACACCAATGAATACTCGGTTGAAAATATAGTTCCCGGGGTTTTGATCCGGGTAGAGTTCAGGCTGGGATTCAAAGTGCAACCCCGTATCAACCTCTTCTTTAAACAAATTTTAAAAGACCTGGAGAAGAGTGAGGAAATCAATCTCGAATCTGCTTTCCCGGCCTTGCACAAACATCATATACAGGCTGATTTCTTCTATGTTATTATTCGCCGGATTCAAAACTATGACTTTGATTTTCCGCCATTTAAACAATTTATCCTGGATGTTTTTTTATGGCTTGCCAAAATATCCACCTCCGACATCAGGACTTACGGAATTGATACCAGCAACGTGATGGAAGAAAAGGTTCCTTATGTAATGGAAACAGGTAAAAAAGATACGCTGACACGAGTAAGATAAAATAGGATTAGGTTCAAAAGTTATGGAGAAATGATAAAATTAAGGCTCTTAAGCACAAGAGATGGGGAGTACTGATCAAAATGTTGAATTCCTGTTTCGAAGTTTTTTTGTAGTCAGCTGAGAGGGATAGACAATTTAAAAAGGAAACTGATGAATTAGCCCATAAGAAAAGAGAAGCATCAGAAAAGAAAAAAAAATCGAAAGAATTGAACATCTGAATATTCAGAAGGTGCTTACTATTGAAAATGCAAAAAGGGCTCAAAACATATTCTCGAGCATTATAGAAGCCTTGTCTAATTCAATTATTTCTGAATCATAATAGTATAAGAATGAACCAGTGACTAAGGATCGGATATTGAAATCAATGAGGACCGAATTATAATCTAAGATAATGTTGTTCACGCCACTACATGATTAAGGCAATAATTTATAAACTGTTATATATCAATAGCATAACGTTTTCTTCTTAGCGAAATTAATAATAAATCGTTGAAATTGTTTACCCTAAGTTTACGCTAAGTTTACTCCAACTCAAAAAAAGTACGAAAAGGCATATTATTATTTAAACATAGCAAGGTATTTCGCACGTTTTTCGATCTTCTTTTTGAAATGAAGGTAAAAAGCGCGTTTTATATATAAATTTCAGTTCAATGGAATATGAATGTATATTGAAAGTCTTAAATTAGCTAACAAATTTTTGCTTTTAATCATGAGATATATAAAAGTTATTCAATGATCATAAATGTGTTTAATGTAAAGAATATACCAATGGCGGAGTGTAATTTTTCCTGGCGCGGCTCGATGTATTTGCTTTATCTGCAAATACCGTGACAGAAAAACCGAAGCCGGAACCATCCACCAAGGCCTGCGTGGGAAAATTGGTAATTTTATCTTTAAAAGAAGCAAGTAAAACTGCTTATCTGAATTATAAATGCACTTATTTAGTATTAAAAAACAAGTTCAAAACAAGTATTCCCGGGTTGCGATTTAACCGAAATGGTTCCATTATGCTTGCGTATAATCTGGCGCGAAAGGCTGAGCCCAATGCCACTCCCGCTTTCGCGGGTTGTGAAAAAGGGAACAAATATCTGATCAAGCAATTCGGTCGGGATGCCTGGCCCGTTATCAATCACTTCAATTACAGTTTGGTTGTTGGTTGACTTATACGTATTTATCTGTATCATTCCGTTCTCCTGACCTTGCAAGGCTTCATATGAATTGCGGACCAGATTAATGATAACCTGGGAAAAGAGATTTTCATCCACAAAGATTTTCATCCCCTGGTTTTGATATTTGATCGCCAAAGCCGTTTTATTGAGATTTAATTCTGAACTGAGTAACAACTTTACCTTTTCCATAAACAACTGCAAATCAACATTTTTGCGAATTGGTTCATGCAGGTGCGTGAGCTGGCGATAGGATTCAACAAACTTGACTAATCCTGATCCCCGTTCACGGATAACTTTCAAGCCTGCGACAGTATTGCTGATAATTTTTTCATCTAGATCATGACATTTTTTAATTTCATCCCCATCTGCAAAATAGCCTGATACTGTCTCTGCCAGTGAGGTGATAGGTGCAATGCTATTCATAATTTCGTGGGTCATCACCCGTATAAGCCTTATCCATGATTCAGTTTCCTTTTCATCCAGCTCATTCCTGATGTCCTGAATAGAAATTAAAGTTACATTTTTAGTATTAATTGTCATCGCGGTTGCACGTAACGAAAGTTGCAAACTACCTCTCTCATTTGTGATGCGTACCAATTTATATCGTTCTTGTGACAATTCTTTAAATTCGAAACTCAAACCTTTTTCCACTTTTTCAAGTTGACTGATATGCGTTAAAGGATCCAAACCCAATAATCGCCTGGAGGCTGAATTTGCGATAAGTATATGTCCGTTTTCGTCAAAGGTAAGCAGACCAGTTGCCGCATGTTCAATAATGCTTCCGAAATACTTCTCTTGTGTACGATTCTGCATCTTAACCGTTCCTATAACATCATTCAACCGGTTCATGCTTACGTTTAGCTCATCTATTGCTCTGTTACCGGTTTTTATAGGAAAATGCAGGGTCGAATCTTCATTGCGGATCGCATCAAAAAAGAAAGTAATCTGACGGTTCGTACTGTTCATTGCATAAATGGCAGAAATCGTTTGCCAAATCAGAAAACACACGCCTAATAACAGATACAACCACTGATTCAAGCGGAATGTAAGCATACTGGCTATTAACGCTGTAAGAACTATGCCTAAAATCCTGAAAACAATGTTATAGTAAATATATTTGTTCATAATTTAGTTCCTGTTTGATCTTAGTTATCATTTTCTTTTTATTGGTAAAATATCCGGATTGGGGAGAATTTTAAAGTCCATATTTCTTTATTTTATTATAAAGTGTTTGCCTTGTAACCCCAAGCCGTTGAGCTGCCAGCGAAAGATTTCCTTCTGCTTTTTGAAGTACACCACTAATAAGGCTTTTTTCCATTTCGTCGAGGGTCATGTCTTTATTATACCTGGTTGCGCTAATTGGTTTAAAGAAAAAAACGTCAGGTTTTAAAACTGGCCCCTCATTCATAATTACTGCTTTTTCGATGGTATGCTGCAACTCCCTGATATTGCCGGGCCATGAATAACCGAGTAGTTTTTCGGCTGCACTCTGACTGATACGCATAGGTGGCTTGTTATACCTTGATGTAAATTTAGTGATGAAGTATTCAGTAAGCACCAGTATGTCTTTTCCCCTGTCGCGCAATGGAGGGACTTCAACATGTATGGTATTCAGCCTGTAAAGAAGATCTTCGCGAAAGAGTCCATCGGCAATTAATGCGTTAAGATCACGGTTCGTAGCACTGATCAGCCGTATGTCAATGCTTACGGGTTTGTTGGAACCTAATTTTGTTATTTCCCTGTTCTGAAGTGCGGCCAGCAACTTTGCCTGCAATTGTAATGTGAGGTTTCCTATTTCGTCGAGAAATAATGACCCTTTGTTTGCCGCTTCCATTTTTCCGACCCTCTCATCGCGTGCATCAGTGAAAGCTCCTTTTACATGCCCGAAAAGTTCACTCTCGAAGAGTGTTTCACTTATGGCGCCCATATCAACAGTAACCATTATTTCGGTGCTTCGCGATGATAGCCTGTGTATTTCTCTGGCAACAAGCTCTTTACCTGTACCATTTTCGCCGGTAATAAGTACATTGGCTTCTGTTTTTGCAACTTTACTCACCAGGTTCTGCATTTGTTGTATGGCAGGTGATGAACCAATAATCGGTACAACCTCCCGGTTGAGTTCTTTTTTAAGAATGCCTTCTGTTTGTTTTAGCTGCACAATTTCCAGTTTTGACCAACGCAACTGAAAACCAGCCTGAACCGTGGCAATGAGTTTCTGATTATCCCAGGGTTTTAAAATAAAATCAGTAGCTCCTTCTTTCAGCGCTTTTACAGCAAGTTCAACATCACCGTAGGCCGTAATCAGGATCACAGGTATGTTGCTGTTAAATTCCTTTATTTTACGAAGCCAGTACAATCCTTCATTTCCGGTATTAACCCCGGCTGCAAAATTCATATCCAGCAATATAAGGTCAAATTCGCCTGTTTCTAACAAAGGCATAAGTCGATTAGGGCTCGAAATGCAAACAATTTCTTTGCAAACAGGCATCAACAACAGCTCAAGCGCGCTTTGAATGCCTTTATTGTCATCCACAACCAGTATTTTACCTTTTTTCATTTTTTTCAAAGATGTTGAGTTCTGAAAACAAATTTACATCAGGAATCAACAAATCAATTCACATTGTATGATTGTTAGACACATTTTGTATAAATATTTTACAGCATAACATTTTAAATGATATTTAACAATCAGATTAATAATGTGTTACAATTATGGCACGATGATAGTATGTGGTATAAGAGAATATAAATAAAATGAGCAAATATATCATCTTTCCTTTCCTGCTTTTCGTTTCGCTTCTGGCAAACGGGCAAAAAAAATGGTCGCTTAACGATTGTATTCAATTTTCAATCAGGGAGAACCTCGAACTCAAGCAAACAACATTTGATAACAAAATAAGGAAAGAGGATCTGCAGCAATCGCGGATGGAGTTATTACCGACGCTTAACGGGTACATGAATGCGGATAACAGCTTCGGCCGCTCTATTGATCCAAGTAACAACGAAATTGTTTCGACTCAATTATTACAGACAGGTGCTTCGGCAAGTGCATCGTTGGTGCTTTTTCAGGGCTTTGTAAATATAAACCGTGTGCAATACAACAGATTAAATGTTTTGAAAGGATCGTTGAGCAAAGAAATACTTAAAAACGACATTGTATTTAAGGTTATGAATGCGTATTTCGATTTATGCTTCCGCAAAGGCCAGATGCTGATAGCGGTGAACCAAGTTGAAATGAGTACTATGAACCTTCAAAAGATCCGGATGATGGTTGATGCCGGCACTAAAGCAGGTACAGATATTGCCGAAATGGAAGCCCGCCTGGCTCAGGATGATTTCAAATTGACCCAGGTAAGGAATAATGTCTATAAATCAAAACTGGCCCTGCAGCAATTGCTGAATAACAGTTCTGATCGCACATTTGATATATTTGATGAGATAAAAGATGATCTTAATGCGTTAGCCGCAATGCCTGATCCTGACTCAGTTCATTATCTTGCAGAACAACATCTGCCTCAGTTTGGTGAAATGATTGTGGATTCAAAAATTTCGGCAACAAACCTCGATATTGCCAGAGGTGGCAGAATGCCGGTATTGCGAGCCCAGGTTGGCTACGGAACCGGGTACTACGATTCGTACAAGGATCAGAATGGTAACCTCATTGGTTTTAATACCCAGTTAAGCAACAATGGATATCTATATGTCGGGTTGAACCTGAGCATTCCGCTTTTTAACGGCTGGCAAGTGAACAGGAATATTAATAATGCACATTGGAATATGGAGAAAACGAATGTTGCTAACGCTATAAAAAAACGCGACTTCCGTTCTGAAATTGAAAATGCCTTGCTGGCACTGAAATCTGCTGCTGACGAATACAAGTCATCCGTTGTTCAGGAAAAAGCAAGCGCCATTAACTTACAATTAATTGAAAAAAAGTGGGAACAGGGAACCGGAAATCTGCTCGAACTAACCGATGCCCGCAACAGAAAAGTATCGGCAGAAGCAGAAATGCTGCGAACTCAATTGCAGTATCAGCTTAAATTTAAAACAATTCAGATTTTTACCGGTGAATTGAACTTCAACTAAACAAAATTCATTCGTTGTAATTGCATACGATTTTAAAACAGAAAATAAATGGATACGATACTTGAAAAAAAGAAAGGCATTCAAAAAAAGCATTTTCCTTATATAATTGGAGGGGCGATGGTTATTACTCTTATCCTGTTTCTTGTTTTTCAAAATCGCGGTTCGTCGTTAAATATTTCTATGGATAAGATCACGATTGATACGGTAACCAAAGGCGAGTTCGACGATTATATTACTGTGATAGGCCAGGTTGAACCAATTACCACTATTTATTTGGACGCACTGGAAGGAGGTCGTGTGGTTGAGCGTTATATCGAAGAAGGGGAAATGGTGAAAAAGGGTGATGTAATTCTGAAACTCGAAAACCGCGAATTGTACCAGACTATCCTGATAAGCGAAACCAGCCTTGCCGAAAAAGAGAATTACCTGCGGACAGCCCGCATCAATTTTGAAGTGGATCGAATTCAAAGCAAACGCAATTTGCTCGAAAACAAGCTGCTATTGTCAAAAGCAACTCGTAAATTTGAACAGAATAAAAAGCTGTACGAGAATCAGCTTATTGCAAAAGAAGATTATTTGCAGGCTGAAGAAGACTTTATGTACCAGAAGGAATTGCTCGAAATAAATAAACAAAAGGCAATGAGTGATTCCCTGATTAAAGCAAAAGATATCGTACAACTCGAATCAGATATGGTGAAAATGCGTAAAGCCCTGATGTATGTCCAGGAACGCCTTGATAATCTTTTGGTTAAAGCACCGGTTGATGGCCAGCTTGGGATGCTTAATGCGGAAATCGGACAACAACTGGGACAGGGAACGAGTCTGGGGCAGATTAATGTGCTTTCAGGCTACAAAGTGCAGGCTTTAATCGACGAACATTATATTGACAGGATTGTGCCCGACCTGACTGCTACGCTTGAGAGGCAGGATAAAGAATTTGGTTTGCGTGTACGAAAAGTTTATCCCGAAGTAAGGCAGGGGCAATTCAAAATTGACCTGGTTTTCACCGGAAGTATGCCGGAAAATGTGCGTACCGGGCAAACCTACCATATAAAACTCCAATTGGGCGAACCGGCTGAAGCCACCCTCATACCGCAGGGAGCCTTTTATCAAAGCACCGGGGGCCAATGGATATATGTACTTGACAAAGCAGAAAGAACTGCCATAAAACGAAACATCAAGATTGGAAGCAAAAATCCGACCTACTACGAAGTACTTGAAGGTTTGCAGCCAGGCGAAAAAGTGATTACTTCAGGATATGAATTATTTGGGGATAATGAAAGGCTTATGTTGAAATAAACTCAAAGGTGAAAAATCAAAAATTAAAGGTCAATGTGAAGCATAACTAACAATTTTTCCCTAAGTAATTACTAGTGAACTTATTGTCTTGGTGGTTAAAGAAAGTCAAAAGTAACAAAACATAAAAATTAAACTCCTAAAAATTAAACCTAATGATCAGAACAGAGCAATTATCAAAAATCTTCCGTACCGAGGAAGTAGAAACCAGCGCCTTACTGAAGGTGGATACAATCATCAACAAAGGCGATTTCGTTGCCGTGATGGGTCCTTCGGGTTGCGGGAAGTCAACCTTGCTGAATATTCTGGGACTCCTGGATAACCCTTCCGAAGGCAAGTATTATTTCGATGGACAGGAAGTGGGCCATCTTCGCGAAAGCCAGCGCACTCAATTACGTAAAGGCAACATCGGCTTTGTGTTCCAGAGTTTCAACCTGATAGACGAACTCAATGTACACGAAAATGTGGAACTACCGCTTATCTACCTCAAAATGAAGCATACTGAGCGTAAACGCCTGGTATCCGAAGTGTTGGAACGAATGCAGATGGGACATCGTGCAAAGCATTTCCCGCAGCAATTGTCGGGCGGACAGCAGCAGCGCGTAGCCATTGCCCGGGCAGTGGTCGCCAACCCCAAGCTGGTACTTGCCGATGAGCCTACCGGTAACCTTGATTCGAAAAACGGTTTTGAGGTGATGGAACTTCTTACTGACCTTAACCGCAGTGGAACAACTATTATTATGGTTACACACTCCACACACGATGCCGGTTTTGCACACCGGATCATCAACCTTTTCGACGGGCAGGTGGTAACCGAGAATATGAATAAAAGGGTTGAAGAATACGCTTTATAAAGACTGCAATCAAATTTTAGGTAAAAATACAAGAACCGACGACTGAATATTAATTCTATTGAGATGAGAAAACAAAGTGTCCTGATAATACTGCTGGTAAATATGTTTTGTGTATCGCATGCCCAGACAGAAAGTGCTATTGATAATTTGTTAAACCAATATGTATTGTCCGCAACAAATATGAATGCAGGAATGCTTGTTGGTATTATTGATTGCAAAACGGATAATGTAAAAACGTTTTCAAAAGGAGCTATTGATAAGGGAAATGATTTGAGACTCATGTGCCCCGGTTCAAAACCTGCAATCAGTTATTTAATTCTTAAAAACGGATTAAATATTCAATCAACGATTGATACGTGGTTCCCGTTAAAACAAGGTTATCCGAAGTCTGATAAAATCACAATCAAAATGTTGTTATCTAACACCAGTGGAATACAGGATTATGTTGAGATACTGTTCAGTTGCCAACAACCTGGAGATGCGCAAATGACCGTTGATACCGCATACAAAAACAAGGAGCTGGCTTTTAACCCAGGTGATGAAGTTTTATATTCAAACACCGGATTTAATGCTGCCGGTATTATTCTGGGAAAAGAAACCTGTAAAACAGTCGATGCTTTATTAAGAGAGCAATTTAAAGAAATTGCACCTTCAATAAAAATGGATAATGGTAAAGGTAATTATCCGGCAGGGTATATGAATCCGTGGCCGTACCATTATAGTCTGTCTGGATTTGCTGGCGGATTGACAGGTACGATTGAAGATTATTTAAGAATGATGGCTTATATAAGCAAACAGCCAGAGTTTACAACAATGACAGATTGGGTAAAGGAAGTGGATGGATATAAATTTGGATTAGGAATTGGAGGAAGGGAAAATACTATTCTATATCCCGGAAATTCAGGTGCAAATCTTTCCTGGCTGATAAAGATAGATTCGAAAATAATCTATATCCATTCTGCAAATGAATTAGATAATGAGAAGTTTCAAGGATTGGTTCATGACATAATACCATTAATGATGAAACTGTAAAATGTTACAAAAAGTTAATAGCTCTTCCCGGGTTGTTGATGCTGGAAATCGTGTTGACAACGGTTAGCTAGTAATGTCGCAAAGGAGCTACGAGGAAACCAGTGGAAATGCTTCATTATGATAATAAATAGAAATCTGAAATCATGAAATTAGAACAACTCTTTAAAAGACTATTCCGGGACCGGTTGAATACTTTGGTAATCATAATAAGTCTTGCAGTCGGGATGGCAAGTTTAAATCTTATCATACTTTTTATAACCCGTGAATTAAATACCGATAGTTTTCAGAAAGATGTGGATCGCATCTATATGCTGAAATGCGATGACCCTTTTAATAAAGGATCCCGGATGTCAACCTGCAAAAGTGGTGCTGCGGAATACATAAAGGCGAATTTTGACCAGGTTGAGGATTACTGCCGGATTAATACGGGAAGTGCCCTGAAAATTATAGTAAACGGACAATCCTTTGATGATGATCCGGATATATATGGGGCATCCGCTAACTTTTTTAATTTTTTCAGCTATCAACTCCTGACTAATAATCCAAACACTGCACTTGCAACAAAACAGGATATAGTGATTTCTGAAGAACTGGCAACAAAATACTTCGGAAAACGCAAAGTGGTAGGTCAAACAATCACCCTGGTAAACAGTAATTCCAAAAATGATTATATAATTTCAGGAATATTCAGAAGACCGGAAGAGAACACCCAACTTCATTTTGATATGGTAAAGTTCGCTGAGAGCAGTGAAAGATTTGCTTTTCTGAAACTTAAAGCAAATACAGATCCGGTTGAACTCGAAAGGATTTTTGCGAAAGAAAAAAATAAAATACCTGGTATCTTCAATGAAACACCAGGGAAATACTACTTAGAGAGTTTAAAGGATGCTTATTTTGATACATTGGGAAATTCGCACTTAGGCGGTGTCAGAGTAAAAGCTGACTTGCTGATAGCATTTATAATCGGGCTGATGATCATAGTTGTAGCCTCTTTCAATTATTTGGGGCTTATAAATAATAAATTGCTTGATAACACCCGCGAATTTAATATACGACGTATAAACGGAGGCACAAAAGGCAACCTGGTCGCCGGTTTCATGATTGAAAACCTGGTGATTATTGTTATTGCTTTTGCCTTAAGCTTGGAACTGATGTCAGTGTTACTGCCGTTTTTTAATTCTTTAGTTGCTGCAGATATCCAAATCAGATTATTGTTTCAAACAAATGCACTGTTTTTCTCACTCGGGGTAATCGCTTTCCTGCTATTGGTAACCTGGGTGTTTTCAATTATAAAGATTAAACGACAGCTCATTTCTTCAACGCATAATGATTGGGTAGATTATGATGGAAAAAAGATCAGAATACCGGCTTTCAATATTCTGCAGCTAACAATTTCATTAGTTCTGTTGGTTGGCTCTTTCATTATCATGAAACAGATAAACTACATCTCAAATAAAGAAATCGGTATTGACAAACAGGTTATCGAAGTAAAGTTGCCATATAAATATACCGACAAGGTTAAAGTTTTCAGAGAGGAAATTCTCAAAAACCCTGCAATTGACCTTGTTTCGGTAACTTCAGCCTCACCTTTACTCGAATACATTATGGTTTTGTACCATTACACCGAAAATGGGAAAGAGCTGGAATATGCCCCATCCATTTTAAGAGGCGACGAAAACTATATCAATACACTTGGAATAAGTTTAATCTCCGGCAGAAATTTTTCAGGCAACATGGCATCAGATTTTAATAGTTGCCTGATAAATGAAACAATGGAGGGAAAATTCCCTGGTAAAAACCTGCTTGGGGAAAAACTCCCTGGTGATGATAGATTCACGATTATCGGAATCGTTAAAGACTTTAATTATTACAGTCTGAAAAAAATTATTGAACCAACAATAATAATATGTGATACAGCCGGAAATCATCTGCTGGTTAAGGCATCTCCCGGCCAGCTTCAGCAAGCAAGGAAAGCCATTACGAAAGCCTGGCAAACACTTGTTCCGGATTCTCCGCCTGATCTGGAATCAGTGAGTGAACGGTACGAATGGTATCACAGGGAAAATACCAATTATGCAAAACTCATTGTGAGTTGCTGTTTCATCAGTCTCTTCTTATCTGTGATTGGCTTATTTGCACTATCATTTCATGCCAGCCGTAAACGCACCAAAGAAATAGGAATCCGTAAAATAAACGGTGCAACAATTTGGGAGGTAATGGCTATGCTGAATATGGACTTTGTGCGATGGGTTGCAATAGCCTTTATCGTTTCTACCCCAATTGCCTGGTATTTCATGCACAAATGGCTCGAAAACTTTGCTTACAAAACCGACCTGAGCTGGTGGATATTTGCCCTTGCCGGATTGCTAACCATGGGAATTGTACTGATAACGGTTAGCTGGCAAAGCTGGAGGGCAGCTACAAGGAACCCGGTGGAAGCACTGAGATACGAATAAACTGAATTTGAGCAAATCCTCATACAAGCCATGAAATTATGAAAAGCCTTAAACTTACCTTTCGCCACATGCTAAGTCAACGATTATCTACTTTGCTAGTGTTGATAAGCTTTGCAGTTGCTTTTTGCTGTTGCATCCTGGTTTACCTTTTTGTAAAAGATGAATTAGCGTTTGATAAATACAATACGAATTTCGAGCATATATACCGCCTTAATTTTGTAGCTAAAGATAAAAGCAACGTTAACTGTTCGTTTCCCGGGGTGTTTTTTGAGAACATCGGGGATATTTCCGGAATTGAAAAGGTTGCCAGACTACAACCATTTTTAGGTGAACGGTTTATTTCCATAAATAACACAACTTATTCCGAAACCAGTTTTCTGTTCGGAGATCCCGGAATCCTGGATATCCTGAAATTTGATTTTGTACTCGGTAATCCGAAACAGGCACTTGCAAAACCATTAAGTGTTATTATTACTGAATCTATCGCTAAAAAGTATTTTGGGAAAGAAAACCCATTAGGCAAAATAATCAGTCAGGAAGACTATGACTTTACTGTTACCGGGGTTGTAAAGAATATGCCAAAACAGTCGCACTTAACAATGAATTTTTTAGCGTCTGTTTCAAGTTTTCAAACCATCAATAACGACATGATTTCCAAATGGTACATATCTGCATTTTGCTATTATTTTCTGTTGTCTGATGAAATGAACAAAAAAGGAATAGAAACGCAGCTTACCAACAGTTTTGCCGAAGGTAATGGAATTCCAAAAGGTAAACGTGAATTTGAATTATATCTCGAACCTTTAGGAGATATCCACTTAAAATCAGTAGGAACTGTTTGGGATAGTGCTATAAAAGGGGATATCAAGGTAGTGTACGGATTCATTTTTATTGCTTTGTTAATTCTGGGAATTGCTATAGCTAACTATATTAATATACTTACTGCAGATCATCGCCGGAAAGCAAAAGAAGCAAGTATCCGAAGGGTGCATGGAGCTTCAACGAAATCGATTATTGCCGACCAGATTACCGAAACACTCACTGTGTTGTTAATGGCAATCATTCTGGCTACATGTTTAGCAACAATACTTTTACCCGCTGTTAACAGTTTAAGTGGCAAATCATTGGGAATTCATTTTGAGGTATTACTCCTTGATATCCTATTATTGATCTCTTCAGCTTTTATTTCAGTCAGTTACCCGATTGCTTTCCTGAATTCGTTCCAGCTTTCGAATGCACTTAAATCCCAGGCCAGCATTTTAGGAACCAGGGGTAAGAAAAAGCAAAAACTGGTAAGAGGATCCTTGGTTACATTTCAATTAATCATAGTAACAACTCTAATTATTTCAACCATCGTTATTAATAAACAGCTCCAGCTGGTACTTAAAAGTAAGGTAGGATTTGATATGGAAAATGTACTCATTGTTAACAATCCGTATACCGAAAACATGGATAAACGATATGAGTTGTTCAAAGAAAAGTTACTCAAAATGCCTATGGTTAAAAGCGTGGGTGTGGCGCAAAATGCACCCGGAGGATTCATCAATAACTATTCTCCGGCATGGTTGCCCGATAAGGAAAATCAGAAAATCAATATATGCCAGATAACAGCAGATCATGATTTTCTGCATACGGTGGGTGCAAGATTTATTGCAGGCCGTGATTTTAACATTAATTTCTCAAACGATAAAAAATCAGGAATGGTAATCAACCAATCCGCTGCTAAAGCTCTCAATCTTAATGATCCTGTAGGAAGAAAAATTATTGTTCTGAATAATGCCGACACTCCTGGAAATGAACTTGAAGTAATTGGAGTGATTGAGGATATGCAATATTTTACATTAAGGGAAAGCTCCAAACCGGTTATGTACTTTATCAGGGGCTGGGGCAAACAGGATATAGCCATTAAGTTAGCGAAAGGCGATTATTCGGTAACGTTAAAAAAGATAAATGCTGTGTGGAAAGAAATTGCACCTGAATGGCCAATCAGCTATCAATTTATGGATGATAGAATCAGTGCAAACTACGACTCTGAAATAAATACAGCCAAAATAATATCGGGCCTGTCCGGAATTGCCATATTCCTCTCCATTCTTGGGATTTTGGGTGTGGTTCTGTTTTCTATTCAGCAACGGACCAAGGAAATTGGCATCCGTAAAGTAAATGGGGCAAAAGTTTCGGAAATACTGGCACTGCTGTATAATGATTTTGTGAAGTGGGTGATCATCGCTATTGTAATTGCATCTCCCATTGCCTCTTACATGATGAATAAATGGCTCGAAAACTTTGCGTATAAAGCAGAACTCAGTTGGTGGGTATTTGCCCTTGCCAGTTCGCTGGTACTTGTAATTACGCTTTTAACTGTGACCCTGAAGAGCTGGAAAGCGGCAACCAGAAACCCGGTGGAGTCATTGAGATATGAATAGTTACAATGAATACGTGTAATACGAACAATTATGGGAAAGTATAATCTTCTTTTTGCAATCCGTAATTTCAGGAAACAGAAATTATTTTCATTGGTTAACTTGTTTGGTCTAACCCTGGGTATAGTAGCTTCCTGCCTGATCATGATTTATGTGCAGGGCGAACTTAGTTACGATCGTTTTAATAAACATGCCGATCAGATATTCAGGGTTTACCTTTCCCAGAACTTTGATGGCAAGGAAAGTGATTGGACACAGACTCCGGCACCGTTGGCAGCTTTTCTTCAGGGGAAATTCCCGGCAATCAGCAATACAGTACGTATATCGAAGGTTGCCAAGGCATTGATGAGTTATGGCGAAAATAGCTTTTTTGAAGAAAACCTCATATTGGCTGATCCCTCCATATTCGATGTTTTTACTTTGCCGCTCATTTCCGGAAATTCTAATTCGGTGCTTAATGAACCTAATTCGGTGGTGCTGACACAATCGGCAGCAAAAAAATACTTTGGGAATGCTAATCCTATAGGTAAAACAATCCGTTACAACCGTAATACCAGTCTCACTGTTAGCGGCATCATGAAAGATATACCCCAAAACTCACATCTACGGTTCGATTTGGTTGTTTCCATGTCCACTGCAAAAAACATTTACGGGAATGATTTTCTTGTAAATCCTATGAATACGGTGGTTTTTACCTATCTGCTAATTCATCCGGGAGTAAACAAGGAGCAATTTAACCAGGTATTTGGTAAGTCAGCCATTGAATTTTACAGCGGAATGGATTTGGGTAATTCTCTTCATATTCAACCCTTAACTTCTATTCATCTGCATTCCGACAAAGGGGGTGAATTTAAATCTAACGGCGATATCCGCACTGTCTATGTCCTCAGCATTATTGCTTTGCTGATACTGTTTATTGCCTGTATCAATTATATTAACCTTTCGTTTTCAGCAAATGCACGACGTGCTACCGAACTCGGTGTGCGGAAAGTATTGGGTGCAGGAACGGCTCAGCTTATCTGGCTCTACCTTTCGGAAGTAATTATGCTTACCGGAATTTCAATATTGGCTGCAGCTGTTATTATAAAATTGCTTCTGCCATGGTTCAGCGCGTTAACAGGTACCGAACTTAGTGAAGGGATGCCGGGAAATAATTTCCTTACTATCCTGGGATTGTTGTTCCTGTTTATTGTGCTTATTACCGGACCGTTATCAGGATGGATGGTTTCACGGCAAAAAGCTGTTTTGTTATTCCGGAAATCTGAAACAAAAGGAAAGACAAGGATAGGAATGCAGGGACTCCTGGTTCTGTTTCAATTCGGGGTATCCATCATCCTTATTATGACAACGCTTTTGGTGTACAGGCAAATGAATTATGTAAGTAACAGCAACCTTGGTTTTTCAAAAGAACAACTGATGATTATCCCTTTAAATGACCAGGTTATCAAAGGTAAAATACAATTGTTTAAAAAGGAATTACTTTCTAATCCAAACATAGTTTCGGCAAGTGCTACTTCCGATTTGCCTGGAGAGTTAAAGTGGGTCACGTCAATAAATTACGAAGGGCAAATGCCTGAAGGTAAAATACCAATGACTTACTTGGAGGTAGATAAAGACTTTATCGCCACTTACGGTATTCAATTGAAAAAAGGGTATAAGCCGGGCGATACTGCCTGCCCCTACAACGGCACGCAATATTTGCTTAACGAAACAGCAGCTAAGAAACTTGGTTGGAACCAGCCTCTGGGGAAATCTTTTTCAACCTACAATGGTAAACAAGGTTCAGTAACAGGGATAATTAATGATTTTCATTTCAAATCGCTGCACGAAAATATGGAACCACTGGTTATATATATGTTTGAGACCAGGTACAATTTTCTTACTCTGAAACTTGCAACGCACGACGTAAAAAATACCGTTTCGTTTGTGCAACAGCAATGGAAAAAGATTGTACCAGACAGCCCTTGTGAATATTTTTTTTATGATAGTTATTACGATCAGTTGTACAAAAAAGAAGCACGGTTCGGGCGGATTATGCTTATCTTTTCGATGGTCGCCATCCTGATTGCCTGTCTTGGAATATTTGGCCTGGCAGCTTTTACTGCCGAAAACCGCACCAAAGAAATCGGTATCCGCAAAATAAACGGAGCCAAAATTTCGGAAGTAATGCTGCTGCTCAACAAAGACTTTGTGAAATGGGTTGTTATCGCCTTTTTAATTTCTATCCCCATTTCATATTATGCTATGCACAAATGGCTCGAAAATTTTGCTTACAAAACTGAACTAAGCTGGTGGATTTTTGCTCTTTCAGGCATCATTGCCATGGCGATTGCATTATTCACGGTAAGTATTCAAAGCTGGCGTGCCGCAACAAGAAATCCTGTGGAATCGCTGAAGTATGAATAAAGGGATTATTTTAAATGAAAACCTGCAACCGATGAAACTTATATTTCTAATTCCATTGTTTTTCCTGAATGGTGTTTGCGCAATTGGCCAGCAACTTGTACCAATCTCACGAACTGTCGGAAAACTTAAAATTACAGTTGATCCGCGGATGGAATTGCTTAGTGCCGTTCAGGTTATTTCCGATTATTCCACCATCAACAGGAAAACTCCTTACAGCAAAGAGTTGATGACATTCTTTAGTAAAAACAACGCACATGAAGCTTCAATATTAACTCATCAACTTGAGAGTGAATATGGTTTTGCTTACGATGCTCCCGTAAATCTAATGCTGTGTCTCTCACAAGTTCCTGAATTAAAAGCAGTACATCCCTTTCCCGCCCGGCTAATCGAACGGAGCAACGGAATTAACAATCTCGAAAAATACTCTAAAGCCCTTCATCATTTTGCAATAGAAAGCAATTTTGCTGAATTCTGGAATAGTAAAAAATCATTTTATCAGAAGATGGTAGATTATACCGCTGATGATTTAGCTGATTTTGATCCGGTTGGGAAATTGGAAAACTATTTCAACGAATCAAAAAACAGCTATACGGTTACTTTATCTCCTTCTTTTGCAGGTGGATATGGAATCCGGATACCAACTCAAAAGAATAATTTTGATACGTATGCCTGCCTCAACGTTTTGGATATGAAAGACAACATTCCGTATTATAACAAACTTGGATTAAGTTATTTCCTCTGGCATGAGTTCAGTCATTCGTTTGTAAATCCACTTACTGAGAAATACAAATCTCAAATTGAAGCTTCATCGAAATTATACTGCCCGCTCGAAAATGAAATGAAAGCAATGGCTTGTTACAATTGGGGAAATTGTGTGAATGAGCACATTATACGGGCAATATTTATCCGGATTCTATCTACTTATGGTAGCGAAGACGAAACAAAAATACAGTTAAGCAGGGAAAAATCACTTCGGTTTGCATACATCGAACCGCTCATCGCTAAACTTGAACAGTTTGAACACGAACGGCAAACCAAAAACATCACCTTCACACAGTATTACCCTAAACTCATCAGCGTGTTTGATAGTCTGGCCCTTACTGATAACGAAAAATTACTGCATCCGCTCTTTTGCGGACCTATTTCATCCGTATTGGGCAGCAACAAAATAGTGATTATTTATCCGACCAACGACCCAGATACGGCAGCACTAAGAAATATTTTCAATTATACTTCACGAATCCAAAAAATGAAAAGTGATGTGAGTATTATTCGTTCAGATACTGAGGCATTAAACATGGATTTATCCGACTACTCAATTATGGCATATGGAACCATCGAAAGTAATTTGTTCCTGAAAAAACACATGGAAACATTTCCGTTCAGAATAACTAATAATGCGATTTACACCGACAAAAAACACGAAGGAACCAATTTGCGATTAATAACCTGTTTGCCCAATCCTTACAACGATAAAAAAGGAATGATGGTCAATACCGCGACGAACAATAACAGCATTTCAGGTGTATCAAATCCTTTTACCGATGACTATCTCGTTTTTGAAAACATCGAAAACATACTGCAAAAAGGGATTTATATAAAAGGGGAAACCTGGAGCTTTCAGTAATATTTTAAAAAAGGAACCATGTTAGAAAGCTACTTAAGAATTATGTTTAGAAATCTTAAATCTCAAAGATTCTATTCGTTTATTAACATCATAGGGTTGTCAATCGGCATTACAGCGTGCATTCTTGTTGCTCTGTATATCAAACAGGATTTAAGCTATGATACCTTCCACAAAAATGCCAGACAGATTTATCGCATTGAGTTCAGTATTACCGAATCTGGGCGAACGGCACATAATGCGCAATCACAGGCGCTTTTGGGGCCCACACTTAAAAATGAATATCCTGAAATAAAGAAGTTCTCACGTATTTATTTTTCAGAGCGTAAGCTTGTAAAAGCCGGAGATATCAAAAATTTCGAAGACAGAATTACGTATGCTGATTCAGCATTTTTCGATATATTTAGTTATGATGCAATACTTGGGAATCAAGCACTGTTTCTCAAAAAAGCAAACAGCATTGTTTTAACTGAATCAGCCGCCAGGAAATATTTTGGGAATAAGAACCCTCTTGGGGAAATAATTGAAATTGATAACAAGTATATATTTGAAGTAAACGGAGTTATAAAAGATGTACCTGTTAACTCTCACTTTCGATTCGACTTCATCGCTCCATATTCCTCGCTTGAGAAACAACCGGTTGCAATTTACTTTCCTCAATGGGGAGCTACTTTCGGATCCTATACTTACATGCTTGTTGAAAAGGGGTTTGACCCAAAAACTTTTGAAAAAAAGACTGAGAACTTTTTTAAAACATACTCTGACATAAAATCAGGGGGCTGGAGAGTTCTTGTTCGCCCATTGTTAGGAATTCACCTGAACTCACACTTAGCCGATGAGATTGAAGAAAACAGTTCAATGTCCAGGATTATTATCCTGAGTTCAATAGCTTTGTTCATCTTACTGCTTGCCTGCATAAATTTTGTAAACCTTTCTACTGCCAGGGCCTCAAAGCGTGCTGTCGAAATTGGAATACGAAAAGTAATGGGTGCCGGTAAATTTCAGTTAGTAAAGCAATTTCTTGGTGAATCGGTCATGTTGTCGCTGGCAGCATTAGTAATTTCAATAATTGCTGTAATACTTGTAATGCCCTCGTTTTCAGCATTGATTGGAACTGAAATCAGATTTTATCTCAGTGATAATTGGAAAACCATATTCCTGACAATTGGAGGTGTTTTTCTTGTTGGATTAGTTGCAGGCATTTATCCGGCTTTCTTTATCTCTTCCTATCAACCGGTTAAAGTGTTGAAAGGAAATCTCTCGCATGGCGACAGTGGCAGGCAAAACTCTTCCATGCTGAGAAAAGGATTGGTTATTCTTCAGTTTTCTATTTCAATTATGCTGATTGCCGGGACTATAATTGTCAATCTTCAACTTAAGTATTTGCGTGATTATAGCATGGGATTTAATAAAGAGTATATGATCGTTTTACCGGTCCAGGGAAAAATTGACAATAATTATAAAACGATAAAAAATGAAATCAGGAGCATACCAGGTGTACAAGGTGTAACAACGGGCAGAGGGGCTCCAGTAAGCAGCAACAACATTGGCACTGAATGCAAACCAAATTCAGATGGTAAAGGAAGTTTCGCTATTGAAGTAAATTCGGTGGACTATGATTACATGGATCATTTCGGAGTGAAATTGGTCGCGGGACGAAATTTCTCGGAGGAATTTACGAGTGATTTCCCGAATGCAATGATAATAAATGAGAAGATGGTGAAAAATCTTGGCTTTAAGAACGCACAGGACGCAATCGGGAAATCCTATAATATTTCACTGAATGATTTTAAACCGGAGATCATTGGAGTAGTGAAGGACTTTAATTCCAGTTCGCTACATAACGAAATTACTGCTCAGGTATTTATGTGTAATCCCGGCTGGTTTAAAGAGTTTATTGTAAAAACAAACTCTGCAAACATGGCTACAACTATCAGGAAGTTAAAAGATGTTTGGGCCAGGTTCTTTCCCCAATTTCCGTTTGAATATAATTTCCTTGATGAATCCATTGACAGGATGTATAAATCAGAGGAAAAATATTCGCGGGTGATCTCAACATTTTCATTAGTCGCATTATTTATTGCATGTCTGGGATTATTAGGACTGGCATCATTTGTTGCCGAACAGCGTAAAAAAGAAATTGGTATCCGGAAAGTGCATGGCGCCTCCATAAAAAGTATTGTTCAAAATATTTCAGGTGAATTTGCCATTCTTGTAATCATCAGTAACCTGATCGCATGGCCATTGGCTTATTACTTTATGAATAAATGGCTTCAGGATTTCGCGTACAGGATTGATTTAAGCTGGTGGATATTTTTTGTATCAGGCGTTATAACCTTGGCAATTGCTGTTATAGCGGTTGGTTACCAGTCTGTTAAGGCTGCTGTTGCCAACCCGGTCGAAAGTTTGAAAAACGAATAATCAGAAAATTTCCACTTTTTAAGAGTTCAACAGCAAAAATTTAATAACAAAAACTTTCGAAATCATGAGAAACACATTGCTTGCCTCAATTCTGCTTTTTTGTAACGCGATACTATGAAAAAATGGCTTTTATATAATCTGACAATTGGATTCGCTTTATATTGGACAGGAAATATCATATTGTGGTATCCCTGGAGTATTAGTGCCAATCTAGGTATTGCTATGATGCTAACCATTATGCCTTTATTCTGGGGTTTTGGAATTTATTTATGTCTGATCCGGTACAATGGTAAAAATATTTTAACAGGAAGTGCCTTGACATCATTGACCATGGTAGTTAGCTCTGTTATTTTAGATTATTTCTTTTTTGGAATACTTCGCGGAGCGTGGAACGACTTATATAAACCAACAACATTTTACGGTTATGGTTTCCTGGCGCTATTACCCTTTATTGAATTACTCCTTTTCCGAAAAGTGATTTTAAGAAAAAAGCGGAACATCCTTGGCAAGGATTTCATTTTTATTGGAATAATAGGTTTGACAAGTTTAGTGCTACAGATAATACTTGTAACAAATTTATAAACCACTTACTTAAAACCTTAATTGTATGAATGAGATTGAAAAATTTTTAGTCTACATGCTTTTTGCATTAATTGTATTTGTCCTGGTTCTGCTTTTCACATTGCGGGAACGACCCAAACAACCCGTTTTCAGGATAGTTTTATTATCCCTTATTGCGGTTGTGGGGGGGATGACATTTGCAAGAATTACGTATGGGAAAGGAGTCCCCTGGTGGATTTTTTATGGAATTCCCGCATTTGTAACCTTTGTTCTTCCACCGATTGTATTGCGCCTGACAAAGCGTGAATTGAAATACTATATACCAATTATATTGCTGATGGCACCCACTATTCATATATTTTTTTCTTTTATCTTTGGCTGGCACGACTATATGCCACTTTTCTATGTGCCATGGTGGCATGAGTTATTATAATCACCCCCAAAATCACCCTTGCGGGTGATTTTTTTTGTGGCTATCGCCTCAACTTTGTATCAGATTTAAATCGCAAAAAAATCATGAAAGGCAAAACCCGAATAACAGTTAAGGGTATCCTTGACAAAAAGTGGAAAGACTGCTTTGAAGCTTTTGAAATCAGTTATGAAGGAATCAATACTATTCTAACTGTAAATATAAAAGATGAAGCCCATTTACACGGAATCCTAAACCTAATAAGAGATTTAAACCAGAAACTTATTTCGGTTAAGCTTGCTTAAGATTAAAACACAAGAATATGTTAATCTTTCTTATAAAAAGCATGAAAAAGATTAATATAGCAATTATCGCAATTACCCTTTTCACAACCATTGGTTTTAGTCAGAACCTGACTCGAACAGATTCTATATCTGTTCAAGCAAAAAATAAGGACATTATTCGGCGACATTCCCTAGGAAGCACCCTTTTCCTCTTAGGGGATTTTGCACCAGGAGATGCACCTTGTTTCTCCCCATTGGACTTTGGGCACCACTTCAAGCCTGAGGACCTTATTATACGTAAAGCTATCAACTGAATTTGTTATAAACCCTTTTTGTATTTGAACCTTAAATTGAACTAAGTCAGGCGTTCGCTGCATGCCCTTATTTTCATCCCACAAGTATTCTGCCTTTTGCACAAATTCGTGAAAGTGAATTGGCAACAAAATAATTTTAGCTTGTAACAAATCAAATAGTCCTGTATGATAATTAGACATAATTTGTATAATTAATTGACATCGTTTGCTAAGTGTTATTTTGTATATGGCTTAATATCATATAGTTAAAATTATGGCACAATCGTGGTATGTATTTCAATTGAATATGAGCAACACGACTTAATATTTCACAATAGAAATAAAAAATGAATGCCATGAAAATCGAAACAATCAGAAGGAAAGGGTTTGCAATATCAATTATTGCCTTTCCAATTATGTTGCTCATCGGGTTTATAATGCACCCCCATCTTTTTGCGCTCCAACCTTTACAAACCGTTGAACAACTTGTTGGCAGGTTTCATCATCAACCCATTTATCACATAGGTCATTTAATTGTAATGTTTGCAGTCCCGGTTATTATGATCTCGCAGATAAGTATCATGAACGTTTTGCAGGGCAAAGGCAAACAATTGGGGTTTTGGGGTGGGATTATCGGTTTATTTGGTGCCTTTATACTGGCGGTGGATAAAGGAGCATTGTGTTTGGTGCTTTCGGCATTCGACACTTTGCCCGAAGTGCAATTTCAGGAGTTTGTGCCATTCCTTTCTGTCATTGTAAATAAAGCCGGGTTGCTCTGGGTGGTCTGGTTTCTGCCTTTGTTAACAATTGGCGCTATAATTCAGGCTGTCGGCCTTATGAAGGAACGTTTTATCAGCAAATGGCAGGGAATATGCCTGGTTACAGGTCTGATATTGCTTAACAATCCCGATATAGAGTTGATAAGCTCAACAGGTGCTTTGTTGATGTGTGCAGGTTATATTCCCTGGGGTGTGCGAATTCTTCAGGGTCGCATGAGATGTTCATCAGTAACCTGTCGCATATATCCCAAAAATCAGGATATGAACTATAAATGCCCAAAGCCATGTGGATTATAATTGCACTCAGCTCTATCTGGGTTATAGTAAAGCGAAAAGCAAAAAAAAGCAGGAACCTGATAAGATTTTAACCTGAAACTTATTTCAGGTAATCCGGGTGAAGAGAACTATCAATAAAATAATCTTAAAAGAAAAAAGCATGAAAAAGTTTTATTTAACAATTTCGGCAATTGCCATTTTCACAACAATGGCATTTGGACAAAAACTTACGCAAACAGTAAGAGGCACTATCATTGATGCCGACAGCAGATTGCCGTTGCCGGGTGCAACCGTAATTATAGCTGGTTCCAACCCGATTATTGGAACAACATCCGATGTTGATGGCATTTTCAGATTGGAAAAAATAACCATAGGCCGGATTACTTTACAAATATCTTACATAGGTTACGAAACAAAAACAATTTCAAACATTGAGGTAAATTCAGGTAAGGAGGTTGTGCTGGATGTTAATTTGCCTGCATCCGCTGTAACTTTGTCGGAGATTGTTATTAAATCGGCTAAGAAAGGTGAGGCAAGAAACGATATGGTTATGCTTAGCTCGCATACAATTTCAGCTGAAGAAACGAAACGTTACACCGGAGGCATGGACGACCCGGCACGTGTTGCTTCCAGTTACGCAGGGGTGGCATGCACTCCCGACGGAAGCAGTGATATCATTGTAAGGGGCAATTCGCCCAAATATTTGCAATGGCGGTTGGATGGGATAGAAATCTTTAGCCCTTATCACCTGGATGATCAGAACGCATCAGTCGGGGCGCTAACTGCTTTGAATAATAGCCTGCTGGCTACTTCCGATTTTTATACGGGAGCATTTTCGCCTGAATATGGGAATGTATTATCGAGTGTTATGGATGTGAAATTACGTAATGGTAATAACGAAAAGTTCGAAGCTGCCTGCGGGGTTGGTTTTATGGGTGCCGATATTACCCTCGAAGGTCCTTTCAAAAAAGGCTATGCAGGTTCGTACCTTGTAAATTACAGGTATTCAACGGTTACTGCACTAACAAAACTTGGCCTGGTTGATGTTCCCGGAATGGATCACTATAATTACCAGGATGCCACATTGAAGGTTGTACTTCCAACAAAAAAAGCAGGAACCTTTTCATTGTTCGGATTAGGCGGGTTAGATGGCTTTTTAATGAAAAATTCGACTGTAGTTCCAGGTCTTTCAATTAAAGATGCAACTATTGGCAAAGATTACGATAAAAGCACTTTCCTTGCGAATCTTGGAATGAGTCATACATTTTCAATTAATGCCAATAGTTATATAAAAACACTGTTGTCGTACTCAGCTTCCGGAATGGATGATGATATTTTCGAAGGTAATATCGTTAAACAATATGATAATAATGGTGAATTTTTAAGCGACTCCGTAATAAATAAGGTGCATACATTTAAAAGCAGAATAGGGAATTCAGCGTATCGGTCGGCTATGATATACAACAGCAAACTCAACGCTAAAAACAAAATTCAGATTGGTTCAAAATTCACCGTGAATAGCAGTAATTATTGCCAGCACACATACAACTACCAGGATTCGGCTTTGGTAAATGTGACTAATTTTGATAAAAGCATCAATACCCTGAATAATTTTGTTAACTGGAAGCATAGTTTTAACGAAAATATATCTTTTGTAGCCGGTGTGCATAACATGAATGTTTTGCTCAATCAAAAAAGTACACTGGAACCTCGAATGGCTGTAAACTGGAAGATTAACAAAACAAGCTCAATACACGCAGGATATGGAAAATACAGTACCGTGGAGAGCATACACAACTATTTCACAAAAGTAAAACTGGCTGATGGCAGCACAGTTGAACCTAATAAAAATCTCGGTTTGCTGAAAGCCGACCACTATGTGCTTGGTTATGAAAAACGTTTTTCTGATAATCTGATGGCAAAGGTAGAAGCCTACTACCAACATTTATACAATTTACCTGTCGAAAACATTGATACAAGTTATTATGCAACCATCAACGAAGGCATTGACTACAACTATGTGGCATTGGTAAACAAAGGAACCGGGAAAAACTATGGAATTGAATTTAGCTTAGAGCGATTTTTCGATGGCAATTACTATTTTTTAGTTAATGCGTCACTGTTCGATTCTAAATACAAATCCCTTGAAGGAGTATGGAGGAATACCCAGTATAACGGTAAGTATATGGTAAACATATTGTGTGGAAAGGAATTCAAGAAACTGGGCAAAAATCAGAACAAAACGCTGGCATTAAATTCAAAAGTATTTATTGGCGGAGGTAAAAAATTCATTCCTCTTTTAAGGGATGCAGAGGGTAACGTAGCTGTTGATCCTGAAAATAACAGGTATTGGGATTATAAAAAAGCCTACGATACTAAGCTTGATAACCTTTTCATGCTAAATATGTCGGTTAGCTATAAGATTAATAGAGCGAAAGCAACGCACGAATTATTCCTTGATTTACTTAACCTTACCAACAGCCAGGCCCGGATATCCGAGTATTACGATCCTGCCCAACCCAATAAAATTGGTTATACAAAGCAATTTCAGTTCTTACCTAATTTGATGTACCGGGTGTATTTTTGATAGGTGCATATTAAAACGGGTAATACACAAAAATAAATCGTCAGGTTTTAAAATATTTTCACTTGAAAAAACGACAATTTCTAATAATGCCAGCAGTGATTTTATTTTTCAATGCCTGTAAAGAAGATTATACATCGACAGATTACCTGAAAAAGGTTTTGAATAAACTTGAAAAAATAGAATCTGCGACCGGAAAAGCTTTCCATATGCCACCCTTCCCTTATATGCTAGCAAAGGAAATATCACAGGAACTACAAACAATGTAATTAACCTAGAACAAATATCTGAAGTCATAAATACAAAAAAAATGAATAAACTTTTAGTAATTTTATTTACAATCAGCCTTATTAGTTGCAGCACAAAAAAAGACTGTTCCTATCAGAAACCAATTGATATGAACGATGGGTTGCATGTATCTACTCTTGAAGAAAACGGGCTTAATAAATCCGTATTCGACAAAATCAATCAGGATATATGTGACGGGAAATATGGAAACATTCATAGTTTGTTGGTGATAGAGAACAATAAACTTGTAATAGAGCAATACTATAACGGTTGGAAAAGGGGGCGTGTTCATTTTTTAGCTTCCAACACCAAGAGTGTCACGTCTTTCCTGATTGGTAAAGCGATAGAACAAGGAACGATTAAAGATGTAAACCAAAAAGTATTAAGTTTTTTCCCTGAATACGCAGCCAGGGAGAAAGATCCTGTAAAGCAACAGATTAGCATCAAAAATTTGCTTACAATGACAGCAGGACTAAAATGGGATGATGAAATACAGCTTTACATGTTGCAACACTCCAGCAATAGGTTGGACTTAGCTCTTACACAACCTATGGATACACTCCCGGGCACTAAATACGCATACAGCAGCGCAAATAGTATTATATTAAGCGAAATTATAAAGAAAACTACAGGACAAGACATTGCTAAATATGCCGAAAAAAATCTTTTTGAACCCCTTGGAATTAAGGTATATGAGTGGTCATCAAGAAACGGAATATATGATAGCTATGGCGGATTAAAATTAATGCCGCGGGATATTGCTAAGTTTGGGTTGCTTCACATTAATAAAGGAAAATGGAAAGATAAAACTGTAATATCCCGGGGGTGGATTGATGAAACGTTCAGTCCTTTCATAGAAATCAAACATCCGTTTTATAGCTGCTATCAATGGCAAATGTCTAAAACAGATTTAGGATTTGATGTTTGGTTCATTCCTGGAAATGGCGGACAGATAATTAATATTGTTCCTGCTTTGGATATGGTTATTGTTGTAAATGCTGACAACAGGGGGAGATCATTGGAAGATAGAACTCCATTAATACATTTATTACAAAATATAATTATGATACACCCGAAATTGAAAGATGAAGAATCGCCAAAGGGAAACAATAGTCTCTGATAACGACAATGTAATTCAGATAAAAATATGAAAGCAATTATATGCACCAAATACGGACCACCAGAGGTGCTTAAACTGGTGGAAATTGATAAACCCACTCCAAAGGATAATGAAGTGCTGATAAAAATTCATGCAACAACAGCACACATAGGCGATACTAAGATCCGACGTTTAGAGCCAGGTATGGGACCAGTCAAAGATTTCTTTTTCAAGCCCATGATGCGGATCATGCTGGGATTCAGGGGGCCAAGAAACAAAATACTTGGTATGGAACTGGCGGGAGACGTGGAAGCAGTGGGCAAAAACGTTACGCTGTTTAAGCCGGGCGATCCCGTTTTTGCATCCACTGAATTCAGAATGGGAGCGTATGTCGAGTATTGCTGTGTTCCTGAAAACGGGATTTTGGCATTAAAACCAAACAATATGACTTACGAGGAAGCTGCCCCGGTTTCCAATGGCGGATTAACCGCCCTGATCAGTCTTCGGAAAGCAAATATTCAGAAAGGGCAAAAGGTATTGATATATGGAGCTTCGGGAAGTGTTGGCACTTACGCAATACAAATTGCAAAGCACTTTGGGGCTGAGGTTACAGGAGTATGCAGTACTGCGAACCTGGAAATGGTTAAATCCCTGGGAGCAGATAAGCTAATCGATTATACCCGGGAAGATTTTACACAAAGCAGTGATAATTATGATGTTATTTTTGATGCTGTAGCCAGGATTGCATCTTCAAAACGTAAGAAAGTCCTGAAGAAGTCAGGAATTTATCTAAGCGCTCATGATTTGTCAGGCAATATAAAGTTAAAGGTTAAAGACCTGATCTATCTCAAAGAACTCTGCGAAGCTGGGAAGCTTCGAACAGTCATAGACAAACGCTACCCAATGGAGCAGATAGTAGAGGCTCACAGGTATGTGGACAAAGGACACAAAAAGGGAAATGTAGTAATAACTGTGAAATGAATAATTAGGGAAGCTGAAAACTAAAAAGAGTAGGCAAAAAACAAAATATACGGCTATGACAAAAAGGTTTCTTTTAACCGGCTTCATTACCACGATCATTAATCTTCTGCTTAATGCTATTGCCTATGCATTTGTACTAAAGGATTTCTATCATTCTCATCCGGCCGGAACGGAAGAATTTATGAACCAACTGCATCGAAAACCTGATCAGTTGATAACATGGGCGATGGTAGCCACATCAGTAACGATGGGCTATTTGATAACATTAATTATGAAATGGTCCGGAGCGAAAACATTTCTTTCGGGATTAAAGTATGGTTCTATAGTTGGATTCCTGTTCTGGGGTTCCGTCAACTTTGGAATATATGCTTCATCAAACGTCTTTTCACAAGCGGGCATGTTTGTTGATTTGATATGTAGTGGAACTTCGATGACTATTGCTGCAGCATTTGCGGCCTGGATGTTAAATAAAGGACAAAAGTTGGGTGAAATTAAAATATCGGAATAGATAACTATGAAAAGGAAAATACTAATAATCGGTGGCGGAGTTGCCGGCTTATCAGCCGGAATTTACGCAGCAATGAATGGATTTGATACTGAAATCCTGGAGATGCACTCAACAGCCGGTGGACAATGCACGGCCTGGGAGCGAAAAAAATATCGTTTCGACTATTGCCTTCATTGGCTGGTAGGAACTTCGAAAGGAGCATTTAACGATATATGGAAAGAAACCAACGTATTGAATGATAACACCGAAATTATTAACCACGAGATCCATTCAAAAATCTATGATAAAGAAAGGAATGAATTTATCATTTATTCCAGTATCGACCGATGGGAAAAATATTTGGTTGACCTTGCCCCCGAAGATGCCAAACCCATCAAGAGGATGTGTAATGATATGCGTAAAAGCGGCCTTTTAGAACCTTTTGCGCTCCCACCTGCGTTACGTAATCTTTTCGACTACCTGAAAATTCTTCCTGTGATGCTGCCAATTATCAATTTGGTGAGGAAATTCGGCCGCTTAACTTGCAAAGAATATTTTGACAAACTTGGTTTTAAAAGTGACAGAATAAAATCGGCTTTATATGGAATTTATGGGGAAAGAAATTTTTCGGCATTGGGATTTATTTTCATGCTTGCCTGGTTCAATCAGAAAAATGCAGGATATATAAAAGGTGGCTCATTCCCGTTGGCTCAGCGAATGGTTGAGAAATACAGTAAGCTCGGGGGTAAAATATCCTGCAATAAAAGAGTTGAAAAAATCATTGTCGAAGACAATACAGCAAAAGGAGTGAGACTGGAAGACGGAACACAAATTCTATCTGATTATGTGATTGGCACAGCCGATGGCTACACAACAATTTACAAAATGTTAGAGGGGAAATATGTTTCTAAAAAAGTTGATTTTGCGTATAAGAACTGGGAACTGTTTACCCCGCTTGTTCAGGTTTCGTTCGGAATAAACAAAATTGTAAATTCTGAATCGCCAATCGTTATAAACACCTCAAAAGACATAAAAATTGGCATGACAAATCTGGAATACGGATATTCAATAATGAATTATTCGTATGATAGTACTATGGCACCTGAAGGAAAAACATCCATTGTAATGCGGTACGAAAGTCCCTGGAAACTTTGGGAAAACCTAGAAGGAGTTGAATATAAAAATGAAAAATTGAACATTGAAAAAGATGCGACAAGATATCTGGAAAGTGAATTTCCCGGAATTTCTGAATTTGTTGAAGTTATTGATGTTGCAACACCAAAAACCGATGTTCGTTATACAGGCGTTAAAGATGGTGCTTATGAGGGATTTATGCCATCGAAGGAGAATATGATGAAATCATTGGACATGAAACTCCCTAAGCTCCAAAATTTTTATATGGCAGGACAATGGCTGTTTCCGGGTGGCGGACTTCCACCTTCAGCTCAAACAGGTAAGTGGACGGTTCAGTTAATTTGTAAGAAGGAAAAACAAAAATTCATTACAGATAAATAATTAATAAACAGAATAATGAAGAATTACTACGACTGCATCGTTTATAGGTAATGGCAAGGCTCTTAGCGTATTCCAACGTTCTGCTTCGCATAAAATTCAATGTACCTCGACAGGAAGCGTCCATTATTCCGTCACTGCTCTTACTGGTAACCCTAAAATGCCAGATGTTGACTAACATCCGACACCTAGATCAGAAAAATAAAATTCTTACACATATAAAAACAATCAATATGAAAGCAATCTACTTAGGGATATTAATCTTGCTGTCAACATTGGATTCGTTCTCCCAAACTGAAGACTTTACAACAGTGGTCAAAAATCAAGCGACAAATGTAAAGAACCAAATGGAGTCTGGACAATATTGTTGGAGTTATGCTACCTGTTCCTTTATAGAATCTGAACTAATCCGATCCGGGAAAGGAACATTTGACCTTTCTGAGGATTTTTTCATTTACCAATCTTACCTTTATAAAGCAATGAATTATATACTCCGAAAGGGAATGACCAGCTTCAGACGCGGTGGTCTTTCTCATGATGTTTTTAGAATCATAAAAGAGAAAGGAGTGGCTTTGGATACTACTTATAAAATTGATTACATCCGAAATAACCATGAACCTGAAGATGTACTTGGGGCTTACTTAAATACTATTTTAAAGGAAGAATATCTGACCGAAAATTGGATGAAGCATTATACAGCCCTACTCAACAGTTATTTTTCAAATCGCTCAGATCAATTCAAATATAAGGAAGGATTTTTCACCCCGGTAGAGTTTTCAAAATACCTTCAAATAAATGTTGATAATTATGTTTCATTAACGTCTTTTACCCATCATCCTTTCTATTCACAATTTGTCCTTGAATTAAGAGATAATTATGCAGGTGCCCAATCGTTCAATTTGCCTTTAAATGAATTTCAACAAGCGATTGACACTTGCTTATTAAAAGGCCATACACTAGTCTGGGATGGGTGTTTAGCAGGGGACGAATTTTCATATGATAAAGGCCTTGCTATGGTCCCCGGTACTGATGGAAATAAATCAGAGTTATGTCCTGATATCTCCGAGAAAAATATCGATCAGCAAAAAAGGCAAGTAGCATTTGAGAGATTACAAACTACAGATGATCACCTGATGCATATTATTGGCATCGCAAAAACCGGACAAGACAAGAAATTCTACATAATTAAAGATTCTGGTGGCGAATATGGCCCATATAAGGGATATATATATATGAGTGAGATGTACCTTCTGATGTATACCATATCAGTAACAACTAATAAAAATTCGTTGCCAGGAACAGTCAGGCAAATAATAAAATAAAATTAGTCTGCCATAATGCTGATGGATGATTAAACCCCAAGTATTACTAATACAAAAGGATCAAGATATATGAAAGCAATTATATGCACTAAATACGGGCCACCCGAAGTTCTTCAACTCAAAGAAGTTGCAAAACCTTTTCCAAAGGAAGATGAAGTCCTCATCAAAATACATGCGGCTGCCGTATGTGCCAGTGATATCTTTGTGAGAAGCTCAAATTTGCCTCTTCGGTATAAAATTCCAATGCGTTTGATGCTGGGTATAAGAAAACCCAGGAAATCGATTATCGGAGAGGTGTTTGCCGGAGAAATTGAATCAATCGGGAAAAGCATTAAACGGTTTAAAGCCGGCGAGAAAGTTTACGGGCTTACCGGATTCAGTTTTGGCGCGTACGCTGAATACAAGTGCATGAAGGAAACAGACTCAAAACAAGGTTGTTTGGCACTAAAGCCAGATAATATCAGTTATGAAGAAGCAACAGTAGCGGCTTACGGAGGTCTTCTGGCATTTCAATATCTGGAAAAAGGAAATATTCAAAAAGGACAAAAAGTGCTTATTTACGGAGCTTCAGGAACATCCGGAACATTGGCAATCCAGATTGCGAAGCATTTAGGTGCCGAAGTTACAGGTGTTTGCAGTACTTCAAACATTGAATTGGTAAAAGCCCTTGGTGCTGATCATGTGATTGATTATACAAAACAGGGTTCTGTTCCATCAGGGATACTGTTCGATTTTATTCTGGATTCAGTTGGAAAGATAAAAACTTCAAAACTCAAAGAAGCCTGTAAAAAAGCATTAGCACCAAACGGTAAATACGTTTCCATTGATGACGGAGATCTGAAATTAAGTTCTCAGCGACTGAATAAAATAAGAGAGTTTGTTGAATCCGGATTTATCAAACCAGTACTTGATAAATGTTACCCATTGGAGGAAATTGTGGAAGCTCACAGATATGTTGAAAAGGGTCACAAAAAAGGAGGAGTGGCAATTACTGTGAATGAGAAATAACGAATGAACAACAATGGGTCACATGTCTCAGAGTTGTACTTCAGAACGAAACTAAAAAAACAGTACCAATGGATACAAAAATCATACTAATTATTGCTTTCTCCTATTTATATGGATTCTTTGAGATTTTTATGAGTATGAGGCTAAGGCGCAAAAGAACTGTAGTTAAGTCGGGCGACAAGCTAAGTATATGGGTACTTGTCATTTTCATAGCTATAGGTTATTCCCTTTCATTCAGCATAGGAGCCACCAAAATCGGAAGGATAAGTCATTGGGACATCTTTTTCATAATAGGAACGATTCTGGTCATTTTGGGTCTGATCATCAGAATTAGTTCAATACTTACCCTTAAACAGCAATTCACATATACAGTAACTCAAATAGAAAATCATGAATTAATTGAAACCGGATTGTATAAAAGCATCCGGCATCCGGGCTATCTGGGTCAATTGATAATTTTTACCGGTATAGCAGCGTCATTATCAAACTGGTTGTCCATTCTGTTCATGCTTGTTCCGGTTTTATTGGGATTTATTTATAGAATCAGGGTGGAAGAAAAATTTATGGTTGAGCAGATGGGACAAAAATATATTGACTATCAAAAGCGGACGAAAAAATTATTCTCAGGAATTTACTGATTTACGTAGCATAATTAAAGTATATAAAGCAACGAATTTCCTGAAAAGGGTTTCAATACAGAAAATTAGATCTTTATTATTCAGGCAAACTCATTAAGAATTCATAACCACTTAGTAAGAAAAATCAGCCAGGCTATCCGCCATTAATTCTGCCTGCTTCATTACGGTATCGATAGCTTTTTGCTGTTTGTCGGGTGGGTAGCCGTATTTGGTTAAAGTTCGTTTTACAAGGACCATGAGTTTTGCCCGGGCACTTTCGCGGATTGCCCAATCGATGGTTGTGTTGGCTCGTACTTTATCGGCTATTTCCTTTGCAATATCACGTAGGGTTTCATCACCTAAAACATGCACCGCACTGTCGTTTACTTCCAGTGCATCATAAAAAGCTACTTCATCATTGGTAAGGCCAAGTTTTTCTGCTTCGGCATTGGATTCTTTAATTGATTTTGCAATATTGATAAGTTCCTGAATGATCTCAGCGGTGGTGAGCAGGTTGTTTTGGTATTTCTTGATTGCGGTTTCGAGTAGTTCGAGAAGCTTTTTACTTTTTACAAGGTTTGATTTAGCTATTGCTTTTAATTCATCATTTAAAATCTTTTTCAGTAGTTCGAGCGCCAGATTTTTATGCTTCATTCCCTGGACTTCCAACAGGAATTCATCTGATAAAATTGATAATCCGGAAATTTCGGGCTTGTCAATTCCGGCGGCATCGAAAATATCAATTACTTTATCGCTGCTGAGCGCTTCGTCAACTATTTGCTTTATTGCGGTTTCAATTTCAAGATTCGATCTGCCGGTACCTGGTGTTTCAAATTTTACCAGACGTGCTTTTACAGCCTGGAAAAATGCCACATCAGGCAGATTGGGCTGAACTTCTTCTTTCGAAATGCATAAAGAGAGCGCCTGGCTTAACAAACTGACTTCACGAATGAATCTATCACTGCCATTCTGAAGTCCGAGAATGTGTTCTTCTGCCTGGAGAATGATCGACAGCATCTCTTTTGCATCTGACTTGAAGAATCTTTTATAATTGAAGTACAGACTGTTTTCGTAATATGCATCCGGTTCTTCAACCAGGATATCCTTGCGTGTAGAGCTCTGCTCATTAAACATCTGGCTCACTACTTCCAGCTTTTCAATAAAGACTTCCAATGCTTTGTTAATCGTTTCGGCAGGGTCGCCTTTACCTCCTGATTCGCTATAGAATGAGAGCGCCTTTTTAAGATCGCTGGCTATTCCCAGGTAATCTACAATCAAACCGCCTGGTTTATCTTTGAAAACGCGGTTTACCCTCGCAATGGATTGCATGAGGTTATGGCCCCGCATGGGTTTGTCGATGTACATTGTTGTGAGACAAGGTGCATCAAAACCAGTTAACCACATGTCGCGGACGATAACAATTTTCAGTGGATCGTCAGGATCTTTCATGCGGTCGGATAAACTTCTGCGCTGCTGTTTCGAGGTATGATGCCTGGCTATTTCAGGTCCATCGGAACTGGCAGCAGTCATTACCACCTTTATTTCACCCTTTGCCAGGTCATCATCATGCCACTGAGGCCGGAGAGCAATAATTTCGCGGTAGATATCTGCAGCAATCCTGCGACTCATTGCTACTACCATTGCCTTGCCTTCGAAAGCAGTTTGACGTAGCTCAAAGTGAGTTACTATGTCCTTTGCAAGATTCTTTATTCTATCAGCATTACCTACAATGGCTTCCAGCTTTGTCCAGTTTTTCCTGGGCAAAGACTTTAGGCAAAACGCCTTTTAAAGAAGGGTTGTCTTTTTCGATGGCATCCATGGCATCGTCAATATCTTTGCCAATGGTGGGGAGTTTTGCGCGGCCTTGCAACCAGTTCCAACGTGATGAAGGTGGGACATAAAAAACCTTTTCGGCTAAATATTCATTTTTGTCTTCAGGATCGGCACTTTCATAATCACCTTTACCTTCTTTCAGTTTTTGATATAGTTCCTCAAATGCATCAGATATGTATTTCAAAAAAATAAGTCCAAGTACTATATGCTTGTACTCGGCTGCATCCATGTTTTTACGAAGCTTATCGGCAGTTTTCCAGAGTTTCTTTTCGAGCGGTTCGTCCTGAATTAGTTTGGTAATTTTAGCCATTAGATATTTTAATTTCAGTGTCAATAGAATGCGCTAATTTACTGATTTAATCAGATAGGGCAATAATTTGTTTATTCAGAATAAATTTTCATTATTGCGCATTAATAAAGGCAACATTAAATGAGTATATTACTGAATAAGAATTGATTATAAGTAAATGAGAATAACATTATGGAGCAAAATTTCAATAGCTTAAAATGCAAATGAAACTCAAAAAAAAAGAAAGAGGGGACTGAAATCAATCCCCTCTAGGCCCTAATTACTTGCTTTTCTTTTCGCGCTGTGCTAAAGCACTGCCTGCAGCAGATTTGCTTGCAGCACCAGTCCTCTTATCTCTAAGAACCTTTGATGCGGCAGAAGCAGCCTTTTTACTTGTTACTTTGGTTGCCATTGTACAAATAGATTTATTGTCAGCATACAAGAGTAGGTTACTCCAACCAGGTGAATTTTATTTTTGAACTTATTGGTAGATATGGTACTTTTGTCTCGTCAAAACAAAATACATATCCAGTGAAGCCAGACCCTAACACCTTTTCGGTCTGGTTTTCTTTTTACAAAATTAAGTCCAGAGTACTCACTCTTTCGTATTGACTTATTAACAATATTTATATATATAATCGTATTTTACTGGATAACTGAAACTTAAAGTATTGATAACTCACAAGGACAGAATACTCCTGCTACCTGAAAATCCACATGTCCAGCAATTATGTCAGATAGTGGAATTATTATTTGAAATTGGCAAAATATTGAAAAATGTTAGGCAGATTGTTAGGCAAATGAAAAAGGGTCTCAGAAGTAAACCTTCTGAAACCCTTGTTATTGTTGTGGGAGCACATGGATTCGAACCAAGGACCCTCTGCTTGTAAGGCAGATGCTCTGAACCAGCTGAGCTATGCTCCCCTTTAAGAGGATGCAAAAGTAGTTATATTTTTGAAACTACCAAACAATCATTCAAGTTTTTTCAACTTATTTTAATGGATTAAATAATTTCTTTCATTCCCCGCTTACTGTTATCTTTGCTTGATTAACCGGTAACGAAAATAAATACGATTGAATAAGAGCAGAACTCATATTACCTTATTGATATTGACACTGTTATCACTTGCTGCCTGTCACCCGGCACACAAAGTTGAACGCCGTGGCGGATACCTGCTCGTTAAAAACACGATTAAAAACCACAATACTTACCTTCCAACCGACGAACTTGAAGGTTTTCTTCAGCAAAATGCTATGACGGGAAGATTAGCCCCTTATTTCAGGCCGGGGGTTTATTTCTACGAACGCAGCTATGTAGGGAAAGAAAATAAATTTAAATTATTTCAACGTAAATCCCTTGGGAAAAAGCCTGTTATACTCGATACCCTGCTTGCTGTTACTACGGTCGATAAATTAGGGCAATACCTGGAAAATAAAGGATTTTATCACTCAACGGTCAGCAAAACAATAAATTACAAACGAAAAACTGCTACTGTTACTTACCAGATCAATTCCGGACCTCCATGTATCGTAAATAAATTCAATTATTTTGTACCGGATACTGTAATGTCCGGATTTATTATGGCCGACACTTCATCCGGTAAACTTCGCCGGGGTATGATTTACGATACGTATGTGCTTGATGATGAACGCGACAGGATAGCAACCACCTTGCGTAATAACAGCTACTATAACTTCTCGCTCAGCGATATATATTATGTGGTTGACACTACCAATGCCGGGCTTTCGGCTGATGTGGAAATGCATATCAAGAAAATAAAAATAAGCATTCCCGGCACCGGCGACTCAACTAGCGAAATACAACACCCGCAATTTTTTATAAGAAATATCTATATAATACCAAACTCAGAAATCGCATCGCAGGTAAATTCTTATGACACCCTGGCTTTCAAATACTATCAGAATAAAGCAGATACAAGTGGTAAAACTGTATTTATACTTCATAACAATGAACGCTTTCTGAAACCCTCATTTTTGGCTACTTGCCTTGAATTTTCGCCCGGGAATGCCTATAGTCAGGCGAAAACAAATCTTACTTACAAGAAAATGATCAGCCAGCCTATCATAGGAGCTGCCAACATAAGCATGGTGATGGTGAATCCTGAAGGAATAAAACCAGAGGAGAAACAATGGCTTGACTGCAATATACGATTGATCAGGAATAAGCTGAATACGTTCACGCTGGGAACGGAAGGCACTAACTCAGGCGGACGTTTTGGATTAGGTGTGAATACGTCGATCCAGAACAAGAATCTTTTCAGGGGTGCTGAGGTTTTTTCTATTAAAATCAGGGCCAGCGCTGAACTGCAGGGTAGTCTGAGCAAGCAAACTTCTACCTCAGGGTATTCCATTTTTAGTACGCGTGAAGCTGGGGTTGAAGCCAGTATTGATTTTCCACGGGTGTTGCTGCCTTATCGTTCAAATTACCTGCATAACGCCAAACTTGGGCGTACAGCTGTTAGTGCCGGCGCTGGTATTGAATACCGGCCTGATTATAACCGAACCGTCTTCACATCGGCCTGGTCGTACAAATGGAGTACAAGCGAACGAATAAAGCATGTTTTTACTCCCCTGGAATTGAATTATGTAAATATGCTTACCAGAAAAGCTTTTCAGGATCACCTCGATACACTGACCGATCCTCAGTACAAATCGCAATATACTGATCACTTGCTCTCGATGATCCGATATAGCTTTGTCTTTAGCAATATGACTACTACCAAGCTTAACAACCAGTTCTTTCTCAGGATTAATGCTGAAACAGCAGGGAATATTCCGCGCATAATAGATAATGCTACCCAAAAACTTGATTCTGCTAACGGATATTATGAACGATTCGGAGTAAGGTACGCGCAATTTGTTAGATTCGACGGCGATTATCGCAGATACTGGAAACTCCGGTTTCATAATTTATTGGTCTTCCGTTTAATGGGAGGTATAGCGTTACCTTATGGAAACTCAGTTTCCACCCCTTTCGAAAAAAGTTTCTGGCTTGGTGGCGCCAACGATATGCGGGGATGGCGGTTACGCTCTCTTGGACCGGGAGGTTATTCAACTTCTGCTGTAGCTTATGATAAAACCGGGGATATTATGCTGCAAACAAGTTTAGAACAACGATTCCCAATCTATAGTTTCCTGCTGGGCACTTTCTTTATTGACGCGGGAAATGTCTGGCTCCGTAAAGAGAGCGTGGATTATCCGGATGGTAACTTCAAACTTAATACATTCTATAAGCAGATTGCTATGGATATGGGTGTTGGGTTAAGATTTGATTTTTCTTTCTTTATATTCAGACTCGACGCAGCCATACCCTTTCATAATCCGGCAGTTGCGGATAAATGGTTCAGCCCGAATGATTTCCGCCTAAAAAATACAATTCTGAATTTCGGGATTGGATATCCGTTCTAACGAAAATGATTCATTTAAAGTCAACGCAAAAAACTACCTTCAAAAGGCACGTTTTTACAAGAATTTACTGAAGTAACCTGAGTCAATGGGTTTATTATCCGATCTGCTTAGTGTTTAAGATTTTATGATCGTATACTTTGCGTTTAACAATATTTGAAACCACTTTTCTTACTGCATAATCAGGCAGCTATTTGATTTAAGAACTCATAACTTTTGTCAAGACAAATCATTTATTAAACAACATTTTTTGATAAGCGTTTCAGAATTCAGCAATAGTATTTTCCGGGAATTCCCCTACTCTCCTACTCCCGGCCAACAGAACCTTATCAAAAGGCTTGCTGAATTTATCGTGTCCGACCAGGGACAATTCCCGCTTTTTTTACTCGAAGGCTATGCAGGAACCGGTAAGACAACCGTTGTCAGCGCGCTGGTAAAAGTTTTGCCTCTGGCCGGGTATTCGGCAGTTTTGCTGGCACCCACAGGCAGAGCCGCCAAAGTACTCTCTTTATACGCGCAAATGCCTGCATATACTATTCATAAAAGGTTGTACAGGCCGGCCATGAATGCCGACGGGCATGTAAACTTCCAGGTACTTCCCAACAAATCGGTACGTACACTTTTCATCGTGGATGAGGCTTCGATGATTCCTGATGACCGTCAATCGGGTGAAAGTGGCGCGTTTCAATCACGAAACCTGCTCGAAGACCTTATCGGACATGTGTATTCAGGCGATAAGTGTAAAATGTTGTTTTTAGGCGATTCGTGCCAGTTGCCTCCTGTTGGCCTTAGCCAAAGCCCCGCGCTGGATACTGATTTGCTAAGCCAATCCTTTTATCTTGACCTGGAAAACTTTGTGCTTTCGGATGTGGTTCGTCAATCACTTGAATCAGGAATTCTATCGGTAGCTACCGGTATACGCGAAAAAATCAATTTCCCTGTAAATGAGCTTCCTTTGCCTTTATTCGGAAAAGAAAATGAGTTTGCCGATGTAATCAGCATAACCGGCATTGATATGCCCGATGCAATGCAGCAAGCCTTCAGCGATTTCGGGCGTGAGAATACAGTGGTTATAACCCGTTCGAACAAACGGGCAAACCTGTTCAACCAGGCCATCAGGGAACGAATTCTGTTTCATGAAAACGAGCTTGCGGCAGGCGATCACCTGATGGTTGTGCGTAACAACTATTTCTGGCTGCCCGACGAATCGAAAGCCGGTTTTATAGCCAATGGCGACATAGTTGAAGTACAGAGCTTACGGAAAACAGAAGAACTTTATGGCTTCAGGTTTGCGGAAGCAACTGTGAGGATGGTTGATTATCCGGATGAACCTTCGTTCGACGTAAAGTTATTGCTTGATACTATCAATTCCGATGGCCCTGCTTTGAACTACCAGGATAACCAAAGGTTGTTTAACGAAGTAATGGCAGATTACATGGGTGAAAGCACACGCCGGAAACAGATGGCCGGGATAAGGCAGAATCCGCATTTCAACGCGCTACAGGTAAAACACGCCAGTGCCCTGACTTGTCATAAAACCCAGGGAGGCCAGTGGGAAGTCGTGTTTATCGAAAAAGGCTTTCTCAAAGATGAGATGATTGATACCGAATACCTGCGATGGTTATATACTGCTGTAACCCGCGCAACAAAGAAACTTTTTCTCATTAACTTTGAAGAGCGTTTTTTCGATTAAAAAGTCTCTCTATCTCTCCGGTTCGCCATCTCTCCATCTCTCCATCTCCCCATTTCTCAATCTACCTCATCCCTACATTAACACATTAACACATAACATATTAACACATTCGCACATTAACAAATTAACACATTAGCACATTAACACATTAACAAATTAACACATTAGCAAATTAACACATTAACACATTAGCACATTAGCACATTAGCAAATTAACACATTAGCACATTAACAACTACCCAACCTTAACCTCAACCTCTAAAACCTAAACTCTCAAAAAAAATGCGCATAGGATTCGGATACGATGTACACCGTTTTGCTGAAGGTCGCGACCTATGGCTTGGCGGAATTAAAATACCATATTCCAAAGGTCTGCTGGGTCATTCGGACGCGGATGTTGTTATTCATGCCATTTGCGATGCCTTATTAGGCGCGGCCGCATTGGGTGATATAGGAACGCACTTCCCTGATACAGATCTTCGGTACAAAGGAATTGACAGTAAAAAACTGCTCGCTGAAACATGGAAACTGCTTGCTTCGAAAGGGTTCACCATTCAGAATATAGATTCTACCATTGCTGTACAGGTTCCTAAAATTGCGCCATATATTGATATGATGCGACACACATTAAGTGGTTTGCTAAATATAAATATTGGCCAGATTTCCATAAAAGCCACGACTACCGAAAGATTGGGTTTTGAAGGCAGGGAAGAAGGTATTTCAGCTTATGCTGTGGTTTTGCTGGATGGGTAAAAGGTATAATTTGTGAATTGGGAGAAACATCTCTTTGAATAAATCAGGATACATCTAAATTCAAAAATCTTCGATGCTTGTTCATTTTTCATAGAAATTGACAGATATGGAAGTTAAAGCATGAAATTCATGCAGCTTCTGAGATAAAACAAAAAAAAGGTTGCCCTCACCAGGCAACCTTTTCTATAACAGATATTTTAAAATCTTTATTTTACAGATGGAGAATCAAAATTGATCAGCAGCGAAAACCTCAATGTATGCGCCAGAGGATTTTGTGTTTCGAGAGGGATAAGATAGGAGAAATCAATTCCCAGGATATTGTAACGGAACCCTGCTCCCATGGTGAAAAATTTACGATCCCCTTTATCCTTGTTTTCATAGAAAAATCCACCTCTGATAGCGAACTGTTGCGCGTACCAGTATTCCATACCAGCTGAAATATTGATTTCTTTCATTTCTTCCTTAAATCCGCCCGGCGCATCATAAAATGAATGGATCATACCAACCATAGTTGAAACTGAATCATTTGTACCCGGAGTTGGCACAAGTAATTTATTAAAATCAACCATAAACGACATCTGGTTGTAATCATCCAGGTTAAGAGTAAGCGAAGGGCCGATTTTCAGATTGGTGGGAATAAAGTCCTTTCTGTTAGGATCATTCGTATAATCGTAGGAGATTTTTGTCCCGATATTTGAAATATTCAAACCCCAGGAGAAATTACCTTCAATTTTATTGAACTCAATCGGGAATCGTTGAAATAAAGAAACATCAGCAGCCACCGAATTTCCAGGTTTAGTTGCCTCTCCGCCTACATCCTGCCCCTGTGTAAGGTTCGAATGGATAAACCTTCCGGCGATTGACATCGAAAGAGTTGGTGTGAGCAAACGTGAATAGGCAGCATCTACAGCAAACTCATTGGGATTGTAATCACCTATAACCCAGCCGTTGTTGTCAGTAAAAGTTATTCCACCCAGACTGAAGTATCGAAGAGACAAAGCTACAGCTGAACTCTTGTCAATCCGTTTGAAAGCGCTAAGGTATGCAAGACTGATGTCATTGGTAAGGCCTTTAAGCCATGGACTGTATGAAATACCGACACCCATATCTTTTTTAATAAACGCATATTTAGCCGGGTTGTAATGCATCGAATAGGCATCAGGTTCGGAAGCCACACCGGCATCACCCATGGCTCCTCCGCGTGCATCAGGAGATATACCTAAAAACGGAACAGCAGTAGTAATCGGGTTAAACTGGCCAATATAATTATCGGGATTTGTTTGTGCTATGGTTGTAATTGATGCTGCAATCAGCAATAAAAATGCAAGAAATGAATGTTTTCCGGGTGTCATAAGCATTTAAAAATAAAGTCGCGAATTTACTTATTATAATTATCCAAATCATTAACGGAGATAATAAAATGTTATTGCATGGAAAGTTGTTTTTATCCGCAAGCAGATGATTATTAAAAGAATTGCATTAAAATTTTTCTGATTTAGCATAGCTGTTGTAAATTTCAGGTTTCACACATGCAAGTGACTGTTTATCAACCTGAGACAACCCTATGCTTTGTTTACGTTCTATTTCACCTTTATCAGCCTTGATGCTTTTACAGTTTCGGACTTGCCATCACCCGCCCTTACGCTGATAAGATAAACACCGGGAGGAACAACTGAACCTGAAGAATTTCGTCCATTCCAGATTATCTGGCTGGCTTTGTTTCCCTGCGAAAGTATTACTTTACTTTCGGTGGAAGCAACCATGGATCCGTTAATATTAAAGATCTCGAGATAGGCATTTATTTGTGTATCAAATAAATTTGTTTCAAAATCTACTTTAACTTCATTTCTGAAAGGATTAGGATACACATTCATACTTGTGATACTTATCTGTAAATTCTTGTCAACAGTAAAACGGATGGTTGATTCAGCCGAATTATTGAAAACATCCCAGGCTTTAAGCGAAAGCGTATGAATGCCTTCCGTAAGCTGAGAGAATTTATAAGCTACCTGGCCCGAACTATAACTGTCGAGGTCGGAACTGTAATAACTATTCAGCACTATCGCGGTTGAATTATCACCGTCAATGGTGGCAACAATATCATGACCAATTGCATTACTGATTGTATTTATGCCACTCTTATCGCTCAAATGAGCTATTAAGGTCGGCGTTGATCCTGTAATGCCACCATCAACAAAATCCTGGCTATCCATAAAAAGCGATATCTGCGGACCCGCATTATCGGAACTTTCAGCTCCAGATCCACCTATCACAAACTGTTGACTATATCCATTTGCATCGGTATTGGCACTATGGGCATAATACGAAATTTTACCCAGTCCGAAACTGTAGTCAATATCCCGCGGAGCAATGAATTTTATCGTAAAATCTCCATTTGTAACCGTAGCCCTTCCCTGGTAGATGTAGTTGTCCTGAACTTTATACGGAGCGGGAAAATCGTTGGTTATACCTCCTAAGGTTAGCAGGGTGCGGGGTTTATCGAAAACTTTGACATCAATAATACCTGTAAAACTGCTTAGCTTATTTCCGGAAGCATCAGCTACAATACCATTAATTTCAACAGGCTTCATAGCTGAAATTGTATCAAGGTAATTTGAAATATCATGACCGTTTATTTTCGTCGTTATCACATTATACTGAGGATAAGCCAGCTTTAAAGCCGGATCACCCAGCAGTACGAAATTACGGATTAGCGATGCATCCCCGTTTCCCATCATGTTTTTGGCATAGGCTATCACATCTCCGAAACGGGGATATTCGCCTTTATACTTTGAGAACAGCGTATCATAGAAATATATTGTAAGCTCCTTATTTGTCTGAGAATTAGCGAGCCTGGTGGTTGTAAACAAAGCGATACCACCACCAACAGGATTCAGAAACACCTGTTCACCCGCCGAAACCCGCACTGGGTCATCATACCGGCTGAACTCACAGGTCGCGGTCATAAATACCGGCATACGGTTGAAATTAGTCCATGAGTTAATCTCACGAATGGTAAGAATACCTTCTTCAGCCCATCCGGTTTCACCTCCATGACCTGTATAATTGATTAAAAGCACCCCATTTTCGATATTTGTGCCAATAACTTTATTTACATCCGGACAGCGCTGTCCGGCAGGTGTAGCAACTTGCTTAAAAGCATCGATATAGGCTTTGTTTATATTAAAAACAGGCGCAATTTTGCTTACTACCGGGGTAATGGCATATTCGACCTGGCTAAAATGGGTGTTGGAGTTACCATTGTCAGCAACAAAAAGAAGTTTATTACGCCAATCTCCCATGGAGGCTTCACTGTTGGTAGCATAAAACAAACATTTATCAACCGCGTTGGTAGCTTGCTCTATGGTATTTACAGGAAAACGGCCTATCCCGATATCCATAAATCCAACAGCATTATCGCCTTCTTTGGCATCGAGTAAGCCATAAAAATCATCGCTGGCGTATGAGTACACATAATTGAGTGATTGTTTGGTCTGGAAGGTAAGCACACGGTTGGTGTTGGCCGGAATATGGTCCTTATAATCATACGAACCATCACCGAAAAGCAGCAGGTAATGAAGTTTTTTGCCCTCATCAGGTCTTTGATACAACAAACGGGCGAAATCACGAATAGCAACAATATCAGGTGATCCTGAAGAAAATTCGTTATAAATCTGTTCGTTGGTAGCAACTGTTACGCTGAATCCATCAAATGTACGGTGATGTTCGGCCAGCCTGTTAGCCTGTTCTATGAATTCCTTGTTTGTTACAATAAGCATATCTGCGGAAGCAATCCCATGCAAGTCCTGGTTAACGTCTTTCTCCGTAAATTTTGTCGTCAGGAACGATGAGTTATCCCATGCAACAAACTGCCGTAGAGAATCGGTTCGCAAAACAAACTTGCTGATATCGCCCTGAAGACTTGCAGCAATACGTTTCACTTTAACAGGATTGGATACTTCCCAAACAACAACATTTGACGCTGATGCCTGTAGCTGGAATTCAGTTACTGCGCCTGGCGTTACCGATGCAGGATCAGCAAAAGCCATTTGTCCGCCTGTAAATTTCAGGTCGCGGGGCACATTAAGCTCAACCCAATCAAGATACCCCTTAAAACTACCGCCTCCATTATACTGAAACGAAACTTTAACTTTATCAGTGGATGTTGAAAAAGCTTTAGTTTCTATTCTTTCGATAGCAAAATCGTAAAGGCCAGTCTGGTAGCACCAGGGTGATCCAACCTGAATTCCATTTATACCAACGGTAAAATCTGTTTTAGTCGTAGCCTGCGCAGCTACACGGTATCGAATTGACGATTGCTTTCCTGCACTGACATTTGGGAATGAAAATTCAGGAAGCTCAAAAACCGCATTACCCGCATCCATGCGTTCACCCAGCCAGTCCTTGCCGGAACTAATTCCATTAAGGATATCTTTTTCATAAAAAACACCTTCGGTGAAACTTGTACAAGTATATGTGGGCGTGAGTGGTGGTTGTTCCTGATCTTCAATCCTCAGACCGGCACCACCATCGAAATTCAGAAAATAGTATGCATAATCAGAATAGACATTAAGCGTATGCTCATATCTTTTACTGATCTTATTATAATTAATACTATTAGGACCAGTTCCATAAAAAAGGATGTAATCACCGGTAGCGAAAACGCCCTGGTTGGCAGTTACAACACTGATAGCATTTTCTGTAAGGTCGTCGTAGCGGGAAGCGCTGTTAGCTTCAGGTAAAGGACCACCGCCATTTCCGAATAGCCTGATGGTGTTTGGAGTAACTGTAGCCATATCAACACCCATAGCCTGTATTTCGGCATACGTAACTTTATAAACGCCGGTTTTATTTAGCTGAATTTTATACCAGTTACCCTTGGCAAGCACCGAATGCGACGCGTAATTCGCAGATTTAAAGTTCGTTTCCTTTGATTTGGAAGGAATATACACAATGTCGATGGTAAAAGATTTGAGACGCATGATTCCTCCATCAGGATTAATAACCAAGGGTACCAGGCTTAGCATTGCCATCTCAGTACCTCTTTCGATACCTGTTTCAGTTTTGGGCGAAAGAGTTTCATCCGTTTGGAGTGGAAAGGTTAGCGAACTCAGAAGCTCATTGCTTACTGGCTCCCATTCGGTATGTGTAACTAAAATATCGCAACTTCCGGCATTATCCGGAAGCTTGAATTTCTCACGGTATTCGGGGGTGTAACCTTTTGACGCATTGTTCGACAAACCTTCAGCACATAAGGCTTTTAGTGACTCATCGTTTATCCCTTGGATGGTTTGAACGCCTTTCCAGTTAAGAACCACCTTTTTCTGTAATCCCTGGCTAAAAAGTACAACCGGAACTACGAATAAAAAGAGGGCTAAAGTATATATTTTCAGATTTTTTATCATAAAACCACCTCGATTACGAACAAATTATTTTTGAAGGATCATTTTACCTGATGTTTGCGAATAGAGTCCGCCTGAAGTACTTACTTTCAGGTGATACACATAGATTCCCGGAGGAACTTTTTGGCCCTGGTCACTGATACCATCCCATGATACCGGACTGCTAACAGAACCAATCTGGGTAGATGTTTGTTCAATTACGCGGACTAATTGCCCGGTCAGGGAATATATTTCAGCATGTACGGAAAAGTCCACATTCTGCTGGTTGTGCTCAAATACAATATCGGTATTTTCTTTGAAAGGATTTGGATAATTGTATGTTTTTGAAATCACAAAATCACCGGATGCATACACTACAAAATGAATTTCGGATTCTGATGAATTATTAAAAACATCCCAGACTTTTACTGTTAATGTATGCTCGCCCTGCGATAGCATCGAAAAAGGAAACCAGATGTAACCACTCCTGAATGTATTGATGTCGGATTGATAAAAATCGTTAAGTATAAACGGATCCGCAGTATTCCCGTCCAAAACGGCTGTAATATCATGACCTATTCCGTTTCCGATTGTATTTATCCCATTTTCATCACTAACAATTGCCAACAACCTTGCATTCTGATCTGTGATACCCCCATCGTGGAACTTATCACTGTTCATGTATAACTTAATTACAGGACCGTTGTTATCGATTACTTCCGGCTGCGACGAACCTCCTACAACAACATTCGAGTAGTATCCTGAAGCGTCACGGGAACCATCGGTAGCATAATAACTGATTTTCCCTGAATCATACCGGTAAGCAATATCTTTGGGAACTATAAATGTAAAACTGAACTTTCCACCTGCTACATTAACCTTCCCTTTATACAAAAGGTTTTTACGTAACATAAACGCATATTCAGAACCGCCGTCGTTAGCCAGGGTTTTAAGCTGCGACGACTTATCAAATACCGATGGAAACAGTGTACCATTAAAATCGGGAACCAGGTTTCCTTGGTTGTCAGCAACAATACCTTCGATAGTGACTTCCATATAAGCTTTCAGGGTATCAGCAACTACGGTGGGAACATGGCCATTAACTGAACTGGTAATAATATTCAATGAAGGAAAGTCAATCTGCACAGCCGGATCACCAAGTAGTACATATTTCCGTCCATTTTCGTTGGCACCTTTATCGCGCTTGGAGTTCATGATGATATCACCCATGCGGATCCTTTTGCCATTTGACTTTTTAAATGCGTATTGATAGAATTTTTTATTCAGTTCAAAGTTTGGATCTCCGTAGGTTGGCCGGGTTGTAGTAAAAAGTGCTATTCCACCACCTTTGGGATTAAGGAAAACCATTTCGCCTGCCGATGTACGTCCGGGGTCATCAAAGCGGCTGAACTCGCAGGTGGCTGTGACAAAAACAGGCAGATTATTGAAATTAGACCAATTGTTAATCTCACTTACTGTAACCACTTGTTCATGTGCCAGGCCGGTTTCGCCGCCATGACCGGTGTAATTGAGAATAAGACATCCTTTTTCGACCCGCTGCGTGAAAGCCTTGTTTGCGTCAGGATAACGGCTCCCGCCTGGAGTAGCAATCTGAACGTAAGAGTCGAGGTAAATTTTGTCCAGGTTTATATCAGGATAATTATTCTCAATATTCTGGGCCATTTGCTCTGCCTGAGCAACATGATCATTCATATCTTCGTCATCAGCTACAAATGTGATAATATTTTGCCAATCGCCTGAATTTGCGACCGATGGCAGGGAATAGTGTATAATTTTATCTACCGCCTGTTCTGCTTCTTCAGCAGTTTTAACCGGCAACCGGCCTATTCCCAAATCGATAAGATCAGAATACGACTGACCTTCGTTAGTATCTAGCATTCCATAATAGTCGTCCGACACCAGGGAACTAATAGGGCTGAATGATTCAGGAGATTGCCACGTTGGAACAAAATTGGTATTTGACGAGATTTTATCTTTATAATCGTAAGACGCATCCCCAAACAGAAGCAGGTATTTGGGCGCACCGGCTGATGGATATTTGTCGTACAGCATTTTCAGGAAATCCCGGATTGCAGTAATATCAGTAGTCCCTGAGGAAAATTCGTTATAAATGGTAGCAGGATCGAGAACCAGAACAGTAAAGTCGGACGCGTTTGAATGAAAAGTCGCCAGGCGCACAGCCTGGGGCTTAAAAGCCTTGGGGGCAATTATTATCATATCGGCACCGGCCAGTGAATGCAGGTCCTGGTTCTGGATTTTAGTTAAAAAATGAGGTTTCAAAAATTGATTTTCATCGAAGGCGACAAATTGCCTGGTTGTATCCGATGAAAGTTTAAAAACCAGGTCGTTGCCTTCAGTTAACACGTTTATGCCTGCAACCTTTAATGGATCTGTCACTTCCCATACTCTGGCTTTGCCGGCTGCTTCAGTAACACGAAATCTTGCAATGTTTCCGGAGCCTGTTGACCGGACGTCACGAAAATCAAGCTGGCCTCCGGTGAATTTTAAATCGCACCTGGCATTAACATCAATTAAATCGAGGTATCCCACTCCGGAAGCAGTTGTTTTATTGTAACGTACATCAACTTTAAGCGGAAGTGTAACCGACTGAAGCATCTTGTATGTAGTCGATCCTGTAGCAACCGGGCTGTCCTTATAGGTTGAGATAGGGGGAAGCAATGCGTTCCACGACTGTGAGCCTGTATTGAATTCGAATGAACTCGAAAGCGCTGAACTTGCGGCCGTAACGCATCGGACTTTAACCTCGCCAACGGTTGCTAAAGGAGGTATACTAAACGGAAAAGACCTCTCGGGAATAACATCGAAAATCTGTGAAAACCATTGCCGGCCTGATTTAATCAGGTTCAGATTATTTTCTTCGTAAAAAGTATAGTAATCATAAGAATCAACACTATCCGTTTCAATTGCTTCCATGCTATTTTTCAACGAAATCCGTTTCCCGGATCCCCGGTCAGTTGTAAGAAAATAACAAACTGTATCAGCATACAAATGTGAAGTATGTTCCCACATTTTTCCCGCGTTGTTGTATTGCCATGTAACCGGCCCCTGGCCATAAAAAAGGATCTGATCCGATTTATCGAACGATCCATCACTTTGCCCGGTAACTTCTATAGCATTTTCAGGAAGATCATCGGCACGGGCTGCTGAATTGGCTTCGGGAAGCATAGTTCCACCCCTGCTGAAAATACCGACTTTTGCAGGATTCAATGTTGCTGGATTTATTCCCATTGCTACCAGGTCGTTGTAGTCTATATGGTATATGCCGGTCCGGGTAACTCCAAGTTTGTACCAGTTTCCCTGCGAAAGAACTGAATTTGCCGCATAACTCGGAGCTGAACTTTTCAACCTCATAGGTTGCTCAACAAACTGAATGCGGAAAGAGGACAATTTCATTACCTGGTTCGTTGCTTTATCTCTTATGAACGGTAACATCTCTATGTGAATGCCACTTTGCTTTTGACTAACACCTTTTTTCGATGTGTACGAAAGTCCGGTAGTAACTTGTTTTTCAAAATCCTGCATCAGAACCTGTTCATCTGCTGAAAGGGGTATAAATATGCAATTATCGATCAGAACACTATCAGAAACAGTATCCATAAAAATAGTTTCATTCCATATCGGCAAAGCTTTTATTCCGGAATAGAAAGCTCCTTCAAACGAAATATTTTCAAACACTGAGTCATCAATTGTAAAGGCTGACGGCTTATTCCAGGAAATTACACGGCTCAGAGACTGGGACTGCGCAAGTGATACCCTGGGTAACACTAACAGCCACAGAATCAGAATTATATTTTTCCTGATCAACAACGTAATGGTTCTCAACAATTTATCAGAAATATAGCAAAAACAGATGTATTTCTTTTTGAAACAGATGGGTTGAAGGTATTCGAAAAAAAGTAGTTTTACTTTCAATTACCGGCTAATATTGAAAACGGGAAAAACATTTCATTATTGCGGCTGCCAAGATATTTTGCAAAAACCTGCCAGATTAGTGAATTATTTCGTAATATTGTCCTCATAAATCTATGCGTACGAAAGCAGCAGCTATATTATTAGTAGGATTTCTATTCTCTGTTACAATGGTTTCAGGACAGGATGCTGTATTTTCACAATTCTATGCCAACCCTGTATATCTCAACCCGGCCCTTGCCGGAAATGTAATTTGCCCCCGTATTTCGCTAAACTACCGGAATCAGTACCCCGCGTTAGGCGGCAATTATGTAACCTACAACGCCGCTGCCGACATGTATGTTAAACCTTTTTCCGGTGGAATGGCAGTAATCGCTACTTCCGACAAGACTGGTCCTTTGGCTTCTATATCAGGAAATATAGCCTACGCTTATCATTTAAGATTAACTCAGAAACTCAGAATGAATGCAGCTCTGCAGGCCGGATATTATCAAATCAGGCTAAACTGGGACAATCTTGTATTTGAAGATATGATTGTTCCAAGCACAGGTGAAATTATTTCAGGTTCCGAAGCACAACCATCCAAACTAAACGTCGGGGATGTTGATTTTTCAACCGGACTGGTTTTAGGATACGATGAAAGGTTTTATCTTGGAGCTGCCGCTCACCATATTACCAATCCCGACCTGGCTTTTTACCAGGGAAATATCAGCCGCCTGGCAACACGATTTACCATTCATGCCGGAGGAATATTTAGTCTGAAACAAGCAATACCCGGCAGGGAAAACGATGATTTTTCATTGTCGCCCAACCTGGTTTATATTCAGCAGGGTAAGTTCCACCAGTTAAATGGAGGTATGTATCTGAATTTTTATCCATTTGTTACAGGCCTTTGGTTCCGGCACAATTTCGAAAATCCTGACGCGGCAATAGTTATGTTGGGATTTCAGCAACCAACTTTCAAAGTTGGCTATAGTTTCGACTTTACTGTATCTAAATTGGGTATGCCACCTGGTGGCACCCATGAGATATCATTCGTTTGGTATCTTCCATGTCCGAAAAAAGATTTTCAATACAAGGCAATAAAATGCCCTAGTTTTTAGTTACTATCCAAACAAACCATTAAAAAGATGTCTAACTACCGCAAAATAGCAGCAAAAGTATTGTTTGCAGCAACAATTGCACTCCTGGCTTCCTGTTCGAAATTTGGAGGGAAAGAACCCTCACACTCAACCGGTTGGAATTATAATGATCCCAAAAACGGTGGTTTCCAGGTGAAAGATTACCAGGATCAAACTACAGGCCCCGGTCTGGTATTTATCGAAGGTGGTACTTTTACCATGGGTCGTATCAGCGATGATCCTATGTATGAATGGAATAACATCCCCCGCAGGGTGACAATTCCCAGTTTTTACATGGACGAAACCGAAGTTTCCAACCTGGATTATACTGAATACCTGTACTGGATAAGCCGCGTATTCGGAACCAGTTATCCGCAGATTTACAAGAAAGCCTTACCTGATACACTGGTATGGCGCGAAAAACTCGGTTACAATGAACCACTGGTTGAAACTTACCTTCGTCATCCTGCTTACAGAAATTATCCTGTAGTTGGCGTGAGCTGGTTGCAGGCAAACGACTATTGTCTGTGGCGTACCGACCGTGTAAATGAAATGTTACTGGTTAAGCATGGTACGCTGGATCTTGACCCGGCTCAAAAAGACGAAAACAACTTTAATACCGACGCTTATCTGGCTGGTCAATATACAGGTCTGGTAAATAAACCTGAACGCGACCTTAATCCTAATGGAACCGGCGAACGCGCTGTACGCCTCGAAGATGGTATACTTCTACCCAAATACAGGCTTCCGACGGAAGCTGAATGGGAATTTGCCGCCTATGGTCTTGTTGGCAATACACATTTCGAACGGGTGGTTGAACGCCGTATCTATCCATGGAACGGAACAGTGCTTCGTTCGGACGACAGCAAGTTTTATGGCAGCTATGTTGCCAACTTTAAACGAGGTCGCGGAGATTATATGGGCGTTGCAGGCAACCTGAATGACGGTGCCGCAATTCCTGCCGAAGTTGGTTCATACTGGCCTAACGATTATGGATTATATAATATGGCTGGCAACGTTGCCGAATGGGTTATGGATGTATATCGTCCGTTGAGTTTCGAAGATGTTAATGATATGGCTCCATTCCGTGGAAATACTTTCCAGACACGTCAGACAGATGGACAAGGATACCTGGTTCCTAAAGATAGCCTGGGTCGTATTAAATACCGCCCGGTTACAGAAGAAGAAGCCATGGGCAGGATCAACTATCGTAAAGCTGATAACATCAACTACCTCGATGGTGACTATCAGTCACTGGCAGGCGTAGACTGGATGGCTCCTACCGAAGGTGGCAGCACAAGCGATAAAATGTATGAATATGGCGTTTCGTCCCTGATCAGTGATAAAACCCGCGTATATAAAGGTGGTTCCTGGCGCGACCCGGCTTATTATCTGAGCCCTGCAGCTCGCCGCTCGCTTGACGAAAAAATGTCGACTAACTATATCGGTTTTCGTTGCGCAATGGGCAGTGTAGGCGGATCATCGGCAGGCAAAAAATAAAATCAATTTTGTTTATAAAAAACCCATCCCTCAAACGGATGGGTTTTTTATTTTAAGTAATTTGCAAACTCTAAACTTTACAATTCACATGCTAATCTCCATTGAAGAATTATATTCAATTTATCTTGAACATCGGATTATTTCAACTGATTCGCGGCAGATTACGCCAGGAAGCCTCTTTTTTGCTCTTAAAGGCGACAACTTTGATGGCAACAAATACGCGGGTTTTGCCATAGATGCCGGTGCTGCTTATGCTGTGATTGATAATGAAGCTTATGCCGGCAGCAAAACCCTGTTGGTTGATGATGTGCTTGATGCTTTGCAGAAACTGGCACTTATGCACCGGCGCAAATTAAACATTCCTGTTGTAGCAATAACAGGGAGCAATGGCAAAACAACCACCAAAGAGCTGATAAATGCCGTATTGAGCCAGCAATATTCAGTAACCGCAACCAAAGGCAATCTCAATAACCATATTGGAGTTCCTTTAACTTTGTTGAGTGTTACTAATGAAACGCAAATTGCAATAATCGAAATGGGAGCCAATCATCAGCATGAAATTGCGCAGCTTTGTCAACTTGCAGAACCGACGCATGGGTTAATCACGAATATTGGCAAAGCACACCTGGGAGGCTTTGGCGGATATGAAGGTGTTATTAAAGCTAAAAATGAACTATATCACTGGCTTCGGAATTCGGCGGGAACTGTATTTGTAAATTCCGGAAATCCTTTATTAATGGAGCTTACATCAAGGATGAATAGGGTTTTGTATGGCAAAGAAGAAGGAATTCAAACCCGCGGAAATGCGAGGAAAAACGCCCCTACACTGGAATTGGACTGGTATTCAGGTAATGAGATTATAACCATCCAAACAAACCTGGTCGGGAATTATAATTTCGAAAATGTGATGGCGGCTATCTGTCTGGGTACATTTTTCGAGGTTCCTCAGTATAAAATTAAAGCCGCCATCAATTCATACCAGCCTTCGAACAGTCGCTCTCAGGCTATGAACACGGCAAAAAATTCAATTATTCTCGATGCATATAATGCCAATCCTACCAGCATGCAGCTTGCAATTGAGAATTTCAGCCAGCTAAAAGCACTTCACAAAATGGTAATTCTAGGCGACATGCTCGAACTCGGCGATGAGAGTCCCGCCGAACACCTGGCAATAGTAAATCTTGTGAAAGAATCCGGTTTTGATCGTGTGGTTTTCGTAGGCCCTGATTTTAAATCAGTTGCCTTTGATAATTTCCAATGCTTTGTCAACTCAGATGAAGCGCTTGAATGGCTTCAGGAGGAAAACATTAATAACTTCACCATTCTGGTAAAAGGATCAAGAGGGATAAAAATGGAAAAAGTGCTTGGCGCGCTGTAAATCAAGACTTTTCATAATTCAATAACTATCTGAAACAAATCGGAGAATGAAAATCGGGATCATTATTGAAACAAAAGAATATGAAAAAGCATGGAATGCTTTTCGGTTTGCCGTTACTTCCAAAAAGCTGGGCAATGAAGTTAAAGTGTTCCTGATGGGTGAAGCTGTGGAATGCGAAGGCCTTACACACGAAAAATACGATGTTGATCAGCAATTAAAACTATTTGTTTCATTAGGCGGCGAAATTCTTGCATGCGGAACCTGCCTGAAGTCCCGACAATTAAATGGAACCGATTCTTGTCCGGTTTCGACAATGATTGATTGCGTTTCTATGGTCACCTGGGCAGATAAAGTACTCACATTTTAACAAATCTGAACTTTCCTGATGAAAAGATATAGCGTAATCGGAATGATGTCGGGCACTTCACTTGATGGAGTAGATCTTGCGCATTGCTCATTCGAGGAAACCGAAAATGGATATGTTTATAACTTAGGTATATGCGAAACAATTCCATATCCCGAATCGTGGCTGAATAAGTTAAAAGCTCTTCCTCTTGCTACAGCAATGGAATATGCTGAAATCCACACCGCATATGGGAGATATATCGGTCGACTTATCTTGGATTTTATGACTTCAAATGGCATTTCTGCGGATTTTGTAGCCAGTCACGGGCATACAATTTTCCATAACCCTGCTAAACAGTATACTTCACAGATTGGCGAAGGCGCAGCTATTGCGTCAGGATGCGGATTGCCGGTTGTTTGCGATTTTCGCACAGCAGATGTAGCTGCAGGCGGCCAGGGAGCGCCACTGGTACCTGTTGGCGACCAGTTGCTTTTTGCTCAATACGACTATTGTCTTAATCTGGGCGGATTTGCTAACATCTCCATGCAGCTCAATGGCAATCGGGTTGCATTTGATATTGCGCCTGCCAATATAATCCTGAACCATATTGCCGGACAAAAAGGAAAAACCTACGATAAAAACGGGGAAATGGCAGCTTCGGGATTTGTTCATACAGAATTACTCCAAACACTCAACAGCCTGGGATATTATCATATTCAACCACCAAAATCCCTGGGAAGAGAATGGATAGAAAAGGAAATTATTCCAATGCTCGCCATGTTTAATATCAGCCACGAAGATGCCGCATGTACTTTTTGCGACCATATAGCAATTCAAATTGCTGCCTGTCTGGATAATGACCCCAATAAACAAATGCTAACAACCGGCGGAGGGACTTTTAACAATTACCTGATTAAGCGAATTGCTGCAAATACGGCGGTTAATCTCGTTATTCCTGATCCAAAGACTATAAATTACAAAGAAGCTTTGGTGTTTGCTTTTCTGGGTTTGCTGCGAATGCAGGAAAAGCCAAATTGCCTGGCTTCGGTAACCGGCGCATCCTGCAATGTTTCGGGCGGAGCTGTATATTTGCCATAGCTTTTCAACTGTAAATTACATCAATATTTTATGGGTTTTAAGTAGGAATTCTGTATTGAATTTATCTACTTTTGTGCCTTCAAAAAAAATGATTTTTTTGAAGTTAATACCAAGTTGGTAATTCTCTTGCCAGCGTAAAAAGACTTTTATGAATCGTAAAAATCACTTATTGATTGCCATTGTCACAGTAGCTTTTATGTTGCTTCCGGTTTTCACATTCGCAGCTGCTCCGGCCGCTATTCCCTTGATTTTTGGAATACGACTCGAATTTATAATTTTTGCTCTTACGCTGATCGGGGTTGCCGTTTTCCATAATAAAACCATGTTTGTTGCCCTGGGAGGACTACTATCGTTACTTATTTTGAAATATCTGTTCTTACCGGATTATTCATTTATTGAACATGTTACAGGAACCACAGACCAGGAAGGCGAATGGCGTACTCTTTTAAATCTTACTGGCCTGCTATTTGGGTTTGGCATACTGGCCAAAATCTTTGAAGAATCAGGTATTCCGGATAAACTGCCTGCAATTCTGCCTAATGATTGGAAAGGCGGATTTATGTTACTGGCGTTAGTTTTTGTAATATCAAGCTTCCTCGACAATATTGCCGCAGCTATGATTGGCGGCGCTGTGGCTGTAGTAGTTTTTAAGGGAAAAGTTCATTTAGGTTACCTCGCCGGAATTGTTGCAGCTAGTAACGGTGGCGGCTCGGGTTCAGTAGTTGGTGATACTACAACTACATTAATGTGGATTGATGGCGTGAACCCCATGAATGTTCTTCATGCCTACTCAGCCGCCATTCCTGCATTGTTTCTTTTCGGTATACCTGCATCAATTGTGCAGGACAGGTATACCCGTATTACAAAAGATGCCAGCAAGATTGTAAAAATTGATTCAGTAAAAATCCTTATTGTAGCAATGATCCTTATTGGGGCAATACTCACCAATTACTTAATGGATTTCCCGGCTCTTGGTGTTTGGATTGCAATCCTTATCGGGTCTTTGTTACGAAAAACTCCCTGGGATGAAATTCCAAAATCAATCCAGGGAACAATCTTCCTGGTAGCCCTGGTTACATGCGCGTCATTGATGCCGGTTGATGAACTTCCCGCTGCTACGTGGCAGACTGCCTTCTCACTGGGTTTTGTATCGGCAGTATTCGACAATATTCCATTAACAAAGCTATGCCTCGAACAAGGAGGATATGATTGGGGTGTATTGGCTTATACCGTTGGTTTTGGAGGTTCCATGATATGGTTCGGATCATCAGCGGGCGTTGCTTTATCAAATATGTTTCCCGAAATGCGTTCAGTAACTGAATATGTTAAAAAAGGGTGGTTCGTTACTGTTGCTTATATAATCGGATTCTTTATTATGCTTGGCCTGGTTGGCTGGCATCCTCATGCTCCACATCGTAAAGACAAGAAAGCACTGCAAACTGAACAGGTTGTTGTTCCTTCAGCTATTGATTCAATAGCGCGTTAATTAAGCAATCCAGGCTGAACATAGCTCTGAATTTAATTTCGGCACAATTTCATAATCACGGCTAATCGAAATGATTGCCGTGTTTTTCTTTTGGATTAAAATATAAACCGGTAATTGCGGTTAGTATTGAATTAACAAAGTGTTGTTTAAAAATACATGCAACTTCAGCTAAAGTTGTCGCGAACAGGATTACCTTTATACAGAAAACCTTTCATTTATGATTAACGGAGTAATACTTCAAATTGTGCAGGCAGCAGGTGCACCAAGCGATACCACTATTGCCGTGGCTGATACTGTGAAACAGGTAATTGCAGCAGTACCACAACCGGTAAAACATGCGGAAATAACTCTTTCGCTCTGGGATCTTACATTAAAAGGCGGACCTGTGATGATTCCTATTGTTTTGCTCTCCTTTTTAGGAATCTTTATTTTTATTGAAAGATATATCATTATAGGCAAGGCCTCGAAAGAGGATTCACATTTTATGAATAGTATACGCGACTTTATGCACGAAGGTCGCATGGATGCGGCCTTGTCATTATGCCGTACCAATAATACGCCAATCGCCCGTATGATAGAGAAAGGTATCCATCGGCTTGGAAGGCCGTTAAGTGATATAAATGCAGCCATCGAAAATGTTGGAAATCTTGAGGTTGCTAAATTGGAAAAGAATATTGCACTTTTGGCCACTGTAGCCGGAGGTGCACCAATGCTCGGATTCCTGGGCACTGTAATGGGACTGGTGAAAGCGTTCTACGATATGTCGATGGCCAGTAGCAATATCGATATACAATTACTTTCTGGCGGCATTTACCAGGCAATGGTTACAACTGTCGCTGGTTTGATAGTCGGTATTATCGCTTACTTCTGTTACAATATTCTGGTAGCAAAAGTTCAGAAAGTTGTTTACATGTTACAGTTCAGGGCATCCGAATTTATGGATCTGCTGCATGAGCCTACTAAATAGGAATACCATTTTACGATCAACAACGAATTAAACATTTCATTCATGGCTATTAAGTCAAATAATAAAATAAGTACCGAATTCAGCATGGCTTCCATGTCGAACCTGGTATTTCTGTTGCTGATATTCTTTATTCTTACATCAACGCTGGTAGCTCCAAATGCTATTAAACTTCTGTTACCTTCCGGTTCCGGAAAAGTCCTTTCAAAACAATCTACCATCGTATCCGTCAATAATCAAAATCAGCTTTTTGTTAACGGAACGCCGGCTACTGAACTGAATTTCCAGCAGCTCCTTTCCCAATCTTTGATCGGACAAACCGAAGGTGTTATCGTTCTGCAGCTTGACCGGAGCGCTCCTGTTGAATCATTTGTAAACGTAATTGATGCGGTTAACCAGATGAATAAAGTATTAAAAACCAAGCACAAAGTAATTCTTGCCACTACTCCCAAAAAGTAAAGCCTAATTTTCCAATTCCCGCATCCGAACTACCCATTTTCTCTCAATTTCAAATTTCCTGATTCTCCCGCTCTCCCGAAACCCTTCCCTGATACATAATTCCCAAGCCTTCCGAATGCTATCGAACAACGAGCAAAATGAACGCAAATACCGAATGACAGCTTTTGCTGGCACATTGTTGTTTCATGTTTTAATGGCAGGTGTTTTACTTATCATGGCTTTTCATACATCCCTCCCACTCCCTGACGAAGAAGGCGTCGAAATAAGCTTCAATTATATGGATACAACTAAAAGCGAACTTCCGGCGGATAAGCATAACATGACTCCCGTGGCATCAGGTTCAAAGAAGCCAAACAAAACAGACAAGGAAGAAGTGATTGAAGACGTTAGAGAAACGCTTTCCCCTTCAAAAAAGAAAACAGAAAAGATAAAACCGGTTTCGGGTAAAATCCGAAAATCTATAGTTGAAACACCTGATGAATCAACAGTTGTTCACAAAGCTATGAATACCAGCGCTGCAAAGTCAAATGGAAACAAACATGAAATTCCTGTGTTAGCAGACAAACCTGTTAATTATAACAATTTAAAAGAACCGCAAAACCAAAGCAACAAGGCGGGAAAAGAAAACGGCATTTCATTTGATCTTGGCGGACGAAAGGCCCGGATCCTGCCTAAACCTTCATTCAATTCATCCGAAGATGGAAAAATTGTAGTTTCTGTTAAAGTTAACACCGAAGGAAAAGTTATATCCGCTACTGCCGGAGATAAGGGTACAACTATCACGCAACCCAGTTTGTTCAAACAGGCAGAAAACGCAGCCCGGATCTCGCTCTTTGTACATGATTCCAATGCTCCTGAAGCCCAACGCGGCACTATTACATATTTTGTTGTGAAACAGAAGTAAGTTACAAGTCCGATTTCGGATGTTCAATGTTGAATGTATAATGCCGGACTCCGGGAGTTAGTTGTTGGAACTGATATACGTTGATAATTGGCAGGCAAATTCTAATAACTACCACCTTTTACTATTTTGATTGATTATCTTTAGTATCAGGAATTCACATTTTATTTACTCACCGGAAAACGGTATTTTTGCGTTTTCCATTGCTCAGAAGAAAACCTTTAAAGACATTTTCATCCTCTTTCAATAAATTTCTTCTACTTTTCTGAATCTTACTCATCATTAAGAGTAAAGGAAAATTCATAATCTCACAAAACTGAAACAAAAAATATGACCAGAATCCTATTCCTCTTCATACTGATGCTTACTACGTATTGTGTGCAAAGTCAAAATTTTTATGAGAGTTACCTCCCAGCTAATTTCGAATCGGCTGATTCCGGTACAATCAACGTGCATTTTTATAACAACAATTTCGTTAAAAATAATGAATATTTCGGGCCATATACCGAAGGAATCACTTATATTGGGACTATAATTCAGCCGGAGGTAAGCTGGTCGATCAGCCGAAATTTCAGCTTAAGTGCCGGGTGGTATTTGCGTTATTTTTATGGAAAGGAGAATGTTGAGAAGTCGTTAGCTGTAATCCGGGCCAGATACACTTTTCTGCCAGGTGCTCAGTTAATAGTCGGCCAGCTCGATGGCCAGCTAAAGCATGAATATATTGAACCCATTTATAATACGGATAATTACTTCAGTATTAATCCTGAATATGGTGTTCAGCTCCTATTTGACAGAAAAAAAGTTCATGTTGACTTTTTTATGGACTGGGAACATTTTCTGATGCCTGGCGACGCAGATCAGGAAGAAATAGGTGGTGGACTGCTGGCAACATACTCATTGAATGACCGTGCTGAGAAACGAGGCTTGAGTATTGATTTCCAAAGCATTATTCACCATTTCGGAGGGCAGGTTGACGCGTCTGAAAATCCGATTCAAACACGTTCCAATATTGCCGGAGGATTGCGATACACTTTCGTACCAGGGCTTAAAATGCTTGACAGGATAACGCTTTCGTCCTTCTATATCCGGGCAATGGAATTGTCACATACCAATACAATTCCTTTCAAATCAGGTTTTGCAACCCACAATACCCTTACTTTTACGAATAAGTGGATTCAGATTGGTACCGGCTGGTTTCATGGCGATGATTATTTTGCACCCAAAGCTGATTACCTGTTTCAATCTGTCTCCCAGTTCGGAGATTTTTACACCACCAAAGGCAGAGACCTGATTACTTCAAAATTCCTGTTCGGAAATGAAATTACGAAAGGTGTAACTTTGAGTATTCGTTATGAGTCGTACTTCGATTTGCAACGAAAATGGAATGATTTCAGCTATGGCTTGAATATCAGTGTGAATGAAAAGGTTTTTGAGCGGAAACCTAAAAACAGGAAGGATTAATTTGAATCAGGGTCTCAGGAATTAGAGGTTTCAGGTTTCAATATCCCTTAAATTTAACCTTTGTCCGGTTTAAACAATGAATTCAAAACCAGTAAACTTTTGAAACGCAGCATCGAACATTGAACTTTTAAAATGAATTACCAACAAACCCTGGCCTACCTTTTCAAGCAGTTGCCGATGTTTCATCGTATAGGGGCGGCAGCCTATAAGGCTGATCTGAACAATACCATTTCGCTCTGCAAAATCCTTGGCAATCCTGAAAAAGAATTTAAAAGCATTCATATCGCAGGCACTAATGGCAAAGGCTCAACCTCTCACTTTCTTGCCTCGGTGTTGCAGGAATCCGGATATAAAACGGCTCTCTTTACCTCACCTCATCTAAAAGATTTCCGCGAACGCATCAGGATCAATGGGAAGATGATCAGTAAACGGGATGTCACCACTTTTGTTGAACAACACCAATCCGGTTTCAACACTATAGAACCTTCGTTTTTCGAATGGACATTTGCGCTGGCTGTATGGTATTTTGCCAGGGAAAAAGTTGATATTGCTGTTATGGAAACAGGCATGGGAGGCCGCCTGGATTCAACAAATGTTATTTTGCCTGTTGTAACGGTTATTACTAATATCGGGCTGGATCATACCCAGTTTCTAGGGAATACCCTGGCAGAAATTGCCGGTGAAAAGGCCGGGATTATCAAACCGGGAATTCCGGTTGTTATCGGCGAAACACATGAGGAAACCTCACTGGTTTTCGATGAATTCAGTCAGAGAAACCATTCAGGAATTACTTTTGCCGACAAGCAGATTAAACGAATAAATTTTCATTTCACCAGGCATCGTCCACCTTTGCTCAGTGCGGAATATCATTCGACACTCACAGCAAACAACTATCGGCTTCTTTCCCCGCTTTCGGGGAAATACCAACTGAAAAATCTGGCATCCACACTCTGCGTAATTGAAAATCTCTTACAGGCCGGCTGGCAGATCGATAAAGAAGATATACTTCGAGGGATCCGAAAGGTGGTAAAAAATACCGGGCTGATGGGACGCTGGCAGACTATTTCACGCCACCCGCTTACAATTGCCGATATCGGGCACAATCCTGATGGAATTAACGAAGTACTGGAACAGATTGATTTAACACCACATGAAAAACTTCATTTTGTGATCGGCGTGGTTAATGATAAAGATGTACGGACCATGTTGAGCAAACTGCCGAAAGACGCCAGTTATTATTTCTGCAAGGCTGATATTCCCCGGGGTCTGGATGCAGGAGAACTGGCGAAATTAGCTGAAGAATTTTCAATAAAAGGGAAAGTATATTCAAGTGTAAAAGAAGCTCTGAAAGCTGCTTCAAGCTCAGCTGAACCCAATGACCTCGTCATGGTTGGAGGAAGTGCTTTTGTAGTTGCCGAAGTGGTGTAATGCAACGAATTGTGAACAGAATAAAGCTTAATTTTTTTAAGCAAATTAATAATGTTAAAATACCTATCTTTATATTTATCGCATCTTAATTAGCAAAACATACTTCCAATGAAAAGATCAAAATCAAATTACATACTGTTATTTGCGGTTTCAGCATTTGCAGTTTTTTCCCTTTCCGGTTGTACCGGGTCAAAGCAAATGTTTATTGCCGAAGATCTTACGGCTGAAAACCTGTTCTCTACTAATATCGAAGGACCGGCTTTTGACAAAAACGGCCAGTTGTATGTGGTAAATTATAAACATGATGGTACTATTGGCAAAGTTGCGCCTGATGGAACATGCTCAATGTTTATCGAATTACCGGCGGGAAGCATCGCTAACTGCATCTTGTTTGATAAACAGGACAATATGTTTCTTCCTGATTTTACCGGGCACAACGTACTTCATGTGGATATGCTAACACAAAAAATAAGTGTTTTCTGTCATGAACCACGTATGTATTCTCCCAACGACTTATGCATGAACCGAAACGGGCAGATTTTTGCCAGCGATCCTGACTGGCAGAAGAGTGTTGGCCAGCTTTGGCGCATTGATACCGACGGAAAGCCGGTACTTCTCGAAACCAATATGGGTACTACCAATGGTATTGAGTTAAGTCCTGACGAGAAAACATTGTATGTGAATGAGAGCATTCAACTAAAGGTTTGGAAATATGATGTAGATGAAAAAGGTAATATTTCGAATAAAAAGCTCTTTTACAAGTTTGATGATTTCGGCCTCGATGGAATGAAATGCGATAAAAAAGGTAACCTTTACATTGCGCGCTGGGGAAAAGGAACTATAGTTGTTTTATCACCACAAGGAAAATTCATACGCGAAATACCGCTGAAAGGGAAACAATGCAGCAATATTGTCTTTGGAGGTAAGGGCGGCAAAACCATGTTTATTACGCTTCAGGACCGGAAATGCATGGAAAAGGTGCAGAGTGATATTCCAGGAAAAAAGTACTAAAGGAAGAGTAAATCGTCATTCGTAAATCGTCATTCGTAAATCGTCATTCGTAAATCCAAAATCCAAATCCTCAACTCGTAAACTTATGAATACCTACTCCATGATTGGCGCAAGCATAGTAATTTTTGCATTGCTTTCTTATAGTGTATCAATTATAACCGAGCAGCGTACAAAACGGGTTACGCCATTTGTTCTCCGTTTTCTTACCATTGGAATTATACTGGATATTACAGCAACAACATTTATGATTATCGGATCGTCAAATTCAGCTTTTTCGCTGCATGGCATCCTTGGATATTCGTCGCTGGCCGCAATGTTTATCGATACAATATTTATCTGGAGGTTTCACCTGACCACTCAACCCGGCACCCTTGTACCTAAATGGCTACATCTCTACTCACGCTTCGCTTATGCATGGTGGGTCATAGCATTTATTACAGGTCTTATGCTGGTAGTTTTCAGGTAGAAAAAGCGAAGAATACGGTTGTAGACAATCTTAAATGTAAGCAGAGTCCGGCGATTACTCAGCCACCTGAAATCAAGTGTAATACCATCACATCATCACCGTTCTTTATAATGGCTGTATTATGTTCGCTCTTTTTCACCAGCTGACCGTTCACTTTTATAACTAACATTTTGAAAGTAAAGTTCTTTGCCTTCAATAATTCAGTGATAGTGAGGTTATCACCAGCCAATTCTTCTTCTTTATTATTGAGAATAATCTTCATTTTCTAATTTTCGGTATGAATCTGGTGTTCATTTGAGCCCAGCAGAATTTCGAGAACAGCGTTAGCCTGCATATTTGCGACAATTCCCACCCGCGGAGCCAATGGCGGACATTCGTCAGCAATAGCATTTATTTCGTCGCCGCAAATGATCAGCTTATCCGACTGCCTGCTCCGGATCAGGTTATTATCACCCCATCCGGCCATACCTACACCCATCACGAGGTATTTATCAGGCATATAATTATGAACGGCGTCCAGGATCAGGTATTTCATTTCCGGTTTATCAAACGCTTCAACTATTACGTCGCATTTACCGTATATTTCAATTATATCACTCTGGCACAAACGAATATCGAAGGTGTTAACTCTTACATCAGGGTTAATACGAAACAAATTTTGCTTGAGTGCTGCAACCTTCAACATGCCAATCTGATCGTAAAAATAAAACTGGCGGTTCAGGTTACCTTCCTGTACCAGATCGAAATCAGCAAGTATTAACCGTCCCACTCCTACCCTGGCCAAAGCTACCGCACAATTAGAGCCAAGTCCTCCACAGCCGGCAATTCCAACTGTTTTGGTTTTCAAAATTTGCTTTATATTCTCAAAAGTCATAAGCACAAACTTAGAGAAAAACACAATATGTGCCGTAATTTTCTCCAAAAACAAATTAACAAGTCCTGATCAACTGCTTCTGAAACCTATCATTAAATTGTGTATCAGCACAATGAAAAGAAATCAAAGCTTTAAAAGTTATTGACTGAATCATTCAGTTATGTAAACTATTTTTTTCGGATATAAATGTGCTTGATGTTGTTTTTCCCCGAATCACGTTCGTCTATTTCGAATTTGTTAATACTCCGGATTAAGGGTAATAACTTAGGAAAGCCATAATTCCGGGGATCAAAATCCGGCTTTTTCTTTAACATCAGGTTACCCAACTCACCAAGGAAAGTCCAGCCATTTTCGTCGGCAAGATCAGCAATACTTACCGAGAATAGTTTAATAATTTCAGGATCAATCTTGCTTAAAGGCTCATTTTTTGGCTTTGCCGATTTTTTAGATTCTTTCCGGTTGCTGCTTTCAGCCAGGCTAGCAGGTTCAGCTTTGAGTATCTCAATATAGATAAACTTGTCGCAGGCTTTTATAAACGGATTAAGCGTTTTCTTTTCTCCTATCCCGATAACCAGCATACCTGCTTCGCGAAGCCTTGTAGCCAATCGGGTAAAGTCACTATCGCTCGAAACAATGCAAAACCCATCAACTTTGCCGGTGTATAAAATGTCCATGGCATCAATTATCAAAGCGCTGTCCGACGAATTTTTCCCGGTAGAGTAACTGTATTGCTGCACAGGTGTAATCGCATTTTCGAGGAGAACATTTTTCCAGCCCGAAACTGTTGGCTTTGTCCAATCGGCATATATTCTTTTAAATGTTGGAATCCCGTATTTAGCGATTTCCTCAAACATTTCTTTCACATTTGCGTAAGGTACGTTGTCAGCATCAATTAATACTGCAAGTTTCAGATCTTTGGAAGTTTCCATAATCGGGTCGGATAGGTTGAAGTTATGCGCTTTTTAAGCAGTTTGTACTGAATGGGTATCGAATTCCCGATTTCGGCGGAAACTGCGCACATCGGTTTGTAGCTACACGTAGGGCGGGATTTTTAGCACCAAAGTTTGTTCGGAGAACTGAGCTTTCGGCTTGCACAAATGTGTCTGCGAGGCACGAAACCCCGCCTTGAGTGTAGGTGCTGTTAGCAGTTCGTTGTTCTCTTTCGTTTGTCATTCCTGCTTGTCTTTGAGTTCAAGTTTAATGTTTTCTGTCTGCAAGCGAATGCTTAAAAATAACTTTGTCAAAGGGTGAAGGTCGTCAAAATTCATTTCAGAAAGTCGTCTTTTACCAAGTCTTTTGTCAACCATTGCAATTGATTTTATTATAGGATTTTTACTTGCTAATGCTTCGTCAATATTTAATTGCAAATAGTCCCAACAAGAAGTCAAGAAGTCAAACTGTGAAAACTCACCTCTCTCCATTGGAAGGTCAGGAGTTCTTATATTGTCGTCAATACTATCGTGTGTTTTATAGGGAGGTCTGTCAGTAAGAACGTGGTAATAAGCGTCATATTTGACATAAGATAAAATGGTTTCAAAATTTGCAATTTGAGTTTTGTCAAATGTCACCCAAGACCTGCCAAGCGATGAATTTGCATAAGTCGTTGTGAAGAATGCAAGTCGTCCTTGCAATTTGTCTGCAAGTTTTAGTTCTACTTCCTTTTTTAATCTACTCCATTTCATTATCTGTCGTGTGTGTCTGTTACAATGACCGCTAACAAATTTACAGTTTTTCTTAAAGGAAGCAAATACTGTTATTATGTTCATTTGCGCTGCCCGAGGCATGTAAGATATCCAATTATTGAATAGACAACCCATATAATGAACAGATTGAATACAAAATTCATCAGCGTGTCGCTTACCGAATGCGAACGGCTGTCAATGTCTATAAAAACGTAAACTGCATAAGTAATGCCGGCCAACGCTACCAACCAACCCATTGCTGTAACAGGAATAAAGAAGATACCAGACCGTTTAAACCAGGGAAATCTTATTATATTTTCTTTGGTAATCATACAACAGATAAATTGCGTTTGTGCTAACTATGTACCAAACCTTACTCCTTACTCCTTACACCTTACACCTTTCCCCACCTCATTCTTACCCATTTCTCCTGCTGTTCCCGGCTAAGAAAAGTCCATGCCACAATCCGGCTGATTTTATTTCCCTGCCCCATGGGAATGGTTTTTATTTCCGTAGCTTCCACTTTTCGTAATGCATCGTACACACTTCTCAAACTTGATTCTTTCGAAATCAGTGAGGAGAAAAGAAAACACGTAGATGCCAGGTTTTTACTTTGGAAAATCATATCACGAACAAAGCGCTCTTCGCCACCATCACACCATAATTCGTTGTTCTGGCCTCCAAAGTTCAGGATTGGCCTGGCAATTTTCTTTTTAGTCAGGTTTGTGAGTTTACGTATTGAACCTGATCTGGCTTCGGCCAGCGAAGCATGAAATGGAGGATTGCAAACAGTAAGATCAACTAGTTCGTCATTGGTGAGGATTCCACGTAAGATATCTTTTGGATTATCCTGCATTCTTAATACAACTTTTCCTTTTAACGAAGGATTTAACTCAGCTATTTTTGTGGCAGAACCAATTGCTACAGTATCAATCTCGGTGCCGGTAAACGACCAGCCATATTCAGCATTTCCAATAATCGGATAAACACAATTAGCTCCAACTCCAATGTCGAAGCACTTAATTCCTTCTCCTTTTGGAATTACGCCTTTGTTAAAAGTGCCCAGAAAATCTGCGATATAATGAATATAGTCAGCCCGTCCGGGAATAGGCGGGCATAAATAACCCTGAGGAATATCCCAGTAGTTTAAATTGTAATATTTTTTCAGCAAAGCTCTATTGAGCATTTTTACAGCTTCAGGATTGAAAAAATCTATCGATTCGTCATCATACTTATTTAACGAAACAAACTGAGCCAATTCGGGGCTAACAGCTATAAGTTGCTTAAAATCATACCGTTCACGATTCTTATTTCGTGGATGCAATTGAGTTTTTTCTGCCGGATGTTCGCGCTTCGGAGAAAGCATAGGTAAAGATTCAGGTCAATTTCTGGTGGATTTCAAATACTTAGTGTTCCGGAAATATTAATTGATCATTCAGGTTAGTACTTATTAATATCCATGCAGATTTATGCTTTCGCTATCAATCATAGTAACCCATTTACCCATCTTTTTCTGAATAACTTTAAAGTGGACATTATCAGCAGGAGAAATGAATGAAATAGCTTCGCCCGGAGATTCTGCCCTGCCGGTTCTGCCAATCCGGTGAGTGTATTCTTTAGGTGACCTTGGCAATTCGTAATTAATTACGTGAGGCAAAAACTGTATGTCGATACCACGCGATATCAGGTCAGTTGCAACCAACACACGAAGCCGGCCGGTCTTAAATTCGTCCAGAGCATCCATTCTGGCCCCCTGGCTCTTTTTGCTGTGGATGGCCATTGCATCTATCCCGTTTTTGCGGAGTTTATCTACTACATTGTCAGCTGAATATATAGATGAAGTGAAAACCAAAACCTGTTTCAAATCATAATGCTTGATCAGATAACGCAGTAATGGCCCTTTTTTCTCGTTGGGAACAAAATAAGCAAGCTGTGTGATCAAGTTAATGTTCTCAATTTCAGCTTCAATTTTTATAACCAAAGGATCGTGCAACAGTATTTGATTAATAGTATTTACATCATCACTCAGAGTTGCTGAAAATAAAAGGTTTTGACGTTTTTCAGGCAACAGTGCGAAGATCCTGTTCATCTCTTCCTTAAAACCAAGGTTAAGCATTTTATCGGCTTCATCGAGTACCAAAGTTTCAATTTCGGATAAATGTACCGCGTTTGATTCAACCAGTTCAAGTAACCTGCCAGGAGTTGCTATCAGAATATTCACTCCGGATAATGCCATCATTTGCGGATTGATGGAAACACCGCCAAAAACAGCCAGGGTTTTTACTGACCGTGGTAACCCCACGCTAAACAAACGGAATACCTCACGTACCTGCACTGCCAGCTCACGTGTGGGCACCAATACCAAAACGTTAACATTCCTGCTTCGGGAGGCTTCAATTGCCTGCATATTCATCAAAAGCGGCATTACATAACCTGCGGTTTTACCTGATCCTGTCGGGGCAATGCCTAAAACATCCTTTCTTTTTAATATTGCGGGTATAACCTCCTGCTGAATAGGATATGGCTGCGTGTAATTTTGGACAGCCAGAGCTTTTAATAATGATGTAGATAGTCCTAAGGATGAAAAAGGCATAGTGCTCGTTTTGTAATTGAATTATTTTTCGCTGTAAAGGTACAGGAAAACAGAGTGTAAGTGAGGGTAGATTTTACGGCTACTCACCAAATGGATGGAATTCAGGTTCACAGGAAGCCCCGTCAGTTTTTTCTAACGGGGCTTTTTACCGGCAAACAGGTATGTTAGTTGTTTATGCTGTACGCTTTAGTTATTGAATCACAATTTTTTGTGTATGCCTGTTTCCCGTATCGGATATTTCGATAAAATAGACTCCTTTTTTTAGCATGGTAAGGTCTATTTCATTTAACTTTTCTCCACCTGTAACCATCCTGGAATAAACCTGCCGTCCCAGTTGATTGAAAACGGTTACTTTATTAATATCCGCGTCACTTTTAATCCTGAATTTCCCGGATGACGGATTCGGGTATACCGTCAAATTATTATCTCTGACAAATTTCGGAAGCACCGTATATAATATAGGTTGGGATTTAAAATGGACTTCATCAATTGTTAAGACAGATCCTAAAGCAGATACAAGGGAATCCTCCCAACGCAGAGATTGAATATTTACAATTACTGTATCTGGTGCTTGCCACAGATCAAAAGGAATTTCGAAATACTGATATTCAGAAGAAGCTGAAAGTTCCCTGCCTTCCCACATGAATGAATTGCCATTTTTCTTAAAATTCATGTTTACCTGGGCTTTTACATTTGATGTCGGGGCATATTTATACCAGAATGCCAGGGTGTCTTTTTTGTTTGTAAATCGTTGACCACCTTGCTCAATACAATTACCGTCGCAGTTTTTCGGATAAAAACCAGTCGAAGCCTGTTCCCCACGTGCAGCAGGTCTTCCATCATTTTCACCCATGTATGTTTTCAATTCAATAGCATATTGTCCTTTAACAGCATCAGTAGTTCTGTTCTCTATGCCTCTCTGATCATAATTTGTTTGCATGATCCATTCTGCAGGAGTCAACAGGGTTTCAGTTTCCCATAATTCAAAATCACCATTCATCCCTACCGGCTGACTTGCTACTCCAGTAAAAGAAACGTAATCCAGATTCAGTATACTCCCGGCTACTCCGTAATCACTGACCATTATATTGCTTGATGTGGCAGCAAATATTACTGAGTCCGGCGCTTCGGAAAGCGGTGGATCAAAAGTGAAATTAAAGTTAGTCCAATCGGTATGCAGATCGCCGATAGGATAAAGATATGTCCCGATATTAACTCCTCCTTTACTGAAAACAGCAAAAATGATTGCTGAATCACCGGTAGCTACATTATATTTGTAATATCCCTGTATTCCGGTAGGTATTTCAGTGTAAGGTAATCCACCTGTCCATTCTGTGGGATTTCCATTCTGTGGATTTGTATTCAAAAAATAGCCGAAAGCAGTATTGGTACCTTCAGCAACTGTAGAGAGTTCCAATGCTGCTGAACCATGATAAGAATCAGCCGTTTTAATCAGATTAAACGGCAATGGTGTTTCGTAGCGGAAGAGTGCGTCATAATTTGAGTTGTACGGATAATTCTGAGGGTAATTGTAAGTAACCGAATTCCAGGATTCGAAATTCCCATTGGGAATGGAAGTTTGTCCAAATGCTGTGAAAGCAAAGTAAGTTAAAGGAATCAAGAGTAGTAGTTTTTTCATTGAATTGAATTTTTAGTACTCATTTTTATTAATTATTTAGCCCCGTTTTTTAAAGTGGAATCAGGTCTCCACTGTTGATGCTAACTAAATATGGATAAAGCGTATTAAGTAATTCAATTTTTAAAACTGACCTGATGTTATTAATTGCAATCCAGGTAAAGAATTGTTCTTAGCAGGACAAACGAACAACTGCCTGAATATTGCTTTTTTTTGTAACTAATATACAACCTTTTATTGCAAAATGGCATCAAAAATATTTCAATATTTTACTATATATCAACATCGTAATGTTAACAACCAGTCTGTTAGCTGGAGAATAATGCCCCCAGTAAAACTATCTTACATTTTAATAGCAATTATAGTACTGTTCATAAAACAAAATCTCGTCACAGCAGAATAGCATGCAAATCCACAAAAGATAAAAAGTCAGAAGCTGTAAGGTTTTATTTTGTTTCAAAAAAAATGCCGCTGCTTTGCGAATTTTCAGTTTCTTTGCAAAACAATGTCTCTATTTATAACATCTTTAAATTCAGGAAGCAACGGGAACTGCTATTATGTAGGGAACAAGCATGAAGCCGTGTTAATAGATGCCGGTTTATCATGCCGCGAAACTGAAACGAGGATCACACGCCTGGGATTGTCGATGAACAGGGTCAAAGCCATTTTTGTTTCGCATGAGCATTCCGACCATACAAGAGGTGTTGGTGTTATCACGCGTAAGTACAAAATTCCTGTGTACTTTTCGCCTCTTACGCATGAAAACAGCAGGCTGCACCTGGATAAAAATTTCATCCGTTACTTCAGCTCCAATATACCGGTAACTATTGGTGAACTTTCGATAAATGCTTTCCCAAAATTGCATGATGCATCTGAACCTCACAGCTTTACCGTTACAGGAAATGGAATTACCATCGGAGTTCTTACTGACATTGGATCGGTGTGTGATAATGTAGCCTCGAATTTCAGCCTGTGCCATGCTGCATTCCTTGAAGCTAATTATGATGAGGAAATGCTTGAGAAAGGTTCCTATCCGATACACCTGAAAAAGCGGATCCAAAGCGATCACGGGCATCTATCAAATGATCAGTCGTTGGACCTTTTTACAAAACACAAGCCCGAATTCATGAGTCATTTACTGCTTTCGCATCTTTCGCAGGATAATAATGACCCAAGGCTGGTGCGTGACTTATTTACAAAACATGCAGGGGATACTCATATTGCAATTGCATCACGGCACCAGGAGTCAGCGGTCTATTTTATAAATGGTGAAAAAGCCGGAAACAGAGTAAAATTCTCTGTTGACCCGGTACTGAAATCTACTCAGATGTCCTTGTTCTAGACTCTGCTTTTTTAGTCATCCGATTTGGCAGAATAAAGCTTATTAAACTAAAAAACCACCTTTTTACAGGTGGTTTTTTTATTCAAAATTAACTCTCTCTAAAAGAAAGGCTATTATAGAACGCCCTGGTCGAGCATAGCGTTGGCAACTTTGAGGAAACCGGCTATATTGGCGCCTTTTACATAGTTTACATATCCATCAGGTTCTTTACCGTATTTTATACAAGCAGAATGGATATTGATCATAATTTGGTGCAGTTTCTGATCAACTTCAGCTGCGGTCCAGTTCAATTTCATAGAGTTCTGGCTCATTTCGAGACCTGAAGTAGCAACACCACCGGCATTAGCAGCTTTACCTGGAGCAAACATCACTTTATTTTCCTGGAATATTTCTATCGCTTCAGGAGTAGTCGGCATATTAGCACCTTCGCAAACGCACATACATCCGTTTTTAACCAGGTTCAATGCATCTTCCTTACCAAGTTCATTTTGTGTTGCGCAAGGCAGCGCGATGTCGCATTTAACTTCCCATGGACGTTTTCCCTGAACAAACTGAGCGTTCGGGAATTCATAGGTATAAGGTTTTACAATATCCTGGTTCGAAGCCCGAAGTTCGAGCATGTAAGCGATTTTCTCGCCACTGATTCCATCCGGATCATAAACATATCCATCAGGTCCTGAGATAGTAACAACTTTACCGCCGAGTTCAGTTACTTTTGTAACAGCACCCCAGGCAACATTACCGAATCCCGAAACACAAACAGTTTTACCTTTGAAATCAGTTCCTTTGGTACGGAGCATTTCCTGTGCAAAATATACGTTGCCATAACCAGTTGCTTCCGGACGAACAAGGCTGCCGCCCCAGTTGAGGCCTTTACCTGTAAGAACACCTGAATGTTCGCGTGCCAGTTTTTTGTACATTCCGTAAAGGAAACCGATTTCGCGACCACCAACACCTATGTCACCTGCAGGAACATCGGTTTCAGGACCAATGATTCTCCACAGTTCGAGCATAAACGACTGGCAGAAACGCATAACTTCAGTATTGGATTTTCCTTTGGGATCGAAATCGGATCCGCCTTTCGCACCACCCATTGGAAGTGAGGTAAGGCTGTTTTTGAAAATCTGCTCAAAGCCTAAGAATTTTAATATGCTAAGGTTAACCGAAGGGTGGAAACGAAGTCCGCCTTTGTATGGTCCGATAGCATTATTGAATTGAATCCTGTATGCGAGGTTTACATGAACCTTGCCATGGTCGTCGACCCAGGGAACCTTAATTGTGAGTATACGGTCAGGCTCAACCAGGCGGTTGATGATGCCTGCTGCCTCGAACTGAGGATTTTCATTGTAAACCTGCTCGATCGATTCCAAAACTTCACGAACGGCTTGTAAGTACTCTAATTCACCTGGGTGTTTTTTTTCCAGGTCAGTCATGATTTTTTCAACTTCCATCACAAAGGAATTTAGGTTAAATAATTATATTCTTGGTGTAAAATTGGACTCTGATTTACAGTGCAAAAGTATTATTTTAAGTATATCACTGAATGTTTTATTCATATTTTTTTTCATTCCAAACAAGGATTGGAAAAACTGTTGGAATGCTTGTTAATACTCATGATTAGAGAATCAGGAACGTGAAAGAAACGCAGGCGGGAATTATTAATAATCTTTTCAACTCAGGATTTTACACTTTTACCGATTAAAACTGAGCTTGACTTTGAAAGCTTTGCAGTTTACCAATGGCGCAATAAATTGCAATCGTTTGCATAAGAACGGGAAAGTATGCAAATCAAATAAACTAACCCTGTTAAAGCTATTTGATTTCCAGTTTGATGCAATCAATTGTTGCCGGAAAGGAAGCAAATTTGATCAATCTAATTATTCCTTTGCCTCAAAGCCTCAAAAACAATTATCCCCGCTGCAACTGAAACGTTTAAAGAACCAATAGTTCCCAGTAAAGGAATTTTGATCCTTTCGTCGCAAAGTTTCAGGTATTCGGGTGATATTCCATCTTCTTCCGATCCAAGGATAAAAGCAACTGGTCCGGTAAGATCGGTGGTGCCATAATCGGTGCTGCCATGTTCGGTAACTGCTATAAGCTTAATACCGGAATCTTTCAGATAGCGGAGTGTGTCTTTGAGATTCGGGCTGCGATGCACCGGAACTAAGTTTAAAGCACCGGCCGAAGTTTTAACCGCGTCGGCATTCACCTGGGCGCTTCCCCGGGAAGGAATTATCAAAGCATCCACTCCGGCACATTCAGCGCTGCGGGCAATTGCGCCAAAATTGCGAACATCAGTGATGCGATCGAGAATAATAAACATTGGCTGATTGCCCGATTCAAATGTTTCTAAAATGATAGATTCGATCGGCTGGTATTCGATCATCGAAACAAAAGCTACTATTCCCTGATGATTGGCTTTAGTGAAAGAATCGAGCTTTTCGTTCGGTACTTTCTGAACAGGGATTTCCAGTTTTTCAGCGGCAGCAGTGATTTCACGAACCTGGGGATTCCGAAGTTCACGTGACAGCAATATTTTTTCAATATCCTTTCCTGCATTGAGCGCCTCAAGAATTGGATGAATACCGTAGATAAGGTTTTCGGGTTGTTTGCGGGGGCCTTTAAAGTGTTTTTCGTACATATATCTGGAGGTTTGGAAGATTTGGATTAGGTGGTTAAATTTGGTGGAATTCAATTGTCATTCAGTGGTCATTCGGTGGTCATTCGGTAGTTGTTCAGTGGTTGTTTAAGATTTATAGACTGGGATTGGGGGACTTTTTTATTTTATTTAAAAACCATCACATTTACTATAAAACAATTATCAATTTCCCATTCACTAATCTATCGCCGCCATAACTGAACACTCTGATACCAGGCAGTTTTATAGTATTCGTTTCGGATCAGGACATAATCGTTATCGGTGAAGGGATTTAGTGCCTTATCAAAATAAAACCTTAATGCCCGTGGATCATCGTATTCGCCATAAATCCATACTTCCTGTTTGAAACTTCTATATACCTTTGATGGCTTTCCCATAACTATAAATATCATTCCCCTATCGGTTTTCCAGCCATCAGTGTATGAAGTATAGAGCTTATTAGCGGTTTCGACACGTAAGTAGTATTTACGGATAAGCTCAGTCGCTATATCCGGGCTCCCTGTATTTGCAATCCAGAAACTGTCAACAGCGACTTTAGGCGATGTAAATGCTTTTAACTGTTGAAATTCCTTTGCTGATGTAATATATCTCAACGCTTCCCGCATCAGGTTGTGCTGAGTAACTTTCGGGAAACCGATCTTCATCCGAAAAAGTGACGGGCCTTCGTTTAAAGACGAATCTGATTGGAAGAAGTAAAATCCGGTTTGGGCAGGCAAGAAATAGGGTGTTTTCCCATTTTTAAAGTCCAGTGCGAAAGTACTGTCGGGCAAGTAATCAAAAGGAGTACGGGATTGTTCAGCAAAAGGAGGAACTGGAGCCGGGAAATTCCTGGAATATAATTTCACAAGCAGTTTCCTGTTTGATGTATCCAAACTTACCAAACGCAAAGGTTGGGAATAAGCAGTGATATTACCAGGTATATATTCCCCTGATTCATTTTGAAACCGAAACCACGATTGGCTTAAGTGATTTTTTTTATTGAAATATTCAAGAAGCAAGAAATCATCGGGGAGCCCTGGAACTGAGTAGCTGGCTTTCACAAAATAGTTGTAGCCTGTGGGAGCTTTAAAAGTCCAGGTGTGACTCAAAAAATTTACATTTTCGGAAGTATCCGGAATTGCGAAGGTTGCGCTGTCAGTAAGTGTAATATATTTTCCTTCTCCAATTACTTCATATTTCAATGTTCCTTTTCCGGAATGTTTTTTTGTGCGGGGGTCAGGTTTAATGAGACCCGCCGGCAGAACAATACTAATGGTAGAGATACTGTCGTTAATGCTGTATAATTGATTCATTTGCAGCGCGTCTTCTTTCTGCCCGGTATAAATACTGCTTATATCCAACCCTGTGACATTGAGAGCGGGGTTACAACCACAAAACAAGATCAGTAAAGGCGAAAACAAAAGTAAATTACGGACAGAGGGCTTGGTGAAAAACGACAAAATTATTCCGGTTATAGTTGGGATAAAATTACAAAATAAATGAGGCCGGAAAGTCCCGGCCCCGAAATACATTCAGTTCATATTCAGTAAAGCTATTTTACTCTGATTTTGGATCCAAGCTGAAGCGTCTTGGTTTTCCTGATCCCATTGATGGAACACAATTGATTTACAGATGTTCCGTATTTCCTTGATATAGCACTGAGCGTGTCGCCACTTTTAACTGTATGATATTTTTTTGATTTCGATGATTTTCCTGATTTGATTTTTGACTTGCTCTTGGTAATACCTGTACTATTATCTTCCACCAGGTTATCATTGGCAGCAATTGATGGAATATAATCCCGTGACAGGCCATACGTTGACTTTGTTACAGTAAACGTATCAGCAAGCAAGCTGTATGTATCAAAGTTTATCAATTGTTTTGGATTGAAAGCCTTTCCCTGGAACCGTGTTTCGAAATGAAGATGATTACAAGTTGCCCTGCCGGTATGCCCACCCAGTCCGATTAAATCGCCTGCGCTAACCTGCTGATTTACTTTTACTTTTATTTTCGAAAGATGCCCGTAAAGTGTTTCAAGTCCATTGTAATGCCTCACCACCACACAATTTCCATATCCTGAGTACCTACGTGCCATACGAACCACACCATCAAATGCAGCACTTACAGGATCGCCTTCCTGAAGTTTTATATCCATACCCGAATGGACCCGGCGTCCGCGATATCCGAAAGGAGATAATAACGTTCCTTCAACAGGCATAACAAAACCTGTAGAATAATCATTAAAAAGAGGAAGTTCTATTGAATCGCTTGTTGTAGGTATATTCTCGGAATAACGGCGCACACACAAGGTATCCCAGCTTGTATAATATTTGTTCAGTAAAGGGATATCCAGAGTTGAAGGAATTGGAGAATTGGAAGGAGCAAGCATGATTTCTGATGCTTCCAGTTCATTTTCATCCATCCCTCCAGCAGGTTCGCTAATAAGCTGCTGGGCAAATGCCATACTACCGCTGACACTGAATACCAATGAAATAAATAAAGAAAATGCTGTTTTTTGTAAACCCATGAAAGTTATTTTAACACAGATAAAAATCTGAATTATGAAAATTATTCGCTACTGAGATTTCAAAAGTAGACTAATCTAATTTAATATGAAAGTAAAATTATGTTTTTTTAAGAAAATAATTACCGCATTGGATACACTTGCCTTCAGCATTAATACCAATAAGTGAAATAACATACGAATGCCTGGAAATCAGAATATTATTGCAATGCGGACAATGTGTATCATTGCTTTCTGTAACAATATTTCCGGAATACACATAATTTAGTTCTTTCTCAGCCAGGGTTTTAAGCCTGCGAATTATTGAAATCGGGGTTGCGAAGGTGCTTAGTTTATAATTTGGATAATACCTCGATATATGAAGAACAGTATTGCGTCCAAGATTATCAGCAATCCACCTGACCATTGACGCAAAGTTTTCCTCATCATCGTTCAGCTCAGGTATAACCAGGTTTACTATTTCGAGATGTTTTCCTGCCTGGCTGATCCGTATAAGTGTTTCTTTTACAGGCTCCAGTTCTGATGAAGTTATTTTAGTATAAAATTCTTCGCTAAATGCTTTCAGGTCGACGCTGAATGCGTCCATAAACTCAAGCAGCGTATTGAGTGGATCTTTATTTATATAGCCATTTGTAACCATCACTGTTTTTAGTCCGGCCTTTTTCGCAAGACGGGCAATGTCGTACATATACTCAAACCAGACTATTGGCTCGTTATACGTAAAAGCTATTCCGATATTTTCAGGATTGTTAAGCGCAATTTGAATAATTTGTTCAGGGGAATAATATGAATGAGGCAATTCAGGTTTGGCGGCTGTTTGCGAAATAGTGCAATTCTGGCAAAAAAGACACCTCAGGTTACAACCGTAAGTACCAAGAGACAAAATGGTTGATCCTGGATAAAAATGATACAATGGTTTCTTTTCGATAGGATCGGGATGCATCGAAGAAACAAAGCCACTCACCTCGGTCATTAACTTTCCGCGCTGATTGATGCGTACCCTGCAAATTCCGGATTTCCCTTCTTTAAGGATGCAGTTATGCGGACAGAGCGTACATTGCACGGTTTTGTCGCTAAGAGTATGGTACCATTGGGCTTCGGGGTTCATTAGCAGGGATGGATATTGAGTGTTAGAGCTTAAAATCCAAAATCACAATTCTAAAATCACAATTCACAAATTTACAAATTCCTCATCCACATTCTTAAAACCAAAACCCTAACCCCTGAATCCTTTCTTACTTATATTCACCTACGAAAGACTCCAATCAACCGGTTCTTTGCCTGAGCGTACCAGTAATTCATTGGTTTTAGAGAAGTGCCGGCATCCGAAAAACCCACGGTAAACAGATAAAGGCGATGGATGCACAGCTTTCAGAACGAAGTGTTTTGATGTATCAATCAATGCTTCTTTTGCCTGGGCGTAGCTTCCCCACAGAATAAAAACTAATCCTGTATGCCTGGCCGAAAGTTGGCGAATTACTTCATCCGTGAAATTTTCCCAGCCATGCTTTTGATGCGATCCTGCCTGGTTGGCGCGAACTGTTAATGTTGCGTTCAATAACAGAACTCCCTGTTTAGCCCAATTTTCCAGGTTTCCCGATTTTGGGACCGGAACGCCCAAATCGGTGTTGAGTTCTTTATAAATATTAATGAGTGATGGCGGCAACGAAATTCCATCGGGAACCGAAAAGCAGAGTCCGTGCGCCTGACCATCGCCATGATAGGGATCCTGACCCAGAACGACCACTTTCACTTTACTGAATGGTGTATAATCGAAAGCAGCAAATATCCGGTTGCCAGGCGGATAAACATGGTAAAGCCTCTTTTCTTCCAGCAGGAAAGATTTCAGTTCGGTAAAATAAGGTTTTTCAAATTCCGGTCGTAATACTTCCAACCACTCAGGTTCGATTTTCGGTTCTGTCTTTTCCATGTATATACTACAAAATTTGGGATGAAATTAATTAAAATCAGGCTATGAGAACAGAAAATTTTCGAGAAACTGCTATTTGAAATTTTTCTTGTGAATATAAAATAAGCTTCCCGAAACTTGTCAGATTAAAGAAATTGAATTTTTGCCTGGATGCTTAAATTGAAATGCAGATTAAAAAAGTAACCGATAAGTATGGCTTAAAGCTATTTTAGCCGCAGATTACACAGATTTCACAGATTTTAACTGCTTCTGGCAGAATTTTAAATAAAATCTGATTTCAGTCAATTAATGTTCATTTGCGAAATCTGCAATATATGCTTGTTTGTCAATGTCTTAAATTAAATGAATAGTTATAAAAAAGAAATTACGAATCAAAATAAATCACTACCAGAAAGCCGACGGATACTATACTTTTTTGCAATCAAACAGCACATTTACAAGTTTATTCACTGAGGGTTTTAGCTTTATTAAATATATCGGGAAACAGAAAATAGGTAGCAGAAATTGGTCAATCGGTTAAACAACCTGATACTAACCGTCTCCCACTCGTCCTTCGCCTCCCTATTTCTTCTTCCTCTTCTTCCTGTTTTTCTCCTCTTCTTCTGCATCCCGGAGTAAAGTTTTCCAGTCCGATTTGGATTCGGCGGTAAAAGCAAGGGTTTCGTTATAATCCTGGCTTTTAATTTCCATTACTTCAACCGGTTTACCGATATATTCTTCAATCTCACCAAGCAGCGGTTTTTCATCAGTACTACAGAATGAAATGGCAATTCCTTTTTTGTCAGCCCTGCCTGTGCGGCCCACTCGGTGCACATAGTTTTCGGGTTTTTCGGGGAGATCATAATTCACAACAAAATCCACATTCGGAATATCAATGCCACGTGCACTTACATCGGTGGCAATCAGTATTTTAAACTCACCGTTTTTAAACCGTTTCATTACCAAAAGCCTGTCGGCTTGCTCTTTATCACCATGAATGGTTTCGCATTTGATATTGAGTTTTTCCATGGCAAGGTTTACTCGTTCGGCACGAACTTTTGTGCGGACAAATACCACAATTTTACTCTCCGGATTTTCGTTTACCAGGCGCTCAAGGAAAAAACGTTTGTCGTCCATTTCGATAAAAGCAACACAATGGTCGATGTTGCGGGCTACCGGGTCTTTAGGCGAAATCTGGATACGTATCGGGTTGGTGACAAGCGAATAAGCGACTTTCTTAATATAGGGATTTATGGTTGCTGAGAAAAACAGCGTTTGCCTTTTACGTGGTAGTTTCTTTACAAGTTGCTGAATATCATTAATAAAACCCAGGTCAAGCATATGATCGGCTTCATCCAGGATAAGGATTTCGATTTTGCTCAGATCAAGATGGCCCTGGCTTACAAGGTCGAACATTCGGCCAGGCGTAGACACAATAACATCAACACCTTGTTCAATACGTTCAATTTGCGGCTCCTGTTCAACACCACCCATCAGGCAGAAAACTTTTACCCGCGTATGTTGCGAAATGGCCTGAAAAACTTCAGTGATCTGTAGCGCCAGTTCACGGGTAGGAACCATTACAATACATTTAATGCCTGTACTGCGGCTCGAAAATTTGTTTTCGTGCAGCATATTGATAACAGGGATGGCAAAGGCGGCTGTCTTGCCTGTTCCTGTTTGTGCAATGGCTAACACATCGTCACCATGCATTATCGGGCCAATGCTCTTGTATTGAATATCGGTCGGGCGGCGAAAGCCTGATTCCTCAATATTTCGTTTTATTTCAGGAGCAAGATTGTACTGTTCAAATTTCATAATTCAGGCTTAAAAACGGCAAAGATACGGAGGGAAAGTGAGTTATCACGCTTTTATTAACCTGACCGGGCAATTGGATGCCCGCTCAAATAGTAATACCGCACTAAAGTACATCGGAACAATCAACTATTTTGTTAATCAAAAATTTATATTCAAGTCAAATCCATACCCACTAAATATTACTTTTTACCATATTGTCAATTAATTCAAACACGCATACCAATTGCCGATCAGATCAATGTCAGACATATGCTGAGGAACCACAACAATATATCTTTAACAATCCGCGAAATTGAATATTCCATCCGTATCAGGGATAAGGAAAGTTCATTTACCGAATTGCGTGATCTGTTAAGGAGTGAGTTAACAAAATTCAGCGCAAACAATGGCAGGATAAGGCACGAAGCAAGTAATCCCATACAGGAATTCCTGCGCTCCAATATAGAAAGAAGTATAATAAAAGGAGATAAAACGCAGATTTACTTTATAAACTACAGGGAAAAAGAAGGGTCGCTGCACATTGTATTCACCTTGCTTGTAATCACCGATAATATCAACTTTGCGCCAACCAGGCAAGCATTGGATTACCTGGTAAAAGATACTATTGCCGACTATTTTGAAGAAATACTTGAAAGGCATATTCCTGTAAATATCAGCATCCAGGCAAACGATAGGGAAATTGCAAATTTTTCTGATTCAGCGGCCACAATGAAACAGCCACAGCGTCCGGGGCGCGATCTTCTTACGCGAACTATCGCAATCATTGCCCTGGCGATTTCCATGGGTTTAGGCGGGGCATTTTCATATAAAATGTTAAACTCAAATACGCAAAGCGAGAATGCGAAGCTCAGGGAAGATTATATAAATCTGCTCCTGGAAAAGAAGATCATAGAAGCCGTTAAAGATCAGAAATTCACAATTAACCTTTATAAAATTGCGGATACTACGGATTCAAACCACAACCCAACATCTTCTCCCAAATCCAAATAACCTATTCTGTTTTCGTATTACCAAAGAGTTTTAACTTTGAGCTAAAAAACATTACTCGTGACAAATTATTGGCAGAATCTGCAAACAGCTTTATGTAACAGCAAGGAGAATACTGCCAACAATTAAACCCTAAAATATCATTCCAAAGATAAATACATTAACTTCGCTAACTGTCAGCCATTCGGTCAGCATAGTTTTGTAATTGATTTGCCACAATGGAAAAGCGTGATTATTTAATGGACCAGATTGAGCAGCTTGGACAGGCTCTTGCTCAAATCTTTTCGAAACTGTTTGGATTCAACATGCAAGGAAAAGTGATTGAAGCCGTTGAAATAACCAGTCAATCCTTAAAGACTGAGCTCAATCTTGATCTGACTGAAATATCCCTGATCCCAACCAGGGACTTTATACTTACGCTTCAGAAGGACGAGAAATTAAACAATACTAATCTGGAATTACTGGCTGATATACTTTTGCAGGTAGCTGACTCAACCGGCATTGATCCACTGAAAAGTGAGGAAAGCCTGAATCTATACAGCAAATGCCTTGAAATTTATAATTACATGAATGAAAGAGGCTTAACTTATTCATTTGAGAGGGAATCGAAAATTGCACGAATTCGAAACAGCTTGCTTTAGACCATCTGATTCAAATATTCCAATAAGCAGCTATAGTCATTATGTATTTTGAACGATTGCTTTTCCAACTTCATAATCGCTGTTAGTGATTCAGGAATCCGCACACTGCTTTTTGTCGCCTTTTCCACCTCTTCCGGAAATTTAGCCGGGTGGGCTGTTTCCAGGAAAATGCCAGTATTATCGTTCAGCAATCCTGATTCTTTAAGCCCTGCATAAGCTACGGCTCCATGAGGATCGGATTGATAGGCATGTTTTTCCTGCAATTCCACCATAGCTTTCAGGGTTTGATCATCGGTATACCAATATCCTTTAATATCGGCTGCCATCAAAGGCTGTTGTTTTTGATAAATTTCCTCCATCCTCGGGAAATTACTCGGATTGCCAACATCCATTGCGTTGGTAATAGTATGATGCGTTGGTTGTGGTTGGTATCGGCCGTTTTTCAGATAGTCGGGAACTACATGGTTGCGATTAGTGGCTGCGATAAACTGATGAACCAGCAAACCCATTGTCTTTGCAATAAGACCGGATGTAAGATTTCCAAAATTCCCACTGGGAACACTTATCACTACAGGCTTATCCACCTTGCCCAATTGTGCTATTGCATTGAAATAAAAGAAAGATTGGGGAAATAATCGCGCAAAATTAATAGAATTGGCAGAAGTAAGATTCAATTTCTTGTTAAGTTCAACGTCCGCAAAAGCTGTCTTAACCATACGCTGGCAATCGTCGAAATTCCCGTCTACTTCAAGGGCTGTAATATTACCGCCCATGGTTGTAAGCTGTTTTTCCTGCAATCCGCTCACCTTGCCCGAAGGATAAAGAATAACCACTTTCACACCTTTAATGTTGTAGAAGGCATTGGCTACAGCACTTCCAGTATCGCCCGAGGTAGCAACCAATATTACGACTTCCCGGTTTTCGTTCCGCAAAAAGTATTGAAAAAGCCCTGCCATAAACCGTGCGCCGACATCTTTAAAAGCCAGTGTCGGTCCATGAAACAGTTCGAGCACAAACAAGTTTTCATCCAGTTTTTTTAAAGGAATCGGAAAAGAAATGGCTTCGTCAACAATTTGCTTTAATGCTTCCTTTGGAATATCCGCGCTGAACATGGCAGTAGAGACTTCAAAGGCAATTTCCTGTAAGTTCAGATTTGGAAGATTGGCAAAAAACGAACCAGGCAGAGCAGGAATATGATCCGGCATATACAAACCTGATTCAGCCGAAATACTTTTAAGTACAGCTTCTTTCAGAGAAACGTTTTGAACCGGATTTTTTATGTCGTAGTATTTCATAAGGTAAATCGTCTTAAGCGATGAATGATTTTAAATGAAGTGCTTAAAATAGATAGAGTTTCCAAAGTATTTAGAATAATTGTATCGCCAGTAATAAAGGAAATGTGTATTGGCTTTCCGCTAAAACTAAATCCGGACACCCTATACTTTTTCTATTCAACCGTATCAATTATCATTGTTCCCGGAGCATTTAATTGTGAGACATAGCCCTCATTGAAAAGCCCGATACCGGAGAAACCGTCCCGGATAATTTTTACAACCAAATTTGCCGTTGTTTCACCTTTGCAAAGCGCAAATATCGATGGCCCGGAACCTGCAATTCCACAACCAATGGCACCTGCTTCCATTGCCGAATTTTTTATCGCGTCATAGCCGGGAATAAGTTGTGTTCGCCTGGGTTCAGCTAACAAATCCGACATGGAACGTTTCATTAATTCATAATCGCTCTTTATCAGCGCAACCATAAAACCGGCAGTATTAGCGCTTTGTATAATTGCGTCAGCAACGGATACTTCCTTATTCAATACCCGCCTCGAATCTGAAGTATTTAACTCAATGTGCGGATGAACTACGGCCGCAAACAAATCATCCGGACCTTTCACCGAAATTATATCCAGTGGAGCGTAACTTCGGATGAGTACAAAACCTCCCAACAAAGCCGGAGCTACATTATCGGCATGAGCTGACCCGCAGGCTATGCGCTCGCCTTCCATAGTAAAAGGAATCAGCTCTTTGGTACTCAGTGGATTTCCTAATAAATGGTTGACTGCAAACACCGCAGCAGCTGAACTTGCCGCACTGCTTCCCATGCCGCTACCTAATGGCATGTTTTTTTGAAGAGTTATATTGAGTGGAATGTCACTTTTGCCGATTGCCTGCAAATATGCATTGATTGCTACACCGGCAGTATTTTTATTTCTTTCGGCAGGTGTAAGATGACCGTATGTACCTGTTAAATTTATTCTTGAATTATCCGAATCGGGTTGTAAAGAGACAGTCACAGTATCGCCAATACCTTGAACCGCAAAGCCCATAATATCGAAGCCGCAACCTACATTGGCTACGCTTGCAGGGGCAAAAGCTGTTACTGATTTGTAGTTTTTCATAAGGTAATTTTATAAGGATTCGAGAAAGGGGTGTTAGGGGTTAGGTGTTAGCTGTTAGGAGTAAGAAGTAAGAGTAAGGAGTAAGGAGTAAGAAGTAAGAGTATGGAGTAAGGAGTAAGGAGTAAGAAATCCTACATCCCACATCCGACATCCGACATTTAATGTTTTAATCCTTCTGCAATTCGCACGATATCAGCCAAAACTCCGGCCGAAGTCACATTAACTCCTGCACCCGGGCCTTTGATTACCATAGGATATTGCTGGTAATATTTGGTAGTAAGGCTGATGCAATTTTCGGTACCGCGTAAGCTATAAAAAGCGTGCGTATCGTCCACATCCATCACCGATACTTTGGCTTTGCCACCTTCAATTTTTGCTACGTAGCGCAAGCGTTTGCCCTTAGCCTTTGCCGCCTCGAACCGCTGATGAAATGGTTGGTCATAGTTCTTCAATTCAGCAAAAAAGGCTGGAATATCTTTTGCCGCGGCACTCTCAGGCGACATCAAAGGTTCAACCTCAATATCCGACTCTTCTATTGCCCAGCCGCATTCCCGGGCCAGGATAAGACATTTTCGGGCCACGTCCGTTCCACTCAGATCGTCGCGGGGATCGGGTTCGCTGTAACTATTGTCTTTCGCAAATTGAACGAGTTCACTAAATGATTTTTGACCATCGTATTCTGACAAAAGGTAGTTCATTGTCCCCGAAAGCACAGCTTCAATTTTATTAACCTGGTCACCACTGTTAATCAGGCTTTGTAATACGTTGATGACCGGCAATCCGGCACCAACATTAGTTTCGTAGTGAAGCGGAGTATTTCGTTTTTTTGCTGAGGCATGTAACAGGTTATACTGAAGCATACTCTGAGTGTTAGCGCGTTTGTTGGCTGTTACAATCGCAATGTTGTTCGAGAGAAGATCATTGTAATACTTTACTGGCTCATCGGAAGCTGTAACATCAATAAATACACTGTTTTCAAGGTTTTGAGAAATAATGCCAGAGGTTAGTTCCTGCAAATCTGATTTTTGCGAAGCTGATTCAAGGGAATTTTTCCAGCCGGAAATTTCAATTGCTTCTTCGCCCACAATCATTTTGCGGCTGTTGCAAATACCACAGATTTTAAGCAGTATTTTCTGTTCCTCAAGTGATTCTTTCTGACTATCAATCATTTCGAGCAATCTACTTCCAATTACACCAGTTCCGATGATGTATAAATGAAGCTGTAAAAGTTCGTAATTGAATAAAGACTGGTGTAGCACACGCAATGCCTTTTTTAAATTTTTCTGCTCAATTACAATCGAAATATTTAACTCGGAACTACCCTGGCAGATTGCTTTTACATTAATACCGTTACGGCCTAACGGGCCAAAAACGCGGGCTGAAACGCCCGGCATTTTCCTCATATTTTCTCCAACCACTGCTACAACAGCAAGTTCTCCTTCGTAATAAATATCGGAAATTAAACCAGTATGCAGTTCTTCTGAAAAAGTTTTTCGCAATAAATTACATGCCTGTTCAGCCTCGTCCTTCAGCAAACCAATGCATATGGAATGTTCAGATGAAGCCTGGCTAATGAGGATAACACTGATCTGGTGCTGAGCCAAAACCCTGAACATGCGTGCCGAAACCCCGGCAACTCCTACCATTCCGCTTCCTTCGATATTAATAAGGCAAATATCACGAAGTGAGGAAATCCCTTTAATAAAACCGGCACCTTTCCCTGATTCACTGCAAATCAGAGTGCCTTTATGTGTGGGATTAAAGGTGTTTTTTACAAGAATAGGTATTTCTTTCGCCATGGCTGGCTGCATGGTAGCAGGAAAGATGACTTTAGCGCCGAAATGAGTTATCTCCATTGCCTCATTATACGATAACTGTTCGATACTTTGCGCTTCTTTCACAAAACGTGGATCGGCAGTCATTACCCCGTCAACATCCGTCCATATTTCGATTGCTTCGGCTTGTAGGGCTGCGCCCAGAATAGAAGCTGTATAATCGGAACCACTGCGACCCAGTGTTGTAGTTTGTCCCTGGGTTGTGCTGCCAATGAAACCGGTTACGACATTCAATCCTTTATTTGCTGCAAAGTATTCCTGAATTAATCGGTTGCTGAGTTCAAAATCAACTTTAGCGTATCCAAAATTCGCATCGGTTTTAATAAGGTTTCGGGCATCTGTATAATTTACAGTATTAATTTCAGATTTTAAAGCGTGTGTAATTACAAATGCAGAAAGTCGTTCTCCAAAACTCAAAATCAGGTCGCGGGTTCGTGGTGTTAATTCTCCAACCAGTGAAGCGCCTTTCGCAATTCCGGCTAATTCGTTACAAATAGCCATAACCTCGGCCATGGCTGAAGGTTGCTGAGCCATTGGCAACAAATCTTTAATAGAATTAAGATGTCTTTGTTCTATCTCCAGTATGTTTGTCTCGCAACTCACCTTATCCGTAGGGATCGAGGCGCATAATTTCACCAATTGATCAGTTACGCCTCCCTGCGCAGATACAACCAGCGCAATACCATTATATGTGGAATGATGCTGCTTTACTATATCAATCACATTTTTAATCCGCTCGGGAGTCGCAATGGATGAGCCGCCAAATTTTAATATTCGCATAATAATTCAGGTTTATCGATTCAGACAAAAAAAATGCCTTTCCCTGATGTTGAGAAAGGCGCGCATTTTAAAAGCATTCCGTCTCAACCCAGTTAGGGTTGGGTTGTATTATAAGTAAATCCGGTTTCTGAGTAATTCATCTTTTTAAAGTTCTTATCTGCAAATATACAGAAATTCTTTAACATGAAGTAATGAATCGCGGTGCATTGGTAATTTTCGAAGGCAGATGCGTGTATTCATTGCTCCACTTTACTTTTAAATTTTAACAACCATAAAATTTTATTCAAATAATTCGTGTTGAAGGAAAGAAAGAAACTAAATTTGTATATAATTTTTTCAACCATGATACTCTCAGCTTGTGGATTAATCTGCGACGAATGTGAATTTTACGGCAAGGAATGTAATGGCTGCATTGCCGTTAAAGGGCAGACTTTCTGGGCACAAGAAATGATGCCTGATAAAACATGCCCGTTATTTAATTGTTCAGTGAACGTGAAAGGATTTAAGAGTTGCGGCAACTGTGAAGAGTTGCCTTGTAAAATGTTTCGCGAAATGAAGGACCCAAACAGCACTGACGAAGAGCATAAGCTTTCGTTGATGCAAAGGGTTGGAAGACTAAAATCAATACTGTAATTTTACTTTCCGGTTTGTAAGCTTTAAAAGCAGAACCGACTATCAAAAGACATCAAGTTTGTGCCTGGAAACTAAATTTATAGCATTGAACTAACTTTGTGATCCTGAACTCACAATAACAACTTAAAGATAAAAGCAGTCGATTTCCAAAACACTGTTTGTTTGCTTCAGAGAAGCTCCTAAGACTCGTAATTCATCAGTGTTTAAGCAGGGATATGCCAATTTTGGTAAATCATGTATCTATGGAGGCAAAAAGTTTGCGACATGATGAGCCAACCCTCAGGCAAAAGGCTGAAGATTCGCTGCAAAATAAGTTTTATGAAGCAGGCCCATACCTCTCGAAGGCTGATGCATTGTAACTTATCCACGAATTGCAGGTATACCTGGAAGAACTTAAAATGCAGTACTGTGAACCGAAACTTGCAAAGCGCAAGTTGCTGAAAGTGCCGCTTATAAATGCGCACAGCTTTATGATTCTGTGCCATCAGAAATCGTTCATCCCGAAGAATTGAGTTTATCGGGTATTTTTCACACTGCCGGAATCCTTGCACGATCACATTAAAAATGTGTGACAGGCGATAATTTAAATAACTGGCATCCCGACAAACATCATATCAAAAAAAAGGAATTTCGTATTTACTCTTCAACTTCTTGTTGAGCTATCTTTTCAGGTATTTGCCTGACAACTACAAATGGGAAAGCGATTTAAACACAGATAAATTGGTACTAATTCCGCTTCCTGATATCTACAATCCGGTCATTCGTTGTGAATTTCCTTGATCTATTGTTCAGGGTAGTCTGAAAGAACAAAGATTACTGATAAAACACCACAAAAAGACTCATCAAAAAATCAATAAAATATGAAAACCCGTAAAGCATTTATTCATGAGGATGGAATCTATGAGGGTGTTTCCCGACTTCCGGAACCATATGAAAAACAATTGAAAGAAATTGTTCCGGTAAATGATTCCTATGACTGCTATCCCGAAAAACAACCTTCAACTAAAGATGAAACTGAAAAGTATGAAGAAATCATCGATTTCCCTTTAGGTGAAGAATACAAACTACAATCACAGATTGATAATTTCAGTAAAACCAGCAACCAGGATGTTAGCTCTACGGTTTCACTTTACGAGGAATTAAACAATATTTCGACGAAAATTGATATCTCCTGATCATTAGAATGCATAAATCATTGTTGTATTACTAAACCGGACAAAAGGAATTTCGAAAAGAATATCTTTTGCCTAAAATCAAACCTTTCTTACTATCCATATCTACCTCATATAATCTATCATTTTCATAGATAAATAATCCCTCAATGCCTTACTATTATTGCATAATTATTTTATCAGCCAGGCAATCTGTTTAACTTTTTAGCCGACTTTTTGTTAATTAGCGCGATAAGAATTTAACGCTTTCTCTCCCCCAAATTCCTTACTTTTGCACAATATTTCAGCAAATAAGCGCGTATTACGTTTCCTATGCAATTTGTCAACCCCTTCTATCTATTTGGTTTACTGGCTATTGCTATACCCGTAATAATCCACTTATTCAATTTCAGACGGTTCCGCAAAGTTTACTTTACCAATGTTCGTTTTTTGCAGGAGCTTAAGCAACAAACACAGAAACAGTCACAACTTCGCCACTTGCTTATGTTGGCAATGCGAATACTGGCTTTTGTTGCGTTGGTGATGGCTTTTGCTCAACCGTATATTCCCTTTTCAGAGAATAAATCTAAAATTGCATCGCGAAATGCGGTTAGTATTTTTGTCGATAATTCGTTCAGTATGGAAGCCACCGGAACGAATGGAACTTTGCTTGATGAATCGAAACTGAAAGCCCGCGAAATTGTATCTGCTTATAAATCAACAGATTTATTTCAGCTGCTTACCTGCGATTTCGAAGGCAGGCATCAGCGGCTGGTAACCCGCGATGAGTTTCTCACTATGCTCGACGAGGTAAAAATTTCATCCTCTGTGCATTCTTTTTCCGAAATTATACGCCGCCAATACGATCTGCTTAAGAATGAAGCTTCGGTGCGCCGGAATTCCTATATCATTTCTGATTTTCAGAAATCTTCTTATAATAGTATTGATTTCCTGCAGGATTCTTCAATTAACACTTACCTTGTTCCCCTTAAATCAGCAGCTATAGCTAATTTGTACATCGATTCCTGCTGGTTTGATCAGCCAACGCAACAACCTGGAAAAACCGCCTTGCTTTCAGCCAGGGTTTGGAATAAATCGGAAAATGATCTCGAAAAAATTCCGCTTAAACTGCTTATCAATAACCAGCAAAAATCAGTTGCAAGCATCGATATCAAAGCCGGAATGTCAACTATTGTTAAACTGCCATTCACGGTGCACAAAGCTGGTTCACAGCACGGATTACTCCAGGTTACCGATTACCCAGTAACATATGACGATAAATTCTATTTTTCTTTCGATGTCCTTGAGTCAATTAATGTACTCGCTATAAACGGGAGCAGCGAAAATCGATACCTGGCAGCGTTGTATGCCCAGGACTCATCCGTAATACTCACCAATAAGTATGACAAATCCCTCGACTATAGCCAGCTTTCACAATATGACCTGATAATCCTTAACGAAATTCCGGCAATCTCAACGGGATTGGCTGAAGAGGTTAAACGGTATGTATCGAATGGTGGCACAATCCTGGTATTTCCGGCTCCGAATGCTGATTTAACTACCTACAACAACTTCCTATCTTCTTTAAAAGCGCCATCGTATTTAACAGCTGACACAACAGATACTAAAGTAGTCCGGCTAAGTGAAGAAAGCTACTTGTTCCGTGATGTATTTGAAAGGCAGCAAAACAGGCAGGTAATTGCTACAAATACCGATTTACCTAAAGTAAATAAACATTTCCCTCTTGTTTTTTCACCCGCCATGCTTACAGTTCCATTAATGGGAATGCTCAACGGAAGAGAGTTTCTTACTCTTACAAACTGCGGAATGGGACAGGTTTTGCAGTTTACAGTTCCACTCGATCCTACTTTCAGTAACTTCCCGCAGCAGGCATTGTTTGTACCGGTCTTATACAATATAGCATTAATCAGTCATCCTTCGCACGATCTGTACAATTTTATTGGCGATAATAAAGGTATTCGTATTGGTACTTCTTTCCCCGTTGGCGACAAGATTTACACGATCAAATCCCTGACAAGTGATTTTGAAATGATCCCTCAAATTAGCGCATCCGGGAATATGGTGAATATTTTTGTCGGAAATCAGGTTCCTATGGCTGGCAATTTCGAGCTTATGAATGATAAAAAAGTGATTACCTCGCTTGCATTCAACTATAACCGGGGTGAGAGTGACCTGTCGTGCAACAGCATAAGCGAAATGGAATCGATTTTGGACAAAGCGCATCTTTCTACATTCAGTATTTTCAAAACCGGGCAGAAACCACTAAACGAAGTGATCGCTCAAATTAATAGTGGAACACAACTCTGGCGTTATTTTGTCTGGCTTGCATTATTACTGTTGCTGGCTGAAATATTGTTGATAAGATTCTTTAAAAAATAGGTTTACAGATTTTATAAATTACTTACTAAGAGTAAATTTGCACCAAATTTTAAGCAGTCAGGAATTCAGTAAAATTAATACAGGCAATGGACGAGAACGACGAATTGGAAGAAGGAACCTTTGAGGATGATATCTCCGGTGAAAGTTTACCCACTGAAGGTACAGAAATTATATTGCCCGAAACTGATGAGCCCTTTGATGCCGGCGATATGCATCACACCACATTTCTTCCCGGAATGTACCAGAACTGGTTCCTCGACTATGCTTCCTATGTAATACTTGACCGTGCCGTTCCTGAAGTACTTGATGGGTTGAAACCTGTTCAGAGGCGCATCCTGCATAGCATGTGGGAGCTGGAAGACGGCCGTTACAATAAAGTTGCCAATGTTATAGGCAATACAATGAAGTACCATCCGCATGGTGATGCTTCGATTGGCGATGCTATGGTTCAGATTGGCCAGAAAGATTTACTCATAGATACCCAGGGAAACTGGGGAAATATTCTTACCGGCGACAGGGCTGCTGCTCCCCGTTATATTGAAGCACGGCTTTCGAAATTCGCACTTGAAGTTGCTTTCAACCCGAAAACCACCAAATGGAAGTTATCCTACGACGGGCGAAATAAAGAGCCAGTCAACCTTCCGATGAAGTTCCCGGTGCTTCTGCAAATGGGTGTTGAAGGAATTGCCGTTGGACTGGCATCAAAAACACTGCCTCATAATTTTGTAGAGCTTATTGATTCTTCAATAGCTGTGCTCCGGGGCCAGGATTTTACTTTGGTTCCTGATTTCCCTACCGGAGGACTTGCCGATGTAGTGAGATACAACGATGGTCTGCGCGGAGGTAAAATCCGCATTCGAGCCCGAATCAGCCAGTTCGATAAAAAAACGCTTGTTATTACTGAGATTCCATGGGGTACCACAACCGGTGATCTTATTGATACCATTATTGCTGCCAGCGAAAAAGGGAAGATAAAAATCCGCAAGATTGATGATAATACAGCCCAGAATGTTGAAATCCTGATTCATCTGCAACCGGGAGTCTCTCCTGATCAAACTATAGACGCGCTGTACGCATTTACCGATTGCGAACGCTCCGAATCGCCCAATTCATGTGTGATCCACCAGGGAAAACCATACTTTATGGGTGTTAAGGATATACTGCGGATTTCAGTTCAACGAACAGTTGAAATGATCAGGATGGAGCAGATGATCCGTGAGCAGGAATTAATGGAATCATTGCTTTTTGCTTCACTCGAACGGATTTTTATCGAAAACAGGATTTACCGTGATATTGAAGAATGTACAACCTGGGAAGAAGTTCTATCAGCAATCGATAAAGGATTGGAGCCTTATAAACCAGACTTTTATCGTGAAATTACGGAAGAAGACTTAGTACGACTTACTGAAATCCGTATCAAACGCATCTCCAGATTCAACTCTTTCAAAGCGGATGAGCATATAAGGAACCTGAATGAAGAATTGCTCCAGGTAAAACACAACCTCGAACATCTTACAGATTTTGTAATCGCATTTTACGAAAACATTCGTAGGAAATATGCCGCCGGCCGCGAGCGCAAAACTGAACTTCGCAACTTCGAAAGTATAGAAGCAGCTGCCGTTGCTGCCGCCACGCAGAAATTATATGTTAACCGCGTCGAAGGATTCGCCGGTTTCGGGCTTAAAAAAGATGAGTTTGTCTGCGATTGCTCCGATATAGATGATATTATTGTTTTCCGCGAAGACGGGACATTTGCTGTTACCCGTGTTGCGGAAAAGGCCTTTGTTGGTAAAAACGTGATCCATATCGACGTTTTTAAAAAGAACGACGATCGGACTGTATACCATTGTGTATACCAGGATGGCCGGATGGGATCGGTATATGTGAAAAGGTTTGCTGTGACCGGCGTGGTACGCGACAAGGATTATGTACTGACAAAAGGAACAACAGGTTCAAAAGTGCTTTACTTTACAGTTAATCCTAATGGCGAATCCGAAATAATTAAGGTTAGCCTTAAACCAAAGCCACGTCTTAAAAAACTTAATTTCGACTTTGATTTCTCGGAACTGGCCATAAAAGGCCGCAGTTCGCAAGGTAATGTGCTAAGCAAAAACCCTGTGAAAAAGATAGTGCAGGCCGAAAAAGGATTTTCCACACTTGGAGCACGCCATATCTGGTACGACGACACAGTGATGCGACTCAATACAGATCAGCGTGGGCTATATATTGGCGCGTTCAAGGAAGACGATAAAATACTTACCCTCACACAATCAGGATTTTATAAACTGATGAGTTTCGACTTATCGAACCATTTCGAAGAGGACATGTCCCTAATCGAAAAATTCAATCCTTCAAAAGCACTTACAGTTCTTTATTATAATGAACTTAAAAAGGCTAGTTTCATCAAGCGTTTCATACCTGAATTTTCAGATAAAAAGGTATGCATGTATCCGGAAGAGGATGGAAACAAATTTGTAAAAGCAGTTACTGATAAAAGACCACAGATAAGGGTTGAGTTTAACAATGAAGGAGCAAAAAAGCCAGTTGACCCTGAAGAAATTATCCTTGATGAGTTTGTTGAGGTAATGGGTGTAAAAGCTAAGGGCAAAAAACTCAGCAATCATCCTGTAAGTGCGATCACCTGGCTTGATCCTATTCCCGTTGAGGAAGAAGAAAATGAGGAGGAAATTGAAGATATTGACGAAAGTGAAGAAGTTGATGAAAGTGAAATTAATAAGGATGAAGATAGCCTTGTCGAAAATGAATCTAATTCTGAAGAAAACGATATTAATGTAGCTAGTGAAGTTGATTGGATTGAGGAAGTTGAAGAGACAAAGGTCCCAAAGAAGCCTAAAGAAGTAAAGCAACCTAAAGAACCTAAAGAACCTAAAGAACCAAAGGCAGTTAAAGAACCCAAAGCCACTAAAGAAGTCAAAGAAAAAAAGGAACCAAAGGCTCCTATACCTCCTGTAAATCCCCCCGATTTTCCTGAAGACGACGATCCAGGCACAGGAATTCAGATGTCATTGTTTTAAACTTCTTAAATACGCGATGCCTCGCGGCTCAGATATTAAATCAAATAATGAAAATAAAAACGCAATATTTGCGTATCAAATAAATCAAACAAGAATCAACAGTAAAGACGCGAGCAATAGCGTCTTTACTTTTCAAAATGAAAATTAAATTATGATTGACGACAAAATCCTTGAAATTACCAAAGATGTACACTGGGTTGGTGTGCTCGACCGCGAACTGGTTACGTTTGATGTGGTTATGCATACACCCTATGGAACTACTTACAATTCATATTTCATCAACGCGGATAAGAAAACACTGGTCGAAACTGTTAAAGATAAATATTTTCCAACTTTCCTTGAAAAACTGAAACAGCTCACTGATCCGGCTGAACTGGAATATATCATTGTTAATCACACGGAGCCCGACCATTCAGGCAGCTTGCATAAACTGCTCGAAGTGGCGCCTAATGCAACCGTTGTCGGCAGCGGGAATGCAATCCGATATCTGAAAGACATGCTGGGCCGTGATTTCAAGCACCTGCAAGTTCGTGATGGAGATGTGCTTGACCTGGGAAATAAAAAAATTAAAGTAATCGGAGCCGCTAATCTCCACTGGCCTGATAGCATTTATACTTTCCTTGAAGAAGAAAACATCTTGTTTACCTGTGATTCATTCGGGGCGCATTATTGCGATTCGCGCATGTTTGATGATAAAGTTGGCAACTGGGACGAAGCTTTCCGTTACTATTTTGATGTTATCCTGAAACCGTTCAGTAAATTTATGTTGAAGGCCATTGAACGGATCCGACCTTTGCCTATCAGCACAGTTTGTCCTGGCCACGGGCCGATTTTGCGTTCCAACTGGAAAAAATACGTTGATCTGAGTGAAAAGTATTCCAGGGAAGCACTTTCGTTAGGAGAAAAGCCTATGGTGTTTATCCCTTACGTATCAGCATATCATAATACGTCTACTCTGGCTGAAGCTATTGCAAAGGGTATTAGCCAGGTCCCCGGAGTTCACGTTGAAGTTCATGATATAGAAAATATGTCGCTTGAACATCTTGAGTATTATATGGCTAATTGCACAGGAGTTATGGTAGGTTCACCTACTATTAACCAGAACATATTGATGCCTGTATACCAACTATTTGCAGCTATTAATCCTATACGCGATAAAGGTAAACTTGCTTCCTCCTTTGGCTCGTACGGCTGGAGTGGAGAAGCGGCCAAAATGCTCGAATCCAATATGGCCAATCTCAAATTGAAATATTTCAGGGAAGGTTTGTATATCAAATTCACCCCACACGAAGAAGGAATTAAACAAGGGATAGCATTTGGCAAGGAATTTGCTGAACAGATGCTGAGCAACTTGAATTCTGAAAAATAGTCGGTTATCTATCCTTGAATTAAAGTTAGTTTATGTTCAGATATTTAGCGTTATCATCTGTTCTCTTTATACTGCTACTGGTAGGTTGCAGTCCTGAACGTAAGCTTGCCCGAAACTATGTAAAAAATCATAAAGGAACCGGTATATTGATTGTCCCCCTTTATGAACTTTACAAAGACAACCTTTCGATAAGTTTCGATACCGCCGTTAAATACAGCCCTGAACAATTTGATTCAATTGCCTGGACACAATCATGTTATATTCAACATGTGTCCGATTCTATATATCTTACCTCATTCACTAATAGTATGATCAGCAAACTTAATGCTGATGGATATGATGTTTATGTGGACGGCAGTTCCGATGTTTTTCTGGCCTTACCTGACCCCAAGTGGGTGGTGCAGATAGCACAATTGCAACTCAATGAGGAGCATAATCAAAATTATTATGAGATGTATTCTGTCGAAACAGGAGAACCTTTCACTGAAGGACTAAGGATAAATCAGGTTAGTTTGAGCAGTTGGCTTGACGTGAGTCGTGCAAATTCAAATAACAAGCAGGTTTTGTACCTCACCGGATACATCCAGGATGATATAAAGCGAGGTATTAACTTAAGCCTGATGGAAGGAAGTGTTGGCCTGGGCCAAATTCGTGATTCGATGAATGTGAATGATGTTTACCGGATGGCATCAGATATGGGACAAAAACACGCGGAAATGCTCTTCGATTATTTTATGAACGACTATATACGAGAAAATCTCCCATCCGGAATTGTAAACAGGCAATATTTCCGTTTCGACCGCAAATCGAACTCACTGAAAAAAGGATTGAAGGAAAGATTTGAGGTAGTAAAATAGAAGAGCGAAAATAACTCACGTCCCAATCTCAATTCTTATATTACCTGTGCTTACCCCTGATTACAATTAAACGATCAATTTAGAAGTACTAAATCAAAAAACAAATCAGACTGCTATGTTCAAAACCAACGAATACTACGACGGAAACGTAAAATCCATTGCATTTGAAATGCCGGAAGGACCCGCTACTATTGGAGTTATGGCTGCCGGTGAATACAATTTCGGGACTTCCTCAGTTGAATATATGACTGTTACCTCAGGAGAATTGCTTGTAATGCAACCTGGCGAAACCGAATGGAAATCCTATAAACCGTTCGAGACTTTTGTGGTTGCCAAAGGCGTAACGTTTAAAGTAAAAGCTGAAAAAGATACAACCTACCTCTGCCTCTACCGTTAAATCCCGCCTCTGGAATAAGGTGTCACATTTTGTTCCGCGAAAGTTCTGTCCAGAAATTTATAGTATCCTGCCACAGCAATCATAGCCGCATTGTCGGTAGTAAACTGGAATTCAGGAATATGAACCTCCCACCCTGCTGATTCCTGCATATCCGAAACTGCTTTACGCAATCCCGAGTTGGCGGAAACTCCACCGGCAATGGCTACTTCAGTAATTCCGGTTTGTTTACTGGCCAATTTCAGCTTTATCATCAGTGTATTTACAATGGCTGACTGAATGGAAGCGCAAAGATCCGTCATATTGTTTTGCATAAACATAGGATCTTCTTTCAGTTTATCTCTCAGGAAATAAAGGATTGAAGTCTTCAACCCGCTGAAGCTGAAATCAAGGCCAGGAACATTGGTTTTGGCAAATGTAAAAGCATCCGGATTCCCTTCTTTTGCATATTTATCAATCAGCGGACCGCCGGGGTATTCCAGTCCGAGTATTTTTGCCGATTTGTCGAAAGCCTCTCCGGCCGCGTCATCTATTGTCTGACCTATAATTTGCATTTCATTATAGCCTTTTACGATCACAATCTGTGTATGGCCGCCTGAAACTGTAAGACACAGAAATGGAAATTCAGGTAACTTTTTTTCCTTCCCGGGTTGAACTACGAAATGAGCTAAAATATGGGCTTTAAGATGATTAACTTCAATAAGAGGAATATTTAATCCCAGCGAAAAAGATTTGGCAAAAGAAGTTCCAACCAATAAAGAGCCAAGCAAGCCTGGACCACGCGTAAAAGCTATCGCACTTAGTTGGCTTTTACTTATATTTGCACTCTTAAGCGCCTTGTCAATTACTGGTATTATATTCTGTTGATGTGCCCGCGACGCAAGTTCCGGAACAACGCCTCCGAAATCCTTGTGAACCTGCTGGTTAGCAATAACATTAGAAAGCACAACGTTATCCATCAATACAGAAGCTGAAGTGTCGTCGCAGGATGATTCGATACCAAGTATATAAACAGGCATAAGTGTAAATGAAATTAACCGGTTCTTTTAAGCACATCAAGATACTTAATTTAACCCGGAATTAGTTATTCGTTTTTAAGCTGCAAAAGTATCAAAAAACCGGTTAGCATATTATTAATCCTGCTCCTGACGCTGCTGCTCACGCCGCTGGCTGCTTTTGTAATGCTGCGTACTTCCCCGGTTCAAACATTTCTTGCTCATCGTGCCGCAACTTATCTTTCGAAAGAACTCAATACTGAAGTAATTATCGGAGGTTTCAGGCTGAATTGGTTTCTGGAAGCCGTTATTACAGATATTAAAATATTGGACAAGCACAACCACGTTCTTTTACAGGCGAAAAAAATCAGGGCAGATGTTAAATTTATAGATTTTAAAAAACGTCATCTGACATTGAATGCCATTGCGCTCACTAACGCTGATGTGAACCTGATTCAGTACAAAACTGACAGTAGCCTGAACCTACAGTTTATTATTGATTATTTTAAATCTCCGGTTGTTGATACAAGCTATTCAGAACCCTGGATTATCAGGGTCAATAATGCGAAACTGACCGGCTCGCATTTTGCCTTCCGCGATGAGCGCTACATGAAACCGGGAAAAGGTATTGACTTTTCAGATATGGATTTCTCGAAACTCAACCTCGAAGTTAAAAATATCTCATTCCCGGGGGATAGCATAGTAGGCAATATCAAACAATTTACCTGCAAGGAGAAAAGCGGGTTCCGGCTTGATGACTTTACAACCCAGGCAATAGTATGTCCACGGGGATTAACTGCTAAAAATCTCCAGGTAACAACTGAAAACAGCAGGCTTTCAATGGATCTGAAGTTTGAGTACGATCACTGGAACGCGTACAATTACTTTCTCGACAGTATCCGGATAAAAACAGTAATAAAGCCGTCGCAGCTCGATATGAGGGATATTGTATATTTTGCTCCCGACATTGATGGGATGGCTGATATTTTCGATTTCTCAGGAAAAATAAAAGGCACAGTATCCTCATTCACGGCAAAGGATTTTCATTTAGCTTTCGGAAAGCATACTTCTTTCAAAGGTAATATTACAATGAATGGCCTTCCGGATATTTCGGAAACTTTTATTAATCTCAAAACAGATGAATTTTATACAACTATAACAGATATTGAGTCTTTTACTCTTCCATACTCAAAAGGAAGTAACAAATTTGTCCTTCCTGATGCGGTTATGAAACTAGGAAATGTAAATGTTAACGGCCGGTTTACAGGTTTTTACAATGATTTTGTTTCGAAAGCAACATTTGTTACCGACATCGGTCAGATTACCACCGATATTCTGCTAACCAACAACAAAGCAACAAATAACCATGAGTATAACGGTGAAATCCTTGTTAAAGATTTTGATGCAGGTAAGATTTTAAATGTCAAACAATTAGGGACAGTAAATTTGTTTGCTACTGTAAAGGGTAAAAACTTTTCGCTTGACAAAGCCGATCTTACGATGAAAGGCGAAATTACTGATCTGCAATATGAAGGCAATACAATAGGACTCATAAATATTGACGGGGAATTCAGGCATAAACGTTTTACCGGCGGTGTTTATGTGAATGACGAACTGTTAGCTTTAAACTTCCTGGGATCTGCAGATTTTTCAGCTCAGTTGCCGGCTTTCGATTTTAAGGCCGATATTGCTCATGCCAACCTGGCAAAACTTAACCTGATGACAAATGATTCCACGGTAATGCTATCAACCAGCACGGATTTCAGGTTCCAGGGCAACACTATTGATAACCTGATAGGGGCATTGCATTTCAGCAATACAAGCTTCACAATGGGGCATAAAACCCTTAAAATGAAAGACTTGTCGGTAAGCACTGCTGCTCTGACAAATGGTGGTAAACGAATGCAGGTAAACAGTGACTTCGTGAATGCCGTTTTTTCAGGTCAGTACACGTTCGACGATATGGCTGACTATCTAACGATGGTTTTTACTGAATTCCTTCCATCTCTTTCTCAGAGTCAAAAGCTTCCTGTAAGGGTAAACAGGGGTAGCTTTGATTATACTATTAAGTTGCATCATACCGATTCGCTGACCGAAATGTTCTTACCATGGATAAAAATTAATCCTCAAACCGTAATTTCGGGAACTTTTGACCCCGGCCTTGGTCTGGTAAATGTAAATGGACGGTCCCCGAGGATTGTTTTGAGCGGAATATCGCTACGCAACTGGACTCTGACAGGTTCAACGGAGAATAAAAGCCTGGCAGTGAAAATGGATTGCAGCCAAATCGACATGTCAGAATCATCAGAAAACGATTCCACTATTAAACGGATTGAACAGTTCAAATTAAAGGCAGTAGCATCCGACGATAGTGTGAAGTTTGGTATTTCGTGGGATGACCGCAAACTTCCGGATCATAATAAAGGAGATATCACAGGCGCTATATCGTTTAAACAAAATCCCCGGCTTTTGGTAAGATTAGATAAAGCTGTTCTGATGATTAATGATACCGTTTGGAAATCAATACCCAACAACCTGTTAACTTTCGACAAATCTTTTATTGAGGCCAGGAACCTGGGCTTCACAAATAACGACAGGCATATAATTTTAAACGGGACGATCTCGACCGATCCACTCAGCCAGATGGTGCTTGATATCAAAGATTTTAATATCTCGCACCTCGACATGCTGTGGCAGTCGGCAGGAATTGATCTGGACGGATTTATTGACGGCAAGGTAAATCTGTCAGAAATGTACTCAGTACCTAGGGTTTCTGGCGATATCACAATTAAAGATTTCGGGTTTAACCACGAAGAACTTGGTGATGCCGCCATTAAAACTTCGTGGGATAATGAAAATAAATCACTTGCAATAAACATGAAAGTAGTTTATGTTGGAAACGCAGGAACCCATTACCCGATTAAGGTTGCTGGAAATATTTATCCTGAACGCGAGCATGAAAACTTCAACCTGAAAGCGGATGTCGATAACCTGAAAGTTAAAACGATAGAACCATTCTTGAAAGACATCTTTTCGCGTATGAGAGGTTATACCTCAGGTGCGCTCACACTAACAGGCGATTTTTCGGATCCTGTAATCAAAGGTTCCGTAAAACTGATGCGTACTGAATTGCTAGTCGATTATCTTCGAACTTCGTACTCCTTCACAGGCGATTTTAATTTTGACAAAGACAAAATGTGGTTTAAGAATATCGAATTACGTGATTCCACTTTTGGAAAAGGAATAGCAACGGGAACAATATATCACAAGGCATTTTCAGATATCGCGCTTGATATAGAGGTAAAAGCGGACAATCTTGCGGCACTTAATACAACCTACAGTCCAAATGAAATTTATTATGGCCGGGCTAAAGCTACTGGAGTATTAACACTGAAAGGATCGGTGGACGACCTGGTTCTGAAAGCTGATGTAAACTCCGAGAAAGGAACCAGCGTTGTAATTCCTATTAGCTTTTCGCGCAGTATTTCTGAAAATAATTTTATACAGTACCGAAAACATGGAGATACTGATAAAGATGCCAAAGTGACTCAGTATGAGCCTTCGGTGCTTTCGCTTCAACTTGGCCTGGATGTAAAGCGGAATGCCGACCTGAGCATTATTTTACCATATAACATGGGGTCTATCGATGTGCGTGGCGACGGACTTATAAATATGGGGATTGATACCCGTGGTGAGTATTCGATGTACGGGAATTATATTATGGATAACGGAACTTTCCTGTTTAATTTCGAAAATATCCTGAAGAAGAATTTCCAGATACAGAAAGGAGGCTCAATTACTTTCAATGGCAGTCCGTACGACGCAGATATTAAGCTCAAAGCCTTATACAAGGTTAAAACATCCCTTTCCGGTCTGCCCGAGCTTTCAACTGAGGATCAAAGCAAACGTATTAACGTTAATTGCATTATTTCATTATCAAATGATTTGTACAACCCTGATATAAAATTCAGTATTGATCTGCCTGATGCAACCGAAGATATCAAGCGCTCGATTTTTAGTATCATCGATACCACAAATGCCCTGGCAATGAACCAGCAAATGATTTCGCTGCTTGTATTAAATACATTCAGTTCTTCATCAGGGATTACTTCAGCAGGCGCTTCACTGGGATTGGGAATTTCATCCTACGAAATTATAAGTGCACAATTAAGCAGCCTTCTTTCCAAAATTTCCAAGGATTTTGATATTGGTGTCAATTATCGTCCCGGCGACCAGATTTCGCCACAGGAACTGGAGCTTGCTTTATCTACCCAATTATTTGATAACAGGGTTACCATTGATGGTGCTGTTGGTATGAACACTTACAACAATTCGAGCCAGACGCAGCAGGTAATCGGAGATGTATTGGTTGAAGTTAAAATAACAGAGGATGGAAGGTTCAGGTTTAAAGCTTTTAACCGGACCAATACAGGCAGCGATGTACTGTTCTCGACCTACTCACCTTATACACAGGGAGTCGGAATTGTTTTCCGCAAGGAATTCAATGGAATAAAAGATTTATTCAAACGCTCGAAGAAGGCAAAGGTCCCGGACAAAAAAGCAGACAGGAAGGATTGATTTTCAATTCTAAACTTATGTATCATAAATTAAAATCAGGTTAATCCTGTATTTTTACCTCTCGCAACCTATTCAAGCATTATGTGTTTCAATCTCAGAACAGATTGGTTAAAATAACTACCTTAGCGGGGTGAACACAAATCAGAATTTTTCGGTATATAAATCTTCCGCAGGATCAGGAAAAACCTATACCCTGGTTCGCGAATATATAGCATTAGCCTTGCAGTCACCTGCCTATTTCAGGCATATACTGGCCATAACCTTTACCAACAAGGCGGCCAACGAAATGAAACAACGCATTATCCAGGGACTGGTGCAGCTCGCTGATCCGGCAACCTATGCCAATGGTGCCGTGGTGAAATTTATGCAACCCGACCTGGTAAAAGCTACCGGATATTCAGACGCTGAAGTCACCAAGCGTTCCCAGGCAGTGCTTACCCGGATTCTACATGAATACGACGACTTTTCAGTTCGTACTATCGATAGTTTTGTTTCTCGTATTATACGCACCTTTGCCCACGATCTTCATTTACCTGTTGATTTCGAAATTGAAATGGACCGCAACCTGATGCTTGATGAGGCGGTTGAGCAACTTATCAGTAAAACCGGCATAGATAAAGACCTTACAAACATCCTGATCGATTTTACCGAAGCCAAAGCCGATGACGAAAAAAGCTGGCAGATAGAAACTGATATTAAAAAAACGGCAGGATTCCTCTTTTCGGAAGGAAGCCAGCACTTTATCGATAAACTACACGAAATTCCTCCAGCCAGGCTAAACGAAATTGCACGCGAAATCAGGCTGATAAGGAAAAATTTCGAGGACAGCATAATTACCCTGGCACATTCAGCCAGGAAACTGATTGTTAACAACGGTATTGATAACGCTTCGTTTGCCCGAGGAACCAGTGGCATTGGAGGTTATTTCTTCAAACTTGCTGAAGGCATAATAGCAGCTCCTAACAGTTATGTGCTTGCAACAATCAACGATAATAAATGGATTGCTGCCAAAGCAGATGCCATTCAGATTTCGGCAATTAACTCTGTTAAAGATCAGCTGACAACAATTTACCATCAATGCGATGGATTGATGGAAAAAGGTTCTGCCCGTTATGCATTACTGGGAATGATTGAGAAAAATATTTTTCAGATGGGCGTGTTAAGCGCTATGGAAATGGAAATCGATACCATTCGCCGCGAAAAAAGGATACTACACATTTCGGAATTCAATAAGCGGATCACGGATATCATTCTGAAAGAACCTGTGCCGTTTATTTACGAACGTGTCGGCGAAAAATATTTCAATTACCTGATCGACGAATTCCAGGATACATCGGAACTGCAATGGAAAAACCTGTTACCATTGATCGGGGATTCATTGGCGTATGGGCGTTATAACCTGGTGGTTGGTGATGGGAAACAAGCCATTTATCGTTTCCGCAACGGGCAGGTAGAACAATTTATGATGCTTCCGTCCTTGCCTGATAATTATGAAAAGGAAGTATTTGGCGATGCGGAGCAAGCTTTGGGAACAAATTACAATCCAAAAGTGCTGAAAAGCAATTTCCGCTCTTTACCTGAAATTATAAATTTCAACAACCACTTTTTTGGTTTTCTTTCGAAACAACTTTCTGAAGGATTCCAATCCATTTATACTGATCATTCCCAGGAAACCTCCCCGGATAAAACCGGTGGACTGGTTTCGGTTGAGTTCCTCCCCTATCATTCACGGGCCGAATTTGATGAGCTCAATATCAAGCGGGTTCATGAGCTGGTTATTGAATTGAATGAAAAAGGCTTTGCAAATGCCGATATTGCCATACTTACCCGTTCCAACCGCGAAGGAAGCATTATTGCCCGCCACTTGATGTCGCAGGGAATCAGTGTGGTATCCGCTGAAGCGCTCCTTTTATCCGCTTCTCCCGAGGTTAATTTTGTAGTTACAGTTCTTCAGCATATAGCTAATCAGCAAAATCTTGTGGCATTAGCCGGTATTTTAAACGAACTTATCCGAAAAGGTAAAATAAATACTTCGTTAATACAAAATTTTCCTGTTTCGAAAACAGAACGGATTTCCCTTGAACAAATCTTAGCAGTGGGGAATATTGAATTTGATATTAAATTGCTGAGAGGTTTGCCATTGTATGATCTTTGTGAAGAGATCATCCGGATTTTTGAGTTGAATACCGGCGAGTATAATATTTATCTTCAGTTTTTTCTTGATTTTGTGAATTCGGTTTCAGCTCGCCAGGGCACGCACCTTGCCGACCTGCTCGAAGCATGGGATGACAAAAAGGCCAAACTTTCCGTAGTGGTTCCCGAAGGAATTGATGCAATCCGCATTATGACCATACATAAATCAAAAGGGTTGGAATTCCCGGTAGTAATCTGGCCTATGGCAACCGAAAAACTCAAAACCACATTTGATCAGCTTTGGGTTGACCTGGCAGATGATGCAGTACCTGGATTACCCGTCGCCTTATTGCCAACAAGTAACAGCATGGAAGGTGTTGGTTACTCGGAGCAATACCAGAAAGAACGTAACAGTTCGATGCTTGATATGATCAATCTGATCTATGTAGCTTTTACCAGGCCGGCAGAGCGATTGTATATTCTTTCACGCGAACCGGGAAAAGGGGATGCCAATAATCTGCCCATCCTGCTGACTCAATACATCGAAAGCACTTTGGATGAATGGACACAAAACGGCAATGTATATTTCAAAGGCATTGACGAATATGTTCAGAAACTGGTGAAACCAATGCCCGAAACTAATATGCTTTCGGCAATGATTTCATCGCCCTGGCAGGGAAGGATAAAAATCGCCCGTCGTGCCCCGGTATATTGGAGTACCGATCAAACCAAAAATAAACAAGCATGGGGAACACTTATTCACAATACCCTGGCTGCTATCCGAACAAAAGATGATATTCCGGAAATTGTCAAAAATCAGGCATTAGTAAACTTTCTCGATGAAGAACAAACTACCTTATTGTTAAACAGAGTCACTGCTACAGTAAATCATGATCTTCTGAAAGCCTATTTCAAAGAGAATGTTCAGCTTAAACCTGAAGCCGGAATCCTGACTCCAAAAGGCGATGTTTTCCGCCCCGATCGTGTAATTTTTAATAAAGATGAAACCATAATTCTGGAATTTAAAACCGGTTTGCCAAAACCCGGGCATGAAATTCAGTTAAATAATTATGGCGAAATCCTGCTGCAGATGGGCTATCCGGGAATCAAAAAATTATTGGTATACCTGGATGAAACAATTACAGTGAAGAACCTGAATCCAGGAGAATTATTCTAAATAGCAAATTCAAAAACCAAAAATAAATTAGTCTAAATAAACCTCGTCTACGTTAAGCCCCCACGGGGTTTGGGGTCACTAGTCAACTCAAATTCCAAAATCTAAATTCCAAGTCGCAAATTCCAAGTCACAAATCAAAATTCTAAATTTACAAATCAAAAACTCAAATTGTTATAACAACTCTCGTCTACAATAAGCCCCTACGGGGTTTAGAGTAAACTCAAAATCCTAACTCTCAGTTCCGCATTTAACATCCAACATCCCACATTTAACATTCCACATCCCACATCATTTTGACTTCCGAAACTCTCACTCCCGAACAATTCCTCCAGCTGGCTCTCCGCCTTCCTGTTATCGATGTGCGTTCACCGGGCGAATTCCTCCAGGGCCATATCCCCGGAGCTCACAATATTCCATTGTTCGACAACGAAGAACGCGCCAGGGTTGGAACCACTTATGTTAAAATCGGAAAAGAACCGGCAATTGAACTTGGGAAAATAATTGCCGGTGAAAAGACAGATTATTATTTGAATGCCATTCAGAAAGTTGCGCCAGGCAAGCAAATGCTCCTGCATTGCTGGCGCGGTGGCATGAGATCCGCAAAAATTGCAACATTCTTCGCTGAAGCCGGTTACCAGGTTTTTGTACTCGAAGGTGGCTATAAAGCCTACCGTGGTTTTATCAGGAAGCAGTTTTCATCATCAAGACCGATATTCCTGATCGGAGGTTATACCGGTTCAGGGAAAACTGGAATCCTGAAAGAAATCGAAAAACTCAGCCATCAGGTAATTGACCTGGAAGCTCTTGCAAGTCATAAAGGCTCTAATTTCGGGCATCTCGGCCAGAATGCGCAACCAACAACGGAACAATTTGAGAATAATCTATTTACACTCTGGTCCAAACTTGATCCGCTAAAACCACTCTGGCTTGAGCATGAAAGCATGAATATAGGAACCGTTACTCTGCCCGACAGTTTTCATGCCGCAATGCTTAACGGAACTTTGTTTTTTATCGAATTACCTAAAGATTACCGTATAAAAAGGCTTGTCGACGAATACGCATGTTTCGAAAAACCTGTACTTCAGTCTGTGCTTGAACATTTAGGACAATATATGGGTTCATACCAGGCTCGTGAAGTACTCGTTGCATTACAAAATGACGATTTTGAAAAAGTTGCAGATATTGCGTTAACTTATTATGACAAGTTATACGCCAATTCACTTACCCGACGACCGGTTCAAATGATTGTAAGAATACCTTTGGCTGCCGGAAGTGTAAAGGAACATGCGGAGATTATCCTGAAGAAAGCTTTTATGGAAAGAGATAATGGTTCACTTAGGCAAGCTCAGTGTGAAAATAGAAAATAGCGAATAGAAGCTTTAATTCCATTTCTCCGTGTTACTTAGTGCTCTACGTGCCTCCGTGGTTTAAAAACTCCTATTCATTATCTGCTAAAAACATGCAAATATTAAAAAGCAACAAATGAAAGACCTTATTTACCTCGATTATAATGCCACAACTCCTATCGATTCTGAAGTAGAGACGGCCATGCGCCCTTATCTCAATTCGTATTTTGGCAATCCTTCGAGCCGTTACCGATATGGAATCGATGCCCGTAAGGCTGTTGAAATGGCTCGTTCGCAGATCGCTTCATTGATCGGTGCTTCTCCTGAAGAAATTATTTTTACCAGCGGCGGATCAGAATCCGACAATCATGCATTGAAAGGCGCTGCTTTTGCTTTACGAAATAAAGGAAACCACATTATCGTTTCCACAATTGAACATCCGGCAATACTCGAAGTCTGCATCTGGCTTGAGAAACAGGGTTTTCACATATCATATCTTCCGGTTGATAATAAATGCCAGGCAGAAGTTTCTAAACTGGAGGAATTGATCACTCCTCAAACCATCCTGATTTCGGTAATGCATGCTAATAACGAAATCGGAACCATTCAACCCATTGCCCAACTTGCGGCCATTGCGCATAGTCACGGAATTCTTTTTCATACAGATGCTGCTCAGTCGGCTGGAAAAATCAATATTGACGTGAATCATATTGGTGTAGATTTGCTCACACTAGCCGGGCATAAATTATATGCACCCAAAGGAATAGGCGCACTTTTCATTCGAAAAGGCGTGGTACTCGATAACCTTATTCATGGCGCCGGCCAGGAACATAACCTCCGCGCGGGAACTGAAAACCTGCTCGAAATTGTTGGTTTCGGTAAAGCTGCTGAAATTGCTGCCCGCGATCTCCAAAAGAACAGCAGCCATCTGAAAGAAATGCGCGATCTTATTCTGAATGAATTGCTCATACAAATTCCCGGGATGCATATTCATACTGATATTGAAATGAGTTTGCCAAATACACTCAGTGTAGCATTTAAAGGAATTCCTGCAGATACATTACTTTCAACTTTGCCCGACCTGGCAGCTTCGGCAGGTGCAGCCTGCCATCCGGCTGGAGTTACAAGCTCGCATGTGCTACTGGCAATGGGAGTTACAACAGAATATGCCATGGGAACTATCCGCCTTTCGACCGGTAAATTTTCTACTTCGGAAGAAATGAAATCGGCAGCAACTATGATTGCCAAAGCATATCATGCGATAGTGACTCCCACAGCAGAAGTAAAGAAACAAGTTTCTGCTGACACTATAAAACTTACTCAATTCACACATGGTTTAGGATGTGCCTGCAAGATGCAGCCCGCCGATCTGGAAAGTATTCTGAAAAATCTTCCGGTTACTACCGATCCTAATGTACTGGTTGGAAATGCATCGGGCGATGACGCGGCTGTATATCAGATTAATCCCGATCAGGCAATTGTTCAGACACTCGACTTCTTCACCCCTATCGTTGACGATCCGTATGATTTTGGTGCCATTGCTGCCGCAAATGCGTTGAGTGATATCTACGCCATGGGAGCGAAACCCTTGTTTGCGCTAAATATAGTCGCATTCCCGGTTCAGCGGCTTCCGCTTGAAGTGCTCGAAAAAATCCTGCTTGGCGCTGCAGATAAAGCTACCGAAGCCGGTATCAGTATTATAGGCGGGCACAGCATCGACGACACCGAACCTAAATTCGGGATGTGCGTTACCGGATTGGTTCATCCGGAAAGAGCCTGGAAAAATATAGGCGCACAACCCGGTGATCTGTTGATCCTCACAAAACCATTGGGGACAGGAATAATTTCGACTGCTGTAAAAAGCGGCCTGGCTGATGAATCTGCTGCAGACGAAGCATGCAAATGGATGAAACAGCTTAACCATAAAGCCTCACTTGCTTTTTCAAAATTTCCTGTGAATGCCTGTACCGATATAACCGGTTTTGGACTGGCGGGGCATCTTAGCGAAATGACACGTGGAAGTAATGTGAATGCTGAAATCGTTTTCAGCAAGCTACCATTTATGAAACAAGTTAAAGAACTTGCTTTGTCCGGAGCTATTCCGGGTGGAACACAAAGGAACTATGATTTCTATAAGGAATGGATCAGGTGGAATGTCATACTTTCAGAAACTGAAAAACTAATGTTCTGCGATGCACAAACTTCCGGCGGCCTGCTTGTTTCAATTCCTGAAAAATATGCGAAACAGGTTCTAAAAGAGTTATCAGCCCAAGGTGTTGAAAATGCAGTGATAATCGGCCGTATTTCAGAAAAAGGAACAGGATTAATTGAAGTTGTTTAATTGATTTCACTTATCGGAATGGTTAAAATCGGAGCGTTTATTGATAAGAAGAACAGACAAATCAGAAACTGGTTTTCCGGTTTGCCGGGTTGTGGTAAGCGGTCATTAATTGTTCTCATTACATTCCTGGTTTTGTTTCTGATTATTGACCTCATCTTTCCGCTTCACACCAATATCCGCTATTCGAAACTGATTCTTTCGGATGAGAAGAAATTGCTGAATGCCGCGCTGTCTTCCGATCAGCAATGGAGGATGAAAACAGGGATAGGGGAAGTAAATCCCTTGCTTATCCAAACTATTATCTATAAGGAGGACCGATGGTTCAGATGGCATCCGGGTATAAATCCTGTTGCGATAACCAGGGCACTTTTGCAAAATATAAGAAGTGGTGAACGTGTTTCGGGTGCTTCTACCATCACAATGCAAGTGGTTCGTATGCTTGAACCACGAAAACGGACAATCGGTAACAAATTAATAGAGTGTTTCAGAGCATTACAACTTGAGCTTCATCATTCAAAAAACGAAATTCTTGAACTATATATCAACCTTCTCCCCTATGGCGGTAATATCCAGGGAATTAAAGCAGCGTCTTTTCTGTATTTCGGACAGGAACCGCAGGTTTTAAGTCTTGCGCAAATTGTATCACTTGCTATCATCCCGAATGATCCAAAACACCTCAGGCTCGGCATAAATAACGACAGGATCTTGAATGAACGTAATTTCTGGCTAAAGAAACTAAGTTTACTTGGTATTTTTGATAAAAAGACATTAAATGATGCATTACTGGAACCGCTCACTGCAAAACGTTATGATGCGCCTAAACAAATTCCTCACTTTGCCCGGCAGCTTTCAAAAATGTATCCTGAAAAGCCAGTAATTCAAACTTATATTAATGCCCGGATTCAGGACTTTGTTGAAAATACGGTTACTAACGAGGTTAATATGTACCGGGGAATTGGCGTTGGCAACGCATCAGTAGTCCTGATTGATAACCGTACACATGCCGTTGTCGCTTATATTGGATCAGCAGCTTTTAATGAAAACCAGTTCCAGGGGCAGGTGGATGGTGCTTCTTCACTCAGGTCGCCGGGAAGCGCGCTGAAACCATTTCTTTATGCTTTGGCCATGGATCGCGGGCTGATAACACCCAAGACGATTTTGCAGGATATCCCTCAGAATTTCAACGGTTACCGCCCTCTCAATTACGATGAAACATTTCGTGGACGACTTCCGGCTTCACAGGCTTTGGCTCTCTCACTAAATATCCCGGCAGTTGATCTTGCTAACAGGGTTGGAGTAAACCTGTTCAACGAAAAGCTCAGTCGCAGCGGGCTGAAATGGATAGGCAAACGAAAGAAGACACTTGGTCTATCTGTAATTCTGGGTGGTTGCGGAGTAACGCTGACTGAATTAACCAGTTTGTATTCATGTCTTGCGACTGACGGCATTAAATATCCGCTGCGTTTAACTTCCGATATCCAAACCGATGAAACTGACACATTATTCAGCCCGCAGGCTACCTGGATGATACATGAAATACTCACCGGCTTGAAACGTCCTGATTTACCTAACAATTTTGAAAACACAGTAAACCTGCCTCACATCGCGTGGAAAACGGGTACCTCCTATGGCAGGCGTGATGCATGGAGTTTCGGATACAATCCGGAATATACAGTTGGAGTATGGGTAGGCAACTTCGACGGAACCGGCATCCCTGAACTCTCTGGTGCTGATTTTGCCACGCCTATTTTGTTCAAGATTTTTAATTTCCTCACTTATAATCAAAAACCGACTTGGTTTAAACGTCCTGCAGGACTCGATTTCAGGCTGGTTTGCAGTGAATCGGGTTTGCCTCCGGGCGAATTGTGTACAAATCTGGTCATGGATGATTATATCCCGGCAGTTTCACCAAACAGGAAATGCGATCATTTAATTCCCGTTTTTGTAAACGAAGCCGGAAGCATTTCGTATTGCCGTTCCTGCCTTCCACAAGCCGGTTATCGAACTGAGTATTACCCGAATCTAAGTCCCGGGCTTATCGCTTTTTACGAAGAAGAACAAATCCCTTACCAGAAAATTCCATCACATAATCCTTTGTGCAACAGGATTTATCATAATGATAGTCCGGTGATCACTTCACTTACCGAAGGCAAGGAATATATTCTTTATGCTTCTGCAAAACAACAGCTGCAGCTTGCATTTACCGCTACTTCCGATGTCAACAAAGTGTACTGGTATATCAATGACAAGTTTTTTAAAGAAGCCTCGCGTGGGCAGAAACTCTTCTTTATACCGGATCCCGGATTAATTAAGATTTCCTGTAGCGACGATAAAGGACGAAATACAGATATACAGGTAAAGGTCACTTTTATGTAATCGAATTAAGCAGCAGGATGCAGGTCGGTTTTACTCAAAATTGTGATTTTAAAATGCAATCTGAAAGTTCAACTTGTTTACCTTAGTAGTTCAAATGGAGCAGTACCAGAATAAAAAGTAATATCAATAAAACAGAAAACAGTATGCTCATCGCTTCCGGCCAATTGACATTTAATAAGTTGACAGATAATGATTTTGCATTGTATGCCCAATTGACAATGAATGAGGATGTGATGAAATATGTCACAGGCACTGCGCTTTCCCTGGAAAAGGCAGAGCTTAGGTTTCAGAAAGTCATGGATACCAACCGGGTAAGCGAAGACACCGGTTTTTTCATGGTGAGATTGAAAGATAAGGACGATTTTATTGGCATTGTCAAGCTGGTTCGGATTACTGCTGATCAATTCGAAGTTGGCTACATGCTGCATCCTGAGTATTGGGGAAAAGGATATGCTTCCGAAATGGTTGAATATATGATCAGCATTGCAAAGAAAAAGCAAATCAATGAGATTATCGGCATTGTTGACCCTGAAAATCCTGCATCCATAAGGGTTCTGAGTAAATTTGGATTTCAGCTTTATGAAACTGGCAAATTTGATGGATTAGAAGCTGCCTTCTACAAACTTGAGCTTAATAAATAACGCTTTAACGTGTAAGGAAAAACTAACAACGTATTTAATGAAACTAAAATTCCTCGAAAATATAAATGAATACGACGAACACGCTGTTCGCCTAAACGACTTTGACAAAGCCCAGGCAACTTTGTTTCTTCAGATTCTGATTGATCTTACAAAGAATGCCGGACAATTCATTAATCTTTCGGATTACGAATTTATTGAACCAATAAATTGTGAGCTGATTTTGCGGGTATCAGAAACGGATGAAGGGATTACTTCTGAAGATTACCAGCACTTCTTCTGTGATCTCACCCTTGAAGCGTATGCTGGAATAATTAAACTAATTGAACCCTTTTGCATCAAGGAAACGGATGCATACCAGGTTTTATATGAACTGGATAACCCGATTGACTTTATTTTTTCGGCAGGAAAAGAAAACGAGTCATTGAATCCATAAGTATTTCATTGCGCTCCTGTTACGACCTTTGCGTCCTTGCGGTTCTTTTCTTTAACGCTAAGACGCAAAGGAAAGCAAAGCGCGCAACGATCTTTGAACGCAGATTCTACTAGCTAGTAGAGCTTTGTTCTCTGTTCCTTCAACTTCTCATCACTGATATAATCATCATAATCCATCAGCTTGTCAATCGAGCCTTTTGGTCCGATTTCGATGATACGATTGCAAACTGTCTGAATAAACTCATGGTCATGCGACGACATGAGGATATTGCCTTTAAACTTGATCAGCGTATTGTTGAACGCCTGAATTGATTCCAAGTCAAGGTGATTGGTTGGAGTATCGAGCAACATTACATTTGCGTTTCGGGTCATCATACGCGAAATCATGCAGCGTACTTTCTCGCCTCCTGACAAAACATTCGTCTTCTTGAAGATTTCTTCACCGGCAAAAAGCATTTTCCCTAAAAACCCCCTGAGGTAAGCCTCATGTGTATCCGTTGAATATTGAGCAAGCCATTCCATCAGGGTCATATCCGATTGGAATAACTCTTCATATTCCAGGGGAAGGTACGCTTTCAGAATGGTTTGTCCCCACTCGAAAGTTCCACTATCCGCTGTATCGTGACCTTTGAGAATCTCAAAAAGAGCGGTCATGGCACGGGTGTCACGCGACAGAAAAACGATTTTATCATCTTTCTGCATGGTAAAGCTTAGATTCTTGAACAGAAGGTTGCCATTCAAACTTTTGGTCAATCCTTTTACCTCCAGGATATTATTTCCTGGCTCACGTTCAGGTGTAAAAATAATACCCGGATATTTACGTGTCGAAGGTTTAATTTCTTCAATATTCAGCTTCTCAATCATTTTCTTCCGACTGGTAGTCTGTTTCGATTTTGAAGCATTGGCACTGAAACGGGCAATAAATTCCTGAAGTTCCTTTTTACGGTCTTCAGCCTTCTTATTCTGCGTAAGCTGCTGGCGTAAAGCCAACTGGCTCGATTCGTACCAAAAGGTATAATTACCGGGGAATTGCTGAACCCGGTTAAAATCAATATCCACAATATGTGTACAAATTGAATCAAGGAAGTGCCTGTCGTGCGAAACAACAAGTACGGTATTATCAAAATTGGCAAGATAACTTTCAAGCCAGTTTACTGTTTCAAGGTCAAGGTCGTTGGTAGGCTCATCGAGCAACAGGTTATCAGGTTTGCCAAAAAGTGCCTGTGCTAGCAGAACCTTCACTTTTTCCTTGCCACTCAACTCGCCCATTAATTTATCATGAAGATCTTCTTTAATGCCCAATCCACTCAATAGGTTGGCTGCATCACTTTCGGCGTTCCAGCCGTCCATTTCGGCAAATTGCTCTTCCAGCTCCGAAGCTCTGTGGCCATCGTTTTCCGAAAAGTCGGTTTTCGAATAAAGCGCATCTTTTTCATTCATTACAGCCCACAGTTTCGTGTGGCCCATCAATACGGTAGTAAGTACAGTATAATCATTAAATTCAGAGTGGTTCTGTCTGAGAACTGATAAACGTTCACCTGAACCGAAAGAAACATTTCCACGTGTACTTTGCAAATCACCTGACAGCATTTTGATGAAAGTAGATTTACCAGCGCCATTGGCTCCGATTATGCCATAGCAATTGCCAGGCACGAATTTCATATTCACTTCCTGAAATAATATTCTTTTACCAAATTGAATAGCCAGGTCCGAAACTGTAATCATTTAACTTTGTGTTTATTATGTTTAAAAAAATCTCCTTTATAAAGGGATGCAAAAGTAGGCATTTTTAGCTTATAAATACCCGTTGGTTAGCGGAAAACTATTTCAAAATAATATTCCGGTTCAGGTCAGATTTATTTTTTATTCTTTTAACTTTGCTATAAACAAATCAGTATCCTGATTTTCTAACTGTCCTATTAACTGAATATTAACAGCAATCACATCTACAGCATATGTTAGAAAAAATTATTGATTTCAGTATCCGTAATAAACTGATAGTAATCCTCTTCACATTGACTATTGCAGCATTTGGGATTTATGCAATCCTCCGGATCCCGGTTGGCGCTGTACCCGATATTACCAACAACCAGGTACAGGTAATTACTACCTCAGGCAACCTTTCGACCCAGGAAATTGAACAGTTTATTACCGCCCCGGTTGAACTTGAAATGGCAAATCTCCCCGGAGTTGTTGAAATCCGATCTATTTCAAAATTCGGATTATCCGTTGTTACAATTGTATTTAACGACCAGATCGGAACCTATTTGCCACGCCAGTTGATAGCTGAAAAAATAAAAGCTGCTTCCGCTAATATCCCCGATGGTTTTGGAACTCCTGCTATGGGTCCGATCACGACTGGCTTAGGCGAAATTTATCAGTATATTCTCGATGTAAAACCGGGTTTTGAAGGTAAGTATTCAGCCATGGAACTGCGAACGATTCAGGATTGGATCGTAAAACGTCAGTTGTCGGGAATTAACGGTGTGGTTGAGGTAAACAGCTGGGGCGGATATCTGAAACAGTACGAAATAGCCGTTGACCCAGCCCGGATGCGCAGCATGAATGTAACTTTAATGGAAGTGTTCGATGCACTTGAGGCAAACAATAGTATTTCAGGCGGAGCCTATATCGAAAAAACCAACCAAAGCTATTTTATTCGTGGTGATGGGCAGGTGAAATCGCTTGAAGATATTGGAAATATAGTCGTTAAAAATACTGGTGGAATTCCGGTCCTGGTGAAAGATTTATCTGTAGTTCATTTCGGATACGCAAACAGGTTTGGCGCAATTACTGCAAACGGGCAGGGCGAAAAAGTGCTCGGACAGGTGATGATGCTTAAAGATGCCAATTCGAAACTGGTGATCAACGAGGTTAAAAAGCGGGTTGCCGAAGTGCAGAAGAACCTGCCCGAAGGCGTATTTATTAATCCGATTCTGGAGCGTAGCGAACTAATCTCAAGGACGTCATTTACTGTGGTTGAAAACCTTGTGTTAGGCTGCCTGATTGTTATACTGATTGTTATTCTTCTTTTAGGGAATGTTCGTTCGGCCCTTGTAATTGCATCCATGATTCCGCTAGCATTGCTTTTTACCATTTCGATGATGTATGTTTTCGGGATCGATGCCAACCTTATGAGCCTTGGTGCCCTCGACTTCGGGATTATTATTGATGGTGCCGTAATTATTGTCGAATTTATTGCCATCCGGATAACATCCGGGAAAGCTGCGTTTAACAGGTTACAAGGTGATGAACGCCAGGCTTTAATTGATAAGATTACATTTAAAGGAGCTTCGCGGATGATGAGTTCGGCTATTTTCGGACAAGTTATTATCCTAATCGTTTTTATTCCTATACTGTCACTCAGCGGTGTCGAAGGGAAAATGTTCCGGCCTATGGCATTGTCATTCAGCTTTGCAATTATCGGGGCAATGATCCTGGGATTGACCTGGCTGCCTGTTGCGGCTTCGCTCTTTCTGAAACCAGAAAAAGAACATAAATTTAATCCATCCCGCTGGATCATGAACCTGGCTTACCGATCCTATACTCCTGCCATGCGATGGTCGTGTAATCATAAGCGGATTGTTTTAGGAGCAGCACTGATATCCTTGGTTTTGACAGGTTTTGTATTTTCAAAAATGGGCGGAGAATTTGTGCCCACGCTTGACGAAGGTGATTTTGTGATTCAACCCGTGCTGAAAACGGGTACCTCCCTTTCCAAAACCGTAGAAATGACTACACGAATGGAAAACATTCTTATAAAAGCTTTCCCTGAAGTGGATCAGATCGTTTGCCGGATCGGTGCTGCCGAAGTTCCTACCGATCCCATGTCGATGGAAGAAATTGATATGATAATAAAGCTGAAGCCACGGAAGGAATGGGTTTCGGCAGAAAGCAAGGAAGAACTTGCCGATAAATTCAAGGAGGCCTTATCTGTAATTCCGGGTATAGAGTATGAGTTTACCCAACCTATTGAAATGAGATTCAATGAACTTATCACGGGCGTAAGGGCTGACATTGCCGTTAAAATATTTGGCGAAAACCTGGAGTATCTGAATAAAAAAGCCATTGAAATTAAGAGTCTTATCGAAGATGTTCCCGGCGCTGCCGATGTTATTCTTGAAAAAACTGCCGGCCTGCCGCAAATGAGCGTCAAATATAACCGGAGTAAAATTGCCTATTACGACCTGGATTCCAAAACTCTGAACAGGTACCTGGCCATGGCTTTCGGCGGCGAAACCGCAGGAATAGTTTTTGAAGGCGAAAAACGTTTTGATATGGTGATACGGTTACAAAAACAAGATCGCAGGGATATCGAAAATATTCGTAACCTGCAGGTTCCTTTATCTAACGGAGAACAAATCCCTTTGAATGAATTAGCCGAAATCACGTACAGCGAAGGCCCTGCTAAAATCTCCCGCGACAATACGCATCGCCGTGTTGTAGTGAGTGTGAATGTGCGTAACCGCGATTTGCAATCGGTGGTTCAGGATATTCAGAGTAAGATTGATAAAAATATCACCCTGGAATCAGGTAATTATATTTCGTACGGCGGACAGTTCGAGAACCTGAAAAATGCGACCAGCCGGCTTATGTTTGCTGTTCCGATTGCCTTGTTGCTGATATTTATCTTCCTGCATTTTGCCTTCAAATCATTTAAAGATGCAGTTATGATTTTTACCGCTGTTCCACTGGCAACTGTAGGTGGCGTTTTGTTTCTCTGGATGCGTGGAATGCCATTCAGCGTTTCGGCTGGGATTGGATTTATCGCGCTCTTCGGAATTGCGGTTTTAAATGGAATTGTACTGATCGAACATTTAAAAGAATTACAACATGGTGGAATGAAGGACATGCGTGAACTTATTCTGAAAGGAACCCGCGATCGTTTACGGCCTGTGCTTTTAACGGCAGCTGCAGCCGCTTTGGGCTTTTTGCCGATGGCTATTTCCAGCGGATCAGGGGCCGAAGTACAACGGCCGTTGGCTACGGTTGTAATTGGCGGATTGATAACTTCAACCTTACTCACCATGATAGCTTTGCCCTTAATGTTCGAGATATTTAACAACGTAACAGGCATACAGCTTTGGCCTTTAAAATTCATCCGCAAAACAAAACCACTTGTTATTGGCTTGATTTTAATGACTTTTTCAGCTGTATCGTATGGACAAACAAAACCGATCAGCCTTGAGGACGCAATTCAGATGGCTGTGCAAAACAATAAGGAAATCAATGCGTATGCGCTTAAAATAGACGAAAGTAACGCGCTTAAACGATCTGCGTTTTCGATAGACAAAACTCTTGTCTATTATGGAAAAGATCAGAACAATATTGCCGAAAATGGCTATCCGCTCAATGTTATTGGTGTGGAACAGAATTTCAACTTTCCCACTTTATATGCTGCGCAGAAAAAAGCAAACTCTATCAGCGTCTCAATTGCTGAAACAGAATTTTACAAGCGTAAGCAGTTGCTCACAAAGGAAGTTTCGCAGGCATGGTACGAAATCATATACCTGATGAATAAACAAAGGATTTATCAGAAAATTGATAGTATGTACAGTGGCTTTGTCAAAATTGCCGATAAACGCTACCAAAAAGGCGATATCAGCCGGCTCGACATGCTTAATTCAACAGCTAAACAGCAGCAGATAAATGTGTTACTGAACGAATTAAAATATAACCTGGCGAACGAAAATCAAAAATTACAGGCGCTTATTCAATTCGACAGTGCATTTGAGGTGCCGGTGCAAAACCTTGACCTGGTAAAAATCAGGGAAGTTATTCCCGACTCCACTGCAGGTATGCAGCTATTGAGAATGCAAACCGATTTTCAGAATGCAATGCTTAAGGTTGAGCGCAACCGGTTGTATCCCGACATTTCGCTTGCTTATTTTAATGGAACAAATTCCTATGCGGGCTCTAAAAATTACCAGGGTTTTCAGTTTGGGCTTGGCATCCCTCTGTTTTTCAGCGAACAGAATGCGAAAATTAAAGCAGGCAAAATTACTGTGCAGATAAACGAAAATATGAAGGCTAGTGAATTGTCGATCCTTAAAGCAAAACAAACCTCATTGATGAATGAATTAAGGAAATACCAGGAATCCATAGATTATTATTCCACTATAGGAAAACAGCTGAGTGAGGAAATAATCCGCACAACTGAAGGAACCTATACGTTGGGCGAAATTGACTTTTTTCAGTTTGTTATGAGTGTAGAAAACGCGTTATCCATAACCCGTGACTACTACGAGAATGTTTCGAGATACAACTTTATCGCACTTGAAATCAATTATTTAACCCGCTAAAACAACTAAAATGAAATTATATACTTACTTCAGAATTATTCCTTTCGCATTTATTCTGCTGGCAACCGGATGTGGGAAATCAACCAAAACCACTGAAGATGCCACAGCCGAAACAGATCAGCTGATAAAGATTACAATCAATCAGTTTAAGGCAGACAGCATGGCGTTCGGGACACTAAGTACTCAGACTTTCGAGGACGAAGTCCGGTGCAACGGATACATAACCGCAGCGGCTAACGGAATGGCTCAGGTAGGCACCCCAATCGCTGGAATAGTTGAATCCGTAAATTGTTCGATGGGTATTTTTGTAAAAAAAGGTCAAACGCTGTGCATGATTTCGGGAAATGACCTGATGGCTATGCAGCAGGAATTTACCGGAACTTCAGCCAGGCTCAGGCGGCTTAAATCTGATTATGAAAGAAGCAAATCGCTGTACGATGAAAAGATTGGCGCGGAGAAAGATTTTATCGCTACCGAAAGCGAATACAAGGCCACGAAGTCAAAATACCTTTCATTGAAACTAAGGTTAGAACTTCTGAGATTGAATGTTGCAAAGATTGAAGCCGGTGATCTTTACGCTTCATTTTCTGTAATCAGCCCGATAAACGGATATATCACAAAGCAGAACCTTGTTTTGGGCCAGTTTATTGAACAACAAAAACTATTGGTCGAAATTGTTGATGTGAGCCAGTTGCAAATTCAACTATCTGTATTTGAAAAAGATATTGCAAAACTAAAACCCGGACAAACTGTAAATTTCAGTTCACCCGGCGAGAATTCATCCACCGGCAAAGCTACTCTTGTATCAATAGGCAAAGCGGTAGACCCTGATACCAAAACTATTACCTGTATTGCAGCAATTCAAAAAGCCCCGGCCAGCAACCTGGTAAATCAAGCGTACGTTGAAGCATCAATTGCTGTAAACAGCAGCGAAGCAAGGGCTTTACCAAGCGAAGCACTTATCAAATCGGGAAAAGAGTATTATGTGTTGCTTAGTGAGAAATCAGATAATGAAGCTTATTACTTCCGCAAACAAAAAGTAAGTATTGGCCGGATCTCAAAAGGATTTACTGAAATAACTGATGATATTGATCTTACAAAGGTGCTTGTTAAAGGAGTTTATAATTTGTCGTCTGAATGAAAAAAAATTGCAAAAATTACTGGATATAAACTATTGAAATTCAGTCGACAAATAACAAGAAAGGCTGCCTTTTACGGGCAGCCTTTCTTGTTCACTCAATTTAAACTATAAATTATTCCTTCACATAACTTTCTATCGGCGCGCAGGTACAAACCAGGTTCCGGTCACCCCAGGCATCATCAATACGGGTAACGGCAGGCCAGTACTTATCTTCTTTAGCATTTGGTAAAGGGAAAGCAGCTTTTTCGCGGCTGTATGGCAAGGTCCAGTCATCGGTTGTTGCCATAGCCAGTGTGTGAGGTGCGTGTCTGATAACATTGTCGTGCTTATCAACCGTACCCTCTTCAATGTCGGAAATCTCTTTTCGAATAGCAATCATGGCTTCAATAAAACGGTTAAGTTCACTCAGTGGTTCACTTTCGGTAGGTTCAACCATTAAAGTTCCACCAACCGGAAACGCAACTGTTGGAGCATGAAAACCATAATCCATAAGCCGCTTTGCAATATCAATCACAGCTACATCAGCGGTTTTAAGGAACTGGTTACAATCCAGAATAAGTTCATGTGCTACGCGTCCTTTGCTGCCGCTATATAAAATCTTATACTCATCTTCGAGACGCGATTTGATATAATTGGCGTTAAGAATTGCATATTTGGTAGCTTCAGTCAGTCCGTTTCCACCAAGCAGTTTGATATAAGCGTATGAAATAGGCAGAATCATTGCGCTTCCATATGGTGCGGCGGCAACAGCCTGTATTGCCTGTTCGCCCCCGGTTTTTACCAGCGGATGACCAGGCAGGAAAGGAACCAGGTGCTCCGCAACTCCGATTGGTCCAACACCCGGGCCACCGCCACCGTGAGGAATGGCAAACGTTTTGTGCAGATTCAGGTGACACACATCTGCGCCAATAGTACCAGGATTGGTAAGTCCAACCTGCGCATTCATATTGGCACCATCCATATAAACCTGACCACCGTTTTCGTGAATAATAGCAACAGTTTCAAGGATACTTTCCTCAAACACACCATGAGTAGATGGATAGGTCACCATTAATGCGGCAAGATTGTCCTTGTGTTTAACAGCCTTGTCGCGAAGGTCAACCATATCAATGTTTCCATTTGGATCGGTTTTTACAACCACCACATCCATGCCTGCCATAGCAGCACTTGCGGGGTTGGTTCCGTGTGCCGAGGCAGGAATAAGACAAACTTTGCGATGTCCTTCTCCTTTGCTTGCCTGGTAAGCTTTTATAACCAGCAAACCGGTATACTCACCTGAAGCGCCAGAGTTAGGTTGCATGGAAACAGCCTTGAAACCGGTGACTTCGCAAAGTGCTTTCTCCAGTTCACGGATAAGAATATTGTAACCTTCAGTCTGGTCAGCAGGAGCAAACGGGTGAATAGCCCCAAACTCAGGCCAGCTTAGCGGGATAAGCTCAGCTACAGCATTTAGTTTCATGGTGCACGAACCAAGCGGAATCATGCTTCGGTTGAGTGCCAGGTCGCGGTTTTCAAGTTTTTTCAGAAAACGCATCATCTCTGTTTCAGAGTGATAACTGTTGAAAACAGGTTCAGTTAAATAATCCGTTTTCCTATCCATCGATGGCGCGAAGGTACGTATCAAACCACACTCTTCAGGATTGCAGACAAACTCAACAAATTGCTTTTTAGCTGCCGAAGCAAAAATATGAAGCACCAGGTTCACATCTTCCAAAGAAGTGGTTTCGTCAAGGCTTATTCCGATTTTATCTTCTTCGACATAATTGAAGTTCACGTGACTTTCAACCGCCAGTTTACGAAGTACGTCAATATTTACACCTTCCGGAATACTGATAAGCAAAGTATCGAAAAAATTGGCATTCAATTGTTTGTAACCGTATTTCTGCACTTCAGTTGACAAAACACCCGTTAAGATATTTATGTGACGCGCAATTTCCCGTATCCCTTTCGGACCATGGTAGGCGGCATACATTCCTGCCATTATTGCCAACAACGCCTGGGCTGTGCAAATGTTAGAAGTAGCTCGTTCGCGCTTAATATGCTGTTCGCGGGTTTGTAAAGCCATACGTAAAGCCCGGTTTCCCTGAGCGTCAACAGAAACACCGATTATACGGCCGGGAATAAAGCGTTTATAGTCCTCTTTAGTCGCAAAATATGCCGCATGCGGGCCACCGAAACCCATCGGAATCCCGAAACGTTGCGTTGAGCCAACAACCACATCGGCCCCCCAATCACCGGGAGGTGTAAGCAATGCAAGACTTAGCAGATCAGCTGCTACTGCAACCGCGATACCATTTTCATGAGCCAGGTTCACAAGTTTTCGATACTCATGAATTTCGCCATATTGATTCGGATATTGCAATAGAACTCCAAAAATATTAGCTGCCGGCTCAAAATCATCGCACGATTTTATCTCAATTTCAATTCCCAGGTGTTTGGCCCTGGTTTCGATAACAGCAATAGTTTGAGGATATGTGTTTTGAGCAACAAGAAACTTATTCGCTCCGGCTTTAACAGCTTCCCGTGAGCGGGCATTATGAAGCATGATCATTGCTTCGGCTGCCGCTGTAGCTTCGTCAAGAAGGGAAGCATTCGCTATTGGCATACCGGTCAGGTCCGAAACCATGGTCTGGAATGTAAGCAATGCTTCGAGACGGCCTTGCGATATTTCAGCCTGGTATGGCGTATATGATGTATACCAGCCCGGATTTTCAAAAATATTCCTCAGAATCACGCCAGGGGTAATCGTATTGTAATACCCCATTCCGATATAGGATTTGAATACTTTATTCTTCGAAGCGAGTGTTTTAATATGGTTCAGGTATTCATATTCATTCAGACCAGCAGGAAGATTCAGCGGTTTGGGTAAACGGATTGAAGCAGGAATAGTTTCTTCAATAAGCTGATCAAGTGAATCAACGCCTATTGCTTTCAACATCTGTTCAGTTTCCTCCTTGCCAGGGCCGTTGTGACGACTAATAAAATTATTGGTAATCATATAGTTATATATTATTTTTCGTTATTTTTTGTCAAGGCAAAGGTAATAATCTTACTGTGATACAATCAAAAACTTAACTAATTGTTGATTAAAAAACAGTGATGCCGGTAATTTCTCTTCCCTGACTTGTGTTGTGTAAGAAAACCACAGGTATCACCTGTTTGGTAGTAACAGAAATATGAGAATAGTCCTTTAAAATATTTACTATTTCGTAATAACTAATTTTCATAGCGCCAATACTCTCAAAAAAACATAGAAAAGCCTTACTTTTGCACCCCGAAAGAAAATTGAACTGAGAGAGAAAAAGATGAAAATTAATAAATCCGTTTTTACCGGGGCTATGGCCATCTGTGTTGCCGCCATTTTGTGGGGGCTCGACGGAGTAGTTCTCACTCCCCGATTATATAGCCTGGATATTGGATTGGTGGTATTTATTTTTCACGCTCTGCCTTTCCTGTTGATGAATTTGTTTATGTACAAGGAGTATAAGCATATCAGGATTTTTACTGCCGGAGATGTGCTCATGTTTTTTCTCCTGTCATTACTCGGTGGAGCCGTCGGCACACTAGCTATTGTAAAAGCACTGTTTCTTGTCAATTTTAAGGCATTAACAATTGTTGTTTTGCTTCAGAAACTTCAGCCGGTTTTCGCTATAACCCTTGCAGCTTTACTTCTTGGCGAAAAGCTCAAACGCAACTTCCTGCTTTGGTCAGCATTGGCAATTATTGCAGGATATTTCCTTACCTTTGGTTTTAACCTACCTGATTTTAGCGCAAATAATAATACTGCATTAGCTGCCGCATTTTCGTTATTAGCAGCTTTCGCTTTTGGCAGTTCTACTGTTTTTAGTAAAAAAGTACTCCAGAAATTCAGTTTCTTTACTGCTACATTTTATCGCTACGCATTCACCAGTATAATCATGCTGTTGTTTGTGCTTTCGACAGGAACTTTGAAAAGCATTCCTGATATCACTGGTTTTCAGTGGACCATATTTGCAATTATCGGAATCACCACAGGATCAGGTGCTATTTTTCTTTACTATTTCGGACTCACCCGAATCAGGGCTATGCTTGCTACAATTTGCGAGTTGTGTTTCCCGGTATCTGCAATACTTTTCGATTATCTGGTAAATGACAGGGTTCTCTCAACTGTGCAATGGATCAGTGCCGGAGTACTAATCTTTGCCATTCTAAAACTGAGTTTGGAAAAGGAGCCCGTGGCATAAAATTAGAGAAGAGAAACCAGGCTACATCGAAAAGGGAACATTAACCTTCTTAATGTTTTGAAAAAGCAAGTCTTTGATTCTATTTCAATTCGTTCAATACCCGCAATGATTCAGCAATATGTTTATCTATACGAATCTGCGAATTAAAGACAAATCTTATAGTACCTTGTTTATCGACAATATAAGTAGCCCTGCCTGGCAACAAGCCAAACAGGTCATCCGGAACCCCAAATTGAGTCCTTAGTTTTCCACCTTTATCACTCAGTAAGATAAAAGGCAGATTGTGATGATCTGCGAAACTTCCATGTGATTCTTCGCTATCGGAACTTATACCAATTACTTCAGCTCCGGCATCAATAAAATCCTGGTATTGGTCACGAAAGGCACAGGCCTGTTTTGTGCAACCCGCGGTTTCATCTTTCGGATAAAAATAGATAACCAGCGCCTTTTTCGAAAGCAAGCTTTCAACATTGAAATTGTTCCCGTTCTGGTCTGGTAACTTGAATGAAGGGATTTTATCCCCGGGTTTTAATGCCATGTTATCTCGTTTGATTTAAGAAAAAAAAGCCACAAGATCAATAAGAATTTGTGGCTCAAGTTGTTAAAATTATTTAAGGATCAATCCGCAAAATCTTTCAAAGTATCCATCAATTTACGACGGGTAAAGAAAATCCTGCTTTTTACAGTTCCAATTGAAATGTTCAGATGATCTGCTATTTCCTTATATTTATATCCCTGGTGATGCATTTCGAATGGCATACGCTGATCCGCATCCAGTTTTGAAATACTCTTATTGATCTCTTTTTCCGAAAACTTTGACTCAGGTGAAGGGAAATCCGATTTGCGAGGAATATTAAGATAAAATAAATCCTCCGTACTATCAATAATGGTATTTGCCTTTTGATTACGCCTATAGTTATTGATGAATGTATTTTTCATTATAGTATAGGTCCAGGCTTTCAGATTGGTATCGGCAGCAAATTTATCGCGATTTGCCAGAGCTTTTAAATATGTATCCTGAATAAGATCCTTTGCTTCTTCACGGTTTGAAGTAAGTAAGTTAGCGTAATATTCAAGATTCTGATATAGACTTATTAACTTATGATCGAATTCTATTTGAGTCATGACGCTAGGTGTTTAATTATTACCATGCAAAGTTAAACACATTTATTTGGAATTAGTCTAAATAAAGTTAAAAAAATGTTAAATTTTTAGAGAATCTTGATGAGGGAATTGTTCTGTCCTCTTTATCAGTTGTTTAGAGCAATTACAGACTGTACACTAATATACGACAATTTAGTGAACAAACCTTAAATACCGTGTTAAAAATATGTTATATTAAACATGTATAAATACAAATTACTGTATATTAGCCACATAACTCTTACTGGTTATTCAACCATTTCAATTCGGAATCTAAACTTTTTTAAGAAATTCGTAGAAATCAGACAACGAATCGAAAGATTTCACATTATCGGGAAGAGAAATGGATGCATCGAACAGGCATTTGCCACCTATCAATACTTTTTTTTCACCATAAAGGCGTATGAGTTCATTTAATATTTCTGTTATCATTTCGCCCGGGAGTTTTGAAGCAACCGATGTAACAAGGAAATCGACATGATGGATTTCGAAAATATCCTTCAGATGAACAAGCGGCACATTCTGTCCAAGATAAATTACTTTATGCCCTTCCTTCCTGATCAGGAATTGCAGATATAGCAGAGATATTTCGTGATATTCGTTTTCGGGAAGAAAGAGAAGAAATGTTTTAGGATCAATCCGATATTCTTGTTGCCCATCAATAGCCAATATTAGTTTTTGACGGATTAGATGACTTATAAAATGTTCCTGGGCCGGATTAACTGTACCTATCTGCCATAGTATACCAATTTTTTCAAGGAATTTATGGAGCAAATTTTCAAAAGTATAATCAAATCCCTGTTTAATAATTGACGACGAAATAATCTTATCAAACCTCTGTTCATCCAACTCAATCATAGCCATTACAAGGTTGTCCACCTGGTGATCATTATCAATATCCTGATGTGTTAAATCCACTACACAGGTATTTAATTCTACCGCAGACATACTCTGTATATTCGAAATTTTATATCCGTATTTGTTCAAAATAGCTACATTCATCAACCTTCGCAGGTCTTCATCTGAATAATACCGGATATTCGTCTGGGTACGCAGAGGCGCAACTATTCCGTATCGTTTTTCCCATATTCGGATAGTATGAGCTTTTATGCCGGTAATTTTTTCCAGATCCCTTATTGAATATCGTATCATTATCTCTTAGTGTGCATTAGCGGGATAATAACATATGATACCTGTTTTTTGTTTAACGTTTTAAATAAAAGTTTAGAATTTATCTGATTTCGCGCTTGTCTGATCTATTTTCAAATTTCAAAAGTTTGAAATCAGAAACAACAAGAATAAATTTTTAGGCTCCTGGATTAATAATATCAAGTAAAGAATTAATACACTTCAATATTCGAAATCACAGGGCAAGCTTTGGAATCCGTAATCTGAATACGGATTTTCTCAGTGCATACCGGGTCAATTTTGATGATCCGCTTATACCCTATTGTAGTTTCATTTGCAACCAATAGCCATCTATTCATACTCCACACTTCAATTGAAAATGATTTAACACGTTGACCCAGCTTAATATATTCCTGAATAACAATGTATTTAACATTTTTTTGAGTCTTAAGGTCAATTTCGATGGCAGCTGTTTTGACGTTATCGTCAGTAGTCCAGTAGGTTTCCTTATTCCCATCCACCAGGTTTTTTGCTGAAAATTCCGGAAAATTTCCCCGATGCGAGGTAGTAAACACGCTAGATCCTAAAGCCAGATTATCTGAAAAGGCTTCGTCGAGCATTTTTTCCCATCGGATAAGTGAGCTGGAATCAGTTTCATTTAATAGCCCGCGGCGGTCGGGGGGAATATTGAGTAAAAGGTTTGAACCCCGCCCAACCGATTTAAGGTAAATATCAAAAAGATTTTCAGCTGTCCGTACCAATGAATCTTCCTTTGCATGATAAAACCAACCCGGTCGGATGGAGACATCCACTTCTGCAGGGATCCATTTATTCCCGTTTTCATCACCTGAATTCAACAATTTTTCTAATCCGCTTTTTCCGGCATACACTGTATCAACGTTTATGGTACACCAATTGGTTGTGCCTGCATAACCCGATTCATTACCACACCAGCGGATATCAGGACCGGCATCGCTGAAAAACAACACACCTGGTTGCATTTCACGCACCCGACCAAGTGTAACCGGCCACTGATAATAAGTCGAAGCGCTGATGTTCCTTTTTTCACGCTTCCCTCCGTAGTACCCATCTCCACCGTTGGCTCCGTCGAACCACATTTCGAAAACAGGGCCGTAGCTGGTGAATAATTCTGCCAATTGGTTGCGGTAATAATCAATATATTCAGGAGTTCCGTAGGAGGTATGATTTCTGTCCCAGGGCGAAAGGTACACCCCGAATTTAAGCCCGTATTTGTGACAGGCATCAGACACTTCCTTCACTACATCGCCTTTCCCATTCCTGAAAGGACTATTCTTTACCGAATGTTCTGTGTACTTGCTGGGCCAGAGGCAGAAACCATCATGATGTTTACAGGTTAGTATCAAAGCTTTAAGACCAGCAGCTTTCAGCGTCTTTACCCATTGCTCCGCATTAAAAGCGGTTGGATTGAACACAAATTCGCTTTCGTCACCATAACCCCATTCTTTATCTGTAAAAGTATTAGTGGTAAAATGAATAAAAGCATATTGTTCCATTTCGTGCCATACGAGTTGGCGTTCAGTAGGGACAGGCTCAACAGGAACAGGCGCGGTTTTTTGAGCAAAGGTGCAAAGTGTTGTAAATGCAAAAATCAATAAAAATAGTTTTGACATAATATCTTCAGATCTATTTTTTTAATTATTTCGGAAAGAGTTTCAGCAGGAATGAAACTCTTTAAATCGCTTCCAGCTTTTTGATTTTTTTAATCAAATCCGCCTTGCCCCCGGTAAAGCTTTACGGGCTTATCCAATTTTAGTTTCACTACTGTCACATATTTGTCCAATACATTTTCGGGAACATCAAAATATACAAGGCCGGGAACAGGGCTCCAGGAAATCTTGCCAACAACTTTACAGGATAGTTTTGTGTTGTTTCCAAGAACTGAAATTTCCTCAATTTTATTCGCAAGGCCTTTAATCATAAAGGTTCCGCAGGAATGACCATGCAGAAAAAGGTAAAGCGTTGTTGAATCTTTTGACAAAGTAGTCGGCCCGTAAAAATGACCTTGCGGAATCCCGCCAATGGTGTTGAAGATTGCTTCACCATGCTTCTTGTTCCATGCGCCAAGTTCCTTCAGCACTTTAATCTGTTCGGCAGGTATAGTTCCATCCTCTTTTGGGCCCAAATCCAATAAAAGATTGCCACCGTTTGAAACCGCGTCTACAAAAATGGTGATGATTTCGTAAGGTGTTTTCCAGTTTTCGTCGTGATGAAAACCCCAATTATCATTAGTAGTCATGCACAATTCCCACCAATTGAATTTGGGACGCGATACAGGGAAATTCTGTTCAGGAGTTGCGTAATCACCATATCCCTGCAAACGACCGTTTATAATAGCTTTTGGATTATTTGTAAGGATTATATTCCTGACTTTTTCCGACTCCCATTGTTCAGCACTATGTTCCCAATCGCCATCGAACCAAAATAAATCAGGATTCAATTGGGTGCTGATTTCCTTTATCTGTGCCTGGAAGAACTGCCTGAAACGATTCCAACGTTCGTAATCATTTTCAATTTTATACCTCGAACTGTCGTTCAGGAATCCCGGATAATCGGGGTATGACCAATCGAGCAGTGAAAAATATGCGCCACACTTAATATCGCGTTTCCGTAATTCCTCAAAAAAAGGTTTTATCATATCTCGTTTGGCTGGCGTGGCTTTTACAATGCTCAGATTATCCATTTTAGTATCGTACATGGCAACACCATCGTGGTGCTTTGTAGTAATAACCGCATACCTGGCGCCAGTTTCCTTAATCAGATCTGCCCAGGCAGCAGGATCGTAATTCTTTAATGTAAAGCCTTTGAGCTGTTTCATGTAATCCGGATAGCTTATTTTTTTATTGTGAAAACTCCAGGATTCATCAATTCCATCAACAGAATAAATGCCCGCGTGGATAAAAATACCGAGCTTGGCATCGGCAAACCATTGCATTTTTTCCTTGATATCATTGGGGTTGATCTTCGACTGGGTGAAGCCAGAAACTGAAACAACTGACAATACTATGCTTAAAAGGATAATTTTTGAATATTTCATGACTAAAGGTTTACGCAGATTATTTTTTAACAGAAATGAATTACACAAATATTTGTTAAAGATATGGTTTTTAAAAGCAGGAAAGTAATGATTCATTTTTTTCGAAATTCTTGTGACTACAATAATTTAAAGTAATTTTAATGTTCGTAAACTATACGTTTCCCTTTAAGAATAAACATAAGAAAAAAGATTTTAAGCAAGGGCTCTCATGCTTTAAAATCAAAATTTTGTGTTCCAAACTAATCTGCTGATGAAAAAATTTATCCTCATTCCCTGTTTTTTTATCATGATCCTGCTGAGCCAGGCGCAAGTTCCTTTTCATCGGGGTGTTAACCTCACCAACTGGTTCCAGTCGGATAATGCGCGAAAAATACAGTTCCGTAAGTACACAAAAAAAGATTTCATGGATATTAAAAGCCTGGGGTGCGATGTGATACGCCTGCCTATTAACCTGCATGGAATGACCTCAGGAACACCGGATTATATCATTGATCCGCTTTTTATTTCGTTCCTCGATTCGGCGGTAAACTGGGCCGAAGAACTGAATATTTATCTTATAATTGATAATCATTCGTTCGACCCTTCAGTGAATACAAGTAGCGATATTGGCCAAATCCTTACCAAAGTTTGGCCGCAATTGGCTGAACATTATAAGGACAGGTCAAATTACATTATTTACGAAGTTTTGAACGAGCCACATGGCATTACAAACCAATTGTGGGGAAGCATACAACAACAAGCCATTACCGCCATCCGCAGCAAAGATTCCAAACATTCAATAATTGTCGGGCCATCAGACTATAACAGTTATACCAGTCTTTCCCAGTTACCAGTTTATACCGATCAAAACCTTATCTATACTTTCCATTTCTACGATCCGTTCCTGTTTACCCACCAGGGTGCCAGCTGGTCAACACCTTCGATGGTGCCGCTTTCAGGAGTGCCATTTCCTTATTCCCAGTCTGAAATGCCGGTATGTCCGCAGTCGCTTGTCGGAACCTGGATCCAAAGCAGCATGAATACCTATAATCAGGACGGAACAGTGGCAAAAATAAAATCGCTGATTGATATTGCAGTTAATTTCAAAAATGAGCGTAAAGTAAATATCTTCTGCGGTGAATTTGGAGTTTATATTCCAAACAGTGATACAGCTGACAGAGCTTTCTGGTATCAAACTGTAAAAGATTATCTGGATATAAAATCTATACCATGGACTATATGGGATTACAAAGGGGGATTCGGGCTTTTCAGGAAAGGATCAGCTGAATTGTTTGAATCTGATTTAAATATTCCGTTACTCAGAGCGCTTGGTTTTACAATACCTGAACAACATTCTCAAGTGATGAAACCAGATAGTGTAGGTTTCAAAATTTATGATGATTATGTAGGATCAGGAATTCTGGACGCCAGTTACACCGTCGGAACCATAGATTATTATTCGGATTTGCTTCCTGATAATGGTAAATTTTGCCTTAATTGGTCTGGAGGTCCTCAATATACTGCTGTAACATTCGATTTTGTACCCGACAAGGACTTATCCCGGCTTGTAAGTAATGGTTATGCCCTTGATATGATGATACGAGGCAATGTAACAGGAATTAATTTTGATATCCGTTTCATTGATACCAAGACCGCCGATCCACTTGACCATCCCTGGAGAATGAGGACCACAATCAGTGACGCAACTACAGGCTGGGATAAACGCTGGCACCATCTGCACATTCCATTAGCCCAGTTTACCGAACATGGATCCTGGGATAATAATACATGGTACACCCCGACAGGCAAATTCGACTGGTCAGCCATCGACCGGATGGAAATCGTTTCTGAATATGCTTCGATGGATGGGAAAGCAGTATGGTTCGATAATATTATGATTACCAATCAGGATACAGCTACCGTGGTTGAAAAAGGAACTTTAGGAGTAAATACCATATTTGCAGCCGGTAATATACCACGCCTGGCGCTTATGCCAAATCCATTGAAAGAAGCAACAACAATTTCATGCTATTTGCCCAAAAGTGGACCCACAAGAATATCTATATACAGTATTAACGGGCAGAAAATTGCGAACATCATAAACAAAACCCTTCCTGAAGGAACATTTACAATTATGTGGGATGGAAATGATGATAATGGAAACAAAATTCCTGAAGGAATTTATATCTGCTGCCTGTCGAACAACAATGTTTCGAAAAATATAAAGTTACTAAAGCTTAATGAATAAAAAAGGAGTAAAGCAGTTTCATCTGAAATATTTGATTGTGAGTTTTGCCTGTTGCGTATTACTTTCAGCATACGGTCAAACACCTAAATTCAAAGTAATAGCATTTTATACGGCGAAGAACGACCCGGCGCATATAAGCTTTGTACATGAAGCCAACAACTGGCTTGTGCAACTTGCTGAAGAGCGCAGTTTTATTTATGATTCAACTGATGACTGGAACAATCTGAATGCTGAATTCCTTTCGAAATACCAGGTTGTAGTATTTCTGGATACCCGACCGGAAAACGCGGCACAACGCGATGCTTTTCAGAAATACATGGAAAACGGAGGCGCCTGGATGGGATTTCATTTTGCGGCATTTGCTTTAACGCCCTCGGATTTCCCTCAAAACTGGGACTGGTATCACAAGCAATTCCTGGGCTCCGGTTCATATGTGAGCAATACGTGGCGACCGACTTCAGCAATACTGCGTATTGAGGACAACTACCCCCCGGCTACCGAAGGATTACCGGAATTGTTTAAATCATCGCCAAACGAATGGTACAGCTGGGAGTATGACCTTCGCAAAAATCAGGACATTAAGATATTGCTCTCGATTGATTCGACGAGTTTTCCGTTGGGAACTGGTCCGAAACCTTATGAAATATGGCACAGCGGATATTATCCTGTTGCCTGGACGAACACAAAATATCGGATGATCTACATAAATATGGGCCACAACGATATAGACTACGAAAACAAGACAAATAAAGAGCTGTCGTTTACTTTTAACAATGAAATTCAGAATAATTTTATTCTCCAGAGTTTATTTTGGTTGGGAATGACCAAATAAGGTACTTTCCAGTTTAAAATCCACCTGCCTTTATTCGTATACATTACCTGGGGCGGAAAAAGATTTCCTATTTCATAAAATGTGTACTTTTGGATTTCAAGAATACTTAAACCCGGAAATTTCCTATTAAAAAAAATCCTTTACGTTTTTTTGAATAAAAGCAATATTCATATCTAAACCTGACCTTATGATAAAATATAGAATAAGCCTGCTACTGATTCTGTTATTTACTTTTTCAGTAAGCATTACTTACGCTCAATTAACCACCAGTGAAGTTGATCGGCTTGTAGAAAAAGCCATGTCGAAATTCAACGTTGCCGGCGTAGCTGTTGCTATAGTTAAAGACGGAAAAATAGTTCACGAAAAAGGCTATGGACTAAAATCAGTAGATACCAAGCAAAAAGTAGATCAGAATACCAATTTTGAAATTGCCTCAAACAGCAAGGCTTTTACAACCACGGCATTGGCAATCCTGGTTGAGGAAGGAAAACTTTCGTGGAAGGATAAAGTGAAAAAGTACATTCCCGAATTTACCATGTACAACGAATATGTTACCAATAATTTCCTGATTGAGGATTTGCTAACGCACCGGAGCGGCCTGGGGTTGGGTGCCGGCGATTTAATGTTTTTTCCTGACGGATCAGATTTTACAATGAAAGACATTCTTTCCAATTTTCAATATTTCGAACCGGTTTCGGCGTTTCGCACAAAATTCGATTACGATAACCTGCTTTACCTGGTGGCTGGCGAAGTCATTAAAAGAGTCAGCGGCATAAGCTGGGAAGAATTTGTGAAAACCCGCATTCTTGTGACTCTGGAGATGGATAATACTTACAGTTCATTATCGCAGATGAACGACAGGAGAAACCTTGCAATACCCCATTCAACCGGAACCGGTACAATCAGAACGATTCCTGTGTACCAGGAAATGGTAAACGGCGCTGCCGGCGGGATTGTATCGAATGTGGACGATCTGAGTAACTGGATGTTGGTCCATCTGAATAAAGGCAGATACGGCAAAAACCTTGAAAACAAGCTCTTCTCAGAAGCCAGCCAGCGCGAAATGTGGAAAATACATACTAACACAGATGCAAATCCAGATCCACGGTATAACTCTCATTTTGCCGGATATGGATTAGGTTGGTTTTTGAGCGATACAAAGGGTTATCTGAATGTGAATCATACCGGTGGATTACCAGGAATGCTCTCAAAAACGATTATGATTCCGGATTTAAACCTGGGAGTTGTAGTACTGACAAATACTGAATCTGGTGGCGGCGCTTTATTCTCAGCCGTTTCGCAAACAATTGTTGACAGCTATTTAGGCCTGGACGATTACAATTGGATTGATAAATATTACTCACGCATGGAATCAGGAAATAAAGCTGCTGATTCAGTAATTGCTGCTGTTTGGAGAACCGTTGCTTTAGCAAGTAAAATCCCTTTTGAATCGGGAAATTATACCGGAGTTTATGAAGATAAATGGTTCGGGAAAGTGGAAGTATCAATGAAAAATAACCAGCTTTGGTTCAAGTCGTACCGATCGCCAAAGCTGAACGGTCCTATGAGTTTTTACAAAGCAAATTCCTTCGCCATAAAATGGGAATACCAGGATATGAACGCCGACGCGTTTGCCATTTTCAGCCTCGATGAAGAAGGTAAAGCTATAAGCATCAGGATGAAAGGCATTTCACCTGATATTGATTTCAGTTTTGATTTCCAGGACCTGGATCTGAGGAGAGTTCAGAAATAATAATTTCAGTCCAAAAACATTCATCTTGAATGAATTGAGCCTACTTTTCGAATTTATTTAACAAACTTCTCACATCGGAAACATCATTTAAATAGTATTTTGCTGCCGTAGCTTTTGTTCCGACTTTAATGGTGAAAGCTTGTTCAGGCATGGCGTTAAAGGTGAATTCATCCGTCCAGTCGTCGCCAATGGCTAGAATAAAATCGAATTTAACATTGCCTATTTTGGCCAGGGCTGCTCTTCCTTTGTTGATGCCGGCATTTTTAATTTCGATCACTTTGTCACCATCCATAATTTCGAGGTTCAGATTGGATAAGTAATCTTTCAAATTGTCCTTCAATTCCCAGGCTCGCTGCTGGCCCATATCCGGGTCGGTGCCACGGTAATGGAACACAAGGGAATAGTTTTTATATTCGATAAATGAACGCGGTGTGCGATCAACGAAATTTTGCAGAACGGGTTCAATAATTCCCATCCATTGCTTGTCGATCTGGTCAGTCATTTTCCAGTTGCTATCCGGATTTTTGCTCCACACACCATGTTCAGCTATAAATGCCAGACGTGGAGATTTGTCGAACCACTTCGATAAGGTTTCTTTATCTCTTCCGCTGATTATCACAACGGTGTTATTCTCAACTGCTATCAGTTTTTCAATAATCGAATATAGTTCCTGGTCGGGCATGGCCATTTGCGGATCTTTGTAAAAACCGGTAAGCGTTCCATCGTAATCCAGGAAGATGATTCTTTTTCCCGCGTTGGTATAAGTATCAACCAATTCGTTACTAATAGCGCTGTTAACTTTGCGGGTAAAATTAGTAGCCTGCAAAGCTTTAACACTTTCGAGGCTGTTAATAAAATCGGATGCCCAACGCTCCTCGTTATAAATTTTTAGTCTTTTTTGAAGTACTGAAATACGTTCGGATTGTTCTGACTCAGGCATAGTAAGCGCCTGGCAAATTGCATCAGCAACTTCGGCTTTGTTATTGGGATTAACAATCAACGATTCGCCGAGTTCCTTGGCAGCGCCTGCCATTTCGCTTAAAATAAGTACTCCTTTTTCGTCGGTGCGGCAAGCGATGTATTCTTTTGCATTCAGGTTCATCCCATCGCGGGTAGGCGTGATTAAAGCAATATCGGCACAGCTGTATAATTCTACCATTTCGAGCCTGCTTAATGCTTTATAGAAATACGAAACAGGCATCCAGCCAATGGTTCCGAATTTTCCATTTATTCGCCCAACCAATTCATCCGTTTGCTTTTTCAGGGTTTTGTAGTCAGTAATTGTTTCACGCGAAGGGATTACAAACAGGAAAAGGCTCACCTTACCCAGATAGCCAGGATGAATTTCAAGGAATAGCTCAAATGCCCTCAAGCGGTCAGGGATTCCCTTGGTATAATCAAGTCGGTCGATTGACAGTACGATTTTACGATTTTTGGCAGTTTTTAAGAATTCGATTTCTTTGCGGATTTCCGACTTCTGGTTGTCAAAACTTTTGGCCAGTTCTTTAGAAGTGTTGTTGAAAAAGTCAAAATCAATTCCTTTTGGAAAAGCGTCGACGATGGCAATACGTTCATTTAAACGTATCCGATTGAAAACAGTTTCGTGCCCAAGTAATCTGCGTACACAACTCATAAAGTGGCGTTGATAATCATAGGTATGAAAGCCTACAAGATCGGCGCTCAGCATGCCTTCGAGCAGTTCCATCCGCCAGGGTAAAAGCCTGAAAATTTCGAAAGAAGGAAATGGAATATGCTGGAAATAACCGATTGAGATATTGGGAAATTTTTCACGGATCAGTTGCGGAAGCAGCATTAAATGATGATCATGAATCCAGATTACGTCCTCTTCATTTACATATTTTGCTATAACCGCGGCATAGATCTGGTTAACTTTTTTATATGCTTCCCAGTGGGTTGGATTGTAACGCGCAATTTGCGTAAAATAATTGAAAAGCGGCCAGATGGTGTTGTCGCAAAAACCTTCAAGGAATTCAGTTCTTAATTGTTTATCAAGGTAAACCGGGATACAATTGTCCTTCCGGAATTTGTTGTCGATGTTGATCTTTTCAGCTTCACTTATTTCGTCAATATTTACACCTCCACGGCCAATCCATTTGATATCATAGGACTGATAAAACTTCTTCAGGCCTGAATCAAACCCATCTGTAACAGGCAGTATCTCTTTTTTTCCGTTAACTTCGGTTACTTGCAGAGGCAACCGGTTAGAGATTATAAATAACCGTTTCATACTGACTGATTTGGAAAATATTGTTGCAAATCATCCTTTTTCAAGAAAGATGAAACCCGAAAGATTGTGTATAAGATCAGGACAATATCCGGATTATGAAGGTAAAGATATAACTTCTGCTTTAGAGAATCAAAACAAACCGTGAAATTCAATTAGAAAACAGAAGAAATTGCGTCGGATAGGAAAGAGAAGTAATACAGAAAAGCGGTTATGATGCAATAGAAATTATTAGCAGGATCCAAGCGATTAGCAACAAGAAAACATCAGGCGAATATCCGGATTTTGTTGGAAACCGGATCAGGAAGCATTAGATGAAACATTCAAAACAACATCAGTTTTTCACCAGCTTACTTTTCTGCAGCACACCTCCGGCATTCCTCACTTCACAAATATAAATCCCCTTTGGAAGCCGGGATGCGTCTATGGTTATCGTATTTACAAATTCCTTTTGGATTACTTTCCTCGAAGAAATATCATAAATAATGATTTCTCCGGGCAGATTATCAGTTGTACTGGCGGTAATTTCGTTTAAGAAAGGGTTTGGATAGACGGTCAATTTATTCCCGGATTTTGTAAACTCATCTATTCCAACAGGAGTAACAGGCAGGTTACGCTTATATATAATATCATCGTTACCGAAACTGCGTTCTGTCCAAACAACATTTAATGATGAAGAAGCAACAGCGATAGAACCATAGTAGGCATAGGTTGCTGTCGAAAGTTCCAGTTCCGGATCCCAGTTTAAACCATTATCGACTGATTTTCTGTAGTAGATATTAATTTTCGAGTCAGTATTATCCTGCCATACAAAATGTACATTTGTGCCTGAAGCTGTTACAAACGGGTAACTTGAATAACCGGTATTGTTAGTCATCCGGGTATCAGGGCCCCAGGAATTTCCTCCATCAGCTGATTGTTTGTAATAAATCTCAGTGGAACCTCCACCATCCCGGCCATCGAACCAAACCAGGTGAACTGTTGATCCGGATACTGCAACAGAAGGATAAACACAGGTGAGATTATTGGTTAGCTGTACTGGTGAACTCCAACTTAAGCCATTGTTAGTTGAATGAGTATAAAACAGGTTCTCACTACTGCTAATTTTATCCATCGAATACCAAACTACATGAACATCACTTCCTGCCGAAGCAACCGAGGTGATTTTTGAAAAATTTTCGTCTGACTCCAATTGTTTTTCTGAATCCCAGGTTACACCAGCATCAGAGGAGTGTTTATAAAATATCTGGCCATTTATGTTACGATCATCATACCAAACAACATGCACATTTGAACCGGAAACAGATAAGGAAGGATGTTGCGAAACACCAGGATCATTGCTTAACCTGGTATCCGCACCCCAGGTTAAACCACCATCAGTTGATCTTTTATAGTATATTTCAAGATTTCCGTCACGATCATCATTCCAAACCACATGAACTATGGAACCGGAAACAACTATCGTCGGATTAGTAGAAGTACTTCCCAAATCCGACAGGCGGGTATCTACTCCCCAGGTCTTTCCCTGGTCTATAGAACGTTTGTAATATACCGCAACATCACCGCCGCGATTATCAGTCCACACCACATGTAAAAACTCACCATCGGCAGCAATACAGCTTGCATTATTCATTGTTGTAGCTGATGAACCAGGATTATTTGTCAACATTAAATTACTCTCCCATTGGGCAAAGCAGATATTTGTTGATAGAATCAGAACCGTAGAGCAAAAAGAAAGTATCAGTAAATATTTTTTCATAAAATCTAACTTTCAAAGGGATGATGAGTAAAGCATTTGTTGCATTTACACATGTTGATTAAATTTGAGTAAATATAACTCAGAACCGGGAGAATTGGTAAATCAAAGCCATTTTTTGCTCATTCATTTTTATACAGTTTGAATAAATGCAGAATAGGGTTTTTCTTTAAACTGACATGCCCTTTATCTTAATTCCCTAACATTCAAATTGTAACTTTCGAGTAATTGCCTTGAGTCGGTTAGAAATTGTTTTAAGTCATTCCTGGCCTGTGGATCCAGTAAAACCGTATCATTTTCGAACCTCGCGGCTGGCAGAATATAATATTGCCTCTTTCCTTTTTCCAAGGGATTATACACCCATGTCAACTGATAACCTGCTTCTTTAATCTTTGTATGTCCTGATTTCTTCTGAAGTTTTACTGAAAACATGGCACCGCCATCTGTATATCGTTTACGCTGGTTAGATACATAATTCCCTAACGACCAAACCACCAGTTGTTCTTTTTTAAGCGTATCGGATTTGCGCCACTCCATGGGCTGTATAACATGAGGATGTGATCCTATGATAATATCAGCGCCTTTAGCAAAAAGGTAAGCAGCAATGTCTTTCTGAAATGCATTTGGTGCCCGCTGGTATTCCTCACCCCAGTGGATAAAAACGATCGTCATATCAACAGCTGAATCATGTGCCGCTTTCATATCTGCCTGCAAGCGGTCTTTTTCGATAAGGCTAACCACATTATTTTCAGGAACCGGAATTCCATTGGTCCCGTAGGTATAATTTAAAAAAGCCAACCTGAAACCTCTTGTATTCACGATCTTCGGATTTGCTTTTCGGTAGGAATACGCGTTTTTATACGTTCCCATATGCATCATTCCCAGGCTGTCGAGTATGCTAACAGTTCGTTCTATACCATTCCTGCCCCGGTCGCAGCAATGATTATTTGCAGTTCCGACAATATCAATACCTGCATTCAGCATGCCTTTCACCAGTTCATCAGGTGAACTGAAGGCAGGATAACCACTATAAGGTTTTCCGGCAAGAGTAGTTTCGAGATTAGAGACAGACAGATCAGGTCCTGCAAGCCAAGGTGTAATATATTTAAAGCAGGAATCATAGATATAAATACCAAGGTCTTCATTCCAGGCAGCTTCAACCTGGGGCATATGCTGCATGATATCGCCGGTGAAACAAAGGCTTATCTCGTGCACTGCAACCGGTTCAAGAGGCAGAGATTCATTTTCTGATGTTTCGTATGGCACTGATGCAAGAAGTGCAACTGTTGAAAAAACAAGTGAAATATGCATGATTTTCCTCTTCAGAAAAAGATGAAATGAATGAGCAATATTCCCGGACTTTTTTGCAGTTGCCATTTTATTAAAAATAAGAGTAAAGATACCTGGGTAAATGATTCAAACAGATATAACTGTTTAGTCACAAGAAAGTTGTATTACATAATCCGAAAAGCCTTACTAAACCTGAAATAATTTGAGTTTATACAAATCCATAACAGAGAAAAGCTTTTCTTTTTCCCCTCTTCGCATAGAACTACTTTTTCCCTGTCCGCTCCAATTCCCTTAAATTCTCAATCTTTTTCTTTTCAAGGAAACCGTTGATATCACAGAGGTGTTCCCTAACCCGCTTATTGCCGAACTCGAACACTTTACTCACAAGCCCATCCAGGAAATCACGATCGTGCGAAACAAGAATCAATGTTCCGTCGTAATCCTGTAACGCGCTTTTCAGGATATCTTTTGTCTTCATATCCAGGTGATTGGTAGGCTCATCCAGGATGAGAAGATTAACTGGTTCGAGTAACAGCTTTATCATCGCCAGCCTTGTTCGTTCACCTCCGGAAAGGACTTTTACCTTTTTATTCCAGCTGTCACCACCAAACATAAAAGCGCCAAGAAGATCTTTTATTTTGGTGCGTATATCGCCTTTGGCAACATCATCAATGGTTTGAAAAACCGTATTTTCTTCGTCGAGCAACGAAGCCTCATTCTGAGCGAAATAGCCGATCATGGTATTATGACCGAGTGTAAGTTTGCCTTCGTACTCAACTTCACCCATCAGGCTTTTCACCATGGTTGATTTGCCTTCGCCGTTTTTTCCAACAAAAGCTACCCGTTCGCCACGCACAATGCTAAATAAGGCGTTTGAAAAAACATTGTGATCACCATAACTTTTCGACATTCCTTCAAGTATAACAGGGTAACTTCCCGAACGTGGCGATGGAGGGAATTTAAGGCGCAACGATGAATTATCCTCTTCATCAACCTCAATGGCCGGAAGTTTTTCGAGCATTTTTACCCGCGACTGAACCTGGTTGGTTTTGGAAAATGTTCCGCGAAAGCGGTCGATAAAATCCTGGTTTTCAGCAATAAATTTTTGCTGCTCATCGAACTGTTTCTGCTGCTGTTCGCGACGTTCGCCACGCAATTGAAGATACGACGAATAGTTTACCTTATAATCGTAAATCCGGCCCATGGTAACTTCGATGGTACGGGTAGTGATATTATCAACAAAAGCCCTGTCGTGCGAAATAACTATGACTGCTTTTGCACTGTTTATCAAAAAATCCTCAAACCATTGTATAGACTCTATATCCATATGGTTGGTAGGCTCATCAAGCAACAAAAGGTCAGGTTTTTGTAAAAGTATTTTTGCCAGTTCGATGCGCATACGCCATCCGCCACTGAATTCACCGGTTGGCCGGTTGAAATCTTCACGTACAAATCCTAAACCAAGCAATATTTTCTCAACTTCAGCATCGTAATTGATTTCTTCGATGGAATAAAACTTTTCGCTTAAAGTCGAAAGCTGATCAATAAGCTCATAATATTCGGCTGATTCGTAATCTGTACGCGACGAAAGCTGGTTGTTAAGTTCGTCAATTTCTTGCTGCATCCTGAAAATATGCGCAAAAGCCTGTGCCGCCTCTTCAAAAACAGTACGGCTGTCGTTGGTTAGCAAATGCTGAGGCAAATAGGCTATTACCGCATCTTTGGGTGCTGATACTTTACCACGTGTAGCTGATTTGGTACCAGCAATTATTTTGAGCAATGTCGATTTTCCAGCGCCATTCTTGCCCATGAGCGCAATTCTGTCCTTTTCGTTTATCGCAAAAGATACATCTTTAAAAAGCGTGGTCCCTCCAAACTCTACTGTAAGTCCGTCTACTGAAATCATCTCTGTTTGTTAATAAGCGGCAAAGATACCGTTTTTGGAGGAGTTTTTTGTAAAAACTGCTGTAAGCACTAGTCCTTCAGCTCAACGAAACGCCAAAATCCTTATATACAGCAATCCATATATGTTGTTCGTTCTGCAATAATATTGTACCTTTACATCGGTTTTAAGTGAATTAATTCCTCATCACAAACCAAAAAATACCGGTTAAACAATATTTACTTTCTGTTTCTCAACCGGATGTATAAACGAAAAACTTTTTGCTATGGAATACAACCGGCTACTAACATCTATAATTCGTGATAACAGTATCAAATACGGTTCCCGTAACGCACTGTTTTATCAGAAAAGTGATAAAAGCTGGACCCCGATAAGTTGGGTGGATTTTTGGCAGAGTATCCAGGATACAGCAAAAGCATTTTTAGCTTTTGGCGTAAAACCCGGTGACAAAGTCGCAATTATGTCGCGTAATATGCCTGAATGGACTATCTCTGATTACGCTTTACAATTGATACGCGCTGTATCTGTGCCTTTATTTTCATCAACCAGCGCTGCACAGGCTGAATTTATGATTAACGAAACGGAATGTGTTCTTTTACTTGTAGGTGAGCAGGAGCAATATGATGTCGCGGAGGAACTTGTCCAAAAAATATCTACTCTTCGTAAAATAGTGGCTTTTAGTCCGCAGGTAAAATTCAACAAAACAACTCCTTCCGAATATTTTTCTGATTTTCTGAACTCGGGTCGTGGAGTCAGCTACGACCAACAGCTACAAATGGTTTCTAGTGAGGCTAACGAGCAGGACCTGTGTTCTATCCTTTATACCTCAGGTACATCAGGCGAGCCAAAAGGAGTAATGCTTTCGATAGGAAATTTCATGCATTGTGTGCAAATTCATGATTTGCGGATACATATCAGTGATAAAGATGTCTCACTCTGTTTCCTGCCACTCAGCCATATATTCGAAAGAGGCTGGACTTTCATCGCTTTAAGTAACGGAATGACTTCATATTACCTTCGTAATCCCAAGGAAGTAGTTGATGCGGTTCAGGTTGTAAAACCTACGGTAATGTGTTCGGTACCGCGTTTCTTTGAAAAGACATACGAAGGAGTAAACTCTAAAATAGCCAGAAGTTCCGCTACAAAACAGGCTATGTTTAAGTGGGCCATCAGCATGGGTGGCAAACGCTTTAACTATTTATGCATCAAGCAGCCAGTTCCGTTAGGTCTGCGCATTGCGTATGCTATCGCTGATAAACTCGTGCTTTCAAAAGGCCGTGCGGTATTAGGCGGCAATTTCAGGTTTATGGTTTGTGGCGGCGCTGCGCTTTCGCTTGATATTGTTCATTTTTTCGAGCAAGTTGGTATTCATATTAAAATAGGATATGGCCTCACCGAAACCGTGGCATCCGTTACCTGCCTGCTCGACGATGACATTAATACCAATTCTGTTGGGAAAGTTATGCCTCTTCTTGATGTTAAAATCGGTGAAAACAATGAAGTAATGGTAAAAGGTGGCACTGTTTTCCAGGGCTATTACAAAAAACCGGAACTTACAGCCGAAGCGTTCAAAGATGGCTACTTCTGCACCGGCGACGCAGGTCGGCTCGATGAAAACGGGTATCTTTTCCTTACAGACCGAATCAAGGATATCATTAAAACTTCTTCGGGGAAATATATCGCACCGCAAAAGATTGAATCATTACTTTCGGGTGATAAATATATTGAACAGCTGACAATAATCGGAAGTGAACGCAAGTATGTCACTGCACTTGTAGTGCCGGCAGCAATTGCTTTCGAAGAACTCATTAAAGAAATGGGTCTCGAAAATAAATCACGAAAAGAGCAGGTTCAGGAGAAGGCGGTAATTGCTTTCTATCAGGAACGGATTAATGAACTGCAAAAAGATCTTTCACCTTACGAGCAGGTTAAGAAAATCGTAATTCTTCCTGAAGAAATCACAATTCAAACCGGCGGGTTAACACCTTCCTTAAAAATCAAACGCAGGGTTGTAGCTGAGCAGTACAAAGTTGAGATTGAGAATATGTATAGTGAAGGGTAAAAAAGTTAATCGAAATGGGTTAATCGAAAATAGTTAACCGAAATGATTAATGGAAAATAGTTTATCGAATTAAAACATAAAACGCACATTAGCACCTATACCCGGATTCATGTTTTGGTATCCATCAAGATTTACCATCAGCCAGTGAGCTGTAATTCCCGGCTCAATAACAATACCATTAAAATTTAGAGATAGTCCTGCACTTGCAAACATTCCAACACCAATTCCTCCCTGGTAAACATTGTACGATTGTGTATTCCCGTTAGGAACATAGCTTCCACCCTCATAGATGTTGATCATATTGTATTCAACTTCTTCAACATAAAAAGAGGACTTTTTAACTTGGGTACTGTTCACATTGAGACCGCCCATCACATAATAAGATAACTTATCTGTTTTAGGAAAGGTGCGTTTAAGCCCGATATCGCCATAAATCCTTTCTTCAACTCCACGCATCGGATACAGCCGAAGATCAGGTTCCGTAGCATATGGTTTCGGATCAACCTCAAAAACAAGTACATCATTTGCTTTTAACCGCATATAATTAAATTGTATAACCAGAGCCAATGATGAATTAAAGCAATATTGTGCATACAACCCAGGTTGAATAGCAAGTTTATAATGCATGTTCTGTGGCAGACCTTTTACAGCTATTGAATCATGTGCACCCAGTGCATTATATATATCCCGGTACCAGTAATAATTTGACATTACATAATTCACATTGTTTTTATTCCCTGGATTTCCATTGTAGTATCCGGCAGTTTTTTTTGAAGGATAATAAACGCCAACGTTCAGACCAAATACCCATCCTCTGCCATCAGTAGAATTATCTATCTCGATGTCGGCTCCATCCGTTTGAGCAAAAGATGGAAGTCCTGCTATGATCAGTAACAGGGCTAAAATCAGTGTTCTAATTTTATAATTCATGTAACTGTACATTACTTATGTTTTACAAAAAGCTGATTAACAATCGAATGTTAAGAAAAGTGACTATAGCGCCAATTAATAAAAGGAAACCAGTGAGTGGAATCGAATTGGCATATTTACTCATTACTTTCCGTGATGATGTCAGGTAAATCTGTGTAAAAATGGTGATTGGCAACTGAATGCTTAACAGCATCTGAGAGTAAATAAGTCCTTTGAACGGATTACTGATGACAAATATAACAATTACGGCCGGAATGAGTGAAATAAGAACTCCTAATTTCGAGTGATTGTCTTTCATATCGAAAGGTTCGCCAAAAAATCCGGCAAAAATACTTCCTCCAGCCATAGCTGATGTGATAGTAGAGGCTATGCCGGCCAAAAGAAGCGCCACAGCAAAAATGACCGCGGCATTATTTCCAAGAAGCGGCACCAGCATATTTTTCGCTTGCTGAAGTTCTGCAACCGGAATCTTATGCCTGAAGAATGTGGCTGCAGCCATAAGTATCATAGCGCTGTTGATAGCCCAGCCGACGATCATCGAAAAGAGCGTATCCAGGAATTCGTACCGGAGTTGCCGGCTCTTAATCGTTTCATCAGTAAGATTCCACTGCCTGCTCTGGATAATTTCGGAATGCAGGAAAAGATTATGAGGCATTACTACAGCTCCAAGCACACTCATGATCACTATCATTGATCCAGTAGGAAACGAAGGCTTTATCCATCCAATAACAGCCTGGCTCCAGGAAATATCGGCCAGGGTAAGCTCGTAGATAAAAGAAAGCCCGATCAGGCTTACAAATCCAATGATCCACTTTTCGAGTTTACGGTATGAATTAGAGAATAACAAGATAACAATGGTAATCAAAGTGATTATTGCGCCAATTCGTATCGGTATACTGAATAGCATTTGCAGAGCTATAGCTCCACCAAGCAATTCCGCCAGGGAAGTAGAAACGGAAGCAACTATGGCTGAAGAAAGTACGGATCGCGAAACCCACCGGGGCATATGCATGGTTGCTGCTTCGGAAAGACAAAGTCCGGTAGCGATTCCCAAATGAGCTACATTATGTTGCAAAACAATAAGCATGATAGTCGAAAGGGTAACCATCCATAAAAGTTCATATCCATAATCAGCTCCGGCAGCCAAATTCGAAGCCCAGTTACCGGGATCAATAAACCCAACGGTAACAAGCAATCCAGGGCCAATGTATTTGAGAATCTCAAGCCCTCCAAATGCTGGTTTGTGATCACGTCGACGTAGGTCCTTTAAGATATGGAAAGGCGAAAAATTCACAGGAAGTCTTTAATGGATTTGTGCAAAGTTAACATTTTATCTGATTAAGGTATGAAACTAATACCCTGCCCATAGTATACAAAGCTCCAATGATATGTATTTCAGATTTGAATCAGAAGGTTAATTCTAAAGTTTTGGGAATATAATAACAAATACCATAAAAAAATCCCCGTTTGAGAAGTATTTCACAAACGGGGAGATCTCAAATTTCAGTTGATTTTATTGCAGAGGAGTAACCACTTCGAGTACTTCAGGCAGGTCCATTCCCAATTCCTGCAAGTGAGCAATGGTGGGGACACCATTTTTATTCCATCCGCGCCTTGCGTATACGGCATCGAGCAATTGCTCATAACGATCCTCACGATAAGCACGGGTTGCAGTCATCTTTTCTGCAAGGGTCATTTTCGAAGGGTCTTTTCCGATAAGGTCAATCATCTGCCCATCGTACCTTTCCTGGCGGCTGAGGTATTCTTCCTCGGTCACTGGCCCAGCCGCACGGTAAGGCTGCGCGTCATTTTTACGTAAGCCTTTCCCGCAACGAATATCGAAAATACGCTGGAAGTTGTAAACCCGTTCACTTTGGCGGATCAGTTCTTTATTATCGAAATCCTTGCCTGTAACGGCTTTGTAAATAGCTATATAGTTTTCAACATGTCCCGGAACTTTACCAGGTTCAGGATAGGTATGGTTGTCTTCTGGTTCAACATCGTTCCATGGCAATTTGCAGAGTCCCTGTAATCCGAACCAGGTGCGGAACATGGGGAAATAATGTAAGGCTTCAGCTTTTTTCTCAAAAGTTGGAATCTGGTTGTTGACCATATCCATAAAAATGAGCCAAGCTTCGTCATGCTGCGGACCTTTATTAGTCATGGCATAACCACCTTGCTGTGCCAGCGATTCTTTCGAAACATACTGAGAGTATTCAAGACCTTTGTTTTCCATGCCGATATCCTGCATGAAACCAGCTTCGCCCCACCCTTTGGCGGCAAACAATTCTTTCATCTTGTGAACACCCAACCCGGCAATTTTACCAAATCCTTCGCCTCGCGAAACCATGTGTAACAGTTCCATAGCTGAATCGGCATTGCCAAAATTCAGTTTCATACCACCGGTGCGTTCTTCGTTCAGAATTCTATTCTCGTAGCATTCCATTACGAAACCCAGAATTGTTCCCCAGGAGATTGTGCAAATACCGTAAGTGTCGCAGTAGAAATTTGATTCAATGGTAAAATCAGGATTAAAAATTCCTGCTATGGATCCTAATGAAGAAGTTGATTCATATTCCGGCCCATCAACTATAACTTTTGAACCTTTGTATGGACCTGAACGCAGTTCATAATTATCAACTCCTTTGGCACAAGCCATATTGCAGCCTATCCAGCAACCGTCAGGCACACCTTGTGTGAAATATGATTTCCACACGTCGCCTGATATTTTTACAGCATCAGGATGGCTGCCGAATTTGAAATTATGTACGGGCAACAGATCATAATCGTTCATTACCAAGGTAAGGTGAGCGGTACCTTTACTTCGCATTTCACATTGCTTGTCGTCGAGTTCACGCATTTCGCGGTTAAAGATTTTACCTCTTTCCATGATAGCCTGGAGATCAACAACACCATTGCGGTTTCCTGTTACTCCTTTGCTATGAGCAACAACCGCTTTGATTTTTTTATCGCGGAGAACAGTTCCAATACCTCCGCGACCGGCTTGTTTTAAACGAACCAATTTACGTTTCGAATCGAAGAAACTGAAATTGAGCATTCCGATTAGTGAATTATCGGCGGCTGTTCCTGCCGATACAACAGAAACATTTAAACGGTCTTTCTCCGTAGTAGCAATCGTTTCGGTGAGATACTCCGCCATTAAATGGCTATCGTTACTTTCGTCAGCCGCTTCGTATATTTCTACAACTTCGCGGGTTTCGTCTATCAATACAATAACGTCTTTATCCGACTTGCCCTGCAATTCAAGCGAATCGAAACCGGCAAATTTCATGAAAGGACCGAAATACCCGCCAACATTGCTATCGACCGGGATATCAGTTTGAGGCGAAATGGTAACAACCAGGGATTTCCCGGTACCTGAATATTGCGTAATACCACAAATAGGACCCGTATTTATTACAATTTCATTCTCAGGATCATTCCATCTTGTATCAGGATCCGTTGCATCCCAAAGTAATTTCAGACCAAAACCTTTACCGCCGGTGAATTTTTCCTTCATTTGCGCGGAAACAGGTTTTTCTTTTATTTCACCGCTGCCAACGTTAACATACAGCGTGCGGTTGTTGTATCCTTTTTCGATCGGAGCCCATATATACTTGTATGAATACAAGAGTTTATGGCTGTTTTGAAAATTTTCGAGACTCATATTGTATGGATTGTTTCTAACTGTGAATCAATTCACAAAAGTATAAAATGGGAATGATCTGCCAAGCTATTTTGATAAAAATTGCGATATGAATATTTGTTGTAATCGGCTATAGTTTAAACACTTGGTTTTAATGTGTTTGCCAAAATATATGGAAGCAACTATTGATTGATAATAAAAAAGCCGGCAGGTAAACAAGTGTTGAGAACTGCTATTTGTGATTTAAAACAGCCTTTTTTGTCGCGATTTAAAATTAAACAGTGAGTTTACGGGAGTAAAACTCTTGGCAGAAAAAACTCATATCCCCAAAAATCATTTTAAGGATTTGTGAATTGCACTTCCTGAGTTGTGATGTGCGATTTCATCCAAATGATTAGCAAGAGTTTAATAAATGATATGAAACCAAACTCTATTGCCCTGCGGTCATGCTTTCTTTTGTTGCTTCGCTTTTATTTTTAATACCCGCGAAAAATTCGCTAACAATGCGATCATGAAAAAACGAATACAATCTCCGGTCGCGAAGCCGCGATTTGCATTTATATTTTGTAATCTGGGTGATTTCGGTATAACCTTCGGCGGTGGTTCTGAGAGTAAACTTTTGCGTTCCTTTTGTACTGCCATTATCTATATAGCAGTATTCCAGTTCTTTATGATCATTATCCTTCCTGGTAACCTCCATGGCAACAGCAATATTCTTTATTCCACGCAACATCCGCAGATTGAAGAATAAAACCTGGCCTTCCTCAATTCCTCCATAAGACTCATTTTGGTAAAGGAAATTATTCAGCCGTTTGGAATATAATAACCCAAAACTTACAATCCTGCCATCGAATTCTTCGCTTGGCGACTTGTGGATAAGATTATTCCAAACCACATTTATATCCTGCTTTATAAGCGCGGATTTCGTAAATGTCTGATAATTATTTGAATCAGCACTGTAATAACACACCGGATGCATATCGTTAAAAGTTCTAACGCCAAAATGCTTTTGCCGTTCAATCAGTTTTCGAACTTGCTTATGCTGTATCCGGTCAAAGTTAACAGAGTCAATAGGTACAGGTTCATTACCCGACGAAAAGCCCTGGAACCATGTACAAACAAAGATCAGAATGAGAAACAAAAGAGAGTGATGCCTTACCATTATTTTGTTAAATATAGAATAAAAATTTAGTTTGTAATGTGGCTATCTCATTAAGGGTCAAACATAAATGCCAGAGAAGTCTTTATTTTGAAAACAAATATAAGCACATGAATGATACCGGCAAAATTATATTTGAAATTAACAGATTAACTGAATGTGATTTGCGAGGGTCATTATTCAGATTAACAAGCAAAACTGAGGCTTCCGCCATAGAATGAATATAAAAAAATCAGCTAATTCGAATTCGAATGTTTCCCTGGTTTATCACTCGCATTTCAACAATTTACGTTATACTGTTTTACTAATACATAACTTCGTTTTTTACGCTAAGCAAAATAAATGAGTTTTTTCATTAAAACGCAAGCGCCAACATTGATTATTAATATATTTGCAACAGTATGGCGCAAATTAAAGAATGGGAATTAACATTAAGTTCCCAAATTTAACTGACACCATATACAGATATTGTTACCTTTCCGGGTACGTATTTATTGATATTCCCTAATGGCCGAAAGACGTATCACTCCAATTTATCGAATTCTGCTTCTGCTTTCAATAGTTGTTGCATCAGGTACGACTTATGCCCAAACATTTTCGCAAAATAATGATCCTGTATATGGTTACGATCCTTTGTTATACAATGGCAGGGTTTATAGTTTCTTCATTCAACCGGGAACTGACGGAACTCAATACATGTATGATGAGTTTGATAACCAAGGTTCTATCACAATGAGAGGTGTAACTTTTACAAACCTGTGCATCAATTACGATATTTATAACCAGCAACTTATACTCAGATACAGCGATACCCGGGGATCAATTAAGTATATTGAAATTTCCAAAGCGTGGCTTGAATCGTTTACACTTAACAACTGCATTTTTACCTGTTTCACCAAAACGGACTCGACCCAACGATTTTACCAGGTATTAGGAACTGGTAACGAGAGGATTTTGTACTATCATACCAAAGATTTAATAATTGATAACGCAGGAACCGCTGCCGGCCACATTTTCACTAAAGCCACAAAATCAACATATGTTCTGAGCAATAACCAGCTAATCAGCTATAAAAATAACGGAAATTTCATAAAGGCATTCGTTCCGGCAAAACAAGATTTAATCAGGACATATTTACACAGACACTCGATAAATGTCAGAAAATCGAACAATATCATCATGACCGAGCTGATTAACTATAGTAATACCCTCCCCGGATCATGAGAAAAGCGCATTTGGTTATTTTGCTCCTGTTTTATACATTTTCAGTAAGTGCCCAGCGCACCGAACAGAAAGTAACTTTTCATACAAAAAATATTCCTTTCAGCGAATTCTGCGGATCCCTGTATAAACAAACATCAGTAAAAGTATTTTTTGATGAGAAACAGCTAAAAGAACTGAAAGTAAGCCTTGATCGTGATAGTATTCCGGTATTTGCAGCAGTAAACGAAGCACTGGAAGGAACAGGGCTTGACGTTTCGGTATGGCATGATAACCTTGTGATTTTGCCCGGAGAAAAACTTCTGACTCTGTTACCGGCTTATAATTACAAAAAGAACAGAAATATTACTAATGATTCCGTGCCAGGATCACTCACTCAGAGTGAGGAACGTTACATTACCGGGCGCAAATCCGATGTAGCACAAACTCTTCGTATTGGATTTAAAGGGTCATTAATACCAGGCGCAAAAGCGAAAATAAAGGGTCGGATACTGGATGAAGAAAACGGGGAACCACTATTCGGTGCCACTGTTTATATTTCCGAAACCCAAACCGGCGCGGCATCTGATATAAATGGATTTGTTACATTATCCCTTGCCCAGGGAAAATACAACGCCCGTTTCGAATACATGGGCTATGAGCAAAAGAAATATGAACTTGAAGTACTTTCGGACGGGGCTTTTTCAATCAATATGAAAAGAGCAATAATCCAGATGAAAGTGGTGGTTGTATATGGCGACCGGCAACTAAGTATACGTGGGAAAGATCCCGGCCTGGATAAATTGTCGGTAAAAGCAATACGCGAGTTACCCATGCTGATGGGCGAACGGGATATACTTAAAGTATCGGGAACCTTACCGGGAATTGTTAGCGTAGGTGAAGGATCAGCCGGATTAAATGTCAGGGGCGGCGGTTCCGACCAGAATGCATTTTATATTAACAAAATACCAATCTATAATACTTCTCACCTGTTCGGATTTTTCCCTGCGTTTAACGCGGATATTATCAAGGATTTTTCGATTTATAAAGGCCATATTCCTGCCCAGTATGGCGGGCATCTTTCATCGGTTTTCAACATTATAGCTCGCCAGGGAAACCGTAAACATTTTACTACTCATGGCGGAATAAGCCCGATAACCGGAAGCATTGTGGTTGAAGGACCATTAAAAAAAGACACATGTTCCATAATTTTAAGCGCAAGGTCTTCATATTCCGACTGGATTCTTAAGAAAATAAAAGACCCTGAAATAAGTAACAGCAGCGCGGGATTTAATGATTTCACCGGCGGAATTAACTACGATAATCAAAAAACTCAACTCTCGTTATTTCTATATCACAGTTCCGACCGGTTCAATTTTAATGCACTTACAAGTTACAAATATTCAAACAGCGGAGCCTCAGCTACATATAGCCACAATTTTGGCAAAACACTGAGGAGTGAGGTCGCTATTATCAGTTCGCAATACGCTTTCGCTACAATTGACAAGCAGGAACCAGCCACTGCTTATGAACATGCGTACAAAATGGAGCACTATGAAATAAAGGCTGATTTTAAACAAACGCTTTTCAAACATAACTCAATAGAGTATGGTGCTGGTGCAATTCTTTATAAACTCAACAGGGGAAATGTGCTTCCGTATGGCATAGAATCAATTCGTCAGAAAGTGGAACTGGGAACTGAGCAGGGAGTTGAAAGCGCTGCTTACTTTTCGGACATTTATGATATTTTGCCCTGGCTTAACCTGAACGCGGGAATACGATACGCTTTGTTTACACCCATTGGCGCTAAAACTGTGTATCAATACCAGCCAGGATCAGCAATAGATGTCCGAAATGTTACCGATACACTTACATACAGTTCAAATCAGCCAATTAAAACGTATCACGAGCCCGATATCAGAATTTCAATAAACATTAAAACTGACGAAAGCGGATCAATAAAACTGGCTTATAACCAGATGCATCAGAATTTATTCATGCTTAATACAACTGCTGCAATAGCACCCAATACGCAATGGAAACTTGCAGATTATCACCTGCTGCCTTCCGAAAGCAAGCAATATTCAGCCGGGGTATTCAGAACATTGGCGGAATATGGTATAGAAACATCGGCAGAAGTATATTTTAAACAAACCCGCAATTTTCCGGAATTCAGGGATGGAGCTGACTTCCTCAGTAATCCGCTGGTAGAAACAGAGGTATTACAAGGCGACCAGCAAGCCTGGGGTATAGAGTTCTACATCAAACGTAGTTTGCGAAAAGTTGAAGGATGGGTTTCTTATACTTATTCAAGATCTGTTATCAAAATCGATGGAGGAGAATATTGGAACAAAATAAACGAGGGCCTTGCTTATCCTGCAAATTTTGACATACCACATTCACTGAATGTGGTTCTTAACTATCACATCAGCAGAAGGTTAACTTTTGCATCCATATTCACATACCAAAGAGGAAAGCCTGTTACCTATCCCATTTCAGTTTATTATGTAAATGGTTTACCGGTTCTCGACTACTCGAAACGTAATGCTTACCGAATACCCGACTATATACGTGCTGACTTTTCGCTTACCATCGAAGGAAACCTGAAAAAGAAAAAACCGCTACATAGCTCCCTGATTTTCAGCCTATATAATGCTTTCGGAAGGCAGAACCCTTATTCTGTTTATTTTAAAACTGAGAATGGCGGCATCAGAAGCTATCAATATTCAGTTATCGGGGTACCGATATTCACCGCTACATGGCTTTTTAAACTGGGGAATTATGCGTCAGAATAACTTTTATATAACAGCGATACTTGCTCTGATGCTTACTTCCTGCATTAAAAGTTATGAACCTGTAATTAAGAATTCGGATGCTATAAAATATGTTGTGTCAGGGCAGGTAAACCAGGGAGATGCCGTTCAACACATAAGCGTTTCCATGTCTACACCAGTCAACCTGCCTTTTTATAACCCTCTTTCAGGATGTATTGTCAAAATTCTTGACGACAAAGGGAACTCCTATACTGGTATCGATATGAACTATGGAAATTACGATGTAACTATTCCTGAAAGTGAACTCAAAACAGGGGCCTCATTTAAAGTCGATATTCTTTTACATGGAGGTGAACATATAGTTTCTGATTTTGATCAGATCCAGGAATGCCCTGATGTTGACTCAATATATTATGTGTTGCAGGAAGTGCCGGGAGCCTATCCTTTTATTCCGGCTCAAGGAATACAGTTTTATCTTAACTTTAATGGAGACAACGTTTCATGCCGAAAATATAAGTTTGAGGCTTATGAAACCTATGAATATCATTCTGCTTATCCTATCGAATGGTATTATGACGGCAAAGTTCACCATGTAGTTCCTGCTGATTATTCGCGAATGATATGCTGGAGAACAGCACTGGTAAAAGATGTTTTCACACTTACTACCAGTAACCTGTCCCAAAATAAATACAATCACTTTCCCTTACATCTTGTTGATAATTACACATCGCGTCGCCTGGAATATGGATACAGCCTGCTGATAAGGCAATATGCTCTGAGTGATGCGGCATTTATATATTGGGAGAAAATTAAAGTGACCAGCAATCAGCAAGGTGGATTATACGAAAGACAACCACTGGCTGTGAAAGGCAATTTGCATAACCTTACCAATCCGGATCAGGAAGTACTAGGTTTTTTTTCTGCGGCAAGTGTTAAGTCCAAAAGAATATTTGTCAGCCCTATTGAAAAATTACCCATTCTTTATGACCCGCATTGTGAAGTTGGTACTCTTCTGAAAAACGGATTAAAACAAATAAACCCGGCAGCCTATCCTGCTTATTTATTTGGAGATAATAATAACTTTCAACTTAATGTGATTCGTTCAACGTGTGTGGATTGCCTTACGCTTGGCGGAAAAAATGTTAAACCCGATTTTTGGCCAAAATAATATGAGAATATATTACCGGATTATGTTTTCACTGATGCTTTTGTTGGCTGCTGAACCAGCATTTAGCATCAAATGTTCCTTTTTGCCAGGCGAGCCTGATGAGAAGCTTATCCTGTTTACTGACCGTTCGATATACATTACAGGTGAACAGATTCAATTTTCCGCTTCTATATTTAATAGTGAAAGTACAACTACCTCTTCTGAAAGCCGCATACTTTATTGCGAACTGGTAACTCCTGACGGAAGTATAATTTCCAACTACAAATACCTGTTTACTAATTCTGTAGCCGATGGATGTTTTAAAATTCCCGACAATTTGCTCACCGGGGTTTATTACATAAGAGGTTACACAAAAGTAATGCGCAGTTATGGTCCTCAATTTTATGAATACCGACAGATCAGAATTATAAATCCGGACAAATTGGAGGTCTTTTCACCAGATAATAGCCGGGATACTCAGAATCAGCAATTTACCGAGGTGAAAGAGAATGAGAAAAATGATCTGCTGTTGATTTCGGTTGAGAAATCGGATTACGAGCCACGTGATACCATAAGCCTTTCTTACAAGCAAGCAGACGGATCACCAGCCAGGATTAAAAGCATGTGTTTGTCCGTAGTACCTGAAAACTCCAAATCGTTCAATTTTTTACAGACAACTGCATCAAAAAAAATAATTACAGGAAAGAGATATTATCCTGAAACCCGCGGACTCTCCCTGGCTGGTAAATTAACAGAAGCATCTTCATCCGAACCGGTAGTTGACAAAAAGATTAATTTATCTATTATTGGCCAGGGGCGCGACTTTATGGTGGCCAGAAGCGATTCCGCCGGTCAGTTTTTCTTTGCTTTACCCGACTATTATAAATCAAGAGACTTATTCTTATGCGCTGAAAAGACTCCTTCGAAAGCAGTGAAAATATGGGTGGATAATGATTTCTGTACTGCTCCTTTCCGGTTGCCATCACCTGAATTCTCCTTAACTGAACAAGAAAGAGCAACTGTGCTGGCAATGGCACAGAATATGAAGGTCAGTTCTCACTTTAGTAGCATTAAGGCAACGGACAGCCTGACATCCACAAAAAAAATGAATGCTTTCTATGGTAAACCTACAACTATTCTGTATATTGATAAATACATTCAGCTTCCTTCACTTGAAGAGTATTTCAATGAATTGCCAAGCCAGGTAAAAGTGCGTAAACGTAAGGGTGAGTCCTATTTTGCCGTGCAGGGATCAACAGAAGTATCGATTTATGACCCACTTGTATTGATCGATTGGGTTGCCGTTGATGAACCAGCAAAAATCCTGGCTTTATCGCCACAGAACATTGAACGCATTGAGGTAGTAAATGAGGATTATGTGAAAGGTGCGGAAATATATGGTGGGATTATCAGTATAATATCAAGAAAAAGTGATTTTGCAGGAATAGATCTGCCATCGACCGGTATTTTCGTTAATTTCCGTATGCTTGCTGATACTAAATGTGTTAATAAAGAAGAGTATTATCCGGCTAATCACCCGGATGCAAGAAACACAATTCTTTGGAAACCGTCCATTACAGGACAAAAAAAACAGTATGAAAAAATAATTTTTACAGCACCTGATACGCCTGGAAAGTACAATGCGATTTTTGAGGGAGTTACTATGGATGGAGAAGTATTCTCTGTAACCAGCGAATTTGAAGTTACGAATTAATTTCCCTTATTTTTTCTTCTTTAGCAACGATATTTTAATAAATGTGATGATCTCGGATTAAAGTGATCTTTTGAAATATAGAGATTTCCCAAGCACTCAAGACCAGACTCAATTCTGCAATTATAAAAACATCAAACTTTACTAACATATTCATAAATATGAAAACAACTTCAATTCAATTTCTTTCAATACTTGTTTTCCTTCTTTCAACTCTACTTTATACATCTCAGGTAGCTTCACAAACCATCAATTCCGGTGGAAAACCCCAAGCGCAAACAAGAGTAATAGCCGATTCCGATGGAGATGGTGTTCCTGATGGAAACGACAATTGCCCTCTTACATTCAATCCGGCACAAGTAGATTCGGATAGCGATGGCGTTGGAGATGTTTGCGATAATTGCCCAAATGTAGCAAATCAAAACCAGCTGGATTCGGATGGCGATAGAATCGGAGACGTTTGCGATAGATGCCCAAACATACCAAATCCTTCACAAGTTGATACGGATGGCGATGGAATAAGTGATGTTTGCGATAATTGCCCGAATGTTTCAAATCTCAATCAAATGGATTCGGATGGCGATGGAATAGGCGATGCCTGCGATAATTGCCCGAATGTTTCAAATCTCAATCAAATGGATTCGGATGGTGATGGAATAGGTGATGCATGCGATAATTGCCCGAATGTTTTTAATCAAAACCAGCTGGATTCGGATGGCGATGGAATAGGCGATGCCTGCGATAATTGTCCGAATGTTTCAAATCCTAGTCAAGTTGATTCTGATAGCGATGGAATAGGTGACGTTTGCGATAATTGTCCGAATGTTTTTAATCAAAACCAGCTGGATTCGGATGGCGATGGAATAGGTGACGTTTGCGATAATTGTCCGAATGTTTTTAATCAAAACCAGCTGGATTCGGATGGCGATGAAATAGGCGATGCCTGCGATAATTGTCCGAATGTTTCAAATCCTAGTCAAGTTGATTCTGATAGCGATGGAATTGGTGATGTTTGCGATAATTGCCCGAATGTTTCAAATCTCAATCAAATGGATTCGGATGGCGATGGAATAGGCGATGCCTGCGATAATTGCCCGAATGTTTCAAATCTCAATCAAATGGATTCGGATGGTGATGGAATAGGTGATGCATGCGATAATTGCCCGAATGTTTTTAATCAAAACCAGCTGGATTCGGATGGCGATGGAATAGGCGATGCCTGCGATAATTGTCCGAATGTTTCAAATCCTAGTCAAGTTGATTCTGATAGCGATGGAATCGGAGACGTTTGCGATAATTGTCCGAATGTTTCAAATCCCAATCAAATGGATTCGGATGGCGATGGAATTGGCGATGTTTGCGATAATTGCCCGAATGTTTCAAATCCCAATCAAATAGATTCGGATGGCGATGGAATCGGAGACGTTTGCGATAATTGCCCGAATGTTTCAAATCTCAATCAAATGGATTCGGATGGCGATGGAATTGGCGATGCCTGCGATAATTGCCCGAATGTTTCAAATCTCAATCAAATGGATTCGGATGGAGATGGAATTGGCGATGTTTGCGATAATTGCCCTACGGTTGCTAACCCTGATCAAACAGATTCAGATCTTGATCAAATAGGCGATGCATGTGAAACACTTGGAATAAATAATCAACCTGTCGGCAACTCATGTATCGTTACTCTCGATCCACTTTCAAATACGCTTAGTGTTAAAGGAAACGACATTATCAAAATTGAAATCTTTGCGAACTCAGGCGAAAAAATCATTCAGAAAAAAGCTGAATCTAACCAGGTTTCGGTTCATTTAGCCAATTATGCTCCAGGTATTTATGTAGTTAAAATAACTTCTAAAACAGGAATTACAATAAAAAAGATTTTGTTTCACAAAAAATAGAATATACTACCCTGGCAGGTCTCTATTCCAATCTGCCAGTGTAAACCTGAATTCCGAATCAAAGTCTCTTATTTTGTATTCACCCTATTCAAGGCATCCTGCTTTAGCTTATCCGCTTCAGCTCGTGCTTTGCTTAGAATAGCGTCGGACTGTTTCTGTGCTTCAGTTATAACTTTGGCAGCCTGAACATTGCCTTCTTTCTTTATTTTTTCAGCACCCTTTTTAGCTACCATCTCAGCGATAGAACCATTCTTTTTCCCTTCTGCGATCAACCTGTTGGCGGATGAATCGGCAGCGAAACGCACTTCATCAGCTGCCTTATTAGACGATTGTAAAAGTTTCTGGCTTTGTTTTTCAGCTTCAACCATAATTTTTGCTGCTTCAGCATCAGCCTGCGCTATCAGGTTGGAAACTTCTTCTTTCGCTTTAACAATCAATTCTTCTTTTTTCTTTTCAACCTCAGCGATTGCCTGTTTTTTAATATTTTCGACCATGCCGGCCATAGCTGATTTGATACCGGTTGTAATCTTTGGATCCGTTGCTGTTCCACCTATTAAAATGGTAACTGGAATTATATCGCCAATACTGACGTTCACTCCTTTTTTGGAGGCATCCTTTACCATGCCTTCGAGTACATTATTGGCTTTGGAACCAAATTCGTTGCGGGGAATATCGAGTGTTAAAACAAAATTCAAAACCTGATCCAGACCAGTACTTCCGGAAATATTGGCTTTATACGATCCTAATTTGAAATCCATAGGCTTAACAGTGGCTTTCCCATCAATAATATCGAATGAGAGATTGATCTTTTCGAGGGAAGGATTCCTGAGTTTTTCCATTTTCAGAACATCCGCAATTTTGCCGAATGTATTCAGGTTCGTTAATCCCAGTATATCAGAAAGTACCAGCCCATTAGCTGAAACCGATGTCAGTTCCGGCATCATATCTTTTTTAAGCGCACCTTTAAATTTCAGATTTGTACTAATTGCTCCATTCAGTTTATTGGCAGCAGGAGCAAATTTCTGAATGGAATTAAAAGCCTGAAATGCCTTTTTAACATCCAGGTTTTTCACCTGCAGATCCATGTCAACCAATGGTTTGTCAGGGTTAAAAGTACTGTACGATCCTTTCATACCCATGGAGCCACCCAACATACTTAACTGTAACCCTTCGAGAAGCAAACTATGATCCTTTACCTTCACGGTTCCAGCTACATCCTTCATATCATAGGTATCGTAGATCAACTGTTTGAATGAAGTACTTAGAGTAAGATCCATGTTAGCCGGTATTTCAATTACTGTAAGTGCGGATGTATCTTTTGCGGCTGGAGTCGAAGATGTTCCAGCCATCAGGCTATTGATATCCATAAAATTGGAAGTGGTTGCAAGTGAGCCTTTCAACACCGCATTTTTCTTCATAACGTATGGAATGTAATTCTCAACTTTACCATTAGCTGCCAGATCGCTTTTCCCGATACTCATTGCCAGGCCGTTAAGTTGAGCATAGGCAGGTGTAAAATCAAAACGCGCTTTGCTGATATTGACTGGTTGTGGTACTTCCGAACCCACATAAACAAGTTTATCAACAGTAGCAAAACCGGAAGCTTTAAACTGATCATAAGCGCCTTTTTCAATAGCTGATATTTTCCCGCTGAAAGCCATATCTGCTTTTACAATTCCAGATACTTTCGTTTTATCGCCTAATGGGTATATTTTCGAAACATTTTCAAGATTCACAGTTCCTTTCACGGTTGCATTGATATCAGGGTCTGTTACAGGTGTGCGCAAGGAAAGCGTAATATCAACCGGGTTCTGCATCATACTCAGATGCATACGAGGCACATCCACCGTTGTGTGATCAAGTATTCCATCAGGATTGGCAATGGCAGCCTGCAGGTTTACATCGGAGACCTGACCCGGCAGACCAGGATATGAGAACATTCCGTCGGCCACTTTCAGGTTAATCGCAAAAGCAGGTATGGAAACATCGCTGTACAATCCCTTCACAAACCCGTCGAAGGCCATAGTTCCTGATGTTTTAATCTGATCAAAATCCTTTGAATATATGGCAGGAATTAGGGAAAGAAATGCTTTGAAAGTATTTTCCTTAGCTGCAAATTTGATATCCATTTTATAGCCTTCTTCAGGCATGGCAAAAAATCCGTCGGCTTTAATATTCAAATCATTTAACCTCATATTTCCATCCTTAAAAGTGAAAGTCCAGGTGGAAAGATCCGAAGCAAGCAATGTCTTTACTTCAGCATTGATTTTACTCATGTAACGCACACCATCATAATCAGCTGTTACATCTTTACACAAAGCATTAATATCCAAGGTAGTAATATCGGCAGTCATATCGCCACTAAGTGTTCCTGATAACCCATCAAATGAAATCATGGTGGGAATTTCGGCATCGTCGTATACCATACGCGCATCGCTGATGCTGATTTCATCAAGATAAACTTTAAACGCTGAAGGAGCCGCAACAGTATCGGTGGTTCCGGTTTCTTTCATGATGTCCCAGTTGGCTTTCCCGTTTTTCAAAACTTTGAAAAGCAGGTGTGGCGAGGTTAGCCCAATCTGCTTAACCTTGTATTCGCTTCCGCGGAAAACGCTGGCCAGGTCAAGAGTAAGTGATAATGCTGGTATCGAAGCCAATGTATCCTTGTTAAAATCACCAGTTCCTTTAACAACAAGGTCTTTGACTTTAACTGTCAGATTGGGGAAATGCCGTATGAGCGACACTCCTACCCCATCGAATGTGACAACGGCATTCAGGTTTTTATTTATTTCGGTCTGAACCGTTTTTTCTATTTTGCCTTTAAAAACAAATGGCAAGGCTATGATAACTAAAACGAGAAGGCCAATTACAATGGCTGAAATTTTTAATGTCTTCTTCATTTGGACGGCGAGAATTAATATAAAACTGAAACGTAAAATAATAGGTTTTAGTCTATAAGCGTGATGATCTGTTACGAAGTAAATGATCGGCTATAACCAGAGCTGCCATAGCTTCGACAATGGGAACCGCTCTAGGAACAACAACAACGTCATGCCTTCCCTTGGCAGCAAGTACAATAGTTTCGCCTTTGTTATTAACCGAAGGCTGTGATTGCAAAATAGTTGCAATCGGTTTAAATGCAACCTTGAAAACGATATCGCTTCCGTTGCTGATCCCACCCTGAATTCCGCCGGAATGATTTGTAGCAGTTTTTATGCCACCTTCACCATTGGAGATAAAAATATCGTTATGAGTAGAACCTCGCATGGAAGGAGCGTTAAATCCTTCGCCATACTCAAATCCCTTGGCAGTATTAATGCTCATGGCGGCTTTTGCCAGATCAGCCTGGAGTTTATCAAAAACAGGTTCGCCTAATCCCGGAGGAACACCATTTATAATACATGTAATTGTACCACCTGTTGTATCACCTTCAAGTTTAAGCTTAGTGATTAACTCAATCATTTTATCAGATGCCTCAGGATCAGGGCAACGTACAGGACTCTTTTCAATTTCATCAAGCTGATCGATTGTGAACTCCCTACCCGATTTCACTTCGCCTATGCTGCTTACATAAGCCTTAACCTGTATGCCCGAATTTTGTAGTAATAATTTTGCAATAGCGCCACCGGCAACCCGCGAAAGTGTTTCACGGGCTGAGGAACGTCCGCCACCGCGGTAATCACGGAACCCATACTTACTATCGAAAGTAAAATCGGCGTGCGAGGGACGGTAAGCATTTTTCAGGTGATCATAATCAAAACTGTGATGATCCTTGTTCCTGATTTCAAAAGCAATAGGCGAACCTGTGGATCGCCCTTCAAAAACTCCGGAAAGTATCTCAATTGTATCGCTTTCATCACGGGGGGAAGTCATAGCTGATTGCCCGGGTCTGCGGCGATTAAGCTCATTTTGAATAAATTCCAGGTCGATTACAAGCCCGGCCGGGCAACCATCAATAATACCGCCAAGGGCGACTCCGTGCGACTCGCCAAAAGTGGTAAGCCTGAATATTGTTCCGAATGTGTTTGCTGACATGCGTACAAAGGTAAGGAATATATAGAATCATTGATTATCGATCAAAATGGTGATTCAGATTTTTAGATTTAAACGTTTTGCCACATGATTAGCTTTTCTTTTTCAATACGGCTACAGCTTATACTTTTAATCTGATTTTGTATTCAAATATATTTATTATTTCATTTGCTTTTTTATAGTAAATGTTACCGTCACGCGTCGGGGGACGCGCCAGCCGAGGAGTCGAGCACCAGCCGAGGAAAAGATTACTTCTTCAAAATTGCAACAGCTAAAGCAGCTATAGAAAGCAAAAGAGCTAATACTGCAATAATATTATCAGTCAATATTTTCTTATATTCGCGCTTCCACCTTAAATCATCCAACCTTTTCTTCTTTGCTTCTAAAACAAAACTTGAGGTAAAGTAAAAATTGATCCCTGCGTCCGAAATATATTGAAGGTCATAAAATTCAACACTCTGACCGTTGTTATAATCCTTCTTTTTCATAGGCTCGATAAATTTTCGATGCCGTAAAATGCTCAACAGATTATTTTTATCAGGTGTTTGTGGAATTTTGCTAAGCTGAATTGGTTGGGTTCCACTATCGAAGAATAATTTAAGCATTTCATCAAGTTTATGCTCAAACGTAAAATCGTTATTTCGTCTATTAATTGTTATGCTAATGCAATACATTGCTGTTTATTTTTGTTTTATAGAAAATTGATTTTCGTTAAACAACGAAATTACATATTCTTTACTTGAATCAATTTCCATACACATTTCTTTTATACTTCCAATTTTAATGATTCTTGTTACGGCATTTGAGTCTTCCATTATTAGCCGAAATTCACTTTGGTAAGAATATTTTTCTGGCTTGCTGAAACAAGTTAGATTATTGATAATGTTTTCATCAAGTTTATAATAATTTACCAATCCGAACTTCACAGGTTTATTAAGTTCAGAAATCACATTTCTTATTCTTGACATAAATGCTATTGGATCAAGTATAATTACAAATCTGTGATTTTTGAATTCATCAACAAATTTTTTGGGAAGTAAATAACCAGCAAAATCTTCATTATTTAAAGAAATGACAGCATAAAGACTGAATATATTAGCATTTTGACTCTCGTCAATTCCTCTTAAGTTTATTCCTTTCCCGATAGTTAACCAATTTGCAACATTTAATTTTTCACGAATTTCTTCTTCTGTTTTGCAGTCTGTGATTGGATCAGCAAATTCCACTGTAAAATCGTGTCCACACGCGAATTCGGCTCCTTCAAAACAATCGCCTATGTTTGAATCAATTTTCTCGTAGTCTCTAAACCACTTCAGTGTATTCATACATATTTCTCCCTGATCAATAAAGCTATTATAATATTGTTTATCCACAGCTTTGATAAATGTGATAATATACTTCTTTGATTCCATCTATAAGATCATAGGTTTATTTGTTATTTCGGCTTACAAATCCTTATAGTAAGTAAGGGGGGATATGTTTTCCCCTACCTATTCTCCTTCGCCCGATTATGCGTTTTACACAACATCTCGCAATTCTTTATATCGGTTACACCTCCCTTACTCCAGGCTGCTACATGGTCGGCATCCATATCTCCAATGCTCCAAATCTTAGTTTTGTTAGCATCGGCTCCAATGGCACAATACGAACAATTGGATAAACCTTTCAGTTCTGCTGCTGCCTTTTGGGTTGCGTAGACTGCTCTTTTAGTAGCTTCTTCAAAAACCCGTATATTAAGCAATTTAGTTTCCACCGAACCGCCAAGGATATACTCAAAAATCCCTTTGCGATCTTTAACATATGAATCACCGTAGAGTTTCTGCACTTCTTGATGCACTAGAGCTGGGTAATCAGGCGCGGGGCTTTTACATTGTAATCCGTCCAGTTGGCTGGGTTGCGGCGGCGGCCGTAGGCATCGTAACTGTATTTTCAAAGAACGATGCACAAATGTAATGGTTTTTGTTTATCTGTATCCTGAGTTTACAACTCAGGATAACACTTACTTTTTTATGGAAGACTATAGACAACGCGGTATTGCTCCGACTTTCTCTGTTATGGTTCACTTGTAGTCACTACTCCTTTAATTTCTTTGCAGTTTTTAAGATGCTGTAAGTTTTTCGTATAATCTTGCGATTGCGGTTTTACACTTCGTTCTCTTATCTTTTTATTGAAAATATCAACGATAAACATCGAACTGTCAAGTTTGTTACTGCGATCTCTTTCCTTTTGTACCCATATTAAACAAGCAGATTTTCCGCTATTATCGATACAATTACCTATAAATAATTTTGATTCAAATGTTAACTGATTGTTTTCATAATCGTATTCCTTACCAGGGTATGTATATTTAGGCAGTTCAGAGAGTGGTATTGCTGTATCTTGAGGACATACTATGAAAATTGCTATATTCTCATCACACTCTTTACATGTTCTGCCTGATAAAACAAAGTATGAATTACCTGTGCTATCAATTAATGATTCCAAGTAGGTCATATCATAAAGTCGTGTATTGATGCGGCTATTGTCATTAAAAATGAGAAACGAACCATCTGTTCTTAAAACATTCCATGATTTCTTTGTATTTTCAGTAGTAGCATTTTGGCCTATATTGTTACATGCCACTATCAAGAGTAGTGCGATAAAAACTATTATCTGTTTCATATCTATTTGTTTTAATATTATGGATTCCAAGGTAAATATTTATTTGAACCATCTACGATTTTATATATCATTAAAACATTATCATGTCCAGGATTCAAATCCACATGAACATGAGGAGGCAAGGCTCCTGGTGTGTTATAATTCGGATAATAAATTGTTGTATTGAACAAGTTTGAATTATGTGCTTGTATAGCTACATTTCTATTTGATGTCCCACGAACAACAATATCGGCAGCATCACCACTTATATGCCTACTACCCTTAGAACCTCCTACAGAAGCATTTCTTGCTGCATTTCTATCACCCCCAACAACTGTAACATTATAACCAGTCTGGTTTGCAAAGTCATTTAGACGTTCTTTTAACTCACCTGAAGTTATTTTGTAATTACCAAAATCAACACGCCCCCCTTGTCCTGAGAAATTATTGCCTATATTAGATTTAAATCCATCGATAAAATTAGAAGCTGAAGTATAGGAATCAAAAGTCGGATATGTTCCATCAGAATGCATAACTCCTTCTTTTATAACTCCATAATGACCATTGCCAACAAATTTGCCATCTGCGTTTAATACAGCAGTTTGGTACACTAAATAGTTGTCCGAATTCGGCTTAACATAATTTTTAGAAACAGTACTATAATCAACCTGGTCACCGGTAGCCACATCAAGGTAAACTCCCCCTCCAATATACCGATATCCTTGAGGTCCTATAGTTGAATTACTTCCGCCACCGGAATAAAAGTTGCCCGGAGAGCCAATTCCGTAATCGTAAAAAGTAACTCCTCTGCCACTCATATCAATAATATCCCGTCCAAAATCGGTTCCAGTGGCTACATACCACCCACTCGGATCAGTGTATTTCAGCGGGTTATTCATACAATAGCTGTATCGGTTGTAACTTTGTGTATAACCTGGCGCTTGTACCGCAATATCCGGGCTAAGCACACGACCAATTACAGGGTCATACATACGGCCGTTCATATTAATTAACCCAAAGCCATCAAGCATTTCGTGTCCGGTATAGCCGCGGGTAATAAGGCGCGGGGCTTTAACATTGTAATCATTCCAGTTGGCTGGGTTGCGGCGGCGTCCGTAGGCATCGTAACTGTACTTTTCAAAGAACGTTTTGCAAATGTAAAGTTTTTGTTATCATTATCTTTAGTTGCAGACTACAGATAACATTTTTTATTTATTTTAAATGTACACTACCGACAGCAGCTTCATGTATCAAGGATAATCAATTCGAACAATCATATTTATGCGCATTAAATCCTTCTTTTTTACGTTTAATAATAATCTCATTTGAACATGAATACTTGATGATAGAATCTCCACAATAAATTGTATCAATACAATCTCCATGTAAACCTAAAGGAATTATTGCGTTTTCTATTCCTATTAAATAGAAACCATCAGTTGTTTTTTGAACAGACTTGATTTCATAATGGATTTCTTTTTGATAAAATTCATTATTAGCTTTATCATTTCTATAATAAATATAGAAAAGAAAAGAAATGGCAAAGATGATCAGGAAACCATAAATATATTTATCTTGTTTGTACATATTAATAAATTTTAAGGCCAGGTAGGCCTTGTGAATCCTAAATAAGTATTGCCTATTCCAATCGATCCTCCAACTGTAAGACCGAAACCGTATTTAGCTCCAACCCACTTTAAATCATTACCCACAAACCCTCCCCAAATATTCCCACCATATATATATCCGCCATCAACATCAATTGATTTTCCTGTCAACTTTTGTCGGGTAATCTCAAATGCACTTCCTTGATAATTAGCCCACCCTAAACTTAATCCCCAATCTCCTTCAACTCCATACCGTGTAGAAACTGTATTTGTAAAAAATATACCAGGATCTTTTCCACGAGTAAGAAAATTTAATTGTAAAGAACCGCCACCGCCATATAATGTAACACATGAAAAATCAAGACTAACAGTAATTAAATCAGGAATAGCATTTCTAACAATAGGACTGTACCAAATTTCCCTCATTATTTCGACTATATCATCATAGGGTCCTCCAAAACTTTTGCCATAGCCAATATTACTTGCTGCTAACAAAGTCATTTCCCTATTAAAAGCAGCAATTTTATTAGCATGCTCAGCCAACCCATTATAATATTCGTTGCCGCCAGAGTTATATTGATAGGAAAACTCAAAAGCACCATGGTTGTAGTTTATGTTTGTAAGGTTATAATAACCATTAGGTAAATTTTGAGTGGAGCTTGCAAGTTGCTCTATAAAACTCCCATTACTTGAACTTTCAATATATGGAACATTACCGTAACCAGTACCTCCTCCTCCACCCCTTCCGGCATAATAGTTCCCTGGTGAGCCTATGCCATAAGTGTAAAAAGAAACTTCATGAGATTCAAAAACAGTATTAATCCCACGCCCTATATCCATATACCACCCACTCGGATCAGTATATTTCAGCGGGTTATTCATACAATAACTATACCTGTTATAGTTCTGTGTATAACCAGCAGCTTGTACAAACTTATCCGGGCTTAGTACTCTACCTATTACCGGGTCATACATACGGCCATTCATATTTATCAGGCCAAAGCCATCAAGCATTTCATGCCCTGTATAGCCACGGTTAATAAGGGTTGGTGCCGGCACATTGTAATCGGTCCAGTTTAGTGGGTTGCGGCGGCGGCCATAGGCATCGTAGCTGTAGCGTTCGGCTACTGATCCATTTTGCTTTAACAGGGGGCTACTGTACTCATTTACCTGCATAAATGATTTGCCAATTATTATTATTTAAATCATTTATATCTAATTTTAAAACTTTCGTGTAAATATTCCGGATTAATACTTCTTTCAATCCGTGTTCATCAACAGAATCTTCAGAAATAATGAAAAGCTTCATTTTACCATTCACGCTATTTCTTATATATCCATCCCAGCTGCGTGGGCTATCTTTAAGAAAAGTCGTTGAGTTCCCATTTATTTTATAATATTTATCAATAGCAGAATCAGTATATTCAATATAAGGATTCTTAATTGAATCGTTTTGAGATATTAGGCAATAAATGTTTTTATTTGAGCTATTGGTTATTTTGATTTTTCTTCTGTCAACCGCTCTATCTAGACAACCATTCAACAGAAAGATAAGTAATACAATATAGAAGCTTCTTTTCATCTTTTATCAATTAAGGTTTATGTAGATACAGTTTACTTTTTAATTCGTCACTAATATAATTAGTGTTTATCGGATATTCATTCGTATCCCAAAAAGAAGGGAAGTGAAAATAGTAATATGCCATAGTATTTGCTTGTATCTCAGTCCAAGAGTGATTATATGTATCCTCATCTAACGTATTTATGTTATAAGCACTTGCCGGGACTACACCAAGATTATACCAAAGACTTCCACCATATTTTTCTTGTAAAGAGTGGCCAAATTCATGCATTAAAAGTTTACCTTCTATTGAATTTAATCCCTTACGTATATAAGCATCATATGTTGACTTTTGAGTGTTAATAGCACCTGCAAAATATGAATTAAATGGAATATCTTCAGAAATAAAGCGCACATCAACTCCATAAAATTTTGGATCCACGTGCATAAATATATTAACTTTTACAATCCCATCGATTGGAGACCCATCATCTTTTTTATCATTTTTGCCGATGCCACCATAACTCTGAACCCAGAAACCGGTTTGTCCCTTTCTATCCATTGTTGGGAAATTAGGCGAATTCCTTGGCAATGCGGTTTTATAATTTGGGGCAAGCACATTAAAATAATCATTACGGCTAACTCCATAGTAACTTTGAAACTCACCTGGGCTCATTAACATATAATTACCAAATACACTTCTATTTTCATCACTCCAATGTCCACCGCTTCCTGGCATACTAAGATTTGCTGAGTTACTTACTCCCCAATCATTAAAATCATAGCCTACTACTGACCCATTCGACAACATCATAGACCACCCACTCGGATCCGTATACTTCAGCGGGTTATTCATACAATAGCTATACCGGTTGTAACTTTGAGTATAGCCTGATGCTTGTACAAATGCATCTGGGCTAAGTACACGGCCAATTACCAGGTCGTACATACGGCCGTTCATATTTATAAGGCCAAAGCCATCAAGCATCTCGTGGCCGGTGTAACAACGATTAATAAGGCTTGGTGCCGGCACATTGTAATCGCTCCAGTTGGAGGGGTTGCGGCGGCGGCCGTAGGCATCGTAGCTGTAACGTTCGGCTACTGATCCATCCAGATTAAGCAGGGGTAGCGGGGCGTTATTTTAATTTGTTATGATATCGCTAATATAGTCATTGTTGAAAAAGATATACTTTTCAGAGTATTTTGGCCAAACTGATTGTAAATAAGCAACATATAAAAGTTTGTTAAGGTCAATTAAAAAGAAAATCCATGGCCAGTCAAGTACATTAAATATCCAATATGTTCCATTTTTTTCCAAGTTGCCTTTTGCTTTTCCACAAGTGGTTTTTCAGTGATTCCATAAAATCCATTCCAAAAATAATTTATTACAACTCTTGAAAATTTTTCATCATTAGTTAGTTTTGTAATAATATCGTACTGGTCAGCCCATTGATCAACTATTCCATATTTTAAGTTTTGCCTTTCCAAATTTATCGTATCATTAATCCAATTGAAAATTGTTGTATCTCTTTCCTTATTCATTTTTACTCTATCAACATAATATTTTCGACAATCCTTGGAAATATTAATATCAAGGAATATCTTATATTTTGTATTCTCAAAATAAATTACGGCTCTATAATCATATGGGCTATCTTTAGGTACATATTTTCGAATATCTTTTTTATACACGAAAAAATCTTCTAATAAAAAGCCTTTATTAAAATTAACAGGAAGTTCTTCTTTCTTTAGTATTGAAATTAATTTATTGCGATAATTTGATAGATAGACATAAAAACTATCGATGGAATAAATTGTGTCTTGCCCGTTTTCATGAAGAAATTTTCTTTCAACATCAATGAGGCTATACATTTCAGATATATTATACTTGCCAGGAATACTCTTGTACTTTCCACAATCGTATGAACAGCTATAAAGGAGTACAATTAGTATAACTATTTGGACTATATGTTTCATTATTAGTTAGGGTTTACCCAAATATTTGCAAGGTTATTATAGTATGTAATCAAACTAGGGGTAATTGCTAAGTTATTTTGCCAATTATTAAAGTACATTGGATTTCCTTGCCTATCAGGTACATTTATAATCCTCAAGCTTTCATTTTGTTTATTAAAATAATCCATACCTTTATTCCATAATTGCCCTAATCTATTATAATTAGTCCTGACATAATCTTCATTATAGAACACTGAAGCCAAGTAATTCTCAAATGCAATAGCCCCTTTTTCCAATGATCTAATTCCTTCAATACTTTTCTCCATTACTGAATATTCCTTACCAAGAATTCTATTTTGGAATGCATGCCATAATTCGTGTCCTAGATTAGTATCAAAATAGTTTTGAGCACCCAAAGCCCTTCCCAAAACAACTCTACCTGCAAAATTAATAGTACTAGTGATATAATCATATGTATCAGTAAACAAAGCCGAATTTATTGTCAATGGATTAACTGTTGAATTTATTGAAATCGTCCTTAAAACAATATGGCCCAAGTATGTATTGTCTATTTTATTGAGTGCTGACTTGACATCGTTTCTAAAACTTTCACTACCATCAATAATAATTCCCCAAGAATTTTCATTGCTAACAGTTGTGGCTGACCAATTATTAAAACCGAACGATGAAAGAGTACCACCACTACTAACATAATTTAAAAGGGTAGTAATTTCGTTGATATCTGTTGTTGTATAGCCCTCTTCTACATACCACCCACTCGGATCCGTATACTTCATCGGGTTATTCATACAATAGCTATACCTGTTATAGCTTTGGGTATAGCCTGGCGCTTGTACCGCAATATCCGGGCTAAGTACACGACCAATTACAGGATCATACATCCTTCCGTTCATATTAATTAGCCCAAAGCCATCAAGCATTTCGTGGCCGGTGTAGCCACGGCTTATCAAGCGAGGGGCTTTTACATTGTAATCCGTCCAGTTGGCGGGGTTACGGCGGCGGCCGTAGGCATCGTAGCTGTATTTTTTCAAAGAACGTTTTACAAATGTAAAGGTTTTAGTTTATCGGTATCCGTAGTAGCAGACTACGGATAACATTATTTTATTTATTTTAAATGAACACTACCGACAGCAGGGGGGAGCTTTCATTCGACAGCTCGCAAATATACAGGTAATGGATTACGATAAGACTCAACAACTTTTGCTATACTTTTTGATTTATTAATGAGTACAATCTTATTGGTTGTGTAATTCAAATAATATTTAGTAAGTGTCAAATCTGCCTGATAAATTGAGTCACTACCGGGTAATGGTCTTGCTTCAGAGTAACTTCTACCAGTTGAGTACTCATAGTTTGTAATAATCAATTTATCGTTTTCGTATTCAAAAGTACTCGTCATATTATAAGTTGGTGGTTCTCCCGTAAGATTTGACCCAAAACTTCTAAAACTACTTTGTAATTTGCCTGAATCACTAAAAACAAGGGAAACGAAAAAGGTAGTATCAATCACTTGTCCATCTGCGACATTTTCAGCCCCATAATGCTTTAAAAAAGTCAGTATTAACGATTTATTGGGTAATTTTGTTATAAATCCGTAATAGAGGTTATCTGTATTAAAGTTTTTAAGATAGTTCTCTTTATAATTTTGAGGTACTTCAATAAGAGAACCATCTTTTGCCAAATAGTGATTATTGAATTCCTCTCCTAATTCTTTGAGGTTATTGATCGTTTTGGGTTTAAAGTTTACCAGAAAATCTTCGAAATTATAATCGTTACTTGAATGTGTATCATTTGTGACGATTTTCGTATTATCGGTAGTTTTTGAATTTTGATTACAACTCATCAAAAAAAACACCAATACAAAAAAAATACTTGTCAAATTAAACTTTTTCATTCCTTCACTTTTTTTAGTTAGTTATTACCTGATACTCACAATTAAAATGGCTGCTTTATTGATATATGCTTTATTTTTAGAGTTTCATGTATTTATTTTAATGATTAAAACCAATCCATGTAATTGTCATTGGTGCACCATATGAACTCCCTGAGTAAAGACCATTAGCACCTAATCTAAAAACATTGTTTGCACTAGTACCTATAGCTGGGTAACGAGTGCCTGGATCTAAAAAATGATAGCCATCACTTTCTAGATGATCAACTATAACAAAATGATCTGTTGTAAAATCTCCATTTAAATTCATCCCCCAATATCCGGCTAGATTGCGACCAACACCAACAATTACAGAGCGATTGAGTGACAATTGTTGATTTAAATATTGGTATCCTTTTGAAGTTTGATTTGTTGTTATAAAAGACTTTCCTTTTTCTTTTCCCACATAGTACCCATTGCCCATTCCCCTTAAAGCATTAGGATTCATTATATAACACGCTCTTTTGCAAGCGTCGCGTCCATAATCAGGTACTCTTGGGTCATATTGACTAATCCATTCAACATCTGCACCCCCATGCGATAGGGTAGCACTTATATTCGAAGCATAACCACTGTTTATTGAAACGAAAGACCCATCAGACATCCTAAACCCTCGCAGGTTCGAATAAGGGTTATCTAATGTGCCCGTATACTGAATATTTACAGCATAAATACTATTAGGCTTATTATTAGTTGAATTATTGCTGTTGTCATTGACATTGTTGCTATTATAAATTTCAGTGCTACTTGGTGCAATATAATTATTATGCACCTGCCAATACGATACAACCTCTCCATTTAATGTGTAATCTCCTGTAGATTCATTGTATTGATAACTACCACCGCTTCCAGGCATATAAAGATTTGCTGAGCTGCTGACTCCCCAATCATTGAAATCCATGCCTACTTTATGGCCGTTCGATAACATCACATACCATCCCCCCGGGTCTGTATACCTCAACGGGTTATTAAAGCAATAACTATACCTGTTATAGCTCTGTGTGTAACCAGGTGATTGTACAAACTTATCCGGGCTAAGTACTCTACCAATAGCAGGATCATACATACGGCCGTTCATTGTCTGAATCAGAATTTGCAGAATTTCAGAATTTGCAGAATACACGGTTAACCGGTTCATAATGTGTGGCTCAAAATTTTGAGAATTGCCTCATTCTGAAAATTCTGATTCAGACTTTTTGTTGTATTTAGGATTAAATAGCAACTTGTATTGTAAACTCTGACTACCAAAATTTATTAATAGTCCCAATGGGAAATCATATGCAACAGTATAATTTTTAGCCTGTGCAAGATGAACATCTTCAAGGTTCACAAGAGCTTTCAATTCTACAACCACTCTTCCATCGACTACAAAATCAGCCCGGCGTGTACCAACTTCAATATTTTCGTAATACACTGTCTGTTCCAGTTCTCTTTCAAATAACAAACCTGCACGATCCAATTCAATAGCCAGGCACCTCTGATAAATTACTTCCTGGAAACCCGGCCCCATCGTATTATGCACTTTCATGGCACAACCAATGATATTGTAAGTTAATATATCTTTCTCCATATCGTAAAAGTAAGCTATTTCCTGCTGCCTGCATTCTGAAAATTTATTCATTCTGAAAATTCTGATTCAGACATTGTAATCCGTCCAGTTGGCTGGGTTGCGGCGGCGGCCGTAGGCATCGTAGCTGTATCTTTTCAAAGAACGTTGTACAAATGTAATGGGTTTTGTTTATCGGTATTCGTAGTCGCTGACTACAGATAACATTTGTTTTTCATTTTAAATGAACACTACCGAAGGCAGGGAGCACTTACCACAACAGTGGAATGCTTTTAAATTACTTTTTTTTGTAAAAAAAGATATCGTCTTCAGAAGAATACATCAATCGAATTTCTGTGTCATCAACTGATCGTATCCTGGAAAACCAATTTCCAGGCGGTAACTCATGTACACCTTTATCATTAAAAAAGACAAAATCTTTAAAAAGAATTTCATTAGACAAAGAACTGAATTCCCATTTACCTTTAATTTGAAATAATTTCCCTTCATTTGAAATATATTGATGAGTATAAGAATTATCAATATATATAAATATTGAATCTCTATTATTACTCCGATTTAGACAATATTTACCAATCAGGATTTCTTTGTTAGGATTGAAAGAACAACCTAAAATTGTAAGCCACATCAAACTTGCTAACATAAGTAATCTTCGCATAACTATTATCATTTTTGAATCCACATAAACCGTTGATAGATTGTACCATATTGAGTTGTTTCACCAGGTACGCGAGGGATAGACTTACCTGTATGGTATGAAAAAGAATTCCAATCCGTTGTATTATCAACTATATACACATAGCCTAGTGATGTAGGAATAATTGAAACTCGTGCTCCTCCAATAAACTGTTCTGTCATAGATTGTGTTGCCAAGGGAATGCTTGCCAATCCAAAAGGAACATCCCATCTGATCAGCGGTTTGCCATCTCCCGCTAAAAATTTCCCTGTAGCTACCGTAACTATTAACGATTCTTGCAGGTCACCAACCATAGGATGATTTTGACCAAAACCACTATATTCGGGTCCTGTTCCTGTAATAAATTCATTAAATAATGTTTGGTAATTAACATCATTACCCCTCATGTTATATGCAGAGTTTGAAGCAAATTCACCATGCCCTTGACTACCTGGGACAAGATCATGTAAATATGCTGAACTATTCTCAATAGTTCTATATCCATTAAAGAACTGATAAGGATCTTCTGGCGTACCGCCAAATAATAACTCAATACTCTCGCCGTTAGACTGAACAAAATTAGTTTGTACAGTCTCAAATGGCACAACATTACCAGTGCCATTATCAATAAAACTATTATCGTCGATTTTTGTATATCCCTCAGATCCTGGTGCCGGGTCATAATGTAGTGGCGTTGCTCCTATTGCCCAGCCAGTACCACTCGTAAAACTAGGATTCCAACTCACCCACCCATCACTTGTGTTTTGCTGGTAACTCCCCCTATACCAAAAACCAGCACCCTCCCAATTGTATCGGGCTTTCATATCTGCTAATGCATACCACCCACTCGGATCAGTGTACTTCAGCGGGTTATTCATACAGTAGCTATACCTGTTATAGCTTTGTGTGTATCCAGGTGATTGTACAAATTTATCCGGGCTTAGTACTCTACCAATAGCAGGATCATACATACGGCCGTTCATTGTCTGAATCAGAATTTGCAGAATTTCAGAATTTGCAGAATACACGGTTAACCGGTTCATAATGTGTGGCTCAAAATTTTGAGAATTGCCTCATTCTGAAAATTCTGATTCAGACTTTTTGTTGTATTTAGGATTAAATAGCAACTTGTATTGTAAACTCTGACTACCAAAATTTATTAATAGTCCCAATGGGAAATCATATGCAACAGTATAATTTTTAGCCTGTGCAAGATGAACATCTTCAAGGTTCACAAGAGCTTTCAATTCTACAACCACTCTTCCATCGACTACAAAATCAGCCCGGCGTGTACCAACTTCAATATTTTCGTAATACACTGTCTGTTCCAGTTCTCTTTCAAATAACAAACCTGCACGATCCAATTCAATAGCCAGGCACCTCTGATAAATTACTTCCTGGAAACCCGGCCCCATCGTATTATGCACTTTCATGGCACAACCAATGATATTGTAAGTTAATATATCTTTCTCCATATCGTAAAAGTAAGCTATTTCCTGCTGCCTGCATTCTGAAAATTTATTCATTCTGAAAATTCTGATTCAGACATTGTAATCCGTCCAGTTGGCTGGGTTGCGGCGGCGGCCGTAGGCATCGAAGCTGTATTTTTCAAAGAACGTTTTACAAATGTAAAGTTATTGTATATCTGGATCCGTAGTAGCAGACTACGGATAACATTATTTTATTTATTTTAAATGAACACTACCGACAGCAAGGAAATCATTGTATAATTAATGGAATAGTTTTAAGTTCAGAGCCATCAACGTTAATTGAATATAGATAAGAACTACACACTAAGGAAAAAATAATTTTCTTCTGGGTCTTATAAAATACAATATTCCCAAAATCACATTTACCTATTTGCGAAATAACCATTTTTGCAAATTTATCTTTTATATCCATTACATATAATTCATATGGTGCCGTGAAAGCCATAATTTTTAGTGAATCAGAATAGATTGGGGTGAAATATAGACTGGCATCTTTTCTTGGATTATTAATTGGAATTACTAATTGGGATAATGACAAGTTATCCTTTGGGAATAAATATATTCCACTTTCATTTCCTGATTCCAGTCGAAATAGCAGATGATTATTATCAACTTCAGCTATATTTCCCAATTCATATGAGTTAAAATTTGACAACTTTGAAATTTTCTTGTCTACTATGTTTATTGAATAAATATCTATTCCATGAAAGTCCTTTACACCAATAGGCGAGTATTTAGCATATTCTTCAGCCTTGCAGAAATAAATATATTCTCCATTCTTCGAATATGTTGCTTCTGTTATGATTTGAGCATCATCAGTAAGATTGATAATTTTTGATCCATCACAATTGGCAACGCATAGCGTACTATTAATGCTTCCTTTTCTATTAGCAATAAAAACTATCTTCTTGCTATCTGGAGAAAATTTTGGGTTAAAATACGATATTTCATAACTTGAACCAATAACTAATTTAACGTTTGATCCATCAATATTTGAAATATAAAGAGATGATATATTATTTTTAAAGTAAGAAAATACTATTTGCTTATCGTTATTAGATATATCGAACGAGCCCAACCCATCTTGTTTTGTAACTTGTCCTTGGCAACTGAAAACGATTATCATGACTGAAAACACTGATAGTATATATATTTTTTGCATTACTATTTTTTTTACTGTTAATGAATAAGTTTATTTAATACCAAAGTTGTGAAAAGAAAATAAATACCACGAGCAATATTATCAGTCCGATCAGATATAGGTAATTTGGTCACCGGATCTATTGCTCCTGCAGCAAACCCTTGCATAATATAATAAGCATTTGCGGCTAAAAGTATGTCAGCGCTTGTTACATATTTATTAAATATTGCACCTTCAACACCAGATGCTCCATTTTGCCAGTAGCTGTAATCATGTCTTTGAGCTGCTGCATCAATTGCATCAATAGGTTTAATAATTTTCCCAAAATTATCTTTTAAGCTATATGGATTTGCATTTGGTCCATCAGGGCCAGGTCCTACAAAATTAGTTCCAAACCATGCATTGCCGTGATAAGGTACACTACCCACTCCCATTAAGTCCCATTTACCACCAGGTTCATTATAAGCCTTAATTGATTGTGGCGAAGCTTTATGTAAATATGCTGAACTATTCTCAATAGTTCTATATCCATTAAAGAACTGATAAGGATCTTCTGGCGTACCTCCAAACAATAACTCAATACTCTCGCCGTTAGACTGAACAAAATTAGTTTGTACAGTCTCAAATGGCACAACATTACCAGTGCCATTATCAATAAAACTTTTATCGTCGATTTTTGTATAACCCTCAGAACCTGGTGCCGGGTCATAATGTAGTGGCGTTGCTCCCATTGCCCAGCCAGTACCACTCGTAAAACTAGGATTCCAACTCACCCACCCATCACTTGTGTTTTGCTGGTAACTCCCCCTATACCAAAAACCAGCACCTTCCCAATTGTATCTGGCTTTCATATCTGCTAATGCATACCACCCACTTGGATCCGTATACATCAGCGGGTTATTCATACAATAACTATACCTGTTATAGCTCTGCGTATAACCAGGTGCCTGCACCACTTTATCCGGGCTTAGTACTCTACCAATAGCAGGATCATACATACGGCCGTTCATTGTCTGAATCAGAATTTGCAGAATTTCAGAATTTGCAGAATACACGGTTAACCGGTTCATAATGTGTGGCTCAAAATTTTGAGAATTGCCTCATTCTGAAAATTCTGATTCAGACTTTTTGTTGTATTTAGGATTAAATAGCAACTTGTATTGTAAACTCTGACTACCAAAATTTATTAATAGTCCCAATGGGAAATCATATGCAACAGTATAATTTTTAGCCTGTGCAAGATGAACATCTTCAAGGTTCACAAGAGCTTTCAATTCTACAACCACTCTTCCATCGACTACAAAATCAGCCCGGCGTGTACCAACTTCAATATTTTCGTAATACACTGTCTGTTCCAGTTCTCTTTCAAATAACAAACCTGCACGATCCAATTCAATAGCCAGGCACCTCTGATAAATTACTTCCTGGAAACCCGGCCCCATCGTATTATGCACTTTCATGGCACAACCAATGATATTGTAAGTTAATATATCTTTCTCCATATCGTAAAAGTAAGCTATTTCCTGCTGCCTGCATTCTGAAAATTTATTCATTCTGAAAATTCTGATTCAGACATTATAATCCGTCCAGTTGGCTGGGTTGCGGCGGCGGCCGTAGGCATCGTAGCTGTAACGTTCACTTACAGCTCCATTTTGTTTCAGCAACGCAGTTATGGAACCTTGCCTGTCGGTGCAGACATAAAACATACTATCCTGGCCGGTGCTCCATTTAATATACACAGCTACTAAGCCGGTGCTACCTGATATATAATGGATTTTCTTAGAGGTTCCGTTAATAGTATCCTTTTCGTAACTACCGGCATAATAGCGGATGGTAGTACTGTTTAATGTATCAATACTAATGGTTTTAATTATTTCAAAGAACGGGAAGAAAAGCTCAAAAAATCAATTTGTCCTGGTGCTTTTTGCAGTAGATGATGCACTATTTATAAACGAGTTTCCAATTTAGACTATCCAATTCACCAATTTTAAAATCTAAACGTTTAAAGTTTCTGTCCTTTATCATACTTTCAGTTAAAATATTGGTACTGAAAATAAAAACATGTAATGTACTGTCCTTAGAATCCGAATTTATTTTATATTCCCAAGCTCCTTCGCCCCCCATTACAAAATTTGGCCAAATTGAATCATGGGATAAAACTTTATATAAATATGCATCTTTTGAAGGCGTAGTATCTATTGACAGCCTAACGTATATAGGATCATTTGTATTATTGATCAATAATAATTTCTGGTTGTTGATATCACAACTATAACTCAGAACCAAAAGTAAAGTAACTATAATATATTTCATACTTATTTCTTCTTTTGAGGTCCATAATACAAAGGGTTTTCTTCTTCATCACTCTCACCTGTCAACCAATACCATAATTGATTGGCTGTTTTCTCCCAAGGTGTTTTCGTATGAAATTGAGTTTTGCTTGTTGCTAAGCTTGGAATTGCCACTAAAGTTGTATAAAAAGCCGGACCCAATAAGAGAAATTGAATTACATGACCTGGTTCATGTGTGTTGTAATATGGTTTTTTTGATCCTCCTTTAGAATAAATTACAAAAGGACCAGGTGTAACTGCACCCCAATCTTTATTTATCCCAGTTGTTTCAAATTGAGGTATACCATGATTAAAACTAAAAAAATTCCCACGTTCTCCTGCATCACTTCCTTGCCCTGAGGAAACTGTATTTACCTGTGTTCTACCTGCTGTTTGTACCCAAACTCCCTGCAAACTATATTCCCATTTACCATATTGATTTTCAACTACAGATACACCAGGTGTACCTGCTAATCCGGCAGTTGGACCCAAATAAATATTGCCACCATTCCGCCTTATTTGTTCAATAGTAATCATACCCTGCCTCCACGAGTTTCGAACGACTGGGCTGCTGGCTAAACTCTGAGCAATATCCCATGCCCCAGGTCCATACATTTTATCATAACTTCCCTTATCCCCCAGCATAGAATTTCCATATTGGCCTCTCATTGCATCGCTCCAATTTCCACCGCTTCCTGGCATACTAAGATTTGCTGAGTTACTTACTCCCCAATCATTAAAATCATAGCCTACTACTGACCCATTCGACAACATCATAGACCACCCACTCGGATCCGTATACTTCAGCGGGTTATTCATACAATAGCTATACCGGTTGTAACTTTGAGTATAACCTGGCGCTTGTACCGCAATATCCGGGCTAAGTACTCTACCTATTACCGGGTCATACATACGGCCGTTCATATTTATCAGGCCAAAGCCATCAAGCATTTCGTGGCCGGTGTAGCCACGGGCTATAAGGCGCGGGGCTTTAACGTTGTAATCCGTCCAGTTAGCTGGGTTGCGGCGGCGGCCGTAGGCATCGTAGCTGTATTTTCAAAGAACGTTTTGCAAATGTAATTGTTTTTGTTTATCGGTATCCTGAGTTACAAACTCAGGATAACAATTGTTTATTTATTGTTTTATAGAAGACTACGGACAGCAGGGGGATAACTTTTGAAAATTTTGATCGCAGTTTTCACTCAGGATAGCCTTGTGTATTTTAGTGATTGGAAGACTACGGACAGCAGGGGAATTCTAAAATTAATAATGTTGAAGATAAATCATTGAGCCTTTTGCATCAAACTGAACTTCTGTCTGTCGATTGCCTTTGTTATCATAATAGAATTTGACTATACATTTTAAGTTCCCATTTGGACTATAAATATTACATTTTTGAGGAGAATCTTCTTTACCTTCAACTAATTCCCATCTGTCGTTTCGAGTGATTAATTCAACTTCGTTCCCGTTTTCATTATAAAAATTAGTATATAGATAACAAAGGATTCTATTGGGCAAATAACCTATTATCCTTTTTATTTTCTTATTTTCCAAGTATTCGGTAACATTTATGTTTTTAAGTATTCCATTTTCATCATAATCTTTTCTTTCAATCTCAAGACCATTAGCATATTTATATTCATTAGTCTCAATCACTTTATTTAACGAATTAAGGCTTTTACATTCTAATAATTGGTTCAAGTTATTATAAACTGTCAAATGATAGCTTCTGACAGACCCATTAGTATTATAATGAGTTAAACGTTCTATTCTCTCACTTTTACTTTGTGATAATATTTCATTTTTGGAGTCCATATTTTCATTTTTTAAAGAGCGTCTTCTTTGTAATACAAATATTTATAAATTACTTCATCAATAATATTTCTTTTGATAGGTTCATGCATTTCCATAAAAGCGTAATTGAAAATAATAGTTTCTTTTTCAATTAATCCTTTTATCAATTTACTATCATATTTTTCAAGCATCAAAATTAGCCTTACAATAGCCAGCAATGATAATAACTCTGGATTAGCGGAACTTTTAGCACACTCAAAAATTGTATCTATTTCATCGCTCACGTCTTCGTCTAATGATTCAGCATCGAAGAATCCATCAGTAATCCCCAATTTATCACAATACAAAGAATCAATACCAGAACAAGTATCATTGATAAGTTTGAGCTTCCTTAGAACATTAAAACTATGACGATATTCTTCAGTACCAAAATTATTTTTAATATAATTATCAGCTTGATAAAGAAGGTCGAAAATGTGTACATCATACAGAGAATTGTTGTCCTTCACCTGAACTAAAATATTATTTAAGAAAGGGTCTCTGATTGAATGAATTAATGTTAATATAATTTCACTTTCTAAGCGATTGCTCATAAAACGATTATTAAAAAACAGAGGGTAATGTCCCATAATCCACAAATTTGTTAAAGTTAGAGAATTTTTTAAAAACAGTTTCTTATTAAATTGGCAACATTGAATCAAATAATTTGACTACCATATTATCTCGTTCTGATCGCTTAATATTTGTTTTGCAGTCCAATCATTAGTTTCAGTAAATGAATGTTTGTTAAGTTCATTTTCGGAAATTGTAAATTCGTTACACATAACAGCTCGAAGTTCAATATTCTCGTTTTTTATGAAATCTGCATTGATGGCAAAATTGACTCCATGACCTGAAAAAGGAACACTCGGATATAAAACACAATTTGCTCTCTCTTCTATTTCCGAAAGTGCAATGTTGCAATATGCTGATGTTATTATGTATGTCAGAGGGTCGTTTTTCGCTGGTTTTCTGAATTTATTGAAGAGATAACGATAAAATTGAACCATGGCTTCTTTCGTCTCGCCTTTGTATTGATTTAAAAAATAGTTGTCAAATGCATTTCCATGCAGTTTGTCAAACTCGCATACTCTATTTTCTATGTCAGGAGTAGTAACAATTAGCGCATTAAGAGGTTGTTTAGTAATCCAAAGTCCAGTTGTAACATATAGTTTCTCACCAAATTGCATTGTTTCTGCCCAATTTTCAACCAATTCCATAAATGAAGTAGGACGCGTTTCTGCACAATAGAATTTAGATTGAAATGGTCTATTACACCTTGCAAAGTCCTTAACGTATTGATTTTGAGGAAATGATATATCACTAATTTTAGTAAATAACTCAGGTGAATCATGGGTTCGTGTTCTACAAATATGAAATTCAGCGGGAACCCTAAAAAGGAAAATAGGTAATTGGTCAATTTTCATGAATGCATGAATTGCTTTTTCATAAGCAAATTCATCGAGTGGACTAATGCTTTCAAGTTGGTGAATTGCAGTTTTGAGGGCTATTAAATTCATAATTGATCAAATTCTTTTATACAATGTTGCGCGATGAATTCCTTCTAATAATGTCATAGTTTTATGATTTGCCTTAAAATGACAGCAAAATAGTATATAGCATCAAATATATACCACTTTTCAATAAGTTTGTTTAATTGTTAAAATATTATATCCTTCAACTATGTTCCAACGACTTACACAAATCTAACCTATTGCTCAACTCCTAGTGGATGCATATCAAATAACCTTTCCCTTTACTATTCTGATCGTGTGCACTACTGTAAAGATAGTCTTCGGCTTTTTCAACCAAAACTTTACATTTCTTTTTTATCTGTATCCGTAGTTGCACACTCCGGAAAACATTTTGTTTTATTAATTGGAGGAATACTACTGACAGCGAGGTGGTATAAGCAACTTATTTATACCGTCACGCGTCGGGACGGGTGCCAGCGATGGGCCAGTTGTGTTTTATTCTTTTTAATTTTATATGTGCTCTATTATTTTTGTATTGGATCTGAAAATCTGATTTCTTTAATTGGCTAAAGTCACTTTTTTCAAAATAGACATATGAATTGAAACTTAACAAAGTTTTCGGAGGTATATTAATATTCCTGAATTCTTTAGAATCTGGGATAAAGCTATGCTCGTTCTTTTCAAGCAAATAAAGCTTCCTAGAATTAGATATCTCGTGCTTATTTATTAAAAAGGATAGATCGCGCATTATTGCTTGTTCATTGGATGAATTATAAACATCCATCTGCATTTTTAATGTTACTGTTTCAGTTTGTTTTGTAATTATGGATTGTGTTTCTGATATTCCATTCACTGGTTTTAAAGCAATATAGAATGAAAATTGTTCTATAAAAATTTTTATTTCCCCTTTAGTACTTATATAATTTAGAAACCATCCTAATATGACACCTAATAAGGCACCAATCATTCCAATTATTGTTGGTGCTAATGATGTTGAATTTTCCATATTATAAAGTCTGTGTCAATTGTACATAAAGTCCCGAGACAATAAATAATATCTGCTTGTGTGGTTAATTGCTGTAAACCAACACCAATGCCGGTGCAGGTTACGAGCTTTTAATTCTTACTTCTTTTAAGCTTTTAAGTTTATTACTTGTTCCCCTTCGCCCGATTATGCGTTTTACACAACATCTCGCAATTCTTTATATCGGTTACACCTCCCTTACTCCAGGCTGCTACATGGTCGGCATCCATATCTCCAATGCTCCAAATCTTAGTTTTGTTAGCATCGGCTCCAATGGCACAATACGAACAATTGGATACACCTTTCAGCTCTGCTGCTGCCTTTTGAGTTGCGTAGACTGCTCTTTTTGTAGCTTCTTCGAAAACCCGTATATTAAGCAATTTAGTTTCCACCGAACCGCCAAGGATATACTCAAAAATCCCTTTGCGATCTTTAACATATGAATCACCGTAGAGTTTCTGCACTTCTTGATGCACTATAGCTGGATTGTAGGCTGTGCTGTGATATTTCTCGTATAACCGACTCCACTCAAGTCCGCTCATTTCACTTTCTACATCCGTAAAGACAGTTGAAACCCAATCGATAACACTATTAAAATAATTTTTTAACTCATTAATATTTGTATCGCGACGATGACTGGTCATATATTCACGTATCGAAATTTCTTTTGATCTGCTAACCCAGTCTAAGGCTGTATATAAAAAGTCCTGTCTGTGGACCTTGCCATTTATATACGCTTTCCATTTTTGAATATTTGAATTTTGACTATTGCTAAACTCGGCTTTGCCAAGTGTAACAAAAGGGCCAAAATATACAGCATTGTTTTTTTCTTGTTCATTAAGAGGTATACCGGCTATATTAATGGTTTCAAACCAGTTCATGATTTCTGTCTCCGTTCCCTCACATTCATAGATAAGCAGTTTCGTATTTTCAATTGTAGCTCTTTTATCAGCAGACAATCCATCAAATTTTTGTGGATTTCCATTTTCATCTTTGATGGCAAATTTGAGTGTTAAAAACCGCCCGATACTTGTAATGCGTTGCTGTCCATCCAAAATTTCAAATTTATCTTTATCCACCTGATTAAAATAAATCAAACCAATTGGATATCCTTTAAGAATAGACTCAATAACACTAGCCTCTCTTTTTTCCTCAGCATAAATGTAATTACGCTGATACTCAGGTTGAATAGTTAATTTGCCAGATAAGCCAAAAAGCCCTTTGCCTTCATGATCATTGTAAACAAAGCCTTCGCAGATGTCTTTTACAGTAATGTCTGTCCTTAAAGTTGTTTTCATTCTTATTTCTTTCTGATTAATACTCTGGCATACATTGATTTTGGTTTACCATCAATAATAATTACTCCACGAGCATTTAAGTCATTTGAATTTTTATATTCCGCTTTCGTGTAATGTTTGATCTTATAAGGGTCATCATTTCTTTGAGTTACTCCCAAGATTTCAAATTGATCAGGGTTATATTTGTCAAGGAAACTGACAGGCACAGCCATTATTTCATTATAATCACTAGGAATAGCATCGGTAAAAGGAACCTCAATTGCATCGTAATTATCGTATTTCTTATATTCTTTACCCTTTACTTCCTTATGAGTGCTGAATTTAATGTTATCACTCATAGTCATAAGTGGTAAGGGCTGATGTCTTTTACCATGATCCAAATTAGTAAACCAGAGACAATTGTTTGTGGCTACGATTCGCGTCCCATCATTATCAATCCGGGCCTCTGTTCCATATAACTCATAGGATTCAGGCACAATAAAGCCAGATATCCAGCGTCCCATTCCAGTACCAAGCCATATTTTGTTCTCTTTAATTAAAGGGAAAACTTCTTTATAAGTAATAGCATTGATGTTTGCGATGATTAAGAAACTTTTATTGTAATCGATAAGTTGTTTTATAAACTCCCGAAACAGACTGAAAGGCGGATTTGTAATTACAATATCAGCTTGCTTTAATAAAGCTATTGACTCTGAACTACGAAAATCACCATCGCCAACTAAAGGTGACCATTCGTTATGTTTGTTTTCCTTTAACTGTAATGCTACATCTTTTAAGTTAAATTCTCCATCTCCGTTTATATCGCCAACTTCATTTATAATAAGCTTATTAGCCGTTATTTTCGGGCGGCCTTTTTCTTTCGGTAATGTAGTGTCGTCGCCAAACAACTGTAATTGTGTATTGGCAACAGGCGAAGGTTTGTAACTTGTAGTAATAAGCTGTTTCAAACCTATTCGTTTAAAGTTTAAAACGAAATAGCGAAAAAAATTGCTCTCGAATGGATCATCACAGTTACAATATACAATTTTGCCTTTAAATACATCAGGACTGTATTCTAAATATGCTTCAATCTCTTTCTGAATATCACTATATTGCGTATAGAATTCATCACTTTTTGATTTTTTAGCACTATGTAATAATTTGTTTGTTGCATTTCTGGCCATATTCTCCTTTTTCAATTTCAAGTCTTAAAGATACAATTTATATTCATTTGCACCACTAACGCGGATCCTTTCGCTTAGAACTAGAAAAAAACAATCCCCGCCACTTATTACAGCAGCAGGGATTAAAGTATTGTTAGTTTCTTAGTTTGCTTCCAACTATTTGCCACAACAGCTATTATGCAATTTTACTTAAAGGGAAATCGATACGGGTAAGAACACCTTCGTTTACGTACACTGTGGTTTGCATGTCGGCACGGCCGGCATAGGATACGGTAAACAGGTAAGCGCCGGTTGTGAGCGATTTAAGATCGAGACCTCCACCGGCTGATTTTATTTTTACGATTTTTGACAGGTCGGGACCCGAGGTAAGGGCTTTGCCATTGGTTTCAATTTTGGAATATGTAAGTATGGTGCCGGGTAGTGGCTGGCTGGTTTCGGCATCGTATACTTTTAGTTTAACCGATAGACGGGCTTTGGGCATTTGCGGAAGTGAACGGGCATCCCACCAAAGGTTATACCAAACGGGATCGCTCAGGCGCTGGGTTTCGACCTGGGCATCGAAAGGTTCGAAGAGTTTGTTGGTAGTTTTAATTTGTTTGTTAAGCTGTTGAGTCACCGATGAACGATCAATTTTACGTTGTCCCTGCTTCTTTATTTCAAGTTCAAATGCATCGAGCATATCTTGCCCTTCAGCCAGCGTTGAAGCGGTTACCTGATAAAGAGGTAATTGGGGTAAATACTGTTGGCCACAGCCAAGTATGGTTTCGCAACGGGAAATAAATAAGTTATCGGGAAGTTTTTTCAATTCGGATAACGAAATACTAACTTTGCTCTGCAAATCCACATTGTGTGTGTCGAAAGCAAATGAAGCAATTTTGCTGCCGGTTTGGTAAATGTTAGAGGCTGCGGCATTGTGCGCTTCAGCTTTGGGTACGTTGGACGAATGTTCGATTTCATCCTGCTTTTGGGCTAATAGTTTTTCGTCGGCCATACTTTGGTCGAGCTTGGTTTTAGCTTCAGGAGTTGTTGGGTTAGAAGCAAATTTGTCAGGATTTTCATCAATAAGGTTTGATGATTTGCCATGCATGGTTACATAGGCGCTTTCTTTCTTGTTCATGACTTTTAAGTTTGGAGTACATCAATGATGTATTGTTTCAACTTATATATTACCAATAAATCTATATGTAATAGAGAAAAACAGCAATAAAATATAAATAATTTTAAATTAATTTTTATACGCTTGATTATCAGATTATTAAAAATGTATATTTTTTTGCTATTTACAATAATTATGCTTATGGCGATAAAGTGGATAAACGATACAATGAGAAGACTTCAGTCCTGGATAACCACTTATTTCTCATCTTTTTAAAGGCTCATTTCTTTTTATTAACGACATCGTTCATTTCGTTAGCGTCGTCGTTCATTTCGTTGACATCGTTGTTCATTTCGGTGACGTCGTTGTGCATTTCGGTAACGTCATCGTTCATTTCGGTGACGTCGTCGTTCATACTGGTGACATCGTTGTGCTTTTCGTTAACGTCGTCGTGCATTTCGTTAACGTCGTCGTGCATTTCGGTGACGTCGTTGTGCATTTCGTTAACGTCGTCATGCTTTTCCGTGAAGTCATTGTGCATTTCGGTGACGTCGTCGTGCAGTTCGTTAAAGTCGTCGTGCATTTCGGTGACTGGACTTGGAGTCTTATCAATTGTTATTGAAGTTTCAGCGATTATACTGAACAGATTGTGGCAGTGGCACGGAATTGTTTCGGTGTTCAATGTCGCATAGCGTTGCCTCGATTGGAGTTTATGGATTTGAGGAAAATACCGGAAGGAGCATTCTTGTTATTAATTTGTAATAATATTTAGTCCATAAAAAAAGCCCCAAACCGGGGCTTTTCATGTTTTATTGTTGCTCACGTGCAACGTTTCGGAGAATTTTTGCTTTGGCTTCGAGGGAAGCAAGTTCCTCTTTGGCGTGGGCGATTTTAGCCTCAAATTCTGCCTTTAGAAGGTTGGCTTGTTTCGACCTGGCAAAAAAGCCAATATTGTTTTCCCAAAGCAGGATTTCTTCCTTCAGGCTGTCAATTTTGAATTGAAGTCCGTTGCGCTCGCGGTTGATAATCCGGCTTGCGTCAGGCTGATCCTTTGCATTCTCAAATCGTGAACGGTAATTCATTTGGCTGGCTTCCTGCGAATCCACCTTCAGTTTATCGTAAATCTTGTTTACAGCAGCTTTAAATTCAGCCTGGATACGATCCTTTTCTTTGATCGGAACGTGACCTGTATCCATCCACTGACGTTGCAATTCTTTAACTTTCGCAAGGCTTTCCTGACGATTTTCGCTGTACTCAAAAGCATTCAGTTTGCTGATAATATCGAGTTTAATCTGCAGATTTCCACCTTCGCTGGCTTGTAAGCCTTTGAAATACTCATTCTTGGTATTGAAGAATTCGTCGCAGGCTGTACGGAAGCGTTTCCAGATTTTCTCGCTGTGTTTGCGGGGAACAGGACCAATTTTTTTCCATTCTTCCTGCAATTTAATCAATTCGCGCGAAGAGTTCTTCCAGTCGGAGCTCAGTTTGTGCGATTCGGCCTGAAGGCAAAGTTCTACTTTCAGGTTATAGTTATTCAGCTGCTGATCTTTCAGTTTACTGAAATATTCTTTCTTATTTGAAAAATAGAGATCAAGCTGTGCTTTAAAGCGGTTCCAGATTTCATTATTAACTTTTTGTGGAGCCTGACCAACAGATTTCCACATTTTCAGCAATTCATTTACCTGGTGGGTGCTGTCCTGCCATTGCTTTATGGAGTTAAACTCGGTTGCAACCAATTGTTCGGCTTTTTCGCAAAGCAATACTTTTGCAGCATGATTGGCTTCCAGATCACCCTGGATTTGTTTGTAGAATTCGTGACGACGGTCGTTAATTTTTTCTGTCGCTGTTTTAAAACGATCCCAAACTTCTTCGCGTTTATCCTGGGCAACCGGTCCTACTTCTTTCCATTCTTCGTGGAGTTCCTGCAAACGTTTGAATGATTGCGTAATCGAAGGCTCAAGAACAAGTTCTTCGGCTTTTTCGCACAGTTCAATTTTGCGTTCCAGGTTTTTGCGCAGATCAAGGTCTTTTAATTCCTTATTGATCTTAACCTTATCGAAAAATTTCTCGATCAGGAAATGATAATTCTGCCACAACCCCTGGGCTTCGGTTTTAGGAACCATCCCTATACCTTTCCAGGTTTCCTGCAATGCTTTGAATTCGTCGTATGTCTTTTTAAGCGTTTCTTCTGAGTTGATTAAAACTTTCAGCTCATCCAGAATTTTCTTTTTCGCTTCCAGGTTCTGAACTTTGATTTTTTCCTGGTCTTCAGTGAAACGGAATTTATTGTGTTTATATATCCCGAAAGCAGCTTTGAAGCGTTCTTCCAAAGGATCCACAACTTCAAAATTTTCAGCCTCTTCGCTTGCAGCAGCAACTTGATACAGTTCCTGTCGTTCCTTGTTGGCAAGAGCCAGGTAGGCTACTTTTATCTGGGCAACTTTTGATTTTATTTCATTAACATCCTCGTTCTGCACAGTTTCTTCGAGCAGGGCAACCAGTTGCAGGCGATCCATGTGACCGTAATCAATATCTACTGATTCTGCGGCGGCAACTTCTGCTTCAATCACTTCATCAATTGCTTCAGATTCTTCGGCTGCTTCAGGTTCTGTTGGTTTCTTAACGGCAGTAGGTTCAGCAATTGTTTTAGCTTCAGGGACGATTTCTGCCACAACCACTTCTGGTTCCTGAATTGTTTCTGCTTCAGCAGATACTTCATTCAGCGCTACAACTTCAGATTCTGGAGCAACTTCAGGTTCTGCTACAATTTCAGCAGCTACAACGAGTTCTGGTTCAGAAACAACTTCAGTATCCGGGATAGCTACCGGGATGGTAACTTCTTCAGGTTGAACCGGTTCTTCGGTTGCTACTGTTTCAATCTCAGCATTAACTTCGGCTTCGATTGTTTCCGCGGGGACTTCAACTTCGGTCTCTGCAACGGCATTTTTGATAGGTGATGATGATTCTTCAACTGCTTTTACAGCATTTTCCTGCTGTGAATTCTCCTCCTGCTTAAGTGCCTGGACTTCCTCAGGATTTTGATCGGGATGTTTGGTAAATTCCATCTGTTAATGAGTTAGTAATTAAACTAGTGATCAGGGTTAAATAATACCCGCTATTTATCATAAACAGCGGTAGGTATGTGCGTTTTTCTTTCGAAAAAGATCAGTAAATGAGAATTCCTTTTCTAGTAAAGGGACTGCAAATTTAACAACATTTCGTTACGTAGGTTATTAATTCTGAAATAGATTCTCGTTAAGGTTTTGCCGGTTTACTCATACAATTAAATTACCCGTACTAAAAAGCTGAACGGTTAAATATGATAAACCCAATATTGACATAAAATGAAAGCGGAGTTTCATCATCGTAATAATTTAATGAAGCACTAAGAGGCCCGATAGGTGTATTATATACAAAACTTCCTGACAATATTAAACGCAGGGCCGGAAAAACATCACTTTTGACTACCTGCTGGTTAGAGTTGCTTCTTAATTCGTAAAAAGGAGCCATTACAAAGCCTTCGAGACGGAAATCCATATTTTTATTCACCGCAAAAATATTTCTCATGCCAAGAGCTGTAAATCCTGAAGGCCTGTATTTTGTCTGGTAAATGGTTGCCATTTCATAAACCGGATTATAAACCGGCATAAACAGCGTAGTAGACGTGAAATTCCTGAAACTTTCGAGACTATTAGCCTGGAATTCAAAATTTATTCCTGGTCTGTATAATTTACCCGTACGAAAATATTTGTCATACATAAGCTTGAAAATAAAATAATCATGATAATCATTATAATTGCCATTAAGTATAGATGTGCTGCCCGGAATATGCTTTTCGCGACCTCCAACAAATTGTATCGAGGAATATAATCTGAAACCTTGGTTTGAGTATTGCTTGCGGTTCAATGTGTTATATTCAACTTCGACATAAGGGCTATAAAAATTAAATTTAGTCCTGTCTTCCTTGTCTTCCTTAGTTGCAGTATTGGTTTGGAAATAATCTGCCCGGTTTGATCCCCAGGTGATCCCCATTTCCAGTTTACCCCGGTAAGTTAACGGAAATCCGGCATCAGCGCGAAAATAATTGTTATTCTCATATAAAAAAGAAGGACTGTCGTCGGTAAAGAAAAATGATTTAGTCCTGTAATAATTAAACTGGTTAAAGGTGTATTCTGCTTCAAGGCATTTGGGCTTCCTGCCTGGCAATTCTATCCTGCCTCCCAGCAATGCTGAATTGTAAAAACGTCCGAAAGAGCCATTCACTTTGGCGGATCCCGCTAATTTCCGCCAAAGGCTATATTTTAACTGCAGAAAAATTTCATTCGTACCGCTCGACGATAAACTTCCGCCAAAGTCAGCTTCAATTCCTTTTTCATACTGAGCATCTATAATAAACTTGTACCGTTGCGAAATAGTGTCATACTTCAATGTTGGATACACTGATTTTAAACGGTCCTCTCCCAGCACTTTAAAATACCCTGATTTTACAAGTTCGAGATTGACATCCTGGCCATAATATGTATTTGACTTACGGCCCTTAACCTGGCCCATAACGGCATTTGCCACATACAATGCCTGTCCCTGCTGAATACCTTTGACTTCAATACTGTTTATCCTGAGTGCGGGTTTACGATCGTTAAAGTGTTTCCGGATACTGTCGTGCGCGGCCAATGTAACTGTATCCCTTACAAACTGGCGGATTTTAGGTATTAACCGCATAGTTGACACATATCCGCTGTCGATAAAAGCCGCTGTATTCGAGAAATCTGTAAGACCAACAGTTTTCAGTTGAGGTTCCACCAGTACACTAGCGTCGCAATACATATTAAACTTGGTTTCTTCCATCAGCATACTTTTCAGCTGAGATAAAGCATCATCATCACTAGGCGGAGGATAATTTGCAGAAGCCTTACTTCCAATAATGATGTCGGGAAAGAAATCTTCCATTACTACGTCGGACGGAAAATTATTATACATTCCACCGTCGAATAACAAACGGCCATCGATGCGGATTGGCTTAAAATAAAATGGGAAGGTCATGGATGCCCTGATTGCGGTACCCAAATCGCCTTTTTTCAGAACATACTGGCTATTATTTCCAATATCTGCTGCAACACAGCGAAAAGGAACCATAAGTTTATTGAAATCATGATCTGCAACTGCTGATGCCTCCGCAAACAGTTCAAGAAATCCAAAATCCATACGAATAGGTGATATCAGGTTGGTAGGCAACTTTGTTTGTAAAATGGAATCATACTTAAATTTGAAACTAATCCATGAGGGATCTGGCTGGCCTTGCCTGAAAAAATAAGTATATTTCGGATCAAGCTTTCCGGAAATCCATTTGTTGAACTCATCAGTGTTAATAATCTGCAGCATTTGATCAGGCGAATAACCGGAAGCATATAAGCCGCCAATAATAGCACCCATGGAAGTGCCTGCAATGTAGTCGATTGGAATTCCACTTTCTTCAAGTGCTTTCAGAACGCCGATATGAGTAACGCCTTTAGCACCACCGCCACTTAATACAACAGCAACCTTCTGTGAGAAAACAGAAAAGAAGCAAACAAGAAAAAGCAATAAAAGGCAATTCCTTTTCATGATTCACATGCATAATGTAAAAAGCACAAATATAAGAAAATCCGGCGCCGGGGCCGGATTTCTTCAATATTTTACCTTCTGCCAGGCTTTTGGCCAGTGGATTTAGCCTACACTTTCTCCAATGCCTGCTCCAGGTCGGCAATTAAATCTGCTACGTCTTCAATGCCAACAGAATAACGAACAAGTCCATCAGTAATTCCAGCTTTTTCCTTACCATCAGCCGATACCTTTGAATGAGTCATGGATGCCGGATGCTGAATCAATGTTTCAACTCCACCCAACGAAACCGCGAGAATAGCCATTTGTACGCTGTTCATCAGAATCCGGCCGGCTTCAAGTCCGCCTTTCAATTCAAAACTTATCATACTGCCAAATCCATCCATTTGTTTTTTCGCTAGTTCATGCTGAGGATGTGAAACAAGTCCCGGGTATTTTACCCATGCCACTTTGGGATGATTTTCGAGATATACCGCAAGTTTCATTGCTGATTCCTGTGCCCGCTCAATTCTAATGCCAAGGGTTTTAACTCCGCGGATAACCAGGTAAGCCTGGTGCGGATCCATATTAAATCCCTGAATAACCATCATAGCACGTAATTTCTTATACAGGTCTATATCTTTAGCAATTACAACACCTCCTACAATGTCAGCATGCCCGTTAAGAAACTTGGTAAGTGAATGCAAAACGATATCAACTCCGAATTCGAGTGGGCGCTGAAGGTAAGGGCTGCAAAAAGTATTGTCAACTGCAACAGGAATACCGTGCTGATGCGCCAATGCGCAACATGCTTTCAAATCGCTTATTTCCATGGTTGGATTCGAAGGCGTTTCGATATACAGAAGTTTTGTTTCCGGCCTGATGGCATTTCGGATTTCTTCAATATTTGCCGTATTTACGAACGAAGCCTCAACGCCAAACTTTTTATAATAGGTTTCGAGTACAACACGGGATGGTCCATACACAGCAGCAGAGCTTACAACGTGATCACCCTGTTTTAACATTGTAGCATACACTGTATTTACAGCACCCATGCCCGAACTTGTAGCTACTCCGCCATAACCATTCTCAAGCTCAGCAAGTAAAGTTTCCAAAGCATGAATCGTAGGATTACCGATTCGGGTATAAATGTAGCCATCACTTTCACCGGCAAAACAGGCAGCGCCATGCTCAGCGCTATCAAATTTAAATGTCGAAGTCTGGTAGATGGGGACGGTAGCGCTTCCAAGAGCATCGTTAAATTCACCACCATGGATTAGTTTAGAGTTAAAACCAATGTTTTTGCTTTTCATTTATGTTCGGTTTTAGGATATGAGATTAAAGAAATAAGTACTAATAGTTTATTTCGCTTTTTTCAACATAGATGCCAATCCATTCGTAAGCGACTTTTCGCTTCCGCGTTTGAACACACCTTCCTTTGCTTCTTTTACATCTTCGATTGTATAAAAAGCAGTTGGGTGATAATCGTGAAGTGTTTTGAGAAAAGCAGGGATCTCTTTACGACGTATAATTGAAAAAAGAATTTTCACTTTACCTTTGGCCCCTTCGGCATCAAGAATGGTAAGACCGAAATTATGCAATTTTAAGGCAGCAATAAGTTCAGGCGATTCACTCGACAGAATTACCCTGATAATAGATGTACCAATGGATAATCTTTCTTCAAGTGTAATCCCGATAAAATTACCCATTGCAAAACCAGCGCCATAAGCTGCATAACATAACCAATTGTCAAGGTGCTGCATAATTTGCCCGATAGCCAAAAGCCATATAATAACTTCGAAAAATCCCAGAAAAGGAGCAATATGCTTCATCCCTTTTGAAAGGAAGATAAGCCTCATTGTTCCAATACTCTGGTCGAGGATTCGGGCAACAAATATTAAGGCAGGCAATAGCACCCATGTAAAAAACCACGTATTCTGTGTTACTAAATCCATGAGTCTGAATACTGAAATTAGGGTGCTAAATTAGTATTTTTATCAAGCAGGCAATCCTGAAAATATAATTATTTAAATGACGAAAATACAATACTTTTGGCTGCCATATTCCTATCTGGAAACAAACGAATGTGTAACTTTGCTGATGATCTTAACCTAATATTAAACCCTTTATAGATGAACCGACTACTTAACAAATATCTGCTTTTGGCATACCTGATGAGTGTTCAGGTATTTCTTTTTGCCCAGGAAGAAACCCGCTTACTCCGATTTCCCAGCATCAGCGGAAACCAGATTGTATTTTCCTATGCAGGCGATTTATATACCGTTTCTGCAAATGGCGGAATGGCACGAAAACTTACTAATGATGCCGGATACGAAATGTTTTCGCACTTCTCGCCTGATGGAAAAACCATTGCGTTTACCGCCCAATACGATGGAAACACAGAAATTTATACCATGCCGGCGCAGGGAGGTGTCCCTTTAAGACTCACTATTACAGCAACACTTGGCCGTGACGATATTAGCGACAGGATGGGACCGAACAATATAGTAATGGGCTGGACTCCAGATGGCAAGAATATTATATACCGTTCGCGCAAGCAAACGTTCAACGACTTTATCGGCCAGCTTTTCACTGTTCCGGTTTCAGGAGGAATGTCGAAGGAATTACCTTTGCCGGCAGGAGGATTCTGCTCATATTCTGCTGATGGCAAACAACTCGCATATAACCAGGTTTTTCGCGAATTTCGCACCTGGAAATACTATAAAGGCGGAATGGCAGATGATATCTGGATTCACGATTTTGCGACAAAAACAACACGAAACATCACTAATACCAAAACACAGGAAATATTTCCCATGTGGTTTGGCGATGAAATTTATTTCTGCTCCGACCGCGATCGCACGATGAACCTTTTCTGTTACAACCTTAAAACCAACCAAACCCGCAAGGTTACCAATTATACTGAATATGACATCAAATTCCCATCAGCCGGCGATAACCGGATAATATACGAGAACGGTGGATTTATCTATATTTTCGATATTAAATCACAGACATCAACCAAAGTTCCGGTACAGATTGCTGATGATTTTAACACCTCCAGAAATGAGCTTAAAGATGCAACGCGCAATATGGGTTCCGTGAATCCCTCGCCAGATGGTAATCGTATTGTAGTATCCGGCAGAGGCGATATTTTCAGCGTTCCGGTAAAAGAAGGAATTACCCGAAACCTAACCACAAGCAGCAATGCGCACGATCGTGACGGATACTGGTCACCTGATGGAAAATGGATTGCTTACCTGAGTGATGCGAGTGGCGAATACGAAATTTACATAACAAAACAGGATGGAAGCGAACCTCCGGTTCAACTTACCACCGGAGCTGATACATATAAATATACCATCCATTGGTCGCCAGACAGCAAAAAAATCCTGTGGAGTGATAGGATGCTGCGTTTACAATACATTGAAATTGATACTAAGAAAATTACCCTTGTTGAAAAATCGAAAACAGGTGAGTTTAACAGCTACGACTGGTCCCCGGATAGCCGCTGGATCACGTACAGTCGAAACCTGGAGAATGATATGCAGCAAATAATGCTTTACAATGTCTCCGATGGAACGAAACATGAAGTTACCGATCAGTGGTTTTCATCGGATCAACCTACTTTTTCTAGCAACGGCAAATACCTAATTTTTACTTCCGACCGCACATTTGATCCGATTTACAGCAATGTAGAATGGAATTATGCATACGAAAACATGACCAAACTCTACATGGTTACACTTGCTAAAGATACACCTTCGCCTTTTGCACCTTCTAACGACGAAGTGAAAGCAGTAGAACCAAAAGATCAAAAAGATGCAACACCAGCAAAAGAAGAGAAAAGCAAAACTGGCGGCAAAGCTGATAAAAAAGACAAGAAAGAACCTGAACCTGAAAACAAACCAATAAAAATTGATTTGGAAGGAATTCAGCAACGCATCATCGAAATCCCTGTGGATGCAGGCAATTACTGGAATCTCTGGTCGGTCGAAGATAAAATCTATTACAATGCTGCAAACGACAAAGGCATGTCGGCAAAGATGTTCGATCTGAAGTTAAAGAAGGAATCAGATCTGGGTGCCGACATCAATTTCGACATTACTGCTGATGGCAAAAAAATGCTGGTCAGGCAGAGAAACAAGTACGCGATGATTGACCTTCCTTCCTCGAAAATCAATACTGAAAAATATATTGATCTTTCCGATTGTAAGATTTGGGTGAACAACAGGCAGGAGTGGAAACAAATATATGATGAAGCTTGGCGCCAGATGCGCGATTTCTTTTATGTGCCTAATATGCATGGCTTGGATTGGAAAGCAATGCACGATAAATACGCGGTTATGCTTCCATATGTAAACAATCGTAACGATCTCACTTACCTGATTGGTGAATTAATTGGCGAACTAAGTGTCGGCCATGCGTACATCGGAGGTGGGGAACGGAAGCCAATTGAAAAAATAAATCTTGGTCTGCTGGGAGCACAACTCAGCAAGGATGCCTCCGGATATTTCAGGATCGATAGCCTGTTGCAAGGCGCCAACTGGAGCCAGGATTTGCACTCGCCGCTCACCGATGTTGGCGTAGGAGCTAAAAAAGGGGAATTTATTACCTCTGTAAATGGCAAGTCGACGAAGGAAATGCCTGATATTTATGCCGCGTTTATAAACAAAGCCGGTAAGAATGTTGAACTTACGCTTAACACCTCTCCTGCCGCTGGCGGGCGTAAAGTATTGGTAGTTCCTGTTGATGACGAATCAAAGCTCTACTACTATACCTGGGTACAGAACAACATCAGCAAAGTAGACAAAGCTACCAATGGCCAGGTTGGCTACATCCATATTCCTGATATGGGACCTGAAGGACTGAATGAATTTGTAAAATATTTCTATCCGCAATTGGCTAAGAAAGCCTTGATTATTGACGATCGCGGAAACGGTGGCGGAAATGTTTCCCCTATGATTATCGAACGTCTGAGCAGGGAGATTCAAAGAAGCAATATGGCCCGAAACATTGAAACTATAGGACACACACCAACAAAAATGATGCTTGGACCTAAAGTCCTGTTAATAAATAATTATTCAGCTTCCGATGGCGACCTTTTCCCTTATGGGTTTAAAAAACATCAGCTTGGCAAAGTAATTGGCAAACGGAGTTGGGGTGGTGTAGTGGGCATCAGGGGCTCGCTGCCTTTTGTTGATGGCGCAGACCTTCGCAAACCAGAATTCGCAAGCTATTCGGCTGATGAAAGCAAATGGATCATCGAAGGTGTTGGAGTTGAACCCGATATTGAGGTTGACAATGATCCTTCAAGAGAATATGACGGGATAGATGATCAGCTGAACAAAGCTATAGAAGTTGTCCTCGACGAACTGAAAAACTACAAGGAACAACCAGCAATTCCAGCCGCACCAGATAAAAGCAAGTAATATACTATTTTGAATAGCGACGGTTCTCAACAGGAACCGTCGTTCTTTTATTCATAGACGAATACTAATTACCAGTAAATGAAGAAGATATTTCTTTTAGCCTTTCTGATTCCTGCATTTACACTGATAGTAAAGGCCCAAACATCGGACCATATATTTGATACAGTTCAATTTAGCAAAGAACTTAAGATTGCAAATCATCTCATAGAATACGAATTCTATACACAACTTTCAAAAGACAAATACAGCAAAATACCCGAAACATTTAATTTTGAATGGTTTAGCTATAAGGACAACAACATATGGCATTCAGTTGGCGGAAATAGTATTGGAAACGCTTTCGTTATAAAGAGTCATATCACATTTGATTCCCTTAACAACATTTTGGATTTTAAGAGTATTCCCGACACACAAAACCTGAATGCCTTAGGTGCAGCTTTAGCACACGCAGATGCCCAATTTCAGATCGTCCGCGATACAAGTAGCATATACTTTAACGCATTTGTTTTCCGTAACCCGGATGAAACCATAAGCATACGATATCTGCCGGCTTTTCAACCCAGCGGCCAGGCAATATATGGATGTGAGTGGGAATATATTTTCGATAAATCGGGAATAAATCTGCTAGGTCAGAATTCATACATTAACAAAATAACTGGTGTATGGATAGGGCAGCCACGCGAATTATGGCTTAATTATCGCAACACTGACAAACCAACCATCGGGAGCATATTCTTTGCACTTTCATTCCGTGATTATTTTACCCGGATACGTATAGATACACAAATCAGCACCAGTACAACAACAAAAGACCCCAAGGGCAGTTACAACTGGGTACATAAATTAAAGTAATGGGACTGCTGGTTTAAAAGTGATGGAAGTTATCAGCTATTTCAGCTCAATAAAGGAACTTTTTGAGTGAATATTTTGTGCAGATGCAGATGTAAAAATAGTGGCTACTCCAGGATACAAGAATACAATTATAGAGCCGCTACCCGGCAAAAATTCAGACATTTCATGTGTTGAGCATGCCTCAACCGAGTAAGTGATAAAAAAGTTTACTGTTGTCACAACTAATTTGGACCAATTAAAAGAATAAAACTGATGCCTTCCGGTTCTAAAACGCAAAACTGAAAAGAAGCATTTAGGTTGCTTTCTAATATAACAGGAACTATATTTTCTCACATTACAATATGATATTTCACTCAAATTGATTGATACAGTAGGATGTTCTTAGATTTAAATTTATCAGAAGGCATTTAAATAGCTTTTCTTTACAATGAATGCCTCTATTTATTTGATTTTAAACTATAAGGCCTGGTATTGTAATCATAAATAAGGCAGAATAATTATAATAAAGGAATTTTATTACAAAGTTTGTTTTTGAACAAAATGTGATTAAATTTGTGCCTCTTCAAATCAGTACGAGCTGCAATCTCTTTGAATAATCTTATGTTTTTACTACCACATAAATTATCCATAAGTACTTCTTTAAGAAGATGAACAATTTAACAGGGTTGATGTTATCTAGGTATATTCTATATGACAACCTTTTAGTGTAATTATTTTTATACATAATTAGATGGAAGAGAAAATCAAAAAAATCGGACTGTTTATAGACGGAACTTTCTTTCTGAAAGTTAATTCCTATTACAGGTACCACCACGAACGCAAGAGTACCATTAATTTTAATGGACTTGCAGAATTTCTGCGCGACGAAATTTCAAAACTCGAAAACTCGGAAAAACGTTATTGCCAGGTTGTAGAAACTCACTGGTTTCGCGGGCGCTATTCGACCAGTCAGCTGGAAAAAAAATACCCTGACGAGTCCTACCGTTTAACACAAATGACAAATGAACGTCGCATTGACGACATTTTCATGTACGAAGGAATAACTACACACAATTACCCGCTCTTGGTTGACTCCCGTACCGGCGAAGCTGAAGAAAAAGGTATTGATGTATGGTTCTCTCTCGAAACCTATGAATTAACACTTATCAAAGAATTAGATGTAGTTGTTATTATTGCAGGTGATACGGATTATGTACCTCTTATTAAGAAGATCAATAGCCGGGGTTGCAGGGTTATGGTACTTGGATGGGATTTCTCATACGAATCCACATCTGCTGCAGGACGAGCCTACAAAGTCACTACCCGAACCAGCCAGGCGCTGATTGACGAATGTGTATATCCTCTTATGATGGATAAACGTATCGATGATCGTACAAGTAAAAACGATCCTATTGTTAACTCATTATTCAACGTGTAACAATAAAATTTTAACCGTTTAAACGGATTTAAGCAGCAGCATTTTATTAATGCTGCTGCTTTTTTTTTGAAATAAGAGATAGCTAAAAACTGGCTGTATGAATATTCCGATCATATTGAACAGAGCAATTCTTTTTACGAAAAATTCCAGATTTAATTAACATTCTTTCAATTCGCTTGTTAAGAGTTATAAATATCGGGATAAAAGTTATCTTTACCTATCCAATTTAAACCACGCTATATGAAACCATTACTGATTGTATTATTATTAGTTGCAAGCGTTGCTTGTACTACGCAGATTTATGCTCCAACCGAAGCTAATGTTAATAAGGTTCAGCCGGCAACACTTGCGGAACTTCAACAAGGCCACGATTTGTTTCAGAACAAATGTGGCAAATGCCACAAACTTCCTAACCCAGCAAAACATTCCAAGGATGAATGGACGAAAATTCTTGGCAAAATGGCTCCCAAAGCTAAACTTAGTACGGAGCAATCCGATCTCGTTTACAAATATGTGATGAACAACTAAAAGCATCAATAAAAACAAAAAAAAAGAGACTTTTTACAAGAGTCTCTTTTTTTTGTTTAGTCCAAATGTTAAGCCTGTCCTGCCGGCCCGCTAAGTTGAAAAGGATAATCCCCACCTTCAGTTTCTTTGATAACCCCATGAACGGATTCAAACTTACTGATATTATCTTTTAATGCCCGATACAAACGCTTGGCATGTTGCGGGGTAAGGATAATACGTGACTTAACTTTAGCTTTGGGCACACCGGGCATCAGTTTTATAAAATCAATCACAAATTCCGAATTGGAGTGTGTGATTACCGCCAGGTTTGAATAAATACCTTCGCTCACCTCATCGGATAGTTCGATATTGATTTGGTTCGGATTTTGATTTTTAGGGTCATTCATATCCATAATTTTAGCTTTTTAGTTGCGTACAAAATTCTTGTTCCAAAAAGAAGGGGAAACTGATCAATTAAGTTGAATCAGTTTCCCCATATAAGATTTGAGTTTGAAATTATTCGGCTTTTGAAGCCAGCATACGGTCATACTCTTCGCGCGAACCAACAATAAGGTGTTCGTACTCACGTAAACCAGTTCCTGCAGGAATCAGATGTCCGACAATAACATTCTCTTTCAAGCCTAATAGTTCATCACTCTTCGACTGAATAGAAGCCTGTGTAAGCACCTTGGTAGTTTCCTGGAAGGAAGCAGCAGAAATCCAGCTACGAACCTGTAAGGAAGCCCTGGTAATACCTTGCAGAATCTGTTTAGCCGTTGCTGAGTTGGCATCACGTGACTCAACCTGCTTTTTGTCCCTGCGTTTGAGCAACGAGTTCTCATCGCGAAGTTTGCGGGCACTGATAATCTGGCCTGATTTAAGCGTAGTACTATCGCCACAATCTTCTACAACTTTTTTACCGAAAATCCAGTCATTCTCTTCGTTGAAGTCAATCTTGTTCACCAGTTCTCCTTCAAGGAATTTGGTATCACCCGGATCAACAACTTCAACTTTACGCATCATCTGACGAACGATAACCTCATAGTGTTTGTCGTTAATCTTAACACCTTGCAGACGATAAACTTCCTGGATTTCATTTACGATATATTCCTGAACTTTCATCGGGCCTTTAATAGCCAGAATATCAGCAGGAGTGATTGCACCGTCAGACAAAGGTGTGCCGGCGCGTACGTAGTCATTTTCCTGGGCAAGTATCTGTTTTGAAGTCGAGATCAGGTAACTGCGTTCTTCACCGGTTTTGGATGTGATGATGATTTCACGATTGCCACGTTTCAGTTTCTTACCGAAAGTTACAACTCCGTCAATTTCAGAAACAACAGCAGGATCAGATGGGTTACGTGCTTCGAATAACTCGGTTACTCGTGGTAAACCTCCCGTGATATCACCGGTTTTCCCGACTGCACGTGGAATTTTTACTAATACATCACCAGCCTTGATAGTTTTGCCTTCTTCGACCTGTAAGTGGGATCCAACCGGAAGGTCATAGTTTTTCAACTCTTCACCATCAGTGGAAACAAGTTTGATAGAAGGATTTTTGCCTTTAACACGCGATTCAATGATAACTTTTTCCTGGTAGCCGGTTTGCTCATCAGCTTCCACTTTAAACGTTACACCTTCAGTAATGTTATCGAACGTTAATTTACCATCAACTTCCGAAAGAATTACAGCATTGTATGGATCCCATTCTGTTATCAGGTCGCCTTTTGTAACCGTTGAACCATTTTCAAAATAGAGATTCGAAGCATAAGGAATATGTCCCGAAGCCAGGATAATCCCCGTTAACGGATCAATAATCCTCATTTCGGCGGAACGACCAAGTACGATTTCGTATGTACGGCCCTCGTTGTTTTTATATGCTACCGAACGAAGCTCATCAATTTCGATAACACCATTGTATTTAGCGACTATACGTGAAGCAGATGCAATATTAGCGCCTGCAACACCGCCCACGTGGAAGGTACGCAATGTAAGCTGAGTACCAGGCTCTCCAATAGATTGAGCGGCGATAACACCAACGGCTTCACCTTTTTGAACCATACGTCCGGTTGCCAGGTTACGACCATAACAACGGGCGCAAACGCCTTGTTTGGATTCACATGTAAGTACTGAACGGATTTCAACAGATTCGATAGGTGACTCGTCAATTATCGTACAGATTTCCTCGGTAAGTTCATTGCCGGCTGAAGCAATAAGTTCGCCAGTGTGGGGATGGTAAATATCATGCAGAGTTACACGACCCAGAATACGATCGTAAAGTGACTCAACAAGTTCTTCATTTTTCTTTAAAGCAGAAGTAACACGACCACGTAAAGTACCACAGTCAGGTTCCGAAATAATAACATCCTGACCTACGTCAACCAAACGACGTGTAAGGTAACCGGCATCGGCCGTTTTAAGCGCAGTATCGGCGAGACCCTTACGGGCACCGTGAGTTGAAATAAAGTACTCAAGTACCGACAATCCTTCTTTCAGGTTGGAGAGAATAGGATTCTCGATAATTTCACCGCCGGTTGCTCCGGATTTCTGTGGTTTGGCCATCAGACCGCGCATACCTGAAAGCTGCCTGATCTGTTCTTTCGATCCACGGGCTCCTGAATCAAGCATCATGTATGCCGGATTGAATCCCTGGTTATCGGTCGAAAGATCACTCATAACCTTTTTAGTAAGGTTTGCGTTGGTATGGGTCCAGATATCAATGATCTGGTTATAACGTTCGTTATTGGTAATGAAACCCATATTATAGTTATTCATTACTTCTTCAACTTCAAGATTTGCTTTATGAATCAGCTCTTCTTTGAGTTTCGGAACAACTACATCACCAAGATTAAACGAAAGACCTCCTTTGAAAGCCATCGTAAAACCTAAGTTCTTGATATCATCGAGGAAACGGGCAGCTTTAGCGGTACCGGTTTTTTTCAGCAGGTCACCGATAATATCACGCAGTGATTTCTTGGTCAAAATCTGGTTAATGAATCCATATTCCTGCGGAACTACCTGGTTAAAAAGAACACGGCCTACAGTGGTTTCAATAAGTTTTTCAACAAAAACGCCGTTTTCTTCAACAGGTATTCTAACCTTGATCCATGAATGTAAATCAGCCTGCTTCTCATTATAGGCTATAATTACTTCTTCAGCGGAATAAAAGCTCTTTCCTTCACCTTTCATTATATGACCTGGCTCCGATTTACGGCCTTTGGTAATATAATAAAGACCTAAAACCATGTCCTGTGAAGGAACAGTGATAGGAGCGCCGTTAGCAGGATTAAGGATATTGTGTGAAGCAAGCATCAGAATCTGAGCTTCGAGAATTGCAGCATTTCCTAATGGAAGATGCACAGCCATCTGGTCACCGTCAAAGTCGGCATTGAAAGCCGTACAAGCCAGTGGGTGAAGCTGAATAGCTTTTCCTTCAATCAGTTTTGGCTGGAAAGCCTGGATCCCTAACCTGTGCAGCGTCGGAGCACGGTTAAGCATAACAGGATGTCCTTTCAATATATTTTCAAGGATTTCCCAAACAACAGGATCTTTACGATCCACAATTTTTTTAGCTGACTTAACAGTTTTTACAATACCGCGTTCCAGCATTTTGCGGATAATAAATGGCTTGAATAATTCCGAAGCCATATCTTTTGGAAGTCCGCATTCGTGAAGTTTAAGTTCAGGACCTACAACAATAACCGAACGACCTGAATAGTCGACACGTTTACCAAGTAAGTTCTGACGGAAACGGCCTTGTTTACCTTTAAGGCTATCGCTTAATGATTTCAGCGCGCGGTTTGATTCGGTTTTTACTGAACTTGCCTTACGTGAATTATCAAAAAGTGAATCTACTGCTTCCTGGAGCATACGTTTTTCATTACGCATGATAACATCAGGAGCTTTTATTTCGATAAGGCGTTTCAAACGGTTGTTACGTATGATAACCCTACGGTATAAGTCATTTAAATCACTGGTTGCAAAACGACCGCCATCCAATGGAACCAAAGGACGAAGTTCTGGTGGAATTACCGGAACCACTTTTACGATCATCCATTCAGGTTTGTTCTCACCACGTGTTTGAGCATCGCGGAATGATTCATAAACCTGGAGGCGTTTGAGTGCTTCCATTTTCCTTTGCTGTGATGTTTCCGTATTTGCTTTGTGACGCAAATCGTACGACATCTGGTCCAGGTCAAGGCGTGAGAGCAAAGCAATTAATGCTTCGGCACCCATTTTTGCAATAAATTTGTTTGGATCACTTTCATCCAGGTACTGATTATCTTTCGGCAGTTTGTCGAGATAATCAAAGTATTCCTCTTCTGTAATAAAATCAAGGGTTTTAAGCCCTTCGGAAGCAAGAACACCAGCCTGAATAATTACATACCTTTCATAATATATAATTGAATCCAGTTTTTTGGACGGAACTCCAAGTAATGCGCCAATTTTATTTGGCAAGGAACGGAAATACCAGATATGAGCTACAGGAACTACCAATTGGATATGTCCCATGCGTTCGCGGCGAACCTTTTTCTCGGTTACTTCAACACCGCAACGGTCGCAAACAATACCTTTGTACCTGATCCGCTTGTATTTCCCGCAATGACATTCCCAATCCTTCACAGGACCGAAAATGCGTTCACAGAACAAACCATCCCTTTCAGGCTTGTAAGTTCTGTAGTTTATAGTTTCGGGTTTAAGTACTTCACCGCTCGATCTTTCCAAAATTGATTCAGGCGAAGCGAGGCTTATTCTGATTCTGGAAAATTTATTAGCGGCTGTATTTTCTTTTCTGAAAGCCATATATCAAGAAAGGATTAACGATTAAAATTACTGTTGTTACACTACAAACATTCTTAGCCTGACAAAGCATCATGTCTTTTAAAACATGATGCTTCGAGGCTTTTGAATATTTATTCGAAGCTTACGCTAAGGCCTAGACCTCTGAGCTCGTGAACAAGTACATTGAATGATTCAGGGATACCCGGAGTCGGCATATTTTCACCTTTTACAATGGCTTCATATGCTTTGGCTCTTCCAACTACGTCGTCGGATTTAACTGTCAGAACTTCCTGAAGTATATTGGCAGCGCCGTATGCTTCAAGTGCCCAGACTTCCATTTCACCGAAACGCTGACCGCCGAATTGAGCTTTACCTCCAAGTGGCTGTTGTGTTATGAGTGAATATGGTCCGATGGAACGCGCATGCATCTTGTCGTCAACCATATGGTGAAGTTTCAGCATGTAAATGTAACCAACTGTTGCCGTTTGATCGAATTGCTCACCGGTTCCGCCATCATACAAGAAAACTTTACCGTTTTCAGGTAAGCCGGCTTTAACCATGAGTTCATTAATCTGATCAATTGAACCACCATCGAAAATAGGTGTAGCGAAATGAGTTCCGGTTTTTGCTCCGGCCCATCCCAGTACAGTTTCGAAAATCTGTCCCAGGTTCATACGCGAAGGTACCCCCAGCGGATTCAATACGATATCAACAGGTGTTCCGTCTTCGAGGAAAGGCATGTCTTCTTCACGAACAATACGTGCGACAATACCTTTATTCCCGTGGCGTCCTGCCATTTTATCCCCAACTTTAAGCTTACGTTTTTTAGCTACGTAAACTTTAGCCATCTGAACAATTCCATTTGGTAATTCATCACCAACTGTTGCAACAAATTTCTTCCGGTTGTAAACTCCCAGAATTTCTTTGTACTTGATGATGAAGTTGTTAATAAGCTGTTTGATAAGCTCATTAACATCCTTATCGGTAGTCCATTTGTTAGGATTTACGTTGATGAAATCAATTCCCATTAACATTTTCTGGGTGAATTTCACCTTTTTGGGAACCATTTCGTTCTTGAAGTTATTGTAAACTCCTTGTGAAGTTTTACCACTCACCAGAACGGTAAGTTTATCAACTAGCTTCTGTTTCAGATCTGTAGTACTCTTTGAGAACTCATCATCAAGTTCCTTAACAAAATCCTTTTCTTTAGCTTTGAGTTTTTTGTCCTTAACTACACGTGAGAAAAGTTTCTTGCTTATAACAACACCCTTCATCGAAGGAGGTGCTTTAAGTGAAGCATCTTTCACGTCGCCGGCTTTATCACCGAAAATTGCGCGAAGTAGTTTTTCCTCAGGAGTTGGATCGCTTTCTCCCTTAGGAGTAATCTTACCGATTAAAATATCTCCTTCATTAACTTCGGCACCAATACGGATCAAACCACTTTCGTCGAGATCTTTTGTAGCTTCCTGGCTTACATTTGGAATGTCGTTGGTAAGTTCTTCAACACCACGTTTGGTATCGCGAACTTCCAGGGTAAATTCCTCAATATGCAATGATGTGAAAATATCTTCTTTCACAACGCGTTCGGAAATTACGATAGCATCTTCAAAGTTGTAGCCTTTCCAAGGCATGAACGCAACCATAAGGTTACGGCCAAGAGCAAGTTCACCTGCCTGGGTTGCATAACCTTCGCATAATACCTGGCCCATTTTCACCTTATCGCCTTTACGGACGATAGGCCTGAGGTTCATACAAGTATTCTGGTTAGTACGCGCAAACTTGGTAAGATTGTAAACTTTAACATCTTCGTCAAAACTTACTAGTCTTTCCTCTTCCAGTCGGGCATAGCGGATTACAATCTGAACCGAATCCACATACTCAACTATACCATCACCTTCGGCATTGATAAGTACACGTGAATCCTGGGCAACACGACCTTCGATACCTGTTCCGACTATGGGTCTTTCAGGGTTCAAAAGAGGTACAGCCTGGCGCATCATGTTCGATCCCATCAGGGCACGGTTAGCATCATCATGTTCCAGGAAAGGAATCAGTGAAGCTGCAATCGAAGCAATTTGGTTAGGAGCAATATCAATAAGATCGACTTTCTCTTTTTCAATAAGAGGATAATCGGCAAGGTAACGTACTTTAACTTTGTCCGAATCAAAATTGCCCTGTTCATCCATAGGAGTGGTCGCCTGGGCAATAATCTTGTTTTCTTCTTCCTCAGCGCTGAGATACATAGTTTCGGCAAGTTCAACCTTACCGTTTGTAACCAACTTATAAGGGGTTTCAATAAAACCAAGTTTATTGATTTTAGCGAAAACGCATAACGAAGAAATAAGACCGATGTTCGGGCCTTCAGGTGTTTCAATCGTACATAGACGGCCGTAGTGAGTATAGTGAACGTCACGTACTTCAAAACCGGCTCTTTCACGTGAAAGACCTCCAGGTCCCAGTGCAGAAACCCTACGTTTGTGAGCAATTTCACTCAGTGGATTTGTCTGGTCCATAAACTGTGACAACTGGTTAGTGCCAAAGAACGAGTTGATTACGCTCGATAATGTTTTGGCATTAATCAGATCCATTGGTGTAAATACTTCATTGTCACGTACATTCATACGTTCCCTGATAGTACGGGCCATACGGGCCAAACCTACACCAAACTGGTTGTACAATTGTTCTCCAACGGTACGAACACGACGGTTACTTAAGTGATCGATATCATCAACCTCAGTTCTGGAGTTGATAAGGCCGATAAGATATTTTATGATCGAAATAAGGTCTTCTTTTGTGAGAACCTTTGTTTCGAGTGGGATGTCAAGAGACAGTTTTTTGTTGATCCTGTAACGTCCTACATCACCCAAATCGTAGCGTTTATCGGAGAAGAATAGCTTCTCGATAATTCCACGTGCTGTTTCTTCATCGGGTGGCTCAGCGTTACGTAACTGCCTGTATATATATTCAACAGCTTCTTTTGAGCTGTTGGCGGTATCCTTTTGAAGGGTATTGAAGATAATGGAAAAATCCTGCGAGTTGATATCGTCGCGATGCAGAAGAATTGATTTAGCGCCTGAATCAACAATCATATCAATGTGATTATTGTCAATTACAGTTTCGCGGTCAATAATTACATCAGTACGTTCGATAGAAACAACTTCGCCTGTATCCTCATCACCAAAATCTTCGATCCAGGTTCTGAGAACCCTTGCGGCAAGTTTCCGGCCAACATATTTCTTAAGTCCGGCCTTGCTTACTTTGATTTCCTCAGCGAGGTTGAAGATTTCGAGAATATCTTTATCACTTTCAAAACCAATAGCCCGTAACAGGGTAGTTACAGGTAATTTCTTTTTCCTGTCGATGTAAGCATACATCACATGGTTGATGTCCGTTGTGAACTCCATCCACGATCCTTTGAAAGGAATAATTCTGGCCGAGTACAATTGCTGGCCATTGGTATGAAAACTTGTACCGAAAAATACACCGGGCGAACGGTGCAACTGCGAAACAACTACGCGTTCAGCGCCATTCACTACGAATGTGCCTTTAGGCGTCATATATGGGATCATTCCCAGATAAACGTCCTGAATAATAGTTTCGAAATCTTCGTGCTCAGGGTCGGTACAGAAGAGTTTTAATTTTGCTTTAAGAGGAACGCTGTAAGTCAGCCCTCTTTCGATGCACTCCTCTATTGAGTAGCGGGGAGGATCAATAAAATAATCAAGGAACTCGAGAACAAAGTTGTTCCTGGCGTCTGTGATAGGAAAATTTTCCGAAAAAACCTTAAAAAGGCCTTCATTTACACGGTTGTCAGGATTTGTCTCCAGTTGAAAAAAGTCCTGGAAAGACTTTATTTGTACTTCGAGAAAATCAGGATACTCTGATTTGATTTTCGAGGTCCCGAAGCTAAACCGTTCAGTTTTTTGTGAAGCCAAAGCCATGAAGTTTAAGATTTAAATAAACAAAGTATTTTTAAACAATTAATCCCGATATGAAAATCGGGAAGAAAACTGACTACTTATTCGCGCGTAAAGCAGGAATAAGAAGTCAGTTTGGTAATTGTAGTCTAAATAGCAATATTTACTTTATCTCAACTTCAGCACCTGCTTCTTCGAGTTGTTGTTTAAGGGCGTTTGCTTCGTCCTTAGTTACACCTTCTTTAAGAGCTTTAGGAGCAGCGTCAACTAAGTCTTTTGCTTCTTTCAGACCAAGGCTGGTCAACTCTTTTACTAATTTAACCACAGCCAATTTAGCCTGGCCAGGGTGTTTAAGGATAACATCGAATGAAGTTTGTTCTTCAACTACAGGAGCATCTCCACCTGCTGATGCTACTGCTACTGCAGCTGCAACTGCTGGTTCAATACCGTATTCGTTCTTTAGTATCTGAGCAAGTTCATTAACTTCTTTTACTGTCAGATTCACTAACTGTTCAGCGAAAGCTTTCAAGTCTGCCATTTTATTTGTTGTTTTAAGTGTTTTACAATAATTGATTAATTCATTTTGTACGCTTGCCTGTTGTTATGCAGGACGTTCGGACAAGGTCTTAATTACACCTGATAATTTCTGTCCACCGGATTGCAGAGCTGAAATAACATTGCGTGCTGGTGAGTTGAGCGCTAAGATAACATCGGCGATAAGCTCATTTTTGGTCTTAATTGCGATGAGTGCGTCAAGTTGATTGTCACCAACGAAAGCCATTTCTTCAACATATGCTCCTTTTAACAGAGGTTTAGGGGATGTTTTCCTGAATTCTTTGATCAGCTTAGCAGCGGTACTTCCCTGGTCGGCGATCATAATTGAGGTATGACCTTTCAGAACATCGTACAGAGGTCCAAAGTCCTTACCGGACTTTTCCATTGCTTTTTGCAGCAACGCGTTTTTAACTACGATCAACTCTACTTCCCTTTTGAAACAAAGGCGGCGAAGCTTGCTGGTATTTTCCGAGTCCATATCAGAAATATCTGTAATGTACAAATACTTAGCAGCTTGCAATTGCTCAGTTAGGTTGTCTATAAGTTGACTCTTGTCTTCTCTTTTCATAGCGATTTTTCTTCTTTAAAGATCAAGTACTTATTGTTACCGGAATTATTATTTGACCGATTTTTCATCGATACGTACACCAGGACTCATAGTACTCGACATGAAGACGCTTTTTACATAAGTACCTTTAGCTGATGAAGGTTTCAACTTAACGATGGTTGCCAACAATTCTTTAGCATTCTCTATAAGTTTTTCCTGCTCAAACGATACTTTGCCTATACCTGCGTGAATGATACCGAATTTATCAACTTTGAAGTCGATTTTACCCGCTTTCACTTCTTGTACAGCTTTTCCTACCTCCATAGTAACGGTACCGGTCTTGGGGTTAGGCATAAGTCCGCGAGGACCAAGTATGCGGCCAAGAGCACCTACTTTAGGCATAATGCTAGGCATTGTAATAATAACGTCAACGTCGGTCCAGCCTTCTTTAATCTTCTGGATATACTCGTCAAGGCCAACATAATCAGCTCCGGCAGCTTTTGCTTCTTCTTCCTTCTCAGGAGTACAGAGCACGAGAACACTAATAGTTTTCCCGGTTCCATGCGGCAAGGTAACAATACCTCGAACCATCTGGTTGGCTTTGCGTGGGTCAACTCCAAGACGAACATCAATATCAACGGAAGCGTCGAACTTTGATGTTGTTATGTCTTTAACAATACGCGCAGCATCAGCTAGTGTATAGGTAGCGTCCTTGTCGTATTTAGCTAAAGCCAGTTTTTGATTTTTTGTCAATTTAGCCATTTTACGTAAGGTTAATGGTAATAACACATTTTTAATTCATGAAAGCCTGATCAACCGATCAGCTTTACATATTGGTTGGGAATTCGCCTTGTACAGTTATACCCATACTACGGGCAGAACCTGCAACCATGCGCATAGCGGATTCGATTGTGAAACAGTTAAGGTCTTCCATTTTGCCTTCGGCAATTTCTTTGACCTGGTCCCACGTAACCGAAGCAACCTTTTTACGGTTTGGTTCGGCCGATCCGCTTTTCTGCTTAGTCACTTCAAGGAGTTGAACGGCAACAGGAGGCGTTTTAACAATAAAATCAAACGACTTGTCCTTGTATACAGTGATAACGACAGGTGTAACCTTACCGGCTCTATCCTGAGTACGTGCATTGAACTGTTTACAGAACTCCATAATATTCACACCCTTCGAACCTAATGCAGGTCCTACCGGAGGTGAAGGATTAGCCGCGCCACCTTTAATTTGCAGTTTAATTAATCCAGCAACTTCTTTTGCCATCTTTTTTTTTCTTAAAGGATTTGTACTTGCGGAGTTTAGTAACTACCTAGGCTTCCTTTGCCACTTGCGTAAACGAAAGTTCCAAAGGAGTTTTACGGCCAAAAATTTTCACCATTACTTTCAGTTTCTTCTTTTCCTCATTGATTTCTTCAATGATTCCACTGAAACTGTTGAATGGTCCATCTATGACTGTTACCGTTTCACCAACAATATACGGAATACTGAATTCGGCGCCTTGCTCTGAGAGCTCATCTACCTTACCAAGTATCCTGTTTACTTCGGCTTGTCTCAGGGGTACAGGTTCATCTTTCGAGCCAAGAAAACCTAGTACTCCGGGGATATTGCGAATAATGTGAGGTATCTCCCCGGTAAGAACGGCTTCGATTAAAACATAGCCAGGCAAATAGTTTCGCTCTTTGCTGACTTTTTTGCCATTACGTACCAGATAGACTTTTTCAGTTGGGATGAGTACCTGTGCAATATAATCCTGTAATTTGAGACGACTAATCTCGCTTTCAAGGTATATTTTCACCTTTTTCTCATTCCCGCTGATGGCTCTCACCACATACCACTTTTTCACTTGTTCGCCCATGCCGGATGGTGAATTTAAAGGTTGGTTACCAATATCAGACTTATAGTTTAATACAGGTTAAAATAATGAATAAAATTGCTGGAGAATAACCTCAAACGATTTATCCATAACAAAAACCACGAGTGCAATTATCAGGGAAGCAACTGATACAACTACTGCACTATTCTGCAATTCGCTCCATGTTGGCCACGAAACTTTATGCATGAGTTCGTCGTAACTTTCTTTGACGTACTCTACGAATTTATTATTTGCCATATAGTCAAAATATTTTGCACGGGTGGTAGGGGTCGAACCCACAGCCTACGGTTTTGGAGACCGCCACTCTACCAATTGAGCTACACCCGTATAGCCGTAGCCTGTTGCAGGGTTACCTGGAACAGGCCAGACTAAGTATAACATTAATTAAAAAGGCAGAAAAGGAACCCCAGGCATGAGGTTCCTTCTCGTATTTTTTTTAGTCAAGAATTTCAGTTACCTGACCTGCACCTACTGTACGGCCACCTTCACGGATAGCAAAACGGAGGTTTTTAGTCATAGCGATTTCACTGATCAAATGTACTTCAATAGTAACATTATCACCAGGCATAATCATTTCAACTCCTTCAGGAAGTGTGATTTCTCCAGTAACGTCGGTTGTTCTGAAATAGAACTGAGGACGATATTTATTCTGGAATGGAGTGTGACGTCCACCTTCTTCTTTCTTCAGGATATAAACTTCAGCTTTGAAGTGTTTGTGTGGATGTACTGAACCTGGTTTGATAATAACCATACCACGACGGATAGCTTCTTTATCAATACCACGGAGGAGTAAACCTGCGTTGTCACCGGCTTCGCCCTGATCCAGCAATTTACGGAACATTTCAACACCGGTACAAACTGACTTCAGTTTTTCAGCACCCATACCAACGATTTCAACAGGATCACCAACGTGAATAATACCTGATTCAATACGACCGGTAGCAACGGTACCACGACCTGTGATTGAGAATACGTCTTCAATCGGCATCAGGAAGTCTTTATCTCTGGCACGTGTTGGCAATGGAATATAGGTATCAACAGCATCCATCAATTCCATAATTTTTTCAACCCATTTAGGTTCTTTATTCAGTCCACCAAGAGCTGATCCGCGAATAACGGGAACATTATCTCCATCGAAACCATAGAATGTAAGAAGTTCGCGGATTTCCATTTCTACAAGGTCAAGTAGTTCTTCATCATCAACAAGGTCAACCTTGTTCATGAAAACTACCAACTGAGGAACACCTACCTGGCGAGCCAGAAGGATATGCTCACGGGTTTGTGGCATAGGACCGTCAGTAGCAGCAACTACGATGATTGCACCGTCCATTTGGGCAGCACCAGTAACCATGTTTTTAATATAGTCAGCGTGACCTGGACAGTCAACGTGAGCATAGTGACGGTTAGCAGTTGAATACTCAACGTGAGCAGTATTAATAGTGATACCACGTTCCTTTTCTTCAGGAGCGTTGTCGATAGAATCGAATGAACGGTATTCTGACAAACCTTTATCAGCCAACACAAGGGTAATAGCTGCAGTAAGAGTGGTCTTACCATGGTCAATATGACCGATAGTACCTACATTACAATGAGGTTTTGAACGATCGAATTTTTCTTTTGCCATTTTAATTAATGTTTATTGTTTTACTTTTTGTATTGATTTTAACTTACAAATCAGAGCCTTCGGCGAGAATTGAACTCGCGACCTCTTCCTTACCAAGGAAGCGCTCTACCCCTGAGCTACAAAGGCCTTCAACGAGCGGAAGACGGGGCTCGAACCCGCCACCTATAGCTTGGAAGGCTATCGCTCTACCAAATGAGCTACTTCCGCAAAAATAAATGTGACAATGTTTTTAATTTGCTAATGTGCTAATTATCTTCAACAACTAATATTAACACATTAACACATTATCAAATTATAAAATGTGGGGGGAGGAGGATTCGAACCTCCGAAGGCTTAGCCAACAGATTTACAGTCTGCCCCATTTGACCGCTCTGGTATCCCCCCGGGTATTTTTAATATTGCAATGAACGTTGAGCCGATGGAGGGACTCGAACCCCCGACCAGCTGATTACAAATCAGCTGCTCTACCAACTGAGCTACATCGGCCTTTTTTATGCCTCTGTAAAAGAGCTTCAAAAGCGGGCTTTTTGTGTTTATGTAACTCAAACAATCCTTATTATCAGCACTTTACATCCTGCTTTATATAAACAAAAGCAGTCCTTTTTGAAAAGGACTGCAAATGTACGCACTTAATTTGATTTACCAAACAAGTGATGAAAAAATTTTCATTTATTTTTATTCGCCTCTTTGTTTCTCTTTATGTTTGGATAGTTGCTTACGAAGTGCATCAACAGCTATATCAGTCGCTTCCTCAAAGGATTTGCTCTGTTTTTTTGCAAAAAGATCATTCCCTGGAACCAATAAACGGATTTCAGCAATCTTATTATCATGGTCTTCACCATTATTAACCCTGAGCGTTACTTCACTTCCGATTATCCCGTCGTACAAATCCGAAAGCTTTTCTACCTTTTCGGTAATGAATGAGTCCAACTTCCTGTCGGTTTTAAAATGTACTGAATTGATGTTAACTTTCATGAGTCCTCCTTTTTAATTACGCCCTTGGATGGGCTTGTTTGTAGATAGTTTTAAGTTTCTCAATTGTGTTGTGCGTATATACCTGGGTTGCTGCCAGGCTTGAATGACCTAATATTTCCTTTATTGCATTCAGATCGGCACCATCATCAAGCATATGTGTTGCAAAAGTATGCCGTAATACATGCGGGCTGAGTTTGCTGTTCAAAGCAATTATCGCAAGGTATTTATGAACTATGTTGTATACAAGTCGAGGATAGACAGGTAATCCTTTCGAAGTAACAAAAAGCGAATGGATATTGTTTTGTAATTCACTACTATTTTCCGTTAAAAATTCACCCCTGTATTCGAGGTACTCTTTCAACATATTAATAACATTTTCACCAAAAGGTACTATTCGTTCTTTGTTTCTTTTTCCTAAAACTTTAAGCGTTCCTTTCTGAAGGTCCAGATCTGATAATTGTATTTGAACCAATTCAGATTTACGGATGCCTGTTGCATAAAATAATGTAATTATCATTTTATCCCTGCAACCTTGGTAATCCGGAGTAAATTCAACCTTTTTCAGTAAATCATCAAGATTATCACGGGTAAGAAATACGGGCAATTGTTTGGAAATGCGCGGAGCTACAACTTTAAGCATAGGACTGTTTTTGATAAGTCCCTGCTTTTGGCAGTAGCGATAAAAAGATTTAAGCGTGGAAAGTTTTCGATTGATTGATCGGGGAGAAATTTTGCGCTCAATCAGGCTGACCAGCCATGACCGTATCAAACTATGATCAGCTTGAAGAAGATCAGTGACAGAATATTGCAGGGAAAGAAATTTGGTAAAATCATCCAGATCGGTATGATATGCCAGAATGGTATGCGCGGAATACCGCCTTTCAAATCTCAGGTAATCTATATATTTATCCTTCAGCATCCTTCAAAATAAAACAGGAAGTAACCTTTGCCCCTCACTTATTTATTGTACTTAACTAACGTTAAAAGTACAACAATAGTATGAGAAATGCAAGTATTACTTCCTGCCATCCGGAAATAATTCCGGGTTGACTACAATTCCTGCTGCTGCTGAAGCTGTTGGATATAAATTGCGTGGCGAACTTCTTCGCGACGTACGATTGACGGCTTAGTAAACTTTTGACGATTGCGCAGTTCTTTTACAACACCGGTTTTTTCGAATTTACGTTTCAATTTCTTCAGCGAGCGGTCAATGCTTTCGCCTTCTTTTACAGGAACAATGATCATAATGGATAAACTTCCTTTCGGTTAAGTGATTAATTTAATGATTTTAAGGGGTGCAAAATTACTAATTATTATTAGAATAATACTGAAAGGAGAAAAATATTTATTTCCAGAATCCTATTACTGAACATTATGACTTCTAATTTTATCTATATTTCCTTTCTGAAAACCCTGAAACGCTTGTGTGCGGGTATTTTTAGCCGTTCAATCTCAGCACGCATTTTATAATTGTTTTCGAGAATAAGATGCGCTTCAATATCTTTAAAGTCAGCTTTACGGGCTGATTCAATCAGGCTTATACCCATAACAACCTCAAGGCCGGTACCCTGATAATCGCGGCGAACTGCTCCTAACATGAGATCCAGCTGTTTTGCTTTTTTAGAGGCCAGCAAAATCTGGAAAATACCAAATGGAAAAAGGTATCCTCTTGATTTCTGAATTCCCTTCGTAAGGTTTGGTATCGCTATGATAAACGCAATAACCGCGCCTTCTTTTGTGATAATTTTTACAAATCGGGGATCTATAATGGGTAGATAGCGGGAGGCAAATTCATGCATTTCAGTATCCGACATTGGAACAAAACCGTATAAATCATCATACGTGCGATTCACCAGTTGGAGAACAGGGACTATATATGGTTTGAGTTGCCGGCGTGAAGAAAATTCAATCAACTCAGTGTTATTGCTGTAGTTTGAACGTTGTTGGATACGATAATATAATTCAGGGAGAACTAAGTTAACAGGAAACTTATATGTCATACAATCAATCTCCTTTCTAAAGCCCTCATTTTCGACCAGCTTTACAACATAAGGTGGATTACAGGCCGAATCGATCAATGGTATCCATTCAAATCCCTCGATGAGTAAGCCCTGGATATCCTTATCTGAAAATCCGTAAGGACCTACCAGAAGTGATATACCTTTTTGCTTTGCCCAATCCTGTATAAAAACAAACATAGCATGTGCAACTTCATGGTTATTTATGGAATCAAAATAGCCAAACCTTGCGGTGTTTTCATTTCGCAATGTATTATACTGATTATGAATAATACCCATTATCCTTCCAACAGGCTTTCCATTCAGCAAGGCGAGAACCATTATTGTATCACAGGAGTCAAACTGATGATTCTTTTTGGGGTTAAAAAAGTTCCAGTCATCAGCATAAATTGTTGGCATCCAGTTAGGCTCATCTCCATGAAGTTTTGCCGGCAAATGAATAAAGGTGCGAAGTAGTTTTTTTGAGGTTACTTCAACTATTTTAATATCCATACTCTTAATTTTGTTTTATAAGCTGATCGCAATATTAATGAATTTTTAAAAGACAATGAATTTGTTGCTAATTATCAAGTAGAGATCAATTCCAGATTAATTCCAACCTGTTGTTTATCGGATATTTACAATATTTTTTACAGCAAATAAAAACAACTTTCCAAAGTTTTCGTTTTAAAGTATACTTTTGCCACTTAAACATACACTGATATTTATATGAACATACAATACATAGGTGAACACTTAATGGTCGGATCTTTAGGCCGGATATTTATCTGGCTAAGCTTCTTATCATTAATAATATCGGCACTTCTCTTTGTTTTATCGCTAAAAAAAGCAGAGAAGAAAGTACTTTATTCTAAACTGGCCGGAAACCTTTACTGGTTTCATTTTATAACTTTACTTGGCGCAATCGGAGCATTATACTACTTAATCGGTAATCATTGTTTCGAATTCTCTTATGTATGGCAGTATTCGTCAAGAGAGATGCCGGTAAAATTCATGATATCCTGTTTTTGGGCAGGACAGGAAGGCTCATACCTGGTTTGGGCATTCTGGCAAGGAATTATTGGCTTAATTTTACTACGTACGGCGAAAGATTGGAAAGCCTGGGTTATGCCGGTTTTTGCTACCGGGCAGTTTTTCCTGATTTCAATGGTTTTAGGCCTGGACTTGGGTAGTTTCAGTATAGGTGAGAGCCCATTCCGGTTGTTGAGGGAAATGCCATCCAACGCAGGGGAGGAACTTTTCAAACAAGCGAATTATCTTACCATGCTTACCGATGGTAACGGATTGAATCCGCTACTCGAAAACATCTGGATGATTATTCACCCGCCTTCACTTTTCCTTGGTTATGCTGTTGCGCTTGTTCCTTTTAGCTATGCAATCGCATCGCTTTGGCGTAAAGAATACCATTCCTGGTTAAAACCGGCTATTCCATGGACACTTGCCGGCATTCTTGCCTTAGGCAACGGAATCATACTCGGTGGCCGCTGGGCTTATGAATCGCTCACCTTTGGAGGATTCTGGGCATGGGATCCTGTCGAAAATGCTTCGCTTGTACCCTGGCTTTTACTGATCGCTACATTACATAGCATGATAATTGCAAGGAAAAGGTTTAACACCTACAATACAACTTATTTCTTCACGATACTCGGTTGGTTTTTCGTAATGTATGCTACCTACCTTACCCGTAGTGGTGTGCTTGGCGAAACGTCAGTGCATTCGTTCGGCGAAAACGCGCTTTCGACACAAATGATTGTTTTCACGGCCCTCTTCCTGATACTGCCTGTTATACTTTTATTTTTACGAAAAAAGGAATTCCCTAAAAAAGACAATGACGATGTAATGACCCGTGAATTCTGGATGCTGATAGGGGCCATAATTGCTTTAATTTCCGCTTTCCAGGTTACGGCTACTACTTCTATCCCAGTTTTCAACAAACTTTTTGGAACAGGAATAGCGCCTCCAATTGATAATGTTCATTTTTACAATACCTGGCAAATGCCATTCGCAATTGTAATAGCGTTAGGTATTGCAATCAGTCAGTATTTATGGTACGGCCCGAATGACACAAAGTTGTTTCTCCGGAAAATATCCATTGCTTCCGGGATAACTTTAATACTAACTGTGTTAATTGCATTGGGCGATAATGTAACAGGAGCCGGCCGTTTGGTACTTCTTTTCAGCATTCTGTTAGCAATGGTAGTATCAATCGATTTTATAATTCATTATATAAAGAAAACTACAAATGTTGGTGGCGCTTTTACACATGTTGGCTTTACACTGTTCCTATTAGGTGTAGTACTTGCATTTAGTAATTCACAGGTAATTTCGCGAAATACATCAGGAATGAATGCAGGAAGTGATAGCGAAAACCAAGATAACCTCATTTTAGTGAGGGGTGTAGGGAAACCAATGGGAAAATATATGGTTACCTATACCAACTCTAAAACTAAAGGCAGAGAAACCTTTTACCAGGTTGATTTTGTTAAAATGAAGGATGCAGGAACCGGCAAAATAGATTTCAGTTTACACCCTTCTTTAAATGTAAATACCCGGATGGGAAATGTGTACAATCCGGATACGAAACACTTTCTTGATAAGGATATTTATACGTTCCTGAGTTTCGCTCAACAAAATTCAGGTCCAGCTGACGCAGAAGGCTTTAGCAAAAGTGGGGAAGAACCAATGAACCTGCATGACACATTAAGAGCTGATCGCAATTTTATTATCCTCGAAGATGTTAAAACAACCATGGTGAATGACGATGTAAACAATGCCAGTATTGTTGCCAGACTTAAGATCATGAGTATGTCTAACGGATTAATGGAAACTGAGATTAAATACGAAATTGTTAGCGGACAACTGAAGCAAACCGACGGGATACTAGAGCCGATGAACCTGAAATTGCGTTTCGAAGGAGTAGACCCGGATTCAAAAGCTATTCACGTTGGAATTTATGAAAGGCAGCAGGACTACATTGTTATGAAAGCCATTGTGTTTCCATTTATAGGCGTTTTATGGCTTGGAATTGTGGTAATGTTCAGCGGACTGACCTATACAATTATGCGGCGCACAATGGGTAAAAACAAAGACACAGAAATTAAAAATTAACTGAGCGATTTATATCTCACAATACTGCAGCAATGCAAAAAAGCATTACTAAAATTGCATTAGCCGGATCAGGGAATATTGCCTGGCACCTGGCTAATGCATTAAAGTTGCAGGGGTATCAGATTACGGGAATCTGGAGCCGGAATTTTTCAAATGCACAAGCCTTGGCCGAAGTCTGTGGCTCCACGGCTTGTAACAGCATTTCTGACTTAGGGAAAAATGCTGATTTGATCATTATAGCTGTTGCTGATAATGCGATTGAAATTGTAGCCAACGAAATCGGCAAATTTGATGGAATTGTTGTACACACTGCCGGTTCTGTTTCAAAAGACGCATTAAAAGGTTCCTTTCAAAATTATGGCGTATTTTATCCTTTGCAAACTTTCTCCAAAGGCACACCGGTTAATATTCGAGAAGTTCCGTTCTTTCTTGAGTCATCATCCGGTGAAGTAAATCAAGCCATTAAAAAAGTAGCGTTGTCCCTTTCCTCAAAAGTTTACGAAGCTGACAGCCACCAGAGAATGTTATTGCATGTGGCAGCTGTATTTGCGGGAAACTATTCGAACCTTATGTATACCATAAGTAATGAAGTGCTTAACGGTTCCGGTTTACCGCAGGAAGTCCTTCACCCGTTGATAGTGGAAACTGCAAGGAAAGCTACTTCAGGCGATCCATTGAAAATGCAGACCGGGCCCGCACGACGAAATGACACCACGACTATAGAAAAGCATCTGGAAATACTTGCATCCTTGCCCGAATATGCTGAACTTTACCGACTCTTAGCCAACCTGGTCAGCAATAAATACAAATAATAAAAATCAACGTCGATGTCGAATTACAAGGAGAAACTTTTAAAAGTAAATACATTTATTTTCGATTACGACGGAGTTCTTTCGGATGGACAGGTTATTTTAACCAGCGACGGAGATGCCTTGCGCACGGCCAATGTAAAAGATGGGTATGCAATGCAACTTGCAATAAAAAAAAACTATAGAATTGCTATAATTTCAGGAGGTTATTCCGAATCGATGAAACGACGCTTTGAGACTCTGAAGGTAGAAGATGTTTTCCTGGGTGTCGATAAAAAGATTGATATTTACAATCAATACCTTAAAGATCATAACCTGACGAAAGAGAATATTCTCTATATGGGTGACGACATTCCTGATTATGAAATTATGCTTGCGGCTGGAGTACCTACATGCCCTTTGGATGCAGTGGAAGAAATCAAAAGAGTCGCAACCTATATTTCGCATCAGCCGGGAGGCCACGGATGCGTCAGGGATATCATTGAACAGGTTCTTAAAGTCCAGGGAAAGTGGATGAATGACGACGCGTATCATTGGTAGAAAAGTTTTTCAAAATGGTTCAGGAGTTGTTCAAAAATGGCTCAAAATGGTTCAAAATCCGAGTCTGTAGAGAAGCGATACCTGGCGGCTCGTAACAACAGATCACAATGAATTTATAAAGGTTTTATTTGATTGAATTTTAATTTTCCAACCATCCACAACCTGAACCCATACTATTTTCTTACCAAAAATCAGATCAATGCGTACTATCTATACGATGCTGAGAGTACCTAATCTGCTGATTATTGCTCTGACTTTTTTACTTATACGCTACTTTGTTTTCATTCCGGTCTATGGTGCTTATTCATTCACTTTGGGAATGGGAAGTTTACAATACCTGCTAATGATTACCGCAACCATCCTCATTGCTGCTGCCGGATACATTAGTAACGATTATTTTGATGTAGCAGCGGATAAGGTAAATAAGCCAGGTAAACTGTACATTGAATCAAAAATTACGGCAAGTACAGCTCTTTCAACGGCTATTTTATTTGGCTTTTCTGCATCAGTCCTTGGAATTTGGCTGGCGGTATTAATGCAAAATCTGCTACCTGCTTTCTTGCTTCTAATAGCTTTAGCAGTCGCCTGGTGGTATGCAATAAGTTTAAAAAAGAGTTTATTGTGGGGGAATATAGCAGTTGCCGGTATGTCGGCTGGAACCATTGCTATGGCATGGATAGTCGAAAACCAATGTTCGCGTGTTCCGCGTGAAGCATTCAGAATTATAACCGCCATTATCACCGCGATCAGCATATTTGCATTTCTGCTGAGTATGATGCGTGAGATTGTGAAAGATATGGAAGATATGGAAGGAGATAGCCTGATTAATTGCAGGTCGCTGCCAATTGTGAAAGGCATTCCTTACACAAGGACAACCTTGCAGGTTTTTGCAGTAATTACTTTATTGCTGCTTATTTTTTCTCAAATTTACCTCGCTCAATTTTCCAGATTAATTGCTGTAATATGGCTATTGACTTGTGTTGAAATTCCTTTGTTGTATTTCTTAAAATTACTTACTTCAGCATCCTTAAAAGCCGACTATCATAAGTTAAGCACTTTGTTGAAATGGATCATGATTGGCGGAATAGGGTCAATTATCGCCGGGCAGTTTTAGGAGCGTTTTATTGATTCTTGATCAACCAGAGTTCAAAAGATATAACAATGCAATTTACATTTAAAACCACAAAATAAAGATAATGAAACAAGATATACTCAGGCATTACAATTTACTACTTGGTTCAAAATCACCACGACGACAGGAATTACTGAAAGCACTCGGACTTCATTATACACTGATTGAAATTGATGTGGAAGAAGTATATCCTGCACATTTGGAGGGAGCAGATATTGCCCGGTATCTATGTGAACTTAAAGCGGATGCCTTTGATCCCGCATTACTACCGGTTGATTCAATCCTTGTTACAGCCGATACTATTGTGTGGCTCGATGGGAAATACATTGGTAAACCTTCAGGAAAAGAAGATGCAATTGAAATGCTGAAACAGCTTTCGGGAAAGCAGCACTCAGTTTTTTCGGGGATTTGCCTAAGATCAACAAAACAGAAAACTGTGTTTCATGCACACACGCTTGTAAATTTTCGTGAACTGGCATTGGATGAAATCGAGTATTATGTAAATCACCATAAGCCGTATGACAAGGCCGGATCCTATGGCATACAGGATTGGATAGGATATATCGGAATAACTGGAATTGAAGGCTGCTACTACAATGTAATGGGATTCCCTGTTGAACTATTTTATGAACAACTTACGAAATTTATTGCGGACGAAATAAAGTAAGCCGAGGCATATAGCCGGAAAGCAACTTCCCATAGCAGGTGCGCGGATTAAATTCGAGCACCTCTCAGGATAATACCTAAACTCATCACTTATGAAAGCAATAGAAACCATCCTTTTTTTAATACTGATTATGCATTCAAAAGCCCAAGACCAAATTACCTACAAAGAACCGCCTAAAGAGATCTATGATCTGATCATGGCAAAACCTGTACCGTCCGCCAGCGTTGATGATGCAGGCAAATGGATGCTGTTGATGGAACGCAACACATTCCCAACAGTTTCCGAACTGGCAGAACCTGAGTTGCGCATTGCCGGCCTGAGGATCAATCCGAACAATTTTGCCCAAAGCCGTATGACAACGCTGGCAGGAATGAGCCTCAAAGATTTGAGTACTTTGAAGGAATTTCCTATAAAAGGCTTGCCGGCAAACCTTCGGGCAACAAGTATACAATGGAGCCCATCGCAAAATAAAATTGCTTTTGTTAATCTCACCTATGATACGGTAGACCTTTATGTTATTGACATTGCTACATTCACTGCTTCCAAAATAAACAAGTTTCCGGTGAATATTGTAACAGGAGGCACATTTGCATGGATAAATGATAATAGTTTGATCTACAAAGCAGTTGTTGAAGGTGAGCTAAAACCAGTAAAGCCACTTGCTCCAAAAGGACCTGTAATACAGGAAAGTCTGGGCAAAAAAGCTGCTGCCCGCACATACCAGGACCTGATTAAATCAGGATATGATGAAGCGTTGTTTGAGTACTATGCCAAATCACAAATGATTTTTACAGACTTAACAAAAGAGACGAAAATCGGAGAGCCGGCAATTTACAGGGGTTTCTCAGTTTCACCGGATCATAACTACCTGCTGATTCAAACCATTGATAAACCTTATTCATATACAGTACCGGCATACGAATTCCCACATACGGCCTATGTCACTGATATGTCAGGCAAGTTGATCCGAAAAATTGCCGTAAATCCTTCATCCGAAGGCGTCCCAATCGGTTTTGATGATTCACCGGATTTCCCGCGTAACTTTTCGTGGCGAAATGACGAACCTGCTACTGTTACTTACGTGAAAGCACTGGATGGCGGCTTGGGCAAATCCAAGTCAGAATGGCGTGATGCGTTGATGGCTATAAAAATCAGCACTTCCGACACTGAAGCCCCCGCCAAAGAATTATTTAAAACAACAATGCGGTTCAAAGGTGTAACCTGGGGAAATAAAAACATTGCCGTGTTTTACGAGGAATCTTATGCAAACCGTAAATTCCAGATGAACAGGTATAATCCTTTAACAAATAAGAGTGATTCTCTATTTGCACGGAGTTCGGATGACGCGTATTCGGATATTGGAAATCCTTTAACACAGAAAAACGAGTTCGGACGACAAACTTTGCTGGTACTCAAAGGCAAAGAACTAATTCTTAATGCCGATGGTGCTTCTGATGAAGGCGATATGCCGCTGATCCAGGCTTTTGATATTGAAAGCGGTAAAACCCGCCTGATCTGGAAATGTAAAGCTCCATATTATGAATATCTTGTAAAAATGATTGATCCTTCGAAACTGACTTTTATAACCGCGCGCGAAAGCCAGAAGGAAGTCACAAACTATTACCTGCATACAAGTATTAAGAAAAAAGCTATTGAAGAAGCATTAACAACGTTTACTAATCCATACACTGAATTGGAAGGCGTAAGCCATCAGAAAATTACATATAAACGGGAGGATGGAATTAATCTGGCAGGTAATCTGTATTTGCCAAAAGGATACGACATTGCCCGCGACGGAGCCTTGCCAATATTGATATGGGCCTACCCTATCGAGTATAAATCGGCGGCAGATGCTTCGCAAGTCAGGGGATCGAAGAATACTTTTACACGCCCGTTTTATGGTTCACCATCGCTGTGGGTTACACGCGGTTACGCAATTCTTGATAACGCAGAAATGCCAATTGTGGGTGAAGGAGGAAAGGAACCAAATGATAATTTTATTCCCCAGCTATATCTTAACGCGCATGCTGCAATTCAGGCACTTGTAAAAATGGGAGTTGGCGACAGTACACGCGTTGCTGTTGGAGGCCATAGCTATGGCGCATTTATGACAGTTAACCTCCTGGCTCACACCAACCTGTTTAAAGCCGGGATTGCACGCAGCGGAGCCTATAACCGCACTTTAACACCCTTTGGTTTCCAAGGTGAGGAACGCACCTATTGGGAAGCTCCGGAAGTTTATAACACTATGAGTCCTTTCAGCCATGCTGAAAAAATCAAAACCCCTCTCCTGCTTATCCATGGTGATGCGGATAATAATACCGGTACATTCCCTTTACAAAGTGAGCGCCTATATAGTGCTATTAAGGGTCTTGGAGGAACTGTCCGCTATGTTTCGCTGCCTTTCGAAAGCCATGGCTATGCCGCAAAGGAGAATATTCTGCATATGCTCTGGGAAACAGATCAGTGGCTGGAGAAGTATGTGAAAAATTAAGTTATAAGCTATGAGTTATAAGCTATGAGTTATAAGTTATGAGTGTAGAGTGTAGAATGAAAAATCCCTGCAACAGAGAAATGCGGGGATTTTCATTTTCAGGATTCCTCGAGTTAAAGCTACTGATTTAAATTGCATATTACCGTAGCATTGCAAATAGCAATACTCAGCTAATTTCATTTTTTGCTACACAGTAAAACTAATTTATCACTATTTTTTGGGTATTTGTTCCCAAAGCATTACTAAACTTTGCCAGGTAAATACCTTTTTTCAAAGAGGATACATCGAATGTATTCAAAGAAGAATGCAGTAAGGATTCAAAAACATCCTTTCCTCTTATATCATACAATTTTATAGTTAGATTTTTTGTACTGGGTTTTACATCGATATTCAATAGCCCGTTTTCAACCGGGTTAGGGAAAATCACTATATGCTTCGGGCTAAAGAGTGTTTCATTAACAGAAAGTGTAGAAGCTCTATTTGTGAACACTTTGTACTGGTATGCTGACAGTGATATTGTTGTACCTAAACTTACCGGTGCGTTTGTAAATGCATCATACCAGTAAGCACCTGCAATTATATTCGGCAACGTGAAGGATTGATCCGAATTTCTAAGGTTGGACAAAACAAAAACCGTGTCAGTTTCCGAAACTTTTATAAATGCGCAAACGTCGGAATTATCGAATGAAGTTAATGCACCCCGTCTGATGGCAACACTTTTATTCCTAAAGGCAATTATTTTTTTAATTTCAGGCGTAACCGTTAAATCTTTCGTCCAATTGATTACAGAAGATGTAAACGGGAAAGGCATGGAAACCGTATTGCCGACCTCAACACCATTATAAATAAAGGGCACACTCTTCATGTAGGCTATTACAACAAAGGCGGCCAGTGTTCCGTTTTTCCCACCTAAAAAATTGTAGGGTGAACCATCACTTCCATATACATCGTGGTTGGTGAGATACCGTACTACCCGGTTGTTTGGACCAGCACCGGTATATTCAGAGGAATTTAAATTATCAATCTTCGTAACCGCTACGTTGCTTTGATAAATCGATTTAAGGCCCCCATAAAAACCAAAGCCGAAATTATAATCGAAACCTGCAGTGTAATGCGTGCTTCTGGAACCTTCTGCAAATAAAAGCAGTTTATGGGTTGTGATCCCCCTTAATGATGTGATCGCCTGCTGCCAGAAACTAATTGGTGGGTTATCAGCATAATCACACCTGAATCCATCAATATTTGCGGTAAAAACCCAGTATCTCATTGCATTAATCATAGCAGTACACATATCTGCATTCGAAAAGTTTAAAGCAGCCACATCGGAATAACTATTGAGTTGGATTATGTTACCGCTGCCGTTCTGGAGGTACCAGTCTTTGTGTTGGGTTATCCATGGATGGTCCCAGGAAGTTTGATTTGCCACCCAGTCGAGTATAACAGCCATTCCACGGCTGTGGGCACCATCAACCAGCCGGCGCAGATCGTCGAGCGTTCCGAACTCTGTACCAACCGCATTCAGATCCTTGATACAATAAGGCGAATTAACCGCTTTGGAGTCTTTTCCAACTGGTTGAACAGGCATAAGGTAAACAACATTTACTCCGAGTGCTTTGATACTGTCCAAACGGTTAATAACACCCTGGAAATTGCGTGATGCGCTGAAACAGCGCATATTAACCTGGTAAATTGATACATCACGCGGGTCGGGAACACCGGTAAAAGGTGTGCCATATTGAGCCGGGTCCTGGGCGTAGACGAGTGTACTAAAGAGTAAACAACTAAAAAGAATAATACGGGATAAATGCATTGAAGATTTCATTAATAGAAACTTGTTTGTGTACAATTGTTTTTATTGTGAAGGCTGATGTATTTGAGTTGATGTAAATTGCGGGGAAGGCACCGAAACTTTCAGCTTTTACATTTCAGTTTTGCGGCAATCTCTGATTTTCATTGGTTTGATTGCGTTTGGTAATTCATGGCAAAACTTATTGTTTTTATCAGCGTGACAAAGGTATGGATTAATGCTACTATATTTATAAGCTGGCATATTAAATATCAGGATAAGAACTTAAAATGAACAACCGTGACTCATGCAGAGTAGAAATCGGCAAAATATTTCATTTCAGATTCCCTTCAGGGGGATAGGAATAAGGCCTCGGAGATAACACTACTTTGCCGGGGTGCAGTTCGACCAGAGATAGTCAGTTCACTTTTACTGAAATTATAATCTTACCGCTTAATATCTGTGTATTATTTAGGATAGATTATTCTGTGCCAATCCTTTCAGTTTTTTTTGGCAGGTCAAATTATATTACAAGTATGTTAAAGAAATCATGATGGTATATTCTGATTTATTGAAATCAAACTTTGCATCAATATACTTTGGCGGGCCAAAATGTCCTTTTGCGTTATTCGAAACGCCAATTCCTTCTTTAGGCATTCCGATAAAATTTGTCGTCAGCTTTTTATCATTGTTTTCATCATGATATACATAGACGGCATAAGTTCCCATGGCAAGATTGGTAAAAGTGTATTCAACTGCATTACCTGTAGTTTTTACATAGCCGGATAAGAGAGCTTTTTCCGTATGACCAGGGAAACCATTTTCTGAGTTATATAAGAAGAAACCTACCTGGCCTGATTTGCTTTTGATATTATGAACCACCACTTTAAGGTTTCCCTTTTTTATTTGTGTTTGGCTTGTGGCTAAAAGGCTGGACAATACCATAAACGCGACAGCCAGGCATTTAAGGATGTTCGTTGCGGTTTGGTTTTGGTACTTTTCAGCTAACATTTTATTTGGTTTTTATGTTATTTCGCATAGATATTCTACAAATCCACTATCATTGGACGACAACACCGAAAGTGAAGGAAATACTCCAGAAATTAAATGTAATTAAACAGTTGTTAGTGAAATTGGTTCCGTGAGGGGTTCGAATTTAATACACATTTCGTTGAAAAAAGCAATATAATGCTCTTTTATATCTTCCTGAATCCCTGAAACTCAAAAGGAATTTGCCAGTTTATGCGATTTAATGCCTAATTTTGCACCTCAATTACAAACCATGAACAAGCTTATCCGTTACTTCCTGCAGGGGCTGCTGCTTATTTCGCCGGTAGCCATCACCATTTATGCCATTGTTGTTTCGTTCAAGTTTATTGATGGCTTGCTGATACACGAAGTTACCGAGCTGGTTGGCTTTAAAATACCGGGACTGGGCATTATTGTAATTGTTACTTTCATTACCCTCATCGGGGTACTGGGAAGTTCAATACTGATTACGCCACTGCTGAACTGGATTGACCTGGTAATCAGTCGTGCCCCGCTGGTAAATATTATTTACACATCCATCAAGGATTTCGTATCGGCCTTTGTGGGTAAAGAAAAAAAATTTACAGAACCTGTGCTGGTGAAAATCAGTAAAGATTCGGAACTGGAGAAAATCGGGTTTATTACCCGCCACGACTTAACAGCACTGGGAATTGAATCGGGCAAAGTAGCCGTTTATATGCCTTTATCGTATACCTTTTCGGGGAACCTGTGTATTGTGCCTGTCGAAAATATAAAACCTCTGTCGGCCAATTCGACCGAAGTAATGAAATTTGTTGTATCAGCTGGTGTAACAACCTTTGCCGGACACAAGAATATGCCAGAAACAGACAGTGAACCTGCGCCTCATTTTTAAGGTTTTAAATAAAAATATGAAAAAACCACTTATACTTATAACTAACGATGACGGCATACACGCTCCCGGAATTCGTTTCCTGATTGAAACTATACGTCCGCTTGGAGATGTTGTTGTTGTTGCGCCCGACAAACCACAGTCGGCAATGGGGCATGCGGTTACAATTCAGTCACCTTTACGCCTTCATAAGCTTGCCGAAACTCCAGGATACCGGGAATACAGTTGTAATGGAACTCCCGCTGATTGTATTAAACTGGGAGAAAAAGTAATCCTGCGCGGAAAACCAGACCTGATTGTTTCAGGAATCAACCACGGAAGTAATGCTTCCATCAATATTCTGTATTCAGGCACAATGGCGGCGGTAATTGAAGGCGCAATGGAAAATGTACCTTCCATCGGTTTCTCGCTGAATGATTATATGCATGACGCTGATTTCAGCCATTGTGGTAAAGTGGTTTCATCCGTTGCGTCAAGTGTGTTAAAAAATGGTCTTCCAGATGGAATCTGCTTAAATGTTAACATTCCAGCTCAAAATGGAAGCCCGATGAAAGGAATCCGGGTTACAAAACAAGCCAAAGCATTCTGGGATGAGAATTTCGACGAACGTAAAGATCCACATAAGCGCGACTATTACTGGCTTAGAGGTGAGTTTGTCACCCTTGATGAAGGCGAAGATAACGATCACTGGGCACTTAATAATGGTTATGTGAGCATTGTACCTGTGCAAATTGACCTTACGGCACACCACATGATTGATACACTCAGAGGATGGAATCTGGAAGCTTAATTAGCTAAATATGGAAATAAAAAATTGGTTAAACAGGGACAAATTATCGCTAGGGCTGTTGCTCGGAATACTTATACCGGCACCGGTTGCTTTAATTTTTACCGCGCTGGTGAGATTGATCCAGGTTAATTTCTTACTCTTAGGCGAAACCCGCCTGATAAATATGCTTCTTCTTGGCATCGCAGTTAACATAGTTTTGATGAGATACTATATATTGAAACTAAATTATATACGCACCGCAAAGGGACTTATCATAGTTTCAGTAACTCTGGTGCTTATATTTTTCCTATTCCTGAAGAATAGTAATATTGCCCTCCCATTTTAACCAGTCATAACTATATTCCATGAAGTACTACATCATTGCGGGCGAACCTTCAGGCGATTTGCATGCAGCTAAACTTATGAACGGGATAAAGAAGCGTGATCCGCAAGCTGAATTCCGTTGTTGGGGCGGTGAACAAATGCAAGATGCCGGAGGAACAATTGTGAAGCATTACCGTGATTTGGCTTTTATGGGTTTGCTGGAAGTGATCCAAAATCTTAGTACTGTTCTCAATAATATTTCTTTTTGCAAAGACGATATTACAGCATGGAATCCCGATGCTGTAATTTTGGTAGATTACCCGGGTTTCAATATGCGTATTGCCAAATTCGCCAAAGCAAAAGGACATAAAGTGTTTTATTACATCTCACCGCAAATCTGGGCATGGAAAAAATACCGTGTTCATGAACTTCACCGCAACACCGATCTGGCTTTTGTAGTAATGCCGTTTGAGAAGGATTTCCATGCTAAATACGGATACCATGCTGAGTTTACCGGCCATCCAATGCCGGATTCTATTGATCTGAATGCAAAAATTGATGAATCAGCCTTTCGTAAAAAGCACAATTTGGGTGATAAACCTATTATTGCGCTTATCCCGGGCAGCCGTAAACAGGAATTGCATCGTATCCTTCCCTATATGCTTAAAACGGCTGAACGCTTCAGTGACTATCAGTTTGTTGTAGCCGGAGTTCCTGCACTTGGCGAAAAATTCTATTCAAAGCTAATTAAAGATACACCAGTAAAAGTGGTTTATGGCGAAACGTACGACCTGCTCAGAGTTTCGCGTGCAGCAGCCGTTAAATCAGGGACGGTAACCCTCGAAACGGCAATGCTTGGTGTGCCGGAAGTTGTTTGCTACCGGTTCAGCTTACTCACAGCATTAGCAGCCGGGCTGGTGGTTAAAGTCAAGTATATCTCACTGGTAAATCTAATACTGGATCGCAAAGCGGTTACAGAATTGATACAATTCAAATTTACCGCCGATTCACTTAGCAGGGAGCTTGCTGTTATTCTGCCGGATGGCGAAACCCGTACAAAGATGCTGAATGATTATAACGAACTGCGAAAGCTTGTCGGACCTCCGGGAGCTTCGGACAGGGCTGCTGCTGTTATGGTTGAAAACCTTCAGGGTAAAAGCTAAAATCAGAAAAGACACTTTTCCATTCGTGATTGAAAGCGGTTCCATTCAGCTAGTTCGTAGTTGGGACCGTAGTTTTTAATAGCTATTGATTAATTTGAACGACAATTGAATTTATACCATTTTGTGGGATGCATGATGTTGTCTTGGATTTGGATTTCCATAAAATTTATTTGAATATCACTACAACCTATTGCTATTTATATTTAAATCATCCATATCTTTAACCTTGATTTAAAGACACTTAATCATGCAATACCGCCACCTGTATCCTATGGTGAGAATATTGCTGCCATTTTTGGCTGGAATAATTGTGTGCATGACAATTTCAGCAACCATAGAAATCAATCTGGTTCTATGGATAAGTCTGTTAGTGCTTTCAATCGCTTCCGGATTAATCCATTTCAACAAACTGCGTTTTGTTAACCGCTTGCTTTTTGGTGTTATTGTAAGTTCATTTCTGTTTGTGACGGGATATAACTCAGTTATTCTACACAAAGAAATTCTCAGATATGATCATTTTTCAAAGATTCAGGAAAAAGGTGTATTTATCGGTGCCATCGCTGAGCCCCTACAGGAAAAAGATCATAGTTTTAAAACAATTCTGAGTATTAAAGGGATAAAAAAAGGAAATGCCTTTGTTAAAGCAGAAGGGCGGATACTAACCTATTTTGCCAAGGATTCGATAAAAAAACCGCCTGATGAAGGCAGCCTGATCGCTTTTTCAGCTGACGTACAGCCGATCAGCCCGCCGCAAAATCCGGGAGCGTTTGATTACAGGAAGTACATGGCAACCAACAATGTTTATCACCAGGTTTATCTGAATACAGTTTCCTGGAAAATTATCGATAAACCTCATGGCTTCAATCTTTTCCGGGCAGCAAACCAGATTTCCCGAAAATTTGTTTCCATTCTGAATAAGAACGGACTGAAAGGAAGAGAATTTGCAGTGGCTTCCGCGTTGCTTCTTGGACAAAATGATATGCTTGATAACGAAACACTGCAAGCTTATTCCGGTTCGGGAGTCATGCATATCCTAAGTGTTTCAGGGTTACATGTGGGAGTAATCTTCATCGCAATTAATTTTTTGCTTGGTTTCATGAAGAAGAGCAGAAGCCAGATTTTCATTAAAACAAGCATTATACTTTTAACAATTTGGGCATATGCCATACTTACTGGCTTGTCACCTTCAGTAATGCGGGCAGCAGCCATGTTCACGTTTATCTCCATTGGCAATGCAAGCAAACGAAATGTACATATTATTAATTCCCTATCAGTATCCGCCATAGTGCTGTTGCTGATTGATCCTCTGATGATCAACAATATAGGGTTTCAGCTATCCTATATTGCAATCCTTGGCATTGTTTTCATCAATAAACCGATTGCAGGTTTATGGCATCCTGCCAATAAGATTGTGGCTCATATCTGGGGACTTATCTCCGTTTCAATAGCAGCTCAGATTGCGTCTGCACCTTTAGCATTGATGTATTTCCACCAGTTTCCGGTTTATTTTATACCTGCAAACCTGGCAGCCATTGACATATCGTTTCTCGCAATCTTATCCGGAATAGCGGTACTGTTAACTTCATTTGTCCCGGTAGTGAGTAATTTTTTCGGAATTATCACCAATTACCTTTTGTTTATCATGAATTACTGTGTGGAATATATTGAAAAGTTACCTTATTCAGTCTTGCATATAACGTCAGTTTTTTCGAAGGAAACAATCTTAATATACCTGATCCTTGTTTCTATACTGTTACTCTTTTTCTTAAAAAGAAAGGAATGGTTATATGTATCATTAAGCCTCATACTTATGCTTTCGATCAGCTTTTCACTTACAGAGATGAAGCGTCAAAAGCAGCAGAAAATCATTTTCTACAGTAGCAATAAGCAGTCGTCCATTGGATTTATAAACGGAGAAAATCAAATTCTGCTGGCAGACTCTTTGTTACTTTCAGATAAGATAGCTACCAAATTCCAACTTGACGGAGCAAGAAATCTTTACGGATTTTCAACCGAAAGCAAATACGCTCTCGACACCCTTGCTGGATTAGGTAAATGTCTGAAAAAAGGGGAAAATGCACTGTGTAGTTTGGGGAACAAATTATTGTTCCACAACAAACGCATTGTTATAATCGATAATTTACCTGAAGTTAAAGGTACATTTGCCAAACTAAAAGTTGACTATCTGGTAATAGCGAATAATCCGAAACTCCGTATCAATGTCCTGAAACAACTGTATGATCCGGAATGCATCATAATTGATGGCTCTAATTCATACTACAGAACTAAAAAATGGATGGCTGAGCTCAGAAAAGCAGGGCTTCCAGTTTATAGCGTAAAGGATTCCGGAGCGTATATTGTTGACCTATAGCCCAGCAGTTTCCAGCTTCCTATTTCCAGTTTCCAGTTCCTGTTTCCTGTTTCCAGTTTCCAGTTTCCAGAAAAAAGGAGGTCAGAAAGAAATAACATCCCCAACTTTAATATTATATTTTGAAGTATATCCCGCATTAACCTCAACCACATATAAAGCTGGTTTTACCGAAGGGATCTGGTCGCGTGAATATGGTTTGCAATTCTTTTGAATGCTTACAATCTTTTTCCCTGCATCCGCGTACAGGATATCGAGTGAAATAACCGTGTTTTCCATCCAAAAAGTTTGCGGTTCCTCCGTTTCCATCAGGAAGAGCATTCCTGCATTTTCTGCCATAGCATCCCTGTACATCAGGCCTTGCGCTCTTTCAGCATCATCATCAGCAACTTCAATGTTAATTTGGGTAATCACCTTATTAGTTTTGCTATCCACAAAACGAAGTTCGCCATCCTTACGGAAAACAGGCTTTGCGGCTATAGCAGGTTGTGTATTCATACCAGTGTCAGATTTATGCGTACGTTTTGGGGTTGGGTTTACAAAAAGTATCAATGAGCCGATAACCAGGATCAACACAAGGATTATTGCAATAGTTATGTTATAAACAGTAAGCTTTTGTTTCATTTCAGATGTAAATTAAAGTTAAAAAAATGTTTTTATTCCTGTGTGAATTCCTTGATTAAAATTTGAAATCCATATAAACCGGCAGGTGATCGCTGAATCCACCCAGATACTTAGCTCCATAATATGTACGGAAAGGTTTTTTCCCAAACCAGGCTTCGTCGTCCTGCAATAAAAACGGGGCATCAAAAATATGAAGGCTATGAGGCGTAGTTTTCGACAGCAGTGGTCGTGATACAATCATATGATCTATGGCATCCCAGGTTTCGTGAAATTTAATAGTTCCCTTATTCCACGAAAGGCCGGCACCTGCCAGCATATCATAAAGATCATCCGGCTGCAGGTTAACGGAATCCATTTTTGCGCGAAGGATTTTAGCTACACCTTCTTCATAAGGCGATTCGTTTAAGTCGCCCATGATCAGAATTTTTGAATCCGGATTTACTGTTAAAAGCGAGTCTGCCAGCTTACGCATTACAGAAGCAACATAATTTCTCCGGGGAATGGTAGCCATTGCTCCACCAAATTTAGATGGCCAGTGGTTGACAAAAATATTAAGCGTATCACGTTTGCAGCCAATACCTCTCACAAAAAGAATATCACGGGTACGTGAAGCCGTATCAAATGGGAAACAGACTTTAACGGGAATGCTTTTCAATACCCTGAATTTCTCGGGACGATAAAGCAAAGCTACATCTATTCCCCGGGGATCGGGTGAATCAAAATGAATAATTTTATACCCGAAATTTTTCAACGCCGTATAATTTGTTAAGCCATACAGAACACTGAAATTTTCAACCTCACAAAACCCAATCAGGTCAGGTGGTTCCCAGCCTCCGACAGCAAGTACCACTTTCGAAATATTGATTTGCTTTTGTTTCAGGCGACCGCTCGTCCAGCCACGCATACCGGTAGGCTGATATTCTTCGTCGGAGGTTATACTATCTTCCCTGGGATCAAATAAATTCTCAACATTATAAAACATTACCCTCAAAACAGTATCTGGTCTACTGCCGGCATCCGGATTTTGGTAAACATGTTTTTTCTGATTAGCATCTTGCATGTCCTGTGCGAGTAATGCAAAGTTCACGAATGAACATATAGAAAAGAAAAAGAAATATTTAAAATAGAAATTCATCCCTGTTATTGTTGAATTTTCAAAGATACTAATTTAACAGGTACTTCATATTACATGCCTGTACTCAGAGAATAGATCAGTTCTAAATTGCGTTTATTGCGTGGTTACTTGGCTTGATTTTATACATTCGCACAACATTTAAACTTCGAAACTGTAATTCAGCCAAATCAATTCTTTATCATGTCAAAAAAACAATCTCCAGTAAATTATTATCGAATTACGCTCCAATGGGGAATATTCGTTCTCCTGATTTATATGGTTCTACTTACGCTCCTGGATAAAAATTACACAGCCGATTTTGAAGCGTATTGCCCGTTTGGCGGGATGCAATCGCTGGCGAGTTATTTTTCTGTTCATTCGCTGGCATGTTCAATGACTACGGTGCAAATCGCATTGGGAATAGCCTTGATCCTGGCAGTGGTGCTGTTCAGCAAACTTTTCTGTAGTTATATTTGCCCTATAGGAACTTTTACAGAATGGATAGGAACATTGGGACGTAAAGCAAAGATACAGATCACTTTAAAAGGAAATTTCGACAGGATACTTCGGATTTTCAAATATGTTCTGCTATTTATAACTTTCTATTTTACAGTAACCGCAAGTGAATTGTTTTGCCGGAAATTCGATCCGTTTTATGCAGGTTTTACAGGATTCAGCGGCGATGTGGTTCTATGGTATGCCATACCGGCTATGGTACTTACTATTGCAGGATCGTTCTTTATCCGCCAATTCTGGTGTAAGTATCTGTGCCCGCTCGGAGCCATTACGAATATAGCCGTTTATGCGTTTCCTGCGGCTACCATTACTTTGCTTTGGGTATTACTAACCAATGTTGCCGGACTTGTCATTCCCTGGCCATGGCTGCTGGGAACTATATGCCTTATGGCTTATACTTTTGAAGCCACCACATTGAAATTCTTTATTTTCCCTTCTTTGCGTATCACACGCAACGATGCTCTTTGCACACATTGCCGTATCTGCGATAAAAAATGTCCGATGGCGATCGAAATTTCAACTATTAAAACTGTGGATCACATCGATTGCCATTTATGTGTCGATTGTGTAGTGAAATGTCCTGAAAAGGGCGCGCTTACTATCAATAAAAGGAACCTTAAGTGGTTGCCCGCTGTGTCAACAGTTATTTTAACTGCTGCCGCGATTACTATCGCCACATTTTACGAATTACCTACCATAAGTGAAAATTGGGGCGATATAAATAGTAAAAACGTAGAGGTAGTCCGTATGGATGGACTTAAAAGCATTAAATGCTTTGGCAGTTCGCGCTCGTTTGCCAACCATATGAAAGAAATACCGGGTATTCTGGGTGTTGAAACTTTCGTTAAACATCATAGGGTTGTGATATACTTCGACAGAACAATTATTGGTGAAGAAGCAGTAAAAGAAGCAATCTTCTCCCCTCTTTCCGAATTACTAAACTTTAAAGGAAAAGCTACTGGAATAGTAAGCTTTGTGACATTAGGAATAGACCGTTGTTTTGATCCGAACGACCAGTTCTACTTAGGCGAACTTTTGCGAAAGGATAAAGGAATCTATGCAATCAGTACGCGGTTTGGTGAACCGGTACAAGCGACCATTTATTATGATGCCGCACTTACTGATGAAAACAGCATCAGGAAAGCAATATCGATGGAATCACTCGTGATGGGTGAGGGAAAAGATCAAACCTCGGTTAAAACAGGTTTCGTTGTGAATGAGACAGGTAAAACCAAAGGTGAGATTCCTGCTTCCGAATTTCTTTCTATGTTTATCCCCGTAACAGATGTCGCTTTTAATAAATATGAAAGTTATTCAGAAGATAAGCTGCTTGTATATGAACTTCCTTTCAATCAGGCTGCTGATCCAGAAATGCAGAAATGGATACCTTTTCTGGTATCACATGCTTCGAATAACGATGGGATTGTAAGGATACAGACTTCTTTTACTGAAAGTGGCCCGGTTATAAAAATTTGGTTTGTCAATAGCATGACAACTGTGGAAAAAATAAATTCTCTGCTGAATTCCCCGGAATTTATCGTTCACTATCCGGATAAATCTGTTAAACGAACAAGAAATCCTTTCAAATTTATAATCTGAGATTTAGCAATCTAAAGTTAACTGCTTTACTATTCTTATTTTACTGACTCAACAAAAGCATTTCCAAAAAGAAATAGCTACATTCCTTTTCAAATCCACACCTATAATGCTCACTTTTACATGGGTACAGGTTTGCTACTCGGTAAATTCATGGATTTCCTTTTTAGAAAATACCATAAGAATTGAAATTGAAAAATCGACGATAAACGCAGTAATGATTAGTGACATAAGGATCACTTTCCATGAATAATGCACATTGCGTACCCAAAAATGAATAATCAGCGCCAGACAATTTATCAGCGAAAAGATTGCCAGTGTGTAAAGTGAAAATTTCTTATCCGGAGAAATCGGAATCAGTAAAGCGGTTATGCCTATGGCTGATAATTTAAAAATACCCCAGATTATTCCCCAAAACAAAGGGACAAGTAAAATAAAATAGAATATATGTAAATTTCTGTACCACTGGTCTGTCCTTTCAATTGTCCAGTTAAGTAAATTCATAAAAGCCAGGTTGATTATTACCAGCGCAATGAGGCTTACCGGAATAAATAGCACAAACTTTAGCTTTTTCATTTGACAACATTAATATTAATGTTTGACATTCAATACATTATATAACTTTGAATGCAATAAGAAAGCGGTAAAACTACATATTTATTTAATACATTCAGAAAAAGAATTATGTTATTTTTTCAAAGCCAATAAATCACCTCAACGCTCTTCACTCTGAAATTATATCGGTACAGCTCAGCATGATTTTTTTGGATAAGGTTCAAAAGTTGTGGAGAAAGGATAAAATAAAGGCTTTTAAGCACAAGAGATGGGGAGAAAGGTTCAAAATGTTGAATTTCTGTTTTGAAGTTTATTTTTTCGTCCTTTTAGCTCTTAAGTAACTACATATCAACTAACTGATAACCAAGTGATAACGCATGGCGTTTTAGCTTCTTGATTTGATATTGTTTGAATCCATCCATATACATCTCAATAGGCACAGGATTAAATTTTGTTTTTTCTCGCAGCAGTTTATAAAATATCACGGCGATCTTGCGGGCAGTGGCAACGACGGCTTTTTGAGTACCTCTTTTACTTTTAATTCTTTGAAAAAATTTCGCTAACCAGTTATCACTTCTCTGCACAGCGAAAGCTGCCATTTTAAATATCTGTCCCGCATGATTCTTCTTTTTAGGGATACGACTACTCAAGAGCTTACCCCCAGATATTTTATTATTTGGTGCCAGGTTTAGCCATGATGTAAAATGTTTTACTGTTGGCCATTTTTCCATATTTATACCCACTTCACTTATTAGCTCAACAGCATTGGTTTCGGTTATTCCAAAGATTTCAGATAAGTCTGTTCCTGTTATGCTTTGCAATATTTCTTTTGCGTCAAAATTCAGGTTGTTCTTATTGCTTCTAACTTTAATTCGTTCTTCGCCTTTCTTATTTATACCTGACTTTTCTCGTAAATGTTTTTCAATTTGTTGATCACATTCTCTGATCTTTACGTGATACACATGATAAAGCATAAAGCTTTGTTCTAATTCGAAGATATGTTCTTCTTTCCACACCCCTTCAAGTGATTTTATTATGGACTCCTTTTTGTTTGATCTTATACGTCCATCACAAAATGCTGCTAATTTCAAAGGATTCCGTTCGCCCAAAATTATAGCCTGTATAATCTCCTGCCCTGATTTACCTGTAATGTCAGCTATTACATGCTGTAACTTAATGTTCATTTGTTCAAGGGCCTTATGCATCATGCGAATATGAGTTGCTGCCATTTCTATAAGATTTTTCCTATGTCGCATATACGTTCTAAGCTTGCGGGTAAAATCGTCAGGTTGAAAACTAGCTGAAAGTAATCCACAGCTATGTAATTGCCTGATCCATTCAGCATCGCTTACATCCGTTTTCTTGCCGCGTACATTTTTCACATGTTTTGCCGTAACTAAAACAACATCTAATCCAGCTTCTTCTAAAACCAGAAATAAACTTACCCAATATATTCCTGTAGCTTCCATTGCAACTGTATCTACCTTACATTCCTTAAGCCACATTGCTATCGCTTTTAGATCCTCAGTAAAACTGCCAAAAGCCTTAATAGGTTCTTCCGACGAACCAGGATTAACGGCAACGTAATGCTCTTTACTTGAAATATCTATCCCTGCTGCATTAGGATAAATAATAGGGAATGCCATTGATTTCTTTTCTTTCATTTTTGCAGGTTTTAAGTTTATAAATTAAAGCAGCGATCCTAGTTCTTTGCTTTGATTTTATAAGCTCTTAAACGGGGTTGCCTAAGGCACCACCAAAACGGATTGTCATTCAAAGAACATTACCAAACTTGATCAAGGGCTCTAAGCACCATCCAAAAAGACCGGTCTATAGAACCGCCGCTTTATTATGCAAGTTACTTCACCGGATTTAGAGTTGCAACTGTTGTACACTTGATCCAAAAGGACCAAAAGATCAAGGCTTGATATAAATTTTAAACATCTGTACGCTTCGGTAAAGGCTCGCAAAACAAGGCTTGACAAAGTTGAACAACAGCCTTACAGCACGTGAAGCTGATGTTTTGCGGAGTTTATCCCGAGGAACGAGGGGCACATGCCTACGCTTTTTACCTTCAGCTACAGCTGTTTTAAAATTTATCTCAGGCCGGTCTCTACACCCTGTAGCATGTGGTAATGAGCCAAATCCCTGTTCCCCAATGTTCCCATAAGTATAGTCTATCTTAGCAGGGACTGGCATTAGAAAAATATGTTAGTGGTTCTTGACGGAGGTATGTGCGTAGGCATATGCGTAGCAATACACAGCAACAACAAAAGCTTGGATTTGCTCTAATCTATCATGCCTTGTATTGCGAGCAGATACCTCCGGCGTAGAAACGCAACATATTTTTATTAAGCCTTGATCTTTTCTTTGTTACTTTCTTTTACATCAAGGTAAAAGAAAGTAAAGAAAACTAAAATCAGTCCTACAAAATAACTATTTGATAAGCACAATATAATTACTTACTCCCCAACTTTTAAGCATGATCCATTTTTTTCAAAGCTACCTCTTCAATTCAATAGCATAAACTTACTATTACACAATGCATTCTTTACCAGTCGCTACTATTGCCGACTGGTAACTTTTGTTCGCTTCAAAATTTTCTGATTGGTACATTTTTTTACCCATCGCGAGTTTACTCCGTAGATAAAAATGATTAATGTCCCGAATTTGTCCCGGTAAGACTATATCAGTGTATTTAAATCACTGATAATTAAACGTGTGCGTGGTACTGGATTCGAACCAGTGACCCCCGCCCTGTCAAGGCGGTGCTCTAAACCAACTGAGCTAACAACGCAATTGAATATGCAAAAGTAGTATTTTATCTTCTCTTTTTAAAGGAATAGTTGAATTCAGTCAGGATTGAAGCCTTTTTATATCTCAACTTTCTTTTTTTTGCTTTTTTCGCCCAATAGTACTGTTTGATACCGTGAAAACAATACTTTTGAAGTCAAATAATCCTGACATGAAAAATATTCTGATTAGCCTTACAATTCTAGCATTAAGCACTTTTCTGACATCCAATGCCGGCGCTCAAAATGGCGCAAAACGATTTGAATTTGATGATTTTTTTAAGAATTACACCTTTTATTCGCCTGGCGTTCGTGGCTTCAGGTCAATGAATGATGGAGTAACCTACAGCGTTGCCGAAGGCCGGGGTACCAGATTGGTTGTGCATAGCTACGAAACCGGCGAAACAGTAAAAACATTGCTTGACCTGGCCAAGATCAACAGTGATAAGCTTAAAGCATTCAGCGATTACAGTTTTAATTCAGATGAAAACAAAATCCTCTTGTTGACTGATAAAGAATCCATTTACCGTCGTTCGTTCACCGGCAGTTATTATGTATATGACATAACAAAACAAACCCTTACACCTGTTTCAGAGAATGGCAAACAGCAATTGGCTACATTCTCACCTGATGGAAGCAAGATTGCCTTTGTACGTAAAAATAACCTGTTTTACAAAGATCTGGAAACAGGCAAGGAAACTGAAATTACTACCGATGGTAAATTTAATTCAATTATCAACGGTGTTCCTGACTGGGTTTACGAAGAAGAATTTGAATTTAACAAAGCATTTGAGTGGTCACCCGATGGGAAATACATTGCCTGGATCCGTTTCGACGAAAGCCTGGTACCTCAATTCAGTATGACTTTATTTCAGGGACAGGAACCAGCTTTGGATGAAAATAAACTATATCCGGGCATTGAAACATTTAAATATCCGAAAGCCGGCGAGGCCAATTCTATAGTAAGTGTCCATACCTATAATGTTGCAACTGCCGAAAAGCAAACAATGGATATAGGGACCGAAACCAATTTATATATCCCACGCATCCGATTTACGCAAGATCCTGGCCAGTTGGCCATATTCAGGCTCAACAGGCTTCAGAATAAAATGGATATCCTGCTTGCTGCTCCGGCAACCGGGAAAACCAAGGTTCTGTTCACGGAAACCAACAAATATTATCTCGACGAAAATTATTTTGATGATATACAGTTTCTCGATGATAAAACCCATTTCACCATGAGGAGTGAGCGCGACGGATATGCCCACATATATCTTTATACTATGCAGGGAAAAATGGAGTCGCAGGTTACCAAAGGCAACTTTGATGTAACCGAGTTTAATGGCTGCGATGTTAAGAACAAACTGGTTTATTATACATCAGCTGAGCCAACTCCCTATCAGCGGGAAGTATATTGTATTAAATGGGATGGCACCGGAAAGAAGAAACTTACCACTAGTACAGGAACAAATTCCGCAAAATTCAGCGAAGGCTTTAAATACTATACCATTACTTCATCAAATGTTAAAACTCCATCTGCAACTACCCTTTACAACGCTAAAGGCAAAATTGTGAGAGTACTGGATGATAGCAAAATGCTGGTTGATAAATTAAAGGAATACCAATTCAATTTCAGGGAATTCTTCAATTTCAATACTTCTGAAAATGTTAATCTTAATGGCTGGATGTTGAAACCACCAGGATTTGACCCGGCAAAAAAATATCCCGTTTTTATGACCCAATACAGCGGGCCTAACTCGCAGAGTGCTCTTGACAACTGGGATCTGGGATGGGAAGAATATCTTGCACAGCTTGGTTATATTGTGGTTTGTGTTGATGGCAGGGGAACTGGTGGCCGTGGTGAAGCCTTCCGTAAAGTAACTTACCTGCAATTAGGGAAATACGAAACTATCGACCAGGTTGAAACTGCTAAATATCTCGGATCGTTATCTTTTGTTGATGCAAACCGCATCGGAATTTGGGGCTGGAGCTTTGGCGGCTATATTTCTTCATCGTGCATGGTGAAAGGGAATGGTGTGTTTAAAACAGGAATTGCTGTTGCCCCGGTTACTAACTGGCGGTATTACGATAATATCTATACAGAGCGGTTTATGCGAACTCCACAGGAAAATCCGGATGGGTATGACCAGAATTCACCGCTTAATTTTGCCGCTGATTTTAAGGGGAATTTCCTGATTTGCCATGGAACTGCTGATGACAATGTACATGTTCAGAATACCATGGAGTTTACCGAACGACTGGTACAGGCTAACAAACAATTCGAAATGCAGTTATACACCAACAGGAATCATGGCATTTATGGAGGGAATACAACATATCACCTGTATACCAGAATGATAAATTTTATTTTGGAAAAACTTTAATGTAAAGTCCAAATTTAAAGATAAGAAACGGGAATGCAGAATGCAATAGTCAGAATTAAGAAGCCAGAATTAACGGAAGCAGCCTCATAACATCTCGATTGTTCAGGGAGAATTTTTGGTTTTATAGGAGATTGCTCCATATTTTCATGGAACGGAGTTAGTAATTAAGAATGTTTAAGTACCATTTTTAGGATTCTGAATTCTTACTCCTGCATTCTGTATTCCAGAATTAAATATCAATTTAAACCATTGAGGTATTCTAAATTTTGAAAATTACTACAGGCTTAAACAAGGAATTTACCATTTTTTGAAGGGCATTTTTGCCAGCTTCGAGTTATAGTAACGCTTGTCACCGGTTACTTCTTTGCCCAACCAGAGAGGTATTTCAAATAGTTCTTCTTCCGAACTCAGCTCAATTTCAGCCATTGTGAGGCCTTCATTTTCGCCATAAAACTCATCAACCTCAAAAGTAAATTTCCCTACCTGAACTAAGTAACGGGTTTTGTCGATAATACCAGGTTCGCACAAAGCTAGTAATTCACCGGCTTCATCTGCAGAAATGTCCTTCTCCCATTCGTAACGGCTCATACCCGAAGAATTGGAAACGCCTTTGATGGTGATAAATCCACGGTCGCCATTTATCCTGATCCTTACAATTCGTTCCGGAACTGAAGAAAGATATCCCTGGGTAATCCGTGTATGCGTAAAAGCATATTGCTTATATCCTTCTTTAACTAGGAACTTCCGTTCAATTTCCTGGGGCATATCTATAGTATAATAATTTGATCAATATAAGGTAGGATCAGCTTTTCTTTTTGATCTGCAATTTGCAAAAGAGAATAACAAAGATATTCTATTATTTCACATATCAGATACCTGGAAATTGTAAATTTCTAAATTACATAATCACCGATACTATGCAAAAAAGCTGGTATTACTTACCGGCTTTTCAACATATTTAAATCAGTATTTTACCTGGCGTACTAGAAATCTTTACCAAATAACGTACGCTGCTTCCCAGAATTTCTTCGATACGGAGCAACTGGTTGTATTTTGCTATACGATCGGTACGGCTGGCTGATCCGGTCTTAATAAGGCCGGTATTCAGAGCAACAGCAAGGTCAGCAATCGTAGTATCATCAGTTTTGCCAACTCTACAGCTGGCATACATCCAAACGCTTTTTTGCATAGATGTTGCAGGGACAAAGTTTAATCGATTCTGATTATATCTTGATAAAAGTGTATCGAAACTACACTTTTATCCTGTATTTAATGTATTTATACTCATATAACTGTTTATTATGAGCAATTTACCTAAAAACCGATAACTTATTCCTGAAGATCGGATTGCAAGTAAAATATTACTTATCAGAGGCGAAAAGGTAATCCTTGACTTCCAAATAGATGATTTAAATGCAAATGAAACAAGAGCTTTAAAACAGGCAGTAAAACGCAATACGGATCTGTTTCCTATTGATTTTATGTATTAACTTACAAAAGATGAAATATACCCTGGTATCACAAAATCTGATACCAGGGAAATCGGGGCTAAATATTATTTTGATGTTTTTGAAAAGAATTCAAGAGTCTAATTTATTTTTTACTATTTTTCTGTTCTTTTGTCATGCCACAAAAGAACCAAAAAGTCTAGGCTTAATATAAATTTCACACAGATGTACGACTCGGTAAGGCTCGCAAAACAAGGCTTGACAGATTTGTCGTGTAGCCTTACAGCACGTGAAGCTGTGTTTTGCTACGCACATACCCGCGCTGTTTACCTTCGTCTACATCTGTTGTGAAATTTCTATTAGGCCGGTCCCTACACCCTGAAAATTACCCTGAAAAGCTAAATCCTTGTTCCGCCATGTTGCCATAAGAGGAAGCTCTCTTTGGATGGACCGGCATTATAAAAATGCGCCTGCGGCTCTTAGCCTGAGGTATGTGCGAATGGCATGTGCGTAGCAATACACAGCAAGGAAAACTGTTTGGATTTGCTGTACTCTTTCATGCCTTGTATTGCGAGGAGATACCTCTGGCTTAGAACCGCCAGCATTGTTATAAAGCCTTGATCTTTTGGTACTTTTCCATCAAGGGAAAAGTACGAAGAGATAAATGCTAAATCAATTTTTGAATTAACCCAGGGCCCGTTTAGAATCCCTAATCTTTTCCAGAACATCAAAATATAATACAGCCAAAATATATTTTCACATATCTGTATCAAAACGATATTATTATCTTATATTTGACTTGTTAATATATCAGATTGAATTTATTGGAAAACTACCACTCAAATTCATTATACCCGTCGGCAACCGATCTGTTATAGCAAATTTATTTATACCAATTTACCGATAAAACTTATTATAGCTTGTGAACACACATACTTCCCTTTCCATTAAAAAATAAATACACCATTGCAGGCAAAATGCCTCCACTGGAAAAATATATGTAATATTATATACAACAGTGCCTTCACGGGGAGAATTATGAGCCTTGTAATATACAACAGTGCCTTCACGGGGAAATTTATGAGCTATGTAATATACAACAATGCCCTCACGGGGAAATTTATGAGCCATGTAACATACAACTGTGCCCTCACGGGGAAATTTATGGGTAATGTAATATACAACAGTGCCCTCACGGGGAAAATTATACCTATTGAGGAACGCCTTTACCCAAATATACTGCTGTAAGCTAATAGCCTGAATTGAAATAGAAAACCCTTTATACCTATAAATAAATGCAGTATTAATTTTAAACACGTACAAAATGGAAAATGCAGGCGCTGATTTAGCAAAAACCGTAAAACACAAAAGCAACACCCCCGACAAGGACTCCGACCTAAGCAGTCTTGGCCTTACTGTAGCGGCAAAGTGGAAAGTTAGTCCGCAAATCACTCTCATCTGGACCAACGCGGTTCAGCACGAAACGAATGTCAACTTGTACACCACCACCCTCAACGAACGCCAAAGTACCGGTGGCGGCCGAAAAGAAAAAACCATCAAACTCAAAGCTCTGGATGCATCCATCGATGAAGGCATCGCGGCCATTAAAGGGTACCTGGTATATAAATACGAGAAAAACAATGCCCCTTCTTACTATCCTCAGTTTGGTATTGAGCGGGTTGGCAAAATTCTTATTATCCCCCGCGACCGGAATAAACGACAGAAAGCTCTGCCACTTATACTGGCAGCAGTTACCACACACGGATTTACCAACGAGAAATACGGAACCGCTTTCTGGCAAGCCACCAGGGATAGCTACGATGCTCTCCTTAAAGAGGCATCAGCAGTAGATGGAACCGTTGCCAAAAAGGTAAGCGATAAGAACGAACTGCGCAAAATCATCGTTAAAACGCATAATTCGCTGATCAGCGTACTTAAAGGCAACTACCCCGATACGTATAAAAGCGTGATCCGCGAATGGGGTTTCCAGAAGGAGAAATATTAACTGTAGGTGGAAGATGAGCTCGGGTGCGGCGAGTGGGGCTGCGCCTGGGCTTTATTTAAATAAGTGGTAAATAAAGATATCAGGAAAAGATATATATTTGAAATGGTAAAAGAAGTATTGAATGATACAATATTTAAATTAGCCAGGCAAATATATTCACATGTAATTGAGAAAAATTGATTAAAAATGATAATGCAAAGTAACGAATTTATTTTGTTAAAAATTTTCCAAAGATAAAAACGATAGTAACCGTATAAAGCCAGCTATTCTGGCATGCTAAGTAAGGTTATTACGTATATATAACAGAGTTGTGGTTAATTTTAAAAAAGACGCTTCCAAACATTAAGCATGAAAGCAATTAAAAGATTTGAGCAACTTGATTTATTTAAGACCTTATTGGCAATCTTACAAAATTATATATCTCAACAAGAATATGATAAGATTGTGACCAAACCTACGAGATTTGAAAAGTACAATATTGATGTTTTACTATCTGCCAATAATATTATTGAGTGTTTAGACCAAATACATTACTCGATTGAAATGCTTTCTGGCTTTAAAAGAAAGCGTGATTCAGTAATGAATAGACATGATTATATCGTTTTTATACTTGAGAATTTTTATTTAAGGATCACTTCAATTTTTGACAGAATTCTTCGATTCTCGAATGTGGTTCTCGAAATTGGTTTGCCTGAAAAAGAATGTAAAGAATCAACAATTATCAAAAATGACAAGATTAAGGGAACCACCTTGTATTCTGTACTTAAAAAGCTGAATACTTTTATTGATAAGTATAGATATCCAAGGAATAAAATTGCACATTCTGAATCTTTTAGCGAAAAAGGACTTACTGACATTCAAGGATATTATATTTTACTCGACTCCGAAAATCATCAAGATATTGAGCGATATAAGACTTTCTTCAAACTTGAAACTGACGAATATGTAGTGAACAAAAAGAAAGAATTAGTGAAGATTACCAATGATTTAGAAAAATTACTAATTGATTTCTTTAGTGAAATAGCACCTTTTGCTGATACAATTGGACAACGATATAAAAATGCTAAATAAAAAACTAACCACAATCGAGTAGACGGCCCCGCCAGCAAATACTGACGGGGTGCGCCTCTCACACCACTGTACGTACGGTTCTCGTATACAGCGGTTCATTAAGATGTGGGGCAATTTTTGAGTAAAGACCAAGCATAGCAACATACCAAGCTTTGGAGTGGGTGTGCGCTGCTCATGCAGGGCACACACAAAGGCTATAAAAAATGGCGGGTGAAGTACATAATTGAAAGCTCGTAACCCGTACCAGCATTGGTGTTGGTTGACAGCAGACAACCACGCAAACCGCCACTATTTATAGCCTCAACCGTTATGTGGCACAATGACATACTTTGACTCAACATTTGCATTTAACAAAAATGACACATAAAGCAATATTTAATTAACAATAAAAATAATTATTATGAAAACTAAAAATCTTGTTTTATGGTCGGTTATTGTATCTATGACCTTTTTATCTTCCTGCGGTAAAAACAATCAACAATCGAAGGCATCTGATTCATCGATTACCAAACAGAAGCATGAACCAGTAAGTAAATCTGTAAATGCAACTGAATCAGAGGCTGAAATTTGCAGTATAAAAGGAGAAGATATTACAATTTATGTTGGACCTGGATTAAAGTTTGATAAGCTTATTAATCAAAAAGCAACCGAAGCATTAGGTGAAACTTACTATGCAAATGTTGATTATACTTTTAAGGTTGTTGTTGATGAAGAAAAAAATGGTTGGTCAAAAATCAGAGTTATTGAACCTGAACACTTATCTTCAACTCATATTGGTTGGATACCATCAAAAAATATAGTTCGGAAAAACAAAGGTCAAGCTAAAGATGAGAAGTTGGACAAGAACTCTTTTGAAATAATAAAAACAATTCAGAAGCCAACTGTAAAGAACTATTATGTTCTTTACAAACTAAAAAAAGTTAACAAAGATGACGTTATTGAGTTTATGGGAAGGTTCAGAAAAGAATATTGTTCAGGAAGTTCGAATGTAAATTTATTTGATTCAAAAGCAATATTGAACTTAGTTGATAAATATCAACTTGCAGGCAAAGAATATATTATAGTCGCAGATCATTTTATAGCAATGTCTACATTTGATTCACCAGAATTAGTATGGTGGTATCCATTTCAAGACATCAATTATAAAGATTATGGTGGCAAGAATTGGAAGAAAGAACCAATAAAATAGTAATATTACCCCCCGCTGCCGAGCGAATCCCGGTTGGCGCACCGCTCCCGCGCGAATCTTTTCGCGTAGCTACCTAGCCCGGGACGATATGGGGGATGATAAAAAAACGAAAACTCACGATAGGCCTAAAATTCTTGATTATTTTTTTTAAAACTAAAAACAGACCATTTATTTAACTATGAAAATCAAACCTAAAATATTATTTGCTATTGCTCTAACTATTGCTTTTTTGAAGCTTTCGGGTCAAATTCAATATCCAAGCACGCCAAATGTTGTATATAATGTTTGTCCTCAAGAAGGCTGTCAATTTGGAGAATGGGTTATTCTTTCACCATTAAAGGCGTATACAAATGAAGGGGATACAACCGCAGTTGCATTTCAATTAATTTCCAATGAAAAAATAATAGCATTACGAGGAAATGTTCATGTGCTGAAACCAGGAATTGCAATTATACAAGGAAGGACAAGGATTAAAGCATTTGATACAACATTAATTACAAATAAAACAGACACAGCATATGTACTTGTAAGTTTAGGTGAGGGATTTGTTGATATTTGGTATCAAAACAGAATATTAATAGCCGTAGATGAAATGACATTTCCAAGTTTTCAAGATCCTGAGATAGAATGGTGGGTATTAATTGCAAATATGAAAAAAGAACAAGGTTGGTTAAAAATACGATCTGCTGAGAAAAGACAAATTTATGGCTGGAATAAATTCTTGCTTGATTCAAAACATGGAAATTGACCCGGTTGGCGCGCGTCTTATTTTCATACGCGTGACGGCACAATTAAACCTAGCAACACCCTGGAAAGCATCCGGCAATACAGAAAAACTTATTAATAACAATACCTGTAATGGGGAAAATCAAAAAGCCGGCAAAACTTACCGGCTTTTCTAAATCTATAATTATAAACTAATTATCTCGCGTACTTGAAATCTTTGCCTAAGTAGCGTGCGCTGCTTCCCAGGATTTCTTCGATACGAAGTAATTGGTTGTATTTTGCTATACGATCGGTACGGCTTGCAGATCCGGTTTTAATAAGGCCGGTATTCAGTGCTACTGCAAGGTCAGCAATGGTGGTATCTTCGGTTTCACCTGAACGATGGCTCATAACAGCAGTATATGAATTACGGTATGCCAGGTTTACAGCATCTATGGTTTCGGTAAGAGTACCAATCTGGTTTACTTTTACAAGAATTGAATTGGCAACGCCTTTATCAATACCCATTTGCAAACGTTTGGTATTGGTCACAAACAAATCATCACCAACCAACTGAACTTTTTTACCCATAACATCGGTCATCAGTTTCCAGCCATCCCAATCGTCTTCGGCCATACCATCCTCGATGGAAATGATAGGATATTTGTCGGTCCATGATTTCCAGAAATCGACCATTTGTGATGAAGTCAGTTTCTCACCTGTTGATTTTTTCAGGTGATACATTTTTTCTTCTTCAAGATAATACTCGCTTGATGCAGGATCAAGAGCGATAAAAACGTCTTTACCAGGTTTATAACCAGCTTTTTCGATAGCCTGGAGAATAACGGTAATTGCTTCTTCATTTGATTTCAGGTTAGGAGCGAATCCGCCTTCGTCACCAACGTTGATTGAATAACCACCTTTTTTAAGAACTGATGCAAGACTGTGAAATACTTCAGCGCCCATACGCAAACCTTCGCTGAAAGAAGGAGCACCCACAGGCATGATCATAAATTCCTGGAAATCGATGCTGTTGTCAGCATGCGATCCGCCATTGATGATATTCATCATTGGAATAGGAAGGGTATTTGCGTTTACGCCACCTACATAACGGAATAAATAACTGCTCGATTCCTGTGCGGCTGCATTTGCTACAGCAAGTGAAACACCAAGAATAGCATTTGCGCCAAGGTTCGCTTTATTAGGTGTACCGTCGAGTTCAATCATTTTAGCGTCGATCTCGTTTTGCTCGGTAACAAAGTAGCCTTTTAATTCTTCGGCAAGCACTTTGTTTACATTCTGAACAGCTTTCAGTACGCCTTTGCCGTTGTAAATGGCTTTATCACCATCGCGTAGCTCGCAGGCTTCGTGAATACCGGTAGAAGCTCCTGATGGAACTGCTGCACGGCCCATTACACCGTTAGAAGTGAATACATCTACCTCAACGGTAGGATTGCCGCGCGAATCCAAAATCTGGCGGCCTGTAATGTTTACTATCTGACTCATATATTTTAATTTAAGATTTTAGGGGTTAGGGAATGTGCTAATTAATTAATGTGCTAATGTGCTAATTACTTGCTTAAATATAATTTTTAATTGACACATTATCGAATTAACACATTAACAAATTATCACATTATCACATTATCGCATTATCGCATTAACAAATTATCGCATTAGCACATTATCGCATTAGCACATTATCGCATTATCACATTATCGCATTATCACATTAACACAGTATCATATTAGAATGTTCAGGAAATGATAAAAGGATAAAGCAAAGAAACCTTTACTTTATCCTTTTATAGAATTCATTGTCTGAATATTACTTATTTTTCTTCAGCTTCGTCTTCTTTAGCTTCGTCAACAACCGGTGTTTCAATCACCTCTTCAGCTTCTACAACTTCAACAACCTCTGCAGCAGCTTTAGGGGCTTTTGCTTTTGGAGCTTTTTCAGCAACAGGAGCTTCAACTGCAGCATCAGTAGCTTTCTTGGCAGCTGGTTTACGACGGCGAACAGCTTTTTTGGCAGTTGTGTCTTTTACAGTTAACAGGTTTTCGTTGTAGTCAACCAGTTCGATGATGCACATATCAGCATTGTCACCCAGACGGAAACCTGTTTTGAGTATGCGAACATATCCACCCGGACGGTCAGCAACTTTAACTGAAATATCGCGGAAAAGCTCAGTTACAGCTTCTTTATCCTGCAGGTAGCTGAATACTACGCGGCGTGAGTGAGTTGAATCTATTTTAGCGCGTGTGATCAATGGCTCTACATATCCGCGAAGTGCCTTTGCTTTAGCAATGGTTGTACTGATACGTTTGTGCATGATCAGCGAGCTTGCCATATTGGAAAGCATTGCTGCGCGATGAGTACTGGTACGTCCCAGGTGATTTATTGATTTCTGATGTCTCATTTCGCTTATTCCTTATCTAATTTGTACTTCGCAACATTCATTCCGAATTCGAGTCCTTTGGTCTTTACCAGGTCTTCCAGTTCGGTTAGCGACTTTTTACCGAAATTGCGGAATTTCAATAAGTCGTTTTTGTTAAAAGCTACCAGTTCGCCGAGGGTTTCAACATCAGCAGCTTTCAGGCAGTTGAGGGCGCGTACCGAAAGGTCCATATCCACCAACTTGGTTTTGAGTAACTGACGGATATGAAGTGTATTTTCGTCAAATTCTTCAGCTACAGCTTTTTCTTCAATATCCAGTGTGATTTTCTCATCACTGAAGAGCATAAAGTGATGGATCAGAATCCTTGCGGCTTCTTTCAATGCATCTTTAGGATGAATTGATCCGTCAGTTTTAATTTCCAGGATCAGTTTCTCGTAGTCAGTTTTCTGTTCTACACGGTAGTTTTCCATGCTGAACTTAACGTTCTTGATAGGCGTATGGATTGAATCCATGAAGATTGTACCTATATGAGCAGTCGGAATTTTATTTTCCTCAGCCGGTACATATCCCCTGCCTTTGTTAACGCTGATTTCAACATTCAGTTTTACTGAAGGCTCCATGTGACAAATAACTATCTCCGGGTTCAGCACCTGGAATATCGAAAGGTGTTTGGCTATATCACCAGCGGTGAAAGTATCTTTACCAGTGACAGTGAAGTTGATTTTTTCGCTTTCTTCCGATTCAATTTGTTTACGGAATCTGACTTTTTTCAGGTTCAGAATCACGTCTGTTATATCCTCAACAACGCCTTTTACCGATGAAAATTCGTGTTCAACTCCGTCGATGCGTAAGGATGTAATAGCATATCCTTCAAGTGAAGAAAGTAAAATTCTACGCAGTGCATTACCTATTGTGATACCAAAGCCAGGTTCGAGAGGACGGAATTCGAATGTTCCATCAAACTCGTCAGCCTGTATCATGATAACCTTATCAGGTTTCTGGAATGCTAAAATAGCCATAAAGTCTTTTTTTTAAAATAATGCAAGATAATAAATTACTTCGAGTACAATTCAACGATGAGTTGTTCCTTAATGTTTTCAGGAATCTCTTCACGTTCAGGGAAGTTAACGAATTTCCCGGTCAAGGTTGCTCCGTCCCATTCGAGCCATGAGTAACGCATAATACGTCCTTGTAATGAATTCTGAATTACTTCAAGTGATTTGGCACGTTCGCGAACAGCTATCACATCACCTTTGTTACATTCGTACGAAGGGATATTTAAAACTTTTCCGTTAACTGTAATGTGTGCGTGAGCAACCAGCTGACGAGCGCCGTCACGTGTAGGAGCAATTCCCAGACGATAAACAACGTTATCCAGGCGTGATTCAATCAACTGCAACAGGATTTCACCGGTAACACCTTTTTTGCGGGTAGCTTTTTCAAATATGTTCCTGAATTGTTTTTCCAGGATACCATAGGTGTATTTAGCTTTTTGTTTTTCCTGCAACTGAACACCGTATTCCGATTGTTTCTTGCGGCGTTTATTCTGTCCGTGCATTCCGGGAGGATAGTTCTTCTTTTCGTATGAACTGTCGGGCCCGTAGATAGGTTCCTTAAATTTTCTGGCTATCCTTGTCTTAGGACCAATATATCTTGCCATAAAGCTTGTTAATTATGTATTATTAAACTTATTGTTCTTAAATATCGAAGTAAGAGGTTGGTATTAAACCCTTCTGCGTTTAGGAGGTCTGCAACCATTGTGTGGCAATGGAGTTATGTCCTGAATTTCGGTAACTTCGATGCCAGCGGTGTGGAGTGTACGTATAGCTGATTCTCTTCCGGAACCAGGTCCTTTAACGTAAACTTTAACTTTACGGAGTCCGAGGTCATAAGCTACTTTTGAACAATCGGTAGCAGCCATCTGGGCAGCATAAGGAGTATTCTTTTTTGAGCCTCTGAATCCCATTTTCCCTGCCGATGCCCAGGAGATAACCTGTCCGGCATTGTTAGTCAACGAAATTATGATGTTGTTGAAGGAAGCCGAAACATATGCCCTTCCGGTAGCTTCAACTTTAACAACTCTTTTCTTCGATACTTTGGTGGTCTTTGCCATAGTAAAACTATTTTTACTTTAAATGCTTCGTTATTTAGTTGCTTTCTTCTTGTTAGCAACAGTCTTTTTCCTACCCTTACGTGTACGGGCATTGTTTTTTGTGCTTTGTCCACGCAGCGGAAGGCCTAAACGGTGACGGACACCACGGTAACAACCTATATCCATCAATCGTTTAATATTCAGCTGAACTTCTGAACGAAGTGCGCCTTCTACTTTGAAACTATCGTTGATAATCGAGCGAATGTTATTCTGCTCGTCATCGTTCCAGTCCTGAACTTTTTTGTTGCGATCGATACCGCACTGATCCAGGATAGCCTGGGCTGAGGCGCGGCCAATGCCATATACGTAGGTCAGACCTATTTCACCTCTTTTGTTTTTTGGTAAATCAATACCAGCAATACGTGCCATATATATTAATAGCTTATGGGATTACACAATTATTAACCTTGCCTTTGTTTGTACTTGGGATTCTTTTTGTTGATTACGTAGATTCTCCCTTTCCTGCGCACGACTTTGCATTCAGGTGTTCTTTTCTTAACTGATGCTCTAACTTTCATTGCTTGAGTTATTTCTTAGGTGTTTTATTCTTATTTATAACGGAAGTTTATCCTGCCTTTACTCAGGTCATACGGCGACATTTCAATTTTTACTCTGTCACCAACCAGAATTTTAATGTAGTGCATCCTCATCTTCCCCGATATATGCGCTATGATCATATGCCCGTTCTCAAGTTCAACCCGGAACATTGCATTACCAAGCGATTCCTTTACTATGCCGTCCTGCTCAATTACAAGTTGTTTTGCCATTTATTACCTTGTTATTAGTATATCAGGATTAATAACCTGTTCAATTTCACTGAAACTCGACAATATGTCAGCTCCGTTATTTCGTATTACGACAGCGTGCTCAAAATGGGCTGAAGGTTTTCTATCCATTGTGCGTATCGTCCATCCGTCATTCTCCTGTGTTACCTGCCTTGACCCAAGGTTGATCATCGGTTCAATACAGATAACCATTCCTGCTTCCAGTTTTGGTCCGTTACCTTTGCGACCGTAATTAGGGACTTCAGGTTTTTCATGCAAACTGGAACCAAGTCCATGTCCAACCAAATCCCGAACCACGGTATAACCAAAGCTTTCGACGTACGTTTGAACTTCGTAACCAATATCTCCCACTCGTTTGCCGGCAGCTATTATTTCGATGCCTTTTAACAGTGAGTCGTGCGTGCGTTTCATCAATAATTCCAATTCAACTGTCATGGGGACAAGTCCGAATGAAAAAGCTGAATCTCCGAAGTACCCATCAACAATGGTACCACAATCAATTGAAACGAGATCGCCTTCCTTCAGTTCGCGTTTACCCGGTATTCCATGAACTACTACCTCATTAACCGATATACAAAGCGTAGCAGGATATCCGTGGTATCCTTTAAAAGCAGGTTTTGCTTTATGGTCGCGGATAAATTCCTCAGCAATTTTATCGAGAGCAAGTGTAGTAACTCCTGGCTTAATATGCCGGGCAACTTCCGCTATCGTTTTTCCAACAAGTAAAGAACTCGTACGTATTTTTTCAATTTCTATTTCAGTCTTTATAAGAGCCATTGTTCCAGTTTAAAAACTGATTAAAAAGCTCCTGCTGCAGTACGTCCTTTGATACGGCCCGATTTAGTGAGTCCTTCATAGTGACGCATCAGTAAGTGGCTTTCAATTTGTTGAAGTGTATCCAAAACAACACCTACAAGGATAAGTAAGGAAGTTCCTCCATAAAATTGTGCAAACTGTGAACTAACTCCGGCCATTCGAACTAATGCAGGCATGATAGCTACAAAAGCAAGGAACAATGAACCAGGGAAAGTGATTTTTGACATTACTCCATCAATAAAATCTGCTGTTTTCTTACCAGGTTTAACACCAGGAATGAATCCGTTGTTTTTCTTCATATCCTCAGCCATCTGGTTAGGATTAACCGTAATGGCAGTGTAGAAGTAGGTAAAAACAACGATCAGCAGAGCATAGGTGAAGTTATACCAAAAGCCATTAATATCAGTAAATGCTGCTGCAAAACCCTGTAAGCTTTCGCTGCTTGCAAAACCAGCAATAGTTAAAGGCAGGAACATAATAGCCTGAGCAAAGATGATTGGCATTACACCGGCAGCATTTACTTTTAAAGGAATATACTGACGAACTCCACCATACTGTTTGTTTCCAACAACGCGTTTTGCGTATTGTACCGGAATTTTCCGGGTACCCTGAACAAGCAGGATGCATAGGAGAACAACAAGTACAAGAACTACTAATTCAACGATGAAGAGAACAAGCCCACCACCTTTTTGCTCCATACGAGCGAGGAATTCGCTGAAAAGTGCAAAAGGTAACCGAGCCATGATTCCAACCATAATGATGAGTGAAATACCATTACCTAATCCTTTATCAGTAATCTTTTCACCGAGCCACATAACGAACATGGTACCGGAAACAAGAACAATAACTGATGTAATCCAGAAGAAAACAGAAGGAGAAGTTACATTCGGGTCAAAAGGAGTTATAGCTGAAGCAGGTAATTGCGAAATAAGGTTTGCAATATATCCAGGAGCTTGCATTGCAGTAATCACAACCGTTAAGTAACGGGTAATCTGGTTTATCTTTTTACGTCCGCTTTCACCTTCTTTCTGCAGTTTCTGGAAATATGGGATTGCCATACCCAGTAGCTGAATTACGATAGAAGCCGAAATATAAGGCATTATACCCAGCGCAAAAATGGAAGCATTGCTGAATGCACCACCGGAAAACATATTCAGCAAGCCTAAAAGTCCGCCCGAAGACTGACTTTTTAATGCCATCAACTGTTGCGGGTCAACACCAGGGATAGTCACATACGATCCAAAACGGTAGATCAGAATAAGGCCTAATGTATAGCCGATCCTTCTACGAAGTTCGTCGATCTTATAAATGTTTTTTATAGTCTGAATGAAGCGTTTCATTAAGTTCAGAGTTTTGTGACAGTTCCACCTACTGATTCAATTGCCTGGATTGCTTTAGCTGAAAATGCATTAGCCGAAACATTCACTTTTGCTTTCAGTTCGCCACGACCTAATACTTTAAGAAGATCATTCTTACCAAGAAGTCCGTGTTCTCTGAGTATTTCAGGAGTGATAACCATTAAGCCTTTTTCAGCGAGTTTTTCCAAAACATCAATATTGAGTCCTGTATATTCAACTCTGTTAATATTTTTGAAACCACCTTTTGGTACACGGCGGAACAAAGGCATCTGGCCACCTTCAAAACCACGTTTGTGTTTGTAACCTGAACGTGATTTAGCACCTTTGTGTCCACGGGTAGACGTGCCGCCACGTCCTGAGCCCTGGCCACGTCCGATTCGTTTCTCAGTTTTTGTAGCGCCTTCTGCCGGTTTTAAATTACTTAGATCCATGTTATATACTTTCTATAAAGGGATTGACAATTAAATTTCTTCCACTTTCAATAAATGGCTGATTGCTTTAATCATGCCTTCTATCTGAGGGGTTGCTACATGATCAACAGGACGGTTCATTTTGCTGATGCCTAGTGCACGTAGTGTACGTTTCTGACGTTCGGGTTGTTTAATACCACTTTTAATTTGTGTGATTCTCACGTTTTTCATCGCGCTATATTTTAGTGGTTAACCGTTAAAAACTTTGTCCATACTTATACCACGTAGCTGAGCTACCGAATGAGCATCTCTGAGCTGGCACAAACCTTCGATAGTTGCTTTAACAACACTATGAGGATTTGACGAGCCTTTTGATTTAGCCAATACATCTTTAACTCCAACGCTTTCGAGTACTGCACGCATAGCACCACCGGCGATAACACCAGTTCCTGCAGCTGCGGGTTTCATGAAAACTAAAGCTCCGCCGTATTTACCTAATTGTTCGTGAGGGATTGTACCTTTCATTACCGGAACACGTACCAGGTTTTTCTTGGCATCTTCAATTCCTTTAGCGATAGCAGCCTGTACTTCCTTAGCTTTACCAAGACCGTGACCAACAATTCCGTTTTCATTTCCAACTACAACAATAGCTGAGAAAGTGAAAGTACGACCTCCTTTGGTAACCTTAGTAACGCGCTGTATGGAGACGAGCCTGTCCTTTAATTCGGTATCGCTCGATTTTACTCTGTTTGTGTTTACGTTTGCCATAGCTGTAATTAAAATTTTATGCCACCTTCTCTGGCTGAATCAGCCAGTGCTTTAACTCTACCGTGATACAGATAACCGTTACGGTCGAAAACTACTGACAGAATTCCGCTTTCGAGGGCGCGCTCTGCTATAAGTTTACCAACGAGTTTGGCTTTCTCACTCTTGTTAACTTTCTGATCCGCTATACCTTTAGCGCGTGATGATGCAGCTGCTAATGTTGTACCTGACTGATCGTCAATCAACTGTACATATATATCTTTATTGCTGCGGAAAACTGTCATGCGTGGGCGCTCGCCGCTACCAGTAATGGTTTTGCGAACACGTTGCTTGATCTTCAGTCTCCTGTATTCTTTATCTACTTTGAATGACATCGATTAAAAGTATTATGCTGTTCTCAATGATTATTTATCCGATGCTGATTTACCAGCTTTACGTTTCAGTTCTTCGCCTACAAACTTGATACCTTTACCTTTGTATGGTTCTGGTTTGCGCAGCGACCTGATTTTAGCAGCTACCTGGCCGATAAGTTGTTTATCGTGCGATACCATTGTGATAATGGGGTTCTTTCCTCTTTCTGTTACAGCGCTAACCTGAATTTCGGACGGCAGTTCAAAAAAGAAGTTGTGTGAGTAGCCTAGCGCCAGTTCGATAGTTTGACCAACAACTACAGCTTTATATCCAACACCTACTAATTCCTGCTGAACTGTAAATCCTTCGCTAACACCTTTAACCATGTTAAAAAGAAGTGAACGGTACAGACCGTGCATTGAACGGTGACGTTGTTGTTCGGTTGGGCGCTGAACCAGCAGCTCATTATTTTCAACCTTAACGATAATATCCGGATCTACCTGTTGTTTCAGTTCACCCTTGGCACCTTTTACAGTAACTAAGTTTTTATCTGATATTGTGATTGTAACTCCGGAAGGAACCGTAATCGGCAATTTTCCAATTCTCGACATTCTTATTTCCTCCTTTTTATTAGCTAACGTAACAAATTACTTCGCCACCTACGTTCTGGGTTTTAGCATCCTTATCAGTCATAAGTCCGTGTGATGTGGACACTATGGCTATTCCAAGTCCGTTAAGAACACGTGGAAGGTTGTCGTTACCAACATAGCGCCGTAAACCTGGTTTACTAACCCTTTCAATCTGCGTGATGGCTGATTGTTTGGTTACAGGGTGGTATTTGAGAGCGATCTTAATAACACCAGGTTTAGTGTCATCCTCAAACTTATAGTTGAGAATGTAACCCTGGTCGAAGAGGATTTTGGTTATCTCCTTCTTGAGATTAGATGCAGGAATTTCAACAACCCTGTGGTTGGCCATCACGGCATTCCTTATTCTAGTAAGATAATCTGCAATCGGATCTGTGATCATTTTGTATCTTATAATTAATTGTTTCTGTATTTATTTACCAGCTGGCTTTTTTAACGCCCGGGATTAAGCCGTCGAGTGCCATGAAACGGAAGTTAATACGCGAAATTCCGAATTGCCTCATATATCCTTTTGGCCTACCTGTAATTTTGCAACGGTTGTGTAAGCGGATTGGATTTGAGTTTTTTGGTAAATTCTGTAATCCAACATAGTCGCCGGCAGCTTTGAGAGCAGCACGTTTGGCAGCATATTTATCTACCAGTTTCTGCCGTTTTACCTCCCTAGCTTTTAATGATTCTTTTGCCATAGTATTGTAGGTTATTTCTTAAAGGGTAAACCAAATTCTTTTAACAGTGCCATACATTCCTTGTCAGTTTTGGCTGTAGTAACGAATGTAATATCCATACCGTTAATTTTCAAAACCTTATCGATTACTACTTCAGGGAATATGATCTGCTCGGTGATTCCCATGGTATAGTTACCACGGCCATCGAAACCTTTCACATTGATTCCACGGAAGTCACGTACACGTGGTATTGCAATAGCAACAAGCCTGTCGAGGAATTCGTACATCTGCTCGCCCCTGAGGGTTACGCGAACGCCTACCGGCATGTTCTTACGCAACTTGAAGTTTGAGATATCCTTTTTTGACTTGGTTGAAACAGCTTTCTGACCAGCGATTGCAGTCATTTCGGCTACGCCAACGTCTATAATTTTTTTATCAGATATAGCAGTTCCAAGTCCCTGGTTCAAACAGATTTTAACCAGTTTAGGAACCTGCATATGATTTTTGTACTGGAACTGTTCCGTCAATGCGGGAACTACTTCCTTGTGGTACTTTTCCTTTAGGCGAGCTGAATATTCCATTATTTAATTACCTCCCCGGATTTTTTTGAAACTCTGACAGTTTTATTGGTCTTTTCATCTTTCTTACGGCTGATGCGGGTAGCTTTTCCGCTGCCATCAACAATCATAAGGTTCGAGATATGAATTGGCATTTCCTGTTTGACGATTCCGCCTTTAGGATTTTTAGCGTTTGGTTTTGAATGTTTGGTCGCAAGATTAACATTCTCAACAATTGCCTTGTAGGATTCAGTTTCCACTTCCAATACTTTCCCGGTTTTCCCTTTCGAGTCTCCGGCAAGGATCTTCACGTTATCCCCTTTTTTGATATGAACTTTCGTACTCATAGTTTCTTTTGATTAAAGCACTTCAGGTGCGAGTGAAACAATTTTCATGTACTGCTTTTCCCTGAGTTCCCTCGAAACCGGCCCGAAGATACGGGTTCCGATCATTTCGCCGGCAGTGTTAATAAGGACTACTGCATTGTCATCGAACCTGATGTAGGATCCGTCGGCACGACGAATTTCCTTACTGGTGCGAACTATAACAGCTTTAGCAACTGTACCTTTCTTGATATTACCTGAGGGAAGGGCTTTTTTCACCGAAACGATGATCTTATCGCCCACGGAGGCATACTTCCTGTTAGTGCCACCCAGCACTCTTATACAGAGTACCTCTTTAGCACCGCTGTTGTCGGCTACCGTAAGTCTTGATTCCTGCTGTATCATAATTATTTAGCTCTTTCAATGATTTCAACTAATCTCCAGCATTTTGTCTTGCTCAGAGGACGGGTTTCGGATATGCGTACTGTATCACCAATACCACATTCATTGTTTTCGTCGTGTGCAGCAAATGTTGAGGTCTTTTTTACAAACTTGTGGTATTTAGGGTGCTTTACGCGCCTTTCGACCTGAACTACAATGGATTTCTCCATTTTATTGCTTACAACAAGACCTGTTTTTTCTTTTCTGAGGTTTCTTTCTTCCATTGCTGTGAAAATTATTATTTGTTAGCCTTGTTAGCTGCTGCCGATTCTAATTTCCGCTTGTGCAATTCGGTAACCAAACGGGCTACTGTTCTGCGGTAAGCTTTAATTTTGTTTGGGTTCTCTAAGGGAGAAACAGCATGGTTCATTTTCAGTTTGTTAAGCTGCATGCGTTCTTCGTCGAGTCTTTCAATCAACTCGGGAGTTGATAGTTCACGGATAACTTCTTGTTTCATTTTGCTTCTATTATACTGTTGGCAACTCTTGATTGTCGGTTAGCCAGGTTAAGCTAATTTTTCTTCATAATCCCTGCGAACAACGTATTTCACGGCGATCGGCAGTTTCTGTGAACCTAAGCGGCAGGCTTCTTTTGCAATTTCTTGTGGCACACCTTCCAACTCGAAAAGTAATCTTCCGGGTGTAACACGTGCAACGAAATATTCGGGAGCACCTTTACCTTTACCCATACGTACTTCGGCAGGTTTCTTGGTAACAGGTTTGTCAGGGAAGATACGTATCCACAACTGGCCTTCACGTTTCATGTAACGGGTGATTGCCTGGCGGGCTGCTTCTATCTGACGACCGGTAAGCCACACTTCTTCAAGCGCTTTGATACCAAATGAACCGAAAGATAGTTCAGATCCGCGTTTTGCGTTTCCTTTCATTTTACCTTTCTGCTGCTTCCTGTATTTTGTTCTTTTAGGCTGTAACATCGCTAATACTATATGATGATGAGTACTTTATTCCTTACTTATTTTTTATTCCTTGGGCGACGGTCTCCTCCACGATCTCCTCCACGATCACGGTCACGATCTCCACGTGGACCACCTTTACGGTCAGGACGTCCCTGGCCATGTGCTGGTTTGTTGTCTTTAACCAGATTATCGGTTCCGGGTACTAGGTCTACTTTTCCGTAAATCTCACCTTTCATGATCCAGGTTTTGATTCCAAGCTTGCCGTATGTTGTCTGAGCTTCAGCAAGAGCGTAATCGATATCCGCACGTAATGTATGCAAAGGAATACGACCTTCTTTGAATTGCTCGCGACGTGCCATTTCGGCTCCACCCAGGCGACCTGATATCTGAACTTTCATTCCTTCGGCGCCAACACGCATCGCTGATGTGATAGCGGTTTTGATAGCCCTGCGGTATGAAATACGTCCTTCGAGCTGACGTGCAATGGTATTACCTACGATTACAGCATCTAATTCAGGACGTTTAATTTCCGAAATATTTATCTGAACTTCTTTACCAGTAAGTTTCTTCAACTCTTCTTTAAGTTTGTCAACTTCCTGTCCAGCTTTACCTATAATAATACCAGGGCGTGCAGTATTAATTGTGACAGTTACCAGCTTCAGTGTACGCTCGATAATTATGTGTGAGATACCTGCTTTTGAAAGCCTGGCATTCAGATACTTACGAATTTGATCATCTTCAACAAGTTTAAGATCAAATTTCTTACCACCGTACCAGTTAGAATCCCATCCTTTTACGATACCTAACCTGTTGCCGATCGGATTACACTTTTGTCCCATTAGGCTTTTGGATTATTTGTTACTATTTCAGTTTCTTCTTTTTTCGCTTTGCTGCCAAGTATAACTGTTACATGGTTTGAGCGTTTTTTGATACGATGTGCACGACCTTGTGGCGCTGGCTGAACCCTCTTTAATGAGCGGCCACCATCAACTTTAACCTCTTTTACGAAGAGATTGCTGTCTTCCATACGTACACCTTCATTTTTAACCTGCCAGTTGGCCAGAGCTGATTTCAACAGCTTCTGCAACTTTTCAGCAGCGTAATTAGGTGTATGTTGCAGAATGTGCAATGCGTTTTCTACATTTTTCCCATTAACCAGGTCGGCTACAAGCCTCATTTTCCTGGGTGAGGAAGGGCAGTCGTTCAATTTGGCAAAGAACAATGTCTTGTTTGCCTCTTTTCTTGCCTCAGCTGAATTATGTTTTCTTGCTCCCATTGTTGCTAAGTCTTATTACTTCTTACCTTTATTTCCGGCATGTCCCCTGAAAATTCGGGTAGGGCTGAATTCTCCTAGTTTATGTCCAACCATGTTTTCGGTTACATACACAGGAATAAATTTATTCCCGTTATGAACAGCTATAGTCTGGCCTACGAAGTCAGGGGTTATAGTTGATGACCTTGACCATGTTTTGATTACAACTTTCTTTTTACTTTCAATCAGGTCAAGAACCTTTTTTTCAAGTCTGAAATCAATGAAGGGGCCTTTTTTAAGCGAACGGCTCATAATGATTTATGTATTAAATTACTTCTTCCTTCTTTCGATGATGTATTTGTTCGAAGCATTTGTCTTCGAGCGGGTTTTGAAGCCCTTAGCTGGAGTGCCCTTACGGGTACGTGGGTGTCCACCGGTAGCTCTACCTTCGCCTCCACCCATTGGGTGATCGACAGGGTTCATAACTACTGGACGGGTACGTGGTCTGCGGCCAAGCCAGCGTGTGCGGCCTGCTTTTCCTGAGATTTCAAGTTGATGATCACCGTTCGAAACCATTCCAACTGTAGCTTTGCAAGTTTGCAAGATAAAGCGGGTTTCGCCTGAAGGCATTCTAACAACTGCGAACTTACCGTCACGTGACATCAACTGTGCTGATGCACCAGCGCTACGTACCAACTTTGCGCCTTGTCCCGGACGAAGCTCGATATTATGAATCATAGTACCGAAAGGAATCTCACTCATGAAAAGAGCGTTTCCAACTTCAGGAGCTGCACCTAATCCGGATACTAATTCCTGACCAACTTTTAGTCCGTTTGGAGCTAAGATGTAACGTTTTTCGCCGTCGGCATACCATAACAGGGCGATACGGCCTGTACGGTTCGGATCATACTCTATCGTTTTAACAACGGCAGGAATATTATCTTTTTCGCGTTTGAAATCAATTACACGGTAATGTTGTTTATTACCACCACCCATGTAACGCATAGTCATTTTGCCATCGTGATTACGACCACCAGACTTATGCTGAGGTTCAAGCAAACTTTTCTCGGGCACCGAAGTGGTGATTTCGTCGAAGGTGCTGATAACCTTAAAACGCTGACCAGGTGTGGTTGGTTTAAATTTCTTGAGAGCCATTATTCCTTAGATATTGCTGTAAAAATCTATTGATTCGCCTTTAGCTAACGTGATGATAGCCTTTTTAAATGAATTGGTCTTACCGGATAAAACCCCTGCTTTGGTAAAGCGTGATTTACGTTTGCCGGCATATGTCATGGTATTGACTTCTTCCACTTCAACGCCATACAATTCCTTGACCGCTTTTTTGATTTGCAATTTGTTGGCACGTTTGTCCACAACAAATCCATATCGTCCCAGCTTTTCGCCAAGGGCTGTCATTTTTTCGGTTATGATCGGCTTGATGATGATACCCATCGCTATTATTATTTAGTGTTATTGCTAACGGTGTTATTAATTTTCGAACGATTTTTCAATTTCATTAACTGAACTTACAAGAAGTATCAGGTTTTGCGCATTGAGGATATCGTATGTATTCAGGTCGCAGGCACGGGTTACTTTTGCTTTTTTCAGATTGCGCGATGAAAGCACTATGTTCTGAATATTTTCGGGAGTAACCAATAAAGTTTTGCGTCCGTTTAATTTGAGCGCTGAAAGAACTGCGGCGTAGGAACTGGTTTTTGGTGCTTCGAAATTGAAATCCTCAACAACCAAAATGTTATTCTCTTTTAACTTATAAGCAAGTGCTGATAAACGAGCAAGCTTTTTAAGTTTTTTGTTCAGTTTGAAGCTATAGTCGCGTGGTTGTGGACCGAATGCGCGGGCTCCTCCTCTGAACAATGGTGATTTACGGCTACCTGCACGTGCACCACCGGTGCCTTTTTGTTTCTTCAGTTTCTTTGTACTTCCGCTTACCATTGATTTCTCAAGTGAAGCGTGTGTACCCTGACGTTGGTTAGCAAGATACTGTTTGGTATCAAGATAGATGGCGTGATCGTTAGGTGTTGCTTCGAAAACACTTTCGTTGAGCTTAACCGTTTTGTCAGTCTTTTCGCCTTTGATGTTATATACTACTAGCTCCATCTTTCAACAATTACATATGAACCATTTGCTCCTGGAACGGAACCTTTTACTACAAGCAGATTTTTTTCAGCAACTATCTTCAGGATTTGCAGGTTGATCATTTTAACGCGATCCACTCCCATATGGCCTGCCATACGCATTCCTTTGAAAACTTTACTTGGGTAGGATGAAGCGCCTACTGATCCCGGAGCTCTCAGGCGGTTGTGCTGTCCGTGAGTGGCACCACCTACACCGGAAAATCCGTGACGGCGAACAACACCCTGGAAACCTTTACCTTTGGTAGTTCCAACTACATCAATAAATTCTCCTTCTTCGAAGATATCCACTTTGAGGATATCGCCAAAAGTTTTCTGATGACCTACTTCAAAACGAGTGAACTCAGCGACTACGCGTTTAGGTGTAATACCTGCTTTTTTGAAATGGCCGATTTCAGCTTTGTTCGAATGCTTTTCCTTCTTTTCCTCGTAGGCGAGTTGAATAGCTTCGTAACCGTCATTCTCCATTGTCCTGACCTGGGTCACAAAGCAAGGACCAGCTTCAATAACTGTGCAAGCCACGTTTTTGCCGTTGGCGTCGAACATGCTGGTCATTCCTATTTTTTTTCCGATAATTCCTGACATTATATCGAGATATTAATGTTTCTTTTTTGATTCTTTAAACTACAAACCTGAACTAGATCAGATTTTAATTTCAACTTCCACTCCGCTAGGTAACTCCAGTTTCATCAGAGCATCAATAGTTTTGGCTGTTGAGCTGTAGATATCCAGTAACCTTTTGTAAGAACTCAATTCGAACTGCTCCCGCGATTTTTTATTTACAAAAGTCGATTTAAGAACAGTGTAGATTTTTTTGTCGGTTGGAAGAGGAATCGGCCCGTTAACAATTGCACCGGTCAATTTCACCGTCTTCACGATCTTTTCGGCAGATTTATCAACCAAATTATGATCGTACGATTTCAGTTTTATTCTAATCCTCTGGTTCACGTTGTAATCTTTTATTACGTTATTATTACTGAATTTTTATCCTTTTATCTTTTCAATCACTGCTTCGGCAATAAACTTTGGTACTTCCTGGTAGTGTGAGAATTCCATACTTGAATTTCCACGGCCTGATGTTACTGTGCGTAAGCTTGTAACGTATCCAAACATTTCCGACAATGGCACTTTAGCTTTAACGATCTGATATTTGATTTTGGCATCGATGTTTTCAACCACCGCACGGCGTTTGTTAAGGTCGCCGGTTACATCACCAACATAATTATCAGGACAAACCACTTCTACTTTCATGATAGGCTCAAGCAGTACACTCTTGGCTTTGCAGGCAGCTTCCTTGAATCCTATTTTTGCACAGATTTCAAAAGATAACGCATCACTATCTACTGCGTGGAACGAACCGTCAATTAAGGTAACTTTCATGCTTTCGAGAGCGAAGCCGGCCATTACGCCATTTGACATTGCAGCTTTAAATCCTTTTTCGATTGGTCCGATAAATTCTTTAGGAATATTACCGCCTTTAACTTCGTTTACAAACTGCAGACCTTTAAATTCCGGATCGTCAGCAGGACCAAGTTCAAAGATGATATCAGCGAATTTACCTTTACCACCTGTTTGTTTCTTGTATACTTCGCGATGATGTACAGTTGCTGTAACAGCTTCGCGGTATGCAACCTGTGGAGCACCCTGGTTTACTTCGAGTTTAAATTCCCTGCGTAAACGGTCGGTTAAAATATCGAGATGCAATTCACCCATTCCAGAGATAACAGTCTGACCGGTTTCCTGATCAGTACGAATCTTGAAAGTAGGATCTTCTTCTGCAAGTTTCATTAAAGCCAAATCCAGTTTATCAACATCGTCCTGAGTACGTGGCTCAATAGCAACACTGATAACCGGTTCGGGGAACGTCATGGACTCAAGAATGATAGGATGCTTTTCGTCGCAAAGTGTGTCGCCGGTACGGATTTGTTTAAATCCTACTGCAGCACCTATATCACCTGCTTCAATTAAGTCCAAAGGAATCTGTTTGTTAGCATGCATTTGCATGATACGTGAGATACGTTCCTTTTTACCGGTTGAAGCGTTCAGTACATAACTTCCTGACTGAAGTGCTCCTGAATAAACCCTAAAGAAAGCAATACGACCAACAAAAGGATCGGTTGCAATTTTGAATGCAAGAGCTGCAAATGGCTCATCGGAATCAATATGACGTGTTTCCTCTGCATCTGTATCAGGATTAATACCTGTAATAGCAGGAACATCATAAGGATTTGGAAGGTACAAACAGATTGAATCCAACAGGTTCTGAACACCTTTATTTTTGAAAGCTGAACCACAAATAACCGGGGTTATTTTCATTGAGAGAACTGACTGACGGATAATGCGGCGCATTTCCTCTTCAGTAATCGAATTGTGGTCAACAAAAAATTTCTCTAATAATTCGTCATCCTCTTCAGCACAACCTTCTACAAGGCGTGTGCGATATTCATCAACGATTTCAACTAAGTCTTCAGGAATCGGCCCTTCGGAATATTGCATTCCTTTTGAGGCGTCGTCCCAGATTATAGCTTTGTTGCTGATAAGGTCAACAATTCCGACGAAAGTATCTTCTGCACCGATTGGAATTTGCAATGGAACTGCGTTAGCTCCAAGTTTTTCTTTCAGTTCATCAACAACCGCAAAAAAGTCAGCTCCGGCACGGTCCATCTTATTGATGAAACAAATACGAGGAACATTATATTTATCAGCTTGTTTCCAAACGGTTTCACTTTGTGGCTCAACACCACCTACAGCGCAAAAAACAGCAACAGCACCATCAAGAACCCGGAGTGAGCGTTCTACTTCAACAGTAAAATCAACGTGGCCCGGTGTATCTATGATGTTCATTCGGTAATCCTGGTTTTCGAATTCCCAGTTTACAGTGGTAGCAGCCGAAGTGATAGTAATGCCACGTTCCTGTTCCTGGATCATCCAGTCCATGGTAGCTGTACCATCATGTACTTCACCGAGCTTGTAATTGCGGCCGGTGTAATACAATATACGCTCTGTCGTCGTCGTTTTACCGGCGTCGATATGGGCCATTATGCCGATGTTTCGCGTATATTTCAGTTTATCTGATGACATGTATTAAATCTTCCTATTAGTTAATTAGAACCTGAAATGGGAGAAAGCTTTGTTAGCTTCGGCCATACGGTGAGTATCTTCTTTCTTTTTGAATGCTGAACCTTCTTCTTTGTAAGCAGCCATAATCTCGCTGGCCAATTTCATTGCCATTGATTTTTCGTGACGTCTGCGTGCAAACAGAATAAGGTTTTTCATTCCGATTGATTGTTTACGACCAGGGCGGATTTCAGATGGAATCTGAAAAGTTGCTCCTCCGATACGGCGGCTACGAACTTCCACATTTGGTGTAACATTGTTCAATGCTTTTTTCCAAACTTCCAAACCGTCTTCTTTCAGTTTTTCAGTTACGAAATCAATAGCGTCGTAAAAGATATCATAAGCGCAGTTTTTCTTTCCGCGTTCCATCATATTGTTTACAAACTTTGTAACTATCTGCTCATTGAACTTCGGATCAGGCAGAATGACACGTTTTTTGGGTGATGATTTCCTCATTTTGAGATGTCCTTATCGTTTCAAAAATTCAATTATTTCTTTTTGCCTCCTGGTTTAGCTGCACCTTTTGCAACTGCGCCTTTTTTAGGACGTTTTGTACCGTATTTTGAACGGCTTTGGTTACGGCCATCTACTCCGGAAGTATCGAGGGCTCCACGGATGATGTGATAACGTACACCTGGAAGGTCCTTAACACGACCACCGCGTATCATTACGATCGAGTGCTCCTGTAAGTTGTGGCCTTCGCCTGGTATGTAAGCGTTTACTTCTTTACCGTTAGTAAGACGAACCCTGGCTACTTTACGCATTGCCGAGTTTGGCTTCTTAGGTGTAGTGGTATAAACCCTTGTGCAAACCCCGCGGCGTTGAGGACATGAATCCAATGCCGGTGATTTGCTCTTATCCGTCAGTTTCTGACGACCTTTACGAACCAATTGTGCTATTGTAGGCATATTGAATCTATTGATTTTTCTATTGTTTAAGCTATTTTTTTTTTCTACGGGGCTGCAAAAGTACAGTTTAATTTTTGATTACCAAGCCGGTAACTAAAAGTATTTGTAATTTATTTGCCTTTTGTTTGCGCCGGGCAAAAAAAAATGCCCGTTGCGGTTTCTCCGACAAGGGGCTAGTTTCAGTAACTACGGGATACAATTCTGATGTTAAGACGTTCAACACAAGAGGCTTTCGTAAAAGCTGGCAACGCGTAAACGTTAGCCATTATCGTGTTTTGAAACCTATATCGTCTTAATTTCTCAGGTTTCCCGGACTATTTAAAAACTTTAGTCCTTCGCTTATAAACGGTTGCCTTGTGAAAGAGCTACTGTTTTAGGAGGGTGCAAAGATACAACTTATTTGATACGTACAACACCCTGGAGAAAATATTTATACCCTTTTTTAAAAACAAATTGTCAATTAAGGTTAAAAGATAGAATATGAAGCATTTAATTATTAAAAAGGCAGGTTAAATTCTGACAAATATTCAACTATGTTTATAAAAGTACATTCAAATCCACGCTTACTTATTCTTCACGATCATCACGGTGCTGTCCAGATCAGGCACTAAAATGAGTTTTTCGGGTATAGATGCGACAAATTCATCAACTGCTTTAATAAGTCCTTCCCATTTATCATTATAATCATGTATAAAGATGACACCGCCAGGTGAAAGAAGTGGATAAAAGTACTCAAGACCGGCTTTGGTGGGATTGTATAGATCGGCATCCATATTAACAAGAGCATATGTTGTTTCTTCCAGTCCCTCTGCAGATTGCGGGAAATACCCGGCATGAATTTTAAGTTTGTCGGGTTTGCCTCCTATATTTTTCAATACTTTATTAAGGGAAGTATCGGCAAAGTCTTTTGTTGAATAGGTCGCAGCCATACCAGTTTCGGGTTGAAGATCCTTTCCGCTGAAACCTTCGAAAGTATCAAACAGATGAAAAATACGATCAGTATCCATCAAACGGATAAGGTGGGCACTGTCTCCTTTATAAACTCCAAGTTCGGCAAAATCACCTTTTACCTTATCCTTATTAATACGTTGTATTTGCAACCAAAAGTTATAAAGCCGTATTTTATCTGGATAGTTTCGGGAGGCTTTAAGTAATTCGCGGTTAAGTCTTCCTTCCTTCCGTTCATATTCCCAGGCGGGTGGCTCATAGTTTTCGCCGAAGAACATATCCCAAAGGTATTTGATAAGGAATATCAGAACGATGAGAATTATCGAGAAATTGATAAGATAAAATATGGGAAGGTGCATGGGGATGATGGATGTCGGATTTCGGATTTCGGATGTTGGATTTCGGATTTCGGAATTCGGAATTCGGATTTCGGATTTCGGATGTTAGATGTTGGAATTATGCAAATGTACTTAGTTTGCAGATAATCCAGAAATCCAGAGCTGAAATATCAAAAATTGACTTTACACTTAAATTCCTTCCAATAGTTGTGGCAAACTGTTAAAGGAGCGCCCTTAGTTTTTTGTACCCGTCGGCACTCGCCCGGAGTTTGGCACCGCATTTAAGTGTAACCATGTGTGTATCCTTGGTATACGGATCGATGGCGGCAATTTGAGCCAGGTTGATAATTGAACCTCGGTGAATCCTCACAAAATTGTTGGTTGGCAAATGTTCCTCGAAGAATTTCATGGTCTTTTCCTTCAGGTGGTTACCTAATTCAGAATAAATCATCACATAATCATCAGCTGATTCAATATACCATATTCTATCCACAGGGATAACGGTTACTTTAGAACCGAGGCGTGTAACAACGCGATCCAGAGTACCGCGTGATTCCTGCACATTCTCTTTTAAAGTTTCAAGCGATGAATTTACCTTTGATTTTTCGAGGTCAATCCGCTGAATTGCTTTCTGAACAGCACTTTCGAATCTATCCTTAGAGAAAGGTTTCAGCAAATAATCTACCGCGTTCATTTCAAATGCTTTTATGGCAAACTGGTCGAAAGCGGTAGTAAAGATGATAGCAGGATTATAATCCAGTACTTCGAGCAATTCAAAACCATCAAGTTTCGGCATTTGAATATCAAGAAATAACAAATCGGGCTTATGTACCTGTATCTGCCTGAGAGCTTCGAATCCATCGCCACATTCGGCTACAACATTCAAAGATTGAAAATCTACAGCATAGCGCTTTACGATATCGCGCGCGAGCATTTCATCGTCGATAATTATTGTTGAAATAGTTTGCATTTGAAAATGAATTGAAATGTTTGAAGACTCTTAATTAATGTAATACTAAGGTTGAAAATTTCAGTTATTGTCTTTCCTTGCCGGAATAAGCAGCTTAACTTCAAAAGTCTGATCTATAGTTTTGGATGAAAGCAAGTCGCTCCGGCCATAAATTGCGGCCATTCGTTTTTTAACATTGCTTAAACCTGTTCCGGTCCCTTTACGTGGGACTGCATCCGGATCAAATGTATTGCTTATAGAAATAGCCAGGGAGGATTCGTTGCACTCAGCTTTCAGCGTAATGATGCAGGTAGTAAGCATAGTATTCACACCGTGTTTAACAGCATTTTCGAGTAATGGTTGAAGAACCATGGCAGGAAGCATCATTTCTCCACATTCGGGGTTAATTGTTTTTTCAATTTTCATGCGGTCGGAAAACCGGACTCTTTCAATATCGAGATACAGACCTGCATGATATAATTCGTCATTCAGCGAATTCATGGTATCTGCTCCAAGGGTGAGTGAATGCCGCATAAACTCAGAAAGTTTAATTATCATATCCTGTGCTGCCTGTGGATTGGAAAGTGTAAGTGAACTTACTGAATTCAGGCTATTAAAGAGAAAGTGCGGCCTGATTTGTGATCGCAGCATATTGAGTTCGGCATCGCGAAGCATGGTTGAAAGCGCAACTTCGTGTTCGGCCCTGTCCTGCATTTCTTCGAAACTGAGTACTAGAAAATCCACTGAAACCACAAGAAAGTAAATCAGAACCCCTGTAAGACCTCTCACTACCTCAGATGAAACAAGGAAGTTCATGAACACATCGTTATCACCGAAAAAGGCCCGGAGCAATACATAGCATAGTACCTGCCAAATCACGACTGTAATTATACAACCAGCTAAATGCTTGCCAATTATTTTCGCAACGCCTTTGGTTTGCATTCCCGAAAACCTGACCATATACCACAAACCGATTCCAAGAAAAGCAAAAATTGCATTCGAAATCAGGCTGTCGGCTACTGAAATCATCATGTCCTGCTTATACACTCCATATGACAAAGCAAATTGGATGACTGCAACAGCCATCCAAAATACGGAGTAATATATCCAGAGGTAACGTGTAATGAATGAATTTTCCAATGGAGATATGGGGTATAAGATATGAATGATTAGCCTGTAGAAAAATGTTCGATGTTTGATGTCGAATGTCGGATGTTAGAATATCCGACATCACACATCATAGATACGACATTAAAAACTTTTCACTTCGCCACCACCAAAGATAGTAACTCCTTTTATAATAAGTGTTTTATTATAATCAACTTGTGAAGAAATCCGTTTATCAACGTATCCGCCGAAAATATTGAATACTTCAACTTTTACGTTCCAGTCGGAAGGCACTATTAATCCTGATCCGCCGAATATGGAAACAACTTCTACCATTGGTCTGTCGCCGGGTGCAATATTGCAATGCGTCAGGTCCACCTTTGATCCGCCAAACATGGCAACCATGCGACCACCTTTAAAAGTCGGAGTAACTACTTTACGTTCGCCACCTCCGAAAATGGCGATGTCTTCGAAAAAATCTTCATTCCCGACTGTATGATTGAACATGGGTTGTTTAAACATCCCTTTATCATACCGCGATGGTCCAAATATCATCTTGAGCCCTACCAGGATAATCAGAGCAGGCAAAAATATCTGCCATGTGTTGAAAGGCATATGGTAAAAATTAACCAGGAGGAAGAATCCACCTAATCCAATCAGAATGATTCCTGACCAGACTGACTGGCGCCAGAAGATATTTACAACTCCGATTGCGATAAGCAGCATTTCCCATGAGAACAGGATACGGCTGACAGTTTCATCAAGTAATCCTGTATTACGCGCAAGCAGCAAAAGGCCGGCTGCTATAACGATTACGCCAAGTGCGGCTGCTTTTCCGGGAACACCTTTTACAACAGCTTTTTGTGGATCGCTGTTGTTGTCTGTTTTGTTATAATTGTAGTCCATGGCTAATAAGTTTACAATGGTTAATTGATGTTGAATTGATGAAGCAAATGTACATTGTTGTAAATAGTTGCGAAAGAACAAATCGGTGAATGACGGAATTTGGCAGGGGAATGGGGTTTGGAGGGGTGATGGAGCGATGGAGCGATGGAGCGATAGAGCGATTAAGAGACATAAATAAAAAGGGCGTACCTTTGCCGACAGTTTAAATAATCAGATTTTTATGGCAACAGTTGGCAGGTATAATACACTCAAAGTTCTGCGTGAAACAAGCAGCGGTTATTTCCTGGATGGAGAAGAACTGGGAGATATACTACTCCCGGGAAAATTTGCACCTAAAGGGATGAAAGAAGGTGAAGAGATTGAAGTATTTCTGTATTTCGATTCGGAAGACCGTTTAATTGCTACTACCGAAGATCCATATTGTGAAGTTGGTGAATTTGCATTGTTGGAAATCGTAGAAGTTAATGCGGTTGGTGCTTTCCTGAACTGGGGATTGCAAAAAGACTTGTTGGTACCGTTCAGGGAACAGAAAGTTAAAATGGAACCCGAAAGCTGGCATATTGTCCATGTTTACCTCGACGAACAAACTAACCGCATTGCTGCTTCTGCCAAAGTGGATAAATTCCTGGATAAAGAACCCACAACTTATAAACCCGGCGATGAAGTTGAGCTTTTCATTTACGGCCCATGCCCGTTGGGTTACAACGCTATAATCAATAATTCACACTGGGGAATGCTATACAGCGGCGAGGTTTTCCAGCCTTTAAACCGAGGAGAGCATATTACCGGCTATATAAATAAGGTACGTGAAGATGGGAAAATTGATCTGAACCTATATCCTGCAGGTTATAAAAAAGCCGGTACTTCCGCTGAATTAATAGTTGAATACCTTAAACGGAAAAACGGATTTATGCCGCTGACTGATAAAAGCCCCGCCGATGAAATTTACGAAACATTTGGCATCAGCAAGAGAAATTTCAAAATGGCTGTCGGGAGTTTATACAAAAGCAGGGAGATTGAGATTGGGCAGAATGGGATAAGGTTGGTTGAGAAGACGGGGTTATAGGATTGTTGGGGTGGTCATTCGGACGTTTATAGTAATTATCACTACATAAAGTTACGCACGTATCCCTATTGTGAAACTGTAAATTTGTAGAAACCAATAAAATTAAGCAATTCAAATGAATCTTATCGAAATAAATAAAAAATTCAACACACAGGAGAAATGCCTGTCATATCTGGAAAAATTGCGATGGGGTAAAACTGTAAGGTGTACAAAATGCGGATCAGATAACACGGTTCGCATCAAAGCCCAATCAGGACGGCATCATTGCAATAACTGTAAAACTACATTCTCAGTATTAGTTGACACTATTTTTGAGAATACACGCCTTCCCTTGCCTAAATGGTTCTTAGTTATTGGCTTAATGCTGAATGCCAAAAAGGGTATTGCAGCCGCACAAATTAAACGTGATACTGGTATAACATATAAAACTGCATGGTATGCAGCAATGCGGGTTCGCTGTGGCATGATCGACAACTGCAAGTCGTTACAGAACATAGTTGAAATGGATGAATCATACATTGGCGGCAAACCTCGTAAAAAGAAACCAGCAGATAACGATGCTAATTTGTACAGTGTAACTAATAAACGAGGCAGAGGAACACGCAAAACGCCAGTTGTAGGCATTGTAGAGCGTAATGGTGATGTAGTATTAAAAGTGATTGAAAAACTCACTTCACGCAACCTTGTTGCTATGCTCAAAGAGAATGTAAAGACCGACAATGCCATATTGATAACCGATGAATTTAAGTCATACAAAAAAATGGATGATTTAATAGAACATTTGGTTATCAATCATAAAAAAGAGTATTCAAAAGGCATTGTTCACACCAACACGATTGAAGGGTTTTGGTCAATTGTAAAAAACAGTATCAGAGGGCAATATATTGCTTTAAGTAAGAAGTATTTGCCGTTTTATCTGGTGCAGGCTCAGTATGTTTACAATTTGCGTAACGATGAAGGCAATTTGTTTGAGCAATACCTAATTAATGCTGTAAATCACGATCAGCAAATGGAATATTATAAGCCTGTTAAGGATGTGAAGGATATAGTATATACGAAATGCAGAAGGAAAATACTTAAAACTTAGCTAAATGTAAGTATTTAAGCCGAACGCTAATTTTCATACATTTGGGTAAACTTTAAAATATCCAAAATGGAAGCAAAAAAAATCTTGTTAGCGCTCCTAGCTTTAATACCAAATTCAATAGTAGGAGTTACAATTCAATTTTCACAAATAGACCAAAAAATAATGAATAACTTGACTATAATAGCAATAATTACAGCATTAATGTTCTTTATGATAGTCTATTTTGGACTTTCGTGGAAAGAAAAAAATGATGAAATAAAAGAGGAGTATGAGCAAATATTAATTCATATATTTAAAACTAACAGGCAGTTATTTGATACTTATTATGCTTCATTACAGCAAAGAAAACATAAGTTTACAATTAAAGACTGGTCATTTTTTGAAAGTATAAATAAAATAAAGAAAATTAATGATTACGATGATGCAAATCCTAAACCCTCATTATGACAAAGTTTCACAATAGGGATACGTGCGTAAAGTTATAGTTCGCCCCATAAAGTTTTTATGTTCCAGAACATCAACACAATCAGATACCTAACCACTTACCAGCCTCAATTAAATTAAGGGGTCTGAGCCAAAGTTAAGACTTTATCTGTTAGATAAAATTACCATTATTAATCGTAAGCTTCTCTCCTGCCTGTTTATTTTTTGTAAACAGATAGCATTAACGTATATAGTCGGACCTGGGTTCTGATCACCAGGTAGTATGTACCGTTTGGCAAAGATTGAATATTAAATACTTCATTTATTTCCGATTTATTTTCCCCTTTTAATAAACTTTTAATATGCGATCCAACATTATTATATAAATCAAGATTTGTTAATCTTTCCCCGCTTGCGTTTTGATAAATAAATGTGAACAACCCATCCGTTGGATTGGGGTAAATTTTTGTTGTTACATCTTTCCCGTCAATTAGTCCAACACAACTTACAATAATTGACTCTGTGTTCACTGCTGTTGCCGAGCCACAGGAATTACCTACTGTTAGAGTATAAACTCCGGCACCGGCTGTTGTAATTGATGAAATTGTCGGGTTTTGCAGTGTTGATGAAAAACTATTCGGACCTGTCCAATTCCAGTTTGTTGCATTGGTTGCACTTCCTGTTAAGGTTAAGGTAGTACTGGCGCAGATCGGGTTTGGGCTGGCTGACGCAGCAACACCTGTTGGTTTGGAGTTCACTGTTATTGAAGACGTATTCACTGCTGTTGCCGAGCCACAGGAATTACTTGCTGTCAGAGTATAAACGCCGGCACCGGCTGTTGTAATTGATGAAATTGTCGGGTTTTGCAGTGTTGAAGTAAAACTATTCGGACCTGTCCAACTCCAGCTTGTTGCATTGGTTGCACTTCCGGTTAAGGTTAAGGTAGTACTGGCGCAGATCGGGTTTGGGCTGCCTAAGGCAGTAACTCCTGTTGGTTTGGAGTTCACTGTTACAGAAGACGTATTCACTGCTGTTGCTGAACCACAGGAATTACCTGCTGTTAGTGTATAAACTCCGGCACCAGCTGTTGTAATTGATGAAATTGTCGGGTTTTGAAGTGTTGAAGTAAAACTATTCGGACCTGTCCAACTCCAGTTTGTTGCATTGGTTGCACTTCCAGTTAATGTTAAAGTAGTTCCCGTACAAATTGGGTTCGGGCTGGCTGACGCGGCAACTAAGGAAGGTTTAGAGTACAAAGTAACTGTACCATTTTGTGTGCCATACAAAATATTTTGCGAAAGGCTGTTACCCATAATTGCATTGGATAATGTTATTGGCAAGGTATTTTGTGTGGCAACATTTAGCGTAAAATCAAGACTTACAATGGCGCCTGTCCCTCCCAAAAATGGCTTTTGCTGTAAGGAGAAAGCAAGCACCCTGAGTGTTGTGGCATTGATAAGTGAAACCGAAACGCTGTGATCCTGGGCACGGGGACTGAGTTTTGCTGAACCATCAAAATAGGTCATAGTTGAAGGAAAGCTTATATCGAATTGAAATCCCACAAAAGGTTCGTAATTTTCGGCTGAAACCTGAAAGCTGATTTTGCTGGCATTGCATAACGCAGTATCCCGAACCGAAATATAATTCGCATTATATCCATTGCCAGTTAAGCTTATGATTTTGGGATTCTCGTCCGGATCATTGCTAAAAATCCGAAGGTTACCAGTTTTACTCCCCAATGTTGACGGATGCATTTTAACCGTGATATCCTTAAACGCCCCCTTATCAACACGGAAAGGTGCTACTTCTTCGGCAAAAAAAGATGGTTCAGAAAACTGCAACTGGCTCACTTTTAAGGTATCATCGCCATAATTGTAAAGGCGCAGAACCTGACTTGAAGTAGCCAACATCGAAACATCGCCGAAAGACATGCTGCTGTTACTGTTGATGTCGGCGGCGGCAATAACTTCGCTTCCATTGTACGAAGCCGAAATGATGTTTGTACCCGATGCATCGCCAATAATTACGTTGCTGAGGTTTAATGGATATGTGCCGCCTGTACCGGCAACGGCAAACTTAAGGATTACAACATCGCCGCTGGTTCCTGAAAATGCATGGTTGTCGGCGGAATAGGATACAATTCGCAACACATTACTGGCAAGCACGTTAGCCGAAACAAGATGGTTAGTTTTGCGTGCGCTCAGTTGGGCACTACCCTGAACATAGGTGAGCGAGGATGGCAGCTGAAGATCGAATTGAAAGCCGGTAAACGGCTCCATATTGTTAACTGATAAACTAACAGTAGCCTGTGAGCCTGAATAAGCCGCCATATTTCCGCACCGCAACTCGTTGACCGCAAAGGCAAATGCCTGTAGCGAAACAGTTGTAACTGGCTGGTCGGGATCGTTGGTGGTAATAGTCATAGCATTGGGGTATGTACCTTTGGCTGAAGAAACAAAATGCACTTTTACTACACTGCTCCCATTCGGAAGTATGGTAAATGCTGAACTTCCGACTACACTGAAATAAGGACTATTAAAAGCGATGTTGCTTAATATCAGATTTTGATTACCCGGATTCGAAAGGGTTACATATTGGTCGCCCGAACTGCCAAGTGGTATCCTGCCAAAATCGAGACTGGTAGTATTCAACGCAATATCAGGCGACTGCAGAGTGATTATACCACTGGTTACAGAGGTTAATACGTTGACCGAATTTACCTGGCCGATAATAGCATTGACCGGTGTGAGGGAGTAATTTCCAGGCACAGAGCCTGCTCTCAGTGTAAAACTTGCTATGGTTCCTGAAGTGCCTTTGAATGCAGAATTGTTTAATGAGAATCCTAGTATCCGGAGTACATTGCCATCCAGGATGGTAGCATTGATGCTATGGCCATTGGTTCGGGCAGAACTAAGCACCGCCGAATTCGCGATATAAGCAAATGGCGCAGGCAAATCTAAATCAAGCTGGAAAGCAACGAAAGGATCGGAATTATTTATTAAGACATTTAGTACTATCTGCTGGTTAGCTTGCACTGTGGCTGTAGAAATCTGCATAACATTGGCGGCTAAAGCAATGTCGGAAAGAAGCAGAAACAAACAAGCAAGTATTTGATTTTTAAAAACATTAGTCATAGATCAAAATTTTAAATAAACATCCGAACAAACCTTTTGAACTCACTTTCATTAACAAAACTCTTTTCTCAAAAAGAGATTACACAAATGAAAATTTGTTGCCTGGTATTACGTTCATCTATTTTATCACTATCAGTTTTATATCTTTCGAATATTGCTGTTTATTTTCACCTGTTCCGACTGCCTGTAGCCTGCAAATGTAAATGCCTGCTGCGGCGGCCTGAAAACGGATCATATGACTTCCGTAACTCACAACTGAGTTTTCGGGCATGCTGATAAGTTGGCCGTATAAATTGTAAATACCTACCGTAACCTGTGCATTTTCGGGCAAATCGTAGCTTATGGCAATTTCGCCGGAAGCAGGATTTGGGAAAGCAGTCATCACGAAAGCAGATGGAACCGGAATTATTTCTCCCGCAGGAATGATGATAACGTATTGTCCCTGTCGATCGCCTCCCATTACTTCGCCCCAGCCTAAAAGGGCGTTGCCGGCTTCTACTTTCAGAATATCCTGCAATCCGTTCGGAATAGTTTTGCCTGAATAGCTGAACAGCAGGCCGATAATGCTGGTGTCAGTTGACTGGTACACAAATTCGAATCCTTCGAGCAGGGACGACAACTGTACGTCTTTCAAATTGCTTCCTTTCAATGTAAACTGCAGAGCCGACATCTGTTCGTCGCTGCGTAGTTTTATCTTATCAGGTTTCAGGTAGATATATGCCGGAACCAGGTTTGTAGCAACCTCGCTGCTTAGCTGTTTTTTACCTCCGCTTATAACCTTAACCACTGCAATAATATCGAGTACATTAACCACACCATCCTTGTTGGCATCAGCCGCTTCAACAATAAAAGGCTGTGGATTCTGGTTCAGCAAATACGAAACAAGAGTTGTAATATCCAGTACATTTACTGCCAGGTCGCCATTGGCATCGCCTTTGGATGCAGTTAAAGGAATTGTGGCTACTATTTTGGAAGAGTCTGTTTCGGCCAGATTGGTACGCACAATTTTGTAGTAGTAATAGTATTTTTTAGTGGGAGTAACCGCAAAATCGGTGTAAAGGGTGTCGGCAATAAGTGCAGAGTTGATTAAAACAGGACTGGTTAATACAGTATCGTTTAGTTTCTCCATGCGATACATATTATAACCAAGGCCATCTTGTAGTTTTGCATTGTTCCATTCGAGTTTAATTTTACCAAGGCCAGGAGTGGCCATAAAGGCTGTTGAGGCTGAACCTGCAGCATTCACTACAACGCGGAAACGCCTGTCTTCTATAGGAATTTCGAAATGATCCGTGTCTTTGGCACCGGTAACCCGGATGGTGTTAATACCATCACCCGTGTTAAGCCCAACCGTTCCATAAACCGTGTAGATACTTGAATCGGCGCTCCAGCTACCTTGTTCGGCAATAGCTGTTTGGCTATATGGATAACGGACACCCATAGAAACAACAGGTAGATACTTTTTATCCATGGCCCGGTTAAAATAAACCTCAAACTTTTGCTTCCCAACTCCAACCGGATCCATCAAATCAAACTGATCCTGCGCATCTTTGCCGTTAACAAGGACTTTCCAGACAATTCCATGATTTTCTTTTGGTGGAACAGCCAGTCTTTTTGAAATATCCGAATAAGGAAGAGAACCATCTTCTCCAAAATCATAAATAGAAGCATTGATTTTTTTATCATTGGTTGTACCAAAATAATTTGGGCTCATTTGATCAATGAAAAAATTTGAATACCACCATGCTATATTGCATTCCTTATTCATTGAAAAATTATTAAAAATACAATTTTCTTGAATATTTTCTTTGAAATAAAAAGTAAATACGGCAATCCGTCCTGAATAGCTAACGTTGCTATTATTAATGAAATTTGATTTCTTAAATATCGCATTATTTAAAGGATAATTAACAAATCCAATATAAGACAAAGTATTATTTGTGACTTGACATCTATCAAATAATAAATTGTCAGGTGTGTAGAAATGACCGAAATTGTATTCAAATATGGTGTTATCTATTGTTGCATTTGAATTAGAGATAGCCAAAATAGAAGATGGGGTATTATTATATAGTCCTGCAAAAGAAATCTTACAATACTCCAATTTGATATTTCCCCCATTACCAATAGTAATTCCATTCCATGAAATGCCTTGTTCTCTTTTCATAAATGTAATTAAGCTATCAGGTTTCCCTATAGCAATTAAACGGCCCTCAATAGCAATGGATTTATTTTCAGCAAATCTCAAACTGGCTCCAGGTTTGATTATTAGGGTGACTCCTGATGGAATCACAAGATTATCAGTGATTATATAGTGTTTATGAGGAAATAATGTAAAATCTTCACTGATTATTCCTTTTATTTCTATCCCATTTTCAATGCTTATAATGATTTCTTTGCTTTTTTCACCCTTGTGATCATCAAACCATGTCATCAAATTAAAGACGATGTCCCGTCCATCAGCAATATCATTGCTAATTTTTATTTTTATAGGACTTACATTAAATAGGGTAGCATATGCAGAAACAGATCCAACATTAGCTTCAGAATTAAGGATAGTAGCTGTGAATTGATCTTCAAATTCACCAAATGCTATACCTACTTTTACATTATTTGCCTGTCCCCAGGTATTCCGCACTTTCACTTTCAGTTCAATGGTTTCGCCTGCATCTGCACGTCCATCACGATCCCCGTCAATAGTATCAGTTATTTCATAGGAAACAATATCCAATTTAGGTACAGGAACCACGTTCAAAGCTCCCAACAGATCGATATGCTGAGAGAGAGAGTTTATAAAATTGCCAAACACCATTTCCTGAGATTCAGTCGGCTTTATTTCCCGATACAACGAAACGGCACCGGCAACCAATGGTGCAGCCATCGAAGTTCCACTGTATTCGCGGTAATTGCCACCCGGAACGCATGAAAGAATTCCCTGTCCAGGAGCTTTCAATTCATAATTTTGTAAGTTGGGATATTGTGAGAAAACTGGTCCATCCTGATCGTAATTGGAAAAACCTGCACGATCAGTATTTGCATTGGCTTCCACACCCAGCACAAAAGAATAAGCCCCCGGATACATAGGCTGTCCTAATTTACGATCTGGACAAAGTCCCGGGCCAATACACAACGCATCGTTTCCGGCAGCCGCCACCAAAACGGCTGTTGCATAAGCGCTGGCAAGGGCATTTTTTAGTGTAAGCGATTCGGAGTAAGAGCCAAAACTCATGGATATTATATTTGCCCCGTTGCTTGCTGCATAGGTTACTCCCAAAGCAATTGTTGCTATATCACCGAATCCAGAAGATTGAAAAACCTTGATGGGCATAATTTTCGCCTTCCAGTTTACTCCTGCTATTCCTATACCGTTGTTTCCAACTGCAGCGGCTATTCCGGCACAATGGGTACCATGCGAATTATCATCTTTAGGGTCGTTATCGTTGTTAATAAAGTCCCAGCCACGGATATCATCTGTAAAGCCATTACCATCGTCATCAATTCCATTACCGGGAATTTCACCGGAATTGCTCCAGATATTGGCCGCCAGGTCAGGATGCAGCCAGTCAACGCCCGTATCCAGAATTCCAATAATGCTGGTTGTTTTACCGGTAATTGTGTTCCACACATCATCAATGTTGGTTGCCGGTATGCCCCACTGTGAAGGGTACAGCGGATCGTTGGGAACTAATCCGGAGGCAGTTTCAGACAGTACTGAATTTTCTGGCTGACGCATCGCTTCCTGCATGGTCATTTCCGGCCCGGCAGGTTTAAAATCGCTGATACTTATAATATAATTCGGCTCCGCATACTCCACTTCGGGCAGGGCTTTTAATTCTTCTATTACCCGAAAAATATCAGTCGGCATGCTGCCGGACGATTTTAACTCAGGGATTTTGATCTTATAAATATTATGCAGACTAGGGATTTTCATATCTCTTCCTTGCGGGTCTTTCACATATTGAACACTTTTAAGCTTTTTCTCCATTGGAAACAGCTTTTCGAGCGTTGATCCGCCGCCGGCTTTCAAAACTTTGTCAACAGAGCTAATCCCAGCTGATTTTAGCTTAGTTCCGCTACTGATAGTAACATCGTCTTTAAATTTAACCAAGACCTCATTGGGAACAAAGTTCATTTGATCGGTTCGGGGATCGTGGGGGCGGTCACTTTGGTTATCAGTAAAACGATCGGCTTCCTGGGCGGAAAGAGTAGCGAACCCTAAGAGAAGAAGGAGAGTAAAAATTTTGTTCATAGCGGTATATTTTAAACGTGTAATTTCATTTTAAAAGTCAGTGAATCTCAGGAAAACGGGAATAAATCTAAAACGAATTATCATCAGTTTTATCCATTCTGGGATCAAAGCTATAACACCAAGAAATTTAGTTACTTAATTCCTCGAAAATTAATGAAATTAATTATTAAATATACACACATTTGTAATTTATAATCATTCTTTTCTTTATATCTATTTTCATATTCATTTTACTTATACAGAGTGGACCTTTGTATTCCAAAGGCGTTTGAACATTTGAAAAATAGAACATTTGAACCTTGAACGCCGCATACATTTGAACGCGAACATTTGAACGTCGTAGGCATTTGACCCCTTGAACGCTAACTGTTAATAAAAATCTTCCGGCTGCATAGGCATATGTTTTAAATTTGCAGTTCCTTAAAATAGCCCCAAAAATTGAGCAAAAGCATACTTGACGAACTAAACGAATCGCAGCGTAAGGCTGTGGAGTGCATTGACGGACCTATAATGGTTATAGCCGGAGCCGGCTCGGGCAAAACCCGCGTGCTTACCTACCGTGTTGCCCATCTTATCGAAAAGAAAGTTGATCCTTTCAATATTCTTTGCCTCACCTTTACCAACAAGGCTGCCCGTGAAATGAAGGACAGGATTGTGAAAATCGTGGGTGGTGAGGCACGTAATGTATGGATGGGCACATTTCACTCCGTATTTGCACGTATTTTACGTATCGACGGGCATTTGCTCGGCTATCCTCCAAATTTTACCATTTATGATAGCGACGACAGCAAAAGCCTGATCCGTAATATCGTTAAAGAATTCGAACTGGATCCTAAGGAATATGCTGCCAATAATGTTCTTTCGCGCATTTCGGCTGCCAAATCAAACCTGATAACTCCTGAAGATTATAACAGTAACGCTGAAATTATTGAGCAGGATAAACAGGCAAAGAAACCCGCCATTGGCCAGATTTACACTCGGTATCAAAACAGGCTTTTTAAATCGGGAGCCATGGATTTTGACGACCTGCTTTTCAACACCAATGTTTTACTTCGCGATCACGCTGAAATCTTGTATAAATATCAGGATAAATTCAGGTATATACTTGTAGATGAATACCAGGATACCAACTTTTCGCAATATATCATCGTAAAGAAACTGGCTTCCCGTTTCCTTAATATTTGTGTGGTTGGCGATGACGCTCAAAGTATTTATGCGTTCCGTGGCGCGAACATCCAGAATATCCTCAACTTCAGAAATGATTATCCGGAATATAAACTCTTCAAGCTAGAACAGAATTACCGCTCGACCCAAAACCTGGTGCATGCCGCAAACAGCATTATTGCCAACAATAAAGATCAGATTCAAAAGGATGTGTGGACCGAAAATGAGGTCGGGCAGCCTATAAAAATTATTAAAGCTACCAGCGATACGGAAGAAGGCACCCTGGTCGCAAACAGCATTTTTGAGATAAAAATGAATGAGCAACTCCGAAATGACGCGTTTGCCATTCTTTATCGCACCAATGCTCAATCCCGATCTATGGAAGAAGCTTTGCGCAGGCTGAATATTCCGTACAGAATTTATGGCGGATTATCGTTTTATAGCCGTAAAGAAATAAAGGATTTGCTTGCTTATTTCCGACTGGCTGTTAACCCGCTTGACGAGGAAGCGCTAAGACGAATCATCAATTATCCCCATCGTGGGATTGGTGAAACTACCATGCAAAAGATCACTACTCTCGCCGGACAAGGAAACCTCCCCATCTGGGATATAATCTCCAATCATTCAGCCTACCAGTTAGGTCTTGGCGGAAAAACTATAACCGCAATCAATAATTTTATTACCATGATACGGGCATTCGGCGCTCAGCTGCAAACGCGCGGTGCTTTTGAACTTGCCGAATACATTGCCAAAGCATCTGGTGTAATTAAGGAAATTGACGAAGATAAAACCATCGAAGGCCAGGCCCGGATGGAAAATATTGAGGCTTTGCTGAATGCCGTCCAGGAATTCACTGAACGCGAGCCAGGCCCGGAAGAACAAACCGGCGAAATCCGTCATCTTGACCTGTTTATGCAGGAAGTTTCGCTGCTTACCGACCAGGATACCGGTGATAAAAACGATACCGACCGCGTTTCCTTAATGACCATTCACCAGGCGAAAGGGCTGGAGTTTCCATACGTATTTATTGCCGGTCTGGAAGAAAACCTTTTCCCTTCGTTCATGTCGATAAATTCAAGAGCCGACCTGGAAGAAGAGCGCCGTTTGTTTTATGTTGCTATTACACGTGCCGAAAAGAAAGCGACCATTTCTTACGCCGAAAGCAGGTACAAATGGGGACAGCTGACTTTATCAGAACCCAGTCGCTTTATTGATGAAATTGACGAACGCTTTGTCGAACGCCCTGCCCGCGCCAAATGGAACCGGCTGAGTGAAGACGTGCAACCCAAAACTGCCAAACCCTCCTACCCGCCAAAACAAGTTAAACCGACACAGGCAGAAGCGCCTAAACCAACCACACCTCCTCCCGGAAACTTCAAAAAAGTCGGCAGTTATCAGAAAGAAGCTCCTGCACCAGCTACCCCGGGAAATGATGATTTCGACAAGATTCAGGTTGGAATGACAGTTGAACACAGCACTTTTGGTGAAGGTAAGGTATTAACTGTTGAAGGTTCAGGACCGAATAAGAAAGCAACGGTGCTATTCAATGGCGTAGGGCAGAAACAGCTTTTACTTAGGTTTGCAAAACTTAAGTTTTAAAATTTCAACTTCTTTCGAATTTCATTTCACTTATTACCCGCTTTTCCTACCCGGCATAAGCCGTAGCATGATGTATTAATCAGTTTTCAAGCTATGATTGCTTAACACCAATATGTTAATTTCGGTTAACAAAATGTTAAAGCTAAGCCGGTTAACTACTGGTATTAAAATATCTATTTGCTGTAAAATTCATTTTTAAATTTTCAAATATTTCACATATTACTTTGATTTACAATATCCTGCAAAAATCAAAAAACTGATTATAACCGAAAGCATCATTTATACACCTGGCTATTTAATATACAGAGTATTTAAATTATTTAATTCTGCTTAAAACAAAAATTATCCTTCTCTGTTTAAACATTTATTAATTCTCAAACTGACCTGAGTAAAGATGAGATCAGATTTGAGGCAGATCAAAGATGTTTGATAACGTTCCTATAAAAGATGTGTTTAATTAGCTTGAATACTGCTACTTACAGTTAAACTAGTCAAAAAACGAAGGATAAACTTAACAAACACTACTCCCGATCATTCCAAAGGGTATCTTGTAACAAAGCGCTGTACGTTTACCCATTCAGGCAAATTTAGTTTAGGCAAAGTGCCATACTGCATTTCACAATGAAATGTCTGTTGTGTGCATTGTACCGGCTATCGGAATTTAATCATCAGGTGGATGAACAGTTTAATTATTCGTCATTCTGGCTATTAATTTCCGGTATAAACGGCAAGATTATCAACCCAAAATCAGGCAAATCTGATAGCATAGTTGATGAATCACAGGAAATAACGGCCGAACCACAACCTGGAATACTGATATTCCTTATATATATTGAGAACTATTTTCCGGCGTTAGCCTGCCCTGTGCTGCACTCTATATCTTGCCAATACTATTTGACTAAATTCAGTTATAAGCTCAATCATGATCTCGATTTCAAACCAGTCCTGGGAAGAACTTCTGATTCAACTTGAAGAATTGATACAATTCAGAATCAATAATTTAAGAAACAGCGCGTCGGATACAAATAAACAAAGCCTGATGAAACCACTGGCTAATTTTCATACAGAATTCATAAGCAAGAGTTTGGGCATTAAACTTAGCAAAGAGGAAGAACTCATTTGCCTTATTGCGCTTCTCCCCTATTTGATCCCCGGCTATTTCGATTCAGTAGTATCACGTATTTTCCCGGAAGGCACAGAGTTACAGGAGTTGGGTGGTGTTAAGGGCGTAAGTCACCGGGGATTTATTCCAACTGGCGAAACGGCTTTGTTCCTGATCGCCGGAAATGATCTGAATTTGAAAATGCGTGCTATGCAGTATTTTAATTCTGACCATGTATTCGCCAGGAAAAATATCCTGCATCTTGAAAATACGAATGAAGGAGAACCTCACCTGAGTGGCCGGATAGTTCTGAATAGTGACATGCTTGAGAAATTACTGTTTAAAGGCGTCAGCCGCCCCAAACTAAGTACCGAATTCCCGGCAAAGTATATTTCCACAAACCTGGAATGGAGCAACCTGGTTATCAACGAAATAACGATGATTGAAGTGGAAACCATCCGCAACTGGATTGCCTATCACAAAAACATGATCCATGAATGGGATTTAAAACACAAATTCAAAGCCGGGTATAAAGCCTTGTTTTATGGTCCTCCTGGAACAGGTAAAACGTTTACCGCCACTTTGCTCGGTAAGCAATTCAACAGGGACGTTTACCGGATTGATCTGTCGCAGGTAGTTTCGAAATACATTGGTGAAACGGAAAAGAATCTGGAAAAGATATTTCAAAAAGCGGAAGATAAAAACTGGATACTGTTTTTCGACGAAGCCGATGCTTTGTTTGGGAAACGGACTTCGGTATCGAGCGCTCACGACAGGTATGCCAACCAGGAAACTTCTTATCTACTTCAGCGAATCGAAGATTTCAACGGGCTGGTAATACTTGCCTCAAATAATAAAGCCAACATCGACCAGGCTTTCCTGCGAAGGTTCAATGCGATTGTGCACTTCCCGATACCTGATCCTGTTGAACGACTTCATTTGTGGAAGATTTATTTACCGGCAAACCATAGCTTAACGGAAGAAGAATTACAAACTATTTCGGATAAATATGAAGTGACCGGTTCCACAATCCTGAACTCCATTCATAATGCGGCTATAAATGCATATGCGAAGAAGAGATTAATAACGCTGAACGATTTAACTGAGTCACTCAAAAGAGAGCTCCGAAAAGAAGACCGAATGCTGGATTAGATTAATGAGTGTAACACTGACCCTTCAAAAAGAACAGATTTATGATTTCACAGGCATTAACATATATATCGGCAAAAATCAATTCGGCATTTTTTACTTCGGGCGGAAGTCCAAGGGTAATTTTGGGGAACGTTGCCACCTTGAATGATGCCGGAGTAGCCGAAAGCAATGTATTGTTATCGCTTATAAATATTGAAGAAGAAGTGCTTTGGAGAGATCCGGAAAACTTTTTTAAACGCGATCCTTCAATCGTTTACAAGAATCCCCCGATGCATTTCAACACCACAATTGCGTTTGGAGCATACCTTCCCAACCTGAATAATCTGGGCACCAACTACGAAGGTTCTATCGCAAAAATCCAGAAAGTAATCGGGTTTTTCCAGCGGCAGAATGTGTTTGAACGCGCCAATTTCCCTGATCTCCCGAACGGAATCGAAAAGCTCAATTTCGAACTGGTTAACCTGAATCTGGAACAGCTTCATCATTTATGGTCGATGCTGGGGGGTAAATACATCCCTTCGGTTGTATACAAAATGCGGATGGTTGCCATTGATGAAGCTCTTGAAAGCGCTGAAGCACCATGGATTACTCAAATCATTATTGACGATAAAATCAAATTTCAACAATGATAGTTTCGAACTACACCAAACTGTTCAGCATTGAATTTCTGCACGACTTCTACAGGGATACCGCGGATGCTTTCCGTGATAATAAATTGCGCGAAACAATACTGCAGGATATCAGCATAAACCCTGATGAAGCTACATTGAAAGCCATGAATGGTTATCGGATAAAATATAAGCTTCAGAAAAACAAGCTGATCTGTTTTGTTCAGACTATTGCATCCATCGATACAACGGGCGGCAGCCCAAAAGTCAACATTGTAAATAAACCGCTGGTCACCTTTGATGAGAATACAGTACTCACTTTCAAAATCTTTATTAATTCGGCGCGGTTTTTAAATAACTCAAACCTAAGGCGATTTGATACAAAAGATAAAATCCTGAAGCTTGGCAACGACAGCGGAAATAAACGTGACGCGCTGCTTTCCTTATCGCAAAAAATACCCGCGTATAAAACTTCCGATACATACAGTACAGGAATGCTTGTTACCAATGCCGGTAATTTATCCTTCGAAGCCATAAAAGACAGCGATCCGGCGCATCCGCAAAACACAACCAAAATCCAGTTCTGGAGTCATATAACCGATTTCGTTCAGTACGTTAATCAGGCAGACCTCGTAACCGATACAAACGATGAAAAGTGTTTCGGACTGATCTGTATTTCGTTTAAAAAGAACTTAACGAATGATTTCAGTCTGTTAAAGAAAAGCAATGTAGCCGATCAGAACAATTTAATACTTGGCAAAGAATATTTAATCCATTTCAAAACGAATGCAGCAAATTGAAAATGAATGAACTAACATAAAATCCGGATACAATTATATTAATCAATTTAACCTTAAACGCTATGTCACAAATAAATGAAACTGCAATCAGGACTCCTGGCGTATATACAACAGAGATCCCAACTTTACCACCATCGGTTGCGCAGGTGTCAACAGCTGTTCCGGCATTTATCGGGTACACGGCTACCGCTCTGAACGAAATCGGGGATTCGCTCACCAATCTTCCGACAAAAATTTTCTCGCTGAAAGAGTATGAGCAGTATTTTGGTTTAGCAGAAAATGAAACCGGGATCAGCGTAAATGTTGCCATTACCACCGACCCGATTACGAGTGCTGTAACCTCTATCACAGGGCAGGCAGTGATAGCAAGTCCGTCGACACATAATATGTATTACAGCCTTCGCCATTATTTCGAAAATGGTGGCGGACCTTGCTATATCGTTTCGGTTGGACCAACCACAAATGCAGTCGACGCAACCGAGTTACAGGCAGGACTTACAGCTTTGGCAGCCTGGGATGAGCCAACCTTGATTTTGTTCCCCGAAGGACAAGCATTAGCAGAAGCTGCTTATTACGGGCTTATCGGCCAGGCGATTGATCAGTGTGCTTTGTTGCAGGACAGGTTCACATTCGTAGATGTACATCATACCTTGCCAGTGGCAGCCACGCCGAATACCACCACAACAATCGCCAACTTCAGGACCGCGTTTGCCAGAACCACGGATCTGAATTACGCAGCTGCCTATTACCCGAATTTACGGACAACCTTTAATTTCAGGTATCAGCAAGCAAATGTAAATGTGCTGATTTCAACCGATGGCGGAGCGGCTGTAACTTCTCCACTTGACACATTGAGAGCAACTCAAACTGCAGTATATAATTTATGTGTTGACAGAATTAAAACCCAGTTAAGCCCGACTCTTCCACCCTCACCGGCCATGGCAGGTGTTTTTGCCAAGGTGGATGGATCGAGAGGCGTTTGGAAAGCTCCGGCAAATGTTTCTATCAATTCTGTTTTCGAAACCACTGATTTTATAACTGATGCCGAACAAGGCGATATGAATATGGATGCCGGCTCAGGAAAATCGGTGAATGCCATACGCGCTTTTAATGGCAAGGGAATCCTGGTTTGGGGCGCACGCACATTGGATGGAAACAGCAATGAATGGCGGTATATCTCGGTGCGTAGGTTTTTCATCATGGTGGAAGAATCCGCTAAAAAAGCAACATTCCCGTTTGTATTCGAACCCAACGATGCCAATACATGGGTGAAAGTTCGTGCCATGCTCGAAAATTATTTAACACTGCTATGGAGACAAGGCGCGCTTGCCGGTGCAAAACCCGAACATGCCTTTTTCGTAAAATGCGGACTTGGACAAACCATGACCGCACAGGATATCCTGGAAGGCAGATTAATAGTTGAAATCGGTATGGCAGCGGTTCGTCCGGCTGAATTTATCATACTTCGCTTCATGCATAAGCTGCAGGAATCCTGATCTTGATTTTCAATAATAATTTTAGTAATCAACAATCTAAAAACAAAATACAATGGCAAATTATCCAATTCCAAAATTTCATTTCAGTGTTGAATGGGCTGGTGCCAGAATAGGGTTTACCGAAGTAACCGGTCTCGAAGTTTCAACTGAAGTAATCGAATACCGGGATGGTGCAAGCCCAGAATATCATAAAATCAAGATGCCGGGAATGCAGAAGTTTTCGAACATCACCATGAAGCGGGGCACCTTCAAAGGAGATAACGATTACTTCAAATGGTGGAACACCGTTGCGTTGAATACCATCGAACGGCGCGACCTGATCATTTCATTGCTCAACGAAAGTCATGAACCGGTTGTGGTGTGGAAAATTAAAAACGCCTGGCCAGTTAAAGTCCAGTCCACCGACCTGAAAGCGGATGGTAACGAAGTCGCCATCGAATCTATTGAAATTGCTCACGAAGGATTAGTCATTCAAAACGAAGGATAATGTTCGATTACCCACCTGTAGGATTTCATTTTTTAGTCACGTTTCAGCTGTTTCCGCAAACGCCGAATGATTTCCGCTTCCAGGAAGTCAGCGGGCTGGATGTGGAAATGGAAATGGACACATTCGTCGAAGGCGGACAAAACAGGTTTACCTGGAATTTGCCCAAGCGCGCCAAATACAGCGACATCGTGCTGAAACGGGGACTGTTTATGGGTTCGGGCATTATACTCTGGTGCCAGAACGCATTTGAAAATTTCGTTTTCGAGCCTGTTAATGTTACCATTGCTCTCCTTAACAGCGATCATGTTCCGTTACAAGCTTGGTATGTTGTGAATGCTATTCCTAAAAAATGGAGTATCAGCAATTTTAACGCGCAGGAAAACTCGGTAGTAGTAGAATCCATCACGCTCAGCTACCAGTTTTTCAACGTGATAAGTGTCGAAAGCCTGGCCAGTGGCGCAGTTTCAGCGGCAGCAAGTATCTCAATCTAAAAACAGAAGTATGCCAATCGAAATCAAGGAACTCCTTATAAGGGCTGCAGTTTCAAACGGAAATCCTCAGCAGTTGAATTCTGCATCTTCAACATCAAATATTCTGAAGCTAAAAAAGCAGATCACAAAAGAGGTTACTGAAAGTGTTTTAAAAACCTTAAAACAAAAAAGTGAGCGATGATAACCAGCGGATTTGGAAAACATGAGAAACTGAAAATTCAGTCCTATTCCGACAAAGGATTTGCGAACGCTGTCGGCACTGCGTTTGAAGTGACTATCAATCCCGAAACCTACACCACCCGTCACCGGATTGAATTTTCGGACACACAGGCGCCAGGAACTTCAATGCCTGTTTTGAAGTTCAATAAAATCACTGCCCAGGAAATCACTTTCGATTTTCTGTTCGACAGTACCGGCGTAATCAGGGATGCTGATCCTTTGAGTTTAGGAATTGCCAATCCTCTTGCCAAGCCAAAATCGGTTGCCGATGAAATTGATGCTTTCCGGAAAAATATCATTGAATACAAAAAGGACATACACCGTCCGTATTTTCTGAAAATTCACTGGGGAACCCTGCTTTTTAAATGTGTACTTACCAACCTGGATATTGAATACAAGCTTTTCAAATCCGACGGAACACCCATACGCGCTATTGCGAAATGCACTTTTAAAGGAACCATTGAGGAGGATCTGCGCAAAGCTCTTGAAAACAAACAAAGCCCAGATGTAACGCACGAGCGCCTGGTTAAATCAGGTGATAGGCTTTCGCTGATGACGCATAAGATTTACAAACAGCAAAAGTACCTGTTGCCTGTGGCTAGCTTTAATCAACTGGATGGATTCCGGAATGTGAAGACCGGAACAAAAATCTATTTCCCACCTGTAGAAAAATAAAAGATGCCTGAAACTACTAACAGCTCTAACAATGAAATCGGCGGCCTGGTAACGTATTCCTTGCTGGTTGACGGAAATCCGGTTTCGGAGGCAATAGAAATTGTGAGCATAGCTGTTCACCAGGAAATTAATGTAATTACCAGGGCTACGGTTGTAATTGTGGATGGAGATCCGGAAACGGAAGATTTCCAGGTAAGCAGCAGCAACCGGTTTTTGCCTGGAAAGAGTATTGAAATCAGCTTGGGCTACGATTCTACTAACGTAAAAGTCTTTAATGGAATAATAATTTCCAACTCACAGAAAGCTAATGATGACGCTACTTTACTGACTGTTGAATGTAAAGATAAAGCGGTGAAGATGACGCTTGATAGAAGCAGCAAGCATCATGTCGACTTATCAGCGTCAGATATCGCGGAAAGTCTTTTTGGCAAATATGGAATATCAAACCTGGATATCACATCCTCAGACATAAGGCATAAACAGCTGGTGCAATTTAACAGCACCGACTGGGATTTTATGATCAGCAAACTGGATGCGGTAGGCCTGATGTGTATTTTGAACAATGATGATATCAAGATAAAAAAGATCGTTGCTTCGCCTGAAAGTACTGATCTGGCTGAATTCCGGTACGCGGATAATATTCTTGATTTTGAAGGTGAAATAGATGCCCGTGTGCAATCCGAAAACGTGAAGGTGCTTTCGTGGAATTACACTTCACAGGAATTAGAAGATGATGAAGTAGCTCTTAATTTAAGAAATGTTTCCGGAGTTACTACTGACGAATTAGGCAGTGGGCAGACAACAACAATACGGGCCGGCGGTAAGAAAGAAGTTACGGAACAAAGCGCTTTAGCCAAGACTAAAAAGATCCGTGAAGTTTTATCAAAAATTAAAGGCAGCTTAAAATTTCCAGGTCGTGTTGCGAAACCGGTGTTGGCAGGTGATTTCGTAAAACTGGCAGGACTGGGTACAAATTTCAACGGGTCCGTTTTTGTTTCAGCGATCGATCATGAATACAGTGATGGCGACTGGATAACAACAGCTACGTTGGGATGGAGCGAAAACTATTTTTCCGAGCAGGTAAATCCGTTTAGCGAAACAGCAACCAGCGGCGAACTAAGTTCAGTTCAAGGCTTGCAAACCGGTATTATCACTGACATTGTTGATGCTGATGGTGACTTCAGGATAAAGTTGCGGCTGCCTTTGGTTGACAACCAGGAGGATGGCGTTTATGCGCGACTTGCCACTCTTGACGCCGGGAACAAGCGGGGTACTTTTTTTATGCCCGAAATTGGTGATGAAGTTGTAGTCGGATTTATGAACAACGACCCGGATTACCCTGTAATTCTTGGTATGCTTCACAGCGGTAAAAACTCTGCACCTCTTGATCCTGAAAGTGCAAACGACAAAAAAGGATACGTTTCACGTTCCGATATCAAAATAGTTATTGACGACGGTGAAAAGAGCATAACCATTGAAACCCCGGGAGGCAATATTTTCTCAATGAACGATACGGACAAGAAAATTTCTCTTAAAGATTCCAACGGCAACAAAATTACCATGGAACAATCAGGAATCACAATTGAATCTGCTTCGGCACTTACGCTTAAAGCAGGCTCCACACTTTCTATTTCGGCTCCTCAATTATCGGCGAAAGCGGATGGAGAATTGAAACTGGAAGGCGGTGGATCAACAACGGTGAAAAGCAGCGGAGCTCTGACGATTCAGGGTAGTGTGGTGAATATAAACTGATGATTCAAAATATGGATACAATATCAAAATCCGGAAGGCCCAAATTCAAAATTCCAAGCACCAAATTCCAAGAATGGAAGACGGGATGATCTTGGTTCTTGAGATTTGGGACTTGGATTTTGAGATTTGGATTTTGGGACTTGGATTTTATTAAACCTGAGGAAATCTAATAATTAACAAAAAAAACTATGCCATTCGCCGCCCGTGTTTCCGATATGCACTTGTGCCCGATGATAACCGGAGTGGTCCCTCATGTAGGCGGACCGGTTTTACCTGCCGGTTGTCCGACGGTGATGATCGGCGGACTACCTGCAGCAAGAGTTGGCGATATGTGTACCTGTACCGGACCTCCGGATACTATTGCCGCCGGCTCGGGTACGGTAATGATCGGAGGATCACCGGCAGCCCGGATGGGCGACAGCACAGCGCATGGAGGAGTTATTATTATTGGTTGCCCGACTGTAAATATTGGAGGATAAAAGATGACAAAAATCATTAAATCATTTTTAGGCACAGGCTGGGGATTTCCTACGACATTCAGCAATAAAACATCAGATGTCGGAATGTTGAGTGATGTGGATGATATTCAAAGCAGCCTTGAAATTTTGTTGACTACGCGGCCCGGTGAACGTGTGATGCGCCCTGATTACGGTTGCAACCTCGATGAGCTTGTTTTCGAGCCACTCACCACAACTTTTAAAACTTATATCAAGGACCTGATTTCAACCGCAATTCTGTATTACGAACCACGAATTGAAGTGAACAGTATCGACCTGGATGATACCGGCGAACTGGAAGGACGCATTCTGATAGTTATCGATTACATGGTGAGTGCAACCAATACCCGGTTCAACTTTGTATACCCGTTCTATAAAAATGAAGCGACTGATTTAAAATGAGGATGAATAAAAGCGAGAAATTGAAAAGTTTGGATCTATTAATGGGAAATAATCTGTGCTATGTGCTTAGTGCTTAGTGCTCAGAGTGTATAATACTGGCAAATGACATGTGAAAACAAATACAGATAAATGATACTGAGCACAATGCACTATGCACTAAGCACAATGCAATAAACCAAAAGTATTAACAAATTGAATTAATAAATTTTTAAAACCGAGTTATCATGGCATGCACTGATAGAAATCCGCTAAACAGAGAAGGCACAAGCCAGCTTAACCGTGTGCTTGCAGCGCTTGATGTGCATTACGCTGATGTGGACGAACGCAATTCTGCCGATTTAATCCTGTTTGCAAAACGCTATGCAGCCTACCTGAATTATTACGACGAAAGCAACGCCAAAACCGGTAACTGGCAACCACTGATGATGATGGATGTAAGCGTTACCCTTGCCACGCTTGCAAATATTAACGTAAAACGAATCAGTGATTATAAAAAACTGCTTTATAAAAATATCGCACTTGCAAAAAATTCAGTTCAGCCTTTGCAAAATAACAAGGCAAAGCAACAGCTGAAATTTTTATTCGATACACTCTTTTCGATGGTAAAAATCATAGATGCTCAGCTGATTCTGTTACCTGATGAAGAGTACAAAAAAACAATTGAAGATATTATCAAAATCAGGCTGAAACTTAACCTGGCCAACCTGGAAACAAAGTTTTTCCAGGATTTTACCACCGTCGGATTGCTTGATTACAGCGTTACGGAATTAGACAGTAATGCTCCGTTCGAAATTACAAGCGATAAAAATTTTACTCTGACACAATTATCGGCTGTCTGGCAATCGGTTGTACCCGATTTATCCATCACAATTCCGGCACTCAGCTCTGATTATGAGAAGATCGTGTATATCATCAACCACAACCTCTTCAATAGTACGATTGATTCCTTATTGAAAGGAGTGGCTTCCATAGTTTCGAGAGCAAAAGAATTATTTGATAAAACGCTGGTTGATTTCCCGAATCATACTCCCCATTACGGACTGTTCCTCACGTTTACCAGGCTTTTCAAAATAGTACAGGATGATCTGAATCACTACACTCAACGCCATCTGGATTTCTATTTCAAGGATGTTTTGCGGCTTAAAAACAAAAATCCGCTGCCTGATACGGCTCATCTCACTTTCGAATTGCAGAAAACGGTTCAGCAGCAACTGCTTAAAAAAGGCAGTCTTTTTAAGGGCGGAAAAGACATCGCAGGAAAAGAAATAAGTTATACTTTAACCGAAGATGTTGTTTTGAATAAAGCCGCTGTCGCCAAAATTCATTCGCAGCATATTGATTTAACAAACCTGAAGCCGATCAAAGCATTTCCTGTCGCAAATTCCGAAGACGGTGAGGGTGCAAAATTGATTTCAGCAGATAAAAGCTGGTTCACTTTCGGAAATCCTAAGAGTAAAAAAACAGCGAAAACCGGTTTTGCCATTGCTTCAAACATACTGTTTTTAAATGAAGGTACCCGAACAATTGTTGTGAGCGTGACCTTCGAAAACAGCATTCCGGCACTAAATCTAAAATCAAAAAAAAGAAAAAAAATATCCTGTTTTGAGGCTTCGCTCACGGGTAAAAAGGGCTGGCTGAATAAAAATGTGACAGCAGTTTATAATGATAATACGAAGCAATTGTTGTTTGGAATTTCAATAACGCCAACCGATCCGGCAATACTTCCTTACTCTGAAAAAATTCACAAGTTAAATTTTGAAACCGATTTGCCGCTGCTTAGCATTTACCTGAACCAGGATGCTGCCGATGCGATTCCTTACGCAGTTTTATGTAAACAGAAGATTGAGAAAGTTGATATTTCGGTTACTGTTTCAGGAGTTAAAGATTTAGTGCTTAGCAGCGATACAGGCACCATCGACGCCTCGAAACCATTCAAGCCTTTTGGCGATTTCCCTCCGGCAAATGCTGGTTTTATTATTGGAAGCAAAGAAATTTTCCAGAAAAAAATATCAGAACTGACTTTTGGCTTTACAGGAACCAATCCTTTTAGTTCGTCAACTTTTTATTTGGACGACGCCAGTTGGAAAACTTTCACAAACCTTACGGGAAAAACAATTACCGACATTGACATTCAACCTATAGGTATTGATTTTACTCCGAATGAAAACCTGAAAGCAACAACGCTGAACGGTTTTATAAAACTTACCAACTCATCTGATAAATCAATCACCGCGTATATGTCCAATGTTAAAAAAGCTTTGGACGGCACCGTATTGGACCTGGTTGAAGTTTCCAAACCATTGCAGTACAAACTTACCTTTGGTCAACCTGCAACACCCGAAGAAATCAAAATCAGCGATTTTTCTGTCGGGTATAAAGCATCGTCATCCATTGATTTTACAAAGACAAGGACTGAAACAGCCAACAACCTTTTTTATCACCTCACGCCTTTCGGATATGCTGAAGTTTACAATGATGGAGTTCTTTCCACACCACAGGCAGAAAAAACAGAAAAATTTACATTAGTAGCAGATTTGATTCATAACGGAGAACTGTTTGTTGGATTCGAAAACGCCGAGCCCGACACCGTGCTCTCAGTCTTGTTCCAGGTGGCTGATGGCAGCTCAAATCCATTGAAAAACATGGCAGCGCTTACATGGTTTTACCTTACCAACAATAAGTGGATTCAGTTTGAAAACCGAAATGTAATAGACCGCACCAACAATTTCACTCAATCCGGAATTGTGACTCTCACACTTCCGGCTGAAATGAGCAATCAGAATACATTACTCGAAAAAGGAAAGCATTGGATTAAAGCTGTAGTTGAAAAGGACATTGATGCTGTTTGCCGGCTGATTTTAATCCAGGCACAAGCAGCAAGTGTTGAATTGATTCAGAATGAAACGGAGCAAATTGAATTCCGGCACATTATTCCCGCCAAAACTATTTCAAAACTGATCGAAAATATTCCGGCTGTAAAAACCATTACCCAGCCTTTTGACAGTTTCAATGGCCGTACCCGCGAAAGCGATGAACATTATTATGTGAGGGTTAGCGAGCGCCTGCGGCACAAGCAACGCGCCATTACCATCTGGGATTATGAGCATATTCTGCTTGAGCAATTCCCGCAGCTTTACAAGGTTAAATGCCTGAATCATTCCGGTTTTTATGTTGATAAAGGGGTGAACGTATTCTGCGAAAACCTGCCGGGTCATGTAACCGTTGTTCCGCTTCCTGATTTGAAAAACAACACGCATGCTAATCTACTTAAACCTTATACGCCCATCGGATTAATTAATACTATAGATGAATATCTGAAGAAAATCACTTCACCGTTTGCCAAACTGCATATTAATAATCCCCAGTTCGAAGAAGTGCAGCTGGAGTTTGAAGTTCAGTTTCACGACAACCTCGACATAAGTTTTTATACCCAGCTTCTCAACGAAGAAATTGAAAAATTTCTCTGCCCCTGGGCATACAATACCGAAGTTGAAATCCCCTTTGGCTCGAAAATAAGTAAAAGCGTTTTGCTGAATTTCGTTGAAGAACGTCCTTACGTTGACTTTGTTACCTGTTTCGAATTGCACCACCTGTTGCGCGACGGCGATACCATTCTTTTCGAGAAACACAATATTGAAGAAGCTGTAGCTACCACATCACGCTCCGTATTGGTTTCTTATTTTGATGAATCCAGTGGCAAAAAACATATCATAAATTCACCTGCAACCTGCACCTGCTAATGGAAGAGTTTACATCCATACCGAAATCATTCACACCTGTCGCAAGCCAGGATTATGAATTGCTGCGCAGCGAGGGTCTGAAGCATATCGAAAACCTTTCGTCTGCTTTGTGGACAGATTACAACGCCCACGATCCGGGAATTACCACGCTTGAAGCTTTGTGCTATGCTATCACGGAATTAGGATACCGCAACGGTTTTGACATGAAGGATTTCCTTCGAAACCAGGACGGAAGTCTGGTTACCGGGCAGACTTTGTATACGGCAAAAGAAATTCTGACTATCAACCCGTTAACAATCAACGATTACAGGAAATTGTTGGTCGATCTGGAAGGAATTCATAATGCGTGGCTTGTTGCCGATGATGTTCTTTTGGATGAAAAGAAAAACAAACATGCCGTTAACGAAGTTGAAATTTATACCGACTGCGAAAAAGATGAACTTTCTTACATTCCAAACCTTCAGCCGCTGTTTCTTTCAGGACTATATCGTGTTCTGCTGGATCTTGATTCGGATGACCGGTTTGGCGACCTTAACAATGGAGAAATTACCATTATAAATCCTGATTCATCCGCGTTTCATGAAGGCGAATTTGTTTTTCAGGTAAACCTTCCTGCATGGAAAAACGCAGATTTTACATTTGCTTCAAATGCGCAAAACCCTGTAAACATTGACACACTGGCTATTCTGCAAAAAGAAAAGCGGTTTGAATTTACCCTCAAACTTACCGATGCCAGCTCGATGACATTTACAGTATCGATACCTCAGAAACCATCATCCAAAGAAGTTACACTTGCCGATGTACAGCAAATGTACGATGTAACAGCTGCCGGCAAAAAAGAAAAAGTCGCTGAATTTTTCGGGAAATACTTTTTAAAAATCTCGAAAGCAAAATTAATAGTTCAGTCTGCAATTAAGTCGCTTCAGGAACATCGGAACCTCTGCGAAGACTATCTTGAAGTTACTTCCGTAGACGATGAAGAAATTGCCTTTTGCTTTGATGTGGATGTGAATCCGGGTGCCGATATCGAAAAAGTTCAGGCTGAGATTTACTTTGCCATCGAGAATTACCTGAATCCTGCGATTGATTTTTATTCGCTCAGCGAACTGCTGGAAAAGAAAATTCCGGTCGACGAAATATTTACCGGCCCGGTTCTTCAACATGGATTTATTGATACAACCCAACTGGAGCAAACGAATTTACGAACCGTTGTTCATTCTTCGGATGTTATCAACTTGTTGATGGATATTGAAGGTATACTGTCCATCCGAAATTTCCAGATGACAAAATACGATTCGGCGGGAAATGCTATGGCTTGCTGCACTTCGCAAAAATGGTGTGTCGAAATCTCGCCTCTGCACAAACCGGTTTTAAGCGCCGATAAATCGAAGATCGTTTTATTCAAAAACCAATTCCCGTTCCTGGCACAATACGCCGAAGTACGCGATACGGTGCTGGTTCTGCATGCTATCCGCTCACGGGATAAATTGAACGGATTAACCCAGGATTTGCCGGTTCCAACCGGGAGCAAGCGCGACACCGAAAGTTACTGGCCTCTACAATATGATTTTCCGCAAACCTATGGAATCGGCATTTATGGTTTGCCGCCGGGTTCAACACCTGAGCGCGTTGCACAGCAACGGCAGCTTAAAGCATACCTGATGTTTTACGAACAATTGCTTGCCGACTTTTATTCGCAACTAAGCCACGCGCACCAGTTGTTTTCGATTGAAACCATCAAACAAACTTATTTCGCACAGTTCTTAAAAGACATCAAAGATTTGGACCCGGTTTACAACACAACCGGAATATTCGGAACCCTCGAAAATGTGCTTTCGGATCCGGATTCCACCACAGAGTTGAAAAACGGCTGGCAATCCCTGTATGAAGACAAATTCACATTCGAAGACCGCCGGAACCGCTTCCTGGATCACCTGCTTTCGAGATTTGCCGAATCGTTTAACGATTATGCTTTACTGATGTACAGGATTAATTACGAAGACAAAACCGAAGTGAAAATCAGTTTCAGCGATTTGTCCAATTCAAAAATCAATGTCCTGAAAAACTACCCGGTAATCAGCAGCGAGCGCGGAAAAGCCTATAACTATTTTCCACAGAAATCAGATTATACCGTTGATACCTCTCAGCTTTGGGATACAGCCAATGTTTCGGGACTCGAAAAACGGATCAGTTTCCTGGCTGGTATCAGTGATTTTTCACGAAGGTTTTTGTATTGTATCCGGAATGAAAAAATTATCTGCAATGAAAAACTGATCAGTGAAAACGGTGAAGATATTCTTCGGTGTTTCCATAGTTTTTCGTTTACATCCCGCGAAGGAATTAAATTGGTGTCACAGGAATATAGCTTAAAGCAAGATGCTTTAAATGCTCAAATTGAAGCCATTGAAAAAGCTTCGGATAGTGACGATTACCTTTTTGATGAGACCACATTGAAACTCCAGGTAATCGGTACCGGCAACCAGGTTCTGCTGGAAAGCGAGTTGCCATTTGCCGACAAGCCATCGGCCATGGCTGTTGCCTCTACATTGGCTGCCGAGTTTGCAACGGAATGCAGCAACCCGGTCGGATTGCACCTGATTGAGCACATTCTGCTCAGGCCCAGGAATACAACATTTGATCCTTTCGAGGTTTGCCTTCACGGTTGCGATTGCCTGTGTGAGCTTGATCCGTATACTTTCAGAGCTTCGGTTGTGCTGCCGTACGATGCCGGGCATTTTGATAATATGGACTTCAGAAATTATTTTGAAGAAAAAATCCGTGAGGAAGCGCCGGCTCATATCATGCTGAAAATATGCTGGTTAAATAACGATCTGATGCGGGAGTTTGAAATCGCATATAAAAAATGGATTGAAACGCTGGCTGATTATTCTTCGGAACATTCTGTTATCAACACCACCAATTTTAAAATTGCAAATAACGAAATGATTAAACTGCTTGCATCACTGCACAGCGAATACCCGGAGGCAAACCTCCACGACTGCGCCGAAAGTAAAGAAGGAAGCAACACAGTGATGCTTGGAAAAACAGTTTTAGGAACCTTTAAAAGTTAATTGAAATGAATACAGCAAAATCATACCCGGTATTTGAAGCCGACCAGGTGCTCACCAACAGGCACCTCAACGACATGTTCAATTATCTTGAACAACACGATCGGTTAACCCGCATCAAGCTGATTGGCAGCGGCATTGTTTGCGGGCTCGATGTTTCATTTCAGGAGAAAGATTCCATATCGATTTCCAAAGGTTGCGGGCTCACCTCACAGGGTTTCCTGATCACTTTCTGCGATACAAAATTCACCCATTTTATTCCCTATACAACGAGGAATTTCCCCGACGATCTGCTTTTTATAAAACAATGCGAAGACGATACAGCCTATCCGAAACCATTTTATAAAGAAGCTTTCAAAGATGGGATTTATGAACTGCTCACCGCAGCACAATTCGCTGATCTGAAAGCAGGCGATAAATTAAATGCTATTGCTTTTCCCAACAATTCAAAAGTAGATTTAAAGAAATATGCAGTAGTTCTGTTCCTGGAAACCGAAGAAGAAAACCTTAAAAACTGCGATACCAATGATTGCAACGATAAAGGCAGTCGTATGGATTTTGAACTGAGAGCGTTGCTTGTTGAAAAAGCAATCATTGATGAACTCGAAAAGAAACAGGAAAAACCTGTACCCGCAGGAAAGCCAACGGTAAAACCTGACCTTCAACATGTTGAATTGAGAAGATACAATGTCCCGGTACAGAATCTGAAATCAGCCGATGAAGTTCTGCAGGCATTTGCAACCCTCACCGACGATGCCAAATTGCGAAGTATTGCTGAAGTGCTGAATTACTGTTTCATACATTATTATTACCTGCTGGATGACGAACCTACAAATCCTTTCGAGGATGTTTTTGAGCAGTTTAAAAAATTGCGGGACGATATTCTGAAAAACAATCCCATACTGATTCAGTATTTCTACGATTTTATTGATGATGTATTAAAAGCCTATTATGAATTTAAATGCAAAGTTTTTGAAGTAAGCACCTCGTGCTGCGGCGACGAGATGAACTTCCCGCTTCATTTGATGTTGGGTGAGGCAACTGAAAATACTGAAACCCTGGTTCGCAGCAAGTATCGCGAATATTTTATTTATTCACCTCTTTTCGATGATCAGAAAGACAAATTAGCCGAAGTAAGGTTGCTTTTCACACGAATCAGGCTTTTGATACAGCAGGTTGATTTTACCACAATTACTGATTTTGGAAAGCGCGCTGTAAAAATTACTCCAAGTCGTTACGGGTATGTAGATTTATCCGACCGTTGCATTCCATACAATTACAATGTTATTGACGAAGGCAATGAACTATACCGCTATTGGAGCTACGAAAAAACCAGGAAAGGCAATTATCGTTTCAACCTTGGATATAATGCCAATCAATATTGCTTTGCCGATAATGTTGTGCATCCTTTGCTTTACGATATCGAACGCTTCGATTTCTTCCGGATCGAAGGACATATAGGGAAAAATGTAACTACTGCCATCAGCCTGGTAAAAACACTTCAGCAGGATAATAATCTTCCGTTTGATATTACTGCCCTGAGTGCCGATTACATTGGAGCAATGGTAAGAGGCGAAGAACCAAAATGCGTGATACAGGACCTTGAAAGCAATTACCGGATGATAATTGCAGAGCTCATCTGTAAGGTTCACGATGCGTTTTGTTTTGCAGCCAAACTTCCTTTTGTATTGCCCGACCGTATCGTAAATTTCACGGCTGCCAATTTTGCCAGGGCCACAGTCGAAGATGCAACCGCCATCAAAAGCACACTTGCCTTTAATCCCAACCTCATCGAAAAGGTGAATCATCCTTTCACATCTTCTCTGGTAAATGAATTCCAGGCACTAAAGCAATACACCAAAGGTGATACCTTGCTCAAACTGTGCAACCCTGGCGTCAATACCATTGGTGCTGCGTATATAAATATGAAAGGGCAGTTTGCAAACCCGGTTTCAGTTAATACTGATCTGCCGGCGACATCCATACAGTTTCATGCCTTCGAATTTATTGATGCAATTGAAAGCATCCTCGAGCTGGTTATGAATAATGAGCTTGCCGATGTGAACACGGCCGAACTCAAAACCCGTAACGAGCGCCTCGAAAAAGAGGTGAGGGTGATCAGCGCGTTTGCAATTTTATTCCTGCAGAAACTCGAAAACAACGATCAATCCAGTCTATCAGATCTTGCTTCGGATATGTATCTCGATCTGCTGATTTTCAACCTGGAGACCATACTGAATTTATGTTTTGTTGAGCAGGTGGAAGCGTTGAAGAGCGAATACAACCGTCGCATGGCGCAATACCGCCTGGCTAAAAATTTCAGCTTCTATTTCAAAAATCATGGTGGCATTGAACATAAAGCCGGCGTGCCACGCGGCGGAACATTTATCCTGGTTTACCACGAAGAACGCAGGAATCGCTTTATAGATAAGAATTCACTTTTTGTAAACCAGGATCTTGGCAATTTAATGGTTTCGCGTTTCCGCGATCTTATCCAGCAGGATGTACCGTTGGATACACTTACTTACCAGACGAAACTTTTACAGACGTCCATTTTGTATAAAGACCCTGAATTGTATGTAAGATTCAAGGATGTGCTTTCAAAATACCTCGATGATTGCAAGGATTTACCCGATGACAAACGCAAAGAACTGACTGACATCCTTGAACGGGAACCAAAGCCAAAACAGTTTGAACTGACTGACGGTATGGTGATTGCCGATTTTTATATCCCGTATATGTGTTGCAGCGATTGTCCGCCTATAGCATACATATTGCCTGAAAAACCAGAAGAACCGGTAGAAAACCCGACTATAAAAATTGACAAAAACAGCTTTTGCAGCAACGATAAAACCAGCTTCCCTGTAACCGTAACACCTAAAGGAGGAATTGTTGCAGGAAGCGGAATCAGCGTTCAGACGGATGGTAGTTTTCTCTTTATTCCTGCTGCAGCCGGTGTCGGAGTGCATACGTTAACATACACCGCAAACGGCAAAACTGCAAGTGTTCAGGTAGAAGTAATTCAGGCACCTGTAGGTAAATTCTCTTATGTGGTAACAGTAAACGGGGCAACCTCGATACTAACCCTGACAAATGAAACTACCGGACGGACTGCCCAAACCATTTACGAATGGTTCCGTGACGGGAAATCGTTCTCGAAAGACGAAAACCCCGCACCGTTTGAATTTAAGACTGCTGGTCCTGTTAAGAATATTAAGCTGGTAGTTTCGAATGGAGGCTGTCCGGATGAAAATTCACAGGATATTGTGATGCCGGCGGAAAATCCGACCATAAAAATAGATAAGGATAGCTTTTGTACTAATGACCAGGCCGTATATCCGATTTTAGTTACTCCGGCTGGTGGCGTAGTAAGTGGCGACGGAGTAAGCACAAATGCTGACGGAACTTCCTTTTTTATTCCGGCAACCGTAAAAACTCCGGGCCAGGTTGTTTTTACTTATACGGCAAATGGCAAGTCAGCTACGACAACTGTTGAAGTATTTGAAACCCCGGTTGCTCAATTCAGTTTCGAAACAAAAACTGATGGCGGCGAAATGACTGTTGGTTTTAAAAATGAATCCACCGGGATAAGTGATAAAACCAAATACGAATGGTTTATCGATGGAAAACAGTTTTCCGAAAAACGTGATCCTGAACCTTTAACATTCAAAACGGAATCGCTGCCACACACAATCCTATTACGAGAATCCAACGGTCAGTGTCCGTCCGAATTCAGCCAGGTTATTGACCTGCAAATTGAGAACAGGACCTTTGCCATGTGCAGCAATCTTAAGAGATTCCGGCTTGAACCAAACCTAACAACTACGGATTCTGTCCGGGTTTTAAGCAACGATGGAGTCAAAATGAGGGATGCAGGTCTGGATGTTTTACCTTCTTCTACTGAAATCAGCCAAACCACTGATTTCCATGTTTCGTACCTGATAAACGGCAAACAGGTAAATGTTACTATTACATTAATTGTTGTTGATGCAGGTTTCATGATGAAGCTTTCGCACAACACTTCACCCGTCGCTGTTTTCCCAACGATTCTAGCACTATCAGCAAAGGAGCCCAACGCAGATAAATACAACTGGAATCTTACTGTTGCCGATGGCAGAGTCCTGAACTTTACCACCAGGGAAGTTGTATTTAACTATCAGCAGAATGATGTTTTTCCAGGTTCCCAGGTTACAATAAGTTTGACAGTAAGCAAAACCGATCAAACGGGAAATGCCTGTGAAAACTCAGCACAATTTGCTTTAAATGATAGCATCTTCAACAAACACATGAATGCAGGCGAATTTGATAACAATACAACTGCATAATGCGGGCGGGCAACCAACATATCATTCAAAAGCAAATCATGGAGATCAATTTCGAAAATCCCGATGATTCCTTTGGCTTGCAAAACCACGTTGCCGAAGTGTTTTATGAACAGTTGCAGCCCCGCATGGAAGTATTGCTGGATGAATTATTCGGGGAAGACCAGTTCGCTTCGATTGATAAACTTGAAATTGATTTAGGCCTTCTGAACTTTAAAAACTGGGAACAGGAATTTGAGGAACAGGTCATTCGTAAACTAAAAGACGAATTAACCGAGGTAAATAAAAAAGAAGTTGATACTGAAAAAAGTAAAGAAACAGCCGCTGTGGAAGCCTTTTTCTTTTTCCTGGAGAATGGATTCATGCCGTGGAACAATCGTTTCGATTCCATAGTTGAATTGGAGCATTCGCTTCGTATCAACGAGAAAATGATCACACAGCTTAAAAAGCTGATTGCTCAGAAATCAAAAACCGCAGAACGCCTGGTATGGCAGTTTTCGCAAAATTTTACTTTACGTATTATCGCTGAAATTACCAAAAACAGGAAAAATGCCCTGACTGAAATTTTCGCGCTTCTCGAAAAGCTAAACCTGCTTCAAACCAGCAAACGAACGGATGGCTTGCCATTTAAACAAATAGACAAGCATATTGTGGATGTGGCCATCTTAAACCTGTTTGCATCGGATGAGAACAAGACAGAAGCAGAACAGTTTTTCAGTTTGCTTCTGACCAAAATTGTTGGGAACGAAGAGTTGAAGGCAGAAATCAGAGAAATAGTTAATTACCTGAATGCCAGTAAAAAGAGTTCCAATTTACCTTCTGATGCGGATTTACTGAAACCCGGTAAAAATGGGAAGAAGAAATATCCGGAACCTGATACAGATGAAAAACTACAACCGGAAGATATCACCAATCCCGACAGGAATGGAAATGATCAGTTGCCATACGAAATCTATATTAACAATGCCGGTCTAATACTGCTGCATCCGTTTCTAGAAACGCTATTCGATCACCTTGGGCTGACTATCGAAAACAAATGGATTAACGTCGTTACGCAACAGAAAGCGGTTTTGGTTTCAGAGTTTCTGATAACAGGCAATACTGAATTTGAAGAATTTAACCTGGCACTCAATAAAATTCTTTGCGGTATCAACATTGACGAAATTGTTCCAACCTATAATAGACCGGATGAGGAAACAAAAACCGAATGCGATAATTTATTGAAAGCTGTTATAACCCATTGGGAAGTTTTAAAAAAAACAAGCGTCGACGGTTTGCGGGAAGCCTTCCTGCAACGTGGCGGGAAACTCTCGAAAGTTGACGATGGCTGGCTATTACAGGTGGAACAAAAATCCATTGACATTCTGCTGGGTCAGCTGCCATGGGGTATCGGAATGATAAAATTACCATGGATGAATGAAATGCTTTATGTGGAATGGACGTAGAAAATGGTTGATAATTAATAAATTGGATTATGCGAACTCTTACTACTTCGGATAAAGATAAAAGCAATTCTTATGTTGCTTCGCCCAAAAGTAAGCGACAGCCATTCTTTGCTCCCGCTAAAGTTCAACCTAAACTCACCATTGGCGCCGTTGATGATCCTTATGAGCGTGAAGCGGATGCTATGGCTGACCGTGTTATGCGAATGCCGGCCTCAGGCACACCTCAATCATTTTTCAAACCTGCTCCATCCACGATTCAAAGGCAGGATGATCCGACAAAGACCTTAACCGAAGGCGCCGGAGTGGTAAAAGATCAACTAGATGATAAACCGGGTTTCGGAGACTGGAAAGATAAACAAACGGATGCCTTAAAAAAGAAAGTCTGGGATGATCAGCCAACAGAATTAAAAGCCGGTATAATTGGTTTCGGCTTAAGTTCCCTTGGAATTCTGGGAACTGTATTTGGTACAAATCCAGGGTTCAGAGCCGATACAATCAAGCTGTTGAATGACAAAAACATAGCAATGCCCCTGTCACTCATACCGTATCATGAGTATTTCCCGCTGACTTCGTTTAAATATAAACTTGCTTCAGACAAGGGTGCGGCGACAGAATTCAGCACTGAATTTGAGTTTAAACCTTACCTGGATCTGATGCACCAGAAATGGAGTTTTATTCCAAGAACAGATATAACACTTGGAGTCGACACGGCTTATTCCAAATCAGGAGGATTTGGATTTACCGGTGGCTCAATAAAAGTAAAGTTTGGCGGCGGAATTATTAACCTCCAGGGATTTTTAAATCAGACTCTTCCTGCCACTCCTATGCTGGTAAGCGGAAATAATCCCGGCGAATCGCCCATGTGGATCATGCGCTCAATGCCCGGACAGTTTGATGATCAGTTGCCAAAAGGTTCAGGTGTATTTCTTACAGTTGATGTGTTGCGACTGCCTGAATTGTGGAAAGGCGATGCTAAAACAACGGATGTACAGCGAAAGTCCGCCGTAAACGATGAAGAAAATCTGCAAAGAAAAGAATCTGTAACGAATGAATCTGCCAGTACTTCTTTTGTAGAGCAAACTCTGCAATCATCGGGTAATCCGTTGGATAAAAGCACAAAATCGTTTATGGAAGATCGGTTCGGCTACGATTTCAGCAATGTAAAAATTCACACCGATTCAGCAGCAGCAAAATCAGCCGGTTCAATCAATGCATTAGCTTACACAAGCGGCAGCAATATTGTATTTAATCAAAACCAGTTTGCGCCCGGAACTGAAAGCGGGAAAAAGTTGCTTGCACATGAACTTACTCATGTAGTACAACAGGGGAATTCAAATAATGCCATTCAGCGTGATGTAGTTACTATGCCAGCGGAAAATATAACCGTTGGTATGCCGTCCGATCTCAGTTCCTTAAGTACGCCGGCTGCAGCAGGGTCAATGACGGTAGCTGCCGATCCTGCTCTTATACAATTAAACAGCCAGTTGCCCAATACGCCTTTGCCTTTTACGACAGGTGGTTGGGATGGAAACCGTATAGCCAACCTGCTGGGTCAGTACGATCAGATTCCGGGAACAGACAGCGATTCGGTACGATGCGTGCAGTCGGTTGCCCTGATGAGTCATATTTTAATGGGTCCGGATGCGGCACGTACTTATTTATCTTCGATAGCCTTACAGGGAATGCTTGCCGGTAAGTTTGGGACAAGAGAACGAACAGCCTTGCGTGTGATTGATTTCGTTAAAGGCAGGATCCAAAGCCGGCAGGCTACTTTTGGAAATATGTACTGGGCTATGGAAGCTGTTCACGATTTGTTTTACAAGGACGACGCCGGAACACCGGCAGCTACACCAGGGACCATGCGTGATCAGATAACACCTGCGTTAGATCTTTCGCAACGAATGGTGAATATCAATATTTGGTGCAATAACGGGGCGGAGCTTCTTTCCCAGGCTGCAACGCTAAATCCCGGCGAACAATTTATGCTGAATACATGGAGAGTTTTGTTCAACTATTATTTTGACGAGGTAGGTGTACCAACAACCCAGCAACGACTTACCTATACTCAGACGGATGAACAAAACAGGCCATTACGCACCGTAAACATTCGGAGAATTAACGCAAGCCGTAAACCGGCAGCTACACAGATTGATCTCAACAGGGATCACAAAAGCGGGCACCAGATGTTGATTTTCAAAGATGCGGCTGACAGTCATATCAAAATGTATGAGCCGGAATTAACCAGCGGGGGCAAACACTTGTTTGATCTTACGAATGATCCGTCAGTTATGGCATCAGAGCTGTTTAACGATCAGCCTGCATTCGAATTATACAAATATGTTCAACTGCTTGGGAAAATGGTTCCTGTTACCATGCCTTAATCAGAATATCCGGGCTGTAATTATGAATCAACAGGTATTCTTATCCTGATGGCGTTCAGTTCAGGTGTTTGAATCGAATAAGATTTTAACGCGAAGAGGCAAAGAAGACGCAAAATTAATAACGTGAAACTTCATTTCCAGTAACAAAAATGACTCTTTTGTGCTATTGCGTAAAGGGGCAGCCAGGTTGTATTTTTGAAAGACGGTAAAGTAAAATCTATTCGGCTTCCAGGCTTAGGGTATACTTGTACTCTTGAAAATAATGTATTTACAACGGCACTAGTGTGAGGATAGAAAATTAAAAAAAGTCAACCTATAACGTAAAAACATACTGGGATGAAACAATTTATCTCTTCCAATTTTACAGGTTTTTGTACTATCGATAACGATTTCGAGGATGCCCTTATAAAGATGAATGACATCGCGAAGAAGTACAGCATCACTGTAAAGGTGAACTCTTCGTACCGCGTTGATGCCAATGTAAAAGGTGCCATAGTTACCCCTGCTACCCATAGCAATCATATGATCGGCCATGCCATTGATTGCAACCTGGTACTTAACGGGATATTGTATAATTCAGTTAAAATGCAGGCCGACACGGGTATTGTGAAACAGTTTATTAATGAAGTTAAAGCTACCGGAATGCGCTGGGGCGGCGACTTTGGCAAACCCGATCCTGTTCATTTCGACGATGGCCTGAATATAAAGAATATGCCGCTCTGGACAGTGAAATACAATGCCTTGCATGGAGTGAAAGCATGATAAACCAATCCCCGGACACGCTCCGGCAAGTTACAATGTGAGTTGGTACGCTTTCGCTACGCTCCACTTCAGCGCAAGCCTATATTCCTTTAAAAACCTGTTACACAATCTATTTTATACTACCCACAATATCTAATTTACAGTCTCTATAAAACTCATTCTAAAGACATAAGGAGTCATTCTGAAGAGTAAAAAACTCATTCTAAAGACATAAGGAGTCATTCTGAAGAGTAAAAAACTCATTCTAAAGACATAAGGAGTCATTCTGAAGAGTACAAAACTCATTCTGAAGAGTAAAAAACTCATTCTAAAGACATAAGGAGTCATTCTGAAGAGTAAAAAACTCATTCTGAAGAGCACAAAACTCATTCTGAAGAGCACAAAACTCATTCTGAAGAGCACAAAACTCATTCTAAAGACTACAAAACTCATTCTGAAGACATAAGTAGTCATTCTAAAGACTACAAAACTCATTCTGAAGACTTAAGTAGTCATTCTAACGAATACAAAACTCATTCTGAAGAGTGCAAAACTCATTCTGAAGACATAAGAGAGCATTCTGAGGTTGTTTAAAACCTTCACCGACCCGACCAGGATTTACCGTTTATAGTAACGAAGGCGTTCTTACCAAAGTAGAAATGCCCTTAAGCAAAATTGCCTGATCATCCAGATAGTGAAGCTTCGTAAGTGACTGCACACCCATAGGGTGTCTGACACTGAGAATAATCCCTGCGGCCGGAAGGTGGCGGGGATATTTTTGGTTTAGATGTTGAGATGATTGCTTTTAGATTGTATCTTTGATTGACTGAACACAACACGTTTGAGAGTGCTGTTCATCTATATAGTGTTGTGAATTGCTTTTAGATTGTATCTTTGATTGACTGAACACAACCCCCTTTATTTTTGCCGCCACCCAAAACGGGTTGTGAATTGCTTTTAGATTGTATCTTTGATTGACTGAACACAACTTTTAATCTTTCCCATCACTTTGTAGGATTGTTGTGAATTGCTTTTAGATTGTATCTTTGATTGACTGAACACAACACATAGATGTTCGAATGCTTCCATTTTTCCGTTGTGAATTGCTTTTAGATTGTATCTTTGATTGACTGAACACAACACAGGTCGGTAAAAGCACTAAATCCTTCATGTTGTGAATTGCTTTTAGATTGTATCTTTGATTGACTGAACACAACATCTTTTGCATTTTTAGCATGGCCTGGGTAGTTGTGAATTGCTTTTAGATTGTATCTTTGATTGACTGAACACAACTCTATCTCTGCATTAGCTATTGATAAGTTAGTTGTGAATTGCTTTTAGATTGTATCTTTGATTGACTGAACACAACTTTTTTGCAAGGATGGATTCAACTGATTCCGTTGTGAATTGCTTTTAGATTGTATCTTTGATTGACTGAACACAACTTCCTAAAAATAAACCCGCATACTGAGAGTGTTGTGAATTGCTTTTAGATTGTATCTTTGATTGACTGAACACAACAGACCTCTCGGCAAGGCCAATGATGGATCAGTTGTGAATTGCTTTTAGATTGTATCTTTGATTGACTGAACACAACATAGCCCAGTTATACTAGATATACGCAGTAGTTGTGAATTGCTTTTAGATTGTATCTTTGATTGACTGAACACAACCATCACCAAGTTGTTGTTTTGCTTCGGGAGGTTGTGAATTGCTTTTAGATTGTATCTTTGATTGACTGAACACAACAATCGTAAAAAACGTGAACTGGCACGTAAAGTTGTGAATTGCTTTTAGATTGTATCTTTGATTGACTGAACACAACTTTACCATTTTATGACATATATTTGCAATAGTTGTGAATTGCTTTTAGATTGTATCTTTGATTGACTGAACACAACTTACATTCTTTAATTGATCCTGATTCATAGGTTGTGAATTGCTTTTAGATTGTATCTTTGATTGACTGAACACAACGCACAGTCAAAAGCAAGTCCACGGCATTGTGTTGTGAATTGCTTTTAGATTGTATCTTTGATTGACTGAACACAACTTAATGTTGCCAGAGTTGCACCTATTAATTGTTGTGAATTGCTTTTAGATTGTATCTTTGATTGACTGAACACAACTTGATCGTGGTTTCAGCATATAAAAAAGAGGTTGTGAATTGCTTTTAGATTGTATCTTTGATTGACTGAACACAACGGCCAAACCTTAGCCGATATAGCTATACAAGTTGTGAATTGCTTTTAGATTGTATCTTTGATTGACTGAACACAACATTATTTGAATTAACCTCTTGTTCAAAGAAGTTGTGAATTGCTTTTAGATTGTATCTTTGATTGACTGAACACAACGGACTTCCTGGTAACACCGGCACTTCACCTGTTGTGAATTGCTTTTAGATTGTATCTTTGATTGACTGAACACAACCTTTGTAGCATGGCCGCACAAAAAGGAAATGTTGTGAATTGCTTTTAGATTGTATCTTTGATTGACTGAACACAACCTTTAATCCTTTGTCGTACCAACCTACAGAGTTGTGAATTGCTTTTAGATTGTATCTTTGATTGACTGAACACAACATTGTGTATGAAGTAGATCATATACACATAGTTGTGAATTGCTTTTAGATTGTATCTTTGATTGACTGAACACAACTTAGGAGCATATGGTACAAGTGAATTTATTGTTGTGAATTGCTTTTAGATTGTATCTTTGATTGACTGAACACAACTGGCGAAAAACAAGCACTGAACATTTATAAGTTGTGAATTGCTTTTAGATTGTATCTTTGATTGACTGAACACAACATCACTTACATAGCAGGCAATAACAATGTAGTTGTGAATTGCTTTTAGATTGTATCTTTGATTGACTGAACACAACGCATTAATGCAGGACAAAATATCATCCCTGGTTGTGAATTGCTTTTAGATTGTATCTTTGATTGACTGAACACAACGATCCGGATTCTGAACTATCTCATCGTCGTGTTGTGAATTGCTTTTAGATTGTATCTTTGATTGACTGAACACAACGACCTAGTGGCAATGTTATTTGAGCGCCAAGTTGTGAATTGCTTTTAGATTGTATCTTTGATTGACTGAACACAACATACCCCTGTTCAATCAATTAAAACACAGCAAATTAAATCAGAAATCAGGATTTTAAAAAGTGCTCAGTAAAATCCTTCTCTTTGATTAGGGGAAGGATTTTTTTATTCCTGGCATCAGAATAATTCAAGTTGCTGGGGTGTGCCAGGTCGGTCCTTCAGATCGCGCCCACGGAAAAACTCCATCATACCAAACTGCTTATCCGTTAGTGAAAAAATAATAATTTCACCTTTCGGTGCCAGAAAGCCTTTTACACGCCTCACATGCACATCCGCATTCTCACGACTATTGCAATGTCGCACGTAAATGGAATATTGCATCATGGTAAACCCATCTTTCTGCAGACCTTTACGAAACAGGGCATAGTTGCGCCTGTCCTTCTTGGTATCGGTTGGTAAATCAAAAAATACAAATACCCACAAAATTCTGTATTGGTTTAGCCGTTCAGTTAAATCAGTTTCCACTTGTTTAAATCATTTCTGGGTAAAGAATCCGTCTTGCCGATCCCTCGAAACATGCCGACAAGGAGGCAGTTGTACGTTGTACTCCAACCATCAGCGGACTGCTGTTCCCGTCAATCAGAATATCAGTTACCGGGATCTGGAGCAGCTTCTTTTTTACTTCCGGGGTAAGCTCTTCATAGCCTGGAAATTCAGCTGAAATCTGCAGCACAATTCTATCAACATACGGCCGGTAAGGTTCCATAATATCCGAAGCCAGGCACCAGGGATTGTATTTATTGCGATGATGAATACCAACCGCAGGTAGCATGCCGCTGGCTACCAAAGCACGAGCAACAATGGCCAGCAATATGGCATATCCATAATTTAGCATGGAATTAGGCATATCGCCTTCGCGGTCGCGGGTAAAATTACTGTGACTTGCAAAAAGCTTTTCCCAGTAATAAGCGGCGGCCCGGCCTTCCACATTCTGCGGATCGCCGCTGCGCACCAATCCAAGGTAATATTGCATCTTGCGATCATCAATTCCATGCTGTCGGAGAAATGCTGCCTGGTTTCCTATTTTCGCAATGATAGTCTGCTGCCATAAGTTCTTTTTCAGTGGCAGCGAGCTTTCCAACTGCTGGTACATTTTTTCAGTAAAAGCATGGTGCGAGAACATGGGAAGCATCAGCCCGAAGGGTAAATGCTGTGCATCGCAGCTGAGCAATGCCACATTTTCCTGGTTTAGTTCGGCTATCAATGAATTAGTCAGAGTAATATGCGGGTTATCAAGAATCAGAATTCCGATATCCTCAATCGGAACTGAAGCCGGGGCTTTGTTTTCTGTTGAAGGAAATTCAATATACAACTGCATATCTTTTTTCTTCAGGTAGCAGGGGTTGCCGAAATAAAGGGTGCGTTTTATCATAACTTTTGGTTGTTTAGTGAGGGTTTTTAGTGAGGGTTTCACTTAAGTGAAGCCCTCACTATTCAGGCGGGTGAAGCCCTCACTCTGGCAGGACAAGCAGTCCCAGTTCATCCACTCTCTGTCTGTTAACCAGGTTTCCTCCTCTAATCCCGATCAAATCTATGTATGATGAGAACTCCCAGTCTTCAGCCCTTTTCACCAGACCGGCTTTCACCGGGTTGGCATGTATATAATTGAAACATACTTGTTGATACTGGTATTCCGGAATATCCATCTTCATAAACGTTACACCAAAAGAAGTGTACCAGTGGGAGGAAATTCCTTTGATTTCGTTGAGGCAAATTGCCTTGGTCTTTTTTCGAAATAACGAGCCGGTATAGTTTTGCTGTAGATTAATTGCACGGGTATAGGATCGCAACATAACACCAATGGAGTAGTTGAGAGAATAGGTTGAGCCATTAGCATGGCCTTTGGCTGCATTAGCTTCCGGCTCGTCATCGTCACCGTTAGTGAGGGCTTCACTTAAAGTGAAACCCTCACTACTACCCAAGCCCTCTTTCACCTCCACCATCAGATGAAAATGGTTAGGCATCAGGCACCAGGCTAATATATCGGCATAAGGCAAAATATGGGTTCTTATTTTACGAACGAAAAACATATAGTTTTCGTGATTGTAAAACACCTGCTGCCGGTTATTGCCCTGGTTATAGATATGATAAATGCCGGTGGGTTCGAAGTGCATAAATCAGAGTTTTAAACGGAGTGCAATTTTGAGTTGCGCTCCAATTATTGAGATGGCTATAGTGAAATATTGCCGAGACAATCAATTTTTACTTTCATTGGGCATAATGCAAAAAATGCCTTGAAACTTTGAATGAGATAAAAACGCTTGCTCATTTTAGAATTATTATCATCAATTAACTGTGTCTCCAAATGATGTCTGAATAAATAATAACTTTCAGATAATTTCTGAACTCTATACAAGTTCTCACTAATTAATTTAAAATCCTTACGTTCGATTGCAATCTCGATTTCATCATGGGGCATTCCCAGTATCATCATCTCATTTTGTTGCAAACTCAATTTTAGATTCAAATTGGCTTTTGGAAGTTTTTCTAAAAAACTTTCGGGATAAGTTCCATCAGGAAATTCTTCAATTTTGTCCCAAACTAGGTTTGCATCTTGAATTATTACTGGAATGCGGTATTTCTTCCTTTCCACAGCGTGCCAGAATGTACAAACATGCTCAAACTTATTTCCATCTGCATCTAAATAAATTGCAATATGATGGTTATTGCCAGGTTTTACAAATCCAATATCCTTACCTGTTTCATCCTTTTTTACCGGAACAACAGCTGAAAGCCCAGTAAAGCAACGAACCGATTTGATCGGTCGCTCTAGATTTTCATCCTCGTACCACTTTATTAATGTTTTATCTTCGCTTTGTACATCTTTGAATGCATTTTTGGCATTTCCTCCAAATTTGTTTAATCGGATTTGTAAAATTTCCTTTACTCCATTGTCAATTACTTTTTCAATCTTATTGAAATCAGTATTAACATTGTATTTGATTACATATTCTTCTTTAAAACATGATGCAAAATCTAAACGTATTTCATTCCCATGGTCCAGATAAATCGGATCTTTTTTTAATGAAGCAAATGCCTCTTTTGAATCATTTTTAAATTGCAATAATCTGGCATCTACTAGTTCTTTGATGTATGGCTTGAATATTAGTTGAGGATTTTCAAATAGAAACTTTACAGGCTTTTTCTCTAAGGATTTAATTTTCCCGTAAACACTTTCCTCACTCAAAGAACCACGAGGAATTACAATCCCGGTTTGCACTACCTTTTTATTTCCCCGCTTTCCAATTTTTCTATTCCCTGTAACTGCAACCTTTTTACCTGACTTGAAAGAAATTAAAATATTGGCAACAGCATTCTCTACTACATTTACTGATATAGGCTGTTGTGAGATAATATACTTTTCCAGCAATGACAATTTTTCTTTAAACCCATTAGAACGACGATCAACTTCAAACTGCATATCTTCTCTTGTTTTGCTTGAACTCAGAGTATTAAAGCGCTGAATAAAGCCCTGTTTTGTGCAGGCAATTGTTAAAGCATCAACTGCATGATGACGGTGATCATCGCGTTTACTCCAATCTGCAATAACTTCCTTTGTATGTTTGTTCTTGCCATGTTCGCTTTCCCATTCTTTGGTTTCAGTCAATCCAAGCTCTTTATACTTGCCAAATTGAAGGTTCATTGTAACTTCGTCCCAACCCCATAAATGACGCAATTCAGCAGTTACAGTTCCACTTGTGGCCCAAACAGTATGACAAATAGTTTGCAATATTTCTCTTGCCTTTTTGGCTATGTATTGACTTTCTCTTAATTGACGGTCTATAAAGTTATCCGGGATATTGCTCTCGGACATCAACAATTTGTCCCTTTTGGCTTTTCCTATAACTTTATTAGTATAAAGAATATTTACCCGTTCTACATATTCGCTTAATGCCTGATCTGATTTACCTTTCATAAAATCATAGGCAGTCTGATCATTCTTATTGCGGTTGCAATGGCGATGAGCTAGAGTCTTATTACTTTGAGAATCATCAAAAAGTTTAGATTTGGGAATGATGTGTTCAATATCAACTTCACTGCCTATAATGGCTTCGGTGAGGGAAATATGTTGTCCGCAATAGATACACAACGCATTCAATTTTGTATCCTGGTTGTCAATCTCCTGGTACAAACGCCATTTAATAATGTTATTTCTAGTTGCCCTCAATCCGTATTCAGCTAATCGTTTTGCAATATCTTCATTCTCTCGTTGCCTCTTACTCATGACTTTGTCAGTCTCGTTACGTTCTTCTTTGCTTTGTTTTAATTCACGTGCCAATTCAACCCTTATTTCGTCAGGCTTTCCAAATTGCAAAATCGAAGAATTTACCACATTCACCATTTGATTTAAAATCTTCTCAACAATAGGTTGTCGTAAGGAGTTTTTAGCAATAGGCTTAAGTTGGTTTAATAGTTTGCGTTCTAAATTCTGATCTTTCGTGAGTGAATTAGAATGGTTGTAACCTGCATAACTCATTGCTTCACTGTAACCATCACCTTCCATTAAATATGGCAATATTTTCCGGATGACTTTAGCCGATTTATTACCAAAAGCGTGCTTAGTGAAATCAATTCCGGCTAATTTTTTGGCGGTTGACGCATCAATATTAAATTTTGATTGCAATATCCTACTGCAAGTATCCTGATCGCTAATTGAATAAATTGTATGCCACAATTGATAGAATGATTCTTTTTCAACGCTTGAATCAATAAGATGTATAGGTTTTGAGTTTAAAACTTCTCCGGTTTTTTTATCATATAAATATCCCTCTCCTATTTTATCTATAACTTTTAAGTCTAATCTCAATAGATTTTCATATCCTTTTATATTGCCAAAGCACCGTTTGATAGCGTATTTGGTAACATTTCCTAAAATTCCTTTTGATAACTGTTTATTGACGAAGCAATTATCCTTCTTTAAATCAAGAATATTCAATAAATCAGTTATGTTTAGCTTTTCGTTATTATCAAGATGTTCAAACAGTTTCCATTTTTGTTCTGGTGTTAAAACAATTTCGCCACCAGTTCGAGAAGTTATTTTAATATTATTGATATTTTCCCACATCTTCGCCAACTGAAATAATGGAGAGCTTTTAGGTGCAACTTTCGGACCTGCAAAATACTCTTTGCCATCTTTCTTTGCCCAAAAACCTTCAAAATCACAAACTGAGACAAGTCCTTTCTGAGACTTCAAAGGTCGTTGATAGTATATTATTTCATTTCTGATTTTATCGATTAGATCATTGGATAAGTATGGTTGATGATTGCAAATCGTGTTAAATTCCTCAATGTATGCTTCACGAGGGAAAATATTTTCTTTAACGCGAAAAAATTCATTTTTTTGTAATTCCTTATAAAAATATTGTCCAATAGTAAGCTCAAGTTCCTTAATCTTATCATGCCTGCTTTTCACTGAAGCAACATACTCAGTATCCTTCTTATCCATATTTGCATCACTTCGGCTGCTTTTATAACCTCTTTTTTGGTTCAGCCAAAGCAGGAGACGGCCCAATTCCCTTGGAGATATTTCTGAACTTGCTGCTTTGTTACGAAGCTCCCAAAGCTGCATTTTGGGCAACGCCTTCAGATACTCATCAGGCAGCATACCATTTTTCGCTAAAACAACAATTAAATATTTGCGCCTCAGTTGGTAGCGATCATAACCCTTCCTTGTTGTTCTTGCCTGAGTTCTCAATGAATTCCGGCTTTCTCCAGTTCCTTTTGCAAAATCTCTTCCTTCGGTTCCTTCGTATGGAATTATCCGACTGCCTAACCCCAAAATTTGATTGTTAGTATTTCCGTTTTCTTCAAATTCGTTTATCATTGCCCATCCAATTGATGCAGAGCCCAAATCCAATCCTAATATTTTTTTCATCGTAAGTATATTTATCCGATTTATATATTATATTTGCATTACAATCTAAAGCAATTCACAATAAGGATTATTCCGTTGTGAAAACATTTAAGCCGCCCTCGTCTTTCAATACGGGGGCTTATTTTTTAAAGGGGTCAGGTACAAACATAATATGTGTTCGCTGCGTTAAACTTTGAGGCCTGCTTTACAGCCAATATTATATCTTTTATTAGATGGCTCAATTAAATATAATTATCTTAGGCTATTATTTTGAAAACTAAAAGAACATCTAAATTATAATAAATATGTAAATCATTGTTATACAATAAATATTATTTACAAATAATTGTTGTATAATGAAAATTTTGGCTGGTGTCTCCCGGTGCCTTGGTAGTCGTGCGTCTCCCAACCTTTGCTGGCGCGCCCTTGTAACGCGTGTCGGTACAATTAACCAACTCACTCCAATCCCCGCTTCCAAAAAGAGGCAGGGAATTTTTTTTAAATAAAACATCCGTTTAACCCGGATATACAAAAACAATATATTTGTTACACCACAATCGTTTGTAAATAAGCTATACCTATTTGCTGCCTGGATACCGTTTTAAAGTATTGTTTTTGGAACCTTCACCTGGTTACTGTTAAATGACCCATAAAAGGAAACTTTTAAAATAATATAAAACTAACAGATCTATAAAACCATGAAAATGAAAATAAGACATTTAGTTTTGAGCCTCCTATCATTAGTTATTTTTGTGTGTTTTACAAACACAAAATTAGCCGGACAAAATAGCGACTCCCTGAGTTTAGCCAAAGAGAGTAAGCATTTCACCTTCTATTCAACCAGTAGTGATAGAAAAGTTTTAGATTCGCTGGCAATAACTTTAGAGAATAATTACTCCAGAATTACGAATAGTTTAGGGATACATATTGAAAAAAAAATTAAGGTGAAAGTCTTTCCAAATCTTAAGTCATTTCATGTCGCAATAAAGTATCCTGATGCAGCAGATTGGGTCGTTGGAAGTAGTATTGATGATGAATTATTGATGGTATCACCATTGAATCCGGGGAGTTATCATACTTATAAATCTCTTATGCAGGTAATTGTCCATGAATTTGCTCATATAGCTGTTTATTATGCCAGGGGAGAAAAAGGGAGCAATACACTACCAAGATGGCTTAATGAAGGATATGCACAATATGAAGCAGGGCAGATAGATGAAAATATTCGAAAATTAGTGAAAAAAAGTTTGATCGGCAAAACACCACCAACATGGTCGCAGCTTGATAATGCACCGGCTATGGAATTTGGCCAAATGAATGGCTATGGCCTTTCTGTTATGATTGTTGAATTCCTCATTAATAAATATGGTATTGACAAATTGGTTTTACTGATAAAAGAGCCTGAAAACAGTGAAAACATATATGGTTTATCAAAAAATGACCTGGAAACACAATGGATTCAGTATTTAAAGCATGAAAAGACAGAATAACACCCGCTTACACGGGCTTCGCGCCAGGGTTTATCCAACCTTTGCTTGCGCGCGTTTGTAACGCATGTCAGTACAAACAAGCTTTGTGCTGGCTGACAGTTGAGCAACAATTTAATCCCGCCCAAAGCCACAGCGCCCATGTATTTTACTGAGCCCAGATGACCCATCAAACCAAGATCGACCATAGCCAGCAAAGGAATGGTGATGTTGGTACCAATATTTTGGTATGGCCAGGCGAAGGATACGGCGATTTAGCAACGGGAAATATTTTAAGCTTGCAAAGATGAGTATTTTTACCACGGAGACACAGAAAACACGGAGAGACACGGAGATTTTCTTAACAATATCTGAGCTTGAGTATGGAAGTTACTGCGAACTATAACATAAGCGCCACTTTTTTCTCAATTAAATCGAATTTACTTGCGTCTCAGTGTCCCTATGTGTTCTTAGTGCCTCAGTGGTTTTCATTCTGTTCTATAAATCAAAAAAAATATATTTTTTCGCAAAAGCAGATTATATTCATTCCTCCGTGTTCCTCCATGCTCTCTGTGCCTTCGTGGTTTTCTTTTTTCAAAAAATCAAAATAAAAATCCTGGATCATTCAAACAAAAATAGTATTATCTTTGCCCAAGTTTTAAGAAAGATTCTCCTCCGGATTTTTTATTCGTAATAAGTTTTTCTATCGGCCGGTTCATAAACCGGCAACAAGTACACCAATTTCAATAGCCTTACTTCAAGTACTTTCATACCAATAAAGCCTTCAGGCAATACCAGTAACGCACACATTATGGAATACAACACCACCCGCGGCTCCATGAAGATTTCGGAATATGGCCGGAATATTCAGAATATGATCCTTTATATTGCTTCGCTTCCCGATCGCGATCAGCGCAACAGGCTCACAAGCACGCTCGTCAACATTCTGGCAATTATGAACCCGGATATGCGCGACCAGGTCGATATAAAACATAAGCTTTACGATCATGTGCATCTGATGTCGGATTTTACACTCGATATCGATTCGCCCTACCCGGTTCCTCCCCGCCCCGAAGAAGCTCCTGCTCCTGCAAGAGTTCCATATACCCAGGAAAATATAAAGCTCAGACCTTACGGGAAATACATGCAACGCATGATTGAAAAGGCTGTTCTTTATCCTGACGGAGAAGAAAAAGACGAACTGGTAAAAACCATAGCCAATAACCTGAAGAAAATGTACCTCAACTGGAACCGCGATTCGGTTAACGATGAACTGATCCATGAGCACCTGAGTTTACTGTCGGGCACAAAACTTAAACTCCGCGACGATGACCGCCTGCACTCTACTACTGAAATTCTTAAAGCAAATAAACAACAAGCTCTCGATAAACAGAAACAACCCTTCAGGAAGCACAAGTTTACCGGTAAGAATAATGAGAACAATAATGGTCGTAAAAAGAAATACGGTAAGAACTAATTTTTAGAATTAAGATACGAATCGTGAGGGTTTCACATCAGTGAGGTCCTCATTTTTCTTTAAACAAATCTTTTTCACGTTTCAACCATTGCAAAGGCAAATTTTTTAATTTCGGCAAAGAAAATAATCTGATCCTATGAGTTCGTTCGAAATACAAGGCGGCCTTCAACTGAAAGGCAATATTACTCCGCAAGGTGCAAAAAATGAAGCGTTGCAAATTCTCTGCGCAGTATTGCTGACTTCAGATGAAGTTACAATTCATAATATCCCTGATATTCTTGATGTAAACAAGCTGATCGAACTTCTTGCAGCTTTGGGCGTAACTGTTACAAAAAACGGTTTAGGTAGTTTTACTTTCAAAGCCGGAACCATTAACCTGGATTACATGGAAACCGAAGAATTCCGCAAACAGGCTTCAAGCCTGCGCGGATCGGTGATGATACTGGGTCCGCTACTTGCCCGTTTCGGACATGGAAGCATTCCAAAACCCGGTGGCGACAAAATCGGTCGTCGTCGGCTTGATACACATTTTATCGGGTTGCAGAAACTGGGTGCTTCCTTCGACTTTGATTCTGTAAAAGGATTTACACGAGTAACCGCCCCCAAACTTACCGGAGCCTACATGCTGCTGGATGAAGCCTCGGTAACCGGAACGGCCAATATACTTATGGCCGCCGTATTGGCCGAAGGGAAAACCACCATCTTTAATGCTGCCTGCGAGCCTTACCTGGTACAACTCAGCGAAATGCTGGTTCGTATGGGAGCAAAAATTGATGGAATCGGCTCTAACCTTCTCAAAATTGAAGGTGTCGAAAAACTAAATGGCACCTCGCATACGTTGCTTCCCGACATGATTGAAGTAGGCAGCTTTATAGGCCTTGCCGCCATGACCCGCAGCGACATCACCATCTGCAACGTAAATTATAAGGCGCTTGGTATTATTCCTGAGGTATTCCGAAAACTTGGTATCATCATCGAACACCAGGGCGACAATATTCACATCCCGGCCCAGGATCATTACGAAGTGGAATCCTTTATGGATGGAGGAATTATGACTATTTCCGACGCACCCTGGCCTGGTTTTACTCCCGACCTTATCAGTGTGATACTCGTTACGGCAATTCAGGCTAAAGGAAGTGTGCTGGTGCATCAGAAAATGTTCGAGAGCCGGTTGTTTTTTGTTGATAAACTGATTGATATGGGCGCACAAATTATTCTCTGTGATCCCCATCGGGCAACTGTTATTGGTCTGAACCGTGAACACAGGCTCCGGGCTATCCGTATGTCATCACCTGATATCAGGGCAGGGGTTGCTCTTTTAATTGCCGCTCTTTCTGCTAAAGGAACAAGTATCATTGATAATATTGACCAAATTGACCGTGGGTACCAGAATATTGACGGGCGGTTAAATGCAATCGGGGCACAGATAAGGAGAGTATAATAATCTCACTTTCAATCACTTTTGTTAAATTCCTTTTTCCATTTATTTGGAATAATTTATTTCAAATAAGTTAAAACGCATAGTTTACTCGGGTTTGCCGACTAAACTGATTCAGGTCGCCGGTCTGTTTACTTCCATAGTACAATCCTCCGGTATTTTTAAGTTCCTGATCTGAAAACAAGTATGGATACATTTTGATGTATAGCCTTTCTGTGTTTTTATAATACGGCAAATTAAATTTACATTTCAATTACATTTTTAACATTTATTGATTTTGTTTAACAGCGCTTAACATTAGCTGCTGAATTACCAATATACATTTGCAGAACATTTTAAAACAATTATATCTACACTTAAAAACAAAAAAAAAAATGAAAAAGGTTCTGATTATCGCAACTGCATTGGTATTTGCAGTAGGTGCTTCAACAATGGTTTCAGCACAAAATGCTACAACAAAATCGCAGCCTCAAAAAGCTACAACTACTGTTACCAAACACGAATCACAAAAAGCAGAAATGAAAACTGAAACTATGTCTTCAGGCAAAGAAACAGCAACAGCATCAACCACCAAACACAAATCGCACAAGATAAAGAAAGTGAAAGCACCTGTCACAACTTCGGTTACAAAAACAGCAGAGCCGGTTAAGAGTGTTTCACCTGTTGATACTCCTGCAAAAACCACTGTAAAAAAGAAATAATTTAATCCATACATTGATGAAGACCACCCAAATCCCGGGTGGTTTTTTTTTGCTGTTTTCAAAATAAAGGCAGAAACAAAAAAATACATTCTCACCCTTAAATGCTTTACTTTTCAACTCACCTGCCATAATGACCTTCAATTGAATAATGGCAGATTTTTTGTTACACAAAACTTACACTTAACAAAATCATTCATCTTTTTTACGACTGATGAGCATATGTTATTTACCACTACTGATAATCAGGACTTTGAAAAATGTTTAATCGCATGAAGCAGAAAAAGAATACAGAAAAATCCGAAGACAAGACAGTTTTCGAAACACCAACTGACAATATTGCAGAAACAAATGCGCAACCTGCGACAGAAAAGGAGCAAACTACTTCGATTCCAAAACTTTATACGGAAGAAGAATACCAGTTGAAAGTGAATGAATTAAATGATAAATACCTTCGGTTATACTCAGAATTCGACAATTTCCGCAAACGTTCTCTGAAAGAAAAAATTGATCTGAGTCGCACAGCTTCCGAAGACGTAATCAAGGATTTACTTCCCGTTCTGGATGATTTCGACAGGGCAATAGCATCAATGGCTTCGACAGATAACCTTGAGGCATTTAAAGAAGGTGAACAACTGATACACGCCAAAATGAAAGCCATTTTTGCCTCAAAAGGTCTACAGGAAATAAAAAGCATTGGCGAAAATTTTGATACCGATTTCCACGAAGCCATTACCAGCATTCCAGCTCCATCAGAAGATCTTAAGAATAAAGTTATCGACGAAGTACAGAAAGGATATACCCTTCACGATAAAGTAATCCGGTTTTCGAAAGTTATTACAGGGAGCTGATTGAACTAATTTGCATACTGTACATTTAAACTTTTCGAAATTCATACACCAAACGAAAAACAGTGACTAAACGAGATTATTACGAAATACTTGGCGTTACACGCAATGCCAGCGATGCCGAACTCAAAAAGGCATATCGCCAGATGGCCCTTAAGTTTCATCCCGATAAAAATCCAAACAATAAAGAAGCCGAAGATAAATTTAAGGAAGCGGCCGAAGCTTACGAAGTTCTGAGTGATGCTGAAAAGCGCAAACGGTATGATCAGTTTGGCCACGACGGATTGAAAAATGGCGGTGGTGGCGGATTCAGCGGTGGCGGAATGAATATGGAAGACATATTCAGCCATTTCGGTGATATTTTCGGCGGAGCCTTCGGTGGCGGCGGTTTCGGTGGAGGCCAGCAAAGAGGTGGCCGTCGTGTTAACCGTGGCACAAACCTCAGGGTTAAAGTTCGTTTAACACTCGAAGAAATTAATACTGGCGTTGAGAAAAAGATAAAAGTCAACAAATATATTCCCTGTACATATTGCAAAGGATCAGGTGCCGAAGGTGGCTCAGCTTATTCCACCTGCTCAACCTGCCGTGGAACAGGCCAGGTAACACGTGTTACCAATACTTTCCTGGGACAGATGCAAACCAGTTCCACCTGTCCTACCTGTAGCGGCGAAGGTCAAATCATCCAGCATAAGTGCGTTCATTGTTCCGGAAACGGCGTAATTAAAGGTGAAGATGTCATCAGCATCGATATTCCGGCCGGAGTTTCGGATGGCATTCAACTTTCGGTAAACGGGAAAGGAAATGCCGCGGCACGCGGTGGTGTTCCCGGCGATCTCATCATACAGATTGAAGAAGCCCCACACGAAAACCTGCACCGCGAAGGCAATAACCTGCTTTACGATTTGTATATTAGTTTCCCTGACGCGTCTCTGGGTAGTTCCGTCGATATTCCAACTCTCGAAGGAAAAGCACGTATTAAAATAGAACCCGGCACGCAAGGCGGAAAAATGCTACGGCTGAAAGGCAAAGGACTTCCTTCCATCAATTCGTATGGCAAAGGCGACTTACTGGTTACCATCAATGTTTGGACACCGCGTAACCTTAACCGCCAGGAAAAAGAAATGCTCGAAAAACTACAGACTGCGGATAATTTTAAACCACAACCCGGTGCCCGCGACAAAGGATTCTTTGACAGGATGCGCGAGTATTTCCAGTAATACAACACAACTGTTTGATTATGAATGAACAAAATAACAACAAGTTCATTTCCTGACACCAGATAATTTTTACTTCAAGGCACAGCAAAAAGCAGTCATTTCAAATAATGGCTGCTTTTTTTGTTAAAATCACCGAAACCTCAGTGTCAACTCACTTAATTTGTATTTTTACACTAATTTATTATTTGAACAAAGCCATTAATTTAAATTTATTTATTCGAAAAATGATTCTGAAAGCCAATTCTGTTACCAAAAATTTTGGCGATTTTACCGCACTCAATAAGGTTAGCATTGAAGTTCCCGAAAACAGTATTTTCGGGCTGCTTGGCCCCAATGGCGCCGGGAAAACCACGCTGATTCGTATCATAAACCAGATCACAGGTCCTGACGAAGGCGAAGTGATATTTGATGGCAAAAGATTGAATCCCGATCATATTTCAATGATTGGCTATTTGCCTGAAGAACGTGGTTTGTATAAAAAAATGAAAGTCGGTGAGCAGGCCTTGTACCTCGCCCAGCTGAAAGGGCTGAGTCACCACGATGCAAGTCAGCGCCTGAAAAAATGGTTCGAAAAATTTGAAATCCAGGAATGGTGGGATAAAAAAGTGGAAGAACTTTCGAAAGGGATGCAGCAAAAAGTGCAGTTTGTGGTAACCGTGGTTCACGAGCCCAAATTGCTGATTTTTGATGAGCCTTTCAGTGGCTTCGATCCGATTAACGTCAATTTATTAAGAGATGAAATCCTCGAACTCCGCAAAAACGGTTCAACCATTATTTTCTCCACGCATAATATGGCTTCGGTTGAGGAACTTTGCGACAACATAGCTTTGATCAATAAATCTGTAAAAATACTTGACGGACCTGTAAAAGAGATCAAAAGGAAGTATTCCACCAACAGCTACCAGGTTCAGTACCGTGATTTCAACGGAACACCTTTCCAGTTAAATGAACCCGGATTTGAAATCCTGAATTCGACTATTGAAGACGAAATTCGCACGGTTACCTTCAGGCTACCTTCTTCAAAAGGACCAAACGACCTGCTGACTTCTATTTTACCATACGTTAATGTGATCGCTTTCAATGAATTGATCCCATCGATGAATGATATCTTTATTTCAACTGTAAATGCCGTTAACGGCAATCAAATCCCTGACGCATAATAGCCAAAGCCATGAACAAGATATTTTTAATTATACAACGCGAATACCTTACTAAGGTAAAGAAAAAGTCATTCATTGTGATGACTATTTTAGGGCCTATTCTTATGGCGTCCTTATTTATACTGCCGGTTTACCTGGCCAGCCGGCAGGATGACAAGCAACTGGTAAGTGTTTTGGACGAAACCGGCCTGTTTTTCAATAAATTCGAAAATAACGAAAATTACACGTTTGTACCGGTTACAACAAGTATACAAGCAGCAAAAGATACTCTTGCGAAGAAAGGCGATTATATGCTGTTGCATATTCCGGCAACACAACTTAATATTCCCGATAACGCTATTATATACTCTGATAAGCAACCAACACTGAACCTGAAAGGATATATTTCGGGAGTAATGAGTAAGGAATTGGAAAAGCAAAAACTGGCGGCGGAAATCAGGAATGAGATTTTACGAAATACACCTGGTTATAAAGCCGGCAATGATACCACTTCGGTAGACCTGATGAGCGAGACTATCCTGAAAAACATAAAAACTGATGTTAAAATAACTACTTACAAAACAGGTTCAGGCGGAGAAGAGCAGAAGAGTTTCACTGAAATGACAATGGTTGTGGGTTATTTGGGAAGCTTAATGATCTATATGTTCATTTTCCTTTTTGGAGCTCAGGTTATGCGTGGTGTTATCGAAGAGAAAACCAGCCGGATTATTGAAGTAATTATTTCATCAGTCAAACCTTTCCAGCTCATGATGGGTAAAATTATAGGCGTTGCGCTGGTCGGACTCACGCAGTTTCTGTTATGGATCGCTTTTACTTTTTTCATCATAACTGCAGTGCAGACAGCTTTCCCGCAACAGTTTAAGAAAACGCATACCGAGCAGGCGCAAATAACAGGTAAAAGTGTCGCTCTTCCCAACGAAACAGCACCTGCAGCACCTAACTCTATTACTGCCGATACCGGAAACGATGATATGAACGAAATATTCGAAGCTTTTTCGTCCATAAACCTGCCTGTTATGATCATGACTTTCCTTTTCTATTTCCTTTTCGGATACCTGTTGTATGGAGCTCTGTTTGCGGCTATTGGAGCGGCGGTGGATAACGAAACGGATACGCAGCAATTTATGCTTCCAATTACTGTTCCACTTATTTTTTCACTTGTAGTCGCGCAAACTGTAATACAAAATCCAGAAAGCCCGCTGGCTTTCTGGCTTTCGATGATACCATTTACTTCACCGGTAATTATGATGGTACGGATTCCTTTTGGCGTTCCAACCTGGGAAATTGTATTATCCGGTGGAATACTTGTGGTTGGATTCCTGGGCGCAACCTGGCTGGCAGCAAAAATATACCGCACCGGTATACTTATGTACGGCAAAAAATCCAGCTACCGTGAATTGTGGAAATGGATATGGTATAAAGGGTAGTAATTTGAAAATGTGATAATGTGATAATACAGAAATGTGATAATACAGAAATTAAAAATGCAGCTTGTGAAACTTCTTGAAATGCCAGCGCCTCCAATTCTTTACTAATATAATGACAACTTTCTGCTTCCCAAAACACTTATCCATCTCAATCATCTTCAACCGAATAACAACTCAAAACCTCAAAAATCACTAAACCTGCTCAATCATCAACTACTGAATGACCACTAATCCCTCTCAAACTCCCTAAAAACTAAATCATCAATGGCACGAATACTTATAATCGACGACGAACGCGCTATCCGGAATGCTTTACGCGAAATCCTGGAATACGAAAATTACCAGGTGGATGATGCTGAAGATGGACCATCGGGCATTGAATTTGTTGGGAAAGAAAGCTACGACGTAATCCTCTGCGATATAAAAATGCCTAAGATGGATGGCATCGAAGTACTTGAGAACATTCAGAAAACCACTGATGCTCCTGTAGTGATGATTTCCGGGCACGGAACTATTGAAACCGCTGTTGAAGCAATCCGGAAAGGCGCTTATGATTTTATCTCCAAACCACTTGACCTTAACAGGCTGCTGATAACCTTGCGTAATGCCATGGATAAATCGCGGCTGGTAACCGAAACAAAAGCGCTGAAACGAAAGGTTAGCAAGCAATACGAAATGATTGGCGAATCGCCGGCTATTGTTAAAATCAAGGATATGATTGAGCGCGTTGCGGCAACTGACGCACGTGTATTGATCACCGGCGAAAGCGGAACAGGAAAAGAACTGGTTGCCCGCTGGCTGCACGAAAAAAGCAATCGTGCCGATGGTCCTTTTGTTGAAGTAAACTGTGCCGCCATTCCTTCGGAACTTATTGAAAGCGTGCTTTTCGGTCACGAAAAAGGATCGTTTACCTCCGCCATCAAGCAACGCAAAGGCGACTTTGAACAGGCAACCAATGGCACAATCTTCCTGGATGAAATCGGAGATATGAGCCTTTCGGCACAAGCTAAAGTGTTGCGCGCGCTACAGGAAAACAAAATAATGCGGGTTGGTGGCGAAAAAGATATTCCTGTAAATGTTCGTGTGGTAGCGGCTACCAATAAAAACCTGCTCGAAGAAATTGAAAATAAAAACTTTCGCGAGGATTTGTATCACCGCCTGAGCGTAATTCTGATCAGGGTTCCATCGCTCAACGAACGTGAAAATGATATCCCCATGCTCGCCAACTATTTCGTTGGGCAAATCTGTGAAAACAACGGCAGACCTCCGATTCAGTTTACCGGCGAGGCACTCGAAGCACTAAAAAAGATAAAATGGACAGGCAATATCCGCGAACTCCGTAATGTGGTTGAAAGATTGGTGATACTTTGCGATCAGCAAATTACTGCCGACGATGTGCTGATGTATGCGCAACCGGCAAAGCGATAATCTGTTTTATATGAACCGGATCAAACTTATTTTCATTTTTCTTGTGGGATTCTCAATACGCATTTTTGCCCAGCCGTATATCAGTTTCACATTCGATGATGGATCCACCAGCGATATGCCGGGTTACACTTTTGAGCAGTGGAATAAAATGATCCTTGATAACCTTGATAATGCAGGTTTAAAAGCTATTTTCTATGTAAAAGGCGAGAATAAAACGGATACGAAAGGGCAGTTTTTGCTGAATAGCTGGAACGAAAGGGGGCAACGAATCGGAAATCATACCTTTTCGCATCCTGATTATAATGATAAGGATGTGACTTTTGAAAAGTTTCGGGATGAATTACTTCAGAATGATTCAATCATCAATAAACTAAGTAATTATATCAAATTGTTCCGGTTTCCATACCTGAAGGAAGGAGATACCAGGGAGAAAGTGGATCAGTTCAGGGCATTTATGAAAGAACAAGGCTATAGAAATGGCCATGTAACTATAGATGCCTCCGATTGGTACATCAACGGACGCTTATTGAAACGATTGAATGAAAATCCTAAAGCCGGTATAGCAGGGTACAGAGCATTTTACCTTGAACATTTGTTTAGCCGGGCCACTTATTATGAAGACCTTGCGGTAAAGTTAACAGGTCGGCATATTCATCACACTATTCTATTGCATCACAATTTAACTTCAGCATTATTCCTGGGCGATTTGATTAAAATGTTCCGTGAAAAAGGATGGAAAGTAATGGACGCGGAAGAAGCCTATAAAGATGAAATTTTTATGTCAGAGCCGAAACATCTGCCTGCGGGTGAAAGCCTGATCTGGTCATTGGCAAAGGAATCAGGAAAATTTGATTCAGTTTTAAGGTATCCCGGCGAAGACGGTGATTACGAGAAGGATAAAATGGATAAGCTTGGGCTCTAGAAATTTCTTTTATTTTTTCTTTCCAGCTCAATCTTTTATTCCAAACCTGTATGCTCTTTTATTCGATAGGTTTTGCCCCATCAGGTAATTTAACCGGCGCACCGTAAGCCGGATTGGTCAGAAAAGCATCATCCCGCAATGTCCTGATAAAAGCAATCAGATCAGCTTTTTCGCCAGGCGTCAATTGTATTCCGCCATCATTGGCATGATGCATCAGCGGATGTATATAAGGTGACCAGATAATTCCCTGCGAATAAAAATCAATAACTTCCTCAAGCGTTTTAAAGCGTCCATCGTGCATATAAGGTCCGGTGAGTTCTATGTTTCGCAGGGTTGTTGCCTTATAAGCCCCATGATCTTTAGGATCGCCGGTAACTGAAAAGCGGTCGCGGGGATCGTTAAACACTGAATCTTTCCCGTTGTTATAAAACAGGTTGGTAGTAAAAAGCGGGTTGCCGGAACCACCATGGCAGTGGAAGCAATCTGCGCCATCTTCTGTCATAAACAACACGTATCCACTGAGTTCCTGGGTGCTAAGCTGCTGTTCGCCACGCATATACTTATCAAACTTCGAACCGGATGAAATTAAAGTTCGCACAAACTGCGCAATAGCTTTACTGATATTACGCATAGTAACGGTTCGGGAGCCAAATGCTTTTTCGAAAAGCTCAGGATAACCCTGAATACTTTGAATTAAAGCCTTTGTTTTAATGGTATCACCCGCAAACTCGTGGGGAGCCGTTACTGCCATCCCGACAATATCTTCAATATTTCGCTGCGACGGATTAGGATTACTTTCCGAAATAGAGCCTGACCACAGGTAACCGCTTTCGTTCCACACTAGGTTGATCATTGGCAGCATATAATGAGGTGTCAAAATACCTGTAATTCCAAATGTCCGGCCACCACTAAATTTAGGATGATCTATACCGCATTCGAACGACTTGGATTGAAGATGGCAGGTTCCGCAACTCATCATTTTTTCAGGTTCTGTATTTCCCGACATTCGGCCGTCGTAAAACAAATATCGTCCCAATTCAACACCTTCAACCGTCATTGGATTATCGGCAGGGATATTCATACGGGTAGGAAAAAACTTTGGAACTGTTAACTGATAAGGAGTTGGAGAGAAAGCTGTTTCATCATGAGTACAAGCAGAAATAAATAAACCAAGCATCAAGGTACCCCATAGAAGTACCCTGGATATAAAATTAAGGTGGTAATTATTTCCTCTCATATAATTATTTTATTCAGGATCAGTCCCTTGAAAAGTAACCTGGAAAGCATTAACCCCATTTTCAGATGCCTTATGCATTGCATCCTGGTTCATCATTATCTGGCCACCAATTACATTCCAATCCCAAACATTTGGAGTTTCGAACCATTTCTCAATATTCATGGTGACTGTAAATACATTGCCAAGACTTGCTGTATGGAAAGTAAGAGGAAGCGTAACTGTAAAAAAATTCTGATAAAAAACAGTTCCATCCATATTCATTCCAATTCCAAGGTGAAAGTTAAAAGGTGTAATCATATCCCCATTTGCTTTCCATTTACCATTCATCTTCATGTAGTGATAACCACCTCCCATCATCTCAGGCCAGAACATATCACGTTCCGGCGGATTGACAAATAATCCGGATTTATTTTTTGATTCACTGATCCCGAAAACAAATGATATACTTTTATAATCACCTTTCGGGATAAGATCCGTTGGACTCCAGGTGAGAGTGGAAGGAATATCCAGATCAACATAATGGATAGCATTATCCGATTTAATATTAATGAGTTGGCCGTCGGCAGTAGTTAGTGTTATTTCCGAAATAAAATACTGCAGTTCATCCACTTCATAAAGATTTCCAGCCAGGTTGGTGTATTTCATAACTCCTTTCTCAAGTTCAGAGCCATTTACAGTATGCTTAAAAACAAACTGAGGGGCCACAGACTTTGCCTCATCCTTACCGCATGAAGTTATGAACATCATAAAGCTAAGCAGGCCAAATGCGATGAGGAATACGTATTTCTTCATAAATATTAAGTAAATCAGTATAAAGAACAAAATTAGCATTTTTAACTCACCGGGTTAAACGAAATTCAATCTCAGGAAATTGAAAAGGCAAAAATGGCCTGAACTTATTGTTAAAAATTACCAAGTATTTGCGAATCAGTGAACTTACTTTAAAAGGATGACTGATTTGTTTCTATCTTTGCAGCCCTTATAGATGGAAGATATAAGCAAATATTTTCATACAATTGGCTATCTGGCAAGCTATTAACACCAGATAAGCTGATGAATAATTTAAAACTAAGAATGAAATTCAAACCAGGAGATAAAGTAAGGTTTCTTAACTCAACCGGAGGAGGAATCATAAAAAAACAGATAAATGAATTTATGGTATCGGTCGAAATTGATGACGGTTTCGAGATACCCACACTTATCAATGAACTTGTCGCGATTGAACCAGCCGGAACATCAGGTGATTTATTTTTAAACAAAAATGAGCGTCGCGGCGAAACACAGGTAATAGTTGAACCTGAACCCGAAATTGTTGAAACCGAACGAATCAGCACTATCGTTCAGCGAGGAAGCGCTTCAGCTGCGCCTACCGGCATTTACCTTGCCTGGGCTCCCCAGGACCAGTTAAGGTTGTTGTCGGGAATAATTGATGTTTACCTGGTAAATAATACGTCATCCGATATACTCTATTCCTTTTTTCTTAAAAATAAGGCAGGTAATTTTACCGGAATTGACTACGGATCAGTGCCTTCCGAATCAAAACTGGTGATTGAAAGTATTGTACGTGAAGACATCGGCACCTGGTCGAATGGAATTGTACAGGTAATTTTCTTTTCCGAGGAAAACGAAAAAGTTCTGATGCCGGTAAGCACAACTTTCCGTATCAAAGGCTCCCTGTTTTACCAGGAGGGAAGTTATCACGAAACCCGTTTCCTTGCCAACCAGAAATCAATCGTGTATACGGTATGCGAATTGAACCGTGTTCCAAGCACGTACGAGCAGGTACTGAACGAAAAAGAAAATCGCGAACCACTACCTGCTGCTGCCGAACGCTTCAGGCCCGAAACAGTTATTGATCAATACCGCACAGCACCTAACGAAGCCGAAGTTGATCTGCATATTTCCGCTTTACGGCAGGATTATAATAACCTGTCACCACACGAAATCCTGACCATTCAAATGGGTGTTTTCGAGCGTATGTTGGGTAGCGCTATCGCTTTCAGGTATACCAGCGTGGTGTTTATCCATGGCATTGGCAACGGAACGCTTAAACAAGCTATTATTCAGCGACTTGCTGAATATGAGGATATTGAATTCCGTAGCGCTTCATTTACAAAATATGGTAATGGCGCTATCGAACTTATCATCCATAGAAATAAATAGTAGTATTGCCTGGCTGATTAGTCCTTTTGATAAAATCCCGGTTATTCCTGATGTACAATTGATCCACTTAACCTGGATCAATTGTACTATTCTGAATGAAATATCCCGGCCCAAAACAAATAACCACCTGCACACCAGCCTAATTATCCGCGCATTCAACTCTTTTTTCTTTCACGGGTTTACAATCATGTAATTAAAGGGGAAAACCCGGCTCAATTTATCTAAAGCCTTAAGCAAAACAAAACTAAATATGAACCTACTGATAGATTTATATAAAGTGAAGGAATTATATTCCGGATTAGGTCAGTTCTCATATAATTACGCTAAAGAGCTTATGCGTAAACCGCGCCCGGGTTTAAACATTACGTATTTAGTTCCCAGGAATTTCGAAAACCGGAACAATTGGAATTCAGTGCAGGCAAACCTTCAAAAAAGGTATTTTCCAATGTTTAATAAATCATACGATATCTGGCACAGTCTGCAGCAATTCCCTTCACATTTCCCTAGCAATAAGCCTAAATTCATCCTTACAATTCACGACCTGAATTTTTTATATGAAAAAGATGCTGTGCATAAAATGTTATATCTCCAAAGGTTACAAAGGAATATTGACAGGGCCGATTATATAACAGCTATATCTGATTTTACGAAAAATAATATTGAAGCCCATCTGAATTTAAGAGGAAAGAAAATCCGGACAATTTATAATGGTATTTCTGTTGATACGCAAGGTCCAGGACTCGAACCAGGCTACGTGGGCGAAAAGAAATTCTTCTTTTCAATAGGCATTTTCAATGAAAAAAAGAATTTTCATACTTTACTGCCTGTTATGAATTACTTTAAAGATTACAAATTAATTATTGCGGGTAACACGGATACAAATTATGGCAGGCAAATCCGGAAACAAATTCATGAACTGAAGCTCACAGATAGGGTAATTCTGCCAGGAAAGGTATCCGACGATGAGAAACACTGGCTTTACAAGAATTGTTCAGCTTTCCTTTTTCCTTCAATAGCTGAAGGATTTGGAATGCCGGTAATTGAAGCAATGAAATTTGGAAAACCCGTTTTCCTGAGTAATTTTACATGCCTTCCGGAAATAGGAGGTGATCTCGCTTTTTATTTTGAAGATTTTAACAAAAATCATATGGCTGCCTTTATTGAAAACAAGCTGTCGTATTTTAATGATAATCAAGTGATTATTGAAGATAAGATAAAAAAACACGCGGATAGATTCAACTGGCAGACTTGTATTGAACAGTATACTTCATTATATCAGGAGATACTGGATAAAAAATAATTTCACTTATTTTAGATTTATAATAACCGAATTGAGTCCAAACAAGGAATCAAATATTGCCCCTGCTAAATTGCCTGACTTTGTCAGCTAATTTCAGCTATTTTGCTTCTAAACGAGAGTTAATAAAAAATGATGACATAGCCATGGAACTACAATCAGGCAACATCAAACTTCGTCCTTTGCGCTTCTCCGACGCAATGCGCCTGGCTGAACTGGCCAATAACGAAAAAATAAGCCGCAATCTTCGCGATGGATTTCCAAATCCGTATACACTGGCAGACGCAGAGAATTTTCTAAGCAAATTCACTGACCAGGATCCTGTCACTTTTTTCGGCATAGAATATAATGGCGAATATGCAGGTAATATCTCGCTAGCGCCGGGGCAAGATGTGTACCGCAAGTCGGCGGAGATAGGCTATTTTATTGGTGAATCATACTGGAACAAAGGCATAGTAACAACCGCTGTAAACCTGATTACAGAATACGGATTCAAACAACTTGGGATTATCCGGATTCACACCGGCATTTTTGAATACAATACAGCTTCGCAGCGGGTTTTGGAGAAATGCGGATACACGAAGGATTGTGTTTTCAGAAAATCTGTTTTCAAACAAAACAAAATCTGGGACGAGGTCAGGTATTCGAAAATCAATCCGGAATTCGAAGAGCCGAAGTATTAAAGAAATCAAATGTCTTGCATTGATTAATTGATTGAATATCAGGGCATCTTAAGGTGAGAATCTATTCAACTATCACTTGTCTGTTCGTGGTATAGCCGTTAATTTTGCATACCATGGTATAGGTTCCTTTGGGCAGGAAAGAAACATCTATCTCTTCCATTGTAATTCCGCTTTGTATTTGGAAGTTCAGCGTTTTGGCAGCAATGCCCAATGAATTATAAACAGATACACCCATTTCCCCTTTGGTTTCACTTTTCACCCTGAGTGCAAATTGTCCGTTGGATGGGTTTGGATATAACTGAATCTCTGGTCCATCAACAGCTTTTTCGGTATTTTTCGTTGTAACATCCGAAGCTCTGAATGGAGATAGAACTGGCATAGCCCCAAGCGTGGCTAATATCCCGCTGGTTCCGCCATTTCCTGTGAAAAACTGACCATCAAAGACTATATTATTAATAGAAGTGCCGGCTACTGTTAATACATCATTATCAATAACTGAAAGGGAATTGCCAAAGTTTATGTTTGAAGGCACTGTTTTCAGCCATTGAAAAGTCCCTTCATTTGAATATTTTACCAACAAGAAATCATTATTGCTTTGGGGTTTAAAGTAGGCATCATTAATTCTTATTGAATCCTTAAATTGTGCCCCAGCATATAGGTTTCCTTCGTCATCCATGTCCAATAACTCCCCATAAGTCACCACATAATTTTTAACGGCTATTCCGTTAGCCCATACTACCTCTCCGGAAGCATTTATTTTAGCTAAATAAAAGTTCCATGGGCCCCCGTTAAAAGGACTGGATAACGTGTAACTGCCAAAGGCAGCATTATCAGAGCACCAACCCCAGGAATAAGTGTTCCCGGCAGCATCAGTTTTAACAGCTACAGGCCAGCAACTTTCCTGCATATAACTGCCGGCTGTCTTGCCATAAAGATTTCCCCACAGGGCATTCCCGTTGGGATCAAATTTTACAATAACATTACCACAATCTTCGTCAGTCTGAGGAATAACAAGGCCGCCAAAATTTAGTTGTTTGGAAGTACGGTTATACATCTCCCCGGTAAAATATATATTATCATACCCATCCGTTCCAGCTATAGCTATATAAACTATTTCTCCAACCGGAAATCCTTTCGCCCACAGGCAATTCCCATCCGGGGCCAGTTTAACCATAAATGCGCCATCAAGACCTTCTGATGAAAGGGTATTTCCACCTACTACCATTGTGTTATTGAACTCACCTGTCGCAATAATATTATTTTCTGTGTCAGTCGTCACGCCGCAGTTATTCCCGAAGGAACCATCAACATCAAATTTAACTGCCCACTGAAACTGACCGTTCGGATCAAATTTTGCAACATATCCATCTGTATTCCATGAAGTCTGGCTGGCAAATATTGTCTGATTTCCAATAACCAGGCCATTATTTAACCTCCCCATTGTAATTACATTATTTGCCTTATCGAGTATAATTCTGGAACCAATTAAATTGTATCCATACATGTTGTCAGCCGCATCTCTGATTTCCTTCACCCACATTACATTACCTTCCGGATCATGTTTGGCTAAAAGAGTGGTAAAGTTGTCATTTCTGATCAAAATTCCAAAATAATCGCAGTATCCACGCATGGTGGAAAGAACATACATATTCCCATCCGTATCATGTTTAATGCCATTTGTGCTTAAAAATCCCGATTGGTTATTTGATGAAAGTTTACGCCAATCGATTGACATGTAATTATTCCGCTGAGCAATGTATAGATTACCATAAGAAGTAGCTCCGTTATATGTAAAAGATCCGGTACTCAAAACCTTACCCGCAGGGGTTACAATTGTTCCGAACCTGGAAGAATTTAGCAACGAATAAGCAGCCAGAGCGTTGCCCTGGGAATCAAATTTGAACAGGTACTGGTTTCCGCCTTCGGGATTAAATGTAACTGCTCCATATGAAAATGGAAACTGATGTGTGCCATACTGATAGATTGAGCCGGAATTATCCAAGAAAATTCTGTAATTGATAATTTCCAGGTTGTTGATCGAAAATATATTACTGGTGCGTGCCCAGGCAAATTTGAAATTCTTGTCGCATCTGGCAATATAGGTATAATAACCCGCATCCGGGTTTTGAATAACTACAGTTCCAAGTATAAGGTCCTTTCTGTAACCGCCTGTAATCAGCAGAGCTCCCTTTTTGTCGATCACCATATCACTTATCGATGTTGATCCCAAACCTGTTATGGTATCGTTAACAATAAAGGATTTGGTGAAATTCCCGTTCAGATCGCCTTTGATCATAAAACCAGTGTTCGCAGCAATACCCAGAGAAGAAAGAGTTATTGAACCGAATGTGGTAATGCCTTGTTGAAGTGCACCCCCAGCATACAGCACATTACCATCTATTGCTATTGTCTGGAGTGTTCTGTCAGGAAAGTTCTGCGCCCAGAGTTTGGTACCCGAACTATTGAATTTTAAAAGGCCGGTGCTAAAACTTAATATATATATATTGCAGTTAACATTTCCATCCAGAGCAATTTTACTTATCCCGGTTCCCGTATATTTATAGGAAGTTGCCCATATTCCGTTTCCACTTGAATTGAATTTAGCGATGAATGCATTATGGTTGTCATCCGAAACCAGGGTGCTATTCCCAATCTTAACGGATCCGGAGAAATAGCACAGCAAATAAATATTTAACTTTTTGTCAACGTTAACAGCCTGTGGTAAAAGGATTCCACCTGCCTGGGCATTAAACTGTTTCTTCCATAATGTTGTTCCATCTTTTCTCATCTTGGTAATTAATAAGTCTCTCCTGCCGACACTTGAATAAACAATTCCGTCGAATGTAACCGGTCCGCTAATGGCTGCTGCCATATATACATTCTGGTTGTCATCAGCTGCAACAACTCTTCCTTCCTGAGCCTCATAAGGGCTTGAAGAAAGTATACGTGTCCAATCCGGAGCCTGTGCATAATTCACTTTAATGCTTGTGCAAAGAATTATGCAGAAAATGATGAACTTGGTTGTTTTCATGATTTTGTGAATTTAATGACCATTAATAACATGTCAAATGTTCTCAGTAACTATATCTACTTGCCTCAAAAAAATTCAACATCTTAAATTAAGGCTTTGATGCTTTCGTTAAGGCGAACATAATTACTCCAGGAGCTAATGTGTCATAAAAGTCACATTTCATTCTTCTTTTTAGAATCTTACTTTCAATCAGGCTTTAATACCCACTAGCTGAGTTAACAAGTAAACATACAGTGCATTGAAGCAAATAATAAGCTAACAAGAAGAAAACAAGGGGAAAATTAAGTATGAAGAAAACTACAAGTAGTCCATCGAGAGATGCATACTAAATATCTATATTGTAAAGATACGAAAAAATAAGTACAGATGGTTTTGATATTTGTTTTAATTTACAAACACTGCTAGTTTTAAAAAATAGCTGGTATAGTTTCAAATAAAAAATAGCATTTACCGAATTTTCTATTCATCATTAAAATGCACTCCATTTGACATTCTCTGAATTAAAAGCCCAATTAGATGTCATCTCAGCTGGTATCAATCAGCGCACGAGAGTTAAATGCAGGAAACTTCCCGAAAAGTGGCCATTTTTCCGTACCTTTGCCCCGGTGACAACCTGTTCTATCGTATCCCGGCATGTCCGCGGGTAAGGAAAGTCAGGACAACACAGAGCGCCATACTTCCTAACGGGAAGGTTCTGCGGCTGAACACCGTGGGAACAGCAAGTGCCACAGAAAATATACCGTCCCGATAGCATCGGGATAAGGGTGAAAACGCGGGGTAAGAGCCCACGCCAGTGTGTAGCGATACAACTGAGGGTAAACCTTATGGGTTGAAAGACCAAATATACCGGGAGTAGCTCCGCGCAAGCGGTTGCTGTAAGGGTTGCTCGCCCGATGCCCGGGGGGTAGGTCGTTGGAGGCCGTTAGTGATGACGGCCCTAGATAAATGATGGAAGCCGGCGGGTCGGCAACAGGCCCAAGGGAACAGAATCCTGCTTACAGGGTTGTCACCTAAGTGTTGCATTTTTAATGGCGGATGTTAGATGTCGGAAGCTTTATTTGTGAATTGGGAATACTGATTTTTGAATTGTGATTTGGGCGTTAAACAGGCCCTGCTGCCGCAAGCAGAGAATTTGTTAATTGAGACGTTATATTTGGAATTTCATTTAATAATTACATTGGATTATTAGCATTAGCTTTAAAACCCATTGGATTAATGTAACATTCCGGAAGTATATTTGTTAATTTACAAAACATACGCCATGAATCGAATAACCTCTTTTCTATTTATACTTCTGATTTTTGCGGTTAACAGTTTTGCCCAGCAAATCCCCAATAGCAGTTTTGAAACCTGGTCAGCCGGTAAGCCCGACAGTTGGAGCACTTCCAACCAGAATATCCCGTTGCTGGGTACGATTACTACGGTATCGAAAGACCTGGTCGACCCTCAGCAAGGTGCTGCCTCCGCCAAACTTACAGCGGTAAAAATTTCAGTTCCATTCACCGGTACGTATAAAATACCAGGCGTTCTAACCCTGGGTAAACTTAATGTTGATCTTGCTAATCAAAAGGCTTCAGTTAGCGGTGGGTATCCTTTTACCGGACGACCGTTGAAACTTTCGGGATATTTCAAATATCAACCTATAAATAACGATACATGCATTTTGGGGTTAGGGCTATTCAAATGGAACAACGGCAAACAGGACACTTTAGGTTTTGGTGCGACTGATACGTTCGGAATAATAAATACATGGACTCATTTCGAAATCCCCATACATTACCTGAGCGAAGCTACTTCTGATACGATGAACATTGTTTTCCTCAACTCAAATCCTGTAGATGGTATTGATCATACTGGAACTACACTATGGGTCGACAATCTTTCGTTCGACTATGGCACAGTAGGAATCGAAGGGGTTACTTCTGCCCGGGAAATACGGATTTATGCCGAGCCAAATGCTAAATGCCTGATCCTCGAATTTGCATTTGAAAAACCGGAAAATCTGGATATCAGCCTGTTCAATATGGCAGGTATCTTAACAAAGCAGTGGAAACGGAGTGTACTGAAATCAACTGATAAACTCGATGTAAGTAATCTTTCGCCTGGAACTTATATAATTCGTATTTCTTCAGGTAACCGGCTTATTGATACACGTAAAATTACTATCCTGAACTGATCTCTTTTACTTGTTTTATTATCTAAAACGAAGAGCGGGATTCTAACGCATGGCTATATTTCTTTTGTGAATTATGGAAAAATCTGGCGGCTTCGCGTGTGTTTTTTTTAACACAAGGACGCGATGCTGAAACAAAGAGCGCGATATTTGTCCATCAAAAATAAAACTGTACGATTATTTCAATTCAGCATTTACATATTCGGTTTCCCAAATCTTCGCAACTACATACTATACTTCATTCAACAACGTTAAGTTTTCAAATCACTTCTGTTGATAAGTTACTTCTTCCCTGCTCAATGCTCCTGTCTTAATACAGTACCTTTAATCCTGATTTTCAGCATTTAGATATGAATAGAACCCGAATTTTAACACTCGCAATCTGCACATTGATTTCAAGCCTGTATTTACAGGTGTCGGCACAAAATACAAGTATTTACAGTAACCCGCAAGCATCGTACGATCAGGCGCTTGACCTTTTTTCAAAGGCCAAATACGGTTCAGCCCAGGTAATTTTCGACGAACTTGCCACAGGCGAACAATCGAACATTCAGGCAGGTTCCGAATATTACGCTGCCATGTGCGCCGCGCAGCTGTTTCATCCTGACGCGACTGCCCGTTTTGAGAAATTTATTGAAACTTATCCCCAGAATGCCCAGGTTAATGATGCGAATTTTGAACTCGCTAAACTTCAGCTATCAAACAAAGAATACAAAAGGGCTATCGAAAGCTTTAATAAAGTGGAGCGTTTCGAATTATCACAGGAAAAACAAGACGAATACTATTTCAAAGTGGGCTATGCCTGCTTTAAAACTGATGACCTGAAAAAGGCTCGCGAAAACTTTGCTTTGCTAACCGAAAAACCCAACAAATACAATATCCCCGCCAACTATTACTACGGGCATATCGCTTATTCTGAAAAAAACTACGAAACAGCCCTGAAACACTTCGACCGGGTTTCAGCTGACGAAACTTTTCGTGATGTGGTGAATTATTATATTGTTCAGATCTATGCTTTACAGGGCCGTTACGATGAATTACTCGCTAAATCGTTACCCTTGCTGGAACTTGGCAGTGATAAGAAAACTGCTGAAATTGCCCGTCTTACGGCTGATGCTTATTTCCATCAGAAGGAATACAAGACAGCTCTCAAATATTTTAACCAGTACCTCGAATCCAAACCATCATCGGTTTCCGTAGCTGATAACTACGAAATCGCTTTCTCTAATTATAAAAACGGTAATTATAGCCAGGCCATTAAATATTTTCAGCTCGTAACTTCGGGGCAAGATTCGTTATCGCAAAATGCATATTATCACCTGGGCGACTGCTATTTAAAAACCAATCAGAAACGCTTCGCTTTTAATGCTTTTAATTCTGCTTTTAAAATTAAAGGTGATCCGCAACTTGCCGAAGAAGCTCTTTTTAATTACGCTAAATTAGCTGTAGAACTTTCATATAATCCGTATAATGAAGCTGTTACCGCATTACAGGATTACCTCTCCAAATACCCTGAATCTGTTCGCCGTGATGAATTATACGGATACCTGGCCGATTTATACCTTCTTACCAAAAATTATAAAAATGCCTTAATAAGCATTCAGCACATTAAAAAGCGCAGCACCCGCCTCGATGCAGCCTTTCAGAAAATTGCATATTACCGTGGTGTTGAGCTATTTAACGAATCGGACTATGATGGGTCCATTCAGCTTTTCGCGCAGGCAAGGGATCTCACTTCTGATAATTCCATAAAAGCACTATCCTCCTATTGGACCGGCGAAGCATACTATCGTACCGCCAGGTGGGACGAAGCTGCCGATGCTTTCAATAAATTCCTGGTCACCCCCGGAGCGACAAAACAGCAATTATTCAATACTGCCAATTATAATGTCGGTTATTGCTATTTTAAGAAGAAAGACTATACCAAAGCCGCCAATGGTTTTCGTAAATATCTGGCTGAAAAGAAAACGGATTTTAAAATGGCCGCTGATGCCAACCTTCGCCTCGGCGATTGTTTTTTTATGACAAAAGATTACTCTACAGCTGTTGATTATTATCTTAAAGCAGCTTCGTCGAAGGGAAATGACGCCGATTACGCTTTATACCAGGCTGGAATCAGTTATGGTGTGCAAGGTGAAATGGAGAATAAAATTTCCACTTTAAAAAAGATGCTTCAATCCTATAGCAAATCGAATTATACGGATGACGCACTTTATGAAATTGGTCTGACATATAATGTTATAAACCGTGATAATGAAGCGCTATCCTATTTTCAGCGAGTCGGAAAAGAATTTCCTAACAGTCCTTATGTTAAAAAATCACTACTGAAAACCGGTTTGATATACTTTAACCAGAACCGTGACAAGGAAGCTCTTACAACACTGAAACAAGTCGCCAAAGATTACCCGGGCACACCCGAATCGAAAGAAGCATTGGGCAGTGTAAAGAGCATCTACGTAGAAATGAACCAGGTGGACGAATATATCGATTTCACAAAAGAGGTGCCAAAGGCAGATATTTCGCGTTCGGAACAGGATTCGCTCACCTATATTGCTGCCGAAAACCAGTATATGAACGGCAACTGCGATAAAGCGAATGATGGTTTCACAAAGTATATCAGCAAGTTCCCTGAAGGGTCATTTATTCTCGAAGCCAATTTTTATAAAGCAGAATGTGACTATCGCGCACAGCGTTTTGATAATGCCCTCAAAAATTATAACTTTATACTGGGGCAGCAGCGCTCGCGTTTTACGGCTAACGCTGCTACACGTACCGCGCAAATCAATCACCAACGTGGAAATTACGAAGCAGCGCTCGAAAGCTACATTCTGCTTGAAGAAACTGCAGATCAGCCAGGTATGATAATGAATGCGCTGGCCGGACAAATGCAATGCAACTACGCGTTGAAACGTTTCGGGCTGGCCATACAATCAGCGCAAAAACTTTTAGCCGTTGATAAACTCACCGAAAACCTAGCTACCGAAGCTCATTTCACCATCGCCCGGTCAGCCTACGCGCTTACCAATACTGATCTCGCACGAAGGGAGTTTGAAGAAACTGTTAAGCTTTCGAAAAACGAAATGGCTGCCGAAGCAAAATACACGCTGGCTCAGCTTGAGTTCGATAACGCGGAATATGATAAATGCGAAAAATCTGTCTTCGCTTTATCCGAAGGATATGCTTCCTACGATTATTGGGTTGCCAAAGGATTTCTTCTTCTTTCGGATGTATATGTAAAAAAAGGAAACACATTCCAGGCAAAGTCAACTCTGCAAAGCATAATCGACAATTACCAGGGAAACGACCTGGTGGCTATTGCAAAAGAGAAACTTGCAGCAATTGGCGAAACACAATAGCTGAATGAAGCAAATATCCGCAGAAAGTTGATTAAAAATTTAATTTTCAAAAGTTTATGATAGTGTCAAAATATAAAATCTTCACCGTAACGCTGGTTTGTTCAATTGTATCAGTTGTATCAACTACCACGCTTGCCCAGGACAAACAGGTTAAACCAGCTAAAACCTATAATGAAGAAATTACGGTAGTTGCACCTTTCGATCCGATTATTCCCGACGCGTTTAAAATAAGCAGCAACCCTGCTATTGACGACTCCATTACAAAAGTTCCTGTAATGAATTATACTATCGCGCCAAGGATGGCGGATATAAAACCTGTAATTGAGCCACTTCCTGCGGTTAAGTTGGTCGCAGAGCCGATCAGTAAGTTATACCGGAATTATATCCGTGCCGGAGCAGGAAATTACTCAGCTTTATATGGTGAATTATTTATGAGTTCGCTAAGATCCAAACAATATTTAACTTCAGTTCACCTTAAGCATCAGTCGGCTGCGGGTAAAATAAAAGATTATGGCCCTCCGACTAACAGCCGTAACGAAGCTGATGTAACTGCCACCAAATATTTAGACGAACTTACTTTAACCGGCAAAGCATACTATTACCGCGACGGGCTTCACCTGTATGGGTATAAACCCGGCGATTTTCCTGATACGGCTATAACAAAGGATGATGTTAAACAGCGGTATTATACTGCCGGTGCGTCAGCTACATTGAGCAGCAACTACAAGGATAAAGATAAACTTAACCATTCTGAAGGGCTTTCGTTTTACCATATGGCCGGAATGAATGAAGCCAAAGAAAATAATGTACATTTCACCACTACCATCAACAAACGCTATGATTTGTTTAAAGTTGGTTTCGACCAGGTTCTTGGTGTAACAGCGGGATATAATCATCTGAACCAGGCCGATTCGCTTGGAAAAATCAACAGCGGAATTCTTACAATAAATCCGTTTGTCAAAGCCGACGTGAACGAGTATAGTTTCATGGCAGGGATTAATCTGAATATTGCTACCGGGCCGGTTCCTATTGTCAGGTTATATCCTGTTGCCGAAGCGCGCCTTGAGCTTATACCGGATGTGTTAAAGCTGTATGCCGGGTTTACCGGTAGTATGCAGCGATCTTCATTACAAAACATCACAGAACAGAATTTATACATAAGTTCTGTAATGCCACGGAATTATGAATACGAAAAATTCAGGATTTACGGTGGTTTCAAGAGTAATATCAGCCGAATCTTCAATTTTAACGGAAGCATTTCAAGTAGCACTTTCGAAAACAATCCGCTTTTTGTAACAGACACCAATGCATATCTTCTGAATAGCTTTACGGTTATTTACGACAATATCAACGCGGTTAAACTCAAAGGAGAACTTGAATTTGTAAAGTCAGAACACCTGCGGTTGGCACTTAACGGAACTTACACACATTATAAAACTCTGCGCCAGCAATACGCATGGTACAAACCGGCGTATGAAGTGGAATTCACAGCCAGGTATGATATACAAAGTAAAATCGTTGTTACAGCTAAAGCCGTTTTTAATGGTCCGGTATGGGCACTGGCTCCAAAAACCGATTCAATTACAGGGGAAACAATCAAACCTTATATAATGGCTGCTACAGAACTGAAAGGCTGGGCAGATCTGAATCTTGGAGCCGAATACCGATTTACTAAAGCGCTTTCATTCTGGATTAACTTTAACAATCTCGCCAATAGCAAATATTACCGGTGGAATAATTACCGTTCCTATGGGTTTAACCTGATGGGCGGGGTGAGTTATTCGTTCTGAAAGGCCGGTACAAAAGCTAATAAAAAAAATGCAGAGTAAAATAGTTAATTGAAAATAGAAAATGGGATCTGCTCAGTATTTCTTTGCATAGTCGATATTTGAAAAATTTCTAAAAATAATTACCTGAATCTGAATAGGTATTAAAAGTCCAATGGAATTTTATTTGGCCTTGATAAACCATTTTCCATTAACCATTTTCCATTTCAATACAGCTAATCCATCATCACCTCATCTGTTACCATAGGCTTTTGCCTAACAACAACCTTTGTTTTCCAGTTGCCTTTTAAATAATAAAGGTACGAAAGCGACATTCCAATAAACCAGGCGACAGGAATTGACCACCATATGCCATCAACACCGAAATAGCGCGAAAGTATCCATGCTGCCGGGATGCGAATCACCCAAAGTGAGAACAGCGTTATAAACATAGGAATCAGAGTGTCACCAGCCCCACGCATCACACCTCCGATGACAAACATAGTTGAGAAAAATAAATAGAACGAACTTACAATCACAAGATACTCAGCTCCTATTCCTATAACCGAAGCATCATCGGTAAAAAGATGCATAAGTTGCTGCCGGAAAATAATAACAACCAAACTGGTTAACAATGCCAGCGCACCCGACATCCTCAAGGTTGCCATAAATCCTTGTTTTACCCTTTCCGGCTTATTTGCTCCAAGGTTCTGGCCAACAAATGTTGATAGAGCAGCGCCAAAATTCATAGCCGGCATACCGGCAAGTGAGTCAAGCCGCATAGCAACGCTGTAAGCGGCTATAACATCAGTACCGAAGCCATTTACAATACGGGTTACAGCAAGCATCCCCATCGAAACAAAGGTTTGCTGTAGTCCGGTTGGTAATCCTATCATGAGGCTTTTCCTGAAAATTGCCCTGTCAAACACGAGCCTGAGACTGTTGAGTTTAACAATTTCATGCGTACGGTTAAGGTAGATTATACCGGTAAAAAAAGCACCAGCCTGCGCAATCACAGTTGCCCATGCAGATCCGGCAACACCCCATTTGAAAACCGCCACAAACAGCCAAACAAGAATTGCGTTCATCACGGTTGAAATAATAAGAAAATAAAGTGGTGTTTTCGAATCGCCCAAACCCCTCAGAACAGAACTGATTCCATTGAATCCGAAAAAGAAAACTGTTCCTGTTAAATAGACATTGAAATACGCAATTGCCTGTGGCATAACATCTTCAGGTAGTTTAATAAGTCTGAAAATCGGGCTGCTCAATGTAATGCCCAGTATTGTAACAAAGATAGAAGCAAAAAACAGGAAAATGTACATGGTTTCTATTGAACGCTTTACCATCCTAATATCCCTGGCACCGAAATACTGGGAAACAATGATTGTTGTACCCATGGCCACTCCAACTACAAATGAAATAAGCATGAAAATAAGCGGAAATGAAGCTCCAACCGCAGCAAGAGCTTGTTTGCCAATATAACGGCCTACAATAATACTATCAACCACATTATATAACTGCTGAAATACATTTCCAATAAGCATCGGGATGGCAAACTTAAAAATAAGACTTCCGCTGTTGCCCTCGGTCAGGATTTTCATTCGTTTAAAGTAATGGATTCGAACTCAAATTAATTATTAATCAGATGATCTCATAACATTTATCAGATATTTCAAAAATTAAACCAGCTCTTCTCCGGTTATTCCAATAACTATATTGAAAATCTAGCCTGCAAACATTCATTATAGTATTGAATATCAGTTTGGGTCGGAATAAATAACCAGTATGGGAGAACTTTACCAGGGAGCTGGCAATCGGCAAAATGCTAAAAAAGAGTAAAGTAATGTCAATGTCCTAAGAAAGCAGGTCTGTTTTCATTTGCTCAACCATGAGAAGGATTTTTTTCTCAGCATTGTTAATCAGATCAGGAAGTTGCTCTTTATTCTCATTTGCCCTTGCATAGTCTTCTATCATCTGGAAAGTTTGCTGCAAACCTGCTGCGCCAAAAAACGAAAAATGCGGTTTAAGCTTATGCGCTTGTTGCCTCACTGTTTCCATTTCATCCAATTCAAAAGCTTTTTTGATAGCGGCAATTGAGTCAGGTGTATTAGCAACAAACATTTCAACAATTGAGCGGACAAAATCCGGCTCATCTGCTTCAAACATATCCAATGAATATAGTTTGCCTTTGGAAATACCGTTTTCCTGTTTTACGTCAGATGAGGAAGCCATTGTATCCGTTTCACTGAGAATATACTTCGATAATTTTGTTTTGAGTTCCCTTTTGGTAATAGGTTTTTGCAGATAATCATCAAATCCGGCGTTGGCCACAATTCCCATAATATTTTCATCATTATGGGCTGTAAGAGCAATGATAATATGTTTTTTCCCGCTCTGCTCCTCGCGCTTCCTTAGTATCAGCGAAGCTTCCAGACCGGTAATGCCTGGCATTTCAATATCCATTAATATAATACTGGCTTCAATACCATCAATCTGGGAAATCAATCTGTCCGCGCTATCCATGCACAAACATTCATACCCAATTTGCTTTAAATACTTTGAAAAAAGAAGACGGTCTGAATCAGAATCTTCTACTAGTATTATCGTACGGTTAACGATCATCCGGCAGCGCTATTATTAAGGAGAACAAAAGTAACAACTATTTCATTATGAAATACATCAGTGACTAAAAATCTCTGTTTTCACGCTGAATTAAAGCTTTCGTCGAAAGCAAACCACAGGCCGCATCGATATCAAGTCCTCGTGAAGCTCTTATCGTTGTAACAATTCCCTTTTCGTTTAGCGCGCGTTGAAAGTCAATTAAACGAGCCTCATTTGTTGGAGGAAGAGGAACATTTGGCACCGGATGAAAACGGATCAGGTTTATCCGGCAACGTGTTTTATTGAGCAAACGAGCCAGTTCTTTAACATGTTTTTGTGTATCGTTCAATTCGCCAAAAACAATGTATTCGATTGATACCCTGCGGTATTTACCCAAATCAGCGCGATTAATAGCGTCAATTACATCTTTAATGGGATAAACATGCTGAATAGGCATTAACCTCCGGCGCTCCTCGTCGAAAGGTGAATGCATGCTCACAGCCAAGTTGCATTTACTTTCGCGCAGAAATAACTCCATGGCTGGTACAATTCCAATTGTAGAAACCGTAACTTTTCGGGCGCTCAATTCGAAACCATACCCTGCTGTTAAAATTTCCTGCGCCTTCATTACCTCTTCTGCATTATCAAAAGGTTCTCCCATTCCCATGAAAACGATATTCGTTATCAATTCCCTTTCAGGAATACTGCGCAGCTGATTGAGGATTAGTCCTGCCGATAATTGCGCCTGAAAACCCTGCCGGCCCGTGGCACAGAACAAACAACCCATTTTACAACCAACCTGCGAAGAAACACAAAGTGTATTTCGTTTGGCATCAGGAATAAATGCGGTTTCTATAAACTTATGACTACTTACCGGGAACAGGTATTTTTTTGTTCCATCAGCCGATTGCTGAACTTTCACCGGCTCAACAACGCCCAGGTCATAATGCTCAGCCAGCAACAAACGCGCTTTTTTCGAAATATTCGTCATCTCATCGTACGACTGAATATTAGTTTTATAAAGCCAATATGCAATTTGTGCAGCAACAAAAGCCGGAAGCCCAAGCTTACCGGCAATAAGTTTCAGATCAGAAAGAGTTTTACCCAGCAGATGCTCTTTAGGGACAATCGTTTCAGCGAATGACATTTCTTAGAAGTAAATTTCGGCCACTACGTTACTAAACGGGATTCCTTTACTAAGAAGTATTTCCCTGCATTCAACAACCATTTCGGCGCTGCCGCAAAGATAGTACTTTTGATCTTCAGGCAGGTTATCCAATGCTTCCAGATATTGGGTTACACGGCCGTGAAACGCGCCTTCACCTTCCTGCTGTGAGCAACAGCGGACATACCGCTGGCCAAAATCATTATCCAGTTCATCACTAAAATAAAAAGCGTCAAGCGTCCTTGAGCCATGAATCAGGACTTTATTGGAACCTAACCCGGAGCGGTACATGCTGTAAAACGGCGCAATGCCGGTTCCTGCGGCTATCCAGTAAGCAGGTTCATCCGAACCAGCATAGGAGCCAAAGGGAACCGTGATCCATAATGTATCTTCAGGTCGCAGTATCGCAAGGTTAGGTGTGAGTTTTCCGCCAGGTTTTATATTATACAGCAGTGAGATGTTTTCATCGTTTTCACCACTGGCAATGCTATAAAGCCGGGCGTCATCATTTGATGAAACAGCTATTCCCAGCACCTGCCCGGCTCTGAAAGCAAAATCACGTTTAAACGAGAGCAGAAAGACGTTGGGTGAAATTTCAGTGTTCGAGAGTATGGTAACCGATTTATATTTGACATTCGGTTTTGATTCAACAGAGTTCATTACAAAAATTATGTTTAATTATTTAATTCAAATATTAAACGAACAGACAGGGTTTTGGTTCAATGGAAAACTATGAATTTATATGTCCCGGAACAATATTAAAATATGCGGTATGAATACAAGCGATAAAAAATCGCAACTGACCAGCCCTGTATAATTTATTCAGCCACAGATTACGCAAATTGCACAGATTTAGAATTACTTACAGGAAATTTCAATGAAAAAAAAATAACCCTTTGATGATGTTACATTTCTCTGCAATCTGCGTAATTTGTTGCCTCATATTGTTTTTCATGGAATTGACAAGGCTGAATAGAAAAATTAATCTAAATTTGGTAAGATTCAGGAGGCTTCCGGAATCATTTTATTATCCAATTCTATTGTTGAATAAATCTAGTTCATTCAGAGTATGAAAATTAAAAGGCAAGATCATGAGCCACCCCTTGCAACCAGTATTTGGGGCTGGCGTTACCATCATATTGGAATTCCTACTCAGGCGCCAATCCATGGCGAAACCTATTTGCCTGAATTTAAACTTTATGTCGGCGGATTCGCTACAAGTCCTTATGGAATTGAATGGATGCGGTATGAAGATGACAGTCCTGTTAACGAACTGATTAAAAAAATACCTCATATTGCTTTTGAGGTGGACGATTTGGATTTAGAACTTAGCAGGCATGATTTTAATGTTATTACAAAACCGAATTCCCCTTCCGACGGAACAAGAGTTGCAATGATTGAACACAATGGAGTACCGATAGAACTGATTGAATTCAGTACACATAAAAGGCTGTAAACTATTTACTGATTCATCATGCTATTACAGGAAATTTGCTAAATTTGGCACCTAAAATACACTGACTGTGCATGGTGCGGCCCGAACGCAATTTTAGCACCTAAGAGTATGATAAACCATTTGCTTCTATTGGAAACATGATGTAAATATGTAATCCCGAATCAGCAACTTTAACTCGTTCAATTCACTTCAGTTAACTCGTAAACATAACATACAGTGGCTTATTATTACTTGTTTATAAACCTGGCTTTCATTATTTCCGGTTACATTTCAGGGTTATTTCTGTTATCTTTTCCTATACCTGACATTGATTTTTTAAAAAGTTATACAATTTCATCCCGAATATTGGCAGCTTCCTACATTTTGCTTGCAATCATCAGCACAGTAGTTCTATTTCTTGGTTTAGCTGATTATCAACCAGAATATTTTAAATTCTCCGGATTGCTGGTTTCTTCAACTCAATCATTATTAATCACATTTACACTGATAACACTCTTAAATCCGCATCAAAGCAAAAAGAGCAATACCATATTTAAAATACACGGGCTGATTATTTTATTGTTTTTTATCGGGTATGTTTTGCTCTGCATGTTTCAAAATGACCCTGTATTAACCACTTTGCCGGACATAACATATAAAATATTTCAACCTCTGACCATTCTTCGTATTGCCTTTTTCGCTTTTTATCTTTTTCAGATCCTGGTGTATTGCCTGGTATTCAGCAAGGCCATTGGAAAGTACTACAGTTCCATTGATAATTATTTCTCGGAGACCGGTTCAATCAAATTAAACTGGATTATTGTTGCTTTTATTTCTGCTCTTATCATTGGCCTGATGGCTGTCATTTTTCAAGCTCTGCAAAGCTTACTGTACGATAATATTTTCACAACGATTATAGTTGTTTTCTATACGGGTTTTGCCAGAAATTTCATTAAATACAAAAGGATTTATCACATCATTGAACCTGCTTTGAATACGTATGGGCAACTTGAAATTGATCATACACTCAGGAATTCGGGCTGGGATTTGTATAAACAAAAAATCCTGGAGAGTAAGATCTATTTAAAGGAGGGCATTACACTTATTGAAATTGCGCAAGCGTTAAATGTAGGACGAAGTACCTTGTCATATTTTATCAACACCGAAGAAAACCAAAATTTTAACACATGGATAAACCAACTTCGCATTTCCGAAGATAAATCACTGATAGATCAACAATCCCGGAACCCAAATCTCCTGCATAGCCAAGAAAACCGGTTGCCGTGAACAATCCAATTTCAGCAGGGAATTCAAGCAAATCACGGGTGAAACGCCATTAGCCTGGAAAAAATGATTTTCGTTGGGATATATACGGTTGGAGAAGTGATGAGTGATGAGTGATGAGTAATGAGTGATGAGTGATGAGTGATAAGTGTTAAGTGATAAGATTTAAGATATAAAGCAGAGAGTTTAAAGTGATCAATTGAGATAACGGAATCATTTCTTCCGGGATTTATAACTGTCTCACTTTAAAACGTATAGCGCGGGTTGCTTTTTGGAGTAAAGTTGTTTAACTTTGTGCTAGTCAATAAAATAACAATTTATTTCCGCATTTCATAAATGATCGGAAAATAAAGATTATCCTCTGAAATTCAACCTGACCGATAATTAATCCTCGTTCCATCCTATTTAGCATGAAGACAAAACTGTTAAGTATTCTTCTCACATTTTTAAGTCTGCTGCTTTCTTTTGCTTGAGCAAAAGATCAGGATGAGGAAAATACTGATACAAAAAGTTATATTGATACTCTTATTGTGCCACATTCGATGAAAGGATATGAACTCTACAGTTGGTCCGAAAGCAATGAATGGTATTTCTCCATCTTGGTTGGCACCAACAGTATTAAAACTTATTCAGAAGTTATTTCAAATGTTCCCAGAGAAATTCATTTAGTCACTGTTAAAGGGATCGATAATCTGAAGTTAGTATTGGCTCGATTTCCTGAAAACGAATTTATAACCTGGATTGGTCGCGGCTGGCTGCAACGTTGCTGGGGAAGTAATTATGAGAATCTTCAGTTACCGCCACAAAAATATATTGATGACATTTCTCAATATTGCAGCCAAAAGAAATTGAATTTACTGGTAACAGATTAATTTTTAAATATTTAGAACCAGAAAATAAATTCATCACCCGCATCTCCTATAGTAAAAAACACTTCTTGTAAACATGAAACAAATATAGCATTGATTTATATTTTCCCGGCTTAACCCAAGTCAATGCAAAGCCTGTTATTACTCATTTCCTTAAAATGTGCTCAAAACAAATTCCAGATCCAGATGGTACAGTTCCTGTTTTTTGTGATTTTAAGCATTCCGGTTATAATCCTTTCGTGGAGAACCTTATTCAATTTCCGGAGTCACGGCTTTTACCGTTTTTTCAGCTGGGAATGTATCATCTGGCTTTTTTTATCCAACTACAAATATTGGTTTCTTAATCCTTTCAGTGTAAAACAGATTTTCTCCTGGATTTTTCTGTTCTGGTCTGTATATGCTGTTATTACAGGAGTTTTGCTTCTCAAAAAATCAGGAAATCCAATCCGGAACAGGGATGATAAAAAGCTTTTTCAGTTTGAGAAAACATCAGAATTGGTTGATACCGGGATTTATAAGTATATCAGGCATCCGCTTTACTCCTCCTTATTGTTTTTGACCTGGGGAATATTACTAAAAAATACTACCGAAGCGTTATTGATTATAGCTCTGCTTTCGAGTGTATTGCTTTACCTTACAGCTAAATTTGATGAAAAGGAATGTATTAAATACTTTGGTGGCAAGTATAGCGAATATATAAACCGGAGTAAAATGTTTATTCCGTTCATTTTGTGAACACATAGAAGCTTTTTCCTGTTTACACTTTTAGTAGGTAATTTATTTTAGCTTTGGCGGATAAATCGCATTATCAAAACTTCCTGCTTCTCATTTCGTTTACAAAAACCAAAATAATGAACTATTATAAATTTTATGCGTCCCCATTAAGCCTGGTGTCGATTTGCATTATTTTCATCCTGAGTTCTTGTTCCTTTTCCCAAAAAAGCTGTAAAAAATTAGTCTCTAAAGCTTCATCAAAGAAGTACGATATTATAATAGTTCCGGGCGTTCCGTTAGAAAACGGACAGTGGAGTAAAATAATGAAAGAGAGGATTTATTGGTCAAAATACCTGTTCGATAAAGGAATCACCAAAAACATCATGTTTTCAGGATCAGCGGTTTATTCACCATATATTGAATCAGAAATTATGGCAATGTATGCTGAGGCACTCGGTATTCCAAAGAAAAATATTTATACAGAAACAAAGGCTGAGCATAGCACTGAAAATATTTATTTCTCCTATAAGCTTGCTAAAAAGCTGAATTTATGGAGCATAGCAATTGCATCAGATCCGTTTCAAACAAAGATGCTGCGCAAGTTTACACGCAAAAGAATAGATGCTCAAATTGATCTGATTCCCTTTGTTTATGATTCACTCAGCGTTATGCTGAGGAATACTTCAGATCCTGTTATAGACATTAAAAAAGCATTTGTAAATGATTTTGTTTCACTTCCTGATCGAGAAAGTTTCCTGAAACGGTTGCGTGGAACATGGGGTAATGATTTATTTAAGGATTCATCAAAATAATCAACGTATTATATGGGATTAACGAAGATAAATAACCGCAGGAAGTTTTGGAATTCAATTCCGTAAATAAATCAATACCTAAATACCAAACGACTAATTTTTCCTTATATTTGCTATTAATAACTATATAACCACAAAAAAATAATATGAAAACTTTAATTATCAGTATCCTTCTTGTAGTATTTGCTTCTCATATATCAGTGCAGGCACAAGACCAGAAAAAGCAGCTTTATTTACGTAAAGTTGAAAAATTCACCACCATGAGGAACGCTGGAATTGGCTTAACCATTGGCGGGTCCGTTCTGACAATTCTTGGCTTTTCGACCATGTCGAATGCTGTAGCCGAAGATCCCAATTTATATACCGATGAATCGAATTCAAAGTTTTTCGCTGGATATCTGGTTACTGCCCTGGGAGTTACAGCCACGGGAGGCGGAATCACCTTATGGGCTATAGGTGGTTCCAAGAGAAGGTCCTATTTGAACAAGCTTAATTCACTTTCTTTAAATCTTAATCCTGGTCGTAACCAGATGTTATCGTTATCCTATAGTTTTTGATTAACAACAAATGACTAATCCAATAAATTTCAATTCACCCATTTAAATCATAAAAAATGAAGACAAAACTCTTTCTATTAGTAATTATTCCTTTTATTTTAGGAATAAACCTGGCAAAAGCCCAGGGCTTTACACCTCCTGCTCCAGGCAAGGCTGTTGTTTATTTTGTTCGTGTCAGTAGTCTTGGGTTTGCGGTTTCTTTTGAGTTCTTCCACCAGGATAAATACATCGGAGTATTTAAAGGAAAAAATTATATGCGGTACGAATGCGATCCAGGTAATACTCTTTTCTGGGCATCCTCTGAAAATAAAGAGTTCGTTACAGCCGACCTCCAGGAAGGCGGAACATATATTGTTATTGTTGATATTGAAATGGGTGCGTGGAAAGCGCGGGTGGGATTAAGCCCAATAACCATTCAAAACAATGAGCTCTTTAATCGTGCTAAAGAACTGGTTCAATCGAAGCCTCCTGTTATCACGCCGGAAGATAAAATTCAAAGCATGAATGTTAAATTGGCTGATTTTATTAAAGAGAAATTGAACCAATATGAAACCGAATGGAAATCTACCAAAAACTTTGGTCACATCTCAGCCGATATGGCTATTCCTGTTGAATCATTGAAATAAGCTATATTACAATTGAATAGGCGTTGAGACAAATAATAATTCATCTCTGCGCCTATTTACTATTTCAATCTCCTAATGCAGTTTATACCTATGAAATTAAATGCCTGGGCATTGGATAGGTGTAAAGAATGACTGTACCCTTTACAACAGAATAATAACCCATGTAATTCTTAAAACTCACTCAACAATGAAAATAAAATTCTCCCTTCTGATCCTTCTACTGGGAAATTCATTTTCTTTTTATGCGCAAAGTGTTGTATCTGATGTTGCTGCAAAAGATAATGACAACTTCAGCTTCATAAATATTTCCCGGAGTTACACATGGCAAGAATTCAACTCCAAATCCGCCGCTTATCCTTTAATGGTCTATGTAAATGACCAACCTATGTTTGAACTACCCAGCCAAAGCAGAGTATCTCTAAAGGTATTTTCTCAAGGACCCATTACATTCTATGTAAAATATGTTCCCGGCCCAAAGGTTAAAGAAAAAAAGAAAGCATCTGTTAAAAGATTAATAGATAAGTATTACCATTCAGGTCCACCTGTAACAATTGATGCGTCTCATGGTAAAACATATTTCTTAAATATTGATATGAAGGACCATACAAAATTGATGATTGATGTAACTACACAACTTGTTTCGATACCTGAGAGTGAAAGTATGTTCAAAGATGAAGACCGGTTCAAGAAAAATCCGGAAATAAAAATAGTACAGGAAGACAAGGATAATCCATACATCAAAAAATAAAAATCCCATTTAACTAAGGCGATCCCGTTCAATATAAAGCTAATAAATTGGATTATTTTGATCCTGTATTTGATCCGAATATAGTACGATTATCGATAAACCGTAATGGCTTTCTCCCGATTCCGCCCTGTTGCTTTTTATGAATCTCATTTATATCAGCAAAAATTATTTTCGGCATTACCCGCAGTGAAGCGTGCAGGTATGAGGTTAATTGAGCAAGAAGTTTTTCTGAAGGTTCTTTTACAGCAATCCAGATCAGGATATCGTCGGTATCCAGTTCATTGGAGGAGACTTCCAGCACATAATCAATAATGTCGCTGTTCGAATTCAGGATTTCGTAAATTACGGATGGATAGAGCGATGTACCTTTAAATTTAATCATTTGCTGCTTTCGCCCAAGGATTGGGGAAATCCGTAGTGTTTCGCGCCCGCACTCGCATGGTTGGTTGACTAAAGTACAAATATCGCCGGTGCGATACCGAATCAACGGCATACCCTCGACACCTAAAGTGGTAACGGTGAGTTCCCCTTTTTCACCGAACGGCAATGTATTTCCTTCATCATCAATAACTTCCGCAATCAGTAATTCCGGGTGTATGTGCCCGCCTTTCCCAAACGCGCACTCCGTAAATGCTGTCTGCATTTCGGTGGAGGCATAGGTTGAAAACAACTCAATATCCCAGAATTCTTTAATACGTTTCCCAATGGTATTAAGCTCGAAATTATCGGTCCGTACATTTTCACCTATGCAGATGGCGCGTTTCATAGGTGAATTCCGGTAATCAATACCATTGTCCCGGGCATATTCAATCAGCTTCAGAATAAATGAAGGAACAACCACCATGGCCGTTGAATTTACCCTGAAAATGGTTTCCCATTGCATGGAAGGCGCTCCGGGACCTGTACGCACGACTCCTGCTTTTAAGCGTGCGGCGCCCTGGTAATAAGCCATTCCGGCCATAAATTGTTTATCCAGGGTAAGCGCCAGCTGGAAAATATCGGCGGAGGTAGCGCCAGTTCCGGTAAATGAAAGGTATTCATTGTAGGCTAAACGCGATAAATCATTGGTAGTTAAAGCAATAGTAACCGGAGCGCCAAGAGTTCCGGAAGTAGAAGTGTATTCCGTTATTTCACTTTTAGGAACACACAGAAAATCCATATTCTGAAGCTGAAGATCCTGCTTTGTCGTGGTTGGCAAAAATTTCAGGTCTTCAATGGTTTTGATTTTAGAAATATCAATGCCATTTTTTTCGAAAAGTGATTTATAAAACGGAGATCGCAGGTTAACGTAAGCCAATAATTCCTTCAACTTTGTATTCTGAAGGTTATAGATTTCACTGGAAGATAATTTATCGATAGGGAGCATAATAAAGCAGACGAACGTAAATATTATGTTGCAGGATGTTTTAAAGTGCAATTATAAAGATTTCTGTTATACAAAGTATTACGGCTCGCTGTTATTTCCTGTTTTTGCTTACTTTCTCCCGGCAATCGGCATATTTTTTCTTAATACGATCAATTTCTTTTTCGCCCGGTATAATACAAGTCAAAGCCTTCTGATATGAGATTCCCGCTTTGTTATACTGGTTTTTGAACATATAATAGTCACCGGCTTGCTCATACGCATCGAAATAATCAGGGTTAAGACGGATAAAAAGTTCAACTCCTTTTTCATCGATAGTGTGCGCCGATAGTTTCTTTCTTAAATTTAAATATTGCTGATATCGGGGAAAGGCATTTGCAATGAACCCATTCGCCGGCTGAATGTACGCCGAGTCGATTACTGATCTTTTCCCTGGCGCCAACGCTTTTTTCTCAGCCATTTTATTCAAATTGTAACAAACAAAACCACCAAGTTGAAATGGAGATGTAGATACCCAGAACATTCTTTTTTCAGGATAAAAAATAATAGAATGGTGACCGATAAGCTGATTAATAGCTTTCTCATTTCCTAACCCTATGCTTTTACCTTGGTTACCAAGCGTATCGCGAAGTATCTTTACAACATCCTGTACGTTAAACTGCTTTTGCTGGTTCAGACATTCCAGAACACGGGTATAGCGGTAGCCTGAAGCGGTTTTCAATTTCTGCTTCCTGGCATCAACCGAAAAGCCATTTTGCGCGCTTTGAAAATGATTCGCGGAAATTATATAATTGTTTTTTGTTTCGTATACCACCTGCGATCCAGGCCTTTTCTCAATAATCACAGCTTTGTTATCGGCAGCAGAACCAATCAGGAAAAGCTCGGAAACGAAAACGTCAAATTTTGAAGCCACGGCAACTGCTTCGTCAATATTGGAAGCATATTGGAGAATTTGCCTCGCAACGAGCGAAACAGGAGTTGCCGCAGAAAGTACAACATTGGAGTTGGCGGCATTAATGGTGACAGTAAGGCCTTTTTCGTTCATTCCCGAAACGGCTCCCATCATTCCGCCCCAGGTGACAAAAGCATGAAAATACCCTGAATCGGGCCGGACGAATGCAATAATTTTTTCTTTGGCAAATTCGTCACCAACATAAAAATCAAAATTACGTCCTATCAACAATTTACCATCCGGTGTTTTTTCATTCCATACGCCGAATGATGTACAGCCCACCATACCCAGGTTGCTCAGCATATGCCCCAGGTCATGCGCTCCATGGTAATTCAGAATTCTTTGATAATTACTCGCAATGTTGTTGAACGTATCAGAAGCTGAAAGTGAAATGCCATAGATTTCAGCTTTACGTTCTTCGGGAATTGAACGGTAAAGATTAAGATCGAATGCAGCGATTACATATTTCAGGAAATTGAGGTAATAATGCGAAGGAACTATCCTCTGCAACTGATCAACAAAGGCTTTTTCCTGTTTATAAATAAGGCTGCGCGATAGTTGTCCGGCAATAAGTCCCCGCTCGAATGGTTTACCTTCAATATAAAGCGTATACATGCCGGGCTGTTCCTTCCGGAGCCAGTTGTTACCAATGCGGGAAGTACAGGAATCTACTTTTTCAATCTTATAATCTTTATAGGAATATTTCTCCGCCTCATGTCTGAAAATGGAGTTGATATACATGAAGAATCCTATTACCAGTGCTATTATACAAAGGGTTACAATCAGAAACCATTTTAGAAACTTCTTCATTTGTCAGGTGTTTCTTATTTTTTCAAGCAATGAATCAATTCCCAGTAATTCGCCGCAGGTAATAATTGAGCTTACAGATACACCCATTACTCCGTGCAGGTTTAGATTCTGACCAGTGAGCAAGAGATTTGGTATTTTGGTACGTGCAGGTACAAAGGTCTTAAGCGGTTCGCTGCAGTCGCGCTGAATGCCATAAAGTGAGCCATGAGGTGTCCCGGTGTAATCACGATAGGTTAAAGGAGAGAGAGTATGGTAGGATTCCACGGCAGATCGAAATCCCGGGTACTGTTTTTCAATCAAATCAAATATCTTTGAAGACTTTTCCTCTTTTAATTCATTATAGCCCGGACCTCTGTCATCAGGCTGAAAAACGGTATTTTTAGTATCAGCCCATTGTTCAAATTCCGCGTACTTCATATAACACATTACGGAAGCTGAATGAGCAAATCCCTCTTTGCCTTCAGTAACAAATAAAGCATAATTTTCGGGCCATTTCGCCTCGTCATATTCGGTTCCGCTCCACACATTTTCCGGTTTCGAATAATAGTAAACATTTTTATTTAGAAAAGGAAACGCAGAATCCTTGAAAACAACGTTGAGTATAAAAACACTGACTGTATTTTCGAGGTGCGTAATACGGTTTACATAAGCCTTACGGAAAACATCCGATTGAGTCATAGCAATTGTTACAGCCGGGTGCAAATCCGAAATAAACTGCTTTCCGCTAAACTCGCGTTTATCTTTTGTTATCACTTTGGTAGCAATGCCTACATTTACAAATATCCGGGTTACTTCTGCACGCCTTATAACTTTACCGCCGGTTTCGGCAATAACATCAGCCAGGGCCGTTGCAATCTGCGAGCCACCGCCTTCGCAGCGCCAGGCACTTTCGATATAACTGTTTAAAATCAATGCATGAATATAAAAAGGCGATTTCTCACCCGAACCTGCATACAAGCAATTATTGCCTGCCAGCACATTTTGAAGCAAAGGATCCTTAACAAATGAATTAATCGTTTCACGCGCGTTCATGTCGAGCAAATCCATTTTATCCATGAAATCACCGTTTCGCAGGTTATAGAGTGGAAACCTGTCGCACAATTCTTTTATGCTCCGGCAATAGTTTTCGATTCCTTCGCGCTCATGAGGAAAATCCTTAGCCAGTGTATCAATAAATTTTTCGTACGATTGAGCATAAACATATTCTTTATCGCTGTCGCCAAATTTTATCAGGTCAAATCCGTCATTATCAAACCGTTTTATCCTGATGCGTTCCATCAATCCCAGGTATGAAAAAATCTTATAAAGGGTCTGACCTTTTTCGAGACCGCCGATATAATGTACACCTGTATCAAACAAGCCGCCATTGCGGGAATAACTCTGAAGACAACCACCAATCTGCGGATTCTTTTCGAGAACGGCAACTTTATAGCCGTTTTTCCCCAGTATTGCGCCGCACAATAATCCTCCCAGTCCGCTGCCTATGATTACAACATCGAAGCTTTCACCCATTGTTTTTCCGTTTGAATACCATAATTACATTCGATGTCCATTTAGTCTGATCAATAATCTGAGTCTCAAGCCCAAGGCTCTCTCCCAATTTAGCCATATCCTCAAAAGAGAAAAATTCGAGCTTATTTTCCGTTTTATTAAAATTCAAAATCCTGGTGGACAAAAATTCAGTCAGGCGCGTGGTGGCATGTTTTTTTGCTATTCGGTTGTCGCCGTCCCTTAAAATGATTGTACCTCCCGGCAAAAGTTTTGATGCATATCCGGTAAAAACCCGGTTTCGTTCCTGAAGATTCAAATAATGCAAAACATCGCTGAATATAATGCAATCAGCCAGAGGAACGGTAAAATTCTGAAGATTTGAACTTACAAAGTTAAGATTAGCCGGCTTGTCGAATCCGTTTTCAGCCACATCAATTTTTGATTCATCATAATCAAGCCCGGTAATTTCACGCTTGGGTTCAAGGTAAGCCAGCATGTACGACATAAATCCGTAACCGCAACCAGCATCAATTATAACACCATGCTTAGGAACCAGGTTTTGAAAAATCTGGTAGTTGTCTTCCATTTTTAACTTCACCTTCATATACCATTCGAGCAATGGGCCTTTAAAAAGGAAGTTTTCAATTACCCGTTTGCGGAAATGTTCCGGACTGTGAAATTCTTCTTCCAACAATGAATACTGTTCCTTAAACAGCTGATGAACTGACTTTGTTTTTTGCTGATAGGTCAGTCCAAAATCAGGGTCGTTAAATTTAATACGCTTAAGAACCTTGATTGTCATTGTGGCATCGCGCATCGTAAAACTGCCTTTGGCAATAGATTTGCCGGTACCATGAAGTATAACGGGAATAATGTCGAGCTCAAGTTGCTGAGCCAGGTAAAACGCGCCTTTATGGAAACGTCCGATTTTCCCATCCTTCGAACGGGTTCCTTCAGGAAAAACAGCAATTGAATATCCTGCGTCGATTTTTGCTTTTAACAGTTCGATTCCCGGATCGGCACCTTCAAAAATAGGATAATAACCGGCTAAGCGTACCACATATCCAAAAAGCGGTGAATTCCACACCCATTTATTTGTGAGTAGAAGCATTTTGGGACTCAGCATGCTCATCGAAAGAATATCGATAACCGACTGGTGATTAGACACAAAAATACAAGGTTTTGAGAAATCCGGTTTTTCCTCATAAATAACTCTCTTTTTGAGATTCCCCATCACATACAATTGTGCCCAGGTTGTTTTGCTTATCATCCGGTTAAACAGGCTCTGCGCCTTCGGTCTGTTAAAAGGATTTATCACCAGGAGGAAAAATCCGGCAACACTAAGCAGCAAACACCCGGTAATAAAAAATGTATACGCAAAAATTGTCTGAAGCGCGGTTTTGAAACTTATAGGCGCAAAACCTTTGCTGACAGGCGAACTCACAAACATCCGGAACAAATAGGGCATTAATACCTGCGAAATAATCAAAACCGAAGTGATTCCGATAACCGAAACCAATGCTATGGACTGCAATGCCGGATGTTTTGCGATAAGCATTACGCCAAAACCGATTAGCGTTGTAAGTCCTGACAACCAAATACTCATCCTTATTACCGGCATCTGCTTCTTTTTGCTCCGATATTCATGCAACAAGCCATCCATAGTAAAAATGCAATAATCGTCGCCCAATCCAAAAATAAAAGTGGATAAAATGATATTGACAATATTGAACTGTATGTGAAACAGTCCCATAAGCCCTAAAATCCATATCCAGGAAACAACCATGGGAATAAATGCGGTGAGGGCAAGTTCTATTCGTCCGTAAGTGAGTAAAAGAGCTATAAAAACCAGGAGAGCCGAGAATATGGCAATAAAGTTAAAATCATCATTTATTATTGATGCCAATTGATTCGACATAAACTTATTATCCAACATCCTGGAAGCCGGTTGCGCGGATACAAGTTTTTCGACCTCTGATAAGGATGCTGTCGGAACCTGGAGGACCGAAACAATGGTTGTGATTTCCGGAGTTACAGATACTGTTTCTTTTGCAAAAACAGTTGTCAGCAAGCTAAAATCAGCGCTATCAACTTGCCTGGAATCTGATTCCAGATTTGAGTAAAAATCGTTAAAGGCATTTTCTTTAAATCCGAGCGCTTTCCCCGATTGATCCAGGGAAGCTTTGATGTGTTTTATTTTCTCTGGTGTAAAAAAAAGTTTCCATCGTTCGAATCGTATTTTCTGCTCCTCCTTCGACGGAAGGAAATCAGCAACACCGGTATATTTATTAAGAGTTCCGGATTTGTTGAGTGAATCAGACAAATTCTTTATTTTGCCGGCCGAAGAAAGTGCCTTGTCAAAAGTGCTGCCAAATGAAATTACATATACCGAATGTTTCAACCTGTCGGCACCTCGTAAAGCCTGTTCTGTCTTTTTTAGTTTGGGCGACATGTAGTTGAGATGCATCAGGTCGCTGTCGAACTCAATAAACTGGGCAAAATAAAGCATAACAGGTGTTAGCAGAATAATTGACCAGCGCAGGTAAGCGTAGTTCTCAAGCTGAATTGTGCCGGCTTTTTCGAGCCATTTGCCTGCAATTTTACTCTCGGCTTGTTGTTTCCCGATAAGGTGCGGCAGAAAAATCAGTGAAAAAATCACGGCTCCTATAAGACCAAATGCGCCCAGTAACCCAAAGTCGTGGAGAATATCAGCTTTCACAAACAGCAGGCAAACAAAACCGCCTATTGTAGTAGCACTTCCAATGGTCATAGGCTCAACCATATTTCCTATTACTTTCCGCAGATCTTTTTCATGAAGCCGGTGAGTAAGAATGTGGATAGGATAGTTGACAGCAATACCTAACAATACCGAGGTAGCACCGATTGCTATGAGGGAAATGTCTTTTTCAATAAAAGAGATACATGCCAACGCAAATGCCATCCCGAAAATGATAGGCAGAAAAATAAGGATTGGCGTTCTCTTTTTACGGAATATGGAGGTGATCAGGATAATTAAAGCAATACACATTACCGCAAGAGTAAGAGTGGTATCGCGTTGAATCTGGCGTGAATTACCAACTGATACCGTGGTTGCTCCCATAAATCCGCATTCGATATTCTTAAACTGATCCTGTTGTTTGAGCTCAGATGCAAAATCTTCGATCGCTTTGATCAGGACTGCATTTTTACCTGTTTCGTTAGCCGGATTTGCAGGTTCGATAAAAAGAACAAGATTTTTTTTGTCCTTGGTGAAGAAATAGCCGTCGTTAATTTCGTAGCCTGTGGCTTCACCCAGCTTCTGTAATCGCAAGGTCATCGCTCCTGAAATTCCAGCCGGATCCAATGGCATGCTTTGCCGGATCATAATTCCGGTAGGCGAAGACAAAAGCCTGGTGTTTTCAGCTAGTCGTCGCTGAATGTTTTCCGGTTGAAGAATGGAATCAATATGAGCGTAATCCTGTTCTTCGATAAAAAACGGAAGATTGCGCAACAATGCTTTGTAAACTTCCATAAATGGAAAATCGTCGGGACTGGCAATTACTTTTTTAACTAACTTAGTGTCGAGTGTATGAAGGCGAACCAAAATACTGTCGCAGTATGCCATTTTTACCTGGTCCGTACTGGCTACAGCAGTTTCATCCGAAATACTGATGACCAACTTATCGACAAGGCGGGTATTTTGAATAAGCTTAGTGTATTCGCGGGTTTTTGCGTCCATCTGTAGCATTTTGCTGATGTCCTCTTCGAACGAGACCCTTAAGGCCAGCAAGGCTAAAAGAATAAAACTGAAAAGCATGATCAGCCAGAAAACAATCCTGTGTTTAGCGAAATAGTCGTACGTTTTTAAAATCAAACCTGTCATAATTACGCTTTTACTCTTCTGAAAGTTGATAATACAATAAAAGTTAATGTTCCAAATACAATAGCTGATATAATTGCCAGACTAATGCTTCCAACAATATATTGCAGCAGAAAAGGTTTAACAGTTTCCAGGCTCAGCGATGTATTGAACAAAGGAATATCCGTGTTGGTGATCCAGAAATTACCACAAACCAGGCTAAGAAACAAAATAAGCGGGATCATAGGCGGAATGCTGATATTGGCAAACAGGATCACGAGTGGTTTGTTCAACCTGAATAAAAAGGCAAGCGCAATAGCCGCAACTAACTGGAAACCCCATATGGGAATAATCCCCATAAATACACCAAATGCAACTGAAAGGGACCGTTTCAAAACTGTTTCGGAACTGTTAAAAAAAAAACCGGATACGTTTTTCCCTTTTATATACATCAGTGGCCTGTGCCAGGCTAAGGCAAGGAAAACCAGCGCAGTGTTGAGTATGCTGATGCGTGTAAAGTCGCGGAATGGCCTGAAATGCGATACACGTTCTTCTTTCGGGAAATACCTGACCGATACCGGAACACTCTCAACTTTTATTCCTTTCCACGCAAGCCTTACTAAGATTTCAATCTCGAATTCAAACTTTGGCGTGTAAAATTTCATAGTATCAAAAGCCAGCAGTGGGTATAAACGAAATCCGGATTGCGTGTCATTATGAGTAATTCCCGTTTCAACTTTAAACCAAAAATTAGAGAACTTTCGCCCAAAGTTACTTTTGCCCGGCACCGATGCTTGTTCCATATTCCTTTCGCCAATGATCAGGGCCTGGCCGGTTTCCTGTAGTTTCCTGGCGAAAGCCGGAATATCAGCCGGATTATGCTGGCCATCCGAATCTATAGTTATGGCGTAGTGATAACCTTTGGAAATGGCGTACCTGAAACCTGTGAGCAAGGCGTTTCCTTTGCCCTTATTTTTAGAGTATGAAATGATTTGAATATCAGGATATTGATCAAGTATTTTTGCTGTATCATCGGTTGAGCCATCGTTTACAACAAGTAAATTGTTGGTGAACAAACGAATTCCATCAATCACACCGGCAATAGTACCGCTGTTGTTAAACGTTGGCAAAAGAACGCAAATTTTATAATCATCAAAGATTTTCTTTGTTTCAAGCTCTACTGACATAAGTAACTGCCTTTCATTTTTAAAACGTCCACCTCATTGCTTGTTACTGTGCACTTTACAGATAAAATATTCTTTTCCTGATGGCTCAGACAGAATTCATAGTTGAGAATTGTATTCACCGTTGGAATAACAAGACTCATGAATTTAATGTTCTCACTTTTTATAAGCATCAGCTTTTGATCCAGGTGTTTTGAGAGTAATTCGCCTGCGATCTGGAGCGTGCAAACTCCGGGCAGAATCGGGTTGCCGGGAAAATGTCCGCTAAAAACAGGGTGTTCACGCATAATCATAACTGAAACATTCAGGATTTCACCTGTGCCTTCCATATTTATGATTGTGTATAAGTTTTCGTCGAACAACATTATCCGTTGATTTTATTTAAAAGTATCACCATCCGGAAATGTTGATGCTCCAGTTTCATATAAGTAATTACAGAAGTTGTAGGATCGTAAAAATAACTAAATATCGTTTGAACAGACTTTCCATCCTTCATTTTACCAGAAACGATTCTCTCCTTTGCCTGTTCAGAAGAATATACAATCTTTTTCCGCTTTCCAAAATTGTACGTAAAAATCGACGATGACTGGCTTGAGTCAATACTGAAATTTTTATTCCGGACGAGTATTCCGCTTAACGATCCAAAATCTTCATAAAATGTTTTGAGTATCCTTTTCCTGTTGAGTTTCTTAAACGCGTAAATGGCTTTATATCCTGTAGGAGAAAGCTCCATATCCAGTAATTTCGGGCCCATTTCGGCATTCAGTACCATCCGAAGTGTTGAATCATTTATTTTCTTTAAAATCAATAGACCCGTCAGTGTATTTTTACTAAACTCCATGCTAATAGTATACATCCCGAGTGAGTCGTTCGAATTGCAAAGTGCAGGAATAGCAGGCTGGGCGCCAAGCTTTCCAGGAACCAAATAAAAACAAATGATGCAGCTAATTAACAATAAAAACCTCATCAGGAACCGGGGTATTTATTTTTTTATTACTGAATATCAATGTGGTACAATCACCAGAAGTTTCTTTCAGGTCGAGTTTATCGACTGTAAAATCACTTTTTGCGACAAGCAAGTCAATTTCCGCGAACAATGATTTAAGCATTTTCTGTTTTGGCACCAAAACCAGGTAATACACTTTGGAATTCTCCGAAAATTTTACATCAAAATCTTTAGAATTCAATATGTTACCAGTAACACAATCAATTGTTATCTGGCTTATCATTTTAAACATTTTGTTTGAATTGACCGAAACATTTGTCTTTTTCTGGTCATTTTTAACAATGATCTGATCCTCATTCATCACAAAAATATACGGAAATGGTTTAGCATATTCCATTCGCAATTTATTGGTTTTCTTAAAGATAAAGGATCCAGTAGAGCTAAGTTTATTCGTAAGCATACTTATGCTCTTTTCCTGAATGAAATCGCTTTTCAACGTGTTTATTGCACTTGATTTTGCGGCGTATAACGATTTGAACCCGGCAACGTCTTTAACCGGGGTATATTTCTGTGCTTTACTTACACTGATCAGGGCAATATTAAAACACATAAAAAAAAGTATGCCCGTAAAAAGGATACTTCCTGCACTTCGTAATGATTTCCTATTTTTCATTTAGTTAACGAGATGAAATTTAATAAACCCATGCATTAAACGTCCGCCAAAGATACTATTTTGTAGCCCTTGTTCTGAATAGTCTGAATCAATTCATTTAAAATCCGGCTGGTTATTTCCCTGTTGTCGTGCAGCAGTATAATACTGCCGGGCCTGAGCTTTTCGCTGATACGACGAATCAGTTTTTGAGGATCCTTGCTGATTGTATCGAATGAACGTATATCCCAGCCAACAGAATTCAATCCAGTGCCTTTCACCGCTTTTGATATGGAGGGATTTGTGATGCCGAAAGGTGGGCGAAAAAGACCGGGTTTGCTGCCGGTAATTTCAAAAAGTATATCATTTGTTTTATTGATCTCCGCCTTAATAATTCCGGATGGACAAAATGCATTCCGCCAGTTATGGCTATATGTATGATTGCCAATACGATGCCCTTCATCTGAAATTCGGCGAACCAGATCCGGGTATAATTCCGCATGTTGCCCGATACAGAAAAACAAAGCTTTAACATTATTGCGTTTCAGAGTATCCAGAATAATGGGGGTGAACTGGTGAGAAGGTCCGTCGTCGAAGCTCAGAAATACAATCTTTTCGCGGGTTCGGATGCGGCAAATACTTTTTAGAAATAAGGAATGTTTAATCGAAAAGATAGTAAACGCAATCCAGGAGAATAGTAGCACAAGAGTTGTCAATACAGCAAAAACGGTATCAAAAAAAGCATGAAGCAGTAGGAATAAAGCTCCACCGATCAGTATGATATGGATATTTTTCAGCATACTGATAAATGAATAAGGGAATGCGGCCTGTCCGGATAGGCGTGATAAATAAGTACATGTTCAGGTTGCGGCATGGCATCAAATACAACTTCTTGCGTAAGAATTTCACATGCAAGCCATGTAGCAAAAGCACAGGAAGTCGGATAATCGCCACAATATCTTTTATATTCGATTTTAGGTTTAGTTTCTAAAATCTGTTCTGTCAAATTATATTCTTCATCACTTTTACCTCCACTTTTTCCCGTCAAAATCAGCGTTTTCTTTCCCAAAGCGAAGTGGTTTGAAAAATATTCCTTTATATCTGAATGATTCGTATGCCGCGATAGAATCAGCGTTTCTAGTTTCACCCGCGACATTACACCCGAAACGCTAAAAAAGGAGCTTCCTTCACCTTGTCCGAAATATTCTTCTTTCTCCTTTTGTGCCTTGTATAATCTGGAAGTAAGTTCGTGTTTAAGTTCGGTAAGCTCATCAATTCCACCCAATAAAACACTTGTAATTGTACCTTCTTCCAACAGCATGATCGTATCAAGCAAAGCATGCTCGAACGAAAGTACATCCTGGGTAAACGTATTGTTATAGCAGTTGCTTTTCAGGTGCATGGCAATCTGTCCGCCCATCGTATTGTGAATGGACTGTATAAAAGCCGTTGGATTCATCATGCGGTTATCAGGGTCACACATTTTTACCAGGAAATTTCCTGTATCATCAAGACAACCCAAACCGGTTGCCGTAATTACAGCTTGGGGAACCTGAACATTGGCAACTTCGAGCGTTTTTATCGCAGCAGCCAGGCCCATTCTCATGATCCGGCTCATTCGGCGAAGCTGGCGTTGATCGATAATCAGCTTATAATCCGGCTCAATACATGTAAAACGGTCTGCAACGTCGATTCGCAAACCTTGCTGGCTATCGAAAGCAGAAATACATGAAGTTCCGTTGATATACAAGTCCATGATCACACTTTTGAAAAAAGTAAAGAACTACAATTTCCGCCAAATCCGAATGAATTGGAAAGTACATGCTTTACATCAATTTTACGGGCTTCGGTTTCAGGAAATAATTCGGTTTCAGGCATTGGTATTTCAAAACGGAGATTTGGTAAGGTGGTTTGGTTAATAAGCGCCAAAACAGAATAGACGGCTTCAACACCTCCGCTTGCTCCTAATGTATGCCCGGTATAACTTTTAGTGGAACTTAATGCCGGATTTTTTTCGGCAAAAAGCCTCCGTATGGCATTGCCTTCAGATAAATCATTATTAGGCGTCGCTGTTCCGTGAAGATTAATATAACCAACGTCATTTGCTGATAATCCGGCCATTTTTATCGCGCCTTCCATGGCAAGAAAAGGTCCGTTTCCTTCGTCAGAAAGGGCAGTTTGATGAAACGAATCACTAGCGTTGGCATATCCGCTTAGCTCTGCTAAAAGCTTGCAGTTATTTTGCCTGGCAATTTCTTCCGAAACAAGGACCAGGTATCCGGAACCTTCACCCAGGTTTAATCCCTTTCGCCGGGCATCAAAAGGCTTGTTAAGCTCATCATCGAGAAGCAAAAGTGTGTTAAAGCCATTCAATGTAAAAGCAGTTATTGCGTCGGTACCCCCGGCAACGGCAATATCAAGCCTGCCGCTTTTAATCATCCGGGCGGCGAAAGCAATAGCGTTAGCTGCTGATGAACAAGCGGTATTCAGTGTGGTTACAAAATCAGTAGCCTGGATGTTTTCAGCAATCAGATGACTGATCTTACCACATTCGTGATTGATAATGCTGCTGATATGACCGGCAGATTTATTCTTACTGTAATCGTAAAAAAAGTTTTCGGTACTGTCCATACCCCCGACTGTAGTGCCTGAAATAAAACCGGTCCGGAATCTTGTGAAATCAAGTCCCGATGAAGCGGAGGCTTCCTGGGCCGCAATTACACCAAGCAAAGCCGTACGTGGCCATGAGGGCGAAACGCCTGCTTTCGCGGCAAGTTCATTATTTGTATAAGCTATTTTTGCTACAGGGAAATCACCCATAAGGGTATCAATGTCGCGTGCGGACGCATGAATGCCATGCCGTTTTTCGAGCAAGGCTGACAGGTTTCCGGCACAGTCGTCGCCGGGAGCCGTAAATACACCCATACCAGCAATGAAAACCTTCATCTTAAGCCTGTTTCTCAGTAATATATTCAGCCAGGGTTTTCACAGATTTCATCGCTTTTTTGCCTTCTTCGGCATTGGTAATTTTTATACCATACACCTGTTGCAACAGGACGATAATTTCGAGCGCGTCGATTGAATCAAGGCCTAAGCCATCGCCAAAAAGCGGAGCATCGCTGTCGATATCTTCAGGCTTAGTGTCCGAAAGATTTAAGCGCTCAATAATTTGTTCTTTGAGGTTGAATATCAGTTGTTCCATAGCATTAAAATTACTCAAAAAGTTTATTTATGTTCGTGATATTGAATTGAATTTGATTTTCACTATTGTTTCCCGGCATTTCGACCGCAAATAAAGTGCAAGTATAACTTTCGCCAAGTATTTCAACCCATCCGGCCAGGCAAGCTTTTGTACTATTTTGTGCAAACAGCTGATTTAAAGGCTCAAAAAACAGGCTTGCTTCAGGTACATCAGAAACCAGGAAGATATTCTCACCTTTAAAACCATTTTTTATACAAATTTCGGCAAGTACCAGATTAGGCAGCGTATAAACGAATAAAGCCGGGCTGGCAATGGATTCCAATGTTTTCTGAAACCTGAAATCAGTATCAAGGCTTGATGATGAATTCGCAAAAATCAGGCTTATCTCATAGGGTTGATATTGTTTGAAATTACCCAGCGATTGAAGGAGAATTTCGGCGCAGGTATAACCCAATTTCGACAGGCGGTCCATCTTTCCGAAACGGGGATGTTTAACTTCAAACTCAGTTACAATTTTCAGCAAAAACTCATCCACCGGAATATCAGCTTCAAAAAGACTTTTCCCGTTCAGGAGTAGCTTTCCATTTTTAAGTTGACAGTAGCCGGTTATAAATTTTCCCATTATTGTCCCGATTGTTGCTTTTTACACACAAGCAAAGTATGACAAATTCCGATTCCATCGTGCATGGATTCGGTTTCGAGCCCTGCAGCCTTTACAAACCCCGCGAATACTTCGGAATGATACATCTGGCTGTTGCCGTTTGCAATATTTGTAAAATACAGCGAAGTCATTTGGAGCGAAAATGCTGAGGTTTTAAACCGCTGCCTGTCCCAGAAAGGCTCAAGAATACAAACCCGGTCGTTGTCGTTCATAGCATTGACACAGCGTTTCAAAATGGATATAATTTGTTCGTCCGAAAAGCAGTCCAGGAACTGGCTCATCCAGATTACATCAAATCCGGAAGGAATTTGCTGGTTCTCGTCCAAAATATTAGCTTCAATAAAACCCATACGATTTTCGTTCCCGTTTTCAATCGCGGCTTGTTTTGCCATATTCAACTGACCAGGAAGATCCATGATGGATACATTTACATCAGGTGAATAAGACAGGCACTGGAACGCAAATTTCCCTGTGTTACCGCCGATATCAAGTATGTTTTTGGGTGATTGTGAAAACACAAGGGGAAGCACTTCGTCAAAAGCCTGGTCAGAGTAATAATGATCAAATTTAAACCAGCTTTCCCGGGCTTGGGCAGGCAATTCAGCCAAAGCCTGGTATACGGTCGGCCAATCGCCAAATGTTTTAAGTCCTTCGGGTTTACCGGTAACTATTGATTTTTCGAGATCAAAAAGTCCCTTGTAGCAAATATCATTTACAAAGTCGCTGTTGGCTTCGGTAAGTTTATCGTTGATAAAGAAACTGGCGGTTTTTGTTAGGAAATACCTATCATTTTTAAAATACAGCAATCCGATTGCCAGCCCTGATTCGCAAAGTACGCGCGTTCCGTAATGGCTGAGTTTGCATTCCTGCTCAATTTCGAAGGCTGTCATTCCTGACAATCTGCGTTTTTCGATTGCAGCAAGAATTCCCAGGTTGCGAAGTGACCGCGATGCCTGAAAAACGACAGGAGCAAAAGCCAGCCATTGCGCCTTTTCCATTGCCTCAAGGGCGGTTGATTTATCTTCGCTATATAAAGTCATAGTTATGATTTTGAAAAACAAATTGCTGCATTACAGCCTCCAAAACCAGCCATCGTTTTAATGCAAGCGGAAACCGGCTGGTGTTGATTTTGTTTGGTTATATTTATATGATCCGGTGTACCGGAATTTTCAAATCCTTTAGAAGCTATAATAACATTGTTCCTGAGTGAATGGAAACACAAAATGCTTTCAATCAGGCCGGAAACACCCAAAGTATGACCAAAATAGCCTTTCAGGCTGTGTGTTGGTTTTCCCGAAAGGCCAGAAATTGTGAGTGCTTTAGCTTCCATTTCATCGTTGTACAAAGTAGCTGTACCATGTGCTGAGACAAAATGAATATCGGCTGGGTGTAAACCTGACTGATTCATTGCCAGTTCAGCAGCTTTAGCCAGTTCCAAACCTGTGCGTGAAGGGCCTGAGATATGATTAGCATCGTTGGTAATGGCGCCGCCCTTGATTTCAACAAGAGCATTTTGACCTTTATCCGGACTTTTTGTACTCAGCACCATTGCTGCGCCACCTTCTCCAATATTGATCCCTTGCCTGTTGCGGTCGAAAGGCCGGCATGGCTCAGAACTTAATGCAAGCAATGAATTGAAGCCTTCGAGTATAAATGGATTTACTGTATCTGCCCCGGCAAGGATAACCGTATCATATTGCCCAGTTTCAAGTAACTTCATGGCAGTAATTTGCACAGCTAACCCGGAAATACAGGCGTTTGAAATCACAAATGGTTTATTCGGATTGCCAAAATACCTGCTTAATTTTATTGCTGAGGCAAAAAGACTCAACTGTTCAGGTTTCACATTTTCGTTCCCAATCAGTTCAATATTTCCTTTGGTTGTGGCAAACATAAACAGCGTTTTTGAAGACTTTGCATCAATATCACTTTCTTCAATCACCTGTTTTAAAGGAAGAAACAATAGTTTTTCGAACCTGGTTTCAAAAACAGGCATGGTCATTTCGTGAAGCATTTTAAGCTGACTCTCGGACAGGAATGATGCCCAGGTCGAAAATCCGGAGACAGGCAAAATAATCTTTTTTAATCCACTTTTACCTTGGAGCAGGTTCGCAAAGTTCTCCTCTGACGAAAAGCCAAGAGGTGTAAGCAAAGAATCACCTGCTATCCAGATCCTTTTCATTATTCAATCCCCCATTTTTGTTTCCATTCCGCAAAAAAGTCGGGAATAATCAGCTGTAGTTCAGATTTTGCCCTGTCGAGGAAGACTTGTGTAGAATATCCTGTTGCCAGTAAAGCCCCTGTTCTGGCATTTGTAATTTTGTAATCCATTTCAATTTTTGCGGCTTTGGAATCACGGTAGGTTATTTCAGCTATCGCCTCATCGCCATAAACCAATGGTGCTTTATACTCACAATGTATATTTACGATCGGAGTCACATAGCCATGTGCATACATTTCAAGATAACCCAGGCCATATTTCCTGCCAAAAGCTTCGCGGGCATCCTCAAAATAGGTAAGGTAATGGCCATGCCAAACGATTAACAGGGAATCAACTTCACTGAAGCGTATATTTATTGCTACTTTCTCCGAAAGAATGGGCATAATTTATTTCGTTTTTTTTGACAAATATATCAACTCCAGCCTGTCCTGCAAACCAGACTTAAGAATATCGTAAATAGAATACGCCCAGTAATTACGCAATCCAAATCCTTGCGGTCTGCCCGCTACCTTTTCATTCAGAATCACTTTACCATCAGGCATAGAAAAGTAAACGAGATGAAAAGTGCCGGAATTTGCAAGCTTGTCAAGTGATTCAGCTATAAAAACAAGCCCAATTCCGGTTTTATCCTTCAAATCATACCTCTGAACCATTTCTGCAATAATTTCATCATTTAACGGCTTCACATCCTTTATAGAATATACAGTAAAACTGGCAACATCAAGTGTGCTATTCCATTTATTTACATCAGAAAGGGTATTTGTAACATCCGATTTCATAAGAAATTTCCTGATGTTGTATTTATTCTGCTCTACCATGAGCAAGGTATTAATTGCCGGAAAATAATTATCTCTCATTACTTCGGCCGACGCACCTAACGCCACTCCTTTACACTTTGAAAAGTCAACACCAAAGAAAGTTACATCGGAACCGTGTTTTAACACTTCAGCCGGAGTTTGACCTTTCGAACTTAACCCGGCAACAGATAAAAAAACTATTACAAATACTAATTTTAAATGAGTTTTCATTTTATGATTTCTTCGTTGTTATGATTATTCTTCAATAAATATTCTCATTTCACATTCCGCAATTTCGGTGCTTCCACAAAGCACAACAGCCTGAACGATGGTTACACTGAAAACCTCATTAACGATCTGAACGGTTGTTGTTAAAATATCGTCAACCGAAGGCAACGAAAAGATATTCAGGTTTTTTATTGCCGCGATATACCCAAGCTTCACTTTTTCATTATTCTGCTTAGCCCTGTAACCAGCGCCAGCGGCAATAGTCTGAGCTATGTTTTCTATAATTCCTGGTTCAAGCAATTTACCTTCTGTAGCAAACAAATTATCTTTTCTGACCATGAATTCACTAACAACCCTGGTTTCAGTAATATCAACGATCCTGTCAATCATCACGATTGGCGGGCGTTGCGGAATATATTCCAGAATATCAGTTTGAATATCGTTCATGTATCTATTTCTCCCAGAAATTATAATAATTAAACCATTGCAGGGGATATTTCTTTACTTTTCGTTCGAGTTCCGCAACGTATTTGCTGCTGATTTCAGTTAACGCAATTTCCTTATCACCTTTATAAACAACAGCTTCCGTAGCAAAAAAATGATAGTGAAATCCCGCTTCCCTGAATGCGTAAACAAAGCTGACAGGAACACCAAAGGCAACAATCATACGGAAAATATTATAAGGGAACAAGGCATTTTCGCCCAGGAAAGGCAGGGAGATTGTTCGCTGCGCCCGGTTCAGGATTCTGTCGGCGTGCATGCAAATTAGCTCGTTTTTGTCCAATGCTTCAAGGATCTGGTAAATGTGCGACATATCATCGCTGATGGTAATGATATTGGCTTTTCGCTCCCCGGTTACACTTTCAAGATAATTTTTGATGCTTTCGTACTCAGCATCGTACATCACAATATTAACGGTTGTGTCGAGCCTGTCGAGGTAATGACCTGCAATTTCCCAATTACCGGCATGCGCGCTCAGCAAAATTCCGCCTTTGCCCTTTTTCGCCATCTGTCGGAGGTTTTCTTCCCCTTCGAAATAAAAACTAAACCTGCCACCGAAACCAGCCATGGCTGATATTTTGTCAATCAGGCATTGTCCGAATATATAATAATTGCGGTAAAGACTTAAAAAAGCTTTCCATTTTCCGAATCCAAGCTTCCTGAAATACTGATAGCTGAAACGGGTTGAACTACGAGGTGTAAGCAGAAAGTATAATGCGACAAACCGGAGTAAAACGTACGCAGCCCTTAATCCTGCATATTTTAAAAGAAAGACAAAAATCTGGTATCCAGTCTTTCCTCCCTTCGATTTCCCGGTCCAGCTTTTATCATTCATTCTGTTATCTAACTATTAGATACCTCCATGGCATTGACCTTTTCCTGTACATAACCATAAAAATCCTGGAAAGTGGCCAGATTTTGAAAATCACCCTGCTTTACTTTAAATCCGAAATTGCTTTCTATCACTACCACAAGATCTACATAATCCAGGCTGTCAAGCTGCAAGGTTTCGCGCAGGTTAGCTTCAGGACTTATTAATTCTCTCTCAATTTCAAATTCTTCAACCAGAAAAGGTATTATTTTCTCCGCAATTTCAATTTGTGTCATGGCTTAATCATTTGTTTTTTTCCCATTTTTTAATAATCAGGGACGAATTAGTACCTCCAAACCCAAAAGAGTTTGATAAAAAGCAGTCTATTTTTGTTTCTTTTGTTTCGGCTAAAATATTCAATTTTGCTGAATCTTCGTCAGGGTTATCAAAGTTAATATTTGGAGCGATAAATCCATTCTGCATCATAAGCATGGAATATACTATTTCACTGGCTCCGGCCATCCAGCATTCGTGACCTGTCATTGATTTAGTTGATGATACGTATGGGCCAGGCTGACCAAAAACATTGAAAATCGCTTTTGCCTCAGAAGCATCGCCGGCCGGCGTGGATGTAGCGTGGGCGTTGATGTAATCTATTTCTTTAACTCCGATTTCCGATTGAGCAATAGCCATTTCAAGTGCTTTTTGCGGTCCTTCTACAGTAGGATTCGAAATATGCGCTCCGTTGGATGAAAATCCATATCCGATCACTTCACCCAAAATCGTTGCGCCCCGGCGTAAAGCATGATCAAGGCTTTCGAGAATTACAGTTGCCGCGCCTCCGCTTGGCACGAGGCCATCCCGATCACGGTCGAAAGGCCTGGAAGCTTTGTGCGGTGTATCCTCACGAATGGAAAATGCTCCAAGAGCATCAAAATTGCCCATGGAGTAAAGATTTATTTCCTGTGCTCCGCCACAAATTACACAATCCTGGTACCCATGTTTAATAAACATATACCCAAGACCGATGGAATGCGAACCGCTCGAACACGCCGCGCTTACGGTAAAGTTAATTCCTTTGAGCCTGAAAATAGTGGATAAATTCATGTTCACGGTTGAGTTCATCGTTTGGAAAACAGATCCTGAACCTACCATTACCGTATCGCCTTTTTCGCGAATAATATCATTGGCTGATATTACCGCCTGTGCTGAACTATCGTTGCCAAAAAGTATTCCTATACTGCTTTTATCAATAAAATCCTGGTCAATGCCTGCGACTTTCAGCGCTTCGTCAGTTGACATAAAAGCGAATTCACCCTGCTCGGGAAGCATAATCCTGGACCGGCGATCGAGAACACCTTTCAGGTTAGGGCTATCAACAAATCCTGTTAATCCTGAGCGGTAACCGTATTTTTTACGTTCCTGATCCAATATAATTCCTGACTTTCCCTGGTACAACGATTGTGTTGTTTCAGCCAGGTTTTTACCAATGCAGGAATAGATGCCTATGCCGGTAATTACTACCCTGTTTACCATATTTAGCCCTTTCTTAATATATTCCTCCGTTAATTGATATAGTCTGGCCCGTAATGTAGGAAGCCTTATCAGATGCAATAAAAGCAGTTAATTCCGCAACTTCTTCCGCCGTTCCGAAACGCTGAACCGGTATCACTGATTTCAGTTCTTTTTCGTTCAAATCCTTGGTCATATCGGTTTTTATAAATCCCGGAGCAATGGCATTTACAGTTATTCCACGCCGCGCTACTTCCTGGGCCAGAACTTTGGTTGCCCCGATAACACCGGATTTGGCTGCTGAATAATTCATTTGCCCGGGAAGTCCACGTAATCCCGACAACGAAACTATATTAATAATCCTGCCATATTTCTGCATCAGCATTTTGTTCAATACGGTGCGGGTAACATAGAAAAAGCTGTTTAAGTTTGTATCAATTACGCTTTCCCATTGAATGTCAGTCATCCACATCATCAAGACATCATCTTTTATTCCCGCGTTATTTACCAGGATTTCGATGTACGCATCCGGGGTTTGATTTAACCAGACTACCAGTGTGTTTTCAATTTCAAGTTTATCCGATACATCAAATTTCAATAATGTGGCTTCTCCACCGTTTACTTCAATTTCACTTTTCGTTCTTAAAGCCTCCGTATCGTTCGATTGATAATTAATGAGAATATGATATCCGAGTGTTGATAATTTAAGCGCTATAGCTTTACCAATACCTCTTGATCCTCCTGTAACTATTGCGTATTTCATCTCTATTTTATTAAAACCTTTGATAAAGATAGTGTTTCTATTAATTTGATAAAAAATTAAAAGCAATTAAACCTTTTCCGTTTTGTTTCAGATAATTTTTTAAAGCTTCAAGTTCATGACTGGTTGGTCTGTCGTTGGTTATTACAGGGAATACTTTTCTCAGTTCGTCGTACACTTTGAGGTTATAATCCGAAAGTCTATCTTTTACATTAAGTGCGTCTATTGCCTGTAAAACGGCCACAGCTTCTATGGTAATCACTTCAAAAGTATTCTCAATTATCCGCGCGGCAATACAAGCTGAATTAAAACCCATACTTACGATGTCCTGGTTATCGTTGTTGCTCGAAATACTGTGAATATAGGAAGAAGTTGACAAAGTCTGATTTTCGGATGTTGTAGATGTTGCAGTAAACTGTAAACCTTGTAAACCAAAATTAAGGCCTAATGTTTGAAGGTTGATAAAAGAAGGCAGTTTCCCATTCAGCCTGTTGTTTAAAAGATAATTCAATTGCCTTTCCGAAAGCATGCTGAGCCGGGTCATTACCAGCTTCAGCTTGTCCATTTCGAGGGAGATATAATCCCCATGGAAATTCCCTCCATGAAATATATTTTCCGATTCGAAATCAATAATTGGATTATCACTGGTCGAATTCAGCTCGTTTTCGATAGTTCTGGCAGCATTGCAAAGCGTATCGTAAACAGGTCCCAGAATTTGTGGAATGCAACGCAATGAGTAGTATTCCTGAACTTTTTCCTTAAAGAAATCATTGGATTCTTCCTTATCCCAATGATTGTTCCGGGCACGGATAAGCTTTGAGCCTTTAAGTATTTCTCGGGCGAGTCTGGCAACTTCCTGCTGTCCGGAGTGTTTTTTCGCGGCATTCAGTTCAGCCGAAAAATGATCGTCGAATGCTTCCATCGCTTCATTAATCATCACCGAAAGAACCAGCATCCATTCCAGCGCGGTGGTGGCTCTCACCACATTGAGAGCGCCAACTCCTGTCATAGCAGATGTACCATTAATAAGGGCCAGTCCTTCGCGTAAAACCAGCTTCGAAGGTTGAAGTCTGGCTTCAGCATAAGCTTCCGATGCAGGCATCTGCTTCCCTCTAAAATATACTGTCCCTTCACCTATAACTGCCAGGGCAAGATGCGCCAGCTGAACCAAGTCGCCGCTCGCTCCTACTCCTCCATGAATTGGAATACACGGAAATATCTCATTGTTATACATGTTTACCATGTGATAAATAAGATTGCCACTTACAGAAGAATGACCCCTGATGAGCGAATTCAACCTGGTAACAAAAACAGCTTTGCAGTTGGAATTATCCAGGTAATTCGGGAAACCCGATGTATGGCTACGCACCAGGTTATATTGAAGTTCTACCAGTTTATCGTCACTGATACGAACCTGGGCCATAGGCCCCAGACCCGTATTAATTCCATACAGATTCAGGTCAGAATATACCGACTTTAAGAATTCAAAGCTTTTACTGACTTTTTCAGCGGCTTCTTCGGAGATCCCGATTTTTGAGTCGCTTTTGGATAAATTATATAATTCTTTTGAAGTTAAGTTATATCCGTTTAAAAGGAGCATACAATTGAAAATTTTAAGCAAAAGTAAACCTTTTTAACACAAAAATAAAGCGTGCTTTAAAATTGAACAGCCCAGGAGTTAAGTTAATGACTTTATGACATATAGTCAGTTTTAAGCAATAATACACATAGTTTAAATAGTTTAAGAAGAAGCTTCAAATATTCAGCCAGTTTTCCCCAGGTTCTGCCAATTTTTATGTATTTTGAAATCCGATTCACGCCCGAATTTGTAATTCACAGCTGTTAACCAAGAGGGAAAACAATAAAAACTAACTAAATTTGCTGCCGAATTAATGACTGACAAAGAGATATGACTGAACTTAATTTCCCTGTAAAACTAAAACTCCGGATCGACTGGGGTGATATCGATTCATTCGGACACGTAAACAACGTAGCAATCTTTAAGTATATACAGGCTTCCAGGGTAAAATACATCGAAAAATTAGGCCTTTCGAAGATGCACAATGAATCCAGAATTGGTCCCGTTCTTGCTTCGTGCCAGTGTGAATTCAAAATACCGCTGTATTATCCCGGGCAGATAACAATTCTGTCAGGAGTCGATTTTATAAAAAATAGCAGTTTCGGAATTTGTCACCGTATACTTAACGATAAAAACCAGGTAACAGGCGAAGCAAAGGATGTTCTTGTCCTGTTTGACTTTAATGAAAACAGTAAAGTTCAAATTCCTCAGAAAATACGTAGCCGCATTGAAAAACTTGAAAACAGAACGTTCTGAATCTCCGGGAATAATTGCTGATCAAATTCAAATCTGTTGACAATAAGTTTCATCAACTATTCCATCTTCTGACCATTTCCTGATTTTTGCAAACATCAGATAAACATAATGAGGAGCCGGAATGGCAAGGCATCATGTAACAGTTGGAGTATTAAAAGTAAGGCACGTAGTTGTAATAAACAGGATAAAGGTGAAAAGCACAAACCTTTAACCATTAACCAGTTTCACTCTCCAAAATATTTTTGCAGGATCTTCCTGAGCGAATACAGGTTCAAAGGTTTCGTAATATGGTCGTTACAACCAACTGCTATAGCTTTTTCTTTGTCGCCCGAAAGCGCAAAGGCGGTCTGCGCTATGATTACTACATTTTTATTGAATAGCCTGATTTGCCTGGTGGCTTCATATCCATCCATCCCGGGCATTTTCATATCCATCATAACCAGATCAATGTCAGGATTTTTACGGCATGCTTCCACAGCATCAATACCGTTTGAGGTTTTTAAAAGTTCTTTTGATAAACTTTTAAGTGCGAGCGAAATTAGTATTTGTGATACTTCATCATCATCGGTAATTAATATTTTCAGTTTCCCATGCTGTTCAATCAATGCTTCTGTGGTAAGAATATTTGTATTGGTTGAATTTTTATCTACTGATTTTGTAGTGTAGGGAATGGTAAAATAGAATACTGAACCATTTCCGGCTTCGCTTTCCACCCAAATTTTCCCGCCTAACATCTCCACGAATGCTTTTGATATGGATAATCCAAGTCCGGCTCCCTGGAAAGCTTTTGAATCCGCAATATCGGCTTGAACAAATCTGTCGAAGATCGCTTTCTGCCTGTCCCGGGGAATTCCTATTCCAGTGTCCTTAACAAAAAATTCCAGCTCATTTGCCTTTAAATTATATCCAAATTCAATTGATCCATTAAATGTAAATTTGATAGCGTTTTTCACAAGGTTCGTTAAAACAGAATAAATCTTTTCCCGATCTGTTATAATGGTTGACTCGTCAGCTGGCAGCCCATTCAGCATTGTGATTTGAATACCTTTGTCATCAGCCTGTGGTTTGAAAAAATCATAAATAAATTGGGTTTGCTTGTTAATTTGGGTTTCTGACTGAACAACATTCATCAACCCGGATTCAATTTTTGAAATTTCTACAATATCATTGATAATATTTAGCATCCGGGCTCCGCTTTTCTCTATAATCTTTATATATTCCTGTTGCTGTTTGCCAGATAAACCCGGCATTTTGAGCAGTTCGGAAAAACCAAGGATGCCATTCATCGGAGTACGTATTTCATGGCTCATATTCGCCAGGAAGGCCGATTTAAGCCGGTCGCTTTCTTCTGCTTTTTCCTTGGCTTGCACAAGATCTTTCTCAAAATTCTTAATGGTTGTAATATCGGTAATGGTTCCGATATAGCCGTTTAATTCGTTGTCGTTCCATTCCGGAACGGCATTGCCTATCACCCATACAACACTGCCATCTTTGTGGAGAAACCGGTATTCGGTTTGTGAGGGTTTTTGCAGCTCGGTTTTAAATCTCCAGCTTTCCAATACTTTTTCCTTATCATCCGGATGCACTGCATCCAGCCACTTGTCGCCCAATGCCTCTTCAAACATCAATCCAGATAATTCCGACCATTTCAAATTAACATAGGTTGTATATCCATCAGGGCTTGTGCGGAATATTCCGACAGGAGAAACCTCGGCAAGTGTTTGAAACAAATGCTGACTTTCCAGAAGCTTCAACTCAGCTTTTTTCCTTTCAGTTATATCCTCAACGGTTGACCAGGTGAATTGCTCACCATCGCGCTCCAGGACGAGACCCTGTAAAAGCACCGGAACCAGATGCCCGTCGCTGTGGATGTATTCTTTCTCATAATATCCGTAATGACCTTTTTCTATTATGTTTTTTACTTGTTCTGCATCCTGTGCTTCATATTTTGCCTGAGTTATGTCTTTATAATTGAGTTTCAGTGTTTCCTCAACAGTCCGGCCAATAATATTGGCAAACGCCTGATTCACATCAACAAAAGTTCCATCCATTTTACATAAAACCAATCCAATGGGTGAAGAGTTGTATAGTAAGCGGTTGTATGCTTCACTTTTAAGCAGCGAAACCTCATTCTTTTTACGTTCATGAATTTCTTTTTCCAGTTCCTCAGCATATCTTCTGATCTCTTTTTCAGATTTTTCAGATTGAAGCATTTTATCTTCAATTTTTCTGATGAGTACTTCATTGTATTGTTTTAAAACAACTGTTTCGGGTTGAGCATTAACTTCTTTGGGATGGATTGATTTTATCTTCACTTCTTCCAGAAAGTCTTTAATAATTTTCAAAAAAACATCCGGTTCCTGTGGTTTTAGAATAAAGCGATCAGCTCCAAGACCTAAAGCATACTCTTCGTCCTTAGAATTGATATATGTGGCAGTATAAAAAAAGAAAGGATTTTTTTTGAGTATTTCATCCTTTTTGCATTCCCTGCACAGGGTAAATCCATCCATAACAGGCATTAAAATATCCGCAATAATAAGATCAGGGATTGATTCCCTCATTAATTCCAGAGCTTCAGCGCCATTTTTTGCCGGGATGGTTTTAAAACCGTTGGTATCAAGTATTGCTTCCAGCAAATATAGATTTTCAGGTTTATCGTCTACTATCAGTATTTTAATCATATTTTTCCCTCCACTGTATTAAATGAACACTTCCATTTGAGGAATAAATGTATCAGGATCAATCGGCTTTTCGATGTATCCTGTAGCACCTGCTTCGAATGCTTTCTCTTTATCCCCTGGCATGGCATATGAGGTAACTACAATTATAGGTATAGCTGCCAGATTTTTGTTTTTTCTAAGCTCACGAGCTACGGAATATCCATCCATTTCAGGTAGCTGTATATCGAGCAAAATTGCGTCAGGCTGGCATTTATTAGCAAGAACTATCCCATCGCGACCGCTGAAAGATTGGAAGACCTCATAATTATTGCTTTCGAGTAAGTAGGTCAGCATATACATATTCTGCTCATTGTCTTCTATTATCAGAATTCGTTGTTTCATATCCTAAGTTTTACTAATTGGTAAGGTAACAGTAAACGTACTGCCGGAGCCATATACAGATTCAACTTCAACCTGGCCGTCGAGCATTTCGGTAAGTTTTTTACAAATTGATAGCCCCAATCCGGTTCCTTCATGTTTTCGTGTCAATCCTGTATCAATTTGCATGAAAGGTTTAAACAGTTGTTCTATTTTTTCCTTCTCTATTCCCATTCCGGTATCAGTAATTTGTATTTTTATGTAGTCACTAACCGGAAAGCATTTAATACTGATGGTTCCGATTTCAGTAAACTTAATTGCATTGTTAACCAAATTTAAAAGAATCTGCTGAACTCTAAGGATGTCACTGGTAATTTTATTAATATTTTCATCAATGGATATTGTTATTTTTAGATTTTTCTTTTCAGCAAAAGGCTTGTTTATTTCAACCACTTTATATATCACTTCTTTAAGGTCGAATGACTGTAGATTCATTTTAAGCTGACCCGATTCTATTTTCGAAATATCAAGCACATCATTAATTAGTGATAGTAAATGCCTGGCACTGTTTTGGGCCATGCCGAGTTGTTTTTTCTGTTCAGCGTTTAAAGGTCCGGGCAGTTCCTGCATTAATATACCTGTGAAACCAATTATAGAATTCAGCGGCGTCCGAAGCTCATGCGACATGGTTGCCAGGAAGGCCGACTTAAGCCGGTCGGCTGAAAGAGCGTGTTCTTTTTCCTGCTCCAGCTCCGAAGTCCTTTGTATTACCAGTTCTTCGAGGTGATCCCGATGAAGTTTTAATTCTTCTTCTGCTTGTTTTCTCTCCGTTATATCATGAACCGTCCCAATTAAATTAATACATTTTTCATTTGAGTCGAAAAGTGGCGTAATACTAACCAATCCAATTTTTCGGCCTGTAGGATAATCGGTTTCTTCCTCCCATTGTATTGATGTTTTCGCGTTAATTGCTTTAGTGTAGTTTTCAATTACAAAGGAAAGAGATGGTTCCGGGATAATTTCATGTACAAGCTTATTAACTATCTGATCTTCAGTAAGGCCGGTCAGAACCAGGAAAGTTGGGTTTACTGACAGGAAACGAAAACGATTATCAGGTTCAACCGAAAGGAAATAAATAGCATCATACACATTGCTGTAAATAAGTGAAAGTTGCTGTTCCCTGACATTAATTTTTTCTTCTGCCATTTTACGTTCGGTCATATCCGAACTTATGCCTACAAGAGCAACCGGATGTTTTTCAATGTCATATATTATGGATGTGGATATAAATACCGGCAAATCACTCCCATCTTTACGCCTGTTAAGGATTTCGCCTTTCCAACCTCCTTGTAATGTTCCCGCATAAATTTCATCGACAATCCCTTTACGATTATCCGGAGAAACTATTAAATCTACCTTCCTTCCGATGGCTTCTTCGTTTTTGTAGCCAAAAGTCTTTCTCCAGGCATGGTTAACATAAGTTATGTTGTTATCTATATCAGTGATACAAACATATTCATTGATATTTCGGAGTGCCTGGGCCAGAAACGAGATTTCTTTCTCGGCCTTATCGCGCTCATTTTGTTTCTTGAGTAACTGAGCCAATAAGTTGTTAAACTGCAGATAAAGTGATCCGATCTCGTCTTTTCCGTAAGGTTCAAGCCGAAGTGTAAAATCCTGGTTTTTGGATACATCGGCAGTCATATCTGCCAGTTTCAGAATTGGCTTAGTGAAAAGTTTTTGCAGCCACGACGCAAGCAGATAGGAGGTGATGAACATAACCAGAAAAACAATGGCAAGTGCAATGCCAAGCTTTTGAGTTTCTTTTACCAGTATTTTTGAATTTGCTTTGAGATAGAGTGTTCCGATTGGTTCATTATCAAAGCTGATGATTTCGGTTATCAGAAAATGTCCGTCTTTATATGTTGCATTTCGGGTTTTACTCAGGGCTATCACTGCTGGTTTTAGTAATGAATCCGGATACGAGGCAAAGAGTTTTCCTGATTTATCAAAAAGGTATCCTTCATCAACAGATTCAATATATTTCAGCCTCGACAATGCCTCTTCAGCCTGTTGTTTGTTTCCGAAGGTGAGTGGCACTATACAATAATCGCCTATTAATGTTGCGTCCAACGATAATTGTGATTGAGTAACTGAATGCAACCGCTTTATATCCCTGATAGTAATGATAACAAAGCCAATTGAAATAGCAGAAAATGTGACAAACAAAATAATAGCTACTATTTTGTTTTTTATCGAAAGGTCCTTTATAAACTGAAATCTGGCCATCTCATGTGTTTTTGTTGATTTTTTACGGGTCACATGCAAGTCGCCATGAAAATAATCATTGCTCTGTGAGACAATTTAGTGTCATGGCTCGTTTCATTTTATTATTACTGCTGAGTTTAAAAGCAAACTATTAATTATCAGACCTGATTTCTGGAGAGCAGTCCGGTTTATTTCATACCGGATATAATCGCCTTCCTGAAACATATTAATGATTACTCCTTTTACGCCAAAACCCTTGCTGTCGCTTATTGTTAATATTGGCTTACCTGCAGTGCGCTGGAGTATATTGGGGAGATTATTTTTCTCCGATGCGGAAATAAACAGTATCATGCAATCCTCAATTTCTTCAACTGAGGATAAATAATTGATTTGTACCCGATTATTTTTAATTTTTGTTTTGCTGAACAAATTGTCTAAATCGCTGCCGAAAGTATTTTCCCCGATAACAGCAATTGTAAAAACGTGTGTTGGCTCACTTTTAGTTGCTGTTTCCGGCCATTCGGCAAAACGTGTAAATTTTTCAATGTAACCGGCCTTTACTAATGATTCCCGTGTTTGACAGAATGATTGATTCCCCGCCATTACTCCGGTTATCATTACTAAGAGGAGTACGAATTTTATCATACTGTTCAGATAGAAATCTTTCATTTTTTTTCTAATCAATGGCAGTAAAAAAGATGCATGTTTAGTTACTTTTTCCAACTAAAACTATAGGTAACAATAAGCGAGAAAGCTCTTTGCGGCTGCCTGTATCGGCCTTCAAAACGATTGGAGGGATGATAATATTCCTGGTTCAGAATATTATTCACTTTAAGTTGCAAATTGAATGCTTTGATACCCAGGTACGAAATACAGGCATTGAGAAGGAGTGCATCTTTAATTTCAGAATTACCGGTTGACGGAATTATTGTTGGATTTTCACGGTCGCCCAGGTAGTTTGCCCTGAGATTTATCTTAAGAATCTTTACGTAAGAATATGTAATTCCGGCATTGGCAGTATGTTTGGCAATTTCAGGAATATATTCATCATCCTGATCGGTGGATTTGTTAAACGCGTAATTTGCGTACATAGTAATGTCTCCTGCCAAATAATTTCCATACAATTCAAATCCAGTAGTATTAAGTATGTCTTTGTTTATCCATCTGTCGACCGTACCGGTTGTTTCTTTTGTGAGTTTATCATTTATAGTATTAAAATACACCGATCCGCCGATATTGAGCACATCTTTAACCAGGTACGAAAAGCATAATTCCACAGATTTCATTTTTTCAGGTTTTAAATTACTATTCCCGGTTCCATACGTGTAGTCCCAGGGTTTTGGCGACCTGAAAGCTTTGTTGTAAAGCAACTTGGCAGTGAATTTATCCTGGTTAAATACCAGGCCAAGGCGGGGAATAAATACCTGCCCGTAATAGCTGGAGAAATCATGCCTTATTCCACCGGTGAAAGAGAGCTGTTTGAAAATAGCAGCGTTAGCCTGTATATAGTAGCTAAACAGGTAGTTGCTGATGATAGCCGGTTTTGGTGGTGGTTTGGGTGCTTCATACTGCGAATTACTGTACGTGATCGAAAAACCTTCCGCAAGACCTTCGGCTTCACCTATTATTCCTCCAATTATCAATATACGTTCCGAAGGCTTGTAATTAAACTGATTTTCGATACCGAATAACTGATTAGGGCGATAATAGCCAATCTGTTGTCCCGGAGTTGTATCGGTAGATTTAATAATTGCGTTTATCGTATTCGGCTTTACAGTCGAATTGCGGTAATAGGCTGTTGAATTTAAGGTCCATTTTTCGTGGATATTGTTTGTGTATTTTACAAAAGCGTTCAGGAAGTAGATATCCCATAATGTGTTTTTGTCAAGGTAAATATCACCAACTGATTTAAAATTTGTAGTCATCGACGTCCTCTTATCCTGGTAGTCAATTCCTGCGGTGAACTTTTTCGCCTTCAATCGTGAAGATAAGGACAGGTCGTTCTCAAAATTCTCCATAGTATCGGTCCAGTTATTATCTCCGTTACTGCCTTTCAAATTGGCTTTTTCAGTGGTTTTGTACTGAGCAGAAATAGAATATCCGATATCCTTGAGAGCATTATAATTTTTCAGATTAAAATCAAGCATACCTGTCTTGAAATTCCCACCCTGCAAACTAATATGTGCCGTTTTGCCTGTGGGCTTTTTTGTGATGATATTTACTATTCCTGACACTGCGTTGGTGCCATAAAGCGCTGAAGCCGGACCATAAACAACTTCTATCTGTTCAATATCCGACATAATGAACTGACCACCAGCGTAAAACCCTCCGGAATTTAGTTCATTGATCTGAATGCCATCAACCATTAACAGTATCAGATTATTCTGGCTTGGTGCTCCGCGAAGAAAAACATAACTATTAAAACCCAGAATGTTTCTGAATTGAAATCCCGGAAGGTCTGAGAGCGCCTCTTCAAGAGTAAAATAAGCTCGGTCCCTGATTTGCTCAGAAGTGATAACATGAACTGTGGCAGCTACATCTTTAATTGACTCATTGGTTTTAGATGCAGTAACAACTTTTATATTCATTAAATCAGCAAGAGACATAGTAAGAACATCATCTGTTTTCAGTGTGTCCTGTTCCTGAGCCGAAACCAACGAAAACGTTGTTTGCCAAAGGATTGAGAGAAAAAGTATTGTTATCTTTTTCAATTCTGCGGGGTTTAGCAAATTCATTAAAATAATTTATTTTAAATCAAAATCGCTATTCAGAAGAAAGTAGTAATTACTCAACCAGTTTATAATACTTGAAAGGGCTTCAACAAAGATACAAAAATATAATCCTGTACAGTTGAAAAGAATAAGTAGTGATTTATTCAGGGTTTGATGTCTGCAAATCTGTATCCATTCAGATGCAAGGAACACAGATAAGTTCGCGCTGTGATAGTTAGTTGGTATAATGTAAGCTTTCAGAAGTGAACTTTTTTATTTGGGACCGGGTATAACAGCTTTTGCTTCAAAAAATATTTCCGGAATAATACTTTGAGTGGAGTTTCGATAAAAAGCCAGAAAAATTACAGTTGCAAACAAATTTGTTGTCTCCCGGATACACTAATAAAGGCAACTCATTAATTAACAATGCAGGCAGCTTAAGAATCAGACAATCTGTCAGATCTAGATCATAATTTTAGTTGATATATTTGGTTTATTCAGACTGGTATAATTTATGTCATTACGACATAAAAGATTATTTTTGCACCCTTCTAAAAAACAAAACCATATTATGTCATCCACTGAAATTGAAAAAGTTGAATGCCTTATCATAGGCTCCGGCCCAGCCGGGTATACCGCTGCCATTTATGCCGCACGTGCCGACCTTAAACCTGTTGTTTACACAGGCATGCAGATGGGCGGTCAGCTTACCACAACCACCGAAGTAGATAATTTCCCTGGCTATCCGAAAGGAGTTACCGGTCCGGTAATGATGGAAGATTTACAGCACCAGGCCGAACGATTTGGAACTGATGTGAGGTTTGGTATTATTGAAAAAGTAGATTTTCAGCAATACCCGCTTAAAGCAACCACCGATAGCGGCAAAGTAATAGAAGCTGATACCGTAATTATTTCAACAGGTGCCACTGCCCGCTGGCTGGGTCTTGAATCGGAGAAAAGATACAACGGCCACGGTGTTTCAGCCTGTGCTACCTGCGACGGATTTTTCTTCCGTGGTATGGATATAGCCGTAGTAGGTGGAGGCGACACAGCTTGTGAGGAAGCATCATACCTGGCGAAACTATGTAAAAAGGTTTACCTGATTGTTCGCCGCGACGAACTTCGTGCTTCAAAACCTATGCAGCACAGGGTTAAGAATACCGCGAATATTGAAATTATCTGGGATTCACTTACTGAAGAAATTACCGGCGACGGCAAAGTTGTAACCGGCGCCCGCCTGAAAAACGCTAAAACCGGTGAAATCAGAGAAATTGATATCCAGGGATTTTTTGTCGCTATTGGTCATACTCCAAACACCGATATGTTCAAAGGCCAGATTGATCTGGATGAACAGGGGTATATTAAAACTGTTCCCGGAAGCACACGCACCAATATTCCCGGTGTATTTGCCGCCGGTGATGTTCAGGATCACGTTTACCGCCAGGCTGTTACTGCCGCAGGTACGGGTTGCATGGCTGCTATCGAAGCTGAACGCTGGCTGGGAGCGAAGGAATAAGGAGTAAGATGTAAGGCATACAATAAACCCTTCCGGAGTTTTAAACTCCGGAAGGGTTTGCATTTTAAGGGGTAGCTATACGGAAAGTGATATCACAGGCTTCCTGTTAGTACAAACTTTTGCAGACGACATATTCCGACCCCGGAAAACATCTTCTAACCTCCGGAAAATAGCTTCTATGCTGTGGAAAACAGCTTCTACTTTCCGGAATAATATTGCTTACTATCGGAAAAGAACTTCTGATCACCGGAGCAGATCTGCCTGATGCCGGAGCTTATCATCTATATTCTGGAGCGTAGTATCTGTAGGAAGAAAGTATTTATCTGCCTGATTTATATTTATTAACACATGATTGATTTTAACATTTATCTCAGTTGTCCGTAGTCTTCAAAAAAAATAAAATAAGTGCTATCCATAGTCTGCGACTACGGATACCGAACCAAAAACGTTCAGTCTGTTCTCTCAAAGGATATTTGTATATTTGTTTGATTTCAAGTTGATTTATATGTCGGTTGGTGGTTATAAAATCCGTAATCATGAAGGTATCCATTTCTTAACTTTTGCAGTTGTTGAATGGGTTGATGTATTTACAAGAAAAACATACTGTGATATATTACTGGATAGCTTACGGCATTGCCAGCAGGAAAGAGGCCTGCTTATACATGGCTGGTGCCTTATGAGCAATCATTTGCACCTGGTTGTGTCGGCTAAAAACCAAGACACAAGTGATATACTTCGCGATTTCAAGAAATTCACAAGCAAACAAATTATAAAGGCAATTACTGAAAACAAGAGTGAAAGCCGTAAAGAATGGATGTTGCAGATTTTTAAAGAGCAAGGTAACAAGAACATCAGAAATAGCGTTTACCAGTTTTGGCGGCAGGATAACCAACCCAAAGAATTATTTTCAACCGGATTTACCTGGCAAAAAATGAATTATATGCACAACAATCCGGTTGAAGCCGGATTGGTAGATAAACCTGAAGATTATCTTTACAGTAGTGCAAGGGATTATGTTGGAAAAGGCAAAGGATTGCTCGAAATTCATCCGATTTGAAAGAAAGAAATAGTTTAATTTAGTGTCCTGAGTTGCAAACTCAGGACAGCCATCATTTTTCATAAGAAGACTTAGGACAGCAAGGGCAAGTTTAAGAAACAACTTATAGGACAATCAGAAGGACAAACGGAAATTCGACTTGACATTTATAGACATCTATTATGCTGACAAACTACTTAAATAAAAAATTGAGACCAGAAACCATTCTAAAAACGGGTAATATCGAAAAGCTAAATGGATTGGAATTAACACAGTAAAACATATGACAAATTTAAAAAGAACACTCATTGCTATAGTCCTTCTTGCATTTACTTCAGTGACTTTTGCTCAGACTTTTGGATTAAAAGGAGGGTTTAACTTATCAAATTTTGATTCGAAAAATAATCATGGAAGTATTGGAAATTACGGAAGCAGTGGGAATTACGAAACTTTTAACTATGATTTAAAACTAAATCCCGGTTTTCATTTTGGAGCCACGGCAGAATTCGCGGTTGCAAAATCATTTTCATTAGAAACTGGTTTATTCTTGACTACCAAAGGATTCAAAAACAAATTCACATTTAATGATTATTATGGTGTTGCAACTAACGTCAATGGGAAATCTACATTTTATTATATTGATATACCATTAAACGCAAAAGCGACTTTTGACTTGGGTAATAAAAAACTATATGGTGCTTTAGGTCCATATATTGGTTACGGAATCGGCTATTCGTTTAAAGACGAGACAACTCAGAATGGTCAAACAAATAAACATTCCTCTGGTTTTATTTGGGGGTCAGGATTAAATTCCCGAATTGATTTTGGTTTAAATATTGGATGTGGAATATTAATAAATGCTTTCCAATTTGGCTTAACTTATAGTTTAGGGTTAGCAAATAGCATGTACAATCTTGGCAATGCTGAAACAGCAAAAAATCGAGTTATAGGTTTATCTATTGGTTACAGATTTCTTAAAAAATAGAAAACCTGCCCCGCACCAGCCTTGGTGTTGGTTGACAGCAGACAACCACGCAAATCGCCACAATTTTTAGCCTCAACCGTCAAACTGTCTAATAACCTATTTATTAATCTTTCAGGCAAGAAATTCTGAGGGTACTTATCAACAACCGAAACTTGATAACTTATTGAATAAAGAAGCTGAAAATATTTTGTTATATTATTGATTATCTGTATTTTTAATACATGAAATTCATCACAGGACAAGACAGAAACCAGATTCCACTTTTCGCTTCTTCGCTGGAAGCGGCCATTGCTCAGGATAACGAAGTCCGTTTGATCGACATGTTTGTGGATAGCTTAAAACTTGAAGACTTTGGCTTTAAGTTTGAGTTTATGGAAAACGGAAGGCCGGCCTATCACCCGTCGGTTTTGCTAAAACTCTATATTTACGGATACATGAACCGCATCCGTTCCTCCCGCACCTTGGAGAAAGAATGTGGCCGGAATATTGAACTGATGTGGCTGATGAAAAGCCTGGTTCCCGATCACAACACCATTTCGAACTTCAGGCGCGACAATCCTAAGGCTATACGCAGGGTTTTCAGGGCAACCGTGCAACTGGCCAAACATTTTAATTTGATAGGGGGTAAACTGGTGGCTGGTGACAGCACAAAACTGCGAGCTCAAAATTCGAAGAAAAACAATTTTAATCCAAAAAAAATTGAACAGCACATCGCTTATATCGACAAGAAACTGGAAGAATACAGCAAAATACTGGCAAGCGAAGACAAGGATAGTATAAGCGAACCACAAAGAACAGAGATACAGGAAAAGGCTAAGACACATGCTGAACGGAAAGTTCGCTATGAACAAATGCAGCAAGAGTTGGAACAAAGCGGTGAAACCCAGATTTCGACATCCGATCCCGAAAGCCGACAGCTCATTACCCGCAACAACATTACCGAAGTAGCCTACAACATACAAACTACTGTTGATGCAAAGCACAACCTGCTTATTGATTACAAAGTAACCAACCAAAACGACTCCAAAGCCATGGGTGGCATGGTACGCCGGGCCAAAACCATCTTACAAAACGATGATTTTACCGCTCTTTACGACAAGGGATACCATACCGGCAGCGAGTTTGATTATGCCGACAAGCAAAGCATTGAAGTACTGGTAGCTGTGCCCGGGGTAGCCTCGCATGCTCCCGATCCGGCTTTTGATGTGGAGCATTTCAACTACGATAAGCTCTCCGATTCCTACACCTGTCCTGCCGGCCAAACCCTCACCACCAATAGCAACTGGTATAATAAAAGCCGGGGCAAATCAACAAACAAGATTAAACAATACACCACAAAAGCCTGTGCAGGCTGTAGCCTGAGAGCTAATTGCACCAACAACAAAGGTGGAAGGATGTTGGAACGCTCCGAACATGCCGAATTGATAGAAGCTAACAGGCAAAGGGTAGATACTAACAAAGATCTTTATCGCCGAAGGCAGGCAATAGTTGAGCATCCCTATGGAATTATTAAACGGCAGTGGGGATTCAGTTACATTTTAACGAAAAAAGGCATGAAACGGGCAAGTGCAGATGTAGGTCTGATGTTGGTGGCATTCAATATGCGAAGAATTATTACTATAATTGGCTTCGATGGCTTGCAAAAGTGGCTCCAAAGCCTTGCTTTTCGACTTTTGGAACAGTTTTACACTTTTTTTGCGCACCATCAGCTCCCATTACAACTCACCCAAATCCGAAAATATTTTTCAGCCCGCAGCTTATTATATCCTATTAGACTGTACATTTGGTAATACAACGGAATAGCGGGGGTTATTGGACAGACTGCCGTTATGTGTTATTTTAAAACTCGGTTGGCGCGCGTCTTATTTTTTGACGCATGCTGGTACATATCCCCGCTTCTGGAAGAATTCCTTCTTAGGTTAAATGAAATGTATAAAATTGAAGTAAAATCCTTAATTATACCTAAACAAAAAACGCCCCGTTAATGAGGCGTTTTTTTATATTTAAAATATATCTGTTTCCCAGATTCCAGTTTCCAGTTTCCAGTTTCCGGTTTCCAGTTTCCAGTTTCCTAAAACCTCTTCTTCTTCTTTCCCGGTTTTCCGGCTTGTTCCTTGTACCAGGGTTCTCCGCCTGAAGGTCTGCTGCCGCCTCTGTCCGAATCCGGACGGGTTGCCGAGCGGCTTGAATCACTTCTGCGGTCTCCACCACCTTTGTAGGCCGGCCTGTCACTTGATCCGCCGTAGCTCTTCTTGTAACCGCCGCCTGAACCGCCACGATCTCCACCGCCATAACCTCCGCGATCACCACCTCCGCTGCGTCCGCCTCTGTAACCACCACGATCTCCTCCCCGATCTCCGCCTCTTCCACCTCTTCCTCCTCCGTACGATGAACGACCTGGCCGTTCCGACGAAGACTGATCTTCAGCGACATCCACTCTAATTGGCCTTTCGTTCATAGTCTGGTCTTTAAAAGACGCCATAAACAAAGGCAGATACTTAGTATCTACTTCAATAAAAGTAAACGTATCGCCTAACTCAATCCTGCCAACTTTTAGATCACGGCTGTTGGTATATTCGTTAACCATACCGAGAAGTTTCGGAACGGTTAATCCATCCTTACGACCTATGCTCATGAAAAGCCTGGTGAATGAGCCACCTTCCGAACGGTCGGAACGCTCACGCGATTCGTCAACATTCAGATCTTTTGAATCACGGTAATATTCGAGGAAACTATTGAACTCAACCGAAACGAAGCGTTTGATAATATCTTCTTTGGTCAGCGATTCAAGTTTCTTGTAAATGACAGGAAGGAAATCGTTGATCTCATCTTCAATTACATTTACATTTTCCATACGGTCGATCAGGTGATAAAGTTGTTTTTCACAAACCTGGCGTCCTGAAGGAATCTTACCTGCGCTGAAAGGTTTACCAATCTGCCTTTCAAGCATCTTGATACGACCTTTTTCCTTCATATTTATGATGGAAATGCTGATACCGTCTTTACCTGCGCGGCCTGTACGGCCAGAACGGTGAATATAGTTATCAGTATCGTCAGGCAACTGGTAGTTGATTACATGAGTAAGATCACTTACGTCAATTCCGCGTGCTGCAACATCAGTAGCTACAAGCATGTTAAGGTGCTTTTCGCGGAATTTTTTCATTACGTGGTCGCGCTGGGATTGCGATAAATCGCCATGCAAAGCGTCGGCACTATATCCGTCACGGATCAGTGAATCAGAGATTTCCTGTGTTTCCTGGCGGGTACGGCAAAAAATGATTGCATACATGTCAGGATGAAAATCGGCAACACGCTTCAAAACGGTATAACGGTCCCGGGCATGAGTGAGATAATAAATGTGCTTAACATTAGTTGCGCCAATGTTACGCTGACCCATACTTATTGTTTCAGGGTTCTTCATATACCGCCGGGCAATTTTTTCAACATCCGTCGGCATGGTAGCCGAAAAAAGGAATGTGTGGCGGTCTTTGGGAGTACTTTCAATAATTGATTGAACATCTTCCTCAAAACCCATATCCAGCATTTCGTCAGCTTCGTCGAGAACCAGGAAACGTACTTCCGACAAATCAGCGTATTTACGCATAATCATGTCGAGCATACGGCCCGGGGTGGCAGCAATAATCTGCGTGCCGTTTTTCAGCTGTTTTGCTTGTGTCTCAATACTTGCACCACCGTAAACGGCAGTAACTTTAATATTAGGCAAATATTTTGAGTAAGAATTCAGGTCACTTGCTATCTGCATACACAGTTCGCGTGTAGGGCTCAGAATGAGTGCCTGTGTTTTTTTGTTGTCAGGATCGATGAGCTGTAGCAGCGGTAATCCAAAAGCTGCGGTTTTTCCTGTTCCTGTTTGTGCCAGGGCAACAATGTCGGTGTTGTTTTCAATTATTCGCGGGATAACGGCCTCCTGCACGGGCATAGGGTTTTCGAACCCCAGTTCTTTGATTGCTTTCAGGATATTTTCCTGAAGGCCCAATTGGTCAAATGTATTCATTAAAAGATTTAAGATTAAGCCGGCAAAGGTACTCTTTAATCGTGATCAAATAACATGAAGTAGTTAATAATCAGTATAAATAGAATTATTATCTGTTTGATGTTAAGATATTTATTTCTTTAATTTCAGAAAATGAAATAAATTTTGACGCAATGCCACATTTGCAAGCTGTGAGAACCTGCAAATCCCGAATACCAAATACATGCCACAGATTACGCGGATTACGCTGACAAATTTTAATTTCTTAAAACTTCCGAAGCAGTTTAAATCTGCGGAATCTATGAAACGGTTCGGCAAGCTCACCACATGTCTATGGCAAAAATGAATTCCGGACAAACCGGTTATGTAAACTGGTTTTATATTTTAATCTTTAAGATAGCTTTCCAGCAATTGTCGGAGTGAAGCATAGGTGTTTTGCAAAGGAATATTCAAATCACCGGAGCTAAACCATTTCACCTCGGTAATATCTTCTTCCAATTGTGGTACAAGCATCTGATCCTCTTTACTAAACATTTCGAACCAATATGTTTCCTTTAAAACCTCCTTGCCTTTTCTATCCGTGTAAATATGGCATGTTGATGGAAGTTGCTTTGTAATAATGAGATTTGTGAGCCCTGTTTCTTCTGTAACTTCACGTAAAGCCCCATCCCGAATGGCTTCTTTTTTATATAATTTGCCCTTTGGCAAATCCCAAAAGCCCAACCTTTTAATAAAAAGATACTCCTTATGCTGATTTCTGACTATTCCACCCGCGGCCTCAATCCGTTTGAACATAGTATTGAAAAATCTACAGGCTTCCGGGAAATTATTATCGGCTTTTATTATTAATTTTAAACAGTCTTCATCCTGGCAAAAAAGCTTATACGCTTTTATAAGAGAAGCTTTACCTGTATAATGCAGCACCATCTCATTCGACCTGTTTTCGGAAAGGTTATAATCCGGGCATATTAAAACTGCTCTTTCGTTTAAAAAAACTGTATATCTTTGTACCATGAGAAAAAAGTTTGAAGAGACCGGACTTATCACAGCTGAATCACTATTGCAAATTAAAGCAATAAAGCTTGATAATGCTAACCCGTTTACATGGGCTTCCGGTATAAAGTCCCCCATTTATTGCGACAACCGGCGTACGTTGTCATACCCTAAAATCCGCACATATATCCGCCAGGAGTTTGTGAAGCTGATAAATGAAGAGTATGGAACAGTTGATCTGATTGCAGGAGTTGCAACCGGAGCAATTGCCATCGGTGCATTGGTTGCCCAGGAAATGGGATTGCCTTTCGTTTATATCCGGTCTGAGAAAAAAGGCCATGGCCTGGAAAATCAAATCGAAGGCGTAGTTGAAAGCGGACAGTCGGTTGTAGTTGTCGAAGATCTGATTTCAACAGGCAAAAGTAGTCTTAACGCTGTACAGGCTTTACGCGATGCAGGGTGCAATGTGAAAGGAATGGTTGCCATTTTCACCTATGGGTTGGTTGATGCGGAAGATAGTTTTAAGGCTGCAAACTGCACGTTGCATACTCTTACCAATTATGATTACCTCATCATGAAAGCGTTGGAACAAAATCACATAAAAGATTCAGATATGCAGTCACTAATTCAGTGGCGCGAGAATCCAAGAAACTGGGGGCTGGACAAATGAGCAGACGTATAGAAAGTCAAAAGGTGATTATCAATTGTATGCCACAGAAAGTATACGATTTTCTGACCGATTTTAATAATTTCGGACGGCTGTTGCCCGAGCAGGTAGTAAACTGGCAATCAACAGGCGATTCCTGTTCCTTCGAAGTGAAAGGTCTTGCAACTCTGGGGTTGCGCATAACCAGCAAAACGCCTTGCACCGAAATCATCATGATTGGCGAGGGGAAACTACCATTCGGATTTACTCTGGAAACTTTTATCCGGCAATCTGATACCGAACAATGCCAGGTTCAGATGGTGATTGACGCCGATATGAATCCTTTTATTGCCATGATGGCTGAAAAACCTCTGCAGAATTTTGTAGATATGATAGTGCCAAAGCTGAAAGAGGAAATGGAAAAATAATGAACGCTGCGTTCAATACCATTAACCCAGTTTGCTTATTAATTCCAATTGTTCCTTATTTGCTATTTCAATTTCTTTACAGTTTGCTGTAACAATTCCGTCTTTCTCGAACTTTTTGAGGGTTGAAATAAAATTAATTTCCGAAATTCCTGCAAATTCTGACAATTCTCTTCGAGTGAGGGATAAGGTAAACTTTTGACTTTTATATACCGATTCGGATAAATAAAGCAGAATATCAGCCACCTTGCCGTTCACGTGTTTATGGGCTAAATTTATAAAGTTTATAATACTGTCTTTCGACATTTCTGATACTATATCAAACAGCTTTAGGGCAAGCTGACTGTTTTGCATTAACAATTGTTTCAGGATATTTATATCTATCATAAAAGCTTCGCAGTCTTCAACAGCTATAACTGAGAATATATTCTTGCCATCATTAAACATGTTTGCTCCACCAATCAGGCTTGGAGCACTGGTGATAGTCAGGATCATGTTTTTGTAATTTTCCTTCTGGTAAGTATGCTTAATAATACCTTTAAAAAGGAAAACCACATGCGTGGATTTAGAGCCTTGCTTAATCAAAGCTTCCCCTTTCCTGAAAATCAGTTTTTGTGAATTTTCCTGAATCAGTTCAACGTCTTCGCTTTTTAGATACTGATCACCAAATAATTTGAAAATAGACGCTGTATTATTCAAATTTGCAAATAATTCACTAATCATACTGCCGGTTTTAGAATTTTGTTTGGGATATATTTATTCCTTAGAGAATGTAATCAGAAATGACAAGGTGGAATGAAGGTTCAGACTTAGTATAAAATCAAAGAGGAAATTAATTCTTTAACCGAATTTTAAACCAAGGCTTTATTGGAATCGCAAAACACACTTGAATTTTTAGGCCAAAAGTATAAAACTGTTAGGAAAATATCTATTATATATTAGTATATTTTATATATAAATATAGAATTCATTCTTAAATTATTATATGTAAGCGTTTTATCTTTGGGCAAAATTGTATGATCCAAATTGGAGGTGGGTTATGGGGAAAATATATGAGAAATTGATGCAGGATGTCCGCTTTTTTGAAGGGTTGAAAGCCTGCATAAATTGTGGCACCTGTACAGCAATATGCCCTGCTGCCGAATTTTACAATTACGATCCGCGTGTTATTGCAACCACTGTTCAATCTCAGAATGATGAAAAAATCATTGAACTGATGAGCAGTGATACTATATGGTATTGTGGTGAGTGTATGTCGTGCAAAACACGTTGTCCCCGTGGCAACGCGCCCGGCCTGATGATCATTGCATTGCGATCGCTTTCGCAGGATATGGGACTTTTCACCGAATCAGAAAAAGGTCGTCAGCAACTGGCAGTAAAACGTACCATCGGCGATCAGATTTTATCATCCGGATATTGCGTACATCCTCAGAGTGTTGTTCCCGACATGCATCCTGAACAAGGGCCGGTGTGGGACTGGGAGCATAATAACCTGATTCCTGTCATGAATAAACTTGGCGCGAATTATAATGGTGAAGGATCGGGTGCTTTACGCAAAATTTCGCAGGATGATCTGGATGAACTTCAACGCATTTTTGAAGTTACAGGAGGACAGGAACGATACGATAAAATTGAAGAATTCTCCAAGGAAAAAGCCGTTGAAATGGGTTTGGAATTCGGTACCGATACCAATAGTGAATATTTCCAACACATTTATACTGCCAACAATCAAAAGCACAACCACGAATGAAATTAGAAGGGAAAAGACTGATATGGCAGGATTATCAGAAAGAAATAGCCGATGATCATTACTTTTATGCAAGAAGTTGCATCAGGCAGACATTCTTTCCGGGAGCCGAGGCTGTATTTGTAAAAATCCTCAAAGATGAGCTTGGTAAAGATATTCATGACGAACAACATCATACTTCATGTACCGGAATAGGCTACCATTCCGATGTTGTGCCTTTTGATACAACCATGACCGTAATTGCCAGGCAATTTGCCCTGATGACGGAGGCAGGCTACGAGAATTATGCCGCTTCGTGTGTTACCAGTTTCGGTTTGTACACCGAAGTCCTCGAAACCTGGCATCATTTTCCCGAAACTGAAGCCCGAATCAGGGAATTCCTTTTCAAAGCAACCGGCCGTGAATTTAACAAGCCCAAAAACCTGGCGCATGCCAGCGATATAGTTTATAAATTCAGGCATCAGATTGCAGCCAAAGCAAAATATAAGCTGGTTGATAAAAATACCGGAAAGCCTTTAAAAGTAGTTGAACATATAGGATGTCATTATTCAAAAATGTTTCCGCACAAAGGTATTGGCGGTGCCGAATATCCTTATGTTCTTTCGGGGATGATTGAAGCCTGGGGTGGCGAGGTGATTGATTATCCGGAGCGCCGGCATTGTTGTGGATTTGGTTTCCGGCAATACCTGGTTCAGGCTAATCGTGGTTTCTCCCTTTCATGTTCCAAAAAGAAATTTGATTCCATGGAGCCTTACGAACCGGATATGATTATTACCAATTGCCCCGGTTGCCCTATGTTCTTAGATCGTTGGCAATACGCACTCAGCGAAATGGAAGGGAAGACCTATGGGAAAAACCACAATGGAATTCCGGTATTTACTTATGAGGAAGTTGCCGGAATGATAATGGGATACGATCCTTGGGAAATAGGTTTGCAAGTGCATCAGGTTCCGGCTGAGCCGTTGCTGGATAAAATTGGAATTCCTTATGATTCATCACGAAAGTTTAAAGGCAAAAACGGGGAAGATCTGGGAATGCCCGAATCACCTTCGTATCTGAAGTTTTATGCGGATTAATCTGCCGATTTAAACAAGAATAATACATTTAACTGCGAATCCTCGATTGATATAATAGAAAGCTAAAGAATAACTATCATTAAGCATGGGAAAACACGTCGTCGTAATTGGAGCTGGTCCGGCAGGACTCGAAACATCGGCCAGCCTGGCGAAGTTGGGTTTCCATGTTACATTGGTTGAGAAGGAAGATGTAACAGGCGGACATCTTAAAAAGTGGCACGCTCTCTTTCCTAATCTTATATCCGGAAAAGATGCGCTTGGAACAATCACGAAAGGATTGAACTCAGCTGTAAAAATTCAAATGGCAACCAAAGTTACAGGTTTGGAAGCTGTTAACGATTATTTTACAATCACAGGTCACAATGGCTGGCAGGAAAAAGCGGATGCAGTTGTTCTGACCACAGGTTTTCAGCTTTTCGATTCTCATCGTAAAGAAGAATATGGCTATGGCATTTATGAAAATGTAATTACTTCAGCCGATCTTGAAGAATTGTTTGCTTCGGGAAAAGAATTTGTGAACAGGCATGGAAATAAACCTGAAAGAGTTGGTTTTGTACATTGCGTTGGTTCCCGCGACGAAAAAGTCAACAACCTGCATTGTTCGAAAGTTTGTTGTATTACTGCCGTGAAACAGGCTATTGAAGTTAAACAGTTGCTTCCTGATGCCGAAGTATTCTGCTTCTATATGGATTTGCGGATGTTCGGCCGACATTATGAAGAACTTTACAAGGAAGCCCAGGAAAAATACAATATTCAGTTTATTCGTGGCAGGCTCAGCGAATCGACGGAAGATAAGGACGGAAACATAGTGGCGAAAGTTGAGGATACTTTGCTTGGGAAACCTCTTCGCATCAAGGTCGGTCTGCTGGTCCTGATGGCTGGTATGGAACCCAGGCCTAATACCAGGAAGTTAACCAATATGCTTGGATTAAAGAATGTCTCCGACGGATTTATTCAACCGCTTGATGAAGTATTACGTACTAATAGCACAGAAATTCCGGGCGTTTTTGTAGCAGGTACCTGTTCCGGGCCAAAATCTGTTGCCGATACATTGGCCGATGCCCGTTCTGCCGCGTTGGCAGTTGCTGATTATCTGAAATCATAACCGGCTTTTATGGAAAAGAGAGCTAAAAACTTTGGTTATACTGTAACACGCGACAGGCAGATTGATTTTGACGTTAATAACCATGATATCTGCAACATTGTTGCAAAGGCTGAGCCAACAATGAACCTTTGTATTTCATGCGGTTCATGCGCAGCTACATGCACTGCGGGTCAGTTTACTGATTTCAGCCTCAGGCAAGTAATTCTTTTATTGCGCCGTGGCGAAACAAAAGGCATGGAAAAAGAAGTTTCGAAATGTATGCTTTGCGGTAAATGCCAGTTGGTTTGTCCTCGTAATGTAAGTACCAGAAATCTCGTAATTCAGATCAGTAAAGCCTTGTACGAGAATAGAATGCCACGTTTAAATTTAGAAAATGGAAAATAGAAAACAGTAATCCGGAAAAACTGTTAATGATAAATTCCGATCACTAACTCCTAATCCCCAAAACCTAACCCCTCGCTTGTCCCTATGACCTTTGACCTTTTTGTCCTTCCATTTTTTATCGGACTATTATTCCTTCTCAGTGTTTTGGTGGTTAAATACAGCCGCTGGATCGCCATGATGGATGCATCCGATCGTGTGAAGGCAGGAATGGCGCTTTTTTCATTCAGTTTGCTGAAAACAATAAAAGAAATATTTTTAGAAAGTCTTTTGCATAGACGCATGTTTAAGCGAAATCCGCTATTGGGATTCATGCACATGAGTTTTGCTCTTGGTTGGTTTTTGCTGATAGTGATGGGCAATCTCGAATCGCGTGTGTATAGCGGAGGGCATATCAACCCCCCCTATTACCCGATATTTTTAAAATTCTTTATTCACGACAAACGGGTTTTGCCTTTCGAGATATTCACTTTACCTGGCTTTTTCAGGTTTATAATGGATTTGATTTTGCTCTTTGTCCTTTCGGGATTGGTGCTTGCTTTAATAAAACGTACACGATCCAAGTGGTTTGGATTGAAAAGAACCACTGTACATAATAGTTTTGATAAATGGGCTATTACCTCGCTCTGGCTCATATTTCCGATGCGTTTGCTTGCCGAAAGTTTTACAGCCGGTATTTACAAAGGTGGCGGATTCCTTACCAATACTTTGGGTAGTATTTTCAACCTGGTTCTTCCTTTGGAATACCTGGCTTATCCCGCATGGTGGGCATATTCTACTATGCTTGGCATTTTCTTCGTTACACTTCCATGGAGTCGCTTCATGCACATCCCTACTGAAGTCATCCTGATTTTTTTACGAAACGCAGGAATTGAGCAGGGGAAATATCCCGGAAGTTTCAGTGAAATAGAAATACGGTCCTGTCCCCGTTGCGGTGTATGTATCGACGTTTGCCAGATGAACCAGGCCGGTCTCACAGGATCAACAGCCGTGTATTTCATCCGCTCATTACGCGATCAGCAAACTGATGTGCAGCTCAATTCGAACTGTATGATGTGCGGCCGCTGCCTCGAAGCCTGCCCGGTCGGAATTGACACGCTGGGATTGCGCGTTGGAGCAAGGAGTGTGAATAATAAAGGGATAGCTTCAGATTTCAGTTACCTTTTGAAACAGCCGGTTATTGAGAACAAAAAGGTTGAGGTAGTTTATTTTGCGGGTTGTATGGGCCATCTTACACCCGGAGTGAAACGTGCGATGTTACAGATTTTCGAAAAAACAGGAATTGATTACACCTTTCTTGATGAAGACGGGTCAATTTGTTGTGGCCGCCCTTTAAAACTTGCCGGATTGCAGGAAGCAGCGCTAAAACTTGTTTCGGAGAATACTGTGAAAATTAAAAATACAGGTGCCAAAATATTAGTTACCTCCTGCCCTATTTGTTATAAAGTTTTCAATAATGATTATCAGCTTGAAGGAATATCAGTGGTGCATCATGCTGTGTATATTGATAGCTTGGTTAAGGAGGGCAAACTTGTTTTACAACCAACGGAACTAAAAGCCGTCTACCACGATCCTTGTGAACTAGGCAGAGGATCAGGTATTTACGAACAGCCACGCAGTGTGCTGAAGCGATTTGCTGAAGTCGCCGATGTGGCTGAGGAACGGGTAAATTCATTATGTTGCGGAGGAAGTATTGGTGATTTAGCTATGAATGCCACCCAACGAAATGTGATTCGCGACAACGCACTTAATATTCTTTGTGAATCCCGGCCTGATGTACTTGTCACAGCCTGCCCGCTCTGTAAAAAGACTTTTGATTCAGGCAATGCAATAATTGTGAAAGATATAGCCGAACTTGTTGCCGAAAACCTGGCTCTGAATAAGCTTAAACGGTCTTCAAAAGTGTTAATTGATTCGTAAATCAGCTCACTGAATTCCATTTCTATTTATTTCTGCATTTCGGGAGTTACCGTATACCTTTTATTCCAGGTGATCGTTTCAATCAGATTAGGAGCGGTGCTAATTCTTATTTATATACTTATCAAATTCAAGATTAGCAATAGGGGAACAGGTGTATGTGTTTTATATAGTGGTAGATATTTTCAATATCATTTTGATTTTTAAAATTTTAGCCTTATCTTTAGTACTTCATTCAGGGGATTAAAATCGTCATTTTTCGAGGATTATTGTAAACAACCGTATTATATAACCCCAAATACAAAAACGCTATGAAAACCAGTTTAATCTTTTCTGTGATTTTGCTCATGGCAGGGTCAATATTAATTCAATCCTGCAAACCACGGGAGAAAGTACCAGTGATTGGCTTGTTGATGGACCAGTATAATGTTGAACGCTGGGCCCAGGATACAACTTTTTTTATACAAAATATCAATAAATTAGGAGGAAAGGTAATCTGCCTTTCAGCTAATGGCAGTTCCGACAAACAACTCGAACAAGCAAAACAACTGATTGATCGAAAAATAGATGTCCTGGTAATATTACCCGTTGATCTGCAAAAAGCGGCAGAGATCGTAAAACTGGCAAATAAGGCTGCAATAAATGTGATTTCATATGACCGGCTGATAGAGGAAGCAAATGTAAACTATTATGTTTCCTTTGATAATGTTAAGGTTGGTCAACTGCAGGCGGATTATATAAAAAACAGGTTGCAGAAAGGTAATGTTGCGCTTATTGGCGGAGCCTCTATTGACAAGAATTCCTTTTTGCTGCAATTCGGACAAATGGGGATTCTTCAACCGTATATTGAACGTGGCGACATCAAAGTCGTTTACAATAAAATGGTTAAAGCCTGGTCTTTCGAAGAAGGCTATAATGCGGCTAAGGATTGTCTGGCTAAAAACAAAGTAGATGCCATAATTTGCGGTAATGATTTGCTGGCGCGTGGAGCCATCAAAGCGTTGCAGGAAAAAGGACTGGCTGGCAAAGTCCTTGTTGCAGGACAAGACGCTGATTCGCAGGCCCGTGAAAATATCATCCAGGGGTTACAAACCATGTCGGTATATAAGTCAATCGAGGATTTAGCTTCGAACGCTGCCCGTATGGCAATGGATTTAGCAAAGGGCAATACCATCTTCTATGCCACTTATACAGTTAATAATGGAGCTAAACTCGTTCCTTCACTTCTTATTGACCCCATTTCTGTAAATAAAGGAAATATCGGCATGGAAATTAATACTCATAAAAAAGCAGAATAAACCAAGCTCTGGAATTGCAGATAAAATCTTTTTACGCTTCCGGAAACTGGCATTTTGCACTTTTATAATATGCGATAGAAGAGCAACCGTGCAGAGCCAAGAAGATATTGTGGTATCTGAAAAAACTTCTCAGGCAGATAATCAGATTATAAACCTCACTTCTTTCAAATCGCAAACAATTGTTTCGCCGGCTTCATTCTCTAACACTAATTGTCCATATACGGTTGTACCTGTGATCCTTAAACGCTGGTTTATTCCTTTTATAAGGTAATCGTGCCATTCCAAAATGCGATAAAGCGATTTTTGATAATCTGTTTCAATTTTTCCCTCTGTTATCGTTTTAGCAGCCAAATATCTTTCGGAAACTGAACGCAATAGCTTCTGAAGCATTTCGTCAAGGTTATATTCCTGCTTAGTTATCATTTTCAACGATACCGGATTTGGCGCGTTGCTTGTAAAAAGAGATTGGTTTACGTTGAGCCCAATACCCACCACCATATATTGCAAGCTGTTGCCAATCACTGAGTTTTGTATCAGGATTCCACAAATTTTTTCGTCTTCAACATAGAGATCATTTGGCCATTTTATGGAAATCCTATGACCTGGAATTTCAGCAACCAGGAAATCATATATTCCCAGCGAAATAGCTTTGTTAAGCATAAACTGTTGATCCGCTGCCAGTTTAGGATATAAAATCAGGCTGAAAGTAAGATTTTTCTCTTTTTCGCTTTCCCATTTATTTGTATCAGTGCCTTTACCTTCGGTCTGGTGATCGGTAATAATTACACAACCTTCTTCAGGGTGATCTTTCGAAAGAAGCTCTATTGCGTAGCTGTTTGTTGATTTAGTCGCAGGAAGACGTATTATTGCAGGCATCTAATGATTCCGATTTTGAGATATTAACTTCTTTTAAGAAGCAAAGGTAAACAAATAGCGTTCGGGAGCGTTCAAACACCTGTGAAGCGTTTTGTGACAAATTGTCGTGTTTTAGAAAAAGGACTGAAGTTTGATACGTATCAGCACTAATTACAAAAAAAGATTTACTTTAAATCAGTATCTTTGCAACCTGTTATCAGTTAAGGCGAAAGAGGATCATTATTAATGTTGAGTCAAGCTTTGTTTAAAAGCAAAAAACACTGACAAAATTTAATGTAATACTTTTTAATGGCAGGAATTACAAATACTAAATGAAATTTAATTCAACATAAATGGCGAAACGGAAAAAGAGTGAAACTTCGGGAATGCTTGCTGATATTATTGTTAAAGGCATGCAGGAAAAACTCGGGTTGGATATAGTAAAGCTTAACTTATCAGGAATACCAAATTCAATTACTGATTATTTTGTCATCTGCCATGGTTCATCTCGCTCGCAGGTTGATGCAATTGCCGATTCGGTGCAGGCTGAAGTAAAAAAAGCTGTTGGTGGCCTGCCATCACACAAAGAAGGTTTCGAAAACTGTGAATGGATATTGTTGGATTATTTCGACGTGGTAGTTCATATTTTTCAGACCGAGACACGTGGTTTTTATCAGTTGGAAAAGCTGTGGGCTGACGCGCCACGCGAAGAAATAAAAGTTATTAACTAAGAATTTATACTAATGAGTAACGAGGAGAACAAAGGCGATAAATCACAAGGCTCAGGCGGGCCCAAAATGCCGAAAATGCCAAAAGTAAAATTTAATTTTTACTGGATTTATGGTATTCTGGGAGTAATTCTGTTTGGACTATATCTCAATAATATGGGAGCTGCCCCAAAGGAAATTGGCTGGGGCGAATTGAAAGATATGCTTGTTAACCAAGAAGTTGAAAAAATACTCCTGGTAAATAAAGATCATGCTGAAATATATATCAGAAAAGATAAACTATCACTCACAAAGTTCAAGGATGTAAAACCTGTAAACTCATTAGCTTCAGCATCCGCTAATTATGTTTACCAGATAGGCTCTGTCGAAACGTTCGAAAAAGATATACGTGACGTCCAGGCAACTCTTCCATCTCCCGTTTACATCAAAAATGTAACACAGAAAAACTGGGGAGGCGACATACTGGGATGGATTCTGCCAATCGTAGTTCTGGTTGGACTCTGGTTCCTGATTATGCGTATGATGACCAAAGGCGGCGCTGGCGGAGGCGGACAGATATTTAATATCGGCAAATCCAAAGCCCAGCTTTTTGATAAAGATACTATGGTTTCATTGAATTTTAATGATGTTGCCGGTCTTCAGGAAGCTAAAGTAGAGGTAATGGAAATCGTCGAATTTCTTAAAAACCCTAAAAAATATACTGACCTGGGAGGTAAAATTCCTAAAGGCGCATTACTTGTAGGCCCTCCCGGCACAGGAAAAACCTTGCTTGCTAAAGCTGTGGCAGGTGAAGCAAAAGTTCCTTTTTTCTCACTTTCAGGTTCCGATTTTGTCGAAATGTTTGTTGGTGTTGGCGCATCGCGTGTTCGCGACCTGTTTAAACAAGCCAAAGAAAAAGCGCCAAGTATTATTTTTATTGATGAAATTGATGCAGTAGGCCGTGCCCGTGGACGTAGCGCTATGACCGGTGGTAATGACGAGCGTGAAAATACACTCAACCAGCTACTTACCGAAATGGATGGTTTCCAGACCAACGCAGGAGTTATTATACTGGCTGCTACCAACAGGGCTGATATATTGGACCGCGCGCTTTTACGTGCCGGCCGGTTCGACAGGCAAATATACATTGAACTTCCCGACCTTGAAGAACGTAAGGCCATCTTCAAAGTACACATGCGTAACCTGAAAATGGACGAAACAACCAGCATCGATTTCCTGGCAAAGCAAACTCCCGGATTCTCAGGTGCTGATATTGCAAATGCCTGTAACGAAGCAGCCCTGATTGCTGCCCGTAGCGATAAGAAAATGATTGACAAACAGGATTTCCTGGATGCCATCGACCGTATTGTTGGCGGACTTGAAAAACGCAACAAGATTATTTCACAACACGAAAAGAAAGTTATCGCATACCACGAATCGGGTCATGCCGCTGTAAGCTGGCTTCTGGAATACGCCCATCCACTTGTTAAAGTTACAATTGTACCTCGTGGTAAAGCACTTGGAGCAGCCTGGTATTTGCCTGACGAAAGGCAGATTACAACGTATGAGCAAATGATTGACGAACTAATTGCAACCCTGGGTGGCCGTGCTGCCGAAGAGATTGTATTTGGCAAAATTTCGACCGGTGCTTTAAATGACCTGGAAAAAGTTACCAAACAGGCCTATGCCATGGTTGCTTTTTACGGACTCAACAAAAAATTAGGAAATATCAGCTATTACGATTCTTCCGGGCAAAATGAATATTCATTCTCCAAACCTTTCAGTGAGGAAACAGCCCGGGTAATAGATGAGGAAATTCACAAAATGGTTGAAGGAGCCTACGATAAAGCTAAGGCTTTGCTTACTGAAAATCGTGAGAAACTTAACCAGTTAGCTGAAATCCTGCTCCTTAAAGAGGTTATCTTCCGCGAAGACCTTGAGAAAATATTTGGCAAACGGCCTTTCCCTGATCATGATCATGTGATGATTAACAGCAATGGCGAAACCAACGAAGAAAGGCATGCTGAAACAACTGCAAGAATTGCTTCTGCTCCAGCCGTTGATGATTCTCCGGAAGTAAAAGATAATCCTGATAAATCTGAGGACGAGGTTAACCCAAATATTCTTTCGTAAGTTTATAACACTTGTATACGATTAAGGGAAATTGTATAAATTTACCTTGTCAGAAAAAACAAAGTCAGGGTAAATAACGTAGTCTAAAAATGGAAGAAAGTACATCAAGGGAGAAGGTACTGAAAAAAGTACGCCATGCCTTAATTTATAAAACCGATAATCCTTTTCCAAAGGTTGACTTCGACTCACCGGTTTATAATCCGATGAATGACACATCAGATGTAAATTTTGCTCAGGAATTTACAAAAGTGGGAGGAGTTTTCATATACTGCGAAAATGAGAGTGAAGTAGTCGCAACATTATCAGCTCTTTATACTGAATGTGAATGGCACAACATTTATTGCGCCGAACCTGAATTTCAATTTATGCTTACAGCAGCGGCGGTACCATTTGATTCGGGGGAGGACACCCTTCAACAACTCAGTGTAGGCATTACCGGGTGTGAATTTTTAATTGCCAGGCTGGGAAGCATAATGGTTTCGTCAAAAACAAGCCGAAGATTGAATGTATACCCTGAAATTCATGTAGTTATAGCATATGCAAATCAACTGGTCGACGATCTGAAGGATGCATTTGTAGCAGTTCAGAATAAATATACGGGCAAACTTCCCTCGATGCTGTCGGTTATTACTGGCCCGAGTCGTACCGCTGATATTGAGAAAACACTGGTAATGGGCGCTCACGGTCCAAGGGAATTATTTCTATTATTGGTTGATACACCTCCAAAAGACGATCGAATTTAAACATTATGTCAGAAAACTGGGAAGCAATTTACAGTACGGATCAGCTTTATGAAGCTGAATTGGTAAAGGATATGATGGCTGACAATGATATAGAATGTGTTATTCTGAATAAGCAGGATTCAACATACCGTTTTGGTGAAATTGAAATTTGCGTTCCGACTGAAGAAGTTTTTAAAGCTAAGCAATTAATAATTGAATTTAAAGGTGAATAACTTTTCTACCCGTACACTAACCGCACTCTTTTTTGTGATAGCAACGGTGGGTTCAGCTGTGCTGGGCCAAACCGTGTTCTCGTGCCTGCTGTTAATTATTGTAATTCTTGGTATGCAAGAGTTTATCACTTTGATCTCGAACGAAAATACACAGCCAGCCAAATGGCCGACCTTGGTAGCGGGAGTAATTGTCTACAGCATTTTTGCAGCACATGCCATGGGCCTGATTGCTGTAACAGGCTTACTTGTTATTTTTCCGGCTGTTTTCATGCTTTTTATCCTTGAACTCTGGCGGAATAAGGCACATCCTTTTATTAATATTGCGCTTAGTGTAACTACGGTTATTTACATTGCTGTACCATTAGGCCTGATGATGTATTTCTTTGATCCTGTCGTGCTTTCCGGCCCCTTTCATTATGGGATTGTATTAGGATTCCTTTTTATTTTGTGGGCAAATGACACCGGGGCATATCTTGTTGGATCTGTGATTGGAAAACATAAGCTTTTTGAACGTATATCCCCGGGTAAAACATGGGAAGGAAGTATAGGCGGCGCTGTTTTTGCTTTACTTTTGGCTTGGGGGCTTTCGCTTATCTTCAAACAACTTGGCAGTTCGCAATGGATGATATTGTCAGTAATAATTGTACTGTCAGGTTCACTCGGCGACCTGGTTGAATCCATGCTGAAACGCAGTTTAGCAATAAAAGATTCAGGTAACTTTTTCCCGGGTCATGGTGGAATTCTTGATCGTTTTGATGCCGTTTTACTCGCTGTTCCATTTGTATTCGTATATTTGGCGCTCTTTTGCCGCTAATCTAACACGCTGATTTTTAATGAAAATACACAAAGAAGGTTATAACAGCATTGCCGCAGCAACAATAGTAGCTGTTGTATTGTTGATTGCAATGCATTATTTTTTTCCTGTACAAACTATCTACCATTACATCGGATATCTTGCTTTACTGTTTTTCTGGATAATTGTTGTGAGGTTTTTCCGCATGCCTTTCCGCGAACTGATAGAGGATAGCGATATTGCTCTCTGCCCTGCCGATGGCACAGTTGTAGCTATTGAGGAAGTATTTGTTGATGAGTTTTTTAATGACAAACGATTACAGGTTTCGGTATTTATGTCACCCAATAATGTACACGTTAACCGGTACCCTGTATCCGGTAAAATTGTGTATACCAATTACTGGCCGGGATCATTCCTTGTGGCCTGGCATCCAAAATCCTCAACCGAAAACGAAAGAAATACAGTAGTGGTCGAACACCAGAAATACGGCCCGATAATGATACGTCAGATCGCCGGGGCTCTTGCCCGCAGGATTGTTTGCTATTCAAAAACCAATGAGCGTATAGTGCAGGGTAAGGAATTAGGATTTATTAAATTTGGCAGCAGAGTTGATCTTTACCTGCCCTTAGATGCCAGAGTGGAAGTTGCGCTTGAGCAAAAAGTTAAGGGGGGAATTACGCCGATTGCGATACTTGGAAAAGGAAAGCGATAAAATCTTTAACATATTTTTAACAAAATAAGTATCTTCTTGTCCAACAATTCCGAATACTTTTGCGTTATCCTTTTCAAGAAACCCATTAATAAATTATATCTATGAAAAAAGTTGCGCTTGTAATTTCATTGTTCGCTCTTATTTTTGCTTTTACTGTTTCTACAGCATCAGCTCAAAAAGTAACAACAGCTCAAAAAGCTAAAACCGAAAAAGTTAGCTCCAGCAAAGAAACTCCTGCAAAAGCATGCTGCGCAAGCAGTACAGCAAAAACTGCTGCCTGTGCTAAAGAAGGTGACGCCAAAGCTTCAGGTTGTTCCAAAACATGTAGCAAAGCTGAAGGAAAAAGCTGCTGCAAAAAAGGTGAAGCTAAAACTGAAGTTGCCCCAGTCCCTAAACAGAATTAAGATTTAAGTCTTAAAAATATACCCGCTCACTGCAGCGGGTTTTTTTATGCCCGGTTGTCAAGGCCTGATTAAATGTACGAATGACGATTTACGAATAACGATTTACGAATAACGATTTACAAATTATCCAAATACAAGTTGAAGTTGTGCATTTATTCTATATTTCCCCCATTCGTAAATCGTACCTCGTAAATCGTACCTATTTTATTTACCTTTAACTATTTCTCCATTTGTTACCCTGAGCGTAGCCGAAGGGAACTATATCTCCTGTTAGAGCAACCCAACAATCTCTTCCAATGAAAACACTTCCATCGTAACCGGCTCATCATGCATTTTCTTTTCATGATTTACATACAACTGATCTATACCCACCTGGCGGGCACCTGCCATATCAACCACCAGGTCATCACCGACCATAAGGCTCTCATCAGCCAAGGCACCTGTTTTGCGAAGCGAAAATTGAAATATTTCAGCATCCGGTTTTTTTGATCCGGCTTCCTCGCTGGTAATCACACTGGTAAAAAAGCGATCCATTCCCGAGTTTTTCAGCTTCCTGAACTGCACTTCCTCAAACCCATTTGTAATAATGTGTAAAAGATATTTCGGATAAAGATATTCCAGAGTTTCCTTTGCATACGGGAATAAGTAGGTTTTCGACGAGATTCCTTCGATAAAGCCTGATGCCATTGCTTCGCCCAGGCTGCGGTCATCAATTCCCATTAAGCAAAGTGTATCATAAAATCTCCTGAAATTCAGATCGTCCTTTCCGATTTTGTCTTCCCTGTATAAGGCCCATAAAGCCAGGTTAATACCTATGTAATTTTCCCTGAAAGCTTCGTAGCTTTCTATGCCTCTTTCCTTTAGTCTTAAAGTTTCAAACATTTCACGCTTCGATTCCTCGGCACTGCGCTCAAAATCCCACAAGGTATGATCCAGATCAAAAAAAATATGCTTATATGTTTTTATCATTTATCAGGCTGCTTTAACTGCAAAAGTAACTCATGCTTTTCAGAAAAAAAATTTTATTCATTTTGTCGGATTAATTAAAAATTGTCGTATCATTGTGATATCATTTTAATATCACTCCAAATGGAAAAAGAAAAATTAGATTCAACCTCAACAGGCTATATTGGCCTTGTAATTCTACTGGTATTTCTCACTGTCGGCATTCTGACGCTGGTGATGTTCAATCAGCAATTGTTTGCTGTGATTGCCGGACCATTATGTCTGCTTTTTGCAAGTTTTATGGCAACCGGATTTCTGGTTATTAATCCGAATGAATCTTCGGTGCTCACACTTTTCGGCGAATACAAAGGCACATTGAAACGCAACGGATTTTATTGGGTAAACCCTTTTTTCGTTAAAAAGAAAATTTCGTTGCGTGCCCGAAACTTTAACAGTGAGTTGCTCAAAGTTAACGACAAGCTGGGAAACCCGATAATGATCGGAATTGTCCTGGTATGGAAGGTTGAAGAAACATTCAAAGCTGCTTTCCAGGTTGATGATTACAACAGGTTTGTTGAAATACAAAGCGAATCGGCTGTGCGCAAACTTGCCGGTCATTACGCGTACGACAACTTTGATGATGAACAAACTGATATCACTCTTCGTGGTGGTGGAGAGGAAGTAAATCATGTATTGGAAAAAGAACTCTCGGAACGTTTGCATATCGCGGGTATTAATGTAATTGAGGCGCGGATAGCTCACCTCGCATATTCGGCGGAAATTGCCCAGGCTATGCTAAAGCGGCAGCAAGCGACAGCAGTGGTTGCTGCGCGTACCAAAATTGTAGAAGGAGCCGTGAGTATGGTCGAAATGGCTCTGAACAAACTGTCGGACCGGAAAATTGTTGACCTAGACGATGAGCGCAAAGCTGTGATGGTCAGCAACTTGCTGGTTGTGCTTTGTTCGGATAAAGATGCTTCGCCTGTTGTAAATACCGGTTCAATTTATTAATATGGCTTCAAAGCTTATATACAGGGAAGAACAATCGTTTCGCCAGACAATAGCGCCATGGCTAATGCTAGTAACCATCATACTACTTGTTGGTGGATTTGGTCTGAGTTTTTACCAGCAACTTTACCTTGGCCGGCCATATGGGGATGAGCCAATGAGTAATAACGGCCTGATCTGGAGCAGTATCATTTCATTTGTAGTAGTGAGTACGGTTTTCATTTTTATATTAAACGGAAGTCTGGTAACCGAGATTTGGACGGATGGAATAAGGTTTAAATTCACACCATTGATCCGAAAAATGCGGCATATCCCGCTTGACCAGATAAGTGATGTGAAAGTTGAGAAATACAGGCCTATTCTGGAGTTTGGAGGATGGGGCTGGAGAAGGCGTTTGTTGGCCCGAAAAACAGCGTTTAATGTAAGTGGGAACATAGGAATAAGGGTTACACTGAAAAGCAGAAGTCAGATACTGTTTGGCACTCACCAGCAGGAAGAAATGAAACGCGCCATTGAAAAAATGCAAACTCAGAATTCGTGACAAATAATTAATTTTGATTACAATGAAAAAGCTAACATTCTTATTTTTAATGTGTTTACTATCAGCAGCAACAATAGCTCAGGATATTACCGGGCATTGGAACGGGGTTCTGAAAGTGAGTGGAATCCAGTTAAGAGTAGTTTTTAACATTACAAAAACAGAAACCGGATATACCTCCACAATGGATAGTCCAGACCAGGGCGCAAAGGGCATTCCTGTTACTTCGACAACTCTTGAAAATTCAATTCTGAATTTAAAGGTTTCAAATGCAGGAATTGAGTATAAAGGAGAATTTAAAGCAGATAGTATCACAGGTACTTTTACGCAAAGAGGTCAGTCGTTCGCTTTAAATTTAAAGCGGGACAGTAATGAAAAACCTGCATTGATAAGGCCTCAGGAACCTGTAAAACCCTATCCGTACTATTCGGAAGAAGTTACTTTCAGGAATGAGAAGGCGAACCTGTTATTAGCCGGAACTTTGACTTTGCCGGCAAAAGAAGGGATTTTTCCGGTTGTTGTTTTAATTTCCGGAAGCGGGCCACAAAACAGGGATGAAGAACTCTTAGGGCATAAACCTTTTCTTGTGCTTTCCGACTACTTAACACGGAACGGAATCGCTGTATTACGCTATGACGACCGAGGAGTCGCAAAATCAGAAGGTGATTTCAAAACAGCAACTTCCCTGGATTTTGCATCCGATGCAGAGGCTGCTGTTTCATATCTGAAAACGAGAAAGGAGATTGATAAAAAGAAAATCGGGCTTATAGGGCACAGCGAAGGAGGAATAATTGCTCCTATGGTTGCTTCAAAATCAAAAGATATAAGTTTCATCGTATTGATGGCAGGAACAGGAATACCCGGGAACCAGATCCTTTTACTTCAACAGGAATTGATTGGCAAGGCATCAGGAGCATCAGAGAGTGATTTGTATAAATCTCACGAAATTAACAGTGCCATATTCGATATTGTTATCAAAAGCAATAACACTGATACTTTAAGGAATGAACTTACAGGTTTCCTGATGCAAAAATTAAAAGAATCTGCTGATTCTCAAAAACCTGAGGGAATAAGTGATAGTGATTTTGTCAAATCTAAGGTCGATCAGATTTCAACCCCCTGGATGCAGTACTTTATCAAGTGCGATCCTGCACCGACACTAAAAAAAGTAAAGTGCCGAGTTTTAGCTCTTAACGGCGAAAAGGATCTGCAGGTGCCGGCAAACGAAAATCTCCCGGCTATTAAATCGGCTTTACTAAAAAGCGGAAACAAGAATGTTACTACAAAAGAATTCACAAATCTGAATCATCTGTTCCAGGAATGTAAAACAGGCTTGCCAGCCGAATACGCTCAGATTGAGCAAACGATTTCACCGGTAGTTTTAGTAGAAATAGTGAAATGGATCGGTCTGAAATAAATAATATGTTGAGGAATTACGGTAATCATTAAACCAGATGTCGAAGAAAAAAGTTTTTGCCCTGCGTCTTGATGAAGAAGTTTATGCTACCGTCGAACGATGGGCAGCGGATGAATTCCGAAGTACCAATGGGCAATTGGAGTGGATTATCAGCAAAGCGTTGAAGGATGCGCGAAGATTGCCACCATCATCAGGTGTTGACAATACGCAAAAATAGAAAAAGCGGCAGAAATTTAATCCTGCCGCTTTTTTAATGTAATAGTCCAAGACTGAAGAAGTCGTTATTTTTTAGGTACTACAGTTCCTTTTATCATTAATACTACCGGGTTCGGATCAGCATTGGTTGTTACTGTAATGCTTTTTGTGAATGGTCCCATAGCCGCAGCATTGTAAGTAGCTGCAATAATGGTGGTTTTTCCAGGTAAAACTGGTTCCTGGGAATATTTCAGGTTAGTACAACCGCAACCGGCTTTAGCCATCTGGATCAGAAGTGGCTCTTTACCGTCGTTGGTGAGTTTGAATTCAGCCTCTTTAGGTATATTCTGCTCAATTTCTCCAAAATCACTAACGGTTTTATCCCATTTTGCTTTAGGGGCATTAGGATTAACAACTGTGGTTGACGCAGTAGCGCCGGCAGGGTTTGCATTTTGAGCATTTACCTGGCAAAGACCAAGTACTGTAATGATAGCAATAAGAAGTAGGTTTTTCATGTGTTTCAGATTAATATATTGGTTGATGCAAATATCCAATGAAATAGAAAGCAAGGAGTAAAGGAAATGTAAAACAACACAAACGAAATGTAAATGTTTGTAAATAAATTGTAAACTTAAGGAACTGTCTAAATTTAGTTAAATCATGTATTTAAGAACAAGGAACGATGATTTACGATTTGAGAAGTGGCAAAAAACCTCTCGATTTATATACTTCACAAATCAAAAATCGTTAATCCGTATTCAATATTCAAAAGAATTAGCAGTTTTAGAATTAAATAAGAATTATGTCAGTCTCTAAGTCTCTAAGTAGTACCCTTACTCATGAAGCTGATATCGGAGTTTACGTTCTGTAAACGCCATTGACGGTGTATCTTTTTTAAAATGAGTTTATAAAAAAAAGACGTATCACCTTGATATGCATTAACTTAAAGATAACATTCGGATCACTAGTTGAACAGATACCCATTTGAATCCAGATTTCAATATATTTAAATTTTGCGTTTCAACTAATGAGATATGTTTTTATTTATCTTGGAAATTTCCAGCCCTAAGTATAATTTCTATTAAATACTAAACTGAGCAAAAATGGTTTAGCAAGTTAAAAATATTTACAAGGTTGACTGGTTGTGTTGTTTTGAAATATTGCTATTTATATATTGGCGAATACTATTGACAAGTGTAAACCTGTTTAAGTAATAATCATAAAATATTGACCATATGCAAAATATAAATACGCAAATATTTTTTCAATACCAGTACCTGGATTTTCAAAATGGAGGCTCAGTTTAAGCTGCTCGTAATAAAGAATTTCAGTATGCTAAAAATAATTTGCTACCCTTTGAAAATGTTGAAAAATACAATAACTTTAGTAAGACAAAATATGGAGTAAAAAAAAATAAAAATAGTTGAAATGAAAACGGGAAAAGTCTATTACTTTTCAGGCATTTGTTTATAAATAAGTGCATCATTATGCGCTTTTCAGCAGGATTCAGGTTATCATGCGCACGAACAAATTCTGAAATTTATTAATTTCACTGAATAATTTCGCATAATACATTGATTGAAAGCACCATGCAGCTGATTTCAATTGCAAATAAGAATGAAGATCAGCTAAATATCAAAAAGTTAAGCCGGGTACTAAATTGAAAAAAATACTACAATTCAAACATTTTTTCTTTTCAGGGTTGTTTTTCATACTACTCTGGGCAGGAAATTTGGCTGAAGGAGCTTCCTTTACTGCAATTCAGAGCGGAAACTGGAATGATCCGGCTACCTGGGGAAGTTTAAGTTTTCCAGGCACAGGGGATGACATCTCAGTTGGTGCAGGTATAACTGTAACAATGAACGTAGCCGGAGAATGCAGGTCTATAACTGATATGCCTGGCGGTTCAATTTCAGGTTTTCAATCATTAACCATAACAGGGAATGCAGGAATTGTTATAACAATTCTCTCTGGCTCAGCATTTATATCTTGTCCTGTGATTTTGCCCGCTATGTCATCGATTACAGTGGACGGAACATTAAACATTTCCGGGGAAATAAGTGGCTCTGCAATTGATTTAACTAAAAATGGAACGGGGAAATTAATTCTTTCCGGGATAAATATTTACGACGGAACAACCACGGTTAACGCCGGTATATTGAACATTCAAAACGGGCAGGGCGCAGGCACCCCGGCAAATGGAATTATCGTTAATAATTCAGCACAGCTGGAACTGGAAAGTGCCCCAGTTATGTTTATCGACGAATCGTTAAGTCTTTCAGGAACCGGGGTTTCCGGAAGTGCCCTGGTAAATGTAAGTGGTACGAATGTATTGCTTGGACCTATCGACATCGATGGAGCAAGTACCAATATCAATTGTGCTTACGGCGATCTATTGATTTTTGGCGCTTTCAACCTGAAATCAAATCTCCTTACAATCAATGTTTCCATTCCAATTTTTTCAACTGTTTTTATGCCGGGACTTATTTATACTTCAACTGGCACAGGCAGCATGGTGAAAGATGGATCAGGCGAACTTAGTTTTGGTTCTCAGGCTGTAGCAATCAATTCTCTGACTATCAATCAAGGTACCTTGAAATCCACATTAGGCGTCCTCAGCCTGGAAGGTGATTTCATTAACAATGGAACATTTGATCACAATGGAGGAACACTGGAATTTAATGGCGTTTCTTCTCAAAGCATAGGAGGATCCCAACAAACAATATTTAACAACTTAACTCTTAATAATTCAGCTGGGGCAATTCTGGGAAACAGTATTTCAATCGATGGTACTTTGACATTAGCTGATGGAAGATTACATCTTGGTTCATACAATCTTACCTTAGGTTCCGCAGCGGTAGCCGGCACCCCATCTGTGACGAATATGATTGTAACAGATGGTTTGGGCGAATGTCGTAGAATTTTCAACGAAAATGGTTCCTACTTATTTCCCATTGGTGACGAAACAGGAACAACGGAATACACACCTGCTACATTAAATTTTACATCAGATTCTTATTCCCCAGGATCTTATGCAGCTGTCAGGGTTACTGATGATAAACATCCTGCAAATGCCAGTACTACTGATTTCCTTACAAGATACTGGACTGTTAGCCAATCGGGAATAAGTACATTCGCATATGATTTCACTGGAACATTTAATAGTTCAGATATAACAGGAAATATTGCAGATATAACTACCGGAATGCTGGATGCAGCGATCTGGCAGAACAAAAATCCGATTACAGGATCTGATATTTCAGCCTCTGGAGTTACCATTCCAGGTGATTTTACTGGAATTTCAGCTACGACTTCCCCTTTAAAAGTTACTATTACTGCAAATCCAACACCGATAGTTTGTAAAAATGCGCCGGTTACTTTAACGGCTAACACGGTTGGTAATCCATCGTTAACTTACGTATGGTCGCCAAACGGTGAAACGACACAATCAATTGCTCCTTCAACAGCCGTAACTGGTTCAATACTCTATTCTGTTACTGTCACCGATGTAAACGGAAATACGGCAACCGATAATGTAACTCTGACGGTAAATGAGCCATCAGCAACAATTACAGGAACAACCACGATTTGCCAGAATCAATCACCCTTACCTTTGATTACTTTTACAGGTGCCGGTGGTACAGCGCCATACATTTTTACATATACATATAATGGCGGAGCTAACATTACAACTTCACAAAGCATCGGCAATACTATAACTATTGATGCTGTTGCAGGAACCCCGGGCATAGATAAATATGATCTGATAAGTGTAAGTGATGCAAACACCTGTTCGCAAAACCAAAACGGTGAAGTAATAGTTACCATTGACCCGTCCAGCATTGGAGGAACAATTTCCGGCAGCACTAGCATATGTTCTGGAACTAACAGCACCCTTCTAACCTTATCCGGCCAGACAGGAGCAGTAATAAAATGGCAATATTCTACTAACGGCGGCACAAGCTGGACTGATATTTCGAATACAGGAATAACATACACTGCCACTAACGTTAATATAACCACAGATTTCAGGGCTGTAATTCAGAATGGAATTTGTCCATCAGCTAATTCGGCGGCAGCAACTATAATTATTACTCCAGCCAGTATTGGTGGTTCGGTGACTGGTGGGGCCAGTGTATGTTCAGTAATAAACAGTACCACTCTTACCTTATCCGGGCAAACAGGTGCAGTAATAAAATGGCAATATTCCATTAATAGCGGCACAAGCTGGACTGATATTTTGAATACCGGAACATCATTCACCACAACGAACCTGAATATAACCACAGATTTCAGGGCTGTAATTCAGAATGGAATTTGTCCATCAGCTAATTCGGCAGCAGCAACTATAATTGTTACTCCAGCCAGTATTGGTGGTTCGGTGACTGGTGGGGCCAGTGTATGTTCAGGAATAAACAGCACCACTCTTACTTTATCCGGCCAAACAGGAGCAGTAATAAAATGGCAATATTCTACTAACGGCGGCACAAGCTGGACTGATATTTCGAACACCGGAACAACATTCACCGCAACAAACCTGATAGTAACCACTGATTTCAGGGCTGTAATTCAGAATGGAATTTGTCCATCAGCTAATTCGGCAGCAGCAACTATAATTGTTACTCCAGCCAGTATTGGTGGTTCGGTGACTGGTGGCGCCAATGTATGTTCAGGAATAAACAGCACCACTCTTACTTTATCCGGCCAAACAGGAGCAGTAATTAAATGGCAATATTCTACTAACGGCGGCACAAGCTGGACTGATATCCCGAATACCGGAACAACATTCACTGCAACGAACCTGAATATAACCACTGATTTCAGGGCTGTAATTCAGAATGGAATTTGTCCATCAGCTAATTCAGCAGCAGCAACGATAATTGTTACTCCAGCCAGCATTGGAGGTTCAGTGACAGGTGGCGCCAATGTATGTTCAGGAATAAACAGCACCACTCTTACTTTATCCGGCCAAACAGGTGCAGTAATAAAATGGCAATTTTCCACTAATGGCGGTACAAGCTGGACTGATATTTCGAACACCGGAACATCATTCACCACAACGAACCTGAATATAACCACAGATTTCAGGGCTGTAATTCAGAATGGAATTTGTCCATCAGCTAATTCGGCAGCAGCAACGATAATTGTTACTCCAGCCAGTATTGGTGGTTTGGTGACTGGTGGGGCCAGTGTATGTTCAGTAATAAACAGTACCACTCTTACCTTATCCGGGCAAACAGGTGCAGTAATAAAATGGCAATATTCCATTAATAGCGGCACAAGCTGGACTGATATTTCAAATACGGGAACAACTTACACTGCTACTAACCTTACTATAACTACAGATTTCAGGGCAGTAATTCAGAATGGATCCTGCCTGATAGTATATTCAGACAAAGAAGTAATCACCGTGAATCCGAATGTAAGTCCGGGTACAATAGGCACAGCCCAAACAATTTGTTACAATGCCATCCCCGCAGCACTTACTGAACTGTCCCCAGCCACAGGAGGCACGGGGAGCTTTACTTACCAATGGCAGAGTTCGCCCAATAATTCAACATGGACTACTATTGCTGATTCTACTTTAAGTACATTTTCTCCAGGGGCATTAGTATCCAATGTATATTACAGAAGGATAGTTACTTCAGGAAGTTGTGGTTCAGCTAATACCTCAGGTGTTTTAATCACTGTTCGGCCTAATTTAGCAGCTCCGGTTGCTTCGGGTACGCGTACTATTTGTTTTAATTCTGTACCCACAGCTTTAACAGCAACTACCGCTACCGGCGGAAGCGGCACTTTTTCCTACCAATGGCAAGCCAGCGCGGATAATGTTTTATGGGCTGATATTTCAGGCGCTACCAATTACAGCTCCTACACGCCTTCTGCTTTAAGCAGTACTTCGTATTACCGGCTGATAGCCACAGCAACAGGTATTCCTTCCTGTGGAATGGTGACCAGTAATGTTATTACCATAACTGTGCTTGCCGATCTCAGCAGCCCGGTTGCATCGGCAGACCAAACAATTTGTTTTAACACTTCACCCGTTCTGCTGACTTCAACTGTGGCCAGCGGTGGAAGCGGGACCTTCAGCTACCAGTGGTATTCGAGCTTAAACAATTCAAGCTGGTCGATCATCAGCGGAGCTACTGGATTAACTTACCAACCAGCATCTTTAACAACTTCTACTTATTACCACATTGTTGCCACTGCCACCGGATCGCCGGCTTGCGGCACTAAAACAAGTAATCCGGTGCTGATCACAGTGAATCCGAATGTAAGTCCAGGCACAATAGGCACAGCCCAAACAATTTGTTACAATACCATCCCTGCAGCACTTACTGAACTGTCCCCAGCCACAGGAGGCACGGGGAGCTTTACTTACCAATGGCAGAGTTCGCCCAATAATTCTGTATGGACTACTATTGCTGATTCTACATTAAATACATTTGCGCCAGGGGCATTAGTATCCAATGTATATTACAGAAGGATAGTTACTTCAGGAAGTTGTGGTTCAGCTAACACCTCAGGTGTTTTAATTACTGTTCGGCCTAATTTAGCAGCTCCGGTTGCTTCGGGTACGCGTACTATTTGTTTTAATTCTGTACCCACAGCTTTAACAGCAACTACCGCTACCGGCGGAAGCGGCACTTTTTCCTACCAATGGCAAGCAAGTGCGGATAATGTTTTGTGGGCTGATATTTCAGGCGCTACCAATTACAGCTCCTACACGCCTTCTGCTTTAAGCAGTACTTCGTATTACCGGCTGATAGCCACTGCAACAGGTAGTCCTTCCTGTGGATTGGTGACAAGTAATGTTATTACGATAACTGTGCTTGCCGATCTCAGCAGCCCGGTTGCGTCGGCAGATCAAACAATTTGTTTTAACACTTCACCCGTTCTGCTGACTTCAACTGTGGCCGGTGGTGGAAGCGGGACCTTCAGCTACCAGTGGTATTCGAGCTTAAACAATTCAAGTTGGTCGATCATCAGCGGAGCTACTGGATTAACTTACCAACCAGCATCTTTAACAACTTCTACTTATTACCACATTGTTGCCACTGCCACCGGATCGCCGGCTTGCGGCACTAAAACAAGTAATCCGGTGCTGATCACAGTGAATCCGAATGTAAGTCCGGGTACAATAGGCACAGCCCAAACAATTTGTTACAATACCATCCCCGCAGCACTTACTGAACTGTCCCCAGCCACAGGAGGCACGGGGAGCTTTACTTACCAATGGCAGAGTTCGCCCAATAATTCAACATGGACAACTATTGCTGATTCTACATTAAGTACATTTGCGCCAGGGGCATTAGTATCCAATGTATATTACAGAAGGATAGTTACTTCTGGAAGTTGTGGGTCAGCTAACACCTCAGGTGTTTTAATTACTGTTCGGCCTAATTTAGCAGCTCCGGTTGCTTCGGGTACGCGTACTATTTGCTATAATACTGTACCGGCAGCTTTAACAGCAACTACCGCTACTGGCGGAAGCGGCACTTTTTCCTACCAATGGCAAGCCAGCGCGGATAATGTTTTATGGGCTGATATTTCAGGCGCTACCAATTACAGCTCCTACACGCCTTCTGCTTTAAGCAGTACTTCGTATTACCGGCTGATAGCCACGGCAACAGGTATTCCTTCCTGTGGATTGGTGACAAGTAATGTTATTACCATAACTGTGCTTGCCGATCTCAGCAGCCCGGTTGCGTCGGCAGATCAAACAATTTGTTTTAACACTTCACCCGTTCTGCTGACTTCAACTGTGGCCGGTGGTGGAAGCGGGACTTTCAGCTACCAGTGGTATTCGAGCTTAAACAATTCAAGCTGGTCGACCATCAGCGGAGCTACTGGATTAACCTACCAACCTGCTTCTTTAACAACTTCTACTTATTACCATATTGTTGCCACTGCCACCGGATCGCCGGCTTGCGGCACTAAAACAAGTAATCCGGTATTTATCACAGTAAATCCGAATGTAGGTCCGGGCACAATTGGCACAGCTCAAACAATTTGTTACAATACCATCCCCGCAGCACTTACTGAACTGTCCCCAGCCACAGGAGGCACGGGGAGCTTTACTTACCAATGGCAGAGTTCGCCCAATAATTCAACATGGACTACTATTGCTGATTCTACATTAAGTACATTTTCTCCAGGGGCATTAGTATCCAATGTATATTACAGAAGGATAGTTACTTCAGGAAGTTGTGGTTCAGCTAACACCTCAGGTGTTTTAATTACTGTTCGGCCTAATTTAGCAGCTCCGGTTGCTTCGGGTACGCGTACTATTTGCTATAATACTGTACCGGCAGCTTTAACAGCAACTACCGCTACTGGCGGAAGCGGCACTTTTTCCTACCAATGGCAAGCCAGCGCGGATAATGTTTTATGGGCTGATATTTCAGGCGCTACCAATTACAGTTCCTACACGCCTTCTGCTTTAAGCAGTACTTCGTATTACCGGCTGATAGCCACAGCAACAGGTATTCCTTCCTGTGGATTGGTGACCAGTAATGTTATTACCATAACTGTGCTTGCCGATCTCAGCAGCCCGGTTGCGTCGGCAGACCAAACAATTTGTTTTAACACTTCACCTGTTCTGCTGACTTCAACTGTGGCCGGTGGTGGAAGCGGGACTTTCAGCTACCAGTGGTATTCGAGCTTAAACAATTCAAGCTGGTCGACCATCAGCGGAGCTACTGGATTAACCTACCAACCTGCTTCTTTAACAACTTCTACTTATTACCATATTGTTGCCACTGCCACCGGATCGCCGGCTTGCGGCACTAAAACAAGTAATCCGGTGCTGATAACCGTGAATCCATCTCCGGTAACAATAGCCACACCAACATTACAAACGATATGTTCCGGAACAACCTCATCTATAGCTCTGACAAGTGTTGTTGCAGGAACTACATTTAGCTGGACAGTAGTTCAGTCGGATGTTACGGGAGCATCATCAGGATCAGGAACATCAATTTCACAAACTCTTACAACAAGTGGAATAACGTCGGGAACAGCAACTTATACAATAACGCCAAGAGCTAATGGTTGTGACGGAGCAGAAAAAACAGTCGTAATAACTGTAAATCCCAATCCTGAAGCTATAGCCTTACCGGCATCACAAACCAGATGTTCGGGCACAACAACATCAGTTGGATTAACAAGTAATGTTTCAGGGACATCATATATCTGGACAGTTTCTCAAACTGGTGTTTCAGGCGCATCAGCGGGATCAGGATCAATGATTACTCAAACTTTGACAGCAACAGGAGTTATCTCAGGAATAGCAACATATTCTATAACACCAACAGCCAATAGTTGTTCCGGAACACCAATAGATGTTCTTATTACAGTTTATCCAAGCCCTGTAGTAACCATATCACCTGCAGCCCAAACAATCTGTTCAGGAGTATCAACATCAATTGCTTTATCAGGCAATGTATCGGGCTCCACTTTTTCATGGACAGTAGCTCAATCGGGAGTTACAGGCGCAACATCTTCATCTGGAACAAGCATTACACAAACGTTGAATGCATTGGGGGCGCTTGCCGGAACTGCAACCTACACCATTACACCTGCTGCAAACGGATGTTCAGGTTCTTCAAAAACTGCAATAATAACGGTGAATCCAAGCTCAGTAGTTACTGTAACACCACCTTCACAAACGATTTGTTCAAATTCTGTAACTACCATTGCCCTTTCGAGCCCAGTTTCCGGCACTACATTCAACTGGACCTATGCAGTTGCTCCTGCCCTGAGTATAACAGGAGCTGCTAATGGCTCTGGAAATTCAATTTCACAAACACTGGTGAATACAACCCTGTTTCCTGCAAATATAACCTATAGCGTGATCCCAACAGCAAATGGATGTATCGGGAATCCGGTGGATGTGATTGTGACCGTTAATCCTGTGGCCAAATTATCAAGTCCTACAACAACTTCAGTATGTAGCAACAATAGTTTAAATTATACTCCAACGAGTAATACTCCATTCACAACTTTTGCCTGGACAAGGGCTGTAGTTTTAGGGATTCAAAATGCGGCAAATTCAGGAACAGGAGCAATAAATGAAACATTGATCAATACTACCGGAATTGCCAAAATGGTAACCTATGTTTATACACTTACAACATATAGTTGTACCACAATTCAAAATGTAGTTGTAATTGTATATCCTACCCCAATATTAACAAGTTCACTTTCGCCTCCATCGGTTTGCAGTACCGCGCTATTTTCATATAATGCTTTAAGCTCAGTTACCGGTACAACATTAACCTGGTCCAGAGCAGTTGCACCAAATATCAGCAACGCAGCAGCAATGGGATCAGGGGACATCAACGAACTCCTTGTTAGCACTTCTGCTACCGATGTAGTAGTTCCTTATGTTTATTTATTGTCAGTTGGAGGCTGTACCAATAGCTTAACTGTAAATGCTACAATTAAGCCAACACCAAATGTAACTATTCCATCAAACCAGGTATATTGTAATGGCGATAATATTCCTGAAATTGTTTTTACCGGTACAGTTTCTGGCACCATTTATACATGGGGGAACAACAATACCGCCATTGGGCAAGTTGCTAGTGGAACCGGGAATATTGCATCCTTTACCGCAACCAATACAAGCTCAGCCTTGATAACGGGTATCATTTCGGTTCGGCCAAATGCTAACGGCTGCAATGGAGCAAATTCGACCTTTAATATATCGGTTTATCCTGCTTCAACAGGAGGTACAGTTAATTCAGATGTATCAGTTTGTGGTGGTTCGAACACCGGCACGCTGACATTAAGCGGACAGACTGGTGCTGTAATCAAATGGCAATCGTCAACGGATGGAGGTGCGAACTGGGCAGATATCAGCAATACAACAACTTCTCAAACTTATACTAACCTTATAACAACCACTCAATTCCGGGCTGTTGTTCAAAGCGGTGTTTGTGGAACAGCAAATTCTTCAATAGCAACCATAACGGTGAATCAGCCTTCTGTAGGAGGAACAGTAACTGCTGACGCAACGGTTTGTTATGGAACAAATAATGGAACTTTAACCCTGAGTGGTGAAACCGGAAATATCATCAAATGGCAATCGTCGATAAATGGAGGAGCAATTTGGAGCGATATCAGCAATACTACTAATACACAATCATTCACTAATCTTGCAACCACTACTCAATTCCGGGCCATTGTACAAAACGGATCATGTGTGGCTGCCAATTCCTCGATTGCATCAATTACTATCAGCCCGGCAAGTGTTGGTGGAAGTATTTCGGGGGGCGCAACTGTTTGTTCAGGAACCAATAGTACCACATTAACATTGAATGGCAACACCGGAAGTGTTACCAAATGGCAATCATCATCAGTCTCTGATTTTAGTTCAGATGTTACTGATATAGCAAATACAACGAATAGTTTGAGTGTTCTAAATATCGTTTCAACCACATATTTCCGTGCAGAAATTACCAGCGGAGTTTGCTCACAAGCATTCTCAACTTCGGCTACGATAACAGTGAATCCAATGCCTGTAGCTGTTGCCGGTGGAAGCCAGACTATTTGTTCTACGGGAACAGCCATAGTTAGTGGAGCTTCGGCATTAAACGGATCTATACTTTGGACAGAAAATGGTGCGGGTTCAATTACTGCCGGGGCAACAACGTTAACTCCAACATACACAGCTGCTGCTGGAGATGCCGGAAATACGGTTATTCTTACCATGACTGTTACCAGCACCAATGCCTGTGCTCCTCAAACTGCAATCGCAACATACACGGTTAATGTAAATGCGTTACCTACTGCATTTGCAGGGGGAAGTCAGACCATATGTTCAAATGGAACAGCATTAGTGAGTGGCGCCACCGCTACAAACGGCATTATATCCTGGACAGAAAATGGTGCCGGGTCAATTACTGCCGGAACCACTACCTTAACCCCTGTTTATATCGCTGATGCAGCTGATGCGGGAACAATAGTCACATTAACCATGACTGTAACAAGCAACAACGCTTGCACGCCTCAAACCGCTACCGCAACATACACTGTTACCGTTGATCCTTTGCCGATCGCATCCGCGGGAGGAAGTCAAACCATCTGCTCAACAGGAACAGCTACAGTGAGTGGAGCTACCTCCGCTAACGGAACAATAGCCTGGACTGAAAATGGTGCCGGAAGTATAACTGCCGGAATCAATACATTAACTCCCACATACACATCGGTAGCTGCGGATGCCGGCACAACAGTTACGCTCACCATGGTTGTAACAAGTAATAACGCATGTATTCCGCAAGTGGCAACAGCTACCTATTCTGTAATTGTTAATCCGGCCAGCGTAGGTGGAAGTGTTAGTGGTAGTGCAACCGTTTGTTCCGGGACTAACAGTACATTGCTTACTCTTTCAGGTCAAACAGGAAATGTAGTAAAATGGCAATCTTCAAGTAATAATTGGGCAACTATTGTTGATATTGCAAATACAACCACCACGCTCACTGCCACTAATCTGGTTACTACTACCAAATACCGGGCTGTTGTACAAAATGGCGTTTGTTCGGCTGTAAATTCTGGAGAAGTTATCGTTATGGTTACTGCAATGCCGGCTTTGCTAATTAATGATCCAGCACCTGTTTGCACACCATCAACGGTAAACATTACTTTAGCAGCTGTTACAACCGGAAGTACTTTACCAGCCGGAACTCTCCTGACTTACTGGACAGATGCCGCAGCTACCATTGCATTCCCTACTCCTACTACAGCAAATGCTGATACCTATTGGATTAAGGCTACAACTCCAAATAACTGTTCTGACATCAAGCCGGTTAGCGTTAATGTTTTTTCGACCTTAGGCGCAGTGAATTTTAATCCAGCCTTAAGTTCTGCGATATGTAAAGGTTCAGCTCCAATTACGTTTAGTGCTACCGCAGTTAATGCATTGACTATGACTTACAGTTTGGATGCGGCAAGTCTGGCAGCAGGTAATTCAATTATTGCAGCTACAGGGCAAGTTACTTTTTCAGCAACATTTACAGGAACTATGGAAATAACTGCCACAGCTACTGGCTGTGGAGGCAGCAGATCACAGAGAATATTTACTGTTATAATTAATAATCCACCAACAGTTACTTTCCCGAACCCTCCTACTCCAATTTGTGAAGGTACACCTATTACTTTGTCAGCAACAAGTACTTCGACCGGAACAACCTTAAGGACATTCTCAAGCCCGATTATTTCTCTGAATCAAGCAGTTCCGGAAAGCAGAACATCATATGCCGGATCTGTTACGAATATTGTTGAAAGTACAGGATTAAAAATCGCTGCAACCGATATTATTGAAGTTACTGCAAATATCACCCATATTAATAACGATCAGCTTGATCTGTTCTTAGTAGGTCCCAATGGCGGTTGCATGCTTTTATCAAGTGATAATGGAGCTAGTGGTGATAATTATGACAATGCACTTTTACGAACTGGATATACTCCTAAAGCAAGTACTCTGAATGGCGTTATTTCCACTGTGTCTGGAATATATGGGACGGAGGGTGATGTATCAACACTGGCATCTCAATCAGGAGGAAACGGAGGAAATTACGGTAATACAGCAGTTCCCCAAACAAAATTAATAGGTTCCCCCATTAATGGGAATTGGGAAATCAGGGTTTTTGATGATGTTACCGGAACAGGAACTGGTATACTCAAGGATTGGTCAATCACTATTAAAAAGGCGGTTCCAGTCAATCTCACTACAGTTCTTTCCGGTCCAGGCACAAATGGAACCATCTATTCCGGAACAACTCCTTTGGCCGCCAGCCAAACATTTAATCCTCCTTCAGGAACTAATGTTTATACGGCAACTACCAGCGATGGAAATGGCTGTTCAACTTCGAAGACGGCAACTGTAATCGTAAATTCTATGCCGACACCTGTGATTACAGCTGATTATTGTACGTATCGTCCAAAAGTATTCCTAACAACCACCCAAACATTTGCATCCTATTTATGGAGTACAGGAGCTACAAGCCAGTCAATTCAGGTTGATATTGCAGGAAATTATACGGTAACTGTTACTACTGCCGCCGGATGTTCAGCCAGCAGTACCATTCCGGTAGCTGATGAATTGGTTACTGATGGAAGTTTTACTAACTTCAATGCTGCCGCTCCTAGCTTTTTTACTGAATATGGTCAGCATCAGGCCTATTATACTGGTACAACTGGCACTGGTTTATGGAATGAAGGCCTTTACGCGGTTAATACAAGTGCATACTATAACAGCCCTGGAAATTTAAACGGGTATCATCCTAGTTTTCATGGCAGGGACCATACGAACAATATTAGCGGAACCCGAAATTATATGCTGGTTAATGGTAGTACAACTACCACAGGAACACCTCCAAGGCAGCTGATTATTTGGCAACAAACAGTTACTGTTACACCAAATACCGATTACTATTTCAGTGCATGGGGGATGAATTTGAATCCAACTTCTCCGGCGCAGTTACAATTTGAGGTCAATGGAGTTTTGGTAGGCTCCGTAGCAGATTTAAATGTTGCTGATAAACCAGCAAGTGAGGGAGCTGTTGCTCTGACTAACTGGGTTCGTTTTTACAGTACTCCAATGTGGAACTCAGGTGCATCAACAACAGCTGTTATTCGCATCAGAAATTTAAACACCACTGCCGGTGGTAACGATTTTGGCTTGGATGATATTTCATTCGGAACACTAGCCAATGTTCCTTTTACTGTATCAGCCAGTAGCAATTCCCCTTCCGTTTCTCCAATATGTAGCCGAAACACATTGCAATTATTCTCTACAGTTACTGGTGGAAGAGCACCTATAGTTTATTCCTGGACCGGACCTAATGGCTTTACTTCTAATGCTGCAAATCCGGTTATTTCAAATATTGCACCAAATGCGGGTGGCGTTTATACACTTTCAGTTTTTGATTATTATAACTGTCCGGGCACTATAGCAACCACAACGGTTGCTCTAAATCCGACTCCTGAAATACCTAATCAGGCAATTTCGGCATGCAGTAACGCGGCATTCAATGCTACTCCTGCAAATGGCGTTCCTACAGCTGCCACGTTTGTACCTGTTAACACTGCTTATACATGGGCTGTTCCTGTAATTACTGGTGGACTTACCGGCGGTGCTGCTGGTACAGGTTTAACCAGCATTTCAGGTACCTTATCCAATCCAACTACTACTGTTCAAACAGCAACATACACAGTTACGCCATATACGTATTCAGGAACACCTGCAACACCATTATGCACAGGTCTGCCATTTACAGTTGTAGTATCGGTTTATCCTGTAGTTACAGTGAATGCTGGCGCTAACAGAACTGTTTGTTCCGATGCTCCTGGAGTTACTTTGGCCGGAACTTTTGGTGGCGCAGCTACAAGCGCTGCCTGGACTGGTGGAACTGGTACCTTCAATCCTAACAGAAATACATTAAACGCGATTTATACTCCAAGTGTCGCCGAAATAAATGCAGGTACAGTCACCTTGACACTGACAACAAATGATCCTGCAGGTCCTTGCAGCTCATTATCATCTGGTATGACAATTACAATTGGTGCTTTGCCACTGCTTGTCTCAGTGCCTACCCATGTTAAATGCTTCGGAGAAAATACAGGTGCAGTAAATTTAACCGTTACGGGAGGCGGTGCAAGTCCTGCTTATTTATGGAAACGCAGTGATGGAACTACCGTCGCACTTACCGAAGATATATCCGGATTGGCTGCAGACACATATTCAGTTGAAGTTACAGGAACCAGTGGTTGCAATGCTTCAAATTCAGTAACTATTACTCAACCGGCGGCAGCATTGTCAACTTCTGCTGCTGTAACAGGCATGCTCTGTGCTGGCGGAGCTTCCGGCACAATTACACTAACTGTGAGTGGAGGAACTACTAACTACACGTATTCCTGGATAGCAAGCGGAGGAGGTATTATCCCGGCAGGACAAGCAACAAACAAGAATCTGACCGGATTGGTTTCAGGTACGTATACAGTTACTGTTACCGATGCCAACAGTTGTACAGTAATACTCTCTAATACAGTAACAGTTGCGGCCAATATAGCACCGGTAATAACAACATGCCCGGTAACACGTAATGTTACCGGTTGCTCAACTGCTTCCATTACCGGGCCGGTATTTTCAGCTTCTTCTTCCAGTACAACGTATGCAATATTCAACAATGTAAATAACCTGGGAGTGGCAACCGATAATTGTGCCATCACTACAGTTACATACCAGGATATAGCTAACTCCTCCTGCCCGATTACGGTAACACGTACATGGACAATTGGTGATGCAAGCGGTTTAACAACTACCTGCCAGCAGCTTATTACTGTGACTGATGTTGTAGCACCGATCTGGACAAACGCTGTGGGGTCACTTAATAGTTCGATTGAGTGCACTAATACAGCTGGTCTAGCCGCTGCTCAGGCTATGTTCCCAACGGCATCGGATGCCTGTGATACAGATGTAACGAATATAATAAAAACATCCGGCGCTTTTGTAGCTGCTTCCGGTTGTTCACAGGCAGGAACTTATACCAACACCTGGAGGGTAACTGATGAGTGTGGCAATATAAGTATCCCTTTTACACAGGTCATTACTATAACTGACAATGCTGCCCCTGTATGGACAACAGCAGTAGGTTCTCTTAACCGAACAATTGAATGTAGCGATATTACCGCCCTTACCGCTGCACAGGCTCTATCGCCAATAGCTATTGACAATTGTGATAACGATGTGACGAATGTTATTAAAATGGCCGGTGCTTTTGTATCGGGCGGTGTATGTAGCCAAGTGGGAACTTATACCAACAGATGGACTGTTGCGGATGACTGCGGAAATGTAAGTGCCGTTTTCAACCAAATAATTACTGTAACTGATAATACGGCTCCTATCTGGATTACCGCTCCTGGCGATATCAACCGAACGGTTGAATGCAGTGATGCTGCCGGCCTGGCAGCAGCTATGGCTTTATTTCCATCAGCTTCTGATAATTGTGTTGTAAATGTTTCCGGTACCAGTAAAGTGAGTGGCTTATTTGTGCCATCAGCAACTTGCGCACAGGATGGAACATATACAAACACCTGGACAGTTTCGGACGGTTGTGGTAATACGAGTTCGGTTTATGTGCAGATAATTACCCTGGTTGACAATTCCGGGCCAGTTATTAATTGTCCCGCAAGCGATGCTTTTTCTTGTGATTCTCCATCATTTGATCCTGCTATTACCGGCACGGCAACCGTAACTGACAATTGCGATGCAAACCCGGCTCTTACCTGGGCAGATGCATTTGTACCCGGGGCGTGTCCTGGCAACTACCAAATTATCCGAACCTGGACAGCAACCGATGCTTGCGGGAATTCAAGCAGTTGTAATCAAACAATTTTCGTACAGGATGTAAAAGCGCCGGTAATTACCTGTTCTGTTTCAGGAAATCAAAATGTAAATCCAAATCCGGCAATAGCCTATGTTGTTCCTGATGATTCATGGAATGCTTCGGCAACAGACAATTGCAGTGGCGTATCACTATCCGTCGTACTCGCAGGAGCAACGGTTTCAGGTAATCTTTCTACATTAAATGGAGTATCCTTCAACGAAGGAGTTACAACTGTTACATGGACAGCAACTGATGGATGCGGAATAAGTTCACAATGCCAGTTTACTGTTACAGTAACCTTCAAACCGGAAATTTCCTGCCCTGCTGATATCTTACATACTAATGATACGGATTTGTGCAGCGCAAATTTCGATCCCGGTTTTCCGGCACTAACTGTTGGAACAGCACCAATTAGTTATTCCTGGAATATGACAGGTGCAACCATAGGTTCAGGAACCGGACCAATAGGATATTATACCTTTAATTCAGGCATTACCACCATTAACTGGACCGCAAGCAATATGGCCGGCGCAGGGCTATGCTCGCAAACCATTACAGTAACTGACAATCAGGCACCTACTTTTAGTATTCCTACCGATAAGAATTATTGTGTAAGCGATATTATTACAGCCAATTTTGATAATCCCACAATGGATATTAATCCGGGTCGGCCTGACTATTATATTTTCGAGAAAGGGAATACGGATTTAGATCTGAATCCTTCGTTGTATATAGATAATTGCCCGATAAATTGCGTTTTCGAAATAAGGTGGCGAATTGATTTTGAAGATGGAACTTTTCTGCCTGCACTTCCTGCTTTATTTTACACCGGACAGCCATCTGCACATAACAATAATATTCAGTTTGCCGGAGATGCATTAAACAGTGTACTTCACCACATTACTTACCAGATAGTTGATTGTAGTGGAAATATATCAGCACCACAGAAAGTGAAAATCGCAATAAATCCTCGTCCGAATATCATTAAAACTAACTCTAAATAATTCAAACAGTAAAGTTTTCTTCAAATTGAAGAAATTGATACATTTCATTGGTGACTATTGGCATGATGGTGCATTAACTATTAATACCATTAGTGACAGTTGAATTGTATGGATTTGTGAAAAACATCCAGGTTTATGTAGCATGAAACAAGATTTTTTTAAACCCGGAATTTTGCCCTGGGATTTCAATAAACAATCGGATGTAGAAATTTGAATAAATCATAACATACTAATTACAAACTAAATAGAACTTTTTAAATCCTTGATGTAAAACCAAAACAATGCCTATGAGAAAAAAAAGAAAAGAAAATTCGTGGCTGTCAACTGGCAGCAGTTTAAAATCAATCAATTTTTAACTTTAAAAACATGAATACGCCTATGTTTACCTAACATTAAAACTAGTAAGACAAAAATTAACACTCAAAACAAAAAAAATGAAAAAGCAAATTTTAATTTCGTTCCTACTGGCATTCATTGCCGGTACTATTGCCTATGGGCAAGCAATTAACGGATCAGCTCCACGTGGAATTCTTTGTGTTGACAATCCTTTAAATCCAATCGCCGGTAAAGAATATACTTATCAGGCCTCTTCAAATCAAACAGGTAATTACACCTTTTGGGCAACCAAGGATGCTAATTTTATATCAACATCTGGTGGTACAACTACTACCAATATGGCTACCACAAAACTCACAACAGCTGCCGGAGACCTCGTATCGGCCAGTGCTAATTATACTGTTCCAGATGCTTTGGACAATGTAAAAATCACGTGGTCAGATGCAATTCTAGCCAACACATCAGCATCAGCTCCAACTTTCGTAGCTGTAAATCAGGATGGTACCTGCGCCAATAATTTTAAAGTATGGGCAATTACCCCGGTAAAAGCTTTTACGGTCGATATCCGAAATATTGACAATGCATCTGCCACCGTGTTGAACTATGGTACAGATGATGATCAGTGTTTCGATCAGATCAGGGGAGCAAAATATAATGCGGGTGCCATGGAATATGATTATGGTACACAGGTGCTCTATTACGAGGTTATTGCCGCGAACTTCACTACTTCATGGACTCCTACACTTACTCTGGCTGGTTTGGGAAGTGGCCAAACCGCGGTAATTGAATGGGACTATAACAAAACATTTAATAGTGGTGCGCCAGGTGCACCCTATACAGTCGTTTCAGGCGCAGCAAGTGCATCCCCTGTTCTGACTTCACTTACAAGCACTACAACCGGAGTTTCTATTTATGTGAGGGTAACCATCACAAACAGTACTTTCGAGGGTTTAGCTGCACTGCCTGTAAGCCTAACTGTTGATGGAACAAACTCTGCTGGAGAATGGGATATTGAAAATAATACCACTTCCAATCCAGGTCCATTATGCAATCCTACCAGCGGAGCTGACAATATGGATATTGCCATACAGACAATAAACCCACGTCCAAAAGTGGATGCCGTAGCCCCAACTCCATTTGTGCCGGGCAACTCAACGAAATAAAATTCATGTTCTTGCTTTTTCATGAAACCCACTATATTTTTTCCGGCCAGGCTTAGGTCTGGCCGGAGGAAAAACCGGGTACATGAAAAGAAACATGACTTAACAAGGTTGTAGCCTCGCTTACAGGATCTTGGCACAACTAAAGAATACGATTAAAGTATAAAGACTAATGTCCTATGGACAATTGACTGTTTACAACTTGTAGAACTCGTGAACCGAAAATTGAAAAGAATAGCACTAATAACAGGTCCGGATCAAAGCATCATCTCAAGGATACTTTCCAGGCTACCGGACGACTCAGGAGCGCAGATACTTTATCTGTGGATATCTTTCCTGATTTCAAGTTATTCCATCTCCATACTTCATTTTTTCCACGCAGGACAGGGGCTCATCATATATAGGCCTTAATCCATAGCGATTCTTTAAAGCGAAGCCGTAAACGATTCCGTTGTGCGGTTACTGTAGCAGGAATGTGTCTGGATAACAGGCTGCATTTAAAGCTCTTCTAGAGGGCCGCAAAATCAGCAGGGATGCCATACAAAACCGGCACACGCAACCCGGAGTCTGATGTCGAAATCAAACATTTGGCAATGACTATGCGCTTTTAACTCATTCTTGAATTTTCCCGGCAGAACATCGCTGGAATTGTATGTGTACGTTCGCCATCTCTGGTGTCCGTGCAATTACTCTTAGACGCACGCGCGCATGTACGCACGTATGCGCTTATGCACACGCGCACACGTATGTACGCACACGTATGTACGCACACGTTTACACGCAAAGCTGGAACCAGAGATAGGCCTGAAAATTTGAAAGAACTGATTAAAACCTTTAACCACAACCAACGATGAAACAAATCATAAAATCAAAATACAGCAATCAGTACCGGAAACGCTCCGCTGAATTGGTTTCGACTGGAGAAAGGACAATCACAGAATTCGAATTGCAACAAAGCACGATAAACAAATTTGTGACTCAACAATCCATGTCTCACCACGAAAATTATCTTAACCCAGAGCATTTGACAGTAACTGGCTTTAGAGGGTTAAGCAACAAATCAAATAACAATTAAACCTGAATAGACTATGAGACGCAATGGAAAAATCATCAAAATGAATCCCGAGAATGTTGAGGATGGATTTAGCATGTTTCTGATTTATCAAAAAAGCAATCCATCTCAGAATCCGGATTATGAAAATGATACTACAAAAAATCACACTTTAACACCAACCGCTCCTCTGCGAGCTTTAAGAAACTGAAATTAATAATGGCGGGTAAAATCAGATAGATGATTAATTCCGAAATCTGATATTTTCAATCCAAAATAAATTTATGATTCGACCTAAACATATAATTCTTCGTCTGTTACTGGTAGCAATACCTGTACTGCTGGCTATGGCTCCCGCTATGGCACAGACGAATAATGCATATGTAGGTCAATCTGTTGAACTTAGTGTTGTCGAAATACCAGGCGATACATACAACTGGGAACTTTACAGTGATGTTTCAGGAGTAAATTTTGCAACTGATCCTGGCAACTGTCCTCCAACAACAGGAATTTTTGCGGGTGGTATACATACCGGTCCTGTTGTTCATGCATTGTGGCTTACCCCGGGAACTTACTTCTACAAAGTTACTTCACACCGATCGGGTTGCTCCATGAACCTGAAAGTTGGTAAGATAATTATTGAAGATCGTTTATCTGCCGTCGCTCTTAGCTTGAGCCAACCCTCAATTTGTCTGGGGCAGACTGCCAACCTCGAAGCAAATTTCACCGGTGAGGTACCTCAGAGTATAACCTACCGGATTATCAGCCCTGATGCCACATTACAGGATATAACGAATACTAACATTCCGGGAAGCACATGGCTGATACCGTTTAAACCAACATTAGCAGGTACTTACACTTTTGAAATAGTTAGTATAACCAATGCTTCCGGCACCAAAACTACCACATCGAACATTGTAACGGCAACGGTAAATCCGAAGCCGGGAAAATCACGCATTTATCAATATGATCCGGTAAATAAAAAGAAATAAAAGCATGAACAGGCTCAAATCCATATTGTTAATCATACTTCTTGCAGTTGCCTACGGGGCAGCCGGCCAGGGGTATGTTATTGACAGTGTGTGCCAGGGTGCTGAACGTCACTACCGGATTGACGGAGAAGTAGGTTATACCTACAAATGGTCACTTACCGATCCACAGGGAACAATAACCATGCTGCCGGAAACCGCAGATACGGTAACCATTAATTGGAACAAGGCTACAGGTAATTATATTTTGTCGGTACTACAAACGAGTATATACGGCTGCGATAGTCTGGAACTGGGTACAATCAAAGTTTTCGAAAACCCGGAAAATATAACTATTCAAACATTCAACTCAACAAATTCACTTTCAAACGGATATGCAGTAATTAATACATCGAACTCTGCTTCAGACTTCGAATATTCTTTGAATGGCCTTAACTGGCAAACTTCGAATATCTTAACAAAATTGCCGGCAGGATCATATACAGCATTTGTAAGAAACAGGAACGGATGCGTAATTTCAAAACCGTTTACTATTTTAAATTCTGTAACCGGCGAAGTAAAAGTGCTGGCTAGCAGTGCTAAGAACTGTGTTAGTGTTCCATTCGAAATACCTATAATTGCTCATGATTTCAATTCGATATCAGCATTTACCATTCAACTTGCATTTAATCCGGCATTAATGTCATTTAATGGCATAACCCAGGCATCTCAGCTTTTGAACAATGGTGTGTTATCAGCCTCATTAGCTTCACCAGGAATCCTGGAGATTAGTTTTGAGTCTTCTGATTCACTCTCCTTATCAGGTTATCATCTTTTTGATCTTAGTTTTAATGGTTTATCTTCGGGTCATACCGAACTAAAATGGAACTTGCTGAATTGCGTAATTTATTCGGCATCCAAATCCGAAATGCCAGCTATCTATACACAGGGTGAGGTCGAAATAACTCCTGTTCCTATCATTTTTGCAGCAGGCAGTAATGCGTATTGCGAAGGCGCTCCTATTAAGCTTAGTGCAGGATCACTTACAGGCCAGACCCTAAATTACGAATGGACCAGCCCTAATGGCATAACGCATTCCGGAGCTGAATGGAATGTTGGTCCGGCTGATATTTCTGCTTCCGGCGAATATCAGGTAACTGCTTCCGATGGCCCGACATGTGCTGCTACCGAAAAGGTTTATGTACAGGTTTTCCCCGCTCCTACTGTAAAAATTTCCGATCATGATACATTATGTTCAGAACAGGAAGTTAGCTTTAACGCGGGCTTAGGATTTACTTCATACAAATGGCAGGATGGAAGTACTGAACCTCAGATGACAGCCACTTACGAAGGAATATATTGGGTTATTGTTACTGACAATAACGGATGTCAGGCCACCGATTCGGTATTGCTGCAGCAGTGCGACTTACTGCTTTGGATGCCAAATGCATTCACCCCCAATGGCGATGGGCTCAATGATGTATTCCTGCCAAAATATAAAAATGGTGTTGAAATTACTTTCCAGATGTTGATTTTCAACAAATGGGGCGAACAGATATTTAGTACCAACAATATTACCAAGGGTTGGGACGGAACATACAAAGGAGTGATTTGCCCGGAAGATTTGTACACATGGACAATTAATTTCAGCGCTCCCGGCAATTATAAATTCCTTCAAAAATCACCGCAAAGCGGAAATGTAATGCTGCTCAAATAGTAGGACTATGAAAACTCAAAGAACTCTCTTATTCAGTCTCCTGATCCTGGCATGTATAGCCAGGGGAAATGCCCAGGATGTAATTTATTCGCAGTTTTATGCGAACCCCTTATATCTGAATCCAGCTTTGGCAGGAGCAAAGCTCGACCAGCGTATTACGTTGAATTATCGTAACCAATGGCCAAGCATCTCTAACGGATACATTAGTTACAGCGCTGCCTGGGATCAGCAGTTCGACAAAATCTCCGGAGCATTAGGGGTTATGGTTAACGCCGATTGCGGAGGTGGTGGTGTGTACAATAAGTTCAGCGGAAGCGGTATATATTCCTACCGGCTTCAGGCTACCCGCTTTATAGTTTTAAATGCCGCTGTTCAGGCCACGTATTTGCAGTACAAACTGGATTGGAATAAACTTGTTTTCGGCGATCAGATTGATGTGCGCTCAGGAAACCTGGAACAAACAAGAGAATATGTGCCATCAAAACTAAATGTCGGAAATGTTGATTTAAGTGTGGGAATACTAGGTGGTTACAAGGAAAGCCTGTATTTCGGCGTTGCGGTAAACCATCTCACCAGGCCCGATATTGCTTTTTATGAAGGAAACCAGAACCGGGTAAATATGAAATGGACTATTCATTCCGGCATATTGATCGACTTTTTCCAGGGTATGGAAGGAAGTGATATACGCAACTTCTCCATTTCCCCCAATTTTGTATTTGTACAACAAGGGCAGTTCCATCAGCTCAATGTTGGAATGTATGTAAATAAGTTTCCTTTTGTTTGGGGATTGTGGATGCGGCACAATTTTGGAAATCCTGATGCTATGATTGCTTTGGTTGGCTTCCAGACAAAAAATTACAAAATAGGTTACACTTACGACTATACCATTTCGCACCTCACCAATAAATCGGGCGGTGCCCACGAAATTTCCATTGCCTGGCTGTTTCACAAATCTTTAGGTTCAAGACGGTTTCACGCAATTGAATGCCCTACTTTTTAATTCGCATTGCCTGTTTAATTAAAAGTCCTTTAACCTGCCCTGTTCAGGGTATTGTAGTTACTTTATCTTAAAGTACTAATTGTATATTTAATTGTCTGTTTCCTGAAGTAAAATGACTTAATTTTAGGCTCCAAATACTGTAGCCACAAATGAGGTTTAAACACATCAGATATGTAGTACTGCTAGGCGCGGTTGCCATAATCGGAATCATCGCGATCCAGCTTTATTTTATCAGGAAGGAATGGAGTAACAAGGAAAAACAATTTGCGCAAACCGTTACCATTTGCCTGAGGAATGTTGCCACCAGAATTTATAAAATCAATAATGCCACACCTTCTACACCTAACCCGGTCAGGCAATTGTCGTCCAATTATTTTGTTGTGGATGTAAACAGTGAAATAGACGCGAATATATTGGAGCATTACCTGAAGACTGAATTCGACAGGTATAACATTCAGACCGACTTTGAATTTGGTATTTATAATTGTGAAACCGATGTAATGGAATATGGAAATTATCTTTTCCATAACGGGATGGTTAAACAGGATGCCGAATCAGTTGCCTTGCCTAAATACAGCGGTTATAATTATTACTTTGGGGTTAATTTCCCTTTATTGAATAATACCATTGCCGGCGGCATGACCATGTGGTTTTTCCTGGTTGGGATATTGGCAGTTTCGGTTGTGTTTTTCGTGTATTCCATTTTTGTGATTCTACAACAAAAACGCTTATCCGAATTACAGCGCGACTTCATCAACACCATGACTCATGAGTTCAAGACTCCGATCGCCAGTATAAATATTGCCGCTGATGTGATCTCGAACCCCGAATCATTTAAAGAACCTTCCCGCATTCTGACCTATGGCTCTGTTGTTAAACAGGAAGTAAACCGTTTGAATGACCAGGTTGATAAAGTATTACAAATTGCCCGGATTGAAAAGAGTGGCTTTCACCTCCGCATAGAAACGTTCGATCTCAATGCCATTATCAATCAGGCGGTTGAAAATTGCCTGGCGAATCATGGTGATAAAGTCAAAATAAAAATTGAGTTGGCCGACGATAGGTGTGAGATAGAAGGTGACCGCATGCATCTCACAAACATCTTCTATAATCTGTTGGATAATGCTGTGAAATATGCTGGTGAAACTCCTGAAATAGTGATAAAAACCAGAAAAAAAACAAGTAAAATAGTAATTACCATAAGTGACAATGGCCCCGGAATTTCACGCGCATACCAGAAACGGGTTTTTCAGAAGTTTTATCGGATACCCACTGCCAATGTTCATGATGTGAAAGGATTCGGGCTAGGCCTGTTTTATGTAAAAAGCATCTGCGAGGCGCATCACTGGAAAATCAACCTGGATCCATCTACAGATAAAGGCACAACATTCATACTTGAAATAAACCAAAAACCTTTGAACGGATGAAGAATGCCCGGATATTGTATGTTGAAGATGATCTTACCTTAGCGTTCGTAACACGCGATAATCTCGAAAGAGCCGGTTATCTTATCGATTCGTGCGATGATGGAATTGCGGCGTACGAGAAAATTGCAAATGGAAATTATGATCTCTACATCCTCGATGTAATGCTCCCGAAAATTGATGGCTATACGCTGGCCAGGAAAATCAGGGAAAAGAATGAAGCCGTTCCTATACTGTTTCTGTCAGCAAAGTCAACACCCGACGATAAAATATATGGGTTGCAGATTGGTGCTGACGATTATATTACAAAGCCCTTCAGTATTGAAGAATTGATCCTGAAAATTGAAATTTTTTTGAAGCGCAGTCATTTAGATCCTTCGCGCACTCAAAAAGAATCTGACTACAAAATTGGTAATTATACTTTTTCACATTCAGCATTACAACTCACAAGCGGGAACATTACTCATTCACTCACACATCGCGAAGCAGAACTACTGTCTTATTTTTGTATTCATTCAGGTACAATTCTGAAGCGGGATGATATTCTGAACAAAGTATGGGGAAATGATCATTTTTTCTCAAGTCGCAGCCTCGATGTTTTTATATCACGTTTACGCAAATTGCTAAAGTCAGATCCAACAGTTAAAATTGAGAATATTCATAATATTGGATACAGGTTGGTTATCAGTAGTTAAATATTATTTTTTCGGTTTCAGGTTCCAGGTTTCAATATCCAAATTCCTATTCCCAGGCATTTAAATCCAAACAACAATTGCATGACAATTGAACGCATTGAACCACTAAAACACTAAGCACACTAAGAACCACTAAGCCACCTTTAACAATTGAATGACCATTGTATGACTATTGCATGACAATCGCATGACAACTCCCTCACCTCTATACACTCAAAATCTCACCCCTCAACAACTGTATGACTACGAATGACCAACGTATGACCACTCATCCCTCTCATTAAACACACAAAAACTCACTCCTCAACAACCGTATGACCACTCATTTCATCTTTCAAAGACTCAATAACTCAATCCTCTGCAATTGAATGACCACTCTTTTAGCTCAATTCCCCGTTTTCTCAATCATCTTCCCCTGCCACGTATCCCTCTTTTCCATCTCCTCTTCAATTAAAATCTGAACCTGGTCACTGCGCAATTTTCCCCAGGTAGGACCCGCCTGAAACCGTGGAGGAGCTTCACCGGTAAACCGTTCAATTACAAAAGCAGGATTTAATCTTTCGGTAAAGCGTACAATAAAATCAATATATTTTTCAATGGTGAATAAATTGAATTGTCCCGGATCAATCAGATAATCATTAGCCATTGGTGTGTCCCTGATAATCTGAAGCTGGTGAAACTTGATGGTATCGAGAGGAAGTTCTGAAAGTATTCCAGCTTCAGCAAGCATTTCTGCCTGCGTTTCACCAGGTAATCCAAAAATAATATGAGCTCCTGTATGGATTCCATATCCTGCGGTTTTGCGGATAGCTACTTCGGATTCTTCAAAAGTATGCCCGCGGTTTATGCGTTCTAATGTGTGGTTGTAGCAGGATTCAATCCCATATTCAATAATAACGTAATGCTTTTCCGCCAAACGGGCAAAGTATTCAAGCTTCTCATCATCAATACAATCCGGTCTTGTGCCGATCACCAGCCCGCTAACTCCCGGAAATGCCAATGCCTCATCATACAACGACTTCAGGTAATCCAACGATCCGTATGTATTGGAATAAGCCTGGAAATAAGCCAGGTAGTTTCCCGCTCTCCGGTAACGGACTTTATGAAACTCAACGCCTTCAGCAATCTGTTGTGTTATACTTTTATGCGGCTGACAGTATGAAGGATTAAACGCATCGTTGTTACAATATGTGCAGCCGCCGGTTCCTTTTGCGCCATCACGGTTCGGGCAGGTAAACCCGGCGTCAATGGTAACTTTTTGAACTCGGGTTCCAAATGTTCTTCTGAAATATTCGCTGTACGAATTATACCTGCGGTTATGCCCCCAGGGATATAAGGAATCTGTCATACTGCAAAAGTCGGTTATTTTTAAAAACAAAAGACTGCATCGGATGACGCAGCCTTTCGGGGTTTGGTTTTGAGGTTTGGTGCTGAGAATATTATTGGGTTACTTTTTCAAGTCTTTTAATGATGCTGAAGATAAATGCAGCTGAAAGCAGGCAGCAGACAATAAAGATTAACCAGAGCTGCGACAGGTCGAGTTTGCCCCAGAAGAAACTTCCTACAACAAGTAATTTATTTCCAACCGCTGTTGCTAATAACCAGCCGCCTTGCATAAGTCCCTGGAAGCGCGGTGGCGCAACTTTCGAAACAAATGAAAGACCCATTGGGCTTAGGAATAGCTCAGCAATGGTGAGGATCAGGTACGAGCTCATGAGCCAGTATGGCATTACACGTGAAGAATCCGGAACCGGGTTAAATTTGGTTACGCCGCTTGCGTCGATAAATTTTAATTCGTGAGGCGAAACGAGGTTGAGCGAAGCTATCAGCACCAACCCAAATCCAACTGCGGCGATGATCATTCCGATTCCAATCTTTTTAGGAGTTGATGGTTCCAGACCTTTTTTGTTAAGCCAAAGAAAGAAAGCCATTACAGGGAACGTAAGCGAAACAATAAAGAGTGGATTGAACGACTGGAAAATTTCGGGTGAAATTGAATTTTCTGCTCCGGCTTTGCTGAAGAAATAATAGGCAAGTCCCCCGCCAACTAAAAGTAAACCGCCTCCAAAAATCTTAAGTTTCGCGCTGTTTTTAGCTAACACAAGCACGATACCGGCAATAACCGCTATTACTGATAAAATATTTTCAAGTGTGAAGAACATGAAAGTAAAAGCGCTGACAGTTTTAACTGTATAATCGCGGGCAAAAAATGTTAGCGTCAATCCATTTTGATGGAACGACATCCAGAAGAAAATGACCACAAGGAATACCATAAGCAGCGCCATAATACGAGGCCGTTCTTCTTTGGTCGAGATCTGGACGATCCAAGCAACAAAACCAGCAAAAAGTCCGAATGCGAAAGCGATATCCCTGTTGGCTGATGTGAAATAAATAGCGGCACCTACTGCCAGCGCTGCCAGTAAGGCGAACACACCGGTTAAAGGCTTTTTCTCGATTTTAACATCTGTATTACCTGTTTCAATTTTTTCTTTATTGGGCAATAATTTACTATAAACAAGGTAAACAGCCAGCGAAATAAGCATCGCTACAGCCGCAATACCGAATGCATAGTTATACCCGCGGGCGAAAACATCCAGGTAACTGTGAGCGAATCCCTGTAAATCGGTCACAGGGCCATTCAGGCTAACCTTATTAGCAAGAGTCTGAAGCTTTCCCGGGTCTTCAAGTGTTCCATTGATATATTGATGACAAACAGCAGGTAAACTTCCATCATGAAGAAAACCATTCGATTTTAACCACCAGTTACGAATACCTGTTGCGGCAAAGGGTGCAAAAAAAGCGCCTACATTTATACCCATATAAAACACCATAAAGGCTGAATCGCGAAATTTAGAGTATTTCGGATCGTCATACATCTGGCCAACAACTGCTTGCAGATTGCCTTTAAATAATCCGTTACCCAGCGCGATAGTAAACAAACCGGCTATAGTCAAAGCAAGTGGCAGCCCTGGAAGCGCCAGCACAGCATAACCGCTGAACATAATAATTTGTCCGAACAGTATTACCGTCTTGTATTTCTTTGTGTAATCGGCCAGCAAACCGCCAATTAATGCCAACGCGTAAATACCGAAATAAAACCAGCTATAAATTTCGCCGGCTGCTTCTTCATCGAGTCCATACCTGGCTTGCAAGAAAAGCACAAGAATGGCCATCATGGTGTAGAATCCGAAGCGCTCGCCCATATTGGTGAAAAACGCGACAATGAGTCCCCTTGGGTGTTGTTTAAACATAGTTGTCAGATTAAATTAACAGTAAGTTCAGAATGTTCTTGGAAGGGCAAAAATAAACTAATTTCTCAATTTTCAAAGATGCTATTTCTATCGAATTAAAATTGTTCAGAAGACACCAAAGTGTAATTTAAAAAGATAATCGCAGTACAGCTTTAATATCTGATTTTTTGTTTCCATCAATTTCATCCGTCCCGCTGCTTATAATATTCCTGTCGGCGTACCATGTTTGTGAAAAGCGAAAAATAAGTGAAACATTCCTGGTTAAATTTGAACTGAGCAACATATAAAAGCGACTTCCCTGGCCTGAAAATACCGGCACTGAAAAGGAATATGGAACATCCTGTTCAAACGCGTAAAGCCTGGTATCGTAGGTATCGGTATCAAAAAGGGAATAGCGGAAACTCAGCGAAAAGTTTTTATTTATTGGATTAATCTGGAAACCCTGGTACATCAGATATCCGGATTCTTTGTCCTTCAGCGGAGCCTGGCGTTTTGTTATTTCGATACGGCTTTGCAATTTGAGCCAAGGCATTGCCTGGTAATTAAATTGAACCCTGTAATAACTACGTTTTGATTCACCAACCTGGTTCCCTTTATCAATGGCAAGAGCAAAATTCATAGGATTAATCATATTCCTGTAGCTCAGAATAATATCCCCGCGACGCGATACATTGTAAACAAGCTGCGCCGAATACTCCTGGCCTCCGGATGGTGCGTCAACCCTGTAGCTCAGCCATTCGTATTTAAACCTGTCAGCATAAGCGCTCAGCGTAATTTTATTGAAGGGTGTGGCTACTATTCCCAAATACAAACCTTTCTCGTTTGTGCTGTTGCTGCTTTCACCAAAAGCCGCGTTAAACGTGTTCAGGTAATTTTTTTGATAATTGCGGTAAACCATTGCCAGGGCCAGCCGTGGATCAGGGCTGAAGGAAAGTCCCTGTAATACAGCTAAGCCTGCGTCAATTTGTTTGGAGGCTTCACCATAAAGGGTAAGAGTTTTGTAATTATAACTATAATCGATTCCAGTATAGGTATTTGAGTTGAGTGTTGGCTGGAATTTCTTATACAGCGAAGCTTCCGGTTCGAAAGGTATTTCATAGTCAACATGGAATGCGGTAATTCCTCCTCTGAGCCTCTGACCATTGTATGAAATATGACCGCCTTCAGCGATTTCGCGATTCGCGCCTTTATCAGCAATTTCACCAGGCGTTCGGTGATAACCGGTTTGCTGGAGCGAAGTAACCATATCTTCCAAAACATCAAGCGTATCGGCCGGAACTGTGTTAGCGTCAACTTTACGGTTCGAATAAAATGCAGTAATATCGAACTTTCCAATCGCAATTGTTGTAGCCGCGCCGCGCATGAAAGCATATTCGTTCGACGAGGAATGCGCACGAAGAGCCGGTGCTCTTTTTCGCATCACAACGGATCCTGTTGCCTTGCCCACCGAAAATCCTGACCACAAAGTTAGCCCCTGGCCGAACTGAACATGATAATCACCCAGAGCCAGTTGCTTTACAATCCCTATGTTTTTAACGAAAAGGTGAACCGAATAAAAGTCGAATCCTTTGTGCAAGGTATCTGATTTAAACAGGAATGGTTCGCCGGGATCTTTTTCGCCAACCAATCCAAATTTAAGATAGTCCTTGTACGAATACTGAACGCGGAAAAACAAACTGTTTTGATCACCAACGTAATAATTGTTAGGATGGGCAAGCCTCACAGAATCAGAAACATTCACGTATCCGCTTTGAGGCTGAATTACCCTCTGGTAACGCAGCATAACATCAGTTCCTCCATATTTAAAAGCTTGCTTCAGTGAAAACTTTTCAGGAACATAAGGCGACAATGAGATAAAAGGCAGGATCTGGCTGACCACCTTCTCGTTGAATCCTTCAATTACTTGTAATTCATAGATAGAAGCCAATTGCCCATATTGCTGTGTATATTCAAGCAAATTACTGATTTGCAAATCGTTAAGAAAGAACAAACGACGTAATTCGTTCTCATCGCCGGAGTTCAGGTTTACAGGTCGCTGGCGGAGCAGGTTCATCTCTTCCACCCAATCGCTGTAGTCCATTTCAACATCCGAGCGTTCAGCCAGGTTCTCAATCTGCTGTTCAATTTCTTCGGAACCTGAATATTTGGTAGTATCAGGTACCTGAGCCAGAACTCCGGCAGCACAAAACAGTGTGGACAGAAAAATCAGTATGGTACAGCGATTCAACATTATTTCCCTGATTTTAGCCAGTAGTTAGAAAGTGTATTGCATGGAAACCTGAGGCGAATATCCTAGTTGTGAATGCACCGAAGACGAAAGATCGAAAGTTAGGTTCTTCAATATAATGCCGAACCCAAAAGTATAACGTGCGGGATTTGTGCTCAGTCCGATACGGGCAAATGCAACATTACCAAGCTTGTATTCGGCTCCTGTGCGGAGTTCCATAGGGAATTCACTGTGTTTGTAAGCTTCGGCAGTCAGTAATAGCTTGTCGGAAAAAGTAAAGCCAAATCCGGCGTTTAAAGTCGTTGGTATTCTCTCATCATTATAATCCGAAAGTTTGACATGGACCGGGTTAAACGAATGAGCTCCGAACGTAAGCTGATCAGTAATTTTAACCATAATTCCCACATCGAAAGTTACGTTGCTCCGTTTACCATATTCTTCGCCCAGCTTTGTCCCTATATAATCTAATTGGATACCGGCCGCAAAACGATTGCCGAATTTGAGCGCGTAAGCCAAGCCTGCTTTGGTGTTGCTGTAATTTGCATCACCCGAATAAGCAATAGTTGCGCCAAGCATCCCATATTTAGTCTTAAGGGTAAATGCGCCGGTTTGAGTTCCCATTTCTTTGATCAGGAAGCGGTTTTCAAAATAAATACCAGCCCCGGTTTTATCATAAAATGCCATGCCGGCCTGGTTATTATTCACACTCCAGAAATCGCTGACAGCTGCTGCCGAAAGACCCATCGCGGCTGACCTGCCACCCTGTGTAATCCATTCTCCTGACGCCAGGGTTATTTTAACTGAGATAAATAGGATAATTAGGATAATACAAAATTTCATCATAGCTAATTTTTGACTAAAATTATAAAAAAAATGTAATTAATCAGCCTGGTATAATTTATTCTGCCACAGATTTCACGAATTTGCACAGATTTAGAATTGCGTACAGTCAATTTCAATGAAAAAATAATCCGCTGATGATGTTACTTTTCTGCGCAATCTGCGTAATCTGTGGCTTCACTTTGTATTTCGAAGCATTGATACGGCAGATTAATACAAAAAATAATTATTTCAATTTTTTCAATAGAAAATCTGAACTGCAAATGAATTGATTATGGTCAATTTGAGGAATTCTGATGCTTAAACCTGCAATAATTCTTATTTTTGTAAAAATGCAATTTTAAAAACTGTTTCAAATGAACGCAAGCCTTGTTTTAGATTTCCTCACTCAGCTGAAGTTAAATAATAACCGCGAATGGTTCCAGGCAAATAAAAAATGGTACGATGATTCCAAAAAAGAAGTGGAGAACTTTGTTTCGGAAATAATAACCACCATTTCATCCATTGACCCCGGATTACAAACCCCGCCCATGAAAGATTGCATGTTCCGTATTTTCAGGGATGTGCGTTTTGGAGCCGATAAATCGCCCTACAAGACCAACTTTGGCGCTTTTATTGCGCATGGAGGCCGTAAAAGCAGTTATCCCGGTTATTATTTTCACTTCGAACCGGGTGAATCAATGCTGGCCGGTGGTGTGTATCAGCCTCAACCGGATACATTGAAATTATTACGGAACGAAGTGTACTTTCATAGCGCAGAATTAAAATCCATACTTGAGAAACCTTCTTTCAGGAAGTATTTTGGATACCTGGGAGATTTTGATAAAATGAAAAAAGCCCCGAAGGATTTCCCGGCCGATTTCCCGGATATCGATCTGCTGAAATACCGATCCTATATTGTTTCCCAACAAATTCCTGATAAAATTGTCATATCAGATGCCTACCAGAAACAAGTTCTGGAAATGGTAAAGGAACTTCAACCATTTATGGCGTTTCTGAACAGGGCAATAAGTAATGGCTGATTTTGCTCCATCGACACAAAAGAATGGTAATCAAAAAAAAAAGACAGGCGAATAACCTGTCTTTTTTTTTGTAAGATACTGATAACGAATTATCAAACCTCTAAATATCAATATTTGCGTATTTCGCGTTCCTCTCAATAAAATCGCGGCGCGGTGGAACTTCATCACCCATTAGCATACTGAAAACCCGGTCGGCTTCCGATCCGTTTTCGACGGTAACCTGGCGTAAAGTACGGAATTGTGGATTCATGGTTGTTGACCAGAGTTGTTCCGCGTTCATTTCTCCCAAACCTTTGTAACGTTGGATATGTATTCCCTTATCTGATCCGTCTTTCGACCATTCTGAAATTAATCTCACGCGTTCGTCTTCGTTCCAGCAGTATTTCTCAGTATTTCCTTTCTTTAAGAGGTATAAAGGAGGTGTGGCAATATAAATATACCCGTTTTCGATAAGCTCTTTCATGTAACGGAAGAAGAAAGTAAGGATAAGAGTTGCAATGTGGCTGCCGTCCACATCAGCATCAGTCATGATGATAACCTTGTGATAGCGGAGCTTACTTGTATTCAAGGCTTTGGAATCTTCTTCGGTACCTATAGTAACTCCGAGTGCCGTAAACATGTTCTTGATTTCCTCGCTGTCAAAGATCCTGTGAGGCATTGCTTTTTCCACGTTAAGAATTTTTCCCCTGAGTGGCAGAATAGCCTGGAACTTACGGTCGCGGCCTTGTTTGGCAGTTCCACCTGCGGAATCGCCCTCCACAAGGTAAATTTCGCAAAGTGTTGGATCGTTTTCGGAACAGTCGGCCAGTTTTCCAGGCAGGCCTGATCCTGAAAGTACATTTTTACGTTGAACCAGTTCTCTCGCTTTGCGGGCAGCATGACGCGCCGTTGCGGCAAGTATAACTTTGTTAACGATCATACGGGCTTCACGCGGATTTTCTTCGAGATAGTAACTAAGCATTTCCGCAACCAACTGATCCACGGCGCCCATTACCTCGTTGTTCCCAAGTTTGGTTTTGGTTTGTCCTTCAAACTGCGGTTCCATTACCTTACACGAAATAACAGCAGTAAGGCCTTCGCGGAAGTCATCGCCTGCTATATCGAATTTTATTTTATCGAGCATCCCCGACTTTTCAGCATACGATTTCAGTGTACGGGTAAGCGCCCGCCTGAAACCGGCAAGATGCGTACCTCCTTCATGCGTATTGATGTTATTTACGTAGGAATGAATATTTTCCGAAAATGATGTGTTGTAACTCATGGCAAGTTCAACCGGCACATCATTTTTTTCACCTTCCATGTAAATAGGCTCGGGAATTAGTTTTTCACGTGTTTCGTCGAGGTAGTCAATAAAATCGACTAAACCCCTGGTTGAATAAAATACTTCTTTAACAAAGTTTCCGTCATCGTCTTTTTCTCTTTCATCAATCAGAGTAAGCTCAATCCCTTTATTAAGAAACGCAAGTTCGCGCAGACGAGCCGCAAGAATATTGATGTCGTAAACTTCGGTTATGAAAATTGAATTGTCGGGCTTGAAATGCGTTGTTGTACCGGTACGATCACTCTCACCAACCACGCGAACCGCGTATTGCGGTTTACCCTGTGAATATTCCTGCTCAAAAACTTTTCCATCACGATGAACTGTAACTTTAAGCATTATCGAAAGGGCATTCACGCAGGATACACCAACTCCGTGTAAACCTCCCGATACTTTATAGGAACCTTTATCGAATTTTCCGCCGGCATGTAACACGGTCATTACAACTTCCAAAGCCGATTTCTTTTCTTTTTCGTGATAATCAGTAGGTATACCACGGCCGTTATCAGTTACCCTTATGGAATTGTCAGGAAGTACACTTACAATGATCTGGTTACAATACCCGGCCATTGCTTCGTCGATAGAGTTATCAACTACTTCGTATACGAGATGATGAAGTCCTTTTACGCCGATATCGCCAATATACATGGCAGGTCGTTTACGCACTGCTTCCAGTCCTTCGAGTACCTGGATATTATCAGCAGTATATGTGCCATTACCATTTCCAACACCAGTTCCACTGGCATTCATGTTATTTTCTAAGTCGTTCATAATCAATTTATTGCAATTCAATCGTTAATCCATGGCAAAGGTACGTATTTAATTCGAGATAAACAGGTAAATGGTTTCCCTTACGACATGAATTTATCAACAATTTTTCAAAGTTTAAAAAATATTAACTATCAGTATATGAATATATTATAATTTAAGGATGATTATATTTTTATGCTTTCATCTGATTCCACTATTAACGCTTACACACCATTTTGAAAGCAGGTTAACGGAAGTGTTCAGAAAATGATCGCGTAGGATATTTTGACCAAAAAGTCATTCTGAGGATGTGTACTCCTGAGCTCATCAGCATAATTTCCGAACATAAAATTCGCGTCAGATCCGTCGGTGGTGCGACCCTGCGACCAGACCAGAAATATAGTTGAACCTGGTTTGTACTCCCACCTGTAGACCAGGTTTGACCTGAACTGCAGAAAATGAAAATTCGGGTTGTCAAAGCTGTAATCGTCACTGCCATTTTTGCGAATGGTGTAAACTCCGGATTCGCTGTCGTTTTTTATTTCATCAGTTGCATATTCGTGAAATCTGTCGTTGTAATTCAGCGCATCAGATTTGGTGATTGTTTTAAAATGAGAATAATTTCCAGAAAAGAAGAATGGTTGTCCGTAATATTGAATTGACATATCGGGCGTTAAACCAATATTGATTCTGGCAGCGAGCGAGAACTGTTTGCTGTCGAGCTGACCCATAACATATTTATCCGCGCCATTGCCTTCGATGGTAGTAACATATTGAAGATTATCCTGAGCTACAAAATAAGAAGGGGAAAGAGAAATTGAAATTGTATTGATTGGTTTATAAGTCAGCGAGTATTCTATATCAGCCATATTTGAATTATTGTAACCACTCCATCGCTTCATCAGGAAAAGATTCATGGAAATCTTCTTCCTCTCATCACTGTTAAAACCTATTCGAAAGTTGAAACTGGGTGGCGCTTTAAGCATGGGGCCGCCTCGTAAGTCGTAGGCTGATAATGAGTTGCCTTGCAGGTTAAATCCCGAAAAAACTGAATAGTAGTTTTTAAACTGCAGATTTCCGTTCATTTCGAGTCCTTTATAGATACTTTGCCCTGCAAAATTCCAACCTGTATATATATCGCCACCAAAGTTAAACCTGTTGTAGAAATGCTTTGGCTTCCACTCATCATATCCAAACCAGGCAACTTGCTGAATATTATCCGATTGCTGCATAAAGCCAAGATCGTTGAAGTCAAGTCCGGGTGACGACCAGGTAATCCAGGAAAGCATCCTGAGATGCCCGCCGCCGAATTTGCCAAATTCAAGCGTTCCTCCATGCCCGCTGAGGCTGGTAAGTGTGCTATCGACTTTCAGATGTGTAGCATCGGGCCTCTGAAAATTATGGGTTGAGTTGGTTTGCAACTCAGTTATTGCTTCTTTCGAACCATAAATGCTGCTGAAAATCCCTCTTACCGTAACGAAATAGTTCTTATTGTCCCAGTAATGTGTTGCATTTATACCACCCGTATATGCCGCTTTGGGCAAAGTGACAAAGTTTTCGCTGTTAATATCCCTGTTAGTAGATGTTATAATCCCACCAATCACGCTATTCCCCTTGTTTATATCCTGCTCAACCCTGGCCACCATGTAGTTTGTAAAAGGCTCGACTGGATACTTGCTTTTTACACCATTTATGGCAAGGTCAGCGCTTTCTCTTTGAGTAAATGACTCCAGAATTCCAATAGAGGTGCCTTTACGGGTTTTCCCTGAAAGCTTGAATGCCCCTAAAATACTGGCATTGTCAGGAACCTTTGCGTATTCATTATCATTAAGATCCGGCGAAAAATGCGGTGACCTGCCGATTCGTCGCGAGTAAAACATACCTGTGGCAGAACCATCGCCATCACCCGAAGTCATCCCGAAATTAAAAATATTGCGGCCTTCGATAAAAAACGGTCTTTTCTCAGGGTAAAATGATTCAAAAGATGAAAGATTAACCTGTGAAGGGTCAGCTTCTACCTGGCCAAAATCAGGATTTACAGTCAAATTTAACGTGATATCGTTTGTAATGGCTATTTTCCCATCAAGGCCCGCTGAGAAGGACTTGTCTCTGCCGGTAACAAAAGGATTACCCTCTTCTTTCTCGGTATGTGTAATCTTACCTAAAGTAAACGGGATTAATTCTATGTCTTTTATTGGTGAAATATCGCTGATTCCATTCAATGTGCCGAAATCACTAACCGTCTTATTTGCGCTTTTATGTAAAGGTTCCCAGAGAGATAGTTCACTTTTCCGAAAAACAAAACGAGCAACCTCAACGCCCCATTCGTAACTGTTTTTCTTTGTAAAACGGAGTTGTGATAACGGGATGCGCATTTCGGCATTCCATCCTTCAGCATCAGTACTTGTTTTTACATACCATATCGGATCCCAGCTTGCATCCTGTGAATTATCGTTAGTGAAAATCGCGTCTATTTTTGAGCCGGCGGCCGTTACACTAAAACTGAATCCAGTAAGTTTATCCTCATAGCTATCCAGAATAATTCCTGCCCAGTCACCATCTTCACCATCACGCCTCGAAAGCCTATGGTTAATTTTATCCGGATCTGTATCATATGATTTTATGGCAACATACAAATTGTTGTCGTCATAAAGTATGGCGAATTTTGTTTTCTGGCTTGGCAGTGAATCTTCGTAAGGCTGGAACTGAGTGAAATCTCCGGCCCATTCTACCTCTTTCCAGCAAACATCATCAAATTTGCCATCTATAGCAGGTGCTTTGGAATGTAACTTTTGGGTGGTATATGTTTTTTTCTGCGAAATCGCAGAAAAAGGTATTAAAATAAGAATCAGGAAGGTAAGTATTTTAGTCATGAAGGCCTTTTCAACTAAGACGAAATTGGGTTAAAAATGTTACAAAATAAAACATTTTAAACTGTTTTATGTTTCTGTATAAACTTCCTGAAACATCCTAATATACGTAATTAAAGATATGTTCGCTGAACTATTAAAATTCATCGGTCAAAACCAATTACTTCAAAACCAGAATTATAAATTAGTTATAAAAAAACAGGCCGTAAATCCGACAGATAATAATATTCTTAAATATTTCATACTATAAAAGGCACATGCACCAATGCTTTTAGCAAAAGATAAATAGAGTAAAGTGGTTTGGGTTTATACTTTATCAAAAAAAAATGTGATACGTTTAATTTTGCGCACTCGTCCATTGCCTGAATTAACCTCTGGTTCTGCTTTGAATTCTGCCAGGGAATAATGCCGGAAATCTCCTGATGAGAAAGAACAATGTATTTCATTAATAAATTGATTTGCTTTATGTTGCAGGCTGATCATAAATTCAGGAATGCTTGGATTTCTCCCGGATTTTAAGTAGCTTTGTGTCTCTTTGTTCAACTTGTTTGCATATTGATTTTTATCTGATTAGTTATGCGCCGGTGGTTGAAAGTTTCAATTTGCATTTTCATACTATCCATGCTCATATACATAGGGCTGATGGTAGAATCGATTATTGCAAAACCAAAGATTGTGCCCTTAACTTACGAGAAACGCGGGGGTACAGCAATAGTAATAACCGGTGCTGCTGCACGTATTGTACAGGAAGCGGCCCTGCTTGAGCATCTGGATAAAACCGGCTGGCTACGCAATGTTTGTTTTATATCAGGTACAAGTTCGGGAGCTTTAAATACTGTAATGTTGAATGCGGTTCTGCAAAAAAAAATCTCATGGGAACATTACAATTCCTTACTATTCGAATTAAATAATGATGATATTTATATCAAAACCGACAAATATCTTCCTGTTAATAATGAACCCTATCATAACCTGCTTACCCGTATTGTAAACGACAGTCTGGGATATAAAAAAATTGGAGATTTACCTTTTAACAGTTCGATGTCAATTTCAGATGTTGACTTATTCCCGCCATTTTCAAAAACATACAGGCTTAGCAATATAAAAATCAACGCAGAGAGCAATCCTGCATTTAACCTGGTAGATGTATTAATGGCATCGACAGCCATACCTGTCATTTTCCCTCCTGTGAGATTTAAAGAATCTTTTGGTTTACCTAATTCTTCCTTCATTGATGGGGGTTTAGGCGAAGACCACATTCCTTATACAGCAGTACTTCAATTCGAAAAATACAGGAATTATGGGGTAGATACCCTGATTATCGTCAGTCGCAAAAGTGATATTAACCCGGAGTTTAAAAATGAATTATTGGATTTGGGGAATAACGATTCACGTATATCCGGGAGATTAAGCTATAGAATTGAAAACCTGGCTAGGAATGGTTTCATAAAAAGCATGAGAGTTTTACAGCAAAAATATCCTGAGCTTGCAGAACGGACATATGTTTTCATACCCGATTTCCCGGAAGATTTTGCATTATTGGATTTCAGCAATCTGAAAAAACAATATATGGTTTGTGCCAGCTGGGCTGAATCCCATAAACCAGTTCCACTCAACCAATTTCTGGCTGAAAGCGCGCAGGAAGAAAAAACGTATAAATGATTTGGAGTGACAAAAACTCCGCGTAAAAGCAGTAGTTTTACTCGTATTCAATGCGTATACGGTAATTCATCGGAATTTGCTGTCCGGGTCTTTGCTCAAATACGGATGTGGTTAATGGACGGTTCAATTCGTCGTAAGTACGCTCAATACTGCTGCGCAATTCGCCGTCTTCGGTTTTTTCTTCCTGAAGAATACTATTTCCGGCAGCGTCATATTCAGTATATGTTATTTCAATACCCGATGATGTCTCATTCAATGATTCAGAAAGTCTACCTTCGAAGTCGTAGGTGAAAGTATTACGTTCCATCAGATGTTTTGCTTCATTGTAACGGCGGCGTACCGAAGCAACTCCCTTCTCGTCGTAGCTATAGAGAATACTATAGTTTGCCTCAGGTGTTCTGAATATTTCTTCAGTTATATTTCCGGCCTCATCGTAAATAACCTTTCGCTGTGTAATTATTTCACCGGCAATATCATATTCAGATTCCGAAACCAAATGGGTGCCTTCGTAAACATTTACCAGGTAATTGCCTGTTTCGTCATCACTGTCAATACTTCTGCGGCTTATGAGGCGTCCTTGCTCGTCATATGTAAAAAGCAATGAATCGGCAGTTCCGTCGAGGTAATGAATGTATTCTTTAACAAGCTGCCCTTCCTGATTATATTCCATGCTGCGATGCTCAGCAACTTCATCGTCACTTTCAATTAATATCTCATCCACTAATTTTCCTTCGCTGTTGTATTTATACTGATACGTGTGCTCAACAGTTCCATCGGGGTTGTAAGTAATGGCTTCGATAGGATGCCCTTCTTCATCAAATTCAGTATGCTGATGCATGAACTCTTTCTCCCTGATTTCTGTTTCGTCCAGATCAGCAATATTATTTGCCCTGAATGACTTTATATATTTCATAACCAACAGTTTGTGTATTGATGTTTTTAGAATGAGACGGATGCAAATATATTAAATAATTAATCAGGGTTAAGTTGAAAAATGATAAGAATAGTGCCTGGGTTGCCACTATTGGGATAAATTTCCTCTTCTGGTAAGACTCAAATTCCAAGACCCAAATTCCAAGACCCAAATTCCAAGGCCCAAATTCCAGGTCTAAAATTCACAATTCACAATTCACAAATCACAATTCACAATTCACAAATCCTGAGATATTACCTACAACAAGTATGCAACTCCTTGATATTCTAATTTTGTATAAATTTACCCCCTTCAAATAACCATTTATGAAGACAATTATAGTAATAACGGCAATTGCTGCATCAATAGCGATGAATAGCTGTAAAAACAACAAACTTGTGCAGGAAAAAATTAACTACCCGGTGACGAAAAAAGTTGCCCAATCCGATAATTACTTTGGCACCCAGGTTGCCGATCCATACCGATGGCTCGAAAATGATACATCCGCCGAAACCGGTGACTGGGTAATAGCAGAAAATAAAGTTACCAATGATTACCTGTCCAAAATCCCGTTTCGCGACCAGATTCATAAACGGCTGGCAGCGCTGTGGAATTTCCCGAAAATGGAAGTTCCTTTCAGTAAGGGAGAATGGGTGTTTTTCAGAAAGAACGACGGGATGCAAAACCAGAGCGTAATTTATGTGCAGAAAGGCGTTTCAGGGGAACCTCGTATTTTACTCGATCCTAACACCCTTTCAGCTGATGGCACTGTAGCCGTTGGCGACCTGAGTGTTTCGCACGACGGGAAATATATGGCATATTCCATCAATAAAGCCGGCAGCGACTGGGCTGAGTTTTTTGTGATAGATATTGCGACAGGAAAAAACCTGCCTGATAAAATTGAATGGGTGAAATTCTCGGGTGCTTCATGGCAGGGCGACGGTTTCTATTACAGCCGTTACGACGCGCCATCCAAAGGCAAGGAACTCTCGAACCGGAACGAATACCACAAAGTTTATTTCCACAAACTCGGAACTCCTCAAAGTGATGACAAGCTTATATTTGAAAACCGCAATTTCCCGCTGCGGAGCTATTATGCAGGCACCACGGAGGATGAGCATTTTCTTATCCTTTCGGAAAGTGAAGGCACCAGCGGAAACTCTCTTTTCTGTAAAGATCTCACTAAGAAAGGATCGCAATTTGTTAAACTGGCAGCCGGTTTCGAAAACGAATACAGTGTTATCGACAACATAGGCGATAAACTGCTGGTACTTACCAACGAAGGCTCTCCTTGCCGTAAGCTTGTACTTATCGATCCCAAATCGCCTGCTTCGGCAAAATGGAAAGTAATCATTCCTGAAAAAGCAGAAGTACTTGAAGGTGTTTTGCTGGCAGGCAACCAGATGTTTGCGCAGTATATGAAAGACGCTACCAACCGCGTGTATTCCTACGACCTGGAAGGCAAACTACTGCAGGAAGTACAATTGCCGGCTCTTGGTACAATTGCAGGATTTAATGGCGAAAAAGGTGTGAACACTTTGTTTTACGGTTTCACTTCATTCACTTTTCCAACAACCATTTACACCTACGATGTAACTAAAAAAGCATCCATTGAGTTTTTTAAACCCAAACTTGATTTTGACGCTTCGGCGTATGAAACAAAGCAGGTATTTTACGAAAGCAAGGACAAAACTAAAATCCCTATGTTTATTGTCCATAAAAAAGGAATTGCGCTTGATGGTACTAATCCTGTATTACTTTATGGATATGGTGGTTTCAATATCAGCCTGACACCAAATTTCAGTGTCAGCCGGCTTGTATTCCTCGAAAACGGCGGAGTATACTGCATGCCTAACCTGCGAGGCGGCGGCGAGTATGGCGAAAAATGGCACGAAGCCGGTACCAAACTCAACAAACAAAATGTTTTCGACGATTTTATTGCCGCAGCCGAATACCTGATCAGCGAAAAATATACAACACCTGAAAAACTGGCCATCTCAGGCGGATCAAACGGCGGACTTCTAGTCGGAGCCAGTATGACACAACGTCCTGAGTTATTCAAAGTATGCTTTCCGGCAGTGGGTGTAATGGACATGCTACGGTATCACAAATTTACAATCGGGTGGGCATGGGCCAGCGATTATGGAACCAGCGACGATAGTACTCAATTTAATAACCTCCTGAAATATTCGCCTCTGCATAACATTAAGGACAATGCATGTTATCCTGCAACACTTGTTACTACTGCTGATCACGACGACAGGGTTGTTCCCGCGCACTCCTTTAAATTTGCAGCTACCATGCAGGCAAAACAAAGTTGCGATAATCCGGTCCTTATCCGCATCGAAACCAAAGCGGGGCATGGAGCGGGCAAACCTACAGCCAAAATTATTGATGAAATGGCTGATATGTATTCATTCCTGTTTTATAATATGGGAATGAAGCCTAAGAAATAACGAAACACTATTTGTCGCAAATGACATTAGAATTGTTGGCAGAAATGCAAAACCTCACGTCTTAGGCCGTACAAAATGAAATTTGAAATCGACAAGCAAACAATTAATGATTTAGAGCTATTTGAAAAGACTAAAGAACAAAAGTCTATCATTTCACTTTTTTACTTCACGAAATCATCTGGCGGTAAGGAGTGTTTGAAAGATATGTTTCATAACCCGTTTACAGATATTAATTCAATAGAAGATCGGGTTTCGGGCATCAGATTTTTTCAGGCTAATGACTTTGACATTTATATCGATAAAGAGTGCCTTGGTTTTATTGAGCATTATTTAAAACAAAGGGATGCGCCTGTTAAATTCTCGGTTTTTAATTCGATTATAAACAAACTGTTCTATCAAAATCAACCAAATGAACAGTTTATTATTCAGAGAGGTATTCGGTTTCTGATATTTTTTCTGAATAAAATTTATTTCTTCATGAAAGACCTTGAAGGTGACCATTATCCTGAGTTTATATTAAACTGCAGGAAATCAATAATCGGCAAGGTTGAGAATACGTCGTTACTGAATGCGTTAAATTATAAAAACCGCATCAGGTTGTTTCATCATGAGTATTGCAAACTTGACTACTTTTTTCGGAACACCGAAATTAATACGATCAAAGAATTACTGGATATCATCTATGAAATTGATGCGTTAAAATCAGTGGCGATCGCAGCGGGTAAGCATGGATTTGAATTTCCTGTATTTACGGAAAAATCAAATCATTTTGCTGTCCGGGGAATTATTCACCCGTTACTCGAAAATCCTGTTTCGAACGATTTCAGTTTTACTGATCACAAAAGCATTTGTTTCCTGACAGGTCCAAACATGGCAGGTAAATCTACCTTCCTGAAATCATTGGGAATATCTGTATATTTAGCACACCTGGGGTTTCCGGTTCCGGCAAAATATATGGAAACTTCAATATTTAACGGGTTATTGACTACTATTAATCTTTCGGACAATATAAACAAAGGATACAGCCATTTTTACAATGAGGTATTACGGGTTAAATATGTTGCTGAACGGATTAATGAGGCGGGGAACATATTTACTGTATTTGATGAGTTATTCAGGGGAACAAATGTTAAGGATGCCTATGACGCTTCTTTGGCTGTAATTTCTGCCTTTTCGCGACTAAATAAGGGAGTATTTGCTATATCCACACATATTGTTGAAATTGCCGAAAAGTTAAATAGCAACAAATCAATATTTTTTAATTACTTTGAGGCTAATATGGTGGACGAAAAACCCCAATACACGTACATACTTAACAATGGAGTAACCAATGAACGAATAGGAATGTATATTTTGAAAAAGGAAAACGTATTGGAAACAATCGAAAAAGGAATACATTAAAACGCATTGAAACACAATAAATCAACGCTTTTACAATTATTTAATAAGATAAAACCCTTAGTGCCAATGATAAAAAATACGAAAGCCAGCATTGTGACAGGCATTTTGATACTAGTACTTTGTATTACCAGCATGCAAGGATTTGCTCAACAGGATACTGAAGATAAAACCGACAGCATATATGCCGCGCGACTAATGCAGCAAAACCTGGAATTATTCAGCCAGGTTGATAGTCTTACCCTGTTGGTAAAGGCATATAAGAGCAGTAATGCTTTGCAGAAACTGGAAATAGATTCATTGCAAACCGCGATTGCCCATATTCAGGCTGATATGGCCATGTCTGTTAAACTATCTGATACTTTGACGCAACAAAGGCTGAAGAGTAAACAGGAGTTGCTTGATGTACGACAACAAATGCTCGCAATAAGCACTACCCTCGAACAAAAACTGCAATTGCTTCGTGACCAGGAATACCAGCTTTCCGATTGCAAAATCAAACTGAAGGAAGCCCAGATGGCTGCCTCGCTCGACCAGGCAAAACTCGAAGGCAAGAACGAAGTTAACACAACCAAAGTGGAAGCTAAGGAACGTGAAATTGCCTATATGAAGGAATCGATAACGGAAAAAGATCGTATCATCGCTGAGAAAACAAATGAGCTATCCACCTATTACAAGGATAAAAGCAGTTCGTTGCGAATAGTGGATTCACTTAACCGCGCGCTTACCGCTACTCAACTGGAACTGGCCAAAGTGAGCGAGCGTTTAAAGATTATTGAAACACAATACAACCAAATGGTTTCGCAGCAGACTGAAGCAACCAACAAAAAGAAAAAGGTTCGCTTTGTTCAGGGTGTGGCTTTGAAATTCTATAGGACACCCGACTGGCAACTGGCGCCGCAAAGTTCGTCGAGTATAGGAACCTATGTGATATCAAATAAGAACAGCGGGAAAATTGAGTTTGATTATGTTACAGGTATCAGCCTGTCCTTATATGATCTTAGCAAGCCTGAAGCGAAATACACTTCTGATTTGGGAATGTTCCTGGGTTTTGGCGGCAGTAACCTTTTCAAAAATTTTTACCTGGCACCCAGTTACAAGGCATTCGATTTCTTTCATTTTATGATGGGAATGAATATAGCTGAATATCAGCAACTGAAAACCGGGTTTAATGAAGGCGATCCTTTACCTGCATCTATGACCAGTATTCCGACAGTAAAACAATGGAAGGCAAATATCTTTTTCGGGATGACGATTGATTTTGAATTATTATCGAGCATTACGAAAAAAATGTAGTTGAAGAGGCCGTGGGTTTGGGCGATGTCGTTTAGTGAAGCCGTCTTATTTTATCGAACCACATAGACACATAGAAAACATAGGTTTTCAAATAGCTGCCTCGCAGTGACGTGTTTTTCTATTCTTCCTATTTCGCGTTCAAGGTTCAAAGTAAACGGGTTTTCCAGATTCCAATTTCTTGTTTCTATTTTTCCATTTTCTATTTTTCCATAATCCCTGAAAACCAAAGGAAATTGGAGCTATCTTTGCACCCCTTTAGTAACACAATCAGGGGCTGACCGGTTTTGACAGCAAGGACAGTGGGATTGTAAGCATGCCGGGACTTTGAGTGAATGGCCCGTTAAAACCAAATACTCACGCCAACTAAATGGCAACAATTACGATTACGCATTAGCCGCTTAATCACAGTATTAACCTGCTAATTGTCCTCCGGGAAGCCTCGCCATCCGGCGTCTCGCTCAAGGGCATCGAAAAAGGAAGGATAAGGTTGCCGGAGTCCTGACGGCAGCTCGAAAACTAAAGGGAATAAGGCAAGGATTGGGTGGCTTTTTGCCGGTCGTTGCCCGACAATTAACTGGAAGCTAAGCATGTAGAAAGCGGTTTTGCTGCTTGTTTGGACCCGGTTCGACTCCCGGCAGCTCCACCCTGAACCCTGACCCACCCTGTCAGGGTTTATTTTTTACCCAAAAACACTTCGAATAAATTCAGCGTTCCCCCTATGGGACGCTGAAGAAATGCACATATAATCAGTGCGTTACGTCTAATTTATTGTGCGGGAACTCCCGATTTCCATCCCTTGCTCACACGCCAGAATTGTTGCTGATGCTCCCTGAAAAACCAGAAAATGCATGTTAGAAAATTCACCAATTCTTACACCTACTTTTCAAACACCCGTTTTGGTGTAACAATTGGAGAACTGAAACTCATGAAAGCCGCATCAACACTTGTTTTCGACCCTATGAACTTTTAACCTTTTTTACCATGGAAAACAACATTAAAATTACGTTCTGGCTGAACAGAACCAAGAAGAATTCGAAGAATCTTGTTCCCGTTTACCTGCGGGTGACACAGAATTATGACCACTTTATCAAAACCACGGGTGTGCTGATTCGTGAAAGTGATTGGGACAAGAAAGGTATGCGGATAAAAGGGGCAACCCAAGATGCCTATACTGCCAATGCTACGCTTGATTCACTGAAGGTTAAAGTCCTGCAAATCGTCAACCAACTGCTTCTTGGGGGTAAACCCTTTAACATCCATACCATCCAACAGTCACTTGAAGGCAATGAACTCTCCCAACTTACCGTGATGCAGATTTATAACGAGCAACTTTCAGAAATGAACAAGCTCAAGGGCAAGGATTTCGCTCCTGCCACCATCATTAAATATAAGAGCACACACATGAGGCTGAAGCAATTCATGAAGTTCAAATACCACCGAAGTGATTTGTACCTGTACGAGCTGAATTACCAGTTTATAAGCGGGTTTGAGTCGTTTTTAAAGCAGAAGTACAACAACTCAAATGTAACGTGCTACAAGCATTACCAGCGATTCACACGGGTCATTCATAAAGCCATGCACAAGGGTTATCTTGAAAAATACCCGTTTGGCGATTATAAAATTAAAATGTCCTATAAGAAGATTCAGTACTTATCCCAAGAAGAAATTGACCGTATTGACCAGACCACTTTCACAGTTGAACGATTAAACATCATTCGGGACGTATTTGTGTTTTGCATCTATACAGGATTGGCTTACGCTGAGGTAGAGTCCCTGACACCAGATAACATTGCGAAAGGCATGGATGGGGAGTTGTGGCTGAACATCCATCGGAAAAAGACCAAAAAGGATTACCAAGTGCCCTTGCTGCCAAAAGCATTGGAAATACTTGAAAAATACAAAGACCATCCTACTTGTCTGGCAAAGAAAAAGTGCCTCGCTGTCCCATCCAATGTCAAATACAACGCTTACCTGAAGGAGATAGGAGATATCGCTGGCATACCGAAAAGTAAACCTCTGGTTACCCATCTGGCACGAAAAACATTTGCCACAACCATTGCGCTGAGTAACGGCATGAACATCGGGGTTCTGTCCAAAATTTTGGGGCATAATTCCATTAAAGTAACCTTGGATTCGTATGGGACTATTATAGACGAACTGATGATAAGTAATGTGAAAGACCTTAAGGATAAACTTTCACCTAAAAAAGAAGAATCAAACCCTGCGGATGTGGAAATAGATAAACATACCCAAACACCTATTGAGTTGCTGCTTAAATTTAAGGATGGAAGTATGAATTAATTTATAAAGGATTGTAAAGCAATAGTTGGTTCAATTGCTTCTGTTCTGGTATATTAAATGTTCCGATTTTCGTCAATGAGTGATAGGGGTGGAGCGAATTTTCTAACATGCATTTTCTGGTTTTTCAGGGAGCATCAGCAACAATTCTGGCGTGTGAGCAAGGGATGGAAATCGGGAGTTCCCGCACAATAAATTAGACGTAACGCACTGATTATATGTGCATTTCTTCAGCGTCCCATAGGGGGAACGCTGAATTTATTCGAAGTGTTTTTGGGTAAAAAATAAACCCTGACAGGGTGGGTCAGGGTTCAGGGTGGAGCTGATAAGACCATAACCTATATCACCCAGAGCACTTTATTTCAATCACTTACACCGTTAACGAAAAACACTGGTGTAACAATTGGTGAATTTTATTCATCAAAATTGCAAAGAACAACTTGTTTTACAAAGATACGATAATGGTTTAAGACCCATCTATATTGGTTCATATTTTAATTACCTATTCAACCAAACCTGTGTGACGTTAAAGCATTATTATGTATTTGATACTCTCCCAACATAAAGGGTTAGCTTCCAATTTCTGTTTTGAGAATTTTTCAGACCTCTTGATTTCAGGTAAGTCATACATGGGTATGGATTTTCATTTTTGTAAAATATTTAAACTTTTAGATATCGGAACATTTCAATAGACGTCAGGATTTCCGAAAATAATGTTGATAAAAAAAAGATGTTCTTGTAGCACCCAGAACCCCTAAGAGGGGTGGGTATGGGGTGGGTGGGTATGGGGTGGATACCCATGTCAATTCCAATGGACATTAGTATTTATGTTTAAATGTCCACAAATGAAGCTACAAGACCTATACCCTTATGATTCAACACTACTTGGATTAAACAACCAATATACACCCGTGGGTGTTTCTGGGTTCTTTATAAACTCGTCACAAATTATTGCCAATGACCATACAGTAATTACTGGTGCTTCTTATGTAGTCATCAAAGCTAACCATGAAGACATCATTGTACAACCTGCAAAGCTTGTTGATGTTTACCATGATGGGATATGCGTCAATCTGCTTATGGAAGACATTGGCACAGGAATGTGGTTCACCATTGAGCTTTACTTCAATAATAAAAACCATCAATGTCCGTGGACGCTTTTAGACTTAACGTTTGTGAAGAATGCTGTTGAAAAGCAATCAATATTTGCTTACTGTAATTGCCAATAAAACGGATTGTACGATTGTCGAATTGTACGAATATCTTGTTGGCACTGAACACATATTTTCCTTTCCCAGCACGTCCATAAGTCCCGTAGGATTGATTGTTTTCTACTTCCAAGCACATACTGTTATAATGGATAACGTATCAGCATATGCACGGATATCAGGTATATGAGCAAAGATGTATATATGCCTATTCTATTGCACAGTAAACAGTATTTATGATGAAATATAGACCATGATGCTCAAACCCCAAACACCCACCGTTTCTTCTGAATTGAATATAAATTACAAGTTCATCAGACCAGATAGGGATAGCTATTATATCAATTACCCCAGTATAATAGCAAACGAAAATATAATATCGAAAAACACAACCTATGTCCTGTTTAATAGCCGTGACAACAATATTACCATGACCATGGTTCAAATTACCGATGCTTACTATGATGGCTACGTCCTGAGCTTAATACTGAAAAACGTGGAATCGAAAGGAGCAGGCATTAATGTCGAATTTGATATTTTTAAAGAGCCAACCAAATGTACGTGGATGCTCATCGACTTGCCTTTCCTACAAGAGAAAATTGATATGATTGTGATTAATGGTTATTGCGAGTGAAAGTGAGCTTGAAATTTCATAACTTGACATACGATTAACTTTAGCAAGTTTAACTATGGAAACGAGAATAATTACCCGTAAAGAATTGTATGATTTGGTGTGCGCAAAGCCATTAACAAAGCTGGCTGCTGAATATTTTATATCAATTAGTGGTCTGAGAAAGTTATGCCATGAAAAGAAAATACCTCTCCCGCCCAACGGACATTGGTCTAAACTTAAATTTGGTAAGCCAAGTGCGTTGCTGGTACTCCCAGAGGATTATACTGGCACATTGGAAATTAATTTGGATGGAATTAAGTTGATTAAGAACTCTGACTCACTGGAAGGTCAATTAAAGCAGAACTCAAAGGATTTTGAAGTAACAACTGATTTGCCTGTAAAAGTTCCCCAGAGACTCACCAACCCAGACCCACTTATTGTCACAACTATAAACTATCACGATGCAATAAAAAGACGTAAATATGGGGATAATCATCCATACCCTGATAGAACCAATGTCTTGAGTATTGATGTATCAGGAGATAGTGCTGCACGGGCATATCGAATAATGGATACGGTTATTAAAATGCTACAAGCCAGAAAATTTGATATTAAAATTAAATACTTCGACAAGACCATTGCAGTGACGGGCAATGAAGAAGTGGCAATAAGATTAAGAGAAAAGTATCGTGTTTCAGCAGAAAAGGACAAATGGGGTGGTAGGCAATTCGAATCTACTGGAAAGTTGGTCTTCATCGTTGGCGATTACCCCAAAAAGGAAATCCAAGATGGTTTAGTCCTGTTAGAAACAAAAATATCAAGTATCATTGCTTACATCGAAGCTGATGCAGAACGTAGTAGAAAATGGCGAATAGAAGCAGAAGAACGAAGAAAACTTCAGGAAGCAAAACGAAAAATCGAACAGGAAATCAGGGAACAACAAGAGCAAGAATCACTCAAGTTCAAAGACCTTTTCTTGGATGCTACCCGTTTGCATCAGGCAAACATCATGCGTGAATACATAAGAACAATTGAAACAAATGCTATTATGACCCCTGAATTAAAAAAATGGATTGTCTGGGCGAACAAGAAGGCAGATTGGTATGACCCACTCATTAATGAAGATGACCCAATACTGAATGATGATTATAAAATGAGCATCTTCAAAGAACTTTTAAAAGAGTGGCAGTGAAAGGCTGTATTTAATTCGAACACAACTAACTAAAACAAATTCAATTGATTTTCTTTAGTTGGGTGAAATGTACCAATAATAATAAAAGGATTAGGTGCTACCAGATGAAAAGCTCTTGTTGTGCCCAAGAAGAAATATAAGTCTTTCGTTTTGGCGAAATCGTTGAAATATTTATTCTTCACATCGGCACATGCTTTTGCCTCATTGCCATCATGTTTTCTTAAGCAATTCCAATATAGCTGACCAGTTTCCCAATCTTCTATCATTAAGGTGCTTTTCGTACCATTGTCGTCAGAAAACACGAATGAAAATTTATATGGTAATTTTTTAACAACTTCGAACGGGTTGTCGGAGTCTGCAAACAAATTATATTGAAGAGCTTTCGCTTTAAGTTTGTCCAATTTAGTCTTATCCCATTCTCTTTCAGTCGGTTCAGATATAAATTTGTGAATAATTGTAGGTTTGAATACTGCCAAGGAAGTGTATTTTTCTTCGTTTTTCGCATCAGCGATTAAGGCATCGAGATTGGTATAAACATTTCTTAAAACGATTTCTTTTCGGTGATGCCAATTAGATTCCGTCCCAATATGACCTATGATATCGATTGAATTCTCAATGGAGTATGGTCGATAACTTTCCGTTCTGAAATCAGAACTGTTAGGGACTAAATCTATTTCAATCCAATCATATTTTTTGTATTGCTTATCGTAATCAAGCTTTCGAAATGGAATGGGATAAATACGAACCCAAGTTCCGTCTTCACGGAATCCAGCAGTGCATACTAATTCATCGTATTTTGAAGCTAATGTAGGATAGGTTTTTACAGCAATGAGAACTTTTGTCTTTGACATTTTATATATGTTTCAGTTCATATGCAAAAGCAGGGTGCTTCACTATGGCATCAGCTAAATGTTTGCGGTGACATTGGCAAATATTAGCTTCGAAGCATGTTAGTGCAACACGTTTGTGATTAATTAATAACTCCATTATTTTATCCTGATGCTCATGTGTCTGAGGCAGAATATCAGTCCGATACATCTTAAATAGCTTATCGTAATCGGACTGCACATTTAATTCCTGCCTCTTATCGGAATTAATACCCAACTCTGGAATATGAACATACTCGATTCCAACGCCATTACAAGCACCTTGTAATTGAGATTTACTAAAGCCAAATTTCATGCTTAACGAGTTCTTACGAACATCACACAGCACTTTAATATCGTGTACTATTAATTTGTTTATATATTCTTCAAGGCTGATTCCTTCATACCCGATAGTGAACAGAATAGTTTTATTCGAAATTGGTTTTGTATCAATAACTTTTCGGTATTCAGCAGCACTCAGCTTATCCTTTGCAATAACACTATTAACAGCTAATTGTGGGTATTTTATATAAGTAATACGGATAAGCTCATCACTGGTTTTGTCTCCATACATCTGTTTGATGTAGCGCATAGCCTGACGGTCTCGGTCATTCAGGTTGGGTAAATACTTTTCGGTATCGATTTTAACCCAGTCGTTACATTGCAACATGACTTGGTTGTATTTAGTCATAGTTTGCAAATCAGATGTAGCCTGAAATGAATAGCATCCATATTTATAAGGAACGAAATGAAAATCAGGTTTAAGCTGTTGTTTGCTTAAGAGCATCAATAGCTTTTGAAGGCTAATCTTATCAAGCCTATTATCAAATACCTCTAATAAGGCTAATAATATTTTACGTCTGTAATACATGGCGCAAAGTTAAATCATTTATTTGATATCGGTTTCAAGTTCGTTCACTCTTATCTAAGGCTATCTCTAACTGCATCAAACTTATCTATATATGTTTATTTACGAAATTTAAAATAGTAATCAATACAAATGTAATCAAACATTTTTCTTAATATTAATTTCTTTTCAGAAGACAGATTTATTGGGAATGTTTCAAATACAGGTATATACTTCCTCTACTAACCTTCAACTTCTGTGATATTGAAACAATATTCAACCCTTCAGCCTTTAGTTTTTTGATTTTTTTGATTTTCGCATCATCCATTGTCGGACGACCACCAACACGACCTTGTAACCTTGCCTTATTTAAACCAGCATGTACCCTTTCAGATATCCTGACACGTTCCTGCTTCGCCAGAGTGGATAGCAATGCAATGATAACATCTTTAAATATACCAGAACTGTCGATGTATTGTTCGCTGTACGATTTATATGAAACACCATAGTCTTCAAGCATTTGCAGGTATTGAATGGTTTTGCGTGTGCCTTCACGTGTAAGCCTATCAAGAGCAAAGAACAGTACCATATCAAACTTACGTTTGGATGCGTCTTGCATCATCTTATTAAATTCTGGGCGAACTGGTGAAGCTCCTGATATAACATCCACATATTCATTGACAATCACATAACCCATTTTATCGCAGTAATCACGGAGCACAATTAGCTGGTTGGTGTTATCACTGCTCTCTTTGGAGATTCTGGCATATATTCCGACTTTCATATGGCTGATGTTTTAGTGTTCATTAAACGGGTGTTTTTTATACAGCGAATTCTGGTTTCCGAAATGCTTGTTTATTAAGGGTTTTTTAACATCGATTTTTGGTAGGTTTTTTGAACACGTTATTTTGCATCTTATCGTGTGACTATTTTCAATTAAGTATTAAGTGGTATTTAAATGCGAACGTTTCAACTTCAGGAACTCTAACAAGTGTTGTTCCAATCGGCATTTCGCTTTGGTTATCCACCTCCACCAATACCATGTATTCTTTTGGTTTTTCACCATTAACCCAAAAAGTCTTCTGAAGAAATCGTGTATCCTTACTATTTGTTGAATTGCTCATAATTATGTGCAAAGATAATACTAATATCATTCCAAATTGATTATGACCATAATTATGTGCATTTATTTTATATCTTTACATCAAAATTTATCAAATGACAGAAGATACATTCAACACTGAACAAGAATACTCGTCCAAGAAAAAGTATCAACCACCCAAAGAAGTTAAACCTGAGCACAAAGAGTTGATGCTGAAAATTGGTAATAAACTTGCGGAGTTAAGAAAAGGCAAGAAAATTAGTGGATTGAAAATTTCGAAGGAATTAGGTATATCACGCAACTCATATCATTATATGGAGTCTGGCACGGTATATTTCAATGTCTTGACGCTATTGCAGGTACTGGATTACTATCAAATGGACACACTGGAGTTCTTTGATGAATTATAATCGAGAACTATTATTAACTAATATGAATAATGAATTGCTTTATATCCTTTTGTTTCAATTGCGCCAAATTTCAACCAACTACTAATGCAATGACCAATGATTCTAAAAACCATCGCAGTAGTGTAATGATAAATCGTAACTAATATAAATAAAGCAAGCAGTGCAATTCGAATTTTCCATAACCTATTCGGATTGCACTGCATGGGTGTTATATTGAACTATTTTACATGTTGAAGCTATAGCTTTATTGCAAGACAATCTTTCTGATTTCTACGATTTTGTTGCTTGCATCAATCAATTGCACGAAATAAATTCCTCTACCTGTCCAGCTCCTAAGGTCAATAGTTTCTGTTTGATTTTTAATCGTTGATGTATAAACGGACTGGCTCAAACTATTCATAATCTTAATCGAATAGCCATTAAGAGTGCTAAAATTGCTGCCACAATCAATTGTGATTTTGTCAGAAGTTGGATTTGGATAAATCTTAATGCTGTTTTGATAAGTAATTGGATTAAATCCAGTTAAAACTGCATTTATAACTAATGTATCAGTAACCGTCACAGATTGGAAGCATATGTTTTCAGTGTAAAGAGAATTGATTTCTTTTTGTGTTAAAGCACGATTCCAAATGCCTATATCATCGATTATACCATTAAAAAACCTATCATTTCTACCACTTCTGCCACCAATAAACATATTATGTGTATTAGAAATATCGCCCGTTGTAAGATAATTTTTACCGATTGCTACAAGAGTATTATTTAGATAAAATTTGATTGTATCTGCTTTAAAAACTGCAACAATGTGGTAAAATAATGCTGGGTCAAAAACGTAGCTCTTACTTGCTCCTTGACACGTTGTGGAATCCTGAGGGAGACCGCCAATATATCTTCCAGCTCCGTAACAGTTTAAATAATATGGATAAGGGTCAAATGAATCAATCCATTTGTTTACAATTGCCCCTCCTTCATTCGTTGAACTGGGTTTAAACCAAACACTTATCGAGTAATTCTGACTTAGCGTGAAATCAATGGATGAACTATGAGGAACTTCAATCATTGAATTACCATCAAAGCTATATGCACTATTTGCATTTCCAAACCTATCAGTTGTCAATGTTGCTCCATTTACTGTACCATTATTCCCTTTACCACTTTCATCATTAGCATTACCATTAAAAGGATAGTAAGCAACTAAACCATTGGTGGGAATTTCATGGTTATTAATACCGTTACTTATTGTATCAATAACCGAAACATGTACGGTATCAGTTACAGTCGCTGTTTGAAGGTTAAAATAAACAATATCAAAGAGACTGCCAGTTTTTGCCCAAACATAATCCATATCTGCTGGATTGACTGTTATGCTTGGTGATGTAGCTCCTGTTGACCAAAGGATATCTGGTTTTAGTTGTGTAAGATTTAAAGTAACATGTGAGTTATTCATGCCATAAGCACTCATAATCACACTGGTTTGAGGTTCAGAATATTTAAACCAAAATTCAAATGTGATATTATATTCAGGAATATCAAGGTTGCAGTCACCACGACTACTTACTCCATCAAAATACACACAATTACCAAATTTGCCTTGAGCGAATGACGCTCCATTAAACAAACTTCCAGCAGTTGTGGATACTGAATTGATAAAGCTTGTGCCACTGTTTTCATTAAAATGCCAGAGACCTATAGTATTGTTATCGGCTGTAAATTGTTGATTAGATGCATAATAATCAGCGACTTGTTGGTCTGTTCTGACAATATTAGACATTCTGAATTCGTCTAAGTAGCCTTTGAAATAATTGCCCCATGAAGTGAAAAAAGAAGCTCCGATGAATAAACTGCCATAAGAGTATTGCTCGTTTTCCCAAGTGCTACTTGCTATCAATTTCCCATTGATATACATCTTACCTGACAAATCAGAAGATTTTGTAATGGCAACATAGTTCCATTGATTAGGTGTAATCGCTGTCATTGGTAGGTTAGACCTTAACATAGAAATTGTCTGTGTTTCAACTGTTGCAGTATCAGCCAGAAGAGTAACTTCTTTAATTAAACGGTTTGATGTTTGTGCATTTGTGAAACTGAAGCTGTAAAGGAAACAGCTCAACAGAATAGCTGATTTGAAATAATTTTTCATTTTATTTGATTAGTAACGGTTTATCATAAACTAAAGAACTCTTTTATATTATTGGCTTAAGACATCAAAAGTAACTATAAATTATATACAAATATATAATGGTTGATAATATTTTTTTACTTCAATAGTAAAAATATTTATCAGATTTAAATGCTATATTCCATACACTTCAAAATTAATTTTTCAAGAATTGCGCAGGTATATTGCATGTAGGGACTACCTCAGTTGGCGCGCGTCTTTTTTCTGACGCGTGCCGGTACAATTTATCTCAATTACTTACTTTCCCGGGAGCAAACCGTGCATACAAACATTCGAACAAGCTTAAGGATTATTTCAGGATCATGAGTTATATTTGTGGATTGTTAAATATAAAATATCTGCCGCACGCATCAGAGTGGTATATATTTGTTGCTTGTAACTAGTTGGGCGCTATTAAAAAAAACTCCGTGACAGAAAGAATATATTTTGCAGACAAAGAAATCCTTGACACAATCAAGACAGATTTTGACTTGATTGATGATAAAGGCTGGTTTCAACTCTATCAAAATAAAGCTGACAAGACTTTTTGGCGACTTGACAAATGGGACAAATTTCAAGAACAATTTTTTGTTCGTCTCGACACTCTTGACAAGTGGAAAGAATTTGATTGCAAAGAATTATGTATGGATTTATTGCTCAAGTCTAGAGGAATCTCAGACAAAAAATGCATTTGGAAAGATTGTAAAAAATCATCACTTCAAGGACTGGTCTTTTGTGAAAGACATGCATATGAAGAAATGGGACTAAGAAAATGATGACATACTTTGAAGAAAAAGAAATAACAGCGCTCAATAACTAAGGCTTCGTGTGGTCGCTTTTCGCGACCGAACATGAATCAAACGCTATAGCAAATGCGGGTTTTTGAGCTGCGCTCAAGAGAACGCTTTGTTATTCGCTTCGCTCATGAGATCGCTTCGCTAAGTTCGCTAAGTTCGCCATGTTGCGTACTGGTTGAAACATTTGAAATGTTAACTTACATTTCCCGAAAATCGGGACAAGTAGTGCTGGCAGAGAGTTGAGCAACAATTTAATCCCGCACTTGCAATAGCGTCGGAACGTTGGCAGCAAGTGTAGAACATAATTTCGGCAATGAAACGACAGACAATATTTGGACTTTTTATTATTTCGACAACTCTAATTTTGCTCGACAGCTTTACTCCTTTAGACATAACCAATTCAATTGTAATTTTAATTATTCGGCTTTTTTCTTTCTCAACATTTGCAATCATTCTGATTGGCTTTTTGTTTAAGCAGAAAGGTCACAAACTAGTCTTATACACTGGTTTGACAGTTGGATTTTTATTTATCTTATCATTTCTTTTCTCATGGTGGAATCGGGAATGGAAAACACAAACAATCATGTATCAAAACCTTCATCTGGCAAACAGGACAATTGAATTCCAAATGCAAGACTTTGGTGTGCTCGGAACAAATAGACGAACTGTTGACCGAATAAAGATTTTTCAGTACTTTGACTGGACAAAAGAAATCAACGCAAACAACATTGATACATTGACTTGGAAGAAAGTGGACATCGATATAAACTAATTCGAATTAATGACTAGAAAGAATAAACACCTGCTGCAAAAAAATGCGATAGCAAATGCGGGTATTCGTGCTGGTTGAAACATTTGAAATGCTAACTTACATTTGTACTGGCAGACTTTGAGCAACAATTTATTCCCGCACTTGCCATAGCGTCGGAACGTTATGCGCAATTTTGCAAAACACTCAATCACAGATAATTATATCTATAAACATAAAGCAGAATAAATGAGACAACTTTTTTTTATCGGATTCGCATTTTTATTGATCACCAAAACTTATGGCCAGATAAACATGAATGACTCTACTGTTCAGGTTATTGGATACTGGAACAAGAATGAAAAACAAACTTACATCGTGACGAATGAGAGTTATAAAGTAAAAGAATCAGATACAACGTCAAGAGAATCCTATAAATATGCTGTTGATATTTCTATTGTCGATTCTACAGCAGATTCTTATACAATTGATTGGTTTTATCATGATTATGATATTAAGTCGGACAATGAATTGATAAAAAAGCTTTCATCAATAGCCGAAGATATGACCGTTACCATTATGACAGATGGGCTTGGTGCATTTAAAGAAGTAAAAAACTGGAAAGACATAAGAGATTTTATTCTTAAAGGAACTAAAATGCTAAAAAAAGAAACTAAAGACATTCCAAATATTGATAAGGTTATTAAGCAAATGGAAGATCTGTATAGCACAAAAGAATCCATAGAAGCTGCTGCAATTAAAGAAATTCAGCAGTTTTACACTTATCATGGCGGGAAGTACAAACTAGGAGAAGAAATATCAGCCAGTATGAAAGTCGCAAATCTTTATGGTGGTGCACCTTTTGACACTGAAGTAACACTTTGGTTAGACGAAATAAATGCTGAAGACAATAACTCAATAATTAGAATGCAACAAATTGTTAATTCAGAACAACTTACAAAAACTACTTTTGAATATTTGACAAAAATGGCAGAAACAATGAAACTTCCTGGGCCAAAATGGGACAGTTTCCCGCCACTAAAAAATGAGACTTGGACATCTTCAAGAATACATAATGCTGGATGGGTCATTTATTCAATTGAAACTCAAGAAGTGTCTGCTGAAGGCGTTACAAATGTTAAGGAAAATATAATTGAGCTTCAATGAAAAACTGCGCATAACAAACGTGTTTGTTGCACAACTCATTTTTGTTAGACTTAATGATTTATGAATTGGAATTTATTATTTATGAGATCTGAAAATCAATGGTTTGTATTTCGGTGAATTCGTCTTTTTCATCAAAGTAATGCGAATATTGAGTTGTGCAACAGCCACAAACGCTCTAGCAAATGCGGGTTTTCGTGTACGTTGAAATATTTAAAATCTTAACTTACATTTGTACTTGTAGACTGTTGAACAGCAATCTATTCCCGCACTATGGCTAGCTGCAAACCGTCAAACTGTCTAATAACCTATTTATTAATCTTTCAGGCAAGAAATTCTGAGGGTACTTATCAACAACCGAAACTTGATAACTTATTGAATAAAGAAGCTGAAAATATTTTGTTATATTATTGATTATCTGTATTTTTAATACATGAAATTCATCACAGGACAAGACAGAAACCAGATTCCACTTTTCGCTTCTTCGCTGGAAGCGGCCATTGCTCAGGATAACGAAGTCCGTTTGATCGACATGTTTGTGGATAGCTTAAAACTTGAAGACTTTGGCTTTAAGTTTGAGTTTATGGAAAACGGAAGGCCGGCCTATCACCCGTCGGTTTTGCTAAAACTCTATATTTACGGATACATGAACCGCATCCGTTCCTCCCGCACCTTGGAGAAAGAATGTGGCCGGAATATTGAACTGATGTGGCTGATGAAAAGCCTGGTTCCCGATCACAACACCATTTCGAACTTCAGGCGCGACAATCCTAAGGCTATACGCAGGGTTTTCAGGGCAACCGTGCAACTGGCCAAACATTTTAATTTGATAGGGGGTAAACTGGTGGCTGGTGACAGCACAAAACTGCGGGCTCAAAATTCGAAGAAAAACAATTTTAATCCAAAAAAAATTGAACAGCACATCGCTTATATCGACAAGAAACTGGAAGAATACAGCAAAATACTGGCAAGCGAAGACAAGGATAGTATAAGCGAACCACAAAGAACAGAGATACAGGAAAAGGCTAAGACACATGCTGAACGGAAAGTTCGCTATGAACAAATGCAGCAAGAGTTGGAACAAAGCGGTGAAACCCAGATTTCGACATCCGATCCCGAAAGCCGACAGCTCATTACCCGCAACAACATTACCGAAGTAGCCTACAACATACAAACTACTGTTGATGCAAAGCACAACCTGCTTATTGATTACAAAGTAACCAACCAAAACGACTCCAAAGCCATGGGTGGCATGGTACGCCGGGCCAAAACCATCTTACAAAACGATGATTTTACCGCTCTTTACGACAAGGGATACCATACCGGCAGCGAGTTTGATTATGCCGACAAGCAAAGCATTGAAGTACTGGTAGCTGTGCCCGGGGTAGCCTCGCATGCTCCCGATCCGGCTTTTGATGTGGAGCATTTCAACTACGATAAGCTCTCCGATTCCTACACCTGTCCTGCCGGCCAAACCCTCACCACCAATAGCAACTGGTATAATAAAAGCCGGGGCAAATCAACAAACAAGATTAAACAATACACCACAAAAGCCTGTGCAGGCTGTAGCCTGAGAGCTAATTGCACCAACAACAAAGGTGGAAGGATGTTGGAACGCTCCGAACATGCCGAATTGATAGAAGCTAACAGGCAAAGGGTAGATACTAACAAAGATCTTTATCGCCGAAGGCAGGCAATAGTTGAGCATCCCTATGGAATTATTAAACGGCAGTGGGGATTCAGTTACATTTTAACGAAAAAAGGCATGAAACGGGCAAGTGCAGATGTAGGTCTGATGTTGGTGGCATTCAATATGCGAAGAATTATTACTATAATTGGCTTCGATGGCTTGCAAAAGTGGCTCCAAAGCCTTGCTTTTCGACTTTTGGAACAGTTTTACACTTTTTTTGCGCACCATCAGCTCCCATTACAACTCACCCAAATTCGAAAATATTTTTCAGCCCGCAGCTTATTATATCCTATTAGACTGTACATTTGGTAATACAACGGAATAGCGGGGGTTATTGGACAGACTGCCGTTGTGTGCCATTTTAAGAATTCGCGCGTAAACATTGACTTAGAGACAATTTTACGAAATCTTGACAGGAATTAACTTGGGCAACTTTAAGACAACAAAATATGATTGAAATTCTATTATTGTATGTTCTACCGATTTTATTTTTTATCGGATTTGGTGGACTTTTTATAAAACCATATCTGAATTTTAAATACTATAAGATAGTCTACAGCTATCCGCGTGACTTAAAATATTTTCAGTTTATTAATTCGTATAAATATTTAAGGGATAACATCTGGACAATTTTACCCTTTTTCCTGAAAAACAATTTAGAAACATTGACAGACGAAAAGCAATTAATTTGCAGAAAACTGGAAAAATATATTTTTATATGTCTGGCAATGTTTTACATAGGACTGTTGACAATACCACTTGGAATTAAACTTCAAGAATACTATCATATTTTACCAAACTGAGAAAAAAAGAAAAACGGCACACACAAACGCTATAGCAAATGCAGGTTTGAGTGTTCGTTGAAACATTTGAAATCTTAACTTACATTTCCCGATAAATCGGGACAGGTAGTGCTGGCAGACTTTGAGTAACAATTTAATCCCGCACTTGCCATAGCGTCGGAACGTTAGCAGTAACCATGTGTATATGGGCAAGGTTGTAATAAAGCAGAACGAAAGAAAAACCAAGTTTAAACTATATAAATAACAAAGAGAAAAAAAATGAAAAGTGTTTTAAAACTGACTGCGACCCTCATGGTAGTCATGTTTTCGGTATGCTATGTAAATGCAACATCAGTACTTTCGGAGTTATCGCTCAAAAATGTTGCAGATGGCGAAATAACAATTATAAAACCTCGGTTTGTAAACCCCGAATTTGCCATGCCGGGTGGTGTAATTATTGCCGAAGTAAAAGCAGATACATTGCTTGCGGCAGACGGCTTTTCTGTTACCATTAGAAACGACCTACGTTCGTGGACATGCAGCGTTAGCGCAACCATTACATATATTAACCTTGGGATGGAAAGGGGCTGGAAACTTACCGTTACGCTTCCGGCCAATACACCTCCGGAATTATTTACATTAAACATTTCGCACAACGCCGGGCAAACCGAATCGGAGTTTGGCTCGGTAAGCGTGGTTAAGGATTTTGAAACCAGTTTTTATATCCTGCAAACTACCGACGAACAAATCCAGACCGAACATGTATTGTCGACAGAGCCTAATGGATATCGTTGTGGCGATGCGGTAAAGTGGCTGGCCGCTGTTGCCAATATTATTAACCCCCGGTTTATAGCAATTACCGGCGACCTGGTTGAAGATGGCTGGAGCAATACAACTGCAAAATATGGGTGGTACACCACGGCCAAGAAAGATTATACGGTACCCTCGTTAATAACACGTGGAAATAACGATATGTGTGACCCTGCAACGTACGAATCGCTAATGGGACAACGGTCGTTTTCTAATAAATTAGGCTCGTTTTATGTTATAACTAATGATTTTAATGGCGATGGGACTAACCTGCTACCCTGGGTGCAAAGCGATTATAATGCTGCCTGGGCTGATAATTCTATCAAGTACCGGTTAATATTGCAACACTATCATTCTGATGGTGAACGTCCTTTTAACCCGTCAACCGATAAACCCTGCAACCTTATGCTGATGGGGCATATACATGATAATAGAATTGACCAAACAACACCTTATTATAAACTTGGCATAATCTCTGCCGGGGACGAATATATGCAGTCGGGTTTTTTTAATTTTGAAAAAACTGCACAGGGCTGGAAATGTACATCCGATTTGGCCAATCACGCTTCCGGCGCAAACATAATTACACCCTTAGGCGACTGGGGTGCCCCAAATGTGTCGGCATCGTACACAGGCACTAACGATGGTACACAATTGCACAATAACGTTACTATTATTAATAAAATTAACTGCAATTTTTACGACGGGCGTGTACGCTTCTTAATGTCCAATGGCAAATACACAGTTACCGGAGGCGAGGTAATTGCAGAATATACTTACGATGGCGATAAATTAGCCGTTTTAGTGAAGGTAGATATTCAACCGGGCACTACCTCCTCGCCTAGTACTAAAACAGTTACTATTATAACAACCGATCCTTCTTTTACCCCGGCTGATGCACAATTTTAGACTGATACTACCAGTGGAGTTGCCCCTTTAACAGTAAACTTTACCGATCAATCTACCGGCAACCCTATTACCAGGAGCCGGGATTTTAATAATGATGCTACCGCAGATGCCACCACACAGAACCTAAGGCTCACGCTCGCTTGCAGCGAGTGTAAGTATACTCAGTTAGCCCTACGACTTAATCAGAAATAATCGTTGAAACATTTGAAATCTTTAAATACATTTGTGCTGGCAGACAGTTGAGCAACAATTTTTTCTAGCACTTGCAAAGCGTCGGCCGTTAGCACTCAGTGTAAAGAAACTCGAAACTCATGAGAAAAAGAAAGATTCTAGTCTGGTCACTTTTAGCTTTATTGACAGCTATAATCTTGTTATTTGTGTATAGAGAAAGACTGATACTCTCGTTTGTTTTTAAAGACTTTCATCCACGAAACCCAAAAAATCAAATTGAGACAACTCATAACATTGGCTGGTGGGCGTATCAGGATAACATTAAAGTTGACAGTTTTTCAGTTAAATTAATCGAAAGTAAACTAAACTTATTTAACTCAGAATCCCTGATTGGATACAAAATTAAAGGACATTTGACTGGTAAAGCTAACTGGAAACCATTTGTGAAAACAGTACATCTCAGTGAAAGATTTCTTAGAAACTATAATAGAGAACTTCATCCCTATTTAGACAATGATACTTGCCAAATTCCAGAAGCCATTATTGAAATAACACCAATCGTTGACGTCAAAGAAATACAAAGCTACAATGGAGAATCTATTCCATTTGAATTTAAGAATGAATTAAAAATTCAATCTTTCCATTGGGGGAATAACTGGTTAAGACTACAATGTGACAATTTAAAGACAGACATAATTTTACATCAAAGAAAATAACACCGTAACGCTAACAAACGCTCTAGCAAATGCGGGTTTTCGTGTACGTTGAAACATTTGAAATCCAAACTTACATTTCCCGATAAATCGGGACAAGCAGTGCTGACAGAGAGTTGAGCAACAATTTAATCCCGCACTTGCCATAGCGCCGTAACGTTACCAATCATACTGAAAGACTCGAATTCTCACGAAATGTTCCCATATTGGGAATTTTTAATTATCTTTGCATCATCATTCAAGTGTATGGACAGAATATTTGCAAAAAGCACATTGAGAAACTTTTGGGAAACATATCCGGATTCCGAACAATACCTGAAGACCTGGTTCGATACGGCAATGAGTTCAAATTGGAATACACCAAATGAAGTTAAGCAGACATATGTAAATGCGAGTGTTCTTAAAGACAGTAGAATTGTTTTTAATATCAAAGGCAATTCGTATAGACTGGTTGCAAAATTCAACTTCGAGAAACAATGGATATTTATCCGTTTCATAGGAACTCATGTTGAATACGATAAAATAGATGCAAACACAATTTAAAATGACTGGACATGGAAATAAGACCAATAAAAACAGAAACTGACTATACTGAAGCATTGAAAAGGCTTGAAACCATTTTTAGCGCAGAAATCGGAACTACAGAAAGCGATGAAGCTGACGTGCTTGGTTTGTTGATTGATGAATATGAAAAAAAACATTATCCAATTGAAGCTCCAGATCCGATTGAAGCTATTAAAATTAGAATGGAAGAAATGCATCTTAAGCAAATTGATCTGGTAAATGAAATCGGAGGTAAGAGTCGTGTTTCCGAAATACTAAACCGAAAAAGAAAACTGACAGTTGAAATGATCCGAAAATTGACTGCCAGATTAAATCTTTCACCAGAGTTATTAATCAATGACTATCAACTGACAAGATAAAGTACGGTTGGGAAAAACGCTATAGCAAATGCGGGTTTTTGAGTTGCGCTCATGAGATCGCTTTGTTATTCGCTTCGCTCATGAGATCGCTTTGCTAAGTTCGCTAAGTTGCGTGTTCGTTGAAACATTTGAAATCTTAACCTACATTTCCCGATAAATCGGGACAGGTAGTGCTGGCAGACAGTTGAGAAACAATTTAATCCCAGACTGACATAGCGTTAATCGTTATTCAGCAAGGCTAGAAAAACTCGGGAAAATTAATTCAATTACCCAAATTCTATGAAGAAGAAAATTTTAATTTTTAGTGTGATTCTTATCTTGGTTATTATAGTACTTATTATGCTAGACAAATTTAGAGGTGCGAGAAATCTCGAGTTTAATAAGCCAGAAAAAGGGATTGCACTTGATGAAAAAACGGCAATAAAAATAGCAGAGGCTATAAGTCTTCCAATTTTTGGAGAAAATATTAAAGACTACAAACCATTTCATGCAGAATTAAGGAATGATTCGATATGGCATGTTTACGGATTACCAAAGAAATCATGTTTCATGATACAACTTGGTGGAGCACCTGAATTTGAAATACTAAAAAATGACGGTAGAATATTAAGCGTAACACTTTCTAGATGAATTTCTGATTGAAACTTACTAAAAAGAGCCCTGCTGCTAATAAACGTGGCTGTTGCACAACTCAATATTCGCATTACTTTGATGAAAAAGATGAATTCACCGAAATACAAACCATTGATTTTCAGATCTCATAAATAATAAACTCCAATTCATAAATCATTAAGTCTAACAAAAATGAGTTGTGCAACAAGCACAAACGCGATAGCAAATGCGGGTATTCGTGATCTTTGAAACATTTGAAATCTTTCAATACATTTGTGCCGGCAGACTTTGAGCAACAATTTAATCCAGCACTTGCCAAAGCGTCGGCTGTTAGTGATATTTTAAGACCATCATTAAATATTTTACATAAACTTTATGCGGACAATTCTATTGACAATAGCACTTATTTTTTCACTGACCCATATTTTCGGACAAGCAGAAAGCGCGAAACTGAAAATCTCACATTTAACAGGCGATTTTTACATTTATACAACGTACAACACATACCAGGAAAGCAAAGTACCGGCAAACGGGATGTATCTTGTTACTAATGATGGTGTTGTTATGTTCGACACGCCCTGGGACACAACACAATTTCAACCCTTGCTCGACAGTATTAAAGTATTGCATAACAAAAGTGTGGTAATGTGTTTCGCAACGCACTGGCATAGCGACAAAACTGCCGGTCTTGAATATTACAGGCAAAAGGGAATTAAAACCTATACTACTATCCTTACTGATGAATTAAGCAGAAAGAATAGTAAAAAAAGGGCTGAATTTTTAATGGCAAACGATACTGTATTCCATGTCGGGCAATATTCCTTCGAAACTTATTACCCCGGACAAGGACATACTGAAGACAATATTGTAATCTGGTTTGAAAAAGAAAAAATCCTCTACGGCGGTTGCCTGATAAAAGGTGCTGATGATGAAAATTTGGGTTTTCTGGGCGATGGAAATGCAACAGAATATGAGTCTACGCTAAAAAATGTTCAGAAAAAATGCCGAAAACCAAAGTTTATTGTCATAGCACATAGCGATTGGAAAAATATAAACTCATTAAAACATTCTTTAAATTTGGCAAAAGAGCTGAAAAATAAAAACTAATGCTGTCAAAAGCTCCCGATATTCGGGACAGGCTATAACAAATGGTGTGTCCGGAGTAAATTTGAACCGTCCGTTGATCGCACAATAATTCCCTGATAAATTGGCCCTGGTTATGCTAATCAGAACTAACAAATCATGTTAACCACAACATTTAATACTCTTTACCCTATACGTAACTCACTGAAAAATAAATATTTTAATACCACATTCCCAATGAAAAAGCTATTTATTATAATCGTTATTATTTCTATCTATTCCAGAGGTGTATCCCAGGAAAGTAAAAAGTCAGGCTCAGGGGCACTTTTAAAAGAGTTAGCAGAAAATGGTTGTAAATGTGTTGATTCAATTAATACAGTTAATAAGTCGAAAGCCGAAGTTGCGAAAGCCATCAGTGAATGCATCGATAAACAAACCGGTGCGTATCAAATGGGTTCAACACTTATGAATATTGATGATTTAGCAAAAAATGCTGAAGTTGTTGACGGGAAAAAACAAATAAATATTTCAATTAATACAAACGAAAATTCGAAAGACTATAAAAAGTACTATTATGAATTAGAAAGATATATGATGAATAATTGTGCATCCTTAAAAGAGAAAATTGCCAGCAATGATAAACTGAGTGCCAAATCATTCACGGAAAATAAAAAAGCACAAGAATTTTATTCAAAAGGATTAGACGCATCGAAAAAAGAGAAGTACGAAAAAGCAGTTAAATGTTTTGAAAATGCGGTAAAAGAAGATCCTGAATTTGCTTTTGCCTGGGATAACCTGGGTTTAAATTACAGGAGATTAAACAATTTTGATAAAGCCATCGAATGTTATAACAAATCCCTTGAAATTGATCCAAATGGATTAATGCCTTTACAGAACATTGCAATAGCCTATCAATATAAAAAGGAATACTATAAAGCAATTGACGCCTATAAGAAATTAGCAGAAATTGATGAAAACAATCCGGAAGTTTATTATGGAACAGGAAACGTTTATGCGACTAATCTGCAGGAGTATGAAAAGGGTTTGGATAATGCATGTAAGGCGTACAATCTGTATATTGCGCAAAAGTCACCCTACAGAGCGGACGCAGAAAAGCTGATTAGAATTATTTATTCCGAAATGAAAAAACAAGGGAAAGAAGAAACATTTAACCAGATTTTAAAAGCTAATAATATATCACAAAACTAAACAAAGCCGAACAAAAAAAAGGGCCTGGCAAAACAGCGGTCTAGGCTTTCATGAAATTTCATACTTGTTGCCAGAGTCAGTACCTAAAGGTAGTTTTGTGTTTTAAACCACTTTTCCCTGTAAATCTTCGGCTGGCGCACCTCTTCAAACGTGTGCCCGAAACAGCCCCGCTCGCGCGCATTTTATTTGATGCGTGCCCGAAAAACCCGGAATTAAAAATCGCTTTAAACAAATTGCACCTGTGTTTTGGAAATTTATTTGCATGCCAAAATTGATGTAAAATATAGTATATTCGTGTCTCCCATTGATTCATTTGTATGAAGAAGAATTTTCTTTTAGCAGTATTACTTTGTTCCGGAATTCTGGTTTTTGCCCAAAAACAGGAATATGTCAGCAGGCTAAATATCCCGTACTACAGGGATTCTGTCAATAAATCGGATCAATACATTAATGAGCGCTGCGTTCTGGATATTTATTATCCTGAAAAGGCGAAAGGATTTGCTACCATAATTTGGTTTCATGGCAGCGGATTAACCGCGGGAAATAAAGAAATTCCACAAGCGCTTAAAGAAAAAGGTTTGTGCGTAGTAGGTGTTAATTACCGATTGTACCCAAAAGTTAAAGCTCCCGGATATATTGAAGATGCAGCAGCCGCTGTAGCCTGGGTTTTTCAGAATATAAAGAATTTTGGCGGCGATTCAACGCTGATCGTTGTATCCGGACATTCAGCGGGTGGCTACCTGTCGCTTATGGTAGGACTGGATAAAAAATGGCTTTCTAAATACGCGATAGATGCAAACAGGATTGCCGGGCCTCATTCCCCTTAGCGGGCAAGCTATTAGGCATTTCACGGTGCGAAAAGAAAGAGGTATTGCCGAAACCCAACCTGTAATTGACGAACTGGCACCTCTTTATCATGTTCGTGCTGACGCGCCGCCTTTGTTATTAATTACCGGTGACAGGGAAATGGAGCTATTGGGCCGTTACGAAGAAAATGCTTACCTGGCGCGAATAATGAAAATTGCCGGGCATACTCAAACCAGGCTTTTTGAGTTGGAGGGTTATGGTCATACTATGACGGAACCTGCCTTTCCGTTGTTACTAAAAGAAGTTCTCCGCATCATTGAAGAGAAGAAGAAATAATTTACAAAATTCAGATTACATATGAGTTCTTTACACTAAACCTGGGGTAAGACAATCGAACCAATTCTCAGATTTAGCATCCAATTACCTTTATAAACTTCTAAATACCGGAATTATTTCCGTCGAGGTTGAGTGAAACAAATTACCTGATACGGGAAAGTTTAATGAAATGTTAAGGTGCATAAAACATAGCACTTCTCTTTACGTTATGTTTAAAACAACTTTATCTGAAAAACCAGTCATCCTGAAAAAAGCTCTTAACAGCTAAACAATATCCGGTTTCAATTTGCTGTACTTTTAAATCATTTAACCCGGGACCGTGCATTTACAACCTGGAAGTTCTGAGCTAAAATCTTTTGATCCGCATTGTGAATAATTCATTCCGCAATATATAAACCACAAAAAATGAGTGCTGACAAGCTATTGAATGTATTGTCACTTGAAGGTTCTATATCAGATTTCAATTTAATCTGTAATCAATTAACCAAGGCAGGATATAAGTATACTATTACGAGGGTTGAGACGGAAAATGATTTTGTGTCGGCTTTGCGCAACACGAAATTTGATATCATCCTGGCTGGCTCCAAATTACCCGGTTTCGATGCCTTCAAAGCACTTCAGCGAAGCATTCAAATATGTCCGGAAGTTCCTTTCATCTGCGTTTCCGGAGTTATAGGAGAAGAAACCATCATTGAGCTCATCAAATCAGGAGCCGTTGATTATGTATTAAAGGATAGGTTAAGGAGACTTCCATTTGCCCTGAAAAGAGCTCTCGACGATGCTAAAAGTAAAGAAGCACATCGTAAGGCCGAACAAGCCCTACGGGAAAGTGAGCAGAATTACAGAACCCTGGCCGATTCAGGACAATCATTAATATGGGCTTCAGGTACAGATTCATTATGCAACTATTTCAATAGCGTATGGCTCTATTTCAGGGGTCAAACATTTGAGCATGAGTGCGAAAATGGCTTCATACATGGCCTTCATCCTGATGATCGGCAGCAGCGAATGGATATTTACCAGGAGGCATTCATAAGCAGGGAAAAATTCAGTATTGAATACCGATTGTTGCATAACACGGGTGAATATCGTTGGATACAGGATAACAGCAGCCCGCGTTATTCAAGCACAGGAGAATTCCTTGGTTTCATAGGCCAGTGCCAGGATATAACCGAACGAAAACGAACAGAGTTTGTGCTACAGGCAAAAAACGAAGAGCTTCAGAAGGTGAATGCCGAAAAAGACAGATTCTTTGCCATTATAGCGCATGACCTCCGCAGCCCGTTCAATACACTCCTTGGTTTTACACAAATTTTAGTTGAAGACCTGCCGGAATTGAAACCAGAGGATATCCAAAAAATGGCTCAGGCTATGAGAAACTCTGCTACCGAACTTTACAGCCTGCTCGAAAATCTTTTAGTATGGTCGGGAGCCCAGAGAGGATCCACAAGTTTTTTCCCCAAGCAGTTTCTGTTGACTGAGCTGTTTTTTGAAAATCTTAAATTAGTACAGGAAGCTTCCAAAATTAAAGGAATTGAAATCAACATAAATATAGCTGATGATTTAATGGTTTTTGCCGATACCAATATGATTGGCTCCACCATTCGCAACCTGGTCTCGAATGCTGTAAAATTTACCCCTAAAGGAGGAAAAGTCAGTATACAAGCCAGGCAGGTATCAGGCAATATGGTGGAAATTTCTGTTAAAGATTCCGGGGTGGGAATGAGCAATGAAATGCGTTCAAAGCTCTTCAAACTGGATGAGAATATTGGTCGCGCTGGCACAGAAGGTGAACCAACCTCAGGCCTGGGTTTGATACTCTGCAAGGATTTCATCGAAAAAAACGGCGGTACTATCTGGGCTGAAAGTGAAGTAAATACGGGTTCAACATTCTATTTCACACTTCCCCGCCACGTAGAAGTTAATCCTAAAACAGCTCTTCCATTACCCCTACCCGAAGATAAACTGAATTCTACTCCCGAAAAATTAAAAATACTCATTGCTGACGACGATGAAGCCTCAGAAATGCTGCTCTCAATAGCTCTTAAAATATTCAGTAAGGAAATTATGGTGGCCAGGACAGGTATAGAAGCAGTGGAAGCCTGCCGCGAAAATCCTGATATCGATCTGATTCTGATGGATTTCAAAATGCCATTGATGGGAGGTTACGAAGCCACACAATTCATTCGCAAGTTTAATACTAATGTGGTCATCATCGCGCAAACCGCTTTCGAAAAAGCCGGAGACTACCATATGGCATTGGAGGCAGGATGTAATGAATATATGCTGAAACCATTCAACCGGGATTCCCTTAAAAAGATGATCAGCAAATATTTTAGAATCTGAAATTGTTTTTGGGCAGTTATCACCAGAGAAAAAATGTAAATCAGTGCCGGCAAAAACAAATCAGGCCGTTACTCTTTTTGTGCCCAGGCGAATAAATATGTTTTGTGGCAACTAATCAGTTTGCTTAAAAGCTATATTAGCGCAGATTACACAGAATTTAAACCGCTTTCAGCCGCTTTTTATTAAAATTGGAACTAAGTAATGCATATTTATCAGTGAAATTTGAGAGATAATCCGGCAAACTCATTACAAGCCTGTGGCATATATTTGTTTGTCAATACTTTAATTAAACTGATTAATTACATTTTGTGAAATTTAAAGATTAATTTTATTCCCCAAAATTAAAGCGCCAGTACTTCTTATGAAATCACATTTATTCCTGCTTCTATGCATATTCCCAATCATTCTGTTGGGCCAGAACACGTTAAAAAGTACCAATAAAACCGCTGAACAGGTGATCCAATCTATAATTAAAATGACTGGTTCAGCGATTATCCCTAATACTGTGGATGTTATAAAAGAAGGTGATCCTTCTACTACGGTTGTTGGTATTGCTACCTGCATGTTTGCAACAATGGATGTGCTCGAACAAGCTGTAGCCAAAGACTGTAACCTTATCATTACACACGAACCGGTCTATTACAACCATCTTGATGAAACATCAGGCCTTCAGCATGATCCCGTTTATCTTGAAAAGAAGAAATATATAAACGACCATCATCTTGTTATCTGGCGCTTTCACGACTATATTCACAGCATAAAGCCGGATGGCATCCTTTCGGGAATGATTGTTAAACTGGGCTGGCAGAATTACGCTGTTACTGATCAGCTGAATCAGTTCGTTTTTCCCGAAACCACTTTAAAAGGTCTGCTTGAAAACCTGAAAAAGACATTCCCGAAGAATTCTTTTTATGTTGTAGGGAATCCTGAGATGAAAGTTAAAAATGTCTGGCTCGCAGAAGGAGCGCCCGGCAGCGGACTTCATATACATTTACTTGAAAAGGAAGATGCAGATGTGGTAATTACCGGCGAAGCCCAGCAATGGGAAACTTATGAATATGCCCGTGATGCCGTATCACAAGGCAGGAATAAGGCAGTTATTTTTCTTGGGCATATTAATTCGGAAGAAGCCGGGATGGATTATTGCGCTGATTGGATCAAAACGTTTATCAAAAATATCCCAATTACCTTTATCGGGTGCGGTCCATCATATTGGTCGTATTAATAATTCTCCTGTATGAACTCTATTTCACTTACTTTCCTTTTCTCAATGATAAACTTTTTACACACTTCATAAATATGAAAACGCTAACCATCATTCTTTTTTTAGTGAATATGATTTTAAACACTTACGCCCAGACTGAAACCATTCGGCTATATCCGAAAGAAGTTCCCGGATCAAAAGGAATTCAAATACCGGAAGATTCACAAACCTCGGATGGCATTACTCTGGTTAAGGATATCACACAACCGGTACTGTATGTTTATCAGCCAAAACAAAAAACGTCGGATGCCTCAGTTATTATTTGCCCGGGCGGAGGATACAGTGTACTGGCAATTGACCACGAAGGCTACGATATTGCCAACTGGTTCAACGATCGCGGAGTAACCGCTTTTGTTTTGAAGAGCAGGCTTCCACAGGATGAATTGTTCGAAAATGCAGAAATACGACCTTTACAGGATGCCCAGCAAGCGTTCAGAATTGTGCGTAAAAATGCCGCTAAATATGGCATCTCACCTGATAAAATAGGGATAATGGGATTTTCGGCCGGCGGCCACCTGGCGGCGACGGCATCAACGCATTTCGAAACTCAAGTCGGTGAAATTAAAGATTCAACTGTAAGTGTACGGCCCGATTTCTCGCTTTTAATTTATCCTGTTATTACTTTCAATGAAAAGGTAACACATTCCGGATCCAGGGAAAACCTGTTAGGTAAAAATCCGACCCAGGAAAAGATTGATTTGTATTCGAACGATTTGCATGTAATGACTAACACCCCTCCCACTTTCCTGGTAAGCACTACCGATGATTTTGTTTCTCCTGAAAACAGCATTCTATACTTCCAGGCTTGCAGGAAAAATAATGTGCCGGTCGAAATGCATATCTACGAAAAAGGTGGTCATGGCTACGCGCTCAAGAAAAAGGGTCTTGGACCTGTTGAAACATGGCCAGCCAGGATGGAAGACTGGTTGAGGGAACGGAAGTTGATGAAGTAATCTCAATAAAGTCCTTCAAAACAAGAGGGCGCCCTGAAATTTCAGGAAATCTACCTTTGCGCTCTTTGCTTTTGCATTGCGCCTATGTGTTAAATATTCACCGCAATGACGTTAAGGTTTTCACGGAAAACGCAAAAATTGATACGATTCTATCCCCTTGTTTTTAAAAGCCATTCCCTGGCATTTACAAACGCTTCTATCCAGGGTGAAAGCTGATCCGCATTCCTTGAATCCGGATAGATAGGCCACTGCCATGGCAACAACGAACGTTCCAAATGCGGCATCATTACCAAATGTCGTCCATCATCGCTCGAAATGCAGGCTGCGTCATACATAGAGCCATTCGGATTACCGGGATATTCGTTATAGGAATATTTTGCGGCAATATTATATTTCTCTTCAGGGTATGGGAAACTGAATTGTCCTTCGCCATGAGCAACCCAAATTCCTAATTTACTACCAGACAAGGATTTCAGCATAACCGAATTATTCTCCAAAATATCAATAGTGAGGAAATTTGATTCAAACTTTCCCGAAGCATTATGCAGCATCTTTGTTTTCAGTTGATGCTCCGGATTAACAAGTCCAAGCTCTATCATTACCTGGCAACCATTGCAAACGCCCAGACTCAATGTATCTTCCCTGGCGTAGAATTTTTCAAGAGCAATGCGAGCGTTGTCGTTATATTTAAACGCTCCTGCCCAGCCTTTGGCCGAACCAAGAACATCAGAATTTGAGAAACCACCCACAAAAACAATCATCCGGATATCTTCGAGTGTTTCGCGCCCGCTCATCAGGTCAGTCATATGAACATCTTTTACATCCATTCCGGCAAGGTGCATGCTCCAGGCCATCTCACGATCGCCGTTTACGCCTTTTTCGCGGATAATGGCAGCTTTGATTCCTGAACGGGTTTTGCGCCTGGGATCAATTCCAAACTGACTGTATTTCCCTGTAAATGTTACGGGAAAAACAAAATTCCGCGGCTGGATTGCGTAAGTATCAAACCTTTCTTTTGCGTGCGCTTCACCGCATTGTTTGCGGTCGAGCAGGTAAGAAGTACGGAACCATTTATCGCGGCAGGTATGAATATCGAATGAATACGTTTTCTGTTGAAGAGTTACATTCAATGACTTTCCAGCAACAGGTTTTCCGATTACACTATACTTAATTCCTTTTTCATACAAAAAGATACTTACAAAATCCAGGTCGTTTACCTGGAGCACAACTCCGGGTTTCTCACTAAACAGTAACCTTATTATATCTTTTTCGCCAAGGCCATCCAGGTTCAGATCCATTCCGATGGAATTATGACTAAAAGCCATTTCTAGCAGTGTAGTAATCAATCCTCCGGCAGAAATATCATGCCCGGCAAGGATCATATCTTTCTGAATAAGTTCCTGAACAGCTTCGAAACACAAGCGAAAATAAGCGGCATCTTTCACTTCGGGAGTGCTTATCCCTAATTTATTAAGGGCTTGCGCAAAAGAACTTCCGCCAATATTGAAATCACTTTTCGAAAAATCTATATACACCATCGAGGAAGTAAAACTTTCCTTCAAAACAGGGCTTACCACTTTTCGGATATCTGTCACCTCCCCAACTGTTGAAATAATGACAGTGCCGGGTGCCATTACAGTATCGCCGCCGGGATATTTCTGCGTCATCGAAAGTGAATCTTTGCCGGTTGGGATATTTACACCCAGCTCAATGGCAAAGTCACTTACAGCTTTCACTGCCTTATACAAACGCGTATCTTCACCTTTGTTTCGACAGGGCCACATCCAGTTGGCGCTTAACGAAACACCACTAAGACCTTGCTCAATCGGTGCCCAAACCAGGTTTGTAAGCGCTTCGGCAATAGAAAGTATGGAACCTGCTTCAGGGTCAATTAAACCCGCAACTGGCGAATGTCCGATAGAAGTCGCAATTCCTTTCATCCCTTGGAAATCGAGCGCGACGACTCCCAGGTTGTTTAACGGAAGCTGAAGTGGGCCGGCAGTTTGCTGATGCGCAATACGGCCTGTTACTGAACGGTCAACTTTGTTTGTCAGCCAGTCCTTACAAGCCACTGCTTCCATTTGGAGGACCTGCTCAACGTAATTTGTTAACAGGGATTGATCGTATTCAGGTGTTTGAAACTTAGAAAACACAGTTTCATCCTGCATAAGAGTGCGGGGTGGTTTGCCGAAGAAATATTCAAGTGGCAGATTAATAGGCGCATCACCGGTTAGCGGATTCTTAAACGAAAAATTCATATCACCGGTAATTTCACCTGCAATATAAAACGGGGCACGTTCGCGTTCAGCAACCCTTTGCATTTTCTCCACATCATCGGCATGTAGCACCAACCCCATGCGTTCCTGCGACTCGTTACCGATAATTTCCTTGCCCGATAAAGTCGGATCACCAACCGGAAGCTTAGTAATATCAATGGCTCCGCCTTGTTCTTCAACCAATTCGGAAAGTGAGTTTAAATGCCCGCCGGCTCCATGATCGTGAACCGAAACAATAGGATTTTCTATACTTTCGGCCATGGCGCGGATGGCGTTATACACCCGTTTCTGCATTTCGGGATTCGACCGTTGTATGGCATTCAACTCTATTCCACTGTGGTATTCGCCTGTCGCAACTGAAGAAACCGCGCCTCCACCCATTCCGATTCGGTAATTATCACCGCCCATCACGATCACTTTATCACCGGGTTTCGGATGCCCTTTCAGGCTATCAATCCTTCGTCCATAACCAATACCACCGGCTTGCATAATCACTTTATCATAGCCATAGCTTTTATCATCTTCGGAATGCTCAAAGGTTAAAACCGAACCACATATCAGGGGTTGGCCAAATTTATTTCCAAAATCACTGGCACCGTTGGAGGCTTTTATCAGGATTTCTTCAGGAGTTTGATACAACCATGGGCGAGGCTCATTTTCAGCTTCCCACCCGCGACCATCGCCTGTACGCGGGTAAGAAGTCATATAAACAGCGGTTCCTGCTATCGGCATAGATCCTTTTCCACCAGCCATACGATCACGGATTTCGCCACCCGAACCGGTAGCAGCGCCGTTAAAAGGCTCAACTGTGGTAGGGAAATTATGCGTTTCGGCTTTCAGTGAAATTACAGTATCTATTTCGCGGGTTTCAAAATAGTCGGGCTTTTCCTGTGTTACAGGCGCAAATTGCTCCGCAACAGGCCCTTCGACGAAGGCTACATTATCAGTATAAGCTGAAACAATCCGACCGTGATGTTCTTTCGAAGTTTTTTTAATCATCTGAAACAAACTTTCAGCCTGTTCCACTCCATCGATCACAAATGTGCCGTTAAAAATTTTATGCCTGCAATGTTCAGAGTTAACCTGCGAAAAACCAAATACTTCACTATCTGTAAGTTTGCGGCCCAATTTCAGGCTCACCCCATCCAGGTATTCGATTTCTTCTATACTCAAGGCCAAGCCTTCCTTTTTGCTATAGCCGGCAATATCATTTATCTCTATTATTGGATCAGGCTGTTTCAGGATGGTAAAAATATCCTGGTCGAGGCCTGAATATAATCGTTGTAACATGTGATCATAAAGAGCATGTTCATCGGCTACTTCGGTTAATTCCTCAATCCGGAGAATGCCATCGATACTCATATTCTGGGTGATTTCAACGGCATTTGTACTCCACGGAGTAATCATTTCGCGGCGAGGGCCAACAAAAAACCCGGCCATTTTGCTTTCGCTCACTTGCCGGGCATCCCCAAAAAGCCATTCCAGCTTTGGTATATCATTCCTGGTTATTTCTGATTGATGATGCACAGCGTACATCGTTTTGTCCTTGCGAAAGAAATGGATCATACCGAATATGTTTTTCAGGTGCAAAGATAGGAAATCCAAAAGAGACTGCGGCTGATCTTTATTTATTTAACCACGGAGGCACAGAGAACATGGAGATACACGGAGTTATATGTTTTCTCAGTGCGCATCAGTGTTATCCGTGTCTCTGTGGTTAACTTTTAAATGAAGAGAATTTTTTTTCACCACGAAGGCACAGAGAACATGGAGATACACGGAGTTTATGATTTCTCCGTGTGCCTCAGTGTTATCCGTGTCTCTGTGGTTAACTTTTAAATGAAGAGAATTTTTTTTCACCACGAAGGCACAGAGAACATGGAGATACAGGGAGTTTATGATTTCTCCGTGTGCCTCAGTGTTCTCCGTGTCTCTGTGGTTAACTTTTAAATGAAGAGAAATTTTTTTTCACCACGGAGGCACAGAGAACATGGAGATACACGGAGTTTATGATTTCTCCGTGTGCCTCAGTGTTATCCGTGTCTCTGTGGTTAACTTTTAAATGAAGAGAATTTTTTTTCACCACGAAGGCACAGAGAACATGGAGATACAGGGAGTTTATGATTTCTCCGTGTGCCTCAGTGTTCTCCGTGTCTCTGTGGTTAACTTTTAAATGAAGAGAAATTTTTTTTCACCACGGAGGCACAGAGAACATGGAGATACACGGAGTTTATGATTTCTCCGTGTGCCTCAGTGTTCTCCGTGTCTCTGTGGTTAACTTTTAAATGAAGAGAATTTTTTTCACCACGAAGGCACAGAGAACATGGAGATACACGGAGTTTATGATTTCTCCGTGTGCCTCAGTGTTCTCCGTGTCTCTGTGGTTAACTTTTAGAATGCCCGGGCATTATTTTAAAATTATGTGTTTATCTTTGCAAAAAACCATTGTATGAAGATCGCAGTTTTTCCAGGTTCATTTGATCCAATTACACGCGGCCACGAGTCGATTGTGCGCCGTGCTTTGCCTTTGTTCGATAAAATTATAGTTGCGATTGGTGTAAATTCTGATAAAAGCGGCTATTTCCCTGTCGAAAAAAGACTTGAATGGCTCAACGAGACTTTTGGCGATTTGCCACAAATAAGTGTTGAAAGTTATAACGGGCTTACTGTCGATTTTTGTACAAAAATGGATGCATCCTACATTATAAGAGGACTAAGAACATCTGCCGACTTTGAATTTGAGCGCGGAGTTGCGCAGGTTAACCTGAAACTGGAGTCTGATATTGAAACTGTTTTCTTGCTGGCACTACCTGAATATGTGATGGTTACCTCTTCAATAGTACGTGAAGTGCATAAGCACGGCGGTAATATCGAACAGTTTATCCCTGAACAGATTTCAATTTAATCTGCGACATCTTCTTTTTCAGGTTTCCTGAAAAAAGTGAAATGAATTTTGCCATATTGGCGTTCTTCGGAAAAGAAAGGATGGTCTTTAAAACTGAGGCGTTTATCGTGTTCCATTATGAACCAACCCTCATCGGCAAGCCAGTTATTTTCGAAAATTAAGGCCGGAACTTTTTCACGATCTTCCATATCATAGGGTGGATCAGCAAAGATAATGTCATAGCTGCCGGCAGACCTGGACAGGAAAGCAAATACATTAGCCCTTATCGCTGATAAATTACTGAATTTCAAATCAGTAATCATTTTCGAAATATAATCTATACAACGGGTATTAACATCAACACTCAAAACACTTTTCGCATAGCGCGAAGCAAATTCCATCGAAATATTTCCCGTTCCGGCAAAAAGATCTAGCACTTTAACTTCCTCAAAATCAATGCGATTATTCAGAATATTGAATAAACTTTCCTTTGCCATATCCGTGGTTGGTCTCACAGGTAAACCTTCCGGACGAAGTATTCTGCCTTTATGGCTTCCGCTTATTATTCGCATATGGGTATATTAAGAAGTATAAAATAATTGTGCAGGGCAATTCCTGTAAACGCAGCTCCATATTGAAGCATATCAGGCTTTTCAACAAATTTCAGTGATTCACAGTACATTTCCAATTGCGCGTAAATAATTGAACTATAAGTAATATCACCCATCAGGGTTATTTTCTCTTCCGATGGGACAAACCCAAGTTGTTCGAGTACAAAAACCACATAATACAGCACATCCGAAGGCGCTGCATATTTGAAAGCATTGAGGTAAAGCAAACGTTGTCCCTGAATTACGGTTATTTCAAAAAATCCGCGATAAATATTAATAAATACCTGCCTGGAACCTATTTGTGAATACTTACGATGGATGATACTTTTTACAAAAACGGCTGCAGCGCTTCGCAAATTGGAACCAGGAAATATCAAGCCACAGAATTCCTGAATATAACCAGGAATGAGTATTGCCGTTGTCGGTCCGGGTTGCAAAATTGTTTCGGTAAGAATTTCTTCGTCATGGGCAACAGTGTATGCAGCTGATATGATGTTCAGTACATTATCATTATCCAGGAAATCGTGGGGAGCCACAGTTATTTTTTGTGAAGCTACAGCAATATCAACCCGTTGATAAGTATGTTGAGCCAGATCAACTTTTTTTAACTTTTCAAAATAATCGTTACCGTTTATGGGCCAACCACTCATTTCATCACTCTGAACACCGACATTAACGAACATATAGGATGCTATTCTTAAAACTTTCTGAGTAACGGCGTGAGTGACTAAAAACGAGAATCCATCCTGGCAGAGCAGAACGGAAAGCCGGTAATTTAATCCATTAGTAGTGTCAAACTGCGGATCAACCTGATTAAGAATACATTCCAAGGGATAAATGATGTTTTGTTATTCCTGGTTCCGTTTAAGTTTTAAATGAATTAGCCAACTTTAGATCCGGAACTTAAATTATTTTTAACGATCTCTGCTCAAATACAAAAATTCTCTGCTCAAAAATAATGGTTATGGCGATTGTAATCCTGGGCAGGTATGCAAATGTATATCTTTTTAGGCTAAAACCTTTGTAAAGTTGAAAATTCATGCTGAAGTGCCGAGCGCAACCGGCCTTCCGTTAAACACTTAAAATTAAGAAAGTGGAAAAATCTGCTCTACTTTTCAGCATGACCCGCTTTGAACTATGGTGAGGATGAAATTAGTATTTATTGTGATTATGTTACTGAATTTCAGCGCTTCAAATAATTTATCTATTTTTAACAAAACAGGAAACTCAATATATACGGGATTTGGAATAGTTATTGCAGTGTTTAAAGTTGTAACCTGATTTGCATCAAATGTATTATTATGTATATTTGCCAGTGAATCTGTAGCCAAATTTATTAACGTAACCCTTTTGAATCAATGAAAAAGACTCTGATCCTGGCATTTGCCGTAACAATTCTTACCTCCTTTTCAGGGAAATATTTACACGCACAAACCAAAGAAGATGCTGGTAATGCATTTAATGCAGCTCTTGAACTCTCGAAAACAGATATGACAGGCGCTGTAACTAAAATGCAGGAAGTAATTAAAATGTGTGCTACAGTTGGTAAAGATGCGGACTCTCTTAAAATGAAGTGTACTACAGTTTTACCAGTATGGCAATATAATGTTGGCAACAATTTTCTGAAAGAAAAGAAATATGATCAGGCCATAATAGCTTTCGAAAAAAGTAATGAACTAGCACTTACCTATTCAGATGATAACATTAAGGAAAAATCGCAGTCTATTTTATCAAAACTGTATGTAAATAATGGTAATAACCTGGTGAAAACACTAAAATATGATGATGCAATTTCCTATTTTGAAAAAGCACTGAAATTTGATCCCGAATACAGCAAAGCTTATTATGCTAATGCATTGGCTTACAAGAAAAAAGGTGACAATGTAAAAATGCAGGAAAATATGGACAAGGCCATTTCTTGTGCCACTAAAGAAAATGATACTCTTACCATAAATGCTGCAAAAAATGCTGTTGCAACAAGTTTGTATCAGGATGGGGCAGCCGCATTCAAGAAAAAAGCTTTTGGTGAAGCCGTTGAGAAATTAAATAACTCGCTGGCTTATGATAAAAACAACAAGGAAGTTTATTACCTGCTTGCGGTATCGAACAATAACCTGAAAAATTATGATGAATCTGTTGTAGCTGCCAATAATGGCGTTACTCTGGAAGAACAAACCAGCATTAAATTGGCTCGGTTCTATTATGAAATCGCCAAGGCATATGAAGGCAAACTAGACACAAAAAATGCATGTGAAAACTACAAAAAAGCTGCTGTAGGCACTTTTAAAGCATCAGCTGAATATCAGATGAAGACTGTGCTGAAATGCCAATAAAAAAAGGATGTTGAAAAAAAAAGTAAAGCCGGGTTTTCCGGCTTTTTTTTGCCCGACTAATGGCTTTCCGGGAATTTCTTCAGACGACATTAGTCTTCTTTGTTATTCTACCCTGACTCCCTGTCGAAATCCGGAATATCTTCAATAAAAATATATTGTTTGTTTTCGTAATCGATCCGGCAGGTATAATGCTCCAGCCCATTTGTGATCAGGAAATATTCAGCCTTTAGAAGCATATTGTAACGGGCTGCCTGGTCAAAAGTCTTTTCGGTGATTTCTACACCTGGCGCTTTGCATTCGACAAGCAGGAAAGGATAAGCGTTTCTTCCGAAAACAACAAGGTCGAATCTTTTTGGCAGTTTGTTAAGTAAAAGTTGTTTCTCCACACCTATCATCGAAATCGGGTAATGTTTCACCAGGGTGAGGTATGAAATCAAATGCTGACGCACCCATTCTTCAGGGGTAAGTGTAACAAATTTATGACGTACCGGATCAAAAATTTCCTGCCGGTTGTTGACCTCACGTAGTTTAAATTCGAATGGGGGGAAGTTTAATTGCCGCATTTTTCAATATTTCGGAAAAATCATCACCGAAATCACTGCAAAGATGACTAAAAAATCTAAATTTGCCCGTAATATTAATTTATCTACACCTCAGGATGAGAACAAAGAAAGAAATAGTTGATAACTGGTTACCTCGGTATACTGGAACTGAACTCGAAAATTTTGGTGAATATATTTTACTGGTAAATTTCGGAGCATATCTGGAAACATTTGCCCGGCTTAATAATGTAGAAATCCAGGGAAGAGAACGTTCGATGCCAAGTGCTACAGCTGGAAATATTACAATGATAAGGTTTGGCATGGGAAGTGCAAACGCCGCTACAGTGATGGATCTTCTTAGCGCTATAAATCCGAAAGCTTGCCTGTTCCTGGGGAAATGCGGAGGATTAAAACATATAAATGCCCTTGGCGACTACATTCTGCCAATTGCGGCTATAAGAGGTGAAGGAACTTCGGATGATTATTTTCCTCCTGAAATCCCGGCTTTACCGGCTTTTAACCTGCAGAAAGCAATTTCGACCACCATCCGTGAAATGGGACTCGATTATTATACCGGAACAGTGTATACCACTAACCGCAGGGTGTGGGAACATGATGACGAGTTTAAATTATACCTACAAAAAACCAGGGCAATGGCTATTGACCTTGAAACTGCAACCATATTTATTGTAGGGTTTGCAAATGCCATTCCTACCGGCGCATTGCTGCTTGTTTCCGACCAACCAATGATTTCAAGTGGTGTTAAAACTGAAAAAAGCGATAAAATCGTTACAGAAAATTACATGGAAAATCATGTTAAAATAGGGATTGAGTCACTCAAACAGCTTATTGAAAAACGCGTAACCGTTAAACACCTCAAATTCTGAGTTTTCCCTAAAATTGTTTTGTACAAGGATCAATGACAGCAACCTATTATCAGTTAGTTAAGGATTTTCAGAAAAAGTCTTTTGTCAATATATACCTCTTCTACGGCGAAGAGCCTTATTATATTGATGAATTATCCGACTACCTGACTGAGAATGTGTTGACTGATGTTGAAAAGGAGTTCAATCAGACTGTTTTGTATGGACGCGATTCAACAACAGCCACTGTTATAAACTGTAGCAAGCAGTTTCCGATGGTTGGCGAAAGGCAACTTGTTGTGCTTCGCGAAGCCCAGGATATGGACCTTAAGAAAGAAGAAAATCTGAGCCTTTTATTGTCATATGCCAATCGTCCTTTGCAATCGACCATCCTTGTAATATGTTACAAATACAAAACGCCACCAGCTAAATTAGTCAAAGTTTTAGCTTCATCTGATAAGGCTGTAATCCTTGAATCCAAAAGAAAATACGACAATGAAATGCCTGGCTGGATAACAACCCAGGTAAAAAGTAGCGGTTATTCTATTTCAGATAAAGCAGCACTGATGCTGGTTGAATTTCTTGGCAATAACCTCGAAAAAATAAACAATGAACTTGGTAAGCTTTACATAAATCACCCCAAGGGAAAAGTAATTACGGAGGATGTTATTGAATTGTATATTGGGATAAGCAAGGACTATAATATTTTTGAATTCCAAAAGGCTCTGGCGAAAAAGGAAATTCTAAAGGTGAACAAAATCGCCAATCATTTTGCGCTTAATCCTGGAGAAAATTCTATTTTCAAGACCATACCCATGCTTTTCTCATTTTTCAGCAAGGTTTTGCTAATGCACTCTTTGCCCGACAAATCCGAAGCTGCTATTATGAGCAAAGCGAAGCTTACTCCCTATAATAAGCAGGATTATTTTGAAGCATACCGCAATTATAACGCAAAAAAGGTACAGGATATAATCGGATGGCTTCGTGAATGCAATATCCGTGCTTTAGGAATTGATAACTATTCTGCCGATCAGGGCGAACTGTTGAGGGAATTGGTTTTTAAGATCCTGCATTAATGACAAAAGTTAATAGTTAATGGTTAATAGTTAATAGTTAATGCTTATAAGCTTAAAAAGGCGATTCCATACAGGAATCGCCTTTTTAAGTTTCAGAATGAAAAACATTAAACACAAAACACAGAATGTTTAATGGCCATAATCTGCGTCACTTTTACATTATTCATTTAATGTTATATGTTTCTAATTCCTTTAATTCTTTCATATTACTTGATAATAAAATCATACGGCATCAGCGCCTGTATGCCTTGCATCCTGCTCATGCGGCTCAGATAACTGAAATAAGGATAGGCTGCTCCCAATTCATTTTTTAGAGATATGGAGGATTTATCTCCTGAAAATGTTTCCATTAACTGCTCGAAAGTATCCTTCTGCTCAGGTAGTTCCATCGTGCTGTAATCTTTAAGCTTTGCTAATTTGGCAGCTTCATTCATGGCATCCGTGAGTCCGCCGAATTCATCAATCAAACCGATACGTTTTGCATCTACCCCACTCCAAACGCGGCCCTGGCCAATACTATCGATCTGGGCAACTGTCATTTTCCGCCCTTCGGAAACATGTGTAGTAAAGGTGCTGTAAATATTTTCTATATCATGGGTAATGATCTTTTTTTCGCCATCACTCATTGGCCGGGTCACAGGAATGTAATCGGCATAAGGATTGGTTTTTACTTCGTCGAAAGTAATTCCCAGGTTTTTATTGAACATTTCCTTCATATTTGGAATAATGCCGAAAACACCAATGGATCCGGTAATGGTATTGGGATAAGCAAAAATTTTGTCAGCGGCGCAAGCGATATAATATCCGCCAGACGCGGCTACGTTGCCCATGGATACTACCACCGGTTTTGCCTTTTTGGCAAGCACCATCTCGCGCCAGATTATATCCGATGCCAGCGCGCTTCCACCCGGTGAGTTTACCCTGAGCACAATAGCTTTCACCTTATCGTCGAGACGGGCTTTACGGATTGCTTTCGAAATACTTTCTGAACCGATAGTCTGATCATCACCATCACCACTAACTATATCGCCGGTAGCATAAATCAAGGCGATTTTATCCTCTGATGATTTTTTATCGGCATCGGTAGATTTGGCATATTTGCCTAACTTCATAAATTTCAAGTCTTTAATCTTTTTAGCATCTACCCTGTTTTTAAGTTCATCCAAAACCTCATCTTTGTATAAAAGCTTATCAACCATTTTCAGGTTCACAGCGTCCTGTGGCGATTGTATCTTATATTCATTAGCTATAGCAGTCAGATCTTCAACTGAAATTTTCCGGCTGGCCGAAATGCCATCAAGTAAATGGTTCCACATGCCTGAAATAAAAGTGAGTGTTTGAACCTTGTTGGGCTCACTCATTTTATCAAGTGTGAATGGCTCAATAGCGCTTTTGAATTTGCCATGGCGGATTACCTGCGCTTCTACATCAATTTTATCGAGTAATCCCTTAAAAAACATAACCTGGCCAACCATACCTTTAAATTCCATATCTCCTGCCGGATTCAGGTAAATTTTATCGGATACCGAAGCCAGGTAATAGGATTTCTGGGTGAATACTTCGGCGTATGAAACAATAAATTTACCGGATTTCTTAAAATCGATCAGCGCATTGCGTATCTCCTCAATTGTTGCCTGACCTGAAGGAACATCCCCAAGTTCAAGATAAATCCCTTTAACTTTAGAATCGGATTTCGCTTTCTTTAAGCTGCTGATTATATCATTTAACCCAAGTTGAGTTGACACATCAGGTCTGCTGAAATTCATATGCGCAAATGGATTATCGGATGAACGATCGTTAACAGGCTGATCAAGCGTTAACATCAGTATCGTTTTCTCAGGTACAATAACTGTTTCATTTTTTCCTGACGACACCGCAGAAATGATAATACCTATGGTAATGAGAATCAGAAGAAATCCTGCCAGCAGGAAACCCAGCATGGATGCGAAAGTGAACTTGAAGAATTGTTTCATATACTTTTCAGATTAAGATTTAACTTGTATGACGGGAAATTAAGCACGAAGTTACAGCTTTTGACGGAATGATTTGAGATAGCATAAGTGAATGGTTAATGGAAAATGAAAATGATTACCGGAAAATGAAAAATAGTTCGGATTCCATCAGTTTGCCGGCTTTTACTAATTATTGTGCGTTCCTCTTATAAGTTCACGAAAGCGAAACGATGCGAACCATTTTCTGTTTTTCCATTTTCTATTAACTATTAATCAGAAACTGTTAAAAACTTCTGCAATTAACCTGATAAAGTTTCAAAACCCAAATTGTACCTTTGGCCCGAAGATATCATAAATGGCTGTAGTTTATTTTTCGTTGGGAAGCAATGAAGGGGACAGGTTAAATTGGTTAGTAAAGGCAACTAAACTGATTGATAACCTGCTTGGAAAGGTTATTCGAAACTCATCGGTTGTGGAATCAGAACCCTGGGGATTTAAATCGGACACATCGTTTTACAACCTGGTTCTTTCGGTGGAAACAGCGTTTACTCCTCACCAGGTTTTAACCAAAGTGCTTGATATTGAAGCTTCATTAGGTCGTACAAGGCACGGAAATGTTTACTCGAACAGGATTATTGATGTAGATATCTTATTTTATAATAATGAACAAATCAATGATGAGAAGCTGGTAATTCCACACCCGCTCATGCAGAAACGTAAGTTCGTGTTGCAACCGCTTGCCGAAATTGCTGCTGATCTAATCCATCCTGCCTTACATACATCAGTATCTGAATTGCTAAAGGAGTTGAATGAACCTGAACCCATACCTATCGTTGTTGATCGCGAAGAATTTGCCTTGTTATTAAACATTATAAACCAGAGTTGAAATTTTACAAATGACTATCCCGTATAATTATATAGCCATCGAAGGGAACATCGGAGCAGGAAAAACTACGCTTGCTACACGAATGTCGCAACAATTCAATTCACGGCTGATACTCGAGCAGTTTGAGGATAATTCCTTTTTACCTAAGTTTTATGAAGATCCGTCGAGATATGCTTTCCCGCTTGAGTTATCGTTCCTGGCCGACCGCTTTCAGCAACTCAAGAGTAAACTGGCTTTACAGGATATGTTTCATCCTAATACCATCGCCGACTATTTCATCCTTAAATCCCTGATTTTTGCTAAGAAAACATTGAGCAGCGAAGAGTTTACACTGTATTCACGATTGTTTTCAATTATCGAAAACGCGCTTCCCAAGCCTGATTTACTGGTTTATCTCTACCTTGATATAAGCCGGCTTCAATCGAATATTCGTATGCGGGGTCGTGTATATGAGCAAAAAATCGAAGATGATTACCTGCGGAAAATCCAGGAAGGATACCTCGATTATATCAAGCAGCAGCAAGGATTAAGAGTTTTGCTGATCGACACAAATAAGCTGGATTTTGTTGCTCACCAGGAAGACTATGATCAGTTGATCGATATTATAATGCAGGAATACCCGGTTGGAATCCATCGGATAACGCCTCGTTAATCTCCGGTTAAACCCTTGATGTCAGATTTATTCGAACTATAAAAGTATTTATTCCGATCTTTACCTTAATTTAATCCTAAAAGGAATATGAATGCTGCTTTTCTGATTGTCATTATTGTTATTTCAGCCCTGGCTGTAGTGATTTATATTAATCTTTTACGCTCGAAGCGCAAAACAGCGGCTATTGAGAAAACACATAAAAAATGTCTTGTAGAAAACGAACAATTATCCGATGAAATTGAACGCGTAAAGGAAGAATTACATCTTATCAGGTTAAAAGCTGGTGAGTCCGACAGGCTCAAATCGGCTTTCCTTATGAATATGTCGCATGAATTGCGCACGCCATTGCATGCGATTATGGGTTTCGCCGGATTAATTTCCAACCCTTCGATGCCCGAAGAAGATAAAATTACGTATGCCAACATAATCAACCGGAATGTTGATTCATTGCTTGAGATCATAAGTGACATTTTTGATATTTCACAGTCCGAATCAGGGGTAACAGGTGTTGAGCTTGAATCGGTTAATGTAAATGATCTTATGAATTCACTTCAAACATGGATCAACCTCGAAAAATCGAATGTAGGAAAAGAAGAAATTGTTGTTAAAGTTAATAAAGCCAGTAAGGACAACAATTTTTGTATCATCACCGATGGATATAAATTAAAAAGAGCTTTAAACCACCTGGTTTACAACGCTTTGAAATATTCGGATGAAGGTTTCATCGAAATCGGATACACCTTCAGTGAAAACAAACTATTGGATTTTTATGTGAAGGATGATGGAATTGGTTTCTCAAATGATAAGCTCGAACTTATGTTTTCACAATTCAGGCAAGTGGACGAAACACCTGTACGGCAATACGGAGGTTTAGGTCTTGGACTTACTTTAGCTCAGAAATTTGCTGCTTTTCTTAACGGGAGGCTCTGGGCTGAGAGCGAACCTGGAAATGGATCAACTTTTCATATAACATTACCATACGATAATAAATTTTCAACCAACCATCCGGATCAAAAGACTTTTTAGCCACAGATTACGGAGATCCTAACTGCTTTCTGCAGCTTTTTAAATCTACTTTAATCATAAGCTATGAATACATGTGCGTGATACTTAGCGAAATTCACGAAGCGGTTTCATGAGCGAATCGGATAACATAGCGAAATCACAAAAAGAAATCTGAGGCATTTATTCTTTTTTTAACGCATTCAATTAACTGGTTAGTTACAACTATTCATAGCAGCCTATTTTATTTTACATTTAATTTTTACCCTATACATGCTTTAAATCAGCATACTATGTTGTATCATCATCCTGTTCGGCGTTCAGCCTCCTGTCATACTAAAAAATTGTGGCTACCTTTGCGCAGAATTAAATCCAGAAGCACTAATTAAATTGACAAATGACAGAATTGTTTCATAAACTTGAAAAGAAAAATATCCATCTCCCCGAAAATATTATTCAACTGCTTAATGAATGTAAGAGTTTTACTGTTTTTTCAACAACGGATGAACTCGCTATCGCGGCCTTAGGTGGTAGTGAGAATACTACGTATGAGGTTTCGTATGATATTCCCGGCAAAGGCCTGATTACGGAAGCCATAATTCATAAAGTAAAAAACGGGGTTTCGGCAAATTTCACTGATCCTTACATGCGGCGTCGTGATCCGCAAACCATGGCCATTGCTGACAATAAACCCACCGACAAAGTACGGTTTTCAGATAAATTCGGGTACGAATTCACTGTTTTACAGAATGAAACCTACCAATGGCTAAAGGAACAGGACCTGGCAGTATTCTTTTATTTTGCCGGCCGCGAAGGAATCGGAGCCGGCGGAGTGGCAATTGTACCTATGAACGCAGCATTTTTTGCGCAGGCTTTGGCTATGCTTCAGCAAATGATAAGTGTTGAAAATCTGCCTGAAAATTTCCAGATCGAAAGCGCCCTTCTTGCCGCTCCAACCTTCAGGCATACACATTTTGCCGGCAAACAGATTGTGGTTCATAATCGCACCGACAAAGTTCATGAGGTTTATTGCTATAACCTGTATCCGGGTCCCAGCGCAAAAAAAGGACTTTACGGCGTATTGCTTGATAAGGGCGAAAAAGAAGGCTGGATAACCGCCCATTGCTCGGCAGTGCAGGTGGCTAGTCCTTACGACAATATAACCACTTTTATGCACGAAGGCGCCAGTGGTGGTGGTAAAAGTGAGCTACTTGGACATATTGTCCGCGACAGAACAGGACAAGTGCTTATAGGTGAAAACAAAATAACCGGAGAACAACGACTTATTTCAATTCCGTTGTTTTGCACTTTTGCTCCTGTAGCCGACGATATGGCCCTTTGCCATCCTTCCATACAGAAGAATAATGGGAAACTAGCTATACTTGATGGCGAAAACTCATGGTTTATCAGGGTCGACAGTGTGAACGACTATGGCGATGATCCGTTCCTTGAAAAATTATCAATAAAAGTAAAGAAACCGCTTTTATTCCTGAATATCGAAACCAAACCTGAATGTACCGCTTTGATATGGGACCATATCGAAGATGCTCCGGGTAAGAAATGCCCGAATCCACGAATTATTGTTCCCCGCGAAATAGTACCAGATATTGTAAACGGGCCGGTTTCGGTTGATGTCAGGAGTTTTGGAGTACGCACACCCCCTTGTTCTTTGGATGATCCTTCGTATGGCATTATCGGAATGTTCCATATTCTTCCGCCGGCCCTGGCTTGGTTGTGGCGCCTGGTAGCGCCCCGTGGATACGCCAATCCAAGCATTATCAGCACAGGCAATATGGAAAGCGAAGGCGTAGGGTCCTATTGGCCTTTTGCCACCGGCGAACTTATTCCGCATGCCAATATATTGCTTGAGCAATTGATTCAAACTCCACGCACCCGGTATACGCTTACGCCTAACCAACATATTGGCGTTTGGAAAGTGGGATTTAAACCTCAGCTTCTGATGCGCGAATACCTGACCCGCCGTGGAAACGCAAAACTCCGCGGCGATCAGTACCAGCCCGCGCGTTCACCCTTGTTGGGATATGAGCTGAATTACCTTACTATCGAAGGCGCAAAAATCCCTTCCCGTTTCCTGAAAGTTTACAAACAGCCGGAAGTTGGATTGGAAGGCTATGATAAAGGCGCTGATATCCTCTTCGATTTCTTCAAAACTGAATTGGCTAAATACAATAAGGCGCCACTTTCCGAAATAGGTAAAAGAATTATCGATGCCTGTCTCTCAAAAGCTACCGTTCAGGACTACCTGGATATAATTCCTATGGATTACCAATACTCATTTCTGAAAGAAGGAGAAGTGCAAAGCGATTATTCGAATGGGATATAGAGAAACTGCAAAGAATATTTCGTTTCAGTTTTAATAAAACAAAGATATTCCCTACTTTTGCAGCCGCTTTCATCGGGGTGTGGCGCAGTTGGCTAGCGTACTTGCATGGGGTGCAAGTGGTCGTCAGTTCGAGTCTGACCACTCCGACTTAACAAAATAAAGGCTTTCAGCATTTAACTGGAAGCCTTTTCTGTTTCATGTATGCACCAAAGTATACTTTGCATTTTAATATCGGCCTATTCCGATTTTTCGATAAGTTAAGATTTCCAATGTTTCAACGTGCACGCAAACCCGCATTTGCTATAGCGTTTATTGGGCGGCGTTTTTTTATTCTTCATTTGTTTCATACCAGTTCATTGGATAAGGACCTTGAATAGAATAATTTAAAGGTTTGTCCGGCAACCAAGTATAAGGCAATGCATCTTCTTTTGAAACACCAAGGATCTCATATAATTCATCTTCCTTCATGGAATACCAAGCTTTCTCTCGGTCAATGTAGATTCTAACAGTGTCTCGTTCTAAGAAATCAAAAGTATGTGTATTAATTTCAAAGTTTGCTTGCAACTCTGTCCCGTTTTTTAAAATAATTGCCCCGGCGCAAACATAATGTCGACCATCTAATGGAATTTTGTCAGAATTTAAAGGTGAACCCGAACATGGTCCTGTCCGAACCGTTACTTCGCCTTTACTTTCAAAGGAAATAGGAACTCCATCTTGTTCAATATCTTTTAGTCTTAATGGCATTTTGAGCTTCTTTAAAATGGTACAAAAACAATTGTTGCAACTTGGCTTAATGCAAGTTTAATTATCTTCAAAAATATCTAATTGGTTATCTGATTCGAGTATTTCAGGTGGTATCACTTCATAAACCTTTAATGCTTCATAATTAACAACTGGATTTATCGATTTGATACTCTTAATATAAATAATTTTTAGTTCTATTTTTAAGTAATCATTTGGTTGAATAACGATTTGTCTGTTATGGTATTCACTAAGCCATTCTTTGTCTAATATTTTTACTTCAATCTTTTTGCCTTGTCTTATTAAGTTCCAGCATGCTCTATCCGAAAGTAAATCAAGGGATTTAACTTTCAAAGTTTCGATTCTTTGCTGTTCTAATTTTTGATCTCCTAATTCATGTAAAATTTTTGCCATATTTACATGTGCATTGCTTTTCATGTAGGCGTTACCCTTCGTACTTCTGAATTCTAATGATTCATTTTGTTTTAATTTCTTACACTCCAAAACAATATTATTGACCGAATTTAGTACGAAATAATTGTTTACTTCCAAAGTTATCACCCCCAAATTCGGAAGCCGTGTAATCTCCTTATTAATTGAATTGGTGAGTTTCTCTAAATTCTCACGCGATTGAATTTCATTAGTCTCTATTGCTTTTAATATTTTATGTTTTATCCCTACTAAAGCAAGACCTATCAGTTTTTTAGGACTGGCAATGTCTTTTATAAACTCATCGGGAACGGCTTTAAGCAATTGAATCACTTTTGACTTTATTGAACCAAATTCAATATCTACTAATTCATATTCAATTCCAGCTGTTGGGAGGATGTTATAAAGAACATTCTTATCAATTGAAAGCAGCTTTTCGTACATCCTTGACATTTGGCTAAAGGCTTCGGCAGGACTTTTTTGCCTTTCAAAATTGAGATTAATTTCAAAGTCTCTTTCTCCTGGATTATTTATCATATACTTTATATTTTAGATATTTTCAGGCAATAGTAATTGGTAAAATTCGGAATTAAAATTCTGACTAACGTTTGACAATATGGCCAGTAAGGGATTGCGGGCTTTTTCGCTATCAGGGTACACGAAAAGTTGAAGCGGGCTACAAACTTTCGCTAACCACTGAAACCCTTATTGGCTATATTGTGTGTTGTGCACTGGCAATTTTTATATTATCATTTAAAATTCCAATTAATCATCGGCAAACTTCTTTTTTCATTTTGGTTCCATAATCCAATCTGAATTCCTCTTAATCGTGTTGTCTTATTAAACAGTCCAATTTGTAAACCCTTTGATTGTATTGAATTATTAACAAGTCCTCCAATTGAAACGCCATTTACCACCCCACTGATATTAATCAAAATACAGACAGACAATCCATTCATTTTGCCAGTCAAGGTATTAATACCCGATAAATTTAATCCATTAATATTAATATCATGTCCACCAATTCCTCCACCAGAAATTGAAATTCCATTTATCCTATATTTCGCATAGTTGTATGAATTGACAATTGAAGCCAAATTTTCATCATTCAAGTAGAAATCGTCAGACTCTGAATAAATCGGACTACTTGGAGCTAGTGGTAAGAAAAATCCAACACCTATTAGTTCAATACCTAATCCATTAATTTCAGTTGTCAGAACTGAGTCAGTGTCCTTAAGACTATTTATAATTAATCCGCCTGCTAATCCGTTTATTCTTGTGTCTACAACTGGAATAACCCATGCTATTGGTCTATTTTTTTTAATCTGTCCACTTACCTGAACAGTCACTAAAACTAATATTAGAAAAATTAATCTTTTCATTTGTTCATTATTTCAATCCGGCTGATTGTTTTCTTTGCTTGTGCATAACTTGTAGATAGCAACAAATATATACCACTTTCCTTTACAATGCACTTAATTTATGGTTTAATTTTCAACACTTTACAGCTTATTAATCTATAAAAAACGCCCCCTCACAGCCTCATCTTTTTTATTTCAAATACGCCTTGGCGCAAGCTGCCTGTTTGCCGTTGTCAGGAAGTTGTTGTTATTGATTGTCGGGGAAATGTGGTTGGGTGTAAAGATCCTATTGCTGTAAATTGATCCAAAGGAATATAAAAACTTGATTCAATACCCTATGAACATGGAATTTAACAAACTCATCCCATCAAACTTCTGCAAATATTACCACCTTCCCCAATTGTTCTTATCTTTGCACCCTTATTTTCTATTCGAATGAGTATACATATTGAAGCAAAACAAGGCGAAATCGCTGATTTCGTATTACTTCCGGGCGATCCATTACGTGCTAAACATATTGCCGAAACATTATTAACCGATGCTGTGTGCTATAACAATGTACGCGGCATGCTGGGATATACCGGTTTTTATAACGGGAAACGCGTTTCGGTTCAGGGAACAGGAATGGGACTGCCATCGCATATGATTTATGCAAGTGAACTTATAAACGACTACCAGGTGAAAACGCTTGTTCGCATCGGCACATGCGGAGGCCTGCTCGAAGAAGTAAAATTACGCGATGTCGTTATGGCAATCAGCGCGTCAACCGACTCATCTTCCGTAGGCAGGCATTTCCCGGGAATGACCTTCGCCCCTACCGCCAGTTATCGGCTGGTACAACTGGCTTCGGCCAATGCCGCAAAAATGAATATGCCTTTAAAAGCCGGAAATATACTTTCCTCCGATCTTTTCTATCATTTCCCTGAAGAAGGCGATGCCTACGAACTCTGGCGAAACTACAGAACACTAGCTGTTGAAATGGAGTCAGCCGGCCTGTATATGCTTGCGTCGCGCCTTGGAGTTGAGGCTCTTGCCCTGTTAACCGTGAGCGACCATTTGCTCACCGGCGAACATGTAAGTGCCGAGGAGCGGCAACTCAATTTTACAAATATGACCAAGCTGGCGCTTTCGCTGGCATAAATAATTGCGGATTGGGGTTTGCAGATTGCGGATTTATCATCCCCAATCCGCAATCCGCAATCCGAAATCCAAAATCCGCAATCCAAAATCCCCATGCCCTGGTTTATCCTCTTTATTGCCGGCCTCTTCGAAGTAGTTTGGGCTGTTGGCATTAAATATACCGAAGGCTGGACGCGGCTGTGGCCTTCCCTTTTTACAGTGTTAGCCATGATAGTTTCATTTTATCTGCTCTCAACAGCCTTGAAAAATATTCCCATGGGCACTGCTTATGCGGTATGGACAGGAATCGGCACCATCGGAACAGCATTGTATGGAATTATTTTCTTTAAAGAACCCACTGACATTTTACGTATCGTTTGCATCATGCTGATTATTTGCGGTATTGTCGGATTGCGGATCATGGCAAAATAGCAGTTTCATTTTACACGAACCTTTAGCAAAAATCTCTTAGTTTATGCAAAAAACCATTTTTATAACCGGAGCTACAAGCGGATTCGGAAAGGCTTGCGCGCACGCTTTTGCCAGCGATCATCACAGGTTAATACTTACAGGCCGGCGGGCAGACAGGTTAGCTACAGAATCATCCATCCTGAAAGAAAAGCATAACATTGAAGTTCTTACTTTAACGTTTGATGTCCGTGATCGTGATGCGGTGAAACAAGCAATAGATAGCATTCCTGCTGATTGGAGGAATATTGATATCCTGGTAAACAATGCCGGCCTGGCAGCCGGAAGCGATCTTTTACAGGATGGCAACCTCGACGATTGGGATATAATGATAGATACCAATGTAAAAGGGCTTCTGTATGTTACGAAGAATATTTTCCCGCTATTGTTGCAGAGCTCATGCCCGCATATTGTTAATTTAGGTTCCATAGCTGGCAAGGAAGTTTACACAAAAGGAAATGTATATTGCGCTACCAAATTTGCCGTAGATGCTCTCACCCGCGGTATGCGTATTGATATGCTGGCTCATGGCATAAAAGTGTCGCAGGTGGCGCCTGGCGCGGCAGAAACTGAGTTTTCACAGGTCAGGTTTAAAGGAGATATGAATGCCGTAGCCAATGTTTATAAAGGATTTGCTCCATTGCAGGCTGAAGATATAGCCAGCGCTGTTACCTGGATCACCGGTTTGCCTGCACATGTTAATATCAACGACCTGGTTATTATGCCTACAGCCCAGGCAAGTCCGGGCTATGTGCATAAAGTTCTCTGAACCTGATCATTTCAAAATTATCTTTGTTATTTTCCTTCCGCGATTAAATATGTATTGTTCATAAGTTCTTGTCTTTGAATGATAATTCATATTTAATAATTTGATTATCTTTACAAGCTATCGAAAACTCAAAGTAACTTTATGCAAGACATTACACGCTTATTTGACATTCTGCCTTATTATGCAAAATCATTTAAACCCAAGGATGATGTACTGGCAGGTAAGGACAACGGTCAGTGGGTAAAATACTCAATCAAGGACTACATTTCTGCCGCCGATAATATTAGTTATGGCCTTTTGAAACTGGGAGTTAAACCTGGTGATAACGTCGCAACTATTTCAGGAGGCAGACCTGAGTGGAACCTGGTCGATATGGGAATTCAGCAGGCAGGCGCCATACACGTCCCGATTTATCCTACAATCAGCGAAAAAGATTACAAATACATACTTGCTCATGCAGGCGTCAAGGTGATCTTTGTATCGGGATGGGATACATATCGTAAAATAGAGCATATTGTTGGCGAACTCGAAGGCTTACTTGGAATATATTGTTTTAAGGAAACCGAAGGTGTAAAGCCGATCGGGCAACTTATCTCGCTGGGCATGGATAATCCCGATCCGGCCAAAATCGAAACAATCAAGGCAGGTATTAAAACAGATGATCTGGCTACCATCATTTATACCTCAGGTACCACCGGCCATCCGAAAGGAGTTATGCTTACGCATTCGAATATTATCTCCAATTTCATGGCCGTTAAAGAAATTCCTCCTATAGGAGAAGAAGGACGGGCACTGAGTTACCTGCCTTTATGCCATATTTACGAAAGAATGCTGGTGTATATGTACCAATACCTTGGAATTTCGGTATATTACGCTGAAAGCCCTGCAACGGTTGGCGATAACCTTCGCGACATTAAGCCACATATTCTTTCAACGGTTCCGCGTTTGCTCGAAAAAGTGTTTGACCGCATCATGAATACAGGTCATAAACTTACCGGGGCAAAGAAAATGATTTTCTTCTGGGCTGTGAATGTTGGCAAGCATTATGAACTGAACGGAGCTAAAGGTCCTTATTTTGCGTTGAAATTAAAAATTGCCAGGAAACTTGTTTTCAGCAAATGGCAGGAAGCTCTTGGCGGAAATCTTAAAGTGATAGTAAGCGGAGGCGCTGCTTTGCAACCAAGGCTGGCTCATATTTTCTGGGCGGCAGGCATTCCTGTGTTGGAAGGGTATGGGCTTACGGAAACTTCGCCGGTAATCGCGGTGAATACTTTTGAGAAAAACGGAGTTAAATTCGGCACCGTAGGCCCGGTTCTGAAAAACACTACCGTCAGAATAGCTGAAGACCATGAAATACTTTGTAAGGGCCCTGGCCTGATGAAGGGATATTACAAAGAACCTGAACTAACTTCCAATGCTATTGATAGTGATGGCTGGTTTCATACCGGCGACTTAGGAGAAATTGAACCAAAAGGCCATTTAAAGATTACAGGCCGTAAAAAGGAGATTTTCAAAACATCATTCGGTAAATATGTCAGTCCTGAACTGGTTGAAAATATGCTGAAAGAATCAGTATTTATTGATGCGCTGATGGTTGTTGGAGAAAATCAAAAGTATGCCGCTGCCATCATAGCTCCCGACTTTAACCACCTGCGTTCGTGGTGCCAGATTAAAGGAATTGCTTATACCTCAAATGCCGAAATGGTTGCGCTCGAACGTATTAAAAAGCGTTTTCAGAAAGAAATCCATAAGTACAACAAATACCTGGGAGCCACTGAGCAGATCAAAGCCTTCGAACTGCTCGACACTGAATGGTCTGTCGATTCGGGCGAACTTACGGCTACGCTGAAGCTTCGCAGGACATTTTTACATGATAAATACAAGGCTACAATTGATAAACTGTTTTAAACGGTAGTCCAATCATCTGTATTGCGTTAAATTTGCTATATTAGCAAATTAGATTATTAAATTTATAACAAGTTAGACCGATGAATGGAGTTACCCGCATTTTCGATCTGCTTCAGGTTACCGGGAAACTTAATCCTGCAGGTGAACCTGTATTATTCGGAAAGAAAAACGGTGAAGTTTTCTCAGTCGATAGTCAAACATATACCCGGAATAGTTACATACTTGCTCACGCACTACTGGAATCCGGGATTAAAAAAGGCGACAGGATTGCAACAATAATCAACAACCGGCCTGAATGGAATTATTTCGATATGGCCATAAGCCTGATTGGCGCAGTTCAGGTGCCCGTATATCCAACTGTGAGTGATGTTCATTTCAGCCTTATTTTTAACGATGCAGCCATCACCGGACTTATTATAAATGACGCTTCAGTATGGAAAAAGATTTCAAATATTACCTCAGGAATTGAGTCATTGAAGCTGGTAATTTCCATCGATTCTACGAGTGAAATAACCGGTATGGATGAACTTATATTGAAATATGAACAAAACTACCATGAAAAGCAAATTCAGGAAATAGCGCGAAACATCCAGGCAAAAGATATTTGTTCTATTATTTATACATCCGGGACAACCGGCAGGCCAAAAGGAGTAATGCTTTCGCACGAGAATCTGGTGAGCAATTTTCTGGCAATCTCCGAAATTCTGAAACAACAGCCTGCTCGCAGGGCTGTCAGCGTACTGCCCTTATGCCATATCTACGAACGCATTCTGAATTATACCTATCAGAATTGTGGTACATCTATCTGGTATATCGATGGGTTTGACAAATTACGCGAAAACCTGGCAGAAGCAAAACCTGAAATCTTCTGCGCTGTTCCGCGAATAATGGAAAAACTTTTTGATGCCATCCTGTCGAAGGGCCGTGATTTAAAAGGAATCAGGAAACTCATCTTTTATAAAGCGATCTCCATTGGCCAACAATATGAACCAGGACATAAGTTTTCGCCATGGTACAACTTTCAGCTTAAGCTTGCCCGAAAACTGGTTTTCAAAAAATGGCAGGATGCGCTTGGAGGAAATCTTGTTTCCATCGTTTCGGGTGGAGCCAGCCTGAACCCTAAGATATCCCGTACACTATGGGCAGCGGGATTTAAAATTATGGAGGGTTATGGTTTGACGGAAACTTCGCCGGTGGTAGCCGTTAGTAATTTCCTTGAAGGAGGTGTGCTGATAGGTACGGTTGGACCGGTTTTACCAGGTGTTGAAATAAAATTTGCTGACGATGGTGAAATTCTGGTCCATGGTCCGAATGTAATGCTTGGTTACTACAACCGGCCTGATCGCACTGCCGAAGTGATTGACCAGGATGGTTGGTTACACACAGGAGACATCGGCCATTTGGTTGAGAACAAATATCTGAAGATAACCGACCGTAAAAAGGAGATTTTTAAAACTTCAGGCGGCAAATATATTGCTCCGCAGGTTCTGGAAAATCGTTTTAAAGAATCAGCTTTTATTGACCACATCCTCGTGATCGGCGAAAACCGTAAACATCCTTCCGCCATTATAGTTCCGGCATTCGAATATTTAAAGGGTTGGTGCCGTGTAAAGGAAATTCCATATTATTCGGATGATGAAATACTCAGACATTCCCGGGTGATTAACCGTATTGAGGAAGAAATCTTCGAGATCAACCAACAATTCGGACATCATGAACAGATAAAGAAATGGGAAATAATTTCCGACAAATGGACTGTTGATTCAGGCGAGCTCTCACCGACTTTAAAACTCCGTCGCAAATTCCTGATTAATAAATATGCCCGACTGATTGAAGATATGTACGAAAAGCTCTGATGGAAAAATGTTGAATGAGGGGAGTCAGTTATCGGAACAGTAAATCCGCCATATCAAATCACTAATCAAAATTCTAAAATTCCGAATCACAAATCACTTTATCTCATAGCCATACCAGGTTCCCACATCATAATTTCCATCAGCAGAAACCCACAGCAAATCATTGGCTAACGATAGTGAAAATCCATAATCTCCCTGTGCGAGTTGAATAGATTTCTGAAATTTTCCTTTCAAATCGTATACATATACTGTCTGTTTATCAGCATTCCAGCTGTAGATATGCTTTTTGTCAACGGCTACAGCAGTACCTCCTGTGGCTGCTTCGTCAGTAGTATTTAATCCAGGAATAGTTGTTTTCAACTTCCCGTTTTTCAAATTATAAACATAAATTTCACCATAGTCCATAAAATAAATCAGTTTGCCATTTGCGCTTAAAGCTGGAGCAGATTGCTCGTTGCGATCCGAAAAATCGTAAACTTCAGCAAAGCTGCCTGAAACAAGGTCATTGATTTTGTATAATTTCCGGCTGTAAGTGTTCACATAAAGCTTTTTATCCTGGGGATTATACATAATGGAGCGCATATCAAGTTCAAATTTATAACTCCCGATTTTTGTTCCGTCAGGATTGAATTTGCCGATTTGACCCAATTCTGATTTTCCTCCGTTGCAGCTGTACAAATTTTGCCCATCGGAAGCTAAATGCATGTTATGTGTTTGTGGATTCTCTTGAAACACAATTTTCGGAGAAAGTGTCTGAGCATTTAAATTAACAGCAAAAAGCAAAAAGCTGCATAGGGAAATAATACGAATCATTGTTTTCATTGATCCATGGATTTGGTTAATAATCGGAATTTCAAATTTAATCAATTATATGTTTCCCTAAGAACAATGCATTCAAGGCAAAGTTTACATTTTAATATGGAAATAAAAAGCCGGATCACTTTACAGTAATCCGGCTCCATTATTCAATTAAATCTGGAATTATTTTTTACTATAATCCATTTCGGCCAAACGTTTGTAACCGTTGTAGCGTCTTTTAGCATTTTCCTGTGCGGCTTCAAATAATTCAACCGCTTCGTTGGGGAAGGATTTCATCAGCGAAGTATAACGCATTTCCGATTTCAGGAAGTCCTGGAACAAGGAGAAATCAGGTTCTTTACTGTCCAATTGGAAAGGATTCTTTCCTTCTTCTTCAAGCAATGGGTTGTAACGGTAGTTAGCCCAGTAACCTGATTTTACGGCGTCGTCCTGTTGCTGCTGAGCTTTTTCCATACCTGTGTGCAAACCGTGGTTGATACAGGTTGAATAAGCGATAATAAGCGATGGTCCCGGATACGCTTCTGCTTCACGCAAAGCTTTCAGGTATTGTGTCTGGTTCGAACCCATTGCAACCTGAGCGACGTAAATATAACCATAACTCATAGCCATCATACCAAGATCTTTTTTACGAACCTTCTTACCTGAAGCAGCAAACTTAGCAACAGCACCAACAGGAGTTGATTTTGAAGCTTGTCCACCAGTATTAGAATATACTTCAGTGTCAACAACTAATATGTTTACATCTTCGCCTGATGCAAGTACATGATCAAGGCCACCGTATCCGATATCATAAGCCCAGCCGTCGCCACCGAACATCCAAACCGATTTCTTGATAAAGTACTGTTTCAAAGCAAGTAATTCTTTAGCAAGATCTGTTTTTGATGCTTCGAGTAATGGAACAACTTTAGCAGTAGCTTCTTTTGATAAAAGTGAATTATCCTTACCTGCAATCCAAAGCGCACATGCTTCTTTAAGGTCAGCGCTAAAATCACCATCAACAACCAGTTGCATTTTTTCAGCAACGCGGGCACGTAGTTTATCTACTCCCATTGCCATACCAAAACCATACTCAGCATTGTCTTCGAACAATGAGTTAGCCCATGATGGACCACATCCCTGCGCGTTGGTGGTGTAAGGTGTCGATGGAGCTGATCCGCCATAAATGGAGGAACAACCTGTTGCGTTGGCAACCATCATACGATCGCCGAACAATTGGGTGATCAGTTTGATATATGGTGTTTCACCGCAACCGGCACAAGCTCCGGAGAACTCGAACAAAGGCTGAGCAAACTGGCTATTTTTAACATTCTGCTCTTTTGGAGCCAGCGTGTCTTTGTAAGTAACATTAGCAGCAACATAATCCCATGCTTCAGTCTGATGCATCTGTGTTTCGAGCGGTTTCATAACCAAAGCCTTGGTTTTAGCCGGGCATACATCTGCGCAGTTACCACAACCTGTACAATCCAATGGACTGATCTGGATACGGAACTGAAGACCGTCGAAAGTTTTGGGAATTGCTTTTAACGTTGCAGTACCTTCAGGTAAACCTTTCAGTTCGGCTTCATTGAGAAGGAACGGACGGATTACAGCGTGAGGACAAACGAAAGCACACTGGTTACACTGTATACAGTTATCCGAAATCCATTCAGGAACATTTACAGCGATACCACGTTTTTCGTAAGCGGCAGTTCCTTGCGGGAATGTACCGTCTTCGCGACCTAAGAAAGCACTAACAGGTAAATCATCACCTTTCATGCTGTTGATAGGCTCAACCATATTCTTGATAAAATCAGGAATATTACGGGTATCTTTCTTAGCGGTAACAACTATTGATTTCCATTCAGAAGGAATACTGACTTCAACAACATCGGCGCCTCTTTCGATAGCAGCAATATTCATGCGAACTATCTCTTCACCTTTACGGCCAAAAGTTTTCTTCACAGCGGTCTTCATTGCTGTAAGAGCCAGTTCGTAAGGAATTACGCCTGAAATTTTGAAGAAAGCAGCCTGAAGTATAGTGTTGGTGCGGTTACCAAGACCAATTTCTTCAGCTATATTGGTAGCGTTGATGGTGTAGAACCTGATTTCGTTCTCAGCCATGTATTTCTTCATATGATCAGGAAGGCGGTTACGACTTTCATCTGCATCCCATATACTGTTCAGAAGGAATGTTCCGCCTTTTTTCAACCCTTTCAACATGTCGTATTTGTTCAGATAAGCCGGAACATGACAAGCTACAAAGTCGGGACTGTTAACCAAATAAGGCGAGCGAATAGGACTATCGCCAAAACGGAGGTGAGAAGTTGTGATACCGCCTGATTTTTTTGAGTCATACGCAAAATAGGCCTGGGCATACTTATCAGTATTATCACCGATAATTTTGATTGAATTTTTATTGGCACCAACAGTTCCATCCGAACCCAAACCATAGAATTTAGCCTGGAATGTTCCTTTATCTGAAAGATCAATTTCAGGAAGCATAGGAAGTGAGGTGAACGAAACATCGTCAACAATACCTACAGTGAAATGATTTTTAGGCTCATTCATTTTCAGGTTGTTGAATACAGAGATCATCATCGCAGGAGTAGTATCCTTTGAGCTGAGGCCATAACGTCCGCCAACGATAAGAGGTTTGTTGGCTTTTTCGTAGAAAATGTCGCGGATATCAAGGTACAACGGATCTCCGGTAGCGCCTGGTTCTTTGGTACGATCGAGAACACAAACACGTTTTACAGTTGAAGGAAGAACGTTGAAGAAATATTTAGCTGAGAACGGACGATACAGATGAACACTGATCAAACCCAGTTTTTCGCCTTTTGCGTTCAGGTAATCGATAACTTCTTTAAGCGTTTCGGTGATTGAACCCATTGCAACAACGATGTTTTCAGCATCTTTTGCTCCATAATAGGTAAATGGGTGGTATTCGCGTCCAACAGCTTTGCTGATTTGCTGCATGTAATCTTCAACGATATCAGGAACTGCATCATAGAAAAGATTGGCTGCTTCGCGGCTCTGGAAATAAATATCCGGATTCTGAGCTGTACCGCGGGTAACAGGATGCTCAGGATTGAGAGCGCGTTCGCGGAATTCCTTTAACGCGTCATAATCAAGCAGTTTCGCAAGATCTGCTGTTTCAGGATATTCAACCTTCTGAATTTCGTGTGAAGTACGGAAACCATCGAAGAAGTGCATAAACGGCACTCTTGACTTGATAGCTGCAAGGTGCGCAATACCGGCAATATCCATAATTTCCTGAACGCTTCCGGTTGCAAGCATAGCAAATCCGGTTTGACGAGTGGAATAAATATCGCTGTGATCACCAAAGATGGAAAGTGCCTGTGCTGCAAGACTACGGGCTGAAACATGAAAAACGGCTGGTAATAATTCACCTGCAATTTTGTACATGTTAGGAATCATAAGTAAAAGACCCTGTGAAGCAGTGTACGTTGTGGTAAGAGCACCAACCTGCAACGAGCCGTGTAATGTTCCAGCTGCGCCACCTTCGCTCTGCATTTCAACAACACGCACGGTTTCGCCAAATAAATTCTTGCGTCCGTAGGCTGCCCATTCGTCAACGTATTCGGCCATTGTTGATGAAGGTGTAATAGGATAAATAGCAGCTACTTCACTAAACATGTATGCAATATGTGCGGCAGCGTAATTGCCGTCACAGGTTACATATTTTTTTTTCTCACTCATATGTTTGATTATTAGATTTTTGACTAGAAAACGGATTATTTCCATGCTTCTGAAAAGCGGTGCAAAATTACTTTTTTATAAGGAATTGAGGGGTAATAAATGCAAAAAATACGCTGGGAAAGGCTAATTTAAAATGATTATAGATTAGAACAGTGGTAAATATCAGCAAGTTAAACAATTATAACTAACAGCCTGAATCCTACAGGTATTCTAATTTGTAAAATAATTTAGGCACAGCTTTACTTATATCTGAAAAATTAGTAATTTTCCGCTTTCAAAGTTAGATAACACATTAATAGTATTACTAAACATTTTGGAGGAAACAGTATGATCAACCTCGCTACGAATTATATGGGAATTGCGCTTAAAAATCCCATTATTGCAGGCGCAAGCAGCATGTCGTCGGACCTGAGTATGTTAAAGAAGCTTGAACAAGCCGGAGCCGCGGCTATTGTTTACAAAACTTTGTTCGAAGAGCAGATCAACCTCGAAAGCGCCCAGTTCGATGATCAGATAGAAGCCATGGGAGGACTACATGCTGAAATGACCAGCCTGTATCCAAAACTTCAACATGCCGGACCTGAAGCTCATTTAGTGAACTTAAGGAAAGCGAAAGAAATTCTCAGCATACCGGTTATCGCCAGCCTCAATTGCCTTTACGACAATACCTGGATTGAGTATGCCAGGCTTATTGAAAAAACCGGCGTTGATGGCATTGAGCTAAATTTCTATTTTGTTCCCGGCGATTTCGAAGCCGACGGTCGTTCGATTGAGGATATTCATCTCGACCTGGTTAAAACTATAAAATCGAAGATTACAATTCCTGTCAGTGTAAAGCTGAGTTCATTCTATTCAAATCCGCTGAACTTCATTTCCCGCCTTGATAAAGCAGGAGTAAATGCCGTGGTAATATTCAACCGTATGTTCGAACCCGAAATCAATGTTCAGGAAATAAAACACACTGCACCATTTTATTTGAGTCATGAAGGCGATTACCGCGTTTCCCTCAGGTATGCAGGACTATTATTCGGAAATGTTAAAGCACAGGTTTGCGGTAACACCGGCATATACCAGGGAAATGATGTAATAAAAATGTTACTGGCCGGAGCCGATTGCGTACAGGTTGTAAGTACTCTTTATAAAAACAAGCCAGAACATATTGCAACCATGTTAGGCGATATTGAAGCCTGGATGGAATCGAAAAAATTCAGCTCAATAGCTGACTTTAAAGGAAAGCTTTCAAAGAAAGAACTGAAAGATCCTTTTATTTACAAACGTGGACAATATATCGATTTATTGCTGGGCTCAGATCAATTGATCAAATAGCTCATATTTATTCCGATCCAATAGAACCCTGTGCAGAAAATGCCAGGGTTTTTTATTTTTGGGGCATGCATTCACAAAAAAAAGAACCGGCGGGCGCCGGTTCTTTTGGTAAACAGGGTGTGGGGAAGATTTACTTGAGCTGCAATTTCTCTAAAATATTTTTAGCTTCCTGGCGGTGGAAATTATCCGGGTTCGAAGCGACAACAACAAACTGGTCGATAGCTTTATCTTTCTGGTTGTTCTTGAGGTAGCAAAGTCCTAAGTACCATTCAGCATGTTCGATATAAAGGTTATCGTTTTGTTTTATTATGGTGGTGAAAGCCTTAATCGAGTTATCATAATTTTTAGTCTCAATATTTGATATCCCGTAATAAAACCAGACGGCTATATTCGAATTATCTTTATCAAGAATACTTTTAAACAGTTGGGAAGCCGACGCAAAGTCCTTTTGCTGGAATTTTAGTACCGCTTCTACTATATTCTGATCACCACGGGTCTGATCAATAATATTCTCCGAATTGTAATACTGGGAGAATAGCGAATCGTTGGAAATCCTATGTGGAGTCTGCAAATACAAGGTTGCTGCTACCGCAACCAAGGCTACCAGCGAAGCGGCAGCATACCACCATTTCCGGGTATACATGTGCACAACGGGAACTTCTGCTTTAACTACTTTACTCGAGTTGATGGCTGCAATAAGCTTTTCCCTTAAATCAATAATATCTTCCCGTATCAAAGCCGAATCAATACTTTGAGTAAGTTTCAGTTCTTCTGCCAGCTCAGGATTTGATGTCAATTCCTTAGTAAAGGCAATCCGCTCAGAGGGCGCCATTTCATTGGCAAGATATTGCTCAATAGTGGCTGAATGTTTAAATTTAGTTTTCATTTTTTAAAATTTTTTGACTACGTGGGTCATCTGCAATACGTTTCTTTAATTCTTGTTTGCACAGGTACTTCCGGGTTTTGGCATAATTTTCAGTTTTAAAACCCATTATACCGGCAATCTCGCGTAAAGGAATATTCTTAATAAAAAGTCTCAACACTTTCTGGCAATCTTTAGGCATAGCCAAAAAATGTATTTGAATAATCCGGTGCAATTCGGCTTCTTCAAGATTTGTTTCCTGAAACAAATCTTTGGGCAAATCAATAAAATCATCTACATCTGTAAGTTTGTCATAAATAGCTTTCCGCCTGTTGAGCTTTTGAAGCCATAAATTCCGGCAAACCGAATACATGTAGGTTTTGAAAGAACTGGTTAATACTAATTGGTTTAAACTTATTTTGGTATAAAGTATAACGATCCCGTCCTGAAATACATCCTCAGCATCCTCACCTGATCCTCCATTCTCGGCTACGAGAAATTTGACCAGTGGGAAAAACTCCCTGTAGGTGAAATTAATGATGTAATCACTCCTTAATCTCAGTCCTTCCAATATGGCTTCGTCAGAATAATGAATCATCTTTTATACTACTATATCCAGAAAAAGGAAAAAGGTGATACCATTTTCAGAACTTTTTTTCAATTATTTTAAAAATAATATATATATACTTGCTATACAGTCACTTATAAAGATATATATTTTTCAACAATTATAGGTTCGAGCGCCTGTTTTATAGAAAAGCTGAAGAAATACAGATTAAAATACTCCTAATGCTGAAAACAAAGCATTCGATAAATAGTACCTGAAATAGAACCAGTTGTCCGTGGTTGAATAATATCAATTCCGGTCCGGCAAAAAGCATCAAACGAAACCAGGTAACACCAGGTTTTACCTTTAAATCAGTAAGTGATTACTTAAGTTGAAGTTTCTCTAATATATTTTTAGCATCCTGACGGTGGAAATTATCCGGATTCGAGGCTACAGCAACAAACTGGGTAATAGCTTTTGCTTTGAGATTATTCTTCAGGTAACAAAGGCCTAAATACCATTCAGCATGTTCAACATAGAGATTGTCGTTTTGCCGGATAATAGTTTTAAAAGCTATAATGGAGTTATTAAAATTCTGTGTCTCTATGTTTGATATTCCGTAATAAAACCAGACCGCTATATTCGAATTATCTTTTTCGAGCAGATTCTTAAATAATAATGAAGCTTTTGCGAAATCTTTTTGCTGGAATTTAATAATCGCTTCTACAATATTCTGATCGCCTCGGGTTTGATCAACAATATTCTCTGCATTGTAATATTGAGAGAAAAGGGAGTCGTTGGAAACCTGACGGCGCGATTGCAAATAAAAAGTTGTAGCCATTGCGCACAGTACCAGTATCGAAGCGGCGGCGTACCACCATTTTCGGGTTTTCATACGTACAACCGGCACCGCTTTTTGTGGTACCCGGCCTGAATTAATAGCGGCAATAAGTTTCTGTCTTAAATCGAGAATTTCGTCATTTAAAAGAGCCGCATCGATACTTTGTGAAAGCCTTAATTCTTCTGCCAGGTCAGGGTTTGAAGACAATTCCTTAGTAAAGGCAATGAGCTCCGAAGGAGCCATTTCATTGGCGAGATATTGCTCAATAGTTGCTGAATGTTTAAATTTATTTGTCATTTTTTATAAATTTATGACTACGGGGGTCATCTGCAATACGTTTCTTTAACTCTTCCTTGCACAGGTACTTCCGGGTTTTAGCGTAATTCTCGGTTTTAAATCCCATGATTCCGGCAATTTCACGTAAAGGAATATTTTTAATAAAAAGTTTCAATACTTTCTGACAATCTTCGGGTAATGATAAAAAATGTATCTGGATAATTCGGTGCATTTCAGCTTCCTGAATACTGGCTTCCTGAAGCATATCTTTTGGCAGATCGATAAATTCCTCAACATCGGAGAGTTTATCGTATATCGCTTTTCGCTTATTAAGTTTTTGAAGCCATAAATTCCGGCAAATTGAATACATGTATGTTTTGAAAGAACTGGATAGCACTAATTGGTTTAAACTAATTTTATTATAAAGTATAATAATCCCATCCTGAAATATATCTTCAGCATCTTCATCTGCGCCACCATTTTCAGTCACAAGAAACTTGATCAAAGGGAAATATTCCTTATATATGAAATTAATGATGTAATCACTCCTTAACCTCAGTCCTTCAAGTATGGCTTCATCAGAATAATGGATCATCGCTGTGCTATATTATCCAGATTATTAAAAAAGGTAATACTATTTTTAGAACTTTATCAGTCAATTAATGAGACAAGCATCTTACGTGTTGTTATTCAGCATTTTAGTGTGCATAAAACTTACTAACATTTTATTCTTACTTACACGAGATCATCAAAAATATTTCCAATCTCAGCAATCTATAGTACTGCAAAGATGAGACAAATTTAAAAAATTTTAAATTATTTTTTTAAATTATCTATTACCTTTTGTATAAAAGCTGATTAAGACTTAAAGCGCTCAGGCTTAGGTTCGATTTTATTTTTAAAGATTCATAAAATAAATTACATAGATAGAAATACCATTATAAAAGAAAAATCCAAAAATAATAATACATCTAAACTAACTCAACATGAAAAATCATTTTCTCTTCACCGCGATTCTTTTTTGGGCATTGATTTTAACACAAACTTCTAAAGCAGGAGATATTACGGGTAAAGTACTTTATCAGGGAGATGCCAACCGACCTATCGGAAGCGTTATAGTGACGTTAAAAAATACAGGTGACAACAGTATTCAAACCTTCAAGTCAGAGAATGATGGTTCGTATCATTTCAGTAATCTCGCAAATGGAAATTATGTTGTAACAGGCACAACAACTATTGCTGGCGGTGGAATAACTTATTATGACGCAACACTGGTATTCCTTCATCTGGCAGGGCTTTACGAATTTACGCCTATTCAGGTTCTGGCGGCAGATGTGAATGGCAGCGGCAATGTAACCTGGGGTGATTACAATCTTATTATTAAACATATCCTGAAAGGAACGCCATTCCCTGTAGGTCCATGGAAATTTCAAAGTGCTTCTTTCCCAATATCAAGCTTAAAAACGGTTGACGTCGATCCTAAAACCCTTGGAGGAACTTGTTCAGGCGATGTTGGAGGCGCCTTTGTTCCTCAAGTTCACAATACACCGGCTATGCCTATAGCAATGGATGGCGAAATTAATGTTGCCTCTGGTGAATCGTTTACAACCAGAATTAGTACTCAGAACGCGCTTTCGATAAACGGCGCAGGGCTGATTATCAATTATCCATCAGATTTACTGCAAATTGAGTCTGTTGAATTTAAAGGAACCGATTATGAATATGATATTCAGGATGGACAAATACGTCTTGTATGGGGAAATCCAAATATGGAAGCTGTTGAATTTGGAGAAGGTGAAACTCTAATTACAATTCATGGTGTGAGCACATCGGCTTTCCAGCCTGGTATGAATGCAAGTATAAGCCTGGATGGAAATACCAGCCTTTTGAGCACTTCCAATACCGAGATAACAAACCTTAAGTTTGCGTCCCCAGTCATTAAATATGGCAAATCATCTTTACGATTCAACAATTATCCAAATCCGTTTACAAGTTCAACCAGGCTTACTATTTTCTCTCCGGAATCAGGAAACGCAACCGTTGAAATATATAGTACGACCGGTCAATTGGTAAAAAAGATATCTATCGGAGTTGTGAATGCAGGATACCAGGAAGTTGATCTTGATGCTTCGCAAATGTTAAAAGGCAACTATTTATGTAAATTGCATATTCAGTCCGAAAACTCTGAATTAACAAACACTATACGAATATTAAAGGCAAAATAATTCACAAAATATTGCAAAAAAGAAAAGGAGCTAAAAGCTCCTTTTTTTATGTACAGAAGGTAAACTTTGTCTTATCTTTGCATTTACTCAAATACATGTATTACAGATTTCCTCCTGGTAACTTCGAAATTGTGCGCTATGAAAAGCCCTTTGGCATTATTCTGCTTTAATTTCCTGTTATTTACAGGACTATTAACGCTATTCGCTTGCCATAATAACAGTTCAGAAAACCAGCCTTTTAAAAACACACCTGATCTAGTACTAGCTGAGCAGTTAAAAAATCGCAGCAGTTATGATTCAGCTATATTATTTTTCCGAAAAGTTGTCGATAGTAACCTCATGAGCAATAGATACGCTGAATGGATAAAAGGCGTATCCGGTCTGATAGATTGTTACAAGTCGAAGGGCGACCTGAATGAGGCAATGCGACTCGCAGATCAGGCTCTGGCAATCGCAATAAATAAGATTGACACCTTGGGAAATCCATATAACAATTTGCTATTTAAGAAAGCAAATCTGTATTCAGACAAACGCCAATTTGAGGAAGCCGCAACACTCTATAAACGAAATATCAGGGTCTATACGGCAAGGGAAGCCACCTCTGATACCGGCCTGGCAATGGCTCACAATGGCCTGGGAACGGTGAATCTCCTTGAAAATAAGTATAATGACGCGATAGGAGAATATTTTAAAGCGGTTGAAGTTTATGAAAAAACCAGTCATACCAGGAATGTTAATTATACCGGCACATTACAGAATATAGGTATAGTATATTCAATGACCGGGAATTATGAAAAAGCGGAACAATATTTTTTAAAGTCCCTCAAAGTTAATCAGGAAGTACTTCAGGCTGCTGATCCCAAACTGGCATTATTGTATTTAAATATGGGGAGGTTTTACCAGATAGTTCGCAACGACTCAAAAGCTATTGAGTACATGAAACGGGCTGAAAATTTTTACACCACTCAAAATCAGTCCAATTCAGTTACCGCGGGATTATTATTTTTGAACATGGGGGTATTTTACATCTATACTGCCGATTATGAAAAAGCTCAAAGTTATCTCAACAAGTCACTCGAAATTATTCTGACCAAAGCACCAGGCAACCTGGCAGATTTACTCACAATTTACCTGAACATGGGTGTTATTGAGGAAAAAAAGGGGGAATATGCCATTTCGAAAAGCTACTACCTGAAAGGATTGGAGATTGGAGATAAACTTCCGAATTCAGTAAAAGTTCTTAGAGGTCTGGCAAATCTATCCTTTAAAATGTCGGACAAATTCAATGCTAATTTCTATTATGAGATGGCTCTTAAAAAAAGCATTGAAATGTATGGTGATGATCACCCCGAGACTGCACTTACATACCTGAGGTACGGCGAATTCCTTTCTTCTTCAGGAGATAAGCGGGCAATTTTATATCTTAATAAAGCCTTGGTTCTTTATAAAAAATCGTTTGGTAATATCAACATAGATGTATCCACGGCCTATACTTATATAGGAAGTTATTATAACAGGATGAATGACTTCAAAAAAGCGATAAGTTATTTTCAGCTTTCATTGATTGCAGGTTTTCCTGGATTTACATCTCAAAATATTGCTGATAATCCCGTGATCTCAAATGAAAATCTGAATGAAAATCTCCTGAATCCGCTTACTGCCAAAGCTCAGGCACTATTTTCGCTCTACCTGTCGGATACAACCCGAATTGACCTTCTAAAAAACAGTGTGGCCAGTTATACCCTTTCATTGAAGATGATAGAAATGCTCAGATCGACCTACCAGGATGAAAACAGTAAGTTATTTATATCAGAAAATGAAAAAACCACATTTACCAATGCACTTCTTACACAGGTAAAACTTTATCATAAGTCGAAAAATCCAAACGCATTGGATGAAGCCTTCAGCCTTTCAGAAAAAGGAAAATCAGCGGTTTTATTATCACACCTTCGGGATAAAGAAGCAAAAATCAGCGGGCGAATCCCAGAAAATCTTTTAACACAGGACGCAAGCCTGAAATCAGAAATCTATTTTTACAACAAACAGATCCATGATCAAAAAATAACTGCGAATCCTGATGATGCCAAAATTAAAATGTGGAATAGCAGGGTTTTTGACCTCAGTCGCAAACAGGATGAGCTTATTAAATCGATAGAGAAAAACTATCCGGCATATTACAATCTTAAATATGACAATTCAGTTATCTCGATTGACGATATACAAAAAAAGCTTTCTCCAAAGCAAGCTATTATTGAATTTACGTTGACTGATTCAACATTATATACCTTCGCTATTACAAGTACTAACAAACAACTGATAAATACCTCAATTGATACTTCATTTTACGCCAATCTTCAGATTCTCAGGGCACAATTAACAGGTAAGGATTTCAATAATTATTCGTCTGCTGATTTCAAAACATTTGTTTCATCATCCTATTATTTATACCGGAAACTTCTCCTACGTGTTCAACCATTAATCAATGGGAAAGAACTTATTATCATTCCAGATGGAGAACTTGGATACTTGTCTTTCGATATATTACTTACATCAATGCCAGGTATGAGTAAACCTTCATATCGAAAACTCCCATACCTGATTAAAGAGTCGGCAATAACTTATGCTCCTTCTGCAACTACATTCTTCGATGAACTTAACCGAAAAAATACTAAGAATAATGGGCGAATACTCGCTTTCGGCCCCGATTATGGATCCGGGAATTCAGTGCTCAATCAAAAAGATGAAAACGGCAGATTATTGCAAAATTCGCTCGCGAATCTGGGAAATACACAAGATGAAATCAAAAGTCTGAAAGAATATTTCAACGTAAAATCATTCCTGGGAAAAACTGCAACTGAAACAATATTCAAAAAGAATGCTGCTGATTACAGGGTTTTGCACCTTGCAATGCATACCCTCATCAACAATGAAAACCCATTGTACTCGAAATTAATTTTCTTCAGGCAAAAAGGGGATACAATTGATGACGGGATGCTTAATGCGTCAGAACTGATTAATATGGAATTGCATGCAGATATGGCTGTATTAAGTGCTTGTAATACCGGTTCCGGGAAATTGAGGAAAGGCGAAGGAATAATGAGTCTTTCCCGCGATTTCTTTTATGCCGGCGTGCCAGGAATAATTATGACTTCATGGGCCGTTGAGGATCGATCGGGTGTAATACTTATGGAGAACTTTTATAAGTATATTTCCCAGGGTAAACCTCGTCATGAAGCTTTGCGCCTTGCTAAAATAGAATACCTTGAAAATTGCGATAAACTCACTTCTCATCCTCACTACTGGGCTGCTTATATGAATGTCGGAGATATCAGCCCGCTTGATGGATTTGGCAAAAAGCCAATATTTATTTCATTTTACAGTACAGTTGCGACTCTTTTCTGTATCACAATCCTATTGCTGGCCTATTTTCTTAAAAAGCGCAGCAACCACAAGCCTGCGAGTTAACCGTGGGTTGATTTTACGTAATTTTGCAAAAAAAACAATTGTGATTTCTCCTTCAAATTTCGAAGAAAAAACCGGCTTTGATGTAATCAGGCGAATGCTCAACGATTATTGCCAGGGCGAAGGGGGTAAATTACGCATTGCCAACATCAGGTTCAGCAATAATGCTGAGTTATTAAACAATGAGCTTACTGTTACGGAAGAGTTTCGAACGATGCTGCTAACTGTTTTCGGATACCCGGCATCTGAATATTTCGAGCTCGACGAAGAACTGAATCATATACTTATTCCGGGCACATTTCTTGCCGCAGAGTCGCTGCTGCTTTTGCGCACCTCTTATTCTGCATACATCAATTGCAAAACCTTTATTTCCGACACATCAGCAAATGCTTTTCCACATCTTCATTCGCTGATTGCAGGTCAATATATTGAACCGGGAATTCTTTCGGGAATCAACCGCGTGCTCGATATGGAAGGCAACATTCGCGACAATGCCTCTCCTACCCTTCTGGAGATCAGAAAAAGCCTTTCGAGGCTGATTCACATGATTGACAAAAAGATCGCGCAAGCTCTTACCCAGGCTAAACTCGATAAATACGTTCCGGCAGATACCGAAATAGCAATCCGCGACGGAAGAGCTGTAATTCCTGTTAACTCATCAAATAAACGCAAAATAAGCGGTGTGATCATTGATGAATCGGCTACAGGCCAGACTTCATACATTGAACCTACCGAGGTTTTTGAACTTCGGAACAGCATCCGCGAACTGGAACTGGCCGAAAGACGTGAGATTATTAAAATACTAATTGAACTGGCTGATGAATTACGTCCATATATTCAATTACTGAAAGACTCAATTAACTTTTTGGGTCACCTCGATTTTCTCAGGGCTAAAGCATTGCTAGCCATAGAAACCGGCTCATTGAGGCCTGTTTTGCATAATAAACAGTCATTCAGCTGGATACAGGCACGGCATCCTCTTCTGATGCTTTCGCTGAAAAAACAAAAAAGGGAAATAGTGCCTTCGGATATTTCGCTGGATGAAAATAATCGTATCCTAATTATTTCCGGTCCGAATGCCGGGGGAAAATCTGTACTGCTAAAAACAGCAGGTTTGCTTCAATACATGCTGCAATGCGGTTTGCTGATACCAGTTCTGGACACTTCTGACGCAGGAATTTTCGACCATCTTTTTATTGATATCGGCGATCAGCAATCCATCGAAAATGATCTGAGTACATACAGCAGCCATTTGCTGAATATAAAGAACCTTCTGGAATATGCGGATCATACTACCTTATTCCTCATAGATGAGTTTGGTGCCGGCACTGAACCTCAGTCAGGAGGTGCAATAGCCGAAGCGGTTCTGGAAACACTAAATGAGAAAAAAGCGTATGGCGTAGTTACTACCCATTACGCAAACCTTAAACTGCTTGCATCCAACCATTCCGGATTTCAGAACGGAGCAATGCTATACGATACCAGGCATATGAAACCGTTGTTTGTATTGAAAACCGGAAGACCCGGAAGTTCCTTCGCTTTTGAAATTGCGACCAACATCTCTTTCCCAAAAGAAGTGCTGGAAAAAGCAGGGAAAAAGGTTGGCCATGCAAAACTCGACTTCGATAAGCAGATGCAGGACCTGGAAGCCGAAAAGCTGGAGTTAAGCCTGAAAGAAAAGCAACTTCAACAAGCGGATGAAATGCTCACCGGGCTGATAAACCGTTATTCTTCGCTGAAAGAAGACCTGGATATCAAAAAGAAAGAAATTCTTGAAAAAGCCAGCAACGAGGCCAAATTGATTCTGAATAAATCGAACCAGATTATTGAAAAGACCATACGCGAAATAAAACAATCGCAGGCTGACGCAGCTCGGACAAAACAATTACGGGCCGAGATGAAAGAATTCACAGAAAACATAGTCAATATTCCTGTTGCGGAGCCTGTAATTGAAAAGGAAGAAACAGTACAACCGGAAAAAGCAACAGGGAAACCTATTTTACAAGGTAGTCGCGTGCGAATGATTGGTCAGCATGAATCAGGCGAAGTAGTCGATATTCAGGGAAGTGACGTTACAGTAGCTTATAGCACGATAACACTAAAAGTAAAATCAGAAAACCTGGAAGTGCTGCAGGCAAACGTGCCGGTAAAAAAATCGGTTAACCGTGGGTTTGCGTATCAGAATATGGTGAATGATATGAATGCGCGTACAGCCAATTTCAGAATCACAATTGATGTAAGAGGAAAACGGGCTGACGAAACTGAAATTCTTATCCAAAGATATATTGATGAGGCTATTATGCTTCATGTTTCCGAGGTCAGCATTTTGCATGGAAAAGGAAACGGAGTGCTGCGAAGTATTATCCGAAATTACCTTGGCAGCATTCCCGAGGTTAAACAATTTTCGGATGCATCTCTCGAAACCGGCGGCTCCGGTATTACTTTAGTGACGTTAAAATAATTGAAACTGAAATATCAGGTTTACATCTAATTTAAACTCCTTCTCAATGAATAAAAGCGCTTTAATAACATTATTTATAGTTTCGCTGATAATGACATTAGGCTCATGTACAACCGGTGAAAAAGAGATTGTCACACTTACAACCGACAATTTTGTTGGCGAAACTTCAAAAGGCGTTGTTTTGGTTGATTTCTGGGCTACCTGGTGCATGCCGTGTAAAGCCATGGCACCGGTAATTGAGGAAATTGCAGGTCAAACTAAAGGAAAGGTAAAGGTTGGTAAAGTTGATATCGATAAAAACGGGCCCCTGGCAAATCGTTTCGGGATACAATCAATTCCTACCGTTATGATTTTTAAAGACGGACAGTTAATGGAAACATTTGTTGGCGTGCAATCAAAAGCAGCATTGGTAAACGCGCTTTCGAAATACGTTGCATTGCAGTAATCAGATTTTTCCTGCCAATTCATCGAAAAGTGCTTTCTCTTTTCTCGAAAACCTAGCCACAATCAGATTGTATGACTCATCGATCCATTGTTTAAGCAAGCTATCAGGTATAGTTCCATCTATCAATACTGTGTTCCAATGAATTTTATTCATGTGATAACCGGGTAAAACACTGGGATATAGTTCTCTGAACTCAATTATCATTTCCGGAGTATTTTTAATATTCATCGACAAAGCATCAACGAGGTCAGTGAGTAAAAACATTTTTCCTGCAACTTTAAATACCAGGGTAGATTCATCGAAAGGAAAACTCTCAGTAACAGCAGGCTTGGTAATACAATAATCCCGTAAGTCCTCGATATTCATCACACACGTTTAGGGCCTCAAAATTAAGTAATTATATCAAAACTGCATTTAGCCTGTTACTAAAAATGCATTATTAGTACATGAATTTACAATTAAATGATTGTATCTTTGCCCGCTTATGAAGAATCCGCCGCAGGGCGGAACAACGTATTATTCACAAACCAAAAACCTATGTCCTTAAGCTCCAAATCATCCGATCTGAAACGTAGAATGCAGGAAGCGTTGCGTGGCGGTGGTGATAAAGCCATCCAAAAACAAAAAGCAACCGGGAAGCTGACAGCTCGCGAACGAATTATCGCGTTGCTTGACGCAAAGTCATTTCATGAATACGATCTGTTTGTTGAACATGCAGGCCGCGACTTTGAAATGAGTGACAAGTACCTGCCTGGCGACGGTGTAATTACCGGGACCGGAACAATCAACAATTATCCTGTATGTATTTTCGCTCAGGATTTTACAGTTGCCGGCGGTTCACTTGGCTACATGCATGCCAAAAAGATCACCAAAATCATGGATCATGCCATGAAACTGAAAATTCCACTCATTGGGATTAACGATTCAGGCGGAGCCCGTATTCAGGAAGGTGTTAATTCACTGGCAGGTTATGGCGAAATATTTTACCGTAACACTCAGGCATCAGGAGTTATTCCTCAAATATCGGTAATTCTCGGCCCATGCGCCGGAGGAGCAGTTTATTCACCTGCATTGACTGATTTTGTTTTTGTGGTAGATAAGATTTCAAAGATGTTTATCACTGGTCCCGAAGTTATTAAAACTGTTCTGGGCGAAGAAATATCGATGGAAGAATTAGGCGGTGCCCGTGTTCAGGCCGAAATAACCGGTAACGTGCATTTCTTTGCTGAAAGTGAAATAGAATGTTTCGAGCAAATTAAAAAACTCTGTAGTTTTATACCTTGGAATAACCTGAAGAAAGCCGATCCGTTCCCAAAGAAACCACCTCGTGTTCGTCAATACAGTTTGGATAAGGTATTCCCGACAAACCCACGTCAGCCTTACGATGTAAAAGATGTAATCCGTGGTATTTGCGATGATTCCGACTTCCTCGAAGTTCAGGAGTTATTCGCCCAGAATATTGTTATCGGATTTGCACGCATGAATGGATATACAGTAGGTTTTGTCGCAAATCAGCCACTGGTTCTTGCTGGTGTTCTTGATGTAGATTCAAGCGACAAGGCTGCACGTTTCATCCGTTACTGCGATGCTTTCAGCATTCCTTTGGTTACTTTGGTCGATTTACCAGGTTATTTGCCTGGCGTTGACCAGGAACATGCCGGTGTAATTCGTCATGGAGCAAAAGTTCTATATGCATACAGCGAAGCAACGGTTCCGAAAATTACGGTTATCACCCGCAAAGCTTATGGCGGAGGATATATCGCCATGTGTTCGAGCCATTTACGTGCTGACTTTGTATTTGCATGGCCAACCGCCGAAATTGCGGTTATGGGTCCTGAAGGCGCGGCTAATATTATTTTCAGGAATGAAATTAAAGAAGCCGAAAATCCGGATGAAATGCGGAAACTTAAAATCAAGGAATACAAAGAGAAGTTTGCCAATCCATTTGTTGCCGCGGCATACGGATATGTTGACGCAGTAATCAGTCCGGAAGAAACCCGAGATATGGTTATTCACGCACTTGCCATTTCCGCAGATAAAAAAGTTGACGTTCCTTTGAAAAAACATGGTATCCCACCATTTTAATTCTCCGGAAGGTGTGATCCTGAGCTGATATTCAATCTGATAAATACCAGCTCAGGCTTTACATTGTTATGATGCCGTAATTAGAATACTGCGTTTTTCAATAGTTGTTTTAACTAAAAATAATTATGCCAACAAGCGATAACTCAAAAAGTCTGAATCTAAAGGACATAAAACAAGATGAAACATCTGAAAATCTTGACATTGAAGTTTTTCAAACCTTAATGATTGAAGATGTTAAATACAAAACCCGGTTAACAAAGAAGTTTCTCAGCCGGAAACCTTATGAGCCGGTCGATCCCAAAAAAATACTTGCATTTATTCCCGGAACCATAAAGAAAATTTATTTTGCCAAGGGGAAGAAAGTAAAAGAAGGAGACAAACTTGTTGACCTGGAAGCTATGAAAATGCTGAATACCATTTTTGCGCCTGATAATGGCACCATAGCTGAAATTTACGTAAAAGAAGGAGATTTGGTTTCCAAAAACCACTTGCTCATGTTGTATAAATAAACAACAATTCATTCAACCAGAGAGAGTTCTGAAAATTATCTTTCACTGAAGCTTACAAAAACCAACAATCTGCTTTTTTCGAGCTACCGAAAAAAAAGGTTGAAAAATCTAAGCTCAGAAAGAAGTTTTTTGAACTCTCTTATTGTTTCTGCTCTGTTAGAACAGAATACTCACTGTTTGAAGTAGCAATAAAAGTGTTTATTTCACTTTTCCCTTCGCCGGAATGGGATGAAGTGATAAATATAGGTGGAAGTTCTTCCCAGTTTTCAGCAAGTACTTTTTTATATTCATCCACATTTCTTCTGACTGCATTTCGCGATATTTTGTCGGCTTTGGTAAACACCAGGCAAAAAGGCAATCCTTCCTCTCCCATCCAATTGATAAGTTCAAGGTCACTCTTCTGCGGATCGTGCCGGGTATCGACCAGTATGAAGGTGTATACTAACGACTGACGTTGCAGCAGGTATTCGCGAATAATTTTTTCCCAGTTTTTGCGTGACTTTTTCGACACTTTAGCATATCCATAGCCCGGAAGATCAACCAGGTACCAGGTATCTTCATCCACCATGTAATAATTCAGCAGCTGGGTTTTTCCCGGAGTAGCGGATGTACGAGCCAGGTTCTTGACCCCGGTTATCATATTAATAAGAGACGACTTGCCAACATTCGACCGGCCGAAGAATGCATATTCAGGTAATCGCGCCTGGGGACAGCCTGTTATATCGGCAGCACTTATCATAAAAGCGGCCCTGCGATTATTCATAAAAATTCAGATTAAATGTTTGGTGGCATGTTTAAATGCCTGTCTTTTTTAATGTCGTAAACATCATCCAGCGTTACCAGTATTCCTGATTCCTCCACATCGCCAAATCCAGGGTTGAGTGAGGTACCAAAGAATAACATAGTAGAGGATAGATTCATATACGCATTTACTAATGGAGGTATATTTTCGTGTCGTTGCCGAACCAGCTGAACCAGGATTTTATAATCCTTTTCGTAGGATCCGCCTGTGAATTGTTCCGAAAGGAACTGTATAGGAGTTTCTAAAGCTAGTGATTCGTGGGGGTAAACCAGGTTGTTTTTATCACTGAAATATTTTCTCAGGAAATAAAGGATTAAATCGCGTGCTTCCACATTATAATGAGGGTACATGGTAATTTTCCCAAAATAATACTTCACATCAGGGTTTTGTACCAATATGGCGCCCAGTCCGTTCCAGATATTATCAAGTGCGTACATCCCTTTACGAAGGTTTACTGTTGGCTGGTAATTGGGTTGTACAAACGAACGGCCCAGTTCAATAGTATGTGGAAGATATTCCTCAATAAATTTTTCAGATAAATGGAAAAGCTCGCTTGTAGGAGTATTGATATGACCGTCCTTATGCCGTTTAAGAGTTTTACCATGAATAAACCTGTATCCACCAATAATTTCCTTTTCACGTGGGTCCCAAACAAATAGCTGTTGAAATGGATTTTCCTCTTCAATATCAAATTCATCCAGGTCACAATCCAGTCCTGTTCCGCCGCCGGCGTCGCGAAATGTAATTTCACGTAAGCGGCCAATCTCCCTGACGGTATTCGGTGAATTGTGGTATGTAACTATGTAAATCTCATTATTCCCGCTGTTTGTGGGCTTCACAAATCGTTCGGGAGTTAGTTCCTTTTCAATTAAACTACGGTCAACTGCGCCAATTATCTCCTGCATTGCATTCATATTGTTTATTCAGTTATAAACGAGCTGTTCAAATTATTCGCCAGGCTATAAACATGGTTTTTCAGTTTCTGAGCCCATGCTGCGTCTGGCATCTTTTTATCAAAGATAGTATAAGAAATTGGTTTCCCAAAGGTAATCTCAATTTCTTTGTTACGTTGCCTGAACATTTCGTCAACCAGGTATAACATTTCAATATTCGATTTGATACCGATTGATGTACGAAGGCGGGCCAGGTTGTAGAACCAGTCGGAATTCCTGCCATTAATAAAGCAGGGTATGATATCGCGTTTGTAAGCTTTGGCCTTGGAAATGAAACTCTTTTTCCATTCGAGATCACAGATTCCGTTCTTCTGCTTTCGCGAACACAATCCAGCCGGGAAAAACAACATCGCTTTATCTGATGCAAAAGTATCCTCAATAATCCGGGCATTACCGGCGTTGGAACCATGTTTATTAACAGGAATGAACAGCTCTTTCAGATTATCAATATTCATAAGCAGATCATTCACAGGAAAGACAATATCCTTCCGTACCTTACCAATAACCCACATCAGGGCCATTCCATCCAAACCGCCCAGCGGATGATTCGAGGCAACAATCCAGCGACCGTCAGCCGAAACATTCTCAAGTCCTTTATAAATGATCCTGACACCAAATCCTTTCAGGCAGGCATCTAAAAAATCAATTCCATAAAGATTCCTGTTATTCCGGACTATTTCATTGAGATCATCCTGGTGAATCACTTTTTTAAGATAATTCTTTACGAAGCGGGGCATCATTCGGAGCAATGCCGGGTTTTTATTGCCAATCACACGATCCAGATCAAGAAAATTTTCCTTATCCTGATTGCCAACAGACTGATCTTCCATACAATGGCTTAGCTATAACAATATTGCATTATACTGTGTAATGCAAAATTAATGAATTTCCGAAACATAGTATTATGCGCGCAGGCGCATTTATTGCCAATTATTGATAATTCCCAAATCTACTGATGGTATTCAACCTATCCGGAACTATCTAATGTTATTACTTATTTCAGAGCTAAAATTGCATGAATCCCTTTATTAATAAGCACTCTGTGTATTGTTAATAAAAAAATGTGGTAAGAAGTGGTTGAAAGTGGTAAATCATGTCTATTTTTACAGAAAAATAACAGCATTCATGATACCCTTACAAGGAGAACACATTTGCCGGGTTGACGTAAAAGGAAGATTTATGCTTCCGGTTGCGTTAAAAAACCAGCTAAATGCCTCATTGAATGAAGGTTTCGTAGTAAAGCGCAGTATCCTTAGTCCATGTCTCGAGCTCTTTCCCCGATCAAACTGGAATGAACTTATACAAAAGATAACCAGCAAATTGAACAGGTTTGTAAAAAGAGACAATGATTTTATTCGTGCCTATAATGCTGGTTTAAAGGAACTTGAAATAGACAGCACAGGCAGGATATTGATACCACGCGATCTGGCTGTTATCGCAGGCATTGCCAGTGAAATTGTAGTAACTGCCAAAATGGGATGCATTGAAATATGGGATAAAGCAAAATACGACGAAGTTATCAGCGAAACCCAGACTAATATTTCCGCCTTAGCCGAAGAAATATTAGGGAATATTAACCTCAACGAATGAAAACCGGATGTACCACCAACCCGCTTTATTGCACGAATGTATTGAAGGCCTCAGCATCAATCCGTCAGGGATTTATGCTGATCTTACTTTCGGCGGTGGCGGACATTCAAGCGAAATATTAAGCAAACTAAATGCTGACGGCCGATTGATTGCTTTTGATCAGGATGAGGATTCTCTTCAGAATAAATTGGACGATGAACGTTTCACCCTGGTAAATGAGAATTTCCGCTATTTAAAAAACTTCCTTCGACTACACAAAGCATTTCCATTGGATGGCATATTGGCTGATCTAGGCATTTCCTCACACCAGATTGATACGCCGGAGCGTGGTTTTGCAACCCGTTTCGAAGGTCCTTTGGATATGAGGATGGGACGCAACCAGGGAACTACAGCTGCACAAATGGTAAATACGTATCCGGAAGAAAAACTCCAGTCGGTATTTAAACTTTTTGGAGAACTTTCAAATGCGCATCAGCTGGCGACTGCCATTGTTCAGGCTCGTACAAAACCTATTACTACAACTACTGAATTGAAGGAGGCTATAAAATCGTGCCTGCCTTCCAATTATGAAAACAAAATCCTGGCCCAGATTTTTCAGGCTATCCGTATCGAAATCAACGATGAAATGGGAGCCTTGCAAGCGATGCTGAAACAATGCGCTGATGTTTTAAAACCAGGAGGAAGACTTGTAATTATTTCCTACCACTCCCTCGAAGACCGCTTAGTGAAAAACTATATGAAATCCGGAAATATGGAAGGAATACTTGAAAAAGATTTCTACGGAAACATCATATCCCCATTGAGATCTATTACCCGTAAGCCTATAACTCCTGGTGCAACTGAACTGACAAGCAATCCCCGATCACGAAGTGCAAAATTGCGTATAGCTCAAAAAATATAATCATGGCAGAACTTCGTAATACTATAAATATTGAGCCAGAAGTGGTTGCAGCCGAGCCCAAAACTCCATCCACCGAAGATCTTTCTGCAAAAAAAACAAAAGGGAAAAGTAAAAGCAAACAGGCAGGAGGTAAGGTAAAAAGCATTCTCGAAGGATCGTTCCTTGTCCGTGAAAAAATGATCGGACTACTACCCTTTCTCGTATTCCTTACAGGCATTGGATTGCTTTACATTTTTAACTCAAATTATGCCAACCGCACCATCATAACCATCAGTAAAACAAAGAAACAAATTGAAGAACAACGCTTCGAGTACATTAATACCAAATCGAAGCTGATGCAAACCACCAGGCAAACCGAAATCGCAAAAAAACTACAAAATAGCGGACTGAAGGAATCGAAAACTCCACCCCGGAAAATACTGATTGATCAACCTAAATAATAAAAAAAGTGATAATGTGGTAATGCGATAATGTGGTAATGCGGTAATGCGGTAATGCGATAATGAAAAAATAATTAATAAGCCTTCTAACTAATAAAAACCCAATTCCTCCAACCCGTAACTCATAATTCATAACTCATAATTCATAATTCATAACTCATACCTATTCAGATAGTTCAACCAATGGATTCAAGAAAATCGATACTTACACGTGTGTACCTGGTTTATGGCTTTATGTTTGTCATAAGCTTTGCTATTATCGGTAAGATCCTTTATATCCAGCTGGTTGAAGGTGAAATGTGGAAAGCTAAAGCCGAAAAATTATCCCTGAAATATTTCACTATTCAACCTAACCGGGGAAATATTTATGATGTAAACGGGGAAATGCTGGCTACTTCTGTGCCTTTGTTCGAGGTTCGCATGGATGCGGCTTCTCCTCTGATTGCTGATTCGACCTTTGAAAAGGATATTGATTCACTTGCAATAATGCTTTCCAGCTATTTCAAGGATAAAAATGCAAAAGCATATAAATCATTATTAGTTAAAGGGCGCAAAAGCAAGAACCGCTACTTGCTGATCAAGCGAAATGCAGATTTTGATCAACTTAAGACGATCCGGAAATTTCCTATTTTCAGATTAGGAAAAAACAGCGGAGGCCTCATAACTACCGTTCAGAATAAACGCGTTTATCCTTTCGATAACCTGGGATACCGGACATTGGGATGGTATAAAGACGGCAATGCAAATAACGTTGGCATTGAAAGTTCATTCAACAACGAAATGCAGGGTATGGTTGGAAAACGATTATACCAACGCATTCCTGATGGCAACTGGCGCCCGATGAACAGGAGCAATGAGATTGAACCGGTTAATGGAGCCGATATTCTCACCACTATTGATATTAATATTCAGGATGTTGCCGAAGAAGCTTTACTCCAACAACTTATAGTAAATAAAGCCGATCATGGTTGTGCCATCCTGATGGAAGTTAAAACAGGGGAAATCAGAGCCATTGCCAACCTTGGACTTACAAAACAAGGCACCTATGAAGAGCTTTATAACTATGCAATCGGCGAAAGTACCGAGCCAGGATCAACTTTCAAATTATTCTCACTCTTAGCTGCTTTTGAAGACGGCAAAGTAAAGCTCAATGATTTAGTAGATGTAACCGGAGGAATTACCCAGTTTGGGAAACGAACCATGAGAGATTCTCACATGGGCGGTGGTGTAATGACGGTTCAGCAGGCTTTCGAGAAGTCTTCAAATGTAGGTATCTCCAAAGTAATTTACAAGGCATACGCATCTAATCCACAAGCTTTTGTTGACAGGCTGCACAGTTTCAGTGTAAATAAAAGAATGGGTCTTGAGATAAAAGGAGAAGGAAGACCACAGATTCTGGGAACCAAAGATGGATTATGGTCAAATTCATCCTTACCATGGATGTCGATTGGTTATGAAGTTGCGCTCACGCCATTGCAGATACTGACTTTTTATAATGCCGTAGCAAATGATGGGGTTATGGTAAAACCCCATTTTGTAAAAGAAGTCCGCAAGGCAGGTTTGCCTGTTACCAGTTTTGAACCAAAAGTAATTAATCAGCGCATAGCTTCGAAAGAAGCAATTGCAATGGCTAAAACCATGCTCGAAGCGGTTGTTGATCACGGAACAGGTTCAGTACTGAAAAATCCTATCTACAAAGTTGCCGGTAAAACAGGAACCGCTCAGGTCGCTCAGAATCGCGGCGGTTATAACAAAACTAATTACAAAGGCTCTTTTGTTGGCTATTTCCCGGCCGATAACCCCAAATACTCCTGCATCGTCGTAATCAACAACCCAACTGTCGGCGGGTATTACGGCGGAACTATTTCAGCTCCTGTTTTCCGCGAAATTGCTGATCGCATTTACGCAACTGATCCTGAAGTTGGGATGAACTGGACTGACACAACACATTCCATCCGCACCAATCCTATGCAGGCAGGCAATACGAAAGATATTCAATACCTGAGCAAATGGCTGGGTTATACGATGGGTGTCCCCAATGCTGGCGACTGGATTACGCAGGTAACTGACAGCAATGGAACCAGGTTCGCCTCGGTAGCATATTCTCAGACAACTATTCCAAGTGTAATTGGGATGGGCGCCAGTGATGCTGTTTACCGGCTCGAAAAACTGGGCGTAAAAGTTCAGATCAACGGTGTTGGACTGGTAAAGCAGCAATCGCTTCCTGCCGGAAGCACATTTTTACCCGGAATGCCAATACTGCTTAGCCTGGGATTTAATAACTAATTAAAAAAAGAGACAATATCAATATATGAAAGCCCTGAACGATCTACTTCGCGATGTTAACATCAGGCAAATTAAAGGTGCTGCTGATAGTATCATCAGTGATATTACCTATGATTCGCGTGAGGTGAGTGCCGGCAGCATGTTTTTTGCAGTAAAAGGGACAAGAGTTGATGGTCACAATTTTATTCCACAGGTTATCGAAAAAGGAGCAAGTGCCATTGTTTGCGAAAAACTTCCGGAAAGCTTAACCGATGGCGTAACCTACATCAAGGTTGATGACAGTAGTTTCAGTTCCGGGATTATTGCCTCCAACTGGTTTGGGAATCCTTCAAAAAAACTGAAGCTAGTCGGTATTACAGGAACTAATGGAAAAACAACTACAGTAACACTTCTCTTTAACCTGTTCAGAGAACTCGGTTATCATACAGGTTTACTTTCAACCATCCTGAACAGGATAGATGATGAAATTATTCCTTCGACGCATACAACACCGGATGCCATTCATCTCAACCAGCTGTTGAGCCACATGGTCGAAAAGGGCTGCAGTTATTGCTTTATGGAAGTGAGTTCGCATTCTATAGTTCAAAACAGAATTGCGGGTTTGACATTTGCCGGAGGAATTTTCTCCAATATAACTCTGGACCATCTTGATTTCCATAAAACTTTTGATGAATACCTGAAAGCGAAGAAACGCTTTTTTGATGAATTGCCTTCGACCGCATTTGCGTTAACCAATCTTGATGATAGGAATGGCCAGGTAATGCTTCAGAACACGAAAGCAAGTAAACACACCTACAGCTTCCAGAAAATGGCTGATTTTAAAGGCCGCATTATTGAAGCGCCACTTGATGGTCTACATCTCGACCTTGATGGCAACGAAATCTGGTGTCGCCTGGTAGGAAAGTTTAATGGCTATAACCTAATGGTAGTATATGCTACAGGAGTTTTGCTGGAGCAGGATCCACTGGAAGTACTAACAATACTGAGTAATCTCGAAAGTGTTGAAGGCAGGTTCGATTATATCAAATCACCACAGGGAATTATCGGAATAGTTGATTACGCTCACACGCCTGATGCATTGCAAAATGTTTTGGAAACCATAAATCAACTACGCACAGGCAATGAAATGTTGATTACCGTGGTTGGATGCGGTGGCGACAGAGATAAAAGCAAACGCCCGATTATGGCCAAAATTGCAGCTCGTCTTAGCGATAGGGTTATTCTAACTTCGGATAATCCACGCAGCGAGGTTCCCGAGCAGATTATCGCAGAAATGCTTACCGGTGTTGAAAAAGAGTTTGCCCGTAATGTACAGAATATCACCGACAGGCATGATGCCATACGCATTGCTTGCGCTATGACGCGCGATAATGATGTGATCCTGATTGCTGGAAAAGGCCACGAAAAATATCAGGATATCAATGGAGTAAAACACCCATTCGATGATAAACAAATTTTAAAAAAATACTTACTCTAAACCACTCAAACCAAATACTAACTGAAAACGTAGCCATATGCTGTATTATCTTTTCACATATCTTGATAAAGCGTACAATGTACCAGGAGCCGGGATGTTTCAATTCATTTCATTCCGCGCTGCTTTGGCAACGATATTTTCGTTATTCATCTCCTTGATTTACGGCAAACGAATCATCAATTACCTACGTGCCAAACAAATCGGTGAAACTGTTCGTGAACTTGGTCTCGAAGGACAAATGGCTAAAACAGGAACACCAACAATGGGCGGGCTTATCATTCTGGGAGCACTGCTTATCCCAACACTTCTCTTTGCTAAAATCTTAAATATCTACATACTCCTGATGCTATTTGTGACCATCTGGCTTGGACTAATCGGTTTCCTTGATGATTACATTAAAGTTTTCAGAAAAAATAAAGAAGGACTTGCAGGCAGGTTTAAGATAATAGGTCAGGTTGTAGCAGGATTGGTTGTAGGATCCGTACTATATTTCAACCAGGGAGTTGTAATCCGCGAACGCATGCCCGAAAGAAAGGCATCTGTGACCATAGTTAAACCAGGATCGCTTACCGCTTTTGAACAAGTAAAAGATCATAATAAAAAATTTAAAACTTATCCTGAAAAGTCGACTAAAACGACTATTCCGTTCTTTAAAAATAATGAATTCGACTATGCCATTCTGCTAAAATGGATAGGTAATGACTATAGAAAATATGCATGGCTGATATTCATCCCAATGGTGATATTTGTAATAACAGCGATCTCTAATGGCGCCAACCTTACTGATGGGATGGATGGTCTGGCAACCGGAACATCGGCGGTAATTGCAATCACGCTTGGCTTGCTGGCCTGGGTGAGCGGCAATATTGTATTTGCTGATTATCTGAATATCATGTATATCCCAAATACCGGCGAACTGGCTGTCTTTATCAGTGCGCTGGTGGGAGCCTGTGTCGGATTTTTATGGTACAATTCATATCCGGCCCAGGTGTTTATGGGCGACACAGGAAGCCTTGCCTTGGGTGGCATTATAGCCGCGCTTGCCATTATGATCCGCAAGGAATTACTGATCCCAATCCTGTGCGGGGTATTTATAGCTGAAAATCTTTCGGTTGTAATCCAGGTCGCCTATTTCAAATACACCAGAAAAAGGACAGGTGAAGGAAAGCGAATCTTCCTGATGGCACCACTGCACCATCATTATCAGAAGAAAGGATATCCTGAACCCAAAATTGTGATGCGATTTCTTATCATAGGTATTGGACTGGCACTCATATCCATAATCACACTAAAGATAAGGTAGCGGAAAAGCTTGAAATAATGAGTAAAAAGATAGCCATACTGGGAGCTGGCGAAAGCGGAACAGGAGCAGCGGTGCTGGCTAAAAAACAAGGCTTCAGGGTTTGGTTATCCGACTCCGGAAAAATTAAAGAAAAATACAAAAACGTTCTTTCACACTATGAAATAGCATTCGAAGAGAGCAAGCATACAGAAGAAGAAATTCTAAATGCGGATGAGGTGATCATCAGCCCGGGAATTCCTTTAACAGTGCCTTTGGTCCAAAAAATCAAGGATAAACTGATACCGGTGATTTCTGAGATAGAATTCGCGGCACGATTCACAAAAGCACGGAAAATCTGCATTACAGGCTCAAACGGAAAAACAACAACCACTCTGCTACTCCATCATATCCTGAAAAATGCAGGCTTTAATGTTGGCCTGGCCGGGAATGTTGGCGAGAGTTTTGCCATGCAGGTCGCTACTAAAGAATATGACTGGTATGTGCTGGAAATCAGCTCATTTCAACTCGACAGCATGTTTGACTTTAAAGCTGACATTGCCATATTAACCAATATCACACCCGATCACATGGACCGGTACGATTACAAATTTGAAAACTACATCAACTCAAAATTCAGAATTACCCAGAATCAAACCATTGAAGATGCTTTTATCTACTGCCTGGATGACGAAGTAAGTGCTGCAGAAGTAATCAAACGAAAGCTGAAAGCTCAGATTTACACAACTACCTGTCAACCCGGAAACACCACTGCGAATGCCTATTGTTTTGAAAATAAAATCCAAATAACCACAAATACTAACTTTTTTACCATGACATTGGAAGAACTCGCCTTACAAGGCAAACACAATGTGTACAATTCGATGGCAGCTTCAATAGCCTCAAAACTGGTTGATATCCGCAGTGAAAGTATCCGCCAGTCGCTGAGCGCTTTTGAAAATGTACCGCACCGCCTCGAATTTGTGGCACGTATCCATGGCATTGATTTTATCAATGATTCCAAGGCTACCAATGTTAACAGTGCCTGGTACGCGCTCGAAACCGCCGACTCACCTCTGATTTGGATTGCAGGCGGGGTTGATAAAGGAAATGATTATACAAAGCTGGAGGAATTAGTTTCACAAAAAGTGAAAGCTATAATTTGCCTTGGCGTTGATAATGCAAAGCTTATTGAAACTTTTGGATCGAGGGTTGACGCTATATATGAAACCCAATCCGCCGAGCAGGCTGTTCTTACAGCTTATACCATCGGCAAAAAAGGAGATACTGTACTTTTATCACCAGCTTGTGCCAGTTTCGACCTTTTTGAAAGCTACGAAGAACGCGGAAATAAATTTAAACAGGCTGTCAGAAGCTTATAACAAAAATCAATTTTACACTCCGACTTAAAAATGATTCAGATAGTTCCGAAAGTACGTGGGGATAAAGTAATATGGGGAGTTGTAATTATACTCTCGGTATTCTCTGTTCTGGCTGTTTACAGTTCCACCACAACGCTTGCATATCGTTTCAAACAGGGAAATACAGAGTATTACCTGCTGAAGCATATAGGCATTCTTATTTTTGGATTTATCCTGATGTACGCGGCGCATAAAATCAAGTATGTGTATTATTCCAAAATATCCATGCTGGCTGTAGTAATTGCTGCTCCCCTCCTGCTTTACACGCTTGTATTTGGCGAAGTACGTAACGAAGCTGCCCGTTGGACAACCTTGCCCGGAGTAAATATTATGTTTCAGCCTTCGGATCTTGCGAAGTTGGCACTTATCATGTTTGTAGCCAGTATGCTTGCAAAAAAACAAGACAACATCAAGGATCTGAAAAGTGCTTTCATACCAATTCTGTTACCGGTATTGGTTATTTGCGGCCTTATTTTGCCTGCGAATCTTTCTACAGCTGCCATTCTTTTTGTGACTTGCATAATTCTTATGTTTGTTGGTGGTGTGAAATTCAAATATTTGCTGGCACTTGCGGGCATTGGCATTGCAGCACTTGCCATTCTCATTGCTTTCCTGATGGTTTCGCCAAAATCGAGCGGCCGGTTGGGAACCTGGCAGAACCGTATCGAACATTTCAGCGGAGGAGGCGACAGTGACGAAACTTTCCAGGTGGATCAGGCGAAGATTGCTATTGCTAACGGAGGCTTTGTCGGGAAATTCCCAGGAAACAGCATGCAGAAGAATTTCCTCCCAAATCCTTTTAACGACTTTATTTTTGCCATCATCATTGAAGAGTATGGTGTTGTCGGAGCAATAATTATCGTTTTGATGTACCTTATTCTACTCTTTCGAGGGATAAGGATTGCTATAAAAGCGCCCGGGAATTTCGGGGCATTACTGGCTATAGGCGTTACAATCAGCCTGATCATACAGGCTTTCGCAAATATGGCGGTTGCAGTTCACCTGGTTCCGGTAACAGGGCAACCTCTGCCTCTGGTAAGTATGGGAGGAACCAGCATATGGTTCACCAGTATCGCAATCGGGATTATATTGAGCGTAAGTAAAGAAATGGATGAGGTGGAGGCACCAACAGAAGAAACAACGGAACTTGAAAATGCGGCAGGTTAACAACATAAAAGTGATACTGAGCGGTGGCGGCACAGGCGGGCATATTTTCCCGGCAGTGGCTATTGCAAATGCTATTAAAGAAACAGCCCCTGGCGCTGAAATTATGTTTGTAGGCGCCAAAGGACGTATGGAAATGGAAAAAGTTCCGGCAGCCGGATATCCGATTGAAGGATTGTGGATTAGCGGATTACAACGCCGACTTACTGTCGATAACCTGATGTTTCCGTTCAAAGTTATTTCAAGCTTGTACAAGGCACGAAAAATTATAAAATCATTTAAACCAGATGTCGTAATCGGTACTGGTGGTTATGCCTCCGGGCCGACACTGCGCATGGCTACATGGCTTGGAATACCAACTTTGATACAGGAACAAAATTCTTTTCCCGGTATTACAAATAAAATGCTGGCTTCGAAAGCCGACAAAATTTGTGTCGCTTATCAGGGCATGGAAAAGTTCTTCCCTGAATCAAAAATCAGCATCACAGGTAACCCGGTGAGGCATGATATTGAGTTTAACAACAATTCTAAAGCAGATTCGTTGAAACACTTTGGCCTAAGTGAAAGTATGACAACGTTACTAGTAGTTGGAGGAAGCCTGGGAGCAAGAACTATCAATCAAAGCATTCACGCAGGATTAAAATCACTGGCCGACAACAATATCCAGCTTATCTGGCAAACAGGTAAACTATACGGCAATCAGGCTGCCGAAGCTGTATCAGATTACAAATTGAATGGAATTATCACCATGCAATTTATCAAGGAGATGGATATAGCATATTCTGCCGCTGACATTGTAGTATCCAGGGCTGGTGCCATAGCTATTTCGGAGTTGTGCCTTACAGGGAAACCTTCCATACTTGTACCTTCACCCAATGTTGCCGAAGATCACCAAACCAAGAACGCGCTGGCGCTTTCGTCACGCCACGCTGCCATTTTGGTTAAAGATTCAGATGCATCAGGCAATTTGATCAGTACTATTACAGCATTGGCAGACAATCTTACCGAACAGAAAAATTTAAGCACAAATATCAGTTCAATGGCCATCCGGAATTCAGCCCGGCAAATTGCTGAACACATCTTTGATCTTGCATTAAAAGGAAAGAAATAATAAAACCAGCATGTCGATGAGAATAAAAGAACATAGTATTTATTTCCTCGGAATCGGAGGCATCGGCATGAGTGCTTTGGCGCGGTATTTTATGGTTAAAGGTTACCAGGTTCATGGTTACGATCGTATGGCTACCAGCCTGACTACATCACTTGAGAATGAAGGAATGGTTATTCATTATCAGGAAGATATGAGCCTTATTCCAGCCGAAACCGGGCTGGTAATTTATACGCCGGCTATTCCTGCTACAAATACGGAGTTACAATACCTCCGGAAAAGCGGAGTTCGAATGATGAAACGCGCCGAAGTACTAGGCATGCTTTCCTCCGAATATAAAACCATTGCTTGTGCCGGAACCCATGGAAAGACCACCACTTCGTCAATGGTTTCTTACCTGATGGAACAATCACACGTGGGATGCCAGGCATTTCTAGGAGGAATTTCCAGGAATTTCGACAGCAACCTGATGATTTCCGAAACGTCTCCATTTATGGTTGTTGAAGCAGATGAATACGATAGGTCATTCCTTCACCTTCATCCGCATATTGCCATTATAACAAGTATAGATTCCGATCACCTTGATATTTATAAGAACCTCGCTTCTGTTCATGAAGCCTTCAGCAGTTTCACCGGAAATATAGTTGCTTCAGGAACTTTGATCATAAAAAAAGGTCTGGATCTTCCTTTACAAACGCCTGCCGGTTGTAACGTATACAGATATTCAGTGAATGAAGAAACCGACTTTTTTGCGTCTAATCTGAACCTTGTTGATCATTTGTATCATTTTGATTTCAATTATCCCAATGGAAAAATAAACAACCTGGTTCTTGGAATTCCGGGATTGTACAATGTTGAAAATGCTGTAGCCGCTTTGGCAGCCTCCATACTTGCAGGAGTTACCCCGGAGGAATTGAGCCGTGGATTAGCCACTTTTAAAGGAGTGAAACGAAGGTTTGATATTAGGCTGAATGATAATGATTTCGCATATATCGATGATTACGCTCATCACCCGGAAGAAATAAATGCCTGTATACGTTCCGTTAGAGCAATGTTTCCCAACCGTAAACTTACTGGCATATTTCAACCACATCTGTTCTCCCGTACCCGCGATTTTGCCGCTGAATTTGCAAAGAGTTTATCCTTATTGGACGAAATATTGCTTTTACCGATTTACCCTGCACGCGAACTTCCAATGCCGGGAATTGATTCGCAGATGCTTCTATCTTTGATTAACCATCACAACAAGCATCTTCTTAAAAAGGAAGATATTCCTGGATATTTCAATGACAAACATCCTGAAGTGATTATAACCATGGGTGCCGGTGATATTGATACGCTGGTAGAACCAATTGAGAACTTTTTCAAAACACATAAAAATAAGTAACATGAAGATATTGGTAAAAATATTACTCGTTACCCTTTGGGTTGCCATAGCAGCAGGCGTAGTGGTGATGATGAGTTTTGCCAATGTAACGCACGAAGTAAAGCAATGCCGTGGAATCACATGCCGCATTGATTACAGGGGAGCACAGCCCTTAATGAGTGGAAATGACCTGATAGCCCAAATTAGCAGGGAGTTTGGCAAGCTGCAATCTAAAACTATCGGCGAAGTAGATATAGCCGGAATTTCCGCGCTCGTAAAAAAGAATCCATACCTTGAAAACACTGATGTCCTGATCACAGTTGAAGGAGATATCCTGGTACGGGCTGACCAGTGCATTCCTATAATCAGGTATTATTCATCGGCCGGATATCCGCATTATATTGATAACAATGGACGCATCATGCCGGTAAATATAGCATATCCGCACAAAATACTTATTGCCAGTGGTCAGATTGAAAGCCCTTTGAAAGATGGGAAAAATATATTTTCGGTCTCGGATTCCAATTTTGTGTTGAAGGCAAAGTTGAAAAACCTTTACGATATTCATCTGCTTGCGGGAATCATTAATTCAGATAGTACATTAAGAGCGTTAATCGAGCAGGTATATGTTACCGGCAGCGGAAAAATCCAACTGGTTACAAAAGCAGGATCACACATTATTTATATGGGAGATACCACCGATGCAGCCGAAAAACTCGAAAACCTTAAATGTTTCTATAAAAACGGTCTTGTAAAAACCGGTTGGAATAAGTACAAAAAACTGAATCTGGAATATAAAAATCAAATAGTGTGCACAAAATAAATTTAAAACTATGTCATCGGAAATCGTAGTCGGGTTAGATATCGGAACAACAAAAATTGCTGCCATTGCGGGACGCCGCAACGAATTCGGCAAAATTGAGGTATTGGGTTATGGCCATACTGAATCCATTGGCGTACGCCGCGGAGTTATTACCAATATCGAAAACACGGTAAATTCAATTCAAACAGCCATTAAACAGGCGGAGGCTCATTCCAAAGTCACTATTCGTACCGTGAATGTAGGTATTGCAGGTCAGCATATACGCAGTATCCAGCACAGGGCCAGCACGATCAGGCCAAACCCTGAAACCGAAATCAGTCAGGCCGACATTGACCAGTTTACGAACAGCATTTATAATATCGCCATGAATCCCGGCGAGAAAATAATAGATGTGTTGCCCCAGGAGTTTATTATTGATGGCGAATCCGGTGTTAAAGATCCCAAAGGCATGCTCGGGCACCAGATGGGAGCCAGTTTTCATATCGTAACTGCTCAGACTTCTGCAGCACAGAATATTATGAAGTGCATCGAAAAATCAGGATATAATCTTCAGCATATGATTCTCCAACCTTTAGCATCAGCAGAAGCAGTGTTAAGCCTGGATGAAAAGGAAGCTGGAGTTGTATTGGTGGATATCGGAGGCGGAACAACAGATGTAGCCATTTTCCTTGATGGGATTATCAGGCATACAGCGGTTATTCCTTTCGGCGGAGAAATCATAACCGAAGATATCAAAGCCGGCTGTAGTATTATTAAAAAACATGCCGAAGACCTGAAGGTAAAATTCGGCTCGGCTCTTGCCAGCGAAAACCGCGCTGAAGAAGTTGTAGCCATCCCTGGCTTAAGAGGTCGCGAACCCAAAGAAATTACCTTGAAAAACCTGGCAAAGATTATTCAGGCGCGGATGGAAGAGATAATCGAAGCCGTATACCAGGAAATTAAAAGCACGGGACTTGAGAAAAGACTGATCGCAGGGATAGTTTTAACAGGCGGTGGCGCGATGCTTAAGCATATCGAACAACTCACACAGTTTATTACCGGTATGGATACCCGTATAGGTTACCCGAATGAACACCTGGCCGCCAATTCAGCGGATGAAATGACAAGCCCTATGTATTCAACGGGACTTGGATTGGTTCTGATGGGAATGCAACGCGCCGATGTATCACGCATTAAAAATGATGTTACCAAACCGGAGGATGCCAAAATTGAACCCAAAACGCCGGCACCAAAACACAACAAAGTAGCTGACTGGATCGACAGGTTTTTTAAAGATGGAATTAGTTAATAATTAACACCTATTTTGTTAGTAAATTTTTAATAAACAGAAAGTAACTAGAATATTAAACAATTAATTTTAGGGGGAGAAAAATGACTGAAATGCTAAAATTCGACAGGCCTGACGAACAGGCCCCAATCATAAAGGTAATTGGTGTAGGCGGAGGAGGCAGCAATGCTGTTTCGTACATGTATACTCAGGGTATAAAAGGAGTAGATTTTTATATCTGCAACACTGACTCACAATCACTTAGCAAGTGTGAAGTACCAAATAAAATACGGCTTGGGAATACTGGCTTAGGAGCCGGTGCCAACCCTACAGTCGGGCGTGAAGCAGCGATTTTAATAGCTGATGAAATACGCGAAATTTTGTCCACCAATACTTCTATGCTTTTTATCACCGCAGGAATGGGTGGAGGAACCGGAACCGGAGCAACTCCTATCATTGCGCAAATTGCTAAAGAGCTTGGAATATTAACAGTTGGTATCATTACCAAGCCTTTCAGTTTCGAAGGGCGTAAACGCGAATTACAGGCTACAGCAGGTATCGAAGAACTGAAAAAGTATGTTGATACCACCCTTGTTATCTGCAACGACAAATTGCTCGATATGCAGGGCGACATGAAACTCAGCCAGGCATTCGGCAAAGCTGATAATGTACTCACAATCGCAGCCAAAGGTATCGCTGAAATCATAACCGTTACCGGCCGTATAAATGTCGATTTCGAGGATGTAAAAACGGTAATGCAGGGAAGCGGTAAAGCTATCATGGGTTCCGGTATTGCCAACGGACCGGATCGTGCGGTTAAAGCTGTAGAGATGGCATTAAACTCACCCTTGCTTGATGATACTGATATTAAAGGTGCCGCAAATGTATTGCTGTACATCACTTCAGGGAAAAATGAAATTTCGCTTGAAGAACTCAACGATATAACAGGTTATATTACTTCCCGCACTGGCGAGGACGCGAATGTAATATGGGGTGATGGCGTTGATGATAACCTGGAAGATGAAATCTCGATAACCCTGATTGCTACTGGTTTCAACAGGCCTGTTGTTACTAAACACAATCTTGATGACGTTAAAAATACATTGTACGCTCCACAGGCAGCTGTAAAAGTTGAACCAATAACTGAAGTTCAATTGGTAGTTGAGCCGGTAATAATGCAAAAAGCAATTGAAGAGCCTACCCGGATAATTCCTGAACCTACAGTAAATAATGCGCCAATGACACTTTTTACTGATAGCGCAGCAGAAAAATCTGAAAGAACAACTGAAACGAGCATACAGAATCCGGAGCCTCTTGAAATAAGATCATTCTTTAACCAGGAACCGGAATTTGAAATTGTAAATCCGACTGTACGTATTGAGCCAAAAGCTCCGGTTTATGAACAAATCCCTGCGCCAAAACAAACACTGGAGCAGGAAGACCTTCGGCTTGATCGTATCAATAAGTTAAAAAACCTGAGCCATAAAACATTAAGTCCATCCAATGTGGAAGAAATGGAACGGGTTCCTGCTTATATGCGGCGTAATGTTGATCTGCCTGAAACAAACCATTCCAATGATAGCCAGGTTTCGCATTTTTCATTAAGCACCGATTCCAATAACAAAACTGGTCTGAGGGAGAATAATTCTTTCCTGCATGATAACGTTGATTAAATAAGCGACAAATGGAACTGGAAAAACTAATCAATGATGATATAAAGCAGGCAATGATCCATAAGGACAAGGATAAACTTGAAGCCTTACGATCGATCAAAGCCGCGTTGTTGCTCGAAAAAACCGGAAAGGATGTTACAGGCGGAATAATCCCGGAAACTGTAGAATTAAAATTGTTACAGCGCCTGGTAAAACAACGTCGCGAAAGCGCTGAAATCTACAAGGCACAGGGCCGCCCCGACCTGGCTGAACCTGAAATCTTCCAGGCGTCCATTATTGAGAAATACCTGCCTGAGCAATTGAGTGACGAAGACGTAATTGCCATTGTTAAAAAAGTAATTGCCGATACAGGTGCCACCGGTATTAAAGATATGGGAAAAGTGATGGGACTTTCAACCAAACTGGTTGCAGGTAAAGCAGATAATAAAATGATTTCGGAAATTATCAAAAAGTTACTCCCTTAATCTAACATACTCTTGCATTTTCTATTGCGAAAAACCCTGTGGTCCCCCTGCAGGGTTTTTTGTTTACTGTTACAAATGTATCCCCTACCCATGATCTGTAAATCAGAAGTAAAGTATTTTTGAAATCATGCCGCTTTTAGAATAACTAGAATCTAATACGATATTCACTAAACCCAATTAATCAGCTAAGCATATTACCCGGCCTTTCCGACTACAGTGATTTCAGGATTCAAGTGGAAGATATAAAATTTTAGAGAGTCAACTTTTACTTATTCAGATTGTTTTCATATTTATTTTGTTTTAGGATATTAGAATTAATGTATCTTTACAATAAATAAGGTAATACCAAAAATCCTATAAAGTATGTTACGCGATAATCTGATTCTTTGTGTTGCAGATTCAAAGTAATAATACGCACATTACACCTATTTCTTAAAATAGGGTTAAAATGTTGACAGCAATTAAAGCTGTGGAAATAAAACATTTGACAATATTGAACTAATTCAGTTCAGTAGTTACTTTTAGCAAAAATATTTATTAATTATTATGGTTTTCAACAATAAGCATACAGCCTTGGTTCTTGGCATGTTTGAAACAGGCCTTGGAGTCGGGCGTAGCCTTGGCAAAAAAGGAATTAAAGTTTTTGGATTTGATTTCAAAAAAGATATAGGCTTCTATTCCAGCTATATCAAAGCTTCTTTGTGTCATCACCCATGCAAGGATCCTCAACTCTTGCTGGATGAATTAAAGGCATTTTCAAATTCGCAAACACACAAACCTGCCTTATTTATTACATCTGATACCTTCCTTGACTTTATAGCAAAATACTCGAATGAACTTAAACCATATTACCTCTTCAACCTTTCGTCGCCTGAACTTATAGGAAAGATTTCAAACAAATATGAACAATCTATTCTTGCCTCTGAAGCAGGGGTGTCATTGCCGCATACTTTTAAAATCTCTTCTGAGTTCGAGCTTAAAAAAGCTATCCCACAGCTGGAATTCCCGGTTTTTATAAAAGCGTTGGAGGTTAATAGCTGGCGAAAACTAGTTGGGAGCATTACGAAAGGGTTTGTAATGCAAAATGAAGCTGATCTTAAAGAAAAAATCAACCGCCTGTTAAGTAAAGGTCTCGAAGTTATTATTCAGGAAATAATTCCCGGGCCAGATACATCGCACTTCAAATACTGTTCTTGTACTGGAGCCGACGGAAAAATTCTTTTGGAATTTACCCTTCGGAAGATACATCAAAGTCCTATTCACTATGGCGTAGGAGCTGTAGTGGAGAGTATATATTATCCTGAATTATTAATTGAAGGACGAAAGCTAATCCAAAATATAGGATATCGCGGGGTAGGTTCAGCTGAATTTAAGTTTGACGAGCGTGATGGAAAGCTCAAACTTATTGAGCTTAATCCAAGATACTGGCAGCAAAATTCATTGCCGACTGCCTGTGGAATGAACTTTGCTGTAATGGATTACCTGGAAGTAACAGGTCAAAAACCAGAGCCTATTACAGAATTTGTTACAAATATTAAATGGGTAAACCGACATATGGATTTCAATTCATTTATCCAGTATCGTCATGCAGGGGAATTATCATTTTGGGAATGGCGAAGATCATTGGTCGGGAAAAAAGTGTATTCACATTTTTCATGGGATGACCTGGTACCCATACTTTATGATATTGAATTCGGACTAAAGTTAGTTAGAGTTCCCTGGCTTCTCTTTATAAAATTCTTTCATAAACCATGAATTGGATAAAAGATTTCCTGTTTAAAAAAATTATTTCCGCTAAAAAGCCAAAATGGAAATCAAGTGATAAAATTAAAGTAGCGATAGCCGTCAACCGGAATTTTTCAGAGAAAAAATGGACTGAAATATTTTCAGGATATACTTTCCCTGAAACAAAAAACTGGGAGATAATCTACTGCAAAAAAAAGATTGAAGTATATCGCCATATAAAGGATGCTGATATCTGTTTTATCTTCGGCATAGGCGATGTTATACTCAGGCAGGTGAAAACGCCAAAAATGATCTATTTCCCGACGCAAGGTTTAGATTTTCTGAACAATAAAACACTTCCAGCAGCGCTTACCATCGAACAGCCACCGCCATTATCAGCACAATCGATAGCTGAGTATTGCATCGCGATGGCTATTATGCTAACCCGTAATTTGCATCACTCCTTCGAAAACCGTTTCGCTAAAAAATGGAAACAAAGTAATATTATTCAAGGTTCGGTTGCTTCAATAACTCAACGCAAGATAGGCATCCTGGGCTTAGGCCGTGTTGGAAAAGTGATAGCTGAAAATTTTGTGAAGTTAGGCTGTGAAGTTCTGGGTTGCGATATCGTATTACCAGAAAACAAAGAAGTTCTGTCCCTATTTTATCCGACTGACAAATTACTTGATTTTCTGAAAAATACAGATATTCTCATTATTTCTCTTCCATTGAATGAATCCACAAAGAGCATTATAGATGCCAGGGCCATAAATACACTGGGTAAAAACAAATACCTTATCAATGTAAGCCGGGGTGAAATAATTGATGAAAAAGCACTGATACAGGCCCTTTCGTCAGACCATCTGAAAGGGGCAGCACTGGATGTTTTTGAGCATGAACCGTTATCACGAAACAGCGACTTGTATTACACTAAAAATATCATCCTTACTCCACATATTGCAGGGAACATAAATCTGTTTGTAGAAGAAATTCAAAAGGATTTTGTATTAAAAGCATTGACTTATAATAAATAAATTGTGAATTAACCAAACAGATAACTTTATCATTTCCAGTGGTATTCTACTTTTACCGTTATCTTAACAAAGGACAAACACCAATATTATAAACTCAGACAGGAACACAAATCTGAGTTTAAAGCGCAAAAAAAATCCCGCCTTTTCGGACGGGACTTTTCAAAAAAAAAAAATGATCTATAGCTGTTTAATTGCAAATTACAGTTGTGCGCGATTAAAAATCGCGCCACCCAAATAAAATGAGTTTATGCGCCTAACTGCAAACGACGGAAAGCCGTAACAGTAAGGTCTTTATTTGCATTCTTCAGGTATTCGCGGATCGAGATTTTCGAATCGTTAATATATTCCTGGTTTAACAGTGTATTTTCTTTATAGAACTTGTTTAGTTTGCCCAAAGCAATCTTTTCAAGCATTTCCTCAGCCTTACCTTCTTCACGTGCCTGATCTTTTCCAACTTCAATCTCACGGGCGATAGTTTCAGCATCCACTCCGTCTTTATCCAGTGCAACAGGAGCCATAGCAGCGATCTGCATAGCAACGTGTTTAGCCACATCTTCGATACCATCTACATCAGTCTTGTTCAGACCAAGAATAGCTGCCAGACGATTACCGAAATGGTTGTAAGCATATGTTAAAGGAGCTTCAACAAACTCATAGTGCGACAGTTGCATTTTTTCGCCTGTTTTGCCGGTAAGGTAAGTTACACCATCAGCAACAGTTGCGCCATCAATACTCAAAGCTAGAAGAGCTTCAAGTGATGCTGGTTTAGCGCTGATAGTAAGATCGATAATTTTGTTAGCGTAATCAATAAACTCCTGGTTTTTTGCAACAAAGTCAGTTTCGCAGTTCAGCATAATAACTGAAGCGAATTTTTTGTCTTCCGTAGTTTTAGCAACTACAAAGCCCTGGTTTGCATCGCGATCAGCGCGTTTTAAAGCAAGTTTTTGTCCTTTTTTACGTAGGGTGTCAATTGCCTTTTCGAAATCGCCTTCTGATTCCACCAATGCGTTTTTGCAATCCATCATTCCGGCGCCTGTCATCTGGCGCAGTTTATTTACCTCTGATGCTGTAATATTAGCCATTGTTATTTATCTTTCAATTTGTTTATTTACCGTTGTAATTGCATAAACCTGCACTTAAAGCACAGGTTTATGAATACAATATAATTTTCTAGTAATTATGGTCTTGGTTTGCGAGCTGCACCAGGTGCAGGTTTGCGTGTAACCGCTTTGCGTGGACGCTTACGATCATCGCCTTCAGCTGGCTCTAAACCAGCAGCAACACGTTTCTTACGGGCTACTTCACGTGCGTCGTCGTCGTCGTCATCTCCGCTTATTCTGCTTGCGGTCTGTTCTTCAGTTTCTTCACCTTCTTCTTCGCGTTTGTCACGATCAAGCTTGCGTTCGCTGCTTCCTTCGTCAATAGCTTCTATCATTTTTTTGATGATCAGCGCGATTGATTTTGAAGCGTCATCGTTAGCAGGGATAGGGAAGTCAACCAGGTTAGGATCGCTGTTGGTATCGACGATAGCGAAAGTAGGTATGTTGAGTTTGCGTGCTTCAGCAATGGCAATGTGTTCTTTCATGATATCAACCACGAAAACAGCTGAAGGAAGTTTGTTAAGGTCGGCGATGGAACCTAAGTTCTTTTCAAGTTTAGCGCGTTCGCGGGTAATCTGGAGACGCTCGCGTTTCGAAATACCAAGGAAAGCAGGGCTAACCATCAGTTTGTCGATGGACGACATTTTTTTAACAGCTTTGCGGATTGTAGCAAAGTTGGTAAGCATTCCGCCTGGCCAACGCTCAGTTACGTAAGGCATATTGGTAGGACGAACCAGTTCTGCAACTAATTCTTTTGCCTGTTTTTTCGTTGCTACGAAAAGGATACGTTTTCCTGATTTCGATATTTGTTTGATAGCTGCGGCAGCTTCATCGATTTTAGCAATGGTTTTGTAAAGGTCGATGATGTGGATTCCATTGCGTTCCATAAAGATATACGGAGCCATATTAGGATTCCATTTACGACGGAGGTGGCCAAAGTGTGCGCCAGCGTCGAGTAATTCGTCAAATGTTGTTCTTGCCATTTAATTTATCTCCTGATTTAATTAGTTTACATTCTTTAATGTCGCAATTGCCAGGTAGCCCTGTAAGGTATACAGGAGTCCTGGCAATTTAGATACTAAACTACCTTCATTTTCAATATTAACGCTTGCTGAACTGGAAGCGTTTACGGGCTTTCTTCTGTCCGAATTTTTTACGTTCAACCATACGTGGGTCACGACGCATCAGGCCTTCAGCCTTCAGAGCCGAACGACGTGTAGGGTCAAGTTCGCAAAGCACACGTGAAATACCGAGCCTCAAAGCTCCGGCCTGGCCAGTAATACCACCACCGTCGAGGTTAGCAGTTACATCGTACGTTCCAACAGTTGCTGAAATTTCGAATGCCTGTAAAACAGTATTCTGCAAAATTGCGGTTGGGAAATATTCTTTAAAGTCACGTCCGTTAACGGTGATTACACCAGTACCTTCTTTGATGTAAACACGTGCAACAGCACATTTACGCCTACCAATAGCATTCGTAGTCTCCATTGTATTTATTTAATTTCGTTAATGTTAATCTTTTTTGGCTGTTGAGCTTCGTGTGTATGTTCAGCACCGGCGAAAACGCGCAGGTTGCGGAATAATTCAGCGCCAAGCTTGGTTTTTGGAAGCATACCACGTACAGCTTCTTCAACTACGTAAGTAGGTTTCTTGTTCAGCATGATCCTTGGGGTATTTATTTTCTGTCCGCCAGGATGTCCTGAATAATGAACATACTCTTTGTCGTTCATCTTTTTACCGGTAAGACGGATCTTTTCGGCGTTGATAATGATGACATTGTCACCACAATCCAAATGAGGAGTATAGTTGGTTTTCGTTTTACCGCGAAGAATCCTGGCAACTTGTGTTGCCAAACGGCCCAGAATTTCGTTTTCGGCATCAACCAAAACCCATTCCTTCTTGATATCTGCGGCTTTTGGAGTGACTGATTTGTAACTTAATGTGTTCATCGTCCTGAGTAATATGCTGTTAATCAAATAATCCCTGATTGGTATAAAAAGGGGTGCAAAGGTATTATTATTATTTGAAATTCCAAAGACTTATTCACAATATTTTGTTGATTACTTTTCAGTATCCACGAAAGTGTCTAGGAGGTTGCAAATATGAGGGTGCAAAAGTAATTAAAAATGCATTAGAATTACAAAATACTTACGGATTAAAATTTAGCGCCTAATCATTTGGCTAACTGGCATTTTAAGTCGGTTAAGAATAAAGATATTTTTCACTCTACTCATAAATTCCAAGTTCCAAATTCCAAGTCTCAAATTACAAGGTTGAAACCTATCTGATTACGTTAGCAACGTTTATTAATATAAATATAATGGTAACTAGTCAGTCTGATCAAAATGCTTTTTTGCCACAGATACTACGGATTACACAGTTTTTAAACTGCTTTTAGCAGTTTTTCAAATAATTTCAATTAAAAATGAGGAATAATTGTCTGTGAATTCTGTGTAATCTGTGGCATATATTAGGTTTTCATTACTTTAGACAAACTGATTAGTTGTAAAAAAAATGAATTTAATATGGGCATTTGCATTTTGGTGCTTGAACCTTGGGTCTTGAAATTTGGGACTTGGAGCTTATAACAAAGGTCACAATTTATCCCAATTGCAGCCTAAAAGCCTGTAGTTTCGGCTATTATTTGTAGGTTTGCATAATCTAAAAACGTGAACATGTCGATTATAACCCACGATATTACAAAGGTTTATGGCAGCCAGGTAGTGCTTGACAAAGTAAATATCAACATCGGTAAAGGAGAAATTGTTGGTTTACTTGGGCCTAATGGTGCCGGCAAATCCACCTTGATGAAAATTCTTACGGGTTACATCCCTCCTACTTCGGGCACGGCCTCTGTATATGGACATGATGTTCTTTTCGAAACTGAAGAAGTTAAAAAGATAGTGGGTTATTTGCCCGAGCATAATCCGCTTTATCTGGATATGTATATTAAAGAATACCTTGAATTTGTAGCCGGCATTCATAAACTGGGTAAAGATTCAAAGATTCGGATTCGTGAAATCATTGAAAAAACAGGTTTAGGCCCGGAACAAAATAAAAAAATCGGAACTCTTTCGAAAGGATATCGTCAGCGTGTAGGACTTGCACAGGCATTAATCCACAATCCGGAAGTTCTGATCCTGGATGAGCCAACCTCCGGGCTTGATCCAAATCAATTACTTGAAATCCGTGAACTGATCAAAGGTATTGGTAAAGAAAAAACAGTAATACTTTCCACCCATATTATGCAGGAAGTGGAAGCCATTTGCAGCCGGGCTATAATTATAAATCTTGGTAAAATAGTTGCAGATGGTTCAACTGCCGAATTGTCCAATATTCAAAAGCACGACATTGTTACCGTTGAATTTGAAACACAAACTACTGAAAAACTTTTACTTTCTATTCCCGGGGTTGCGAAAGCTGTAAAAATCAGTGATCTGTTATGGAAGCTTGAGGCAATACCCGGCGAAGATATCAGACCAAGGATCAATAAGTTTGCCGTTGAGAATAACCTTACGCTGCTTTCACTTCACCGCGAGGAACATAACCTGGAACAGGTATTCCAGGAGTTGACAGGGAAGTGAAAATGTAAATAGTTCATGGTTAATAGTTAACAGAAAATAGTTCATGGTTTGCTGCCTTTTGCAAACACATTTCATCAAAGTGTTTAAGAGCTATTCCCCGCAATTTCTGCAAATCTCATTTTCCGATCGGTTTTTCAGTATCTGCCTTCTGAAAACTGTATACTGCTTGTTCTTCCAAATCTCAGATAAGGACTCATTCAATAAGTTACCTGTTTGATGATCCGCGTTTTTATCATAACAACACGGAACTACTTTTCCATCCCATGTAACCACCAGCGAACTCCATACCCGGTGACAACGATTCCTGATTTTCTTTGCCATCTCCCAATTCCCTTCAGAGGTTTGCCTGTAACGGGATTTCGATTTCAAATGTGGAATAATCTTATTTCCTGCGTCGAAATTGTAAACCTGGGCTGTTTTAAATGCTAGCTGATCGACGCCTGAGTGTTTAGCGAACTCCTTCATTTGATTCATTTGGTGTTCGTTATGACGCATTACGATAAATTGCAATTCGATAAAAGGCAAGTTGGAATTATGCGTTTTTTTAGCAGCGACTAATCGATTGATTCCCTCAATTACAGTTTGCAAATCTCCTTTTACACGGTATTTCTCATAGGTCTGCTGGTCGTAGCCATCCATGGAAATAATCAGATGATTTAGCCCGCTTTTTATAATTTCATCTACATTTTTATCATTAAGGAAATGACCGTTAGTGGAGGTGGCAACAAAAATTCTGTGTTGCCTGGCTATCTGAACCATCTTTGAAAAACCAGGATTCAGCAGCGGTTCTCCCTGGAAGTACAGTGTGAGATAGATAAGATCCGGTGAAAGCTTGTCAAGTATTTCCCGGAAATCATCCAGGCTCATATTTCCTTTGGAACGTGTAAGCGATTGCATTCCTGTCGGGCATTCCGTACAGCGCAGGTTACAGGAAGTGGTCGGTTCAATGGAAGCAGCCCAGGGATTTCCTGCCGTTAGTGGGATTCGGAATAAGCGGCTCAGGAAATAACTTGCCTCAATGAGCATAAAGTTTAAGACCCTTCGCAGGCTGAGCGATTTAAACAATTGGAAATAATAGGAAAATTTTCTCAAAACGCTAGGGATCAGTCAATTTTTGATGTCAGCTTTTGAACCACTCTGAATTGTTGAAAGAACTCCTTTGCGATCACCCTGAGCACAGTATAAACCGGGATAGCTACCAACATGCCGGGTATCCCTCCCAGGCTTCCTCCCATAATAATGACAAAAAATATTTCGAGTGGATGCGCTTTAACACTTTTCGAATAAATAAGAGGAACCAGAACATTATTATCTATGAAATGGGCCGATAATATTACGCCTGTTAGTTTAGCCAGTACAGGCAATAATTGATCATACGCGCCTGAAGCCAGTGTAGCTGTTATACCCAGAATGATTCCAATTGTCGTTCCGATTACAGGTCCAAGATATGGAATGATATTCATGATACCGCCAAAAAAACCTATAAGTAAAGCATTTTCGACGCCGAATATCCATAAGCCGACTGCTATAATTGACATAACACCAAGCACTTCACACATAACTCCGATAAAATACCGCATCAGCAGGTATTTAGAATCAGCAATAACCTTTCGGGTTGCAAGGTGATGTTTCTCCGGGACGAAAAGCAACAAGATTTCCTCAAACATATTTTCGTCCTTCATAAAAAAGAACGCTATAAAAAGCACAGATACCATTCCGACAAAAACCATTCCGGCTACTTCGAAAAAACTGTTGATAACCGAGGTTACACTTCCTATATTTACTAACGACTTCGCTTTAATAACAATAAAATCCTGCAAGGTTTGTCCCGCGGGAATAACACCCATAGAATGAGATTCATCATCGAGCCATTGCAATGGCCCCTGCAGATTATGCGCCAGGAGGTTAACATCAATTTTTGAAATGGTTTGAGCCTGGCTAACAATCAGCGGGACAAAGACAGCTATAAGTCCGAAAAACATAAGCACTATGATAAGCAGAGAAAGGGCGGCGCTCAGAGAATGTGGAATATGCCATTTCCGGATATGCACTTTATCCAGAAAACGAACAATAGGTTGCCCGACAAATGAAATTACAGCTGCAATAAGTATCCAAACGATCATAAACGAGAACCGCCAGATCATATATCCGGCTACAATTAAAAGGAAAATATAAAGCGCGTATTTTAATATCTGCTTCATTGAATAATTTGTTAGGTGAGAATACAAATTTATGAAAAAACTCTTGCTTCAAAGCTATTTGAGGTTATCGCAAAAAAAAATGTCCGAAACGTATTTAAACGTAACGGACAAATCAAAATATCATAGTGATGTATTACTCTACCCAATCCGCAATAAACAGATTGGTATCGTGTGTGCCGTGGTTGTTACGGTTGGATGACCAAACCAGTTTCTTTCCGTCGGGTGAGAACATTGGGAAAGCGTTGAAATAGCTATCGGAAGTAATTTGCTCAATTCCGCTACCATCCAGGTTGACCATAAACAAGTGAAAATCATATCCTTTTGCGGATTGATGGTTGCTTGAAAAGATGATTTTTTTGCCATCGGGAGTAAAAAAAGGCGCCCAATTGGCTTTACCTAAATGAGTAACTTGTTTCAGGTCGCTTCCATCAATATTGCAAGTGTATATTTCCATAGCGGTTGGCATCACAAGGTTCTGAGCAAGAAGGTCTTTGTATTCCTTAATATCTTCAGGAGTAGTTGGTCGTGAAGCACGGAAGACCAGTTTTTTGCTATCGGGCGAAAAGAAAGCGCCACCATCATACCCAAGCTGGCTAGTAACCTGTTTTATATTTTTGCCGTCAATATCGCAGGTGTACAGATCGAGATCGCCGTTGCGTGTTGATGTGAACACAATTTTCTTACCATCAGGCGAAACGGTGGCTTCAGCATCGTAACCTGGTGCGCTGATAAGTGTTTTAACAATGTTGCCTTTCAGATCGGCCACAAAAATGTCGAAATCAGGATAAATGGCCCAGAGGTATTTATGATCGGCGCGTGGCTCAGGATTCGGAGGACATTCCTTCCCGCCAAGGTGAGTTGACGCGTAAAGTATCTGCTTGTCACCTGGCAAAAAATAGGAACAGGTTGTACGTCCAAAACCTGTGCTGATCATTGGTGGGCGATACGTGGTATCCGCTGCTGCTTTAGCGATGTTTAAATTAAATATCTGGTCGCACTTTAATCCCCATGCATGATTATTACATTGAAATGTCAGGTTTTTACTGTCGAAACTGAAGTAAGCTTCGGCGTTATCGCCACCAAAAGTGAGCTGCTGAATATTTTTCAGGTGTTTTTCCTGGGCTGTAACACTTATTGAAACAAGCACAAGAAGAAAAAAGAGAGTGTTTTTCATTTTTGAATTATGTGGATTAATTTTATCAATAAGTTAAAAGGATTTTTTCGATGTATTGTTCAACAACGATTAACCAATTTTTGTATTACGCAAAAACGCAAAAACACAAACTACTGACTAACATCTCCTTATTGATATTTTAAAACCCTCTTAAAAAAACAGAAAAATCAAAACCTACTTTGACGGATGCTAAAATACTTCCTCTTATTTCAGCAATAATCCATTAAACAGAAGTTTATAAATTCCCGGCACTGATCCCCGGAATTGAGGACTAAAACCATACACTACCAGGTTACCTTTCCCTTTTTTAAGCCACACCATAGCTGCGTAGTTACCTAGTAATTCTTCCTTTGCGCAATAGCCACTCAGCAAAATGTGGTCTTCGGGATAACTTGCAATAATTCGCCGGTCCATATCAAAGGCGGGCAGATTGGTTTGGAAAACCTGGTCGGCAGAAGTTAATATCCCTGCTTCCGGCTGCATTCCCCAGGTTAAAGGATGGTCGGGCAACAATTTTACTTTTAGTAAGGATGCCGGGCAGTTTAATCCTGCTTTCTGAAGCTTCTCCGCAACATTGGTAAACGGGAACCTGAAATCATCGCTTTCGGTTTCGCTGATTTTGATGCTCATCAGCCCATCGAAAAGCGCGGTGGAGCCTCCCCAGGATAAAATCGTACCACCATTATTGATAAATTTCAGAACCTTCTGAAAGCCATCCTTTCCCATTCCTTTCGCAAACTCAGGAGGTAAATTAGCGAGGTAATAATTTTCACCGGTTTTGGTTTTGCCTTCCATCAGCACATTTTTATCCTCATCGGGGAAAATGACGACATCGAAATTCAGCTCAAAAGTTTTCTTAGCCAGGTCGGCAGGCCGTATCACAGTGTAAGGAATGCTGTATTGATCAAACAGATAACGCGTCCAACCGGCATCATTATCCTGGAACCAGCTTTCGACAAGTGCTATGCGAGGCATACGAACCGCGACTGCTGAAGAATCGGGATTTTGAGAAAACCATTCAGGAGAAATTGTAAGCGAATCGAGCAGTGCGGTAACTTTCATTCCTTTCGATACGGTAATAATAAAACTTCCGGCTGGTAGTATTTTCCCTTCGGACGTGGATGGTACCTTCGTTCTTGACACAGATAATCCTTTTGCTAAGGACCTGAATGCTGCTTTATAACTTTCGTTATTTGCTGAACTAAAGACCCAGTAACCGTTTTCCTTTTCAGCAGGATTATTGAAAAGCGTAAAAGGAACCGGCACTCCTTCCAGTTTATTTTCAAATTCATTAATCACTTTGGGAATTTCGTATGCTATCAATCCTTTGTTCAACGGCAATGACCAACTGGTGATGTCGTAAGGCTCAATGGCTTCGCCACCAGGCATATAGTGGCGCAAAGGAAAAGTCTGCGATTCCATCACTTCCTTAATAAATGCACGGAAAGGTTGTGCAAGCGGAATAACAATATCGCCACTATGCAGTATTTTATCGTTCCACACCATATCGGCCTTGAGCCTTGATACGCTGACTCCATGCTCATGCAACAAATTTACCAGCGCGACCAGTTCACCCTGATCGTGTTGCTGCAAAGGCAGGACATAATAGGAAGGAGCCAGGGTTTTACCTTTCAGTACTTCGTTGCGGCACATATAATTTCTGAATTTCAGAATCTGTTCCCGGTTTGCCGAGGCAGTTCGCAATAACGACCAGGTTGATTGCATTTCGTAGCGAACAATATCTGAAAGCCGCCACCAGCCGCCTTCCCAGGGAAGAGGCATATTTATGCTCTTTTTATTTTCACTCAGGCCCTTCCCGATAAATTTCAACTCGTTCTTTTCAATATAAATGGGTGTAGCGCCTCTTACACTGGATGCCTCAGTGAGCATGCCAATCATATTTTTCCATTCAGCAGTTGCTGTAGAACCCGGCCAGTAATCATCGTAAAGATAATGCTGTGCTACACCGGCACATCCGGCTGCGGCCATGTCCTTCGCCATAGCTGAACCGAATACCCACGACCAGTTCCAGATGCCTTCATCAATATTTGGTGCAATAGGATCGCTCATTGGCGGAACGAAATACCGTACTCCTGAAGAGCCCATCTGGTGCTTTTCAATCATTACCTGTGGGAACCAATCTTTACTGTAAATAGCAGAAATAACCCTGGTGTCCTTTTGAGTGAGCGTTACAAAATCGCGGTTGTTATCATGACCAATGTATTTATGATAAACACCTGGTAAAGTGGCTCCTTCGTAAGGTGTTCCTTTGTACTTGCGATAATTGTCGACCACCATCTTCATTCCGTCAGGATTATGATTGGGAACAACCATAAAAACGACGTTATCCAGGCATTTCAGCATTTCAGGGTCCGTGGTATTGGCATAAGTATAAGCAATCTGAGGAAAGGCCTGTGTAGGACCCACCTCATTGGAATGCATGGATAAAGTCGCCAGCACAAAAACCTTATTTTCGGCTATTAGCGTATCGCGCTCAGAATCCTTCATCGTATAATCCAACGCCAGTTTATGGTTGATGTATTTGTACCGATCAAGTTTTGCCAGGTTTTCGGGCGATGATATAAATACCAGGTACATCTTTTTGCCCATGGGCGATTCGCCACTCTCTCTCATTTCAACACGTGGTGAAGCCTCATCCAGTTGCCTGCAATAAGCTATCAGCTGATCATAATCGAATAAATTCCGGTCCGAACCGGGTTCAAATCCGAAAAACTCCAAAGGAGATTTTGCTGTTTGAGCTTGCGTAGTTTTATTTGGCGAAATCAGAACAAGCAGGAAAAAAATAAAAATGCACAGACTTTTTTTCATAACGAAATGGTTAAAAGCAGAATGATGATTACGAGTCAGGCAACGGGGGTTAAGAGCCGATATACATTGACAGGTATTTGCTAAGTCAAATTAAAGACATTTTGGGGAAAAGTGCAAATTGACAACTGTTAGTCGATAGAAATGATTTATGGGAAACAAGCATTCAAAGTATGCACTTTAGGTTTAATGTGTTTGTGCCTAAGAAGAAATGTAAATGAAAAAGGAGAGCTAAACAATGGCAAAGGAGAGGTGTGCAATGGTAAAGGAGAGGTGTGCAATGGCAAAGGAGGGCTTTGCAACGGCAAAGGAGAGCTAAACAATGGCAAAGGAGAGGTGTGCAATGGCAAAGGAGGGCTTAGCAATGGCAAAGGAGAGGTGTGCAATGGCAAAGGAAGGCTTAGCAATGGCAAAGGAGAGGTGTGCAATGACAAAGGAGAGGTGTGCAATGGCAAAGGAGAGGTGTGCAATGGCAAAGGAGAGGCGTGCAATGACAAAGGAGAGGTGTGCAATGGCAAAGGAGGGCTTAGCAATGGCAAAGGAGAGCTAAACAATGACAAAGGAGAGGTGTGCAGTGGCAAAGGATAGATGACTTTGCGATCCTCTGCGAAGAAACTCTGCGATTCTCTGCGTTTAAACTTATTTTAACGCAGAGTTACGCAAAGTAGGCGCAAAGCGACGCAGAGAGATTGCTGAACTGGAACGAAGAGTAACTTTTTCCTTTTGAGGTTTAGGTACGCAAGCGGATAGTCATAAAATAAAATTTATAAGGGTAAAGGCATTATAGCCTCCCCGGCAAACTGAGTATTTCGGAATTTCAGCTATGCAGTGGCAAAGGAGAGGTAAGCAAAATGACTTTGCGATCCTCTGCGAAGAAACTCTGCGATTCTCTGCGTTTAAACTTATTTTAACGCAGAGTTACGCAAAGTAGGCGCAAAGCGACGCAGAGAGATTGCTGAACTGGAACGAAGAGTCACTTTTCCCTTTTGAGGTTTAGGTACGCAAGCGGGTAGTCATATTAAAAAGATTAGTGAATAAGCAATGACTTTGCGATCCTCTGCGAAGAAACTCTGCGATTCTCTGCGTTTAAACTTATTTTAACGCAGAGTTACGCAAAGTAGGCGCAAAGCGACGCAGAGAGATTGCTGAACTGGAACGAAGAGTAACTTTTTCCTTTTGAGGTTTAGGTACGCAAGCGGGTAGGCATAAAATAAAATTTATAAGGGTAATGGCATTATAGCCTCCCCGGCAAACTGAGTATTTCGGAATTTTAGCGCAAATAATAATTCTTTGAAAAAATAGAAATTAATTTGTACATATTTTCAAAACACATATATAATAGTATTAAATTCGTATCGATAAACAGCAAGCGTTCAGTATACTAAACTATTTATTAATTTTTTAAATCCTATTTTATGAATACAAAAGATGAAGCTAGACTAAGTATGTACCAGGCGGTAATTGATTATTTGAAGAAGAATTCAGCAAATATCGCAACACTCCCTCAATTTCCGGAAACATTAGCAGCACTGGAACAAAAAGTTGAAAGTTTATTGCAGTTGGGCCAGGAATTAAACAGCGACCGCAGCGGTGTTGCTGTTACCAAAAAAGAGCAGGAAGCCGAAATTGAACTACGATCGGTAACGCTTTCGGGTAAAATGGTTGCTTATGCAACGCTCGAAAAGAACAATGAACTGCTAACGCTTATTAAACTTACTAAATCGACCCTGAGCAGAAGCAAAGATAATGATTTGCTTGCGCATGCTCTCAAACTTTGCGATTCAGCCGAAGCACTTCTGCCTGAACTTGCAGTTTATACTGTAACACAGGCAGAAGTTACAGCGCTCAGGGAATTGTGTGCCGCATTCCTGATTAACTTACCCAAGCCGAATGAAGGCAAAAAAGACAAGGCCGAAACGCTTCAGGTATATAAAAAATTACTGAAGGAAACTGATGGCCTGCTACTGAAAATGGATGCCATTATGCTAATAATAAGGTATTCGAATTCCGAAATTTATGATCATTATACCAGTTCGCGAAGCATTATTAATACAGGAGCGCGTAAGCTGGCATTGCAGTGTAAGGTTACGGATGCACGAACCGGACAGGGACTGGCAGCCGCCAAAGTGGTTTTTGAACCTGGAAACGGATCGGCCGTGAAAGCCATGTCGGGACCTGATTTGTCCAAAATTGTAAAAGTTGCATCCGCCAAAGGCGGACTTAACCTTAAAACCCTGGCTGCAGGTACCTACCAGGTTACTGTAACCAAAGAAGGTTTTGTACCGCAAACCACCACAGTGTATGTTAATGATGGCGAATTAACCTCCGTTAATGTGATACTGCAAGCTGTTTAACAATTGAATGATACTGAACGCTGGAAAGCCTCCCTTGCTGATGCGGGGGAGGTTTTTTTTGATTGGTATCCTGAATTTTTTGGTTGGTATCCTGAGTCACAGACTCAGGATGGCAGAAGGCTGTTGCCAGTTAATTAGCCACACGAAAGGATTAGTGCGGGAGCGGCGATTATTTGGATATCTGAGTGTATTAGTTTTCTTGATTTGTTAATTTGATTAGAATTTATGTAATTTTATAGCATAGAATGATTTTGGGTTATACGCATAATTGAAATATATGCGAAATTATTCGTATAGCCACTCGTTGTGGCCAATTAAAAAAAACGATACTACCATGAAAAACAAGATTTTAGGATTCATTTTCATTTCGATTTCATTTTCCGGATTCGGACAAAAGAGTGATAAATTACCAAGATTTTTTGCTGACCCGATTATTGCAGATAGTTCATCTACTTTGATGATTCCAACGAGATACAATGCGGATTTATTGACTTCAAGTAAAATCGCCATGTGGAATGATTATTACGCAAATATTATTTTCTATGATTTTAAGGCTGATACATCCAAGAGACTATTCAAGGATGATACTTTTATAAAAGGATTCACAAATGATTACAACTCTTACTATCGCTACGAAAGGACTAATAAACCTGAGAATGTAAGCAGTAAATGGATCTTTTATTTTGTTAAACCGACGGATTACGATAAAAGTGGCAGAGTTGATAATGACGACCCATCAATTCTTTTTGTTTCCGACAAATATGGAAATGGATTAAAAGCTATTACTCCAGCCAACGAAAATGCGGTTTCGATTGACATATTTGATAAGCAAGGATTTGCACTAATAAAGATACAACGTGATTTAGACAAAGACAATGATTTCGAGGCGGATGATAAAGATTTCTATTATGTTCGGCTTGATTTGAATACATTGACACTTGGAAATAAAATAGAGATGAAAAATTAACTGGCCACAATCGAGTAGACGGCCCCGCCAGCAACTACTGACGGGGAGCGCCTCTCACACCACTGTACGTACGGTTCTCGTATACAGCGGTTCATTAAGATGTGGGGCAATATTTGAGTAATGATCGAGCATAGCTACATATCCGCGTTTCTCCAAGCGTTTCAGTGTAATAGTAGTAACCAGAATTGGACTTTGAGCAACAGCCCATCCTCCTTTTCGTGTTCGGCTCCATGCATAGGCGTGGTTCTGGTCAATACCCAACCGGATCAGGTTTTTCCTTTTCCGTTCGGGTTTCTTCCAATCGTGCCATATACAATACCTTAACCGGTTACGTGTCCATGCGTCAAGGTCTCTGAGTTTGCCCTGAATACTTGCCATACGGAAGTATCCGAGCCAGCCTCGCTGTAACTCTTTTAGCTTTTGGATGCGTTCGTCGAAGGTTGCCGGTGTGGTTTTACGTGTGATGGTTTTGATTTTCAGTTTCAAGGCTTTCCAACCCTTTTCGCTTACTACCAACTGATATTTGCCTCTCTCGCCTTTCACATAGGTGGGTACAAAGCCGAACCCAAGGATAGTGAAGTTTACAGGCTTGCGTATGCCGCTTTTCTCCCGGTTGATGGGTAATTTCAGTTTGTTCTTTAAATACAGAAAAATCTGGTTACCTGTTTTGCGGGCTTGCCAGTTGCTTTTGCAGTAAATGCTAAAGTCATCGGCATAGCGAACATAGCGTAGTCCTTGTCGCTCCATTTCCTTGTCCAGCTCATTCAGCATGATGTTGGACAGTAGTGGACTGAGCGGACTTCCCTGTGGGACGCCTTTTCTGCGTTTGGTGAGTTTACCATTGATTAGAATCGGTACTCTCAGCCATTTGCGTATCAGGCGCAAGGTGAGCGGACATTTTACCTTGCGGTACAACAATTGCAACAGGATGCAGTGATCTACTTCATCGAAGAAGCTTTTCAAATCCATATCAACTATATGGTGATAACCTGAGTTGATGTATTGCTGTGCTTTCAGTACCGCCTGTTGGGCGTTGCGGTTTGGCCGGAAACCGTAGCTGTGGTCTTCAAACTCCATCTCGAATTTGATGGCTATTACCTGCGCTACCGCTTGTTGTAACATGCGGTCGACAACTGTAGGGATTCCCAGTAAGCGGGTTTTCCCGTTGCTCTTGGGTATTGCTACCCCACGGATGGGTTGTGGCAGGTATGTGCCTGAACGTAATTCGGATTCGATACGCTGCCTGTTATCAGTCAGATAGGCATATAAATCCTTTACAGGCATACCATCCATGCCTGCCGAACCTTTGTTCGACACCACATGGCGCAGCGCCTGCATTACGTTTCTTCGGTTTAGTACCTGTTCAATCATCGCGTTTTACTTCTTTTGCCCTGTTCCGCTTAAAACAAGGCTACTGCCTTGCGGCTGATCCTTGTCGAATTTGGAACATCTTAATGTTCAGTCCTTCGGTTTGCATCTCTGTTGTCGGATAACCCGGATAGTTCAGTTCGCTCGACTTCCGCAACTAATCTTACATTTCATACCATGCTTACCTACTATGACCTCTGCTGACTTCTCATCAATCAACCCGTGATTGTTGAGATCTCCCCTGGTAAGAGCTTCTTCCTTCCTCCAATGCCTGCTGCATCTACAATGAAACGATTTTGGTATTCTTCGGACTTTTCAAAGATGTGCTTGATTATCCTCGTTTCGTTGCCTCATATGCAATTTCTGTTCGTCAGTACCGGATTTTGCAGTCTGGCTTCCTTCACTGCTGCCGTCACCGGCAACCAGCTTGCCACTTGCTAATACTTCCCCGCTTTAGTCAGGGCGTATAAGGGAGTTGCACCCTCTGGAAAAATTTCACCCACGCTTTGGCTTTGAATTTTAAAGTTGTATTTTTGATTCTTTTTCAAAGCTTTGGAGTGGGTGTGCGCTGCTCATGCAGGGCACACACAAACGCTATAGCAAATGCGGGTGTGCGTGTTCGTTGAAACATTTGAAATCTTTACATACATTTCCCGATAAATCGGGACAGGTAGTGCTGGCAGACAGTTGAGCAACAATTTATTCCCGCACTTGCCATAGCGTCGTAACGTTAGCGGTCATGCTAAAAGTGATGCCCGAAAAATCGAAAAATGACTTAAAAATGGATATTTATAATTTATCAGAAATCGAAACCGAGCTTCGTTTGACAGCAGACGCAGCATGTGCAAATGGAATAAATGCCCTGCTTGAAACTCAAAAAATAACTATTGAGGAACTTCTATCAAATAGAGAAAAGTATAACGGAGACTTCATAAGACATTGCCATGATGGTTTTAAAATTGCACAAAATAGAATAATTAAAAATATTCTTCTTATTCAGGATGAACAAGAATTGATAAAGGAAAGGCTAAAACAGGCTAGAATAATAAAGGATAAAAAAGAAACATCTGAACTTATTAAAAAGGGGAAACATCTTGAAAATATTTCTGTTTTATTTAAGCATTGTGCTGATGCACTTGTTTGGCAACTTATTCAGGGTCAGCTTTGGATTTCTCGTAGGCTCTATCTCAAAGTTGGAGGCCAGAAGAAACTAAAAGATGTGAATTTGAAGTCCGCTATAATGGTAGCTGACCAAATAAATTCTAATCCAATGAACTTTGTTTTAATTACAGACGTAACAAACAATGTTCAAGTTGGAGATCTGGTAGGTTTTATTGATGGAGCATTTGTTATTACTGAGATAAAAGAGGGTGAAAAAAACTTCGAAGTATTAGAAATCATTAAAGAATTAAGTAACAATACAATAACTGCAAAAGATGTTGCTGATAACTTTGCATCAGAGCCTAAATTTCTTGAACAATTAAGTCGAACTCTTAAGCAACATCAAGTTTTACACGATGTGCATCAAATTCTAAGTACAGATAAAGGAATTGATCCAACATCAAAAAAAGAAATAAAAATTATCACACCTCAAGAACCAACTCCAACTTATATAGCTAGACTTGCTGCATTGGAAGATCAACTTAAAGAAAGAAATTTCTGGGCATATGATGTGATTGAAGACTGTCTGCATATAGGAATTTATAAAGGAGAAAAAAGATTTGGCGGACACTTAATTTTAAAAGCAATTTGTGAGCAAGATAATAAACTAAATTATGTCATTGTTGACATTCTTAGAGTACTGGAATCTCTCAATAAACCAATATTTTTCCTTCCCTTCAGCCCAGACTTTATTTTTGATTTAATTTTTGGCAGGATAAAAATGTACTTTATGCTTGATTTGGATGGCTACATTGAACTTTATAAACAATATGACTTGACTGCTCAATGGGCAAGTAAAAAGGAAACTGCAAAAATGAATGAGTTTGCAAAAGACTATGACATTTTCAAACATAAAGACCGAGGAATAAAGATTATATCAAGTAGATATACTAATGTTGATATGTGGTTATCGTACGGGACTTTAACTAGGATCTTTTTTGAACATAATTATCCATCTTACACAGCTTATACGACACATTATTATCTTAATCAAAAATGAAATCCCTTCCAAGTTAATAAAGCACGAACCGCTAACAAACGCTATGCATTATGAATGGAATTGTTACAAATAAATTATTATTAATGAAGTTTCCCTTACTAATTTTTTTATACTTTTTCCTGACAGTTAAATCTTATGCACAGGATATTACAGTAAATAAAAACACCGATACTATTACGCAAAAAAATTTGTTTAATCTCGGTGGAACTATTGAACATTATAACTACAGTGATACGGTAAATAATTCTTTCGCAGATTATTATATCAAATCATGCTTTAAAAGTTTGACTCTTAGGCAAAAAGAGTTAAAGGAAACCTCAATGACACTTAATAAAAATGGTGAAGTGAATTTATTTAGAATAATGACTTTACCGAGTTTTTATCATCCAATTTGTTTTACAATTAAAAATAAGAATAAAAAATTCTATCTTAATTGGACAGTTGGCAAAGGTGCAGGTGGATATGAACCAAAAGGTGTTAAGAAAAAAGGGAAACTTAGGATTTCAAAGAGTGACTGGGAAAATATATTAAATACCATAGACATTTCTTCTTTTGACACACTGCCGATTGCTTCATACTTACCAATGTATGACGGAACTTCGTGGATTATTGAGAAAAATATTGGTAATGAATATCAAATCTACTTTACTAATGAGTTACCAAGCAAAATTGAAGACACATACTCATTGTTTACACACCTTAGTGGTATTAAAAATAAAGAAGTTTTTCATTTTTATAATTGTCCTGAATTTAGAATCTTTAATAAGGATAATAAATTGTTACAATTAGAACCATTACAAAAAAAAATTGTTGATCATTTAAATATGGATTTTAAGAATTTACTTCAAAATGATAAAGAATATTGTTTTGACTGGGATATTTACATTAAAATTAATTCAAAAGAAAAGGTTAAAAAGGTAAAATACATTCCTTATACTTTACCTTACCTTAATTTGGAAGATAGATTTGAATATTTAACAACAAATTTTCTCGAAAGAAAGTTTTTAAAAGAAATAAAAAGATCATTGAAGAAATTTAATTTTTCAGAACTTAATCTATCTGAAAATATTTGGTTGCCAGTTTATATAAAATGTGATAAAGAAAAAAAAACATTAGAAGTTTACAATAATTATTAACAACCCATAACACGCTACATACGTCATGCCGCCTGCCGCAGGCGCAACACAGGCGGGACGCCGCATGTAGCTATACGTTATGCCGCAATAATATGAAAACCAATTATTTAATACTTATATTTTTAACAGCTATAATTGTTTCCTGCACACAGAAACAGAAAATTTATGATTTCAAGAGAATTGAACTTGTAGAATACCGATCGTATTATGTATCAGGTACGACTAATACATATGAATTAATATGTAGATTTTTTGCTACCATCGACAGTACCGGAGAATGTAAATTAATAGAAAATTATACAGAGACAACACATTTCAAAAAATTTCAAATATCAGACACTTTACTTGTAAGCCTCATTGATAGGTTAGCTCCATTAAAGAAAGACATTGATATACGTCCCAAAGCGCCTATTCCTTATAGTGGATCTGAAATAAGAGTTGTTTTTTATTCGGGAGGAACTAGACGAAATATTGACTTTATTGAAACTGACGGATACAACGAAAAGAAATGCATGAGACTATACAATTATGTACAAATGCTAAATAGGGCACCTGAAAATGAATATTTCTCAGACACTGCAGTAATAAAGGATATGCGAATCAAACAACTTAAAATTTTAGTTGACAGTTGTATAAATCCTCCGGAAAGCGTTCGGTTTATAATACGGTAAAATTACTTCAGTTGGCGCGCACCTTCCTTTCAGGCACGAGCCGGTAAGAAATTAATTTGATCTGTATATTCACTACGGGAAAATATTGGCGTTGTTGATGTTATGCTATTGATCTGAATGCCCTACGGGAAAAGCTTTTTTAAGGGAAATAGCTTTAGAGACTACATTATCGCTCTATACAATCAAATATATCACATCCGGTAGCATGGCATTATTTCAAACACTTGCCTCTATGAATTTTAAAGAAATCCGCAAATAAAGATTTCTATCAGTTAACGGATAAAGTTATCAAAACTGAAAATATATAAACGGCTGTATTTCTGAAGATTTGATCTGAACAACAATAAAAACAATTACTACCAGGTACGCTACTTTAAGTACAAAAGGTGACTTAACGACCAGTTCCTGGGCTTGATTTTCGATACCAGAAGGGATATAATGCAGTATAAACCCAAGTGCCATAAGCACCAGAACATAGGGATACCCTTTGATGAAATCAGGGATAATTTCGGCATGAAACGCGGTAGTAATCTGCGTAAGCATTGCGTTTACCACAGCCATATTATCGGCCCTGAAATATATCCAGGCCAAACAAACAAAATGAAATGTGATGAGAACTCCCAGAAACCGGGTAAGTTTATTTTTCGGAATGCTGATAACAGAGTTGATAAATTTCTCAAAGGCCAGTCCAATGCCATGTAACGCTCCCCATATTACATATTTTAAAGCGGCGCCATGCCACAATCCACCAAGCAACATAGTGATCATCAGGTTTATATAGGTGCGGATTTTGCCTTTGCGGTTTCCACCAAGCGAAATATACAGGTAATCGCGCAGCCAGCTGGAAAGTGAAATATGCCAGCGCCGCCAGAATTCGGTGATACTTGCCGACTGGTAAGGTGAATCGAAATTGACCGGAAGTTTATATCCCATCATTAACGCTATACCAATGGCCATATCAGTATAACCCGAAAAATCACAATAAATCTGGAGCGCGTAGCCATAAACGCCAAACAGGTTTTCGAGCCCGGTGTATAAGCCGGGATTATCAAAAATCCTGTCGACAAAATTCAGGCTGATATAATCGGAAATAACTGCTTTTTTAAACAACCCGATACAGATCAGGAAAATTGCTTTACCAAAATCAGCTTTAGTTACAAAAGGCGTTTTCCGAACCTGTGGCAGGAATACCGAAGCCCGCACAATAGGACCGGCTACCATTTGAGGGAAAAATGTCACAAAAAAGGCGAATTCGGAAATGTTTTTAACCGGCTCAATATTGCGGCGATAGATATCGATGGTGTAACTCAGGCTCTGGAAAGTAAAAAATGAAATCCCTACAGGCAAAAAGATATTCAGCGGATCAAAAGGCTTGTTCGCCAGGTCATAAAACATTCCCAGGAAGAAGTTGGTATACTTGAAATAAATCAGCATACCAATATTGACTACTAAACTCAAAACCAGAAATAAAACCCGTTTTTGCTTAATTTCGGTTTTCGCAATCTGCCTGGCAAGATTGTAATCCACCACCGCAGTGATCAGTAAAAGGATGAAATACAGGCCGCTGGATTTATAATAAAAGAAGATTGAAAACAGTGTAAGGTAAATATTCTTTAGCGTATTGTGTTTGTAAACAATACTATACACAGCTATAAACCCCAGGAAGAGGAATAAAAAGAACCCGCTGCTGAAAATCATCGGCTCCTTTGGGTTGTAGACGAACTCCTGTAAAAGTTTATGAAAATCAATCTGCTGCATACTTCAAATAGCTGTCGATTAATGCCTTATATAATAATGATCCCTGCAAAGTGTATCCTTGTTTATTGAAATGTACGCCGTCTTTTTGCATCATAGCCGCTTTTTTCCATTCAGCGCATGAACCAAAACCTCCACTGATACCATACATATCCCAACATGCAACATTTTCCTGCACAGCACTTTGAATTAAAGCACGTTGAACTGCTTCCAGGTAAGGATTCTTATATTTTTTCCGGAAGTAATCATCCACAGGTGTGGCTATAACTATAGAGGTTCCCGGATTTATGGATTTGATTCGTTGCACCATTGTGATTGCAGATGCAATTACCTCATCCGCAGTTACTTTTATATTTGCGCCTTCGTTGGTTCCAAGAGAAATAATAACCAGGTCGGGCTTTAAAACTTTTAACTGCGTGTAGAAAAGTGGTGAATTGTTGAAATCGCTGAAATGAGCCCCATTTATGCCCACACTGTTGTACAAAACTCCAGGTTTACCATTTGTTAGTAGCAATCCATTAACTGCAACTGAATTTTGGCCTACTTCCGTTTGCTCTGCTTGTACGCGGACATAATTTGTAGGGTGTTCAAACCTTACCGATGTAGTGATTTCGCCAGGTTCCATTGGACTGGCCGACATAAGGTAACCAAATTTAGGCGGTGAATCGGTAAAACGGCAATCGAACTGCAATGAATCTTTACGATGGATAAGCGTAACCTGGTCGAAAGCATAATCCAGGTCGTCGTGGTTCAGCGTTGTGATATCAAAATAGATCCCTGGTTGATCTGAATACAATGATATTCCTGATAATCCTGGCTCAGGAAACCGGTTCGGACTGTTTATTTTCGTCACTGTCCATCCGGTATTGGTTGAAGAACGGTAATCATTTGGCTCATTAGTACCGGCAACCCTGAGCGGGAACACTAATCCCCTGCCCGCGTTCCCAAACCTTTGCTGAAAGTCTTTGCGGACTTCACGTGTAAGAAAATCAGCCTGAATATGAGAATCTCCGATATGCAGAATGCTTACCTGGTTTGAATCTCCATTATCGAGTTTGAGTAATTTTTCAAAAAAAGGTGTCAGATGAGCCGCGTTGATCAATGAATCTGCTTCATAGTTAATAAATGGAAATTCAACAACACCAAGGGTATCGCTAACATTCTCCTGCCCCTTCAAACCAAAGGAGATAAATAAAAATATACTTAGTACTAATAACCTATTTCGCAACAACAGCAAGACTCTTCCTCCTTTTCTGGTATTTTTCTACTTCATAAATAAAACTCCTGGCAAATGACAACCCAACTTTCTTCCCGCCGGCAAAATTGAGGTGTGTATAATCTTTGTTGGCAAGCGCAGGTTTTGAATTGGCAAACCCGGCCATGGAATTTTCGCCACCCATAGCCTCAAAAAGGTTCCAGAATAACAACTTATTATCATACGCAATTTTTTCCTGGGCCTGAATAAGAAACGGGATAACGGGCATGGTAACAAACTGTCCCTGGCGGCGCTGGCTCCGGTCCGAAACAGACAAAAGCAATATGGGTGTTTCGGGAAAAGCCTCCTTGAGTTTATTGATCAGCTTACTCATCCCTTTGATGTAGCCGGTGAAATTTGCAGTAGGCGAATTCGAAACATTTAATCCAAACTGAAGTACGATCATATCATAATGCAGCAGACTGTCGAAAGCGGCAAGGTTCTTTTCTGGAATTGCCTGGAGCCCGAGACCTGAGTTCCCTTTAATGGCAAAATTATCGATATAGATTCCGGTTTCATCCTCCAGCGAAGCGCCGAAACATATCATGCCACTCAGGTTAAACCTGGCGCTTACCTGCCGGATAGTATCAGCCTGCACGGTGATCATCGAAGGAAACTCAGAAGCAACCATATCCATAACGCGGCTGTCCTTCCTGTTGATCATAATCCGGGCTTTCTGATTGTACGCTGAGGCATAAAATATCCTGAAGGTACTGAAGGTTGAAGTATGTTTGAAATGGTTGGTACCTTTATAAAAGACATAATTACCCGAATCAGGTGTGTAGCTGAATCCGTTTATCCCAAATCGTCCGGAATGTGAATTGGTAAGGATCGACGTGGTGTTCCATCCACCAAAAGAATGAATAACCGAACGCCTGAAACCGGCAACTTCGGAAGTAATAGGTACAAACCCGACACCATTTCCACCGTACAGGCTTTGAAGCGTATCGCGTAAATCGCTTACAAGAATATCTCCGTCCGAAAACGAATCGCCATACCACGCTATCCGGACTTTACCCTTTTTCTCTTTTGCTTTCAGTAACTGGGCAAGAAGTTTATCCAGGGGGTATCTGTCATTGGTAAAATTGCGAAAACTTACAACACCCTTGGGAGCTGGCTCAGATTCCAGGGCAAGTGTATCGACAAAAAGAGGTTTAAGCCGCGCGCTGTCGTCAGTTAAAATATCAGAAAGGATGATTACTGGTTTAATGGTATAACCCAAAAAGGTTTCTTCTCCTGAAAACAGGGATAAAACCCCAAGTATCCCGGCAACAGCCAAAGTAAAATAAAACGCCTGCGGGATATAATTCTTGCTCATTACGTATTTAAAAGGCTGTTACAGCATAAATATTTCAGAAGAAATCACCTGACCTAAGCAGGGAAGTTTCAATGAAAAATAAGGGTGCAAAAGTAGGGACTTTTCGGATTATGTTTTGAAATGATTTTTATAGTGTATTCAGTTTTGGCATACTTATACCCGGAAATGGCAGATCCATTATTTAGTTGAGACATTCTTTGAAGCAGTAGAGAAAACCGAATTTTATTTAGCTAATATTATTCTATCAACCAATTCGAATACAGCAGTATACCTATTTCCAAAAAATATTTAAACTTTTCTAAAAATCACTTGCATTATATCTTAATATGTTCTATGTTTACAGCCACAAACTATTAAAATTTAATTATAAACTAAAACTATCTGAAAATGGCAACCACTTAAGGAAGAATTGAAATTTCGGCAAACCTCGTAAAAATGCTTGAACTGGCAGCTAAAGTTTATGGTAAGCATATTGCTGATGGCGCGGCTTCACCACTAAACACGATGACAGATTACGATTGGTTAAAAACAGGGCCTACTATAGCCAATGCACTTGCTAAACACAACGAAGCGGAAGAACTAAAAGGAAAAATGGAAGCAGCATACCGCGAGCGTGATTTATTGATCCCAGCTATTGAAGAGATTCTGAAAAGCAGCCGTAACTTACTTAAAGCCCTTAACTCCAAAAACCCAAAACGAATTGCCGAATGGGGTTTTAATGTTGACGATACTGCAAAAGCGACAAAAACAACTAAACCTTAAAAGTTTAATATGTAAATTTAAAATATAAAGCCAGGCAGTCGTTTTGTGGGAGTGCCTGGTTTTAGATTTAATATCATGAAACCGGTTTGACGCTCTCTCTAATAAGCAATCCGAACATTATCAATTTGACTGCTTGCGCAACGCTGCAACTTCTACGTATAATTGCCCATTGTTTCTGCCCGCCAAACAAAATTAAATGCAGTCTTTATAAAACCTTTTGACAGATTCTTCCACCTTATAATTTATAGATTATGATTTGTTTAAATCTCCTAAAAACAAAAAACATTAATATGAAAACAAACATTTTTAAAATCAGTTTCATTTGCCTCCTCTTAATGCAAATGGGGGCTGGATGCAAAAAAGATGATACAAGTGAATATTTGCCTATTGTCAAAGAATTACCAATCCTCTACATGGGATACAATTTGAAAAATGAAGAAACTATGGTTATTAAAGATCAGGAATCGTTAGAAAAAATCTTTGCCAAAGATTTGATAGCCCAAATTAGCTCGTTACAGAATATTGATTTTTCGAAATGCGACCTTCTTGTTGGAGATAACTTATACACCAATGGTATCGCGAAATTAGAGCACAAGTTCATTAAAACTGGCGATTACGCCTATTTATATAAGTTGAATATAATTTATAACGACGCTTTACCAGCAGGCAGGTTCTGTTATGGAATTATTGTCAATAAACTTCCAAAAGAGGCAACGTTAAAATTTGAGATCAATAAAATAAACGAATAAATTACCTTATGAAAAACTATACATCAATTGTGATATTAGCGCAGTTATCGCTACATTAATGCTTATGGAATTCAAAAAAAAGGAGAAGAATAGTTTTTAACTAATATTTATTCACATGGTGGCCCCAGGTCACCATGTGAATTCTCCATATCCCGATTTGGTCAAATGCACAGTTTGCATGAAAACAATATAATTACGGTAGATTATTCAGGAAAATGGTAAAGCAATATTGAATTCCGCAAATTGAATATTTATATTGGCAATTTGAATATTGGAAATGGCAATTTGAATTTTGAAAACGACAGATTGAATTTTGAAAATGGCAAATTGAATATTGAAAACAGCAAATTGAATATTGAAAACGGCAAATTGAATATTAAATAGGGCATATACAAATTTGGTTTTATGAAGCCTTTTATCTGTTTTTCTTCAAATTAAGCTTGCGTTAGAGGTTTATATATCATATATTTACATGCTTTAAGTATAATAATCCAGCTATTCACTAAATCCACAAAAATGGCAAACACAAAAGGAAGAATTGAAATTTCGGCAAACCTCGTAAAAATGCTTGAACTGGCAGCTAAAGTTTATGGTAAGCATATTGCTGATGGCGCGGCTTCACCACTAAACACGATGACAGATTACGATTGGTTAAAAACAGGGCCTACTATTGCCAATGCACTTGCTAAACACAACGAAGCGGAAGAACTAAAAGGAAAAATGGAAGCAGCATACCGCGAGCGTGATTTATTGATCCCAGCTATTGAAGAGATTCTGAAAAGCAGCCGTAACTTACTTAAAGCCCTTAACTCCAAAAACCCAAAACGAATTGCTGAATGGGGTTTCAATGTTGACGATACTGCAAAAGCGACAAAAACAACTAAACCTTAAAAGTTTAATATGTAAATTTAAAATATAAAGCCAGGCAGTCGTTTTGTGGGAGTGCCTGGTTTTAGGTTAAACAATAATTATTAATTTAGCATTAGCAAATATTTATCATAGTTACATGCATCCTTTTCCTTTAAAAAAGTCCCTTTACTATTATCTTACAATTAAAAAGTTAAGATAAGTAAAACCTAAAAAAGGATGTCCACGCATTATGTTACATATTGATTTATAACAAAAAGAATGAAAACAACTTTCTTGATATTTTGTGCATTTATCTTGCTGATAACCATACCTATGAATGGTTATCCTCAAACGCATAAAGATAGCTTAAAAGCTATTGGAATTTCAATTCCAATTATTTGGAACAATTCAGAAACTCCCCAATCTTCTTCAGGAAATAATAATTACAAAAGCGGTGATGCTATCAGTTACGGCATCAACATTAATCATACAAGAACAATCTATAAAGATTTGTTCATGATAGTTGGCATAGGCTATTTCAAACAGGTATTTGGCATACACAGACCATTTAAATTTGATGACCCAACTAAATTGTCTTTTTATACAAAGTCATATGAATATGATAATATACAGTTTTTAGCTGGTTTGGGATACTCAAAACATTTAAAAAACAATTATTCAATTAATTGTTCACTTACCTGTAATCATTTCATTTCTTTTAAACAAAAGTATACTCCAGAATATCTTTCAAATTCTTCTTTCCAGAATAGCCAGATCAACCATAAAACTATATCAATAGGAAGAATCATTAATGTGAACTTAGGTTTAGAAAAAGCTCTTACTAAGAGATTTTCTGTTGAACTTAATGCAACTTTACCTTTATTAACGCATTGGGGAATTGATGAGATGTTTTTAAAAAATTATTACTATGACAATTCACAGCAGATAGGACGAAATATATTTTCTATTGGAACGATTATTTCGTGCAATTATAATTTTTAACACCAATTAAAATTATTATGAAAAAGGTAAAATATTATATTCTCATTCTTTGGGCTTCTATTTGTTTTTTAACTCAAGCCCAAGTTTCAACTAACTTCAATAATGAGATATTAATTTCCTCGCAAGGCCGTTTTGCGAAAGATTATCTGGCTCAGGTTGATTATGAGTTGCCTACGAAGAACATCAAAGAACTCTTAGAACAAGAAAAGACTGAAATAGCAAAATCCAGCGAAACAAAGCCTTTTCACCTTGCTGTACCTATTCCTATTGACTTGAATATTGCATATCTTATAAATTGGAGTTATGATAAAGAATATGCATATGGCAAGTTTACAATTAAACTCAATGGTGCATTATCGGTAAGTATTAATTTTGATAAATTTTATTTACCCAAATCAACAGAAATGTATGTTTACAATGAAAATGGGGAAATGATAACTGGCCCTATTACTGAAAATGAAAATAACCCCAATAAAATTTGGGGTAGTTGGGTTTATCGCGGGCAAATACTTATCATAGAAATTAAAACACCAGTTAGTTCAAAAGAGCAACTATTGCTCCACTCAAACAATATAGCCTATGGTTACAAAGAAATTTATAAATCAATAAAAGTTGGTGGATTTGGCCAATCGGGCTCTTGTAACATTAATGTTCTTTGTCCATTGGGCAATGGATGGGAAGGTGAACGAAATTCTGTAGCATTAATTTTGAATGCAAACGGACAAACTTGGTGTAGCGGTTCAATAATAATGAATGCATGTAGCTCCAGTAGACCATTTTTTCTAACAGCAAATCATTGTTATGCAACTGACCCTATTCAAGATGTTGCAGCTTGGCGGTTTACTTTTCAGGCGTGGAGCCCTACTTGTACTACGACGCAAAATAGCAATGGTGTAACATATAATGGTTCAACTCTTAGAGCCAATTGGGCAAACTCAGATTTTTGTTTAGTGGAATTAAATAATACGCCACCTTCAAACTCTGGTATTAATTATGCTGGATGGACAAGGAGTGTAACTCCAGCTCAAAATGCAACTGGGATACATCATCCAAGTGGAGATGTAATGAAAATTAGTAGAGCTGAGAATGCGGTTACAGTGGCAAGTTATGGAGGAACTATCAATCAACATTGGCGCGCAAACTGGAGTCCACAAAATAATGGAGCTGGTCAAATTGTAACTGCCATTACAGAGGGTGGTTCATCAGGGTCTCCATTGTTTGACCAAAACCATAGAATAATTGGTCAGCTTAATGGTGGTCCATCTGTTTGTGATGGTTCCCAACTATGGGATTTTTATGGTCGTTTTGACTTATCATGGACAGGCAATGGAACTGATGCAACAAGATTAAGCAACTGGCTTGATCCAAATAACTCAAATGCACTTACAACTAATACCACTAATATATCATATTTAACACGAAACATTACTGGCCCATCTACTGTTTGCTCTTTAAACGCTACTTATGCGGTGACTAACTTGCCATCAGGTCAAGTAGTTAATTGGACTTTTAGCCCCAATTTAATATATGTAAGCGGACAAGGCACAAACCAATTAGTAGTCAAAAGTTCGGATGGCGATCCATTACCACTTGTTTCCCTGTCGTACGATAATTATGGTAGTTCCGGCTGGGTACGTGCCGGTACATGCAATAATGTGGTACTAGAAAAAACTATATGGGTAGGGTTACCCGCCTATACCCCAATTGTTACCGGTAGTTCGACTATGTTTTGTTCGCAAAGTTTATATGTTGAAAAATATAACAGAAATGCAGCATGGTCGGTTTACGGACCTTTACAGGTAATTGGCGTGAATTATGGTTATAAATGCACGGTTAAAGGCACTGAAAGTGGTGTAGGTTGGGTTTATGCAACTAATTCAAATCTATGTGGTTCATTTCGTGGGGAAAAATTAGTCCAAGTGACTTGTAGCTCCTATTCGGTTTTCCCCAACCCTACAAACTCGGAAGTAACGATTTCATTACTTCCGGATAATAGTATTGACAAGAGTTTTCAAAAAGATAAATCAATAAAATCTATCCGGGTAGTTGATAAGTCGGGTATTACTCTTTCGACTCAAAAATATGGAAGCGAAACATTTGAAACAAAAATAGATTTATCAAAATTTACTACGGGGGTATATATTATAAAGATTAATGAAGGTACAGACGAAGAAAGCTACACAATTGTTAAACAATAATTGTTATTAATAATAGTCGGCACAGCTGCTTTAGCAGGCAGTGCCGACTATTTCAACAATTATCTTATTGCACACCATTCGATTTTTTTAACAAATTCAAAAAAAAATCCTGGCAAGCCTAATGTAATATTGATCTCGGCGAATTGAATATTGAATACGGCGAATCCAATATTGAAAACATCAAATTGAATATTGAAAACGGCGAATCCAATATTGAAAACGGCGAATTGAATATTGGAAACGCCTTAGTGATTATTAAAATCGGCATTCCGGGTATATAAAGTGCGGAAATCTATTCCTGCAATTTCCACATTCCTTACTTTTACTAAAAATTTCCGCATCCTATGAATAACACCGAATTCCGTGAATGGACGCATCGCCTGGCCGACCGTATGGCTGATTATTATGAGCATATTGAAGAATATCCTGTAAAATCCAAAGTAAAGCCGGGTGAAATAATAGCACAGCTGCCTGTCGCTCCTCCTGCCGAAAGTGAAGATATGACGCAGATTATGAGTGATTTCGAACGTATTATTATGCCCGGGATCACGCATTGGCAAAGCCCGAATTTCTTTGCCTACTTTCCTGCTAACAGTAGCTATCCCAGCATTTTAGCCGAAATGCTTACAGCTTCGCTTGGCGCCCAGGGTATGTTGTGGGACACTTCCCCTGCTGCCGCTGAATTGGAAGAAAAAGTTATGAATTGGCTTAAATCCATGACTGGCTTGCCGGCAGATTGGGATGGCGTAATTCAGGATACAGCTTCAACCTCCACATTGTCAGCTATTTTAAGCGCACGTGAAAGGATTATGAATTATGGAATTAATGAAGGTGGATTTAATGGAACAGAGAAACTCCGGGTGTATTGTTCAACCGAAACACATTCGTCGGTGGATAAAGCTGTGAAAATTGCCGGCATCGGCAAGAGAAACCTTGTAAAAATACCGACTGATACACGCTATCGGATGGATGCAGCCCAGTTAAAAAAAGCAATTGACGAGGATATCGCAGCAGGTTTCAAACCCTTATGTGTGGTGGCTACACTTGGAACCACAGGTTGCACTTCCGTGGATCCGCTTAATGAAATAGCAGCAGTTTGTGAGGAATCAGGCATTTGGCTGCATGTGGATGCCGCTTATGGCGGAACAGCTTTGCTATTACCCGAATACCGCTGGATGATTGAAGGAATTGAAAAGGCAGATAGTTTTGTGTTTAACCCACACAAATGGATGTTCACCAATTTCGATTGTTCGGCATATTTTGTAAAAGACAAGGAATCCTTGATCCGCACTTTCGAAATTTTACCGGAATACCTCAAAACCGGTAACCGCGGGCTTGTAAATGATTACCGCGACTGGGGAATTCAGCTTGGCCGCCGGTTCAGGGCGCTAAAACTCTGGTTTGTGATCCGTTCGTATGGAGTAAATCAACTGCAAGAAAAGATAAGAGAACATATTAAAATTGCTCACTGGCTGGAACAAGAGATACTCGACGAGCATGATTTCGAAATCATGGCTCCGGTTCCGTTAAGCCTGGTATGTTTCAGGTTCAAGCCATCCTGTGTTACCGGAACTGAAAACCTGAACCGCCTAAACGAAGACTTGCTCAAAAGCCTGAATGCCTCCGGAAAAATATTCCTTACTCATACAAAACTTAACGGGCAATATACGCTTCGCATGTCAATTGCCGGCACACTTACTACTCAACAGCATGTAGAAAAAGCCTGGAAGCTGATAAGAAAAGTGCGACAGGATGTGCTTAGTGGTTATTCAATTAAGTGAAACTCTGAATTTGAAATAAATGAAAACTAATTTCCTTACTTAAAAAAATTCATATCACGTTATTATTCAGTATTTTACAACATAGATACTAAATATTAAATTTCTGATCCAAATTTGAAACAGTTTTTATAATGCTAAAATGTGTATTTTTGCATTCAGTTAACGGGGTGTACAGATAAAAAGCATCCTGTTTTTACAACAACCGACATGAAAAACAATAGCACGTATCATTTTTTCTTCTTTTTTTATTTTGCGGGGAAGCCGGACTGATTCGTTATTGCTAAAAACTAATAATGTTAAAGTCCCGGATGATACGGGACTTTTTTTTTGATTAAATTATGACACCTCCTCTCAAACAAAACATCATCAGCGTTGCCATACAGGGCGGATTCGGGGCCTTTCACGAGCTGGCAGCCAAAGATTTTTTTGGCGAAATCCCAATTGAAATTGTACCTTGTGTAACCTTTACCGACCTGTTTAATGAACTTCACGATAAAAAAGTAGATTGCGGTATAGTCGCCATGGAAAATTCTGTTGCCGGGAGTTTGCTTCAGAATCATACCTTACTGAGGGAAAGCGGACTGTCTATTATGGGCGAACAGTACCTTCGCGTGGTTCAGAACCTGATTGCTTTGCCGGGTCAAACTATTGATGATATCAGGGAAATCCATTCGCATCCGATTGCGATACAGCAATGCCATATTTTCCTGAATGAGCTTAGGCGCAAAGGAGTGAAAATAATCGATTCGGTTGATACTGCGCTCAGCGTAAAGTGGATAAGGGAAGAAAACCTGATGGGCGTAGGCGCGCTTGGCAGCGAACTTGCTGCTCAGATGTATGATATGGAAATCCTGAAAAGGGAGGTTGAAGCCAACAAGCGCAACTTTACACGCTTCCAGATTATAACTGAAAGTGATGCCGTGAAAGAACTGGAACAAATAGCTAATCAAACCATTAACAAGGCAACCCTGTGTTTCTCGCTCCACCATGAGGAAGGCCGGTTATCGCAGGTGCTATCGGTGCTTTCGTTTTACAAAATGAACCTCACTAAAATTCAATCGCTGCCAATTGTTGGTATTGAATGGGAATATTTCTTTTACATCGACCTGATTTTTGAGGATTTTACCCGATATCAGCAAGCATTGGATGCAATCAGACCTTTAACTGAACAATTACAAATACTGGGAGAATATCAAAATGGACAACGGCCACCCGAAAATAAAACCATCGAAGAGAACTGAACTGGTTCAGGAATACTATTTTTCGCACAAACTCAGGCAGATTGCCGGGATGCGGGAAGCCGGCCTGGATATTATAAACCTGGGAATCGGTAGTCCGGATCTTCCTCCAACGGCTGCGGTAATTGAAAAATTAGGCGAATCTGCTAAATTGCCAAACGTACATGGTTACCAGAGTTACAATGGCATTCCGGCATTGCGCAACGCTTTCGCTGAATGGTACGCAAAATATTTCCACGTTTCGCTGAATCCGGCTACTGAAATATTGCCGCTGATTGGATCGAAGGAAGGCATTATGCATATCAGTATGGCATTTGTGAACGAAAATGATGAGGTTTTGGTCCCGAATCCGGGATATCCAACCTATACTTCAGTTTCAAAGTTAACAGGAGCCAAGGTACGTTTCTATAATCTGAAAGAGAGCCAAAACTGGTATCCTGATCTACAGGAACTGGAAAACAGCGATCTTAGCAAAGTGAAAATTATGTGGGTGAACTATCCGCATATGCCTACCGGCACAAAAGGCTCAAAGAAACTTTTCGAGGACCTGGTTGCTTTCGCTCATAAGCATACCATTTTATTGGTCAACGACAATCCATACAGTTTCATTCTGAATGATGAGCATTTAAGTATTTTATCGGTGGATGGCGCAAAGGATGTGGCGCTGGAACTCAATTCGATGAGCAAATCACACAATATGGCAGGCTGGCGTATCGGAATGGTGGCAGGGCATGCGGAATATATTCAAAGCATAGTTAAAGTTAAGAGCAATATGGATTCAGGTACTTTCCAACCAATGCAACTGGCTGCGGTTGAAGCACTCAAAAGCAATGACGATTGGTATGCTGAGAACAACAAAATCTATAGATCCCGCCGAAAGCTGGTTGAAGAAATCATGCACAAACTGAATTGCACCTTTGATGCTTCACAAACCGGGCTCTTTGTATGGGGTAAAATCCCGGCAAAATATACCAGTGGCGAAGAACTCACCGAAGAAATCCTTCACAAGGCAAACGTTTTTATAACTCCGGGTATGGTTTTCGGCGATCAGGGAAATCAGTATGTACGCATTTCACTTTGCGCAAATGAACAAATGCTGAACAAAGCTCTCGACAGGTTGTCAGAAATGAATTTTTAAAAGACTCAAATTCCAAGAAACCAAGATCCAAGGAGGATGAAAAGGAAGGAATTTGATCTTAATCAATAAAAAATAAACTTGAAATTTGAAGCTTGGAATTTGTGACTTGGAATTTGAGACTTGGAATTTGTGACTTGGAATTTGTGACTTGGAATTTGAATTTTGGGACTTAAAATAAGATGAGCACCGTTTAAATAAAGGGCAGGAATATATCTAAAAGAATAATTACAATGAAAATCTGTATAGTAGGTATCGGATTAATTGGCGGATCACTGGCCATCGACCTTAAACGACGTGGCTTTGCGAGCTCTGTTATTGGAGTTGACAATAATAAGCATCACCAGAACATTGCTTTGCACAGTGGGCTGGTTGATAAAATAGATACGCTGGAAAATGCTGTTAAAAAGTCGGATCTTATAATATTAAGCACACCCGTTAATACAAACAGGGTTCTGTTACCAGAAATACTTACCCTGATGAATGGAACCAATAAAGTAGTGATCGACATGGGTTCAACCAAAGCTGGGATAGCCGAGGCTGTGATAAATCACCCTAACCGCGGCCGCTATGTGGCATCGCACCCGATGGCCGGTACTGAATTCTCAGGTCCAATGGCGGCCATCGGCAAACTATTCGACTATAAGCATGTTATTATCTGCGATAAAGATCTTTCGGACGAAGATGCGCTCAGAACGGTTGTCGATATGTACAATCTGCTCAATATGCGAATTTCTTATATGAAAGCAGTTGACCATGACATTCATGTGGCTTATGTTTCGCATATTTCGCATATCACTTCATTTTCCCTTGCTCTGTGCGTACTGGATAAAGAAAAAGACGAAGAAAATATCCTGAAACTGGCTGCCGGTGGTTTTGAATCAACGGTACGACTTGCGAAAAGCAATGCCGAAACCTGGGCGCCTATCTTTCTTCAGAATTCCGAATATATTATCGAAGTGCTGGATAATTACGTCGAAAAGATGAACCTTTTTAAAAAATATATTCTTGAGAAAAATACTGAAGGGCTAACAGAACTTATGAATGAAGCAAATAAGATCAGGAAAATATTGAATTAGCGATTTGGATTTGGGGGTTAGGATTTAGGGAAGCCCAATCATATAAGCCTGAATTCAGAATCCTATCAGTCAAAAATGCTGAGGAGAGTGCATCAGTTTGCCTTTCCATTAACTTTTAACCATTAACAATTAACGATCAAAACACATGGAAACAAAACTTCAACTCGAACCTTTAGAAAACTGGAGCATATACAAAGGCAGACCTTTATTGATTTCAGGGCCATGCAGTGCCGAAACGGAAGAGCAGGTAATGGAAACCGCGCGCCAGCTGGCAGCACTTAAGAAAGTGGATGTGTACAGGGCCGGAATCTGGAAGCCACGTACAAGGCCAAACGCGTTTGAAGGTGTTGGAACCGAAGGACTTAAATGGCTGAAACGCGTAAAAGAAGAAACAGGTCTGGCAACAGGCACCGAAGTTGCCACGCAAACCCATGTGTACGAAGCTCTGAAATTTGGTGTGGATGTTTTGTGGATTGGAGCGCGTACTTCGGCAAATCCTTTTGCCATGCAGGAAATTGCTGACACACTTAAAGGCGTCGACGTAATGGTTCTTGTAAAAAATCCTGTAAATCCTGACCTGGACCTTTGGATAGGCGCTATCGAACGTCTTTATGCTGCTGGCATAAAGCGAATAGGAGCCATTCACCGTGGGTTTTCAGCGTATGAGAAAACAGCGTACCGCAATCAGCCTAAATGGCAGATACCTATTGATCTGAGGATGCGTATTCCGGGTTTGCCACTGATCTGCGATCCAAGTCATATCGGTGGTGCAAGAGCATACCTGTTTGAAATTGCTCAGGAAGCTATGGACCTGAACTATGATGGATTAATGCTTGAATCGCATATTGATCCTGACAATGCATGGAGCGATAAAAGTCAACAGGTTACACCTCCTGCTTTATTGGATTTACTCAACAATCTGGTACTTCGCCAATCTGTTTCGAGCGATAGCAATTTCCTTGATAAGCTTGGATTGCTTAGGGGCCAGATCGACAGGTTCGACGAACAGCTCCTCGACTTATTGGAACAACGCATGAATGTAGCCGAAACCATCGGTAAGTACAAAAAGGATAATAATATCACGATCCTGCAAAACCAGCGTTGGGAGGAAATCATAAAAAAAGTCGCTGTTAAAGGTCAAAGTAAAGGCTTAAGCTCTGAATTTATTGAACAGATGTTCAAAGCCATTCACCAGGAATCCATCAATCACCAGTTGAAGGTGATGAATGCCGCCAGTTAGTATTATCTGAATGATTACGGATTTATTTAAGTCCGGATATAGTCTCTGGCTGTGTCCGGACTTTTTATTTAATCACGAGAAAATGACACTTTTGTGCTATTGCATTACGGCTGCCGGTTGAACTAATTTTGAGTTATGAAAACCTGAAATCAATTTAATCTGCTAGTTATGAAAAAACTGAATATTATATACCTTTCGGTACTTATAGGCGCCGGGCTCGCGTTTGCCAGTGGTTGCTGTACCCCAAACGCGACTATTGGCAGCCAGGCTGTTGCATTACGGCCGCAGGAAACGAGCATGTGGTGCTGGGCAGCAAGCGGCGAAATGTGTATGGAGTTTCTTGGAACAAGTGTGGATCAGTGCGACGAAGCCAACAAACGGTTCGGAAGAACTGATTGTTGCAACAGCCCTGTTCCCAATGCCTGTGTAAACGGAGGATGGCCCGAATTCGACAAGTACGGTTTTACTGCTAACGTAACCTCGGATGCCGCATTGAGCTGGGAAGATCTGAAAAAACAAATTTATTGCTCTAAAAAACCTTTTGCCTTTTCGTGGCACTGGACAGGTGGCGGCGGACATATGATGGTAGTAACCGGTTATGCTGTTATCAACAATGTGAACTATGTAAGCATAAATGATCCCTGGGCACCGAAAGTCGGCAACCAGCGTTTTATCACATATGCAGAATACGTTAGTGGTTCAGACCACACACATTGGAACGATTACTATAACATAACCAAAAAATAAGGAGGACTCTGAAAATGAAAAAAAGTATATTTATCATACTAATAACCCTGGCATTTGCAGCAGGGCTCGAAGCCCAGAACTCTATGGACCAGGCAAAGCAGGAAACGAGTACTTTCCTTAAAGGGCTTTCAACAACCGTTAATGCTGAAAATTATAAAATGTTCGGATTAAGTTCGGCTGAAGATGTCAACCAGTTGGAAGCCGGGCAAGTATTCGCGTCCAGTATCATCCCACTCGACCGGTTGAAAAAATACGATGGCGGTGATGTAAAATCACTGATAACCAATATAAACAGGGTTTCGTGCACGGTAATAAACCGGCAGACCCAACAAACTGTTGGCCTGGTTGACCTGGAGCGTGAAAAAGAGCGTTTTGTAGTTAAAGGGTTTGCAAACTCTGATTTATCAACAGCTCTTGGAAGGATCAACAAGGAATTGCTTAAACAAAACTTCTCAATTGTGAGGGTTCCTTCGCTGAACACTAATTTTGGTTCTTTTACTGATGCAGATAACAAACTGAAGTTTGTAAGCCTTCAGAACAGCTCAAGCCTGCATTCGGAAATTGGTGAGATTCAACCGGCTGAAGACTTTCTGAAACGCTTGGTACCAATGGCAAATGAATATAACGGGTTACCCTGGTAACACGGAATTAAATTTCTTAAAACGAAGTTATTCGGGAATGGAGCCTATAAAAAATACTTGTTTTCAAGCCCTTTACTTTTAAAGCCAATGACTCTTGATGCATAAATGTATCAGTTCGGTAATATTGTGGGTTAATGTTTTCTCCATGCAATTGCGCTTGTGATTTTTGACAGTATGAATGCTTAGGTTGAGCCTGTCGGCGATCATTTTGCTGCTAAGCCCCTCGAGGCAGAGTTTTATAATTTCAATTTCACGCAGCGACAATTGCGCAGTATCCCTGTTCCCGTATACTTTGGAGTAAACTTTTTTATACCCCAGTTCTGCTGAATACCTGAAAATAGACAGAATCATGGTTTCATCCGTCTTAAAATCACCAATTTCGGTGAATACTCGCAGATTAAGAACAGGTAGGTTATTATCCTCAGCTATTGATAATGTGCCTTCCTGTAAAAACTGAGCTATACTTCCATCCTTACGGATGTACCGGTGATTAAATGAAAACCGGTAATCCGAAAGTTCATCCTTCGGTATCGTACTCAAAAATGTAATGATATCAGGAAAAATCTTCTCGCATAAACAGGCTTTGTCAACGGGATGAAAATACATTGCCAGAAAATCCATGTTTTCATCCGGCAACTCGTTTTTCAAACAAGTGTTATGCTCCAAACAATCATCATGAAAACAGACAAATTGCCTTCCTGAACGATCAATCAAACAAGCGCTATATGGAAGAATAGTACCGGATTCAGGCAGTTTTTGACTAAAAGACTTTTCACTTGCAAAAAAACCAGGTTGTACTATATCGTTCCTGCCTTCATTATCAAACGCTTTGTAATAATTATCAGATTCATTTTCGCTCTTCATGATTGAATGCCTTAACTGACTGTGATTAAAAATCAAATAATTTCAATGGAAATACCTGGCAGCATAGAATCCCATAACATGAACCATATGAATTCTACATTTAACAGCCTCTAGATTCAACAGCAGGTAATTCTTTGATATGAATCTCAATAAAGCTTACGAGTTAAAGCCTGCCAGACCAGGAGACTTGAAAAAATTAAATACATCAAGAGATGCGTGAGTTAGCTTAAAACAAGAATAAATTAGAAAAGTTCAACATTAAAAATATGGGCATTGAAAAATGACTCTTTTGTGCTATTGCTTAAGCACAGCGCAGGAAGTATTTTTGATTGCAGGATTTTGAAGAAACGAACGCTTTGACCTTATGCGTTAAGAGAATCCACAAAAATCAAAAAAATACATTTTCCAAAATTACAGTTTGAAACTGCTTCTTACCAGAAAATTATGTGAAGCTTAAATGATTCATGAATCTTAAAGTGTAATATAATCAGTCCTAAATGTTGAATTCCGTTGTAATAGATGTTGTAATCAGCCTCGTTTTTATTTACTTGCTCTATAGCTTGCTGGTTACAACTATCCAGGAGATTATAGCAACACGGTTTGGGTTCCGGGCTAAAATATTACAAAGAGCTATATTCAGGATGCTTGAAGATGAAAACAAATTCTCCAACAGGTTTAAGAGTGTAATTTATTTATTTAAGAAATCAGGAAACGGTGGAGAAAAAAACACTACCTCATTTGAATTTTATGAACATCCGCTTATAAAATTTTTGGGTGAAGGAAGCAAGCACAGCAAACCAGCCTATATTAATAAAGAAACATTTTCAAAAGTTATTATTGATTTGCTTCGTGGCCAGAACGCAAAACCTGGCGATGATATTAAATCTCTCATACAGAAATCTCTGGATGAAAGCGCTACCAATTGGGGTAACTCCAAAATAAGCGAACAAACGCTGATTTATCTTAAATCCATTTGGGCCGATGCGGATGGAGATATTACCAGGTTTAAAAGATTTCTCGAAAACTGGTTTAATGAAACTATGGATCGTGCATCAGACTGGTATAAGAAACATACCCAGTTTATTTTATTTTTTGTTGGATTAACGATTGCCATCGTATTCAATGTTGATACGATAAAAATCGTCGACAAATTAGAAAAAGACCCTAAACTCCGCGAACAACTTGTTCAGCAGGCAGATGCATTTGCAAAAGCTCATCCCGACCTGGATAAAGAGATTGCTCTTCAGAAGGCACAAATCAATACACTTACAACTCAGATTGCAAAAGGGAACCTTCCCGAGTCGGGCATTGATAGTCTTAAAAATATGGAACTTACTGCCTCAATGAGCCTCACGCAACATGAAGCGCTAAAAGCAACCTCTGATACTTTGCTTCGTTATGCGACCAAACTTATTAAAACCGACATTAACGATGTTCACCATTCCCTTGGACTGGAATGGGAAACCTACGAATGTAAGTCGTGCATGATAATCTGTATTGTTAAATCATTATTTGGCTGGATTATTACTGCTTTGGCACTCTCACTTGGTGCTCCGTTTTGGTTCGACCTGTTAAATAAACTGATGAAATTGCGTGCTGCGGTTGCCACCCCTACTTCGGATGACAAGGAAAAGAAACAAGGGTAAGGGAAACAGGAATTTTGGCACGAAGAAACTGAGAGACTGAGGCAAATGTTTGAAATCAAAAGTAGATCGCAAGAACCTGGGAGAACATCTAAATACAGTTTAAAACTGATATCAATCTATTTTTCATGAAAAGAATCGCGATATTTTGTGATGGGACCTGGAATACTCCCGATAAAACGGAAGACGGCAAACTCTGCCAGACGAATGTAGTTAAAATGGCAAATGCTCTAAGTGCTTACTCTGCCGACGGAACAGAACAAATGCTTTATTATGATACAGGTATTGGCAGCGAAGGAAAAATATCGAAACGGATTTTTGACGGCGCAACCGGATTTGGCATTTCGGGAAAGATACTTCAGGCATACAGATTTGTTATTAACAACTATGAACCTGGTGATGAGCTGTTCCTGTTTGGATTTAGCCGTGGAGCTTTTACTGTGCGGAGTTTATCCGGCTTAATCAGAAATTCCGGGATTTTGAGGACAACTAATCAAAATCTCGTTGAAAAGGCATACAGCATTTACCGTTCACGTCATCCAAAGTTTCAACCCAGGGAAGTTGAAGCTACACTTTTCAGGAGAACATATGCTATTGAGGAAACCACCAAAATAAAATTTATAGGCGTGTGGGATACCGTTGGCGCGCTTGGCAATCCGCTTCCGATTAAAGGATTTGGCAACAATAAAAATCAATTTCACGATACTGATTTATCTTCAAGGATCATTAATGCATTTCAGGCTCTGGCCATCGATGAGAAACGAAAGAATTTTGAAGCAACTTTATGGCACCAGCAGCCCGGAATTAAGGGCCAGGTTCTTGAACAAGTGTGGTTCCCGGGTGTTCATTCTGATGTAGGCGGTGGTTATCCCGAAACAGGATTATCGGATATTGCCTTACAATGGATGTTCGAAAAAGCGTTGAGCTGTAGCCTTAGCTTTGATAACATTACTACAAAACCCGATCCAACGGCAAAGATGCATGAAACGTACACCGGATTTTACAAATTGCAATCAAAACTCTACCGTCCTATCGGGAAAGAGGAGCCGAAAGATGGAAATACCAATGAATCCTTGCACCCGTCTGTAATGGAAAGGTACAAAAAGGATTCAACATACCGGCCGAAGAATCTGGTTGAATATTTTAATCAGCACCCCTGGTAAAGTAAATCATTTATAGTTATGAAGCGCAAATTCTATATCATCGGCCACAATCCGAATTCAGCAAAAAATGCAATCCGATGCTTAAAAGATGGCGCCAATGCCATAGAACCTGATATCAGGTATTTACCTCAATATGAGGAAAAGTTTTTTGTATATGATCTGCTTACGTTAAATCGCAAACGGCATACATTAAAAGACTATCTCATCGAACTTTCAGCCAATCTCAATGATGAGAAACTAAATCTTGCCCTTTTAGCTTTTGATCTCAAACCTATCCGCTCCGAAAATATGGAAAGTGAACGGGCTATTTATATGAATGAATTTTTCAGCCAACTGAACGAATATTTCTATAGTACGTATTCTCCGGTTCCATTACTGCTTACGGTTGGGAAACCATCCGGAAAACAATTACTCGTGGCAGCGAAATCCTTTTTGACATTTAACCAGGCTGTGGGTGTTGACGAAAATGACACACCTCAGAATGTAACAGACTTCTTCGAAAAGGAACAAATGCCTTTTTCGTTTGCTGCCGGTACAAGTTCACCCTTTGCGTCTCCTATAAAATTCAAGCCGCTAATTAAAGAAGCCATAGCTTTGAAAGAACAAACCAATAAACTGAAACTAGTTTATACATGGACAGTCAATTCCGAAAATACCATGCGCAATTTTATAGATATTGGTGTTGATGCAATAATTACTGGCAGAATAGCCAGACTTAAGAACCTGATTGATACTGAATACAAGGACAGCATTGAATTAGCAACCGCAGATTATAATCCTTTTATGTAACACAAAGCAAATTACGAAATGACACGTTTGTGCTATTGCACAGCGACTTACATTGTATAATTTTGATTTCCCTTAAAAATGTAGTATCTTCGTATAAGTCAACCACAACATATTGATTTACTATTTATTAAGGACTATTATTCAACTTACCTGGGGCTACTTCCATACAATCTGAGGGAATTTAATCATTGAGCCTGTTTTCGGAAAACTTAGTTCAAACTTACAGGATATCTCATCGTAACGTTTTTAACTACATCACTACAGTTAACTCTATTTGGGGCATAATCAGCCTGGTAACCATTACGCAATTCTTCTCAATAGTCTTGATAGCGTTCAGTTAAAATTTACTTTTTCAATCTCATACTACTTCTAATCATTCATTAATACCAAACGAAGGAAAGGTAAATATTGACATTTCAGATTAATCATTTTGGTCAATGTTTGCTATTTAAACATTCAAAAACAAAAGTTATGGAAAAGACCAACCAACCTATCGAACTCATCATACAGACTCATCCATCAACCATTCAAAGCAAATCAATGAATGGAGATTTGAGCCAAAAACTTAAATCAATGGGTATTGAGGTGGAAATTATTTCCACTGAAGAAACCAAATCGTCTGGTAAAGCCAAGGGTTTAAATGGTCCTGAAACAGAAAAACGCAATGTTCTGGTCAGAACCAAAGCAAAGGATACGGAAATAAATCCGTGGGATATGGCTCATTTATCAGCCGATGCGGCAGGGAAGAGCGCAAAGTATATAGAACCTAATATTTTGAATGAGTTCGTCGTCGACAGGAAAGTGGATTCACCGGCAGAAAAGCTAAGCCCGAAAACTTTTGGCAGCGGCAGATCATCTGATGATTACGATCCTGACTGGCATCCTAACACAAATATTATCTGGCACCTGGGCGACAATTATTCACAGTTGAAAAGCGCGAGAGAGGCTGTGGTCGACAATCCTTATACAGTTCGTATCGGTCACTTGGATACTGGTTACAGTGCCACACATTTTGCTATACCAGATTTAATCAGGACGAACAAGCTTCAACGTAATTTTGTTAAGGGCGAAAGTCCAAATGACGCACATGATCCGTTTATACAGGGATTTTTAAAGCAACCGGGTCATGGAACAGGTACGTTAGGGTTGCTGGCAGGTGGCAAAATTAATTTAGCTACAGCCAATGGTCCTTTTAACGATTACCTTGGAGGCGCTTATTTTGCAGAAGTAATTTGCTGCCGGATTTCCGAAAGCGTTATCTTATTTAAAACCAGCGCCTTTGCCGACGCGCTTACGTATTTAACCGAACTATCGTTGGCAGGAACCCAGGTTCATGTAGTTAGTATGAGTATGGGCGGGGCTCCTTCCCGAATATGGGCCGATGCCGTGAATGCCGCTTACGAAGCAGGTATTTTTGTTGTTACAGCGGCTGGCAATAATTTCGCCGGGCTGCCTACGCGTCATGTTATTTATCCGGCACGTTTCGGTAGGGTAACAGCAGCCTGTGGTGTAACCTACGACTTTAAGCCATATTATACAAGCAAGCCAGATGAAATGCAAGGTTGCTTCGGTCCTAAAAAAGACATGCTTAAAGCACTTTCGGCTTTTACTCCGAATACGCCTTGGGCAAGTGTTGAATCAGGTACTATACGATTTTCAGGCGCGGGAACGTCCTCGGCTACTCCGCAAGTTGCCGCGGCGGCAGCCATATATTATAAAAAATATCACGCAGAACTAGACAAACTCCCTCCATGGAAAAGAGTAGAAGCAATTCGCAACGCTCTCTATTTATCAGCGTTAAAAAAAGTTCCTGATCCTTCCTATAACAGCGATTTTGCCAACTATTTCGGAAACGGTATTATACAAGCGGCCGAAGCTCTGAAATACCCGGTAACTTCAAATCTAAAGAAAACTCCAGAAGATGAAATGCCCTGGTTCCCGATTTTGAATACGATTTTTAAAGCTGTTCCCGATACACAACAAAAATCGAAACTGGATATGTTTAATACTGAGCTTGCCCAATTGGTCTATTATACACCTGAACTCAGAGAAATCATCAACGGAGATGAAGCCAATTACAATAGGCTTGGAGCGAAAAAATGGGCAAAATTTAAAGATGCCGTCATCAGTAATCCTTCCACATCTGTTACACTCCGGAAAAATCTGATTGACAACAAATAATCATGCAGATTAATCAAATCATTAAAATTCAAAAATTATGGAAACAACTGTTAAAGTAATTGTAAGCAGTAAAAAAAATCTCCAGGCAAAATATGAAAAAAAATTCACTGCCGTAGAAAAACTGCTATCGGACCTTATTGATTCTGACAAAAAGAAAAATATCATTACTAGCCTGGTTTATATTGACGATTCAGTATCAGCAAACAAAGCCGGTATAAAAGCGGTTAAAACAATTACAAGGGCATCATGTAAAAAGGCTGTTGATGATTTATATAAGAAATTACAACCTGCTTATATTGCCATATTTGGAGCCCAGGATATCATTCCTTTTCAGGAAATAATCAATCCGGCCCAGGATGATGACGATACCGTTCCCTCGGATCTGCCGTATGCCTGCGATGGTGCGTATAGCAATAAAATCTCTTCCTTTACAGGTCCGACAAGGGTTGTAGGAAGGATTCCCGATATCCCGGGTAAGGGCGACATTGATTATCTTAAAATTGTTTTTAAAAATATCATCAGTCACAAACAGGTAAAAGCCGACAAACTGATGAACTACTTTTCGGTAACTGCCTCGGTGTGGGAAAAGTCAACACAGCAAAGTTTAATCAGCATCTTCGGAAATTGCGCTAAACTTAAGAACTCGCCACCGGCAGTATCCGGCTACCCGGCATCGGAGTTAAAACGACTGACACATTTCTATAATTGTCATGGCTCGCCCATAGATTCAAAGTATTACGGGCAAAAAGGAAATAATTATCCAACTGCTCTCGACGCACCAGATTTAAAATCAAAGGTTTCGGCCGGGGCCATAGTAGCTGCCGAATGCTGCTATGGCGCGCAACTGTATAATCCGGATGATTCGGATAACAATGAACTGAGTGTCGCAAGCTCATACTTTAAAAATAAAGCTGTCGCTATGGCCGGAAGCAGCACCATAGCTTATGGCCCGGCCGATTCTCAGGGACTGGCCGACCTAATTGCACAATATTTCATTAAAAACGTTATTGCGGGAGCGTCCACCGGCAGAGCCATGCTTGAGGCACGGCAAAAGTTTCTGTCCGTAAGCGGACCGCAGCTCGATCCTTATGAATTAAAAACTCTTGCACAGTTTTATTTGTTGGGAGATCCGTCATTAGTTCCTGTTATTAAAGATCCGATTGATACAGGCGAGGAAACAAACAAGAACAGAAGACTTAATTTGTTTAATAAGGGTATTAATCTTTCGGCGACTGTGGTACCTTCTGAGAAGGTTGATTTTCAGAAGGGCGGCGCAAAAGTTTTAATTTCGGACGAGTTGGAAAAAATCTTTAAACTGGCAGGTTTTACCGGACAGGAAGAAGAATTCCACTATAAGATTAAACCTAAATCCAGTAGAAATTCATCATTTGCAAAAACTATGATGGGAACAGAAGAAGTAATGTTTCGGGCTTTCATTCAGAAGCCAGAAAACATCTCTAAAAAATTAAATATCTTTGATGTATTGGTTCTGAAAGAAAGTGGCAACACATTGTTAGGCTGGAAAATATATCACAGGAAATAATCCTAATCAATATAACAGGATGGAATTAACAGGAAAAGTTGTGCTTCAAAAGTTTGCCGAAGGTTCCAAAAGCGAACATGACGCGGTATTTCTCGACACCGGGAAAGAACTTTACCGGCTCAAAATAAAAGGTGGAAACCCCTTTTATGATGAAGGCCTGCATAAACTGGTAGGAAAAGCCATCAAAGCAGAAGGCAAACTAACTCCTTATTTTTTTGAAATTACGAATGACCCGGAAGTGCTTTAGTAAAATTAAGCCGCGGATTATTGTCGTTATTGAAAAGTTGGTTTGCCGGGAGGGCAAATTAACTTTTCAGTAATCATTCAGTAATTAAACATTTTAAGCTAAATAAAACCTATCATTTAAATACCTGGGCCATAGTAGCCAGTGTGAGAATTTAAAGCATGTAGTGATAGAATTTTGTTTTAAATCTTAATCCTGAACGCTACAATTTAAACAGTTCGGCTAATCTGCCTGCGTTGTAATCGGACTTATGTTTACCCAAGCTATACTAGAGTTTATAAGCCACATTCTGGTAACATAGCGAACTAATTAATTCTTTCAATTATGAAAACCTTCCTGGAGAATCTGAATAAATACTGGGCAACGCCTCTCATAGCAATTGTGGGCGGTTTGCTGGGATTATATTTCACTGTAGTTAAAAACAACCTTGAAGCCGATGCTTCCCGAATAGCAGCTTCGGCTACAAAAATCGAAACAGAGCTGAGGCAAAGGGAATTCAATAATAATCTGAAAATCCAGATGTACACAGAAGTTAAGGAAGCTATTGTGAAGGAGGATAAAAAGCTGCAAAACGCAGTCTTGCTTTTAGTTAATGAAATGCTTGCTGATGACAGCCTTTTCAGGGAAAAGCTGATAACCATCCTGATAGCCTCTCCTAATACGGATGAGTCGGTGATAAAAGTTCAGAAAGAAATAGAAACTAAAGCAATCACCTTCACAAAGGACGAAAAACTGAAGCAAAGCGGCAAATTTACCATTGATGTATTTTACCTTGAAGATATTATTAAAGAATCAGAGCCAAGAGCACAAAAAATATACACAGCACTTAAGAAAGAATTTCCTGTTACGGATTACCAGATCAGGGTCAGGAGATTACCACGTTACATAAACGCAAAGACCGGTTATCGCATATCAGCAAACGAAATACGCTTTGAACCCGGAGAAAAGGAAGTTGCTGATAAAATCCTGTCTGTTATAAAGACACAGCGGATATTTGAAATGGAGCAGCCCCGAAAAATGATCGTCAGCCCCGGAAATACATCGCCAAATTATGTAAGCCTTTTTGTACGGAACATGTAAACCCGGCAACAGAACGCACTACGGTTCTAAGATTGAATATCTTGCAAAATATACAAAAAATGACGCTTTTGTGCTATTGCAGAGTGCATTACAAACCTGTAATTTTGATTTTCACGATAAATGTAGTATCTTAGCATGTATCAACTCCATTATACTCATTTACTATTTTTAGAGGACAACTATTATACTCCGCTGGGATACTTTTCTGGGATACTCAGTCACAAACCAGTTAAAATATTTACTTAAAGAATTAACTATTCTACTCTTGAACTTACCTTATCTCTATCTGTGAACTACATAACCAGACAAATGCACAGAAAATCATATGTTTAATTGTCAAACAAATCAGTATTAACAATAAAAATTAGTACAAAATGGCAGAAACAGATCTCACACCAGGTTTCTTCAAAGGAAGAAATTTTCTTGCTGGTGCGATCGCAGTTTTTTCGATCGCTTTGCTAATTGCAATTGCAGCAGAAAGTATATGTACTATTGGAAAAGCTGGAGGCAATTTTGATCAAACTAATGCAGCACTACAAAGCCTTTACAGCACTTTTTTACCGCTAATTGGCACTTGGATGGGAGCTGTGATTGCATTCTACTTTGGGAAAGAAAATTTTGATGCCGCAAATAAAAACGTGCAGGCATTAGTACAGAAAATTGTTACATCCGAAGATAAACTGAAATCAATTAAAGTAAGTGACCCCAATGTAATGATTACACTTGGAAATATTTCCGACAACAAAGATATTAGAACTAAAAGTGATCCTAATATCTTGATAGAGAAAGATTTACTTGGTTTTTTTGATGTCAATAAAAATATAGAACGACTGCCAATCATGGATAGCAGTTTTGTAGTCCGATATATACTTCATAAAAGCCTTATAACCGATTTTATGCTGAATATAAATTTGAGTAAGCTTAAAATTCCTGTCACCGGTATTGGTGTACCTGCGCCTGCTGCAGTTCCACCTGTTTCGGCAGCTGCTCCTGCTATTGCAGCAACAACTAAAACTGTTGATTTGGTTACACTTGATGACCTGATTAACAATTCAACTGATCAATACAAACAATCTGTAATTAAAAGTGCAGAGTTTGTTTCAAAGGATGCATCACTGCTGGAAGTTCAAACCAAAATCAATAATTCGAAATATTGCCAGGATGTATTTGTTACCGATGATGGCACAGCTGCTAAACCTGTTATAGGCTGGATTACAAACAACAAAGTAATTGAATTGAGCAGGGTGTGATTGTAAACGCTTTTGCTGCTGATGCTGACATTTATATGAATTCATTGAATTAGATGCCTGTAAAATGTGCATAATACCTATGAAAACCTAATTGAAATCATCTGCATATTTAAATCTGCCGACTATGAAATGAAGCCGAAATGATATTCTGTATCTATTCCTGGCACTTACTTCTTAGGGGGAAAACAGTACTTGCATAAAGAAACATCAAATCCAATAACAAATAGAATTAACCATTAAAACCTCTCTATCATGCAATTAAATAACACTATTATTTTGCCTGCAGGAAATCAAAATTCAGCCCAAAGCCTTCTGACTTCCTTTTTGGCAAAGGATGATATCCTTACCGTTGTTGTTTTTGGAAATGATTCATTAGCAGCCAAAGTTGTTCAAGAAACCGACATCCGAGCTGAAGGAAACGCTGCCGGAATTGCCAGAAAAGTAGTTTGGATGCAGGATCCCGATTTGATCCCATTTTTAAATACACTTATCAACGATGGCCCCTCCTTCGAGATTAGCAATATTGATGCTAATAGCCATATCGGCATTGCCCTCTCAATGAATCATATTCTTATGGATGTGATCCCCAGGAATCCTGAACCTGATTATATCCGGATGGAAATGGCTTTTATTAATTCAGGAAATTAATTGATACAGTTAATATGAAAACTATTTCCTATAAATTATGTAGTTGCGTGATTCTAATCATGTCACTTAGCCATTTGAATGCACAGTCGCTACTCAAAATGACAGAAATAACCACTGGTGGTAATGTCTTCGAAATAAAACCGGTTTTTGATAAAGAGGATTCTACAATTCTGCGAAAGTATCCCAATATAGATATCAACAGTTCAATAAAAATTGAACTAAATACTGCCCGCATTAAACAGGAAGCTTTAAACTTGATTTCTGTCAAAACTGAACTGCCGGTTTCACGGATTAAAACTATTTCCGATTATTTGAGTAAACGGCTTGATGTGATAAAAGCAATTCAATTCAAGAGCGAAAACCTGGCTGAAAAGCAAAAAGCGCTCCATTCGTTCTCTAATGAAACTAGCCCGGTATTCAAAATTTTATCTGAATTGGATCCATCGAGTCTACTGAGGCTAAAAGTGAATGAAATTCTATCTGTTCGTGAAAAGGATCTTTCAGTTACATACAATAGGTTATTTGATCTGCTCCAGAGTGAAATCAATTCCATTGAAAGTGAATACAAGAGTGCCATTGAACAAAACAAGATATTCTTCAGGCTTGGTACATTTGTTAATGAAGCACCGGTTCATCTCGAAGGCTTCGATTCTTATAAAGAAGGAGATTATTATTTCGTGCCTCCTTTTATTACAACCATTCCTGCAGATCAAAAACTGGACTTCGAGAAATATCAAAAACTGGCAAAAGATGCAAATGATGATGCGATGAAAGCTTTTTCGGAAAAACTTCAGGAAGTAGTTAATCCGATTTTAGACTCACTTAAACAAGTCATCGAGAATAAATTCAGTGTACCCCTTTCCACATTTGAAAATGCAATATCAAATTTGGATACTGTTTCTATCGAAGTTAAAACTGAAATTGCACATAACAAATTAGTAATCTCAAACTTCAAGGCTTCTGTTGAACTCATCATTGCTTATTCAAAAAATGATGTAAAACAACCCGATTTTGTGAAAAATTTAGTTGAATCCATTATCCAGGCATCTGATGATTTTAAGGCATTAGAACAGTCCCTCAATAATTCCACTACTACCCTCGGTAAACTTGGTACTATTACAAGATATAAATCAGCATTAATTGATTTTACTGCAAGTTATAATATCGGAAAAAAAATTGTAGCCGAACAAATCGAAGCTATTAAAGGATTTTATGACTCAAAAAATCTTTTGCAAATCAGCCTCACTCAAAAAATTGCTGAATCGTTACTAAAATTAAGTGATGACGTCTTTAAACTTCCCCTCGAAAACATACCTGGCCAGGTCACTCTTGATCTCACACGAACTGTTGTCAGAAAAGATGGAGACAGGCTATCATTCAAAGCCGTTCTAACAAAAGCCTCCCCTGAAATGGGTAAACAAGAAGAAAAAACCATTTATTTCACCTCCATTGGCTTGTACCAGATCGGTTTGCATAACTCCATACAGGCAGTTCTGATTTTGGCTGACAATTTATCAGGTGAATTCAATTCAAGAAAGCAGTTTCAGTTTGATCCATCATACAGCGTCCTTTTTAAACTGGGAAGCCGGACAAACTCATTCTATAATGATTTTGTCGAATTGGGTTTAGGTGTAAATATGGCCACACTTGATTTTAATAATGACGACAATCCTGAGGTCGGTATTGGATTGGTTTTATCGACATTTAAAGATTATCTACAGGTTGGCTATGGAAGAAATTTCGGAGTGGATCAGAACTATTGGTTTTTCGGTTTACGCTTGCCTTTTTTGGGTGTTAATGCTTATGGGAGACCGAAAACCCTCCCCGCAGACAAATAAGCAAATCTTCCGGTTAAACTTAATAGAACCATAAAACAATACTTAAATAGTTGTCTAAATTTTTTCCACTTCACCAAATTATTATGGGCATTCTAAAAGTGATATTACTTCCGAATTTGCTAATGATGCGTTTTTAATTGAAGATATATAAATTAATAAAATGCAAAAAAGTACTTTCTTATGGCTGAAGACAACGAACTCTTGGTACAGGCAGAATCTCTTTTCAACAAAGGGGCATATGATAATATTATTGCCCTGTTACCTGATGATGTTTTGGAAAAACATAAGAGTGCTGATCTATATGCCCTGCTTGCCTGGACATACATCAGGCTGGACGATTTTGACAAAGTATCGGAGTACGCCAACAAAGCCATAGCTATTGATCCCTGCAACGCATCGGGTTTTCGACAACGTGGTGTTGCCATGTATAAAAAAGGAGAATACGATAAATCCTTTGCTGATTTCAACAAAGCGATTGAATTAAACAAAGATTTCGCGGAAGCATATTACAGCAGGGGCTTATCATGGAGTTATTTGGGAGACTACAATAAAGCCATTGAAGATTATGGAAAAGCAATTGAATTAAAAAAGGACTATACATCTGCATATATCAACAGGGGAAGTTTATTTCATAATCAAGGAGAATTAGATAAATCAATTGCTGATTTTGATAAAGCCATTGAGTTAGAAAATGACTCTTCCGCATATAATAACAGGGCAAATTCATTCTATAAAAAAGGAGAATTTGAGAATGCCTTCAGGGATTATAATAAAGCTCTTGAATTAAATCCGAAATATGCAAATGCCTACCACAACAGGGGTGAAGCATTTTTTGACAGGGCTGATTACCAGCATGCCATTGAAGATTACCAACGGGCTATTGAACTTGATGCAAAATTTAAGTTCCTGGAGATTAAGGTAAAATTGGCTATCGAAAAACTTGAAGAAAGAAAAATTCTGGAAGAGAGCAAAGCTCTGCAAAGCGATAAAGATGAAAAATTAAGTATTGAAAAGGAAATTGAAAAGCTGATTACGAAAATAAGAACGCTGTCGAAATCTGAAGTAAAAACTGTAGTGCATTACACAAAAGTTCTTGTTGTTGACATTTATGTTACCAACTCCGAAGCAAAAATGCATTACAGTAATGCCATTTATATGAATGATCCTATGGAAGGTAAGGTATTTTTTGAATATTTAAACGACAACTCCATTGAATCAGCTTACCTCAACGGAGAAAAACGTACCGAAACCAGTGTATATCTTGGATCATTCCTTCCAGCCGAAGAAAATGACGGGGAAATTTCGCATGAAGATGAATTGGTTATGTGGCGCACATATGGAAAGGATGAAACCGGCAAAGAAGCGGCAGGCTGCAGCGTGGTATTAAGCAGCGATTTCTTTAAAATGAAACCTGCTAAAAAAGAAGAGTTATCCATTAAAGAGAATTCCGAAGAACTTCTGAATGTAGTATATATCAACAAATTAAGAAACAAGAAAGAAATTGCGAACGACCCGAAAGGAGAAATTGAATCAGCTATAAAAGATCTAAAGTTAAATTTAACTAAGCTGATTGAATTAAAAAACAAATACAAGCCAAAAGACGATTTCTATAAAGAGATAGAGAATACAATATTTAAACAACTTTCAACAATAAGCTACCTGTTTAAATCGGCTGATTATAATTTCGAACACGAAGTTAGGGTCATTACCTATATGCCCCGCGACAGTGAGTCAGTTAAATTCAGGGAAATTACAGAACCTGATAAACCAAACAAGAGATTTTATATTGAATCGAGCAATGACATACTGCCCTTTATAAAAAAAATCTTTTTAGGTCCTAAGGTGGAAAATTATCAGCAATGGAGCTTGTATTTCGATTACGAAATACGCCAAAGAGCAAAGGATTTAGCTAAAATGACAACCCCTCCTTACCTGATAAAAGCAGCTGATATTGAAATTATGAAATCGGATTGCAAGTTCCAATAACGTTTTATACTAATGGAATCCAAAATAGTGATTTTAAATTTAAAGCCCTAATCTCCCCTAAACATGAAAGCCTCATCCATTCCAACCCACGAAAATTCTTTCCAAACCACCGGTGTTGATAGCTCCGGGAAGAAGTTTATTTTAAAAGAAGGCACATTTCCTGTAAAAGGCACACCCGAAACCATCAAAATAATGGATTGTTCCAGAGACACAGGTGATAAATCTTTCTTTTACCAGGAAGAAACTGTTAAAAAGAAGATAATACTGCATTTTACTATGGGATATCTGAAAGGTGATATCGCGACATTAACTAAGCAACATGTTTCCGTGCCTTTTGTAATCGGGCGAAATGGAATAATCTACAACCTCTTCGCGTCGAAATACTGGAGCTATCATTTAGGTCCCGGAGCCATCGGAGGTAATACAGGTATGAGTAAGGAGTGCATCGGGATAGAGATTTCAAATATCGGCCCGTTGAAAAAAATAAAAGATAACCTGGTTACTACATATTCTGATACTGATATATATTGTTCCTTGGCTGAAACACAATACTATACACAGCTGAGCAGCAAATACCGCGGATTTGAATACTTTGCCACTTATACCGCTGCCCAGTATACTGCTATTGCCATGCTGCTAAAGTTTCTGTGCGCAAAGTACAACCTGCCGAAAACATTCCTGAACGAACCTGAAAGGTATGCAATTATGACTGCAAACGGTTTTGCAAGCTACACCGGAATTGCCAGCCATGTAAATTGCAGGACGGATAAAGTAGATATCGGGCCCGCTTTCGACTGGAATAAAATTATCAAGCTGGTGAATCCTTAGTATGTACTTATCTTCATGCGGAAGCAACGCACAGTGGGGAGACTGTATGTGTACAAAAAGGGAAAAGCGGAGAATTAAAAACAGAATAAAAGAAACAATTTCTAACTATTACAAGAAGATGCAAAGCTTACCACTATAAAGCCTGGAACCGTAATTAGCTAACATGAAGTTAAATTTGATTTAAAATCGTACTATCATGGATAATTCCGCAAATTACTTCGCTATTATTTCAGGACTAGTAATAGCCTTTATTACAGCCTGGATTCTTATTTATTCGCTGTACCGGTTTTACAAATTCCTGTTCAAAAACAAAAACATTTTTGGCGATACGATCGAAACCCGCATTGTGGGTTTGGGAATTACGGGCCTATTCTTCCCCAACGGGCTTAGGATGATATTTCTGCATCCAATACAGATACTGTTGCAGAGTTTGTCGCTGTTTTATCAAAGCATTAATTCAATTGTTGCTCAAAACAATACTGATCAAAATGAATTTTTCAGTGTAATAAGCAGGATGTTCTCTTCGGCAATGGAGAATTTTAATAACTGGTTCCAGTTTTATAGTATAGGCACCATTTTTCTCACACTTGCCGCCTGGTCGCTGATAAGCCAGTTCATCGATTCATATAAAACCAATGGAATAAAAAATTCTAACCGACCGGGTCATGATATTTTACGGCAAAACATTGTCATTGTTTTAATATTCGTACTGAGTATTTATTTATCTCTGGCCGCCATTATTACCGTTCCCTATTTTACCGAAAACAAAGATCAACAGCTCAAAGAAGAACCGTTGAAAGATCAACTGGATCGTATCAGGGAAAGGTATGAAAAAAATATATTCTCTTCGTTTTCATCTGATATCCCGATATTTAATATGGATTCAGCGATACTTATCAACATCGGAAGGATTACAAATACCGATAAACAAAACTTTGCCACCCAGATGTATAAATACTGGAATCAAAATTATGTACGTAATATGAAAGCCCGCGAATCCATAGGAAACCGCTTAATCAAAGAAAATGAAACATTTAAAAGCCAATTGAACGATGAGGAAACCAAGGTTGTAAGCACCTATACATCAAAATCATTCGATCTTAAATCGAAACTAAAACTATCTTTTGGTAACTCGCTTGTCGAATATTACAAAATCTTTGCTGAATCATACATTAACCGTACAGCCAGCATTAATGCTTTTGTTGAAGCGGTGGATGTTGATTACAAAAAAGATTTATTCAATTTCAACCAGGACTTGAACGATTATGTGACCAAGGCATTAAAACCTGATACTACAAATTCGGAGACACTTGATAAATTTAACTATTACGATACCAACCGCAACTACTATGTGGGGCTTGAGTATTTTTCGCTGGATAATTACACTATACAGTTACCATCGGTTCCAACGCCTGGCGACGAACTTGGTATTTTTAAAAGCATAGCCCAATGGCTTATAAAACCTAATTCTATGGCATTGGTACTAATTGTAGGCATGCTTGGATTTGGATTATTCGGGGCAGTTATATCCACTTTCGTGAGAGAAACCAGCAATACCGAAGAGTACAATAAAGACGCTGTCATTATTAAAGATATTCCCGGTGTGATCATTCGCGGAGTTTCTGCAGCAATTGTAATATTTCTGGGAGTAAAGGGCGGTTTAGCTGTTTTTAGTACAGGCGAAGGAGAACCCAATCCGTATGCGTTGTTTTTTACATGCCTGGTTGGAGCTGTGTATAGCGAACGCATTTGGGAATGGGCTAAAGAAAAACTGACAAGTAAATTAAATTTAGATTTGGAAAAAGTAAAAGTAGCTGCCGCGTTAAAAACTGAAGAAGATGCTGCCGCAGCAGCCAAAGCATCAGAACAAGCTTCGGCAAACAAGGCCAACGGGACCTCGTCTACCGACAAGGATGTATAATATTGTTTTTTTGCTAATCACTACAAGACCTCCTCTATATCAGGGGAGGTTTTTTGTGGGCGGTTTTGATTGTAACTTAATTGGCTGAAGAAGCTCAAATATAAGTTTACTCTGGTGTACAATTTAAGACACAGAAGTTATAAAATACACTAAGTTTGTGGTACAATTTTTGAGACAAAAATTTCAATTTAAGCATCATTTATAAACAGAAACGGGGATTCTGCTGTTCATTGTTTTTATATTGGATGTTTTCTCAATACTGAAAGTTTTGCGAAGTTGATTTTCGGATCAAAGCTTGCAATTTAGTTCAACCCTAAAGCAAATAAACCTGCCATGACATTCGTAAAAATTTCTATTTGTGCACTTTATATATTGATTACTACGTTAACATGTGTAGGCCAGCGCCCACCTCTAAAATATGGCAAATTAGACGACAAGGAGACTGCTTTAACTACCTATCAGGGCGCCGACGCAGTAATTTTATGCGATTATGGTGAGTATAAGTTCAATGGAATAACCGGAGTTGTATTTTTTGAATTCACCCATCATTTGCGAATAAAAATTTTAAATGAAGCAGGACTGCGGTACGCAACACAACAGATACATTACTACGATTTGCGCTCTGCATCCTATTACCCATTTAATGAAACCTACATGTTAAGGGCCCAAACCCTTAATGTGGATGAAAAAGGAAAAGTCACTGATTCGAAAGTAAAGGCAAAATCAACGGATGTATCTAAACCCGACGATAACTTTATTGCCAGTGTGACCATACATTTTCCGGATGTGAAGGTTGGGTCCATTATCGAATATGAAATCACCATACCAACTATCGAAACTGTAAATCCGAACCCCTGGATGGTGCAATACGATCTGCCATGTCTTTGGAACGAATTACGGATTATAACTCCACTTGACTTCAATTATGCAATCAAACCGTACAACATCGATTATGCTGATGTTTCAGACGTTAAAAGTATTACTACAAGTATAAAATACCCGGGACGATCAGTAATATATAATGCAAACCTGTTTCAGTTTATCCGGAAGGATATCCCTGCATTGCCATACAAAGGCAACGATTTAGAGTATAACAACAGCCGGATGTTTGTCAGGTTTATACTTGATTATGTTTCCCAAAAATTTATTTTGCCCCAGATGAGCGAACTCATCAAAGCTATGGACCCGGAATATAAGTATATGGATAAATCAGAGAAACAACTAGTTCTTGAAAATACAGGTTTTATTCTTTATAAAAGGCCGGATTTAGGTAAGATTGCGAAGGAGCTTAATAAAAGCCGGCAGTTTGGGGTTCCGTTAGTGCTGAATATGGGACTGAACGATACAATTAAGAAATTAACAGGCAATTGTAATACCAACGAAGAAAAAGTGATGGCAATTTATCATTATGTGCAGGATCAGGTTGTTTGGAATAACCAATACCGGATATTTGTAGATGCGGGAATCCCGCTCTTTTTTATAAAGCTGGCAGAAAAATTTGCTCAAGAGCCGGTTCAAATGAATACGAGTCTTCATAAAGTAATACAGAAACAAGAAGGAAGCAGCAGCGAAATAAATGCTATTTTAATTAATCTGCTCAGGGCTGGAGGATTTAAAGCTAATCCTGTTCTTGTAACTACGCTCAACACAGGTTACCTCGACACAACGTTCTTTAATCTTCAACAATTCAATCATCTGATTGCTTCAGTTGAAGTAGACGGGGAAGTACTTTTGCTGGATGCCGTAAACAAAGGCAACGGCTCTATCATGAGCTCAGATATTATGAACGAATACGGGCTTATGATTGAAGCCCGAAACTCGCGCTGGATAAGGGTCGCATATCCGTACCCTGTACTTCCGATTGATCTGGAAGCCCCGGTATTTGAACAAAACTAGCAAAACAGGAAGCTTTCTCTTCTGTTTTCGCTCAGCAAATAATTTAATTAACGAAAAAAAATGGCTGGTTTATCACCAGCCATTTTTCTCTATTATAAATCATTCAGTTTGCAGCCTCAGCTTTTGACTTCAGATACTTATCCAGAAACTGCAGCGTTCTTTTAGAGGTAGTGATCAGGTTTTCTTTTTTCACAAAACCATGTCCTTCGTCCGGGAATACCACATATTCAACCGGAACGCCATTCTTCTTTACCCCGGCGACAATTTCGTCACTTTCAACAGGTAAGACACGCACATCATTTGCTCCCTGAAAAACTAAAAGCGGCTTAGTAATCTTCTGATAATTGAACAATGGCGAAGTATTCTTCAGCATCACACTGTCGGCGGTATTCGGGTCGCCCATTTCGTCGTACAATGCTTTACGGAATGATTCCCAATATGGTGGAATGCTCCTCAAAGTACGAAGCCAGTTAGCCACTCCAAATAAATCGACGCCAACTCTAAACTCATCGGGATGGAAGGCTAAAGCACCTAAAACCATGCATCCGCCATAACTTCCACCTAAGATTCCAATAGCCGCGCTATCAATATAATCTTGTTCTGCCAACCATTTTTTGCCATAGATGCAATCTTTTAAATCGCCATTACTATGATCCTTATTGTCAAGCTTATAAAAGGTTTTACCATAACCACTGCTGCCACGGTTGTTAACCGCAAGCACCGCATACCCATGATTAACAAGGTATTGAATTGAGTTGTTATACCCCACGCGGCTTTGTCCGCCAGGGCCGCCATGAACCCATACCAATGCTCCGACTTTATTCTTTTTGTCAGCTTGTAAGGGCTTATAATAAATGGCAGGAATTTCCTTGCCGTCGAATGATTTAAACCTAACCACTTCAGCCTGCACCAAATCATTACGATCAATTTCCTTGTTCAGTGTCGAAGTGAGTTGTTTCAACTCTTTGCTTTCCAAATTATAAAGGTACAAATTAGCAGGGCTGGTGCTGCTTCCCACAGTAAGCAGCAGATTTTTCTCGCTTGGCGAAATCGTAACACCCAATACATCACCGTCTTTTATTTCGGGGAAGGAAATTGGCTTGCCAGTGGTATGATCGAAAAGCAAAACCTTGTTTTTGCCATCCTCATTTACAAAAATTGTATGATATTTTTCATGTTCACTAAGGCTCATTCCAGCCACATCCCATTTATCCTCGAAAATCTTCTCGGTTTTGCCACTTTTAATATTATACTTAACCAGGTAACTGAATTCGCTGCCATCGTTAGTTGTGTAATACATTATGCTATCGTTTTTCTCAAAACCGGTTGGACTCCATGAAGCTTCGTTATCGTTACTGAGGCGTTTCATGGTTTTTGTGGTGCGATCAAATAGATAGAGTTCATTCTTATCCGTGGTTACGCTTTTGGTGAGAGCAATAAAACGCTCACTTTTACTAATTCCGGCAAAATCCAGGCCTTCATTGTTCTGGTAAAGCATCGTTGGTTTCCAGCTTTCAGTATCTAATTTCCAAATATCGAAAAACTGCGGGTTGCGTTGGTTACTCGAAACATACATGGATTTTTTATCTTCACTCCAGCCACTGAAACTATTGGCACTTTTGGGCCAGGGCGTAAGATCCTTTGCCGCGGTATTACCTTGTTTCATCAGGTACAAATGCGAATTCTCGTTACCTCCCTGGTCAGCACTATAAATAAATTTGCTGCTTCCGGGCAGATAATCTACAGAAAAGAAGGAATCTTTCTTCGAACGGGTTAAAGGTTTGAATGACGTATCCGCAATGCTCAATTCGTAAACATTAAAAATACCGGTCGAATTGTTATCAACAAGTATTTTTGTTTCGTCGGCATTAAATCCGGCTGCGCCTACCGATAGGTTGTTGTAGAGTTGTTCGATGGTGAATTGTTTTGGCATCCTGGATTTATTCTCGCTGCATGAAGCAAACGCTAAAAGGGCCAGGCCGGCCAACAGAATGGTTTTTGAATTTGACATAGGTTCCTGAATTTTAGGTTAATAATGATAATTATTTATTCATCTGTCAAAAAAAATAAGACGCATACTATAGATCCTAAGTTACAAAAATTGAGAGTTAAGGGCAGATAATAAAGTGTGAAAACAGGAATACAATAAATAATTTGTAACTATTCATTTTGATTAAGATTACCTTTAAATGCGAACTTTATCAACTGTTCTAGCGGAACGAATTCAAGAGTTTTCTCATGTGTTGCTTCGAGCACAACGGAAGGAGCCACACCGGCTTTCCAGGCTTCAACCCAACGTGAAGCGCACAAGCACCAGCGATCGCCGGGTTTCAGCCCGGGGAAACTCCATTCGGGGTGCGGGGTAACAAGGTCGTTTCCTACGTTTTTTGAAAATTCCAGGAATTCTTTAGTTACTATTACACAGACTGAATGAACAAAAGTGTCATCTTCGCCCGAATCGCAGCATCCGTTTCTGTAAAAGCCTGTCATAGGCTTTGTACTGCATGGAACTAATTTCTCACCATATATATTTGTGCGCATAATGCATTACTTATTTAAGCCGGTTTGGGAATTAAAGGATTGTATTTTATTTAGAAAAACAGCCAGATTCCGGTTACTGGAATAGAAAAGGACGTTAATTAAATTTCAAAATACTAATGGTGCATTTATTAACATCCAACTTAGTAAATTGTTCCAGGGATTTGTCGGTATTCCTCTGCCAATTTCCTCTAATAAAATAAAAAGTGGTACAAGTGGCCATACTGATTTCTCACCAAAAAACAGACTCAGAAATTTAGGGATGCTTTAGTCTGGAATTAGCCAGACAACGAGTGAATCAGTAGCCACTAAAGGTTAGCCACAAAAGGCAAGTGGAATTGCGTCGTGTAATGCCCAGGAAATGTGTTTTCTGAAATTTTCAATTCATAAAAATTCAGTGTTCCGGAGAATCGAAAAAATCAGCAGAGGTTATTATCTCAATCTTCCTGGCTCTATATTCGCCCAGCATTTTAGTTTTGAGCGAATCGGACACAGCTAGTATCGCGTCGTTTATCGCTATTACTTTATATCCCCGGTTTTGAGCTGCCTGCATAGTGCTTTTCACACAATGTGACGCATCAAGGCCGGTAACATAAAGCTTGTTCACCTTTTGATTTATAAGAATGCGGTCGAGCTCCGGATTACTGAAGGCATCCTCACGTTGTTTTGTAATAATGTAGTCTGAAATCAGATTAAGCCGCTTATCTAAAACAACACCTTTGCTGCCTTTTGCTAATGAATTATTGAGCAGGTTTACTAATACATTCGAAACCTCGCTACGCACATAAATCACAGGAATATTTCGCACAAAAGCGCTGTCAATAATACGATTTAACTTCCTGATCAGGCTGTCAGAGGCTTTTATATAACTTTCATTATCCCCCATTTTACCAGTTGTATATTCCTGGATATCAATTACCAACAAAGCTGATTTTTCTTTTGAATACTTTTCAATAGGCGATCCTTTCGAAACTATTAATCCGTTCTTTTCGAAAATAATCAGGTTACCGCCTAACACAATAATTAACAGTAACAGAACTGCAGTAATCCAGAGGATGATTTTTCTCATGGCAAAATATTCAAGTTTAAAGTGTGATAAACAACACAAGCACATGTTTTAACAAAAATATAAAACTTAAGTAGAATCAATTCTTAATTTAAAAAAAATAACATAGCCGTTTATTTACAAAACAATTGTTTCCATAAACACTCATATAAATAGTAGATTTGCAAAAAAAACAGGAATGAATTATATCAAAAAAAACCTTCTGACAGGTTTGCTGCTTCTGGCGGCCATTTTAGTACAGTTCCAGGCCGAAGCTGCCATACACCTTCCTGCCCTGATTGGCAACAATATGGTTTTACAGCAAAATTCAATTATCAAAGTCTGGGGCTGGGCCGATGCGGGCGAGAAAGTTGTTGTGCAGGCAAGCTGGCTTACCGCGGAATCAACAACCATAACAACAGCTAAGGGCGATTGGCAAACTACTATCCAGACACCGAAAGCAGGAGGTCCATATACAATATCCATTTCCGGACGTGAATATACTATAACTATTGAAAATGTGCTGATTGGTGAAGTCTGGATTTGTTCGGGCCAGTCGAATATGGAATATATTATGCGGGGACTGGGATGCTGGGATAATTACAAACCGGAAAATCGCAATGATGTATCCAAAGGGCTTTATACAAATGTGCATCTTTTCACGGTTCAGCGAGACACTTCCGCTGTACCGCTTTCCAACTGCAAAGGAAACTGGCAGGTTGCTGATACCAATACTGTAAATGAATTCAGTGCGACAGCATGGTTTTTCGGATCATACCTGAGCAAGCAACTCGGAGTTCCGGTTGGACTGATTTCATCGGCATGGGGTGGCACACCTGCCGAGGTTTGGACACCGGTCGAAAACATTAAATCGGAACCTGATCTCGGATTTTATCTCAATCATTGGAATGGTTCTGAGTGGTGGCCAGGAACGCCAGGGGTCCTTTACAATGCCATGATTCACCCACTTGTGAACTATACAATTAAAGGAGCCATCTGGTACCAGGGCGAATCAAATGTAAAGGACTCAAGACTTTATCCGGTATTGATGAAGACTCTTATCACTTCGTGGCGCAAAGCCTGGGATGTTGGCGAATTCCCGTTCTATTATGTACAAATTGCTCCATATACTTATGAAAATCCATATTCGGGCTCTTTGTTGCGCGAAGCACAGCTCAAATGTCTTTCGATCCCTAATACAGGAATGGCAGTAACCATGGATATTGCTGGCGACATCACGGATATTCATCCTAAAAACAAACTTGAAGTTGGAAAACGACTTGCTCTTTGGGCACTGAATAATACTTATGGAAAGAAGGATGTACGTTTTTCGGGCCCGGTTTATTCTGAGATGAAGATTTCTGGTAAAAGTATTATACTGGATTTCAAATATACGGATGGCGGACTTAAGTTTTCCAACTCAGTAAAAAACAATTTCACGATTGCAGGCGCTGACCATGTATTTTATCCGGCAACAGTAAAAGTTCAGGGAAATAGGCTGGTCGTTTCTTCGTCAAAAGTAATACAGCCGCAGGCTGTAAGATATGCTTTTACGAATGCTTCGGTGGCAACATTGTTTAACGGCGATGAATTACCTGCCCCTTCTTTCCGTACCGACAACTGGGACATTATCACTGAAAATGCCGCCCTGAGGCCATTTTTTGACTCTAAAACAAAAACGTTATCCTACCAACTTACCTCAAATGCCAGGGAATCAGATATTTATTATGATTTCAACAAGGTTCCCACCAAAAAATCATCAAAATTCCTTAGTCCAATACCTTCAGGGAAATCAGAGACTTTGTTTGCCATTGTTTCCCGAGACGGATACCTGGCCGAAACAGTAAACAGATGGAAACTCGTTGCCAATAAAGCTATTGGTGCAGAAATCTCGTATACAAAACCGTATTCAACAGAATATTCTGCCGGAGGGAAACTTGCCTTGTTGGATGGAATTTTATCCGACTCTGATTTCAAGGATGGAATCTGGCAGGGATTTGAAGGCAACGATCTTGATGTTGTTATTGATTTGGGGAAAACAATACAAGTGAAAAGGATAAAGGCAAATTTCCTGTCGGATAATAAGTCGTGGATATTCTTACCAAAACAAGTATCAGTGCAGGTTTCGGAAGACGGAATTATTTATAAAAACCTGGGCGACAGAAAGTTTTCGACTGAAAAAGAAGTCAAAGAAATTCTTATTCAGCCTGTTTTGTTTAGTACCGACGGCAAGTTCAGGTTCATAAAACTGGTGGCAATCAATCAGGGGTTCTGTCCGGCATGGCATCCTGGAGCGGGCTCTAAATCCTGGATATTTACGGATGAAATTATTGTAGAGTGAAACCTGTTGCCCAAGTGTTAAAGCCGGGGTAATGAATAAAAGAAATATTACATAGGTCCGAACTAGTTCAGCGAACCTGCAACAACCTAAAGCATAATCCAATTTTCCTACATTTGCAAAACACACTAATAGCTCATTATGAAACTTGCGTATAAATCGCTATTCATGTTATTTATCAGTCTTTTTGCTTTGAATAACATATCCGCACAAAAAAGCAATACGCTCGAAGCTAAAGCTGCACGAATTCATCAGGCTGCTTTTACAGTTGATTCGCATACCGATGCACCGCTCAACTTTTCGAATAAGAATTATGATATTTCAAAAGACAACAGCAAATCATTGAGCCATACATGCGTAGATTTTCCACGAATGCGCGATGGAGGTCTTGATGCCGCGTTTTTTGCTGTTTTCATCGGACAAGGGCCACGCACAGCCGAAGGAAATGCAAAAGCCAAAGCCAAGGCTGAAATTATTTTTGATTCAATCTACGCTTCCGTAAGCCGCAACAGCACTATCAGTGGAATTGCTACCTCGCAGGCAGAAGCCTTTAAGCTTGTGAAGCAAAAGAAAACTGTTGTATTTATTGGCGTTGAAAACGGGTATCCGATTGGTAATGACTTATCGAATGTTAAACATTTCTATGACCGGGGAGCTCGTTACATCACTCTTTGCCACACAAAGAACAACGATATCTGCACCAGCTCTACCGATACTGCTAATAATACAGGATTAAGTACTTTTGGAATGCAGGTTGTAGAGGAAATGAACCGTTTGGGAATGATGATCGATGTGTCGCATGTATCGGATCAATCGTTTTATGATGTTCTGAAACTGAGCAAAGCTCCGGTTATTGCCTCGCACTCATGTGCCAGGGCACTATGCGATAATCCGCGAAACCTGACCGACGATATGCTTCGGGCTCTTGCTGCCAATAATGGTGTTGCACAAATGTGTATTCTTAGCGATTATGTTAAAAAACCTTTACCCAATCCTGTTCGCGATTCGATTGAGCAAACTATACGAGAAAAGCACAATAATTTCCAGGATTTAAACGATGAGCAATGGGAAATCGCCATCAACGAATATCAATCTTTCGACGACAAATTCCCTCAACAACTGGCAAATGTTCAGGATGTAATTGATCACATTGATCATATGGTAAAAATTGCCGGGATTGATCATGTAGGGATCGGAACTGATTTCGACGGAGGTGGTGGCGTTGATGGATGTAAGGATGTAAGCCAGATGGGAAATATAACTCTTGAACTGTTAAAACGGGGATATAGCGAAAAGGATATTAAAAAAATATGGGGAGGAAATTTGATGCGCGTATTGCGGGATGTGAAGAAGATTTCGGGAAGTTAATGATGGAGCGGCAGAGAGATGAGGCAGAGGCAACAGTTTGTGAGAATTAAGAAGAACCATTTTGAAAATTTGAACTCTTGAACTTTTAAACCGTTGAACTTTTAAACCTTTTGAACAATTTTAACTTTTATCCCAAAATATGATCCAGGTTTTTGTCCTGCAACTCGAAGAAAACCAATACAATTCCGAATTTCAGGATACTCTGCTGCAATACCTGCCTGAAGCCGGCAAGCTGCGGGTGAAAGACCGGCTAAACAACAGTAGTAAATTGCAGACTGTTGCCGGGGAATTGCTTGCGCGATATTCGGTAGGGCAATACCTTGGTAATCCCGCCCAGGAAATCATACTTCTGTTTGGCGAAAAAGGCAAACCACATATTGGAAACCTGGAAAATGTACATTTTAACATTTCACACTCAGGGCATTATGTAGTTTGCGCTGTTGCTGATACAGAGATTGGAATTGATGTAGAGCGGATACGTAACGTCAACCTCCGGATAGCAGAAAGATTTTTCTCTCCTTCCGAAATCGATGATCTGATGGCATGTGATGAAGAAACCCGTATGCAATATTTTATCACTCTATGGACAATAAAAGAAAGCTATCTGAAAGCTATTGGCCGGGGACTAACCCAACATCTGAATTCATTTACTATTGTGCAAAATAACGATTCTTATCTGTTAACAGGTAACGAGGAAGCTGAAGGATTTGGCATTGAAACGCTCCAGTTAAATCATGAATATATGATGGCGGTTTGCTCTCCGCTCCCACTTTCGCCTTTCGGTATCAGGCATGTAGCATTGAATGAACTTATTAAAACTCTGCCAAAATATTCCTAAAACCACTATATTTGTATAGAAACTATTGATTTCATTTTCCTGGAGTTTTCAATATAACACTTACTAATTTTAAACAATCGTATCATGGCACAAAATGTTGCATTGGTTCTCTCGAGTGGTGGTGCCAGGGGTATTGCCCATATAGGTGTGATAGAAGAACTTACCAAATCAGGTTATACCATTACCTCGGTAGCCGGAGCATCAATGGGCGCGTTGGTTGGCGGAATGCTTGCCAAAGGCACACTCCCAGTTTTTACTGAGTGGTTGCTGGAAATCACAAAAATGGATATCATAAAATTCATGGACCTGACAATCGGGCATGGTGGCCTGATAAAAGGTGAAAAACTCATGAAAGTGCTTGAGGACTATGTAGGAGATGTGCGAATTGAAGATCTGCCAATACCTTATTCCTGTGTGGCCGCCGATCTTATTGGGCATAAAGAATTTGTTTTTGATAAAGGCAGTTTATTACAAGCCATCAGAGCATCGAGTTCTATCCCTACAGTTTTTCTCCCTGTAAGCCTTGAAGGCATGATGCTTGTTGATGGTGGTGTCCTGAACCCTTTGCCGCTCGACCTGGTGAAACGCACCGATGGAGATATTATGATCGCTGTAAATGTTAACGCCAATATTCCTTACGAATCGCCCGTTCAAAAACCGGAACATGCCGACCTGGAAAAATACTATGGAAAAATGAAAGCCACTCTCAACGAAAAGTGGGCTGGGGTTATTGATCACTATATTGAAAAATACAAGAACGGGAAAACACCTAAACCTAAGCCTGCCAATATGTTCGATATAATCTCCGAATCAATCATTCTTGCGCAGAATAAAGCTGCAGGAATTTATATTGAGAAATATAAACCGGATGTATTAATTGAAACTTCGGTTAATGTAGCATCCACCTTCGATTTCTATAAATCAGAAGAATTGATTGAAGCCGGACGTGCTGCCTGCAGGAAAGCACTGAGCGAGGTGAAAAAAAATTTGCTGGTAAATAGTTAATAGCAAATGGATTAAGGGTGAAAAGGTGAAATCACTTTCAACAGATTATGATTTACTCATAATATTATAAAGCAGCTCCCTGGCTCTGAACAATCGTACTTTTACAGTACCTTCCGGCAAATCAAGTTGTTGAGCAATTTCCTCACACGATAGTTCATTGAAATAATGTAACTTGATAATATCCTTATACTTAGGGTGAAGGGAATCTACAATTTCGCGGAGCAAATGCTTTTCTTGCCGATTGATCATAAGTTGTTCGGGACTTGGCAGCTGATTTGCCAGTTCATGAGCGGTAATACCAACCACGGCTTCCTGCTGATTCACCATTGAATCGTTATCCTTTTTGTTTCGCCTCAGATGATCAATACAATTATTTTTCGCGATGCGATACAGCCAGGTACTGAAAGCAAAATCAGGAGTATATTGATCGAGTTTGCTGAAAGCTTTGTTGAAAGCTTCCATGGTAAGATCTTCAGCATCTCCGGGCTGGCTGGTCATTTTCAGCATCCTGGAATAAACTTTTTCAAAATATTCATCCATCAGTTGCGAATAAGCAGTTCGGTTACCCGACTCTAATATCTGCTTCACCAAACGGTAATCCCGCTCGGATTTGCTGATACTATCATTACTATCTGCTTTGACTACTGACATGAAAATTTATACGGATAGGTATTGATAATTAATATATTAATAACCCAATAGTAATACATTTGTTGTTACACAATCAAAATGATTACCTCCATTTAACCGGTTTGTTCAACATATTTGCAAAAGCCAGGAACGGACTTACCAGCATCAGAAATAGCTCAAACAACGGCACAAGGAATAAAAATCCATTTTCCGAAAGTTTCTTCATTACTTTGCCTGTTATAAGTAACTGAGTAAACAGCCGGAGCGCAACAATTCCAATAACAATGTATGGCTGGTACCACAATACAAGCAACAGTATTCCTAACGCCCAGAATACCACCTGTGTAGCTGCAAACAAACCTAGAGCAAGTTTATGCGCCAGCCTATAATAACCACCTGTCATAAGATGCCTGCGTTTCTGCCTCAGCCATTGGTCTAACGATGACTTTGGTGCGCTGATGGTAAGGGCTTCGGCTTGAATCTCAATCCGGGTATTGGCAGGAGTAGCAGCTTTATTTATAAACAAATCATCATCGCCTGATTGTATACGGTAATGCGAAATAAAACCATTCTGCTCAAAAAATAAGGATTTACGATACGCCATATTCCTGCCAACTCCCATATAAGGCATCCCGGCACGTGCAAAGCCCAGGTAATTCATAGCGATACGGGTTGTGTCGAACCGGATCAACAGGTTAAGCAGGGATCCTGATTTATTGTATGCCCCGTAACCCAGAACTATTTCAGTTTCTTCGGTAAAATTGGCGGCCATTCGCCGAATCCATTGATTGCTGCTGGGCTTACAATCGGCATCGGTAAATAAAAGCACTTCGTAACTTGCTGATTTAATTCCTATCGACAATGGAAATTTCTTGCCTGTGAAGAAATTCAGATCCTGCGAAACATTTACAATTTTCAGATTCTTATGTATATCTGCCAGGTCGCGAAGGAGATAATTGGTTTCATCTTCCGATCCGTGGTTAACAACTACAACCTCAAAAGTAGAGTAGTCCTGGCTTAATAACAACGGAAGATTTTCCTTGAGATTATAATATTCATCGCGTGCACATACAATCACCGAAACAGGCTGATCGGAACGGACAAACTCATTTTTCGGTTTAAAAAAAGCCACTTTGCCGTATACCACCCAATAATAGAATAACTGGACAAGCGTAGCCAAAACCAGCAACAGAAGTGTGAAAAATAAAAGTGGATTCTGCGCGTATATTTCCTGAATCATCTAACAGATTTAATTGGACGAACAAAAGTATTACTCTGAAATGAATTATGATCTATCTTTGCGAAAAAGTTTATAACAGCTACAACATCATATAAAATATTGTTTTACTGATAGATAACTTTTATTAAAATTCTTTTGTTAATCATTACTTTGTGGATTACCCGGATTTTTATGGCAATTTGCCTGTTTCAGGAAAGGTTTTCTCCTAGTTTTTTGTTTACTGACTTATTGAAATACGAATGCAATTCGAATTAAAGATTACTGATCCGCAAAGTTCAGCCCGAAGGGGAACGATAACTACCGCGCATGGTGTAATTGAAACCCCTGCCTTTATGCCTGTAGGTACCGCCGGCGCTGTTAAAGCGGTGCATATGCGCGAAGTAAAACATGACATCAAAGCGCAAATTATCCTGGGCAACACGTATCATTTGTACTTACGCCCGGGACTTGATATACTTGCCAAAGCCGGCGGTTTGCACAAATTTAACGGATGGAACGGCCCGATACTTACCGATAGTGGCGGATACCAGGTATATTCTCTCACCGAACGGCGCAAATTGAATGACAATGGAGTTGTTTTCAATTCTCATATCGACGGATCGAAGCACTTGTTTACCCCTGAATACGTCATGGATATTCAGCGCACTATCGGCGCTGATATCATGATGGCCTTTGATGAGTGCACACCTTGGCCTTGCGATTACAAATATGCCAGTGATTCCCTGGATCTTACCCACAGGTGGCTTACCCGTTGCATGACACGTTTTAAAGAAACTGACCCGAATTACGGTTACGAGCAATCACTTTTTCCCATCGTACAGGGAAGCACGTTCCGCGACCTGAGGATAAAATCAGCCGAAGAAATTTCAAAGCACAATGCCGACGGGAATGCAATAGGCGGTCTTTCAGTTGGTGAGCCTGCCGAACAGATGTATGAAATCACGGAACTTGTTTGCGGAATACTCCCCAAAGACAAACCCCGTTACCTGATGGGAGTTGGAACGCCATCCAATATTCTTGAAAATATTGCTCTCGGTATTGATATGTTCGATTGCGTGATGCCAACCCGTAACGGTCGCAATGGCCAGTTATTCACAAGCAAAGGAACTATCAACCTCAGGAATGAAAAATGGAAAGACGATTTTTCGCCGCTTGACGCAGAAGGAACTTCTTTTGTTGATAGCGAATACAGCCTTGCTTACGTGAAACATTTGTTTAAAGCCGGTGAAATGCTGGGGCCAATGATTGCCAGTATTCATAACCTTGCATTCTATCAGTGGCTGGTGCGCGAAGCCCGCAGACATATTGAAGAAGGTGATTTTATGAGTTGGAAATCGGTGATGGTAAAACAATTAGCAGTGAGACTGTAATCAGAATCTTTATGTTGACGTTTGTCTAAAGATTATACCTTTGCAGCGACTAATCAGTTTTGAACTTTTTAAATCCAAACAGACAAAGCATTTTCATCGATGCTCAAACAATAAATACTGCCACATAAGGTGCTAGGACTAAAAAAAATTGATATCTACATAATCCGCAAGTTCCTGGGGACATATTTTTATGCTATCCTTTTGCTTACGGTTATCATTATTATTTTTGATATTTCGGAAAAAATTGATGATTTTATCGAAAAAGACGCGCCCCTGAGAGCTATCATTTTTGATTATTATCTGAATTTTATTCCCTATTTCGTGAACATGTTCAGTTCGCTTTTCACTTTTATTGCGGTGGTGTATTTTACTTCAAGGATGGCTTCAAATACTGAGATTGTAGCAATACTTAACGCGGGCATCAGTTTCTGGCGCTTTCTGGTACCATACCTTATTTCGGGTGTTTTTCTGACAGTTCTGTCTTTTACACTTATGAATTATGTAATTCCATACACTAACAGGGATTTGCGGGCTTTCGAAAAGCGATATATTAAGAACCCGTTCAAATCGAACGAAATGAATATACATATGCAACTCGAACCCGGGACATATATTTATCTTGAAAATTTTAACAGCACAGCTAAAATCGGGTATAGATTCAGCCTGGAAAAATTCGATAGTACAGGCCTTAAGCTGAAACTCAAGTCTGAAATGATAACCTGGGACAGTATTCAGAATCGCTGGAAAATGAACAATTATATGATTCGCAGAATCAAACCACAAGGCGAAAGCATATACCAGGGAAAAGAAACTGATACCATAATGGCTTTTACACCGGCAGATTTCATGGTAGATATTGAGAATGCCAAAACAATGACTTACAACCAATTAAGTAACTTTATTGCACAGGAAGAAATGCGGGGAAGTAATTTAACAGGGCAATTTAGCCTCGAAAAATACAAACGACTCACCTTCCCTTTTGCTAACCTGGTATTAACATTTATAGGGGTAGCGCTTTCGAGCCGGAAAGTGAGAGGAGGAATAGGAATGCACCTTGGGCTGGGCATTGCAATTGCATTTACTTTTATCCTTTTGCTCCAGATTTCTTCGGTATTTGCCATTTTCGGCAACCTTCCTGCCTGGATAGCATTATGGATACCAAACATAATTTACTCCATTGTTGCCATTATCCTTTTACGGATGGCTCCCAAGTAAAGTCTGAAAAACATCGCGACCCGGGAAATCCATTTCAGCAGGCTTTCCTGTAAATAACCCATAAACTGCCGATCCGCTGCCGCTCATGGATGAATATATTGCTCCGTGTCGGTACATCAGGTTTCGTATGTCCTGGATTTCCGGATAAAGATCAAAAACGGTATTTTCAAAATCGTTGTGTAATTCATGTTTCCAATCCTGTACCGGAAGATTGGTTATTTCATCAATTGAGTCTTCCCTGTACCTGGGTTTAGTACCTAAAAAAGCAGCGGCTGTGCTTACATGAATCGGAGGCTTAACAATAACCAGATAATATCCGTCGAGCTGAAGTGAAACAAGTTTTAGAAATTCACCCCGACCAGTTGATAGCGCCGGCACATTTTCGATAAAAAAAGAACAATCCATTCCCAGCTGAACGGCCAGAGAACGAAGTGTTTCTTTATCCAGGTTCAGGTTAAACATGGAATTAAGCATCTTTAATGTAAATGACGCATCCGACGAGCCTCCGCCAAGTCCTGCGCCGGCGGGAATAACTTTATGCAGATGAATGGATACCGGCGGAATTCCGTATTTATCAGCCACCAGGCGCCAGGCTTTGTAACAAAGATTATTCTCCGGTGGCGAATCTATTTGAATGCCTGAAACTGCCAAAGATGTTTCGGCACCTTTTGCCGGTACAATCTCCAGGATATCGCACCATGGAACCGGCATCATAACCGTTTGTATATCATGATAGCCATCCGGCCGACGTTGTATAACCCAAAGGCCGAGGTTGATTTTACAATTGGGAAAGGTGATCATTGTGTTTTGGTTTGAAGAATTGCCTGGAACAAGCGAGATTACAAATTTCGCTGCTTTGAGTTTGGGTTGTTTGAAATTTGCTAGTACAAAGGTAGGAGGTTTTTAGAATATCAGCTCTGTTCTGAAGTTGCTAAAAAACTCAGATCTACTAATCTGTTTTGCCCGTAGGACATTAATATCAATAAAAACGAAAAGAAATTAATTATTTTGCCCGTAGGGCATTAACAATTGGACTTTTTGATGTATCCCCTGACGGGGAAAAGCACATTCCCGAAGGCAAGTATCGTCCAAAGTTTGGGCGCAATTTATGACACGTTCAGCTTATAATTGAGCCAGTTAGAAAAATCATACCGACACGCGACTGAAAATAAGTCGCGCGCCAACCGGAGTTTTTTATTCAATCTTATTCCCTTTTCTATCAATTTTAAACCATTCATTACTCTCTACACGCTGATGTTCTTCCATATCGATATATTCTTTGGCTTTGAAAGTAACTTCTGCCTGTCCATTTTCAAACCATTTGGCATAGTCATAAATGCATGGTATTACAATCTGTCCGAATCTATTTGCATAACCCATTTCCCCATTTCTTAAAACTCTTAATAATCCATCATGAAATGATTCAGGTCCATTGTCGAACATTACTATGTCAAATAATATATTTTGATTTCTGTCTATTGCAATTTGTCGACCCAATGTGCTATCATTCGAATGCTCTATAACTGTGGCAAAGTGAATTAATGTGTCTGTCCCAAAATAAGCAAATCGTCCGAATGGAATAATTGTATCTCCGTTAGAGTCGATATAAGCCACTCTTGAACCATATTGCAGATATTTTTCGTCTGTAACAGCAATCAAAGAATCTGACAATGTTGTGTCTAAAACCTGAACATCAAAGTATTTGTAATCTGTTACTTCTCGTTTCATATATTGTCGACAAGACGAAAGAATCAAAAGAACTATTCCAATATAAATTACAAGTTTATGTTTCATTTTTTATCTCTTTAATCATCCATCTTTTGGTGCTCAATTGTATACATTTGTTCTCTTTAAAATGCACCACAACTAGTATATAGCAAAATCCTATAATTCATTCAACTGATCTTCAATCTATTATCTTTTGTAAACCCATATTACAACTTAATTTTCAGTCAACTATTAAACTGAATATTTCAAATTCTACAGCAGCAAGATTTAGTTAAATACGACTGAAAACCCGGGGTTCTGCACCATTAACCTATTTCCCCATTAACTATTAACTTATTTCCCCAGGAAAGCCTTCATATTCTCCATATTCTGCTTATGGTACAAATCCTTCCCGTCCGAAGTATACAGAAAATCAATAAGTTGCTTGTAATGAGTTGTAATTTTACCGCGAACCATCTTCATGGTTGAATTCAGCATATGGTTTTCTTCGGTAAATGCGGCAGGTAAAATTCCTATTGCAGCCGGAAGCCAGCGATGCGGGAACATGTGTCCGTAATGTCCATGTTTGCGGTAGTGGTTTAACTCGTGTCCGATGCAATGAAGAGCTTCGTGTACTCCTGCATCCGAAGCAGGATCAAGGCCTTTGTGCAGCAAATGTTTGAGTAAAGCTGCCTTTTCGGGTACTATTAATACAATGGTATATGGATTCTGATTGTTGAAAAGCATGCTTTGCGAAATATATTGACTTTGGCCAACATAGGCTTCTTCGATGCTTTCGGGACTGAACTTTTCGCCATCATCCGCTATAAGCAGGCTTTTAAAACGGCCCAACACATAGAGGAAACCATCCTTATCCATATATCCAAGATCGCCGGTATACAGCCATCCGTCACGCAGCGACTGGGCAGTAGCTTCGGGATTGTTCCAATAACCTAGCATTACATTTTGACCCTGGATCACAATTTCGCCAGACTCGCCCACAGGTAATTCATTGCCTTTTTCGTCGCAGATTTTAAGTAGCATGTTTTGCACCAGGTAACCAGATGAACCAAACTTATGCTTAGCCAGTGAATTCGATGAAATTATGGGCGAAGCCTCTGTAAGCCCGTATCCCTGGAACATAGGCATACCAACGGCATAAAAGAACTTTTGAAATTCAACATCGAGCAAAGCACCTCCGCCGATAAAAAAATCAAGCCGGCTGCCAAAGCCTTCACGGATTTTGCTGAACAGTATCTTATCGTAAAGTTTCATTAAAGGTTTGTACAAAAATGTAAGTCCCGGGCCTTTATGAAAACCATCATTATTATATTGATAAGAAATATTCATAGCATGGTTAAACATTGTCTTAACAATAAAACCCTTATCGTTAATCCCTTTCTCAATGTTCTTTTTAAAATTGGATGCCAAAGCTGGAACACTCAACAAAAGATTAGGCTTTATTTCTTTGATGTTGACCGGTATATTCTTCAGGGTTTCCATGCCGGTTTTCCCTACCTGTACAGAAGCCAGTGAAGCTCCTTTTCCCATCATGCTATAGATACCGCCGGTATGAGCAAAACAGTGGTCCCATGGCAGAATGAGCAATGTGGTGTAGCTTTGTGGAATGTCCATAAGCGTGTATGCCTGGTATACATTGGCAATATAATTATTATGTGAGAGCACAATTCCTTTAGGATCGGCAGTAGTACCGGAAGTATAACAGATATTGGCCGGATCGTCAGGCTGAACCAGGCTGCATGCTTTGTGAAATTCATCAGAAGATGTTTCAAGAAAAGCTTTTCCCATCCCCAGCAATGAACTGTATGTAATTTCAGTTTCATCAATGGCTTCACCATCCAGGAGGATGAGTTTCTTTAAATCGGGTAACAACGGTTTAATATCTCGGATTTTTTTAGCCTGGTTTCCTGATACAATTGCCATGCTTGCCCCGGCATGCGACAAACGGTAACGGATTTCGTCGGGTTCGTTGAGTTTTACCGATAATGGTATATTGATAGCACCTATGTATAACATTCCTACTTCACTCACCACCCATGCATTTCTTCCTTCGGAAAGGAGCGCAATCCGGTCGCCCCGTTGTACGCCCAGGCTAAGCAAACCAGCAGCAAATTGTAAAACTAACTCCTTGACTTGCAGATAGGTTGTTCCCTGGTATTCCGCACCTGTTTTCTCCAACAAGTAAACATTATCCGGGAATTTATTTACATTTTCTTCAAAAAAGCTTGGAATGGTTTGCATGGGGTAAATTTTTATGATTCAAATGTAGTGCAATATTAAGGAATGTGCAAAAATTATCAATTCAAAGCATTTACGCAAATCACATATCCGAAATCGCAAATACGAAATTATTTCATCCCTTGAATTTCCCCCGATTCATAAACTTTATAACCTTTCGCCTCCGTCATTGCAGATTTGATCATCGCATTTGCAACAACATCGGCATGAATTCCTTTGTATTTTAACAATGGACCGGCAAACAGAAAACCTAAAGTTCCCATTACCGTCTGCGCTATTTTTTCACCTACGCGCTTTTCCTTTCGGTTGCCCATAAGCAGTGATGGCCTAAAAATCACGATCTGAGGGATATTTAACTGGCTAACAGCGGTCTCCATTTCACCTTTTACACGGTTGTAAAAAATTCCCGATTTTGCATTGGCTCCCATAGCGCTAACAATCAGAAACCGTTTCACGCCGTTTGCAGCGCTCCATTTCCCAAGATTGACAACATACGTGTAATCTACTTTGTAAAAAGCATCCTGCGAACCGGCCGTTTTAATGGTGGTGCCAAGCGCACAAAACACATCATCAACCTGAAAATCCAGTTTCAACGATTCAATAGAATCAAAATCTATCTGTTTTTGAATAAGTTTCGGGTGCGTAGTATCAATAGATTTGCGGGTGATAATTACTATTTTTTCATATTTATTACCGGCCAGCAGTTGTTCAAGAAGGCTGCTTCCAACCAATCCGGTGGCACCGGCAATAAGTGCGTTACGCTTTTCCATGGAATAATTAATTAGAACAATAAAAGTAGTTGATTCAGCAATGAAATCAAGCGCATGAAATACTAATTATGCATAAATATTTATAAATAACACTATAAATGGCGCAATCGCCGAAACTAATATGTTCAATATCAGTGCATTTTAAAACTATCCCGGTATTTATCTGCAATTCAAAAACCGGTTTCCCAAAACACTCCTGATTATTGTGTAATTTTGAAAAATTGAACCTTTTGAACCAAAACCCTTATGACCTTATTTAATTCAGTGATATCATGGTTTGTACGGAAGCGTATCCACCAGATAGAGTTATTTATGAAATACCCTCACGAAGTGCAGGAAGAATGGTTTGAGAGCCTGCTGCATACCGCGCGCGATACCGAATGGGGATTAAAATACGATTATCGTTCAATAAACACATTTGACGAATACTGCCGGCGTGTACCAATCAGTGATTATACGGCTATGAAACCGTATATCGACAGGCTTCGGAAAGGTGAAAATAATATCCTTTGGCCAACAGAAGTAAAATGGTTTGCTAAAAGTTCCGGCACCACCAGCGATAAAAGCAAATTTATTCCTGTTACAGCCGAAGCGTTGGAAGAATGCCATATGAAAGGCGGGAAGGACTTGCTTTCCATTTATTGCAACAGCAATCCGGATTCAATTGTATTTAGTGGTAAAGTGTTGGGGATGGGTGGAAGCTTCCGCTCCGATAACGAACTAGCTGATACGTATCATGGCGATGTTTCGGCAATTATTATGGAAAATCTTCCTTTCTGGGTGCAACTGATCCGCACGCCGGATATGAGCGTTGCGCTGATGGACGAGTGGGAAGAAAAGCTGTATAAGATAGCAATGATTACGAAAGATGAAGATGTAACCAATATCACCGGGGTTCCTTCGTGGACCTTGGTGCTGTTAAATAAAATCCTCGAAATAACAGGTGCCGCAAATATCAAGGAAGTATGGCCAAACCTCGAATTATTCGTTCATGGCGGAGTTAGCTTTACACCATACCGGGAGCAGTTCCGCAAAATTTGTCCGCCCGAGATGAAATACCTCGAAACCTATAATGCGAGTGAAGGATTTTTCGGCATACAGGACAGGCTCGATAGTGACGACATGTTATTGATGCTCGATTACGGAATTTTTTACGAATTCATGCCGGTGGCTGAAATTGACAATGAAAAGCCATTCACGCTTCCACTCTGGAAAGTGGAAACAGGCGTTAACTACGCCATGGTAATCAGCACCAATGCCGGATTATGGCGTTACCTGATCGGCGACACAATAATGTTCACATCTACCGATCCATATCGAATTAAAATAACCGGTCGGACCCGTAGTTTTATAAATGCTTTCGGCGAAGAACTGATTATTGATAACGCGGAAAAAGCCCTTGCAACAGCATGCGAAAAAACCTCTGCCGTTATAACCGAATATACAGCTGCTCCTATATTTTTAAAAGATAAAGACAAAGCCGCCCACGAATGGATTATTGAGTTTGAAACGCCTCCCGAAAATCTGGAATATTTCGGCGAAGTGCTCGATAACGCGCTGAAATCGTTGAATTCCGATTATGAAGCAAAGCGGTATCATAATCTTATGCTTTTGCTGCCTGTAATCAGGCCAGTGGAAAAAGGGACGTTTTACGAATGGTTCCGCGAACGTGGTAAACTGGGAGGGCAACATAAAGTTCCACGTTTATCCAACGAACGTAAATATGTGGAAGAGATACTGGCATTGAATATCAAAACATTATAGTATTAATTACTTTGCTTTGAAAAATTAAACCACGGAGGCACGGAGAGCACTAAGAAACACGGAGAAAAGGTGATTAAGACTTTGTGCCTTTTGTGTTTAAAAAAAATAAAACCACTAAGGCACTAAGATCACTAAGTAACACTAAGTAAAAAAAATAACTCCGTGAACCTTCGTGCTCTCCGTGTCTCCGTGGTTAAAATAAAATCATTCCAGCCAATCGTCAGGTTAACGAGTTATCAACAAAACGTAAAAGTTTTAGATCATAAAAAAGATTCTTAATAATTTAGCTGAATCATACAATTTGAACTTATGGGCATGCATATAGCAATAGCTGGAAATATAGGATCCGGGAAAACAACACTTTCTGGTCTGCTGGCCAAAAATTTCGGCTGGCAACCGCATTACGAAGACGTAGATACCAATCCGTATCTTCCTAGTTTCTATGAAGATATGCAACGCTGGTCGTTCAATCTGCAGATTTATTTCCTGAACAGCCGATTCCGGCAGATTGTTGATATCCGCCGCAGCGGGAAAAATGTAATACAGGATCGAACCATTTATGAAGACGCGCATATTTTTGCGCCTAACCTTCATACCATGAACCTGATGACAACACGTGATTTTGAAAATTACCAGTCGCTGTTTGAATTAATGGCTACTTTTATACAACCTCCTGATCTGTTGATTTACCTGCGTGCCGATGTACCAACCCTGGTTCGGAATATTCAGAAACGTGGCCGCGATTACGAAGCCTCCATCCGCCTCGATTACCTTAAAAGTTTGAACGAACGGTACGAAAACTGGATTAATAATTACACTGCCGGGAAACTGCTGATTTTTGATGTGGATAATATCAATTTCCAGGACAATGCTGAAGATCTAGGGAAAATTATTGAAGGAGTTCAGGCGAATTTGCATGGGTTGTTTTAAATAAGAGACCACTACATCGGATCCACATCAATAACCACCCTTACCGCTTTATAATCAGGCTGGGCATTTAATTTCAGAATGGCATTCCGGATTTCGTCCTTGGCTTTTGGCAACGGAATTCCCTTTTCGAATTTAACCAATATATTTTTCAGATATTGATTGCGGATGCGCGAAACTGTAGGGTATTCGGGACCAAGCACACGTTTACCAAACAATGCGCGCAATCTTTTAGCCAGTTCATCGGATGCCCTATTTATCAGGTTTGCATCCACATGCCTTACCGAAAGTTGAACAATCCGACAAAACGGAGGATAATTGAAACGCTCCCTTTCAACCAACTGGCTCTGATACATGGCTTCATAATTATGATGCAAAACCATATCGAGGATTGGATGCGAAGGATTAAAAGCCTGTATCAATACCTTTCCTTGCTTATTTTTCCTTCCTGCACGGCCAGCCACCTGCGCCATAAGCTGGAATCCACGCTCAAAAGCCCTGAAATCGGGATACGACAACAAACTGTCGGCATTCAGAATTCCGACCAGGCTAACATGATCGAAATCGAGGCCTTTGGTAACCATTTGTGTTCCGACCAGAATATCTATCTTTCGTTCTTCAAATGCGGCAATCAGTTTCTGGTGTGCAAAACGTGAACGGGTCGTATCCAGGTCCATGCGGGCAATCCTGGCTTTTGGTACTATCAGCGAAAGCTCCTCTTCAATCTTTTCAGTACCAAATCCTTTCATCACCAGGTGCGTACCACCACAGTCGGGACATTTTTCGGGAATCCTTGTTGTATATCCACAGTAATGGCAGCGCAGTTGATTTTGCTTTTTATGATATACCAGCGAAACATCGCACTGCACACAATGTGGAATCCAGTTGCAGTTGTCGCAATCGATATGCAACGAAAAGCCACGCCGGTTCTGGAAAAGAATAACTTGTTCATTACCTTCCAAAACTTCTTCTACTTCACGGATCAAAGCCGATGAAAAGATGGACTGCATGGTTTTCATCCGATGTTCTTCTTTCAGATTTACAAGTTTTACCTGGGGAAGCAGCAATCCTCCAAAACGTTCCGAAAGCACACTTAAACCGTATTTCCCCTGGCTGGCATTGTAAAAACTTTCAATGGCCGGAGTTGCTGAGCCAAGCAGCACTTTAGCTCCGTGCATGGAAGCCAGGAAAATTGCCGTATCGCGGGCATTATAACGTGGTGCCGGATCGTATTGTTTGTAGGAAGCATCGTGCTCTTCATCAATAATAATCAGTCCAAGGTTTTTAAATGGAAGGAACATTGCCGACCTTGCACCAAGCAATACATTAAACGACTGCTTTCCGGTTCCTGCAACATGCTGCCATATTTCTACCCTTTCATTTTCGTTGTACTTTGAATGATACACGCCAACCTCGTTTCCAAAATATTTCTGCAGGCGATTGATAATCTGGGTTGTAAGTGCAATTTCGGGTAATAAGTACAAGACCTGTTTACCTTCATCCAGCATTTGCCGTATAAGTTTGATGTAGATTTCAGTTTTCCCGCTTGAAGTTACTCCATGAAGTAGTGTTACATTTTTAGTAGTGAACGAATCTGTAATCTCCTGCATGGCCCGCTGCTGTTCTGGAGTCAGTTCAATACTTTCGGTGGTATGCGTAGCTTGCCGGTAATTGAGCCGGCTGATTTCCTTGTCGTATTCTTCAAAAACGCCTTTCTTTTCTAATGCTTTGAATTTTGCATCCGCGTCAGCAATCCGTGCGAATAACTCTTTTCGGGAAACCTCCACCGGGTTATTCGACATAATTTTCGATAGCTGAATGTACTCTATCAGAAGGTCAAGTTGCTTCGGAGCTTTTTTTTCAAGTTTATCATACAATTGCTGGAGCTGATCTTCGCTGCTGTATACATCGGTAAGCTTAATAAACGAAAGGGTTTTGGGCGTAAATCGTTCTCGGATTTCCTCTTCGGTAACGATGTAGCCTCTTTCAATCAGGTTGTGAATAAGCGGAATAATTTTAACAAGATCAGCAAAGCGCGATGCATCCGAAATGGAAAGTGCTCCGTTTTCTTTCAACGCCCGAAGCAGGTTATATTCTTTTTCCGAAAGTATTTTTTCACTCAGTTCAACGCCGGGGACGATCCTTATTTTTGATTCGCTGGCCAGTTTCAGGGCTGCCGGTAACGCGGCATTCATCACTTCACCAACTGTACAACAATAATAAGAGGCAATCCACTCCCAAAGCTTAAACTGGAATTCATTGGCAATTGGATGCAGATCGAGAACACCAAGTATGTATTTGGTTTCGACGTCAGGCGCTTTTTCAGAGATACTTTGAATTAACGCGGTATAGACTTTCTTTTTGCCAAACTGCACCACCACGCGCTTCCCGGCCTCCACCGATTCGTTGAGATCGAAGGGTACGCGGTAGGTAAAATAACCCGCCACAGGCAATGGAAGCAATACATTTACGAATAAGGTGGTGCGCATAAAGGGTTAAGTGAAGCAGGAAAGCGAAGGTAGGGAATTTTGCAGATCAGTCTTTAATAGATGACTGAAGTACTATTCGATGAACAACTACAATGTTTTTATGAATAGAGTATATAATAGAATGGCTTTTATAATTTACCCTTCTGAGTTGGGTCCCGAATCCCCTGAATGCATTTTGATTGGATACCCGTACTGAACCTGCATATTTTTCTAAATGTATCAGCTCTCTGATAATTCCTTCAGTATAACGCTTTGATGTTATGGGTGATTTGAGCACTTTTGTTATAAAATCAGTCAGGTTCTCAATATCATCCTGTGCCTCTTTTGATAAAAAAACGGAATATTTTTTCATTTCTCCCGCAAATCATACCCAAATTTATCTTTTAATGATTTCCATAATTGATCTACTCCTTCTGCTAATGGAATAGATCCCTCCGGAATCAGATTAGCATCAGTAGGATATTCAAGCTCAACAACTTTAGTATGTTTTTCTAACTCGCGAACCAGTCTGCGACCAGTGGGAGAAGAAATATTTATTTTTGCTTTAACTTCCATAATAAGCAGAATTTGTATTATGCAAAGGTACTAAAAATGAGTATTAAATTTAAAGTCCTGTTGATAAACGCCCCTGGTTAATCCTCCAAATCATCATAATTGATTGGAGCCTTGGGAGCTTTTGGTTCGGGTTTGGATAATTTTGGCTCAGGCTTTGCTTTATCCTTTGCCGGTCCACTTTCCTCAGGTTTTGCTTTTCGTGGCCGGAGTTCCCTGCTGCGCATAATTTTATAATCCCGCTGTTCGGTAAACTTGTTTCCTTTGGATGGCTCGCGTTCCGGTGCCGAATCTGTTGACACTACCGGAATTACAGGCGCAACGGAAATATTTTGATTATCAGGATACTCTGAATTTACATCCGTAATATTTTTTTTCGGATGAAGATATTCGTCGCGTTCCTCTATCCGGGTAATTGGTTTCAGTTTTATCTTTTCAACTTTTCTGCGTTCCGGCCTGTCGCTTTTTTTGTAGCGATCATCATGGACAGTTCTGTCATTTTTCCGGTCATCGCTGTTGAATACTTTCTTTTCACGCGGAATAAATACGGTATCGCCACTTTCGTCGCGTGGTTTGTACTCGCGTGGTTTGAACTCCCTTGATTTATATTCGCTATCTGAAATATCCCTTTCACGGCGTGGCTGCCTGTTTTCCGCTTTCCTGCCCTCTTTGCTGTCGAACCGGGCCGATTTCCGTTCGCTGTATTCGCTTCGTGGTTTAATTTCACGATTCCTGAATTCACGGGGTTTTGGATCAAGAGAATCAAATTCACCTTCGGGAGCATTTTTGCTTCGCCAGTCAGGTTTGTCATCCTTTTTCGAATAGTCGCGGCCATCATCGCCCGGATTTTCACCCTCCATATAACGACCTCGTCTGCTGCCTTTATACAAATCGAAATGCTCGAACCGGCATTCGAGCGGACCATTAAAAACCGGCAATTTGGCTGACGGCCTAAGGCCAATCATACTTAATGCCCTTTGGTCGCTGCTGATTACCCATGCCTGGTAACCGGCGAATTCCTGTTTCAGCGTATTTCCAATACTTTTGTATAATCCAATGATATCCCCCAACCGGATTCGTTCGCCGTAAGGCGGATTGATTATAATAATTCCCGGATCGCCGGCAGGTGGCTGCAAAGCAGAAAATGGATTTACAGAAAGTGTAATATCTTTATGAAGCCGCGCTGATTTTACATTTGCTCTTGCCGAAGCCAGATTTTTAGTCGAGATATCGCTGCCCAGAATCTGGAATTCAAACTCTGTTTGCTTATCCATGGCTTCCTTGGTAACTTCGTTCCACAAATCCTGGTCAAAATCGGGCCAGTGCATAAATCCGAATTCCTTACGATACATACCAGCCGGGAAATTATTCGCGATCATGGCTGCTTCAATCACAAGCGTACCCGAACCGCACATGGGATCAATAAAATTACAGTCGTGCTTCCAACCGGATAGCATAATAAGCCCGGCAGCCAATACTTCACTCATAGGAGCCTCGGCATTGGAAACCCTGTATCCGCGTTTGTGCAGCGAAGCGCCCGAACTATCAACAGATACATCGCATATGCTGCCACGGATATGAATATTTATTCTAACGTGTGGATTCTCTGTATCAACCGAAGGCCGGCGGCCATTACACAGTAACCGGAAACGGTCGACAATGGCATCCTTGGTACGCTGGGCAATATAGTGAGTATGCGTCAATTCCGAATCGCTCGAAACGGCATCAACAGCTAAGGTCTTTTGTAATGTAAGAAAGTTCTCCCACGGATAAGCGGTGATCTGGTTGTACAAATCATCCTCATCAGCCATTTGGAAAGTAAATATCGGCATCAGTATTCGCTGAGCTGTACGCAGGCAATAATTAGCCTTATAAAGCATGCGTTTATCGCCTTCAAAACTAACTGCACGTGTAAGAACCTGCACATTGGCGCCACCCAGCTCTTCAATTTCGGCAGCCAGAACTTGTTCGAGGCCTGCAATGGTTTTTACAATAAATGTTTGTGGCTCAGTGCCAGTGGTTGAAGGTTCCAAAAGAGTATGTTTTTGCTAATAATTTGTTTAGTGATTAGTGCTTAGTGCTGTGTGCTGCGTGTTTAGTGTCCAGCACTTAAAATAGATTTTATTTCCTTTAATTCCCTGATTAGTGGCACTGAACAAAATCGAAGTGCATAACTTCTTATTCCCATACTTGTCATACTGAGCGAAGTCTAAATGCATTAAAACTTACTTCTTTCCTTACTCAATGTCAGGAAAATTTAGTAAAAACGTTTGCTTCAGGCCCGCACTCAGACTTTGACTAACAGGGCAGGTATTAATGGTATGCCTGATAATAGCTTTTTCCTTCTCTGAATACTTTATAGACGGAAAATTAAATTCGACTATTACTTCACCAACACGGCGAGGTTCCGATGCCATGATCTTTGTGATTTTAATTTCAGTACCGTCCACATTAAATCCGTGTGTGCGGGCTGCAATTCCCACCACTGTAATGGCGCAGGCTCCAAGAGAAGTTGCTAAAAGATCGGTAGGCGAAAATGCTTCTCCCTTACCCTGGTTATCAACCGGGGCATCAGTAATGAAAGTCTGCCCGGATTTTACATGCGTTGCTTCAGTGCGCAAATCGCCTGTGTATACAATCCTCGAAGTTTCCATGGGAAAAAATTTATTGTGCAAAGATAGGCATTTATTGAAGTGGAGTTGAACAGAAAGCATTTAATCATTTAACAAACTTAATTTCAGATATTTAACAATAAGCATAAACTAACAGGCAACCCTTATAATCCGGTTTTGATAAATCTGAGATACATCCATACATTTGTAAAAGTTTGATTATTTTTCATGTTTACTTTTTGGGGTACACAATCAACCTTAGTTTTTCATTGTTAATAATATGTTAACTGTCGTATTCCGTGCCATTTAACTTCCTAATTTTGAAAATGTGAAGAAAAGAACATTTCTAATTATAGTTTCCATTACCGGTATTGCGTTGGCAGGTATCATTTTTATCCAGTTTTACTGGATCAGGAATGCTATTTTACTCCAGGAAGAACAGTTCGACAGCCGGGTGAGACTGGCACTGAAAGGTGCAGTTAATCAGATGTATGAAAATAAATCAGACACTTGTGCCGAAGGTCTTTTTTGTAGCCGCAACTGCCATCGTAACGACAATCTACTGAATAATGGATTAAATGTTGATGCACTCAAACCACTTGTAACTGCTGAATTCTCGGAGGCTGGTTTATATGGGCCTTATGTTTACGGAATTTTTACCCCTAACGCTTTACAACCCGAATACATCTCAAAACAAGGTTTTGAAGAACAGTTGCTCAATTCGAAACATATCGCATCATTGTCCTGTATTTTCAAAAATGACCAGATGGTGCTTGGCGCCTGGTTTCCCGACGAAAGAAACCGAGCTATGAACAGCATATTCGGTTGGCTGCTAACATGCTTCATTCTTTTAACTGTACTTGTATTTGGCTTCATCTTTACAATATACTCATTTCTTCGTCAAAAGAAAATCTCGGAGATGAAAAGCGATTTTGTGAATAATATTACTCACGAATTTAAAACTCCGATAGCCACTATTTCCCTGGCCAGTGAGATGCTGTTGAAACCATCGGTACTTTCTTCCGAAACCAAAGCCCGCAAATATGCTGGTATTATTTATGACGAAAACATCCGGCTTAAAAACCAGGTAGAGAATGTGCTTCAACTGGCTTCTCTCGATCGTGGCACGTTCAATCTCAAATTCAGGTCAATTGATGTACATCAGCTTATCTTTAAAGTTGCTGAAAGCTTCCAGCTCCTTGTTAAAGAAAAAAACGGGTCCGTAAAATTATTGCTTAATGCGGTCAACCATCAGTCGTTTGTTGATGGAATGCACATAGAAAATGTAATAAGCAACCTTCTCGACAATGCCGAAAAATATTCACCCGGAATTCCCGATATTACAATAAGCACATTTAACAGGAACGACCATATTGTTGTTGCTGTTGAAGATAAAGGGATCGGAATCAGTAAAGAAAATCAAAAAAGAATATTCCGAAAACTTTACAGGGTACACACCGGCAACCTTCACGATGTAAAAGGATTCGGACTGGGCTTGTATTACGTTAAACGCCTTATTGAAGCACATAATGGCAATGTAAATTTGCATAGCGAACCGGGCAAAGGAAGCCGGTTCGAAATTTCGTTACCGCTCGATTATCTGAGCCATGTTTCACCTAATGAGCAACCACATGAAAACTAAAATATTACTGGTTGAAGATGATATTAATCTTGGTGATGTTCTTCGCGATTACCTTGAACTTCAGGATTATGAAGTTGTAAGGGCAATGGATGGCGCTGAAGGGCTGGAAAACTTCAGGCTACAGCCGTTCGACCTGCTGATTCTTGATGTTATGCTGCCACGAAAAGATGGATTTACATTAGCAGGTGAAATCAGGCAGATAAACCAGCAGGTTCCTATTATTTTCCTCACTGCGCGTGGGCAAACAGAAGACCGGGTAACCGGATTTAAAACCGGCTGCGATGATTATATTACCAAACCTTTCAGCAGCGAAGAACTTGAACTCCGCATCGGGGCTATTCTACGCCGTTGCCGGGCAATGGAAGCAAACGGACAGCCTATTCCTTTAAATCATGGTAGTGTTTTTACTCTGGGAAAATACACATTCGATTCGATGAATCATGAACTGAGGATTGATGACAAACGAATCGGCCTCACTACCAAGGAGGTTGAGCTGCTGCGGGTTTTATACAGCCATAAAAATCAGCTAATCACCCGTGAAAAAACATTGAAAACCGTTTGGGGAAGTGACAATTACTTTATCGGGCGAAGCATGGATGTTTTTATCACCAAACTCAGGAAATACCTTAAGGACGATCCGGATATCTCAATTGTAAATGTTCATGGAACCGGATTCAGGCTCGAAGTAAAAGAATAAGCAACAAGGATTCAAATCTCAAATTCCAAGTTTCAAAATTCAAATCCAAAATTTCCAAAATGACCATCGAACAACTTCAACAAACCATCGATCAATGGATAAAAACCACAGGTGTCCGCTATTTTAATGAACTTACAAATACCGCTATACTGATGGAAGAAGTGGGCGAAGTTGCCCGAATTATGGCCCGCAGGTATGGCGAACAAAGCGAAAAAGAATCAGACAAAGGTGCTGACCTGGCTGATGAAATGGCTGATGTTTTGTTTGTGCTGGTTTGCCTTGCTAACCAAACCGGCATTGATCTGACTTCGGCAATCGATATGAATTTGAAAAAGAAATCGATACGCGATAAGGACAGGCACAGGCTGAATCCGAAACTCTGAATTCTGAAATTTAATTATCTGGAAACCAACATCTTGTTATTTTTATTCAGAATCCGGATGTATGGAACCTAATGCATTCCGCACTAATCTATACGTCTCATTATAGGACAAATCCAGTTCAGATTTGCATATATCATAAAACTTTTGATATTTAAATTTTTCTATTTCATCCTCAGCCTTTATCTTATCCATAAACTTACACAGTAATTCAATCCTGACCAGGTTATCGTGCCAATGACCGGCAGCAACCTCAATTTCATGTAACGCAGCAACTGATATTTCGCTATATTTAAAATCGGTATAGCTGTGATTCATAATATTTAAGATATACTTCATTTGCTTGGTGAGTGTACGTATTGAATGAAGGTTACTATCGTTCATACTTACAGAAGATAACTTCTGAGCTTTACTGTACAAGCCAGCCAAGGCTTTCCCCGCGGCAGTCATTATTGATTCATCCGTGGCAAGAGCCAGCAGATTGCTGATTTTCTCGTGCGTTCTTTGCGTGGTTGAATGTGGCACAAGCTGGTTTGGCTTGCGGCCAAATCGCGAAATCCGTTTCTTTTCCCGCCTGAGCAGCCATGTGCCAAATTCAGGGTATTCGATGCCGGTTAGTTCTTCAAAAGTTGTTAGTAAATGAATCTGCACCTGTGTGTCGCGTAATTGGCCGGCAACTTTATAAAGCTTCCTTACCCGACGTTTAATATAGATCTGTTCATCCTGATCACCCGGATTTATTTGCTCAGCCAACTTATGAAAAGCTCTTAGCTTTTTAATACTAAGCCGAAGTTCATGCACCAGTTCTGGTTCAGGAAGGCTCAGGCACAACTCAAGGTAATGCGCAATATTACGGTGCTGATGCAGGTAATATTCATGTATGGATTCGTGCGCGGCCATTTCTCTGAAGGAATTAGTGCTCAGGATTTCGGTGTTAAAACATCTAACATCTTATCTCAAACCTATTCCAAAGTTACAGCTTTTATGGTTAACCCGTTAAAGTTCCAAATGAACACCCAGTTGTATCGTTCATTTGCCTAATTTTGAGGACTTTTATAAAATCAAAATTACCTCATGCGCTTATTTTCAAAAGCAGGATCCTTGCTGCTTTTTATGTTTTTCATCCCCTTTTTTCATACAATCGCGCAAACGGTAACGGTCACTGGCCAGGTGATTGATTCTGAAACCCGCGATGCTCTGGCTTTCGTAACTATACAATTTAATGAGGGACCTGAAGGATGTATTTCGGACATTGATGGCAGATTTACCGTTAAATCATCAGTTCCTGTATATAAATTGAAGTTAAGTTATATTGGCTATAAACCGATAGAATATAAAGTCGATAAAAGTGATAAAGATATCCTGATCAGGTTAAACAAAACCACTTATGAACTTTCGGAGATTGTTATAAAACCCGGCATTAATCCGGCCAATCGCATTATCAGCCAGGTGATTGCAAACAGAGATAACAATAATCACGAAAAGCTTGCCTCCTTTACCTATACTTCGTATGAAAAAACCGTCTTCGGGCCAGAATCGGATAGCATACCTCCTATCGACAGCATTGAAGATACTGAAACATATTTAAAGGTGAAGGAGTTTTTCCTGAAACAACAGCTGTTTATCATGGAAAGTGTGGTGAAACGCGGCTTTAAATTCCCATCCGAAAACTACAACAAAGTAATAGCCAGCCGGGTTTCAGGATTCAAAGACCCTTTGTTTGTCTTCTTAATGTCGCAAATGCAATCTACTACTTTTTACAAAGAATTGGTAAATATAGCAGGTGTTGATTATGTTAACCCTATCTCTGAAGGAAGTTTGAAAAAATATCATTTTGAAATACAGGATACTATAACTGAACCTTATCCTTACGATACTACCTATACCATTTCGTTCAGGCCATTATTAAATACTAATTTTGAAGGGCTGAAGGGTAGTTTGGCTATAAGCACAAACGGGTTCGCGATCAGGAATGTAATTGCCAGGCCCGCGGGTGGTGAACGTGGACCCATAACAGCAAGAATCCAGCAGAAGTACGACTTTATCGATAGTACGCGTTGGTTTCCGGTTCAGCTCAATACAGACCTGGTAATAAAAACCAAAGAAATTATAATCGACAGCATTCATAAGCACAGCATAAAAATAATGGGGCGCGGGAAAAGTTATATTTCCGATATTAATCTGAATCCAAAACTGCAACGCAATCAATTTGATGTTTTCGAAGTGGATGTTCAGCCGGACGCCTACAAACAACCGGAAGAAATATGGAATAAATACAGGATAGATTCATTAACAGCAAAAGAGGAAGAAACATACAGAGTTATTGATAGCATAGGAAAAGCTAAAAAATTTGATAAACTCACCGACAAGCTTAATGCTCTAGCTGGTGGCTCATTATCTCTCGGATACATTGATCTGTATTTAGATAATCTTTTCAGGGTGAACCGGCACGAGGGTTTCAGGCTGGGATTAAAACTCTCCACTTCCGACAAAGTGCTTAGCTGGATGCGTGTCGGCGGTTATGTAGCATATGGTTTTAAGGATGAAAAATTCAAATATGGCGCTGAAGGACTCCTGATTTTTGATCGTTTCAGGAATTTCTATCTGAAAGGCGGCTATTATGATGATGTAGACGAAGCAGGTGCCGATGAGAAATTTATGAACACACGTAACCTGCTGAATCCTGAGAGGTTTCGCGAGATCCTTGTCAGCCGGATGGACCGTACCAGAATCTACAAAGCAGATATCAGTTCACGGGTTTTAAAATACATGACGCTTGGCGCGGGATTTTCAGTCTGCAACAAAGTTCCGCTTTACGATTATAGTTACAGGGTTAAATCTTCCGGAAATATTAGTGTTTCATCTTCTGATTTCTCGTTTACTGAAGCGTCTCTCTCCATTCGGTATGCATTCGGTGAAAAATATCTCAGAAACGAGCGTTCAACCATTTCTCTTGGCACGAAATATCCGATTGTTCAGTTTTTTGCCAGTCATGGATTTAATGACATTATGAATGGTCAATACGTTTACAACCGCTTCGATCTGAAAATCAGCAAATCGTTTTTTACAAAATATGTAGGAACTACCTCATTTAGCTTCCAGGCAGGATTAATTGACCGCGATATCCCATATGTGAACCTGTATAATGCGAAAGCTTCATATATCTCATTTAACCTGTATTCTCCCGGAAGCTTTGCCACCATGCGAATGGATGAATTTACTGCCGATAAGTACGCATCTTTCTTCTTGTCCCACAATTTCGGAAAATTGCTTTTTACTTCCAGGCATTTTAATCCGGAACCTGAATTGGTTACTAACATTGGCTTTGGATCACTCAGCCATCCTGAAAATCATAGTAAGAAAAATAGTAAGAGCTACGAAAAGGGATATTTCGAATCAGGCTTGGCAATAAACAAAATTATACGGCTAAGCCTTGTTGACGTAGGATTTGCCGGGTTCTATCGCTATGGAACGTATACTTTCCCGACAGCCAAAGAAAATATAGCCTGGAAAATTGTATTTCAGTTTATTCTTTGAGAAGTATCTATAATAGCCAAAAAGATTATTGTTTATCAGATGATTAACTGATTGTAAAATGTAAATTCCAAAACTAAAATTCCAGGAACCAAATTCCAAAGACATATTTATTTAATTTAATCCAAAGTTTTCTTGTGCTTCTCCCTTGGAATTTGCGATTTGAGATTTGAGACTTGTTTCATTAAGAAAATGTGAGGATCTCAATTTAATAATAATGATGTAATTTCGCTCCACATATTTCCCTGATTTAAAACAGCAATCACATTCTCATTCCTATGAACCAGAATGAATTTCAAGCATCAATCAAGCAAGGCATACCGGCCTCTTTGCCCCAGTTATCAATATATGACGCAGATGTAAATCATGCCCCAGTGCGTAAAGATATTTTGTCAGAATCAGACAAAAAACTGGCTATTCGAAATGCTCTGCGTTATTTCGACAAGCAACAACATGCTGTTTTGGCAAAAGAATTTGCTAATGAGTTGAAGACTTACGGACGTATTTACATGTTCAGGTTCCGTCCTCAGTATAAAATGTTCGCCCGCCCTATTGATCAGTATCCTGCTCATTGCCGGCAAGCTGCAGCCATCATGATGATGATACAGAATAATCTTGATCCTGCTGTGGCTCAGCATCCGCATGAACTGATTACCTATGGAGGAAACGGCGCTGTTTTTCAAAACTGGGCACAGTACCTTCTTACCATGAAATACCTTTCGGAGATGACCGAAGAGCAAACACTCGTGATGTATTCCGGTCATCCTATGGGGCTGTATCCCTCGCACAAGGAAGCGCCAAGAGTTGTGGTTACTAATGGAATGATGATTCCAAACTATTCGAAACCGGATGACTGGGAGCGTTTCAACGCCTTAGGTGTAACCCAATACGGGCAAATGACAGCTGGATCGTATATGTACATTGGACCACAGGGAATTGTTCACGGAACCACCATTACAGTTTTGAATGCCGGCCGCAAAGTTGAAAAGACTAAGGAAGGATTGGCCGGAAAGCTTTTTGTTACTTCCGGTCTTGGCGGAATGTCAGGAGCTCAGCCTAAAGCCGCTGTTATTGCAGGTGCGGTCGGCATAGTGGCTGAAATAAATCCCAAAGCTGTTCATACCCGTTTTTCACAAGGATGGGTAGATGAAGTTTATGAGGATCTCGATAAAATAATGGAACGAATCAGGCAAGCAAAAGCTGAGAAAAAAGCTGTCTCGATCGCTTACCAGGGAAATATTGTCGACTTATGGGAAAAGCTGGCAGATTCAGATATAGAAGTTGAAATGGGTTCCGATCAGACTTCCCTTCACAATCCCTGGGCTGGCGGTTATTATCCTGCTGGTTTAACATTCGAGGAATCCAAGCATATGATGGCTTACGAGCCTGAAAAATTCAGGTTATTGGTGCAGGAATCCTTGCGCAGGCATGTGGACGCTATCAATCGTCTTACCGCAAAAGGAATGTATTTTTTCGATTATGGTAATGCATTTCTGCTGGAAGCTTCACGGGCCGGCGCTGATATTATGAAACCTGATGGTACTTTCCGCTATCCATCATACGTACAGGATATTATGGGCCCAATGTGTTTCGATTACGGATTCGGTCCATTCCGCTGGGTTTGCGCTTCGGGCGACCCTTCCGATTTGGATTTAACCGACCAAATGGCTATGGATGTACTCGAAAAGCTAGCGCTGGAATCGCCTCCCGAAATTATGCAGCAAATGCGCGATAACATCCGTTGGATCAGGGAAGCCAAACAAAACAAACTGGTTGTCGGCTCGCAGGCACGTATTTTATACGCTGATTGTGATGGTCGCACTCAAATCGCAGCAGCTTTTAATAAAGCAATCAGGAAAGGCCAGTTAAAAGGGCCAGTTGTCCTGGGACGCGATCATCACGATGTTTCCGGCACCGATTCGCCTTATCGTGAAACTTCCAATATTTATGACGGATCAAGCTTTACTGCCGACATGGCTGTTCAGAATTTTGTTGGTGACAGTTTTCGTGGAGCCACCTGGATCAGCCTTCATAACGGCGGCGGAGTTGGTTGGGGAGAAGTGATCAATGGTGGTTTCGGGATGCTACTTGATGGCACCGCCGAATGTGACCGGAGAATTAGTATGATGTTACATTGGGATGTAAATAATGGAATTTCACGCCGCAGCTGGGCACGAAATGAAGGAGCTGTTTTCAGCATTAAAAGGGCCATGGAAAAAGAGCCAAGGTTGAAAGTGACGCTGCCAAATATGGTGGAGGATGAATTGCTGGAGAATCTATTTTAGTATAAAATGCAAAGAGGCTGCCTTTTCAGACAGTCTCTTTCTTTTATTGTAAAATAAATGAAAACCTTGTGTAAATGCGCTTGTAAAAAGTTGCCAATAAAACAATATGTTATATTTCAGTCTTATCAATACCAGCCTGTTTAAGGAGAGCGAAGAAAAGACCCTTGGCTAAGTCTTTATTCCCATGAACAGGAACTATCACTGTTTTGCCGGTTGCAGCATTGTAATATAAATGGTGGCTACCATTGGCACGTTTAAAATAAAAGCCTTTATTTTCCAATAACCGTATTAAGTTTCTGGCCGAATAGTTCATGCCGTCTGCACGTTTAAGGAATATTCCAAAGTATTACTGTCATCGGGAATCTCTTCGCCACGTTCATGAAGTTCTTCAATATAAAGTTCAATAGCTTCTTGCGCCATTTGAATAGCATGTTCAACAGTATCCCCATAAGTTATGCATCCAGGCAGCGAAGGAACCGTGACAGTATAAGATCCTTCCGGCTCTTTGTGCATTAATATTTTATATGTCTTTTGCATAACTAACTTTTTAAATAACACTAATATTAATCTCTTGAGGAGATATCCTGCGCCTTGAAACGTTAATTTTTAAGGAGTAACAAATATACAAAATTTTATACCCCTATATTGGGCTTTCCTTCTGATAAAAGTTGGTAAAGGTGGAACAAAAAAAATGAGGCCGTTTCAAAAACCAGCCTCATTTTCATTTCAGAATTGGTAGAATTACAATCCAAACTCTTTCTTGATCTTATCCACGCTGTCCACTTTTTCCCATCCAAAAAACTCAACTTCCTTAAAGTATTTATCTTTTCCATTGATTTTTTCGGTGCGGGTGCTACCGTTTTTGTAGTATACTTCTACTTCGGCTTTGTAATGATCACGACCAAAGTGCCCATAAGAAGCAGTACGCTCGAAAATCGGGTTTTTCAGTCCAAAACGCTGAACAATAGCATATGGACGCATATCGAAAATCTTGTGTACTTTCTCTGCAATCTGTCCATCGGTAAGTTTTTTGCCTTCGGCATCCTTTACTTTAGCTGTTTTGTAAGTGTTAACATAAATGCCAACTGGTTCTGCAATTCCAATAGCATATGCAACCTGTACCAGTACTTCATCAGCCACACCGGCAGCAACAAGATTTTTGGCAATATGACGTGCGGCATAAGCAGCAGAACGATCCACTTTCGAGGAATCTTTTCCCGAAAACGCCCCGCCACCGTGAGCGCCTTTTCCGCCGTAGGTATCAACAATAATTTTGCGACCTGTCAATCCTGTATCACCATGAGGTCCGCCGATTACAAACTTACCGGTTGGATTTACAAAATATTTAACATCATCCCCAAAAAGCTTACGAACACGTGCCGGTAAAGTTCTTTTTACCCGTGGCAGTAAAACATTTTTCACATCTTCGGCAATCTGATCCTGCATCGCTTTTTCGGCAGCTTTTACTGCTTCGTGCGAGGAATCGGCAGGAAGCACAAATTCATCATGCTGTGTCGAAACTACAATGGTATCAATACGAACAGGCCTGTTACGCTCGTCATATTCGATGGTAACCTGCGATTTGCTGTCAGGACGGAGGTATTTCATTTTTTTGCCTTCGCGACGAATGGCAGCCATTTCCTGCAAGAGAATATGCGACAATTCAATCGGCATAGGCATAAGTGTATCCATTTCGTTGTTTGCGTAGCCAAACATCATTCCCTGGTCGCCGGCACCCTGATCTTCCGGATTACCGCCATGATCAACACCCATGTAGATATCTTCCGATTGCTCATGAATGGTTGAAATAACACCGCAGGAATTATTATCAAACCGGTATTCAGCCTTTGTATAACCAATGCGTTCAATAGTACGGCGTACTATTTTTTGAATATCAACATACCCGGTTGTGCGAACTTCGCCGCTGCAAACGGCTAGGCCTGTAGTTACAAGTGTTTCACAAGCTACTTTACTTTCAGGATCAAAGCGTAAAAACTCATCCAGCAATGCATCCGATATCTGGTCTGCTACTTTGTCGGGGTGTCCTTCCGACACACTTTCTGATGTGAATAAATATCCCATCTCTATCTTTTTAAGAGGTTTAAGTTAAAATAATAAAATTGGGGAAGTATTCTGTTCTGCTTGCGGAAGTATTTTTAGCATTTTTTCCCGTGGTTGCAAGCAATCAAATTTTTCCACTCAATATGCCGGCAAAGGTATATTTTTTTATGATAACTTTCTAAAAACGTCAGGAAATCTTATTTATCAGTATAGCCAGAATGAGTTTAGGAAATATGATGGAAATACTTAAAATTGAAGCAAACTCTTCATTTCATTCTGTAACTTCGCAACTCAATAAATTTCATTCTATGGGCAAATCTGGCTTACTGACAATACTATGTCTTTCAACTTTGTTGTGCAAAGCACAAACTCCGGTAACATACGTTAATCCTTTTATTGGCACCAACGAAATGGGGCACACCTACCCGGGAGCTACCGTTCCTTTTGGCATGGTTCAGTTGAGTCCCGAAACGGATACTATTCAATATTCTATCGGAAAAGGATATATTAAAGAAGTGTATCGGTATTGCGCGGGTTACCAATATTCAGATAAAACTATTGTAGGATTCAGTCATACCCACTTTTCAGGAACCGGCCACAGCGACCTGGGGGATTTCCTGGTTATGCCTACAACCGGAAAAGTTCAGTTAAATCCGGGAACAGCTAACAATCCTGAATCAGGGTACCGAAGCCGGTTTTCTCATGAAACAGAAAAAGCTACAGCGGGATATTATTCGGTTGTGCTTAGTGATTATAATATCAAGGCTGAGCTCACAACCTCCGCCCGGGTTGGTTTTCATCGCTATACTTTCCCTGAAAGCTCACAAGCAAATATCATCCTCGATATGGTTTCGGGCATTTACAATTATGATGGAAAAGTAGTTTGGAGTTCAATAAGAGTTGAAAATGATACGCTGGTTACGGGCTATCGGCAAACACAAGGCTGGGCACGTGAAAGAACCATGTATTTTGCCATGGTTTTTTCGAAACCAATACGGAAGTATGGTTGTAGTGATGATGGCAAAGTGGCATACAATGATTTTTACAGGAAATTTAATACAACAAAAGATTTCCCCGAAATGTCGGGCCGGAAGTTGAAGACATATTTTTGTTTTGATACAAAAACCGGTGAACAGATATTGGTAAAATTTGCACTTTCAGCAGTAAGTACCGAAGGAGCTATCAACAACCTCAAAACCGAAATTCCTGGTTGGAATTTCGACCTTGTTCACAAACAGGCTGAAGAATCCTGGAACAAAGAGCTAAGCCGGATCACGATTGAAGCGTCGGAAGAAAAGAAAATCATATTTTACACAGCACTTTATCACGCGTTTCTCTCTCCTACTCTTTTTATGGATGAAGATGGTAATTATCGTGGCCTTGATCATAACAATCACCATGCGGATGGATTTACAAACTATACCACTTTCTCGCTGTGGGATACTTATCGGGCACTGCATCCTTTGTTTACTCTGGTTCAGCAGCAGCGCACTTCGGACATGATAAACTCCATGCTGGCGCATCAGCAACAAAGTGTTCACCATATTCTTCCGGTCTGGAGCCATTATGCCAACGAAAACTGGTGTATGATCGGTTATCACGCCGTTCCGGTAATTGCTGATGCTTATATGAAAGGAATCAAAGGTTTTGACGTTCAGAAAGCTTTGGATGCAAGCATAGCAAGCGCAACCTATGCTCCCAACGACGGTATCGGTGATTATATGAAATATGGTTTTGTTCCTGCTGACAAATCTTCAAATTCAGCATCTAAAACACTGGAATATGCGTATGACGACTATTGCATCAGCCAAATGGCAGGTAAAATGGGCAATCCGAAAATTGCGTCGGCCTACGCAAAAAGAGCGGAAGCCTATAATTTTGTTTGGGATAAAAGCACAGGATTTATGCGCGCGAAGAAAAGTGATGGAATGTTTCAATCACCTTTCGATCCGTTAAGCACCGAAAGACAAGGATTTATTGAAGGCAATGCCTGGAATTACTCGTTTTATATTCCCCAAAACCCTAGCCGGTTAATTGAATTGTATGGCGGCAATAAAAAGTTTATGGCACACCTCGATTCGTTGTTTAACATTAAACTGGAAGAGAAATACTTTGCTGAATCCGAAGATATCAGCGCTGTAGGTATGATTGGTAATTATGTTCATGGTAACGAACCAAGTCATCATATTCCGTATTTATATGTGTTAGCGGGCGCACCATGGAAAACGCAGGAGCGTATTCACCAGATTACAAACACCATGTATCATAATACAACCGATGGCCTTTGTGGCAACGATGACTGCGGACAAATGTCGGCTTGGTACATTTTCAGTTCTCTGGGATTTTACCCGGTTTGCCCCGGCAACAATGAATATGTGATAGGTGCGCCTTCGGTTGATAAAGCAACTCTGAACCTGGAAAACGGGAAACAGTTTACCATCATAGCTCATAATCTGAACGATAAAAATATTTATATTCAGCAAATCAAACTTAATGGAATTCAAAAAAAGGATTTCATTATTATGCATGACGACATTATGAAAGGCGGAACCCTGGAGTTTGTGATGGGAAGTAAACCCAGGAAATGAGAAATTTGCAGGAAGTCAGGAGTCGAAAGTCGGAAGTCGGAAGACAAACTAATAGGGAGGACTCCCAACATCGATCTCCCGTCTGCCAGCCTTTAAATCCCGAACAATCGAATTATTTTTCCCCACTTCACTTCCCATATATCTAAAAAATTGTATTTTTGATAAAAACAGAACGCCATGGATTTTAATGAAGTTTTATTGAAACGCGAAAGTGTTCGCAACTATGATCCCGAAAAACCGGTTGATATTGATACATTAAAAAGAATACTTGAAGCTGGCAGGATTGCTCCTTCGGCATCCAATTACCAACCCTGGGAATTCTGGCTTATTTCATCAAAAGAAATGCTGGAAAAAGTTAAACCCTGCTATTCGAGGCAGTGGATTAAGGATGCACCACATATCCTGGTTGTTACCGGCGATCTCGATCATGCCTGGGAACGCGCTGATGGCTATAATTCCCTGCAAACCGACCTGGCGATTGCCATGCACCAGATGGTACTGGCTGCCACCAACGAAGGAGTTGGCTCTTGCTGGGTTACCAATTTCGATCCAGATATTTTACGAAAGGCTCTTGGAATTAAGGAATCTGTAAAAGTATTTGGAATTACACCGCTTGGTTATCACCGCGAAAGCTATACCAAAAGAACTGTGATTATGCGTAAACCACTGGAAGATGTGGTGATTTATTGCTGATTCTACTTGAAAAGGCATTCCAATTCTTTATAATGTTGCCAGGCTGATCTTCACATTAGTTACAAAAAAAACGGCATTTGCTACAATCAGCAACCTGATGAAATTAACTACACGTGCTTTCCTTTTACTGTTATTTTCAGTACTTACTTTTTCGCTGATTATTAATCTCGGGCAAGTTTACTCATTGTGGAATATAAACGGAACAGTCCTGCTGGTATGCCGTTGGGCTACAATGGTCATGTTAGCGGTTTATGCCATCCGCAAAAAATCTCTTACCACCTGGATTTTGATAAGCATGGTTCTGGGAGCGGAATTTGGCCACGACATGCCTTCCATCGCCATTCATCTGAACCTGTTCAGCAAGATATTTCTTAATATGGTGAAAACTATCATAGCTCCATTGCTTTTTGCAACGTTGGTAGTTGGAATTGCCGGGCATTCAAATCTTAAGCAGGTTGGCCGAATGGGCTGGAAATCAATTGTGTATTTTGAAATAGTTTCAACCATTGCCTTATTTATCGGCCTTTTGGCCATTAATATAAGCAAGGCCGGCCTTGGTGTAATTATACCTGCCGAAATCAGTCAGACTGGAATTCCAATAGTTAAAGGACAGACATGGGAAGAAATCATCCTTCATATTTTTCCTGAAAACATAGCAAAAGCCATTTACGAAGGACAAGTTCTGCAGATTGTGGTTTTCAGTATCGTTTTTGGAGTAGCGGTGGCAATGCTTAAGGATCAGCACCGTACCCGCATGGTTCATTTTGCCGAAAGCCTTTCCGAAACTATGTTCAAATTCACCAATCTGGTAATGTTCCTGGCCCCTGTTGCGGTATTCGCAGCAATAGCCTATTCAGTCGGGCACATGGGGCTGAGTATCCTGGGGAATCTGATCCAGCTTTTAGCTACCCTTTACGCTGCTTTGATATTACTTCTTGTATTGGTCTTTTTACCTGTAGCGTTGGTTATGAAGATTCCGGTCCGGAATTTTATCCGTGCGGTTTCAGAACCTGCTACTATTGCTTTTGCGACAACTAGTTCTGAATCCGCATTGCCAATCGCCATGGAAGCGATGGAGAAATTCGGAGTGCCACGGAAAATAGTCGCTTTTGTAATGCCAACCGGCTATAGTTTTAACCTCGACGGTACCACTCTGTATCTTTCACTTGCTACAATTTTTGTTGCGCAGGTAGCTGGTATTCATTTGTCGTTCGACAAACAATTACTTATCGTTTTCACTCTTATGCTCACCAGCAAAGGCGTTGCCGGTGTTCCCAGGGCGTCGCTGGTAATATTACTGGGTACTGCAGCCAGTTTCGGGTTACCAACCTGGCCGATTTTTATTATCCTCGGTATTGATGAACTAATGGACATGGCCAGAACTGCAGTGAATGTAGTAGGCAATTGCCTGGCAACAGCTGTAGTTGCACGCTGGGAAGGAGAATTCGATGAAAATAAAGCGAAGAATTTTAATATGAATTTGATGGAATAGAATATTAATATGCTGATAACAATCGGGCATCCATCACATTATTTTATTAAATGGTTTTACAATACTCTCCATCCGGAAATATACATTTTTCAAATCGTTCTCTTTTTCAAATACTATGAATGTATGATGATTGAGTAGCGTTTTCGGATCTATATTTATTTTCAGTTGTTCTTTATAAACATCCTTTTTGGATTGCATAGATATTTCTTCATGCTTGCGTAGATTCCTGAAATACCTCAAATATGAACTGACAAAAATAAACGGATAGAAAAAAGGAAAAAGGAACAAAGAGCTCTTACTTATCCTTATATATCGTATTTCCTTTATCCTGAAACCTGCCAATTTTGCCAGAATCCGTAATTTCTGAACACCGAGCAAAAATATATGCCCATGATATAGCTCCTCGGTGATTGCTTTGTCTGACATCCAGATATCATCAATTTCATTTGGCGGCATCTGTTTGAATGTTTCGCTTTCAAACAGCAGGTAACTTAATTTTGCGGATAAATTGGAATACGATGGGCATGTAATCAGTAATTTACCTTCAATTTTCAGAATGCGGCTGAATTCTTTAAAAGCTTTTAACTGATTACTAAAGTGTTCAATTCCTTCCTGGCAAACAACCCAATCGGCATAATTATCTGCTATCGGGATTTTTTCCATAATATCCGCACGCTTGCATTCTATACTATCTAGCATGAAATATTCAGGGAATAAATCAAAAGGCTCAACTTTCGCGTCCAATTCAAGCAGAATCTCCGTTGTTGCCCCATTTCCGGCTGGAATATCTATCACAATTTTATCTTTCATTTCCGATTTTATACTTTCGAAAAATCGTTTTACCGGATATTTGGGACTTTTGGGATTATTTACATGGTTATCAATCATTTCTCAAAGCTTTTTTAAAAGATCTAAATTCAATTGTTTTTACTATTCTGTTTTCAGATTTAGTTAATGAAAACAGAGTTAACCATGGCTGTAAATGGCATTATTCCTGTTACGGAAATACTTTGGGGTAAACTCATATTTTGCTGACAGTAAAGTTATATCTTATCAATTGGATTTGCTAAAAAAAGAAAAGCGACCTGAGCCGCTTCCTAATCAATAAGTTAAAGGATATTATACAGTCATAATCTCTTTTTCCTTGTGCTCCAAAGTTTTATCTACAAGCACAATAAAACCATCGGTTATATGCTGTATTTCTTTTTCCAGCGTTTTGATATCATCCTCCGAAACACCGTCTTTTTCCAGTTTTTTAGCATCTTCCACGGCATTACGGCGCATATTGCGTATGGTTACCTTTGCTGCTTCAGCTTCAGCCCTGGCTTTTTTCACAATATCGCGACGACGTTCTTCAGTAAGAGGAGGTACTGCAATGCGTAAAACTTCTCCATTATTCTGAGGATTAAAACCAAGGTTGGCATCCTGAATTGCCTTTGCCAGTGGATTAAGCATGTTCTTTTCCCAGGGCTGAACTACAATTGTACGCGCATCAGGAGTATTGATATTAGCGATTTTATCAACAGAAGTCGGATTCCCGTAATAATCAACTTTAACACCTTCGAGCATCTGCGGGGTGGCTTTACTGGTACGGAATTTATGAAATTCCTTTTCGAGATGGGCAACCGCATGTTGCATGCTTTCTTTAATCTCTTCAATGATAAATTTTGCTTCTTCAGTCATGGTTAATCGTTTTGTAATGCAAATTTAAAAATTGTACCGGAATATTTATGCTATTGGTTGAAAAACTGCAATATTAAAGGAGGGGTTAGGGTTTGGGGATTAGGTTTTAGGGATGAAACCTCCATGTTTAACCTTTGAAAGAGAGCACTTCTTTACTCTTTTTTTTGTGAATTAGGGAAAGTTATACTTAGGGATATGAAATCTGCGCTTCGGCTTCGATGTCAACCACACTCTGTGCTCACTATGCCTTCTCCAACCACTAAATCCTAAAACCTAATCCCTTCTAAGCATAAATAAGTGTTCCGCAATTGTTTCCGTTTAATATTTTTTGCAGGTTTCCGGATTTGTGAACATCAAAAACTATGACCGGCATTTTATTTTCGCTGCACAGCGTAAATGCAGTCAAATCCATTATGTTCAATCCTTTGCTGTATGCCTCATCAAATGTGAGCTCACTGAATTTGGTAGCGGAAGGATCTTTCTCAGGATCAGCTGTATAAACTCCATCCACGCGGGTTCCTTTAAGCAAAACATCGGCGTGAATCTCAATAGATCGCAAAGCTGCTGCGGTATCGGTGGTAAAAAACGGATTTCCCGTTCCCCCTGCAAGGATAACAACCTCACCTCCTTCGAGGCTGCTGATTGCTTTGGGACCACTGACTCTCTCAGCAATTGGATCAACAGCCAATCCTGAAAGGACTTTTGATTTCACACCAACACTCTGAAGAGCCGATTGCAAAGCAAGGCTGTTAATTACGGTAGCCAGCATTCCCATATAATCGCCCTGAACCCGGTCAGTACCTATATTATTGCCTTTGAGCCCGCGGAAAATATTTCCACCTCCAAGTACAATCGCCACCTGGGTTCCCGATTCAACAGCCATTTTGATTTCATTGGCATATAATGCAAGCATGGCCGTATCAAAGCCCTGGCCTGATGCTCCAGCCATCGATTCACCACTGAGTTTAAGTAAAATACGTTTATATTTCATAACGAGCTCTGGCTTTATAATGTATTGGTTTGTGAAAAATGAATACTACATTTCTTCTTTCCCGTGGCAGGCTTTGTATTTTTTACCGCTTCCGCAAGGGCAAGGATCATTCCTGCCAACCTTTTTCTCCACTTTCACCGGTCCGGTAACCGTGTTTTCGCTTGTACGCTGGCCTAAGATATCACTTCTGTCCTCGCGTAACCGGCTTGTATCCGTACGCTGAGGCTGACGGACCTCTTTTACCTGATCTGCTTGTTGTACCGGAAGGTTTGCCCGTGCCAGGAACCTGATGATATCCTTATTTGCTTCCTGAAGCATTGTTTTGAAAAGCTGGAAGGATTCCAACTTGTATATAAGCAAAGGATCTTTCTGCTCGTAACTGGCTGATTGCACACTCTGGCGAAGTTCATCCATTTCACGCAGATGTTCTTTCCACGCATCGTCGATAACACCGAGTGTAATTCCCTTTTCAATAGCCAGCGACACTTCCATTCCCTTATCATCATAAGCTCTTTTCAGGTTAGCAGCAACCTGCATCGTCTTTAAACCATCGGTAATAGGAATAGCAATAAACTGGTAGCGCGGGTTATTTTCGTAAACGTCTTTAACAACTGGATAAGCTAATTCAGCAATCCGCTTGGATTTATTACGGTAATTCTGGTAAATATGATGAAACAGGTCATCCGTAAGCTTTTCCTTTTTCCCGTTGGAAAATACGTCTTCGGTAAAAGGACATTCAGCTGCAAATGTCGTTAGCAGCTCTAGTCTTAATCCTTCAAAATCACCATTATCCTGAAAATCAGTTACATAATTATCGCAAAGATCATAAATCATATTGGAAATATCCAGGGCAAGACGTTCGCCATACAACGCCTGACGGCGTTTACTATAGATAACTTCCCGTTGTGCGTTCATTACGTCGTCGTACTCAAGCAATCGCTTACGAATACCAAAGTTATTCTCTTCAACTTTCTTCTGCGCGCGCTCGATGCTCTTGGTGATCATACGATGTTGGATCACTTCACCTTCTTTCAATCCAAGACGGTCCATGATTCCGGCAATACTTTCGGAACCGAACATACGCATCAGGTCATCCTCGAGTGAAACAAAGAACTGCGAACTACCCGGGTCACCCTGGCGTCCGGCACGTCCGCGCAACTGCCTGTCGACACGGCGCGATTCATGACGTTCGGTACCGATAATTGCAAGGCCACCTGCTTTTTTAACTTCTGGCCCCAGCTTTATATCTGTACCACGGCCGGCCATGTTGGTGGCAATGGTAACGGTACGGGATAATCCGGCTTCGGCAACAATCTGCGCCTCACGCTGATGAAGCTTAGCATTAAGAACATTGTGAGGAATGCGGTCGCGGGTAAGCATCCGGCTTAGCAACTCTGAAATTTCAACTGAAGTTGTACCAACCAATACAGGTCTGCCTTTTTCAATCAACGTTTTAATCTCAGTGATTACAGCGTTGAATTTTTCACGTTTGGTTTTGTAAACAAGATCTTCGTTATCAGCGCGTACAACCGGGCGGTTGGTAGGAATTACAACCACATCGAGTTTATAAATATCCCAAAACTCACCGGCTTCGGTTTCGGCAGTTCCTGTCATACCTGCAAGTTTGCGGTACATTCGGAAATAATTCTGCAGTGTTACAGTAGCATAGGTTTGTGTTGCAGCTTCAATTTTAACATTTTCTTTTGCTTCAATTGCCTGGTGCAGACCATCGCTGTATCGGCGGCCTTCAAGAATACGACCAGTTTGCTCATCAACAATCTTAACCTTGTTATCCATCACAACATATTCCACATCTATTTCGAATAAGGCATATGCTTTCAATAACTGGTTCACTGTATGAATACGTTCCGATTTAACTGAATAATCGCGGAGTAGCTCAGCTTTTTGTTCAAGTTTATCTTTATCCGATATTTGCTTGCGTTCCATTTCGGCAATTTCGGCGCCTACATCCGGAAGTATATAGAACTTAGGATCATCGTACGATTTGGTGATCAGGTCAATACCCTTATCTGTAAGCTCAATGGAATTATTTTTTTCGTCGATCACAAAAAACAGCTCATCGTCCATGATGTGCATGTTTTTGGATTGCTCCTGCATGTAAAAATTTTCAGTTTTTAGCAGAATAGCTTTTATACCAGGCTCACTTAAAAACTTGATTAACGCTTTATTTTTCGGCAAACCACGAAATGCGCGTAAAAGAGATTCACCTCCGCGTTTTTCGTTATCTGATGGTATTTTATTATTTTCATCAAAAACCAGGAGACTTTTAGCTTCTGAAAGTAACTTGGTAACCAGGTTGCGTTGTTCAGCATAAAGTTTGGAGATTTCAGGCTTCAACGCTTCAAATTCCTGGTTTTCGCCACGGGGTGTCGGCCCAGAAATAATAAGCGGTGTGCGGGCATCATCAATCAACACGGAATCGACCTCATCCACGATGGCATAGTTATGCGGACGTTGAACCAATTCATCCGGATTTCGCGCCATATTGTCACGCAGGTAATCAAAGCCGAATTCGTTATTTGTTCCGTAGGTAACATCAGCGAGGTATGCATTGCGACGTTCCTGCGAATTAGGCTCATGCCTGTCGATACAATCAACCTTTAGTCCATGGAATTCGAACAAAACGCCCATCCACTCAGAGTCACGTTTTGCGAGGTAATCGTTTACTGTTACAACGTGTACTCCTTTTCCCGGAAGGGCATTCAGGTAGATTGGCAATGTAGCTACAAGCGTTTTACCTTCACCTGTACCCATTTCAGATATTTTACCCGAATGAAGAACAGCGCCCCCGATAAGTTGCACATCATAATGTACCATATCCCAGGTAATCATGTTGCCGCCAGCCATCCAGCGATTATCCCAGTATGCTTTATCACCAATAATATTCACACTGTCCTTGCGGGCTGCCTGGTCGCGATCGAACTGGGTGGCAGTAACTTCCAGCGATTCATTTTCCATGAACCGGCGCGCAGTTTCCTTTACTACAGCAAACGCAGCTGGCAGTATTTCCTGGAGAGTTTCCTGTGTTTTGCGGTATTCTTCTTTATCCAGAAAATCAATCCGCTTGTACAGTTCTTCCTTTTCTTCAATATCTATATCGAAATCGCTTTCAATCCTGGCTTTGATGGTATCAATCTCATCACTCTCTGCCTGAACCGCGTCAGTGATTTTTTGCTTAAAGGATAATGTCATGGCTCTGAGTCCATCATTATCGATTGATTGTAGTTTTTCGAACTCTACCTTGGCTTTTTCAACCAATGGTGTTATGGTTTTTATATCGCGGTCGGATTTGGTACCTCCCGAAATCATTTTCAGAAATGAATTGAGCATTTTATAAAGGAGTTAAGCTAACGTAAATTGGTTCAATCAAACATGCAAAGATAGTGTATTCCGGCAAAAGGCAATCAAGTAGGATTATCTACAGAAAAACAGGATAGCTAAACTCAAATACCGTACAATTTTGAATATTTTGAGTAGTAAGCGACAAAGTGGCAGGAAGATAAAAGAAAAATTCAGAAAGCAAATACCAAAGGTCAAAGTGAATTTTAATGAAAGCAGTCTTGTTAAATTTTGTTTTTTCGCTAAACTTAAAACAAATATCCTGAAAAAGCAGTCAACAATCCTCTCTAAATGAACTCGGGGCGCTGGTTTTGCCAGCGCCCCGATTGTTGTTTGTTAATATTCGTCTTCGTGAAAGAAGAAATCTTCTTTCGAAGGATAGTCGGGCCAGAGATCTTCGATACTTTCGTATATCTCTCCTTCATCTTCCAGTTCCTGGAGGTTTTCAACCACTTCCATCGGAGCTCCTGAGCGAACACAAAAGTCCTGAAGCTCTTCTTTGGTAGCCGGCCAGGGTGCATCCTCAAGTTTTGAGGCTAATTCTAACGTCCAGTACATATATGAAAATTAGGGTTAATTTTTTTGCAAAAATAATCTATTCACAATAAAAATCAATACCTGAAGCAATTTTGTGAATAACTTATTAACAATTAGGTGATTCACCTTGGTTTTTCACTAAAAAATACTAACTAATCCTATTAATTCAGTCATTTCTATCTTTCCAAAACATCAGGTTTCCAGGGCAGGTCGGGAATATTATTAATAAAAGCCAGTTCACGTGCCAGTACAAAAAGGTAATCTGAAAGCCTGTTGATATACTTTATCAGGATTTCATTCACAGGCATTTCTGAAGCTAACTTAATAATTATACGCTCACCCCGGCGACATACTGTACGGCAAACATGACAGAGTGAAACCTGGGGGTGCCCTCCCGGCAGTATGAATGAAGTTAATTCAGGAAGATGCAGATTCATTGCATCAATTTCATTCTCCAACGCAAGAACATCATCTTCCGATAAATGAGGGAGCTTACGCAAAAGCTCTTTTTCGGGATCAGTTGCCAACTCCGACTCTCCTGTGAAAAGATTTTCCTGGATACTGAGCAGAACATTTCGAAGATGAACATCGGTAAGCTGATCGCGGAGATAACCAATTAACGAGTTGAGCTCATCCAGAGTTCCGTATGCTTCTATGCGTTCGTGATACTTGGGTACACGTGTACCTCCTATAAGTGAAGTTTCACCAGTATCACCTGTTTTGGTGTATATTTTCCACGCCTTTTCCATATTCGCAAGCCCGAGTCAGTTATATATCAACACTAATTTTTCGTTACCTATCTTTTCAGGATACAATAACAACAAAACCAGCACTAATTGTTCAATGCCTGGGCAGCAGTAATGATATTATCATTCAGATAATCAGTCGCAATTTGTCCGTCCATGAGCCTTATAATGCGATGAGCGTGGCGTGCGATATCTTCTTCGTGTGTAACCAGAATAATAGTATTGCCAGCCTTGTGAATTTGTTCGAGTACTCCCATAATTTCGTACGATGTAGTGGAATCAAGGTTTCCCGTTGGTTCATCGGCAAGAATAATTGATGGCTTGTTTACTAACGCACGCGCAATTGCTACACGCTGGCGTTGTCCACCCGAAAGTTCATTAGGTTTATGATGCGCTCTGTCGGTAAGCCCAACGCTTGATATTACTTCGTTAGCCCGTTCCAGCCTGGCTGCTTTCGAAAAACCTGCATATATCTGCGGAAGCATAACATTATCGAGCGCAGTGCTACGCGGCAACAAATTAAAAGTCTGAAATACAAAACCTATTTCCTTGTTTCGGATTCTGGCTAATTCGTTATCGTTGAGTTTACTTACATCCTGGTCATTCAGAATATATTGCCCGCTGGTAGGAGTATCAAGACATCCGAGCAGATTCATCAAAGTTGATTTGCCTGACCCTGAGGGACCCATCAGTGCTACAAATTCATTTTTATAAATAGATAACGATATCGATCGTAAAGCTCTAACTAACTCAAGACCCACTTTGTAGGTACGGGTAATATCGGTTAAACGGATTATTTCCTTCTGACTCATTTGAAAAAGATATAAAAAGATTGAGGAACAAAAGTAATAGTTTTTATTGTGATATAATTTGAATGCTTATGTAAAATTTGCCAGTTTTATTTTAAATTCAATTTTTCTCGCATAAACGGATAAAGGAATAGCGTTAAATGGACTTCCTGAGCAAAAAGGAGATTTTCGGGAAAGTTAATTTATTTCTCTTTCTAATTTTCCGCAAATAGCCGTAATGCGGGAATAGATTCCTTTTCACCTTACAATAAATACAAAGGCTTGTAAAAATGTCAAAAGTTTCAAAGATCACTAAACCCTGCATTAAGGCGAGGTGCACTTGGCATCTGGCAATTGAAACCTAATTTATTTTTATTCTCTCTTTAAATTCAATTGTCAGTCGGGCTATAATGTCGTCTGTATGCTTATAAGGCATAATCATTGATACCAGATAGTTTTTTACTTGTTGGTCGTTCCATTGTCGAGCTACACTTTTCGACGTCTCCGGCCATTTGGCAACACGTTTAAGAATCAAATCTGTCACTGGCTTAACGACAAGCCCCATGTCCTTTGGAACAAATTTATTTGTCGAGTGAGTCATTAGTTCTTCTAAAATTTGTCCACCGAATGGGCTTTGCTCCAATTCGCTCAATTCATCTTCATCCATCTCTTTAAACTTGAGTCGACAAAGTAGTTTCCATAAATATATTTGATGTCCTTCGTTTTCTATTATCATCCGCCTTTTGTTCTTAATTGCTTGCCGCTACCTACCTTTAATCTACAAATCTCAATTAACTCTAAATTAAAACCTGATCACAAATTTCTGTTTGCTGAGCTCCTTTTTAAGAAATATGATTCCAAACCTATAAAGATCAATACTTACGGTTACTCCATCATGATCAGAAATCGTATTCCACGCCTTTTGCATATCAGCTGACCAGTGTATATCATCAAAAACGAAAACTGTATCGTTGTTAGCTATAGCCAGCAAAGTTTTAAAATTTTCGATTGTCGCTTCATACGTATGATTCCCGTCAATAAAAGCAAAATCTAATTTCCCGGCCTTCTTTACCACATCAGGCAGTACCAGATCAAACCGGCCAATATGCTGCTCAATATTTGAAACCTGCATTGCATTGAAATTAATTGCCGCCTGTTCTGATTTTGTCGCGCAACCCTCTATAGTGTATATATTGGCATCACGATTTGCCAAGGCCAGGTACAAAGTACTCAGGCCTACCGAAGTCCCAATCTCAATTATGGTTTGTGGCTTGAAATATTCAACAAGCCGAAAAAGCAAACGGCCATATCTGTCACTCACTGAACTAGTACGCACAATGGAAGCCACACGCTCGAACCGGTGACTATATTGCTTATGATTTGCGCCAGAGCCAAAATCCGTAATTTCAATTACTTGTGTCTTTTGCAGGAGTTTTCGCCTGAGTTTTGCAATTTCCTGAAACGACGGGTTATCTGTTTTATCTCTAAATACCTGGTCAACAAGTTTATATACAAAAGGAGAATGTACGGAATGACGCGAACCTGAATTAACCAGGTACTTCCAGTATGCCAGAATTGAAAAAGCTTTATGTCTCATTTAAAAACAGAATGGGAACCTAAAAATAATTTCTTAAATGATGCTAACGTTATGTAATTTTGTTGCCACAAATAAACAACCGCATTTCATGTCATTTCAGAAAATTAGCGCTAAAATAACGAATTATCTGTCGCTCGTTAAGTTTGCGCATACAATATTTGCGTTGCCTTTTGCCTTGTTGGGATTTTCACTGGCTACCATCCATCACAGTGATTCTCTCAGCTGGAAACTTTTAGCACTGGTATTATTGTGCATGCTTTTTGCCCGAAATGCGGCAATGAGCTTTAACCGATGGGCCGACAGAGATATTGATGAGGTGAATCCGCGTACAGCTCAGAGGGAAATACCTGCCCGAAAAATCAGGCAGCAATCGGCTCTGGCATTTTCTTTAGTCAATGCTTTGCTTTTTGTAACTGCTACCTGGTTCATCAATCCGCTTTGTTTTTATCTATCCCCTATTGCCCTTGTAGTTATATTAGGATATAGTTTTACCAAACGATTTACTGCTTTGGCACATTTTGTTCTCGGAATGGGTTTAGCCCTGGCCCCAACCGGTGCATATCTGGCTGTAACCGGAACATTCGACTGGATTCCGGTGATTATTTCAATATCGGTTCTGTGTTGGGTATCAGGCTTCGATATTATCTATGCTCTTCAGGACGATGAATTCGACCTTGAAAATCATCTTCATTCGATACCTGTAATGCTTGGCAGGAAAAAAGCGTTGAATTTGTCGCTTGTACTCCATATTTTAACCGCGCTGTTACTGTTTACGGCAGGTTTTATAGGTGATTTCAAATCGATATACTGGGTGGGTCTTGGGATATTTTCAATTTTATTATTCTACCAGCACACAATAGTTAAATATAACGATCTGCATAGGGTTAACGTAGCTTTCTTTACCCTGAATGGAATAGCAAGTCTTGTATTCTCTGTTTTTGCGATTACTGATCTTTTGCTTTAAGATCAGAATATTTTTTAGTTCCCGCTTTTACAGCAGCCAGTATCGCTTCATCAAATTGCGTCTTATCTGCAGGATGAAACTCAAAGTTAATGGGGGTAAAGAAAATAGGTAAATCCCCTAAAATAGCTTCCGCCTCAGCATTTTGAAGTCTTTTAGCATCTTTCTCAGTAGTGACTATTATCTTTCGCTTGGTTGGCAGATTTCTAAACTTATCTTTTATCAGCAAGAGATCTTTTTCATTAAATTCATGATGATCGGGAAATCCCAATACTTCGAGGTCGGTGCACATCCGGCGAAGGTATTCATGCATGGGTCCGGGATTGCCTATACCGGTAACCATTACAATTGAATATACATTTTCGTTTTTTGAGGAATAACCACACTTACTTATATATACCGGTTCAAAAGGGAGATAATTGATGTACGAAAAGCATACAAACTGCCCGGGATATGGCTTAATTTCTTCCAGTAATTGTTTTCGGACAATAGGAGAAAAGATTCTTGGCGTTTTTGTAACCACTATAATATCAGCCCGCTTACGGCCGGATATGTGCTCGCGCAGGCGCCCAAACGGTAAAAGCCAGTCTTTTGTAAAAAGCTTGAAATAATCCGTAACCAGTATGGATACCTCTGGTTCTACATACCTGTGCTGAAAAGCATCATCAAGAATAACAATTTCAAGTTCAGGTACATCTTTAATCAGGTTTCGGACACCCTCTCTACGGTTTTCACAAACGGCAACGTTAATATTCTGAAATTTCTGAAGGTATTGTACTGGCTCGTCACCCAGTGTTTCTACGGTTTCATCCTTACCCGCAAGCCGGTATCCTTTTGTTTTCCGTTTGTATCCCCGACTCAGTGTGGCAATAGTATTATTCGCGTCTAATAAACGAATCAGGTATTCAACCATTGGTGTTTTTCCGGAACCTCCGGCAATAAGATTTCCGACTGAAATTACGGGAATATTAAATTTTTCGGAGGGAAATATTTTAAAATCAAATAGTTTATTACGGATTTTAATTATTAATCCGTACAATACCGAAAAAGGGAAAAGTAAAAATCTGAATGCTTCCACGTGATAAAGATACTAACAAAATTTTCAGCTATTCTAATATTATTAATCAAAATAATTAAAAATCCCTGAAATATTGATTTCCTAAAAGAAAATTCAATAAAAAAAAGAATGACTTTACTTACATATGCATATTAAATTTGCTCGCACCCGGCTTTTTATTTAATTTTACACATTCAGAATACACTCTATAGGAACATGATCTTATCCGAAATTACTTCATATCTGAATTCCCAATTCCCTCTTGCACTTCAGGAAAGTTATGATAATTGCGGATTGTTGATCGGCGATACTGATACTATAATTTCAGGCGCACTAATTTGTCTGGATATTACAGAAGAAGTTTTAGAGGAAGCTATCAAAAAAAAATGCAACCTGGTTGTATCACATCATCCATTGATCTTTTCAGGAATAAAAAGCCTTACCGGCCGCACTGATACCGAACGCTTAGTTATCAAGGCTATCAGGCAAAATATTGCGATTTATGCCCTTCATACCAATCTCGACAATCATCACAATGGGGTAAATCATTTTTTGTGTAGCAAACTGGGAATTTTAAAGCCCGAAATCCTTAAACCTTTGCCGGATAAACTTAGAAAACTTGTTACTTTTTGCCCAACATCCCACGCCGTCAAGGTTCGAGATGCTATATTTGATGCCGGCGCAGGGCATATAGGGAATTACGATTGTTGCAGTTACTGTACTTCAGGTGAAGGAACTTTCAGAGCCTTGTCTGGCGCCGATCCGTTTGTTGGTGAACCGTGGAAATTGCATACCGAACCCGAGTTACGAATTGAAACAATATTTCCTGCGTTCCTCGAAAATAATTTAATTTCAGCCCTCAAGAAAGCTCACCCCTACGAAGAAGTTGCTTATGATATTTATCCGCTTACCAACAATCTTGAAAGTGTTGGTGCCGGCATGATAGGAACACTTTCTCAGGCAATTGATGCCGAAGAATTTTTACTTTCGGTTAAAGAAATTCTTCAGATCGGATGCATTCGTCATACTAATTTAAAAAATAAAAAAATTCAGCGGATTGCAGTTTGCGGTGGATCAGGAAGCTTTCTGATAAATGATGCAATATCCTGTAATGCTGATATATACATGACCGGAGATATCAAATATCATGAGTTCTTTACTCCTGAAAATAAGATGATATTAGCGGATATCGGACATTTCGAAAGTGAACAATTCACAAAAGAACTGATATATAACTTTTTAAAGAAAAAATTTACTACTTTTGCACTCTTTATTTCCGGAACCAACACCAATCCGGTTAATTATTTGTAAATCAATATAAAACATCATAATCTGCTATGGCAAAAAGTGTTGCTAAACCAGCTGAAACAATCGGTGAAGAGAGCCTAAAGGCATCAAATGCGGTTAACATAAGCGAAACTGTTGAAACTCCTGCTCCTGTTGAGCACGTAAAAGACGAAACAGAAATTTCGATTGAGAAAAAACTAATTGCATTGTATACGCTTCAACAAAATGACTCTAAGATCGACCGTATAAAAATTGTTCGTGGGGAATTACCTCTGGAAGTGGAAGACCTTGAAGATGAAGTTGCAGGTCTTGAGACCCGCATCGACAACTATATTTCGGAAATCGAAGTTCTTGACAAACAGATTGCCGACAAGGTATTAGCTATAAAAGAAAGCCAGGGATTGATTAAACGCTACGAAGAACAGCAAAACAATGTAAGAAACAACCGCGAATATGATGCGCTTACCAAAGAAGTAGAATTTCAGAATCTCGAAATACAGCTTGCTGAAAAACGAATACGCGAATTCACCACTCAACTTACCATGAGCAAAGAAGAAATAGAAAATGCTCAACACGAACTCAGTGACCGTAGAAATGACATGGAAGCTAAGCGCAGTGAACTTACTGATATTGTTGCGGAAACTGAACTCGAAGAAAAAGAGCTCAACATTAAATCAGAACAACAACAAAGGATGATCGAAGAAAGATTGCTGATCGCCTACAAACGTATCCGCAAAAATGCGCGTAATGGTCTTGCTGTTGTACCTGTTGAACGTGATGCTTGTGGTGGATGTTTCAGTTATATTCCTCCTCAGCGTCAGCTCGACATTAAACTTCACAAGAAAATTATCGTTTGTGAATTCTGTGGTCGTATACTCGTAGATAAAGAGCTGGCTGATTCACTGAACTAAACTAGCTATGGCATTTTTTAGGAGGCTTTCCGGAATACCGGAAAGCCTTTTTTATTTTATAACTAAGCACAACTTTATATTATCCAAGACTATTGTCCGGTTAAATCTCATTTCGTCCCTGACGGGACTTTGTTCAATTTCCTATCGTGTTTTCTACCAATATCCAGTCCCTACGGGACAGTCCCGTAGGGACTGGATATTGGTAGAATGAAAAGTAGCCCCTGATGAAATAAGTCCCGTTAGGGACGAAATATTATCAAGGGCTTCAGCTAGTCCGATATGTTTTAATCGGGCAACAATGATTATCCAAATACCTTAAACAAAACTTATAAGCAACGAAGGCTGTCCTATTAAGACAGCCTTCGATAATTTTCAAAAAGTAATTAGTATTCAGAATACTTTAAATTCTACCAGCAAACATCCGAATGTGCTGCTATATAAATTTTACCTGACAATCCTGAGATTGTGTATGAATCAGTACTTACTCCATTCAGGTTTTCGTGCGAATAAGGGAATTGTCCGGGAGCAGTGGTCAATTTACCACTTTTCTTAGCCAGGATATCGTTTCCAACATACAAATGCGTTGTAGATAGATGAACGCTGCTACCCATATTAAACGTAATTGTAGCGGTCGGAGGAGCATAAACAACGTTCAGAGTACCGACTAAAGTACCTTTTTGAATATCACATTGCCCAGCACCGGCATAAATTGGCCAGTTATAAGTACCGGCTCCGAGTGGTCCGTTTGACCACCCCCAGTTATTCGAAGTAATTCCCGGAATTGTGAGGAAACAGATTGCTGAACTATTACCGAAAGCATATGCAGTCTCACACTTATTGTAACTACATCTTTGTTTGCAATAATCCAGGTAGAAACCATACGACTTAAATGCTGTTGGAGCTTTAGCAGTAACTCTTACATATCCAGTTACATCTTTAACTTTAATATCAGCAATAGCAGCAATAATAAAGCAATCAGGCAATGAACTCAAAGGAATTACTTGAGTATAATTTAGAATTCTTGGTCTGGGGTATTTTATATAAGGGAAATACCCTGGGTGAAAATATCCAGTTCCATCCGAATTAACGGTATTAGGTAACCCTGGAACTGTCATGCTTGTCAAACCTTCAGGTGTTCCTGCATAAACAAAGATACTTTCGATTGAATCGCCAGGGTTAGCTTGATATGTTACATACAAATTAACTAAATCGTTTCCGACTGTAACAGTCCCGTAAGAGACAGATGTATTAAAAACAATTCCGCCTGGAGTGGAAGTACCAGTAGGGTACAAATTGGCAACCAATTGGTTACCACAAGGCGAATAAGCAAAAGTTGACTTAACATCAATTCCAGCTGAGTTAGAGGCTGAATTACTTGAATCATCAAGTACTTCCGATTTTTGGCATCCGATAAATAATGTCGGAACTACTAAAAGCAGATAAAGAACAATTTTAATTGTTTTTTTCATGGTTTTTGGTTTTAGAGTTTAATTTGGCTAATATTATAAGAGCAAACAGATCTAGTTGCACTAAATAACAGGAAAGAATTACAGAATTCAAAAAGCGCAACTATTGTGCCTAATCTATTAATTACTTGTTAATCATTTATATATATCTAGAATGACTTAAAAATAAATCAATAATTAATGTCATTTTGAAAAAACGTGTCCCTTTAAAATAAAAATATCAGCATAAGTTCATTTTTAAGTCATTTTTCAGGTTCAATATAGCCCCCTAACAATTAATTCCGGAATACAATAATTGATTAAGTTGGGTTATAGCGTGAGTTGTAACTAGGTTTATTTTCAATGTTTAATTTAGATTTCTGATCATTGAAGGAAGTAAAAACCTGATAGATAGCAATATAATACGATTGAACAACAGGACCGGGAGAATTAAAAGAATAAGTCCTGAGTCTAATTTTATCAGAATCAGATTTTATTAAATATAATTTCGGATTTTTGTATTTTAAAGTCTTTTCTCTGGTCAAATGAAACAAATAGCAATTCTATTAATATTATTTTCTATTTCACTCCGTATCCAGGCTTCATTTACTTTTAACGATAATTGTAAACAGGCATACACAGAAATGATGTGTCTTCGTTTCGATGGCGCCTCTGCAAGGATGCAATCAGAGAAAAAAATAAATCCAGATAATCAAGTTCCTTACATAATTGAGAATTATATTGATTTCCTGAAAGTATTAATTGGAGAAGAAGATAAAGATTTTAACATACTGAAAAGCAATAAAGAGCAACGCTTGCGTAAACTTGCGGCAAAGGGTAAAGATTCGCCTTGGTACTTATACAGCCAGTCTTTAATTTATCTGCAAACGGGAGTTGCCAGGATAAAATTTGGAGAATATGTCAATGCTGGCCTGGATATTAACCGGGCATATCGTCTGTTGACTGAGAACCAGCGTAAGTTTCCTGATTTTGTTATGAACAAAGCTGGTCTTGGAATATTACATTCCCTAATTGGTACAGTGCCGGTCAAATATAAATGGGCTGTAAATTCACTCCAATTTGAAGGAACTATTCCCGAAGGCAACGCTGAAATTGCCGGAGCATACAGGCAATTGACTTCCGATCCGCAGCTGAACTTTTTATTACCCGAAACAATTTTTCTCCTCACATTTGTAACACTGAATCTTTCAGCAGATATACCAGCAGCGCTGAACTTGGTTGAGAAATTTAATATTTCAAATCTCAAATCAATTATTAATGAAAGTCCTTTACTGATATATTGCTTTGCAAATATTTATGCCAGGGCAGGCGAAAACGATAAAGTGATCCGGTTGATTACGGATTGTCCACGAACTCCTGACATGTTTCATTTTAACTACCTGAACTATATGCTGGGAGTGGCAAAGCTTAACCGCTTGGATAAAGATGCGTGCTATCCCCTATTGAGTTTCCTTGGCAGTTTCAAAGGGAAAAATTATATAAGGTCGGCCTATATGCACCTTGCATGGTATTACCTTATTCAAAATGAGCCTCAGCAATACATCCATTATATCGAACGCATAAAACTGCGCGGTAACGACCAGGTTGATAATGATCGGGAAGCTTTAGGTTTTGCAAATAAAATCAGTAAACCGGATATCCATCTCTTAAAGGCGAGACTTCTGTTCGATGGCGGATATTATGCCCGTGCCAGGCAGGAACTTGATGGATTTAAACCAACAGATGTTAAAACCGGGCTCGAATATATTTACCGGCTCGGTCGTATTTATCATAACTGGGGCAAAACTGATGAAGCTATTTCCTATTACGCGGAAACCATAAGAAAAGGAGAGAATCTGCCGTATTATTTCGCGGCCAATTCATCGCTTCAACTCGGCATTATCTTTGAAAAACAGAATGATTTTGCTCAGGCAAAAAAATACTATTTAAAAGTATTGAATATGAATTTTGACGAATACCAGTTCAGTATTACAAATAAAGCCCAAGCGGGACTCAATAGAATTAAAGGGAAATAGTTGGCTGCAGGATTTCAGGTTTCACTCCCGAAATCTCATTTCGCAAACTTTGATTCTCAAGTCACAAATATTCAATCTCCCCCAGCCGCACTTTGCCTTCTCACGTTTCAATTCAAACTATTGCGTCCTAGCTCTTCCCCGGTTTAAAATGCGATACTTTCAGAATGCGCCTTGCATCTGTATCTTCCATAAGTTGTTTCAAGGAAATATTATCAGCTTCCCGCATGTAAGCCCTCACAATCTGCCAACCTATATAAGCGCCTAATCTTCCGGGTGATTCAGCAGCAAAACCGGAAGTAAACGGAGCATCAGTCATCATTTTCGAAACGCCTTGCGGATCAGATGAAAACAGCAACTGGTGTTCAATAATAAAAGCCCAAATACTGCTTTCATTCTTACGGCTCCAGTCAAGCTGGCTGTCAGAATACCCGATTTTATAAATATCCTTTACATCTGGCAGAGTAACATCAAGAAAGTACAATGCTTTCCCTGCCATTACCATCTGATCCAGCAGCGTATTACTTTTTCCATCCATACGCACGAGGTTATCAGATACAGCCAGCATACATTGAGGCAGAATATACTCAGGAGTTAACCGATTGGCTTTGTATTTTGGAATTCCTGCTTTGGGATAAACCGTTGCGTCACTGCCAAGGAAAATATCTAATCCGATCGCCATTGCCGAATCAGAATAATAAACCGGATTATCTATATCGAGTCCCGAAACGTAGGTAAACACATGAGGAACAGCCTTTTCCGGATAGGATTGCCTGAACCTGTTAAAAGCAGATGTAAGATCATTTTCAATAGAAGTAATATCCGGATATTTTTTTATCGTAAGATCATACAATTCCCTGATATTGGGATCATTCAGGAAATTATAGATTCTGAGTATATTCATAGTGTCCTGCCATTGATTACCAAGAAAGTAAGAATATTCCGGATAAAGTGTAGCCATTCCCTGTCTGAGATGTTTCTTATCCAGTCCGAAGAGAGCTTTCTCGTACCTCTTTATAACAATTTTGCTTTCCGGAACATTTGTTTTAATTTGTGATGGCATTGTAACTTCCGGATTCTTATTTTTACAAGCTTGAAATGCAAAAATCAGGATTACAGGCAAATAGATGCAATATTTACTAAAAAGAGATTTACTCATACTAAAACTTTTTTTACCTGATTAAAGAAGTTTAATCCCAAGGCTGACATTAAACAAATTGTTCTTCATTTGGAGATTGCTTTCACCGTTATACATATTATCAATACCCAATTCGTAACGCACATCAAGGGTCATGAAAAGCACATCGAGACCTGCTCCCATTTGTACTGACCAAACACTGTTTTTCAAATCATCAACAGATTGAATGGGCCACACTTCATCCATATGTTGTGGATCCAGCTTTTTGTTTAGCAAAAATGTGTATGCAGGACCTGCCATTATCCTAAGATTAAAAGCTTCCTTTTTAATCAGTTTGATACCTATCAGTGCAGGAATTTTCAGGGATTCAATGGTTATATCCTGGCTCAGAACCGATGATCCTAAACTTTTATTGAGCGTGCTGGTAACTACCTGGTAATTTGCTTCAGGTTGAAAATAAACCTTCTTACCGATCCTGATAAACGCCCCGACCTGAAATGAATTCTTAATACTGGATTGAACTGAGTCCAGATTATTGGTCAGCGTGTTGGAGCTATACCCTATTTTGGGGCCAAGGCTGAATACTCCCTGGGCCATTACTCCTGTTCCAAAGACAATTAGAAGTATTGATAGAAGGATCTTTTTCATGTTCATCATTATTTATACTAGTAGAACGACTGAATAACAAAGTTATTATTCATGATGTAATTTCAACTGTTATCTCTGCAGGATAGCTTACGAATACAATTGTTTGTTGTTAACTATATATTTATTCCGATCTTTGCAAATAATTATTCAAAACACATATTCAAACAAAATGAGAACAAAAATAATTTTAGTACTGCTAGTATCGCTATTCACCTATTCTGTGAAAGCGCAATTTTCTTCGTTTAATTTCGGATTAAAAGCTGCACCTCAGATTAGCTGGATGAAGCCGGATACAGATGGATATAAAGCTAACGGAGCAAAAATTGGTTTTGCCTGGGGATTTATTGCCGATTTTAATTTTACTGAGAACTACAGCATTGGAACCGGGTTTAATATGCTTTTTAACGGAGGCAAACTATCCTTCCCGGCTATAGTAGGTGATGCAGCCGGCACTATGAACAGAGAGTATTTCTTAAAATATATCGAAGTGCCTTTAACATTAAAAATGAAAACCAACGAAATAAACGGAACCAAATATTTTGGCCGTATCGGCTTAGGAACTGCATTCAAAATCGGTGCGAAGAATGAGGATGAATTTACCACTTCTGATGGCATAAAAACGAATGCAGCAAAGAAGAATTTCGATGGTGCAACATTTATAAGAGAATCTCTTATTGTGGGCGTAGGTGCTGAGCACGAAATTGCGGAAGGCCCTAAGCTTGGGGTAGAATTAACTTTCAACAATGGCTTCACTAACATCCTGACAGAAAAGAATGTAAAAGCAACGCCTAATTTCTTCGAGTTAGCTTTTTCTGTTATTTTCTAAAATAAAATATTTTTCACTTTTCAGCCCGGGTATTCATCCGGGCTTTATTTTTGTATAAAAGTCCCATTATGCGTATCGCTCTCGCTCAACTAAACTATATCATCGGCGATTTTGACCTGAATACCGCCAAAATCATCGAAACTATTGAAAAATGCATTCAACAGAAGGCTGACCTGGTTGTATTTGCTGAACTTTCAGTTTGTGGTTACCCTCCACGCGATTTCCTTGAATTCGATGATTTTATTTCGAAAAGTTATAACTCGGTTTACGAAATAGCAAGCCATTGCTCAGGAATTGCTGCAATTGTAGGAGCACCATCCCGAAATCCTGACGCAAAAGGCAAAAACCTATTCAATTCGGCATGGCTTCTGGCTGATGGCAAAGTGCTGAATATGGCCCATAAAGCTTTGTTGCCTACTTACGATATTTTCGATGAATACCGCTATTTTGAGCCTAACCGAAAATTTAACTGCATTACGTATAAAGGAGTAAAGATTGCCCTCACCATATGCGAAGATATATGGAACCTGGGCGATGATCCGCTTTATATCTCAAATCCAATGGATGTATTGGCTACTCAGATGCCGGATATCATGATTAATATTGCCGCTTCTCCATTTACTTACGACCAGCAGAAAACAAGAGCTGAAATCCTCACAGCTAATACTGCGCAATACAAAATCCCATTGCTGTATGTTAACCAGGTTGGCGCGCAAACTGAATTATTATTCGACGGGAACTCTTGTGTTCTCGATGATAAAGGCAAAACCGTTTCAATATGTAAGTCATTCGATGAAGATATTTGTATTGTAGATTTCAACACTGAGAATAAAAAGATCACTTCAGATATCCCATTTGTTAATAATAATTCCCCGAAAAATAAACTGATTCATGATGCGCTTGTAATGGGTATCAGGGACTATTTTTCAAAAATGGGATTTTCGAAAGCAATACTGGGGCTATCAGGCGGAATTGATTCGGCCGTAACACTCGCTTTAGCCTCCGAAGCTTTGGGAAATAATAATGTATACGCGATACTTCTACCCTCCGAATATTCATCCGGCCATTCCATTGACGATGCTGTTTTACTGGCCGAAAACCTGGGATGTAAATACGATACAATAAGTATTAAAGACGGATATAATTCCGTGCTTGGATCCCTTCAGCCTTATTTCAAAGATTTGCCTTTCAACGTTGCCGAAGAAAATTTACAGGCACGAATCAGAGCTGTACTATTGATGGGAATGGCCAATAAATTCGGCTATATTTTGCTCAACACCTCCAATAAAAGTGAAGCGGCAGTCGGTTATGGAACATTGTATGGTGATATGTGCGGCGGTATTTCGGTGCTGGGTGATGTTTACAAAACCGAAGTTTATGAGCTGGCAAATTATATTAACCGTGAACACGAAATTATCCCATTAAATAGTATTATAAAACCGCCATCAGCCGAGCTCCGCCCCGGGCAGAAGGACAGTGACTCACTGCCTGAGTACGATATTCTCGATCAGATATTGTATAACTATATCGAACTGCGCCAAAGCCCTGCCGACCTTGTCGCTTCCGGATTTAATGAAGCTATAGTAAAACGCGTATTACGAATGGTAAATATGAATGAATGGAAACGCCATCAAACCCCGCCAATTTTGCGCGTTTCGCCAAAAGCTTTCGGGCAGGGACGAAGGATGCCGATTGTTGGAAGGTATTTGTCGTAACGAGAAGCCGGATAATCCCAAAACATTGCTTTATAATCTCAAATATGTACTTCGTTAACAAAGCGGATTGCATGTACTTTGTCTTACATTTTACCTCTCAAAAATTTTATTTGATTTTCTCTTTATTGTGATATTATTGTATATTTGATCGGTTAAACCTTATATACTTTGCTGACTACATAGTCAAATATTTAAATAATGATGTATAAATTTTCTATTATCTTCAGGTACCTTCTTTTGACTTTCCTCTTGTTTAGGTTTCATCAAAGTTTTTCGCAACAATATGATGCTGAACTCATTAATCAACAGACTGTTATAGAAGCATCCGACGGAAAATTGATTGAAACCAATTTCTTCGAAATCCAGGTAAACAATCGGAATGGCGATAAATATACTGAGATTTCAATTCCGTTTAATAAATTAAATAAGGTTTCAGATATTGAAGCTTCCATTTCCGACAATTACGGCTTTGAAGTGAAAAAGCTCAAAAAGAGTGACATTATCGTTAAAAGTGAGAACTCTGCGATCAGTTTCTTTGACGATAATTATGTTAAAGAATTCACTCTCAGAAACAATTCTTACCCTTATACTTTAAAATACTCGTACCGTATTGAAGCCAGCCAGTTCATATTTATAGCAGGATGGTCTCCTGTAATCGATACTGATATCCCAACACGGGAGGCCACTCTCAACCTTAGCGTTCCATCCGGTTACCATATAAATTATAATACTAACCTGGTCGACCAGCCAAAAATCGATTCTATTTCCGGTGTTACATATTATTCGTGGCATGCCTCATATAAAAGCCCGATAAAGCCAGAGACATTTTCACCTGCTTTAAAACAATTTTTGCCATCAGTGATAATTGTCCCTAACCATTTCACTTCCGAACTCATTGATGGATCAACCGAAAGCTGGGAATCGTATGGCAACTGGAACCAACAACTGCTCAACGGATTGGATGACTTGCCTCTTACTGAACAAAATAAGATTCTTGCTTTAACTGATAGTGTTAAGGATGAAAAGGAAAAAATAAGGATTCTGTTCCATTACCTTGAGGATGCTACCCGATATATTCTGGTTTCAATTAAAACAAGCGGCCACAAACCACATCCTGCCTCTTATGTAGCCGAAAACAAATATGGCGACTGTAAAGCACTGGCTAATTATTTTAAATCGTGTCTCTCAAAAATAAATATTAAGGCCTACTATACAACCATTAATGCCGACGACGTGATCGACCCGATAATTAAGAGTTTCCCTTCTCCACAATTTAACCATGCCATTTTATTCGTTCCTTTAAAAGAGGATACTCTTTGGGTCGATTGCACAAGCAATCTGGCATTCGGCTACCTGGGAACTTCTACGCAAAACAGACATGCTCTGGTACTGAACTATAATTCAAGCTCCCTGATTAAAACTCCGGCACTGTCATTTGAAGATGTGTTAGAATCCAGGAATATCAAAGTAAAATTAAATATCAATAAAACATTACAGGCTGATTTCACGAATACTTACCGTGGAGACAAATATGAACTGTTTTCGTATGTTTTGACTGAATTGAGTGAATCAGAACGCGCCCAATACATCAGAAGAAAAATAGTTGAGACCGGGTTTCAATTGGATACCTATTCAATTGCAGCGCCTGAACGTGACAAACCCGAAATAAATCTTAACTATACTGCGTCCTCAGATCAGCTATTGAAAGAATATGGAACTGAATCACTCTTACAGATAATTCCCCTGGACTTTAAGTTTCTTGAAGAACCTAAAAAAAGAAAATTGCCGGTCCAGATAAACTATCCTATATACCGTATCGACACTATCGAATATGCTGTTCCGGAAAATTACCATATCAATTCATTCCCTAAAAACATAGCCCTTAATTCAAAATATGGTGAATACCAGGTTGACTTCCTGGTCAAAGATCAAACTGTAATAGCAATCAAGAAGGTAAAGATTAACTCAGGATCATATCCTTTGGAAGAATATAAAAATTTCTACTCTTTTTATTTAAGCATTGATGAATCTGAAAACTCATTTTATATATCCCTAACAAATAACTAATATGAAAAGATTACTTGTACTATTGATCGTATTTTCAGGAATTGTTCTACAAGTTAATGCTCAGGATTATTTTGAGAATTTTGGCAACCTCAGCCCGGAACAACTCAAAATGACTTCCTGTAGCTTTGATCCGAAAGCTGAAGCCGTTGTACTTTTTGATGTAGGGAAATCGCGTTTTGTACGAACAGAATATGGATTTGACGTTTTATTCGAAAGAGTTACAGGGATTAAAATCTTAAATGAAGCAGGCAAAAAATATGCTGAAGTATCTATTCCCTTTTACCAGGAAGGGACTATCCAGGAAAAAGTTGAAGTCACTAAAGCAGTAACGTATACCATCGTTGACGGCACCCTAAAAAACACCATCGTACTGAATCCCAAAACCTGTTACGAAGAAAAAACAAGTGAGAACTGGAAAGCACTCAAATTTGCTATGCCCGATGTGCAGCCAGGATCTATTATTGAATATAAATATACTGTGCTTTCCCAATATCATTTTAATCTTCGGGATTGGGAATTCCAGTGGGATATTCCAGTGCTTTACAGCGGTTATGAAGTGAGGATGATTCCGTTTTATGAATATGCCTGGATGGTACAGGGACGCAATTCGCTTGACGAATACACCAGTTACGAAGACAAAACATCACTCGAACAAGATTTCTATGGAGCTAAGTTTTATGATATGGTTTACAAATTCGGGTTGAAAAATATTCCTGCCTTTGTTGATGAAGAATATACGCCTTCAAGAGAGGATGATATCATTAAAATAGACTTTCAGCTGTCAGCCTATTCTCACACAGATGGTATTAAAATTAAAATTATGACTACCTGGCCGGAATTGGTAAATGATTATCTGAAGAATGAATACATTGGAAAATACATTAAAAAAAGCAAGAACAATGCTGACAAAGTCCTTGATCCGGATTCGCTGGTTGGAAAAACTCAATTTCAGGCATTTAATTATATAGCAAATTATGCAAAAGACAATTTTAAATGGAATCACGAAAACAGTCAATTCGCCAATAAATCACCATCTGATTTACAGAAAGATAAAATAGGGAACAGCGCCGCATTAAATCTGTGGGTTGTTGGCGCTTTGCAGCAAGCAGGAATAGAGTCGTACCCGGTAGCCATCAGTACGCGAAGACATGGCAAAATTCACACAGATTATCCGTTCAGCAGTGCTTTTAATTCTGTAATTGCTTATGCAGTTGTTGATGGAAAGCCAATTCTGGTTGATGCAACTGACCCATATTGTCCTAATACTAAATTATCCATTCAATGCATGAACGATAAAGGATTATTGATTGATAAAGACAACATGAAATGGATCAGTCTCCAGAGCCCTACCATCTCTACCCTTAGTACAAGTATAAAAATAGATTCAATCGGGAAAGAGCAACATGCAACTGTTGTTGAAACTGCTATAGATAATGAAGCCCTTTACTATAAAAACAGATATGCAAACGATAAGGATCTTATACTAACAGATTTGAGTAAAAAAATGTACCAGGTAGTTGATTCTTCGCTCAAATTCAGGTTTGATCTGGACAGGTCACATCCGTATTCATATTTATACAGCATGAACAGCAAATCCGAAATTATTAACGGCAAAATATATGTTCAACCTTTTTTAAGAGAAGTTTTTCCCGAAAACCCTCTTACACAAAAAACACGTACGTATCCCGTAGACATGACCTACCCTGTTGCCAGAATCTATCATTCTGAGATTGTTATCCCCGAAGGGTACAAAGTTGAGTTTGTTCCGGGAAATAGTTCACTGAACGACGAGCTATTTGAACTTGAATACTCTGTTATGCAAAACAGCAACAACGTTATAGTTTCACTTTCATATTCATTTAAGAAGTCAGTTTATCCTCCTGAAGAATATACGAGAGTTAAAACCATGTTTGACAGAATTGTAAAGAAGGGTTCTGAGAAAATTGTACTTGTCCTGAAATAAAAAATGACCATGCATTTTGTTGCATGATCATTATTTTACGTTGATTGCGGATCAACAATCTGCGAGGATAAAGCCGATATGCATAACGATTTACTTTTTGTTTCCAGGATTGAAAACCAGATAACCTAATTAAAGCTTCAATAGTTATTTCTATCGGTACAATACCGGAATTACATATTGATAGCTTCTACCGATTTGATTTCCGGAATTGCTTTCCTCACGGCATCTTCAACACCATTTTTTAGTGTCATTCGGCTAAAAGGACATGAACCACAGGCTCCCTGGAGTTCAACATTTACCACGTTGTCGCTAGTAAGTTCCACGAAACTGATATCGCCGCCGTCAGCCTGGAGATATGGACGAATCTGTTCAATTACATTGCGTACTTTGGTTTCTAATTCTAACATTTGCTTTTGTTTTATTGGTTGGTTTTATTTTCGGGAATAATATGTATCTATATCAGATTAGGATTTAATCTCCACTATTTGGGTAGGATCAAGATTAGCATTACGTATGGCAATTTGTTGGGCTACTGACTCCGCCAACTGACGGAAAGCAAGAGAAACCGGTCCATCATCAAGCATGGAAACAGGGTTTCCGGCATCACCCGATTCACATATGCTTTGAACGAGTGGTATTTGCCCCAGCAGTGGCACCCCTATTTCATCAGCAAAGCGTTTTCCGCCTTCTTTCCCAAAAATATAATATTTATTTTCGGGCAGTTCCGCAGGAGTAAACCAGGCCATGTTTTCTACAAGTCCTAATACCGGAACTTTTATGCTATCGGTAGTAAACATATTGTAAGCTTTGCGGGCATCGGCAAGCGCAACTTCCTGTGGAGTAGTTACAATAGCTGCTCCGGTAACAGGAACTGTTTGTACTAAGGTTAAATGTATATCGCCGGTTCCTGGCGGCATGTCGATGACCAGGTAATCGAGTTCACCCCAATCGCCACCGGTAAGCATTTGTGTCAGGTAATTGGAAGCCATAGGGCCACGCCAAACCAGGGCTTTATTTGGATCAACAAAGAAACCGATTGATAATAATTTTATTCCGTATTTCTCAATCGGTTCGAGTATCGTGCGCCCGTTTTCCTCTCGTGCTTTCGGATGAGCATCAACCAGGTCGAACATCAACGGAACAGATGGACCGTAAATATCTGCATCCAGTAATCCTACTTTTGCGCCAAGTTTTGATAACGACACAGCTAAGTTAGCAGCAACAGTTGATTTTCCAACACCACCTTTCCCGGAAACTACTGCAATAATATTTTTAACCCCTTTCAGCAAGGTATCATCTGCACCACGGCGTGTAGTAGTTCTTGAAGTTAATTCAACCTCCACTTCCGCATACGGATCAACCCTTCCCTGAATGGCTTTCACACAGTCATTCTTCATTTTATCTTTCATCGGGCAGGCAGGTGTGGTAAGCACTAATTTCAGGCTTACTTTATTTCCGTTGATCAGTATGTCCTCAATCATACCCAACGATACAACATCTTTGTGCAAATCAGGATCATTTACAAATTTTAATGCATTGATTACCTGCTCTTTAGTTATCGTCATTTTACAATTTCTTATTTTTATTTAGAACGTGTAAAGATAATTTAAATAATGATATGCGGTATCTATTTGTAAATTATTATGAGAAATGCTGATTGTCAGAAAGCAAATTCCCCGATGTCTTGTGCCTTGGGTTTCAGTGTCACTGTCAGTCACCCTTCAGGTCTGCAGACACTGACTAACAAAAAAATAAAACCCCCACTCCGAAAAAAAATCGGGTGGGGGAAATATAAATATTGATTATAATCTGTTAAACTGATTTGAAATTACCGGATAAACAACAGTTCACGGTACTTTGGCAGTGGCCATTTTTCATTATCAACGATTAATTCGAGTTTGTCAATGTGATAACGGATTTCATCCAGGTAAGGGAAGATTTTAGTTGCGTAATCGAGTGCTTTTTCACGGGCATCTTCGATCAAATTAGCCTCTTTTCTGGCTTCAAGCATTTCATTCACCTTGTCCTCGATATTTTCAATATGATCCGAGATTTCTTTTATCAGCTTCAGCCTGCGTGATGCCAATACATCATATTCTGCAGAACTGTAAAGGTTTTTAAGTCCCTGGGTGCTGTTAATCAGCATAGCCTGGTACTCTATTACTGTGGGAAGAATATGATTTATAGCCAGGTCGCTGAAAACACGGGCTTCAATTTGTACTTTCTTTGCGTAGAGATCATTACGAACTTCATTGCGGGCTTCCATTTCAACGTCGTTGTAAACTTTGGCTCGTTTGAAGAGTTCGCGTGATTTCGGGGTCAAAAAAGCATCGTAAATAAGAGGAACAATTGCTTCGCAGTCGAGGCCACGTTTTGCTGCTTCAGCTTTCCATTCGTCGCTGTATCCATTGCCATCGAAACGTATTGCTTTTGATTTTTTTATCAAGCGGCGAAGAACCTGTAAAATAGCTTCATCTTTTTTAACACCTTTTTCAATCACAGCATCCACTTCAACTTTAAAATCAAGTAACTGAACAGCAAGGGCAGTATTAAGAGCTATCATAGCTGAAGCACAATTAGCAGATGAGCCAACAGCGCGGAATTCGAAACGGTTTCCTGTAAAAGCGAAAGGCGAAGTACGGTTACGATCCGTATTGTCGAGCAAAATTTCGGGTATTTTACCTATATCAAGTTTAATAGCCGTCTTTTCTTCAGGCGACATTTTCTCATCGGTAACTTTCTGCTCAATTTCATCGAGCATTCTGGTTAACTGCTGGCCAAGAAATGCCGAGATAATTGCCGGAGGAGCTTCGTTGGCACCCAAACGATGCTGGTTGCCTGGCGATGCGATGGAAGCTTTAAGCAAGGCATTGTTTTCATGCACTGCAACCAGTGTATTAACAAGGAAGGTGAGAAACTGAAGGTTCAACCTTGGAGTTTTTCCGGGTGACAATAAGTTAACACCGGTATTGGTTGAGACCGACCAATTGTTATGTTTTCCTGAACCGTTAATTCCGGCGAAAGGTTTTTCATGAAGAATAATTTTGAAATTATGACGGCTTGCCACTTTACGCATCACCATCATTATCAACAGATTATGATCATTTGCCAAGTTAGTCTCCTCAAAAATAGGAGCTAATTCATATTGATTGGGAGCAACCTCATTATGGCGTGTTTTAACGGGAATTCCAAGTTTATACGCCTCATATTCCAGATCTTTCATGAAAGCTAAAACACGACTAGGTATTTGTCCGAAATACTGATCTTCCAACTGCTGATTTTTAGCGGAAGCGTGACCCATTAAAGTACGGTCGGTAAGTACAAGGTCAGGACGAGCGTTATAAACGGCGTCGTCAACAAGGAAATATTCCTGTTCCCATCCCAGGTTGCTGTTAACACGGCTGACATCTTTATCAAAATACTGACAAACTTCAACCGCAGCTTTGTCAAGGCAATGAAGTGCTTTTAAAAGAGGTGTTTTGTAATCAAGAGCTTCGCCGGTATATGAAATAAATATGGTAGGGATAATAAGAGTATCGTCCATAACAAATGCCGGAGATGAAGGATCCCATGCAGTATAACCGCGGGCTTCGAAAGTATTACGTATTCCGCCGCTTGGGAAACTTGATGCGTCCGGCTCCTGCTGAACAAGCAGCGCACCAGAGAAAACCTCTATGGCAGTTCCACGTCCGGTAGGAACTGTAAACGAATCATGTTTTTCAGCAGTATTTTCGGTAAGTGGCTGAAACCAGTGAGTATAATGAGTAGCTCCCAGGCTCATTGCCCAGCTTTTCATTCCCATTGCTATCTGGTCAGCTAATTTCATATCAATACGTTTGCCATGATCTATGGCATCAAGAACAGCTTTGTTAGCATCTTTAGGAAGATATTTTTCCATTTTGATCCTGTCAAAGACATTTATTCCAAAATAATCAGAAATTTTCTCACCAGGTATAGTTACTTCAACTGGTCTTCTTTTTAGTGCATCTTCCAATGCCTTGAAACGTAAGGTTGCCATAGATTTGAATTTTATTAATTTTCTGCAAAAATAGTACTTTTTTAAATAAGCATTACATTTTTAAATATTTTAACCGGATATTATAATTATTTTTAACATCACCCCCCTTATTTTTATACACTATTATCATAATTATCATAATTTTTTCTTTGATAATAATTTTTGCCACCATTCCACATTAAATGAATTGAATACATTTTACCATTGAAATGATCCCGGCAAGCCGAACATTTCAGATCATTAATAAAAATCACGAATTTATCTGGAAGTGTAAGAAATTGTCTTAAACAGAATGTTATCTGTTCGGTAATTATGGACAATCTGCTCTTTTCCGATATAAATAATTTTCACTGCTTATTATATCCAGAGTGCGAGTTCAATTGACGGGTCCCAATAAATATCTTTAAAATTGATAATCTGATCATTTTCTACAACTATGCCTTCACTCTCAAGAAGTTGCTGCATGGTATCCTGTCCACCAAAATGATGCTTGCCGGTGAGTAATCCATTTCTATTGACAACCCGATGAGCCGGAATATGCTGAAGCATTTGATGAGAAGCATTCATCGCCCAGCCAACCATGCGGGACGATCCACCGGATCCCAGGTAGCGGGCTATAGCACCATAAGATGTTACCCTTCCATAAGGAATAAGCTCCACGACTGTATAAACTTTTTCGAAAAATGAAATTTCAGCCGCCATTGTTACAAATTAATGCTACACCAAATAACAGAAGTAACTAAAATGCATTGTGATATAGAAATCTAAATTTCATTAAGCCTGAACCTGAGGTACTTAATAGTCAGCCCCTGTTCGAGCCATATTTTTTCGTAATGTGTCTGCACATCAATCACATCTTTTACTTCAGGATCGGTTGGATTTGCATAAAGATCGCTGTTATTATATAAAAGGTGATGATTGCCTTCTTTTAGTACTTCCAGGGTATAATTATAAAACATATCATTATCCGTCTTCAGATGGATTATGCCGCCAGGTTTTAGTACCTGGCGATACCGCACAATGAATTCAGGAGATGTAAAACGCTTACTGTGCCTTGGACTGTTGGGTTGTGGTTCCGGAAAGGTGATCCATATTTCGTCAACTTCGGCAGTACTGAAAACTTTACCTATATTTTCGGCGCGAATACGCACGAATGCAACGTTTGGGCGGTTTTCGTCGCTGCTGGTTTTAGCGCCACGCCACATCCGGGCGCCTTTTTTATCAATACCAATAAAATTGCGGTCAGGGTATTTCTCAGATAAATCAACTGTGTACTCTCCTTTGCCGCAACCCATTTCAATTATGATAGGATTGTTGTTTGCAAAGAAATCAGCATTCCACTTTCCACGCAAAGAAAATCCGGCGGAAAGTTCTTCCCAGCCGGGTTGAAAAAAATGAGTAAACGTTTCATTTTCAGCAAAACGCTGAAGTTTCCTCTTAGCCAAGGTTATATTTTATGTATAGACGTTATAGAGATAGGGACTGTGAAAAGATTATCTTTAAACTTTAACCCTTTTGTTTTTTAAGGATCCACGATGAAGAAAATCCTGCTTTTTTCACTTCATCAAGTTGATTTTCGGCTTCTGAATAATCCGTGAAACTTTTCATGCTAACAATATACAGGCCTCCGGAAGTAGTATCCACAATTGTTGCAGGATATCCCTGTTGCTGAAGTGAACTGATAAGCTTGAGCGCATTTTTATGATCGCGGAAGGCTCCGCCTATAATGTAATAATCCGGTTCCGGCTCTGAACTAATGATATCAACAGAAACAGGCTGTAAATCCTTATTACGAATTACAATCTTATTTTTTGCTAGTTCCGAATATGAGATCATTCCCGGATCAAATGAAATATTTTCATCAGCTAAAATGCCTGAAGGTGATTGTAAAACATCCACTTTGGGAGTCACTTCTTTTTGTACTGGGAGAGAAACTGATTTAGTAAAAGCTGTCTTCCCGGGGGTTGAACGCACCCACGAAAACATTCCTGTATAATTGTGAACATAGTTATCAATTATGTTACCATTAATAGTACCCCACAACGCAAAAGCGATAAAAGGAGCCAGCACTGCAGCCCATTTCAAGGTTTCAGGAATAAGCCGATGGTATTTTAATCTCTTGGAAATATTTTTTTGGGGTAGGATTTCAGGAATAATCAACTTTTCTTTGGCAGCTGCTTTGGCAAAAAATACAGGAAGTCCAAATGAATCAGCATTGAAATTAAGCTGCATTGAAGGTCTGAATTCCAGTTTACCGGAAGCATTTTCAAAAATATCACCTATACCATCAAGAATAACTTTCTCACCTGTCTTTAAGGAGTCAAAACTTTTTTCTACCCATAGTCTTATTTCGTAAAGGGCTTCACGATAGGAAATACACTCAACTGAGGCAATATAATTAGCAAGTTGCCCGTCGTTTCCGGATAAACCAGCGTTAAAAGCAATAGTACCCGAAGGCGGACGAAATTCACAAGTAGCATGAAGTGTCTGCGCGGGTCGGTATGCTTTTATAAAGCCTCCTAAACCAGGGACAATCACACATTCGTGATGATACAGTAAATCAGCTATATGCTTTGTTATCATTGATGTTTTTTGACTTTTTAGCTTGCTAAGATAACACAATCCATCCTAAATTATCAAGCATTGTTAGTAAGTTTCAATAAATCCTCAGGGACATCAATGCCAACTGTCTCTATATCAGTAATAGCTGTATGAATGCTGTATCCATGGTATAACCAACGTAATTGTTCGAGCGATTCAGCCGATTCCTGCGGTGCTTCAGGTAGATTTAAAATAAGCTGTAAAACAGAGGACCTGTAAGCATACAATCCAATATGTTTATAAAAATCCTGATGATCCAGCCAGGCATCCTGTACTATTCCGCGTACAAAAGGTATAGGAGAGCGGCTAAAATACATAGCTTTCCCGCCCTTATCAACTATGGCTTTTACAACATTAGGATTAAATAATTCTTTGCTATCTTCTATTTTCCTGATCAGCGTGCCAATTTTCACTTCAGGATTATTGAAAAGCGAAACCAGGAGATCAATTTGTGAAGGATCGATAAATGGCTCATCACCCTGGATATTTACTATTACATCGTACGGGCATCGGTTCATAAAAGAGAGGTGCTCAACCACTTCGCCAATACGTGAAGTTCCCGACATGTGTGATTCAGACGTCATCATTACCTCTCCGCCACAATCTTTCACGTGATTAAAAATGCGCTCATCATCTGTGGACACAATTACCCTGTCGAGTACCGTAGTTTTTAAAGTTTGTTCATACACCCGCATGATCATACTTTTACCCTCTATCATAACCAGTGGTTTGCCCGGAAACCGGCTGGACGCATAACGAGCCGGAATAACGCCTAATGTATTTATTGACATTATGAACAGAATAACAAATTGAAAATCTAATAGGAGCGCGCAAAAATCACCCGCTGTTTCGAAGGCTTGCCGGTAAGGATGCATTTCCCTTCTTCCTGTTTCCCGTTAATCGGTATAAGCCGTATAGTAGCTTTAGTTTCGTCCTTGATACGTTGTTCGGTTTCGGTTGTTCCATCCCAGTGCGCAGATATAAAACCACCTTTCCCATCGAGCAAGGCAACGAATTCATCCCAGGTATCAACGCAATTGGTATTTTCCTCACGGAAATCGTATGCTTTCTGGTAGAGATTTTCCTGGATACTTTCGAGCAAGTGGCTGATTTTATGCTCTATATCTGTAATCTGATAAATAGCTTTCTCAAGTGTATCACGACGGGCGACTTCAACGGTACCATTTTCAAGGTCACGAGGACCTATTGCCAAACGAACAGGAACTCCTTTAAATTCATATTCATTGAACTTCCAGCCAGGTTTCTGTGTATCCCGATCATCATATTTAACACTGATACCAAGAGCTTTAAGTTTTTTAACGATGTCATTGGCAGTTTCTGATATCAGAGCAAGCTGTTCTTCATTTCTGAAAATCGGAATTATTACAACCTGTATAGGCGCAAGTTTTGGAGGGAGAACGAGTCCATTATCGTCGGAATGAGTCATTATCAACGCTCCCATCAGGCGGGTTGATACACCCCATGAAGTAGCCCAAACGTAATCAAGTTTATTTTCTTTACTCAGAAACTGAACATCAAAAGCTTTGGCAAAATTCTGACCGAGAAAATGCGATGTGCCAGCTTGCAGTGCTTTGCCATCCTGCATAAGACCTTCGATACAATAGGTTTCAACAGCACCGGCAAATCGTTCATTTGGCGATTTTATCCCTTTCAGCACAGGCATTGCCATCCATTTCTCGGCAAATTCAGCATAAACGCCAATCATCTTTTCAGTTTCTTCAACAGCTTCTGCTTCGGTAGCGTGAGCAGTATGACCTTCCTGCCACAAAAACTCGGTAGTGCGCAGAAACAGACGGGTACGCATTTCCCAGCGAACCACATTGGCCCATTGGTTAACTAATATGGGTAAATCACGGTACGATTGGATCCAGGTACGGTAAGTATCCCAAATAATGGTTTCGGAAGTAGGGCGAACGATAAGTTCTTCTTCCAGCTTTGCATCAGGGTCAACAATAACACCTTTTCCTTCGGGTGATGTTTTTAACCTGTAATGAGTAACTACGGCACACTCTTTGGCGAAACCTTCAACATGCGAAGCCTCTTTGCTAAAAAATGATTTTGGAATAAAAAGAGGGAAATAGGCATTCTGATGCCCTGTTTCCTTGAACATATCATCGAGAACCCGTTGAATCTTTTCCCATATAGCGTAACCATAAGGTTTAATAACCATACAGCCCCGAACAGCCGAATTATCAGCCAGTTCGGCTTTAATTACCAGTTCGTTATACCATTGGGAATAATTCTCTTCGCGTGTTGTAAAATCTTTTGCCATTTGTAAATTGTGGTATGATAATTGTGCTTTTCACAGTACTAATAGTCTACAAAATTACAAAAATTATCACTCAGTTTACAATAAAACAAGCTTCTTAAGAAGCTATAACCATAAGGAGGTCGCCATGAAATACATTTTTATCCTTGTTACTGTTATGATGGTCATGTCAGCATGTACCACCCAATACCAGGCCACCAATTACGACGATGTTTATTATTCGCCCAAAAACCAACCCCAGGCAACAAAACATGCCGTGGTTGTAAACACGCCGGAATCAGATGCAAATGCGTATAGTCAGAACGAGCAAACTCCGGCTGAGACAAATACATACCCGGATACAACCTATTATGCCCAGGAACAGCAGAGTGCGACCGATAATAATGTAAATACAGATAATGGCTATAACCAGGATGATTACTACGATTATGCATATTCGGCGCGTATCCGCAGATTTTACGATCCTTATGCATACAACAGTTACTACAACGATTATTACACTAATTCATACTGGTACGATCCCAATCCATGGAATTACGGAACAAGCATCTATATGGGTTATAACTGGTGGGGTCCATCATTTTCATTCGGCTATAACCCCTGGTATCTGAATTCATATTACGGATTTGGATATGGATACGATTATGGCTATGGGTATGGCTATGGCGGCTATGGGTATGGCGGTTACATGAACGGTTATTATAATGGATACTGGAACGGTTATTACGATGCGAATTATTATAACAGCTATGATCATAATTCGTTTTACTATGGCCACCGTGGTTCAGTTGGAAGTTCAGGTAGCTTAAGCAGCATATCGCGCAATACCTTAAAATCAAGCGAAAATACTTTTGGTGAAAGATATGAAGCAAGAAATAATGGAGGAAGAAACAGCGAGAAAAGCAATCTTGTAAACGGAACAGGTGCAGGCAGGACTTCTGTTACAGCTCCTACCCGAAGCACAATATCCACTGATGGAACAAAAAGCACTTTAACAAGAGGCACCTCCGTTCCACAGGATTCAAGGAACACCGCAACCCGAGCATCAGAGAACTCCAATTCACGTTACCAAAGCCCGACTAACAGTTCGAACTCCAGCCGTACTGATGGTACAAATACTTCAACACAAAGGCCAGGCACTACTACTCAAAGACCTGCAAACGGCAGCACTCAGCCACAGAGGCAATATCAGTATATTTCGCCAAACCGGAGTAACCCGAATGCCAATACTCAAAACAGAACCAACGCCAATCCAAGCAATGGACGTAGCACGCAGCCGTACACATCGCCTGAGTACAATCGTCCAAGATCGGGCCAGGAATACACATCACCAAGTTACCGTAGTTCTCAGCCTTCGGGCAATGAGCAGAATAATAACAGCAGGGTAGCACCCTCTTCGAACGGCAATCCTTCGCAAGGCAGCAACACCCGCACTTACACTCAACCAAATTATAACCGGCCGGCAACAAATACACGGTCCAACGATACTTACCAGGCACCACGAAATAACACCAACTCACAACCTGCTCGTACTAATACGTATTCGGCGCCTCAGCGAAGCAGCTCACCTGCTCCATCGCGTTCGAGCGAAAGCTATACTCCTTCACGCAGTTCATCTTCAGGATCAGGAGGCAGCTACACGCCATCCCGTAGTTCTTCATCCGGATCAAGCGGAAGTTCATCTTCAGGATCAAGCAGAAGTTCGTCATCAGGATCAAGCAGTGGTTCCTCATCAGGATCAGGTCACCGCAGGTAATTACTATTTCTCACTAAACAGTAAATTGAAATTTCTTAAGACCTGCACCTCATAATAGGTTCAAAATTGGTGACTCCATAACGGTGGCAGGTTTTTTGTTGTCGAAAAAAAATATTCAACCATGAAAAAGACATTTGCAATACTAATTCTCACTTTATTTTCAGCAACACTGTTTGCTCAGAATGAGACTGACGCGCTTCGCTATTCGCTTATAAATTACAGTGGTACCGCGCGATTTTCAGGTATGTCGGGTGCATACGGAGCTGTAGGAGCTAATTTTTCCACTTTGAGTCAGAATCCGGCTGGAATCGGACTTTACCGTAAATCAGAATTCTCAATTACACCTGTTTTATCTTCGAATAACTCCGAATCCAACTACATTGGTAGTATGAATACTGATGCCCGTACCACACTTTACCTGGCAAATGTCGGGTATGTGATGTCGATTAAACTAAATGAAAACAATGCCAGTCACCTTAAACAGATTCAGTTTGGATTCGGAATGAACAGACTGGCTATGTTCAATAACCGAACGCTGATTAATGGTGTAAATTCCTCATCCGATAATACTCTTATGATGAAATATCGTGATGATGCTGACCTTGCCGGTAATGACAGGGCTAGCCTCGATGATTTTGGCGCAGGCCTGGCATACGACGCAAACTTGCTCTACCTGGATAATAATGGTATCTGGCAAGTGGATCTGCCTTATGGCCCGCTTCAACAAACCAAATCAATTGAAACCCGTGGGGGAATAACCGAAACCGTACTTAGCGCCGGAACAAATTTTGACGACAAGCTTTTCGTGGGTATAACTTTCGGGTTTCCTCATATAAATTACCAGGAAGAAAGCACTTACACGGAAAAAGATGACAATAACCTGAGTCCATATTTAAAATCTTTTAACCGCACAGAATACCTTAACACCAAAGGAACCGGTTTCAATTTCAAATTTGGATTTATCTACAAACCAGTTGATTATATCCGGATTGGCGGTGCTATTCATACTCCAACAGCATACAACGACATGCATGATTCGTATGGCGCCACCATGACCGCATATTACGACCAACCACCAATTTCAGGCAATACCAGTACCCGTTTCGAAGCCAATTCGCCTGATGGAAGTTATGATTATAAAATCACAACTCCTATGAGAGCTTTAGGAAGCCTGGCCATTATAATCGGGCAATATGGCTTAATAAGCGCTGATTACGAATATATTGATTACTCTTCAGTACGATTACGCGCCAGCGATTATTCCTTCCAGGATGAAAACAACTCCATTCGTAAAGGCTATAGCACTGCCAACAACTTTAGGTTTGGAACTGAATGGAAAGCAGGAATGTTTGCATTCAGGGGCGGCACTTCCTTTTACGGATCGCCTTATAAAACTGAAAGTTCAGGTGGCCTGGGTGCACGAATGGGTTATTCCTTAGGTTTTGGAATCCAGGATAAATCCTACTTTCTTGATTTCTCGTTCAACCATATTGAATCGAAAGACAACTACTATATTTATGGTTACGCCCCTGCTTCAAGCAACACATACAAAAGTAATTCGTACAGTTTTACGCTGGGATTCAGACTCTAACAATGGTTTGCTGAAATTAAATCAGTTTTAAATAAATATCCAAAAAATCCTGCGCTTGCAGGATTTTTTTTTGGTACAAGGATACTAATTCTGGTAACTGCAGTGTTAGTCAAGGAATCAGATCAAGACCAGTAAAAGTATTTGTTGAATATCACAAAACCTTGTCCGCTACAGTTTGTTTAATAATTACTTCAAATCATTAAACCTTTTTTAAATTCAAAATGCAACTCAATATCCCCGACACAAATCAAAAGCGCATCCTGATTGCAGGAGGCGGATTTGCAGGGCTTAAATTAGCCAACAAACTTGTTGACAGTGATTTTCAGGTCGTGCTTATCGACAAAAATAATTTTCACCAGTTTCAACCCTTATTTTACCAGGTAGCCACTGCCGGCCTCGAACCCAGCGCCATTTCCTTTCCATTGCGAAAAATATTTCAGAACTCGAAAAATGTTTTTATCCGGGTTGCTGAAATTACAGGTGTGAATACTGATAGCAAAGAAGTTACCACAACATTAGGCACTTTAAACTATGACATCCTGGTATTAGCAATGGGCGTAGGCACCAACTTCTTCGGAATGAAACATATAGCTCAATTTGCAATTCCTATGAAATCGGTGGCAGAAGCTCTCAGCCTGAGGAATAAAATATTGCAGAACTTTGAAGATGCGCTGATAGAGCTAGATGCTGAAAAGAAAAAAGCGCTACTGAATATTGTTGTGGTTGGCGGAGGGCCTACTGGTGTTGAAGTTTCAGGTACACTTGCTGAAATGAGAAAATACATTCTTCCTAAAGACTATCCTGAAATTGATTTCAGCAAAATGAACATTTACCTGGTAGAGGCAGGAAGCCGCGTTTTAGGCGGAATGACCGAGCAATCGGCAAGTCATGCCGAAAGTTACCTTCATAAACTTGGAGTGAATGTACTTTGCAATGCGCAGGTGAGCGAATACGACGGAGAAAAAGTAAGCATTCACAATAATATTCAGATTCCGGCAAAAACCCTCGTTTGGGCGGCAGGAGTCTCCGGCACTCTAACTGCAGGGCTAAATACGGCTGTATATACACGTGGTAACCGGATTAAGGTAAATTCATTTAACCAGGTTGAAGGCTTTGATGATATTTTTGCCCTGGGCGACAACGCGTACATGACGGAAGGAAGTTATCTAAACGGGCATCCGCAAATGGCGCAACCTGCTATTCAACAGGCAAAGCTTCTTGCCCTGAACCTAAAACGACAGCAAAAGAATCAACCTATGAAACCATATCACTATTTTAACAAAGGTTCGATGGCAACCATCGGGCGAAACCTGGCTGTAGTGGAGCTGCCTTTTGTACGTTTTTATGGATTTTTTGCCTGGCTCACCTGGATGTTTGTTCACTTGATGGCTATTGTAGGTGTTAAAAACCGATTACTTATATTTATAAATTGGTTTTGGAATTATGTTACTTACGACCAATCGCTGCGCTTGATTATAAAGCCGACGATGAGGAGGGAGGGTAAATAGTTAATAGTTAATCGAAAATCGTTAATCGTTAATCGTTCAGTTAATCGGTAATCGGTAATCGGTAATCGTTAAAATCGGTAACAGAAGATTGTTTTGAAGTGAAGAAAGGTGTCAGCAAAACGATTAATGCAGAATCAGGAATCTGAAATTTTAGCTATCAAAAATATCGGGAAGCTGCATTCGCAGCGTGGTCATTTTTAATATCTCACCCCGCTGGAAATCATTATAAACACTCCAATTGGCAATTTCATCCAGTTTGCGAAAACAGCCTACACATTTTCCTTTATGATCAAGCGTACATACTCCCCGGCATGGTGATTTTACCTGGTTGTTTTTTTCCTCGTGAGTATATAACATATTCGTTAATTTATGATTTAGAACGATTCATTTTACAAAAAGTTCATACCGCGACTATAATTGGCACAAAGTAATCAAATTTTTTACACTATTCAGTTATTCTGTGATACTTTAAAAAGAAAATAACGTACTTTTAACCTGCTATTAAATTTCTTTTTATGCTGGTTAAAACATTCGGATGTGCTATTCAGGGTATAACGGCAACGGTTATTACTATTGAAGTGAATGTAGACCAGGGAATTCAGTTTTCCATGGTTGGTTTACCGGATAACGCGGTAAAGGAAAGTCATCAGCGCATTGAAGCTGCTTTGATGAATATAGGATATAAATTTCCAAGGAAAAAAATCATAATAAATATGGCTCCGGCCGACATCCGAAAAGAAGGATCGTCGTACGATCTGCCTATTGCCATTGGATTATTATCAGCTTCTGAACAGTTGATTACCGATGTACTCGATAAATATATTATTATGGGCGAACTATCGCTCGACGGCAGTCTTCAACCCATAAAAGGAGCTTTACCAATTGCTATTGAAGCCCGCGATAATGGATACAAAGGCTTTATTCTTCCGGCAGTGAACGCACGCGAAGCCGCCATAGTTAACGACCTGGAAGTTTTTGGAGTAGAAACACTGAACGAGGTCATACAATTCCTGGAAGGCAGTCTTCAGCTTGAGCCTATCATTGTTAACACGCGTGAGGAATTCTATTCACACCTCGATAGTTACGAATTCGACTTCAGTGATGTAAAAGGCCAGGAAAACATAAAACGCTCGTTGGAAATTGCGGCGGCAGGCGGCCATAACGTAATTCTGATCGGACCTCCCGGCTCCGGGAAAACCATGCTTGCCAAGCGGCTTCCATCCATTTTACCCCCTCTCAACCTTCACGAAGCTCTCGAAACAACCAAGATACATTCCGTTGCGGGTAAGATGGAGCGCGAAACGGCGCTCATCAGCATCAGGCCATTCCGAAGCCCGCACCATACTATTTCGGACGTTGCGCTGGTCGGCGGAGGAGGAAATCCACAACCCGGGGAAATTTCCTTGGCGAATAACGGTGTTTTATTCCTCGACGAATTGCCTGAGTTTAAGCGTACAGTTTTGGAAGTTCTCCGTCAGCCATTGGAAGACAGGGTTATTACTATATCAAGAGCCAAATTTTCGGTAACTTACCCCGCGTCGTTCATGTTGATTGCGGCCATGAATCCTTGTCCCTGCGGATATTACAACCATCCGGAAAAAGATTGTGTCTGCGGACCGGGCATCGTACAAAAATACCTGAATAAAATTTCCGGCCCCCTGCTCGATCGCATTGATATTCATGTGGAAGTTGTACCAGTTCCTTTCAGGGAACTTACCAGTTTGCGGCAATCGGAGAAAAGCACAGCAATCCGAGAAAGAGTTACCCGGGCCAGACTGATACAGGAAGAAAGATATAAGGAAAGTAAGAATATCCATTGTAACGCACAGATGAGCAGCAAAATGCTCAGGCAGATTTGTGTAATCACCGAAGATGGTCATAACCTGCTGAAAACAGCTATGGAAAAACTGAGCTTATCGGCACGCGCTTACGACCGGATACTGAAAGTTTCACGGACAATTGCCGATCTCGATAACAGTCCTGATATTAAAACAGAGCATCTGGCTGAGGCAATCCATTATCGGAGCCTTGACAGGGAAACATGGGGAGGATAAAAAGAATTTCCTGGTTCAAATAGCCATGCCGTTGAAAGTTTAAAAAATTCCGCACTCATAGTGAGGCGCGAGCGCGTTAGGTGTTAAAAGTTTCTGATTCAGCAAGAAATTGCAGCACAGAAAACATTTTTGCCAAGTTCGCATCAAGCGATAAATAGTTCAATTTTATTGAACAAACCAGTAAAATCCACTATTTATTTTCAGGGAATTCCTTCTATTCACATAATAAAATAAGATGTTTGCTTCTCCATCATCTATTCTGATTGTAAGTTGTTTTACTTTTGCCGTTCAATTTTCGGAATACTTAAATTACCTCAATCTAAACTTTAATTCCCCAATAACATGCTACCAGAAATTATAAAGAAATCAGATATCAACAAGAACGAAACCACTATTTACCTGGTTTCCGACATTTCACATTTACCAAAAGACAGATTTGAAGAAAAAGAAACAGAATATATTTCCAAAAGATTTTCTGAGAAAAATCAGAATACAGTTATTCTGAATAAACTCGGGCATATTGCGGTTGTTTGCAAACTTGGATCGGACGAAGAAACCACTAAAGATAAGTTGATTGAAAAATACCGGAAAACAGGCGAAAGTTTGTTGGGTGTATTTAATGATCATAAAATTGAAAATGTCTGCATTAGTAATTCCAGCCACTTGCAAGCTGAAACACTTGCTTTTGCTGAAGGTTTGGTATTAGGTAATTACCAGTTCCTGAAATACCGAAAGGACCGGGAAGAGAAGGAATCAACTCTTAAAACGATTGAAATTGTAAGTCCGGGTATATCAGAAAAAGAAATTTCGGAACTCAATATTCTTTGTAAAGCGGTTTATACCTGCCGTTCCCTGATCAATGAACCACTTTCGACTCTCAATGCCGAAAAACTGGCTATGGATTTTGAAGTCATGGCACAGGAGGCAGGAATCAAAATTGAAGTCCTGAATAAACAGAAGATTGAAGCATTGAAAATGGGAGGATTACTAGCTGTAAACTTCGGAAGTATTGATCCCCCGACTTTCAGCATAATGGAATACAAACCTGAAAATGCTACTAATGAGAAGCCATTAGTTTTTGTAGGTAAAGGCGTGGTGTACGATACCGGTGGGATGAGCCTGAAGCCAACTTCATCCATGGATACAATGAAATGTGATATGTCGGGCGCGGCAGCTGTTGCTTCCGCGATTTACGCGATAGCGCTGGCTAAATTGCCGGTTTATGTGGTTGCTCTTGTTCCCGCTACCGATAACAGGCCCGATGGAAATGCTTATGTTCCGGGAGATATTATAACCATGATGGATGGAACAACCGTAGAAGTACTGAATACGGACGCAGAAGGCAGGCTGATACTTGCTGACGCGCTTACTTACGCAAAAAAATATGATCCTTTACTGGTAATTGATATCGCCACACTTACAGGAGCCGCAGAGGCTGCTTTAGGCCGGATAGGAATTGCCGGAATGCATAATAAAGCTGAAAACTTTTTCCCTCAACTGGTAAAATCAAGTTTCAACGTCAGTGAACGAATTGCGGAATTTCCGTTCTGGGATGACTATGAAGAGTTATTGAAATCAGAAATTGCTGACCTCAAAAACATAGGCGGGAAGTTTGCCGGGGCAATAACGGCAGGAAAGTTTTTACAGCACTTCACAGATTACCCATGGATTCATCTGGATATAGCGGGGCCGGCATTTATTGATAAACGGGATAGTTACAGAACTGTTGGAGGAACAGGAGTTGGAGTACGGTTGTTGTTTGATTTTGTGAAAGGATTTACGAATTAAGGTTCAAAGTTCAATTGTTTATCTGTTCAATACTACGCGTTAAATGCTGCGCGTTCAATTGTTCAATGCTGTGTGTTCAAATGTTCCTGCTTCGTTCCTCACAACGACGGGTTCAATGCCTTAGCCGTTCCTCCTCGCAGTTACAGCTAAGGGTTCAATAATCCAGGTTAATTCTTTTTTTTCTTAGTGGTTCTTGGTGTACTTAGTGACTTAGTGGTTCAAAAGTTCACGACCTATGGTGTTCCTGCTTCGTCGTTCCTCCTAGTTGTGACTGCCTGGCATTCAGATATTCATTCCAGCATCCGAAATCGCACATTCCACATCCGACATCGCACATTCCACATCCGACTTCGCACATTCTACATCCGACATTTTTAAGTTTTTATCAGCCTTCGCGTAATTGTCGACGGATCGTTTAATTCAAATTTAATTACTGCGAGTTCAGGACCATCGTGAGCAGCTGAAAATGAGCTGGTCCTGTCAAATTTTTGTTTCCACTCACCTGTAATACGAGCCGATTCATGAATATGCCCATGCATGGTGATATAAGGTTGTTTCTCATCAATAAAATTACGAACCGCCTTGCTTCCAACATTCAGTATTGTCGGTTGCAACCCGGAATCAACAATTTGTATGTTTGCTACATCGAGTAAAGAGTTAAAAGGTGGCGAATGAAAAAGGAACACTCCGAATTCCAGGTTTTCATCCTTAACCAAAATTTGTAAATCTTTTTCAATGGTATCATTTTCCGTATCATGATCAGGTGGCACTGAATGATACCCGTCAGCTGGTGCTATACATCCAATTTCAATCTCTTTTGATATATCAAACCTATCCCAATCTTTTATTCTGAAAGGAGTTGGAGGCACACAGCCATATCCGTAAAACCTGTATTTCCCGATCACAACGCACTGGTTATGCAGGTTTCGCCACAGATCAGTTTTTTCGCCGTCAGCCAGTTTATTGTAAGTAATTTTTAAATCATCATTGCCGGGGATAAGAAAAATTTCCGGATAGGCACAGTCCATCTTTTCCTTGAGTTTGCTGAATTTCCGGATCATAAAATTAGTAACAAAATCAATTTGGGTATCCTGGATTTGTCCCGATACAATCCTTCGGTGCGGAAATAAGTCTCCTCCAATGAAAACGAAATCCGGCTTCTCCTTTTGAATTAATTTCAGGAGAGCTTCGTAGCGGCTTAGTTTGCCATGTAAATCGCTTACAAAAAAGCAGGTGTTCATAGCTGAATATTGGTGTTTAAGATGGAAGAATAAGAGGAAGGAGTAATTGGCGGCAGAGTAAGAAGTGAAAAATCAGGCAGCAAAGAGGTGGAATCCGGTAACCGGAAACAGGCATTTTGAATACCTGGGATCAAGCTTAAGATCACCCGATCAGGAGTGGTTGGCATATTTGTTTAAAACAAAAGTAACAATTTGATACTTAAAAATTCAAAATGCAGTCAAAAGCTTATCTTTGCAGCCAGGGAAATAATAAGGAAAAGTATGATCCGAACTTCTGAAAATGAAAACCGAATTGTTGTTGGCATGACTCATGGCGACATTAACAGCATAAGCTATGAGGTAATTATTAAAGCTTGCCTCGACCAACGCATTACCGAGCTTTTTGTACCCATTGTATATGGCACATCAAAAGCGGCTTCGTATCATCGAAAGATGCTGAATATTCCCGATTTCAGTTTCAATATTATTCGTTCTGCCGACCAGGCTTCGCCGAAAAAAGCAAACCTGATTAATCTCGCAGATAAAGAAATTAAAATTGACCTTGGCGAATCAACAACTGTCGCTGGCGAAATGGCTTTATTATCAATAAATGCTGCCGTCGAAGATTTAAAAAAAGGATTGATTGATGTATTGGTTACTGCACCGGTAAACAAGCACAATGTTCAGGACGCGGCCCAAAAACCGTTTTCGGGCCATACTGGTTATTTAGCCGAAAAATTCGGTGTTGCTTCTTACCTGATGCTTATGGTTGGAGAAAACCTCCGAATAGGCGTCGTAACTGAACATATAGCGTTGGACCAGGTAGCAAAAACTATAACTACTCCACTTATCTCCGACAAAATCAATATTCTTGAAGAATCACTCCGTAAGGATTTCGGCATTCGCAAACCGCGTATCGCCTTACTGGGTCTGAATCCACATGCGGGCGATAATGGCCTGATAGGGAAAGAAGAACTTGAAATTATCATGCCTGCCGTTCAGGCAGCCCAGCAAAAAGGACAACTTGTGTATGGCCCTTACCCGGCAGACGGATTTTTCGCTTCATCGGGGTATAAGCAATTCGACGCTGTCTTAGCCATGTATCATGACCAGGGGCTTATTCCATTTAAAACCTTATGCTTCGAAGACGGTGTTAATTTCACAGCCGGACTGCCTTATGTACGTACATCACCCGCGCACGGAACGGCTTTTGATATTGCCGGAAAAGACCAGGCATCGGCCGAATCAATGCGTTCAGCAACTTACCTCGCCTGCGAGATATTTAAAAACCGCCTGGAATGGGCCGAACTGAACAAGAATCCTTTGGGCTTCAGCAAAAAAGAAAAAGAGTACTGAGAGAGGGATTAGGGATTAGGAGTTAGGGCTTAGGAATTGGGGAGACAAGGAGAAGGGACGTTGCTTTTTTCAAATAAAAATTCTGATGGTTAAACACGTGAAAACAAGTAAGAAATAATTTCCGGTCATTTAAAATCTGACTAAAGACTATTTTTTATCCTCACTAAAGGTATAACTTGGCTAAAATATTTTAACATACATAATGAGTAAATCTGAATATTCGATCAGCGAAATTACCCGTATTATTAAAGGTGAGTTGATCCTTGAGAGTGATACAAATACAATGATAAGTGAACTGGCTATCGACAGTCGCAGATTGATTGTGCCCGAAGTAAGCCTGTTTTTTGCGCTTATCAGTAAACGCAACGACGGACATAAATATATTGAAGAACTTTACGAAAAAGGCGTCAGGAATTTTGTTGTCGAAAATGAGCCGGCCAATTTGTTATTACTTTATAATGCAAATATTATCAAAGTAAAAAACACATTAACTGCCTTACAAACGCTGGCTGCTGCACATCGTAAACAGTTTAGTATTCCTGTAATCGGTATCACAGGAAGCAACGGCAAGACAATTGTTAAAGAATGGCTCTACCAGCTTTTAAACGAAAGCAGTAATATTGTACGTAGCCCAAAAAGCTTCAATTCGCAGATAGGGGTTCCTTTGTCGGTGTGGCAGATGCGTGAGGATCATGACCTTGCCATTTTCGAAGCAGGTATTTCGGAGCAGGATGAAATGGATCATTTGCAGCCGATTATCCAGCCGACAATCGGGATTTTTACTAATATCGGCCATGCGCACGACGAAAATTTTATTAACCGTACCCAGAAAGCCGGTGAAAAGCTGAAGCTCTTCACAAAAGTCAAGAAATTAGTTTACTGTATCGATCAGAAAGAACTTCAGGAAGGTATAATTAAAACAGGATTACTTAAAAATATCGAAACTTTTACCTGGAGCCGTAAAACATCAGCGGATCTTCAGATAACCAAGGTACACCCTGACGGACATTTTACGCAACTCACCGGAGTTTATAAAGAAGCAGAAATCAATATTGAAATTCCTTTCACGGATGAAGCTTCGATAGAGAATGCCATTCATTGTTGGGCAACTATGTTATTAATGGGTTTCAACAACACATTGATTGCCAAACGCATGCGCACTTTGCAGCCCTTGGCAATGAGGCTCGAAATGAAAGCAGGCATAAATAATTGTACACTTATTAACGACAGCTATAGCAACGATATTGATTCACTTTCGATAGCGTTGGACTTCCTGAACCAGCAGAAACAGCACCGCAGAAAAACAGTAATTCTTTCTGATATCCTTCAGAGCGGGCGAAGCGACAGTCACCTGTATAATGAAGTAAGCGAATTGCTTGACCTTAAGCAAGTAGACCGTTTTATTGGAATTGGCAAAGGAATCAGCCGTCATTCGGCTCTTTTCAAAATGGAAAAAGAATTTTTCAATACCACTGAGGAATTCCTGGATTCTTATTCGGTTAATACATTTGCTAACGAGAGTATTTTGCTCAAGGGCGCACGTATTTTTGGATTCGAACGCATTACTGAATCACTGCAACAGAAAACGCATGAAACAGTGCTTGAGATTGACCTCAACGCACTGGTTCATAACCTGAATTATTACAGGTCGATGCTGAATCCCGGAGTAAAAGTGATGGCTATGGTTAAAGCTTTCTCATATGGTAGCGGAAGTTACGAGATAGCCAACATCCTGCAGTTTCACCAGGTTGATTATCTTACTGTAGCTTATGCCGACGAAGGCGTGGAACTTCGCAAAGCAGGCATAAAACTTCCCATCATGGTTATGAACCCGGATGAAGAAAGTTTTGATTCTATCATAAAATACCAGCTTGAACCTGAAATATATAGTTTCCGGGTAATGAAAATGCTGGAAGCTGCCTTGTTAAGAGTGACAATAAACTCGCAGCCGGTCGGGGTACATATCAAAATTGACACCGGAATGCACCGTCTTGGATTCGACCCAACTGAAGTTGATGAGTTGATTAACCAGCTAAAAGGACGATCAACAATCAGGGTTAAGTCTGTATTTTCGCACCTGGCTGCATCTGATTCAGAAAATAATGACGATTTTACCCGCCACCAGATCAGCCTTTTCCGTATGATTTCGGAACGTATCAGTATCGAATTTGACTATCCCATCCTAAGCCATATTGCCAATACTGCGGCTATAACACGCTTTCCGGAAGCACACTTTGATATGGTACGCCTTGGAATCGGGTTATATGGTATTGCGCCTATGCCCGAAGAACAGGACTGCTTGCAAAATGTTAGCACACTCCGATCTGTAATTTCGCAAATCAAACATATTCAAGCCGATGACACCGTTGGATACAACCGTCGCTACAAAGCTAAAAAAGAAACTACGATTGCTATTGTACCAATTGGATATGCCGATGGATTAAGCAGGGCACTAAGCAATGGAATCGGGCATCTGAAAGTGAGAGGACAATTTGCCCCTATTGTTGGAAGTATCTGCATGGATATGACCATGATAGATATAACCTGTATTAATGCTCACGAAGGAGATGAAGTAATTATTTTCGGCAAAGACCTTCCCATTACCCGCCTGGCTGATGAAATGGGCTCAATACCTTACGAAATCCTGACAGGTATATCACAAAGGGTAAAACGAGTCTATTTCCAGGAATAGCGAATAAAATATTATGTTGGAGCTATTAAAATCCTCAATTCAGAAATGGATAATTTATCTGCATTCGTTTTACTGCTTTAGATTGAAGATAGTTTGAGGAGAATTATAGATATTTGATGCAAAGGAGAATAAAAATTGACCGGACGTTTTGCACACTCTATAACCCGAATGGCGAAGTCCTTAATGAATTCCATTGTTCATACAGGGCTAAACAACATTAATGGATAATCATTCAATATGAAAGAATTTAAATAAGTCTTCATTATTACACTATGAAAATCCTTCTTTTATTTATATTGGCAACCTTTGTGATGTCTGCATGCTCAAAGCCTGGTATAAAACCTCAAAATGGTGATCAGAAGGAACAGAAAGAAGTGGTGATTTCCAATGACATGGAAAACGCGAAGGGAGTTGTTCCCGGGTGGCTAAACGAAAATACCGTTTTAGTTACTAAAAATCCTCTTGCACATTCGGGCGAATATGCCTGTTTAACCAACGATAGCAATCAATATAGTTATTACTACAAGGAAATTGTTAAAAACATAAGAAGCGGAGTTCCCAAAATGGCAACTTTCAGCGGATGGGTTTATACAACTGTTACCAATCCAAATTTTGCAATCATTTGTAACATAAATGAAAACGCTGAACTATACGACTGGAAGGCCTATCCCCTGGATAAAGAATTAACAAAGGCCGGGAAATGGGTAGCATTTTCATCAAGTTTTTATTTCGACGATCTTCCGTTAAAACCTGATATGGAAATTGGAATATTTGCCTGGAACCAGAGTAAAAAGCCTGTTTATATCGATGATCTAAAAATCACATTTTCATATTGAAAGTCACTATATCCTGGATGTATTCGGGATCAAATATCCCTTCAGAAGAGATTTAAGAAGGGAAATCAAACGATAATTGTGTTTTGTTTGCTTATTCTCTATCCTCAGGGAAAATTCTTATCTTCGTCCGCGTTACAACTTTATAATCTGATCAACAACAATACTTTAAGTGATTAACACCAGTAGAATGACTTGGGTAAAGTCGAAATGGTTCTCGGGCCTGGTTTTTAGTTTGCTTTTTGCAGGACTTTGCTGGTTTTATAATTACAATGAAACCTTTTTTCAAAGACCACAATCCATACACACCTGGCGGCAAACCAACGGCCTTTCGATAACGCAGGTGTATTATCAGGATAATCAGAATTTCTTTCATCCGGAAATCCTGAATCAGATGGCTGACGGAGGAATGAGCGGCAAATCTGCCGGCGAATTTCCTCTTATTTACTATGCAGTGGCCAAGATATGGCAAGTATGCGGTAAATCAGAATGGTCGTTCCGTCTTTTTCAACTATTGATCCTTTACTCAGGTATTTTTCTGCTCTTCCGGATTTTGATACCCATTACCGGCAACGCCATCAGGGCAGGTTTTGTAAGCATGCTCGTTTTTACTTCACCCATGTTTGTTTTTTATGGCCCGAATTTTCTTCCCGATGCTCCTGCGTTGGCATTTACATTTATTGCCTGGTTTTTCTTATACCAGTTCTATAAACAACGAAAAAGTCTTTTCCTTTGGATCGCAGCAGCTTTCTTTTTCCTGTCCATCTCATTAAAAATAACTGCAGCCACCAGTTTCATCGCCATCGGGATGTGGAGTGTTGTTGAAAATCTATTTATAAAAACTGAAAAACGCATATTCAATTTCAGGCTCAAACATTATATCCCTTTTATTATCAGCATTTTGCTAATCGTATTTTGGAACTATTATGTTAGTTATTACAATGATTTGCATAAAGCGGATTATTCGTTTCGCGGAATCTGGCCGATTTGGGAAATAACGAAAACAAAGTTTTACCTGGTTATTGATAACCTGAATAAAATTTACTTCAGAGAGTTCTTTTTACCTTCACTGCAATATTCAACACTTCTCATTTGGATATTTATGTTGTTTAATATCAAAAAGATAGAACCATTCTATGGATTCCTGTTGATTGTAATGCCAATAGGATTTGCGGTCATCCTTGCTTTGTGGTTCCAGGTGCTTGAAGGTCATGACTATTACATGATCACCCAAATGCAGGTATTGGTTATTGTTTGGGCGATTTTCTTTAGTTATATGAAAAGCAGAAAGTTATGGAATCATCCTGTTGTCTATGTGTTGCTTTTGATTGCTTTTGGATTACTTGCCTATAATGGAATGAAAAGGCAAGAAGCGCGATACGAAGGATGGATGAACGAAGGATACAAAATGCGTATGGAAGCGTTGACTGAAATTGCTCCCTATTTTAAGGAATGGAATATTAAGCCCGACGATAAAGTGATTTCAATACCAGATCTTTCGATTAACGCCTCCTTGTATTATATGAATCGCAAAGGGTATACTGATTTTGGCAGCGATTTTTCAAAAGAAGATATTTTCAGAATCCGGATATCCCAGGGAGCCAGATACCTGGTTATTAATGATACCACCATTATGGACCGGCCAATAATTCGGAAATTTGCCGGAGATTTCGTCGGCAGGTATAGGAACATAAAGGTATTCAGGCTCAGAAAAAAGTGATACTAAGCATAAAATTTATCAATTCCGATCTTTAAAATAACAGAAACCCATTTTTGTTTTATCCGGAAGTGACAGTAAATACCGGCTGTATTGTTTCTTTAGTAAGACTTTTAAAGTAATTTACAATCATTCCGGGTATTTTGAATAATTTAAAAAGAGCCTGAACTAATTAGTAGCTTTGTCGAAAATTAATCCATTTTCAGCTTCACATCTGACTGGAAACTTACTTGCATGAAATTCTCAAATAAATATATTGCCCCGGTTGTTCTGCTTATTACTGCTATAATGCTGATCGTGTTACAAAGGCTTTCCACCGGCATCAGTGGCGAAACCGATTCAGTAACGCATTACCAGATGGCAAGGTATGCATTTAAGCATCCGGAGTATTTCCTGAATCATTGGGGCAAACCTTTATTTACCATTCTCTCGTCACCGTTGGCACAGTTCGGATATTCCGGTGCAGTAGCGTTTAACCTCATTTGCGGTTTATTCAGCTCATGGTTTGCTTACCTGATAGCCAGGCGTATGGATAACAGGCATGCATGGGTTGCCATCGTATTTACCCTGTTCACGCCGCTTTACTTGTTTATTATGTTCTCAAGCCTGACTGAAATTCTCTTTAGCCTTGTACTTATTTTAGCTATTTACCTGTTTATCAGTAAGAAGTTTATCTGGTCAGCGGTAGCCATTTCATTTATTCCTTTTGCTCGAACCGAAGGAATGATGTTTATTATCCTATTTGTACCCGCTTTGATCTGGATGAAGCAATATAAATCCCTGCCATTCCTGTTTACTGGTTTTATTATTTTCAGCCTTGCAGGATGGCCTTTTCATCATGATCTTTTGTGGTTTTTTACCCAAATGCCATACGGCATCAAAGGTTCTGAATTATACGGAAGCGGTTCGTTCTGGTATTATTTCAGTAGAATGGATGGCATTTTAAATTACCCACTTCTGTTACTTTCGATCACAGGACTAATTTTTATACTTTGGAACTTTAAAAAAGGATTAAAAAACCTTCACGACATAAAATATGCGACTCTGTATTTCCTGATCATACCTTCCATTTTTGGATTTATTCTTGTCCAGAGTTTCATGTGGTGGCAGGGTATAATGGGAGTATTATCGTCGACCCGTTTTATTGCTTGTGTGTTGCCTCTATGCGCAATAATTGCTTTGATTGGTTTCGAATGGGTGATGGAAAAAGTAAAAGTTTTTAAGACAATCCATTTACTTTCAGGAATATTAATCCTTATGCTGGTTATTTACCAGCCATTCAGACATGGAATGATTCCTACGAAAACGGCAAAAAACTTTGTTGTGATGGAAGAACTCGCAACCTGGCTCAGAAATTCGCCATACAGCAACCGCCGGGCTATTTATACTGACCCTATGTTTCCACACTACATGAACATTGATCCGTTCGATCAACAGAAATGTTTTAAGATTTACAATTATCAGAATACAGACCCGGCATCACTGCTAAAACCTGGCGAATTGCTTATCTGGGATGCGCAGTTTGCAGGGTTTGAGGGTCGCCTCCCTTTTGACACACTTATAAAAAATAAAAACCTGGAACTATTAAAGATTTTCCTGCCAAAAGAAGATTTCACCATCATTGGTGGAGAGAAATATAAGGTAGCAGTTTTTATAAAGTAGGCAGTAGTGAAACAAGGTTTAAACCTTTATGATATTTTTGGCGTTTGGTATCTTTTCGAATGCAATATTCCCAACTTGTTCATAAAATGCGACATGGACGTTTTTAATACTCCTAATGCGTAAACAGTGCTTCGTGACAGGTTTATAGAAGATGCTTCTTTAAAATACTTGGTTGGGCAAGTAACCTCTCCAATAGGGAATCCTTTATATATGATTTGAGATAACATCTGGTTATCAAAAACAAAATCATCGCTATTGGCATGATAATCAATGGCTTTTAATACTTCTTTCGAAAATGCCCTGTACCCGGTATGATATTCCGAAAGTTTCTGATTAACTAAAATATTCTGAATAAACGTAAGCCCGCGATTCGAAATGTATTTAATGAGCGGCATTCCACCTTTGAGAGCTCCGTTGCCAAGAATTCGCGAACCAAGAACAACCGGATATACATCGTTGGCGATCATATAAGCCATCGACTGAATTAGCAATGGAGTGTATTGATAATCAGGATGCAACATGATAACAATGTCGCCGCCAAGCTTCAGAGCTGTGTCGTAACAGGTTTTCTGATTCCCACCATAACCTTTATTATTCTCATGCTCAATTACATGCTTAATTCCAATCTGGTGCGCAACTTCCACGGTATTATCACGGCTGCGATCGTCAACAAGCACCACTTCATCCACAATATCAAAAGGAATTTCCTTATACGTAATTTCCAGAGTTTGCCCGGCATTATAAGCCGGAAGTACAACAACAATTTTTTTCCCTTTTATCATAACAACCTGATATTTATCTTTTCATTCTAAAAATAATACAAACGGAAATCCTCTTCACTATTCGTATCGTGTCAGTTCAAAATCATCAAACCATGCCGGTTTTTCACTGTGATTCCAAAGATACAATTTAATTTTATTTTCCTTAAAGCCCGAAGGTATTCTGAAGGTCAATCCGATCTTATTCCATCCGCTGGCATCCTTTTCACCTGTACTTGCACTGCTTTTATAAAAAAGATCAGAGTTTGCTGCAGAAGCGACTAAAACCGCGTCCTTATCGCCACCAAAACGCCAGATCGAAGCTTCGAATTGCTCTCCCGGCATTATATCCTTCAGCTCATATTCCATTGCATAAGTATCTTTTATCGGTAATGAAAACGAATATTTGCCTGATCGTGGTTTTTCAGTTGTAAGTGATGAGGCTTTACAGAATCGCACGCCATTAGTCACAACAAATTGTTTGTCAGTGCTTAAACCTTCAAAATCAGTTTTAAGAACACTTTTTATTTTTCCTTCGTAAGCCAAATCTTTAAAAAATGTCGATTGAACTGTATTCACTTCATATACAACCTGTAAACGTCCCTCAAAAAGTTTTTTGAGCTTTAGACCGCCATTTTCTACCAGCTTAACATCATTGTCATTACCCGGCCCGCTAATCAAAAGAATATGACTTCCATATTTTTTCAGAAATTCCTTGGGCGAAATAGTGGTTTCCCAAAATTTGAAAGTATTATCACGTACGTCATAAAATAATCCTTCGGGAAATAAATCCATCAACTTTTCAGTATGAAACTGCCTGGCATACACATTGCCCCAGCGCAATTGCGCATATTGGTTGAAAGATCCTGGATAATAATAAGTTTTAACATATCCGGGATAATCTCTTTCAATTCTGGCCATGGTTTCATCTGTACTTTTATTCGATTGCCGATAACCATCGTAAGCTTGTGTAAGGTAAGGTTTGTTGATGAATGCCAGAATTAAAAATGCGATGACTAAAACCAGAGGTGAATATTTCATGATTTCCCGGTTTTTATTAAGCCAGATTTTTTCAAACCAGAGGCAGATAAATACAAATACCAGGCTCGTAATACTCAGGGCTGGAAAAAGATAATGGTTGTTATAGTAGTGTTTTGCCACCATTAAAATGCTTCCGGTTAGTGCCAAACATAATGCCAGGATATAAGCAGTCTCCGGTGCTTTTACGTTCTCAAATTTTCGTCTCGATTTAACAAAAAGAACTATACCCATCAACCATGAGGCTAACAAAGCAAACGACATGGTTAAATTAGTCATACAGATTTTTAATACTGACCGCTTAAATACCGCGGGATCAATAATCCCTTTGGTGCCCTGACCATAAATACCTGTATGGCCCGCAATCGATAGAAACCATTTAAACATCAGTTTATAATCGTGTGCCACAGGAAGCGTAAAAAGAATAAAAGCAGGAATTATTGCGGACAAATAAAGAAATCTATTCCAACCTCCTTTCAAAACAATAAACGGAATTACAAGCAAAGGTAGAAAGGTAAATTTGGTTGCCAGGCCAAATCCTGCCAACAATCCAAAGGCCACAGCAAACCATTTATTTTCTTTGTTGAAAGAGGAATAATACTTCAGTATCAATATAATCAGAAGGAGAGATGATGAAAAAAGCAATTGCTCCGGTGAAACTTTGGTCGAAAGTTCTTCCATTAATGTTGTGGATGAAAAAGGGACCATTTGCAAAGCGATTGCAAGCCAGGTATTCTTTAATACCAATAATGCTACAACGCCTGTCAGGAACAAGATCATTGCGTTAAGCACGATATAACTTTTGCGTAGCAACTCAATGTAATATTCTGAATTTACCAGAACATCAGTCTGAAGATCGTTATTTGTGAAGCGAAGAAAATGAGTAACGCTTATTACCGCCGCATTGTAAATATGTACAGTTATTCCAGGATGGTCGTAGAGACCGACCGGCTCGTCCATGGCAACATTCAACCCATTAAAAAGATAGGCGCTTTCCGGATCAGTGCCATATTTGGTGCGGTCGAAACTAAATCCAATTACTAGAAATACCAGTGGAACGATAATAAGAAATGTGAACCTAAGTCTTTTGATCATTATTATTTCCCTGTTTAGTAAGGACTATTTTTCCCCTGAAAAATATATGCAATTACTTATTTTCAACAACTCTAAAAGTGGATAGTTGATTAAGCATACAGCCTTAGAGACTGCAAATTTACTAAAAGTAAACAATCTCAATAAGTGTATCAGAAGTAGTGAGACCAGGAAACAAAAAGATATTGCATCTTCAAACGAAGCGAATATTTCAAATACGCCACTAAGGCCAACTAACCGGATAACCGATCTCAAAAATATATTCGCAATCTTGTTACTTCTCTGCGTCAGGTTTAAACAACAGGAATATACTTTTTGAATCGTCTTTAACCTGTTGTAACGAAATTGGCATTAACAACCAGAATACCAGGCCGATCAGCCCTCCCCACAGGAAAAATGCCGTAAAATGCATCAATGAAAATGAAATTGCTGTTTCGCTGGCCAAACCATAATAGGAAAACAACAGAACCAGTGTGGCTTCACGTGTGCCGAAACCAGCCACCGATAATGGAATTATAGTACTCAGGCTCATTATGCTCATAATAAAAGCAACATCAATATAAGATGGAGATAAATGTAAGGAGAGCATTATTAGCCATGAAAACCCGAAGTACATCAGATAAGCCAGAATTGTGATCGCCCACATACGCAACATATGCTTTCCGAGAACAGCCTTAAAACTTTCGTAAATAAACCGGACAACCGGCAGTCGGTGGATGCGTGGTATTCTGAGCAACAGTTCCAGGAACTTAATAGTAACGTAATAACCAAGAATGAAAAGCGCTAAAACACCCAACGCATATGATAAGCCGGGGTGATCGCCGAAGGTTTTAAAATAAAAAAGCATTCCCGACAACCCAAACCATCCCAGCATGGTGAAATCGAATATCCGGTCTGAAACAATGGTTTTAAACGCACTGTAAAAGCTGATTTCTGAGTCTTGTCTCACATAATACAATCGCGCGATTTCACCAATCCGGCCAGGAGTAACAATCCCAATGGCATCGGATGACATATAGGCCGCAAAGCCCTTATATGCAGAATAGTTTGCGCCTTCGTTCCGGATAAGCAGTCGCCATCTGTAACTCTTAATCCCCAAAACAAGTATAACGCCGAACAATGAAAGCAGGAAATATCCTAAGCGAACCGAAAGAAGTGTCTCCTCAAAACCGGCTGCATTAAACTCCACTTTCCACAAAAGGAAGGAAAGTATAGCTAATGTAACCGCAATTTTTATTATGCTGTTGAGCTTAATTTTCATTCAGATAAAGACTTCAATTAGTAAGAAATATAACAGATTAAAAAACGACAAAGCTTTCTTCGACAAAAATAACTTTTAAAACGATATTGCATGATTTATTTGCGTTTTAAGGTGCATTTGCTTCATTTCAAAATTTCTTTCAACATTCCTAAAACAGGAAAAGCTACATACACCAAAACCAAACGATTTAAGGCGATCTGATTTCAACTTTACTTATAAATTATTCGCGTTGTGATTTATGCTTTCTTCAATTTAAAAAATTGATTTTCTGCATATTATAATTCAATTAATGATAAGCAAAAAACATATAACACGTAAGAAAAAGTAAGTGTAATAGTATAAAAAAGCCCCCGAAAAACGGAGGCTCTTTAAAACTATCAAAATAAATCTATTTTATCTCCCAGGTATCGCCACTGTTAAGCAGATCATCCACACAAAGAATTTTGCTGTTGTGTCGCGCCTTTGCGATCTGGGCTTCAACCAAATCATCATAGGTTGGATACATGGCTGAACGGATAACACCTAATGCAACAGGGAAATGAGGTGGGTACATTTTGGCAATCATCAAATGCACACCCGGATCCTGCTGGTATTGATCATGAACAAGAAGATCATCTTCGGTAATTCCGTTTTCGCCCAGGGTTACAACTTCAAGCTGGGAACCATTCAGGCGAATCCCTTTGTCCTTATTCTTACCAAAAATCAGTGGTTCACCGTTTTTGAGATGTATCTGGGCATCATCACGGACTTCTTTATCAGTAATGGCTTCATGCGTTTTGTCAGCAAATATGATACAGTTCTGCAAAATCTCAATCACCGAGGTTCCATCGTGGCGGGCAGCTTCGAACATAACTTCAGTCATCAGCTTAACGTTGGTATCCACGGCACGGGCAAAAAAAGTTCCTTGCGCGCCAAGAACCAGCTCGCCGGGATTAAACGGATGCTCAATGGTTCCTTGTGGCGATGTTTTGGTAACGCTGCCCATGGGAGTTGTAGGCGAATATTGGCCTTTTGTAAGTCCGTAAATCTGGTTGTTGAACATCACAATATTTACGTCGATATTACGGCGGATAATGTGAATGAAGTGATTACCGCCGATAGCCATGGAATCACCATCGCCGGTAGCAATCCAAACACTCAGGTTTGGATTTGCGATTTTAACTCCCGAGGCAATAGCGTTGGCACGTCCGTGGATTCCGTGAAATCCATACGTATTCACATAATAAGGAAAACGTGATGAGCATCCGATACCGGACACCATCATGAAATTTTCCTTGCGGTAACCTATTTTAGGAAACACGTTGGCAATAGAGGCGAGAATGGCGTGTGCTCCGCAACCGGGACACCACTTTACCATCTGGTCGCTTACAAAATCGGACTTGTTGAGTTCAACTTCCGATCGTTCAATGGTTTTATCTGGAAATTCAAACATAATTTTTACCTCCTAAAGCATTTCGTTAAACCTGGCTACCAACTCCGTTACCGTAAACGGAAGTCCCATTACTTTATTATACTGCGAGTATTTAAAGTCGGGTTCTTTCATTCTCAGGTAGTTAACAAACTGCCCGCTGTTAAGTTCACAAACAATAATTTTCTTAAACCCTGCAAGCACCTCATGCGTATTTTTCGGCAATGGCATAATATGATGGAAATGCGCAAGGCTGATTTTCTTGCCTTGATTCTGTAATTCTTCGACGGCAGCTTCAGTAGTTCCTCTTGTTCCGCCCCAGCTTACAACCAGCAAATCTCCTTTTTTAGCACCTACAATTCCCTGCTCAGGAATAAAATCAGCTACTTTTTGAACTTTAGCTTCACGCAGTTCGGTCATAATCTGGTGATTGGCAGGATCGGTACTTACATTACCTGAACCATTTTCTTTCTCCAGACCACCGATACGGTGACGAAGGCCTTCAGTTCCTGGAATAGCCCATTTGCGTACATGGGTTTCAGGATCGCGTTTGTAAGGTTTATAATCTTTATCGTTAGGCTCTGCTAACGGAGGAGTAATTGAAGGCAGATCAGCCACCTTAGGAATACGGAAAAGTTGTGATCCGTTTCCAAGCGATCCATCAGTCAGCAAAATAACCGGGGTCATATGTTCCAGGGCGATTTTAGCCGACTCATACGCAAAGTTGAAACAATCAGCAGGCGTAGAAGCAGCAAGAACCACACAAGGCGCTTCGCCGTTACGGCCAAACAAGGCCTGCATCAGATCGCTTTGTTCACTCTTGGTAGGTAAACCTGTCGAAGGTCCGCCCCGTTGTACGTTTACAATAACCAACGGTAATTCGGTCATAACAGCTAAGCCAATGGCTTCGCTTTTCAAAGAAAGTCCTGGGCCTGAAGTGGAAGTAAGTGCCAGTGAGCCGGTATAACTGGCACCTATGGCTGAACAGATTCCGGCAATTTCGTCTTCTGCCTGGAACACTTTTGCGCCAAGTGATTTATGCTTAACCAGTTCAATAAGGATTTCGGTAGCTGGTGTTATAGGATATGATCCGAGGAACAAAGGCCTGCCCGAACGTTCGGCTGCTGCAAGGAAACCCCATGCTGTAGCTACGTTTCCGGTTATATTACGGTAACGGCCAGCAGGCATTTTTGCTTTGGCAATATGATAAGAGGAACCTAAAGTTTCGACAGTGTCAGCATAGCTGTATCCTGTTTCGAGCACCAGTTTATTGGCCTCGATCATTTCGGGTTTCTTTTTAAACTTTGTTTTGAAATAATTAACCGTTGTATCTAACTTCCAGCTGAAAATATGATAAATAATACCCAGCGTGAAGACATTACGGGTACGGTCAGCGGTTTTATTATCAATACCCAACACCTGCAAAGCATTACGGGTCAACATCGTTACCGGTGCTTTAACAAGATTGTACCCTTCGAGGCTGTTGTCCTCAAGCGGGTTGGTTAGATAGCCTGCTTTTTTACAGGTTGCTTCATCAAATGAATCAGCATCAACAATAATTGTTGCGCCCGGGCGTGTCCATTTCAGGTTCGATTTGAGTGAAGCCGGGTTCATGGCAACAAGGATATCGACAAAATCGCCTGATGTTTCAATTTTTTTTCTGCCCACGTGTACCTGGAAACCTGATACACCGGCAATAGTATTATGCGGTGCGCGGATTTCGGCTGGATAGTCAGGAAAAGTAGCAAGGTCAAGGCCCAGAAGCGCAGCCGCATCACTGAAAAGTGTACCAGCAAGCTGCATGCCGTCGCCTGAATCGCCACAAAATTTTACAACTACATCTTCTTTCTCGATGAAGTTTGTCTGGTCGCTCATGCTTATGTTTTTTGAATGAATAACGGCACAAAGGTATAAGTTTTTAACAGACCTAAGGACTAAAATCTTATTTATATGAATTCTAAAAAGGGTAAATTCTAGATATATATTTAACTGAATACCATTAATTTAAATAAATATATTTAACATTCTTAGCTTTACAATTAAAAAAACAAGGCTTTAAAATCGCTTCAAAAAGCTTCTAATAATTATTTTATCTATTCCATACCAAGAATACTACTTATATTTGCAGTTCAAATTTAAAACTCTAAAAAAATGGCTTACGTTATTTCTGACGACTGCACCGCTTGCGGAACTTGCATTGACGAGTGTCCGGTTGAAGCTATCTCTGAAGGTGATATCTACAAAATCGACGCTGATATCTGCACCGACTGCGGTTCCTGCGCTGATGTTTGTCCGGTTGAAGCAATTTCACCCGCATAATTTCAACAGATTCAAGCAGAATTAAAAAAGCCTGTTCGATTTCGGACGGGCTTTTTTATGCTATTAAATGCAGGTTCTTATATTTTATAAATCATTCAAATACTCCGAAAACCTTATCAAATCTTCCCTTGAATCAAAATCTACCTTATTGGATTTCAAATAAGCCTCAATAGCTTTCTTGTTTTGCGGAAAAAGCTGGGTGACCTTTTTCTTCGTAAAAGGGACAAATCCGCCTGATTCAGTTGCTATGTAATATTCAATCACTTTTTGATATACCCTGTCATGACTTGAAATTAGTTTGTAGGATTGACCATCAGCAATAATTGAACTATAGGAATCCGTGGCAGAGTTTGAACCGGCAATTCCATATGAATCCTTCTTTTGTATTTCTTTTAATTTAAAATACTGCTTTATCGCCACTTTAATATTGCGGCTATAAATCTGGTCGAGATAGCCTTTATCAAAGTAAAACGTATCGCCTTCAATTGCTATAAGCCTGACATCATTATTGTTAGCAATAGAAAGAGTATCAGTCAATTTCAGATACTGCATTTCGTTTAACAGCAAATTGTAATTAAATTTGGTTGTTACTGTTGCTCCATTTATCATGAAAACCTGCCCATCCTTAAATTCAGGAAAACGGTACATTTCCGAAAAAGGAATACAATCCTCTACCCTGGTTCCGGCCAAAACCTTGTAAGGCAAGTTATTCTGAGCCGACACACAGGTAATCAGAAATAAAATCAAACTAAAACCAATTCCAATTGCTTTCATTTTTAAAACTTTAATGTATTTCAATAGTATCTCTTAGAAGGAATGAAATCCACTTCAGGTGCAAATTTCGCTTTTTCTGACAAGTGCGATAGCAAAATCCTTTCAATCCCTGGCTTAAATTATAAAAAGTAAAGATATTGATTCTCCTGATATAAAAAGGACTGTTTTGCGACCATTTTCAGCAATAATATATGTAATCCTGATTTGAAAGCTTATATTTTAGTACTCCTGATTACCAGATCAAATTTGGCAAGTTTTGTGAGAAAAAACTGAAACTTTTTTCCGCTGAAATTACGAATCAATCAATGAATTACAGGCAATACAACTCCAACAAGATGCTAATAACTGTGGGTTTATGAAATGAACTACCTCGCCGCAAGCGGACGAGGTATCTACAAAAGATTTCCTTTTAATATCGCCCCAAGGGGCGGGGAATAAGACCCCATAAGATCCCTCGACTTCGCTCGGGATCAGTTCGACTAAATAATTTTGTTTCTCAAAATTATAGTCTCACTGATTTAAAGGCCACTCAAATACTCCGCAAACCTTATCAAATCTTCCCTTGAATCAAAATCAACATTGTACGATTTTAAATAAGCTTCAATTTCTTTTTTCTTTTTAGGGAACAGCTTTATTACTTTTTTCTTTGTGAATGATACAAATCCGCTGGATGATGTCGCCAGGAAATACTCTGTAACTTTCTGAAATACCCGATCATGATCCTGTGTTAATTTATAGTAATGCCCATCGGTATGCAGCGAACTATAGGAAGTAGTTGCGGCACCTGCGGCCATATCGCCATAAGGATCTTTCTTCCGTTCATTAGCCAGATTAAAATACTGCCTGAGCCCCACCGGAATCTTTCCATTCGAAATTACTTCCATGTAGCCCTTGTTCATAATAAAAACATTTTCGTCAATAATAATTTGCTTAATATCAGATGGGTTGGAAATAGCCAGGGTATCTTTTCCCTGAATATAATCCATTTCTTGTGTCACAAAATTGTAATTTAGTTTTGCATCCGTATTTGTCCCTCTTGTGAAGAATACCTTACCGGTAGTAAATTCAGGAAAACGGAATCTTGCTTCAAAAGGAATGCAATCTTCAACTTTTTTCCCTGCCAGCACAATGAATGGTTTACCTTTTTGAGCCGTCAAGCCCGAAGATAAAAGCATTAATAGATTAATAATGAAGATAGTTTTTTTCATAATACACACTTTGTAATCATTTAAAATAAACCGCCATAAAGTTATAAAAAACCCCGGCTAATGTCTGATATATGTTAAAAGACTCAAAAACGAGATGCGCCAGGCGGAAATAAACAAATTCGTATATATCTTACCTGCCGATTATGAATGGTAGCTGATATTTTGCTAATTTTGGCTGAACATATCTAATTTATAAACGTTTCTGATAGAAAACATATATGGATGAGTTATCCTTTCTGAGTAATGCCGACACTGAAACAATTGAAGAATTATACCGGCAGTACAAACAGGATCCTGAAAGTATAGAAACAGGCTGGCGACGATTTTTCCAGGGATTTGAATTCAGCGGTAAACTGATGCCTCAGGCTGATATGAAACCCGATGAATTTAAGGTAATTGACCTGATCAATGAGTACCGCAAACGTGGCCATTTATTTACCAAAACCAACCCTGTCCGCACGCGGCGCACATACTCCCCTACCCTTCATATCGATAATTTCGGTCTGACCGAAGCCGACCGCGAAGAGGTTTTTAAAGCCGGCGGCGAAATCGGAATCGGCGATGCCACTCTTAACAGCATTATTGAGCATCTCGAAAGAACTTATTGCCAAAGCGTTGGAGTCGAATATGCGTATATCCGCCGTCCCGAAATCCATGAATGGCTAATGGCACGGATGGAACACACCCGCAATGAGCCTGTTTTTAACCGCGACAAGAAACTGCATATCCTTAAAGAATTAAGTCGTGCGGTACTTTTCGAAAAATTTCTACATAAAAAATATACAGGGCAAAAACGATTTTCACTCGAAGGCTGCGAATCACTGATCCCTGCTATTGATGCCATCATCAATAAAGGAGCAGAGTCAGGTATCAGCGAATTTATCATCGGAATGCCTCACAGGGGAAGATTGAATGTGCTTGCCAATACGCTCGGGAAACCTTATCAGGATATATTTAACGAATTTGAGGGAAAGCTTCTGGAAGATGAATACCTGATGGGTGATGTTAAATATCACCTTGGGTACTCATCGGAGCGCACAACTGCTGATGGCAGAAAACTACAGCTCTCGCTGGCACCAAATCCTTCTCATCTTGAAGCGGTTGGCCCCGTAGTTGAAGGCATAACCCGGAGTAAAATTGATTCAGAATATCAAAACAATAATCAGCACATAATTCCTATCCTGATCCATGGCGACGCATCCATTGCCGGACAGGGTGTTGTGTATGAATCAATTCAGATGGCTGACCTTCCGGGATATTCTGCCGGAGGAACTATTCACCTGGTGGTTAACAACCAGATCGGTTTTACGACCAATTACCTCGACGCCCGTAGTTCGGTTTATTGTACAGATGTAGCCAAAACAACCCAATGCCCGATCTTTCATGTAAATGCTGATGATGTCGAAGCTGTGGTTTATACCATGGAACTGGCAGTTGATTACAGGCAACGATTCCATAAAGATGTTTTTATTGACTTGCTGGGTTATAGGAAATATGGCCACAACGAAGGCGATGAACCTAGGTTTACCCAGCCAATTTTATACAAAATCATCGAAAAACATGATGATCCGCGTGTGATTTATGTGAACAAGCTGGTGGAACAAGGCACCATCACTTCTGAGGAAGCAACTGAAATTGAAAAAGCATTCCTGGCAGAACTGGAACAGGAATTACTCGAATCGAAGGAAGACGAGAGAGCACGGGTAATTACATTCCTTGAAGATGCATGGCACACCTTACGCCCTGCGACGGAAGACGATTTCCTGAAACCCGTTGACACAAGCGTTAAGTTTGAAAAGCTGCTGGACCTGACTCAAAAAATAACCGCTTTGCCTCATGGGAAACCTTTTTTCAAGAAACTTGTCCGGTTGATGGATGAAAGAAGGACTATGTTTACCGAAAATGGAACTGTGGATTGGGCCATGGGTGAACTGCTTGCTTATGCGTCATTACTCGATGAAGGGATTCCCGTACGTGTAAGCGGGCAGGATTCGGAACGTGGTACGTTTTCGCATCGGCATGCGGTGCTAACCATGGAAGATTCGGAAGAGAAATACACTCCGTTACAAAATATAAGTGAAAAACAAGCCCCTTTCCATATTTACAATTCACCGCTTTCGGAGTATGGTGTGCTGGGTTTTGAATATGGGTATTCGCTTGCAGCCCCATTTTCGCTCACCATTTGGGAAGGGCAGTTCGGTGATTTTATGAATGGCGCCCAGATTATTATTGACCAGTATATTGTTAGCGCCGAAGAAAAATGGCGCGTGATGAACTCACTGGTAATGTTGTTGCCACATGGTTACGAAGGCCAGGGCCCGGAACACTCAAGCGGTCGTATGGAACGCTTCCTGCAACAATGTGCCGACAACAATATACAGGTAGCTAATTGTACCACACCTGCTAATTTCTTCCATTTACTACGTCGCCAGGTACACCGCGATTTCCGCAAGCCTCTGATAGTTTTTACGCCTAAAAGTTTACTCAGGTATCCTGAATGTATTTCTCCGGTAGCGGCACTTTCACAAGGTTCATTCCAGGAAGTGATTGATGATGATACCGCCAATCCTTCAGAAGTTACTCGTATAAATTTCTGTAACGGCAAGGTGTATTACGATCTGATTTCTGAACGCCGCAAACGCGAACATAACAATATTGCATTTGTTAGGGTTGAGCAACTTTATCCTTTCCCTTTACAACAATTGCTGGATATTATGAAAAGATATCCCAACGCAACCAAATTTGCATGGGTGCAGGAAGAACCTGCCAATATGGGCGCATGGTCGTTTATACTGCGCCATTTTAAAGGAGTGAAATTATTGCTTGTAGCTCGTCCCGAAAGTGGCAGCCCGGCAACCGGATCGTCAAAGATGCACGTTCAACGCCAGGCTAAAATTATTGATAAAGCTTTTGGTGACTGCACCTGTGAAAACCGGAATCTTACCTGTAAGATGCTATGCGCGCCGAAGGAATGGAAAATGTAGAGAAAAGTTCAAGGTTCAAAACAAGTTAATATGGAGGATTTGGGAAAGCGAGAATTAGCACAACTCAACACCTGAAATTATTAATTTGAATCTTGAACAGCGAAGCCATTTGAACCTTAAACAGCAAAGCCATTGAACCTTGAACTATTAAACTTGAATTACTATAACTGCAAAGTTGCTTACCCGTTGAACGCCGAAAGCATTTGAACCTTGAACATCAAAAATATTAGACCTGTAGAAACAAATCAACTATGATTATAGATATTAAAGCTCCTACCCCGGGCGAATCGATTACCGAAGTTCAGATTGCTAACTGGCTGGTGCAAAACGGCGACTATGTGGCAAAAGATGTTGAAATTGCGGAAATAGATTCCGACAAAGCTACTCTTACCGTAAATGCTGAAGTTGCCGGTGCCATCACTATTCTGATTGAAGCGGGTGAAACTGTAAGCGTCGGAACAGTTATTGCTCAGATAGACAGTGAAGCCAAGGTTCCTGAAGGAATTGCTCCCGTAATTGCTGAAGCAAAAGCAGAATCAGCTCAACCCATTGAACTTGAAATCAAGCATATTCCCGAAACAGCTCCTGCAGATGCCGATGTAAAAATCACTCCGCTTGCACGTAAGATAATGGATGAAAAACATCTTACCGGCCGTGAAGTTCTCGAACAACTTGGCCAAACCCGCATAACCAAACAGGATGTATTGAATGCCAGTTCCGGTATACATGCAGCCTCAACTGTTTCCCAACCGCTGTCCCAACCTGCAGATATTGAGAAATCGCGTGAGGTTGAGCATAAAAAAATGTCGACATTACGCATTAAACTTGCTCAACGTTTAGTTAGCGTTAAAAATGAAACTGCCATGCTCACTACCTTTAACGAAGTGAATATGAGCCAGATCATGAACCTGAAAAAACAATACAACGAAAAATTCAAAGAACAATTTGGCGTAGGAATCGGCTTTATGTCGTTCTTCACAAAGGCAATTACAATTGCTTTGGCTAAATTCCCGCAGGTAAATGCCATGATTGACGGAGACGAACTTGTTTTCCACAAATACGCTGACATTGGGATTGCAGTAAGCGCGCCTAAAGGTCTTGTTGTTCCGGTTATCCGTAATGCCGAATCACTTTCACTGGCACAGATTGAACTCAGGATCAAGGAGCTTGCAGGCAAAGCCCGCGAAAACAAAATCACACTTGAAGAAATGACCGGCGGTACCTTCACCATTACAAACGGAGGCGTTTTTGGCTCCATGATGTCAACACCAATCCTGAATCCTCCTCAAAGCGCCATCCTTGGAATGCATAATATTATTGAAAGGCCTATAGCTGTTAACGGACAAGTAGTTATTGCACCAATGATGTATTTAGCTTTATCCTACGACCATCGTGTAATCGACGGTCGCGAATCGGTAAGCTTCCTGGTAATGGTTAAAGATCTACTTGAAAATCCCGCAAAAATGCTTTTCGAAGGAAACGAACCAGTGAAAGTGTTGCTGGGACTTTGATCATTGGGTTGAGACTTCGGCTCATCTGAATTAAAAGACCAAACCCTGTCAGGATTCAACTTCTGACAGGGTTTGTCATTAAAGCCAGCAAGCATTATTCCTCTGGTTCAATACTTTCAATTTCATTTTTCTTTATGCAGGTTCCCCATAAGTAACATGATTAATGAAAACATCACAGCCAATATAATGGAGTCAATGTTCCGTGAATATAACCGGAGTTGCGACCGGAAGCAAAAAGGACGATAGCCCAATTTTTAGTACTAGCTTACGATCCTTATTCTCCTTACTGAAAAGCAGTATTTCGTACCTTTTCATAAAATTCTGTTCCTGATACTGATTCTGGCTAAAATTGGATCAAAACATGAATCCTTTCAGCGAATAATCCTTTTCGATAGAATAATACTAGCAGAATTGGTTTAATAAACACGTTTTTCAATCAAAGACCGCTGTTAATTGTTAATTTTGTAGTCTATATAATGAATTATGCGACGAGAAGTTGATTTCCTGGTTATTGGAACAGGCATTGCCGGACTTACTTTTGCCTTAAAAGCGGCTAAGATTGGAAAGGTATGTATCGTAACTAAGAGTAAGGCTGATGAAACTGCCACAAAATATGCCCAGGGTGGCATAGCTGCTGTAATGTACACTCCCGACACTTACGAGAAACATATACAGGACACCCTGATTGCTGGCGATGATCTGAATGATGAAAAGGCCGTCAGGATAACCATCACTGAAGCTCCCGAAAGGATAAAGGAACTTATTGAACTCGGAGTTAGCTTCGACAAAAACGCGTCAGGGCAGTACGATCTTGCTAAAGAAGGCGGACACTCCGAATTCCGTGTTCTTCATCATAAGGACCAGACCGGGCTCGAAATAGAAGAAACACTTTTGGCAAGAGCTCAAGAAGATTCGAACATCGAAATTCTAGAGAATCATTTTACAGTTGAGCTTATTACCCAACACCACCTGGGAATGTACGTAAACCGGCGTACACCTGATATTACGTGTTACGGGGCCTACGTGTTGGATCGTAAAAACAATAGTATTGATACCATACTAGCCAAAGTTACGCTGATGGCCTCAGGCGGTGCAGGAAATGTATACGCAACTACCACAAATCCTCCTATTGCTACCGGCGATGGAATTGCAATGGTATATCGCGCCAAAGGAACCATCGAGAAAATGGAATTTATCCAGTTTCATCCAACATCTTTGTATAACCCTACCGAAAAACCTTCTTTTCTGATCACTGAAGCCCTGCGAGGATTTGGCGGAATACTGAAAGATATAAACGGCAATGAGTTTATGCAGAAATATGACAAACGCTTGTCACTTGCTCCACGCGATATTGTGGCACGAGCCATCGATAACGAGCTCAAAATAAGCGGCGAAGATCATATGTACCTCGATTGCCGGCACCTGAACCGGAATCAGCTCATCGACCATTTCCCGGGAGTTTATGCCAAATGCCTCACGATCGGGATTGATATGACCAGGGAAATGATCCCGATTGTTCCGGCAGCACATTACACTTGCGGTGGCATTAAAGTGGATGAATGGGGACAAAGTTCAATAATCAACCTTTATGCCTCCGGCGAATGTTCATCAACCGGATTGCACGGAGCAAACCGTCTCGCAAGCAACTCATTGCTCGAATCATTGGTTTATTCGCACCGGGCTTATATCGATGCTTCTCAGAAAATAAAACACATCAGTTTATGTAACGAAATTCCTGACTGGAATGCCGAAGGCACCGTTATGAACGAAGAAATGGTGCTTATCACCCAGACAATGCGGGAACTGCAAAGCATCATGACCTATTATGTCGGAATTGTACGCTCAGACCTCCGGCTAAAACGCGCAGCCGACAGGTTAAGCATACTTGAACGCGAAACCGAAGAACTTTACAAACACTCGGTCCTCATTGATAAAATCTGTGAAGTGCGTAACCTGGTAAAGGTTGCCACATTAATCGTAAAAATGGCACTCGAACGCAAAGAAAGCCGAGGACTTCATTTCTCTATAGACTATCCAAAAGTCAATGATAACGAAGTAAACGTATTTAGCCCGGAAGATTAGGAAAAGTACGATTGCAGATTGACGAGGTACGATTAATGTAAATCGTCATTCGTAAATTGTTATTCGTTAATCGTAAGTCGTTAATCGTAAGTCGTTAATCGTAAATCGTAAATATAAAAAACATGCCTCTCATATATCCCATCAAAGGAATCGCCCCGACCATAGGCAAGAATACATTTATAGCCGAAAACGCCACCATTGTTGGTGATGTTGTAATGGGCGACAATTGCAGTGTCTGGTTCAACACTGTTATACGCGGTGATGTCAATTCCATCCGTATCGGTAATAATGTGAATATCCAGGATGGCGCCATCATTCACTGCACCTATCAGAAATACGCGGTAAGCATTGGAAACAACGTATCTATTGCTCATGCAGCTATAGTTCATGGCTGTACAATACACGACAATGTGTTGATTGGCATGGGATCCATTGTTATGGATGGCGTTGTGGTTGAAAGCAACTCCATTATTGCAGCCGGTGCAGTAGTATCGCAAAACACCTTAGTTGAGTCCGGAAGTGTTTACGCAGGTGTTCCGGCTAAAAAAATCAAATCCATCGAAAAATCTCTGCTCGAAGGACAGGTAAACCGAATAGCCAGAAGCTATACAATGTATGCAAGCTGGCATGATGAGAGTATCGAGCCCATGAATATGGACGATGATTTAAAACTATCGGGAGCATAGTCCTGGAATAAATTCAAAGTCTCAAAGTCTCAAGATCCAAATCCCAAGGCGATGATTTTCCTGATGTTGGAAGTCTTGATTCTATTTCGTTTTTCTCTTGGGATTTGAAATTTGGATTTTAAGACTTGGATCCAATAAAAAGGCATGTTTTATTCAGTTCCAAGTTGCCAGATTCTGCCACAATGTCGCAATTCAACAAATGGCAGGAGATTTGTATCATCTTTGCTAAATAAATAAAACAAAACGATGTACATAGTAATTTTTATTGGCTTTATGATCCTGAGCTTGATCGTTAGCCAGGTGTTGAAATCAAAATTTCGTAAATACTCTGCCATACCCATAGGCAAAGGCTATACAGGAAAAGATATAGCAGAAAAAATGCTTCGGGATAACGGCATTATGGATGTACAGGTAATCTCTGTAGAAGGGCAGCTTACTGACCACTATAATCCTGAAACCAAAACCGTGAACCTAAGCCAGGATGTTTATAACAAATCCAACATCTCTGCGGCTGCAGTTGCTGCACACGAATGCGGACATGCCGTTCAGCATGAAGAAGCGTACGCTTTCCTGAAACTCCGCACTGCCCTGGTTCCGGCAGTAAGCTTCGCATCCAACTGGATGCAATGGGTATTGCTGGCCGGTATTCTGATGGTAAACACATTTCCGCAACTGTTGCTTGCCGGTATAGTTTTGTTTGCGGCTACCACCCTTTTCAGTTTTGTAACCCTTCCGGTTGAAATTGACGCCAGTCGTCGCGCGTTACTCTGGCTCAACAACAGTGGCATCACCACACAGGAAACACATCCTAAAGCACAGGACGCGCTGAAATGGGCCGCGTATACTTATGTCGTGGCTGCATTGGCATCACTGGCAACTTTATTGTATTATATAATGATTTTTACTGGACGCAGGGATTAATCAGTCTCTTTCGAGAAAACTAAAAGCCGGAAATCAGGAATGGTTTCCGGCTTTTTTATGCATCACTGTTTGGCAATGCAATTCTGGCTACAGCATACTTTTAATGAATTCAATTTTGTTTGTATTTATAGTACTGCTGAAAGCGAACGTCACAAATTCAGATTTCACTTATTTGATTCATATTCGTTGACTTTATCATAGGTCGCACATATTCTGAACCAAAATTTAACGAAACAAACAAACAAACAAACAAACAAACAGCAATCAGAATAACATTTAATATGGTTTATGAAACCAGCATTTAAGGTAAGCAGAATCAAATAATCCCGAATATGGTGTACAAAAAAAAAACTCCGGACAAAGCCGGAGTTAATTGAATCTGGTTCAATTTTATTTACTATTGTGTAATTCCAAGTTTCTTTTTAACCTGTGCGGTTACATCTTCGCCACCGTCGGAATAAAGTACGATTTCCTCATTCGCATTCAGGATATAAGCGAATCCACCTTCTTTAGCTACATCTTTAATAGCTTGTTTTGCTTTAGTGACAAAAGGAGTGATCAACTCGGTATTTTTAGCCTGAAGATCCTGCTGTGCTGATTGCTGGAAAGCCTCTATACGTCCCTGAAGGTCAGTAATTTCTTTTTCTTTGGTAGTTTTGATAATACTCGACATAGTAGCCAGGTTTTTCTGGTAATCGGCACCTTTCAATTCCAGTTCCTGTTGCATCGTCTGCAATTCACCCTGTAGGGTTTGAACATATTTTTCCATAACAACTTTCACTGTATCCTGGCCTGGCATTTGTTCCAGAACTTTACCGAGGTCGATATGTCCGATTTTTGACGCTTTCTGTGCATTAGTGGATGCTGCTACGGCAACAAGTACTACAATTGTTAAAACTTTTAAGAGATTCTTCATCATTTTTAGGTATCTGGATTATTTGTTTTCTGATTAAATCAGGCGCAAAGGTAAAAAAAAGGCTTTACCAAAAGCACCCAAGGGCTATTTTTTACTTTTAGCAGGAGTTTGTGGCTTATAGGTATATCCCAGTTTATCAAGCACCTGCTCACTTATATCATATTTGGGGTTGGTAAAAATAAGAGTCGCATTACCGGATTTGTCGAACACAACTGCATAGTTCTCGGAATTTGCAATTTCTTCGATAGCATTGTATATCTTTTCCTGTATTGGTTTCACAAGTTCCTGGCGTTTTTTAAACAAGTCACCCTCGCTTCCGAAACGCTTTTTCTGAAGATCTTTTGCTTCCTTCTCCTTTTTTATAATATCATCCTCACGTTTTTTTTTCATGTCTTCCGGAAGAAGTACAGCTTCGTTCTGAAAGCTTTTATACATTTTATCAATTTCCGCGAATTTCACTTCAATCTCTTTCTGCCATTGTATAGAAAGCTCATCAAGCTGGGTTTGCGCGTCGGCATATTCCGGAACATTGGCAAGTATGTAATCCGTGTTCACAAAGGCATACTTCTGAGCTGAAGCGCCAAAACCAAAAGTGCAAATGATTGCTGCAATCAGAATAATCTTTTTCATAGAATTAGCTTCTTAAAATTGATATGAGAGAGAATACAATTAATTTGTTATGATTAGAGTGATTGCAAAAAACCTGCCAAAACGATTAATCAATTGAAGAATTCATTGAAAAATGGAACTGACCCTTATTTGCAGAAGGCATACCTATGATTTTATCAAAACCATAACCCCAGTCGAGACCAAGTAATCCGAACATAGGCAGGAATACTCTTACACCAACACCGGCTGATCTTTTAACATCAAAAGGATTGAACGCCTTAAAGGAGGCCCAGTCGTTACCGGCTTCCACAAAAACAAGCCCGAATATGGTTGAGTTTGGATTAAGTGATAACGGGTAGCGAAGTTCCAGTGTGCTTTTGTTAAAAACAACACCTCCTGCCTGAGTACTTTTATTAGCATCAGGAGTCATACTTTCGTTGGTATATCCCCTGAAACCTACTAATTGCCGACCGTCGATAGCCGAATAACCCGACATACCATCTCCACCCATAAAATAGCGGTTGAAAGGTGTTACCTCAATATCGCTGCTGTATTTGCCAAGGAAACCTACCTTGGTACGAGCCATAAGTACCAGGTCACCAACTATCTGCTGATAAAACGCCCCGCTCATTTTCCACTGGTTGAACTCAATCATCCGGTATTTATCTTCAGCGCTTTTCGCGGCGAACCATTTAGGAGCTATCAATGAATACGGAGGTGTCATTTCCAGTGATAAGTTCAACTCGGAACCAGCACGCGGGTATATTTGCGCATCAGTCGAATACCGTCCCAAAGCGATTGAATATGAATAACTCTGGTACAATCCGTTTGATTTTTTGCTGAACAACGTATAATTATCCAGCTGGTAATGCTGCAGGTTAATACTCTGCGAAAGGTTAAAATAATTATCAGGCCAGTTTAACCGACGGCTAAAAGTAAATGACAGACCTGTGATATTGTAGGCATAATAATTTGCACTGGTTTTGGCATATCCGTTATTAAATGCTGAAACAAAGGTAGAAACACTTAACTGATTAGGTTTTTTACCTCCAAGCCAGGGCTCTGTAAAAGAAGCACTGGCACTCAGATATCCTTTACCATACGATTGCAAACGTAATGATAATTTTTGTCCATCACCTGAAGGTATGGGCCTCCAGGCTCCTTTCTTAAAGAAGTTTTTTGCCGAGAAATTATTAAACGATACGCCTAATGTACCTATAAGCCTGCCATAACCCCACCCTCCGGAGAGCTCAAGCTGATCGGAGGAAGTTTCCTCCACTTTGTAGGCAACATCAACGGTTCCGTTTGTAGGATCAATGTTTGGAGTTTGTATATCAATTTTTTCCTGATCAAAATATTTCAGCTGTGTAAGTGAAGTACGGCTCCTTAAAATATCGGAACGACTGAATAACTGACCAGGCCGTGAGTACAATTCCCTGATAATTACATGGTCATTGGTTCTTGTGTTTCCGGCAACTGTTACTCTGCTTACATTCATCTGCTTGCCTTCGCGTATACGTATCTGAAGATCAATTGAATCGTTGTCAGCGCTTATTTCAATCGGTTCGATGGTACAGGTGAGGTAACCATCATCAACAAATAAACTCATTAAATCGATGCCATTCGGATTGAACTGTAATGAAGCATCCAACTGATCCTGGTTGTATACATCACCTTTTCGTATACCAAGCAACATCGCAAGTTCGGCTGCGGTAAACTTGGTATTTCCAACAAACGAAATGTTCCTGTAATGATATTTATCACCTTCGTAAACATGAAGATCTATTGTAATATCGTTATGGCCTGTTTTGTATATTGAGTCTTTAATAAGAGTGGCATCACGAAATCCATTTTCGTAGAATTTCTTAACCAAAGCTATCTTATCCTCTTCATAATCTTTTTCGATAAATTTGGAAGATTTGAACACCCTGAATTTCATATTTTTATCCGCAACCTCCTGAACATATTGAGGATAATGCTTCATATCCATTTTTAAGATGTGGTCAAACAAACCAAAAAAGGATTCCTGTACAGTATACAAAACTCTGTATGATCCTTTCTCCTTGGTCTTTTTTAATGCCGATTTAAGCGTGAGTTCGCTTAATTGTTTATTCCCGATAATATTAACTCTTCCAATTTTAACGCGACCGCCCTTTTTAATATTAATATTGAGAGTAACATTATTAAGCATAGCGGTATCTTTTACCTGCTTGATATCAACACTAACATCAAAATAACCTTTACCTACAAAATGCTTTTTTATCGTATTGGTAATACGAGTTAAAAGATTATCCGTAACAACATCACCTTTCGAAATTTTGATTTTATCTTTTAAATCGTCGCCTTCGCCTTTGCGGATGCCACTGAATTCGAATTTTGCAAGTCGCGGACGTTCTGTTAAACGAATTTCGAGAAAGATCTGATCATCCTGAACACCTGTAGCCACAATTTTAACATCTTCAAAAAGCCCCTGCTGCCATAGTTTGTCCATAGCTGAACGAATTCTCTCGCCAGGTATGTCAATTTTATTACCAACCTGCAAACCTGATAAGGATATAAGTACAGAACTGTTAAGGTACTTCACGCCTGTTACTGTAATACCTCCGATTGTATATTTCCTGGGAAGGTTGTAATTGATATCGGGAACTTCATCGCCTGTCGTGGTCTGTGCCATTACAGGCATTGATAGGATTGAAATCAGAATAAATAGTAGTAATGTAAAGCGCCTCAGTGTCATCCTTTGCAATTTATAATTTGTTCACTCGTTTTACCAAACCGCCGTTCGCGATGCTGGAAATCAATAATAGCTTCGTACAGATCTTCTTTGCGGAAATCAGGCCATAGTTTAGAAGAAAAGAACAATTCTGTATAAGCAGTTTGCCACATCAGGAAATTACTTAAACGATATTCTCCACTTGTGCGTATCAAAAGTTCCGGATCAGGAAGATCGGGAGCATTCATACTGGTTGAAACCAATTTTTCGTTGATCTGTCCGGGGCTGAGCGTTCCTTCTTTAACCTGTTGAGCAATTTTCCGTATAGCATTAACAATCTCCCACCTGCCGCTATAACTCAATGCCAGAAATAAATCCATCCGTGTGTTACCCGCAGTTTTTTCCATAGCCTCGGCAAGTTCTTTTTTCACTTTCGGGTCCATGCATTGCACATTTCCGATTACTCTGAGCCGTATATTATTATCGTTGAGGGTTTTAATCTCGTTATTGATCGTAACAACCAAAAGATGCATTAAGGCATCTACCTCATCTTTCGGCCGATTCCAGTTTTCCGTTGAAAAAGCATATAAAGTGAGGTATTTAACACCCAACTCTGCAGCTGCCTCAGCTGTTTCACGAACCGATTGTACACCGTTGTTGTGCCCGAAAACACGTTGTTCGCCACGTTGCTGTGCCCATCTGCCATTGCCATCCATAATAATGGCTATATGCTTTGGCAGCCTGGTTTTATCTACAGTGTCGATCAATTTGTTGTTCTCCATCATTTCCGACAAATTTAGGCTTTTGTGCTTTACCGCACGAGCCACGTTTGTTAATTATTCTTAATGTATATGTTACAGGTTATCAATCCCGTAAATTATTAGTAGCCTTCACGTTGGTGGTCAAGACAATTCTCTTTAGCCAACATTCTTATTTTAACTGTTAACGAAATACCTGCAAACGAATACCAATCTGTATCCCGGGAATTACCCCGCTGCATCCCCGCATTGTGACTTAGGGTGGGATCCGAAGCTACTTCCTGAATTGTAGGGTGTCCCGGAGGATTTGAGGCAAGATCAAGATAATATGTCTTGCTCACGTCGTCAAGATAGTCAGTGGAGGTTTTACGCATCCCCCACTCAGCTCCGACACCTATCAATTTACTCACACTGTATTTTACACCAAGCCCGAATGATCCGCTAAAAGCGTACAATTTATAAGGGTTTCCCTGGTTTTCAGTCATTAAAGGCTGTAATTCAGTTTTACCCGACGGCAAGGTCCCATAAGGTTTGAAAAAAAATACTGTTGGACCGCCAAAAATATAAGGTGTAATTGGATGCAAATTGCTTCCAATGAAGTATTCAAAGAAATTGATTTCGAGCTGCAAACCTATTTCTGTAAGGTTTGATTCAAAATTAAGGTTCCTCTCAGGATTGGCTTTGCTAACAGCATCATCACCCGCAACTGTACCCCGCAATCCATGCAACCTTAAGGATATACGCGGATTAAAATTCTGACGGTACATAATGCCGAATGCCGGCTTCGACATCAGGAAAGGTTTGTTTGGATTGAGGTCACCCATATAATAGGTAACGCCACCCAATATGCCCAGATCACCCGATTTCTGAGCAAAGATAAATGGTGCTGAAAACACCATAAATAAAAGAAAAATTAAGATTTTTCGCATAATTTTTTGAGCGTGCAAAGGTAGCATTAATATTGATACAGAGCGCATAGTATTGATGTAGCCAAAATTTTAAAAGAGTAAACGGTTGAAATTTATCTGGAACTGAGCTGAGATAAAATACAGAAAAGATGATTACTAATTCTTTAGATTCACTTCTGCCAACTTGCTTCCTGTGTACGATCTGTTACTTGTATGATCCAAGGGCTGAATTAATAATTAATTCTTTCGTTTCTTTCTTTAAGCAATAAGCTGAAAATACTCTGTTTAGCTGAATAGAACCGGAAAGCATACAAGTTTTGATACCTCCAGGTTGGAAGTGGTAGGAAAAATTAAGAATTAAAGTAGCTGGTGTAATTCCGATAGATAACTGGCCAGGATATATGTCTAATTCCGTATATCGGAGCCCCAGTTGAGTTTTGCCCGTATTGTTGAAAAGAAGTTCTCATTCAGACGTTGTACAAGGTTAATTTCAAAGTCAGCTTTCCCAACAACCAACTCTTTATCAGGCGTAATTACAGCGGACTGCGAATCAAGTCCAACAAGTGCCTGCTCATCTCTGCTATCGACTTTTATACGTATCAGGCTACTGTCAGGGATAACGACAGGCCGCACCGATAAATTGTGCGGCGCGATCGGTGTTATTACAAAATTGTTAGAATCAGGCGTAAGAATCGGTCCTCCACAGCTCAGTGAATAGGCCGTTGATCCGGTTGGAGTTGCAATTATAAGCCCATCGGCCCAATAAGAATGTAGTAACTGGTCGTTTACCCAAACGTGTACAACAACAAGCGACGAATTTTCTTTTTTATTGATCGAAAGTTCATTAAACGCATAATTAAAACCCGGAAATAGTGTTTGTGGTGATATCAAACTTATAAGTGTGCGTTTCACTATACGGTAGTGTTGTTCCATTATATCTTCCACAGCAGAAAATATTTCGCCGGGAGGAATACTGGAAAGGAATCCCATCCTGCCCAGGTTAATTCCGGAAATCGGAATTCCAGAATCGCGTACCAGGCGAACAGAATGTAACATGGTTCCATCACCGCCGACCGAAAAAAGCAAATCAGCCTGTCCTTTCAAATCTGTATGGTCATAAAATAAAGTTACTTCCTGCCTGAACGGAATTCTATCCTTAATAAAATCATGGAAAGGTTTCCAAATAAGAAGCTTACATCCTTTATTTTCGAGGGCTTGTATCAGAATCCGGACATAATCCAGTTGGTTATCGTTAAATTCTTTTCCGAAAATTGCAATTCTCACTTTGATAGGATTTGTTTTGTTAAAATGAATTGGCGCAAAATGGGTTATATCCCGGCAATAAAGTGAATAAAGATACCACTTTTACCTGACTTATTGATCGCATACTCAATTCGTACAACTTTATCGTAATAGGTTACCAGGTCAACTCCAAGCCCTGCTCCCGCCAATAAGGTACGCGGAAGTTTATTGTTAAACTGTCCGATCCACTGAGGCTGCCAAACGTAACCGGCATCAGCAAAAGCAGTCAGATAAACTGCATAATGGATCAGTCCAAACTTTGGCGTGGAAATAAATCCAATCTTATGCGTTTGTTCAGGGACCAAAGCAAATTTGATATTCGATCGAATAATTCCAAAATGTTTTCCATCAATTACATTGTATTCATACCCTCTCACATAATCGCGCCCATAACCCAGGCCCTGAATCTGAAAATAGGGCTGCCATGCGCGCAACGAAACTTTTCCGATGAAAGAAATTCCTGTATACCAGCGTTTAGCCAATTGTGCATAAAATCGTGTAGTTGATTTCATCCAGGCAATATCAACCGGCTTTTCGAAGCTAAATCCCAATCCGGACTTGTTCAGTTCCAGATCTGCATACCAGCCTTTGAGCGGATAGTATTGGATATCACGGTGATCAATCTTCAATTTGTAGTACAGATATAAAAACTCAGGTTGGGCTATGTTTGAAAAGCTGTAATCAGGGTTCAATGTCAAAAGAGAATCGGAAAAAGAAAAGGAGCGAAAACCAACAAGTATCTGGTGTGTCGTAAATATATTTTGCCTGAATGTGCTGTTTACTGAAATATATTTTTCGGCTGACAAACCATCCGAATCAAATGCAAATAACAGTTTATCATCTTGCGTAAGATACCCTGCTTCACGGTTATTTTTGTACCCGGCTTCAAAGCCAACTCCTATATGTTTCTTTTTATCAATATATGGATTCTGATACGCCAGGCCCAGGTGATGATTTTTCCCAAACTGAATAATTGCGTCCATTTCATCCATACGGCCGGTGAAATTGTACCATTTTAAATCCACCCCATAATTGATACGGGTAAAGTCGTGCGTTTGCAGCCATGAATTAATGTTTCGGTCAGTTATCTGCACTATAGGAACGGGCCACAAATACCAGCGTTCAATTAAGTTTATTTTGATGTTCATAACAGCCTCATTCCCTGAATCAGCAGTTAATACAGTATCAATAGTCACGAAATTGAATAAAGAAGTATTTAAGAGATTGAGACGCGATTGAATAATACGTTTGCTAAATTCAACAGTAGAATATTTATTGCCGGCTGCAATTAATAACTCCCGGAAAATAATGCTTTCCTTCGTTTTTTTATTTCCGGATAATTCTATTGTACCAACAGTGACTGTATTAAAAGAGGAATCGGGTTGTGCAAATGCCGGAAACAGGCTTATAATCACCAGGTAAAGCAGGATCAGCACACGTAATAATCGTGCAAATGGTATTTTAATTCGTAAATCCATGAACAAGGATCAGACGTTTAAATAAGTCATTAAAAGGTCATAGCGTTCGCGGAGATTATCGAAATAATCGCTTTCGAAAAACGAAGCCTTGATTGTATAATCGTGACGTATAAATGATTGAATTACAGGCTGAATATCAATACGATTGAGTTTCATGGTGAGTTCCAGTCGTGTGGAATCAGACGGAGAGGTTACATAGAAACTCAGGATCTTTGCATCATTTTCTTCAATGATCTTTGATATGGCGACCATCGAAAAATCATTTATATTGAGTTCAAGGACTAAAATTCCACCGGGATTGTTTACAGCAGCAGTTGCTGCCATTTTTTCAACCATGTCAGCAAGTGTGATCAGGCCAAGGTACATGCCTTTTTCATCAACAACCGGCAACGTGGAAAGCTTATAATCGGCAAAAAGCTTCAACGCTTCATAAAAATGCAAGGTATGGAGGATCGAAATATTCTGCAACTTCAACTGGTAATTCCCAATAGGCTCCTCGAATGATCCGGCTGCAAAAATGTCATCCTCCGAAATCAGCCCCAATAATTGGGAATCAGCAACCACGGGAAGATGCGAAACCTTGAATTCGTCGAACCAATGCATGGCAATCAGCCCGGTATCGGATGCTTTCAGTGGCAGTACAGCGTTTGATATGAGGTCTTTTGCAATCATAAATCTATTAGCTCAAATATCGTGCCTTAAATCGGTTAAACCAAGCGCGGTGTTTTGTAATTTTGCAGCATTAAAAATAAGCGATGACAAAGTTAAGTGTAAATATCAATAAAATTGCCACAATTCGTAATGCAAGGGGCGGAAATATGCCCGATGTGCTGAAAGCAGCGATTGATTGCGAATTATTCGGTGCCCAAGGCATTACCGTACATCCACGTCCCGACGAACGCCATATCAGGTACAGCGACGTATACGAGATTTATCCCTTGATTAAAACCGAGTTTAATATTGAAGGAAATCCTATTCCTCAATTTATCGACCTGGTACTCGAAGTGAAACCGGCACAAGTAACGCTGGTTCCTGACGCCCATGATACTATAACGTCCAACGCGGGTTGGGATACTAAAAAAAACAAGTCCTTTTTGAAGGAAATTGTTTCAGAGTTTAAATCGCATGGAATCCGTACTTCCATTTTCGTAGATCCTGATACCGAAATGGTTCATCATGCTGCCGAAACCGGCACCGACCGTATTGAACTTTATACCGAGGCTTATGCCCTTCAATACCAGAACGACAGGATCAAGGCTATTTTGCCTTATGTGGAAGCGTCAAAAATTGCCACAATGAACGGATTAGGCATTAATGCAGGCCACGACCTTGATCTGAATAATCTTTGGTATCTTGTTCGTACCATTCCTCAGGTTATGGAAGTATCAATCGGTCATGCTCTGGTTAGTGAAGCATTGTATATGGGACTTGAAAAAACAATACAGTTATATCTGCAGCAGTTACGTTAATTATCAATCCTAAAACTAAATGATAAAACTACCTGCATTTTTTGTTCTGTTGCTTATAGCTTCAGTGAGCGTAATAGCACAAACAGTTGTTGAAACCAGGCAGACTGAGGAACGGAATGGTATTGTTTATTTGAAAGGCGACAAAACACCTTTCTCAGGAACTGTTGTTTCCTATTTCCCAACAGGCAACAAACAAGTTGAAGCGACTTATTTGAATGGCAAGGAAAATGGCGTTGAAACTGACTGGTATCCAGACGGAAAAGTTATGATGGAGATTACTTACCGGGATGGCGAATTTAACGGACCATACCGGTTTTATTACCTCGAAGGAGGAATGGAATATGAAAAAATTTATTCAGGAGGTTTGATGAACGGGCTTTCGACCCATTATTATCACGATGGCATTAAAGAATACGAGGGCTCATACACTGATTGCCGCGAAACCGGCACCTGGACCTATTTTCATCCAAATGGCCAGAAAATGAAAGAAGGATCCTTCAAATCAGGTTTTGAAGAAGGTGAATGGCTGTTTTGGGACGAAAACGGCAATCTTATCAAGTCTGTTACTTACAAATCAGGTGAGGTCATATCCGAAAAACCTGTAAAATAATTCAGTACTGACTTTTTAGTACCTTTACTACTAAGGTTTTGATTACCATTTCCTGCATGGACATAATTATTTGCCATATCCATAATCTTTCAAAGATTGAATTACTCAAAATAAAATCATGAAGCTTTTTTACCGCGAATTCGGCGAAGGACAACCTGTCATAATTTTGCACGGACTTTTTGGGCAGAGTGATAATTGGGTTACTGTTGGCCGACGCATATCCGATCAGTTTCATGTGTTTATTCCCGATCAGCGTAACCATGGGCAGTCGCCGCATACTTCCATTCATAGTTTCCCGGCTATGGCTGATGACCTGGCGGAATTTATCGATGAGCATAACATAGGAAATCCTGTAATTATCGGGCATTCGATGGGTGGAAAAGTAGCCATGACATACGCGCTCGAAAACCCGGGAAAAGTCAGAAAACTAATAGTTGTTGATATAAGTCCACGCAAATATGCCGAGAGAATTATACATACCCAGGTTATCACTCAAATGATGAACATTGATCTGGAAAAGATTTCAACACGCGGCGAAGTTGAAAAAATACTGGATTCAAAGATTTCAGATTCGCGGGTCAGGATGTTTATTATGAAAAACCTGTATTATAAACTCCAAGGCAAACTGGCATGGCGGCTGAACCTGGATGCTATAAATCAAAGTATGGATTTGCTTTTTGACGGAATTCGAAGCGAAAGTCGATATAAAGGGCCTACCCTGTTCATACGCGGAGGAATGTCGGATTATGTACAGGATGAAGATATTCCCTTAATTAAAAACCTGTTTCCGGAAGCCATTATAAAAACGATTTCCGGGGCATCGCATTGGGTTCATGCTGACGCGCCGGAAGAATTATGTTACCTGTTAAGTGGTTTCCTGGAGAGGGAGTGCACTTATAGATAAATTATTCTGAAATTCAGATTAACCCTCAGAGATTAAATTTCGGTCTCAAATTCCAAATCTCAAATTCCAAGTCCAAAAGTGATCATACTTTGCTCCTGGTGCCTGAAATTTGGGATTTGGGTCCTGGATCTTTTTAATACTTAGTTGATTCAAGATAAATATAAAAAAGAAAGGTCTGCAAAGCCTCTGAGAACGGTCAAACTCCCAAAACCTGCAAACCTTTCAATATTTCAATATCCTGATTAATATCTTATTACATCAACCCTGGCAACTCCAGCCTGGAGGTCAATCATAATCTTGTTAGTACTTTTTGCAAAGTTGGGGGTCTGGTACTTTTGCTTTCCGATTTTGGTAAATCCTTTAAAATCCTTGCTGGCCATGAAAGTGTTGGAAATAATTTCGCAACCGGCGCTCTCGGGCACCCGTATCATAATAGATGCGGCGCCGGCTTCAAGTTTAACATCAGTAAGCGGAACTGCGGCCCCGATTTTAAGATCGATATCCGAAGCGCCACCCTGAATTTTCAGGTTTCGTGTTTTAAATCCAGATAAATCAAAATTAACTTCGGCTGCTCCTACATTGAGATCCAGGTCCCAGATCGGGTTCGGGTTTAGTTTCAAATTTACGTTGTTCCTGACGTTGCCATTATTAAATTCACCTTTTTCGAGCGAAAGATCAATGCGGGTCAGACTATCTTCCTCTTTAGCAGTCATAGAATAATTTGCATTGTCGTTATCGTGTTTTACTTCGATAAGCAGGTTGGTGGTGTCTTTGATTGTAAAATTACCAACACCGATATTGAGTTTCAGCTCAGCGAATTTTGTCAGCGAGTCAAAATCTTCGGACATCACATTGTTATAAACAGTGGTGGAATCTTCATCATTATTATCACGATCGTTGTTATCATTCCATTCGAAGTTCCAGTTGTGGTTATCTTTTGGTCCATATTGCTGCATCGCAAAAAATGTAATAACCACTGTGAGAAGGGAAAGCACTAGCTTGATCCAGTCTTTAACAGGGATAAGTGATATACCCCAAAGGATGAGTATTACTGGCCACAGGTGCCACATGGTATGCCAGCTGAAAAATAATACGCCTGTATTTTTGAGGATGAAAAGGACGCCAATTATCACCAGCAGAAGTCCCCAGAATATTTTACGGTAGCTCATAATGTTCGGTTTTTATTTGTTTGAATAATCTTAAGAAACTCAAGTAGAAGTTGTACTATTCTTTTTTACTGCTTTTATGTTCTGCCAAACTGGTGGCAATAAGTACACCTCCTAATATTACAAGGGCCAGGGGCCACAGGTCATGGAAATTAATGTTAGGAATAAACCTGTTTGCCAGGAAAATCATTCCCAACGAAATGAGTACTATACCACCGATAAGTCCGTTGCGGTTTTCGGATTTTACGGGTATTTCGAAAGGATTGGAAGCCCCGGTACTGAAATCAGTTGTTGACTGCTCTCCAGGATTTCCGGTATTAAAAGGTTCGCCTGAACCCATATTCATAGTAAATGGAGTAATTGGCTCAAGTGGCAGTGCAATCCATAGGATCAAGTAAACAATAGCTCCACCTCCGCCGGCAAAGGCTATGATTACAAATAATAAACGGATAATTATGGGATCAATTTCGAAATACTCGGCTATTCCACCTGCTACACCACCAAAAACTTTGCTCTTAGCTGAACGATACAAACGTCTATTCTTTTCCATGACTTTAGGCTTTAAAAATGTTATTGTTTAAGCATGAGACGCAAGGTTTGCAATCAGGTTACACTGACAGAAAATAATTTGAGGAATTAATTCAGGGAAATTATTTGAAAAAACATTTAATAGTCTGACTATAATATAGTTAATTGCTTTGTTAATGCAATTTTAAGTATAATCGGTTTATATTCATTATTCAACAAATGTAATCGAAACTTCAAAACAGGAAAATGTAAAATGCATTTCAAAGTAGTAACTATAAGATAAATCTTTTCGAGAATATTGGCTTTACAGCATTAAATTCGGAGTCTATTCTTCATCATCATCCGTCAGATCAGGATCAGGTACCGGCGAAACCCTTTTTGCCACAAGAATGCTTATTTCATAAAGGGCATACAATGGAATTGTAGCTATAGTCTGGCTAAAAACATCAGGAGGTGTTATAATAGCAGCTACAATCAAAATAATAACTAAAGCGTATTTCCTGTTAGTTTTCAGAAATTTTGGAGTTACTACACCAAGTTTGGCAAGAACATAAATCACAACAGGCAATTCGAAAACAATGCCTACTCCAAGAATTGTAGAAGTTACCGTGCTGATATAGGAAGATAAGGATATCTGGTTGACAACCATTGAGCTTACCTGGTACGTACCCAGGAAGTTAAGTGTCCAGGGAACCATAAAGTAGTAACTGAAAAGGACTCCGATAATAAACAGAAATGACATTACAAATACTGCTCTGCGAGCATAGCGTCGTTCCTTCACATAAAGAGCCGGCATGATGAATTGCCACAACTGGTGTATTATTAAAGGAAATCCAAGGATAAGCCCGGCAAACATTGAAACAGTCATATCTGTCATGAACTGGCCGGAAAGATTGAGGTTGATGATGGATAGTGACATGGGCGGCAAACAAAGTGTCTCGACATGAAGTAACTGTCCAAGTTTACAAAGCCATTTATACGTTATAAATGAAGGCTCCTTGGGGGCCAACAATATCTTATCAAAAATGAACCGACTGTAAATAAATGCCACAATGGTCATAGCGACCCATACGAATATCATACGGAAAAGCCGTTTACGCAATTCAGTAAGATGATCCCAGAAAGACATTTCCTTCTCTGAATCTTCGTCTGGTTTTGTTTTATTTTTATTGAGAAGTGCTGCCAATTTAAAATATATGAATGGCAAATTTAGGGAAATTTATTTGACGACATGAAATTCTATTTTGCATGAATAAAAGTACCGGAATGGCAGTATTGCCGGATTTTAAAATGTTATATTCTGATGTTAATTTGTACATAACTGCAACAATTACTTTGTTTCTCTATCTTTGGGCAGATTTTCACACTTATACAAATCCATTTCTTTTATGAAACTACTTAAACGACTTCTGCTTTCATTTATCATACTAGCGTGCCAGTTTTCTGACGTAATTGCCTGTACAGTGATTGTTGCCGGCAAAAGAGCAACTGCCGACGGATCAGTGATGATATCGCACACCGACGCCGGGGCCGATTCGAGAATTTTCAGGGTACCTGCGCAAAAATTTAAACCAGGTGAAAAAGCACCTGTATATTGGGGGATACAGGAAGCTGAAAGAGCTTTAAATGATGACGGAAAAATTATCGGATACATCCCACAGGTTGAAAAAACCTTTGCTTATTTTCAGTCGGCATACTCGCATATAAACGAATATCAGCTTGGAATTGCCGAAAGCACTACTTCGCAACGCAACGAACTGATTGTTACTCCGGAAACAGGCAAACAGATCATGACCATTGAACAAGCCATGATTTTTGCTTTGCAGCGATACAAAAAAGCTGCTGACGCTACACGGTTCATAGGCGAACTAATGACAAATTATGGCTTTCTCCCTTCCACCGGCGATGGCTCCGAAACACTGGTGATTGCTGATACAGAAGAAGCATGGGTTTTTGAAGTTTTCAGCGTTGGTCCGGGCTGGACACCGGAAAGCAAAAAGCCGGGAGCCATTTGGGCCGCTCAACGTGTAGGCGACGACCAGGCTGCTATGATCCCAAACTGGAGTATTATCAAAGAAATTAATGCTGCTGACAAAAAGACTTTTATGGTTTCGGCCAATTATATGCAGGAAGCCATTGACCGTGGCTGGTACAACCCGGCATCTGGAAAACCATTTATCTGGCAGGAAGCATACACTCCTTTACCCGAAGAATTTGCCACCAGCAGGTTCTGGCTCTTTTACCAAACCTTTACACCAAATCTCAAAAAATGGCCTGACCGTTTCCTGGATCCGGCCAATCCGTTTAAAGGAATGCAACCTTATTACCAGGTAGTTGAGCCATTATCGCTTTATCCTTTTTCAGCCACACCCGAGAAAAAAATCTCCCTTCAGGATCTGATCGCTTTCCAGCGTTCTACTTTCGAAGGCACTATTTATGATATGACATCCTATCCTGAATGGCTTGTGCCCGATGGAAAAGGAAATTATGTAAAAAGTCCGCTGGCAACTCCGTTCCCTGGAAGTGATATGCGTAAACTGATTAAACAAACCTACCGCCGGCCAGTGGCACGCCACCGCGGACATTACGGCATGGTAATACAGTTGCGTGGCTGGTTGCCGAATGAAATTGGTGGCGTATATTGGGTATATTTAGATAATCCGTATTTCAGCCCATATGTTCCGATTTATGCAGGGAATCTGTCGGTTGCTGAAACTTACAACATTTACGATCCCAATAAATACGATGAGAAATCAGCACGCTGGGCTATCGACTTTGTGGATAACCTGGCAAACCTGAAATTCCAGGAAATCAGCAAAGATGTGCAGGCAGTGAGGAATCCTTTTGAAAATGAAATGTTCGCAAAACAAGCCCAGGTGGAACAGGAAGCTCAAAATCTTTATAAAAAGAGTCCACTTCAGGCACAGGAGTATCTCACCTATTATTCCAACGGGTTGATGAATAAAGTTACTGAGATGTATACCGTATTGAGAAATTCGATTATTACGAAGTACACGAATAACCGGGAGTAAAACCAAAAAAAACACTTCCGGACTTACTTAACAGAGCAAAGCAGGAGTTCTTATGCGCTCCTGCTTTGCTCTGAAAAACCTGCTGCTTCTCAAAATCATAACTTTATTATTTTCTTAACCACATTATATTCCTTACAAACTATCCGGCAGAAATACATGCCGCTTTCGAGGTTGCTCATATCAATTTCCGTTCTGTCTGATCCTGCCGGAATGTATTCTTCGAATAGTTGCCTTCCGTAAAAATCATAGAAGAAAATTGTGCCTCTCTCACTTTTAAACTTCTCACTTGCAACAGTAAGCTTATTACTCACCGGGTTCGGGTAGGTTCTAACTTCAAAACCCTGGCTGGCTGACTCGGTTAAACCGGTAAGTACCGTGGTAATGGTAGCCATACGGCTATTGGCACTGCCACATGTATTACTTACCTCAACCCAGTAGCTGGTGGTTTCTTTGAGGTCGGGAGTGATAAAACTTTCGCCAATGCCAACGGGTGTTGATCTATCCAATCCTTTATACCATTGGAAGTTAAGATCGGTTCCAGTTGCACCAACTGTAAGTTTTATGGCATCTCCTTCACAAATTGTGCTATCCCTGGGCTGTATTATAATTGCCGGTATTTCGCATGCAGGAAAACCAGTAAACCTGCTCAACCTTTGCGGATCGTGGCCCTGCATAGGCCATGCGGTATTTGCCACACCGAACGCTTTCGTGTTCACAGCATACAATTTGCCGCGATACACGTTGGTATATCCTTCGCCGGTTCCCACATAGAGTGTGCCATCGGGAGCAATTACAGCGGGCGAATGACCTATAGCCCCAAGACTGGGCGGATTGCTCCAGAGTGGTGTGCCATCGGGACGTAAGGCATACAGTCGTCCATCACCACCTAAATAACTACCGGCATGAATTCCGAAATAAATGTTGCTATCGGCACCAATTACCGGATTTGAGAGGTAAGAACCATACTTCACCGGGTCGCCGGACTTAGGAAAACGCCATTTTTCGGAACCATCGGGATTAAGTGCAAACAGGGTTATTCTGGAAGACGAATTAATATAGGAACTGCCTGATATATATACAGTGCTATCGAGACCAATCACCGTAGAACTGGAAGTATAAATGCCAATATTGAAATGCCATGCTTCGGTACCGTCAGGATTCAGGGCAAAAAGCATGTTCGTTGTTCCATCCCCGTTATCGATATAAATTTTACCATCCGGACCAATGGAAGGCGGAAATTCGCTGCCATACATTTTCCCGGTTAACAGCGGAAAATCCCATTTGAGTGTACCATCGGGTTTGATTGCAAAAAGCCGGGTTTCTGTTTGGGATAAATCAAAAACCTTAAACTCGCCTGAAGCTGCAAAATAAATGGTGCCATCAAGGTCAATTGCAGGAGGATTGCCTTCTATTCCCCTTAGCCATCCTTTGTTTTCACTGGATGTAAATTTCCATTTCACGGTTCCGTCAGGGTTTAGCGCATGAAGTACTCCATCTTCACTGGCAATATAAATGGTACCATCGTGACCTATGGCAGCACTCCCGCGGAGCCAGGGCGCCATTCCGCCGCTTACCGCAACGAAATTACTGGTTTCATACCGCCACTTTTCGCTGCCATCGGGATTAACGGCCCAAAGCATTCCAAAATGATGTTCATCTCCATAACCATCTGTATAATAACCCATTGTATTGATATATATAGTTCCATCCTCACCTACCACAGGTGTTGAATACGAAATTGTATTGGTGAGATTTTCCTGATCCTGGTATGCCTGAACTTTTGAAATCCATTTTTCAGTGCCATCGGGATTAATCGCAAACAAGCGTGCATCTTCCACACCAAAGTATATGGTTCCATCTTTTGCCAGGCCTACTCCGCCCATTATTTCGCCATCCAGTTTTGAGCTGTTGGTAGGGTTGGTGTTGTAAAACCATTTCACCTCACTTACATTGCCGGTTGATGCCATTGCATTGATACTTATATCTTTGCCCGAAGTATTCTCAACCTCCACACAGTAATTGGTCATGCGGGTAAGAGGAGGAGTTGTGTACGTTGGCGAGTCGCTGCCAACCGGTTTCGAGCGGTCGCCGGTAGCACCCTCGAACCATTGGTATTTCATAACCGGATCGCCTGTGGCGGTAATGGTAAAAGTGGCTGTTTCGCCTGATTTGATAAGCTGGCTTTCGGGCTGCATGGTAATGGTGGGAGGAATACCCACAAAACTATCATTGTACTGGCTTGTATTTTGCGGGTCGTGCCCGAAGCATGGCCAGTAACCTATTGCAACTCCGCCACCAGTTCCGGCAGCGGCATGTACACCCCAGTCGGAATAGGTTCCGTAATAAATGGTTCCGTCAGTGGCCAGTGCGGGAATAATAGGACCGGCATCGTCCTTGGCCCACAACTGCTTGCCGTACCCATCAAGCACATACAGTTTATCTGCCGGGTAATAAATGGTTTCGTCCTTCGCCAGAACTGCTGAAGTATATTGATTTGAGCCCGACTCAAAAAACCATTTGGGATAACCATCAGGGTGGATGGCATACAGCGCACCTCCTTTTTCGCTGGTGGTAATGGCTGAAAAATAAATGGTTCCGTTTTTGCTGATTACCGGTTCCGAAGTAATGTTCCGTATGACCGGATACCCGCTTGGAGCTATGGGCGTTGAAAATATCCACTTGATTCCGCCGTTTGGCTTCATGGCGAAAAGCCGGCAGCCAGCACCTGCATAAACTACACCATCCTTACCAATTACCGGAGCTGTAGAGAAATATCCGTCGATGTCGAACGTGGTTTTTGGCTGCGGATTAAAATCATCAGGATAAAAAGCATACATGCGGCTCGATAAGCGCCATGGAATAACATATACTGTTCCATCAGGTCCGATAGTCGGATGCTGAACCACGTATTTTTCCGTAGGAGCTTCCCAAATTAACTTTCCGGCAGCGGGATCAATAGCGATTACTTTCATGCCTGCACCAATAAACACCCGGCCATTGGCTGCAATAGCCGGCGAACTGCTCAGGTTCTGATCGCAGGTGTATAGCAAGGTTTTGGCACCGGTAACCGGGTTTATGCCATAAAGTTTATTTGCAATATTGGTGTAAATGGTGCCGTTTTTTGCTACCGCCGGTGGTGCCGAATGCCCGAGGCTAATGCTCCAGAGTATGGCGCCGTTGGCCGGGTTAAGTGCGGAGAGGTATCCGGGTGCCGAGCCACAGGGCCAGTCGTTGGGGCCATAATTGGTAACCACATCCTGCGAGGTAACCAGTATGGTTCCATTCAGAGCCAGGGTAAGGTTTGTTGGCATTTGCTTGTCGTCGGTCCAGTTTTCCTGAACCCATTTCATATTTTCGACGATGATGATTGCTGTTGACGAATTAAGTTCGCCTTTGGCATTTGTAATTTTTACCCAATATTTAACATTACCTGCCAGAGTTGGTGTTACGAAAGAGCTGGAATCGATTCCTACCGGATTTGATATATCGCCGCTTTCGCCCTGGTACCATTGGTAATGGATAGGCGGGGTACCTTTTACCAAAACCGACAGGCTAGCACTCTGCCCTGTTGGGATTGTCTGACTTAGGGGTTCTGCACCTATTTCGGGTAGTTTGGGTTCGTCGGTCGATTGCCCAGCACAAATAGTGGTTAAGGTGGTGGTAATTGATAAGGTTTCGGCAAATGGCATATTGATGGTGCCTCCAAGCAGGGTTGCGTTGGTGGTTGAAAGCACGGAAGGCGTAATGCTTTTGAGACTTAATTTGCCCTGGTTAGCTGAAACGCAGCAGGCGGGGTTTATTCCATCGGCAGTGGTTTCGATAATAACCCCTTCGCTGGTGGAGGCGGCACTTCTGCCGGTAAGTAAGAGTGTGCCGGAGGTGGTTTCGGCTACTCCCAAAGGCACAAGGTTGTTGGGTGGCGTAAAAATATGCTGCCAGCTGGGTGTAATTGTCCCATTATCAGAAGCAGCAAAGCGATACATAAATCCACCCGGGTATGGAGTTTCGGTGCCGGTTGAATTGGTGTAGCCCGAAAGCAAAAGATCGCCATTGGCCAGTGACATAAAGTTGCCGCTGCCAAACGGCCCGAAAAGTTTTTCGTTTGCCGCCCCATCGAGAATGGCCGTCCAGTTGTATGAATCGCCGCTTACCGGGTAGTTTACCAAAAGAATGGATTTACCGTCCTTTTCAGCCGGGTTTAATGAATTGCTCCCGTACGAACGCGTGTAAGCTGCCACAGCCAGGGTGTTGTCATCAACTTTTACAATGGATGAAGCTGTGTTAATCACTTTTCGTTTTGCACCATCCTGTAAATCATATGCGCCATCCCAGTCGTCACCGCCGAGAATAAGCTGACGTTTCAGGGTAGTTCCTTCCTTGCTGATAGTTCCGAGGTAGAGGTTCCAGTTGGTTTGTTTGTGCTTGATGGCGCCGTATATTTCGTAACCGGCCGAAGTTTCGGCTATATCAAAAACGGTGTTGTCGTTTCCTGCCAGGATTGATTTTTGCCAGACAACGCTGCTTAAATTGTTAGTGAGTTTAATAATTTCAAAGAAATGATCCGTTCCACCGGCCGATACAAGAGTTGATTTTGCCAGGATCAGGATGGATCCATCAGTGGTTTCGATGGCACCGCTGGTCCAGGTATCGCCGTTGCCGGAAGTGGGTATAAGCTTATATGCAACCACCGACGAAAGATCGGCAGACACTTTCAGGAAAAAACCGGTTTGTACGCTGGTTTGGCTATCCTTATCCACATTTACCACGCCGGTAACCAGGAAACTGCCTGATGCAGTAACCGAAGCCGACATCACAAACCCGGAATTGCTGTTAAAAACATCTTTGCCATCCACATAATTGCCGCCGGCATCCAGCTTGGTAAAATTGATAATTCCTTTGCCGTGCTGCGAAAGCATCATGTAGCCATCCGCAATGGGAAAAACAGAATATACTTCCGTGGATTGGTTTTCGATGCGGAATATTTTTTCGAAGGTGGGCTGTGCCAGGGTAGTTTGTACCAGGCAAAAAGCTGAAATCAGCAGGATGTAAATTAGCCTTTTCATAATGAGAAATTTATTTTGAGATGATCATTTTCTTTGTTTCAACTTTTCCATCTGCCTGAATCTGGCAGAAATAAACCCCGGCAGGCAGATTTGCTGCACTGAAAGAAACCTGGTATTTTCCGCGGCTTTGAACACCTTTATCAAGTACGAAAACCTCCCGGCCACTGATGGAAAATACCCGAACAGAAACCTTTGCACCTGCAGGTAATTCGTACTGTATATGAGTTTCTTCTTTAAAGGGATTTGGGAATAAAGTCAGTTCAGGTTTGTTTCCCGCTGACTGATATGTGCCAGGTACCGAAGTATATCCACCGTTTGAGGTGTGCAGCAACATTCCACCGTTTCCGGCCAGGAAACCGTTTTGCTCATCGAAAAAGTAAACTACATTCTGACTTTGATGCGTACCAATGTAAACCTGATTCCAGGTAGTGCCGCCATCAGTAGTACGGAGCATATACCCATCGCTTCCGCTTATCCAACCCGTGGTTGAATTGATGAAATGGATATGGGTGTATTCTTTAAATAAACCAACCTGGGACACCGTCCAGGTTTCACCGCCGTCGGTGGTACGGTATATTTTACTGTGCCCCGACACTGCAAAGCCGTTAAGGTTATCAAGGAAACAGATATCGGCAAACACTTCACCCGTTTCGGAATGTTTTTCTACCCAGGTTTTTCCGCCATCGGCTGATTTCAGGATTTTACCCCAACTTGTGCCTGCGATCATTTGGTTTTCATCGAAAACATGGGCACACATGAAATGATAGGTTGGCGGGCAAGGGATAGCACTCCACGAAAGACCCTGGTTTGTTGTTTTGGCCAGGTAGCCTGATGTGCCAAAAACATAGCCGGTTTGATCATCAACAAATTTAAGACTCATCAGGTTGGCGGTGGTTCCCAGGCTGACCTTGTTCCAGGTTTCACCACCATTTGATGTACGGTAACAACCGCCATAGCCCCCCGTAACCAGTATATTTTGAGCTGTAAAGTGGTGAATTCCATAAATAATCATAGTATAATCAGGGATGGAAAGCAGTTCCCAGGTGTTACCTCCATCCACCGTCATTAAATATTTGCCCCAGTCGCTGCCAACCATTCCATACTGTTGCTGATAAAAATCAATGGAATAGATGTCTTCACATGAATTTTCGGAAATTGGTTTCCAGGTTTGTCCGCCGTTGGTGGTTTTCATCATCCTGCCGAGATTACCACACATCCAGCCAGTATTATCATCCGAAAAACTGATGTTATTCCAGCAGCCACTGCTTTCCAGACCATTATGGATTTTCCAGGTAGCTCCCCCATTGGTTGTACTGATGTAGTTTTCATCACTGCCAGCGGCAAAGCCGGTTGTGGCATTCACAAAGTGAAGACTGAAGAGGTTAGATCCTGTATAATGGGGAAGTTCCGTCCAGCTTGTACCTCCATTGGTAGTTTTAAGAACCGTACCAGAATACCCGCTCACGAAACCAAGGGACTCGTCGAGAAACTGCACGGCCCGCAGCATTTTCGACACCCCCGAGGTCTGAGCCAACCAGGTACTTCCGCCATCGGCAGTTTTGATGATGGTTCCATTATCACCAACAGCCCATCCGGTGAGATTATTGATAAAGAAAACGGCAAAGAGATTTTGCCCGGTACCTGAGTTTAAAGCCGTCCAGGTTGCACCTGCATTGGAGGTTTTAATAACTGTGCCGCTTTCACCACAGGCATACCCGGCGAGTGCATCAGCGTAGTGTATGCCCCAAAGGTTGGCGGTAACAGGTGAATTTACCTTGGACCAGGATTTGCCTTGGTTGCTGGTATTGATGATAATGCCTCCGTCACCCACTGCGGTTCCGGTTGTTGAGGTACCGAAACTCAACCCTAGCAGAAATTCCGGTATGGGTGAATAGGGAATATCCCAGGTTAGTCCCTGATCTTCGGTTCGCACAATGGTGCCACGGGCGCCTACTGCAACAAAGGTTTGCGCATCAAAAGCATGCCCGGCCCAGAGTCCGTTCCCCTGTGGAAGCGGGTTTTGCCATTGCCAGGGATTTTGCGCAGCCACCTGGCTGAAAAGAGCTACAAAAACAAAGCTTATCAGGATAGTAGATGCTTGCTTCATATGAATCGGTATTTAGTTATTTTTTTCATGGTTATCTCTTTCTGATTTCCGATCGTTCACTCCCCGACAGTTAAGTTACGGTCTTTAGCGGGATTATATGCCTGAATTTCAGAAAAAATTCCTTTTTCTATTCATTTTCTTTTAATGGTATTATGGGAGCGTTTTCCTTCCGGTTATATCGCTTGTACAGGTTGATGCAATAAGTATTAATACCCATACTAACTATTTGATTGATTGCGTGACTTATCTTTTCAGAGGATTAACTATTCATGACTTTAACAGTTTTATTTCCTATTTTTACTATGTATAGCCCCGGCGCAAGTAAAGGAACAGACACTTTTTCCGAAAAGCCATTACTCCTGAAAACAATTTGCCCCCCAAGGTTATAAATACTAACTGATTCGCCTGCCGGAATCTCACTTATAATCAAATGCCTGTTTTGCAGATTTATTTTGAATACGGAAGTGGAAGGGTCAGCAATTTCAGTAAATTGATTTTCATTGATATAAATAAAATCTTTCCATTGATCCGCAGCCTGGTACAGAGCTTTGGCACCTTTTGGCACAGTAAGTACGCACGTTGTTTTATTTACTCCTTTAAAAACATCCGCTGATAGGGCTATCGGTATTCCGGCTTCTGCATATATGGAAATTAAGCCTGTACAGTTTTTAAATGCATTATTTCCAATGGAGTTGACGGAAGCAGGGATAGTGACTGTTTTTAAAGACCTACACTCATTAAAAGCACCCATTCCGATTGATGTTACAGATGGAGGAATGGTTACGGATGCCAGAGCCAGACAACCTGAAAACAAATAGCTATCAATAAGCGTTAAGGATGTGGGTAATTGAACAGCAGGTAATGTGCTGCATCCTTGAAATACACCCATTCCCATTGATTTTATTGAATTCGGTAAGATTATATCCTGTAAAGCTGTGCAATTCCCAAAGCACAACGGGGCAATTGAATCTACTGATATTGGGATTGTAAATGACGATAAATTATTACAATATGCGAATGCAGCAAAACCCATGTATTTTATGGATGGAGGAAGATTTACAGAAGTAAGGTTGAAACAGTAGAAAAAAGTATTTTCTTCGATACGGATGATTGAAGCAGGTAGGCTCACCGAAACTAAACCTGCGCCTATGAATGCGCTATATCCTATATTTTTCACAGTAGCCGGGATTTGTACCGTTGTTAATTTACTGCACGAGGCAAATCCTTCGGACTGAATTTTGACCACCGTTGGTGGCACTGTGTAAGAAGTTTTTGAATTCGGACATTCAATAAGAACTGTCTTGTTTTTATTTAAAAGCACACCATCAAGGCTCGAATACTTTGTGTTATTTCCGTCAACAATAATATTTCCACCACAGGCTTCAAAAGCACCCTGCCCGATTGAATCTACACTTGCAGGCACATAAACCGAAACCATTGCTGTGTCCAGATGGAACACATAACTTCCAATAGTACTCACCGAAGAAGGAATATTTATAGAAGCAAGAGACTTACAATCCTGCATTGCATAATCATCAATAGAAGTGAGTGTTGAAGGCATTTGAAATGAGGTAAGCGTATGCTTGCCTACATGAGTTTTAGAATTAAAAAATGCGCAATATGGTAATTGGTTGGCGGGATAGGATCGAAGACCGCCCCCGTTGGTACCGAATATACCGGTGTAGCCCACAATAGTAGCGGCACTTATATTTAGTGTTTTAAGCTTTGGCAAACCATCGCGTATAAATTGAAAATCGGTAGCATCTAACACACCGGTTATGATAAGGTCAGTAACCTTGGTTGAATCAATTGAATATATTACGAACTTAGTATGTAAGTAACCGCCATCGGTATCGTCTGTGTAAACAGTAACTGAAACCTGTGCCCTAAGCAAAACAGTAAGACACAAAAAGTTAGTTAAAAGCAATATCTTTTTCATAGATCTGGTTTGTTGATTAAACTTTTCTTCTTAAACGATTTGTTTTCATGTAAATAAGCGAAACATTTTAAATCATTCTCAGGTTGTCGAACAGGTTTTTGAAAAAACGATTACCATAAAATGAACTTGCTTTACCGTTTCCTGATTTCCGATCGCTTAAATCCTTTAACTGCGATATCTTTATCCTCATTAGGGCTATAATTCTGATTATCAGAATAAATTACATTACCCTGTTGATTCTCCCATCGGTAATTCCATTCGTTGGTTCCCCGCTCGGTTTCGCCGGTAAAAGGGTTGGTATAATCCTCCTGCCCGGTGAAGTTGAGGTACATATCGTTGTTGATTTCCGAATTTGTACGTGAACGATTTTCGGCTATTTCACTATCAATGCGTGCTACATCACGCTGGGTTTGTAAAGCTATGTTGCTGTTTACCTGCTGGCTGCGTATTTCGCGCGCAAGCCATTTGGCATCGAGTTTCACCGAATGCCCTATGGTGGCAAAAACAGGTGCATAACTTTCAAACAATGGCTTTTCGGCCCGCACATACCAGGTTTCTTTATTTCCCCACAAGCCTCCTCCCAGTTGACCGTAATCCTCGATGGCACAAATCATTTTTTCGAGGTATTGTATGCCATTTTCAGTGTATTCGAGTGTGGCGATGGCCACCTGATACGAAAACCTGTAACCTCCCATCGTCAGCACCGATAGGTTGCTGAAATCTTCGGCCAGTTTGGGCAGTGCTTGTACCTGCCTGATAGTAAGTCTCTGTGCATGCGGATGTGCAAACGGGAATGCCACCATCCGGATAAAAGTGGCCGGATCGGGAAGAGGCATTACCATCATGCCGTTGTAGTTGCTGCCGTCGGGGAACATAGAAGCAGCAAGGTTTTGACCGGGATAGCGGCGCATATCGAAGAAACGGGTGTCGGGAAGCCAGCCCATACCTGCTTTCTGATCAGGCGAGGTAAGCTTCATATAAAGTTTGGCTTCGATAGCATTGCCCGTACCACTGCCTGCATTGGGATCAACACGGGTAATGCCGCCAGCAACCGTCCAGCCTTCGGGAAGCAGGAAGGTGAAAGCATGTTCGTTGGGTTCGCTTGCTTTGTAAAAAACTACTGAAGGTTTTACTGCCTTGTCACTATTCTGCGAAAGATGCTCATCAGTTTGCTTGAAACCAGGTTTGCATCCTGTAAAAAGCACTGCACAACTCATGATTAATGCTGGAAACATGGCTTTCATTTGTCTTTAGCTGTAAATTTGAAACGGTTCAAACGTTTAAAGCGGCGTTTATAGTCTTGGCTCAGAATTGATGCGACAAATGTACATCACAATTTATAAAACATTTATATTTAACACCTTACAATAACTTACAGGCCACCCTACAAAAACACTCAAAGGCGGGGAAACTTAAAAATCAGAAGGAAAAAGGATGGAAATTGCCTAAAGCGAGGCTATAAAATTGGCCAGATTGTGCTCGTGCGGGATGTTGAGTTTCCGGCGGATGCGGGTACGGGCCACTTCAATACTTTTAATGGATTGACCGGAAAGTGAGGATATTTCACGGGTATTCATATCGAGACGGATAAATGAGCACAAACGCCTTTCGGCGGGTGTTAGATCGGGATAGCCGGTTAACAGGCGACTCTGGAACCCCGGGTGCACTTCGTTGAATTGGGTTTCAAATTCCTTCCAGGCATTGGGCGAAAGTTCCTGTTTGAGCTGTAACTGCAAGTGCTGAATGGATTGGGCTGACACTTCCGTCTTTTTAAGTTCATCCAATTCCTCAATCAGCTTTTCGAGAATTTGATTTTTCTGGTTTATAAAAATCATTTTCGATGTAAGTTCCCGTTCTTTTAAAGTAAGATCCTCGTTTAGTTGCTCTATTTTTTGCTCGCTCTGTTTTTTAATATTCCCTGTTTCGAGCCTTGCTTCCCTGCGCTGTTTGTAAATCAGCCAGAGCAAAGCCGCAGCCAGAATCAGGCTTATTCCAAGTAAAATTAGTATGATTTTACTTGTACGGATTGCTTGTTTCTGCAAAATACTGTTTTGCAAAAGTGTTTCGTTTTCTTTTTTGAGTTCGCTGCGCGCAAAACCGGCCTCAACTTCTTCGATGGTACGGTATTTTTCAACGGTATAAATACTATCCTTAAGTGCTGTAGCGCGGCTCAGGTACAAATATGCCTGCGATGGATTTCCATCTTTTTCGAAGCATCCGGCCAGGCACAGGCTGGCTTCCATACGGCCTTTCAGTGATCCTGTAGCCTCTGCAATTTTTAATGCTTCACCAGCAAGTTGAATGGCTTCCTTTATTGATTTTTGATTCAGTAAGGCGTTTGCCAGTTCCACAAGGGCTTCGCTTTGCTCAGGTTTTGCGCCTATTTCGGCATATAAATTAACCGATTTGCGGAAGAAGGCCGAAGCTATGAGGAAATCTTTTTTTGCTTCATGCAGCTTTCCGAATAACATATTGCACGAAGCCAGGAACGATTTGTCGCCCGACTTTTCGGCAAGTTTCAGCGCATCTTCCAAGTAAAGGCGTGCGTTTTCATAATCCTTGAGTTCGGTATAAGCTCCTGCCAGGTTTTTGTACCGGATGATAAGCCTGTACTCATCTTTGGCCTTTTCGTTTATAACGAGCGACTGACGGTAATACTCCAGTGCGCGGAACGGGTCGCCATTGTCGAGGTACAAATTGCCGATATTATTCAAACAATCGGAAACCGAGGTTTCATCATTCAGTTTCCTGAAAACCTCAATCGCTTTTTGGAACGACTCCATGGCTTTGGCAAAATCGCCAAGTTTTCGATACACATTCCCAAGGTTGTTGTAGCAAATGGCTTTTTCATAAGCCAATCCCACACTGCTTGCTTTTTCGAGTGCTTTGGTGTAAAACTGAATAGCATCGCGGTAGTTTCCACATTGTTTTTGCACGATTCCCATTCCGGTATAGCACCAGAACTGGCTTCCATTGTCATTAGCTTTCTCATACCATGAAAGGGAAAGGCTGTAAAATTCCATGGCCCGGCTGAACTGGCTCTGCTCAAGGTAAACCTCCGCGATATTGAAATTGCTTTCGGCCTGTAGCGTTATATCGCTCATGATTTCAGCTTCCTTTAATGCCTGGTTGTATAAACTGAGCGACTTTGAATACTCCATCCTGTTATAAAAAACAAGTCCCAGTCCAAGCCTGGCTTTAATCAGCTTTCGTTTCACATTTTGTACGTACGCTTTGCTGCCTAACTGGCTGAGGCAATTTTCGGATGCTGATATGGCTGTATTGTAAAGTTTTATGGCACTATCGGCCTGCGCTTTTGCTGCTTTCGACAGACAGGCTGATATAAGAGCGGTATCAGCCATCGCCTTATGATTTTGCGGCCTTGCTGCAATAATGGAAAAGAAGCATAAAAAAAACAAAAACTGGCTTTTTAGTCTGCGGCGGCTCATAGGCTTTTAGTAATTCCGGAATAAAGATAAAACGTTTTTCCGGAATTACGTTCACAGGATTTAATACTTTGAATAGGATAAGATCATGTATAAATAAAAAGACCCAAGCCCCAAATCTTAAGTCCCAAATCCCAAGACCTCCCAAAATGCGAAGATTATGATTCCTGGAATTTGGGTCCTGGGATTTGAAACCTAATGATGGTGGAAATTTATCCCGTTTTAAGTATAATCATCCCTTTGATTTCTATTCACAAATAATCATCATATTTGTTCTAAACATTCCATTTGCCTGAAAATGAACACAATAGACCCCTATTGGCAGCCCCGGAGTAAAAAATTACACAATACTCTTCCTTTGCCTGGCCATAATCTATAAGTTGAAAATGACTAATTCATATCTTGGTTTACATTATTTTTTAGCATAAAAATCCCAAGGGTGAGCTGAATTTCTGTATCTCCTATAGTTACAGCTAAAGTTACATAATGACACATTTTTTTGTGATCATATAGTTATCAACTTTTAACTGGTAATAGTATATTCCTGAGCTGTATGGCGATCCATCAAATTCAACTGAATATTCACCTTTGGGTATGAATTGGTTCCTAAGGGTAGCTATTTCCTGCCCGTGAACGTTGAATATTTTTAAAGTAGTAAAACCACTTATATCGCTCATCCAGTTAATTTTGGTTATTTTCGAGAACGGATTAGGCACATTTTGTAAAAGATGAATTTTCTGTTCCGCTTCAATAACTTCAGAAACGCCGGTAGTGACAGATTTGTCGAACAGTGGCTTTATTCCCCAGGCATACAGTGTTCCGGTATTCCCGATTTTACTGTCGTAAATAGTTAAAATCCATGGACCGTCAAGATCAAGTCCATTGAAGGCGATTAAAGGTTTGTATGGCTTGTAATTGCCCGAAAAAGGAGCTATCCCTTCAGTAATTTTCTTATTTGCATTATCCGTGAATCTGGCCCATAAAAAATCGTGTCCCTGGTTGGTAACCTCGGCAACAAGTGTTTCGGTAACGCCGTTATGCGATAATGAAATATCCAGGTCGCTCGCTTTGGTATGTAAAATTGAATCAATCATTACTTCAAGTCCCACCAATTGGTAATTACTTTTTTTTGCTTTCAAGCCCGAAACTTCAAATACGAGTGTATCCCTTGTTTCGGACATGTCACGGATTGGAAGATGCAACCTGTTTCTCATGAAAGTCCCCGGTTCATTCCAGAATCCACCGTTTTTGGTATTTTTTATGGTTCCGCCCTCACCGGAAATCCAGCCATTGTTCAGATCTGTAAATTGAACTGAACAGAGGAAATTCCTGCGGATACCGCTGTATTGTTTAAACCATGTATAACCACCATCTATAGATCGAAGAACTGTACCTGCATCACCAACTGCCCAACCATTCATCGCATCAAAAAAGAAGACTGATTGCAGGGTTTCCCCATGCCCGCTTACAACTTCCTTCCAGGTTACGCCACCATCTTCGGTAAGCATTATCACGCCATAGACTCCAACGGCCCATCCATGTAATTCGTCAATAAAATATACCGACCTGAAATACCAGTTATTACTCACGGTAAGATCTGTACGTTGCCAGGTTAGCCCGCCATTTGAAGTCCGTAAGATGGTTGAATCCATACCAACTGCCCACCCTTTCTGTGGATTGATAAAGAACACATCAACAATAGAGTTCTTCGTCGGATTTTTCTGCGATATCCAGTCACGGCCTCCATTGGTAGTATGCGCTATCTGGCCCCACCAATCATTACTGACAACCCAACCGTTGTTTTCATCCAGGAAAAACACCTTGTCGATTGACTCGATAATCGGGTTGGCTTGAGAAGTCCAGGTTTGTCCTCCGTTGTTGGTATGCAGGATTACGCCTTCTCCATTGCTGATTCCTTTGCTACCCACGGCCCAGCCTACATTTTTATTTATAAAATCAACACTGTTAAAGAAATAAGGCTTCGTCAGCTGATTTTCCCAGGTTTTTCCTCCATCAACGGTACGCAGGATAACACCTTCCTTGGTCCCGGCATCATCCATACTTTCTCCTCCAACTATCCAGCCGGTATCGGCATTAATGAAATCCATGTCCATCATGTAGTGATTGGGTTTCTTGTTCAGGACTTCGAACTGTGCATTATCCGATTCCTCCTTTTTCACTACCTGTCCGTACCAACCGGTAGCATATACTGCATGATAAATAGCCTGGAAGCACACATCGTTAAGCTGGTAAATGGTACCTGATTGTTTCGTATTCCATGTGGTTCCCCCATCCAATGTTTCAAGGATGACGCCTTTGTCGCCGACAGCATAGGCTGGGCCTCCAATTCCCCGGGTTTCAATAGCATACATATTAATGAAAGGGGCCTGGTATTCCTTTATCCAGTTCTCACCTGCATCAGACGAACTAATTATAACAGACTGGTTACCACATGCGCGATAGTCGCCATTGGCAACCACATCAATGCCCATCAGATTGTAAGTGGTGGGAACAGTATGTTTCTGCCAGGTGACTCCATGATCTTTGGTGCTCATTACCAGGCTCTGGTTGCCCGAGATCCAGATTTCGTCGCAATCTTTCTGGTCTACCTCCCAGAAATAGGTATGAAAAGGAGAGTTGATCTTAACCCAGGATTCACCATCATCCAGGCTTCTCAGGATTATATCGTTGCCACAAATCCAGGGACAATCGCCTCCTGTGGCTGTTATGGAGTAAAGTGAATTATGGGTACCGCTGTATTGCTTTGACCAGGTTTCTCCCGCATCAGAGGTAAAGAAAATCATTCCATTATCGCCAACAATCCATCCGTCGTCAGTGATCTCGTTCATATAAATGCAGTTCAGGTTTTCGGAGATTCTTAAATCGACCAATTGCCAATCGTGTCCTGAATTTTTAGTTCGCATTACCGTTCCCATGTCGCCTACTGCCCAGCCCACGACTCCGTTCATAACAATGGAATTCAGATCATTTCCCTGAAGATAGGGATTTTGCCATTGCCAGCCTTCCTGGGCAAATATTGCATTAGCAAACATAATGATGAACGAAATGCTGATGAGTTTTTTCATGATTTTAGTCTTTTTCCCGTTAGGTATCGGGGGAGAATAAATTACTTCAAAACTATCATTGTCTTTGTTTCAACCTTTCCATTCGCACAAAGCTGGTAAAAATAAACACCGGCCGGCAGTCCTGCAGCATCAAACTTTATGAAATGCTCTCCCTTTTGCTGATTGCAATTCACAAGTGTTCTGACTTCGCACCCTATATGGTCGTAAACTTTTAATACCACATGCGCATCCCTGGGCAATTGCCATGTAAGGATTGAGGTTTTGTAAAATGGATTAGGATAATTCTGTTTCAGAATAATTTTTGATAAAATCACATCTGCATTTAGTCCAACCGAAGTTTCAAGGAGTTTGATGCTGCCACAGAATAATGTATCCGGGCCATAGGGCTGTGCTGTACGCGGACCCGCAAAAGCCAGTACCTGCTTGCAGTAATCGGTAAAATATCCCCGCCTGGTATCTGTTTTAACAATGGCACCACCTATAAATCTTTTAATATCATCGGGAATTGGAATCGGATCACTCCAGTGAATTGCATCATGGCTGAAAGTTACCTGCGTACTTATATTTTTTACCCTGTTCAGGTACAAATACATGGTAAATAACCCTTTTGAATTACAATGTAACCTGAAATAATTGAGTGTATCGGTTGGTGCGAGATGCAGTGAAACCGATTGAGGCACCTGGAAATCCCTGATAATTTTTAGTTCAGGTACACTGGTTTTGGTATTCTTCAGATAGAGGATGCTGGTTATGCCACCGGGATCGACACAAGCATCGAACCGGTTCCAGGCAACAGCAATTGAATCGGTGATTGTTACGGGCGCTGACCAGCCTGTGCCATTATACCGAACATAAAATAAACGGGGTTTCGATACGGTGGTATTGGTTGTTTCACGGCACATAACTAAAGTAACATTTCCTTGCGGGTCGTTCACCATAGAATAGGAGTCGTTTATAAACCTGTCGACCGGTGTATCCATAAACTGAACGATTGTTTTTGCTGTGCCCCAGGCATTTGTGTTTGCATTCCGGATCCATTCCCAGGCCGTACCGCCGTAACTGCCCCATCCGTAATAATTAGCCAGCATATGCACATGGTTGCCGGCATCAACAAATAAACCCTCCACCAAAGCGCCTGAATTACCTGAGTGCTGGCTCACAAGCTCTTTGACCCAGCCTCCGGTTTTATTGTTTACACAGTACAAATCAAAGTACCATTCAGAACCATAGGCAGTTGCCGGAGGATTTGAATAATTAAGATTATTATTCACGGTTATCCCGATGAACACTTTGCCCGTTGTATCAACCGTTAAGGCACAACTGCGAATATCGCCTTCATTCGAGGTAATTATTTGCTCTTTCACCCAGTTGGCGCCGTCGTCGGTCGATTTAAAATAATAAAGTTTGTAGTTGTCAACATACGCCAGGTGTTCGGTGCCACCCGGTTCTTTAAAATAGGAGTTAATGGTATAATGAACGAAAGATGCAGGACTAGGAAATCCACTGTTGCGGAATTTTTCACCGATATCAATTTTTGTACCTTGAAAAATCACACTATCGGGAAGGGTAGTTTGCGCATTAATAACCAATCGCCCGGCAAGCAAGAAAAACAGAATTGCCATCACCGGGTCTTTCAAATAAATTCCGAAAGTTTTCATGACATTGGTTTTTAGATTGGTAAGTTATTTAAAACATATCATTTTCTTTGTTTCAATTCTTCCGTTTGCCCGAAGCTGATAAAAGTAAACCCCGGCCGGCAGACTTGCGGTGTTAAAATCAACTTTATGTTCCCCTTTTGCCTGTTCGCAATCCACCAGGGTTTTCACTTCGCGGCCAGCGAAATCATAAATTTTTAACACAACATGGGCTCCTTGTGTGAGTTGCCAGTTGATGGTGGTGCTTTCGGCGAATGGGTTGGGATAGTTCTGATTCAAAGCAATTTTGCCGGACACCTGCCGGTTATTTTCAAAACCGGTAAACACAGTTTCGTAATTAAACCCATTCAGTTCTATACTATTTAAACTTCCTATCTGGCTGCAATCCAGGGTTAACATAGCTGTGGCATCGGCACCTGAAGGTGTAAACTGAATGGTTGCACCATACGACTGGTTTGTGGGAATTGTTTGCATACCGCCACCTGAGAGTATTGAAAATGCGCTTGCCCCAGCGCCTGTAATTGCTGAACCATTAACCAGCAACTCAGAAATACTTTTATTGGTAATTGTCAGGCTACAGATGTCCACATTTGCATAAAACAGAAAGCAATTTCGCCAGGCATTCCACATGCCTTCGTTAATTACATTTCCATTTACTTTTATACTCAAAACATCATCATACATCTGACCCACAAAGCCTTTATTAACAATGTTTCCATAAACAACAAAAGTATATGCCGCCGAACCTCCGCCATAAGCAATCACGGTTAAAGTATCGTTAACCGTTACATTACCAATGGCGTCGTTGCCTTCGGCAAGTTGTACATACCCGTGAATTTCGGTATCGCCTAACAACCTGATATGCGATAACATTCCGTTCCGGAGCCGCGCATTTTTAAGGTAACCGTTATACAACCACTTATCCGTTCGGAAGGTAAGCGCGTTGTTCTGCATATCCAAAGTCGTCTTTCCCAGGTCGAAATCACCGGAAAACACAACATCGGAAGTTGCAGTGACAGACCCAATGGAATCAAGTACGTTAAACTGTCCGTTAAAAATATGCCCGGCTAATGCACTGATATGATGAACTTGTGTGCCAGTAAATTTGGTAAATCCTTGCAGCCATTCGCCGTTATTGTCTACATTGCCTGCAATTTCGAGCACGAGCTGATCATCGGGTGAGATATTTCTTATTACACCGTAATTCTGGATATTCCCATCAATTTTCAGCGTATAGTTAATACTTCCACCACCATATTCTTTGGATTGGAGGGTATCATTTACCACAACTGATTTTTGAAATACATTGTTGCTTTCCACCGTAACAAGTCCCTCTATAACAAGATTATCAAGACTAGTTATATTTTGCAGGTATCCGTTATGCAATATGGTATTATTGATAAATCCATTATACAGCCAACCCTTAATAGTTAAAGTGGCTCCTTCCATTTCGAGAGTCGTGCCATTTAAATTGAAATCTTTTGTTATGGAAATATTGGTTAACGCCTGCACTTTGCTGCCTGCATTCAGGTCGGCAAAGCTGCAATCAAATTGTTTGCCGGGACTTAGATATATGTATTGTGTGCCGGTACCGGTGAGGTTAACGGAATTACAAGTCCATGTGCCGTTGTTAGTAATATTTCCTGTAATTTCCAATGAAAGCTGATCATCGGGCGAGTAACTTTTGAGTACACCGTTGCTCTCAATATTACCGTCAATCTTTAATGTATATATAATACTTCCACCCCCATATTCTTTGGATTGCAAGGTGTCATTTACAACTACTGAATTCTTAAAAGTATTATTGGCTTCAACCGTTACAACACCTTCAATTACCAGATTGCCGAGACTTGTTACGTTTTGAAGTTGCCCGTTGTGCAGCTTTGCATTGTTAATAAATCCATTATACAGCCAGCCATTCGTGTTGAGTGCGAGTGTGTGGCCGTCCATTTCGAGTGTGGTTCCATTCAGGTTAAAATCCCTGGCGATGCTTATATTGCTTAGCGCCTGAACTTTACCGGCAGGATTGAGATCGGTAAAGTTGCTGTCGAATTTTTTACCTGAACTTTGTGATATGTATTGGGTTCCGGTGCCGGTAAAATATACATAGTTACAAGTCCATAATCCGTTATTAATGATATTGCCGGTAATAAGCAGGCTTAAGTCGTCGGGGTTATCACCATCATTATCTGAAATTACTCCGTTGTTGGTTATGTCGCCGGTAATTTTCAGTTTTTCAATGGCATAGCCTCCGTAGTACGGGTTGCAGGTGAGGGTATCATCTACCGTTATATTCCCGATAAAAACCATGGTATCCGAAGGATTCATATCGACCTTGAAATTTCCTTTAATATGAAAATCGCCGGTTAATGTTCCGTTGTTGATCAGGCATTTGCGAAGCTCAATGGAATGATTGCCAAGCACAAGCGTTTTCCCGTTCAGGTAAAAATTATCCCTGTTCAGGTTGCCGTCACCTACAAAATCGCAGGTAAATACTAAATCCGTAAGCGCGGTAATAGTGGAAGCTCCATTGTTTACAATCTTGCTGCCAAGGGTTTCCCCGGCCGCAAGACTCAGATTATGGTTATCTGAAGATTGAAATTCAGTTTGGTACGGCATCCATATGTTATTGTTTTCGAGATCGCCCGAAATAAATATTTTGAGCGCATCGCTGGGGCCGTTTGATACGGTTCCATTATTAATCACATTGCCCGCAACCTCTAATGGATATATGCCTAAACCGCCGCCATAATCGCCATTCTTTAAGGAGCCTGAAGCTGTAATTGTAAGGTTTTTACAATACTCCGTCAGGATGGTATAACCACTTGCCGAAGCAAGGATAACCGGCCCTTCGATGATTACATCGTTGCCCGAACCAGGAATAATACCACCCTCCCAGGTACCCGGATTGTTCCAATATCCTCCTTCAGTGGAAGAATGAATTTGAGCATTAGCACACAATGAAATAATTGAGAATAATGCAGTAAAAAGGAAATTTTTTTTCATCTGAATGTTGTTTAGAGTTTAACATTATTTTGTTTGAATATATCTTAGTGATTTACTTGAAGAAAGATCATTATTTCTTAACAGATACTATTTTATTTGTGAAATGGTAGCAATCCGGAAATTAGATTTAAACTCAAATTCATTAAGGACTATTGGCTTATATTTATCATGAACTCTTAGTCCGTAATGAGGCTCATCACCTGCTCTCAAAATCACAAATGCATTTTCAGTTCGTTGATGAAGTATAAAACAGAGTTGTTTTCGCACAACCAGCTTATTTATTGACGCGATAAAAACCTGAACCAGAATCGGCTGTATATTCATTTGAAAAAAAGCTACAGCTAGGAATGTCAGTTTCATACACTATCCTGAGAATTAAAATATTATTCAGCTTTAGCCTGGTATTTTAAATCAAGAACTAACTCCTGATTAAAAAAAGTTTCTAATTTGTCCAAATTAATAAAGGGAAACATCTCAAAAGGGAATTGCATGTGAAAAATCACAACTGAGAAATTGTAAGTCAAATAGTTGGAAGAGTGTTAGTCCAAGGTTTTCAGTGAAATGTATCCCTACTTTTTCGCTAACAAGCTACAAGAAGAATTTATAGCAGAAGACATATCAGATTAACTGACATATAAAATTACGACAATTAATTGTTTTTTGGATATGCTAGCAGCTTTTTTTATTAAAATCACAATTTACACTGAAGAAGCCTAAATGGAGAAATATCATCACTTAAATGTGTAGTTTATATTACCTTAAAACTTATACCGGGATTCGTGAAATAAGTGATCAGATTTCTCATCAGCACTATTTTAATAGATTCATTTCCAAAATCACTTTCAAGAAAAATCTTAATCTGATATATAGTTTAATTACAGCAATATTTGTTTGCCACCCCTTTGAAATCAATTAAATGAAGAATTGTAGCGTACTTATCGCCGCATGATCAAAATGTACCATTCTACTCTAAACACAGGTCTATCTCATCATCAAAACGAATCCGGATTGTATCATTTTGAGGATAAAAGTCTGATTTGAAAAAGTATCGTTCTCGTAAAATTTATTTATATAACTGATAGTGTGACACTTATTTTTTTGGTATGCTTATTGTTGAATATTTATTGAATGTTGGGTGATGTTTTCAAAGCTATATAAAAAAAGTAAAACCAAACAGTAAACAAATTCTGGCATTCCCCGAAAATAGACTTGAGCAATAGAGGTAAGAAATTTAGCTTTAGCATTAAAGGGCTTTCCGATACTAAGGAATTAATTTAACGCAGATTAATTTTAAAATGCGTTAAATTGCGTATCATCAATCACTTGCCAATTAAAAAAAATGCAGATTTGGGGCATTATTTTTTTTAACAGATAACTTTTGGCAAGATTGGTGAATTATACTTCAATTAATTTTTCAACTATCTTTGCAAAGAGATATTGAAAAAGTTTAGAGTATTGAATTGGAGATATATTCTTTACAATTGTCTGCTTAATATCAGTAAAACTAACACTTAAATGATAGGAATAAAGCAAACAATATTTTTTCTGCTGGTTATGATTTTTTTTTCTGCTAATGGTCAAAGTGGTGACAGAAAAGCTGAAATAAAAAATCCTGGTGTGGAAAAACAAACAAGTAGTACGTATAGTTTTAAAATCCTTCCTTCAAATAATAGCACCTGGTGTTATGATATATTTAAAGGGGGGAAAATGCTTATTCATCAAATCAATATTCCTGGCTTACCAGGAAATGATGGATTTAAAAGCAAACCAGATGCCGAAAAGGTAGCCCGGCTTGTGATAAAAAAACTAAAAAAAGGGGAAATGCCTCCAACCGTAACGATAGATGAATTGAAAAATTTAAAAATAGCAGAAATAAAAAAATAGTATCGACATGAAAAAAAACTTAACAGTTCTTGTGTTCCTTAGTTTCATATTTAGTGTTTTCATGCTGCAATCATTTGCACAGGCACCTGATTCCTGGCTCGAAAAGGGCAATTTTGCCGGTCTTAAGATGTTTGGATCAGTCGGTTTTAGTATTGGATCAAAAGGATACATTGGAACAGGCACTTCAAATTCAAAATTAACAGATTTCTGGGAGTATGATCCAACAAATGACACCTGGTCACAAAAAGCTAATTTTGGTGGAACAGCCAGAGTTTATGCTTCCGGATTTAGTATAGATACTAAAGGATATATCGGATGTGGTAATGATGGTACCTTAACTAAGGACTTCTGGGAATACGATCCGGCTACCAATATCTGGACTAGAAAAGCTGATTTTGGCGGAGATCCCAGGAGCGCTGCTGTAGCTTTCAGTATTGGATCAAAAGGGTATATAGGTACCGGTCTCATAGATGCCACAACTAGGGTAAATGATTTTTGGGAATATGACCCTGCAATGGATACCTGGACTCAAAAATCAAATTTCGGGGGATCAACCAGAGCTTATGCTGCAGGTTTCAGTATTGGCAATAAAGGATATATTGGTACAGGAAATCATCCCGGAACTCTTGAAAAAGACTTTTGGGAATATAATCCGGAAAATGATTCCTGGGTGAAAAAAGCTGATTTTGCCGGAGCTGGTAGATTTCAGGCAATTGGAATTGGTACCGGTACAAAAGGGTATATAGGATTAGGTGATGTTGGAAGTGATTATTCCATTGATTTCTGGGAATATAGCCAATCTCAGGATACATGGACTAAAAGAACCAATTTTGGTGGTCAGTCAAGAAGCCTTTCAATTGGTTTGAGTATTGACAACAAAGTGTATGTTGGATTAGGGTACAATTCACTAACTGCAATTAAATACAATGACTTTTGGGAATATACTCCATGTGTTTCTCCTGCAATATCCCTGGAACCAGGCAGTCAATCTATCACATATGGCAACCCAGCTACTTTTATAGTTACAAGTTCAAATGCGGCTTCCTACCAATGGCAGGAAGATAAGGGTACAGGATTTGCAGATATTATCGATGGAGGGATTTATTCAAATACAACAAATGACACACTCACTATTTCTCTGCCTAATGTAAATATGACTGACTATAAATACCGTTGTATTGTTACAGGAGAATGCCTTTCAACAGCAACCTCAAATGGAACAGCAACTCTTTCTGTAACTGCAAAATCGTTAACAGTAACGGCGGACAGCAAGGAGAAATGTGAGGATGGGGCAATATTTGACGGACTCTATTCAATTAATTTTGATGGCTTTATTGCCGGAGAAGATCAAAGTGCCCTTGGAGGAACTCTTGCCATCGGAGGCACAGCGCTATCGGCTACCACAGCTGGTAATTATTCCATTGAACCTTCGGGATTAACTTCTTCAGATTATTTGATAAATTTCATTAATGGCGAACTTATTATAAAGCCCATTCCAAATGCTCCACTCATTACGCGAAGCGGAGACAGCCTCATCAGCAGTGTAGCTCATGGCAACCAATGGTATATGGATGGGGTTGAAATCACTGGGTCAAATGATTCTGTATATGTAGCACCATTGAATGGAACGTATTATACCGTGATTACTGAAGGAGGATGTAGTTCAGAAGCTTCAAACTCAATTTCAATACTCAACGTTTCAATGAATGAGTTTAGCACTGAATTATGTGACATATATCCAAATCCCAATAATGGCGTTTTCAATATTAAGCTAAAAAAAGCAGGCAAAGAGGTGTATGATATAGAAATATACAACAACCTTGGTACATTGATCTGGAAACAGAAGAATGCTGTTGTTGATGGAAATAATGCGAAAAAAATCGAACTCAGTGTTCCTGTTTCGGGAGTATATACTGTGGTTTTGAGAAATAAAGTGAATAGCTTTGTAAAGAAGTTGTTTATAACTAGATAAATTAAAAGTTAAACCATTAGGAATCCGAAGAAATCCGGCACAATAAGATATTATTGTTTAGATAAAGTTCTTCTTATCAAGCACTTTAAACTAAAAATTGATAAAAGGATAACTCAAAATCTGAAAAACGGGGTTACTTTGTATTAAAATATTTATGACTGAAATGCAGAACGTTCCTGCGTTTTAAAATAAAAATAATTTTTCCTGCTTATGACAAAAAATCTTGTAATACTTGGACTTGTTTGTTTTTTATTAACTACATTTTCTTTCCCGACCTTCTCACAATTACCCAATTCCTGGACACAGAAAAATAATTTTGGAGGCGTAGCCAGATATGGAGCGGCCAGATTTAGTATCGGGGCCAAAGGGTATGTGGGTATGGGAAATGCTGGTGCCAATCGAAAAGATTTCTGGGAATATGACCCCGTAGCTGACAGCTGGTCACAGAAAGCCGATTTTGGAGGCACAGCCAGAGTAGACGCAAGTGGATTTTGTATCGGAGATAAAGGATATATTGCCTGTGGCAATGATGGCGTATATAAGAATGATTTTTGGGAGTATAATCCTGCAACAAATACCTGGATTCAGAAAGCTGACTTTCCTGGGGCACCTCGGGTAGGAGCAGCCAGCTTCAGTATAGGGTTTAAAGGATATTTAGGTATTGGACTGCTTGTATTTGGTCCACCAGCTATTAGAAGTAATGACTTTTGGGAATATAATCCGGATACAGATGCCTGGACTCAGAAATCAAATGTAGGCACTTCTGTCAGGGCTTTTGGTGTTGGTTTCAGCATAGGGAATAAGGGTTATATAGGAACAGGAAATAATGGTTCCATTTTAACGAAAGACTTTTGGGAATATAATCCAACTTCGGATACCTGGGTTCGGAAAGCTGATTTAGGTGGTTCCGGAAGATTTCAGGCTGTTGGGATAGGAACTGATACATATGGCTATATTGGTTTGGGAGATATTGGCGGAGGCTACACAAATGATTTTTGGGAATATAGTCCAACTTTGGATACCTGGACTAAAAAAACCAACTTTGGTGGACAAGCCAGAACTCTTGCTATGGGTTTAAGTATTTCAAATACTGTGTTTATCGGGACAGGCTATGATGGTATAAATGCGATAAAATACAATGATTTTTGGGAATATACACCCACTTGTACCCAACCTGCAATACATGCAGAGCCTGTGGATCAAGCAATAACTTGTGGTGATGCCGCTCAATTTACAGTTGTTGCAACTAATGTAGTCTCATACCAATGGCAGGAAAATGCAGGGTCAGGGTTTACTGACATTGCTGATGGAGGAATTTATTTAAATGCAAAAACTGCTACGCTTACACTTTCATCGCCTGAAATAACAATGACCGGATTCAAATACCGTTCTGTTCTGACAGGAAATTGTATGACCACAATTTCCACAACCGGTAATGCTACTTTGACATTGCTTACAGTTTCAACAAAGGAAATGAGTGCAGAATCATTTGATATTTATCCAAACCCATCCAATGGCCGCATGAACATCAAATTAAAAACAGCCAGTAAAGAACCTTTCAACATCGAAATATTCAATAATCTTGGTGCCTTAATCTGGAAACAGAATGATGTCGCAATTGATGCCGATAATATTAAAATCGTTAACCTGAATACCCCGACTTCGGGATTATATACGGTAATACTCAGCAATAAGAAGAATAGTTTTACAAAGAAGATTTTCATCACAAAATAATCCGATCTGCTATATAATTAAAAGAGCCGGAGCATTCCGGCTCTTTTAGTTTCTGAGCACAATTGGTATTGCAGATGACGATTGTTATAAAAAACGTAATTTTGCCCACCTTAACAAAAACAGCTAATCATGCTCGATAACCTTCGCAAAATCTGTATTGAAGATTTCAACTATCCTTTGCCGGTTGAACAGATTGCGCAGTACCCGCTCGAAGTACGTGATAACTCAAGATTGTTGGTATTAAAAGATAATACGATTTCTGAAGATACTTTCTTATCTGTAGCATCATATCTTCCCGCTGAAAGCCTCCTTATATCGAATGAAACACGGGTTGTTCATGCCAGGCTTTTATTCCGAAAGCCATCAGGCTCACAGATCGAGATTTTCTGCCTTGAACCTCTTAAGCCAACGAATGACATTCAACTGGCATTCCAGCAACAGCAAAGCTCCACCTGGAAATGCCTGGTAGGTAATGCGCGCCGCTGGAAAGCCGGCCCATTGGAACTTATAAGCGAATTTGATGGCAGTTCGGTTAAATTGGCTGCCAGCTTAGTAGAACGTGATGAAACTGCTTTCTATATCCGTTTCGAATGGACACCGTCACATCTGACTTTTGCTCAGATACTGGAACATTTCGGCAAAATCCCTTTGCCTCCCTACATTTCCCGTGAGGCTTCAGAGAATGACAATGCACGCTATCAGACTGTTTTTGCGCGTAATGATGGTTCTGTAGCCGCTCCAACTGCAGGATTACACTTTACTCCGGATGTTTTAAAATCACTGATGACGAAAAAAATTAAAACAGATTCGGTGACGTTGCACGTTGGCGCCGGAACATTTAAACCGGTAAGTTCCGAAACCATAGGCGATCATCATATGCATTTCGAACAGGTAATTGTTCCTGTAAAACTACTTAAAGAAATCCTGAATTATAAAGAAAAACATATTACTCTGGTCGGCACTACCACCGTCAGGACTCTTGAAAGTGTTTACTGGCAAGGGGTAAAATGGCTTCTGAAAAAGCCGGAATCAGCACTTATGCATATTGAACAATGGGATCCCTACCTGCATGTTTCTGAAAATCCTGTTTCAGCCGAAGCCGCGCTGCAATGTGTAATTGAAACTCTTGAGCGATTTGGTGTGGCTGAACTGCATGGTGAAACCTCTCTGATGATCGCTCCCGGTTATACCTATCATATTCCTGATGCCATTATTACTAATTTCCATCAGCCTAAAAGCACATTGCTGTTATTGGTAGCCGCATTTATAGGCGAAAAGTGGAAAGAAGTCTATGAATACGCATTGTCAAATAATTTCCGATTTCTCAGTTATGGCGACAGCTGTTTGTTTTTTAAGCATCAATTGAAATAAAATGGAAGTAACCGGAATTATTCTTGCTGGTGGAAAAAGCTCGCGAATGGGTGCCGAAAAAGGCTTGCAGCTCCTTTGCGGGAAACCGATGATCAGTTATGCTATCGAAGCCCTTACCGGGTTGTGCAGCCAAATCATAATCAGCTCTTCCTCCAATGCATATTCCGGGTTCGGTTTTAATATTGTGGCTGATGAATTTCCCGACATCGGCCCGATGGGAGGAATTTACTCATCACTGAAACAAAGCACTTCAACCAAAAATCTCATACTCTCGTGCGACCTGCCTTTGGTAACCCACCAATTGATGGAATACATTTTACAACAAGGTGAAAAATATGAGGTGGCAGTTCCGTGGGAAGGCGGAAGGCACTACGAACCACTCTGCGGCTTTTATAATCGATCGGTAATAAATAAATTGAAATCATTTATTGAGAAAGGGAATTACAAATTGCCTGATCTGTTCGAAGAAATTAATATCAACCAATTGATTATCAACGAAAAATCAGCTGTTCATCAGCCTAACTTGTTTTTAAATGTGAACACCTCCGCCGACTTGCTTAAGGCGGAATTCTTTATGAATAAACAACAAAATCCATAACAGGCATTATTTCGCCCAATCCCATGTTCGAATATTTGCAATTTCAATATATTTGCCACACAAGCAACGATAAGTTTACCTTACAAGCAACCAGTACTCGCATCAATGAAATCAGTTGTATTACTTGTGGTACTGGAATTACTGACAGCCTTTTCGGTTTGCGGTGCCGAAACAAGGCAGCAGCAAAAAAACAGGGTAGCGAAACAACTTAGCACCGCCAAAGGAGGGGCAAGGGTTGATTTGCTTCTTCAACTTTCCAGCCAGCATTATGATTCAATCAACATAGCGTATTCGCTGGTTCAACAGGCTGTAAGCGAGGCCAGCCGCATTCACGATCCAGCCTATATAGCCAAAACACTTACGGCATTGGCATCGTTAAAATTATCGGATAATACACCACCCGATTCAGCTGCCAAACTATTGGCAAAAGCCGAAAAAGCCTACCGGCAGAGCGGTAAAACCCTTTTTGATCCTGAATTTTATTACCAGCAAGCCCGGTATTTTTACAAAATAAAAAACTACGTTCAGGCTAATAATGCCTGCAAACGGGCCGTTGAAACAGCTTTACCTCTCCGGCAATCTTTGGTACTGGCGCAAACATACCTGCTACAGGCACGCATTGCCAGGCAAAGCGGCGAGATAAACGCTTTCGTGGAATTGTTGAATAAAGCGGAAAAGGAATTCAGGCAATGCGATGACAAAGGCGCGGCCGGCAGAGCATTGATTGGCATAGGACTCATGTTTAATGATGCCGGAATGGGTGACATTGGCCAAAAAGTGTTGGTGCGCGCAACCCGATTATGCGAACAAACCTCCGACAGCCTTTTTATGGCCTACCTGTACTGTAACACGGCTAATGCGTACAAGAGTTCCGACATAAATAGCACTGTAAATATTTTGCATAAGTCGATCCTGATTTTTAAACGGCTAAAAAACGACAAAGGACTTGGATATGCCCAGAATATGCTTGGAATGTATTATGCAGGCCAAAACCAAAGCAAAAAAGCAATATATTGGTTTAACCTCACAATTAATTCGAAAATCAAAAGCACCGACTGGCAAGGTGCATGTTTTGCTGCCTGCAACCTGGCCGATGTGTACATAAGTGAGAAGAAGTATGATTTAATACTGGCTTCTTTGCAGCAAAGCGAAATTTACATGAACAAAGCCAACGATAAGTTATCAGCCATTGTTTACTATGATACCCGGGCAAAATTTGAAAACTCAGACAAGAACTACTCCGATGCTCTTACACATTATAACCAAAGCCTGCAATTGTCATTGGAACTAGGTGATGCTAATTTTTATCTCTCGAATCTGAAAGCCATTTCGGAGCTGTATCAATCCATTGGGAATGCCGAAAAAGCTTTTGAGTACCTGAAGAAATACAGCGATACCGGCGACTCCATTAAAAATGCGACCCAACCCATAAAGCAAGAAGAACTGCAACACGAACTCAATTCGGAACAACTTATTGAACAAGCTGTTACTTTAAAAAACAACCAGCCGGATCACAACCCTCAAGCCTGGCTGATAGTTGTAACATTGGCCGTTACATTTGCCCTTATTGCACTTTCGACAAAATATTTTGGCAGAAACAACCTACGGGCAGTAGCCCCTGCTTCCCTCCCATCCTATTCTGAAACGGGAATTGAAACGCTTAGCGACGATGAAAAAACTGTAAAACTTGTGCTAAGTAACGAAGTACAGCAATTACTCTGGACTGGTTTGCTGGATGCCATGGAAAACCAAAAATGTTACCTGCAGCCCGACCTTACCCTACACGACCTGGCCATACAACTGGATACCAACACCTTATACGTATCTAAAATTATTAACGACCGTACCGGATACAATTTCAGTTCATACATCAATCAGTACCGCATCCTGGAAGCCTGCAAGCTACTTTTGAGTGATTCGCAGCAAATACTCAGCATCGAAGGGATTGCGCATTCGTCTGGTTTCAATTCGAAGAGTGCATTTAATGCGGCATTCCGCAAGCTTCAGAAAATGACACCCACTGAATTTATTGAGAAACATAAAACAGGATTATAATCCTGAATTTACATTCCAGGCTCCCTTCCTTTTGTTTTCACATATGCTGTACTGATTCATAAATCAGCACATATACTATTTGCATTGATGTATAGTTAGGGTTTAGATTTGCCAGCCAAAAACGTATTTCAAACCATACAACTGCATCCAAATGAAAACCCTGTTCGCATCCGCAATAATTATTGCAGCCATTTTAGCAGGTGGTTGCAAGGGAGGACCTGAAATTAAAAACATCGAAACCCATGGCTACCTGGGGCAACTCCCGGCACTCAAAGCCATGTATAAAGCCCAGGATTCAGTGCTTACGGCAAAAGCCAAAACCCAGTCGAAATCGGTGGATGACCTGGTGAAAGTACAATCGGAAATAAATATCCTGAAAGAGAAATCGAAGACAGAATTTACAACCTCTGCAGCCAGGTTAGGTCTGCCAATAAACATTCCGTTTATTGATTCAACCGGTAACACCACCTATGTTGTAAAAAGCCTTAAAATCACCAAGGCCGAATGGGATGGCATTACATTTACAGCAGATGTAGAGTTAAAAACCAACTCCGGAAAAACCATGGGCGGACAAAATATTCCCTTAACAGTGCCTGCCTTGCTGCTGGATGAAAACAACAGCGTAATGAATATTAACCCTTATGAAACCTGGCTGGTGATGAGTGTTTCGAAAGAAATGAAAGCCGGCGAAATTCAGCAGGTTTCCGGAGTAATTCCTGTAACATCATCATTAGCTCAGATGAAAACAATCCTATTTAAGAGTATTGATGCCTATAAAGAAGCAAAAGGCTGGAATTAACAACTGCTTTGCCATATTTCAATAAGATGGTATTGGCTTGCCAATTGAGATAATCCTGAAGCTTATAAATACTCAATCAATTCTATTCTGATTAACCGAAACCTTCAATAATCCTTAAAACCACAACACTAAATGAAGCAAAAAAACCTATTTCCGTTTTATTTGACAATGACACTAATTCTTAGTTTTCAGCTGTTTAACACTTCAGCTCTAAACGGTCAAACAATTGTAAACTTCCTGGTAATAAACCCTGATCTTACGCAGGCCAAGGCTGTTAAGTTCGATTACAACAGCACTGATTACTGCTTTAAGGAAGGACTTTGCGCCCTCGAAAAGAATAATCTGTGGGGTTTTATTGATACCCTCGGCAATTGGGTTATTCAGCCCAACTTTTTCCTTTGGGGTAAGTCGGCGCCCTTTTTCTCAGGCGGAATCTGCCTGCTGGGAATGCGCGCACCCGATGGCTATGGCAATGTGCCTGTATATATCGACAAAAAAGGGAATCAGCTTTTTAAAAATCAATCGTTTAAAGAAGCATCCCCATTCAGCGATGGGGTAGCCATGGTAGGGAAAACAGCAGGACCTGGTAAACCAACCGTTTATAGCATTATCAATACCCAGGGCGTTGTTTTACAAGGTACAGTTATGCCCAAATTTAAAGGATGGTTTTTCGAATTTGGACCCTTCCAGAACGGTTTAACCAAAATGTGGGATGACAAATTGAATTCATATGGCTTTGTAGATAACAAAGGCAAATGGATGATAAAACCTGAAAACAAAAAGTGGGAGGAAACCGCTGAATTTTCTGATGACAGGTGTGCTGTTCAAAATACCATTAATTTTTACTGGGGATATATTGATAAAACCGGGGCTACCAAAGTGTCGTTCGACTATGCCAACAAGCCAAATCCTTTTTCGGACGGCCGCGCCCTTGTTACCAACGACCGAATGCAGGCTGGCTATCTGGATAAAGAAGGCAATATGGCACTTGAATTTAAATACACACAAAATTCGTTCGGTTTCCACAATGGCTATGCGTTGGTAACCCTCGATGTACCTGAGCTCACAAAAGTAATTATCGATATAAATGGCAAGCCTGTGCGAAAACTGGAAACCAACAACGAACCTTATGTAAATGCCGATGGCAGAATTGTATATGAACCAAAAACACAGGATGGACTGCAGGTTTTAAATCCGGATGGCACCGTAATGATAGGCAATGCCATGTACTCGAAAATACTGGGATTTACCGATAACCGCGCCTACGTTGAATTTTATAAAGATGGTGCCAATCAATCGGGATTTATAAACCCTAAAGGTGAATTGGTAATAGTTCGCAAAGATTAATAACTCAAAAACAGCACGCACAATGATTCTCCGTTTCCTGAAACCAGCTATCATCCTGATACTTACTATATCCATTTGCACAGTATCAACCGCTTATGCATTAAAAGCCAAAGCAGAAAAGAAACCCGAAATTAATACCGCATATGACGATAGTTTGTCGCGGCTAAATGCCTCAGTGGACGATATTTTTATAGTTGATGTCAACGAATTTATTGTTTATACCAGCAAAAATGAGATTGAAACAATGAATATCCTTGATTGGAAAACAGATACACTTAAGGAAGGAGATAAATTTAAAGTACTTGAAATATTGCGACTTAAAACCAAACTTGGCGCCCTGGTAGCAATGCCCGACAGCAGCCAAGCTTATGTAATTAACCTTGTTACACTCCCAAAATATTGTTACAAAGAAGGCACAAACCCAACAAAAGGTCGTATTCAACGCTCCCTCGATACCATGCTGCGATTCACGTATAAAGAATTCTGGATCATTTTAGCCATCACGATGCTGGTATCAGTGCTTTACTTCATTTTTGCCACAGCCATCGATAAAAAGCTGTACAAATGGGCGGGTAATACACCTAACATTACTAAACCAGGAATAGCTTTTCTGGCTGCATCTGCTTTTTTCGGAGCGTTAACAGGCCTAACTGTCCTGTTTTACGATACCGAATTTAAAAACTTCTTGCTTCATATTCCTGTACTCGCTTATCCTTCACAAGCAGGAATTTTTGTGAAATTTTTCTGGATCCAGCAACTTGTAATGCCGGTATTTTTCGGCTGGGCCGTTTTTCGCAGCATTCGCGAATTTGGTACCACAGCCGGCTTGTTGCGAAGTTTCATACTGTTAATTCCGGCAATTGCTATTTACTGGACCACCCTGGCCACCTCTTTTATTGCGGTGGTTGGTTTACTGATTGTAACTTTTATGTCGGCAATGGCCTCGGATATTGGCAAAGGCCCACAAGCTTCGAGCGTGATTAAAGAAGAATACCAGACTGGAACCGGAGAGAAGAAAACGGTACGCATAAATTATGATGCCCAGGGACGTACCAAATCAAAAAAATATATTTAACCTACTCTCTTCAAGTACAGAAACGGACGTTACCTTCTAAAAATATTTTAAACCACTCTAATACAACACACTATGATACCTTCTGTACAGCTTTGTGAAAAAAAATACAGGTTTATAATAGTACTTGTACTGGCATTTTTCGCCATTGGAAATAGCTATGCCAATCGCAACATCAAATTTTCAGTTGATATGAGCCTTATGGTGAGCCAGGGGAAATTTAATGCAACTACCGATGCCGTTTACCTGAAGGGCACTTTTAACAACTGGGCTTCAACTACTCCCATGACAAAAGGCAGCAACAACGTGTATTCCATCACCTTGTCGCTGGCCGATTACAGCTACCACGAATACAAATATTTTATTAATACACCGGGTGCTGCCAACGGAGGATGGGAAGGTAATTTTCCTATTGCCGCAAGCGGTAATCGCCCGATAGGTTTAGGCACGGCCGATTTAACTTTAGCTGTTTTAACATACAACGATGGTGATATGAACCAGTACAAATCGACCACTCATTTTAATTTTTACTATACCAGCCAGGAAAATGCAATTATTGATGATTATTCTACCAAACTGGAAAATAGCTTCGAACGCATTACAACAGAGCTTCAAACCACGGTTGGCGCAAAAATAGATATCTATATTTATAAAAGTCTTGCAGTTTTCCACCTGGTGGATGGATATCCCGAAATGGCAGATTGGGGGACAGGCACGGCCTGGGGCAAAAAAGTAATAACGGTGGTATCGCCTACAACAGTTGGATATAATGGTGCTGTTGATGTGCTTATACATGAATTTACACACGTAGTGGAAGCATGGAAAACCACTGTGGTACTGCCTGCCTGGCTCAACGAAGGCGTTGCCTGTTATTATGGGCGCAATGCTCCCGAAAGCTACGAGGGGCAGACATCGTTCAGAAATTATATAAAATCGCTTATTCAACTGAGCGGCAAGCCGCTTATTGAGCTGGTTTTTAACGGTAATGAAGGTTATACCTGGTCAACCTCAATGACCTACTTTATTGCCATGACAAAAGGCGAACCGGCTTTGGCCCAGTTTGTACAAAACATGAATTACCCGGCATTGGGTTTCAGCAATCTTAACGCTCTGCAATTGGCATGGTGGGCGTTTCTCGATCAATTTGTGAATACGCAAACCAAAAGCAATGTGAAATTCTCTGTGAATATGGCAGATATGATCAAATACGGATATTTCGAGCCCGGTGCTGATCATGTTTATGTGAGAGGCGGTTTCAATTCATGGGGCTCAACCCGGCTATCGCTCGAAAGCGGCACAGTGTATTCGGTTACCATTCCTATGAGCCAGTACTATTTTGTTGAATATAAGTTCTATACCGATAACCCGACAGCCCCGGGCAGCGGATGGGAATCAGATTTCAACACGCTTTCCGGATATTCCGCCAACCGGTGTTTTACACTTTCGGGTGGTGATGTCACACTTTCCACAGCCGAATTTCATTTCCCGCTACCAAGCATCGATCTCAACAAACTTACTCTCCGTACACCTACCAAACCCGGAATTATTATTGCAGGCGATACCACCCAGATTGCATGGGAAATTACAAACGTTGCGAACATAAACATCTCTTTTACCGACGATAACGGAACTCATTATCAAACCATTGGCACAAACATCAATACGGCTGACAAAAAATTGAATTGGGTTGTAGCCAATACGCTTTCGTCCGACTGCAAAATACGCATTACGGATGCTACCAATGCTTCCAATTTCGACGAAAGTGATAACACTTTCCGTATAGTGAAGCCCAATGATATTGGAGGGCCTTACCTTATGGATAAAAATACAGTAACGCTGCTACATTTCGACAACAGCCTTGGAAACCGCTCAAATTTGTCGCAGAATGCATTTGGCGATACAGCAAATATAACTCAGGTTTCCGGGCTGCCAGCCGACCTTGGAAACTGTATCAGCACAGCATCACCCATAATGGTGCCGCACTGCGATGCGCTCAATCTTACAGGTGACTGGACCATTGAAGCCTGGGTAAAACTTACATCCTATACCGCCAGTTACTACATGTACATTATCAATAAGCCGGGCAATCTCGATGCCTATGAGTCGAACTATTCACTCCAGGTGAACCCTTATTGGGGAAATATTTTTTATGGCTTCTATTTCTCGGCTGCAAATTCGCGTATAGGTTTAACATCTGTAAGTCCTTCGTTAAACCAATGGTATCATGTAGCTTTTATACGCGACACGAAGTTATCGCAAATCTCGGTAATTGTTCACGATAAGGACCGCAACCTGGTTTCGCAACTCAGCACGCCCTACACCGGAACTGCAGTTTACCTTAGCACACAGAACCTGCAGATTGGCACAGGATTGACCGGCTTTATCGATGAAGTACGCATCAGCAATGTGGTTCGAAGTTTTATCAATACTGACATCGATGAACCGGAGCATGATAAGGAATTTTTAATCTATCCGAACCCCAGCAATGGCATCGTTCATATCAGCGGAGTTAATGATTTATCCAAATGCCAGATTAGCATAACCGATATAAGCGGTAAATGTGTGCAAGCAAGAGTATCCGGCGATTTGAATACACTCAATCTGCAACACCTCGACAAAGGGATTTATTTTATTCGGGTTACCGATGCTGAGAACACACATACCGAAAAAGTGGTATTGAATTGATTTTTCTGGCTACACCTATAATGGATGGTCAAATGTGAGATTGGTTGTTGGTGCTGGCATTCCGGCTTCCGGGGTTCCTATATTCGGGGTTTAGGGCCTCCAAATTTCCGACATCCCACATCCCACATCTCACATCCGACATCCGACATCTTACATCCCACATCGGACTTCCCACATCCTAAAATTGTATCAGAATCCCTGAAATCAAATTATCTTTCGTAATATTGCCAGATAATTCTCCGAGTTTTCATTTCTAACAGTCTGATAGATTTATGAAATGCTAACCGATGGGTTGCCCCGGAAACAGGACAGCCTCCCGAATATAAATTGAATTGGAAAGGAGAACCATGGTACACTATGAATTACTTTTTGTGATAGGCCTGATGCTTATCGCATTTTTCTACTCTTCTGTCGGTCACGGCGGTGCCAGCGGTTACCTGGCTCTGATGGCGCTTTTTGGCTTTGCGCCGGAATCGATCCGGTATTATGCATTGATTCTTAACCTTGTGGTTTCGGCAATAGCTTTCTTTTCGTATTATAAAGCAGGATTCTTCAGGTGGCGAAAGGTTGTCCCATTCCTGATCAGTTCCATTCCGGCAGCCTACATCGGTGCAACGTTCAGCATAAATCCGACGGCATACAAAATTATTCTAGGCATAATGCTGCTGATTGCAGTCACCAGGATGCTTTTGATCAGGAATACTGAAAATGACACTACTTACGACCCTCCAATCTTGTTGGCACTCGGAATCGGGCTTGTACTTGGATTGGTTTCGGGAATAATCGGAATTGGCGGTGGTATCTTATTATCACCCATTCTGATATTGGCAAAATATGCAAGAATCAAAGAAGCTTCGGCATCATCAGCACTTTTTATTTTTCTAAATTCAGCAAGTGGGTTGGCTGGTCTGTTGAATAACCGGTTTAGCTTTCAACCAACTATTATTTATTGGATTATGGGAGTTATGATTGCCGGGCTTTTAGGTTCCGCTATTGGTAGCAGGAGCATTTCTGAACTTAATCTAAAGCGCGTTTTATCTCTGGTATTGGTTGCTGCGAGCATTAAACTTTTTTTCTTTTAACGCTCTGATCTACCAAACCGGCATTATACATTTCCTACTTCTTTCGCGAATCACCTTATCAAAATCCGCCAGGCTCCGTTTCATAACTCCTGATGTTGCATCATGACACGTAAGGCATGCACCGGCCGTGAGAATCCGCTTTTGTTCTGTTAGGTTAAAAGGGCGCATTCCAACCCGCGATGAAGCCTGATCCTTTCGCTCCAGGAGAAATCCTGTCCAGGAATCTTCTGGTAATCCGTCGTACTTATTGTTCTGATAGAGTGGATCGAAAGTCCATTTCCCGGCGGCTGAATATGCCAGTTTCCCACGGCCATATCCTATTGCCTGTGAATCGTTGTGACACGATTTGCAGCTTCGGCCTTCACGCTGTGTTGTATGTGCCGATGAAGGTGCATACAACCTGTGAAAAACGGTTTTTTCGCCTTTTTTAAATGAGCCTTTGTCAATGGTCATTATCATACCAGGAGTAAAAGTGCTGACTATCCCATTTTTGCTTATTTTATCAGCGGCATTTACACCAAGAACCGGCAATTCCGCCATCCCTTCAGTTGAATGTTCAATCCATGTCCCTTTTTGAGTCTCGCTTTTTAGCATATCGAAACCTAAAGTCTGACTTTCGTAACTATTGTGACATCCGATGCATTGAGGCACCCAGGCAGTGTGGCAGGCTTCACAACTCAGTCGCGCGTGAGCTCTGCCTTCGGTACAAACTTTAGCCGGCGGCTTCATAATTACACGTGCATTTCCTGATTTTTTTATCATACTCAGTCGCATTCCCTGTTCTTCTACAATTGTATTTACCAGCGGAACATTCCCTTTTTGAGTGAGAATTACCTGGATTCCTTCAGTTTGAAATTTCCGCAGCCAGCTAATAAGTTGAGTTTCCTGGTCGGTTTCCCTCAGAAGCTTTTGCTTATTTGCTTTTGAAGTGTGACAATCGCTACATTGTACTTTCACTGCGTCTTCCTTATGAGAATAATGTTTTCCATCTCCCATCAATTCGTACGATCCGTGGCAATCCACACAAAGCATTCCTTTCTGGTGATGAATATCTGCCGGCATTTTTACAAAAACACGTTTATCAGGCAGTACCTGGTAATTTTCCTTCCCCTTCACATTTTCCGGTTTAAGTTCGGTTTCGTGCCAGCCTTCGTAATTCATCGAAATCCGGCCCGAGCGGCTGTGACAGCTTTTACATTTATCATTTGCAATATTCAAATCCAAGGCAGGATGAAACTCCGGAAGCGCAGTATTGGATTTCTGCTTATGCTTCATCTGATTCAATGTTGCTAAAGCATTTTTATCATACGTAAGATGGCAGGCAAGGCAACCTCCGCCCCTTTCCAACCATTCAGCCGGGCCTGTTTTTGTTTTTTCATTTCCCAAATGGCACCCGGCGCATAAATTTCTCAGGTGCTGACCGGAGGCAGTGTATCCGATATCTTTAATATGTGAAGCTAAATTTAGATTTGTCGATTCCCCAAAAGCCCATTTATCGACACTGATTATTCCGCTTAAACTCGACATCAGCGAAATATTAACCCGGCTTACAATTCCAGGGTGACAACCCACATTTCCGCATGCTTCAGTAGCATTGGACAAATTCCCCGGAACCGGAAACATTTTGCTGTGGGCTTTGGCTTTATTGAGTGTTAACGGATCCCCGCCATGGCACGAATAACACCCTATAAACTCGGGTTTATGCGCATCCGTAAATCCATTCATGCCCTTGTGACAGGAAACGCAGCCTTCGGCATGTCCCTGAATTATAGCAAGCTGGACCGTATCATTATTAAAAAAACTGATTTTCTCAGAATGAAGTAAGGGTTGCATTTTGTAATTATCATTCCATGGCCATTGCCATTGCCACATCGGCCCACGAAAGAAAAACCCGGTAATTGTGAGCAAGGCGTAAACAAGAATCATCACTACAAAAAATTGTTTGATGATTCTTGAATAAACGGGCTTGATCCATGGTATCAGGTACATCAATACCAGAAGAATAATCAGTCCAATAGTTATAAAAAGCGGGTTTGAACTCCAATGCAGCGCTTCCTGTAATCCGACAAAATACCAGGGTCCTTTCATCAGGGCATCGTTCAATCCATTGATTGGCGCTCTGAAAAGAAAACTCAAAAGTGTTATTATCCCGGTTGTAACCAGAAGTGTTCGGAGGTTTACTTTTAAACTCCGGGCATGCTCCATAATAATCACAAACAGAATCACCGTAGCGGTCGCAGCATGTTGAATGTACAATACCTGAAAATTCCCCTCAGCTCCGATCAGGGTTTGCTGCAACATTGGTCCAATCCAGGGAAGACTGCTCACAAGCGACTTAAGTATCCGGTGCGCCTGCAAACTGTCGCCATCGGCTTTCAGTATAAATCCTGAAAGCATCACGTATAGTATGAAAATCATTGCAAGAGTGAGCCGAAACCAAACACTTTTCTTTTTGATGTTACTTTCCGTTCCTTTCCACAGATGATCGAAAATATGGATAAGTGTCAGTAAAAGAAATAATTGCGCACTCCAGTAATGAATATTCCTGAGTAATGATGCAGCAGGATTAGCTGTCACTAGTTTTGTTACTGAAAGATAAGGTGAAGCAACATCATAGGGAACAGCAAGCAAAGCACCCGAAATCGCGCTTAGAATTATGGATGCTGTTGCAACCCATCCGTATGTGTCGTAAGCAAGGTAACGGCGTATGTTTTCGGGTATTTTCACGACTTAGATTTTGATTATGATTTCGCCGGTTTTTGCATCAGTGCTGAAAGGTATTGTTGACAATGGCAAACCGGCCGGTCCCTGCAACACCTTGCCTGTTAATGAATCATAGTGGGAACCATGACAGGGGCAAACCAATTGACCGTTGATTTCCTTATTGATCCTGCAACCGGCATGAGTACATTTATTCGAAAAAACCTTTAATGAAGAAGCAGATTTTACCACAATATATTTATCGAACAAAAAAATCCCGGTACCAAGTTTAGCAATATTGATCCTGCTGATTACCGGTTGCTCCGATAACTGTTTGTTTTTAGCGGTCATTATACTCCACAATGCAGCAAATGCGGTGGCAACACCTAATGTTGCCAGCCTCAGAAATGTTTTCCTGTTTATATATCTGTCTTTTTCCAAGATTTTTTATTATTCGTCAAAACTATAAAGATTTTTTATCAATGGCTGCATTTATCTGGAATGAGTTTCCATACTCTTTTAAAATGTAATTTTTCCGGACCGGTTACAAAATTTGATACTTGTGTAACATAATTGATAATAGCCTCCAAAACCGATGAAAATGTAACATCAGTCGTGACACTTGTATCAAATTTTAATGCCGTGGGCGGAAGTCAGGATTAAATTTGCTTCTGTGAATATAATGTGCGCATCACCGCCACAATTGTCATAACGTATCCACCAACTCATATTTCTTCTTCTCTCCTTTTATGCATAAGGTGGACTTTTTACTACAACTAACGTCGAACTAATAATACAATCTACCATAAATTAATAATGATATGAATACACGATTCTTAATCTGGGTAACTTTTGTAGCCGTAATGGGCGGGCTACTATTTGGTTTAAATATGGCAGGAATTTCAGGTGCCGTTGACGGGATTAAAAGCGGTTTTTCCCTTACCGACAGCGGCTTGGGAACAGTTGCTGCCTTGCTCACTATAGGTTGCCTGGTCGGCGCTTTATTTACGGGCAATTTCACTGAAAAGTATGGCAGAAAAAAAGTAATGATTGCTACAGCAGTACTTTATATTATATCTGCTTTGGGATGCGCTTTAGCCAGTTCGGCGTTGATACTGATCGCATTTCGCCTTCTTTCGGGTCTTGCCGTAGGCGCAACATCTGTTGTTGCACCTATGTACATTTCTGAGATTGCTCCCGCCAAAAAGCGAGGCCGTTTGGTTTCATTCAACCAATTTGCTATAACTATTGGAATTGTTGTGGCATACATATTTGATTACCTCCTGGTAAATGCAGGTGAAAACAGCTGGCGTTTTATGCTTGCGGTTCCTGCCATTTTCGGAGTACTTTACCTGATTTTTCTTCTGGTGGATTTTCCTGAAAGTCCACGTTGGTTATTTGCACATGGACGCAATGAGGAAGCGGAAAAAGTATTATTCAAGTTGGGAGGGCAAAAACTGGTTGATGAAGAGCTCCCGGAAATGAAAAATACCCTGGCAGCAGAATCAAAGAAGGAAAAAATGTCGGTGAGTGAGTTATTTAAAGGGAAAACCGGAAAAATTGTTCTGATCGGCACTCTAATTGCAGCTTTTCAGCAGGTTACAGGTATTAATGCCGTAATCATGTTTGCTCCCGATATTTTCCAGGCAGCCGGCGCAGCTAAAGTTGATTCGTTAATGCTGTCAATGATAGTTGGAACTGTAAACTTCCTCGCGACAATACTGGCTTTGTGGCTGGTAGATAAGAGCGGACGTAAAACTCTGCTTCTCTGGGGCGCTGTCGGGATGTTTGCCTCCCTTCTTTACCTTACTGTTGAATTCGCGAAAGCATCACAAAACGGAACCGGTGTTTTGATTGCATTATTGGTTTACATCGCATTTTTCGCGGCATCGTTTGCTCCGGTAATGTGGGTAATTATCTCCGAAATTTATCCGAACCGGATCAAAGGTGTGGCCATGTCGTTTTCAACTGCAGTCAGCTGGTTATGTACTTTCCTTACAGTCTATTTTGCGCCGGTAATACACGGGACATTGGGTTTACAATACCTGTTTGGCATTTTCGGATTCTTCAGTGTAGTTGCCTGGATTTTTGTAAAAATCTGGATACCCGAAACAAAAGGAAAAGCGCTCGAAACAATCCACGCCGAGTTGCTGGGGAAAAGCTAGTGGATAGAAAATAGTGGGGAAAGAGCTGGAAGTCGGATGTGAGATGTGGGATGTGGGATGTGGAATGTGGAAAGCACAGGACGGAGAAATCCTATAACAGATAAACCGGGACAGAAGGACATTGATTAACAGGCTTCCAGCTTCCAGACCCATTTGATAATTAAATCTTAAAACCATCATAATGAACAACAAAAATCAGATTCTATGCTTCGGCGAAATATTATGGGATAACCTGCCTAGCGGGCCAATTCCCGGAGGTGCTCCCATGAATGTTGCGCTTCATTTATCGCGTTTTGGAATCAGTTCATCCGTAGCAAGCAGCATTGGCAATGACAAGAAAGGGGCTGATCTGGTTACGTTTTTAAAACAATCCGGGTTACGAACCGACCTGGTTCAGGTTCATGAAACATTACCTACCAGCGAAGTACTTGTTATACTCGATGAGCATAACACCGCTTCGTATGAGATTTGCGAACCGGTTGCCTGGGACGGAATTGCTTTAACAACGGAATTAGTAGATGAAGCAAAGTCATCTACAGCCATAGTTTTTGGTTCACTGGCATCGCGCAACGCAACAACCAGAAGCACACTCATTAAACTGTTGGAGAACAATATCCTGAAGATAATGGATGTGAACCTCAGGCCACCTTACGATACTGAAGTAAATGTAAAACCTTTACTTGAAAAAGCTGATATCGTTAAGCTGAATGATGATGAGTTGATGAAAATTACCGGTTGGTACAATTTATCCGGCACGCTTGAAGAACGTATCATTTCTTTTGGCACTTTACTTAATCTTGAGACATTAATCGTAACCATGGGGAAAAACGGAGCTTATATTCTCCATAAAAACGAACTCTACCATCACAAAGGATTTAAAGTTGCCACAGAAGATTCGGTAGGTGCCGGAGATGCTTTTCTGGCAGGTTTTCTGGCAGCTTTTTTTGATGGAAAAGATCTAAACACTGCCTTAACAGAAGCATCCGCAATAGGCGCTTTTGTGGCATCCCAGCCTGGCGCTACCCCGACCTACACTAAAGATGTAATTAAAGATTTTATCAACCCCTGAGAAAACAACTTCTTTTATCGCGATTTATGTAACAGCAAAATATACACTCACCAGCATTAATCCAACAAAAACCAAATAAACAAACCTATGAGAAACATTAAAACCAAACAATTAAAAATCCGGTTCTTCCTCCTGGTATTTTTCCTGGGGATATCGGTAGCCAGTGCTTTTGCCCAGATTAAAATAACGGGCACAGTTTCTGATGCAAGTAATCAAAGCACTATTCCCGGAGTAAGTATTGCAGTGAAAGGCACCAATGCAGGTACTATGACGGATATTAATGGTCAATACTCCATTGAAGTAGACAGCAAAGCTGTTCTTGTATTTAGTTTTATCGGTTTTACCGCGCAGGAAATTCCGGTACAGGGCAAAACAATTATAAATGTAAGCCTGGTTACTACAGCACAGCTTCTGGATCAGCTCATAGTAACCGGATATTCATCCCAGAAAAAGGTTGATGTAACCGGTGCTATTTCGGTTGTAGAAATGAAAAAAATCGCCAGTGCGAGTTTGAGTTCCGGAAACGTAATGCAGGCATTACAGGGTAATGTTGCAGGCTTGTTTGTTACCAAATCGGGAAATCCATCTGGTGCGAGCGACCAGATTTTAATCAGGGGAGTAAATACTCTTGGCGACAGTCACCCGCTCTATATTATTGATGGAGTTCCTACTACAAGAGCTGAGGTTTTTGCCGCATTAAATCCTGGTTCAATCGAATCAGTCCAGGTGCTGAAAGATGCTTCTGCCGCTTCCATCTACGGATCGAGAGCTGCTAACGGAGTTATTATTGTAACAACAAAAACCAGCGCTGTAACCAACGGAAAAGTTAATCTTACTTTTAACACCAATCTTTCCATACAATCAGAAAAGAAAGAAAGATATAAAATGTTGAGTTCGTTAGACCGTGGAAAGGTATTATGGCAAGCTTGTGTAAACGATCATACCGATCCAACCTCGGCATATGGTGAAATTTATTCATATACCTGGAATCATGATTATACCAATCCCGTACTTACCAGTGTTGCAGTACAACCTTATGTAGGTGGCAATACTAACTATCCAGCCGGAAATACCGATTGGCAGGATGCTTCATACAAAAAAGGCTATGTAACCAATAGTGATCTTACCTTAACCGCTGGCAACGACAATGCTTTTGTAATGGCTAATTTTGGTTACCTTAAGAATACCGGAATGTTGGTTTACACCAACTATGATAGAATTAACGGAAAACTTAATTCCAATTTTAAATTATTTAACGGGAAATTGAAGTTAGGTGTTAATTCACAATTTTCATCCTCAAATGAAACCGGAGCAACTCCTGACATTGGTAGCGCTCCAACCCCTGGTCTTGCCATCAGCTTAACGCCGACAATTCCTTTATACGGATTGGATGGATCCTATGGTGGAGCACTAGGCGGAGGTTACTCCGACAGGAATAACCCGGTTTTGATGCAGGATAAGAATCAGTGGGATAATTCGCACAATACCATGCTTTTTGGCAATGCCTACGGCGAATGGAAAATTCTGAAAAACCTTGTATTCAGATCCAGTATAGGTATGGATTATAATGCGTTTAAACAAAAGAATATTGAAACGAAAATTAGTAACGGAAGTGTAAACAGAAGCACGAATAGTTTAACTATGAGCACTTCCGACTATTTAAGCATGGCCTTTACCAATACACTTAACTACAACCTCAAGGTGGGTGAAAACAATTTCGATATTCTTGCAGGTACTGAATCAGTTAAAACTGATGTTGAAAATATAACATCAACAGCCTATGATTTTGCTGTTGAAACTGAGCAATATTTTGTTTTAGGCGCTGCTTCAGGGCAACGGACTAATACAGGATCCAACACCGGAAGCAGACTATTATCTCAATTCGGTAAAATAGGATACAGCTATTCGGATCTGATTTTAGCTTCAGCTACTTTACGTAGGGATGGTTCTTCCAGGTTCGGTTCCGACACTCGTTATGGTATATTCCCATCTGCTACCGTTGGTTTAAGGCTGAATAACTTTTCCTTTTTGAAGGAAACAAAGCAGATCACCAACCTTAAATTAAGGGCAGGTTATGGCGAAGTGGGTAATCAGTCAATTGGCGACTTAGCTCAATTCGGTCTGTATGAAGCCCGTTATGGCGCAACTCTATATGATTATGCCGGCGGCTTCTTCGAGCAATATTATAATATTGGTACCGCATACAGTATAACTGGTGTAAATACAGGAACTCTTCCATCTGGTTTTGTATCCATCCAGGCTGCAAATCCAAACCTAAAATGGGAATCAACTAAAGAAATCAACATAGGTGTAGATTTCGGATTTTTAAAGAATAAAATAGTTGGATCATTCGATTTTTTCAAACGTACAACTGATAACATCCTGATTAAACCTCCAATTGCTTCGGCATTAGGTGAAGGACAACAGAAATGGCTGAATGGTGCTACAAAGGATAACCGGGGATGGGAACTTTCCCTTGGATACCAGGACGAAACAAAGGGTGGTATAACTTATGCTGTTTCAACAAACTTTGGCGCATTTCATGATAAGATAACTAAATTACCTGAAGAAGTGCAGGCTGGTTACGCCGGACTTCCTGGCAATACAATCCTGGGACATTCACAATACGAAGTATTCGGGTATCAATCAGCAGGAATATTCCAGAATCCGTCAGAAGTAGCTGCATGGCCAACCCAAATCGGCGCAGCACCAGGAAGAATCAAATACGTTGACCTTAATGGCGATGGCGTTGTAAATTCATTAGACCAGGATTGGATTGGAACCACTTTACCAAAACTTGAATATGGAATTCGGATTAATGTTGGATACAAAAACTTTGATTTTTCAGCTTTCGGGTCAGGAGTAGCAGGTCGTAAAGGGGTTGATAACTATATCTATTATAACAATTTTGTTGAGAGCAGAGAAAATGCCGCTCCGGGAACTTTGAATGCCTGGACTCCGACAAATACTGGTACAGATATTCCTGCCGCTACCATTGTTGACAATAACAACGAAAAAAGAATGTCTGACTATTTGTTGAGGAATAATTCCTATTTCAAGCTGAGGAACTTACAACTTGGATATAGTCTTCCTGCAGAAATTATTAAAAAGGCAGGTATGACCCAGCTTCGTATCTATTTCCAGGGCGAAAACCTATTTTGGATAACACCCAAAGGATATATAGGTGCAGATCCTGAAAGAACGGATATTAACCGTATCCCAGTTCCTACTTCGTATTCGTTCGGCCTGAGTGCCAGCTTCTAATTCATAAAGCAAACAATTAAAAAACTAAAATCATGAAATATATTTCAAAAATTCTGGTCTTTTTCATAGCAGGGGTATTAATTACTTCGTGCGGTAAAGATTTTCTTAATTACCAGCCGCAGGGAGCTTTAACACAAGAACAAGTTTCAACCCCGGCTAATATTGATAAACTGGTAATCGCTGCCTATGCAGGCATAGCCAATGATGATATGATCGGGCCAATGACCAGCATGTGGGCGTTTGGCAGCGTACGGTCGGACGATGCGTATAAAGGTGGCGGTGGAATCGACGATGTGGGTGATGTTAACAAATATGAGCAATATTACCTTACAACTCCTGATCAGGGAGGAAGCGACTGGTATGCTCCCCGCACCTGGGCAAATTTCTACAAAGCCATTTCAAGAATAAATTCTGCTTTAGCCGTTGCAAATGACCTTGACATTGCTCAATTTCCAGCTAAAGCCGAAACTCAGGCTGAGCTTCGTTTCTTAAGAGGACATTGCTATTTTATGATGAAAAGGTTATTCAATAAAGTGCCATTTATTGATGAAACGTTAACAGCGGATCAAATTTTACAAACATCAAATGATCTGACAAGTGACGCACTCTGGAACAAAATTGGTGATGATTTCCAATTTGCTTTAAGTAATTTACCCGAAACACAGGTACAGGTTGGCAGGGCTAACAAGTACGCGGCAGCTGCTTACCTTGCTAAAACCAGGCTATACCAGGCATACGAGCAGGATGAAAACCATAATGTTACAAATATTAATCCCACACGCTTACAGGAAGTCGTTGATTTAACCGCAACAGTAATGGGCCACTATAGCCTTCAGCCTGATTATGGTGAAAACTTCCTCGATGGGTATGATAACGGCGTTGAATCCATTTTTGCTGCTCAATTCTCGTTAAATGATGGTACCGAAGCAGGCAGAGCCAGTTATGTAACCGGATTGAATTCACCTACCGGCACAGCGCTGTATGGCTGCTGCGACTTCCACAAGGCCAGCCAGAACATGGTAAATGCTTTTAAAACAGATGCCAATGGTTTACCAATGTTTGATACGTTTAACAATTCGGATATGGTTCAACCTGCCGATTTTCAAACCAATGGTGTTGATCCACGTCTGGACCATACGGTAGGAGTACCGGGTCACCCTTTCAAATATCGTCCTGGCACTATAACTATGGATGGCCAAGCCTACTCCATGGTGTACCAGGCAAGCTGGGCCAGGGTTCCGGGAGTTTATGGCTTCTTTAGCAATATGAAAGAGCAGCAGGCACCGGATTGCGCTTGCTACTTCAAAAAAGGACCATTTATGGGAACCTCCAAAAACATCGATTTTATCCGCTATGGTGATGTTTTACTTATGCGTGCTGAGGCCTTAATTCAGTTGAACAGGCAAGCTGAAGCTCTGCCTCTTATCAACCAGATACGCGCCAGGGCTAAAGCCAGTACAGGCAGAACAAAATTACTGGATGGAACTGATCCTTCCAATTATCGTATCGATGAATACAAAGACGGAGTAAATATTAGCTGGACTAAAGCAAATGCATGGAAAGCTTTGATGTTCGAGAGAAGACTTGAATTTGGTATGGAAGGCGACCGTTTCTTCGACCTGGTACGTTGGGGGATTGCAGCCGAAACATTGAACGGATACCTTGCTGCTGAAAAGACAAAAAGGGACTTCCTTAGCTTTGCACATTTTACTAAAGGTAGGGATGAATATTATCCTATACCACAACGCGAAATTACCTTTACAAAAGGATTATATCACCAGAATCCGGGATATTAATTCTTAATAGAATAGTTAATCAAACAATCAGGCACAAAAATTTTGCCTGGTTGTTTGATTACTTTTGACAATTGATTTTTAGTGTAATTGATTGAACCAAAGAAATCAGCTCCGGATACTTAGTTGAAAAGATAGACCAGTTATGAAAAACATCATCACAATTTTAAGTTTATGTTTATTCGGAGCAGCATTTTCATTTACTGATTTGTCAGCCCAAAACTTAGTTCAATCCTACGAATGCAATCCGGTTACTAAAAAATTCATACTCCTGCCTGTAAAAACCGGGGCGCCAAAAACCTGGATAACGGTTAATGTAGATGGCGCATTGCAGTATGAATTTGAAATTGAACTGGCTCCCGCAAATCCTGATTTCTATGCAACACTCGAGGTAGGTGAATGGAAAGGGAAAATGCTGGTATTAACTGCTGAAAATGTCACTCCCGGCTCGAAATGGATCAGCTTGATTCAAACATCTGATCAAATGTCAGATGAAAGCCTGGTATATAAAGAAGAACTTAGGCCACAATTTCATTTTGCTCCCAGGCGTGGCTGGACCAATGATCCGAATGGACTGGTTTATTACAAAGGCACTTACCACTTGTTTTTTCAGCATAATCCTTTCGGAACAAGCTGGGGAAATATGACCTGGGGACATGCGGTAAGCAATGATTTGCTCCATTGGAACGAGATGCCGGATGCTGTGATTCCTGATAAAAATGGAGTTGTCTTCTCTGGATCTGCAGTAGTAGACTGGAACAATACTTCCGGATTACAAACCATACCTCTAAAAGATAAAACAGGAAAAATAACCAATCCGCCTTTAGTAGCATTTTACACTTCCACGGCTGCCAATCGTGGTAAAGGTAAGTCAGCCCAATCTATGGTTTATTCGGTTGACGAAGGAAAAACATGGATTAAATATCCCGGGAATCCCGTTATTCCACACATCATCGGCGAAAATCGTGACCCAAAAGTATTTTGGTTTGAGGACAAGCAGAATCCTAACAAAAGTCATTGGACGATGGCCTTGTTTATGGATGGAGAAGATTACGCATTGTTTTCATCTAAAAATTTAATCCAATGGGACAAAATATGCGATATAAAGAATTTAGGTTGCAGCGAATGTCCTGATATGTTTGAATTGCCTGTGGATGGGAATAAACAAACCTCGCGCTGGGTATTTTGGGGCGGTAACGGGAAATATCTGATCGGAAATTTTGATGGAAAAGAATACAAAGTTGAAAGCGGACCTTTCACCTCAAAGTATGGTGGAAACGACTACGCCGCTCAATCCTACAGCGATATTCCTGCTAATGATGGCCGGCGGATCCAGTTCTCCTGGATGCAAGGCGGTGAATATCCCAAAATGCCATTCAACCAGCAATTCACCTGTCCCCGAAACCTAACTTTGCGAACTACGCCTGATGGAATCCGGCTGTTTATGGAACCGGTAAAAGAGATTGAAAAGCTAAGGATGCCAAATCCCATAACGCTTTCTACAACCTTAAAAGGATTGGATAATACAATAAAAGTACCCAATATTAAAGGAGAACTTCTGGACATTGAAATCCAGTTTGAACTAAAATCACATAACACTTCCGACACTACTACTATTTTGAAAACAGAAATTTTCGGGCAAAAAATATCATATAACATTGGCAAGCAAACAATTGAGCTTTCGGGAATTACTGCGCCGCTTACCCCGATCGACAATAAAATAAAATTGAGATTGCTGATTGATAAAACATCGATAGAACTTTTTGCTAATGAAGGAATTATAGAGATTGCCAAATGTTTTGTAAACAAGGATAAATATCCTGCTAATCTGGAAATCGCGGGGAACAATGACCTTGCCAATGTTCAACTTGTGGCCTACCAGTTAAAGTCAGTCTGGAAAAAATAACGAAACTTCTCACTATCAAAACGAAGATGTTTTCATAAACCGAGATTGAAAAACATTTTGTACCCATTACGAACGAGTAATCATGAAACATTTAATAAAACTTACAATCTTAGTTCTCTTTGTCCTGTCAACCATTGAAGGTTTTCCTCAAACACCGGCTCAAACCATTCCTGAATTTACATTTTACAAGTTCGACAAAACTCCTTTCACCAATAAAAATGTTACACCTGGCAAAGAGGTTCTTTTTATCTTTTTTGATGTTACCTGCGATCATTGCCAGCACACAATCAGTACGTTAAGCAAACGGATCAGTGAATGCCAGAAAATTGCCATTTATCTCATATCGCTCGAAGACAAAACCTCAATTACCAATTTCTTTAACCAATATGGCAAAAACCTGCCTGCTCAAAAAAATGTAACTATCCTGCAAGACTCGAAAAATCAATTTATTACCCAGTTCGGACCCAGAAAATACCCTTCAGTTTTCCTGTATTCCGCTCAGAAAAAACTGCGCTTATACGATGATGAAGATCAGTACCTGGAGAAATTCTTTAAAATAATCAGTCCTTCGAAAAAATAATCACGTCAAATGAAACCAGGCTATCTTTTAAAACTGAACTTATTTCTTTTATCACTCCTGGTCATTGGCAAAATCAGTGGTCAAACCACTACTATTCCTGTTGAAACAAAAGATCATGCCTTGGTACTTCAAACCGATAAGGACAACCGCCTGTGGATCGTTTATTTCGGGAGTAAGCTTATGAACACATCTGATTATGCGGCAGTTTCTCAGCAATACCATTTCCCGGAAGGCAATTCAGGGATTTACAACAACGCATACACTGCATCCGGCACTTGGAACCTTTCGGAACCTGCGTTGCAGGTTACGCATAGCGATGGCAACCCATCAACAGAACTTAAATATGTAAGTTTTCAGAAGAAAAATGAAGCGGAAAATGTTACGCTTACCATTATAAAACTGATTGATCTTGTGTACAAACTGAATGTAGATTTGTATTATAAAACATGGAACAACGAAAATGTAATAGAGCAATGGACGGAAATTACCAATAATGAAAAAGCTGCGGTGGTTTTGGGCAAGTATGCCTCGGCAAATCTATTTTTTAGTAATTCAAATTTCTATTTAACGAGTTTCCAGGGTGAATACCTGAAGGAAATGCAGTCTTCGGAAGAGAAACTAACGCAAGGCATTAAAAGCATTGAATCAAAATTAGGAACAAGGGCCATGTTATTGGGAACGCCCAATTTCATTTTGTCGTTTGATGGCCCAGCCAGCGAAAACAGCGGTCAGGTTGTTCTGGGCCAATTAGCGTGGAGCGGAAATTATAAGCTGGATTTCGAAATTACGTCGAACAAAACGCTTCGTTTTATTGCAGGGATCAATCCGTATGAGTCTGCGTACACCTTGCCAGCAGGCAAAAGTTTTAAAACGCCTTCGTTAATTTACACCGTTTCAAATAATGGAACCGGACAGGCCAGCCGACAGTTACAAAGCTGGGCGCGAAAATACCGGGTTTTAAATGGTGAAGGAGAACGACTCACGCTGTTGAATAATTGGGAAGCAACCTACTTCGATTTTGATGAGCCGAAATTAACTGCACTTTTTAAAGATGCCAAAACGTTAGGCGTAGATCTATTCCTGCTGGATGATGGCTGGTTCGGGAATAAATATCCACGTAATAATGATGATGCCGGTTTGGGCGATTGGCAGGAAAATGTTAAAAAACTGCCACATGGAATTGGCTATCTGGTAAAAGAAGCGAAAGCAGCCGGTGTAAAATTTGGCATCTGGATTGAGCCCGAAATGGTAAATCCAAAAAGTGAGTTGTACGAAAAACACCTCGATTGGGTAATCCGTCAGCCGGAGCGCCCCGAAAAATATTACCGTAACCAGCTGGTGCTCGATCTTTCAAATCCGGAAGTTCAGGATTTTGTTTTCGGAATTGTAGATGATCTGTTCACTAAAAATCCCGAACTGGCTTTTATTAAATGGGATTGTAATGCTGTTATCTACAATGCTTATTCTGAATACCTTAACAAAAACAAAATCCCGCAAACGCATTTGTACGTGGATTATGTGAAAGGCCTGTACAGTATTTTGCAGCGCATCAGGGTAAAATATCCTACGGTTTCGATGATGCTGTGTTCCGGCGGCGGAGGCCGTGCCGATTATGAGTTGCTGAAATATTTCACGGAGTTTTGGCCAAGTGATGATACAGAGCCTGTTGAACGCATTTTCCTGCAATGGAATTACTCGTATTTCTTCCCATCCATCACAACGGATTGCCATGTAACAGATTGGGGCAAGCAACCCATTAAATTCAGAGTGGATGTAGCCAGCATGGGAAAATTAGGATTTGATATTGTTGCCAGTAAACTGAGTAAAGATGATCTGAGCTTTTGCCAGGATGCCATTAAAAATTATAATTCATTCAAAGACATTGTCTGGCATGGAACGCAATATCGCCTGGCAAGTCCTTATGAAAACCCGGTAGCCTCCGTTGCCTATGTAAATGACGATAAGTCAAAAGCAATTATGTTTACCTATTTGCATAGCACCCGCTTTATGGAAACTGCCACTGAAAGACCGATTCAATTAAACGGATTGGATGCTGCGAAGAAATACAAAATCAAGGAAATTAATCTGTATCCCGGAACAGTGTCCACCATCAATTCAAACCAGGTTTATTCCGGCGATTTCTTAATGAGTGTCGGGATAAATCCGGATGTAAATGCAAAAAGAGCAAGTGTTGTGCTGGAAATCACCGAAGTGAAATAATGCAACTTGATTAACTACGTGGCTGTATGTCACAACCATAACATAAATAATTTTTAATACCAGCAAAAACAAATAACATAACTATATCGTAAAACCATGAAAACATTAAAATTTATCCTCCTGGTTATTGTTTCCGGATCACTTCTTTTTTCATCATGCAAAAGTACCGGCACCAAAACAACCGATACCCCGGCTCAATATGCCGAACAATACCGTCCGCAGGTTCACTTCTCCCCTCCTACCGGCTGGATGAACGATCCGAATGGAATGGTATTTTTTGAAGGCGAATATCATTTGTTCTACCAATATTATCCTGATTCAACCGTTTGGGGACCTATGCACTGGGGACATGCCATCAGTACTGACCTTATCCATTGGGAAAACCTCCCGATCGCTTTGTATCCTGACAGCCTGGGCTTTATTTTTTCGGGAAGTGCAGTGGTTGATGTAAATAATACATCGGGATTTGGTAAGGATGGAAAGCCGGCGATGGTTGCAATTTTTACCCTTCACGACATGAAAGGCCAGAAAGCAGGCAGGAAAGATATTGAAAGTCAGGGAATTGCCTACAGCACCGATAAAGGCCGCACCTGGACCAAATACGAGAACAACCCGGTACTGAAAAGTCCCGGCACACCTGATTTCCGCGATCCTAAAGTTTCGTGGAATGCTGAAACTAAAAAGTGGATCATGACGCTGGCAGTTGGCGACCACATTAGCTTCTATTCCTCCCCAAACCTAAAGGAATGGGCGTTGGAAAGTGAATTTGGCAAGGGCATCGGCGCGCATGGCGGAGTGTGGGAATGTCCGGATTTGTTCCAGTTGCCGGTTTCAGGTAAAGCTGATCAGAAGAAATGGGTATTGATAGTAAATATCAATCCGGGCGGACCAAACGGAGGCTCAGCTGCCCAGTATTTTGTAGGCGAATTCGACGGGCATAAATTCACAAACGAATCTACTGAAATTCAGTGGGCCGACCAGGGCAAAGACAACTATGCAACCGTTACTTTTTCAAATATTCCTGAAACGGATGGCAGGCGCATTTCTATTGGCTGGATGAGTAACTGGCAATATGCAAATGTTGTTCCGACAGGAGTGTGGAGAAGTGCTATGACATTGCCCCGTGAGCTTAAATTGATTTCTGAAAACAATAAATACTTGCTAACCTCGGAACCGGTAAATGAAATCCAGGTGCTGCGTGAACGCAAAACAGAATTAAAACCAGAACTCATAAAAGAAAAACTGGAAATCTCCGAGCCATCGCTGCCGGTTGAACTGGACCTGAAATTATCACTTCCGGCAACCGAGGCTTCCAATGATTTTGGGATTGAACTTTATAATTCGAAAGATGAAAACCTGCTGATTGGTTACGATAAAACAAAAGGTGAATTCTATGTAAATCGAACGAATGCCGGCAACAGCGATTTCTCGAAAGATTTCAATGGAATCCATGTTTCGCCATTTGCCCTGAGCGGCTCTTCTGTTGATATGCATTTGGTAATTGATGCAGCATCAGTCGAATTGTTTGCCATGAGCGGTAAAGTGGTTATGACTGAAATCTTCTTCCCGACGGAAGGTTTCTCAGGTATTCGTATATACAGCAAAAATGGCAATGTGCAACTCGATTCCGGTTCAGTTTATAAATTGAATTCTATCTGGAAATAAACGCTGAGAAAAAAAATTGTGTTTACGTGCTAAGACAAAACAAAACTAAAAAATATTAAAAAAACGAAAGATGGTTGGTTGACTGATTGATTGAATAGTTGAGGTTTGGTTGCAACCTGGTTCTGAAGTGCTTTTTTCTAAAGAGTACGAAGGTTCCAGGTTGTTTTTTTTTATTTCGGCAAAAAAAATAATCCCGCTCTTTATCAGCATATTGCATGAATAATAAGCACTATTTGCTTTTGCATGAGCTACAAAATTCAATTTGCGAAAATTTGTGGCTCATTACCAACTGATAAGCAGCCCGGTTTACTACAGAAATGAGCTTCATTTTTCCCAATATTGAGCTGATTAGCTATTCTGAGGTATTATTCTGAACAAATTCCGTCGGAGAAATATTATACAAATCTTTAAAACATTTTGAGAAATACGAAGGACTTGAAAACCCGGTTTCATAAGCTACCTCGGAGATGGTTTTCCCGCTTTCGTGCAGCATTACCGCTGCTTTTTTTAATTTGATATTACGGATGAACTCACTTACCGTCAATCCGGTTAGATGTTTGATTTTACGATAAACATGAACTCTCGAAAGGCTCATTTCAACGCTCATCTGCTCCACACCGTATTCATTATCAGTTAAATGTGACTCAATAATAGCATTGCACTTTTTAAGAAAATTACTATCGAGATGCGATATTTTATTTTCCTTTACAAATTGGGTTATTACATCCTGCTGATAATGTTTTCGCATCTGCTGCCGGCTTTCAATCAGGTGTTTTACACGAACCTGAAGGTGTTTCTTATTGAAAGGCTTGGCAATATAAGAATCTGCTCCCGTTTCGAGCCCTTCAATTTTGTTTTCGTGTGATGATAAAGCAGTGAGCAGAATTATTGGAATATGACTGGTACGCACATCGGACTTCAACTTTTTAGTGAACTCAAGGCCATCCATCTCAGGCATCATTACATCGCTTATGATCAGGTCGGGCTGGTCGATGTAAATTTTCTCAAAAGCTTCTATACCATTCATGGCTGTCATAATCCTGTAATTATCAACAAGGCATGATTTTATGAACTTGCTCACATCACCGTTATCCTCTACAATCAATAGCAGTGGCATATTCTCATAATCATCCGAAATAAAGGTTTGATTATTGCTTTCCACATCGGCATCATCCTGGCTTAATTCAGGAAATATCTGCTTGTCAATCCGGGTAAATTCTATGTCTTTATTACTAATTTCAGCATCGGTAAAGTGCGTTTTTCCGAGCTGGAAATAGATTGTAAAAGATGAACCTTCTCCTTTTCTGCTTTTCACGGCGATATCACCATGATGCAGATCTACAAATCCTTTTGACAAAGGCAACCCAATGCCTGTACCTGCCACAATATTCCCTTTTTCCTGCTCCACCTGGTAAAATTGCTCAAAAATCCGGTTTAGGTTGTCTTCAGCTATTCCAATTCCGTTATCCCTGATTTCAATTTCAACAGCTTCATTTTCAACACCATTAAACACATGATGCACTTTGTTGATATTAATGTCAATGCTTCCCGATTGGGAAGTAAATTTAAATGCATTCGAAAGCAGGTTAAAAAGAATTTTATCTACTTTGTCGCGGTCGAAATACAAAAGCTGTTCATTCAGCGAGGTACTCATAGTAAAACTGATGTTCTTTCTATCCGCAAGTTCGTTGAACGCTTCTTTAATCTCTTTGGTAAAACTGATAATATCATATTCGCCGGCACTAATTTTCATTTTTTCATCTTCAATTTTCCTGAGATCCATCAGCTGATTTATCATCCTGAGTAAGCGGGTAGCATTACGAAGCATCATCTGCAGCTGGCTTCGCAGCACGACAGATAGCTTACTGTCCATAAGAATGTTTTCAAGCGGACCGATCATTAAAGTGAGTGGCGTCCGGAATTCGTGCGAGATATTGGTAAAAAAAACCAGTTTGGCTTTTGTGGCTTCCTCCAGTTCAAGCGAGATTTTCCGAAGTTCTTCGTTTTGTCGGGTGATTGCTTGTTTCTGAACCTCAAGTTTGAGGTTAGCTTTTGCCTTATTCCGGAATCCTCTGAAAAGTAAAATTGTGAGTACAATAATCAAAAACAATGAACTGAGTGCGACAATTAACCAGAATCGCTGGCTCAGGTATTTTTTTACTTGTTCATCAAGGATTTTACGTGAATTGACAATCCTGTTATGAAGATTCAGTATTTCATCAGTCTGGAATTTCAAGGCACGTACATTTGTCGAATCAATTACCAGGGTATTCAGGATATTTTCTTTATTCACCGGCTTGTTGTTCAAAAGATCCCAGGCCAACGAAACTGCCAGGCTACCTCCGGTTGGATACAACATAGTTGCGTCAAGTTTCCGGTCCATTACTGCTTGTATGCCGCAACCGGCGCCAGGTAAACCATCTACTCCTATAAAAAACGCATTCTTTTGCTTGAATTTCTGGATATATGCTTCGTACGCACCAAGTGCCATTACGTCGTTGTGGGCAAAAATAAGATCAAAAGGCACGTTCTCTTCAAGGTATTTTCCCATAACCTTCTTGCTTACAGCTACTTCCCATTCGCCCGATAACGATCTGGCAATACTAACTCCGGGAGCTTTCGAAATTTCCTCAACAAATCCTTTATGGCGTTCTTTGGCCGGAGATGATCCTTCGAGCCCCGAAATTTCAATAACACGTCCTTTCCCTTTTAAGAGTTTAACCGCATATATTCCTGCTTCTTTCCCAATCTGGTAACTGTTGCCACCAATAAATGCGGAGTAATTGCCAGATTCAATTTTACGGTCGATAAGGATTACAGGAATGCCCTTATTGAAAACTTCGTTTACAATACCCGTTAACGGGGCCGATTCATTTGGCGAAACAATGAGCAAATCTATCCCGGCTGCCAGAAGTTGCTTAATATCATCCACCTGTTTCTTGCTACTGTTTTCAGCATCTTTTATAAAAAGCTGCATTTCAGGATAATAAAGAAGCTCATTCTGCATCTCCTGGTCCATTGAACGTCGCCATGCATCCGCGGTTGTACATTGAGAAAAACCAATCAGAAATTTTCCTTTGCCACGATCGTTTTTGGCTTGGGGAAAAGCATGAGTAGACAATAAGTAAAAGAGAAAAAAGAGGATGGCGTACGCTCTCATAATGTTTTTAAAATGCGAAATTTTCGTAAAGATACATAGAATTTTCAGAATTTTCAGGCAAAAAACTCAGGATTATGCCAGAGATTCAACCCGATTTACTTGATTTATATCATATTTTTATATGTTCTGTGACTGTTTTTATTTTGAGTAGTTATACCATATCGTAATAATCTCATATTCAATTATATAAACTTATTATAACGAATTTATAAGGATTCTAAAGAAGCATGTATATAATTGATAATGTGTATATTGTATAATTATTGCTGGTTCAGGCAACAACAATCAAATTGCAAGCATCTCTGATCCAGCAAGATACACTAATTCGAATATATTCATCTTTTTTTGTATGTAATTCAGAATAATATACTTTTGTTATTCAATAAACAATGAATTGTTATTTGAATCTTGTAAATGATTGATTGTTAAAAGAATAAAATCACATGAAGACAAGGAGAGATTTTATTAAAATTTCAGCGTTAGGCATTGGAGCCACTGCCGTTACGGCTGGTGCTGCCAAAGCTGTGCTGGGTTCATCTTTGTTTGGTAATGAAACAGAAAATGAAACAGAAAACTTGCGTAGAGTTCCTACCTACTGCGAAGTGTGTTTCTGGAAATGCGCCGGCTGGGCCCATGTTACCAAAGATGGAAATATAAAAAAGATCACAGGAAATGATGATGACCCGCAATGCAACGGCAGGCTTTGCCCGCGTGGTACCGGAGGAGTCGGAATGTTTTCGGACCCTGACAGGTTAAAAACCCCACTTATCCGCGTTGGAAAAGTTGGCAACCAAACCTACAGGGAAGCCAGCTGGGATGAAGCATTTGATTACGTAGCCAATAAAATGAATGACCTGAAGGCCAAATACGGGCCTGAAAGTATGGCATTGTTTTTCCATGGTTCATCCGGAAATCATTTTTCGCACCTGATGAAAGCTTATGGAACTTCAAACCTGGCAGCTCCATCGTTTGCGCAATGCCGTGGCCCGCGCGATGTTGGTTTCGAAGCCACGTTTGGTGAATCAGTGAGCAGTCCCGAAGTTACTGACATACGCGATACCAAATGCCTGGTGCTGATAGGTTCGCATATCGGTGAAAATATGCATAACGGGCAGGTACAGGAAATGAGTGAAGCTATCGACAAAGGCGCGGTAATCATAACAGTTGATCCAAGGCTTTCGACTGCTGCTTCCAAATCAAAATTCTGGCTGCCGATAAAACCGTCCACTGATATAGCTTTGCTACTAGCCTGGATACATGTTTTGATATATGACGAGTTGTATAACAAGGAATATGTCGCTGCATATGCCGAAGGTTTTGAAGATCTGAAAGCTCATGTTAAAAACTACTCTCCTGAATGGGCATACGGAATTACTACACTGAAACCGGCCCTGATCCGCAGCACTGCCCGCGAAATGGCAAATGCAGCTCCTTCGGTCATTATTCACCCTGGTCGTCATGCCGCCTGGTATGGCGATGATGTTCAACGCAGCAGGGCAATAGCTATACTTAATGCATTACTGGGTTCATGGGGCAACAGAGGAGGTATCTTTTTTAAAGAGGGAATTAAAATTCCTGAATTTCCACATCCTGAATACCCAAAACCGTCATGGTCGTGGAAAGAACTGCTTGATGGAAAATATCCAATGGCCAGTGAAGCGGTAACTAATTCAGTAATCAACGCTTCTTATGCCGCTGATGGTAAAGATTCCAGGATTAAAGGCTGGATTGTTTCGGGTACCAACCTGGTTGCTTCGGTTCCTTTAAAAGAAGAGCTACAAAAAGCTATGAATTCCTTAGAGTTATTGGTAGTAGTTGATACCATGCCGATGGAAATTACAGGATATGCCGATGTAGTTCTACCAGAATGTACCTATCTTGAACGATACGACGATATACGCGCAACAGCGCACCGCGAACCAACGCTTTGTCTTCGTATGCCAGCTGTTGAGCCAAAAAATCAAACAAAGCCTGCCTGGTGGATTGCCAAACAACTTGGTGAACGACTCGGACTGGGGGCATATTTTAACTACAAAGATTATTCTGAAGTTCTCGACTGGCAACTCCAACAAGTAGGCTCATCTCTCGAAGAAATGAAAAAGATCGGAGTAAAAAAGGCAACCAGAAAAACTTCACCTTATATCGAGCCCGGGACTGATCATCAGTTTAAAACGGCTTCAGGAAAGATACAATTGTATTCGCACGAAATGGCTGAAGCAGGATTTGATCCGATGCCTGTTTTCACACAGCATCCTGAACCACAGGAAGGGTTTTATCGACTGATATATGGCCGCGCTCCTATGCACACCTTCAGCCGCACTGCCAACAATCCGAACCTGGTGGCACTCATGCCCGAAAATTCTGTTTGGATCAATCCTGATGTAGCAAAAATCTGGGGAATTAAAAAAGATCAGTATGTCTGGCTTAAAAATCAGGATGGCGCCGTTTCGAACTTCGCGGTAAAAGTAAGGTTGACAGAGCGTATCCGTTGGGACTCAGTATATATTGTACATGGATTCGGGCATCATTATAAACCCCTGCATTTTGCTTATGGAAGAGGCGTGAACGACACTGAACTTATAACAAACGTTATGTTGGATCCCATTATGGGCGGAACCGGAATGAGAGGAAATTTTATAACATTTTTAACTGAAGATCCACGAAAGGAGGCTGAAGCATGAGGTACGCAATGGCTATCGACACCAAAAAATGTGTAGGCTGCAGCGACTGTGTAGTTGCCTGTCAGACCGAAAATAATGTTCCGATCGGTTTCTGCCGCGATTGGGTTACGGAAACTGTTGACGGAACGTACCCTAATGTAAGTATCGAATTGCGTTCGGAGCGTTGTAACCATTGTGACAATTCACCATGTGTACGTTGCTGCCCGACCGGAGCAAGTCACTTTGAAGATGGTGGAATCGTGCTGGTAACTCACAACAAATGTATAGGGTGCGGAGCGTGTATCGAATCCTGCCCTTACGAAGCAAGGTATTCGCATCCTGACGGATATGTGGATAAATGTACTTTCTGTATCCACCGCGTTCGTAAGGGAGAAAATCCGGCCTGCGTTAGCGTTTGCCCTACCAGCTGCATGTATTTCGGCGATCTTGACGATCCGAATTCGGAAATTGTCAACGTGCTGAAAAACCGCAAATTCAAGGCATTGGCACCTGAAGCAGGAACCAAACCCAATATTTTTTACCTGACCTGATAACTCAAAAATATTCGTTTTAACATGAAAGAAGAATTATTTGTAAGCGGTCGCAATATTCCTAATATTGACCCTTATCTGCATATCTGGCACTGGCAGATCCCGATCTATCTTTTCCTGGGTGGTCTGGCAGCCGGAATCCTGTTCCTAGCTGCCGTTTATACTATTCTTGGCAAAGAAAAAGAAATGCAGGCTACCGTGAAATGGGCTCCCTTTATTGTGCCCTTTGCCCTGATTATCGGTTTGCTTATGCTTTTCCTCGATTTGAAGCACAAACTTTACTTCTGGCAGCTTTATACCACCATTCGTCTTGAGTCGCCAATGGGCTGGGGTGCATGGGTATTGATGATCATGACACCAATCTCAATTATCTGGTCAGCCAGTTATGTGAGAGAAGTATTCCCGAACTGGGATTGGAAATTTAAGTTTCTGTATACTTTCGAAGCCTGGGTAATTAAAAACCGCTGGTACATTGCCTGGCCAATGGCTATATATGCAGTTATCCTTGGAATTTACACAGGAATTTTACTTTCGGCATTCAACGCGCGACCCTTGTGGAATACAACTATACTTGGCCCGCTGTTCCTTGTATCAGGAATGTCAACGGGTGCCGCCAGTATTATCCTGATGAGTAAAAATCATGAGGAACGCCGGCTTATCGGCCGCCTCGACTTGTTGTTCATAGCAGTTGAATTGTTCTTTATTATCCACATGATCATGGGATTCCTGGCCGGATCGCAGGTACAGATTGACGCTGCTAATTTGTTCCTGGGAGGACAATTTACAGTTCCTTTCTTTGTATTTGTAATCATTTTGGGGCTTCTTCTACCTGCGGTACTGGAAGTTCTTGAACTTATCGGCTTCAAAATGCCAATTATTATTCCTGCTATTTTGGTTCTTCTTGGAGGACTGATTTTCAGATTTATCATGGTTGAAGCAGGGCAGATTACGCGGTATTTGTATTGATGAATAAAATAAGTAATGAAAAACATTTAACATATAATGAATATTGGTAAAGTAGGTTACTTCTAATACTTTGTCATTTAATGTCTTATGTTTAGTGTTAATCATTATCATAAAAACAAACAAACAACAGAAAACACAACTCAAAAATCTGTTAACATGGAAAAGATGAAACGAGACGGCACCTTTTATATCAACCCTTACCTGGGGGGTATTTTATTGGGCCTGGTGCTTTTCAGCACGTATTATATTACCGGTCGCGGACTTGGAGCAAGCGGCGCTGTAAAAAGCTCCGTAGTATCTGTAGTTCATACAATGGCTCCGGTTCATGCTGAAGAAAACAAATATTACAGCAAATTTCTAAGCGACGATGCCAGCCCAATGAGTAACTGGCTGGTTTTTGAAGTTATAGGTGTTATTGTCGGGGGATTTCTTTCGGGTACACTTTACGGAAGGTTGAAGTTCAAAGTTGAACATTCCCCTAAGATTACCAGTAAAACAAGGCTCATTGCAGCGTTAATCGGAGGAATACTCTTTGGAGTTGGCTCCCAGTTTGCCCGGGGATGTACCAGTGGAGCAGCTTTAAGCGGCATGGCTGTGCTGTCGGCGTCAGGGATCGTAACTATGATTGCGATTTTTGGTTCAGCCTACGTATTTTCATGGATTTTTAAGAAATTATGGATTTAGGAACAAGAATCAGCGATTTTGAATTTAAGAAGTGAGGATTGGAAATTCAGCGCATCAAAATTCGTAAATCGTACATCAAAATTCGTAAATCAAAAAAAAATTACAAACGCATTTAATAAAAAAAAATATGGTAGGACCTCTTATTCCCATGGGTGTTATACCCGAAGCCTGGAACAATGTAATTGCATTGTTACTGGGAGCAGGATTCGGATTTACTCTCGAAGCCTCTGGTTTCTCTTCCTCACGCAAAATTATGGGAACTTTTTTTGCGTATGATTTTGTGGTTTTGCGCGTGTTTTTCACTGCTGCAATTACTACCATGACAGGGATATTCTATTTTGATTACATGGGCTGGATGGATGCGTCAATGCTTTATATCAATCCGTATTATGTAATGTCGGCCATCGTAGGAGGCATTATAATGGGATTTGGTTTTGCGCTGGGCGGCTTTTGCCCTGGTACCAGTTTTACAGGTGTTGCCATCGGCAAAATAGATGCGATGGTTTTCAGTGGTGGACTATTTATCGGAGTTTTTATTTTCTCGGAACTTTACCCTTTGTTCCAGGGATTATATAACAGTCAGAACCTGGGCGGAGCTAAAATTTACGACTTGCTGGGAATGAAAGAAACCGTTTTTGGATTCCTGCTGATTGTTGCAGCAATAGGCATGTTTTACGGAGCTGCTTTTGTCGAAAAGAAGGTTAAAAAAGTTGAGTATTAATAAATCAGGACTATGAATAAAAAATATCTGTTATTGACAGGCATAATAATTGCTCTTGGAGTTGGAATACTCTTTATGCCTGCAAAGGATACTGCCAAACAAACTCAACCCGAACTGCTGCTTGCGGCAATCGATGATCCATCAAGATTCCTGACCACGGATGATATCACCGACAGGCTTGTAAAAAAGGACCCGGCATTGATGCTGATTGATGTGAGGCCCGAATCACAGTTCAAAGCTTTTTCTGTTCCGGGTGCAATCAATATTCCTCTTGATTCTCTTCTTTCAGCCTCAGTGCAGGAAACGCTGAATCAAAAAGAGATGGACAAGGTTTTCTATTCCAATGCTGATGTTACTTCCGACCAGGCATGGATCATTTGTAAACGAATTGGCAAGCAAAGGATATATGTGATGCAGGGCGGCGTTAACAAATGGTTCAGCACTATTGTGAAAGCTGAAAAACCCGCCGCAACAGCCCCTACCGAGGCAATTGATCTTTACCAGTTCAGGATAGCGGCATGCCAGCATTTCTTTGGCAGCCCCGAAATGGTTGCTGCCCCAAAAGCTGCAGAAAAGCAAAAAGTTACTGTTGTTAAAAAAGCATCCGGAGCTGCATCGGGTGGCGGTTGTTAATTTTACCACTAAAACACGAAATACGATGGACGAACTTAATAAAACCAACCGGCTTACGATAGCAGTTATTGGAATAGTATTGGTAATAATAATTGGATTGGTCACCCTGAGAAGGCCCGATATTAAATTTACTTTATCTCCTGCTGAAAGCCTCGCATTACTTAACGATTCAACCCAGGTTATTAAACCTGAGCAAGCAACTGCTTTATTGAAGGACAGTTCAGGCAAAACTGTATTTATTGATGTTCGAAATTCAATAGCTTTTGATCGCGGACATGTTAAAAACGCAGTCAATATTCCGGTTCGCGAATTGTTTGCAAAAAAGAGCAAGGCCACTTTTCGGGATATTGAAAAAGCAGGGCAAACGGCTGTTCTGTATGGGGAAACCCAGCAACAGGCAAATGGACCATGGCTGATGCTCAGGCAAACTGGCTTCAAAAATGTTTTACTCTTCACCGGCAATTACGCGCAGCTTAACATTGTTTCTTCTGACTCGCTTACACGCCTTCTGCCTCAATTAAGTGAAACTCCTCTTATTGACACTGCCGCGTTGAAAGCAATTTCAGCTCCTTCTGCTGTCGGTAAAATTGCTTCACAGCCTGCCAAACCAGAGAAAAAGTCAGTTTCCCCGGTAAAAAAGGCAGCCTCTTCGGGCGGCGGTTGCTAATCCCTTGATTTGAAAATACTGAGAAAGGCTACCTGAGGGTGGCCTTTTGCTGTTTAAAATCTATTTAAGTATATGTTAAATTATCTGATTAAGCTCACATATCCTCTCATAGTTACAATTCCTGAGCTATCAATTTTAGGTTCCCTGTATTTTAGAAAGTAACTATAATTTCCAGCCTGGCATGGTTCTCCTTTAAATGTTCCGTCCCATCCATAAGTTGGATCGGTGCTTTTAAAAATAAGTTGTCCCCACCTGTCGTAAATCAGAAGCTCATAGGGATCAAGTGTAGTGCGGCGAGTTACGGGCCTGAATATATCATTCTGCCCGTTTTTATCAGGCGAGAAAGCGTTAGGGAGCCATAACCCCGGCATATAATAATATTGCTTTGTCATCGTGTCATTACACCCTTCAGGGCTGATTGCAACAAGCATGATCGTATAATTTCCTTCGAGAATATAATTAGCAACAGGTTCCGTGAGATTTGAAGTACTATTGTTACCAAAGTCCCATGCATAATCCGAAGCACCTGTGGTTTGATTATCAAAATGAATTTCTCCGTTATTAATTTCAGGGTTTTCGATTACACTGAAGGCACAATCCGGTTGTGGTTTTATTGCAATTATTGAACTGGCAGTATCAGTACATCCATATAGATCTTTGACAATGTGATTAATATGATAATTTCCTGCTGTATCAAACACAATTTCAACGGGATTACCTAGAAATGTGCGTTCGCCGACTGAATCGGAATTTACCATCCAGTCGAATTCATCCAGAATTGCGTCTGCAGGAATGCTTTGATCTGAAAATGTTATTCCAGCCCCCTGGCATGCATTGTCATACGTAAAAGATGCTTTCGGCCAGTCATGAATAAGCAAAGGTTTGGTTACAACCTTGCCATCGCCGCAAACAAGGTTCCGGCCAAATACAGAAACCAAATATTCTCCGGCTGGTACGGATTCGTTCAGATCATAATTAAAGGTTGAATCAGGTACATCATTGACTATATCAGCGGAAAAACCCGGTACCGTAAGATGCCAGAGATATTTCTGTGCAAAATCAATTGATGTTGTGTTGAAGCTGATAGTCTGTCCTCTGCAAATAGTAACAGGTAAGTTAATCTGTCCTGAAGAAGGTCGGAGTATAGGTTTAATAGTTTTTTCTATTAACTGATCTGTTGTTAAGTACCACCATGAGTTGATTGTGTTGGTATCGCCCAGATTCTGGGATTTAGTCCAGCTATGACATCCGGAGACAGGTTCGATACCGCTATATAAACAGCCGTCAGTTACATTGCTGGTAGGAAAATATAAAGGTGACAGTCGCGAATCATCCCAAAAAAGCCTGAGCTTCGATGTTCCTGAAACTGACACAGGCCTCTGTATATCAACTTTAAAGCCACGTGGATTATCCTCCACATCATACAGAGGAACATTGGACAAACCATTCAGAAAACTGATTTTTGCTTTGACTTCTGTTCCGTTAGTTAAGGGAATACCATTACCGTCTTTCCCGTTCCATGCAGGCAGAAGCACATTGTGACCGGCTATTACATTGTACCCCAAAAGCACATCTTCGCGTCCGACTGAGCCGGGATTAGGAGGATCAACATCGAGTTGGATATTAATGTTTCCACCTTTGGTAACATTCGCCTCAAAAGTGACAACCGTATCACAAACGTTCGGTAATACATCAAAACTAACCATTTCGCCAATATGTCCTGTTGGGAATAATGCTATGTCGGGATCATTGAGAAAAATCTTGTATTCCGGTTTAACGGAAGCGTTTCCACGCAGCGATTGCCGGCGATCGTTCCACATTCCGGTAGTAGAACTCCCCCATTCATTGCTGTATATGGACCAAACACCACCCGCGAGTCCGTTGCAATCAAAACGTGTCACAATACTATCATTTGTATAAATATAGAACAGTGAAAAAGATGCCTTTTTATCCGCATCTACTTCACGTGTAGCCAATTGCCAGGCTTTGCTCCATAACCGGCCTGGAATTGCAATATTCCCATTAGCAACAGTGGCATCAAAATATTTCAATACCCGCATCTCTGATGAAGATGGTGTGCCGGAAGGAGGAACGGGTATTTCAAATTCAATAATATAATCCCCATTCATCGCAGGATTAATCACCAATGGGGTATACCCCTGGGTGTTGAGATTATCAATATTGGGTCCCGCGTCAACCTGGTTACGCGTACTAATGAAACCGGGGCTTCCTGAATTACGAGGTAACTGCCGGAGTGAATAACCGGCAACTACGGTACCTTTAGGATCACGTATCTGGTACTGTACATCATTATAAACAATAGCGTCGTCAGAATAGTTAATCATCTGACCGAAACCCAGATATATATTCTCGTTTCTAAAATCATTAATCCGTATGTTGAGCCTGAAATCCTCTTTGCAATTAACCAAAGCGAAAGGAATCCTGTATTCTGAAGAATTTTGTGAGAGCACCAGTTTACATACTGAATTTGTTGGCGCGCCATTAGGCTCCAGTTGTTTGGTTCCTTCGGCGAATGAAAATAAAGAAAGCCCGAGTATACAAATGATTAAGGAGAATGAAATCAGACGCTTCCAAAAATGCCGGGTTCCTGTAAATAAACCAAATATTGCCAATCCGCTCATAAAAGGTGAAAACTTACTTTTGATGGCAACAAACTATTGTTTGGATAATGAGTTTGTGCAAGCCCATAACAAAAGGGATAAATAATTGAACAACATCCGTTAAGAAGTTTCAAATTTACGATAAAAAGGAACCAATATAATAAAACATGCCGATAGCAGGGAATTAGATTATCACAAAAAAAGGATTTCATCTTCCCGAACCTTAAGTTCCTGAATCCCTTAAAGTTCAAACTGCTCAACTTCTGTTACTTCTCCTGCTTTCAAATCACCAAGATGGATATTCCCGATCCGAACCCTTACTAACCGTAATGTCGGGAATCCTGCAGCTGCCGTCATTTTTCGTACTTGCCGGTATTTGCCTTCGGTAAGTGTAATTGAAACCCAACTTGTAGGGCCATGACGCTCATCGCGTATTTTACGGGTTCGGGGAGCAAATCCGGGATCGGTTTCTAGCCGGAAGACCTCGCATGGCATAGTGCGGTATTTAACTTCGCGAATGCCGATTTCAACGCCTTGTTTCAATTGTGCTATAGCTTCATCAGTTATCAGCCCATCAACCTGTGCATAGTATTCCTTTTCAATATGCCGGCTTCGGATATATTCACTGACCTGCCCATCAGTTGTTAGCAAAAGCAGGCCTTCACTTTGTTCGTCGAGGCGACCGATAGCCATTGTGCCATCCGGAAAATCGTATAAACTGCCAACGAGTTTCTTTTTCGGGAGTTCGCATACAAACTGGCAAAGGTAACCGAAGGGTTTATGATGTATAAAATGTCGGTGTTCGGGCATTACAAGATATTTTCAATGTTTCAGGCTTAAACTGATATTGTTCAGTTATTCAAAGATTTTCGGCGTTTAAAGTTTAATAAAACCCGGTTACTTATCAAAAACGATGTGCCAGAGGGATAAATCTTTGGTTTATTATTTCAGAGGCCAGTCTATTATTGCATTTGTAAAGTTATCGGTAAATCCGTTATGAGCTGTAAATATATAATGAACCCCAGGAATACGAACGATTTTGCTAATTGATTGAGTTGCCGTTTCTGAATCCATATTAAAAAAGTTATAGAACTTTTCAACTTTCCCCTGGTTGAGGCGTATGGCATCACCGGTAAACAGAAGTGTGTCGTTAATAAGGTAACACATGGACCCTGGCGTATGCCCGGGAACCAGAAAACCTTGTATTTTAACCCATCCTAAACTCATTATATCTTGATCCTCAATTAATTTATATGATTTTGAGTCGATTTTATTACCGAAAAGGAAGAACCTCGATTTCTTTCCATTTAGTAATTGTTCTTCCTGATTTGAAATATAAATAGTGGCATTCCGAAACAAACTTATACCGGCAACATGGTCTCCGTCAGTATGCGTTAAAAGGACTGCATCAATCTTGCCTGGGTCGATAGTAAGTTTTTTTAGTTCCAGCTCAACAGCACCTTTATCATTACCTGCATCAATTGCGATAAAATGCTCGCCATTTTTTATGAGGTAGAGATTTACGAATGAATCCTTTATCGAAAACACATTTTTAATGATTTCGCCGGTTTCAACTGTAGTCATTCCTTTCGTAATTGACCTGGCTTTTAAAAAGTATGCACCGGAAAGGAGAATCAGCATCAGAATAAAAACACTAAGTCCTGAAAGTATTCTTTTGTAAGTCTTTTTCATATTCCATATTATGTTTAAGGTAAAACAAATTTATGTTTTTTAATTGGCTCAACAATCCTTCCCTGTTGTAAGATAAAATCCGTAACATAATTAATTGTTTCACAAACGTAAGGAATAAATTAGAATAATGAACTGATAAGCCAATATCTGTAAGTCTCAAAATTATTTCCATAGTATATTGTTTTTGAACACATTATGTCGTATATTTGTAAGACTGATCATCCTATAATTATATCCGGGGGATATCTTCGGAATTGCTGAGTATCTCTCAGTTAATGCAATACCAACAATGAGTGCTTGAATTTTCTGGCATTGGTGTGTCACTCGCTGACCAAAAAGGCACTCATCTCCAAATTTTTCACCTATTCACATGATATTTTTCCTTGAGAACCACAAGTTCATTCATTTCATAAACCATCTGAATAATGCACAGCAGTTACTTGAACTAAAGCGGATTATTCAACTAAATATCAGACCCTGCCGCAAAAATCTGTGGATGTGGTCACCTCATAGGAGGAAGACACTGCTGAGTGAAACTTTATCAACCAGGCTACCAGTGTACTAAATTAAACCCGACGAATTTCACAAAATGCAGCAACGCCTGACATTATACACGTTTGTAGATGCCAGGTATGGATACAACTCCCGGCTAACCGGTAGTTAAGATCGAAAATATTGATGCCGTTAACTGATTATCAATCAGCACAATAACCAGAATCAGAATACCTACAGTTGAATTACTTTTTTTTAAAACCGAGCAAATATGAAAGAGAATAAAATACTGATGGTAGAGCACCTGAAATCAGATGCTGACCTCGCCAGGCAAGAGATCGGGAAGGTTCTTGAAAAATTTCATTTCCACGTTGTAAAAACAAGGCAGGATTTCGAAAAACAGCTTGAGAAATCCACACCTGTACTGATCATTACAGAGTATAAATTGCCTTCCTTTGATGGATTAACTGTGCTGGAACTGATTAAAGAAAGATCACTTCAAATACCGGTAATTTTCCTTACTGACACAGTAGACGAAGCTACAGCCGTTGAATGTATGAAGGCCGGTGCAGCCGACTACATTAACAAAGAACATATTGGAAGATTGGGCCATGCAGTGAATACAGCTATTAATAAGAGTGAAAAAGGACAGGAATGGATTCAATCAACAAACTCGCTGGTAATGAGTGCTGAAGCATATCACAGTATGTTCGCTTACAATCCGCTGCCCATGTTTGTATTTGACATTACTACCCATGCCATACTTGAAGCTAACAATGCTACTTTGAATCAATATGGTTATACCCGGGAGGAGTTTTTGGCTTTAACTCTCAGGGATCTGAGTCCTGTTGAGGATACTGCGATATTGTCAGGAACCAACGAATCTCAACCTAATTATCACGCAACAGGGACATGGTGGCACCTGAAGAAAACCGGAGAGGCAATGCATGTTGAACTCACATCTCATCTTATTGTTTTCAATGGAACCAAGGCTTGCCATATGCAGGTCACGGATGTTACAAAACGTAAAAAGGCCTGGGAAACACTCTCGGCAAATGAAGAAAAATACAGGGCTATATTCGAAAATATTCAGGATGTAATCTTTCAGACCGACCTGGAAGGAATTCTTTATGAGATCAGCCCATCAGTGGATCAATACCTTGGTTATAGCAGAGATGAACTTATTGGAAATCAAATAGCTAGCTTATATTATGATAGTAATGAAAGAGATCTGCTTGTACAAACCCTCCTGGATAAGGGAAAAGTTTGGGACTTTGTAGTCAGGTTCAGAACAAGAAATGATGAAGTTTTACATGCTTCGATGAATGCCAGGTTAGTATACAATACAAAAGGCCAGCCCGACATGATTGAAGGTTCATTAAAGGATATAACTGAACGTATTGCAGCAGAGGAAATAGTCCGTAAAAACGAAGAAAAATTTCACGCTCTGTTCGAAAACCAATCTATTGTTAAACTTGTTTTCGATCCTGACAGTCAACAAATTGTTGATGTAAACTATTCAGCTGCCAGGTTTTATGGCTTCAGTAAAGAGGCTATGAAGCAAATGAAAATTGCGGAAATTACAACTGCCAAACCGGAAGATTTTACAGCTCAGTTAAAGAAAATAAGTTCGGTGGGGTTCCAGCAGTACGAAACCAAGCATTGCTGCAACGACGGTTCCCTGAAAGATGTAGAGGTTTTTGCCAGTAAAGTTATGATTTCGGGTAAGGAATATATCTATTCTATTGTTAATGACATTTCGACCCGGAAGCAGACAGAGCAGCAAAGCAGGTTATTAACCAAAGCCATGGAGCAAAGTCCTGTTGGGATAATGGTTACTGATCAGCACGGAAGAATCGAATATGTAAATCCCCGGTTTACAAAAATTACAGGCCATAGTTTGCAGGAAATTAAAGAAAAAAAACAATGGTTTCTCTATTCCGGCAAATACTCCGATATAACCTATTCTGAAATGTGGGAAACAGTTCTGTCGGGCAGAGACTGGACCGGCGAACTGCCAGTGAAAAGGAAAAATGGAGAGCATTACTGGGAAAACGTCAGCATTTCGCCTGTGAAAAACGAAAAGAGGCAGATTACGCATGTAGTAACAATTTGTGAAGATATTACAGCTAAACACAAACAATGGGAAGAACTTTCGGAAGCTAAGTCAAAAATTGAAGCTGCTGACAAACTGAAGGCGTCGCTCATTAATAATATTTCCAACGAAGTGCGTACTCCACTCAATGGGATCATTGGATTCGCAGATATGCTGGTAAATACCGAGATTTCGAAAGAGAATAAACAGAATTATATCGAAATCATCAAGAAAAGCAGCACAAGGCTGCTGAACACTATTACCAGCTATATGGATATCTCAATGATTTTATCAGGGAAAACAAGGACCTATTCCAAACAATTTCATCTCAACACTTTGTTGGAAGAAATAAAGGATGAATTTGTTGGTTTGTGTAGCACCAAAGGCCTTGAACTAAGTATTCTTAAGCCCGACAACCCTGCTGATATTCAAATGAATACAGATCCGGATATCTTACATAAAATTATGACTCATTTACTCTGCAACGCAGTAAAATTCACTGAAAAAGGAAAAATTGAATATGGTTTCAGAACAAAAAACAATATTCCTGAGTTTTTTGTCACTGATACAGGAATTGGGATTGAAAACAAGAAAGTCAGTTCATTATTCGATTACAATTCTCATTCTGATGTTTCCACAACCCGTAGTTTTGAAACCATTGGACTTGGATTACCAATTGCCAGGGGATTGGTTGAATTACTGGGAGGCGAAATATGTATTGAAAATGCTAAAGCTAATGGCGCTACAGTCTTCTTTACCTTACCGGCCGAAGTAATTGTTACAACTTTGTCGAAAGAATCAGAAGAAGAAGAAGAAGTGGTTAAACCGAAACATCCTTTGTTGGCAAGGCATTCAGTAATACTAGTGGCTGAAGATGATGATTATAACTATAAATTCGTCGAAACCGTTCTTAGCCGAGCCGATTTTAACGTAATACGAGCTGAAAACGGGGTGGAAGCTGTAAATATCTGCTATAATAACCCGGATGTGAGTCTTGTTTTAATGGACTTAAAAATGCCGGTGATGGGAGGCATAGAAGCAACACGGCAAATCAAAAACTTCCTCCCTAACTTACCGGTTATCGCACTTACCGCCTTTGTGTCAACTGAAGATGAACAGGAAGCTTTTCTATGCGGATGCGAAGAATATATCAAAAAACCAGTCGATCGGTCACACTTGCTGGCGTCAGTAGGAGATCTGCTGGAGAATAAAATGAATTGACACTTTAACCATGCATCATTCCGAAATATATTGAAGAAGGATCAACGTATCAAGATCAATTACAGTCAGTTGACAAAAATAAAGAGACGTTCATTATTCCCCAAATTATGAGGAATAATGAACGCCATATTTTTAACTGCCGATACTTAAAAGCGGCAAGTCAACCTTATTATAAGCTATCCGATAAAGCTTTACCTGGTTTAAATTTAGCAACTTTTTTTGCTGCTATTTGTAAAGCGGCACCAGTTTTAGGATTACGACCTGTTCTGGCCTCCCTGGTTGTTACTGAAAATGATCCAAAACCTACGATTTCAACACGACTTCCAGCAGCAAGAGCTCCGGCTACAGTTTCGTGATAACAATCAATTGCTTTTTTTGCCTGAGCTTTTGTCAGGTCGGCACCAGCTGCCAATGCGTCAATTAATTCAGATTTGTTCATAATTGTTTTTTTTAATGGTTGTTAATGGATTGGGTTTGATAATAATAGTATTCTATACGCTCAAGTATATTAACAGTTTTATTGACCAGATGTTTAAATTGTAAGATTTAATCCAGATCTGGTTGTGCTAAATCAATTCTACCGGTGTAAATCCCGTCAATTAGGTTGCTAATGTAGTAAACAATCCAATAATGAGCGCTTTATGCGAGCTTTTTAAAGAAAATTTATTTTACTTTTTTTTAAACTCACTTTGTCTATACGATATTCTTGCCGGCCTGGAGATTACTAAACAACCATATCGTACTCAACTTCAAACTTTTACACTATTTATTAATGCAAATTCAAAAGTCTTAGAGTTTTTGGAACGTTAGATTCATCGCCTGCGTTAAAGCCAATGAACGCAATAATAAAAGCATAAAAAACCCAATAAATACATGATTCTGACAACTACGGCAAATTAGGGAAGCGTTGTTTTCACAATTTTGACGCGGTTAGAAGGAAAATCGGAAATTCAATTATATTTCCAGCTTCGTCCGTTTTCTGAATACTATAACATTGTTGATGTTGAATATTTCCAAAACCGATTGACTTTAACTTTTCCGCCATTTGCTCAACATCAAATCCCAGGTGCCCGTTAAAACTTTCACCATGGAAAGAACCATCTTCCTTATATAAATCAGCAATGGCAAGGTATCCGCCGGAATTTAACAAGGAATAAAATTTCGAAAAGATGAAATCGACATCGCTAACATGATGCATAACCATCTGGTTATAAATAATATCGAATTTGCCGGAATAATCCTGGTGTTCCAGGTCAAAAAACAGCGGCTTCATATTCAGAATATTCTGATCAGCAATTTTTTCCGCGGTTACGTTCGTCATTTCCTGTGAATTGTCCATCAGGACAATTTCCGCAAATTTATCCTTCAAGGCAAAACTGAGTAAAGCAGTTCCCGATCCGTACTCCATTGCATTCATGCTCTTTTTAAACGGTATCGTTTGCAGCATAGCTTTTGCCACGGCTTCAGACCTGTCAATATAACGTTGATTTTTATCCCAGTCGCGGGCTCTGGCATCAAATTCACTCATGTGATAGTTAATAGGTATTAGGTAAATAGTTATGCGTTACTTCTCAACTTGTTTTTCACTCATATTTTTCTCAAATCGCTTCAGCGCCCATTTAATTACGAAAAAGGAAACTGCTATCAGCAAAGGCCAGGTGAAAAGCCATATTATTTGTGTGATCATGGGACTTTGGTCTTTAGAGGGTTTGGTAATTAAGATTTTAGCCGGGAGTCGGAAGTTGGGAGTCGGATATTAAGACAAATCCAGCTTTAGGCTCATTTTTGCTAGTAAACGTGTGTATCGTTATTCAGTTCTTCCATATCAATCTTTTTATTGTCGATGGAACGCCATGCTATCCAGATATAAGCTATAACAAATGGAACCATTAATGAAACATAGCTCATAGCAGTTAATGTATATTGACTTGAAGAGCTGTTCTGAATAGTTAATGAACTCTGCAGATCAAACGTGGAAGGATAATACGCTGTATTGTTAAAACCAGCCAGGAGGAATAACGCTAAAACCGTAAGAACAGTTCCGATACCTGCACCCCAGATTCCTTTGGTGCTGCATTTTTCGAAACAGGTTAAAGGACGGATAATCCCTATTAAAACAAGTGTAACTCCAAGTACAAAAATAATTGCAACAACAGGCATTTGAAGCAGGTTATGCAGGTATTTGTAAGGCTGCATAAATACTTCATTTGTTTCGGGATTTACCGCAAAACCACTTGATAATAAAGTCCATATCACAAAAGTGAGGAAGAAAAACACAAATGGAATGGCATTGATAAGAAGTTGTTTTTTAACACGTTCCATCATTTCAACATGTTTGATGCGATTCATGAAATACAATAACGCCAGTACACGCGAAAGGAATAAAACTGCCAACCCCAATGTGAGGTTATGAATACTTAATGCAGCTTCGAGGCCATGTGCCGGACCCATCCACTCGGAAATAACAGGCATTTTATCGCCGGTTAGCCGGGTGATATTCATAAAGTTAACGGAGAATTGCGAGCCGGTAAAAAAAGTAGCTACGGCCGTTCCGATCAACAAAGGAGCCAGAATTCCGTTAAGGAGGAGAAATATCTCATAGGTTCTTTTACCCAGGAAATTGCCCGCTTTGCTTCGGTATTCGTACGATACAGCCTGAATGATAAAAGCGAACAAAATCACAATCCATACCCAATAAGCTCCGCCAAAACTGGTTGAATAAAATAGCGGGAAAGAAGCGAAAAACGCTCCGCCAAAAGTTACGAGAGTAGTAAAAGTGAATTCCCACTTGCGTCCCAGCAGGTTGATAAGGATGGTACGTTCGTCATTGGTTTTTCCAATGGTATAAATAAGCGTTTGTCCTCCCTGGACGAACATCAGGAATACGAGTATTGCGCCTAGCAGTGAAACGATGATCCACCAATACTGCTGCAATGTGATATATGAAAATGCTTCGAACATGATTCCTGGTTTTTAAAGGTTAGTTTTTGCTGAGGTTGCTTCTGGTGTTGATATTTCTTCGCCCGGACCTTTTTTGATCTGCTTTGTCATAATTTTGATTTCAGCAATCAGTAAGGCAGTGAAAATGAGGAAGAACATCCAGAAAGTGATCTGAACCGAAGCCGGTTGAAGTTGAGAAACAGCTGCTATGGTTGGCAGAATATCCTGTATAACCCAGGGCTGGCGGCCTACTTCGGCAACTACCCAGCCTAATTCGGATGCAATGTAGGCAAGCGGAATGGACCATAGCGCGGTATAAAGTACCCATTTGTTTTTCGCTATCTTATCTTTAAGAGTCAAAACCAACACCACGAAAAACAGCAGCATAAAATGGAAACCAAGTCCAACCATAACGCGGAACGAATAGAAGGTAGTCGGAACGCTGGGAACCAGTTCGTGTAATTCGCGGCCGGCATAATATCCATAACCGAAATATTTATAGTTTTCTTCAAACCTGATCCGGGCTGCATTTGCGAGGCTGTCGTTTCCAGCTTTTTTTGCATTTTTATACTCAGCCAGCGAAGTGATAGCTATTTTTCCTTTCTCACTTTTTTCCCTGTAGGATAAAATCTGATGCTCCGCATTTCCGTGAACCAGATCCTTAATTCCGGGAACATATGCATTGGGATCGAGGAAAGCCATATAGGAAAGCATATTCGGAATCTCTATCTCGAAACGAAAATCCTGTTTTTTGTGGGCCGCTTCTTTGACGTTTTCTTTCAGAATTCCTATAGCAACCAAAGGTGCATTTTGCTGGCCCACATAAAGATTTTCCATAGCTGCGAATTTCATAGGCTGAAATTGTGCCATATTACGCGCTGATCCATCGCCGGTTAATACAACAAACAGTGAAGTAAGCAATCCGAAAATTGCTGCAACAATGATGCTTCGTTTGGCGAAAAGGAGTTCGCGGTTTTTGAGTAAATACCAGGCACTTACACCAATAACAAAAATAGAGGCAAGCACATAGCCCGATGAAATGGTATGCAGAAATTTATTGATGGCTACAGGAGAAAACAATACTTCCCAGAAATTTGCCATTTCGTTGCGCGCTGTATCAGGATTAAATTTCATCCCAACCGGATTCTGCATCCAGGCATTGGCAACCAAAATCCATAGAGCTGATAAGTTGGAACCAATTGCAACCAGCCAGGTCGAAAGCAGGTGGAATTTTTTGCTCACCTTATTCCAGCCAAAGAACATAACTGCAATAAACGTACTTTCGAGGAAGAAAGCCATAATACCTTCGATAGCTAATGGCGCTCCGAAAATATCACCTACAAACCACGAGTAGTTCGACCAGTTTGTGCCGAATTCAAATTCGAGAATAATTCCGGTTGCTACGCCAATAGCAAAGTTTATTCCGAAAATGGTCATCCAGAATCTTGTGATTCGTTTCCATTCAGGATTCCCTGTACGCACGTATAAGGTTTCCATGAAAGCCACAATAAATGAAAGTCCCAGGGTAAGCGGTACAAACAACCAGTGATACATGGCAGTGAGTGCAAATTGTGCCCGCGACCAGTCAACCAGCGAAAAGTCAATGTGTTCCATATAGTTTTATTTAGTTAATTGCTCAATAACATAATTGCTTTTATCTTTTTCGGAAGTAAATTTTGAACCCAGGAAGTCGTGAAAGAAAAACAAACGCAAAATAGCAAACAGGACGAACAGCTTTATGAGAATGATCACCCATAAATTTTTACCTACCTTCATGCTACGGAATCCTGTGTAATAAAAATTGAAAATCTTTTTGAAAACCATCATCGGAATAAAGGATCAAATTTCACTATAAAAACCGTTCCCATGACTATTTTATCCGGTTATTAATTGTCCATTATTAACTTTTAGTTAATCTATCAGCGAGGTTACCACTTCAAATACCGGCGGATCAGCAATAGCGCGTTTCACGGCACACAGATCGGCAGCACTGATTACCGCATTCCTGTATTTTTCAGGGAAATCGGCAGGCAATTGAATATCAAGCTTGATATTTGAAGGCAAGTGTTTTTCCATATTGTAATCAACAGATTGAACGATTTTAATTTTATCTGTTTGAATTCCACGCTGATCGCAGAAGGATTTTACGTAAATACCTGCGCATGTACCTATGGATGCCAGGAAAAGATCAAAAGGAGCCGGTGCTGTGTTTGTTCCGCCACCGGCAACCGGCTGATCGGTTTTAATATCATGACCTTTAAGATGGGCAGTGATTATTTTACTACCGTCAAATGTTATTTCCATTTTCATACTATGTCTTCTTATTGATAGATTGATTTTTTGTATTAGCCTAAACTTTCAGACAGGTTCAAATTACGGTTTCTGAAAAACGATAATGAGAACCTGAATTTAATTATTCTGCGAACGGGATAAATTTTCGCATTAGTTATGTCTCAATTTCCAGGCTCCAAATTCCAAGCGGAGTTATAGAGCTGATCTTGGGTCTTGAGATTTGGGTCTTGGGACCTGATTATTTTAATGTCTGATTTTATCCCTTATAAAGTATAAATCTTTAAAATAGTCTTCAAACTCAGGCAGAATCTTCAATTGTCAGGCCTTAATTTGAGTGGTTGCACTGATGTCCGCCACCCTCGCCATGATGCGCTGCATGCTGATGGCAGCTTTCGCCGCTATCCGTAAGTTCACCGGAAATAAAGCTTTTAACCACTTCCTGGGCATCGCCCTCGCAACCGCGTATCACATCAATACCCGCATTATTTAAAACGTTGATGGCGCCTCCGCCGATTCCGCCGGCAAGCATAATTGTTACTCCGTCGGCTGCCAGTACGCCTGCAATATTCGACTTGCATCCGCAACCCTGAACGGAAGGAATGGTGTTTATTTCAGAAATTTTGCCTTCAGACGAAATATTGTAAATGCTGTAAAACTCACAATGACCAAAATGGCCGTCAACCTGGTTTGTACTAGTTACTGGAACTGCTATTTTCATTTTTTCTCCTTTTTTTTGAATTTATGATTGATTGTATTTTAGTCTTTTTCCTTTCCCTTTGCCTCCTCCTGAAAGACGTCTTTTCCCGAGTCCTTTTCCAAGTTCTCCAGCAAGGATTTGTTCATCATCCGTTTTATGGCATTTACCTAATTTTCTGCCGGTTTTCGGACCTTCATTTTCGGGTCCGGAATGATTAAGATGGGGCATTATAGTACGAATTTTGTAATCGTTTTTCTGCTGTTTATCAGGATAAAAACCAGACTATTGCTTAATTCCCTGGAGTGGCGCATGATTATATTTCCTGTCTTTAACAACAAGAGTGGTAAAATCCATTTTCAAATTACGGTTTAATAAAATATCATGGCCCAGGCAAATGCCGACAACCAAAGTTAAATCAATTTCCTCCGAATTCAGTTGTTCTGCCTGTCCCAGGGGATTGCACGAGACTTTATGAATACAACTCGAATCGTTTACTTCACTTTGCTTTAAACCACCAACGCTGCAGGATACTGCTGATACATCAAACCATTCGTCAGTTAAAAGAGTTTCGATGGCTTTAGCGTATTGTTCCATCCCATAGCAATAAGCTAACCCAATTTTCTGGTACTTCATCAGTTTTGCATATTCAATAATCTCTTCAATACGCGAAAGCGTTCCAGCCCTTCCGGCATCCACCAGTTCAGCAGCAGCCTTTACAATTTCGCGGGTATTTGGGTCCTGATAATGACCGATTACTTCAGTTTTCTCAAAAACTTCCCGTTCGCAGGAAGCTTGACTCTTGCGGCACACTTTATCAATACAGGTGGTACAGTTCATCTTAATTCATTTATACTGACTAATTCTTTATTCCCAAATGAGTCACAGCCTTTACACTTGATATGGTTCTCGAGCCCTTCAATTAATTTGAAACATTTTTTGCACTTAAACCATTGCTTTTCAAATTCAACATTTCCACCCTCAATTTCTATGGCAAGGCACTCAACAAAAGCTTTTGCAATTTTCTTTAAAGCCCTGTTGTATACTCGTGTAAATGTAGGTCGCGAAACACCCATCTTTTCCGCTGCAATTTCCTGTGGAAGTTCCTGGTAATTAACCAGGTTTATGCTTTCATATTCGTCGAACTGAAGTTTCACTACCTGCAGCTCACAGAGTGGCATTCCGAATGGCTTGAACCCAGCCATTTTTGGCGGATTAAGGATTTTGCGGTTTCTAACTGGTCGGGGCATGCTTTTTATGGCTTATTGTTTTTTTGATTTCGGGAAGGAGCAGATAAATAATAAATGAAACTGCTGATAAAAGTAGGATACCTTTTCCGAATAAACAATATGGCCCGCAGTAAAAACCATTCCCGAAACCACAAAGCCCTGAAGCACAACCCAAAACAACCATCAATACCCAATCAGCGAAGAGTAACAGTGGAAGGATAAACAGAACTTTAAACAAGAATTGAGTTTTCATGATCTTAAATTTCTGCAAATGTAATGAACGTACGTTCATAATCCAAATCTATATGAAAATATTTCTTAAAAACGTGTTCTTAAAAAACCTATGATGAGAAAGTTCAAATAGTAAGTGTAGAGATAAAGTTGGTAATTCCGGTAAAAACCATCTGCACACCAATAGTGGCTACGATAAGTCCCGTAATCCTGATCAAAGCGTTCATAAAATTGAGTTTCGTAAGCACATTGCCGACTGATTTCGAATATAACATCAGCAAAAGATTAACTCCTAAAGCGCCAAAAATACTGATGATCGTAATTCCCCAGCCATAATTGGTAGGGAAAGTAACTGCCGCCGTAATAGTGGCAGGACCGGCAATCATAGGCATCGCAATAGGTACAGCCGAAAGGTCCGTAAGTTTCACATTTTGATCAACCTGTAAAAAAACACCTTTCTGAAGGCCCGTAATTCCATTGTAAAACAAAACCACTCCACAGGTAACCTGGAAAGCATAAAGCTGAATATGAAAAACATAGTTAAAAATCATTTGACCAAGGAACAAAAAGAGTACAAGGATTACAAAAGCTGTAATTGAAGCTTTAAGTGATAAATATTTAAGCTCTTTATCAGTGAACTGGTTTTGAAGCGATGTGATCACGAAAATTTTCTGCACCGGGTTTACTAATGCCAGGATTGCAACAAAAGCACTAAGCACCAATTTTATTTCCATTTCGTTCGCTTATAAGGTGGAATCTAAATTAATAAATATCCCTGTAAATTTTAGTATCTTAATTAAAACATCTTCCGCCTCAGCACCCTTTGCTTCTATAACCAAAGGATTTTGCAGCATCCAGTTTTCGATTACCAGATCGAGGAAGCTTCTTCGCACTGTTATAATCAAAGGCATATTGCAGTTGATAATCAATTCGTTAAGACTTGTAGCCCAGCCTTGTCCCTGAAGTTCCCATGCTCCGATTTCGTCTATTATAACAATTTGTTTATCCTTGTTTCGTTCAGCCGAAAGAGCTGAAATACCAAAATCAATTCCTTCACGAAAGAAAAAATATTTACCCACTCTCGCTAACCCATCCATTTCATTAGTCTGAGATAGTGGTATGTTTTCACCTGTTGAGATATTTATGATAGAGTAACCGCTTTTTATATCATCCGTAAAAACTGCCGGGGCGATAATTCCACCTACGCGAATTGATTTCTCTTTGAATCGCTCAGCAATTTCCTTGATCAAAGATGTTTTTCCGCTTCCGATTTCCCCGGTAATGATGATAACATTACTCTTTTTCTTCATGGTAAGAGCCACCTTTTCGAGCCAGAATTCCGACTGGGCCACAACCTGCCTGAACGCGCCAACCGGTTTCCTGAGAACATCCTTAACCGGAGGCAAATTGGCAATTACGAAAGGAAGTGTTTCGAAAGAGATTTCAAGTGCCAGCGGCAACTGCCTGAACGAAGTGCGGATAAAGAAATTCCGGATTACCGGGTTGCTTAATTCCTTGCCAACCACCGAAAAGCCAACAATCATCAAAGCTGCGCGAAAATTCATCTGCAAACCAATTAGCAATCCATCAGTAAGAGAAAGTCCATCCGATTGAAAACTGGCCAACAGGAAACTGGAAAGCATGGTGATAACAACAAAGAATATCCAGAATTTCGGTTTCAGTAAAGGCCTGAGCGCTGATTTATAGCGGAATGCCCATATTGTAATCATTATTATCCCGACTGAAAGCCACAAGCAGATCCCTGTGAAATTCATCAGCACCAGCACCAGTATCATTCCCACGAAATTAAACGTAAGCCACAACAGCGAATAACTGATTTCACGAGTTTTACTTTTTGATTTAATATCGGCCATACGGCTTTTATCCGAGCTTCGCATAGGAATGCTTTTCTCCAAAGCTGTTTTACCAATATAAATTCCGATTCCGGCTGACACTAACCCAAAAAACAAATAGAAAATCCACAATACGATTATAGGCATCCAAACCGTATCAAAATGCATTTGAAGTTGCTTTTCAGCAAATTTTACCATGGATGCGTATAAGTCAACGATGTTGAAGCCATAAAATATCAGGTAGTTGGCTATTTTCTGAAAAAAGTTCCACGACATGGCCAGTAAACTTCCTATAATAAAGCCCAACATGTTTCTGCCAATAATCCGGACTGAAAACTCAAGCAAAAAAGTTTCGGATAGAATAGCAATCATTGGCCCGAAAATAACGGCGCTTGGTGAAACCGATTTCATCAAAGCACAAATCAATCCTGATCGCCATATCAAACCTTTATCCTTCCATTTAAAACTGATTGAAACCAGGAGAATTATCCCGATCGCAGTCAGAAAAATACTCGCGAAAGGAACGCGAAGATTGTGCAGAAAGCTGCCCAGCACAATTTCTGACGATGCCCAAAGACAACCTACTACAGCAGCCTTAAGCCAGGTTATACTAAGTTTTCGCTCAGGATTCATTTACAATACAAATTTTAGTAGCACACGATTGAAACAGATGAAATCCGGCGGCACCTTCGGCTACCATTTCCATCATTTTGCCAGGATCGGTAATACGTGTGGCTCCGATTATATTAACTCCACGGGAGAAAAGCACATCAGGGATAAGCCCGCTGGTTGGTCCGACCAGGATAACTTTGGTTTTTCGCGGAATGATTTCTAAAAGTCTATCCAATGTGTTGTTAGCCAGCGAAGACCCGGTAATAATTACAACATCGGATTGGGAAATAACTATCTCCGAAAGGTTTGAAGGGACATAATACTGTCGGTATTCTTCTGGCACGGCATTTTCGTTTAGTTCGATGATTTTCAGAACTGAATTGCTTTCAGATACTTTTTTGATATACGACAAAAAAGCGCCAACTACGCAAACCTGGTTCTTCACTGATAAGTCAATTAACTCAATCGGATCCAGATTTTGTACAACTTTGTAACTTGATTCTTCTATGAGTTCAGCCGAAAGTGCATTCATTACCGCAAGTTGCAGCGTTTTAATAAAACAGGTTGGCTCGGGAATTTCAAATAAGTCAACAACTTTTTGTCCTTTGAAATTTCCGGGAGTAAAATCTCCGAATCCCCTGTTACGGCTATGTGTACAGTTATCGGACGAATTCAAATCATTGGATGCAAGACCACAGTATCCGGATGATAATTTAACGGCGGTGAGGTAAACTCCCGCGATAAGTTTTTCGATGGAAACAGTATTTATCCGTTGGCCATATCTGACTTTAATTAGTTTAAAAGTATCTTCAATTATCATTATGCGGGATGCAATTTTATACTACAATAAGTTTAATCAGTTGGCGGATGAGTTCAAAATTAACCAACTGTCGAATCAATTCAAAAATCAGTGTAAAATTAGAATATTGAGTGATAGCGCACGAAATAAAAATTTCACAAGAATCTCGAAAAATTATTCTTTAGCATACTCATCAAATTTACCTTCCATACTCACTTAAATCTTGATACTATGACACATACTGAATGCAGTTAAAACAGAAAGCTGCCCAAGAGGAGCAGCTTTCGAACCAATACTATAAGCACTAACTTATTTTACGACCGGATTCCCGGCAACCGAAGCCCATTCAGCATAAGCACCGGCATACAGTTTCACGTTCGGGAACCCGGCAATTTCTTTCAGTGCCAGGTAAACAACCGAAGCCTTGATTCCTGTCTGGCAATACACAACAACCTCTTTTTCGGGAGTTGCACCAACCTTAGCAGCGATTGCCAGGATTTCATCTTTGGTTTTATACGCTCCAGTAGCGGTGAGCATGTCTTTGTAGTACAAATAAACAGCTCCGGGCAAATGTCCCTGGCTCTTTTTATCCTTATCAATTCCATTGTATTCATCCGGCTCGCGAACATCGAGTAATAAGGCATTTGGATTGGCGCCAAGTACTTTTACAGCAGCCATATCTATGTTCATATCTGCTTTCAGTGTCGGTATAAAGGTAGTTGCCTTTAGTGATACAGCAGTAGCTGTCAATGGTATGCGGGCAGCTTCCATCTGTGCCATATCCTTATGTAACAATGAAACATCAGTTGCTCCCAGGTATTTAAGCACCCACCAGACCCGGCTGTTGTATTTCTGCGACCCATCATCGTAAATAACAATTTTCGAGGTATTGGTTACACCATTTTTACCAAATATAGCAGCAAGTTCAGCTACATCTTTAAACTGCCCTTCAATCGGACCAGGTTTATACAGACTTTTGTGCGGAATATTGATAGCGCCCTGGATATGCTGTTTTGCATATACATCCGAAGCCTGTACATCAATTACAATCATGTTCTTATTGCTTTTCAGCTCAGCTGCAAATTCTTTGGCAGGAATAAAAAAGGAATCAGCTATGGCATTGAATGCGGCTAAGCAAAGCAAAGCGATTAACGAAAGTGAAATGTTCTTGTTTATCATTTTGAAAATTTTAGTTTAGTTTAACCTGGATCTGAAAAAGCAACATATCATTAGGGATTTCATTGTAATTTACAATATCGGTTGATGAACTCGTTTCAATATTGTATAAGTAGTTAAGTTGTAAACGTACCCAATCGTTTGCGTAATAATTCATGCCGAATGTAAAGGTTGAGGTACGATATGCCGAATGGTCGTAATCCTTTTTATCAATATCGGAATCATAAGTTTCGTATTTCACTACAGGCATCAGTTTCCATTTGGTATTGTACATAAGCTGGGCATAATACCCATTGCTTTTAAAGTTGCCCAGAACAAGTTCAGGAGTAGCACCACAACCTCCGCCTACGAGTTTCGAGCCTTCATCCTGGCCAAAAACATATTCGGACTGAAGGATAAAATTGTATTTTTTCAGTGAAATATCAAATCCATAGCGCATGCGGGTATCCATATCTTTAACTGTTACATCCGGATTTTTCTGCTTGCCAAATTGGTAGCTTCCACCCACACTGATCCAGTCGTATGGTGAAACAACCACTCGACCTATTACGTCTTTTGCCCTGTCAATATCCATTGTGTTTTTACCTGTGCCATTTGTGATTGATAATGAATAGGAAAATACATTTTCTTTTTCAAGACCGAAAAACTTTTTAGGACCTGTGCTGCCGCTCACCATAATACCAAGGTCGCGGTCAGGCGAAGTGAGCTCATTCACAACTTTTGACCGGTAAATGGTATATAAATCCTGGCATCCGGTTGAGCCTAATTCGAGCCCGAACGGTTTCTTAAATTGTCCCATCGATACTTTAACCCAGGGTTTAAACCGGTTGTAAGTCACGAATGCGTCAAGCAAGTAAGGACCATTCTGGAATGTACTGAATTCGGCCATTACATAATACGAGAAATCATACGGAATAACGCCTGTAACTCCTAATCGCATCCTGCGAAAATAAAAGCTCATATCATTTTTTGAGCTTCCATCCGCATTTTTGCCGTTAAATCCGATTTTGGCTTCGGGCTGGATATAACCTATTACTGAAACTCCACCAGATGGTGAAGCAGGCTCCATACATCCCTGGCCGTTAACACGAACAGTGGCTACGAATAGCATAAGTATAATGAGTGTTGAAAATAGTTTTTTCATTTTGTTAGTATTTGTTTTTAATGTCATCACTTTGTTGACTATAAGTAAATCATATTCATCCTACTGGCTGAAATTTCTCACCAGTTTATTTCAGCTGGCGTTTACAAAAGGGAAGAATCACATGACCCTTCCCTTCTTTTTCCAGAAACAAGAAATTACGTATTTATTGAGTAACAGCCCAGTTTTTAGGTCCTGGGAAAGTGGCTTTTTTTGCAGTTTTAAGCGGTGTATAAACCATTCGATTTGCGCCGAAACCTATACCTTTGGTTTTGTATCCCAATACATTAAGCCAAAAGGTTGCAATACTGGATGTTTGACCTGTGTAGCAGTATACGAGAACCTCTTTCGACGGATCGATGGCTTTAACAAGATCACCTGCCAAAGCAATGACCGGCAAATTAAAAGCACCTGAATAATGGCCTAAAGCCAGATAGTCTTCATTTGACCAGTAATTAATAACCGTTGAGGTTGTTGGACTAGCCAAAACCGCAGAACCATCAGCTGGTGAAAATCCTGCATCTAAAACTGCCTGTACACGTTCTTTCAATATCGTAGCGCCATCGGTAGAAACTGATGCCCAGACAGGCTCATCAAATGATCCATTAGCAGGAGCTGCTGTTGTCAGCCAGTTGGCATGGCCAACTGCGAGGTTGCCGTTAGCAGGAGTTTCCTGTCCTGAGTTTGCAATCCAAGGTGCCTTGTACGAAGCGTTCCAGCCAGCCATACCCCATTTTAAAACTACAGCATTCTTCCAGCCCAATAAACGCAATGCCATTACAGCTTGCCCTGCGGTCTGGCCGGTATAGCATACCACGAGAATTTTGGCATCCTTTGCAACAGCAGCATTTGTAACGGTTGAGATAATGTCTTTTAATACAACATTGGTTGCGTTTTTAATATGGCCAAGCGAAAAATCGGATGCTGAACGAATGTCGTAAATGGTGTAACCCGCAATGGTTCCTGTAATTGAATCGACAATACCACCAACCTGATTAGTTGATTTTGGGTCAACAATCCAGTTTTTAGCCAGGTCAGGAAGATCGAGTGCGTTTGATACCATGTAGGTTTTCAGGGTAAGATACCCATTTACAGTTTCAGGAGCGTCCTTTTTACAGGATGTAATCATAAGTACTGGCACAAAAGCCAATAAAATCGCAACGTTAATAAGATTTTTCATAAAATTGTTTTGGTTTTGGGGTTAGAGAACTTGTTATATGCTGATTGATTGATTTTTGTGTTGTTATTTGATTCACAAAACTATACTCTATCTATATTCTCTTAGAAAGTTAATATGGCAGATGCAATTGCAAAAAAGATGCGCTTCGTCAAGAAAAACATGACGCATATCATAAAAATTCAAATTCTTTACTGTACTTTTATCGACAAATTAAAAGGAATAAAATGCCATTATCAGGGCCCGATACTTGTGTTTCGTTTGTGTATGAGCTTTCCTGCTTCGACTTGTTGACTCCTGAAGAAAAGGAATTAGTTGATACACGTTCAGTATTAGTTAATTACAAAAAAGGCGAGATTGTATGCAAACAGGGATCATTTGCATCGCATATCATGTACCTGGAAAAAGGACTTGTGAAGATTTACCTCGAAGGAAATCCAAAAGATCTGATTTTAACCATAACGCCTCAAAAAAACCTGATGGGTTTGCAGGCGCTCTTCGAGGGTAATAATACTTTCTTATATAGCATCAGTACTTATACTGACTCAGCAGTACGTTTGATCGATATCCAGATATTTAAACAATTACTCAAACAAAATCCTCATTTTGCTTACCGTATTATCAATATCCTGAATGAAAGTACCGCGCAGTCGTATGGACGTTTTTTCAGCCTTACTCACAAACAACTACATGGCCGGCTGGCAGATATTCTGCTTTGCCTCTCGCGAAAAATATTTAAAGCAGAATCGTTCGATTTACCCTTAACACGCAGTGATTTAAGCGATCTTACAAGCATGTCGACCGAAAGTGTGATCCGTATTATGAAGGATTTTAAAGATGATGGAATTATTGATATCAATAATAAGGCTATCACGCTGATCGATCTGCCCAGGCTCGAAAGCATAAGCGCTAAAGGGTAAGCTATTGCGCGTTTTCAGGAAACCTGTCTGTATTCTTATTATTTCGGCCCTATACTTCCGATAATATCACCCAGCCCTATCTGGTTATCGTATAAATCCAGTACATCCGACTCATCAAGAATTATGACCCGTTCAATTTTGTTATCAGCCTGCCGATACCATATTTCGGCATAAAAACCCGCTAACGTATATAAATGCACGTTATAAAACAAGTAAATCCTGCTTAATACATGTTGGCCTTTTTCGAACAGCAGCTCAACTTGCCTGAAAATTGTCAGTTTACTAAATTCGTCACTTTTCATTTTACTATGCCTTTTACAAACAGCGCTACTAATTCATTTTAATCATACCAATTAATTACGTCCTGCCTCAACAATAAATTTTTGTTGAAGTAATTGCAGCTTTGAAAGGTTGGCCTTGCGGTCGTATATCCGAACCAGTTCAATGATACCCTGTTTGTTGTATATAGCCGCCTGTGCAGCATCATATGTCTTGTAATCACAGTTGTTACGAATTGAAATAGCAGCTCCTTCGAACTCGTTCCAGTTCATAAATACAGGCATTCGCAGGTAATAAGCATCTTGAGTATCCAAATCTTTGTAAATACCATCAGAAATCTCTTGCAGATCAAAAAATCTGCGTATTTTGATAAGACTCAGGTATGGCTTTACCTGCTTTGGGGTCTGAAATTTTATGCCCACCCGTTTGAAATAGTCAACCAACTCATGCAGCTGATTGATATCATCCATGTTTATCCGAATAGCTGCTACAGGCTCATTAAATAAAACAATACTACTCAGTGCCGCATCAAATAATATCTGATGATCACGCTTGATGAACATAACGATTCGAATAAAGTCATCTTCGTGGCAAACATCAAAATTTTTGAGGACCATAAAAACAGACCTTGGTGTGTGTTGCGCCGAAATTTCATTTTCAGGAACATTATATGCCTCAAGAATACCGGGATAAGGATCCGGGCTTTCAAGCAGCAATACATTACTAGTCTGATTCAGGGTTAAAGAGGCAAGTTTCTCCTTTTTTAACAGATATCCCAGTGATTGAATATTTCCGTTCATAGTATCCTGATTGTTTCTTAAAACGATTACGCCATTCTGTGCCTGAATTTCGGTTTTAAGTGCTTTAAACTGAATCTATCCAATGATTTCATTAACAGGTTCCTCTTTAACAAAAATACGACTTCCCACGTTCAGAAACAAGTTCCGGAGCAAAAAGCGTTCTGAAATTCTTTAATTAACCGGATAAACAAGAATAACAAACCTGACAACAATTTTGTTAATTTTACCGGATAATAAAAGCTAAAAATCTCATTTTGAAAAAACATATTCCAAACTTCATTACCACCCTGAATCTTTTTAGCGGATGCATCGGCATAATTCTGGCCGCACAGACCCATTTAGATTATGCAGCCTATTTTATAGCAATCGCAGCCATGTTCGACTTTATGGATGGCATGGCTGCCCGCCTGCTTCATGTTAAAAGCGAAATCGGAAAAGAACTTGATTCACTCGCAGATGTTGTATCCTTTGGTGTTTTGCCAGGAATTATTGTGTACCAGCTCATGGTTAACAGTCCGAATACGCTGGTAGCAGGATCATACGTCAGCATATTCTCGTTAATTGCCTTAATTATACCAGTACTTTCGGCTGTACGGCTGGCTAAATTTAACCTCGATACCCGTCAGACGATTTCCTTTATTGGATTGCCGGTTCCGGCAAATGCCCTGTTCCTGGGGTCACTGCCACTGATACAGATTCAGGCCCGTTACAGTGATTCCTTTTCCTGGCTTACGGCAATTACTGACAATTATTATGTACTTGCTTTTATAGCTATTGGGATGAGTTTATTGCTAGTCTCCAAAATTCCGTTAATTTCACTAAAATTCCGCAACCTTAAATTTGCGGATAACAAACCTCAATTTATCCTGGTTGCATTCGCCGTGATTGCATTTGCAGTGGTTACTTTTACCGCTATTCCACTCATTATACTTGCCTACATCCTGCTGTCACTGATTTTTAAACCTTCCGCTTCATAATTCAGTCAATGATAAATTGATGGCACATCAATAAATCAGAAGACGGAAATACTTTATTGAACTTTATTTTATGTTGAGTATCCCAAATTCTCTGCGTGGCGGCTATATCCTGAATGGGTAATGCTGGGGTTCATTGAAGCAGATTAAATTGTATCACAATGTAAAATGTACAAGTATGAAAACAAAATTTCTACGTCGGGTTTCAATCCTTGCTGCGATTGCATTCATCTTCCTGGTTCATTCGTGCGCTATTTATGAACCACAGCCGGTGAGTATACCGTTAATGCAGGAAAAGAACGAACTTCAGCTGAGTGGCGGAGTTAGTATGCTGGGAGGAATAAACGGATCGGTAGCTTTTGCCCCGGCTCAACATGTTGCGCTCCAGGTTTATGCATCAGCTTATCCTGAAAACAATAATTTCCAGGGCTCAGTCGGATATTTTACCAGAACAAAAGCTAATCTGAATTTCGAAATCTATACTGGCTTCGGGAAGGGAAAAGGCACTGATATTACTGATGATAGCAGTACTACGTATTCCAATGCCGACAATCTGATATATTTTGTTCAGTCAAACATCGGGCAAACCAACCTTGGACGGGCTCATATTGACTATGGTTTTGGATTAAAAACCGGGTATTTTGAAGCAAAAGTGAAAGAAGCTTTATTCGACAATATTACACCTTACACCACCAATGGATTCCTGATTGAGCCACAGGCTTTTATGAGAATGGGCAGCGAAAGGTTAAAAGTTGGTTTCCAGTTGAATGGCACGAAGATTTATTTAAATAAAGACAGGAAAGAATTTTCTGATTTTTATAATCGTTTAAATTTTTGTGTAAGTATTAATTACCGGTTTGCACCTTCGTTAAAACTGAAATAACAATCCGTGAATTTGAATTTTCCATCCATCACAGATATTATCTGAGGGCTGTACACGATACGACTGTAAATAAAGGAGTTTGGGTATTAAAAAGTAGTTTCTATACATCCTGATCAAAATAACAGCCACCAAATCTACCCAGGTCTTCTTGAAGATGCACCGGATGCAAGTCAGTATTCTACGCATCAAATAGTTGCCTGCATGTACATTTGCCGGGTCAATCCTGAAAGTTTGATTGTGACAAATACTTGTATTAAATCTCAAACAGGCAATTGATCTTAAAATCCCCAAATAGTGTTAGAGCAATACGAAAAAAACTAAAAACAGAAATTGAAAAGGTTACCTCCCCATAATTTTATTTATGGCATCCATACGGCTTTGTACCTGTAGTTTTTCGTAAATATTACGCGCATGAGAACGCACGGTTTCAATACCAATATTAAATTCAGATGCGATTTCTTTATATCGTAATCCTTTTGCCAATGATTTAAGAATTTCTTTTTCACGCTGTGTTAACAATTCAGAGCCGTCAATCGAATCTTTCTGCTGAAAAGATGAAATCACTTTCCGGGCTATCTGGCCGCTCATAGGCGAGCCGCCATGGTATACTTCAATAATAGACTCCAGAATCTTGGCGGGCGCGGTTTTCTTAAGCAAATATCCGCTGGCGCCGGCTTTGAGCGATTCGAAGATGGACTCATCATCTTCGTAAACCGTACTCATGATAAATTGTGTACCGCTACACTGAGTTTTAAGCCTGCGTATGGCTTCAATTCCATTTATTCCAGGCAGATTTATATCCATTAAAGCTACATCGGGACAAAGGCCAGGCAGTTTTTCCAAGGCTTCTTCTCCGGTAGCAAATGTTTGCGCACATACAAAACCATCGCTACCATCGATTAGCATCTGCAATCCTTCCCTGATTTCTTTAATGTCCTCGACAATTACAACTCTGATCATCATTAGTACGGTTCTATTCGCTTAGTCCAAAGGTAAATCATCTTAGCGTTTTTACCTGTAACAAAAAAGGGTTACTCGCTAAATTACAATTTGTGTTAAAGTTCCATTTCCAGGTTCGGAACTGATGGAATAACTCCCGCCTACCTGCTCAATGCGGTGCTGCATATTTTTTAACCCGTTGGCAAATAACCGAACTTTGTTCACATCAAATCCCTTTCCATCATCTTTAATACTGAGCTGAATACCTGTTGACGTTTCCTCAATTTTAACAGTCACTTTAGTACACCACGCATATTTCGCTATATTGTTGAAACTTTCTTTAACAGTTAAAAATATATTACGACGTTGTTCTTCACTTAAATGAAGGCCAGTAAACAGTTCGGGGTAATCAAAATCAAGCTGTACCGAAAGTGGTTCAAAAAATTTAAGGCCATATTCACGAATATACGACGAAAGACTTTCGACTGTATCGTTTTGTGGATTAAGCACCCAAATGATATCCTGTAGGTTATCAACAAGGTCTCTTGACGAAACGGCAATCTTATCAAGGGTTTCTTTTGCTTTAACAGGATCTGACAATTGTTTTTTGACTACTTCGCTGAGTATAGCAATTATTGTAAGGCCACTTCCGAGATCGTCGTGCATATCGCGGCTGATACGGTTGCGTTCTTTTTCAATTGCCTGTGTTTTTTCAAGTTCAGATCTTTGTTTGTCGAGACGACGGTTGGTATAATTCCGGACAACCAGTATCAGCAATCCAGCAAGCATGAACAATGCAAGAAGCCTGAACCACAAGCTCTGCCACCAAGGTGTTTTTATGGTTAAAGGCAATGAGTAGATTTTTAAAGCTTCGACACCATCCGCATTAAATGCCCTCACTTTCAATGTGTAATGACCTGGCGGAAGGTTGGCAAATCGGATTTGTTCCTTGCTGGCAATATGAATCCAGGATTTATCATATCCTTCCAGAATATAGCTTAGTGTATTCCCGTTAACATTGGCAAAATGAATCACAGTAAACTGAAAACTTACTGTATTTTGTTTATACTCAAGGCTTAGTTCTTCTATTTCTGATGGGTTGATCCGGGGTTTAAAAGTCGTATCATTTACCTGCAAACCGGTGAGAATGAGCTGAGGAGGATATGAATTGTTTTTAGAATCGGACGGATAAAAAGAGTTTAATCCATTAACACCGCCGAACAGGATTTCACCTTTGTCAGTTTTGTAATAGGAATATGTATTGTATTCGTTGCTCTGCAAGCCATCACCAGCCGAAAAGGTTTTAACCGCGTTGCTTCTGATATCAAAACAATTAATACCTGCATTAGTGCTTAACCATAAATTACCGCCATCAGCCACAATTCCATAAATATACTGATTGCTCAAACCATCGGCAGTTGTATACAAATGCTCTGATTTTAGCTTGTATTTATTAAACCTTATCATGCCGATTGTGCTGCCGATCCATAAATTGCTATCGGATGACTCGCTGAAACATTTTATGCTTGCCTCCAACGGAAATTCCCTGTGTACTACCAGCGAATCACCTTCAAATTTACAAATAGTAAATCCTTTAAATGCCCGTGAGATATAAACCTGATTCAGCCGGTCAACATAGGTTGTCAGAAATACATCTTTCCCTTTTGCAATACCTTTTGCGGGCTTAATCTGAACCCTGTTGCCAACCATAGAAATGAGGAACAAACCCGAGTTGGTTGAAGCAAGCATCGAGCCGTTTGGCAAACTGCTGATATAATTGTATTGATTGGAGCCAGGATTAAATCCACTAGTATTGGCAGGTAACTTTGTAACTTTTTTTGTAACCGGATCAATCAGAAATAACCCTTCGAAAGTTGCAGCCCAAACAAGGTTGTTTTTATCAACCAATAATTGTTCGATGGATAAAGGCAATCCAGCCCGGATAGATCTTTTTATCTTTTTATTTCTGTCAAGGACAAGTATTCCGCTCGACTGTGTAGCGCACCAAAACTCATTGTTTACCTGAATGACAGAGCGCATAAAATTGTCGGATCCTGATAGATCAGCTTCTTCTTTTGTAACATTCTGGTTGAACCGGAACCTGTTTAAGCTTGTAAAATCGACACCTTTCCCCCAGACAGAAACCCATAAATCTCCTTTATCATCTGAGGCGACATATTGAATCTGGTTTCCGGAAAGCGCGTATGAGTTATAAACAGAATGATCATAATGATTTTTAACCTTTGCCGAAGCTGTGTCGATAGTGAATAACCCCTGTTGATTTGTTCCTGCCCAAAGCATGCCTTTCTGATCGAGGTGTAAAACAGAAACATTTTTTATTTCAATACCTGCAAAGCGCTTGATACTATGTCGCTGTTTATTATTCTGATAAAGAAACAGGCCTGAATCGGTTCCAAACCAAAAATCAGTATTCGCTGTTTGCAACACGGATAATATTTTAGCCGCCGGAACTGATAGCTTTGTTGCCTGCCAGTTTATTTTCTCTCCTGAAATGTGCCCCTCCCACAAAGTTGGCTGGTTATTATAAATTACATATATCTTTTGCAGCGGCTGAAAAAGCCCGCCCAATGAAGGTTTCACAATCAGGTTGCCGGGAGAGAAGAAGTGATCGAGAAAAGTAAATGTTTTTGTTGCCGGATTAAAAATATAAATACTTGAACCCGACTGAATCCAGATATTGTTCTTATCATCAATATAGAATGGGGAATAAAAACGTTCGTCATTGCCGCGACCTTCGATCCTGAAATTTTGAAACTTATCGAGACTGCGGACATATAAATTTAATCCGGCATTACTCCCGATCCAAAGGTTTGAATTTTTATCCTCAAGAATATTTAAGAAAAGCGTACCTGTTAAGCCATTCTTCTCACTTGCAGTGGATCGGAAGTTAATGCAGTTTAAACCATCGAAACGGTTGAGCCCGTCGAATGAACTGATCCATACAAATCCTTTCGAATCTCGGTAAACACAATTGTTTACGCCTTGTGATAATCCATTATTTACCGAAAGATGATTGAAATACAATTGCTGCGCCCAGGCATAGCTGAAGCAGCACAGAAACAGGAGCAACAGAAAAGACCTTAGCACTTTCATTGCTGTAAATATAGGAATCCTATAAAATTATGGAGAAATTACTTATCTGCGCAGTTCGAAATTGCTGCCCAGGTAAACTTTACGAACCTGTTCATCGGCAGCAAGCTCTTCGGCAGAACCTGATTTTAGCACTGAACCTTCGAACAGCAAATAGGCACGATCGGTGATATTCAAAGTTTCGTGAACGTTGTGGTCGGTAATGAGTATACCTATATTTTTGGCTTTAAGTTTACTAACAATATTCTGAATATCTTCAACAGCAATTGGATCAACGCCGGCAAAAGGTTCATCGAGCAGAATAAATTTCGGATCAGTAGCCAGGGCGCGGGCTATTTCGGTACGACGGCGTTCGCCTCCCGAAAGCTGAATCCCCATATTTTTCCTCACATGGTTTAATCCAAACTCATCGAGCAAGGATTCAAGTTTCTCTTTCTGCTCAGCCTTTTTCAGTTTGGTAAATTCCAGGACAGCCATAATGTTGTCCTCCACACTAAGTTTACGGAAAACTGACGCTTCCTGGGCAAGGTATCCGATTCCGATTTGCGCGCGGCGGTATACCGGCTCATCAGTTATGTCGCGATCATCCAGAAAAACTCTTCCCTGCAACGGCTTTATCAAACCGACAATAATGTAAAAAGAAGTTGTTTTACCGGCTCCGTTGGGGCCAAGCAGACCTACAATTTCACCCTGTTCAACCTGTATAGATACATGGCTAACAACAGTACGCTGACGGTATTTTTTGACTAGATCTTCGGTACGTAATATCATATGGAATCATTCACGCGGTAAAGGTAGTAAAATATTTGGCAGTAGAATTTGTTGAAGTGTTTCCGACGTTTGGGGTTGAGTGTTACACGTTTTCAGAGTTTCAGGTTTTAACAGGAACTTCCGAAAATGTATTTAGAACTTAATTGAAAATTGAGATCTAAAAATCGAAATTCATTGAAACCATAACTCCGAAAGGCTTGGTATCAGGATGATCATTGTAAAATAACCTCCACACGGCATCCACACGGATAAATCGGAAAATATTCTCAATCCCTGCGCTTGCTTCCATATATGGCTTGCTGATAAAATAGCTGCCCTCCGGCAATTGATTGTAAAATATATTATCGGCCGAAGTGAGTCCTACAGCGCCTTTAACGGCTAACACCTCGCGCCATTTCAATTTGCGGATGGCAGGAATACGATTGAGGAAAAAGCCCTGCATATGATAAGCAACATTATAGGTGGCATATTCGTCGCTGACAAACTCATAATAATTCATCAGGTTAAATGCATAATCGTCGTGATAAAAAGTTTCGTTTCCTCCATATATGTTCAATAACGGAAAAGGTAGTGTACCCCAGGTTTTTCCTGCATCAATAGTATATTTGAGCCATCCTGCCGACAGGAAACTAAACCATTGCGTTGCATTAAACTGAAGGCGGTGATAGTTGAATTGCCCGTTAAACAATCCGTTTACACCGTAGGAATATTTCAGATTAAAAACGGGATATGGTGAACTGACAATTATTCTTTCAAATTCACCTGCTAAAACTTTCTCGCGATAGCCATAATGCATTTCGAGGGATAAATCAGTAGTGACAATTTTATTCCGCTCCACATAATCCTGGCTGTCAGGATTATATAGCTTTATGCCCACACCACCGATGGTGTGGATTGTACGGTTGGTAACCGTAAAAGTATTGGAAAGCCCTGTGAACCACTCGTGTTTATAGGATCCTTTATATTCTGTAACCATCGAAAGCTTATCCTGCGGATTACGCCTGAAAAGTGAATTGAGAATAAAGTCGGACCTGAATCCACCTTCGGCCATGCCCAGTTGTTCCACATCATATTTGTAAGAACCACTTAATACACGATCCGGCGTTTTATCCAGCATATACATGAATCCGGCGTGATATTTCAATTTTTCGTCGTTCGTGCCATAGGCGAGATAACCATCAAGCATCACACGGGTAGAAAAATCGTTACTTGTGCGCCCGCCAATCCTGATGCGACTACCTTCCTGTTGGTTAAAACTGTATGTCGACGCATATGGGCCCCATTCCAGATTTCCTTTAACATAATACCCGGTTGCTACCATTTTTATAACATCAAGATAGGTTCTGAAAATTGGCATTTGCCTTAATGTATCACTCAGCCTGTATACACCCGATTCGCGGTGGGTGAGCGCTTCAGGCCTTGTTTTTTGCCAGAATTCAGCGTCTTTACGGTTTGCGTCATCCAGCACAATGATGTTATTGGGCATAGAATAAATTTTTGGATCGCGAACCGGCGAAAAATCATAGTTTGAATAAAGTACAGTCCGGGTACCAAAAAATCCCATGGTAATTTTTGAGTCTTCAATTACATTAAAGTCGGCAATAGTTTGCTCACGCGACAGCATCCACTGACCATTGCCTGCAATATCAAATTCCTGTGTGATGGCCAGATCATTAATGAAATTGATATTGACATCACCAACCATACGCATATCAAGTTTCTTGATAGCAAAGGAGGTATCGTTAACCCAAAAGTTGCCGGTAAAGGCAAATTCCTGTTTCCTTCGAGGCTTGAACATCACATTATAGCACCATTTGTTGCCGATAAATGTAGAATCTACCAGGTAGTACTTGTAATATAGTAATCCAAAATTTGAAATCGGGCTTACAAAATTCTTCTGGAAAAGGCTGATAAAATTGTCGTACACTTTAACATTTTGCGCCATGTTTCCGACAAACTGCGATATACTCGCATTGTCAACACCTGATACCTGCGAAGCCTTTATAATTTCTTTTCTTTCCCTGGGAGTTTTGCGGAAATATAAATCCGAGAACGATTCGGACATCATGATTGGAAGATAAACCTTACCGTTCACCACACTGGTATCCATTTGCTGGAAAACAAATTTAAATGGCTCCAGGATTTTTCGGTTTTTGAATTTATCAGTCAGGTTATTAGCATCAAACTGCATTTTAGTATAAGCCTGGCACTGAAATGATTCTACTTTGTCCGGATCATTCGCTGGCTTGTTTTCAATTATTTTACGAAGCAGTACCTCCGCCGGATTTTCACCCGGCCGTATTACCACTCCAGAAAGTTCATACCGTTCAGGTTCCATTTGTATGTCAATGACCTGGAACCGGTTAAGTTGAATGGGTATATAAGCCGTAGTAAATCCAATGTATGAGGCAACCAGGGTATCAGTTCCCTTGCGTGATTCGAGTGAAAAACGGCCATCAAAACCTGTGGTGGAGCCTATCTGGGTGTTTTTAAAATATACACTTACAAAAGGAAGAGTATCACCGGTTTGAGCATCCCGAACAATACCCATTATTTTAGTAATTTCCTGGGCGTTACAAGGCATAATTGAACCTGAAACCATAAAGAGAAGCAGGCTTATGAATAGAAATAAAACGGATTTTCTCAATATCAAATTATTCATGGTTTAAAGCATTTATCAAAACACATGCCATTTATGCCGTCTTACGTATTTTGATTTCACATAAATGATCGTTAACTGCCTTTATATAAACAAATTACATATTGTTTTATTTCAAAACAGAAAGATCAACTGACGTCCGGTTAAGGGTTTTGTCTGAGTAATTCCCGGCAGACTGCCATACGTTTTGTCATGCATGCATCTCATCCCAAAACTCAACAGCTCTCCGCATATGAGGTACAACGATGGTACCACCTACAAGCGTAGCAATTCCCATTACCTCAAAAAGCTCCTCTTCCGAAACATTATTTTCCTTGCATTTCAACAGATGATATTTAACACAGTCGTCGCAACGCAATACCAGTGAAGCGACCAGGCCCATCAACTCCTTGGTTTTAACAGATAAGGCCCCTTCGGTATACGCATTGGTATCAACGTTAAAAATCCGTTTCACTACTTTATTGTCAACCGAAAGGATGCGGTCATTCATCTTGCTCCGGTATTCGTTAAACTGATCAACTTTATCACCCATCCTGACTGGAATTAGTATTGTTAAAACTTATGCACAACGCAGCAAAGTTAACGAAAATGGACGCGTGGTTTTAAATGCCAGCGTTGAACCCGGTAAAGTAGTTGGATTTTTAGAATTTTTAAGACATAAAGAATCACCGAATTTCAATTCAGCAAGCACATTTAACCATGAATATTTACCTGTGTTCTTGTTGTGGATGACAAATGCAACCAGAGAAAAAGTTAAATACAAACAGGAATCATAATCAATGTCATCGCTTAAAGTGAAGAAAAATATCTGCAATAATCTGGAAACTCCGAAAAAAGAAGATTGTAACTAATCAGCTGCATTAAATTATTTTAGCCACAGACCTGTAATGAGTCTGTGGCATATATTTTTCACTGCCGTAAATGAACTGATCAGTTACAGAAGAAATAATTCAGGTGAAAAGAAAATGACCTCAAGAAAATTGTTAGTAGCTACCCTTAGCTTCAGCTCCCGTAATAACCGCAACACTTGCACCACAGCCCAGCCTGTTAGCGCCTGCATTTATTAAAGCGACGGCCTGATCAAAAGTTTTTATTCCACCACTGGCTTTTACACCCATCGCAGGACCAACTATCCGCCGCATAAGAGCTATATCTGCAACAGTTGCCCCGCTACCGGCAAAGCCAGTGCTGGTTTTAACAAAATCGGCATCCGCTTTTTTAGCAATTTCGCAGGCAAGTATTTTTTCTGCTTCTGTCAATAAACCTGTTTCCAGTATCACTTTTAATACAGTTGTGCTACGGCAAGCTCTTTTTATAGCCCTGATGTCTTCTTCCACCAACTTGAGGTTGCCTGATTTTAAGGCACCAACATTGATTACCATGTCCAATTCGGTGGCGCCACTTGCAATAGCACTCCTGGCTTCGAACGCTTTGCTGCGCGTATCCATTCCACCTAAAGGGAAACCAATTACCGAGCATATTTCAATTCCGGTACCCCTTAGTTTCTTTGCAACAAAAGGAACCCATGATGAATTTACACAAACTGATTTGAATTTGTATTTTATTGCTTCCGTACAAAGTTGCTCAAACTGAGACTCAACGGCTTCAGGCTTTAGTAAAGTATGATCAATGTATCCCGCCAGTTCGGTTGGTAACATTCGTGTAGTTTTGGTTTTTGGCTGGGCGTTACCCTGATCCGCTGAGTCTTTGTTCAGCGATTTCTCTGTAAGCCTCTGCATTACTTCTTTTGTTACTTTGTCAATTAATTCTTTCTGATCCATAATATGTTCAATCTCTTTCTAATGACATCATTTTATTAATTCGAGGCCAATGACGGCCACCTTCAAACCTGGTTTTGAGCCACAACGCGGCCATGGTACAGATTTCTTCCGGTTTATGCTGCGCTGTGCCCATGGTCAGCACATTTGCATTGTTATGTTCGCGGCTGTTGGTAATAGTTTGCGGACTCCAGCACAACGCTGCGCGAATACCATTAACCTTGTTACAAACCATGGAAGATCCAATACCTGCGGCATCGAGCATTATTCCTCGTTCACATTCACCACTTACCACTTTTTTGCAAACAGCCACAGCAAAATCAGGGTAATCAACTTTCTCGGTACTGTTGAAAGTTCCTACATCAACCACTTTGTAACCCACAGCACCGAGATATTTTTTCAACAGCTCCTTCGTATCGAAAGAACCATGATCGGCTCCAATTGCTACTCTTCGTACCTGATCGTCAGTATTCATTACATAATTTTTTTTTGAATTTCGCAAACAATACCTGTAAATCCGGTTTCTCATATGTTTTTCAGCCTGCAAAATTACACTGTTATGTGATCCACAATACCAGCGATGATCGCTTTTATTGTAAAAGTTTCTGGTTCGCCGAGTATCATCCTCGCGGAGCCGCCTTCTTCAAGGATCAGAACAGTGTCGCCCATACCGGCCTGAACCATATCTATGGCAAGGAAAGATTGACCTTTTGGCTCACCAGAAGGATCAACGGGCTGCACGATAAGGATCTTTCTTGATCCATATCCGGCTTCCGTAACCGTGGAAACAACGTTGCCGATTATTTTTCCAAGAATCATTTTACGCCCTCCACTTCCATATTATCAACAATGCCGACTATAGCCGCGTCGCAGGGATTCATTGTTGTTTCCAACACCCTGCCGGCTTCTTTACTTGTTTCGTAATAAACAAGGTCGCCAACTCCGGCCTGGATAGTATCAAAAGCAACAATCGGTATGCCATAAGGAACCAATCTTTCATCAAGAGGTTGCACCAGCATCAACTTTATCCCTTCGAAAGAAGGCACTTTTATGGTACTGACAACGCGGCCTGTTACTTTTCCTAGTTTCATTTTAGTGAATGGTTAACGGTTAATGGAAAATTGTATTGATGTGGGAGCAAAAACTGAAAACTATCAATTAGTTTCAATTTATGAGAACTCCTCTCAGATAATTCTGAAATAATCCACCAACGTACATCTTCTTTCTCTTGTAAAAGTCCTTGCCCGGGTTACGCCTTCGCCTGTCGGACTGGCTATTGTAAATGATGCAAATCCTGCACCGCCATGGCCAAGTCCGGCATAGCTGGGTCCGTTTTTAATAAATATGGAACAGTTCATGGCTTTTGCCATTTTGCTCAGCTTTGCAATATTGAGGGAATGCATAATGGCAGTGTGCCTGAAACCATGTTCAACTTCAACAGCCAGGTCAATGGCGATATCAACATCTTTTACCCGCACCAAAGGCATTACAGGCATAAGTTGCTCTGTCCAGAGCAGTGGATGTTCGCGTCCAACCTCGCATAAAAGCATGCGAGTCTCGGGCGGGACTGTCAGTCCAATTTGTTTAGCGATAAAGTCAGCATTTTTGCCCACATAGTTTTTATTAGCAGCGCCTTCCTTTCCCGGTCCTCCGGGATCAGCAATTACGAGTTCAGTGATTTTTTTAATCTGGTCCTCATTCAACTCATAAGCACCATTTTTTTTCATTTCTTCTTTCAACCTGTCAGCTACCGAGGCTACGACGATGATTTCTTTTTCGCAAATGCAGATTACATTGTTATCGAAACCTCCGCCAGCAACAATATCTTTTCCTGCTTTTACCAGGTCAGCGGTTTCATCAACTACGCATGGCGGGTTTCCCGGGCCTGCGGCGATTGCTTTTTTACCACTGTTCATGGCAACTTTTACAACAGCAGGTCCACCTGTAACAGCCAGTATGGCTATTTTAGGATGGCTCATCAAGGTTTTAGCCGACTCTATGGTAGGATCAGCAATGCAGCATACCAGGTTTGCCGGGCCGCCCTCTTCAACAATCGCTTTATTAAGAAGACTTACAACAAAAGCTGAAACTTTTTTTGCAGCCGGATGCGGATTAAAAACTACAGAATTGCCTCCCGCTATCATTCCAATCGCGTTGCTGATAATAGAAACTGTCGGGTTTGTGCTTGGCGTTATGGCTCCAATTACACCATAAGGTGCTCTCTCGACTAATGTAAGGCCAAAATCATCCGAAAAGGATTCCGGGACAATATCTTCGACACCGGGTGTTTTCCTGATTCCAAGCTCATTTTTAATAACTTTATCCTGCCACCTGCCCATACCGGTTTCTTCCTGAGCCATTTTTGACATGATCTCAACGTTCGCCTGGCATATCTTCCGGATATTGGCAATACAATTTTTACGGGTTTCCAATGTAAGTTTACCAAACTCCCTGAATGCGAGTTCAGCGGCATCAATGGCAGAGTTTATATTGGAAAACACACCCATATTTTTAACACCTTCATCTTTGGGGAGATTCAGGTCCATGCTGTTTATTACTTCTTCTATGATCTGCCTTACGCTTTGTTCCAGATTATCCATAATTTTAACCTATTGCATGAAATATGGTTTTGTTTCATGATGTGGCTGCGGAATAAGTGTTGACATACACAATAAGCCCTTCGACCTGGCTTTTGCGGTTCCAGCTTCCATTGCTGCTTCAACAGCATCAAGACTTCCGAGTAGTTTCACATATGATTTGCCACCGAAACCAATAGCCAGCCTGACTTCAATAATTTTCACACCTCCAACTTTTGCCGCCAGGTCAGCAGCTTCGATGGATGATACAACTGAGAGTGTTTCGATGATTCCAATTGCGTCCCATTCCTGTGTGACATGTATTTTACCTATTGCCATCAATGCTTCGGTGGCTATCATGGGCAGGAAAAGACTGTCAACTATAAAGGCCTTACCTGTTTCAAAGCCCTTGTTGAAGGAATATTCAACCGCTGCAACATCACCGCTGAATACGATCAGGTATTTCCCCGGGCACATGGTCCTGGCTTCGATGATTCGTATCGGCGCAATTTTGACCATCTCATCCAATGCCAGTATTCCAATGGCAATACTACTGAACTCCAACGCGCCTAAGGCAATTATTTCCACTTATACCTCCTCATTTGCTGTAAACAACCGTTTCATCCTGATCAATCAAATCAACAATTCCAACTATCAAGGCATCAACCGGTTTGCCGGCAGTTTCAAGAGTTTCTCTTGACGGGCTGCCTTCACTAACCATAACAAGTTCATCATTTGCGACTCCGATAATATCGAGTGCCACAACGAAATCGCCAATTTTCGTCCCGAATTGATCTGCTTTTTCAACCAGCAGGTAACGCGATCCTTTAATGCCATCTTTGATGGTACTGCTTACAATAGTTCCGACTACTTTTCCAAGGATCATAGCTTAATGTCCTTTCTGGTAGGTAAGGCTGCCATCTTTTTCAATATTATCAACAATAGCAATGATAGCTGAATCAGTGGGCTTTCCTTCAGTGACATCGGTGAACCGCGCACTACTGCCTGAAACATAAAATACAATTTCACCTGTTCCGGCACCCACACTATCCATTGAAACAACGAAGTCATTCTTTCCCTTCATAGTTACCGGATCAATTTTTTCAAGTAAAAGAAATCTGATCCCATCTATTTTGGGGGCTTTATGGCTCGAAACTACAGTTCCGACTACTCTTGCCAATATCATAGCGTTTCAGTTTATTGTTAAACCATTCATAGTGCGGTATATCACACACCCTGAGTAGAAATTGATGTAAGTTTGGCAAATTATTTCTTCGCGGAACCCCTGCCTAAAGGTAAAGCACTATCTACATTTACGTGTGGCCTAGGAATAATATGGGATGATATTATTTCGCCAACTTTTTGAGCTGCCTGAACACCGGCGTCCACGGCTGCTTTAACGGAAGCTACATCGCCGCGTACAATAGCGGTTACATATCCGCCACCAATTCTTTCGTAACCGATCAGTTCAACTTTAGCGGCTTTAACCATTGCGTCCGAAGCTTCGACCATTGCGGCAAAGCCTTTTGTTTCAATCATTCCCAATGCGTCTGAAGTATTGTCATTCATAATTTATGTCTTTTAGGTTTTCGTTAGTATTAATATTCTTCTCTTCCTGTAATTTCGGACAAGCGTTTTTCAACAATATTTTTAGCTTCCAGCACTTCGGCTTCATCTCCGGCGATATACACCCTGCCGAATTTGCCAAATCCGATAACTTCAATAATATTGATATGCGCGGTTTTTTCAGCCTCATTGGCAGCGTAATACGCATACCCGGCAGGTTCAACCTCTAATACGAACAAGGTGTCGCCTTTCAGAATCATATTCCCGTGCCGTGTCCTGTTAATGAGCTGGGCATGATGATCTTCAACATTTTTAATTAACTGGCTGGTTAGAATCCGGGGTTTTATCCTGTCATTCTCGGTTTGCTCAATTGTACGGAGCACTGTTTCACCGGCTACGCGTGTATCGCCCTGGCTATCTGAATGCACTTCAAGCATCCCGTAAGCTCTTTCAACAATCTGCATTCCGGGAGTCACATTGGTTGCTTTCAGCGCAATATCAGTAAGTGTATTGATCTCAATTCCAGGGGCTATTTCGATAATGCAACATGCCTGGCCACTTACCGGGAGATATCCTTTTGATACGGTCGACAAATAAGAAGCCATCTGCAATTGCAGGGAATCAATAAAAATGTATGTTCTAAGGTCTATCATGGTTATTTCCCTTTTTTAGTTTGATTTCTGCCTAACGGAAGAGCGCTGTCAACGTTGGAGTGGGGTCTGGGAATAATGTGTGTCGATACTATTTCGCCCACTTTTTGCGCTGCCTGAACGCCTGCATCAACAGCTGCTTTTACCGCAGCCACATCGCCGCGAACGATAGCAGTAACATAGCCACCACCAATCTTTTCGAAGCCGATAAGCTCCACTTTTGCGGCTTTTACCATGGCATCAGCGGCCTCGACCATGGCAGCGAAACCTTTGGTTTCAATCATTCCCAGGGCTTTCATTTCGTCATTTTCCATAATATGATCTGTTTAGTATTTATGATTTTAGCAATTGCTCTCCGACGATCTGATTAAAAATCAGCAATTGGCTATTCGAGCTTTATCAGATTCTAATTGAATGTCAAGCAATATAGTAAAGGTAACTATCGAATTGATCAGAATGAATTAAATATTCTGTCAGCAAATTTAATTTTTTTATCAAATTTTAGCTTATAAAAGTACTAAAACATTTTCGGATACTACAATTTATTGAGTATCAAGATGATTAATATGTTCTGTTTTTTTACTGCACAAATTTAATTTGTATAAAAAAGTGTGATTTTTTGATTTATCCCTAACTCAGGGTGGAATTTTCATTTTATTCTGTTGCTGAATTTCATTCAAATATGTAAGACTTTTTAACGTTGAAAGATATATTTTGCTGTATCTATAAGCGAAGAGATAAGTATCCCAAAAAACAGACTTTTAAAGTGAAATAAATTGAAATTTCAGTAGAAGTTTTAAAAAATAATATTTGCAAAATTCAAAGTACTGTTTGTTATGAATTAAATTATACTTTTGCACGCTTTTTGAACCAGCTATATGAAATACTGTTAACTGCCAAATAAATACTGATTTACACATCAAAAACCAGTAATTAAGTAAAAAAAATAGGTTACTTCGCATTTTCTTTACTAAATAATATTCACCAGGTACAGTATCAAGCAGCTGAATTAGAAAATGTTACGGCAAGTGTGTTAAAAAAAATAAACGCATTTGAATTTTTTTTTAAAGATAAACGACAAAGTTGTATTAACTTTACTTAACACAAGTGCATGATGCAATTAACTGACACGCTGTCAGTAAATTTAAATCATGATATGTGTAATACTTATCATAGAATTGCGAAAAGCCACAAACAAAGTACCAGATGTTATGGTTTTATCAATGCAACCTATATGTTGTATAATGACTACTTTGCTCAATAAGCAGACCCCCAAAAAACAAGCATCATAATTTGATGCGCATATATGAATAATGCTCGTGGAATGAAAAAGAATGAAGAATTCAAAGATTATCCTTTGCAGACCGTACTTAAGAAAATATTCGGTTTTGAAAATTTTAAAGGAAATCAGGAACCCATAATACGTAATTTACTTGCCGGAAATGATACGTTTGTAATTATGCCAACCGGCGGAGGCAAGTCGATGTGTTACCAATTGCCGGCAATGATTCTGCCGGGCACAGCCATAGTTATTTCTCCACTTATTTCGTTGATGAAGAACCAGGTAGATGCCATGCGGCAATTTGGCGCGGATATTGGCATAGCACATGTACTGAACTCATCGCTTTCGAAAAACGAGATTACACAGGTTAAGAGCGATTTAACGAACGGCGTAACAAAACTTTTGTATGTAGCTCCTGAATCGCTGACCAAGGAAGAAAACATTGCTTTTTTCAGAGATATACAGATTTCATTTTATGCCATCGACGAAGCCCATTGCATTTCGGAATGGGGGCACGATTTCAGGCCCGAATACCGAAGACTACGTCCGATCATTGACTCCATAGGGCAAAATGTTCCTGTGCTGGCACTAACTGCCACCGCTACGCCCAAAGTACAGCAGGATATTCTGAAAAGCTTAGGCATGCAGGAAGCCGCGCTTTATAAATCATCGTTTAACCGTTCAAACCTTTACTATGAAGTAAAGCAGAAAAATGACGATGTGAACAAAGATGTGATCCGGTTTATAAAGATGCATGCAGGCAAATCAGGTATCATTTATTGCCTAAGTCGCCGGCAGGTTGAGGAACTCTCGGAAACATTGGTTGTTAACGGAATCAAAGCTTTGCCTTACCATGCAGGCCTTGATTCGTCCGTACGTGTCGAAAACCAGGATAAATTCCTGATGGAAGAATCAGACGTAATAGTTGCCACCATAGCATTCGGGATGGGAATTGACAAACCGGATGTGCGTTTCGTGATTCACTACGACATGCCTAAAAGCCTGGAAGGATACTACCAGGAAACAGGGCGTTCGGGCCGCGATGATGGGGAAGGTATTTGTCTCGCATTTTATGCTTACGAGGATATCGAAAAACTCGAAAAATTCAGTAAAAACAAAGGTGTCGCAGAACAGGAAATTGCCAACCAGCTTTTAATGGAAGTAGTATCTTTCGCTGAATCAGCAATGTGCAGGCGTAAGCAGCTATTGCATTATTTCGGTGAAGTTTATCCCGAGGATAATTGCGGCAATTGCGACAACTGCCTGCATCCCAAGACTCTTATTGACGGGCGCGAATACGTTGACCTTGCGTTGGAAGCTGTTTTAGCAACCAAGCAGTTGTGTAAAGCCAAACATATTGTGAATATTATGATTGGCAAGATGTCGTCCAATATCAAATCATATAAACACAATGAGCTTGATATTTTTGGCAAGGGGATGGAAGAAAGTGAAAAATTCTGGGACGGAGTGCTTCGCCAGATGCTTATTGAGCGGCTCGTTGTTAAAGATATTGAAAATTACGGCATCTTAAAAATTACCCCTGAAGGGCAAAAGTTCCTGAAAAAACCTTATGCTGTAATGGTAGCCAAAGATTCTGATCCCGAAGAAGCAGACGATGAAGAAATGATGGCAGGAGGTGGTGCCCGCACCAGTACAACCGACAAAACATTGTTCTCGCTTCTGAAAGATCTCCGTAAAGAAATTGCACGCAAAGAAAGTCTGCCTCCGTTTGTCATATTCCAGGATCCATCGCTCGAAGACATGGCGATACAGTATCCTATCAGTATGGATGAACTTCAACGCATAACCGGCGTAGGCGCAGGCAAAGCACTGAAATACGGAAAACCATTCCTGGAGCTGATTTCATCCTATGTAGAAGAAAATGAGATTATCCGGCCAATGGATATGGTCGTGAAATCTGTAGTTAACAAGTCGGGGTTAAAGGTTTATATAATTACAAATATCGACCGCAAAATTTCACTTGAAGATATTGCAGTTGCTAAAAACCTGACTGCCGATGAATTGCTTACCGAAATTGAAAGCATAGTTGATTCGGGAACCAAAATCGACCTGACATATTACCTGAAAGAAACCATTGATCCCTACCACCAGGAAGAGATTATTGAGTATTTTATGGAAGCTGAAACTGATTCGGTAGAGGACGCATTGAGAGACTTGGGTGAAAACGAATTCACGGAAGAAGAGATCAGGCTGGTGCGTATTAAATACATCTCGGAAGTTGGTAATTAATTGGCTGACAAATAAGTGTTTTTCATAACTTCGCAACCTGATTCATAAATTATGGATCAGGTTGTTTTTATCATAAACCCGATATTTAAAAAAAATGGCAGAAGAACTTAACAACAACACTGAGAACGCCTCAACACCAGAGCCTGTTACAACTCAAAACGAAAAAATCGCTCCCGCAACTGAACAAGCTGTACCGGCTGGTAACAAAATCAACCCTATATTACTGGCATTAAACATTGTAATGCTGGTTGGTATAATCATATTGTTTATACTTCATTTTACCGGATCCGCCAGTAAAGGCAATGCATCCGGAGCTTTCGCAAAAGCGAACAAAGGAGCAATTTCTGTAGCTTTTGTGAACAACGACAGCATTTTAAGCAATTATGATCTGGTTAAAAAAATGCGTGCCGACCTGGAAGCTAAAGGAAAAAGACTTGAGGCAGAAGTAGCCGCAAAACAGCAGGCTTTTGAAAAAGATGCTGCCTATTTCCAGGAACAAGTTAAAAAGAAAGCAATCAGCGATCAGAGCGCTCAGGAAATTTACGGGCAATTACAGCAAAATCAGCAAAGCATTTATCAGCTTCGCGACAAGTATGCAGCCGAACTACAACAAAGTGAAATGGATATGAATGTTGCGCTGATCGATTCGGTAATGAATTTCCTTAAAAGGTACAACGATAAGTATAAGTTCGATTATATCCTGGGTTTCACTAAAGGCGGCAACATTTTATTTGCCAACGATACACTTGATGTAACTAAGGATGTTATCAAGGAGCTGAACATTGCCTACCAGGAAAAACACGGTGGAAAATAGGAAAATCGTATTAAAAAATTGTTCATAACAGAAGGCAAACCACCTATTATTTTTCACTTCGGATTATTTATTATGAGGAAATGGGTTTTTATACTTTTTATAGCTTTGCTGGCAGCATCGTGTAACAGTATTCTAAATCCAAGCCCTTCAGGTACGCTGAGTGAGCAACAAATGGCTGATATTCTTGTGGATATCCATCTGAGTGAGGCAAGCCTGAGCGTATTAAACGATTCAATTGCCCGGCTAAATGATACCACCCAGTTACGAATCAGGTTTGCCCAGATTTTTGCTAAAAATAATGTCGATCCTGATGAATTCAATACCAGCCTTACATACTACCTTGGACACATTGAAGAATTGGACAAAATATACATAGAGGTTATAAACAGATTAACAGCGCTTGAGGCTACCTTGCAGCCAAAACCTGTGCAAAATTCAATCAGAAGGCTTAATCCGGATCAGAACAGGATGCTTATGAGAAACATATGGTTCAGGTCGATGAATATGACTGACAAGCCGGAAAATGTTGAATATTTTAGTCCGTTGATCTATCCTTCTCCAGCAGATAATCAGAAAACACCTCTCCTTAAGCATTAAAACAGAACTATATATGCAAAAAGCCCGTGGTGAAATCCCGGGCTTTTTTTTGCTTCTGGAAACTATTTGGTATTGAGTAAATTATTCCTCAAGCAGATTTTAAAAGCAATTTATCGACATACATCTTATTTACTGAAGAATTTTGCATCCTCCAATATTATTGCAGGGTAGCTGTTGCTGTATAATCATCCTTACTTCCGCCCGCCGTTATGGAATATGACCATGCCATTGAGGTTTTTGCCACATTGGAAAAACTTCCTGATCCCTGAATTGTCCATCCACTGCCCATATTCTGTTGTGAAACAACAACCTGGCCCGAAGTCACCAATCCTTTTACCGTTATATCCTGCGAACCTGGATTCCCCAAATTTCCAATAATAACCTGGCTGCTGTTATTTGGATCTTTGGATATAGTGACCAAATAACTCTGACTTTCGGTGCTTTTAAAACTTTCAAGAAACATCCATTCACCTACAAGGGGATCACGAGGATCGTCTCCGGTTGGATTATCAACCGCTTCGCAACCTACAAAAAAAAGGCTGGCTGAAGCCAAAGCTATCAGAATAAATAAGTAAGTTATATTCTTGTATTTCATACTATTGATGTATTAGTTAATTCCAAATTTACACTTATCACTACTTTCATTAACAAAAATCGGACCTTCAGGTATCAAAAGTAAAAAGATTACAAAATGGGAATACCAGTTTTATCTTTACTATTTTAAGCTACGGGCAAATTAAACACAATAATGTCGATGTTACAGTTTAATTTTGATGACATATAACTTCATGTTTTCCAATATCATCCGTAAACACCGCGACGATTAATGGCATTTTTTATCAGCAATCTATGTCAGCCACAGTATAAAAAGCTGTTTCGCAAATTGATTACAAAATTACATCATTAACGATATAAGTTGTAATGGAATATGTACTAAGAATGAAGTATGGCCTTGTCTGTATCCGTTTGTTATATAATAACGTATTGATTTAAAGATATTTTCTCAGCGGTTGCGCATTCAAAGTTTTTTGTTGCGATTTGAGGAATCAAAGGCTGATAAAATACTTATTGTAAACAAAATTAGCTGATAAGCATTTGGGAGGAAAAACATTTTACTCTTAATCAGTAATGTCACTTTGCAAACAGTATTCACAAAATCTTTCTCAACTTAAAAAAGCTGTTTTAATCTGTTGTTTATCAACATTTAAACCTTAACGAATAGAATCCAAACCGGATATCATATACAAAAAATAGACTATTTTTTATAAAGTAAAAATTAACAGGAAATTTATTTGAAATCTCCTATTACATATTGACTACATAGCTATTAACTAATACTCCATATCACTTGTACAGCTTAGCTTATACTGCACTCATCTGATTATCATTTATTTACTCTCAAAGAGGAACTATGAAACTGGCTCTACTCACCCTACTAAGGACGGTTATGTTATTAAAACACAATCTGTCTTCTTTCCTGTCTGCTCTTTTTTGTATCAATAATTGTGTTTTCACCGATGCTATTATTAAAGCGAAGCATGTTCATAGCAGGTTCCCGTTAGATAGTAATCCAGGGAGAGCCTTTTCAGGTTTAATCCGCAATACGCTGGTTTCCATTCTGCTGTTAGTCACCATTACAACGAAATTAATGGCAGAAGGCACCAAACAACTTGAACCACTCAACCCGGGAGCTGCAAACGGATACTGTAAACTGGCCCTTTTTAAAGGTGGAATGACTTTTAATGGATACCGGATACCATTTGCAGCTGTAGGTTGTGCACCAGCATACAGGCTCAATATCCACATAGCAGATCCGGCTAATGAAAAAATATATTTTGGATTTAAACAGAGAGGTGGCTGTAATTTATTTTATCAATTACGTGATCCGAATGGAAATGTCGTTATTCCACTTACCTCACAACCAACCATTGGGAATCCGGGATATATAAATACCTGGAATAATGCAGTGGGTCCTTTACCTATGGTTGCGGGAGGATATACGCCTCTTACCTATACCCCTTTAATCGCCGGAGATTATTATATTGAGTTTGCCCAGGATAATGCCGGGAATACGTTCAATTGGACAGATGATCCTGCTTCTGCAAGTGCTCCTAATCCTTGTAATCCAATCATTGAATTTTTTGATATTAGTGTTTTTGATGGAATTACAGCTAAACCTGGCAGGTTGTGGAGCAAAGCCTGGCAGTTTTATGATTTTAGTCAGAAATCTCAAAAAACCAATTTTTATGTTTATTCAAATGATTCAATTGTTACAAAACTTAATATAAACAATTGGAAAGGTGGCCATTACATCTTTTATTGCAATGAATGGGGTGCCGTAACTACAGGAAACTGGTATACTGACCGGCAGTCAGTATCCGCCTGGCCCGGAGACCTTCCGGAATACAAGGAATTTCTCTCTGATCCTGACAATATAGTTTATCCGACAGGTTCGTTCGGAAATATTTGTGATGTACAAACCAATTCAAAATGTGATGGGTCAGTTGAATTCCAGGTAAAAGTTAATAAAGCCGGGAAAATAGATATGTCAATTGATATACCTCCCCTGGGTATTGATAATGGAGAGGATGTAAAAATAAATGCAGATGTTACCGGTTCTTTAGGATGTACAACCTGGGAAACTATAAACTGGGATGGGAAAAATGGATTCGGTCAATTGCTAGTGAATGGGGCTACTGCGAGTGTTACTATCAATTATTTAAATGGCCTTACCCATTTACCGATTTATGATATTGAAACCAACAATAATGGTATAATGGTTGATTTGGTCAGGCCGGCACCAATCGGAAGTCCGAAATTAAATATTTATTGGGATGATACCAAAATTCCGGGTGGCAGCAGTAATTTTACGGGATGTACTTATATAGCTCCAAATGGGTGCCATACCTGGCCAAATGGAGATTATATAATGTTTAATGCATGGTGGTATTACCTGGCAGATGTGAAAAATACCAGTCCTGTTATTAGAAGGCTTCCCGAAACACCCACGGCTTCACCTGCTGGCCCTGTTTCAATATGCTCAGGTCAGGCCAATGTAGTGTACACAATTGCTCCAATCCAATTTGCGGATAGCTATGTCTGGACTTTGCCTGATGGATCTACAGTAATAACAGCAGCCAATTCAATAACGTTAAGTTTCCCGTCGGTAGCTTCGGGCGGTACGTTGATGGTACACGGTGAAAACGCAAATTGTACCGGAGGTGATTCTCCAGCACTGCTTATCACGGTCAATCCAACACCAGTTGCAACCGCTACTCCAGGTATTCAAACAATTTGTTCGGGTGAAACAACCAGTATCGCTTTGGGTTCAAATGTCCCGAATACCACATTCACGTGGATTATAGGCACCGGAACACCCGCCTCAGTTACCGGATTTTATCCAGGCTCTGCGAATGCTATAAATCAAACACTTGTAAATTCATCCAATGCAAGCCATGATGTTACTTATATAATCACTCCAACATCAGGAGGCTGTATTGGCGCTCCTATTACTGTTGTTGTAACAGTACAACCCGCAAATATGGTGAGTTCACTTCCTCTCGCTCAAACGATTTGCTCCGGAACTACTTTTAACATGAATCTGACAGCTACTTTACCAGGCACGGATTTTTCATGGACAGTATCAGGAACTGGCATCACAGGGTTTAGAAATAGTATTGGATTTGAAAATACAATATCACAAACTCTTACCAACAATACATCATCGCCCGCCAGTGCAATCTATCTTGTAAAAGGTACGATTAATGGTTGTACCACAAGCACGACCATTTACACCGTTACAGTAAATAACCTGCCAACCCAGTATCCATTATCGGGTGGTGGTGAATATTGTTCTGGTGGTACCGGCGACTTAGTAGGCTTAACAGGTTCACAACCTGGTGTTAGTTACCAGCTCTATAATAATGGCAATCCGGTTGGAAACATAGTTGCAGGCACAGGTTCTCCGATTGATTTTGGGTATCAAACTCTTGCCGGAACGTACACTGCTTCGGGTACACGAATAGCTGATAATTGCTATTCTGATATGAGTAATAATGTTAATGTTACTATCAATCCACTTCCTATTGTAAATGCAGGCCCTGATTTGAATATTCCCTATGGAATAAGTACTACGCTAAACGGATCGGTATCAGGGGGAACCGGCGCTTCGAATTATTCCTGGTCTCCACTTTCCAATATAGCGAATGGGTCAACTACGTTAAACCCTCTGACCACAAATTTATACTCTGTTACAACTTTTACTTTAACAGCCATTGATACAAAAGGATGTAAAGGAAGCGACCCGGTTAAAATCAGCCTTAGTGGCAGTGCTCTCAGCATAACAGCCTCGTCCAATCCAATTCAAATATGTAAAGGTTCGCAAACACAAATTTCGAGCATTGCATCAGGAGGATCGGGCTTCTATTCATTCAAATGGACAAGTATCCCTTCCGGCAGTCCGGTATGGACTTCATCCTTGCAGAGTCCATGGGTGACACCCGATGTTACCACTATGTATATTGTAGAAGTAAATGATGGATATAATAAATCAACAGCTTCTGTCCTTGTAATAGTAAATCCACTTCCAATACAATACGATTTGACCGGAGGAGGTTCCTATTGTAATACAGGAACCGGTATTCCATTAGGACTTAGCGGTTCACAGAATAATACAGCTTACCAATTATTAAATGGAGGAATTCCTGATGGGCCGGTTGTTTATGGCAATGGCGGTCCAATAAGTTTTGGCGATCATACAGCAGCTCCGGCATATACCGTGGTAGCAACTAATATTGCTACCGGTTGTGTTAATTTGATGAATGGCAGTGTCATGATTGCGTTAAATCCTCTTCCTACTATATATAAAATTGATCCAATCGGGCAACAATGTCCGGGAACAATTATACGGCTTAACGGATCAGATGCTGGCATAAAATATTACCTGCTTCTTGATGGAGTTCCTGTAGATTCAATCTCCGGTACCGGCATCATTGGGTTCCTCGACTTTGGACCACGATCCATAAACGGAACATATACCGTTATGGCTGTTGATATTGTTACAGGTTGCAATGCCATGATGAATGGCAGTACCTATATTAATGTTGCGCCACAAGTTTATAATGTAATTCCGGCTGGAATTTTATGTCCGGGACAGATGATAAGCCTTTCAGGTTCAGAAGTTGGCGTTAGTTATCAACTCCGGTGGAATGGCACTTTCGACCTTGGCTTACCGGTTCCCGGAACTGGTTCGCCTCTTGCTTTAAGTGTTGGAAGCTTACCTGGTGTATATACAGTTATTGGTATTGATGATAATACCCATTGCGTTTCATACATGAATGACAGCGCTACCTTATATCCGAATCCGGTGATATTTACAATTGTTCCTGATGGGGAAGCATGCGAGGGAAATGATGTTATACTCAACGGATCTGAGACCGGTGTTGATTACATATTAATACTTGATAATGCTATTCACGTTGATACCATCCATGGAACAGGTTCAGTAATAAATTTTGGCGCACAACTTACTGCCGGAAACTACACCATAGAGGCAGTAATCCAGAATTCATACTGCATAACTCAAATGAATGGTGTGGCTATTATTGACGATAGCCCGATAAAATATAATATCAACCCTGCAGGTATAGTATGCACAGGGAATTCAATTGGTTTGGATGGATCGCAGGTTGGCGTTACTTATCAATTGTTATTGAATGGAACAATAAACATGGGATTACCGGTAGCCGGAACAGGAAGTCCTGTTTCGTTCGGAGCGCAGACAATAGATGGAGCTTATTCGGTAAGAGCCGTGAATAATGTTACCGGTTGCAATGCTATAATGGAAGGAATTTCTGACCTAGTACCACTTCCTGTTGCTTATCAGGTAGCACCTGCAGGAAATCACTGTGCCGGGACAAGCATCAGCCTCACTAATTCAGAAACAAACTTTAACTATATCCTGATTCTGAACGGATCAATAAATATTGATACTATTGCTGGCACCGGAGCCGGTATTGATTTCGGACCGCAGATCACTGCCGGAACATATACTATTGCAGCTTTCAGTTCCAGTACTTTCTGCTTTACCAACATGAGTGGCTCTTCAATTATTGATGCCAGGCCCATACAATATAATCTGACACCTGCAGGTTTTGCCTGTAGCGGTGACGCTCTTGGTCTTACTAATTCCGAAACAGGCGTTACTTACCAATTGAGGCGCGATGGAATTACAAATGTTGGTGCTATAGTTTCAGGAACAGGGTCAGCTATCAGCTTCGGAGTTCAAAATATTCCGGGCATTTATTCAATTGAAGCAGTAGGCAGTAACGGTTGTCATGCTATTATGGCTGATAGCGTAACTCTTCAACCTCACCCAATAGCATTTACAGTTTTGCCTGCAGGCATTCATTGTCCGGGAACCGATATTTATCTCAACGGTTCCGAAACAGGCATAAATTATATTCTGCTTCGTGATGGAGCTATAGCAGTTGACACAATAGCCGGAACAGGTGGAATTCTTGATTTTGGCACCCCAATGATTGCAGGGACATATTCGGTAATTGCTTATACAACAGCAGCACTTTGCCAGAATGTAATGAATGGTTCTTCACTTATAATGTCAAGTCCAACATTATTTAATATTACTCCGGCAGGCATAAATTGTATCGGAAGTTCAATTGGCCTGGATAATTCCGAAACAGGCGTTAACTATCAGCTTCGCCGTGATGGAATTACAAATATCGGAGTTCCTGTTGCAGGAAATGGTTCAGCAATTAGTTTTGGTGAGATTAACATACCTGGCATTTATACAGTAATTGCTACAAATACTTTAAATGGTTGTGGCAATTCGATGAGCGGAAATGTAGTGTTAAAACCAGTACCTTTAATTTACACCCTGGCTCCGCAAGGAATACAATGTGCCGGCAGTACGATAATGTTAAACGGATCGCAAACCGGAACAGATTATGTGCTGATCAGGGATAACACTTTTAATGTAGACACAATTTCCGGAACAGGATCAGCACTCGATTTTGGTCCTCAATTTATAACCGGTAATTATACCATTGCTGCTATTGCAGGAGTAACAAGTTGTCGCAATTTAATGACAGGCTCTACCGATATTATAGGTTTACCGGCTGCTTTCAATATTACCCCTGCAGGTATCAACTGTGGTACAGCTAACATTGGGCTTGATGGCTCAGAAACCGGTGTAAATTACACACTCTTCAAAAATGGCGTTAATACAGGCATTACTATTTCAGGAACAGGAAACGCAATAACCTTCGGAACGCAGACTTACGGCAATTATACTATAAAAGCTTATAATCTTATTTCCAGCTGTAACCTATTCATCCCTGGCACATTACAGATCGGCAAACCCGCAGTTGTAAACTCAGGATCAGATGTAACTATTTGTTCCAGCCAGCCAGTATTTGTAAGTGGTACTGTTAGCAACGGCGGAGCTACGACCTGGTCAACCAGCGGCGACGGAACATTCAGCACAACGAATACATTATCAGCTATTTACACTCCGGGCAACGATGACATGACTGCAGGAAACGTTTACCTGATGCTTTCAACCAACGGCAAAGGCAGTTGTGCAACAACCCAGGTAATTGATACGCTGAAAGTAACGCTTGATCATTTTGCAACTGCTGCTGCCGGTGGTAATCACGATGTTTGCGTACCAGGTCCATATACTGTTTCCGGCGCTTCAGCAACAAATTATAACTCGGTAAGCTGGTCAACTTCGGGTTCGGGTACAATACTAAACGGCAATAGTTTAACACCAACTTATACCCCTTCACCAGCTGATATTTCATCAGGATCTGTTAAGCTTACCATGCAGGTTACAGGTAAAAGTCCTTGCTCAAACACAGCAACAGATGCAATCACTTTAACCTTCCCCCCTATTGTAAAAGTGAACGCCGGCCCTGATGCAACAGTCAACTATGGTGATGTTTTTGTCGCGTCACAATCATCGGTGCTGAACTCAACTTCTTATCAATGGACAACTTCAGGAAGTGGCTCGTTTAACGACAGCTCATTCTTACACGCAACCTACACTCCAAGTAATGCTGATTTTGCACAAGGATGGGTAGTACTCTCATTGTCAGCATCAAATAATGCATCTTGTGCACCTGCACTTGACGATCTTACTGTAATCCTTACCAATAACTGGAAGGCTGAATATACCTGGAGCGCAACCTGTGAAGCACAACCCGTTGTTTTCAGCGTGAACAGAACTGTAACCAATGTGAATGCAGTGGCAAACTGGTTGTGGGATTTTGGCGACGGAAATACTTCGTCACAAATGAATCCAACTCATCTCTTTGCCAGCGTAGGTGGATATATAGTTACGCTCACCGCAACTGACACTCTTGGAAATATCAGAGTAGTTTCGCACAATATAACTATTTCACAATTACCGGTTGCTTTCTTCAGTAGCAGCATTCCAAATTGTTCAAACGCACTTGTTCATTTCACTGACCTGGCACATACACTCTACGGTTATATTGCCGAGTGGATATGGAATTATGGTGATGGCTCGAAAAACGACACTGTCCATTTCCCTGATGAACCTAATGTTGCCCATCTTTACAATGCAGCCGGCACATTTAACGTCACCTTAACGGTTACCAATTCATTTGGCTGTATATCATCTGCAACAATTCCGGTGGACGTAATAGAAGCGCCTGTAGCTAATTTCCAGTATACCGAAGATTGTTCAGGTCTTGAAACTGCTTTCAGGGATGCATCCTATGCCAATGGACCGGGAAATACAGTACAATACTGGTGGAATTTTGGCGATCCATCAACAGGAACAAACAATTACTCGGATCTGGAGGATGCTACTCATACATTCAGCGCCCCGGGAATTTACCAGGTAACGCATGTTGTCCGTAATTTTAATAATTGTACTGATACTATAGTAAAACCAGTTTCTATTCTGATTCCAGTTGAGGTTGGCTTTGTTTATGACCATCCATGTGTAGATGGCAAATCAAATTTCGGCCCTGATACTTCGGTAATGAATGTTGCTGATATCACCAGCTGGGCATGGGATTTCGGTGATGGTGTTACGAACAATCAGGAATATACGAATCATATTTATTCCGTTTCGGGTAGTTACCAGGTAACATTAACAGTAATTGCTGCTTCGGGTTGTACTGCATCGAAATCACGCACTGTGGTAGTAAATCCGCTGCCAGTGGCCATGTTTAATACATCCGTACTTACCTGCGAAAACACACCTATGTATTTTGATGACCTTTCGGCTGCTTATGCCGGGCATATTACTGAATGGACCTGGGATTTTGGCGATGGCAACACAAAACAGATTTCATATCCTGCAAATTCAGATACTTACCATACCTTTTCAGCACCAGGTTCATACATTGTAAAACTTTCAATTATTTCGAGTGAAGGCTGTACCGCTGAGCGCGTACAAACCGTTGTGATTGACCCTGCACCCGTTGTAAACTTTGATGTAACTAATACTTGTCAGGGAACACAGGTACATTTTAACGATCTGACCCAGACCAACGGTGCCGGCAGTATAAAAGGCTGGGCATGGAATTTTGGCGATGGAGCTTCTGGCAGTAACGATTTTTCTGTTCTTCAGAATCCTGAACACACCTATCAGACAACCGGCACATACCAGGTTTCGCTTACCGTTTCAAGTGCAAACGGATGTTCTTCAACCCTGGTTAAGACTGTGGTAATTACCAATGCGCCATTGGTTGATTTTAGTTTTGATAACCATTGTGTTGCTTCTTCCATCCAGTTTACCCATAGTCCGGGAATGGATATGGCAAATATTTCAGCCTTGAACTGGTCATTCGGCGATGGGATTACCTCCACCCAGGCTGATCCTCAACATTTGTACAACAATCCCGGTGATTATATTGTTACCCTTAAAATTACCAATACCTCAGGTTGTGAAAATACCATTTCGCATAACATTACGATACTGCCAGCTCCTGTAGCCAATTTCAGCATTGATGCTCCGGCTTGCTCTAAGTACAAAGTTTCGTTTACTGATCAATCTTCAGCACCCATTGGATCCATAATGCGTTGGGAATACAATTTCGGCGATGGAACAAGTGCAGTTATCAACTACCCTGAAAACCCCTGCATTTCGCATACTTATGCTACTTATGGCATGTATAATGCCACACTCACTGTTGTAACAAATGACAATTGTTCAGCTATCACTTCGAAGAGTATACAGATATTACAAAGTCCGCTGGCTAATTTCGATTTTAACTCAACCTGCCTGGACGTTCCGGTTCAGTTTAATGACCTGTCGCAAGGCAACCTTATTTCATGGGCGTGGGATTTCAACGATCCGGGTTCACTCTTGAATAATTCTTCAACCCTACAGAATCCTTCACATTTGTTCGGGCAGTACGGTGATTACCAGGTAAGCCTGTTTGTTCAAAGCGCAAATGGCTGCCATGATACAGTTACCCACACAATAAGCATTTCACCTAAACCGGCAGTTGATTTCAGTTTCAACACAGGTTGCGCTGCCGACACTGTTCATTTCAACAGTTCAGCATTTGTTAACGTATCTTCCACCTCATCATGGGTATGGCAGTTTGGGGATAATTCAACTTCTGTTGACCCTGATCCAAACCATATTTATACTTCTCCCGGAACCTATAGTGTTTCGCTGACGGTTACCAATCAGAATGGCTGTACAAATATTAGAACCCGTCAAGTACAAATTACAACCGCGCCTGTTGCTATGTTCACTCCCAATCTCTTGTCCTGCTCAGGTACAGCTGTTCTTTTCACTGATCTCTCATCCACACCCAATGGAATAATTAATTCGTGGAACTGGAATTTTGACGATGGCGAGGAGATCGTAATCCATGGATCATCAAATGGAAATACGACTCATACTTATGCTGTTGCCGGCATCTACCATGTTACTTTAACCATACATACTACATCAGGATGTGAAGCATCGTACACTGTAGCAATTACAGTTAATTCAGCGCCGGTATCAGCATTCAGTTCTGCCAGCAGTTGCAGCGCGCTTCCAACTTCGTTTACCGATCTGTCGCAAGGATCAGATGGTTATAGTATAATAGGCTGGAGTTGGAATTTTGGTGACCCGGCTTCGGGAATGAGTAATGTTTCAGCGCTTCAGAATCCGCAACACCTTTTCAACAGCACCGGGATATATAACGTAACACTCACTACCGAAAATGCATTAGGCTGCACCAATAGTATTACCCAAATACTGAACATCACAAGCGGCCCCGCGGTTGATTTTACATCATCATCAATCTGCAGCAATACCCCGGCTATGTTCAGTGTTGACGCAAACAATACCAATACCGCTGAAATCGCTTCATACTTATGGAATTTCGGTGATGGCACTTCAACTTCCAATGCAGCTGAACCTACTCATGTTTATTCACAATCAGGAAATTACCTGGTTACACTTACCATAACAAATAACGCAGGTTGCACAAACAGCGCATCGCATAATGTGAAGGTTCAGGCTTCGCCCACACCTCAATTCTCATTTAGTGGTAATTGCGCATCCAACCTGGTAAAATTCACTGATAAAAGTTACAATACCAGCGGAGAAAAAACAGTAGCCTGGGCATGGGATTTTGGAGTAAGCAATACAACATCCGATGTTTCGGCAGAACATAATCCTTCTTATACTTATTCCGAAGCAGGCACTTACAATGTTACCTTAACTGTAACAAGTGCTTCGGGATGTACCGCATCGAAAGTTATACCGGTAACCATAATGGCTGCTCCTCAGGCTCAGTTCAGTTACCAGGCGGAACCCTGTCACAATGGAGCTGTTATATTCAAAGATGAATCGGTTAGCACGGCTCAGTCAATAATTACAGGTTGGCATTGGGAATTTGCACCGGGAGTTTACTCCACTTCGCAGAATCCTACGTATATATTCGGTACTTCCGATACCTGTTATGAAGTTAAATTAACTGTTACAACTTCCATTGGATGTACCAATACGCAAATTCAGAAAGTGTGTATTCCTCCGGGAATTCAACTTGCCATCAATTATACACAGGCATGTTTTGGTGAAACCACATGGTTTACATCTTCACTTATAGAGCCTGCCGGTGGGAGTATAACATCCTATAGCTGGGACTTCGGCGATCCTGCCACTGATTATAACAATCAGTCAAAACTTGCCAATCCTGAACATACTTTCAGCAAACCCGGCCCATATTATGTATCACTAAAGGCAACTGATGTAAATGGCTGCAGCACTATCAAATATATTAACGTTAATGTAGACCTGTTACCAAAAGCAGATTTCAGCTACAGCGGCGGTGCATGCGACAGCCTGGTGAAATTCAAGGATCAGACTTTCGGAATTAATATTATACGTTGGACCTGGAATTTTGGCGATGGCAAAAGCAAAACTGTAGATTCGCCGGCAAGCCCTGATGTTACTCATTATTACACCTACCCTGGCGTTTATAAGGTTACTCTTATAGCCCAAAGCGAAGCCGGATGCATTGATACCATTATCAAAACTATTCGCAGAACGCCTTGTATTGCTGCAGCGTTTAAAGTAAGCGATCCTGTTGTATGCGTAAAACGTACCATGAAGTTTACTGAATCAAGTACCTGCCAGGCACCAATCGCCAGCTGGACATGGTATTTTGGTGACAATACTTCGACGACGTTTACTTCGCCACAACAAAATGTGGAACATACCTATGCAGTTCCCGGCAACTATACAGTTAAGATGGTTGTAGCTACACAAATGGTAGGCGGATTAGCCACAGATACAGCCAGCAACCAGGTTGCGGTTAAACCCGCCGCAAGAGCGGCCTATAAATGGCAGGATGTATGTGTAGGAAGCAGTACCACGTTTGAGAACCAGTCACAAAATAATAATACTACCATTAAAAGTTATCAATGGAACTTTGGTGACCCTAGCACAACTACGGACACTACTTCCGCAAAACAAGCAGAATATAAGTATGATGTTTATGGCGCATATGATGTCAAACTTGTGGTAACAAATACGCTTGGATGTACTGATACTATTATAAATAAGGTTAACATTTTCGAAAGCCCGGCAGCCGACTTTACCTGGAAAAACAACTGTGAAGCTAAGCCAGTATCATTTATTGATCAATCGGTTGCCACATCCTCAGCCCTTGTAAACTGGAACTGGCGATTCAAGAGTGACAGCGTAGTACTAGAAGGATCAAACCAACGTAACTGTGCATACAAATTTGCTCATGCCGGCACATACGACGCTTACATGAAGGTTACGGACAAAAACGGATGTTCCACCACAATTGCAAAGCAGGTTACCATAAATACGAATCCTGTAGCCGCTTTCAATATTATTGATAACTACGAAGATAAACAGGGTCAGATCATGCTTAGCAATGGAACCATTGACGGAGCAAGCTATGAATGGGCTGTAAACGACGGAAAAACATCATTTGGTACGAATCCGGTTATTACTTTTGACAAGGAAGGACATTATACTATACAACTTACTGCTTCGAATGAAGCCGGTTGTACTGATACAGTATCAATGTCATACGATCTGATGTACAAAGGACTTTATGTTCCGAATGCATTTAATCCGGGTAACATCGACCCACTGGTAGCAGTATTTAAACCAAAAGGAATGAACCTGATGTTGTACAATATAGGAGTCTACGACCAATGGGGTAACCTGTTGTGGAGTTCTGACAAACTTGACAGTAAAGGTTCACCAACTGAATCGTGGGATGGAACAGTACAAGGCAAGCCACTACAACAGGATGTATATGTATGGAAGGTGCAGGCACAATTTAATGACGGTGAAATATGGGATGGACATAATGGCGGAAATATGGATAACATGCCACAAAAGACATCAGGAACAATTACTTTAATACGATAAGAAGAAGATAGAACAAATTGAATTTTGAAGCTTCTACCGCTAATAATGACTCAGCCAGGGTGTTCAACTGGAAACTTGTAACAACTAAAGAACAGCACAATGAAAAACAGTATCTTCGATCATCGGTTTATAAAGGCCCTATTAATCCTTATTTTTACTGGGTTGTTTGTCCAGCTTAAAGCTCAGGATCCCATTTTTTCACAGTTCTATAATAATCCTATTTATTCTAACCCGGGGTATATAGGGCTAAATGCCGGAATGCGTGCCCGCTTCAATTACCGTGATCAATGGACAGGATTGCCTACAGATTATAAAACCTATAATTTTTCGATGGATATTGCCGAACGATCTATTCCAGGATCAGGAGGGCTTGGGCTTTTAGTAACTTCTGACAGGGCTGGCACAGGAACAATAAAATCAAGTAACGTTGGTATAGGTACAGCAGCGCGAATTCCAATTTATACTAACATGGTTGCACAAATGGGATTTATGGTTTCGTATGCGCAGAAATCAGTAAATTGGCAAGACCTGGTCTTTAGTGACCAGCTGCATGCCCGCTATGGCAACATCTATCAGACTGCCTTTGAATCTCCTTCATCAAATCGCGTTTCATACCCTGACTTCTCTGTTGGCGGTGTTTATCGCTTTGTCGAAACCGGGTCGAGTTGGTCTAATATCCAGGGCACCTTGGGAGCAGCGGTTCATCATGTTTTTACACCTAACGAATCTTTTTTAGGGCTCGATTCAAAATTGCCCCGGAAACTGGTGATCACCGGCGACCTGGTACTTGAACTCGAGCAGGGCCGTTCATCTTCGTATCGTTCGAAAAAGAGCAGTAGTAGCGGCAGCTTTAAATTCAACCCGGGATTTCAATATGAAAAGCAGGCTGATTTTTCAACTTACACCTTAGGGCTGAATATCCTTAAATCTTCCATTTATTTCGGAGCATGGTTCCGCAACCAGGATTTTAACTTTTTCGAAGCCAAGGACGCTATTTTCCAGGTGGGTTTTAATGCACCATGGAGTAAAGATTCACGGTTAAAAGTAATGTATACCTATGATTACCTTATTACCGATATGCGCACTGCAGGTCGTGCATCGCACGAAATTTCACTTATTTTTGAATTCGATGAATTTAGTTTATTCGGTGGAGGGGCCAGTGGATTCGGCGGCGGAAACCGTGGAAGAAATTACAGGGAAATGGAGTGTACCCCGTTTTAGGATTTTCATATTATTTTTTCACAATACCCTGCTTTCCTCGGCAGGGTTTTTTATTCTCCGGCATACATTGTCAGTTTCTGCACACCCAAAGGGTGCCTGACACTTTATGTAACCGACTAAAACTCATATCCAAACCGTTTCAACTGGTTTGCGTCCTCACGCCAGTCGTTGCTAACTTTCAGGCTTAATTCAAGGTAAACTTTTTTCTCAATAAAAGCTTCAATATCCTTTCGTGCCAATGTGCCGAGTTTTTTTATTGAATCCCCCTTATGTCCCAGAATTATCGCTTTTTGAGTATCCCGTTCTACAAAAATAGTAGCGCTGATCACAACGATATCCGGTTTTTCCTTATATGAATCAACCACAACTTCTGCGGAATAAGGTATTTCCTGCTGGTAAAGAAGAAAAATCTTTTCCCTGATCATTTCCGAAATAAAGAAGCGTAGCGGTCTGTCGCTCAACTCGTCATCTTTCGGGAAGTAAGGTTCATTTTCAGGCAACAAGCGAAGAATTTCATTAGTAATTTTATCTGTATTAAAATTCAGTTTAGCCGAAATGGGAATTACTTTGGCATCAGCAAATTTTTCCTGCCAGAATTTTATTTTAGCCTCCATTTCAGCAGGTGTGATGGTATCTACTTTATTAATCAGGAACAAGAGCGGTTTACCCGATGCCTTTATCTTGCCGATTACTTCTTCATCGAAACTGGTTTCGTTTGCTTCCGTCATATAAATAAAAACATCGGCATCCTGAAGCGCGGTATTCACAAATTTCATCATTGACTCATGCAGCTTATAATGCGGACGAACGATACCCGGAGTATCAGAATATACGATCTGATAATCGTCTCCATTTACTATTCCGAGTATGCGATGACGGGTTGTTTGCGCTTTAGGAGTAATAATGGAGAGCTTCTCCCCCATCAACATATTCATCAAAGTGGACTTCCCTACGTTGGGATGCCCGATTATATTGACAAAACCGGCTTTATGAGTCATAAAAAAATTATTTACGTAAAAATTAGGATTACAAAGAAACAAAATATACTTTTGCACTCCCAATCAGAAACGTTCATTGTTTATAAAAATATATTGCGGGGTGGAGCAGAGGTAGCTCGTTGGGCTCATAACCCAAAGGTCATAGGTTCGAATCCTGTCCCCGCTACTACAAAGCCTTGATGCGCAGCATCAGGGCTTTTTTATTTTATTCCGTGCGTCAAGCTTGCTTGTAAGCAAAGGAAGAAAATAAAAAAGATACTGGCGAACGAAGTGAGACAGAGGCTTTGTAGTAAAGCCCTCCCCTTTTCAGGATCATAAAATAATCCTGTCCCCGCTACTACAAAGTCTTGATGCGCAGCATCAGGGCTTTTTTATTTTATTCCGTGCGTCAAGCTTGCTTGTAAGCAAAGGAAGAAAATAAAAAAGATACTGGCGAACGAAGTGAGACAGAGGCTTTGTGGTTCAACCTCCACCCTTCCGAATCAAAATTATCAGGAAAAGTTATGCAATTGAAGATTCGTCTTTTTTCAGTTTTGTGAACGCAATAATCAGGAAGCTTACAATAAAGAATAAGGACAACAATAGAGTGCTGTTACGCATGCTGCCGGTAATTTGTTCAATAATCCCAAACCCGAGCATCCCGATTACAATGGCAAATTTTTCAGTGCTGTCGTAAAAACTAAAATAAGAAGCAGTATCCCTTGTATCCGAAGGTATTAATTTTGACCAGGTTGATCGTGCCTGCGACTGGATTCCGCCCATTACCATGCCAAGCAATGCTGACAAAACATAAAATTGGATTTCCTTGTGAATATAATATGCCGACAAACAAACAAAGACCCATATCCCAAGCATCCACAGCAAGGAAGTCCTGTTTCCAAAACGGGTAGAAACTCTTCCGAAAATATAAGCGCCCAGGATAGCAACAAGCTGAATGATCAGGATTGTCATGATCAGCTTGGTATCAGTGATTCCAAGTTCCGCTTTACCAAACAGCGACGCAACAATTATGATGGTTTGAACACCCATGCTGAAAAAGAAAAAGGAAAGAAGAAACCGGTACATGGTCCTATGTTTTTTGATGTAACCAAAAACATTAATCACTTCATGAAATCCCCGGGTAAAAAGGCTTACATCCCAGCTGACAGCTTTTCGTTCTTCACGCAAAAAGTAAAAAGCAATCTGGGAAACAGCCAACCACCAAATTCCCACTTCAATAAACGAAAACCTAATGGCTTCCAGGCTGTCAGAAAATCCAAACAACTGGTAGTTTTGTAACGAGAAAATATTAAAGATCAGCAATATCATACTCCCGGCATAACCAAAGGAAAACCCTTTGGCGCTGATGCGGTCGTGTTGGTCGGGTGTAGCAATTAACGGTAAAAATGAATTATAATAGACCAGGGAACCGGCAAAGCCTAATACAGCAAGCATAGGCAGTAAGAGTCCCGGCAGCATGTTTTCACCTATAAAAAAGTATAACCCCATGCAGGCAAAGGATCCCAGCACTGTGAATGATTGCATGAAACGTTTTCGATAGCCTCCCAGGTCGGCAATACCCGATAACGATAACGTCAACAATATGACTATAAAGTAACCCAGCGCGATGGCGTATTCATACACTACGGTGTTCTTAATATTCATACCCATGAACGTCACCATCTCCGAACCAAAAGCTTTTTGAGTTACCTGCTCATAGTATATTGGAAATAACACGGTATTTACGCTTAACATATAGGCGGAATTGGCAATATCGTAAGAACACCAGGCATTGATAACCTTAGTGGAATTTACAGGAAAAATCGGCTTCGTCATTTAAGTCTGATTATTTTATGCTAAAACTACTATTATTATTTGAATCCGATTTAAATTCAGATTCAAAAAATCCGGCATTACTATTTTTATTATCTGTTTGAATCTGATTACAGTTAACCAAAACTTACTACTTTTGGTTCATTAAGTTAAAATCCAAATGAGAAAAACAAACTGGTTCATTTTTCTTTTATCGAAGATTTTAGCTTTTAAAATAAGGCTTCTTCTTAGGTCGCGATACAAGATCTCGGTTAAGGGATCTGAAATTTTAAAAAGCAATTCGTCGATACTTTTTTTGCCCAACCACCAGGCATTGATTGATCCGCTTATTTTACTAAGCCAGATCTATCGTTATACAACAGCAATTCCAGTAATTTCGGAGAAATACTTCGACATCCCTTTCGCAAAATGGTATTTTAAACGAATGGGAGCAGTACGGGTCAGTGACCTTGAAACGGGTAGTCGCAATACCCTGGTTTTAAAATCCATCGTCCGCTCAGTGTATAAAGGGTTACGACGCAGGAAAAATATTGTGATCTACCCAAGCGGACAGATTGCAGGGCAAGGTTATGAGAAAATTTTCAATAAAAAATCGGCATATCATATTGTCAGAACCATACCGGAAGGTGTTCAAATTGTAGGTGTACGTATAAATGGCTTATGGGGAAGTATGTTTTCGAAAGCAGAAACCGGTAAAACCCCGGATTTTTTAGCTCAATTAGCAAAAGGGGCGTTTTTTATACTGGCAAACCTGCTATTTTTTCTGCCCAAACGTACAGTCAGCATTGAATTTGAAGATCTAACCTCAATTGCCAAAGAAAAGGCGATTCCGGGTCAAACACAATTCAATTTATTTCTTGAAGAATTTTATAATCTTCATGGTGAGGAACCATCACTTTTCCTGAAGCACATTTTCTATTTGCCAAAAGCAAAAAAAAGAAAATTTTCCGTTAATAGCCCAAACATCGCTGGGTTTAATTCTACCAGGACTGATAAAGAATTATCTTAACCACCCGGTATTCCAATGAAATCAATTGCTTTTTAAAACTCAATGAACATATAGGAACTATTTCATCTGAGTTGTTTCTATTAAAAAGCCTTGATACTATGCATCAAGGCTTTCTTATTATCCAGGGGAAGCTCTTCACAGCTTTTTTGTAACTAAACAAAATGCCTTTTTATAATGGAAACACTTTCGGGAAACTCTTCCGGAACCATTTACACATTATAGGTTGATGACGATGTATCACCTCCACGTCCCGTCCAGTTGGTATGGAAGAATTGCCCGCGGGGCTGATCGAACCGTTCGTAAGTATGGGCGCCAAAATAGTCACGCTGTGCCTGAAGCAAGTTTGCCGGCAGGAATTCCGCCCGATAACCGTCATAATAATTCAGGGCGGTCGACAAAGTCGGAATTGGGATTCCATTGAGCTGGGCTGTTGCTACCACCTGGCGCCAACCGTTCTGTGACTTTTCGATGGTTGCGGTAAAGAAAGGATCGAGCAGAAGGTTAGCCAACTCATAATTAAGATCGAAAGCATCTTTAATTTTGTTGAGGAATACTGAACGAATAATACAACCGCCGCGCCACATCAGCGCTATGCCGCCATAATTCAAATCCCACTTGTACTCCCGGGCGGCAGCTCGCATAAGGCTATAGCCCTGCGCATAGGATATTAACTTTGAAGCGTACAGCGCTTGTTTCAGGTAGCCAACAAATTGAGCTTTGTCGCCGTTAAACGAAGGTTTCGGACCTGAAAGAACTTTGGATGCCGCAACGCGTTCGTCTTTGATAGCCGACAAGCAGCGTGAAAACACAGCTTCGCCAATCAGTGTAAGCGGGATCCCCAGATCAAGAGCAGTAACGGCAGTCCATTTGCCTGTACCTTTCTGGCCGGCAGTATCCACAATTTTATCAATGAGAGGTTGGCCATCAATATCTTTAACAGCAAGTATATCACGGGTAATTTCTACCAGATAACTGTCGAGTTCAGTTTGGTTCCACTCTTTAAAAACCGTATGCATTTCATCGGCCGACATACCCAGTAAGTCGCGCATAACCTGGTAGGCTTCACAAATCAGCTGCATGTCGCCGTATTCAATACCATTGTGTACCATCTTAACGAAATGTCCCGCGCCATTTTCACCTACCCAGTCGCAACAAGGTGTGCCGTTATCCACTTTGGCAGAAATAGCCTGGAAAATCGGCTTAACAAAAGGCCATGCAGCCTTTGAGCCTCCGGGCATTATTGAAGGTCCAAGCAAAGCGCCTTCTTCACCACCTGAAACACCTGCTCCGATATACAAAAGCCCTTTGCTTTCAACATATTTTGTACGGCGGTCGGTATCCGTAAAAAGCGTGTTACCACCATCAATTATAATATCGCCAGGTTCAAGGTTTGGCAACAGCAACTCGATAAAATCATCCACAGCCTTGCCTGCTTTAACCATCAACATTATTTTCCGAGGGCGTTCAAGGTTTTTAATCAACTCTTCGATGGAGTGTGTTCCAATAATATTTTTGCCTTTGCCCCGACCATTTACAAAATGATCCACTTTTTCGGTTGTACGGTTGAAAACAGCTACGGTATAGCCTTTGCTTTCCATATTCAATACCAGGTTCTCTCCCATTACCGCAAGTCCAACCAATCCGATGTCTGCTAATGTTTTCATATCATTTAGGTGATTATTGATAAATAGTACGCTTTCTCTTTTCGGGCTTTATTTTATTTAACTTTAAATCCAAGCTTAACGAGCATTTCAACTGCTTTCGGCTTTCCATGGTTCAGCCTGACTGTGTATGATGGAAATTCGCGCCGGACCGGATACTGACCCCTTTGCTGCTCAAAAGTGGAAGGCGAGCGTTGTAAAAGAATATGATCTTTCATGATCGGGTAGGCATGCATAACAGCCTCACGCACAATCTGAAACGATGATTTTCCTGCTCCTGCGATCACGATTTCGGGAGCCAATGGCTCAGGAAGCATGGCAGGATAAAAATCAAGCAAAGGCAGGCCAAAAAACAAACTAAGTGCCTGTATAACCTGCGAGGTTCCTTTTGCCTTTCCATCAATTGAATATCCAGCAATATGAGGTGTTGAAATATATGTCTGGCTTAAAAGTTCCAGGTCAATCTCCGGTTCGTTCTCCCATACGTCAAGAACCGCTCCACTCAGCTTACCTGAAGAAAGTGCATTCTTTAAGGCATATGTTTCAACAACTTCTCCGCGTGAAGTGTTCATCAGCCAGGAACCTTGCTTCATTTTTCCTAATAAATCATTATTGAAAAGATGAAGTGTTTTATCAGGACCTGTTATGTTAAGTGGAACGTGAATCGTAATAATGTCAGATGTTTCAATTATTTCATCCAGTGAAACAAAACAGTTTTTACCTTCCCTGCGCGCCCTTGGAGGATCATTAAGTTTTACTTTCATTCCCAGGATTGCTGCAGCTTTCTGAACTTTAGAGCCAACATTTCCTGCCCCTACAATTCCAAGCGTTTTTTCACTGAGATTATAATCGTTATCAAACACAAGCGTTAGGAGCGCTGTGGTAATATATTGCTGTACTGAAGCAGAATTACAACCCGGGACATTTACCCAGGTGATTTGTTTTGACAGGCAATAATCCACATCAATGTGATCGTATCCTATGGTTGCGGTAGCGATAAATTTTACTGCCGTACCTTCAAGCAATGACGCATTACATTTGGTCCGTGTGCGTATCAATAAAGCATCTGCATCCATAGCAGATTCCCGCGATATCAGGTTGCCTGGCAAATAAATAATATCTGCGTATGGCTCCAGCACTCCTTTGAGGAAAGGAATTTTATCGTCGGCAATTATTCTAAGTCTGATCAATTTAGGATATGATTAATCAATAAATTTATAATGCTCGTGCATTCAGTGGATGGCTCATACTGAAATAATGATTAAAAGCAGTTTAAACATGTCTTTGAGCCAGGAGCCGGACTGGATTTACCCACTGATTTATTGAGCTGCACTTTACAAAAGTAGTCAGAACTTTAACAGGAAGGTCAGGTTAGGATGGAATACTTGCAATATTGGTATCGGAATGAGGGTGGCACGCCTGGCTTCCTCCAGGCTAGGGAGTCCGCGTTAAAACCTTGATTACAAATTTGATGCAAACTTTATGAACCTGGAAGTTTTCCGAATGCTAGCTACACTCTATTCAACAACTTTTTTCCCTTGTTGTACGGTGCCGTCGATATTTAAAATCATCGTATCGGTTGTACCGGCATCATTTGCTTTAAACGTCACCCTGACAGTACTTTCATTCATAAAATATTCGGTTTCGGAAGCAGGCAAAAGCTGAAACTGGGGCTGGCCAGGGACCAGTAAAAGTAGCCTGTTATCTTCCTTCGAGACTACAAAGAGGGTATTATTTCCCATGTCGTATTTCCCAATATACCTGTCATATACAGAAGCAGTTACAGTAACGGGAATTTCGTCTTTCAGCTTCTTAACCTCCAGTTGCTGTCCGCCCTGGTAGTGAATAGCATGAGTTACAATTCCCATGTCGTCTTTTACAAATTTGATCTTAGCTTCCACAACTTTCCAATTAAATTCATCATTTGATGAAGGATAAATAGGGAAATTAGGCTGGCCTGTCATCTGGGCCATGAGTTGGTTTCCCTCAAGTGTAACCACTAGCACCGCGCCTTGGCTGTAACTGTATCGGCCGGTATAACTTTTCAATATATTTTCGTCTATCTTAATATCAGAGGCAAAACTGGCCTGTTTCTCCATTCCCGACCATAAAAGATATTCAGCGATTAACAATGTATTTTGGCTTGGATTTATCCCGGCAGGCGGTGGAGTAGAGTTGCAGAGGATAACAATTGTCACCTTTTTTTCTGGTTGTCGTTCAAGATCGGAAAGAAACCCGTGCAAACCGCCTCCATGCGAGATTAACTTATTCCCCCTTAGTTCCCCCAGGCCCCAGCCGAAACCATAGTCTATTTTTTCCTTGTTATTCAACTCAGTCTTTGTAAACGCGGCTCTCAGGCTTTCGTCGGAGAGAACTTTCCCGTTGAAAACCGCCTCGTTCCAGGTATAAAGATCTTTTGTAGTTGAATAGAGAGCGCCTGCGCCACCGGCCCACGACATATCCCAGTTCACCGCTTTGATTATGGTATCGTTAGTGTACGAATACCCATAGGCTTCATTATCCAATAACCTGGTGGTTTCATAAATTCCTGTATTGTACATTCCTAAAGGTTTGAACAAGGTTTCGTTTAAATAAACCGCTAAACTTTTTCCCGAAAGCTTCTCAAGGATATACCCAAGCAGGAAAAAGCCTGAATTATTATATTGATATTTGTCGCCCGGATTGAAATCGTAAGGATAGGCTTTTATGGTATCAACCAACGCCGCTGAAGTAATTGGCATAGTAAGGTATTTGAGAAAATCGGGCCGGTTGGTATAAGCATGTATGCCCGAAGTATGCGTAAGCAAATGATAGATGGTGACTTCATCCCCGCGTGGAAAACCGGGAATATATTTCGAAAGTTTATCCTGGACACTCAGCTTGCCTTGTTCCTGGAGCTTAAGGATGCATGTTGCAATAAACTGTTTGGTAATTGAGCCTATGCGGAATTTGGTATCGGGTGTAACCGGGACTTTATTGCCGACATCGGCATAACCGAATCCTTTTTCATAAATAATTTTACCATCCTGCGACACCAGCACCGAAGTGCCTGATGTTGTTCCTGATTGGGCAGTTTTAAAAATCTGGTCTACCAGGTTATCGAACGAAGGCATTGGGATATCGGTTTTAGCGCCCTTTTCTTTCAGATAATCCATTACTTTTTCCCTGCCCCTGATTGAAGCATTCTGGAAGGCCGTTAATCCCTGATCATCTTTTGCATTCAAATTGGCACCATTTTCAATCAATAATTTCACGTTATCGAGGTTACCTATACCAGCTGAAGCGACCAGCAGCTTTGCCATGCCGTCCTTTCCCGGCTTGCGCATGGCAAACGACCAGCCGTATTCCATATTCTGGATTTTGACCAGTACCTGGTTACTTCCCTTTTTAAGGTCGAGGACTACTAAATCATCATCAGGTGTTGTTGCCCGGCCTATCCAGTTGCTGTGGATCATCACTCCATTTAAAAATACCTTGATGCCATCGTCGCTGCCAATGCCAATCATAATTTTGGCGGGAGCCTCCATTTTAATTTCAGCCAGGGCATAAGCTACCACATAATTGCGTTGACCAAAAAGCTTGATAAAATCGATAATCCCATCGTCGGATTTTACCGGTTTCCACGCAAACGCGGTATCCCCGATTTTTACAGGCGCAAGATACTTTTTGGGATTTACGGTAATACGCGTCAACACGTCTTTATCAAAAACATCTTTTTGTTTTTTATCATCGGGCGCTGTACCTATTCCGGTGATTTTGACCGGACCTAAAATCATCCAGTTTTTCATAAACTCATTATCCGAAAGCCCGGCGTACGATGCTTCGGCATATCCCGTTGGGGAAGTTGTGCTTTTGGTTTGTCCTTGTACCAGTGAAAGGGAAACAAGGGAAAATGCTGTGCATAGAATGCTGATGCGGAACAATTTAATCGCTTTCATGATCGTTGTTTTAAACTAAGTTTTGGAAACTATTTTTATTTAATCAGCCTTGTAAATACCAGGAAATACAATGTGAGACCACAAATCAAGCAGATTGCGCAGAAAAGTAACATCATCAGGGGATTATTTGTTTATTGAAATTGAGTGTAAGTAATTCTAAATCTTAGCAAATTCGTGAAACACAGCGCTGCCTTGCCTGATGCAAGCAGGGATCTCACCGAAGGTAATCTGTGGCAGAATAAATTATACCGGGTTGATTAGTTACACTTTTTTTAACTTCTACAAAATAAACGCCACTCAAAACACTCTGATTGAATCTATTGTAAAGTTAATTCAGAATCAATATTTTGTCAACAAAAAAAAGCATTCGCATGACTGAATAATGGGAAAGACAAAGCACAGTAAAGATTTTACGACTTTATATTTATGCTAACATTTTTTCTCTTTGCTATCAGTAAAACCATATAAAACCGATTTTATAGGAGTTTTAACCTAACAGACTGCTCTGCTGTTGATTCTAAAAGCGGCACATACTAAAAGCCGGAAATTGCGAAGCGGAATAATACAGTTTCATTGAAATTTATGTTCAGGACTCCCGCCTCGGGAAAATTCTGAGCCTATTTTTAAAATCCTATTCGGCTATGTTTGTCGATTTTATTTTACTTTTATACACTTCTAATCCACTGCCCTATGAATGCTGTGCCTTTTGTGATCGGCGCCTTGCTTGTGCTTGTAATAGCTTACCGCTTTTACTATGGTTTTGTAGCAGCAAAGCTTGCTACCATCAGCGATACCCGTTTACTACCTTCTCAACGTTTGTACGATGGGCAGAACTATATCCCGATGAACCGCTGGGTTCTTTTTGGGCATCATTTCGCAGCCATTGCGGGTGCCGGTCCACTGGTGGGTCCTGTGTTGGCAGCTCAATTCGGTTTTTATCCCGGTTTCCTTTGGATGCTTGCCGGAACGGTTCTTGCCGGTGCCATGCACGACCTGGTTATTCTTGTTGCTTCGATAAACCACGATGGTAAATCGCTGGCCGAAATTGCCAGGAAGGAGATCAGCTCAGTGAGCGGAACTACGGCTTCTATCGCAATCCTTATCATCCTGGTAATAGCAATGGCTGGTCTTGGGCTTGTTGTTGTAAACGCGCTTGCCGAAAGCGCCTGGGGAACATTCACCATCTCAATGACCATACCAATAGCAATCCTGATGGGCATATGGATGTTCCGCATCCGGAAAGGGAAAACAGTTGAAGCCACTATCGCCGGAGTTATCCTGTTATCTTTGGCAGTGATATTTGGCAATAATATTGCTCACTCATCCTATGCCGGATGGTTTTTATTCGATCACAAGTCGCTGACTATACTATTAGTTGCATACGGATTTACAGCTTCGGTATTACCGGTATGGTTGCTTCTGTCGCCCCGCGATTACCTGAGTTCAATCATGAAAATCAGCGTTATCGCCATGCTTGCGATCGGTATCTTACTGGTAGCGCCTACCATTCAAATGCCTGGTTTTATGCCGTTTATCCATGGCGGTGGTCCTATTATTTCCGGGAAGTTATTTCCCTATCTTTTTATCACTATAGCCTGTGGCGCAGTGAGTGGGTTTCATGCATTGGTAAGCTCAGGGACCACGCCTAAGATGATCATGAACATGAAAGATATAAAAATTATCGCGGTAGGCGCCATGCTTACCGAAGGCATGGTAAGCATACTGGCCCTTATTGCTGCCACTTGTCTGCATCCAATGGATTATTTCCAGATTAATGTACCTGTCGAAAAATTCCAGGCTATCCTACCCCAACTACAGGCCATGGGCTTCACACAATCGAATCTTACCCAGCTTTCGGCCGAAGTAGGTGAAAAAATTGCCGGCCGCACCGGCGGGGCAGTTTCGCTGGGCGTAGGAATGGCTTATATATTCTCTTCTTTGCCCGGATTACAGAACTTAATGAGTTACTGGTATCATTTTGCCATCATGTTCGAGGCACTTTTTATCCTTACAACCATCGATGCTGGTACGCGTATCGGTAGGTTTGTACTGCAAGAATCGCTTGGGAAAATCTACAAGCCTTTTGCGCGAACGGATTGGCTTCCGGGAAACCTTGTAGCGAGCGGATTGATTGTGCTGGCCTGGGGATATTTTATTTATACCGGTACTGTTTCCACCATCTGGCCGATGTTCGGCACAGCCAATCAATTGCTGGCCACAGTTGCCCTGGCCATAGGAACCTCATTCATTATCAACCGTGGCCTGGCGCGTTATTCGTGGATCACAATCATCCCTATGCTTTTCCTGGGAATAACAACCCTCTCGGCAGGCTACCTGAATATAGTGAACATCTATTATCCACAGTTATTTGTTGCCGCTACAAATGTGCAGGGAATTATCAACCTCTCACTCACAGGAATAATAATGGTTTGCGTATTGGTGATTTTTGCAGACGCTGTTCCCAAGTGGATAGGCGTGGTTACGGGTAAACGGCCAATAATATTGCCCCGGCAGGAAGATATAAGGGCTTAGTGTCAAAGTGAATCATTAGTTACATAAAAAAACAGACCATAAATCTCAGCCTGAACAGGATAGCAAAGCCATCTGGCCGAAACCTTTTATGAAATGTCATTAAAAAGGCATTAAATTAGAATAATATAGAAATTTGTGAATCCTCATACTCTTTTTCAATACATTTGCGACTTACAGAATACTATCAGATCAAAATTCCATATAAGTTTATTCCGTTCTCATACTGAAATCCAATATCTATAAACAATCTTAAAAATCAATCCATGAAAAAATCTGCTATTTCCTGCCTGCTGCTATTTGTACTATTGCTTTCTTTCGGCTGCAAAAAAGATGATCCCATTACCGCTAAACCAGGTTTATCGGTTAAAATTGATGGCACAACCTGGACCGGGCAGGTTAACGCCGGGATTTATGTCGTACAACAGAATTTAACAATAATCACCGGCGCAAATACAAATCTTACCGAACAACTGCAGTTGGTTTTTATTGGCAACAGTACGGGTACTTACAACTTTACAGCAAATGATATGGTATCGTCAGGCGCGTTTGCTTATATGACCACCGTTGATATGTACACTACCATCGCTGCCACTATCCCGATCGGACAGATTGTAGTTACCGAATACGATAAAACCAATCATACACTTTCGGGTACCTTCCATTTCGAAGCCTATAACTTTGAAGACCAGAAGAAGGTATTTACAGAAGGTGTTTTCACAAAACTGGCATACACGGAGGAGCAGTAAATTTTTTCCTATACCGGTAAGTATCTCACGTTGAGTAATGGAATAGAAAAAATTAACCGCAAAGTACGCTGAGAAGGCGCAAAGCATCGCAGAGAAGATAATTCCTCTATTGCTTTGCGCCTCTCTGAGAATAAACTCAGCGCATTAAGCGATTAAATCTTTTTAACTGAAAATTCACAATTCAGCTTCTGCCTTCACTATGTTTTAAATCAGAATGATCCCGGCACCTTGCCAGGCAAGTATGTATTACTGAATCCTTTAAAAATGTCTTACTAATTCTTTAAAAATTATGATTAAACGAATTAAAGACTTAAGATTATTCAATTTTCACAAAGAAGAACACTATCAGTTTCACACTGATGTAACCATATCAGAACTTGCGTCCACTCCCTCTGCCGAAACTTTGCTAATGCATGCCTGGTAGCAGTGACGGAGTCCGAAAACCCATAAATTTTAACGATATAAGGGAAGAGCCTTTAAAATAAAATACTTTGCCGGGCGAATAAAAGCAATTAATAAAACTGAGAGATTATAAATTGACTATGCCGGATTATAACCGTATCTTTGGGAAGGTTAACAATTGGTACATGAAAAACATTAAACTGACCAGGAATCACTATGTGTTATTCCTGCCATTCTTAATCCTTTATACGGTGGTTGTTCTTATTTTTAATAATGATGTACTGGAAGGGGATGAACAAGGATATATGTTTTTTGCAAATAACCTTCTCCATGGATTCTATTCACCACCCGCTCCAAACATCGATTTGTGGTGGGGACCAGGTTATCCGATTCTGTTGCTTCCTTTTTTGTTTTTTAAACTCCCTCTCATCAGCATTCCTTTAGCAAATGCTATTTTTCAATATCTATCCATTGTATTTCTGTATAAAGCAATGATGTACTATGTTAAATTTCAGAATGCGTTTATTTTCAGTTTATTCTGGGCATTCTGTTACAGTTCTTATTCTACCATTGCTACAATCTATGCTGAATCATTTGCCTTATTCCTGATTTCTTTGTTTTTATATGCCGTTATCAGAGTTTTTCTTAATGGTTCAAAAAAACACCTTTACCTTGCCGGATTCCTGCTTGGATATTTAACACTAACCAAAGTACTGTTTGGGTATGTAATCATTTTATTGCTTTTTGGATTTATTTTGTTGTGGTTAACCAACAGAAATAACAAAAATTATCGCAGAAGTATATTTATTATGGCTTTGGCTATTTTAACTACTGTCCCCTACCTCTTATATACATATAACTTAACAGGAAGAATGTTATATTGGGGAAATTCTGGAGGAACGTCGTTATATTGGATGACTTCACCCTATGAAAATGAAAACGGAGCATGGGAAAGTGAGACATTCCGTGCAAATGAAAGAAATGATAAAACCTATATTTCAATGCAGGCCGATACAGGAATAAATATTTCCACACAGCTGCTAAAGCTTAATCATCATAAAGATTATGATGAGATACTAAAATACAAAGGCGTTCAAAAAGATGATGTATATAAAAAAATAGCCATCAATAATATCAAAACACATCCGGTAAAATACCTTAAAAATATTAGTGCAAACATTAGTCGTGTATTTTTTAGTTTCCCTAATAATTTTACGTTCGAGCATACAATACTTAAAATATGGTACTTTGCTATTTTGTACACGTTAATGCTGTTTTGCTTTATTTCGAGTGTTGTAAACTGGAGAAAAATACCATATAGTGTTGGTTTTGTGCTAGCAATCGCATTTCTTTATTTAGCCGGCATTTCTTTGCTAAGTGCTGTAAACCGGTATTTTATAGTAATTCTGCCTATCTTGTTGTTTTGGATCGCCTTTATTATTGATAAATTAGGAACGCTGAAAATAAGGTTTGATGCTGATTAAGCCTTGCCGGTTTCGTGGCTGCCGCACTTCTTCTATCTGCTGATGACGCAGCATGATACCTGCAATTCCATTTGTTTCTCTGAGAATTATATCCTAAAAAAAATCCTTTGTTGCGGTTTTTCAGATCAAAGCTTTTCTTACATTTAACCGTTTAAAATATTTATAAAATGACAGGATTTACTATTACCCTATTTTTAGCCGCGCTTATTGCAATCCTTCTGCTGGTCACGGTTTTAAGCTCCATTTTAATTGTCGGAGGAAAAGAAATCAAAGTTCTTGAACGTCGCTGGTTTGGCAAGCAAATGCCAAAGGACAGGGTGTTTGCCATGAGCAACGAAATTGGCGTTCAGGCCAGGACCAAAGGGCCGGGCTTGTATTTTATGATGCCTTTTATCTACAAAAGAAGAAGGGAAGAATTTATCATTATTGGTAATGATGAAGTAGGAATGATTATTTCCATGGATGGCAACCCAATGCCATCGGGCAAGATCTTTGCCAGTCCTGCAGAATGTAACCTGTTCCAGGATGGAGAGGCATTTCTGATAAACAAGGGCGAAAAAGGACCGCAAATACCAATTCTTCCTCCAGGTATTTACAGAATTAATCCATTGTTATTCAGTATCAGCAAGGAACCGGTAATTGTTATAGGTGAAAACGAAATAGGTATTGTCGAATCCATTGCGGGGGAGCCAATTCCTTCGGGACGTATTTTCGGTAAAGTGGTGGATTGTGATCTTTTCCAGGATGGCGCCGCATTTTTAAAAAACGGCGGAGAAAAAGGTCCCCAGATTAAAACTTTGCCTCCGGGAAATTTCCGTATCAATACGCGATTGTTCAAAGTAACTCGTGTTCCGGTTACGGTTGTTGAAAAAGGACAGGTTGGCGTAATTACTTCCCAGGACGGAAAACCTATCAGCGGAGGACGCCTGCTTGCAAAAGCAATCAGTGAGCACAGTAATTTTGAAGACGGCGAAGCTTTTCTCAACAAAGGCGGAGAAAAAGGCCCTCAGACTTCCATCCTTTTGCCTGGTAAATACCGTATCAACACGGCCCTGTTCAGGGTTGAAATTAAGGATACCATTGTAATTCCTGATAAAAAGGTCGGTATCGTTGTGGCCAGGGACGGTCAGCCATTGCCTGAAACCGAATATGTTGCCAAACCTATCGAAGGGCATAATAATTTCCAGGATGTTACGAAATTCCTCGAAAATGGCGGTCAGCGGGGACCGCAGTTCGACGTTCTGAAACCAGGAACTTATTATATCAATCCGCTAATGTTCAGTGTTGAACTGGATGATGTTGCCGTTGTTGAACGGGGCCAGGTTGCCGTGGTTGTTTCCAATGTAGGCGCCGAACCCAAGCAGGTTGCAGAAATTACCGATGCGGTTGCTAAAGCTGAAAAAGAACTGAGTGATGTTACAACAGGCGACACACGGCCACTGGATAACAGGGTTGACGTGGGTATTGAACGTTACGTTGTGACCAAGGGATTCAGGGGAATTCAGCAGGAAGTAGCCGGTCCGGGTATTTATTACCTCAACCGCAGGGCATATATTGTTTATATTGTAGATACCACCAACATTACCATCGACTGGGACGATTCTACCGAAACCCGTTTCGATCCGTTAAAAGTTGTATCGCACGATGGATTCTCCATCAATGTTTCGGTAAAAGTCGTTATTCGTGTGCGCCCCGACCAGGCACCTTACATGGTTGCTAAAATCGGCTCCATACAAAACCTGGTTGAGCATGTGATTCACCCGATGATAGACTCCAGTTTCCGGAACCAGGCTTCTGCCACTTCGGCTATGAACTTTATGCAAAACCGGCACGAAGAACAGCAAAAAGCAGAAGACAGGACAAGGAAAGAACTTGAAAAATATCATGTGGAACTTGTCAGCGTTCTGATTTGCCAGATCCAGCTTCCTGAAGACCTGATGAAAACTCAGACAGAACGTATCATTGCCCAGCAGCAGCAGGCCATGTATGCCGAACAGCAGAAGGCTCAGCAATCACGTATTATGATGGAGAAAACAACTGCTGAAGCCAACATGCAGCCCGACCTGATGACATCTGAAATTGACGTGAAAGTAGCCGATAACATGAAAAAGAAGGCTATCTTACTTGCCCAGGGTGAAGGAGAATCAATAAGGCTGAAAAAGGAAGGAGAAGCAAAAGGTATAGAGGCTATAGGAAAAGCGGAAGGTATCGCCATTGAAGCTAAAGGTAGTGCCACAGCAGAAGCCTACGAAAAGCAGAAACAGGCCATCGGACAGGAAGGCGTTATTGCGGTTCAGGTTGCAGAAAAAATTGCCGGTGGAAATGTGAAAATTGTTCCTGATACACTGGTTACCAGTAATGATGGAACTTCAAATCTTGGTCCCCTGATTGCCGGATTCCTTTCGAAAAAGATCACTAAAACGGAGAAAGGACCGGATACGGAGGCATCGAATTAATGACGCTTTTCTTTTACGAGTTCAATGACTTCCGACTTTCATCAGGTAAGTGATTGTTTTTATATTCATTTACCCTGATCAGAAAGTCAGACAGCACATTCATATAGTTTAGAAAAGCGTCGTAAGGTGAACTATAGGGAGTAAAAGAAGCATTCAATATCCCATCATGAGATTGATCCAGGCTCATATAATAAAAGTGATCGCTGGATTGCAATTTACTCCAATCACTACGCAAACCACTATCATTACACCTCGTCATAACAGGCAATGCAGAGTATAATCCTTTAAACGCCTCCTGCTGCATATCATTGCCGATCCAGGAAGCAAGGACCTGATCATCCCTGCTTTCGTTTTCGTGGTTATATAAATCCGGTTTAATAACAGTCAGAATTTTTCCTGCCGCTTCACTCACAGTACTGAAAAACCACCTTTGTGAGGACACTATCCGGTCTACCAAAGCTTGCAGAAAACCCAATATCCCTGTATTCATATTCTTGTTTCCAGCAAAAGTTTCATAATCAGTAAACAGATTCACCGGCTTCAGGCATTGTTCTAACCCATTCAGCCAGTTCATATACTTATCCGGCGTCAGAGGCCACTCAGCCCATTCCCTTCTTGCGAAACGCGACGAGATATCTTCACTCAGCTCATTATTACGCGAGGCTAGTTTTAATGCAGAATAAGGATTCCCTTCATGGCTCAGATTGTACCCTTTAAATCCTGTAACCTGATTAGCTTCATCAACCAGTACAACTTTGAAACCCATTCCTGATGCAAGGGAAGCCAGTTCATTTGAATAAAAGAAATTGGAATTGATAAGCGCTTCGGGCTCACATCCAGATAAGCAGTGCAGCAGTTTTACATGCTTCTCAACCTGACTCCGGTACTCATTAAGGTCCATTATCATGGCAAGGGAATGGGAATATGGTTCTGCAACCAATTCAACATTTCCGGTTCTGTATAGTTCCCTGAAACTCATCAATGCTTCGGGAACATATTTTCTCATTTGTTCAATAGCTGTCCCGCTAATACTAAGAGCTATTTTAAAACTATTGCCAAAGGTCCTGATCAGTTTCATCAGAACCTCGTTAACCGGGATATAACATTCGCGGGCAACTCTTCTGAGAATATCTGCATTTTGGTGTTGATTAAAGTAGGAATGATCAACGCCAATATCGAAAAACCTATATGGCTTTAACCTATACGGCTGGTGCACCCTGAATAAAAGGCAAATTGCCTGGTTTCCTTTTGAGTTATATGATTTCACAATCATGGTTTTATAATTTGATAAAGGATTTACTAAAAGCAGATACGAATGAGTAAACTATTTTTGCATAGTTGAAATGAAATTTGATACAGTATTTTAGTCTTTACGATTCACCGGTAGGCTATAACTCTAACAATATTTCTTGTTAAATGTCAAAAGTAAGTCCCACAGTTTTGGAATGTGTTACACAATTTAGGAAATATGTTGTATCATTTTAGTATTACCCTGATCAGTATACTTGCGCAGTTAATGCGCATTATCAATAACCCAATTCATTTACAGGCTATGGGGTGAACTTGCCTGTACGGCTATACATTACCCTTTTCGATATTTAAATTCGATATTTTAAAAAGTGAAATGATATAAAAATTACGGATAATTATGTAAGAATCTTCCAGCACTGCAAATGTAATTTTGCGTAGTGTTAATTGAAAAAGAATAAAACCAATATAAAACAACACATGATTGTATTGATATGCCTGTTTACAATGTACTGATTATAAATACGGTATCATTAAATCCAGCATTCATATACTATTCGCTTACCCATATATATCCTTTTCCTGAGTAATGAGTTCTTTTTGTCAGGATAAGGCCACACAATGTCCGTAGCACCAAGCTACGGGCATTTTTTGAATTACGAAAATGGCTTCCCGTTAACCTTCAGCTTCCGGTAATTACAGGAAGCTATTGTTCCATTTTATAATTTTATTAATTTTACCTGGAATAATTTGATTTTTAAGTCGTTTTCATCAGGTAAAACATCGTGTAATTGATTTAAATTGAATCCTAATGAAACTCTACCTGAAATTTGATTCAAACATTGCGTTTAAAAAAATTATACAGGAGCAGCTAGATAAATTGCGGCTGAAATACGATTACCTGGGTTTTGCTGAAATAGAAATTGACGATGCTGCTTCTGTTACAGAAATGAAGGAACTCGACGCGTGTTTAAATATTTATGGAATTCAGATTATTGAAACACAAAAAAGTGTTCTGGTTCAAAAGATAAAAGATGCCATTATAGAAATGGTATATTCGGAGGATAAACTTCCAACCTCTAATTCGGTTTATTTATCAGATAAGCTGAAACAACGATATGGATACCTGTCGGCAATATTTACAGAAATCACTTACACTTCCATTGAAAATTTCATTTTGCTTCAAAAAACTGAGCGCGCGAAACAACTGATCAGTACAAATGAATATACTTTTACCGAAATTTCTTATACCCTTAATTACAGCAGCGTAGCCCATTTCAGTAATCAGTTTAAGAGCATTACGGGAATTACCCCTTCCGCATTTCAGCGAATTATTAAAAAAAGGCGCGAAAATAGTATAAATTTGACGGAATAAATTCCCTTTGCGATGTTAAATAAATAAAGACGGATCGCCTGTGAAAAGCCATGAATCCCGAGCGTGGAAATAGTCGCAAAGGCAAGCCATTTAGAGATGCAAAGGGAAGCAGGGAATCAGTTTAATCATAACACCTGTTATATTACCAGCAATAAAATTTTTAATACAAATAAGTAAATATGCCCAAGGAACTTATACATATCTTACTGGCCGATGATGATGAGGACGATCGCCTTTTTTTTAAAGAAGCATTTCAGGAAATTAAGATAAATACCAATGTTAAGATGGTTAATGACGGGGTGGAATTAATGGACCACCTCACCCAGGATGGAATCCGGTTGCCCCATATTCTTTTTCTTGACCTTAACATGCCCCGTAAATCCGGGATTGACTGCTTGCTGGAAATTAAACAACATGCTCATTTAAAGGATATTGCTATCGCCATTTATTCAACCTCATCTTCCGAAAAAGATATTGAAGAAACATTTGTTCAGGGAGCCAATGTGTATATTAAAAAGCCAAGCGATTTTAATACACTGAAAAAAATACTGGAACAGGTGATTACTATTAACTGGCAATATCAAACTTCCGGATTGAACAGGGATAATTACTTACTAAGTCTTTGATCTCATTTATGAAGATTACGTACTTTAAGTCCGTCATCAAATCTGCTTTCTTCCTGAAAGCTCTTTTTGTGATATCTATATTCATGCTGCTTTATATTTCGAGCGTTTCGTATAAACACACTAAGGCGCTTAACGAATCTTCCGACCTGCTTGTTCATTCTTACAAAATTCAGTATCAGCTGGAACATGTTCTTTCGATGTTGAAAGATGCTGAAACCGGACAGCGTGGCTTTATCATTACCCGAAATCCGGTTTTTCTAAAGCCCTATAAATCAGTCGAAGATCAGATTTACGCTTCATTTATCAAAATAAAAGCCTTAACCATTGTTGACCAGCAGCAACAAGCAAACCTGGATTCACTTCTGAAACTGATTTATGCAAGGCTTGATCTGATGGAACTTTCACTGGAAAGCATCAGGAAAAATACCGTTACCGAAGATCAATTAAACGAAAATCTGCTGTCTGGCAAAAATGTTATGGACAATATCCGTACCCAGATTAACAAAATGGAAGACCTGGAAATCTCCTATTTTAATGAGCATCAGAAAAAATATGAAAGGGAAGTTGTCTTTTCTCCTGTTTCAACATTTATATTCGCCATTTTCTCTTTACTGGTATTTATTTTATCTTTTATCAAAATCAATAAGGATCTGAGTGTTTTAAGAAAATCGAATACCGAATTGATGATTACCAATGAATCCATCAAACACGCTGAAGTAATAGGGGACTTTTATATATCACAGTGGAACCTGGGAACCGGCGAATTGACGTATTCCGATAATTTATACAGCTTATTGGGTTGCGAACCTCAATCGTTCTTACCCTCAACTGAAAATTTCATAAAATTCGTTCACCCTGAGGATGAGGCGATTGTGAGAGAAGCTGCTAATAGTATTGCTATTCACGGAAAAACGTATCCCCATTATTACCGTATAATTCGTGCCGATGGCGAATTGAGGTATTTTATGTCAACAGGCAAATTTATTTCGGACGATAAAAGTAAAATGCACATCGGAATAGGAAAAGATATTACTGACCATCACCTGAGCAAAGTCGCGTTAGAAGAAAGAAACCATGAACTGGAACAAAGTATTAAAGAATTAGAATCTTTTAACCGTGTAGCTAGTCATGATTTGCAGGAGCCTCTCCGAAAAATACAAACTTTCATTTCCCGTATTACGGATAATGACAAGGTAAATTTATCGGACCAGGGCAAAGAATATATATCCAGAATTGATTCATCAGCGAAAAAAATGCGAATACTTATTGATGATTTGCTCTTGTTTTCGCGTACAAACAAAGCTGAGAAAATTTTTGAAAAGACGGATCTGAATGTTTTACTCGAAAATGCGAACCAGGAACTGGCCCACGAGATTGAAGAGAAAAATGCTGTTATTCAAGCTGTACAGTTACCTGTACTAAATGTTATTCCTTTTCAGATTCAGCAATTATTTGTTAACCTGATCGGGAATGCGCTCAAATATAGTAAGCCTGATGCTGTGCCGGTAATTAAGATTAATTGTGAAAAACTGGCTGTACGTGATTATCCTGGCTTTATTTCGGATACTCGAAAAAAATATTTTAAAATCTCAATTTCCGATAATGGAATGGGATTTGACCAGCAATATGCCGAAAAGATTTTTATACTCTTTCACCGGCTCCATCATACTTCTGAATACGTTGGCACAGGAATAGGCCTTTCTATCTGCAAAAAAATCGCGGAAAACCATAGTGGTTTTATAGTTGCTGAAGGAGAACTCGGCGTAGGAGCTACTTTCCGTGTTTATCTTCCTGTATAACAACATCCTATTGTGGCACATCATTTTCCGGATCAGATTTAAAAACCGTGAACCATTTCATATTTGCCATGTTGTGATTTATATAAAGGAAAACTCCTTTATATAACAGGCTGAGTTGATTTGTAAACACATAAATGGCACAGGATTAAGAACAAATTGTGTAATATTTATCATTAATAATGTAATCATTAGGCGTTAAATCAGGTATACCTTTGTACTTATGATGCATCCAAATTCAAAAGATACAATGGCCAATAAATACTATCTCTCCGCAATGGTTCTGACTTTCCTTTGGATCATTGGTTTTCTCTTTTATGATTTCGGACCGCTCATTCATATTCTACTTTTTGTTGCACTCTTCATAATACTAACCAGAATTATCCAGGATAAGTAGTAGAGCCCGTTTTCCTATTCATAAATAACCATTTTTCAGGAAGTAATAAAAAAAATCCGGTCTTTCGAACCGGATTCTCCCCTTTGCCACAAGTATATTATTTTACATTAAGTACAAGTACTTTGGATAAACTCCAGAAATCCTTTTGATTGGTTATAACCAAACTATCTGACAGATTTTTACCGGTAAGACGGTATGAGCTTTTAGGATGAGATGTTAAAACGGCAACCTTGCTTTTCATAATTGGAATGGCTTTCAATTGAGTAATATCAACCTTGGTTAATGCACTCTTATCAACATCGGGTGTGAGAGTTTTCTTTCTTCCTAAGCCAATGAAACCGCCTTCCTTGGTTACAATTTTCTTCTCTTTCAGAAAACTTGTTGTTCCAACTACATAATAAGCAGTATTCAGTTCGTTGGTTTTATCTTCTATTACCTTCTGTTTCTGAGCAGTAATAGTATTCAGGTTTTCTACATTGGCATTCAGATCACCAACCTTGGCAGTAAGATCAGTTACCTGTATATTTACCTTTGCAAGATCGTCTTTGAGCTGTGCAATCTGTACATCTTTCTCTTCGATCTGCTGGTTAAGGCTTTCGATCATCTTTTCCAGCTCAGCGGTATGAATACCTGCTTTTTTAAGTTTTGAGCGTAATGATGCTACCATTGCGCGGTTATCCTGTTGTAACTTGTAAATCTGGTTAATGTCGCTGTTAATCTGGTCTTTTGACCGGGCTTTAACTTCGGAGCTTCCATTAGCTGTATTGGTGATGATCTTTTCTTTCATCTTTATTGAATCCAGGTTCGACTGAATATCGTTAAAAGCATTAACGAAGTCAGCAACCATTGAGTCTTTAACAGTACTGACAGATATCAGACTATCGTTTGTAGCCTTCAACCTGGCAATTTCTTCTTTTTGCTGTGTGCATCCGGCACCCATCAGTATAACAGGGATTACCAATGCGAAAAATAATTTTTTCATGAGGTTAAATTTTTAAAGTAGGTGAATATGGATTCTGAATGTTATTCAAGTATAATTTTCGTCATTCGTACAACAAATGAGTTTGATTATCCTTGGCAAAATTAAAGCCTCCAAACATTAATATTTTACACGATTCCGGTTAATGTTTATACAATTTCACTTATTAAATTGAAATAGCCTGGGCTCTCACCATTAACGTGTGCTTTCGCAAGATGTCTTCTTCATTCAGCGTCAATAAACCAACTATTCAAAAATTTTGTGAAATATAGTATTCCGATAATCAATTGGGTGGGATTTTACAGCATAAAAAAAGTCCTGCTGTTCACAGGACTGGAGATATATGGAAATGTTTCAGGGGACTTTTTCCCGGAAACATTATTCTTTTACCGGTAATTCGTTATTGAAGTCAGTATTTCCGGATGTATACTTATTCACATCGAAACGCAGGTAGTTAAATTCATCAACAGGCAGTTCAATCAAGTTGGATGGGTTGCTTTCGCTATAGGTATTTACATCAAAACGCAGGTATTCAAATTCAATGGCCACCGGCAGCTCCAATGCCTCAGATTCGGAACTGCTGGTATAATTATTAACATCGAAACGCAGGTAATCCATAGGACTAAGTACCCTATCAGATTCTTCATTTTCGTTGCTGTATTTAGTAACATCGAATCGCAGGTAGCTGAAATCCTTTTCGGACATATTGGAAAATAGTGTTTTTTTATTACCTGATTTGGTTAAATCACCGGAATAAAAAATACTTGAATTAGCTATTGATGCTATTGACATAAATATCACAAAGCTTAGGGTTGCAATGGCTGAAGTAAATTTTGCTGTATTCATCTTTTTATTTTTTTATCTCTTTCGAGGAAGTTTTAGGTTTAATTAATTGGTATGTATTAATGACGATTTGTTTTGATAAAAGTTACAATGAACTGATTTTATATTTGTTATGGTTTTGTTAATTTTAAGTGTCTCCTATTTTTATTCCTTTTGTCACTAAGACGAAGCAAAGATACTATCACTCCTATTAGTGTAAAAAACATATTCTACCGATGGCGGTAAGTGTCGGTTGAATACCGGAAATTTATCGATGAATGACTTTTGCCGTATGTTAATTGTCGGCCAGTAATGCTACGCCTACGCTGTATCCTATTGCCAATCAGATTTATATAGAAATAAAACCAAACAGCCATCACGTTTTGCTAACGAAATGGCTGTTTTATTCAAAAATGTGGAATCAGAGTTAAAAGATTCCGGGTCAGGCTTGTAAATTAAAATGCTCCTCCTCCTTTGAAACTTGCATCATCGGCCCTTCCACGTTGTTTGTTCTGGAAATTATTGAAGGAATAAGACGCTGTTAGCTGTAGTACCAATCCTTCGGCAGCGATTGCATACGTATTATTGTAATTGATGCTCGATGCTCTGTAATCGAATTTGATTGAGTTGAAAATATTCTGCGCGCTAAGACCGACATTTACTTTTCCTTTCATTAGTGGCTGGCTTACAGCCAGATTTACCGTGTAAAATCCATCTGATTTTCCCTGGGCATCGAGCGCCGGGCCACGGGCATAAGCGACAGCCTGTACGCGGGACCCCCATTTAAGAGAAAAGTTCGAGATGATACGAGCATCAAATGTGTTGTCGCTTCTGCTGGATGCACTACTGCTTGTTGCCACTATGGAATAATGATAAAGGTTAGCACCGGTACTCAACTGCCACCATTTGGTAAATTTGAAATCCAGGCCAAGTTCCGCTCCGTACGACTGTTGCCTGTTGGCATTAATAAGCTCATGAACCATTATACCATCATTGCCTAAGGTGCGTTTTGTATCGAAACTGTTGGTTGTATTGCGGTAATAAGTTTGAACACTCAGAGTGGTTATTTTATATGTAACCCTGTAATTCAGCTCGAAAGCGTCAGTATACTCCGGTTCAAGTTCAGGACTGCCTTTAAAAACGTTATAAGGGTCGATATATCCTGGTGTTTTGTTTAGCAAATAGGGCTCTGGGCGATTAATACGCCTGGAGTAACTCAACTGGAACTGATGTTTGTCCTTGATAGATTTCGTAAGATGTACGCTTGGGTACAGCATAAATTTGTTATAATTATACGTATCCCCATCGGAACTGAAGTTTATGTTTCGGGTAAAGTACTCGGCACGAGCGCCAAGCATATACCCTATTCCCCATTTGGTATCGGAGAAAGTTGCGTAACCGGAGTAGATATCATTCTTGTAATCGAGCTTACTAGTATATAATGTATTGACTATCCATTCGTTGGACTCAACATCCAGGTTTTTAAACACTAGGTCATCCTTACGGTTTTCGTACCGGTATTGAAAACCAGCTTCGAGGGTAGCCTTTTTAACAGGCCTTTTGTAATCGAGGTTTAAACGATACTGGTAGTTGAAATTATCCTTGGTATATTTTAAAGCAGATTGTGTAGTCAGTTCGTTGTAGTTGTTATCCGTTGCGTATTCAGATACCAGGTTATCGTCAACACCATCCCAGGAGGAATATGTGCTCGAAACAGAAAGGCTGTGGTTTTCTCCGAATTTATGTGTAAAATCGAAATTCAGACCGGGAACATTTCCCGTAACATCAAGGTCGCTGTTGCTCTTATAATAATTTTTCTGCTGAGCTCCTTCGAAGTAGTTATTGTATTTGGCGTTAGCGCCATGATCGTAGCCCTGAACTGCATAATTGCCTGAAATTGAAAAGGAGTTCTTTTGATTTAAGTCGTAATCGATTCCAAGTTTACCACCAAAGTTGTCGTTATGGTTATACTGTCGCACTTGTTCATAAATGTGCTGGTTGCCCTCTTCCAGAAAACTCACATTCTCAATTGTAAGATCAGCCAGATATTTATTCCGGGCAAAGTCGATACCAGCGAAAATGTTCACTTTGTTTTTCCGGTAATTGATCAGTCCGTTTGCTGAATTCTTATCTGTTGTTCCGAGGGATACACTTGCCGTACCACTGATACCCTGCATTTTTTCCTTTTTCTGAATAATATTAATTATTCCGGCTTTCCCATCTGCTTCGTACCTGGCCGAGGGATTTGTAATTACTTCAATTTGCTTGATCGCGGCAGCGTTTATCGTCTTAAGCGCATCGCTGCCTTTCATTACCGAAGGCTTGCCATCAATCAATACAATATAGTCAGAACTTCCGCGAAGTGTTACATTTCCCTGAGGGTCCACCTGTACCGAAGGGGTGTTTTCCAGGACATTCACGGCGGTGCCACCTTTTGCTACCAGATCCTGACTAACGTTGATAACACGTTTATCAATCTGGTATTCAACCTTGGCCCGGTCAGCTACTACCGCCACTCCGCTTATCTCAGCGGCTGTGGTTGCCAGTTTTATATCGCCCAGATTTACCTGGAGCGATTTCGTATTCACATTGATCTTTTTAATAAACTGGTTTTCGAATCCAAGGAATGTGAGTCTTAAATAATACTCACCAGAGGCAATTTTTTCCAGTTTAAATTGGCCTTCCGGGTTAGTTATCGTACCAGTGATCAAGGATGAATCAACTGAACGGAACACAGCAATATTTACATATTCCATAGGTTTGTTAGTGGATGCATCCAGCACACGGCCGCTGATGGTACCACCTTTGGGATCGGGAACATAATTTTCGGCGTAACTCCTGGTTACATATAGCATACTGACTGAAACAGCCATAAAAATAGCAAGTAATTTCTTTTTCATCTTTTTCTGTGTTTGACTGAAAACAGGGTTTGGCCAGGAACCCGTTATCATTTAAATTAGTTTGTTGTTTAATTTAGGACACAGAATGGGAGGAAAAGTTACACTTTGTATATGTATTATCGGTGAACGCCGGATTTTGGCGGATGAATGCACTGATTTTCTATTTTTAGGAAGAAGCGTTGTGGCGATATTTAGCGCTTTTCGTTTTCAGCGGATGCACCTGAAGCATCACATTGACTTCACTGATCTTAAAAATGGCAGACAAATGATTTTGAAATATCCAGGTTAATTCTACTAATTTTCGACAAAATAACGTTGCCTGGATTCAAGAAGGGAATCCCACAAATGAGGAAAAATCATACCGATAGCCACGAGCAATTAACCATTACCGAAAATCGCTGAATGGAATAATTACAATGCTGATAATCAATAATTTCAATTTATAATTCCAAAAATTCAAAACCCATTGGCTTATTCAGGCCGAAACAGAATTTCAGTTAACTATGAATCTGCATTTTAATGGCAATTTTAACGCTTTTCAATTTTACTGACCGACGGATAATTTCTTAAATACCCACGTATTTTCAATCCTGATTCCTTTAAATCTCCATCCTTCCAGTTACCTTCGGAAGCAGCAGAAGGATACAATACAGAGCATGTTTCATTTTTATCAGAAACCGACCAGGTAATCCAGCTCAATCCTTTTAAATCCATCCAATCTATCCATTTTTTCCATTCTTCATAGTTAATAGGTCCGTCACCCGTTGCTTCCATGCCGGCACATTCTGAAATAAAAATCGGAAGTCCTTTCGAAATGGCAATATCCGTATTATCCCGAAGCCATTGCTTATGTGTTCCTGCATAAAAATGAACTGAATACATCAGATTTTGAAAACCCTTTATGGGATCGTTGGCGGGCAAAAGGATATCCTGGTCCCAGCGCGGGCTTCCAACCAAAATAATATTATCCGGATCGATGCTTCTGATCGTGGAGATTATTTCTATTGAATATTTTTTAACTTCTTCCCATGTTTCATAATCCGGTTCGTTGAAGATTTCATAAATAACATTGGGATATTTACCATATTGGGTAGCCATTTCAGTAAAAAACTTCTTTGCCTCCGCCTCTTTAATATTATGACTGTGCCAGTCGATAATTACATAAACACCTTGCCTGATCGCGGCATCCACAACTTCTTTCACCTTCGAAGCTGAGAATTCCGGGCTCTTGAGGTAGCCGGAATCATTCAATTCAACTCCCATTGCGGCCCTCACCACAGAACAATTCCAGTCTTTATAAAGAGTAGCTACAACACCCGCATTGTAAAACCTGGGCCATAAATTATGCCAGCCAAGACTCATACCACGCAATACCAGAGGTTGATTTTGCGCATCAACCAGTTTAGTGCCAGCCACTTTCAGCTGACCATGAATATTTACCGGCTGTGCTATTGCTGCCATGCATAGTAACACAAGAAATATGGTGACGCCCGATTTTAATTTCATAACAATAGTTTTTAGCCAGTTTATATGATGTTACATTTTAGATTAACTCACCCTTTTTATTATTTCAAGGCACATACGACCATTATGGTAAGGACATTTCCAGAATCCGGCTTTATCATCATCCCGGTTAACAGTTCCATCTGATTTAATGCTCCAATACCATTCGCCATTAATGTGATCGACCAGGTTGGACTGAATGAAATAGAGACATTCGGTAAAATTAAGCAAATAGTGGCTAATGCCGGTCAATTCAAATGCATTGTAAAACCCTATCACAGCTTCAGCCTGAGGCCACCAATGCCTATCGAAATCAGTATGGCCCGTAGCATTATCCTTTTCATAAATCAGGCTTCCATCCGGATGAAGGCCTTCTTTCGCTGCGTCAACAATCCTGAGGCAGATTTGCTTTGTTTTTTCTGTTAATTCCTGATCATGAAGCTCCACTGCTGCTTCATACAACAACCATGAGCTTTCTATATCGTGACCGTAGGAGGTGATGGAAGATTTACAAATCCAGTTTTCGTCAAAAAAAAGGTTCAGGTGAAATGTTTGGGGATCAATAATCTTATCCAGGAAAATATTTATAAGATTTCGCAGCTGGTAGGCAAGAGTATCATTTTTCCATATCCTGTAAAGGTTAGTATACGCTTCGAGGATATGCAGATGGGTATTCATAGTCTTCTTCTCATTGGAATCTTTCTGGCTGAGCCTGAGATCATCGAGCAATTGCCAATCGCGGCTATACGCTTCAAAATAACCGTTTTGTTCCCTATCAAAACTTATTTTTTCAATAAGTCTGAACAGTTCGATTGCTTCGTCCCTGCATTTTTCGTCGCCGCTTGCCAGGTAATATTCGGAAAGCGCATAGATAAAAAATGCCTGCGAATAGATCTGCTTCTTAGTATCGAGAGGGTTTCCGTTATATTCGAGGCACCAATATGTTCCACCAAACTCCGGATCGAAGAAATGTTCAAAAATGTAATCTTTTGTCTGGCTTGCAATTTCCAGGTACTTTGGATCTTTAAGTGAATTATAGGCAGCAGAAAAAGCCCACAAAATTCGCGCGTTCAGGATTCCTCCTTTGGGAGCAAGCTGGTTTATCCGGTCATTTCCATCCATCTGGCCATAAAATCCACCATTCACAGCATCCCTCATTTTCCGCATCCAGAAAGGGAGAATATTCTGCGTCAACTCATCTTCAAGTTGCTGTTTGAATCCTGAATAATTGTAGTTCATGTTTTAAAAACCCGGTTATTCGTGTATGGCCTTATTCCTTTTCAGGTTGAGCTGTTCCGAAATTTCCTTCACTCTTTTATCGGTCAGAGGATAGAACATCATGCCCACAAAGGCGAGTATGCAACATACGGCAGGCATTAAACTGATCATAATATGTTCGCCAAAAATAGTTTGGGCGCTTTGTTCTACAGCTTCGGGAGCATATTTAAACACAGCTAAAATCCAGCCACTCATCGCTGAACCTAAAGCCCAACCTAATTTCTGAGACATTGACGAAGAAGAAAAAATTAAACCTGTGGCACGGCGGCCCGTAAGTAATTCCTGCTGATCCACGATATCGGCAAACATCGACCACAAAAGCGGCAGAACATATCCGGCGAAAATGGAAATCATAAACTGAAAAATCAGAATCCAGGTAATATTGTTAGGAATGAAATAAAAGCCTGTACTTAATACCCCGGCGGCCAGCATAGCAATCATATACGTTTTTTTCTTGCCATATTTTGCCGAAATAGCAGGCGCAGCCATCACCCCTATTAGGTTGGCGGCCTGACCGACAAGAAAATAAATAGTTGTAATATCCCAGCCTGTTCCTAACATTCTATAGTTAACCTTCACATAATCTCTGAAAAAATAGATGGCAACACTGTCTCTTACAGCATTGAAGAGTAAAGCCGCAAGACCCGTTGCAACCAAAATCCACCATGGAGCATTATGAAACAGATTTTTCAAATCCTGCCTGACAGAAGCATTTTTTTCGCTCTCAATTTGTGTTACTCTTTCTTTTGTCCAACTGAAACACAGCAAAAACAAGGTAACACAGATAATTCCAATTGCGCCAACTCCCATCACCCAACCAACCGGAGATGTGCTAACAGAGTTTTCAGCGGCTATGGCTGTAACAGCGAGACTATCGTTACCAAATGTTTTAGAAAAGAAGTCGATAAGAGGTTGCAACAACATAAAAGTTACAAAACTTCCAATGAAAGCAAATGACATGCGGAACGAAGAAAGCGAATTTCTCTCCCCCGGATCAGAAGAAATGGCTCCAAGCAAGGAAGCATACGGCACATTAATCAATGAATAAACGATCATCATCAATGAATAAGTGATGTAGGCGTAAACTAATTTCCCGGTTTGCCCAAAATCAGGAGCAAAGAATGTGATGGCACCCATTACAGCAAATGGAAGCGCAAACCATAATAAATACGGCCGGTATTTACCATAGCGGCTTTTGGTACGGTCGCTGATAATTCCTACAAAAACGTCGAAGAACGAATCCCACAAACGTGCAACAAGAAACATGGTTCCGGCAGCGGCTGCGGTAATACCTAAAACATCGGTATAAAAAAACAGAGAATACATTCCGAAAATCTTCCAGAACATCGAAGACGCGGCATCCCCGAATCCATAGCCAATTTTTTCTCTTAGTCTGAGCTTATAGGTTGTCATAAATTAATTTTAACGAAAGGTGGTAATTTTCAGATTATGCCGGTAAATATAAGTTTAGTTTCTTTGTGAGCCAATTGCAGTATTCTCTTCAGTTTTCCCGTTGGTTTTCAAGAATGACTTATTTTTTTCAATGAGTTTGCGCAAAGTTGCTACTGATGATGCTGAACGTAACCCATCGGGAGCTGTATTTATGCAGTAATCGACAAGCTTATCAACACTCGAAACAGCAACATGTTGACGTGAATCCGATGATGCGTAATAAATATAAACAGTACCATCGTCATCCTTTATCCACCCGTTTGAAAATAATACATTCGACACGTCACCAATCCTTTCAGCACCTTCGGGAGCCATGAAATAACCGGCGGGCTGCGCGATAATCCGTGCTGGATCTTCGAGCGAAGTCATGAACATATATAGAACATAACGCAAACCCGAAGCACAACCACGCACTCCGTGAGCCAGGTGCAGCCATCCTCTGGATGTTTTGATAGGATGTGGACCCTGGCCGTTTTTAAGTTCTTTGATGGTGTGATACTGGCGGTGGTCAATAATGACTTCTTCTTTGGTTTCAGCATTGGTAATATCGTCGATCAGTGCCCAGCCAATTCCACCACCAGAGCCTGCATCAATAAAACTATCCTGTGGCCGGGTATAAAGCGCATATTTCCCATTTACAAATTCAGGATGAAGTACTACATTGCGTTGCTGGCTTTTGGATTTCAAATCAGGGAGGCGTTCCCATGTTTCAAGATCGTGGGTCCTTACGATACCCGTAGCCGCAATTGCTGAGCTTAAATCGGAATCCGGAACATCCGGATCTTTCCGTTCAGTACAGAAAGTCCCGTATATCCATCCATCTTCGTGTTGGGTAAGACGCATATCATACACATTGACATCAGGATTCGATGTTTCAGGTAAGGCGAGAGGGAGATCGCGGAAGCGGAAGTTGTCAATTCCATTATCGCTTTCGGCCAATGCAAAAAATGACTTCCTGTCGACACCTTCAACCCTGGCTACCAGGATATATTTATTATTGAACTTGATGGCACCGGAATTAAATACTGAATTTATTCCTATGCGTTCCAGCAGAAAGGGATTTGTAGTTTCATCAAAATCGTACCGCCACAACAAGGGCGTATGCACAGCAGTAAGAACAGGGTTTTCGTACCTGTTATATATTCTGTTTCCATTTTCAATTCTGACATTTTTCCGGCTTATAAGAAGCTCATAATCTTGTGTCAATTGCTGAAGTTGTTGGGCAAATTTAGCATCCATCGCTATCAGATGTATTTAGTGAAATTATAATTCTTTATTTTTTCCTATGTCTTTGAGAAAAAGCGTTCGTGGAAGGTTGTAGAAATCCCTGAAATCCTTTTCACTTACCTGCCCCGGAAAGGGCATGTAATAGTGATTTGGTCTGTTGGCCGCATTTCGCCAGAACAAGGCATAAGATACCCCAAAATCTTTAATTACCGGATAAATTACACTTGTCCACCACTTCGGTTCGGGAATCTGTTCAAATCCGATTTCGGTTATTGCCGGCAGCTTATTATGGACTTTTGCGAATTCATCCAACAGCGTGAGCTTTTCCCTGAGAAGCTCTGCAAATGTATTGTTAGGCTGACCAGCATCCTGGTAAATATCAAATCCCGTAATATCGACATAATTATCGCCCGGGTATCGCTCCGAATATTCAGCCAGGTTTTGAAATGATCCGGCTGGTGAATAAGCAAAAATCAGGTTGTGTAGATTCTTAGTTTCGGTAAGGTATTTTATAGTATAAATCCAGATTTGCTTGAATTCATCTGAAGCGCAATGCGCTTTGCCCCACCAGAACCAATCGCCTGTATGTTCATGAAAAGGCCTGAATATCACCGGGATTGCTTCACCGTTTTTATCTTTCAAGCCTGCAAAGAAAACAGCTACTTTATCGAGCCAGAGGTTAAATTCAGCATGATTTACGCCACCAGGCAAAATACTCGTTACCACCCCGTATTTGGTTATGTCCCAGGCACTTCCGCCAGTAGCCGGATTGTCGAGATGCCAGCTATAAGTGTTTATGCCACCCATTGCATTTATTTCAGAGGCATATTTTGCCATATCGCTGAAAGGCACGGAATCAAGGTTAACAGGAGCTCCTTTTTCGACATGCCCCAGGTCCCATCCAAAAACGGCAGGATAATCGGAGCATACTTTGTTTACGTCCGACTTGCCATTTGGGGCTTTCCAGCCGATACCATAAGCCAAATCATCCTGGTGCCCTATCATAAAGCCTTGCCGGGAGAGTTCAATCAATTTCAGAAATAGCTTTTGTGTTGCCGGTGACGCTTTAGGATCGGCCATTTTTACCTGCGTATTTCCTCTGCATGTGCATGCAGTAAAAATAATGACAGTGAAATATATCAGACCAATTACTACTTTCATATTATTCGTTTAAACATTTTGAAAGCTGAAGAGTATACTTTTCAATAACCGGAATAGTTGAATCAGTATTGAAAACGGAGTTCAATCCCTGTTCTTCATTTGGCGGATCGCCTACATAATCGTCGCCCTTTTCCCAAAACAAGTGCGCAGGTCGGCCCTCACCGCCGAAACTCCAGAAATTACACCCGGCAAGCACATCCTGGTTTTTACAATGTTCAATAACCTGTTCGAACGCATTGGCATAATAGCTATCACGGCAGGAAGTTGTTTCTACAGGTAAATATCCGTGAAAATCGCGCGGCAATCCGAATTCCTCCAATACTATTGGTTTCTTCAACCGCCTTGCAACAACTATGTGATCGTCAATGTATTTGTTGGTTTTTTCTATACCTGTTTTCACTGTGCCGGGAATATTCCTGCTATCTATCCAACTCCAGTTTTTAGGCCAGATATGCATGGTAAGGTAATCTATACCAGACTGAGCATGAATGCGTTCAAATACATCGGGCAAATTTTCGCATCCCCATTCACCCTCGGAACCAGTTGTGATCAAATGATTTTTATCAATTTCCCTGATTAATGCTGCCGTTTCGCGGATATACTTCTCTAAAGCCGGAATATTTTCTATTGAAAATGCGCGGGGTTCGTTCCCTATTTCCCATGTCATGATAGCGGGATCATCCGTATATTTTTTGCCTGTGTAACGGTTAGTGCGGTTAAGCATGTAAGATATGTGATCAAAAAATTGCTTTTTACAATTGTCACAATTTAAAAACTGCCCGGCAAAACTCATAAACTGTGGCCAGGTATTAGGTTTTACGCTTGGATAAGGAATTGTTCCAAACCCATTCCAATTCACATACTGGGCAAATCCGCCCGACCAATCCCAACTGTTATTCAAAAACAAAATGGCATGTTGCCCTCGTTTCGCCATTTCAGAAAGCAGGAAATCGAGTCCATCGAGCATTTCATCATTGTACTTTCCCGGTGCTGTCTGTAAGGATGGAGTAACTCTGAAAGGCTCATCATCAGGCCCTTCGGCGCCTGCCTGTACGCGCAGGTTAGTTATCCCATGCTCTTTCATGAAGTCAAGCTCACGCAATAACCGGGGGCGGTTGCCATACAATCCGGAAGATGCCAGTATAGCTCCATGCCAGTAGTTTGTACCTATGTAATAATATGGCTTGCCATTCAGCACAAACCGGCTTCCTTTTACTTGGACATAAGAGAATTGAGCCTTAGTAACACAGGAGACCAAAAACAGTAAAGAACAAAGCAGAAAAAGTCTCCGGGTCATGTAAATATTTGTATTACCATCTGGGAATCAACGGGAAATCCCAGGTTTCAGGCTTGTAATTTTAGTAATGTAAATATCTTAAAATTTCAGTCTGTAATATTAATAGTATTTTACCAGTATAAAATACTTTTTATTGAAAATAAACATAGTTAACAATTTATAATCTCTTGTGAAATATTAATAAATAAGGCTTAGATGATGATTCACTATTTCAGATAATATATATACTTTTATGGCTGATTAAATTTAAGTTTTCACTCTCTTTCTGATTTACGGTATGAGTTTAAGGGAATCAAAAAGACAGAATCAATAGATGAAATCCTATTTCTTTACCTAAGATCAATACTTCAAAACCAATACACTATGCGCGACAATGTTTTACGGGAAATAACTCCGCTTACAAAAGCCGATTGTTTCACTATGTTTACCCGGACAAAAAATTCATTCGATTTCCCTTTGCATTACCACGACGAAATTGAACTCAACTTCATTATGAATGGCAAAGGCGCCCGGAGAATGATTGGCGACCACCTCGAAGAGATTGGTGAAATGGAACTTGTATTGGTTGGGCCAAACCTTGAACATGCCTGGTTTGGAGAGGATTTTGGAGCCAATGAGATAACAGAAGTCACCATACAGTTTGACAATGACTTTTTTGATGAAAAATTCCTCAGAAAAAATCAGTTGAGTTTTATACGGAGGATGCTGGAAAAATCTTCGCGTGGTATCCTATTTTCGACTACCACTACCAAACAACTTGCGCCGCGCATACTTGGTTTAAGTAAAAAGCAAGGATTTGATTCAGTACTGGAACTGATGTCAATTTTGCATGATCTATCTATTTCACGTAATTACAGGATACTGAGTGATTCGGGGTATAACCAGGTTGAAAAACATACTTATAGCAGTCGCCGCATCGAGAAAGTAATGACTTACGCGCACCAGAATTTCCATAAACCAATCACGCTTGCCGAGGTTGCTAAAATTACCAGTATGACCGAAACTGCCTTCAGCCGCTTCTTCAAACTTCACACAGGGATGACCTTTATCAATTGTCTGAACGAAATCCGGCTGGGTCACGCTTCGCGTATGTTAATTGAAACAACACATTCAATATCCGAAATAGCCTACGATTGCGGATTCAATAACATTTCAAATTTCAACAGGATATTTAAAACCAAAAAGAAATGTACGCCAAAGGACCTGCGAACCAGCTATGAGGAAGGATCGCGGGTATTTGTGTAAAACGGATTCAGAATGGGATAAAAACGGGCGTTCTGTCTGAATTTATTCTATCCCGGCTTACGGTTTAAGCCTGAGCAGGATCACATCATGAGGCTGGACCGTGGATTTGAACGGGACAGCTGTTGAACCTATTTCCTTTTTCTGCCAGCAGTCGTGCAGTTTAAAATCTGTTTTCCCAAAATCATAGCTTTTTCCCGAAATCCCGTCATTTATCGGAAAATCTTTCCATTTGAACTCAAAGTCAATAGGCTTATCGCCTCGGTTCAGAAAACAAATGGCTACTTCGTTATTGCTCATGGGCTTAGCAAATACCTCAAAATCACCGCGGCCATACATTTTATAACATGGTACTCCAAGCGGATCCTGGTCAATGGCAATTACTTCCTTGTTGGTAAGGATGTCGCGGATTTCAGCCGACATATTCCGGATATCGTTGCCTGCAATAAGTGGAGCCGCAAGCATGCACCACAGTGAAAAATGAGCGCGACTTTCGGAAGTACTCAAACCATTACCTACTTCAAGCATATCAGGATCGTTCCAGTGCCCGGGACCGGCATATTTTCGTAATTCCAGTTGCTTGTCGAGAATGCTCAGCACGCTGAGTTTCGACCAGGTGCCGTAACCCACTTCGCAATCCCAGCAATTACCTATATCACCGGTGGTACGCCAGCTATGGCCCACGCTCGCTCCCCAAATCCATGGTTTGTTACTGCCCCATTCACACATACTGAAAACAATGGGTCTGCCCGCTGAATAAATAGCATCGCGCATGGTTTTATACGCTTCTTCGGCATTCAGACCATCAGTATTGCACCAGTCGTATTTGAGGTAATCAATTCCCCAACTGGCATAGGTAATAGCATCCTGGTATTCGTGGCCGCGGCTTCCGGGTTTTCCGCCGCACGTCTGTGTGCCGGCATCGGAATAAATCCCGATTTTCAAACCTTTGGAATGCACGTAATCAGCCAAGGCTTTTATTCCTGAAGGGAAACGTGTGGGGTCTTCGTGGATAAATCCCTGCGCGTCGCGTTGGCCATGCCAGCAGTCATCAAGGTTGATGTACATGTAACCGGCATCTTTCATTCCTGACGAAACCATTACATCGGCGGTTTTGCGTATAAGGTCTTCGTTAATATCGCAGGCAAAAGTATTCCAGCTGTTCCAGCCCATGGGCGGAGTTTTGGCCAGGTCAAATTTCTGGGCGAAAGACATTTGCGATACCAACACGATACAGATAAAAAGCGCTTTTTTCATATCATTTTTGGTTAAATTTTTTAACTACTCAGCTTTTCCTTGAAAATATTGCCACAGATTACGCAGATTAAGGATTATGGCCTTGGTCTGTTTTTGGATATGAAAACTTCTGGTAGAAGTTTTAAATCTGCGCAAATTTGCGAAATCTGTGGCAAAATAGGTTATTTTGGGGTTTAATAGTTACTCTTTTCTAATCGATTATATTAAAATTTACAGCCGTTAACTTGTTGGAGCTGGGACCGATAAAAACTTCAAATTCACCGGGTTCGACTACACGTTGCATTTCACGGTTAAAAAACTGAAGTTTTTCGGGAGTGATTATAAAGTCAATTCTTTTGCTTTCTCCGGGATTTAAAGTGATCCTTGCAAAATCTTTAAGTTCTATAATTGGCCGGGTTACGGAACTAACCTTATCGTGAATATAGAGCTGGATGATTTCGTCCCCCTTATATTTCCCTGTGTTTGTAACAATTACAGAAGCCTTCACACTTTCGCCATTATGAATCTCCAACTTGCTTATTTCCGGTTTCCCATATTCAAAACTGGTATAGCTCAACCCGAAACCAAAAGGGAAAAGAGGTGTCATATCGGAATTTACATAGTTACGGTACCGCGATGGCTTTTTGCTGTAGTAAGCGGGCAGCTGGCCAACATTTTTCGGAACTGTGATACTCAGCTTCCCGGAAGGATTAACTTTACCGAATAGCACATCGGCAACGGCAGTTCCTGTTTCCTGCCCCATATACCAGCCTTCGAGAAGTGCCGGCACAGAAGAGGCTACATAATTGGCAGAAATAGGCCTACCATTAATCAACAGCACAATAACAGGTTTGCCGGTTTTCAAAACCGCTTTCACCAGTTCATCCTGGCGGCCAAATAACGATAGATCATCGCGATCGCCACGGTGATTTTCACTCCAGGCTTCGCGACAAAGGGATTCATTTTCGCCGATAACCAGCAGAACAACATCACTTTTCGAAGCTACTTTAACGGCTTCGGAGATTAATTTCCTGTCCGATTTCTCATCGTTTAAAGCTGTGCTGCCATCACTCGAAAATGAGCCTGGAAGTGCAGTGATTTTACACCCTTCGGCATATGTAACAGCGAATTTTCCTCCTGCAAAAGCTTTTAAGCCTTCCAGAACGGAAATCCCGATCCTTGGCTCCATAGTGTATCCACCCAGGTGAATATCAGCGGCATTTGGACCTATAACAGCCAGTGTTTTAATTTTTGAAGCATCGAGCGGAAGCAGGTTATTATCATTCTTCAGCAAAATAATGGATTCGTGGGCTGCTTTCAGCGCCAGGTCTTTGTGCTCCTGAATATTGGTTAAAGATTTGGCTTTTTCAGGATCAGCAAAAGGCGTTTCAAAAAGGCCTAACCTGAATTTGTTGAGCAACACATTCCGCACTGCATTATCAAGGTTTTTTTCGGAAACCAGACCTTTTTTTACAAGTTCGGGTAATTTGAGGTAATAACTGGATAAATCCATAATTTCGAAATCCACACCCGAAAGCAATGCCAGTCCGGCAGCATCTTCAGGAGTTGCTGATACAAAATGTCTCCTGTAAAGATCCTCAATTCCGCCCTGGTCGCTGATTACGACGCCATCAAAACCCCATTCGCCGCGCAGGACGGTATTCAGTAACCAGGGATTTCCGTGGTTTGGTATGGAGGACCATTCGTTGTACGAAGGCATTACGCTTTTAACCCTGGCTTGTTTCACAGCAATTTCGAACGGATAAAGGTGGTTTTCGCGAAAGTAATACTCGTCGCAAACAACCGGGGATGTGTTATTACCACCTTCACTTTGTCCGTGACCCGCAAAGTGTTTGAGGGTAGCAATAACATGTTGATTATCGATCATTGGCCCGTGGCCCTGTAATCCCAGAATGGCTGCTTTCCCAATCCTGGAAACAAGATAGGGATCTTCGCCATAGGTTTCTTCTGTTCGGCCCCAGCGAGGTTCCCGACCCAGGTCGAGTACGGGCGAAAGAGCCTGGTGATATCCGCGGGTGCGCATTTCGAGGGCTGTGACACCGAAAACACTTTCGATTAAAGTAGTATCCCAGGTACAACTCAAGGCAATGGCTTGCGGGAAACTTGTTGCTCCTGCAGCCATAAATCCGTGCAGGCCTTCGCCAATAAACATACAAGGAATACCTAAACGGGTTTTCTCAAGCATGATTTTCTGGAAAAAATTATTAAGCCTGATAGCCTGTTCCATGGGCATAGCTACCTGTGAAAAATTTACGGCTCCGATTCCGTCTTTAAATTGGGCAAGCACTTTTCCCTCATCGATATTTCCTTTAGCATCGAACAGGCTGCTGTGGGCATTAATATAGCATAGCTGCGCAGCTTTTTCTTCCAGGCTCATTTGTGAAAGCAACACCTCAGCTCTTTTTTCAATTGACAGAGATGGGTCACGGTAATCCGCCTTTTGCTGGCCTATAGCGTTCAACGAAATTGTCAGTATCACTGACCAGATAATTATTTTCATATATTCCTTTTAATTACTCACATCGATGAAAGGTAGTGAGTATAAATAAATTTTTGTTTGAAGATTTCGGCGTCTGAAAAATTTTTATTTCATTCCGAATTGTGTACGAATCCAGGCCATTTTCTTCACATAGAAATCCTGTGGTAATCCATGGCCGGAAAGCGGGTAAACTATATATTGTTTTGCGGATGTGACCTGGTTGTAGGCGGCAAAATTGATATGCGGAGGACAAACATTATCAACCAGTCCGGCTCCCATCAGCATAGGAGCTTTAATCCATGGCGCCAGGTTTTTAATGTCGATGTAACTTAGAGTAGTATAAACCTGGTCCCAGGTTTGTTTTTTCTCAACTTCCACATAATTCACAAATTCATTTCCTGGCCAGGCTGCTACCTGGAAATAATCTTTAAAATCCGAAAGGAAAGGAACCTGTGGCGCACAGGCTTTAATTCTGGTATTATTCAGCGCGGCTGTGGCAAACGTCAGCGCTCCACCCTGGCTGGCACCTTCCACAGCCACCCGGGTTGTATCAACTTCCGGACGCGAAAAGAGGAAATCGACACCGCGAACACAATCCATATAGGCTCCACGATAAATATACAGTTCCTTATCAGTAAGAAAATACTGCAGGTAGCCCGGGAATCCCGGATTTACATCATCCTTGCTGTTGCCGTGCCCGCGAATATTCAATCCGAAACCGATAAGATCATCACCGTAATTAACATACTCAGGCACAATTGTACTGCTATATCCCTGAACCTGCATCACTGCCGGATATTTGCCGGGTGCAGTCGGAACAGAATACCAGCCACGGATGAGAACATTTCCCAGTGAGCGCATTTCGACCAGGTAGATATTGCGTTTTGCAGTACAAAGAGTGTCAATTTTGATAATTTTAAACTGAGGATCTACAGATGCCAATTCCTTTTTAGCCCGTGCCCAGTAATTTGCAAAATCAGGTTGTGGATTTACGGGAGAAACAATTTTCTCAGGCTCATAACCAAACATGAACGACGTCGTTTTAGTAACCATCTCGTTACTAAAAGTTACGTATGCCTTGTAAAAACCAGGCTCCAGGCCGGGAACAGGAAAGCTGAGAATAGTTGATTTTCCACTTTTAAGTTTAACAGTTTTCTCAACTTGCGTTATTTCTTTATTAAAATCCGAAATAATCCTTACTGCCAATTTCCCATCCAAAGTTTTGATAAAATCATTTTTTACGGAAACCTTTACTTCCACATTTCCCAACCCAAGAATAATACGGTCAGTATGTTCAAAAACAGGGTCGATGTGGACTTTATCAGCAATACCAAGTACAGATAACTGTATAGGATCTCCATAAATACCTCCACCGCCGGTTGAATCAAATACCCGGACAGCCAAAGTATTAGGCTTGTCCCAACGGATTTTGGTTGCAGGAATAGAATATGCCCTATTTTCATCGTATTTCCCGATATAATCAGGTGGCAATTCACCGGTTTTACCTATCAGTTCACCATTAAAATACGTGTAATCGACATCATCAATTTTGCCAAGCTGAAGTGAAAATCCACCATAGCTTTCGGCATCCTTCCTGAATTTTGACGGGATTGTAAAAGTAACCCTGTACCAGGCATAGCCATCGTAGCTGGGAAAACCCTGCTGTTCCCAAAGTATGCCTGGAGTAATAGCACCCCAATTCGAATCATCATATGCAGGTGAAGACCATTGGGTAGTATCACCTGTTTTGAATTTCCAGGATGCCGGTAAAATGTTTTGTGCAATGCCTGAGCCATAAATTGCCAGGCCGATAACCAGTAAGAGTGCTTTTTTCATTTCTGATATTTTGATGTGATTAAGCAGTATTCTATAGCTTTGAAAGGTCTATTTTTTGTTCGGTTCCATCATAAGAAATTACTTTATCAGGAGTGCTTTCAAATTTAAGCTTTCCGGGCTTTGATGGAGTAATTAATACAATATTAAACGTCCTTTTTGTTATCATTCCATCGAACTGACCTTTGCGCTGTCCGATTATCAATGTTTTAGTAACGTCATTATAGGTGAATGGGATAAGAGCATATGCGCCCTTTTCGTAATTGTTATTGGTATTTTCATCTTCATACAAGGTGAAAAATCCATCTTTACCGGCAAAAACAAAAAGCGTTACAGGATCAGCCGGCTTTTGCGTGGTGTATTGAATCTCTGGCCCTACAGGCAAAATTGCACCTGCTTTGATAAAAATCGGAATATTGGTGTAAGGCGCAGCTGCATTTACAGTCTGTCCTCCATTGTAATGTTTGCCTGTTACGAAATCGTACCAGCCGGAAGATTCCGGAAGGTAAACATTACGCGATCTTGCATTGAATTCATACACGGGGTTTACAAGGATGGAAGGGCCAAACATAAACTGGTCATCAATATCCAATACATTTTTATCACTTCCGAAATCCATAGCCAGCGCCCGCATAATGGTATAATCGTGAAGCCATGTCATTCCTGTAAGCGAGTAAATATAAGGCATCAGCCGGTAACGAAGTTTATCATAAGCAAGCATGGATTGATACGCAGGATGATTCTCCGGCGCAACGTTGAACATTTCGCGATACGGGAATTGCCCGTGAACCCTAAAGATTGGAGCAAAAGTACCGAACTGGAACCAACGGGTCATAAGTTCGCGCCATTCATCCAGATCTTTGCCTTTAGCATCAGCATAACGCGCTTCGGTAGCAAAACCACCAATATCCATTGTCCAGTAAGGAATACCAGAAATACAGAAATTCAGCGCGCATGGAATCTGCGCTTTCATATCGTGCCAGCGGGCAGCAATATCACCACTCCAGTTGGCTGCCGCATAGCGCTGCAAACCTGCAAACGCGGAGCGGGTAAGGATGTAAACCCGTTGATCAGGATTGGTTTTACGCTGCCCTTCATAAATTCCTTTAGCCTGAACCAATGAAAAAGCATTGAAATACTGAGCAGCAGGCCCTAAAGCAGTCGGATTCATTAGCGCTTTCCGTTCATCCATAGGCAAATTTGAAGTCACATCCGGTTCGGTTGCATCGAGCCACCAGGCATCCACTCCTTTACTGAATAGCTTTGCATTAATTTGGTTCCAGAATGCCTTTCGGGCATCTTCATTAAACGCATCATAAAAAGTAGAAACATAACCAAGCCAGTCTTTGCGGTCCTTTTCAATATTAAATTTATACAACCAGCCCTTTTTATCCATCTCTTCATAATTTTTCGTGCTTTTGTAATATTTTGCCCACACCGAAATCATCAGCCTGGCATTTAAGGAATCATGCAGCGTTTTCATCATACCTGCCGGATCATGGAACCGCGTGGAGTCAAAATCGTGATCGCCCCATTTATCGATAGGCCAGTATTGCCAGTCGAGGACGATATTATCAAGCGGAATCCGGCGTTTCCGGAATTCACTAACAGTACCAAGAATTTCATCCTGCGTTTTATAACGTTCGCGGCTTTGCCAGAGGCCCATGGCCCATTTGGGCATCATCGGTGCCTTGCCGGTAAGTGTGCGATATCCACTTATCACCTCATCCATATCCTGGCCGGCAATAAAATAATAGTTGATCTGATGAGCTACTTCTGAGTAGAAAGAAATTCTGTTTTGCTCTGCTTCCGGTAACGGTGTCAGGTACTTCAAGGCAATAAATGATTCGCCGCCATCAGGTATCCATTCAATTTTGAGTGAATATTTTTTACCTGCTTCCATCGGCAGGTCGAAGCGGTTTGAACATGGATTCCAACACTGCCGCCACCGGTCGAAAAGGAGCTTTCCGTCGATCCACAATTTCGCATAACCTGCCGAAGTGAACATAAATTTATGTAACCCGGAAACATTGGATTCAATTGATCCTTCCCATTTTACTGTTCCTTCGCCCAGATTAAAACCTGCCGGGAATTTTTTCAGATCAGGGATAAACTGGTAGTTGATTTCTTTTTCGGTTCTTGATGTGAAGACTTTGTTCTTGTCATTTTTGTCTGAATAAGTTGCCGTTAAGCCACCTTCTTTTCCGTCTTTATCATACAGCTTTAAAGCTGACAGTTCGAATAATTCGCGGTTGTCGCCATACTTTGTGCGGGAATTGTTATCCCAGAGAATACCGTAATTTTTGGTCGATACCAGGAAAGGAACCACGGCCAGTGTATTGTATTGGAACAGATCGGCATCCTTGCCTTTCAGGTTCATATAGAAAGTCTGGTTTGCACCTAGACCATAAAGGGCCTCATCCGAAGGAGATTCGAATTGCTGACGAACTGCCAGGAATTCTTTCTTATCAATTGTAACCGCTTCGTAAGATTTACCGCCACCTTGTTTTTCGGCTAGAATTACTTTGCCGGCAGTATCTGTAAACATTACTTCACCGGTAGATTGAAGAACCATAGCTTTTAGCACATTAGTTTTAAGAATAAGAGTATCTCCCTTTTCGATGATAGAGAAATCAGCTCTCGGCGTCAACGTATCCACAACCATCAGGCTTTTTTCATCCACAAATCTGTCGCCAGGGATAGAACTAACATGAATAATGCTATTTGTAACCACCTGTAAACGGACTGAATGTTTAGCAATAGCTCCTGACTTTTTAACATGTACTATCAATCCATCCGAAATTTTCTGATACGGTATTGTCCTACACGAGAATAATGCAATCGCAGCCAGGAACAGGCCGAAAAATCGAAGGTTAAAAATTGTCCTAGAATTCATAATGTTGAAATTTTGAGGATTCATTTGTACAAAAATACTATAACACTTTGTGCTTGGGTAAAAGAAAAAGAAGCCTGGTTAAATGAACATTAGTAATGCACATTAACCAGGCCTTCAACCATCAAACCTCAACCAATCAATGCTTATCTTATTTTCATCAGATTATCAAAACAGAAAGTTTCCTTTTGTACTTAATCTTTGAAACCCATTGTTAAGCCACATTTTATTAATTTGTCTTATATTTTGAGTAAGCAAGTTTTCGCCTAACAATTGGTTTAGCATGGTCATTCATTCGGATTGAACTACATTTAAAAAGATTATTTCTTTTTACTGGTTTTGGCGAATCTTAAATTGTCAATACAGATATTCAGGTTTGAACCTGCACTGTTGTTCCATGCCATACCGAAATCAGAATCCATTTTCGACATATCGGTTATGTGCTTAGTTCCATCCATAAATTCACTAATAGGAACTGTTACGGTTATCCAGCCTGTTGTTTTATATGAACCGGATTTCCACGGAGCCCAGTTATACCAAAAATCACCCTCTGTTCCTTTCAAACGGATGGCTATAACACCAGCCGGATCTGAAATCGGATCAAGTACATTAACATCAAACTTCATCACATATTGGCTAACATTTGTTCCGATGATATTTCCGGGGAAATCATTTCCGCCATTTCTCCAGAACAAACCTTTCCATCCTGCATAAGGACCTCCGTTTATCCTGAAGTAATTTCCGGATAGAGATAGCTCTGGAAGGTTTTCGGGTGCGCCTATATCGCCCCACCATGAGCCTTTGCCATCGAAATTGAAGTAAACCAGAGCCTGGTCAACAACAGGATCTGTTCCTCCGATGAAGATTTCCGGAGTTAAACCTTCTTCGCCTTCGTAAGTGATAAGAGTAATAAATCCATACCCAATGGTTGCAGTTAATGGCACATATACTTCCACTTTCGTATCTGACTTTGAACCATAAGCTGTAGCCATAATATTACCCGGGAAGATCAATTGCTTGATTAAAGACAAATTTGTACCATTAATAGTCAGAATTTTTCCTGGTTCACCCTTAGGCTCCGAAAACGAGGTTATGGTTGGAAGGTTAGCTAATACCGTAAAATCAGCAGCTGATTTTACCTCGTTACCATTTTTTGCGGTCAGCGTAATTTTACCTGTTTTAGCACCAACAGGTACAGTAACCGTAATTTGGGTAGCACTTCGAGTACCAATAGTACCAACTACTCCTCCAGTAAATGTAACCTTTGTTACCAGATCGAGATTGGTGCCTGTAATAACAATATCAGTCTTTGCAGATGCGGATGCAGGTGCGAATAAAGTAAATACCGGATCAACAATAATAAGAGAAGGACCATGAACAGTTTTGGTTGCCTTGGTAATAAAATCGACAACACCACTTATTGCATCCACCGGAACTGTAACCAGGATTTGAGTTGCAGTACCTCCTGCTTTAATTACACCTTGTTTACCGCCGCCAAACATAACCTTGTCGATAAGGTCCAGGTTAGTTCCTGTTACCGTAATATCTTCCTCATTTTTAACTGTAGTGGGCGAGACACTTACTGTTGGAATAACCATCACCAGCGGAGCACTTGATTTTACCTTTACTCCCGAAGCAGGAATAAGCCTTAGCGTATCATCCTGGGCATCAACCGGAACCGTCACAACTAATTGAGTAAGTGTTTGCGATGTAAACGCGGCTACACTTTTGTTTCCACCAAACAATATTGATTTAACCAGATCCAGGTTAGTACCTGTAATTGTAAGAGCGGTTCCGGCTTTCACAGGATTTGGTGACATAGATGTTAACCCGGGTAAAGTAACGGTTAATACTCCTGTCGAATAAATCACAATTGGATCATCCGCGCCATTAGAAATAGCTATTTTACCCGTTTGAGCAGCGGCTGGTACTTTCAGTTTCAGTTCAGTGCGGCTTTGGCTGATAAATGAAGCCTTGAGAACTGAAACGCGATCGGTAAAAATAACTTCTTTAATTAAGTTCAGGTAATCGCCGGTTATAGTCAAAACTTCATCATATTTAGCTGCGGCGGGTGCAAAACTTGTAAGTAAGATTGGTTCCGAAAAGCCTAAAGCGGTTTTAGTGGTTATATCTCCTTCAGGAGCTTTAAGGACTATATATCCCTCAACCGCATTTTGAGGGACAGTGATTGTTAACAAAGTTGCAGATTTTGAAGTAAAATCGGCAGCCGCAATCTCAATATTACCTGGTAATACAATTGAGGTTATTTTATCAAGATTTGTGCCTATAAATCTTAATTCTGCTCCACGCGCAACCGGCATTGGTCCAAAACTGTTAAGCACCGTAAGGCCGTTGTCACCTTCTTCTTTATTGCAGGAAGAGGTAAACATCGTTCCTGCAAGAACTGCCAGTGTTATAGCGAACACGAACGTCCTTTTCATATATGTTTTAAATCTTTTTTGCATAGCAAATGTGTTATTTTACGTTAAATAGTTATTTAGTAACAACGCGTATATTATCGATATACATGGTTATATTGCCATCCACACCATCCACACCACCGTTCCAGATAAAGAAAGTGAGGCCACTAATCATATCAGCTGTAAATGAGTTTGAACAAACACTTCCATCGCCTGCGTATTTAAAATCGCTTAAAGGAACTGTAGCTGTTGTCCATCCTTCAGTTTTATATGTCCCGGTTGCTTTCCAGGGCATCCAAAGTCCCCTGGGAACTTTTGAATCACCTATATAACCATTGGTATTAGCTGTAGAGTAAGGTGTAAAAATCATTTGCATAGCTCCGGCTTGCCAAGGTTCAACCACATTGCATTCGAACTTAATAACGGCATTGGCAAGATTACCGGTATAAACCGGAACATCAGGGCGCCCGTTGGAACTGGGCCAAAGGTCGAAACTGAAAGCATCTTCATTCCAGGTAGCTCCTGATTTCCCGGCCATAGTACCAGTAAATTTTACATAATTCCCGGAAATAGGATCAGGCGAATTTTTAATAATTCCTGAACGCCAACCACCTGCAGCCGTCTTTGAATCAAAATCCAGGATAATATTTCTGTCATCCCTGAAAAAGAAGGTTGAATTGGTGGAACCATAAATCGTTTTAACCTGTATAGGTCCTACTCCGGAACCGACAGGTACAGTAACTTTAATTTCATGGATTGTAGATTCTGTTACAGTGCCTTCTATGTTACCAGGGAAAATAACTTTAAGCGGAGAACTTGGATCATCAATAAAATAATTGCCTTGAATTACTGCAGTGCCTCCTGTAGGAACATACTCACAAAGCATGGCGTCTAATTGTGGCCCGGGAACTTTAACATTAAACGGGACGACAAGAGTATCCTTTTTATTGGAAGTGATCAGCCGCATCTGGTTAGTAACTACACCTGGGATAACGTTAGGTACAGTAACAATTATCGCATTACTTGTAACCAGGTTGGTATTTACACTTGCCTGCTGGTCGTTGAACCATATCTGGTTTACATCCTGCATGTTTTCGCCCATTAAGACAATGATATTGCCCATTAACGCACTGACAATCAGTGAATCAGATTTGGCAGGGTCATTCAGGCGAATGTAATTCACCACTGGCATGCCACTGTCTGTTTCGCTTTTTTCGCAAGCCTGAAACAAAGTGCCCGAAAAAAGGGTAGCCAGTAACAGCATTGCTATGGATACCGGGTTTTTAATTTTTATATTTCTTTTCATTTCTTATGTCCTTTTGTGGTTAACGATTTACTAACCTATTTAAATTCTGCCGTTTTCTATAAACAGGTACCTGGTGAAATAACAGATACTATAATGATGAACGGTATTGAGATAATGGTTAATAATATCTTTTTCATCACTTTTTATTATTTATTATAGTACGGAACAGGATCTTTGGCTAATTCAGGATCTTGTAACAGCTCGCTGGCAGGTATTGGAAGATACATGTTTGTTTCGTTGAAAGTTACATGTAGCGGGGTATCAATACTACCGCGATCCTGTGCTTCAATAATCTGCTTGGCTTTCGCAAATCCCTGACGCTGAATATCGTACCAGTAATCACCTTCGAAAGCGAATTCCACACGGCGTTCGCGCATAATATTATCCAGGGTGATTGAAGTTTTTGTAGGCAGACCGGCACGAGTACGAATACGGTTATATGCCTCTATTGCGGCTCCATCGCTGGTTGAAGCATTACCTGCCAAGATGGCTTCTGCATATATGAGGAGAACGTCAGCATAACGCAACATCATAAAATTCTGACCGGTATTCATGCCTAATACTGGTTCCCCACCATATGCAGATCCGGGACCCACAACATATTTTGCAATATTACTTCGGGTGGCATTTTTGTTTCCTCCCTTATTTGTAGGTGGAATAGTATCATATACATAGCCTTTAGCCATAAAAGCATTATAATCTGCATCTGCGTTTTGAGGTTTCCAATTTGGCATACTCCAGCCTTGTTCCATGATAGTAGCAGGACGTCGTATATCATTAGGTTCAAAGGCAGTTTTAATAAAATCAACCGATGGCCTGAAAAGTTCCCACATACTTGATTCGGATGTATTCAGATTACTAGGGCCACGGTCGGCTTGCAACTGACATCCGGCACCCCATGGATTCCCAGTCAACTGGTATTGAATAGCAAAGATGGATTCAATATTGTTATTCATTGAGCTGCTATTGAACATTTTGGCATACTGTTCTTTAGGAACCAGATCATATTTATGTGAATTGATCACTTCGAGTGCCATGGCTGCTGCATTGGTGTAATCCTTATTATAAAGATACATCTTTGCCAGGTAAGCCTTAGCAACGGTCTTTGTTGCACGGCCAGGTACATCATTTTCGGGTAACCCTGCTTCAGCCAGTTTCATTTGTTCCATAGCGTAGCGAAGAACATCATCCTTGGTATATCGTGGAATGTTATAATTACCACTTAATGCTATTGCGCCCGGGTCATCAATGATAGGGGCAGCTCCAAAAGTACGTCCTATATAAAAATAGGTAACCCCAAGCATAAACTGACACTCAGCAATACCTGCATCAAGAATTACAGGATCTCCTCCAAGAGTTTTCTTTAATTCAAAGTTTTTCAGGTAGGCTGCTGCCCATCCGCCAACTTTATAATACGCAGTCCAGCAATTGCTTACCAAAGGGGTTGCAGCCGACTGTGAAAATACAACAAAGGCTCTGTAATCGCCGTTTCCTTCGTATGAATGGGCGTTTCCTGACATTACATCACCAACATCATCCAAACCACGACTCATAAAACCGGCCCATGGTAAACCGCTGTATAAAGTGCTGGTTGATGACCTGACTTCATCAGCAGTATTGTAGAAATTATCAAGAGAAGTGCCGGTTAACGATGTTTTTACAGTAAAATCTTTTTTACACGAAACCGCCGTAATCACCAGTAGCACAAAGACATATATTATTCTGTTTTTCATTTTCTTAAGGTTTTTAAGTTAATCCAATCTCCCAGTATCAGAATTCAACATTAACACCCATGGTAATGGTACGCGGATTGGGATAGTGACCCTGATCGACGTTCATTAAAAGGATTCCGTTGTCGTATGATCCGATTTCCGGGTCGTAGCCTGAATATTTGGTAAAAGTGTACAGATTCTGGGCAGACAAATAAACCCTTAAGTTGGTCATTTTAACCCGTGAAGCAATGCTTGCAGGAAGTCTGTAACCTATTGTCAGGTTTTGGACACGAATATATGATCCATCCTCAACGTACCTGTCGGAAATGATACTGTTATTTGAGTTGGTTGTTGTGTACCGGGGCAGGCTTCCGTCTGTATTGGTAGCTGTGTACCTGTCGAGAACAGAAACAAGTTGATTATCAGTTGTATTAGATAATTTTTCAAGCTGCCATTTCATGAAGTTATAAATTTTAGCACCGTAGCTGCCTTGTAAGAACAAGGAAAGATCAAAACTTTTATAGTTTATAGTATTGGTAAAACCAAAAGTGAATTTAGGAATCGGACTGCCGATATAAGTATAATCGGCTTCATCAATCTTGCCATCCGGTTTACCTGTCAAATTTCCATTTTCGTCTTTACCGTTGATATCTTTATACCTTACATCACCTAACCAGGTCTGATTCTCGTTGTGCAAATAACCGAACTGGGTTAATGACTTATCCAATTCGTCCTGAGTCCTGATAATTCCATCATATTGTAGCCCATAGAATGATCCGATCGGATGTCCGGGAGCGGTATAAGTAATGTTGTTCCCAGCATAATATACAGACCCAGTAAGAGATGAGCTTTCGGTTAATAATTTATCGAGAGTATTTGCATAATGAGAGAAAACAAGAGAAGAAGTCCAGCTAAAATCGGGTTTAACAATATTACGGGTTGTTATACTCAGATCAAATCCTTTGTTGGTCATCTGGCCAATGTTGCCGATTGGTGCTTTAAGGTCATTCCATGCAGCACCGATTCCCAGGAAGGTAGGGCCTGTTGAGAAAAGCAACATGTCCGTTGTCGTTTTCTTGTATATATCAAAGGTGAATTCGATCTTATCCTTTAAGAATCCCATATCTATACCTGCATTTGAAGTTATTACACTTTCCCAGCCTAATGCAGGATTAGCAATACCTTCAGAGTGATTGGTAGGATAACCGTTCACTGTGCCGAAACCAACCGGTCCGGGCCAGTTACTGATAATACTGGTATAGGGTGGAGAAGGAGCTCCACTCGGAAGATTTTGATTACCAACACCGCCATAGCCTACCCTGACTTTCGCATATGAAACAACATCCTTTACAGAAGCAAAGAATTTTTCGTTGGTAACAGTCCATCCTAAGGAAATGCCGGGGAAGTAACCCCATTTATTATCCGGTCCGAAATTTGAAGACGCATCAGCCCTGTAACTCACGGATAAGGAATAACGGTTATCAAACATGTAATTCAGACGTGCGAAATAAGATTCCATAGCCCAGTCACCTTTACCTCCATTTAATTCCCATGTGGTTCGGTCAGTACTACCTGCACTTAAATCGAGTATATTGTTGGTGAGTCCAAGCTTGGTTCCGGAAATCTGTTCCCAATATGAATATTGAGCTTCGTGACCAGCGGTAGCAGCAATGTAGTGTTTGCCTAACGTTTTGCTATAGTTCAGGTAGTTACGCAGAGCATAGTAGTAACTGTTATTCCGACTGTCGATCAGCTTGCTCTGAAGTACACGAGGTCCCACATTAACACCCAATTGATATGCAGTATTATTAAGCATGCCAAGGGTGTAGGAGACTTCGTTCTTGAGAGTAAAATCTTTCAGAAACTTTAGTTCGGCATACATATTTCCAAAAATATTATTCTGAACAACTTCATTTCCCCGGCTTTTGCTGTTAGCTACAGGGTTATCCTGGTAATATGAAGTACCACTAACTACTTCTCCTCCTCCCCAAGTGCCGTCGCTGTTGGTAACAGGTACAAGCGGATTTTGAATACAAGCCAGCCAGATAGTGCCGGACGGCGCATTGTCGGCAAGTGCAACATTTTGGATACTCCTTAATATATTGGCACTCATTCCAAAATTCAACCAGGGTTTTACCGCGTGATCGATATTGAAACGGGTTGTATAACGTTTATAGTCAGAACCTTCAATAGTACCTGTCTGATCAAAGTAGGAAGCTGAAGCGAAGTATGATGTTTTGTCTTTACCGCCGGAGAAACTCAATGAATGGCTCTTTGTATATCCAGTTCTAAAGATTTCATTCTGCCAGTTGGTTCCTTCGCCCAGAAGTGATGGATCCTGGAATTCAACGGCAGGGGTTGGTACAATTCCATTCTGATATTCCGCGAACTGGCGCAGGTTCATAACGTCCAACCTTTGGGTAATCACGGATGAACCGAAACTACCATCATAGGTAATTTTTCCTTCAGCTGTTTTGCCCTTTTTGGTAGTGATCATAATAACACCGTTGGCACCTTGCGAACCATATATAGCCTGGGCTGAAGCATCTTTCAGTACGTCAACTGATTCGATGTCATTTGGATTCAGGTTGGCAAGGAAACTGTTCCCGGTTTGTCCCCTGCCACCGCCTAATCCATCGTACCCTGAACTGGATACAGTATTGGAAGTAAAAGGAACCCCGTCAATTACAATCAGAGGATCGTTGCTGTTGATTGAGGTTAATCCCCTGACTCTCAGTGCAACACCTCCTCCGGGTTGGCCGCTGTTGTTAGTAACGCTAACACCAGCTAGTTTACCTTGCAGTGCCTGGTCGACACCAGTTACACGAAGGTTTTTAAGCTCTTTCTGGTTTACAGAAGAAATAGCCGTTGTAACCTGGTTTTTCCGGACTGTACCATAGCCTATAACTACTACTTCGCTAAGCGCGGTTGAAGTTGGAACAAGAGTAACTTTTATCAGTTCCGAACTTATTGGAACCTCCTGAAGTTCCATTCCGATAAATGATACAAGAAGTGATTTTGCGGTCGCCTGGACCTGCAAGGTAAATTTTCCGTCTATATCGGAGGTTGTACCATTGGTTGTGCCTTTCACTAAAATAGTTGCTCCAGGCAAAGTAGCATTGTTTTCGCCGTAAACAATACCTTTTACAGTAATAGTTTGCTGAGCAAAAACTTGTACTGAAAAACCTAATACAACAACGCAGATCAGAGCGATTGTTTTGAGTATTTTCTTTTGCATAACTGATTTTATTTGAATATTCAAATTTAGGCCCGGTATTGACAATAGGATAATACTATTTTACCACTTTATTGCGAATAATTGATGATACTATATTTGGATTTACCAGAATAACGAAAACATACAATTCATATATCTCTGTATATAAATGAGTTAAATTACTTTCCAGCCTAACTTCAGGGATTAGAACAGGCTTGTGTATATTTATATTAATCTTACACTAAATTCGAGTGCACGAAAGTTTATATTCAATGTTTACACATAATGCATAATTAATAAGGTTGATGCATTTTCAAGAAAAGCGAAAGAACATAAAAAAAAGCGAAAGAAAAGAAGTGCTACATAAAACTTGCATTCCGGCTGAGTAAAACCGATTATTCTTTCTTAAATAAAAGATGAATCCGGGAAATTGAAAAACAGGTTTAAACCTAAAAAAAACTGAAATACTCTTTTTTATATAGTAAACGGCAAAAAACAGATCGAACCATTACAATTATAGCACCATACTTTTATTATTCTTCTGATAGGCTCAACATGCTACGTTTTGCTGTTATCAATAGAAAAATTTATCCAGGGCCGAAGGTGAGGATTACCAATCAATTTCCGTTTCTTGCGCCTTTTTAAGCGTAACTGTTTTTTGTTTTTTCCCGCTTATAAGTGTAGTTTCACCTCCTTGTTTAGCTAAAACAATTACTTTCTTCAGGGTATGGTTATGCCATTCCATCGAAATTTCATAACCTCCCCTGGCACAGATTCCTGTTACCTTGCCGTTGTCCCAGGCATCGGGTAATGCCGGCAGCAAGCTGATTTCGTTTTCATTTGACTGAAGCAGCATTTCAACTACTGCTGCAGCTCCGCCAAAATTCCCGTCGATCTGAAAAGGCGGATGCGCATCGAATAAATTCGGGTATGTGCCGCCACCGCGGTGATAACTGGTTTTCACACCATCAGGATCCACATACCTCAACAACTCGCGGTACATTTTGTAAGCATGATTGCCCTCGCCAAGCCGCGCCCATAAGTTAATGCGCCAGCCTTTCGACCATCCTGTTGTTTCATCGCCTTTGATTTCGAGTGTTTTACGACATGCATCGGCCAATTCAGGCGTGGAATAAGGTGTTATCTGGTGACCTGGAAAGAGTCCGAACAAGTGTGATTGATGGCGGTGCTGAGGATCTTCATCTTCCCAATCGTAATACCATTCCTGTAGATTTCCTTTTTTGCCAACCTGGTAAGGATGCAATCGGATAAGCGCAGTTTTAAGTTTTTGACGCAAGTCCGCATCCTGATCCAGGATTATTGAAGCCTCAACTGCTTGCTGCATGCATGCCCGAATCATGGCTAAATCGGCTGTTCCTCCATAACAAGTAGCTCCGTGGTAACCGGATGGCGTTATATATTTGTTTTCGGGAGAAGTTGAAGGCGAGGTAATCAGTTTTCCTTCCTTGTCTTCAACCAGCCATTCAAGGCAGAATTGGGCCGCGCCGCGCATAGTTTCATAAGCCTCGTTCTTCAAAAAGTTTATATCCTTTGTGAACAAATAATGTTCCCATAAATGAGTGCTGAGCCAGGCGCCGCCCATATTCCAGTTAGCCCAGACCGGATCGCCTTGTCCAAAATCCCCAACAGGGTTGCTCATGGCCCAAATATCTGAGTTGTGGCATGCCACCCAGCCGTTAGTGCCATAAAAAGTTTTAGCTGTGATCTTCCCGGTTTCCGAAATATTTTTTATAAAACCGAGCATCGAAAGATGCATTTCCGAAAGGTTGGCATTTTCAGCAAGCCAGTAATTTTCTTCAGCATTTATGTTTGTTGTGTAATTACTGCTCCAGGGTGGGCGAATGTAGGGATTCCAGATTCCCTGCAAATTAACAGGAACACCCGGCGTACGAGAACTGCTAATAAGCAGGTAACGTCCGTATTGAAAGTACAATATTTCGAGATTTTTATCTTCTTTTCCTTCCGCGTAACGTTTAAGCCGTTCGTTGGTAGGCAAATCGGGGGCATCAGATTTACCCAGGTTTAAACTTACCCTGCCGAAAAATTTGTGGTAATCGAACAAATGAGCTTCTTTAAGCTTCTGAAAGGATTTTGGATAGGCTTTACTTAACTGTTCGTTTGCAATCCGATCCTGGTTCAATCCATTGGTAGCCGGATTTTTATCGTACCCGTTAAAACTTGTCGCTATCGAAACAAGGATTAAGGCTTCGGTTCCGTTTTTGAATGATAAAGTGCTGTCCGAAGGTGTAATTTCTCCATCAGAGCTTTTAATTTTAACTAGTGTGGTAAATCTGGTACCTCTGTTCTCATCGAAAACCAACGCACCGGAAACATCACCGAGGTAGCCCGGCTTAGCCTGAACAGGTGCATATCCATAAGCATTCAAACTATTGTCCAATGTCTTACTCTTATATTTCAGAAGGCTTCCAAAATTTATATTAAAACTCAAAGCTCCTTTTTTACTGCTGGTGAGCTTAATAACCATAACCTTATCGGGATTGGAAACAAAATACTCGCGGGTGAATTTTACTTTGTTTATTTCATATTCTACTTTTGAAACGGCATCGGCAATATTCAATTCGCGATAGTATTTCTGAGCGCTGTCATTATTATTAAAATGGATATACAACGTTCCCAGGGGCGCATAGGATTCGGAGTATTTCCCTTGAAGTTTATGGTTTAGCGAATCGGCAAGTTTATAATCCTCATTTTTGAGCGCTTCCCGGATGGCTGGCAGGTTTTTGTATGTTTCCGGATTCATATTTGCATCAACCGGCTCACCCGACCACAAAGTTGCGTCGTTCAGGTATATTTTATCGGAAGCTACACCACCAAATACAGAAGCACCCATTTTACCATTTCCCAGCACAAGGCTTTCTTCAAAGTATTGTGCCGGCTGGTTGAACCATAATATATGGTCTGACTGCGCGTAAACTTCCATCCCCAGTGCCTGGAAGAAACAAAAAATAAGACAAACAAATAATTTTCTCATGCAGTCAAATTTATGTAAATTCTGTACTTCTGTAATGTTTGCTGCGCAAGAAATATTCTCATTATTTGAATAAAAACTATTTTGATACAATTCTCAACGTTGCTGGTGCCATACCTTCTGATGTAGCGGTTAAGGTAATCTCACCTGCCTGTTTTGTGGTTCTGACAATTACCTGGGCCAATCCGTTAAAGGTTTTGCGTTTCCATTGTGGCGCCGGATTATAGACCTTGATTGTTCCCGGGTTGGTATTTATTTCTTCCCAGGGTGTTTGCTTCACAAAAGATTTTCCGGCAAAAACTATACTATTTTGTCCTTTTTTCAGTATGCTATTGTCGAGTACAAAAACCTGGTTCGGGTCGTTGCGCTCCAGATTTTTAGCTAACAAATTGCCATTCAGATAAACTGTCTCATCAGCAGCCAGGCTTTTTGCGTAAAAAGTAATCACGGTTTTATCGTTAAAATCCGATAGGTTAAATGATCCTCTGATGATGATATTTTTACCGGTTTCGTATTCACCATATCCTTTTTCGAACGCATTTACCCATTGCGAATTATCGTTATCCAATACAATTTCATTTACATCAGGCATATTTGCCGAAAGCCTGAATTTCATATCTTTAAGATAAATCTGTTCCACTGTTTCAAGATATTGTTCCGGATCGTGCGAGCCAGGATCTCCATTTCCAACACCAATAATTTTGCCTGGCCCTGTTAAAGTAAACGCTATTTCCTGGTTTGCGGTCGGAACAAGCCGGCCTTTTTGATCGTTCAGCTGCACGGTAATCATTTCAATATCTTCACCATCGCCATTTAGCTGTAATCGTTCAGATGAAAGTGTAATTTTTGCGGGCGCGTCGGTTGTTTCAATCTGTTGAATTACTGATACTTTTTTATTCACATATCCCTTTGCCAGCAAAACTCCGGGTTGATATTTTACATCCCAGTCGATATGGCCATTTTCAGGCATCGGTTTCCTGCCCAGGCTTTTTTTATTCAGGAAAAGCTCAACTTCACCGGCATTGCTGTAAATAGTAACTTTTATGGTTTTGCCTTCGCTTCCTTTCCAGTTCCAGTGCGGCATGATATGCATTACCGGTTCGTTGCCCCACCATGATTTCAGGTAGTAAAAGATATCTTTCTGGTAACCGCAAAGGTCAACAAGTCCATATTGCGAGTTAACGGCAGGCCAGGCAAGTGGATTGGGCTCACCGCGATAGTCGAAACCTGTCCAGTAGAACAATCCTGCAAGGAAAGGACGGGCCAGGTAGTACTGCCAGCCTGATTCGGTGCCTACATTTTCGGGCATACGGTTTGTTGCGGCCATGTGACCCATTGCTTTTTCATCGGTATAAATTCCTCGCGTGCCAATTGTATTGCTCTCTTCAGTACCAATTCCGCATTGCCATGGAAATTTTTTATGATGCTCATCAATATTGCCCTGGACTATATAATTGTACCCCATTACCTGCGCTATTTTGCCACTCCCGGTATCCCAACCACCAGACAGGGCAACTGTAAATGCCCGCGACGAATCAAGAGTTTGCGCATATTCCTGCATGGTTTTGGTTATACGGGCACCCAATTCATTCCCTTCAATCTGCCACTCTTCGTTTCCCAACGACCAGAGGATAACACTTGGATGATTACGGTCACGAATCATGAAACGTTTGAGCAGGTCGAAATGTTCCTGGTTTATACCCATCAGCCTGTTTTCGTCAAGCACCAGCATACCGAGCCGATCGCAGATATCAAGCAGTTCAGGGGTTGGCGGATTATGCGATGTACGGATAGCATTACATCCCATTTCTTTAAGTTTTCTTACCCTGAATTCCTGCAAAGCATCGGGAATGGCAACTCCAACCCCGGCATGATCCTGATGCTGGTTCACTCCTTTGATCTTTATATTTTTACCATTCAGAAAGAAACCTGAATCGGGATCAAACCGAACAGTGCGGATACCAACTGAAGTTTTGTAGATATCGACCATTTTACCTTCCGTAATGACATTAGTTTCAAGGGTATACAGGTATGGATTTTCAAGCGACCAAAGAATTGGGTTTTCCAGTATTAGTTTTTGGTAAAATGTATTGTTGTGTATACCGGAAACAGAAAGATTATCAGACTTATATGTTGCAACAGGTTTCTTGCCAGCATCAAGCAAGGTCTGTTCAAGACAAAAACCCGAAGCTGCCGGGTATTGGTTCTCAACGATTGTACGGACTGTTAATTCAGCAGTTTCGCCATTTATTTCTGAAGTTATAAAAGTTCCATTTTGGGCTACATGTAACTTGTTTGTTTTAGTAAGCCAGACGTGCCGGTAAATTCCGGCGCCTTCGTAAAACCATCCTTCTTCCAGACTAGCGTCAACGCGGACAGCAATCACGTTTTCGCCACCATAATTCAGGTAATCGGATATATCGTAGTTCTGTGCGGCGTAACCACTTTGTTCGTGGCCTAAATAAAATCCGTTCACCCAAATTGTAGCATCACGGAAAATACCGTCAAATTGCAAGCTGATTTTACGGCCAAAATCCGAATTGGGAATTTCAATTTTTTTACGGTACCACCCCACCGATGTTTCAGGATATTTCCATCCAATAGTCCGGTAGCCGTGGCTATGACTTGCCGAGGCTGCAAACGGCAGTTCCACAGCCCAGTCGTGTGGCAGGTCAACTTCGCGCCATGCCCGGTCCTCGAATTGAGGAGAAGCAGCGCCATCCCCATAGCCTGCTTTTGCAAAATATGTAAAGTAGCTGGTTCCGTTTGAGAAATCTTTTGCAAAGTCCGAAGCGTGTCCCAAAGCAAAACGCCAGCTATGATCTATCTTGAGATGTTCCCGTACTACCGCCTGGTTTTTATCCGTTTCTTTTTGTGAAAACCCGGGTAAAAAACAGATCAACAGTATAAGTGCAGAAAGGCTTATCTTTTTAGTCATCTGAAATGGGAAACAAATTCCATTTGTTCAATCTGTACCTCTTATTTCTTATCAATTACCAGAATTACGGCTCCCCGGGCAGGAACTGTTACTTTAACGCCATTATCAGTAACCGCTGACCGCGCTGAAAGTTTATTGTAATTAGCCGGACCTCCAACATCTCCCTCAGGTCCAATTCCGTTTACCAGAACTTTCCGCGAAAACTCTCCGTTATCAGGTCCACCTTCGAGTGAATACCAATAGAAACGTTTGCCGGCACGGAAGTTTTTAGTTTTTACGTTGATGTGGAAAGGAGTTGCTGAGGTATTAATCAGAGTTACATTCAATTGCCCTGAAGTATAGGTTGACGCGTAAGCTTTTATCTCAGTGGTACCAGTGGTTGACACAAGGCGGTCACCTAACATTTTCTGAAAATAATACATATAATAGAAACTAGGGCGCGGACTCCATTTGCTCACCCCTGGCTCATCACCTGAGCTAAAAAGCCCGTGATCATCACCGTTACTCCACCCATTCAACAAATCCCAACGGGCAGTCATTCCATATTGGTTTTTAAGAGCTTCGCCCAAAACCAACAGGGCAAAACCTCCGCTTACATTCGAAACCTGCTGTTTCGAATCCTTTGCCCACATATTCCATTCATCCATCACCACCGGTTTTACTGCCGCTCCATTTGTTTGCAATGCCTGTGTAACAAATTTAATCATGGTTTCAGGCACTGTCAGAGCAGATGAAAATATCACTGAAGCGGTTGAGTTTTCGTTGTAGGGTGTAAAATAATTGTGTACCACATAGAAATCGGCTTTATTATTTATCCCTGTCATCATGCCGGCATTCCAGGTTTTAACGCATGTAGTTTGCCAGGTTTCAGTTGCCGGTGACTCAACGGTTACAGCGCCTATGTGTATTTTGGCGCCAATTTCAGTCGCGGCCTTTTGCATGGAATCAACAAAGACCAGGAAATGTTTTGCGTACAAAGCCCCGGTTAAAAATTCAGGTTGCCCATCCTTGTTTAACGCAGGGTCAATGCGATATCCCCATTCCCAGGCGCCATAGTTCTCGTTTCCGATTTCCCATAATTGAGTGCGGCCATTGTCGTACCTTACCCAATCAGCTGCCAAATGTGCGGCTGCAGCCACCGGATTGGGACCAGTGCCATACCGGGCATAGCCATAATTAATTGTTATAATTCCCTTATTATTGGTTTGTTGCAACATTGTGTAATAATTATCCAGGTTGCATTGCCAGTTATAATCCGTCATGCCATAATTATATCCCGGAGCTTTTTTTACTCCATTCTCATCAGTTATTTGTGATGGCGCATCCGCAGGATTTATGCCTTGTTTTGCATTCCAGAAATAAGCGTCGCTGGAACTACCTCCGGGGAAACGAATAATATGAGGATGAAGATTGGTTATAGGGTCAATAAACTTAGATTCTCCGGCAACCGGTCCCATCCACCAGACTGCGTTTTGACCAAACTCGGATAAAGGGATTTTGGTAATTATTGAAGATGCGTCTACCGTTATGTTATAAGAAGTTACAGCGGGAATAGTTGATTCAGTATACACCGGAGCTGTGAACGATTTGGGCTGCCAGTCGTCTAAAAAAAACCCAATTGTATTTGCAATTGCAGGGTCGATTCCCGGTACAACTGTAGTGTCTTCAACAACTACAGGCGGCGTAGGATCAGCAGCTTCATTTTTATTACAAGAAGAAATGAGCAGAACTATTACCACAGTGGTAATTTTGTTTATGAGATTGAAGGCAATTTTCATTTTAAAAATTTTGAAACGATTTTAGCTAAAGTTTTTAATCTTAGCTCACTGGAAAAAGTTGCGATAAATTCTGAATTCTGCTTTCATCATTATAGGAAGAAGTCAGGCGAATCTGCATTTTTTACCACGCACAACGTATTGATTATCCGTCACTATGCCAAAAATAAATTTACAGCTTGCTGATTCTGATGCTATTACATTTGAGCAGCCATTTGATGTTTTAACAATTTCAAAATTAAACGTTGACCAGTAGAATTAGTAATACTATTTTATCACTTTATTGCTATATTTCGTTGGCTCAATTATATTTATCAAGATTTTTGAATAGCAATTTAAGATGCAAATCATTGATAAAGATACAAATAAGCTGAATTGGCAAATGCCCGAAAAGTAGAATTGATATTGTTACTAATTTTCACAATTTATATAGATGAATTGAAAACAAATGAGATCAAGGTGGCGCGCAAGCCATTGCCAGGTTAATACTTCAGGTTAGGATGATATTATTTCAGCACTTCAATTCCAAGAAGCAGGCAGGCAAAATTCAGTATTTTTTTGCAATCACCCGGAAAAATAAGATGATGATTGCCAAGCGGGCTATCTCTAAGCAGTTTTACTTCATTTTCGGTAAGTTTAACTTCAATTTGTGTACGGCAGGCTGAAGCCGATTTTGGCCGGCCGCTTATGTTTGCTGTAGCAATAAATGCTTTACTGAGCTTATTATCAAAGCGGAAAATAGTTACTAAATCACCTTTAAAATCACCTTCGATGGCTGTGCCTTGCCCTGTTTCGAAATGCGTTTTTACCGTAAAACCGGAAACCAAACCGGGAGCTATAGTGCAATGCGAAAACATACAAACCTCATCCGTAGCTTTATTGATGTTCGCTATCCAGGGAATTATACCTGTCAATTCTTTACAGAGCATCATACCTGCCACTGCCGTGATATCGCCTTCGCAGCCAGCCGGAATTCCTTCGTTATTGAATTTTGCCAGTGGCAAACAGGCGGTGACACAGTCCTTTTGCACCATTGGAAAACATTCGGCCGTAATAGCATCCAGCTTTCTTTTCTGAATGGTATCTGTCAACAGTTCGCTAACTTTCGCGGTTTCGGTAAGATCCACATGCTTAACATCCGAAAACGATCCAAGGAAGTTCTCAGAAGCTTTAAATTCAGAAAAATGAACCAAGTTGTCCCACGGAACTACGGTTAATTTGATGCCAAGTTTTTCTTCCAGTAAATCCGGTGGAATAGCTGATGAAATAAGCCAATCCGAAACCTGCCCGATTTGCCCGAGATTTTTCCCGCGCAAATTATTCAATGCCTGTTTTACAGCAAAAAAGTCGTTGAGAAATGCGGGAGTTTCGGCCTCCTCCTCATCCAGAAGCAATGACCTGATATTCATACTGTTCAAATACGCCTTAACTTCCGTAGCCGACGCGTAAGCATTGTCGTGCTGTGAACCTATAAGCACATAAAATTTATCCCCCGTAACTTGTTTGATTGCTAATTGTTCGGAACCGCCTGAAAGAAAGAACAGGATATCGGGATGGTGTTCTGTAAGTGTATATTTTTCGGGAGGAAGTATTTTCTCAATCCTGGGAATCGCGTTCTTAAAAACAGAATCCGGCGCATTTTGAAATGCCAGCAGTTTTACTTTTAGTTTTGTCACAGTTAATTTGTTTGATTTGTTTCAATACTGGTTAAATGTAATTCCTTCTAATCCGAAAATACCTTTCAGACAAGACTTCTAATTCAAATTCAAAGTAAAGGATAATATTAATGATATGCGTGATATGAAATTCAAATAAGTTCTATATTTGACAACATACTATTTGACAACAACTATACACATACAAACACTTTTCACAATTCAGTCTACACGTTTTATTTTTACACCTAATATAAATCAGCGATTGACAGTTATTTGAATTAAATTTACAAGATTATGTAGAGTTCAAGAATGATGACAAATTACTCAGATTTATTAAAAACGGAATGGTTGAAATAGTGGCTAAAAGTAACGAATAGTTAGTCTCCACGAAATCAATTACCTAATTAACCAGCAGTGCATTCGGATTCCAATAAAATGTACATTTGAACCGCTAAATGAATTTTTAAATATTAGAGCAAGAAGTATGATAATTTCTGGTAAGATCAAATTAACAAGTAAGAAGTTTTTCGGAATTTTAATAAAGACTTATCTTAAAAAAAAATGGTGGTTATTAGCATGGATTTGGGCATTAATATTAATTCTGTTGTTAGATAACAACAATGATTCAATTGAATTATTCCTGATTTTTTCCCTGTTGCTCTATCAAGTTTTGCTGGTAATTCAATTCCGGAGATATGCTTATTCAAAAGAGAATAAGGTGTTTATGCTTGAGCGTCATTACGAAATTGAACCAGATATCATCAATGGCATTATGGAGGACGGAACAATACAACCATTAAAAACCGAGCATTTCATTAAAGTTTTCAAGTCATCCAGATATTACCTGCTATATATTGCAAAGTCTCAGTTTATATATGTTCCGTTTGATTCTTTTTCGAATTCAAACGACAAAAAATGGTTTGAAAATGAAATTGTTAAGAAGATAAAAAAAATAAAAAGGGACCTATATTTTGCATGGCTTGTTGAAGCTGCAAATTATGTCTGTAACCAAATAGGTGCAAAAATCAACAACAGTTACTAAGTATGGGGGTTTCAATATTCTTTAAATAACATCAGTACCTACATTATGAAACGAAAGCTAATTTTCAAAATAATACTACTTTCATTAATTATAATTGTCTTGGTTTTCACAGTTTGGGCCAATATTTCAGTTAGAAAATTTTCCGGATATTATATTACTGATAAAATAGAGAAGGTCGCTGCAAATAATACCGGATTACTTCTTGGAACAAGCCGAAATCTCAAGAATGGGAATAAAAACGAATTTTTCTTTAACCGGATTGATGCAACAATCAGGTTATTCAAAAGCGGTAAAATAAGAAATATAATTATCAGTGGTGATAATAGTAAATCTGATTATAATGAGCCTTTGGATATGAAAACAGAATTGGTAAAAGGCGGAATCCCCGATACCTTAATTTCCCTGGACTATGCAGGCTTCAGAACTCTGGATGCAGTAGTAAGAGCAAAAGAAATATTCGGACAAAATTCCTTTATAGTTATTTCCCAAAAATTCCATAACGAAAGAGCTGTGTTTTTAGCAAGAAAATATGGAATAAACGCATTTGGATTTAATGCAGGAGAAGTCGCCGCATATAATGGATTTAAGACTAAGCTCAGAGAGATTTTTGCACGTGATAAAATGTTTATCGACCTTGCGTTCGGAGTGAAACCGAAATTTTTAGGTCAGAAGATCATTATTAAATAAAAAGCATCCTGCCATTTTATCTAATCAGAAAAACAAAATAAGATGATATATCTCAGGCACTTAAAATTCCTCTTGCTTGTTCTTTCTCTACTATTAAACCTCGCTGCAAGCAGCCAGAAGCTAATAGAAAGCAGGCAGACCAGTTATTACACTTACATTTATAAACTTAGCAATAAAGAAGCTGCAAAGATTTACCAAAAAGATACCTGGATAGCGGACACTTCTTTTTTTCACACCCTGGTTGATTCTTTTCCTACAGATAGCCATTATACTGGAAATTTATCTCAGGGCCATTATCTTAGGACATTTTCAGAAAAGAACAAACAGAAATTATCCATTACAACAATACAGAACTTCGATGTCTTTATTTTAAACAACAATACCGATTTATCAGTGCAGGTTTATGATCCGCAAGGAAGGATTATTAAGGATGCTCATGTAAAAGTCCGATATAAAAGGCTGCATTATGACAAGAAAACACAATCCTATATTGACCGGAAATCGAACCAGACAGGTATGCTTAAAGTCACAGTGAACGGCTTTACTAGTTATTATAATCTTAAAAGGCAATACAATAATCCAGCAATAAAAAGAGACGCCCGGAAAGTGGTGTTTGGTTCGCCGTTGAAGTACATCTGGATACCAGTAAGATTTATAATTTACCTGCCTGTTGATGGCGTTAAATCCATTGCAAGAGGCTGGCCACAAGGAACCATTTCCCGTACGAAAGATTTCTTCGTCAAATCATTTAACCGGATTGCCTGTAAATTTGATGATTATTACTGTGATTATTACACGGAACAACATTTTAATAAAAAACATACCGGGTATTTAGTCTTCAATAAACCAAAATACCAACCTGGTGATACAGTTAAGTTAAAAGCTTTTTTAGTCACAAAAAAAGGAAAGGCGATAGATAAACCGGTTAAGGTTATTCTTGAAACGGGCAAAAAAGATATACTTTTAACCACACTAAAGCCTTATCGTAAAGGTGCTTACGAATATCAATTCCCGCTACATGACTCACTCCAGTTAAAACTTGACAGAGATTATACTATTTCACTTCAAATCAATGAGTACAAAGTTTATATCAAGAACTCATTCAAATATGAAGATTATGAACTCACGAAAAACAAACTTTCTGTAAGAACTGACGAAACAGAACAGTACCATAATAAAGCCTTTAAATTATTCGTTAAAGGCACCGATGAGAATGGCTTGAACCTATTGGATGCAAGAATCGAAATACTGGCAAAGCCAAAAACCATAAACAAGTACCTGGAAAGGCATGTTTTTGTACCCGATACTATTTTATTCCTTGAAAAGAAACTCAATCCGACTGATGAAACAGAAGTAACAATCGCAGACTCTTTATTCCCCAAAGCAAATTTCGAATATGACCTTTTTGTAAGGTTGCTGACATCCGACAATGAGGCTATTTCCGAAAGTAAGAAAATCCAGTACTTCTACAAATCTGAAAAATTTGATATCGAAATGCCCGCTGATTCCATTCAGTTCGTCTTCGTTAAGAATGGTGTTTCTGAGCCTAAAAAAGCCACTATTTCGGCAACTGATAACTTTGGAAACAGTACTAAGATTTTTGAGGGAAACCTCCCTTACAAAACTGATCTAAATCCTTTTTATTCTGACTATACTGTTACATCTGACAGCCTTTCTAAAAAAATAGACATTTCTTCAAAACCAATTCTATTGCAATGCTTTTCGGAACGAACCAGTGATTCAGTATTTATTGTGGTTGATAATCCCAGAAAAATTCCATTCAGCTATCATATTTACAAAAAGAATTCCGAGTTATTTAAAGGATTTGCAGATTCGTTAAATATCAGGAAGAGATCAGCTTCAAAACAGAATTATTTCGTTTCAATTCAATATTTATGGGCAGGTGAAGTTAAAGAAGAAAATTATCGTATTCCTTTAACTGACAAAAAACTGAATATTTCGGTTTCACAACCTAAACTTGTGTACCCGGGTCAGAAAACCCGGGTTGAAGTTTCAGTTACCGATATCGATGGAAAACCAGTTGAAAATGTTGATATAACGGCATATTCATTAACAAAAAAATTCAATTACTCTCCTCCGGATCTGCCTTACCTCGGAGCAACAAGGAAGAGCAAAACCGTTATCAATAATTTCAGCTTCAAGGATTTTAATCTGGAGTCGAATACCGGCTTTAACCTTGATTATGATGCCTGGAAATTATTGGCCGGTATTGATTCCATTGAGTATTACAAGTTTATTTATCCTGAAAAATCACTATATCGTTCCGAGTACCAGGCTTACGATTCGCAGACACAGTTTTCCCCTTTTGTGATGTCCAAAGGAGCTATTCAACCAATCCATGTAATATATGTAGACAGCAAACCTGTGTATTTCAGCTGGTCAACAAATAAGCAACCTTATTCATTTAAGATTTCAGGAGGATACCATAAAATAAAGCTGCGCACAAGCATAAGAGAAATTACTCTCGACAGCCTTTATTTTAACAATGGCAAAAAACTAATTTTTAGCTTAAATGATGACTTAGTTCAAAAGAATATAAAAATTGCCATAGTTAAACCCGAACTCAGTGTTTATGAGAAGCGCTTGCTTTATAATTACATTTTCCCCTACAGGGATACTTTCGGAGAAAAATATGCCTATGTCGAACATGGCGACGATATTCAATTCCTGTCTTCAAAATCACAAAATCAATCCAATATTAATCTTGCAGGACCGGTTTCAGGTTATGTTTCGTTTCATATTATCGATGGCTTCTCAACTAATTTTTATCATGAGCCGTTTTTCGAATATGATTTTGCACCGCAATTGCTCAAGATGCGAAGTGTAAATGAAAATAAATACCCGGATTACTTATACCCTTACCATGATGAAAAGGGATTAAACGATGTGATACTCACTAAAAACGGGTTAAACGCGCAATGGAAAAACTATCTTGATTCAAAAAGATATCAAAATGCGCGGTATTCAAATCCGGTTTCCACTTCAAAGGGCTATGGCAAACTACTTTTTAAATTGTCGCAGGTAGAAAGCCGGGTTGAAGATATCCCATTGAATATCCTGGTTTTCAGGTATGATGATGCTGACTTCCTTCGTATTTATCCGGGTAATACCGATTTAATTCATGAATTGGCGAAGGGCTATCACAAACTGATATTCTTTTATCCGGGCGCAAGGTATCAGGTTGTGGACTCAGTTTTCATTAAGCAAAACGGTTTGAATTATTTTGAATTTACACGAGCTCAGGCATTTAAAAAAGACAATTTTAGTGTTTATGTAAGTAACCTGATCGAAGAATCACTTTTTAAATCTGATTCGTACTATGGTGAAAAACAAAATGAGCTGAAGCAGGTTCAAAACATTTACCATCAGGAATTCCGTTATACCGGTGAAGGTGATATGGTTGAAGGCTATGTTTACGAAAATATCTCAGGCGAACCAATTCCCGGAGTAACGGTATTGATTAAGGGTACAACATATGGCACACTCACTGATATGAAAGGGTATTATTCGTTAAAAGTTCCTGCAAATTATACTATGCTGAGTTTCTCCTTTATCGGATTTGAACCTCAGGAAAAAGCAATTGGGTATAATCATATAGTAAACGCAACTCTCATTGAATCAGCACAAAGACTCGAAGAAGTAGTTGTTGTTGGTTATGGCGTTCAAAGAAAATCCAATTTAACAGCTTCAGTTGTCAGTATAAATTCACAAAATTTGATAAAAGGAATTCCCGGGATTAAAGGAAATATTTCTCAGTCATTAAATGGAAAAGTTGCCGGAGTATTCATTACAACCAATAGCGGCATCCCCGGGGGCGCAGTTCAGATTTCAGTTCGCGGCTCATCAACAGTTGAGTTCGCTAAAACGCCACTCTACATAATAAACGGGAATGTTTTTACCGGCGATATTTCAGAACTCGACCCTGAGCTGATCCAAAATATTACAATACTTAATGATCGGGCAACTACGGCCATTTACGGTTCCCGTGGAGCAGATGGCGTTGTAATTATTGAAACTAAAGCAGGAGCCTTTAAATCAACAAAGGCTCAGGCAAATAAAGGGGCTGATTTTGATGATGCCTTTTATGAATCAGTCTCGCAATCAAGCTCAATCAGGGCGAACTTCTCGGATTATGCTTTCTGGCAACCCAAATTATCTACCGACAAAAAAGGCAAAGCAAGTTTTGAAATCACCTTTCCGGATGATGTAACAAGCTGGGAAACATTTTACCTGGCAATGAACGGGGACAAACAATCGGGGCAATCAAAAAGCCTTATAAAATCCTATAAACCTTTGATGGCTCAGCTTGCAGTCCCGAGATTCCTGGTTGAATCGGATACTACTTTTGCAATCGGGAAAGTGCTGAATTATTCACCCGATTCCGTCAAGGTAACATCAAAGTTTGAAATAAACGATGTTGTTCAGTCTGCGAATTCCAGGTATTGTGTTAATTCAATTATCGACACTCTATCAATAATTGCTTCCGATTCAATTTCCATCAAATATTCACTCGAAAGAGCCGACGGTTACTTTGACGGTGAATTAAGAAAAATACCGGTTTTCCCGCTTGGCCTGGAAGTAACGAAAGGTAATTTCTATGTTCTTGACCATGACACAACCATTAATTTGATAGCTGATAGTACTTTGGGTAAAGTAAGTTTATATGCAAAAGCCGATGTACTGGATGTTATTGATGATGAAATTAGCAACCTGATTAATTATATATATTCATGCAATGAGCAAATTGCATCGAAACTGATGGCACTACTTGCCGAAAAAAGCATAGCTCAATTCAAAAACGAAAAATTTAACCATGATAATGAGATAGAGAAACTTATCAGGCTATTGCGTAAAAATCAAAAGGATTACGGATTGTGGGGCTGGTGGAAAAATTCGGAGAACAGCGGATGGATAAGTTTGCATGTACTGGAAGCGCTTAGCCAGGCAGAAAAGCAAGGCTATGAAACCCATATAGATAAGGGCCAGCTAACCGAAAAACTGATATGGGAACTTGAAAACAACAGGGATTTCAATTCAAGAATACGGGTGCTTAAAATTCTCCGGCTTTTGAATTCGCAGGTAAATTATGGGCCGTATATCGCAGAATTTGAAAATAACAAGAATTTGTCGTTAAACGGATTGTTGCAAATCATAAGCTTGAAGCAAGCATGCAACATTTATGTAGATATTGATACACTTAAAACATATCAGAAAAGCACCTTGTTTGGTAATGTTTATTATGCTGACGAAAAACATGACTCAGGACTGCTTGATAATGACGTTCAGAACACTTTGCTTGCATATAAGATTCTAAAAGCTGATACTTCTGATAACACAATGATTCTTGGAAAGATAAGAAACTACTTTTTCGAAAGCAGGAAAACGGGTTACTGGCGAAATACTTACGAAGCAGCGCAAATTATTGAAACCATATTGCCTGATTTACTCACCGGCAAAACCAAGTTAAGCAAACCATCGTTAAATCTTAAAGGTGATGTAAATAAAACGATTACGAAATTCCCTTTTGAAATGGAAATCAACCCAAATCAGGCAATTGAAATAACAAAAATGGGTGATTACCCGGTTTATTTTACCAGTTATCAGCGATACTGGAACAAAACACCAAAACTTACCAAAAGTGATTTTGAAATCTCGACTCACTTTAGCAATGATTCGGCATACACTTTAAAAGCAGGAAAGGAAACTATACTTATCGCTGATGTCATAGTTAAAAAAGATGCTGAATATGTAATGATAAATATCCCGGTTCCCGGCGGGTGTTCCTATACCGATAAGAAAACCAATTTCCGGAACGAATCGAACAGGGAATATTTCAAAAACGAAACTGCAATATTCTGCGAGCATTTGTCAAAAGGGAAATACACGTTTGAAGTAAAACTGATGCCCAGGTACTCAGGTAAATACGCTCTAAATCCGGCAAAGGTTGAGTTGATGTATTTCCCTGTATTTAATGCAAATAATGAAAGCAAGAGGATAGGAATTAAGTGATAGTAAGGATTTCAATGTGATTCACTTTATGCAAAAACCTGAATTTTTGTCAAAATCCGAATAGCTTAAAATATGCTGGCATTACTCTACTCAAAAAATACCTGTTAGCGTTCAATTAAATACAAAGTAAACATAGACAACAAACTTAAAAACTGAATTATGAAAAAAGTCAGAATAATTTTTGTACTAGGAATAGCCATTTGTTTTTCGGCCTGCGGACCCGGCAACAGAGAAAAAATGGGTGAAAATGTAATGGCTGACAGTACTTCGAATGCTTTTATCTCATCATCGGCAGCTGTTGAAAACAAAAAAGATTCAACGCATCAGTTTATCAGAACCGCAGAACTGAAATTCAAGGTTAAAAGTGTTATCAAATCAACTTATGCTATCGAGGACATCACTAACCATCAAGGTGGGTTTGTTACATATACAAACCTTTCGAGCAATATTGATAATGTTGCCACAACCGCAGTCAGCGCGGATTCTTCACTAGAGACAACCTACTATACAGTATCCAATTCAATTACGTTAAGAGTTCCAAATACCAGGCTCGACACGACCTTGAAAGAAATATCCCAAAACATAGATTATCTGGATTATAGAATTATCAAAGCTGACGATGTCGCATTACAAATTTTCTCAAACAAACTCACACAAAAACGTTCAGCAAAAAATGAAGAACGTCTAACCTCCGCAATTGACAGCAGGGGGAAAAAACTAACCGAAACCACCCTTGCTGAGGAAGTATTATTAAGCAAACAGGAACAAGCCGATAACGCAAAAATCAATAACCTTTCGCTGGCTGACCAGATAAATTTCAGCACTATAAATTTGAATATTTACCAGAGACAAACAATTAAAAGAGAACTTATTGCGAACGATAAAAATATTGAAGCATTTGAACCAGGGTTCGGGAGAGAAATCCTTGAAGCGCTAAAATTCGGCTGGGATATTTTAGCAACCTTTATAGTTTTCCTGGTAAAACTTTGGGGACTGTTTCTGTTCGGTATTGTCGTGTATTTTATTTACAGAAAGTATGTTCATAAAGTCAGAAAAAAATAAAATGACTTTTTTAAAATTGAGAAATAATTATTTATTTCATAAACCGATAAAGCATGATAAGATTGATATTTTATTTGCTCTCAGTTACCTGTATGCTTTTATCAGGATGTGCCTCTGAGTCTGCAACAAATACTTATAAATGTGGCCTGATTGATAGTTCCACAGTAATTTTATCTCTTGTCGTTCCGGACTCTAAAAAGAATATAGAGAATGATTTAATAATATTCGCGCTCATTAAGAATGGAGAATTCATACCTATTGAGGACTATAATCACAAAGGAGATAAAGAAGTTAAGGAGAGGGATTCTATTTTCAGGGAAGTGAAATTGTTTTATACTTGTGTAAAAGGAAGCCAGGTATTAGTTCAGATTGACAGCGTAGTAAGTTCTTCTTACGATTGTGACGATTTAAGAGTTGGCCGATTTGGATCCAAGTCTAAACTGCAAGACAATTCGCTTGCTTCAAATTTTAAAATACCATGTGACAGACAATTTGAAAAAATAAATAAAGATTCAAGTGATTCACTTTTCTTCAGAATAACCAATGACAGTTTGTTTAGTAATCTGAATGCACACTTTGAGAACATTAATTTCGATATCATAAGCCTCCGGGATTCAAAAAATATACTTTGCTTTACACAAGCAGAAGACAGTTTAAAAGCAATCTCGAATGTTTACTTTTTAGATTTGAAAAATAATTCATTACAACTAATAAACCTGATTTCAGAAGAGCTGGAAATAGATAGCTGGGGAAGGGGCCATGAATTTCTCGATTATAGAGATATTGATAATGATAAGATTCCTGAACTCTTCATATTATATCATGGCTATGAATGGACAACAATATTTATTTACAAAAAAATTGGGAACAAGTATGTTAAAAAACTCGAGAATATGATTTTCGGGTGCTGAAATCAATTGATCAAGAAAAGCATTTTTGAGATGAATCCGAAGTATAAGTGATACTGGTATTAATGATTTCAGTTTTCGAACCCGCTACACATTACAGATTCCATGCAGCACCTGGGAGAGACCAGATTCCTTCCTCTAATTAGTACCTCAACCGGGTGTGGCGAATTTTATTCGCCATTTTTTAGCGATTTAAAATCGCTGCACCCTTATGCTGCAGGCAATTGGGCGATTGTGGGCTAAGGAACATTTGTGGCGATAAAACCTTCTGAAATGCCCTATAGACGTTCTTTAACAGAAACCAAAGGTTATGGATAAAAAACTGCTTTTCTGTCGGAGTAAAATTGTTTGAAAAGATGGATTTCATAAAGGTATTCACCCTTATTGAATAACCAATTTCTTCAGGTATATCTTGTGATTAACAAAGAATTTCAACAGGTATATTCCAGGATCCGTTACTGCACTTAGGTCAAGTTGTATTTTCTGTGAAGATAAAAATTTTTGAGTGCTAAGGTTTTTACCCAATAGGTTATAAATATCCACATTGCCTTCCGATATATTTTGACTACTGATTGAAAAGTAAACGGATGTGCCAGACTTACAAGGATTTGGATAAATATTTACAGCACTTGACTGAGCATCATTCAAACCGGGAATTTCAGCCAGAGAAACTTCGCGGATATCCATATAATCCAGGTTAAAATCGCCTTTGTCAACAAACACCCTCATTACATGCAACCCTTCAGGAAACTGCAGTTCCGAAACCCATAGCTCCTGAAAGATTCCCCAGCCGCCGGTTCCCGGAGTTTTCACGGGGCCGGAAATATCGGTCCCATCGATTTCTATATGCAAAGTTCCTCCTGCTAATTTAGAAGCAACAGAAAGGATGATATCGTATTTTTTCGTTTGTGATACATCAATTGTATACTCTACCCATTCCCCATCCTGAACATATCCAAGAGCATAGCTGTTGAGCGCTGTCCATTTTTCGATATCAACATCCGTAGTCAGCCTGTATACTTTACCGGTATTGCCGGCATCAACATCGTGGTATGCTATTCCTTCGCTTCCATTATCAAAATCTTCGGCCTGAATTTTCGCCGGAATCTGAAAAGGAGTTCCATAATATGGTGTCTGCCCTATTGTAGGATTAGCCACTGAATCGTTTGACTCATGAAAAGGAATAATCTTAACCCAATCGACAAACATTGTATCCACCGCAAAATCAGGAGTCCCAGCCCAGGAAGGGAACCAGTTGCCAATCCACAATTTTGACATTCGGGACGGGATATTTGTTGTTATTGTCTCTTTCAAAACATCATCGTAATAAAATTCAACCCTGGGCTGAATACCTTTTCCACCGGTGTGCCAATCAAAACGGTAAATATGATAATTACCGTCATCCTGGTTCAGGAAATTGTTGTTTGTTCGTTGAGTGTATACCTTCTCGTAAATCCAGGTATTGCAAAGCGCCTGGTTAAATGCATTCAGATTCTGTTTTACTTCAATGTCAATTTCATGATTAATATTCCCTGAATCGACACTTGAGTACGCTTTGAAATCGAAAGTCCAGAAAGCAGATAAATCGCCGGCCCGGGGAATTATTTTAGCCCTGAATTCATATCTTCCTGAAGCATGTTTGGCTTTGCTGATAATGCATGAGCCGACTTTTGTTTTCCGTCCAATCCCCATAATATCACCAGTATAGAGATTCCCGTGTCCCCTGAGAGCCAATACGCCATTGGAAATATTGATTAACGCCGGAACAACACCACCATGCGAAGGATTGGAAGCGCTTCCTGCTGACCAGCTTTGATTCGCATATTCCCAAATTGTACTGCTGAAAGTACTATCATTGAAGTTGTCAATGATAGTATCCTGGGCAAAACCGGAAGAAGTTTTAAAAATCGCAAAAACAATGACCAATATGTGAATTAACGTTTTATTCATTTCAAAATTTTAAAAGGGAAACAGCCTGGGTTGACAGAAATTTAATTATACGCAAAGGTAGAGAAACCCAGAGGGAAATCTCCCTCTGGGTTTTAAGGAGTTTAGCATTATTTGATAAATATCTTCTGCGAATATTGTCCTCCTGCAAGAGATACTTTTACCAGGTAAATACCTGAAACGGAATTTAGATTGAATTCATTATTCTGATTGTCAATTTTTGCCGACAGCACTTCCTGCCCGGCAATATTAAACACTTTTACAGTTCCTGCCGCATTTACCAGGTTAATCAGATCGATGCTGATTTTATTACCAGAAGTATTGATTTTCAAATCTTTTGAAGATAATTTACTAATTGCTGAAAAAACCTGACCATCTCCCGCTAAAATAGATTTCTCTGGAGTGTTTTCGAAAGCATAGTCTTTAAGCGTGTATTGCCGGCTATCCTCCCTGGTATCAAAACGAGCCCATCCATAATGAAATTGTGATCCAATCTTGAATTTAAGACCTAAATACTTGTCGGTTTTGCCGGTGAATCCACCGCCACCTTGCGCAACAGTTTTACCGAATGTTGTAATTGTTCCAAGGTAATTATACCCATTCGGATAAACCATGAGGCCTTTCCATTCCTGGCTTGCAGCACCAATCTCAGCTCCTTTTTCAAGAGGGGTTGCAAATGGATTTGCAGGGTTATTTACATATTGATTATCTCCTGCAGGATCAAAATTTCCAACACCATGCTGGATACCAGATAAAACCCTAAGAGTATAATCTGTATTCCCGTCATCGTCAAGGTCAATCTGGAAGCTTGACCAGGCTGAAGCATCATGCCAGTCGGCGGCTTCAAAGTTGCCATGCACAACCATGTCAGGATCAACATCGGTATAAACGATTTGCGCCTGAACCGCATCGGCGGCAAGCAATCCTACTGCCATTGCAGAATAGGATTTCACATTTTTCAGTAAATCTTTTTTCATAGTTTTCAGTTTTTATTTGGATTAGTAAGAATTTAAGATTTTTTTGACAACCTGTTGCGATATAAATTTACATTAACTGCCTCTTTCATTTTATTTTTATCAAGGTCTTTCCCGATAAATCCGGAAATACTTTTAATCTGTTCATCAGTATCATAAATTACATCTTCATAATTCAGGTAAAGGATTTCAACATTGGGTTCTTTGCGTGCCCATATATCAACAAGTTCGACTTCCCGTTCAAAAGCCTGGGCTAATGACACTGAATAGGTTTCGCCAGCTTTGCCGATCATTTTCTGCTGTGAAGCCAGGATTTCATGCATATTCCGTTTTACGAAAATAACCTTATAATGAAACTGATCAGGCAGATATTTCAGCAATTGCGTGATTACTTTAACTACTTTGCCATCGGCTTCAGCAAGGAAGGATTGATCTTTTTTCAGATTTTTAACCGGTGTGTATTCCAGGTATCCGTTCGGATTATTTTCATCCGGCTGACGTACATTATCTGTAAGTATAGTAAGTCCGCCTGCCTGAAGCATCTGCATCAGCATTGATGTGCCCGATCGCGGCAAACCGGAAACAATGGTTATTTCTCCTTTCATAAATTGACTGAGTATTTTGGAATGAATTTCAGCTTTAGCCGGCTCATGCAAATAATTCCTGTAAATTGTTACAAGCCGAAGCCTGGCTTTATATAAATCAGGGGCCATTTTTAATGCCAGTTCAAAAGCCTGTATAGAATCCCCGTATTTTTTAAGGTAGAAAAGCGCTTCTCCCAGGTGATAGTGTGCCAGTGGCATATTAAAGAACAGGCCAATGGCCGAAAGAGCATATTCAGCCGCCTCTTCGTACTTCTGTAAACGCAGGTGACATATAGCTAACCCGCGGTATGCCCCTACATTCCCATCATCAAAATTCAGCGCATTTTGATAGGCTTGAATTGCCTTATTAAACATCCCTGATTTTAAATATACATTACCAAGGTTGGTTTGCAGATTTGGAAAACCGGGATTTTCCTTTTCAACTTTTTGTAAGAGTATTATCGCCTCATCATAGTTTTTCTCATAAATCAGCAACATACCTTTAAGCAGATCGACACTTGGCCTGCTCCCTTCTTTTAGTGTATCGATGTTATTTATCAGGTCACGCGCTTTATCAAACATCCTGAGCTCAATGTAACATCTCAGCAGATCGAGGTTGAAGCGAATATCTTTCGGGTTGCCTGCAAATAATTCTTCGAGAAGCGGAATTGCTTCCCGGAACCTCCTGGATCCCAGGTAAGTTCGCGAAAGATTATATTTTGACTCTTCGATGGTTTTGCTAATGGCCTTTTCAATATCCGCATCAGGTTCTTCGATATACCCAAGTTCGACTAATTGCCGCATTGCTTCAACCGAAGCGAATGTATCAACCTGCAAAATCGGAGGGTGGGTATAAAAATTACCTTGCACATCTTCCCAGCTGTTGATAGCAGGCACCAGGATTTTATCTTTAAAGGCATTCAGCAAAGGCTTGCCATCCATATCTTTTGCAACCGGTATTCCGAAAATTGCCAGGATAGTTGGCGTAATATCGAGGATGGATGCGCCATAAATTCTCTCATCCTCTTTAATTCCCGGTCCGGCCATACAGATTATACCGTAAGGACTATGTTCAAGAGCTGCTGCCGCAGTAAAATCAGGCAAAGTGAGCGTACGTAAATGATCGGAATGAAAACCATGGTCCGAAATCAAAATAACGACAGTATTTTCATCAGTTTGTTCCAGAAGTTTCGCCAACATTTTATCATGAAAAACATAAGCAGCGTTTATCACTTCCTTGTATAACTCAAACTCCGTTTCATTTACAGAAGGAAGCTTCGGCGGATGATACTTCATAAACTGGTGGCAGTACTGATCAATACCTCCGAAATAAGCGGCGGTAAGGTCCCATTCTGTTTCCTGCATGAGTTTTAGTGCAGAATAATATACCGTCAGGTTCTCCGCAGTAATCACACTCAGTTTAACTAAGCTCTTATCATTATCCTGGTCAACACTTACTGCGTCGGGTACAAAATTGAGCAGCTCCTGATCTATAATATTTTCAGGATAGATTTTTGTTTCCAGTATTTTATCAATCCACTCATCAGGGTGAATTGTTCCGGTTGGAGGAGCCGAATCTTTGCCACTGTAAGCTTTCGGGAAATTGTTTGATACTACAACACCATGCAAAGGCTCGGCAGGATAGGATGGCCACCAGTTGACAAGGTTCACCCATTTATTCTCAAAATTCAGAATATTCCATAAAGCTCTCACTTTACGGGAAGTTACATTCACCGGGCGAATTCCATCACCTTCGGGTGTAGGCTCAATAAAGCCAAGAATTCCATGTTTATCGGCTGTTTTCCCGGTAGCTATAGAAGTCCAGAGCATAGGAGAAAATGTAGGCTCAAGCGTTGCCAGTTTTCCGATAACACCCCGGTTTACCAGGCTTTCCAGAGCAGGCATACGTCCGGCATCCAGAAGTGGATTTATAATTTTCCAATCAGCTGCGTCCCAGCCAATCAATAAGACTTTTTTATTTTGAGATTTAACCATAAATTTTATTCTGCCACCTAAGTTCACTTCGGGAGTGCAAGTCACTTAGAAGCTATTTTGACCACCATATTTTTTTATCTTGCCTTGCATCCGCGGCCAATGCATTATCTCCGTTCAGAGAATACTCTTCGATAGGATATGGCATTCGCTGAATAAAGTCGTTATCCAGATCCCAAAGGTTTCCGTCAAACTTTGTTAATTTTGGATAATGTGTCCTGCGGACCAAAGCATAGGCTTCGTAACCACCTTCCTGGTAAAGGGTTATCCATCGCTGCGTGATTATCTTCGCAAATTTCTCTTCATCAGTACCTTCATATTTTCCCGGGCCGCTAAGGTAGGTGTTAATCTGAGCCGTCGTAATTTCAGTAAAAGGATCTACCTGCAATGCATTGGTTGGAATAAATGTTTTGAAGAAGCTCATCGAAGCCTGAACACCCTGATTATAGAATGTTTCTGCATCAGCAGGAGCTGCGCCCCAGCCTTTAAAAGCAGCCTCGGCTTTCATAAAACAGACTTCAGCATAACTCAAGGTGAAACCAACCACATCTTCCCGTAAAAAATAGGAACCTACATGAGAAGCTTTCTTGAAATTGTAATCTGCGGCAATCCTTTCGTCAACTGTAAGTTCGCCAGGCATGCCTCTGTATGTGCTTACCGAAGTCCCTTTTTCGGGATGCTGCGCGTAGATTGGCAGGCGCGGGTCGCTTGTTTGAAGCATCATATCAACGAGGAATTTACTTGGTAATATCCTGGCCAAACCAGCTGAATAGAAATAATAGGTTGCAGCCTTAAAATCCTTGTTAAACTTAAAGTGAAAACCATCGCTATTAGCAGCCATAACCTGGTTTTGAGTCATAATTTCAGTAACAATCCCTTTGGCCAGATCAGGTTCTACATTCGAAATCCGTAAAGCCATGCGAAGACGCAGGGAATTACCAAATTTTATCCATTTTGTAAGATCTCCTCCGTAAACAATATCAGCAGATTTATAGTTACCGAGAGCAGTTGAAGTAACATCAATCTGAGCAATCGCATCTTTTAATTCTTCGAGCAAACCCAGGTAAATGGATCGCTGTGTATCATAAACAGGCGAAATTATAAATTGATCCGTATTCCCTTTTGCCGCTTCCGAGTATGGAATATCACCATACAGATCTGTAAGTCTTCCAAAAATATAAGCGCGCCATATCCTGGTAACAGCGAGTTTATTCACATAATATGGATCATCTTTAACGATTTTGACTATCTCATTCAGATTGGCTATAATAGAATAACACCCTCTCCAGGTGTTGATTGCCAGTTCACTTGGCAAAAAATAATTGTCTTTTCGTTCAAGACCTTCATCACTTGCCGTAAGGCCGGCCCAGATTCCAAAATCACGGTTTGCATCCATCTGCGCCCCGTTTATCAGGGCTTCAGTAAAAATAAAATCCGGGTTTGTAACAGTTGGGGCGTTTGGATTTACGTTTATATCTCCGAAATTCTTTTCGCAGGAAATCAAAACCGGGATAGTAAGCATAACTACCAGAATGGAGATAATCTTATGTGTTTTTAATGCTTTCATTTGTCGATATTTTTAATGTTTTAATACTGAGTTATTATTATTCAATATTAAAACTCAACTTTAATATAGAAGCCTATGTTCCTTACTGATGGCATAGCGGCATACTCCACACCCTGGGCATTGGTGCTGTTATAAACCGATTCAGGATCTATATTAGGTGTCTTTTTATATATGAGCCACACGTTGTGACCGGTCAGGGCAATCTCTGCGCCAGTAAGTTTGATCCGGTTAACCAGCTTATCGGGCAATTTATAACTCAGATAAACTTCACGAAGTTTAATATATGTAGCATCATAAACATAGGGTTCATGTATTTCCTTGGTCCAGGTTGCAAACTGCGCAAAATAGGTTTCCGGGTTCATATATCTGGTATTTACGGATCCATCAGCCAATACTCCTTCGGCAATAATTCCGCCTGTGGGTATCCATGCCGCGGAAGAAACGCCGGCAGCTTTACGCGCTTCCTCGGAAGCATACCATTCGGCACGACCGTCTAATGTTTCGATAAAGGTGCCTTTCTCCATTCCATAATGATTGGTAGCCGAATAAATCTCCCCTCCTATTTTCATATCAACCTGGCAACTTAAGGTTACCCTTTTATATTTGAAACTATTGGTAATGCCGCCAATCCAGTCAGGGTTATAATTTCCAAGAACGACTCTGTCGCCACGAACATATCTTCCGTCGGCGCCAATTACCTTGTTCCCGTTAGCATCTCTTTTAATCTGTACCCCAACCAGGTTGCCATATGGCTCACCAGGATTAGCCTCTACAGTTAAATTCCAGTGGTTAGCCAAAACGAGACTGTTTAATCCGTTGGTTAAACGGACAACTTCCGACAAATTCCTGGCATAATTAAAGATTACATTCCAGGAGAATCCGTTCTTCAGCCTTATGGGTTCTGCATTTATTTGTAATTCAATTCCCTTATTCGCAATCTCGCCTGCATTGATCAATGCATTGTTGAAGCCGGAAGAGGTAGCAATATCTGCGTTCAGAATTTGATTGCTGGTTGTGGATTTATACAAGGTAAGATCAAAGCCAAGCCGATCCATTAAGAATCTGACTTCAGTTCCGACTTCGTACGAAATGGTTGTCTCCGGCTGAAGATCTACAGCAGGTAATCCAGTTGAAATAGTAACAAGTGGTTGTCCGTTATAACTTCCCGCTGAGTTAAATACACTTTCGAGGCGATACGGATCGGTGTCGTTACCCACCTTGGCCCAGGAAGCCCGCAGTTTTCCGAATGAAATAATCTTATCTTTCGTTTTCAGCAGTTCAGAAAACACAAAACTCCCGGTTACTGACGGATAAAAATAAGAGTTGTTTTTTACCGGCAAAGTCGACGACCAGTCATTTCTTGAAGTAACATCAAGATACAAGTATTTGTTGTATTCGATTTGGGCAGTACCATAAAGCGACTGTGTTTTCTTTTCCGAATTATAGGTCCAGGCAATAATATTATCTTTCGAATATTGAATATTATAGAAATTGGGAGTCGATGAACGAGTTGTTCTGCCCGAAGATGATTGATATTGCTGGTAATAATTACTGCCGCCAAATGTACCAGATATCGATATTTTACTGTTTAAAGACTTATGAGCCGAAAGCAGGAAATCGGAGTTGATTTCCTTACTGAATTGCATGGCTTCGTAAAGCTGTCCGTCGGTTCCAAGACGGGTAAGCTCACCGGTGGCTGTAATTTGTTTGGTTTTGGCACTATACATATCTATACCAACCCTGCCCATTAAAGATAACCAGCTATTGATGTTGTATGTAACAGATGTGTTGCCCATGATCCTGTCTCTCTTATCGCCATTATAATCTTTGTATGCGACCCAATAGGGGTTTGATTGCCTGTCGTTAATTCGCCAAACATTCTGGGTGCCGTCAGCCTTTTCATAATTTCTTAGCGAAGCATCACTTACATGACGCGACATATGTATATAATTTCGTGAAACACTATGCCCGTCAGCCTGGAAGTTCCTGTTTTTCGCCTCATGATTTATATATGTAACCTTTGTATCAATTTTCAATTTAGGTGTAAGATTTGCGCCGGCACTCAGGTTTACTGTATTCCTGTCAAACTTGTTATTAGGAGAAATGCCTTTATTTGTAAGGTTAGTGTACGATAACCTGTAAACTGCCTTATCATTCCCTCCTGCTACAGCCAAAGTATTGGTAGACGTATATCCGGTTTCGAAGAAATCCTTATAATTATTGGGTTGCGGGTCATAATTGCGGGTTACTCCATCCCAGTCAATAAATGGCGTTCCATCCATTTTGCCGCCCCAGCTGCCTTCGGTCTGGTCCTGGAATTGCTTTATCCCTTCCGAATTAACCGGGGAAATGCCATTATTCCCAAATCCATACACATCCTGGTAAACCCTGTCGTAAACAGCTCTGTCGATCGTTGTATTTGTTGAAAATGTAACACCTATGCCTGTTCGTTTTGCGCCTTTTTTTGTCGTAAAAATTATAACTCCGTTAGCAGCGCGCGATCCGTACAACGCGGAAGCATTGGGCCCCTTCAAAATACTTACAGATTCAATATCCTCAGGATTCAGATCGCCTATGCCTGAGCCAAGTTCAAAACCCTGGCCTACATCGTTGCCTTCGGCACTTGCCACCGTTTGCCCGAAATTATTATTATTCATCGGGATTCCATCCACAACAAACAAAGGCTGGTTATTCCCTTGCAAGGAATTGATACCTCGAATAATAACACGCGTTGAAGCGTCGGGACCTCCGGCGCTTTTTGAAATTTGTACCCCGGCAGATTTACCAGCAAGAGAATTCATAATATTTGGATCCTTAACCGTAGTTAACTCATTCCCTTTTAAATAGGAAACAGAGTATCCTAAAGCTTTCTTCTCCTTGGTAATTCCAAGCGCTGTAACCACAACCCCGTTTAACTCCACACTTTCCTGCTGAAGTACAATATTCATGGTATTTAAACTACCAACCTCCACCTCCTGCCGGATAAATCCAACAAATGAAAAAATCAAAGTACTGCTCTGACTGGGTACTTCAAGCGAAAACATCCCGTCGATATTAGTAATTGTGCCATCGTTTGTTCCTTTTAAAAACACACTTACACCCGGAATACTTAATCCATCTGCTCCTGAAACTTTTCCTGTAACCGTTCTTTTCACAGGACTTTTGGAGGGTTTGTCGGTAGCCTGGAGGATTACAATGATATTGTTATTGAGTTCGTATTTTAAATTGTACTGGGGCAGTAATTTATCAAGGATGACCAGGGCCGTTTCCCCTTTGGAATTAATGCTCTTTACCACAATATTTTTAATTAATTCGTCCGAATAGAAAATTGAATATTGCGACTGTTTTTCAATTTCCTTGAACACATCCTTAATCGAGGTATTAGAAAGATTCAGCGTAATCTTATTATTCTGCGCAAATGCAGTATAGCTTGAAAAGCTCATAAAAAACAGCAGTATAAGAACGATCAATTTCCCGGCCAGGTTCTTTTTTCTCAGTGATAACAGTGCCGCTTTTGTATTCCGTGGTAAAATTAAATCCATAAATTTCTTGTATTTAGTATTAATTTCAATTTCTTGTTAGATGAAGTCAGGTAGTACTTCCTTTATGGTTCCGCCTATTTGCTGCTTATGACGATTTTGCGGAATCCATTTCTCTCATAATGAATGGGGGATGTTTTTTCAACTGCATCCAATACCTGCCATATGGTTTCCTCATTCTTGAAAACGCCGGAATAAAGCCTGTTTTTCAGGTTTGTATCACTAATCTTAATTTCAACATTATACCATCTTTCAAGTCTTACCACCAGCTCGCTGAAAGGAATGGCATCGAAATAAAATTTTTCATCTTTCCAGCTAATAGCCTGCTCAACTCTGCCTGCTTTCCTTGTAAACCTGTTATTCGCAAAAACCATGGTTTGCCCGGGTTTCAATAGCAGTTCATTATTTTGTCGGCGTATTTTTACTATGCCATTCACCAGTGTAGTTTCAGTACGGTTAAAATCATCGTAAGCCATAACATTAAATTCTGTTCCGTAAACCTCAACATTATAGGCTTTGGTTTTCACAATAAAAGGAACCTTTGGATTTTTGGTTACTTTAAAATAAGCCTCCCCCGTCAACTCCACATTTCGGGTTGTTGGTGATTCAGAAACAGGAATTCTTAGTGTGGATTCAGAATTAAGCCAAACTTCAGTTCCATCGGCGAGAACTATTTTAGATTTTTGTCCTTCGGTTGCGGTTACAGTGTACCATTGAATTTTCTTTGAATCATTTTTGAGATAGGAATGTATAACCTGGTTAAGCAGGAAACCTACAAGTAAAATCGCGGCAACTTTAAGCAGCTTAACTATGATTGTTTTTCGCCTGACAACTTTCAGATTACTTTCTTTAGAAAGAGATTGATTTAGCTGAAGCTTGAAATGAAGTTCCTTTAAAGCATTGTCAACATTGCTTTGCTCGCCAGCTTTGGGTTGCCAGTTTTGTTTTATTTCTTCAAAAAGACTTCTATGCGCTGCATCGTCGAGAAGCCAAAGTTTTAATTCCTCAACCTCTGCCGGAGACAAATCTCCTTTTAAATATTTTTCTATTAAAATGGTGTTATTTGCTTCCATCTTTTCGTTTCTTGACGGATAAACACCATTTGCTATCTGGAACCCTACTAAAAAAGTGAAGAAAGCTCAACAATTCTTTCGCAGGATAGAAATAATTTGAAAATGAAGGTGAGATATTTGCGCCATTTATTATATATCGCATTAATTACTAGGCAATTATGCCGGTTATAAAAAAAAGTCTATTGGATTACACTAGCAGAATCGTGTGAAATGGAAAATAAATTTTTAAATCCTGATTTCTAAAGCCGATCCGAGAACTTTAGAAATATGCTAAAATAAGAAGACGATTATCTTTTTCTTTTCAAAATATCCGTTAAAAGCTTTAAGCGCCTGGGAAATATACTTCTCTACATTTTTCACCGAGAAATTCATTCTTTCGGCTATTTCCCTATTCATCAGGCCCTCAATACGACTAAGTTCAAATACCTTTCTACAGGTTTCAGGAAGTTTTTTTAAGACATTCTCTATTTCCTGGTTAAGTTCATCCTCAATAAGAGTGTAGGGTTCATCTTTTAGAATTGCAATTCTGTAAAGCTCTTCCAGTTTACTGGCATTTTCATGCTTTACTGTTTTATTCTCAAAAACCTTTTGATTACGGATATAATTCAGGCAATGATTCCTGACCATTTTATATAAAAATGCCTCAATCGCTATATTTTTAATAGTACCTCTTTTCTCCCAGAAGGTAATGAAGACTTCCTGCACTATGTCTTTACTTAAATCTTCATCACGGATAAATCCCTGAGCAAATGCGAATAAACGTTGGTAATATTTCCGGAACAGAATATCAAATGCCCGGCTATCCCCATCTTTTATTCTTCTTACTATGAGTTCGTCCGATAATTTAACATTATCCATTGAATTTTAAATTCAAGTTCAGTGAATCTGAATTATTCTGGTATTCTTTGCCTTTTCAAAGATTGAAAAGAAAACCTACCAGTAAAAAAATAATTTTTAACAGTCTCAGAATATAGTTCTTAACCGCCTGTAACATGAATTATCATTAACTAGGCAACATTCTGCGGTACAAAAGAACAAAATTAAAATCAGAATTATTTTTTTTTATCATCCGCAAAATACGTATTCAATCCGCGTAAGAATTGAAATCCGGTAAACAGCTTCTTATAATCAGATAAACAGATATTAACACTTCTTCATGTTTAAAAAACCGCAATAAACCTCAATCTCTTTCTCAATCAGCGTGAGGGATTTGTTACTAATTTCAATAAATAAGTTCGTTTCAATTTTCGCAGTACCTTTTTGTATTGTTCTTTTCCAGGTACCGGCAACTTGTCCGTTCAGAACAATTACCGGATAGAAAACTCCATTGTTTGAAATCGCTTTCCGGTTATGCGCCAGTTCAAGAGCCGCGCTTCTATCCTTGTAACTGATCAGGAATTCATCATATGATGGCAACAAATGCACAGAATCCCGGCTTGCATCAATTTCTGACAATTCGGCTTTAAGCCAATATCTATCAGAGGCAACCAAAATGGATATAAAATCAGAAGCAATAAAATTTAATGCTTTTGTGGCATCCCCAACCGATAACCCTGACCACCAGGTGAAATCCTTCAGAGTAGCCGGACCATGACTTGTAAAATATCGTTTCGCCAGCTCAGCCAGTGCTTCATCCTTACTAAGAACCTTTCGGGTCGGAACTCTTTCCGAAAGTAAGCAGTGAGTGAGTTTATTGCCGGTTTTACTCCCGCTGCATATCAGTCCTTCGAGTTCAGCTTCCATCAGAATATGTGACAACCTGTTTTCGTCAGTTTTAATACCAGCTATATTTAATATTCCTTCAATTTGTTCCCTTCTCAGGTTGTTGTATTCGGAAAACGCTTTTTCAAGCAATCCGAAACTTTTATTAAAAACTTCTGCTGTGAGTTCAAGTTGCTTATTCCTTGATTTCATTGAAGATTTAACTCCCGGAGCTGTTAACTCAAGCATCCAGTAAATATCTTCAGCGCTTACCAAATGCCAGGTTGGGCGCAGTAAATGAGTCCGGATTATCAAACCATCATTCAATGCCCTTTCAATAATTTCGTCGGTTGCGTCCGACATTCGCTTCCCGATTGCCCATTTACTCATGGCATAATCCTGTGCCTGCATCGCTCCCATCCACCTGACTACATCATTTGCTTTTGTGAAAGTTGTTGCTTCGAGTTTCTGATTTTGTAACCGCAGGTTTGAGATTTCGGATAAAGTCACTGAACAGGGATTTATTGAAATTATTGATATTTACTCAGGCATTGACCAGTTTCTCAATGTCAAATTTCTTCATTTGCATAAAAGCTTTCACTACGCGTTCCGATCTTGCCGAATCGCTCATAAGCGCCCCTAAAATAGCCGGAACAATTTGCCATGAAACACCGAATTTGTCTTTCAGCCAGCCACATTGCCATTCGCTTCCACCTTCAGAAAGCTTGTTCCAGTAATAATCTAACTCTTCCTGGGTCTGGCAGCTGACAGTGAAGGAAACTGCTTCATTAAAGGTATATTCGTGAACTCCAGGTCCGTCCATTGCTATAATATCGTAATGATTCAGTTTGAATTCCGAATACAAAACCTTGCCTTCATTCGGGTCATTTGCCTCATAATGATACAGCAGTTCTGTAGACGAATTTTCAAACACGGAACTATAAAAATTAATGGCTTCTTTGGCCCTGCCAAACTGATCACCGGTAAATAACATGGCAGGTGTTATCGTAAGTTTGGCATCCTTGGAGTCAGCAACGGAAATCTGCCAGGTAAATCCAAACTTGTCCTGAAGCCAGCCATATCTTTCGCTCCAGGGATATTTGTCGATCGGCATCATTACCGATCCTCCTTCAATGAGCTTATCCCAAACCAAATTGGTTTCTTCTATTGATTCACAATAAACAAACAGTGAAATGGATGGATTGAATTTAAACATCGGTCCGCCATTTAAGCCCATGATCCGTGTTCCGTTCAGCTCGAAGTTTACCACAAGCGGAATGTCGTCCATTATTTTTGAATTCCGAAAAACGGAACAGTAAAATTCCGCTGCTTCTTTTGCGTTTCCATCGAACCAAAGGCAGGGATATATGGTATTATTCATGATTTTTAATTTTAAGAAATTAAGTTTGAATTAACAGCATTAAACACAAATTGTAAAAGTAGTGCAAGTCGACTTACTTTTTTATTTACTCTTATGCCCTATTCATTACTTCTTTTCCGCACAGTTAAACATCCACTGTACACCGAATTTATCCTTACAACTTCCGTAATAATCGCCCCAGAACATATCCTGAAGCTCTTGTTCCACGGTTCCTCCTGCCGAAAGTGAATCGAAAAGCCGCTTGGTTTCTGCCCTTGTATCAGGTTCCAGCATAAGGTATACATTATTTCCGAAATTTACTCTGAAACCCATTGATTCAGGTGCATCTGTTCCCATTAACATATGTCCGCCAAGTATGGGTAATACAATGTGCATTACCAGGTTTTTATCTGCTTCTGCAATAGGAGGCATTCCTTCCGAAGGAGGAATATCTCCGAAACGTGAGATGTCGCCTATGAATTCGCCTCCGAAAACTGACTTGTAGTAGTTAAATGCTTCCTCGGTCTTGTTCGGGAAATTGAGATATGTGCTGACTTTTGCCATTTTGTTTAGATTTAAAATTAATAAAATGATGTAAGTACAAGTTATTTGATCTGTTCCTGTTCGAGTATCCGCTTAATGTTTTTGAGGTTTTTCACCTGGGCTTTTTCTATCATTTTTCTGCCAAAAATATACGATGGCAAATTTAAAGGATAAGAATCATTACTGTAAAACTCGCTGGTTAATAAAGTCTGGTTTTCGGAAACGGATTTAAATATATTGGCTGCTTTGGAAGTTCCGGCAAAAGGACGCTTGAAACGTATTTCAAGATCCATCCTTTCGGGTGTTAGTGCCGTTATTTCCTGTTCGCCTTCGCCAACATCATCAATTTTGCTGTTCCATTTCTGGATAGCGCCAACTGTTCCGTCAATTCCGGTTATCACTGGATTGAGATTTGGATCAGCCATTACCCAAACACTATATTGAGTCTGGTTATTCAACATCCGAACGTAATCAAATACCTTCTGCCTGGGCTGGTTAATAGTTTCCGAAACGCTAACCGTATAAGTTCGTGGAATAAACAAAGCCACGGCTAAAAGTGCCGCTAAAAATAACACAATTGCTAGTCCAATATTTTTTAATATCTTCATGTTGAATTGTTTAAGGCTAATTATCTTTCACAGATTTCTTTTAATTTTTGCAATGCTTTGGGCCAGGTCTCAGAAAAGTATGATACAAAATCCTCTACGGCATCCAATTCAACTGAAAGCAAGGTTTGTCCGTTTTTTTCGATAAAGGTATAGTTTTCCATGGCTCCCGACCAATCATCAACCTCAAAATCGGAAGTAATTTCAATATCACCACGAACCATTCCCAGGTGCTCAATACTCACAAACTTATTCGGAATATTCTCTTTAATTCTGCTTGCCATACCACCCACCTGGCCATTATGATCAGTGCCGAGGAATAGAATCCCTGATCCTTTTTGCCAGGAGCCTTTATAATGTGAGGTGGGATTGAACACTGCCGTCCATTCTTTCCATAAGGATTCATCAAACATGATTCTATATACCTCTTCAACTTTGGCATTTATAGGTGTTTCAAAATGCAATTTTCCCCTTTTACCCGGGGTTTCAACATATTTTTTAAAATTATCAAGGATCGCCTGCCAGCCTGTTTTCTGCAACTCAACAGTATTTTCCTGTTCAGCGTCAAAAACCTCAGTTATCATTGTTTTATTTCCATCAGGATCAAAACGCACCTGTACTTTTCTGTCGTCGTCGAGAGTCAACTCAATAATTTTCTGGTGCTTTACTTTGTTGTATTTCCCGGAAAAATCGAAACCCATGCTTCCATCACGGGCTTCCATCCGTGAAACAAATTTTCCTCCGGCCCGTAGGTCATTTACAGCTCTTGGCGTATGCCAGTCAGGCGAAGCATTGTTCCAGTGAATAATATGCTGGGGATTAGTCCAGTATTCCCATACCTTTTGAACCGGAGCGTTAATCAGGGCTCTTACGGTGATGGCTTTATTAGCTGTTTTTGTGTTCATAACAAAGGGATTAGATTGTTTTTTTTACAGAACTGATCTAAGGGAATGAAACTGAGCTACACATGCTGCTAAACTCATTAGAAAGAAATCAACGGCTTTTTCAACGAGAATGGGAAATCCGGAATAACTGATTTCAATAACAATTAATTTTGGCGAATTGTTTAAATGTGATTAAAATGTTTCATGAAAATCAGATTTAGTTTTTGGTCCATAAGATATACTTTAAGAAACCTTCTTTTGGAGAAAGATATAATATATTAACATCAGGTTCTTCCCTATTCCATTAAATCAGAAACAATTATAAAAAAATTCAGAATTTAGGCTACCTTTGCCGAAAATTAGAAATTCAGTTTGCACACAGAGTTCTTCGGATTGTAAATACCTGAAATACTTTAACATCCGGTACAAACTGAGCAAAGCAAAAATTACTCATGGCAAATATTCTGGCTATTGTTGGCCGCCCAAATGTTGGGAAAAGCACCTTTTTTAACCGCATGACCGGTTCGCTGGATGCAATCGTTGATCCTACTAGCGGAGTTACACGCGATCGCCACTACGGTCACAGCGACTGGAATGGAATTGAATTTTCGATAATCGACACTGGCGGCGTTGTTATTGGTGGTGATGATGTTTTCGAAAATGCTATAATTGAACAGGTACAGCTTGCCATTGAGGAAGCCGATGTAATCCTTTTTATGGTTGATGCCCGTGAAGGCCTAACCCCACTGGATAAAGATGTGGCAAATATGATTCGCCGCTCTCCTAAAAAAGCATTCCTGGCTGTAAACAAAATTGATAGCCCGGAAAAATTCCACGAAGTTTCGGACTTTTACAGCCTGGGTTTTAAAGAAATATTCGGGATCTCATCTTCCAACGGCGGTGGAACCGGGGACCTGCTGGATGCAGTTGTAAAAGAATTTGATAAGGCATCACCTGAAACGCTTCCTGATCTGCCAAAGTTCACCGTAGTCGGAAGACCAAATGTAGGTAAATCATCATTTATCAATGCTTTACTTGGTGTTGAACGAAACATAGTTACTCCCGTTGCCGGAACCACACGCGACAGCATTTATACACGTTACAATTCATTCGGATTCGATTTCCTGCTGGTTGATACTGCCGGTTTGCGGAAAAAATCTAAAGTTTTCGAAAATATTGAGTTCTATTCAGTGATGCGTTCCATACGCTCAATCGAAAGCAGTGAAGTGGTTTTCTTAATGATCGATGCTACCCAGGGTTGGGAATCACAGGATATGAATATTTTCAGGCTGGCGCAGAACAACCACAAAGGCATCGTCATCATTGTTAACAAATGGGACCTTGTCGAAAAGGACACAAATACTCATAAATATTACGAAGAAGCAATCCGTAAAAATATTGCGCCTTTTACCGATGTACCTATTGTGTTCACATCAGTACTCAATAAGCAACGTATTCACAAAGCACTTGAAGAAGCTACAGCCGTTTATGAAAACCGTAGAAAGCACATTCCTACCCGTAAACTGAACGACGTTCTTTTACCTATTTTTGATGGCACGCCTCCCCCTTTTATTAAAGGGAAAGAAGTAAAGGTCAAGTATATTACACAGATAAAAACAGCTTATCCCAGTTTCGTAATTTTCTGCAACCTTCCGCAGTACGTTAAAGATCCATATAAGCGATTTGCTGAAAACCGCATCCGCGAGCAATTCAACTTTACGGGTGTGCCGATGGAGGTGTATTTCAGGAAAAAGTAAAGATTTCGGATGTCGGATTTACATTTTCTTCAGATATCTCTTCATCACTCCATCTCTCCATCTCTAAGTCTCTAAATCTCTCCAATTAACTCAACCTCACTCTCACAAAATGGGAAATGAAACTTTACGTATCGACAAATGGCTCTGGGAAGTACGACTGTTCAAGTCGCGCAGCCTTGCTACCGATGCATGCAAAGCCGGGAAAGTGAAGATGGATGGAAGCAATGTGAAAGCGTCGAAAGAAATTAAAGAGGGCGACATTATTACTGTAAGCCTGAATCCGCTCTTTAAAACGGTTCGGGTGAAGCAATTTCCCAAAAGCCGGGTTAACGCCAAACTTGTGCCTGATTTTATGGAAGATCTGACTTTACAAGCAGAATATGACCGTGTTCAAATGATTAACGATACCAACAGCGAATATCGCGACCGCGGAGCCGGGCGTCCGACGAAGAAACTCCGTCGTGTTATTGATCAGCTGAAAAATAGTAAGGAATCGTGGTAGCGGAATAGTTCTGAGTTAATAGTTAATGGAAAATAGGAAATGGGAATTGTTTAAGGGATAGCAATAAATGCGCTTGACCACCTTTTATTTCTAAAACTATTTGCGATTTTAAACAAACCGTATAGCACGTGTCCCCTTTTTTTTTCAAAAGGGGGAACAAGGGGGATTACTTTTATTTTTGTGATACAAGTAATAAAACCACTATCAACAAATTCCTAATCTACCAGTAACACCAACCCTTTCAGATATTCCCCTTCCTGGTGAAAAATATTTACCGGATGATCCGGTGGTTGTGAAAGATGCTGTATAATCCTGACTTGCCGGCCTGCATCCACGGCTGCAGCAGTAACAGCGGATGTAAACATCTGCCTGTCGACAACCTGCGAACATGAAAAAGTGAACATAATGCCTCCAGTCTTTATCTTTGAAAGGGCCATCGCATTGATGGTTCTGTATCCTTTAAGCGCCTGGTTGCGAGAAGCTACATTTTTGGCATAGGCAGGTGGATCGAGCACTATCAGATCATATTGCCCGAATTCCATTGATTCAATATACTTACGGGCATCGGCAACTGTGCAGGCATATTCGGGCGCGTCACAGTCATTCAGCTTCATATTCTTTTCGGCAATAGCAATTGCCGGCGCCGAACTGTCAACAGTATGCACAATCTTTGCGCCCGCCTTTGCGGCATACACCGAAAAGCCTCCGGTATATCCAAACATATTCAATACATTTTTATCCTTAGCATAGTGTGCCAGTAATTCCCGGTTTTCACGCTGATCGAGAAAAAACCCGGTTTTTTGTCCGGTAACAGCATTTACCAGAAAGCGATGTCCATGTTCGAGTACTTCACATTCGCCACTATCTCCAACCAGAAAACCTTCACCAACAACACGTCCTGTCATCTTTCGGATGGCATCGGCACTTTTGTCGTAAACTGAAGTAATTTTACCTTCGCTTACTCCGACGATGGCTTCAGCCAATGTTTGCCTGATATCGTGCATCCCGGTCGAATGTGCCTGGAGAACAGCTAATGAGCCATAAACATCTACTATGAGGCCTGGCATGCTGTCACCTTCGTTATGAACCAGTCGAAACGCATTGGTTTCGGAATTATTAATAAGTCCTATTGATCTGCGAACCAGCCAAATCTCTTTAATTTTTGAATACCAGAAATCCTTATCAATTTCCTGTTTTTTGAAAGTAAAAAGCTTAACCGCCAACGATCCCGGCATACAATGGCCTGTAGCCAGGTATTTTCCATCCGAAGAAAAGCACTCCACAATATCCCCTTCAGCCGGCTTACCCAACGTGTTATCAATGGCACCTGAAAAAATCCAGGGGTGAAAACGCAATACCGGACCTTCTTTGCCTGGTTTAAGGATAATCTTGGGATATGAAGTCATAATTAATAGCTGTAACGGCAAAGGTAATGAAAACTGTAGTGCTGAAATGATAAAACCAGTATTGGCTGAATGGGAACTCTGAAAACATTTTCCTGGCAAAGAACCTTGATTTATCTCCAGGAGGAGAAAGTGACAAATTGAGAATAAATTTTAGAAAAGCTAGGAATCAGAAAGACAAATATTTAGACCTTTAATCAACGGATTTTGTATATTTATTGTTCCAATTAGACCTAAGTTAACGGGAAATCCTAATATGATCGCTGCATATTCTGAATATATTTAAAACAATAGCCTTCTAAAACCCTTGGCATTATTGATTTTATGAATAAAATAAACAAATTTTATAAAAATAAACCAATTCAATACAATTGATTGTACCTTTGCACGTTATTTAACCGTTAACCAAAAAAAACTTTATGAAAAAACTATTGTTATTGATGCTTATTCCGGCGATGTTAATGACCGTGAGTTGCAATAAGATGAAAGAAGAAAACGCAAGGCTTAAAGCTAAAAATGACAGTCTTCTTGCTCTTGGTTTTCAAAAGGACACTACAGTTATGGAGTTCGTAAGAGCTTTTAATGAGATTCAGTCGAACCTCGACTCAATCAAAATGAAAGAGAACATTATCAGCCAGAACACCAAAGGCGGTACAGAAGTTCAATCCAGTGCCCGCGAACAGATTACCGGTGACATCAATTCCATTTATCAGTTGCTTGAAAAGAACCGCGCGCAGGTTGCTTCCTTACGCAAACAACTTAAAGGTTCCAATGCTAAAGTTGCTGAACTTGAAGCTATGATTACCAACCTTGAAAAATCAATAGCTGAAAAAGATGCTGAAATTGCAGATCTGAAAGATCAACTTGGCAAACTGAACATTAAAGTTGCAGATTTAGGAAACCAGGTAACAAACCTGAATGCTAACGTTGACAACCTCAGTGCTGAAAACAGAGCCAAACAACAAGCTATTGATGAAAAAACTGCTGCTTTGAACACTGCATATTATGTTGTTGGAACTACCAAAGACCTGAAAGCTAAGAAAGTTATTGATAAAACAGGCGGATTTATCGGAATTGGCCGCGCAAAGACTATTACTGCTGATTTTGATAAATCAAATTTCACAAAGGTTGATATCACTACCCTTACTGAACTTCCAATCAATAAGAAAAAAGCTGTTCTTCTGTCGAATCATCCTTCCGGATCCTACAAATTAGTTGCTACTGACAAAAAAACAGTTGAAAAACTGGTTATCCTGAACTACACTGATTTCTGGAGCAGAAGCAAATATCTTGTAATTGCTGCTGACTAAGAACTTATATCATACTCTACTGAAAACCGGTTTCAAAAGAAACCGGTTTTTTTGTTTCCTGACCAATTCTAAATATTTGGCCTGAAATTTGACTCCCTGCTAAAAAGAATAAAACAGTACATTTGCGCCTCCGCATTAAAAATCAAATTAATGACTCTCATGAAAACCAGAAATCTTCTTTTCGTCCTCACATTATTACCAATGCTTTCAGTTGTCGCTCAGCCGGCAAATAAAAACGCAAAACCAGCAAAACAGCCTTTTGTGGCCATGTTTTATAATGTGGAAAACCTGTATGATACAGTGAACGACCCAAAAATAAACGACGACGAATTTACGCCTTCAGCAAAAGTGCCCTGGACAAAAGTACGTCTCGAAACTAAAATCAATCATTCAGCACAAGTTATTGCTGACATCACCAGTCCAGCTATGCCCGATCTGATTGGTTTTGCTGAAATTGAAAACCAGCAGGTTCTCGAAATGCTTACTTCTTCCGCAAAGCTCAGTAAAGTAAAATACGGTATAGTTCATTACGACAGCCCCGACGAACGCGGCATTGATGCGGCTATGCTATACAACCAGGCAACATTTAAAGTTGTTACGTCAGAACCCTTGCATGTTACATTACCCGATAATGACCTTACACGCGATATCCTGTATGTTAAAGGCAAACTTAATTCGGGTGAAATACTTCATGTTTTCATCAATCACTGGCCTTCAAGGCGTGAAGGATCTGAAATTTCAGCCAATAAACGCATGGTGGCAGCACAGGTATTACGAGCTAAACTTGACGCAATTCAGAAACTTGATAAATCCGCTAACATTCTTATTCTTGGCGACTTCAACGACGAACCTTCTGATAAAAGCATTACTGAAGGATTAAAAGCGCTTAGCCCTGATCAGGCCATCAGTAACAATAACTTATACGGATTATTATTCCCGGAATTTAAAAAAGGTGAAGGCAGCTTGTTTTACAAGGATTGGGATCTTTTCGACCAGGTAATTGTATCGGGTAACATGCTTTCGCGCAAAAAAGGATTAAGGACATCAGTGAACGATGCAGGCATTTTTAAAGCAGATTACCTGCTTTTCAAAAATAAAACCGGCGAATCACGCCCTAACCGTACTATGAGCAGCGATAAATATTTTGGCGGATACAGCGATCACTTGCCTGTATTCGTGAAGTTTTCGTTATAATGAAGATATAGTTCTAAAAAAATGCCTGAAATCAGTCACATGATATTCAGGCATTTTTTTATGGCAGAGAATCCTCCTTCGGAATTCCCGGGACCTGGTCGAAATCCACCTCCCTGGTCAGAAGTCCTGTAGTATCGTAAAAACGCCAGGCGCCTACCCGAATATCATCGCGGTACATCCCTTCGATATATTTTTTCCCGTTTTCGTGATAGAAAACGCCTATACCGTTACGTTTTCCATCTTTATACTCACCCTCACTCCAAAGTGTTCCATTTTCGTACCAGGCCTTCCACCGGCCAGTGCGCAACTCATCCTTATATTCGCCTTCTATTTTTTTATGTTTGTTTTCGTAATACACCACTTCTCTATCGAGTAAAAGATTTCCACCTTTTTTATGGTAGTACTTTACAACCTTAGAATTCCCGTTCTCGTAGGTTGACTCAACGACTTCTTTGCGTGAACAGCCAAATATAACTATGACAAGGTAAGTAACAAGCAGTATTCTGGACATTATAGTTTAATTCTGTTTATGTTAGGGCAGATAGCAAATTTAAAGGGATACGGAGTTATACTGAATAAACTGGATTAGGGAAATAGCACGTTCTATACTTCTATTATATTTTACTAAATGGGTAAAATTAATCCAGCTATGTCTCAGAACCATTAGCCTTTATCTTCGTTATCCTTTTCGCTAATATGGACCACTCTATGCCATTAAGATTGTTTTCTGTCAAAGGTAAGTCTTAATCCTTTTACGTTATCATTTATAGTTCCGTTGTCGAAAGCAAGATGCCCGTTAACAAAGGTTTTTTCAACCCTGGTGTCGAAAGTAGTACCTTCGAAAACCGACCAGCCGCATTTATACAAAATATTTTCTTTGCTGATGGTGAATTTATGTGCCGGATTTACAAGAACAAGATCAGCAAAATAGCCGGGGCGAATAAAACCCCGGTTTTCAATGTTATAGCATATTGCAGGCGCATGGCACATTTTTTCAACCAAAGTGCCAATTTCAATTTTGCCCTGAGTTACTAACTGAAGCAATGCAGGTAATGAATGCTGTACCAGAGGAGTACCGGAGGGCGATTTGAAATATGTATTACTCTTTTCTTCAGCCAGATGCGGCGCGTGATCGGTAGCAATTATATCTATTTTGTCGTTGAGTAATCCTTGCAGAAGGGCAGTTCTATCGGCAGCTGATTTTATTGCCGGGTTAACTTTCAGTTTCGTGCCAAGCCGGGCATAATCTTCATCGCAAAACCAAAGGTAGTGCGTACAAACTTCAACAGTTATTCGTTTTTGAGCTAATGGAATTGTATTGTCGAGCAAATCCAGTTCAGCAGCGGTGGATAAATGAGTGATATGCAGGCGCGTGTTGTATTTGCGGGCCAAATTAACCGCCAGTTCGCTTGAACGATAGCATGCTTCGGCATTCCGGATCACAGGGTGCATTTCAACAGGTATATCTTCCCCATATTTTAAACGCATTGCTTCGGTGTTGGCGCGAATAATTGCTTCATCTTCGCAATGAGCTGCCACAGGAATAGGTGAACGCTTAAATATTTCTTCCAGCGTGCTGATTTTATCAACCAGCATATTGCCTGTTGATGCCCCGAAGAAAACCTTAACCCCGCAAACTGTTTGCGGATCTGCATTTATTATTTCGTCAATATTGCTGTTGCTGGCTCCAAGGAAAAATGAATAATTAGCCAGCGATTTTTCGGCTGCCATTGCCATTTTTTGTTCCAGCAATTCGAGTGTAACCGTTTGAGGCTGGGTGTTCGGCATTTCGAAAAACGATGTTACACCTCCTGCAACCGCCGCACGACTTTCAGTTGACAAATCCGCTTTATGAGTAACGCCTGGTTCGCGAAAATGTACGTGGCAATCGATGATTCCCGGTAGCAGTAATAATCCGGTAGCATCAATAACTTCGCAATCTTCAGTTGTATCCAAAGCTACCGGGATCATATCACCTTCACCAACTGCTTTGATCTTTTGGCCACTGATAAGCACAAATCCCTTAAACTGTTTTCCTTCGTTGACTATTGAAGCATTTCGGATTAAAATATCGTTGGATTTCATAAAATAAGGATGGAATTGACACGCAATGCAAAAGTAATTTTACTTCCGGATATATAATGTATGTTTCAACTTACATGTCAATAATAATTGCAGCTTAAATATATATTAGCTGTCTGACTTAGCGTTTCCCGCGCTACTGAATTGTTGACATTATTATCCAACTATCATGTATATAACTTATTACACAAAAGTATCTTACTTATAGTATATCAATCTCAGGAAATATTTACATCTGTATTGAAACCTTGGATATCAGCAAAGCCTAATACATTCAGCCAAAAATATATAGTTAATAAATTTAGACAGTTTCTTAATAATTTGATTCAAAATAAATCTATTTTTACACCCCCAAATAAAAAGTTAAAACTTGTTAACTAACCAATTTATGAAAATTCAAATATCATGAAAAAAAAGCCACAAAGAATTGCTTTCGCAATAGTATTATTATTTTTTAACATAGGTCTGTTTGCGCAGAGTTACGTTAAAGGTGTTGTAACGGATGCTTTAACCAACGAAACTCTGGCTGGCGCATCAGTTTTTGTTAAAGGAACATCAATAGGAACTTCAGCCGATGTTAAAGGAGCTTTTAAATTTGAAGCACCTGTTGGGCCAAAAACCATTGTTGTTCAATTTGTTGGTTATCTTCCGACCGAAATTGAAGTTAATTTAAAAAAAGATCAAACCTCAGATCTGGGAACGATTCCTTTAGCAATTAACCAGGTAGGATTGAATGAAGTAATCATTTTGGCTTCGGTTGCTGTCAGTCGTAAAACACCTGTCGCAATGTCTACTCTGGAGCCAAAGGTTATTGAAGAAAGACTGGGCACCCAGGAATTTCCTGAAGTACTAAAATCAACTCCAGGCGTTTATGCCACAAAACAAGGCGGAGGTTACGGCGACTCGCGTATTAATTTACGTGGTTTTGAATCAGCCAATACAGCTGTTATGATTAACGGGGTTCCTGTTAACGATATGGAATGGGGTGGCGTTTATTGGTCGAACTGGGCCGGTTTGTCCGATGTTACCCGTTCGATGCAGGTACAACGTGGATTAGGAGCGTCAAAAGTATCGGCACCTTCCTTAGGTGGTTCCATCAATATACTTACCAATACTACCGATGCTAAAAGAGGCGGCGCAATTTCTTACGGAATTGGCAGCGATGGATATAATAAAATTGGCTTTTCTGTTTCGACCGGATTAACTGATAAGAACTGGGCTATTACCCTTTTAGGAGCTAAAACATCCGGAAAAGGCTATGTGCAGGGAACTGAATTTGAATCCTATTCTTATTTTGTGAATGTTTCGAAAAAGATTAACGCTTCGCATTCCCTTTCATTTACCGCTTTTGGAGCGCCACAGTGGCACAACCAGCGAAACAACAGCGATAAATTGCTGATTTCAGAATGGCAAAAACAACCAAACAAATATTTATATAATGCGTCCTATGGTTTCGATATGAACGGACAACGCAAAGTTTCGTCGCTTAATGTTTATAACAAACCACAATTATCTTTAAACCATTTCTGGACAATAAGCCCTAAAACAAGCCTTTCTTCAGTAATTTATGCTTCAATAGGAGATGGGTACGGCACAAGCGGACAGGGATATACTTCCGCTGATCGCAGCAACTGGTATGGTTCATCGAATGGTCTTCCTAATGCTGCTTTCCGCGCACCCGATGGAACTTTTGATTATGGCGCTATTTATACCCTTAACAAAGCAAGCCTCGAAGGATCAAAAATGGCTATGTCGAAAAGCGTAAATCAACATAAATGGTATGGTCTTCTTTCAACATTTACTACCAAAATCAGAAGCAAAATTGACTTTTATGGCGGTATTGACCTTCGTTACTACAAAGGAACACATACCAATGTACTTACTGATTTATACGGCGGAAGTTTCTTTATTGATGCTACTTCATTACGTCCTCTTCTTACTGACCAAAGCTGGAAAACTAAAAAACTCGGAGTTGGCGATGTCGTTTACCGCGATTATGATGGTTTCGTTTTCAGCCAGGGTATATTTATGCAGGCCGAATACAACAAGGATGCTTTGAGTGCCTTTATTTCATTATCAGGATCAAATACATCGCAATGGCGCTATGATCGCTTTTATTATGATAGTGATAAAGCCAAATCGGAAACTATTAACTTCTTAGGGTATTGTGCTAAAGGGGGTGCCAATTACAACATAAATTCATACCATAATGTATTTGGTAATTTTGGAATTATTTCACGTGCACCTTTCTTTTCAGGAGGAGCATTTCTTCAATCCACAACTAGTAATGTAACAAATCCAAATGCTATCAACGAAAAGGCAATATCCTTTGAACTTGGTTATGGTTTTAAATCACGTTATCTTTCTTTTAATACAAATATTTATCGTACACTATGGAAAGATAAAACTTTGATTCGGGCCATCAATGCCAACAGCCCCGAAAGCTTAGTTGCAAATATGGAAGGTGTTAATGCCTTACATCAAGGGGTAGAAGTAGATTTTGTTTTCAAATACATCGACAATTTGGATATCACCGGGATGGTATCAATTGGTGATTGGAACTGGAAAGATAATGCTTCAGGTTATCTTTATAATCGCAATGGCGATCCGGTTGACGCTACAGGCAAGGTGGTTGATTTACTAGGTCCTGAACATGCAAAAGTAGATGTAAATATTGGTGGAATTCACGTTGGCAATTCAGCACAAACAACTGCTGCTATTGGTTTTAAATATGAATTACTAAAAGGTCTTAGAATGGGTTTAGATGCTAATTATTTTGGACGTAACTACGCCTATTTTAACATTTCTTCAGTAGGTACTAACCTGAGTCCTGCCGAATTCTCACAACCCTGGAAAATTCCAGATGCAACAACTCTTGATCTAAACACGAGTTACCGTTTCAAAATCGGTAGCTTAGATGCAACCTTAATTGGTAATATACAGAACCTTTTAGATTCCGAATACATTACGGATGCTACAGATGGAGCCAATCACGACTGGGAGACATCACCTGTATTCTATGGTTTTGGAAGAACCTTTTCTGCTACTTTAAAAATCAAATTTTAATAACTGAAAAACATGAAAAAGATATTATATACACTGTTTTTGAGTTTGACGTTTATAGCACTTCTTAGTAGTTGTGCTAAATTTAACGATCAGTTCGAAGGCCTTGATGACATGACTAAAATCACAAATGTGGTTACGTATAGCTACGTTTTGGCAGATGCTGATTATTCTACTATTAGTAAAAGTGCATTAGCAATAGCTGCTAATGCAGCAGATTCTGCTAAAGCTAAAAGCATTGCTACGAATAAATATTTCTCCAAAACTTTACCAGTTGGGAATTACGCTCCTTTGTTACTGAATTCCAAATATAAGTTTGCGGATGAGAACTCAGTGACCATGCTTACATACAATATTTTTGCAGAATATGATACTACAACTATTGCTTCTGCAAATAAATATACACTGCTAACCGCTGACTATGATGCAATGGGTACTGCAACCGGCCAACCAGGCAAATACAATAACTTCGATGCTGGAATAAGCCCGACATTCTTCATTCCTATCTGGTTAAAAATCAATTACCCTTACGCAAAATCCGGAGATGTAAAGCTAATTCGTTATGATTTCTATGCAGGTACGACAACTCAACAGAAAATAGTTTTTGTTTTTGATGGTACAAATTGGAGTAAGTTTGCCACTACCACCAAAACTGTTGCTAAGTTTAAATTTAAATCGGGCGCATGGACATTTATTGATTCCGATATTTTAGTGGGTTTACAAACAAGTTTAGGCTCTAACCTTGGAGAATTTACCGCTATAAACGTTGTTGGCGAGCAGGTATGGGCCTGGTCCCCATATAACTATATGCAAATGACCGGATATGTGTCAGGAGCTTATTTTGATAATGAAGACTGGTTGGTTTCTCCGTCAATGAATTTTACAGAACGAACAAATCCATTTCTATCTTTTGACCATGTAGGACGTTATTTTGGCGATGCAACCGGACAAAATTCTAAAATGAAAATTGCCATTTCCGTGTGGGTTTCAACCAAAAGCGATGGGAAAACTATTGTTCCTTCAGATTGGACCCAGCTTGTTTTACCTGAATCTGCATATCCAACTGGTGCAAATTGGACTTTAATACCTTCTGGCAAGCTTAGTTTAGCTGCTTATAAGGGTCAAGCTAATGTACGCATTGCTTTTAAATACTTAAGTAGTGCAACTGATGGAGCTGCTGGTACTTGGGAGGTCAAGAATGCATATGTATTTGAGGAGTAAAAGCATTTAGCTAAACTTAAATAATTTTATTAAAAGTGGGTGTTCCTTTTTTGAAGGACACCCACTTTTTACTTATTGCAACCAAGCATTATTAAAAGGATCAGAATTAAAAGCTGGGAGTAGAATACTTCACTTAGACTTTAACTTAAAGACTTAGCTTTGAAAAATTAACCTCACAGCACTCTAAATTAGCGCTATGAACAGAACGGAAAAGCTACATGCAGACATGTCTGTCTTTTCTTTTGTCTATACCAATACAATAATAGTCTTGTATCATTTAATGCCGCAGAAAGTAACAAAGAGCCTCGTCCAGCGTTTCAAGCGAAGTGCTGAGACTTCTGTGTAATACCTCGGCGAGAGCTCAGTCGAATGTTCAGTTGAACGTTCGCCCAAGCGAACTTCTGAATAAAAGCCATAAGCAAATAAAAGATCAGGTTTTTAGAAAAATTACTCTTGTACTGCCCACGTATAAAGAATTTTCGAGAGAAAAGTCTATTGGATTTCTATTTCAGAAGTAATTAGTAGAGGCTTGCTGAAGTTCGGGGAGCAAGAACCACGTTTCAGGCGGGCTTGCCCGGTTGTGGCAAAGGCAAATCTGGTGCCGGGCAGGCTTGCCCATCTTGGGACATAAATACCTCACCATTATGCCTTGTTGTACGTTTGGTGATACAATAAAAAAAGGAAGCCAAGGATTATACCCCTGGCTTCCTTATAAATAATTTTAGTGTAAACTCCTTATCTAACGATAAGTTTATGAACTTCTTTCTGGTTGGTATTTACATTTTTAACAGTAACGTAATAGATTCCCGGACGTAAATCCGACATTTCTATTTTACCGGTGCTATTCAGATCAACACTTTTAACAAGTGATCCGACTGTATTATTAATTGAAACAACATAATCTCCTGCAGGGGCTTTCACATTGAAATATGATGTTGCTGGGTTAGGGTAGATGTTGGTTTTTGAAGTAGATAATTTGCTTATACCTGTAGTTCCAAAAGTATGTGCACCAAGATTAGCAACATAGTCTATGGCATTAACAACCCATTGTGAATTATCTGCGCTGGTTCCTGCTGATGCTGCCCAATCTAAAGATCCTGTGGTAACATTTGCTTTTCTGACTAGGGTATGGTCCTTAGTAGCACCTACAACGGCTGCAACGTCCCAAGCAGTTCCAGGATCGGTAGTCGGTGTTCCAATAACATCAATTAATACGTCATTTTTAAATAAGCCAATTGCATCATTTCCATTAAAAGTAACAACTTTTTGACCTGCAGCAGTACCGTAGTCCAATTTTAAATCAGCTGCTGATATAATTTCAGCGAGAGTGGCTCCATTATTTGCTACAACATAAACATCTCCCGATGCTAAGGACCCTGATAATACAAGGGTATTAACAGGATCAGCAGTAAATCCAGTACCATTGTAGGCCTGTTTAAGTGAATAAACGCTTAAATCAACAGCAGCGCCTGTGCCGTTGAAAATCTCAATAGCTTTATTGTTACCGCTTCCTTCCACGTATTCTGAGATGAAAAGGTCGGTTGCAACCTGTGCATTTAACTTTGCCACACTTACAAGGGTAAAGAGGCTAAGAGCAATAAATTTTAAAAGTAAAAGTTTTTTCATAATTGTAAGGTTTAGGTTTAAAGATATTTTAACTCAACAAAAGTAAGAAAATACTTAGATGAATAGCAGGTCTTGCCAATTAATTTTCCATTAAGTTAATAAGTAATTGGATTTCCAAAAATCAATCAGTCCGATTATCCATTTAAACCAAAACATCTCCACTTTTAAGCATTTGGTTGAATCCCAATAATTAAAAAATGTATATCTTAAGAGATTAAAGGCTTTATCTTTTTAAATCTCAAACTCATAACACCGAGGAAAGCTTCTTTAAATATCCTGGAACTCATTTTGGATGTTCCTTCGGTTCGGTCAGTGAATATGATCGGCACTTCCTTAATTTTAAATCCCAGTTTCCATGCGGTATATTTCATTTCTATCTGAAACGCATAACCCATAAACTTTACCGCGTCAAGGTTAATGGTACGAAGTACTTTCGCTGAATAGCATTTAAAACCGGCTGTAGTATCGGCAACATCCATTCCTAAAATAAAACGCACATACATAGAGGCTCCATACGACATCAGCACACGGCCCATTGGCCAGTTAACCACGTTAACTCCTTTTATATACCGTGAGCCTATTGCCATATCGGCACCCTCTGCAGCGCAGGCATTGTAAAGGCGAACAAGATCATCAGGGTTATGTGAAAAATCGCAGTCCATTTCAAAAATATAATCATATCCTCTAGAGAGCGCCCATTTAAAACCCTCGATGTACGCGGTTCCCAGGCCTAGTTTACCTTTACGTTCAAGGATAAACAGTTTGCCTTCATATTCAGGCATCAGGCTTTTAATTATATTCCCGGTTCCATCGGGCGAATTATCCTCCACAATAAGCAGATGGAAATCTTTAGTCAATGAGAATACTTTGCGAATCATCTTCGCAATGTTTTCTTTCTCGTTATAAGTGGGAATTATTACCAGGCTATCGGACACAGAACATTGATTTTGTGTGACGAAATTAGAGAAAAATAAAAGACGATCCGTTTTTTTTAAGAACTGTTAAGAATCTCAATCACTTAACAGGATTTAAAAGTATTTTTTTTATTCTCAAAATATCTATTCCCCAGATAAAATAAATCTATTAATATCAATTAAAACATTGATTATCTGAATCTTAAAATATGAATAAGATTTTTAAGAACCTTTAGAATATTATATTTAGTCATATTCATAGAATTGCTTAAAAAATACTTGTACGTTTGTACCCCGATTTTTTTCTGATAAACCGATCCTGCAATCGGGTAAAAGTTAGGTTTTAAACAAAATATCGGAATACTAACATCCAAAGATCATTTGGGAAAATAACCATTAAACTTCAAAAAAATCAATACTATGAAAAAATCAATTACTCTGGCCCTTGTCTTTCTGGGAATCGTTGCCATTACCCATGCGCAAAACACCATACAGGAAGCACGTGCTTTGCCCGCGGGAACAGTCGTAACTGTTAAAGGTATTGTCACAAATACCGCTGAATTTGGACCAATTCGTTATTTCCAGGATAATACTGCCGGAATTGCTGCCTATGGAACATTGGTTAGCACTGTTAACAGAGGCGATTCGATAACGGTTACAGGAACACTTAAAATTTATAATGGCCTTCTCGAACTTGACCCTTTAGCCTCTGTAGTTTCAAAACCATCAGGAAATCCAGTACCGGAACCTATTGTCTTAACACCGACTCAAATTGGAGAAACGTATGAGGGCAGGTTAGTACAAATAAATCATGCGTCTTTCAATGATGCAGGCGGAATCTTTGCCGGGAATAAAACCTATGCAATTACATCAGATGGCGGAAGTGTAAATGTATATGTTAAAACAGGCCAGAATATCGTTGGGCAGCCTATTCCTCATGGCCTGGTAAATCTCACAGCCATCTTATCGCAATATACTTTCACAGGCAGCGGAGGCTACCAGTTGCTCCCACGCGACACCAATGATATTCACAAGACCAGTGCTATTTATCTTATAGGCACAATGAACAACACAAATTTCACTAAAACTGAACTCGACTTCAGTTGGACAACCAATATTAATGGCACTACCGAAATGTTTTACGGATTATCAGCTGCTGATGTGAAATCGAACCATTCAACTGCCACTGAAGATGCTACCAGCCATACCATTGCGTTATCTGGTTTTTCAGCAGGGCAGGTTATCTGGACACAAGCATTTTCAGTAATTGGGGTTGACACTGCATTTTCTGGAATCATGCCCTTTGCCACCATTTCCAACTCTAGCGGGAATATGAAAGCTTATTTTAATACTCCTGTTGATAACTCTTATTCTACAGGTGTAAATGCCATTTATCTTAATCAGGCAATTGATGATACATTAATTAATTATATCAACCGAGCCAAGCTTACTATCGACCTTGCCATCTATAATTTCAACAACTCAGGCATTAGTAATATCAGCAATGCATTGAAAGCCGCGGCAACCAGAGGTGTAACTGTCCGAATAGTAGGATGTGGCACAACTGCTAATCTTGGACTTGATGAACTAGCAGGTTCAGCCGTACATATTCTCATAGGACCTGACACTAAAACTACAACTAACTTTGCTGCACGAAAAGGCATTATGCATAATAAATTTTTCCTGTTCGATACAGAGTCAACAGATCCGAATGACCCGATCGTATGGACTGGTTCGACTAATTTAACAGTTGATCAGATTAACCTGGATGCCAATAATGTAATTATAATTCAGGATCAGAGCCTGGCACGTGGCTATAAAATTGAATTCGAAGAAATGTGGGGCTCATCAGGAATTACACCTAATGTAGCAAATGCCCGGTTCGGATCTTTGAAAAAGAACAACACGCCCCATGAATATATGATTAATGGCAAAAGGATTGAATCCTACTTTAGTCCAACTGATGGTGTTAATTCTCAAATCGTTCAACATATCAACACAGCCAACCACGATTTGAATATCGCTACCATGTTGCTTACCCGGACTGAAATAGCCAGCGCTATTGCCGCTAGCAAGTCAGCTGGCAATATTGTAAATATGCTTACAGATGCAGCAAGCGCTAATGATGCCACTGTAAACACGACCCTTTTGGCTGCTCTAGGTTCGACTAATTATGTTTATTATACCAAATCCGGTGTTATGCATAATAAATATATGGTTATTGATCAGGGTGCACCGGAATCGGATCCACAGGTATGGACAGGCTCGCATAACTGGAGCGCTGCCGCTGATAACGATAACGACGAGAATACGCTTGTTATTCACGATGCTACCTTCGCTAATATTTATTATCAGAATTTCGTTAAACTCTTTACAGGCAGCAATGGAGTTTTAACAGCGATAAGTATGAAAGAAACTTCCGGCATTAATCGTTTGCTTGTATACCCGAATCCTGTTCAGAATGGAAAGGTAAATATTTCCTGTTTCACTCAGTCAGCGGACAAGGGAACCTTACAACTTATTGATATTAACGGTAAAATTGTTTTTGAAAACGCTATTACACTTAAAAATGGCGAAAATATCCTGAATTTTTCCTTCCCTGGTTCATATAAAGGCTTATATTTTATTAAGTTAACAACAACCAAAGCCGTGTTGAATCAAAAAGTACTGTTTGAATAACCTAACCGGATATTCATTCATTGCAACTAACCAAATTGTTTGATAAAAAGAAGCTGCCTCACGGGTAGCTTCTTTTTTTTAAACTAATCGCGAAGCTTCTATTTAAACAATCCTACTTCAATACCAACAATTAATCTTGGTAATTCAGGCAAAGCATAGGAGGATTTAAAAATATCGCTCAGCCTGTAACCAGCAGAAAGCGCGTAACGGCTTATTCCTATCCTCCCAAGTATACCATAGGAAAAGTTTTCGACGTATTTCAATTTGGTAGTTGATTCCCTTACCTTTTCCCCTTCTTCATTTTTATTGACGGTTTTATATTTCTTCTGAAAATTCCATCCGCCATATGCACCAAGATCGAGATAGTTCCCAATATAATTACCCCTTCTACCTACATTTATCCGGATAAAAGCAGAACCAGACAGGGTGCTGATCTGGAATTTTTCTTTGTCATTTACAGCGGAGACGGGAAAAGCTTTGGGCTCCTTCTGCTTTATTTTGTAAGCGGTAGAACCTATTCCCAGGTGGAGGCCTAGGGCTAAATAGTTTGTAATTTTACGTTTGTACCGAACGCCGATATCAAACATTGAAGATAAACCAGGTTTGGTATAATTTATCGCTTCGTTGGTATAGAATGGAAAACCCAACCCGATATACCCATATGTAAAATTCTTAAGATTCGGGCCTTTTGATGGCCGGATTGTATCTGCTTTTACATTTTGTTGCAGCAGAATCTCCTGCGAGAAAACACCAAGTGATAAGGTTAAAAAGAGAATTGTGAGTATATGTTTCATACTTAGTTGGTCTTTTATAATTTAATAGAATAGCTATATCCTTCGAAATGCACATTTAACGTTTCGCCATTGTGGAAATCGCTCTTTAAAATTGTAAACACATCAGATTGTGTGACATCCAGCACATAATAGCTATCCAGCACTCCCGACTTATTCATAATATTGTAATACAGGTATTCCGGTCTGCCTGTTGATTCAATATCTATATCTTTTACAGATTTGAATTCCGGATTTTGAGAAACTATATTTTTACCTGAGAAAGGTTTATTCACAATAACATTTATGCTATCCCCAATTTCAACAACCTTAAAAGAGGGCGTTGTTGAAACTTCATCCTTAGTAAGAAAATGCCCGGCTTGCGGAATACCGAATCCATGCGCGTAATCAAAATATGGATACAAACTGCCTGATTTTTCTATCTCCCTGAAAAGCTGCATATTGGTCAAAGTTCGGTTTGTTTGCCAGGCACAAGCCGCAAAACCAGCAACCAATGGTGAAGCGAATGAAGTTCCTTGTGTTGAAGTAAGACCTCCGGGCGCAGCTGCGATTACGTGTCCATAGGCCGAAACATTCGGTTTCATGCGTTTATCTGAGGTAGGGCCATAGGAACTAAAGGAAGTATGGTAACCTGTTTCGGGGTCAATACCACCAATGGAAAGCACGCTGTCAGCGTCAGCAGGCGCACTAATACAATGCCATTTATCCAGGCCTTCGTTTCCGGCTGCGTTAACAACGAGCATTCCTTTGCGGGCGGCAATATTGGCAGCTCGTGTAACAAAAGAAGATTTCCCGTCCATCTGCCAGTTGAAATAGCGTTTGCCTGTGTAACCAAGGGAACTGTTGATAATATCGGCCCCGTTTTTATCTGCCCATTCGGCCGCGGCAAGCCAGTAAAGCTCTTCAGAATACTTTTCGGAGCTCTTTTCGGTTTTTGCCAGTAAAAACTCTGCGCCTGTTGCCAGTCCGATACGTATATCGCCGATTTTGCCGGCTATGCACGACCATACTTCGGTGCCATGGCCATTGCCATAATAAACATATTCGTTATTCCCCCGTTTGGTAAAATCACGGGTAGCTATCAGGCGTTTTTCGTTTCGGATATGATCAAAAGCAGGAACCTTGTCGGCGTGATCAAAGCCTACATCAAGAATAGCAATCCGGAGTCCTTTGCCATCAATTCCTGATTTTCGCCATTCATTAACCCCCAGGGTTTTCAATTGACCTTCGAGTACTTTTGCCTCATTGAGATTTATTGAAGTATCATATTCGTCATAACTTGCCATATTCATTTGCGAAGGCTCAATCCAATCCACATTAAGCACATAAGGCAACTGCTTAAGGGTATTAATTTGTTGATCATCAGCATCCACAGCCACGGCATTAAGCCAGCGGCTTTCTACAATTACTTCGTTGACTATTAGTGAAACCTGATTCACGTAATTTTCTTTTACAGGCCAATCCGAAGGATCATCAACAGGTATGCCGGTTCGGATGCGGCGTTCGATTGCCTTTGAATCAAAATAGGAATATGGATTAAAATCCTTATGCTGCTTATCTTTAAAGTAAACCATCCAGTATTGTTGGGCTTCGGAAAGAAATGGCAGCAGGAACAGCAAACCTGAGAAAAGTAAAATGACTCTATTTTTAAACATAAATGTATTTTGTGGATTAAAAGATAGAAATTGAGTTCTTTTATTTATCAGTAAAAACATTTTGATTTAATGAAATGATTAAAGTGCAGGAATGTTCAATTATAAATTATTCTCGTCAATTTATTTACAGCATCCATACTTTCTTTAAGCAAGCGAAAGTTGACAGACTGGATTACCTTTCAGAGCTCCTCTTTAATATTAAAATCCCTCAGCACTTTGAGCGCATCCGAAATTGAGTTCACTTTTTGAAATGTAATCGTCAGTTTTCCCGATCCTTCTTTCATCCGGCAGGAATGAGTATGGGTTTGAACGTATTTCAGAACCGCAGTAAACACTTCGCTCTGGTAATAAGGTGAAGCTTCGTTACTCAGAAAATGACCGGTCATAAGCTGGTTTTTCAGAATCAATTTTTCAATACCAATAGCTTTTGCCAATCTGCGAAGCCTGATGGCGTTAAGCAATTCCTGGGTCTCGGCAGGAACAGGTCCAAACCTATCGATCAGCTGATCCTGGAACGCCAGGAGCGCTTCCTCCGTTTCCAGATTATCAAGCTCCTTATACAGACTAAGCCTTTCAGTTATATTACTTATATATTGGTCGGGAATCAGGATTTCAAGATCGGTTTCGATCTGGCATTCGCGAACAAATTCCTTATCCATTTCGTCGGCATACAATTCTGAATATTCGGCGATTTTAAGTTCGTGCATAGCCTCGTCAAGAATTTTCTGGTACATCTCAAAACCAATCTCAGTAATAAAACCGCTTTGCTCGGCGCCCAGGATATTGCCGGCACCACGGATATCGAGATCGCGCATGGCAATATTGAATCCGCTGCCAATTTCAGCAAACTCTTCAATAGCCTTCAATCTTTTACGCGCTTCGTCGCTTAAAACTGATTGCGGCGGGGCGAGCAGGTAACAAAAAGCCTTGCGGTTCGAGCGACCCACACGGCCTCGCAACTGGTGCAGATCACTCAGTCCGTAATGATGCGCATCGTTAATAATAATGGTATTGGCGTTGGGAATATCCAGCCCCGACTCAACAATGGTGGTACTAACCAGCACATCAAAATCGCCGTCCACAAAACCAAGCATCACTTTCTCCAGCTGATGACCGTCCATTTGTCCATGTCCTACCCCAACTTTAGCATCTGGCACCAGCTTTTGAATTATGCCTGCCAGGTCCATAAGATTCTGGATTCGGTTGTTTACAAAAAACACCTGTCCACCCCTGGCAAGCTCGTAGCTGACTGCATCGCGGACAATTTCTTCGTTAAACACATGTACTTCGGTTTGCACAGGGTACCGGTTCGGTGGCGCGGTATTGATAATGCTCATATCGCGGGCACCCATCATCGAAAATTGCAATGTACGTGGAATTGGTGTTGCTGTGAGAATCAGTGTATCAACGTTAACCCTTAGTTTCTTGAGTTTTTCTTTTGCCGAAACGCCGAATTTCTGTTCTTCGTCAATAATCATCAACCCAAGATCTTTGAATTTAACATCAGCGCTTAATAAACGATGCGTGCCAATAAGTATATCTGTTTTACCATCTTCCAGATCTTTTAATGTCTCGTTCTGTTGCTGTGTACTTTTAAACCGGTTAATGTAATCAACCCGACAAGGCAGGTTTTTGAGCCTTTCGGAAAAAGTTTTGAAGTGCTGAACGGCCAGAACCGTTGTTGGAACAAGCACTGCTACCTGTTTGCTGTCGGCTACAGCCTTAAATGCAGCACGGATGGCGATTTCCGTTTTGCCGAATCCAACATCACCGCAAATCAGGCGATCCATGGGGTGATCGGCTTCCATATCGCGCTTCACATCAAGTGTGGATTTTACCTGGTCTGGTGTATCCTCGTAAATAAAAGAGGCTTCGAGCTCGGTTTGAAGATAAGTATCAGGTGTAAAAGCAAAACCTTTGGCAGCGCGACGTTCGGCATAAAGCTTTATCAGGTCGCGGGCGATATCTTTAACACGGGCTTTGGTTTTGGCTTTGAGTTTATTCCACGCGTTTGAACCAAGCCTATCCATGGAAGGGACATGGCCTTCTTTACCCGAATATTTCGAAATACGGTGAAGCGCGTGAATGCTGATGTACAGCAAATCTTCATTCTGATAAATAATACGGATGGCTTCCTGCCATTTCCCATTGTTATTAATTTTTTCGAGCCCGTCGAATCGACCAACACCATGATCAATATGCGTTACATAATCGCCGGGTTTCAGGTCGTACATTTCCTTCAGCGTAAGCGCCTGCTTGCCACTGAAACTTTCCTTAAGCCTGAATTTATGATACCGGTCGAAAAGCTGATGGTCGGTGTAACAAGCAATTCCAAGTTCCTTGCTTACAAATCCTTCGTGCAGCGAAAGGTTGATACATACAAATTCCAGCTCTGCATCATCCGGGTGGCTTTTCGACAGGTCGTCGAGTATAGTGTATATTCGTTCAACCTGTTTAGGACTATCGGCCAAAAGCACATTGCGGATTTCATTGGAAGTATTCTTTTGAAGTTCAGCAACGAAAAGGTCGAAATTCTTGTTAAACGATGGCTGGGGGGTAATCTGAAAGTCGACAGTAAAATTATGTTCAAAGAATGCATGCTTTCCGAACTCAACGATATTGAAACCAAGAACCTGCCTCAGGAAAGTTTCACGGTCGGAAAATAATTCGGATGGCTCCAGGTGCTGAATCGGACCTGTAAGTGATTGGAAGGCATGAATGGCTTTTTCAAATTCCGAATCAATCCGGTCGACAGCAAAGCCAGTATCGTTAAGCCAAAGAATAGTATACCGGGGAATAAAATCAAGGAAAGTTTCGCGCGTTTCGACTAACGCCCGGTCCTGCACATTCGGAACGATGGTTAAGTGATCGAGTTTATCAATGGAACGTTGTGTAACAGGGTCGAATGTACGTAACGATCCTACTTCGTCGCCTACAAATTCAATGCGAAACGGATTATCGTTGGTAAACGAAAACACATCGATAATGCCTCCGCGCAACGCAAACTGGCCGGCTTCAACCACGTAATCGGTGCGGACAAATCCATATTCATCAAGCAAGTCGTAAATAAAGTCGAGGTCAACGGTTTCTCCGCGTTTCAGCTTCAGTGTTGATTTCTCAAGGTATTTGCGGTTAACCACTTTTTCGGTCAGTGCTTCGGGATAGGTAACAATGATAGTATCCTTGCCACGGGTTGTTATGCGTTTAAGCACTTCCGTACGCAACAGAACATTTGAGTTGTCGGTTTTTTCGGGTTCGTATGGTTTTTTATATGAAGTAGGATAGAACAGAACATGGCGGCGGTGGAAATTCTCGTCAGTATCCCCCAAAAGGTTTTCGAGATCGTTGCAAAAATAAACGGCACTTTCCTTATCGTTTAGTACAACAAGATGAATCCCCGAAATAGCCTGATGCAAGGCTGCGGTAGCCATTGAAGCTGATGATCCAACCAATCCTTTCAGAAATATGCGTTGCTTTTCGGGGCTTTTTAGTAATTCAACGGTTTCAGATATCCGGGAATCTTTGCTAAAAGAAGATACCAGCTGCGAAGCCGAAAACACATCGTTTTCAGTTTCACCTGAAGGTATCAACGCTAATTTATTGTTCGGACTCATTTAGTTTTAGAAATGCATAAAGCCGGAAATGAGGATTTCCGGCGGGTTAAAGTTGCGACAAAGGTAATCAAGATTTCGGTTGGTCTTTTAGCCTGGGTGCAACTTTGAGTTGCGCTCAGACTAAACAAAAAAAGCAATTAAATTGTCCGGATTTCTTTTGTGATTCCATTCACAATACTTTACCTTTACACTTTCCGGTTTTACAAACCTATAAAACTGCAATTTATTCATTTAAAACAACATACTATGGAAAAAAGCATTAAAGGAACCCGTACCGAAAAGAATCTGCTAAAGTCATTTGCCGGCGAATCCCAGGCGATGAACCGCTATCTGTTTTTTGCAAAACAGGCTAAAAATGAAGGTCTCGAGCAGATTGCTGCCATGTTCGAAAAAACTGCATGGCAGGAACAGCAACACGCTAAACGTTTCTTCAAATTTCTTGAAGGTGGCGAATTAGAAATAACAGCCAGCTATCCTGCCGGAATTATAGGAACAACAGCCGAAAATTTAAAAGCTGCTGCTGCCGGCGAAAACGAAGAGTGGACAATTTTATACGCCGAAGCTTCAGAAATTGCGAGAGAAGAAGGTTTCCCGCAAATTGCGACTGCTTTTAAAATGATTGCCAAAGTAGAAGCAGAACACGAAAAACGTTATCTCCGACTGCTTGCACGCCTCGAAAAAAATGAAGCTTTCAAACGTGAAGAAACAACCAAGTGGGAATGCCGTAATTGCGGATATATCCACGAAGGTAAAAATCCTCCGGAAAACTGCCCGGCCTGCCAGCATCCAAAAGCATTTTTTGAAGAAAAGCAGGAGAATTACTAAGAATTAATGAATCCCTTTTACTAAAACAGAGCCATAGATTTCTACGGCTCTGTTTTGTTTACAGACAACTTCCTGACCTGGTTATTGAACAATAATTTTTCTATTAAAACTCCTGGTTCCATTATAAATTTTAAGAACATAAACACCTTTGGCATAGCCTGTTAAATCTATTTCCTTTGTTGCCTGTTGTTTGAGTTTTTCAGAAAGATAAACGCGTTTGCCCTGCAAGTTAAATATTTCAATTACGTTTATATTGCCGGTGATGGTGAATTTCCCTCTCGTCGGGTTTGGATAGATGGCTAAATTATTTTCTGGTAAACCGATTATACCGGTTACCGTACGGTAGTAATAACGTGTACTATCGCCCTCTGTTACTTTATTGCCATCACTGCTCCAGGATTTGAAAACAGATGCTGACAGGAAATTACCCGAACCATAATACTGGGATTCAATAAGCTGATTTACCCAGGAACCATTCGTCCAGCTTTGAGTTAGTGAACTTAAAAGATTGTGGTTGGCATTATATGTATAAAAAATCTGTGATGAATTCATCCAGTCCATGCCGAAATTGTTCCGGGATAATTCAGTTATGAGGTTATTATTGGCATCGTATGTATAGGTAGTTTGTATGAAATCCCACCAAACATCGCCTGTCCAGAATTGCCCTATGTACGTTATTTTATTGTTGTTGGCATCATAAGTAAATGTATCCTGGGAAGAATCCTCCCAGTCGGAGCCGTTCCAACTCTTGCTTAGTGTTTTTGTCAGGTTATTGCCTGCATCATAAGTATGGAGAATATTAACGGTATTCTCCCAGGCATCAGCTGACCAATCCTGCATTGTTTCACTTAACACATTATGATTGGCATCGAAGGTCCGGGTGGTTTGCGATACGTTTTGCCATCCACTGCCATTCCATTCCTTTATTAAAATGCCTGTCTGATTATTGTTAGCATCATATGACCAGGTATACAGATATTCATTCTGCCAGGTGGCACCACTCCCCGTTTGCGATGTTTCACTTGTCTGATTATTTTTATCATCATATGTCCATGTATATTTATAATCATTTGCCCAGGCTGTACCATTCCACAATTGCGATGTTTCACCTGTTTGATTATTATTTGCATCATAGGTTGCCGTATACAGTTCATAATTCTCCCATGCGTTGCCATTCCAGCTGAAGCCTTTATAACTGAGGAGATTTTTGCCGGCATCGTAAACGGCATTTTTATATTTGGTGTCAATATTCCATCCGGCAGTAATGCTGTCCCACATCCAATAATAAACACTATCAAACATTTGTAATGATTCCGTTTGCAAAAGAGTCTTAAGTCTGGTATCAGGTTTTGCGTTCCGATAGGAATACATCCCATGTAAATTCAACCCGGATGCTTCCTTCAGCGTACTGACATTTCCCATTAATCCGGGTATTGGCTGCTGTAAGTAATTTGTCTGGCGTTTGCTTTGAGAAAAAGCATTAATTGAGAAAGCCAGGATTGTAAAAAAGAGTAGAGTTTTTTTCATACTATCTGGTCTTTAAAATTTTCTTACTCATATGGCTTTTCAGAACCGCCCCGTTTTTATGCGTAGTTTCTGGCCTCTACAATACTCATAAACAATTATTTGACCTAAAAGTTATCTGAGTTTATAGAATTATCATTTTATTAAAAACATGCTTTAAAAAGGTTTCTATTTATCAACAGCAGGAATTAATGTATTAATATCCAGTGCTTCCAAAAAGCGGTCAAGACTATATCCGTTGGAGTTATATTTTAGTGCATCCTTTATTGCGGTAGTATACCTTTTAGTATCGGTGAGGCGATTAAACGTAAGAATCTGGATGGAAGAGCGTGGAAGCTTTTTGTTCCAGTATTCCGGATTTAAGCGCACCACCGGCTGCGGGCCTTCTATTGTCGTAATACCCAGAAACGGAAGCCGCTGATCGTATGTGTTGTTGTATGCCCATCCATCTCGTTCAGCTTCTGAAATCTGCGCATATTCGGCCTCAATCATGGGTAATATCATGTCAGACTGAATTTTTTCGGGATGAAGTTTCCAATACTCGATTTTCAATTCAGCCAGTTCACGAAATTTAACAGGCAGGTAATAAGGTGGCCGTTCAGGGTTATAAACAACAATTAGTTCGCTGTTGTACCGGTCAATTCCGTTCCCAAGTACTTCTTTTTCCCCGGGTAAATAAATACAATCGTGGAGTTTGTCGTTAACGCTTTTCCATTTCTCATAATTAAAGCCTTCTTTGGGTTTTTCGGTAGGTTTTGAAGCACCCAGGCTGTAGTTACCACCGAAAACATTTTCCAGGGTATTTACCACAACTGACCAGCTGGGAGGTTCTATTCTATACTTTTTAGCCTGGCCTTTATCCATAAACCAATCTTCGAACCCAAAACTTAGCCGGGATGGAATTCCATACCCAAACTTATCAGGGCAATTCATAGTATAAACATAGGTCTCACAGTCGAATCCTTTCTGGTTAATAAAAACCGGATTTTTACGGACAAGATCCGTTATTCTGATAATTTTCTGATAATTGGCGGTAGTTTCCGTCTTAGTGAAACCGCAATCGTAATGAGTGTAAACGCCCCAATCGATCAGTTTAAACGTGCCGGGATGATCGGGAATAAGCGGGTAATCCTGGGCAATGGAATTTATCACGCAGAAAATAAAGAAGCAAAGCAGGATTGAAATAGTGGTTTTCATATGTACAGTGTTTATATTTAAAAACAGTGTTGCTTATTTCTCAATTAAAGGCATTAGCGTATTAACATCCAGCTCATCAAGCAACCGGTAAACATAGTAATACCCATCCTCCGCCTTCAGATTACTTTGCAGCATACGCTTCACTTCTTCCTTTCCGGGAATTTCGACCCACATAAACTGAATGGCTGATCGCGGAAGTTTTCGGTTCCAATAGTCTGAATTTGGGCGCATTACAGGAGTTTCATTTTTTGCTGACCCAATCCGGGAAACAGTTTCCTGGCTCCCGAAATAAGCGAATCCATCTTTCTCAGTTTCCGAAAAATTTGAAAATTCATTATCAAGCATGGGAACAATTGTTTCCACCTGGATTTTATCGGGCAACTGTTTGTAGTAATCGATCAAAAGCCGGAAAGCTTCGCGGATGGTAACCTGGCTCCAATATTCGGGGCGGTCGGGATTAAACAGGATAAGGTTGTTGCCATAACGGTCGATTCCGGGACTCACTTCTTCCTTTACACCCGGAAGAAAAAAGAGTTCGCGCAAAGCTACTGCACTGCTGTTTGCTCCTTTTTCGCCAAAAGCCGGATTGGTTGGGTTATATGCATTGCTGTAATCCGAAACATTGAATCCATTGCTGCAAAACTTCTCGGTCATATTCACCTCAAAGCGCCATTGCGGCGGTTCAGATGTTTGTTTTACTTCTTTTCCTTTTCGCAGCGACCAGGTTTCAAAGAAAAAGCATGGGGTGCTGGGCAGTCCATATCCGAATTTGGTATTACACCGGCCACCGTTCAGGTAACAATAGCCATCAAATCCCTTAATGTCCTTCAATACAGGATTCCTACGAAAAATTCCGACCAGCGATACAAGGATTTTAGTGGCAGCATCCGATTCAGCCTTAGTATAACCACATGATTTATTATATTGATCTGGTCCTTGTCCATTCAATGTGCCATACTCTATTTTAAATGTGCCGGGCTTGTCAACCAGAAGTTTCTTATCCTGGGCTAAAGAGCATAGTGAACCCAGTAGAAAGAAGCTAAGCAAAATGTTCTGTACTGGTTTCATCTTTTTTAGAAATAAAGGTTTAAAGGATGAAAATAATCAAGACCCAACTGATACAGACTTCAAGGTTTATTTAGTAGTTTTTTTTACCGGACTTAGTGTAACATCCAGAAAGCTCTCGGTGCGGATATGCCGGGTGCCATCGACAGAGCTTTTTTGTTCATGTTGGCTTAATGTCCAGGTTGCGTGATAACCGGTAGCGGTTTTCGTTATCTTACAGTTCTTGTCGTTAGCCGGATCACCACCACCCGAACACGAAATAGTATAATTCTTAATGTCTTCGCCATAATCCGACCATTCGCCGTTAAACGAACGTCCTTTATACGATCCCGCGGCTTTAATATTTATGCCAATGCCAACATATTTATAATCAGCGGAGTAATCGAACTGTATGTTGGCTGTAGCTAAGGCCTGACCGGAAACATTATCCTTTCGGATATCAGCGTTTATCATCTTACCATCAATGGTTTCGAGGTAATTTGAAAATTCACTATTTGATCCATTGCCGGATACAGTTATTTTAATCGGTTCACCGGATTCAGAATTGAATGAGAAATCTTTCTCAGGATTTTCAGCCTGGTTTTCGATTACAGCGGTAACCTCGCCGCCCGATACCGTTTTAACTATACAGTGTTTTTCAGTATTCCATGGATGATTTCCTGCCGCAAAACGTATTAAGGTATCCCTTTCCATTGTATAGGTTTCCGTAATTTTTGCCGTAAGCAGCCAAAGACTTGGTTTTACAATTTTTATGGTACGCGAATCAGTAGAATATTTTTCTTCCCCAGCTGGCAGTGTGTACTTATATTCAACTTTTACCGGGTCGTCGCCAATTTCGCCTGAGGCTATATAAATGGAATGAGCAATACCCTGCAAATCAGGCTTGAGTTTGTTGTTTTTAAATTTGCCTTTCTTCGCAGTCAATTCCAAAACGGCTGTATTCAAATCCTCTTTTTTACAACCTACCAGTTGAATGTCAACCGGAATTTCTCTAAAAGTTTCAACAACATAATTATCGGATGTAAACCTTACCTGGCGATCATCAACAATTTCAATAGTCGAAAAATCGGAAGCAAATCCCAATTTCTCGCTCGGATGGCGATACTTGTATTCGACTTTCACTTCTGCCGTACCTTCCTCGTCAGGAGCAATATACACGGCATGAGCCATACCGTTTTCGTCAGTTTCAACTTCAGTTTTTTCAAAATGCCCGGTAGCAACCTGGAGTTCAAGTTTTGCAGCCTTCAATGGTTCATCATCACAATCAATCAATTGTATTTCAACGGGTAAATGTTCGCCTTTTTTAACTGTTTTCGTTTCGGAATTGAATTTAACCTTTGCATTCAGTGCTGTGCGGTTATATTTAATACCCTGGGCTGCATCGCGTTTTTTCACTTCAAAATCATGGATCACCTGCGCCAGCCTGCTTGATCCGCCTGAGGTTCCACCCAGGTCGAGAGCAGCCAGATTTCCATACCATTTAGCGTCGGATGCTTTTTCGAAATTCTTAGTAACCGAAACAACCGTTTCCCTTTTAACTGTGACCAGGAATAGCCGTAAAACATAAGCCCCTTCGCTGCCGGTAATGTCGCCAAACATTTCGTAGTCGGTATTGTAGGTGTCGGTTGGTGATGACCCATTGTATGGACAAGGATTTTGCCAGGGATTTGCACCGGAACCTATGCGGCATGCGGGCAGAAATGAGAGACAACTCCCCTGCTCTTTTGCCATAATTTCCCCGATATACCCATCGGAAGCAGAATGGAGTTGCTTCCAGTTTACACTGTCTTCCAATGTCACAGGGCTTGCGGTAAGTATATCCATATCCCAGCATGTGATCATGCGCTGGCCACATTTCTGGCAGTCGTCACCATTATTTTGAGCATAGGAATGGGCCAGGAATAAGACAAAAAAAATAAAAAGCGTCGAAGTTCTAATTTTCATAGCAATAATTTCGCGACTGGAGTTGTATGCCAGAAACAATTGACTTATTCGGATTTATTTATTCTCAGTAATTTTAACGTCTGCCGGAACTTCAAATTTCGATGCCGGTATTTCAGGGTTTTCGATAAATTTCTCCCCGATCAGATTCATTTTCATCGTTCCCATATCGGCATCCATCTTCAACGCTATTCCTTTGTACACCAGGTATGTACCTTTTAATTTCATCTTAGTATAATCAATGCTCATTTTTTCACAGCTTTTTCCCAAATAGTCTTCAGAACCTTCTTTCTTCAGGTTCATATCTTTAACCATTTGTTCCGAGAGGTTCTCGAAATCAATATTTGAGCCACTTTGATAGGATGCACTCTTCGTTCCGGTCTTTTTCTCAAGATCATAATTATAAACAAATCCATCTTTGTTAAGTGTAACAGTGTGGATTTTTATACCCATCATTTCTGCAATCATTTCTGTTATTTCTTTCTTGCCATAATCGTCGAAAGTGAGTACCTGTTTCATATCCATTCCCATCATCCGGGTTTTGTATTCGACGATTCCGGATTTGATGGCGTATTTGCCTTTGGATGTTGTGGTGACTGCTTCCTCCGACTTATTTTCTGTTGTGGAGGCAGATTCGGATGTTTTGCTTTTACAGGAGAAAAGCAAAGAGGCTGCTGATAAGATTGCGAGGGCAATTAATTTGTTTGATTTCATCGTAAGTGAATTAGGTTTTTATCTGTTTGAATAGGTTATTTCTTTTTCATAATCAATCCTGCCAGGTCTTCCAGTTTGATTGAATTCATGATTACATCACCAAACATCGGGTAACCGTTGTGTTTGAAGAAATCATCCTTCTCGGCCTGGCTTCTTTCAGGATAGTAAAACGTCATATACTGGATAGAAGTGGGCGGGAGCGAGCGATCCCAGTATTCGGGATTGAAACGCATTATTTCCCCTCCATTTTCATTTGTTTTATCTTCCACTTCCGCATGCACATTAAGCACAAAGAGTTCTTCGTTTCCTGAATAAGCCCAGGCGTTCATCTCTGATTCAGTAAGTTTGGCGATTTCCTCTTTAAGATAAGGCAACAAATGAACCTCTTTAAGGCTGTAATAGGCCAGTTTCATCTCGGCTATTTCACGAATAGTAACCGGAATCCAGAAAGGAGGTCGGTCGGGATTAAAAACAATAAGATTTCCTCCTCCATAAAGTTTTACTCCAGGAGCAATTTCTCTCACCAACGGAAAAACACGAAACAGATCGTTTAAATCGGCTGCTGCTTTGTCCATCATTTTTTCGAGCGATTCCGGGTCTTTGGTGTTATCCCAACCGGGGAGATTAGAATTGGTGCCATGACCGGCTTCGGTGTTATTGATTTCAAAACTCCAATGCGGCGGTTCTACCTTCCAAATGCCTTTAGGAGTTAAAAACATCTGAAAATTAAAATTCAACTCTCCACGACGGCTATAATTGCAAGGCTGTAGTTTATATTTATCGTTCCAATATCCGGTTAAATCCACTTCCAGATCATACCCTTTTGGGTTAGCCATAATTGGAACCTGCTTATGGAACCACTCTGCCAGCGTTTTAACATTCTGATGAAAAACATCTCCGCTGGTAAATGAATAGGTATTCAGGACCCATTTTCCTGGCTTATCGGGGAGGAATCTGGAATCCTGGGCCTGAAGATATTCCTGACTGAATACAACTAAAATAAGACAGAAGACAAATTTAACATTTCTCATAAAAAAGATAGATTAATCGCGTTCCAGGTCAAATTCAACTTCAATTGTAGTTTTTTCCCCTGAAACCGGATCAACTTTGACCATAGGATCAGGTTTTTGAGTCAGGTTTTTATCTTTTGCGCTCCCCTTAAAGGGGCCGAAAGTATAGGGCATTGAAATATCTATCTTGTTTTTAATTGTTTTATCAGGCTCATTTATTGCGTCGCACCATCCCTCAGCATACTTATAAACTGTTTCAGAAATCTCACTTAGCTTTGAAGCTGCTTTCACTTGCATAGTATACGTTTCATCATCGTTGAAAGTGATCTCAACTCTGACATCATTTATTCGGACTCCGTATAACTCACTTTCCTCCGAAAGGCCATCAATGCTGCCGGTTTTCGTGATTTTATCATGGTAATACCGTCTATAAACATCTCCTGACAGGCATTTATAACAGCCATTATCGATTTCTGTTTCTGTTACTTCGGAGATGGTGAAATCCAGAAAACCCCTTGCCCACACTTTACCCTCCTTCTCGAAGGTCCAGTTATTTTCCGTTTTCTTATCTTCCTTGAAATTCATTGTATATTTCCTATCCATCCCCTGGCAATACACAGGGTATTCCTTCTTTGTATCAACATGTAATTCGCTGATGACATTTACTTTGATTCTTCCCTTATACGGGCAGATCTCACGTTTGCAGACCTCTTTGAAGAATTTTTCTGACATTCGGGTGGCAACATCAAAGGCGCTTTCATCATTTGAGCCTTGATCCATCATATTGATAAGCACTTCTGCCTTTTTGGGATCCAGGAGTTTTACAAAGAAGAATACGTTTTGACCAGAAATTCCTACTTTTATTGAAATCAGGTAATTAGCCCCAATTGCTCCGGCCAGATCCAGACCATACCCATCATCAGTAACACCTAATAATTGTCTTTCCCGTTCATGACCGAGCGCTGCAGCAATATTCTCCATGGAGGTCACACTGGCACATGGGAGCTCCTCCTGGAAATGCACTTGAATCTGGCCCGCGACGCTTAAGGAAAACAGATCGGCATTCGAACTGCCTTTTTCATCTTTTTCGCCTCCGTCCCATTTACGTATAATCAGGAACTTCGTTTTTTCTGCTGCTGTAACATCCTGTAGAAACAAAATGAACGCAGCAGCAATCAACACCAGGTATTTCATTGTGTAAGTATTTTACAATTGGGAAGCAGGGTTTTTATTTTTTCAATTTCGCTTTCTGAAACCTGGGTTTTTACTATTCCCAGAGTATCGAGCCTGGCAAGTGATTGAATCATAGGAAATAACGTTGGAACAGGATTTATATCCACATACAGTTCCTTGAGCGAAGTAAGCTGTGCGACTTTATCCGGTAGTTGATCGATTTGGTTATTGAAAAGCGCCAGCACAGACAGATTATGGAATAATGCTATTTTATCGGGTATGGTGGTAACAAAAATTTTAAAGTTAATAATGTATAGTTTTTCTAAGGGATAATTTGCAGCACGGGATAATAAATCATCAAGGTTTACCGGGGCTCCGTTTTTACCACCTGTTATCAGCAGGAATTTAATGGATTTGAACAATGCCATTTGGTCAATGGTCCGTTGAACGGTGGGAAGGGACAAATCAATGCACAAAAAGGTCTGCTCTTCCAGGTATTCCTTGTTCTTGATTTTGGGAGATTCGTCATCCTTGTATGCTTCTACAATCTCATCCCTCATGGGTTTCCCCAGCAGAATATCACCACTTTCGCCCTGGGCCACACTTTTCATCATCTCATTCCACAGTTTCATTTGATACTCCACTTCCTCCCTTATTTTAGCAGTGTCAGCAGGCGCACCTGCAGTTTGTTGTTTCTGAAGCTTATTTACCATCATAAGCTGTTTCGACAGTTCCTGAATCTTAGCGTCAGCCTTTTTAGATTCTTCCGCATTTCCCCAGTCGGTTGAGCGCCTGATCTGGGCCATTTCTTTTTTTAATTCATCAGCACTCTTTTGAGTTGCCTGCGAAAAAGCACAACTACCCAAAATCAGGAGAAGAAGTATTATTAGAAATTGCTTCATGATAATTTTATTTGTTTCAACATTTTCATCCCTTCCATATAAATGTGACGGCCCGACCTTGTATCAGTTCATCAGTCAGGTTGATGACGCAACTATTCTTTTTCGGAACAGGTTGGATCTACAACAGCCGGAAAGAGTGATCTATTCACTTCCGGCAATTCGTATGCGCTTATGTGTGCCTGCTGAATATTTGAATACTGAGCCTAAAAGTGAGGCATATCCATTAACCGCCTGCAAAGCGTAAAGCGCAGGTTTATATGTAGGATTCTCAACCCCTAACTGATGATTCAGTATCTCATTTTGTATGTTCTCAAGTGTATCATATTCAGCTTTAAGAAGTACATCGAACAGGTGCTTTTTATATTCAAATACAATCTGGCAATATCTTGGATTAAACACCATGCAATAGGCCATATTTTGCTGATCAATCTGGTCCTCAATTGCCTCACGACGATCTCCACTTATATCACCACTATCCAACTCGGCGTATAATGGTTTTAAACGACGATCAAGATCAGCTCTTGCAGTATCGGCTTCCTTCGCCAGCGTGTCAAACTGCTGGAAGTATTTATCCCAGCCAGCCCTCATCTTATCAGTCAGGTCTTTTTGTTTCTGCAACAAATCAAACATAGTCTTATTCCGTAATGCGTCGGCTTGCAGTTTTTGAGGATCAGCATCTGCCATACGTTCGGTAGAATATGCTTTTGACCATCCTTTTATATACGCCGTATCTTTGGATTTAGATTTCAAATTCATCGCCTCATCATAGGTCATATTCATATTCTGCTGCATCAACTGGTCTATCATGGCTTTCTTCTGCGCCTCCGACATATGTTTAGTATCCATGTTTTTCATCTTCTGAACATCTATACTTTCAAATCCCGCATTTTTCATTGCAGTAGCTTCAGCATCTGCCCGGTGCTGTTTTACGAACTCCTCAGCTGCGTCAACTCTTGCATCTATATCCGGATTTAAAACATCAGTTACATCGTCAATATTATCCTCAAAACGAACCCTGGCTGTATCATCAATTGAACATATAGTAGCAGGGACATCGGGCAGATGAGCAAAGTACTGCATTGCCGTTTCCTGCCCGGAAACAATGGCTGTGAAGCCAATCATGAGTGTAATTAAAACTAATCGGTTCATATGCTTAATACAATTTTTACAGGTTAATATTTGTCCCGTTTTATCGGGAGGGAACTCGCCCTGAAAAAGGTCATTCTTCAGTTTGCCAGATTTATTGCCCCGACTCGTCTAGGTGAAACCGGTTGTATCCTGAAGCGGGAAACTATTGAGAAATTACAGTTTAATAAACTCAACCCTACGGTTCAATGCTTTATTAACCGGCGTATCATTTGGGGCTACAGGTTTTGTTTCGCCCAGCCCATCAGATTCGAGGCGCGAAGCATCAATATTAAAAGATTTTATCAGTTCATTTTTAACCGAAGCACCACGCCGTTTCGAAAGGTCGAGGTTTGCAGCATCAGCACCATCACTATCGGTGTGACCAATAATTTTTACCCGAACATCCGGATTTTCGTTCAGCACATCAGCAATTCCCTTTAACGTGCCATACGATTCAGCTTTAACCACGTCTTTATTCACATCGAAATAAATACCGTAGCTTATAATTTTACCTTCGGTAAGCAATTTGCTGCGCATATCAGGAGCAGCGCTGGTAATTTTGATATTCGAAATATACGAACCACAAGAAGCTCCTCTGTATAGTTTGAAACACATGCGATTGAGCTTGCAACCATCATAAAGATTAGTTGGTACATCAATTACTTTTCCCCCCTGGTGATATATCCTGAGCCGGCGGCCCTGAACCCACACAATTACATGGTTAACTTTTTCTTCCTGCACAAGTTTATTGGTTGAAGTCCCGGTAAGTTTCTCGCTATTTCCTTTTTTATAGCCTTTTGTCTCCCAAAGGGACTTGGCAATAGTTACGTGGATTCCACAATTACCAGGGTCACCGTTTTTATCCATTTCGCTATGTGTGCTTTCGCCGAATAACAATAAATCAGCGGCATACCTGCCCCCTCCTTTTTTGGGGACAATGTCAAATTCAACAATAAAATTCTTCGGAAAATCGATATCGTTCATAAACCAGTAATTCCCCTCGGTACTATTCAAATTAAACCAATGGCCAGGAGATACATTTAATGTATTTACTTCACCGGCAACATCAGTAGTCCAAAGCGCGGGGAAATCGCCTACGGCATCCTGGCTGAAATCCTCAAACAGCAGAACTTTGTCGCCAGGCACGAAATCATAACTTGAAAACGATTGGAGTGATTGCTGACTTTGTTTGTCGCTCGTTGCCGTGGATTTATCAGCCTGATCCTTCTTCTCTTTCGCGGTTTTGGTATCTGAAGCAGCTTTATCATCCTTTTTCTGATCACCTTTTATTCCCTTTTCTACTTCGTCGAGCCCTTTGTCAATACCACGGTCAATTTTATTATTAACACGGTTAACGGTTTTGGTTTGTACTCTTTTTGGCACATTAATAATCTGTGCGGATACGTTGATTATTAGTCCAAAGAAAAAAATTGTTAAAAATGCTCCAACCAGCGTTTTCATGATCCTAAAGATTAATGAGTTAGTAAATGGTTTATATGATTAGTCTAAACAAATTTACATCAGGTCATTTCGTATCACATCCCTGTTTTAAGGGGTTTTGCATCAGGATTTGTTATATATCTTTGTTATGTAAATATACTCCATTAACAGCAAAAAGATTTTGCTAAAGCGAAAAATATTTTATCAGTTGCATTATTATTCGCTACAAGGAGAACGATAAAAAAAATGGCAGTCCTAAAAAGGACTGCCGAACAAATAAGTATGGAAGTTGCAATCGAAACCAAAGCTTGCCTGGTTTTAACTAAAATTAGCTAATAAACTAAATATACTACTTTTTATAACTTTATAAACTCCACCCTGCGGTTCATCGCTTTATTTACCTGAGTATCATTAGGAGCAACCGGCTTAGTTTCGCCCAAACCATCCGATTCGAGGCGTGAGGCATCAATGCCAAAGTTTTTGATAAGTTCAGCTTTTACTGAAGCGCCACGGCGTTTCGAAAGATCGAGGTTGGCAGCATCGGCGCCATCGGCATCGGTATGACCTACAATTTTAACACGAACCGTTGGATTTTCTTTCAATACGTCAGCTATTCCCTTAAGTGTGCCGTACGATTCAGGTTTCACCACATCTTTATTTACATCGAAATAAATTCCGTAACTAACCAATTTGCCTTCGGTTATCAATTTATTCCGCATATCGGGCAAGCCTGTAGCTACCCTGAAATTGGTGATCATTGGATTTCCAGATTCCCACAGTTCGAAACGCAGCATGTTTAGTTTTAGACCGGCTTCAAATACTTTTGGCAGATCAAAAAGCTTTACCTCATCCAGGTAAACTCTAAGCCTAGTTTTTTGTACCCAGAAAGAAAGACGGTATTTCTTACCGGCTTCCATAACAGCATCTTCCTTTTCTCCATTTATAGTGTACCCTTCAGTATTATAGGCACTATAGGTTGCCCTGTATCCGAAACTCATTTTTATGCCTCCATTAAGGCCCGGCACAGCTCCGCCTTCGTTTAGGTCTTTCGGATTTTGGGCACTGAACATGTAAAACCCGAACTCAAAATTCGTATTTCCCTCTTCGACCGGGTAACCTATTACATCATATTCTACGGTGAAATTGTCAGGAAGTTTTATGCCGCCATCAACAACAGCACATCCCGACCCATTCATTTTAAACCAATTTCCCGGATAAAGATTAGTAGTAACAACTTCTCCTGATGCTGTTGTATTCCAGTCCGGAGGGAAATCGCCAACTGCCGTTTCGTTAAAATCATCATAAAACATCACTTTTTCGCCCGGGATAAAATCAAATTTTGAATACGTTTGCATGGCTGGTTTATCCTGAGGAGTTGCGGGTTTAGCCGCTGAAACTTCGCCTTCGGTGGTTGCTGTATTACCGGAATTCTGCTGTTCTGTTTGATCCTCTTGTGGATTTTCCTTGCTTTCATTCTTTTTCTTATTGTTGCCGGTCACATCATCTTCCACGGCATCAAGCCCTTTGTCGATGCCCTGATCAATTTTATTGTTTACACGGTTGACGGACTTGTTGTGAATACTTCTCGGAACGTTTATTAACTGGGCCGAAAGAGTTGAAGCACAAAATACGATGGATGCCAGAAACGCTAATCTCAGAAAAAGTTTCATTGTCAATGGAATTAATTAGTGAATAATATAGTTCAGTTAACGATATGTAAAACTAACAAAATTTTTCTCTGGAATTATCCCCTTAAACAGGGATTTTTTTTGTTGCCCGAATTCTTAACTTTGTCAATGCTAAATAATAAGACTTTGATAGACCTGGCTAAATTATTTCGGTTTTTACTGGTATTTGCACTGGCGGTTGTGTTATTGACAAACAAGACGAACGCCCAGAATCTGGATTCTATCTGCGTCCTGATCGATAGAATGGTTATTGAGAAAGCAAACAAATCACCTAAACTTAAATCAAACCCTGCATCTTACCGTGCTGATACTATCAAAATCAGCAAATATTTATCCACGGCCCGCGGCTTTCAGACCGAGAATTATGATTCTCTGCTTTTCTTCGCTCAAAAAGCGCTGAAGCTTTCGCTTAAAATCACCGATCTTCCCGGCATCTCAAGGTCAATACAAATACTCGGCCGCTATTATATAATGAAAGAGGATTACCAGAATGCGGGTAAATGCTTTCTCAAAAGTCTTTTCATTGAGGAAAAACTGAATAATCTGTTACGAATTGCCGATCTGAATGATGAACTGGGCACCATCTATTTATACCAGGAAATTTTCAATAAAGCGCTTCCCTACTTTACTTCAGCCCTGGCAGTATATGAGAAGAATCACGATACCACAAACATGGCAAAAGTATACAGCCACCTGGGAAGTCTCTATTTATCACGTGAATATTGCGAACAAAGAACAACCCCTCAAAAAAAGGATGACTTTATAAAAGCCTTAAATTTTTATGAAAAAACGGTAATGCTGTGTACAAAAATAGGCTACAAGCCGTTGATTATCAATAGCTATGTGAACATTGCAGCAACCTATAACAAACTCGACAAGCCAGAAAAAGCTTTAGTGTATCTTAACCAGGCAGTTGATTACTACCGCAAAACCAAAAACATGAGCAGGTTAGCCGGGTCTTTACACACGCTTGGAATTACGTATTATAAAGCAAAAAAATTCAGCTTGTCAGTAAAAGCCCTGGAGGAATCCGAAAAACTTTCAGTTGATAACAAATATACTGAAGGGATACAGTACCTATACGAATCAATGGCTCAAACCTATGAAGCTGCTCATGAGTATAAAAATGCTTATAAATATTATATCAAGTACATGACTATCAGGGATTCACTGGTAACATCTGAAAAGGCGAAACAGTTATTTGAACTTGAAACCAGGTTCCAGACAGAGAAGAAGGAGAAAGAAATCATAAAACTCACTGCCGAAAAACGAGAAAAGAACTTATTGCTATTTGCTTTGTCCGGATCGATTCTTTTGCTGGCAGTTTCCGGTTATTTTATCGTTAAAAACATCAGAAATAAAAAGCTTATCGCTGAACAGACCCTGGAAATTAAAGAACAATACATCCAGGACCTGGAAAAAGAACGGCAACTTGTTGCCACCAAATCAGTTTTAAAAGGAGAAGAATCGGAACGTTCGCGTATGGCCCGTGACTTGCACGATGGCCTTGGAGGATTACTTTCGGGAGTTAAAATAAATCTGTCATCTATGAAAGGGAATTCGATTATTACAAGCGAAAATGCCCAGGCATTTGATCACGCAATCAAGCTGCTCGATACTTCTATCAATGAGTTGCGGCGTGTGGCACATAACCTGATGCCCGAAACACTAAACCATTACGGCTTGAAAACGGCACTTAACGACTTTATAGTTGAAATGAGCAAGAATCCGTCGACGAAACTTACTTTTAGCTTTTTCGGGGCCGACATACGGTTTGAATCGCAACTCGAACTTACAGCCTACCGGATAGCCCAGGAATTGGTGAACAATTCGATGAAACACTCAGGTGCTGCAAAAATTGATCTTCAGCTTATCGCCGATATTGACCGGATATGCATACAGGTTGTTGATAATGGAAAAGGCTTCGATACAAAAGGGAGCTCACGCGATGGGAAAGGGCTTGTGAGTATTCGCGATCGCGTTACTGCCAATAACGGAAGTTTCGAAATAGAAAGCACCCAAGGCGAGGGAACCGAAGCTACAGTGGAATTTTTACTATCTTAGCAGCACTATTCAGCTGCTCCTATGCAAAAAGCACTTATTGTTGAGGATCATCCTATTGTTAGCGACAGCCTCGCAAACATGATCAACACTTCGGATCTTGATCTTGAATGTCATCACGTAACAAACGCACATGACGGACTAGCATGGCTCAACGGCAACAAAGCCGGAATTATTCTTTTAGATATTAACTTACCCGATATGAGCGGCATAGAGTTTTGCTCAATTGCAAAATCGCGTCATGCCGATTTAAAAATACTGGCCATAACATCAATTGAACAGCGTTATGTAGTTGACCAGATGCTCTCCGCCGGGGCAAACGGATTTATCCTGAAAAGTTCGGACACATCAGAAATTCTCGAAGCCATCCAACAAATTATCAGTGGCAATTCGTATATCAGCCAAAGTGTGGCTGATTTGCTTAAAGGGAAATTGTCAACTAACGGCAACCTGCCGGTACTTACCCGCCGCGAAGTGGAAGTGCTGAAACTTATTGCCGACGGACTTACCAACCAGGAAATCGCCGAAAAATTATTTATCAGCAGCTGGACTGTTGATAGCCACCGCAAAAACCTGCTGCTCAAATTTAATGCAAAAAACACGGCGATTCTGGTGAAGACGGCGGTAACGGGCGGAATTATTAGTTTCTGATTGCGGATTGCGGATTGCGGATTGCGAGCAATCAACATAAAAAATCCCGAAATCCCGAAATCCGAAATCCGAAATCGTTTTACATCTTCTCCACAAAATCCTTTGAAAATTCCTGCATAAATTGCTCTGCCTTTGTCACCATTTCTTTGGATCCTATAAATACTGGTGCACGTTGGTGCAAATCGTAAGGTTCCAGGTCCATAATCCGCCGGAATCCATCAGATGCCTTGCCGCCGGCTTGTTCAACTATAAATGCCATAGGCGCAAGTTCATATAATAATCGCAGCTTCCCGTTTGGATTTTTCAATGTTCCCGGATAAATAAAAATTCCTCCGCGTATAAGGTTGCGATGAACATCGGCTACTAGGGAACCAATATATCGCGTGCTGTATGGCCGGTTGGTTGCCTTATCGTCTTCCTGGCAATATTTGATGTATCGTTTTACGCCTTCGGGAAAATACCTGTAATTGGCTTCGTTAATGGAATAAATAGTGCCGTTTTCAGGAATTTTCATATTCGGATGTGAAAGGAAAAACAACCCGACTGTAGCATCGTATGTAAATCCATTAACACCATTCCCGGTTGTGTAAACCAGCATGGTAGAACTTCCATACATCACATATCCTGCGGCTACCAGGTGATTCCCTGATTGCAGCATATCTTCAAGGGAACCGGAACTGCCAACTTTAGAAATCCGTTTATAAATAGCAAAAATAGTTCCTATTGGCACATTAACTTCTATATTCGATGATCCGTCAATCGGGTCAAAAGCAACGACATATTTGCCCTGCATAGAATATTTATTGCCGAAAATGATCATATCCTCATTTTCCTCGGATGCCAGGGCAGCACATTGACCACCGTGTTTCAACGCATTTATAAACTGGTCGTTGGCAAACACATCCAGTTTCTTCTGATCCTCACCTTGAATGTTAGTGGTCCCGAAATAGCCATTGATGTCCGCCAGCCCTGCCCGCCTGATTTCGCGGTTTACTATTTTGGCAGCAATACCTATATCATTCAGCAAACGGGTTAAATCGCCAGTGGCCGAGGGATATTCCGACTGTTTTTCATTAATAAACTGAACAAGTGTTTTCATTGGCATAGCTGGGGTCCTTTCGATTTGAGGTTGGTTTGTTGATTCACTTGGCAGGAAGACAGAAGTCGGGAGTCGGAAGTATCTTTAACGAGTCAATTCTGCTAAATATTTAATGATTTGCTCAAATAAACTTGTGTTGAACAATAATTTCTCCTTTGCACTATCAACTTCAGACTCCGGTCTTCCGACTTCCGGCTTTTTTCTTCATTCAAACAAAATTAGTACTTTTACCATGTAAAATCACTTTATGCTAAAGGTTTTTAAATTCGGTGGCGCATCCGTGAAAGATGCTGATTCAGTGCGCAATGTAGCGACTATTCTCAAAAAACATTCGTCCCCAAAACTGGTGGTTATAGTTTCGGCAATGGGCAAAATTACCAATGCGCTCGAAAAGGTTCTCACTGCATGGTACGAAAGCGATGAACGGCTCAACACGTTTATCCAGGATGTAATTAATTATCACGAAAAAATAATCACATCTCTTTTCCCTGATAAAAATCACCCGGTTTATTTCAAAACTGACTTGCTTTTTGGCGAACTCGAAGGTCACCTGAATACGCCGCCATCACTGGATTACGATTTTGATTATGACCAGGTTGTTAGTTTTGGTGAACTGATCAGCACTACCATTATCAGCGAGTTCCTAATCAGCGAAGGCTTTAACTGCCAGTGGTTTGATGTACGCGAACAAATAAAAACTGATGATACCTGGCGCGAAGGAAAAGTAAACTGGGAAACCACCGAATTACTTATCAGGGAGCAGGTTGCAGGTTTTTTTGATAATTCGAAAGGGAAACCTGCCATCGCGCTTACACAAGGTTTTTTAGGCGCCTCCGCTGATGGCGCCACTGTAACCCTTGGCCGCGAAGGTTCCGATTATACAGCCGCAATTTTTGCGCATGCGCTCCAGGCTGAAGAAATGGTAATCTGGAAAGACGTTCCGGGCTTACTAAATGCTGATCCAAAATACTTCAGTGTTACCGAGCGACTGGCAAGTATTTCGTACCGCGAAGCCATCGAATTAGCGTATTACGGAGCTACCGTTATCCATCCAAAAACGATTAAACCCTTACAAAACAAAGATATTCCATTACGTATAAAATCGTTTATTGATCCTGAAAGTGAAGGAACTGTTATAACCCAGAATACATCAGCCGATAGCCTTATTCCATCATTTATTTTCAAGGTAAACCAGGTTTTGATTTCTATTTCGCCCCGCGATTTTTCGTTTATCGACGAGCAAAGCCTGAGTGAAATCCTGGCTGTTTTCGCTGATAACTCTATACATATCAGCCTGATGCAAAATTCGGCCATCAGTTTTTCAGTTTGTGTGGATAATAACGAGCGCAGGTTATCCCAGCTATTCGAAGCATTAGGCAAAGAATACAAAGTTCGCTACAACACCGGCCTCGAACTGATCACCATCCGTCATTACGACCAGGCAACCATTGACAGGGTGCTTGAAGATGGGAAAACGGTACTTCTGGAAATGCGAAGCAGGTTAACGGCGCAGTTTGTGGTCCGTCCATCATAAAACAAAAAAAGTCTTATTAATTTAAATGTGTATTTACTACACCAACTTTCAACTATTTTTTATTAATTTGGCTCTCTTAATGATCCCACTTCATATCGGGAATGTTCATTGTAGCTTCGGTCTTCCGACTTCCCTGCCTGCGTAACGTAGTCAGGCAGGCGTCGTCTGACACTTATAATTAAATAAAACTCAAATACAAAACACATCATGAAAGGCTCAATCCTTATCCTTGCCGGTGGTGGTCCAGCTCCCGGAATTAACACAGTAATCAGTTCAGTTGCCAAAGTTTTCCTACGCGACGGATATCGTGTAATCGGTTTGCACGATGGATATAAAAACCTGTTTACTGAAAATCCCAGTACCATCGATATTGACTTCGAAATGGCTGATCGTGTTTTCAGCATGGGCGGATCCATGTTACGGATGAGCCGTTACAAACCTGCCGACCTGGAATTTAAAACTAATTTCTTTGTTAAGAATAACGTGAAATTGCTGGTTACTGTAGGAGGTGATGATACTGCATCTACGGCCAACCGTATTTCGAAATTCCTGACAGAAAGGAAATTCCCTATCCAGAATATTCACGTTCCCAAAACTATCGATAATGACTTGCCTTTGCCTGAAGGACAGCCAACTTTCGGTTACCAGAGCGCCAAGCAGGAAGGTGTCCGCATTGGCCGTACCATTTATGAGGATGCGCGTACATCAGGAAACTGGTTTGTGGTTTCAGCTATGGGCCGCGAAGCTGGTCACCTGGCTTTCGGTATTGGTGCTGCCTGCCATTACCCAATGATCATTATTCCGGAAATGTTCAATAAGACTAAAATTACTCTTGATAAAATTACCCGTCTTATTATTTCATCTATAGTAAAACGCAAGATACTTGGCATTCCTTACGGAGTTGCCATTGTAAGCGAAGGTGTTTTTCATTTTATGAGTGATGATGAAATTGAAGCTTCAGGCATTCAGTTTACTTACGACGAACATGGCCATCCGGAATTAGGAACCGTGAGTAAGGCACATATCTACAATATGTTATTGCAAATCAGGCTGAAACAATTAAGCATGAACGTAAAGAGCCGCCCGGTTGAAATGGGTTATGAATTGCGTTGTATTGCTCCTACAGCCTGGGATTTATTGTATTGCAGTTTGCTTGGTATCGGTGTTAAGAAAATATTTGATGATGGCTTAACGGGCTGCATGGTAAGCTCCGATCCAACCGGCGATATTTTCCCATTGTTTCTCAAAGACCTGGAAGACGGACATGGAAAAGTTAAAACCCGTATGGTTACCATGGATAGCCAGAAAGCACACATGGTTTTCTTCGATAGCATTCAATACTTAACTGCTGTGGATATGGATGCGGCGCGCGAATACATTAAAAACCCTGAAGAATTTGATTTTATGAAGATTCTGGAATGGTAGTAAATTCTCACAGTGTCTGTACACCTTTTCCATGTGTCTGACACTGTGAGTTGAGATTATCCAAAAAAAATATCGTTTGCTTTGCAATAAATTATAGCCTAAATTTGTTTCTTGTTTAACCAATAAAATTTTGTGCCATGGGAAAGTCTAAGGATAAAGAAAATAAAGAGGTTAAGAAACCTGCTGCCAAATCTTTAAAGGAAAAAAGACTTGAAAAAAAAGAGAAGAAAGCCGGTAAGGTATAATTCTCCTATACTGTTACACCTTCAACACTACTTGCATCCGGGGCGAACCACTCCCCGGTTTTTTTATGCTGTAATTGAAACATTCTTTTAAGTGTACGGAGTTTTAGTTCGCTGAAAAAACAAAATATTTAAGAACAAGGATTAACGATTTTTAATTTCAGATGATTAATTTTGGCTTTAATAATCAATGATTTTGGAAGTATTCAAGTATTCATCAGATTACGGTTACTTCAAAGATCACTATTCGTTAATCCTTGTTCTTAAATCAAGAAACAAATAATATTAGAGACAACAATTGACACATTTCTGCTTATTTATATAAACAATGAGAGCCCGCCACTTTACCATTCCCGTTTTTATTCCCGAAGAGGCATGTCCGAACCGCTGCGTTTTCTGCAATCAGCATCGTATTGCCGGAGCCGATTGCGCTCCTTCAGTTGCTGAGGTTATCGCTAAAGTTGACGAACATTTGTTAACTATTCCAGATGGCAACGAAGTGGAAATTGGCTTTTTCGGAGGTAATTTTACAGGAATCCCGGTTGAAGAACAAAAAGCTTACCTGGTTTCGGTTCAGTCCTATTTTGATTCAGGAAGAATAAACGGAATTCGTATTTCGACGCGTCCGGATTATATCAGCAGGGAAATTCTCATGATGCTGAAACAATACCATGTAACCACCATCGAACTTGGAGCTCAATCACTGGACGAGGAAGTCCTGAAACTTGCCGGCCGCGGGCATACAGTTGCGCAGGTGCATGAAGCTTCGCAAATAATTATCGAAAATGGATTCAGTCTTGGGTTGCAAATGATGATCGGCCTGCCAGGCGATACTCCTGAAAAATCAATTTACACAGCTCAGGAAATTATCCGGCTTGGAGCCCGATGCACCCGCATTTACCCGACTTTGGTTATCAAAGAAACAGAACTTGAACAGCTTTATCTGGAAGGAAAATATCAGCCGCTTTCGCAGGAAGATGCCATTTCGAGGGTTGCGGATATTGTCCCTCTTTTTATTGAAGCGGAAGTAAAAATCCTGCGCATCGGACTTCATCCCTCCGAAGGGTTTCTTGATAACACAAGCCTGGTAGCCGGACCTTTCCATGTGGCATTTGGCGAACTGGTTTTTTCAGAAATCTGGAGAAGACTTATCTCAACTATGGCCTTCGAAAACGGGAAAAGAAACATTATCACTCTTACAGTTGCAATAGGAATGCGAAACGCGGCCATCGGCCACAAGGCAATGAATAAAGCCATACTTTTGGAAAGTTTCAGAAAAGTTGTGTTTGAAGAAAGTACTGAATTAAAAGGACTTGCATACCATGTTTATACTGCTTGACCGGAAAATGCCAGAAGTTGCAAAAAAAAACCTGGCGATTTATGGCGAAATTGTGGAATTTGCAACCGAAGGCATCACCTATGAAGCTATATCAGGGCATCCTGATATTTTTTTCTGCCCCACTCCTGCCGGGTTGATTGTTGCGCCTAACCTGCCGGAGAAATATTTCAGCTTTCTGGAGCAAAATTCTATACACTATAATAAAGGATCCTTGCCTGTTGGAAGGGAGTATCCGGAAACAGCGCGCTATAATTCGCTTGTTACCGAAAAGTTTATAATACAAAATCCAGCCAGCAGCGAGCCTGAAATCCGGAATACTAATACTGAACCTGAGATAATTCCGACAAAACAAGGATATGTTCGCTGCAATCTGATTGCTTTGCCAAATGAGACTTTTATTACTTCCGACCGCGGAATTGAAAAATCAATAAAACAACGAAAGCTTGAAGTACTTTTTGTTGATCCAACTTGTGTAAAACTCGGCGGATTTGATCATGGATTTTTTGGAGGAGCCTGCGGTTTGGCAGGTAATACACTTTTTGTTTGCGGAAGTTTGAAATACTTCAGAGAACAAAAACGTATTGAAGCATTTTTGGAGCGAGCCGGAATTTCATTAATTGAGTTGTATGAAGGAGAGCCAGTGGATGTAGGAACTATTTTATTTTTGGAACATTAATTTGAACCGATCATTCCGAAAATTCCGGTTCACAATTTTCCATCCCCTGATTCCACACCTTTTTTTTTCGTTATTTTGCATCACATACCTATTCCCTGAATCTTGATCCCTAACGATACCATATCGCAGATATTTGATGCCGCCCGTGTGGAGGAAGTTGTCGCTGATTTCGTGGCTTTGAAACGCCGCGGGGGCAATTTTACAGGCTTGTGCCCTTTTCATAATGAGCGTACACCTTCGTTCCATGTGTCGCCAACCAAGGGGATTTATAAATGTTTTGGATGTGGAAAGGCTGGCAATTCGGTGAATTTCGTAATGGAACACGAAAAATTCACCTATCCTGAAGCACTTCGCTACCTGGCAAAAAAATACAATATCGATATTCAGGAAGAAGCCGAATCTGCTGAACAAGTAGCCGAAAAATCAGCCCGGGAAGGATTAATGGCTATTGTGGATTTTGCGGCTAAATTCTTTGCCGATCAGCTTTTCAATACCGATGAAGGCCTTTCAGTCGGATTATCGTATTTCCATGGACGAAGCTTCAGCGATGAAACGATCCGGGAATTCCAGCTGGGTTATAGTCCCGAAGTTTGGGATGCGTTGAGCAAAGAAGCGATTAAAAATGGTTTCAGTGCCGACATGCTTGAAAAGTCAGGCTTAAGCATTAAAAAAAATGACCGCCTCTACGACCGCTTCCGTGGAAGGGTGATGTTCCCCATTCACAGCCAGGCCGGGCGTGTTATTGGTTTTGGCGGACGTATAATGACTTCGGATAAAACACGTCCGAAATACGTCAATTCACCCGAAAGCGAGATTTACAATAAGAGTAAAGTCCTTTATGGAATTTCTTTCGCCAAGCATGCCATTGCTGCCAACGACATGTGTTTCCTTGTTGAAGGATATACCGATGTAATTTCGATGTACCGCGCCGGGGTGCAGAATGTGGTTTCCTCATCAGGAACTTCACTTACAGTTGATCAGATCAGGCTGATAAAACGTTACACGCCAAATATCACAATACTTTACGATGGCGATCCTGCCGGTATTAAAGCCTCTTTCCGCGGAATTGATATGATACTGGAGCAGGGAATGAATGTGAAAGTTGTTTTGTTTCCTGATGGAGAAGATCCTGATTCATACGCGCGTACACGCCGTGGCGCCGAGGTACAGGAGTTTATCCAACAGAATGCCAAGGATTTTATTCATTTTAAAATTGATCTTTTATTAAGCGAAACCGGCCGTGATCCGTTGAAAAGGGTTGCTGTGCTTAAGGACTTTATCGAAAGCATTTCACTTATTCCTGATCAGCTTACCCGGCTTGCTTACGTAAAGGAAAGTGCCGACCGCATGCAGATGGACGAACGTGCCATCCTGAATGAACTCAACAAGCTGCTGCGGAAAAAATTCACCCAAAAATCAGGCTCCACTCCTACCGAAGCCGAAGAACTTGACAATTTATTTGCCCCCGAGCCTGCCGAACAGCAGCAGGAATCGTTTGATGCCCTGAGCACCGACGATATTGAACGCGAAATTATCAGGCAATTGCTGCTTTTTGGCGATGTTGAAATCGAAACTAATTATCCCGACCCGGTTACAGGCGAACCTGTGAAAAATAAGGTAAAAGCGGCTAATTTTATTATCAGTGATATTATGGCTGACGAGCTGGACTTCAGCAATGCGCAGTACCAGCAAATTTTTAATACTTGTGTAACCGAATTGAAAAACAATCCGGATATAGATTATTGCAAACTTACCAACCATCCTGACAATGCTGTTTCGGGACCTGTGATTGATCTGATTGCCACAAAATACACCTTCAGTCCAAACTGGGAAAAGCGAAAAATCCGCCTGCTCCAGGAACATGAAGTACTTGATTTTTTGATTCCGAATTCCATACTATCTTTTAAATCAAAACGCGTTCGACAGATTTTAAAGGAATTACTTGAAAAGATAAAAAATGCTGAGTCAGATGATATTTCCATCGATCTTCAGAAACAATATATTAATGCCAAGCGCATAGCCAACCTTATTGATGGCGGACAATTGGGGAGAACGATCGTTTAGCTATTTTCAACAGTGCAAGTTTCCACAAATTGATTCCTGGCAGCACAGAGGTAACGGGTGCGGCGAATTTTATTCGCCGTTAATTCAGCGATTGGCGGGTGTGTCGAATAAAATTCGCCATTATCAGCGATTAAAAATCGCTGCACCCTTAAGCACTCCGGTAATTATTCAAAACGATCATTAATTCCCTTTCTTCAACACAATCTCCCTGAACTTTTTACTATTCCAGGTATTGATCATCGTTTTGAACGATTCGTATTTTTCAACCGGCACATTTGGATTTATAATATTGATCTTCCTGATAATATGCAATTGCCTTCCTTCGGCGGAAATTAGAATCTCAATACTGCCAAAATCATTGTCCAGATTGAGTTTTGCTGCTGGTGAAACCATTTCCATTCCTTCGGGAATAGTTAAAAAGAGATCATACGATTCGTTAACAGTAAAAGGAATTTCGAGCGGCTCGGTACGGCTGCTGACCAATTCACTCATATGCCAGCTATCAGAACCGTTTGGAAACGACGGAAGTTTCAAAAAAACATGTCCTGCTTTTTCAGTAGCTAAGGAGCCTGAAGTTGCCTTGAAGCTGAAAGATGACAAATCAATATCTGTTTTGCCTTTTACAATATCCGTTACTTTACCATTTCCAAAAGCGCCTGAAATCAGGGAAGATGCATATGTACTGTCTTTCTGTAATTTCAGCCAGGGATTAAGTCTGCAACCGAGTTCCAGGCTAAGTTTCCCATTCATATCAAGGTCATCGGTCAGTTCAATATTACCTGTGAGTGCAAGCAAGTTCTTTGGCTCAGATATAACTTCTGAAGATTGAATTTTACCTGGGACTAGCGAAATAATTCTTTTCCCGCAAAGGGAATACTTGTTATCTTGCTGGTCGGGCTGGGTTGGAGACAGGGAAACAGGGTCCATTCCCAGAAGACTGACTTTCACCAGGAAATGTTCGATTAATGCCGGATTAGCTACTTTTTTAGAATAAAATCTTTCTGGAATTACTGCCACAGGTTCAGCCTGGATATTTTGTGAACGTAGCATTACGGTGAGCAACACAGCTTTCTCAGCTTCAGTACCGCCATTGCTTTGCCAGACTGCTGCAGCATTTCGCAATTTATAGGCTGTGACAGGCAAAGGAACTTGCCAGGTATTCAACTCAGCAGCAACCTTTTCCTGGAGTTTCAATGCTTTTAGTAAAGGCTTATCAATACCAGTAACAGCTCTGGCTGATTCAGCTTTAACCTCTGCCGGAATTTCGCATTTAAACGCATCCTGGGCAGCAAAACCCGGGAATACGTCAGCTGACTTTGTGCTTGCCAGAAATACGATTCTGGGACGATTTTGCTGTTCCTTTGGCTTGAAATCTTCGCGCAAAGCTGCAGGAATATTATTGATTGTCCATGTGTATGAAGTTTTGCCTCCTTGTTTAACAACTAAGGGTTTCGACTGTATACCAAATTGTTCGTAATTGAAAGAAGATGCTGATGGAACATGAATAATGAAAGTCAGTTTCGTAACCGGCGAATTCATCATAAGTTGTTCATTGCCCATAAGGGCCGGACAATATCCTTTAGCGGTTGTAAGAGTATAATCGAAATCAATGGAAGCTCCACGTTCGAGCGCAGTGTGGGTTACAACCATTTCGCGCAGGCGGTTCCATGCGGGTACATTGGCAGCGAAGCCAGGTAACAATTCGTTATAAGCATTATCCGGAGTAGCCACCTGCTTTCCATCTGCCATTGTTGTCACGGAGCGGTTTATTTTCAGTTTCTGAAAAGCCGGATCAAATACGATAAAATCCTCTCCATACAGATTATGAAACGAATAATACGAATTCAGGATGAGTTTATGGCTGTAGTGATAGCTCCAGCTACCATCCTTATTCAGCGTATATTCTTTGGTTTGTTCCTGATAAACTGCGTCGGATTTTACATCCTGTGCTGAACTTATGATTGATGCAAAAAGGCTTAAAATAAGGAGTAATGTTTTATGATTCATGGGGTTGTGGTTTGCTTCGTTTAAACTCAATATTTTGATTTACGATTTACAAGTTACGAGGTACGATTGGGGTGTATTCAATTCGTTATTGGTTATTCGTTATTCGTTAATGGTTATTCGTAAATCGTCATTCTTAAATCGTCATTCTTAAATCTTAACTCGTAAATCGTAACTTGTAAATCGTAACTTGTAAATTATTTAACCTTAACAATCACCGGTTCCAGCACAAGAAGATTCTGATAGGCAACTGCTTTTTTGAATGAATCCCAATCTTCTGGTTGATAGATGCGCTTTGGGAATGATGCATTGAAGGTAAATTTTAAAGTGGCGTTTTCTCTTTTTATCATTCCCTGGAATTGTGCTCCACTTCCTTCTCCGGAACCTGGTTCAGGCTTGTAAACAATATCTTTGATACCTGGCAAGGTGATAATCTCATTCATTTCCACGGTGTGCGAAGTATGGTCGCGGAATGGGAATTTTCGGTCTTCAAGTCCCGGATCAAACCCTGTATGAGGCATAGCCCTTTTCATGAAGCCGTTTGCCAGAAGTGGTGTAAAAATCAGTTCATCACCAGCTACCGAGGCATATTCCGGGATGCGTATTTTAAAATGTATCTGAATCGGTCCAGCCAGGTAATTGTAAGGATCGTCGTAAGTTACCTTTACTAACTGTGCCAAAGGAGAAATATGAAGAACTTCTTTCTCAACATTGGCAGCCCAGTCGACCATATAGGCTCGTGTAAACATGCCTCGGATAGCGGCATCAGTCTGGCCTTCTGCTGTTACATCGTATTCCCCTTCAAGGGTACCGTCAGCTAAGATATTTGTTTTGCCACTCATCTTCAGGTAATGGTTCTCCGGATTTGAAATTGGCGTTTCTCCAAGATCAGCGCCTTCGGGAACGCCCATCAGGTAATTCTGCTGCTGTTCGGCACTTGACCAGAGTTCACGGACAAAAGGAACCCAGGTAGGATCAAGTAAGTGATATCTGCCGTCTTTGCGACCTTTATAAACGGTTACGCAATGATTAAACTGGTCGGCAGGAATATAGTCAATACGGGAACCAGCCATCGTCATGGCGGGATAAGCCTCAATTCCGGCAGCACGAAGCATGGTAATCAGCATTCCGGCTTTATCTTTACAAACTCCGCATCGGTCGGTAAAATTCATTTCTCCGCTATGAAGCGTATACCCTTCGCCTTTGCCCATCGTAACACCAAGATACCGAATTTCATCGCCTGCCCAATGGGTAAGTATGGTTACAGAATCGTTTTCATTACGGGCATTTCGTAATAATTCATCAACTTTTTCCCTGATTGCATCGTTGGCTTTGAAACTTTTATAATCTTCGTTTACACCATAAAACCAGGTGCTTTTCGATTTCCAGTCAGGACTAGTGCTTAACAGTAATTTGGGGGCGATGTCTGACGCATCCACCGAGCGTGGCTCAGCTCTAAACGGCGACATGTATTTTTTCGCGAATGTATAAACCAGCTTATTCCCCTTACGCCACATTTTCGACGTTACTTCGCCGTTGTACACTTCATATTGCAATACCTTGGTATCAGGAACATTGATCTGGTATACCTTGCTTAAAACCGGGTCGTTGCTGTAAAACGGGACTATATCATAAAAATGTCCTTTCATAGGAGGGATATATCTTTCATCATCATCACCTCCACCCAGGAGCGCATAGGTAAACCCTTTTCTGTACAGATATACTTCAACCGCGTCACCCGGTTCAAGCCGGCCTACTTCAATCATCTTTTCGCGGGCACCCCAATAAATTGCTCTGGCTGGTTGCGGGTAATCCAAAACACGTGCAGTGTCAATTACCCTCTTTGTTCCATCTGCATAATAAACCGTTACTCCGCGAATTTCCGACCATGCCGAAAGCGGATCGTAGTCGAATTTAATAACCGACAAGCCTTTTGCGCCCTCAGGTGTAAGTACTTTATACAAACGATGGATGTAATTGTGGCTCAGGCCGGATTCCATCATAGTAACATTAGTACTGTCGAAAATCACGAGCGCATTCGATCCGGGAAAAGTTTTTTTATCACCGGATTTTTTAATCAAATCATCATATTTGCCGGCAAATACTACCGAAACCGCAAATAATGACAGCAGGATCAGTACAGAAATTTGTTTCATAAACGGAGAGGTTTAATCGTTGAGATTGAAGGCATAAAGGTATTAATTGCTTTCGTTCCTGAATGGAAAATGAAATTGTTTTTAATTCACAGAATCCATTTTTTTGAAAAGTTCAAATATTGTTTCCCTAAATAGTACTATTTCAGGATTTTATATGTTAAAATTTTGACTTTAAATCAATAAATCCAAAAAAGAATAAAATGGAGACTATTTCTGTTTGGACTAAAACGAAACAAAGCAATAAAGTTGAATTTATTGCTTTGTTAACTCACCTACAGCATTTACAGACTTCAGCAATTAATTAATTTACAATATATTAACTGAATGAATCTACATTACGTTAAACCATTTTCAAATCCTTAAACGGAATTAATCTGCCAGCTTTTGTGTCCCAAAGTTTAAGATGAACATACTTGAATCCTTTCAGGAAAGGAATTGGTTTAATGCTACTGAACAGCTCATTTTCACGGTGACATTTTTCGAGCTTGTAATTTGGAATTTTTGAACTCAGGTGGTGAATGTGATGAAACCCGATATTGCCCGAAAACCATTGCAGAATTTTCGGAAGTTTATAGTACGAACTTCCATACAAGGCCACGGTTTTAAAATCCCAATCCTGGCCTGTATACCAATGCGTACCATCGAACTGATGCTGCAGGTAAAAAAGAAAAACTCCGCCGATGGAGGCAAAATACATTACCGGCAACTGTATGAGCAGATAGGCTTTCCAGCCTATGGTAAGGCAAAGTGTAGTAGCTAAAACCGCAATCCCGGCATTAGTAGCATAAACGCTTAACTTCTCTTTTCTTGTGAAAGTCTTTCTTGTGAAACGATTCCCGATAAGAAACATCAACCCGGCGCCAAGCCCGAACATAATAAAGGCATTACGGAAAATACGATAGGCCAGTTGTTTCCTTTTGGGTAAAGCCAGGTATTCGTCAACAGTGAGAGTCCACACATCACCAATTCCGCGCTTGTCAAGATTTCCAACATTACGATGGTGGGTAAGATGTGAATTATGCCAGTGATGGTATGGCGTAAAAGTAAGGACTCCTATGATAATGCCTACCGTTGTACTTAGTCGCTTTGAATTAAAAAAGGAACCGTGTCCGCAATCGTGAAATATAATAAACAACCTTACCAGAAAACCAGACGAAAGCAGGATTAAGGGTAATGTGATCCAATAACTGTAAGATAAACTTATCACCATCATAATCCACAATAGTACATAAGGCACGAAAGTGTTTATGATCTGCCACCAGCTATGCAGGTTATCACCGTTTCGGTATGGCGCTATTATCTTAACCCAGCGTTCTTCGGAGTTTGTATTTGTTTTGTTCTGAATTGACATTAAAATCCTTTTTACAATTAAAGTTAATTTACTTAGTTTTTGTGCATTTTATTGCATATTAACAACTTACACAATATATCAATGCTTATTTTTATTGAAGCCATGATATTCCGGTGCATATATTCAATCTGAACCAGTCAGATTTGCTTACTGAACCACAATTTTCCTGCTATAAGTATCTTTTCCGCCAATAAGTCTCAAAAAATAGACTCCTTTTGGAAGGTCTGCAATTTCAATACTGTAGGTTTGTTGCCGGACAACTGTTTTTGAATAAACGCTTTCCCCCTGCAAGGTATAAATCCCCAGCTCTAACTTCTTAGAAGATTGGGAAGCATTGTTAATCTGCAGGTGAAAATTCCCATTCGAAGGATTAGGAAAAATTGAAACATCTACATCCGCCTTATTTTCCGCTAATCCTGTAGTTTCCAACACTGTAATAGTGCCTTTCATATCGAGCGAAGCATGAGGTTTGCACACAAAATAGTGAATCCCTGCCGTTAGCTTATCCGCAGTTATTGCACCTCCACCAAAAGGTGTAGAAAAACCACCGGAAAGAGCTGTATTCCCATTGGCTTCCCAGGTTGCCTGGCTTACTTCAACAGCGTTATGAGTACTCGCAAGGTTAAAATTCACAACATCACCAACTGTTATTGTTGTAGTTGCGGGAGTGAATGAAGTTCCAGAGTTGGTAATGGTAAATGTAGCGCTGAAACCTGCAAAACCGGATGAAGCCAGCACAATAAAAAGTAGAGTCTTTTTCATTTTTTACAAGTTATAAGTTTCTGATTAATATATTTTTATGATACCAATCATTTCAAGCAAAGCTCTTTTCCTCTGTATTCAAAGTAATCTTATGAATGTAAAAAGAGGATTTCAACGGTGAATGATACTATGAGCAGCAAATAGTAATTTTTAAGGAAGATGTATGTAACAGCCAAACAGTGAATTTTGTTTAATGCATTCTTACGCCTTATTTTGTCGATCCGGAAGATTTAATGAGCTTTATAAAAAAAATAAAGAGAAATAATCCCTGGTATTTTCAACAGATAAATACCAATAATAATTTTATACAATCACAATACATTTTATACTTTTGACCCGTTAAATAATAGTTTCTCCCTATGAAAAAAATACTTCTTTCAATCCTGATACTTGTTGCGTCAATTCAGTCTTTTGCGTCTTTCGATGACTGGTTTATTAACAAAACCTTGCGCGTTGATTACTTTCATACAGGCAATAGCAAAAGTGAGATTTACTCCATCGATCAGGTGAAATCCGAACCATTCTGGGGAGGCTCACATGTAACGCTGATCGACACATTGAACTACGGAGAGTATTATTTCAAAGTTTTTGATGTAAAGTCTAGTACCTTACTTTATAGTCATGGATATTGCGCATTATTTGATGAATGGCAGTTTACAGATGAAGCTAAACATACTACGCGAACATTTACCGAAACCGCGGTAATGCCTTTCCCAAAAAACGATGTTCGCATTGAGTTTTACAGCCGGAATTTTATGGGAGTTTATGAAAAGAAATTTGAATATACCGTTGAGGTTAAAAATTACTTCATTTCACCCGAACGGCAAATGACATACCCGGTTTACGATGCTTTGATATCAGGTGATCCGGCTCAGAAAGTTGATATTGTGATCTTACCTGAAGGGTATACTGCCGCTGAAATGGATAAGTTTAAAGAAGACTGCGACAAGTTTACAGCAGGGCTTTTCACTGTTAATCCTTATTCAAAAAACCGCGACAAATTCAATATTCGTGGCGTGCTTGCTCCATCAGCTGAAAGTGGAACGGATATTCCCGGCGATAAAGTCTGGAAAAAAACCATCATGAATAGCTCCTTTTACACTTTCGACTCGGAACGCTACCTTATGACTTACGATAATAAATCTGTTCGGAACCTGGCCGCTAATGCGCCTTACGACCAGATTTATATCCTGGTGAATACCACGAAATATGGTGGTGGCGCCATTTATAATTTTTATAACTGTTCGGTTAACAGCAATGAATCTTCGGCTAAAATATTTGTACACGAATTCGGGCATGGTTTTGCGGCTCTTGCCGATGAATATGATGACGGATCAACCTCATTTAACGATATGTACCCCCTCAATCTCGAACCCTGGGAACCTAATATTACCACTTTGGTGAAATTCGAAACCAAATGGAAAGGAATGCTTCCTGCCAATACACCTGTTCCAACACCCAACGAAAACGGTTCAGGCATGAAATTAGGCGTTTACGAAGGTGGAGGATATGTGGCAAAAGGCGTTTACCGTCCTACTCCCGATTGCCTGATGCGTACATTCAGAGGAAATGAATTCTGCCCGGTATGTACTGCTGCTATTCAGAAAATGCTGGACTTCTATACCAAATAATACCTCCGTATTACAGGAATTACACACACAATCAGTCCTTTTCTCCAGAAGAGAACTTACATTACTGTTGTATTTTAATCATCGTGACATAAATAATATCACTGTTTGGAGGAAGTTCAAAAACTTTAAATCGTTCTTGATACTATATTTTCTAAATAGCAATAAAACTATACGTTATCCTTCGGAAATGAGGGGAAAATAACTAATTTTGCAGCCCTAAAACATTGAATTTTTTAATCTTTTACGTGTTATCACGATAACAATACTTAAAACAGGAGGGCAAATGGCCATTACAAAATTAGAACAGATGTTTGATTTGCTGAAAAGCAAACCCAAAAAACGTATTTCAGTCGCTTTCGCTAACGACCCACACACCATTGAGGCTGTGTATTCAGCAGTTGAAAAAGGAATTGTTGATGCTACCCTTACCGGTAACGAAGCATTCATTAAAGAAATTTGCAAGGAGCATCATATGGATGCCTCCAAATTTGAGATCCTGAATGAACCTAATGAACTGAAAGCCGCGACACTCGCTGTTAAACTGATCAACGACGGCAAAGCAGGCCTGCTCATGAAAGGCTCCCTGAGTACCGACAAATATATGCGTGCTATCCTGAATAAAGCTACCGGAATTACTAACGAAGGTGCCGTTCTTTCGCATATATCTATTATGGAGTATCCTTCTTACCATAAGCTTCTCACTATTGCTGATGTTGCCATTATTCCTCAACCCGATCTGAAACAAAAAATTAAAATGGTCGGCTACCTTGTAGCGGTTGCTAAAGCTATAGGTGTCGAAAAACCAAAAGTAGCTGCGATTGCCGCTACCGAGCAAATGCTTGCCGGTATGCCGGCTTGTGTTGAAGGCGCTATACTTGCTAAAATGAGCGACCGTGGACAAATTCCTGGTTGCGTTGTTGATGGGCCGCTTTCATTAGATGGTGCTCTAGATATGGAATCAGTTCAAATCAAAAAAATAGGTGGACCGGTTGCAGGTGACGCAGATTGTCTGCTTTTCCCGAATATCGAATCAGGCAATGTTTTCTTTAAAGGCGGCACTAAATTAGCCGGCGCTGAATTAGCAGCTTATGTTGCCGGTGCACGCGTTCCTTGTGTGCTTACTTCACGTGGCGACAGCGCACTGACTAAAACATATTCTATTGCTTTAGCAGCATTAATGGCGTAGGTTTTGGCGAGGAAGAGTTAATCGTTATTGCTTAATAGTTATTGGGAGATAACTACAAAACTTATACATATCCTGAGTACACGACTTTTAACAATTAACGATTAACTTATAACGATTAACTAACTAAACATGGAAGATTTCCGCATACTAGCGATAAATCCGGGTTCGACTTCAACAAAAATTGCGGTTTATCAGAATATGAACCCGGTTTTTGTAAAGAATATTACGCATCCCAGTGAGGAACTTGCACAATTTGAGCATGTGGCTGATCAATTCCATTTTCGTAAGGAAATCATTTACAAAGAACTTGAAGAAGCCGATATACAGCTTGATAAAATTCAGGCTGTTGTTGGCCGTGGTGGCATGCTGAAACCCATTTCATCCGGTGTTTACCTGGTGAATGAGGCCATGAAATCAGACCTGTACGATCATCCTATAAAAGAACATGCCAGTAATCTTGGCGGATTGATAGCCGACGATATTGCCCGTTCATTACCCGATGCCAAAGCTTATATTGCCGATCCCGTAGTTGTTGACGAATTGGATGAAATTGCCCGCGTGGCAGGGCATCCGCTTTTTAAACGTATTTCCATTTTCCATGCCCTTAACCAGAAATCTATAGCTCGTCAGCATGCAAAAAGCATCATGAAAAAGTATGAAGATATGAACCTGATCATCGTTCATATGGGAGGAGGGATAACAATCGGAGCTCATTACAAAGGACGTGTTATTGATGTAAATCAAGGCCTCGACGGCGAAGGTCCTTTTTCGCCTGAGCGCAGCGGCACTTTGCCTACCGGAGACCTGGTGCGCTTCTGCTTCAGCGGTGAATATGAGGAGAAAGAAGTGATTAAAATGGTGGTTGGCAACGGAGGCATTGTGGCATATCTTGGCACCAACAGCGCCTACGAAGCTGAACAGCGGGCTCACGCCGGTGACGAACAAGCAAAGTTTATCCTTGAAGCACTCGCTTACCAGGTATCAAAAAGCATAGGTTCCATGGTTCCGGTGCTCAAAGGTGAGGTAGATGCCATTCTGCTTACCGGCGGAGTAGCACACAGCAAGTGGATTACTAACCTCATCATCGAAAGAGTATATAAGTTTGCACCTGTTTACATCTATCCCGGCGAGGACGAAATGCGCGCTTTAGCTTTGAATGGATTGATGGTATTGAAAGGTGAGGTAGAGGTTAAAGAATATGTTTGAAAACAGGTAATAGAAAAATAGTTAATGGGAAATGGTTGGTCAGACTATTTCCCATTTATTATCTATAAACTTCCTGAACCTGGATTATTTACTATTTCCCATTAACTATTAACTTTAACTTTCCTCTCCCCGGCAACCAGTTTCTCAATCACAACAGGAAAATACTCGTATTCCAGCTCATGAATTTTCGCTGCCAGCATTTCAGGTGTATCACCCCCATGGACCTGGCAGGTAGCCTGGAAAATAATATCCCCTTCATCATACATTTCATTTACATGATGAATAGTGATTCCGCTTTGTTTCTCACCTGCAGCGATAACAGATTTGTGCACTTTCATTCCAAACATTCCTTTTCCTCCGTATGCCGGTAATAATGCAGGATGAATATTGATTATCCGTTGGGGAAAAGCCTTCAAAATTGATTCAGGTATCAGCCATAAAAAGCCGGCCAGAACAATCCAGTCAATTTTCCTGGTTTTCAGGTCATCAAGCACAAAAGAGGAAGTATAAAATTCCCCGCGGTTAAATAATACGGAAGGAATCTCCAGCAACTTCGCCCTTTCCAGGACATAGGCTTCAGGATTATTACAATAGATAGCCGATATCTCAAGTACTCCTGTACCTGCAAAATATTCAGCAATACGCTGAGCATTGCTGCCGCTTCCTGAGGCAAAAACTGCAATCCGGGGAATCGTTTTCATCAAATTTACTTGGCTTTTTAGGTTATGAAATTTACTTTCCAGGGTAGTTAAAAGTTAAAATGTATTCCGCGACCTCAAAATAACAAAAACCCAACGACATTAAGTTGAATGTGTAGTAAATTGCATAAAATAAACTTAAAATAAGATGAAAACCACATTCTGAATATATATATTGAACCTACATACTGTTTTGTTTTACAGCTATTTAGGCTCATACATATTAAAATATTCTGAGTAATAATTGTTTTATAGTTGAAATTGTTATTTCTTTGCAGCCTTAAACCAATTAAAGCGTACAACAATGTCCGACATTGCAACAAGAGTAAAAGCTATCATCGTTGATAAGCTGGGAGTAGACGAAAAAGAAGTAAACCCTGCAGCAAGTTTCACCAACGACCTGGGTGCCGATTCACTGGACACCGTTGAACTGATTATGGAATTCGAAAAAGAATTCAACATTGCTATTCCTGACGATCAGGCTGAAAAAATCAGTACCGTAGGTGATGCTATCACTTACCTAGAAAGCAACGCGAAATAAGTAAAATCCATTCGATGAAGTTAAGGCGAGTAGTAGTTACCGGCCTTGGCGCACTGACTCCATTAGGCAATACAGCTCCGGAATTCTGGGGAGGCTTGGTTAATGGGGTTAGTGGTGCTGGCCCTATCACACATTTCGACACCAGTAAATTTAAAACTAAGTTTGCCTGTCAGGTAAAAAATTTCGACCCGTTAAATTTTTTCGACCGCAAAGAGGTTCGGAAATTTGATCCGTTTACTCTTTATGGTATGATTTGTGCCGATGAAGCCGTAAAAGATTCCGGGATAAATGCAGAAAATGTTGATCATGACCGTGTCGGTGTCATCTGGGCATCCGGAATTGGTGGTATGACTACCATTTTCGAGGAAATTTCAGGTTTTAACGCAGGCGATGGAACACCACGTTTCAGTCCGCTCATGATACCAAAGATGATTGCCGATATTGCAGCTGGCCAGATTTCAATCCGTTACGGATTCAGAGGTCCGAATTTTGCCACCGTATCCGCATGTGCTTCTTCAGCTAATGCCTTAATTGATGCGTTCAACTATATCAGGCTTGGTATGGCTGATGCTTTTGTTACCGGTGGTTCCGAAGCTGCAATTAATGTTATGGGTGTTGGCGCTTTTAATGCCATGCACGCACTTTCGACCCGCAACGATGATCCTTTAACAGCTTCGCGTCCTTTCGATAAAGATCGTGACGGTTTTGTTATGGGCGAAGGCGGCGGAGCATTGATATTTGAAGAACTGGAACATGCCCTTGCAAGAGGTGCAAAAATATATGCCGAAGTTGCCGGTGCTGGCATGAGTGGTGATGCGTATCACATTACCGCACCACATCCTGAAGGATTAGGCGCACTCAATGCCATGCGTTCAGCTCTGCGCGATGCCGATATGACCATTAATGACATTGATCACGTAAATACTCATGGCACTTCTACCGGCCTGGGAGATATTGCGGAAACAGCGGCTTTGGCAAGATTGTTTGGTGAACATTCATCAAAAGTATATGTTAACTCAACCAAATCCATGACCGGCCATTTACTTGGAGCAGCGGGCGCAGTTGAGGCAATGGCATCTATTTTCGCTCTGCAGAATGATATAATTCCTCCTACAATCAACCATTTTACTGATGATCCTGAGGTTGATCAATCACTTTCATTTGTATTTAACAAAGCTTTGCACACCACTGTTAATGTTGCTTTAAGCAATACTTTCGGTTTCGGTGGACACAACGCTACGCTTATTTTCAAGAAATTTGTGCAGTAATTTTGACTTTCGACGTCATAAAGCCTATCAGGGTATTTCTCTCTGAAGACAAACAACTTTTCGTAGCACTAAAAAATATTTTCGGGTATTATCCCGGAAATATTTTTTTGTATAAACTGGCCTTTCGTCATAAATCACAGGCTCTAGAACTGAATAACGGCAGCCGTGTGAGTAACGAACGACTCGAATATTTGGGCGATGCCATACTCAGCGCCGTAGTCGCCGATCACCTTTTCAAGATGTTTCCATATAAAGACGAAGGTTTCCTTACCGAAATGCGTTCGCGGATTGTAAGCCGCGTACAACTGAACAAGCTTTCGCAGAAAATGGGAATTGATACACTGATCACGGCAAATACTGAGAACAACAATGTGTACCGATCCATGAAAGGCGACGCTTTTGAAGCGCTGATCGGTGCCATATATCTTGACAAAGGCTATAATTTCACCAGGCAGATTATCATCGAGAAAATCATCAAGCAACATTTCGATCTGCAGGATCTCGAAAATAACAATACCAATTACAAAAGCCGGATCATTGAATGGTCGCAGCGGGAAAAACGTTCAGTGGAATTCGTGATCCTCAATGAGGTTGGGCATGGGTATAATAAGCAATATGTTGTAGATGTACTTGTCGACAAAATTTCACTTGGCAAAGGCCGCGATTATTCCATCAAAGGTGCCGAACAGGATGCCGCTATGAAAGCTTTATTGCAGCTCGAAACCGAGAAATTGTAATTTCAAGACTTTATTCTTTTTCTGCACTGAAATTGTATTTCGGAAATTGTATATTTGTATAAATGAAAACCAGGTTCCCTGGTTAAATTGCATTCCTTCATCTTTTAATTATCTGAATGAGTAGTCACGGATCGAACAAAGCAATAATTTTCGCATTGGCAGGAAACCTGTTGATAGCCATAATCAAATATATTGTAGCATTTATTACCGGTAGTGCCGCTATGCTGGCCGAATCCATACATTCAACCGCCGATAGTTTTAACCAGGTTTTATTACTGATTGGTCATAAAAAAGCCAAAAAGTCACCCAGCGAAATGCATAGTTTCGGGTATGCCAACGAAGTATTTTTCTGGTCGCTGATGGTAGCGGTTTTGCTGTTCTTTGTTGGCGCCATGTTTTCTATTTACGAAGGAATTCATAAGCTCATTCATCCTGAAGCTATTAAAAATGTTTTCTGGATTTTTGCGGTTCTGATAAGTTCAATTGTAATAGAGGCCAAATCGTTTCAGGTTGCGTTCAGCGAATTCCGGAAAACGACAAAACTCCCGTTTCTAAGAGCTATCAGGGCTTCAACGCAGGTCAGCCTGATTGTAGTTGTATTAGAGGATTCCGCAGCCATGGCAGGGCTTACGGTTGTTCTGATTTCAACATTACTGGCATGGCTGGTAAATCCTGTTTTCGATGCGATAGGAAGTATTTCAGTAGGATTATTGCTTTTAGCTGTTTCGATATTGCTGATTGCGGAAGTAAAAAACCTAATAGTTGGTGAAAGCCTGCCCCGCGAAAGACGCCAGCTGATGCGAAATGTTATACATAAATACAAGAGCATAGGACATATCAACCGCATGCAATCCATGGTAATGGGCGACAGCCAATACCTTGTGCTGCTTTCAGTGGATATTAATGACGAGATGAAAGGCTCCGATGTTGAAGATATGACTGAACGATTGAAACTTGAACTCAAAAAAGAAATCCCTGAAATAGGCACTATTTACATTGAAGCCCAGGATTCTGCCAGAAATCAAAAAGTCTGACCTCGATAAATCCCGATATGAAAACAAAAATCGTTGCTACCGTAGGCCCGGCATGTTCGAGCCGCGAAATGTTAGGTAAACTTATCAAAGCCGGTGTTGATGTTTTCCGGTTGAATTTTTCGCATGGTTCTTATAGTGATCATCTGGCAATTATTGATCATGTGCGGTCGTTAAATGCCGAATTCGGAACTCATATTGCGTTGCTTGGCGACTTGCAGGGTCCAAAAATCCGGATCGGCGCTTTTGCTGATAAAGAAGCCATGATGCACGATGGGCATGAGCTTATTTTTACAACTGTTGAGTGCAATTGTACCGTTGACAGGCTCTATATCACTTATCCTGAATTTGCCCGCGATGTAAAAGCCGGTGAAGATCTGCTGCTTGACGATGGGAAACTCCTTTTCCGCGTAATTGAAACCAATGGCATCGATGAAGTAAAAGTTAAAGTTATCCATGGTGGAATCCTGTCAGGTAAAAAAGGAGTAAACCTGCCCAACACGGTTGTTTCACTCCAATCCTTAACCGATAAGGACAAGCGTGACCTTGCCTTTATCCTGGAACATGAACTTAATTGGATTGCGTTATCATTTGTACGAAAAGCGGATGATATCCGGCATCTTAAATCTACTATAAATGAATTAGGTATTCCTGTAAATATGCCTGGTATCATTGCCAAAATTGAAAAACCCGATGCTGTTATAAACATGGATGAGATCATTGCTGAAGCGGACGGCATAATGGTTGCCCGCGGCGATCTTGGGGTCGAACTACCACTGGAACAAGTACCCTTAGTGCAGAAAAAGCTCATTCGTAAATGCAATCAACACTCAAAACCTATCATCGTTGCCACGCAAATGATGGAAGGCATGATCAGCAATATTAGACCAACACGTGCTGAAGTAAATGATGTGGCCAATTCGGTTCTCGACGGAGCTGATGCAGTGATGCTGAGTGGTGAAACTTCAGTAGGCTTATATCCGGAAGAGGTGGTTGACACTATGCAGAAAATTATCTGGGAGGTAGAAAAATCGGATGAAATCTACAATAAGTCCCTGCACGCGGATCATACAAATAAAAAGCGTCTGATTTCCGACTCAATTATATCAGCTGCCTGTAGCCTTGCTATTGAATCACATGCCAATGCCATTATCGCCATGACCATTACCGGCTATTCGGCTCAACGTATTAGTAGTCAGCGCCCCAAACAGGATATTTTTATATTTACCGGCAACAGCTTTTTGTTGTGCAGGCTAAACCTGGTTTGGGGGATCAGAGGCTTTTTCTTTGACAAAATTGTTACCTCCACCACCAAAACATTCAAAACACTTACCGATCAGCTTATTGCTGAAGGCCGTATAAAAAAAGGTGATTTGCTTATTAAAGTTGCCAGTACTCCCATATATGTGGCTGGGCAAACAAATACGGTGAAGCTGGATTACGCTTAACGAGATATAATCCACCTGAACGCGGATGAAGCTGGAAGATCGGATTTTTCAGTTCATATATTAATTTTTGAGATAGATGAGTAATCATACATTACTCCATATCCCAATGCAATTTTCCGTATAAATTAAACCGGAAATTCAAATTGCGTTTTACTGACTTCTGAAATCAAGCTCAGCTTTACAAAAGTATACTGACGGATAACTGATAGCCAATTTGTTATCGAATTGTTAAACCTATTTTGCTGTTTGTATCATTTAAAAATAATTTATTAATTTTACTTATCCCATTCAAATAATACTCCTTTTTTTCAAAATCCTTTTAATAACTGTATCATGAAACAGCTATCCATTACCCTGATCTCCATTTTTATCCTGAGCTTTTCAGGTTTTTCACAAACCGGAAGTGAACTCGACAACGAGAAAGGCACTTCGATGAAGCCAATGATTAATTCGCTGAGCGATGTTGTAAATGCCATCGAAGAAAGTGAAGTAGAAATTGTTCATATTGAGTTCGACATTGTTTTTGGCGACAGTTCTAAAGAAATATTCAGGAACCTTACAAAGGATTACTCATACGGGTTCCTTGCTTACGGAGATTACAGGATCGCTAAAATTGGAATCGAACTGTACAAAGAAACTGATACGGGTTGGGACTATATAAAAACCGGTGAACTCAGCGAAGGCACAATGACCATTTTGTATGATGTAACGGAAACAGGCAGGTATAAAATAGTACTCCGTGCTTTACAAATGAAAGAAGGATACAATGTTGGTCACTACGGTTTGGTTGTGCTCCACGATTAAGTAATAGGGCCTGTATGTTGCCCAGGTAGTCTTTCAGGTAAGCTCCGTTAAACTTAACCGTACCAGTGTTGGGCAGAACTACCCATCCATCGTCGTAAGTAATCCTCGGCTCGCGCATGCTTGCAGCGCAAGCGCTACATCGCCCTTGAGAAATTTGTATTTGTCTGACATACTGATGCACTAATTCAAATTACTGTTATCAAATATCAAGTTTAAATCGAGATTTTAAGTTATCGCGCAAGTGATGAAAGCAATCGCGAACCAAAGTGTACAGCCCCCGGCTGACATACTGAATCAATTGGCCGATGTATTCAACACCTCTGTGGATTTTCTTATAAATGGCAATACATCCCAAAAAGCCTAGGCAACTCTGAATGATACCTAACTATTGCAACAGTTTAAAGCCGTTGACATTATGCCCGATGATGATAAATAGGTAATTAAAAAACTGATTGATGCCTTTATTACTAAAGGTAAACTGAAACAGTTAGCACTCTAACACAAAACGCCAGGTGAGAGCCTGGCGTTTTGCTTTCTTTCTTTTATCGGTATCCTGAGTTGTAAACTCAGGATAGCATTTGCTTATGGAAAACTACGGACAGCTGGGCCGTAATTCTATCATTCAATTCAAAGAACTATATGAATTAAAAGAAATGTTAATGTAACTGTTCACCTTTAAAATATACATTTGTAATACCTCCTTCGCAATTATAACAACAGTTTATACCTCTTTTCAAGAGTAAATAAATAATCGCCTTTTCATTTTCCCAACCTAATTTATAATTGATATAATCGTTTTTTATTATGCTTGTGTCTTTTGTAAGTTCTTTATATCTCATAAACCTATTTACACGATTCATATCCACAATATAATTTTCGATTTTTTTATGTAAATTATCGCTTAAATTTAATGCTTGTTCTTTTTCAATAATATTTCCTAACCTGTAAATATAAACATAAGGGAAAGCCATCCACTTTTCGTCTCTAAGATTATAATAGAGGTTGCTGTTGGGACAAACAATAATTGATTTCTTGTTTCTATTATGCACATTTAAATAGACATAACAACTGCCCGTACTTGTTGATTTTAAATTACAAATAGGAATTCTCTCTGAATTGTATAAATTGCTATAACTGACTATTACTTGTATCACAACCAATAGAACAATTAATGAACCCAATAAAGTTATAATTTTTGTTTTCATTTTTAGCTTAATTTTATTCTCCAATCAACGGAGTAATCCTCGGCTCGCGCATGCTTGCAGCGCGAGCGCTACATCGCCCTTGAGAAATTTGTATTTGTCTGACATACTGATGCAATAATTCAAATTACTGTTATCAAATATCAAGTTTAAATCGAGATTTTAAGTTATCGCGCAAGCGATGAAAGGGAGCGATAACAGGGTAAATCCGTTTTTAGCCGACTTCCGACATTCAACTTCCCTTTTACCCTTACTAGTAAACTTCCGCCTAACCTTATTGCACTATTACTTTCCGGGTCACCTGCTGGTTTCCGATCCTGACTTTAAGAATATGTATTCCTTTGCCTTTTGGTGTCCAGGGTATTTGGAGGCGAGTAGTGATATTTCCTGAAAATATATTCTCTGTTACACTGCCTGACAAAGTGAAATCCTTTATTTCACAAGTCGCCGCTGCCCCTGTAAATAATATCTTTATGGTACATACATCCGAAACAGGGTTTGGTGAAACAACCACTGAGAAAGGATCCTTTTGAGTCTCAAAAATTCCGTAAGATTCAGTAAATTTTTCAGAAAGATATAAGCGATATTCACCTGGTTTAAAAATCAGGTTATAATTTACATCGGAAACTACGAGTGAGTCGCCTGTAATATAATCATACCATTTACCGGTATGCGGGAAGCCAGGAGAAACATTTGTACTTACAACATCAAAATTGCCAAGTATAACAGCTGACTTATCGCCCGAAGTAAGTGTTATCTTTTTAACGGCTCCTGAAACATCTAACTGGAAATCCGTAGTGCTGAAAAGCGGGTTCTTCTTTTTCAGGGTAATTAATTTCGAATATTCTTTATATAGTTTAACACGATCAGCTTTGCTCATGTAATCCCAGCGCGGAGGTTTACTGGCAAGCCTGTCAGGGGTTCCGTCAGCGTCGTAGTTAATGGAATAATCGTAACCGCGCTCTCCAAACTGCCATATCATTTTCGGGCCGGGAATAGTAAGGAAAAATGCCGCTGTTAATGCGGCTCTTTTGAGAGCTGTAGCTGTATCAGTAATAAAATAATTTCCGCTTGATCTCCCGTCAGTGATGCAATTATACATCTGGCGTTCCTCATCATGGCTTTCCATATAGGAAACAAGGTTCGGTTTTGACCATCCTCTTGAAAGATATGATCCCTGGCCAAAGTTGCTGTTTGCAATTATTCCCTTGGCGGCTTCACTATAATTATAATTCATATTGCCCCAGAGCATGATGCCGAAATTTGACAGTACTTTCTCCTCACTGTTATCAGAAAGGTGTTCAAAAATAACATAAGCATTCGGGTTTCTTTTCCACATTTCAGTTGCCATACGTTCGAGAATAGCAATGCGGGAAGCATCATAAGCCCATCCGTCGCCAACGGTGTTGGTAAATCCTTTTGTAAAATCGAAACGGAAACCATCGAGATGGAACTCACTCATCCAGTACGATGTAATACTGTCGACCAGTTTTTGGGTATCCGCGCTTTCGTGATTAAAGTCGCTTCCCCAGCTATAGCTTGTATTCGGCGAGGTAACATTGTACCAGGGATTATTTGCAGCGGGCCGCGAATTGGCTGCGTCCCAATAAAGCATAACAAGTGGTGATGTTCCATACGAATGATTGAGAACCATATCGCCGATTACAGCAATACCCAGTTGATGGCAGGTATCAACCAATTGTTTTAATTTATCCTGGCTTCCGTAATATTTATCAACGGCGAAATAGTAATTCGGGTTGTAACCCCAACTCTGATTTCCCTCGAATTCGTTGACAGGCATAAGCTCTATGGCATTTATGCCTAAGGTATGCAGGTAACCAATTGTATCGATAACCGACTGGAAGGTATGTTTGTCAGTAAAATCACGAACCAGTAATTCATAAATAACCAGGTTGGTTTTTGCCGGTGGCGTATAGGCTTTAGTGCTCCAGGTATAAGGTTTTTGCGCGGTTTGAAATACAGTCGCAATTCCGGAAGTCTTGCCCGATGGGTATGGAATCAGACCGGGATAAGTTTCGGCAGAAATATATTTATCATTCGGATCACTTACTTTTTTTGCGTATGGATCACCAATGCGGATAGTGTTATCGACTAAGTACTGATAAATATATTCTTTGCCTGAAACCAGCCCGTCAATTTTTAACCAATATCTCTTGCCATCTGATGTGCGATTCATATACGACGATTGATCAGGAATCCAGTTGTTGAAATCACCGATCACATAAGCAAAGGACTTGAATGGAGCATACAGGCATAAAAGCACGGACGTTTCACTTAAATAATTAATCCCGTCTTTCATGCCGGCTGGCAGATCAGCAACTGTAACCGCAGGACGGACATAATAGTAAAAAGAGTCGGCAACCATGGCCGTGGTGGTTTTTGCGATCGCTTTTACCAGGTATTGTCCGTAAGCCGACGCTGTAACAGATGTATTGATCAGGTTGGTATTAGTAGCCGCAACTTTTACCCCGTTCACATACAATAATGTAGAATCAGCGTATAGGGACGATACGCTTACAGGGATAGATTGATTCAGGTCGACAAAGATAAAATTATCGGTGGGATTGGTAATGCTAACACTCAGGCTCGAAGGGTAAACGTCATAAAAAATATCGTCTCCGGCTTCGGTTTTGCCTGTTTTGCTTCCATCGGAACTACGAAAAACAAAAGCCAGTTTTTGAATTATTTCACCGGCAGGCACATTATAAAAGGCGCGAATCGAAGGACCGATAATCATTTTCCACTTATTATTGCCCAGAGAAGTTAGTTTACAGGCATTGATGTTTTCGGCCCAGCCTGCTTTTACATATTTCCAGTCCGATGAACTTGTACTCAGATTAGTGATCACACCGGCATGAGCATACATATCGCCTGTATAGCCAATCAATCCGGCATTTCCCAGCGATGCGTCAAAAGTTACCTCAACACTGTTTTGGTCGGTTGGCAGAGCGGGTGAAACAGTGATAACCTGACTGAAACCATTGGTTAATGACAGAGCGATAATACTGATAAGTAGGCAAAGTTTTTTCATACGGACGCGAAATTAGAAGAGGGCAAATTTAATGCATTTTGTTTCAGAAAATCTAATTATGAATGTACTCACTTACCTGGCTGGAAGTTAAGTAAAATCACGATAATTTCCCGAATGCTTTCCGATTGAAGGTAAGCATCTTTTATTCAAGGTTTCCCGTGAATTTTACTTTGTTTTTTTCAACACAGCTGCTGATAAGGATTTAACTAAAATCGAATTGCCTGTAGCTTTTTTATCGGTCAGCAAATCAATCCAATTTGAGCCGGAAGGCAGCGCAAAGCTTTGTGCGGTTGGTTCCAGGTTAAAAATAACGATTATTTCATCTTTGGAATCGGAACGTTTGTATACAAGTTTTTTCCCTTCGGCCGTAAGAAATGTTATATCGCCGCTTGAAAGCACAGGGTTGCTTTTTCGGATTCGGATCAGTTTCTTATAAAAATTGAATTGAACCTGGTTGAATGCGACCTTATCGAAGGTTTTTGGTCCCGGCTGAAAATTATTTCTCGTTTCAGGATCAAATTTATACTCTTTCCACATCAATGGTTTCCGGCAGTTGGGATCGTCAGCGCCCCACATTCCCATTTCCTCGCCATTCCAGATTTGAGGAGCTCCAATACTGGTAAAAAGATGAACCAGGTATAATTGCAGGCGTTTGTACGATTCAGCATCAGGCCTGCCGGTTTTATAATCCTTATTTTCGTTAGGATTCGCTTGAAATTTATACTTGCCAGGGTTGTAAAAATCACTTAACAATCTGGGTGAATCGTGCGTGGATGATGTATTCATCATAGCGTACCTGTTAGCCGGCAGCAGTCGGTTCCACTGAAACTGGAGGCTGTCCTTAAATTGCGTTGCGTTTATTTCATTAATGGTTTTGGCAAAGAAGTATCGCGCAGGGCGATAGGATTGATAAAACATAACAGCGTCAAATACATCCCCACTTGTGAAGGGAACCGGGTTCATAAGTTGGTCAGGCCATTGTTCCCACCAGATTTCACCTATAAGATAAGCTTCGGGTTGTAGCGAGCGGACAAGTTTGCGGTAATCGCGCCAGAATCCCAGCCCGATATGGTCGGCAACATCCAGCCGGAAACCGTCAATGCCTTTGGTGGCGTCTCCGCCAGGAGCCAGCCATCGTTTTGATACTGAAAAAATATATTGTTTTGCTCCTTCGTTAATATTGCCTTCGTAAGCATGACCAGCCTTTCTTTCGGTAGTAAGATTAACCTTTTTAATTTCCGGAAGGAACTTGTTTCCCAGCCAGCCTTCGTAAGCAAATTCGTTTTCGGTGGTGGCAGGATTATCAAATGCTGTGATGTTGTACCAATCCTTGAATTCGGATTTTGATTGGTTTTTCACCACATCTTCAAAAGCCCAGAATGAAGTACCCGTATGATTCCAGGAATAATCCATAATGATTTTCATACCCCGCTTATGAGCTTCTTCAATTACTTTCAGGAACATTTTGTCGGCTGAAGTCCATTTCCAGGTGGAAGGATCATTTGGATTTTCAGAAGCAATAATTTTATTATCACCATCCGGATCGGGGCCGAAATTTACATCAATATGATGGTAATTGCGGGCATCATATTTATGCATAGAAGGAGCATCGTTAAGCGGATTCATAAAAAGCGCCGTGATTCCCAGGTCCTGCAGATAATCAAGTTTATTTAAAACACCCTGCAAATCACCTCCATAGCGACGGTATTGAACCGCGTCGTTGAACGACTTACCCGATTTTATGGCCCATGCTTCAGGTTTATACCAGTCGTGAGTCCATGGTGTAATGGACCATCCTCCTGGAGTTATGATTTTCATGAAGGGAACGTCCATATTTTCCGGTTTGGGATCGTTAGTTTTATCTCCGTTGTTGAAGCGTTCCACAAAAATCTGGTACCAGATTGCACTTTTCGCCCAGGAAGGAGGTTCGTTGAACGGGGATTGTTTGTTTTGGGCCAGAGTAAGGTTTAAACAAAAGAGGAAAGTCAATACAGATACAATTGTTGTTTTCATTATGATTCATTTTAAGGAATGAATAGGCGTGAATTTCAATTAAGATAAAATCCGTTCTGTTGGCAATATTGAACAAAGATAAGTGTAATTTGAGGTGATTTAATAATAGGTCAGTAATAGATAAAGAAATTTCAATCGGTTAAAATTGAAGAACACATTACTGCTACCGGGGATAAACCAGATTCAATAATTTTATATATTTACAGCCTGTTATCCAATCGGAATAATTTTTTGTAGTAGTTAAAAAGAAAAAATTTAACATTATGGGCAAGCGACCACGCTTATCATTCGCACAGATCTGGAACATGAGTTTCGGTTTCTTAGGCATTCAATTCGGTTTTGCACTGCAAAACGGGAATGCCTCCCGAATATTATTAACCTTTGGAGCAGAAGTAGATCATCTGAGTTGGTTTTGGTTGGTGGCACCTATTACAGGTATGATTATTCAGCCTATCATAGGTCTGATGAGTGATAAAACCTGGAACCGTCTTGGACGTCGCAGACCATATTTTCTAACCGGTGCAATTCTTACAAGCATCGCACTTATATTAATGCCGAATGCGCCGCATCTGGCTACCTTCATTGCACCTATGTTTATAGGTGGCGGGTTGCTGATGATTATGGATGCATCCATCAATATCTCTATGGAACCTTTCAGGGCACTGGTAGCGGACAAACTGCCTGAAGAGCAGCATACACTTGGTTTCTCTGTACAAACTCTACTTATTGGTATCGGGGCGGTTGTAGGCTCGTGGTTGCCATATATTTTAGGCGAATGGTTCGGAGTTTCAAAAGAAGCCACTGGAAAAGGCCTGGTTCCTGATAATGTGGTTTTTTCATTTTATTTCGGAGCATTTGTATTGATCTCATCAATATTATGGACTGTTTTCACCACTTCGGAATATCCTCCTGAAGAACTTGTGGCTACTGCTGAAGTTGAAGAAAAGCCGAAGAAATTCTTTATCCCTCCCATTATGATCAAGTTATTGCTTGTTCAATTTTTCTCCTGGTTTGCTTTATTTTCGATGTGGGTTTACACTACTCCTGCAGTTGCATTGAAGTTTTATGGGACTGCTGATGCCAATTCTCCGGCATTCCAGGAAGCAGGAAACTGGGTTGGAATATTATTCGGAGTGTATAACGGAGTATCAGCAATTATTGCTTTATCCCTCCCATTGATAGCTAAGCGACTTTCGAAAAAGGTCACTCATTCCATAGCACTTTGTATCGGAGGATTATCCTTGCTTTCGTTCCTTCTTTTCAGCGACCCGCATTTTCTGATCATACCTATGATCGGAATTGGTATTGCCTGGGGGAGTATATTGGCAATGCCGTATGCCATGCTGGCAAGCTCAATTCCTCCAAAACGTATGGGTGTTTATATGGGATTGTTTAATATGTCAATCACCATTCCGCAGATTGTAAGCGGCGTATTCAGCGGACTGATTTTAAAATATTTCTTTGCAGATAATCCTATTCTTTGTATTGTGATGGCCGGCGCAAGTATGTTTCTGGGGGCGATTGCCGCTTTGTTTATAAAAGAAAAACAAGTATAAAATTGCCCTTAAAAGTTAAGAAATAAAAATAATGCCGGGTAATTGCCCGGCATTATTTTTTATACTTCAGGCTGATACTGTGCCCTCAAAATAGTTTTCAAATCTTCAACTTCATACGCATTACTTAACAAGTGAGGTCCGACACGTGTGCGGCACAAAGCGCTCATATAAGCGCCGCTTTGCAATGCCTGTCCAAAATCGCGGGCAATAGCGCGAATATAAGTTCCTTTGGAACACACAATCCGGAAGTCAACGTCAGGCATTTCGATACGTGTAATTTCAAATACCGGTACACTAACCGGCCGGGCTGCCAGCCCCAGATCTTTATCTTTGCGCGCGGATTCGTAAGCCCGTTTACCATCCACTTTAATCGCCGAAAACATAGGCGGTATCTGCATAATATCTCCGCTCAGGCTTCGGGCTGCTTCCCGTATCATTTCGGAAGTAATATGTTCAGTTGGAAATGTTTCATTCACCTCTTTTTCCATGTCATACGAAGGCGTAGTGGCTCCAAGTACAAATGTGCCGGTGTATTCCTTGTCGAAATCTTTAAATTCCTCGATACGCTTAGTGGCTTTGCCTGTGCAGATAATCAGAAGTCCGGTTGCGAGCGGGTCGAGTGTGCCGGCATGACCTACTTTAATCTTTTTGCCACCAAGAAGGTGTTTCATCAGACCGCGCAAAGAACCGATCACATCGAAGGAAGTCCAGCGGTAGGGTTTGTTTACAAGCAATATTTCGCCTGTCTCTATATCAAAAGACATTAAACTAAAGATAAATTATAACCGCAAACAATGAGGCCCATAATTATCAGGCCCACCACAATGCGGTACCATCCAAAAAGCCTGAATCCATGCTTAGTCAGAAAATTGATAAAAATTTTAATTGCGAACATGGCAACAACAAAACCAATCAGATTGCCGATTAGCAGCAAGTTGATATTTGATTTTGTGAGGATTTCAGGATTCTCCTTAAAAGTATCCCAAAGACTTTTTGCAAATGCTCCGGCTAGTGTTGGAACAGCAAGGAAAAAGGAAAATTCGGCGGCAGCCTGCCGTGTTAGTTTTTGCTGCATACCCCCGATTATGGTTGACGCGCTGCGACTTAAACCAGGAAATACTATGGATAAGACCTGGAAGAATCCTATCACCAATGAATTTTTATACGATATTTCTTCCTCTGATTTGATTGTTGGTTTCTCGAACCATTTATCAACAAACAGAAGAATCACACCGCCAACAAACATCGTAACTGCTATGAAGAGTGGAGTTTCCAGAACCTGGTCTATGTGTTTTTTCAAAAGAAGTCCAAAAACAACGGCAGGAATGAAAGCAATAAACAACTTTAAGTAAAAAGAGTAATGTTTAAAGTTTATAAATCTTTTCCAATAAAGTATTATAACTGAGATGATTGTGCCAAACTGAATGTTTTCGATAAACAGTTTTGTGAAGGCATCTTTTTCGATACCAAGAAATGACGCGGTGAGTGCCATGTGCCCGGTGGAAGAGATTGGAAGAAACTCTGTAAGCCCTTCAACTATAGCAATAATAATGGCATGAAGGTAAGTCATCCTAATCTTTTGGTTTTTTCATTATAGCTACAATACCAAAGCCAAAGCCTATAAGTATCAGGATAGGTGAAAGCGTCAACCGTCTGAAGTCAAACATTTCCTCATTAAATACATTTGGATCTTTTGAGCCGCCGCCAGTCATAAGGATGAATCCCAATATAACAAGGCCAACTCCTATAAGCATCAGGATGTAATTTTCCTTTCCGAAAGCAAATATGGGACGGATAGTTTCTTCCGTTTTTTTAATGGCTTCCTGAGCCAGAGGTTTTGTAGTTTTTGCCATTTTTCAGATATATTTTAAAACGTTTTTTAAGCAGTAGTATATTGGGGTGTTTTGATTCAAAGGATAAGGAACGCTTAAAGTTTTTAACGTGAATACAGGTTATCAACTTTCATCCGCAGGAATTTGTTAACTGAAAACCAGGTTGATAAAGCCGATAAAATTACTCCAAGTAAAAGAACTCCCACAAAAAACAGGGCAAACTGTTGTATATCCTGCAATGCGGTAATTTCGGGTATACGTTGCTGTGCAAGGTACAAGGTGCCGATGAGTAACAAATCCGCAATAACTGCAGCTATTACTCCATGAATTATGCTTTTCCTGATAAACGGGAGGCGTATGAAATTCTCGGTAGCCCCGACGAGCTGCATGCTTCTGATGAGGAAACGCTTGGCATATATTGAGAGCTTAATGGTATTGGCTATCAAAATTATTGAAATAACCAACAGTATCAGGCTGAAACTTAGGATCACAAGAGTGATTTTGCTGATATTGGAATTCACCTGGTCAATAAGAGATTTCTGGTATACGACTTCTTTAACAAGATTACTGGTGAGCAATGTTTTTTCAATCCTGGCAATGCTATCGGTATTGGCATACCCGGCTTTAAGCTGTAAATCTATGGATGCCGGCAGCGGATTATACCCAAGAAATTGCACGAAATCCTCGCCCAGTTCGTTCGAAAGTTCTTTGGCAGCCTGCTCGCGTGAGATAAATTCAGCCTGTTTCACATAGCTGGTTCGTTGCAGGCGTTTCATATAATTCTGCACCAAATCATCTTCAATGTTATCCTTTAACATCACCGATATGCTGATATTTTCGCGTACGTAATCCGAAAGTTTTTTACCGTGCAGGATGATCAGCCCCAGGAGTCCGAGCATAAACAATACCAGCATAATGCTGATAATGCTGGTAATATAGGATGCCCTGAGCCTGCCGCTGCCGACATTTTTTTCTGTCATCGGATTTTTTGATAGAGGAAGCGAAATTAAGGAAAAAATATCAGCCTGAGCCATTTCATTTGATTGGTTTGCATTTATTAACAAATTGGAAGACTCTCATGGAACGTAAAAAGCTAAATAGTATCAGAGGAATATACTGTTTTGGAAAAAATACATTTTGCGGGGTAAGTCTGTCGTGTATTTATATCTGCAAGAATCTGTTCAGATTTTCCGGAGTTGCGTAGGTTGTCTTTGCTTCATTATAGCTTAGGAACGCAAATACTAATAATTGACCGGAATTCAAGATCTCTTATTGAAGAGTTCGCAAAAAAGCAATTACTTCTTTACTAATTGATAGTGAGGATAATTAAACTATTCATATCTTTGAATAATTGAATAATGCGATGTGAACACACGAAATCTATTCCTTTAATCTGAGCGAAAATGGAAATATTTATTGCATCACGTCTTACAGCAGGGAACAAACTTTTTCCTGCCGAAATTATTATTGGCCAGGATGGCATAACATTAAAGATTCCGGGGCTTTTCAGCGGAAATGAAAAGACGATTCCCTACTCCCGGATCTCATCGGTAGATATTAATTGTCCTATGATTGGGTATTCAACCATTAGTATCGAAACCACGGGTGAAGGAAGCATTAAAGCACATGGTTTTAAGAAAACAGAAGTAACCAGGATTAAAGAGCAGATTCTGGCAAAAATCAAGGGTGTTTGATACATTACAGAATTTACTAATACCGTCTTCTTCTAAAGCATGGACAACATTGTCCTTGTTAACGTACTCTTAATCTGAATGCATAGCATTTCGGGCATAGCTGAAGTTTCTGGACTTTTTTAGTTTGCAGGAGGATTTTTTATACTTTTTGCCAATTTTTAACAAAACGGATTAAAGTGCGGTATCTTTGAGTAATCTTTGCTGTTCACGGAATATTAATTCTAATATCGATGGGTATGAAAATACAGTATTGTTCCGACCTTCACCTTGAATTCCCCGAGAACCAAAGCTTTCTGAAAGCAAATCCATTGAAACCGACACGGGATATTCTTATTTTAGCCGGCGATATAGTTCCATTCGCTGAAATGGACAAACATGCAGGTTTCTTCGATTACCTCGCCGATAATTTTAAAACTACATACTGGATACCCGGTAATCATGAATATTACCATTCGGACGCATCGGAGCGCAGTGGCACGCTCAATGAGAAAATCAGGAATAATGTCGTGCTGATTAATAACCAGTCCGTCAAGCTTAATGGCACCAAACTTATTTTTACAACCTTATGGTCGCGTATTTCGCCGCTTCATGAATGGAAGATTCAGAAAAATATGTCGGATTTTCATGTGATAACCTACCAGGGCCAAAAGTTCTCGACAGATATTTTCAACCAGTTGCATGAAGAATGCAAGGCATTTCTGGTTTCTGCATTACAGGAAAATGATGATTCCGAAACCATTGTTGTAACACATCATGTGCCAACAATGATAAATTATCCTCAGCGGTATGAGGAAAGCCTGTTAAACGAAGCTTTTGTGGTTGAGTTATCTGACCTGATTGAAAGTTCAGGAATTGACTACTGGATCTATGGTCATACACATGCCAATACCAATGATTTTGAGGTTGGCAAAACTCATATGATAACTAACCAGTTGGGATATGTGGAATACAATGAACATCAGTATTTTGATATTGCCAAAACCATAACAATCGGAATATAATCCAATTAATCCTGTACCATTATTCACGAACTAACAGGCTGACTATTCTTTGTTGGCTATGCAACGTATTTTCTTGAATCAGGAATTGACGTATCTTTATAAAGAGTATCTTTAAAACATCCTTATCCAAAAATATCTGAGATGAACAGAAATCTTATTCTTACCATTTTGCTTTTCACTTTCGGCCAGGCTTTCCTGAAAGCGCAGGAATCGGATAAACCGTTGGTAACTTCCTATTTCAAATTAACCACTTCCAACGGTTTAATCGTTGCTGTTTATAATGCAAAAGAAAACAGGATCGATTATGCTTATCCGCACATTTTTGCTAATTACGATTCAGGCCTCTATGTTCATCCTTTCATTGGCAATATCAAACTGAGCGGCAGCTATCGTCCATCGAAAACGGGCTATCTACGGAATACACACATAATCACGGCGCAGTACGACGGATTTACCGTCAATTATTTTGCATCTTTTACTAACCACGATAAAATCTTCTACATAGTAATACGGGGTGAAAAGCAAAAAATAGAAAAACTAACGTTTATGGCTGAAACCGGGAAAGGAAAAGCGGTTAGCGGCATTACTTTATTGGAGAATCCTTTGGAAGATCTGCCCATTCATATTGCCGGTAATATTCTCACAGGCAATGTTATACGAAAATACAACAAGGATATCTACGAAAAATATTTTCTGTATTCCTTTACCGATTCGCTGCATACCGATACGGATATCATAGGCAAGGCCCTGGCCAGGTTAACACGGACAAACAAATCAGTACTTGATGCTGAAGTTAATTATATGCAAAAGCTGTTTTCGACCTGTACCATTCCTGCAAATATAACAGTTAAAGAAAGGAATGTTGTTGAGCAATCGATCTCAATCTTAAAAATGTCGCAGGTTTCCGACTATGAGATTTTCCCGGATTCCCATGGTCAAATATTGGCATCGTTGCGTCCCGGTCTCTGGCATACTGCCTGGGTTCGCGACGGGAGTTATGCCATACAGGCGATGACCCGGCTTGGAATGTATTCCGAAGCAAAAAAAGGCTTGGAATTTATGCTGAAAGCTCCTTCAAACAGGTTTAAAAATTATGTGTACAAGGATGGCAAAGATTACGGCCCCGGTGTAGATTACCAGATTTCGCTGACACGGTATTTTGGTAATGGAAAAGAAGAATGTGACTACAACGAATTCGGCCCAAACATCGAATACGATGATTACGGTTTATTCCTGATTGCTTACTGTGATTATATTTCACGAAGTAAGGATGCTGATTTTTATAAAAAATGGGAGTCGATTGTAAGCAAAAAGTTGGCCGATGTTATTATTCATTGCATGGATGCCAACGCTTTAATCAAGGCCGATTCGGGGCCTTGGGAACACCATCTTGAAACCACAAAGCAGTACACTTTTACTTCCGGTGTTTGTTCGCGGGGATTGGAGTTATTTGCGCAACTGCAACAACAATACGGTTTCACTTCTGACAAATATAAGTTGGCTGCCGAAAAAATCAAGCAAGCCATACTGAGCAACATGCTTAGTGACAACCGTTTTTTGAAAGGAAATGTAAATGACAAATCGATGGCTGCCAGCAAAGAGTTTTACGATGCCGGTGTTTACGAGGTTTTTGCCAACGGATTATTTAAAGAAAAGCCTTTGTTCCTGTCGCATATGGAAGAGTATGACAAAGTTCTCAGGATTAAGGGAAGCAGGCCGGGTTATATCCGTCTTTCGAGCGCCGATCCGTATGAAAATCAGGAATGGGTATTTATCAATTTACGTATCGCGCTGGCCCGACTCATTTTCGGACAAAATGATATAGCCTTTCAAATGCTTGATTATGTTACCAACCAGGCAGCCTTGAATTACAACACAATTCCGGAAATGTACAGCAACAAACTGCAAATGGATAAGGTTACTGAAAATTTTATGTCGTCCAACATATGGTGCAATTGCATTCGCGATACCGATGGCGCTTATATCGGAACTATACCGATGGTTGGTTATGGTTCGGGTGTTTATATTTTAACTCTTTTCGAGTATTACGAAAGGCTTAAACAGTAGTAGCTTTAACAAAATGCGTTTAATTACTCACCGCAATTTTCGGAATATTTCCTTATTCGATTGAATCTTTCATAATCAGGCAGGAAACATCAGGATGCAACCAAAGAAAAGATGCCGGCAGTGATGTTGTAATTTCCCCCTTCAGGAATTTACTGGTAATTGATTTTTTTTGAATGCCATTTATCAGAATAAGAATCCTTTTAGATTGCAGTATATCCGCCATTCCTAGTGTTAAACCATAGGATGGTTTAGTTTGCATTTCCGATATCATGGAATGTTGAAGTGACATGGCCGAAAGTTCGGCAACATGGCAATGCGGCTGCAAAAAAAAGGATGGTTCGTTTAAAGCAAGGTGTCCGTTCATCCCAAGCCCTAATACGCATAGATCAATTGTGCCCGACTCTTCTATTTTCTCCTGGATTATTTCACATTCTTGCTGTGGATTTGCCGGGTTACTGTTGAAGCTGATATACCGGGATTCCGGAATCTGTAATGATTGAATAAGATGAGTTTGCAGATACGTTTCACAAGTGGCCGGGTGGTACATGGGAATTCCACCCCATTCGTCAAGCTTGAGAATGCGCAATTGATCGAAAAGATTGGGATGCGCCCGATATTCATCTGCAAGCAGCCTGTACGTTCCTGTTGGACTTCCACCGGTTGCGGCACAGAGTAATAGATTATTATTTGCTTTGATTTCTCCCAAAATGAAATCTTTGGCCTTTCGGCTTAATTCTTCATACGTATCGAGAATGTCTGTTTCCATAAGGCTTGATTTATTGATTAAACGGAGAAACCTGGAAAGAACTCATTTTAATCGTTCAGTGTTTCAATCTGGTATTGCAACCAATATATTCATTCAACATTGATATTGAAACGAAAAATACAAATATAAATGAATTCAGAGCCGATTTCAGTAATTTCGTTGTTCTTTATACATCCTTAATACGATGAAAAAAATCCTGTTCCTTACTTTGATAATCCCCTTATTCTCTATGTCCCAAAACCCGTCCAAAACAGAAAGCAGCCTGAAAACGGTTGATATTCTTTCGCGCGAAATCAGGACTATTTATACCGCGCAACAGCATTTTGAAGCGCCTAACTGGAGCCGGGATGGAATGTTTTTTGTAGTTAACAGCCTTGGCAGGCTTTATACAATTCCGGTTAATGGCTCTGAAATGAAGTTGCTGGATTCGGATTTTGCCGATGAGTGTAACAATGACCATGGCATATCTCCCGATGGGAAATGGCTGGCGGTAAGCCATAATAATAAGAACGATACGATTCAGACTGAGCAATGGAAAAAATCTGCTATCTATATTCTGCCGATTCAGGGAGGTAAACCCCGCCAGGTGACTCCGGATTCGCCTTCTTTCTGGCACGGATGGAGCCCTGATGGCAATGAACTGGCCTATTGTGCTGAACGGAACGGGAATTTTGATATTTATACTATCCCGGTGAACGGGGGCAAAGAAAAGCAGTTGACTCATGAACCCGGACTTGACGATGGTCCTGATTATTCACCCGATGGGAAATATATTTATTTCAATTCGTTTCGCACCGGAAGTATGCAGATATGGAGGATGAAAACGGATGGCAGTCAACAGGAACAAATTACAAATGACGCTTTTTCCAACTGGTTTGCGCATCCTTCGCCTGACGGGAAATGGATTGTTTATATCAGTTACCTTGTTGACCAAGGCCAGGCTCACCCTTTCGGGAAAGATGTCAAACTTCGCTTAATGTCGATTGAGGACAGAAAAATCACCGATCTCACACCGGTATTTTTCGGCGGACAAGGGACTCTCAATGTTCCATCCTGGAGCCCTGACAGTAAGCGAGTTGCTTTCGTAAGTTATTTACAAAACGAGTAACAAAATTTTTATCGGTTATTTAGTTTCAATTTCCCAGGCATCAGTGCGGAAGGATGACGCAGGCAAGCCAACTCCGTTAAAGAGCGACGCAACCGATGTATTCAGAAACGCATACCTTACTGCAACAGGTTTTTTTACTTTTTTTGAAGACACAATCAGCTTGTTTCCCTGTATTTTTACTTTTGCCGGATAAAATACCTTATCAGCACCGGCAATTACGAAATTGTTATTCGCGGTTTCAGTAATCTTCAATCCACCATCGGTAAAGTTAAAATCAATGCTGATATTTTTCTTTTCTACATTAAAATTTTTGTAAACCGGCCCTGAGAAACTTCCTACATCCTGACCGTAGGTTTTTGTCAGTGCCCATAAAGACAAGCGTTTCCCGACATCCAGTTTATTTTTTGGGTGAATATCGTTAATATCGCCGGCAATATCCATGGTAACAGCCATGCCGGTATTCGGTATTGAAAGGCATTTCATCTGAGCTTCGCGTAACAGTGCTCCTGAGTTGCGTTCCTTATACAAGTATGGCGCGATCTGAACATAATAGATGGGGAAATCGCCGATCCCCCAGGCTTTCCGCCAGGAAGTGATCATTGTATTCATCAAAGCAGGATAAAGCTTGTAATCCATACGGTTCGATTCGCCCTGGTACCAGATGGCGCCCTTAATAGTATAATTTATGAGCGGATGAATCATCGCGTTGTAAAGTACTCCGGCTGTGCCCGGCCACCAGGCATAGCCGCTGTAATGATGAATAAAGTACTGTAGTTCCGGAGTTGCTTCGAGGCTGGTAACCGGTGTCCATACTTCTGCTGCTGTGCCGCCCCATGCCGTATAAATTAACCCAACCGGAACATCCAGATTTTTACAGAGTGATGATCCGTAAAACCAGGCGGTTGCGCTGAAATTATCAACAGTCCCGGTATCGACTGTGAGCCAGTTTCCTTTGCAGTCATTACGAAAAGTTGCGGAAGTATCTTTCTGAACCGTAAATAGCCGCACTTTGGCAAAGTCTCCTCGCTGCACTTCATCGCGGACTTCCGATGTGTAATTTCCCCAGCCACCAAGACCTTTAATGGTAAGATCCATATTCGACTGTCCGGAACATAGCCAGACTTCGCCAATAAGTATATTTTCGATAGTAATCGCATAATCACGACCGGTAATAGTCATGGTATACGGCCCGCCGGCTTTTGGAGTATTAATAATTGTTTTCCAATTGCCTTCTTTTGTGGTAATCACGTCAACTGACGAAGTGAGCCAACTGGCCAGTACAGTTATCTTTTCACCGGCATCGGCCCAGCCCCAAACATTTATGGCTGTGTTTTGCTGAAGCACCATATTGTTACCAATCAATGCCGGAAGACGAACTGCGGCATTGGATTGATTCAGAGAAAGAATTCCGGTCAGTAATAATAGACACAGAACAGAGGTTTTTTGTATTTTATTCATAAAAGAAGTTTGATAAATCTAAATAATCATGAATATCAGGATAGAGTTATTCAATCCTGATGCTCATTATTTCCCGTGGTTTTAATCGAATCTCAATCTGTGAATCGGTTACTTTTAAAAGGTCAACCTTGACTTCCTGTGTACTGCAACGCCAGGCGGACACAAATTTTTTCCCGGGGAGTTTTAATCCTGCAATTGCTTCCTGTTGGTTAAGATTGATAAGCCTTACAATGGTTCCTTTTTTATCTTCCGAAGCTTTTACATAAACTACTTTTATTCCATTACCAACCAGGTTGACCAATTGTCCGGAAGTTTCTTTTTTACAATCAACAACCTGATAAACAACAGGGGAACTGATTTGTTGCTGTGCCTGCATAGCGATATTTGCGGCGTTGTATTCGCCCTGGCTGCTAAATGCATAGTTTAACTGTATCAGTCCGGGCTGACTTCCCCTGAAATTGGTTTCCCAGTAATTATTTGCCGCCCAGGCAATAAGCAAAGGATTCTTATCCCGCTTAATAGCGGCCTGATTCCGGCCAAAATTAAAATCTCCAAACATCACCAATGGCGCATCCGGACAAAACAGCGTTGCTCCTTTGTCGGAATTGTGAATACTGGCAAAGGAAGAAACTGTAATCCAATCGCGACAGGTTCCTTTCAGCTGTTCGCTATCCAATTCCAAAGGAACATCGCCTGTATCAAAATATCCGCGCCATCCTTTGTCCAGGTTCATGGGGAACGTAAAATAAATAGCTTCCGGATTTACATTATCGGTTTTAATAAAATCAGCTGCAAGGTCGATGATTGGTGAATCAGCATGCAATGTGATTCGTTGTTCAAGACTTTTTACCCCTTCAGCCTGAGATTTAATAATGAGGGTAGCTGTAAATGCAGTTGTGTCGATATTGCACTGAATTTTGCTGTTAATGGTGCTGTACGTTGCTTTCCAGTTTGGCCGCCATCCTGTTAGGCCAATTTTTTCGTTTTCCGTGTTCCGGACATGAAATGCGAAGCGGGTTGAATCAACTGAAGGATCGGGTTTTTCATGCACAAATTGAAAAAAGCTATACTGGCTTTTCTGGTCCAAAACTTCCCAGTTTCGTTTTTTATCAAAAAGTGAAGTTATATGGCCTGTTTTCGGATCAAATTTTAGCAGGTAAAAAGGAGTTTCTATATTGTCATTACCAACGATGATCTTTGCCTGAGGAGCTGCTTCTCTGAGCTGGGTAAAGGGAATTTTCTTCCAGCTATATGGTTCAAGTTCATAAGGCCCATAGAATTTACCCTGTAAAGGCGCTCTTTCGAACCGGTCGCCGGCCATCAGCCAGGCTTCAATACGCTTGCCTTTTACAAACCAGTCTCCGGGAATTTGAGGATAGTATTTTATCGTCGATCCTGTCGGGTTGAACAGCATGACACCTTCCAATTCCTGCGATGCCACAGGATTTCCGGCAAGCTGCTGCAGCTGTTTTGTAAGCGCGAATTTCGAATAAGCCATTCCTTCATAAGCCGGTGCGGCTTTCATATACCACTGGGCAGTCGGGAAAGGATTGGTTAATTCCAAAGGATTATAAGCACCCCATGTATGTTCATCGTAGAAATTGATATCTTTCCATATCATTTTCATAACGGCATCCATCTGTCCGCTAGGTTTGCCAAAAGCATTCAGCAAATCGATATCCCGCATAGTGGTAGCCGTATTGAGCGAAATCCGCGTTTCGGTTGCCGAACTTGCAGATCCGAAATTCCAGTAATCGCTCCAGTCGCCTTTTACAACCGGGATAGTTTCGTATGGAATTTGATTGATTCGGGCAAGAATATCCTGAGGTGTGGCATATCTGAGTTTTGGCTGGCGGCCTTCCTCGTTCCATCTTTTTACCAAAGCCGGCAGATCAAAATTGGGTGGTGCATTGTCGTAAGCACTGGGTGCGCAGGTGGCGCTCAGGTAAGCAAAATCATAGGGATATTTCTGCTTTTCGAGGTTTTGCAGGTATTTGTTTAAGCCCGCCTGCATGGTATCCAGGTTCTGGGTATAATCGTTCGTCCACTGATCGAACATGGTGTAATGTTCCCCATTCATAACCAAAAGTTCTCTTCCTCCGGGACTTTGCCATCGGTAAACAGCAGGACGTGGTTTCGGAGTTCCTGAAAGGTGCAGGTTAATAGCCATAATCAGCAGTTCGACCCCGCCATCTTTTAATATATCCACAGTACTCCAGGGCAACCCGGTTGCATCGTGCAGATCGGCAGTATTGATTTTAACCCCGAACCGTTTCGAAATTTCGCCTGCTCCGTAAATTTGCCTGGCAAGGCCTTCGGAACTGGCTAAAGGTGTTGTATTGTATTCCAAAGCAGAGATACCGATTCGCCCTTGTTTGAGATATGCAGCAAAACGCGCAATGTCCTTTTCACTGGCATTTTCCAGCCAGCGTATTACAGGCTCGGTAACTTCGCAGGTCCATTTTGGCTTCGACTGCTCCGGGTAATGAGCCGTATTATCCAATAAAGTGAGCGCCTGGTAGATATAATCTTCCTGCAATTCGAGGGCAACAGGCTGAAGATGTGTGAATCCTACATCCAGGTGGCTGTGATGCATGATCAGAATTTCCTTTACCTTACCCGGAGTTTGTGCGAATAAAGGAATAACCGCCAAAACAGCGAAGCTTAAAACAAGAAGTATTTTAATCTTATCTGCCTTCATATGACACATGGACAGGTATTAAATTTAATGAACAATGATTATCAGTTGGATTGAATCCTGCTTTTAAAAAAATCAAAATGCGAACTGATATTAGACTTCCAGTACGGATAATTATGGGCCCCGGGATTTGAAATATAGGTTGCGCTAACCTTGGTTTCATCACATTTAACCCGAAATTCATTGTTGACTTTATAAAATGGATCAGCCACACCGCAGCTGAAAATGATTTCTTTTCCAGAAGACGCAATTTTTTCAATATTGCCAACCACGGAATATGCTTTCAGAATCTTTTCATCTGAAGCATCTTTCTTTAATCCCAGGTATTCACTTATCCGGTAATCGTTGCGGCTGTTGGTTAAATCCAACACACCGCTAATGCTGCCGGCATTTCGGAAAAGCTCGGTTTTTTGTTCAAACAGATAAAGTGCGCCATGCCCACCCATACTCAAACCAGTGATAAATACATTTTTACTGTCGACCTGGTAGTTTTTTGTAACAAAGGGGAACAGGTCCATGAAAAAGAAATCAGCATACTGACTTTCTTTTATTCCCGGGCTGTTTATATACCATGAATCATAAAGTCCATCGGGGCAAACAATAATAAAGCCATACTTATCGGCATATTTCTGGCAATCCATAATATCGTCCCACTGGTGATAGTTGCCACTCCAACCATGTAAAAGATAAATCAATGGATACGATTTGGCCGGGTTGGCGGAATAATCTGCTGGTGTAAAAACCCAAACTGTATCTGCTTTCGAGATATGTTTTGAGGTCAGGACATGTTGTTTCTGTGCCCATGAAGCTGAAACAAAGCCAACGACTATTACTAGCGATAAAAGAATCTTTTTCATTTGATGGGTTGATATTCAGAATGAATAATTATTTTTCAAAAATCCGTTTTACCGGAACTCTCTGGAAAACCGGCCTGTACTTGCTGGCATCCTGGAACACATCGTCAACAACAAAGCTGTTCACACAATTTGAAATCAGCAATTCACCATTCCTGGTAAACTGAGGATGAGCCAAAGCATTGTAGCCGAACAGGTTTTTAGTTGAAACTACATCCTCAGGAAGTTTAACGTGGGAAAGCACTTTCCGGTTTTTCCAGCCGGTATAAGGTGAATCTGAGTAATAGGAACAAATTTCACCACTCATAAAGCCACCTTCCTGAACAACAAGCACATATTTGTTTTTGAGTTTAAAAACGCTGAACTGCTCAGAGCCCTGGATAACAAGCATAGGTTTCGATAGTTTTGAATCTTTCACCCATTCCTTACCTGTAAAAAATTCCCAGGGTTCAAGGATGTTACCTTTGGGTGCACGGGCTACATAAAGATTCTTTGTCTTGTCCTCAGCTCCATAAATATAAGTATACTTTTTATCGCCATCGCAAACGGCATGTCCCCAGTGGATTTCATTTGTTCCGGGGTATAAGAAATGGTCGATTTTTTCCAGCCTGATATCGGGCAATGAAAAGGTGGCGATATTGGAACTCTGCCACCTGAATCCCCAGTCTCCTTTTTCAGCCTGGTTAAATAGTGACATGAAAACCTTTAGTTTGCCGTTCTCTATAAAACCATCTCCGGGCCAGTACCACAACGTATCTTCTGAAAACATCTTTCCTTTAGGAGCGCCCGATGGAATTACAAACGAGGATGGCCAGCCGTTAATTACATTGTAGAAGCTGCGTAATGAATCGCCTTCCTGCACGGCCATGCTGTTACGGATAAACCAAGGTATTGTTTTTTCTCTTGATCGGTCTGGTTTAACAGTTCCCAGGAATGAATCGCCGAAAATCCAGATTGTGCGTCCATCGGGAAGCAGAACCGAATAATCGCCATCGGCTCCTGTTACGCCACAACAATCCCTGGCAAATAGCTTGTTGAATTTTTTATCCACATTGGCTTTTCCAGGTTCAGTATTGGTGGCAACCGGCCTCTGACCGATCGCCAAACTGCCTGATAAACTAAAAATCAAACCGGCAAAAAAAGCCAGGAACTTAGATTGTAATAACGTTTTCATAATGCAGTATTCTAAACTTTCGGTTCCAAATGCTGAATAGCAAAAGCATTGGCACCAATCGCAATGGCTGAACTGGCGCTTAACTTTGATACTCCGATTCCAACCCTGGCCAGGTTATCGTAGGTCACTATCCTATCGCTGCCGGGGATGGACAGCGATTGAACGTGCCCTCTTGAAAACTCATCAAATGTAGTTTCATCCTCCAGGTTGTAAACTTTCACCGAAACACGTGCGTAATTGTGTCCGGAAGGATCTGCGTATTTGCGGTTAACTTCCGCAAACATAGACGGAGCAAACAGTTCCCAGGCTGCGGCAAGTCCGCCACCGATAACAACAATCCCATCAATCAACGTGATCATATTGGCGATTGAGTTTCCAAGGGCTTCTCCAAAAACCGCGAAGGATCGCAGCGCAGCCTCCTTGTTACCTTGGGCTGTCCCTTTGGCAATGTCGAAAATATCTTTCGGCATCAGGGTTGTATTCATTTCGAGGCCTGCCTCTTCGCAATAAACTCGCTGTATTGCCCGGGTGCTTATGCTTTCTTCGGCATTCCAGTTTATTTTAAATTTATTGGAGGTGTTATGAATGCCGGCATCGCACGAATTATCACCTTCGAGCAAGCGATCGTTTATTACAATCCCACAGCCGAAACCTGTTCCGAGTGTTAATCCAACCAGGTTTTTGAATTGCTTTATACCTCCGTTTTCAATAATTCGTTTATTCAGTTCCGGCAGGAAGCCTGCAAGCGCTTCTCCATATGCGAACAGGTTTCCATCGTTATTGATAAACACCGGCAAACCAAATTTTTCCTCTAAAATTGGTCCTAAAGGAATGCCGCCGTTAAAGGCTTTGAAATTCGGGAGGTCTTCAATTATCCCTTTGGCATAGTCGGCTGGTCCCGGAAATGCAAAACTTATCGCGTCTGCGGGCTGAAGCAGTTTTGCCTTTACACTTTCAAATCCTGTAAAGATGGAATTGATGCATTTTTCAAGATCATGTGCATTCGAAGAACTGGTGATCGGTTCAACAATCTCTACGCCACCCTGGTATGCGGAAAACACAAAGTTTGTACCGCCGGCGTCAAGGGTTAATATTATGTTTTTATCTTCGCTAAGTATCATAAGTTTTCTATTTCTTAATTGCGTAATAGGTGGCAAATCCTACATAGGCTATACATGCCAGTAATACATAAATGGCGGCAGTTACCGAGTACATATCACTCAACAAACCCGCAACCGGGGGAATAATAGCTCCGCCGCAAACAGCCAGGATGATAAGCCCTGAGAGTTCGTTGGCATAATCAGGCTTACGCTGGACGATAATGGCAAACATGATCGGGAAAACATTCGAAAATCCAAAGCCAGCTACAAAAATCATGATCCTTGAAATCGTCAGGTCGTTGATGGTTATTAATCCCAGGAGGCCAATCAATGTTATGATTGTGCTGACTACAAGTGAAAGCTTTGCGTCTACTTTGCGCAGCAGAAAAGCCCCGAGAAACCGGCCAGCCATAAGCGAAGCGAAATAAATGCTGATCCCCAGGCTTGCAGATTCAATGGTAATCGAAAAACGGTTACTTAAAAAGTTTGCTATGCTGGTATTCATGGTAACATCAAATCCTACCATAAAAAATATAGCAAATACCATGATCAGGATGTAAGGATTCTTCATTAAAACAAAAACGCTTTTTATGGTTGCTCTTGCTTTATCCGGCTGGGTTTCTTCAATTTTCACTGAATTTAGCCACAATGCAGAAATAAAAGCGATGAGGGCATAGAAAGGAAAAATATATTTCCAGTTGCCTGTATAAAGAGCAAGGCCAGCTGCGATAATTGGCCCTAACATGGAAGCAATTGCCTTAACAAACTGGGACAAACTCAGGTTGGCTGCTTTGCTTTCGTCAGACGAAATATCAAGCAAGAGCGGATTGGCCGAAACCTGTAGGATAGTGTTACCAATTCCTAAAACCGCAAACCCAATAATTGCTGTAACCAGCGAATAATGAAAAAACGGGATCAGGACCCCAATTCCGGTTAATACCATTCCGATATTCACGGTAAGACGTTTTCCACGATTGTCCTGAAACACTCCGGTAGGAATTGCCAAAAGAGCGAACCAGATAAAAACCATAAACGGAAGTATTTGCGCCACGCCATTCGAAAGGCCAAAATCCTGTTTAATGTATCCTGTTGCCAGGCCGACAACATCAACAAATCCCATTACATAGAACGAAAAAATTACTGGTAAAAATTGCTTTAATGAGTTTTTCTTTTCCATTTATATTTGTTTTTATCCGTTTACTCTTACATAAGCCTTTACTGTGGCACATTCCTTTTCTTCGGACTCGCCGTAAGGCCTGATGGTATATTCGCCCACGGTTGCCGGGACTATAAAAGTCTCCGCAAAGTGAACAATAAAAGGATCGAACGTTCCGGTTGGACTTTCGACGATAATTTCACGACCTTCGACCAGCGCAATTACATTAACTCCATCGTTTGTATTATGATGAACTTTTTTTGTAAACCAATGCCGTCTGGTTTCGATAAACTCCAGTTCATGAAGACCGGTTTTTTCTTCGCGCCAACCTTCACCTTCACTTAATTCCTCAGTTTGGTTCACTAAATTATCATGAACCCAGTTTGTGGTTCGGTTCCATTGGATATTCTGAATTCCATGTTGGATGTTAATGGGTCGTGGATTTCCATCCATACCAAGGCGGCCCCAGTCCCAGAGTTTAAATGTGAAAATATAGGGCGTCGCACTGATTTCGAGCACCATGCATCCTTTGGCTGAACAATGAATTGTGCCGCCCGGAATCAGAAAATGATCGTGTTTTTTTGCAGGCCAATTCTGAATATAGGCAGAAGCGTCAAATTCCAAATTGCTGTTTTGTGCCGTTTTTAAATCGGAAATCATTTGATCTGAATCTATGTTCTCCTGCAATCCGAGGTAAACACTGGCTTCATCTTCTGCTTCCAGAATATAATAGCTTTCATCCTGGGTATAATTCATGCCGAATTTTTCCTGGATGTATTCGGTAAGCGGATGAACTTGCAGACTCAAATTTCCACCTCCGATAGTATCGAGGAAATCAAACCTGATCGGGAACTCATCGCCAAAACGCCCATACACAGGCTCACCAAGCAATTCAACGGGTTTTGTGAAAACAAGATTTATGGAGGGAGTTTCGAACCTATGTTCGCCAAACCGAAGGAAAAGGCTGTTTTCTTCAGGCACACAATTGAAGCACCATGCATAATTTTCTGTGTTCCTGTCCAGATCGAAAGTCTCCTTCATCCATTGCCCGCCCCAGGGACCGGCATCGAAATAAGGAACAACACTAAATGGCTTGTTAACCGCCTGCTTCATGCCTTCGGAAAAAGCATCAGCTGTTACCATAACCGGATGACCAGCCAGGTTTGTGTCAAGGATAAAATCCCAACGGTTCATCACTTCTTTCTTAAGCTTGTCGCAAACACGCCAATCTACAAAATAAGCACGTTTGTACTGGCTTTCGAAACTATCATTGGAATTCGTAACTCCAAGATTGGAAACTTCGTTACGTCGCATCCGCTTCTGAATTTCCCAACGGGCCATATCAGCATAAACAAGTAAATCAGGATCGGGATACACTTTTGCAGCTCCTGACCCATAAATCAGAATGGTGCCTTTTTCAATAGCCAGAATTTTAGCTCTGAGAGCTTCAACTTTGCCTGAATCATAAAAATCGTCCATCAAAAGCCTTGTGATAAAGCCAAAAATCCTGTCGTCGGTTACATCCGGGAAAGTGATTTTCCTGATTTCGTCTTCCTGAAGCATAGCCTCACCGGCATTAAAAATCACAGCAGGATTCAATTCTTTAATAAGTGAATTGAAAATTTCGGAATCGTTTACTCCCTGGGAATATTCAATTACAATGACTTTCTTTGGTTTGGGATTCTTAGCTATGATGGTATTCAACTGCAGGACAATAGTATCCCAACCGGCGAAACAACCAGTATCTTTACCTTTTATCCTTACTTCAGGGTTTATGTTATAATTAGAGATCAAATTTTATCTTTTTAAAATGAGCGAAAATTTCCTTGTGAAAGTAAATGACAAAATTCGCATTTATTCTCTTGCCATTACTTCGCTACCGGTGGTAAATTAGCTATACCCCAGTTTTTATCTGGTAGTTTTCCAAGCCATATTTCGAGTATTCCTCCTTTTGCAAAATCTTCGTGCCTAAACCAGAAATCATTCAGTTCTTTTCCATTTATCTGAGCTTTTTGAATGTAGGCATTCTCCTTCGAATTGTTATGAGTGAGTATAGTAAACGCTGATCCCTTGTAGTATTTAGGATCGAGCCTGATAGTAATGGTGTCGAATACCGGGCTGGTAATTTCATAAACCGGTGTTACAGAAGCATTGCCCTGCAAGCTGAATAGACCGATGGACATTAACGCACTCAATGCGCCCATTTGCCCCTGGTCTTCGTCGTGACCACCATATCCGAGATCAGGAGTTATTCCGCTGTACGCCTGTTCCTGTACCCTGCGAACCCAATACTGTGTGAGCCACGGTTTGCCGGCATAATTAAACACATGCGCGTTCGATAACCCGGGTTGATTGGCATAGCTGACATATCCATCATTGTAATCAAAAACAAAATCCTGGGGAGCAGCTTTTTCAAAGGCATAATTCAGTTTTTCACAGAGCTTATCGTTACCGCCCATTAAGGCAGCTAAGCCCGGAATATCGTGAGAAACGCCCCAGGTAGCCTGCCAGGCGTTGGCTTCGATCCAGCCGGCACCGCTCAACGGATCGTTGTGCGTGAATTTTCCAATACTATCTTTTGGGAACAACAAATTTTGCTCCGGGTTAAAACAGGTTTTCCATCCCTGGGAACGTTTTGAAAAGTAATTGTAATCCTTCTTTTTGCCCAGTTTGTAAGCCATCTGCGCAACGGCCCAATCCTGGAAAGCAGCTTCAATAGTTATACCGGCATTGTCTTTCCACCAACCGTGTTTTATGTAAAATGCAATATCTTCTTTGCTGCCCAGCATTCCTCCTGGCATCTGGTTGCGTTTCAGTACGTCAAAGGCATGATTAGCATCCACTTTCGTGAGTAATCCTTTTTGAAATGTTCCTGCAATAAGGTTAGCCGTTGGGTCGCTGGTCATGATATACGAATACCCGCCACCGGAAGGGCCTCGCGGCAACAGACCACCGTTATCGGCATATTGAATCATGGACGAAGACAATTCATCCTGAACTTCCGGCCATCCCAATCCCCATAAAATATTGAGGTTCCATTGCGATAACCAGAAAGCATCGGAGTTGTACATATTATATTTCAGCTTGCCATTAACATCCTTAGGAAGCTGTTTCACTTTAAAAACAGCATCAGTAAAATTGCCTTCCCGTATACCAGTCGTTCTGTCAGGATAATCGCCAGATACGTCATTTATTTTCTGGCGACCAAGCAACACATGCCATAAGTCAGTATAGAACTTAATCTTCTGATCGGATGTTCCGCCTTTGACATCAATCTTTCCAAACCATTCATTCCAAACCTGCCTTGTATCATTGCGTACGGCATCAAAATCCCAGGAAGCGCATTCAGCATCGAGATTTTTTCTTGCGTTATCAATGCTGGTATACGAAATAGCCACTTTCATCTGAATTTTATCCCCGGCTTTTACATCGTATTTTGCTGATATGCCGGTGCCATCACCGTTTAGTTCCGTGATATTGTTCAGTACGGTTGTTCCTTTCCAGCCATCAAGAGATTTGACTGCTTTATCAAACTGTATTACAAAATAAACCTTCACATCTTTTGGTCCGCCCCAATAGCGCTTAGTGGAACTGAAGGAACCCTCAAATTCCTTTTCACTTACTTTTTTGACGGCAGCATTGGCCATGGTGGTGTTTCCTATGTATCCGCCAAGGTTCACCAGAATTTGTGCGGGCATATCCTGAATATAACTGAAACGATAAAAACTTACACGTTCAGTAGCGGTTAATTCCACCCATGTTTTAGGTTGATTAAGGTAAAGCCGCTGATAGCCAGGTTGCACGATCTCATCATCATGGCTGAATTCCGATTTCCAGGCATTTTCACCCTTGGTTGGATTTACAGAACTATTTGCCGGCATTATTTCAATCCCCGACATCATCCAGGCATGGATATTTCCAAAGCCCAATACTTCCTTTTCATTGTAATTATAACCTCCGCCATTTTGGTTTTTATTCCGGGTATGAGGCGCGGCGCCTACCATCCCGAAAGGCGTGGAACCGGTAATAAAGAAGAAATACCGACCGCGGTTTGTTTCAATATACGGATCAACCCAACCCACATAATCTGTTTTTGAATTACGGGAAGGATACACTTCAAGTTCGGAAAGCCCAAGGTCCCTGCCAGTTCCATCCGTGGTTTCGAAACGGACAGAAGTTACATGTTTGGTTTCAAACTTTACCAGTTTAACTGAACCATCATTTGGAATTTCATCTACCCAAACAATGCTTCCATCGCTAAAAATAAGTCTTCCGCCTGCTATGTGATTATTGAGCGCAGGCCTGTCGAACAGCAGTATTTTATCAATGGCTTGTGGCTCACTCCAATCCAGTTGTATCCATGGGAAACGAATATAGCCCCAATCAGTTGTATCTCCTTTACAGGCCCATTCTCCTTTATTGGCAACTCCAATTATGCCATCCTTAATATTATCAGCTGTAAAGTGACTATTTAATGAAGAAGATGCGGTAATTTTTGCAATAGGTGCGATATTATCTGTACCGGCCAACGTGTACAAAGTAAATAAACACAGGCCTGTAAGTAAGATGATTAGTTTGAATTTTTGTATCACAATTTCCCGCTTTTTAGTGCTTATCTTCGAACATTTAATTAGTTATGCCAAATTCTAATAGCCTTCATTTTGCTTTAGATTCTTGTTGTTGTCCAACTCGCGCTGTGGAATCGGGAAAACATAATTAACAGATGTTGGATTAGCTGCATCGCCTTTGGCTCTTTTTACGCTTTCAATCAGGGTTCCGGTTCTAACCAGGTCATACCAGCGGTGGCCTTCACTAACAAATTCGTGCCTGCGTTCGTTGAGTACTGCTGCTTTAAAACCATCATGATCTAATCCTTCGAGATTGGGAAGCACTGTGTTGTTTCCATTCCTGGCCCGGGCACGTACCAGGTTAACAGCGGTATAGGCTTCTGTCGTCGGACCCGAATTTAGTTCATTCAGAGCTTCGGCATATATCAAAAGGATTTCAGAGTAACGCATAACAAAAAAGTCGGCACCTGACTGAGTGGTAGCTGCTGGTTTATATGCATCCTGATCCCAGTATTTCCATATATGTGGTTCAAATGTGTAGTACCAATAGTGGTCGAAAAAAGTCACATCTTTCCGGTGGTCGCCCTTTTCGAAGCTATTCAGAAGGTCGGTGGTTGGTAGCATAGTTTCGGTTCCGGCTGCGAACAATCCGGGAATCGATGGAAGTCCGGCTATTACCATTTGGGAATTTTCCGAATTGGCTTTCTTATAGAATTGAACCTCAAATACCGATTCTTTACCGTTTTTATTGACTTCCTTAAAGTTGCTGATATAATCCGCGTTAAGGCTGTATTGCTTTGAGTCTATAACTTTTGAAGCGAAAAGACTGGCATTGGCCCAATCATTGGTCGTAAGATAGACTTTTGAAAGCAAACCCCAGGCAGCGCCCAATGTTGCTCTTCCTTTATCATTCGCATTCGAATATTTTAAAGGAAGCTTTTCTGCCGCAATACTGAGATCTTCAATGATCTGTGCATAAACCGCGCTCACCGGAGATTTAGATACATAAATCTCTTCATTGGTTAAACTTGCTGAAACAGGTGCCGTAACAATCGGCACTTCGCCAAATAACCTGACCAGATTAAAGTAAAACATAGCCCGCAGAAATCGTGCTTCTCCTATGGCACGCTCCCTGGTGGCAGAATCCATTTTAGTTACAGGTACTTTATTCAGAACTACATTTGCCCTTGCGATTCCGAGGTATGAGCTTTGCCATATCCCAGCCAGGTAATTGTTGGTAGGCTGTATGGTATAAGTTGTGAACTGATGCAGGTTAGGATCATCCAGCGTTGGCCTTGCGTTGCAGTCGTCGGAACTGATGTCCTGCAGCAACCATAATGTGTTGGAATACTGGTTTACCGAACCGAGCACATCGTACACTGCATTTACTGCGTTTAAGGCATCCTCTTCAGTTTGGTAGAAATTGTCGTAATAAATCTGGTGGGGTGTAAGTTCAAGTTCCTTTGTACAGGAGCTCAATATCACCAATATAAGCAGGGTTGGAATTATATAAATCTTTTTCATGATCTTCTGTTTTGAAATTTCAGGTACTTAAAAATTGATGCTTGCGCCTACAGTGTAGGTTTTCACCGAAGGATATGAACCAAAATCGTACCCCAAACGGGTGTTATCCATACCAAATGAACCTACTTCCGGGTCGAAACCGCTGTATTTGGTGATTGTAATCGGGTTCTGGGCTGTAACGTACACTTTTACATGTGTAATTTTTAATTTCTTCATCAGGTTTTGAGGAAGATCATACGATAGCGTAACTGTTTTTACACGCACATAGGAACCATCCTCAAGGTACCTGGTCGACATATGAAGGTAGTCGGAATTGCGGTTAGCCCTTGGATACAAGTTACTTGGATTTTCAGGCGTCCACCTGTCAAGAAGGTTGGTTGAAGCATTCGTTAATCCGTTTCCTGATTCCAGTTCAAAACGGTTGCTGTTAAGCAGTTGGTTACCCTGGCTTCCCTGGAGAAATATGTCAAGAGAGAAATTTTTGTAAGAGAAATTATTGCTCAATCCCCAGGTGAAATTTGGCAAGGCATGACCGATGATTTTCTGATCATTCAGGTCGATTTTCCCATCGTTGTTCTGGTCAACATATTTGAAATCTCCCGGCTTAGCACCATATGTGGCAGCTTTGTCAACCTCCGCAGTTTGCCATATCCCGTCGGAAACCAACCCCCAGAAACTTCCCATCTCTTCTCCTTCCCTGATTACTGCCCAATTGCCTATCTTTAATTTGTATGTATCATTATTGATATACAGGTCAACGCCATTCAGATCAAGTACCTTATTTTTATTAAAAGAAACATTACCTGAAGTATTCCATTTAAATTCGCCAACGCAGTTAACCGTATTGAGTGCAAATTCGAAGCCTGTATTTCTGAGTTTTCCAATATTTTTCAGGTATGAACTATATCCTGTTGTATATGGCAGGTTGAAATAATAGAGCAGGTCGGAGGTTTTCTTGTTGTAATAATCAATGGTGAAACCAATCCTGTTTTGAATAAATCCGATATCTATACCTGCGTCAGCTTGTCTCGTGGTTTCCCATTTCAGGTTATCATTTCCCGGATTGGCAGGAGCAAATCCGGAAGCGGCAAAGGAATTATTGAAGTAATATGTTGTAGACGATAAGGTTCGTATAAACGCGTAATCCATTATGCGATCATTCCCGCTTACGCCATAACTCATCCTGAGCTTTAAATTAGAAATCTTATCCAGTTTCTTGAAAAAGTCTTCCTCGGATGCCCTCCATGCAAACGCCACCGAGGGAAAAGCTGCATAGCGGTTATTTTTCCCGAATTTTGATGAACCGTCAACACGACCGGTAGCAGTAAAAAGATATTTTTCTTTGAGGCTATAATTAATCCTGCCGAGGTAGGAAACTACGGATGACTCACTGAAACCTGTCATAACGGTTGGTAAATTCGTCGCGTTTCCTATACCGTAATATTCCAGGATATCATTGGGGAATCCTGTCGCAATATCAATGAAGGACCGGTTTGCATTCTTCTGGAAGGTGAAACCGGCCAGGACATTGATTTTGTGTTTATTTGCCCACTCTTTATTATACGTTAACAGATTCTCAAAACTCTGATTCTGAAAACTTGTGGTTGCGTAGCGGGCTTGTCCCCCGTTAAAGGAACCGGAATAAACGTAATTAGGTGTGTACATATCCTGATCCGAATGATAGATATCAACACCCACGCTTGTCTTGAATTTCAGATCTTTAAATATTGAATACTCCAGGTAAGCATTTCCGAGAAGGCGGTTTACTTTATCCACGGCTTTTATAACGCGGGTTACGGCAACAGGGTTATCGAGCCATCCGTTGGCGTTTGGATCGGTGAGCGTATATTGACCGGTTGCGTCAAAAACGGGTAATGTCGGGTTAAAGATCAGGGATGTATTTACAACACCGGGGAAAAACCCTCCGGGTGTGTCGGTAGGAACAGTATTCGATGTAGTCTGGGTGTAGCTCAGGTTTGTGCCGGCAACTAATTTGTCAGTGATTTTTCTATCCAGATTCATGCGAAATGAATAGCGCTTAAAGTCCGATCCCCGGATAATTCCGCCTTGTTTGTAATATCCGGCGCTTAAGGCATAGGTTGTTTTTTCATTGCTTCCCGAAAAATTTAACTGGTAGTTTTGAATAGGTGCATCCCTATAAATTTCTCCCTGCCAGTCAGTGCCTTTACCTAAGCTTTCGGGGTCTGGAAACAAAGGTTTATAATTTACCGGATCGTCATTATACCCTCCTTCATCATAAAGTTTGGCAAACTGGCTGGCATTCATAACGTTAATATTTTTTGATTTATGCTGCGTACCAAAATAGGTTTCGAAAGTAATATTATCTTTTCCGCTTTTACCCCTTTTAGTGGTAATGAGAACAACACCATTAGCGCCCCTGGCTCCGTAAATAGAAGTTGCCGAAGCATCTTTCAATATTTCCATGGATTCAATATCTCCGGGATTTATCGAACTCAGACCATTTTGCGACGGAGACCCAATCCACGACAGATCAACCTGGCTTTCAATAAGTACGCCATCAATAACATACAGAGGTTCGTTACCGGCCATAATTGAATTTCCTCCCCGAATACGTAATGACATTGCACCACCGGGTTGGGATGATAATTGAGTAACCTGCACACCCGAAACCTTACCTTGTATTCCCTGGTCAAACGAATTTACGGGTATCTTCCGCAGGTCGTCAGTACGTATCGAAGCAACGGAACCGGTGAGATCACTTTTTTTGATTGATCCATAGCCAATTACTACAAACTCATCAAGATTAACGGCCTCAGATACCAGTTTGGCATCGATCTCATTTGATGAAGTCACAGGAATTTCCATGCTTTTCATTCCAATAAAAGTAAATACCAGTGCTTTGGCACTTTCATTTATTTTTAAGGCGTATTTTCCGTTTATATCGGTGGTCGTACCATTTGAAGTTCCTTTTACAACCACGGTCACACCTGGTATTGACTTGCCGTCGGCAGCATCAGTAACGGTTCCTGTAATTGTCCGTTGTTGTCCGAAAACTGCCAGGGTCGACAGAAACAGAAATAGGTATATCAGAGTTACTTTCATTTGTTTTATGTATATTTTATTTTGAAAGACTATTTGTGCATTTTTATTAACCTGCCTAAGCTTTTTCCTGGATTTCCTGCATGATTATTCCGGGCTTATCCGGTACTTCCCGTTCACTTTCAATGGTATAAACAAAGCTGTCGGCCCTGTAATATCCTATATTGTATTCAATCGGCCTGCCACCAGGGTCAAATACAAACCGCTTCCTTTTCAGGATAGCATCTCCGGTATTAATGTTGAGTTTGCCGGCAAGGAATTTATCGGCGGATCTGGCTGAAATTTCTTCCTTTGATAGTTTTGCGATTACTGAATGTTCTTTTTCCAGTATTTCATAAAGCGGTCTCGAAAAATCCTCATTACCTGTAAGCCCTACATTAGGATGAAAATAGGAAACGAAATAGACGAAAGGGTACTCTACTCTTCCGCGAAGGCGAACCATTTTCAATATCTTTTTGCCTGGTGTAATCCTGAAAAACCGGGCTATTTCATCGCTGGCATCAACCCACTGCGCATTTATCTCATAGTTTTTGATCTGTATGCCTTTCGAAGTCATTTCCTGGGTAAAACTCATCCAATTATTTGCGCGCGAATCAACACTCTGGTCGGCAGCTTTGGTGCCGACTCCTTTTTTTCGGACCAACAGACCTTCATATACAAGCTTGTTAGTAGCTTGCCTTACTGTATTTCGCGATATTCCTAATTGTTTGGCTAAACCTACTTCATCAGGAAGAAATTTGCCTTTTTTATATTCATCTGAAGCTATGAGTTCCCGCAGCAGATTTTCAACCTGTGCATGCAGGGGAACAGAACTTTTATGGTCAATGGAAAAACTCATTTAGTAGCTTTTTATGTTATTCTGAGTATAATTCAGATACAGTTATTGAGCTGTATTTATTTAATAATCAGTTTTAAACTGGTTTTGTTGATACGATAACTGTAAAGTCCGGGCTTTAAATCCTGAACATCCATATCAATATCGTAGGTTCCCGGATCGAGTATTTTGTTGACATAGGATCGTATCTCCCGACCTTCGATAGTATTTAAACTCAGACTCACGAAGCTTTTCTTTGTGACCTCGAACTTAATTTTAGTCGTAAATTCAGCAGGGTTCGGATAATTCTGATGTAAAACCACCGCACCCGGATTATTGTTTTTATGAGGGTATTCTGCAACTGACACATATGCAGGATCTATCATGGTAAAAGGAACCCTGATAAACCTGGGCCGGTAAACTTCTACGTTTTTGAATATATCCGCGAAATTCCCGTTTGAATTATACGATATCAGGAGTCCGTCATTCGAGTTAAATTGGGGATGCGGGAAAGCATTATACGTAAAAGTATTGGCGAAAAGCAAAGGCGTATTGTATAGCAGCACTTTGTTATTCCATGGTCCTTCAATATGATTTGATGTATATGAATAAATCTTGCCCGAAAACCAGATTTCCTGGTTTATCATAACATACTTGTTGTTCAGTTTAATAACTCCATATTGTTGCGAGGAAGCCACAACATTTATCCTTTTTGTTTCGGTCGGGACTTTTGTCCAGGAAGTGCCATTATAAAATTCCCATGGTGCCATAATATTGCCTGCGGGTACACGTGCAATATGCGGATACGAAAGATGAGAAACAGTATCAATTTCCTGTCGCCCGAAAATATATGTGTAACCGTTTTCAACCAGGACGGTGTTTCCATAACAAACATTATTGATGTCATAATAGGGCAGAGTAATCTTGTCAATATATTTTATTTCAGGATAAGTAAACCTGGCAATGACTGCAGCCTTGTATTTAAAATTAAAACCTGCCGGACCACTTGCAAGCACAAATTCTGAAAAGAAGATTTTCAGTGTATCATTTTCAATAAGACCTTGCTCCGGCCAGAACCAGTCGGCATTATCATTTGTTGAAGCAACAAAGGAAACAGGATTTTGAAAAGTCCCGCCAAAAATCGCTCTCATTGAATCACCATCCTGTAAAACGGCACAATTTCGTATCATCTTAGCTCCGCTGGCAAGGGAGCTGTCAGGTTTTACTGTTCCAATAAAGCTATCTCCGAACAGCCACAATGTTTTCTGTTCAGGCAATGCAATCGAAAAGGTAGCATCTCCTGCAATCCATCCGCCGTTGAATTTCCGGATGCTTTGATTAAATGCAGAATCAACCATGGCTTGTGAGAAGACCTGGCCTGATAACCCAAATAGTAAACCAAGAAAAAAGAGAGACTTTTTCATTTTCGGGTATTTAAAAATAACTGCAGATATCCTGCTCCTGCAATGAGCAAAATACCCGCAGCTATCTCAACTTTTCGATTAATTAACTACTATCCGTGAACTGGATTTCTTGTTGCCACTTTTAAGCTCTACAACGTATGAGCCTTTGGGCAAAGTGCTTAAATTGAATACGTTCGCACTTCTGAGAATTTCTTTTGTCATTACAACCTGTCCTTTTGTATCGTAAACATTCATTTTGATGTTTTGCGATTTATAATCACTAAGATTTACATGTAAAACTCCTTTGGTAGGATTAGGATACATGGATACATTTGCTTTGCTTAAGAGGTCGGCTATACCAACATTGTCGGAGATTTTAATTTCAATTGGATCCGACAGACCACCACCGAAGTTAAATTGGTCAGCAGGATTTCTGTCCCAGTAATTTTTATCGCCAATGGCATACCTCAAAAAGAAAGAGCCTGTCTTTCCATCAGTATGTATGCGTGGTGTAAAATAAAGACTGTCAAAGGAAGTCATGTCTGCCATTCGGTCTGTAATTGCTCCCCACCAATGATAGCCTGGAATCGGTGCTATTGAATCGGTTAATGTTTTTGTATGCGCTGCGTCATAAACCAGAAATCCGGTGTTCGTTAAAGAAGCATTTTTGGATACGATAGTGTATGCAATATTGTCGTCTACAGTCCATCCGTCTGGAACCATAACTCCAAAAAGACCGATATCTGCTCCAGCCATTTCCCATTGTCCATCATCTAAACCAGGATCTTTATCACGCTGGGCAATAATAGGTACATCAAAGTAACTATTTGTAGAACCCTCACTTGGTTGATTTATGGCCCGGAACTCATAGCAACCAACCAGCACCATAGAAATAACGAATAATGTGCTTACTAATGCAAGTACAATCGTTTTTTTGCTTCTGGCAAAAATGTTTAAAGTAAATGTTTTTTTCATGTTTTAGAAGTTTAATTGAATACTTTGTTTAAATGTTCATACATACTATCTGATCGCAAAGATAATGGCTTTTTGATCGATTTGGCATTGACTAGAAATTATTTTTTTATTTATGTTAAACTTTAATTTGAGTATAAAACTAAACTGTTGATAATTAATAACATATAAAAGTTCGTATGAGATGTTTTTACTCAAATATTTGTTCCTGAAATTCAAATTATAGTCCTGTTTCTTATTCTTAGGAGATACTTTTTCTCTTAAAAACTATCACATTAGCCTATAAGTTGGAAGATAAGGACTTGTTTTTTGCTAACTATCCAGCTGCCTTTTAGTACGAAATGGAATGCCCGAGATAGCAGTGAGAAAAAGGTTTTTTATTTTGCCTGTTTTAACAGAATATAATTAAAGGACAGAGCAACGAACATGTTATCCGTAAGCAGACATATTTTTTTTGTGAAGAAGCAAAATAAAAAGAAGAGAGATGGGTAGATTACCTATTTGTGAAACAGGGTAAATTACCAGTAAAATAGTTGATGTTGAATAATATATTTTATTGATGTGACAATTTCCAGGTAATCAGCTTCCCTCCTGTTTCCACTTTTACAAAATAAATACCTTTTGGGTATGTTGAAAGATCAAAGATGTATTCAGGTTTCGCGTTGGAATGACAAGAATTTATAAGCCTTCCGCTTGATTCCAGAATTGTTATATTCATATCATCCGAAGTGCCTGTGTTGCCGGTAATTTTAAACACACCTGAAGTGGGATTTGGGAAAAGACGTAAGGAACTTTCGGGATTATCCTCTGTGGAGACGAATGGTGCCAACTGAGTAACAGTTACCGTTTGCGAAAGACTACCTCCAGCCGATACAAGTAGGTTGGCTTTGCGGCTTATGTTCCCTGAATTTTGCGAATAACTGGCAATGATGGTTCCGTTTCCATTCCCTGATGGAGTTACCACACACCAGCTTGCATCGCTGCTACAGGTCCAGCTTGTGTTGGAACTTACATCAAAAGTAGTGTTTCCTGAGGGTGCTGAAACATTTTGGCTGGAAGGAGTTACTGCCAATGTTGGGGTTGCAGAAGCCAGCCAGATGGTTGCGTTTATAATAAGTTTACGGTGATTGCCACCGGCATCGGTTACCCAGCCATCGTAAAGTTTATCGCCTGTATCCCCAGAGCCATCGTCGCAAGGAGAACTGTCGCCGATACCTACTACTTTTCCGCTTCCATATGTGGCGTAAGCAACCATGGCATTTGTATTTCCCAATGTAGATCCGGTTTTATAGATTATGCCTCTGACACTGCTATTGTTACCGGGTGTCAACGTCATTGTTGTACCATTAAACCATGCGGCTTCGGTTACTGTTCCCATACTACCATTCAGCAAAGGATCGTTTGGCAGGCTGGGAATATTGGTAGAGGATCCCGAAATGTCCACATAATCAAACGTGATCCCAAACGGATTCGGCTTAACGCTATTATTACTCAGGAAGTCATTCCAGATGTGAGGTGAATCAGCACCGTCACCATTTCTGTCGGAAATATTATGGTCGGAAACCATAAATAAACCACCTCCATTTTGAACAAACTGCATGAGCGCGGTTTTTTCAGCGGCAGTGAATAAAATATTCGGCTCGCAAACGACGAAAACCTTATAGTTTGAAAGATCCTGAGCATTTGATGAATTTCCATATGTGATCTTTCCATTATAAGGAAGTGTTTCGACCCAATAGCCTTTTTTTACCAGGTCTATTCCCCAGGAAGAGATTCCCCCCTTCCAATAATTTTCTAATGTTGATGGTGTTACAGTTGACTGATCAGGTGTTGGGTATCGTTGCGCGTTTGCTTCACTTCCACCGGTAGCGGCTGGACCTCCTGAATAACTCAAATTATTTTGATCGGCATCAATTACCCAGTCGGCATTATTGGCCGTTTCAGCCTTTGTTGCATCGAACAGAATTTTTATCTGTGACTTTACTGAAAGTGAAATGAGAAGCAGTGTAGCAACTACAAGAGTTCTCCCGGAGAAGTTAGAAATCATAAAAAAGTTAAAAAAAATGACAGTCTGAATCTTGAAGATCAAAATATTGTAGTCAGATTCAGCCGAATTAACGGGGTGGCAAATGTACTTATTTTATACTTGCAATTTCAGCAACCGGAAACAAATACTTCTTCAAAAATCAATTATCATTTGTAAATTTGTTACTTAATGTAAATACTGATTTCACCAAATCACACCTCCGCAATTTTAGGATTTATGAACGAATTACTAAACAACAACTATATCCGTATAATAGGCAGCACACTTGCTGTTTACCTGTTCATAGTTATTGCTATACGCCTTTTTGGCAAAAAAGAGCTTGCGCAATTATCAGTCGTTGACCTGGTGTTCATCCTTCTTATCAGTAACGCAGTGCAAAATGCCATGGTAGGACCGGATTCAACACTCATGGGAGGATTGGTAGCTGCAACTACTTTGTTTATTGTTAATTACGTGCTGAAATATCTGCAATATCGTTTTCCAAAGTTTGGGAAAGTAGTTCAGGGTGATGCAACAATGCTTGTTTACCAGGGAAAAATTATTGAATCACACATGAAGAAAGCCAAAATAAGTACTGATGAACTTATGGAGGCGGTACGCGAGCATGGTGTGAGATCTGTTAACGAGGTTGATCTAGCCATCATGGAAGTAGATGGAAGCATAAGTGTGCTTTCTGATAAATATCAGAAGAAGACTGTGAAAAAACGAAAAGCGCATAAAGTACTTACGCAGCAGGGAGTATAATTTTCGGGATTTAGTATGACGGCCTGCTGATTATTTCATTTTCTCTATTGCTTTAAGCACTCTCTCAGGTGTCATGGGCATTCGGTATAACCTGGCGCCAGTGGCATCAAAAATTGCATTGGCAATCACGGCTCCAACAGCAATTATTGCTGGTTCGCCACCTCCCTGTGGAGCCTGATCTTTCCTGTTGAGGATCAGAGTTTCAATTTTCGGAAGTGAGGAGAAATGCGGAATTTCATAGGTGTCGAAACTCCGATTTTTAATATTGCCTCCTTCGAAAAGCAGTTCTTCTGTAAAAGTGTATCCAAGCCCCATAGTGATGCAGCCTTCCATCTGAATGGTTGCGCCCTCGGGATTTACACACAAGCCCATATCCTGGGCGCAGACAATCCTGACAACTTCAACTTTTCCGGTACTTTTATCAACCTTCACTTCAGCCATATGTGCCACCCAGGTTCCGGCATCAGTTCCGCAGGCCACGCCAATTCCTCTTCCAGTGGGAGTTTTACCAGCCACATACCCGAATTTATCGGCTACGGCTTTCAGGCAAGCTATCATTTTTTCATCTTTCAGGTTCTTCAGGCGGAATTCAAGCGGATCAATTCCCGCAGCAGATGCCATTATATCGATCTGTACTTCCCTCGCAAACGTATTAGTATTGGCGTTGGGCGCCCGCCAGGCACCTGTATAAAACGGATGAACAGGCGGAGCTTTGTCTTTCTGACTGTATCTTGTAGTTCTTACATTAGGAACATCATAAATAGTCTCGGAACCCCTGCTACCTGAATAGTAAATAGCATAATCCCAAAACCTGATCAGGCCTGAGTTGTCAATTCCTGACTTTATCTTTATTACTCCGGCCGGATGAAAACGATCATAAAAAAACTCTTCATCACGTGTCCAGATAAGCATAACAGGTTTACCAGACAATTTTGCAAGACGAGCAGCTTCAATTCCCTGCTGGCTGGAACCTTTCCCCCCAAAACCACCGCCAACAAACGGAGTAATAACCCTGACGTTTTCGGGTGAGAAACCAAGTTCACGAACTAATTCATCCTGCAAGCCAAAAGGCGATTGTGTGGAAGCCCATACTGTAAGTTTGCCGTTTTCAATCCGGGATAGGGCTGTATGCGGTTCAATAGGTGTATGTGCCAGGTATGGATCGTGAAATTCAGAATTAAACATCTTTATCGATTGCTTCTTGCCAACTTCAAGATCTCCGTTCGAACCAAGCTCACGGGCGCTTGAATCAGCTTTCAGCATCCATTCGAAGATGGTTTTATCATTGACCGGCATTTCATTAAATGAATATTTTGCATCAATTTTAACGATGGCCTGATCTGCTATATCGCGGTTTTCATGAAGCACAGCCACTAAATCGCCATCCCGAATTACCTGAATACCCGGAATCTTTTCCGCTGCTGAAACATCTGCTGACGTAAGTTTTGCGCCATGCGACGGCGGACGTAATATCCTGGCGAAAATCATTCCCGGAAGGGTCAGGTCGCCGGTATATTTTGCCTGACCGGTAACTTTTAGAATTGCATCTTGTCGCGTATATGATTTCCCAACATAGGTGAATTCGTGGGAATCTTCAACCACGGGTTTCACTTCAAGGTATTTTTCAATCTTTTTCCCTTTGGTTAGTTGAGCGTAACTTACTGTATTAGACTCATTTTTTATATCCAAAATAACTCCATCCTCAACCTTGAGTTGTGAAACGGGTACACCAAATTTTGATGAGGCAAGGCTGAGCAATACGCCCCTGGCTTCGGCCGCGGCGGCTCTCATATTTGGGCCGAAAGCCCGTGTACTTAACGAGCCCCAGGTTCCCTGGTCCCAGGGACAAAGGTCTGTATCTCCCATTACCATTTTCACTTTCTCCAGCGAGACATTAAGTTCATCAGCCATCATCTGAGCCAGTGATGTGATAATGCCTTGCCCCATTTCAATCTTACCGGTATAACAGCTAACCGTTCCATCTTCAGCTATCCGGAGGAAAGCATTATAATCTTTTGGCAAGCTCCTGCCTTGTTCAGGCGTGCCTCCAAACAGGTCAAGGAAAGTCCATGAATTAAAAAAAACGAATATCCCGCCGCCTAAAAGCTGAACAAAACTTCTTCGTTTCATTCCTGATCCGTCGGTGGTACGGCTTGATTTGTCCGGGTTTGGTTTTCTGGTTTTCATACTTATTTTCCTCCTTCCATTTCTTTTGCAGCAGTATGAACGGCTTCAATAATACGCATATGTGCTCCGCAGCGGCACAGGTTGTCTTCCATTCCAGCCTTAATTTCCTGTGTGGTTGGCGATGGATTTTTGATCAGAAGTCCCGTTGCATTCATAATCATTCCCGGGGTGCAGAAACCGCATTGCAAAGCATCATGCTCCACAAATGCTTTCTGTACAGGGTGCAGCTTACCATCTTTTGCAAGTCCTTCGATGGTAACAACACTTTTACCTTCAATTTCACCCAGGGTAATGGAACACGACCGTACTGATTCCTGGTCGATTAGAACGGTGCATGAGCCACAGAAGCCTATCCCGCAGCCGTATTTGGTTCCTGTTAATCCGAAGTGATTTCGCAATGCCCATAAGAGGGTCTGGTTTGGATCGAGCACAGCTTCTGTCAACTTACCGTTTAAGTGAAAACTTATCGTCTTGTCCATTTTAATTTATGATTAGTTACATTCTTAGAGTTTCAAAATGTTCAAACTTATATTGAATAACTGAATGTAGATCTCAGGTAACTGATAACCGGTTAAAACAGCATTTAAAAATATCTGTGGTTTTCATGAAGTAATTTTACTTCTATCAAATAATCATTTACATACCGAAAAACATTTGATAAAGATAAGACAATTTGCACCTATTTCATTAATTCTATCTGATTATAAAATGGAAAATTCTGTACGTTTCTCTTATTTGAATAATAATGCAAGCCTGTTTCTCAAACCAGTTAAGTGCTACAGCCTGAACCTGATTAAGTGCGTCACAAATCTAAAATTCTTCCATAATCCTGCTAAATCCTGCTCTGTAAAGGATGTGAGCGCAAATTTCAGAAACAGTTATTTAGAATTAAAATAAATTGGTTTATTGGAGAACAAAAACGCTATGTTATTATCTATCTTTGGCTGTCGGAAATACATATTTGATTCCGTTAATGAAATTGAAAGTCCATCATGTGAAGTGAAGATTGATCTAAATCTGATCTTTTCGGCTAGTTAGATTTCAAAAATGAAAGTTCTTTACCTGATTTTAAAAATGGATAGTCCTCAATTTCTGCAAAAGTAAATCCATCAACTTACCTGATAGCAATTTTTGCTTTAACCACTAAAAACATTCTCCGCATTAAATATAAATACCTGCCTGAACTCCTAAACTAAGTACCAAATAGTTTTACTCATGAAAGCACGAACTGCTCAAGGGTTAATGAAATCAGAAATATTTATTGCTCTTTACCTCTTCTTGATTTCTATCTTTGGTTTCAACCTTAAAACCAGTGCCCAGGGTTGGGGTTTTACATTTAATTTAACTCAAACCGGCCCCTGCGGATCCAGCCTTCCGGCAATAAACCTTCCCCCTATACCAAATGTAATACCTACCCAAGCTCAGTGTGAAGCATTGAGGCAAAGTATTCTTGCAATCAGAGAAAGCTGGCCGATATACGACAATCGCGGTAACTATATCGGGGACTGTGCATTATTTTACACCTGTACGCCTTGCTCGGGTTCAGATGCGGTTACCAGTACCGACCAGTTGAGCTCAGGAAATGTTTCATTTGATGGACAGTTTGAAGGGCAGCCTTTTTACACTTCGCACGAGAGTTCAGCTTTTGAAGACTGGTCGAAAGACTACAGGCAGGAACTTGAATCCTATGGCATAACAAGTATCCTAGGTAATACATTGAATGCGCCTCATATTCCATTAACAGGAGATAAAGAATTTGATGCCTTTTACAATAACCAGACCGCTAATTTTAATCCTAAATCTTCGCCGGTTAATGTTCCGGCCAATCTGGCTGCCAACGTTGTTGATTTATCCGGGAAACAAGGGGTTGTACAATTGCTCAGAAGTCCGGAAGATATTAAAAAGGAAAACGACTGGCTGCAACAGGAAAAACTTGATAACCTGAAGCCAATTCCCAAAAATGGTGAACTTGATCCGATAGTTCTTGAGGAAGCTCCTTTTTGGACATCCCCCGATATGGTTTCTTTAGAAATTGCTGCTGTTGGTTTTGCTGTTCCTTTTGCGATTGCCTTGGTTCCTGCCACAGCTATCGGCGCTTCAGTGGCTACCGCTGAACTGCTCGCCACTCCGGTTATGGCCCTTGTTTCGGAAGATTACAAAGCTCTGACAGATGTATTGAACGACAAAACTCCGGCAAGTACAGGCACCATTCTGATAAATACCGCCAAAGCAACCGCTACTGACTTCTTGTTCAAGAAAATAGATGGTGGAATTGGGAATAAAATCAGTAATCCGGTGGTAAAAGACATCTATGACAAACTTCCAGGCCCCGGGGCAACTATATATGGTATCTGGGGACCAAAAGACTAAAAATGAAAGTCCATAACACTATGATACAAACTATTCGAAGGATACTGCCAACTACTCTCATTGCTTTGTGGTCGCTGGTGACTTTTGGATTGCCCGTAAAAGACGATTCCCTGCGTTTTGAAGTCTTACTGACCAATAAAATGTTCAGCAATATCCAGTTAAACGATCGTTTTAACAATACAATTGATATAACTTCCGGCCGCCAGATATTGCTTTCAACCAACAACATGTTCTATGTGCTGGGTTGGGGAGGCATAGCCCCGGTTGGCCCAAAAGTTGCCGAAGCAATTAGCTCATTCGCATATACTCCCGACGGATTTCTGATGATAGTCCGCAATAAAGAGTTGTGCTTTATGGATTCGACCGGAAATGTATCCAGGCTTTTTGGTTTACCCGATAAATCCATGGGTATAAGTGCCGGAAAGTATGTGATGTACATTTACGATCAGGATAATTCCAATAAAAAATATTCTCTTTATGTTATTGCCAAAGGAGCTAAATGTGCAAGACTTTTCGAAGTAGCAGCGCCGATTCGTTCAGTTATGGAATTAAATAACAAACTATTATTCGCCTCAGGAAGTTCAATATTCAGCTTTGATAATACGAAGAAAGAAATGAAGGCATTAATAGCCCTTAAAAGAGATATGGAGATAAAATCATTAACCACGAATTCTTTGGGCACTACCATATATTTTTCGACCGAAAATGCTATTTACTCGCTGAAGGATTCCTGCATGTTAACAATTACCAATGAGTTTGGGGGAATATTAAAATATTATGATAATGGGCTGATAGTTCTTAATCCTGATAAAAAACTGGTTTTGCGGATTACAGGATTAGAAAAAGAGTTAACATCAAAACTAGAAGCTTCCAAAACTGCAGTAACAAGCAAAAAAGCTACTGAAACACTTACAAATGAAAGCGTTATAAATCTGGTTAAGGCTGAACTTACGGATGAGCTAATTATAAGAATCATCAACAAATCGGATGTGAATTTCGATTTGAGCGTCGACTCAATGATTTTACTTTCCAATCAAAAGGTTTCGTCGGCAGTAATAATAGCAATGAAAAATGCAATGCGAAGTAAAACCGGAAACGGCTCAAATAGCAAAAAATAAGTAAACTAAATCTTGTAATTCCCTGGTCGCTTGTAAAAACACTAAATCAATACATATGAAGATGAAAAAAGTACTCTTTCTTTTATTGATAGCATTGTTCTCAGTAAACTTTTTGCTCGCACAAACTTCTGAAGCGCTTACTAATACCACCATAATAAAGATGGTAAAAGGAAAACTCTCGGATGAATTAATTATTGACGAAATAAACAGCTCAAAAGTTAACTTTGACTTAAGCAGTGAATCCATTTCAGTGTTGTCAAATGCAAATGTTTCCGAAAAGGTAATACAGGCAATGAAAGCTGTAAACGCAATTCAAAACCCAGCCGCTTCCAAAGAAACAATAGTACCGTCCTCAGCAGCTCCATCCGCAACTCCTTTAAACCAGGTTGAAAAAAGCATGCAGACTTCAAATGTAGCAGCGATTGATACCCTGAAAGACCAGACAGCCAGCCAACCCCAACAAAGTGCAGCAATAGCTCCGGTAAATGAATCATTATATACAGAAAAGGATACTGTAACAGAATCAATAGCTGTTACAAGTCCACCTGAACAAAAAACTTCACTTTTGCCTGTTGTCCAGGTTGATGAATCTAAAGCACAACCGGCTGTCGAAATTAGTAAGTCCGAATCGCCTGTTGCCAGGTTAACAGTCGAAACCCGGGGAACAGAAAACGGCATATCAGTTTTAGTAGAACAACCGGCAATTTCCATAGAAACTATTAGTTATGTGGAACCTGTCGCACAACTTATCTCCTTTTATAACAACGAATTCAATTCGCTGGCCGGAGTAATACAGGACTGGGATAAAAAATTAAGAGCTTCCCTGCAAAAAGAAAAGCAAAATATCGAAGCGATCGCTAAGATCGAAAAACAGCTTACGGATAAGAAAAATGCGGATGCAAAACCCTTCAGCCAGGACATAATTGATCAGAAAAAGAACCTGCTGATTTCGTGGGAACAACGTAAAAAAATTAAAGCCGACATGGCTACCGAAGGAAAAACCCTTGCGGAAGAATTAAAAAAATTAAGCAAAACGACTGACAGTGAGATTGATGCAAAATATAGAGAAGTTGGCAAAAACGTGAAAAGCGCTGATCCGGATCCTTCTGTAAGTGCAGCACTAAAGACAGTAAACATTCCGAAACAAAAGTTTAATAGTACAATTACGGGATATTTTGCGCCTCTTACGATGATGCTGGCTTGTTATCAGAACGAAATTCTCTCTGTTCAAAATACAATAAATACGTGGAATATTAAGGCTTTGAGCCGGATTCAAAAAGATTCTGAACTCAGAACCCGTTTAGATCCTTTGCAAAAAGAGTTATCGCAATACCTGTCTAATTCGAAACAAGACCAAAAGTTAAAAAAGAAAGAAATTTCATCATTGAAAAAGCAATGCGATGCCATCGAAAAAGAAAGAAAGCAATTAGCAAAACAAATGGCTGACGACAGCTCGAATCTTTCGGAGGAGTTGAATAAAATGAAAACTGAAGTTCAGGCTGTTGTATTGCAGAGGTTTACCGATATCATCGAAAATATCGAGCATTCATACCAGGATAAATTTAACTTATAAAGAAGCCCTAATGTTTAAACAAGTAACAGCAAATCCTAAGCGATCCGCCCGGTTAACTGCCTGCTTCTTGCTGAATGCATTGGTAATTATCCTAATACCGCGATTTACATTTGCCCAGGACAAAATATACAAAATTGACAATTCGGTAATTGAAGCCAAAGTGCTGGAAATAAATAAAACTGATATAAAATATAAAAAGTTCAGCAACCAGAATGGGCCGGCCTACATTATTCCGGTTAGAGAAATTTCGATGATTGTATATGAAAACGGGGAAAAAGAAGTTTACAACCAGGCGCAATCAACTCAGCAAACCGCTGCGATGGCAGGTAACAGCAATGCTTCGGACGCGAATCCGGCATTTACAAAAGCCAGGAATTTTGTTCTTAATGAAAATATAAATGAAGCTATTGCTTCGTATGGCAAACTGATAAAAATGGATTTAAAAAATCCCGTTTTACTTTCGGAAGATGCTTACGCCCTGGCATTAGCTGGAATATACGATGCCGCGCTTCAACGGCTGGATGTTTGCAGAAGCATAGGAGCCATTTCACCCGAAATAAACTATTTTACTTCACAGGTTTTTGCCTTAATGGGATATAATGACCTTGCGGAAGAATTCTTAAAACTATCGCCCGAAAATAAAATTCCGGTATGGATTTCGGCCAAAGCACCCGTGCTGTTGCAAAAATACCGCTGTAAGAAACCGCTTACGATAACCAAAACACGAGAGCAACTTATAGCCAATTTTAAACGCGCCAATGAACTGGCTTCGCAGCGTCAATATTTCCAATCCATTGCAATGTTTCATGATATTGTAAGCATCTATCCCAACGAATACCTTCCTTTCGTTGGCTACAGTGTAGCGCTTGAAAAATCCGGAGCTATGGCAAAATCGGCCCAAACCATTGAAAAAGCCATTTCCTTGATGGGAAATACACCGGAAGACCTGGCAAACAAGCAATTTCTTGAAAAGCGCTATGCCACTCTTAAACAAAACATGAATTTGCTGACACCTTTTATTACTCCTGAAATGCCCGCAACTATTACCCCTGATGTTGCCCGCCCTCAAATGATGGCTTATGCCGGGGGAAGCGTTTCTCCGCAACTAACGAGTTTCAATGGCAGGATAGGATATTTTGTATCTGGAGCCAGTAACGCAGCGGTTGATTTTAGCATTATGAAATTTGCCGAATACTCATCCTCAAATATTGGGCTGAGTGTTTATAATCGTCAGAAAATTTTTGTCTCAGGCGCCGGATTATCATTGAATTCGGCAAACGGAACTTCGGCTTTTTCGTTCAAATTATCCATTGGTATCAGCAAAATGAACAGGAACCACACTGCAAGTTTTGATACTTTTCTGGATATGAATAAAGGACTAAAAAAAGATGGCTTGACCACATTTTGCTTTTCAATCGGTTCGAGTATATATTTTGGGAAAAGATAATGAAAAAACTACTCCTCCTGCTATCTATAATTCTGCTCGGTTTGCAACTGGCTTATTCTCAGTCGCCTGACAAACTTGCTTTGTTAAAGGAAAAAGTATTGCCCCGCTACAATTCCTACTTCAACCAGGCAGAGTTGGCAGATAAAGGACAACTTACCCTGCTGGCAACCAGCACGTACTTTACTTTAAATGAGGTTAGTAAAAAAGCGGTTATTTCTGACATCGCGAATTCATGGAAGGACTCCCTGTTAATTGTTCGTTATGAAACCAAACGCGAGCTTTGGGGATGGAATTCCCGAACATCAGAGACAAAACTGCTGGATGAGTTTGATATGGCCATCGCATTGCCAGCTGCAATGCCGGTTTCAGATGCTCAGAAATCAAGAATGCATCCCTGGTTTTTCTATGGAGGAGGTCAGTTTTCGGGCGACAGCCAAAAAAATATAAGCCTTTCGTTAAATGCCCGTATAGGATTTTTCCTGCTACTTAACCGATGGGATTTTGCCTCCACATTCTCAACCGGGGTCTCAGGGAATATTGATGCAGAAGGCACACCCTTTGCTAATATCGGAGCCATGAGCCGGGTACATTTTCCTATAAAAAAAACCGGATTCAGCCCAAATATTGGAATTGATATGACATTGGCCTCATTTGGAGATACTGAATCCACCTTTACACCCTCACTGGTTGTCGGTTTCAGCTGGTTCGTAGGCATAGGCCGAATAGATGTAGGAGTTAAAATCGGGAACGTAACATCAGGAATGGGCGGTTATACAATGTATCCGGGAACAAAGATTGCCAGGTAATATGAATGCCGTCGGAGAATAGTGGCCTCAAAAAACTGATCAATTCATGTATTCCTATAAATATATTCTACAAAATGAAAATCAAATATATACTCCAGGCTCTGATTCTATCTGTTGGAACTCTCGTATTATTAAACAGCTGTAGTGTAGATGAGGAACCGGCAGCCAAACTTGAAATAGGAACAGAATACGGTGGTGGAATCATTTTTTACGTTGACAGTACAGGACAGCATGGTTTTATTTGTGCATCCTACGACCAGGGTACAGCTGTTACATGGTACAATGGAACCAATATAACTACCAATGCAAATGGAACCGGCTTCGGAACAGGCCAGGCAAACACGGCAGCTATTGTTGCAGCTCAAGGAAATGGTAATTATGCTGCAAAAATTTGCAGTGACCTGGATATTAACGGTTACAGCGACTGGTATCTGCCATCAAAATCCGAATGCTTTTCTATGTACTTTAACCTGAAAACAATGCGGGGCCTCGGTCATTTTACAGATGCAATTTACTGGAGCTCAACGGAAGCAAGTATTGGCAATGCCTATTCGCAATATGGTAACGACGGTTATCCACCTAACGGGGGATATTATAAAAATACAAGTCACTATGTTAGAGCGATAAGGTCTTTTTAAGTAATAAAAAACACTTGTGATCTTTAGGAGTCCTGCTTTCAGGGAACTATCTGTTTTTTCTGATCTGGTATTTCAAACCAACCATTCCATGTATCTTATTGCCAAGATCGATAGTGGTATGCATAAATAAACGATCGTACAGCAGGAATTCAGCATCAGCGTATGCAATAACTTTGGATTCGACCGTCGATATTCCGGCGCGAAACAAATGCTTTTCGGGATTGCCAAATCCACTTCCCATCCCCATTTGCCAAACTCCGGATAATCCTGATGAATATAAATTATCTGCAAGATTTACATCGAAGTAGTATTTTTCACGTCGTCCGGCACGAAAGTAAAGGTCCGGCAAACCTCTGGACTCATTAGCTAAAAAGAAATTATACCCGATACCAAATCCAAATTTTTGGAAATCATATTTAAAATATGGATTTATTAAATTGATTGACAAGGAATTCATGTTTGATGGAGTACCTGTACTATTCATTCCATATAATAAGTCGCCACTGTCGTACATTTTGCCCAGGTTCAGCCCGGCCTGCAAATGCTGCTTTCGGCTTCTTATGTAATTATAGGAAAATCCACCGCTAACTATACTGTAATGTTCAGGAGTTCTGCCGGTCTCATTTCCGCCGCAATCGTAATTGATCTTATCATAATTTCCTCCGCCTGCCGAAGCCTTGACATCCCACCATTTCTGAGGCATAAACAGGCTGTCGTTGGTAATAATTGTGTCAGTACTTTTCTGACTCATAAGAACAATGGTCAGAAATACAGTCGTGAGTGTAGAGTATCTTAAAGCCGGAATTGTGCTTTTTTGAAAAAGACGAATAATTACTACAGCAATTGAGAGCGCAATAAGAATCTGGAGGAAAAAGAACTCAGAATAGCCCAGTATCCGCGAAAAATTCCAAACCAAAAGTGCAGCTATAAACACGAGCAGGCTGCTTCGCCAAAGGTATTCCTTAACCGGAGCAAATACCGGGTCTATCTGGCGCTTTTCCCGCCAATACAATACAAGGGTAGAAAAAAGCACTAAAGCTAAAATTATCCATTGAAGCAAATTAACCCCAGCCCATTGCACTGTGCTTAATTTGTTGCCGACTGGTTCGCGGAAAAATTCAATAATAAAACGGGAAACCGCCATAAGTATGAAGCCAAGTAACGCCAGACTGCCCGGATTCTTTACCCTTTTGCGGAAAAGAATCAAAAGCACAAAAACCAACAGAAATCCAATAATGTAATATACTTGTGTAGGGTGAATTCCCAGCGTTGAGGTTGCTGTTTCTGAAATTAATCCTTCCGAAACCTGTTGTTCGAATGCCGGAGAAATTGCTGAATAATGAATGGCCCAGGGAAGTTGTGTATGAGTGCCATAACAGCATCCGCTAAGCAGGCAATCAAGCCGTTGCACAATGCCAATAAGGGGCAGACCAAGTATCAGTGAATCGAGGATTGATAAGCGAATTTTAAGCATGAATTTTAAAATCGCCAATCCAAAAGCAATAAAAATGATGCCGCCCGGCAGATATTTTGAATGCAGTATTTCCACCGGTTTATGTGAAAAGATATTATGCCATTCATTTATCGGATAGCTTATAATTTTAAGTCCGACAACAAATAAAACCATCAGGAAAACGGTTAAAGCGGCTACAATTGAGGCCGGGTATTTTTGCCGCAAACCTGAAAAAACAAAGAGTCCCGTGAAAAGTATCAGCACCGGAATATAGATCAGGTCGAACTGCGGAGAAGATATAATTGTCATAGCTGATGTCTTTAAGAACCTATTAGCTGGTTATCGGGATGAATTAACCGGCTGCTTATACAAATATACATAAAGATTTTATATTTTTCAACAACAGCTTAACCTTTTATTAGGCATGGGTGCTGCTACCGACCGTATTCTTTTATTTTAGTTCTTTAGCTTGTAAGTTTCGGTTCTCAGCTATACGCAGGCAGGGCTTTTTTACCACTGAACTTCCTACGAAGAACTGAACTTTAAATTTACAATTTTCCAGTCCTACGAAGCACGAAATCCCTGCTTGCGTATAGGTGATGTGATGCAGTCGTTCTTATTTCATTCGTCAGTTTAGTTAGTTCGTCAATACAATTCTTCAAGTCCTTTTTCCATTCAGGATTTATTGTTTTATCGTCCTTGATTGTCCTTAAATTCTGTTTAAGCAAAGGCAAAAACTCTTTGTCTTGAGTTTCGATAATGGCTTCCAAAAGTAATGTTCCGTATTCACCACCAGTTATTTCGCGTCTGATAATGTCATTTACTCGTTTGTCTTTTCTTCTTGCCAAGCCTACAATGGCTTCAAGTTTCGTTTCTTGATGTTTGTCATTAACTCTTTTCCACAAAGCTTCTCTTATCTTTTTATTGTTTCTTTCGATTTGACTACCAAGTCCAAAAGTTGCCCAGTTTCTTATATGACTTATTTTGTCTGACGAAAGTTTTATTAAGGTTTTAATCGCAGTTAAGTTGTCAATTCCATGTAAAGCGGAAACCAAGCCTTCTTTTACCCAACTGTTGTCATTGGAAATAAATGAGCAAATTATATCAATTTGTCGGTTGTCGAGATTTTCGTTGTTATGCCCAATTGAATAAAACAATGACATTAAAACGTCTGGGTCGGTTTCAGTATTAAGTAATTCAAAGTAGATTTTTAAGGTGTCTTGAAAAAATGGTCTTGGTGGCAAACCAAATTGACCTAAAATGTCTATGCCGATTTTTCTAATTTTCGGATTATTTGACTTAGTCAATTCAACACACTTTAAAAAAAGCTCTGGACTTGGTCTTTTTCTTAAAGCACTAATATTGTCCCAGCGAGTTTTTCCCGTCTTATTGTCAATAAGTCGAGATATTATTTTGTCGTAAGTCCAATTTTTTCTACTCATTTGTTCTTTTGCAGTGTCGTTTTAGAATGCCGCATAACTATCAAATAACCTCAATACTTCTTATTAAAAAACCACCCTCTTTTAATACACCTCCAATCTCCCTGCTGCCAGCAACTGCCCTTTAATAAAATCGTTAAATTCAGTTTGCTCCAGAAGTTCTTCAAGATTTAAGTGCATGCGGTAACGCCAGTAATGGTTAGGATTTCCCGGGTTGTTAATCCGCTCGGCATTAGCATTTTCGAGGCGAAGATTTCCATCCATCCCCAACAAATCCTGTATGGCAAATATGGCCCACATACTTGGCGAGTATAAATGCTGAACAATGATCTGCCTGACAATAAAAGGTTCACAGAAATAAGGTGCCTGCAAAGCATTACCAAGGATTTCGTTGTAAAACCGCTGCGACTGCGCATAGTTTTCTTCCCACCAGCCCCGTACGGTAGAAGTATCGTGCGAAGATGGAGTGGCTACCGATAGATACGGATAGCTTGCCGGGTGGCCAAAAGTTATTTTCGGATCTTTCGGCATTCGTTGTACTTCGAGGCTCAGGATTCCCTGATCGTTCATCACGCTGGGTACACAGGAGGGAACCATTCCAAGGTCCTCGCCGCAAAGCAGCATATTGGTTGCCTTTTTCAGAACAGGAAGCTTTTCCATGGCTTTCCCGCGCCAGAATTCCTCGTTACGGTGATAGAAATAATCGAGGTAAATTTCTTTTATAACATGCTTCGCCTGGTTGTCGAGTTCCTGGTACGAACGTGTAAAATGAAGCGTATTACGCGGAAAAAAAGCATTTCCACCGGTTCCTGGTGCTGGTAAAAACAAAACTTCCGCAACCAGTGAATACAATCCCTGGATGATTCTTTCGGTGCGGCTTCGCATTTCGGGGCTGGCATCGGGTTCAATAACCAGTTTTTCCTCAATCTTGCGTTGTGTATCATAATCCGGGTGCAAGTCGTAGCACTGGTAGCCTGCCTCGACCAGGTAATTGGATTTTACAAATCCGGTAAGGTCGCCAAACCTTTCATACAGGAAATGCTCACGGATATAAGGCTTGCACAACCGGTTTTCGTCGAACCAGAGCCCGCGGTTCTGAAGTTCGTCTCGATAATAGGGAATACTGGGATTAAAATATCCCATCAAGCCTTCGACCTGCGCTGACGGGATTTCCCATATGCGGAAAAATCCGAGAATATGATCGATGCGGAAGGCATCGAAATAATGTGTCAGCTGCCGCAACCGTTGCTGCCACCAGCTATAATTATCTTTAGCCATTTCTTCCCAGTTGTACGTTGGGAAACGCCAGTTCTGGCCCTTAACCGAAAAATCATCGGGGGGCGCCCCTGCCTGGCAATCCATGTGATACAAATGCGGGTTGAGCCATGCGTCGGCACTATTGCGGTAAATCCCAATCGGGATATCACCTTTCAATACAATCCCTTTCAAACGGGCATATTCAGCGGCATTTCGCAACTGACAATGAGCGTGATACTGTATAAAATAATGAACCGCGATATCATCGTAATGCGCCGATTCCGGATCAGTAAGATGTGCCAATAATTCATCAGATGGTTTGCTGTATTCGCCCCAACGGCTGAAGTCGGGAGTGTTAAATAAGTCGCGCAGGTAGGAGAATGCCGCATACGGCTTAAGCCAGTATTTGTTTTCTTCGAAAAATTCAAGGAAGTCCGGATCTTTGAGGAAAACACTCTTTTTCTGATCGTAGATCAGTTTAAAAAATCTAGATTTGAGTGCCATAACGGCTTCATAATCGATTTTTGTAAGTGAATTGAGATAGTTCCCCTGAGCTTCGATAATCTGCTGGTTGATTTCCGATTCCAGCTTCCCGATTTCAAGTAGGTTAATATAAATCGGATGAAGCGCATAAACCGAAATTGCGGCATACGGGTACGAATCCATCCAGGTATGCTTGGCCACCGTATCGTTAACAGGCAGGATCTGAATCAGTTTAAGGCCTGTTTCAGTTGCCCAGTCGACAAGTAATCTGATATCGGTAAATTCGCCAACGCCGAAGCCTTTTGCCCTGCGTAAGGAAAATACAGGAATAGCAACCCCTGCACCTTTCCATGGATATTGAGGAAAGTCGAATTTGTCATCACCCAGTTCAATTACATCCGGAACGATTCCTTCGGGTAAAGTGATAATACGGTCGAATGATTTTTCCCAGAATGCCAGCGTCCCATCCTCATTTTTAATCAGGTATTTGTAATGGACAGGGAAATCAGAGATGTTAACAGTCACTTCGCCACACCACTGAGGATGATCGGGATTTCCAAGAGCTATGGCCTTTTTCTCTTTCCAGGTTCCCATCGATTTTGGACTTCCGGAAACGGCTACCTGGTGCCCTGGTTTTATCCTGACAACATTAGGCTTAAATCTCAGGATAATTGTATCCGGCGCGGCAGAAATCTTAGCCATCGGACCTTTAAACGAAATGCCTGTCTTTAAGATTGCATTGACAAAAGCAGATGAATGTAAAGCGAAATCCGGATCAGACATAGGCCTCCAGCAATCGCAAAGCAGTATAGTCTTTTTCTGCCTGTTTTCAGGTTTAAAAAGCCGGTCAGGTCCCCATTCTTCAATGAAAGTATTGAAATTATCGTCTTTCACAAAATAACGGTAATGGAATTCAGGTGCGGAATCTGATTCAAACTGAAAAACCCAAAGACCTGTCAGAGCATCTTTCAAAGTCATCATCGGCGCATTATCCTGGCTGCCATTACCTAATTCGGGAAGTGAGCCGGCTATCACCAACTGCTGGCCAATATGAGTCTTATAAATTACCTGGAACTGAACTAACATAATGTTTATATTTGAGCGAAGTTGAAAATATAACTTTTGCGGATTTGTTATAAAAATAGTAAAAAGTAAGCAGCTAAAAGTTTTTCGCACCAAAATCATGAAAATATTTATTTTACCTTTATGATCTGAATCCTGCAGATAGACACTCATTTTCGGGGTTTCCGAAGTTCGGGAAAATCCAGTTTAAATAATTATCCGGGGTTATTAGCAGCCTTTGCGTGCTTTGCTTTAACCTCGTACCCTGGCCATAAAAAATTTAACGCCAGGACGCCAAGTTTCCACCAGGAACACTAAGAAAGATGTTCAAAACCGAATCATATTTTAAAATCCTATGATTTTACGATCAAAAAATAACAAGCAGGTTTTATTGCGAAAGCTAACTTCCGATGACATTGATAACTTGTATGGCTATTTTCAGAAGTTAGGACCTGAAACTATAAAAAGATACGGCCCTCATAAATTCGACAAACAGGCTTTACTTGAACTGTATCAAAATTCCATTATTCATACCGCCTATATCGCCGAGGATATTGAAACCTCTGATATAGTAGCCTATTCCGTTATTAAAGCCGGATACCTGCAACATGATAGCTTTCGGTTACAATCTTACGGTTTAATGCTTAATCATAATACGGACTGTACATTTGCGCCTTCCGTAGCCGATGAATGGCAAAGCCTGGGAATTGGAAACAGTTTATTCCATTATATTCTCGAAGCCCTTAAAGCAAATGGTATAAAACGCATTATTCTGTGGGGTGGCGTACAAAGCGAAAATCAAAAAGCTGTAAATTTTTATCTGAAAAACGGTTTCAGGATACTGGGAGATTTCGAATACCATGGACCGAATTATGATATGATTTTAGAAATCGATTAAATGGTATTAATTGTCATTCATCTGTCGATTCGGCAGAAAATTGGCATTGGCTCAGTTATTGAATAACCAAAAATTGTGATTTCATAGAACTGATACAATTAACAATGACCATATTTGTCAATCCCAATGCATGCCATCACTAAATTTCCGGATTTTTAAGAGTACGGATTAAAACAACCGTACGGAAACACTTGTTTAATGAATATCAATACAGAATTAATTTTTAAACATACCATGAACAGACAAATCATATTAAAATCAAGACCAACAGGAATGCCTGCCGTAACAAATTTTGAGATGGCAGAAACTCCGTTGCCATCACCTAATGAAGGCGAATTGCTGGTAAAATCACTTTATATTTCTGTTGATCCCTATATGCGCAGCCGAATGAGCGACGCAAAATCCTACGTTCCTTCCTTTGAGGTCGGCAAACCAATGGATGGAGGAGTAGTGGCGGAGGTTATCGAAAGCCGGCATCCTGATTTCGTTGCCGGTGACGCGGTTCTGGGTCATTTACAATGGCAGGAAATTCAAACCATACATGGCCAACAGGTAACTAAACTCGATAAATCAGCCCCGTTAAGCTACTACCTTGGAATGCTCGGAATGCCGGGGTTAACGGCTTATTTCGGAATGAATGAAATCGGGAAACCCGTTGCCGGAGAAACTGTAGTGGTATCGGGTGCTGCAGGTGCAGTTGGAATGGTGGTCTGCCAGATCGCCCGTATAAAAGGCTGCCGGGTTGTCGGAATTGCCGGAAGCGATGACAAAACTGCATACCTCAGGGACGTTCTTAAAGTGGACGAAGTAATTAATTACCATACCGAAAATGATATGAAAGCGGCTATTGGACGCACTTGCCCTGATGGTGTTGATGTTTATTACGACAATGTAGGAGGTGCAATTTCGGATGCGGTATTCTCAAATATCAACAAATTCGCCCGTATTATTCTTTGTGGTCAGATTTCAATGTACAACAATACCGATATTCCTGTAGGGCCAAGACCTCAGCCATTAATGGTTAAGAAAAGCGCGTTAATGCAGGGATTTATTGTGAGCAATTACGCTGCCCGTTTCGGCGAAGGCATTCATCAACTGGCACAATGGTTTGGCGAAGGCAAACTTACTTGCCAGGAAACAATTGTTGATGGTTTCGAAAAATTACCTGAAACTTTTATCGGGCTTTTCCACGGAAAAAATACCGGTAAATTCCTGGTTAAAATGTAGATATGAATGATGGATTAGATGGAATGTAACTTTTCAGCCCTATCAAAGTATTGAAAAACAAAAATATGCCACAGATTTCGCAGATTGGGAATTTATCAATTCAGTCAATTTTGACATAAAAACCTATAGAAGATAGTTAAAAATCTGTGCTAATCTGTGAAATCTGTGGCAAAAATGAAGTATTATGAGGGTGAATAGTTACAATGGAATAAACTTAAAATAGGTATCAAACAATTTAATTAAATACTCATGAATAATTTCATTTTTTTTAACCCGGTACAAATCCTTTTTGGCAAAGGGAAAATTGCTGAATTAAGCAAAAATATTCCGGCAGATGCAAAAATTTTAATGACCTACGGTGGCGGCAGCATACATAAGAATGGTGTTTACGAACAGGTTAAGGCTGCTTTAAAAGGATTTAACGTTGTTGAATTCGGCGGCATTGAGCCTAATCCTCATTACGAAACCCTGATGAAAGCGGTTGAAGTTGTGAAAGCCGAAAAGATAGATTTCCTGCTCGCAGTCGGAGGCGGATCAGTGCTTGATGGCACTAAATTTATTGCGGCAGCTGCCCTTTACGAAGGCGAATCGGCCTGGGATATTGCCGCAAAACAGCTTTCGGTAAGTAAAGCTTTGCCGCTTGGCGCTGTTCTTACATTGGCTGCTACGGGCTCCGAAATGAACAGCGGCGGAGTTATTACCCGCGAAGCCACACAGGAAAAATTTGCATTCAGTTCGCCAGTGCTTTTCCCTAAATTCTCTGTGCTTGATCCTCAGATTACATTCAGCCTGCCACAGCGACAGGTTGCAAATGGAATTGTGGATGCGTTTGTTCATGTAATTGAGCAATATTTAACTTACCCTGTAAATTCACCTGTTCAGGATCGTTTCGCCGAAGGAATCCTTCTGACACTTATTGAAGAAGGACCCAAGGCAACAACGGCCGAAACTCCTGATTACGAAAACCGCGCCAACCTTATGTGGGCTGCCACCATGGCTTTGAATGGTTTGCTCTCGACTGGCGTGAAAAGTGATTGGTCAACCCATATGATCGGTCACGAACTGACTGCGCTTCATGGCATCGACCACGCGGTTACGCTGGCAATTGTACTTCCTGGAGTGATGAGGCTTATGAAAGATAAACGACGCGAAAAATTACTTCAATACGCTTCCCGTGTCTGGAATATTACCGAAGGCAGTGATGAGCAAAAGATTGAAACAGCCATTCAGAAAACCGAATCATTTTTCAGGCAGGTTGGAATTTCAACCCTTTTGAACGAACACCAGGTTGGGCAGGATACAATTGACCGTATCGTTGAACGATTTACACAGCGAAAAATGAGGGCAGTTGGCGCGCAGCAGGATGTTAGCATTGCCGATGTTGGTGTGTTGCTGAAAACCAGGCTGTAAAAATCCCGGATTTTAACTAATTCAAAACCGCCGGATAAACTTTCAGGAAGTTTTATCCGGCGGTTTTGTTTCTTTTCTGAAAGATCAACCGGGAATTAAACCAAAAATACCGCAATAGCAAGGGATCCGGCTAACAGAAGATCGGTAACCAGGATTGCTATTACATTTCCTCCCAGGGCAGGTATGAGTTTAGCGATATCATTATTGTATTTCAATGTAGTACGGATATTTATAAATACCAGTGGCAGTGGCAAAAGTGCAATATAAATCCAATAGGACGAAACACCGATCAAGGGTAAAAGTATAATAATGATATAAGTAACAAGAGCTCCGGCGCTGTATATGTATGCGCCTGCATTTCTTCCAAAACGGATAAGCAGGTGATTCCTTCCGCCTTGTTTATCAGCATCCATATCAGGAAATTCATTCAGCAACAGGAGCAGCGCGGTAAGAATGCCCGGAGGAATAGATAGAAGCCAGACCTCTATCGGGATTAATTGAAGCATTGATACTGAATTCGAGCCGGTTAGAGCCACATACGTCCCGACAACTACAAGGCTGCCAAGTGATATGCCAGCGAATAATTCGCCAAGAAGGTATTTTGCCAACACATCAGTGTAACCTACTATCGAAAACCCTCCAATAGCGATGATTACAAACAGGAACCAATGACTTGTGATAGAATAATAAATGCCAACTGCTAATGAAAAAATCAGAGTGCCAATGGCAGCGGCCAATACTGCTGAGGGACTTGTAAGCCCTTGTACCAGCATTCCACTGCCACCGTTGAAAGGAGTGCGGTTGGTATTTAAATCGATACCGGTTTTGTAATCCGAATATTCATTGAACAGGTTAACGGAAACATGAGCAGCCATCGTTCCCGCAACAATTAGTAGTATATCAATAATTCGCAGGTGTATTCCGAGGGGTAAATATTTATAGGCTAAGCCAATTCCAATGGCATTCAGAAATACTGCGAGGAACAGGAAATTAGCTCTTGTTTGTTTTAGCCAAACAACAAGCTTTGAAGGACTTTTCATAGAGAAAATTTGAGTTAAACTATTTTATCTGGCTATTCCGGGTTTATCAATCTGGGATCCAATGTATTAAACGAATCAATTTATCAGTCATACAACCACAGAAGGCCAATTTCCAGTATTAAACATCTTACTTATTAGATTGTTTTGAGTTTAGAAAATTAAAATTATCATCAGTGAATTCCTCAATTTCATATGTACCGGGCTTTATGAATATTAAGTTCAAAAAATACAAAAATGCCCTTAATACAATATTTGTCATTTTTTATCGCTACTTACATTGTAATGTTGAGGCGCAAATAATTTGTTTTCAGCCGATGAATCTTTCTATATTTTTAAGGCAATTTAACACACATATTTCTGGCTATCAGAACTACCTTTGTAAAAAAATATCCTATGCGAGCACTACAAGGCCTTTTGCTTTTTGTTGCACTGATCCTTATTCAGTCGTGCAGTTCAACCAAGCTACCTACCGAAAAACCAGCCGAAAACTACATTCCGTTTAGTTATGACCCACTACCATCAACCATCAGCCTGCCTGTTGAAATGAAGGTAACTGCCCTTGAAGCTTTACTTAACCGCCAGCTTACAGGCCTGATATATGCCGATACCAGTCTCGACAATAACGGAGGCGATAATATTATGGTTAAAGCCTGGAAAAAGGAAAATATAAAAATCGGCTTCGAAAACGGCCAGTTTATATACCGCGTGCCATTAAAACTTTGGATTAAAGCCGGATGGAAAATACAACAGTTTGGGATTTCCCTGTCCGATTATCGTGAAATGAACGCAGAGATTGCGCTAAAATTTCGTTCCTCGGTAGTTGTTAACAAGGACTGGTCGGTAACCACGGTTACCACTTCCGATGGCTACGAATGGATCACCAAACCCACCTTGAAAATCGGTCCGGTCGATTTGCCAATTACCTTCATTGCGGATATGATTATTAAGTACAACACCAAAACCATCAATTCGGCTATTGATGCCGGATTGGAAGGAAGCCTTGACCTGAAAACCACGGCAAAAGATGCCTGGATTGAAATGCAAAAGCCTATGCTTTTATCGCAGGAATATGCTTTGTGGCTTCGGATAAACCCGAAAACTATTTCTGCTGTACCCATTACAGGCGGCAAAGGTATTATTAAACATGTATCAACTATACAAGGTGTTGCCGAGATTTTTACGGGAAAACAACCGCCTTCGCGAATAAACCGTGTGCTTCCCGAACTGACAACCGCCGCAAGCCTGGGAGATGAATTCCTTGCCAACGTGGTTTCGTATATTGGCTACGAGTACCTCGACTCAATAACTCGGCTGATGCTGGTTAACACTTCATATACTTTTGGGAAAAAGAAAATTTCTATTACCGGCGTTTCTGTTTACGGCAACGAAAATAGAATGATCATTGCTACTGATATGACAGGGAGTATAAACGGAAAGGTATATTTCTCCGGAATTCCTATGTACCGTGTCAGCGATTCAAGTATAATTCTTAAAGATTTTCAGTTCTCAATCCAGACTAAAAACATATTACTGAAATCTGCATCATGGCTGGCAAACAGTGGTATCGAAAAGCTGATTAGCAAAAAAATGGCGTATCCCATTGGTGTCGGAATACGCGAAACCTATGATATGATGGCGCAAAGCCTGAATAAATATGAAATTGGCCAGGGATTTATCATGACAGGGAAACTAAATGGTATGGAAGTTCAGCAACCTGTGCTGGCTCCTGCCGGAATAATTGCCCCGGTGAGCATCAAAGGTAAACTTTCGGTTAAACTGGAATAACAAATTGAGTTAAACTTTCCCTTACATGGCAAGTAAAAGCTGGAAATGATTTGGTGTTTCGGATTTGTGAATCGTGATTTGAGAATTATCTGATACCTGCTATTAATATGCTTTAACCTGCATTTTATTATTTTAGCAAAAGAATTTCATTCAACCTGTTCCATTTGACTGCAATTCTGATTTTCAAAACTTAACAAAAACACTTTTTCTGGCAAATCCAAACGAACATATCATTCAAAAGCTTGATCATACAAGCTTCGAGAAGCTTTTTAAAAGTCATTTTGCAGGCATGTGCTTTTTTGCGCAGAAATATGTGAAAGATTTTGAAACAGCAAGAGAAATAGCCCAATCGGCTTTTATCAGCCTTTGGGAAAAGCGCGAAACCATTGATATGAGCCGGCCGGTGAAATCATATCTCGCCATGGTTATTCATAATAAATGCACCAATTACCTCCGCGATAACCGTAAATTCGACCAGTACATTCTTGCTATCGAAAACCTGCCCGAAGTTCCTGAATATGATGGAGCTGACGTTCTGATTGAAGAAGAATTGAAAACAAAAATTGATTTGTCCATCGCCGAACTTCCTGAGAAATGCAGGGAAATTTTCGTGCTCAACCGCTACGAAAACCTTAAATACCAGGAAATAGCAGATCGATTACAGATTTCCGTAAAAACTGTCGAAACACAAATGTCAAAGGCGTTACAGCATATGCGAATCAGGCTGGCAGAATTTATTACGGTGTTCCTGGTTTTGGTAAGTAGCTTTTTGAACAAATGACAAGTGGCTTATGTCGAGCGGGCGAAAAGACGAAGCGTGAATGGGCCAGGGGAGACAATACAAGGAGGCTTCCGGCAAAAAAACAAAAAGCCAATCAGGGTAAAATCAATTTGAAGTGTATTATTAACAGCAAAGGCAAATGAACGGGAATTCAACATATTACACCGACCTCATCACGAGGTATTTCTCCGGGGAAACTACGGAAGATGAGTTGCGTTTGCTCTCGGAATGGCTGAAAGTTGATCGGCAAAATGAGGAACTTTTCATTCAATACCAGAAAACATGGCAATTGGTTGAGAAACAGAAAGTTTATTCAGGGATAGACCTGGATCATGAATGGAAAACTATGCAGTATAAACTGAATTCCGCTGAATTGCCGGATGATTCTCAAGGCAGAGTTCTTCAACTAAGTAAGAAAAAGAGCCGGATTTCTTCATCGCGTTCTATTTGGTTGGCTGCCGCCGCTATAGTTATTTTACTCATTTCTACAGTTCAGCTTTATTATTATTTTTCAAAACCATCAACTATCACCGTAACAGCTCAGGCTCAAAACCTGGAACAAGTGCTTCCTGATGGTACAGTGGTTTCGCTTCATGCCGGCTCACAAATAACATATCCTGAGAAATTTGCATCCGGTGCAAGAAGAGTAGAATTAAAAGGGGAAGCCTACTTCAAGGTAACTCATAATAAATCGAAACCATTTATTGTTTCATCAGGTAGCGCAAGGGTCGAAGTGCTTGGAACACAATTCAATGTAAATACAAGAACCTCCGCGGGAACCATGGAAGTAGTACTTACAAGTGGAAAAGTATCCGTGTATTATGAAGCAAATCCAAAAGAAAATGTACTTCTTGATCCCGGCGAAAAAGCCGTGCTCAGAACTAATCAGAATCTAATAAGTAAATCTGTCAATGTCGATCCAAACTATATGGCATGGAAAACCAGGGTACTTGTGTTTGACAACGAAACGCTGTCCCAGGTTGTAAATACGCTTCAAAACGTTTATCAAACGCCGGTTACCCTTACAGATCCGGGGTTGTCCGAATGCCGTGTTACAGCTTCATTCAATGGGCAATCGTTTGAATCGGTGATAGAAGTCATAAAAGAAACACTCGATTTGCAGGTGAAAAAAAACGGTGAAACTATTGAAATTTCAGGGAAAGGTTGCAGGTAATGGGGATTTTGATTTATTTCTCCAAATCATTTGAACCCTGATAAGGAAACAATCAAATTCAAAATCCCAGCATTTGAACAAATCTAATTTATGAAAAAAATATCTTTACTGATTCTAAGTTTAACATTTGCACTTTTATCAGTGGCTCAAAAAAGTGAAGATCAGCTCCCAAAAAGAAAGGCAGGAGTGACATTTTCTTCTTTTGGCAGCGCCGACGGGCTACAATCTGCGAAAGGTGGAGCAAGTTTTAGCGGAAAATATTTTTACTCTATTGGCTTAAACTATATGTATTCATTGCACAAATGGTTGGATTTTGAGACTGGTATGGAATACAGCCACTATACAATTTCGATTCATCCTAATTTGCCGCCTGATATGGATCGCACACCCTATGACGAACAGTTTTCCCTGATGAGCATACCTGTTTCATTACGCATTAATTTTCTGAAATATTGTTTTGTTAATGGCGGTTTCGAGCTGGATTTCGACCCGGCATTTTCAAGCCCGATTGACAGCCAGGACGGAATTGGTTCATTGCTGGGCGTTGGATTGAAATATGATTCAAAATTGGGTGTTTCAGCTTTTGTAAATCCCTATTTTAAAATCCATTCATTGATTTCACTTTCAGGAATTGAGAATCATCAGCGTTTGTTCGAATCAGGATATAGATTTGGTATAATGTATAAGTTGAAATAAACAATTCCTAAAAACCAGATTTGAGCCCTCTGACAAAAACATACCACACACTTTTAACTTGTCTGCTTTTACTGCTGGCCCCGGTTGTTTTTGCCCAAAACCTGGATCGAAAAATCACCATAAAAGCTATTGACGAGCCGCTCGGAAAAGTTATCAGCCAGATCAGCGAAAAAGGGGATATACTGTTTTCATTTAGTCCGCAATCAATTCCTGTGAATAAAAAGATAACGGTTGTTGCCCGAAATACTTCGCTATCTAAAATTTTCGAAATGGTATTTACTGCCAATGGAATAGAATATATCCTTTCGGAGAAACAGGTGATTTTAAAACTTGCCAAACAGGAAATTTCCTCAAAGCCAGAATCGGAGTTGAAACAACTCCGCAAATATACCATCAGCGGTACCATCAGGGATAAATCAACCGGGGAGGTTATTATCGGAGCCAATGTGTATGATATTGCGTCGATGCAAGGCACCACAAGTAATGCTTATGGATTTTACTCCCTTTCTTTACCGATGGGTGAATACAGAATTACAAATTCCTATATTGGTTACTCTCCTGTTTCACAGCTTGTTAACCTGAATAAGAATATAAACGCTACGATTGACCTTGAACTTTCGGCTATCGAAATGAATACTGTTGTTATTTCTTCTGATCCTGAGGCGGAAACGGCACATTTAAATCATGCGGGAGATATAAGGTTCTCGCCTTCGGTTCTGAAACAGATTCCAGGTTTTGCGGGTAATGTAGATGTACTCAAATCGTTGCAGAATGTTCCGGGAATACTAACGTTCGGTGACGGATCGTCATTTTACTATGTGCGTGGAGGCAACAGTGATCAGAATCTTTTGCTGATCGATGAAGCGCCGATATACAATCCTTCACACCTGTTTGGTTTCTTTTCGGCCCTTGCTCCCGATGCCATAAAAGATGTAATGATTTACAAAGGCGATTTTCCGGCTACTTATGGCGGGCGGCTTTCATCAGTAATTGATATGCGTGCCAGGGAAGGCAATATGAAACAGCTTGGGTTTTCAGGCAACCTTGGACCATACACAACTGACGTTACGCTGGAAGGTCCAATACTTAAAGAAAAAAGTTCATTCCTGGTTTCGAGCCGCATTTCGAACATGAACTGGCTAAAATTCCTCGATGATGGAGATCGTACTTATAAATTCAATTTTTACGACATCAACGCCAAACTCAATGTCCGGCTAAACGATAACAACCGGTTTTTTCTCACAGCCTTCAAAGGCAATGATGAATTTAACCGTTTTAACAGTCTGAATACGAATACTTTTGCAATAAGCTGGAAAAATATTGCAGGCACCCTGCGATGGAATCATGTTTTCAGTAGCCGCCTTTTTTCTAATACAACAGCTTACATCAGCCGGTACAATTATTATCTTGATCTTTCGAAAGAACTCAGTACCTATTGGACTTCCTCAATTTCAAACGCGACTATCAAAACCGATTTTTCCTGGTTTCTGAATCCTGAAAATACTATTAAAACCGGGTTTGAGATCAACGGGCATCAAAGTAATCCTGGAAAAATGTATTTCACGAACGATGAAATCCCTGCCAGTCTCGCTCAATATCAATCTACTGAATTTGCTGTTTATGCAAGCAATGAACAACAACTTGGTCAGAAGTTCTTCGCCCGGTATGGATTAAGAATCTCACGCTGGAACGATCTTGGCCCTACATCCGTATATTTTTTTGATGGCAATCACAATGTAATTGATACTGTAGAGGTTGCTAAAAATACGGTTTACAAAAACTTCCTGAATTTTGAGCCACGCCTCAGCCTGAAATATGCGATCAGCGAGAACTCTTCGCTTCATGCCAATTACAATCATAATGTTCAGCATTTGCAGGTATTAAGTAATTCTACAAGCCCATTTACTTCGCTCGACGTTTGGGTTCCAAGTGGCCCCAATATAGCGCCGCAGAAAGCTGATCAGGTTTCACTCGGTTATTTCTGTAAAATATTTCAACATCAACTTGATTTCTCGGTTGAGGCGTATTACAAACGGCTTTATAACCAGGTGGATTATAAAGACCACCCAAACATGCTGTTAAATCAACTTATTGAAGGCGAACTTAGGTTTGGGAATGGCTGGTCGTACGGCATCGAAACATTACTGCGCAAAAAAAAGGGGAAATTCACCGGCTGGATCAGCTATGCCTGGTCACGATCGATGAAAAAGATAGAGGATGTAAACGATGGGAGAATATTTCCGACAGCGTATGACAGGCCGCATAATTTCAGCATAACCTTATCGTATGTTTGCGGCAAGCACTGGAGTTTTTCGTCGCACTGGATGTATCTTACAGGCGCTCCGTTTAGTTCGCCAACCGGGTTTTATTATGTGAATGGCTATTCGCTGCCCGTGTATGGCGAGAAGAATAACGACAGGCTTCCGGATTATCATCGCATGGATTTATCAGTTTCATTTGCGCTCAGTAAGCCGGAGAAACGATTTCAGCATAACCTCATGCTCACCATTTATAATGCTTACGGAAGGCACAATCCTTTCTCAATTAATTTTAACAAAACACAGGATGGTAATGAAAATATTGTGGTTCCGGCTAATCTTGAAGGGGATGTTGATCGCATCATAACTTCGATGTCTGTTGCCGGAGCCATCCCATCACTTAACTATACTTTCCGTTTCTGATGAAAAAACTGCTGACATACCTCTTACTTCTTATGTTACTTGTTTCGTGCGAGGAGCAAACGGATTGGGATTTAAAAAAGGCGGACAATGGTTTTATTATTGTTGATGGAATTATAACCAATGAGTTGAAAGTACAAACTGTAACTATAATGAAATCCGTTACAACACTCAACGGAATTCCGGAACCGGTGAGTGGCGCAACCGTTTTGGTTTCTTCAACTTTGTTAACTCATACTTTTCATGAAGATCGTTTGCACCCTGGAACTTATTTGTCAGATAAAGCTTTTGCCGGTATCAGAAATCAGACCTATTCGTTGCTGATCACTTCAGGAAACAGGACATATTCATCAAAAGCAGTATTAGCTCCTGCAGTTGAGGTTTTCAATTTCATTAATTACCAGTTAAATGAAAAGGATAACAAATATCGCTTTGTAAGTTCACCTTTCCCCTATAATCCTTCCTTGTCGGCTATGTACGAGGTTCAGCTCGACTGGTCGTCAGCGCCGGGTTATGAAAACATAAACCCGGATTCATGCAAAGCAAAACTCTTTTATTATACATTGCCAACGCTGGATGTAAGCGAACTTTTTGCTCCCGGTATCGAAAAAATCACCTTTCCATCAGGAACAATTATTACTGAACGCAGGTATTCCTTAACAGCCGAACACGCGGCCTTCCTGCGTGGCGTATTACTCGAAACCACATGGCAGGGCGGATATTTCAATACGGCTTCGGCAAATATCCCTACAAACCTGAGTTCCGGGGCAATGGGATTTTTTGGAGCTTGCGGAGTGACACAGAAGCAGGAAACGGTGAAATAGATCTTTTGTTTCATGGTTCCCTGAAGACGCTACGAATAGTGTCTCTATTGGGAAACCCAATAAGACTGATGCCTTCTTCCATATCTGAACATTTTAAACACTATGCCTCTCATGTTGATTTGGGATAAATCATAAAGCTCTCTTTTTCATCATTTTAAACATTATCTATAAAATAATTTGAAATTCTATAAGGGTAAAAACCAACTTGGGTGTATTATTATTGTAAACAGTTAATCACTCAAAAAAATAAACTAAACACAAAACACTATGAAAACGAAAAAATTCTCTAACCTGGCAATTATTCTGGTTTCGGCAATTGTGCTCACGTTTGCTTCCTGTGCAAAGGACGATCTCAGTCAGGGTACCGCAGATCCTGCCACACTCGAGCAATTATCAGCAGATGAAACCAATATGGATAACCTTTTAAAGGATGCTGAAGGCGATATTACTTCAGTAATGTCGAATAACGGGGGTAATTTTAAATCTACATCCTGGCGGCCATGCGGCGCAACAATTGATTCGCTGGCAATAGCAAACGACACCCTAACAATCCGGATTACATTCAATGGCCGTACTTGCAACGACAAACGCAGCAGAACCGGAATGATTGAATTGAAAACTAAACTAGGCACACGATGGAACCAGGCAGGTGCAGCTGTGGTATGCAAATTCATCGATTTTACCGTGACCCGCGTTGCAACAGGTAAATCAATTAAGCTAAACGGAACTAAAACTATCGTAAATGTAAATGGCGGACATCGCTGGCAAGTTGGAACTGTTATCAGTTCTTATGTGGAGCAGATAAGCGGATCGATGCAGGCCAGTTTCGACAACGGAACAAGTCGTACCTGGAATATAGCCCGAAAGGTTACTTATACTGGCACAGCCGGGCAATATATAATGACCATTGATGGATTCGGTTCCTCCGGCAGCTATGAGAACCTGGTTGTATGGGGGACTAACAGGCAAGGTGAAGAATTTTTCACACAAATCACTCAATCTGTAGTTTGCAGGCAAACTTGCGATTGGGATCCGGTATCCGGAATCAAAATCCACCAGATCCCTTCGGATAATAAAAGCGCTACTATTACTTTCGGATACAGCGCCATTAATGAACCCATAGCAGGTGACGAATGCCCGGCCCGTTACCGTGTTGACTGGCAGAGAAACAATAAATCAGGAACAAGTTTTCTTCCGCTCTAGATTTACAATCCTGTAAACAATTCAACAACAGATAATTACAAGGCTGGTTCGAAAGGATCAGCCTTTTACCTGGTATATAAAGCATCAGAAAATTCACCTTTGAACATTGTCCACAAGTTTGGCGTTGTTTATCGAATAAACAATTTTTATGAAAATAATTGGACAAATCCTGATTGCAATAATTGCGCTGGAGCATTTATACTTTCTGTGGCTGGAAATGTTTGCCTGGGAAACCAAAGGAAAGGAAGTTTTCAAGATGCTTCCTCCCAATCTTTTTAAGCCTACCAAAGTTCTGGCGGCTAACCAGGGGCTTTACAATGGTTTTCTTGCAGCCGGACTCATTTGGACATTATTTATAACCAATGATTTGTGGGCTTTCTACATTTCCGTTTTCTTCCTGAGCTGCGTTAGCATTGCTGGCATTTATGGCGCGTTGACGGCATCGAAAAGGATATTTTATGTCCAGGCTTTGCCGGCAATTATAACATTGGTTTTAATTCATTTTAAATAATTTTTTGTCCATGTTAAATATTATGCCTACTTTTGCTTCATCAAAATAGAAAAATGAACTTTATTCAATTACATCATCATCATTTGCATACCATCTCAGGCATGGAGTAAGTGATATTTGTAATTTGTAAAATATTTCGAAACCCGTCTGAGTAAACAGTCGGGTTTTTTGTTTTAACTCCCCTCGAATCGTTTACTCAGCGTTAACAAACAAAAAGCATGAGTAAATTAAAAATTGCAATTCAGAAATCAGGCCGGCTTAGCGAAAAATCGCTGGAACTTTTAAAAGAGTGTGGCATCAAACTCTCCAATGGCGATCGCAAGCTAAAAACAGAAGCAAAAAATTTCCCCATCGAAGTGCTTTTCCTTCGCGACGACGATATTCCTCAATACGTGGAACAAGGTGTGGCGGATATCGGCATTTTGGGTGAGAACGAAGTGTGGGAAAAACAAAAGGATGTGCTCACAGTCGACAAATTGGGATTTGCTAACTGCAAACTTTCATTGGCCATTCCCAGGGATGAAAAATACACCGGCTTAACTTACTTCAACAACAAAAAGATAGCAACCAGTTATCCTAAAATTCTTCAGAAATTCTTCGATGAGAAAAACATCAAAGTAGAAATTGAAGAAATTGGCGGAAGTGTTGAAATAGCCACAGGTATTGGCCTGGCTGACGCCATCTTTGATATCGTAAGCACAGGCAGCACACTTGTGATGAATGGATTAAAAGAAGCGGAAGTTATTTTTTCGAGTGAAGCCGTTTTGATTTCCAATAAAAACCTGAATAACGAAAAACAGCAAATTCTTGACAAACTCCTTTTCAGAATTAAAGCGGTCAGGAACTCTTCCGAAAACAAATATATCCTGCTCAATGCTCCAAACAGTGCCATTGCGCAAATTTCGGCCATTTTACCAGGCATGAAATCACCTACTGTTTTACCCCTGGCCGAAGAAGGCTGGAGCAGCATTCACTCGGTAGTAAAGGAAGACCAGTTCTGGGATATAATTGACCAGCTTCAGGCTTTGGGAGCCCAGGGAATCCTGGTAATTCCTATTGAGAAAATGGTACTTTGAAAAAGGGTTTAGTGATTAGGTTTTAGTGGTTAGGGGAAAAGAGTCAGTTTCTGGAATGGCCCAAAATAGGGAAGAGTATTCTCTCTGATTCATTTCACTGATCGCTCTAGCCAAACATGAACTTCAGGCATCCATTGCCCCGCCCTTCAGGGCGGGGGATCAAAAAAAACAGAATGAAATGGAAAAATATATAGCTCCAAATAAAGTAGATTGGGCGAGCCTCACACAGAGGCCTTCAACAGAACAAGTTTCCCTGACCGGCCTCGTGAACCAGGTTTTTTCAGAAATACAAAAAGATGGTGATGCCGCGATGAGAAAGTTCAGTCTGCTTTTCGATAAAGTTAAGCTGGAATTGTTTGCTGTGCCTCAAAAAGCCATTGACGCTGCTTCTGAAAAAATTCCAGCCGAATTGAAGGCAGCCATCACGCTTGCAAAAAGCAATATTGAAAAATTTCATGCTGCCCAAATTGAAACGCCAAAATCAGTTGAAACAACCAAAGGTGTTGAATGCTGGCGCGAAAGCCGTGGCATCGAATCCGTAGGCATTTATATTCCAGGGGGAACAGCGCCTTTGTTTTCGACTGTACTGATGCTAGGCATTCCGGCAAAACTGGCCGGATGCAAAAACATAATTCTTTGCACGCCACCGGATAAAAATGGAAAAATCAACCCTGCTATTTTATACACGGCTGAACTTATCGGAATAACTTCAGTTTTTAGTGTAGGCGGAATTCAGGCGATTGGTGCTATGGCTTTTGGAACCGAAAGTATTCCGAAAGTGGATAAAATATTTGGTCCGGGCAACCAGTATGTAACAGCGGCAAAACAGGCTGCACAGCAAATGGGCATAGCTATTGATATGCCTGCCGGGCCAAGTGAAGTGCTTATTATTGCTGACGATTCGTGCAATCCAGCATTTGTAGCCGCCGATTTGCTTTCGCAGGCCGAGCACGGGACGGACAGCCAGGTTATTTTGCTGTCGGATGATGATTCTGTAATCGATGCCACGCTTTCGGAATTGGATAAGCAACTTGCAGCCTTACCACGGAAGGGAATTGCAGAAAAAGCGCTTGAAAACAGCAAAGCCATTCAGTTAAATAACATCAGCCAATGCATCGAATTCAGTAATATTTACGCCCCTGAACACTTGATATTAGCTGTAAAAAATGCACGCGAAAATGCATCCGCAGTTTTAAAGGCCGGCTCTGTCTTCCTCGGAAACTACAGTTGCGAAAGTGCCGGCGATTATGCCAGCGGAACCAACCACACCCTGCCAACTAACGGATATGCCCGTAATTACAGCGGGGTATCGCTTGATAGTTTTGTTACCAAAATCACCTTCCAGGAACTAACCCGCGAAGGCATTCAAAATATAGGCCCGGCCATTGAGATGATGGCCGAAGCTGAACAATTGTTAGCTCACAAAAATGCAGTAACGCTGCGATTGACGAATGAAGATTGACGAAGTACGAATGACGATGTACGATTAAACACTGACCTGTCTGACTTAAAAAGATGAATTATGCAAAGAACTGAAATCCTTAACCTTGTCCGTAAGAATATCCTTTCTCTGAAACCATACTCCAGTGCCCGTGATGAATTTTCGGGAAGTGATGGCGTGTTTCTGGATGCCAACGAGAATCCTTTTGGCGAGCTTAACCGTTACCCCGATCCGCACCAAAAGGAATTGAAGAACAAGCTGAGCGAGATCAAATCGGTTCCAACCGCATCGATTTTCGTCGGTAACGGCAGCGATGAGGTTATTGATCTTACCTACCGTATTTTCTGCAATCCCGGCAAGGACAAGGCGCTTACCTTCACTCCTACTTACGGCATGTACGAGGTTTCGGCTGAAATTAATGAAGTGGAGTTGATTAAGATCCCTTTAACCACTGACTTTCAGATTGACTTTGATGCCCTTGAAAATTATCTGGGCGAGGATAACCTGAAACTGATTTTCATCTGCTCCCCCAATAATCCAACAGCTAACAACCTCGAAAATATTGAAACCGTGCTGCAAAAGTTTAAAGGAATTGTGATTGTGGATGAAGCGTATATTGATTTCAGTACTTCAGGCTCATTTCTCAATAAAATTGAACAATACCCGAACCTTATCGTGATGCAAACCTTCAGCAAAGCCTGGGGACTGGCAGCAGCACGCGTTGGAATGGCATATTCGAACGAACTGATCATTTCGCTGTACAATAAAGTTAAACCCCCTTACAATGTGAGCAAACCCAATCAAGTCGCCGCTTTGAAGGCACTTGAAGATGTTGCCGGATTTGAGAAAAGAAAATCCATTATTCTCGGACAAAGAACCTGGCTTCAGAATCAATTGGAAGGATTGGCTGTTGTAATTAAGATTTATCCCTCGGATGCCAATTTCCTGCTGGTTGAAATGACGGATGCCAACCGGATTTACAATGAACTGGTGAACCTTAAAGTAATTACCCGAAACCGACATACACAGGTTAACAATTGCATACGCATTACTGTTGGAAGTCCTGAGGAAAACCAGGCGCTTGTTGAAGCTTTGAAGAAAATAAAATAAAACCACAGAGGCACAGAGAACACAGAGAAACACAGAGTGATTTTCAGAACAAGTTTAAGTTTATGAAAATTATTTTAAAAATAAAACTTTAATCTCTGTGAACCTCAGTGCCCTCCGTGTCTCCGTGGTAAAAAACAATCCAAATATGAAAAAAGTACTTTTTATCGATCGCGACGGCACCCTGGTGATAGAACCGCCCATCGATTTTCAGCTCGACAGCCTCGAAAAGCTGGAGTTTTATCCAAGCGTTTTTCAATGGCTTTCGCGAATTACCCAGGAACTCGATTACAAGTTGGTGATGGTTACCAACCAGGATGGACTTGGAACAGCCTCGTTCCCGGAAGAAAAGTTCTGGCCGGCTCAGAACAAAATAATACAGGCCTTTAAAAACGAAGGAATTCAATTTTCCGAAATAGTGATCGACAAGTCGTTGCCGCACGAAAACCTACCAACCCGTAAACCTGGAACCGCTTTATTGACTCATTACATCAAAGGTAATTTCAACCTCGCCGAATCGTATGTAATTGGCGATCGTTTAACGGATGTGCAGCTGGCTAAAAACTTGGGAAGCAAGGCAATTTATATGGGAACAGAAACTTGTGATGATGCTGTTTTGAACACAACAAACTGGGCCGATATTTACCAGTTGCTGAAATTAGAACCCCGAAAAGCCAAAATCATCCGTAAAACATCCGAAACCAACATCGCAATTGAACTAAACCTCGATGGGTCGGGTAAAAGCGAAATTTCAACCGGGCTGGGCTTTTTCGACCATATGCTGGAGCAGATTTCCAGGCATGGGAATATGGACTTGAATATTCAGGTAAAAGGTGACTTGCATATTGATGAACACCACACTATTGAAGATGTGGCCATTGCGCTTGGCGAAGCATTTCTGCAAGCCTTAGGAAGCAAAAAAGGAATTGAACGCTATGGCTTTTTACTGCCCATGGACGATTGCCTGGCCCAGGTGGCTATTGATTTTGGTGGCCGGCCGTGGCTGGTTTGGGATGCAGAATTCAAGCGTGAAAAAATTGGTGAAATGCCAGCCGAAATGTTCTTTCACTTCTTTAAATCTTTCAGCGATAACGCCAAATGCAACCTGAATATCAAGGCCGAAGGCGCAAACGAACACCACAAGATTGAAGCAATTTTTAAAGCATTTGCCAAAGCAATCCGGATGGCAGTAAGCAAGACAGGTAATTTTTCGATACCAAGTACGAAGGGAACGCTATGATCGCAATCATAAAATACAACGCAGGAAATATTAAATCGGTGGAGAATGCGATCAGGAGATTGGGATATGATTGTGTTGTGACTGACGATAAAGAAACTATTCTTTCAGCTGATAAGGTAATCTTCCCGGGTGTTGGTGAAGCAAGTTCTGCTATGGAATACCTGAAAAATCACCATCTGGATGAACTTATAAAATCGCTGAAACAGCCCACACTCGGCATCTGCCTGGGCCAGCAACTGATGTGCAGCTATTCCGAAGAAGGTGATACCACATGCCTGGGAATTTTTGATGCAAAAGTTAAAAAATTTCCGCCCGAGGAACTTGTTCCGCATATGGGCTGGAACAACCTCGAAAATCTGAAAGGCCCGTTACTACAAGGAATCAGCGAACACGACAATGTTTATTTCGTGCATAGCTATTATGCTGAACTCAGCAAAGAAACCATAGCAACCTGCAATTATATTCAGCCTTTCGGCGCAGCCATGCAGAAAAATAATTTTTATGCCACCCAGTTTCACCCCGAAAAATCGGCAGGCGTTGGCGAACGGATTTTGAAAAACTTTTTAGAACTATGAGTAAGTTTTTACCGCAAAGGGCGCAAAGAAGTTTTCGCAAAGTGACGCAGAGGAATTCAGCACAATCCCATCTTTGCGTCACTCTGCGAGCACATAGCGTTCTTTGCGTTTAACCTTTAAAAATTTATCCTATATGAGAATTATCCCTGCAATAGATATTATAGGTGGCAAATGCGTACGACTAAGCAAAGGCGACTATGCTACCAAGAAGATCTACAACGAAAGCCCACTTGAAGTTGCGAAAGAATTTGAAGCCAACGGCATTCAGTTTTTGCACCTGGTTGATCTGGATGGAGCAAAATCCAGCCACATCGTCAACTATAAAGTGCTGTACGAAATAGCATCAAAAACCAGTCTGAAAGTGGACTTTGGCGGTGGACTAAAAACCAACGACGACCTGAGAATTGCCTTTGAGAACGGGGCTTCGCAAATTACCGGCGGTAGCATTGCCGTTAAAAATCCCGGCATGTTCCAGGAATGGCTCAACATGTACGGACCGGGAAAAATTATATTGGGTGCCGACTGCATAGATCGCAAAATCGCAACCCACGGCTGGTTGCAAACTTCGGAGCTGGATGTGGTTGATTTTATAAAGGAATACGAAAGCAAAGGCGTGGAGTATGTGATTTGTACCGATATTTCGAAAGATGGAATGTTAGAGGGAACTTCGAACGAGCTTTATGCCGAAATAATTACCAAAACCAGGGTAAAACTGATTGCCAGCGGCGGAGTTTCCTGTTTCGAAGACCTTGAAAAGTTGATCGAAATCGGTTGTGAAGGCGCCATCATCGGGAAAGCCATTTACGAAAACAGGATTACGTTGATAGACTTGAGAAAATTATGTTGAAAAAAAGAATCATTCCCTGCCTCGATATCCGCGATGGCCGAACCGTGAAAGGGGTAAATTTTGTGGATATACGCGATGCCGGCGACGCGGTTGAACTGGCCAAACGTTATGTGCTTGAAGGCGCCGACGAACTGGTATTCCTCGATATTACTGCCACGCACGAAAAAAGAAAGACACTTTCGGAACTGGTTGAACGGATTTCGAGGGAAATAAATATCCCTTTCACTGTGGGCGGCGGCATTAATTCGCTCGAAGATGTTTCAGTAATCATTAAGGCAGGAGCCGATAAAGTGAGCATCAATTCATCAGCCGTAAAGCATCCCGAACTTATCACCGCTATTGCCGAACAGTTTGGCAGCCAGTGTGTGGTGGTGGCTGTGGATACCAAATTTGTGTACAACGAATGGATAGTATATGTAAACGGCGGACGCATCCCAACCGAACTGAAAACGATGGATTGGGTGAAACGAGCCGAACAACTTGGCGCAGGCGAAATCCTGCTTACTTCGATGAACCACGACGGGATGAAGACCGGCTTTGCCCTCGAACTTACCAACGCGGTGAGTTGCGCCGTAAATATCCCGGTAATTGCTTCGGGCGGAGCAGGAATAAAGGAACATTTCAAGGAAGTATTTCAGCAAACCAAAGCCAGCGCAGCCCTGGCAGCCAGCATTTTTCACTTTGGCGAAATCCCGATTCCTGAACTAAAAGACTATCTGAAAACCGAAAAATTCCCCGTACGATGACCATAGATTTCAACAAAACAGGCGGACTTGTTCCCGTAATTATTCAAAATGCGCTCAACCAGCAGGTGCTTATGCTTGGCTATATGAACGAGGAAGCTTTCGCGAAAACCAAGGCCGAAGGAAAAGTAACTTTTTTCAGCCGCAGCAAAAACCGCTTGTGGACCAAAGGCGAAACCTCGGGCAACTACCTGTATGTGAAAGATATCCTTGTGGATTGCGACAACGACACCATTCTCATTAAAGCCGATCCCGTGGGCCCGACCTGCCACACCGGATCAACTACCTGCTTTAAGGAAGAATCAGCAAAAGGCTTTTTGTACGAACTCCAACAAACCATTGCCCAGCGCATTGATGACAATGATTTGGAATCGTACACCAACAAACTTTTCCGTAAAGGCATCAATAAAGTGGCCCAGAAAGTAGGCGAAGAAGCCGTAGAATTAGTTATTGAAGCCAAGGACAACCACGAAGAACTCTTTAAAGGCGAAGCCGCCGATTTATTGTATCATTTGCTTATTCTATTGAAAACCAAAAACCTGAAACTGGAAGATATTGAACTAACTTTGAAAGCCAGGGTGGATAAGCCGAGGAGGGAGTAAATTGGGATTTGAATGATTATCTTCTTATAGCTAAATTTTACCGGTCTTAAAGCCAATCAGAGGACGTTCCTTTTGTTCTATTTCCTGTTGTTTTACTTCTTCGAACTGTTTGAGATATTCAAAAATGAGCATAATATTATTATCTTGTTCGGATAACTGCTGTTTAATTTGTGTTATTTCTTTAATGATATCTTTTTGTAAAAGCAACATCCTTCTGAGCATTGTAAATGTTCGCATTATTGCTATATTTATTTCTATAGCCCTTTTTCCTGAAAGAACACTCGAAAGCATAGCTACACCATTTTCAGTAAAAGCAAATGGAGCAGCACCACCAAGATGTCTTTTAGAAGGTATCACATGTTGTGATACCACATCTTCAATTTCTGCCTCAGTAAGTTCATACATAAAGTCATCCGGAAATCGTTCCCTGTTTCTTCGTACAGCTTGTTTCAAAATTCTCGTTTCTACTTCGTAAAGTTCAGCTAGATGAACATCAAGGATGACCTTTTCTTCTCGTAATGTAATGATTTTACTTGCTATTACAGCTTCATGGAGAACCAGTTTATTATCATTTTTACTCATTTGTATGATTTGAGGATTAAAAATAAAATTGAATATCCATGGTTTTAATTTCCTATTCCAAATTTAACAAAAGTTGTGGTATTTTCTGCCCTAATTAGTAAATTCCCCGGATTGCATATGAAGTTACGCTTTGATGAATTCACGTATTTATTTTTAACCCTGGTTGGCGCGCATCTTATTTTCTGATGCGTGCCGGAACAGTCCTTATTAAAAACAGATTAATTGCCGGATTAAAAAAATATCCATAAGATTCTGTAGTTCTGTTCAATAGCACCCGATAAATAAACTCTAAATCTATTATTCTTTAAAACCATTTGGAAATTAAAGTTACGTTGTATATTTGAAATAGGAACGCAAGTTTTAGCCGCACGCATCAGAAAATAAGATGCGCGCGAACAGAGATTGGGCAAAATAAGGGCTGAAAACATATGTTGAAAAATTAGTTGCATTAGGGGGAATAAAAACAGTTTTCTTATCGTAACTTTGAAAAGAACAAGCATTTCAACCTTTTTTAATTGTAATTTCTCAATCTCGTTTCCGAAATATCATACTCATTATCAGTAATAAAACCGCCCGAAAATGAAAACTTTATTTTCATCATTTGCACTGTTTTTCTTCAGCATCGGACTTAATGCGCAACACTGGTCGCAACAAAACACTCAAATGGCTGGCACTTATACCGCTGTTAACCAGGTATCGGTTGTGGATAGCAATATTGTTTGGGTAAATGGATGGAATGGATCTAACCAGGGTGGATTTATCAAAGCAATGGCACGCACAAAAGATCAGGGCACCACCTGGATTCCTGGGAGCTATGCCGGTTTAGGAACCTATGTCAGACCTACTGATTTATGTGGAGTATCGTATAACAAAGCTTTTTGTGTTGCTTACGATACTGCCGCCGGAGTTGGTTCCTTCTGGAAAACAACTAATGGAGGAACCAGTTGGACAATCGTGGCGGGAGTATTAAATAACGGGACAACTTCCTTTGCGGATGGAGTTAAATTCTGGGATCATGGCAAAGGTTTTTGTTATGGCGATCCGGTTAATAATTATTTTGAAATATTTACAACAAGCGATAGTGGTTCAACCTGGAATCCTGTGAACATCTCGCATATTCCTGTCTCCCTTTCAGGCGAATATGGATATAACGGTTCTATGTGTGCTTCAATCGTTCCTGGTGGTGCCGGTTTTTTTATAACAAATAAAGGGAGGGTATTTAAAACTATCGATTATGGTGCTACTTGGGAACTTACACCCACCACTCCATACAGCTCTGTCTCAAGTGGAAAAATATTTGCTTCAAGTGCAAGTTACTGCCTGTTTGGTAATTTTCCAACATCCTCTTCTACAGTTGAAAGCTGGAAATATACTGCTAACGGAGGAGTTACCTGGGACACCTTAGTTCCCACCGGCAATTTTTACCGATACCAGTTATGTTATGTACCGGGCACAGCCAATACATTTGTTGCTACTTCTCCATATACAACAAGAGGTATAAGCTCCAGTTCAGATGGCGGAAAAACATGGACCGATTTTACTGATACTGCTTTCCTGCAACCGGAAGGTGCTAATATTCAATGCCTTGGTGTAGGATTTTATAATTCAGAAATTGGATGGGTGGGGAATTACACCCAACCTTTTAGTTATAATTCAATTTTGAAGTATTCCTCTTTATCTGCCAAAGCTTCAGCAAACCCAGGGACAATTTGCTCAGGAGGCTCTTCACAACTGGACGTTATCGCAACCGGAGGTAATTTGTATACATATTCATGGACTTCCTCTCCAGCTGGTTTTACTTCAAACTTAAAAAATCCTGTAGTTTCGCCTTCGGTTACAACCACTTATACTGTTACTGTTAAAAGCGGACCAAATACGACAACTTCCTCGGTTATTGTAACTTTCACTACTGCCTATTTGCCTGCAAGTATTGGTATATCATCAAATCCTGAAGGAGCCATATGCCCGGGTATGAGTGTTACTTTTACTGCCAATCCTGTAAATGGAGGTAATGCACCAATTTATCAATGGAAAGTAAACAATTCAAATACAGGTTCAAATAGTTCAACATTTACAAGTTCAACCTTAAAAAACGGAGATATAATTACGTGTTTATTAACATCAAGCCATTCATGTGCTTCCGGAAATCCTGCCACATCTAATTCCATTCCAATGACGGTAAGCTCCAGCTTACCTTTTGTGGTTACTATAACAGCATCACCATCGGGAGAAATATGTTCTGGCAACAGTGTTACTTTTTCAGAAAATCATTCAAATGGTGGAGCATCGCCATCCTATCAATGGAAAATCAATAATTCAAATGCAGGGACCAATAGCCCCACTTTTACAAGTTCTACCTTAAAAAACGGAGATGTAGTAAAATGTATAACAACCTCAAGCCTTTCCTGCGCTACCGGCAATCCGGCTACTTCAAATGCTGTAACGATTTCGGTTTCTGATATTTGCCCGTGGCAACAAACAAGTCTGAATAATACTACTGTTACAGAATTAGCTGTAAGCGGGAATACTATTTTTGCAGTTGATGGCGGGGTGTATTTGTCATCTGACAATGGAGGCAATTGGATAAAAATGAATAATGGTTTGCCGGCAAACATTTATGCCGATGCAATTGCTGCAAACGGGAACAATATTTATGTAGGAACTTTTTCCCTGAGTGCCAACAGTGGAGTGTATGTATCTTTGAACAATGGAAGTAATTGGGCTTTATCAGGTGGTTTACCGGCATATACAATGATTGACAGAGCAATAGCCGTAAGTGGTAATGATATTTATGCAGGTACCTCTGCCGGAAGTGTGTATTTGTCTTCAAACAACGGGAGTTCCTGGGGTGCAAAGAATACTGGATTGCCAGGAACCTGGATCTACAAATTAGCCATAAATGGAAGCAACATTTTTGCAGGAACAAATGGTAAAGGCATATATTTGTCAACAAACAAAGGCAGCAACTGGGCAGCAGCGAACACCGGTATTCCGGGTAATACCAAGATTAGGGATATCGCTTTCAATGGGAATAACATCTTTGCCAGTACATATGAAAATGGTGTGTTTTTATCTTCAAATAATGGAGCCAATTGGACAGAAGTAAATAATGGCTTGCCGGTAAAATCTTTTGTACAATCTATAGCAGTTGACGGGAACAACATTTTCGCAGGAACAGTTGGTGGTGGGGTGTATCTTTCTACAAACAACGGAAGTGCCTGGAGTGAAGTAAATACAGGTTTAACAAATGACACTGTGTTGTCGTTAGTTATATCCGGAGACTACATTTATGCCGGTACAGCATCTGGTGGTGTCTGGAAACGTTCCTTATCAAATATTATAACCGGAACGCACGAAATTGAAGCAATCAGAAACAGTATTTTAATATTTCCAAATCCGGCAACCAAATATATTACCATAGAAAGTGTGGAACCAGCAACTATTGAAATTTACAGTATGCAAGGGCAGCGTATGAAAGTAACTTCAACTAACGACATTAGAATAAATGTTGATGTTTCTGCTTTACCATCCGGCGTTTATTTTCTTAAAGCGAAAACAGGAAAAGGAATTGTTATGAAGAAGTTTGTGAAGCAATAGGATAACCAAAAGCCATTCTTATCAACAAAATATCTCATTATCAATGAGTTTGTAATTGTATCAATAAATAGACTACCTTTGCCACTTTAACTGACATTCGCAATCTAAGACGAGCGAACAGGGGATCAACCCTTTAAATGTTGCCTGAACTACACAAATGGCAATTACTTTGGGAATATCATTCCCAATTTCTACCGATAAAAACTTTGCTGTGCGAAAGAATTTCTGAGAACTTTGTCTGTTCTCTCAACTTATATTTCACTCCCTAAATAACTTATGCAATTCGAATCACTAAATCTTATTGAACCCATTTTAAAAGCTGTTAAAGAAGAAGGTTACTCAACCCCTACCCCTATACAAGCCGAAACCATCCCCATTATCTTACAAGGCACCGACCTGATCGGCTGCGCCCAAACCGGCACCGGAAAAACAGCAGCCTTTGCCATTCCAATACTACAGTTGTTAAGTGCCAACAAAGCTTTCGTCAGAAAAAGAAAAATCCGCAGCCTGATCGTTACACCCACCCGTGAACTTGCCATACAAATAGGCGAAAGCTTTAACGCTTATGGCCGCCATACCGGGTTAACCAATACCGTTATTTTTGGCGGTGTAAATCAAAATCCGCAAACAGCCACCCTGTTGCGTGGTGTGGATATCCTGGTAGCCACACCCGGCCGTCTGCTCGACCTGATAAACCAGGGTTTTCTGAATCTCCGCGACGTGGAAATACTGGTACTCGACGAAGCCGACCGCATGCTCGATATGGGATTTATACACGATGTGAAACGCATACTGGCCCTGGTACCAAAGAAAAAGCAATCGCTTTTGTTTTCGGCCACCATGCCCGACGAAATTGTGAAACTGGCTGCCAGCATGCTGAACAACCCTTCGCGGGTTTCGGTTACGCCGCAATCGTCAACGGTTGACATTATTAAACAGTATGTTTACTTCGTTGATAAAGGGAACAAAAACTCGCTGCTGGTTAATATCCTGAAAGAGCAGGACATTAAAACCGCATTGGTTTTTACCCGTACCAAGCATGGTGCCGATAAAGTGGTGAAAATTCTGCTGAAAAATAATATCACCGCCGAAGCCATACACGGTAACAAGGCGCAAAATGCCAGGCAGCGTGCGCTCACCAATTTCAAGGCACAAACCACCAGGGTGCTGGTGGCAACCGATATTGCAGCGCGTGGCATTGATGTTGACGATCTTGAATATGTGATCAATTTCGAAATGTCGAACATTGCCGAAACCTACGTTCACCGCATTGGCCGTACAGGTAGGGCCGGTGCCAAAGGAACAGCCTATTCGTTCTGCGATGCCGAAGAAAAGGAATTTCTGCGCGACGTGGAAAAACTGATTAACAAGCGGATTCCGGTTATTGATAACCATCCTTTTCCCCTGATGGACTATAACCCGGTAACGGAAAAGAAACAACAGGGAAGAGGAAATTCGGGGCATCAGGCACCAAGGCCAGTGGCTAAAGATTCTACAAGAAGATGGTCCAGGAGATAGGATAATCAGGGTAAAATTTGACGCGAATTGCTTGTTGTTTTCAGTGATAAACTTTTGAAGATAGAAAGGATACTACTTTTTCTTAAAAACAGGATTGTTCGAAAGCAATCTTGAACTGTGGTGAACCGTTAGAATATAAGCGGATTCTTTGTCTTTGGTTTGGTAAATAATCCGGTAGTTACCAGTAATAATTCCCGTGATATCGTTTTGCCCAACTTCTGGAACAATTCTTCCGATTAACCGATTGGTTTCAATAAGTTTCGCCATTTCAATCAGCTTCTCAAGAGTCAATTTTGCATATTTTGAAGAATCTTTGGAGATATATTCTCCTATTTCTTCAAGGTCTTTCAAGGATCTGCCCGTCCAAATTACTTTAACCATTTGTCAAGCTTATCTTTAACCTCTTCAGTTGAAAATAAATTCCCGTCTTCAATATCCTTTAATCCTTGTTCAATCTTATCGAGCATAATCATTTTATCGATCACCTGGTCAATAGTTAAATTATCAGGTAATGTATCGATCGACTTCTTTATTTTTTCCTTTGTAAGCATGTTTTTTCTTTTTACAAAATTACATCTTTTTAGGGTGTGACGATCCATTCGGACTTATGTAATTTGAGAATGACGATAAACCGCAAAGAGATATAAAATTAAAATCTCCTCTACTGGTTCTCCTCACAAAACCTGATATCCTTTATATTTAACTGAATATTCTTCACCCCGTTCCATTCGTTTTCCTCTATATGGTAACAGATATTCATACTCTGTCCTTCCTGAATCAAATCAAATTTATCTCCTTGCTGAAAAGCAATTCCAGAGTACGGATCGCTTCGTACGGATTCCTGGTATACAGTCATTTTAACATGGTTCTTGCCTACAATCCTGGCATGACCTGAATCAACTGTGTCGTGCGTCATAAACACCGGCGACATATTTCCGGGGCCAAAAGGAGCAAATTGTTTAAGAATCCGGAGAAATTTGGGCGTGATCTGGTTCAGGTTTAATTCGAGATCTACTTCTACTTCAGGAATCAGCATTTCATCAGTAATACTCGCCGAAACGATGGAATTAAACCTTTCCCTGAATGGCTTCAGGTTTTCGGGTTTCATAGATAAACCTGCCGCATACATGTGCCCGCCAAAATGTTCGAGCAAATCACTACAGGCATCTATGGCATCATATATATCAAAATCTTTTACCGAACGGGCTGAGCCGGTAATTAATCCATTCGATTGGGTTAATACAACTGTAGGGCGATAATAGGATTCCGTTAAACGCGAAGCTACAATTCCGATCACACCTTTGTGCCAGTCGGGATTAAAAACCACGGTTGCCCTTGCTTTGCGGAGCTTATCATCTTTAATGATAATGTCAAGGGCTTCCTGTGTAATTTGTGTATCAAGTGTACGGCGTTCGGTATTAAAATCGTTGATAGTCTGAGCAATACTGACGGCAGTTTCCATATCTGGCGAAACCAGCAGTTTTACAGAATTCCGACCACTTTCTATTCGTCCGGCAGCATTTATACGCGGGCCAACCACGAAAACCATATCACTTATGGTAAGCTCGCGGCTGAATAGTAAGCCTGCCTCGGCTCCTTCTCTTTTAATTTCCTCTTCAGGTTTGCGGACAATATTGGCTACACCTAAAATGGATTCAATTCCCGGTCGTGGATTCGTATTAATAAGCTTTAATCCGAAATGAGCAAGTATTCGATTTTCACCGATAATAGGTACTATATCCGAAGCAATGCTGATAGTTACCAGGTCGAGGTATTTGTATAAACTAACAAAAGGAATATCATGCGTTTGAGCATAAGCCTGAATAAGTTTGAAACCAACACCGCATCCGCAAAGTTCATCGAACGGGTAGGTGGAATCAATTCTTTTGGCATCAAGTACTGCAACGGCCTCAGGCAGCTCGTCGCCTGGCCGGTGGTGATCGCAGATAATGAAATCAATCCCGCGCTCGTTTGCATATTTTATTTTATCAACGGATTTTATGCCACAATCAAGTGCGATGATCAATGAGAAATTTTCCTTTTGGGCATAATCAATTCCCTGGAATGAAACGCCATATCCTTCGCTGTATCTATCTGGAATATAATAATCGAGATGTTCAAATCCATTTTCTTTCAGAAAAGCATATACCAATGCAACAGCTGTAGTTCCATCCACATCGTAATCCCCATAAACCATTATTTTTTGGTTATTGGCTTTGGCTAACTCAATACGACTGATGGCCTTGTCCATGTCGTTAAGCAGAAAAGGATCGTGCAGCTGGGACAAGTCGGGCCTGAAAAATGCTTTCGCCTCTTCAAAACTGGTAACTCCACGTTGCACCAGCAATTCAGCAAGCGCATTTTCAATCCCCAGTTCTCCGGCAATGCCCGAAACCAGGGATGCGTCACCTTTTTGCTTTAGTACCCAGCGTTTTTCCATATAGTAAGCCCTTAGGCAAAAATATAATAATAATTTAAAAAATGGAATGCTTTTTTTGATTAACAGATCAATAAAAGGAATACCGCTGGTAAAAGCAATATCCTAAAAGAGCAATATTAAAATGTTGAACGCATTGCGTCAACAGGATCGAGACGTGAAGCTGACCAAGCCGGGAACAAACCGGAAATCAAACCAATAATCGCAGATACCGAAAGTCCCAGGACTATATTTTTGATACTCAGAACAATCTCCATGCCTGCAAAATTTGTGACCAGCACTGTTCCTATATAGATTAGCAGCAACCCAAACAAGCCCCCCAGCATTGAAAGAAAGATGGCTTCGAAAAGAAATTGCTGCAAAATGAAGGCATTCCTGGCACCTAAAGATTTCTGGATTCCTATCTGAGCCGTCCGTTCTTTTACCGAAACAAACATAATATTAGCAATACCAAACCCACCAACCAGTAAAGAAAACCCGCCGATTATCCAACCCACAATAGCAATAACACCAAATATCTGGTCGAAGCCTTTGGTAATAATGCTTGTTTCATTTATTGCAAAATTATCTTTTGCTGTCGGCTTAATTTTACGCACCGATCGCATTATTCCGGTCAACTCATCGCGTAACGCATCATTCGAAATTTCCTTTTTACCTCTTACCAATATCTGCGAACCAATGTTGTCGCTATTCAAATCGACAAAGCCACGCGCAAAGTTAACAGGCATCATAACCCAATCATCCTTTGAGCCGCCAAAATTATTTTCCCCTTCTTTCTTAAATGTTCCTATAATCTGAACTTTGCGGCCAAAGACAATCAGATCTTTCCCGATCGGATCTCCATCTGCCAGAAGTTCCTCAATGATCTTTTCGCCTACTACTGCGACCGGACTTCCACCCTGCGACTCTGATAATGAAAAATACCGGCCTCGGCCAAGATTGATGATGTCAACTTTTTCATATTCATGGGAAACGCCCACCACAGAAGCGCCTTCAAAGGTTATGCCGTTCACTTTAACGTTTCGGTTAGTGCCAACGATATAAGCCACCGCATCAGACGAATTGCATCGTCTTTGGATTTCCTCCATTTCCTGCAAACTTGCTTCAGGACGTTTCATATACTCCCACCACGCATAGTTTGCGTCACCCATGGCCCATGGCCACTTTTGTATGAAAAGTACATTGCTGCCCAGTTCTTCTATGTTTTTCCTCAATTTCATTTCGATACTGTCGAAAACAGTCAGAACTGAAATAACAGAAAATATACCTATTGTTATTCCTAACAATGACAAAAATGTCCGAACCTTGTTGGCAACTATAGCCCGCATTGCAAATGCAAATGACTCACGGATTAACCTTAGAAAAAGCATAGTCTGATAAATATTTTTGTGTTATTTAAATGATGCAATGGTTTTTGTTAAAATGTGCCCGATCCCCGCTTCAGGTAGCATAGTATGTAAGCCGGAACCCTGACCACGGGAACTATAGGATGTAATTAAGATTCCAAAATTAATAAAGTTATCTGGTTGAATTGACTCTAACCCTCGGGTAAAATTACACACAATTTTGATCTTATGAACTTTTATGAATTACTTTCGATAATTATTGCGTGTTTTTCGCGTTCAGCTATAAAACATGCTCTAAAATTTAATAAAATTGCAAAATATTTCTGAAAAAGGTAAACGCCTATGAATCAAATAAAACCCATTCGTTCAGCACTGATTTCTGTCTTCCATAAAGATCATGTTGACGAAATTGCACATAAATTAAATGCGTTAGGTGTTACCATTTATTCCACCGGCGGCACATACGACTATATTCGCGATCTGGGTATAGAGGCAATTACAGTTGAAAGCCTGACTTCCTATCCCTCTATTTTCGGTGGACGGGTAAAAACCCTTCATCCTAAAGTTTTCGGCGGTATTTTATTCCGTCGCGATGAGGAGCAGGACTTGAAACAGGCCACAGAATATGAAATACCGCCCATCGACCTTGTAATTGTTGATCTTTACCCGTTCGAAGCTACTGTTGCTTCAGGTGCTGAAGAAGAAGATATAATTGAAAAAATTGATATCGGTGGAATATCGCTGATCAGGGCGGCTGCCAAAAATTATAACGATGTTGTAATTGTGCCTTCGGCCGCTCAATACACCGACCTGATAAAACTACTTGACGAGAAGAATGGATACAGCGATTTGGATGACAGGTATTATTTTGCCGCACAGGCATTTAATGTTTCATCGCATTACGATTCTGCTATTTTTAATTATTTCAATCGTAAAACAGATATCAAAGCGTTCAAACAAAGTCAGAATAAAAGTGAAGTCTTGCGCTATGGTGAAAATCCACACCAGGAAGGAGTTTTTTATGGCGACTTGAGTGAAATTTTCGAACAACTTCACGGCAAAGCAATTTCGTACAATAACCTTGTTGACCTGGAAGCTGCCCAGGCCCTGATTCGCGAATTTACCGAGCCAACCTTTGTTATCATCAAACACACCAATGCCTGCGGTGTTGCTAGTCGTGCGACTTTGAAAGAAGCCTGGCTCGGTGCCCTTGCCGGCGACCCTATTTCGGCATTCGGTGGCGTAGTAATAACCAACCAGATTGTTGATTTTGAAACAGCAGAAGAAGTAAATAAATTGTTCTTCGAAATAATAATTGCACCTGATTATGAAAATAATGCGCTGGAACTCCTGAAGTCAAAGAAAAATAGAATAATTTTGCAGATTAAACCAGTTGATTTTCAGGCTAAACAATTTAAGTCGGTACTTAACGGGGTTATCGAACAGCTTAAGGATACTCATACCGAAACTGTTGACGACCTCAGAATTGTTACCGAAGTTCATCCTGACGATCAACAGGTTAAAGATTTATTGTTTGCAAATATCATTGTTAAGCATTTAAAGAGCAATGCTATTGTACTGGCCAAAAACGGTCAGCTTCTGGGTGCCGGATGTGGAATGACCTCAAGGGTAGACGCACTGAAACACGCCATTTCAAAAGCTGCTGAGTTCGGTCTCGATTTGCATGGAGCTGTTATGGCCTCGGATGCCTTCTTCCCGTTTGCTGATTCTGTTGAGTTAGCTCACAAACAAGGTGTTACCGCTGTGATACAACCGGGAGGTTCGGTACGCGACGAGGATTCAGTAAATTATTGCAATCAGAATGGGTTAGCAATGGTTTTTACCGGATACAGGCATTTCAAACACTAAACGAAATTCCGGAAATATGACCCGGGAAAAATTCAGAAATACAAAAACACAATTAATAGGAAGTAAATAAACACATGGGACTTTTTTCATTTCTTACCAAAGAAATAGCAATGGACCTTGGCACTGCCAATACCATTATTATATATAACGACAAGGTAGTTGTAGATGAACCTTCAATTATAGCAATTGAACGTAGTACAGGCAAAGTACTTGCTGTGGGCAAACGCGCGCAAATGATGCATGGTAAAACCCATGAAAACATTAAGACAATCCGTCCTTTGCGCGATGGTGTAATTGCCGATTTCCAGTCGGCTGAGTACATGATCCGCGAATTCATCAAGATGATAGGGCCAAGCCGCAGTCTTTTCCCACCGGCATTGCGAATGGTAATCTGTATACCTTCGGGTATCACCGAAGTGGAAGAACGCGCTGTAAAAGACTCAGCCGAACAGGCCGGAGCCAAGGAAGTGCGACTTATCCATGAACCAATGGCAGCAGCAATCGGTATTGGAATTGATGTACTCGAACCTACCGGAAACATGGTAATTGATATAGGCGGTGGTACAAGTGAAATCGCTGTTATTGCCCTTGGCGGAATTGTAAATAACAAATCCATCCGCATTGCCGGCGACGATTTCAATGCCGACATCGAAGAATACATGCGTAAACAGCATAATATCAATATTGGCGAACGTACTTCGGAACTTATCAAGATTGAAGTTGGATCAGCGCTCACCGAAATTGATAACCCGCCACCTGATTATGCTGTACATGGCCGCGATATGCTTACCGGAATTCCGAAAGAGATTTATGTAAACTATGCCGAAATTGCGCATGCGTTAGACAAATCTATTTCAAAAATTGAAGCCGCTGTGCTCAATGCCCTCGAAATGACTCCACCCGAACTGGCTGCCGACATTTTCAAAACCGGTATCTATCTTGCCGGCGGAGGTTCGTTGCTACGCGGACTTGACAAACGTATTCACATGAAAACCAAATTGCCGATTCATGTTGCCGATGATCCTTTACATGCCGTTGCGCGTGGTACAGGAATAGCTCTCAAGAATTTTGATAAGTTTACCTTCCTTATTAAATAGTTCTGCTCAAATAAATAGCAATATACAATTTGAATATCGAACAAGGATTGGCGATTTTTTGATTTAGAAGTAGTATCAACCAGCAACTGCACTAACATCTTAAATCGTTAATCGGTGTTCCTTGTTCCTAAATCAAATAATACCGTTTAACAAACGATACCGTAACCGACTATGCGTAATATCCTGGTTTTTATTATTCGGTATCATTTCCTGCTCCTGTTTCTGCTGCTTGAGTTTTTCTCGATCACATTGCTGGTAAATTCAACCTATTATCAAAGTTCCGCTATACTTAAAGCGGGAAGCAGGTTAACAGGTCGTTTTTATACCGGCGTTAGCAATGCTACCGATTATCTTAAGCTTCGTACCACAAATGAGCACCTGGCCCAGGAAAACGCCTTACTGAGGCAAATGAAAGGCGTTTCGTTCCTGAGGAATGATACAAACACCTTTTGGGTTAACGATACCCTTTACAAGCAACAATATAAGTATGTTGTGGCAAAGGTTGTACTCAACACGGTCGGCAAGAGAAACAATTACATCATGCTCGACAAAGGCAGCCGCAGCGGCATTCAAAAGGATATGGCTGTAATCACGTCGAAGGGAGTTGTTGGGACTGTGGTTAATGTATCAGAAAACTTCAGTTGGGTGATGAGCATACTGAACAAACATACTCGAATCAGTGGCAGGATCATTAAAAACGGACAGATGGGAACTATAGTCTGGAACGGAGTGGATCATTTATACGGTACCTTAACCGACATTCCAGCCCACGTTAAAATTGCAAAAGGCGATACCATTATGAGCAGCGGATTCTCCTATATATTTCCGGAAGGACTTATGATTGGCACCATATCCGATTTCAGGGTTGAACAGGGCGATCATTTCTATACTATTCCTTTTAAGTTCAGCGTTGATTTTAACTCGTTGCAATATGTGTATGTTGTCCGAAACCTGATGAAAGAAGAGCAAGAGACTCTCGAAAAAAGTATGGAAGGGCTGAAAGATGAATAGGCTGGTACTCACAAATATCTTCAGGTTTATCGCGCTGGTTCTTATCCAGGTGCTGATTATGAACAGGGTCAATTTCTACGGATTCCTCAATCCATACATTTATATTTTATTTATCCTGCTGCTTCCTTTCGAAACACCAGGCTGGCTTATACTTGTATTATCGTTTTCGATGGGCTTAACGGTTGATCTCTTTAGCGGCACCTTGGGATTGCATGCTGCAAGTAGTGTTTTTGCGGGATTTATGCGGCCGTTGATCATTAAATTTGTTGGCGAAAAGCCGGAGTATGATATTACTACTCAACCCAAACTCCAGCAAATGGGGCTTAAATGGTTTATGGCCTACGCCATGCTGATGATTTTTTCGCATCACCTGTTTTTGAATATGCTGGATGTTTTCAGCTTCGACGAATTCTGGCAGACGCTGCTTCGTGTTATTGTTAGCTCGCTGTTTACTTTCCTTTTTATAATGCTGTTCGAATATATTTTCGCTCCAAGGAAAGAGAAGAAATAAATTTCGGATATTTGGCTTTGCCCATAGGGGTGTCGCGCACATCAATAAAAAAACATACTTTTGTACCAAATAAACCTTAAACAAAACCATATGAGAAAATTACTGGCGGGAAGCATCATAGTAGCTGTTCTATTTTCAGTTATTTCATGCAATACCAAGAAAACAGACGGATACACTATTGAGGGTACAATCACCGGTGCTGATAGCGGATGGGTTCTGCTTAAAAAACGTGAAGAAGGAAAAATGATCACTGCCGATTCCGTACAGATAAAAGAAGGCAAATTTGCTTTCACCGGCAAGGTGGATATGCCCGAGGTGTTTTACCTGAAACTTGCAAATGTAGATGACGCGTTTCCATTCTTTATCGAAAACGGAACCTTAACGATGAAGGTTTATGCCGATAGTATTGACAAATCTGCAGTTAGCGGATCGGCTACGCAGGATGCTTTTGTTGCATACCAGAAGGAAGAATCCGTATATAACGTTAAGATGGAAGCTCTTTACGGTGACTATATGAAGTGTAAAGAAGCGCATGATTCCATAGGGGTGAAAAAGGTTGAAACGGCTTACGATTCAGTTCAGAAAGCACAATCCATATTTACGAAAGAATACATTCTGAAAAACGGTAAAAGTGTTGTAGCGGCTTACCTGGCTATAAGCAATGCTTATGCTTACTCACTCGATGATCTGAAAGCTATTAATAAAGCTATGGATCCGTCCATTGCTAATTCAGCTTATGTTAAAAAACTTGCTGAACGCGAAACAATTCTTGGAAAAGTTGAAGTGGGTCAGCCCGCTCCGGAATTCACCATGAATGATTCAACCGGAAAACCCGTAAGCCTTAGCAGTTTCAAAGGCAAAGTAGTTTTAGTTGATTTCTGGGCATCATGGTGTGGCCCTTGCAGGGCTGAGAATCCAAATGTAGTTGCCGCGTATAAGAAATTCAACAGCAAAGGATTTACAGTATTAGGCGTATCGCTCGATACAGATAAAGGCAAATGGCAGGATGCGGTTGCCAAAGACGGGCTCACCTGGACCCATGTAAGCGACCTTATCGGTTGGGAAAATGCTGCCGCCAAACAATACGGTGTAATGTCGATTCCGGCTAATTTCCTGATTGATAAAGAAGGAAAAATTATCGGCAGCAGCCTTCGCGGTGAAGATCTGGTTAAAAAACTTGAAGAAGTTTTAGGGAAATAGTTTGCTGTTTCTCTCAAAATAAAAACCCGGAATCAGCAATGATTCCGGGTTTTTTATTGAAGTTGGTTTTTGGGAATATAGCTATTTGGTTCCATCATCTTTAATGATGATGACTGTTGTCTTTTTCTTTGCAGGCATAGGTTTGTCAACGTCGGCGTTGATAATTACCTGGTCGCCGTTATCGGTCTTTTTTACATTGCGGCGAATTACGACATTTTCATCCGGTTGTCCATCAATAATTACCCGTTCCCGGTGCCCTGGAACCATTCCCTGCCCGTCATTTTGCCTGATAATTATTCTTTCCTCTTTTTTGTTCCCATGCCTGTGTTTATTGCTGATGTCTTCCCGGTCCGCAAAAGTTATTACTACCTTTTTGCCATTATGTTTCTTTTTAACTATAACTTTTTTCATTTCACCCAAAGGCATAAAATTTTCCAGACCGTACGACCTGGCCATTCCTTCCACCATATCTTTAAAATGCTGGCCGTCGAAATGATGAAATTCTTCAGGCATATTGAAATTAAAAGGCATTCCTGAATTTGGCGGGAAAGGCATCTCAAACTTATCGTCGAAAAGCAATGACTTGTCATCGTTAATGATTATCGTATCTGGCGAATTATCGTCGGAATCGTGCCTGCTGAAATCCTGCGAACCCGGATGGCGAATAATAATATGTTTCTCAACATTGTTACCACTTTCAGGCATATCATTCATAATGCCCTTTTGTTCAAGAAAAGCATCAGCATCAAAATCCCCGTCTGTCACAACAGTAGTATCAATTACAACGGTGTTCCCATCCACTTCTTTGGTAACATGGATGGTAATTGTTTTTTTGCCTTTAGCCTGCTCATCCGATTTTAGTTGAGCAAAACTATTGCCCGAAATAAGGATCAATCCTGCGGCTGCACAGGAAAAAAGAAAGAAAGAAAACCTGGTTCTCATTGTGGTAGTATTTAAGGTTCGGATTCTGATAAATTCACCTCAAAAATAGATAACAATATCCTGTTTGAATCTACCTGCAAGTTAATTAATGTTAAGACTTGTTAATTACCAGATTGTTATACAAATGAGCCGCAATATCTCTCATCGTATGCGCTATTATTCTCTCTTTTTTGAATACATTTGAAGTTCATAGAGTTTAAAATGAAAAAATCAGAAGGTTCTCTGCCATTATTTAAATTCGAAAACCTTTCCCGGATTTCAAACCTGATTCATTTTATAACCACCCGTTCCGGCGGTGTGAGTCTTCCACCTTACCATTATTTGAATCTCGGGCTTCATACCAACGACAATCCCGATCATGTACTGACGAACCGCGCTTTACTGGCTGAATTTATAAATGTTGCGAGTGAGAAATTTCTGTATGCCAGCCAGGTGCATAGCGGCGATGTAAAAATCATTGATGAAACAGCCATCGAAGCAGGAGTTTTATCCCTGAATCCACGTACTGACGCCACAATTACAAATTTAACCGGCATATGCCTGATGGTAATGGTGGCCGATTGTGTTCCGGTTTTATTATACGATCAGGTTAAAAAAGTGAGTGCTGTAATTCATGCCGGATGGAGGGGAACTGTTCATCAGATTACCTCCAATACTGTTGATTCAATGGTTAGGCATTTCGGATGCGATCCGGCTGATATCCTTGCCGGAATTGGCCCATCCATCGGGCCTTGCTGTTACGAGGTTAGTGAAGATGTCAGCAATTTCGTGAAACAAAGCTTTGGTACCACCGAAGGTTATCTCATCAAGAAGAAAGATCCTTCGAAACCACATTTCGACCTCTGGTATGCCAACCAGAAACAACTTACCGACAATGGTGTGAAACCTGGGAATATTGAAATGTCTGAGCTTTGTACATTATGCCACTCTGAGACTTTCTTTTCGTCGAGGGCTTCCGGTGGAATTACCGGGAGGTTCGCGGCAGGAATTTGTATTCTTCCTCACGAAAACCAATAAATCTCGTTATAAAGAGACGCGAGGCATTGCGTCTCTACAATGTTGAATTTTTGAACCATTAAACTATATGCAAACCACCGCCCTGATCATATTTATTATCACCTACATTGGTATAATTTTTACCCGGCTTCCGCGAATGAATATTGACCGGCCATCGGCAGCATTTTTTGGCGCGGTAGCTATGATTCTTTTTGGGGTTATCACTTTCGATGAAGCCATTCGTGCTATCGATTTCAATACCATTGCGCTGTTGCTTGGCATGATGATCATTGTGGCAACCCTTGAGCTGGATGGATTTTTTGAATGGATTGCTACACGAACTTTGGCAGTTGCCGACACTCCTTTCAAACTTCTGGTCGTGCTTTCAATTATAACCGGAATAGCCAGCGCTTTCCTTGTTAACGATGCTGTTGTGCTGCTTTTTACACCTGTAATTATAGGCATCTGCCGCTCGCTCAAACTTAATCCTGTGCCCTATTTGATTGCCGAAATTCTGTCGTCGAATATTGGAAGCGCCATGACCATAACCGGTAATCCACAAAATATGCTTATCGGTATAAATTCAGGAATTTCGTATGGCCATTTCCTGATTTACCTGCTCCCTGTATCGGTAACAGGAATGCTGGTTATCGTATATTTCGTGAAATGGTATTATCCTTCGGTAATAACATCACGTTTCCCTGAAACTGATAAAAAAACAAAGCCAGATCTTGCTGCAGTTGAAAAGGAAGCTTCTTACAACTACCATTCCATGCGTTTTTCGGTTCCTATTTTTATCCTGGTTATCATCCTGTTTTTCCTGAGCCGCCCGCTTAATTTATCTATTCCGTTAATCGCGCTTATCGGAGCTTCCCTGATCCTGTTGCTGGGTCGGATAAAACCCTCGAAAGTTATCCGCCAGGTCGACTGGGTATTGCTTTTGTTCTTTGCTTCACTTTTTATTGTAGTACATGCTGTCGAAAAAGCCGGTTTAATGGAGCATTTGCTGAATCATATAAAATTAACGGAGAATGGCGCGGGTTTAGCCGGAATTCACCTGGTCAGTCTGTTCCTTTCGCAAATAGTTAGCAATGTCCCGTTTACAGTAGTAATGCTTCCGCTGATGAAAACGGCAAACAGCGATATACTCTGGCTGGCACTGGCTTCGGCATCTACTCTGGCCGGAAATGCAACCATAATCGGGGCTATGGCCAACCTTATCGTAATCGAAACGGCCGAAAGTAAAGGTGTGAAAATTAAATTTATGGAATTTTTCAGGTTAGGGATAATGGTTACAATCCTATCCTTGATAATCTCATTTGGTATCATTTACCTTGAAATGCAAATCAGGTGAAAAGGCATCTTTGTCAGAAATGCTTTATCACCTGATTTAATAATTTTGCTGTATTCCTAAATTACGTTTCTTCTCAACAACTCCTTTCAGGCTTTAAGTCGTAGGGTCGCTTTGTCTCTCTAAATCCTAACCAAAAAACCTAATCCCTAGAAAGGAAGATCGTCCTCAACCGGTGCCGCATTAAACGAAGCCGGAGCATCATTTGGCACTTGTGGTGATGATGTATGTGTTGGCGCGGAAGCAGCAGCTCCTTGTTTCTCAACTTTCCAGGCTCTGGCTTCGGTAAACCAGCGGGCATTGTATTCGCGGCTTTCTATATCAAAAAACACTTTTACTGTTTCATTCAGGCTTAAGCCAGCCTGGTCAATTTTATCACCCCATAGGGAGAAACATATTTTTTTCGGGAACTGTCCGTCGGCTATTTCAATGATAAATTCCTGTTTGCGCCATTCGCCGTTTTTGCCTTGCCCTGTTACAAGAGGTAACAACTGAGCAACTCTTCCAATAATTTCCATTTCTGATTATTTTTGATTTTGATGTGCGAAAATAGCATAAAAATTCAAATTTTGGGGTTGATGTTTATAACTATATTTTAGCAGAAATCAGCAGATTTCAATTATTGGGGGCATGAAAAATCCCATTTCCCCGGATAAATCATTTTGTATTTCTGCACTGGTCCAACACTGACTAAATAAATCATATTTTTGTAGATCAGGGTTTGTATAAATACAACAGAATCTGGCGCAAACAAATTCCATTAATTTTAAATCAGAAATTCGTGCTAAAAACAATCAGCTGGTTCACATACCTGTGGTGGAGTATGTTGATTCCAAGGTTTAAACTGATAAAACTCAACAGGCAGGGCAGGATCGCCGAAAGAGATGCCTGCGCGCATGCTATTGCCCGAAAATGGGCGCAATCGGGTCTCAGAATGAATGGCTCCTCCATTTATGTCACAGGAATTGAAAATATTCCCCAAACCGGCGGTGTTCTATTTGTAGCCAATCATCAAAGCAATTTCGACATACCAATCTTCGTCGGGCATATTCCCCGCGATAAAGGCTTCATCGCTAAACATGAGTTGTTAAAAGTCCCCACTTTCAGCCGCTGGATGAAGTATATCGGCTGCATTTTTATCGACAGGAAAGATCCGCGTCAATCACTCGCAGCTATCAACGATGCAGCCGAACGACTGAAAGCAGGCCATTCAATAGTTATATTTCCCGAAGGAACCCGGAGTGCGGATGGAACTGTTGCGCCATTTAAAGCCGGTGGACTCCGGTTAGGCGTAAAGGCAGGTGTGCCCATTGTACCGGTAACTATCAGCGGCTCAAAGAATATAATGCCAAAAGGCACTTCAATTATCCGGTCTGCCAAAGTTAAAGTAATCGTTTCACCTCCGCTGTTATGGGAGGATTATAAGGGAATGGACTCAACCCAAATTTCCGACAAAGTCAGGAATATCATTATTTCGGGCTTGTAACTAATCAGGTCATTTAAGGCATTAACAAACAGATATATGCCACAGATTCCGCCGATTTAACAGACAAATATTCAATGATTATGATCAGATTTTATAAAAAACTGATAAAAGCAGAATAAATCTGTGAAATCTGGCAAAATTGCCTTTTTGATCGGAATGATGAGTTGCCGGATTTTTAGTAGTGATAAGATAGTAGTTCCCTCAGCTTTTTACCACTTTACGTTGATAGTTCTCATAATAAGTAAGCACGAAAACGCGGAAGAACAGTAATCCGGCCATACAAACAAGCGCGCTTATCCAGAAAATGGCCGAGAGTGAAATATACTGCGCAATTAAACCGGCCATAATCATTCCGAACCCCATTCCCATATCAACTGCTGTGTAGAGGGTCGAATTTGCGGCTCCGCGATGCGCTGCATCTGCCAGGTTATTCACCATCGAAGAGAAAGTCGGAAATACAACCCCGTTTCCAAATCCTATAATAACGGCTGACAGGTAGAAAAGTGTTGCGCTTTTTGCCATGGCCAGCAGCGGAAAACCTATAATCAGCAAAACCAGGCATAGCGTAATAATCTTCCGCGGGCCATTCCTGTCGAACGCTTTACCGGAGGTTAGCCTTGCGGCCGCGATACCAAAAGATAAAATCAGGAAGTAGAGCGAAGAGTTTTGAATTCCTATCTCACGTCCGTAAAGCGCAATGAATGACAGCAGCGCGCCATAAGCCATCATAGTTATCAGCACGTTTAGTGAGGGGCGTATAGAGTTTTCATCAAACATGCTGTCCAATTTCAACTGAATCCGTTTCCCGACTACAAAGCGTTTGCGCAAGCGCACCGCATACGCGCATGCCAGGCTGGCAATGCTGATAAAACATCCTGAAACAAACATGGGCATATACCCCCAGTTGTGACAGATAAACAACCCGATTACCGGTCCGACAGACATTCCAAGTGTAGTTGACAAAGCGAAATACCCAATTCCCTGGCCTCGCTTCGGAACCGGGATAATGTCGACAGCTATAGTTGATCCTGAAACCGTAGTAAATCCCCATGTCAGACCTTGGGCAAACCTGAGTAGTATTATCGATAGGATGGTTCCGGCAACCAGGTACCCTGAAAACAGGAACGAATAAATTAGCAAAGCGGATAAAAAGATAGTGCGTCGGCCAAACCTGTCGAGCGCAAAACCCGAAAACGGGCGCACCAGTACCGAAGCAATGGTGTAGGTCCCGACTACAACACCTACCTGGACTTTGGAGGCATGCAGGTCACTGACCAGGTAAATGGGTAATGCCGAAAGTATGGCATAATAGGTGATATACATCAAAAAATTGGATAGTATGAGCAAAATAAAATTTCTGTTCCATATCATCTCATTCTCATTCATAAAACCGAACTTTAGCTAACCAGGCGGCAAAGGTATTGATAATAAAACGGGAGATAGATTTTATCTGGTAAAATTACACCGTGACTTCACATATCACTTGAAAAATCCTATATCTTAGCTGGCTAACTAGTGATATAATTCAAATCTCGCAGATTCAATAGTCAGATTAACAATTAACGGGTACTTTAGCTTAATTCAAATCATTATCAACCTTATTTGCTGTTATGAAATTCAATCTTTTGATATTACTATTTATCAATTTCAGCCTGCTTGGGTACAACCAGGTTATTAAAGGGACCATAAAAGATAAAAAAACAGATAAAACCATTTGTTTTGCAGCAGTATATTTTGATGGTACATTTGTCGGCACCCAATCGGATACAGCTGGAAATTTTGAGTTAGCCATTTCCAACAATTCTTCCATGCCTCTGATTATAAGCTGCGTAGGATATTATTCTGTTACACAGCCTGTTACTACCGATAAACCGTTACTTATTAATTTAACTCCAAAGGCATACGATATGGATGGGGTGGTTGTTTCATCCAAATCCCTGGTCGGGCAAAGAAAGAAAGATTTAGTATTGTTTAAAAGTGTATTTCTTGGTACTACGGCCAACGCAGACCTTTGTCGGATAAATAATGAAAAAGACATTACCTTTAATTATGGCTCTGATGATGATACGCTTAAAGTGTATGCTTCAAAGCCAATCCTTATTTCCAACAATGGGTTGGGATACCGACTCACTTATTTCTTGGACAAATTTGAGTATTATAAAAAGGATAGCTCCTTTCTTTTTAAAGGTAACTATATCTTCACTGAAGATTTGATAACTGATAAAACACATGAGCAGTATTATCAAAGAAGAAGGGAAATGGCATATCTCGGGTCGAGAATGCATTTTTTCAGAACACTGTGGGCAAATAATTTAATTAAAGCAGGATTTACAGTCAAAGATGAATCTGGTGAATATCTAAACTATGAAAACATTGTCATTAAGAAAAACCTCTCTCCTTTTGGACCTCTCAATATTAGTTCGAAATTACTTACATCAACGAAAAATATACAAATAAGTTATTACTCAAACTTAACTCAAATAGTGTTTCTTAAATCGAAAGTTTTCTTTGACGAAAATGGATATTTCGATCAGTTAGGCATATATTGGGACGGAGATATGGCTTTGCAGCGTATTGGAGACATGCTTCCATATAGTTATCAGATCAATTATTAATAGCAGTCATAAAAGACGGAGTTTAGCATATACCCTTCACCCTTACGATTGCATTGGCAGCCTCTTACTTGCATAATACACCACTTCCTTAAAACAAAAAAGGACTGGCAGAAAATCCGCCAATCCTTTAAAGATGTACTAATTCGATTAAGCCTGTGATACAGCCACCGCTACTGAAACCGAAGCGCCAACCATTGGATTATTACCCATGCCGATTAATCCCATCATTTCAACATGTGCCGGGACGGAAGACGAGCCTGCAAATTGTGCGTCGGAATGCATACGCCCCATAGTGTCGGTCATTCCGTACGATGCCGGGCCTGCAGCCATATTATCGGGATGCAATGTGCGGCCTGTTCCGCCGCCCGAAGCCACCGAAAAGTATTTCTTGCCCTGTTCAACACACTCTTTTTTGTACGTACCAGCAACAGGGTGCTGGAAACGCGTTGGATTGGTTGAGTTCCCTGTAATTGAAACATCAACACCTTCGCTATGCATAATAGCAACACCTTCGCGTACATCGTCAGCGCCGTAGCAGTTTACTTTTCCTTTATCGCCTTTGGAATAAGCTGTGCGGGCAACTTCTTTTAATTCGCTGGTAGCGTAATCAAATTGGGTTTGCACATAGGTGAAACCGTTAACACGGGCAATGATTTTGGCTGCGTCTTTCCCCAATCCATTCAGGATTACGCGAAGCGGCTCCTTGCGAACCCGGTTGGCCGATTTGGCTATACCAATTGCACCTTCGGCTGCGGCAAACGATTCGTGCCCTGCAAGAAACGCAAAACATTTGGTTTCCTCACGAAGCAGCATTGCCGCCAGATTTCCATGACCTATACCAACTTTACGGTCGTCGGCAACGGAACCCGGAATACAGAAAGCCTGTAAGCCTTCGCCTAAAGTAGTCGCAATATCGGCAGCGTTGGTCTGGCCTTTTTTGATGGCAATTGCAGCACCTACTATATATGCCCACATGGCATTTTCAAAAGCAATAGGCTGGATATCCTTAACAATTTTGTAAACATCCACGCCTTTGTTATCGCATATTTTCCTGGCTTCTTCAAGGGAAGAAATACCGTGCGAGTTCAGCACTTTGTTAATCTGGCTGATTCGTCTTTCATAACTTTCAAATAATGGCATCGTATGTTCTCCTATTCTTTACGTGGATCAATAATTTTAACTGCGTCTTCCATGCGGCCGTATTTCCCGGAAGCTTTTTTCAGGGCTTCGCCAGCTTCTGTTCCGGCTTTAATCATATCCAGCATGCGGCCGAGGTTCAGAAATTCGTAACCGATAATTTCATTCCCTTCATCCAGGCCAATGCGTGTAACATAGCCTTCGGCCATTTCGAGGTAACGCGGACCCTTGGCAACAGTGCCATACATGGTAGCGGTAACACTCCGGAGTCCTTTGCCCAGGTCTTCAAGACCAGCGCCTATAGGCAAACCACCTTCTGAGAAAGCCGTTTGGGTACGTCCGTAAACAATTTGCAGGAACAATTCACGCATGGCAGTATTGATGGCATCGCAAACAAGATCCGTGTTCAATGCCTCCAGGATGGTTTTGCCCGGAAGAATTTCTGAAGCCATTGCTGCCGAATGAGTCATGCCCGAGCAGCCAATTGTTTCGACTAATGCTTCCTGTATGATACCGGCTTTTACATTCAGGGTTAACTTGCAGGCTCCCTGCTGGGGAGCGCACCAACCCACACCATGCGTTAATCCAAAAATGTCAGTTACTTCTTTGGCCTTTACCCATCTACCTTCTTCGGGGATAGGTGCCGAACCATGATTTGCCCCCTGTGCGACACAAATCATTCCTTCAACTTCGTGTGTAAAACTCATATTATTTTGATTTTTAAAATGAAAATGCTTTTAAATGCCTATTTAAGATAGCGTATGCGTTTCAAATGATTCCCGGCAGCCTGGTAACGTATAAACCCTTGATTTTCTTTACACAATCAGAGCATGACCGGCAAAAGAGTATTTATACAGGATGAAAGAGTCTTTTTTAGTTTTATCTGATATTTCCGTTTATAGCGGACACTAAAAACTGAAGTAAAACGTATCTGCCTTGACTGTCCGTACAAAGGTATCTAACCTTAAGTAAAAGTAAAAGAAATTTAGGAATCAGGCATGCTATTTATCCTGATTCAATATAAGGATTTCTTAAATGATATTTAGATCTGATGCCAATGGGCATTTCAGAATAATTCTGCTCACTACAAACCCGGGAGAAATAAAATACGCAATCAGCCGGAATAACCCGGCCTGGCTTTGTTGCAATCGTTAAAGTTAATTGGATGAAATTGAAATTACTGTCCTATCCCTAAATCTTAATAATAAACGCCAGCGCTTGTAACTTCATTTTCTGAAAACAGCAGGGTAAGGAATTTATAATATTCCAGGTGTTTAACATGCCCGACATTCTGATCCTGTATCCTTCGCAGCTCAGCAACAACAGATGTGCGTTTTTCGTCGTCAAAAACCCTGTCGCATAATGGCAGCAAAACCTGATCCACTATTTTTATATGCCTTTCCTCGATTACTACATAATTTATCATGCTTGCTGACAAACGATTCAGAACCTGAGCATTACCCGAAAGATATTCATCGAAAAGAGTATCAATTTCTTTCAGGTAGTTATGAGCCAGTTTTTGCTCATCAATTAACTGATTTATTGTATCTGCTGTCCAGGGTATATCATATTCAACTAAAGCCGGGTAAAGACATTTTTCTTCTTTTTCGTAGTGACAGTGTTCAGTAAAAGTATGCAGGAAATCAAGGATTTGTACAATACGGTATGAGTCTATAAACTTTCCGGTTCGCATATCAAGAGCAAGCTTTTTCATCGCGCTCAGAATAATTGCAATAGCATAGTGTTCGCCTTTTATATCATTGGATGGTTTCATCGGGATGAGTTTTAAAGTTAACTTATGAAGAACTGCCTGGTTCTGTGGTCTTGAAACCTGTAACCACCAGGTTTTTTGCCCGTATAGATTTAGCTAGTATAACGGGATGTAAATTCTAATATTTTTAAGCCTGTGTTTTTAATATGTTAATTATCGTTAAGACCTTACATATGGCTCATTCTTAAGCACATGTATTTCAGCCGGCACATCCCGGTTTCCTGTTTGCGTGTATCTTCCTGCTGTATGGCAAGTAAAATAAATTCACTTATTAGTACATTTATATTCGTCTGCTTGATGACTCCAACCCTCCTTTAAACCTTGCTCCTTTTCCTCAATAATAGGAACAACAAGCCTTTGAACTGCACAAGAATGGCTTCGTAAAAAATGGCTTGATTATACATATGTAAAATAAATTTCTTCTAAACATCGTTTGTGTCTGATATTGTAGTACTTTCACTCACTTTTATCATTTATAACCTGTTAAAACTAACGAAACTAATCAAGTCTGATTTTATGAATAAGAAATTACTGCCATTTCTAATTGCCTCTGTAGTTTTTTTATCTGTTTTTAACTCTTGTTCCAAACAAGAAGAAGATACCATCCCGACAACTACAAATAAATCAAGTACCGGAACCAACTTCAAATCCACAACCATCCTACTTTCTGAAGGATTCGAAAGTGCCTCAAAAACTTCTTATACAAATGCAGCGGCTACACTGACCTCTGGAAGCTGGAATTTAGATGACGCCTTAATTGGCAATTCAACCAGCGATCGTAAAAACGGATCAAATTCAGCACGAGTCAGGAATAACGGTAAAATCACCATGCAATATGACCTGGTAAAAGGGGCCGGCACTGTACAGGTAAAACATGCCAAATATGGTACTGATGGCAATAGTACATGGGAGTTGTGGAAGTCAGTGAACAGCGGTACTTCCTGGTCGAAAGTTGGTGGTACGGTTACTTGCAGTACAACAACACTGGCTATAACTTCATTCACAGTAAAGTTAACAGGCACTGTACGTTTTGAAATACGTAAAACCAGCGGTGGTGCAAACCGGATTAATATCGATGACATTTCTGTATCAGAATATTCATCAGTAACCGGAGGTACTGTTACACCACCTGCACCTGTATCCGGCGATAACGACAATATGCTCCTGGGAAATCCCAGCAATGCTACCAGTGATCTTATCAATACGAACAACTACCTGATGGTTAAGCCGCAATATTGCTTATCCTATAACAATACAACGCACACTCCAAACTGGACCAGCTGGCATGTGTATTCCGCCGACATTGGAACTGCTGCCCGCCAGGATGATTTCCGTTCTGATGTTACTTTGCCAACGGCATGGTATAAGGTTACTGCTTCCGAATTTTCGGGTTCAGGTTTCGACAGGGGACATATGTGCCCTTCAGCCGACAGAACATCAACTACAGCCAATAATTCGGCAACTTTCCTGATGACTAATATGATCCCGCAGTCGCCGAATAACAACCAGATTCCCTGGGCTAATTTAGAAAATTATACACGCTCACTGGTATCAGCCGGTAACGAAGTATACATCATCAGCGGACCTGCAGGCCAAGGCGGAACCGGATCTTCCGGTTATGTAACTACAGTAGGTAATGGTGTTGTGGTTCCTGCTCAAACGTGGAAAATTATTGTTGTTATACCTAATGGCAATAGTGATTTAAGCCGGATTACAACATCAACAAGAGTAATTTCAATTATAATGGCTAACAACCAAGCTGTGTCGTCACAGGCCTGGGGATATTACAGGGTAAGTGTTGATGCCATTGAGACCTTAACAGGATATAACTTCCTTTCAAATGTTCCTTTAAATATTCAGAATATCCTGGAAGCTAAAGTTGATAATTTATAACACTCGTTTTCAATATAAATGATAACCCGGTTTTGGCCGGGTTTTTTTGTGAGTATTTCTAAAATAGTCTACAATAGAAGATTTCTTCACGCTAAACCTTTGGCCAGAACAGTTTCTATAACACTTTTTCCGGGCTGGATAATTTCCATGTTTTATAATTCTGTACTTTCGGGCTAATTTTCCGGAAAAATGACAACGATAGAAAGCGCATCTGTTAAGAGAATGGTTTCTGATCTGGCTTCTGAAGGCTTTTCCTTTTATGAAGACAGGGATGAAATTAACGAATATCGTTTTGGGAAATTATACTGCAGGCGAAGACTCGGGAATGTAGTTTTTGAAAAGGACGGGATTTGTATTAAAATTTATAATGCCTTGTTTTTCAGGCATACAGGCATATCGCATTTGTTTGATGAAGGCCTGCAAAAACCTGTGAGGGTTTCGGACGAAGAATTTTATGAGATACAGAAACATCTGATCAGGTACAGGTATGAGCAACAGCTAAAACACTCTAAAACTTCGGACAGCGAGATTCTAATGCCTGTAACGACTCAGAACGAGATGTCAGATTCAGATCATTAATTCCTGACATCAAAACCTGTAATAGTTTACCTGCTGTTAACAGTATTAAGCTTTTATGAAGCTTGAATCCCCATAAAGTTAACTGACGAGTTGTACATCAATCGAAAAGGAAGCAGTATCCAGCATACCAATGGTTTACTTATTATCGCGCTGACGAATTTCCACCCGTCGGATTTTCCCGCTTATAGTTTTGGGTAGTTCATCCACAAACTCAATAATACGCGGATATTTGTAAGGAGCCGTCACCTGCTTTACATGATCCTGCAACTCCTTTATCAGTGCTTCTCCGGCTTTGTCCTTGTAATCCTTTGCCAGGATTACCGTAGCTTTCACGATTTGCCCCCGGGTTTCATCAGGAACGCCGGTTATGGCGCATTCCACAACAGCAGGATGCGTCATCAGGGCACTTTCTACCTCAAATGGGCCTATTCTATAGCCAGAGCTTTTGATCACATCGTCAGAGCGTCCTACAAACCAGAAATAGCCATCTTCATCCTTCCAGCATAAATCGCCGGTGTAGTAAATGCCATCTTTCAGGGCTTCGTCGGTGAGGCGCTGGTTCCGGTAATACCCTTTGAACAATCCCACAGGGTATTTCTTATCATAACAAATTACAATCTCACCCTGTTCCCCTGCTTCTGCCGACCTGCCGTCGGGTGTAAGCAAATCAATATTGTAATGTGGATTGGGTAAACCCATTGAGCCCGGTTTGGGTTCGACCCAGGGTGTTGTAAGAACCGAAAGTGTAGTTTCACTCTGACCGTATCCTTCACGCAGTTTGATGCCGGTCATTTTATAGAACTGTTCGTAAACTGCAGGGTTTAGCGCCTCGCCAGCGATGGTACACCATTTGAGGTTCGACAAATCATATCTGGCAAGGTCCTCACGAATAAGAAATCGGAATATGGTAGGCGGCGCGCACAATGAAGTTACCTTGTGTTTTGAGAGAATTGAAAGCATATCTGCCGGAGCAAATTTCTCATGATCGTAAACAAAAACGGCAGCGCCTGCCAGCCATTGGCCGTAGAGTTTCCCCCATACAGCTTTAAGCCAGCCGGTATCCGCAATAGTAAGATGAAGACTGTTCTCATCGAGATTATGCCAGTAGCTGGCAGTAATAATGTGAGCAAGTGGATACACATGGTCGAGCATCACCATTTTGGGATCGCCTGTCGTGCCGGAAGTAAAGCTAACGATAAGCGGATCGCTGTTTTTGGTGGCTTCAGCGGGCCGAACAAAGGGTATGGCATGTTGAATGCCATTGTGAAAATCGTCCCAGCCATCAGGAATATATGGGCCAATTGAAATCAGTTTCCTGATTGAAGGTGATTCGGGTAATGCATCATTAATTGATCCGATAAGCAGCTCGTCGCCATCGCAAACAATAGCTTTAATATCGGCGGCATTGTTACGATAAATGATATCCTTTTTAGTCAGCAGGTGCGTAGCGGGAATGATAACAGCGCCAATTTTGTGAAGGGCAATAATGGTGAACCAGAATTCAGCGCGACGTTTAAGAATGGCCATCACCATATCGCCTTTCTGAATACCGACTGACGAAAAGTAAGCAGCGGTGCGGTCCGAAATTTCTTTTATTTCACCAAAAGTGTAAGAACGGCATTCCCCTTTGTCGTTGGTCCAGAGTAATGCCTGCTTCCCGGGGTTGATGGTCGCCCAGCTGTCAACAACATCATAAGCGAAGTTGAAATCTTCAGGAACAATCAGTTCATAATTAACCTTAAAATCTTCGAAATCCCTGAATTTTGTTTGCTTCAAATATTTTTCGATCATAGTACCGCAGGTCGTTGATTATTAATTATGATTGCTTAGAAAATGACAGCCAGAAACTTCACGGATTTCCCGTTCAAAGCTTTCATCCCATGCGATCGGGTTGCATCAAAATAAAGGCTGTCGCCTTCGTTTAATGTAAGCTCATGCCCGTCAATACTGAGAAGTAAGTTGCCTTCAAGCACTAAATTGAATTCCTGCCCGTTGTGACTGTTCAGATGCATGGGCGTATTTTCGGCTGTTGGCTCTACGGTAACAATGAAAGGATCTGCTTTTCGTCCGGCAAAACCAGCTGCTAAGGCCTGGTATTTATATACATGGGTCCGTTCCATGGCTGTTCCCTGTCCGGCGCGGGTCAGGAAAAAGGTTTTCATATTGGGTTCGGTGCCAAATAGCAAGGCCGTCAACTCTATGTTGTAATGTTTCGAAATATTTTCGAGTGAACTTACTGGGATGTCCATTTCACCACTTTCGTAACCGAGATATTCTTCATTGGAAATATGACATGTTTTAGCCATTTCTTCCATCGGGATGTCGAGTAAGTCGCGCAATCCGCGCAATCTCTCGGCGATTTCCTGAATCTGATCGTTCATATCTTATTCGTATTGAGGATAATAAATTGCAAAAGCAGGCAAATACAGTAAAACTGAAATCTGCAGTTTTGCCTTGCTAAATTTAGCAAAATATTCCCGATTTGCTTCGCAATACTATTTTCTTTGAAGAAGAGATTTTTTCTTTAGGTGAATTATCCGGTTGATGAGAGAAAGCGGGACTGAGTGACGAAAAGAAAATGAGCCAAAAGGAAAAAGAGACCAAATCACAGGACGGATTTAGTCTCTTTTTTTAGTAATGGTAAAAGAAAAACAAGCTGAAGCTTAAATTTTCAGCTGAGATTATTTTTTGCTGACAGAAACCTTTTTTACGAAGAAATCTTTCCCGTTGCTGACTTTTACAATATAAATTCCCGGAGCCGAGGGAGCCTGAACCTGAACCTGGCCTTGCATAACAAGCCTGGTTCTGCTATATTGCTGTCCTACTGAATTAAATATTCCAATTTCTGTTTGTTTGTTTTCCATTGAAGGCACATTGATATAGAAATATCCCTGGTTGAGGAATGCATTTCCTTTAATACCTCCCTGGTTTTCGGAAATGCCCGTAAAGTCAGTAACATTTCCACTGCAAGGAACAAGTGAAGTGGATGCTCCACCACCTGTTATTGTTATATTTTCAGAAGTATAGCTGCCTGTGGACAAACCGGATTTCAGCCACACATATACAGGTGTAGCTGCAAGTGCTCCTCCGGTATAAGGAATAGTAAATGAATTCGTGAAGGTTGAATTATCTGATGAAACTTCAAAATCGGAAGTACCGGAAACTGTAATGTTACCTGAGGCTGGTGATAATCCTGCTCCGCTTAACGAATAGCTTTGTGAAGATGAAGGGCCTGTTCCCGACACATAGCTGAAGCCGGTCAATGCGGTCGGTGCTGTGGTTAAGGTTGCTGCTGCAAGGGTTGTTCCATTGGCAGCAGGAATTGTTCCGTCAGCTTTATAATTGGTGCTGGTACTGGTATTGGTATAAGGCCAAATCTTAAAGTAATAGGTAGTTGATGGTACGAGTCCGGTCCAGGTGTAGGTTTGTACGCCGTGAGCTACATTTACCTTTCCGGCGTTATCGCTCAGAACCAGATCGTTAGGATAGATATTAGCATCGGAAGGTGATGTAAAAGTACCTGTATTATTAGCCAGGATTAGGAAATTGCCGGCTGGTTGTGTACCATCATTATCCTTCCAGGTAAGTGTTAAAGTGGTGCTTGTTGTTGAACTCACCGTGAATGACAAAGCATGATTAGTCGGCTCGGCAAGTACCGTGGTACCACCCCAGACAGCGGTTACATATTCAGGGTGATCGATGTAGGGATTACGGTTATGCTGTATGGCGTAAACGGCATTGTTGCGCGCGATTTCCTTAGCGCTAACGGGATCAGCGGCATTCCATGCGAGCAAAACGTTGAGTATCCAGGGATCGAAACATGGATAAGAAGTACCATCAAGTGTAGGTTGTGCTTCCGCATTTGAGTTCCACGAGGCTACGATATCCTGGTACCGTGTCACCATGTAGAAATAAGTACGGGCAAGATCGCCTTTGTATTCATTAATGGGCTCGAATACAATACCGTTGTATCCAGGTGCCGAACATGGCCCGAGTTTCGATCCGTTTTTGGATGTCCAGGTAGGTGAACTTACGGTTCCATAAGGATAGTTATTCCTTTGCCCATTAACTTTTCCATCAGTTGGATATAAATGAAAAATATCAACATTCATAGGGGCAACATCGCCAAACCAACTTTTCGGGAAACTATGTTCACGGTTGTAACAATCGCCTACTACTGCGTATGTACCACATTGGCCGCTTCCAAGTGTATATTCGTAAGGGGGTGTTCCGCCAGGCACATCGGAATATATATCCCAGACTTTGCCGTTAGCTTTTTTATCAGTGGTATAAAAAGCGTTCCATACTCCAGGAGTATAGCTTACTGCTGTATGGCCTTTGATAATATTATACAAGGCTGTTTTGAGAGGGGCACCTGTAAGTCCGTCGGCAGTTGAGTAATACCCGGTTGGGATTTGGGCTAAAAGCCAGTTTGTACTTAGGAGTACAAGAAATAGGAGAATAGTTTGTTAACGCATATTTTTTTTAAAAGGGGCGTAAAATTACTATAAATAACAGGACGATATACAAAGTCAAATGGATTATATGAAAATATGAAACTTCAATTTCGAATATTCTTTAAGATCAGACAATTACATACAGAGCTGACGCCAAAAAGCAATCTTTTGTGATTTTCTTGGTCCGCTCAGCTATAATTATACAGTGGATGCCAGCCAGAACTAAAAAGCAGTGCTTTCGTAATTTATCAGAATAAGCCATTTTCATTGATAATTTCATCTTCAGGAGCTTGCGCAAGGTCCCATAATTCAACGATTTTATCACCGCGGAAACGGAAAAAATGTACCAGTGCTATGCCCGGTTCGCCAGGACTAACAATAACCTTTGAATAAACAGCAACCATGTTGCCTTCCTCTATAGCAAACCTGACTTCAAGCTGCTTGGCAGGCAGATAAACCGCGCTCTCAATCATGGCTGCTTTCAGTGATTCGGCATCACCTTTGAAATGTATGTTGTGGTGTCTGAATTCAGGGTCAACATATAAATAATAAGCTTCATTTACGTTTCCGACAGCCGTGAGTTGAAGGAAATTTATGGCGGCTGCCTTTATGGTGTTTTTTGATTCGTCCATTTCATCAATGTTATTATGTTTAAGCTGTAATTTTTAATAACTCTGAAAGTTGTTACTTGTTCAGTAATTGAATTGCTTACCTGATGTAAAATCTGAATTGAGCTTAGAAATTCAAATGACGTAAACCCGGCCAAAGTACGAATGCCGAAATATTAAAAACCAGGTTTTACATGGCATTTCCCAAGCAGCTCTTATGTTTGTTGCCTCTCCTTCTTCATTCTTATTTTAAATATATCGTTTCCCCGCTCCTGGCTGATTGAACCGCGGCGTCAAGAATCTCCATGGCAACCAGGTTCAAACTCATGGATGAAGGATCATTTGAAGTAAGTTTTATTTTACCTCTTACAACAGAAGCAAAGAATGAAAATGGATTTTGGGCAATAGCCTTATCTTTATTGATTGTAAGCGCTTGCTCCGGGGTTTGATCATTTATACGAATCTTTAAATGCACATTATCGCTGGTGATAATGTATCCTGTTTTGCCATAAATCTCCATGTCCTTTCTACTGATTGGCCAGTTCCATGAAGCCTGAATAATTCCCTGCATTTCAGGATAAGTGACAATAATAGTTGCTTCGTCATCCACTTTTGGATAAGTTTCCGGTTTGATGTGTTGCGTTATTGCTGTAACTGATGTTGGTCTTTCTCCATTCATAAAATAGCTTATCAGGTCGGTTCCGTAACAACCAAAGTCAATAATAGCACCACCTCCGTTAAGAACCGGATCGGTCAGCCAGTTGGTAAACTCCTTGCTGCATCCTATTTCAATGGGACCTTTATGCCCGTCGTGAATCACCATTTTCCTGGGTTCACCTATCAGTTTTTCTTCGATAGTTTTGGTATAGGCATCTTTGGTAACCGGGTACCAGGTAGTTTCATAATTTGTAATTATTTCAATTCCCCATTTTTTAGAAAGAGCATTCATTTCCTTTGCCTGTTGAAAATTGATAGCCAAAGGTTTTTCGACCATTACATGTATTTTCAGCGGAGCACAAATTCTTACAACCTTTATATGATCGCTGATAGAAGTGAAAACAGACACGGCTTCAGGTTTTGTTTTTGCAATTAATTCCTCTGTACTTCCAAAAATAATATTTCGATCCAGATGATATTGGTTTACATACCTTGTGACAAGGGCAGTGTCGGGCTCAGCAATTCCAACGACTTCTATATCAGGATTTGAAGCGTTTTGAAACACACCATGAACATGATCATGCGATAATCCGATAATTCCAAGTCGTAATGGCCTGGCCGGAGTTGATTTGTCTGCTGTCTGACTTTTAACTGAAAAACTAACCATAAGCATTAATATATTGATTAGTAATAGTATGCGTTTTATAAGGTTTAGGTTTGGAGTTTTGATTAGTAAGTTCATAACTGATTAAATTTTAAGTGCGTTTATAAAGCTGGGATGCCGGAGAATATACATACCCTGAAGTTTAAACTTCATTTAAGCTCAAAATTCGATAGTTTTCCCGAGTTAACCAAATCTGCAGCATAAGAAAAACTCTTGGCCTTTTTACCTGCTTTAAATCTGTCAAAATTTCACCATACTTATTTTTGATAAAATTTACCGCTTAAATATATAATTAATTCATCGAAAGCCATGTTTTCAAATGCCTTAGCTTTGTTGCTCAATTTATAGAAAATCATAATGCACATGAATAAGTCATACTACTCCGGATTTTTAAACTCAATTCTTATTCTTCTCCTTTTTTGCCCCGTTTATATACAGGCGCAAGTTAAACCAGCTGCAGAAATCCCGGCATCTTTTGTCAATCCTCTCATCGGAACCAATGGCGAGGGAAATACATTTCCGGGTTCGGTAGCACCCTTCGGGATGATACAAATTTCGCCCGATACGGAAGATGAATTATGGGAAACAGCCTCAGGATACGAATATTCCGATAGTTCAATAATTGCATTTAGTCTTACCCATTTCAGCGGTACCGGCATTCCCGACCTGGGCGATATTCGTTTTATGCCACAGGTGGGAAAACCTTGGTTTGTGCAGGGGCGGAAAGAAAATCCGGATTCGGGTTATCGTGCACGGTATTCGCATGCTGACGAATCAGTTTCGGCAGGTTATTATTCAGTAAAACTTAAAGATAACGGCGTTCGTGTAGAATGCACTTCTGCCGATCGGTCAGGCTTTCTTAGGTTTACATTTCCTCAAACTGACAGCGCTTCTGTTTTGGTGGATCTCAGCCGCAATCTCCGTTGGAATGTGATCTGGTCAGATATTCGGATTCTCAACGATTCAACAATCACTGGTTACCATATGGTCAGTGGATGGGCTAAAGAACGCTATGTTTATTTTACAGCTGTTTTTTCACGTTCCTTTGATGAAAGCAGTATAATCAGCGATGGGAAACGCGTGTTTTATAATGGCTACCGTTTCAGGAGCAGCAATGAATGTGCAGGCAAAAATCTTCAATTCCTTGCCAGCTTCAAAACCAAAAAGGACGAACAAATCCTGGTTAAAGTGGCTATATCAGCTGTTAGTACGGATAATGCTATTCTGAACATGAATACTGAAATTGCCCACTGGAATTTCGAAAAAGTAGCTGAAGAAACAAGTCGCAAATGGAATCAGGAGCTGGGAAAAGTAGAGATAGAAGGAACACCGGAACAAAAGCAAACCTTTTATACCGCATTGTATCATGCCTTTCTCACACCGACCATTTACCAGGATGTTAACGGTGAATATCGCGGCCTTGATCAGAATATCAGGCAGACAAAAGGATTCACCAACCATGCAATTTTCTCGCTTTGGGATACATACCGGGCCATTCACCCGCTTTTCTGCCTGCTGCAACCCGATCGAAACGCTGATATGATCAACTCCATGCTGGCTCATTACGATCAAAGCCCGGATCATCTTTTGCCAGTATGGTCGCTTGATGGCAACGAAACCTGGTGCATGGTCGGTTACCATGCTGTGCCGGTAATAGTTGACGCATATCTCAAGGGAATCAAGGGATTTGATGCCGAACGTGCGTATGAGGCAATTAAAACAACGGCCATGAATCCCGATTACGATAATGTGAAAACTTACGCTTCGCTGGGATGGGTACCTTTTGACAAGGAAAATGAATCGGTTTCGAAAACGCTGGAGTATGCGCATGATGACTTCTGCGTTGCTCAAATGGCTAAATCGCTGGGAAAAACAGCGGATTATAATTACTTTTTGAAAAGGTCTATAGCTTACAAAAACCTGTTCGACAAGTCCACCATGCTGATGCGTGGACGTGACTCCAAAGGCAACTGGCGTATTCCTTTCAATTCGCACGAATATGTACAGGGCGGCGATTTTACTGAAGGAACCAGCTGGCAATATTCTTGGTATGTTCCGCAGGATATTGGTGGATTGATCGCATTGTATGGCGGGAATAAAGGCTTTTTGCAGAAACTGGATTCGCTTTTTACATTTAACAACAATTCGAGTGCAAATATGGACGATGTTCAGGGCCGGCTTGGTGAGTACTGGCATGGAAATGAGCCAAGCCATCATATTATTTATCTGTATGATTTTGCCGGCCAACCCTGGAAAACGCAGGAACTTGTGCATAAGATTATTAACACCCAATATGGCAACAAGCCCAATTCTTTGTCAGGCAATGACGATTGCGGCCAGATGTCGGCATGGTATCTTTTCAATGCAATGGGTTTTTACCCGGTATGTCCCGGAACAAATTACTATGCTATTGGGAGCCCGGTAATCCCAAAGGCAACAATTCTCCTTCCCAGTGGAAAATCTTTCAGGATGACTGCCGAAAACTTATCAGAACAGAACATTTACATCCAGAAAGCAACCATGAATAACAAACCAGTGAACAGCCCCTATTTCACATACAATGACATAAAAGATGGCGGTGAGTTGGTCTTTCACATGGGCCCGAAACCCAATAAGAAATGGGGCGCACAGGTTGATTTCAACGCATTGAATGCAGTGAAATAAATCAAATATGTGAGTTATAAATGACAATTATACGGTCTAGTGCCAATGTTTGGTGAAAGCAATCCGGAAGATTCATTTGCTGACAACAGAATTCAGACTGAATTAATCCTGTGAATTCAGAAATGTATTTAAATACCAGGAAGAAAAGTAAAACTGACGGTTCGGTTTCCTCTCTTACAATTGATTGTGTCCTCTGTTTTTTATCGTTTTACCTGACCAACCACACGCTTTTATAAGGGTATGCAGAAGTGAATATATTTCTGTAACTGCCACTTAGGACCAAAGTTTAGCTCCGGGTTTTACAATATGACTCAGGAGCTACGGGAGATAATAACCATAATGGTAACAATAATTTTACAAATAGCTGGATATGTTTATTTTACGAATCTGTGTAAGCTTATGTGCGTATGAATTACCTTCCTTTCCAAACTTTTGAGTATCTTTCGGCTGTCTAAATTTATATGCTATGATCTGGGCAAAACGCTGGTTTCAACTTACTGTTTTAATGATACTGGCATTTGTCTGGGGCAGCTCATTTATCCTGATGAAGATCGGGATGAAGAGTTTCAGCAGCGAGCAGGCGGCAGCTTTACGTATTTTGCTGGCTTCACTTGTATTGTTGCCCATCGCTATTAAACATAGTAAAGTATTGCAGCGTAAAGATCTGAAAAGTTTGCTGATAGCCGGATTCATAGGCAGCTTTTTCCCTGCATTCCTCTTTATGAAAGCCGAAACACAGATTGACAGCGCTTTGGCAGGCATGCTCAATTCCCTGACACCGGTTTTTACACTCATTGTTGGCCTGCTTTTTCATCGGACCGCCTTTAAGAGGATGCAGGTTATCGGTTTGTCAATCGGCCTGATTGGTGCTACCGGGTTGATTCTGGCCGGCGACGGATTTCACCTGGGTACCATTAATAGTTATGCTCTGTATATTGTTGTTGCTACCTTCTTTTATGCCATCAGTATGAATCAGATCAAATCTAAACTACCACATTTAACAGGCGTTCAGGTTACTTCTTTTTCCTTTCTGTTTATTGGCCCGGTGGCATTGATATATCTTTTATCAACAGATTTTACCCCGGTTTTGGCTAATCCCGGGTGGCCGTGGCATTTGCTGGCGTTGGCGGCACTCGGCATTTTAGGATCGGCCGTAGCTATGTTATTTATGAATAGCCTTATCAGGCATTCTTCGGCTGTTGCCGCATCATCGGTAACGTATATCATTCCAATCTTTGCCATAATGTGGGGTTTGCTTTATGGCGAAAAAGTGACTTTACTTCATCTTATCTGCATGTGTTTTATCCTGGCAGGTGTTTACCTGATCAACTGGAAAAGTAAAAAGAAAGTACAAAACACCTCAAAATGATACTGAAAAACAAACTGGATAAATCATTCGGACCGTCGGGAACATTCGCAGGCTACACCATATTTGTTATTGGAGTAATAACAACCTACACTAATTGGGGAGGATTACTGCTGGTTTTAGCGGGTGCCTTTATGGGGTTTTCGTCAACAAGTACATTGATTGACCTTGATAAAAAAAGGATTATGTTTTCGAATAACTTATTTGGTTTTATTAAAACAGGGAAATGGGTTAAGGTAGAAGCAACAATGAAAGTCGGGATAAAAGAATCGAATATTACCTGGACGACTTTTAGCAGGAGCAACCGATCAATTGATACGGTTAATAAAGATTTCAGAATAGTTTTATGTGATTCGGCCGAAACCGAAATAATGGAGATCAGCAAAAGCGATTCGCCTGATGCCGCAATGGCGCAACTCGAAAACGTAAGCAGGCAATTAGGATTGAGTACTATTTAATTTGCTTATCGATTTTATCAAATCATCTCTTATGACCACCAATTGAAGTTATTCGTTCGTGGCTGGGAAATCTTGATTTTGAGTATTTTTATCAGTCATTCAAACCTGAAACCCAGTTATTCCGGCATAAATATAAAATCGAAACTGGCAAAATTGTTTCCTTTGTTATAATGAAATGTAAGCAGTTGGATTCCGGCTTCTGCAAAAGTAATTGTACCAATCTCGGCCTTATTCCATTTATGCCAGCTGCCTGTGGCGAGTGGCAACCTGCACACACTAGCTGGTTTGTTATTAATTGAAAAATTGATGGTATTGGCGTCATTTCCATACAGGGCAACTATTTTGTATTTCCCTGGCCTGATTACATTTACTGTATAATTAACCCATTCATTATCTTCGGTCCAGCCGATATAAAGTTGGTTTAGAGGAGGTGTGAAATAGTTATCAGTGTGATTGAAATCGGCAAAATCCTTTGTATAGGAAATATCAACGGCTTCGTCATTACGAAAATCCCATTGGTAGGCAGTTGAATGCTGCCGTTGATGATCCGGCAATTTATTGAGTTCGCCGCTGCCTTTATTTATGGACTCAAAATCGTGATAGGCAACACCTTCTCCGCCCATATCATAGTAAGCGCATTCAATCGTACCGGGAATTATTTGCGGACCCCGGTTGTAAACGCTGTCTCTGAAAGGTTTGCCTTTATACCCTAGAGGTATGGTGGTATTGCTTTGCAGGCAGATTAAAATGGTTATGATACCTGTACCAAGAATCACTAATCTCATTTTTTTGATTTTATGCTTCATGTTGGATATGGATTTTGATGAATCACATTTTTAATAAAAAGAGAATTTAAGCAAACTGGTTTTTTGAAGTAAATCTGGATTTGATTTTTTAAAGGCTTGATTTTACAGCTAATATATTTCAAATAATTTACATACTTGATATTTTTCCGAAAATACTGGTAAAGAACAGATCATCGGTGAATCGGCAAAACACAAAAAGAGACTGCCTCAATTTGAAACAGCCTCTTTTCAACTCTTGATTTAATCCCCTATTTCATAAGTATAAAATCAACCGGTAGTTCACCATTAGCTCCGATCGCAGCTATAAATTGCACCTGGGTATGAGTAAAATCACCCGAAATCTCGCAATTCCCGCCAGTTATTTCTTCACGTACAACAGGGGCATAGAGCACATTGTTATCCAATACAATGGCAATTGCCTTGTCAAGATTACGTTTTGTAACATCAGCCCAAACCTGTATTGCGGGTGTTTTGAACTTAAACAAAATATTGTCTTTTTGCCTGTCAACATCATGTTTCACATCAAAACTTTGAATGTCAAAACCGGTTAAAGGAATGCGGTTTCCTTCTTCCATTCGCAACGCATAAAGACAAACCTTAGGATCGTTGAAAAAATTACTCCAGGCAAACTTGCATTTATCACCAAGTTTAAACGAGTTCAGGTATTGAACAATTGATTTCATTTCTGTTGCTGAAGTACATCCTATTTCGGGGGATGACTCATAGTGATTGCCTTTATCCAGATATGTCAGTAATGTGCTGTCACCCTTTAAAAGCTGAAACAGCTCATGATGGCTATAGGCTTCATAAAATTCCAGTTTTCCTTTTTGTGTGATAAGACTTTCAGCAACTTTCAGGTCCTGCATACCTGACAATACAACCTGTATCTGGTTTTTGCCGGAGATTATATTTATTTCAAATTTCTCCAAGCTAAATGTTTGTAACCTTTTAGTTATAATATCGGCTGATTGCGAAAGCGTAAGCGCTGATGTTTTACTATCCGTTGACTGAATGAGAATGGTATGTGTTTGTGGCTTATTTACAAAGCCCATTGCAATTATTCCAATGAATAGTATTGCAATCAATGAATAAAGTATTGATTTCATGACAATTAAAATTTAAGTTAAAACCAAGCCTCTTCCGGATGGAAGGGCAAAAAAAAAGAATTAGAATTGGCGGGAATTTAACTTAAAGCAGGCAAATCGTCAGTATCAACAGCGTGATACTGGTAATAAAACCGGGTAAGAATAATTGGCTTGATCAGGAGTTCGGTTTTCCGAAGTACAATTATTTTTTGAAGCAGAGATTTGTTCGTGTCTGTAATTTTATAGCTGTCTGTTACCAGATTGAAATCTGTGTTTTCGATAATGCGTAATACATATTTCGGTGCTGAAAACTGTTGAGCATCATTTAATGCGATAACATAGTTTTGCTGCTCAGATACTGATTTATAACGGGAATCACGTGCTGCCGAAGGTTCTGTTTTACATGCAAAAGCACAAATAAAGATAAAGAACAGCAGCATGAAAACTGCGCTATCCAGGTAATTATTGTTATTGTCTGTTTGTTTTACCACACATCAAAGATATATGTATATCTTCATTGTCGAACAAAATGACTCAAATACTTTTTATTTCGAAAATATCAATCCTGCTCAGCCTGTTAAAAAGCAAGTACAAATCGTTTTCTTTTGATTCTTATTTGCCTGGTATACAAGCAACAAACTGTTGTTTATGAATGAAAAATGTAAAATTCATATTTCCGGAATTTAACCAGGATATGTTTTCAGTTTCCTGAGGATTTGCTGATAAACAAGGCTTCAAAACAGAAATAGAATCCATCTCAGGCAGGTGTTCTCAAATCCTCTAAAAACATTACCTTTGCACACTTCAAAGCTTTTCGGCTTGTGATACATAAGTGATTAACCTGAAACAATTTACAAACACAATGGAATACAATTTTGGTGAAGTAGAAAAAAAATGGCAGAAACAATGGGCCGCGGAAAAGGTTTTTAAGACTGAGATAGTTGAAGGGAAACCGAAATATTACGTGCTCGATATGTTTCCTTATCCTTCTGGCGCAGGTTTACATGTCGGTCATCCGCTTGGCTACATAGCTTCCGATATTTTTTCGCGTTACAAAAGGCTTAAGGGCTTTAACGTGCTTCATCCCATGGGTTACGATGCGTATGGTCTTCCTGCTGAGCAATACGCGATTCAAACCGGCACACATCCTGCTGTTACTACCGAGATAAACCTGGCCCGTTACCGAGAACAACTGGATAAAATTGGCTTTTCTTTTGATTGGGACCGTGAAGTTCGTACTTGTGATCCTGGATATTACAAATGGACTCAATGGACTTTTATCCAGCTTTTCAATTCCTGGTACAATAAGAAAACGAATAAGGCTGAGGCTGTCAGCGATCTGGTTTCTGTTTTCGAAACAGAGGGAAATGCAACAGTACAGGCAGCCAGCAACGAACCCCCGGTTTTTAGTGCTTCCGAATGGAACGCAAAGTCCGAAAAGCAGCAGCAGGAAATCCTGATGCATTATCGGCTTGCTTACCTGGCCGAAACCGCCGTAAACTGGTGCCCTGCTTTGGGTACAGTTCTCGCTAATGATGAAGTCAGCGAAGGACACAGTGTTCGCGGAGGTCATCCGGTTGAGCGTAAAAATATGAAACAGTGGTTGTTGCGTATTACAGCTTATGCCGATCGCTTACTTGCCGGACTTAATACTATTGACTGGACAGAATCGATCAAGGAAATTCAGCGTAACTGGATTGGGCGTTCCGAAGGCGGAAGTATGCGTTTTGCGCTCGAAAATCATAAAGATATTGATCCAATAGAGGTTTTTACAACTCGTCCCGATACTATTTTTGGCGCCACCTTTATGGTTCTGGCACCTGAACATGAATTGGTTTCTAAAATTACCACTTCTGAATACCGCGAAAAAATTGATGCTTATGTAAGCTGGGCCAAAAACCGTACCGAACGCGAGCGCATGACCGAGGTGAAAAAAGTAAGCGGCGAATTTACCGGCGCTTATGCTGTAAATCCATTTACCAGTCAGCCAATTCCTATCTGGATTGCCGATTATGTGCTGATGGGTTACGGAACCGGGGCCATTATGGCTGTTCCGGCACACGACAGCCGCGACTTTGCTTTTGCGCGTCATTATAACCTGCCAATTGTACAAGTGGTGAACAAACCTGGTCACGAAGCAACTGATCCTTCAACATGGGAAGAATCCTTTGATTCGAAAGAAGGCATTATGATCAATTCGGGATTTATTGATGGGTTGCATGTAAAACAAGCCATCAGTGCCGTAATCCGTGAAACCGAAAAATTAGGAATTGGGACAGGCAAAATAAATTTCCGTCTGCGCGATGCCATTTTCAGTCGCCAGCGCTACTGGGGTGAGCCTTTTCCTGTTTTTTACAAAGATGGAATGCCTTACACCTTGCCCGAAGATAAGCTTCCGCTGCTTTTGCCTGATGTAGATGCTTACCTGCCAACAGAAAGTGGTGAACCGCCTTTAGCCCGCGCTAAAAACTGGTTATCAGCCGAGGGCTATCCTTTGGAAACCAACACCATGCCAGGCTTTGCCGGATCGAGCGGATATTACCTGCGTTATATGGATCCGCGGAACGACAAGGAATATTTTTCGAAGAAAGCGGTAAATTACTGGCAAAGTGTCGATCTATATATCGGCGGTGCCGAACATGCAACAGGTCACTTGCTCTATTCACGTTTCTGGAATAAATTTCTTTTTGACCTTGGCTATTCAGTTGTTGAAGAACCTTTCAAGAAACTGATCAACCAGGGAATGATTCAGGGCCGTTCGAGCTTTGTTTACAGGGTGAAAGGAACCAACACCTTTGTTTCACATAACCTGCGTCAGCAATACGATGTGCAGCAACTGCACGTGGATGTGAATATTGTTGAGAACGATATTCTGGATACTGATAAATTTCGCGAATGGCGGCCTGATTTTGCAGAAGCTGAATTCATTCTCGAAGATGGGAAATACCATTGCGGATGGGAAGTGGAGAAAATGTCGAAATCCATGCACAATGTGGTAAATCCGGATATTCTTATTGAGCGCTACGGCGCCGATACATTGCGTTTGTACGAAATGTTCCTTGGTCCGTTGGAGCAGGCAAAACCCTGGGATACCAGCGGAATTGAAGGTGTTTTCAGGTTTATCCGAAAATTCTGGAGGTTGTTCAACGATTCGGATAACAACTTCCAGGTTTCCGATGAAGCTCCCAATGCTGCCGAATTAAAAGTATTGCATAAAACAATCAAGAAAATACAGGATGATACCGAAAGGATTTCGTTCAATACGGCGGTCAGTAGTTTTATGATTTGTGTAAACGAGCTGACCGAACTTAAATGCAACAAACGAGCAATCCTGCACGAACTGGTAATTCTGGTTTCGCCTTATGCGCCACATATTGCCGAAGAACTATGGAGTTTGCTTGGTAATAACGGAAATGTTTGCAATGCAACTTTCCCTGAATATAACGCTGCTTTTACCGCTGATAGTTCATTTGCTTACCCGGTTTCATTTAACGGTAAGACACGTTTTACACTCGAATTGCCTATCGGTATGCCGGTTCCTGAAATAGAGAAAGCGGTTCTGAATGCTCCCGAAGCGCAGAAATGGCTGGGTGGAGTCCCGCCTAAAAAAGTGATTATTGTTCCAAGGAAGATTGTGAATATTGTGATTTAGTCTTCAAATTTGTTTCATGACCGGAAAAGTAAAAATAGTTATTGCCGGAATTGGTGGAGTTGGCGGCTATTTTGGCGGACTTTTAGCCACGAAATACGAAAACAACGCTGCAATCGAAATCTGCTTTCTCGCTCGTGGCGAACACCTGGATAAAATCAGGGAAAATGGGTTAAAAATAATTCATGGTTCAGCTGAAATTATTGCCAGGCCAGCTATTGCTACCGATAATGCTAATGAAATCGGCATTACTGATTATATCCTGATTTGCACAAAGAGCTATGACCTCGGCGCAACAATCGAACAGCTGGAACCATGCATAGGCAAAAACACGATTTTGATCCCGCTTTTAAATGGTGTAGAAAGCGTTGAACGAATTAGAAAGATTTTACCGGCAACAACAGTTCTGGATGGTTGTGTTTACATCGTATCTTCGGTGAAAGAAGCTGGTGTAATTGAAAACAGCGGCATTAACCAAAAACTTTTCTTCGGACCTGTCGCAGTACACACCGACAGGCTTCAGTGGCTTGAAAAGATAATGCGGGATGCCGGAATTGAAGCAACTTTATCCGATTCAATTTCGACCATTGTGTGGGAAAAGTTTATTTTCATCGCATCCATTGCCACGGCAACATCTTACTTTAATTGCAACATTGGAAAGCTGCTTGAAGAAAATGAGGAAACTTTGGTTAAATTGATTGAAGAAGTAAAGTTGATTGCCCGTGCGAAAGGAATTTCTGTTAAACCAGATATAACAGCTTATATCGTGAATTATAATAAGTTGCTGCCATATAATTCCACTTCATCTATGCACAGGGATTTCCTGAACCTCAAACCAAAAACAGAAGTTGAATCTTTGACTGGTTATGTAGTAAGGGCTGGGGGAAAATATGGTATCGAAACACCAACATTTAATAAAGCGTATCAGCTGCTGAAAACCAAATAGGTGCTTCTCAATTATCTTAATGGCTTCCCCTATTTCCCAACCCCTAAATCCTAATCCCTATTTTAATATTTCCCTCGAAATAATCATCTGCTGAATCTCCGAAGTTCCTTCATAAATCTGGGTGAGTTTGGCATCGCGCATCAGCCGTTCCACATGGTATTCTTTTACATAACCATAGCCTCCATGGATTTGCACGGCCTGGGAGGTAACTTCCATGGCAATTTCGGAAGCGTAATATTTGGCTAAAGAACTTGCGTAACCATAAGGTTGGCCCTGATCCTTAAGCCAGGCGGCTTTAAGACAGAGGTTGCGGGCATTTTCAATTTTCACAGCCATATCGGCCAGCTTAAAAGCAATGGCCTGGTGGTTCGAAATATAAGTTCCAAAGGTTTTGCGTTCCTTCGAATATTGCAAAGCCCGTTCAAAAGCACCACACGCGATACCAAGTGCCTGAGCTGCAATACCTATACGACCGCCTTCGAGCGTTTTCATTGCAAAAGTAAATCCGAAACCATCGGCGCCTACTCGGTTTCCCTTTGGCACTTTTACATCGGTAAACATAACCGAATGGGTATCACTGCTTCGCATGCCCATTTTATCTTCGTGAGGTCCGACGCTGATTCCGGGCGCGTTACGATCCACTATCAGGCAGTTGATCCCTTTATGCATTTTTTCGGGATGGGTTTGTGCGATCAGCAAATAAGTACCAGCCGAATTACCGTTGGTGATCCAGTTTTTTGTGCCGTTCACCAGGTAATAATCGCCCATGTCCAAAGCAATTGTCTGTTGCGAAGTGGCATCCGATCCGGCATTGGGCTCCGAAAGAAGGAATGCGCCAGTTTTTTCTCCCCGGGCGAGCGGTTTCAGGTATTTTTCTTTTTGTTCCTCAGTTCCAAATTCCTGTAATCCATAGCACACCAGTGAGTTATTTACACTCATAATCACACTGGCAGAGGAATCGACTTTCGAAATTTCCTCAATCGCCATCACATACGAAACGGTATCCATGCCGCCGCCATCGTATTTAGTATCCACCATCATGCCCAAAAATCCGAGCTCAGCCATGCGCTGCACATGTTTGGTTGGATAAATGGCTTTGGTATCGCGTTCAATCACATCCGCAATTAATTCCCGCTGCGCGAAATCGCGGGCAGCGTCACGGATCATAAGCTGTTCTTCGGTGAAAGTAAAGTCCATGGCGGAAGTATTTAAAATGAGAATAATAAAATAAGTGATCAAATATATAACAATATCATTATATTGATATGAAGCATATAAAAAATACTATTTTTTCAGGTACATAAAGGTCTAGTTTACAGAATAGAGAATTAACTCTTTGAAAATCTGCACTTCTGGCACTTTTGCCATGAAGAATCTTTCAGGAAGAATATTAAATCCAGCCTCTCATCCAATAATATACCAACCCCGAATACTCACGCATAACAAGTACTTCAAGCTTAAGTCCTGTCCAGAACTGGTACCGGATTTGCAGGTTATTCCCTATTGACGGGACAAATTTGTTGCCTTTTAATTCACTGTCATTAAAAGTCATATCGGTTTGCACCGGGATTCCAAATGTTGGAAACCCGCTAACAGTTGTAAAGCCACATTTCCTGAAAACCAGTATAGCTCTTTTCATATGTTCTGGAGCGGTGACCAAGGTAATTGGCAGGTTAAGCAGAGCGGAAGTTCTGCCTTCCGATAGTTTTAATGCCTGTTCCCGGGTGTTGCGCCCGTGACTTTCGAAACTTATTCTTTCTTTAACAATTCCCCGTAAAATAAGTTCCCTGGCGGTCAGTTGCGGGTCGCCCATGCTGTCAGTAATACCGCCAGGCATTGAAATTACTATATTCGCATTTGGATATGCTTTTCCAATTTTTGCCGTGAAATAGGCCCGCAACAAACCACTTTCGCTTGGAATGCCACTTCCGCTAAGTAAAATTATAGTTACAGGAGGTTTTGTGATTTTGCTGTTACATAAACCCAGGTTGTCATACGCTCTGAACGGAATTTTTGTAAATGACAGAATGAGTAATATCAAAAAGATACCTCCGAAAATTATCAGCAGTACTTCTGTTAGCCTCAGCATTTTACTGCTCACCTTTTTCATGCCTGTCAATAATGAATATACTAACTGGAATTATTATTTCGAAGGAAGTGATACTTATAATGATCTCTTAATCAGAAACAAGTTATCTTACAATAGTTAAATTCGGAGTTGTAACAATATTGCTTTTATTCAGAGCCCTGTCGACGATGTATGTTTCGAAACCAATGGTGTTACTCTGCAGCAGATAACTGTTAAAATACAGGTCGAAGTTCATGGTAATTTCCCCTTTAATATTTTTATTCCTTCCTGTTGGTGTAAGCATTGGAATACGCGCGTTAAAAGTTATGCTATCGCTGGGGAGTACAACTTCAACCATATGACCATCAACCAACTGCATTAATTTCAGGTAGAAGTTGTATTTATAAGGTTCAAGACTATCAGCTTTAGTTAATCCGATATCCCCGTCGCCATCCGTATATGAGAAGGTTATATTACAGGCAGAATCCGTTCCGTCAACTGCGGAGTATATACCATAACCAGCGAATTCAATATGAGGTACAACCGGGTATTGATCTTCCTTAATACAGCTGGTAAGTCCGGCAAATAACGGAATCAGGATGATTAAGCTTATCTTTGTATATAATTTCATTGCGAACATTAACAAGGCATAAAATTACAAATTTTCTGACATGGACTTCAAAGCATTTAAACATAGTATCTTTAATCTGCAAAGCCCTTCTGATTTTAACGAAATTGCACTTAGTTTATTTCGGTATCAATATAAAAACAATAGGATTTATAAAAGTTTTGTAGATGCGCTGGGTGTTAGCGAAAGCAAGGTGTATCATCCGGAACAGATTCCCTTTCTGCCTGTGAGTTTTTTTAAAACGCATAAGGTCATAACAGGTGATTTTACGGAAGAAATTATTTTTGAAAGCAGCGGTACAACAGGAATGGAAACCAGCAAACATTACGTAGTTGATTCGGACTTGTACCAGCAAAGTTTTATCAATGGGTTGAACCTATTTTATGGTGACTTATCGCAGTACACAGTTTTTGCGTTGTTGCCTTCGTACCTTGAGCGGGGGAATTCTTCGCTCGTTTATATGGTCGAAAAAATTATGCTGCAGGCTAACAGGCAGATGGGCGGATTTTACCTGAATGACCTTAAAGCCCTTCAGCAGCAACTTATGGAGGCACAGCGCCAGGGGCTGAAAATCATGCTTTTCGGTGTAACTTTTGCCCTGCTCGATATGACGGAAAACTTTCCGGTATCAATTCCGGAAGCTGTAATTTTTGAAACCGGTGGTATGAAGGGGCGCCGGAAAGAACTTATCCGAATGGAGCTTCATGAGAAATTGTGTAAAGGTTTTGGCGTGAATAAAATTCACTCGGAGTATGGGATGACAGAATTGCTTTCTCAGGCCTGGTCGGCTGGTGATGGAATTTTTCGCTCGCCGCCCTGGATGAAAATTAAGATAGCAGATACCAATGATCCATTGAGCTACCTCGAAACCGGGCGTACAGGAGGCATAAATATTATTGACCTGGCTAATTTTCACTCATGCTCGTTTATTGCAACACAGGATTTGGGCCGTGTTTTCGATAATGGAACATTTGAAGTGCTGGGCCGTTTTGACAATAGCGATATACGGGGATGCAGCTTATTGGCAACATAATGAACCATTAGTATAGCGGGATAAACTAATACTTCAAATGGAAAGGCGAAAGGGCGATAAGAGATTATGTGAACCCTGATGAACACGCACACCTGCATTTCAAATCCAATTCATAGAACTATTGCATTCTAAGTTTCTGTAGCTCTTAGGTGCACCTTCATCCTCTTACAAATCCATATTTTTTTCAATATATTTATCATGCTTATAGTTAGCGCTATACCATGGATTTGTATATTTGCTTTAGTATTGGCCGAACAGAAGAATTCCTGATGAGTATACTACACCGGAGTACTTGTATTTACAGAGCTGACAGGATTATTCTACTGCTTCTGTTTGTTTTACTGATCTTTTTTGGGGGTCAGTTATCAGGCCAGCAGGTTCCTGAAACCGAAAATCTTTTTGTTACAGCCTTTACCAACGAAGATGGACTTCGTCAGAGTATGGTTAGCCAGGTATGCCAGGATGAAAAGGGATTGATATGGATGGTAACCGGCGACGGCCTGCATTATTTCGACGGACAACAGTTCAGGTTTTTCAGGGTTCCGTATCTAGGTTCGTGCAATCAAACCGATAATGTGATGCGAGCCCTTATCGAAAATGAACCCGGAAGCTTACTAGTTGCTTCTTCTTCCTCTTTGCTGCACTTTAATACATCCATTGGCATTTTTAAGGTTATTTACCGGAAGGAAGGAATTTATCCGGTTCTTTTCGACCAGCTTATAGGCAACCACGTACTGGCCTGGATTAAAGGAATGGATTTTTTTCTGTTGATAGGGAATAAAATTTCGCCTATAAAACTGGAATTTACGAACCAACTACCCGGCACCTTTATTCCACAAAAGGCAATTAAATCGGGAAAGGATGAAATACTGATCAGTAGCAGCGAAGGAATACTTTCGATAGTACCGGTTATAAAGCAAAATAAAATGATGTTCAGGGCGACCTGGATACCGTTGGCTGGATGCAGCGGAATTGCAAAATCGGGCGATGGCAAAGTGGTTGTTTTTGCAAAGAGTAAGCTGTATTCAATTACAAAGAGTAAGAAATTAGAATTTATTACAGAGGTAAAAATAAGTGGCAAACCGTCACTTTTTATCGATAGCAGGGATAACAAATGGTTTATCGATCAGTCGTATAATAAACTCTACAAGTTATCGTCCGAGGGTTTACGGGAAATCTGTTTATATAGCATCAATGGGACTAAAGCTGAAATTATTCGACCTAGCATAACCAGCATTTTTGAGGACACAGAGCACAACCTCTGGTTTGGTACTGATGGTAACGGTGTGCTTGCATATAATCCGGCAAAAGTTCAGTTTCAGAGATCAGACATAGGTTTTACGCGATGTATCTCCGGGATTAACAATAAGGTGTGGGCCGGAACCTTCAACAACGGACTATGGGAACTTAGTCGCAATCTTTCTTCAGCCCGGCGGATCAATCCTTTATATTTTGGGAATAAAATATATTTTCTCGATATGATATCCGACAAACTTGGCCGTATGTGGATACTCACCCGCGAGGGCATTGAAGTTACAAATGGCGACGGGAAGATACTCTGGGAATATCCTTTTCAATGCCTGCTGGGCAAATTTATTCTCAGTGCAGGCGATTCGTTGTTTGTTGTTGCCGATAACAACCTGTTTAAATTCAGGCAGGATGAATTGCCCCGGATTTATTCCAGCACCAAGTTTTTTGCTGCACGTGTGCTGCTTGAAGTAGGCGATTATTACTGGGTAGGTACAGCCGATGGACTTTTCAGGTACAACAAAAGCTTTGGGCTTACTGCAAACAACTTGCCTGACATTTCGGCGTTTAAGCTCAGTGCTATCCCGGTTTATGGCATGCTGTTTCACAATGGACTTATTTGGGCTACTACCGGTAATGGAATTCAATGCTATTCGCCTGATGGTCAGAAGCACAAAATGCCTTCATGCCTCGAATCGCTTGCCAATGATGTGATTTATGCGCTCATTCCGGATAAAAATAACCGTTTCTGGATAACAGGGAATAACGGAATTGGATGTGTTTCACCAGATGAAAACCGTATGATCTGGTTCGGATCAAAGAACAACTTACAGGCACCGGAGTTTAATTTCAATGCTTTCTACCGCGTTGACGACCATCACTTCTATTTTGGAGGAATACAGGGAATAAATCATATTGATCCACTTCTATTTAAACCGGTAACAAAAACCCGGGAGGTAAAACTTATCTCGTTGTTTGTTTCTGATACGGCCTATTCTGCGTGTATTCCACAGGTAAATCCCGAGTTTACGCTCAGTCGTTCGGCGCCGCATATCAGCGGCCGGGTATTTACGCCTGACTACCTTAGCGACGGAGCCATACAATACTCGTTTTTACTTGAAGGGTACGAACAGAAATGGAGTTTGCCGTCAGGTAAGCCTGATTTTTCTTACCGTAACCTTTCGCCCGGAAAATATCGTTTGCTTGCAAAGTCAGCCAAGGCATACCATATCTGGAGCAAACCGGTGGTGTTGCTTACATTCTCAATTTCAAAACCATATTACAAAAGATGGTGGTTTTTAGCCTTGACCATCATTTGTATTATTGCCATTACAACCCTTATTGTAAGGTTGGTGCAACAGATGCGCTACCGTGCAAAAATAAAAGAAATGGAGCGTCAATATGCCATTGAGAAGGAACGCTCCCGCATTTCGAAAGATATGCACGACGAAGTAGGAGCCAGTCTGACCAGGATTTCAATACTTAGTGAACTTGCAAAAAAACAAAATAGTGACCCTGCAAAAGCGCAGCAAATTATCGAGCAGATTTCAGACATTTCAGGTAGCGTGGTCGATGAAATGAGCGAAATAATTTGGGCCATGAATCCACGAAACGATACGCTCGATAGTTTTGCTTCCTATATCAGGCAATATATTTCGGGCTACCTCCAGACCGTAAATATTCCCAGTACTTTCGCGTTTCCCGATGAAGTTCCTTCGCACTTTATGTCGTCGGAGCTCCGGCGGAACCTGTTTTTAACCATAAAAGAAGCACTTCATAATGTGGTAAAACATGCCGAAGCATCGAAGGTGCATACCGAATTGTACTTTAGTGGTCAGTTTCTGAAAATTGTAGTTTCGGACGATGGAAAGGGCTTTGATGAGCAGAAAATAAAATCGTGGAGAAATGGCCTGTTCAATATGCGAAAGCGGATTGAGGAATCAGGAGGTGAATTTCAACTTACAAGCGGCTTAAACAGCGGCACCAAAATTAAAATAGAAATAAGTCTTGGAATCCATTCAAATTCACATTAACGTGTGATGCAATTCGTTTTCTGGGGTCTTACCTTTGTAAAAACAACCTTTCGGAATGCCAGCAGCAATAAAAGTAATGATTGTGGAAGATGATACGGCCGTTCGCGAAGGCCTGGCTGCCCTTATCAATGGTTCCGAAGGATACGAGTGCACCCATGCATGTTCCTCGGCTGAGCTTGCACTGGCACAAATTTCGGATTATATGCCCGATGTGGTGCTGATGGACATCAATCTACCCGGTATGAACGGCATCGAATGTGTGGTTTGTCTCAAAAATGCTTATCCCGAAATACAGGTAATGATGCTTACCGTGTTCGACAATACGGATGAAATATTCAAATCACTTGCTGCCGGAGCCAGTGGTTACCTCCTAAAAAAAACACCCCCTGCCCGACTTCTCGAAGCCATTAGCGAACTGGTTGGCGGCGGCTCACCCATGAGCAGCGAAATTGCCAGAAAGGTGGTACAAACCTTTCACAAGCCTATATTGCAACAATTTCCCGACGCAAATTTAACCGCAAGAGAAGAAGAGATATTACAGTATTTAACCAAAGGCTACCTCTACAAGGAAATTGCCGAAGCACTTTTCATCAATATAGAAACAGTGCGCACACATATTCATAAAATTTATCAGAAACTACAGGTACGAACCCGCACCGAGGTGTTGCTTAAGTGCATGAAACAGCAGTAATCTCCCTCCTGATTTATCCTTGCGTATTTGTAATAGCAAAAATCACACGAACGTGTGATTGACAGGCCTGCTTTTGTTCCCGAACTTTATTTCGTCTTAATTCTGAAAAAGCGATAGGAAATACTATATGCTTAAATAAGTATGCATCAGATTTAAAATGTTTTAGGTCTATTTAATTCTAAGCAATATCTACACAAATATCAATTTTAATCACTAAACTTCGAACCTATGAAAACCGGATTTTTTTCTTTTTTGATCGTTGTTTTACTTGGTTTCGCTTCGTGTAACCAGGCTCAGGACAAAGTAGTAGCCATACCTGTAACCGATTCGCTGATGAAACCCTGGATTGATGCCTGGAATGCGGCGGATGTTGAAAAAATTTCGAACTGTGTTGCCGCAGACGCAATACTTATATTGCCCGAAATCTTTATGAGCGGCGTGGACTCAATAAGGCAGAATTGGATTGTACCTTCATCAGCAACAATCCGTAATCTTGCTGTGTTGAATCTTAATGAATTTAAATCCGGCGAAATTGCATGCATTAGTGGCTCGTATACGCACGACTGGATTAAAAACGATTCTGTTGCAGGTCATGCAAAAGGGTATTATTCATTTTTTTGGAAGAAACAGGCAGATGATTCCTGGAAACTGGTGGTCGTTAATCTGAATTAGATATCGTATAGAATCAAATGTTAACATTAAAAGTCCTTTATGTATTTATTTGTCGAATGCTGGAAGGCCCGCCCGGAATGGCTGGCTCTTGAATTGGAAACCCGTTCTGCTTACATGCAAGAACTCGGCAAGGGATTGGAGCAACTGGTTAATGCCGGAGTAGAAATTGTATCCTGGAGCTTGAACGATCAGGATGTTTCCAACCGAAGCCCGTTTGATTATTTTGCCGTATGGAAATTCCCAAACAGGGAGTTAGCTAAAGGATTTGAGCAAATCATTCAGCAGTCGGGGTGGTATACCTACTTTGACCAGGTAAACCTGGGGGGCGAACTGGCAGAACCGGCTGCAAGTATCGCACACATCATTAACCTCTGATAGGATTGAATACGGGTTCCTTATTGTCCGATGTTTTGCTCCCTCGTCACCATAACTTCGTGATGAGGCAGTGAAATGTGCCTGACTTTGGAACTGGTTTTTCCCTATCTGTGAAATTTCACACGAAAGTGTGATTGACACGAATAGCATTTGCTGCGATTTTTGTGTTAATAATATACAAATCAGGAAATTGTATTAAGGTATCGGATATCAACTCCTTTTCCTGAAAAAACAACATATCACCACTTTTATGAAGCGTTCAATTGTTCTTCTACTTGTTGTGATGGAATACATTGTGTTAAAATCACAAAACCAGTTTCCTTTCGAAGACGCGAAAACAAAAAAGTGCGGGAGTAAAAATAAACAGAGGGTTGTAGTAATCCCGGCAAAACACAATTGGGGAACAGTTTTATCCTACAACCTGGTTAAGGTAGACCTGATTGGCAAACATGGTCTTTTCGGTTTAAAGCCAGCAAAGAAACAGGCTATTTTAACTATGATGATATTACTATGCCAGGTTGTAATACGCTGATAATAAAGCTAAACGGCAAAAATTCACTGTCCGGTTCCACAGGGAAAGAAATCATGAAGGCAAAATTTGATAAAATCGGACCATTAAACAATATGTCGTTTTTGCCAAAATCAAATTCGAAAAATGGCATAATTTCAGTAGATGGCAAAGAGAGTATACCCCCAAAAAATTACGAAAATAGTAAGTCCTTTCAGCTGTTTAACTGATGATAGCGAAATATTGCTAAAGGCTTACGCTGAGCATATTTGGATTAATGCTGCCGAAACATCCTCAAGGGAAAGGAGTGAAAAGCCGAATAACGCATTTGTTTTAAAACTGATTTAACTTGTTGAATAAATGTATTTTACGGGTTTCAGGCACTGCAGTCATTTAGCTTTAAAAACCCCGTGGCGAATTTAGTATCCGTTGAGAGATACAAAAACTTCAGTACTAAACAGAATAAACAAAACCGTATATCACTTTTCTAAAATTTAAAAACGTACAACATGAAACAATTTGGAATCTTCATTTTAGGCATTGTGCTCACAAGCCAGTGCTTTGCGCAAACCGCAACAGTTTACACTCCAAGGATAAAGACCACTTTTCAGATTAGCGAATCAGGTGATACCAGCGACCTGACCGAATATTTTTACGATACACAGAAACGATGCACAAAGGTTATTATGCACGACAGTTATTTCGGATATACCGAAAAAATAACCTATCCTTCAGCTACATCCGTTGTGAGCGAAATAATATACAGCCGCGATAACCAAACTATAAAAAAGATTTACACTCTCAATGCTAGGGGACAAGCCATCTCCTATTTACAAGTTGAAAAAGCCGATACAATCCGCGACCGGTATTTATATAATGCTGCAGGTTTTTCAATGGAATTAGCAGATGCAGGCTGGATGAATGCAACCGATGCCGAATTGAAAAATGGAAATTTCAATTTAAGCAGTAAGCTGATAGTGAGTAATGGAAACGTCACAAAAAATGCCCGCGACTATAAGTATACCTATTTTCCCGATAAAAAGAACACCATTGGCAATAAGAATTTTGGTATTGCATACCTGGGCAACGACAACAAAAACCCGGTTAAAACAGAAACAGTTCCTGTTATGGATACCGATATCACCTATACTCATTCATACTTGTTCGATGCAAAAGGCAGGATTATCAGGCAAAAACAGAATGAAACTATCACCCATTATATCTATACCGATTAAGTAAAGGGTAGCCCAAATCAGCAATAGCAGAGCAAGTACAAACAACTTCAACCGTGTTCCGATCAAATGAATACAAGAATCAACTGCCCGAAAAACAACTTCTTTTTCACTTCCTTTTACACACAAATTAAAACCTTTCAGTTATGAAGTCCAACGTATTTACAATAGGTGTTTGCATTCTTTTGGCACTCTCATTTTATGCGCAGGCACAAACGTCCCCAAAAGAAGTGGTTTATTTTTATGATCAGGCTGAAAAGTTATACGGATTTAAGGATCCTGTTACCGGCGATGTTGTGGTTAGCCCTAAATATGAGCAAATTGATGGCACATTTTACGATGGCCTTATGCTTGTAGCAAATAAAAGCAAACATGGATATATTGATAATAAAGGCAAAGAGGTTATTGAACTTAAATATGAAGCCGCCGGCCGGTTCAGTGGTGGGCTGGCTCCTGTTAAAACCGAACCGGGCTGGATTTTTATTGATAGAAACGAAAATAAAGTGATTGATGCAACCATATATAGTGCTGTAGGTATTTTTTCGGAGGGACTCGCTAAGGTGATGCAAAACGACCAATGGGGATTTATTAACACTTCGGGAAAATTAACAATTCCGAACAAATACAGGGCTACAGGTGATTTTACAAGAGGGAAGGCCATAGTAGCCATTTCAGGAGCCACCCAGGAGAATGCTGCCAGCGCGCCAATTGAAAAAGTTGGAATTATTGATAAAACCGGAAAAGAGCTTTTCCTAATACCGGGGCAAGATATGAGAAATTTTTCCGAAGGAAGAGCAGCCATCCAGAATGATGATAAATGGGGGTTTATAGATAGCCTTGGCAAAATAGTAATCCCATGCAAATTTGTTGGATGTGGAGACTTCGTGAGAGGTTCGGCAGTGGCCAGGCAATCCGATAAATTCGGAATAATTAATAAAATCGGGAATGAGGTAACACCCTTCAAATACGATTATTTAAACTTTATTACATCCAAACTCCTGGTAGTTTTCAACGGCGATTTACAAGATGACGGAAATCCCGGGACCGGCAAATACGGAGTGGTGGATTATACCGGAAAATTTGTTCTGCCGCAACATTACGAAGGGTTTAATGTGTGGGAAGGATTAATATTATTGGCACAGAACAACAAAATAGGATTTGCCGATACTACCGGTAAAATAATTGCTCCGCTTCAAAACGATGAGATGCCTGAGTTCAGGGAAGGTGTGGCTGCTGTAAAAGGGAATGGGAAATGGGGTTATGTAAATTCGGAAGGCAAGCTTATTGCTCCTTTTATTTATGACAATGCCCATAATTTTGTGGATGGTGTTGGTCGTGTGTACCAAGGCGATAAATTGGGTTTTGTTAATGCTAAAGGTAAAATTCTATCTCCCTGTGTGTTGGATTCCTATTTCGAGGGGCCTATTGATGGGAAATTCATGGTAAGCAAACTCGGGAAATTCGGGTTGCTGGATAAAACCGGTCTTATTGTTCCCTGCATTTATACCAGCATATTTACAAAAAGCAATGGATATTCCGAAGCCATCTCAGGTAAAAAATCAGGTATTATTGATCCAAAAGGCAAACTGATTGCGCCTGTAATTTATGATAAAGTTGATTTCAGGTTCGATGATTCAAGAATTTTACTCAGTGCTGCCGGGAAATATGGCTTACTTAACTTGACCGGGAAAATTGTTATTCCTGTAAAATACGACAAAATAACTAAATTCAATGACTACAGCCTCCTGATACTTCAACTCGGAAACAAATTTGGCCTTTCGGATATGAATGGAAAAGAAGTAACTCCACTGATTTACGAGGAAATTGGCCCCCTCAGAAATAACCGGGCCACTGCTAAATCTGACGGCAAATATGGCTATTTGGATGAGAATGGGAAACTGGTAATTCCTCTGCAGTATGCCGAAGCCTTTATGTTTATGGATGGTAGGGCAAAAGTGTCCGTTTCGGGAGTTTCAGGTACTGATTTTGATATTGATACTGACGGAAATTACATGGAGTCGAAAGGTATTTTTGATTACTATAAACTGGAAGATATAAAGAAACTGCTCGAAAATAGTTTTTTTAAGATCAAGGACACATACACAGGGCTGCCAAAAGAATTTCAGAACAAAGTTATTTACACAAATGGTGTTACTATAAACAATCAACAAATGCCGTATGCTCCGGAAAAAACAATGTATTTTGACGACAAGTCGTTGTACTTCACCGGTAATTCACGGGAAATGAGTTCAGGTAAGATACGATATACATTTACAGGGGATTATCTTATTTTCCCTGCTACAATTTATATTGGCAAATCAAATGTTTATCTGCTTTCCAATGGGAATACAGTAGGCTCCGATAAATTAATGCTTTTTTTTCCTAAAATGAATGAAAGCAAATTGGACTTGCGGTTTACTTATCATGTGAGCAGCATTACAAATGAAGTTCCTAAAAAAGATAATGTTCCCTCCGGCACTGCATCTTCAATTCCTGCCGCGGCAACCTCTCCGGTTAAATCGCAGGCTGAAAATCCAAAACCAGCTCAAAGTGCAAACGAAAAAGTAGCCATGGAAAAGGCAAAACCCGGAACCGATGCAAATACACAAGGTAAAACAAGCTCAATTACTGTAAAGAGCGATGCTGAACAATCAAAGCCCGCTATCGAATGGGTAACCATTCCTGCAGGCACTTTTGCTATGGGTAGCCCAACAGGCGAACGAGAAAGGCTGGATCGCGAACTACAGCATCAGATTACGCTCAGTGGATTTCAAATGAGTAAGTATGAAGTTACTTTTGAGCAGTATGACGCATTTTGTGAAGCAACAGGCCAATCAAAACCGAATGATAATGGATGGGGTCGCGGTAAGAACCCGGTAATAAACGTAAGCTGGATTGAAGCAACTGCCTTTGCCAGATGGATGGGCTGCCGGCTGCCAACGGAAGCCGAATGGGAATATGCCTGTAAGGCGGGAACAACGACTCCATTCAGTACCGGTGGCAATATAACTACGTCTCAGGCGAACTACGACGGATGGTTTCCCTACAATAACAACCCAAATGGCGAAAACAGACGAAAAACTATGCCGGTGGGGAGTTTAGAACCCAACAGCTGGGGGTTGTACGATATGCACGGCAATGTTTGGGAATGGTGCAGCGATTGGTATGGCGAATATGTTTCAGGGCCACAAACCAATCCTCAGGGAGCTGCATCAGGTACAGAACGTGTGAATCGTGGTGGTGGCTGGAATACCGTAGCTGGTTACTGCCGCTCTTCGCATCGTTCGAGTGACAAGCCAAGCACCAGATCAGAAAAAGTAGGAATCCGACTTGTTTCATCCAGGTAAATTAAAGTCCCAAATATTACTGCTGTTGAATCATGGCTCCTCCATAATCGGTTTCAATACCGGATCTTAAATGTAATAGTACCGACATTGCTTTGTTTTGGTTTTTATGTACATAAAAAGCCTGATAGTAAAGGAATACCGACGTTTTTTAAAGGCCAATGGTTTGAAATCATTCTATCAATTTATTTCTTTTATCAAGTTCAACATCATGAAATTGACTAACTAAAAAAACCAAAAATGAATTAGTCAGACCTCTTGAAAAACAACACACCGCAAGTAATAAAATAGTAATGATATTTTAAATTTATAAATTGTGAAAACGCTAATAGTTAAAAAATTCGTCATGTCTTTAAAGTTTTTATTTCCGGCTTAGTGTTTCCTTCTTAGCTATATCTTACTTATTTGGTTAGAACTATTTGCATATTAGTTTAAAAATTCATTAACTGAAATTTCACACGTTCGTGTGATTGACAAGCCTGCTTTATCTGTTGAAATTTGCCTGACACATAATTTGATCTCAGAAAAATTTATGCCTCGGCGGTAAAGCAGTTCGAATAACATTTCAGAATACTATATAGCATCACCAGTCATAAAAAACGTGGAGCCCAGAACCCACTAAAAACGGACCTTTCCCGCACAGGTTATAATTCGGGGGCGATACTGAAAAGCCATACGAGTAGGAATCTAAACAACGAAATACTATGAAAATTACTTTAATCCTCGTCGTCTTTTGCGTGTTTGCCGCAATGAGTGCTTATGCGCAAGAGTTTAAAGAAAGCGTTCAGCCCCTTTCTGATAAAGCACAAAAAGGGCAGATTTATGAAGTGAATAAGGATGAGAAAGGAAACTGCAACATCACTTATCGTATGAAACTTGATAAAAAAAGTGAGGTCGTATCGTATGAACAATATAGCTTCGACAAGAATCTGAAATTTATCGGTACTTCGGACATACAAGTAAATAAAGAAAATAATCCGGATGTGGAGCGCACATATTATTCAGCCTACGTCGGCGGAACTGGTATGGCAGCATTGAGGGTGACACTCAAATTGAACAAAGATGTAGCGTTATTAACCTGGAATCAAAAAAAGCAAGTCTATCAGGTTAAGAAATGGCTTTCATCCGAAACCATTAAAGCAAAAAACGATGACGGAAGAGTGTATATCGGATATGCGTCCTATTCTTCAGACGATGCGGATAAAAGCAATGTTTTTGTTATCGCAAAAACGGAGACAAAAGATAAAGCACAGGTCGACAATTTTTCAATTCTTTTATTTGACGATAAACTTGAGCTAAAAGATAATCCTATTGAGTTAAAAGGCTCATACTCATTAGTTTATTCTTCGATGTTGGAGAACGAAGATATTGTGATGGTTTTTGCTCCAAAAGGTGGTTCAGATGTTTCTAAATACGTTTATTTTCATTATGATATTGAGGGCAACCTTAAAAACAGGATTGAATTTACAAGCCCTGCTTCAGCTTTATTAATTTCGGCTGCATATGATAAGGATGGAAGTGTATATTTCTTCGGTACATCAATAAAATCAAAGGAAACATTTGATAAAGTATTCAGCGAGTATTGGCCTATCTTCAATCCTGGTGCCAAAGCTGCAAATTTTGAGGGGAACAATAAAATGGATGTCAAGTGGAGAAAATGTCTTGATGATGATATGGATTATTTCCATTTGCTTAAATTTAGTGGCAGTCAGTTAGCTTTTGCTTCTACAACACCAGTTGCGGAATTTAAAGCTAAATTCAAAACAGCTCCCGGCGATAAAGGGGCCAGTGTATATAAAGGGAAAAAGTTCTCACTTCAGAATTTTTATGTCACTTCTTCGGGCGATTATCTGGTGACGGGGCAATTAACCAGTTGGATGACCCAGAAAAACGGGAATACAATTGATATTATTGATTCGTACAAAGACATAGTTTGTTTTCAGATCGATAAAAACGGGAATATTAAAGCTCAGTATGGGATTGGAAAAGTGAATGAGGATAAGGCTAGTGAGATTTTTTCGATGGAACAGAATTTTTATCCCTCCGCTGATAATAAAACTATTTACTGGGAATTATGGGAAGTAAAAGGCGATAAAGATTGGTTTTCAGGCGATATCACCCGTGTGTTTTTCCCCCGAATAGTAAAAATTGATTTAAGCAACTCAACCTTGAGCGCCATTCAATCAATGGGTGCCGGGAAGTATTATCTGAGAGAATCAAAATATGATGAAAAGGAAAAAAGTATTTTGTATATAGGGAATGATTTGAAAGGGAAGAATCTTTGGGTTGGTAAAGCTCAGTTAAATTAGCAGGGATTTGTTACAGCAGGATTCTCAGCAGCTCGTATTAAGTAAGTAATATCCAAATTCTTCTATCTATAGGTCTGCTCCGAAAAGCGTTAAATACTTTTCCGGAGCAGACCTCTTTTCAAACTGAAATCAGGGTTTCAAAAACCAGGCTTTTATTCCCGGGCTACTTGTGTTCGCTGCTTTCATTTACTTCCTTCACCCTAACTTCGGGCATGTTATTCCTTGGCGAGTTTACCAATTTCGAAACCGGGTAAGCATCCATTTCTCCTGAGTATGGTTTCAGCAACGATACTATTTCGGTGGAATTCTTACTTTCGAGCCATGTTTTCTCATCAGTTTGTTTGAGTATAACCGGCATACGATTGTGAATAGCTTTCATAAAACTATTGGCTTCGGTGGTGATTATACTGAATGATTCAATAGTTTGTCCTTCCGGTGATTTCCACCTTTCCCACAATCCAGCCATTGAAAATAACTGATTGTCTTTAACGAAAATCCTGAATGGCTGTTTGCCTTCATTTTGCTGCCATTCGTAAAATCCGTCGGCAGGAACCAGGCAGCGTTTGCTGAACAACGGAGTCCGGAAGGAAGGTTTTTCGGTAATACTTTCGGCTCTGGCATTTATCATTTTAATGCCGATCGAAATATCTTTAGCCCATGGCGGAATCAAACCCCAGCGCTGATAGCTGAGTTTATTGGGATTTTCGCCGGTAATAACCGCCATCATTTGTGTTGGCGCGCCATTATAACGAGGGACATAGGGCGCGGTGCCGCCTTCGAGTTCAAACCGTAAGTTTAACTCTGCTTCATTTGCGGTAAGAGAAAAACGGCCACACATTACGATTTACGATTTCGGGTGTTGCGGTTTTTAACCGCAAAAGGGTGAAGTTCGAGGTTTCAGATTGCGATTTAAGAACCCTCAGTTCTATTTATTCAATCCTGTAAAAATACTTTAAAAGTTTAAAATATAAATGTAACCATGTGATCTTGTTGATAAAAACATTCGTACTTTTAAACAATTAATTTTTATAACTATGAAGAAATTTGCTATTATTTTGGCCGGTTGCGGCGTTTACGATGGTGCCGAAATTCATGAAGCTGTAATGAGTATGTATGCCGTTATGAAAAATGGCGCTGAATACCAGGTTTTTGCCCCGGATATCACGCAGCATCATGTTGTTAACCATCTCACCGGAGCAGTGATGCCCGAAACCCGCAATGTTCTCATCGAGAGCGCCCGTATTGCCCGTGGAAATATCATGCCCACAACACAACTGAATCCGCGCGATTATGATGCTTTGTTGTTTCCGGGTGGATTTGGTGTGGCTAAAAATCTGTGTTCTTATGCGTTTCACGGCGCTGACTGTAAAGTTAATCCTGAAATATCAATTTTGATAAAGGAAGCTGTGAGTCTTCGTAAACCCATAGGCGCATTATGTATTTCTCCTGTATTGCTTGCAAAAATAATGGGTGAGGTAACTATTACCGTTGGCCAGGATGCCGATGATGCCGCAAATGTAATAGCTATGGGCGCTCATCATGTGGCTACAAAACACGGCGAAGTTATTATTGATGATAAACACCGGTTGTTTACCACACCCTGCTACCAGCTAAAGTCATCGATTGTGCAGGTTGCTGAAGGCGCTGATAATATTGTAAAAGCCATGCTTAAAGTAATGTAGTGCCAGAATTTATCTTCACCAACAGCATCACTTCTTCATGGTCAAAAGCTAATGGTGGTAATTCATCGAAAGGAAACCATTTTACATTGGCCGCATCGTCGGCTGCCAAAGGGGAAACGTTATCGTCAGCGAATCCGATAAACACAGTAGTAATAGTGCGATGGCGCGGATCGCGGTTTACTTTGCTGAACGTATGAAATTGTTTTAACTCAATTCCTGTGATTCCTGTTTCCTCCCGGAGCTCACGCAGCGCAGCGTCTTCAAGTGTTTCATCCATTTCTAAAAAGCCTCCGGGCAAAGCCCACATTCCTTCAAAAGGCGGATGCTTACGCTCTATAAAAAGTACAAACAGCTGATTATCACTTTTTTTTAGAATGATAATATCGGCAGTTACCGCCGGGCGTGGATAATTATACGTATAGGTCATTCTGCATCATTTTCTTCGGCATCGGCAATCTCAGGGCTATTACCTGCCGAGCCGGCAACTACTAGTACGATTTCCCCTTTCGGTGAATGTTCTTTGTACCACTGCGCCAATTCTGCCAGCGTGCCACGGCGGTTTTCTTCATAAATCTTGGTAAGCTCGCGCGAAACACATGCCTGCCTTTCAGCTCCCAGGTATTCGGCGAGTTGTTCAAGACTTTTTACCAACCGGAAAGGTGATTCATAAAGAATAAATGTATAAGGTTGCTTAGCTAATTCTTTAAGCCTGGTTTGCCTGCCTTTTTTATGCGGCAGAAATCCTTCGAACAAAAAACGGTCGCTGGGCAATCCCGAATTTACAAGAGCAGGTACAAATGCTGTAGGTCCGGGAAGACATTCAACCGCAATTCCAGCCTGTAAGCAGGCGCGTGTGAGCAGAAAACCGGGATCGGAAATTCCTGGTGTGCCAGCATCCGAAATCAATGCCATCGTAGTTCCTCCCGAAATCTGCCGAACCAGGCTTTCTGTGGTTTTATGCTCGTTAAACTGGTGATGAGCCAGTACTTTTTTATCAATTTCATAATGTCTCAAAAGTTTCGAAGAAGTACGGGTATCTTCTGCCAGAATAATATCCACTTCCTTAAGTATTCGCAATGCCCTGAGGGTGATATCCTCGAGGTTGCCGATTGGAGTGGGAATAAGATAGAGTTTCATGGGCCAGGATCTGGGAGTTAGGGATTAGAAATATACTGCAAGGGACGAGAGGAGAAAATGCGAAAAGTGAGACATTAAAATTTAAATACAAAAGTAAACCATTTCACGAACAGCTACTCATTAAAAAGCCAGCTTATCCTTTCGGGTAAGCTGGCTTGCTACAATATAATCTATGGGATGTAACACTCAGTGATAAGACTAACTAACTTATGCGGAGTGTTTTTTAAAGTTGGTAAACAATTTTGTGCTTATGAAAAAAATAACAAACTTCCCCATAGTACTGCAACATTTTCTTAATTGTAACCTGGATTTTGAGTAAGATTTGGATTGGCATCTCTTTCCAGCTGCGGTATAGGCATGATCCAATGATTCTGATCACAGTTGGAATAATCCATTTTTGTTTTGTTGCCGGGTTTGCCCTCTGAACAGGTATAAGTATATTCATCTAACGCTTGCATAACTTGCGTAGCTACGCCATTTCTTACCAGGTCATCCCAGCGTTGTGCTTCAAAAGCAAGTTCCAGTCTACGCTCGTTAAGTATGGCTGTTTTCATGTCCTCTTTTGAGAGTGAGGCCGATATTGGCGCAAGATGAACCCTGTTACGAATCTGATTTACCAATGTAGCTGCCGGACCTGTTTGTCCTGTTTCGTTCAATGCTTCGGCTTTCAGCAACAAAATATCAGCCAGCCGTATCAGGTAATAGTCATCACCACTACCCCAGCCTGCCGGATGTTTTTGCTTGTAATTAAATGGGATACTCACCTCTGGATCCTGGCAAGGATTCCAGTTTTCGTCTGCCCAGGCAATAGGATCTCCGTTGCCATCCTTGTTCCAGAAGACAATACTTGCATCTTTCCTGATGTTATCACCGGCTGCATCATAAGCAGCTACTAAATCCTTTGAAGGGACGCAATATTTTTGCCACGCGTCTTCCGGAGCTAAATAAAGCTGAATTCCCCAACTTGAAGCTGACCAGTTTCCTTCCTGGAAAGGAATTTCAAGTATAGATTCTGAATTAAGGTAATGAGATCCATCGAAAAGATCAGCATAATTTGCCAGTAATGAATAACTTGCTGGGCTGTTAATAACAGCATCGCAATAGGTAATTACTTTAGTATAATCCCTGTCGCTGCGTTGTGCCCAAATCTTTGCAAGCGTAGCATTTGCAGCGCCTTTGGTTGCGCGAACTTTATTTACTGATGCATTACTGCCATAACTATCCGGTAAGTTGGCAAGTGCTGTTTCCAGATCGGTCACAATCTGATCGTACACTTCTTTTTCCGAAGCCCTTGCTTTGCGGGTAACACTCGGATCAGCGGTATTTGATTCTAATTCAAGTGGAACACCACCAAATAATTTAACCAACTGATAATAATGGAAAGCCCTCAGGAAACTGGCTTCACCTATAATTTGCTGACGCCTGGTTTCTGTTAATGCAGGATCAGATACTGAGCCAATTTTATTCAGTAAGATATTGCAGCGTGCAATACCTCTGTACAAAGCGCCCCAGTTTGTATTATTGTGGGTGTTGCTCGGAGGCAGAATAAACCTGTCGTAATCGTAAAAGGTTTCCTCGTTGTAGCCTCCCGGGTAAGCGTTATCCGACCGAACATCGCTCAACATAACATATTCCCACTGATAGTAGTCGGAGCCATAAAAGATATTGTAACATCCTGCCAGTACATTTTCCATATCGGAAGCTGTATTATAAGAGTTACCTGTGGTTAACGAAGTTACAGGCTTGTCATCCAGAAATTTGGAACAAGAGCCTAGCGATACCGCTATAAGTAGCAGCAGCAGAAATACGGACCTATTAAAAGAATATTTTTTCATGGTTTTTGTTTTAAACGATTAGAAAGAAATTTTTAAACCTAACACAAAATCCCTCGATTGCGGATAGGTTCCATAATCTACGCCGAGTGCCGTATTCTGATTTGTTGCGTTCTGGTTGTTACCGCTGAATGCGCTTACTTCAGGGTCAAATCCGGTGTATTTGGTAAAGGTCAACAGGTTTTCGGCTGTAAAATAAACCATGAAACGGGTGATTTTCAGTTTCGATAAAACGGCCGGATTTAAAGAATAGCCTAAGGTGAGTGATTTAAGCCTCAGGTACGATCCGCTTTCGATATACCTTGTTGATGGGTTTGAATTGGCCCAGCTGGTAGGTGAAACTCCCGGCATATCTGTAATGTCGCCTGGATTTTTCCACCTGTTGAGTACATCAGCCGATTGGTTCATTGTTAACGCCATCGATTCGGTTAATATACGAGTGGCGTTCATTATCTGGTTGCCTTGTACTCCTTGCAGGAAGAAATCCAATGTCCAGTTTTTATAGGTAAATGAGTTGGTTAAACCATAAATGCATTTTGGATTTGCATTTCCAATTATTCCTGTACTATCCGCAGTACCATCAGCTGTTTTCAGGAAAACAATTTTACCGGTAGCAGGATCAACACCCTGTGAAAATTTTCCATAAAATGAACCCAAAGGTTGCCCTTCCTGTACTACTGCTGTGTTAAACACATCGCCTGCAGGATTGATTCCTCCGGAATGGATAGTGTTCCCGATAATACTTAATACCTTGTTACGGTTGAAAGAAATATTGAAATCTGTATTCCACCTGAAGTCGGAGCTTACAATATTTCTCGAAGTAACCTGGAATTCGAATCCTTTATTTTCGAGTTCGCCCGCATTCTGTAAAGCTGTTGTAAATCCTGTACTGGTTGGCTGTGGCACTTCCAATAATATATCGGAAGTTTTTTTGTAATAATAATCGGCGCTTAACGTCAATCGGTTATCCAAAACTCCCAGGTCGATACCAATGTCCAATTGTGAAGTTTTTTCCCAACGCAGTGCTGAATTTTCTAATGTGGAAGGAGTAAATGCGGTATGGTTTTCGCCTGCAATGAGGTATTTGTTGTTGAGTGTGTCAACAATACCATACCAGGCATATGGCGCAGCCCTGTCGTTACCTACGATTCCCCAGCCTGCACGCACTTTTAATTCGCTGATCACAGGATTGTTTTTCAGGAAGCTTTCCTGTGAAAGCCGCCATCCCGTCGAAAATGATGGGAAATAACCCCAGCGGTTCTGGGCGGAGAACTGACCTGAACCATCGGCCCTGAAATTGGATGTAAGGTAATATTTATCTTTGTATGAATAGTTGATACGGCCAATATAGGACAAATGCGATTTCTGAACATAAGTCGGCATATCCGGGCTTTGTACTTTCCCTGAACCAACATCTGTATTCCCGTTGGTTGCCAGACTGAAATCCTTCGATGTCCTGTAAACATCGTCGGTCGTTTCTCTCGAAATAATGAAACCTGCCAGCAAAGAAATGCTATGTTCCTGTATTTTCCGGTTATAATTTGAAGTATTCTCCGAAACCCAATATTTATAATTATAGTTTGTTTCACTAGCTATACCGGCATTCGATTTTCCCCATCGGGTTTGAACTGAATCCTGGAATGATTTAAATTTTCCCACAGTACTTTCAAACCCAAAAAGGCTTTTAAATTTAAGGCCTTCGATAACATCTACTTCAGCGTAAGCGTTGCCATGAAGCCTGTCATTAGCAAATAATTGTGCTGGCTGGTATACCGTAGAAACTGGATTTTCGAGGTCGTTAATAAATGGACTTCTTGCATAAGCTTCGGGTTCATTCGGGTCCCTGATACCTATATTGGGTATTGAAGTATATAACCTGGTTATTACCCCGTTCCTGTCATTTTCGGATACAGAAACGTCCTTCCAGTTGTCGTAGGAAAGACTTGTCCCGATTTTCAGAATTTTAGTTAGCTGGTGATCCACATTGGCTTTAAATGTAGCCCTTTTCACATTGTTATTCAACACAATACCGTTCTGGTCAACCCAGGAACCTGAAAAATAATAAGTTGTCGCCTTGGTTCCGCCGGTTGCCGACAGCTGATAATTTTGCGAAATTGCATTGCGGAATATTTCTTTCTGCCAGTCTGTATTCAGATTATATTTATCCCAGAATGCCTGGTCAGTTGTTTCTCCCATTTCAATAGCAAGATCCCTAAACTGGCTTCCGTTGAGCACTTTCACCCTTTTCCAGGCCTGTGACATTGTTAAGGAAGTATTGAAATCGAGTTTTAGCTTCTGATTTTTACCCCGTTTGGTTGTAATTAATACTACCCCGTTTGCACCACTGCTACCATAAATGGCCGCTGATGAAGCATCTTTCAGCACTGTAAAACTTTCAATATCCGAAGGATTGATTTCATTTGTGTTGTATGTTTGAACTCCATCAACGATGTAAATAGGATCGCTTCCTGATGTGATTGAAGAAGTACCACGAACACGAATTGAAAATCCGGATTGCGGTTGCCCTGACGAACGTATAACTTGCACCCCTGCAGCTTTACCTTCGAGCGAATATCCAAACTGTGTATTTGGACGGTCCTTAAGCTCTTTTGCCGATACAACGGCAACCGCGCCGGTTACATCTTTTTTCTGCTGGGTGCCATAACCCATAACCACAACTTCACTCAGGTTAGTTGCTGATTGAACAAGTGTTACATCGATTTGAGTTTTTCCACCGACCATCATTTCGGCCGATTCATAGCCAACGAATGAAAATACAAGTGTAGCGTCCGATGGAGCTGATACGGAAAATTTACCATTAATGTCGGTAATGGTTCCGGTTACTGTGCCTTTTACTACTACGCTTACACCTGGCAATGTTGTTCCTTCACTGGATTTTACAGTGCCTTTAACTGTAATGTGTTGAGCTAAAAGGGATGATTGCACAATCAATAACAAAAACGCAATAATATACAGCGTCTTTGTCCTCAGGATTGGCACGAGATTAATTGGTAGTTTGTTTTTCATTGGTTTTGATTTTGGTTGGTCATGCTATAATTGATTTGAATTGAGGGTTTTCATGAAATTTGGATGAATTTGGCGAATGCACTCTCGCACCGAAAGCGGAATTGAGACTGCTCACTATACTTGGGAGGCCAAAGATATAGATATGTAGAGGACTGAATGTGTAAATATGCGCATTATATTCTTCGATTTGCGCATTTCAGGTAATTAATTACTGAAATGAGGATAGCATATAAAGATATATTTTGTATTGGTTAGTAAAGCGAAACCCCTTTTCCGAATAACAGGAAAAGGGGTTGGTAATTGGAGTACAGAAATAAAATCCAGGTGCTTTAAATTTTACATGATGTGATTAAGGTATTTAATTTACTAAAATGCCATCGCTCAAATCAATTTGCGTTTGGGGTATCGGGTAGTGATCACTTACGCCTTCAATATAGCCATATTTCCCCAGGACTTCGGTGCCACGTCCCTCACGTATTAAATCCCACAGGCGCTGGCCTTCCATTCCCAACTCAACACGGCGTTCGTGATACACGGCTTGCAATGGGTTTGTAATGGTTGTTTCGGTCATTCCAACGCGGTCACGCACTTGTTGCAGGTATGAGTTCCAGTCGCCACCGGTGTGGGCGGCAGCTTCGGCAGCCCACAGCAGTACTTCGGCATAACGGATCACAATCCAGTTGTTAGGATCATCGCTCATATCAGCCCATTGACTTGGCGGGAGCTGATATTTTTGTGAATGATACCCGTCAATGCAGGAAGGAGATGAATTATCGGCCACAGTTTCGTCGGGGGTTCCCGGCCAAAGAACTTCGCCGTTATCAATAATGGTAGCATCACGGCGGAGGTCTCCTACTTCAAACTCGTTCACAAATTCCTGTGTCGGACAATTAAAGCCCCAGCCATCGCCATTGTTCCTGCTTCGTGTGAAAATAACAAACTCGTTTCCTTCGTTATCATCGCCCCAATCACCGGTACCGGAAGATGTAAATTGAATTTCAAAAATCGATTCAGTGCCGTTTTCATGATCAAGGCTCCAGATATCAGAATAATTGTCTTCTAAATGATATTCGCCGGAACCTATTATTGTATTAGCAAGTGAAAGGGCTTGGGGCCATTTCTTCTCATAAATGTATGCTTTACACAAAAATGCCTGCGCGGCTCCTTTAGTTGCCCGACCCATTTCACTTACATCCTGTTCGCTTTTTATTGGCAAAACATCAGAGGCATCGGTGAAATCTTTTTCAATCTGTGTCCATAATTCTGCCGAAGTAGCTTTGGGGATATCATAATGCCCGGCTGTAAGGTTAGTTGTAACAAGAGGCACTTCTCCATACATTTTAACTAATTCGAAGTAGAAGTATCCTCTTACGAATTTTGCTTCAGCAACTACTTTATTTTTTTTTGCAGGTTCAATCATATCATCTGTCATCAATGCAACTTTTTCTATAACCCGGTTGCATCTGTTTATCGCTATATAATACTGCCGGTAGGGCAAATTTAACTCTGAGATATTGGCATCGTACTGGAATTTAAGGAGTGGCTCAATCCAGGGCTGGTCGCCGGCGCCTTCACCTCCTTTCCAGGAGTCGTGGCCCAGGATATCGCCAAGCCAGAATGGAAATTGATTATCCGCATCCCATCCCATTACATCGTAACAAGCAGTTAGGGCTTCATTTGCATCGGCCTCGGAAGTAAAAAAGTCACTAAGTGCAACATTTGGTGATTTGGTATCGAGAAAATCCTTGGAACATGATACATTTATTATTACCAATACAAAGGATATTACTATGATTTTAAATATTTTCTTTTTCATGGCTGTCAGTTTTTTCAGGTTAGAAAGTCAGGTTCAATCCGGCTAAAAAAGTCCGGGGTTGGGGATAAAATGCCCTGTCAACACCCAGATCGAGTGAACCGTAATACCCTGTGCCGATTTCAGGATCGAAGCCCGTATATTTGGTTAGAGTGAGTAAGTTTGTCGCGCCAACATATATTCTAAGCTTAATGATCTTCAAAGCTTTATTTATTCCATCAGGTAAAGTGTACCCGATCTGAAGGTTTTTAAGGCGTGTATAGGATCCGTTTTCAACGTACCTGTCGGAGAAAGCTATGTTATTGGCATCAGCAGCATTAAGCCGCGGGAAATGGGCATCATTTGTAGTTCCTTCGCCAGTCCAGCGATTCAGCATTCTGACACTCATATTATGTGTTGCGTCAGGCCTGTCGGTGTAAACCTTGGTGCCATTAAAAACATCGTTTCCCGAAACGCCCTGAATGAAAGCAATAACATCGAAATTCTTATAACTCATTGTTAGATTCAGGCCGTAAGTAAAATCAGGTAACGGGTTTCCAATTATTCCATAATAAAGATTCCCATCGTTTCCTTTTGCATAACGTATATCACCGGGACCAGCATTGGGTTGCAATAAATCGCCGTTAGCATCCACCCAGGCATCAACTTCTGCCTGTGTTTGAAATAATCCTTCGGTTTTATACCCCCAGAACTGAGCAATAGGATAGCCAACCATGGTACGTGTAACATATCCATTGTCCCGTAAAGGAGCTGAGAGTATGGCTGCCTGTGTTCCGAGGTTAGTTACTTCGTTGGTGTAAGTCGCAAAATTCAAACCTACATTATAGTTAAAATCAGCAACAGCGTCGGCAAAATTCAGTTCCATCTCGAACCCTTTGTTTTTCATACTTCCAATATTTACCCATGGATTATTCTGCATACCAACTGATGCCAGAATAGGTGCGTCCAATAGCATATCAGTGGTATTTTTCAAATAGTACTCTATGGAAAAGGTAAGCTTGTTGTGCCAAAGACCTGCATCAATTCCGAGATTGGTGGTGGTGGTGGTTTCCCAGTGCAAATCGGGGTTTCCCTCACCAGGGAATGATATACCGTCGACAATAACACCATTAAAACTATAGCGGTATCCTGAAGTAGCCAGGGTTGAATAGCCATAAGGCGGAATTTTGTCGTTGCCAATCTGGCCCCAGCCTACACGTAATTTCAGGTTGCTAAATATTGTATTTCCTTTCAGGAAATTTTCTTCGCTGATTTTCCATCCTCCCGAAAATGAAGGGAAAATGCCGTAACGGTGATCGGGACCAAATACCGACGAACCATCTCTACGGATATTAGCTGTAAACAAATACTTGTTTGCAAACGAATAGTTTAGTCGTCCATATTCTGAAAACATCTTTTTTTCGCTCATCAATCCCGACGATGTTGAGTTTGGATTGGAGGCATTGCTAATAAAAATAAGATGCGAAAACTCTTTCAACAAGCGGGTTGACCTTGTGGAATACCATTCGCTGTAGTCATCCGACGACTCAACACCTGCCATAAATTGTAAGTCGTTCGAGCCAAATTTCTTTGAATAAGTAAGAAAATTTGACCAGCTCCACGATCGGTCCTGGCTGCTTCCACGGTATACAGCGCTTACATCATTGCTTTCGGCGCCTGATATAAAGTATGTAGGGTCGAAATTGTAGTCATTACCATAGTTATAGCTCAATCCGAGGTTTGACCTGAATGTAAGTCCCTTTGCCAGAGTGAGATCGCCATATACATTTCCGGTTACCCTGAAATTCTTACTCTCATTGTTAGTTCTGTCGAGGTGGGCAACCGGATTGTTCATATCCACGTAATCAGAAGGCGCAAACTTACCATCAGCCAGATAAACCGGGGTTACAGGATCAATTGCGGTAGCCTGTATTAAAATAGCGCTCCATTCGTCACCTTCATTTATGCGATGGTTAGTACCAGATTCAATGGATAGATTCTCGCCCAGCTTCAGCCCTTTCTTCAAACTCATATCCATGTTTAATCTTACTGAAGTCCTCTCAAAATCTGACTTTTGTACGATTCCTTCCTGCTTAAAATTATTGGCGCTCAGATAATATTTCACCACTGTGTTGCCGCCGGAGACAGAAAAGTTAAGGTTTCGGGTAGCTGCAGTTTGGGTTACTTCTTTTATCCAATCGGTGCCTTTGCCCAGGCTTTTATAATCAACTAAAGCCGGGATAGGATCAAGATCTGCATTTTCCAGGGCTTCGTTTTTAAGCATTCCCCATTGCGAAGCATCCAGCAATTCGGGTTTCTTCCACATTTTTGATGAACCAAAGTAAGTATCGAATGTGATTACCGGGGCACCGGCCTTTCCGCTTTTGGTTGATATCAATATAACGCCATTAGCTCCTCTAGAGCCATAAATTGCTGAGGCTGAAGCATCTTTAAGTACTTCCATGGAGGCAATATCGGCTGGATTAATATAACTTATATCATCAACCGGAAAGCCATCGACAACAAACAATGGTGAAGCATTATTAATGGTTCCGACGCCTCTTACCCTTATTTGCAGGGGAGCACCAGGAGTTCCGGAGTTGGACGTTACCGTTACGCCGGCCGCACGGCCCTGTAAAACCTGTTCGGTTGTGGCTACAGGCATTTTTTCAATGTCAGCAGCCTTCATGGATACTACAGCACCTGTTAAATCACTCTTTCGCTGGGTTCCGTATCCAACTACTACAATTTGGTCAAGGTTTGTAGCCGTTTCAGTAAGAGTCACATCAAGTATAGTCTTGTCTTTTGCAGCTATTTCCTGGGTCGCAAATCCAAGAAATGAAAATACCAGAATATCTGTGGATGACGCATTGATCGAATATTTTCCGTCGCTTCCAGTACTTGTTCCGGTAGTAGTGCCTTTCAAAGTCACATTTACTCCAGGCAAGGTAGTGCCGTCAGTAGATTTAACAACACCTTTAATGTTGATATTCTGTGCCTGAAGGTCGAATTGAGTAAACAACAAACACATTACAACCAGACAAAACGGTTTTGCCAACCGGGTTGGCAAATAATCATAGAGTAGTTTTTTTTTCATATTTTCTATTTTGGTTTATTTGTAAAACGGTTTGTTTCATTAATTGGGCAGGTTAAGAACATATACTGATATTTAAAAATAACTATTTTAAAACATGTGAGTTGCAGTACTTCAGCTTAAATAAGCAGTTCATAAAGATATGATATATATATCCCTATGAATTACGGATATTGCGTATAAATAACTTCGATTTGCGCAATAAACTCATTTGCGCTTTTATGCGAGATCTGTATGTTAATCAGGGAAATAAAAGATGATGAAACCGGAGGTGTTAAGGCTGATGCTATTTTTTCCGGGCAAGATGTTGTGTCCTATATTCGATAGGAGTACATCCCTTTACCTGCTTAAACTGGCGGGAAATATTCTTGCTGTTATCAAAACCGGATTCAAGCGCAATTTCGAAAATAGTTTTATCTGTTTCCAGCAGGCGCTGGGCAAATTTCTGAATCTGCAGGTTGTAGATATATTTATAGACTCCTGTTCCGGTAGTATCCTGAAACCGTTTTTCGAGTGCCCGGCGGGAAAGTGGAACTTGCCGTAATACATCGACAACGTTTATACGATTATCAATATTCTGGTGAATGAATTTGAGCGCCTTGGCAATGTATTTGTCATCAGCCGAAGCTATATCAGTGGATTGACGGGTTATTACCTGTGTAGGTTTTACAAGGATATCGTACTTTTCGGTTAACTGATTGGTGATTAAAAGATCCATTAAGCGTGCGGCTTCGTAACCTCCTTTTTCCGTATCCAGATCAATGCTCGATAAAGGAGGGTCGGATAAATTGCAGGTCATCTTATCGTTATCAACACCAAGTACGGCAATTTCTTCGGGTATCTGGATTTTGGCATGTTTGCAGGCTTCGGTAATATGCTGGCCCCGCTCATCATCGCAGGCCATAATAGCGATTGGTTTGGGCAAGGATTGCAGCCATTGGCTCAAAGCCGAAGGTTTATAATGCCACAGTTCGCGCGAAGGAGCCTGGTCATTATCAAAATAGTGAACCTCAAAGCCAAGCGGATTCAGGTGATTTGCAAAACCTTCGGCACGTTCGCGCGACCAAACGATATTCTTAAAACCGTAAAAAGCAAAGTTTCTGAAACCTTTTTCCAGGAAGTATTCAGCCCCGATTTTCCCGGCTTCAAAATATCCTCCGGTTATATTCGGGATTTCTGAAAACCGCTCCTTGAAATCTTCCGCAATCAGGTGTATTCCCGCGTCAAGTATCTTTTTAACATCAAGGTCGTTGTATAGCTGGGCTATAATTCCGTCGGCTTCCCATTCTTTCGCAAAATTCACAATACCTTCCATGCCAAGCGTTTCCCGATAAAATAAAGGCATGCGACAAAATATCCACGGGCCGTTTTCCTTCGAGTATTTCACAACTCCTTTCATAAGGTTCTGTCCGTATTCTTCAGAGATATCAATCAGAAGGATAATTTTGTGCATTTTGCTCTTTTCAGGAAACCAGATGCTAAATTATAGTAAAATGATCAACTTGCAAAGTGGTAGGATCAGCCTTTAAAGGTTTTATTTGTAATGAGTGGTTTTGCCCATATTCCTATGCTAAAAACATACCCCAACGTTGCGAAAAGCAACAGCATGGAAAATTTCAAGCCTACCAATTCGCCTATTCCACCTATAATTAATGGAACAACAGCTCCGCCTAAAATAGCCGTACATAGAATTCCCGAAAAGGAACCATGATGCGCCGGCACTGAATTCAACGCCAGGGAAAAAACGATAGACCACATCACGGAAAGAAAGAATCCCGTAATCGGGAAGGCATATATGGAAACACTTGCCGGGCCAAACAAGGCAATTGCAAGTGAAATAATAGCCCCGGAAGTAAATGCCAGTAATACTTTGCGGCTATCAAGAAGTTTTAACAGTAACAAACCAAGCAAACAACCAACAGTTAATAATCCCCAGAAGTATGAAATCACATTAGCTCCCGTGGTAGCAGGATCTACACCGTGATAGGTTTGAAGAAATTTGGAAGCCCAGTTTGCAATGCCTTGTTCAGTACCAACATAAGCGAATATCCCGATAAAAAATAAAATCACCTGTTTATTGTTTAGTAGTTCCCTGAATGCCTGGCCGGTTTCAATCTTTTCATCTTCCTGTAATTCAACTTTCGGGAATTTTGTGATCCAGATTACAATGATAATAGCCAGCACAACTAAGGCAAAAACCCAGTATAAGGAAGCCCATTCGAGGTTGGCCGGTACAACTGGATCGAGCAGACGGATAAAAAATGACGTATTGCCTGTATGTACATTATGTACCAGATAGCTGTATAGCTGTGGGCTTAGGAATGATGCCGAACCAAATACCAGTTGTGCGAGGACGGAATAAAAGGCAAAATTTTCCTCGCCGCCTGAATGACGTAACAGAGGGTTTATTGCTACCTGTAGCATCGCCATTCCAATCCCGATGATAAATAGCGACGGCAGTGCAACCGAAAAACGAGGAAATAAAGCAAATAACAATGCTCCGGCAAAAGCTAACAGGAAGGCAGAAATCATAACCGTCTTCTCCGAATATATCTCAATCAATATCCCGGCAGGCACTGACATAAATCCGTAAGCTATAAAAAACGAGAATGGCAAAAAGCCGGCTAACCCTATTCCCAGGCTGAAACTCTTGATAATATCCGGAATAATAGGCCCAAGAATATTAGTCAAAAATGAGATCACAAAGAAAATGAGCATGATAAGGATGATCATTAATGCGCTTTTTGTCTTCATACTAAAGTATTTATTGTGAATTGCAGATACTTACTTTCCTTTATTTTTAGGCTCAAAAACTTGACTTTATTCCATTTCAACATCCTGATTATGAACTACTCTTATCTGAGCAGGTAAGGTTGAATTATGGTTTTCCACATGGCATATCCTTCATTATTCATATGAAGGTGATCCTCTATAAAAAGTTCATCCCGGTAATTTCCGTTGGTATCAAGCATTGGATGGTACACATCAATAAAACCGGCTTTCTTTTCCTTTTTCAGAAATTTAGCAATCTCTTTATTCGTTTCAATAACGTTATCTTTAATGTTCAGGCGTTTGGGACTTGCCTTAATAGAAACGTAATCAATAGTGGCATCAGGCAGATTCAGCCTGATGATACCATACAATGTTTTGAAACGCTTTACAACCTCGGCCGGGGTGATAGTATCGGAGTAAGCCAGGTCGTTTTCGCCACAATATATCAAAACCTGCTTTGGCTGGTAAGGAATAATGATATCGTAAGCGTATCGTATTAAATCCAACAATGTGGAAGCGCCAAAAGCACGGTTAACTATCGGGTAACCTGGGAAATAGTCGCTTACATCTTTCCACTTGGTAAATGAAGAACTTCCGATAAAAAGTATTGGATGAGCCGGAACAGAATAAGTTAAATCCAGTTTTTTAAAAGCAACAATGTCGTTCCAGAAAGGAGGCGAAGTCTGTGCTATTCCTTTTGGCAGAAAATACGCAAAGAGTAAAACGAGAATAAATATTTTTTTCGTATTCATTGGCTTATTTCAATGATATCTTTTGGCTTGCCACATTCCATCCCGAAAGAATTAATTCAGGATTAACTCCTTGGAGAGCGTTTTTGGGAACTGAACATTTAACTTCTCGTCTTTCGCCTGGCAAAAGGCTGATATAATTATCGTCCCAGAAGAGCGGGAAAACCTGGCTTCCTTTACCATCAAGCAACACAAGACTGAGAAAGAAAGCAACGTTGTTACTGTTGTTCGCAAGTGTGGTTGTCAGCTCAACCTGGTTGTTCACTTCAACAGATTTACAGGAAGCCGTAATTTGAGAAGATGGTAATTTATTGAGTCCGGAATAATCCGCAAAATCTTTCAGCGGAGTGTATGCCCATGTGGTTTTATCCCAGGCTAATACATCCGGCTTTCCCGATAGCCAGTAAAAATTCTGCGCCAGCTGTTTGCCGCTTTTATCTGATATCCTGATATCAAGGAACTCAGCCTGGGTGATTGGATCAAGGCTTAAAACTTTTTCCGACTTATTTGAGCCAACAGAGAAAGAAACTTCTTTTAGAAATAAAAGCTTTGAGTTAAGGTCGAATATACGGATAGAGGCTTTCAGATCTTTAGCCTCATTTACGTTCTCATTTACAGCAAACACAGAATTATTGTGATAGTCATATATAAGCTGCAAAGGTTCATTCGCCTTGCGTGCTGCGTAATACGCGGAAGTTGGTAAAAGGTAATAATCGTAAAGCTGCCAGTAGGTGGATGGCCAGGCCGAGTTGAGCATCCATTGAATAATTCCTGTAGTTTTCGGCAGCCTGGCCCTGAATGCTTCGAACATGGCACGCATGGCTTCGTAACCCTGGGCATCTGCTTTCAGGAGATAATCGTTAAGCCCGGTGGTTTTGCCATACCTGCTTTCGATCATCTGCGTTGTAACCTCCATGGTGTTAAATCCCTCTTTCGAATGTGTGCAGTGATAATCCCAGGCTTTACTTATTGGCCAAAGCCGGTCAGCAGGGATCATTTTTTTAATGGATTCCAGAACCGGAACCTGTGCTCCCGGCCCGGTTTCGGTATTGAAGCCAAAAGCGCCGCCATTGATGGTGTCCTGGTACCAATAAACCGGTGGTACATATTCATACGGTCCGTTCATCTTTACGCCGGTTGGGCCGCTAACTTTGCTGATACGAGTTCCCGCCGAAGCCAGGTATGGCCGGTTATCAAGGGTTTTGAACAGGCTGTCATATTTTAGCTCAAGTTCGGGTTTGGGGCATTTATCGCTGCCAATCATCCACACAAAAATACTTGGATGGTTACGTAACCAAAGCACCTGGTCGCGAAATGAATTAATCGCCAGTGATATTTCCTGTTGAGTCTGAATGCCGCCAAATTCATCACAGGTTTTCCCCAGGTATTCGTACCATTCCCATTGACAGCTCCATCCAACCATGGAAAGGATTCCGTATTTATCGCACAGATCATAGATGTCCTGGGAGTTTCCCCATATGCTTTCGAGCCGGATAGTATTCAGATTCATATGTTTTACATACTGAATCTGGGTTTCGATGCTTGCCAGGCTATCGCGCAGAAAAATATCATCGGTCCAGCCGGCACCTTTAATCAGGACTTCTTTCCCATTCAGTTTAAATCCTTTATGCCCGGCCGGATTTATATACATTTCGATTTGCCTGATCCCGAACTTAATTTTTTCTGAATCTGAAATTTGTTTTTTTGTCCTGAAACTGAGATCAAGCTGGTACAATTCAGGTGAGCCGAGGTTATTGCACCACCAGAGACGCGGGTTTTTAACGTGGAGTTCCGGTATTTGTTGAGGGGTCAGAACCAGGTTTATCGTTTGGCCCGCTTTTATAACAACAGGATACCTGAATTCCCGATTTTCAATTTTTCCTGTCAGTAACCCTTCCACAGTTTTAGTGGAATTATTTTTCAGATCTGTTCTTAATGTCAATGAAGCTTCGTCAAGTGTTACGGTGTTCACTTTTGATTCAACGTAAGTATTAGTAAGACTGACTTCTCCTGTAATGTTCAAATACACTTCGCGCCAGATTCCCATGTTTTCATCAAGCGGCCTTGGATTCCAATCGACAAATCCCAGGTTAAAATCTCCAGGTTGTGCCCGGAATATTTCGATAGCAAGCACATTGCTTTTCTCCCGGAGTAGTTTCGTAATGTCAAATTCAAACCTGCGGAATGTTCCGAAAACACTGTCGCGCGAGGCTAATAGCTTGCCGTTGAGCCAGATATTGGCATAATAGTTTATCCCGTCGAAATGAAGAGTTACATGTTGTCCTGCTTTTCTACCTGGAGTTTCGAACTGCCTGCGAAACCACCATGAATCATCGAATTGCCTGGTATCGGCGTTTTTATAATTATCTCCAACAAATAGATCTTTGTATTGCCCGTTGCGGGTAAGGGCACCCATAACGGTTGATGGCACTGAAGTTTTTATCCAGTTTGCGGTGGTGATTGGCTGAGTTGATAGTTCAATTCCTTTTTCGCTGATTTTTCCGGATTGTTGAATGTACCAGTTTTCTTTCAACTGAATCCTGGCGGATAGGTCGGCCTGTTTCTGCGCAAATGAAAGAGCAGGAATGAATATAACTGAAAGTAACCCGATACTTAGTAAGAATGCCTTTTTCATTTGCCGGAATATTTATTCATGTTGTTTTGCTGGTATTGGTTCAGAATACTAAATGAAGCATTGCTCCTGAGCCTTTTTCTTTATTTGAAATTCCTTACTATATTAGTTAGCAAAAGTGTTTCAAAATTAATCATTTCCTATCAGCCCGGCAGCGCCAAGCAGGGCAATATGATCAACTTTCGACCTGAGTATTTTAAGCCGCTTAATGGATTCAGGAAACTGAAAATCAAGCAATGATTTTTTCATCGAATCCTCGAAAAATGTGTAAGCCCTGGAAATGGAACCTCCCAGCACAACAGCCTCAGGGTCATAGGTATAAACAACAGTTTTTATAACATTTCCGAGATGAAAACCAAACTCATTCCAGATTTGCAGCGCTTCTTTTTCACCGTTCACTGCCGCGTTATGAGCTTTCAGCGCTGTGGTTGCATGAATGGATTCGAAAAATGAACTGCTGGTATAAAACTCATAGTTTTTGTCGAGATAAGGCAAGGAGCCGACTTCGCCGGCACCGCAATTATTCCCCGGGTAAAGCGCGTTGTTTATTATAATTCCGGCTCCTAATCCTGTGCCAAGTGCAAGAGCCACAAATGATGAAAAGGCTTTAGCTTCTCCATACCGGTGCTCACCAAGTGCAAAACAGTTTACATCGTTGTTGATGCTTACCGGTATGTTAAATTCTGTTTCAAGAATCTTTTTTAACTCAACCCTTTGCCAGCAAGGTATATTTACAACATCAAAAACAATTCCGTTTTCAATATCAACTACCGAAGGAACACCGATCCCAATTCCCTTAACCCCAGGTTGAACTAAAGGCGCGATTATTGAAATCAGCTGCGCGATTGTCTTCTCAAGCGAATCTTTCTCGGTTAATAACGCCTGATTTATCGATACTACAACGCCACCTTCAACCAGCCCGGCCCTGATATTTGTACCACCCAGATCAACGCCAATTATCATTTTCGTGAAATTTTTTATGTGAAAGGAAGGAAAATTTAAAAATTGAATTTAAGATATTACTGCAAAGCTAATAGGCAAACATAAAAATAGCGTAGGAATATGCGCATTTAAAACCTCAATTTGCGTAAAAGGTAAAATCAAAGTTGATTTCGGGATAAACTTAAGTGCCAGGTGATTCGTTTTTGATTTCTGGTTCTTTGTTGCTTGATACCGGGATCTCGTTGCGGAAATACGAAATGGTTTGCTCGCCGTTCACAAGAACAGGAATATTCGAACAAAAAAAATACCTGAGTAATTGAACAACCTAAAGTGGAATTCTCGTTTTGTCGCCGTTCAATTAATCGCTCCTTAATTAAATTACGAAGATTCTAAATTTCCAGAGCGGCCATCTCAATTTGCCCATGGAGGCCTTCGGTAATGTATGTTCTTTGAGTTCAGATAAATGAAATGTGGCTTCATCCTTGCCTGGAAGGAATTCCAGTCTCTTCCGGGAGACCAGCAAACTTCGGCAAGGGCTTCTAAATTAGGGAATACATGCTTTTCGAAAATAGTTTCGGATGGGATTTCCTCAGTCCAGACACAGCCTTGCATTCCCCAGACTTTATTCATCACATCGGCCTGGAATAAATCAACAGGATTATAGGAATACAGGTTTTTCAGATTCTCGTCTGTACTCGGACTCGAGAGGTAAAAGTGTGACCAGGGAGTCAGAATGATGGAATTGCCGTTGGCAGCGCTTCGCTCAGGCGAATCAGTAACCCAGGCACGCCAATACATCGTGGTAATTTTATTATCGATGTTCCCATCAATTACATCATCCCAGGCAATTACTTTTTTGCCTTTTGCCTGTAGGTGTTCCTGTATCTTTTTCACAAAGTAATTTTGAATTTCGTTCAAATCAGTCATCCCGTGTTCCTTCATAAAAGCCTGGCATTCGGGTGAAGCGGCCCAGGTTGCTTTTTCAACTTCATCGCAACCTATATGAACAACATTGGAGGGAAACAGATCCGCAATTTCGTCCCAAACCTTATATGAAAAATCCATTACGTCAGGGTTGCAGGGACAAATCGGGTACGAGAATTCCGTGCCCCAGCCGGCTGAATTAACACACGAAAGCTGTGGATATGCCCTGATAGCGGCCGACATGTGGCCCGGCATATCGACTTCGGGAACGATGTCGATAAAATGAGCCGCGGCATAAGTTATTATTTCACGAATGTCTTGCTTAGTATAAAATCCGCCGTAAATTTTATTCCCGTTTACATCTTTAATAAAACGTGGATCGATAGTGAAATTAATATCAGTTTTAGCCAGATCCATACACGTGGAATCATATTGATTGAATGACCGCCAGGCGCCTATTTCGGTCAGCAAAGGAAACTGGTCGATTTCCACACGCCAGCCCTGGTCATCAGTTAAGTGGAGTTGAAGCTTGTTGAATTTGTAATACGCCAGCCAGTCGATAAGCTTCAAAATATACTCTTTGGTGAAGATGTGCCTCGAAACATCAAGGTGAAATCCCCGCCAGGCATACCTGGGCTGGTCCTTAATTGTCATCAGCCTTAGCGTAAAACTTTCAGATTTCTGCCCCGAAGTTGAATTCCAAATCATTTGTCGCAGGGATTGAGCGGCATAAAACGCGGCGGCCTCACTTTTTGACTTTATAATAATTCCCGAAGCGGTGATTTCAATCTGATACGCACTGGTATCCATTGTGTTATCAGCCAAAAACCGGATATTTGTTTTACCGATAGGTGAATCGTTTTTTATTACAGATGAATTAGAAACCGCGGAAAGCGCATTTTCAATAATTCCTGTTGCGGTTGGAAACTGTGAATTGTTTACCAGTACTATATCTTTATCGATTGTAAGATAGCCTTCAGCTAACACCACACTAAGTGGCTGAGGTATGATCCCATGAACATGTGAAGTTTGGGCCTGAGGATTATCACCGGTCTTTTTACACGACGGGAACAGAAAAAAGCAAAGCAGTACACCTGCAATACCAATCCTGTTCAGGAATTTAGTTTTCACGATATACATTTTTATGTTGGGATGAAACTTGAAATTTTCCGGAAACCAGCACAAAGCTAAACCACTAAACGCGTTATTTCGCAGGGAAATGCGTATAAAAAACTTCTATTTGCGCATTTAGAGGAATGAATGAATGCGGAGAATGGAGTTTTTAAGGTCAGAATTCAAAATTCTGCCAGCTTTACCATTCATCGGCTCAGTACGTATCTTACTGGTAATTTCATCTAACCTTTAATAGAAGAAACCTACCTGAAACCGGAAATTTGTCGTCCTAAAGCCTAAACCATTACTCCCAAACCCTTTTACACAAATCTTCTTTTTACAAAATCCTTAAGCCTGGCAAGTGTTTCATGTTTATGGTCCCAATCCGCGGTATGGTATTTTTGCAATATCCAGTTTGCTTCGTCCAGGTTAACGGCCTTGTTGATCCTGTGAATCGCTTCGTCGAACTGAGCTACATTGTTCGCAAACAAATCGCTGATAAAGCTGAACTTGTCATTGAGCCCGATGCCTGTGGTTAAATCAGCTATTGGTTGAAAAAGTACACGCGAACCCATAGCGCTTTGTGCCTGTGCCGAAGCAATAGTTTCGCTCAGGGATTTATTGCCTGTATTGAACTTGTCAGCCAGCATCGGAGGCGCTGTTTCAGGAGCGGCTGGATTGGTATATTCGTCAGTATCTTCGATAGGGTTCTCGCCATATGATGTTTCAGATTCAGCCGGCGCCTGGGTTGCATAAACTGGTTCCTTCCCGGTTACCGGTTCAGTTATTATTTCTTCTGATGGTTCATTTTGCAAAACAATCTCAGGTTCGGGTTCTGTTTTGTGTACAGGCTCTTTTTTATATTCAGGCTCTGCCTGGTATTCGTGTATTGTTTCAGTAACCGGCGCAGTTTCTGCAGGTTCAGGTGCCTGTTCTTGTGCCGAAAATTGCCTGGCGTTGTATGTATGAGTAGCAGAAGCACCCTGTTGCGAATCTGCCGGAACAGCAGTATCAACCCTTACTTCGGGTTTAGTGAGGGTTTCCTGAAGTGTGAGGTTTATCAGTCCGATATTTTTAAAAGTGTCGTAAAGATGGCGCAGATCATCGAGCATCAGGTCAAGTTCCAGTTGCGAAATGGTGCCTGCCGGAACGTATAATTGATTGTACCTCGATACTACTTTCCGGATCAGATCGTCGGCATCGCGGGTTAAACGGTTTAAATCCATGTTAGGGTAAAAAGTTAATGGTTAATGAAAAAATGGTTAATGGGTATCGGTTAAATTTTGTCGATCATTTCATTGTAATTTAAAATTCAATGGCGAAACAATCATAATCGTTCGTATATTTTCAATCATAATGCGTCAATCATACATTTTTATTTCACTTTCTGTCAAGCACTATAATTTATCAACTTATAAAAGGTTGAGAGCGGGTAAATTGGCTGTTTTTTGTTGAAAGATTTTATGTTTTATCATAGATTCTGACCCATGAAAGATGCAAATATTTCATTAAGTTTGCGTTTCTAACGGAGGTTAAAATTAACAAAGATTAAACAACGCAGCGCATGTTTCTTGAAAAATCCACTAACAATCCATCACTTGGCAGAGGCTGGATCGAAGTAGTTGTCGGTTCAATGTTCTCCGGTAAAACCGAGGAACTGATCCGAAGACTTAACCGGGCTCGCATTGCCAAACAAAAAGTGGAGATATTCAAGCCCGAAATAGATAAACGTTATGATGATATTAATGTTGTTTCACACAACGATAACAGCATACGTTCCATTCCGGTTCAAAATGCGTCGCAGATACTGCTTTATATTGATGGAATGGATGTTGTAGGCATTGATGAAGCGCAGTTTCTGGATGACGATCTTCCGGCCGTATGCAATTATATTGCTAACCAGGGAATCAGGGTGGTAGTTGCCGGGTTGGATATGGATTTCCAGGGCAAGCCATTCGGGCCCATACCGGCACTTATGGCAACAGCCGAATATGTTACTAAAGTTCATGCTATCTGCATGCGCTGCGGCGACCTGGCTCATTATTCGCATCGTACTGTGGTGAGTGAAAAGCTTGTATTGTTAGGCGAAAAAGATAATTATGAGCCCCTTTGCAGGAAATGTTATACGGATTCCAAAACAGGTTTCAAAGATTAATTCTTTGAATTTGTTCATTTGTAGAAAAGTGGACAAGTGCAATAAATTTCCTTTTTCAATTTCAGGTACATATCTTAATATATTTCACATGAAATAGCCATGATTGGAATAAATCACCAACCGAAGATGATATTATGATCAATCTGGCGTATTCCCCGCCTGCATCGGGCAGGCATGTGACCCGTAAAAAAATAAATAATAACACATGAAAAACGCGTTTATCATCGCTGTCCTTGCAATCCTGCTGGTAGCCTGTACTTCTAAACCGAAAGAAACCTTCTTTACCATTACAACTCCATATGGTGATATAGTTGTAAAACTTTATGACAGTACTGTGAGGCACAAGGAAAATTTCATCAAACTTGCTGATGCCGGGTATTTCAATGGCACTTTGTTTCATAGGGTTATCCAGAAGTTTATGATCCAGGGAGGGGATCCAAGTTCGAAGCATGCTTTGCCCGGCGCTCTGCTGGGTGATGGCGACACGAATTATACGATTCCGTTCGAATATGTTCCATCCTATTTGCATAAACGTGGCGCTTTTGCCGCTGCCCGCGAAAATGACGATGAGAATCCATTAAAAGCTTCGTCGGCTTCGCAGTTTTATATTGTTCAGGGCAAAGTGTTTACCAACGACGAACTTGATGCCGTGGAACTAAAAGTGGAACGTCGCACCAAGCAATACATATTGATGGATTTGTTGAAAAAAGAAGGCAAGGAGGATGAATTGAAAGCGTTCAAACAAATGGCCGATAAACGCGATACCGCCAATATCAGGCAGATAATCAATAAATACCGCAATGCGGTCGAAGCTCAGTATATGCGAACCAAACCTTTCAGGCTTACCGATGAGCAACGACGAATATACACTACCATAGGCGGAACTCCACACCTTGATGGCGCCTACACTGTTTTTGGAGAGGTAGTGAGTGGCATGGAAATTGTTGATCAGATAGCCGCCGTGCAGACTGACACCAACGACCGGCCTGTTCAGGATATCCGCATGACAATAAAAGTTTTAAAAGACAAATAGATTGCTCCTTCAATTTTTCTCATCCCAATTCTGATCCTCTCATCCCGATCCTACAAACTATTGCAAATACATACCATTAGCACATTATCGCATTACCACATTATCGCATTAACACATTAGCACATTACCACATTATCAAACCTCACCGTTCAAAATAAATCAGCAAAATCGCCGTTAAACACAAATCAATCTAAATGCCATGAAACGTTCACTTTTTTTAACCATAACCCTTTTATTCCTTTTTAAGATGGAAATTGATGCCCAGAAAGTAACCAAAGTGCTCATTCACACCGATTTGGGTGATATTAAAGTAGCGCTCTATAACGATACGCCGAAACACCGTGATAATTTTATCAAACTTGTGAAAACAGGTTTTTACAATGGCTCCATATTTCACCGGGTTATCAAAGGTTTTATGGTTCAGGGCGGTGGCGCTCCGGCAGGCTTACCCGAAATGAGCGACCGCGTATCGGCAGAATTTGTTCCAGCCCATATTCATAAGAAAGGCGCTTTATGTGCGGCCCGAATGGGCGACCAGGTTAACCCGAAAAAGGAATCTTCAGGTTCGCAATTCTATATCGTACAGGGAGCCAAAGTTCCGGCTGAACAACTTAACCAGTTTGATCAGAAACGTAAAGTGAAATACACTCCGGAGCAGCGAACTATCTATACAACAATAGGCGGAACTCCCTTCCTTGATGGAGATTACACCGTATTCGGTGAAGTGATCGAAGGGTTGGATGTGATCGATAAAATTGCTGCTGTTCAAACAGCGCCTGGCGACAAACCGGTGAAAGATTTGAAGATGACGATGAAAGTATTGTAAGCAAGAAAAGTCCTTTGAAAAATTAACAGGATCCGGATTTCAGAGTCCGGATCTTTTTTTTATTTGTGATAGAGCGGATTCTTGGCTTATTATAAAAAAATATAATTCCTATCAGGTTTATTTCTGTTGATTTTATACCTGATATGGATAAGCAATTGATAAAAACTGATTTAAGCCTTTATTACCAAAGGAAAACTTAAACTTTGCAGCTTTTACTATTTCATTTGTATCCTGAGTCACACACCCAGGATAGCATTGTTTTGTTTTATAATTTATGGAACTCTACCGATAGCTGAGTGGCTACCTGGTAAAAAGCCACCAAATAAGATTGAATGAAGTAAGAAAATATCGAACTTTTTCCGACCTTTGCACAAGCTGCGCAACCGTTTCGCAGTTCCCGAAAGTTTTAGTGTATGAAAGAGAAGATCAATCAGTTACTCGAAGAAGTAAAACAGTTTAAAGCCGAAAGCGCCGATAGCCTGGAGCAGTTTCGCATTCGTTTCCTGGGTCGTAAAGGCGTGTTACAGGATTTGTTTGACGCGTTTAAAGAATTGCCTGGTGATCAGAAACGGGATGTAGGCCAGTTACTTAACGTGCTGAAAAACGAAGCTCAGGACAAAGTTAACCTGTTGAAAGAATCCTTCGAAAACCTTGAATCTGGTGCTGATGCGGAGAATGATCTGACCAAACCTGCGAATTTCCGGGAGCCTGGCTCACGGCATCCGCTGCAAATTGTCCGTAATGAGATGATTAGTATTTTTTCGCGTTTAGGATTCACTGTGAATGAAGGCCCTGAAATTGAAGACGACTGGCATAATTTCTCCGCGCTGAATTTCCCGCCCGAGCACCCTGCCCGTGATATGCAGGATACATTCTTTATTGAAAAAGATCCGGATATAGCTTTACGTACACACACCTCCAGCGTTCAGGTTCGTGTAATGGAAAATAATAAACCGCCAATCCGCTCTATCTTTCCTGGCCGGGTATTCCGTAACGAGGCTATCTCGGCGCGCGCGCATTGTTTTTTTCACCAGGTCGAAGGCTTGTATATCGACCGCAATGTATCTTTTGCCGATCTGAAACAGACTTTGTTGTATTTCTCCCGCGAAATGTTCGCTCCCGATACACAGATCAGGTTGCGGCCTTCGTATTTCCCGTTTACTGAACCCTCGGCCGAAATGGATATTTCCTGCAATCTTTGCGGAGGGAAAGGATGTAGTTTCTGCAAATATACCGGTTGGGTCGAAATTCTCGGTTGCGGCATGGTTGATCCGGCCGTGCTCGAAAACTGCGGCATCGACAGCAAGGAGTATTCAGGTTATGCTTTCGGGATGGGAATTGAGCGTATTACCAACCTGAAATTCCAGGTTAAAGATCTGCGTATGTTCAGTGAAAACGATCTGCGATTCCTGAAGCAATTTGAGTCGGCGGGGTAGCGGGGGCGAGTGAGAGACTGAGAGACTGAGAGATAGGGTGGCCTGAAGATTTCGGATTTCGGAGCTGCAATTTCGGATTTGGATCTCTGTAACCATTACAGCCTAACGGCCTAACCGCCTAACAGCCTAACAGCCTAGCAGTCTCCATATCACCATACAAACGGTATAACCCTTTTGGTTTTCATCATATAGGATTTGTACTCCGGATAAGATTTACAAAGCAGGCTTTCCTCAAAAATCATCTTTACAATAAGGTCAGCAACCAATATCACACTGATAATTATTTTGTAATAATCAAATTGCCCGGTAAGTAAGGCAAGTGCGAATATAAAAATAGAAGCGTACATCGGGTGGCGTATTAACCTGTATGGCCCCGTTATAACCAGGTTCCCGTTCACCACTGGGGAAGGAACTATATTAAAATTACCGAACTTCATTACTGCCATTGCCCAAAAAGCAAGAAAACCTGAGAGGCCCAGAATCAGAAAACTCCACAAGGGAAGGGTCAGCCAATCTGTTAAAAACATCAGCCCAACCAGGCAGGCAAATTGTAGTGTTACCAGTATTTTCCCTTTCATTGATCTTCGGCTAATGGCATAATCCGTGTCTGCTTTTCAGCTTTTTCCTTTTTTAATTCCGTGAGGTGGATCTCAAGATCCTGAAGTATGGGCCCCAGGGTTTTTATAGGCTCCTGGTTTATCAGGGCTGCCAGTTGAACTCCTGCTATTGATTTTATCTGGGCAACAAGCTGAGATACTTTCTCCTCAGGAATGGCACCTTGAATCACCAGGAAATAACTGAAGTGCTTGTGTGAAGCTAACAGGTTTACTCCGGAGCTGCTGTTTCCCACAAGGCAGAATATACTTCTGTAATCCTCATCCTGGCAATGATAAAACTTAAAATCCTGCAGTTTGTCCGTTTTTTCAAAATACACAGGCAAATCTTTTTCGCGTACCAGGTTTAATAACGTCCGGCTATTCATGTAATGAACCAGCTGTATAACAGGCATATTCGTTGCTATACCTATAAACGCATCGGCAAGTTCTATGGTGGGATCAAGACGTGATTTGGCTGCCATTGGGGTAAGAGTTGGGATTCAGGGGCTAAGATTTGGTGAGATGAGGCGGCACTTCGACTTCAGTGCAGGCGTGGCGAGAGGTGAGAGGATGAAATTTGAATATTTTTGTACAAAGATAGAAATCATTGTTGGAACTGCCTGAAAGATTTATGATAACGTGATTATAAATAAGTGCAGATACGCTAAAAACCTATGCCTTTCCTGAAAGAGAACAAAATGAATATCTGTTATTTGATTGCAGAACGAACGTTCCGAAAAAGGTAGTGGATCAGGCTGCTCTAAGCTTTCAGGCCTTAATCGTGGAGCACAACCAACCCGTGGTGACCAACATTGTATCCTTCTTTCATTTGTAAACCTGCTCTCAGTAGTTCTCCACAAAATATGAAATAAAACCAATGTCATCTGTAGTCTGCGGCTAGGATACAAATAGGTGGTGCGGCAAATGGCAATGGCAATGCTCGGAATGTAGATTCCGAACCACCCCGGTGCCGCACGAACTTTTCTCAACGAAGACAATTCTTTCGCGTGGAACCATAAACATTATTAATATCCGGCAATAAAAGCATTCGATCAGTTGGGTATTCTACAGTAAATGAAATCATTACGCCGATTGCCTGATTTTCAAGGTAGGCTTAAACACTTTTGTCTGGTAATTAATATCCGCTGCCGGGTTATTTAAACGTTGCAAGAGTAATTTTACGCTTTCGCGCCCCATTTCATAGCCTTTCTGAACTACAGTGGTGAGTTCCGGCTTGATGATGGAAGCATTCGGCCCGTCACCATACCCAATAACAGAAATATCCTCAGGAATCCTGAAGCCATTTTGCTGCAATACTTGTATTACGGCAATAGCGGTACTGTCGTTTACGACAAATATACCGTCGATATCCGGCGCAAGATTTAGAATGTGGTTGCGCAGGGTCTGCACTTCTTCGCGGGTGTCGCATTTCAGTATCCTGTCTTCGCGGACTTCAATACCCGCTTTGCGTAACGCGTCGCAATACCCGTTCCTTCTTTCGCGGCCGATTACCAGGTTTTGAGGCGCTGCCAGGTGAATAATGTTTTTGCAGCCCTTATTAATAAGGTACTCGGTAGCAATGCGTCCTCCTTCGTAATCATCGGTGATAACTTTATCCGCTTCAAGTTGTTCGCAAACGCGGTCGAAGAAAACAATTGGCATACCGCTGTTAAGGGCTTCGCTGAAGTGCTCGAATGTTTGCGTCGTTTTACTCAGCGAAACCAGTATACCATCCACCCGGTGATCAATAAGTGTCTGCAGGTTTATCATTTCTCGGTATTGGTTTTCGTTCGACTGGCATATAATAAGGTTATACCCTTCCTTATGCGCGAGTTCCTCAATGCCGCTGATAACCGAGGAGAAAAAATGATGAACAATAGCCGGTATAATCAACCCGATGGAATAACTCCGTTGCCGCCGAAGGCTGAGAGCCAATACGTTAGGCCGGTAGTTGAATTTTTCCGCATAGTTGCGAACAAGGTCCTTGGTTTCCTGGCTGATATCAGGATGGTCTTTCAGGGCGCGCGAAACTGTTGATATTGAAACGTTTAAGCTTCGGGCTATATCTTTAATGGTTAACTGCGTTGATTTCATCATGCTAACTTTTGAATACAGTAAAATTTGCAGATAAAGGTATAATTAATTTCAACTGCAGTATCATATAAATTTTTGTTTCGACTTAGTGTCAAATCAACAATAAGACAACCTGATAATCAGTATTTTACCAAATTTGCACCTTCTTAAAAAATGTTAAAAAGAAATTACAAAATTGTTAAGTTAGCGCAAACGTTTGCGAAAACGATTTCATGAAAATATTTGCGGAAATCGCTAAAAAAGAGGATAATAAGTTAAGAATCATAATATTCTTTTTTTAGCTTTGCGCTGTTGTTCCGAACATGTGTTTAAAAAGTTGTACCTTAGATGTATCTTTTTGCGCAACTTAAATTTATACCAATCTTTAGTTTTAGAATAAAAATGAATTAATTTTATAGCAGTGATTAAATAATAAATGAATATACCCCTCGAATAATAATCAACAAATCAACCAATAATTAACCAATTGTTCAATAACATGAAAGTCAGATCTATGAAGAAAAATTTAATCTCTTTCAGGATCCTGCTACTGTTTGTTGCCTGCACATTTGCCTTTCAGGCATTTGCCCAGGAATTTCAGGTATCAGGGAAAATTTCAGATGCTACGGATGGCAATTCGCTTCCCGGGGCTACAGTAATGGTAAAAGGCACTACTAACGGTGCGCTTACCGACCTGGATGGAAAGTATTCACTAAAAGTTAAATCGGGAAATATCCTGGTTTTCTCTTTTATCGGGTACGATACCCAGGAGGTAACAATTACCAGCCAACGTGAAGTGAACGTTTCGCTAAAGCAATCCTCCACCACACTCGAACAGGTAGTTGTAATCGGGTACGGACAGGTTAAGAAAGCCGACGCAACAGGATCGATCAGTGTAACAAGCAGTAAGGATTTCAACAAGGGTGCCATTACCTCCCCACAGGATTTGCTGGTTGGTAAAAGCGCCGGTGTTGTAATCACCAATTCAGGTGGTGCTCCGGGTAGCGGCGCAACCATCCGTATTCGCGGAGGTTCATCACTGAATGCTTCTAACGACCCTTTGATCATTATTGATGGTGTTCCTATCGATAATAACGGTGTTGCCGGAAGCTCGAACTTCCTTTCGTTTGTAAATCCTAACGACATCGAAACATTTACTGTTCTGAAAGATGCTTCCGCAACTGCCATTTATGGATCAAGAGCTTCGAATGGTGTAATTCTTATTGTTACCAAAAAAGGCCAGGTTGGAAGTAAAATGAAACTTACTTATGACGGAAATGCTTCTATTGCCAATGCAATTGATTTTTTGAATGTATATTCCGGCGATCAGCTCAGGCAAATTGCCCAGGATCAGGTTGGCATTAATAGTATTGATAGTTATGGTAAACTTGGAAGTCAAAACACTAACTGGCAGAAGGAAATCTTCCGCACAGCAGTTTCACAGGATCACAACCTGAGTTTATCCGGTGCGTACAAAGCATTGCCTTACAGGGTTTCGTTAGGATTCACTGACCAGAATGGCATCATGAAGAATACCGACATGCAACGGACTACTGCTTCTTTAAGTCTTGATCCAACTATTTTCAACAAAAGCCTGAAAGTAAGTATCAATCTTAAAGGGATGAATACCAATCAGAATTATGGTGATGCAGGAGCTTTAGGTTCTGCTACCCATATGGATCCAACCCAACTGGTTAAGGACGGCAATATGCTCTCCAACGGTTATTATCAATGGCCGAATTACGGAGCAAACCTTGGCACACCAAACCCTGTTGAACAACTTATGGAAGCTGATAACAAATCGACAGTTAAGAGAGTTATCGGTAACCTTCAGCTTAATTATAAATTTCCTTTTATTCCTGATCTGCATGCCAACTTAAACATGGCTACGGATTATACAAAAGGCGAAGGACATAATAACAGAGCTTATACCTCACCTAACAGGCTTACCTCACCTTATTTGGGTAAAATAAATAATTACAACGGTACAAACTATAATAATCTGCTTGATTTTTATTTGAACTACGTTAAAGATCTAAGCGCTATCAGCAGTAAAATTGATGTAACAGGCGGTTATTCCTGGCAGCATTTCAAACGCGAAGGCGATAGTTATACAACCGGCTACCACTTATTTGGTGAAACAGCACAGGTTGACAAAGCACCTTTCGTAACTGAGAACTACCTTGTTTCGTTCTTCGGACGATTAAATTACACTCTCATGGACAGGTATTTACTCACCTTTACTCTTCGTGACGACGGTTCTTCACGATTCTCAAAAGATAACCGCTGGGGTCTTTTCCCATCAGCCGCTTTTGGATGGAAAATTAAAGAAGAATCCTTCCTGAAAAATGTTAAAGCTATTTCGGAATTGAAATTACGTATTGGCTGGGGTGTAACCGGGCAACAGGATATAGGTAATGATTATCCTGCCCAGGCAACCTATATTACCTCCTCACCTGCCAATTATTATATGATTGACGGTGTATATATTCCTACTTTACGCCCAAGTGCATACGATCCTAACATTAAATGGGAACAAACAACCACCCAGAATATTGGTTTGGATTTTGGTTTCGCTGATAACCGCATTTCCGGTAATTTCGAGGTATATAAACGCGTTACAGACGATTTGCTGAACACCGTTAATGTGCCAAGCGGAAGTAACTTCTCCAATACTCTCTTAACAAATGTGGGTAGCCTTGAAAATAAAGGAGCTGAAGTTTCTTTAAACCTGGTTCCGATTTCCAAACAGGATATGTACCTGAGTTTAGGATTCAATTTAAGTTACAATGTGAATAAAATCACTAAACTTAATATGAATGATGATCCAGGTTATGCAATCTATTATGGTGACGCTTTCAGTGGCCAGAAACAGATTACCAAAGTTGGTTATCCCGCCTATTCATACTTCCTGAACAAGCAGATATATGACGCAAACGGCAACCCGATTGAAGGCGTTTATGCTGATCTTTCAGGTGAAGGTGGTACAGTAAATGGTGATAACGCAGATAAATATATTTACCATAATCCCGCTCCGGATTACCTGATGGGATTCTCCTTACGGTTTACGTATAAAAACTTTGACCTTTCAGGTTCTTCACGCGCAAGTATAGGCAACTATGTTTTCAATGCAATTGCTGCCGGTGCTTCGTATGATCAGATGTACACAAACGGATACTGGACGAATGAACCTACCAGTTTAAGTAATACAAACTTTGTGAAACGTCAGCTTACCAGCGATTATTTTGTTGAAAATGCTTCGTTCTTTAAACTCGACAACCTGAGTTGCGGTTATAAATTCGACAACATCGTAAATAAATTAAATGCCCGCGTTAGCTTTACTGTTCAGAACGTTCTTACTGTAACAAAATACACAGGTCTTGACCCTGAAGTTTCTGGTGGAATTGACAACAATTTCTACCCAAGGCCTCGTACTTTTATGCTTGGAGTAAGTTTTTCCTACTAATCATCTAAAATCTAAACAGATATGAACAAAATTATAATAATGGGAATTTTACTTTCATCATTGATGATATCATCATGTGTGAAAGATTTGGATGTTACCCCAGTAGACCCAAATAAAATTCTGGCAGGCAACTTAAATGATGATCCTGCTTACATGAAGCAAGCATTGGCTAAAGTTTATGGAAGTTTCACACTCTCAGGTCAAGGAGCTAATGGTGGCGACGATATTTCCGCTTCCGATGGTAACTTCTTTACCACAACCAGGGCTCTCTGGAATCTTCAGGAAATAACAACCGATGAAGCTATTTGCGCATGGGGTGATGTAGGAATTGCTGACCTGAATACGCAAACCTGGTCGAAACAAAATCCTTTTCTTACCGCGTTGTATCAAAGGCTTAGTTTAAGTGTTACCTATGCTAATGAATTTATCAGGAATTCAGCCGGAAGCACCGATCCAACCATGATGCGTTACAATGCCGAAGCCCGCTATTTAAGAGCATTGGCATACGCATGGAGCATGGACCTGTTTGGAAATCCTGCTTTTACAACCGAAGCCGACGTTGTAGGAAAAGTGTTCCCAAAACAATTAGACCCGGATTTTACTACAGGCAGGGCTAAACTGTTCAAATATATTGTATCCGAATTAAAGGATATAGAACCCAAACTCGGCGAACCCGGATTTTCGTATCCCCAGGCTGATAAAGCTGCTTGTTGGATGTTACTTGCAAGAGTTTACCTCAACGCTGAAGTATATACCGGAACACCAAAATATGACAGCTGCAAAATCTATTGCGATAAAGTAATTACAAGCGGCAAATATTCTTTAGCAACCAATTATCGCCAGAATTTCAGCGCCGACAATGACGCAGCTCACAATCCTGAAATGATTTTTGCTTTTGCTTATGATGGTGTCAACACACAGGGTTATACTGGTACTACCTTTATTATAGAATCAAGCAGTGATGCAAGGTATATCAGGGCTGAAGACTTTCATGGTCTAACTTCAAACACCAACTGGAACGGAAACAGAACTAAAAAGCAATTCCTGTATACACTTTTAGGTGATACAACAGCCGTTTATGGTAATAATCCTATTCCGTGGACTACCGACACCTTGTTTGCAAAATGTAAAGACACCCGTGTATTATGCAAGGTTAAAAAACAAGTTGATATTCCCAGCGCTTCATCCAATGGCGATTACGGTATAGGTGTTTATAAATTTACTGCCAAGAATACCGATGGCTCCCAGGCTGCTAATTACAGCACAGCTTTTGCCAGCACTGATTTCCCTATCTTCCGTTATGCTGATGCTTTGCTGATGCTTGCTGAATCAAAGTTCAGGTTAGGCGACGCCAGCGCTGTTGATCAGGTTAATGCTGTAAGAACAAGGGCTTTTGGAGGCACAAGCGGTAATATCACTTCGGATAAACTTACAGCTGATTTCCTGTTGGCCGAACGTGGACGCGAATTTTATTACGAAGCTCAAAGACGCACCGACCTGGTCCGTTTTGGAAAATTCACCGACGGAAATTATAACTGGGCATGGAAAGGTAACACAATTAACGGTACCAATACCGATAAACACCTGAATGTGTTCCCAATTCCTGGTGATGAATTGTCTTCTAATCCTAACATTATACCAACCCCGGGGTATTAATCCTCTAAACTTTTAAAACCATGAAGAAAAATTTAATCATATATTTAACTGTCATTGGGTTGATCGGGTTTTTGTCCAGTTGCAAAAAGGATGAAACCAGGATTGTTATTTCGGCCAACCCGGTTGTTCCAACAATTACAACTGTGCCCGACCTGACCCTTTCAAGGGTAAATGGTACTGATACCCTTACATTTGTAGGTACACCTGCCGATGCCGGTTTTCAGGCTTCTGTAAAGTATTTTCTGGAAGCATGTCCTTCAGGAGATAATTTTGCTCACGTAACATCTATCATGTCAAGTCAACAGGATATTGCACTAAAGATTACTATAAGTGATCTGAACGGTATTATGCTAAAAGCTTTCCCGGCTGACAAGGCTACAGCTGTTGATTTCCGTATACGCGCCCTCCTTATTGCTGATGCAGGAACCGGTGTTGCTCCTATCACTTACAACTCGCCTACCAAGACTGCTGATGTTACTCCTTATGGATTACCTCGTTTGGATTTAATTGGCTCAGGTATCGATCAGAAAATTGAATCCGCCCTGGGTAATGGCCAATACACTGGTTATGTAAATCTGGATGTAACTAAACCATTTACCATTAAGGATCCGGATGCAAATGTCATTTATGGCGGCAGCGGAGGAGTACTTTCTGCAGGTGGTGCTGCCTTAGTTGCTGACGCAACCGGGTGGTCCAAGCTTATTGTTGACACACATGCGCTGACATATACCCTTAAACCTTATGCTGTAGGTCTTATTGGTTCAGCTACTCCAGGACAATGGTCAACCGATTCACCTATGTCATATGATATTCAAACCGGTGTTTGGTCAATAACTTTAGACCTGGTTTCTGGTGCTATTAAGTTCAGATTGAATAATGGCTGGGATAATGGTATCAATTTAGGGAACGGCGATGCTACGAATCCGCAATATACGCTCTCTAATCTTTGGAATAATGGAAGCAGTAAAGATATTCCAATTACAGATGCCGGAAACTACACCATAACGTTGACTATTGGCGCATCTGCCTACAGTTGTACTATTACCAAAAACTAATTTACCAGCCTATTCTGGTTCGCTGTGTTTTTTAAAGCAGCGCTTTATCTGACACAGCGAACAAAAGGTGTAAATCAGTTAAAATCAAATGTCAGTTATAAATTGAAACACAATAAAAATAAATCCATGAAAAGAAAGTCTATATATAGAATATTGGCCGTCCTTTTTACCGCGGTAATCTTTTTTACTGCATGTACAAAGGATGATCAGGATGTAAAATTAGCTCCCAAGCTCTCTACCGCCCAATTACTCAGTGTTACATCGGATGGTGCAACGGTAGTTGGTTATGTTATTGCCCAGGGAGATGGTTTTGTCGAAAGAGGTGTTTGCTATAATACAGCAACCGCTCCTACCGTAGCTAATTCCAAGGCTATTTATACCGGTGCAACCACCGGTGCTACTTTTAACGTTCCAATGACCGGGCTCGCATACGCTACCACGTATTATGTACGCGCTTATGCTACTGATGCAAACGGAGTTACAGTATATGGAGAAGAATTTACTTTTACTACTTTACCGGTTGTTCCTACTCTGCAAACTGCCGCGATTACTGATATTACCGGAAATTCAGCTTCCAGTGGCGGAATGGTATTGGTTGATGGTGGCGCTCTTGTAACCGTGCATGGCGTTTGTTTTGGCACTAACCCTGCTCCTACAATTGCTGACAGCAAAACTTCTGACGGAAAAGCAGCTGGCCCTTATGTAAGTGCTCTTACCAGCCTGAAAGGCAATACAAAATACTATGTACGTGCTTACGCAACCAATAGCGCCGGAACAGGCTATGGCCCGGAAGTGTCATTTACAACTCTGGTTGATAAACCCGTTGTTACAACTACTGCAATATCAGGACTCACCAAAGTATCCGCTGTTACAGGAGGTGATGTTACCTATGATGGCGGCGGCACAGTTACAGCCCGCGGTATCGCGTGGGGTACAACCGCCGATCCTACTATTGCCGGTACTGTTATTGATGGGGGTACAGGTTTAGGCGCATTTGTTAGTACCATTACCGGTTTAACAAAAAACACTACTTACCATGTACGTGCCTATGCTACTAACAGCGTTGGCACTGCTTACGGTGCTGATGTTACATTTACAACCCTTGCAGATGTTCTCACATGGTATGTTCCGGGAGATTACCTGGTAGCCAGCTATCCTGGCAGTACATACAAAAATTGGGATCCTGCAAATTCACCAATTGTTAAGAATTCGATTGCTTCACCTAATACCCTTGAAGGATATATTTATATGGATGGTGCATCAAACAATTGGAAATTTACCTCAGATCCTGATTGGAATCATACAAATTACGGCCTTGACGTAGCCGTTCCCGGTCACTTAAATACAGCTAACACTGCAGGTAATTTAGCTTTACCAAAGGGCTATTACAAATTGAATGCTGATGCCATTACGTTGACCTACACTGCTTTTGCAACTGTATGGGGTGTTATAGGTGATGCTACTCCTGGTGGATGGAGTGCACAAACCAATATGGTCTATAATCCTGCTTCTCAGACATTCTCTTTAGGATTACCCATGGTGGCAGGCAAAGCATTCAAATTCAGAGGTGATCCTGATTGGAAAGTAAATTATGGCAGTAAAAATGCTGATGGCAAACTGGATACAGAAAGTGATAATAATATCCCGGTTACTGTTGACGCTGACTACTATGTTACCTTGGATCTGAGCCATCCTAATGCATATACCTATTCTGCCAACTGTTGGGGATTAATAGGCGGTGCCGTTCCGGTAACCGGCTGGAATTCTGACCAGAATATGACCTGGGATGAAGCGAAGCAAGCTATGACAATCACTCTTGACCTGAATGCCGGTGCAATCAAATTCAGGGCTAACGACGGTTGGCCTGTGAATCTCGGAGGTGATATTAATGCACTTACTCAGGATGGTGCCGATATTGCTGTGGCCGCAGCCGGAAACTATACAATCACATTGTATCTGGGAGCTAAACCACATTGCACAATAGTTAAAAACGGAAAAAAGAAATAGAACAATCTGAATTAAAAAGGGGCTGAACTAATTTAGGGACAGCCCCTTTTTAACTTTTTGAATTCTATTTAACCAGATTAGCCCTGCAATTACAGACGTGTTTTGCTGATTTTTCCTTCTTTCAGGCTTCTTCCTGATTGATTCCTACTCCCTTGAAACAGTAGCACCAGTTCTGGCAACTGATTGATTTTACCAAAATTCATCTGATTCTACATCATTAATCTCTTGTTACTATTTTGTAGCGTTTACTGTTATGCAACCACGTGACATATTATTCAATATCTGGAGTAAACTTTACCCCGGGATATCTTTACAAATTCTGGAGAATTTTCTTCTGAGAGTTGATGTTAACCGCACTACCGTTAAACCGGAAAGTGTTCAGACCGATTGGTACAAAGACGCTGTTGTATATTCATTGTACGCTGATCTTTTTAATAATGACTTTGCCGGACTGACACAGAAACTTGATTACCTGCATGATTTGGGTATCAATTGCATCTGGCTATTGCCAGTGCTTGATTCACCGATGCGTGACGCGGGATTTGATATCAGTGATTATACAAAGATCAGATCTGAATTACTAGATAAATCAGGGAAAACAAAGGATCAGAACATCTTCCGGCAATTCCTTGCTGCCGCACACGAAAAAGGCATTAAAGTAATTTTTGATATTTCGATGAATCATACTTCTGATGAACATCCCTGGTTTGTCGAAGCATCCAAATCAAAAGATAATCCGTTCAGGGACTACTATATCTGGTCGGAAAATGTTGACTTGTACAAAGATGCCAGGATAATTTTTAAAGGGATTGAATCGTCAAATTGGGAAAAACAAGGTGATGAATATTATTTCCACCGTTTTTTTAATTTCCAGCCCGATTTAAATTACAAAAAACCCCAGGTTTTACTCGAAATATGTGAGGTTCTGATATTCTGGCAAAATGCCGGCGTTGATGGTTTCAGAGCTGACGCGACACCTTATATCTGGAAAGAAGAAGGCACGGAATGCGAGAACTTACCCAATACTCACCTGGTAGTTAAGTTTTTCAGGGCGATACTCGATTATATTAAACCCGGCTCCCTCCTGTTGGCTGAAGCCTGCCAGCAACCTGCCCAGGTTGTTGAATATATGGGCGATGGCGACGAATGCCATGCGGCCTATCATTTTCCCCTTATGCCGCGGATTTTTAAATCCATCGCCATGCAAAGCGGCAAGCCGGTTGAAGAAACACTTTCAAAAGCATTTACTCCCGAATTACCCGATAACGGGCAATGGTTTACATTTCTTCGTTGCCACGACGAATTGAGCCTCGAACTGGTTTATGTTACCGAGGAAGAACGCAAATACCTCCACAAACAGTATTGTCTGAAACCCGAATGGGACTTCCGCCTGGGCGAAGGTATTTCAGCCCGCCTTTCCGAACTTATGCAGCGTGACGAGCGACGCATTTTGCTTGCTTATTCAATAATCTTAACTCTCCCGGGAACACCTGTTATTTATTACGGCGACGAATTCGGAAAATTTAACGACGAAGCTTACTATAATGAAATGATACGGCTAACCGGAAAAGACGATACCCGTTTCCTTGTACGTGGAAAGATTGATTGGGACGAATTGTCACATAACCTTGAAAATCCTGAAAGTTTCAGCAGTCATATTTATAACAAACTTAAGCTGATGCTTCATATACGTAATCAGCACAAAACCTTTGGCCGGGGAAGTAATGAATTTATTACTCTTCCCGGAAGTGAAAACGGAAACCTGCTTTCCTTTGTCCGCACTTTCGAAAAAGAGAAATGGCTGATCATCCATAACATGACTGATCGTATAGTTGAGATAGCGTTGCCTGCCTTTGCAGCTAACGGTGTTAATGCTTTTAACAATACCTCTCCACACACACTTGATCCATTTGGATTTAACTGGATAAAGATCTCCTGATCTTTTATTCGGATCAAAGAAGAAATGAAAAACATACAACATTAAACACTAAATGAAAAAGTAAGCCTCAAAATCAAAAAGGATAATCTGACTAATCTGAGGGAAATACTTAATTGTTATTCATTTTTTGTTTTATGTTAAAAATTAAACCTATTAATAGCCGTTCCCTATGCCAACCAAATATCTTTTCGAAGCTGTAATTTTTGATCTTGACGGTGTTATCACCCGCACAGCACTGGTTCACAGCCATGCCTGGAAAAAAATGTTCGACGACTACCTGCGCCAACGCGAAAAAGAGTTTGGGGAGCCTTTTAAGGAATTCACACAAAAAGATGATTATCTTCCGTATGTGGATGGCAAACCACGCTACGAAGGTGTAAAATCGTTCCTCGAATCGCGTGACATTCATATTCCGTTTGGAGATCCTTCGGATGAAGTTGAACTGGAAACCGTATGTGGATTAGGCAACAGGAAAAATATCACCTTTAACGAAGTATTGAAGCGTGACGGTGTTAGTGTTTATGAATCAACCATTCAATTAATTCATGATCTGAAAAAAGCAGGCGTAAAAGTGGGTGTGGCTTCATCAAGCAAAAACTGCGAAGCTGTTCTGGAAGCTGCCGGTCTGATGCCTCTGATTGAAACCCGCGTGGATGGAGTTGTTTCCGCCGAAATGGGACTAAAAGGCAAGCCGGAACCTGATATTTTTACCACAGCAGCAGCAAATCTTGGAGTTAAGCCTCATAATGCCATTGTGGTCGAAGATGCAACATCAGGAGTCGCAGCAGGCAAAGCCGGAAACTTTGGTTTGGTATTAGGATTGGCTCGTGAAGAAAATAAAAACGAACTCCTTATCAATGGAGCTGATATAGTTGTTGAGGATATTTCTGAAACGTCACTTGATGCTCTTAATGATTGGTTTAAAAAAGGAATTGAAGCCGATGGCTGGAATATAACCTACTATACCTACGAACCTGACAAGGAACGCACACGCGAAGCCTTACTTACCGTTGGAAACGGTTACTCAGGTACCCGCGGCGCCATGGACGAAAACTATGCCAATGCCATAAATTATCCAGGAACATATATTGCCGGACTTTACAACCGGTTAAGCACTCCAATTTCCGGCCGGGATGTATGGAACGAAGATTTTGTTAACGCTCCCAACTGGCTTCCTGTTACATTCAGCATCAACGATGGAAAATGGTTTGATATAAACAATACTGAAATAATTTCGATCCAACGAAAACTCGATTTCAAATCAGGCCTGCTTATCCGTTCTCTTAAGGTTAAAGATGAAAACGGAAATGAAACCTTACTGGAATCCAAAAGGTTTACCTCCATGGCTGATCCGCATTTATCAGCCTTGCAATATTCAGTAAAACCACTGAATTACAGCGGTAAAATAACCATTAAAACAGGAATCAACGGCGCCATCATCAACGAGGGCGTTGAACGCTACAAATCCCTCAACCAACAACACCTGAAACCGGTTGAACAGGGAGCTGACAGAGACAGGCAATATCTTGTTGTTTCCACTACTCAATCAGAAATCCTTATTGCCGAAGCGGCTGATCATTTTTTCTTCCTGAATGGCATCTCTTCCGACGTTGAAATGTATCACTCCATCTCTCCATCTACTGTTAGCAGCAAGGCGTCATTTGATCTTGAAAAGAATGAAGTGGTAACCCTTATTAAAAAAGTTGCCATATATACCTCTAAAAAGGATGACGTTACTGATCCTTTATCCTCGGCACAGACTAAATTGGATACTGTCGCCGGTGAGTTTGATGCTCTTTTAGCTGAAAGTACTTTAGCCTGGGATAAAATCTGGGCCAAAGTTGATATGCAGGTAACCGGTGATCGCTTTTCGCAAAAACTGCTCCGGCTTCACCTTTATCACCTTATGGTAAGCATGTCGCCGCATAACAGCGACATCGACGCCAGCATAACTGCGCGCGGATTACATGGCGAAGCATACCGCGGGCATATTTTCTGGGACGAACTCTTTATCCTGCCGCTTTATGACATCAATCTTCCGGAAGTAGCAAAGTCAATGCTGATGTATAGATTCCGCAGGCTCGAAAAATCGAAGGAATACGCCAAAGAATACGGTTATTCGGGAGCTATGTTCGCTTGGCAGAGCGGTTCCGACGGGCGTGAGGAAACCCAGGTTATCCACCTGAATCCGCTTAACGGGCAATGGGATGCGGATCACAGTTCATTACAGCGACATGTTTCACTGGCTGTAGCCTTCGATGTATGGCAATATTTCCAGGTAACCGAAGACCTTGATTTTATGAAGTCGTACGGCACTGAAATATTTCTGCAGATTTGCCGTTTCTGGGCAAGCAAATGCCATTGGAATGAGAAACGTCAGCGATACGATCTCACAAAGGTAATGGGACCTGATGAATTTCATGAGTTGTATCCCGGTGCCAAAGAAGGCGGATTAAATAACAATGCCTATACCAACCTTATGACAGCCTGGGCTTTCCGTAAGGCGGCTCTTATCCTGGACGCATATGGCCAGAATGGTTTGACTGAATTCGAAAAGCTTGGTTTTAAAAAAGAAGAACTTGACCTGTGGAATAAAATAGCTGGAAAACTGTTTCTCGATATCAACGAAGAAGGCATTATTGCTCAATACGAAGGTTATTTTAATCTGAAGGAACTCGATTGGGAATTTTATAAGAAGAAATACGGTAATATTTATCGTATGGATCGCATCCTGAAAGCTGAGGGTTTAACACCGGACGAATTCAAAGTTTCCAAGCAGGCGGATATGCTGATGACGTTTTATAACCTTGAAAAAGATGAAGTTGATAGCTTATTAAGGGGTCTGGGATATAAATTACCCGCCGATTACCTGCAACGAAACCTGGAGTACTATTTTGGCCGAACCTCTCATGGTTCAACATTAAGCCGGATTGTACATGCCCGACTCGCTTCCATTGCAGGTAACAGGGAAATGAGCTGGAATCTGTATTCAGATGCGTTAGCCAGCGACTATGTGGATATACAGGGCGGAACTACAGCTGAAGGCATTCATGCTGGTGTAATGGCCGGAACTGTACTGATCGCACTAAGCACTTTTGCCGGTATTTCCTTTGACCAGGAATATTTATCGGTACAACCCGCTATGCCTGACGCCTGGGAATCAATGAGTTTTGGAATAAGTTTTAAAGGGGCACGTTTCCATATGACGATTACAAAAACTCAGCTTGTTGTAAGTGCGGATAAAGACTCTCATATTTTGATAAACAATAGGACTTTTGATATTGCCAAAGGTAAAGGCAATAGCTTCACGCTTTAGACTTAATTCCTTTATAACTTTAACATTGCGATCCAGATTCAAACCTTAGCGTCTTTGCGGTAATTCTTTTTAACGCCATGACATAAAGGCAAACGTAAAGGAGCGAAACAGGAATCAAAAGAATAACTTTTTAAAAACAAATCTGAAAATAACCCTTAAAAAATAAGTACCATGTTAGGTGACGTATTACTGATTACCGAAAAACATCAGAATGCAGGTGAAATCATTATTGAAAATATCCTTGCTAACCGGAAACCGAAAATGATGATTGGCATTTCAGGAGAATCCGGTTCAGGAAAATCGGAGCTGGCTCATGTAATAGCGAAAGGATTGCGCAAACACGGCATTTTTGCCAAACCCATTCACATCGATAACTATTACCGCATTCTTCCACTCTTACGCACCGAATGGCGCAAAGAAAACGGAATTCAGAACGTGGTTGGCTATGGCGAATACGACTGGGATACCATTAACCGTAATATTGCCGAGTTTAAAGCCGGCAAAGTATCCACCGGACCTTGTGTGGACCTGGTTACTGAACAGGTTGATCGGCTTACTACTGATTATTCTACGGTAGATATGATAGTGGTAGATGGTTTGTATGCCATTAAAACAGAAGGTATCGACCTGAGTATTTTTATAGAGCTTACCTATCACGAAACCAAAAAAGCCCAGGTTGTTCGTGGCAAAGAACCACAAAATGAATACCGTATGGCGGTTCTCGAACAGGAACATCAGATGGTTCAGGCACTGAAGCCAAAGGCGGATATTCTGATTTCGATGGAATACGAGGTGAAAATAGTAAAAAGTGAAAAACAATAAACAAAAAGTGTTTAATGATCAGCAAATTAATACTTTCCGGCACCCGGATTAACCACAAACATTATTTGAGGTAAACAAAAACGGCTCCCGAAAGGAGCCGTTCTGTTACATTTTAATTTCGTCCTGGTTTTTATTTAAAAACCTGTAATCTGTCAGCTGGTACGAATTTACCGGTGCCAGGTTAATCCACTTTTTATATTTAAAATACCATTTCCATTGAATGGAACGGAATAAACCACCTTGTCGAATGAATGCATATACAAAAGGATGTGCGTTAATTTTCAGATATTCCTCATTCTGATCCTGCAGCAGATACTGAATATTATTTTCTATCTCGTCGGTTAGCAGAATACTTGGCTTGATCTCGCCTGTACCTCCGCAGGAAGGACATTTCTCGAGTATTGCCACATTGGTTTCGGGTCGCACGCGCTGGCGTGTAAGCTGAACCAAGCCGAACTTGCTTGGCGGCAAGATGGTGTGCTTGGCATTATCCTTTGCCATTTCATCCTTCAACCGCTGATAAAGTTTCCGACGGTTAGTTCCTTCGTGCATATCGATAAAATCGACTACAATGATACCACCCATATCACGCAGCCGCAGTTGACGGGCGATTTCATTGGCAGCTTCCAGGTTCACTGAGAGCGCATTTTCCTCCTGGCTGCTGTCGCTGTTAACTTTGTGACCGCTGTTAACATCAATTACGTGAAGTGCTTCGGTGTGCTCGATAATAAGGTAAACACCGCTTTTAATGGTAACAATCTTCCCAAACGAATTCTTGATCTGTTTATCGATACCGAAATTATCGAAAATCGGGATTTTACCTTTATATACTTTAACAATGTCGACCTTATCCGGAGAAATGGTTCGGATATAGTTTTTTACTTCCTCAGCTACATTTGGATCATCAACATGAATATTATTGAACGATTCGTTCAGCATATCGCGAAGGATTGCTGATGTCCGGTCGAGTTCGCTTACAATTTTCTGTGGTGGTTTTGCCCCATTCAGTTTTTGAGCTACTGATTCCCATTTCTGAATAAGAACGTTCAGATCGGCATCCAGATCAGCCACACGTTTGCCTTCGGCAACAGTACGGATGATAACACCGTAATTTTTAGGCCTGATACTTGAAATAAGTCTTTTCAGACGGTTACGTTCTTCAGCACTCTTGATCTTCTGGGAAATGGATAACCGGTTACTGAATGGAACCAGCACCAGGTAACGACCGGCAAACGAAATTTCGGATGAAATACGGGGACCCTTTGTTGAAATGGGTTCTTTTGCAATTTGAACAAGGATTTGCTGGTTCGGTGAAAGCACCTGCGAAATCTTACCTGTTTTTTCAATATCAGGCTCACATTCAAACTCCTGCATCATTACCTGAGCATCTTTGCCAGTCAATGCATTGCGGGTATATTTCTGAAACGAGTTTATTTGTGGTCCCAGGTCGAGGTAATGTAGAAATGCGTCTTTTTCGTACCCTACATCCACGAATGCAGCATTCAGCCCAGGCATTATTTTCTTAATGCGTCCAAGATATACATCGCCAACAGCAAAACTGTTGTTCAGTTTTTCCTTATTTAGTTCTACCAATACCTTTTCCTCCAGGAGTGCGATGTTAACTTCGGAGGCTTCGGCATTTATAATTAATTCTTTGTTTACCACAGCTGTATTAGCTTTTCAGATATTTACACCATTTCACATCAGTATGCTTCATGATTTTGCATTCAGATGTGAGGGTAAAAGTAAGTAAAAAAAATTTCATCACATGAAATAACACACGTTTCATGTGATGAAATCATAAAGTTTAATCGTGGTTATTTCTTCTTATGACGATTCTTACGTAAACGTTTTTTGCGTTTATGCGTCGACATTTTATGTCTCTTTCTTTTCTTTCCGCTTGGCATGATTTATTTATTAGTGATCGGTATTCAAAATTATTTTACTTTGTTCTTCACTTCGCTAACAAAAACTTTTGCTGGTTTGAAGGAAGGAATGTTGTGAGCGGGAATGATGATAGTAGTATTCTTTGAAATATTACGGCCGGTTTTCTCAGCTCTTTGTTTCACTACGAAACTTCCAAACCCCCTGAGGTAAACATTTTCGCCATCAGCCATTGCTTTTTTAATAGCATCCATGAATGATTCTACGGTCTGCTGTACAGCTACTTTTTCAATGTTTGTTTTACTGGCTATTTCAGCAACGATTTCTGCTTTAGTCATTTTTCAAAATGTTTTAATGAATTGATTATAAATTTCTTAATGGGCTGCAAATATAGGGAGTTTTTTTAACTCCCAAACGAAAGCGCACTTTTTTTTTGTATTGTTTTTCAGAAAATTGATGTTTTTTTTGCTTTCATAAAAAAATCTTTGCCGAAATAGTAGGATTTTAAAAAATAATGCTACTTTTGCAGTCCCTATCAAAACGGTGTCGTAGCTCAGTTGGTAGAGCAACGGACTGAAAATCCGTGTGTCACTGGTTCAATTCCAGTCGACACCACCGCAAGGGACTTAAGGACTGGATTTACTTCCGGTCCTTTTTTGTTTTCAGGAAATTTTGATTCCCGTTCCGCATCCTCCCTTTTTAATGCACTAATCTACAATTTTTTCATCGTCCTTGTTTTGTTTTTTAAACAAATATCATCCTCCCCCTTCAATCACCCTCCTCTCCTCCTCCGTTATCCCATAAAGCTGGTAAACCAACTCATCAACCTGCTGCTCCAAAGCGGTTGTATCCTGGCCTTGCTTTTTGGCTTCGATGATTATCCCGACTTTATCCTTATTGGTTTTCCGCAGGTGGATAACCAGGTCTTTTGTATCCTTTGTATTTATTTCGTTGGTATCCTTATAATACGTGTCGCACAGGAAGTGAAGAATATGATTTTTCTGATTTTCTTCGCGCTCAATTTCATCAATATGATTCAGCAGGTGAATAAGATTTGCCTTAAATAATTCGATCTCGCTGCGATGAGGCTTTTGCTTTAGAAATGCTTTGTTAAGCGATTTGCGGGGATTAACGGAAACAATATTCATTATAAATTATTTAAAGCAGATACCATGAAAAAACTGTTTGCAAAATATATACTCAAAGGAAAGAAAAATACTGATACATAACGTTAACAATCAATCTATTTATGTGCGCAGGAAGATGAATTAAGAATGGGAGTATGATAAAGAAGAGATTGAAAGTTCCAATAGTTATTAAATAGCTTGCAATGTCCGACCAGTGGGATTTGCTACTTAGCGCAGCGATCTCATCCGCTTTAGGCGGATATTTGCAGCAATAATGAACTTAAACAGCAATTAACTGTTTGTTTATCAATGAGTTTTTCCGCTTGTGAAGATTAACAAAAATTGGATCGAACAGAAAGATCCAATACATGGGAGCGTACTATTTACTTTCAGCAAGTTCAGCAGTAAATTGTCATACCCTACCTTGTAAACAGCAACCCTCTCCCAATATTCCGGAATTATCAAATTTGTTTTTTTTATAAAACAGCAAAACTGAAAGTATGAAGAAGTCTATTGTTGTTTTATTACATATTTCTTTTTGGGTGTGCTACCTCTCTTTAATAGCAATCATGTTAATGGTTTTCTATAGAAGCAGCAGCCATGCCATTGATCAGACAGCACGAATTGAGAACGCGTTTATATCACTTTTCCTGTTTGCTTTTTTCCCTTCATTTATTACATTTTATGGATGTTATTTTCTTGTTTTCCCAAAATACCTTCAACAAAAAAAGTATATTTTTTCCATTCTGACCGGTATCCTGATTTCTATAGGTGCTTCTATAATTGCTTACATACTTATACGTTATTTTATTGAAACGGGTCGTATGATTGACATGGATAAAGGCGGCAAAAACGGCAGATCTACTGTTATTATAGTAATTGGGGTGATGAGCATTATTTCTTTAATATCAGGCATATTAGCGCTGGTCCTTAAAGGTTTCATAACGTGGGTGGACGAAATAAAACTGAAAGAAGAATTGCAGCAAAAAAATCATGAAACAGAAATGGCATTGGTAAAAGCTCAGCTGGATCCTCATTTTTTATTTAATACGCTGAATAATATAGATGTGTTGCTATTAGACGATGCTGTAGTGGCTTCAACTTATTTAAATAAGCTTTCCGATATATTACGTTTTATGTTGTACGAGACTAAGACAGATACAATTTTGCTTCAAAAAGAGATTGAATACATTGAAAAGTACATCGAATTACAAAAAATAAGAACTGCAAATCCAACTTATATTAATTTTCAGGTATCAGGCACTCCGGAAAACAGAACAATAGCGCCAATGGTTTTTATTCAGTTTATTGAAAATGCCTTTAAACATACTACCAATAAAAAAACAGACCATGCCATTAATGTTGAGATATTTATTGAAAAGGCGTCCATAAGGTTCGTATGCAGGAACAAGTTCGATTCGAACCGGAAATTAAAACAGGAAAGCAATGGCTTAGGCAATGAGCTTATTCAGAGGCGGTTGAATCTGATTTATCCCGGGAAACATACATTAGAAGTAAGCAATCACTGCAATCTATATACTGTAAATCTGACAATTCAAAATGGATAGATATTCCTGTATCATCATCGAAGACGAACCCCTGGCTCTCAAGAGAACAGCGGATTTTGTCAGCAAAATACCCTTTCTGAATTTGATGGGTACGTTCGACAATTCAATTAATGGCCTATTCTATCTGAAAGCGAATAAAGTCGATTTGCTCTTTCTGGATATTAACATGGATGAATTATCGGGTATCGAACTGCTTGAAAATTCAAAAATTGACAGTCAGGTTATCATTACCACAGCGTATCAGAAATATGCGTTAAAAGGGTATGAACTCAATGTAACCGATTACCTGCTGAAACCATTTACATTTGACCGGTTTTTAAAAGCTGTAACCAAGGCTCAGGAAAATCTTAACAAATCCGTTTCGACTGTTCAAGCAGAATCTATTTTTGTAAAGACTGAAAACCGGTTAGAGAAAATAAATATCAACGACATTTTATACATTGAAGGAATGAGGGATTACCGGAGAATTCATACGGTAAACAAAAGGATTATGACCCTGCAAAACTTTAGTGAACTGGAACAGATCCTGCCTTCCAACCTGGTTTGCAGAGTTCATAAGTCCTATATGGTTGGCATCAACAAAATAGAATCTATCGAACGGCGAAGAATTAAAATTTCGGATCAGATAATTCCAATTTCAGAAAGCTACATCGAACTTTTTTCGCAGGTAATAAACAAAAGAGCCTTTTTCCCGGGCAATAAATAACAGTTTCTAAATTTTCGGTAAATGATTTGCAGACATATTTCAGGTGTTTGCAGACATCTTCATTTGCTGTGCATAATCAAATTGTGGCCCCGCGCTTATTGATACACTTTTGCATAAACAATTAATCAATTTATTCAAAAGGACAAACAATGAAAAAGCGAATTTACACAATCATACTATTTGCCATGATCTACGGAATGGCCTTTAGTCAACAGTTAACACAAACGTTGAGAGGAACCATAACTGACGTCGATAGCAAAATCCCTTTAATTGGGGCGACAGTCAAAATAGCTGGTAGTGATCCGTTAATTGGAACAACTACTGATTTAAATGGTGAGTTTAAATTGGAAAAAATAGCTGTGGGTCGAATTACGCTTCAACTATCGTACATAGGGTATGAAAACAGAACAATTTCGGATATTGAGTTAAACTCAGGCAAGGAGAATGTTTTAAATCTCACTTTGCAGGAATCTGTTGTTACGCTTAATCAGGTGGTGATTAAAGCAAATAAGAACAAAGGTGACGCCTTAAATCAAATGGCTCTCATTAGTTCACGCTCAATATCAGCGGTCGAAACAAAACGTTATGCCGGAGGTTTGAGCGACCCTTCCAAAATAGTAACAAATTTTTCCGGGGTCACAACTTCACAAAATGGACAAAATGATATTATCGTTAGAGGTAATTCGCCAAAATATGTTCAATGGCGTCTGGATGGAGTGGAAATTCCCAATCCTACTCATTTTGCCGATCAAAATGCAATAACCGGCGGAATAAGCGCCTTAAATAACAGCCTGTTAAGTACGTCCGACTTCTCAACTGCCGCATTTGCACCAGAATATGGTGATGTGTTATCAGGAGTGTATGATGTAAAATTAAGGAATGGGAATAACCAAAAGTATGAAACATCGGTAGGCATTGGAATTCAGGGTACAGAGGCAACATTGGAAGGACCGCTTAAAAAAGGGTATGGTGGTTCATTCCTGGTAAATTACAGGTACTCTACCATTTCCCTGCTAAACAAGCTTGGCCTGATAAAAATTGATGGAGATCTCGCCTACCAGGATGGGGCGTTTAAAGTTGTGTTGCCTACAAAGAAAGCAGGTGTATTTTCCTTCTTTGGATTGCTTGGGGCAAGTGGCGGCAAGGTTAAAGATGTAAAAGCTGACAAGATCACCACTCCGAGTAACGGAACCCTTACCTATGATTACACTGAGGATTACGACAAAGATAATAACCTCTCAAATTATGGCATGAACCATACTATAAGTCTCAATGAAAAGAGCTATATCAAGACTACTCTTTCCTATTCAACCAGTGGTATTAAAGAAGATGTCTTTAAAATAAAAACAACACAAATATACGGTGATCAGGGGGAATTTTTAAACGACTCAGTGGGTGACAGAGTTCTGGATTATCAAAGCCGTATCAAAAACTCGGCCTACCGGGGAGCTGTAACCTATAACAGCAAGCTAAATGCAAAAAATACAATTCAGATCGGAGCCAAATATGCGCTCCTGGGATATGTTTACAAGCAAAGTAATGTTCAGGATACAACCGGCGCAATGTTTACACTGTCAGACTTCGATGAAAACATAAGTACCCTGAGCAATTTTATCAGTTTGAAGCATCGCTTTAATGAAAACATTACGATGGTAGCCGGAATTCATAATATGAATGTATTATATAACCATAAGAGCACCATTGAACCAAGAATTGCCTTAAACTGGCAGATTAACGGTACAAGTTCGTTGAGCGCTGGCTACGGCAAACACAGCACTATGGAAAGTGTGCATAACTATTTTGCCAGGGTAGCGCAACCCGATGGAAGTGTAACAGAGCCTAATAAAGACCTGGGCTTGCTGAAAGCAGATCATTATGTACTGGGATACGAAAAACGTTTCGGTGAAAATATCAGAGTAAAGCTGGAAGCCTATTACCAAAACCTGTACAATTTACCGGTCGGAAACAACGACACAAGTTATTATGCAACCATAAATGAAGGTAACGATTACAGGTACGTTGAATTGGTAAATAAAGGAACCGGCAAAAACTATGGAGTTGAACTTACCATAGAGCGATTTTTCAACAACAGTTATTACTATTTAATCAATGCTTCATTGTATAATTCAAAATACAAATCGCTGGAAGGTTTAGAGAGAAATACACTTTACAATAATAACTACCTGGTAAATGTTTTATTTGGTAAAGAATTCGCTAACCGCGGCAAGATGAAAAACCAGACACTAAACTTAAATGCCAAAGTATTCGTTGGCGGCGGACAGAGATACATTCCATTGTTAAGGGATGCACAGGGAAACCTTGCTGTTGACCCGGCAAGCAATAAGTTCTGGGATTATAAAAAAGCATATGATACCAGGTTTGAGGATTTTTACAAGGTGAATTTATCTGCCGGCTACAAGTGGAACAAACAAAAGATCACTCATGAACTTTTTGTTAATATAGATAACATTACCAATTCGCAAGCTAAATTATCAGAGTATTACGATGAAAAACTACCCGGCAAGGTTGGTTATGTTAAGCAGTTTGGCATGTATCCTAACCTGATGTACCGCTTGTATTTTTAACCTGATCCACACTCGTCTTTAAAGCAGAAATGAATTTTACCCAATCTTCATTTCTGCAAAAAGACGTCTTCAACCTAAGAAATGGAAGTGTTCAGCAATCAACAATAAAAATAACAGAAACAGATAAAATGAAAATACTAAGATTTATAGCAATTGCAACGCTGTTGTTTTGCATTTCGGGAACAGCAAAGCCCAATTCCCTTTTTAATCCAAATGGACTAAACGATTCGATCGAAATTAAGATTGATACTATGATTTCTCAGATGGGTCTGTCATCTAAAACTCCGGGTGGGGTTGTAGGCGTGATTAAAAAGGGCAAGATCATCTTTGTAAAAGCATATGGATTAGCCAATTTCGACACAAAAGAGCCTAATAAAACCTCGACTTTGTTTAACCTGGGTTCAGTATCAAAACAATTTACGGCGGCTGCCATTCTGATGCTTGCTAACGAAAATAAACTTTCGCTTAAGGACGACATCCGGAAATACCTTCCCGATTTCCCTGATTACGGATATACTATTACTATTGAAAACCTGGTACATCATACCTGCGGGATACGGTCGAATGATGTACTTGCGCTAATGGCAGGAACTCAGGATTCAGTGGAAACTCAGGAGGGCATATACAGTTTGATAATCAAACAAAAGTCTCTGAACTTTAAACCTGGTGACGAATTTTTATACTCCAATTCCGGATATGTTTTACTGGTAAAGATTATAGAAAAAATCAGTGGAATGAAATTTAGTCAATTCATTGAGGAAAAGATTTTTCAACCCGTTGGGATGAATCAAACCGCCATATACGACAATCCAGGCAAGATTATAATGAACAGTGCTTCCGGCCACACCTGGGTTGGTGATGAAAAATTTAAAAGAACCGGCAAGAGGAACAGTACCGTTGTTGGTCAGTCAAATATATATACTTGTGTTAATGATTTTCTGCAATGGGATAACAATTTTTATAAAAACAAGCTGGGGAAATGGGATTTTACTCAGGAAATGACATCACGGACAACTCTCACTATTGGCGATACATGTAGCTATGCTTTCGGCCTTGAAATTTCGGAACACAATGGCTTAAAAACAATCAGTCACCAGGGAGGTAACGGGGATTTTACGGCTCAATATGTCCAGATTCCTTCTGAAAAATTTGCTGTAGTGTGCCTGTTTAATCTTCCTGTGGATGTAACAGGACTTGCCTATAAGATAACCGATTTGTTTGTAAAAGGAAAGACCAAAACGGTTGCTTCTGCACCAAATCCTGAAAAAGTAATGGTTGATTCTAATGTTCTTAAAACCTATGTTGGAAATTACTTCGATGAAAACCTGTGGTTTGAAGCAACCATTACCAAAGAGGCAGATCATCTTGTTTTTGAGGCTCCTTACCAGGATAAGTTCGAAATATATCCTTCGTCCGATACTTCGTTTTTTGTAACTTTCGCTGATCTGAAATTTATTTTCAGTAAAAATGCTAAAGGAGAAACTGCAAAAGTGACAATTATCCAGGATGGTCAAAAATTCCCGCTGAAATACCTTGGCACTGATGTATTGCCTTTAAAAGCAGAACAATTAAGCCAGTATGCGGGAGAATTTTACAGCGAAGAGATTAATGCCAGTTATCCCGTATTATTTAAAGAGAATAAATTGTACGTGAAATTTCCTCAATCCCTTGCCCAATTCTGTAAAGGCAATCCTGAAGCAAAACTAATTTCGGAGCATGCCGATTATTTTGCTTCACCTGTGAGTAGTTTTCAATTTATAAGAAACACTCAGAATGAAATTTCCGGATTTATCCTTAAAGATGTAGGCCGGGTAAGGAACCTGGTCTTTAGTAAGGTTAAATAAGTAAAGTAGAAACAACCATTTTAAAAAACAATCATAACCACATGAAAACATTTTTGTATTCTTTCGCAATGTTGCTTTTTTCTTTTTGTGCCAAGGCACAGGAAAACAACCCTTTTACCACTGGATTCGAAAAAAGTTCACAATCTGAACTATTAGGTGAACAGCGTAAAGTCTGGATTCATATTCCTAACAGCAATGGAGGAAATGATAATACGGATAAAGCACGTTACCCGGTAATTTATTTATTGGATGGAGATGCAAATTTTAATACTGTCGTTAGCATGACCGAATTCATGAGTAACGCGGGGCTTTGTCCGCCAATGATTGTAGTCGGGATTTTGCATCCTGCCCGAATGACGGACCTGACATTTGGTACAGATAAGGAAACTCCCGGTATTGTTGGCAATGGTGAAAAATTCATGCTCTATGTGGAAAAGGAATTGATGCCCTACATCGAATCAAATTACCCGACAGCTCCCTACAAGATCTTCGTTGGCCATTCTGTTGGCGGCCTCGCTGTTGTGAACACGTTGATACATCATCCATATTTATTCAATGCCTATGTTTCTCTGGATGGTTCTTTGTGGTGGAACAATCAGCAAATTGTAACAGATGCAAAGTTGATTTTAGCAAATGAGAATTATAAAGGCAAAACTTTATTTATGGCTTTGGCAAACCGAATGGAAAGTGGAATGGATACGCTTGCAGTTCAAAAAGATACTACTGAGGGCACTGAACTTATCCGCAGTAACCTGGAATTCATCAGGTATGTTTCCAATAACAAAACAAATCAATTGCGTTTCAAACACGCATTTTATGAAAATGACGATCACAGTTCCGTCCGGTTGATCGGGGAGTATGATGCCCTCCGTTTTATTTTTGATTATTACAAACTTAAAATTTACAACAGTGAGTTGGACGATCCCAATTTTAAACTGGATTCTTTATTAATAACGCATTATAAAAATGTTTCTGAGCAAATTGGCTATCTCGTTAAACCCGATGAAAGCCAGGTTAATGGTCTTGCATACTATATGTTGAGCCAAAAACAATTCAGTAAGGCAGAAGCATTGTTTAAACTAAATATTGCAAACTATCCGGGAACGGCCAATTGTTATGATGGATTGGGAGATTTGTACCTAGCAAAAGGGGATAAAGCAAAAGCTATTGAGAGTTTCAAAAAAACTTTGTCTCTTAAAGCAATTCCTGAAACAAAAGAAAAGCTCGATATATTATTGAAGGGAATGAAATAGGATCATATACGGAACAATATTCACACATCTTAAAAAAAAGTTGATGAAAAAAGCACTAATAACGTTATTTGCCATTATCTATTTGTCATTCAATTTAATTGCACAGCAATTCGAAAATAAAATAGACTCACTTATTGAAAAAGCAGTTCAACTAAACCGCTTCAATGGCTCGGTATTGGTTGCAAAAAATGGCAGAATCATTTACGAAAAAGCTTTTGGGTACCAGGATGGTGGAAAAAATATTCTTAATACGTCAAACACCATTTACCAGATAGGCTCTACAACAAAAGAATTTACTGCTGCGGTAATTTTAAAATTGGCTGAACAGCATAAATTATCGATTGATGATAAGCTCAGTAAATATTTCTCTGACTTTATAAGAGGAGACGAAATAACGGTCAAGCATTTACTCACGCATACTTCCGGTATTTATGAGATTTTGAGAGATCATACTGCTTTTAATGAGAGCACCAAGCCAAGGAGTAAAGAACGAATGCTCTCATTTTTTATCAATAAACCCCTGGATTTTGATCCGGGCACGCAATATTCCTACTGCAATTCAGGATATATCCTTTTAGGTCTGATCATTGAAAAAGTGACCGGCAAACCATACGAGCAAGTTGTTAGAGATTATATTCTTAAGCCTTTAGGGATGGAGTATTCAGGCTTTGATTTTGCAGGATTACAAAGTCCCGACAAAGCTATTGGCTATACAAAATATACCAAAACTATAAAGGAAGCGTCTATCCCCTGGGATTCAACAGCTACTTTTTCGGCAGGGTCTTTATATAGTACGGTGGGTGATTTATACCGATGGCATAACGGGCTATTAAACTATAAAATTTATAATAAATCAAGTATGGCGGAAGCAACAACTCCTTTTCTGGAAGGATATGGGTTGGGCTGCTGGATTGATACGATATATAACAAAAAGGTAGTTTCACACGGAGGTAATATCCTGGGATTTACGAGTTATTTTGGTAGAATTCAGGATGAGGATGTATGTATAATTTTACTGAATAATATTTTCAATCATCAGATCGAAACCATTGGCCTCTCCATTCTGGCCATTCTTTACAACCAGCCTTATTCTTATTTTGATGAGATGAAACTTACACCCGAGGTATTGCAAGAATATGTTGGTGAATATGAAATAAATGCAGATTACAGGGTAAAAATAACCCAGGCAGAAGATCATTTATTCATACAAAGAAACAACCTGCCTGGTACTGAGATATTTGCTTATAAAGAAAATACATTCTTTCAAAAAGATGATGATATAAGGATATCCTTTCAAAAAGAAAATGGTATCATCAACAGGATAACCATTATTGAAGGATTAAGCACTAAAAAAGGCGATAAAATTAAATTGTAACATCTAAAAAAGAATGCTTAACAATTAATTTACTAACTACTGATAACCAGATGACATATAAAGAATTTGGTCTTCAGAAATACCAGATCAAATAAAAAATGGACTCAAACAGAAAGAACGAAATAATTGTTGGTGTATTATTTATACTTGCAGCAGTTACAGCAATAATAGGGCTTGCGCTATACCAACCTATACTGAATGACGCCGATTATATAGTTAAGGCTTCACAAAATGATACCCAGGTGATATGGGGCGCATTTTGTGAATTGATCCTTGCCTTTTCAGTAATTGGCATCTCAACAATGATGTATCCAATCTTAAATAAGGAAAATGAAAGTATAGCTATTGGTTATGTTTGCTTCAGGCTTCTTGAAGCTACTATTATAATTCTGGGAATAATCAGCCTGTTATCAGTAGTAACTCTAAACCAGGAGTTTGCAAAATCAGTAAATCCGAATGTAATTTCTTTTCTAACCGCCGGCAAATTATTAGTAACGGTGCATAACTGGACATTTTTGTTTGGTCCCAACCTAGCTTTGGGACCCGGTACGCTGATGATGAGCTATGTACTATACAAATCAAAACTCGTTCCACGCTTCATTTATATCCTGGGTCTTGTAGGCGGTCCACTCATTTTTGCAAGCGCCGTGTTGGTGATGTTTGGGGTATTTCCTCAGATTTCTGTTTGGGGTGTATTGCTGGCGCTCCCGGTATTTGCCTATGAAATGATGTTGGCAGCGTGGCTTATTGTTAAAGGATTCAACTCTTCCGCAGGTGATTTCTCTACTATTCTAAGAAGAGGAAATTACGAACGTAATTCAGATTTAATGTAGCGTATAAAAATTCTCATCATAACAATTCTTAACAGACATTTTAGATTTAATACTACTGCTTTTCCGACAGTAGAAGAAAAAACGGATACCCATTGCTTAAACCTGTTAATTTGAAGAAAAATGAAAACAATAAATCAACTTACGATCATCGTTCTGGTAGCCATTCTGTTTTCGTCCTGCGCTAAAATTTTTTATAGTCCTGACGCTTACACTCTGGCACACAATCAAAAAATTATTGCCATTATTCCACCTACAGTTTCAATTGTAGTAAAAATGAAATTTAATACAGAAACGGTGAAAGCACAACAAAAAGCCGAATCAATTAATATTCAGAATGAAATGTATTCCTGGATGCTTAAACGGAAAACACAGGGAAAAATATTCCAGGAAATTCAGGAGATTGGAACAACAAATGCTAAACTTAAAAAAGCTGGCTACCCTGAAAATCTTTTGACAACTGCTGAGTTATGCGAAGTTCTTGGCATTGATGGCATAATGACTTCAAACTATGGTTTGTCCAAACCAATGTCGGATTGAGCATCTGTAGTAGAATCATTTTTGGTTGATTCAAGGAGTTCAACAAATGAAGTTCATGCATCATTGAGTATCAGTGACTACAGCAGCAATAAGCTGATCTGGAACTATGATTATAAAACTTCAGGCAGCTTAGGTAGTAGTCCTTCGAAACTTGTTGATGATCTTATGAGAGAAGCAAGTAAGAAAATGCCTTATATGAATTGAGGAATTGATACAAGGCAATGAAAACGCCACAAAGTAAACACTATTTAAGATCGCGGGTTTTGGAACCTGATATGAAATTTTGTCAACCCATTCCGCCACTGGCGGGGTGGTTTACAGTAAAGTGCAACGCAAATTAATGAAGCGATCTATTGAGCTTGACTTCCATTTAGAAGACAAAGGAAAATTCTGGTTATCCGATTTAGAGACTGAAAAATGCATTAGAGAAGAAAAAAGCTACCACTAAAAGCACCTGGCCATAATGCGGGGTTTTCCCGACAAATCGGGACAGGCTGTGGTGGTTGAAACATTGGAAATCTTTATTTACACTTCCCGATAAATCGGGACAGGTTATGTTGGCAGACAGTTGAATAGCAATCTATTCCCGTACTATGGCTAGCTGCAAAACATTGTATGACATTAAAAAACAAACGAATAAGCAGAAAATATCATGAAAAAAACGAATAAAATAAATTACAGAAAAAGTTTAATTGATAAAATTGAAGGATTAGTCGAACAAAAAGAAACGGCTGTTGAATCCGTTAAAACTGCCTACTTAACAGCAGGCAGTGGTTATCCTGTAATTTTCCTTCACGGCGCCGGAGCTGGAGCTGTCACCTGGTATCCTTCGATTGGTACTGTCTCTGAAAAATTTCAAGTAATCGTGCCAGATATTGTTGGATATGGAGAGTCTGACAAACCAAATGCTCTCTACGACCGCCCCTATTTTTCAAAGTGGTTAAAAGGTTTCCTGAAAGAATTGAAAATATCAAAAGCTCATATAGTTGGATTGTCTCAAGGGGGTGCTATTGCTTTACAATTTACTATAGACAATCCAGAAATGGTTGACAAGCTTATTTTAGTTGACTCTGCTGGTTTAGGTGCAAAAGTATCTTTTTGGGCTTTGATAGGTATGATATGGATGAATAATTTCCCTTCATTTCAAGCAAATCGTTTTAATTCTACATTTATACTACATAAACCTGCAAATAGAGACCCAAACCACAGTCTTTATTCTATTGCTGTCCTTAAAGAAAAAGGAGGGAAAAATGCATTTAGACAAGGTAGAGGTTCTGCTGTAACTAAAATATCAATAGAGTTATTACAACAAATAAAAAATGAGACACTTATTATTTGGGGTGAAAATGATAAATTGTTTCCTGTCGAATATGGTGAAATGGCAACCAAATTTATTTCTAATTCAAAATTTCATTCCATTCAAAATGCCGGACACTTACCTCTTATGGACCAACCAGCAATTTTCAATAAAACTTTGATGGACTTTTTAAAAAATGATTAAATAAAATCGGCACACAATAACACATATAACTATGACAGTTTTATAAATAGGAACCCGGTTGACCTTGAACTAAAGAATATTGAAAAGCCAGTACCTAAAAACAAGTTTTGCTTAAAATACTTTTAAAAGACAATATTGATAAAAACACTCCTGATATGCTGAATAGTATATCGAAAACCCAAGCATTGCATACTTTTTTAGGATTGTCTATGGCTTTAGGAGAACTCGGGCTTGCAGTCTGGCTGATAATTAAAGATGCCAGGATTTAGGAAATAGAGTAATTAATTCTATAAATCCGATTGTGTTTCAGTATATAAAAACTGCCAGGAATTTCATGGTTTCTTCACACATTGTGAACACAATGCCTGACAAATTATCAAAATCAAATCCTTAGTTTCAGCTGTCGTGACAAGCTTATACTCTTTCTATTACTTGTGTCAATAATCCATAAAATATGAATTTCAGTCAAGTGTTTTGCAGAAGGATAACAGGAGTTTGCAGACATCTTCACTTTGGTTGCATAACTGAATTGTGGACTTATATCCATACATATACTTTTGTTGAAATTAATCAACAAAAAATAATGAATATGAAAAAGCAATTAAAGGAAGCACTCGTAATAAGTATGGTTTTCCTATACGCAAACACATTTGGTCAGACTATGGATCTGAGACCAGAAAAAGTAACCGCTGATAAAAAAACAGCAGAAACCTATTTAGACCTCATGGTTAACGTAGTAAGTACAAATCTTAATTACGGCAGTTCAAATAGTTCCCTGGCAGATTACAGGAAATCGGTTAGTGGTATACAGGCCGGCCTATCTTTTCAGGCGGGTATTACACACAGATTTTCTCTGGTTTCGGATCTGTATTTTATGAGGAAGGGTGGCAAATTAACAACCAATAATCCACAATCTGTCAACGAATTAACTCTTCGTTTTTATACGATAGAAATGCCGGTGCTGGCTCGTGTTCATTTTGGCGAATTTTATATGAATGCAGGGCCATCTATCGCATATAATCTTAAAGGGACAAGTAAAATCGATGGTATAACTACTGACCTTTCATTTAAAAGCTCAGGTGAAGGTTTTAAGCGGTTTGACGCCGGAATTCAAATAGGTGGAGGATATATGTTCCGGATCAAAGAGAAAAGGCTTGCATTGGACGTCAGGTACAATTACGGTTTGACCAATATTTCTCACAGTAAGGAAATGTATAACAGGAGCATAATGATCAGTATGAATTACTCCAAGCCCTGGAAAACAAATCCACTTGGAAGAAAGAAAAAATCCTAAGCTAAAAGTATTCAACCGTTAAGGCAATTGCTATCAGTTTTCTTACCAAAATGAGCTAATAAATTTAAAAGCTTTAAAATGAATACAGGCATAAATACCGCAAACGTAATGAGAGTATCGACAAAACGACCCCTGAAGAATTCATTTATGAATACTGCGCTTCTCAGAGACATCTGATAAATACAAATAATAACCAATCCCGGTAGCTATCGGGACCAAAACCAAAAACCATGAAAACCTCAATATTAGTATTGGCTCTCACTCTGCTTTATTCCCTGTCAACTTTTGCAGGAACGCAATCCCAGCAGTATGATGTAAATAAAAACGAAACAGTATACAGCTATTCGATTATTCCTTCTCCACTTTTAGCTGTAATTAAGCCGGCGAATATAGTTGCCGGCGAAAAGAAGGAAAATTCAGTGAAACAAGTGGTCCCAATGATTGAAGACTTCCATTACCTGAAATTTGACGTAGCCCGTTATGTGGAAGATACTGAAATGCCTGACAAAGATAATTGCGGGGATACATTTGACTATCTCAAATTCAATGTTCCTCAAAGTAATGCTTATAATGAACTGACTCCTGAAATTCTAGAATTACCTGTTAATGAATTTGATTATCTGAAATTCGATGTAAAAAGTTATTCAGATAATCCGGATTTAAATAGTATGTAATACAAACAGTTTTCTTCAAATTTGAGCAAATAACTTTGGTCTCATCGGCTGCGCCCACACCCGGTTTCAATTATTAAAAAATAACTTTAAATCACTATTAAGCATAAATCAATGGAAACTACAAGCATGATGCAAAAAATAGCAAATAACCCAATTACAAAAATTGTATCTGGACTTCTGGTTTGTGTTGGTGTATTTATTATCGCCCAGAATAGTGCAGCTAAATTACTTGCTCTAACCGGACTTGATAAAGATTTTAGAAATCTTTTCAAAGGAATAATAGCATCACTTGCTGTAATATATGCGTATAAATTCTTTTATAAATTTATAGAAAAGCGGGGAATTACAGAACTGTCAACAAAAGGAATTGCAAAAAAATTAATGATAGGGATGATATTTGGCGTTGTGTTACAATCCCTGACCATTTTAGTAATCTTCTTAAGTAATGGTTTTAAAGTAGTTTCAATAAATCCGGTTTCATTTATTATTATTCCTTTAACAGTTGCATTTACAGTTGCAATTTTTGAAGAAATCCTGCTAAGAGGCATTGTTTTCAGAATTCTTGAAGAAAAGTTAGGGAGTTATATTGCCTTACTGATTTCAGCTATAATTTTTGGAGCATTGCATCTTGCTAATCCTAACAGTTCGTTAGTCGCTGCAACCTGTATTGCAATTTTTGCCGGACTACTATTAGGCGCTGCTTATATTTACACAAGGAATTTATGGTTTCCCATTGCCATCCATTTTGCCTGGAACTTTATGCAGTCGGGAATATTTGGAGCAATTACATCGGGAAATGAAAAAACAAGTAGTTTGCTTACTACACAAATTACAGGTTCAACACTAATAACCGGTGGCGAATTTGGCCCCGAAGCAACTATTCAGGCTACACTTTTTGGGTTAACAGCTGCGATTTTTTTGTTGTATCTAAACAAGAAACAAAACAAATTTATAAAACCTTACTGGTAGTGGTAAAAAATCCACTGCAAAGTATGTATTTAAATGCTCGGGTTTATCTGTGATTTTACTTTTATACCGCTGGTGTTTCATATTGTGAAATATAAAATTAAAACCCCCGGTATAGCTGAATCTAATCATACTTGCTTCGCAAACCGTCAAATAATCTGTAGTTTAGAACAGATATTTGTATGTAAAACAGAGAATAAACACGAAAATAACATGAGTAAAAGTACAGTTTAATCAAAATGTTAAAACAATATTTAACATATTTAAAACTGAACAATTTAAAATCTGCGTCTGTTAACATTAGAAAATATGAATATTAATATTTGAATTTGAAAGACTTGTTTAAAATAGTAAAATCATTTTAAATGAAAACAATTAGAGCCATTTTTATGTTTGCTTGCTTTTTTGGTTCCCTTCTAACTTTATACTCACAATCAACACTTTATTTCAACGGACAGATATTCACTTCTGATCAGAAAACACCATTTATTGGTTATTTCATTGTTAAAAACGGTATCATTTCTGAAACCGGGGATTCGCTTTCCAATCAGGAAATTATGCAGTTCACTAACAAGGTTGATCTTCAAAAAGCAAGTGTGATACCTGGGTTCATTGACAGCCATATTCATTTTATTGATGGATCATTGGGTCTGATTCAGATAAGTTTGGTTGATGTGATAGATTCAACTGAACTGAGAAAAAAGATCTCAGAAACTTTGGTGAATCGTATGGATGGTGTTTATGTTGCCAGAGATCTTGGATTTTCTGCATTATCAGGAATTTCAAACCCGCTGAAATTTCTGGATCGGATAAGTCCCACAATTCCAATTATTATCTTTTTAAAGAGCGGACATGCTGCCATTGTCAACACAGCAGGCTTGAAGAAACTCAGCTTTAAAGCCGGAACCAAAATACAAGATGGAATAATTGGCTCAGACGAAAAAGGCAAATTAAATGGCTGGCTACTGGAAGAAGCTGCTATGGATGCGCTTAAGAATATAGGTCCTGAATATAAAGTACATACCATTGAAAATGCAATTATAAAAGGTCAGCAGTTCGCTTTATCGTATGGAATTACGACTATAGGCGACAACACTTTTTCACCTTATAACATGAAGATTTACCAGGCTTTGCAAAGAGACGGCAGCCTGAAATTAAGGGTGTGGACCAGAAGCTATGGCCGAATTCCACAAACAACAAGCCTGATGGTCCCGATGGGAATAAAAAAACTCGGTTTCATCGGTCCGAAGAATGATTTTACCCGTGTACATTATCATTTGATCAAGTTGTTTGAAGATATGTCCTTATCTGTTCCGCCGGGAATTACAGGCAACATTGAACCTGGAGGAACGATTTACCTGAGCAAACAGGAAATTAAAAAGTACCTTCTTCTACATCCGGAAAATACATTTGCATTTCATGTACAGGGGAAACAAGGGCTGCAAAATATAATTGATGCTTTAGACGATTTGGGCAAAAGAAACAATAACCGCAGGCATGTAATTGATCATGCCGGTTATTGTTCGGAAGAGCAATTGAACCGTCTTCGTGATTTTGGAATGTCAGTTACAATTCTTGCGCCGCAAATTTTTGATTATCCGGGGCTTATCAACGAATACAGCAACAATAAAGTTAACCTGACCGAAAACGATTTATTAAATACCCGGTTAAAATACAATACTTTGCACGGAGCGCTTACCAGTGATTTTCCATATGGGATGGATACAACATTAGTTAGGTTCCCAAATGTTGACGGTCTGAACCCGCTTCCTAATATTGCAGTAAATGTAACTGGAAGGTTTCCTGATGGAAATGAAATAAAAGGATTTGGAAATAAAACGCTCACTGTTCCTGACGCAATCCGGTCGTACACAACCAATGGTGCATATGTACTTGGTGAAGAAAAATCACTTGGAAAAATCTCAAAGGGATATGCCGCCGACTTCCTGGTGCTGGATCATGATATTTCTGAATCCAATCCAATGGATTTTTATAAAATGCAGGTTATGCAAACCTATATTGCTGGCGAAAAGGTCTATGATAGAAAAAGTCCAACAGCTTCTTTTAAGGAAGAAAATCCAATAAAACCTTACGATTATACCATCAGCCCGGTTTTTGGTTATGATCCTGTGATCGGATTTATATATGGAGTTGCAGGATTTATTTACCCGTTAAAAACACCGGCTGGTTATGGTGATCTGCAAATAATGGCCGCTCCGCATGGGAGTTTCAATATTCAGACAAATTACAAACGTTTTGGATTATTCAAAAACGTCGACTTCAGATTACCTGTGTCGGCGACCAATTTTATCCAGAACTATTACGGTGAAACGGATACTACTGTTGCGGATCATTTTAAGGAGATATTATCCAACCGATTTTATATGCATCCGGAGTTTTCCTTCACATTTCGAAGAAAATTTCACACAACAGTATTCGCTGATTTTATGTCAAGAAAAGAAATCGGACTTAAGGATAGCGAAGGCAACACTATAGACCAGGTTCTGTTTCCAAACGAACAAAACCTGGGTTTTGGGCTGGGTATTATATATGATACCCGCGACAACCCGGTTTCAACGAAGCTTGGTTTTTACAGCGCCGTTAATTACGAAAATATATCAGAAATCAAATCTTCGAAGGCAAATTCAAATTTGCTTTGGGCTGATCTCCGTTATTTCCATTACCTGTATAACTCAAAGTTTGTTATTGCATCGCGTTTGTCGGGTGGAACAATAAGCGGAACACCTGGGTATATGACCCGCTATTCATTAGGCGGAGCTGAACGTTTAAGGGGTTATTACACCAACCGCTTCAGAGGCAATTATTTTTATTCGGCTCAGGCTGAATTCCGCTTTCCACTTTACAAAAAGTTTTCGGGTGTATGTTTTATAGATGAAGGAGATATTGGTGATGATAAACTCGATAAGATTCTGTTGACATATGGTGGTGGAATTCGTTTTTCGATCAATGAAAATGTAATATTAAGACTGGATTATGGAATTGCAAAAGACCAAAATGGACTTTTTTTCACTTTTGGTGAGGCGTTCTGATAACGATAAAATTCAGATTAATAACACATGTAACGAGCCATGTCAATAAATTGATGCACAGGGGGATGACTAGTATCTCTAATAATAATGCACACTGCCTTGGTAAAAGTGCAATAAGGCGTATTTTAAACTTCCCTGTTTTCCCGAATAGTTCAAAAGACGCATATTTATTTTTGGTAAAATAAACTATTATGCTGCCTGACCACTCATGTGTACTTCTATTATAGTTCATCTGCAAAACCAAAAACTAAATCCACATTTCCCGTTTTATAAGCCAACACAAGTAATCTTTGGTGATTGGTTCCGGGTTTCCTATTCCCGTATATAAACTAAAAGCTAATGCACCAGGCTCCAGGAATCAACATACTAGTACCCTATTTTGTAAACAATTAAATCACATCCATCGATTCTATTAATTTCCTCTTTGCACTTACACTCACCCTGGTATAAATCTGGGTAGTGGACAGTTTTCTTTGTCCTAGTATTTTACTTGTAGTGAAGAAATCACCACTTAATTCTTAGCTGGGTTCTCGACCAGGTTTATGAAAATTTTGATGGTACAAGTTTGTTATCCTATGCGAAATCTGACGGAATATACGAGGGCAAAGTTTACTTCCTGTCTTTATTGCTTTATGGAAGTTTGCATGCCGGAGCAGGAATATAAGGGCGGAGAGCAGGCGAATTATTAAATCCTGATTAATCAACCGGTACTCCTTATCGAACTTGTTTTTATAAGCGGAACACTTATCTTTGTTTCTTCGAAATTTATAGTGTATTTGAATGAACAAAAGGATATTTTTTTGCAATTGTGGCGCTGATCTGATTAGTTCGGAGAGGCTGAAAGCTATTTCGGAATTTTTGCATCATTCGGGTCATCCGTTTGTTCAGATTGCGGATTTATGCGGCTGCTCAGTTAACCGTAAAGATGAAACAAGCGAAATTTTGAAAGCTACAAATGAAGCTTTAATACTTGCCTGCTATCCGCGTGCCGTAAAACTTTTGCTCGAAAACTGCGGGATTGATCATCATTCACTTAAAATAAACTATTTGAATTTCAGGGAGATGAATAACGATCAGATCTTCTCCGAAGTTCAGTTATTCCTTGAAGGTGAAACAGTTACAGGCGATCCGGTTCCTTTACAAAGCGATACGGATTGGCCATCATGGTATCCCATGATCGATTATACGCGCTGCAGCAGCTGTGGGCAGTGCGCTGATTTTTGTCTTTTCGGAGTTTATGAAAAACGTGAAAATAATGTTGTCGTGGTTTATCCCCAAGGCTGCAAAAATAACTGTCCGGCATGTGGCCGTATCTGCCCCGAAACAGCCATCGTTTTTCCAAAATATGAACACAAAGGGGCAATTGCCGGCGATGACTCTATCGATGAAATTGCAGAACAACAGCGCCAAAATCGGGATATAGATGCCATACTTGGAAGCAACATATACCAGGCGCTCGAAATGCGGAAATTGAAACGCCAGTCTATTATCCGTTCCACCGCCATGCAAAAAGCAATTGAAGAGCGTGATAAAGCGCTTTCCGAAAATAATCCAGCCTAATAGATCCCGGAGAATGTCGTTACTGAAAAATTTTATACGATCCGATCGCAAGTGTTTATACAAGTTTGTTTTCAACCTTGGAATTAAAGGAATTACCGGTTTTAATAAATTTGAACAGCGGAAAAAGCGTGGTGAGAATTTCCCTGCGTTTCAGTTTATTTCAGTCACCAACGACTGTAATCTTGCCTGCCAGGGATGTTGGGTAACGAAAGGCGAAAAGGGCTCCAGTCTCGATCTGCAGGCAATTAATAAAATTATTGCCGACAGTAAAAAGCACGGCAGCTATTTCTTTGGAATACTGGGAGGCGAGCCTTTGATGTACAGTGATTTAATAAGCGTGTTTGAGGCTCATCCTGATTGCTATTTTCAATTATTCACAAACGGAACGTTGCTTTCTGACAAAGTAGCTGCTCAGTTACGAAAACTTGGAAATGTCACCCCTTTGATCAGCCTGGAAGGGAATGAACAGGTTGCCGATATCCGGCGGGGAAGCAATCACGTTTTCCAGCGGACTGTAAAAGCAATAGAAACTGCCACTAAAAATAAGTTAATCACCGGTGTTGCCATTAGTGTTTGCAAATCAAATATTGAAATGGCTCTTTCTTCTGAGTTTATTTCAATGTTGCACGATCGAGGTGTAGTCTATCTGTGGTATTATATTTACCGGCCTTCGGGTGAGAATCCTCACTATGAACTTGCTCTTTCCCCTGAAGAGATCACCCGGTTGCGCAGGTTCCTGGTGGATGGAAGGACCAATTATCCGATTGTACTGATTGATTCGTACTGGGGAGCTGATGGTGAACCTTTTTGCCCGGCAGCCGAAGGATTGAGCCATCATATTAATCCGGAAGGGAATATAGAGCCATGCCCGGTTATCCAGTTTTCGTGCGATCATATCGGGGATGGCGATCTGAAGGAGATTTATGAAAACTCTACGTTTATTAAAGATTTTAAATCAGAAATAAATCAGCGTACAAAGGGCTGTATCCTGATGGAAGATCCGGCCTGGCTTGCAAAATTTGCGGCAGACCACCATGCGGTTAACACATCGAACCGACCGGATTTACCGGTGAAATTAACACAGGGCTGTATTGTTTGCAGCCACGGCGGCAGTCCGAAAATCCCTGAAAAAAGCTGGATCTATCGTTTAGCCAAGAGACGTGCATTCTTCGGCCTGGGCGCTTACGGGTAAAACCAAAATTATGGAAGAAAAAGCACTACAATCCTTATATAATCTCGATGTTCCTTTGGAAAACTCCGAACGTGCCTACATCAGGGCAGTGGTTGAGGATTATTTTCTTGCGAACAAGGTAATGCCTCCTGTTAACTATGAGACATTGTTCAGGTATGCCAGCATATTAATAGAAAAGGAGAAATGGGAAAACCGGTATCATGCTTTCGTAATGGTTTGCTGCGGAAACGCGATCTGGCGACCGGTTGTTGCGGCAATACCGTATAATCGCCGTGTTTTTCTGCTTCCGCAGTGTCTCAGGAATGGAAATTCCTGTAAGGCGCAACAAGATGAACTCGGCCTTTTGTGTAGTGAGTGTGGCAGTTGCAGCATTTCCGGTTTCCTGCGTGAAGCTGAAAATATGGGTTATGTGGCCATTGTTACAGAAGGTACAACCATTACAACACGCCTTATTGAAAGCGGGAAAGTGGATTCGGTAATAGGGGTTGGCTGCATGGATGTTTTGCAAAAAATGTTTGCTTCGGTCAGTAAATACGCGATTCCCAGCATCGGAATTCCCCTGATCACCTGCGGATGCGTTGATACACTGGCTGATGTTGATTCCATCAAGGAGGAAATTTACAATTACCAGGAAAATCCTTCGTTTCGGTTACTCAACCTGAATTACCTGAAAAATAAATCTTCTTCCATTTTTGGGGAAGAGCAGCTGGCCCGTTTCCTGGGTACTGCCAGTAATCACACCGAAACTATTGCCCTGGAATCGCTTCTTTCGGGCGGACAACGCCTTCGGCCATTTCTGGCCGTATTGGCCTATGAAGCTTTCATAAACGAGCCGGTTCCGGTTGTTCTGAACATGCTGGCATTATCTGTTGAATGTTTTCATAAAGCTTCGCTGATACACGATGATATTGAAGACGATGATGATACACGTTATGGTAAAGAGACCATTCACGCGCGTTATGGCATTCCTGTTGCAATCAATACCGGTGATTATCTGATGGGTGAAGGATATCGGTTACTTGCGGAAAGTTCGCTTCCGCCGGAGATTATTCATGAAGGAATCAAAATAGTGGCCCGTGGGCATCGCAGCCTTACCATTGGTCAGGGAACTGAGCTGATTTCCATTAGCTCAAAGGAGATTCTTTCCACAGAAGTGATGCTCGAACTCTTTGAAAATAAAACGTCCGCAGCATTCCGGGTTTCCCTTTTACTTGGCGCAGCTGTGGGTGGCGCATCTTCCGAAACACTTGAAATATTAGATGGTTTCAGCCATTTTATAGGCATTGCGTACCAGGTAAAAGATGATCTGGCGGATTATCAAGGCGATAAAGGTGATATAATGCTGCGAAAATTTTCTATTATTTTATCGTTGCTCGCAGAAAAACTTTCGCCGGAAGAAAGACAAATTCTGCTTGCTGCTTATGAATCGGATAATTATCAAGTGATATCAGAATTAATCGATCTGTATGATATTCAGAATGTGACCAAAGCGCTGCTGGTGAAAACAATCCAGGAAGCAAAAGATTCACTTGACAAGCTTTCAAACTTAGGACTAAAACTGGCTTTACATGAAATTTTGGGGAAGATTTTCAAGGAGTATATTTAAGGTTGCTGCCAGGTCCAAAATCAGGAAGTTGCAGCCAAAGTTTATTGAATCTGTATTGGCGAAATCCACGTCTATGCTTCAGCCCGAAATGCTAGCTGAAATCCACTCTTTTATCATGCGCAAACAAACAGCGTCAGGTGGTTTTGCCAACAGGGGCGGTGAATGCGATTTGTATTATTCTCTTTTTGGTTTTTACCTTAGCGAAGCTTTTTCTATTGAAGAAGTGAAGGATCCGCTGAGGAAATATGTAAAAGAAGTGGTTTCGGCAAATAATCTGAAAGGCGTTTACCTGTATTGCGGCGCTATCTTATACGCAAAACTCATTGGTACCAATTCAACAAATGAAAAATTGCGAAAGGAAATTGTTACTGAATTGAATAATTCCCATTCGAAACAACCTGAGTACAGCCGGTTTATGGGAATCCTGGCTCTTTATTACCTGGAAGATTTCCTGAACATATACCGGATTGTAAACCAGCATAGTAAATCATATACTGCCGGCAGCCATCCTTGCCCGGTGATAGCAGCAAAGGCTGTTTTACTCGAAATGGCTGGAAATCAGCAAGCTGAATCGGTTGCTCTCCTTAAATCCTTCTATCGTGAAAACGGGGGATTTGCAGCCCTGCATCGTGCTTCTGAAGAGGATTTGCTCTCTACCGGAGTGGCGTTGTACGCTCTGAATTTTCTGGATGCTGATCTTCGGTTGATTAAACCGGATTGCCTCACGTTTGTAGACAGCTTATACAACAACGGCGGATTTCGGGCTACTTTTTCCGATACTATGCCTGATGTGGAATATACTTTTTATGGATTACTGGCATTGGGATCAATGAGTTAAACAGGTATTGGATTGAATAATTGGATCTATGGAGCAGAAACGTCTGGAGACTATATTTGAAGAACTGGTCTCACAGCTCAAATCTCAACAAAATGAGGAGGGGTTCTGGAGTGGTCAACTTGCCTCAAGCGCGCTGGCGACCGCAGTTGCTATAGTTGCCATGAAAATCAGTACTGAAAAACCTGATGATGATATAATTATAAATGGACTAGATTGGTTAGTAAACCATCAGAACAAAGACGGCGGATTTGGCGATACGCCTGAAAGCATGAGTAATGTAAGCACAACCCTTTTATCTTACGCTGCAATCCGCTTTTGTGGAGAATCTGATACGCATACTTCAACAACACTTAACAAAATCAATAAATACCTTACCACGAATAATATTGATCTGTCGAAAGGTGATTTAACCGGAACGGTTTTGGCATTTTACGGCAACGATTTTACATTTTCAGTTCCTATACTTTCGATGCTGGTTATTTGCGGGGTACTCGACAAAATCGCCTGCCGGAAAATTCCGCAACTGCCATTTGAGTTTACCTTGCTGCCAGCCAGGTGGTATAGCTTTTTTAATCTGCGTGTGGTCAGTTACGCGATTCCGGCACTGATTGCTGTAGGGATTTTTGTGTTTAAAAAGCGAAAGCACTTCAACCCGCTAACCAGGTGGATCAGAAACAAATCCATACAACCCGCCCTGCGAAAACTCGAAAAGATTGTTCCCGAAAGCGGCGGTTTCCTTGAAGCCATCCCGCTTACGGCTTTTGTTGCCATGTGCTTGATCGCTTCAGGGGTTGGTAACAATGATGTGACAAGAAGAGGACTTTCATTTTTGCGCAGACAACAACGCGCGGATGGCAGCTGGCCGATTGATACTGATTTATCAACCTGGGTAACAACATCCGGCATTAAAGCGTTAGGGAATCAGATGCCTATATTCTTTCCCGAAATAGAAACAGTTAGATTAAAAAAGCACTTACTTTCAATACAATACAAAGAAGTACATGCGTTCAACCTTGCGCAGCCGGGTGGCTGGGGATGGACTAATTTTTCGGGTTCAGTTCCGGATGTTGACGATACTTCAGGAGCGATCCTGGCACTTTTAGATTTATTCAAAGCAAATACAGGGGAAACAGATGCGATTATCAACGGATGCCGGTGGTTGACTTCGCTTCAGAACAAAGACGGCGGATTCCCGACTTTTTGCCGGGGATGGAGCAAGCTTCCTTTCGACAGCAGTTGTGCCGATCTTACCGGTCATGCGTTGCTCGCTTTATCCAGATCATTGGATATTGTTGGCAATGTAATGACGAAGGAATTACAAATTTCTGTCAAAGAATCCATTTTAAAAGCTTTTGATTTTCTGCGGAAAGCACAGCGCCAAAACGGTTGCTGGCATCCTTTATGGTTCGGTAATCAATCGGCAACTGACCATAAGAATCCCGTTTACGGAACCGCCAAGGTGGCTATATACTTACAGGATAGTATGTTGTGCGGCAGTATTGATATCAGTTTAAAAAAAGATATTGAATTATTGCTATCTAATGCCTGGCATTATCTGTTGAAGCAGCAGAACGAGGATGGCAGCTGGGGTGGAGAATCAGGTATCCAGGGAACGATGGAAGAAAGCGCTCTGGCCATTTCGGCTTTATCTGAGAAAGATCGCGATGCCTGTCGCAGAGGTTTTGAATGGCTGGAAAATGAATATAGCGTGCATGGTTTGCGCTCAGCTCCTATTGGTCTGTACTTTGCCATGCTTTGGTACGATGAAAAATTATACCCGCTGATTTATTATATTGAAGCGATCAGGCGATTTCTGAAGCCAGCAAAAGGTTTTTAAACGCCAGGGCATTACCAGGCCACCCAGAAGTGAGCCATACTTCCAAATCCATTTCGGTGAGAGCTATTGTAAGATGAATGGCTTCTGGCTACAATCCAGGTAGCTATCAGGATTTATTGTATTTCCAAACCACCATTTGTATTTTCCTTTGTTAGCGGGTAGTTGTTTTTTTGTCGTCATTAACATATTCCAGGATATCACCTGGCTGGCAGTCTAAGGCTTTGCAAATTGCTTCTAACGTACTAAAGCGGATTGCTTTTGCCTTACCCGTCTTTAGTATGGAAAGATTGGATAAGGTTAAGTCAACTCTTTCAGAAAGTTCGTTTAGCGACATTTTTCGTTTAGCCATCAACACATCAACATTTACTATAATCGGCATAGCTTATACGGTTAAATCGTTTTCTTCCTGCATTTCAATTCCTCTTTTAAAAATCTGCGCAATTACATATAATGTAACGCCCATAAACAACCACACATCCGCTCCACCCAGGCGTAAATAGTGTACATCGGGCATGTTCACTCCCAGCGTAACTAGCCACTCAGTATATTTAACTCCCCAAAACGAGAACAAGCCAAGCCCCAAAGCCAGGTACGATACATTAAAAATAAAACGTCCCATTTCCCTGTTGAAAGGCTTGGCTAAATTTAACTTTTTGTCGTGTAAAATTTTAACTATCAGGTAAAATAGCAATGCCCTCATTACTGCTACAATGCTCATCAGCAATGTCTCTACAAAAAAATACCCCGGGTCGTGCTTATAAAGACCTGACAAATCAATTTCCTGCCAAAAATATTGGGCATTTAGCGGCTTGAAAACAAGTGTAACAAAAGCATTAACTATAAAACCGCCGGCTTCGACACATACCCCAATAAATATGACCCACGAAATAACATACAGTATATTCAGTATCTGCTTAGTACTAATTTTAATTTCCATATTGTTCCGTTTTTTAAATGAAGCTGCAAATATAATATATATTTATTGATAAACAATAAAATTATATTATTTAACAAAAATATTTCATTGCTTAACTAATACTAAAGTCATGTTTAAATGAAACTATTTCAAGGGTTCTTCTCTTTATGCGCGTATAGTCCTTTCCGATGTGTGGTAAACCAGTATACTTGCGCATGAAATTTTTTTCCGGGCCAGGAATTTAGTTGAATAGGGGAGGATTATTGTACCAGAACTGATTATTCGATTCGCTCATGAGACCACGTCGATAAGTCGATAATCCGCGTCAGCCAGGGGAGTGTAGGAAGGAATTTATTCTTGATTATTGAGCCGGTACTCATTATTCCGATATGTGGGATGAGTTTACTTCGCTATGTTGAAAATCAGCGCCAGCAGGTGGCGTTTGAGCACAGTGCCGGTTTTTCTATCGATTCAGCCGACTGCATTTTGGCTTTTATCTTTTTTATCTCTAGCCAATACGTTATTCCCCAGTTTCTCCTGGTCATACTCCATAATTCTATCCTACAGTGTCATCATTACTTCCCGGTATACGTAATAGTATAATCCGAAAGCCGGTAGCTTGAATGATCGAAATCGGAGACTTCGTAAATGGCGTAATGTGTCGGATAGCCTGAATCATCAAACGACAGGTACTTGTACTGATATACAAATGGTTTGCTGTCATTTGTAACCCGTTTCAGTAGATTTGGCGAAGCAGTGCCGAATAGCCCTGCATTACACATCCTGTACACATCGTCGCTGGGATCGCCTACAAAAACAGTTTGTATCCCGTTATCGGTTGAAAAGAAATACGGGCATTTCACATTCATATCATACTCATAATTTGCAACCTGTGTAACTACTTCATCATCGCCCATTGTAGCGGGAATAATCCTTATCTGCCTCACAGCATTGCCTGCATTATCATGTTCAATAGTATAGCTGCTCATCGTTTTCATTAGTGGCCGATGTTCAACCAGCCTGTTATCTTTATAAATGTATTCATAAAACTTATCTTTAGTAACCAGTTTGCCGCTGGTTGTGAGGGAGCCGGTTTCGTTTTGATCAGGATAATCGGGGTAAGAGTGAGTATAACTAACAGATGTGCCTGTATACTGAAATAAAATAGTTTCTTTTTCTCCTTTGGCATTTGTGGCATCAACTTTTTTCAGTTCACGATTACTGCCATATTCAAAAGTAATTGTAAGTGTGTCGTTGTTACTTATCTTAACTATTACCAAAGGTAATTTCGAAGTAACATCCTGATTAGAGGCACCGGATTGTTCAGCGGTTTTAGCAGCATTATATGCTTTTGAGCCCGGAGGTGGAGTTTTTTTTGCCGGTGGATTTTGCTGAGCCTGGCTGGTAAGGCCAATAGTTAATAATAGTATTGCACTAAGAAAAAATAGATTTGTTTTCATGCCTAAAATTTAGTGGTTAATTAATTTATATATCAGGATAGTCTCAATTATTGTTAAATCAAACTTATTTATAAGATACTGAAGTGATACCGGAACTATGTAAACAAAAGATTCAGTTGTATAAATCGTATGATATACCGGTAATTCAAATATATAACATATATTAATAGAAAATCTTTTTTTATTTGCCGGATTGTTTTTTAACTCAGAGCATGGAATTGCATACAGATGCTATACTCTTCCAATTTCTCACAAAAAAGCAATAATTTTGGGTTTTAGCTCCTCACAATCTGAATAAGTTTAAAACCCTGATAAATGAAAGTTATAGCCATAAACGGAAGTCCGAAAAAAGAAGGAAATACATACCATGCCTTGCGGATGGTGGGTACGCAACTGGAAGAAAATGGTATTGAATTTGAAATTATCCATATTGGCAATAAAGCGATACGAGGTTGCCTGGCTTGTGGAAACTGCGCTAAAAACAAAGATGAAAAGTGCACTACTGCCGGCGATAAGCTTAACGAATGGATTCAAAGCATGAAGCGTGCCGATGGTATTATACTTGCTTCGCCGGTTCACTACGCAGGCATTGCTGGAACTATGAAATGCTTTCTCGACAGGGCTTTTTATGTTGCAGGAAGCAACGGGGGATTATTCCGGCATAAAGTAGGAGCCGCGGTGGTAGCTGTGCGCCGCACCGGCGGATCGGCAACTTTCGATAGTCTGAATCATTATCTCACTTATTCCGAAATGATTGTAGCCACTGCCAATTACTGGAATGTTATTCACGGGCGCATACCCGGCGAGGTGGAACAGGACTTTGAAGGAGCGCAGATAATGAGCGTGCTTGGCAATACCATGGCCTGGCTGCTAAAAATGTGCGAACAAACCAAAGATACCCTGCCAGCACCGGCACCGGTGAAGAAAGTGATGACTAATTTTATCTAGTTTTCAGGATAAATTTGATCAAAGAAAATAGATTGCCAAACCGTTGACAAAAACCATTCAGCGAAAAAAAGGTTAAAAAGCTTATAATGCGCTTATTAACCTTTTTTATGTACCCCGGGCCGGAATCGAACCGGCACGAACAGAGTTCATCGGTTTTTGAGACCGACGCGTCTACCAATTCCGCCACCGGGGCAAACTGGAGTGCAAAGGTAATTATTTTTGTCACTCCGCATACTATGAAATTCGCTTTTTAGAAAGTAATTTATTTAGGATTCAAACCCTTTGAAAGTGAAACATATGAACAAGTTATTGCGTCCAATCCACTCTCCTTTGCCGTACACGACAAATCTATTTTATCATTTTTAGAAAATTGACTTCCTTTTCGGTAAGAAAACGCCAGCGACCGCGTGGTAAATCTTTCTTGTTCAGGCCAGCAAAGACCATCCTGTCGAGTTTTACTACTTCATAACCCAGGGCTTCGAAAATGCGGCGGACAATACGATTGCGCCCTGAATGAAGCTCAACTCCGATTTCCTTTTTACTCTTTCCGCTTTCGTCGTACGAAATTTCATCCACCAATGCAATTCCGTCTTCCAGCTCAACCCCTTCGCCAATTTTAAGTAAATCAGCCTTGGTAAGTGGCTTGTCGAGCTCAACGTGATACACCTTGCGTACTTTGTGGCTTGGATGCATTAGTTTGGTAGCTAACTCTCCATCGTTGGTGAAAAGCAATAATCCGCTGGTATTGCGATCGAGGCGACCTACCGGGTAAATCCGTTCCCTGCCCGCATCGGCAACTAACGACATTACCGTGTTACGGTCGAATGGATCGTCGGTGGTGGTTATATATCCTTTAGGTTTATTAAGAAGAAGATATACGAGTTTTTCCCTGCGTACTTTTTCTTCACCATATTGAACTTTGTCGGTAGGCAGAATCTTGGTTCCCAATTCGGTAACAACAACGCCGTTAACCATTACAGCACCGGCAACAATCAGTTCATCCGCCTCACGACGTGAACATATACCGGAGTTGGATAGAAATTTGTTTAAACGCATACTTCCATCAGGACTGGGAGGTCCTGGTTTACTTCCAGGGTAATCTTTTTTACCTGGTTTGCGATCGTAGCCGCTTTTGCGATCCGAGGATCTTTCATAGGTCTTTCGGGCTTGTCTTTCGCCATCGCCACTTCTTTCGTAGGATTTACGTTCAGGCCTTGGACTATCTCCGCTTCTGTCGAATGAACGGCGTGCTGGTCTTTCGCCATCTCCGCTTTTATCAAACGAACGACGGGCCGGTCTTTCGCCATCGCCACTTCTTTCGTAGGGTTTACGTTCAGGCCTTGGACTATCTCCGCTTCTGTCGAATGAACGGCGTGCTGGTCTTTCGCCATCTCCGCTTTTATCAAACGAACGACGGGCCGGTCTTTCGCCATCGCCACTTCTTTCGTAGGGTTTACGTTCAGGCCTTGGACTATCTCCGCTTCTGTCGTATGAACGGCGTTCTGGCCTTTCTCCGTCTCCGCTTTTATCAAACGAACGACGGGCCGGTCTTTCGCCATCACCACTTCTTTCGTAGGATTTACGTTCAGGCCTTGGACTATCTCCGCTTCTGTCGAATGAACGGCGTTCTGGCCTTTCTCCATCTCCTTTTTTATCAAACGAACGACGGGCCGGTCTTTCGCCATCGCCACTTCTTTCGTAAGATTTACGAGCTGGCCGTTCCTCGTCTCCGTTTCTGTCGAATGAACGACGTTCTGGTCTTTGGGCATCACTGCTTTTGTTATACGACCGATGTGGGACATCATCTTTCCCTGCACCTCTGCTGCTTCTACCTGTTGATGAAAGTCTTTCGCTACCAGAGGTTGAACTTCTTTTAGGCCGGGGATCACTATCCTTCGGGGTTCCCTTACCCGGCCTGCTATTGCGTTGCATAAAACTGTAATTTTTGCAAAGATATGCATTTTAACGCCACAAATTAAAAACCCGGCATCAACCGGCCGAATTAGCCATTTATAATCAACACATAATCTGTCATTTGCACAAATCGGCAAGCCCAGGCATATACTGTACGGCATCAAACCTGTACATTTTCAAATATTTCCATGGTTTTTAGCCAAATATTTACTATATTTGTATTTGATACAAGGTTTTCATTTTGAAAAGGAGGAAAAATGAAACTCGCTAAAGAAAGAATCGTCACGGTAGGGCATTTTACCTGGTCGAGGGCTTTGCTGATGCAGATCATATTGCAGGATAGCGGCATTGATTGTTTTGTAGTTCCCAAGGATACAGTGCTTCCCCGCGGATATACTGACCTGCGGGTTAAAGAAGCCGATCTTGAAAAGGCGGTAAAGATTATTGATCTGGCCTCGAAGGAAACAGGAAGCGCGAAAGAAAGTGCTATTCATCGGATCCAGGCAGTAAGGCGTATTCTGGTACCTGTTGATTTTTCGGATATTTCATTTGATGCCTGCCGTTTTGCTGTGAGTTTGGCGGCCAAATTTAAGGCAGAGGTTAAACTGGTTCATATTTTTTATAACCCGGCCATTGATGTTTCGCCTTATGCCGATCATTACTCATACCAGATAAAATTAGTTGAAAGCCTGCGCGAAATCGAAAAAAGCGCTCGCGAAAATATGGTCAAGCTGGAGCATAAACTGAAAATGTGGTGCATCAAGGAAAACCTGATACAAATCCGTATTACGGCCAAGCTTATTAACGGTTTTAGCACTGACGAAATTCTCGATTACAGTAAAATTTACAAGCCGGCTATTATAATCATGGGTACACGCGGACTAACACGCGACAACTATAAAGCTTTCGGCCGGGTAGCGAGTAAAGTAATTGAAAACTCGGATATTCCTGTTCTGGCTCTCCCTTCAGGTACTGTTAAGACAATTGGAGAGATAAAATCGGTAATGTATGCCACTGACCTTGATCCTTCGGATTATTCGGCTCTAAACCGGTTAATACAGATGATGGCTCCTTTCAAGATCAAAATTCATTGTGTACACATCTGTTTCGTTGAGAAAAAACCCTGGGATTCCGTTAAACTGGAAGAGCTTAAGGTTGATTTGAAAAATGAATATAAAGGCGTTGATATAAGGTTTAATAATATAGTGAGCGATAATGTGGTGAATGGACTGGAGACCTATATCAGAGACAACGCTATAGATGCCTTAGCTGTTACAACGCACAAACGAAGCTTGCTCGATAAAATATTTATTCCCAGCGTTTCGCGTAAGATTTATAGCGAAACCGGAAAGCCTTTGCTGGTGTTTCATTCGAGAGAATAGATGCAGTAGTCTGTACAAATCCCTTACAATTACTTTTACTTAATACGGAAGTTGGGCAAAGAGTATTGTTATTCACTTTTCTCTCTTCCGTTTATACTTTCTACATTCTTGCCATAAACGCGTCTTTAATATGATTGAGGACTACTTTACCTCCACCCAGTAAAATTCCGATTACATCAAAACGCGTTTCCCCTTTGAAGTCAGCAAGTTGGATATAAGCATCCGCGGTGCGGACAATGGCTTTCATTTTGGCTGGCTTTACTTCCATTTCAGGTTCGCCGAAATAATCTGTTGTTCGGGTTTTTACTTCTACTATTACAAGCCATTCGCCATCGCGGGCAATGATATCAAGTTCGTCGTGGCCAAAATGCCAGTTGCGGTGTAAGATATGGTACCCGATCAGCCGTAGGTGCTTTTCGGCCAAATCTTCACCTATTTTACCTAATTCATTATGGTCTGCCATTTGTAGCGTTTAAAATATGAGAAATTTTCGTTGCCTATCTCATTTTAAAAACAATCGTATAAGGTAAAGAATGAAATAAATAAAGACAATAAAACCCAGGAAGAAGATTGCCGGTTTAACGATTTTACGAAACAGACCACCTTTTTTAGCTGGCTCAGCACTGGGTAAAAAGTGAAGTGACACCTCGTTTGCGGTAATATTTAATTGAACTTCCCGGCCTATAATCAAAGCACGATTATCAGCAATATGACCGGCAGGGAAATTGAAACAGACCGGAATTCCGGCATCCTGCGCGTATTCGAGGATAATTTGCTCTGCCTGCTTACCAAAAGGCACAGTATTGTCATTCATTTTTGATAAACCACCAACAATAAGGCCCTTAATTCCTGATAGTTTTCCGCTTCGTTTCAGGTTCATCATCATACGATCAATATGATACAGGTACTCATCAAGGTCCTCAATAAAGAGAATTTTATCCTGGGTTTGAATATCCGAAGGTGTTCCTGCAAGTGAATACAGTATGGAAAGATTCCCTCCGGTAAGCACCCCCGAGACATTACCGTTCATATTGAAAGGATGATTCCCGATGTTATATTCAATGGTTTCTCCAAACAATACTTTTCGCAACGATTCAATAGCCGCTTCTGAGCCTTCATCCGGAAAATTAATCGGCATAATGGCATGAAGAGTTTCAATACCAAGCTGCGTTTGAATATGTGAATGCAATACCGTTATATCACTATAACCAACTATCCATTTCGGGTGTTGCTCAAATGTAGAGAAATCCAGGCTATCAATAATCCGGACAGTTCCATAGCCACCTCTTGCACAAATTATAGCTTTGATCTCCTTATTATCCAACATCATTTGCAAATCAGCTGCCCGCTCCTCGTCTGTACCTGAATACTGGTTCTTTTCACCAAACAAATGCGGCCCGGTTACTACCTGTAATCCCCAGGCACGGAAAGTGCTGATAGCTACATCCATTTCGAGCGGATTAACCTTCCGGGCAGTAGCAACAATGGCGATTTTATCACCGGATTTCAGGTAAGGAGGCGTGATCATCAATATTTGATTAGAATTATCAAAAGTAATGAATCCTGGTTTAACCTATTAAATCCAAAGAAAAGAAAAAACCATGGAGACAAGAGGGTACGGATGGACACCGAGATAAGAAATTTGTATTACAAACTGTTCAATACATAACGAAGTAGGTTTATAGGAATAGATATATGAATGGCATAGACATGAATATTAGCTTTACTTCGTGTTTCTTTATATGCCCTGAGCCGCCATGGTAAAAAAATAAGTCTATAATATTGCTAAGAAAAACTAAGCCCAACACTTTTGCGCTTAAATGAGTGGAGTTTTTATCCACTAAAACCTAGATCCTAAATCCCAATCCTAAATTCATCGCAAAAAACCCATTTCATTTCATAACCTATTCAGTATCTTTGCACCCTATTTTTACCAGGAGGAAAACCATGACCGATACGAATACCAAAACTTTTAAACGATACACCATTACTTCTGCTTTGCCTTATGCAAATGGCCCGATTCATATCGGTCACCTTGCGGGTGTATATATTCCGGCTGATATTTATGTCAGATTCTTGCGATCAAACCGACGGGATGTTTTGTTTGTGGGTGGAAGTGATGAACATGGAGTTCCTATCACAATCAGAGCAAGTAAAGAAAGCATAACACCTCAACAGGTGGTAGACAAATACCACGAAATCATTAAAAAGTCCTTTGAAGAATTAGGGATTTCCTTCGATATTTATAGTCGTACCTCTTCTCCTATTCACCACGAAACAGCCTCGGAGTTCTTCCGAAAATTATACGACAATAACCAGTTTATTGAACAAGAGAGCGAGCAGTATTACGATGTGGAAGCCCGGCAATTTCTGGCTGATCGTTACATAACCGGTACCTGCCCGCGATGCGGGAATGAGCGTGCTTACGGCGATCAGTGCGAAAGTTGCGGATCAACACTCAGCGCTACAGAACTGATCAATCCAAAATCGGCTCTTAGTGGGAACATCCCGGTAATGAAAGAAACCAAACACTGGTTTTTGCCGCTCGATCAATACGAAACCTGGCTCAAAGAATGGATACTTGTATCGCATCGCGATGACTGGAAAACCAATGTTTACGGACAGTGCAAATCGTGGCTCGACAGCGGGCTGCAACCTCGTGCCGTTACACGCGACCTGGATTGGGGTGTAAAAGTTCCTGTAGAAGGTGCCGAAGGAAAAGTATTGTATGTATGGTTCGACGCGCCTATTGGATATATTTCCGCTACACGCGAATGGTCGTCACAAACCGGGAAAGATTGGGTACCTTACTGGAAATCAGACGATACCAAACTGGTGCATTTTATCGGGAAGGATAACATCGTTTTCCATTGCATCATTTTCCCGGCAATGCTGAAAGCTGAAGGAACGTATATTTTGCCCGAAAATGTTCCTGCCAACGAATTTCTGAATCTCGAAGGAGATAAAATTTCAACTTCCAGGAACTGGGCAGTATGGCTTCATGAATACCTGGTTGATTTCCCCGGGAAACAGGATGTGCTGAGATATGCTTTAGCCGCCAACGCTCCCGAAACCAAGGACAATGACTTTACCTGGAAAGATTTCCAAACCCGTAACAACAGCGAGTTGCTTGCCATTTTCGGGAACTTTGTAAACCGCACATTGGTACTTACTCACAAATATTTCGGAGGTGAAGTTCCTGCTATAAGCGAAGTAACTGATATTGACCGCCAGGCTATGTCAGAAATAGCTGAATTCCCCGCGCGTATTGCTGCCAGCATCGAGAGTTACCGCTTCCGCGAAGCGCTGAATGAAATGATGAACCTGGCAAGACTAGGAAATAAATACCTTACTGAAACTGAGCCCTGGAAGAATTTTACCTCAAATCCTGAAAAGGTAAAATCTATTCTGAATATCTCATTGCAGATTTGCGCAAACCTGGCAATTCTCTGCGAGCCTTTCCTTCCTTTTACCTCAGCAAAGCTGATTGAAATGCTCAATACTACCTTGGTACCATGGGCAGAAGTGGGATCGTGTACTTTATTGCAACCCGGCCATAAATTGAACCAACCAGCTTTGCTTTTCGATCGTATAGAGGATGATGTTATTGCGGCACAAGTGAAAAGGCTTACCGACACAAAAGCCGAAAACGCGGCTGAAAACGCTATAATCGCACCTCAGAAACCGGAAATCACATACGACGATTTCACTAAATTAGATTTCCGGATAGGCACCATTATTGAAGCTGAAAAGGTGGCTAAAACTGTTAAGTTATTGAAACTTACCATCGATACCGGAATAGATAAACGTACTGTTGTTTCGGGCATTGCCGAACATTATTCGCCCGCACAGGTAATCGGGCAGAAAGTGGTATTGCTGGCTAACCTTGCACCTCGCAACCTGAAAGGCATAGAATCAAAAGGAATGATACTGATGGCTGAAAACAAAGAAGGCAAACTCTGTTTTGTATCGCCGACGGAAGCTTTTGGCAACGGAAGTGAAGTGAGATAGATCTAACAGCTTTTTGTGAAAAACCTTCGTTTTTCAGATCCGATTGAGGCGATTCCCGGAATTATACTGCACACGGGATAAATTTCCAAATTTGTAAAGTCCCAAAACCCAAATTACAAGTCCCAAATTACAAGAAGTATAGCAAAGTATGCCTTGGAATTTGGTTCTTGAGACCTGGGTCTTTGATTAATGCGAAATTTTGCCCCATGTCAGATATAGTATTCCCGCAAGGGTAAATTAAAAATATTGGGTTTCAGCGCTTTTCGGCATTGATTCGGCAAGCTCACCAACCGAAGTCGGGACTGATTATGCTGAAAACTTGTTTATTGTAGTTTTGATTTCGCCTTGTCGCTCCTCGCTCTCTCGCCCATCAGCCTGTTATACTAATACGCTCATTTTCACCTGTAAACTACTGGAGTTCCCTGCCATCATCCTTTAACATCCTATAGATGGTAGTTTTGCCAATGTTGAGTTTATCAGCCACCAGGCGTACTTTGTTATCGTACTTATTCAAATAATGGGTTATGATTATTTTGATATAATCGTCGAGTGTGGCTTCTTCGTTAACGAAATCAAGCATTGCGGTTGTATTCGGCAACTTAACATCTTCAGCATGAATGGTATTGGTGTTGGTCATTACCGCTGCCAGTTCAACAATAGCTTTTAGCTCACGCACATTACCGGGGAAAGGATATTTGCGGAATTTTTCCATCGCATCAGCTGAGATTATGAGTTTAGCCATACTGTTCTTTTTACAGAACTCATCTACGAAAAACCGCGCCAATAAAAATATATCATTGCCTCTCGATCGCAGTGGCGGAAGCTCGATGGGTAATCCTAACAACCTGTAATATAAATCTTCCCTGAAATTGCCTTTTTTAACTTCATCCAGCAAGTTTTTGTGAGTAGCCACAATTACCCTGACATCAAGTTTTTGCGGTTTATTGGAACCAACCCTTACCACTTCTTCTTCCTGCAATACCCTAAGTAATTTCGCCTGCATGTTCAGGTCCATATCGCCTATTTCATCAAGAAATATCGTTCCATGATTGGCTTCTTCAAACCGCCCGATGCGCTGACCGTTAGCACCGGTAAATGAACCTTTCTCATGGCCAAACATTTCACTCTCGATAAGTTCGCGAGGAATTGCTGTTACATTTACGGCAACAAAAGGTTTATTCTTACGTTTCGAGTTGAAATGTATAGCTTTAGCCACAAGTTCCTTTCCTGTACCAGTTTCGCCATGTACCGATACTGAAATGGTTGTTTTTGTTGCTTTTTCGATAAGTCTGAATACTGCATTTATAGCCGGGCTATCCCCTTTTATAAGATTATTGTACTCGTATTTTTTCCCTATCTCATCTTCCAGGTTTGAAATCCGTTGCTTGAGGTTGAAATTTGATTTAATATTCCGCATCGCCGACCATATCCTGTCCTTGGTATCCGGATCTTTGAGAACATAATCGTAAACACCTTTCTTCAGCAGTTCCACTGCTGTAGAAATATCCTGCTGGCCCGAAACAATTATGACGGGTAACTCGGGGTCAAATTCCCTGATGCGTTTCAACACATCAAATCCGCTCATATCAGGAAGATTGAAGTCGAGCGAGATGGCTGAGGGTCCTTTATATAAATTTGCGAGTAACTCCTTACCCGACGAAAAAATTGATACGTCATAATCTGGGTTTTGAGATAAATGATACGAGAGAACTTTCGCATACATAACATCATCTTCGACCACAAAAATTTTAAATGTTTCCATAAGGTGTCCTTTTCATAGGTTAATTTCCTAAAAACGGAAAAGTAACAAAGAAAAACAAAAATAATGTAAAATTCCCGAAATGGGACTTTAAATTTCGATTAAGAAAAGGAGGTACAGGAATAAGTCCAGGGATGAAAATACCCGGATTCGGTCTGATTTTTCGTTATGACTATGTATTGAACAGCAACTTCAAAACAGTAAACCCACAGATAGTGGACAAATACTATATTGCTGATAATCTTCGTTTTAACACCCAAATGTTTGTTACTTATTGTTCCAGGAAAAGCATAACTGTTTTCTGTTCCGCATTAATTTCCGGGCAATGTGCCTTACCTATTTTTTCTTGCCGGTGACAAAATCAGAAAAGAAACAATAAGATATCCGATTAACTAGTATTGGCAAGATAAATTTTGAAGAATCCCTTCTATCTCATCAAAATTCTGCCTTGTCAGCATGTCCATTCTTACTTTTTTGAAACCCGGCAGGCCTTTGAAATACCCGGCATAATGTTTCCGCATTTCAACAATTCCTTTATGCTCACCTTTCTTTTGTATGGCGAGCCTCAAATGTGCCAGACTTACCGTCATCCGCTCCTGCAAATCAGGTTGCGGGATTAATTCCCCTTTTTGAATAAATGATTTGATTTCTTTAAATATCCATGGATTACCAATGGCTGCCCTACCAATCATGATGGCGTCAATACCATATTTATCAAACATTTCAGCGGCTTTCTGAGCGCTGGTTATATCACCATTTCCAATTACAGGAATCTTCATCCGGGGATTATTCTTTACCTCACCAATCAACGTCCAGTCTGCCACGCCCGAATACATTTGTGCTCTTGTCCGGCCATGAATGGTAATTGCCTGTATTCCCACATCCTGAAGTTGCTCTGCTACATCCACAATTACTTTGCTGTTTTCATCCCAGCCAAGCCTGGTTTTCACTGTAACAGGTGTATTTACCGCTTTCACCACCTCATGGGTTATTTCTATCATTAACGGAATATCATTCAGCAAACCTGCTCCCGCGCCTTTCATCGCCACTTTCCGGACCGGGCAGCCAAAGTTGATATCAATTAAATCAGGATTCAGCTCTTCAGCCAGTAAAGCGGCATTTTTCATCGCCGCGACATTATTTCCAAAAATCTGTATCCCTATTGGTCGTTCGGTTTCGTCGAATGCCATTTTATTGCTGCTCTTTACAGCCGACCGCACCAATGCTTCCGACGACACAAATTCAGTGTAAACCATATCAGCACCATGCATGCGGCAAATAGCGCGGAATGCCGAATCCGTAATATCCTCCAAAGGAGCAAGAATAACCGGGAATTTCCCAAGGTCAGTTTTACCTATTAACATTCAGTAATTTTTCGAACTGCAAAAATAGCAACATTAAACAACGTATACGATTAAACCTTATTCATTACTTTTGCCGCAAACAAACACTATGCTTAGAGGTGCGTATAGCCAAATAAACCATGGCAGCAAGTTTATCCTGCTGATAACGCTGGTATTCAGCTTTCTGCTGTTCTCGACATTGCTAGGGATTCTGGTGCTGGTTCCATTCTTCGGAACTGGTGTTATTAGTTTGCTTTCAGCACCTGATTACAGTAGCGTTGCGGTAGTTAATGCCATGAAAGCCATTCAGATTCTAAATATGGCAGGAGGTTTATTACTCCCGGCTTTTATTTATATGTGGCTTTGTTCGCCGGAGGCCAAAACTTTCATCAGTTTCAGCAAATCAGTCAAGTACCTGCCAATTGTATTGTCCGCGTTTCTGATACTATCTGCACAACCATTGATCGGCTGGGCAAGCGAACTTAACAGCTATCTATCTCTGCCTGAAGGACTTTCATCTATCGAAAACTGGATGAAGAATTCTGAAGCACAAGGAGAAATGATCACCGAGGCTTTTCTTGCCACTACATCCATGAGCGGTCTTCTGGTAAATATTTTTATGATTGCCATTCTTCCTGCCCTTGCAGAAGAGGTTCTGTTCAGAGGCGCTTTAGCCGGCTTGCTTAAGGACTGGACAAGGAATGTACACCTGGCTGTTTTTCTTTCTGCTTTTATTTTTTCAGCCATTCACATTCAATTTTATGGATTTCTCCCACGGTTTTTACTGGGAACAGCTCTGGGATACCTGTATTTCTGGAGCGGGAGTTTGTGGTTGCCGATTGTGGCTCATTTTACCAACAACTTTCTATCTGTACTTGTTGAATTTCTCTTTCGCAAAGGAATGATTCACACCAATGCCGAAAATTTCGGCCTGGACAATGCTGCCTGGCTGACCGCTATCAGTATTATTGGCGTTACAGGCATCTTATATTATATTTATGCCCTGACCACCAGGCCTAAGAAAGAAAGTTAGAGTAAATTCCGAATATATTTCAGGGGTATTTGTCCAGGCCGGTTGTTTGTAATTCAGACAAAACCAGTACCCATAAATTTTCACAAGGCTGATTAGTTTCGAACTATCAAATAAACAGGAACAATAAAACGTTAATTCAGTATAGTCTTCCAGATGTTTTCTGGTTGAGGCGGACAAACTATTCTGTTCAAATCTTGCTGACGCTCCATGTCAACAACAATTCTGTTTAACTTTGTCGTCTCCAATGGCGCAATATTTGTTGCAAATCCAAATAATGAAAGCATTCCGAAGAAAAAAGCAACCGGTTAAAACCCTTGATGATATCGTGTTCGAGAACCGAAACAAGGCATACGGTTGTTATGATCTTAGGGTTAATTACCAACGTCGGTTACGAAACAGCTATTTACTGGCACTATTCCTCTTCCTGCTTATAACAGCGATACTCTATTTCTGGAACATCAATCCATTGTTCGAAGATTCTGAAACAGTTAACAATTCGTACTTTGAACCTGTAAAGTACAATAAAGAGGTAATACCGTTGCTACTACGTTTTCCTGAGGTTCCAAAAGGAAATACGGCACCATTGATAGTATCAGCAGAACCGAATAGCATGGCTGAACATCAGGAAATACAAAATTACAAGGCAGATTTACCCAAAGTGAAAATCATTCCTATGCTTACTAAAGCTGATACATCACTTAATAAGCTTGCAGATATTCTATTAAAAAGGCATAAAGATTTAGTAAATGACTTGACGCTTCAAACTGACACCATTAGATTGACGCTTGAGAAAGCACCTCAGTTTCCCGGTGGAAATACCGCAATCCTGTATTATTTCTATAAGAACCAGCACTACCCGGTTAATGCACTAATGGCAGGCATTCAAGGAAGTACAATTGTTAGTTTCGTTGTTAATGAAAAAGGCATGGTTGAAGATCCAAAGATTGTAAGCGGAATTGATCCTGAACTCGATATGGAAGCTATAAGACTTGTAAAATCAATGCCACTGTGGCAGCCTGCCTACTATAAAGGGAAACCAATCGCATGCATGCTAATTATTCCTGTTGATTTTGCAATCAGATAATTGGTTTCGATCCAACACATATATAAAATCCTGAGGGTCTGTAGCCTTTTACAGGTTGAATAACTAATGGATACTAACACGTATAAAATAAAAAGATCACTCATTCGTGAAGAAGAAGTGATCGCTGGTAGTTCGTAAAAAAATTAGCTGAATAATGGGTATTCAGTGTCAGTATACCATTGCAAGCTATTGATATTTAGCTTTTTGCGGAGAGGATGGGATTCGAACCCATGATACCCTTTTGGGGTATACACACTTTCCAGGCGTGCGCCATCGACCAACTCGGCCACCTCTCCAATTAATTTCAAATATAAAACTGTCCCGTTCTATTTCACTAGCGGAGCGCGAAGTTACAAAATATATTCACAACCGCATGTTTTAAGTTTATTTATTCTGGCAGTAATCAGATTGTCTGGAAAGAACATACTGAAAAGACTACCATTACTAAACTGATACAGAAATTGAATAATTAGTTCATGTCAACTCGTTTATTATCGACAGATCTGTTAAAAATACTTAATTGAATGTCCTTATAAAAATGAAATATCATTTTTATATGTTCATTAACAAATATTTACGATTATTTTCTAAATCGTACCAGATACTTCGGATCTGTGAAATTTAAAATAAACGAATCCGATATGCGTTACTAAGGTCTTCATCAGTTGTAATACTTCATGCTGACGGGAAAAATCTCTTTTTTCATTCACCCTTTTACATTCCATACACAATGGCAAAGATCACAACCATCCTGGCAATCCTATTGTTTACCGCCGGCATAGCAAATGCCCAGAAATATATGACCAAACGCGGAACTATAAAATTCTTTTCAGATACACCGATGGAAAAAATACAGGGTATAAACCACCAGGTGAACAGCGCGCTTGATTTCTCGACAGGCAATTTTGTTTTCAAAGTCCTGATCCAGGGTTTCGAATTCGAAAAAGCACTTATGCAGGAGCATTTTAACGAAAATTATATGGAATCGGATAAATTTCAGAATTCAACCTACAGCGGGAAAATAACAAGTATCAAGGATGTAAATCTGGCTAAAGATGGTGTTTATAAAGTAGTTACAGAAGGCGACCTTACAATGCACGGTGTAACCAACAAGGTGAAAATTAACGGCACGCTTGAGGTTAAAAGTGGGAAGGTTCTAGGGAAAGCTACTTTTAATGTAGCTCCGAAAGATTACAATATTGCTATCCCAAAAGCGGTTATTAAAAATATATCCGAAGCCATACAGGTTGATGTAAATATTACATTGGACAAATTAGGCAGCTAATCCCTATAAAACATTCTTTATCTGGCAGTAATCAGCGCAAAGTTCCGGCTGCAAATGGAAATCTCCATTACCCGGATGCCGTGGTAAAACACCAGGAAAATGCTCAGGTAATCACCTGGCAGTTTTTTATTCTGATTCCGGGAAACTGAAGTTTAAAACTTTTCTTTTGCCGTTAGTAATGATAATCCGGTTGATAGAATTAATTTTACACTCTTAATTAAAGGATAACAAACTCAGGCTACATCACTCAAAGTTTGCGCAATGTTTTATTCCGCCGGTACTTTCTTTTTGTCATTGATGCCTGGTCTGCAGAAATTAGACATTAGAATACTAAAAGGAATCTTCGAAAACAGGATTCCCGTAATAGATCCCATTATTATTTTCCTTACCAATTCCGCCGGAGCAATTGCTTTTGGAGCGCCTGTAATCCTATTGCTTATAGCCCTGAAGAAGAAAATTCCGGGATTGCGCCGTGAAGCGTTAATGATCCTTATCCCGGTTGCTTTGTCGGCCATCATTGCAAATATCCTTAAATACGTCTTCGACACCCCAAGGCCTTACGAAGTATATTCCTTTATCCATAAACTAAGTGTTGGCGGAAGCCCGTCATTTCCCTCGGGACATACTGCCGACGCCTTTGCTTTTGCGATTGCTATAGTTATGGTTTACCGTAAATGGTACATTATAATCCCGGTTTTAATATGGGCTACCTTGATTGGATATTCACGAATGTACCTTGGAGTACATTTTCCATCTGATGTTTTAGGAGGCGCCTTTATTGGTGCGACTTGTTCGTACAGCTATGTTTTATACACAAAAAGGAAATATCTGAAATCGCAATAAACCAATAGTGCATCTGAGCCTTTTGATCAATGATTTTTCCGGCCTCCATTATTTATTTCGGTAAAACAAACTAATTATTCAAACCGGAAAGCAGAAAAGTCAGTAAAAAAGCCTGTGGTGATTACTGAATGCTTAATAGTGGTATATTCCAAAATATAGTTACTTTTGCAATCAACAAACTATGGCCCCATAGTTCAATGGATAGAATTTCAGATTCCGGTTCTGAAGATTTGGGTTCGAATCCCGATGGGGTCACTTTTACGTATATAAAAGCCTGCCAATCAAACGATTGCAGGCTTTTTTTAATATTGGGTACAATATAAGTACAATATTTTAAATATTGCTCTTTTGTACAAAAATTTATCTTTTAATGTTTAAAAATAAAGTCATAATTATTATTTGGTTTTTTGCCTTTGAGTGCAATCCATTTTGAAACAAACCAAAGGAATAAGCTTTTCCAGGGCTGTCACCCTTTCATGAAGCTCTTTATTTTTAGTTAAGACATCATCATATTGCTTTTCAATAAAGGCAATGGCTTTTTCGGTATAGTCGATCTTACCGACTTTGCGGATGTAGCGAAGGGAAATAAGGGTTGAAATGCCACCGCCTGTGATAAAACTTGCAAGTATTGCGAGATATTCAAGCATAGTAAACGCATGTTATTTTATTAAAAAACCTGATATACGCTTTTTTGCAGATGAAATATAAAGTGGATAAATTCCAGTTGAGAGATGATTTACCAGTATATCTTTCTTTGTCTGGATGATTTTGTTGATTTCATTAGCAATATCATCCTTTTGCATGTTGAGGCTTGAATATGTTGAGATTTCCAGCTGATATTGACTGTAAAGTAAGAGCTTTACACAATAAGCAAGGTAAGGCTTTATGTAATCAGCAATAAGGGTGGTATAGATGCCTGGATGAATTGAAAGGTCATCATAGACAGGTTTCGTGATGGCCGGAATAATAAATTTAGTTTCTACGGCATTGATTATTTCATCCAATATCAAAGCCGGATCAATTGGAGTGGAGAATGCTATTGAGTTAATCTCTGTGGCTGCTATGATTGGCATATGGGCAGAATTAAACAGTGGAACCTGTATCTGGTGTAGCTGAATTGAATGTGTTTTTGAGCTGCATAATCAGCAATTTCTGCACAGGATCATTTGGGTCAAAAGAAAGTCCAGCATCTTGCCGGGCTTCCCAAACGAATTTCAAAGGATTGATTCGCTGTATGGGTGGCTCGTTGATAAATGATAGCTTTCCGAGAGGTAATGAGAAATACTTGAAGATTTGATCGAGGTGCCGCAGGAAAAAGGTTTGCAGGGGATTAATTATTGTGTTGAGTGCAATTTCGTATTCATTGACAATACGGTTAGAATCAAAACCAGTTTTTTCACCTGAATAAGGAGTTAGTGAACGAAACCAATTGTGTATTGTAATGATAGACAATTCAGATTGAGTATGTAAGTCCATCCAGTTACCTTCTTCATTCTTTTTAAACTCAATGAACTTTGCCTGTTGTGAAGTTTGCCCAGGGGATAAATCAGCAAGGTACTGAATGATAATATCACCTGACTTTTCACCGTCAACACCTTTAAATTTGCTAAATTCTTCATCCAGGGCTGTAGCATCATCTTCATCATTAATGCCGGGAATAATAAGTAAACCTGGAGCAGTGAATCCATTTTCAAGCCTGTTCTGGTTCCAAAGATTTGTAAGCCCGGAAATGATTATTGAACGAAGCCCCGCAAAGTATGAGCACAAACCATAGTAATAAAACTCTGGTTCATAATCTTTAATATGATAAACCGAATGCAAAAGCCCATCAGGGCCTTTCCTGAAATCAGGGAATAGAGGAAGTGAAATAAGGTTTTCATCATTTTTACCTTTGAACTCTGCCCATGAAGGATGTATTAAAACATCATTTTCAACCGCAGATAACCTGCATTTGCTTGAATCAATATGATACAAGTACATGAAGGATTTATTAGGATCGGTAATGATTTCAACATAAGCATTACCAATGTTCAGGTAATCAAGAATTACATAACGAAAGATTGAGTTAAGGTCTTCAAATGTATTATTAGGGGCACTGATCAGCTTCTGAATTACTTTATTATCAGAAGACAATCCTCTGCCAAGGATATAGGAAGCTTTTGAATTAAGGATTGCACGATGGACAGGTACTTCTCTGGATAACTGATTGAGCTGTGTTGGCAGCAAGTTATCCTCACCAAAAGGAATGAAAATATCATAATTAGTCCGTAAATCTATAAAGTCAGAACGTTTAAGATTTAAAAGAGGAACATAATTATAGTTTGAGAAAGCCTTCATAGTGAAAAGGTAAGTAAGGAAAGTGATGTGCGAAAAAACTCACCCCAGGCCCCATCTCTTTGGAGGGGAAGAGAAGGGGGCACCAGAGCAAGGTGATTAGTCATTGAAACCAGCAAGGACTATGAGTTCTTTGTGGAGGTAAGCAGTTTGGGCTTTATACTGAACACGGTACCTGCGCATTTGTGCTTCCTGATTGTACCAGGTTTCGATCATTTCAGAATCAGAGGTTCCATCAGTTGCAAAAAGCAAGTTCTTTGAGGTTGTAAGCATGGCACGGTGTGGCTTGATACCATTTTGTGCAACAGAGATCCATTTATCCCAATCAGGGCGAACAATGATCGGGAAACCTTCGTAGGTAGGAACTTTGAGCCCGTTTTTCAAAACTGCATCACCCATGATTGTTTGACGATCCTTCAGTGTGTGAACCAGGTTGCGCCACATGGAAGCTGTTAGCATGAATTGGAGATCATATTCATGCATTTCAGGAGTAACAGCATCGAGCATGGATTCAAGAGTAAGGTCAGCTTCATTGGCAGCTAAACCTCCGGCTTTAACAGCTGCAACTATCCCAGAGTTTGCTACCGTACCAGTTCCGGTCACGGTTGCAACAGAAGTAAAGCTTTGACCTTTAACTTTTCCTGTCACTTTAATTGCACCTGCTGAAGGATTAGTAACAATAACACCATTAATGCCTGCACGAGCTTCAACAGAAGCTTTGTTTGTATTAAGCCAGGCGGTTGCAGTTGCGGCTGCACTTGTGGCATAAGGCTGAGTATAAAGGACGCCGTTAATGGTGATATTCAGTGCTGTATCTGTTCCGGCAGTATAGGTATGGATTACTTCCTGCTTAACAGAAGCCACTGCTGAGGCAATGGGAACATGCTGAACGGATGGAATAACACCGGCATACAAATCATTAAAGAGCCAGGACATAAAGCCCGTGTAGCCAGTATAGTTTGAATCTAGAATACCATTAGGAATACCTGATGTAAAAGCTTCGGCAGTGGGATTGGCAAAGAACATCTGGCGGATCAAGTCATCCTGACCAGCCTGAGCAATTAAAGGAAGCATGACCTTGTTCCATACATCAGGGGATTTCATCTGTTCAACGTCGTCCTCTTTATATCCTGAAGTAAGTAATTGTTCAACTATTGAACCCCAGAATGAGCGTGCATTTTGCTCGAATTCCAACGACATGGGCTTAACAGTAATGTCAGTATAAGTCAGGTTGAAACCTCCTGCGGGAGTAAAACCTGGGTTGAGTTTTGGTTTAGTTAACATGGAAGGGCGACCAATTCTATTGAGAGTTTCAGTGCCTTTTATATCAGTACGAACAGTAATTAGCCCGCGAATATCTTCAGCCATAAACATGGGCTGAATGAAGTATTCATCTACTGCCTGGCGTTTGAAGGCGGGGGATGTGGTTTGAGAAAAAATATTGGACATAGTTTTGGATAATTATAAATTATGAGAGATCATTTAATATTTGAATAAATTATTGGGTATTGGAGGCTAACTTTCGTTTGAGGTCTATGGGAATTGCGGCAAGAATTTGTTTGCCGGTTTCATCCTTGACCTGGTTAGTAGTCAGACTTACAGCGGGATCAGTTACATTAAGAGGGATTGAAGGACGTGCGGAAAGTTGTAAGGTGAGTTCCTGGATACGAGTATTTGCAATTTCAAGCTCATCTTGAGTGACTTTGAATTCTTCTGAAAGCTTGTCTGATTGCTCAAGTAATGTCTTGTATTTTGTGCTTATCTCTTCATTTGCAGCCATTGTTGCCCTGCTTTGTTCAGTCACATTTATTAGTCTGTCATTCACATTATGAAAATGTGAAGTTAAAGCTTCAACTTTCTGCTGTGGGGTGTAATCATTGACATTAGTGAAAGACCTAGGCGATGTAGCACAGAGAGCAACAAATAAACTGTTCACCGTGTCACTTTCTGAAATTGGTTCATCCTGGATTGGTTTATCCGGAATTGTTGCTATTGATGGCGTTGTGGAGAATGCAGCCTGGAAGGCTGCAAAATTCTCCTTTATTTTTGATGATAAATTCATTTTTGTATAGGTTATATAGTTTGAAAGAAATTCGACAATAGAATCAGGTTTGGAAAAGATTAGGTCCATGATCTCAGGGTTTTCATCAAGGAACTGAGTTGCGATTCCCGGAAACGTATTGGCTGAGAACAAACCATCCGTTGCAGCTGGATCATCAACAATATCAGTTGCTTTCAGTTCTTTGAGCCGAAAGTATTCCTTCTCTACTTTTTGACCTTCAACCTCTTCCTGAAGGAATACAGATTCTGCAATTTCAAAGACGATGGATGCTCCAAACATGTCCGGATTCTTTTCTGCCATTTCCAAGATGTAGGAATACAGGTCTCCAGCAGGTGTCTTTTTTGCTGTTTCATCCAAGTGAAGGTCAGCTTTGACCTGATCACCGGAATAGGAATAGTTTTTAAACCTTCCCAAATAGCTTCCTAGTGCAGAACTGCACATATTCGGATGCCCGAACCTAGCTTTAACTCCGGCTGTTCTTGAAGCAGCATTATCAATTATTTGTAAGAGAAAAGTACGGTCGATAAACCCATTATGCCCTTTAGCCGGGCCAATTCGGGCGATTGTTATTCCCTGAATAATCCCCAGCTCCCTGTTGATGTTGGTTACAGGGGCTGAGAAGATTGGAGGTGTTGAGAAATAGCGGTGCATTATTTTACAGTTTTGGTAAGCTCAGAACCACCGGCCTTTTTACCAGCTTTAGACTTTTTGGAGGTCTTTGAAGTTTTGGAAGCAATAGAGCGCTTGACGTTTTTAACCAGGTCAGCACCGGAAAACTGTTTACTGTTGTTTGAAAAGTAGGACTTCATGTGAATGAGAATTTAGAGTTAATTAAATAGTGGATTTACCTGTACCGTCTTTCGATGTATGAGGTTTGCGTTTACCTACAACCGTTTTTGAGGAAGCGGTAGGCTTAGCTTTTTTTACGGGTTTTTGTTTTGGCTTTGCCATCACTTTACATTTTTCTGAAGCTCAGAACCAGACTTACCTACTCCTTTTTTGGGAGTTTTGGGAGTGGATTTAGCCTTGATCTTTGAACCTGATTTTACATTTGCTTTTGCCATGGTGAAAAGGATTATGAATTTTACTTTACGTTTTTTGCAAGATCGGCGCCACCACCTCTTGCTCTTTGATACGGTTGTGATACTTTTTTAGATGTTTTTAACTTAGGTAATGCTGTGGTTTTCACGTTGGTTTTAGCCATTTTAGAGAAATTTAGGAGAATTATAATGCCAGAATTCCTGACATCAGGATTTAAAAAACTGTAAGATTATTGCCTGATATGACTTTGATATATATCAGTAAATTTCTTAGTTATAATATTTAAAAATTGATATTTGTTCATATATATTAAGGTTACAAAATTAAGCTATAGATAGACGAAATATATAGTACATCTTGGCAATTTATATTATAAATATTTGCTATAATTTTTATTTTGAACTATATTTGTAATATTTAACTATATAATTATTAACTTTATGAGAGAAGATTTAAAGTATTCAGAACGAATTATAAAAGATTTGAAAACTGAATTTGGAATTGATGTTAGAGAAGTTGTCCGCGAAGGAATCCTTCATGTAAATGATGCCAGAAAATGGCTGGTGAAGAAACTCTACTATAAGAAAGCTAAAGAGAACCGTACTTATGCAGATATTAAATATGAGCTTAGTATAGAGTACGATATTTCTGTCAGTTGCATCGAAAAAATGATTTACCGCAAGTAAAAATAATACCAGGTATTTACCTGATGGAATCTGTTGAGAATTTCAGCAGATAATGGAATAATTTATTAACCATGAATACGAATGAATGTAATGAACCCAAATCCACAACCAGGAATCACAAAGGTCAGTTTGGGAAAGGCAACCCCGGGAAGCCTAAAGGGGCAGTAAATAAAACTACCGCTGAAGAAAAACAAAGAATTGAATGGGTTTTGTCCCTGTTGGATGAAAGCCTGGAAGAGAATCTGAGTAAGCTCAGGCCAAAGGAACAAATTGAATTGTGGCTGAACCTCCAAGAATTTGTAAGGCCCAAACTGCAAAGAATGAATCTGGATTTAGGGCCAGCTGATGACAAAATCAGCAAGATAACCTTTGAAGTAATCAGGAGTGGTGATGGAAAAGCAGATTAGGGTATCTGTTGTTTTTGATAAGAATTACAAGGCTTTAACGAAGATTGTAGTCAATCAAGGGAGTTCAAGGAGCGGGAAAACATATTCGATCCTACAGCTTCTTATCCTTGTAAAAGCCTTTGAGGAAAAGGATGCAGTATTCACGATAGTCAGAAAAACAATGCCCAGCCTGAAAGCCTCAGCTATGAGGGATTTCTTTGAGATACTGAAGAATGAGAATCTGTATGATGAACGGTTCCACAACAAGACTGAAAGCACTTATGTGCTCAATGGGAACCTTTTCGAGTTTGTCAGCCTGGATCAGCCTCAAAAAAAGAGGGGAGCGAAGCGAACCTATCTTTTTATTAATGAAGCAAATGAATTGAGTCTTGAGGATTGGATTCAGCTTTCTATCAGGACAGAGAAACAAATCTTCATAGACTACAATCCCAGCATGGAAGAACACTGGATTTATGATCTGGTGATCCCAAGGAAGGATTGCACATTTATTCAGTCTACCTACCTGGATAATAAAGAATTTCTACCGGCAGAGGTTGTGAAGGAGATTGAGCAGCTGAAATATGTTGATGAAAATTACTGGCGGGTTTATGGTCTTGGATTGCCTGGACAGATAAAGGGTTTGATCTTCACGAATTGGGAACAATGTGAAGCATTCCCAGCTGAGTGCAAGTGGGTAGTTTACGGAATGGATTTTGGTTTCTCGAATGATCCAACAGCATTAATAAAAGTAGGGTTGAGTGGTGGTGATTTGTTCCTGGAAGAGCTGATTTATAACCGGGGTCTGACTAACCAGGATATTGCCAAATGGCTTGGAGAGTTGGGATTGAAATGGACTGATGAGGTTATAGCAGATAACCAGCCAAAGTGTATTTATGAGATTAAGAAGGAAGGTTTTAATATCCAGGCTACCTTTAAGGGGAAGGACAGCATTCTGGCTGGTTTGGATATTATGAAACGGTATAAGGTATTTATCACCAAAGGATCGGTTAACCTGATCCGGGAATTTAAGAATTATAAATGGAAGGAAGACCAGGCAGGAAAAGCAACCAATGAACCGATTGATAAATTCAATCATGGGATTGATGCAACCAGGTATGCTCTGTTAGCCAAAGTTATGGTAAACAGGAAGAGGATGGTGAAGGTGGGGCACTTCGGATACTCTCAGCAATAAGGGTGTGAAATAGACGCAGGCGTTGCAACTCGATGCGGGTCGGGAGCGCGAGAGAGGGTTGGGGCACAGATTAGATCTATTTAAAATGCAACCAGATTATCTGAGGAACTGGGTGGTTGAGTTATCAAATCATCAACTTTATATGTTAGACGAACACTCCCTTTCATCTTTTCTATTTGCATTTCATATTCCTTTTCAGGGATATTAGGGTCTACATCAATATTGATGACCTGCGAAACTCTGATGTATTTCCTTCCATTATTTGCTCTAATTCTATAAATTCGGTATTTATCAAAATCAACTGGAAATCCTTTAATTTCTCTTAGTATATGGGAAAGAGGGCGAGAACAATATAATATAAATTCAATATCTTGATTGGATTTTATAGTTAAACAAATATTAAGCTCTGTCTTATCCTTTATTTTAATATGACATGTACCAAAATTTCTACAAAATTCTCCTAAAGATCCAAGATCTTGAAAATTGTCATTTGCCTTAAACTCTAATGACATAACGTTAATTTAAGAAAGTTCAAATTAAAATTGATACAGATAAAATTAAAAAAAAATCTTTTGCTTCGCAGTGCTTGGGAAAGAATATATTTCTTTTAGTATATTAGTTGGCAAAAAGATTGTAGAGGTATTTTTAATCGACTTCATCCGCCTAATAAACAAGGATTTGATAGTATTCACCATCTACACAATTGAGGTTATAAATGTGGTTGCCAAGCATAGGTGATAGTGAACAGGAAGAGGCTGGTGGAGGTTGGGAGGGTGTAGGCATTATGAGTAAAGAATTAATGCTGAAATAATTGCTCGCATGTAATTGAAAATAAATCGTACTTGAACGATTTCGGAATTTGCCTTTTATTCAATACTTTCAGAATTTTTCTTTTTTCTTTTATCAACTATTTTATCCTGCACAGCTCTATCGGCGAACACTAAAAATAGATCTCCAATATCTGATTTATAAAGAAAATTTAAAACACAACTTGGGGCAATCCAATAATAAGACTTTGTATTATGATATTCTGACTTTATTTCTGAATATGTAGGATCTCCATATTTATCTTTAAATGCAGAATAAACATTATCAGCAGCATATACACCATTTTTGAACTCCACGTAAATTGCTGCTAGTCTATCATTCACGAAAAATGCACTAAGTTTTAATTCATCGCCAGATTTGGTTTTAACATTATCAAGAATGTACGGCCTGTCCATGTCATCGAAATAAATTACACTGCCCATAAGGCCTAAATCAAGTGTATAAAATTCATCTAATTGCTGATGTGCGTTAGGATAATTAGCAATAAATTCAGAAAAAGGTGTGCCTAACTTTAGATCTAGGAAACTATTTGGGATAGGTGTAATTTCTATCGAATCCGAATAACTCGTTTGCTTATTAATGTTTGTAATTGTATCGGCAACTAATCTGTCATTTGAATTTACGTTATTGCACGAAATAAAAGAAAACATAAAGGAAATAACACAAAAAAATAAGGACCATATTTTCATCGGTTTATAAATTAAGTTAACAATTATATTTATTCTTTAAGCTTCGTTTACAACATAAAAGATAGGGGTATAGGACTGATAAAATCACTTCTTAAAACTGATTTGGCGTGAATAGGTTCGATAAAAAGCTGTTAATATTTAAATCAAATATATAAAAGTTTGAAATACAAATAAATTGAAATTTTATTTAAATGAAAAAGCCTGGAATAACCAGGCATAAAGAAAAAGTTTTTAAAATAGCGTTATCATGCAAATGGATTTCCGATGCCCTGGTAAACATCTTCATCAGCTGCAGCAGAAAGGAACTGCCGGTATTCAGATTCACCGCAGGATAAACAATAGATTTTACCATCGGAAGGCCAGTAATAAGCTGCTGAGCCTTTTTTGAGGGTGGTGCCACATTCTGCACAAGAGCCCTGGTACCTGACGGTAAGAGGGCGGGGATCGTTGAAGTACTTTTTCATAGGGATGGGATTTTAAGGGTTTGAAAATTTGGATTAGATTCCGAAAATTACAGTGAGATTCGGGGGTTAATGGTTTTGCATCCAGGTGGAAGCATAGTTGCAAAATTTCTCTGAATTGGATTCATCGAGGGAAGCGAAGAATTTAAGGATGGCATTTGCTGAGGCATAGCCTTCGGATTTGCAGAAGCCAGTGAACTTGGCTTTGAGGTGTTCTGCCAGGATTGGACTGTCAGACCAGATTTCTTCTATAAAATCTGATGGGAGATTATAAACGAAACGGAAGGTTCTACTGATGGTTTGGGATTGTGTCATGGATGAAAGAATTAGGGTACCCGGGCCAGTAGGCCCAGGCACCTGGTTAATTAAATTGAAATTGCTTCTTTAAAATGACGAGCACACTCAGCGCAGCCAACTGCATTTACTGCCTCAATGCGTACCCAGTTCGTGCTTAGCATTGGCCTTCCGCATAATGTGGTTGCCATCATGCCTTTTGATAAATGGGCTGTGTTACTCCAAACGTCACCTTTACCACCGAATAAATAATAGCCATGTTTTTCGGCTGTTTCTTTGAGAATTTTAACAGGTTTTTGTGTCATGATTTTGAGATTTTATGCCTGGCCAGTTTCCCAGCCAGGCGGGGTTAATATTGGGTTTAAGAGATTACCGGTAGAATGATGGAACTGAGCGATATTTTGCAAAAATTGCCTTTTTGGCTTCGGAAATTAGCAGGAGATTCCTGTGGTAGTTCTTTTCATGCTGATCGAGAATTTTGAGAGCTTCGACGGTTTTTTGAAAGTTGGCCGGGCTTGCCTGGGCTTTTTCGGATGCCTGATTGATTACCTGGTTCAGATCACGAAGGTGAATGAAAGGGATAACAGAACCGGAGAGGTAGGGATGAAAAGTTTTCGATTGCCAGAGGCCGAAGCAGAGCCAGAAATTATGATCCTTTTCTTCCTGGCTTTTGGCGTTGAAAGTGAAGCAATTTGGACAGGGATGCTCCAGGGGTTTGCCGCTGTTCATTCCTTTGTTCAGGATGAAAAAGGCGAAGGGGCTTCGCTTTTGATCGGGGCTGTAAGTAGTGATTTTCTGCATGTTGAAAAGTTTTTGGTGGTTAGTCCAATCTTCCCTTTAGCACCCCTTCCACAATTTTTTTAGGAAAAAATAGAAAAAGGGAAAAAAGAAAAAAAGGAAACCATCAGGCAATGAAGCATGGAAGCAAAATCAAGGGCGCGAGACGGCTTTTTTTTAAATGAAAAAACCTGCTTAGTAAATCCTAAACAGGTTATTTAAAAAAAAACGAACGCGGCTCAGCCTGGATATGCAGCGTAAAAGTGCGTAAGGAAAAAGAAAATAATGTTGCTGCTATCCAGCCCTTGAATTTGCTGGAATGCTACTTTATATTCGTTTCATTATTTTTCTTTTCCCTTTTTCTTTTCCTGAAAAAATCCACCTCTTTAGGCAATAATTTAAAATGATTTGGACGGAGGCAGTTGATATGCAAGCTCCAAATAAAATATGGTGGTAACGTATTTGTAACATTGGATAAATGTGAAGGAAAAGGGCAGCGTGGGGCAGTATAAATGAGACGGCAATACCTATAAAAAACAAGCAATGAATTGACGGTGAGTAAATACTGCCTAGGCAGCAGGCAGGGAATAATAAGGATAAAACTGGATAAATTGCATAACCGACCTTTACCGCACGCTGTGGCTCGCGCTGTAACGAGCAACCGGAGGGCGATAGCGCATACAAATACCGCTTCTTTTTGGAAGTGGGGAGGCTTTAGCAGCTGGCTTGGATGGTGAAATGGATTACGTTACAGGGGATTTCGTGCTTGCCAGACGCCGTAACAAAGGTTGTGTGATAGAAGGTGTCTGGTGAGCCGAAATAAGGTGCGCAGGCAGTAATGAATGTAACCATACGAGCTTGCTGCTGTGGGGTTGCGAAAGTGATTGGACGATGACGACGATGGAGGACGACGCAGTGAAGGCATCCTTGAAGGCTGGCTGGTGAAGCATACTTAAAAGCTGAGCCGAAGAATGAGGCTTTGCTTTATGCGTGTACTTTGCGGGCACCGTTACGTTGGAATGTGCGATAGCAGGTGTCCGGGAAGTACGAACCTGCCAGACTGAGAGGTGACGAAACAAGGAGGACGTAGGAGGAGGAAGAGGACAATTGCTTGCAGCAACATGGCAAGTGTGTTGGGTTCACAGATTGCTGCTCGTCACTTGTAGAACTGACTTGTAAACAAAATGCTCACCGGCTTGTATACTTGTCTAACTGGAACGTGGGAAGCTCTTAGCAGCTGATATGACGAGGCACGAGGAAATATTTGCTGCTGTGCGGCAGTGAAAGGCATGAGATTACGAGGGACGAGTAATTGAATGGCTTGCAACTGCATGGAAAGTGTGCAGAGTGGGCAGGTTGCGTAGGTGCAGGCAGTGGTTACTTGCCTTTAGGCTTTATACATAATGGGCTTATGGGCTTTCTACCAAGACCATAAGAGCCTATTATGTAAAGTAACTTCCCGGTGGATGACAGTAGTAATTTTTTTGGCGCGGCTCGCTGTATTTGCTTTTCTGCAAATACCGTGACAAAAAATTGCGACCTGGCAGCCATCCGGCACTGCCTGGGCGTTGGCGGAAAGAACATGATTGAATGATTGACAAGGAGGAAGACCATAGAGAGAAAGATTCACAAAACCAACTCAGCAATAACTTCTTCAACTCAAAACTAAAGATCAACCCGGCAATAACTCTTCAAACTATGAATCAAAAACAAAAAATGAAGTTTATGATTTTAAAACTCGAAGGGCATAGGGTGCCACTGGTCTACAGATTTTCAAGAGGATCTTGAACACTCCGTGAAGAGGCTCTGCATGAAACCCGGCGTTAGACGTGCTCTGCAAGAATGAAGCGTAGCGAAGGAATGAAGTATGAATGATAGATCAATCCCTTACAAAAACAATTAAAAAACATAAGCTACACGTCAACAACCTATGTGATTTTTGAAGATAGGCACAGCGATAGCAGCCTATTGAAAAAACACAACAACCTGCTCTTGCAAAAAAAGTCTTGTAGAACTGCGTTAAGGATAGAAGCGAAAAGCCCGCAGTGAGGACCGAACGAGGACTTGAAGCGTATAGCCTGACCCGAGGCACAGCAGAAAGCCGAGGGGAACGCCCATGATATTTTATATTTTTTATCGGATTCGTCGCTCAAGGACTTTGATTGAGGCAGTATCTAAACGCAACGCTTGTTTTGAAAGAAAATCCGGCAATAGTTCTAGAATATATGCTTGTTCATAGTCAAATAAGTAGTCGTAAAAATCCATACCTGAATAATTCCTGATATATGGATCAGCACAAGCATCAAGAAGTAATTTAATGTCTTTTAAACTGTGAATTTTTGCAGCAAGCATTAATGGAGTAATGCCAAAACAGCTCTTAATATTCAAGTTGGTTATAGGTACTAATAAAGCATACTTATCTGTATTCCACCATACCATAGAATCCATTAACGGAGTAAAGCCGGAACGATAATCCTGAAGATTTGGATCAGCCCCTGCTTCGATCAGTTTTTTAACAATTTCAATGTTTTTCGCAATATGGAGTGCTGTTAAACCATGTGAATCCTGTTTGTTTTTATCAACACCAAGGTTTAATAATTCTTTTACCTGGACTACATTACCATCCTTACATGCCAGATGTAGCTGTGTTTTACCATCATAGCGGATGTATTCAGAATCTGTGATCATTGGAAACATAGCTAGTGAAATGATTAAAAATTAACCAAAAGATTTATCACAATATAAGCAATAGTTTTGAATTTCAGAATACTGGTAGCAGGAAAATTGTAACGACACTCATCACAAAACAATAACAGGAAGAGGCAGACCTGATATGGAATTAAATTTTTAGAATATAAATAAGACGAATTGATATTTGTAAATAAAAGTGACCTAAATTTGATGTTATATACCAGTTGGCAGCAAGTGTAAAACCGACCCGCGACAACAATAGAAAGTATAACTAATAGAAAATATGCCGATTACAGGAAGTGATTTTGAGAAACTCATAAAACCATTTTTTAAAGAAATATTTGAAAAAATGGGATTCGTAGTAATTGAGATAAGAAAGCAAGATTCAGGTAACCAAAATGGTTTTGACATTTTCATTCAATTTTTTGACGAAAATGATCAAGTAAGGTCATTCTTCATTGAATGCAAGTATTATACAACGTCAAACCTATATTGGAAAGATATTTTCAACAAACAAATGCAACTTGACGCTTCAAGTTATAACGTTACCGCTTTTATTGCACTTTCACCCCTTCAGAATTTAAGCAATATTGACCATAATATTCAAGCAAATGCAATTAACAAATTCAAATACCCAGTAGACTTTTGGACTCCTGACAAAGACATACAAAAGTTATTCGCATTAGATGAAAAAGTCTATATTAAGGTTTATGATAAAACCAATTGTGAAATAGTTCTTGACAAAGATTATGAACTTAATAGAATCAAAGTGATTATTAATAATCTCATTCAACAAAAAGACGCTTTACAATTTACGGATTTAATTAGAATTGAAGATACAGACAAAGATCCTAATGAAGATAATAAATTAAAAACAACGTTAGATCAAAAATTAAATTCTGTGCTTAGAGAAGATGATGGAAATAGAATTTTCTATCATAGAATTAGAGCAAACTATAAAGTCTATCTAGAAAGTTTAATTGATTTAAATCCTGAGCTAAGAACCAATATTATAAATTGGCAAGATAATTTAAGAATAAAAGCACATAGGCTGACACATAAATTCAACATTGACCCTACATATACTCCCGAAGATTTTTTTCATGATTTTTTTGAAGAAGCAGAAAATGAAATTCTAACTTTTTATAGTGATTTTAAATTAAGAAATGACCAACAGAAACTACTACACGGTGTTGTATTTGAATTAGCCGCAGAATGCCCACTAGATTGGAGAAAAAATGGAAGGACTTGATTATTTAATACAAGCTATATCTAAAAACGACATGAAGCCAAGTATCAACTTGGACCGGCCGATATATGTTCAGCCCGAAGATAGAATACAATATCGGGCAACAAGAATAATTGTAATACTCGGAATGCTCAATACCAAGTTTGGATTGAGTAAAAATGTAATAGCTTGTGTTGACTTTTTGTTGCGTAATGAAGCTTTCCAATCCAAATTTATAATAGAATATTTTAGCGGTCAGAAAAACATACTTGAAAAAATAAAGAGTTTTAGTTCATCTAGGTTAGTTGAAATTGATTTTAATATTGTACAGTACAAAAGTGTTCCTTGGGATATACGCTTTAATGACATGTTTCTATATCTATTTGTTAGAAATTTAATAGAATACAAAACAGATACAAATAATAAAAACCCAAGGTTACAACTAACAAAGAATGGTAACGATTTTTTTATAAAAATAAGAGATGTATTCCCAACAGAAATGAACTTCTTGGATTTATTTGGTAATAGATTAATTGAAGAGAGGACAATTAACATAATAACGGAAGTAATACCAAACTCATATTGGAAACAAAATGTCGAGATTAATAATAAATAAGCTTGTGTATAATATTCTAACCGTTGAAGGGGAGAAGTATGGAGCAGAGATCCCTTTTAAAGATGGCTTAAATATTATTTATGGTCCAAATTCTGTGGGTAAAACAAGTATTGTTACGGGAATTATTTATGGTCTAGGTGCTGAAAAAGGACTTGGTATTTTCAAATCATTACAGAATCCATTTAAGCCAGAGTTTTATAAATCAATTGAAGGAAAAATAGTTAGAACTTCATATTTATTGCTCGAAATATCTAATGGTAATGAAGATGTAACAATATTTAGATACATAAAAGGAAATGACATTAATATTGCCGCTATTAAAAAGTGTTCCGCTGCTGAATTCTTCAAATCAGGTGACGGAGAAAAACTAATAATATCCGGTGAAGGTGTATTTACAGAAAATGGATTTCAAAATTTCCTTTTCAAATTCATTGGGTTAAACCAGGTAGAATTGCCCACTTATGACCAAAAGTTATCAAAACTTTATTTTGAAAATATTCTACCACTATTTTTTGTAGAGCAAAGAGCTGGTTGGTCACAAATTCAAGCACGACAAGTAACTCGATATAATATCAAAGAGGTTAAAAAGGTTGCCTTTGAATATCTATTTGGATTGGATAGGTTTAACCTTCACCTTTCTGAAATTAAGATGAAAGAATTGGAAGCAAAATTGAAAAAGTTGAGAGATGAGCTTCATCAAAAAGAAGAAAACCTTTTAGTAATTGCCAATGCAGAAAAAGTTGATGAAATTCCTTTGGTAAACACCAACCAAATAGGAAAAACAAGCATATATGACTTTATTAATTATTTAAAAGACAAATATAATGCAGAATCTGGCTTTATAAACCAGTTATCAAGTCAGAATAAAGAGTTTGAAGAATCTAATGAAAAACTCAGAGACAGTTTAAAAACTCTTGATTATCAATACCGCAAAGCATCAGAAAGAGTTGATAAAATATCAATTGAAATTACAGGCTACGAGAATTATATTGACAGAATTCAATCGAACAAATACAAAAACAAACAGCTTAAGAAAATTAAAGAGTTCTCCACTGAACTAAACATTAAAACTTGCCCAGTTTGCGAAGCAAAACTTCAGAAACCAAATGATGATGAATGTATACTTTGCCACTCTGACATTGGTAAAAAAATATCTACCCCTGAACAAAACCTTCTTTTTTTAGAGGATGAAGAAAACACATTTAAAAAAGTAATAACGCAACGAATTTTAGACCGGAGAAAAATAATTGAACAAAGAAACGTAATAAAGGATAAAATTAAAGAATATGAGAGTCAATTAGACCATCAAACAAAGACCTACGCAGGAAAAGAATTTGCACAACTTAGGAAAAGAATTCTAGATGCAGATTCTACCTATAAGGAGATGGAAAAATATTCGCGGATTGCTCAAAGATGGGAAGATCTTAATCCGTTCAGATCAGATTTATCAACTACTATTACTGAATATCAAAGATTGAAAGAGGACGTTGCTAAATATGAGCAGACAGACAAGGACAATTTGATTATTAACTCAATTAAATTGTTTATTCAATCAAATGTATCAAGTCTTGGGCTTTTTAAAGGGAATAAAGATTTAATCTACAATATCAAAGTTGATGAAAATGATAACTATACGCCTTACCTTGACAATTTTGACATCTATAATATTTCGAGTTCAAGTGACAATATTCGCATAATCCTGAGCTATTATCTTTCACTGCTTCAAACATCTATAAAACATCACAAAATAAGTGGGATTTGTTATCCAAACATTTTAATTCTTGATGAACCTAAACAACAAAACTTAGACAATGATTCATTGGTTGATTGTATAACTGTAATAGAAAATATTTCTTCAATTGCCAGCCAAGTCATAATGACAACCTATAGTGATCTGCCGAGTGACAGAGAAAAATTCAGTAAACATATAATCTACGAAATGAAAAACAAGACTGACTATTTATTAAAAAGAATGCAGAAATAAAAACAACTACTGCCTATAAACGCAATTACAAAGGCGGATGAATTTAATAATAGGGCATAGCTATTCATTGGGGGCTGAAATTGGTGGGCTTTATCACCTGATACCCTAAGAAATATACTTTGCTTGTCCTGTTGATTAGTTAACTGCTTTACCTGAATCAACTACAATTGCCCGTTGTATTATTACCTGTACCTGGATGATAATGGAATTGCTAAACATTACCTGTTAAACAGGACTTGCTAGAAGATATATGAACATTTTTTAATCGCGCGTGAGGGCACTGTAAAGGTAATCCCAAAATTATGCCTAAACAAATTATTTGGGCATTATATTATAACAATGGCGGTTAGAGTTTGTATGTTGTGTTGTTATAAATGCAGTTAAATGATTGTAAATTAGTGAAATATAACAATGTATTTAAGTGATTAGCCAACACCGTCATGAAATCCAGAAGTGTGTAAACGGGAGGATTATACTGACAGCAGAACAAACAAGCGACAGTAGGGGTTGGCAGTAAGTATAAGATTATTTAGTGAAGAATAAAATGAGAAAGTGACTGTAGATAACAAATTATGTATTTAAACTTGTACTTGGTTCTTGTTGAATACCGGAATTTACAATTGTTTCGTTTGTGATTTCATTTTCAAGGTTAGTTTCTTTATATGCATTACTTCCTAGCAATTCAAATTTAGTTAATTGATTTGTGGTTAGATTTTCCAATTCAAGTTTTTGTGACAAAAGACGTTTGAATCTGTAAAAAAATTCTGAATCGGGGAAAGATAAATGTATGCTGAATCCTTTATCTGTAAATTTTGCTATACCTCTTTTGATTTTTTCTCCTTCTACGATTGTAACTTCGTTTTTACCGAATAGTTTTGGTTCAATAATCATAATTGAATTAGTTTCAATGTTCTTCCATTTCTTTTGAAAAATAGGTTCACTTATGCCAGCACTTTGAATAAATAATCGTAATATAAATAAAAGAATGATGGTTAAAATTAAACCGCCACCTAAACCAAAAGCAATATTCTTAAATATTAAATTAGCTACATTCGATTTAATCTCCATTAAGGTAAAAAATTCTTGTTTTTCATTGTAAGAAATTTTATAAGAATCGTTAGATTGTTCCCAACCGACATTACGAGTAATATATAGTTCAGTTGGATGCTCGGATTGAATAATATTATGATATTCAGTAGAAAAGCTACCGGGAAAGTTTTTTATCTCTGTAAATGTTTCTCTAGTGTATGAATGATTTGGTTCTTTTTCTGTACCGAAAAGCAAGTACTTTAAAGTCCTTTGGTATGCTTCGACGGGGGTAGGACGATATGTAGGCATATTATAACTATAACCGCCAAAAACCTGGTTTTCATATTTGCCTTTAAGCCAAATAATGTTCTTTGGAGAGATCTCTGATTTTACAAAGCCATCGCTTTCTTTTGAGAGCTTATAGATTATAAATCCTCCAGAAAAAATACTGTAACCTGTTTTTGTCTCAAGACCACTTAGTACCTCAGAATATCCATCTTGAATAACATTTTTTTCATGAAACAACTCATTAATGCGCTTATCAAGAATTACCTGATCAGAATTTAAAATGCCTTTTGAGTAATTATAGCCTATGTAACTACCGATAACACAGAAAATAACGCCTGCAATAAATACGATAGCGGAAAATTGTTTCTTCATGTTAAACTTAATTTATTTGGGTGTAAAAATTGCTGAAGATTATTTAATTGGGTTATTGATATATGATAAAAGATCACAGTTTTACTCTATTATTAGCCATTAAATTTTGCCAAACATATTTCCCTTTCTTGTTAATGTATCCTTTGATTGTTGATTGGTTGTTGTAATTTTCAACATAAGCTAAACCATTTTTGAATGGGCTACAGCTATCAAACTCTAAATTGAAAGGAAATGAGCCCTTAGAATTTAAATATTTCCATTTATTATTCTTCTTTACAGGAATTAATCCTTCGTTTGAAAGCATTACATTGTCAAAAGTAATTTCAGACACTTGTTTCAAATATTTATCAATAATATACCATTTCCCATTAACGTAAACACCAGCAATACCATCTTTAAAATGAGTTGCATCAGAAAAAAAGATTTCTTCATTATTGATTACTGGAAAATGATTATTTAGAGAATCTAAATAATAAAAACCTTTACTTGTTAGTATATTCATCACGAAATTATGTGCGAGGAAAAGGCCATCTGCTGAAAAATACCACATTTGGACATTCTTTAAATTTGGTGAGAGTGTTTGGCCTTCCTTGTTAATTATATAACAATCAGAGCCAATTACATATTGACCATCACTTGTCCTCTTATTATTAGATTCAATTTCTACAAATGCTCTATTGTTTGAAAAGTCTGTTGCACTTTCAAATTTGGGGAGTATTACAAAAGTACCAGTTGGATTGATATAACCGTATTTTTGAGCACCTTTTGACGCACTATCTTTTAAAATAACGGAGGCTAATCCACCATGAAAGCTATTTACTTTTGAAAACTTAGGATTGATAGCAAATTTCCCATCTGTGTTAATGAAACCCATTGCCTGAGTTGTTGTGTCAAAAAATGCAGCAAGTTTTTCAGAAAAGAAATATTCTTTTGGAACATTAATAAATTTTTCCTTAGAAGTTGATTTTAAAAATTTATCGTAATCACCAGGACTATCCAAGCTCCAAGGTACATAAACTATTGAAGCCTTGAACAATGGCTTTCCATTTTTATCAATGTAATACTCTTGATTATTAAATAAAACTAATGCGCGGGTATCAAAAAAATTGTGAGCATAGTCAAATTTGTAATCAATTATTAATTTGCCGGTACTATCAATAAATCCATATTTACCAGTTTCGTTTGAAACAGGATACAGAACTATTTTATCATAATTATTACATGAAATAAGGCTAACAGTACAAACGATCAAAAATATAAATTGGTAATGGTTAAGTTTTGTTTTCATTTTATTCAAGTTAGAAAATTGTATTATTGCCGGAATTAGTTGCTTGAAGGAGACGGGCCGCGGAATTATTGTTCAATTTGAATTTCATAAGTCTTACCATTTTCTCCATCAACAGATGCATTCCCATCTTCATCTATATCACCGGCTGTAATGTGATCTTCATCCAGATAACCATCGTTAGGGAAATTAATTTGAATTACCTGACAGTCTTGAACTTCAACATCCAATGTATAGGTAGCTGAGTATCCTGTTTCAGGATTATTATATTCAACAGTAGCAGAATATGTACCGTCTTCAAATTTACATTCTGAGTTATTAGTGTTTATTTCTTCAGAGTTTTGATTATGAGATGTTTCTGAAGCGGTGTTTTGATTATTAGCCGATTCATTAGCATCACTATTGGATGAGGCTGAGGATGAGGAATTGGAGGAACTATTGCTACATGAAATAACAAAAAGGGAAAATCCTAAAAGTAGAAATTGCAAAGTTTTATACATAATACTTATCTGGTTAAAACTAATCTAATATTCCTTCTTTATAATTTTCCTTTTTTATGGAGTTATTCGTCTTATTATCAATGTATTGAGTTTTACCATTGCGCAATCCATTTTTAATTTTCCTGATTTCCTTAATATTTTGTTGTTCATCATTGTATGTGAATTCACCTGAGAACGGCTGATTATTTAGTGTAAGATACTTTTCATCTTGCTTTACCCCATCCACATAGTTTGATTGTATTTTCACATTCTGATCGTAGAAATAATAAGACCATAGTCCTATCTTATTATCCTTTAAGTATTTGCCTGTGGTTATTGGTTCACTTTTTAAATTTAAGTGTTTAAAATCTCCATCTCTGTATCCGTTACTTCCATCAGATGATTTACCTGCTTTGAGATAAAATACAATATCAAAAAGTTGGTCATTTATTACACCATCCTCAATTAGCCAATATTCCTGTGATACAGATCCCTCTTCAAAAAAATCTATTCTTTTACATTTGTAACCATTGGGTTTTATATCATATATTTCAAATTTGCGAATGGGATTATTGCCCAAACTATCGTAAACAATAAATGTTTGTAAGACACCAGATAAAAATTGTTTGACTTTACGCGGTTTATTGAAACTATTAAATTCAACACATTCACCGTTTAATTTACCGTCTTTGTATGTGAATGTTTCTGCTATGTCACCTTCTGTATAGTATTTTATCCACCTGCCTGTTTTCTTGCCATCCAGATAAGTGCCTTTATAATAAATAAAATATGGTTGATTATCAATATCTGTATCATAAAACCTTTCGAACCATTCACCTGATTTAATATCATTTGCATAATTCCCTTTATTAAGAACCAGATTCAACGAATCCCTGATTTCATAAGCACCATTCAATTTATCGTTAAGATAATTTGAAGATTCGAGTATCTTAGTAAAATTAAGACGTGTACATGAATCAACAGGCTTAGAGTTATTTTCCGATTTTGAACAGAGGTATTTCTCTTTATAAATATAGGAATATCTTGTGGAGTTGCCATTCAATTTGCCATTTGAATAGTTTTCAGACAAGTAAAGTTTTCCTGAATAAGGTAGTCTGCCATTCTTGCCATCACTATAGTTGGTATAATAATAACGCCATGTACCAGTTTTAAGATCTGTTGAATATGGGCCTTCATTTATTAAAGTACCAGTAATATCATAGTTTTTCCAATAGCCAGATTTTAGGCCATCTATGTAATTACCTTCACAAATCAAAGTCAGATTGGATGTATCTGTTCGAATGATACCCCCAGTTAGCATCCTGGCAAAATCAAGATATACTTTATATGGGCCATTTAGTTTTTCGTTTTTGTAGTTTCCAAAGACTAAACTATCGCCCTGAACATCCTGAAATTTACCATGTTTAAGACCATCTAAATAAGTGATCTGACTTAAAAGACGCTCTTTATTATTTTCAATTATATAGAATTTCCATATGCCATTTTTATTGTCATTTACAAAATCACCATATTGTTTAAGAATTAGATGACCATCTTCTTGACTATAGTAATATTCAGTTTTTGGCCCATTTAAAATACCATTAACGTAGGTTAACGAATAAGATAATTTCTGATTTTCATAGAATTTAAATAGACCATTGTTTTCTCCATTAAGCATTGAGTATTCAACCTGTATACTTCCATCTATAGCATATTCAACGAAATTTCCATTTTCTACCCCTTTGAGGTATGTGCCCTTTTTCTTTAGTTGATTATTTGGATAGAAGGTTTTCAAGGGGCCATTATACTCGCCATCTTTTTTTGAGTATTCTGCGGTGAGATGGTTATTCTCATCGAATTCCTTAAATAATCCATTTTCGATACCATTGATGAAAAAACCAGTGCGTTTTACGTTATTATTTTCATGAAACGATTTGAAAGCACCATTTAACTTCCCATCTTTAAGTGTATATTCAACTGTTGTGCCATCGTCGAGGACTTCGGTCTTTTTACCATTATCTGAGTCATAAATACCGGACTTTTTTATCAGAGAAATTGAATAGCTAGTGACACTATTATCTGAAAAGTCACTGTCTTTAATTTTACTTGTTGTAATAGAAAGTGTATAACCCGAATTTGAATAGGTAGTAATTAGTTCATTGTCACCTATCTCATTGTTAATCAACTTAAAACCATTTGTCACCAATGAGTTCTTTATAAGATTGTATGATTCCTTATTGAAAATATTATACACTAATTTACTGGGAAATTCTTCATAAGTGAATAAATGGAACCAGCCTTGTGCCTGATCATCGTATACAGACTTAGCAAATGACCACGCTATTGTACTATACTCGTAAGTATCACCTTTTTTGGAATCATAGTATGACCATCCTTTTGACTGTAAAGTTTGATTAACTTGTTCCCAATTTTGTTTGCTGCAAAGGTTTGTTAAATCACTTAGAGTGAGTTTTTGACCAAAACTGCAATTAGAAATTAGTAAAGTCAAGAAGAGTAAAAAATATCGTGGTTTCATATAAATGTGAAATTGGGAAATAATTATCTGTGTTGATTGCTTCTTGTCTAATGAGATTATACTTTTTTCTGAAGTAAGATTAAATGAAAAGTGATTCAGAAAAAATGCCTATGATTGTAGTCTTAGATATTATTCACAGTATTTGGATATTTCTTCTGATGCAATTGAATTGCCAAGTTCTAAAGATTTATGAAGATCAGCACAGCCGCTTTCTAACTGTTTTAATTGAATTTTAGCAACACCACGATTAAAATAAGCTTCTGAATTAGTCGAGTCATATTTAATTGCCAATTCAAAATCAGAAAGTGCTTCAGGGAATTGCTCAAGATAACCTTGCGACATACCCCTATTGTTATATGCTTGAGCAAATCGAGGATTTAACTTAATTGCCATGGAAAAATCATTGATAGAGCCTTTATAGTCAAAAATACGAAGCCTAGTGTTGCCACAATTGTAATAAGATAAAAAATCGTTTGAGTCCAATTTAATAGCATACTCAAAATCAGCTATTGCCCCAAGAAAATCTTCAATTGCAATTTTTGCATAACCACGGTATGAAAAAGCAAGAGCAAAATTACTATCAACTTTAATAACTGAGGTGAAAAGTGGAATTGCTTCTTTATACTCGTGTTGATTGTATTTTTCAATAGCCTGATTATAATATTCCTGGTTTGTTTGTGCCAAACAAGAATATCTTATTAATAAAAATGGAAGGAAAACTAAGAAGATTTTCATTGAGAATTAATTCTAATTATCATATAATTTATGGATGAATTACAACACAAATTATATACTATTACTTAATTGGTAAATATAGTGAAAAAAGCTACATTTGATTCCACTGGGTTAATTTTAATAGAACGTACAAAGAATAAAAAAAATGTAAGACAAACCAGATCTGAGAAATGAGCTACCTTTGAATTGATTTACAAATTCATTTTAGGCATTTAATTTAATAGATATGAATGAAATTCATTATCATGTTTTTTATGAAGACCAAGACTATGGAGGATTTTATATTGGTTCCTACCAGGAAGAAGATGTTGCAAAGAAAATGGGAGAATATATATGGGATTTGTTTGATAATAGGTTTAAACAAGAAGCTATCGAAGAGCTTAATACAATTTTAGAAAGTTCAAGGAAATACCCTATTGCGGATGAAAGAGAATTTATGCTTCAAGACATTTGGTGTATCTCTACAGGAATGAATAGTGTGCGTGTTTTTCAATCAAGTGATGAGGAATTTGTTGAGAAGTATATATGTTTTATGGGAGAAAGACAGGCTGAATTGATGTTTGAAGACTGAATAATTAAATTGCAAGTGAGTAGCTTCATAAGAAATTATTGGCATTATTTGTCCGGACTGATAACACATATTATTTTAATAAATCTTTATAACTTTGAATGTTCAATAAATAAATATGTGAGCTTAGCTAATGACCATTATGCAAAATATACAAGAATTTTACTACCATGTTGATAGATTGGATAATATTAAGAAATTAGTGGGAGATGATTTAATTATCAGTTGCAACAAACCAAATTTTACATTAGAACCATTTTTGGAAACTATAGAAAAGAATGAATTAGGGAAGAACTTATATAAATGGTTAATTAACTTCAAGTTTGACGAAGAGCTACAATTGGAGGTATTGATAACTTACTTTGAGCAACTAATTAGGAATGAAGTGGGTACTGACTTTGAAGAAATTATTTCGAAAAATATCGGAGAAATTATTTTTGAATATATTAGACAAACTGAATATAGTGAATACTACTTGCCTTCAAGGTATGAGTGTTTCTATATGTTTAATGATATTGAGGAGATTAAAAGATGGCATGAATTTAATACACTAAAGCAACCAATTTACAAATTGAAAATAATTGAAACACAAAAAATATTTAAAGCAGATTCATCTTGGATAAAATATAAATCAGAACCGGATGCAGAAAATAGAAGGAAAATATTACCAATAAAGAAGATCAAACAATTTGCCAGAAACTATTGGAATACGACCATTTCTGAAAACAGTTTAATAGAATACCTTTTCTGTGGCAAACTTCAAATAGTAGATGTTTTAACTAACGCAGAACAAAATGATAAAGCATAGGAAAGCTTCTAATTTTGAGAAACGATTGACGGGTAAACCTATTTGGATTTTCAATAATTTACAATGCAAATATGACGTTTTTTAAGGAGTATATAAAAGGAAGAAAGATTAGCTAAAGTATATATTTGTTATATTGCTATTGATTTATATACCAATATTATTTTTATGTCTTTATAACAACTTTATTATTAGCAATATAAACTAATTTGATATTTTATATAAAATAAATCAAAATATATTTGCATTCTGAAATTAATTGTACTAATTTCGCAAGGCTTATTATGTAGTGACTTAAAATGAATTTAAGTATACAATTTTATCTATCAGTTTCAACTTAACACATCTATTTAAAACAACAAGAACACCTAACAGCCAGACTTTCCCGCTGAAATCCAACAAAAGAAAAAGAGTACTGATTTAAAGGATTACTGACTTAAAATGACAAATGGAAGGAGGAATAATTATGCCGTAGGAGCAACCAGAAATGAAAATGCAACCCAGTGTGGTGGCATTTAGCGGCCTAATGGCCCAGGGTTATTCAAGTAATAGAAATTAATAAAGACATATGGATATTAACATAGAAATGATGGAGTTAAAAGCAGGGCTTGCCAGGATTGAGGGTTTGCTTAACGCTGCTACCGCCAGCGAAAAAAAACGGAACACTGTTTACGATAATGCTGATTTAATGGCATTACTTCATGTTTCAAGGCGCACGCTAGCAACGTGGAGAGATCAAGGAGTGATCTCATTCTCACAGTTTGCGAGTAAAATATACTACAGTCAGCAAGATGTTGACATTTTTTTGGAAAAGCATCATGTAAAGCCTACCAAATATAGGAGGAACTAAGATGAGTAATGAGAAGATTTACAGAGGTGGACGATTAAATGATGCTGGGGAATTGACATACAGCCTTAGTGAGGCAGCAAAAATTATAAATGAACCTTTTGCAGGGAGGAATATCATATTGGGATATATGAGAGATAGTAATATCGTGGATTGCGATCGGAACCTATATCCGGAATTTAATGATGGAATCAATTTTGAACAGGGACTAAGTACCGGATACCACCCATTCAGGAAAATGCTTTTTGCACCTATTCGCGTAAAAGAGACTGGGATTGAGTTTTTAAGAAAACTATGCCTAGAATATAGGACATACACGTACATTGATGATACCGATGGTAAATACGAAGTATTATATTAACGCCAAATATGGCGTAAACAATTTTGAAGCCTCTGAGAGAGGCAATATTATGCATACTGCCTTACCGGCAGAACTATTTAAATTTTAAAATAATGACAGATGGAGTTGAACAGCATGAGGACTGCACAGCAATTAACACAAAGGGTGATACAAGATTAGTTAAAACTAATGTTGGAATTGCTGAAATAAAAGAACCTGAGAAGGAATATTACAAGTTACAAAGACCTAATCTTACACAATACACTGAACACACTATACTTTTCCCAGTGCAGGTATTCCCTGTTCCTATCGCGAATTTAGTGCATGAAGCATCAAAATCAGTTGGTTGCCCGGCTGATTTTATAGCAGTACCAGTATTAGCCGTTCTTGCTACAGCGATAGGAATTAGCAGGAATATACAAATCAAAAAAGGATGGGTAGAAGGTCCGCGGATATACAGTGCAATTATTGCTCAACCTGGAAGTAAAAAATCACCCGCCCTAAATATTGCTACCAAACCTATTGCGCAAATACAAGATATGTTTTTAGCAGCATACAGCGTGGAAATGCAAAGGTATAATGACCAAAGTAGTGCAACAGGGGATGAAAGAAGAGGGCAAGACAGAAATGCTGCGAATGAAGGTGAACAGCCCAAACTAAGGCAAATAAAGACAAGTAATGCGACAATGGAAGCCATTAGCAAATTACTGGCGAATTATAAACGCGGAATTCTATTCGAGCAAGATGAGTTAGCTGCCTGGGTAAAATCAATGAATTCATACCGTGGAGGCCAGGGAGCAGATCTTGAGAATTGGCTTTCCTTTTGGAGTGGTAGTCAATGTATTATAAACCGGGCATCACAACCTCTGCCCCTATTTATAAATAACCCAATTGTAAATGTAACAGGTTGTATCCAACCAGATTTACTTTTGACCTTATCCGGAATGAAGAATAATGGCTTTTTCGACCGGATATTATTGTCGTATCCTGAAATTACAAAACTGCAGTATACCGAGGATGAATTGAGTGATGAAGTAATGCAGGGATACCTTGCAATAGTGCAATCACTTTACTGCCTGATGCCAGCAAAAGGACATCTAAATGAAGAAAATCCAGTCAGCATGAAATTCAATTATGCAAGCAGGATGCTATGGAGAGATTGGAATAAGGTACATGATGCTGAAATGAATTCTTATGAACTGCCTTATTATCTGAAGGGGGTTTGGTCTAAACTACAGGCTTATATGGCCCGCATAATTCTAATTTTGCAACTTGCTGAAAATGCATCTAACAAGATTGATTCTTTTGTAATTGAGCCCGAAACCGTGGACAAGGCACACCTGGTGATAAACTACTTTAAGTCGCATGTTTACAAAACTTATAAGGAGATGAACAATTCACCGATGGATCAGAAAATTGTACTTGCCGTGGCATGGATAAACAGACATGGGGGAAGAGTAACAGCCAGAATGTTATTATCCAATAATGTCGCCCGATGTAATACGGCAATGCAGGTTCAGGAATTACTATTAGAAATGGAAGAAAGGAACATTGGTACAAGCCGCTTTGAAATACCAGTAAAGGGTGGAAGGAAAACTACTTATTTCACGATAAGCAACCCTTCTTACGACCCAAACATGAATTAAACATCTGATTTATAGTTATTTATTCGGTAGAATAATGGCCTGCAATCGCCCCTGCAATCGTAAAGTCCTGAAACAAACGCAGGATCGGTTGCAGGGGTTATTTTTTTGATAAAAAGACACTTTATATGCTACTATTCAATGTTTTATGTAAACCAGAAAACATGTGTAGGGTGGTAGATACTGATTTTAACCATGTACTTCAAAAGATTTAAATTTTAGATTATGATTTGAAGTGAATCAATGATCAGCTATTTTTCAAGGTGCATTCATAATCAGATTGCCCAAAACCAACAAATATATAAACTCAGTATATATTTTTCGTACTTTGGTACTCTCCTAATATTCAGCTATGGCTAATAAACATTCCATATAATTAAACGATATTTGCACCAATCTCATTAAAAAGTATGCATGATCACCGGAGAACTCAAATCACAAATAGATAAAGTCTGGGAAGCGTTTTGGACAGGGGGACTTTCAAACCCCTTAACTGTTATTGAACAAATGACCTTTTTGCTTTTCATCCGCAGGCTGGATGAACTGCAAACGCACAGGGAACAAAAGGCTAACCTTTTGAAAAAGCCCATAGAAGAGCCTATTTATACCGAAGCAGAATACGAATTGCGCTGGAGCTGGTTCAAGAATATGGACCCGAAGGTAATGCATAAGATGTTTACCAAGAATGATGGTGTATTTGATTTTCTCCGTAATGTAGGCAACCGCAGTGCTGCATTCAGCAAGTTTATGAAGGGAGCTACTTTTATGTTATACCTCATTGTAAAAAGACAACCAACCGCACAAATGGCACATTTGGTTTTTGCCTAAACGCAGCCCAACGTTAATAAACCAAAAGAACCATTTTTTACGAACGCACATACAGACAACCAAACATAAAAAAGCAACTTAGACGACTTAAAATAATAAAATAATAAGTGACTGAATTGACAGAAGATATAAAGACAGATAACCAAGTAAAATCAAAAAAGCGGGTTGCTGACCACGGTGAAGTTTTTACAAACCAACGAGAAGTAAATGCAATGCTTGACTTGGTTAAACAAGAAACAGAAAGAATTGACTCTCGTTTCTTAGAACCTGCTTGTGGTAACGGAAATTTTTTAGCCGAAGTATTGAGAAGAAAATTAGCTGTAGTTGACAGCCGATACAGCAAAAGCCAAGTGGAATGGGAAAGATATTCAGTTATTGCAGTTTCAAGTATTTATGGTGTGGATATTTTAGAAGATAACGCACAGGAATGCCGAAAACGTTTGCTTGGAATTTATACGGAATGGTATTCAAAAACATTCAAACGAGTGAAGAGTGAATGTATTCGTTCAGTTGGTTTTTTATTAACCAGAAACATACTTTGGGGTGATGCTTTGGACTTTACTAATCCGATTACGAAGCAACCAATTATATTTTCGGAATGGAGTGCTGTAAACGGCTCTATGCTGAAACGCAGAGATTATATGTTTAAATTTTTGGTAGAGAAAACTCACCAGTTTTCAATATTTAATGACGAAGGCAATGCTGGTGCCATTGACGAACCGGTAAAGGATTTTCCGCTTATTCATTTTTTAAAACTTGGCGAAGATGATGCAAACGAACTATAACCCCGACGTACTCTCTTGCCTTGCCAATTTAAGCAACGACGAAGTTTTTACGCCACCAGGTTTAGCTAATGATATTTTAAATTTGCTTCCTGCTGAACTTTGGAGCAATCCCAAAGCCAAATTTTTGGACCCAGTAAGTAAAAGTGGTGTGTTTTTGCGAGAAATAGCAAAGCGACTGATGAAAGGTTTGGAAACCCAAATACCTGACAAACAGGAACGCATTAACCATATTTTCAGCCAGCAGCTTTACGGTATTGCCATTACAGATTTAACCGCATTGCTCTCACGTAGAAGCGTATATTGCTCCAAGACTGCCAATGGTAAATACTCTATTTGCGAATCCTTTAATGACGAGCAAGGACTTATCCGATATAAACGGATGAAACACACCTGGCAAAGCGGAAAATGTACCTATTGTGGAGCAAGCCAGGAAGTTTATGACCGTGAAGATGCCTTAGAAACCTACGCTTACAATTTTATACACACAGACAAGCCTAAGAAAACATTCAATATGAAATTTGATGTAATTGTTGGAAATCCACCTTATCAACTGAGTGATGGTGGACATGGAGCTAGTGCAAAACCTATCTACCATAAATTTGTTGAGCAAGCAATAGCGCTAAAACCTAAATATTTATCTATGATTATTCCAGCCAGATGGTTTGCTGGTGGTAGGGTTGGTGAGCTTACTGAGTTTAGGGAAAAAATGCTAAAAGATAAAAGATTGAGAATAATACATGATTTTCAAGATGCAAGAGATTGTTTTCCGGGTGTTGAAATAAAAGGAGGTGTAAACTATTTTTTATGGGATAGGGATAATAAAGGTCTTTGTAAAGTATGTACTCATTCAGGGGATATAATCACATCAGAAACCGAACGTGCTTTGCTTGAAGAAGGGGCTTCAACATTTATTCGATACAATGAAGCAGTTCCAATATTGAAAAAGGTTAAAACTAAGAAAGAGAAAAGTTTTTCTGACTTAATTAGTGCAAATGATCCTTTTGGTTTTGATGTTAGGATTGAAGGTAGTATGAAACGAGTTAAACCTCAATTTAAACTCAGTTATTTCGAAGGAAGTGTAAAATTTTACTATAATGGATGGAGAAAAGATGGCGTAGGTTATATTGACAAGAAATATGTACAAAAAAATACAGATTGGTTAAGTAAACATAAGTTATTTGTAGCGAAAGCTATTGGAACCGGTGATAGTAAAACAGATGTTATCAGACCTTTTGTGCCAGAAAACCCCTCATGCACTAGTGAAACCTACCTTGTGATTGGCCCTTTTAATACGATCCAGACTTTAGAAAATGTTCTCTCATATATTGAGACAAAATTTTTCCACTTCATGGTTTCTTTAAAAAAAATCACTCAAGAAGCTAGAAGAGGAGTTTACGAGTTTGTTCCACTCCAAAATTTCTCTGAGCCATGGACAGACGAAAAACTTTATGAAAAGTATAGTTTAACAAATGATGAAATCGCTTTCATAGAAAGCATGATTCGCCCAAAGGATTTATCGCAAAATGCTGAAGTAGATGAGTAAAAAAGAATTCTTTCCTCCTAGACCGTATACCAATCCTACTATTTATGCTTATGAATTGGTTGAAGTTGCCACACATAAGGGTTTGCTCAAAATCGGCTACACTGACCGGGATGCACAAACACGCATAAAAGAACAGGTAGGTACGGCTGCCATTCAACACAAAATTGTGTTTGAAGAATCGGCTATGAAGCGTGACGGCAGTTCGTTTACCGACCATGATGTACACCGTCTTTTAAGAGAATGGAAAGTAGTGAATGCAAGCGGAGAATGGTACAAATGCACCTTAAATGATTTACGAAGAGCCATTCATCAAATAAAAACAGGTGAGAAAACAGAAGAAAATCGTGTGCTCACGTTTGGTATGCGTCCCGAACAGGAAGAAGCCGTAAATAAATCAATCGCTTATTTTAAGAGTTTTAAAAAAGAGAACAAAGACAAAACACCGCACTTTTTATGGAACGCCAAAATGCGTTTCGGAAAAACATTTGCCAGTTATCAGTTGGCAAAAAAAATGGGTTGGAAAAAAGTATTGGTGCTTACTTTTAAACCAGCCGTTGAAGATGCCTGGAAAGAAGATTTATTATCACACGTAGATTTTAAAGGTTGGCAATTCATTTCTAAACACGCAGATGAATTATCGAGCGAAGATATAGATACTAAAAAACCATTGGTTTGTTTTGGTTCGTTTCAGGATTTTTTAGGGAAGAATACCAACACCGGTGGTATTAAAGCAAAAAATGAATGGGTACATGCCACCGTTTGGGATTGTATTATTTTTGACGAGTATCACTATGGAGCCTGGAGAGAAAATGCCAAAGATCTATTCGGTAAGGATTTAGAAGCCGAAAAGGAGATTGAAGAATTTAAAAAAATTGAAGAGGAAGGATTTGCCGAAGAGGATAAGGTTGAACATTTAGAGGAAATCATTCCGATAAGCACAAATCATTTTTTGTATTTATCAGGTACTCCGTTTCGGGCAATCAGTTCAGGCGAATTTATCGAAGAACAAATTTTTAATTGGACTTATTCAGATGAACAAAGAGCCAAAGAGAACTGGACTGGCGATAACAATCCATATGCAGCCTTGCCGCGAATGGTAATGCTTACTTATCAATTACCTGATTCCATTCGCCAGATTGCAATGCAGGGCGAGTTTGATGGTTTTGATTTAAATGTATTCTTTAAAAGCGAAGGTGAAGGCAGAACTGCCCGCTTCAAATACGAAGATGAAGTACAAAAATGGTTGGATTTAATACGGGGTTCGTTCAGTGAAACCACGGTTGATAATTTAAAAATGGGTGCAAAAAAGCCACCACTGCCGTTTGCGCACGCCCCATTACTCAAAGTATTAAATCATACGTTTTGGTTTTTGCCAACCGTTGCATCTTGTAACGCAATGGCAAGTTTACTAAAGCAACGCCAAAATAATTTTTACCACGATTATACCGTAGTGGTTGCCGCAGGTACACATGCAGGAATTGGCATTGAAGCATTACCACCCGTTTTAGATGCAATGACCGACAATCCTCTGGAGTCAAAAACCATAACGTTATCGTGTGGCAAACTTACAACAGGCGTTTCAGTGAAACCCTGGACAGGCATTTTTATGTTGCGTAATTCTTCCAGTCCCGAAACCTATTTTCAAGCAGCATTCCGGGTGCAAACGCCTTGGGTCATTAAAAACCCCGATAGCAAATCACCCAATAAAGAAGAAATACTAAAAGAAGAATGTTATGTTTTTGACTTTGCTCCCGACCGGGCATTACGCCAAATTGCCGATTACAGTTGTCGATTGAATGTAAACGAATCAAATCCCGAAGCAAAAGTTGCCGAATTTATCAACTTTCTGCCTGTATTGGCTTATGACGGCAGTTCGATGAAACAAGTAGATGCCGCAGGAATTCTAGATATGGCAATGAGTGGCACAACAGCAACGCTCCTGGCTAGACGTTGGGAAAGTGCTTTACTCGTGAATGTTGACAACAACACACTTGCCCGTTTGATGGCAAACGAAGAGGCAATGAAGGCTTTAATGAACATTGAAGGCTTTAGAAACTTGAATCAGGACATTGAAACAATTATCAATAAATCCGATGCCGTTAAAAAAGCAAAGAAGGAAGCCAACGACAAAGAGCTTACTAAAAAGCAAAAACAAGAATTAACCGACCAGGAGAAAGAATACAAAAGCCTTAGAAAGCAAATACAAGACAAGCTAATCAAATTTGCTACTCGCATTCCAGTGTTCATGTATCTGACCGACTACCGAGAAAGAAGTCTGAAAGATGTTATCACGCAATTGGAACCTGGTCTTTTTAAAAAGGTAACAGGGCTTTCCGTTAAAGACTTTGAATTATTGGTAAGTATGGGCGTGTTCAATTCAGCCTTAATGAATGATGCTGTTTACAAATTCAAACGCTACGAAGATGCGAGTTTAGAATATATAGGAATCAACAGACACGATGGAGAAGACATTGGATTGTTTGATACTGTGTTAAGCAGAAAAGATTATGAATCAAGTTTTGTAAATGAACCACAATAAATGAAAGCCAACGAACTACAAATAAATAACTTTTTACAAGCTCCTAATGTGCAGTTTGTAATACCTGTTTACCAACGCAATTACGATTGGACAAATACCGAATGTAAAGAACTTCTGAACGATATAATTTCGGTAGAAACTGAGAACAGGGGAACACATTTTATAGGAAGCATTGTTTTTATTCACGAAGGCACATACAGCACAAGCGAAGTAAAAGAGTTGGTAATCATAGACGGACAACAACGTCTTACAACCATCAACATTCTATATGTAGCCTTGTATAGATTTGCCAAGGATAGCGGAAACGCACAAGATGCTGAACGGCTTTACAATATGTTTCTTACCAATCAATATGTAAAAAACGAATCAAGCAAATTAAAACTGAAACAAACAGATACCAACTCTGTAGCATTTAAAGCCATTTTGTTGGGAACAGATAATAGTTCATTGCACTACTCTAACGTAACAGAAAACTACAACTATTTCAGTAGCATTATAACCGAAGAAAATTTCGAAACGATACTTAGGGGCTTAAACCGCCTGATATTTGTTGAAATTTCATTAGAACGAGATAAAGACGACCCGCAACGGATTTTTGAAAGTTTAAATTCAACAGGGTTAGACTTGTCGCAATCTGACCTGATTCGGAATTACATTTTGATGGACTTACCACCCAGAGACCAAAACCGAATTTTTGAAACCATTTGGAACCCCATTGAAGAAAATGCTAGAGATTATGTGAAGCAAGGCTCTTTGGTTTCTGAATTTATTCGGGATTATTTAACGCTTAGAAACAAGAAAATTCCAAATAAGAATAAAGTTTACGCAGAGTTTAAAAGCATATATGCAAACAAAAAAGATGAAGCCTATCATCAGGAACTGGAAAATATAAAATCACTTTCCATTCATTACAAAAAGTTTGTGAACCCTTCAACAGTTGCGGATTTAAGCATACAGAAAGAGCTTGAATATATCAATCGTTTAGAGATTAATGTTGCCTATCCTTTTTTGATACAGGTATTTGAAGATGCCGAAAACGGATTGTTGAGCAAAGTACATTTGTTGAAAGTTTTAAAATTGGTTCAAAGCTATGCCTGGAGAAGGTTTATTGTAGGACTTCCAACTAATGCCTTGAATAAAATCTTTATGTCATTATACTCGGAAGTTGACACGGAAGAATATTATGACAGCATTGCCAAAGCATTATTGAAGAAAAAAGGCAGTGCTAAGTTTCCGAGCAACGAAGATTTAAAAACAGCCCTTAGAGACAAAGACCTATACAATACCCAACCCAAAAACAGAAACTATTTGTTTGAGATGTTGGAAAACTACAACAATCGGGAATTTGTAAACACCAATAATGAGCACATAACCATTGAACATATTTTCCCAAAAAATCCGAGTGATGATTGGAACACTGATATTTCACCGGAAGATTACTTCCTGTTCAAAGAGAAATACCTAAACACCATTGCAAACTTAACACTATCAGGAAATAATGGGGCGTTAGGCAACAAATCCTTTAATGCGAAAAAGGAAATGAATGTTGACGGAAACGAGCAAGGTTATAACTTCAGCAGATTGTGGCTTAATTCTTATTTAAAATCATCAGTTAAATGGACTGTTGCTGAGTATGAAGAAAGGTTGAATATAATTTATGAGCGATTTTTGAAAATTTGGGAGATACCCGACATTGAAATTTCTGATGCTGATGAATCGGAAGAACAAAATATTTTTGACACTGAAAGTCCGACACATAAAAAATTGGAATACTTCATTTTTGAAAACACTAAAATTGAAGAAGATACTGTTGCCCAAATGTATTTTTATGTCATTCGGAAACTTTATGAAAAAAACACACAATTACTTATCAGCAATCAAGACATTTTAAAAATAACCAGAGAGACAACCGATTTCAGAGCAGCCCAAGAAGTTGTGAATGGTTGGTATATTGAATCAAACATTGACAGTAACTCCAAATTTGTTATTCTAAAAAAAATACTTGTTTTATTTGAATTGGAAGATGAACTATTGATAAAGTATTCATCAAACGGTGAAAGTAAAACAGAACCCAATCGCTTTAGTGTAAGAAAAAAGTATTGGCAGCAACTTTTACCGCTATTAAATCATACAAATCTGTTTGACAATGTTAGTCCGTCAAAAGACCATTGGTTGAGCACAGGAGCGGGAATTGGTGGTTTAGCTTATACTTTGATAATTACAAAAACACATATCCGCATTGAGCTAGGTATTTCTACTTCAAGCAAGGAAAAAAACAAAGTGTATTTTAAAAAATTAATGAAGAGCAAAGATGCAGTTGAACAATCTTTTGGAAACCCGTTACATTGGGAAGAATTGGCTGAGAATAAAATGAGCAGAGTTAAATTTGATTTGCAAGACGTAAATCTATTTATTGACAGCGATTGGGAAAGAATGAATCAGTTTTTCATTGAGTATTTACCAAAATTCGAGAATGCATTTAGACCATTTATTAAAAACCTAAAATAAAAACTGATAAATGCCAACCCTTCACAGCCATTAGGGAGCTAACACATATAATACGAATACATGGCCCTATAAATTTGCTTTACTATGAGGATTTCTTCCTGCAAGATAGTAGCAATTAGATCTTGTACGAAAGCAGCATATTTACCTTAAAAACATCCCATATCGAGATAAAGGAGGCTTTGGAGAAGCATATAATTTGCTTAAGAATGAACCTGAAGCAAGGATTTAGTTTGCAGACGGTTCAAGTTTTTCTTTCACTTCTTCGGGAACATGAATTGGTTTATTAAAAACATCCATTGCATCATCCAACTCAACATTTATGATTTTAGCGTAAATCTGAGTGGTTTTTAAGGAATTATGTGAAAGGAGTTTGCTGACATATTCGATACGAACGCCCTTACGCAAAGCCATTGTAGCAAAGGTATGACGGGCAATATGATTATGGAGATTCTTGGTCAGCTTAGCCTTTTCGGCTATTTTCTCCAGGGAATTGTTACAAAGGGAAGTACCAACACTTAAAGCATTGTGAAGGATTTTGGGATCTTTCGAATAATCGATTTCATTATCCAATACCGGGAAAACAAAGTCAGTAGGGTTGGATTCATCACTTTTATAACTATTAATAATATTCAGAGCTTTTTCTGGTAACTTTATGGAATGCATTTCGCCGGTCTTCTGCACAACGATATTTATCTTGATGCCATCAAAATTTTCCCATTTTAACTGTAGAACATCAGAGATTCTTAAACCGCCTGAATATGTTGCGAATACAAACATATTCCTATGGTGATACAGATTGGAGCCTGGTACAAGCTCTAAATTCTCAATAGTTATCAGTTCATCCTCTGTTAAATATTGTCTTTCAGATGGCTCAGATTTTATCTTATAGTTCAGAAATGGATTAGAATCATAGCTTACCAGCCCTTCCTTTATAGCTTCATTAAAATACTTCTTTAAGATTTTCAGATTGGTTCCAATGGTGTTTTTTGAATTATGCCTATCAGTACTAAGATAGAATTCATAATCCTTAATCCAAGCGACATTCATATCCTCAAAAAGCAAATCTTTTGTGCCCAGGAATTTTTTAAACTTAGCAACAATAGCTGCATTCTTACGGTAGGTGCCAACTTTGATGGTGTCCTCTTCCGCTTTGAGTCTCTTCTCTATATATTTTTTAAAGCTGGGAAGTTCAGTGCCCATTACCTTATTTTTAATCTGGCGAGGAGTAACAACCTTGGAACCTATCTCAAGTTCGAGGCTGGCTGCTTCTGCATCCGCAATTTTTTCAGCAATATATGTATTCAACTGCCGATAGAGGGGATTAGACTTTTTAACTTTTGAGCTGTCGAAATCCCAATCTTTTTCAAGAACGGTTTTTTTCAAGGCAATAAATCTAGCCTTTCCTTTACTGATGATTCGGAGATAAATGGGAATTTGGTCATTTTTCTTTTTTTTCTCCGTTTTAAGTAGTACTTTTACTGTTGCCATAATTCTGAAATTATTGATTATAAAGGAATACAGAAATGAAACAGGTACAAAAACAGGTACAATAAATGCTTCATTCAGGTACAAAGATAGTGCATTTGGTTGCCTATTCCAAATATATAATCAATTAATTTACAGTAATATATGTATAAAAGGATGCAAAAGGATGAAGTTCTCGAATCCCGATGGGGTCACTTTACTGAAGCCAACCACTTGCATATCAATTGATTGTAAGTGGTTTTTTGTTTTTACATCCAAGACTTCATACACTTTTGGATATTTACTTGTATTTTTATATTACAGGTGAGGTCTGCAACTAACAGTTGAATATGGCAATCCACCTAATATTTTTATAATTACTCTTTTTATGCCAATCAACAATTTTATTGATTTGAATTATTGCATGACTAATACAAGATATATGGGCATAATTTGAACCGTTCCTTCCACAAGAATCAGCATAGTATTCGCAACAGAAACATTGATCAATAAGATTTGCACTCTTCTTTCCATGCATGTGAGTGTACACGACAAGAGAATAAGATACGAATCCACTTCTTCGAACCTGATTTTCTTTACAGTGCGTCTTTTGTTTATTGAGGAATTGTTACAGGTAAAAACATTAAAACTTCCTTGCTTTAACTGGCGTATCGCTCCTGCAAATACTTTATGCCTGAATCGTTGGCGATGCTGTAAATATGGTATAAAAACAACGTATTATAACTTTCATTGTGTTTTTCATTTGTCTTATTATTACAGATTTCATAATCAATAAAATGAAGCCTGAGTAAATAAGACACTATAAAGTTTTCAGTTTTTATATTTTCATGGTACAATCCTTGCCTTATTCCCATTTGCAGGTTGCGGTTTACAAGCGATTGTATTTGCAATTCCCTTTGATTTTTAAATGCTTCCCATATGGAGGGATGGTATTTTTTTAAATCATGAACCAAAATATGATTCAAATTAAATACCTTAGTTTCCAAATAGTTACTTATAGCTATGATTTGATCGATCGCATTTGTTAATGAGCTGCTTATTTCTTCGAGTTCTCTGAGTTCTGTTCTTAGCTCGAACTGGACAACAGCACCAAGAACATCATTTTTAGTTCCAAAACTCTGACGAAGTGTTTTCTTCGGGATACACAGTTCCCTGGCGATATCGTCCATATTAATACCTCTGATTCCACAATTTTTGAAATGCTTTGAAATGCACGACAATAATTTGTCCATTGACTTCTCCCTTAATGATCCTTATAAAGAGTTTTCAATATTCCACACAAATGCCCGCAATCCCTGTTCTTCAGCTTCACTGTTCAGGATCCGGAGTTTTTCGAGCAAAGGATTAATTTTTTCATCTTCAACCATGGTGAGGTGAGCATTATTTAACTCAGGCCAGGTATGCGTTCCTTCGTGCATTTCGCCGTTAACGGAACCTCTTCCTTTAATTTCCATCCACTGCGTAAAACCGCGTATAGAGAGATTATCCAGAATTTCCTGTACTTCTTCGGTAATGGATTGATTATAACTTATAAATACTGCTTTCATCTTTTTTGTTTTTTAGAAGGACAAATTACTTTTTGGTGTTGATGAGAATATGGCATAATATCATTTTCCTTCCTGTTACAATAGCAGGTTAATTGAAAATGATATTATGCCAGACCTCATTTTTATTTAATGAGTTTACTGTTTTGCAGTTTTTCTGAGGTTCTGCGAGCTCTTTTCATTTTCCCTACACCAAAAATGGTATAAATGGTAGGAATCAGAACCAAGGTTACCAGTGTCGAAAAGGTTAAACCGCCAAATATTGCTATAGCCATCGGTTTCCACATTTCGGAACCGCTGCCGGTAGTTGTTATCATCGGTATCATGGCAAGGATCATAGTGAGCGAGGTCATCAATACCGGGCGTAAACGTGAACGACCTGCAGAAATAACAGCCTGGCGGAGCGTAAATCCCCTGTCGACCAGCAGGTTGGTATAATCCACCAGGATAATTCCGTTTTTCACAACAATACCAATCAGCATTACTGCACCTATCAGTGAAATCACATTAATTGTAGCGTGGAAAATGTACAGCGACGCAAATACCCCGGTGAAGGCAAAAGGAATGGAAAACATGATGATAAAAGGCTCAGTCAGCGATTCGAATTGCGATGCCATTACAATATAAACCAGCACCAACGAAAGCAGTATGAGCATAATTAAACTTTTGAAAGAATCTTTCATGTTTTCGGCACTTCCGCCATAGTCGATTGAAACATCAGAAGGAATATCCATTTTCGCGATTTCGGTTTCGAGCGCTGCTTTTACCGTACCAATATCGGTACCCGAAAGCGCTGACGAAACAGTTACTACACGCACTTTATTTTCACGCTCAATATTGGGTGGCGAATAGAAACGTTTCAGTTCTGTAATTTCATTCAGTTTAATGATTTTACCCTGGGGTGTCATTATGCTGATGTTTGCAATATCTTCAGTCGATTGCCTGAATTTTTCGTCGTAACGGACAATTACATCATATTCATCACCTTCTTCCTTGTATTTGGTGGCAGTAACACCATTGATCCGGTTACGGATGGCAGTTGCAACCATGGCTGTATTTAAGCCGAACGACGTCATTTTATCATTATCCAGAACCAGCTGCAATTCCGTTTTTTCCCTGTCGCGGCTTATTAAAATATCCTTTGTACCCTTAATTCCTTTAAGCGCCTGCGAGATTTTTTCGGAAACTATGTTGGTTTCATCAAAATCGTTTCCATACACTTTTACTTCCAGGTTGTTTCCGCCTCCCATACCCATGGCACTCGACGACCGCGAACTTCCCGGATCGACATAGAATTTCTCCACTTCAGGCAACTTCTCAATATCCAGACGCATTTCATTCGCGATTTCGAAAATATCTCTTTCGCGTTCCCTCATCGGAACCATTTTAAAAGTGTAATTGACAATATAGTTACCGGTTTCCGAGAAAATAGCGGATAAACTATTCTCATCTCCTACCCCGGCACTGGTGGAAACAATTTCTATTTCCTTGTATTTTGCCCTGAAAACAGAATCAAGGTAATGCGCTGTTTTAACAGTTTCTTCCAGTTTGGTACCCTGGGCCAGTTTCACCTGTGCTGATATCCTGTCGTTATCCGAAGCAGGCATAAATTCGGTACCAATTACTTTCACCAGGAACATGGATGCGGCAAATACAATAGTACCTATACCGATAACAAGCCATCGGTGACTTACTGCCCAGGTAAGGATTTTCTCGAAAAACTTATCCATTCCATCAAGCAAGCTTTGAGAGAAATGATAAATCTTTCCACCAACGCTGTTTTTACTCGGAATTTTGGCTGTAAGCATTTTTGACGACAACATGGGCACCAGTGTGAGCGAAACGATAACTGATGTAACAACAGAAATAGTAACAACCCAACCCAACGGCCTGAAAAGGATACCTGTAATACCGCCCAACATGGTTAAAGGCAGGAATACAGCAACAATAGTTAGCGTAGATGCAATTACGGCCAGGCTCACTTCACTGGTACCATAAATGGCTGACTCACGGGCATATCCGCCCCTTTCCAGTTTTTTCGTGATATTTTCGAGAACCACAATGGAATCGTCAACCACCAGCCCGATGGCTATGGAAAGTGATGAAAGCGTTATGATATTAATGGTTCCTCCCGAGAGGTACATGTATACGAATCCGACGATAAGCGAAATAGGTATCGAAAGGGAAATGATAAAGGTTGGCCGTGCCCGCCCCAAAAAGATTATTACTACGAACACAACAAAAACAAGTGCGTAGATTAAGGTCTCTGAAAGATTATTGATTGCACTGATTGTATTGGTTGATGAATCCATCAGGATTTCAACTTTTATATCAGGGGGCAAGGTCTTTTGAATCGACTCAAGTTTATCTTTTATCTTACCTGCAACAGTTACCGTGTTGGCATCCGACTGCTTCTGAATCATGATACGAACGTTTTTCCCACCGTTTGCACGTTCGTATGTTTTTACATCTTTTAAAGTGTCACTTACCGTTGCAATGTCTTTCAGGTAAACCGTCTTTCCATTTGCGTTACTTACAATCACATTTTTAATAACATCGCTGTTTGCGAATTCGCCCTGCAACCTGAGCGGCAAATCAGCTTTCCCCATCTCGAGACTACCGGATGGCAGGTTCAGGTTATTGGCAGCCAGGATTCCCGAAAGCTGCTCTACAGATAAGTTATAAGCATCTAATTTCCGCGGATCCACATTCACCATCACGGCTCTGACCGGAGCACCAACCTGTATGATGTTTCCAACACCATCAATACGGTTGAGCGGCTGAATGAGTTTTTTATCCAGGATATCATTAATCCCTGAATAACTTTCAGTGGATGTAACACTGAACATAATTACCGGAACCATGCTGGTGCTGATCTTGAAAATGGTAGGGGTTTCAACACCTTCCGGCAAATTGCGTTCGGCCATACCTACGGCATTCCTTACTTCGTTGGTGGCTTCGTCGAGGTTAGCGCCCCATTCAAATTCAAGGGTAATAACCGAAATATTGTCTTTCGACTTGGAACTGATTTTTTTGAGGCCCGTAAGTGAGCCAAAACCATCTTCGAGTTTCCGGGTGATATTTTGCTCAACATCGGATGCATTGGCCCCGTTGTAAAACGTAAAAACCGAAATAATGGGAGGATCTATTTTTGGAAAGAAATCGACAGGTAACTGCAGATACGAATAGATACCAAAGATAACCACGCCGATAAAAATCATTATCGTACTGACGGGTTTCTTAACTGCGGTGCTATATAAACTCATAAGTTTGTTTCAATTAGTTGTTACAATTCACAACCCCGTTACCGGAATTAATTTTTTATTTGAAGCGGGGTTTTATTTTCGAGTTTATTCTGTCCCACTATCACAATTTCATTTCCTTCAGTAATTCCATCCGTGATCTCGATCTTATCATCGAACATGCGGCCTGTTTTTACAAGAGTTTTTACAGCCACATTATCCTTATTCACAAACACATACATATCATTGGTTCCGGTTTGTTTTACCAGTGCAATGTTTGGAACCAATACGGCATTGCCTTTGCCAAGGTTAAGCTGAATTTTTGAGAACATTCCCGGACGCAGTTTCAGATTGCTGTTCTGAATTTTTACTTCTGCGGTGAATGTTTTTGTAGCATTATCAATGGTGGGATAAATTTTAAATATTTCACCGTTAAATTTTAAATTCGGATAAAGATCGCAGGTGACGTCGGTTTTCATTCCTTCTTTAACCGAAGTGAAATAATTTGACGAAATGCTTACCAGGGCTTTAAGCTGGTTGATCTGAATGATCGAAACAATGGCAGGTTTCCCAACGGCTGCAACCGGCGAACCTGAATAGATTTCACCATCCTCGAAATATTTACCGGAAACAACGCCGCTGAACGGGGCTCTTAACTGGGTGTTTTCCTGAAGATACTGGTAGCTGTTTCGGGCCAGATCAACAGCCGACTTCATCTGGTCGTACTGCTGGTCGGCAATACTGTTTGTCTTTTTTAAGGTATCAAGGCGGCGGAAATCTATTTCAAGTTTTGCTAAATTAATGCGTGCCTGCTCCAGGTTGGTGCGATCCATTAAGGCAACTATCTGGCCTTTGGAAACATTATTTCCGATTTCAACATTAATTTTCTCAATCCGGCCGGGAGCTGCAGGAGCCAGGTTCACTTCTTCGAAAGGAATTAATGAAACCGTAAAGTCAACATACCGGTTTATCACTTCCTGCTTTACAACCATGGTTTTAACCGCAACTGGCTGGATTGTGTCAGATGCTTTCTTGTCAGCATTAGCTTCCTTTTTAGAGCTGCAGGATGAACTCATGATTAATAATCCTACGGCAAGAGATAAGGTCAATTGTTTGATAGTATTCATTTTTTTTTTAGAGTTTACTGTTAATTTTACGTAATGATATTTCAGCATTCAGTATTTGAAGCATGATGCTGGTGTATGTTGTTTCAGCATTCAGATAGTCGGTATTGGCACTGGTTAATTCGAGGCTCGAAACGATACCTTGTTCATATTTCAGGTTCATCTTATCCAGTACTTCTTTTGCAATTTCCCTGTTTTCATTTTGGGTGGCCAGTTGTTCCAGAAGGTTATTGTAGTTATACCTAATCTGCCTGTCCTGCAAAGTGAGTTGCTGCGTTAACAGGTCTTTGGTGTTGGTGTTGATGTCGTAATCAATTTTAGCCTGATCCAATTGCGCTACCCGTTGTCCACCCGAAAGAATGGGAACGGTTAACGTGAATCCAAGAACATTCTTGGGTGTCATATCAAAAAGAGGTTTTTTCAATTTTTCGGTACGCGAATAAAAAGCCGTAACCGAAGGCAGGTAACTTGACTTTCTGAGATCAATAGTCTTTTGTGCAATTTCACCCTGCATTGCAACCATTTGAAAATCAATATTTTTTTGAATATTAAAGGTGTCAGCCAATGCGGTTTGTGCCTCATATGCCTGTGCAATATCCATGAGAGATGAAGTAAGTTTAATTTCCTGATCAGGCTCCAGGCCCAATTGCAGCCTCAAAAGGTTATACCCTAACTCAACCTGTCTTTCCGACGATTTTAACGCATTGTCGACCGATGCCACCATTACAGATAGTTTTTTTGCATCCGTTTGTTCCAGAATACCGGCATTGGCAAGATTCTTTGTTTTTTCATAAAGCAGCAGTGCATTGGTCTTATTTTCCCTGATGATGTCTGATATTCTTTCACTTGCCAGGATCATGCAATATGCTTGTATGGCCTGTTCTTTAACATTCAGCTCATCTTTCTGATAGCCTTGCTCTGTAATGGTTTTGGCAAGTTTCGAAAGTTGCACGCCGACAAAATAATTGCCATTAAATATCATCTGGCTGATAGTACCTTTTACATTACTGGTAGGATTAAATTCAATTGTAGCAGGCGGCGCCTCGGGATTTAATTGGATCGAGGCCGAAGCACCCAAAAAATTACTATAATCCAAGGTGGCATTAGCCTGTGGTAAACCAACAGCTATGGCTTCCTTAATTTTTTGCGCTGACTTCTGGATTGCATATTTCGAATTTATCAACGTCTTATTATGATCGATGGAATAATAAACAGCACTATCCAGTGAAAGCACCAGTGGCTGTTGCGCTTTTAGCGATTGCACATTCAGGCAAATCATGCTGATAATTATGATTTTATAAATGGCTTTCATCCCTGTTTGTTTTGATTTGTCAGGTTTTACATAACGAACAGGATCCAGACCCAAATACCTGTTATTAAGGTTTATTAATTGTAGTAGCATCATTTTATTTTTAATTGGTTATTCTAATCCTAGGTATTAATGTATTCAGAAATTAAAAGGTTTATTAGGTCAATTGTTGTGCATATCAACTTTTTTAAAAAAAAATTTACATCTCTTTTGCTTTGGAACTGATGTGGCTTACTACACGATCGTATGTGTCAATTTCCTCCTGGCTTAATCCTTCCTGTATAACCAGCATCATATCTTCAGCAATCTTCAAATACTGTTCGATGACCCTGTAGCCTAATTTTGTTACAATAAGGTAATTCTTCCTTCTGTCCTTACTGTCAGCAACCCTCTTCACCAATTCTTTCTCTTCCAATGAATCAATAAGCCTGAGTATGGCAGACTTATCTTTTCCCATCATTTCAGCCATATCTTTTTGTATTACCTCCTCAGTCTTTTCGCTGATAGCATGTAAAAGGCCAAATTGTTCCGGGGTAATGTAAATTTCCATATTCTGTTGACCTTCGGATAATTTCTTAAATACACGATATACTTCGTGTAACATTCGTCCGGTATTATTTAAAGTTAAGACCTGCATTTTCTTTTTCTTTTTTTAAACGCTGCAAAGGTAAAAACAATTAGTTGATACATGCAACTATTTAATAAAAAATATTTTTAGAATTAGCTATCTGAAATTTTAACTTACACAACAACTGATCTTTAAATTATTTTCAGGTTGTATTTTTCGATCGATAAATTCGAGAAACCTAGGCAAAATTTTTCCTGCTTTTTCCTGAGTGTTACTGCTACCTATTTTGAATTATGAATTGTACATAACAACCTGACTGTATTAAGGCAGACGAACAAATTCTGTTTTTACTTTAAATAAATATTAAAGCATCGATAAATATTCCAGATAATGAAAGAAGACTGTTTGCATACAATGTTTTCCAAAGTGTGGATACGTTTTTCCTAATCTGTAGAAGATTCCAGGGGAAAGGATCTAACTTCCAAAAACCAAAATCACGCAACGGGTTGTTTAATGCAGCCTAACACACTACAATTGAACAATATACCAGGTAATACGTTCCAGGTAAGAGTTTAATTCTTACGATGATGAAAATAGAAAAGTCGATTGAGATTAAAATGAGTTCTGAATTGGTTTTTGACTACCTCAAAACAACTGTAAATCAGGACAATTTTAGTGTTTGGAACATGGCTGATCCAACTATGAAAAAACAATACAAGGGTAATGATGGAACAATTGGTTTTGTGTACAGCTGGGATAGCACAATTAAAAATGTTGGTGCCGGCGAACAGGAAATTACAGGAATAGAGGAAGGTAAGAGTATTGAATATCTGGTTAAATTTATTCGCCCCATGCAAAATACGGCTAAAATCAGATTTCAAATCACCAGGGCGGCAGAAAACAGAACTGTGGTTGCCTGGATATTTGACAGTCCGTCCAAATTTCCAATGTCCTTGCTTTCACCCATATTTAAAAAATTGCTGGGTAAAGACTTACAAAAAGGTCTCGGAAATCTGAAAGCGATTTTAGAAAAGAGCGGACGATAAAGCAAACGCACCGAATGATGAAACAAGCATTCTGTAATAGTATTTACAAAAAATGCCAGGCAGGTTTGACAAATTAAAATTAATTTTAGCCAATAAAAATATCTGATTCACATGTATCAAACTACCAAAACATACATCAAACCGCATATCAGAATGGCCGATCTGATATTCGAGAACCCTTATCTTCTCCTTTTATTGGAACATTTTGGGCTGGATTTGGTGGTGCATGATAAAACGGTATCACAACTTTGTACTGAAAATGGTATCAATGAAAAAGTATTTATTTCGTTTGCCAACCTTTACAATGGTTTTACCTCAATAGGATCTGAAGGATTCGATTCAGGACATATCGAAACTATAATCGGGTTTTTAAGAAATGCGCATTACTATTTTAAATATGACAAATATCCTGAAATACAGGATCATATAAAAAAACTATTCGATAAAAACCCATCTGCTGAAATCAGAATGATCGAGAAATTCTTTAATGATTATTTTTTGGAAGTATCCGAACATCTTGATTATGAAGAAGGAATTGCCTTTCCTTATTTTCGCAGTCTACTTCCCGGCAAAGTAACCGAACAGCGAAATGGGGAAATTAAATTCTCCGGAACGGAATACCTGGAACACCACACCGATATTGAGTCGAAACTTGCTGATCTTAAAAATCTGCTGCTCAGGCATGTTTCGCTAAAAAACGATCCGGTTAACCGTCGCAAACTCCTCTTTAGCCTGATAGAACTTGAATTTGTTCTCAGTATTCATTCACTCATTGAGGAAACAATACTGATCCCGCTTGTTATAAACCTTGAAAACAAGCAAATCCTTGGTTAAAAATCTTATACATATCGCTATCCTGGAACCTTCGCATATTATTTACGAAGGATTAGCCAACATACTGCTCCGTTCGGAACACCACTTCCAGATTTACAGGCTCGACAACATGGATGAACTCGAACATCCTGCATTCAAAGATAAAACAGATGCCATCATTCTTAACCCGGCGCAGGTACAACACGATATACGCCAGTTTAATCAATTGAAACGTTTACATCCGCAATTTAAATGGACCGGACTAATTTATTCCTATTTCGATAAAGAAGCAATTTCTCTTTTCGACAGTATCATAAATATTACTGATACACCCGAAACCATTGTAAACACAATATACAAACAATCCCAACTTACCGCGAACAACATTGAATCAGCTATCACAGAGCAGATCACTGAAAGAGAATTGGATGTTCTGTTACAATTGGTTCACGGATTATCAAACAAAGAAATTGCCGACAAACTCAATATCAGCATACACACGGTAGCCAGCCACAGGAAAAATATTATTCAAAAGACCGGCATCAAAAGCCAGGCTGGTCTTACTATTTATGCTATTTCAAATAAATTTATTTCACTCGATTCATATACCGGATAAGCTTGATTTCAAATCCCTGCTATAAGGGATACAAACTCTGAAAATTCATCATTTTACGTGATTGCAGCCTTCGGCTGCCTGAAGTTACTTTGCATCCTGAAAACCAGGCAAATCAACCCGTATGAAATCAATACTTATACTCATAATCACATTAACATTTGCACTACATGCCAAGGCTGACGGAATAAGCGATACAACAAACCCAAGCCCCGTTATGGCTGAAAATGCTGATCAGCAGAGTCTGAACCAGGCTGTAAAAGCAGTTTCAACCGAAGCTTCCTACACTGGCGACATCAGCACCAATATGATGGGTGGTATAAAAACAGGAATTGTTTTCCTGGGAATGGCCAATCTGAAAGTAGGTTTCGATACACAAAATGCACAGTTATGGAAAGGCGGGCAGTTTTTTATTAATGGCGCTGTAACCCACGGCAAGTCGCCCACTGAGAACCTGGTTGGTGATTTTCAGGCAGTTTCCAATATTGATGCCGGCGATCACGTGTACATTCATGAGTTGTGGTATCAGCAAAGGTTCAAGCGTTTCGAAATTACTTTCGGACTACAAGATCTGAATACTGAATTTGCTGCCAGCGATAACGGGGGCAGTTTTATTAACAGTTCGTTCGGCATCCCTTCGCTTATCGCGGATAATATACCTGCGCCTATTTTCCCGTTGACTGCCCTGGGCATTACAACGAAAATTCATTTCACCGAAAATATTTCGTTAACGGCAGCCATTTACGACGGTTACCCTACCGCATTTGAACATAACGTTTACAACACCAACTGGCATCTGTGTACCGAAGACGGGTCACTGATCCTGGGCGAACTCAACTGGTACACAAATATGTTTCAATTGCCGGGAACCTATAAAGCCGGTTATTATTTTCATTCAGGATTAAAAGATACCGATCCCGAAACCGGTGAAATAACCGAAGTGTTCGATAAAAATTACGGTGCCTACTTTATCGCGGACCAAACCATCTGGAAAAAAGCTGGCAGCCACCAAAGTATTGGCGTGTTTGCGCAGCTTGCGTTAAGCCCGGCAAGTATCAATAACCATCATTACTACTTAGGCGGAGGAATAAATTACTTTGGTATTTCGAAAAAGCAAACAGGAGATGCCATAGGGCTGGCAATTGCTTGTGCAGCTTTCAATAAAAATTATAGAAAAAACGAAACCACCATCGAAGCCTATTACAAAAAACAGACCGGCGATAATTTTTCAGTACAGCCTGATTTGCAGTATATAATTCATCCCGGAGGAACCGGCGAGGTTTTGCCTAACGCATTGGCTTGCATCCTGCGGTTTAGCATTAATTTTTAAAAACCAAACTTCTGAATCCATTTCCGGCTTATGCCTACATCCATTTAAAAGACAACAGATTGAATACTACAGAAAATATTGAAAACCAGGTAAATATACCACTCATAGGTCACACTGTCACCGATCGATTTTTATCCGATCTTGCTGATGGCGAAACGGCTTTTATAACCAAAGTAAGGGGCTATGGCGCTTTTCGTAAACGCATTACCGAGATGGGTTTTGTGTCGGGAACACGGGTAAAGGCCATTAAAAAAGCGCCGTTGCAGGATCCGGCTGAATATGAACTGATGGGCTACCGGGTTTCGTTACGCAGAAGTGAAGCTGAACTGATTGAAATTTTGCCTGCCGGTTCACTCGAACAAGCTGAAAAATCGTACAACGGAACCCATTTGCTGGAAACAGCGCCCCATAATCTCAGGGAACAAAGTCATCATATTCATGTGGCATTGGTTGGAAATCCGAATTGTGGCAAAACTACCCTTTTCAACTACGCAACCGGCAAGCACGAAAGGGTTGGAAATTATGGTGGCGTAACGGTGGATATAAAAACCGCACGGCTTAAGAAAAACGATCATACGCTTTTTGTTACTGATTTGCCGGGAACATATTCTATTTCGGAATATTCGTCGGAGGAGCTTTTTGTGCGGCATCATCTTACCGACGAAATGCCAGATGTGGTTATAAATGTGATTGATGCCTCCAATATTGAGCGTAATCTATACCTCACCACACAGCTTATCGATATGGATATTAAAGTGGTGATTGCATTGAACATGTTCGATGAACTGGAGAACAAAGGCGATCGTTTCGATTACAAAATGCTGGGCGAAATGATTGGTATTCCTATCGTTCCCTGCGTGGCATCGAAAGGCAAAGGCATTGATGACCTGATGCAAAAAGTGATTGATGTTTACCATGAAAACGAAAAATCGGTAAGGCATGTTCATATCAATTATGGTGCTGATATCAATAAATCCATCGATACGCTCACACAACTTATTGATAAAGACAAAGTACTTACAGATCGCTATCATCCGCTTTACCTTGCCATTAAACTTTTAGAAAACGATTCGCATATTTTCAAATCGCTTGCTGAATTGCCTGGCACCACCCAACTGATTGGAACCGCTAAACGTGAGCAAAACCAACTGGAGAAAGCGTACAACGAAAAAACCGAAACCATACTTACCGACGCGAAATATGCATTTATCAAAGGTGCGTTAAAGGAAACCTATCACCTGGCACCCGAACAAAAGCGAAAAGCCGGCCACGATGCCGATTCAGTGTTAACCCATAAATGGCTTGGGTTTCCGGTATTCCTGTTTTTTATGTGGGCTATGTTCCAGGTTACTTTTACCCTTGGCAGCTATCCCATGGACTGGATTGATCTGGGCCTTGGCTGGCTGAGCGACGTAATCGGGAATACGATGCCCGAAGGTGCGCTTCACGATCTGATTATCGACGGTATCATAGGCGGAGTTGGAGGCGTAATTGTATTTCTTCCCAACATCCTGATCCTTTTCTTTTGCATTTCGTTAATGGAAGACACCGGCTATATGGCCCGCGCCGCTTTTATCATGGACAGGCTGATGCATAAAATCGGGCTTCATGGCAAATCGTTTATTCCTTTATTGATGGGATTCGGCTGCAATGTTCCGGCAGTGATGGCCACGCGAACTTTGGAAAACCGTAAAGATCGCTTGCTTACCATGCTCATCATTCCTTTTATGTCGTGCAGCGCCCGCCTGCCGGTTTATGTATTGCTGATTTCGGCGTTTTTCCCGGTAAAACAGGGGTTGGTCCTTCTGACAATCTATGTAATCGGGGTGGTTCTGGCAATTATTATGACTTTAGTATTTAAAAAGATATTTTTCAAAAAAGCAGATGTTCCGTTTGTAATGGAACTACCGCCTTACCGAATGCCTACGTTGCGCAATACCAGCATACATATGTGGAATAAAAGTGTGCAGTATCTCACTAAAATGGGAACGGTAATCCTGTTTGCGTCCATCCTGATATGGGCACTGGGATATTTCCCCAGAAACACCGAAAATTCAATGAAATACAATGCTGCCATCCTGAAAGTCCAGAATGATGTAACCCAGGTTGACAGCATCAAAGCATCACAAATCACAAAACTGACCATAGCGCGTGAATCGGAACGGATGGAGAAATCGTATATCGGGCAGATCGGGCATTTTATTACCCCTGTGATCACACCCCTGGGCTTCGACTGGAAAATAGGAGTAAGTATTGTAACCGGCCTGGCGGCAAAAGAAATCCTGGTAGGCTCCATGGGCGTTTTGTATCAATCGGACCTTGAAGCAGATGAAACATCAGTTGGGCTGCAGAATAAATTACAGAAACAAGTATTTACGAGCGGGCCAAGGATAGGTGAAAAAGTTTTTTCGCCCCTGGTTGCTTTCACCTTGATGCTATTTGTCTTAATCTATTTCCCCTGCATAGCGGTAATAGCAGCCGTAAAACGCGAAGCAAACTGGGGATGGGCTGCATTTACCATGGTTTACACAACCGTTTTGGCCTGGCTGGTAGCATTTGCAACGTACCAGGTTGGAAGTTTACTTTAATTCATCATCCTATGTACCAGAATATAATAGTAGCCTTAATTATTTTAGCCGCGTTTGTGTATACCGGGTATTCGATATTTAGGTCGCTGCACCCGGGTAAAAAACCGAAAAGTGCCTGCGGTGGCTGCACAGGATGTGATCTGAAAAACAGTAAAAACAGCTGCGGATAATACCAAAAACCACAATTAAAAATAGATATAACTTAAACAATTACACTATGTTACCTTTAAAAGAAGCTACCAGCATAAAACATAAAGTGGCTGAAAGAATGCCGTTTAACGCACGAATGTTTTCCGGGTTGCTAAGCAAAGATGAGTATTTGTTCCACCTTAACTAACAACTGCAAATTTTTCGGGCAATAGAAAGCAAAGGTTTGCCACATAGCAGCTTAAAAAGAACTGAAAACCTTCAGGCTGATATAATACTAATTTTACAGAATATTTCTACCAACGCAGGCTGTGCCGGATGGCTATACGCGCTTTCCTTATTTGTTCCGTTACCTTGCAGTCTTGCAGACTCAGTTATTCGTGTACATAATTTTCTGTTTAATTTATCTTTTAGATAATCAGAATTTACTGCATTTCGATTGGCTTTATTACCAGTTTTTTCAATGATACAGATAATTAAATTCATGACATTTTATCCCAAAATAACTATAACAGCATGTTCCAATCCGTCGCTAAACAAAGGAATAAGATTCGAAGTTTGCGGTTTTCCATCAACAATTACCTCTTTCACACCCTTTGATTTGCCATATGGATTTTGGATCTCAATCTGATAGGTTGCGCCCCTGAATTTACGGGTAACACTATATCCTTTCCAATCTTTAGGAACGCAGGGATTAATTCTAAGGCCGTCAAAATCAGGCTGAATGCCAAGAATAAATTGGGTAATGGCATAAAAATTCCAGGCAGCTGTTCCTGTCAACCACGAGTTCTTGGCTTCGCCAGGTTTGAAAGCATCTTTTCCAGCAATCATCTGCGCGTACACATAAGGCTCTGTTTTGTGTAATTCGCTTATATCTTCGAGATACGACGGGCATATTTTACGGTAATATTCCCAGGCACGGTTGCCGTTTCCTACCACGGTTTCACCAATCATGATCCAGGGATTATTGTGGCAGAATATTCCGGCATTCTCCTTGTATCCGGGCGGGTATGTGGAGATTTCACCATATTCAACATAATATTTTGTAAACGCCGGGTTATTGAGAACAATTCCGTGATCACAATCGAGATGTTTCTTTACTGAATCAAGGGCTTTGGTAACCATACCTTCTTCCTGGCCAATGCCTGCCATAGCGCACCATCCGTTCGATTCAATGAAGATTTTCCCTTCAATATTTTCGTGCGAACCAATTTTATGACCATAAAAATCATAGGCGCGTAGAAACCAATCGCCATCCCAGCCATGAACTTTTATGGCTTTAACCATTTCATCAACATGCTTTTGCGCGCGTATTGCTTCGGCAGGGTTTCCGGTTTTATTGCTCAGCTCAATATAATCCCTGCCATAAACCACAAATAATCCGGCTATCATCAAACTTTCAGCTTTGCTTCCCTCCGATTTGTTTTCTGTAGTTTGGAAACTCTCATTGGGGTCGGTTGAAAAGCAATTCAGGTTAAGACAATCATTCCAATCGGCACGTCCGATCAGGGGTAAGCCATGTGGCCCTAAGTTATTGATTATATGATTGAACGAAACAGTTAAATGCTCAAATAATGAAACTTCCGAACCGGGCTGATTATCGAAAGGAACGGGCTCATCCAGGATACTGAAATCCCCGGTTTCTTTGATATAGCATGTTGTGCCAAAAATCAGCCACATCGGGTCATCGTTGAAACCTTGTCCAATCTCGTTGTTCCCTTTTTTTGTAAGCGGCTGATACTGGTGGTAGCAGCCACCGTCGGGAAATTGGGTTGATGCGATGTCGATAATTCGTTCACGAGCCCGTTCAGGAAGCTGATGTACAAAGCCTACCAAATCCTGGTTCGAATCGCGGAAACCCATGCCCCGCCCTATTCCTGATTCGAAAAACGAAGCAGATCGGGAAAAGCAAAAGGTTATCATACACTGGTATTGATTCCAGATATTTACCATACGGTCGAGTTTCTCGTCGCCGGAACTTATTGTGTAAACACTTAACAGAGAGTCCCAATACGCACGCAATTCAGCAAAAGCGGCATCTGCTTTTTCAGGAGTATTGAAACGGGCTATGGTTTTCTTCGCCAGGGTTTTATTAATGATGCCTTTACTTTCCCATTTTTTATCTTCTGCATTTTCCACATAGCCCAATACAAATACCAGGTCTTTCGACTCGCCGGGTTGAAGTACAACCTCAATGCAATGAGACGCAATAGGTGACCAGCCGTGAGCAACCGTATTTGTTGGATTTCCTTCAGCAACCACTTGTGGCGCTTCGAAACCATTATACAGGCCAAAAAATGTTTCGCGATCCGTGTCGAAGCCTTTGATTGGCGTATTCACTGAATAAAAAGCGTAATGATTACGACGTTCCTTATACTCGGTTTTATGATAGATCACCGATCCTTCTACCTCTACTTCTCCCGTTGAGAAGTTACGCTGAAAGTTTTCCATATCAGCGGCGGCGTTCCACAAACACCATTCAGTAAACGAGAAAATTTTCAGACTCTTAACTCCATCCGAATTATTTGTAAGCGTAAGTTTTTGAACTTCGGCCCAGGTTTTCAACGGAACAAAGAACAGGACTTTGGCAGTTACTCCATTTTTTTCACCCTGGATTGATGTGTAATTCATTCCATGCCGGCATTCATAACTATCGAGAGGGGTTTTGCAGGGTTTCCAACCCGGCGACCAGGTAGTTTCTTCGTCTTTTATATAGAAGTAACGACCGCCGCTATCCATCGGCACATTGTTGTAGCGATATCTGTTGATTCTGCGAAACTTTGCATCTTTGTAAAAAGAATAACCGCCGGCAGTATTTGAAATCAGTGAGAAAAAATCTTCATTACCCAGGTAATTGATCCAGGGCCAGGGGGTTTGTGGATTAGTGATCACATACTCTCTGTGATGATCGTCGAAATGTCCGAATTTCATAGTACTGCGTATTAATTATATGCTGATGTATTTCTTAAATTTATGATGGTTTTCAAACCAGTTCTTTAACTCTTCGGTTACCTAGTTCAAGAGTAATTTCATCCATTTTCTTTTGAGTCAAAGGATAAAGAGTCATAAACCCGGCGGCGATAAATGCTACGATTGCCGGAATCCAACTCATGAGCATTATGATACCCGGAACTGCGCCCTGAATTGCAATTTCATCCTGTCCATTGTAATGAAATGCCGCTAAAACAAAGCCAATAATAGCTCCGGCCACACCACCGCCAAACTTGGTTGAGAAAGAACCTGCTGAATAGATTAACCCGGTTGCTCTACGTCCATTTTTAAACTCCGAGTAATCAGCGGCATCGCCAAGCATGGCAAAAAACAAGGTCGGGAATATGGCAGCGGCACATTCCGAAATTATTCCGATAGTGAAAATAGCAACAATGTTTTCGGGGCCACAAAAAACAAGTAATGAGTTAACCGCACCAGAGAAAATCAACGCATAGATGAACAAGTTGCGCTTTCCATATCGTTTTGCCAGTGGTGAAGTAATCATTGCGCCTCCGATAGAAGCAATCATTAAGCCGATCATGAACGATGCTGCCAGAAGCTGGTTATGCAGGTAATGTGAAAAATAAATTACAACAATGCCTTGTTTAATAGAGTTGTAAACCTGGAATAATAATCCAATCCCCAACAGTATCAGCCATGGTTTGTTCCTGATCAGATCTTTCAAATCTTTTCCCAGATTGGTTTTCTGTTCTTTGGGAGGTTGAACCCTTTCCTTCGTCGTCAGGAAAGTGATTATCAGGAAAAGCGATAAGAAAACCGACAAGATATAAATAGCAGAGCTATACCCTCTTTTCTGGTCAATAATACTGATTTTCCCTGGTTCAAGATTATCTTCACCAGTTACGATAAATGAGTACGTTTCTCCGGCCAGCATCGAAAAACTTTTCCCTTTTGCAGGATTGTTAGTGCTATCGTTAACCGCTGCATCGGCCCAGGTAAACATTGCAATTCCGTCTTTAGTTTTGATGTTTACATTCTTAACATCCTGGTTGGTCGATACCGTTACTTCGTATTTCTTCGCTTCAAGTTTGTCGACAATAATAGTCGGATTGATATTTCCAAAATTGGCGACCAGGAACAACAACGCGCCCTGAACCACCATGCCTCCTGTAAACGCGCCCACCATGCGATACGAGCCCAGGCTTGTGCGTTCTTTGTCATCACCGGTCATAACAGCCATTAATGCACCGTAAGGGATATTGTTAGCGGTGTACATAATAAAAAACAACAGGTACGTAGCATAGGCATAAACCACTTTCCCGGTTTCACCAAGGTTAGGAGATGTGAACAGCAGGGATAATGTTATCCCTAAAGGAATGGCTGTCCATAATATCCAGGGGCGGAATTTGCCGTATTTAGTATTTGTCCTGTCGCAGACAACACCCATAATAATATCAATAATCCCATCGCTAAATCGTGCAATCAGCATCAACAAGCCAACTGTAGCGGGACTTATTCCAAAAACATCGGTGTAAAAAATAAACAGAAAGGTGGCTACCCCACGCCAGGCAATATTTGCAGCCCCATCGCCAAGCGCGTAACCGACTTTCTCCGAAAATTTTAGTTTTTGATTGATCAGATTCATTGTACTGGTTTAAGTTGTTAAGTAGTGGGCTTGTTATAAACCAGCTATTTAATGCTGCTCTATATTTGGCTTAAGTTTAAATTAATCACCTGATTTTTTCTTCCCGATTTCAGAGGTTGTTTTTGCATTAAATACAATTCTAAAACTGCAAAAATTAAACTTTTGGTCTAAAGAAACTAATCCTATTTTCCTAATTGAATGTACTATTTTTTGATTTTTTGTTGCTGCTACGAATAACCACTTTTTAGAAGTTGTACATCATAAGATCCACGCTGTATTTTACCGGGAAAATATCAGAAAAATCCAGGGAAAACCTTTTTTACGTTGTTTAAAAGAAATGAGATATTAAAAAGGAGGCTGAACAGGATAACCTGCTCAGCCAACCAACCAATTGTTTCTAAGATCACCAAATAATCATTAAACCCTCAAGTCATCTAATTGGTTACCCTGTCAACCTCCTTTTAATTTTGCTCATCCGGATGTATTAGTATCCGGGATTTTGAGCTTTTTCTCCCATTGCGGTATTAGAAAGAATCTCGTTCAGAGGAATAGGGAACAGTTCATGTTTGCCTTTAACAAAGCCTGTTTGTTGCGAACTGGACATATCCCAACGAACTAAATCCCAGTAACGGCTGCCTTCGAAACATAGTTCCTTAGCTCTTTCAATCACAATCTGATCAAAGAGTGCTGTTCCGGTTTCGGTATGTGCAGCTATGCCTGCCCTATCGGTTATTTTTTTCAGTTCAGTTTGAGCAGCCACATCATTTGAGCTTTTGTTATACGCTTCGGCAGCCATTAACAAAACATCGGCATAACGGATTATCCTGTAATTGGAACCGTAATTTAATTCAGGCTGAGCTGTACCCGGTTTTGTTGTTTCTGAGGCTCTGTCAGCATATTTTAATCTCAGGTAACCTTCATAGTCGTATGGATATTCACCAACCTGGTAAGCTCCGCCGGCTGCAAAATAATCAGCTTCAGAAAGCACTGATCCTTTTATCCGTTTGTCTGCAGGATTGGAATATAAGAGATCACCTATTTTTTTAGAAGGAAGATTAAATCCCCATCCGCCTGTGATATTTACTTGTGCAGTATCCAGGTGAGAAAAATCGAATGATCCATCTCCATCAGTACGTGGTCCTTCCAGCTGCATTTCAATGTTAGATTCATTACCACCATTCCATGGGAAGTTACCCCAGCCATAATTTTCCTGGGAAGTATAAGATACTTCAAAAATAGATTCCGTACCAAATTCTGTATTCTTCGACCAGATATCAGCATAATTTGATTCAAGACCATAAACATTGCTTGAAATAACTGATGCTAATACTGTAGCAGCATCTGAGTATTTCTTTTGATACAAGTATGCTTTTCCTAAAAGGGCCTGAGCAGTACCTTTTGAAAAACGGAACTTATCTACAGCAGCGTAATCACTTTTCAAAGGTAATACAGCAATTGCGTCTTTTAGATCTGTCTCAATCTGAGCATATACTTCAGCTACAGTTGCACGTGGTTGATTAAATTCCGCGGCTGAAGCAGGATTTACAGTCATTAAAGGAACACCGCCAAACATGATTACCAGGTCAAGATAGGTAAAAGCTCTCAATGCTTTAGCTTCTCCTACCATGGTTTTCATTCCTGGAGTAGCAGATGCGTTTGCGCCAACGTTATTAATTATTGTATTACAGGAATTGATTGTACTGTAAAAATTAGTCCAGATTGCTGCAATCTTGCTATTATCAGAACTAATGTTAAAATCATCAAGATATTGATATTCAGGAGTATCACCACCATTTGGTCCGGCACATTTGGTATCATCAGCCGGAAGGTTTTTCATAAAATACACGCTGGTCCAGGATCCTTTTGAATAGTTTTCCTGGATTTTGTTATAAACCCCCATGGTGGCCAATTTCACATCATTATCATTTTTCAGAAAGTTGTCGCTGGTGAGTTGACCAACGGGTGCAACTTCTAAAAAATCTTTACTGCATCCTGCCAAAGCAAGTATGACCAGTAGACTTAAACTATATATTATTCTTTTCATGATTTAATTTTTTTTAGATTAGAAACTAGCTGAAAGACCAAATAACATCTTGGCAGCAATTGGATACAATCCCCTGTCAACTCCCTGGCTCTGGTTATTGTTACTACCAGCTTCTGGATCCATTCCTTTGTACTTGGTAATGGTGAAATAATCATCGAGGGAGATATATGCCCTGAGTGAACTAACTCCAAACTTCGATGTAATTGAGTTTGCCAATGTATAACCCAACTGGATCTGCTTGATTCTCATATACGATCCGTTAGAAACCATCAGGTCGCTACGGTAAACATAATCGCTGCTGTTATCTGCTCTTGGGCCACTGGCACTTGTGTTAGTAGCGGTCCACCTGTCTTCGAACATATATGCAGGTTTATTCGATAAACTTCTATCAGTACGATACCAGGCCATGAAAATATCATTGCCGGAAACACCCTGGAAAGCAAGGCTGAAATCAAACCCTTTGTATCCAAGAAAAATGTTGCCGCCGTATATTAATGAAGGGTGCGGGCTGCCAATTTTTGTCTGATCAGAAGCAGTAATTTTTTTATCCCCATTAACATCAACTACGATTGGGTCACCTGCCTGGAAAGTAGTACCATATGTGGTATTGTATGCATTAGCTTCTGATGCATCATCAAATATACCATCGGTTTTGTATCCTTTGAAATACCAGATTGGTTGACCCTGTTCGAACCAGGTTAAATTATAACCCCTTACATTAGCTCCGCTAACAGGTGCGTTTACATCTAATTGAGTTACATTGTTTTTCAATGTCGAAAGGTTTACACTGGCTCCGTATTTAATATCACTATCTTCATTTCTGTAGCCGAGTTCAAATTCAAGTCCTTTATTATTAACAGTTCCGGCGTTAACATAAGGCATACCACCTCCGGTTGACATAGGGAAAGTACCCAGCGCAATCAGATTTTTTGTGTTTTTGTTGTACCAATCAGCGGTGAATGTGATTTTGTTGTTCAACAACCTTACGTCAACACCTATATCTGCCATTTCGGTTCTTTCCCACAACAATTCTTTATTGACTAATTTTGCAATTTGTGCGCCAGATTGGTATGTGCCGTTGGCATCGGGATATTTAATACCGGCAAGTGTCCATAATTCTTTATCCTCGTTACCGGGGAGGTTTGATTTGCTTCCGTTTGCGCCCCAGCTTGCTCTAACTTTTAAATAAGAAACTAGTTTTACATCTGAAAAGAAATTTTCTTTGTTAACTACCCATCCGGCAGATACTGCAGGGAATGTTGCATATTTAGAATCGGTAGGGAAAACGCTTGCTCCGTCTCTACGGATAGAACCTTCCAACAAATATTTACCTTTGTAGCTATATGAAAGACGGCCGAACATTGATGCCATGCTGTTTTCAGAAGGTATTCCACCAGTTCTGTCATATAAGTCGGAAGTAGTTGATCCCTGGTTTGCATACTGATCACCTTCGGCTACCATTGGTGCTGAATACAGCGTATATGCAGGACCTTTATACTGCTCAGCAGAATACCCTGCCATTACCGAAAATGAATGATCTCCAAAATCTTTAGCGTAAGTGGCAAAATTTTCCCATAACCAGGTATTGTATTTGTTCAGATTATCGGTTACATTGGTTGTCCCATTTTGATTTTCTGTAGAGAAATAATAGAGAGGGCTCCAAATATGTTGATTCTGATAAGTCAGATCAATACCAATTCTTGAGGTAACAGTTAAACCCGTGAATGGCTTAATCGTTGCATAACCGGTACCCATCAGTTTATCTTGTTCGGTAGTATTATGGTATGTTGTAAGTGTAGCCAATGGATTTGACATTTCACCTGATACATTTTCAGTTAAACCAAAGTATTTACCATTTCCATCTTTTACAATTACTTTTCCAGCATCTAAAAGAGACTGAACATGAGCAGGAGTATCAGTATATGTAACAGGAGTTAATGGATCAATAAGCAAAGCGCTGTTTACCAAACTTCTATACTCATCATCTTGTCCAACATTTTCCTGGTTTGAATGACTGTAATTAAAATTACCGCCTACTTCAAGCCATTTTTTTACAGCACTTTTTACATTCAACCTTGATGTGTACCTTTTATAATTAGCTTTATCACCACCAATAATACCATCCTGTGTAAGATAAGAGCCTGAAAGCATGTAAGTGGTTTTATCGTTCCCTCCTGAAAAAGAGATATGGTGTTTTTGCATTGGGGCAGACTGGAATGTTTCACTTAGCCAATCAGTATTTGCGCCAAAACGGTCCTGTGTGACCTGTCCTGATTCAGACATCCATTGTTTATATTGTGTAGCATTCATCAATTTCATATCCGTCCTGGCACTTTGAGTGCCAAACTGGAAATCATAATTTATCACGCCTTTACCCGATTTGCCTGATTTTGTGGAAATCAGAATAACTCCATTGGCACCTTCTGTTCCATAAATAGCGGATGAGGCTGCATCTTTTAAAACTTCAAGTGATTCAATATCTCCCGGATCGATATTATTAATATCTCCTGTTTTCATTCCATCAACAATATACAACGGGTTTGAATTGGAGTTTGAGTTAGTTCCCCTGACCCTGATTTTAGAGCCTGCACCGGGTGAACCAGATGTTGGCAGTACCATAACTCCAGCGGTTTTCCCCTGGATTGCCTGGTCTGCTCTTGAAGATGAAGTGGTTTTAATATCAGCAGCCTTAACTGATGAAATTGAACCGGTTACAAGGCTTTTCTTCTTAACGCCATATCCAACAACAACAACCTGTTCCAGATCGGTTGCGGATGACAGAAGAGTTACCGAAATCGGTTCAGTTGATATGGCTACATCCTGCGATACCATGCCGATAAAAGATATAACTAGCGTTTTTGCGGTCGCCGGAACCTGCAGAGTAAATTTACCTTCCACATCGGAGGTTGTACCAAGCGTTGTACCCTTTACCAGGATAGTTGCTCCAGGTAAAGATGCATTATTTGCGTCATAAACAGTACCTTTTACGGTATTTGTCTGCTGCGCAAACACAAGTGTGATTGCACTCAACCACAAAATCCCTGTTAGCATCAGCACTTTGCTTTTAATGCTGCAGCGCAGGTAATTGTTGAGATTTTTCTTCATAATTGGTTTGATTGTTTGGGGTTTGTAAATAGTGAATTGATTGGTTTGTAATAATTGATTGGGATTATTTTTATTTCAATATTTTCATTGTTTTAATTTATTGTCAGTTAAACTATGATCGAAAAGGATTTTATTTGTGATTTACCAGTTCCAGCCATTGAGGTTACATCCATCAAATATTTTTCATTTTTATACGCAACAAATCTTCCCGGATTTTTAGAAAACAATTATTCATAAAATCATTAAAGTAAAGTTCAGCCGAGGTCAATTATTTTTTCAATCCGCTCCAGAGTTTCATGGATATATTCAGATTTAGTTTTATCGGGCTCAATCCAGATTAACCCGATTGATTAGTTGTTTTTTAGTTGACGGTAAATTATTTTTATATGGTCAGGATTATTTATTCAAAGGGATTTAATAGAATCAGTAGTTCAAACAATAAAGTAAGGAATGGTAATTCAAGCTAAAGTGATCGTTTTATATGGCGGCAAATATAGATGCAGAGTTATTTTCGAAATACAGATATATTTTCAGTGAATAATGGTATTTTATCATATTTTTACGAACTCGAAAATAAATCAGATAAAAACATGGATGTTTTATATGAAAAATTGCCCAAGACCTCGGAATATAGCATTAATTGCCTCGAAGTTGAGGTTCCTTGTTTGGATGTTCCATGGCATTATCATCCCGAAACTGAAATAATTTATGTGGAAAAAGGTACTGGTTCCCGTTTTGTAGGCGACCATTCTGAATCCTTCGGTCCGGGCGATATCGGACTTATTGGTCCTAATTTGCCTCATGTGTGGAAGAGTGATCCGCAATATTGTAAAAACATACCTGGATTAACGGTCCGGGTTTTAGTCATTCACTTTGATGATGAAATTTTTAAAAACTCATTGGCCGTATTGCCCGAAATGCAAGGAATTAATCAACTACTCTATGATTCACAATTTGGAGTAAAGTTTACCGGTTCGGCACAAGCACATATCGAAATTCAGATGAAAGCAATAATCCGGACTTCAGGGATCGACAAATTGCTCAGACTCATTGATATTCTCGACTATATGTCGAAAACAAAGGACAAACAAGTATTAGCAAGCATCGGTTATTCCAAAATACGGAAATCAGTCGATTTCGACCGGTTTGATAAGGCACACCGGTATATGATAGATAATTTTAAGCAAAATATTTCCCTGGAAAAAGTATCGGATATAGTAGGTATGACACCCACTTCATTCTGCAGATACTTTAAAAAGCACACAAAAAAATCATTTAATACCGTTTTAAACGAAATACGGGTAGGTCATTCGTGCAAATTATTGTTAGAAAACAAGATGAATATCTCTGGAATCTGTTTTGAAAGCGGATTCAACAATGTTTCGAATTTTAACGAGCAATTTAAGAAGATAAAGGGAATTTCTCCCAGTCAATATATAAATAACAGGGAAAAGCTACCCGAATCGGACAAAAGTGAGTACCTGTTTTCATAAGTATTTTACTAAAATCATGAAAACATCGGTTAGTTATTCTTCAAATCTAATCACAAATCCACCGGTTGGTTTAATTACCACATTTGACTTTTTACCTGTTTTCAACTGTAAAACAGAGGTTGAAAATGAACGGTTCGTATCACCATCGGTAAACAAAGTGGCTTTGAGATCTTTAGTCACAAAAGGTAAAGCAAAACTTATCTCTTTGGAAGTTGTTTCGCCGTTTATTCCTGCCACATACCAGGTTTTACCCGATTTTCGGGCCATAACTACAAATTTACCTGGAAAACCATCAATAAAGTATGTATCGTCCCATTGGGTTGGAACAGTGCTCATAAATTCCCTTATATAATCCGGCATTTTTGCCATTCCTTCGGGGCTTTCGGCCCAATGCTGGACGGCTGACTGAAAAATAACCGTCAATGCGAGTTCAAAAGTGCTTGAAGTTTTACGATGTATTCCGGGGGCTTCCGTAAGGTTTACAGGTGTAAAATCCATAGGGCTGAAAACATTTCGGGTAAAAGGCAGCACGCAACAATGGTTTGCTTCCAGGTCGGCCCATTCCTGGCTGAAAGTAACGTTCTCGAAACCTCTTACGGCTTCCATGGTAACCAGGTTCGGGTAGGTTCGCTGCCATCCTCTCGGGTAGGTTGCACCGTGGAAATTAACCAGCAACTTGTATTTTAAAGCGTCTTGCAAAATGTCGGTATAATACTTCATCATCGATTGCCCGTCGCCACCAAAGAAATCGACCTTGATTCCCTTGATACCCATTTCGCTGATCCGCTTAAATTCCTCCTGCCGGTTCAGATCGAAAAGCAGCCTGTCTTTTGGATGATAAGTAACTGTATTCCAGCTTCCGGCTGAATTATACCAAAGGATAAGCCCAACTTCTTTGGTGGCAGCATAATCAGCCAATTCCCTGATTTTATCATAGCCAATTTTCGTGTCCCAGTTAACATCCACCAGGCAATATTTCCATTTCATCTGGGCCGACCAGTCGATATAGCGTTTCTGGACATTGTAGGTTATGGAATCGTCTTTTTTCATGATCCAGCTCCAGGAAGCGCTGCCAGGTTTCACGAAGGAATAATCGGCTTTCTTAGCAGGAATGGCCAGATCAGTTTCAAGTGTGGATTCCATAAGGGGTTTCAGTCCGTCGCTAATGGCAATAATCCGCCAGGGTGTAAGCCAGGGAGTTACAGATTCAGGATACAACGGGGTAAGCGGTGATGTTCGTTCGCCTTCCCTGGGAAAGGCAATTTTGTAACTTCCGTTTTCCGAAAACTGTTGCAGGCGGCTGGCGCAATACGTGCCATCCATACCGGTTTCGGTTAGCAAAATCCAGGTATTATCTTTCTGAAAAAGCGCCGGAAAAACCCAGCCTGAAGCGTATGGTGATGGCTTCCCGATTTCTTCCCCCTGGACATAGTAATCTTCGTACGAAGGTTGCGAATTGCACCAGCCCATATACACATCGGGGCAGGGAGACAGGAAAATTTTGGTACCCGGATTAAATTCAAAAGCGGTGGCTTCTTCCTTAATTCTTTTGATTACTTCAGATTTTTCGGGAAGGAAATACCGGAATGCTACGCCATCGTTTGAAAGACGTAATATCATTTCGAGCGGTTGGTTTTTAGCATTCATGAACCTAACTGTCTTTTCGAGGCCATCGTAAACACAATTTTTCCTTTTCCCTGAAATAATAGTGTACTCGTCATGGATGGTTTTAACTTCTGAAACCGATTCAATTTTCAGACCTTTGGTGAAATCTGCGTCTTCGAGCCTGAGTCCCAGGCTTGATTCACCCAATATCTTCTTACCTTTAAAATCGATGGAGTAAACAGGAGATCCTGCTTCGGTGAGCATAACCTTTAAAGCAATATTGCCGTCAGGGCTGGTTAAAGAAGCGCTTTGCTCTTCTGCGAAAATAAAACTTGTACAGAGAAGCAGGACAAGAAGTAAAAATTTGGATTTCATGACTTTGGGTATTTTAAAAGAGGAAATTAGTGTTAGAAGAAGATATGCTCAAAATTGTAAAAAAGCCCAACATGTGTATTTGTCGGGCTTTTCGAATCTTCATTCCAATGGATTATCAATTATTTCCAGAATCCCAATCACTGTTGTCCGGTTAATTGTTAGCTATTTGCTGCGCAAATAGCTATTGGTAGAATTAAATGTAAGCCCATCATGAGAAGTCCCGCATGGGACGCAATAAAATTAAGGATTCGGTTCATTGTAATCTTTTTTATCGGACAACAGTGAATCCCAATCTATTTTGCCGAAAATTTATAGATGGTGGTGGTATGGTATTTTTCACCCGGCTTAAGAATAGTTGAAGGGAAGGCAGGCTGGTTAGGGGAATCAGGGAAATGTTGAGTTTCGAGGCAGAAACCGGAATATTGCTGGTAAACTGCTCCTGATTTGCCGTTAAGAGTTCCATCGAGGAAGTTACCTGAATAGAACTGTACGCCAGGCTGATCGGTATATACTTCAACTGTTCTTCCGCTGTTTGGTTCAACAACTTTCACAGCCATATCCTGTATGCTTTTGGTATCAAGGATAAAGTTATGGTCATAACCTATGGGTTTACCTCCGGTTGCATCCAAATCCTTGCCAATTGGCTTTGAAGCGGTGAAATCGAACGGGGTGCCTTTTACTTCGCGCAATTCACCTGTGGGGATCAGCGTGCTGTCAACAACATTGTATTTGGAAGCGGAAATCATCAGTTCGTGCGATTTGATGTCGCCCCCGCCGGCCAGGTTAAAATAGGAATGCTGAGTGAGATTGACAGGAGTAGTTTTATCGGTGGTTGCTGTATAGTCAAACACAAGGGTATTGTTATCGTTCAAAGTGTAGGTAACCGTAACATCAAGGTTTCCGGGATAGCCTTCTTCGCCGTCTTTGCTAAGGCGATGAAATTTGATACCCACAGCGCTGTCGGTTTTAAACTCTTCGGCATCCCAAACTACTTTATCATAGCCTTTTACTCCACCATGAAGGTGATTGGGGCCGTCATTTTTTGCCAGGTCATATTCGGTTCCGTCGAGCGTAAATTTACCTTTGGCGATGCGGTTTCCATATCTTCCGATCAGGGCACCGAAATAAGGAGTTTTGGCGATGTAAGATGAAAGGCTGTCGAATCCCAGCACTATATCAGCAGTTTTGCCATTTTTATCCGGAACCATCAAAGAGGTAATAATACCTCCGTAATTGGTAACTTTCATGGTGATACCCGAATGATTTACAAGGGTATACAAATTTACTTTGGTTGAATCGGGCATAGTGCCAAATTCCGATTTTACGATGGTTCCCGGCTGTTGCATTGCTTCTTTTTTTGTACATGACGTGGCCAGCAAAAGCAGGCTCAGTGATGCAATTAATGTTGATTTGAAGATTCCTGAGTTCATATAAATGATTTTAAATGATGACTATTTCTTCATGATTTCAATTTCAATAACTTCTCCATAGCGCGAGTAATCCGCATAAATTGCCTTGTATTTCTCTGCATTTTCAGCAATTGGAATATATTCGGTTTCGAAACCGCTGCCCATGTATTTCTGGGCTTCGAGCACGTCAGAGTAAACACCGCCGACCACCGCCGCTGCCATAGCCGAGCCAAGGGCACAAGCCTGTTCGCTTCGGGCTACCAGAATGGGTTTATTGATTACATCGGCCACCACCTGCATAATGAAAGGCGATTTTTTAGCTACGCCGCCAAGGGCAATTATGCCTTCGATCGGAATTCCTTCGCTGATAAAGCGGTCGACGATTTTCTTTGCACCGAAAGCAGTTGCTTCAACCAGGGCGCGGAAAATACGGGGAGCATCGGAACCTAAGTTTAATCCCAGAATAGCGCCTTTTAAAACCTGGTTTGCATCAGGAGTGCGGCGGCCATTCATCCAGTCGAGAGCCAGAACGCCTGATTCGCCAACCGGAATTTTTTCGGCTTCAATGCTCAGTTGAGGTATCATCTGGTCCGCCATTTCGGTGATAAGTTTCTTTTTGGTTTCGTAATCGATAAGGGTAGATTTAGAAATCAGCTCCTCGGCCGGCCACATCAGCACATTTTTAAACCACGCATAGATATCACCAAATCCGGATTGACCGGCTTCGAGACCAAGCATACCCGGAACTACTGATCCGTCAACCTGTCCACAGATTCCATTTACCAGTTTATCGCCAACTTCCTCGAGTGGTGCAATCAGAATATCACAGGTAGAAGTCCCCATGATTTTACTCAGATAATAGGGCTTAATTTCTCCTCCCAAAGCGCCAAGATGTGCATCGAATGAGCCAGCGCCAACTGCAACATTTTCGTTGAGCCCAAGTCGCTTGGCCCATTCCGGAGTAAGAGTTCCTATTTTAACCTCACATGTATATGTGTCGGTAAACATTCGCTCGCGAAGCCCGGCAAGAACGGGATCCAGTTTTACGAGGTATTCTTCGGGAGGTAATCCGCCAAAATCGGCATGCCACATGGCTTTATGACCGGCGGCGCAGCGGCTGCGTTTCATGTTTGCAGGTTTTGTGGTTCCTGAAATCAGCGCAGGAATCCAGTCGCAATGCTCCACCCATGAATAAGCAGCCTCCCGGATTTTTTCATCCTCACGCAAAACATGAAGAATTTTTGCCCAGAACCATTCGGATGAATATACGCCACCTTCAAATTTTGTGTAATCAATTCCGCCCCAGGAACGCGAAACGCTGTTGATCAGTTCTGCTTCGGCTGTTGCTGTATGATCTTTCCAGAGTACGAACATGGCGTTAGGATTTTCGGCAAATTCAGGAAGCAGCGCTAAGGGCGTTCCATTTTTATCCACAGCAACAGGTGTTGATCCGGTTGTATCCACCGAAATGGCGATGATATTTTCGGAAACACCGGCGGGGGCTGCAGCGATAACTGCTTTTATGGTTGTTTCGAGACCTTCCACATAATCGAGCGGATGCTGGCGAAACTGGTTTTTTGATGGGTTGCAGTATTTCCCTTGCTTCCATCGTGGGTAATAAAAAACGGAGGATGAAATTTCTGTTCCATTGGTTGTGTCAACCAAAACTGTGCGAACGGAATCGGTGCCGTAATCAACACCTAATGTGTACTTTGCCATAATTGGAAATTATTTTGGATTCATTGTGAATCGTACTTTTTTATTGATTTTTAAAACTTTATTTCTGACCGTAATAGGCATTTTTGCCATGCTTGCGGTTAAAATGTTTCTCGAGAAGGTATTGATTAATCGGATTCTCGTTTCCTAATTGAAAAGTAAGCAGAGCCATCCGGGCAACCTCTTCGAGGACAACCGCATTATAAACTGCTTTGCCAGCATTGGTTCCCCAGGCAAAAGGACCATGATTTCCAACCAGCACGCCAGGCATATGCAGCGGATTTATGTTTTTGAATGTATCAACAATCACCATTCCGGTTTCCTTTTCGTATCCTCTATCCACTTCTTCCTGTGTCAAAATCCGGGTACAGGGAATTTCGCCATAAAAATGGTCGGCATGGGTTGTCCCAAGTGCAGGTATGGCCTTTAAAGCCTGTGCCCAGGCTACTGCGTAGGTTGAATGTGTATGAACAATTCCCCCGATTTCAGGAAATGCTTTGTAAAGTTCAATATGTGTAAGTGTATCCGAAGACGGCTTAAACTTTCCTTCAATTACCTTTCCGTTCAGGTCAACCACCACCATATCATTGGGTTGCATATCGTCGTACGAAACTCCGCTGGGCTTGATAACGAGCAGATTTTCATTACGGTCGATGCCGCTGACATTACCCCAGGTAAACAGTACCAAACCGTGTTTTACCAAACTGAGGTTTGCTTTAAAGACCTCTTCTTTTAAGGCTTCTAACATGTTGTATTGTATTTGTTAAAGTAAATTGAAATGGCAGGAAAGCTCGTCGACTCTCCTGTACATGTTTATTTTAAAAGAAATACATGTAGAATAAAGCACAAAACACGACAACTCCTAACGAAGCAATTACATCCCACTTGTTCCAGCTCTTCCGGATAAGTGTTTTGTAATCATCAGTGAACGTGACAAACTCAATTTGTGCAGCTGTAGGTTTAGGAGTAAAAAACGAAACTACGGCCATAAATACCATGATGAAAACCAATAACCATATTTCGAAAATGAGCCAGTTGGTATGCCAGAACCAATGGGTTGATTCCCAATACCAGCCTGTCATTACATTTTTACCTGTATTTGTAAAAATATTGGTCAGCAAGCGTACCATACCAATAAAAAAGCCCACTATCAAACCGAGTTCACCGGCTTTGGGCGTAATTTTTTTGGAAAATATACCCAGCACGAATACGGCCACCATCGCAGGTGCGAGCAGCGATTGAATGCCTTGCAGATAGGAGTATAAACTACCCAAACTCATCATGACGGGTATCCAGATAATACCAAGTACTACTACAACCATTGTGGCAATACGGCCTACCAAAACGTACCTGGCTTCAGTCTTCCCTTTGAACATGGGTTTATAAAAATCTTCGGTAAACAGCGTTGCACAGGAATTAAAGAATGCCGCCAGTGAAGCAACCAATGCAGAAATAAAACCGATGGTAACAATCCCTTTCACACCGGCTGGCAATACAAACTTAACCATGGAGCCAAAAGCCGTATCAGGGTTGGATAATGTAAAGCCACTGCCGGGACGTGCTGCCAATGCGGCGGCTATCATACCGGGTATGAGGAACATAAATACAGGCAACAATTTAAAATAACCCGCAGCAATTGTGCCTCTGCGCGCACGTTTCATCACTACATCGTTAGCCTCTCCTTTTGTTTGTCCGAGTACACGTTGAACAATATGCTGGTCGGTAGCCCAATACCAGAATCCGATAATTGTCGCTCCTATAAATACCCAGAAACCGGGATAGTCGTCATACAAAGGATCACCCGTTTCGAAGTGAAACATGTGGTTTGTGCCATGGGCTATCCCGTCTTTCCCGACGCTTAACGTTTTTGAGTAGTCGATCATAGCTGTCCAGCCATGAGCAATACTTCCGTCACCGAGTGCTGCCAATCCAAGGAAAAGCACCAGGAACGAGCCAAGGATAAGTATAGGTGTTTGTATCGCGGAAAGTGTCATAACACCTTTCATACCACCCAAAACGGTAAAAATACCTGTTAAAACAATCAAACCAATGGCGCCATACCAGAAAGGCAATCCAAGCAAGCTTTCCATGAAAATACCACCGGTAAATGCTGTAACACTCACTTTGGTAAGCACATAGGCTATAAGTGTAATGATAGACAACCACGAACCTGTAGCATGTGTATAGCGATTTTTAAGGAAATCGGGCATGGTAATAATTTTCCCCAACTTTGTATTCATTAGCTGGTAAAAAGGGACGAAAAGCCAGCCCAGGATGAGGATCATCCAGCCTTGCATTTCCCAATGCGCCATGCCTACACCCGCTTTTGCACCTGTTCCGGCAAGCCCAACAAGGTGTTCAGAGCCAATATTGGCAGCAAAAATTGCAGCTCCAATAATATACCACGGCTCACCTTTCCCGAAAAGGTAGTCTTCGCTGTCGGCTCCTTTTTGCGAGCGTTTGTGTTTTTGTATCGAGCGCCATACAGCCCAGGCTACTGCCACAATTCCAACTGCGATAATCACCCAGTCGAGCCAGATAAATTCATGTGAAGTCCAATTCATATATTTAACGTATTAGGTTTTTGATTTGACTATATATAAAGAAAGCCGGAGATCTAAAATATAATCTCCGGCCAACAAATTTATCGTAAAGGTTTACCTACAAGATAAGCAACATCGTTCCATTTCAGTTCCTTTTTAAACTCACGAATGTTGGTATCATTATCTATAATAACAAACTCAATACCAAGCATTTCGGCAAAGTCCTCCATATATTCGGTGTTTAAGGCCATACTAAAGCTGGTATGGTGAGCGCCACCAGCTAAAATCCAGGCATGAGCACCAATTTCGAGATTAGGTTCCGGAACCCATAAAGCGCGAGCAACAGGCAATTTGGGGAGCGCTTCAGGCTTAACCACTGTAACCGGGTTAACAATCATACGCATACGTCCGCCCATATCAACCAAAGTAGCATTGATTCCTTTTCCCTCGGGAACATTAAATACAAAGCGTGCCGGGGCATCTTTACCTCCAATTCCCAGCGGATGCACTTCAATAGTTGGTTTGCTTTCAGCTACTGACGGGCAAATTTCCAACATATGGGCACTCAATACAGCCGGTTGTTTAGGGTCCAGATGGTAGGTATAGTCTTCCATAAACGAGCAACCTCCTTTTAGCCCCTGCGACATTACTTTCATAATGCGCACCATGGCCGATTGCTTCCAGTCTCCTTCGGCGCCAAAACCATAACCTTGTTCCATCAATCGCTGCGATGCCAGGCCCGGTAATTGTTTCAAACCGGTCAGATCTTCGAAGTTTGTTGTAAATGCTTTGTAGCCATATTTATCCAGAAGCCGTTTCAAGCCAATTTCGATTTTCGCCTGATAGCGAATATTCTCCAGTTCGGCGCTAGCAATGGTATATTTGGCATTATATTCCTTCATCAGTTCATCAACCTCGGATTCAGTAACAACATCGACGCTTTGCACCAAATCGCCTACTCCATGATAACTGATTTGCCAGCCCAGTTTTATCTGAGCTTCCACTTTATCGCCCTCGGTTACGGCAACTTCGCGCATATTGTCGCCAAAACGACAAATTTTTAATCCTTTCGATTCGTTGTACCCCATGGCAGCGCGGGTCCAAACGGCAATTTTGTCCACTACATTTTCATCCTGCCAATGGCCAACCACCACTTTACGATTCAATCGCAAACGGGTGCAGATAAATCCGAATTCCCGGTCGCCATGAGCCGATTGGTTCAGGTTCATGAAATCCATGTCAATTTCATTCCAGGGGATGTCGCGGTTAAACTGGGTATGAAGATGCAGGAACGGTTTATTGAGGACACTCAACCCGGCGATCCACATTTTTGCCGGCGAAAAGGTGTGCATCCAGGTTATTAGTCCGATGCAATTTTTATCGGTAGTGGCAGCCAGACAAATATCATAAATTTCGGTAGGCGTGGTTACCACAGGCTTAAATACAATTTTAACCGGTATTTTAGCCGATGCGTTTAATGCGTTTGCAATGGTTTCGGAATCAACATCTACTTGTTTAAGGGTTTCTTTTCCATACAAATGTTGACTTCCGGTTACAAACCATACTTCTGATTCTTTTGATTCTTTCATTTTATGTAAGTTTATTTGTTAATGTTCAAGGTGTTTGGTGCGAGGTATAGTTATTTGAGGATAAGCTCCATACCAACGATCGATTTGGATGGCATATTGACTACCAGTTGTCCATTGTTGAGTTTAAAGTCCTGGAACCTGGAGGGAACTACTTTAGCAGCCAAGCCAAAATCGTTGTAATCGTTCATGTTTTTGGAGGTGATAACTTCACCGGTAATATTCATATCTTTTAAGATTCCCAGGTTAAGAGTTACAGGATTCTGGTTATTGGGATCCAGATTTACGAGCGTAATATGTATTTTCCCGGTTGCATCTTTTGAGGCGGAAACATTGATAGATGGAACCGATTTCCCATCGAAAGTATAATCGCGGCATGCTACTGAAACCGGTATCATAGTTGCACCCTGATGTACTTTATACATTTTGAAAACGTAATAAGTAGGAGTAAGAACGATTTGCTCCTTTTTTGTAAGTATCATCGATTGTAACACGTTGATAACCTGTGCAATGTTAGCCATTACGATACGATCGGCGTGGGTATTGAAAATATTCAGATTGATGCCTGCAACCATTGCATCGCGTAAGGTATTTTGCTGATAAAGGAATCCAGGATTTGTGCCGGGCTCAACCCAAAACCAGTTTCCCCATTCGTCGACCGATAACCCGATTTTATGCGTAGGATCGTATTTATCCATTATGGCAAGGTGTTTATTAATGAGTTCATCAATCCACAGGGTTTTGGATAAGGTTGAGAACCAGTCTTTTTCAGTGAAAACGGTAGCAGACCCTTTGTCGTCCCAACCGTTGCAAAGCGTATAATAATGAAGCGAAATGCCACTCATAAGGCGTTGTTCCCAGGGTGATTTTTTCGACCAGAGTCGCATCATGGTTTCGGTCCAGTTGTAATCATCCACATTGGCACCAACGGCAACCCTGTAAAGGTCACTCCCGTTGTAGTTGCGGCAGAAGTTCGAATACTGCATCAGTTCATCGAAATAATGCTCCGGGCTCATAGCGCCACCACATCCCCAGGATTCGTTACCAACACCCCAGAATTTTACTTTCCAGGCTTTTTCGCGACCGTTCTTCTTACGCAGATCGGTCATCGGGCTCACGTTATCGGAGTTCAGGTATTCAACCCATTGCGACATTTCTTCAACGGAACCGCTTCCTACGTTGCCACAGATAACAGGTTCACACCCTAACTGCTCACAAAGATCCATAAACTCATGGGTGCCGAAGCTGTTGTCTTCGGTAACACCGCCCCAGTTGGTATTGATCATGGTTGGACGTTGATTGCGCGGACCAATGCCATTTTTCCAATGGTATTCGTCGGCAAAGCAGCCACCTGGCCAGCGAAGATTCGGAATGCTTATGTCGCGAAGCGCTTTTACCACATCATTACGTATTCCCCTTGTATTCGGAATAGAGGAATTTTCTCCGACCCAAATGCCTTCGTAGATGCAATGCCCGAGGTGTTCGGAAAAATGGCCATAAAGGTTTTTACTGATAATAGCCTTTGCTTTTTCAGGCTGAAGCGTAATTATATTATCCTGGGCTTTGATCACAACGGGACCCGCGAGCAAGAGCACAGCGAGTACGGTGAACCTGAATTTTTCTTTCATTTTATATTTTTTGTTTTGAATCTGTTATTAAACTTCCGTTGATTCTTTAATAAGCTGTTCTCTTTTTACTTTTAACTGGAACATAAATCCCTGTTCGGCGAATTTCTGGTATTTTTTATGATCGAATTTATAGTAAAAAGCACCTTTTTTGGACGAATCCTTATCCTTTTCATTGAGCTTAACCAACAAGCCAGTTTCGAGTATTTGTTTCCTGAAATTGCGTTTGTCGAGTTGTTCCTGGCAAATGCTTTCGTAAAGTGATTGCAGTTGGGGCAAGGTAAATTTTACAGGCAGAAGTTCGAAACCTATTGGTTCGCGTGATGTTCTCCGTCTCAATGCTTCCATTGCTTTTTGGACCATGCGCGAATGATCAAAAATCAAGGCAGGCAGTTTATTTATCGAAATCCATTCAGCTCCGTGAGTTTCGGCAAGTAAGCGATCATTGTCATCAATTTTTACCAGGGCATAGTACGCAACCGAAATAGTCCTTGCTCCCGGGTCCCTTGCTACATCGCCAAATGCATTTAACTGCTTCATGTAAATATTGGTAAGCCCGGTAAGTTGATTGAGTATTCGGGATGCTGCGTCATCCAGGCTTTCCGACTTGCTTAAAAACCCACCCATAAGCGACCATTCACCTTTGGCCGGTTCAAACTTACGTTTGAGCAACAAAAGTTTAAGTTCGCCTGCATCGAATCCAAAGATGATACAATCGAGTGCTACGAGATGATGATCATATTCCTTATAATAACGGGTCATAACTGTTCGTAAATTCTGGATTAAATACTAGTTTTATTACAAGTGTAATTCATACACTTAAAGCAGCTAATATACATATTTTTCGTTCCTGCAATCAATTTAAAAAATATTTATTATAACAGTAATTCACGGACCTTCGGGAAATGCCGGTTCTGCATTCGAAAGTACTTGTAGTTAAAAAATTACGATTGGGGGGGGGGGGGGGGGGGGGGGGGGGGGGGGGGGGGGGGGGGGGGGGGGGGGGGGGGGGGGGGGGGGGGGGGGGGGGGGGGGGGGGGGGGGGGGGGGGGGGGGGGGGGGGGGGGGGGGGGGGGGGGGGGGGGGGGGGGGGGGGGGGGGGGGGGGGGGGGGGGGGGGGGGGGGGGGGGGGGGGGGGGGGGGGGGGGGGGGGGGGGGGGGGGGGGGGGGGGGGGGGGGGGGTGGGGGGGGGGGGGGGGGGGGGGGGGGGGGGGGGGGGGGGGGGGGGGGGGGGGGGGGGGGGGGGGGGGGGGGGGGGGGGGGGGGGGGGGGGGGGGGGGGGGGGGGGGGGGGGGGGGGGGGGGGGGGGGGGGGGGGGGGGGGGGGGGGGGGGGGGGGGGGGGGGGGGGGGGGGGGGGGGGGGGGGGGGGGGGGGGGGGGGGGGGGGGGGGGGGGGGGGGGGGGGGGGGGGGGGGGGGGGGGGGGGGGGGGGGGGGGGGGGGGGGGGGGGGGGGGGGGGGGGGGGGGGGGGGGGGGGGGGGGGGGGGGGGGGGGGGGGGGGGGGGGGGGGGGGGGGGGGGGGGGGGGGGGGGGGGGGGGGGGGGGGGGGGGGGGGGGGGGGGGGGGGGGGGGGGGGGGGGGGGGGGGGGGGGGGGGGGGGGGGGGGGGGGGGGGGGGGGGGGGGGGGGGGGGGGGGGGGGGGGGGGGGGGGGGGGGGGGGGGGGGGGGGGGGGGGGGGGGGGGGGGGGGGGGGGGGGGGGGGGGGGGGGGGGGGGGGGGGGGGGGGGGGGGGGGGGGGGGGGGGGGGGGGGGGGGGGGGGGGGGGGGGGGGGGGGGGGGGGGGGGGGGGGGGGGGGGGGGGGGGGGGGGGGGGGGGGGGGGGGGGGGGGGGGGGGGGGGGGGGGGGGGGGGGGGGGGGGGGGGGGGGGGGGGGGGGGGGGGGGGGGGGGGGGGGGGGGGGGGGCCAATCCTCTTTGTCCCAGTTTATTTCTCTCACTATTAATTCCGGACGTCCGTTTTGGGCTGCATTGTAAGCGTGAAAAACAATGAAATCCTTTCCGTTAACAGAACAGATACCGTTATGCCCGGCACCAGGATATGCCGTATTTCCCGAAATAACCAATGTACCTGCGCCATGCAGCATGGGTCTGTCATTTCTATCGAGGTAAGGACCGGTGATGTTTTCCGAGCGCCCGGCCATCACTTTGTAATTGCTCTCTATGCCACGGCAGCAATAATCGAATGATACAAACAGGTAATAGTATTTGTTGTGCTTAAAAATAAACGGCGCTTCAATAGCTCCTTCGCCGGCTTCGGTGTGTGGCGTAAATGTATCGCGTGGCCGCGAAGCCAGCGGATACCAGGTTTCGGGATGTGCCGGGCCGGTAAGATCATCGTTAAGTTTCACCAGTTTAATTCCCGACCAGAATGATCCGAAAGTTAACCATGGTTTGCCATCATTATCAAGTATCAGGTTAGGATCAATGGCATTCCAATCGTCGCGGCCGGGCACGGATTGTATAACTTTTCCCTTATCCGTCCAGCGGAACCTGGGATCTGATGGATTTAGCGTTACATTTTCGGCCAAACCGATACACGACGTATTTTTTCCGAACGCCGAAACCGAATAGAAAAGCCTGTACTTACCATTGTAAAATGAAATATCAGGAGCCCAGATATGACCCTTGAATCCGGGAATTTCATCCATGGCCCACTGAGGTCCCGAACTGAAAACCGGTTTTTCGGGCTTCCATGTCTTCATGTCGATTGAGGAATAACAACTGATTCCGTTACCGGTACAAAAAACATAGTACGTACTATCCTGTCTGAACATAACTGGATCGTGTACGAAAGCCTGCTGTGCAAAGGATAAACAGTTCATCAGGATCAACCCTGTGATTACCAGACTATTTCTCACTTTTTGAACCATCGTATTCATTGTTAAACAGCTTTTCTGGTTTATGTTGCGGTTGAGCTCCATCTTGGTTTTATTGCTTTTTCAACGTAAGCACCGACACCGAATGTGGCTTGAAAGTATAAGTGAAATTATCCGAAACACCTGTAATTGCAGAAGTTGTGATGGACACATTTTCAGGTTTATCCAGAGAATTGCCCGCCTGGCGGTCGTCGTGATATATAATGCTTGCTTTTCCTGTAGGATTTAAGGTTACGTTGCCTTCAATTTTAAGTTTTACCGGTTGAGCTTCGTTGGTTGCGTTCACTACCTTAACGATAATTTCGCCTGTATTTGTTACGCCGGCGCTTGAATACAAACCAGGAACAATTTTACGCGGCATAGCTACCTTATGCACCAAATCCTTGTCGAGGTAACAAAGAATGCTGTCGCCTTTCACCCTGATGCTGATGTCGTACCAACGGCCGGGTTCCACATAACCAGGTTGCTGCCCGAAATAGGATTCGTAGCCGTTGTCGTACCACTGCAGCCAACTGTAGCGTCCCCAGCGGCTCAAGTTCCAGTTTAAATGCTTGTTTTCGCCTGAGGTGTAAAAAAGTACATTTATATTTTCAAGGTCATCGATGGCATTTGCTTTTGCCTTGAGCGAAAGGGTGTAATCAGTCCAGTTGTCGGAGCCTGCGGCATCGTAAACATTTTTCAGGAAAGGCATTGCCAGGTAATCGTTATTGCCGGTCCAGATGCCATTTTTTGCTTTTGCCAGCACTTCGGACGGGAACAATTTATCGCCCTCATAAGTTTTTCCATTTACGGTAACCGAAATGTCCTTGAATTCAGCTTTCAAGTCCGAGTTCTGAAATCCGAGCATACCAACTCCTTTTTCAACCGGTTTTAAGATGTTATTCGGATAATCGCTGGTAAGTTTCAACGATTTATCGGCCAGGTTGGTGGCAAAAAGTTTCTGAACATGGTATGCCGGATTGCCATAGGCGTTGGCGTTATCGTAAGCCAGGATGTCCGGATTCCAGTTAGGATCGTTCAGGTTAATAAAGGTTGGAGCCATAGAGCTTAGTTTCACGAGGTCGGCGTTACGTTCCATGCCAAGCATAAAGGCAGCTTCTGCTAGGGATGCATCCAGGTTGCCTTTCAGGTTGTTTTCCCATTTCTTTACTGCGTATTCGCCTGCATATATTTTAGGTCCGTTGCGATCGTACGAATCATACCGGCTATAGTTTTTGTAGAAAAAATCAGGACTTTCGTAGAAATGCTCATCGATCATTTCGATAGGCTCGGTAATTCCGTATAAGTCGGAGCGTTTAAATCCATCGCGCATTCCGGGATCGGTACATGCAATGGTATTCAGTTGCGGATATTTCGCTTTAATGGCCTTATAAAAAATATTGTAATGCTCAAAATACACCGGGCCGTAATTCTCGTTACCAATTTCAAGATATTTGATTTTGAAGGGTTCCGGATGCCCATTTTTTGCACGCTCGGCACCCCATTTCGAAGTAACTGGTCCCATGGCATATTCCAAAGCATTGAGAACTTCATCGATGTAAGGCTGAAGTTCATCCTTATGAACCACCTGGCATTTGCGGAACTGGCACGACATGCCAACCGGGATCACATACATAGGCGCCGCGCCCAGGTCTTCGCAAAGTTGCAGGTATTCGTGAAAACCAACTCCGTCCGACGACTGGTAATCCCACAACACCCAGTGCCCGGGACGTTTGGCAATGTCACCTATTGTGTTAAACCATTTCACGCGGTTATCGAGCGTAGCACCCTCAACAATGCATCCGCCGGGGAAACGCAGGAATCCGGGTTTCATGTCATCAATTAAACCGGCAATATCCTTCCGCATTCCGTTAGGGCGGTTTTTGTATGTATCTTGCGGGAAGAGTGAAACCACATCGAACCATACCTTGCCGCTTGACAAGGGAGAAATGCAGAAACGGGCTTTTGGGTTTCCGGCAGTTGCGGTAATCGAACACGAAAATTTCTTCCAGTCTGAACCTATGCCTTTAATCGTGTTCTTTCCTAAAACAGTACCATCAGCAGATTCGAGCCTTACCTCAATTTCTCCCTTGAAAGCAGCATCACAATGCGAGTAGAATGATAGATTATAGATTTTGCCTTTCTCCGTTTCAATTCCCCAAAAACCGAAATTAGCCACACTTGCTTTTCCTGATTTTAAAGTTTTGATATCTAACTGCAAAGAATGAGGTGTAGCTGAATTCAAAGGATTTGTATTAACCTGGCTAATGCTTGCTTCTGCCTTTCCGGCTAATGAAATTGACCAACCGGATAGACCTTCGGGTTCCACAAACCTATGTTTCCAGCCTTTGGGGTTGCGGAGGAAATCCCCTTCACGGGTCATTCCTTCGGGCATACGATTTTCTTCAAAACCACGGTTCCGGATTAGTTCGGCATACAAACCACCTTCGACAGCATGATTGATTTCTTCGAAAAACACGCCATAAAGATCTTTACTGATATCGGCTCCGGGTCTGGATGCGTCGATGGTCATTGTAGTTTGCGCACGCAGAAACGCAACACTGAGGGTGATTATTAAAATGAAAAGTAATTTTTTCATATCTGTTTCTTTATTAGTAACCTTGTCTCAAAAACTTCGCCCATTGTTTTTGAAAATGATTTAATTTTTTAGTTTTTTACCCCAACCCGATTGTCCGTTTACCGAATTCCCGGTATAAACCAGGGTTTGTATCTTATTTTCCCAGTCCCATTCCCGTATCACTTTGGCTGTGTAAACTGTTTCTTCATTCCGGAATTTTAGAATAAGCCATCCGTTACTGAACGACCAGGAAGATGCATCTATACCAGAAATTGTTCCGTTTGCAAGTAACTCAATTGTTATGGACTGGTTTTTAGAAGTTGTTTTTACCAGGTCAATATGTTCCCATTTCCCGGCTATACTGTCAGTAGTGATCGGCGTTTGCGGCACATTTACAAATCGCTCTGGCGAAATTACTGGCCAGCCCGATGGAGTCCAGATCAAACGGTGTATATGCAGGTCCATAAAGTATTTATTCGACCCAAGTCGGGCCTGGCTTACATAATAATAATTTCCGGCATCGTTAAATACAGCGCAATGCCCGAATCCCTGCCATCCCGAATGGTTATTGAATTGATATTGGGCGGTAATCATAGGTGAGTTGTCACCCGGCGCAGCCATATCGTTGCCGTTAAAATCCAGGAAAGGCCCATCAGGAGTTGACGAACGCCCAACCCTTACATTGTAGTTGTCTTCGAGCCAGTCGTATGAAACAAAAAGGTAGTACATTTTCTGATCCGGATTGTACAAAATCTCAGAACCTTCGATGGCATCGTGTCTTTTATTCCTCATGGCAATTTTCTTACCCAGATCACTTCCATTAATTCTTTTACCGGTTGCCGGATCAAGTTCTACTGCAAAAATCCCTTCATCGTACGAGCCATAAGTCATCCAGTGTTTACCTGTAATTGCATCTATTGTAACTGATGGATCAATGGCGTTGTATGTGTCGCTTGGAGTACATGTTAGCACTAAGCCCTCATCAGTCCAGGGGCCATCAGGATACAAACTGGTTGCCAGCGCAATACAGGCAAGGTGCAGGTCATTTCCAGGAACCGAATAGTATAACCTGAATTGATCGCCAACCTTTAGAATATAAGGTGCCCAAATGGATAACTGCTGATATGTGGGCTGATTGGCAAGCATAAACTGTAGCGCTTTCGGAGGAACCCCGTTGAAAACCCAGCCTTGAAATTTCCAATGAACCAGGTCCTTCGATTTACGAAACATGATTCCACATTTCCCGGTATTACCGTACGATACATCCGTAGAATAGATGTAATAATAGTTCTGATATTTTATTATTGAGGGATCGTGGAGGTTATAGGGTCCCCAGTAGCCGGAATAAGCTAACTCAGTATATTGAGCGTAATCATCGGAATATCCGGGATTTATTGAATCCGATGTAACCGGAGGTATTACGATGGTATCCGAAGGCTTAGGGTCATCGCTCTTCTTTTTACAACCGCTCGTAACCGTGAGCTGAAGTAAAGCAATCATAAGCAGAGTAACTGCAAGAAGCGATGTCTTGAACATTTGATAGAGATTTGAAAAGGTAAGTCAGTTTTAAGAATGCAATCCGTAATTTTCAGAAGAGTTAAATAAGCCGCCGGGTATCGGGCAATAAAAATGATAACCGGCGACCTATTCCAACCTCAACCAATTATGAACCTCAAACCAGAGACAACCAACCTCTGTATTTTTACCTCCGGGAGAGGCAAGGGAAAGAAACTTCCCTTGCACTCCTTTGTGGTTTTGTATTTCAATGTAATTTGATAAAAACTTCTACTATTCTCCTTCCAGGTAAAATCTCACCTGATAGTTTTCCGAATTAGTAACTTGAATTCTGCTTTGCTTTAGGATTGGTGTTTATTTCAATCTGCGGTATAGGCATAACTTCTTTACCCGGAATATATCCCAGCCATTCAGCATCATGAGTTTTCATCAAAGCAACTTTGGTAGGATCATTCAGCCATCCCCACCTTACGATATCGTCAAAACGATGCCCTTCGAGGCAGAATTCCAATGCTCTCTGATGAACAAGTTCGTCGAATAAGGTAGCTTTCGACATGCCAGCGAATTCAGTTTCACGATCAGGCAGATTTGCCCTATCGCGAACAATCTGAATATATTTTGCTGCAGTAACATTATCACCAAGTTCCATTTTACTTTCAGCATACATCAACAGTATATCGGAATAACGCATTAACCTTTCGTTAATGCCCGAACGCCAGTCGAATTCATTGGCACGGCCTGAATTTACATTTTCGTATTTGCGGCATTCGAATTTGGTTGCCCATTTTGCAGTATCGGCACCCTGGTAAGGCCAGGCTTCACGGAAGGCTTTACCATAAAGAGTACAGCCAGGATAGTCGAAAGTTATTGTTGAGTACAGACGAGGATCGGAAGCACCGGTTATAGTTTTCTCCTTCTGATATTCGTAATAAATCCATGGACGGATTGCCATATCACCCCAGCCAAATGGTGATGGTGCATAGGTAATACCACGGGCTGTGGTGTGGTCGTTGTCGCTAACGGGATCGCCCACCCAGTTCAGGTTTGGCTGATCCATGCGCTGGAACTGAATTTCGAAGATCGATTCGGCATTATTCTCTGCTGATTCAGTAAAGTTATCCTCGTAATTCGGCATCAGGGAATACTCATTAAGGTCAATTACTTTCTTGAATGCCTCGGCTGCTTTGGTATAATCCTTATTAAACAAATAGGCTTTGCCTAAATAACCTAAAGCGGCTCCTTTTGTAGCTCTTCCTTTGTCAGCCACGGCATAAGAAACCGGTAAAAGATCTGCTGCTTCGGAAAGATCCTTATAAATCTGGGCCCAAACAAGTGATTTATCCACCTGATCCTGGTAGAAATCATCCGGTGTCTTTGGTGGCTCAAGAACTAAAGGAATATGATCGAAGAACAGTACAGTGTACATGTATGTCATGCCTCTGAGGAACTTTGCTTCACCAATTAAACGGTTTTTATAGGTTTCATCGGCAAATTGAATGTTCGGGATGTTGGCAAGTGCATTATTTGCTCTTTTAATGATATCAAAATGAGCAACATACATAGCTTCGGGCATGTAGTTGGTAGTTAGCAGGTTAAACTGTGCCACGGCATAGAATGCATCCCATGGGCTTGGCGACCATGTAATGTCGTCGCGGCTATCGAGGCACGCGGGTGCAAAACGCAGGAAAGTGCCATCATATCCCAGCGCGTGATAAATCCCATTGACCCCAAGTTTTGCCTGATCTTCAGTTTGCCAGAAAGTGCTGGCCGTTTGCAGGTTAGGATTGGCTAAGTCAAGATAGTCCTTCTTACAGCCCACGAACAGAAGCGTGAGTGTAGCTAAAAATATTGTTATTTTCTTTGTTTTCATCGCTTTAAATTTTTTACAGTTTCAAATTATAAACCTAACTGAACTCCAATCAGGAAAGTTCTTGGATTCGGTAATCCTCCCGCAAAAGCATCGAATGCTTTGTTAGGATATGAACCCTGATCCACTGCCCTGTCCCATAATCCGTCATTAGCAAAGTCAGGGTCAAAACCGGTGTATTTTGTGAAAGTATAAAGGTTCTGTGCTTTTGCATATACCCTTAAACTTGCGACTTTGGCCAGTTTGAGTATATTTGATGGAATAGTAACACCAAATTCCAGGTTTGAAATCTTGAAGTAAGAACCATTTTCGAGCCAACGTGAAGAAGCACGGGTATTACCATTAGGATCGCCCATTACTACCCTTGGAATACTTGATCCCTTATTGGTTGAGGACCATGCGTCCAACATTCTGGTAGAATACTGATCGGCACCGGCTCCATTTTCCAATTGAGCGGCAATGGAATTAAAAATCTTATTCCCGGAAACACCATTACCAGATATCGAGAAATCAAATATCTTGTATGATACATTTACATTTAATCCAAAATATAGGTTGGGGATAGCGCTGCCCAGATAATCACGGTCCTTGTCTGTAATAACACCATCACCATTTAAATCCTTAAACTTATAATCACCAGGTGAAGTATAGAGGCTTTGATAAACTTTACCCGCGCCTTGTTTTGCGGCTGCGTTAGCATTTACAGCATCTATTTCTGTACTGGATTGGAAAATGCCATCAATCACATATCCATAAAGTTCGCCAATAGATGTTCCGACATCGGATTTGCTGATTGTTCCAAATCTGGGATTTGTAACAGTCCCCAGCGAAAGGATTTCGTTGTGCAGGGTAGACAAATTTGCATTTACGCTATAATTCAACTCACCCTTATGATCTCTCCATCCGGCTGTAAATTCCAAACCTGAATTCTTAACTGTTGCCCCGTTGACTGTAGGCCCTAACCAATTATAAACACCAGTTGAATAAGGCAATGTAATACCATATAACATTCCGGTAGACTTCGAATAGTAATATTCGGCAGAAAAACTCAACCTGTTGTTCAGCATTTCGGCATCAAAACCAATATTCGAAGTTGCTTTTTCTTCCCAATGAATGGAAGGATCCAAGTAAGTAATCTGTGCAGAACCTGATTGCAGAATACCTCCGAACACATAAGATGCATACGGATTTATAATTGACTGAAACCTATAGTCACCAATTTCCTGGTTGCCTAACTTACCCCAGCTTGCCCTAACTTTAAGCAAATTGAAAGTTTTTTGGTTTGCCATAAATTCTTCGCTGGAAACTTTCCAGCCAAGGGCCACTGATGGGAAATTACCCCATTTTTTAGAAGGTGCAAACCGGGTTGAGCCATCACGCCTGATTGAAGCAGTCAATAAATATTTATCCTGGTAGTTATAGAGCAATCTTCCAAAATAAGAAACCAGTCTTGATTCAAATTCTCCACCGGTAGCGCTGGTAGTTTTACCATTACTGATTTCTTTGAAGTAAGGCAGACTGAATCCTTCGGCATACGCGTAAGCCCAGCTATTTTTATAGTCTAGTGCGGAAGTACCAGCCATTACATTCAGAGCATGATCGCCAAATTTTTTGTCGAAAGTAAGTGTTTGCTCAATAGTTCCGGTAAGCGCTGAAGTGCGGTTATCCCGCATTTTGGCTTTGTCATTATAATAAGCCCAGCCTAAATCATGTATAGGATTAAAATAGAACGACTTGAAGTCAGTACGATCGAATGTAAGGCTTAATTTATATTTCAGAAACGGGAAAAACGTGTATTCAGCATATGCATTTCCAAAAAACTTATACCTTTTGGTATTGCTTTCAATAAGGTTGTTCATTCCAATAACATTACCGGTATATGATCCGTCCAATACTTTGTTGGAAGCACCGTAGCCATCGATGGTCGTGGCATCATAAACAGGTATGGTAGGAATAGCTGTTATTGCAAATGAAAGGGAGGAGGCATCTTTTAAAAATGTCATTAGGTCCTGGTCTACATAAGTGTAGCTCATGGTTTCGCCGAATTTGAATTTACCGTAGTTATGATCGGAATTCACGGTAAAGGAATATCTTTTGTAATTCGGTCCGTTGCCTGCCATTGTTCCTGTCTGGTTAAAATAGTTGAGAGACGAATTGTAGGTTGACTTATCATTTCCACCTGAAAATGACACGTTATGCTCGGTAATCATACCTTTTTTGAGGGCTTCTTTCTGCCAGTCGGTATTTACTTTGCTAAAACGTGTATCGTTCGGGTTGTTGAACGGGAGGGTATCACCCAGCAATCCGGTATAAGCCGGGTAAGTCTGAATGGTGTTGTACGTTGCTGTATTGACCAGTTTCTGGTATTGTTCTCTGTTACAAACATCGTAACGGTTTGCGATACTCTGAACACCTACATAACCGTTATAATTTACTTTCATAGCGCCTTTCTGGCCACGTTTTGTGGTAATAATAATAACACCGTTAGCAGCGCGTGATCCGTAAATTGCAGCAGCTGAAGCATCTTTTAAAACCTGTATAGTTTCGATGTCCGACATCGGAAAGTCATTAACCGGAGTAGCAACGCCGTCGATAATATAAAGAGGTGTGGTGTTGCCAAATGAACTTATACCTCTGAGCTTTACCAAAGGAGTAGCACCTGGTTCACCACTACTCTGAACACTTAAACCAGCTACATTACCCTGTAGGGCTTTTGTAACATCACTTGTTGCAATCCTGCTGATTTCTTTGGTATTAACAATGGAGATTGAACCGGTAAGGTCCGATTTCTTTTGTGTACCATATCCGATTACAACAACCTGGTCCAGCTGGGTAGCTAATAAAACAAGGCTTACATCAATCACATTCTGTCCGTTTACCGCAATGTCCTGCTGGGTATAACCAACATAACTGAATGTAAGAGTAACTTTCGGGCTGCTTACGGATACGGTGTACTTACCGTCAATGTCGGTAATTGTACCGGTGGTTGTGCCTTTCACCCCGACACTTACCCCGACCAAGGCTTCGCTGGTCTTGGAATCCTTTACAGTTCCGGTTACTTTAAATTGCTGTGCCATCAGTGTTCCTGTAAATAAGAACAGGAAAAACAAATTAAGCAGGCAAGCTTTCATTAGTAGCTTTTTTCTCATTTTGTTAAAAATTTAAGAGTTAGTTGTTGATTGTGTTTGGTTAATACGTAATTAATATTTTTAAGTGTTATAATTACACTTGCAAAGAAAGCACATACTGAATGCGGCAAGGTGGAGGATTCTGTAAAATTGGAGGATAATTTTGTATTTGTACTCTTTCCTTTGTTCAGGGTGTCGAAGAGCTTGCCAGTAAACACCTTTATTAATCAAGCAATTGTATTTGTGCTAATTACCAGCTATGTGAATGAAACTTACGAGTGTAAAATACTCATAGAAATTTAACTAATAATGGCAATTGAATAATATAGTACAAGTCCCAAAGTTCAAAGTTCAAATTCCAAATTCCGGGAAATAAATACCCTGGGTCTTTAAAACCCTCAAGGATTATCGATTCCCGGCTCCAAAATAAGTTGACGAAAACAGAATCAGGTGGAGGATTTGCAATATTCCGACGGAGTTGTGCCGAAATACTTTTTGAATTGCCTGCTGAAATATTTAGGGTCATTGAATCCTATCTCATAGGCTATCTCAGATACATTCATGTCGGGCCGCTGAAGTAATTGGGCTGCTTTTTTCAATCGGAATGTGGTAATAAAATCACCTGCTGACTGATCGGCAATAGCTGATAATTTTTTGTGAACCAGGCTATGGCTCAAAAACATTTTTGAAACTAATTCTTCGACACCAAATTCCGCGTTCGAAAAATTCTGTTCCACAATTTCAAGGACTTTATTCATAAACTGAGTATCAGCCGAGGAAATGGAAAATTCAGTTTCGCCAGGAGCAAGTTCCTTACCAAAATGTTTTTTCAAACGCCGCCGCGACTCAATAAGCTGCCTGATACGCACCCTTAGAATGTTAAGATCGAACGGCTTGGGAATATAATCATCCGCTCCTGTTTCCAAGCCTTCGATCCAGTTTTCGACCGATGTCCGGGCCGTTAGCAGCACAACGATGATATGACTTGTATGCAGATTGTTTTTCAACCTGCTGCATAATTCCAATCCATCCATTACAGGCATCATTATATCGCTCAAAATCAGCTCGGGATTATAATCTTTCGCCATTTCATAGGCAACCTTACCATTTTCGGCTTCCATTACCCTGTATTCGTCATTAAGCGAAGCTGAAATATGACAGCGCAGGTCATAGTTATCTTCAGCAACGAGGATAAGAGGTTTCTTATAGTTATCTGCAGGTGCAGAATAGGCTTTCCTGATTGGCTCAGGAACTTTTGACAGCAATTCTTCGGTTAATTTCAACACCTGCTCATTAATGGTTGCCTTCATTTCAACAGGCTGATCAAGAATCTCTTCGGGTGAAAAGCATTTCTTAAGAACAGGAAGTTGAACGGTGAAAACCGAACCAACATTCGGCAGGCTTTCCACCGAAATTGTACCATGATGTACTTTTGCCAATTCGCGAGATAGAGATAAACCAATTCCCGAACCCCGCACTTTAAGGCTTTCAGAGGTATTTATCTGGTAAAATCTCTTAAAAACATGTGTGATATGCTCCTCAGAAATCCCAACCCCGGTATCCGCCACTTTGATTTCGAGGAATGGGCTGATTAGCAAGGCTTTGGTTGATTTAGATTCATGACCGTTAGCATCAGCTTTAAATTCTGAATTTACAAGTGAAGTCGTCAGACTGATTCTCCCTTGAGGAGGAGTAAATTTGAATGCATTTGATAAAAGATTAAAAACAATATTTTCAAGTTTTTCGTGATCGAACCAGCAATCGGGAGCAAGATCGGGCTTTGTAAATGTGTACGCTATCCCCTGCTGATTGGCCAGGTGCTTGAAGCTTGTGAAAATATTTTCGAGAAATGTATTGATGTTGCCTTGCGAAACTTTGAGTTCCAGCTTGCCGGATTCAATCTTTCGGAATTCCATAAGCTGGTTTATCAGGTGAAGCAATCGCTGCGCATTACGGTTGATAAGCTGCAACGTTTCCAAAGTTTGTCCGTCACCTTTAAAAGATGAAATCAACTTATCGAGCGGACCTAATATTAAGGTGAGCGGAGTGCGGAATTCGTGTGAAATATTGGTAAAAAAGCGGAGTTTTATTTGATTAACAAGTTTTACATGTTTATTGAGCTCAATAAGTTTATCGCGTTGCTCCGAGATTTCCTGGTTTTTCAATTCAAGTTCCGCTTTCTGGCCTTCAATCAATTGTTTGCCGGAAGCTAACTGAATATTTGATTCCTGAAGACTCTCTGCCTGAAATTTAAGCTGTTCATTCTGAGTTTCTATTAAACTGGTTCTCTCCTGCACCATGCGTTCAAGTACGAGTTTCTGGCGGTGAAGCCTGCTGGTACGGTAGCGGATATAAGCAACAACAAGTGCTGCCAGAAGCAAAAGTGTCAATATCCTGAACCATGCCATCGCCCAGAATGGCGGAGCAATGTGTATCCGAAGCTGTGTTGGCGTATTATTCCATACTCCATCACTATTGCTGGCCTTAACTTCGAAAGTGTAATCACCACCTTCGAGATTGGTATAGGTTACGAATCTTCTCGACGAAGGAACTGTCACCCAGTCCTTATCTACTCCTTTCATTCTATACTTATACTGAACTTTTTCAGGAAGGAAATAATCGAGTGATGAAAATTCGAACGAAAACACATTCTCCTTATAAGATAAGCTGATTTTTGAGGTTTCGTTGATTACTTTTTCGAGCAGTACCTTTTTATTATTCCATTCTCCGATGTTCACAGAAGTATTAAATACTTTGAAATCCGTAATTACCACTTTGGGTATATATGAATTATCCCTGATACTATCAGGGTAGAAATAATTGAGTCCTTCCATTCCTCCAAAGTACAACCGCTCGTCGCTTCCGGCACACGAAGCCGTCCAGTAGAACTGGTTCGATTGCAATCCGTCAGAAACATAGAAATTCTTAAACTGCCGTGTATCAGGATCAAACCTGGATAAACCGTTATCGGTACTTAACCACAGCTTCCCTTTTCCATCTTTCTGTATGGCATATACAACGTTATTACAAAGTCCGTTCACCTGATTATAATTTGTGAACGTAACCTGGCCCTTTTCGGAAATTGTAATCCGGCTGACTCCGCTACCGTAAGTTCCAGCCCAGATATTCCCTTTATCATCTTCGCATAATGAAATCACATAATCACCTGGAAGTGAATTTGCTACACCATTCGTATTTGTAAATTTAACAATGTCTCTATCCTGTAGCCCTTTATACAATGAACTTTCGGCAACCCGGTACAATCCTAACCTGGTTCCTATCCAGTAAAAGCCTTTCGTATCTTTAAGTATGCAACCCACTTCCGAAATCCGGTTTTTCCAACCTGGTTGATTTGCGATGTGGATGAAAACACTTTGATCCGGTTTAAATAATTCAATGCCGGTTAAGGTTCCAATAATCAGATACCCTTTTTTGTCGGGCCAGATGGCAGAGACATAATCGCTGCAAATACTGTTTACCCCGGTATTTTCACGGTAATGCCTGAAAACGCCGTTTCCATTTTGTGAAACCATCTGGTTTAATCCGCCGCCCCATGTTCCAACCCAGGTATTCCCTTTTTGATCCTTACAAATTGAGGAAACAAAATTACTGGCTATACTGGCAGGATTATGCGGGACATTGGTGTAATGAGTATAGTTCTTGTCAGTTTTATTATACCTGTTCAAACCACCTCCTGCCGTACCTATCCACAATTGCGTGGGCTCATCATACACTGAATTAATGGTATTGTGGCTAAGGCTGTTCGACTTTGAAGGATTGGACGCGAAATAGCCAAATCCCTTTTGCTGGCTGTTGTATTTACTTATCCCGCCTTTGTCGCTGCCTATCCAGATATTCCCTTGTTTGTCGGCATAAATTGCATTTATGAATTCATTATTTAAACTGTAATCATCATTTTGCCCTAATGGAAAATGGTAAAAACTCTGGCTACCCGGATTGAAACGATTCAGACCGCCAAGAGTTCCAACCAGTAAATTGCCATCAATATCCTCGGAAATTGCATTTACAGTAAGATGTGAGATGCTTCCGGGATTGTCAGGGTTTGTGTAATAATGGGTAAAAACGCCCTTCAACGGATCGTATTTATTCAATCCGTTGTTAGTTCCTATCCAAATAATACCGGCTTTATCTTCGAATAATGAAAGCACTGTATTTGAGGAAATACTATTGCTAAACAGTGGATTATTCCTGAATATATTGAACTTTCCCGTTGCAGTATTCATCCATCCTAACCCGGCATTTGTTCCTACCCAGAGAAATCCTTTTTTATCCTGAATAACAGCGTTTATCTGATTTCCAGGCAATGAATTCGGGTTCGATTTGTTATTCCGGTAATGAGTGAACGCATATTTCCCGTTTTCTTTGTCAACTTTTATTTTATCAAGCCCGTTACCTGCTGTTCCAACCCAAATACATCCCTGGTTATCACAAAAAACCACATTTATTGAGTTATCCGAAATACTGTTTGTTTCATTCCTTATATGGTAAAAATTCTCAATGGCATTAGTCTGATGATTGATCTTATTCAATCCGTTTTTTGTTCCGGCCCATATGTTGCCATCGCTATCTTCGCAAATGCTGTAAATAAAATTACTCGATAATCCCTGTTGCTGATTCTCCGATTTGAACACCAGGAAGTTGTAGCCATCATATCGGTTAAGCCCGTTCCAGGTTCCGAACCACATAAACCCACGGCTATCCTGCATAATACAATCTATAGTATTCTGCGAAAGACCCTGCTCACTGGTTATATGCTGAAACCTCAAATTAATATCCTGACCCGGTACAACAAATGTACTTAGAAGAAACAGTAAAATGGTTACGAATGCTAATCGTATCATTATTATCAGGTTAACTAATTCAGGTGGTATAAAAAATCAAGAGAAGATATCGCTCACGAAAAAAATAGAAATTTTAAGTGTGTGACTTACACTTGTGGCTATAAAAATATACTTTTTTGACACTACCTGAACTTTTATATTGAAGTATTTTTTATGTAAAAAATACACAAGCAGGTAAAATCTGAACCATTTCAGGTAAAAGCAAATAAAGTTGCCTGATATTTTGCCAGAACGAGTAGCCATGATGATTCAAATAATGATTCAGGATTTCTCGCAAATGACACTAACCTCAGTCAAAAAAGCCCTGGCCAGGCAATAAAAGATGCACAGCCGGGGCTCAATGTTTGGTATTAAATACAAATAGTCTGTAGGACAAAGCACTAAATTGTTTGTCTCTATCTGAACATTTCTATTTGTTTTCAGCCAACAATTCAATTACCTGGTTATAAATATTAAGTGCTGTAAATCCAAATTTCTCATCCAACACTTTTGCAGGCGCTGAATAACCAAAATGATCCAAACCCCAGATTTTACCTTTTTTACCTACCAGTCCGGCAAGGGTTACAGGCAAACCGGCTGTTAAACCAAATACAGGCAAATCATCAGGAATTACACTCAACTGATATGCTTTATCCTGCTGACGGAAAAGCCCTTCAGAAATAACAGAAACAACTCTTATATTCAGATTCTTTTCTGCCTGCAGTAAAGCAGCACCATCCAGAAGTGTTGAAACTTCGGAGCCGCTGGCTACCAGGATCACATCCGGTTTGGTTGCACAATCCTGAACTATATAGGCTCCTTTTTCAGCCTGCAATGCAGTTTGATAGTGCGACTGTCCGGATTTTGCTGGCAGATCTTTGATATTTTGCCTCGATAAAATAAGAGCGGTTGGAGTATGAGTATTTTCCATCGCCATTTTCCAGGCAACTGATGTTTCGTAAGCATCAGCCGGACGCAAAGCCAAGAGGCTCATTTGTCCGTGATGGTTCTTTAGTTGTTCGAGTAACCTTATCTGAGCTTCCTGCTCAACAGGCTGGTGGGTTGGCCCGTCCTCTCCTACCCTGAAAGCATCGTGTGTCCAGATGTATTTTACCGGTAGTCCCATCAATGCTGAAAGGCGAACAGCCGGTTTCATATAATCGCTGAAAACAAAGAATGTTGCGCATGCGGCCCAAACCCCACCATGAAGTGTTATTCCATTACAGATGGCAGCCATGGTTAGCTCACTTACGCCGGCTTGCAGGAATGCCCCACTGAAATCTCCCTTGCTGAATGCTTTGGTATATTTAAGGAAACCGTCGGTTTTATCACTATTTGATAAATCGGCAGATGAAACTATCAAATTTTCAACATTCTGAGCAAGGTATCCAAGTATAGCCGCTGATGCTGCGCGGGTTGCAACGCCTTCTTTCTGTACGATGGATCCAAAATCAAGTTCCGGAAGTTTCCCTGAAAGGAATAACTGAAGTTTTTGGGCCAGTTCCGGATGAGATTTTTGCCAATCCTGCTCAGCGGCTTTGCGCACTGAAGCTGCCTTTACCTTTTCCGCGCCGGATTTTTGGTATAATTCAGCAACTTCAGGAAAAATAACGAATGAATCTGACGGATTTCCACCCAGGTTTTCAATTGATTTTTCAAACGAAGCGCCTGATTCGCCCAGTGGCATTCCATGGGTGGCACAGTTACGTTCGAAATTCGCACCATCAGCTTTCCTGGCGCCTTTGCCCATCACTGTTTTTCCAATAATGATTGTCGGCTTATCCTTTTCAGCTAAAGCTTTCGAAAGTGAAGCACGAATCTGATCCGCATCGTTTCCATCAATCGTCATTACATTCCAGCCCCAGGCCTCGTATTTCATAGCCGTATTTTCTAAAGAAACAGCATTAGTTTCTGTCGAAAGCTGTATATCATTGGAATCGTAAAACATCACCAGGTTGTTCAGTCCAAGAAAACCTGCTATACGGCCTGCAGATTGGGAAATTTCTTCCTGTATGCCGCCATCTGAAATATAGGTAAATGTTTTATGCGTCATCCATTCGCCAAACCTGGCGCACAGGAAACGTTCTGCAATTGCTGCGCCAACCGCCATGGTATGACCTTGTCCTAATGGACCTGATGTATTTTCAATCCCTCTTTTTCTGTCAACTTCCGGATGGCCGGGAGTGCAACTTCCCCATTGCCTGAAGTTTTTAAGGTCGTCGAGTGAGTAACTGCCAGAAAGTGCCAGAACCGAATATAACATGGGTGACATATGCCCCGGATCAAGGAAAAAGCGATCGCGCAGGTGCCATTCCATATCAGTAGGATCATACTTTAAAAACTCAGTAAACAGGATGTTGATAAAGTCAGCCCCACCCATTGCTCCGCCCGGATGACCTGATTTAGCTTTTTCAACCATAGATGCTGACAGAATACGAATGTTGTCGGCTGCGAGATTTGTCAATTCTTTTTTCATGTGATCAGATTAAAGGAATACAGAAATTATTTTTTATGCCACATTACTGTTGCTATACAGAACCAGCTAAATGCAGCCGGAATACCGGTAAATTATGTGTGCAAAGGTAGACTTTTTGGCATCAGGTTGCCAGAGGTAAACCTATTTTTAAAGCTAAATTGATATACAAATCTGGTTATCCAATCCTTGCTGTCTTTTCAAAATTAAAAAATATTTACTTAAATCGAAAATAGGACTGGCAGCGAAGTTAAGATTCCAGGTGTATAAAAATATATCACACATTTCCGATTCGATGACGATGAAATCTATAACTTGCAGCACTTTTACAGCTAACAGTCTCGTACAATTTATTAACATATAATTCCGGTCATGTTCTCAAAAGAAATTTATCTTCAACGACGCGAAAAGCTCAGAAAATCAGTTGGTTCTGGCTTGATTTTACTAATAGGAAACGATGAAAGCCCAATGAATTATGCCGATAACGGGTATCATTTCAGGCAGGACAGCACTTTCCTCTATTTCTTCGGATTAAATCATCCTTTCCTGGCAGGCATCCTGGATTGCGATTCAGGTGAAGATATGATTTTCGGCAACGACCTTACCGTTGAGGATTTTGTGTGGATGGGCCCACAGCCAACTATTGCAAAACAGTCGTTACAAGCTGGTGTTACAAAAACCGCTGACATTTCATCCCTTGTGGTTACATTGGAAGAAGCAAAGGCTAAAGGCAGGAAAATCCATTTTCTCCCGCCTTATCGCTCCGAAAATAAAATAAAGCTCTTCGAATGGCTTGGCATACCGCCAAATGAATCAAAAGCCAGCGCATCGCTCGAATTGATTTTAGGTGTAGTAAACCAGAGGAATTATAAATCGGCGGAAGAAATTCTGGAGATCCGCAAAGCCTGTGATGTGAGTGTTGATATGCATACCCTTTCGATGCGCATGGCAAAGCCAGGAGTTTCGGAAGCGAAAATTGCGGCCGCGGTTCATGAAATTGCCTTGGCATCAGGAGGACAGATTGCCTTCCCGATTATAGCCACTATTAACGGGCAAACGCTTCACAATCATTACCATGGCAATATCCTGAAAGATGGCGATATGTTCCTTCTGGATGCAGGTGCTGAAACTGCAATGGGATATGCCGGTGACCTTTCGAGTACAACACCGGTAAACGGGAAATTTACATCACGGCAGAGAGATATTTATTCAATTTGCCTGGATAGCCATAATTCTTCAATCAGCATGCTCAAGCCTGGCACTCCGTTTAAAGAAGTATACTTTGAATCAGCCAGGGTTATTATCCGCGGATTAAAGGATCTCGGTTTAATGAAGGGCAATGTGGACGACGCTGCTGCTAATGGCGCGCACGCCCTGTTTTTCCCTTGCGGATTAGGCCATATGATGGGTTTAGATGTGCATGATATGGAAGATCTTGGCGAAGTTTATGTTGGTTATGGCGGTGAGCCAAAAAGCACACAATTCGGGCTTAAGTCATTACGTCTTGGGCGCAAATTGGAACCGGGATTTGTTTTCACGATTGAACCCGGAATTTATTTTATTCCCGAACTGATTGACCAATGGAAAGCCACAAAACATAACAGCGATTATATCAATTTTGATAAAGTAGAGGAATACAGAACTTTCGGCGGACTCAGGAATGAGGAAAATTTCCTGATAACGGAAACCGGTTGTGATCTTCTGGGTAAACCAAAACCTAAAAGTATTGAGGATGTTGAGGCGGAATGGATTAAAGGTTGTTAAACCACATTCTGGCTTATTCTCCCAACCATGATTTCAATATGGCCGCTTGCTGAGGCGTGGGATTTTCTATTCTTGCAATCTTGAAGGTATTTGCTTTTCCCTTTAATCCGGAACCTTGGTTGCCAATTTTTAGTCCCGCGAAAGCCAAATATTTTGAATAATCGATTTCTTTAGTCGTGTAAATATATTCGAAAAAGCCAGTGAGTGAAATACCTGCCACCTGTTCGCAGACTGATTGAAGTTCAGCCTCTGTAAATCCGCGATGTTCTTCCTTGTAATACTTCTGGTATAGCAACCGCATCACATTGTCAAGTGAATACTTATTTTGTGTCGCATTACGGATTTCAAAATCCAGAAGCAATCCCACAAGAGGTCCCTTATCATAATAAGAAATAGATTTGTCAGGCCCGTCGCCATTGGTGCCAAACGGCCCATCGCTCCAGGTGTAGTAACTTGCCTGCTGCAACGACTGATAAATCCTGCCTGGATCATTTTCGAAGGCATTCAGGTTTCCATCGAAGAAGGACAACAATGTCCCGGCATCCGCCAATCCAGCTCTTTTTACAATTAAATACTCATAATATACAGTCAAACCTTCGCTAAACCAAAGCAGATTGGTTCTGTTCTCTTTATCATAATCAAACGGTCCCAGTTCGAATGGTCGGATGCGTTTCACATTGTAATTATGAAAGTATTCATGAGCAATAAAATTCATCATTTTGTTCATTGTTTCCGGTTTATTCAGCCCGTTGCCATCAAAGCTCAGGGTGGTATTGTTTAAGTGTTCAATACCACCTCTGCCGGGACCAATACCAAGAAATGTATATTGCTTGTAAGGGATGTCGCCGATAAGACCTGTCGCAGTTTCAACTATTTTTTTCAAATTGTCCATAAAAAGTTTTTGGTCGAAATCGCCCATGTTGTACCCTATAAACCGGTGTTCAATTCCTTTTACTTTAAATGATGGAAGCTCCTGAAGATTGCCGATAAGAACAGGGCAATCGTAAAGTATATCAAAATCAGATGCGGTAAATTTATTCGGCTCGCCATTCACAGGATCTAAACCTGTCGCAATCTTATTCCATTTGTTGCTAAATGAGAAGTTAACATACACGGGGACATTAAGATGACCTTCTATGTACAGGAATGTATTTTCAGGAATGATGTAAGCATGTGTGCTATCCACATAACTGTTTGCGACGAATTGTGCTTTTGTACGGATCGTATATTTTACTATAATTGACTTGTTTTTTACACCGGAAACAATCCAGGTATTATTATTTGTCTTTTTTACTGACAAGCTTTCCCCTTTATCGTCTTTTGCAATTAAATTTTCTACCGAATTAGCATAATCCATTATCTGGTAATAGCCGGGCATCCATTTTGGCATCTTTAAATGGACGGTGTCTAAATTCAAATAGCTGCATCGAAGTTCAACATCATACGTATGGCTTTCGGGTTTGGGAACTGAAACTTCATAATGCAAAACAGGGATTCCATTTTGCGAAAAAACGACAGTGTAATATATTGAAAATAAAAGTAAAAATAAAAGCTGCTTCCCATTTTTTATCTCAGGAAAGCGATGAATACCAATATCAAAAGTGAGCAAACCGGAAGCCAGACTTTTCATTTGATTTGGTAATTTAGAAGACCCAAGTTGAGAAAACCGCATGATGAATAATCTTTCCATCTCTAATTTATTTCACTAGTAACTACTTTTTAATTTTTAACCTCACCATCAATACCTCATGGCCAGCAATTGTTGCTTTCAGATTCTGGATTGTTTTACCAAGATTTTTTTTAGTCCAGAGGTCAATAACCTCATACTCATTAGCCTTTATATCGAATTTACTTTTAGCGATAGATTCGTGGTACATTCCATGTTTTTTCCAGTCGTAATTGAGGTCAACCGGCACATTGCTTCTGTTCAGGAAACAAAATACGGCTTCACCGCCGACCAGAGGTTTCACCCAGACTTCCAGATCATTGAAATCGATAAATTTGTACCCTTGTAAACCAAGCGTATCCTGGTTAACAGCAATTACATCCTTATTTGTCAGAATTTCTTTTATTTCCGGAGTCATTGTTCGAAGATCATTTCCGGCCATTAAAGGTGATGCTAACATACTCCAGAGGCTGAAATGGGCTTTGTATTCACCGTTTGTCATACCACCATTACCAACTTCCAGCATATCAGGATCATTCCAATGCCCAGGTCCGGCAAAGGATTCCAACCCAACCTGTTTATCGAGAATCTGCAAAACACCAAGTCCGCCCCAGTCGAGCTGGCAATCGAAACAATCGCGGATATCGGCTGTAGTGCGCCACAAATTGCCTGTGCCTTTGCCCCATTCCCAGGGTTTGGATTCGCCCCATTCGCAAATACTAAAAACAATCGGACGGCCACAAACAGCTAATGCATCGCTCATGGTTTTGTAAGCGGCTTTGGCATTCTGACCTTCGTCGGAACACCAGTCGTATTTCAGGTAATCAACTCCCCAGGCAGCGTATTGCCTGGCATCCTGAAACTGGTAACCCCGGCTTCCGGGCCGCCCCTGGCAAGTCAGGGAACCGGCACAGGAATATACTCCGAATTTCAGGCCAAGAGAGTGAATATAATCTGCTAACACCTTCATCCCGGAAGGAAAACGATCAAGATCGGGAATAATATTGCCTTCTTTATCGCGGCCAATCTGCCAGCAATCATCAATTACAACATATTGATAACCGGCATCTTTCATACCCGTTTTAACGATGACGTCAGCCATTTCTTTTATCAGCTTTTCGGAAACATTACATCCGAATTTGTTCCAGCTGTTCCAACCCATTGGAGGCGTAAGAGCCAGGCGTTCGTTTGTTTGACTGTAAGAAGTTGAAATAAAGGCAGTTAAAATAACCACCAAAAGTAAAGTCGTATTTTTCATTTTATTTCTATTGTTAGTTTTTATTTCCAAACGGCTACACCAGCCGGTTTCAGGATTTTTTCACCTAGTATCAAATGTGCATTAGAAGGGATTGTGAGCTGATAATCGGTTGATGAATAATTAACAGCAACTGTAAATCCTTCGCGCCAGAATACATAAATGCCTTTGGGATAATTTTCTGTAGCAATTCCAGCAGAAGAATACACTGATTTCAGTACATCTTTTTCAAACACACCATCCTCGGAATCGATACCGACATAGGTTACCGTTCCTTTTTCCAACTTCCGGCTTATAACAGCAGATTTTCCCGCATAAAACTGGTTTGCATATTCAGCAAGTGAAGTGGTGCCTTTGTTGGGTGATAGTACATCACCCCAGTTATTCCAGGCATACTCTTTAGCGTTCATTTTAACTACACCTTTGGTTTCGGGCATCATCAGGTCGAAGAAATCAATTTTAGCACCTATAAGTTTCAGAATCGGCGAAGCCCATGGGCCCTGCCAGAGCTGTCCGTCACGGTCCTTCTGCGCGGTACGGCAGGTTAACACGAGATGTCCACCATTTTCAACATACTTGGTCCAACGATCAACCAAAATACTGTCAACCAATTGATAAGCAGGAACGATAAGCATTTTATAATCAGCAAAATTGTTCTTTTCTCCTATCAGATCAACCGGGGCACCACACGAAAGTGTAGCATCGAGATATTTCGACATATGGTTAAACGTATTCCACTGGCTTGTCTGTTTTTGAAAATCAAGGTCCCACCAGTTTTCGTGGTTCCAAAGTATTGCTGTTTTGCGATTCTGCTGCTCTTCCGGCATCTTTGGATTCTTATCGCAAGAATTCCTCAGTTTACTAATTTCCTGCATAAATTGCCGGTATTCCAATCCACCCTGAGAAGGAGTTACTCCATCAGTACCCACTATCCCGGCATGATACTGCTCACTTCCATAGATTGGTTGCCGGTAGCGGTATGTGCACGCAAAATCACTTCCCGCAGCCCAGGCATGATAAAGCCACATCCTAACGACTCCTGGCTGAGGCTGAGGATTTATTTCGCCCCAGTTCACTTGTCCGGGCTGAAGTTCCATTACCCCGGTAATTCCATTGATTGGCTTGTAAAAAGCATTGGCATAATTCATAAACTTCGGATCGCCGAGCCGGAAACTTAAAGGATCGTCGCTGTTGTTCATCCGTATCGGGTACATGGTATACGATGGAAAATCGAGACTTGTACTGCGACGGGCGTCAGCTCCTTTCTGGCTACCGGTATAATTTGTAGTAATCCACTGATTATCTTTCGAATATTTACGGATGACATCAGCCTGCAGGTTTAAAAATTCAGCCTGCATATCAGCTGAAAAGCGCTTGTAATCGAGGTTAGCGTGAGGACTTGAACCACCGTGAGATGGATTAAAACAACGGATTTGGTTGAAATCGTTGTAATTCATTCCCCAGAAGGCGGCGCCCCAATGGCGGTTCAGGTTTCCGATGGTTTGGTACTTGCTTTTCAGCCAAATCCTGAATTTAGCATCAGCCTCAGGGCTAAAATCTTCAGGAGCGTAAGGCTCGTTATCAACCTGCCAGCCCATTATCCGATTATCGGAACCGTAATGCTTTGCCAGTTCGGTAACATATGTATTGACATATTTCCTGTATACTTCACTACAGGTTGAAACATTCTGCCGTGCACCATGTAATTGGGGAATGAAATTCTCGTCCCACTGAAATATTTCAGGATGAGCCATGGCGAGCCATGCCGGAGGTGTTGGAGTTGGCGTACACATCACCACTTTCAAGCCATGTTTCGCAGCCAGATCCACCGCTTTATCAAGCCAGCCGAAAGTGAACTTTCCTTCTTCCGGCTCTACCATTACCCAGGCAAATTCGGCATAATGCACAAACTCAAAACCCATGGAAGCAATGTTCTTCAAATCACGGTCCCATTGCGTTGAATCCCAATGCTCGGGATAGTAATAAACACCGGTTGTTATCAGATTTGAAGGATTAAAACAGGATTTCTGGGCATCCGATTTCTTTAATCCTCCAAAAAGCAATACACTAATTGCAATTAATGTTATGTAATTCCCGGATTTCATATTTCTTTTACACATTTACTTAATTAATAGATAACTGCTAAGCCTAAAAAAGCAAATAAAAATCTAGCCACAGATTGCCCGGATTCCACAGATTATTTAATTTATCATGCGTTGATTAGTACGAAAAAACTGCCGATAGGAGTCCTAAATCTGTGTTAATCTGTGAAATCTGTGGCAAAAACGACTTCTTCATGCACAGTATGTTACAAACATTGTTTGAAAATCCGCGATAACCCGTTCTTTCCGCTTCATCCGTGTTCCTGCATCCTTTAAAATTTTATGGCTTCTGCATATCAAAATTCCCAACCGGCCATTGCCATGATTCTTTTATAACAGCTGTTTGCTTGAATTCCTTTCCGTTTGATTTCAGAATTACGGAATACCTGCCTTCTTTCATATCTCTGAAAGGCAATTTCACTTTACCAAATCCGGATTCTTTCACCTGGAATGATTTCAATAAACTATCTGCTTCGTTCCTGATTTCGATAGTTGGCAAAACCATTTGTTGCTTTTTCTTTGGCGCAACAAACTGATCCTGGCTTACATAATAGTAAATCTCGAAAGCATTAGGCTCGTTTGGTGTGAAAAGATGCGTATCGCCCATCAAGCGGCGGTTTCCAATCCAGGCTGCGTCCGAATAGTTTTTTAACGGTTTGCACTTTACAGGAAACAAAACGGCATGATTTGCGAGTACTGTGTCGTTTAGTTGTTTGAGCACAAGGATATTGGTGATATAAACTCCCCTGCCATACGTTGCTACGATCAGGTCGTTTTCGCGGGGATGTATGGCAATATCTTTCACCGGAACAGCAGGAATCTGCTCAAATTTCACCCATTCTTTTCCTCCGTTTACGGTTACATACAATCCACCATCTGTTCCCACGAAAAGAAGATTTTTATTATCCACATCCTCCGTGATCACATTTATTGGTTGGTCAGGAAGGTTGCTGTTGATTTTAGTCCAGGTTTTACCGTTATCCGTTGTTTTGAAAAGCAAACTTCTGAAATCGTCTTTCGTATAGCCCGAAAAACTTGCGTAAGCCGCAGCCTGATCATGAGCCGAAGCAACAACCCGTGTAGTCCAGAAACCGGCGGGGCAACCGGCGGCTGAAAGAGGCGAGGTACAGTCAGTCCAGGAAGAGCCGTTATTATACGTACATTGAACTTTTCCGTCATCGGTTCCGGCCCAGAGGATTCCAGGTTTTAATGGTGATTCATCAAAAGTGGTGATGGTACAATATTTAATATGCCCGCGCCCATTTTGCTTTAAAGGATCGTTGGTTGTAAGGTCGGGGCTGATTTCTTCCCAGGTTTTGCCCTGGTTTACCGAGCGAAGCATCATTTGCGCGGCGGTATAAACAATGGAGGAATTGTGTGGCGAAAGTATAAGCGGTGTAGCCCAGGTATAGCGATAAGCCGGTTTCCCTTCAGCTGCTGACGGCATAATCGGTGATGCTTTGCCTGTCCATGCATCCAGGAGTAATTGCTGTCCGAATTGCCCGGTGGAATAGATCCAGCGTCCGGTTTCTTTATCAACCCGGCAATACATTCCGTCGCCCGAACCCACGGTTGTCCAGTCCTCAGGCCCTATCTCACCCGACCAGCCGTTGGATGGGCCCCGCCACACATCGTGATCCTGCAAGCCAATATAGATATTGTACGGAGTCATAAAATCATAACTTACGGCATAAATCTCTTCGATAGGAATCTGGTAAAAATGGCGGGTTGTTTTTCCAGCATCAAAAGTTTCGTAAATACCACCATCACTACCTAACAGCATATGATTGCCGTCTTTCGGATCCATCCACAGGGTACGATGATCGCCAAACATGGATTCGGTTAAATGTGTAGTATCATCCTCAAAACCGGTCCAGGTTTTACCTGCATCGAACGATATATGCATAGCATCACTGATTACCCATAAATTATCTGGATTTTGCGGGTTACAAAAAATCTGGTTAAATGAGTATGCCGCCTTAGAACTAACATTGTACTTTTCTTCGTTCATTTTAAGCCACGACTGGCCTCCGTTGTCCGAACGATATACTTCACCACCTTTAAGTTGATCATAATAATTGTCGCGCGAAGTATTCATCATGCCTTCGGTCTTGAGTTCCTTGGTAGGGTCTTTCGGGTTGAGATTTTCAACCACCGCATACACAATTTTGGGATTACTGGCACTGATGGCCAGGCCAATTCTGCCTAACTCACCATCAGGAAGTCCGCTCAAAGTTTTGGACCAGCTTTTGCCTCCATCTGTAGTTTTATAAACGGCGCTTCCTTTTCCACCTGCTTCAAAATGCCATGGATAACGGGTTTTCTCGTAAGCGGCAGCATATAAAACCGACGGATTTGACGGATCCATAATCATATCAATAACACCCGTTTTGTCATCGACATAGAGAACCTTTTTCCATGTTTTTCCGCCATCGGTAGTTTTAAAAACTCCACGCTCAGCGTTAGTCGAATAAAGGTGCCCCATCGAAGCGACGTAAATTACATCCTCATTTTTAGGATCAATAATGATTTTTGCAATATGATGCGAATCTTTTAAACCCATGTTGGTATAGGATTCGCCTCCATCCGTCGATTTATAAATTCCATTACCGGCATAGGAAGACCTGGCATTGTAGGATTCGCCGGTTCCAACCCAGACTAAATCCGGGTTTGAAGGAGCTACAGCGATTGCACCAATAGAAGTTACACCGTACTTTTCAAAAACAGGGTAAAAGGTTGTTCCATTGTTAACGGTTTTCCAAATGCCGCCGTTTCGGCCGGCAACAAAAAAAGTGTATTTGTACTTTTCCCCAGGATTTTCGGGAACAGCAATAGCCGACACCCATGCTCCGGCACGATAAGCGCCCAGGTTGCGGAATTCGAATTTGTTAAGCATATCCGAAGTAAGCTTCGGCTGTGCATTACTGACCAATGATACGATGCTTATCAATACCAGGACAAGTAAAAATTGTTTGGATTTCATTGAGTTTGATTTAAGTTCAATATGAGTATCAATGTTTTATTGTGTTGACTTACGGAAATTGATTAATAAAAAATCAACTGACGATTATCTTATAAATACAGTTTTTATCACCTCTCAGAACAGACGATATAACCGTTGCTTTTACCGGAGAATTAAAAACCGTGGAGAACATTTTTTCGGCAAATCCTTCGGAACAATTGCACATTACAGATGAACCCATACCTTCAGCCTGATTTACCATGGGACAAACGCAATAGCTTTTATTTTCATTGGCAATCACTATTCCTGATGCTTTGTCGTATTCAATTTTCCAGCCCCATTTTTCAGAGATAAAGTCAATGAATTTACTGGGATTTCCAACATATTCCTTAAGCATTTCATTCATTTTCAACTCGTTGAAATGAATTATAGCATTCTTCTTAATCAAATCCCTTAACTTCTCAGGTTCGAGTTCTGATCCCAGGTTCAATAAAAGGTTTGCTGTCCAACCCTGTAAAAGATGTTTCTCCGGATCGATTTCAGTTACTGTTGCCTTGGGTTCATTTTCACCGGCATCAGCAAAAGCTATTCTTCCGAATCCACAAAAACAAGCGCCGGTAATACAGGCTTTTTTCAGAAAATCTTTTCTATTGATAGCCATAGCAGAAAAATCTTAAAATTATTTCTGAGGTAATTTTACTTATCACTTTTCAAAATACGGGAGCCAAAAATTCTTCCGGCAGCTTTTCCATGGCAGGCATCAATCTTTATGGTTACCGAGGTTTTGTTGCCAATTACTTCAGCAGGAATATTGTATTCATTGTCATAGAATTTGCTGGTAATTCCACCATTCCATTCAACTTCGGCAATTTTAATTCCATCAACCAGAACATCGAATTTTCGGTCTTTGTCGTCGCCAATATAGGTTAACAATAAAATGTTGGCAGCGCCCGGATTTACTTTCATGGTATAAGAAAAGTTGTTCTCACGCCTTGCTTCGCGTCCGGTGCGGCCCAAAGCAATATCAACATACGATTTCTCAGTGGCAACCAGGTTGTGGTCACGTTCGGGCTGCATTTCACCAATACGGAAATTATCAATGGTTCGCTTTTCGATCAGTTGCTGCTGCTGCTTCTCTGCCTCGTATTCCGCCTGTTTTGCAACCCATCCGGCTTTTGTAAAAAAGTCGAAATACACGCTGTAGTACTTGTTGTACAAAGTGTAGAACGGCTTAAGGGTAATATCCTTTGGCTGACCAATGCCTTTAGTTTCGAAAGTCAGCGTTTTCAGATCAACTGGTTTTATCCAATCTTTGATATTCCTGTTATCCGTAAGCAAAACCGGGGTTCCGAAAACAGGATCCGGAAGCGAATCTCCCAGGTCGGCAGCCAGCACTATCGGTCCATAGAGAAAAGCAATACGGTCGGCATTGTCGGGCATGCTTTCGATATGAAGATCCATCGGAAGAGTAATTTCAATTTTATCACCATTATTCCACTTACGATTTATTTTCACATAGCCGGAAGCACTTGGATTAACTTTTACAGATTTACCGTTTACAGAAACTGCAATTCCATTCTTTGCCCATTCAGGCTGACGGATGAGAATTGTAAAAGCCTGGCTCTTTTTCAGTTTCACACTCAGGTTAACTTTGTTCCCGTAAGGGAAAGCTGTTTCGAGTTTTACATTAGCCTGGCGTGTTTTCCAGTTCAGTTCCGAAGGAATAAAAAGGTTGACAAACAGGTCACCGGCAGTGGTTTCGCTATAAATAGCCTCCACATATTTGCTGTGATTTTCCATTCCGCTTCCCACGCAACATGTAAACGTGTTAAACTGATCGCTGAATTCTTTGCGCGTTCCCATCCGAAGCGGGGTAAAATAGCACATCATTCCGTCTTCAGGATTTTGGGAAGAAAGAATATGATTGTAAAGAGTGCGTTCGTAGAAATCGAAAAGTTTACTATCAGGTTCCCATGCAAACAAATGACGGGTGAGTTTAAGCATATTGTACGAATTGCAGGTTTCGCAGGTGTTGTCGCTGAGGCGATCATTGAGTTTATCCGGTTCACCCAGATATTCGTAATTGCTGTTACCACCAATAACATAAGCCTGGTGATGAGCCATAATATCCCAGAAAAATGTTGCAATCTTATGATCCGAAGCATTATGTGTAAGTTCGAACCTGCGGGCAGCGCCAATTGCTTTAGGAACATTGGTATTGGAATGCTTGCCGGCCATAGGATCAATGCCTTTAGCCAGTTGTCCCATTATAAATTCATCATCAAATTTATAGGACAGATCAAGGTATTTTTTCTTCCCGGTAATGGAATAGATATTCACCAGAACATCCTGCATACCTCCATACTCGCAGTTTAGCATTTTGAGACGTTGTTCCTCGGTAAGTTTATTCATCAGATTTCCGGTCCAGTCGGCCATACCAGTTACAACTTCCAAAGCCTGTTTGTTGTCACAATACAGGTATGCATCCACTAATCCGGCCATAACTTTATGAACCGTATACCATGGCGACCAGGCTCCATTCAGGTCGAAGCCACCGGATCTGATTTCGCCACGCGATACTTTGGCCCAAAGCGTATCTTCGTTAGGAATACCCCCCACGTAACCGGTTTTGCGGGCTTGCTGACAAAGTGCCAGTTCGGAAACGATGTGATCTACCCTGTTTTTAAACTCCACATTCCCGGTATTTGCATAGAAAAGCGCACAAGCAGAAAGGTAGTGTCCAAGTGTGTGTCCCGAGAGTCCGTCACTTTCCCAGCCTCCGTAGATTTCGCCTTTGGTGGGCAAACCTGCATTCTGATAAAACCGGAACAAAAGTCGGTCAGGCTCAATAACCAGAAGATAGGCCGCATCCTTTTCCATGGCATTTTTAAAAGGGCTGCCGGCCAGGAGTTTGACATCTTTAACACTGAAGGCGTAGTCCTTTATTGGAACAACAGGACTAACTTTAATCCTGCTATTTTTAAGCTCAGGCACATAGGATTGGGCATTCAGCACTATTGTGCAGATGAGTAGTGTAATGCCAGTAAGGAGAATTTTTTTCATTTTGTTTTTGGGTTCTGTATGTCTTTATTAATAAAATTGCCTCGACCTTCAGGTCGGGATTATTTGTTTGAAATAGTGTATTGGCCTGGTCAGAAGAGGTTTAAGTTTGTGATCTGTCAGGAATTCTTCGTGTTTCAAGCAATCATTGCCTGATACTGATTCTATTTTATCCCTGACAGCGAATTACAAACTTCACGGTTTACTTTATTGATTCTCGGTTCGTCCAGTTTTATCACTTTACGGTCGTAAGTCATCAGCCCGTTGATTTCAATTTCCACATCGGTAGTCTGTGTGTAAATAGCAGCTGAGAAGCCGGAAGAAATAAGCTTTTTAAGCTTTTCGGCAAATGCGACATACGTATCAGTAGCTTCGGCCGTAGTTTTGTATTGTACATAGCCCCAATTGCGGTCTTTAACCCAGACATGATCATCAAACAACAAACCGATTCCGCCATATTCTCCCAGAACACAAACGCGGTTGCCATCATACAACGTCATTTTAGGTTCAGGATAATTATGAATATCAAGGATATCATTAACCGGGTAGAAGTTTCCTCCGCTAGCCGGATTTACAAGCCGTGTCGGGTCATAACTTTTTGTCCACTGAGCGATTTCAATGGTTTTAAACTGCCCCCACGATTCATTAAAGGGAACCCATGTAACTATACATGGTTCAGAAATCAATAAATCTATAATCTCTTTCCATTCTCTTTTGTAATTCAGTTCTGATTCCTGCGAGCGGATATGATCGGTTCCGTTGAAGTACTGATCAGTTTGCCATTCCGGACCTTCGTCGCCGCTGGGCATATCCTGCCATACCAGAATTCCTTCACGATCGCAATGGTAATACCAGCGGGCCGGTTCCACCTTTACATGTTTACGGATCAGGTTAAACCCAAAATCCTTTGTTTTCTGAATATCAAACTTTAAGGCTTCGTCACCTGGTGCGGTATAGAGTCCATCGGGCCACCAGCCCTGGTCGAGAGGACCAAACTGGAAATAATCCTTGTTGTTGAGCTGCATACGCACTATTCCATTTGCATCTCTTTTGGTGGAAATTTTCCGCATACCTACGTAACTTTTTACCTGGTCAATGGCTTTTCCATTTCTGAACAGAGCAACTTCAACATCATACAAAAAAGGCGATTCAGGGCTCCAAAGCTTAGCCTCAGGAACCGAAAGCAAAACTTCCTGGCCGGCTATGCCTTTCCCTTGAGCAATAATTTTTCCGCTTTCAAGAATTTTTACGTCAACAAGGTCGGAAATTGAGTTTTCGGCAGAAATTGAGGTAATGGAAACGGTATTTCTGTCAATATTGGAGACCGTTTTTATCTTTGTCAGGTAATTTTCAGCCACCGGCTCAATCCAAACAGTTTGCCAGATGCCGGTTACCGAAGTGTACCAGATTCCTCCCGGCTTCGAGACTTGTTTTCCATGCGGCTGAAAGCCCTGGTCGGCAGGATCCCAGACTCTGACTATTAGTTTTTGAGGTTTTCCTGTAGTCAGATATGGAGTTATGTCGAAACTGAAAGGTGTATAACCGCCTTTATGCGAGCCAATCTGTATATCGTTGATCCACACATCTGCTTTCCAATCCACGGCGCCAAAATTAAGCACGACCTTTTTGTTTTTCCAGGCAGCCGGAATAGTAAACTCACGTTTATACCAAAGTTCATTTTGTTCGCCAACCGGTTTCTGAACTCCCGACAAAGAAGATTCTACAGCAAACGGAACCAGGATTTTACCTTCATAAACTGATGGTATGGCACTGCCTTGCGGAAGAATTGAATAATCCCACAAACCATTCAGGTTCAACCATTGGTCGCGCATCATTGCAGGCCGGGGATATTCCGGCAATGGATTTGCCGGATCGACCTTTTCGGCCCAAGGGGTTTTTATTTTATCTCCGGCAGGTTTCCAATTCTGGGCAACTCCGTAAAGACTCATTAAAAGAATTACTAAAGAAATAAGCTTCTTTTTCATGGGTAAGAGATTTTATGATAATTGATTGAAGGTATTATTCATTCCAAACCGGTGGTTCGGCATTTAACAAATATCTCACAAAGAAATCCCGACGTTTGCGTTCGCCGTATTTCCCGCCTCCGGTATGGTTCATTCCCGGCAACATTACAAGCTCAAAGTCTTTATTTGCTTTGATCAGAGCATCACATAGCTGAATGGTTGATGAAGGATCAACATTGTCATCCAGTTCGCCAACCAGTAGCATCAACTTGCCTTTCAGCAAATGCGCATTGGTAACATTGGAACTCTCGGCATACCATGGCCCGACAGGATAGCCCATCCATTGTTCGTTCCACCAGATTTTGTCCATACGGTTATCGTGACAACCACAGGAAGATACACCGACTTTGTAAAATTCCGGATGGAACAATAAAGCTCCGGTAGAACTCTGCCCTCCGGCTGAGCCTCCAAAAATCCCGACTCTAGTGGTATCCATAAAGGGATATTTCTGAGCTGCGGCTTTTATCCAAAGAATCCTGTCAGGAAAACCTGCATCTTTAAGGTTACGCCAGCACACATCGTGGAATGCTTTTGACCTGTTCGAAGTTCCCATGCCGTCAATCTGAACCACAATAAATCCAAGTTCGGCCAAAGCAGCATAAGCTCTGTATGAAGCGCTGAAATTCTTGGGGACAAACGAACTATGAGGTCCGGCATAAATATATTCGATGATGGGATATTTTTTAGTAGAATCAAAACTCGTTGGGCGATAAGTCATTCCCCAGATATCGGTAATTCCATCACGGCCTTTGGCAGAGAAAACTTCCGGCATCTTCCATCCTGTGCTCTTCAGTTCGCTGATATCCGCCTGTTCGACAATCAATAGTATTTTGCCAGTCACAGCATCGCGAAGCACAGTGGATGGAGGCAAATCCACCCGGGAATAAATGTCGGTCAAAAACCGGTAATCTGTCGAAAATTCAGCCTGGTGATTTGCAGGGAAAGGCGTTAGTTCCTTCATATTGGTTCCATCAAAATCAATCCTGTAGTAATGAACATGGTATGGATCTTCGCCGGGATTCTTTCCACTTGCTGTAAATATAATCTGGCGGGTTGAATCAAAAACTTTAACCACATCACGCACTACCCATTCGCCACTGGTAATTTGTCCTGTAAGAAATCCGAAACCATTATACAAATACATATGGTTCCAGCCATTGCGTTCCGAGGTCCAAATAATTTCCCTGCCGTCGTCAACATCATGGCGCGAAAGTTTGCTGCTGTAATCTATAAATGTCTTCGATTTTTCATCAACTAACACCTTACAATTCCCTGTAACAGCATTAACCTCCACTATTTGGTAACGCTGGTGGCCACGCTGATTGAACTCGAAAGTAAAAGCCCGGTTATCTTTTCTCCATTCCAGATTGCCTAATGTAAACTGGTTCAGGAACGGTGTTCCATCAACTTCGATCTGTTTTTTTTCCTGTATGTCGAAAAGCGCCGGGCTGCTTATTGGCAAGGCATCGCCGGCTTTTGGATAATAGCGTTTCTGAAGTTTGGGCTGAAGCTGGTCTGAAGGCGATGATTCCACAAAATAAATATAATGTGGTATTTCGGCACGGACTTTTGTTCCAGCAAGTTTTTTTGAGTCGGGCGACCAGAGCAATTCAGCAGAATAATACTCCCCTGCAGATCCATCAAAACTTAGTTGAACCTGGTTTTTACCCAGCGAGTCTTTAATAAAAACATTATTCTCACGAATAAAAGCAAACCACTTGCCATCAGGTGATTTTACGGGCGGACCTGTGTGATCCTCAGCCCTTTCGCCCCAATATCCTTCGGGTTTATCCAAAGGTTTTGAGCCTGTTATTTTCAATTCTTTTCTGGTCCTGTCCCAGGCGAATAGTAATGTATCTATCTGAAAGGTAAACAGATTTCCATCACTTGAAAGTTTCGGCTCCACAGGCGAAAAATCCTCGTTTTTAATCGGTTTTTTAATCAGATCCGTAAGCTGAAGAAGCAGAGAATCTGTTTTAAATATTCTTTCTTTAGTGATTTTTTCAGCATTCACAGTCCAGAATTCTTTCCCATTCATGGTTAAGGTTGAATACCAGAACATTGGCTTCCCATCCACCCAATTCACTTTCTGAACGGAATGAAATACTTTTTTGTTGAACAGATCAGCTAAGGAATCAGCTTTTTTGTAATCGCCGGGTGTAAATACTTTTTGTGAAAAAGTCGCCGGCGATAAAGAAGCGAAAAACGCTGAAAGTATCAGAAGCCGAAAAAAATTATTCATATTTTTTTATTTATTTCTTGTTAATTCATCTAAGAATATATTTCCTTTGGTTTTAAAACCGACTTTTTGGCTTGTTAAAACCACAGCAAAAGTAAGCAGGCAAAGTAATTTTCCATGAAACTAATTCATTAAAAATATTCTTTGATAAAGCCAAATTCCATTCCAGTAAAATTATTCATATTTTATGTACGATGTAGATTTCAGAATCGGTTGATACTATAATCCGGTTTATTTCCTGATCCAGGTAATTGACTCCGGTTTCCATTCATTAACAGGAGCTGCCATACGATTACTCCAGGTATAATCCGGAATGGCAATCAGTGGAGTTTCGTCAGCCCACGAGCCCATGATAGTCATAAAGCCTTTGAACATTTCTGGTTGCCATTGAATAGTGTTCAAAAAAAAGAGAAACCACACTAAACATCAAGGATTTACTTCTTTTATAGCCTTCATTCGGCGTAAACCGGAAAACTCCGGTTTACGCCATGAAGACTGCCTATCAGAACATTTTCGGATTAATATCCTGGGTTTTGTGTTAGTTTACCGTTCTTGTTCATCTCATCCAAAGGAATAGGGAACAATTTCTTAGTATCGCCATTAGGCACATGGTTCAACCATTTTTTTGTGGTGTATACTCCGAAACGGATCAGATCCATCCTGCGATGAGCTTCGGCAGCAAACTCCCAACCCAGTTCATCAAGAAATCCGCCAAATTGGATAGTAGCGCCATTATCACCTGTTACTACACCCGCTTCATCAGCATTACCATAAATATATTTACTGTTTCCCATGAGTGTAGCCGCGGTTACAACAGCTTTTGACGGGTTGGATTTGAACGCTCTCGCTCTTATTTCGGAAACGATGGCAGCTGCATTACTGGCTCGTCCTGTCCTGAGCATACATTCTGCCTTCATCATCTTTACTTCAGCTAACCTGAAAATCGGGAAATCTACACTTGAGCTGCTCTTCATCCCTTGTTTAATTTCATATTTTCCAATTCTATATCCCTCGTATCGTTCAGTGCCATAAATACTCTTACAGGTATTGGTATATGAGATTTCAACTACTCCATTATCCGGATTAATCTGATCACCCATAATCCAGGTATCAGCTAACCTGCTGTCATCAGGATCGTAAGTATTTATGAATTGAGGTACCGCACAACTTCCACCCCAGGGTTGAGCTTCCATTTTAAACACTTTTCTCATCAAAGGATCCAGAGTTTTCATATGATTGATATTACCAACTCCCTTGGTTTCATCATAAGGTACTGCAAAAATAAGCTCCCTGGAACTTTCATTATTTGTAACAAACGATGCTTTGTAATTAGGCTCAATCATATATTTTCCACTATTAATGACTGAATCACAGTAAGCCTCACACTCAGCCCATTTGCCACTTCCGGTGTAGGTTATAGCGTTCAGATATACTCTTGCCAATAATGTTTGAGCAGCATATTTTGTAAAACGTCCATATGTTGCACTACTAACATCCTGGCTAAGTAAAGGTATACAGGCTTTTAGTTCACTCACAACAAAGTTATATACTTCGAGCTGGGAATTCTGTGCCGGTACATCAGCATTGCTGTAATCGGTTACTATAGGTACGTTACCATGATTATCGCAAAGCAGCGAATAATAGAATGCCCTTACAGTTCTAAGTTCTGCAAGCAAAGCAGGTTTCCCTTCATCGGTCATAGGTATGGACCCTGACTCAATCTGAAAAATTACTCTATTTGCCGTGTTGATACCTGTAAAGCAATTTAGCCACAGATTCCAGGGCTGCCATTGCTCCGAAGTCCAGGTATGTAAATGCATACGCTGGTAGGTTCCACCGTCAACCCAACCGTTAGGACGGCCTGGAGTTACAATTTGGTCTGCAGATTCTTCCTCCACATCAAAATATCCCTGCCAGTCCATCATCATAGGACGCATTACCGAATAAACCGGGCCAATAATAGCCGGAATATCATTCTGGGTAGGAACGAAATCCTTCGCCAGAACTTCGCTATACACTTTCTCATCAAGTTTTGTACAGCCGCTAACTAAGAGAATAGCAACCGCAAACAATACGCTTATATATGATTTTTTCATTTTGTTTTTTTTAGAATGTTACATTTACACCTACGGAGAATGTTCTGGTTGTCGGATACTTGTCACGCTCATCATTTCCGGGAGCCAGCCCTGACCTGTTTACCTCAGGATCCAGACCTTTGTAGCCGGTTATAGTCAACAGATTGAGCCCCGAAGCATAGACTCTTGCATTTTTAACAATCTTCGAACCCTTTACATCGAAAGTATATCCAAGGGTTACGTTGTCGAGTTTTAAATAATCTCCTTTCTCGATGTAGTAGCTTACATAGCAAAGCTGACTTTTGAGGTCCTGTCCATAAACCTTATCGAACGCTGAAGCAAGTTTGTTATATGATAAATCATATGTATTTTCGTAATACATCCTGGAGAAATTCAGGATCTTAAATCCGAAAGCACCGCGTAAGTTTACAGTTAGATCAAAGTTCTTATAATTAAAAGTATTATTGAATCCCAGGTAAGCTTTTGGCAACCCATTTCCGAGAAATTGTTTATCGGTTTCATCCGCGTCAACTATACTTTTTTGAACGCCGTCTTTATTTTCAATTATCCATTCTCCATCAGCACCTACTCCTACTGATTTATATCCCCAGAAATTCCCAACCGGTTCTCCTACTTTAATACGGTGCGTATTCGTTTGTATTGGCTCACCGGTGTAACCTTCGTCGATATAATCAGTTGTTAACTGATACTGATCACTTGACAGTGAGAGAAGTTTATTTTTGTTCATGGAATAAGTCAGACTTGTTGTCCAAAGCAACGTAGCAGATTTAAACGGGTTATTGGCTAGCAGCATAACTTCAACCCCTTTATTCTCCATTTCTGCTGAATTAGCCCTTATAGTACCATACAAGTATGGTGGTACCGGTACAGGGAAGTCATAAAGCATATCCCTTGTTGTTCTTTTGTATAAATCAACACTTCCTGAAAGTACACCCTTTAAAAATGCAAAGTCAAGACCCAGGTTCAACTCTTCCTTCTTTTCCCAACGCAAATCGGGATTAGGATTTCTAACAGGAGAAATACCTTGAATCCATTTACCATTATACAGGAACCTGTCACCATAGTTTAAGCTGGTTTGAGATTGATACGGATCAGAAGGCGCGGTACCGGTAACTCCATATCCTGCTCTTAGTTTAAGTTCATGTATAAAACTTAAATCACTCATAAATGGCTCACTTGATATCCTCCATCCTAATGATACTGCAGGGAAATTACCCCAATGATAGTTTTCACCAAACTTGGTAGATCCTTCCTTCCTTAAACTGGCCATCAGGAGATATTTATTGTCGTAGTTATAATTGAACCGACCAAAGAAACCAATAAGAGTTGATGAACTTCTGTTGCTGGACATTGGTGCCTCTCCCCTTTACAAAGCATCGCCGGTACCCATATTATTGTATGAGTACAAATCGGTAGGGAAATCCCAGTTTTGCATCCAGAAATTTTCTGCTTCATAATATTCATAACTATAACCACCTAATAATGTAATATTGTGTTTTTCAATATTTTTTGTGTAGTCGGTTGTAAATTCCAACAGATTATCAAAGTTAGCGTCTGTTGAGCGTGAAGCGTAACCATTTTTCCCGTATTTGGTAGTCGAAACATGTTGTTTGGTTTCATAATATCCTCTCATGGCTGAATTTTCGACCCTGGATACCATCAACTTCAGATGCAGATCATTTATCGGAGTGTATAAGGCGCTACCCGAATAACGTAACTCTTTTTCTTTATTGAGTCCATTGGATTCGTTTAATAAACCTACCGGGTTATCATACATATAGGTGTCTCTTTCCTGCCAGGCTCCTTCGGCATTCTTAACTACATCAGTCGGATTACGTATAATAACCTGTCGGTATATTCCGGTATTAAAGCTATATCCATCGCCGCCTGCCCAGTAGCTCATATTCCGACTCGACATATCAAAATTAAATTTCAACTTATTGTTAAACATCGCGTGGGTAAGATTCAATCGACCTATAAACTGATCATTATCTGACCGTTGGAAGATACCCTGGAATTTTCTGTAATTGAGAGATGCGGTATAACTGGAAACGGAATTACCTCCTTTAAAGGTTAAGTTATGCGACTGGCTAACCGGGGTACGTGTTACTTCTTTTAACCAATCTGTTGACCCACCCAGATCTTCAAATCCAATACCTTCCGCAATTTTTTGCCTGTATTCCGAAGCGGTCAGAAAGTCCATTTTTCTGGCAATTGATTGTGTGCTCACATAGGAAGAGTATTCAAGTGTTGAAGGTGTATTAATAGTAGCTCTCTTTGTTGTTACAAAAATAACGCCATTATTCCCCCTGGTTCCGTAAATAGCTGCAGCAGAACCATCTTTCAATACATCGATTGATGCGATATCCTCAGGTGCTACCGAATTGAGATTGCCCGGAACACCATCAACAATTACGAGCGGTTCAGTTGAAGCCATCAGGGTTGAGATACCACGCAACATGATTTGGGTACCTTGTGTTGGGTCGCCTGACGACGATGAAACAGTAAGACCAGCTACTTTGCCCTGAATTAACTGGGCAGCATCCCTGGTTGCTCCCTGAACAAATTTATCCGATTTTACAGTTGATACAGCGCTGGTTACATCACCTTTTTTCTGCGTTCCGTATCCAACCACAACAACTTCGTTGAGGCCTGTAGCTTCCGATTGTAATTTAACATCATAAGTTGTTCTGACATCTGTAGTAATTTCAGTAGTTTTCATCCCGATATATGAGAATACCAGAACCTGACCTTTCTTAACAGCATTCAAAGTGTACGCACCATTTACATCTGTTGTGGTCGCGTTCTGCGTTCCTTTTTCATACACCGAAACGCCTACCAGTAATTCACCGGTTATTGCATCAGTAACTTTACCCGTCACTTTTTGTGTTTGGGCAAGCGCGAATAGATTACACATGAGCATAAAAACGGCAACGAGTGCAATACTTAAGCACCTTGACCATTTCTGCCTGTGGTTCTGAGGTTTGTCATTTTTCATGTTTGTTTTTGTTTTGGTTAATAGTAATTTGAATCAAGATTTGTTGTTTAGCTTGTTTGTTGATTTGGATGAATGATTAATTGATTTTTGTCATAGATCTTTGTATTAGGTTAATTACTGATTTGAGTACTTATGGTCATTAGTAGGCATAGTTATAGCTGTTAGAGAAACTTAAATTTTTCTAACTAATTGTTTTTCCGATTGTTACCTGATTTTTATTTTATATATTGTGTTTTTATTGTACGCTTCATCATAGTAATCATATCTCATAAAAACTCATTTTTTAGGAGGTTCTGACTTCAGGCTGCCATAAATTACATTTTCAATTTTCCCGGAATAATCACCATGTGAATTTGGTGTTTGTTGGGTCATGATCAAGCAGATAAGTTTTTCTTTGGGATCAGCCCAATAGGTGGTTCCATAGTATCCTCCCCATGCAAAAGATCCTTTATTCCTCATCTTCAGATTGGCCGATTTTTCGGAAGTAATTGAAAATCCAAGACCTGCATTGTCGTTGCCAAACATTTTATCTTCCAGTTGAGGGCTTATCATTAGTTCAGCGGTACGGCGCCCCAGGATTTGCCGGCCGTTGTAGCAGCCTCCATTGAGAATCATTTGGAGAAAAATGGCATAATCATACGCTGTAGAAGACAAACCGGCGCCACCCGAAAAGAAAGTCTTTGGTATAAGAGGGTAATTTGGATTCAGATTCCGGAAAGTGGCCGACCACGGAATAATTTTATTCTGTTCATTTTCTGTGTAAACAGTGGGAAGCCGATCGGCCTTTGCAGCCGGAACATTGAAATAAGTGTCTTTCATGCCAAGCGGCTTAAAGATATTTTCGTTACAATATGCTTCTAAAGTTTTTCCACTAATAACTTCGATCAGGCAACCCAATAAATCAGAATTCAAACCATATGTCCATTTTTCGCCCGGCTGATGGACAAGTGGTAGTGCTCCCAGCTTTTTCATTGCCCCCAGCAGGCTTACATTGAAATCGCCTAATCCTGAAGGAATTCCTGCTTTCGCGTAGATAGCAGTCATTTTATCGGAACCAATTGCGGCATAGTCAATCCCGGAAGTATGTGTCAATAAATCGCGGAATGTAATTTCCCGTTTGGCAGGAACCGTAGTATAACTCGAATCTGCCGGATTGAAATCTTTAAGTACTTTCGGATTTTTAAATTCCGGGATAAAATCAGAAATATTCTGATCAAGGCCAAATTTCCCTTTCTCGAATAATTGCAGAATTCCAAGACTGGTAATAGCTTTTGTTTGACTCATAATCCGAAAAATGGCATCAGCCGGCATAGCTTTTTTACTTGCGGCATCGGCACATCCTTGCCCTTTGTAATATACAACCTGGTTGTCCTTTACAACCAGAACAACTGAACCTACCAACCAGTTGTTATCAACATACTGCTTCGAAATGGAATCGATCTGTGCCAGGCGAGCATAGTCAAAACCAGGATTAAGTTTAACTCCAGGTAAAAGTACCTGGGCAAAACTGGTCTGTAAAACCAATAGAAGGCTCAGAAGAAATAAGGACTTTTTTTTCATGTTCTGAAGTTTAAATTCTTATGAATTGAATTTTTTCCTGCACCCTTTTAATTATTGTTTCAGGCTGTATAGTAATTATTTGCCACGATCAGGGAAAGTTATTTCACCGACCATTCATATAGTCCTGCCGAGAAATCCAAAGGCATCACAAATTCCAGTCGGATTGCCTTGGTTTTAACCATTTTAAACTTCACTGAATTCAGCGCATCCTTTTTGGTTAGATACTCACCTTGCACCTTAACCGGTTTCCATGAGTTGCCTGATTTATATAGGATTCTCCACGATTTTGGAACCCGGCATCCACCCCAAGGACCATCATCGAACCAATAAACAGATGCCTCCGATACAGAAGTGCTTTTTTCCAAATCATATTGAATCCATTCGGTGCTGTTATTTTTGGGCCAGCAATTGTAATTCAGCAAATCCTGGTCGTTGGAATTGAGTGGCAGCTCATTGTCATTGATTGCGTTGAGTACACCACCTGGAAGTGATGCACTTATTTTACTTTTGCTGGTAAGCGTAGGCGTTTGCAATGGACGCGCAACTTCAGCTTTAGTTGCCATCCAAACCTGCATTTCACCAGCGCCCCGGTTTGCCCAGGCATAATAAGGAATTGCCGTAAATGTTTCGTTTCCTGAAGCTTGCACGCCATTTTCGGTTTGTTTCAACGAGGATGCCTGTCCGGATATTACTTCAACACCATTTAATAATTCCTGTTTGAATGAAGCCTGAGGTTCCGATTTTGGATCAAAAACCAGGTTCAGAACATGTCCATCTTTGTTATCGGGCCATTCGAGGCAATACACCAATGGGCCACGCTGCAAAGCGACTTTATCGCGATCGGCTGCTACCAGGGGATTAGCACCAACTTTCCTGACAGGCATTGGCAGGTTAAGCTCAATTTTGTCACCGGTTTTCCATATGTTTTCAATAACAGCATAGCCGTTTTTCATTACGTATTTTGCAGGATTTCCGTTTACCGAAATGGTAAAAGGCGCATTTACATCAGGCAGGAAATGATATAAATCACTTGGTACAACATCACTGCCGGCCCAACCCGGAATACGCATCGCAACAGCGAATTCCTTAATAGCGGAAGGATTAATTGTTATGGTAATTTTACCGTTCCATGGATAATCCGTTGTTTGTACAATTTGAGTCTTACTTCCATTGAAATCAATATCAGCAGTATTTTGAATGTACAAATTCAGGTAGATGGCTGATTTGTCGTGAGCGTAAATATATCCCGGAATGGATGGCAGAAACCGGCAAACGTTGCTCGGGCAGCACGCACACCCGAACCAAGCTGAACGTTGGTGCTGACCGCGCGATTCAAGCACGTTAGGATAAAAGAAATGATCGCCGCTCAGCGAAACTCCGGAAAGCAATCCATTATAAAGGCTGCGCTCAAGCACATCCATGTATTTTGAATCGCCATGAAGCAAAAACATCCGATAGTTCCAATACACATTTCCAATGGAAGCACAGGTTTCGCAATAAGCCGACATATTCGGCAAGTAGTACGGTTCGCCAAATCCTTCATTGTTTCCGCCTGAGCCTATCCCACCTGTGATATAATATTTGGTCGTGATAAGGTCGTTCCAGATCTTAGTAAGCGCATTATCGTAGGCTTTATTATCATTAATCGCGGCAAGGTCAGCCATGCCTGAGTACATATACGTAGCGCGAACTGCATGGCCTACAATTTTATCCTGCTCGGCAACTGGCTTGTGCGCCTGGTTATATTCCTCACCTCCATGACGGATATCAAGCATATACTGAGCCAGTTCAAGATAGTTCTTTTCTCCGGTAACGCCATACAACTTAACCAGCCCCATTTCAATAATCTGGTGCCCGGGGTAATAGGGTAATTGTTTGCCGATAAAGTCGCTGTAGACCAGGTTGGCGCTTTTAATGGCGATATCGAGAAGGGAACGCTTGCCGGTAGCCAGGTAATGAGCAACGGCAGCTTCGTACAAATGACCGAGATTATATAACTCATGGCTAAGTTCGGGGTCTTTTTCCCAGCGTTTTTTCCCAACCCAGTTATGAAGATGAGTTGAGTCAATCGTACGGTTGGTAAAAAGATAGCCATCAGGCTCCTGGGCCAGGCTTATGTAATAAATCAGCGTGTCAATGGAAAGAGACAGGTCTGGATCAGGCGTTGTTTGCAAAGTGAAACTTGCTCCTTCAATGATTTTATAAATATCCGAATCATCGAAAGGATACAAGGAACAGAAGGATCCTTTTTCAAGTTTACCGGCAATTTTAAAGTTTTTAATACGGCCCGTTTCCCTGCATTTCTGAATGGCTATAGGTATGGTAATTTCATGGTTTGTACGTATGCGGGGAGCCCAGAAATTATCATTTACATGCACTGATGTAAATGGAACGGGACCAATGGGGTAGGATGGCCATACCTGCTGCGGAAAAGCGTTGGTCCATATAGTGGAACAAACTGCAATTAAAAGCATTAATCTGAAAATCCGTTTCATAATTGCGTTCTTTATGTATTTATTTTTATTGCTTATTTACTCTCATTGCCAGTTTCGCTTTCAACCTATTAAACTCCTGTTTACCGGGTTTCCCGAAACCAATCATATATGCACTCACAAAAACCGCTTTCGTTAAACTGTAATCTTGCTGCCAGCCGGAGAACCATTCCGGCTAGCTTTAAGACAACATCAACCAAACCAATTTTAAATACATTTACTATTTTTATTCATCGATTCCCCTCATTGATTTTAGAAGGAAATGCTGTAGTTCGTATTCTATTCTATTTCGAGTACTACAAAGGATTTTGCAGGCATTTGTATCTCAACCAGATTACCGTTGATTTTAAAATCAGTAAATCCTTTTGGAACAACCATATCAGGTTTTTCGAACGTATTACAATCTGTAATCTGGTTTGCGCTGAGTATTTCACCGCTTACTTTTTTGAACTTTACTCCGTTAATATTGCAGTTAATTTTTTGATTCCGCGAGGCAAACAGGTTTGCAACCGAAAGATGAATTTTCCCATCAGCGGATTTGGAAACTGAATAACTTACCGAAGGAATGCTGTCAGCATCTATTTTGTACTGTTCACATTTTATATTCGATGGCAATATTTTTGCCTCCTGGTGAATCGCCATCATTTTGAAAATATAGTAGGTCGGTGTGAGAACCATTTTTTCCTTTTCAGTAAGAATAACAGACTGCAGCACATTTACAGTCTGGGCCAGGTTTGCCATTTTTACCCTGTCGCAATGGTTATTGAAGATATTCAGGTTGATGGCTGCCAGCATAGCATCGCGTAGAGAATTCTGCTGATATAGAAATCCCGGATTAGTGCCTTTTTCAACATCATACCAGGCGCCCCATTCGTCAACAGCCAGAAAAATCTGTTTTTCAGGATCATACCTGTCCATGATGGCCGAATGACGTGTAACCAGCTCATCCATACGCCAGGTAGTGGCAAAGCTGCGTAACCAGTTTTTCTCCGTAAAACTGGTTGCTGAGCCCTTTTTGTCCCAACCGTCGGGAACCGTATAATAATGTAGCGAAAGTCCCTGCATAGCCCAGCGTGCGCCGTCATCTTTCATAAGTGTTTCAGTCCATTTATAATCATCGCTATTCGGACCACATGCAACCTTTTTGAGCCGGTTTCCGGAATAGTTATTCAGATAATTTGAGTAACGTCGCAACTCATTGGTATAATATTCGGGGGTCATACTGCCGCCACAACCCCAGTTTTCGTTGCCAATGGCGAAATATTTTACTTTCCATGCTTTTTCGTGGCCATTCTTTTTGCGAAGATCAGTCATCGGACTTTTATTGTCTGATGTGAGGTATTCAACCCATTGTGCCATTTCCTGAACGGAGCCGCTTCCCAGATTGCCGGTAATATATGGATCACAACCAAGCAAATCAATAAGTTCCATAAACTCGTGCGTTCCGAAAGAATTGTCTTCGGTAACTCCGCCCCAAAAAGTATTGATGATGGAAGGCCTTTCGGCAGCCGGACCGATTCCGTCCTTCCAATGATACGTGTCAGCAAAACAACCACCCGGCCAACGGAGATTTGGAATTTTCATATCCCGAAGCGCTTTTACCACATCGTTACGAATCCCATCCATATTGGGTATTTTTGAGTCTTTTCCTACCCAGATTCCGTCGTAAATGCAATGTCCAAGATGTTCGGCAAAATGGCCGTAAATATCTTTGCTGATGGTTGCCCCAGGCTGATCAGCAAATATTTCAATCCTGCAGCTTGCAGGGTCAGCTTGTTTTTGTGCTGTGGCATATGCAGCAAATAAAACAACCAAAGGTAAAAGTGTGGCTCTCAGATTCATAATTAATTGTTTTAGGACTTAAATTATACTTCAATCTAATATGTATTGCCTGTTTTTGCGGGTCACGACATGTAACAAATTGATTATGCTACACTTGTATTTTTCATGCCTTTACTATTTTTATTTGCTAAACAGGTATGTTAAAGAAGAACCCTTTTCGTAACAACTCCTTGTATTTATCCTCGTTGAAGCTATACAGCCAGGCGCCTTTTCGTGAATTTTCCTTATCTTTTTCATCCAGTTGATCGAGAAGGTCCATTTTCAGGATACTTTTCCGGAAGTTTCGTTTGTCAATCTTTTCCTGATATATGGCTTCATAAAGCGATTGCAATTGGGGAATGGTAAATTTCGGAGGCAATAACTCAAAACCGATTGGTTTTCTGCGGGCTTCATGCCGCAAGCTATCCAGCGCCATTTCAACCATTTTTGAATGATCAAAAATAAGCTCAGGTAATTCTTTAATAGGACACCATCTCGCATTACTTATCATTTCATGATCGGGATCTATATCCTGTATTTTGATTAAGGAATAATAAGATGTAGAAATAACACGAGCCCCGGGGTCACGGCCAAGATCGCCATGCGTGTATAATTGGGTCATATACAGATCTTTCAAACCGGTTAAATCGTAAAGAATTCTGTTTGCAGCTTCGTCCATGCTTTCCTCAGGACTAACGAATCCGCCCATTAACGACCAGGAGCCTTTGCAGGGATCCATGACCCTCTTTATAATCAGCAGTTTGAGTTCGCATTCGATAAAACCAAAAATGATACAATCCACTGCTACCAGGTATGGCGTGTATTTATTGTAGATATCAACATTCGATTGATTTACAACTATTTCTTCAAGCATATAGTCTGATTATTAGAATGATGAAGGTATTCGAGGAAGATTTTGTAGGTGAAGCGCCGGGAGAATTGATTCTTCAAACGTGGAATCCGGTATTTCTATGATGAAATCCATTATCACTATTCGTAAATGATCACAAATGGGTTGCAGATCACTTAATCAATGGAAGAAGTAATTATATAGAAGGCACTGTATTAAAGCATCAGGCACTCAAACAGTCGCCTGTAAGTCTTTAATAGAGTTGGGATAAACATTGCTTTCTCCATTTTTTCTTGTGTATGGCAAAATTCAGTCTGAGAATTTTATTTGATAGAATCATTATAATTAAGCGTATTCTTTACACTTATTTTTAACCCGGCTAATATACAACAAGAATTAAATAAATGTTCAAAATACACTTAAAAATATTTATACCACTTATATGTCTGTATATCTGCAACATACAATATTTGTTTTTACTCTATGGATTTAGATTCCGGAAATTTATTCAAAATATTTAGCGATAATTTGCTCTAACTATTCCAATTTTAGTAAAAAGATGCGCGGAGATAAAAAAACAAGAACGAGTGTACAACTAAATTTCTATTGATCCCTGGATTTATGAATCTGGTATACGATGAAGTTAAATCAACCTCGGCGTAAGAGCAAAGCAGCTTAAAATAAAAACAGCCGGCTACTAACCGGCTGTGTATTAGGATACCTTTATTTGTTTCATCGGTTTCGGTTTTGCTTCTTCCTTTTTCGGAATATGTACCGTCAGAAGCCCATTTTCATACTTCGCTGTTATCTGATCGGTTTCAACTATTGCGGGAAGAGTAAACGAACGACTGAACGATTGGTAGCTGAATTCCTGACGGGTCACATTCTTGCCATCCTTAACTTCATTTTCTATTTGTCTTTCGGATGAAATTGTGAGTACGCTGTTGTTGAGCTCAATCTTAAAGTCTTCCTTTTTCATTCCCGGCGCGGCCATATCCACTTCAAATTCATTCTCTGTTACTTTTATATTAACCGCAGGAATAGTTGTGTTGGTAAGTGAATAGTTCTGGTTGTTCCAGTCGTACCAGTCACGGTTGAGGAAATCATTAAAGAAGCTCGACCATGTGGGCGAATAATTTTCTCTTTTTACGAGTGACATAATAACCTCCTTTTTTAATGTTCAACAATAGTATTTGGTTTAACTGCGAATGTAAAATTCAAAGAAAATGCCAAATTGAATCTACCGGATAAAATTTATATTTCTCGTTGTATTCCAGAAGTTTACATGCCATAACCCGGACAGAATCTTATGTCAAAATGTCCTGGACAATAACATTTTGTCAGATTAAAAGGGAGAATTACTGAAGAAAAATTTACAGATAAATTATTGGATTCCTGGCATTCGGTGAAAATGTAATAAGTTTGTTGAATTCACTATCAAATGCAGGATAAGCAGGATAGAGAGTTATTACGAAATGCCATATCCCCGGAGCAGCTATATTCTGAAACCGAAAGAAATCTCACATGATGAATTTTTAACTTTGTTTCAAATCTCTTTCAATTATAAAATCAGTATCTTTGTAAAAGTATATTAACCGATCACATAATTCTTAACAATATGTCAGACAAAGTGTTACAAAAAGTTGCCCCCGGTGTGGTTACCGGCGATGGCGTTCAGGAAATTTTCCGCATTGCAAAGCAAAATAATTTCGCGCTTCCTGCAGTAAACGTTGTTGGAACCGACTCAATCAACGCCGTATTACAGGCTGCCAAAGAAGTTAATTCCCCCGTTATTATTCAGTTTTCGAATGGCGGCGCTCATTTTTACGCAGGAAAATTCCTTAGTAACGATGGTGAAAAAGCCGCAATTGCCGGCGCTGTTTCGGGTGCAAAACACATTCACGCAATAGCCGAAATGTATGGCGTTCCGGTACTTATACATACTGACCATGCAGCAAAAAAACTTCTGCCCTGGATTGACGGCCTTTTAACTGCCGGTGAAAAACATTTTGCAGAAACAGGCAAACCACTTTTCAGCTCCCATATGCTTGACCTTTCGGTTGAACCACTTAAAGACAACCTGGAAATTTGCAAACAATACCTTACCCGTATGAGCAAAATGGGTATGACCCTGGAAATTGAACTTGGTGTTACCGGTGGCGAAGAAGATGGGATTGACAATTCGGATGTTGACAGCTCAAAATTGTACACACAACCCGAAGATGTTGCTTACGCTTACGAAGAACTGATGAAGATCAGCGATAAATTTACTATTGCCGCTTCGTTTGGTAATGTTCATGGTGTTTACAAACCAGGGAACGTGAAACTTCAGCCGATTATCCTCAACAATTCGCAGAAATATGTTGAGCAGAAATTTAAAACTGCCGCTCATCCGCTCAATTTTGTATTCCATGGAGGTTCAGGTTCAACCCAGGATGAAATCCGCGAAGCCATTTCGTACGGTGTGGTAAAAATGAATATTGATACCGATACCCAATGGGCTACCTGGAAAGGTATTATGGAATTCTACAAGAAAAACGAAGCTTACCTGCAAGGCCAGATTGGCAATCCTGAAGGAGAAGATATGCCTAATAAAAAGTATTACGATCCACGCAAATGGCTCAACGAAGCGCAAAAAACACTGATTACTCGTGTTAAAGAAGCGTTTGCCGACCTGAATTGCCTCGACAGGAATTAATAAAACGGCCATAGGCTGATATAACCTATTCGACTAAAAACGAAAAAGCTCCTGACCGGAGCTTTTTTTATGAGGCAATTTATCTATTTATCTTGTCGAAATCTGCATGGTATCAAACGGATTGATACTCAGGACCGGATAAGGCGAATTGTTGACCATTTGCTGAGCATAAGGGCCTACAAGTAAGTTAAACGGGCTGGTTTCCTGCTCAGTCATTATACTGATAAGGCCTGCCCTGATGTGTTTGGCATATTCAATGGTTCCTGTTGTAAGATTATCGCAGCTTAATACATCCCGATGAAATTTAATCCCTTCTTCCTCAAGGTAAGTGCACACCTGGTCAGTATAAAGATCAACGCGTTTCTGAATACTCTTATATTTGGAAGCATAAAGCGAAAGCACATATACTTCAGATTCAAAAAGGTGAGCAAGGTAGGTTGTAAAAGGAACTTTCTGCCTAGTATCGAGTGTACTGTCGACGGGCAGGAGTATGCACCTCATCCCTTGTTTTGCATCAACTCCAGTGCGAATTGTAATAACCGGACAAACAGACACCGAAATTAGTTTATTTGCGTTGCTACCGATCCAAAACTGTTCGAAGCCCGACACGCCATGTGTACCCATTACGATACACAAACTATCCATTTCCTTTGCCTCATCAATTATTTCGCGATAAATTTTCCCTTCGCGTATAACAAAATCAATGGTTGAATCAGGAAGCTGAGGGCTATATTTTTCAACGAGTTTACTAAACTGTTTCCTGATCTCATCTATAAGATCCGCGGATGTATCTGAATAAATAGTTGTTTTTGTGACACTCGGATTATTCACCCAAATCATGTGAACGTCAAGTGTGCCTCGGTTGGCTAAGGAAACAGCATGCTCAAGCGCATTTATAGAACAGTCAGAGAAATCAATTGCTGCAATAATATTGGCCATATACTAACTAGTTTACAGGTTTGACGGAATTTAGAGCAGGCTAAGATAATGAAAATCAGGCGGCAAAACAAGTTGTTTTAATCGGCAATAAAGTAACGAAATATTTATGTTCAAAGTATATTAGCCTTTTAAAATTTTCTTACAGGGTGAAAAGGCTACAAATGATTTGAAAAACAACAGTTTCCTGCCAGCAATTACTTTATTATAAGTTTCTTAATTACGGAACCTTTTTCCGTTTGGATTCTCATGATATATATTCCAGAAGATAAATCCCTTACATCAATTTTGTTTTGATTGTCTGCCATCTTTTGCCTTTTTAAAAGGATTCCGTGGACATTGGTTATTTCTATTGAAGAAATGCTTGTTACTGAGTGTTTTTCGATATTCAGATAATCTATTGCCGGGTTAGGGAAAATAGTAACAATATCCTCTGCTATATTATTTCCCCTGACAGAAACAGGAATGCCGGATTCGTTATATACCGCTAATCCGTCACCATATGAGGCAATCCATTTCGACCCATGACTATCTATTGCTATTGAATAAACGTTGTTACTATATAATCCTGAATTTGAACTATTTAACGTTATCCAGTTTATGTCGTCAAATTTCGTTAATCCTCCACTAGTTCCAATCCATTTGGATCCGCTTTTGTCCAGGACAATTGAATTAATAGAGTTATCGGGCAGGCCTGAATTAGAACTTGTGTAAACGGTCCAATCTAAATCGTCAAATTTCGCTAATCCACCAAATGTTCCAATCCACTTTGAGCCATTTTTGTCGACTGCTATTGACTTTATCCAATCATCAGGTAACCCAGAATTTGAAGTGTTGTATATTATCCATGATGTACCATCAAATTTCGCGAGCCCTCCGCTCGTACCAATCCATTCTGATCCGAGGCCGTCTAAAACTACTGAAGTGATATTGTTATTAGGCAAACCAGAATTTGAGGTGTTAAAAACGGTCCAATTTGTACCGTCAAATTTTGCCAGACCCTGATTTGTGCCAATCCATATCAATCCATTTTCACCAAACACCATTGCTTGAACATAGTTATCCGGCAAACCCGAATTATTTGTGTTATATGTGATCCAGGTTGTACCATCAAATTTCACCAATCCTCCCCCATAGGTTCCAATCCATTTCGATTCATTTTCGTCAATCGCTATTAACTGTACAAAGTTATTAGGTAAATTTGAATTTTGGGTGTTATATGATGTCCAACCTGTTCCATCAAATTTAGTCAATCCTCCACTATATGTTCCAATCCATTTCGTCCCTTCACCATCAATAGCAACAGTCCAGGTATAGTTACTGGGTATACCTGAATTTGATGTCCTGGTAACAGTCCAGTTTGTGTTGTCATACTTAACAAAACTTTCATTTGTCCCAATCCACTTTAATCCATTTTCTCCGATTAATAACGACCAAATATAATTATTTGACAAGCCGGAATTTGATGTGTTGAATATAGTCCAGTCGGTTCCGTCAAATTTGACCATGCCACCACCTCCTGTGGCAATCCATTTTAAACCACTTCCGTCAATAACTACGGAAGTAACATTATCATTTGGTAAAACAGAATTTGTTGTCTTATATACAGTCCAGTTTGTGCCATCAAATTTTGCTAGTCCACTATTAGCAGTGCCAATCCATTTTGTCCCACTCTCATCAATTGCTATTGTACGTACTATGTTAGATGGCAACAGTGAATTTGAGGTGTTATATTTCGACCAGTTTGTTCCATCAAATTTTGTTAGTCCACCTGAATAAGTCCCAATCCACATATTCCCGATTCCGTCAATTGTCAAGCATTGCACAAAATTATCCGCTAAACCTGAATTTGAAGTGTTGTAAGTCACCCAGTTTGTTCCATCAAATTTAGCCAATCCACCTACTGTTCCAATCCACAATAATCCATTTCCATCTATCAGTATTGACGTAACATAGTTATGGGGCAAACCGGAATTAGTAGCAGAGTAGGTTATCCAGTTTATACCGTCAAATTTCACCAATCCAACAGAAGTACCAATCCATACATTTCCGCTTCCGTCAATTGCTATAGACTGAATATTATTATCGGGCAATCCCGTACTTGTTTTTCTGTAAGACTTTGTAACTCCTGAAGTTTTGTCAAATACAAATAATCCACCCCCTGATGTACCTATCCACACTGTATTGCTTACTTCTGCAAAAGCCCGAACCTGATAACCGCCGGTATAATTCAACCATTCAGGATTATCTGCGTTAGCAGTGCTGTGAAAAAAAATTATTGAGACTAAGAGTGAAAAAGCATTTTTCATTATTAAAGTTTTTTATAGTATAAGCCTTATTTTGAATTTACTAATATTGTGTTTGTTATGGATTGACGAAATGGCTTTTATGTATAGTTGCAACTCAATTAATTCCCGGGATCCGAATAATTAATTTTATATAATTCGCCAATAAAAAGTCTATAATCAAACTCAATGTTCATCCCTTGGAGGAAAAGGCTGGTACTCCTGCCTATTGTACTATTTTATCTTTTACCGGAAAAGAATTTGGATATTCGATAGCTATTTTTTTCTGAAAACCCACTGCTTCAACCAGCGTACGAAAATCACCAACCCTGACACGGTAATAAGGTTCTTTATACGAAAGATAGGACTTTATTTCAGGAAAAACGGTTTCAAACCCTGATTTAATATTTGCCGCCGCATTTTTAGAATTACTTCCCGATTCAAAAAATATCTGAACCCTGTAACCATCCACTTCGGGATTGCTTAAACTCATCTTCTTGTATTGCTCTGAAAGCTGGATGATTTTTTCATCCTGAACAACTTCAACTTTACCTTCTGCTGGCTTTAATACCTGGGCCTTAATGCCATGGACGGGAAATACAAACAAGATGGAAACAATGAAAACAAATCTGAACATAATTTTGAAAATGATTACAATGTATTGCTATCCTTAGGGTGCATACTCAGTACCGGAACCGGCGAATAGCTCACCAATTGCTGTGCAAAAGGACCAAGGAGGATTGAATTCGCCTGATCCTGAATATCAGTCATAATGGCGATCAGGTCGGCATCAACAACGCGCGCATGTTCAATAATATCTGAAGCTATATTTTTAGTATTAATCCTGTCAACCACGTAATTAACACCCTGTTCATCCAGGTATTTCTCAGCTTTTGCAACATTACTATCCACTAATCGCTGTACTGATTTTAGTCCGCTGGAATTTAACGCCAGTAAATTTATATCAGCTCCGGTTTTACGCGCCAGATCAGCGGTAAAAACAATTTTTTGTGTAGTTTGTGCGGTATGGATTACAGGCAGCAATATCTTACGGTAACCTCTCTGAATTTCATAGTTGGATCTAACCGTTATTACCGGGCTTGTGATACTGGAAACAATACGGAACGCATTGGTGCCAATCCAATATTCTTCAAATCCCGATGAACCATGAGTTCCAAGGATCAGTAAACAACAATCGTTTTGCTTAACAAAAGTAGCGAGTTCCTGGTAAACTCGTCCTTTACGCACCTTGGCAATAAGCTTTCCATGCACCAGCTTATCCTTGTAAAGGGCAAGTATTTCATCAAAATTCCCTTTGGCTTCATTACGAAGTTCCTTCGATTCGTTAGCAAAGGCAACTTCACTTCCACTGATATTGTCAACCCATACCAGGTTAATATTCGAATGTGTAAGATTGGCTAGTTCAATAGCATACTCCAGGGCATGTATTGAGCCTTTAGAGAAATCTATAGCAACAATTATGTCTTTCATGGCCGAAGAGATATTATAAATTCTCTGCTAATGTATAAATAATAATAATTAAAGCATCCATGCGATCGCTGATATTTATACAAATTATATTCTGATATGCAGTCGCTGCTTGATTTCGGTTGAAAATCGGTACTATAGCTTCACATCAGTTGCTTTTTCATAACTTTGCTGATTACTTGAAATACTGATTATAACACGATAAATCTCGGTATAGGAGTTAGAAGTCGGAAGTTAGAAGCAGCTGGTTCATTAGAAGCAGCTGGTTCATGAAAGAAATTGGAATTAAAATATTTTACCCAAACAGGATGTGAAAACATCCCTAGTCTGACAAAGATAAATGTAAGGAGGAGTTTCCAGCTTTGGTGTTCCAACTCAATAAAAAATCACTTAGATAATACAAACTTATGAACCAGAACCTTGATGCGACTCCCGAACACCTGTCTCCTGTTGAGCGCGAGATTGAGCAAGTGCTTCGACCGCTTGATTTCGGAAGTTTTGCGGGTCAGCCGGGAATCGTTGAGAACCTCAGGGTCTTTGTAGCAGCTGCTTCACAGCGGGGCGAAGCGCTTGATCATGTATTACTGCATGGTCCTCCCGGACTTGGAAAAACTACGCTTTCGAATATCATTGCCAACGAAATGGGAGTTAACATCAGGGTGACTTCAGGGCCGGTACTTGACAAACCAGGCGACCTGGCCGGATTGCTTACCAACCTCGAAACCAATGATGTTCTGTTCATTGACGAAATTCATCGTCTGAGCCCGGTTGTGGAAGAATACCTGTATTCGGCTATGGAGGATTTCAAGATTGATATCATGATAGAATCTGGTCCCAATGCCAGGAGCGTACAGATTACGCTCAATCCTTTTACACTGATAGGCGCAACCACACGGTCAGGATTACTTACGGCACCGCTTCGTTCAAGGTTCGGCATCAATTCAAGGCTTCAGTACTACGACGCTGAAACTTTAAAGAAGATTATAATCCGTTCAGCGGGTATTCTGCGTGTTCCGATTCATGATGATGCAGCGATTGAGATATCGAGGCGCAGTCGTGGCACTCCGCGTATTGCCAACCTCCTGCTGCGGCGTTTACGTGATTTCGCCCAGATAAAAGGAAATGGCACCATTGACCTTGCCATCGCCCAGTATGCGCTGGCGGCTCTGCAGGTGGATAAGAATGGCCTCGACGAAATGGACAACCGTATTCTCAGCTCAATTATCCAGAAATTCAAAGGCGGCCCAGTTGGCCTTACAACCATTGCAACTGCGGTGGGCGAAGATGCAGGAACCATCGAAGAGGTTTATGAGCCTTTCCTGATACAGGAAGGGTATATGATGCGCACTCCGCGTGGACGGGAAGTTACCGAAAAAGCATACAGTCATTTGGGAAGATTTAAAGGTCCGGAAGCGGGGAAGTTGTTTTAGATGAGAAGAAGATTAAAAAAGTAGGGGCGACTACGTGATGTTACTAGCGTCAATGGTTCATTTGTTCTATTACTTTGTAATATTTTTTGTTCCATTCTAATTCAAGTTCACTGAACAAAATCCAAGCTTTACATTTGTAAATATGATTCCAAAAGAGCAACTTTCCACATTTATTAAGCAGGAAGCTGCTTCGCTGGGATTTGCTGCCTGTGGTATTGCGCCATCTGCCAGGCTGGAAGAGGATGCCAGTAAATTGAACGACTGGCTGGAAAAAGGATTACATGCCGGCATGGAATATATGCAGAAACATGCGGAACTCAGGGCAAATCCAGGGTTGCTGGTTGAAAATGCAAAATCGGTGATAGTTTTTCTTTACAATTATTTCCCATCGGAAATGATGGACGAAAATTCCTCCTATTTAATTTCTGCTTATGCTTACGGCCAGGATTACCATGAAGTAATCCGCCAAAAATTAAATTCCCTTCTTTCAAAACTAAAGGAACTGATTCCGGATATTTCAATACGCGGGTTCGTGGATTCAGCTCCGGTGCTTGAACGTGCCTGGGCCACCCGTGCCGGGTTGGGATGGATAGGCAAAAACAGTATGCTGATAAGCAAACGTAATGGCTCATACTTCTTTATCAGCGAACTTATTACCGATGTTGAACTGGAATACGATCAACCTATGGGCGGCAATTATTGCGGCGATTGCAGCCGTTGTATGGATGCCTGCCCAACCGGCGCCATCACCGATCTGCGGGTAGTGGATGCCAATAAATGCATTTCATATCTCACCATTGAAAATAAAGGTGAAATACCCGATTCATTTAAGGAAAAATACAAAAAATGGATTTTCGGTTGCGATATCTGCCAGCAGGTTTGTCCCTGGAACCGGTTTTCCTCCCCGCATCATGAACACGCGTTTGATCCTCCCGCTACATTGATGAAACTCAATAAAGGAGATTGGGACAAAATGGACACTGAGCAGTATAAAATTCTCTTTAAAAAATCAGCCGTAAAAAGAGCTAAATTTGCCGGCCTGAGAAGAAATATTGATTTCCTTTCGGGATCAGATTAGTTATAAAAAACTTAAAGTTTCTGGTTCATAGTTCCAGCACCAGTACCCTGCACTAATCACAATTTTTCTATTGACAAATGAACTACAAGCCCATGCAACCTCAGGAAAAACCGTTTAAAGTAGATATCCGCTCCGAAATTGGCGAATTAGAAGGTGTTATTATTCATACTCCCGGTCCGGAAGTTGAGAATATGACCCCCGACAGTTCTCACAAAGCCCTGTACAGCGATATCCTGAACCTCCAGGTTGCATTAAAAGAGTTTAACCAGTTTAGCGGATTTTTATCGAAAGTAACCAAAACATTCCAGGTAAAAGACCTTCTGTCAACTGTTGTTCAAAATCCTGAACATAGGTTTGAATTACTTCAGACCATTGCAACTAAAGAAAAGCTGGACGAATACTCTATAAAGGAGTTGATGAACATAAAGGATGAAAAGCTTTCGACCATGCTGATCGAAGGGGTTGAAATGAAAAAAGACAATCTCACCCGCTTTTTATCGAAAGACCGATATTCCATTGAGCCACTGCATAATTTTTTCTTTACCCGCGATGCTTCGGTTGCGTTTTTCGACAAAGTACTGATCAGCCGCATGTATAGCCGCATCCGCGACAGGGAAAGCATTATTATGGATGCCATATTCCGGAATCATCCCGTTTTTGGAGTAAAAACCATTCATCCGGAGCAAAACCAGTACAAGAGCATGGATTTTAGTTTCGAAGGTGGCGATTTTTTGATTGCCCGTGAAGATATTCTGCTTGTGGGAACCGGAACCCGCACCACTCCATCGGGCATCGATTTTATAATGGAATACTATAAACAGAAAAAAGTACAACGCCATATTATTGTCCAGGAGTTACCCTATACGCCGGAGTCGTTTATTCACCTGGATATGGTTTTTACTTTCCTCGATCGCAACCAGTGTATGGTTTACGAACCTCTTATCCTCCACCCTACCCGATACCTTACCATTCATATTCATATTGACAATGGTGTTGTGAAATCTATTCGCGAAGTTGAAAATATCCCAACTATACTGAAGGAACTTGGAATGGAAATGGAAACTTTATATTGCGGTGGCCGTCGGGATAGTATGATACAGGAACGTGAGCAATGGCACAGCGGCGCTAATTTTTTCGCCTTGGCACCTGGCAAAGTGATCGGTTATGGACGCAATGTAAATACGATTCAGGAAATGAACAACCATGGGTACGCCGTGATCAAAGCCAACGATGTGATCCAAGGAAAAACAGATATAAACAGCTATAATAAATATGTTGTAACCATCGATGGATCAGAACTTTCGCGTGGAGGCGGTGGTTGCCGTTGCATGACAATGCCTGTAAGAAGGAAGGCTGTGGAATGGTAGAAATTGGGGGCTAGGAATTGGGAGGGCAATGCAGGAAAGCGAAAAGCGACAGGGCGAGAGGGGCAACAAAGCAAGCTCCAAACTAAACTATTTCTCCCCCCAGCGAAATCCATCCACATTAATTCCTGCCAGCGATAAAGCTCTGTTAGTAACTGTTGCAGCCAATTGCTCCATAGTTTCGGGCTTGCTGTAAAACGAGGGTGTAGCCGGACAAATAATCCCACCTGCTTCGGTAACAGTTTTCATATTGTTGATATGAATCAGGCTTAAAGGTGTTTCGCGGGATACCAGAATTAGTTTGCGCCGCTCCTTCAGCATAACATCCGCGGAACGCGTTATCAGGTCGTTCGAAACGCCGGAAGCAATACGACCAAGTGTTCCCATGCTGCAAGGGCAAATGATCAGCGCATGATAGCCGGCTGATCCCGACGCAACCGGTGAATAGAAATCGTCTCTTTTATAAAACGTAAACGGCAATTTCTCATAATCCGAATTACCCAATTCGTAACTCCAGACTCCTTTGGCATTATCCGAAAACAGTATAGCGACATCTTCAATCTGATCTTTACATTGTAACAAACTATCGAAGAGCACTTTCGCGTATATTGCGCCGCTGGCTCCTGTTACTCCTACGATTAATTTTATTTTAGAATGATTCATTATAGTTTGGATTATAGAGTAACGCTCTGACTAAAGTTTATAGCTCAGGAAAAACAAGATGCAGTCATTATATTGCCCTTGATCGAACAAACGGGACCTTGCTCCGCTAAAGCTGCCCTTCCTGATACTAAGTATTGAGCTGTCCATCCGGAAATGGGCACTCAGCTTCCCCGTGATCGGATAAGCAACACCTGCCATAAGCGAAGTATTGAACAGGCTGAAATCTCCTGTAATTTCCTGGCCATCCAATTCCTCGTAACTGTGTATCAGAAACGAAAACGACGGACCTGCTTCAAGAGTAACCTTATTTTTAAGATTTAGTTGATAAAGGAAAGGCATTTCAATATATCCGAGACGCATCAGGTATGTTGTATAATCCTGTTTTTTTTCGTCAGGATTGTGGCGGCTGCCTTTCTGAAAATAACTTAGTTCAGTTTGCAGGGACGAACGATCGTTTAAGGCCAGCCGAACCCAAATTCCGGTATAGGCGCCTGGTTTGTTATATCCGCTATACGTATCGCCGGCTACCTGGCTGCCAACCAATCCTGCCGCAATTCCGCCCTGGAACTTCTGAGCACTGGATAGAAAAGTTGAAAAGAAAAGCAGAAATAGAATCGTGTAAATTTTCTTCATCTTGATAACCAACAGAATTATGTGAAATTTGTTCTTGTTTAAATTTATTGACAGTTTACTATTAGCAAACCTGGTTTATTTATCCGGATTTCAATATTTATATTTTATTCTCAAAAATATGTCCATCCCTTCTCAATCGTAAATCCCAAATTGTAAATTGCTTTTCACTCACATGGCAACACGTCTGCCGCACTATCTTCGGCAGCGCCGAACCATACATCGGCGTATTCACCGTAAATACCTATACCCATTGCCTGCCATTTCATATTTTTCCAGATGCTTTTATTCATTATCACATTATTATGGCCGGGGCTTTTCTTCCATCCGTTCAGAATATCTTTGGCAAAGTCTTCTGGTGATGAATAAGGATACGAGGAGTAATATGATATTTCAAATCCATCAGCCTGGTAATTGGTAAGCTCGCGTGGTTTGTCCCACATGCATTTTGCCTTTTTATGATCGGGTGTATAACAACATGACGACCATGCCGCATTTGCAGACCAGCTATGCATATTACAGTGTCCGCCATCTTTAAAATTATTGGTCTGGTCTTTGGCGTGAGTACGAGCCACGAAGCAGAGAGAAGCTGATAATTTTACCTCTGGCAAACCTTTCTGAGCGCGGTATTCATTTATGATCTTATATAATTCGGCTTCGGTTGGGGTAAGGCAGATTTCAGGTAATTGCTTAACAACTATTTCCTTTTGAGCTATTGACACAGCAGAAAATAAAACCAGTAGTAAGCTAACAGCAAGCAAACGGATCATAGCGTGGATTTAACTGTAATAACTCAATCCTAACTGAATAATTGCATTACTTGCCAGCCTCAAGTTCTTTACCTGCCTTACCGTAACGTTTCTCTTTGATTTTCTTGCCATTAAGAAATTCTGATTTCACCATCAGTTTGCCTTTTTCATCAAAATATTGCCAGGTGCCTTCCTTGATCTTATTCACATATTGGCCCGAACCGGAAACAATTCCATTAGCGTAATATGATTTCCAGACTCCGTCGGGTCGGCCTTTGTCAAAATTTTCTTCTTTTATTTTAATTCCATTGGCATCAAAATACGCCCAAAAACCATGACGCTCGCCATTAAGCCAGCCGCCCGATTCGCTGAGTTGTCCGTTATCGTACCATTCTTTCCATAGCCCGTTTTTTACACCCATTTTATACTTTCCATCCGAACGTTGTTTCCCGTTCGGAAACCATACTTTATAAATGCTGTCGAGGTTGCCATCCACATAATAACCAACGTATTGGGGATTCCTGTTTTCGAACCAGCCTTTCCACTGCCCATTCATCTTCCCGTTATTGTAAGATCCGGAATCTTTCAACTGCCCATTAGGGAACCAGCCTTCCCATATACCTGTTTCTTTATTTGCGGCATATTCTCCTTTATGATGGATATGGCCATCCGAGTACCAGAATGTCCAAAGGCCGGTTTTTTCATCGTTTGCAAAACTGCCTTCTTTCCATTTTGCGCCATCTTCGTAGAAATACTGCCATTTACCTTCCAGTTTGCCTTTGTTAAAAATTCCGGTACTGCCTGGTTTTCCGCCAGGATGATAAAATACCCAGGTGCTGTCGCGAAGATCGTCAGTGAAATGGCCTTTCTCTTCGGGTGTGCCGTCAATTCGCCAGGAAGATGCCGTGCTGTTGAGTTTGCCCGATGTGAAATAGCCTTCGAACCTCTTTTTGCCATTCGGAAACCATTCCGTATATTTTCCTTCTTTAACGCCATTCACATAATTTGCTTCCGCCATTTTGAGTCCTTTTAAGCTGAACTCATACCAAATGCCTTCACGCTGGCCGTTAATCATCTTTCCTTCGGATTTTTTACTGCCGTTCGAGTAATTTTCAACAGTTAGCTGGGCAAAAGCTGATACAGCAATTACCAGGGAAATAATCAGGCTGATAATAATTTTCATCGAAAAGATTTTAGTGTAATTCTATAGATGTAACCCAAGCAAGAGATAAAAGTCTACTTAAATAGTGTTTCAGGTTCAAGGTTTAAAAGTTCAAAGTTCAACAGGGACTTTAAGCCCATGAACGCCGCAGCCATTAGCACCTTGAACTTTAAACAGTTCATACAGAAAGAAATAATCCTGTTCAGTGCCTTCGCTCAGTTGTAAACTTCACCAACTGTTCCAATGAATTCCGTGATTCACTTGGCGGCATCGTATTGAGCAGATTTATAGCTTTCTGCTGATATTCACGCATTTTTCCGGCTGCGTATTCTATCCCTCCGCTCTTGTTAACCTGGTTTATCAGTTCAGCAACTTTAGGTGGCTCATCGTTGTGGTTTCTGACAATATTCATGGCACGTCGTTTTTCAAGCCATGTCATTTTGTTGAGCATATGAATGAGCGGCAAAGTCATTTTTTTTTCTTTAATGTCAATGCCATTCGGTTTGCCTGTAGCCAGGTTCTTTTCGTAATCAAAAAGATCGTCTTTAATTTGAAAAGCGATGCCTACATATTCACCAAAAAGACGCATTTTCTCAATGGTTTCGGCATCAGAACCTACCGAAGCAGCTCCGGCGGCGCAACAGGAAGCAATCAGAGAAGCGGTTTTTTTGCGGATAATTTCAAAGTAAACCGGTTCTTCAATATCAAGTTTCCTGGCTTTTTCGATCTGAAGCAATTCACCTTCGCTCATTTCGCGTGTTGCGTTCGAAACAATTTTAAGCAGATGGTATTCCTCGTTTTCGAGCGAAAGAAGCAATCCGCGCGAAAGGAGATAATCACCCACCAAAACAGCAATTTTGTTCTTCCATAATGCATTGAGAGAGAAAAAGCCGCGTCGCTCGTTGGAATCGTCAACCACATCATCATGAATAAGTGTGGCTGTATGCAGCAGTTCGATCAGCGAAGCGGCATGAAATGTGCTTTGGTTCACTTCGCCGCATACCTTGGCCGAAAAAAAGACGAACATAGGCCTCATCTGCTTGCCTTTTCGCTTGATGATGTAGCGGGTAATGGTGTTGAGCAGAGGAACCGGACTTTTCATCGAGTCGCGGAAGTGTTTCTCAAACTCTTCTATGTATGAAGCTATAGGAGCTTTAATCTGGTCGATGGTGGGCATTCGGGATATGAATATAAAATTAAGTACTCAAAAGTAATATTTATCATTGAATAATAAGCGGGAAGGGATTTCCTTTTTGAAAATAGATTGTTCAGCCGGAAGGGAATAACCACGGAGGCATTGAGGGCACTTAAGAAAGGAGAACATTGGTGTCTGTATACGGAATTTTTAAAATTTTTCTGTTTACCGGTTTACCTGTTCATGCCAGACAGCAAACACCATTAGTTTTCTTTTTATTTTTCCACCTCTTGTAACTTAATGTACCTTTGCAACCACATGTCAGCTTTTATAAATTCTAAATAATCTGAACGTACTATGTCTGGTATATTATTCGATGAAATTGTTTTTGGCCCTGTAAAAAGCCGTCGCTTTGGGGTTTCGCTTGGAATAAACTTAATGCCTTTAGAAGGGAAATTATGTTCTTTCAATTGTGTTTATTGCGAATGCGGCCTTACCGATGAACGTAAAAAAGAGAAATTAAAACTTTTTTCAGCAAGTGAAATAAATGCTTCATTGCAAAGCCGTTTCGAAGCGCTTAAATCAGGCGGTCTCGATCCTGACAATATCACCTTTGCCGGCAACGGAGAACCAACACTTCATCCTGAATTTGAGACTTTAATTAGTAATACCATCCGTTTGCGCGACGAGTTTTTCCCTAAAGCAATGATTACCGTGCTTTCCAATGCCACACGTTTGGATCGTCCTAATGTAAAACGCGCCTTACTCCGGATTGATAACAATGTTCTGAAACTCGATGCCGGAACCAATGCTACGTTTCAGGCAATTAACCGGCCCACGCAACTGATAACGCTCGAAAAAGTGATCCGGGAATTAAAAGAATTCGGAGGGAACCTGACTATACAAACCATGTTGATTCGCGGTGATGTTGATGGAACCCCTGTTGATAATACCACGGAAGAAGAACTTACGTTATGGCTGAACCACATTCAGGAAATTAATCCTAAATTAGTGATGCTTTACCCTATTGACAGGCAAACACCATACAGGACACTCGAAAAAGTACCCGAAGCTGAATTCCAGGCATTGGCACGAAGAATTGAGGCGCTGGGAATTAAATCGGAAGTGTTTTATTGAGAATGCGATAATGCGATAATGCGATAATGCGGTAATGCGGTAATGTAATGTCGCAAAGCCGTAATGCGATAATACCGAAATTGCGTAAATTAGCACATTAGCAAATTGTCACATTAGCACATTAACACATTTAAACCCACCAACCACCCCAACCTCTAACCCCACATGCTTGAGTACGAGCCAAAAATACTAATTGCTTTTGCTGAAACCCTGAGCGGCAACCAGGAGATTTTCAACTGGCTGATGCAGAACGGGTATCCTGAGCTTGGAGCATTAAGTATGTGCATGCGTGGCAGTGAAGATGCATTTGCATGGCTTATGAAAAACGGATTTCCTCACCTTGGCGCCCTCGACCGGGCCATAGACGGAGATCCGAAGGCATACACCTGGTTACAGAAAAACGATTTCCAGTTACTGGCCATTTTGGCGGAAGCCTGCAATGGCAAACCCGAAGCCATTGATTATCTTAACAGGAACAACCTGCCGATTTTCCTGCTTATAGCCCGTAAGTTTATTGCTTTCCGCGATAACCAGACGTTTGATCATCATAAGAAACATTTCTAAATCCGATTCAAGAATAAAAAAAACCACGGCCAGAAATCAGCCGTGGTTTCGTATACGAGTGGTTAATTGAAGTAAATTTCTATCCGCATTTACTGTAACCACAAACGGTACAGGTCATACATCCTTCTTTGTACACAATTGTGTTCTTCTCGCTGCACTGCGGGCAGTTGTGGCCGGTTTGTGTTCCGTCGGGAATAAACTTCTTGAGTCCGCGGATCACACCGTTTTTCCATGTAGTAATGCTGTCGTTATCAAAACTCAGGTTATCAACAAGTTCAACCACATAAGGCAACGGCATTCCATGTCGCAGGATACCTGAAATAAGTTTCGCGTAGTTCCAATAGTCCTTCTTAAATGAACGTGACAGGCCGCGGTGTGTTACGCGGTAACCATAACTATCCTCATATTCAAAATCGTACCGGGCCGAAGTTTGTTCATTTTCCTTGTGACGGATCACCCAACCTTTTTTCACATAGTCAGGAATATAGAAATCGGTGCTTTTACCGGTAAATATTTCGTACGGTTTATTGTTGAGTAAACCAACAAAGGCAATCCACCGCTGATCTTCATTCATGAAACGTACAACTTCAACTTCGAGTTCTTTGGGACGTGGAGGAGCTTTGGTTTCCTGGAATTCGTTGATAACTTCTTCCTTTTTAGTTTCGTTGCTGATCAGCACTCCTGAACGGGAACCGTCGCGGTAAATGGTCATACCCTTGCAACCGCTTTCCCAGGCAGTGAGGTATACGTCACTAACCAGTTCTTCGGTAGCTTCGGCTGGAAGATTAACGGTAACGCTGATTGAATGATCCACCCATTTCTGAATGGCACCTTGCATCTGCACCTTGGCAACCCAGTCGATATCGTTGCTGGTTGCTTTGTAATAAGGCGATTTTGCGATGATGGGCTGTAGAACATCGTCGGTCATGGAAATGGCGTTTTCCATATCATAACCGTTGATTTTCATCCAGTCGAGGAACTTGGGATGGAACACATTGTATTCTTCCCATGCGTCGCCAACCTCATCAACAAATGATACATGCACATTTTTATCGTTTGGATTTACCTTACGGCGGCGGCGATAGCTTACCATAAACACAGGCTCAATACCGGATGTGGTTTGAGTACAAATACTTACGCTTCCGGTTGGAGCGATAGTGAGCATACTGATATTGCGGCGGCCCTGTTTTTCCATTTTGGCATACACATCTGGAGCTGCTTCACGGATACGGTTTATCAACGGATTGTTGCGTTCGCGTTCGATATCGAAAATCGGGAAGGCGCCACGTTCAGCAGCCAGGTCGGCAGAGGCGCTGTATGCTTCAATAGCCAGTGTTTTGTGAACATTTACACTAAAACTTGTAGCTTCGTCGGTACCGTAACGCATATTTAATGCTGCAAGCATATCGCCTTCGGCTGTGATTCCAATGCCGGTACGACGCCCCTGAAGTGTTTTTTCGCGGATTTTTTCCCAGAGAATCCTTTCGGTACGTTTGGTTTCTTCGTCTTCAGGATCAGAATTGATTTTTGCAAGAATTCCATCAATTTTCTCCATTTCGAGGTCGATGATATCGTCCATAATACGAAGCGCGGCACGCGAATGCTCGGTAAACAGTTTCGCGTTGAAAGTAGCGCTGGGTGTAAATGGATTTTCAACATAGCTGTATAGATTGATTGCTATCAACCTGCAACTGTCGTAAGCACAAAGCGGTATTTCGCCGCAAGGGTTTGTGGATAATGTTTTAAATCCAAGATCTGCATAACAATCGGGAACTGATTCGCGGATAATGGTATCCCAGAACAGGATTCCCGGTTCAGCTGATTTCCATGCGTTGTGAATAATTTTATCCCATAAACCACGGGCACTGATTTCCTGAATTTTTGTAGGATTTGCTGAATCAATCGGGTATTGTTGATTATAAATGGCTTTGCTTTTTACGGCACGCATAAATCCATCGTCGATTCGTACCGAAACATTGGCACCGGTAACTTTGCCCTGTTCCATTTTAGCGTCGATAAAGCTCTCGCTATCAGGGTGTTTTATGGATATAGATAGCATCAAAGCTCCTCGGCGGCCATCCTGGGCTACTTCGCGGGTAGAGTTGCTGAATCGTTCCATGAATGGAACAATGCCGGTTGATGTGAGCGCGCTATTTAAAACGCGGCTGCCTGAAGGCCTGATATGCGATAGGTCGTGACCAACTCCACCGCGTCGTTTCATCAGCTGAACCTGCTCCTGGTCTACTTTCATAATTCCGCCATACGAATCCTGGTTGCCATCGCTGCCAATAACAAAACAATTCGATAAGGATGAAACCTGGAAATTGTTACCTATACCAGCCATAGGGCTTCCTTGCGGAACAATATAACGGAAATTGCGGAAAAGCTCAAAAAGCTCTTCCTCGCTCAATGGATTTGGATATTTCTTTTCGATACGAGCTACTTCCGAAGCAAGGCGATGATGCATGTCATCGGGGGTAAGTTCGTATATATTCCCATCACTGTCTTTGAGCGCGTATTTATTCATCCACACACTTGCAGCAAGCTTGTCGCCCTCAAAATAAATGGTTGCGGCTTCCAACACTTCATCATGTGTGTATGCTTTCAATGTTTTGCTAACTGGCTTTTCAATAATTTGTTGAGTCATTAATACTGGTTCAATTTCTGGAATGCTTACAATTTCTGGTTCAAAAACCGGTTCAACTTTTTCAGGCTGTTCGATTCCGGGTCGTTGGCGCTGTTCAAGTACTTTACCATAAAAATCGTTTTTTACATCTTCTTCGACTGAAGAATCGATCTGTGAAAAAAGATTAAAATCCATTTTGTTTCGCGTTCACTGTTAATAATAAAAAGAATATCCTGAAAGCCAACGGTATCAATAAAATCTTGTGGCTGAAATCAGGATTTACAAATTTACACTATGCTTACCGTATTAATCAAATACAGTTATTAACAAAAACACTGTTAAGAAGTAGTATCTATCTGTATATGTGAATGTTAAACCCTTAATAAGTATCGAAACCCTTGGTACCATTGGGTTTCAGAAAGCCCGCCAAATAAGGGATGTAAGAATATCAAAATTAATATATAAATACAAGGTGAAAAGATAGTATTTGTTATTGCGACAATATGCGATGTAAAATTTAGCCTTGTCAACTATATATCTCACATAATTATTGTTTAACTATCAAGATTCCAGATAAGTTTTGTGCCAAAGCCTAACCGGTTATGTGTCATCTTTATAAAATCAGGTTGTATGCTCCATAGCACGAGTTTTTTAAAGGCAGCAACCGGAAATTTCTTCAGGTAGGCGTTAAGGGCAGTCTCATAAAGATCGCCATTCAATTCGGCTGACAATCCTGTAAACTGTATTCCCTGGATCTTTCCTATCATAGTAGTTTCGAGAGCAATAGAGCCCGAAACAACAGGTTGTTTAAGCATTTCATCCACGTGCCGGGTGCCGTGATCGGATGTAAATACAAATAAATTGAGTTCATCGATAAAAACATAAAAACAAGTGCAGGTATACGGAATATTGTTAGCCGCGGTTGCAAGGGTAAAAATATGATGCTTGTGAATGAAATCGGTTATTCGCTTTTCGGGAAGATTCATTTGTTGTAAAAAAGGTTATTTCGTTTTTTTGCTTTTCCCCTCTATATACGTTGTAAAGGTTATGCCATCGCGCGACATTTCAAATTTTGTATTCACGGTTTCTTTGTCAAGTAATGTATATGAAAGCCTGAAAACAGGCACATCCGGAATTTTTTCGCTTGTGAAAATAATTGTATTTTCTGAAAAAGTGATAAGGTAATTGATTGTATGTCCTTCGTTATCGAAGTAAATCGCTTTGGATGAACTTCCAGTGTTGCCCGGATAAATGATCATCAGATCGTCGTGAATAACTTTCGGCTTGTTTTCGGATGCGGCAATTTCAGTATGGCCTTTCCTAACCAGGATATTTTGATCAAGATCAGTTTTGAAGGTGAAAAATCCACCTCCCTGGCCTGGCTGACCATTTCCTTCGCCAACCCATTCGCCAATCAACCAATTCCATTTTTCCCAGGTTGTGCCCTGCTGTCCAAAACAAGTGGTAAAAATCCCGAATAAGGCTACTGTAATTATCAGTCTGGTATTCATTTTTCTGGTTTTAATTATTTATACCCTACATACAAGATATTAGTGTCAGACACCCTGCGGGTGTACAGACACTAAAAATCAAGGCTGAGAGAAATATAGAAAACCCGGGGTTGAACTGCCTGGTCCTCAATACCCCACGCCCAGTCAGCCCGGAGGAAATATCCGAAAAGTGTGCTTCGTAATCCGAAACCATATCCAGCGATAAGCGGATCTTTCTGCACTTTAACGGTAATATCAAGCGGTTTGCTGGTAATGGTGCGTGTATAATAAAGATTCCCTTCAGCAAGTGGATTTAGCCCCTGCCAGGCTGAGCCAATATCCGTAAATCCGACAACCTGGAAATTATTCAGGAATTCGGACCTGAGTGGCTTATTAAGAAAATACCTGAAAACAGGAAACCTCAACTCGGAACTCAGCAAAGCAAATGTATTTCCACTTCGGGCGTTTTGCTTAAATCCTCGCATGCTGGTAGCAAGTGTCTGAAAAGCATAATTCTGGGTATAATCGATCTGGTATTCGTTATTAAATTGAGGCATCAGCCAGTTATCAACACCGCCCATGTAATATAAAAGTTTATTCTTTCCGAAAGAGGTGCTCCCGGCAAAGCGGTTTGCCCAGATAAATGAGCGGTGAATACGGGTATAATTCCGGAAATCGAATCCAAAAACAATCATATTAACCGACTGATTCTGTACAAGCTGGTAGTATTCGGCAAATATTTTATACCTGAGCCCCTGCAACAGGTTGATCCCTATTTCGCGTGTGTTGTCATATACTAATTCTCCTTTTGCGATTGCCCAGGTATTGCCCGGAGCAGTGGAGTCGGCAGATGGTTTATCATAAGCCAATACAAAAGGATGATCATACTGAAGAGAAGTGGTTCCTTTAAACGCCAGTATTTCGGTAAACGGATAGGTTAAGACATAATGTAGTTCATGTATTCTGTGGCGAACAACAAAAGAATTGGAATATGTAACATCGAATCCTGTGCGATGGAAATACAATTCGCGGTCGAGACGATGTTTCAGGTTAGCAAATCCAAATAAGTATTCGTTATGGGTGAGGCTTGCGTTCAAACGAACACCGCCCAGGATACGATAATCCTCCAGCAGGTCGGTTCCTCCCACCATAAAGAGCGCATTGGTAGGCGAATTTTGATAAATAGGGCCCGAATACCCAAGATAAGGTTGATAGCTCAGGTTGAGATATGAAAAGTCAAGCTGGCTTACCAGTTGGTTTACAGAATATTCCACATTGTAGTTTCGGGGCCTGGGAAGCTTGATAATATCGTTATCAGCTCCGGGTTGTAATGCATTGGTCCTTTTAAGTGTTGTTTTACCTGTGAGTAAATCACCCGAAATCTGATAATTATTAATATCAACACCTGATGAATCCTGTTGAGCAGGAGGAATATCATTTTCGTAAACGGCTACAAATCGTTTACGCTTCACCTTTGTCTCAGGTTTTAACTTCAGGATAGCTTCATTTTCTTTTTCCTTCAGTGCTTTTGCTTCAAGCCCAAGCATGTATTGTGTTTGTCCCAGGTTTTGCACCGGGCTTAACGAACCTACAGGAATATCGCCCGAGTAAATATGAAATTTATTATCCTCAAATACCAGTTCAGCGGTTTTGCGACCTATATAACTGATATCCTGGTTAAGTACGGATCGCGAATAATTTGTGAGAGGAAATGTATTTGTATAGTAACGGTAATGTACCGTGGTATCAACATAAGCAACTGTGCTGTCGAATTTTGCGGCATACCGGTTATAAACTCCATTGGCATCGCTGAGGTAAGTAAAGTATCCCGGGCTATAGGAAACAGGCTGAATTTCGTTGGCAAGTTTTGTCTTTGTAACCCGTTTAAGCAAGGTTGAACCTTTATCAAAAATAAACAGATCATTGTTTTCCATCCCGTCATACGAACGGAGATTTTCTTTGGTAAAACGTATGGTATCATCAGGCCTGTTAGAACTGAATATAATACGGTCACTTTTCCCCAGAAACCTGGGATTCATATCGTTATACACATCAAGTGTAACAGGCTCAGCCGTTTTGGCCGCAATACTGTATAAATAAATGTCGGACTGTCCATGCTGCACTGCTGACATTGCAAATGATCGTCCATCAGGCGAATACGAAAAATCAAGAATCTTCTGAAAATTATAAAGGTTCTGGTTTTGCCATTTACGGGTCTCTTTATCGTAGAAATACAGATAAAGCAAACCTTTCTTTTCAATGATCATTGATATAACATTCCCGGTTGGATGCCACGCGAGCAAAGGATAGGAATAATCCACTTTTTCATCGGTTCGGTATCCATGTTTGAAGATGCGTTTCTGCTTCCCGGTTGTCATATCGTACAAATAAACCTTGTACAATCCTTTATCATTAACTGAATACACAACCTGATCGCCATCAGGGCTGATACGCAAATTGTCGTAAACCTTATCCCGCTTCATTCTGAAAGGGATCTTCGAATTATACGGACTAAATGCCTGCTTATCTGTTGTATAGATCTGCTTGTACCAATCGTACCAATCCTCTATAACTTTCTTGAATGAGATGCCCAATACATAAAGAAATCCACTTTCAACACTGCGGTTCACCCTGGTCATGTAGGCAATATTGGCAATATTTTCTTCCCCGTATTTTTCAGCAACAAACCGCCAGAGTGAATGCCCGGCCAGAACCGCATCTTCGTCAATAAGGTGATTGAAACGCTTGTATTTCCCGCTCAGAATTCCATCTTTTACCTTGTTGTCAAGTTCTGTATCCCAATTGCGGCTGTAATAGGAAACCAGTCCGTCAATATACCATGAAGGCAGGTTAATGAGCGTGTTGTTTTTTACCTGCGAACCTATTGATCCGCCATAGATAATATTTTCGATCAGTAAGCGGGTTATACCGCTGCGTATCTGCCTGTCGAAATGATTGAGATCTCCGTCGAAATACAGAAATACTTTAGTGCCGATTACATGCGTGATTCCACCTGTATTGTATTGGGTGTTACTCATTAACCCAATATTGCTCTGTTTGAGATCCGAATATGTATTATATACAATAAACTGGGTTTTTTTATCCAGTGTGGTTTGAAGTTGTTTTTCAATTTCCGGAATATATTTGCCGGCGTAATCGGCAGTATGTTGCGCAAGTTCTTTCCCGTTAAGATAATAGTATACGTCAAGATTGTTGAACCGGAAATATGTCCAGAGGAAATCAGTGTACTGAACACGGTTCTTCCCGAAGCTCATCTGTGACCCGTTATAAAACTGAGCCGAAGCAGAAAGTGAAAAACCGCACATAATCAGCACAATACATGCCAGACTGTTAATTTTCACATTTAAGCTTACGGTATTATTTTTCATGTACACAAAATTGCTTTTCAACCCGCTAAAGTAACAAAAATCCGCGGTTCATTGTTTTTAGAAATCTAATGGGTTTATTGATAACTTTATCGCTTCAAAATTAGTATAACTATGATTCAGAAAGTAAAGAGATTTGTATTTAATTCGTTTGGTGTAAATACATATGTGTTAACTGACGAAAGCGGTCAGTGCATGATAGTTGACCCTGCTTGCCAGTACCAGGGAGAGGAAGCTGAATTGCGTGAATATATTACCGGAAATCATTTGAATCCTGTCGGCGTGGTGAATACGCACTTCCATATCGATCATATTGTTGGCAATACGTTTATATGCAATACGTTTAACCTGCGCCCTCAATGCCATAAAAACAGCCAGCTGTTGTGGGAAACAGCCGCAGAATTTGGAGCCACATTTGGAATAAAGATACAGAACCTGATCGTTCCCAAAGATTTCCTGAATGAGGGCGACAGAATCAGTTATGGCAATTCAATTGTTGAAGTTTTATATACGCCGGGGCATGCGGATGGCAGTATTTGCCTGGTAAGTCATGCAGAACGCTTTGTAATAGCAGGTGATGTCCTTTTCCGCGACAGCATTGGCCGTACCGACCTTCCAACAGGTAGCTTTAATGTGCTGTATCAAAGTATCATGACTAAACTATTCACTTTGCCCGATGACTACATTGTATATCCGGGACATGGTCCGGAAACTTCAATCGGGTATGAAAAGATGAATAATCCGTTTCTGAATTGATTTAATAAAAGACTACTGAAAGAAAAAGAGACGGAAGGATGTGAAAGAGCGTTCAGCAAACTAAACTCTGATTATGTCATACTTCCGGAAAAATCAAATGTAACTACCTTTGCAAGCATGAATTTTATCGACACACATTGTCATTTATACCTTCAGGAATTTGCTGACGACCGGCATGCTGCCATTGATAATGCTATTGACTCCGGCGTAACTAAAATTCTTTTGCCCAACATTGATTCCACTTCCTGGAAGCCTATGCAGGAATTATTCCGGCAATATCCCAATACTTGTTTCCCTATGGCCGGCTTGCACCCAACCTCGGTGCTTCCCGAAACCATTGATAGTGAAATGGATGAAGTGAAGCGTCAACTTGAAACCGGTGACTATATCGCAGTAGGCGAAATAGGAATTGATTTGTATTGGGATAAAACACACCAGGCTTTGCAGGAAGAATCCTTCAGGTACCAGATCCAACTTGCCAAAAAGCATAAACTGCCAGTTGCTATTCATGTGCGGAAATCGTTCGATGAAGTTTGGCAGATATTAAAGTCTGAGATCAGCCCTGATTTTCGGGGCGTTTTTCATTGCTTTCCCGGCGATGAAGCACAGGCCCGGCGGGTGATTGAAGCAGGTTTCCTGTTAGGGATTGGCGGAGTGGTAACTTTTAAAAATTCGGGGTTACAAAAAGTGGTTGCAGCAGTTGGCCCTGAACATATCATTCTCGAAACAGACGCTCCTTTCCTTGCACCGGCACCTTACCGCGGAAAGCGGAATGAACCGGCCTACATCCCAATAATTGCCGAAAAAGTGGCTGAACTGAGTGGTTTTTCAATTGAAGAAATTGCGCAGATCACAACAAGGAATGCTTTGAAACTTTTTAAAATGTAATTCTGCTAGTTTTTTCATAACATAACAATCCTTTCAATCCGAAAATGATTTTATCAAAATAATTTATGACCCCATCCCTTCTTATTATATACACCGGAGGCACCATCGGAATGGTTATTGATCCATTGTCAGGTGCTTTGCAACCATACCCGTTCAAAGATATTTATAAACTGATGCCTGTTTTGCGCAATTTCGACTACAAACTGGAATCTGTTTCTTTCGATCCGTTGATCGATTCATCCAATGTTACACCATCGTTCTGGGTAAAACTGGCTATCGTTATTGAAGAGAATTACGAAAAGTATGATGGTTTCGTAGTACTTCATGGCACAGATACCATGTCGTATTCGGCATCGATGCTCAGTTTTATGTTGGAAAACCTGAATAAACCTGTTATTTTCACTGGTTCACAATTACCCATGGGCGTGGTACGTACCGACGGACGAGATAATTTTATCAATGCCATCGAAATTGCTGCTGCACGGATAAACGGGAAGCCTTTAGTTCCGGAGGTTGCTATCTATTTCGAAAACAAACTGATGCGCGGGAACCGTACCAGTAAATTCAATGCCGAAAACTTTAACGCGTTTTTATCCGGAAACTACCCTCCGCTGGCTGAAGTAGGGGTTCATATCAGGTATAACACTGAAATGATTTTGAAACCTAACAACCGCAAAATTAAAGTGAATAAAGAGCTGGATAATAGCGTGATCATTCTGAAGCTTTTCCCTGGTATAGCCGAAATTGTTGTAAAAAATGCTTTGAATATCAATGGACTGAAAGGTGTTATCCTCGAAACCTACGGTGCCGGCAACGCACCTACCGATACCTGGTTTATTGATGCTTTATCGCAAGCCATCACTAAAGGAATAATTATATACAATGTTACTCAATGCAAAGGGGGTGCTGTAGATATGGGGAAATACGAAACCAGTATGCAACTTGGCCAGATCGGTGTGATCGGAGGTTATGATATTACTACTGAATCGGCTATTGCAAAAATGATGTACCTGCTTGGACAAGGATTTAAAGGAGATGAACTGAAAAAACTTCTCCAACTGCCATTACGTGGAGAGCTTACTTTGTAAGCCTCACATTTTGTACTTTTCAATCTTTTATGATTGCCTTTACGTTGTATTTAATGACTATTTACCAGAATACCTGGCCTACCTACACTAATTCCAATTCAGAAAACATTTATGATCCAAACGGACAATTTGGTTTCAAATTGAAAAAAGGCTTACGCTCAGCGCAGCAACAAATATGTGTAAACATCTGTTTTTAAGATAATTATAAAGTTTGGCAATATTATTGTATAATGATCAGTATCATTACTGATTTAGAATATTATTTACTCACTAAACTATTTACAACCTTGGAAGCAAATACAACAGTAAGCAAGCAGAACAGCATGCGGTCACAGGTTGCCCGCAGCAAAGGTACCGAATGGATGGTGTCCAATTACAACGCATGGCAGTTACGTTCTCCTCTACCTGAAATGCCTGAAGAAAATTCCCTGTCTTTAATGCCACTTGTTCGCAGGATGGCTCAAAAAGAAGGACAATTCAACAGTTTTATGGCAGTTTCTTTCAGATCGCTGTTATCAATTATCGGATTGTTGATGTCGATCAAAATCAGGTAACTACTGCCATAATTGGTTTAGTACAGCCTAACTTTGTCCTTCACGACAAATGAAATAAATTGTACGCAGATCCCATACCCGCCTGAAAACAAACAGGTTATTGACATAAAAACAAAGGAGGCCTGTATGAAGACCTCCTTTTACCTATTTAACTGGTATAATCAACCTGTTACAACGGAATATTTCCGTGCTTTTTGGGCGGATTGGTTTTGCGTTTGTTTTGCGTCATTTCGAGGGCCTGTATCAGTTTGAAACGGGTTTGATGAGGATAGATTATTTCGTCGATATATCCCTGCTCGGCAGCTTTATATGGATTAGCAAAAGTTTCGCGGTAATCGGCAACAGCTTTTGCGCGCGCTTCATCACTAAGTTTGTCGCGATGTATAATACTTACAGCTCCATCGGCTCCCATTACGGCAATTTCGGCCGATGGGTACGCAAAGTTTATATCCGCTCCTATATGTTTGCTGCTCATCACGTCGTAGGCTCCGCCATAGGCTTTACGTGTTATGAGCGTGATTTTGGGAACAGTAGCTTCTGCAAAAGCATATAATAACTTTGCTCCATGTTTAATAATACCGCCAAACTCCTGGGTAGTACCTGGCAGGAAGCCTGGAACGTCAACCAAAGTGATAAGCGGGATATTAAAAGAGTCGCAGAAACGCACAAAACGAGCTGCTTTCACAGATGAATTAATGTCGAGTACACCGGCAAGAGCCTGTGGCTGATTGGCAACAATACCAACACTTCTTCCTCCAAGGCGAGCAAATCCGATGATTATATTCTGAGCATACAAGGGCTGAACTTCAAAAAAGTTGTGATTATCTACCACTTCCTTTATCAGCTCTTTCATATCGTAAGGCTTATTAGGATCCTCAGGAATAAGCGTGTCGAGTTTTTTATCGCTGCGATTTATATCATCGGTAGTCGCTTTGAAAGGCGCATCTTCCATATTGTTGGATGGCAGATAGCTCATCAGTTCGCGGAGCATCATCATCGCATGTTCATCATCATTGGCAGTAAAGTGAGCCACTCCGCTCTTGCTGTTATGTGTAATGGATCCTCCCAGTTCTTCTTTTGTAACTTCTTCATGTGTAACCGTTTTAATTACATCGGGACCAGTTACAAACATATAGCTGGAACCTTCAACCATCATGACAAAGTCGGTAATGGCAGGCGAATACACAGCACCACCGGCACAGGGACCTAAAATGGCAGATATCTGCGGGATAACACCGGAACTCATTACATTACGATAGAATATGTCGGCATATCCGGCAAGGCTTTCAACGCCTTCCTGTATACGCGCACCACCCGAATCGTTGAGCCCGATTAATGGAGCGCCCATTTTCAATGCCATATCCATAATTTTTACAATTTTGTCGGCATTAGATCGGCTCATTGTACCACCAAAAACTGTGAAATCCTGTGCAAATACATACATCAGGCGGCCATCAATTTTACCATAACCTGTAACAACACCATCCCCGGAAATCAGATTTTTCTCCATACCGAAATCGTGCGAACGGTGAACCACAAATTTATCGAGTTCAACAAATGTGCCCGGATCAAGCAAGTCGTTAAGGCGTTCACGGGCTGTTTTCCGGTGAGCCTGATGCTGACGATCAATACGGTCCTGTCCGCCACCAAGTTCGGCAACACGATTTTTTTCTTCCAGTTTTTTGAATTTTTCTATCTGACTTGACATTTCTTGAATGATTATCTTTGTTTTTATAAGGGCTGTAGGCTGTTAGGGTCTTAGGCTATAGGCTATTAGGCTGTCAGGGATTCCTAAATCTTTAAAATCCGGTATCCAAAATCCGACCTTTAATTTATTCAACATCTTCAATCACAACCAATACCTGGTTACCATCCACGGTATCTCCTTCAGTCACGGGTATTTCGCTAACTATACCAGCCTTTGAAGCTTTAAATTCACTTTCCATTTTCATTGCCGAAACTATTATCACGGTTTGGCCTACTTCAACGGCATCGCCGACTTCAACAAGAATCTTCACGATTTTTCCAGGCATAGGTGAACGGATTATGTTACTGATATGACCACCAGCCGCATCGTTGCGACTGCGGATATACCTTGATTCGGCATCCACCACCTCAATATCGTGAGTGAAATAGAAGGTATTTACTATGTAATGCTTGGGCTCGCTTCCTGGCACCACTTCAATATTGTACGACCGGCCTTTGTAAAGAACCGAATATTCAGCAGGGCCAACTTTTACAATATCTATGTTGAATAATTCATCATCAACAGAGATCATCCGCTGGCTGCCGTCGCGGCTTATTTCCTTAACCAGGGCCTTACGGCCTTCCACGTTAAGTTCCAGTTCCATATTATGTCTTAGGGGCATTGTTCTTGTTTTGCGGGATTTACTAAGGAGAAATTTAATGATAATACGATGGACTTATAGCCTCCATGCAGCCAGGCGTCGGCCAAATTCTTTCCAGTCGCTGCCATGGCGTGATGATTCAGGCGACATGGTTTGTTCAATATCATGCAGCTTTGTGGTATAGTCTACAAAAGCAGCAATAAGTGCCAGGTTTTCACATTCGTAAGCACATTCAGGTTCCTGGAGAAGAAATTCAATGTTGTCCTCGATAAAATGGGTGTTGTAACCACCTTTACGAAAATCAGGTGCATCCATTATGCGTTCGAGAAATTTTATTGAAGTTTTTACTCCGCTGATCTTATATTCATATAACGAACGACGCATTCTTTCTATAGCTTCCTCGCGTGTTTTTCCCCATGCAATCAGCTTGCTGATCATAGGATCATAATAAATAGGAATAGTATAACCTTCGTATACATATCCGTCGCAGCGCACTCCGAATCCTAGAGGTTCGGTGATGTGTGAGATGGTTCCTGGATTAGGCATAAAGTTATTATCCGTATCTTCGGCATAGATGCGGCATTCAATGGCGTGTCCGTTCTGGTGCAGATCTTCCTGGGCAAAAGGTAATGGGTTTCCTTCGGCAATGCGTATTTGTTCACGAACCAGATCGACACCTACAACGCGTTCGGTAATAGGATGTTCAACCTGAAGCCGGGTGTTCATCTCAAGGAAATAATAATTAAGATTATCATCCATGATAAACTCAATGGTACCGGCTCCTTCGTAATTGGCGGCTTTGGCGGCAGCCACGGCATGAGCGCCCATTTCGGCACGAACTTCTTCCGTCATAATAGGCGACGGAGTTTCTTCAACTACTTTCTGATGCCTGCGCTGAACGGAACATTCACGTTCGAAAAGATGAACTGTATTCCCCTGCCTGTCGGCCAGAATCTGAAATTCAATATGGTGTGGTGAATCTATGTATTTTTCTATATAAACAGCATCGTTTCCAAAAGCTGCTTTAGCTTCGGAGCGTGCACCACGCAATGAACTCAATATCTTTGAATCTTCTTTAACCAGGCGCATCCCTTTTCCACCACCGCCAGCTGAGGCTTTTATCATGACAGGAAGACCGATCCGCCGGATAGTTTCGAGCGCTTCCTCTTCACTGGTAACAGCATCAGTGGTTCCCGGCACAACCGGAACACCCGCTTTGATCATGGTTCGTCGGGCTGTAATCTTATCCCCCATACCCATGATAGCCTCCGGTGAAGGACCAATAAAAATTATTCCTTCTTCCTTACAACGGCGTGAGAATTCAGCATTTTCCGAAAGAAAACCATATCCGGGATGAATAGCATCAACCCCTGATAATTTGGCGACTTCAAGAATTTTGTCGATTTTAAGATAACTTTCGTTGGATGGCGAAGGGCCGATGTGATAAGCTTCACTGGCATACCTCACATGCATGGAGGTGCGATCAGCATCTGAAAATACTGCTACTGTATGAATACCCATTTCGCGGCACGAACGTATAATACGAACGGCAATTTCGCCACGGTTGGCTATCAGCACTTTTGTAATTGGTTTTATTTCCATTTAAAAGTATTGGATGATAATCTTATAACAACCGGATAAAGATAGCTGTTTTCACAATCAACCTGTAAGAAAAGTAGATCGTGTTCCAGCCAAACCGGCTGCAAATATAGGCAATATTTTAATATATGAAAGTAGTTAAATATGAATGATTGTCAGTAGAAATAATTTGCTTTCTAATGTATACTACTCTTTATTACTGATCAGGTTGCATCGCAATCCAAAAATGACACTTACCTCTAAATACACCGGAGGGAATATATGCAGATGACAGAAAAGGAATAAAAATAACAAAACAGAGAAAGAGACTGAATCAAGACAGAACGAAATCAGAATCCCGTAACTCTTAATTCATGGTACCTGTTGACGGTTTTGTGATTACTGAACAAAAAGACCATGGATACCTCGTGGGCCCCGCCGGAACCAATCTTAAGACGTGAAACAGTATAGTCGAAACTATATTCCAACTTATAATTTTTTTGCTGGAAGCCCACTAAGAAAATAGCTGCATCAGGATTCCCAAAGCAATGCCTTAACCAAACGCCCGCTATCAAAGGATAGCTATTTGCATATACACCAACGTTCAATTGACGAAATTTTCCCTGTTGTTCATAAACCACATTTGGAGAAATTGAAAGGCTACGCAAATCTCTTCCCTCCAAACCATCTTTAAGGTCGAATAACAGTCCTGAGTGGATGGTAAAGCGCATATCCATCCTGTTGGTTGTTCCGCTATTATACGACATATCGGGTCGGGTAAGATGATTTACAGCAACGCCAAGATAAGCGCTTTCCTTAAAGCCAGCAAGCAAACCAGCACTGAAATCCACTCTGCCGACATTTAATTGTGTAGGAACAGGCTGGTTTACCTGGTCTTCAAAAATCAGTTTGCTCCAATCAAGCCGGTGTTGTATATAACCAACCTGCACTGCCGCATTTACTAAAATTGTACGCGAAACTTCCAGCCTGTACGAATATATACCATTAGCACTGATACTATTGTAGATTCCACCTCCGGCAACATCCGTGTTAACAATAACTCCCAGGGCACCCGATAATTTCTCGACAGGTTGATCCCAAGAAGCACTGAAACTATTATATCCCTGGTTAATGGTTGGCCATTGGTTACGATAATTTAGTGTAAGACGAGAACTTAACTTTGAACCAGCAATAGCCGGGTTCAGGTATATAGGATTTGCATAAAACTGTGAGTATATCACATCCTGGCCATGAGCTTTAATCATGCAGCTTAGGATCATGAACAACAAAAGGGATGTCTTATTAACTTTCATAAAGTAATTCTCATTCCAACAAAGTAGTTGAATCGTAAGTAAATAGAAGAATGAGTATTACTAGTTAGTGAGTGGTATCAGAAAAATACCAACAATATTGCCATGTTTTATATTTATCAGTATATCAGCACTATATAACGAATCAATTAATTTTATGTAACGACCACAATTCCCAAAATGCAACCAGTTTGTCCTTATTTGGAAAGAAAAGAATTGATTAGATTGTGAGCTAACTAATTATGCAGCATATCAATACCCTGCAGAAGAAATTTTTAAACTAAAATAAAATATAACTTTATGCATGAAATTACTAACACCTGTATAATTATCCTATTTACAGGGCTGTTCTTAGAAATTTCCAGGCAATGCCTCTCAACGTAATCTATGGAACTAATTCAGGGATTGTCCTCTTTTAACCGAATAATATATTCTGAAAAATGAAAGTCACAGCCATAGATTTACGTTCTAAAATATACATCAAATCAATGATCTCCATGGGTCTGGAAAGTATTTTTTACCCAGCTTAGTAATTCACCTAAATTCAACAATGCACTGAATGTTTGCCAGATTGATCACTTTACCGGAAACTTATCAAATCTATGACCGGTTTAAACTATTGTCTTATAAATAATTTTTGTATGAATTAAATGTAAAAAACATATCTGCTATTTATATAACATCACAACACCACGTTGAGGTGACTTTTGAACAAAGTAGTAGTTATCAGGAGCCGTGAATGTAACGATATAAGTGTATAGATCAGATGCGCAAGGCTTTCCTTTGAATGTTCCATCCCATCCCTTTGTTATATCATCAGAGCTATATATCTCTTCTCCCCATTTATTGAATATCTTCATGTTGAAAGCAGCCGGAACAACATCGGGAGTAATTTTTGCGCTGAAAACATCATTGATTTGATCGCCATCAGGGGAGAATGCATTAGGCAACCAGATTGATAATTCGTCGTTGCGCAACACTGTATCACAGAAAATCCTTATGGAATCGCTGGCTTTGCAGTTATTGTTATCAGTTACCGTCAACCAATATAAGCCTGCTGTATCCACCTGTAATTCAGGCGATGTGCTTCCAACCAACCAGTTATATTCAGAGTAAGTCGTTTCAGTAGTAATGATTACAGGCCCTGTACAGATGTCACCAATAGTTGTAAATACTGGTTTCGGGTTGGGAGTAACTGTAACAGGGACAACTTCGGTAGCGGAACAACTAAATTTATTAACACCTTTAATGGTATACTCACCCGAAGCGTCAGGATTTAGTGGCTCAAGGTTCAGGTTTGGTCCATACTTACTAGTTCCATCAGGTCTGGTCCATGTGAACTCAATACCTTCTTCAGGTGAGCTTGCATGAAGAGTGAGGGGTGTGCCTTCACAATAGCTTCCACTACCTGCTGTTTCTATTTGAGGAGCTGGTTTGATATCAACGTCACCCAGGGTGTAGATTGCAGGCACTTTATCGCCGGAAGCAGAATAAATAACGCACTCGAATGAGTTCCACACTATGTCTGTTTTCCCAGAGGATAAAGCAGTGAAATTGAGATTTAACAGCAGGTTGTCACTCTGCAATGAGATTGAACCTGGTGTGAGGAAATTAATTTGAAGAACTCCAGGAGAGATCACCGAAGCAGATAGAGTACCAGTATTAAGTAAGATATTTTGTTGTGAATAATTATTATAACTCATTGCTGACGGATCAAACGTCAACTGTATTGAGAAAGAAGATATATTGGTGAACCCATTAGCCAATACAGGTAGAATGAAAGGAACATTGATACAACTTTTTGCGTGCCCTGCAAGGAATTCAACTTTTCCCGTAACGGTATTCTGAATCCTGAATGCCAGCGAAGTTATACAACCGTTTGCATTACTTACCCATGCAGTATAGCTATCAGCACTAAGATTAGCAAAGACATTCGAAGATTGCCAACTATTTCCGTCCAAAGAATAGGTTAATGATTGTGATCCACTATTGCTTACGATTACAGTTGCTTGTCCATTAGCCAGACCATCAGTGGAATTAGAGGTTTGGATAGTGGTGATAATAGGACTATTTACTTCTATAACAAGATTACCGGCTTGCGCACACTGCCCAGATGCAGGTGTGAAAGTGTACGTTGTCGTGTTATTTTCAGCAGTATTGATTTCAGTCGGGCTCCAGGTGACTGTTATTCCTTCAACGGAAGTTACTGGTAATATAGGCGCTGTACTATTTAAACAAAGTGGAGTGATTTGAGCGAAGGTTGGAGTTAGTATCGGATTAACGGTCACAGTTAATTCAGCTTTTGTTGCACATTGTCCGGCTGCCGGGGTAAAAGTATACAAGGTGGTTGCGGTATTATTAAACGCCGGTGACCAGGTTCCTGTGATGCCATTCAGTGAAATAATTGGGAGTGTGATAGCAGGCGCTTCACTGCAGATAGGTGCAATACTGTTAAAGGTCGGAGTTATGTCCGAATTAACGGTCAGGTTCAGGGTGGCGATAGAATCGCAGCCTGATGCGCTGGTTAAAGTTACCGGGTAGGTACCGGCTGATGTGTAGCTGGTGCCGTTCCAGATGTATGGTAACTGTGCGGTACAGATAGTTATATCCGAAGTGCTGGTGACAGCAGGGTTAACGGTCAGGTTCAGGGTGGCGATAGAATCGCAGCCTGATGCGCTGGTTAAAGTTACCGGGTAGGTACCGGCTGATGTGTAGCTGTTGCCGTTCCAGCTGTATGGTAACTGTGCAGTACAGATAGTTATATCCGAAGTGCTGGTGACAGCAGGGTTAACAGTTAGGTTCAGAGTGGCGATGGAATCACAGCCTGATGCGCTGGTTAAAGTTACCGGGTAGGTACCGGCTGATGTATAGCTGTTGCCGTTCCAGCTGTATGGTAACTGTGCGGTACAGATAGTTATATCCGAAGTGCTGATGACAGCAGGGTTAACAGTTAGGTTCAGGGTGGCGATGGAATCGCAGCCTGCCGCGCTGGTTAAAGTTACCGGGTAGGTACCGGCTGACGGGTAGCTGTTGCCGTTCCAGCTGTATGGTAACTGTGCGGTACAGATAGTTATATCCGAAGTGCTGGTGACAGCAGGATTAACAGTTAGGTTCAGGGTGGCGATGGAATCGCAGCCTGATGCGCTGGTTAAAGTTACCAGGTAGGTACCGGCTGATGTATAGCCGTTTCCGTTCCAGCTGTATGGTAACTGTGCGGTACAGATAGTTATATCCGAAGTGCTGGTGACAGCAGGATTAACAGTTAGGTTCAGGGTGGCGATAGAATCGCAGCCTGATGCGCTGGTTAAAGTTACCGGGTAGGTACCGGCTGATGTGTAGCTGTTGCCGTTCCAGCTGTATGGTAACTGTGCAGTACAGATAGTTATATCCGAAGTGCTGGTGACAGCAGGGTTAACAGTTAGGTTCAGAGTGGCGATGGAATCACAGCCTGATGCGCTGGTTAAAGTTACCGGGTAGGTACCGGCTGATGTATAGCTGTTGCCGTTCCAGATGTATGGTAACTGTGCGGTACAGATAGTTATATCCGAAGTGCTGGTGACAGCAGGGTTAACAGTTAGGTTCAGGGTGGCGATGGAATCGCAGCCTGCCGCGCTGGTTAAAGTTACCGGGTAGGTACCGGCTGACGGGTAGCTGTTGCCGTTCCAGCTGTATGGTAACTGTGCAGTACAGATAGTTATATCCGAAGTGCTGGTGACAGCAGGGTTAACAGTTAGGTTCAGAGTGGCGATGGAATCACAGCCTGATGCGCTGGTTAAAGTTACCGGGTAGGTACCGGCTGATGTATAGCTGTTGCCGTTCCAGATGTATGGTAACTGTGCGGTACAGATAGTTATATCCGAAGTGCTGGTGACAGCAGGGTTAACAGTTAGGTTCAGGGTGGCGATGGAATCGCAGCCTGCCGCGCTGGTTAAAGTTACCGGGTAGGTACCGGCTGATGTATAGCTGTTGCCGTTCCAGCTGTATGGTAACTGTGCAGTACAGATAGTTATATCCGAAGTGCTGGTGATGGACGGGTTAACGGTCAGGTTCAGGGTGGCGATAGAATCGCAGCCTGATGCGCTGGTTAAAGTTACCGGGTAAGTACCGGTTGCCGGGTAGCTGTTGCCGTTCCAGATGTATGGTAACTGTGCGGTACAGATAGTTATATCCGAAGTGCTGGTGACAGCAGGGTTAACGGTCAGGTTCAGGGTGGCGATGGAATCACAGCCTGATGCGCTGGTTAAAGTTACCAGGTAGGTACCGGCTGATGTGTAGCTGTTGCCGTTCCAGCTGTATGGTAACTGTGCAGTACAGATAGTTATATCCGAAGTGCTGGTAACGGACGGGTTAACGGTCAGGTTCAGGGTGGCGATGGAATCGCAGCCTGCCGCGCTGGTTAAAGTTACCGGGTAGGTACCGGCTGACGGGTAGCTGTTGCCGTTCCAGCTGTATGGTAACTGTGCGGTACAGATAGTTATATCCGAAGTGCTGGTGACAGCAGGATTAACAGTTAGGTTCAGGGTGGCGATGGAATCACAGCCTGATGCGCTGGTTAAAGTTACCAGGTAGGTACCGGCTGATGTGTAGCTGTTGCCGTTCCAGCTGTATGGTAACTGTGCAGTACAGATAGTTATATCCGAAGTGCTGGTGATGGACGGGTTAACGGTCAGGTTCAGGGTGGCGATAGAATCGCAGCCTGATGCGCTGGTTAAAGTTACCGGGTAAGTACCGGCTGCCGGGTAGCTGTTGCCGTTCCAGCTGTATGGTAACTGTGCGGTACAGATAGTTATATCCGAAGTGCTGGTGACAGCAGGGTTAACGGTCAGGTTCAGGGTGGCGATAGAATCGCAGCCTGATGCGCTGGTTAAGGATACTGGGTAGGTACCGGCAGCTGTGTAGCTGTTTCCGTTCCAGCTGTATGGTAACTCTGCGGTGCAGATAGTAATATCCGAAGTGCTGGTAACAGCAGGGTTAACAGTTAGGTTCAGGGTGGCGATAGAATCGCAGCCTGATGCGCTGGTTAAAGTTACAGGGTAAGTACCGGCTGCCGGGTAGCTGTTGCCGTTCCAGATGTATGGTAACTGTGCGGTACAGATAGTTATATCCGAAGTGCTGGTGACGGACGGGTTAACGGTCAGGTTCAGGGTGGCGATAGAATCGCAGCCTGATGCACTGGTTAAAGTTACCGGGTAAGTACCGGCTGCCGGGTAGCTGTTGCCGTTCCAGATGTATGGTAACTGTGCGGTACAGATAGTTATATCCGAAGTGCTGGTGACAGCAGGGTTAACGGTCAGGTTCAGGGTGGCGATAGAATCGCAGCCTGATGCGCTGGTTAAAGTTACCGGGTAGGTACCGGCTGATGTGTAGCTGTTGCCGTTCCAGCTGTATGGTAACTGTGCAGTACAGATAGTTATATCCGAAGTGCTGGTAACGGACGGGTTAACGGTCAGGTTCAGGGTGGCGATAGAATCGCAGCCTGCTGCGCTGGTTAAGGTTACAGGGTAGGTACCGGCTGATGTGTAGCTGTTGCCGTTCCAGCTGTATGGTAACTCTGCGGTACAGATAGTTATATCCGAAGTGCTGGTGACGGACGGGTTAACGGTCAGGTTCAGGGTGGCGATAGAATCGCAGCCTGCCACGCTGGTTAAAGTTACCGGGTAGGTGCCGGCTGACGTGTAGCTGTTGCCGTTCCAGCTGTATGGTAACTGTGCAGTACAGATAGTTATATCCGAAGTGCTGGTAACGGACGGGTTAACGGTCAGGTTCAGGGTGGCGATGGAATCGCAGCCTGCCGCGCTGGTTAAAGTTACCGGGTAGGTACCGGCTGACGGGTAGCTGTTGCCGTTCCAGCTGTATGGTAACTCTGCAGTACAGATAGTTATATCCGAAGTGCTGGTGACAGCAGGATTAACAGTTAGGTTCAGGGTGGCGATGGAATCACAGCCTGATGCGCTGGTTAAAGTTACCAGGTAGGTACCGGCTGATGTGTAGCTGTTGCCGTTCCAGATGTATGGTAACTCTGCGGTGCAGATAGTTATATCCGAAGTGCTGGTGACAGCAGGATTAACAGTTAGGTTCAGGGTGACGATGGAATCACAGCCTGATGCGCTGGTTAAAGTTACCGGGTAGGTACCGGCTGATGTATAGCTGTTGCCGTTCCAGATGTATGGTAACTGTGCGGTACAGATAGTTATATCCGAAGTGCTGGTGACAGCAGGGTTAACAGTTAGGTTCAGAGTGGCGATGGAATCACAGCCTGATGCGCTGGTTAAAGTTACCGGGTAGGTACCGGCTGATGTATAGCTGTTGCCGTTCCAGATGTATGGTAACTGTGCGGTACAGATAGTTATATCCGAAGTGCTGGTGACAGCAGGATTAACAGTTAGGTTCAGGGTGGCGATGGAATCACAGCCTGATGCGCTGGTTAAGGTTACCGGGTAGGTACCGGCAGCTGTGTAGCTGTTTCCGTTCCAGCTGTATGGTAACTCTGCGGTGCAGATAGTAATATCTGAAGTGCTGGTGACGGACGGGTTAACGGTCAGGTTCAGGGTGGCGATAGAATCGCAGCCTGATGCGCTGGTTAACGTTACCGGGTAGGTGCCGGCTGATGTGTAGCTGTTGCCGTTCCAGCTGTATGGTAACTGTGCGATACAGATAGTTATATCCGAAGTGCTGGTGACAGCAGGGTTAACGGTCAGATTCAGGGTGGCGATAGAATCGCAGCCTGATGCGCTGGTTAAGGTTACTGGGTAGGTACCGGCAGCTGTGTAGCTGTTTCCGTTCCAGCTGTATGGTAACTCTGCGGTGCAGATAGTAATATCCGAAGTGCTGGTAACAGCAGGATTAACAGTTAGGTTCAGGGTGGCGATAGAATCGCAGCCTGATGCGCTGGTTAAAGTTACCGGGTAGGTACCGGCTGCCGCGTAGCTGTTGCCGTTCCAGCTGTATGGAAGCTGTGCAGGACAAATAGCCAGGTTGGTGGTGCTGGTGACTACTGGATTAACGGTCAGCTTCAGGGTAGCGATGGAATCGCAGCCTGCCGCGCTGGTTAAAGTTACAGGGTAGGTACCGGCTGCCGGGTAGCTGTTTCCGTTCCAGCTGTATGGTAACTGTGCGGTACAGATAGTTATATCCGAAGTGCTGGTGACTGCTGGATTAACGGTCAGGTTCAGGGTGGCGATAGAATCGCAGCCTGCCGCGCTGGTTAAAGTTACAGGGTAGGTACCGGCTGCCGGGTAGCTGTTTCCGTTCCAGCTGTATGGTAACTGTGCGGTACAGATAGTTATATCCGAAGTGCTGGTGACTGCTGGATTAACGGTCAGGTTCAGGGTGGCGATAGAATCGCAGCCTGCCGCGCTGGTTAAGGTTACCGGGTAGGTGCCGGCTGATGGGTAGCTGTTGCCGTTCCAGCTGTATGGTAACTGTGCGGTACAGATAGTTATATCCGAAGTGCTGGTGACAGCTGGGTTAACGGTCAGGTTCAGGGTAGCGATAGAATCGCAGCCTGCCGCGCTGCTTAAGGTTACCGGGTAGGTACCGGCTGCCGTGTAGCTGTTGCCGTTCCAGCTGTATGGTAACTGTGCGGTACAGACAGTTATATCCGAAGTGCTGGTGACGGACGGGTTAACGGTCAGGTTCAGGGTGGCGATGGAATCGCAGCCTGCCGCGCTGGTTAAAGTTACCGGGTAAGTACCGGCTGATGTGTAGCTGTTGCCGTTCCAGCTGTATGGTAACTGTGCGGTACAGATAGTTATATCCGAAGTGCTGGTGACAGCTGGGTTAACGGTCAGGTTCAGGGTGGCGATAGAATCGCAGCCTGCCGCGCTGCTTAAGGTTACCGGGTAGGTGCCGGCTGCTGCGTAGCTGTTGCCGTTCCAAATGTATGGTAACTGTGCGGTACAGATAGTTATATCCGAAGTGCTGGTGACGGACGGGTTAACGGTCAGGTTCAGGGTGGCGATGGAATCGCAGCCTGCCGCGCTGGTTAAAGTTACCGGGTAGGTACCGGCTGATGTGTAGCTGTTGCCGTTCCAAATGTATGGTAACTGTGCGGTACAGATAGTTATATCCGAAGTGCTGGTGACAGCTGGATTAACGGTCAGGTTCAGGGTAGCGATAGAATCGCAGCCTGCCGCGCTGGTTAAAGTTACAGGGTAGGTACCGGCTGCCGGGTAGCTGTTTCCGTTCCAGCTGTATGGTAACTGTGCGGTACAGATAGTTATATCCGAAGTGCTGGTGACTGCTGGATTAACGGTCAGGTTCAGGGTGGCGATAGAATCGCAGCCTGCCGCGCTGGTTAAGGTTACCGGGTAGGTGCCGGCTGATGGGTAGCTGTTGCCGTTCCAGCTGTATGGTAACTGTGCGGTACAGATAGTTATATCCGAAGTGCTGGTGACAGCTGGGTTAACGGTCAGGTTCAGGGTAGCGATAGAATCGCAGCCTGCCGCGCTGCTTAAGGTTACCGGGTAGGTACCGGCTGCCGTGTAGCTGTTGCCGTTCCAGCTGTATGGTAACTGTGCGGTACAGACAGTTATATCCGAAGTGCTGGTGACGGACGGGTTAACGGTCAGGTTCAGGGTGGCGATGGAATCGCAGCCTGCCGCGCTGGTTAAAGTTACCGGGTAAGTACCGGCTGACGGGTAGCTGTTTCCGTTCCAGATGTATGGAAGCTGTGCAGGACAAATGGCCAGGTTGGTGGTGCTGGTGACTGCTGGATTAACAATCAGGTTCAGGGTGGCGATGGAATCGCAGCCTGATGCGCTGGTTAAGGTTACCGGGTAGGTGCCGGCTGATGTGTAGCTGTTGCCGTTCCAGCTGTATGGAAGCTGTGCAGGACAAATGGCCAGGTTGGTGGTGCTGGTGACTGCTGGATTAACAGTCAGGTTCAGGGTGGCGATGGAATCGCAGCCTGATGCGCTGGTTAAGGTTACCAGGTAGGTGCCGGCTGCCGGGTAGCTGTTGCCGTTCCAGCTGTATGGTAACTGTGCGGTACAGATAGTTATATCCGAAGTGCTGGTGACAGCAGGGTTAACGGTCAGGTTCAGGGTGGCGATAGAATCGCAGCCTGATGCGCTGGTTAAAGTTACAGGGTAAGTACCGGCTGATGTGTAGCTGTTGCCGTTCCAGCTGTATGGTAACTGTGCAGTACAGATAGTTATATCCGAAGTGCTGGTGATGGACGGGTTAACGGTCAGGTTCAGGGTGGCGATGGAATCGCAGCCTGATGCGCTGGTTAAAGTTACAGGATATGTACCGCCGGTGGTGTAATTATTTCCGTTCCAGCTGTATGGAAGCTGGGCAGGACAGATAGCCAGGTCAGTGGTGCTGGTAACATTTGGTTTAATGGTCAGGTTCAGCGTTGCGATGGAATCGCAGCCTGCTGCGCTGGTTAAGGTTACAGGATATGTACCGCCGATGGTGTAATTGGTTCCGTTCCAGCTGTATGGAAGCTGGGCAGGACAGATAGCCAGGTCAGTGGTGCTGGTGACATTCGGTTTAATAGTCAGGTTCAGCGTTGCGATGGAATCGCAGCCTGCTGCGCTGGTTAAGGTTACCAGGTAGGTACCGGCTGCCGCGTAGCTGTTGCCGTTCCAGCTGTATGGAAGCTGGGCAGGACAGATAGCCAGGTCAGTGGTGCTGGTGACATTTGGTTTAATAGTCAGGTTCAGGGTAGCGATGGAATCGCAGCCTGCTGCACTGGTTAAGCTTACAGGATATGTTCCGCCGGTGGTGTAATTATTTCCGTTCCAGCTATATGGAAGCTGTGCAGGACAGATAGCCAGGTCGGTGGTGCTGGTGACATTTGGTTTAACGGTCAGGTTCAGGGTGGCGATAGAATCGCAGCCTGCTGCGCTGGTTAAGGTTACAGGGTATGTGCCTGCTGATGTGTAGCTGTTGCCGTTCCAAATGTATGGTAACTGTGCGGTACAGATAGTTATATCCGAAGTGCTGGTGACAGCAGGGTTAACGGTCAGGTTCAGGGTGGCGATAGAATCGCAGCCTGCTGCGCTGGTTAAGGTTACAGGGTATGTGCCTGCTGATGTGTAGCTGTTGCCGTTCCAGATGTATGGTAACTGTGCGCTGCAGATAGTTATATCCGAAGTGCTGGTGACGGACGGGTTAACGGTCAGGTTCAGGGTGGCGATAGAATCGCAGCCTGCCGCGCTGGTTAAAGTTACCGGGTAAGTACCGGCTGACGGGTAGCTGTTTCCGTTCCAGATGTATGGAAGCTGTGCAGGACAAATGGCCAGGTTGGTGGTGCTGGTGACTGCTGGATTAACAATCAGGTTCAGGGTGGCGATGGAATCGCAGCCTGATGCGCTGGTTAAGGTTACCGGGTAGGTGCCGGCTGATGTGTAGCTGTTGCCGTTCCAGCTGTATGGAAGCTGTGCAGGACAAATGGCCAGGTTGGTGGTGCTGGTGACTGCTGGATTAACAGTCAGGTTCAGGGTGGCGATGGAATCGCAGCCTGATGCGCTGGTTAAGGTTACCAGGTAGGTGCCAGCTGCCGGGTAGCTGTTGCCGTTCCAGCTGTATGGTAACTGTGCGGTACAGATAGTTATATCCGAAGTGCTGGTGACAGCAGGGTTAACGGTCAGGTTCAGGGTGGCGATAGAATCGCAGCCTGATGCGCTGGTTAAAGTTACAGGGTAAGTACCGGCTGATGTGTAGCTGTTGCCGTTCCAGCTGTATGGTAACTGTGCAGTACAGATAGTTATATCCGAAGTGCTGGTGATGGACGGGTTAACGGTCAGGTTCAGGGTGGCGATGGAATCGCAGCCTGATGCGCTGGTTAAAGTTACAGGATATGTACCGCCGGTGGTGTAATTATTTCCGTTCCAGCTGTATGGAAGCTGGGCAGGACAGATAGCCAGGTCAGTGGTGCTGGTAACATTTGGTTTAATGGTCAGGTTCAGGGTAGCGATAGAATCGCAGCCTGCTGCACTGGTGGTATTGAATGTATAGGTTCCGCCTGCAATGTATGGGGTTCCGTTCCAGCTGTATGGAAGCTGGGCAGGACAGATAGTCAGGTCAGTGGTGCTGGTGACATTCGGTTTAATAGTCAGGTTCAGCGTTGCGATGGAATCGCAGCCTGCTGCGCTGGTTAAGGTTACAGGATATGTACCGCCGATGGTGTAATTGGTTCCGTTCCAGCTGTATGGAAGCTGGGCAGGACAGATAGCCAGGTCAGTGGTGCTGGTGACATTCGGTTTAATAGTCAGGTTCAGCGTTGCGATGGAATCGCAGCCTGCTGCGCTGGTTAAGGTTACCAGGTAGGTACCGGCTGCCGCGTAGCTGTTGCCGTTCCAGCTGTATGGAAGCTGGGCAGGACAGATAGCCAGGTCAGTGGTGCTGGTGACATTTGGTTTAATAGTCAGGTTCAGGGTAGCGATGGAATCGCAGCCTGCTGCACTGGTTAAGCTTACAGGATATGTTCCGCCGGTGGTGTAATTATTTCCGTTCCAGCTATATGGAAGCTGTGCAGGACAGATAGCCAGGTCGGTGGTGCTGGTGACATTTGGTTTAACGGTCAGGTTCAGGGTGGCGATAGAATCGCAGCCTGCTGCGCTGGTTAAGGTTACAGGGTATGTGCCTGCTGATGTGTAGCTGTTGCCGTTCCAAATGTATGGTAACTGTGCGGTACAGATAGTTATATCCGAAGTGCTGGTGACAGCAGGGTTAACGGTCAGGTTCAGGGTGGCGATAGAATCGCAGCCTGCTGCGCTGGTTAAGGTTACAGGGTATGTGCCTGCTGATGTGTAGCTGTTGCCGTTCCAGATGTATGGTAACTGTGCGCTGCAGATAGTTATATCCGAAGTGCTGGTGACGGACGGGTTAACGGTCAGGTTCAGGGTGGCGATGGAATCGCAGCCTGATGCGCTGGTTAAAGTTACCGGGTAGGTGCCGGCTGACGGGTAGCTGTTTCCGTTCCAGCTGTATGGTAACTGTGCGGTACAGATAGTTATATCCGAAGTGCTGGTGATGGACGGGTTAACGGTCAGGTTCAGGGTGGCGATGGAATCGCAGCCTGCTGCGCTGGTTAAGGTTACAGGATATGTACCGCCGATGGTGTAATTGGTTCCGTTCCAGCTGTATGGAAGCTGGGCAGGACAGATAGCCAGGTCAGTGGTGCTGGTGACATTCGGTTTAATAGTCAGGTTCAGCGTTGCGATGGAATCGCAGCCTGCTGCGCTGGTTAAGGTTACCAGGTAGGTACCGGCTGCCGCGTAGCTGTTGCCGTTCCAGCTGTATGGAAGCTGGGCAGGACAGATAGCCAGGTCAGTGGTGCTGGTGACATTTGGTTTAATAGTCAGGTTCAGGGTAGCGATGGAATCGCAGCCTGCTGCACTGGTTAAGCTTACAGGATATGTTCCGCCGGTGGTGTAATTATTTCCGTTCCAGCTATATGGAAGCTGTGCAGGACAGATAGCCAGGTCGGTGGTGCTGGTGACATTTGGTTTAACGGTCAGGTTCAGGGTGGCGATAGAATCGCAGCCTGCTGCGCTGGTTAAGGTTACAGGGTATGTGCCTGCTGATGTGTAGCTGTTGCCGTTCCAAATGTATGGTAACTGTGCGGTACAGATAGTTATATCCGAAGTGCTGGTGACAGCAGGGTTAACGGTCAGGTTCAGGGTGGCGATAGAATCGCAGCCTGCTGCGCTGGTTAAGGTTACAGGGTATGTGCCTGCTGATGTGTAGCTGTTGCCGTTCCAGATGTATGGTAACTGTGCGCTGCAGATAGTTATATCCGAAGTGCTGGTGACGGACGGGTTAACGGTCAGGTTCAGGGTGGCGATGGAATCGCAGCCTGATGCGCTGGTTAAAGTTACCGGGTAGGTGCCGGCTGACGGGTAGCTGTTTCCGTTCCAGCTGTATGGTAACTGTGCGGTACAGATAGTTATATCCGAAGTGCTGGTGATGGACGGGTTAACGGTCAGGTTCAGGGTGGCGATAGAATCGCAGCCTTCTGCACTGGTTAAGGTTACAGGATATGTACCTGCTGATGTGTAGCTGTTGCCGTTCCAGGTGTATGGTAACTGTGCGCTGCAGATAGTTATATCCGAAGTGCTGGTAACAGCAGGATTAACAGTTAGGTTCAGGGTTGCGATGGAATCGCAGCCTGCTGCGCTGGCTAAGGTTACAGGATATGTACCGCCGGTGGTGTAATTATTTCCGTTCCAGCTATATGGAAGCTGTGCAGGACAGATAGCCAGGTCGGTGGTGCTGGTGACATTAGGTTTAATAGTCAGGTTCAGCGTTGCGATGGAATCGCAGCCTGCTGCACTGGTGGTATTGTATGTATAGGTTCCGCCTGCATTGTATGGGGTTCCGTTCCAGCTGTATGGAAGTTGGGCAGGACAGATAGCCAGGTCGGTGGTGCTGGTGACATTCGGTTTAATAGTCAGGTTCAGGGTAGCGATGGAATCGCAGCCTGCTGCACTGGTTAAGGTTACAGGATATGTACCGCCGGTGGTGTAATTATTTCCGTTCCAGCTATATGGAAGCTGTGCAGGACAGATAGACAGGTCGGTGGTGCTGGTGACATTCGGTTTAATAGTCAGGTTCAGCGTTGCGATGGAATCGCAGCCTGCTGCACTGGTGGTATTGAATGTATAGGTTCCGCCTGCATTGTATGGGGTTCCGTTCCAGCTGTAAGGAAGCTGCGCAGGGCAGATAGACAGGTTTGTGGTGCTGGTGACATTCGGTTTAATAGTCAGGTTCAGGGTAGCGATAGAATCGCAGCCTGATGCGCTGGTTAAAGTTACAGGATATGTACCGCCGGTGGTGTAATTAGTCCCGTTCCAGCTATATGGAAGCTGTGCAGAACAGATAGCCAGGTCAGTGGTGCTGGTGACATTCGGTTTAATAGTCAGGTTTAGGGTAGCGATAGAATCGCAGCCTGCTGCACTGGTGGTATTGAATGTATAGGTTCCGCCTGCATTGTATGGGGTTCCGTTCCAGTTGTATGGAAGCTGTGCAGGACAGATAGCCAGGTCGGTGGTGCTGGTGACATTCGGTTTAATAGTCAGGTTCAGGGTAGCGATGGAATCGCAGCCTGCTGCACTGGTTAAGGTTACAGGATATGTTCCGCCGGTGGTGTAATTGTTTCCGTTCCAGCTGTATGGAAGCTGTGCAGGACAGATAGCCAGGTCGGTGGTGCTGGTGACATTCGGTTTAATAGTCAGGTTCAGGGTAGCGATGGAATCGCAGCCTGCTGCACTGGTTAAGGTTACAGGATATGTACCGCCGGTGGTGTAATTAGTCCCGTTCCAGCTGTATGGAAGCTGTGCAGGACAGATAGCCAGGTCAGTGGTGCTGGTGACATTTGGTTTAATGGTCAGGTTCAGGGTGGCGATAGAATCGCAGCCTGCCGCGCTGGTTAAAGTTACAGGGTAGGTGCCGGCTGATGTATAGCTGTTGCCGTTCCAGCTGTATGGTAACTGTGCGATACAGATAGTTATATCCGAAGTGCTGGTGACAGCAGGGTTAACGGTCAGGTTCAGGGTGGCGATAGAATCGCAGCCTGAAGCGCTGGTTAAAGTTACAGGGTAGGTGCCGCCGGTGGTGTAATTATTTCCGTTCCAGCTATATGGAAGCTGTGCAGAACAGATAGCCAGGTCAGTGGTGCTGGTGACATTCGGTTTAATAGTCAGGTTCAGGGTAGCGATGGAATCGCAGCCTGCTGCACTGGTTAAGGTTACAGGATATGTTCCGCCGGTGGTGTAATTATTTCCGTTCCAGCTATATGGAAGCTGTGCAGGACAGATAGCCAGTTCAGTGGTGCTGGTGACATTCGGTTTAATAGTCAGGTTTAGGGTAGCGATAGAATCGCAGCCTGCTGCACTGGTGGTATTGAATGTATAGGTTCCGCCTGCATTGTATGGGGTTCCGTTCCAGTTGTATGGAAGCTGTGCAGGACAGATAGCCAGGTCGGTGGTGCTGGTGACATTCGGTTTAATAGTCAGGTTCAGGGTAGCGATGGAATCGCAGCCTGCTGCACTGGTTAAGGTTACAGGATATGTTCCGCCGGTGGTGTAATTGTTTCCGTTCCAGCTGTATGGAAGCTGTGCAGGACAGATAGCCAGGTCGGTGGTGCTGGTGACATTCGGTTTAATAGTCAGATTCAGGGTGGCGATAGAATCGCAGCCTGCTGCGCTGCTTAAGGTTAACGGGTAGGTACCGGCTGTCGGGTAGCTGTTGCCGTTCCAGCTGTATGGAAGCTGGGCAGGACAGATAGCCAGGTCAGTGGTGCTGGTAACATTTGGTTTAATAGTCAGATTCAGCGTTGCGATGGAATCGCAGCCTGCTTCACTGGTTAAGGTTACAGGATATGTTCCGCCGGTGGTGTAATTGGTTCCGTTCCAGCTGTATGGAAGCTGGGCAGGACAGATAGCCAGGTCGGTGGTGCTGGTGACATTTGGTTTAATAGTCAGGTTCAGGGTTGCGATGGAATCGCAGCCTGCTGCACTGGTTAAGGTTACAGGATATGTTCCGCCGGTGGTGTAATTGTTTCCGTTCCAGCTGTATGGAAGCTGTGCAGGACAGATAGCCAGGTCGGTGGTGCTGGTGACATTTGGTTTAATAGTCAGGTTCAGGGTTGCGATGGAATCGCAGCCTGCTGCACTGGTTAAGGTTACAGGATATGTTCCGCCGGTGGTGTAATTGTTTCCGTTCCAGCTGTATGGAAGCTGTGCAGGACAGATAGCCAGGTCGGTGGTGCTGGTGACATTCGGTTTAATAGTCAGGTTCAGGGTAGCGATGGAATCGCAGCCTGCTGCACTGGTTAAGGTTACAGGATATGTTCCGCCGGTGGTGTAATTATTTCCGTTCCAGCTATATGGAAGCTGTGCAGGACAGATAGACAGGTCGGTGGTGCTGGTGACATTCGGTTTAATAGTCAGGTTCAGGGTAGCGATGGAATCGCAGCCTGCTGCACTGGTTAAGGTTACTGGATATGTACCGCCGGTGGTGTAATTAGTCCCGTTCCAGCTGTATGGAAGCTGGGCAGGACAGATAGCCAGGTCGGTGGTGCTGGTGACATTTGGTTTAATGGTCAGGTTCAGGGTGGCGATAGAATCGCAGCCTGCTGCGCTGGTTAAGGTTACAGGGTATGTGCCTGCTGATGTGTAGCTGTTGCCGTTCCAGATGTATGGTAACTGTGCGCTGCAGATAGTTATATCCGAAGTGCTGGTGACGGACGGGTTAACGGTCAGGTTCAGGGTGGCGATAGAATCGCAGCCTGCTGCACTGGTTAAGGTTACAGGATATGTACCGCCGGTGGTGTAATTATTTCCGTTCCAGCTGTATGGAAGCTGTGCAGGACAGATAGCCAGGTCGGTGGTGCTGGTGACATTCGGTTTAATAGTCAGGTTCAGCGTTGCGATGGAATCGCAGCCTGCCGCGCTGGTTAAGGTTACAGGATATGTTCCGCCGGTGGTGTAATTAGTCCCGTTCCAGCTGTATGGAAGCTGGGCAGGACAGATAGCCAGGTCAGTGGTGCTGGTGACATTTGGTTTAATAGTCAGGTTCAGGGTTGCGATGGAATCGCAGCCTGCTGCACTGGTTAAGGTTACAGGATATGTTCCGCCGGTGGTGTAATTGTTTCCGTTCCAGCTGTATGGAAGCTGTGCAGGACAGATAGCCAGGTCGGTGGTGCTGGTGACATTCGGTTTAATAGTCAGGTTCAGGGTTGCGATGGAATCGCAGCCTGCTGCACTGGTTAAGGTTACAGGATATGTACCGCCGGTGGTGTAATTAGTCCCGTTCCAGCTGTATGGAAGCTGTGCAGGACAGATAGCCAGGTCAATGGTGCTGATGACATTTGGTTTAATAGTCAGATTCAGGGTTGCGATGGAATCGCAGCCTGCTGCACTGGTTAAGGTTACAGGATATGTTCCGCCGGTGGTGTAATTGGTTCCGTTCCAGCTGTATGGAAGCTGTGCAGGACAGATAGCCAGGTCGGTGGTGCTGGTGACATTCGGTTTAATAGTCAGATTCAGGGTTGCGATGGAATCGCAGCCTGCTGCACTGGTTAAGGTTACTGGATATGTACCGCCGGTGGTGTAATTAGTCCCGTTCCAGCTGTATGGTAACTGTGCGCTGCAGATAGTTATATCCGAAGTGCTGGTGACGGACGGGTTAACGGTCAGGTTCAGGGTGGCGATAGAATCGCAGCCTGATGCGCTGGTTAAAGTTACAGGGTAGGTGCCGGCTGACGTGTAGCTGTTGCCGTTCCAGCTGTATGGAAGCTGGGCAGGACAGATAGCCAGGTCAGTGGTGCTGGTAACATTTGGTTTAATGGTCAGGTTCAGGGTAGCGATAGAATCGCAGCCTGCTGCACTGGTGGTATTGAATGTATAGGTTCCGCCTGCATTGTATGGGGTTCCGTTCCAGCTGTATGGAAGCTGGGCAGGACAGATAGCCAGGTCAGTGGTGCTGGTGACATTCGGTTTAATAGTCAAGTTCAGCGTTGCGATGGAATCGCAGCCTGCTGCGCTGGTTAAGGTTACAGGATATGTACCGCCGGTGGTGTAATTATTTCCGTTCCAGCTGTATGGAAGCTGGGCAGGACAGATAGCCAGGTCAGTGGTGCTGGTGACATTCGGTTTAATAGTCAGGTTCAGCGTTGCGATGGAATCGCAGCCTGCTGCACTGGTGGTATTGAATGTATAGGTTCCGCCTGCATTGTATGGGGTTCCGTTCCAGCTGTAAGGAAGCTGCGCAGGACAGATAGACAGGTTTGTGGTGCTGGTGACATTCGGTTTAATAGTCAGGTTCAGGGTAGCGATAGAATCGCAGCCTGATGCGCTGGTTAAGGTTACAGGATATGTACCGCCGGTGGTGTAATTATTTCCGTTCCAGCTGTATGGAAGCTGTGCAGGACAGATAGCCAGGTCGGTGGTGCTGGTGACATTCGGTTTAATAGTCAGGTTCAGCGTTGCGATGGAATCGCAGCCTGCCGCGCTGGTTAAGGTTACAGGATATGTACCGCCGGTGGTGTAATTAGTCCCGTTCCAGCTGTATGGAAGCTGTGCAGGACAGATAGCCAGGTCAGTGGTGCTGGTGACATTTGGTTTAATAGTCAGGTTCAGGGTGGCGATAGAATCGCAGCCTGCTGCACTGGTTAAGGTTACAGGATATGTACCGCCGGTGGTGTAATTGGTTCCGTTCCAGCTGTATGGAAGCTGTGCAGGACAGATAGCCAGGTCGGTGGTGCTGGTAACATTTGGTTTAATGGTCAGGTTCAGGGTAGCGATAGAATCGCAGCCTACAGCGCTGGTTAAGGTTACAGGATATGTACCGCCGGTGGTGTAATTATTTCCGTTCCAGCTGTATGGAAGCTGGGCAGGACAGATAGCCAGGTCGGTGGTGCTGGTGACATTCGGTTTAATAGTCAGATTCAGGGTGGCGATAGAATCGCAGCCTGCTGCACTGGTTAAGGGTACAGGATATGTACCGCCGGCGGTGTAATTATTTCCGTTCCAGCTGTATGGAAGCTGGGCAGGACAGATAGCCAGGTCAGTGGTGCTGGTGACATTCGGTTTAATAGTCAGGTTCAGCGTTGCGATGGAATCGCAGCCTGCTGCACTGGTGGTATTGAATGTATAGGTTCCGCCTGCATTGTATGGGGTTCCGTTCCAGCTGTAAGGAAGCTGCGCAGGACAGATAGACAGGTTTGTGGTGCTGGTGACATTCGGTTTAATAGTCAGGTTCAGGGTAGCGATAGAATCGCAGCCTGATGCGCTGGTTAAGGTTACAGGATATGTACCGCCGGTGGTGTAATTATTTCCGTTCCAGCTGTATGGAAGCTGTGCAGGACAGATAGCCAGGTCGGTGGTGCTGGTAACATTTGGTTTAATGGTCAGGTTCAGGGTAGCGATAGAATCGCAGCCTACAGCGCTGGTTAAGGTTACCAGGTAGGTACCGGCTGCCGCGTAGCTGTTGCCGTTCCAGCTGTATGGAAGCTGGGCAGGACAGATAGCCAGGTCGGTGGTGCTGGTGACATTCGGTTTAATAGTCAGATTCAGGGTGGCGATAGAATCGCAGCCTGCTGCACTGGTTAAGGGTACAGGATATGTACCGCCGGCGGTGTAATTATTTCCGTTCCAGCTGTAAGGAAGCTGTGCAGGACAGATAGCCAGGTCAGTGGTGCTGGTGACATTCGGTTTAATAGTCAGGTTCAGCGTTGCGATGGAATCGCAGCCTGCTGCACTGGTGGTATTGAATGTATAGGTTCCGCCTGCATTGTATGGGGTTCCGTTCCAGCTGTAAGGAAGCTGCGCAGGACAGATAGCCAGGTCGGTGGTGCTGGTGACATTCGGTTTAATAGTCAGGTTCAGGGTAGCAATGGAATCGCAGCCTGCTGCACTGGTTAAGGTTACAGGATATGTACCGCCGGTGGTGTAATTAGTCCCGTTCCAGCTGTATGGAAGCTGGGCAGGACAGATAGCCAGGTCAGTGGTGCTGGTGACATTCGGGTTAATAGTCAGGTTCAGCGTTGCGGTGGAATCGCAGCCATGGACCGAACCATTGGGGAATAATCTGGTATACGTGCCCGAAGTTGTGTAATCTGATCCGTTCCAGAAATAGGAATTGCAGGTGGTTACTGTCGCGGTTGAAGTAGCAGGAGGACTCACAAAAACATTTCCGGATCGTACAGGCCCAAAACATCCATCAATGGATTTTTCCTGAACTTCAAGTAAATGAGGAAGAGGGAATGTAGTATTCCACGTTATATCAATAAAATTTGATGTAAAACCAACTTGGAGTTGTCCGTCAATCCACCAGGTGTATGTTGAACCTGGAATTGGATTCGGATCTACATTGTAATGCTTTGTTTCCCCAATACATACATTATCCGGCATAGCAATCTGCCCGGCCGCCCTTAAGCCACCAAACAGAACCATGCTGAATAAAAGTATATATCGTAACCGCTTAAGCATTCCTGGTAATTTTTTAATATTTATACCTTAATCTATTTTCTTTATTCACTCTTAGTTGGGCACAGCTTCCGCTTTACCTGCTAAAGTAGCAATTCAATTTTAATTCTTTACAACTGCGGATAAACAGTTTTATCCCTCAGTTTGACAGTATTTTTTTAATAAATCCCCATCGTGCTTTTCCCAACTCCACTACTCCTTTCTTTTCTTTCCACTTTTCACATCCTGAGCGTAGCCGAAAGGCTTTTCTCTCTTTTCACTTTTTAAACCCCGCCCAGTTTCCCCGCTACATCAGTAGTAGCGGGGAGGGCTGAAGGTTCTTGTTAACTAATTTATTGTTTAGGCTTTTAAATTAGTTGTGATAGATTGGTGATGTAACAGGAAGAGTAGTAACCGTAACAGGTAATACAGTTGGGCTGGCAGCTGTACAACTTGTCCCGTTAGTATAATTTACAGATACTGTTTGGGCTCCAGATGCATTCCATGTTACTGTAATTACATTTGTTCCTGCACCAGCTGTAATTGTACCACCAGCACTTACAATCCAAGTGTAACCAGTCATACCTGCTTCAGTTGTATACACAACACCAGTAGTGTTGAGACATACAGGATCAATTGATGGAGCAATAGTTGGTAAAGGCAGAGGATTTACTGTAATTGTGCCTGTTGTTGAAACATTTCCGCAACCACCTGTCAGGTTAACGGTGTAGGTAAAAGGACTACCAACTGTTGTGCTTGGAGTGCCGGTTATTGTAACCACATTTGCTGCCCAGCTACCTGTTACACCTGCAGGAAGACCCGAGAATGTTGCTCCGGTTGCTCCCGTAGTTGCATAGGTAATATTTACAATTGGAGTGTTTAGACATACGGTCTGTGCATCTGTGTTAACTGCCGATGTCAGAGCAATGGTATTGTTCGGGGTCACCGTAATTGTACCAGTTGTTGAAACCGTGCCGCAGCCACCTGTCAGGTCAACTGTGTAAGTAAAAGGACTGCCAATTGTTGTGCTTGGCGAACCGGTTATTGTAACCACATTTGCTGCCCAGCTACCTGTTACACCTGCAGGAAGACCCGAGAATGTTGCTCCGGTTGCTCCTGTAGTTGCATAGGTAATATTTACAATTGGAGTGTTTAGACATACGGTCTGTGCATCTGTGTTAACTGCCGATGTCAGAGCAATGGTATTGTTCGGGCTCACCGTAATTGTACCAGTTGTTGAAACCGTGCCGCAGCCACCTGTCAGGTCAACTGTGTAGGTAAAAGGACTGCCAACTGTTGTGCTTGGTGAACCGGTTATTGTAACCACATTTGCTGCCCAGCTACCTGTTACACCTGCAGGAAGACCCGAGAATGTTGCTCCGGTTGCTCCTGTAGTTGCATAGGTAATATTTACAATTGGAGTGTTTAGACATACGGTCTGTGCATCTGTGTTAACTGCCGATGTCAGAGCAATGGTATTGTTCGGGGTCACCGTAATTGTACCAGTTGTTGAAACCGTGCCGCAGCCACCTGTCAGGTCAACTGTGTAAGTAAAAGGACTGCCAATTGTTGTGCTTGGCGAACCGGTTATTGTAACCACATTTGCTGCCCAGCTACCTGTTACACCTGCAGGAAGACCCGAGAATGTTGCTCCGGTTGCTCCTGTAGTTGCATAGGTAATATTTACAATTGGAGTGTTCAGACATACGGTCTGTGCATCTGTGTTAACTGCCGATGTCAGAGCAATGGTATTGTTCGGGGTCACCGTAATTGTACCAGTTGTTGAAACCGTGCCGCAGCCACCTGTCAGGTCAACTGTGTAAGTAAAAGGACTGCCAATTGTTGTGCTTGGCGAACCGGTTATTGTAACCACATTTGCTGCCCAGCTACCTGTTACACCTGCAGGAAGACCCGAGAATGTTGCTCCGGTTGCTCCTGTAGTTGCATAGGTAATATTTACAATTGGAGTGTTTAGACATACGGTCTGTGCATCTGTGTTAACTGCCGATGTCAGAGCAATGGTATTGTTCGGGGTCACCGTAATTGTACCAGTTGTTGAAACCGTGCCGCAGCCACCTGTCAGGTCAACTGTGTAAGTAAAAGGACTGCCAATTGTTGTGCTTGGCGAACCGGTTATTGTAACCACATTTGCTGCCCAGCTACCTGTTACACCTGCAGGAAGACCCGAGAATGTTTATGCTCCGGTTGCTCCTGTAGTTGCATAGGTAATATTTACAATTGGAGTGTTCAGACATACGGTCTGTGCATCTGTGTTAACTGCCGATGTCAGAGCAATGGTATTGTTCGGGGTCACCGTAATTGTACCAGTTGTTGAAACCGTGCCGCAGCCACCTGTCAGGTCAACTGTGTAAGTAAAAGGACTGCCAATTGTTGTGCTTGGCGAACCGGTTATTGTAACCACATTTGCTGCCCAGCTACCTGTTACACCTGCAGGAAGACCCGAGAATGTTGCTCCGGTTGCTCCTGTAGTTGCATAGGTAATATTTACAATTGGAGTGTTTAGACATACGGTCTGTGCATCTGTGTTAACTGCCGATGTCAGAGCAATGGTATTGTTCGGGGTCACCGTAATTGTACCAGTTGTTGAAACCGTGCCGCAGCCACCTGTCAGGTCAACTGTGTAAGTAAAAGGACTGCCAATTGTTGTGCTTGGCGAACCGGTTATTGTAACCACATTTGCTGCCCAGCTACCTGTTACACCTGCAGGAAGACCCGAGAATGTTGCTCCGGTTGCTCCTGTAGTTGCATAGGTAATATTTACAATTGGAGTGTTTAGACATACGGTCTGTGCATCTGTGTTAACTGCCGATGTCAGAGCAATGGTATTGTTCGGATTAACTGTCCAGCTTGCCAATGTTACCCACGGAGTTCCAGAGCATCCAGCTCCAGATGTGCAACCACTTCTTTGCCCTTGTATTTCAACCAAAGTGTGGCCAATAGAAGCTAAATTAGCACCAGGAGTATAAGCAGTCCAAACTCCTACGCCATCAAATCGATACTGAAATGCATCACTACAACCAAATCCCCCACTCCCTGCTAAGAAAGTTGCTGAAACGTCAGTTCCAACGCAAACTGGAGAGGCTGGTGTCATTGTCTGCAAAGTAGGTCCAACTGGTTGAGACACTACTGTAACTGCGACAGATACAGGTGGTGCTGGACAAGCATCTGCTGTTTCTATTACTTGTACAGTATATGGTCCTCCTGGTATGGTCCAGTCGATTAAAATAGAGTTAGAACCTTGGCCACTGGTTATGGATCCTCCCCCAGAAACGGTCCAAGCATAGCTTGAGCCAACATGATTATCCACCAAATATGGTTGACTACCCACACATACTGTTTGTGTCAGACTAGTACTCGTCTGCGCCCATGCCCCCACCGATCCTGCGAACAGCACCAGCAGCATAAGCCGTTTGTAATATCGTATTTTCGTTTTCATGATTTTAAAATTTAATACTATTATTTATCTTTTTGTTGTTTGTTGCATTGGGTATAGTTTGTAGTTTAAATACTGTCGCTCGTTGATGTCGGAACCATGAGGCAGAGGCAGTTGCCAGCAATTGCCCCGACTTATCGGTCGAGAGTATATGAAGGCTGAGCCAGTGTAATATTTGTAATCGCAATTTCATTGAAAGCGTTGTGATAGGTTTTGTTTTTTGTATTCTTTTCCGTTTTATTTTTCGAAATATCTTCTGCCTGTGCCTTCTGAATAATATACCAGGCGATCTTCCGCAGGGTCCTGCAGCCAATCCTGCTGAAAGAAGCAAGAGGCGAAACCAGTGTAATATGCGGATACGTGTGTTCATTATGCGTTTTGAGTTTCTTTTTGCTTATTGGTGATAGATCAATGATGTTGTAGGCAAAGGATTAACTGTCAGGCTATATATTTGTGAAATTGTTCCATTTCCACAAGAATTAGTACCGTATACGGTTATGTTTCCTGATACTGCTGTAGTGCTGAAACCAACGGTAATACTATTGGTATTGGCTCCAGATGTGATTGATACACCGGTAGGCAATGACCATACATAACTTGTTGCATATAAAATGGAAGGAACAGTGTAAGTTGCACTTGTTCCTTGGCAAACAGGTGAAGTGCCAGTAATCGTTCCGGCATCACCAGGTAAAGGATTAACTACCACATTGCGATTTGCAGACTCTGTCCCATTACCACATGTATTAACACCATGAACAGAAACATTTCCGGAAACGGCTGATGTACTGAAATTAACAGTAATACTATTAGTATTACTTCCGTTAGTAATAGAGGCTCCGGCTGGCAACGTCCATACATAGCCAGTTGCATTAGCAAAAGCGGGAATAGTGTATATTACGCCAGTTTGCCCTTGACAGACCGGCGAAGGACCAGAAATAGAGCCTGGTGCTGCAGGTAGCGGATTAATGGTTACCGAGAAAGAACATGATGAGCTATTATTACTTGCGTCTTTTGCAGTCCAGGTAATAGTCGTAAGCCCGGTATTGAAAGCTACACCATTAAGCGATGTTCCTGTTCCTGATGTCGCACCAGATAGTGCGTATGAAAGTAAACTTACTCCACATGCGTCATTAGCTGTAGCATCCCACCCTGTTCCATTCATAGTATATGTACCTAATAAATTTGCACAAAGGGTAGTAGACGGTGCTGTTGGACAATAAGTAAAACTTGGTGGTGTAACATCCTTAACTGTAACTGTTGTAGTACAGGTATTTGTATTCCCGCTTGGGTCCGTAGCTGTTAAAGTGACACTGTTATCCCCAATATTTGCACATGTGAAAGAAGAAGGAGACACAGAAAGGTTGACAGTTCCGCAATTGTCATAACTTCCGTTGTTTATGTCTGTTGTCGTTAATATTGCATGGCCGGAAGCATCAAGGTTAATAGTAGCAGTTTTACACAGTGCAACAGGAATTACAGATTCGGTAACAGGAGTAATAAGGCTAAAAGTGTTATCAGTTTGATCAACATCTGGTGGCGTACTGGCTATAGCAACATTATTTGTAACCGAAGGCACTGAGGAACAAGTCGGTACAACCGTAATTACTTTAACTACTGTATTTATTCCACCCCCAATCTTGGATAAATTCCCTAAGAACCATGAAATCGTATTTCCACTTTGAGTACCACCTGCATTATCAGTAATTGTTAAAGAAGCAGGCACCTGGTCAGAGAGCAATACATTTGTTGCATTGGCAACAGTACTGTTATTTACTGCGGTTATGGTGTAGGTGAACGGGACCCCCACTATGGCTGATGCAGGCGATACACTAGCTGTCTTGGTCACTTCTACGTCAGCATTTGAAGGATCAGGGGGTTGGCCATTATATTCGTAAGTATAAATATCTGCTGTTACTTTGGAATTTGTACATAAACGACTAGTTGCCGTTATTTGGGTATGATTCAATACTTTGGATGCATTGCCTTGAACCGTTAACTCAACCTGAAAAGTAAAGGTCCCACCTGCAGGAATTGATGGAGTAAAAGTTATTGGAAGCCCTCCAAAAAGAAAACGCACATTCATATCGTAAAATCCAGGGTCGGGAACTTCAAAGAAACTCAAATCAAAAATATCCGCTACAGCTCCGGTATTTGTAATTGTGAATGTATATATAACCGTTTCCCCAGTTGCTTTTTTCACAAAACCTGTTTGAACTATAGGATTAATTATAACATCAGGAACAGGATTTATTATAACATTTATTGTTTTAGTAGCGCTACAACCGTTGGCATCCTTAACTGTTAATATATAAGGACCTGTTGCTGCGGTTGTAGCGTTAGGGATACTTGGATTTTGTAATGTTGAAGAAAATGAGTTGGGTCCAGTCCAACCATACGTATAAGAACCTGTACCTCCAGTTGCGCTGCCAGTAAGGTTCAAATCTGATCCGGCACATACAACACTATTCGACCCAGCAATTGGAACTATAGGACTCGCCTGTGTGATAGTAACAGACTGGCTATAAATACAATCATTTTTGTCTTTTATATGCACGATATAGGTACCTGCAGAAAGGTTATTAAAAGTCTTCGGTGATTGATAAGCTCCAGCATCCAATGAATAAGTGTAAGGATTCTCTCCCCCACTGGCGTTAATATCAATACTTCCTGTATTAAGTCCATTACATGATACGTTTGTTGTTATAATGCTTGCACTAACAGCCGAAGCCGGTTGGGTGATGGTTACATTCTGATCGAAAATACAGCCATTTGCATCTTTTACATGTACCACATATGAACCTGCAGCAAGGTTAATGAATGAACCACTTGCCTGGTAAGTACTCAGGTCTATTGCATATGTATATGGCCCAACACCTCCTGTACCTGCAACAATTACAATGCCTGTATTTTGGCCAAAGCAAAGAACATTAGTTTGCGACGAAATACTAGCATTTACCACAGATGTTGGCTGGGTAATAGTAACTACAGTAGGCACTGTTGTACAAGTGTTTGCATCTTTCACAACAACATTGTATGTTCCAGCAGCAAGACCTGAAAAAGTATATGGTGAAGATCCACTTACAAAAGTAACTCCGTTATCTCTACTGAACTCTGTACCAGTTGCTGTAGTTATTGTGATTGCACCCGTTGCGCCCCCGTAACATAAAACATTTGTTGGAACTGCAGTAAAAGTTGGTAAATGATTAACCGTTACTGTCGCTGTTGAACTGTTTGCTGTACTGCAAACACCACTTTGGACCACAGCACGGTAGGATGTAGTGGCTATTAAATTTGTTGCTATTAAACTATTGGTAATATTGGCTATTGGAGTACCGGCGGTGGCAAAGTTATCCAGGGAGGATTCCCAGCGAACTACATTTCCTGTATTACCGCTCAATGTTAAGGTTGTACTGTTAGTACCCGAACACACAGTTGCAGCTCCGGTAATGGTTCCTCCTACTGAAACTGGATTAACAGTTACTGTCGCTGTTGCACTGTTTGCTGTACTGCAAACACCACTTTGGACCACAGCGCGGAAGGATGTAGTGGCTGCTATATTTGCTGCTGTTAAAGTATTAGTATTATTGACTATTGGAGTACCGGCGGTAGCAAAGTTATCCAGGGAGGATTCCCAGCGAACTACATTTCCTGTATTACCGCTCAATGTTAAGATTGTGCTGTTAGTACCCGAACACACAGTTGCAGCTCCGGCAATGGTTCCTCCTACTGATACAGGATTAACCGTTACTGTCGCTATTGCACTGTTTGCTGTATTGCAAACACCACTTTGGACCACAGCGCGGAAGGATGTAGTGGCTGCTATATTTGTTGCTGTTAAAGTATTAGTATTATTGACTATTGGAGTACCGGCGGTAGCAAAGTTATCCAGGGAGGATTCCCAGCGAACTACATTACCTGTATTCCCGCTCAATGTTAAGATTGTGCTGTTAGTACCCGAACACACAGTTGCAGCTCCTGCAATGGTTCCTCCTACTGAAACTGGATTTACCGTCAAAGCGTAATTTGCTGATACCGTTCCATTTCCGCAGGAATTGGTGCCATAAACGGTGATATTGCCTGAAACGACTGTTGCGTCGAAACTAACTGTGATGTTGTTGGTATTTGCTCCGGCTGTTATGGTTGCTCCGGCTGGAAGTGTCCAGGTATAACCGGTTGCGTTGGCAATGGCGGGTACAGTGTATATAACTCCTGTCTGACCCTGGCAAACTGTCGCTGTTCCGGTAATGGTTCCGGCAGCTACGGGTAATGGATTTACCGTCAAAGCGTAATTTACTGATACCGTTCCATTTCCGCAGGAATTGGTGCCATAAACGGTGATATTGCCTGAAACAGCTGATGTATTGAAACTAACTGTGATGGTGTTTGTATTTGCTCCGCTTGTGATGGTAGCTCCTGTAGGAAGTGCCCAGGTATAACCGGTCGCGTTGGTAATAGCTGGTACCGTGTATGTAACTCCGGTCTGACCTTGGCAAACTGTTGCTGTTCCGGTAATGGTTCCGGCAGCTACGGGTAATGGATTAATAACAACCCAACGCTGAGCCGAGGTTGTCGAACATTGATGGTTATCTGTTGTAAACAATGTGAAGTAATCGCTAGGTGCCTGTGTGGTAAAGCTGTATGATGAGCCTGTTTCACCAGTAATAATACCTCCATGTTTATACCATTGATAGCTTACAAGGTTTGGTGTATTAGTTGAAAGTGTAAGAGGTAAATTTGCGCATATACCTGCGTCAATATTAGGGGTTGATGTTATAATAGGAATAACCGGATCGTAATTATCAACCGTTATAGATTTGGAACCTTCACATGTTGAATTATTATCAATATATTTTACAGTATATATAGAAGTTGCGGTTTGAGTAACAGTTGGACTTGGATTACCAGTACTTGAATACCCTGTATTAGATGTCCAGGAAACTATATAACCCGATGATGCTTTAATGCCATATAAATTAACATAATCAATGGCCCAATAAAAATCCTTTGTTGGTGCAAACAAAAATTTAACCTGAATCGTATTATAAGGCGGGTTTATATTTAAACTTTGTAAATCAAGTGATTCAAGAGAAAAACTGGATGGAAATCCGTGAGTTTCATCAAATGTCTTAACTGTTGTGAAACCTCCCCCATTTACAGAAATTTGAATATAAGCAAAATCGTTGCTGTTTGTTCCAGACTCTCTTTTATCACGATAATAATTAGAAAACTCAAGAATTATATCGGTATACCCATATGCACCTACATTGATTATCGGACTGGTTAATGATATATTAGTAGCATCATGCGCCCAGGTATTATCTGAAAGATAAAAGCTTGAACCAGGGTTAATAATAACTGGTAACCATGGTGCCTGGTAGGTACCTTTTCCAGTAGGCTGTGCACTTGAATAGATGGTCCAATCCGAAAAACCATCGGCCGGAGATATTCCGGTTGTCCATCCTGTTACCACCCCTTCAAATCCTTGTGTAAAGAATTGCTCAGGTTGTGAAACACTCAAAGAAGTGACATCAGAGTATAGTTTGAACGCAGTTCCCTTGCAAGCACCAGCTATATGGCTTTGTGACACAGGATCCCTCGCATCTGCATAAACAGTAGGTGTTGGATTTACAGTTATAGTAAAAGTATTTGCCTGGCCAGTGCAACCATTGAGTGTTGGTATTACGGATATAGTGCTTATGTATGGGCTGGTAGCTGGATTGGTTGCTGTAAAAGCTGGAAGATTCCCTATTCCGCTGGCTCCAAGGCCAATAGCAGTATTGTTGTTGGACCAGGCGAAAGTGCTGCCAGCAGGTGTACTTGTGAATGTGACAACCGAAGTTGTCGCCCCCGGGCAATATTTATAATCCAGAACATTATTTACAGAAGGTAATGGCTTAATTGTAATCGGGGCAGTAGCAGTTGCTGCTCCACACCCTCCAGCAGCTGCCATAGTATATGTAACAGTATATGTATTCGGTGTACTTGCAGCAAGATCAACACTTCCTGTAACAGCATCAATCTGCAATCCCAGAGTCGAGGTAAAGCTCCCACCTGTTGTTCCGCTGAAAGTAACATTGGCTATTCCTGCATTGGGACAAAAAGGTGATCCGGGATAGCTAAATGACGCTGATGGTTGTGGGGTTACCGTTACAGGAATAACATTTGAATAAGCTGAAATACACACACCGCTGGTTAAAACAGCTCTGTAATAAGTTGTAGTTGTAAGAGTGGGGGTTGAATACGTTGCTGTTGTTGCACCGCTTCCACCGGTAACATTAGCCCAGCCGGTACTTCCATTTGCCGACTGCTGCCATTGAATGGTGCCGGTATATCCGGTAACAGTTATTGTTGTACTGCTACCTGAGCAAATTGGTGTTGCTGCTGGTGTTGCTGTTCCTCCAACACTGGTAGGATCAACAGTTACCAATGCTGTTGTTGAATTGGCTGAAGTACATACTCCGCTGGTTAAAACAGCTCTGTAATAAGTTGTAGTTGTCAGAGCTGGAGTGATATACGTTGCTGTAGTTGCGCCGCTGCCACCGGTAACATTTGCCCAGCCTGTACTACCATCTGCCGATTGCTGCCATTGAATGGTGCCTGTATATCCGGTAATAGTTATTGTTGTACTGCTTCCTGAGCAAATCGGTGATGCTGCAACTGTTGCTGTTCCTCCTACACTGGTAGGATCAACAGTTACTAATGCTGTTGTTGAATTGGCTGAAGTACATACTCCGCTGGTTAAAACAGCTCTGTAATAAGTTGTAGTTGTAAGAGTGGGGGTTGTATACGTTGCTGATGTTGCGCCGCTGCCACCGGTAACATTTGCCCAGCCTGTACTACCATCTGCCGATTGCTGCCATTGAATGGTGCCTGTATATCCGGTAATAGTTATTGTTGTACTGCTGCCTGAGCAAATTGGTGTTGCTGCTGGTGTTGCTGTTCCTCCAACACTGGTAGGATCAACAGTTACTGTTGCACTCCCGCTGAAACTTACAGTACAACCATTAGCATCACTTATTGTAAAATCAGCTGATGTATATGTTGTTGTTGAGACAGGCGAAACTGAAAATGTAAAATTATAAGGGCTGGTTCCAGTTACATTAACATTACTACCTCCAGGCCAAATTACTGACCAGGGTTGTGTACCTCCGGATAATGCAAGGGCTAAAGTTGTGGTACTTCCATTGCAGATGGAGGTAGTACCCGAAAGAGAAGCGTTTAATTGGGAGGGCTCCGTCAATGTAACGTTCTTACTTACCAAACATGTATTATCTGATATCCTGCGTAGAATTATAATGTGATTTACTGCGGTCAATCCATTGAATACAACCGGGCTGGCGGCAACAGCTGCATATGCACCGCCATCAATATTAATCTGAAGATCGCTTAGAGGAGAGCCGGTAATTGCGGCTGATATCGATTTGGCTCCTCCAAAACAAGTTGCATTTGTTGGTGTTAAGACCAGGTCTAAAGCAGTTGGTTCTGTCAGGGTAACATTCTTTGTAACCAAACAAGTATTGTCGGATATCCTGCGTAGAATTATAATATGATTCGCAGCGGTTAGACTGCTGAATACAACGGGGCTGGCGGCAACTGCGGTAAAACTTCCACCGTCAATATTGATCTGAAGATCGCTTAGAGGCGTGCCGGTAATAGCAGCTGATATCGATTTGGCTCCTCCAAAACAGGTGGCATTGGTAGGGGTTAAGACCAGGTCAAGTGCTGTTGGCTCAGTTAGCGTAACATTCTTTGTTACCAGACATGTGTTGTCTGATATCCTGCGTAGAATTACAATGTGATTTGCTGCAGTCAATCCATTGAATACAACCGGACTGGCTGCAAAAGTGGAATATGCGCCACCATCTATATTGATCTGAAGATCGCTTAGAGGGGTGCCGGTAATAGCAGCTGATATCGATTTGGCTCCGCCGAAACAGGTGGCATTTGTTGGGGTTAAAACAAGGTCAAGTGCGGTAGGCTGTGTAATGGTCACTGGAGTACTTGCTGTACAAAGGTTTGCATCAGTAACGGTAATAGTATATGTTCCAGCTATCAGCCCAGTAGCAGTGATTCCAGTCTGAACAGGCACTGTATTCCATGAATAAGTATAAGGACCGGTTCCACCAGAAGGTATTGCTGTTGCAGTACCATTGTTGCCACCAAAGCAGCTGACGTTAACCTGTGATGTTGTTACAGAAGGAATTCCAACTATTACGTTAAAAATACATGTACTAATATTCCCATTCACATCTGTTGCGGTCCAAATCACATGAGTAGTGCCTTGAGCGAACGTAACTCCATTGAGTGTGGTTCCCGAAACAAGTGTGGTGGCACCAGATAAAGCAACATTTAGTGTAGAAATCGCACAATTATCTGATGCAGTTGCATTCCATGTATCATTATTATGGGTGTATGTGCCGGCGGTACAAATAACGGCAGGCGATGTTGGACAGAAAGTGAAAACAGGTGCCGTTATATCCTGTATTGTTACCAACGCATTGCATGTGTTCGTATTACCGCTGTTATCTATTACTGTGAGCACAACCGTTTTTACACTTCCTGCGCTTATAGAATGTAAACCCAAATTAGTTACAACGTCAATATTAGATTGAACCCATTCCGTTGCTAAAGTTGGAAATCCAGCAGCAGGATTTACTGTAACTCCGCCCAAAACAGTTGTTTTCCTGACTAGAGTTTTATCAAGTGTAGTAAACGTACCACTCGTCCAGGCAGTTCCAGGATCTTCCCCTATTCTTCCAAAAATATCTACAAAAGCTGATGTAGAAATTTTATATAAACCAAGCGCATCATCCCCATTATAGTTTAACGCATTATTTGCAAAAGCAGTACCTGTATAAACTGTTGCAGAAGCATTCTTGTAAACTATTGTTGATCCATTATTCAACGTGCCACTTAACGTAACAGTAGTTGTAGGTGTACCTATTGGTGCACCATTAGCATATAGCCTAAGCTGATAGTCAGCAAGGTTTACTGCAGCCCCAGTACCATTGTATATTTCAATATACTTATTGTTTGAACTACCTTCGACATACTCTGAAATAAATAGATCCGTTGCCAATGTAGTAACAAGATCTGAACAATTGAATAAATTCGGACTAACTGCCATTGAAGCTATGCCGCAATTATCTGTTGAGCCATTATTGATTATTGAAGGTAAGAGAGTATATGATCCTGAAGCATTTAATGAAACTGTTGCATTCTGGCAGACTGCCACTGGGGCTGTATTATCCAAAACAACTACATGGGCAGTGCAGGTTGAAGATAATCCGTTAACATCAGTTACAGTAAGCAAAACAGGAGTACCGACACCACCAGCAGCAGAATGAGTACCTAGCCCTGTAAAGTCATCCATTGCAAATCCAGCCCATTCAATTGATGGATCAAACACATTTGAACCATTTACATCTCCGGTTGTAATTATAGAATTTCTTCTAAGAGTATTATCAGCCGTTGAAATCAACCCAGTTCCCCATTCTGTACCAGGATCAAAACCGATTTGTCCAATTACATCAAGAGTGACAGTACCCTTAACAAGTTCTACTGCATCATTACCACTAAAGAATGAAACTGTACTTAATTGGTTTGCCTTAGCTAAAAGTGCCGGATCTGTTAATGGGGCTGAAGGGGAATTGAATACTAATACGTGTGTGGCTCCGTTTGCAACATTACCTGTTAGATTTATTGTAGTGGCTGTTACGCTTCCGTTGAAGTACATTTTGATAGCATATCCTCCAGCAGCCAGATTTATAGTACTACCAGTTCCATTATATATTTCAATTGCTTTATTATTGCTGCTTCCTTCAACATATTCCGAAATAATCAAATCAGAAAAAACCGGAGCTCCGACAGAAATATCAGCGCAACTGAAAGTGCTTTTATCAATTGTTCTGGAAGCAATCGCGCAATTATCAGATGATCCATTATCAACATCAGCAGCAACTATTGTTGCAGTTCCAGATGAATTCAGGAATACAGTAATATCCTTGCAAATAGCTACAGGAGGCTCTGTATCCCCGATGGTTATTGTTACTGAAACCGGAGCTGCAGAACCCTTACAATTGGAAGCGGTTAATGTATAAGTTCCACCAACTGTAACATTCGGAACTGTTGCTATTTGTGTAGAGGCTGTAAATCCACTTGGTCCGGACCAACTCCAGGTTGTGGCTCCTGCAGAACTACCTGTCAAAGTAACCGTTCCTCCGGAACATATCGGGTTTGGAGATGCCGTCGCTGTAGCTACGCCGGGTGCGATTGGATTTTCCTGCGCGCCCATGGTTGGGATACAACGGATATCACCGTCAATATCTGCATTAATTGTACCTAATAAGGTATTCGTTCCGGTGAGTGTTGTAGCAGAAGGAATATAATCAGTCAATGCAGTGCCGGATGCATTCCCGAATCCGGGTGAAACAGTTAGACTGTTAACACCGCCTCCACTACCGCCGGTAACAGTACCAATATAGTCATTATAATCAATGGTAAGGTTAGTAGACGATGAAATATTTATGGCATTATGGGTTACACTTCCGGTTTGTGTATTGGCAAAAATGTTATTAAGGATATTTCTGGCATTTGTTCCGGAAGAAAAATACGCTGCATCCTGGAATGTAGAAGAACCGTTTAAAGATATTGTATTGTGATAAATATTATTTGTACCTCCGCCATCATTAAATCCGTTTACAATGGCGCCGAGAGAGTTGGCACTTAAGCTGACAATATTATTTTTGTACGTTGTTGTTCCGCCATTAGCCTTTATTCCAATAAGGGTAGCCGTATTGTCGGTCGAAGGATTGGTTAAGGAATAAATAAAATTACGCTCTACCAAATTAGTTCCTGAAGATCCTGTAAACATAATTCCATAAACATCGGTCGATGTTGTAGTAATAATGTTTTTAAGATTATAAATAGTGTTTTGCGATACAGTGTGATTTACTGAACTGGCTGAAATAGCGATACCAACAACTGAGAAAATTGTGGCGGCACCCCCGCCAGCAGAAGTAAGATTGCGTATAATGTTATTATTGAATGTTCCGGAATAGCTTGAATTATAAATCCCATCGCTCCAACTATTGGCAGATGTTGAGGTATTATTTAAAGAATTGGGAACATTTCCCCCTATAGTATTGTTATTGCACACCCATGAAGCATTGCCGGTATTGCCCCGTATACCGGTAAATAAAATTTGCCCTGTGTTTGTATTTGATACTGTGATCCCGCCAATGTTATTGTTATTTGTTATCCAATTACTGGTTCCCTGGCAATAAATACCTGTAATATTACTGCTTGTAGTCGAATTTGAAGTAAAAGTTATATTATCCGTTGCTGTCATGCTACCGATCGTATTACCAGTTAGGTCGCCAGCTGCACCACCGATATTGACGAGTCCGTCTGAAATATAAATTCCGGCAAAAGGAGGATTATTTGCGGCACCATTACAAGATCCAGATATAGCAATTCCAGCGATAGTGTTGGATTGAACATTTGTTACAGCTGTTGTGCCAACATTCAGGTAAATGGGTATAAATTGGGTTCCGGTGAGACCTGAGAGAGAATAGGTGCCCGAACCACCGTCATTAGAATAACCAATTGTATTGCCGGAAATCGAATAGTTATTTCCACTTCCATTTGCCAGCCAGATTGCGGAATGCTGTGCTCCGGTTGTTTGTGTACGTGCTGAAGTTTGATAGAAGCGGTTAGTTGTAAAACTGCAATCTGTGTTCCCGTTTGCAACGTAAATCCCGGAACTACCTGTAGCAGCACTGAAATAATCAAAAATATTGTTGTTAGTTACCGTGCACAAACTATTGTTAAGTGGAGTTGAACCGGTGGAACCGCTCAGGTAAACACCTTTAGTTGGCAAATTGGAGCCTGCTGGCCCGATATTACAATTTGAGATTGTATTATTGTCATTTCCGGTTGTAACTGCCGCATCGCCAATAAATATATTTCCACCATTAGCAGCTACGGCAGTTGTAGACGAACCTTGTACATTGCAATAAGTAATTAAGTTAGTTGTGGCATCGGTATCAAGAAAAATAGTAGATGTACCTGATAAACTGCTTGTACTGGTATTACTTATTACAAGGTCAGGGGTTGAACCAGCAGCACCAACTCTTCCGTCAATAGTCACCTTATCAGCTCCAAATAGTCTTATAACTGCTAACCCGGCAAGATTACCAGTGATGGAATATCCGGTTGCAGTAGGATAAATCACCATAGAATTCCAGGGACTGGCATTTTGATTAAGAATTGCCCCGGTAGCCGGTTCTATTGTAGAACCGTTTACTGTTACTATAATATTATTCCCAGCTTGTGGGTAACTATTTATGGCAATAAATGCATCTGCTAAGGTAAGGTAGTCACCATTGCTTAAGGGGTTAGCACTCGAAACATTAATAGGACCTGTCAAAGGAGTAGTATTCTTTAGCTCATCAATCCTCACTTTCTTAGGTTGGGAAAAAGCACCGAATCCATCAAGACTCATTCCATCTTCAAGAATTTTAAACTGAGCAGAGCGGCTTGCTGTAACTGTACCATTAAAGCTTTCAATTACTACATAACAAAGTAATTTATTTGTACCATCTGAAGGGATAGAAATCCCACCTGGACTGGCAAGATCATCATTCCCCCAGATTTGATTATTTGTAGCATCACCACCATAATTACCATAAAGATATTCAGAAGCCTCATTCCCATCAAAATGCAAAGTTGTTCCGGTTTCATAATACAGTTTGACTTGGTCAAAATTAATATCATTATTACCAGTTCCTCCTTCCAGGAATGTGCCATCGTTCTTAACCCATAACCGTGTAAGTTCCCTGCCTGCATTAGTACCTGCGTCAATCGTAAATTGCAGCACTAGTTGTTTGGGTGCATTTGTAATGTGGTTGATAATGTCTTGTTTCTGAACATCCACAATCATCATTTCATTTAGATAATCTGTATTGTGGTAGGTCAAAAATTGGTCCCATACTTTTAAAGACAAATCTATACTGGCACCAGCAGTCCATGCCGTTCCATGGTTTATACTTTGAAGATTATTTGTGCTTATATGTTGTGGTGCTCCCACCCATGTCCCATTATAATCAAATCCCTGTGAAGTAATTTCATGTGGAAATACCCATACCATGGAGTGATCAAACAAAGCATAAGTTGTAGCATAATGCACATAAGTTGTACTTGCTTTATCAATATAATCATATTGACCAATACCATCTGTAGTTTCCAGCCATATGTTTGGATCCTGCCCTTTCACCTCCCCACCCCAAAATACCAATACACTTACAAAAGTAAGTGCCGCGCGGTAAATAAATCGATGCGTAAAAATCCTCATGGGGTAATACGTTGATTTGTTGGTTCGTGTGGGTTAGAGTTTAGGAGTTGGGTGAGTAGTTATAAATGAAAAGTGATGAGTGAAAAGTTATGAGTTATGAGATAGTGATACTTAGTCAGAGTTTCCAGAGTTCAACAGTCCCGGTTTCGGACTGCCTTACTCAGAATGTAGTAAATATAATAGCACTGCAGCCAGTTAGTAATACAAGAACATTGTCATTTTGGGACAATAAATTATACCGTTTCCCAAAAATGATTTGCGGAAACAGGATTAACTCCGGTTTTAAATTCAGAGAAATTAAATTCTCCATGGTTAATCAGTCTGTTAGCGTAATTGAGTTAAAACAAGTAATGCATTCATTGTAAGCTTATTGCAAAATTACAAATTAGAATTCAATTTTAAAAACTGTTAAAAAACAGGGACTGAATCATAGTTTTGCAATGTTCCATTATAAAATTATTTTATTTTCGATTCTGAATTAATATGTATAGCCCCGAAAAAAAGATTTGGTACGATTTTACAGCTAAGATTATACCAAAAATCATATGTCTGTCACTATCAACATATTATTAAATTAAAGCGTACAAGATTTCTACTAAAAATTACCAATTTGAGAATCGCGCTCTTAAAAAAAATTCTTTAAAAGAAATTGATAATCAGTGTGTTGATAATCATAGTGATAGCAGTAATAATTATATTTTTTTACAGGAATTAAAGATAGAGTCTCCCTGTAATTTCGGGTAAATGATGCAAGGATCAGGTATAGGGAAAGTGCCAGGGATGATAAATATGGCTTCAAAGCCGGGTTAATTATACGTATTGAATCGCGATGGGTAATATTAATAAGCCTTGGGTAATTAAATCAGTAATTCAAGAAGATGAGTTTTTAACTGCCTGATCTTTTCAGAAAAGGAAAAACAACTGCCAGGTCCAAAATTAATCCTTGTTAAACGGTAATCCGCATGCGATGTTCAATTGATTTACAGAAAATTTCTCCGTTTTGCCAGTAGATCGACACTGGTTCTTATACATCATCCCGAATTTTGTTACTAGTTGTTTTTTCTGTCACTGTCTTAAGTTTAAAATGCTTCAGGATGCGCAGGTCGTTGCTTAGCAGGTTAAAGCCCGGCCAGGTGGCTAAAAACATCCTTCGCCGAATCATTCCTCTGGGTCATGTATGGAAGCGTAAAAAAGAATTGGGCCGGCAGGAAGTTTCTCAGGTGGCCGCCCACCCGCCCCTCTCCTCTTCACCCTTCTTAATGTTAACAGCAACTCTTTCCCGAATACTCAAAATCGCCTACCTTTGCACAAAACATTCATATGCCGATACTCGATATAGAAATCATGTCGCCCGTAGGCTCGTACGAGTCGCTGATGGCAGCCATACAAGGCGGCGCGGGATCAGTGTATTTCGGCGTAGGCAAGCTTAATATGCGCGCCCGTTCCAGCGTAAATTTCACCCTGGAGGACCTGGCAAAAATCACCCGTATCTGCCGTCAGTTCAACGTAAAAAGTTACCTTACGATGAACACGGTTATTTTCGATAATGAAATTGAAGATGTTCAACGGACCATTGATGCCGCCAAAGCCAACGGGGTAACCGCCATTATTGCTTCGGATCTTGCTGTACTCGAATATGCCAAAGAACAAGGTGTTGAAATCCATATTTCGACACAATGTAATATTACCAATATTTCAGCCGTAAAATTCTATTCCCGTTATGCCGATGTAATGGTTACCGCCCGTGAACTCACTTTGGAACAGGTTGCTGCGATTACCCGCCAGATCAGGGAACAGGATATTCGCGGACCAAAAGGAGAACTGATAAAAATTGAAATTTTTGTACATGGCGCTTTGTGCATGGCCGTAAGCGGCAAATGTTACCTGAGCCTACATAACCACAATACTTCGGCTAACCGGGGTGCCTGCCTGCAGGACTGTCGGCGTGCTTACACCGTTAAGGATAAAGACAGCGATACCGAACTGGAAATAGACAACGAATATATCATGTCGCCCAAAGACCTGAAAACGATACAACTTCTCGACAAGGTTCTGGCAGCTGGGGTTACGGTGCTGAAAATTGAAGGCCGCGGCCGCTCACCGGAATATGTGAAAACCGTTACCCGCTGTTACAGCGAAGCGGTAAGCGCATATTTTAACGGAGAATTTACACCCGAAAATGTAGAACGCTGGGACACTGAACTGGCCACCGTTTACAACCGCGGTTTCTGGGAAGGATATTATATGGGGGACAAACTGGGCGAATGGTCGGCGGTGCATGGTTCGCTGGCTACAACAAAGAAAATTTACGTAGGGATTGTAGCTAATTATTTTGCAAAATCAGGCATTGCCCACATCCGTTTAGACTCGCATGACATTTCCAATGGCGACCAGATTGAAATTATAGGGCCGACTACAGGTGTTTACGAAGCGGTAGTTACAGGAATGGTTAAAAATGAGCAGCCTTGCGAAATTGCGGTGAAAGGGGAAGGACCGACATTTCCGGTCTCGAGAGTGGTAAGAAGACGAGATAAAGTGTACAAGATTGTTGGAAGTTAGAGGGGATTAGGGGCTGGAAGTCGGAAGTCGGAAGACGGAAGACGGGAGTCTGTTGACAAGTATTTGGAGTTAAGAAAGCGATATTTGCATTTTACAGTTTTAGTCAGAGCAAGTATTAACGATTAAGCTAAGGGAATATGGGATTCAAGTTTGAGCAACTGATTATCTGGTAAAAGGCAATGGATTTTGGTGAAGTGATAAACAATATCACTAGTGTCCACTTTAAACTAACTGAATAACAGTTGATTATAATTCAGTTCATTGACATCTTTGTAATCTATATTTGTAAACAGCTGTTTTACAGGCGTTTTATCAAGTAGGGATATGCCTAAGACCTGTAATATTTCGTAGGTCGAACGTTCAATTTTAAGGTCGTGCCCTGCAATCGCCACCAAACAATAAGTGATGATTGCGGTGTAAATCTGGATACGAACAGCATTTTCAGAAGTTCCCCAAAAGGATTTTATCTTTAAATGTTGTTTTATCCACTTGAAGAATAACTCAACTTGCCAACGATTTTTGTAAAGCAACGCAATTTGTTCGGCTGTCAACTCAAAGTTATTGGTCAGGAAAACAAAAGTTCGCTTGGTTTCCACATCATAAAACTTAACTCTGCGTAATTTTTCAGGGTATTGTTTTGCTACATAAAACCCTGCTAGTTTCCCAATCTGATCGCATTGAACACCTTTAGTTTTATCAATTCTATTAGAGTACATTCTCGTAAAATTGAGATTAGATTTAGCTCTTATCACAAAATATGCTGAGTGATTGGTGATTTTATGGAGTCTGGTATAGTCAACGTAACCTCGGTCGAGAATATAGTATGCTTCAGTTTCGTAAGGAATTACATCCATTGCGTTTACATCATTTACGGATGCTGCTGTAACGTATATGAATGCTGGGATTTGTGTGGAAATGTCATAAAGTGTATGGAGTTTTATTCCTCCCTTTGCTTTACGAAATTTGGCCCACCAAAATACATTCAGGCAGAGATCGATAGTAGAAGAGTCAAATGCATAGACTTTACCCTTAATCTCGAAATCATCATTAGCTCGTTTCCTTCTTGCAACATCAATAAGATGGTATGCAAACTCTTCAAATATCTTACTGTTACGACTCTCGTTCGCCTTTGCTAAATTACTCCTGATTACACTTTTACCAAAACCCAGATGATAGGTTTTTCGACTGTGAGCATCAATAGCAACAATCAAATCACGAAGACTATCCCGATTGGTAAGTTGACCGAAAATCATACAAAGCAGCTGGTTCCAACATGTAAAGTATCTCACAAATTTATTACCTGAATACTTTGCTACATACCCGTCAAAAACTCTTTGCGGTAAGAACTCGATCAACTGTGCGTAAACATATTTGCCTTTATTCATGGTAACAGAAAATTTACCACCTAACTTAGGCATTTCAAATCGTCACGCAGCTAAAACGCTCGCAATATATAGATACACAAGGATTTCAAAGAACGATTGTTAAAATTTAGTGGACACTAGTGAAACAATATATCAACTAAGTTTCCACCTAAAGAGATATATAATCTTTCATCTCAAATCCGGAGAGCTGCTGATTCCATCGCTTTAAATATTTCAGAAGGTTCAATCGGCCAATCCGACCCTGAATTCAAAAAGTTTATGGGTTATTCAATACGTTCTCTGGCAGAGGTAGTTACTTGCTTATACAAAGCCAAAAGGCGCGGATATATTTCTGAAAATGAATTTAATGAACAATATGAGTTTGCTTTCCACCTAATGAATATGATGGTAGCTTTTAAAGATAAAATCAAATAGTTGATCGGAATTCTGACGTCTGAGCTCTTCCGACTTCCGACTCCCGACTTCCAGCCAAAAAACAATCCGAAATCGTAAATCATTAAGTCCCCCATGCTCACCAACCATCATACCCACAGTCTTTTTTCCGATGGCTCGTCGCAGCCGGAAGAATACATTTTAGAAGCCATTTCCAAAGGATTCAATATTCTGGGTTTCACAGAACATTCACCTTTGCCTTTTGAAAACACATTTTCATTTAAAAAGGAAAACAGGGATGAATATGTCGCGCTGATGCAAAACCTGAAACAGAAATATAGTTCACAGATCGCGGTTTATTCGGGCATGGAAATGGATTATATTCCCTGGATGTCGGATAGTTTTGGGAAAGTCAAAGCCGATTATAAACTGGATTACCTGATAGGTTCCGTTCACCTTGTAAAACCCGATAACACGGATGAGCTCTGGTTTACTGACGGGCCAGACTATAAGACCTATGACAAAGGACTGAATGAATTATTTGGTGCTGATATCCGGAAAGCCGTTACCAGGTATTATCAGCAGCTAAATGAAATGATTGAATCGCAACAAATCGATATAATAGGTCATTTCGATAAGATCAAAATGCATAACCGCGACCGTTTTTTTAAGGAAGATGAAGCCTGGTACCAGGCATTGGTGAGTGAAACCCTTCAGCTTATACAAGATCGCGATATAATTGTAGAAGTGAATACCCGCGGCATTTACAAACAACGTTCCGAAACAACTTATCCCGGATTGGATATTCTTAAACAAATTAAGGCTATGCGAATACCTGTGATGGTAAATTCCGATGCGCACAAACCGCACGAGCTGGATGGCGAATTCGAATATGGTTTTTCGATTTTGAAAGAAGCGGGGATTGATGAGGTGGTTTATTATAAAGGGAATGGCTGGGGTTTTCACCGGGTATAAACAGCAATAGTTCGATATATAACTGATGAACAATTCTATTTGATGTTCAAAATCAAGAACGTAATAAGGTTGGACCCTATCTTTCTATTAGCCTTTACTAAGGTTGAAACAAATATTTACCTTATTTTTTGTTTTTAAAACCTTAATAACAAATAGCAAGAACTTAAACCCGACCTTATTCCCTTATAATTAATTACTTTTAACTTTTTTATATCGAATTGATATGAAATCATAAACCCCGACAGGGTTCCAAACTCCGCCAGGGTTATAAAGAAAAAGCAGAAATCAGGTTATAAAATTCTTTTCAGCCCTCTCTCATTCAACTTATTCAGCATTTCTGCTGCATCCTTGAACTTGTTGTTAAAGATCATAGCTGCAATAATATAAGGTTTGAAACCGGCTTCTTTGTAAGTTTCGATACGGTAGCGATCAAATACGGATTCTGCCACTTCGCCCTCTTTACACGAAACGCCCGAAATGTCAGCAGGCAGGCAATGCATATACAAAGCTTTGCCTTCTTTGGTAAGTTTCATTTTTTCTTCGGTGCATTCCCAATCTTTGAAACGGGCATTGTTGGCAAGGCATTCCTGCTCAAGAGCTTTGAGGCCTGCCGTGTCGTTGTTATGCAATAAGGGTGTGCGGCGCTGCATCACCGAAAAAGGAGCCCAGCTCTTCGGATAAACGATATCAGCATCGTGGAAAGCTTCATCCATACTGTTTACCACGCGGAATTTCCCGCCCGAAGCTTGTGCGTTTTTTCCGGCCAGTTCCACTACATCAGGAATCAGCGAATATCCTTCGGGATACGCCAGGTCTACTTCCATACCGAAACGGGTCATCAAACCGATAATGCCTTGGGGAACTGATAAAGGTTTTCCATAACTCGGAGAATAGGCCCAGGTCATGGCAATTTTTTTGCCTTTCAACTTGTCGAGCCCGCCATAATAATCGGCCAGGTGCATCAGATCCGCCATGGCTTGTGTAGGATGGTCGATATCGCATTGTAAATTAACGATCCCGGGGCGTTGCGGAAGTACGCCTTGTTTAAAACCATCATCAAGCGCATCGCCGACTTCCTTCATATAAGTGTGGCCTTCACCAAGAAACATATCATCGCGTATACCGATAATGTCAGTCAGAAAGCTGATCATATTGGCTGTTTCGCGCACAGTTTCGCCATGGGCGATCTGGGATTTACCTTCGTCAAGGTCCTGAACTTCCAGGCCAAGCAGGTTACATGCTGAGGCAAAAGAGAACCGGGTCCGGGTTGAGTTGTCTCTGAAATTAGAAACAGCGAGCCCTGAGTCAAAAACTTTAGTGGAGATATTATGATCGCGAAGGAATTTAAGTGCTTCGGCAACCAAAAGAGTTTGTTTGAGTTCGTCTTCGGTTTTTTCCCAGGTGAGGAGGAAATCGTTTTGATGAAGGTTGGATTTCAGCTGTTGTATAGCTTCAAGAATTTGGTTGAATGATTTCATTGGGGTGGTGGTTGAAAGTTAATCGTTAATAGAAAATGGAAAATGGTTCGCTTCGACTCCGCTCAGCATGACAGAGTTTGCCAAGAGTAAGTGGAAAAGCAGATGTTTTGTTTTTAAATCAGGAATGCGTAAGCCGCGTAAAACGCCGCCGCCGTTTCCAGGTGATCAATCGGAACTTTTTCGTTAGGCGCATGGGCAAATACTTCATTCCCCGGTCCAAAACCAATGATCGGAATACCGTAATAGCCGTTAATGGTCACACCATTGGTCGAAAATGTCCATTTATCGACAACAGGATCTTTCTGGAAAAGCTGTTTGTACGCTTCTACGCCGGTAGTTACGGCGGTATGCTCGGCAGGGATTTTCCAGGTTGGATAATATTTCTCCATACCGTATTTCAGGCCGGTGTATGCAACTTCTTCATAATGCAGCACTTCGACAGTGGCATCCATATCCTTGATAATTTCCTGGATTTCGGCAACAGCTGATTCCTTGGTTTCGCCCCAGGTAAGGCGGCGGTCGAGGTGGAATTGGGCATAATCGGCTACAGCGCAAAGCGAAGGACTCCCTGATTTGATTTCGGAAATGGTTACCGATCCTTTTCCAAGGAATTCGTCGGTGCCTAGACGTTCGTTCAGTTTTTCGATTTCGAGGGCGGCGCGGGCAGCCATATAAATGGCATTTTTGCCACGCTCGGGTGCGCTTCCATGGCACGAAAGGCCTTTAAAACGAACCAGTATTTCCATCCGGCCACGGTGACCACGGTAAATATTGAGGTTGGTGGGTTCGGTGCTGATGGCAAAATCAGGGCGTACATTTTCTTCTTCTACCAGGTATTTCCAGCAAAGGCCGTCGCAGTCTTCTTCCATAACACTTCCAACAACTAGAACGGTAAGGTCGCGGTCAAAACCAAGTTCTTTCAGTATCCGTCCGCTGGTAACTGCCGCTGCCGGGCCACCTTTTTGATCCACGGTTCCGCGACCATGTACATAGCCGTCTTTAATTTCGCCGCTGAATGGGTCAAATGTCCAGTTTGCGGCATTGCCTACATCAACGGTGTCCATATGGCCATCGATGGCAAGGATTCGTTTCCCGTTTCCGATTCGGCCGATTACATTTCCAAGTCCATCAATGCGGACTTCGTCGAAACCGGCTTCTTCCATCTGGCGTTTCAGCTCCAGCTGAACATCTTTTTCAAACATACTGGTCGATTTTATTTGTACCAGTTTCGATAGGTTTTGCGCAGTGTAGTCTCTGTACTTGTGTGAGAGTGCGTTGATTTTTTCGAGTAATTCGTTCATTTGTCAGGATTTATTTTTGTTGTATTTTCAAACAGTTCGTGCAGTTTTTGCTGTAGAATCTTTTTTTCGGGCAACATTGTTTTATACTCTGCAACCATGGCAGGCGAGAGGCTACGGCTCATTGCATACTCTACAACTTCCGTGTCTTTATCTTTGCATAGCAAAATGCCGATGCTTGGTTTTTCATTAGGTTTTTTAACATCGCGATCCAGCGCTTCGAGGTAGAAGTTCAGTTTCCCCAGGTATTCGGGTATAAATTTATCGGTTTTTAGTTCGAAAGCTACCAGGCACTGCAAGCCCCTGTGATAAAACAGCAGATCGATGTAAAAATCGCTGTTACCAACCATCACTTTATATTCTTCCGAAATAAACAGGAAATCTTTACCCAATTCGAGGACCACATTTTTCATTTGGGTGATGAGGCCTTTTTGCAAATCATTTTCATTGTAATGATCCGGAAGATTGAGGAATTCGAAAATGTATTGATCTTTAAATGTTTGACCTAAATTGCGATTCAAAACGTCGGCAGCAGGGTTCGTTTTGATTTCAGTCAGCATGAATCGTTCGAATAAGCTGCTGTTTATTTGCCTGTCGAGTTCCCTGACTGTATAATTTTCGTTAATGCTTTTTTTGATATAGAATTCTCTTTCTTCATCAGTCCTGCATCTTGAAAAAATAGTCCGGTGATGAGTCCAGCTCAATTTTGTTAAGATTGTGTTCCGAATATCCGTGAGTTCAAATTGTGTCCTCGTTGAGGGCACTACTTCAGACGTTTCCATTTGTGTCCTCAATGAGGGCACAAATACATTTGCCTCGAAATCAATATTATGAATTTGTTTTATTTCAGAAACGATGAACGAAGATGCAGCATAAGTTTCATAAAACTGTTTCATCCGGTATAAACTCCGGCGGGTGAAACCTTTTATTTCAGGGTATTTAAATTCGATGAATCCTGCCAGTTCGTCAACAGTTTTTTCGCCCCAGCGTGTTGCCTCCAATTGTTTGGAAATATATCCGCCCACGTTCCAGTATAAATTAATCAGTTCCGCATTAACGGCCTTCACGGCATTAAACTGCGACTGTTTTATCAGTTGTATTATTTCAGCAAACTCTAACTGCATCATGTTTGAACAGATTAAAAACCAATTTTTGATCAGCAATAGGTAAAATTGTCATTTAATCCAGTCTGGAATTTGACGAAAGGAAGTAAAGAATAAGTTTAAATTGTACTTTATCATCTTTGAAAGCTACTTTATTTATTGTATTTTGCCTTTATTCCCTCCACACTCAACAGAACTTTTTCAGCCGTGGCAGGCAACGAAAAAGCAGGTTCAAATTCGTGGTTTCCAACAGCCGAAACGGCATCTTTTATTGCCAGCCATACCGAAAATGCCAGCATCAGAGGCGGCTCTCCAACGGCTTTGCTTTTGCGTATGGTTCCTTCGTTCGTATATCCTTCGAGCAACTTAACATTGAAGTGCAAAGGTATATCGTTTACGGTTGGTATTTTATATGTATCCGGCGAATGGGTAAGAAGATGGCCTTTTTTGTCCCACTTTATCTCTTCGGTGGTCACCCAACCGACACCTTGTATGAAACCGCCTTCAATCTGGCCCAGATCAATATCCGGGTTGAGTGAATCGCCTACATCATGCAGAATGTCGGTTCGTAATAATTTTGTTTCACCGGTAAGTACATCCACCTCCACTTCCGAAACCGACATACCATAGGCATAATAATAGAACGGATTGCCAACGCCCAGCTCCCGGTCGAAAAAGATTCCGGGCGTTTTATAAAAGCCGGTAGCACTGAGGCTAACCTGGCTGAGATAAGCTTGTTTTACCAGATTATTAAAAGGGATTTTTGTTTCAGGATACGAAGCGGCAAAAACGGCATTGTCTGAGAACATGATCTGATCCGCCGTTAGTAAATCGTTTTTGAGCTTTATTCTCAAATCTTTAAGTGCAACTTCGGCTAAGCGTGATTTCAGTTTGTCGATGGCATTTTTAACTGCCATACCGTTCAGGTCACTGCCTGATGATGCTGCGGTGGCAGATGTATTGGGAACTTTGGACGTATTGGTTGGATTTACTCTGATGATTTCGGGCGAAACACCGAACTCGTCGGCAGCAATTCCATGAATTTTAGTGTTCAGCCCCTGCCCCATTTCAGTTCCGCCGTGGTTTACGGCAATAGTTCCGTCGTTGTAGATATGCACCAAAGCGCCGGCCTGGTTGAGAAAAGCGGTAGTAAACGAAATTCCGAATTTAACCGGTGTAAGCGAGATTCCGCGTTTTACAAATTCATGCTTCGCATTAAAATCAGCAATAACTTTTCGCCTATTATAATAATCCGAAGAAGCAATCAATTGGTCAAACATCACATGAAGGCGATTATTTGCAATAGTTTCGCCATAAGGTGTAATATTGTTCTCAGCGATTCCATAAAAATTGAGTCTGCGTATTACGGCAGAATCTTTTTTCAGGTAACGGGCAATTTTATCTATCGCGGTTTCAATAACAGCGATGCCCTGCGGACCGCCAAAACCACGAAAAGCAGTATTGGAAGGCAGGTTTGTTTTGTACGCGTTACCTATAATACTGGCATTAGGAATAAAATAGGAATTCTCAGCGTGAAGCATCGCCCGTTCGAGGATGGCACGGCTAAGGTCGGTGGCAGCACCTGCGTCGCTGTTCAATTCAACGGTATAAACAAGAATTTTCCCTTCGTCGTTAAATCCCACCTGGTATTTTGACAGGAAACGGTGACGCTTTCCGGTAATTTTCTGGTCGTCGTCGCGAAAAAGATGAATGCCAACCGGTCGCCTTGTAGCGTTTGCAAGCAAAGCAGCCCATGCGGCCACATGATTTCCCTGGGTTTCTTTCCCGCCAAAACCTCCGCCCATTCTCCTCACTTCCACATCCACTTCATTTTTGGCAATTCCAAGCACTTCGGCAACAATCGCCTGTGTTTCGGCAGGGTTCTGACTCGAAGCGTGCATAAACATTTCGCGTCCTTCACCCGGAATTGCCAACGCGGATTGTGTTTCAAGATACCAATGCTCCTGCGCCCCGGTTTCGAGCTCACCCGAAATTATATGCGGCACGGATTTCAGGGTTTCTTCCGCGTTTCCGCATTCGATAATGCGGGGCGGCGCAATCAGGCTGCCTGATTCAATGGCTTCCCGCAAATCCAGGATGGTTTCGAGTTTTTCATACTCAATACGGATCAGTTTTTCAGCTTTCAGCGCCGCCTCTTCTGTTTCGGCGGCAATCAGCGCAATGGCCTGTCCTATAAAAACAACCTCATCTTCGGCCAGGCACGGTTCATCATCAATTACAGGGCCCATCTGGTTTTTACCTGGTATGTCTTTGTATGTCAGGATGGCGACAACGCCATTCAGCTTTAAAGCGGCTTTTGTATCAATTAAACTGATGCGGGCGTGAGCCTCAGGGCTATAAACAACTCTTCCGACCAGTTGCCTGTTAGCCTCAATATCATTTACATAAACCGATTGCCCGGTTACGTGCTTTACAGCGCTGTCGTGTTTTAGATCTACAGTTTTCATAGCGCTTGATTTGACATTTCCGCGTAGAATTTTAACAGGAGATTACCGGCTACCAGTTTGCGGTAATCCGCGCCTGCACGGGCATCGTTAAGAGGGGTGAACTCATGAATGAGTATCTTCATGGCATGTTCCACATTTGACCTCGTCCAGGGTTTCCAAAGGAGATAATGCTCCGTTTCGGAAGCGCGTTTCGGACGGTCGGCCATACCGCCAAAGGCGAGAATAATTTCTTTCACATGTCCGCCTTCCAGCTGCAGCGAAAAACCGCTGCTGACGGTTGAAATGTCAAGATCTTTACGCTTCGAGACTTTATAGGAACGAACTAACGTATCCGCTGGAAGCTTTGGGATATGAATTGCGGTAATCAATTCGTCGTATCGAACATCTGTCAAGCGGTATCCTTTGATAAAATCTTCCATGTTAATCAATCTTTCCGAATCCTGCGACTGCACTTTTACTTTTGCCTTGTAAGCAATAAGCAAAGGCAACGTATCGCCTATGGGAGAGGCGGAACCTATATTTCCACCTATGGTTGCCAGATTCCTGATTTGAAGGGAACCGAAAATCTGTAGCATTTTGTGCAAAGCTGGTAGTTTTTCAATCGAATGCAACTTCAGCTTTTCCAGGTTTAACCCGGCTCCGATTTTGTAAACATGTTCTTCTTCAACAAAATATTTAAGTTCAGCTACATCCGAAATATCAAGGATTTCGGCTAATAATTCTCTTTTCTTGGTCTGCCTGAGAGCCGTATCCGAAGCTCCGCTAACGATGGTGGCATGCGGAAATTTCCGCCTTAGGGCAAGTGCATCGGGCAATGTAAGAGGTTTGTAATAATTCTGAATAGGCGTGCTGATTTCAATACTTGATTTATCCCGGTTTATTTCATCCAGTAAATCGATAATTTTTGCTTCGTGAAGTTTGAATTTATCAGTATCCACACACGAACAGGCATGTTCGGCGGCTTTTATAATAGGTTTATAGCCGGTGCAGCGGCAGAGATTGCCGGTGAGCGCGTCTTCGATAACTTCGCGATCAGGATTATGGTGGTTTTTATAAAGCCCGAACAATGACATCACAACGCCCGGTGTGCAATATCCGCACTGGCTGCCGTTTTGATTTACCATTTCCTGCTGCACAGGATGCAGTTTCCCGGAATCGGCCAGGTTTTCGACGGTAATCAATTGTTTACCATGAAGCATGGGCAGAAATACCAGGCAGCTATCGATAGTTTTATAAGTAAGTTTACCTCCGTGATTTTCGGCAATAACCACCGAACAGGCCCCACAATCGCCTTCGGCACAACCTTCTTTCACTCCTTTGTGAAAAGGAAATGAGCGCAGGTAGTTGAGCACCGTTGTGGTGGGTTTTAAATCAGTATCTGAATTAAAATCAACCGAAATGATCTTATCGTTCAGTACAAACTGAATCTTATCGCGTGAGGAACTCATGATTTCTTCAATGTATTTTTCACGTCGATCATCTTTGCTATGATGCTGATGGCGATTTCGGAAGGTGTTTCGGCGGCAAACGGAATGCCGATCGGCATATCAACTTTATTGAGCTGCGCCTCAGATACTGAATGGTTTTCCAACGCATTTTTCCTGATTTCAGCTACTTTGCGTTTGCTGCCAATCATTCCAAGGTAGGCAAATTCATGAGGAAGGCAAGCCAGCAGAACTGTTTCGTCGAAATCGTGTTTGTGCGTTACAATGGCTATGTATGTGTTGTTATCGAAAGGAAGCGGATCAATAATCTGAAGAAAATCGCCGTTCCGGGTTTCAACCCCGGGCAAATTCCATTCATCAAAAATGCCTTCCCGCTGATCGAAAACAAAGGGGCGGAATCCCAGCCCGGTTGCATATCCTGCAAGCGCTTTCCCTATATGGCCACCGCCGAAAATATAGAGTTTAGGCAGGCATCCTATGGGTTCAAAATATATTTCCATAGTGCCACCACAATGCATTTTCAGATCCTGTTCAAGGTGAAAACGTTTCGTAAAAGGTTCTCCGCAGGAAATGATTTTCAACGCGTCCTGAATCACCTGAAATTCCACACTGCCTCCGCCAACGGTTCCCTTAATGGTGCCATCCTGAAAAACAAGCATTTTGGATCCGGCTTTTCGCGGGGTGGAACCTGTAGTTCCGGTTACAACACATAATACAGCCGGAACACCCTGCTCAATAACTGTTTTCAGATCATTAAAAATTTCCTGCATGAACTTAAAATATCAGGCTAAATTATAAAAAAATGGCCGCTCCGTAAAGAACGACAGGGTTTATTTTCCGGAATTGAAAACACATGATCTAAATGACTACTGCGGCATATACTGTGATAGTTGAAAATCAGGAGGTAACTTCGTATATTTCTTTGATACGGCTGCGAATAATGCCGACTTCCGAAGGAATTGAATCAGCAAGATTATCCAATAATTCGTTTATTCTCCCGGCTTTATATTTGTTTTGAAGGAACTTCCGGGCTGATGAAGTGATGGTTTCAACCAGCTTTTCCTGGCTCTGTTTTCCCTCCATGTAAAGGGCAACTTCGTTATACCAGAGTAAAACAGGCATATACACGGTTTTATCAATAGACTTTTGTTCCAGGTTCAGCAGGTTGTATCTTTTAGCCACCGACAGCAGACGGCTGTATTTTTCGGCGCTCAGCAAAGCTTGCAGATACGCTGTGAAAAACAAATGCCAGCGGGTTTCGAAAATCTCTTTTTTATAGGCATCAAGGAATGTGTTGGCATAACTCACCGCATTTTTAGCCATTTTGTTATACACAAGTGTGCGGGTATAAAAACTGGCAAACCCGATCTTGTTATAAAAACTATTGGTTTTCTTTAATTCAGGAATGGATGAGCTCATCACCTTAAGAGCTTTGTCGTACTTGCCGCTGCGAAGTAATACCGCGCAAAGATTAGCCAGGTAGAAGAGGTAATCTGTGTTTTTCTGCCTGATAGACAGGTAGCCGTATTTTTCGGCCGGCACGAGCTCGTTAAGCTTGCTGTGCATCATGGCGCGGTTTGAGTAGTAATTCGCCAGCAGGCGCTTCGAATAAAAAACATCCGTTTTGAATAACTTATCCAGCTCGTCGTAAACCACCCTTAAGTTGTCGAATTCACGGTAATTGTAATATAAGAAGGTTAGCCTTACAGCAGCCCGGTATCGTGTATACCCATCAAGCGTTTCGTCGTTGAAAGTGGTTTGCAGGAAATCACTGTAATGAATAGGCTCTGCATCCAGGGTTTCGTGCTGACGGATAATTTCTTCGGCTGCCTGGTTCAGCTGTACATTAATTGCCATACTCCTGTGATATGCAGCCTCATATTTTTGCAAATAATTGCTTATCGGCTTATAAAACCGATTTCTCACCCTGATCAGCAGGTAATCCCTGAAATACTGCAGGAGTTCATAATACCGGAGGAAAAAATATTTGGAGGGATTTATGGTTTTAAGAAAGGACAGGATTTCCTTTTCCTCTTCTGGGGTAATGGCATCAATCATCACCTGTTTCTCAGCGTGAGCCAGCCATTCGTAAAATTTATCCACATCTGTCTTGTCAAGCGCCTGCGATACCCAAGTTTTGATATAGGAATAGGACCGTTTATCAATTTCCGGGTCATACTCCCGCGGTTTATTCGGATTATGGCTGTTGAAGTGTAGCGTGTTCAGTATCTGCGAGTTTACGCCCTTATTGAATTTCTGAATACTCAACAGGTAATCAGCTTCATGGGGATAAAGATGATTCGCAAAATCGCTGAAAGTAACCAGTTTGATCCGCATGGATAAGAATTTGGGATGAAATTAGTATAAAAAAAGGTTCGGTGAGATTTAAAAATGTGGAATGTTGAATGGTGGATGTTCGATGTGGGATTTTTATAAAGCTTTCTGTGTATCATCCCTAAAACCTAACCCCTACAAAAAAAGGAGCAACTTTTCAGCGCTCCCATTTCACAACTACCAATCAATAACAAGTCTAGTGAATGAATTTGAGTGTCTCCGAGTTAAATACTTCAGATTTTTCGAACATCATAAAGTGGCCGCATTTGGGAACCATTATGAGTTTGCTGCCGGGAATTTTATCAGCACCATTTTTGGCAATATCAACTGTTCGGCCCGGGTTGAGGTAACGGTTAGGGATCAGGTTATCATTTTCACCGAAAAAGATAAGGGTTGGCACTTTAATATCCTGTAAATAATCCAATACCGGATTATCGACCATGCCACCTACCGATTGTACCACGGCATAACAATATGCGTTGAAATCCTTGGCTGTCCGCCAGGCAATACGGTCGGTGATCATAAAATCAGCATCAGCCGGAAGCCGGTAAAAGTTTGTTGCCAGGTTGTTTTGTATGGCTTCGGTGGTTGTAAGCCGCACGCCATCAAATGTCATTACATTTTTAAACCACTGGCGTTGTCCTTTGTTGAAGGCTTCAAATCCCGCAGGATCAACCAGGATCAATCCTTTAACAATGTCAGGGTAAGTAAGGCTGGCAGTAATGGATATCTGCCCGCCCATTGAATGACCGGCCAGGTAAACTTTTCCAAGATTCAATTCATGGACCAATTCGTTCAGAATTCCGGCATAAAAGGTCATCAACCCGCTGTGCGGCTGTTTGCTCGATTTTCCGTAACCGGGCAAATCAATGGCAATGCAACGGTAATTAGCCTTAAGCATTTCAACATTTTTAATCCATGCTTGCGAATAACTTCCCAGGCCATGAATAAAAATAATGGTTTCACTGCCTTTACCTTCGTCATTGTACGCTATATCGAAGCCGCTTTGGGGCAGATGTACTTTTTTAACTTCATACTTATACTTCATATCGTCCATGTTGCTCAGGTTCGATATTGATTTGTATGGCGTGCTGCAACTGCTCATGATAATCAGCATGATTGCAAAGCCTGTATATATTGATTTTCTTATCATATCGTTATAAATTTAACTTTAGAACATGAGCCATTTGAAAACCAAAAATGCTGTGTAAGGATTTGTTGGTCGTCCTTCTATGTCGCCGTTTACAGCGCTACCATAGGAGTTTTGCCTGCTATCGTAAAAATTTCCCAGCATCAGGTAAGCTGCATGTGCTTCAAGGCTCATAAACGGCCCGAAGTTATAAGCTACATTGCCGTTAACTTCTGTTCCAATGGTATTGCCTCCACCTGCAGGTTGAATTGTGCTCAACGCAAAAGCGCCACCTATTTTTGCGGTCAGTTTGTTTGGGATTAATCCTTTGGAAGCGTTCAATGTAATACCCGTCATGCCGTAACCCATATTTGAAATATCCAGAATGGCTGGTGTATACCGGTTAACTACATTGCCATGTGGCATCAACAGATAAGAACCCGAGCTGATGAAAATTGCTCCCGGCGCTCCATATTGGTTACCGGTAATTACACCCGAATATTTTCCATCACTCAAGCCGTTGGCATCGCCCGATGAATGAATCACATCCAACGTAACAACATCATTCAGGGTTTGACCATAGCGATACGAAGCACGCACATTACCGGCATACCCGAATATTTTTGTAGCCCGGCTCCATTCAGTTTGCGAAACCTTCTGGTTGGTTAAAGTATCGGCTTTCCCAAGGTTGAAATTCAAAAACCCGGTTATCATTAGCGGATCAATCCAATGCTCGGTATTTCGTCCGAAGAATGTTCCCAACCAAACAACATCAGCTTTGTATTGAACATTCCCAAAGTTGAATTTATAAACTCCGTTATGAGCGGCAAGTAAGCTATTGAATCCTTCGCTCAGAATGGATACTCCACCTGCACCGGAAGCCCGGTCCCTGAGATAATAGGCTGAAGCGCCGATTTTCCAGGTACGGCTTACGTCTTTTTCACCCGTTAATTCTAACAAGGATACATCATCATTTAATTGAACATAATTTTCATACAGTTTGTAATAACCGCCTTTTAAACGTGCGTAATCCCAGTCTTTTCTAACAGAAATCCCAACACCGTCCGTTCCGAAATAGGCCAGCCTGTAACCAGTAGTGGTCATTTTATCGAAAAGTGTTTTGTAAGGGTTATAAGGCGTGTCAAAAATACGCTGAAGCCCTACATTTATAAAAAGGCCTTTTCTTGGATTTAGTTCCAGTTCAAGATTTTGCGTTTGCAGGTTAACCTGGTCAGCCGAAAAACCGCCTCCAAAATTCCCGCCGGCTCCGTAAGCAACATCGCCCCAGGTCCAGTCCAGTTCGAAGGATGCTCTTAATGTAGCTTTTCCATTAAACAAACTTGGCTGGTAGATAAAAAACGGGATCAAACGCTGCTCAATGTATGCACTTGTTTTTGTACTGCTAGTTTTGCTGGTGTTGGCACCAAAGAGTCGCCCCACAACTTGTCCTTTCAAAAAATCATTCTCAGGATAAATATTGGATATTACTGCCTGATTTATATAAAAAGCAAGGAACTGGAATTCTTTGTTCGCTTTTTGTGGAATCTCCTTTGAAAAATATTGATTTGTAGGTAGTTGTGCAATAACTGTTGATGAAATCAAGAGTAAAGCCACTAAACCACGTAATTTTTTCATCTTTCTGTCCTTTGTTTGTTTGGTTTTCAGCTGTAATAAAAATAAAAAGTCAGAATATAATTTGGGTATCATTATATCCTGACTTTAACTCATGTAAGATTATTTTACAACCTGAACGAATGTCTGAATGTTCATGGTTCCAAGTTTGCCTCCGTTGGTGCTTCCGAATCCGGCGGCTATGGTAGGCGGAGTTGCGTTGATGCTTGGCGTTGTTTGAACAACCTCATACTTCATGGTGTATCCGGTTCCCACTTTCGTGATTTCGAACATACCTTCGCTGGTAACAGCTGTGGGTGTGCTTTGATTTAAAATAATTGTCCAGATTGTTCCTGAAGCAGGTTTCGTTTGTGAGTAAGTTCCTGAATAAATGGTCTTTGTGCCTAGCGCATACGATTCAACATAATACGTGTTATTGGCATCGAATGTAGCTAATATTGAATCCACTTTGAAATAAGTGGATAATAAAACAGCCACATTGGTTCCGGATGATTTCCAGTTGCCTACAACACCATCTGAAGCCGGGTTATACACATTGCCTTCATCACTTTTGCTGCATGAAACGAATCCAATGGCAACAGCAACAAGAATAAATAATAAATTTCTCATGGTTTTTTCGGTTTTTTTTAGTTTAGATTGCTAATTTAATTAGTAGTTAAGGATTTATTGTGCGTGATTAATAAATTACAGGGTCGACAGAAGGATTAAAACTTGTAAAAATAGTATTTATAATATTGATTTATATTTAGTTATAATCATTTACACTTCATCCGACTATACTATCTTGCCCCATCGTATTACGTTGGCTCCCCAGGCATAACCTATTCCGGCCGCTATCATTGAAATAACGCTTCCATCCGAGATTTTCCCCGTTTGCTGTGCCAGGTGCAGCGACAGAATCTGGTCGATTTGTCCCAGATGCCCGTAATTTTCAAGGTAGATTGTCTGTTCAGGCGTTAATCCCAATTCAGCGACTAACCCAAAGTATAAAGAGCGTTTAAAATGCAGTGCTGCCAGGAAACCCAGTTCCGATTTTTTTACACCTGACTTTGCAAATGCTGTATCAATGCATGTCATCCAGTTTTTCATAGAGACTTCGTTCAGACGGTCTTTCATGTGTTTTTCATCAAACACGCGCAAGGAACGATGGGCCATATGAACATTCTCACAGGTAATCGGATTTTCGATACCGCCAAATTCCACGCCTGCATCGCGTGCCATGGTGCCATCGGTAATAATATGAGTTCCCAGCAATTCATTCCGACCCAGGTTCTTTTTCAGCAAAATTGCGCCGGCACCGGCAGCCAGGTTAAACATAAACGACACCGAACTGTCAGTATAATCAAGGAAATCGCCATTGCGGTAACCACCGGCTATCAGCACCGTATTTATGTCCGGGTCGGCGAACATCATATCTTTTGCTATTTTCAGGGCAGCCACCGAAGTGCAGCAGCGCTGCTGCAGGTCGAAAGCCCAGGCATTAGTCGCGCCAATACGATCCTGTATGTAAATTCCGGTTGTTGTAAGCGGGTATTCTTTCCATTCTTCTCCGATTGAAATAATCAGATCTATTTCTTCGGCAGGAATATTCGTGTTTTTGAGACAATCCAGGGCAGCAAGTACACCCATTTCCTGTGTTCCGTCGCCCGGTCCGGGTATGGATTTTTCAACAATACCAAGTTTATTGGAGATTGCGTCTTCACTCCATTGGTTGTTAGTAGCTGCCGATATATGCGAAGCCGTCATACGTGGCTCGGGAATATAAATTCCGGTGCCTACAATTCCCACATGAAAGTTTTGATCGGTTGATTGAGACATAAATTAAGGATTTTAATAAACAAACAGGTTACTTCCAACCGCAAGACCGGCTCCGGAAGCCATAAACAGAACCCGGTCGCCACGCTTAATCCGGCCCTCGGTTACGGCATGATGAAATGCCATGGGCACACAGCCCGAACCGGTATAACCATATTTATCCATGATGGTAGTAGTTTTTGTCATGGGTTCTCCAAGGATTTCCATAACTTCTGTAATTACTGAATGGTTTATCTGTGTAAAAATATAATGATCAACATCCTTAATTGTTAGATCGTACTTATCCAAAAGCTTAGTTACAACCTTTGGCCAGAGTTTTACATTTCTATCGCCAGGCAAAGGCTTTAAACTTAACAGACCTTGCTGGTTACCCGCCAGTACTTCGGCAGTCACCGGCATTTTTGTACCTCCGGCATAAACCCCGATATAGTCAAACTGAGTGCCATCCGTAAGCAACTGACTGCCAATATAACCGCAAGTGTTTCCTTCGGACCTCCCGATAACAACAGCTCCCGCGCCATCAGCAAAAAGGGAATAGCCAAAAGCGTCATCACTCCGTAGAAAAGCAGGCATATTGTAAACACCAATAACAACAGCATACTGAATCGTAGAATCTGTTGCCATAATCCTGACCGCGTTATCAAAAGCTATGGTAAAGCTTGCACAGGAGGCATTCACATCAAAAGTTGAGGACCAGTTTTCCTGTTTCTGAATCCGTCCCTGCACAATAATGGAAGTTGCCGGCGAAATATATTCCGGGGTATCGGTTCCGACAATAAAAAGCCCGATATCATCGCCCGAAAGTCCTGCATCGGCAATAGCGTTAAGAGCGGCATTCGTTGCGAAATCAGCGGTTGTTTCAGGAATTCCGCGCAGGTGAGCCATATGGCGGCTATAAACGCCAAGTTTGCTTTCAAGCTTGTCCATTTTAAACTCAAGACCGGTGAGCGTTTTCAGTTCTGAATTGGAAATGGCTTTGCCAGGAGCGTAAAGGCCAGTACCTAAAATTTTAATTGGAAGCATTGTTTTATGGTTCAAAAAAGTTCAATGTTATTCAATGTTGTTCAAGTCAGCTTAGTGGATCTTAGTGTTCTTAGTGCCTAAGTGGTTTTAACGTCCGGGTGTTTCCGTTCGTGTCCATTGCAAAAGTTCATTCAAATCACAACCTAGTCATCTGCAGCACCCGTCACCAGGCACTATGCACCAAATTACCAATACCCCATTTCTTCTGCTTTCTTCTGTAAACCTTCCCTGAAATCGGGATGAGCTATTGAAACAAGGAAATGGGTTCGTTCTCTTACTGTGCGACCTGTTAATCTAACACTTCCCCATTCCGTAACTACGTAATCGGTATGGCTGCGGTGAAGGGTTACGGCACTTCCTTCGGGAAGTACGGGAACAATTGTGGAAATGGTGCCGCCACGTGCCGTTGAACGGCAGGCAATAATGGATTTCCCCAGCCCATCCGTTCCCTCAATGGCTGCCGAGGCGGTATCTGTTTGTCCGCCCGTGCCCGAATATTGCTCAATACCAATGGATTCGCTCGACACCTGTCCGGAGAAATCAACCATGATACACGTATTTATGGATACCATACGGCTATTTTGTTTCATCTCACAGGGATCGTTCACATATTTTCCACGGAGGAATTCTACTTCCGGATTGTTATCCAGCCACTTATAAAGTTTCAGGCTACCCATGGCAAAAGTGCAGATGAACTTATTTTTATGAACAGATTTTTTCTTATTGGTGATAACACCCAATTCATAGAGTTCCATCATACTATCCACCATCATTTCGGTGTGAACACCCAGATCTTTCTTAGTATGCAGAGAGAGTGCGGCAGCATTCGGAATTTCGCCTATTCCCAACTGAATCGTTGATCCATCTTCAACTAAATCAGCAATATGCTGACCTATGCGTAGTGCAACTTCATCGGGTACAGGTTCCGGAAGAGTAGGAGGTGTTTGTGAATATTCTACAAACCAGGAAACCTCGCTAACGTGAATAAGTGTATCACCCATCGTACGAGGAAGATGATCATTGACTTCAAGTACCGTAATTTCGGCTGCCTCAATAATGTCTTTTTCATAGGTTATTCCTAACGAAAGTGAAACAAAGCCTTTTTCGTCGGGGGGTGTACAGGTGCCAAAAAACATATGAGGCCTTCGTACTTTCAGCCTGTCGCTAGCTGCGCGGTGAAGCATATTGGGAACATAGGTCACGGTTCCGGTTTTTGCTTTTAAAGCGGCACGCGATCCGGGAGCATGAAACCAGCTGCAAAGTTCGAAATGACCTTTCATTTCGGGCAACATATAAAAATCGTACGGCTTCAAAGTAAGAACTGAGAATATTTTCACATCGGTAACGCGGTCTTTTGCCAAATGGAATTTCGACATACAACCCTGTGGTTCCGAGGCACATTGAGCTACAATAATATCGGTATCGCTTTTAATAAAGCCGACGGCATCTTCAATACTGATTAGCTTTTCTTTATATATAGTTTCTTCTGTTGTCATGCTTATGCTATGTTTTGTGACAAATTTACCGGTTTCCGGTTTGATTTTCCGAAATAATAATATGATACCAGGCTCACAAGTACCGAAACTAGTATAGCACAGGCAGCTGCAATGGCCGGGTTTTGAACTTTCCCGACAAAATATTTATCAAAGAAACCTAAACTTATACCTGCTGTTTGTATTAACCAGGGGAATATATAGTAAACCAGGAAATAGACAACAAGTGCCGTGATTGAACCCGTTAAGGCTGTATTTCGCGATGTGCTTTTGTAAAAGATACCAAAGACAATGGGTACAAAAGCTATTGAAAAGAATGAGTAAACGCCGTTTTGCGCGAAAATAGCTACACTCAGGTTGGGGTGAATCAGTTGTGAGCTGGCTGCAAGAAATGATACAACAGCCATCCCAACAATCACCAAACGGTTGATAACAATGTATTTGCGTTCGTTGGCAATGTGTTTTCCAAACAAAGGTTTGATAATATCAGATGTGATGGTTGTGCTCAAACTCTGAATCAGACCTTCGATAGTTGACAATCCGGCACTTACCAGGCCAAGAACAACGATGAGCCCTATGGAGATTGCTATCCAGCCTTCCGAAAATATTTTAACCACATAAGCCGGGATAACGCCGTCAATTCCAAGTGGTTTCCCGTTTGAAGTCATATCCGGAAAAGTAAGTCGGGCATATAACCCGGCGAAAACCACCGAATAAAACAATAACTGTATAATTACTGCTGAGATGAGGTACTTATTTACATCGCTTTCCTTTTTTAGAAGCAAGGATTTAGTGATAATATGCGGCTGACAAACCACTGCTACTCCCACTATCATCTGGGCAACAACAATTTCAAGAAGATCGCGGAACAAAGGACTGCCGGGATTGGTCGGTTTTACAAGCTCGGGACTTATGGCAGCCAGTTTATCAAAAAAGGAAAATAATCCGTCTTTCAGATACTGATATCCGGACGAAATAAGTACAACGGCAACTATTACCATAACTATTGCCTGCATTGTATTGGTATACACCATTGAATTGGCGCCGCCGAACATCATATATCCGAATACAAAAACAACAACAATGAGGAGCATATTCACTTCGCCAATATTTAGCGCCTGGCTCAAAACTTTGGTAATTGCAACCAATATCAGCACAATAAATGTGAGAAGCAGAACTGATAAAAATGCGATAAACAGCGCATATCCTTTGCTGTTGTAGCGGGTTCCAATCCAACTCGCCAGGGTTAGCGCTTTTACATTGGTACCGTGGCGGCGAAAACTTTTGGTAAGTACCACCAGCGAAACAAGTGAAGCAATCGGGAAAACCACGCCAAACGAAAGTAACCCGCTTAATCCATAGGCTGCAATAAGCCCGGGATTGATGACAAAGGTCGCAGCGCTGGTCATGGCTGCTGCCAGCGAAAGACCAACGAACAAAGGAGAGAAATTAAAATTCCCGACAGCATAGTCGCTGATATTTTTGGTTCGGAGTGCTCCGCGTATCACAAAAAAGAGGATAACCGCAGCGTAAAACGCTATCAGTATCCAACCTCCGGTAACTTGTGCTGATGATGCCATGGTGCGAATTAAGAAAGTTTAAAGTTCAGGGATTTATTAAAATGTTCAAGGTTCAATTGCCTGCGGCGTTTAAAGGTTCATTGCTGCGCGTTCAAAGTAGCCTGGTGTATCTGGATTAACTGAAACCCGGAAATTAAATCGTAATCCCTCCATCCACGCTCAAAGTAGCTCCGTTGATATAAGCTGCTTCATCGCTGGCAAGGAAAAGGTATGCTGATGCAATTTCTTCGGGTGCGCCGAGCCGGCCTACCGGAACTTTTTCTTCCATGGATTTCAGAACATTTTCAGGCATTTTTTTAACCATTTCAGTAGCAATAAATCCGGGGGCAACGGCATTTACGGTAACTCCTTTGCGACCAAGTTCGCGGGCAAGTGTTTTTGTAAGGCCGATAACACCAGCTTTGGTTGCCACATAATTTGTTTGGCCGAAGTTTCCATAAAGGGCAACCACCGACGAAGTATTGATGATGCGGCCATATCCTTTTTCGACCATCACAGCGCTTATGCATTTGGCGCAGTTAAAAACGCCGGTCAGATTCACATCGATAACTTGTTGCCACATCTCGGGTGTCATTTTCTTGATGGAGGCATCGCGGGTTATACCGGCATTGTTTATCAGGATATCAATACGGCCGAATTTGTCGGTTGCATTTTTTGTTGCAGCTTCTACTTCTGCAAAAGAAGCAGTATTTACTTTTTCGAAGGTTGCTTTTCCACCTGATTTTTCAATTTCCGAAACGGTAAGCAAACCTTTTTCTTCATTCATATCCCAGATAATCGTTGTGGCACCTTCGGCACTGAATTTCAGGGCTGCTGCGCGGCCAAGTCCGTCGGCTCCGCCGGTAATTACAGCTACTTTGTTTTCAAGTCTTTTCATTGTGTGGTTCTGTATGTGTTGTTATTTATAGTTACCTTATTGAAATTTAAATTTTTGTCTTCCAACTTCGGTCTTCCGACTTCCAACTTTTTCTACTTAATATTCTCAATAATTAATGCTGTTCCCTGTCCACCACCGATGCAAAGCGTTGCCAGGCCCTTGTTGGCGCCACGGCGTTTCATTTCGTAAATCAGGGATGTAAGAATCCTGGCTCCGGAAGCACCTATGGGGTGACCAAGAGCAATGGCTCCACCATTAACATTTACTTTTTGCGGATCGAGTTTCAGATCGCGGGCTACGGCGATGGATTGCGCTGCAAAAGCCTCGTTGGCTTCAACCAAATCAATGTCATCGGTTGTTAATCCGGCCTTTTTAAGTGCCGCCATGGTTGCGGGAACCGGTCCATAGCCCATAATAGCCGGATCGAGAGCCGCGTTTCCATAGGATAAAATCCGTGCAAGTGGTTTTATTCCCATTTCGGCAGCTTTTTCAGCTGACATGATGATAAGCATACAAGCACCATCATTAATACCCGAAGCATTACCTGCGGTAACAGTGCCATCTTTTTTAAATGCTGGCTTTAAGGCTGAAAGTTTTTCCAGTTTAAGGCCATGTTTAGGAAATTCATCGGTATCAAAAATAATCGGATCGCCTTTACGCTGAGGAATACTAACCGGTACAATTTCATCAGCAAAACGTCCGGACAACTGAGCAACTTCAGCTCGTCTCTGGCTTTCGAGCGCAAACATATCCTGGTCTTCACGGCTGATGTTCCATTGTTCAGCAATATTTTCAGCAGTGATGCCCATATGGTAATTGTTGAAAGAATCCGTGAGTCCGTCCAGGATCATGCTGTCCATTACCTGTCCGTGACCCATACGGAATCCGTTACGGCCCTGAGGCAATAAATAGGGTGCGTTCGACATGCTTTCGGTTCCGCCGGCTAGCACCACATCGGCATCGCCGAGCATAATAAACTGGGCTGCCATCGAAACAGCTCTCAATCCCGATCCGCAAAGTTTATTTATGGTCATAGCCGGTTTCGTATCGGGAACGCCTGCACGAATGGCGATTTGCCTGCTGACATTCTGGCCCAGCCCGGCTGATAAGATATTGCCGATAATGGTTTCCGAAATTTCTTCAGGGCTGATCCCCGCTCTTTTTATTGCCTCTTTTGCGGCAATAACACCTAATTCAGTTGCTGAGAGTGAGGCTAATGAACCACCAAAGTTGCCTATGGCTGTCCGGACTGCTGATACTATAACTACTTCCTTCATAGAGATTGATTTTCAATATTTTCCACGAAGAAACAGTATTTAAAAGGGTGAAATCCAATCAATTTATAATATCTGAGGGTTGACAGAAACTATAAATACTAAAAGTAATATCCTCTAACTTATTTAATATTAATTATATGCATATGTATTTTAATACATGGACCAATAAAAATATAAAAGCAGATATTTCTGAAAACAGATGATAAACATTACTCAATGTTCCTTTGTGCTCTCCGTGGTTTTATTTTTTGAAATTCTGACTATTGCTGAAGGTAAATTATAAAAAATTCTCCGTGCTCCTTCGTGTTCTCCGTGCCTCCGTGGTCAAATTTTAAAAAACCTGAATATCCCTGAAAGCAGATGACAAACACCTCTCCGTGTTCCTTCGTGTTCTCCGTGCCTCCGTGGTTAAATTATAAAAATCCAGAATATCCCTGAAAGCAGATGACAAACACCTCTCCGTGTTCCTTCGTGTTCTCCGTGCCTCCGTGGTTAAATTTAAAAAAAGGAATTTACTCATCCACCACGAACTCAACCGTAAACCGAGGCGTGCTTTCGAACTCAGCCGATTTCTCATCTGTAGTATTGGTGATTTTCACCCGAACAGGATCAATTTTCTTTTCATTCACCAGGTAATCCATCACAAGTTTATTACGGATCGCGAACAGCTTTTCAACTTCCTGATCAAGCACCTGCTCTCCAATCAACTTATGGCATTTCAACTGGCTTGGCAAGCCCGAAACATTTTCGGGAAGCAATTGCTGGTTAAGCCATACATTGAACAGGGAATCCTTATTCGCTATAAGAGCTATGGCTTCCAAATCTTTAGCGTCAAGGCTGTCCTTTGGTGCCTGCAGGATTTTCTTTTTGTAATAACTTTCTTTTGCCAGCTGCAGGGCAAGTAATTCCTTTTCGCTATTGTGGCTGGCTACCTGTATTAGACTGGCTTTCAGCTCAGGTTTTTCCTCCAGCGCTTTACCAAGCAGATCCAGGCTTTTCATCTGCCGCGAATCGAATTGCTTTTGAAGGTACTCAAAGCGAATATATTTCAGGTCTTCCTCGTTACCGCCGAATGCTGCTGAAAGCAACCTGAAAGGCGCAGTAGCTGCCTTTACAAACAGGTTCTTAACAATCTGCCAGATAACCTTCCCGAGTTTATAGGTCGGATCTTTCAAATCACCTTCAACAGGTATGTTAAGGTCAATATTCCCCTTACGATCGCGAAGTATGGCAATGGCAAGGCGCAACGGCAGCTCGTAAAGACCAACACCTTTAATTTTCTTTGTAACCTCGATTTTTTTAATACTCATCACATTGGTACTGTTCAATTGCCCGTTGTGAATAGTATTGGTGCTTTGATAAAATAACAAGCCCTCAACGAATGCATGTGCAACGTAAAACTTAGAGTATGGATTGAAATCGGAAATACGCATTTTATCAACCGAATAGTTGACCGACATATTCATATAGTCGCGCGGATCAAAGGACAGGTGCGCTTTAAGTAAGCCCGATCGGTTAGCCAGGCAACTCATATCCATTGTGATGCTGTCACTTTTCGAGTCGATTCGCCCTGACCTCATCTCAAGATTTTCGAGGTCGTAAACAAATTTATCCTGGAGGGTATAGTCTTTGTACACAATCTCCCCATTGCGCAGTACCACATTTTTGGCGGTATAATTGCTTATCACATAATCTTTGCTGATTTCTTTAATATATCCAACCATTATTGTGAACGGATTGGAAAAGTCCACTTCGTCAACAGCAACCGCTGTATCAGACACCACCGTTCCCGAAGGCACCATCATATTTGTAAAGTTGTCGCTTTTTTCATAATATTCGAAAAGCAAATAAGGATTTGCTAGGCTGATTTCTCCAAAATTAAAGATATTGCCGGCCACATCCAGGGAATCAATAGCAACAGTAAAATCTTTCCATGAAGCGACGGTAACTTTAGCCTCATCGTCAATCCTGAAATCTGCCAGCGAGATATTCCCTTTAATTGCAACCGCTTCAGGTACATCAAAATCACCCTTTATCAAAAGTTTGCTGCTCAACAAGCCACCGAAATAGGATGTCTTGACATAATCCTTCAAGTAAGGCTTTATTAGCTTAAGATCCAGATTTTGAAGATTAGCTGTCAGATTGTACGATAATGAATCGAGGTTGAGCATAAGTCGCGCATCGGCTTTTCCGCCGGATTTGAATGTAAACTCAGTCGCGGCATTCAGAATTGGTGAGTTCCATACCAACAGTGGACAGCCGAGCTTAAACTGTTGTAATACAACTTCGCTTTTCAGCACTTTATCACGATAAGTGACAGTTCCCCCGGTAATTTCCATTCTTTCGACCCGGTATTTGGTGGGTTCCGAGGGTTTTTCAGGTTCTTTTTTTGTGGTATCAACCGCCGTAAAACGAGTCACGAGATCATCAAAATTAAAACGATCACCAGTTTGCTCAATTACTACATTGGGTGATTCAATCTGAATGGTATTGATCCTATATTCGCTTTTCAGCATAGGAAGAATACTTATATCAGTAAATATCTTGCCCGCGCCGAAAAACACTTTATTACTTTTCGCTTCATACACTTTCAGATCTTTAACCGTAACAGTCCCTTTCCAGAGGTTGATAAACAGGCTGTTCATGGTAATTTTACGGCCGGTCCATTCCACGCTGTTTTTTTCGATCACATATTTCGCCACCGGTGAAATGGCAAAAAAGACAGCCAACAATAAAACGAAAACACTAATGATAATTGTTGCTGTAATTTTCCCGGGTTTAAATCGCATTTTATTGGAAATTAATAAAGTAAAAGATCAAAAATCAGGACCTCAGATTGAAATAAAATCTTGAACCTGATCCTGTGGCTATTTTGTTTGACCGTAAGATCATACTTCAAAATATATTCCTGTTAAAAGTACAAATTTATAAAACTGATAAATATTCAGACCGGAAAAAGTGATAAAACAAATGTTTATCTATTGATTCCTGGATAAGACAATATAAAATAAAAACCTGGGAAAAGTGATACTTTATACTAAAACCGGCAGTCTACCCGCAAAGGAGGATAAACTGCCGGCTACTAAATTGAATATTGATTATTTTGTTTCGATGGTACGGTCTAAAACTGTCCTGCCGTTAACTGTCTTTTTGATTACGGTAACAGTTTTGCCATCTTCTGTTTCATCATTTTGGATTGTATCTGCTTCGGCTACCGGCGGATTTTTCAACTTTAAACCCGAACTGGTCATAATCAGAGTTCCACCATCGCGGGCATTGTCGATAAAATCGCTGTAATTGGAACGCCACCTGAGAGGTTCATCTATTTCTACCTCCGTATTGACCGGTATCCCGATGATTACATCCATTTTCTGATACCGCATGCCATCGGAGTGGGGAAACATAAAGTACGGATTCAGGGTAACCAAAGTATCCTGAAGTTTATAACTGTACGCAATATTACCGGCATATCCTGAAGCTTGTGAATCCTGCCAGGCGGATGCTGACTGAATAAACGTTACAAAAAGACTGTCGGCCGGTACAGGCCGGATACTCAGATTAATTTCACCCAAAACATAACTGACATTTACGGGCATGGTGTCGCCGGCCAAAGGCATAAAATACTGGCGGTGATCATTCGGACCTGATGCCAGGTGAATGTGTTTTGCTTTCATAACAATACTTTGTCTTTTGGTGACTGAAGCCGATTTTTCAGAAGATCGTGCATATTGGAATATTGCACCTACACTGGTCAGAATTCCGGCAACCAGAAGCAGGACGAAAACAATTACAACCTGCCAGCGCAGTGGCGGCCATTTAAGTAGCAAGCGGAGTCCTGAATAAATCAACAAACCGGTTATTGCTATTAAAAGTAGTACGATGGAAATATACACCAGCCATCTTACATCCGGACCCGGTACGAGCCATTGAAGTGCATTTACAACAGTGGTTGTATCCAACTGATAATCATTCATATTCATTTGTTCCCGAACTAATGACGCCGCGCTGATGCCAATAAACATGGCTATAACTCCCAGCAGCAACGATAGCCCGGCTAACCGGCCCAGCAAATGAAAGAGAAAAGTAAAAACCCTGGCTACCACTTCGGTTACAAAACGGATGATAGTTCCTATGGATTGCAGGATGCTGTTACCTGTTTTTTGAATTCCGGTACCAGCCGAAGCAAGTTCATTGCGCAATGTATTGATATTTATGCTTTGGCGCTGCATTTCAAGTTTCTCCGAAGTGGTTTGGGCAACCGGCAGAATAAGCCATAAAACGACATAAACTATGATTCCAACAGCATAAAACAAGGTGAAAGCTGCAAAAATCAACCGTACCCATACCGGGTCGATTCCGAACCATGCGGCAATTCCGGCTGCAACGCCGCCAATTTGCCTGTTGGAAGGATCACGGTACAGTTTCCCGCGGGTTTTTAATCCCGGTGCATGCCGTGGTTGTTCAGTTTCCGAATCCGAAAGCTGATCAGGTTCGCCCATGCTGGCAATCACGTCTTCAATATGTTTTACTGTGATAATCATCTGGCCATTTTCCTTTTGCTGATCAAGCAATTCGGCAATACGCATTTCGATATCGGCAATAATTTCCTGGTAGCCCTGGTCGGCAGCAAAGAAATTTCGTAAACGTGCCAGGTAATTGTTGAGGCATTCGTACGCATCGTCGTCGATATTAAAAATACGTCCGCCTATATTTACTGAGAAATTCTTTTTCATAATTACAGGGTGTTTGGTGTTTCTGATGATTCTGTTTGATTATTAACGGCAACCAACGCACTTACAGCGCTTACAAGTTCGTCCCAACCCATGCGCAGTTCCGAAAGAAATGCAGTGCCTTCGGGAGTTATGGAATAATATTTGCGTGGCGGCCCCGAGTTGGACTCTTCCCAGCGGTAACTGAGGAAACCTTCGTTTTTAAGCCGGGTCAGGATTGGGTAAAGTGTACCTTCGACCACGATCAGGTGCGAATTTTTGAGCCGCTCAAGTATATCGGATGCATAGGCTTCGCGGCTGCTTATGGCCGCAACCACACACATTTCGAGAACGCCTTTCCGCATCTGTGCAATTGTTGAATCTGCTTTTTCCATGAGGAGAATATTTGAATGATGCGGCAAAGATAATACATTGAATAGTACTATGCAATACATAGTACTAAATAATGCAATATTAATTTTTAAATACTGGTCTATCTATCTGTTATAAAGCGTGTTAATCTTTTATAATTATTTCGTTAACCCAAAATTAACGAGGATCATAGAATATCCGGTGACATTTCTTAGCCAGAATACACTGATTTTGGGATTGATTTGTGTGATTTAAGGACTTCGGAGATTTTTTGATAGAGTAACTGTTCCGGCATTCATTCAGAAGTTTAAGAAAAGCGGGATTTATGAGCTAATACAATTGCCTGAATATTTGAACCGTAAGAATACCTAAATAAATCCCCTTTTTCAGGGATTATATCTTTAAATATAAGATATATTTTTGTTTAGATTTCCCTTAAAAGCAGGCAATTAACTTAACCGATTTTGTTATGAAAAATCTAATCGTCACTTTAGTTCTGATCATTGGTTCAATAAGCCAGATCCAGGCCCAATCAACACCAACCATTGTTCTAAAATCGGGCCTGCCGGTTGGGAGCGAAATTTCTTTGGCTGTAGGGACAAGTAATGACACAACCATTCAGGTGGACTGGGGAAACGGAATCCTGAATTCGTATTCTACATCCTGGAATCCGGCTATGATTATTAATACACTGGCTGGAAACGAAATCAAAATTTATGGATCTACCATACATAATTTTGCAGCTGCTGATTTGCTTATTGATACCGCAGATTTTTCGAATTGCCCCGGACTTACATATTTACTTATGCAAAATTGCGGAATGTCAGCCATTGATATTTCAGAAAATAACAAACTGGTAAATTGTTATATTACCGGAAACAATTTAAAAACACTTGATTTAAAAAATGATACATCGCTTGCTGAACTCAACTGCGATCGGAATCAATTGACTAATCTCGACATCAGCAATTCTCCAAAACTATATCATTTGAGTATCACTTATAATAATCTCAACTCTGTTGATGTTACCCAGAATACTTTATTAACCTATTTTGATTGCAGCAGTAATCTATTCAGCAGCTTAGATATTACAAAAAACACATTGCTTGACTTTTTAAATTGCGGTGACAATAACATTTTAACTTTGGATGTTTCCCAAAACACTGCACTAAACTATCTGCATTGTTACAATAACCCTCTAAGTGATTTAGATATATCCAAAAACGTAAATGTGGTTTATACAGATTTGTCTGATACCCAATTGACCCATATTGACCTAACAAATAATACTGAGTTAATACAGCTGTATTGTATCAATAACACTATTTCAAATCTTGATCTTTCAAAAAACAGCAAATTAGAAAGGGTTTGGTGCGAATATGGCACAATAGAAACTATAAATCTGGGTGATATAACTGCGCTAAAAGAATTTTCTTGTTTCAATAATAAACTCAGCTCATTAGATGTCTCAAAAGACACAGGTTTAGATGAATTTCGATGTAACAACAATCAAATCACTTCTATTGATATTTCTAAAAATGATCAGTTAAGATGGTTGTACTGTCAGTCGAACAAAATAACATCCATGACATTGCCAGCTAATTCCACTTTCATGGTTCTTGACTGCAGATATAATTTACTTACCGGCCTGGATGTTTCAAAAAGCATCGGGCTTAAATATTTACGGTGCATTGATAATAACCTCACTTCACTTGATTTAAGTTCAAATACCGCATTGGTGCAGGTTAAATGCGATTCCAACTATTTAACCATTGCCACCCTGCCATTAAAGGCAGATAACTGGACGACTTATCTTTATTTCCCGCAAAAAAACATTATTTTATCGAAACGGCTTTTTGATACCTATGAAACCATTGATTTAAAGAGTCAGTTTTCGAGAGCTGGTAAAAGCTCACATTTTACATGGAAGACAATAAGTGGTAATTTCTTGGTTGAAGGCACTGATTATGCTGAGAGTTCAGGCATTTTTGCATTTCTGAAATATCAAACAGATAGCGTGTATTGTGAAATAACAAATGACACCTTCCCGGATTTGATTTTGGAAACAAGCCGGTTTGCGGTTCAGTTACCAACCTCAATAAGTGAAACAAGGATAAATACTACCGTATTTCCGAATCCTTGTACTGATATCCTGCAAATTGAGTCGGCGCAGCCCATAAACCATATTGAGATATTTTCGGTTAGCGGGAAAAAACTTTTTGACACAGAGGTAAACGGGTTGAGCAGTGTTGCTATTCCAGCATATAAGCTTCCGAAGGGTCTTTTTGTCTTGAATATACAAAGTGATGGATATTCGTTTAAAAAGAAAGTTATTAAAAAATAAGAGATGACTCTCAAAGCTGAAAAAGCCGTTCATATGGAACAACCTTTTTCAGTTAATAAAAGATAGGATTTCTTATTTGCTTCTCTGAGTATACAACTCAACGATTTTCAGAATAACCTCCGTTGCTTTCACCATCGATTCCAAAGGAACATATTCCATTTTACCATGGAAATTATGCCCTCCGGCAAATATATTGGGGCAGGGAAGCCCCATATACGAAAGCCTTGCACCATCGGTACCTCCGCGGATTGGAACTACCTTAGGAACGATTCCAAGTTGCTCCATAGCTTCCTGCGCGGTAGCAACCACATGGTAAACGGGTTCCACCATTTCGCGCATATTGTAGTACTGGTCTTTCATTTCGAGCGTGAAACTGCCTTCGCCATAACGCTTGTTCATAAACTCAACACAGTCTTTAAAGAACTGCTTTTTTAGTTCAAACTTGGGCCTGTCGTGGTCGCGAATAATGTATTGGATAAAGGAATTCTCCACCGAACCTTCCATTTTTATCAGGTGGTAAAAGCCTTCATAATCCTGGGTGAATTCCGGTCTTTCGTTTACCGGTAAAAGTGCGTTGAATTCAGCAGCCATCAGGATAGAGTTTTTCATCTTATTTTTGGCATAGCCGGGATGGATATTCCTTCCCTGTATAATTACTTTTGCACCGGCAGCATTGAAATTTTCATATTCCAGTTCACCAATACCGCCGCCATCCATGGTATAGGCAAAGTCGGCCCCGAATTTCTTCACATCAAAAAAATCAACACCACGGCCTACTTCTTCATCGGGAGTAAAGCCAACTTTCAAAGTTCCATGCTCAATTTCAGGATGTTTAACGAGATAGTCAATGGCAGTCATAATTTCGGTTACACCGGCTTTATCATCGGCACCAAGCAAGGTTGTACCATCGGTAACAATAAGAGTCTGGCCTTTGTAGTCAGTTAGCTCAGGAAAATCAACAGGGGACATTATAATGTTTTTCTCCAGGTTGAGAACGATTTCTTTGCCATCATAATTCTCCACCAATCGCGGTTTTATATTGGCACCACTCATATCAGGGCTGGTATCAACATGCGATACAAAACCGATAACAGGAACTTTTTTTGAAGTATTCGATGGCAACGTTCCCATCACATAGCCATTGGAATCGATGCTCACATCAGCCAGCCCAAAAGCCTTCAGCTGATCATGAAGCAGGTTCAGCATATCGAACTGCTTAGCTGTACTTGGGAAAGTTGTTGAGGTATCGTCGCTTTGGGTATCGATGGCAACGTATTGCAGGAAGCGGTTTAGGATTTGTTGTTTGTTCATAATAAATAATCTTTTCGTGTATCAGATTAATTAAACCACAGAGCACACAATGATTTTCACAAAGCACACTAAGTTTTTTTTAGGATTACAAAGTACCATTAATAACTCTTTTAATCCCATCCTTAACCAGAGCTACATTAAAATTAATCAGTAGCCCCAATTTGTAATTTCCGAGTTTCAAATAAGTAAGAATTTGAGCAAAATGAACTTCAGATAAAGATTCAACACTTTTGAGTTCAATAACCAATTTGTCTTCTACCAACAAATCTATTCTATACCCACAATCAAGTTTCACTTCTTCGAAAATCAATGGCATAGGTTTTTCTTTTTCAACTTTTAAACCAGCCTTTTTAATTTTATAGAAAAGCGATTCTTTGTATGCGTTTTCCAAAAGTCCCGGCCCTAAAGCTTTATGAACCTCAATGGATAGACCTATTACTGCTTTTGCTATTTCGTCTTCTGTCATAACAACTTTGTGAACTCTGAGTTAAAACTTAGTGTTCTTTGTGGTTAAATCCCCAGGCTATTCCTCCTTCTTCGCCCTCAAAGTTTCCCATATAAAATACCCGCAAAGCACAGCCAACATCAGCAATGCAAGAGCTTCGGCACTATGCGATTCGAACCATTCCTTGTTGATGAAGTTGATTCCGAAATTTGCCAGCACCGCGCTTATCACGCCCATCAAAGCACCTCCGGCAATAAATCCGGATGCTATAAGTGTGCCTCTCTCCTTGCGTGCCTGGTTCAGTTTTTCGTCCTTGCTGCGATTGCCAACGAAATTGGCTATAATCCCACCTAATAAAAGCGGTGTGTTAAGTTGCAACGGAATAAACATTCCCAGTGAGAACGCTAGAGCGGGAACACCTATCATAGTAAGGATAAGTGATAGGAAAGCACCGGCGGCGTATAGCATCCATGGCGCCGGCTGGCCACTCATCATAGGTTGGATAACGGCAGCCATTGCATTTGCCTGTGGCGCTACCATGGCATTTTCGCCGGTAAATCCGTATGTTTTATTCAAAACCATAATTACACCGCCAACAGTAATGGCCGATACAAAGGTTCCCAGGAATTTCCAGGATTGCTGTTTATACGGCGAAGTTCCCAGCCAGTAACCAATCTTGAGGTCGGTAATAAAACCTCCTGCCATCGAAAGAGCTGTACAAACAACCCCGCCTATCAAGAGTGCGGCCACCATTCCGGCTGAACCTTTCAAGCCAACGGAAACCAGGATAAGTGAAGAAATAATGAGTGTCATCAATGTCATTCCGCTCACAGGGTTTGTGCCTACAATGGCAATAGCATTAGCAGCTACTGTTGTAAAAAGGAAGGCAATAACCATAACTACGCCTAAACCGACCAATGCCCATTTGATATTGTGAACCACTCCAAATTGAAAGAATATCAGGATCACAATTGCGGTAAACACTATACCACCGGCAATAATTGCCATAGGCAAATCGCGCTGTGTGCGGAGGTTGGTTTTAGCGCCTTCATGTTTTCCAAACATTTCTTTGCCGGCAAGCGAAACAGCTGATTTTATAATATTGCCTGAACGGATAATTCCAATGATGCCAGCCATTGCGATACCACCAATACCAATAGGACGAACATAATATGTAAAAATCTGCTCAGCCGACATATTTGCAATTAACGCTGTAATGTTGGTTCCGACAGCTAAAGTTTGTCCGTCGGCAAAGTAATTTATAACCGGAATGATCACATACCAGCCCACAAATGATCCGGCACAGATGATAGCCGCATATTTCAGCCCGATGATATAACCCAGGCCTAAAACGGCAGCACCTACATTCAGTTTGAAAACGATTTTTGCCTTATCGGCAAGCATTTGTCCAACAGGAATTACACGAGTTGTAAACACTTCGGACCATAAACCAAAAGTGGCAATCACAAAATCATAGATACCACCAATCAACCCGGCAACGAGTAAAAGCCTGGCCTGGTTCCCGCCTTTGGCACCCGAAACAAGTACTTCGGTAGTGGCAGTAGCTTCCGGGAATGGATATTTGCCGTGCATTTCAGAGACAAAATATTTGCGGAAAGGGATCAGGAACAAAATTCCAAGGAAACCTCCTAGCAATGAGGATATGAATATCTGGTAAAACTGAACCTGAAGATTAAGAATATACAGCGCAGGCAATGTAAAAATCGCACCTGCTACAATTACGCCTGAACTTGACCCAATAGATTGAATAATTACATTTTCGCCCAGCGCACTTTTGCGCTTAAAGACCGTTGAAAGCCCGACAGCTATAATAGCAATAGGAATGGCCGCTTCGAAAACCTGCCCGATTTTCAGGCCGAGATAAGCGGCAGCTGCCGAAAATATAGCAGCCATTATTATACCCCAGATCACACTCCAGGTGTTTACTTCGGGATACACCTTATTGGGCGACATGATGGGTTCGTAGGTTTCGCTTGGTTTCAACTCGGTATAGGCGTTTTCGGGAAGGCCTTTGATGGGTTCGTTTGCGTGTTCTGACATGATTGTTTTTATTTATTTCGTTTCAAATGTACAATAAATATGATTGGACGTTATATATTCCATTCCTGTTGGCGAGGGCCATGATTTTTACTTAAAAAATTATTCTTAATACCGTAGTTCCTTCCCTTTCACCACCGCCGGAACGCCCTGTTTCATCCATAGTGGCTCAGGAGCATTTTTAAGATAATGATCAAAAAACTGGCTCATACGGATGCTCAGATCCTGACGATTTGGCCGCTTGGTGAGATTGTGTTCATCGCCGTTGTAACATAACAACCACGCAGGCTTGCTTAACCTCCGCATTGCCGTGATCAGTTCAAGCCCCTGGTAATATGGAACAGCACCATCATTATCATTGCTCATGATAAGCAATGGAGTAGTGATGCGGTTTGCATAAAAAATTGGTGAATTTTCAATATACAAATCACGGTTTTCCCACAAACTGTTACCTATACGACTTTGTCCATGTTCGTACTGCGACTGCCTTACGATTCCGCTTTCCCAGCGTATTCCGCCATAGGCTGAAGTCATATTGCTTACCGGGGCGCCAGCCATAGCAGCTTTGAAAAGTCCTGTTTGAGTAACGAGGTACGCGACCTGGTAACCACCCCAGCTTTGTCCCTGAATGCCCATACGATCGGCATCGATATACGGCAGCTTTGTCATGGCCATGGTACCGCTTATAATATCGTCGTAGGCTGAACGTCCGGGTTCCCCGATGCGATAAGTGATATCGGGAACAAATACAATGTACCCGTTGCTGTTGTAAAAGGTAAAATTTACAATTGAACGGGAAGGCGACGGAACATAGTGCGTATTCAGCTGATTCGAATATTTTTCGTAGAAATAAACGATCATCGGATATTTTTTGGTTGAGTCAAAATTCTCCGGTTTATAGAGCAAACCCCGCAATTCACCTCCGTCAAAAGAAGTCCAGCTTACATGTTCAACTGTTCCCCACAGGTAATTACTTTGCTGCGGATTGGCAATTGAAAGCTTCTTTGGTTCAGTAAATGTTGAAGTGCTTGTCCACAAATCCGGGAATTCTATATAGCTGGAACGCTGCCAGATATATTGCTGCGCGTTTTTCGATTTTACCGGATTAGTGTATTCGTTATCCGAAACAACCAATTTTGTCAGTTTTCCGGGTTCGTTAAGCATCATGCGTGAGAATCCTTCCTTACAACTTTGGTCTTCGGTAACTTTTAAAAGTAAAGGCTCTTTCGGATTTATATCCAACGCTTCAGGATCAGTTTTTATATACCGATACTCCGTTTTTGAGGTACGGCCTTTGGCTGTAAGTGAAACCGGGGCCGTTTTATTTTCAGGATTAAATTGCCAGATATCGTAGCGATCGTAAATCAGAACAGATGCATCTTCTTCTGTCCATCCGGCATTTCCGTATGGATTTGGCTGATCCGGCTGGTCATTTTCCTCATCGCTGAAATTAACAGGAAGCGATGAGGTAAGGCAGAATTTTTTACCTGTTGATATTTGCAATGTATTCCAGGAGCTATCAGCGATTTCATAGAAAAGGAGGTATTTACCGGCGGGTGAAAGTTCTGCCGTAGAAGGATGTTTCTTAAGCAAAAGCTTCCGGCTCCCGGTTTTAGTATCAATAAGGTAAATATCACGGTACGATGTGCCTTCCCACGAACTAAGGATTTCGTACGGTTTGGTTGTTGTACCAAAGGCAAAATCGGCATTTCCCTTACGGAACGTCTTAACGTTTTCAACCATTGTATCAGCCAGCTGTACAAATTTTTTGTCTGCTATACGGTATACCGAAAGATAGTTCTTTTTCAGATCCTCATCCAGCTTTTTAAGTTGCTGCGATTGCAGGCGGCCATCGTTCCACGACCAGATATCAACTTTTACCTTTTCCTCATCAAGCAGTGTATCTTTCGATTCGGGAAGTTTTTTAGGAGCGGTTCCGAAATACAGTTTACTGCCGTCGTCGGCAAAACTCAGGTTGGCATTTTCCGAAACTTCCCATCCTGATGGAATTCCAACAGCAGATGTATCAGCAACAAGACTGGTTTTATTCGATTTCTCTTCCCATAGATAATGGCCGTATCGTTTCACTTTCGCAGTATCCGAAGTGTAGAGAAAAGCTACTGACTTACCATCGTTGGCGGCAATCACTTTTTTAGCAAACCCGGGCTTTTCGAAAATCTTCTGCATCTTCAGATTTCGGGTGTCGAAAATATTGACAGCAACTGAATCAATACTATCTTTTTTAAGGGTTACGAAAGTAAGCAGGCTGCCGTTTTTAGCGAAAGCTGTTTCTGTAACATTTTCATATTCAAACTTCTGATTTACAATCGGATTGAGAATAGTAAGGTTAGCAATTTCTATATCAGCAAAGGCGCCTTTTTTCTTCTTTTTTTCCTTGTCTTTTGGTTTTTCAGGTACTTCCTTTGGTTTTACCGAAAGTGTATCCGGGGTTAATTTCTTAATTGAGTCACTGTTTTCGGGTTTTTCTTGTGCCTTTTCTTTCTCTTTTGGTTTTTCATAAAGCCAGGCTACCCATGCACCGCCTTCTTTAGGAAGCTGGAATGATTTTAAACCGGCAAAACGAATGATCGTATCCTTATCCAACAACCAGATTCCTAAGGAATCTTTGGGCAATTCGTCCTTTTTCTTCTTTGCCAGTTTCAGCTTATGCAAGGTATCCTCCGGCTGAACAATGCGGAACGCAAGTAAATCGCTGGTTGACGAAAACACTGCACCTTGTCCGCGAAACAACGAATCATGCCTGTTTACTTCCGGTTTTTGCAAGTAAAGCCACCCGTCGCCTTTCTGCGGATTAATTTCGTACGAAACGTATTTGCCATTATCTGAAATCAGAGGTTTAACCAGGGTTTTCCAGCCATCGTAAACATCATGTGTCAGTGGTTTTTTATCAGAAGTTTGAGTAAAACCAATTGTGCAAAAAAGCAATGAAGCGCAGAGCAGAATTTGTGTTTTCATTTTCATAAGCAGGTATATTCAGGGGAAAGGAGGTGCAAGATAAAATATTTCCTGAATAGTAAAACCAGAAATCGATCAAATAGGCATTTCAATCGTTATGCGAAAGCGAATACCGTTCTACTTTTGGACTGGTTTCTGAAAAGCTGTCCTATCATTTATAAACGATATGCAAATATGTGTTCATAAATCTATAAACAATTTTGCCGCTCCCTCATTTCTTGTTCTTCTTAACAGTTTATTATTTAACAGGAAATTATAGTTCTCTATATAGTCGCTTAGGAGTTTAATAGCTACCTCGATTTCTTCAGCAAAAACAATCGATTTCAAATCTGAATCAGATAATTAATTATTAATATTGAGACCTATTATATTTCACGTGTTTCATTATTTCTAAATGAATTTAATAACCGTAATTTGCACATCACTTTTATGATCGAAGAAATGAAATCAATAAGATCTCTTCCAGTTATATTGCTGTTTTTCATAATGCCGGTCAACGCGTTATCGCAAAGATACAGTTCGCCGGATGTTAGCGAGTCCTGGATTATAGCCGGGAATGATTCATCCCGGGTATTGCGGATCGACAGCACCCGGATGATTACTGATAAAACTGTTGAACTCACAAAATATATACATTCCAAATTTTCATGCGTACTCCCTCTGGGCGAAAATAAAGCGCTGATAGGAACCAAAGGCGACTACCTGTGGTTCTATGATAATGGGAATTTGGAAAAACTGGATATGAAAAATGGCATTTCCGATAGTTCTGTTGTTTCTATTTCATTTAGCCACAACGGCAGAAAAATTTATGTGGAAACGGATAAAAACGGATTTGCATCAACAAATCCTGCCTACCGAAACTTTGCCTGTTTTACTTCAACCTATGACGAAAACCCGGTGCAGGACAGCATTTTTAAAAAGTTCAGACGCGGAAATCTAATTCGTATTTTGACAAATCCGATCCGAAACCTTACACAATTTTTTGTGCCCTATTTTGCTGATCAGGTACAAGAAAATACCAGCAACAGAAAACTGAAAAGGAATGAAGCATATATAATTAAAAGTAACCTGGAGCCCTGCGATATTATTCTTGAACGTAAGGATGGCATAGGAACAAATAAATTCATTCCGGAGTTCTGGACACATACCGCAATTTATGTAGGTAATCTGAAACACATCAATTCTTATTTCCAGGGAATGCCATTACTAAACGGATTAAGTCCGGCACAATACATTCACAAACATTATCCGGAAGTTTACAGAAAACTATTGCTTTTGAAAAATCCGATCATCGAATCGGTAACAAAAACAGGCGTAACTATTAGTCCGGTTAAAACAGTGCTGGAGGTAGATTATTTTGCCTTGTTGCGTACTAATCTCAGCAAAGAAGACAAATTCCTTTCTTTACTTAAAGCGTTCGAATACTATAAATTACCTTATGATTTTAAATTTGATCTTACTAATAGTGAAGCCGTTGCCTGCAGCGGGCTTGTTTACAAAAGTCTGATTCCTTCGCAGGTTAAGAACGGAATAAGTATTCCTTTAAAAACATTGTTGGGCAGTCCAATGGTATATCCCGGTGATTTTTCAAGAAAATTTGATTCCGAATTTGATTCTGAAAACAAAGAACTTAAACTTGTTTTATTTTTCGATAGTGCTGCCGGAGTTGATCAGGTTAATCTGAAAAATGCCGAAGATTTCAGGGGCACATGGAAGAGATAATGAAAAAAATATTTATCGGCTGTCCCCCGTTCCTGTTGGCATGGATCTGCTGGATATAAAATCCGGTTTTGAAGATTAAAAATCCAATTATCAGAATTCTGAAAATATAAGTCCTGTAAAATAATTCCCCCAAAAGCATATCCGGTAAGCTTACGGTTTCTTATTCGTACTTTTGCCCTTGTCATGAATATTTCCGAATCCCTTCTTCACTGGTACAGTCAAAATAAACGCCCTCTACCCTGGCGCGAAACCCGCGATCCCTATAAAATATGGCTTTCGGAAGTAATTCTTCAACAAACCCGCGTTGCGCAGGGAACGGTATATTACCATCGTTTTCTCGTTGCTTTTCCTGATGTACAACGCCTGGCTGCCGCTGACGAACAGGATGTGCTGAAACTATGGCAGGGACTTGGCTATTATTCGAGGGCTCGGAATATGCACCATACAGCCAAAGAAGTAGTTGAAAAACACAACGGCCTTTTCCCTGTTTCTTCAGCCGGCTTAAAAAAGCTTAAAGGAATCGGTGACTATACAGCCGCCGCCATTGCTTCTATTTGCTTTGATGAGCCTACAGCTGTGCTTGACGGAAATGTTGCCCGTGTACTTTCGCGTTTATATGCTATTGATACTCCAATTGATTCAAACGAATGCAGAAAAACTATAACCGACCTGGCAAACATCCTTCTTGATACCAATCATCCCGGCACGTTTAACCAGGCAGTAATGGAACTCGGGGCTTTGGTGTGCTCGCCCAAAGGCCCGGCATGTAATACTTGTCCTTTGGCATTTGCCTGTGAGGCACTGAAACGAAAACAGATTGAAAGCTTCCCCGTTAAAACACCTAAAAAAATACCAACCTTACGTCATCTGAACTACATGGTGATCAGTTTTATAAAAGATGAAGCGGAATTTATCCTGATGCGGAAACGTACCGGTAACGATATCTGGAAAAATATGTACGATTTCCCTTGTATAGAAACCGAAAACGCTTCGGATACGAAAGAAGTGTTGGATAAATGTGTAAAATCAGAATTATTTGGAGGTTTTCCCATTGTGGTAAAGCATGTTTCCGACGAGTATATTCATCAGCTTTCACACCGCAGGTTGCTGGCCAGATTTATCCGTATCGAACTAAAAGGTGAGCCGGAATTACCTGTCAACATAACATCTGTAAGGAAAGATCTGATTGCGGAACTGCCTTTACCGAGGTTAATTGACCGGTATATAGCTAATTCCCTACATTAAATTTGGCAGAATTCTTAATCTCCTGGTTTTGGTTTAATTGTTTTAAGAATAAAAATCAAAGACTTTTGATTTCAGATGGATTACAAAATCCAAATTGTATTGTCCGTATTTCTCAAACCATAAAATCAGTATTCCTTGTTCGTAAATCGGAAAATTCAATTCTTTACAACATATATTACACGGAGAGTAATAGAAACACAACTGCCGCAATAGCTGCTCCAACAATTGGCCCCACTATTGGAACCCAGGCATAGCTCCAGTCGCTGTTACGTTTGAGATGAATTGGCAAAAGGAAATGCATAATCCGCGGCCCAAGGTCACGGGCAGGATTTATTGCATATCCTGTCGGGCCACCTAACGATAAACCAAGTCCCAGCACTACGAAAGCAACCGGTAAGGCATTTAACGCTCCTAAGCCAACATCAGGTTTTGCCATATAAAGCACAGCAATGGTTAGGACGAAAGTTCCTATTACTTCTGTTGCAATATTATACCAATAGTGCCTGATATTCGGGGCCGTGCAGAATACTGCCAGTTTCAGGTCGCCGTCATCGGTTGCATCAAAATGCTTTTTATAAGCAAGCCATACCAGAAAAGCACCAAACATTGCCCCAAGTAACTGGGCAGAAATGTAAAGAAGCACCAGGTCGGGAGAGAATTTATGCACCATCACAAGCGCTAAAGTAATGGCTGGATTCAGGTGCGCGCCACTATAAGGAGCAGCAATTAAAACCCCGGTAAAAACACCGACTGCCCATCCGAATGTAATTACGATCCAGCCACTGTTGTTTCCTTTGGTATGATTAAGAATTACATTAGCTACTACCCCTCCGCCAAATACAATTATGATGGCCGTCCCTAAAAATTCAGCAAAAAACGCATTCATGTCTTTATTTATGTGGTTAGAAATAATGGGTATTCCTGTTACTATTCCGAATCATCAGCCCAGGCTTTTGCTGCTTTTACAGCCCTGTGCCAGCCTTTAACAAGCAAAACTGTATCTTCAGGTTTTATCTGTGGCGAAAAGGTTCTATCTATCTGCCACTGATGCTTTATCTCCTTGATGTCGCTCCAGTATTTTACAGCCAAACCTGCCAGGTAAGCAGCTCCGAGTGCGGTGGTTTCAGTAATTTTAGGACGAACAACTTTTGCCTGAAGCAAATCGGACTGGAATTGCATCAACAGGTTATTAACTGTTGCGCCTCCGTCGACACGCAGTTCGCGGATATCAATCCCTGAATCGTTTTGCATGGCAAGCAGCACTTCCAGAGTCTGGTATGCGATACTATCGATTGCGGCACGGGCAATATGTTCGGATGTTGATCCACGTGTAATTCCTACCATGGTTCCACGTGCGTGCTGGTTCCAATGCGGCGCTCCCAAACCTGCAAATGCCGGAACGAAATATACTCCGCCACTATCCTTGACCCGCGTTGTCAGTTCCTCTACTTCCTCCGATTTATTAATAACCCGCAGTCCATCGCGCAGCCATTGAACTACAGCTCCGGCAATAAAAATACTTCCTTCGAGAGCATACTGGATTTCGTCGCCAATTTTCCAGGCAATGGTTGTGAGTAACTGATTCGTCGATTCAATAGGTTTGCTGCCGATATTCATCATCATAAAACAACCGGTTCCAAATGTGTTTTTTACCATTCCCGGTTCAATACACATCTGCCCAAATAAGGCTGCCTGTTGGTCGCCGGCAATACCTGCGATTGGAATTTCTGTTGCAAACTGTCCGACACTCTTACCGTAAATTTCACTTGATGACCTGACTTGAGGCAGCATGCTTGCCGGAATGTTGAAGATTTCAAGTAATTCATCATCCCATTTAAGAGAATGGATATTAAACAACATTGTTCGTGAAGCATTCGAGACATCTGTGATATGTAATCCTCCGCGGGTAAGGTTCCATACCAGCCACGAATCTATGGTGCCGAATGCCAGCTGACCATCTTCGGCCAATTGGCGCGCGTCTTTAACATTATCCAATATCCACTTCACTTTGGTGGCCGAAAAATAGGCATCGATTATGAGACCTGTTTTTTCGAGGATCAATCGACTTTTACCTTCACTCTTTAATTGGTCGCAAAAATCGGCTGTACGCCTGTCCTGCCAAACAATTGCATTGTAAACAGGTTTGCCTGTCACCCTGTTCCATACAACTGTTGTCTCGCGCTGGTTAGTTATTCCAATAGCCGCGATGTTAGCGCTTTCTATACCAGCTTTTGTAACTACCTCATGTGCCACTCCAACCTGGGTCGACCAGATTTCTTCAGCATCATGCTCAACCCAGCCCGGCTTCGGATAAAACTGGGTAAATTCCTTTTGCGAAACTGCCACCTGCATTCCATTCCAGTCGAACACAATTGCCCTGGAGCTGGTTGTTCCCTGGTCGAGGGATAAGATAAACTTTTCCATTTCGTTCTGTTATTAATTGAATTTCAAAACTTAAATATAGTTTTTCACCAACTGTCGATACAATTCTACCTGGGTTTTCTGCCAGTTCAAATCAAAGCCTAGCTCCTTTGCCATCAAGGCTGCAACTTCTTCAGCTATAGCTGAACTTGCCTTTGCGTTAAGAAATAAAGCACGTGTTCGTCTGGCCAGAACATCCTCAATGTTTAATGGCATTTCATTTCTGCAGATCCAGAGGATCTCAGCCTTTGTGTACGGAAGTCCCGGATTAATTGGGAAACCTAGTTCGGGGTTTTCACGGATCATGGCTTCAATTTCAAACGACCTGTCTCCATAAATACGCAAACGGTTCAAAGAATTACCGGTTTGTGCCGTAAGCGGATAATCAGAAGTAATACACTTTCTCTTTTCAAGGAGGCCTGCTGAAATCGCTTTATTAATAGTTTCCTCAGCCATCCGCCGATAGGTAGTCCATTTCCCGCCAACGATAGTAAGAAGGCCGGAAGGAGAAAGCGTAATTTTATGACGGCGGGAAACTTCTTTTGTGGAATGAGGATTATCGGGATTAGCTGCAAGCGGACGTAATCCCGCAAAAATGCTAAGGATATCTTCACGTTTAGGAGCTCGTACCAGGTATTGTTCTGCCGTGTGAAGGATAAAATTTATTTCTTTGTCAAGCGCAACGGGCTCCAGGCTGATTGTATCCACCGGCGTGTCGGTTGTGCCAACAACAACCTCATTGTGCCAGGGAATGGCAAACAGAACTCGTCCATCATCGGTTTTGGGAATCATTATAGCAGAGTTGCCGTGAAGAAATGACTTATCGAGAACAATATGAACTCCCTGGCTGGGTTTCATGGTGTGTTTAGCGTCGGGATTATCCAGTCTGGTGACAGCATCAGCAAAAACGCCGGTTGCATTTATAACCAGCTTTGTTTTGATACTGATAACATCACCAGAATCCATATCCATTGCATCCACTCCAACGATTTTTCCATTTTCATTCTTCAGTAATCCGGTAACTTTAACGTAATTCAGAACTGTTCCGCCTGCATCAACACAGGACTGAGCCAGTGCAATCGTCATGCGGGCATCATCGAACTGGCCATCGTGATAAACAATGCCACCTTTTAATCCTTCCGGTTTAAGCTGGGGCAAACGAGCCAATGTATTTTTCCGGTTGAGGAAATGAGATTTTCCCAGGCTTAACCTACCTGCCAGCAGGTCATAGAATTTCAGTCCGACCGTATATTTAACAACATCAAACAAACTGTAAACCGGAACTACAAATTCCTGGTTGGAAGTAAGATGAGGCGCATTTTTAATCATCAATCCACGTTCGTGCAGGGCTTCCATAACCAGGAGTAAATCGCCCTGGGCCATATATCGTACGCCGCCATGCACCAACTTGGTGCTTCGCGATGATGTTCCCTTGGCAAAGTCAGATTGTTCCAGCAAAAGTGTTTTATAGCCGCGCGTGGCGCCATCCAAAGCAATTCCAAGGCCTGTTGCGCCTCCGCCAATTACAATAATGTCCCAGATGGAATCTGACTGTTTTAGTATCTTCTGAATTAAAACTTCGCGTTTCAAATGGCCTGATTTTGATACGATGACTAATTCAATTCCTGAATCATTTTCCTCAAATTAGGAATAATTTGATTTTCAATATTCCCGACCTAAAGGTCGGGGCAATATATCGGGGCAAAAAAACTTCCAAAACTTATCTTGTTAAATAAATGAAACAGCATCTGATATAGTATAACCTTATGCTTAACAAATACCAGAAAACAAGTTTCAGCAAAGTTACACAGCTAAGATAGGAGAAATATTTAATCTGATGAACCGGCTTTGCAATTAGTTTTCCTTAATCTGCGGCTTTGTAAAAGAATCAGGGCGCAACCTGAGGTTGCGCCCTGAAAAATAATTATTTTGAACTATATGATGGGCATTAAAGCCTACACCACTTTCACCAGGAAATAATTCTTTTTCCCCTTTTGTGCAAGTATATATTTGTTATTGAGTAAATATGCCGGGTTAATTGTAGAATCTTCCAGGGCTTTTTCCTTATTCACCTGAACACCGCCATCCTTCAGCATCCGTCGGGCTTCGCCTTTGGATGGGAAAATACCGGTTTTCTCCGAAAGGAAATCAACCATTCCGATTCCGGCTTCCAGTTCAGTGCGGCTTATCTCGCTTTGAGGAACTCCTTCGAAAACGCCAAGTAAGGTTTTTTCGTCGAGCTGGCGAAGGGTTTCTGTAGTCCCTTTTCCGAACAATATTTCTGATGCCTGAACGGACTGGTTATATTCAGCCTCACCATGAACACGCAAAGTGAGGTCGCGTGCGAGAGCTTTTTGTAAAGCACGAAGGTGTGGTGCCTGCTCATGTTCCAGTTCAAGAGCGGCTATCTCTTCCTGGCTGAAAAGAGTAAAAATGCGGATATATTTCTTAGAATCTTCGTCGCTGCAATTCAACCAGAATTGGTAAAATGCATAAGGTGATGTCTTTTCAGGGTCGAGCCAGATATTTCCTTTTTCGGTTTTCCCGAACTTTCCTCCATCGGCTTTGGTAATCAGCGGACAGGTTAATGCAAATGCTTCGCCGCCGGTTTTCCGACGTATCAGTTCAGTACCTGTGGTAATATTTCCCCACTGGTCGCTGCCACCCATTTGAAGCTTGCAATTCTTGGTATTGTATAATTCCAGGAAATCGTATCCCTGAACCAGCTGATAAGTGAATTCAGTAAAGGAAATGCCGGTTTCGAGCCGTTTCTTCACCGAATCCTTCGACATCATGTAATTGACAGTAATATGCTTGCCAACTTCACGAAGAAATCCCAGGAAAGTGAATTCCTTCATCCAGTCGTAATTGTTCACAATTTCGGCATGGTTAGGTTTTGAAATATCAAAATCCAGGAATTTCAATAATTGCTCTTTGATGCATTCCTGGTTATGACGCAATAATTCTTCACTCAGCAGATTACGTTCTTCGCTTTTTCCTGATGGATCACCGATCATTCCGGTTGCTCCACCTACCAATGCCAGAGGTTTATGCCCGGCCAACTGTAAATGCTTCAACATCATAATTGAAACCAGGTGACCAATATGGAGTGAGTCGGCCGTAGGATCAATTCCAACATAGGCTGTGGTTAATTCTTTCTCAAGCTGCTCAGCGGTGCCAGGCATTACATCATGTATCATCCCGCGCCAGCGCAGTTCGTCAACAAAACTCATAAAATCAGTATTTGAGGTGCAAAGTTAACAAAACAATTGATTGGCTGTTCTTATGGAATAAGGCTTCAGTCACACGATGTTTAAACCCCTGGCTTTTATCTGTGTTTGAATCGATTAAAAAATTCATAGTTTTGTAGCATGATACTTGTAACCGGCGGAACAGGATTGGTTGGCTCCCACCTTTTATATGAACTTACCCGAAGAGGGCATAAGGTAAAGGCATTGTTACGCCCGGGTAAAAAGCCGTACGAAACCCGTAAGCTTTTTAATTGTTTTTCAGCCGAAAACGAACACCTGATCGACCAGGTTGAGTGGGTTGAAGGCGATATATTGGATACTTTTTCGCTGCAACAGGCCATGCAGGATGTTGAGTATGTATATCATTGCGCCGCTATGATTTCGTTTAACCCGCGGGAATTAAAAACGATGCTTGCGGTAAATATTGAAGGAACTGCCAACGTAGTAAATGCCTGTATCGAAAATGGCATAAAGAAACTTTGCCACGTGAGTTCAATTGCTTCGCTGGGACAGGCTGAAAAAGGCGAAATGATTGATGAAAACGCCAAATGGAAGACTTCGCGCATTAACAGCGGCTATGCCATCAGCAAATATGGTGGCGAACGTGAAGTATGGCGCGGGATAGAAGAAGGCTTGAATGCCGTTATTGTGAATCCATCGGTTATTATAGGCGCAGGCTGTCATCACAAAGCCACAAACAGGCTGTTCCATAACATTGAGAATTTTCTCCCTTATTATATTCCCGGTATTAATGGCTATGTGGATGTGCGCGACGTTGTGAATGCTATGATCATGCTTATGGAAAGTTCGGTCATGTGTGAACGCTTTGTCTTAAATTCTGAAAATCTTTCTCTCAGGGAATTTTTTACAAAAGCCGCGAATATACTTGGGAAGCCTCATCCACGTATTGAATTGAACGGCAGTATTATGAATGTTGTTGCATGGCTTGATGAAATGCGTGGCCGCCTTACAAAAACGACTCCGCTGTTAACCCGCGAAAACGTCCGGGCCTCCATGTCGAAATCATATTATTCAGCTGAAAAATTCAGTTCCGCTTTCGGCTATTCGTTTATTCCAATGACCGAAAGTCTTACAGAAGCATTTCGCATTCTTGAAGGAGTGAAAAAATAAATTCTTGTACCTGTTCCTTTAAATGAAAACTGCCGGAAGTTTCCGGCAGTTTTTTTGCTGTGTAGTGGCAAAGGGAAGTAATACGAGCATTTTGAGTTCTTCTAAAAGCCTTTGACCTGTTAAGCAGCATCAAAAGAAATAATGAAAATTGCCAGTCTCAATCATTCTTTTCAGTCCGGTTGAGACCGGATTAACCAAAAACCAAAGTTAACCAAAAACCACTTTACTAACTTTGTTCATAGGTTTATTACCATCAATGCCAAAGGTAATAGCACATGCTTGAAAAAAAACCTGGTTTTTATTAAATCAAATCTTATCTTGTTGTTTATCAGATTTATATATTTACTTTTTAGAATCATTTTAAATCAGGCCTTTGTCCTGTTTTGAGAAAACCTGGATGTTCGTTCTCTCTATTCTAACTTTCTGTCCAATTTAAACGCCAGAAAGTGAAATTTGAATACGCGCACGAAATGATAATTGAATTTATAATCCTATTAGTTCGTTACGCATTACAATACATTCAAAATAACCAACATTCATTTGTAATAAAATGAAAAATTCAGATTCCGGGAAAGTTTTTGAATTCTGCTAGCCAGGAGAACTATTTGAGGTCAAATGATGTCTGGCCTATTTCACGATCTTCGGTAAATATACTCACAACATACCGGCCTTTGGAGAGTTCAGTGCCGTTGGCCGGTCTTTCGTAGTAGGTACATATATCAGCAGCATCACCTTCATAATTGAGGGTTTCCATTGCAGAGAATTGCAAGGTTTGTCCAAGAAACTGGAAGGTATACGCCGGTCCGCGGGTGAGAATAATATTGTCGGGTCGGGCTATACGTACAAAGAACCGCTTGTAACCGGAACTAACAAGCTTATTCTCACTCACCGTAAAACAAACTTTTATTTTATCGGCACGGGTTGCCTTGTCAGTTTCCTTTTCCTTATCTGTTCCTTTGGACTTATATGCAACTGCAGAAATTTTATACGCTTTTAAAACTGCAGCACCGGTTATTTTCTCATTTAATGCGTCTTTGTCTTTTGACAGATTATTGGTTTTTTGCTGTTCCAGATTATAATCGATCTTGATTTTATCATTCTCAGCTTTGAGTTTGCGGTTAACAGTAAATAATGAATCGATCTGCTGTTCATAAACCTGCGTGATCTGCTGCAATTGAGCAAGTTTTCGTTTTACTACAGCCAGTTCGGATTTGGAGCCAAGGAGTTTTTTTATTTCCATGGCTTTCACATTAATAATACTGTCTCTTTCCGAAAGCGAATTACTTAATTCACCATACGACACTTTAACGCGCTCATGTTCGGCCAGCAACGAATCCAGCTGACCCTGTAATTCTGTTTGTGCGTTGCCCGACTCCTTTTCCCGGATCACAATCTCCTTTTTCTGATTTACCAGCATCCAGGCCATAACGGCAATAATAGCCAATAGTATGCCTATAGATATCTTATATGCTAAAGTGTTGGCAGGTTTTGTGTCCATAAAAATTAAGTGGTTTTAGTATTCAAAGATAAGGAAACATTATATTCCAAAGTACATTTCAGGTAATTTTTCGATATAGCAATAAAGCGCCCTGCTGATAATACAGTCAGGACGCTTACTATTTCTGAGGGAGTTCAATTTCTGAGATTAATGAAATGCTAATTCATACTGCTTCGAAATCCGACACTTATTCTTTGGAATTCTAGTTTCCGGCCGGGCCTACAACTTTAAATTTATCACCGGTTTCCTTAACCAGCTTGCGGTAGAACGAATCGCCATATCCGGGTTGTTTTACAGTTGGATTGGCAAATTTATATCCCGCAGGAACAGCAACAGCTTCCTTGATGTTACCATCCATATATTTAGTGAACAGGAATCGGTACAGTTTTTTCCATTCATTTACCGTGTTATTCCCTTGCGCAACTGAAAAGTCGGTAAGAAACTGTATGGCTTTTGCAGGATTAGTACGGTACATTTCAAGCGCCACTTTATCGATAGCCGGAACCATAGCAACATAGTTATTTTCGAGTTCCGACTGTTTCTTCTGAATATCCACAATCATGTCGCTATAGCGGGTGTATGCAAAGTTCGAAACCTGGTTAAAAACCCAGAAAGCTGCATTGTCGCTGAATTCCATCATCGAACCATTTCCAACGGCATACGTTTCCGGAATTTTAGTCATACATGTGTACATAGGTGTGAAAACATTTGAATAGGTATCATCGACACCAAACCAGATAATGCCGCCAAGCGGACTCGGGACATACGGCCTCGATTGCGCTACAAATACAAAACCAGTTTGCTGGGTGCTGATAGCTCTTTCGTTAAAGTATTCAACCCCATCCACTTTCCAGGTAAGCGGCCGCCACCGGACAATACAGCTATACGGGCCGGAACCAGCGTCTTTAGTCATATCCAGTTCGGTTCCCTGGTAATAATCGCGCATAAGACCTATAACTTCCTGTAAAGAAAGTTTATGATCAGGTTTGATGTAAAGCGGCATTCGGTTTTTCAGGTTCTCCCCTTTTATGTAATCAAGGTATTTGTCCATTCCTTTGGCGACTTTATTAAATCCACTCCAGACACGGGCTTCGCAAAAACGAGCGCCTTCGAAATCAATCGGCGCATAAATATCGGAGAAACTGAAGTCTTTATCATCCCCTTTATACAAACCCTTTTCACGTGCAAAACTGATAACATCAGGAGCATACAGGCAATTTTCAGGATCGTTGAGAGGGAAAGTGGTGATACGCGCATGGTTAGCATGACCCGAAATATAACCGTCCGGAATGCGGATTGCTACCCAGGCAGCTCCTTTATCATATTTTACAGTTACACGTCCCTTTTTATCTTTTGAAGTCACGGGTTTACCTTTCCCAACTATTTCCATAATCCACACTTCGTTAGGATCACTGATCGAGAATGATTCACCTTCACTGGCATAACCGTATTCAGCCATTAAAGAGGTTATAACCTGAATGGCTTCACGAGCTGTTTTGGAACGCTGTAAGGCAATATAAATAAGACTGCCATAATCCATAACAGCCGCTGTGTCGGCCAGCTCTTCACGGCCGCCAAATGTAGTTTCGCCTATTGCAACCTGGTGTTCGTTCATATTGCCGACAACATTATAGGTTTGAGCAGCTTGTTTTATTTTACCCATAAATTTCCCGGTATCCCATTCATACACATCCAGCATAGTTCCGGCGGGATATGTTGCAGCCGGCCAGTAATACAATTCACCGAACAGAGTGTGCGAATCGGCGGAGTAACTGATCATACTTGATCCATCAACCGTGGCTCCTTTGGTAACAAGGAAATTTGAACAGGCATTTACTTTGTTTGCCGATAAAGCAAATACAAAGCTAAGCGCAAGCAGAAAAACTGTTTTTTTCATAGTGAAGTATTGATTGTTATGTAATTATTTGCCGTGTGAAAATCTAAAATTTGTGGGGCCAAAAGTAGCGTAAAAGGTTGATAAAAAGAACCAGTCTTTTATTTTTAAAAAACTAATAAACGATACTGACTATGTATTAAATAAGTGATAAGGCAGCCCATGTTAAAAATCGCGACATGTATACCCAAAACAAAATGAAAAAAGCTACATATCTGTTCATTAATAAAAATTCTCCGAAAGACATTTATTGGCATCAAACCGTATGGCGTTGATTTTGTGCATATTAGTACAATATTCAATTCGCTTAATTCAGAGTTATGATATTATATGTAAATGATAAACAGAATATTACAATATTTTTGTGGTAATCTGCGGATCGGCAGCATCATACATGATACAAAATATTATAAGGAGTAAAGGTGGCCTGCATAACCGGCTGACTGAAAAAATTCAACTGCTGCCCTTTAATCTGCAGGAACCAGAACAATTGCTAAAGAATAACAATGTAAGGCTTTCGCGAAATGATGTATTACAACTGTACATGGCCATGGGCGGCGTTCCTCATTACCTCGAAAAAATTCTGCCCGGCGAAAGCGTGGCGCAAGCACTGGATAGGCTGTGCTTTGCCAAAGACGGGTTTCTGAGAACTGAGTTTGATACTGTTTTTGCATCCCTGTTCGATCAACACGATAATCATGAAGCCATTATTAAAGCATTGGCTTCCGTTCGGAAAGGTCTTACACGAACTGAAATCCTGATAAAAAGCAAAGTAACCTCCGGAGGCGCGCTCACAAAAACGCTTCTGGAGCTGGAACAATCCGGTTTTATCGAAAAATATTTGCCTTACCAGGGAACGAAAGACTCCTTGTATCGCCTCACAGATGAATATTCAATGTTTTTCATCAAATACATCGAAAATTCCCGGCCTTCCAATAGCGGAGTCTGGATTAAAATATTCGGCCAGGCAAGTTATAAAATATGGTCCGGATTTAGTTTTGAAACTATTTGTTTAAAACATGTGGAACAAATAAAGGAAGGATTAAAGATTTCGGGGATACATTCATTACATGGAAGTTGGATACAGAAAAATACAGAAAACAGCGCCCAGATTGATTTGCTGATTGATAGGGATGATAATGTAATAACTATTTGCGAAATGAAATTTTACAATACCGAATATGCTATTGATAAAAATTATGCGCAGGAAATTGCTAAAAAAGTAAATGCTTTTTGCTCAGAAACAAAAACGAAAAAGAGTGTATTTGTCACATTTATAACTACATACGGCTTGGTTCAAAACCAATATGCGAAGCAATACGTTCAAAATGAGCTAACGATTAATCATCTCTTTGTAAAGCTATAACCAGCCAAAACTACCTTAAATAGGGTACATTTGGCTGGCTATAAGATGCAATGGCCGTGTTTATTGGGGATATTTTGAAAACTGTATGGCCGGATTCAGCCTTTTAATCCCTATGTCTATTCAATCATCCCTACTCCAACCGTTTCGTTGGTTCCTTCGTCAATAAAAATTACGGCACCGGTAATACGGTTCTGGCTGTACGAGTCGAAAAGCAAAGGTTTGGTTGTGCGAATAGTAATACGTGCTATATCATTCATTTTCACTTCCAGATCATCAGTGATCTGAGCTATTGTATTCACGTTTACTTTGTAATGAACTTCTTTTACAAGGCAACGCACATCGCGGGTGGTGTGTTTCAAAGCATATTTGCCGTTGATCTGTAACGGGCGTGGGCTCATCCAGCAAACCATCATAGTAATATCCTGACTTACCTGCGGGCGGTTATCTTCCTTCACAATCATATCGCCACGGCTGATATCAATATCATCGGTAAGCTGCATGGTGACAGACATAGGCGGGAAAGCCTGTTCCAGCTGTTTGTCCTGCAATTCAATGGATTTGATAATTGAATGAAAGCCTCCGGGAAGTATCATTACCTTATCCCCGGTTTTAAAAATACCGCCATCCACACGACCTGCATATCCCCGGTAATCATGGTATTCGTCCGATATAGGCCTTACAACATATTGTACAGGAAAACGGGCATCGGTGAGATTGTAATCGTGGTCAATCGGGAGGTTTTCCAGTACTTCGAGCAAAGTTCCGTTATTGTACCAATTCATGTTTGTTGAAGGCTCAACCACATTATCCCCATGTAAGGCGCTGATAGGAACAAAACGGAAATCTTTTACCTTAAGTTTCGAAGCGAAAGCAACAAATTTTTCCTGGATTTCGTTGTACACTTCTTCGCTGTAACCAACAAGGTCCATTTTGTTAACACAAATAAGGATGTGCGGAATCTGTAACAGTGTTGAAATATAGGTATGCCTGTAAGTTTGCTCGGTAACGCCGTTGCGCGCGTCAATAATTATAAGCGCCGCGTTGGCTGTGGAAGCACCGGTAACCATATTTCGGGTATATTGAATATGACCGGGCGTATCAGCAATAATAAACTTTCTTTTGGGAGTAGCAAAATAGCGGTAAGCCACATCAATGGTAATTCCCTGTTCGCGCTCGGCCCGAAGCCCGTCGGTTACCAAAGCCAGGTTTATATGCTCATTCCCACGTTGGATACTTGCCCGTTTTACGGCTTCAAGCTGATCCTCAAAAATCGATTTGCTGTCGTACAAAAGCCTGCCGATAAGGGTACTCTTACCGTCGTCAACACTTCCGGCTGTTGTAAAACGCAACAGCTCCATATTCAGGTATCCTTTGGATGAAAATTCAGTCATTTATTTTGTGCTTAGTGCTGTGTGCCTAGTGCTGAGTTCCGAAATTCTGAATGAAGCACTTTGAATTTTTAATTTTTTTATATTCTCAGGTTTGAACTATTTAAATAGCTTCGGATTTGGATTCTCTAAGTCTTCCTTCGCACTTTCTCCGTTTCGCTCCTTCGCCCCCTCTCTCCTTGTCTTCCTGTCCTCCTCCTTCGTCTAAAAATACCCCTCCTTCTTCCTGTCCTCCATCGCGGCTTCACTACGTAAATCGTCGGAACGGCTGCCACGTTCGGTAACGCGGGTAGCGGCAATTTCGGAAATGATCTCTTCGAGAGAATTCGCTGTTGAAAGGTTAAGACCGGTACAGGAAATATCGCCTATGGTGCGGCAACGGACAATCTTTTTTTCTAATTTTTCATTCGGCTTAAGCTTCATGAAAGGTGCATTAGCCAGCCAAACGCCATCGCGCAGAAAAGCTTCGCGCTCATGGGTGAAATAAATGCTTGGCAACGGAATATTTTCCTTGTATATATATTGCCACACATCCATTTCTGTCCAGTTGCTTATCGGGAAAATCCGGAAATGCTCACCTATATGTTTGCGACCGTTGAAAAGATTCCATAATTCCGGGCGTTGGTTTTTAGGATCCCATTGTCCGAATTCATCACGGTGCGAAAAGAAACGCTCTTTGGCACGTGCTTTTTCCTCATCACGTCTACCACCACCCATAGCAGCATCAAACTTGTGCTTCTCTATGGTATCGAGTAAAGTAACGGTTTGTAAAAGATTGCGGCTGGCGCTATACCCTTTTTCTTCAACCACGCGACCGGTATCAATGGATTCCTGAACTGATCCTACAACCAGTTGTACACCAAGTTCCTTGACCATATTATCGCGGTAGTCTAAAGTTTCCTGAAAGTTATGCCCGGTATCCACATGAAGTAAGGGGAAAGGAATTTTTGCCGGCCAGAAAGCCTTACGGGCCAGGTATGTCATTACAATGCTATCCTTGCCTCCCGAAAAAAGTATTGCAGGGCGTTCGAACTGGGCTGCTACTTCGCGGATCACAAATATAGATTCGCTTTCGAGTTCGTCAAGATGTGAAAGATTGTAGTTGGTCATGCTTATAATATATTGGCGTTGAATGAAATGCTTTCTGTAAAACTAAAAGGTTAACAAGAAACCGGGAAAAGTGTTTCAATATTTCCCCGGAAAAACTTAGCCTTTATCCACTTCTTTGCAGAAATCGCTAAAGAGGTGCAAAAGTACGTTTTATCTTGTTAACTTCATGCAGGTTGAGGCCAAAATGGGATTTATTGGCTGTAGGTTTCGATTTTGAAAGAAGTATCCGGAATGAATTTCATACTATTATTCCTGAAGCTACTTTAGATAGACTAATAAAGTGGTTTCTTATTTCCAGCGAATGGTTTCGAACAGATGCTGAATATCTGTTTTAACAAAATCGATAACAGGAGCCAGGGAGTCGTTGTTAGGAATGGCATCGAAATAGAGTGATCCGCGCAGCCAATGCGTCGTACTGTCAGTAAGGTAGAACTGGTAAGGTGATGCTGCACCCATACCGTTAATTTCGTATACCAGACCATACATTTTACGATTCGGATCATTGATAGAAATATTTCTTATCCCACTTGCTTTTGCCATATGCTTCAGCGCAAGTGTACGTGTATCTTCCGTAAATTGAACCAGGCTGTTTTTACCCGTTAACGGCTTATAACTGATATGGATACGGCCATGGAAAACAGGCATTTCGATATTGATCCAGTTCTTTTCTTCAGGGGAGAGCGGGTCGTTAGTGATCCGGGCATATACCGGGTATTCAAAGGTATATGGGTATATGGAATCGAGAAGAAAGTATTTTTTTTCGGGAAGCGCGATACGAAAATATCCACGCGGTTTAGGTGTATATTCGTTACTGCATGATGAAACAATTAATATACCTGGCATTATCAGCATCGACAGAAATACAGCAATAATTGATTTGTTATATTTTAGCAGGAAGGACACTCTGTTAAGAAAGGACATTTCAATAAAATTTTTGATAAGTAAAACGACGTGTGGTGCCTTTTATTGCTGTGTTCCTACTCTTCCGGACTTTGGGGGAACTGGCAGATCCGAATTTAGCAGCGAAATAATCTTACAATTCTGGATTAATCGGCTTCATCAATCCCGGATGGTGTGGTTATCTTTACTTTCTTAATCCTGCGCTTATCAGCCACTTCAACGCGAAAAGCATATTCGCCAAGGGTAAATTTTTCGCCTGTTGCCGGTATTTTACCAGCAAGTTCGAGTATCAACCCGGCAAGCGATTCGCTTTCCCCTTTGGCTTCATCAAAAATACGATCGTCGATTCCTAATACGCGACACATATCGTTAATGGTGGTTTTCCCTTCGAACACATAATTGTAATCATCGATCTTCGTGTAGAATGTATTTTCCGCTTCTATATCAAATTCATCATTTATCTCACCGACAATTTCCTCAATAATATCTTCAAGCGTAATAATACCGGATGTACCTCCATATTCGTCGACCACCACAGCCATGTGTATTTTTTTCTCCTGGAATTCCTGCATCAGGTCGTTGATGGGTTTGTTTTCCGGAACAAAAAAAGATGGCCTTACCAGTGATTTCCAGTCGAAGGACTCCTCTTCTGATAGATGCGGCAATAAGTCCTTGATATATAATATACCGGTAATCGTATCAGGAGTGTCATTATATACCGGTATCCTTGAATATCCTGACTCAACTATAACTTTTTGAACCTGCGTGAACGAATCGGTATCATCAATTGCAGTAAGATCAACCCTTGGGCTCATAATTTCACGCGCATTAATATCACCAAAGCGGGTTATGCTCTTCATGATCTTTCTGTCCTCATCGTCTACTTTTCCATCGGCAGTAATATCAATGGCGTTCGAAATATCGTCGAGGGTAATATTTTGGTACCTGTGCGCATGACGTTTGTCAATAAACCGGGTTGAACTCACAAGTATAAGGCTGAATGGATACAATACCCGCTGTACAATACTCAGAGGTGTAACCAGAAGTGAGGCTATTTTTACAGGTTTGCGTGTAGCTACTACTTTGGGCAGTATTTCGCCAAGCAACAATAATAATGAAGTAATAATCACTACCTGGAAAACAAAACCCAGCAACGGATTGGAGGTGAAATCGAGATACCGGTTCACCAGAAAAGTGGAGAGAATAACGATGCCAACATTTACCAGGTTGTTAATAATCAGAATGGTTGCCAGTAATAATTTTGAGTTCTCAAGTAGATGAACAATCCGTTTATTAGCGGAGCTTTTCGATGAACGTATGTCATTCAGCTGGGATGGCGACAGCGAAAAAAAGGCTGTTTCGGAGGCAGAAGCTGCTGCTGAACAAAATATAAGTATTATGACAGAGAGCAATCCTACAATCAGTCCGGCTGAAGAAGCCAGGTCGGTTGTGGTAATATTTAATAAAAAGAATGCGCGAAACGCATCGGGAAGTGGGTCAGCCACGGTGTGAAGTAATTGATTTTAAGATGCAAAGATAGTAAAAGGTGAAAATAAACAGGCGAACACTGTCCGCCCGCTTATTTTAACCTATTAAGTAACTTAAAATGGCAGATCATCATGATCCGTTTGCTGGGCCAATGGTTCGGTGATTGGAGGAACAACTGGCTGGGCAGGATGTCCATACGAATTGGACGACTGAGCCTGACTGCTGTTTTCACCGCTGCCTTCTCTCTTTCCACCTAATAACACAAGGTTATCAGCCTGTATTTCAGTGATATATTTCTTGGTGCCGTCCTTAGCATCAAACGAGCGGGTACGAATTTTACCTTCGATATATACCTGGTTGCCTTTGCGCAGGTATTGTTCGGCAATTTCGGCCAGGCCGCGCCACATTACGATATTGTGCCATTCGGTATGCTGTACTTCGTTTCCTTCCCTATCCCGCGAATGCTCAGTGGTAGCAAGCGAAAAAGTCGCTTTTTTATATGTTTCAAATGTTTGAACTTCAGGATCTTTACCCAGGTTCCCTACCAGAATTACTTTGTTGATTCCTCGTGCCATATTGATTGGATTAAAAATTTATTATTACTACAAATTTAATTTAAAATGAATCTACAGGTGACGGTGTTGATAAATTCTGAATCAGCTATTCAACGACAGACTTAAAGTTTCTCAGCAAAAAAACAGATTTGCTCATATTGTTCCCTAATCCCCAGATCCTAACTCCTAACCCCTTTTATACGGATGCGCCTCTGTATTAAATATCACTTTATTGAAATCCAGTTTCCCTGATTCATCAAAAAGCAGGAAGGCATATTTTAATGTTTCGGCAAAAAAGAAACTCTCCATATAATCCTTTTTTTCCTTGGTACGGACATCTTTCAAGGCGGCATACGCCTCGTCGGTGCGGCAGTATTTTACCAGGTTACCGAACATATTTGCTCCCATTTCGAGGTAACGCTCTTCGTGGGTGTATTGGTAAAGATAATAAGCGCCTTCAATGTTCTCGGGACGTAAAATATAAGCCCCGTTTTCCACTTCCTTTGTACTGTAATTCATTGATTCAGGCTCAACACCATTCTGCATCCACATGGAATAGTTGGAGTTTTGAAGCGCTGCAGCACGTTTGAGGTCCTTGTTCATGGCCAGTGTTCCCGAAAAAAACGCGTCAAGCGCGCCATAGCTGGTTTCAGAAATTTTTCCGGTATACATATCTGCATGCCCGTACCACAAGCCATCCGGAGTTTGATCAGCAAGGTATTTATTTACTGCAGCAATGGTTGGAGTCCACATATCTGCTAACTGCCTGTCATTAAACAGGATTGAGCCTTTGAGAATATACTCAAGGTACGAATCGATATAACCCGAAATATGGCTCATCGGGCTGGTAATCTTTCCGGTTTCGACATTGACTCCTTCAGCAGTAAGATTTATGGGTGAACGCAAAGCATATAAAGCAGTCATGGCCTTCATGGCTGTCTGGTAATAAACAGGATTATGGGTATGTTTACTCAGCGTACCATATTCAACCAGGTAAGTTCCAATTTCGGCCGGATTGGAATTTGCACCCGAGGTTGCCCCGGTTTTCAGGTTCACATAAAGATAAGGCATACCTGTAGGAGAATTGAACGCTTTCATCAGCCGCTTAGCCAGGTCCTCAGCCAGCGTAAGGAAACGCGGATCTCCATCAAGTTCATAAGCTGAAAGCAAACCTCCCAGGATTCGGATGGACACCTCAAAATTCTGCACTTCCATATCCACATCGAAATCCAGGTCTTTAAAAATAAGTTCTTTGGCTTCACCGGCTTCTTCCGTCAGGCCCATCAGGATCATGGTATCGAAAGCATCTACCGGGGTCATCATCAGTGATTTCTTGTACCAGTTATGAGGTTCTTTACTGAGCGGTTTCAGGGCATCATATCCCCAGGCATATTTTTTGTAACCGTTCCAGGCATGTAAAAATTCGGCTTTCACCTTTGCGGCCATTTCTTTTTTATTGACAGTTTGTGAATTCTGGAGTAAAACTGGAGAAGTTTTCCGGGTTTGTGCCTGCCCTGAATACATAAAATTCAGCATCAGGAATAATGAAAATGAAAGGATAAGATTTTTTCTCATTTTATTGTTCTTTTGAATCGCGAAGGTATAAAGATATGCAGGACCGCAAATCGACAATTCACATTTTATTATTTACTCGTAATGACGTTATGTATAGAGCCAGTAGTGGTATTGTTTATGGATGCCTTCTTGCGTCGTGATCGAATTTTCTCTGTTCTGTTTTCAAAATCTTCTCAAAGCATACGCTGTTTACCGCATCTGCGTATTGGCCGTAGTTTGGAATAATGATATATCCGTTTTTATTATACAGTGCGATGGCTTCCGGCTGTTTAAGCCCGGTTTCCAATACACATCTGGCGGAGTTTATTTCAATTGCCCACAACTCCAGTTGTTTTAAAATCAGTGAGGCAATTCCCTGCCCGCGCCTGCCTGGTAACACATACATGCGTTTAACTTCCATTGTGCCAGGCGAATATTCCTTAATTGCCCCGCAACCTACAGGTATTCCATTGTCATAAGCAACTATAACATATTTTATTTTGTCAATTTTGTTGAATTGGGAATAAAACGCGTGTTCTTCTCCATCACGGATTCTTAAATCCGCGTCAAGTTCCCTTACAAGATTTTGAAAATCATTGCTTTCTGAATTTGTTCTGAAACAGTTGATCATTTGAAATGAGAATTTCAGGTTCTACGCTTTTGCCCAAAGACTTTAAATTTTTCTCACACGAAAATAATAATCGGCTTAGTATATGACTACGGAAGAAATTCAGATAACTCAACAGTGAAATTAAACAAATCAACATGAATGCTATTCCTTAGCCCCATGATTCTTCGCGGTAGCAATCCAGTGTTCAGCAAGAATTTCCGGTTCTGCCCCTAATCCCCGGGCAAGGTGCAACGCTACTCCCATTATTAAAACAGAAGCTTCGTGTAATTCCTGGTTTGCCTGGAGTGTTCCAAATTTTTCCTGCGCTTTTGACCGGAGCAAATCAAAATGTTTTCGGGCAAATGAAACCGGATCTTCCAAACCGCCTGTAATTTCGGGAAGCATCAGACAATCTATCCATTCGCGCCCAATTCTGACTGCTAATACTTCCGGAAGCTCGCTGCCCATTTTTCTCCAAAGCTGTAATGTTTGCTTATCGCCGGATTCAGCTAACCCGGTATCCAGAAGAAGCTCAAACGCTATATCAGCTAAATTCTGCATCACGTTTAAATACTCATCCTGTGCCTGTTCGAACTTACCTGTTGCCTGGCCTTCAAGATATTCGCCTACTGTAAGATGAGGCAATCCGGAAACTTCGGGACATCCGTCGATGCACGGAAATTCATTCCCCAGGTACATGTAGTGAACCTCTTCGCTTTGTATCTGGCGGCCAAGCGGATACAACCGGCAGGATAGCGGTCGCCCCAAATGCACACTACATCCAAGCCCATCAACATACTGACTGCAGGCGTGTTGCTCCTTCCACCCTATTTTCCCGTCGAACCGTAAACGAATCCCTCCAAACTCACAGTAAAGATCAATGAATTCCCGTGCGGTAATTTTTTTCTCCCTGGCAAGGCAGGCCAACTCCCACGCATTAAGCAGTACCTGCTTCCCATGGCAGCAAGTGCCGGTTCGCGAACAGGTAAGAGGCAATTTATCCTGAAGACTCAGTTTGGTTGTAAGCATTATTGTTGGGCTATTTTTACTATCAGACTCAGTGGCTTTTATTTGTTACCCGCGGCGGCAGCTTTGGCATATGCGGGAATAAACTATTGCTCAACTGACTGCCAGCACAAATGTAAGTTAAGATTTCAAATGGTTCGACGAGCACAAAACACCGCATTATGGCTAGGGGCTGTTATGGGTAGTGCTTTCTTGCTATCCAAGATTCTTGAGGTTGTCGACGTTTTCTTGGACAAAAAATGCTTGATTGTCAAGGATTAATATTATTAAGCCTATAACAATAAATATTACGGCTAAAATTTTCATGTACTTCTCAAATTTCTCAGGTGACATTAAATTTGTGAAATTTGATGTTTTCAGCCAGATTCCTGTTCTGAAAATTGTAGGTTTAATTAAATACAAAATGCCGAATCCAATTAATATAAGTCCTCTCATAATTTCTGGTTTGATTTTGTCTAAAGATTTTTTTGTCTGGTTGTAGAATGTAAAATTGTCAAGTTTTTTAGAGTCACGGAGCGTCGGCCAAGTGGCTAACGGCCGCAGCTAGCCGTAGTGCGGGAATAGACTGCTGTTCAGCTGTCTGCAAGTACAAATGTAAGTTAAGATTTCCAATGTTTCAACGACCACCAAACCCCGCATTATGGCTAGGTGTTATAAGCAGTTTTTCATTCATTTCTATTTTTTCTTGCTGTCATTTAGTGATTTCCCAAAGTCTCTGATGGCACTGGCAAACGTGTCAACTAAGGGCTTAAGTTTAGTAATTGTCGCACTGTCGAGTTGAAGCTTAGTCGAGTCATTTAAAAACCTTTTTCTTTGTAACTGTCCAAAAATGGTATCGCTGTCTTTATAGTATTTTGTTTCTACGCTGTCTAACTTTACTGAAATTGTTTTAGTTCCAAGTAAGTCAACGCTTTCAATGATAAAAATAGAGTTTCGCGGAATATTAATATTTCTGTCGATTGTTGCCGTGACAAATATTTTATCTTTCAAAAGTCCAATTTTTTCAACTTTCCCAATTTTTAGTCCGTTTGCATTCACATCAGCTTCAGTTGTCAGCCCGTCTGTATTGTCAAAGATGATGTTCAGTTTATAGTCACCTTGTCTGACACAAGTTGAAAATATAAAAAGTCCAATAATTGTCAGTACTAAATTCTTTGTTGCGTTTTTTCTCATAAAGCCAACGGCAGTCTGTCCAATAACCCCCGCTATTCCGTTGTATTACCAAATGTACAGTCTAATAGGATATAATAAGCTGCGGGCTGAAAAATATTTTCGGATTTGGGTGAGTTGTAATGGGAGCTGATGGTGCGCAAAAAAAGTGTAAAACTGTTCCAAAAGTCGAAAAGCAAGGCTTTGGAGCCACTTTTGCAAGCCATCGAAGCCAATTATAGTAATAATTCTTCGCATATTGAATGCCACCAACATCAGACCTACATCTGCACTTGCCCGTTTCATGCCTTTTTTCGTTAAAATGTAACTGAATCCCCACTGCCGTTTAATAATTCCATAGGGATGCTCAACTATTGCCTGCCTTCGGCGATAAAGATCTTTGTTAGTATCTACCCTTTGCCTGTTAGCTTCTATCAATTCGGCATGTTCGGAGCGTTCCAACATCCTTCCACCTTTGTTGTTGGTGCAATTAGCTCTCAGGCTACAGCCTGCACAGGCTTTTGTGGTGTATTGTTTAATCTTGTTTGTTGATTTGCCCCGGCTTTTATTATACCAGTTGCTATTGGTGGTGAGGGTTTGGCCGGCAGGACAGGTGTAGGAATCGGAGAGCTTATCGTAGTTGAAATGCTCCACATCAAAAGCCGGATCGGGAGCATGCGAGGCTACCCCGGGCACAGCTACCAGTACTTCAATGCTTTGCTTGTCGGCATAATCAAACTCGCTGCCGGTATGGTATCCCTTGTCGTAAAGAGCGGTAAAATCATCGTTTTGTAAGATGGTTTTGGCCCGGCGTACCATGCCACCCATGGCTTTGGAGTCGTTTTGGTTGGTTACTTTGTAATCAATAAGCAGGTTGTGCTTTGCATCAACAGTAGTTTGTATGTTGTAGGCTACTTCGGTAATGTTGTTGCGGGTAATGAGCTGTCGGCTTTCGGGATCGGATGTCGAAATCTGGGTTTCACCGCTTTGTTCCAACTCTTGCTGCATTTGTTCATAGCGAACTTTCCGTTCAGCATGTGTCTTAGCCTTTTCCTGTATCTCTGTTCTTTGTGGTTCGCTTATACTATCCTTGTCTTCGCTTGCCAGTATTTTGCTGTATTCTTCCAGTTTCTTGTCGATATAAGCGATGTGCTGTTCAATTTTTTTTGGATTAAAATTGTTTTTCTTCGAATTTTGAGCTCGCAGTTTTGTGCTGTCACCAGCCACCAGTTTACCCCCTATCAAATTAAAATGTTTGGCCAGTTGCACGGTTGCCCTGAAAACCCTGCGTATAGCCTTAGGATTGTCGCGCCTGAAGTTCGAAATGGTGTTGTGATCGGGAACCAGGCTTTTCATCAGCCACATCAGTTCAATATTCCGGCCACATTCTTTCTCCAAGGTGCGGGAGGAACGGATGCGGTTCATGTATCCGTAAATATAGAGTTTTAGCAAAACCGACGGGTGATAGGCCGGCCTTCCGTTTTCCATAAACTCAAACTTAAAGCCAAAGTCTTCAAGTTTTAAGCTATCCACAAACATGTCGATCAAACGGACTTCGTTATCCTGAGCAATGGCCGCTTCCAGCGAAGAAGCGAAAAGTGGAATCTGGTTTCTGTCTTGTCCTGTGATGAATTTCATGTATTAAAAATACAGATAATCAATAATATAACAAAATATTTTCAGCTTCTTTATTCAATAAGTTATCAAGTTTCGGTTGTTGATAAGTACCCTCAGAATTTCTTGCCTGAAAGATTAATAAATAGGTTATTAGACAGTTTGACGGTTGACGCTATGGCAAGTGCGGGAATAAATTGTTGCTCAACTGTCAGCCAGCACAAATGTAAGTTAAGATTTTAAATGTTTCGACGAACACGCAACTTAGCGAAGCGTTCTCTTGAGCTCAGTTCAAAAACCCGAATTTGCTATTGGGTTTGTTACCGACAGTATTTCTATTTCTTATCATATTTCTCGGGTAAAGCTAAAGAGAATTCTTTCATTTTTTCTCGACTGATTCTATTCGTTATTTCAAAGTTGTCTCTTAGCAGAAATTGAGTCATTATTGGATAGTTGTCTTTCCAATTAACATTCAGCAAATGATCTAAATCGAAATTGTACAAGTTAAACAGCCAGTAACTATGGTCTCTGTAATATCTAAGGTTCATGGTAATTATTTCAAAATTTTTGTCCCCGTCAAAATCTCTTTCTTCTCGCCTTTTTTCATCCATCATGTCATCGAATGATATTTTTACGAATTCTCCACCACTTTTATTCTGAAACAGATAAATAACTCTGACATTTAAACAAGCTAACCCAGAGCCATTGTAGGATACTATTAATTTAAGGTCAGAAAGTCCGTCTCCGTTTATGTCTGCAACTCTAACCGGTTCAAACATATTTGACGGAGCAAATCCCATGGGTTCAAAGAATTTCTGAATTTGTTTTTTATTCTTGAAGATTCTAATGTAAGAACTGTCCCAATTGTTTGTAAAAGAGGTCAATTGGATGGTTATTGTGTCATGGTCATTGTAAAAGTTAGGAATTGTCAGAGTATGGTGAAATTTATTTTCCTTTTCAGATCTATTATAAAATTTCCAGTCATTAAAATTCTCATACGAAATAGCAGGGTATTTCTCAAAAGGGAATTGCGCCTTAGTTGTCCAGGTTAATAATGTAAGTGTCAATAATGCAAGTAGTTGTCTCATTTCTTAATATTGGTGGTAACTATAACACATCTACAAATATATACTACTTTCCATCATAGTTTCCATTTCCATATCACTTTGAATACAAAAGCTGGCAACAAGGGTCCGGAAAGATTTACCCTACTTACTATTTTCAATATTTGACTTTCCCTTATTCAGTAAAAAAGATCCGTTTGGGCTTTTCTGACCCGTGCTTTCCTGCCAGGTAAATTATTTTTGCCAGTATATAATCATTTCTTATTATCTTTGTGGTCACAAACAAATACAGGCAATATGTTTAATCATAATACACTTTTCAATAATTATAATCCCCTGGCGGATTAGGAAAGCTGTATTGTGTTTGAAAAATCATAAGTGGCTTTCCTCACAGGAAGGCCTTTTTTATTGCCCTGTGTGAACGATTTATGTGATGTTTTACTTTAAAAAATAAATTTTATGTGTGGAATTGTAGGAGTTTTTGAGCTAAAAACGGCTTCGCAGGATTTAAGGTTGCAAGTATTGGAAATGTCGAAAAAAATCCGCCACCGCGGGCCGGACTGGTCGGGTATTTACTGCGGCGAAAAAGCTATACTGGCGCATGAGCGGCTTTCAATCGTTGATCCGCAATCAGGAGGCCAGCCTTTAAAAAGCAAAGACGGTAAACTGATTTTATCTGTCAACGGTGAGATTTACAACCACCTGGATCTACGCAAAACCCTGAAAAATGACTACGAATTCCTGACACATTCCGATTGCGAGATTATTCTTGCCCTGTACCGTGAAAAAGGAATCGATTTCATCGAAGACCTCAGCGGCATTTTCGCTTTTGCCTTGTATGATGTCGAAAACGATTGCTACCTCATTGCCCGCGATCATATAGGAATAATTCCTATGTACATGGGATGGGATAAGTTCGGCAATTTTTATGTAGCGTCGGAACTAAAAGCCCTCGAAGGCACCTGTAACCGCATCGAAGAGTTTTTGCCTGGCCATTACCTCTACAGCAAAGATGGGGAAATGCGCAAATGGTACAAGCGTGACTGGGAAGAGTATTCAGCCGTAAAAGACAACCAGAGCAATATTAATGAACTGCGGACCGCACTCGAAGAAGCCGTTCACCGCCAGCTGATGTCGGACGTTCCTTACGGCGTTCTGCTTTCAGGAGGTCTTGACTCTTCTGTTATTTCGGCTATCGCAAAAAAATATGCCGCCCGCCGTATCGAATCGCACGATCTGCAGGAAGCATGGTATCCCCAGCTTCACTCCTTTGCTGTCGGGTTGAAAGGCTCGCCCGACCTGGCGGCTTCGCGGATTGTTGCCGATCATATTGGTTCGGTGCACCACGAAATTGAATTCACCATTCAGGAAGCGTTGGATGCGTTGCGCGATGTGGTTTATCATCTCGAAACCTACGACGTTACTACTATACGTGCTTCGACGCCTATGTACCTTATGTCGAGGGTTATAAAATCGATGGGAATAAAAATGGTGCTTTCGGGCGAAGGCGCTGATGAGATTTTCGGAGGATACCTCTATTTTCATAAAGCTCCTGATGCCAAATCGTTCCACGAAGAAACCGTTAGGAAACTTTCGAAATTACATCTCTACGATTGCCTCCGGGCTAACAAATCACTGGCTGCATGGGGTGTTGAAGGTCGTGTTCCTTTCCTCGATAAAGAATTTATGGATGTAGCCATGCGCCTGAATCCGGAAGATAAGATGGCGAAAGACGGTAAAATTGAAAAATGGATTCTTCGCAAAGCTTTCGAGGATTATCTGCCGGCAAGCATTGCATGGCGCCAGAAAGAACAATTCTCCGATGGAGTTGGCTATAGCTGGATAGATACGTTGAAGGAACTTACAGCTTCACAGGTAACCGACGAACAACTTGCCAACGCGAAATACCGCTTCCCCATTAACCCGCCGCGGGTAAAAGAAGAGTACTATTACCGTTCCATTTTTGCCGATCATTTTCCTTCGGATGCCGCGGCACAATGTGTGCCTTCGGTACCTTCGGTAGCTTGCAGCACACCCGAAGCGCTTGCATGGGACGCTTCGTTCCGCAACCAGAACGACCCTTCAGGAAGGGCTGTGAAAAGTGTGCATAACGAAGGGTACAAATAAGATAAATTCCAAGTTGCAAATTCCAAGCACCAAGGACCAAGCTCCAAATTCCAATAGCCAAGAGCCAAATGTTCTTTTTCATTTGGAATTTGCATCTTGGGACTTGGAATTTGGGCCTTGGGTCTTGGGTCTTAATTTTCTGTTCCATCTTTGATTGAATCTATTTTGCTTTTTTAACAAAACCATCTGAAGTTTTCTTAATGATATCAAGATAACTACGGTATCTTTGCGTATCGGATTATTATGAAAAAGGTTTTCAGAAGCTTAGCTGTTTTATTGTGCGCGGTCGTTTTTCCCTCTATGATGCTTTTTGCTGAAGGCACCAAACAGGTAATGCCAAACACGAATTCAAAAGGCCAGTTATGTATCAATAAATCGAGGAGCAACTTTGCTTTTTACGGTGCACCGGATGATTTACGCCTTAACATCTCAATTGCCAGCACCACTGAAAAAATAAGATTTGGCTTTGGAAAGGACTTGGGTAAATATACACCAGGTCTCGTATACAGGATAAAAAACCCTGCCGGCACAACTGTTTATGGTCCATTTCCCGTGCCAACATCGGGTGCCGGGTTCATTTCATCTTACAATGAAGCCGTTTCGGGACCGTTTCCGGCAGCTGGAGGATATGATTACATTGAGTTGCCGCCTTTGTCAACCACCGGAGATTATTTCCTTGAATTCGAATATCCATCCCCTTATTCTGATGACACGCGGCATTTATTTGATTTTTTTGATATCACGGTTGTAAACGCTGCCCAAAAAGCAATAGATGGCCGGGTTTGGTCGAAAGCATGGCAATTCTGGAGTGGATCTGATAATTACTCCGGCATTGATCGGTTTTACGGGAAAATGATGGTTCTTTCTGACGACAGTATTGTAACACAAATTGACTGTAACGGTTTCAGGGGCGGGACATTTTCAATTTCCAGCAACATGACAGGATGCAACAATACCGGCAACCTCGAAAGTGACCGGAAATCCAGAAGCGGACCATTAAATTACCTGCAATACAAGATTTTCCTTAATGACCCTGACAGTAGTATTTATCCGACCCAAAAGGCAAAATCGGGTATTTACTTACCAATTAATGTTACACCCAATTGTACTACAGGAGGCGGTGATTTTGGCCTGAAAGTTGAAAAAGACGGAACAGTTAAACTTCTTATCGAGATAAATCCAAATCCCGGCGCAGATGCCGAAGATGTTCAGATCATAGCCGATGTAAAAGCGTATCCGGGTGGCGACGGATACAATCACATTACCTGGGATGGTAACGACAACTATGGTAAACCAGTCACAAATGGTACTTCCCTGGCTTTCACTGTAACTAATCTCAGCGGGCTTACACACTTACCAATTTTCGATATAGAAAACAATGATTATGGATATATAGTAAGTCAGATTCGTCCGGCAGGAGGACAGTTGAGAATTTTTTGGGATGATTCCGAAATAGGCGGCACAACAAATTCCTCTACGGGATGCATAAGCGCAAGCGGCTGCCATACCTGGAATAGCGACTTTGGGAACAACAAAACTATAAATTCATGGTGGTTTGTCTCCTGGTCCGAAACCACACCTATTACTTTTCTGGCAAAAAGGACCCCCGAAATTCCTGCCCTTTCCGGCAACAGCGTACATTGCATAGGAACTGCCGGGAGTCTTGATTTTTATGTAGCCAACGATCCGAATTCAACCAGTTATACATGGTCCTATTCAGGGAAAGGTGTAACAATTAATGAATCAGGAAGGAACGCAACCCTTAATTTTGCACCAAATGCCACAGAAGGCATACTTTCAGTAAAAGGCCAGAACGCCGGATGTGGCTACGGACCTGCCACTGACAGGGATATCACTTTTGAACCACTCCCTGTTGTTACCTTGGCACCATTTCATGATTTATGCTATACCGCGCCTGGTTTCAAGCTTACCGGCGGAGAACCTCAGGGAGGCAACTATTTTGTTGATGGTAATCCCGCGGATAGCCTTTTCCCGTACAAGGAACCAGAAGGATTGCATCGCATTGTATACTCGTACACATCGCCAACTACCTGTTCAAATTCCGATACAACCGAAATCCTGTTATATTCAGGACCAGAATGCCTTGGAACTGTATTTTTCCCGAACGCATTTAAACCCGGTAACGACAGCTTAAATAAAGTATTCCGGCCTGTAGTCAGGAATATCTCCTCATTTAAGATGTATATATTTGATCGCTGGGGTCAGCTTATTTTTACAACGGATGATGTAGCTAAAGGCTGGGATGGGAAATTTGGCGGCAGGGACTGCCCTGAAGGAATGTATGCATATACAGCCACTTTCGGGCTTTCGCTCAGGGAAGAAAATATCGGAAGTAAAAAAGGGTTATTTTCACTGATCCGATGAGAAATTTTTTAAATTTTCTATCTTAAAACCCTATACTGATCCTCTTGTTTTAAGTTCAAGGTATTTATTGATAATATTCACAGTAAGATTCCCGGGAGTGGTCAAAAAGGAACGTATACCATACTGTTCGAGTTCCCGTACCAAGAGATGTTTATTAAGTTTAAATTTTTCGGCAATGGTTTTGATATAGATATCTTCGAGTGTTTTCGGGCTATCTTCAAGAAGTGAATTCATCCCCGTATTATCAAAAATCACAACCACTAAAAGATGTTGAGTAGCCAGCTTTCGCAAAAAGAACAATTGCCGTTTAAGGCCTTCTGTTGTTTCGAAATTGGTAAAAAGCACCAACAGACTGCGTTGGGTGATTTTCAGCTTGACAGTTGCATATAAAATTTCATAATCGCTTTCTTTATAAAAGGTTTTCTGGTTATAGAGCACCTCCATAATTTTATTCATCTGTGTCGGGCGTCTTTCAGCCGGAACCACATTGCTGATTTGATTTGAAAAGGTAATCAGCCCTGGTTTATCGCCTTTTAACATAGCTGTATTGAGTAAAACAAGCGAAGCGTTTATTGCGTAATCCAACAGGCTCATTCCTTCAAAGGGCATTTTCATTACACGGCCTTTATCGATCAGGCAAAATACCTGTTGCGAACGTTCATCCTGGAAATTATTAATCATAAGATCTCCACGCCGTGCTGTAGCCTGCCAGTTTACTTTGCGTGGGTCGTCGCCCTGAACATAAGGTCTGATATGCTCAAATTCGGAACTGGTACCTACTTTCCGTGTTTTCTTTATCCCTATTTCAGTGAGGCGATTCGAAACAGCCATTAACTCAAACCTGCGCATTTGCTGAAACGATGGATATACCGCAACCTTCTGGTCATTACACGTCCTGAATCTCCTGAAAACCATGCCAAGCGGTCCTGTAGTAAGAGTATTTACAAATCCGAAAACATATTCTCCGCGCTTTAAAGGCTTTAATGAATAGCTTAGCTGTTTAGCTTCGTGGCGAGCCAGCATTACATCAAATCCCCCATCCCTGATCTGAAACTGAACAGGATAATCTTCGTAAATCCTGAGCTTTACAGGGAATTTATACCTGTTTTCGAGTAAAATCTGAACAGGGTTATCGTTTCCGTTCGAGAATTTTTCGGGCAAAATACGTTCGGCAGAAATTCCTTTTGTTGCGTAAAGCATTGCGATTTCGATAAGCGTACTTGCCGTGATGACCAAAATACTAACTATTGCCACAGCAATAAGCCATGACAACATCAATGAGAATATGAACATCAGCACACATCCCCAGAAAAGGTAAAAAAAACGACGTGTCAGGAATAGGTTTTTCACTATCGAGGAACTTCAATTTTACGAATAATCTGCTTTATCACTTCATCGTTTGTAAGACCTTCCATCTCTTTCTCCGGCGAGAGCACGATACGATGCCGCAATACAGGAAATGCGAGTTCCTGTATATCCTCGGGAACGATAAAATCTTTGCCCCGTAAGGCCGCCAATGCCTTTGAAGCATTCATCAGTGCGAGACTGGCTCTTGGTGAAGCACCCAGGTATAAAAATGGATGGTTGCGGGTAGCAGCAACAATACTTACAATATATTCCTTCAACCGTGGTTCCAGATGCACTTCACTAATTAGTTTTCGAAAGACGGAAATTTCTTCCGGATTTAATACAGCTTTAACATTTTCAAGTTGATTGTCAGTTCCCTGGCTGTGTAATTCGAGGACCTGTAACTCCTCAGCCTGGGAAGGATAGGTAATGTCAATTTTAAACATAAACCGGTCGAGCTGCGCTTCTGGAAGACGGTATGTTCCTTCATGATCCACAGGGTTTTGAGTAGCTAGGATTATAAACGGAAAATCAAGCGGGTAAGTAATCCCGTCGTAGCTGATCTGGCGTTCTTCCATTACTTCGAACAATGCGGATTGGGTTTTTGCCGGAGCACGGTTTATTTCATCAATCAGCACAATATTCGAAAAGACAGGCCCTTTCCTGAACACAAAATTTCCCGAGGCAAGATGAAAAATCGATGTGCCGATTACATCCGAAGGCATAAGGTCGGGTGTAAACTGCATACGCGAAAAGTTGGTTGCAATAGTTCGCGCTAATAATTTTGCTGTGAGTGTTTTAGCTATTCCCGGAACCCCCTCAATCAGCACATGGCCATCGGCTAAAATGGCGGTTAGTAAAAGTTCAGCCATAGCCGTCTGCCCAACCAGGCACTTAGCCATCTCTGTTTTCAGGGATTCAACTTTCTCGTTCAGATTAGTAAAATCGAGGCGTGGAGTGAAATCTATACTTTCTTCATTCAACATAATCTTCAGATTTTTAGTTTGGTTTTAATAACAAATGACTCTATGGATTTATTCAATTCAATTAGGTCTTCCTGTGTAACTATTTTGACATAGCGGTTATAGTTAACAATATTGACCAGCTTTTCGGTTTCAGCCAGATCGTAGCCTGATTTTTCGGAAAGCATTACCACGAATTCTTTTTCTGTTTTATGGGTAGGCAGGTGGTAATGCAAGCGTATCCGTTCGAGAAAATAAGCAATACGTTTATGGGCAATGTCGCCATAGTTACGCTGTTCGTAATGCAACAAACCCACAACTTTAACAAATTCAAGGGATGTGTTTTTTAGCGGATCGATAACAGGTACCATACTTCGCCTGCGGCGTGTCTCAAATAAAAGGACCAGCAAAATGCCTGTCAACGAGAGGAAATACGCCCACGAAAGTGCCCGGTTAGCAAGAATTACCCTTATTGGACTGGTGTTTTCGTCACGGCCCTGTTTTGTATATTCGTCCCAAACTAGTGGCAAGTCGGCCGGGAGATATGACAGAGCTTTGAAAGGGATGTCGCTCATCCCATCCTTTAGAATAAACCAATTTGAAAACATCAGTGGTAATGAACAGATAATCAGGGAACCTTCGCCTATGGTAATTTTAATCATCACTTTTCTGTTTTGCTGATCTTCCATCAAAGCTGTTACTTTTAATGAACTATCCGTAACAACTAAATATCCCCTAAGAGATGAAGGAATGGCAAAATTACGTTTATCTATAGCTGGATTACAGAAATGATAAGTAGTATCATTTTTCGATTGCAGGCCGAATTGTGGTGTAAATTTTATCCCCAATGAGTCACAAAAAGAATCTGCCAGGTTTTCAGATGCAATGAAAACATAATTACCGCTTTTTACAAACTCCCTGAGTTTTACTAATTCTGCTTGGGAAAGGGAAACAGCCGGAGAAATAAGTACATAATTGTAATACGTTTCGGAGGAATCATCTAGCTGGTTATAAATCGGCTGCCGCGAAACAGCAATTTTTTCGTTCGGAAACAAAGATTGGGATTCGTGAAATATAATATAGCTTCCGTATGGGTTTTTATCCGAGTTTATAAGCGTTTGGTCCCAATTGAGAGGCACTGGTTTCAGCCATTCGAACACTATTAAAAGGATCGAAAGGATGGTAACAAGGATAATATGAAAGATGTACTTTCTCATTCTTGTACCGATTTCTTAAATTCAATAAAATCTGAACTTATCCGGAGATATTGTTTTTCATCAGGAATAAACTCTCCATACCAAATAAATTCAAATCCATTAACCAGCTTCGCAAAAACATTTCTTGTATTTCCGCTGCTTAATTCCGACAAGTATTGACGGTTTGTTGTTTGATCCCTAAGTTGGATTTTGCCTGCTGAGGCAAGCAATGCCAGCGTTTCCAGGTAATGATACCTGACAGCAAGTCTGTAATCCCCCTGTTTAGTTGCATTGTCAATTAAAATCGGGAAATCCATATCAGCAATATTCTCATTCCCGACAGTGAAAGTCGGCAGAAGAATCTGCTCCTTTCGCCTGAAAAGCGCAATAGGATTAATATCGTTTATCTTTAGAATAATGGCAACGATGGCAAGCGTAATCAAGATAACAAGAAACAGTTCAATACTCCCGACATGATTAAAAATGGCAAATAAACGGCCGATTTTATCAATTATCCATTGGCGTAGCATTAACTGGAAACTGTTATTTCCTGATTTCCGGTAGTAATTATAGGCTTGTTGTTTGCGGTATCCAGCGATGTGATCAGCATCAGGATGCCGGATACTAATGCCGGTTGTATCAGACAGAATAGTAATATCAGCACCTTTCCCTGCCGGTAGCAGGAAAAAGGCTGTAAACAGTAAAAGTATTATGTGTTTTCTAATATTCACCTTCGTTTTTAGGTAGCGGTTCTGTTTGTTTGCCGGCAATATCTATCTGATTCAACAACCCTTTGCTTTCATGCCGTTCGACCATATTAAAATATTGAAATGCAATTGCTATAAATAACAATGGATAAAGTAAAGAAAGACCTATTGATCCAATTGTGTTTGAAATAATAGTTCCCGGATCGAAAGTCAAAAGATTTCGATGTATTCCTTTGACAAACAGATTAATATAGGTTGGAATGGCAAAAACAAGCTGCATAAGACCAACAACTATGCTCATAACTATTACTAATCCAAAAGTAGACCACCATTTACTTTTGATCAGCGAAAAACTCCTCCCAATACTCTCGAATATGGGTCCGTCTTCAACAATTATTATTACATACACAAATGTTACTGCAACAGCTACATAAATTCCAGGTATTAACAAAAGCATAGTGGCAAATCCAATCATTATAGTTGTTATAATACCTGCCACTATTATTTTCCCTATGTTTCGTGAAGCCCTGTTAAATACCTGTCCGGGAGTAATTTCCCTGTTTCCGTTAAGGTATTCGGTCATATAGGAAAGCGAAACTGTCATTAGCCACGAATAGGCTATTATATAAACCGGAATGATTATTAAATACTTTAACCAAAAATCATCAGGTAATCCTTTGGTGTAATCAACTGAACTCATAACGATTTCTGTCTGAAAATAAGCCACAAATAAATTTGCTACAATCATCAGCGGTGCTCCAAGAAAAAGCAAACTAAGACTAAGATTTTTAAAATTCTGACGTGCAAACTGGAAAGTCGCATTAAACTTTTCGCCAAAGTCGCGTTCTTCGCGAAGATTGATCCATTCATTCATAGTTAACAGGTTTTTAAGGATTGTTGTTTTTATTTGATAATCGATAAGGAATTAATATAAAGTAAGTTAAAACAAAAGCTAATGAAATGAATATTATACTGCTGCTGACCCATACAGGCATAAAGGTATGCCTTGTGACAAACCCCTCCAGAAAACCGGCAAGAATAAAAAAGGGCACTAACGAGATAACGATTTTAATACCATCGGATGCACCTTTACGAAATGCAAATCCCCGTGGAAATGAACCCGGAAACAAAATGCTGTTGCCCAGCACAATTCCAGCGCCTCCAGCTATAATAATTGAAGTAATTTCGAGTGTTCCATGAACCCAAATAGATAATACTGAAGTAAAAATCAGGCCTTTCTGGTAGAAGAAATACTGAAATGCACCTAGCATGATCCCGTTACTCATCAGTAATAATATGCTTCCGGCTGAAATCATAATGCCGGCAATAAAAGCGATAAACGAAACTTTGATATTATTGGATGTGATATACAGAAATGAGCTTGAAGCATCGTAGCTTTTGTAAATGGCCATAGGATCACCTTTTGCGATATTATCAAGTGTCTTGTTCAAATATGCATCGCCAAGTATAAGTCGGATATAGGTTTCGTCGTTAGCAGCCGAAAAAACCCCGATCAGTATTCCCATTGTAAAAAATAAAAGCGAATACAGAAGTTGCTTTTTGTGTTCAGCTATAAGCAAAGGAATTTCTTTGCCCCAGAAACTACGAAACCTGCTCCGGTGAAGTTTACTAGTTTTATATAAGCGGATGAATTTAAGGCTTGTAAGCTGATTAAGGTATGATTCCGTTTTTGATTGCGGATAAAATGTACGGGCGTAAGATAGCTCATCAGTGAGTTCAATAAAATGTGATGCAACTTGGTCGGGTGTAAGACTTTTGCCTTCCTCCATTTCTTTCCATTTCCCGGAGTTTTTTGAGACAAAGGCAGCTTCTTTCATGCAGACGGATATTTTAAAAGATAAATACTTACAATGAAGATAGATTTTTAACAAAGCAAATATAAGTTATTTTTGCAATACCAAAATTTCAATATGACTAACTTTGATATTCTTACCAGCCAGAACGTTTCTATCAATTATAATGTAGCCGGGGTCGGAAACCGAATTGCTGCAACAACTATTGATTATATTTTAATTGGGATATGGGCGCTTTTTATTTCAATAATAGTTCAGCTTAATTTAAAGATTACAAATCAGTATATCTTAGCGTTATTGTATTCACCGGTTGTATTTTACCAACTTTTAATGGAGATTTTTTTCAACGGCCAAAGCGCCGGAAAAATGATGATAAAAATACGGGTTATGAAAACCGACGGTTCCGCGCCTTCAGTAATTTCCTACCTGCTCCGATGGATGTTCAGGCTGGTGGATATCACATTTTCAATGGGAAGTATTGCTATTATTATGATTGCATTCACTAAGAAAGCGCAACGCCTTGGTGATCTTACTGCCGGAACAACAGTAATCAGGCTGAAAACCAAAACAAAACTTGGGGAATTGGTTCCAGTTGCAAAGGATGTTAATTACCAGCCTGTTTACAGTGAGGTAGTTGCGTTGAACGATCAGGATATAAGCCTGGTGAAGAAAGTTCTTTTCAAACAGACTGGAACTTTTAACCCTCTTCTGGCAGAGAAAATGGCAATTCATATCCGAAAAGTGACCGGAATCACGACTGAAATGAACGATTTGCAATTTCTGAAAACCATTTTAGCTGATTATGAGTTTTATGCGCTCCAGGATAAGTCTATTTTGTAGAATGCCCGAAGTCTTTGATAATAATTAATAACAAATAAGCATTAGCAGTATTTTATCAAATCATATGTTACCATATGAATTATTTTCCGGAAATTTGATGAATAAAATGCATGTGTAAGGTAGTATATGCAAAGCCTTCGAGAATTCTCCAAATTAAAATCATCCCGCACAAAATGGATAAACATTTAAATATCAGGCGCATTATCATATTCTTGTTTATTATTATGCTTTTAGCAGTTAAGGGTAACGCGCGTATTCTTCCTGATCCCGGAAGCAAGGAAGCCGATAGTCTGAAGCTGGTACTGGCAAAAGACCTGACACCGAAGGAAAAAATTAAAACTCTTTCAGCTCTTGGGAAAGCATACTATAACAATTCGGAGCTCGACAAAGCTCTGGAAACAGAATATGAACTTCTGGACCTGGTGAGTAAACACGGAGCAAAAATTGATTCGGCAAAATGTTACAGGCTTATCGGGTTGGTTTATTTGCAAAAATCGTGGTACGATAAATCGCTCGATAATCTGATGCGGGCGCAACAACTTTTTGGCGAATCGGGCGAATCGGCCATGCAGGCAAAAGCACTTATGAACGTTGGGATTGTGCACGATTGCATGAATAATTATCCGATGTCTTTATCCTATTATAATAAAGCCCTTGATTATTTTAAACGAACGAAAAACGAAAATGGAATTGCTGATTGTGAACTGAACATCGCAATTGTACTTGCCAAGCAGAAAAACTATAAACCAGCTTGTGAGAATCTCCTCTCAGCCATTAAAATATATGAGAAAACCGGTAATGAGCCCTACCTCGCTGCCGCCTATATTAACCTTGGCCTTACAAGTAAAAAAATGGGTGATTATGACCTGGCCATCGAATACCTGGATAAGGCGTTGAAAATATGGAAACAGGAAGAAGATCAGTATCATATCTGTTACTATCACCTGAATATGGGTGAGATTATGCTTGATATGAAACGGACTGAAGAAGCCGGCAAGTATCTTAACACTGCTGAAAAACTTGCGAAAGAAGTCGGCTCTAAAGACCTGCTGGCAAAAGCATACGAGTATTTATCCGACTATCATGCAGCCAGGAATAACTTTAAAGAGGCATACACATACCTTGACAAATCAAAACAACTAAACGATAGCATCCTAAATGCCGAAACCACTGAAAAAGTCTCACAAATTCAGTATCAGTACGAGATCGCAAAACGGGAGGTTGAAAAGGAACACCTGGTAAAACAAAACCTGAATAAGGAGCTTGAGTTGTCGAAGAAAAACATGTTACTGTATATCCTGGGAGCGATACTTGTAATTATAGCTGTGCTGGTTATTTTACTTATAACTCAGAACAGGATCAAGCGAAAAACCAACGAGCAGCTGGAAGTAAAAAATGATCTTATAGAATTGCAAAAAGATGAACTTATTTCACTTAACGTTTCTAAGGACAAATTCCTTTCTATCCTTGCCCATGACATTAAAAATCCTTTAAGCTCAATACATGGCATCAGTGATTTGCTCGTGACTGATTATGACAAGCTTACGGAAGAAGAAAAAATGATTTTTACCCGCGATATTCATACACTTTCGACAAACCTCTTTGAAATAATCAATACACTTCTAACCTGGTCCACTTCGCAAAGCGGAATGATTACCTATCGTCCGACAAAGTTTTCGATTGGAAAGCTTTGCGGTAAAACAGCGAATAACCTTCAAACCGTGGCCAAACAGAAAGATATCGCAATTGAAAGCACGGTTGATGAGAATTTAGTAGTACTGGCCGATGAGAATATGATAATTTCGGTGCTGCATAACCTTATCAATAATGCTATAAAATACTCGTACCACGGAACCAAAATCAGGATTGAATCGGTTCGGTTGGATGGATTTGCGAAGATATCCGTTATTGATTCCGGTATTGGACTTTCCCCGGAAAGCCAGGCAAAACTTTTCAAATATGATCAGCATTTTATGAACAAAGGCACTGCCGGAGAGACAGGAACCGGGCTGGGACTTATTTTATGCAAAGATTTTGTTGATAAAAATGGTGGTACCATCAAAGTTGAAAGTACACTGAAAGAAGGAAGTAAATTCGTGTTTACACTTCCGCTGGCTTAGCCGCTGGTGTAAGACATCAGTTAGGTGCGCAGACACTTTTTAGAAGAAACGCTCGTTAATGAATTTTTGAAATTTTTCCTTGTAGTTTTCGGAAATAGGGATGTATTCTTTCCCGAAAACGATGCGGTTGCGTTCGATGGTTTTGATTTTATCCAAGTTCACGATAAAGGAGCGGTGAACACGCATAAATTTAGATTCCGGAAGATTTTCTTCCAGCGACTTCATGCTCATCAGTGAGAGAATTGGTTTTTCGTTGTCTTCGAGGCAGAATTTCACATAGTCTTTCAATCCTTCAATATACAGAATATTGTTAAAATCAATCTGAACAAGTTTGTAATCTGCTTTAACAAATATAGAAGTTCGGGTTTCGGGAATTGCAGCTTTTTCGAATTGCGCGAACCAGCGTTTCGCTTTATTTACGGTGTTCAGAAATTCGGGATAACTGATAGGTTTAAGCAGGTAATCAAGCGCGTCCACCTTAAATCCTTCGAGCGCATATTGCTCAAAAGCAGTAGTGAAAATCACTTTTGGTCCATCCTTCAGGTTTCGTGAATACTCAAGACCCGAAAGACCGGGCATCTGTATATCAAGAAAAATAAGATCCACTTCCGTTTTATCAAGCATTTCCATGGCCTGAAAAGCGCTGCTGCAGCGCCCGGCAAGTTCCATTGAGGGTGTTTTGGTTACATACCCTTCCAGCAAATCCAGCGCCAGCGGTTCATCATCAACAAGCAAGCAACGTATAGTCATAGTTTCTGATGGTGTTTAATTGGAGAAAAGTTATAAAATTAAGATCCGGATCCAAATTCCAAGAACCAAATTCCAAGGGTCAAATTCCAAGTGTCGAAGATTAGATGTTATCTCCGTGTTCCCGGTGCCTCCGTGGTAAAAACCCGAAATTCTATTTATCCTGACTTGTTTTCAAAGTTAACGTTGAAATATAATTTTTCCCGGTTTCTTCAATATTAAGTACAAAAGCAGATGGATAGATCAGCTCAAGACGCTTGCGCAAATTGTTAAGACCAATGCCCGAGCCGCTTTTATCCGCTTCCGGTTTTGGGAAATTGCTGTTTTCGACGCGGCATTCCAATTCATTGGCGCCAGTCATGCTGATACGGATTGAAATATAGGAAGCTTCTGTGGGGCTGACACCATGTTTAAATGCATTTTCGACTAACGAAATAAAGAGTAAAGGGGCAATTGAAACACCTTCGTCGGATTCCATAATCTCCGTTTCCAGTTTTACATGCGATGGAAGCCTCAGGCTCATTAGTTTAATATAATTTGCAGTAAAATTGAGGTCTTTACTCAAAGGCACTTCAGGGTGATCACTTTCGTACAACACATACCGGATCAGGTTACTCAGCTGATGAACAGCATTTTGAGCGTTTTCCTGGTTGATAGAAATCAGCGAATAGATATTGTTTAGTGTATTGAATAGAAAATGTGGATTAAGCTGGTGTTTCAGGTTATTGAGTTCCGATTCGATATGCAGTTTTTCGAGTTCCTTTTGTTGCGCCTGCGATTGGTACCATTGGGTTGTCATCCTTATGGCTGTTGATAATCCGGCAGTAACGCTCATTGAGATAATATCGCGGTACATAATAATTTCCCTCATTTTTGCTTTGGGCGGGAAATGTTTATTGGCTTCCAATTGAGCGTAATAGGAAGAAAAGAAAAATTGCCTGATTAAATCCATCAATAGCAAACACAGGGCAAACAATATAATATTGGCAAGGAAAAACTGCCAGATCTTTTTATTGAAAAGGTAACGGCTGATGATCAGGAAGTAATTGGTATAAAAAACAACCATCAGGAAAATGATTGGCAGCGAGAAATCCAGGTAGCGTATCATATTCCTTTCACCTTCACTATAAATGAAGATCAAAGGGAAAAATAAAATAATTCCCCACAGGATGATATGTATTGAAAGCTGAACAGAGCTGATTTTTCGTATTTCTGACATGGTTATATTTTCAGCTGTTTACTTTTATCTTTTTTCTGTGCTCCGGCTGGATAAGGCTCAGCTGCCTTCGCCCGGGATTAAGTGTGCGAATGTCACTTTTAACATCCAACATTGCACATCCAACATCCGACATCTTTTATTCATACCTGATAGCATCAATAGGATCGAGGTTGGCCGCTTTTTTAGCCGGATACCATCCGAAAAATACTCCCGTAAATGTACAAACTGCAAACGACAAAACAATAGATGAACTTGTAATTACTATCGGCCAGTTCAACATGCTTTTTATAACGAAGGAACTTCCAATGCCTATGGCTACTCCAATAATGCCACCTACAATGCTGATCAGGATGGCTTCGATAAGGAACTGTGTCATAATATCCAGCCCACGGGCACCAACTGCCATACGTAACCCGATTTCGCGGGTGCGCTCAGTTACCGAAACAAACATGATGTTCATAATGCCAATACCTCCGACAATCAAAGAAATTCCGGCTATAACTGCCAAAAGTATTGTCATTACCTGGCTGGTACTGCTGAACATGGTAAGCATTTCCTTCTGTGACCTTACATGGAAATCATCGTCATCGCCAGCTTTAATCTGGTGCCTGGAACGAAGGATGTTTTCAAGTTCGGTTTTGGCTTTATCGCTTAAATCTTCAGACTTTGCTGAGCAATAAATCCCGTTGAGGTAAGTAATTGCGACAACCCGCTTCTGAACCGTAGTGTAAGGGGCAAGAAGCACATCATCCTGATCCTGCCCCATGCCGTTTTCGCCTTTTTCGGTCAGCACACCTATTACCTCGAAAGGTATTTTATTGTACCGGATTGATTTACCAACAGGATCGGCTCCTTCGCCAAACAGATTTGTTACGACAGTTTGCCCAAGCAGGCAAACTTTTGCCGCAGTGGAAATTTCCCTTTCGGTGAACATTCTTCCACTGGCAACTCCAAATTTACGAATTCCGAGGTAATCCTGATTCACGCCCTGCATACTAACCGGCCAGTTATTTGCGCCATAAATTGACTGACCGCTGGCATTCACCATGGGCGAAATACCAGAGAGATAGTTGCTTTGTGTTTTTATGGCTTCATAATCGCCAAGAACCAATGATTGGTTAGCGGTAGCCGACATCCTGGCACCACCCTGGAACATGTCGGCTCCCGGCTGCACCATGATCATATTAGAGCCCATTTTCGAAATCTCATCCTGTATGCTCTGTTTTGAGCCTTGCCCTATGGCCAGCATGGCAATTACCGCAGCCACGCCGATGATAATTCCCAGCATGGTAAGTAAAGCCCTGAACTTGTTGCTCACAAGGGCTTTAAGCGATATCTTGAAAAGATTTGTTATGTTCATGATTTGCTGTTTTTAACTTTATCCGCTCACTTCTCCATAGGAGAAGGGCGATTGATTGTACTTTATTTAGGTGTTCGCTGTTGAAGAATAATTTTCATCGCTAAGCCGCCTCTTGCTTTGTCTACCAGACAATCCTCTTTCATTCCGACTCTACCTCTACCGGCAACAATGCCAGTGATTCCATTGCTGATCCTACTTTTTCCCTTTTCTCATCCCGTGTAATCCTGCCGTCGCGAAGCATAATGCTCCGTTGGCTGAACAAGGCTATATCCGGTTCGTGGGTTACAAAAGCAATGGTCTTACCTTCTGAATTCAATTTCTGGAACAACGACATGATCTCATAAGAAGTCCGTGTATCGAGGTTACCGGTAGCTTCATCGGCAAGGATAATCACAGGGCTGTTTACCAGCGCACGAGCAATGGCAACACGTTGCTGCTGACCACCCGACATCTGGTTCGGCATATGATGCATACGATCAGCCAGACCAACAGATTCAAGAACATACATTGCTTTTTCGCGTCGTTCTTTAGCCGAAACAGCAGAATTATACATCAAAGGCAATTCCACATTCTCGAGGGCGGTGGTACGGGGAAGCAGGTTATATGTCTGGAAAACGAAGCCAATCTTCATGTTCCTGAGTTTTGCCCTTTCATTTTTCGACATGGTGCGAACTGATATGCCATCGAGTAAATATTCCCCTTCTGTTGGTGTATCAAGGCATCCAAGAATGTTGAGAAGGGTCGATTTGCCCGAACCGCTGGTTCCCATTATAGTCACAAATTCGCTTTGCTTCACTGTAAAGGAAATTCCCCTGAGTGCTTGTACTTTTTGGTCGCCAACAATAAATTCGCGTTTAAGGTGGTCAACTTTTATTATGTCAGTCATGGTAGTGTATGCCGGGATTTATTCCGGCGTTTTTTGTACTGTTCATTAATCCCTTTTAAACTAATCTTTGAATGACGGGTTTGGGCTTATGATTTTTCAAATCCTCAACTTTCACCCATCCGCCCTTGCGCCCCCCGCTTTACTATTTCTTACCCGAACTTCCCGGACGTTTAGGCATAAAAGGACTACTGGCTGCTTCTGTTTTTGCCGCGGAAGCTTTTACCTGGTCCATTGAAACAACCACAACTTGTCCTTCTTTAAGACCTGATATGATTTCTACATTGGTTTCATCAGTCATGCCGGTTTTTACCCGCACCGGATAAATGGAGTCGCCTTCTTTTACCCAAACGGTTTTTTCCGCAGGAGTTTCAGCGGTTTTTATCCCACCTTTCAGGCTGGTTTTTGGAGGTTGAATCATACCAGCGGGTGGGGCGGCCTGTGCTCCGCCTGCGGGAGGAAGACCAGCAGTTGGTTTGGCAGGTGCCATGTCAGCCATCAAGGTACTGTCTGGTTTAAATCTCAAAGCCTTGGCAGGAATGGATAAAACATTTTCAGCTTCCCGGGTGTAAGCAATAATACTAGCGGTGAGGCCTGGTTTAAGTTTCAGATCGGGGTTGGGGGCATCAACAACCACGCTGTAAGTAACTACATTTGAAGTAGTAACCGCCAATAATCTTATCTGCTTTATTGTACCAATGAAATTATCATCGGGATACGCATCAACGGTAAATGTTACCTTCTGACCTTCTTTAACCTGGCCTATATCGGCTTCATCCACATTAGCTACAACCTGCATTTTGGTCAGATCCTGAGCAATGGTGAAAAGGGTTGGCGTACTGAAACTTGCGGCTACAGTTTGACCTTCATCCACAGCACGGCTGAGTACAACTCCGTCGATAGGCGAATAAATCATCGCATAACCCAGGTTGGTATTTGCCCTGTCCACTTCCGACGCCATTTTGGCTAAATTTGCTTTAGCATTGCTGTATTGATATAATGCTGCCTCATAATCGGTTTTACTTACCGCTTGTTTGCCATAAAGTTCCTTGATACGGTTGTAAGTGGCTTCCTGGTATGTGGCAGCACTTTGGGCCGATTCAAGGTCCGCTTTCATTGAAGCTAATGAAGCAAGCAAGGGAGTTTTGTCGAGTTCGGCCAAAAGGTCACCTTTTTTAACTGTGGAGTTATAATCCACATAAATTTTCTTGATAACACCCGAAACCTGGGTTCCTACACTTACCTGTTTAACAGGCTCAACCGTACCTGTGGCGGTAACCGTATTGCTGATAGTTGCACGCGTAACAACAGCCGTTGTATATGTAGTAACCGTTTTGTTGTTTCCTTTGAAGAAAAACCAGTAAACTGCTGCTACTGCAAGCAAGCCGACGACTGTGAAGATTAGAATTCTGTATTTTTTCATTGTTTTTGGATTTTACGGGTTGACTGTTTGTATTCTTCTGTTTGCTCTAGTAATGCTCTGTTTTTGTGGCTGGAAGACGGAAGCCGGAAGATGGTCTGATTTTATCTTTCATTTTAAATCCCGGCATCAAATTATTATCGTTTTCAAAGCTTCGGCCTTCCGGCATCCATCCTCTTTCTTTTTAAAGCTCGATTGGCTTGTTCTGATAAAAATCAAGGATTTTATAGTTGAGAATGGCCGCATACTTTGCCTGTAGGTATTCCTGTTGAGCCGTCAGGTAATTGGTTTTCTCCGTGAGCAACTCAACTGTATTTTTCATCCCCAGGTTAAATTGTTCTTCAATAAGGGTATAACTTACAAGGGTAAATTTGAGCTGTTCGGCAGCAGCCTGGAATCGGCTTTGTGCCGAAACCGCATCAAGGTAAGCGGTTTCAACTTCAGTAAGCAGATTTGTTTGAGTTTCGGCATACGAAAGTTTTGCAGTTTCAATCCCGATCTGTGCTTTCGAGATGGATGATTTCACCTGTTTTTTATTGAAGATCGGGATGTTAAGGCTGAGGCCCGCATTCTGGTAAAAATTGTTACCTAGCTGGGTGGCATAATTTTCGGATGCAAGTGAACTGTGACCCGTTGCCAGGCTGGCACTCAGCGAAAGGCTGGGAAGTAATCCTGCTTTGGCGATAACCAGATCAATGGCAGCAACATCCATATTTACCTTGCTGTTTTCAACTTCAGGCATGGTGTTAAGAGCCGTATTGAAGACATCCTGTTTCACCGGTAACGCTTTTAAAACCTGGTTATCGTCCAGTACAGGGAACTGTATTATAAGCGTATCGTTAATACCTAATTGCAAAAGTTGCTTTAACTGAAGTTTCTGCAGATTCAATGAGTTGTTGGCCAAAACCAGCGCATATTTATCCTTGCTGAACTGCGATTGTACCTGGGCGTAATTGCTTTCGGCTATATACCCTGACTCAAATAAAATTTTAGCCCGGTTATTCTGCGTTTCGGATGAAATAAGTGTGTTTTTGGCATTTACAACCGATTCCTTTGCGTACAGGATATTAAGGTAGGCGGTTGTAATGGTAAGTTCCATGTTATTTTCTGCTTCTTTAACGGTCAATTCGCCCGATTTAACCAGGAGCTCGTTTTGCGAAATCGTGTTATTGAGTTTGTTGCCATTGTACAAAACCATATCCGATTTCAGGGAATAGTTGCCGGTATACGATTGTTCCTGGCTACTGCCCGAAGCCGACATCTGGTTTGTGAAAGATTGACCAATTCCACCATTCAAACTAGGAAGTTTTTCCGCTTTACTTTGTACAAAGTCAACTTTGTTGATTGCTACAGATTGCTGTTGTTTTTTAATCTGAATGTTGTTTTCCAAAGCGTAATTAATACAACTTTTCAGATCCCAAATCTTTGGTTTCTGTTGTGCGGAAACTGCCGGAGCAATACTGATAAAGCCAAGCAGAACGATGTTATAAATAATGTTTTTGCGTTTCATTAGTGGTATTCTTTGATTTAACGAAGTAAAAGTATACCAGCCATGATATGATTAAAAATTATATATAAGTTGAGTAAGACTTTATGGATAAAGAGGGGAAATTTATCGACGAAACGGAAATGTATTTTGGTTTGGATGCCTGCTTATACCGAATAATCTCAATAATTATGTTGGCTGATTTTATATGACCTGCCCTAAAAGCAACAACCCCTTCATAAAAATGAAAGGGCTGTGCTGACTATCAATCATGCGTACTAAGTAAATACAAGCTACCGGGAAAACTATTTCTTTACTATTCCATTCAGTTTCACTTTAAATTTAACAGAAGTGGCCGAACTCATTACACTTGAAGCTTTTCCATCCGGAGATAGTGATCTTTCCCCCATTTCGCCACCAGGTCCGCCGCCAGGACCTCCTCCGGAACCACCTTTCATGCCGCCGCCGCCGCCAGGACCCTGACCTGCTCTACCAGGATGCCCGCCCTGCCTGCCGCCGGCCTGTGAACCACTTCCCTGCCCAGACAAAGCTTTTATATTGATCCTGATACCAATAACCGGATTATCCTTAAGTGTAATAAACTCTTTGACGTAAAAGGAACTAAAGGGAACAACCAATTCATACGTCATAAAATTTTGCTCATTCCAGTCAATGGAAGCTTTTACTCCTTTGGAGTCAGCGGCTAAAAATGTACCGTTGTAATCGGTCTTAAAGCCAGTTAATGCAATCCTGGGTTTCTGAAGATGGTATTCTTCAGCCATATTCATTCTGCTTTGATTCCTGCCTTTTGAAAAATCCGGCTGCGTATTTTCAGCCATTGGCTTACGATCGTGCATTCCCGGCATTGGGAACTGAATGCCAACAGTTTCTTTGTTTTTACCTGAAGGATCGAGCCATATTTCCATTCCGGAACTCATAATCTTCATCTGAATTGGCAGCTCTGTTGCACGAATACAGATATAAAGATTTGTTTCGTCATTTGTAACATTGTACTGCAACCCGCTTTCCGAATCGCTGTAACGCAAGGGCAATGACCATTCGTTTGGATTGCCGTCGGCAACAACCGGTTTTGCTTGCCATGAAGACTGGTACATTGATGACGAGCAGGAAAGTATTGATAGATTGAAAAATATGCTGATAATTATCCACATTGTGTTTTTCATAAGGTCAATATTGCTTTTTTTACTAATGTCCAATTGATGCAAGTAAAGAATACTTTAGTGATATTCACTGCTATATACTTCGGTACGAAATATATTGATCCAGCTTTTTAATGTATTGATCCCTGAGGGTAATACGTTCTTCACCAATTATTACCTGGCTTCGTTCAAGAGCCTGTATTTGACCGAGGTTAACAATAAACGAACGGTGAATGCGCATAAACCTTTCACTTGGTAGCTTTTCCTCCAGTGCTTTCAGACTCATCAGTGTAATAACAGGCTTTTCGGCATCTAACATATGAATTTTTACATAATTACTGAAGCCTTCAATATAAAGTACATTCCCGAATTCCACTTTAATTAACCTGTTTTCGGATTTAACAAAAAGCACTGAAGCAGGCTGTTTCCTGCAAGCGGTTATGTTTTTCAGCTGAATCCGTTCCTGTACTTTGATGGCAGCTTTCAGGAACTCATCATAACTAAATGGCTTTAGCAGGTAATCAACTGCATCCACTTTAAAGCCCTCAACTGCATAGTGTTGAAAGGCTGTAGTGAAGACAACGTTAATATCACTACTCAAGGTTCGTGAAAGTTCTATCCCGTTGAATTCAGGCATCTGTATATCCAGAAAAAGAAGGTCAATTTGACGTATTCCAAGGTATTCCATGGCTTTGAAGCCATCAGAACATTTCCCGGAAAGCTCAAGAAAAGGCGTTCTGGAAATGTAAACTTCCAGCAAATTCAGAGCCGGTGGCTCATCATCTATTATAAGGCACTTGATCTTTTCCATTTTACAGTTAGAGCTAATTTGCTTAAATACAGTTAGTTAATTTTTCATTTAAAAGGCTTTGAAAATCTCGTTCTGTAAAAAGAAAGGAGTGAGAAGTTCCCAATCAAACCAGCATACTTCGGGCGGAGTCTCTACTCTCCGTTCTCCTCACTTCCTTTTCTTCGCGCAGCCAAGCAACAAAACCAAACTTATTCTTTTCTGTTCCCCGACCTAGGTTCAGCACGTTCATTAACTGAGGTCAGGGCTTTGATTAATTTGCAATTACATCAAGGTATGTTGTATCACCCGACATTCCGGTAAAAACGCCAAAACCGTTTTTTATCAATGAAACCGGGTTGGTAATGTTGTTTGAATTAACTGCTGTTTGTGAGTATAAATCTGCAAATTCAGTATTCACTTTAAAAAGTATAACCCGGTAACGGCCAAAGAAATTCAGGTTCCGGGTTCCAAGGCGGGCTTCCGCGGTATTTGTTGGCGAAATGCTTGTAGTATCTGAAAGATCGAGATTCACCGAGCGGTAATTTATAAAGTCCCTGGTAGTTTCCATGTACTGTATCAGTCCATAATAATAACTTTCGTCAGGATTATCCCAGTTAAGGGTTAGATCTGCCGGCGGACCCGAAGGCATCCCGCTTCCACTGCTGGTAATGCGGTCCGTATAAATTGTATTTGACGAAATACTAAAATTCAGGGGTTTATCAGGAATGATGGTTGTGGACGAAATAGTATCCGAAGCATACACGAATTTTAACACATACGATTCGCCGGGTTGTATTCGTTTGTCACCAAGCTGCAAAGTATAAATTCCGGAACCTGTTTCGGTGAGGTCCGCCCCATTGATCTTTAGATGCAATCCGCTGATGTATTCGGTAGCCTCAATGGTATCATCCGAGAACGGAAGTATTTTAGTAACTTTAATCGTGATAATGCTGTCGCCGGCATACAGGTAGGACTCCACGACAGGAACGTTATCAGGTGTGATGGGGGTATTGAGTTCTTTGCTGCAGGAGGCAAGCAAACCAATTATCAACAATATTGATGGTATAACTGTTTTTTTCATTTTACCTGATTTGAACTGAGAGTGAAATGTTAGGTGTAACACCCAATAGATTTACATTGGTTTCGGTAAGGCCTGTTTCATCGACCGAAAACTCCTTGTACCATACATTTGTGTGGTTATACACGTTGAACAGAGAAAAGCCTATAGATCCTTTGCCGGTTTCACCCATATTAATATCGTATTTTAGTGCCACGTCAAGGCGCTGGTAATCAGGAAGCCGGGCCGCGTTTTTGCTTCCCGGAATAATTACGGATTGCGTTGTGCCATCAGGCATGGTTAGCACATATCCCCCGATTGGCTGAGTGTAAGGCAAGCCGGTTGAATATACCCATGTTCCTGATAAAGTCCATTTCTTGACTTTGTAAATAGCTACCACTTTTAACTCATTCGTAACATCCTGCGATGCACTAAAGTATTTATCGCCATACACAGGGAATTTATACCTGGTTTCCGATAGTGTGTAGGCAATCCATCCGCTGAATTTCCCAAACTTCTTCTGAGCCATCAGGTCGAACCCACGCGTATAGCCTTTTCCTTCGTAGAAAAGAGAAGAATAATCAACACTTTGACCAAACGTATGCGAAAACCGCAAGGTATATTCAGTCAATCCCGTAAGTTGTTTATAATATGCTTCGGCATCAAAAAGGTAATCCTTGGTTTCGTAACTTGCTCCGCCAATGTAATGGATGGACTGGCTCACAGGAATATTGTCGCCATTGGAAAGAACCCATATCTCACGACTTCCCGATTGAATATCTTCCCTGATAATACGATTGGCAAACTGGTAATAAACTCCTGTTGATGCCTTTACTTTGAATTTTTTTGTCAGTTCGTATGACCATTGAAACCTTGGCTCAATATAGGGTTTCCGGGTGTTGCTGTAATACGACAAACGCACGCCGGGCATAATAGTCATTTTCTTATTCAGGGGATTGAGCCTGTCCTGAACATATCCGGCAATTAGATCCCCGTTATCGATCATATCCAGGATGGAGAGTGTATCGTTCTGAATATAATTGTAATTAATGTCGTAATGGTTGTACTGGGCGCCAAATTCAATCTGGTTCAGGCTATTCCATTTCCACTCATTATCTGTTTTGAATGAAAAATCCTTTAGTACATTGGTTTCCATTGAGCCATTATTGAAACTACTGGTTGTACCATCAGTAAGCACTATTGTACGGGCATCGCTGCGGTTCTTCGAATTGGAATAATCCGAAATTGAAAGCAGGTTATTGGAATATAATTTCTCGCTCCATTTCCGCGACCATTTCGCGCTGCTACCCCAGTTTCCCCATTTGGTAAGGTCGGTTATCCCACCACTCATACTCATACCTCCACGGCTATTGCCCATGCTGCGTGAATTGTCGAAATAATCCTGTCCACTGAAAAAAGAAACGGAAACAATATCCCTGATGCTGAAATTGTAAGTAATTTTAGCGTTAAGATCATAAAAGTAGGAAGTAGGTTGCTGCTCTTCAACATTCCGACCCATGCCGCCAGGACCACCACCAACAGGAACAGGATTAGTAGTAGCGTTATCCTGGCTGAATGAGTCGAAGAACTTCTGATAAAGAAAAGTCTTAAAAGAGCGCCTTCCGGCAATAAAAACCGATCCTTTTCCTTTAATAGGGATTTCGGCGTAAGCATTAAAGGCAATTAAACCTACATCAACACCTGCATTTAATTTCTGATCATTACCAGTCTTGCCGATAATCTCCATTACACTCGAAAGCCGTCCGCCATATTTTGATTCGAAACCTCCTTTATAAAGCTGTACTTCTTTTATTGCATTGGGATTGAATGCACTGAACATACCAAAAAGATGTTCCTGGTGGTACACCGTAAAACCATCGTAAAGGATCAGGTTCTGATCGGGAGTACCACCACGGACATACAATCCAGCAGAAGAGCCACTGCTTCCACCTATACCGGGCATAAGCTGGAATGTTCTGAAAATATCTTTTTCGCCCAGGCTGGGAAGTTCCGCTATTTTGGCAGGAGCCATTTTAATTATGTTATTTCCTTCCGAGGCTTTCAACAGGTCTTCCCTGTGCCCGTTGATCTGTACTGCATCCAGCTGCGTAGCAATCGGATCCATCAGGATGCTAATGTTATTTACATTTGCATGCGGGCTAAGGTAAAAAGCCTGCTTATAATAGCCCAGGTAAGTAGCCATGATGGTACAGGTATCCGAAGGAATTTTGGGTAAAGTAAAATACCCGTCAACATTGGATTGGCAGCCCTGGGTAGTGCCTCTTACTGAAACGGATGCAAAAGGCAAGGGCTCACCGCTTAACTTATCTTTAATAATTCCGGTAGCCGTAAACCGGAATTTTGTGGGTTTACCCTCATATTTCAGCGTGGTTGATGACAATTTACTGGCATTCAGGATTGATCGAAGTGTAACATGAAATACGTTGTTGGAATCCACAGTATAGCCGAGAATAGTGTTATCCCGGAAAACAATCTCAATAGCACGGCTGGCTGGAGTTTCGGTGAAAAGGTAATCGAATTTCTGATCTTTTGCCGCTTCAGGGTTGTATTCAATGGCGATTTTGTATTTGTTTTTGAAATCATCCAACACTTTTACCAAGGGAGTTCCCCAATAGTATTCGTTGATTTTAATTTCGTCCGGGGCCTGGGCTTTAGTAATCACCGGCGCCGCCAGTATAAGCAACACAGTTAATAGAAAAGAATTCGTTAGAAGGTTTGACTTAAATAACCAGGGCATATTAACAGGTTTTAACAGTAAGTTTTGTGCAGAATATTTCATGGAGTATTTCCTGCTTCAACATGTATTTCTTTGGGTATTGCATATCCAGCCTTTTTCTTAGATTTTCGAGCCCAATGCCTGAACCACTATGATCCGCAATGCTTTTGGGATAATATGTATTCTCAACTGAAAGAATAACAGTTCCACTGTCAAGGCGCAATTCAACGTGCACAAAAGATGGTTTGCTGGCAGAAATTCCATGTTTAAATGCATTTTCAATCAACGGGATGAACAAGAGAGGAGCAATCTGCCATGCCGGCACCTCATCAGGGAAAGATGTAATTACTTTCACATCATCTCTCATCCGTAACTTCATCACATTAATGTATTGCTGTAGAAATTCAATTTCCTTTGCCAGGGAAACTTTAGGCGAAGTAGTCTCGTACAAAAGATACCTCATCATTTTACCCAGGCTGTGAACACCCTGTTTGGCATTTTCCTGTGAAGTATCAATAAGGTAATAAATACTATTTAGTGAATTAAAAAAGAAATGGGGTTGCAACTGGTATTTGAGATGCGTTAATTCTGATTCTAGTCGCTGGTTATCGATTTCCTTCATCACAGTTTCAGTTTTCAGCCATCTTTGAGTGGTTTTAATAGCCAGACTGGTGATTACCGGGATAAATAAAGATACTGCTGATCGTAGAAAAAACGGAATTTTTGAAGGCTTGAAATGTTCACCGTGAGGAGGAAACATGGGGAAATTTGGTTCCGGCCTTGGCATAAGGTCCATCACCAAATTATTCAGTAAGGCAAAAATGGCTATCAGCAAAATATTGACGCCAATAAAAGCAATCGTCTTCCGGTTAAACAAGAAATGGTTCAGTAGAAATAAGTAGTTTGCATAAAACAATATTGCCGACCACAGCAAAGGCAACCACGAAGTGCGTATCAGGAAATCATTATTAACGAACTCATTGCCGGAATACAGGAACGGGAAAGAGAATAAAACCGTCCAGGCCAGCAGGTGTAAGGCTATACCAAGAGTTTTCTTTTTCCTTGAATCGAGAGTCATAATAGCGGCAGTTTTATATATTCAATCTGCTGGCTAGGCAAAAATGCCCAATAGTCATATTGAACCGAGTGCAAAATTGTAGCAAACAGTTTCTCTGCCAAAATGAAATATACAGTTGACCGCTTTTTTCGTTTAAATCGGTTTATTTTATCTATTAATGCATTCAAGGCATAGAATCCTTTTGAAACCTGTGCGATCAAATTTTGCACAAAAAAGCAGGCCGTTAAGCCTGCCTTTAATCTTGTTTGAATTACATCTGGTACCAATTATCTGCTGTTCCGGATTGTATCGAAATCTTTAACGTCCTCCTGCCGGGCAATTCTCATGTAAAAATTTCGAACTGATGGTTTTAAGGTGTTCGCGGGTGCCTTCTCCTTCATAAATTCCATGCGAACGCATCGGATAGGCCATCATCTGGAAAGGTTTGTTATACCGTATCAACTCATTAATAAGCTTTTCGGCATTGGCGTAATGAACATTGTCGTCACCGGTACCATGTATATAAAGCAGGTTGCCTTTAAGGTTTTTAGCGTAAGTATAAGGCGATCCTGCAATGAAATCGGCGCGGGTTTCCTGTGGAATTCCCATATACCGCTCCTGGTAAGTGTTATCGTAAGCAAGCTGGTTGCCGACAGCGGCGACCGCAATACCGGTTTTGAAAATTTCGGGATACTGAAACATAAGATTCAGCGTTGATGAACCTCCTCCACTCCAGCCGGTTACAGCCACGCGGCTTGTATCGCAATACGACCATTTGAGTACTTCTTTTGCGCCCATGGCCAGGTCGCGGATATTAACGATTCCGATTTTACGATAAATGGATTTTCGCCATTCTCGTCCACGTGGTGACGGAGTTCCCCTATTATCAATGGACACAAAAAGATATCCCTGATCGGGGATATTATCACCAAACTGGGAGTTCCTGCCCACCCCATACTGATCCATAACCGTGGATGACCAGGGCTCGCCATAAACATAGAAGAATACCGGGTATTTCTTCGCTGGATCAAAATCTTTGGGTTTTGCAACCCAGCCGTCGAGTGTAATATTGTCAACAGTTGTCACTTTAAAGAATTCAATCTGTTTTCCAAAAGGATCTTCCTTAAGATTCTTCGCAATGGATTTGGTTTCATCCAGCGCTTTCATATCCTTCAGGCTTATCCATTCCGATGACGGCATATACAAATGGCTCGAAAAGCTATGCCGGGCCCACTTCCCATTCGGCGACATCACGTAATTATGTGTTCCTGTCAGATCCATAGAAGTCAAGCGTTCAGGATTTCCACTACCATCAAGTTTAGTCCGGTAAAGATATCGCTGGGTAAAATTATCAGGCGAAGCTGAAAAATATAAGAAGTTGTTTGTTTCATCAATCAGGTTCAACCTGATCACATCAAAATCACCTTTTGTAATCAGAATTTCTTTCCCATCCATACCGATGCGGTATAAATGCCTCCATCCGTCCTTTTCGCTGGCCCACACAAAAGCTTTCCTGTTTTCGATCCAATCCCAGCCCATATTATCACCACTGTTCCAACCGGCTTTTATATCAATCCAGGCGGCATCGCTTTCTGTCCATAACTGTTTACAAACACTGGTTTTCGAATCAGCCAGGAGAATATTGGTTTTGTTCTGTTTCCGGTTCAGCTGCTGGATGATCAGTTCATTGTTATCAGCCCATTCCATCCGGACCAGGTAATTCTGGCGGGGATCGCCGGCAATCTTCATCCATTTTGTTTTAGCGGTAGCAAGATCAACCACTCCGATTTTGGCTGGCGAAGGATCTTCTCCCGCCTTCGGATATTCAACCGGTACAGTGAATGAATAAGTAGAATCTGTAGTATTGAGCATCAGGTAATTCCGTACCTGCGACGCATCTATATTCCAGAAAGCAATGCTTTTGCCGTCAGGACTCCATCGGAAACCATCCCTGCACATAAGCTCTTCGGCGTACACCCAGTCAAAAGTGCCGTTGATACTGCGATCGCGTGTATCGAAAGTGAGTTGTTTAATCTTCCCACTTATTAAATTTTCAACATACAGGTTATAGACAACCTTGTTTTTCGATTTGTCCTGGTAAACGTAAGCAACACTGTTGGCATCCGGCGAAAACTTGGCATACATCAATCCATCCTGGCGCAGGCTTTTACCAAGTTGTTTCAAGGCTCCGGTTTTAGGCTCATACCACCATACTTCGCCCGTGGTTTTGTGATAAACCGTAGTGGTATTAATCAAAAACAGGCATTTATCCTCCTTTGCTGACCATTGAAATGAGCTAAGTTGCCTGGGATGAATGCTGTCCTTAGGGAAAAGTTTCTCTACATCAATCAGCGTGGTTTTGGTCATGGAAGGCAATTCCACTTTCATTATTTTGCCTTTTTCAAGAGTAGTATAACTATTTCCATCCAAGGACCAGTTCATAAGACCACCACCCATGGGCTGCGAAAAAGCAAACCCGGAAATGGCGAGTACAGCAATTACTAAAAAGAATCTTTTTTTCATACTATTCACAGTTTTTAAATCGGGGCGCAAGATAGCAATTATAGGTTTTCAAAACAGATAATACCTTTTATAATAAAAATGGCCGCCAAGATTTGACAGCCATTTTTCTATATAAATCATACAACATGCTAACTCACAAACTGCTTCGCGTAATATTTAGCAGTTAGTTTTTCCCCGGTGGCTTTCACGATCATTTCGTTCCAGCTATATCGCGCACCAGGATTAAACACTTTTTCTTTGAAATAATTGCCGACTTCTTTCTTGCCAAAATAGCTTTGACCGAAATCTCCAGATTTAAGAATTGAAGTAACAATGTAATTATTAAACTGCGATGCCAGTAGCTCGCCCAAAAGATAGTTATGATAATAGCAAGGTGAGGTGGCAATATGTATTTTGCTTGCCCAGTCGGGCTGGTTGCGATTGGCCGGGCGTTTGATCATCTGGTATTTTTCAACCAGGTCCCACCACAGTGTATTCAGATCCTGATCAGGATTTTCGTACAACGCTTTCTCGAAGCGATACATAACCTGAGCCCACCGGCTAAATGTCAGTTGTTCGAGCCTCAACACTTTGAATCCTTCGGCGGCAACTTTATGGACATCAGCATTATCCGTGAGTTTCATGTCAACCAAAAACCCGGCATTCGACGACATGCGGCCGAAAAACATGGCAATGGCTTCGGTTGTAAACGTGTGAGCCGGATTGCGAAGTGTGAACGGCAACTGCGGATCAATATACTTATCGTAATTGGCATGGCCGAATTCGTGCAGCATGGTTCCCATCCAGTTCTGGTTGGGTTTGATGTTACAAAGAACTCTTACATCACCCTGGTTATCAATATCAATGCAATAGGCATGCTGATTCTTTCCGGGCTTTTCGTACAGGTCGCTTAAGGCAAGCATATCTTTGATATCAAGTCCCAGGCTTAAATAATAATCGGTAGTCAGAGCTTCAATATTCCGGTCCTGGTAATATTTGTCGAGGTCGATGCTGTAGATAGCCGGTGGTTCCTGGAAAAAACGGTTCTGGTAATGCCAGGGCATCAGATCTTCCGCGTTAACAGTGTGTCGGTTGGAAAGATAAGTGTCGATTTCACTTTTTAATCCGGCAAAAGAATCACGGGTTAGGTTATCGAGTTCATCAAACAAGGAATTTATTTCTTCAGGATCCTGCTCGCTGAGTTTCAGGCTCATTTCGTGATAATTGCTGAAACCAAGTTGTACGGCAATTTCGTTGCGTTTTTTTACCAGGCTGATAATATCCAGGGCAACAACCGCGCCGATGGCCTTATGACCTTCCCAGGCTTGTTTCAACTCAACGGAATTGGTGGAGGTTTTCAAAAGTTCTTCCACTTCGTTGTCGCTGAGTTTTTTACCATTAACATCAGCACGGAAATTCGAATATTTTTGCTCAATTTCTGTCTGCATCGATATAACACTGTTCAGTAATTCAGTATCAACCTGGTTTCCGAGGTAAGCATCATACATTACCATGAGCTGTCGTTTCAACAGTTCGTCAGTAATGGTATCCGAATCTTTAATGTGTTTAAGGATGGCAAAATCCTCTTTGTTTGAAAAAACCTTTGTGAGTTCAATATTCAGTTCTTCCGATTTCTTCCAGTCTTCTTCCCTGCCACTTATGGAAGCATTCCAATAAGCCAGCGATGAAGCTTTAGTAAGCGGTTGAACAATAGAATCGAATTTTTGTATAAAGGCAATTAGTTCTTTTTGCATTGGGTTAAATTAAATTGTAAGAGTGCATATGGCTGCGCCGTTCATGGGTTCATCGTTCAGAATCCAAATCTGACATTCCAAAATCGAAAACACGTATAATTTATACATTAAATGTTATGTGTTATTCATTTCAAAAAATGAACATATAACATTAAACACTAAATAATAAATGAAGAAGTATTTAAGATTGATTACCAATCCTACATCATTTTACTCCAAATCCCACGTAGCACCATCCTTCGTATCCTTAATGCTTACTCCGGCATGGGCTAAAGCATCACGCAAGCGGTCGCTTGTAGCCCAGTCTTTATTGGTGCGGGCTTCGCGGCGAAGGTCAAGGATAATATTCATCAGGTTGCTGATCACCTGGTTGCCGGCTTGCGGATCATTTTCGGGTAGCAATCCAAGAATATCGAACGTAAACGCATGCATCATACTTCTTAACAGGATGATATCATCCGCCGTCAGACTTTCTTTTTTATCATTTGCCGAATTGATAATCCGCGCGCCTTCAAAAAGGTGGGCAATCAGTATAGGGCTGTTGAGATCGTCGTTCATAGCCTCGTAACATTTTGCCTGCAACGCGGCAATATCAACCGTTGATTTACTGGCGGGAACCAATTTTTCGAGAGTGGCAATACTTTTCATCAGCCTTTGAAATCCTTTTTCCGAAGCCTGAAGTGCTTCGTTGCTGAAATCGAGCGGACTGCGGTAATGTGCCTGAAGGATAAAGAAACGCACGGTCATCGGACTGTAAGCTTGCTCCAGCGAAGGATGATTTCCTGCAAAGAAATCATCAAGCTGAATAAAATTGCCTAACGATTTGCCCATCTTCTGCCCGTTGATGGTGATCATATTATTGTGAATCCAATATTTGGCCGGAGTTTTATGATTGCAAACTGTGCTTTGGGCAATCTCACTTTCGTGGTGCGGGAAAAGCAGGTCCATACCTCCGCCGTGAATATCAAACTGATCGCCGAGGTATTTGGTGCTCATGGCTGAACATTCGAGGTGCCAGCCGGGGAAACCATCACTCCAGTCGGAAGGCCAGCGCATAATATGTTCGGGTTGTGCCTTTTTCCATAAAGCAAAATCAAAGCTATTGCGTTTCTCGTCCTGTCCTTCCAGTTCGCGGGTGTTCGATAAAAGATCTTCGACTACTCGTCCCGAAAGTATTCCGTAATTATGGGTTTGGTTATATTTTTCCACGTCAAAATATACCGAGCCTTTGCTTTCGTAACCCATTCCTGCATTCAGTATGTTTTTTACCATGGCAATCTGCTCCATGATATGACCTGATGCGCGTGGCTCAATACTTGGCTTCAGTACATTCAGTTTATCCATGGCAGCATGATAGCGATCGGTAAAATATTGCACCACCTCCATTGGTTCGAGTTCTTCCAGCCGTGCTTTTTTGGCAATTTTATCTTCGCCTTCGTCGGCATCATTTTCGAGATGGCCAACGTCGGTTATATTCCGCACATAACGCACTTTGTATCCCAGATGGCGCAGGTAACGGAAAACCAGGTCGAACGAGATGGCAGGGCGTGCATGACCCAGATGCGCGTCGCCATACACGGTTGGGCCGCAAACATACATGCCTACATGTGGGGCATTAAGCGGAACAAAAAGCTCCTTCTGTCGTGATAAGGTATTGTAAACGAATAAGTTGTTTTCCATGCTGAAGAATTTAGCAAGGTGCAAAGGTAGGGAAATTATAAGATTAGCAGGATGAAGGTATTGGCATTGTTGCTATGGAACCCCGGTTGGCGCATTCTATGTTCTGATTCGTGACAGAATATATCCCCCTTGTTGCGGACTTGTGATGCTATTTTTAAAACTATGTTTATATTTGAAACAGATTTGGAATTCAACCTTGGGGTACACATCAAAAAAAATATGACAAGCGCGAACGGAAATTCATAGAGTAAAACTTTAAACTCTCATTATGAAATGGATAATATTAAGCATACTAACATTTTGGATAATATCTCAATCAAATGCACAAGAAATCAATATTGATTGCAGTTGGGATACCTTATATGCAAAAAGGATTGAGTTAATTCCTTTGCCAATGTATTTTGATTGCTCAGGATTAAAAATTAATAAGCAAATTGCTTTTATACCTGCTCCACAAGAGTTGAATGAGGTTTTGCCTAAAGAACTAATTGAAAATATTGACCTAAATCAATATAACCTATTTATAAGTAGTTGTTCAACATCCGGATGCAAAACACCTTCCGTTAAATGTCGTTTGTTCAAAGATGAAACTAAGCAAGAGACCTTTCTTGACATAAACATACTTGAATTTGGTTTTTGTAAAATAGCACGACCAATTATTATAGCATTCCTGGTTAAAAAGGAAGATTGTCCACAATTGAATACTATTTGTTTTAACAAAAACAATATAGAAAAATAAAATAGTAATTCTTATTATTTCACAATACTATTAAAATGCATAGGAACCTTGGTTGGTAAGCATTCTGTTTTTTGCTTCTGCCGGTATGCCTCGCATCTTAACCTGCAACAACTGGAGTTATAGGTTTTTGCCCTCAATCCAACTGAAAAACACGTGCATACCATCACCCGGGATTAGACTATAATCGTTAAAAACTTTTAAACAAGCGACTTACTTCTCAATCCAATAATATTCACTAACTTTGTTGATAGCTATCACCATGGTGAGTGGGAGTTAGTTCAATCGCACCTAATCAGAAGTCAGGTTCCCCGCTACGTAACGAAAGTACGGTAACAGAGCGCCCAAACATGTAGAAGTTTAGCGCCCGGTTTTACTATCTGTGTATAGTATATACTTTTTAAAACGATTGAAATGGATAAAAAACGACTCCTCGACTTATCAAAAGCTGATTTACTCGAAAACCAGGTTTGGGAATACTGGATGGCTGAAAATGTTGAATACGTAAGGGCATCTGATAAAACAGAAGTAAATGAAGGTACCAACAGTACTCATATTGTACTTACCGACTTTTTTTTCAATAACAAGACAAAACACATAGGATTCTGTTCGCCACACGACTCAGGTGGCCTGGATTATATTCAACCTGTGGTATTTTTCGATAAAGGTCAGGTAGAGTTTTACAAGGAATCGGACTGGACAGAATCCGAAAAAAACAAAGCATTGGTAAAGCTTGGACTTGCCTGGGATGATGTATTCCCGGTTCTCTATAAGTCAAGGGTGAAATTCGACAGGAAAATCCTGGCCGGTGTGCTGAAAAATTTTAATGAGGCGGAATAATTTTAATCTTCGATAAGCGTTTTGAACAGAAATTATTTATAACCCTGGCTTCTGCTATTGGGGTCACTGTTCTCCTATAAACAACATTCAAACAAAAACGTATTAAATTATAATCCGAAAGTGATACAATCTAATCTTTCGAAAGAAGAAATGAGTTCTGTTTTCCGCAAAGCGCTTAAGGATAAAACCTTAATAAGCCCTGACGACACTGCAATCCTGTTTTACAATCTTAGTTTTATTCAGGAGAGAATCCTGGATCTTCAGGATTTATTTCCAAAATCAGCCTTGCATGCCATCGCGGTAAAGGCAAATCCACTCACAAAAATCCTCAGCAAAATCAAAGCCCTGGGCGTAGGCGCAGAAGTTGCCAGTTTACCTGAATTTCACCTGGCTCAAACGGCCGGTTTCGCTCCCGGAACCATTGTATTTGATTCACCCTGCAAAACGAAATCTGAAATTGAATACGCTTTAAAAGCAGGTGTTCACCTGAATGCTGATTCTTTCGATGAACTCGACAGAATAGGAGAAATCTTAAAAACAGTACAATCCAAAAGTATTATCGGAGTACGGATAAATCCACAGGTCGGCACAGGAACTATTCAATCGACCAGCGTTGCCGGCGATATTTCAAAATTCGGCATCCCGGTTAACGATAACAGGGAAAGAATTATGGCATATTTCCAGGAGTATGAATGGCTTAGCGGTATTCATGTTCATATTGGCTCACAAGGATGCCCGGTTCCATTGGTCATTGATGGAATTCGAAAGGTTTTGGATCTGGCAATAGATATAAATGAAAATTTGAAGCTGAATTCGAAACAAAATCACATCGAAACCTTTGATTTGGGTGGCGGACTTCCGGTTTCGTACCATCCCGGGAAACAACCCGTTTCGATGGGCCAATACCTGGCTATGCTTAAAATTTCCTGCCCTGAACTATTTAATGGCCGGTTCAGATTATTAACAGAATTTGGCCGGTATATCTACGCAAACTCAGGTTGGGTAGCTTCAAAGGTGGAGTATGTAAAACGGGAACCCGGCTACAATATTATCATGACACACGTAGGCGCCGATTTGTTTTTGCGTAAAAGTTACAATCCCGCTGACTGGCATCATCATATCACGGTGGTGGACAAAAATGGCAACCTGAAAACCGGTACTGATACAAACAAATATATGGTTGCCGGGCCACTTTGCTTCGCCGGTGATGTAATTGCAAGAGATCTGGAATTACCGGTTGTGGAGGAAGGCGACTATGTTCTGATTCACGATGCAGGCGCGTATACCTTAAGCATGTGGTCGCGGTATAATAGCCGGCAAATGCCTAAAGTTATAGGTTATTCTACCGAAACTGATGCTTTTGAGATTCTTAAGGAAAGAGAAATAAAAGCGGATTTATTTGATTTCTGGTCATAAACGGGAACCGATTCCAGCAGTAATTTCTTATTGATCATCTCATTTTCTACAGTTCATACTTCCATATACCCGCATCTTTTCCCTGAATGTATACATTTCTCAGATTTTTGTACGTTTGCCAAAAATCAATTTTATGCTAAGTAAACAACGAATCCCGGATCTGATCGTGATAGCCGTATTAGGGCTATTGCTCATGCTATTAAATTATACCGGTAACACCGGGATTATGTCCGATTACCCTTTTATCTTCCTGCTGGTTATGTACTTTGTTGGCAGGGCTGTGACCTGGTACATTATCAATAATTATGGGAATGACGGCGGAGAGCAAGAGTGAAGAGTGAATAGTGCTCTCTTCAACAGGGAACCCGGAACTTTTTTGTAATACTTCTTCCCTTCGAAAAACATACCGGAAATATTAATAAATTTGACCTTTCAAATTAAACCCTTGCCATGTCAGCAAAACAGATCCTGGTAATTTACCCGGAAGTAGATATCACCAAAATAGCGGTATATCGCGATACCAGCCTTATCTTTCTGAAATCTATCCGCCATAAAGCAGAAGCACTGATCGCATTTTCGCATGTGATCGAAGAACTTGATTACCGTACAGAACTGATACTGGAAGAGCTTATACATAACCAGATTGATTTAGAGGATATAGCCGTGGTAATGGCACGCGGCGGATTAATAAAACCACTCAAATCAGGTGTTTACCAGGTAAATGAAGCCATGAAACGCGACCTGAGAGTTGGCGTTATGGGAATGCATGCTACCAACTTGGGCGGACTTATTGCCGATAAAATAGCGTCGAAGTTGCCCAACGCCAAAGCTTACCTTGCCGATCCGGTAGTGGTTGACGAAATGGAACCTATCGCCAAAGTTTCAGGATTGCCCCTGATAGAAAGAAATTCCATATTTCACGCGCTTAACCATTTTAATGTTTCACGCGAGTATGCTCAAAGCATTAACCGTAATTATAAGGAACTGAAAATGGTTATCGCTTACATTGGAAATGGCGGAGTATCGGTAGGAGCCCACCGTTGTGGACAAGTAATTGATGTAAACCAGGCATTTGATGGCGACGGGCCTTTCTCAATGACCCGCACAGGAAGTCTGCCTGTGGGCCAGTTGATTGATTTATGCTACGATGGGAAATATACCCGCGAACAGATGCACAAACTGATCACCGAGCATGGCGGATTAAAAGCTTACCTTGGCACTAAATCACTGATTGAAATCATGTCAATGATTGAGTCGGGTGATGAAAAGGCCATGTTCTATGTTGACGCCATGGCCTACCAGATTGCCAAAGAAATAGGAAGCATGGCCGCTGTTCTCGAATTTAATGTGGATGCTACCCTGATCATGGGCTCCATAATGAATAATAAGTTTTTTACCGATAAACTGATCAGCAGGATTAAGAAAATAGCGCCTGTTTCTGTTTATCCGATCGTAAATGATCTGGATTCACTGGCTATGAATGGCATGATGATACTGCGCGGAGAAGCTGAAATCATTGAATATATTTAGTAAATCCTCCCTTTGTTACAATTATCCGGCTGTGCTTTCTCTAAAGCATATGTTTTACATTGGTATCCATTAAGAAGCTACTTTCCTGTATCTCCAAACTGCCAGCGTTAAAGATAATACTGCATAAATTGCTATAGCTATTAACGGTTTTAGTATATCCCGGAACTCGGACCCTTTTAGCATGATCATCCTGATAATTCTTATAAAATAGGCAATCGGGTTGATTATATTTACCTTCTGCGCCCATTCGGGCATACTGTCGGTGGGAGTAAACAGTCCACTCATCATAATAAATACCACCGCAAAGAACCAGGCCAGGAACATCGCCTGTTGCTGTGTATTTACCATTGTCGAAATCAATAATCCTATTCCTAACGTAGCCAATAAATATACAGAAGCCACTCCAAATATAAGCCAAAGGCTTCCCAGGATCGGGATGTCAAAAACAATGCGCGCAAGTGTGAGTCCGAAACCCAGCTCAAACAAAGCGATAAACCAGAACGGCAGCAGTTTGCCGATTACAAACTGGTACTTTTTTACCGGTGAAACATTGATCTGCTCAATGGTGCCCATTTCTTTTTCACGCACTACATTCATGGAGGATAGGAACATCCCGATAATGGTAACCAGCAACACAAGAATTCCTGGAACCATATAGGTTTTGTAATCCAACTGCGGGTTGAACCAATACGAATACCTGATATCGAAAGGCGGTTTTATCTCCATTCCTCCTGACAAATCAACAAGTATATCCTTGTTGTAATCCAGAATTATAGAATTGCCATAGGCGTTCATAATGGCTGCCGCGCTTCCGTCAATAGCATTGGTAATCAGTTGAACCGAAGCCTTTGATTCTTTTTGCAGGTCGAGTTCAAATTGGTTGGGTATAATCAATATCTGGTGGGCTTTACCGGTTTTAAGTTGCTCTTCGGCTTCCGGATAAGAATCGGCATACGCTTTTATATGATAAAACGGGGGCGCGCTAAACTTTGAAACCAATTGCCTCGAAGCTACCGTATGATCCATATCCACAATCACCAGGTTGATGTTTTTAATCTCAAAAGTAACGGCAAAAGCAAGTATGAGCAGTTGCACAACCGGAATCACAAAAATGATAGGCAGCATCGATTTATTGCGAAAAATCTGCCGGAATTCCTTTTGTAATATGTATAATATTGTTTTCAATTTTATAGTTACATGTTATCTGGTTACTGGTAATCGTCACTTTGAATTTCTCACTTTACTTTTCGAACTGATTTTTACAAACTGGTTCACATTAGGTTTTCGCCTTGTCGCCCCTCACTCCCTCGCTCAATCTCCCATTCGCTTTTTATTCCAATCTTATTTTAAATTTCTTAATACTCAATGCAATAAAAAACACTGCCATTGCTGCAATAATCAATGTTTCCTTCCAGATATACCTGAAACCAAGCCCTTTGATCATTATTGATTTAACGATAACAATAAACCAGCGTGGCGGCATAATATTGCTGAATATCTGTAATGGAAGCGGCATGTTTTCGATCGGGAAAATAAAGCCACTGAGCAGAATGGTCGGCAGCATGAGCGCAAACATCGAAAGCATCATGGCCATTTGCTGGCTGTTGCTCACCGTTGATATAAAAATCCCCAGCGACAATGCCATCACAATAAACAACAGGCTTTCGGCCAACAGAAGTATAAGACTCCCTTTTACAGGCATGCCAAGCACGAAATAACTCAGCAACAGAATTATCAGCGCGTTGGTGAAAGCAAGTAAAACATAGGGCAGTACTTTGCCGGCAATAATCTGTATAGGGCGCATGGGCGACACCAGCAATATTTCCATCGTTCCCATTTCATTTTCGCGCGCGATAGAAATAGAAGTCATCATTGCTGTGATAAGCATCAGCAATATGGTGATTACGCCCGGAACAAACATAAAAACACTTTTCAATGCCGGGTTGTACATCATTTGCGATTGAGTGTTAACTGTAACCGGCAGCGACATTCCCTGGAGATATTCCTGTTGATAATCGTTAATTATGGCTGAGGTATAGCTTACCAGAAGATTAGCGGTATTGGGATCGCTTGCATCGGCTATAACCTGTATTCCGGCCTGGCGGTCTTTTTCAAGTTTTGAGGCGAAATCACTTTCGAAAATAATAACTTCCTTTACTTTTCCATGCCTGAAGACTTCCTCAATATGACCTTCGCCGGGAACATGGTCGCTGAGTATAAAAAATCCGGATGAAAGCAATTTAGAGGTAATTGCTCTTGTAACCTGGTCGTTGGAGTGATCAATGATGGCAACAGGAGCGTTCTTAACTTCCGTTGAAAGCGCAAATCCAAACAACAAAACCTGTATCACCGGCATACCAAAAAGCACGACCATCGACCGTATGTCGCGGAAAATATGGTAAAACTCTTTGATGATAAATCCTCTCATTGATTAGTGATTTCGGATTTGCGATTGTTGATTTCGGATTTACAGATCATTACAAATTATTTATTAATTAACTACGGGCGATTTTTAAAAAAACCTCCTCGATATTTGCCGCGCCGTATTTTGCTTTAAGATTTGCGGGTGTATCAAGCGCGACTATCTTTCCGTCAGCCATAATGCTGACGCGGCGGCAGTATTCGGCTTCGTCCATGTAATGCGTTGTGACGAAAACTGTTATTCCCTGACTGGCTGTTTCATAGATGATTTCCCAAAACTGGCGTCGGGTAATCGGGTCAACTCCGCCGGTAGGTTCGTCGAGAAAAACGATGGATGGGCGGTGAATAATAGCCACCGAGAAAGCCAGTTTTTGTTTCCAACCCAGAGGAAGCGAACCCAAAATCTGGTTTTTCTCACTTTCGAGTCCCAGCCTACCAAGAAGTTCCGTAGTTCTTTCCCTTATTTTTGATGCTGGCAGTCCGTAAATGCCACCGAAAAACTGGAAATTTTCCCAAACCGTCAAATCTTCGAATAAAGAAAACCGCTGGCTCATATATCCGATTCTCTTTTTAATCATTTCCGCCTGGTGATAAACATCATAACCCGCAACCATTACTTTTCCGGAAGTAGGCGATGATAACCCGCAAAGTATTTTCATAGCTGTAGTTTTGCCTGCGCCATTAGCTCCCAGGAAACCATAGATCTCGCCTTCCTCAACCGAGAAAGTAAGATGGTCGTTAGCCACAAAATGGCCGAACTTTTTAACCAGGTTTTCTACTTCTATGATTTTCATTCAGGTGTTGGGGGTTGGGATTCAGGAATTAGTAAGAGTTTGACAAGTTTCATATTTGTGAATAAAGCTATAGGTCTTGTTTAGTTTTCTTTTGGCTTTCACTTCTTATCACCCTGAGCGAAGTCGAAAGGAACTATTCACCCCTTTTTCATCATCTCCATAAAACAATCTTCTATCGATGGTTCAATTTTCGAAATATGAACATTACTATGACCTGCGGCTACAAGATATGAGGCGATTTCAGCGGGTTTAACCAATTCGCCGTCCAAAGAAAGGTGAATGTATTCCCCGAATGGGAAAGCCGTCCTGGTAGATTTAAACTGCCTCAGATCGCGAAGTAATCGATAGGTGTCATCCGTTTTTACAGCATACAAATCCTGGCCGAAATTATTCCGGATTGACTCAGGGGTATCAATACTCATGATTTTTCCGTCCTGTATCAACGCAACCCTATCGCAACGCGATGCTTCATCCATATAAGGTGTTGATACAACAATAGTTATTCCGCTACGGCGCAGTCGGGCAAGCATTTCCCAGAATTCGATGCGCGAAACGGCATCCACACCCGTAGTTGGCTCATCAAGAACCAGCACTTCAGGCTTATGGATCAGCGCACACGACAAAGCCAGTTTCTGTTTCATTCCACCCGAAAGTTTTCCTGCTTTCCGATCCTTAAAAGGCTCGATCTGGCTGTAGATATCCTTGACCAGATCGTAATTGGCTTTGGGTGTCGTTTTGAAAATACCCGCAAAGAACTTCAGGTTTTCTTCAACTGTAAGATCCTGGTACAACGAAAAACGGCCGGGCATATATCCAAGAATTTTTCGAAGTTTAATATAATCTTTCACAGTATCGAGTCCTTCAACAGTAAGTGACCCCTTATCAGGGATGAGCAATGAGGTTATAAGCCTGAACAACGTTGTCTTTCCGGCACCATCGGGCCCTATAAATCCAAATAATTCCCCTTTAGCTATGTCAAATGATATATCATCAAGCGCAGTTTTGTCGCCATACCGTTTTGATATGTTTGCTGCATGAATGGAAATGGTTAATGACATGAGTTATTCTTTGGGGCCTGGTAAAGTGAAAAATTTTGAGAAATTAAAAGCTGAGATTTCAGGACACGACGATTGTTTACCTGGGAGGTTTCGGATTTTTATGCCCGGATTTCTTCAAAAACAGGAATCCGGAATGGCTTTACAGCCTGTATAGGTATTGATTATTTCCTCAAAGCTGCTTCTTTCTTCCATTCAGCTGTTTTTCCCAATCCCATCCACGAAGCACCAATATATCCTCTGATCTTGATTTCATTGGCAGATTTGAAGTTAATATAGCAATTGTATGTTTTCCCGCTCGAAGGATTATAAATAGAACCATCGTTCCATTCGTTATCTGATTCATTGAACTTGAATCCTTTCAGAATTTCGAGACCTATTATAGCTCGTTTCTGTAGTTTAACATCAGGATTCTTATCGTCAACTTTAGGTTTACCGTCCTTAAGGGGTTCTTTAAGCCAAACAATTTTTCCATAGTATTTGCCATTCGTGCTTTTATAAATCTGAACCTGAGATTTCTCAGCATGTGTATCATCATCGTATGTCAGATAATAGCCTATAATTTTATCAGCTTTTGACTGCGCACTTGCCTTGCCGGCAAATACCATCGAAATAACCAGCAATGCGAGGGTGATTGTGATTTTCATGATTTTGGGGATTAGTTTAAACTTGGTTGAATTATAATTGGATTGTCTTAATTACTTTTAGAGACAAAATTAACCTCGGCCGGCATAGCAATTTTTAAGCTGCCATCATTAGGAACCCTGATTTTAATACCATATACCAGGTTAACCCTTTCCTCTTTGGTTTGAATTATTTTTGGAGTAAATTCAGCTTTCGGTGAAATCCAGCTCACAACTCCGCTTAATTTACGGTTTGTTTTTTTATACGCGTCAATCAATACTTCCACCTGCTGACCTTGTTTTATGCCCGGAAGCTGTGTTCCGGAAACATAAACCTTAAGTTCCATCACGCTAAGATCAGCAATTTTATAAAGCGCCCGACCAGGAGCTGCTATTTCACCAGCCTCGGCATACTTGCTCAGAACGGTTCCTTTTACCGGATTCTTTACATAACATTTATGAATGGATTCGTTTACCTGTGCGATCTGCCTGTCAATAACTTCCATTTCTTCGGTAATTCCGGCGTTTTGGGTCTGTATTGAAATAATTTGTTTATCAACAAGATCCATAGCTCCGTTCAGATCATCAAGTTGTTTAGGAGTAGCTGCTTTGTCAGTGATCAGTTTTGCGACACGATTCTTTTCAACAGTCAGATTTGCTTTTTGCTGTTGCTGAACGGCAATCTGGCTCTCCACATTACTCCTTTTAACCGAAATTGCTTTCTTTTGTGATTGCAACTGTAGCTTTTTCAGATACAGATCGGTGGTATCAACCAGTGCAACTATCATTCCCGAATCGGGTTGTGAACCTTCTTCCACATTCAGATAATGTATTTTCCCTGCGCTTTCAGACGAAACAGTTACCTGCACGGCTTCGAAATTTCCATAAGCATCACTCAGGTTGGTATTGTTTTTGCAGGATGAAAACCATACTAATGCAATCATTAACAGAAGATTGCGCCCGGTTTCGATTTTATAAATAGATTTAACCATAACTACCAGATGTTTGATTTCACGATTTTTTTAGTTCACTATTTTTCTCAATTACATTTGTTCTTATAATCCACCTGTTGCGGCCTTGTAAAACGCTTTCGATTGCAGGAGTTGCATTTTATGAAGATTCCGGTTGAGTAAAGCCTGTTCCTCGGCAAGTTGTTCGGTTACAAATTCTGTTGCAGTAAGCGTTCCGTTTTCGAGTTGCGAAGCTGCTGAAAGCGTTATTGATTTTCGCAATTTAATAATCTCTTCATCGCTTTTTATCAGTTCATCCGCTTTTTGAACATCAGCAAGGTATTGCTGCACCTGGGCTTTGTTCGAAAGGTTGTAGGCGTTTTTCTGGTTTTCGATAATGTTGCTGTTCAGATCCAGTATCTGTTTTTCGCGGCTGGTTTGATTCCAATTCCAGAAATTCCATGTAACCTTGGCACCCACGGTATAGAAAAAAGCGGATCCTTCTTTAAAAACATTATAACCCGGATTACCATATCCGGCTGTTCCAAATCCATAAACCCTCGGCATGTCTTTAGATACTGAAAGTTTCTTTGTAGCCTCAAGCTTCTGCTGCATCAATCCGAAAACGCCAAACTCCGGTCGCAGGTTAGTGTAAACCGACAGGTCTACATTAATCAGAGGCTCACTAAAAGTTGTATTTTCGTTCAACGTCAATCCGGTCAGTACCTGCATGGTATTAATAAGCATTCGTTTCTGAGATTTAACCTCCACCAACCGCTGACCTGCTTTCAATATTTCCGCCTGCAAAACATCCGCTGCCGAAGGAAGCATAACGCCATCTTTTACTGAAGCATTAATTTTAGTGAGGCGTGAATTCAGATCTGAAACTGTATTATTGATTACCTCAGCATTTAAATCGGAAAGCAAAATACTGAAATACAATTGATTGATGCGTTCGCGGACTTTATACAATTCAACATCGTTATTCAGCTGGTTTATCTGCCGGCTGTACTCTTCAACCGAATTCTGAGCATCAATATTCCCACCACCATAAATCAACTGGTTGGCATCAAGTGATAATTTATATTGTGCTTTCGGAACTACTGGTGCTGAAATCCCAGGAACAGAAAACGGAAGTTTTATCACTTCGTTCTGATAGGTTGCCTGCCCGTTAAGGTTAAGTTGAGGAAGTTTGCCGTTATCAATGTTCTTTTGCTGAAGCGAACTTGATTCTTTGTAAATTTCGTTTTGTCCTGAGAGTGGCTGATTCTTCATGGCAGCCACCAAGCAATCATCGAGGGTAACCGCTTTCTGGCCCGCCGCATTTAATCCGGCAGAAACGATAAGGGAAAGTAAAAATGTTCTGTACATCATACGGTTATTGATTTTAGTACAAAATCGAGGATTTCGGCCTGGCGTGATCCCAAATATGCCTGGTATTCGTCGTTATTCATGTCAAATACGTTCTGCACTATCGGCCTGGCGACAAAGGGGAAAATACACATGGCTATAATATTAACCATCAGATGTTCTGCTTTTACTGCCCGGATAATACCACGCGCTGCTTCATCATCAATCTGCTTTTGAATCAACTTTGGATTAAGGCCTGCCTTTTTAATGTATTTTAAAAAACTATCGGGATTTGTATTCAGCGTGTTAATGATGAATGCCGGGATAAATGGATTTTCTTCTAATGCTTTAAGATAGATCCGGATAAATAATGCAATCTTTTCTTTCAGTTCAAGCTCAGCTTCAAGCATTTGCTTCATGGCTGGAAACAGGTTGGAGGCCACCTCACTGAACACAGCTTCAAAAAGTTTCTCCTTACTCCGGAAATAATAATGCAGCAATGCCTTGTTGATGCCTGCGTGGTCGGCAATTTCCTGCATACGGGCTCCTTCGTACCCTTTTGCGATAAATACCTCGCGGGCTGCAATAAGTATATGGTTTTCAGTAATTTCACCAGCTAACGTCATGGTTCAAATGGTTTAATCATTTGGTTTAACTATATGTTTTAACCATGTGGTCAAAAGTATTACAAAATTATTTATCTCCGACAAAAACCTGAAAATATTTTTTTTAAATGCCGCTGAACTTTAACAGCATTTATAATTCTTGTATTTTTACCGTTTTACATATTTTCATGAAAAACATATACCTGGTATTACTCATTTTTTTATCAATCCGATTATTTGCTGGTAATAACCTTATTGATAAAACAGCTGAAGCAAAAACCTGGCTGAAAAACCAGCCTTTAGCTTTTATTGAAAACAAAGGACAATTTACGGATTCCGAAGGCAAACCGGCCAAAGATGTATTATTCAAAGCTACATCCGGGAATATGGATATCTATATAACTACAAAAGGCCTGAGTTATGTATTTATCAAACAGGAAGGAAAACTGAAAGAAAAGACTGGAAGCGGATTTAAAGATGCTATGTCCGGAAAAACAGCGAATGAAAACATTAAAACTTCCTGCTACCGCATGGATATGAACCTGGAAGGTGCAACCATTGGCAAAGAACAGATTCTTAAAGAATTGCCCGGCAAACAAGGTTATACCAATTATTTCTATCCCCACTGCCCCGAAGGCATTTACGGCGTGCAGGAATATGGCAAAATAACAATCAAAAATATTTATAAAGGCATCGACTGGGTAATTTACACCAACTCCGATTCAAAAGGGCAACCCATGAAATATGATTTTGTGGTTCAGCCGCAGGCTGATTTTAAGGATATTAAAATGAAATTTGTAAATGCCCAAAGCACGTTATTGACCGATAATGGCACAAAATTGAAAATCCAAACCATCGCCGGCAATATTGAAGAGGGCGGCCTATACTCATATTTGAAAAACAGTTCCGCAAAACAAGCGATTAAAACCAGCTATATCTTTAACAAGGATAGCTTACTGCAATTTGAAATCGGTGCGTATGATAAAACAAAACCGCTGGTGATTGATCCGCTGGTGTGGGCAACGTATTATGGAGCCATCAGCAATGATATGCTATATTCGACTTGCACTGACCGCCGGGATAATATTTATGTTTTAGGAACAACTGATTCACCTGATTTTCCAACATTACAGATGAGTGGTGCTTTTTGGCAAACATCCAATAAGGGTAATACTGACCTGATTATTTCAAAATTTGACAGCGAAGGAGTCCGGCAATGGGCTACCTTTTATGGTGGCAGCGATCTGGATGATGCCCGATCAATCACTTCAGATAAATCAGACAATATATATATTACCGGCAGCACATATTCGCCTGACTTACCAATGAAAAATAAATCAGGTGCCTTTAATAAAACTTCTATATCAGGAACCGTTGATGTGTTTATTTTTAAGCTTACAAGCAACAGCGTTTTGGAATGGGCAACCTACTACGGGGGAAAATCAGCTGATTTCGGCACCGAAATCAAAACCGATAGTCAGTCAAATATCTTCATAACAGGTTTCACCTTCTCTACTGATTTTCCGACAAAGGAATTGGCTGGAGCGTATAATCAAAAATCTACTTCTGATAATACTTTAGATATCATTATTTTAAAGTTTGACAATAATGGGAAAAGAATCTGGGCATCCTGTTATGGGGGACTTGGTTCAGATAAAGCTTATAGCTTATGTTTTGATAGTGAAGATAATCTATATATTGTCGGATCAACAAGCTCTAGGGATGATTTCCCCACTTTGCAAAAACCAGGGGCATATTGGCAACTCTGGTTTCCTAGTAACTTCTTTGGAATTGACCATTCATTCATTTTGATGTTCGATAAAAATAATGAACTTAAATGGGCAACATTCTATGGTGGAGCCAATATGGATAATGCATGGTCTGTTGCATGCGATCACGAGGATAACATTTATATGGTAGGAAGCTCATCCTCAAATGATTTTCCTGTTCAGGAGTTGCCAGGAGCCTATAACCAGTTGAGCATAGCCGGTGCTATTAATGCTAATATAGTTAAATTTAACAAACAAGGAACTTGCGTTTGGGCAACTTATTATGGCGGTCTCGGCAGTGAATCGGCAAGTTCTGTTTGTTTTGATGCTAAAAACAATGTATACATTACAGGCTATACCGGCCAGAATGGCTTTCCGGATCAAAAGGCAGACGGAGAATACTTTCAACCGCAAGACGATTATGGTCGTGTGGCGTATATACTAAAATTCAACGATAAAGGTACCAGGACATGGGCAACCTCTTATGGAATGTTTGAAACGATTGGTTGTGATATTGTTGCAGATAACAAAAACTCTGTTTACATAACAGGGTATGCCAGTACTGTTGGCAGAAATTATACAATCGATCCAGGCTATGGAGCATATTACGATGACAGTTTTAATGGCTCTTATGACGGTTTTATATTAAAAATCCAAACCTGCAATAATAGGAAACCCACCTCATTACAATCTGAAAGAAACAATATCTGCAGTAATGACAATGGCACTTTAACATTAATTGCTCATGGAGGAAACGGAGATACCTTGAAATGGTATACCGGCGGTTGTGGGATTAACTATATTGGAAAGGACACCGTAATGATTATTCCTTCACCTACAAAAACAACTACCTACTATGCCCGCTGGGAAAGCCTTTGTGATACTTCTGCCTGCGATAGCATTGTAATTAATGTTTATTCCGAAATCAGAACCGCCAAAAATCCCATGATTTGCCAAGGTGAAGCCTATTCGGTGGGGCTTTCAAAATATACAATTTCAGGACTTTATACTGATATCCTTAAAACTGTTTCAGGCTGCGACAGCATAATCACAACAAATCTTACTGTAAATCCGGTTAAACAATTCACCCTTGATACAATAATATGCCAGGGCGGAATAGTTGGTGTCGGAATGCACATTTATACAACTTCCGGGACTTATTCCGATACGCTGCAAACGATTCCGGGTTGTGATAGCATAATTACGACAAATCTGACAGTTAATCCGAATCAACAGAACATTTTGAATCCAGCGATATGCGAAGGCGATGTTTTTATAGTAGGAACCAGCATATATAAAACTGCAGGAATAAAAACAGATGTTCTGAAAACTTATTTAGGATGCGACAGTACAATAACTACAAACCTGTTTGTAAATCCTATAAAACTAACACGCCTGGATCCTGCAATCTGTCCGGGCGGTACATTTCTGGTTGGTATTCATAGTTATACATCAGCAGGAATTTATTCAGATACTTTAAGCGCCGTTTCGGGTTGCGACAGCATTATCACAACGAATCTGAAAGTAAATCCTGTCAGGCTAACATCAAATAATACTGAAATTTGTGAAGGCGATTTATTTGTTGTTGGAACTTCTACATACACTTCGCCGGGATCCTATACCGATTTATTAAAAACAGTTTTTGGCTGCGATAGCTTGGTTACTACAAACCTGACTGTCAATCCTGTACAACAGACAAATCAGAAACCATCCATCTGTGAAGGCGAAACTTTTATTGTTGGAACGCATGCTTATGCCTCCCCCGGGAATTATATTGATGTATTTAAAACTTCATTGGGCTGCGATAGTACGGTATCCACAATTTTAACAGTTAATCCTTTGCCTGTTATTTCACTGGGAGAAGATCAGTTGCTTTGTCAAGGTGATTCAATAATTCTCAATCCGGGAATTGATTTTGCAAGGTATGAATGGTCGGATGGTTCCATCTTCAGCAAACTGAAAGTTACCAGTCCCGGAGATTATTCGGTTACCGTTTATAACGAATGGTGTTCGGCTATGGATGAAATTACAATCAGTGAATGTGGTTCTGAATTATGGTTCCCCAATGCTTTTTCGCCGGATAACGACGGTATAAATGAACGCTTCAAACCTGTAATACTTGGAACTTTAAACTCTTACCAAATCACAATTTTTAACCGGTGGGGACAGCAGATATATTCTTCAACTAATTTCTATGAAGGCTGGGATGGTAATTTCGGGGGAACCCCTTGCCAGAACGGCTTATATGTTTATACCGTAAGTTATTCGATTGGCAGGGAGCCTTCGATAAAGCAAAATGTAAAAAAAGGTACGGTAACTCTCCTGCGATAAAGGAAATCGAAAACAAACCGACGCTTTCTGTTTCCCGACCATTATAAATCTTAAAAAATTTAAATAATTGAAAACGAGGCTATTATAGCCAAGTATCTATTTCGTGCCAGGGTTAGCCGGTTCCCCAAACTCCGCTCCCCAGATAATAGATTCCAGTTGCCTGATATAGTTGCGTTTCGATTTATTCGGATTATAAATATATCCGTCGAACACAACAATGCGCTGGCGCGGGGCGTCCACTATCGTGTAATTTACAAATGGACCACCAAGTGAGTCGTCAACTGTTTTCCACAAGCCACGTGTTTCAACAGCATACATATTCTTGAAAAGGATTTTGCTGGCAACAGGCGGATAAAATTCACGCTCAGTTGCCATATACGAGCTCTTCTGCCGGCCGGGAATGTATTGCTTGGTATATCGGTCGCGGGAATCCAGAACTGCGGCAGGATTCATCTGTGCTGTGTCTTTGAATGGGTAAGTATAAATCATTAAACCCAAGCTCATTGTAGTATCCTCGGAACGTAAGCAAATGAAATCTTTCGTTTTATTCGCCGGGTAAAAGTCTTTTGAAATAACCATTTTAATGCCAAAATCATCTTCCAGAAGCTTTTCGACCACAAGATTCTGACTTAATGCATTCTGTACGCTAAACCAGGCACGCTCATTCTGATTGAATAACTCTTTGATTGCTTCGGATTGTTTTGCGAAAATATTTACAAAAGCCGTATCAGAGCCTGCCTTAACTTTAATAACTCTTTGCGGATGCGACCATTCATTTCTGAGTGTCTCAACCTCGCTGGTTTTATATTTCGTTTCAATATCAACTATGAAAACATTGCGATGCGCCTGTAGAAATTTACTGAAATCTTTGGGGAGGATATTTGTAAGAGTAAACTCGGGTTCGGCTTCGCGTAAGCCGGGCATATTCTGTGTAAATGCTCCGCGAATCGTATCGCCAACCGGGCCATTCCAGGTCTGTTTGCTGCATACAACAATTATTTCGGAACCTCGCCCTGTAGAAGAAGGACTTTTACTTTTATTATCGCCACACGATACCATTATATAGGTGGTAAACAATAAATAAACCAATCCTTTTATCCTCATCAGGATTTATAACTTTTAGGGTGATAAGTATAGCTGTATTTCGGAGCTATAGCGCAAAGAACAAACGGAGAAAACGATTGGTCTGTCTTAATTTGAAACAATTGAAACCTGAAACTAATAAAACTAACCCGCCGGCAGTATTACCTTAATTTTCTGCCCCACCTTTAAACCTGCTTTACCTGATATTTTATTCCATTCTTTAAGCTGGTCAATAGTAATACCATCATAATGCTGGGCAATGCTCCAAAGTGTATCACCCTGTTTTACAGTATAATAAACCAGTTTCAAATCCCGTTCCGATTTTTTTTGTCCTTTAGCCGGAGTTTCCTGAACCAAAGTTTTTGCACTGTTTCCCGTATCCGGCTGATTTACTCTCAGTTTTTGGCCGACAAGCACGTTTTTTGTTTCCAACGAATTCCACGCTATAAGCTCATCGATGGTAACACCATAGGAAGTTGCTATTTTATTCAGGAATTCACCTTTTTTTACAACATGGTATTTTGCATTCGACAAAACCTGCTTTTGCTGAGCCGACAATTTCAGATGTTCTTTCTCTTTGCCAGCGGTTAAGCTTTCATCAACGGTAATTTTCTCAGGCGCGTTTACCCTGATTTTCTGCCCGACAACTACGGTAGAACGCTTCATTTTATTCCATGCTACCAGGTCTTTAGTGGTAACCTTGTATTTGGAAGCAACCTTACCAAGATTTTCGCCTTTTTTCACCACATGGTATTTCGGCGCCACATAAGTGGTAACCGATTTTTTTTCAACCGGCGCAACTGTTTGCTCTGAACTTTGCTCATCAGTATTAACAGCGACTTCCTCCGCAACAGGAACCGATTTAGGGGTTTTAGCTTTTATCGATGGCTGCTGTGTTTGAACAAATATTTTGAGTGTCTGACCTCTGCTTACAGTGGACTTCCTTAATTTATTCCATTTTTTGATTTCGGAAGAGGAACAATCGTATTTACGGGCAATGCTTGCCAGGGTTTCTCCTTTGCGTACTTTATAAGAAATCTTTTTAGTAACTATATCATAATCTGAGTTATCCTGTATTCTAAATTGATTTGGATCATATCCTTTAAGCTGATAATACGCGTACAAGGAAGACTCATTATTTAAGAAATCCGCAATTGATTTCTGTGGCAGACGGATAAAAAATGGATTGGCTGGTGTAGCCGGGATAAAACCAGTTCTGAAAGTTGGATTCAGAAATTCAAGATCCGAAAGGCTGAGTTTTAATTTATCAGAAAGTATGCTGAGTGTAAGTGGCTGATGAACCGCGATTGTATCTGTTTCGTGGTACAATATTTTTGGCATAACCGGGTAAATATTATGCTCGTTCGAATATGCCATCACATAATTTACAGCGATAAAAGCCGGAACATAATCGCGGGTTTCGCGCGGCAGATACGGCATTATTTCCCAGAATGTCATTTTCCCTCCTGAGCGTCTGATAGCTTTATTTACATTACCCGGACCGGAGTTATAGGCGGCTAGTACCAGCAACCAATCGTGGTACATATTGTAAAGGTCGTTGAAGTGGCGACAAGCGGCAACAGTAGATTTTAAAGGGTCATTTCTATCGTCAACGTAGGAAGTTAGCTCAAGACCATAGACTTTTCCGGTGTAATACATAAACTGCCAGAGCCCCCCGGCGCCAACAGGCGAACGGGCCTTGGAATTAAGAGCGGATTCAACAATTGCAAGGTATTTTAATTCGAGGGGAACATTATATTTGTCAAGCTGTTGTTCAAACATTGGGAAATACATCTGGGCTAACCCCAAAACGCGTGCAGTGGTTCCCCGCTTTTTATTGGCATACATATCGATAAACGCTCTTACACGAGGATTGTAAGTCAGATTTATCGGCGACTCTACATCCAGGCGCTGCATACGGTAATAATATACCGAATCGGGATAGGTCGGAATAAAGTTAGGCAGAAAGTTGTATTTATTTTCATTGAGCCGGAACTTCGTATTTTCAGTGTTTTCAAAGTATTTTAGTGTACTCAGGCTGTCCATCGCCGCCACTATAAAATTATCTCCGACAAACTCAAAATCGCCTGAGGATTTGTCAGGGCTTGTGTATTCCCCGGCTTGCTGTGCCCGCAGAGAGACTGCGATACCCAGAAAAAGTATTAGTAATAATTGTTTTGCTTTATTCATCCTTTATCCTCAAAATTAAAAGCTAAAAGTCATTCGTTTTATTCCTGTAAACATGAAATATTACGATTGTTAAAAATACAACAACGCACATCTATAAAAATGTGCAGTAAACAGTATTAATTCACAATCGGTTGTTTAAAAGTATAACGGCAGAAACCGCATGTATGGTATTCAAAAAGTAAATTCCCGGACAACTCTGTTTCCACTTTTGGAATTAACAGTGGTTCAGTATTAAGATTGCCTCAGAATGCTTCTGTTATTTGTCGGTTTTGGTATCCGATTTCGGATCCTGATCTTCGTCTTTCATCCCGTTCTTAAAGCTTTTTACACCTTTTCCTATGCCACTCATCAGTTCAGGGATTTTTTTTCCGCCAAAAAGTAACAGTACGACAGCTAGTATTAGAATTATTTCAGTTGGCCCTAATTTACCCATGATATTTGATTGTTTTTCGTTAGTGCAGCCGCAAAGTTAAATTAATTTGAAAGCAAGAATGTACTTTTTAACATAAAAGTTCTAAAAATATCCTAAATGTTTGCGCAAATGTAAGTCTCTTCATAGCTTACAACCACTTAATTATAAAATATATACATCCTTTTAATGGAATTTGTTCACCTTTCTCATTTGAAACATTCATGTCAGAGAAAGACAACTTGTTTTACTGGCTATTTCCTTAACTTATTCAAAATATCGTAAGACAAACCCTATCCTCCACTTAATTTAGAAACAACTTTTATAACAATGAGAAAAGTGAGAACCCACAAGTAGTCAGGTACATTTGCTTGTAATTCCGCATTCTGTATTCCGCAACCCGCAATCCGCATTCTGTATTCCGCAATCCGCAATCCGCAATCCGCAATCTGTATTCTACATCCTTGATTGTCTATATTTTCAACCAGCTTGAAGGATTCTGAACTATCGTTCCCTGCCAGAGTTCAAAATGAAGTCGGGACTTGGATTCTCCCTGCCCGGTAGAAACCGTTCCCAGTGATTGCCTGATTTTAACCCGGTCACCTTTCTTCACCGCAACATCCTCAAGATTTGAATATACCGAAAGGTAATCGCCATGCCTTACAATAACTACATAATTCAGGTTGGCAATAAAAATAACACTTGAGACTTCTCCTTCAAAAATTGCTTTTGCTTTAGCCCCGGTTACTGAAGTGATATCAATACCATTGTTTTTAATCTTAATATTCTGAAATTCTGCATGAGGATGCTCTCCAAATGATGACACAATAAAGCCTTTATCAATCGGAGAAGGCAGGCTGCCTTTGTTTCCTGCAAAACTGCCTGTAAGAGCAACATCTTCGGCCGTAACCGACATACTATTTGATCTGATCGGAGCTGCTTTAGCTGCTGTAGGGCGGGAGATATCGGCTTTCGCTATGGGCTCGGATTTATCAGACTCAGATATTTTGGTGCCTGCATCCGTTTTGGCTTTATTTTTTTTGTCAGAGGCAGCTTTCGCTTTGGCTCTGTGTTCAGCATCAGCACGGGCTTTGCGCTCGTTTTCAGCCGCTAAGGCTGTTTTGCGGGCTTTTTCCTGGTCGGCTTTCCGTATCTCCTCAGCAACAAGTTTTTCAATAGCTACCTGTAGGTTATTTAAGGCAACTTCATTCTTCTTAAGTTTTACGAGTAGGTTTTTCTCCTGTGTAGTCAGATTTTTAATTTTTTCATCTTTCTGGAGCTTTTCGTTTGCCAGGATGTTGCGCTCTTCTTCCTGTGAGTGTTTCAGGGTAAGTTTTGATGATTTTCTTTTTTCAAGCTCCAGCTTCTTGGCTGCCAGTATCCTTTGTGTTTCGGTGATAGATTGCACCTGCGATTTACGGTATTCGGTATATTGCTGCAGGTATTTCAATCTTTTGTATGCCTGGTTAAAGTTGTGCGACGAAAAAATAAACATCAGCCTGTTATATGCGCTGCGGTTGCGGTATGTTGAATATATTAACCGCGCATATTCTTCTTTAAGACTTTTCAGTGTTGTAGTGATCCGATAAATTGTATCACTCATGTTATTTACCTGGCTATCAATGCTGCCAACTTCCTGCTCTATGGCATTGATAAGATCTTCCCGTTTATCAATTTTCTTGTTAATTAAGATTAACTGATTAAGATTAGCTGACTTATTTTGCTTGGTCTCTTCCAGTTCCCGGTTAACCTGAATTATATCTCTTTCAATTTTCAATTTACGGCTTTGCAATTTGTTTTTATCATTTTGCGCGTAAATTGTTGCAACAGTTGCAGTTAGTAAAATAACAACGAAGCAAAACAGAAATAAATAATTGCGGTTTATATTCCGGGATTTTTCCATCATTTGTTTTTGGATTGTAGGTCTTTTATTTCCGTATAGCTTTCCGGAATCCTGAAAGGATACGATTGCTCCTGGTCAAGTTGAATTTTAGAGTACCTCAGCTGAATCCTGACCTTTTTATCATCGGTTTCAACTTTGAAATCCAGGTTAGTAGGAATCAGTTTACCGTTCACATCGTTAAATTCACCATACGTTGCTACGAATTTTCGGCTGTCACGCTCCGCTTCCTTAAGTAAAACCTTCAAAATTTTAAAGTTTTCAGAGTCAAGCCATATACTTTGTATAGGTATGCTGATGTCGTCCTCGCTGCGGCGAACATACCTGCGAAGTTTTCGCCTGTTGATAGTAGATAATTTATATTGCTGGTTTTCGACGGTGGCTTTAAAGGTATTTGATTCGTATAACGAAAAATCATTTCCTATCAGAAATGCCTGCGCCATATCGTAATCCAGTGTTTTATTGAGTAATTGATTGATATATGCAAAATCATGTAAGAAATAGGTATTACTCAACCTGTTTATGTATTTGATCGAATCAGGGGTAAGCATGAACCGTACAGCTTCAATTCCAAGCGCGGGAGTTATTGAAATCCAGATGATACTGTCGTAATCAATACGCAGATTACCCGAAACTGTTGTTTTTTTATGATCAATCTGGTAGGTTACACTAAACTTAGCTGAAAACTGATCAAACTTTAGTTCATGTTCTTTTAATTTATTTGTCAAAAATTCAGTGCCCTGTTCTTTTATTGGTTCTCTGACGGTCTTGCGGCTTCCTGTACATGCCCAAAAACCTGGTATCACAAATACCAGTAAAATCATGCGCAAAAACAGTCTGGTAAATTTATTCATACAGCTTTCTTTCTTTTATTTTTTTCTCCAGGAATTCCGATCCTTTACCAACTTTTAGTGCGTTTTGCCATTGAATCATTGCCTTATCTGTATTTCCAAGCTTAAAGTAAATGTCGCCAAGATGTTCTAATAAATCGGTATCCGGAGAAGGAGTGGCGGAAACAGCTTTTTCAACCCATTCAACAGCTTCGGTGTATCTGCCAAGCTTATAAAGTACCCAGCCATAGGTATCCATGTTAGCTGCATTGGCCGGATCTAATTTCACAGATTTGGATGACATCGCTTCAGCTTTATCAAGATTTTCATTCCTTAACGACAGATAATAGGCGTAATTGTTGAGAACATAACTGTTTTCAGGTTGTAGTTTTAATGCATTTTCATAATTATCGTCCGATAAACGGTAATTTTTCAATCGGTTATACGTGTCACCCAGGTATGTGTAAAACTGAACCAGGAGTATATTGTTCCCGCTTATAAGTTTTACGCCTGAATTAAAACTCGTGATGGCATCTTCATACTTACTTTTCTCAAGGCAGGCAACACCTTTAAACAGGTATGGCACGGGTAAAAGGGGAAAGAGCTCAATAGCCCGCCTGCTTTCTGATTCCAACGCCGGGTAATCGGAGAGTTGGATTTCAGCGTTCAGCAGGCTTTCCCATACCGCGTAGCGGCTGCTGTCAATGGAAATCACTTTTCTGAATTCATCGCGTGCTTCAGCGTATTTTTTATCGTCGAGAAGGAAATCACCATAGATTGAGTGTGCTTTTACTTCTTCAGGATGGATTTGAACCAGGATTTTCGCAAGTCCCAGAATCTCCTCTTTGTTTTTAACATACATTTCGTCTCCCGAAAAAATAGCTAACAGCACCCTGATTTTAGTATCAATATCCAGCTTGGGATTGGCAAAACCAAGCTTTAATTCGTCGATTGAATTTTTGATATCTCCTTTTTTCCTGTAATAATCGGATAATGTGATATGAATATACGGATTATCAGGGTCTTTACTGAGAATTTGCTGGTAATATTGAGCAGCTTCATCGGGTTTCCCGACCTGCATGTACATTTCAGCCAGCATTGAGACATAACGGGTTTCCTGGTCAGGAAATTCTTTAATCAGTTTTTTTATTTCCGTGGCAGCCTGGTCAGTTTTTTTCATATCAAGGTATGTACGTTGTTTTTGCAACGATATCTCTTCTGATACTCCCAGAATTCCCTCGATTTTATCTAATGTTTCTATCGTATTTTTACCGTCATTGTTGATCAGGTAAGCATTTGCCAATTCAAAAAGGAAATCGACATTACCCGGATATTTGTCCACCAGTTTCTCGCAGGTTTCCAACAGTTCCTTTTTCATTCCTGCTTTGCCGTAAATTTCGACCAGCAGCAATTTATACCATTTATTTTCAGGTTCTATTGCTGCGGCCTGCTCCGCAAAACGGGCAGCGGTGCTAAAATCCCTGGCATCAAAATACATTTGCGCAAGCTCATACATTGATGCTGAATGCTTTGGATTTTTCTGAAGACATGATTCAAAAAGCCCTATTGCTTTAGCAGTTTCACCTATTAATTTTGCGTTGGTCGCATCAATATAAATATTGGTAACTTCCTCATAATTGGCAGCTGCTTCGGCTGTTGTTTCCGATTTGTGCTTTTTTTTCTTCTCCCGTTTCTGCGAAAATCCTTCCCCGGGCCATAGGATGACCAGTAAAAGTATGATTGTGATTATTTTATTCATTAGGTCGTTCTATAAAAATATGTGCTGCGTGCTTAGTGCTGTGTGCTGTGTGCTGTGCGTCCGGTACAAATTGCTCCGGCAATCCGTCTATTCCTTCTCTTCATTTCTTTGTATCACCAAATTCCCGTATCTCCCACTCTCTCAGTCCCTAAGTCCCTCAATCGCTTAGTCCCTCCATCGCTCTCTCCTCTCTTGTCAAACTCTTCCTGTCTAAGATTTAACCCTATTTCACCCCGGTGTGCCCGAATCCACCTTCCCCTCTTTCGGTTAACGACAAAGTTTCAACCTCATTCCAGTGTATATGTTCGAAGCGGGCAATTATCATCTGCGCAATCCGCTCACCAGGTTCCAGAGTAAATGGAATATCAGAGAGGTTTACCAGGATTACTTTTATTTCACCACGGTAGTCTGGGTCAATTGTTCCGGGGGTGTTTACAATAGATATTCCGTGTTTTGCGGCCAGTCCGCTTCTTGGTCGGACCTGAGCTTCATATCCTTCGGGTAACTCAATATATAAACCAGTTGGAACCATGGCTCTTTCGAGTGGTTTTAATACCATTGAATTTTCAAGATCGGCTCTCAGATCTAATCCGGCCGAGTGAACTGTAGCATATTGTGGAAGAGCAAAACGTGAGCGGTTTACGATATTAACTTGCATGGTAATGAACAGGTTTAGGTTATTGTTTACGTTCTTTTTAACAGTGATTTAAGCCTTGTAATATCAATTTCTTCCTTTTTCAGTATAAAAATCACAAACACTATAATGTACAGTGTATTGAGCAATATCCTCAAAGCCAGTGAGGAGGGCGCTATCAGCACACTTATCAGGTATAAGCCAATTCCTGTGAAAAAATAAAGAATGATAGTCTTCCATTCATAAGGAATCGGGTAAAATTTGCGACTAAGGTAATAACTGAAAATAACCATCGAAAGATAACTAAAAAGATACCCCCATGCTGCAGCCATAAAACCATATACAGGCATGAAAATGATGTTTATTACCAGGTTAATGCCCAATCCAAGCAACGTGATTGTCAGAGCATAATGCGTTTTACCCGATAATTTATACCACATCGACAAATTGAAAACTACTCCGAGCAGAATGTTGGCAATCAGCATGATAGGCAAAATTGATATTCCGCTTCTGAATCCTTTTCCAAGTAAAAGAGCAAAGAGTTCAGGATACATGGCTATTCCCAGGAAAATAAGAACACAAAAAGCCACGAAATATTTCATCACGTCGGCATAAATTTTCTTCATGTCCTCACGTGCCGATGAAGCAAAGAAGAAAGGTTCAGCAGCATACCGGAACATTTGAACAAATAAAACCATGAACACCGCCAGTTTTACATTGGCATTGAAAATCCCCAGCTGATCCTGCCAGGGCGATGTTGCCGGGGCAAAAAACCTAAAGAAAATCCGGCTGATAAAATCGTTTGCAACTCCGGGTAATCCAGCAATCATAAGAGGCAGGGAATAGATCATCAATTCTTGCATCTGTTTTTTAGAAAATACGTAATGCAGGTTTAGCAACCTGGGAATAAAAAGAACAAGAGAGACAATACAACTTAAAAGAATTGCCATCAATATATAGCCATAATCGGGTGTGGCTGGTAAAAAATTAAGTAAGAAAGAGTCGGGATGTGATATAAAATACTTGGGTAGTACAAAGAATAAAAAGACATTAAATCCGACCTCAGAAAGGATTTTGATACTTCTGAAAGTCGCAAATTTAAATGCTTTGTTTTTAAATCTTAGCTCTGCAAACAGGATTGCTGTAAAACAATCAATAGCCAAAATGAGAGCTGAATAAATAATGTAATTGGCGGGATGTTCGGCAAACGCGCTCAATTGACCAGAAAATAATATAATCAACAACAGAAATGACAAAGATGACGCGCCAAGTGATATCAGGGCTGTTGAAAAAATTACTTCCGCGCGGCTTTTATCTTTGCTGGCAAAACGAAAGAATCCCGTTTCCATTCCAAACGTGAGCACAACCTGTAAAAGAGCTATGTAAGCCAGTAATTCAGATGCAAGACCATAATTACCCGTTGTGAGCATGCGGGTATATAGCGGTACAAAAAAGAAATTAATGATCCTTGCGACAATAGAACTCAGTCCATATATCGCAGTTTGCCCGGCAAGTTGTTTTAATGGATTCAAACAGGTTTCTTAATTAAACTGTGCAAAAGTAAGCAAATAGTGCCTTCACAGAACACAATGCCGGAGTGGGGGTTACAGCGTTAACAAATATTAAGTTTATTAAAGTTTCATACGCACCAGAAAAAGGAATAGAATAGAAACAAAAATTCCTTTAAGAATCCTTCATCGGAAGCTTTACAAAGAAGGTGGTTCCTTTGCCCGGCTCTGTTTCGAACCAAATACGGCCTGAGGAATTATCAATTATATTTTTGACCATGGCTAATCCAAGGCCCATTCCGGCAGTTTTGGTAGTAAAATTTGGAGAAAAAATCCTGGTTTGACTATCCGTTGAAATACCGGTTCCATTATCCTGGAAACTGATCTCACAAATATTGTCAACAACATCGAGTTTTATCCGGATTATTCCTTGCCTGTCATCCGAAATTGCTTGTAATGCATTCTTTATCAAATTGTTAAATACACGAAGCATCTGGTTTGGATCAGCTTTAATGATGCATTCACTCTGATTGGTATCAAATGAGATTTTACAGTCAGACTGATCGCGGAACAATGCTACCGATTGCTGAATAAGCGGAATAACATCGAACTCCTGAATCAGAGGTTCAGGCATTTGCGCAAAATCCGAAAATTCAGTAGCTATCGACGAAAGGGTATCAATCTGCATAATCAGTGTTTGCGAAAACCTTTTGAGACGAATATCCCAATCAGGGGCTTTGTCGTTCCAGGCTTTCATCAGCAATTGCATACTGAGTTTGATAGGCGTAAGGGGATTTTTAATTTCGTGGGCTACCTGCCGGGCCATCAGCCGCCAGGCACTTTCGCGTTCGCTGCGGGCAAGCAACTCAGCGCTTTTCGCCATTTCATCAATCATCCTGTTATATTCATCAACAAGTCGGCCGATTTCATCCTTCCTTGTCCATGTGATTTTGGCATTTTTATCCCCTATTTTAACCCTGCTAAACTGATTTCCAATTTGTTGTAACGGTTTGGTAATATATCTTGAAAGCAGCAATGCCAGCATAATGGTAATAACAATCATTAAAATGTAAATATTTGCCAAAGCAGAAATTAGCCCGGAAATCTCCCGTCTTATTTCTTCCTGCTTCGCAAAATAGGGCAAATTGAGATATCCTAACAAACGGTTATCGATATTGCGCACAGGTGTGTATGCCGATAAAAATGAATAAGAACCAATTCTCTCCCGTTGAATAAAAATTGATTTTTTATCAACCATCAATTGCTGCGCTCCGGAAGGATTAATTTGTTCTGAGATCATTCCTTCCCTGAAAATCTGGTTACGGGATGATGCAAGCAGGAAACCTTCGGAATTATAAATATTAATATCCGTGAAATATGTGTTCGAAAGGTTGAGCAATAAATCTGAGAGTTCATCAGGATGAACCATATCGAAAGAAGAATATGCGCCATACCTTGTTTCGAGATCCACTAACACCGAATTTAATTTTTCGCTTAGGATCTCATTGTTCTTATTTGTATTTAACTTATTGATAAACAGCAGACTAACCAATACAAGCACAATAGATGATACAACTATTGTTGAAATCATAATCAACTGTAGCCGCAACCGAAAGGTGTATATTCCGAGATTCCAATTAAATGCCGATCCTCTAAACCAGTTTATCAATACCAGCATAACCAGCAACAAAAGGAACAAATAAGAGAACGGTGAAATCGAATCCGATATGCGGGGAACCTCTCTGCTAAGCACTATCATCGTATTCTGGTCCACATTCAATACATAGTGGCTGTATCCATTCGAAACAAAGAATCCCTGGTCTAATTTTTGACGTGTAATGTTCTTATTATCAATGTCAAAAGAGAATCTGCCTACATTTTTAACAAGTTCACCTCTATCATAAAATGCATAAGAATAACCCGACAGATTATCGGTATTGGTATTTTTTGTATCAAAAAGCAATTCAGGATAACCTAATCCTTTCCAAATATCATTTGTACTGATTTCAACAAAAACAGTATGTGGATTTTCACTATCTGAATCATCGATTTTTACCGGGATTTTCCCCAGATAATACATTGCATCAATTGATTGTCGTAAAAAGAATAAACCGGGAACAGATACGGGCCGCATGAACTGAGCTATTTTCCCGTCGAAATATTCATCACAACCGGTTATAATATTTCCAGGCTTTATGCTAAGTTTTTTATCATGCTGGCAAACCGTTATCTGTACAAGATATTTGCTCCAATAACCCGAGAAATATTTGTTCTTAATATATGCTGAGACTTCGTTTAAGGCAGAATCAGATCTTACATTAGCTAGTTTTTTTGCAAGCGGTATATCTTGCCTGATACTTTGGGATGCTTCATTAAAATAATACTCTGCCAGGTTGTCCCTCGCATCCGAAAGATGAGTTGCCAGTATTCTACGTTTTTCGTGTTCGCGAACTGTTTCCGATTTATTCACGATGTAAGTTGCCATTGCCGATAACACTATTGCAACTGAAATTACCAGGCTAATCCTGAATTTCCGGGGGGAATTAACTCTCACCTGGAAATATAAAATTAGTAACAGTCCCAATAATAAAAATGTGATTACAAGGTCAAAATTGCCAGCTGCCAAAGAGAGAATTGCATATGCCAGGATACCGACGATTGAAACATAAATAACCAGATTGATATTAATTATCCACTTTTCAAAACACTTTCCTGCCATCTCGAAGATGAATAAAAAACCCAATAATAAGGATGCTATGATAAGCACACCAATGTGACTGATATGGGGTAAACTCAGGATATTTTCGAAACGGAATGAAATACTCGAATTAATAACGAATTCAGATATAGTCTGAGCCAGAAAATAATATAATGCTATTAATACAAGAATAAGTGATACAATTTTGATCTTTATTAACAGCGGTGGGGATGTTAACTTTTTCTCCAGCGAAGAAACATATTTAAAAGCAAAAAAGGCTAACTGAACTCCAATCAGGGCATTAATTAAGAAGTCACCCAGAGATGGTAACAGGTCAGATGAAGCGAAATAAGCAGGATTAAATAATTGTATCTGATGCAGATCCGAAGGAAAACCAAAATAAAACTGGATTGCTCTCAGTATAACGATATCAAAAAGGAAGAAAAGGAAATAAAACCATTTGTATTGGAATTCACTGATCACCAATTTATACAGTAAAAATACAGCTGAAATAAAGCAAAGGAAACTGGTAATATACAAAGTGAAAATCAGGTATTGAAGCCATAAAGCCAATTCGAACGGCTGCTCGTATTTTAAACTAAAAAGGAATTTCCCGGCGGGGCTGGTAATATTGTTTTCTCCCCGTCGAAGCTCGATAGCCGCATTATCCGGGGCACTGAAGCGCTTATAAAAACCAGATGGAAGATACTCATTCGAAAACTTGTAATTATAGCGTATTAGCTGCAGAGCAATAATTGTTTCGTTATTTCCCCTATGCTGTTTTACGAGGTAATACCCGCTTCCGTTTCGAAGAACTTCAGAAGTGAAATTCTCACTGTCCTTAATAATAGGCGCGGCAAAAACATTTGCTGTCCAGAATTTAAGACTATCGTTTTTGTAAACCAGAATTTCGATGCCTTTTTCGGAAAAAGCCTTTTTATAGTTTTTTTCTAAAAAATTCAGGAACGCTACTTTATCTTCAGAATTCTGTGTGGCAACATATTTCATTTCAGTTTCAAGATCAGCTGAAGCTAATTCAATTTCTGATGTTAAACGCTGCGTAACTTTTTGAGGGGTGTAATATTTTTTTATTGCGGAGGAAATGATGAAAGCAGATAAAAAAAACATGATGCTCAATAAGAGCATAATTAGTAAGCGTTTTTTTAGTTTTTTGCTGCTGATCATAGGAAAAATATCACAAAATCCAGTAATGACAAGGGGTTCAGAGGCTACTTTATTAAAAGCCCTGTAATTAACGATCTCGGGAAATCCAGGGCCGAATATTACAGAGGCTACTCAGGCGAATACAGGGCTTAAAATCGGCTCATTTCAATTTTATCACATAAATCAGGCTTGAATGTCCTTTATTTTTCCCGGAATTCATATTGGACCAAAAACCATTCCACAAAGCGGGCATCCAACGCATTTTACCGCTCTTATATTTTTCACTTAGCAGGCTGACATAAAATGCATCAAATTTCATCGGCAGAATATTGACAATTGTAAATCCGAATTTTTCAGCCAGAAATTTCACATCCGATTTTGTAAAATGATAGAGATGCCTGGGCAAATCGTAACCGGCCCAAAACTCACCGTAAAAGTTTGCGTCGTATGCTGCACAATTTGGGACAGCAATAATTAATGTCCCCTTCGGTTTTAATAAGTTATTAAGTTGCTCCATCCGACCGTTGAGATCCGAAACATGTTCGAGTACATGCCACATCGTTATAACATCGAACGAAGCTTTGTTGAAAGAGTTTAATTGGTCTTCGGGAAAAACCTGCAATCCATATTCAGAATTAGCGCGTGCTCGTGTTTTGTCATCCGGTTCAATCCCGGTAGTTTTCCATCCATGTTCGGACATGTAATTCAGAAATTGTCCGGTAGCACAACCAATATCCAATATCTCTCCTCTGGACTGATATTTACTTACCAGGGCAAGTTTGCGACCAAGTGTATATTTACGCACTTGCTGGTACAACACAGCGAAAATCCCTTTCTTAGTATCAGAATGCGAAATGTATTCAGCCGACTCATAATATTTCCCAAGTTCTTCAGCTTTGGGTCGAGGATTCGTAAATCGAAAACCACACTTGGCGCATTTAACAATTTCGAATTTTTCGCCGCTAAGGAAATAATCCTTTCCGGAAATAAACGGTTCAAATATTTCAGATCCGCAGACAGGGCAATTCTTTAGTAATTCCATTAGGTATTCTGTATTCGCTGTAATATTAATAATTTAAGTTAAATTTTGTACCCGGAAACCAGATATCTCTTCAAAATAATTCTGAGACTTCAGGTGATTAAAATGTTAGTTCACTTTAGGTAATTTATCAACATGTTCCACGTGAAACAAGTTCTATCTTCCAAGGAAAACAAGCAGAACTGAAATATCCGAAGGCGATATTCCGCTTATCCTCGATGCCTGTCCAATAGTCGAAGGTTTAATTCGGGTGAGTTTTTGCCTGGCTTCGGTTGACAAAGAAGGAAGACTAAGATAGTCGAAATCCGGTTTAAGTGGCATATCATCAAACTTCGAAAGCTTTTCAGCAATTTCCTTCTCCTTATTGATATACCCTTCGTACTTAATTAGTATTTCAGCTTCTTCAAGGATTTCGACAACATCCTCCCCTATTTCCAAAGTAAAATTACTAAGGAAATCAATATGAGCAATGAGTTGGTCAAACGAAACCTGCGGTCTTAATAACAATGTATCTAATTTTACCTTCTGCCTGATCGGGGCCGAGTTTATACTTTCCAGGAAACCATTTACCTGGTCGGGGCTTATGCTTGTAGTTCGCATAAATGATCTAATCTTATCGATCCATTCCAGTTTATTATTAACTCTTGAAAGCCTGTCTTCGGATGCCAACCCGAGGTAATTACCTACCTGTGTGAGACGCAAATCGGCATTATCCTGTCGGAGCAAAATGCGATATTCCGCTCTTGAAGTAAACATTCTGTATGGTTCATCAACTCCTTTAGTTATAAGATCATCGATTAAAACACCGATATATGCATCAGAGCGTTTAAGAATGAATGGTTCTTTTTCCATCAATTTCAGATGCGCATTTATACCAGCCATTAATCCCTGCGAGGCCGCTTCTTCATAACCTGTTGTTCCGTTAATTTGCCCTGCAAAATAAAGATTTTCGACCAGCTTTGTTTCCAACGTATATTTTAATTGAACAGGTGGAAAGTAATCGTATTCGATAGCGTATCCGGGTCTGAAGATTCTTGCATTTTCGAGTCCCGCAATTAAATGCAATGCTTTCACCTGTATTTCGGCAGGAAGCGAGGAGGAAAATCCATTCAGGTAATACTCGGCTGTGTCCCATCCTTCAGGTTCAACGAAAAGCTGGTGCCGGGTTTTATCTGCAAACCTATTGATTTTATCTTCTATCGAAGGACAATACCTTGGACCAGTTCCTTCAATTTTACCTGTGAACATTGGCGATTCATGAAAGCCAGTTTCAAGTACTTTATGAACTTCAGGAGAGGTATATGTAATAAAACAAGGACGTTGTTTCTTCAGAACCGGGGTATCCGTAAAAGAAAACTTACCGGTATTTTCATCGCCGGGTTGTTCTTCCATTCTGGAAAAATCAATTGATCTCCCGTCAATTCGTACCGGTGTTCCCGTTTTCATCCTGCTGGATTCAAAGCCAAGCTGAACCAGATTTTCTGTCAATCCGGTTGAGTTTTTCTCACCTATTCGCCCACCGCCAAATGATTTCAGTCCGATATGAATTAATCCATTCAGGAAAGTTCCGTTAGTTAGAACCACAGCTTTGCTTTCGATATGGTATCCCATCGCGGTGTGAACCCCGGTTACGAAACCATCCTTTACCGATAAACCAACAACAGTATCCTGCCAGAAATCAACATTAGGAATTCCCTCCAATGTTAACCTCCACTTCTCAGAAAATCGCATCCGGTCACTTTGGGCACGAGGACTCCACATAGCCGGACCTTTTGATCGGTTGAGCATACGGAATTGTATCATCGTATGATCGGTAATTATTCCGGATTGACCACCAAGCGCATCTATTTCACGAACGATCTGCCCTTTGGCAATACCGCCCATAGCCGGATTGCACGACATCTGGCCAATCGTTGTCATTTGCATTGTGATGAGCAAAACCGAAGATCCAAGATTAGCCGCTGCTGCGGCTGCCTCACTTCCGGCATGACCGGCACCTACTACAATTATATCGTATTTTTTAAACAAGTTCAAAATGTTTCACGTGGAACAAAGTATTGCAAGCTATTATTTGCAATAGTTACAGCAAGCTATTACAGATTCGGAAAGGATGAAAGGTAAAAATCTTCCTTCATTGTCATCTCCTTCTTATCGGCGGCAGATTTATCTTTATACCCCGCAAGATGCAAAACTCCATGTGCCATTACCCGGCCCAACTCTGCATCAAAGCTAGTGCTAAAGCTCCCCGCGTTTTCTTTAACTCTCTCAATACTTATAAAAATATCGCCAGAGATAATCCCGTTTTCGGAATAATCAAACGTAATTATATCCGTGAGAGTATCGTGTTTCAGATATTTCTCATTCATCGAACCGAGGTAATCGTCGTTGCAAAAGATATAGGTTATGTCCCTTGCCTCCTTTTTTTCGGATTCGAAAATAGTTTTCACCCAGGCTTTAACCCTAAGTTTATTCTTCAGATTAAATTCAATTTCTGCTGTTGAAAAGCTTATCATGATACAGATTTAATTATTCAAATGAGAGAAAATAGGCGTTTACCTTGGATTTGTAGAAAGGTTTCAGATTAGGCGGAACCGTGCGTAACAATTCAGTCTCTTTTCCTTTTATCTTATTGTATTCGAAGTACTTAGAAGGATTATTATAAAATATATCCTTAGCCTCCTTCGATTCCCGTTTGTCATCCAGTTCACGTTGCTGTTCGGCTTTCTCCGACTCAAGCATACGGGTTACAATTTCCTGTTGCCGCCGGATTGTTTCACCATTTATTCGTTTATTAACCAGATCTGTTTCCGTTTGTTCCATCTGCTGCATCATCTCCTTGATATTTTTGTCCACGCCACTTCCTTCCTTTTGCATTTCCTGTCCATATTCCTGCATCTGCTTACGTAAGGCTTCCTGCTGGGCAGCCATACGGGCGAACTTTTCGCTCATCTGTTTTTGCCCTTGCGAACCTTGCTTTCCGGGCGCGGGCATTCCTTCCTTAAGCTGTTGTAACTGCTTGTTCATCTGCTCCTGTAACTGACGAATCGACTTCATTTTTCCCTGGCTCATTCCGGGTTTCGGGTTCTTTTTCCCGGATTTGCCGGAGCCTTTACTCTGTGCATTTTGTTGCATTTGTTTTAACGATTCCGAAAGCATCAGAGCCAGGTTGTTAACTGAAGTCATAGCATATTGCTGTTTGGTTTTAGCAGGAATAACATCACGGCTATTCAACTGTCCTACAGCACCTTCCATATTATTTTCTACGGCGGTCATCTCGCGAAGAATGAACGGTTCGATGCTTGCCTGCCTTTTACTGAGTGCATACAAACTGTCGGAAACAATTTCCAGGTCGTCTTTCAGGTTTTTCTGTCGCTGAATGATCTGAAGGTATTTGGGATTAGTTGTACTAACTACATTTAATTGTTTCATGATATCTTCCTGATCGAATGAGATCTTTACCAGGTTATCAAGTATTTGCCTGATAGCTTCTATATCTTCGCCCTCATCCTCCTGTTCCATTTCCTGCTGCATCTTAGCGAGTTTATCACTCAGTTTTTTCATTTTGCCGGAGGCATCTTTCTGGGATTGAGAAGCTTTTTGAGGTTTTCCGTTCTTTAATTCCTGACTGCTATTATCCATATCCTGATCAATTTCCTTTTCATCAGCATCCGTCTTTTCTAATTTGTTTGGTTCTTCCAATTCGCTGTTCTTTTTCTCCAGCTCGTTCAGATCTTCCTTCAACTGGTCGAATTGCTGGTTCAAATCGGCCTGTTTTTCATTCAGTTTATCCAGATTTTCCTTTTTAGCCTCATTGGTTTCATCAGCAAGTTTTTTCTGATCTTCTGCAAGTTTATCTAATTTTTCTATGCTTTGCTGTAGCTTTTGTTCTACTTCGAGTTGCTTGAATAATTCAAGATTCCTATCCAATTCCTTCTCCAGACCTTTGCTGTCATCTTTCATTTTCTCAAGCATTTCGGCAACTTTATCCTTATCGATATTCTCGAGCATCTTCTGCAATTCCTCGTACATTTTTTTCATATCCTCGGTCATCACTTTATTAAAGAGATCTTCGAGTTGCTTTTGCTTTTCCATGATCTCAGGAGGGATATTCTTGTATTGATTCTCCTGCAAACTCTTTTCTTTGTTTTCCTTTTGTATTTCCTGAACCTTCTCCTGCAATGAATTCTGTTTATCAAGTAATTGTTTCAAAGTCTGTTTTTCCTGCCATCCAACTTCTTTCTTATCCACCATTTTCTTCTGCATGTCATCAACCTGTTTCTGCAATGATTTCGATTGCTTAATCACTGATTCCATCTTATCCTTGATGTCATCATTCTTCTTCTCAGTCATTTTTTCAATCTCATCAAGTGAGGGAATTTTAAAAATATGTTTTGTCGAACGTGTTGATTTATTGCCTGATACGCCATCATTATCCCAAACCTCAAAATAATACTCCACTTCATCGCCAGGTTGTACAAATAAGGTTGACATATCCATAAAATAGAGAAACTGCTGCTGAAGTAAGGATTTATCAAGTTTCACTTCCCGGGTTTTAACTTCAGGAGTTGTGCTTTCCGATCCGGCTTTCTTAACTATCCAGGCGAACTCCAGTTTACTTAATCCATAGTCGTCTTTCACATTTCCCTGGTAGTACAACCTGTTATCGTAGATGGAATCTTTGAATTCTTCAACTGATATAGAAGGATACAAATCAGGAATAACATTTACCAGGTAGGAAAGTGAATCGCGGTTGCTGAAATACTCGTTACCTATAATCACCGAATAGGGCATTCCAGACATCATCCGAACTGTCTGTGTAAATGTATTTGATTTCCCGGCCACAACTTCTGTCAGCTTCCCTCCTATCCTGAAAAGCAGTTTACGCGTATCGCGTGTGAAAAACCGCCAGGTAAGTCTTGTTCCCGCAGGAACAGTAAGATCACCGGTGTTGGACATGGTTTCACTTTTCCGACCAAGGTAAGCGGGATATTCAGCTAACACATCGAAGGAAAGAATAATCGGTTTAGGAAGTATTTTTATCGTGTATTCCTTCGAATTGTATTGGTCGGCTGTGATTATAAAAGGCGTATTCTGTTGCAAATTCCTGAATGTATAACTGTAAAGCACGTTGCTTTCCTTCACCATCCGGTAATTAGCCTGGTTGGATTGAAGGAATAATTGGGCCGGAATTTCGTCACCTTCTATTTTAATTTTTACTGTAAAATTATCCTGTTGAACAGCCTGAAGTTTATCGTTCAACACTTTAATTGTAAAGAGCGCCGGTCGCTCAAAAACTTCATTGTGATAAATAATCCGTTTGGAGGGAGCTATAATGAATGAAGGTGAAATCATGAAGGCGGCTAATAGAAAAATAACCGGGGGCAAAGCGTAAGGCAGATACTTGCGGTTCTTCTTCAAATCAACGGCATCGGCAAAAGGAACAGGTTGTAAGTGCAAGATCTTTTGATCGATACTAGCACGGATCAGATCGCTGCTTTCATCCTTATCCTGTTCCAGCTGATGCAGTTGCAAGGTATTGAGCAATACATCCTTAACTTCGGTAAAATGCTTCCCTATTATTTGCGCAGCCTGCTCGTGATTTATAACCTTGCCTAAGCTGCTGATATGGGCTATTGGAAGTACAATAAAACGACCGATGAGGTATACAGTTGTGAACAGGAATGTGTAGAAAAGTAAACTTCGTGTACCTGTGCCAAACCATGAGAAATATTCGAGCAGAACTATAAGAACAAAGTACATGCCGATTGCAGCCAGCGAATAAAGCAGCCCTCGGATGAGTTGGTTTTTATAGTATTTCCGGATAAACTCATCAATCTTCCGGATCAATAAAGAATAATTACTTTCCATTATTTTCTTTGGTCAATCCCGGGTGACAGATCGCATAATATCCCGAAATTGTTAACAAATTAACCCGCAAAGGTAACAATTACAGATGAACCTTGTTTGAACTGATTTAGCTATTATAAAAAACAGCAAGCACCCGCTTGCCGAGGTTTTGTATCTTTGCGCCTTTTAATAACAAAATTATGCGCGAAGTAAGAGTACGTTTTGCCCCAAGTCCTACAGGTCCGTTACACATTGGCGGAGTACGGACAGCTTTATATAATTATCTTTTTGCCCGTAAACTTGGTGGCAAATTTATCCTCCGGATCGAGGATACCGACCAGGGAAGATTTGTTCCCGGCGCTGAACAATACATAATAGAATCGCTTACATGGAGCGGAATTCATTTCGACGAAGGAGTTCATATTGGCGGTCCTTATGCCCCTTATCGTCAGAGCGATCGCAAAGAAATCTATCATCAGTATGCCTTGCAACTTCTGCAAAACGGAACTGCATATTATGCTTTTGATACTCCCGAAGAACTGGATGCGATCCGCAAGCAGTACGAATCGCGCAAAGAGACTTTCCAGTATGGTCCTCAAACACGCATGGGTCTGAAGAATTCGTTAATATTAACAGAAAATGAGGTAAAGGAATTACTTGATTCCGGCGCACATTACGTTATCCGTGTAAGGATTCCTGAACACGAAACTATCACGGTTCACGACTTAATACGAGGAATTGTGACTGTTGACTCCGCTTTGCTCGACGATAAAGTTTTGTACAAATCGGATGGAATGCCGACCTATCATCTTGCCAATGTGGTAGATGATTACCTGATGAAAATTTCGCATGTGATTCGTGGAGAAGAATGGCTGCCATCAGCTCCGTTGCATGTCCTGCTCTATCGTTTTTTCGGCTGGGAAAAAGAAATGCCGGAATTTGCTCACTTGCCACTACTGCTTAAACCCGATGGAAACGGTAAACTCAGCAAACGTGATGGTGATCGTTTAGGATTCCCTGTTTTCCCATTACGTTGGACTGATCCAAAAACAAATGAAATATCCTCCGGATACCGCGAAAGTGGCTATCTTCCTGAAGCTTTTATTAATATGCTGGCTTTCCTGGGCTGGAATCCCGGCACCGAGCAGGAATTGTATACACTGAATGAGCTTGTTCAGGACTTCAGTATTGAACGCGTAAGTAAATCGGGCGCTAAATTTGACGTGGAAAAAGCGCATTGGTATAACCACCAGTACCTCTCGAAAAAAACTCCTGCAGAACTGGCAACATTGCTGATTCCAATTCTTGAAGAAAAGAAAATTGAAGTCTGTGTGGAATATGTCGAACAAGCGTGTGAGTTAATTCATGACCGCGCTGTATTGATTCCTGATTTATTTACCCAATCGCATTTCTTTTTCATCGAGCCTCAATCGTATGATGAAAAAGTGGTAGCCAAAATCTGGAAAACCGAAACCCCTACCCTACTAGCTGAATATATTCCGGTGCTCGAAGCAACTGAACCTTTCACAAAAGAAAATATAGAGGTCAGCACAAAAGAGTTTGTTCAGAACAAAGGAATAGGAATGGGCCAACTGATGAATCCATTGCGCTTAACGGTGGTAGGAACCAATGCCGGCCCGGGAATGATGGATATGATGGCTGTAATTGGAAAAAATTACATAATTCGACGTATTCAAAAAGGAATAGAAAAAATAAGTTTATAAAGTAACGAAACATATACCTAATCGTTTAACTACATGAAATCACTATTCTATTTTTCAGGTTTAATTGCTATAGTTGCTTGCATGGCTTCATGTTTAAATACTTCAGCTCAATTAAAAGAAAAAGATGCACTCGCAATGCATATAGATTCGACAGTAAAGCCGGGCGATGATTTTTTCCTGTATGCCAACGGAAAATGGTTTAAGGAAAATCCTATACCCGCGAGCGAACAAAGTAACGGGCTTTGGCAAATGATTCAGGATACCATCAACAACCAGGTCCTTTCCATTTGTAAAACGTCAGCAGCTAATACAGATGCGACAAAGGGAAGCGACAAACAGAAAATTGGAGATTTCTATTTCTCAGGTATGGACAGCGTAACGCTGAACAAAAAAGGGATTGGAGATGTGAAGCCATATTTAGCTATGATTGATGAAGTAAAAGACCTTGATGGCTTAGTGAAAGTAGCTGCCGATTTGCGCTTTCTTACAGGCTCAGCTTTGTTTTCGTTATACGTCAGCCAGGACGATCGCATCAGCATTAAAAATGCTGTAATGATTTCCCAGGGTGGAATAAGCCTTTACGACAGAAATTACTATTTTGATACCGACGAACGCGCCATTGTGATCCGCAAGAAATTTGTAGAGCATATGGCAAATATGTATAAAATAGCCGGTTATGATGACGCTAAAGCAAAGCTTGCTGCTGAAAGCACCATGAAAATTGAAACTGCTCTGGCTAAAAGCTCACGCAAACGGGAAGACACACGTGATCCGTTGAAAAACTACACCAAGCTCTCTTTTAAAAAATTAACAGAAACTGCGCCGAATTTCAACTGGATACTTTTTACTCAGAAAGTTGGCCTTGGTAAAGTAGATTCGGTGATCGTCGGGCAACCCGAATTTGTAACAGCTCTGAACGGATATTTGAAATCATTTTCAATCAACGAATGGAAAGACTACCTGAAATTTCATCTTTTCAGTAATCTTTCTGAGTACCTGGATGATAAAACATACCAGGAGAATTTTAATTTCTTTTCAAAGATACTTGATGGTGTAGAAGAACCCAAACCTCGCTGGAAACGTGTTGTTGAACAGACTAACTATTCGCTAGGTGAACTAATCGGGCAGGTTTATGTGAAAGAGTATTTGCCGAAAGGAACGAAAGAAAAACTATTGGAAATCGGAAATGCCATTCGCAATGTATATGCCGAAAGGATTAAAAATCTGGATTGGATGAGCCCCGAAACCAAGGAAAAAGCCCTGGTGAAACTGAATGGCATTGTTATGAAGGTCGGGAATCCTGATAAGTGGAAGGACATGAGCAGTGTTCAGATAGACCGCGGTTCCTATCTGAAGAACGCTGTAAGCACATCCCAATGGAGATTTAACTATATGATTGCAAAATATGGCAAACCTGTAGATCGCACTGAATGGGGCATGCAGCCACAAACCTACAATGCCTATTATAATCCATCGAACAACGAAATCTGCGTACCAGGCTGCAACATCCTGGTTCCCGGTTATGAGCATGTGCTGGCCGACGATGCCTTACTCTATGCCATTATTGGCGGATCAACTTTCGGTCATGAAATCACCCATGGTTTCGACGACCAGGGAGCAAAGTATGATAAAGAAGGAAATCTGAATAACTGGTGGACTAAAAGCGACAGCGTGAAATTCTTTTCCAAAACCAAACTTATCGTTGATCAGTTCAATAATTATATTGTTGTTGATAAACTTCATATCAATGGAAGTTCGACACAGGGAGAAAACATCGCTGACCTTGCCGGTGTAAGTATGGGATTTGAAGCTTTCAAAAAAACCAAACAGTTTGCTACAAACGAAATCATAGCCGGGATGAAACCGGATCAACGCTTTTTCCTTGCTTACGGATTAGGCTGGATGATCAATACTCGCCCCGAGGCACTTGCCAACCAGGTAAAGAGTGATGTTCACTCACCAGCCAAATTCAGGGTAAACGGACCATTGTCGGATATTCCAGAGTTTTACACTGCTTTCAATATTAAACAAGGTGATGCCATGTGGCGGGCTGATAGTTTACGGGTGAAAATCTGGTAGACGCGTAATTTTAAAAAATACTGTCAAACAAAAAAGGTTGCTCATTCCGGGCAACCTTTTTTGTTAAATTTATTTCCTGGAAAGCCAAAGACTCTTGAATTTTTCATCCGGAAGAAAATCAGAGCCATCAAAAAAGCGAATTGCATGAAAACGATTTTTCCTTCAGGATTTGGTAAAAAAATAAAATAGTTTACAATTATTCCCGAACGCCATTTTGGGGCGTTTTATACTTCAAAATTTGAAGCCCTGTATACGCAACAGAACTTTTATTAAAATCTCAGGGACTTAAAACAGCACTAAACTTACGGTTTTAAGCCCAATGAGTAACTCTACTTTGTTGAGAAACAATTGGTTTTATCTGCTTATTCCCAACTTTAAATCCCTTGAAAATATCAGCAATATTTGATGTCCTTTTCAGTTTTTTATACCTTAGACACAAAAGAATGATACTTTTGTGTTTTTGAAGAACCCGCTGAAATTATTCGACGGGTAAACGAGTAGTCTATCTGAGAGATGACTTCCATAAAATTTATTTTGCCTCTGTATTAATCTTTTTCGATTCACGACGATCTAATTTGAGGTTCATTCTATAAAAAGTCATATCTTACATCCATGATCAAACTCAAGTATACATTTTTAATTCTAGGTATTTTTTTACTCAATACAGCATTTGCGCAGGAATTCCGACTTTCGGGTACTCTTGTGAGTCAACAAGACAATTTGCCGCTGCCCGGAGCTACCTTGAAACTAGTGAGCTTACGCGACTCCACGAAAATTAATTACAGGAGAAGCGACTTGAAAGGAGATTTCCTGTTTGATAAACTTATGAGGGGACGCTTCAGGCTGGAGATAACTTATATTGGCTTTGAAAATTTTTCCCGGGAAGTATTTGCCGGAGGGAAAACAGAGAATCTCGGAAACCTGATTTTAATACCAGTAGCTACCAACCTGGGCGGCGTTGAAATAAAAGGAACTGCCGAAAGAGCGGAGCAAAAAGGCGATACAACTCAATACAACGCAACAGCTTTCAAGGTTACACAGGATGCTACCACCGAAGACCTGGTTAAGAAAATGCCAGGAATAACCATTGAAAACGGTTCAGTGAAGGCACATGGAGAGGATGTAAAAAGAGTGCTGGTAGATGGAAAGCAATTCTTTGGTGAAGATCCTTCAGTAACTTTAAAAAACCTTCCTGCCGAAGTAGTAGATAAGATCCAGGTTTTCGATAAGCTTTCGGACCAGGCAGCATGGAGTGGTTTTGATGACGGAAGCGGGCAAAAAACAATCAATATCATAACCCGAAACGCTAAAAATTCAGGACAATTTGGTAAATTTTCAGCCGGTTATGGTACCGATGACAGATACTTATTGGGTGCCAATATCAACTTTTTCAGGGGTCAACGCAAGATAACCCTGCTGGGAATGAGCAATAATGTTAATCAGCAGAATTTTTCAGCCGATGATGTACTTGGCAGTGGCAGCCGTTCAACAGGAGCAATGGCTGGCCGAGGTGGTTCCGCGTTCCAGGTAGGGCCATCAAGCGGGATATTCAGTACCCATGCACTTGGATTTAATTATACCAATGCCTTAGGTAGCAAATTAAACTTAAATGCAAGTTATTTCTGGAATCAAGGCCAAAATACTACAAATAAACAACTTAACCGGCAGTATATTCTTGGTTCTGAACAAAGTCAATATTATAATGAAATCAATAATTCCGTTACAGATAACAGCAATCACAGGATGAATATGCGAATCGAATATAATCCTGATTCCAGTAATTCATTTATTCTTACTCCCCGGTTCAGCATTCAGAATAACCAGGCAAAAAGCTATACCGGAGCCATAACAGGCCTGGATCCAGACTTTACCTCGGCCAACCTTTTGAATAAATCAGTAAACAATAATGATAACAATGCGAACGGCTATAACTTTAATAATGAATTGCTTTACCGGTATAAATTCCACAAAAAGGGAAGAACGGCCTCCATTAACCTGGCAACCGGCATTACCAGCCGATACCGGGAAAATTACCTGAGTTCGTTAAGTGATTACTACCAACAGACACGCAGTAAGAGCAACGACACAATAAAACAGTATGGGAAAACACTTTCGGATGGTTACAGCTATTCAGCCAACCTGGTATATACCGAACCATTGGGAAAAAGCAGCCAGCTGCAGTTCAATTATAATTTATCTTCGTCGCAGAACACAAATGACAAAAAAACCTACAACTATTCGTTCGCACAGCAGCAATACAATTTGTTCGATACGCTTCTTTCCAATATTTATGATAATGGATATCTGACTCACAGAGCCGGAATCGGGTATCTTTTCCAAACCGAAAAAGCAAATATAAATGCTGGAATCACATACCAATATGCTGAACTAAAGGGAAATACAAGTTTCCCAACGAACGACTCCATGCACATTTCCTTTAATTCGATCCTTCCTAATCTGATGTTCAATTATAAATTCACAAAGTTTACAAACCTGCGCGTCTCATACCGTGCAAGTACTAACTCACCATCCATAAGTCAGTTGCAAAATGTTATAGACAATTCGAACCCACTACTTCTAACAACCGGTAATCCGGACCTGAAACAGGAAATCCGGCATTTTGCCATGTCACGTTTCTCACATTCCAACAAAGAAAAAACCGTTAATTTTTTCGGAATGTTGTTTTTCCAAAAAATTCAGAACTACATAGGTACTTCCACCTTTAGTAAGGAAGGATATCAGTTATCAATGCCCGAAAACCTGGATGGCGCCTGGAATGGCCGTATTTTAACAACTATAGGATTTCCGGTGAAACCAATCAAAAGCAATCTGAATTTCAACACAGGTTTCAGTTACAACAGGCTGCCCAGCCTTATCAATACAAGGGCTAATTTTTCTAATACTTACGGTATAAATATCGGAACAGTTCTGAGCAGCAATATCAGCGAGAAAATCGATTTCAGCCTGACTTACAATGTAAATTACAACCTCGTCGATAACACCATTCAACCTCAGTTAAATAATAATTATTTCTTCCAGATTGGTTCAGTAACGATTAACTGGGAATTCTGGAAAGGATTTTTTGTTCAGAACAGCGTAACTTATCAGAATTATAACGGGATATCTTCAAATATTAATGATCAATATACGCTCTGGAATTTTAACCTGGGAAAGAAAATTTTTAAGAACAAATCAGGAGAAATCAAATTATCGTGTTATGATATACTTGACGAAAACAAGAGCCTAAACCGTAGTGTTACTGATACATACATTGAAGATTCCAATACCCGGGTGTTACAGCAGTATTTTATGCTCGCTTTCACCTACAACTTGCGTAATTTCAACGGGAAAGTTCCAACAACTCCGGAAAGGCGCGGTTTTGACGGCAGACCTGGTGATCATATGCATTGATGGAAAATCATCAAGAAGCTACTCAAAATCTAAGGTAAACAGTTTGACTTGCCACCTTCTTTCTTCAGCAAACAAGAAGGCCACATTATTTCAGTAGGTAGGTATGAAACCCAAAGGAACCAAACAACAGCGAGAAAGAAACCTCAGGTTTATTGTACCCGGATTGAACAAACGTAGGTATTGTTTCGCCGGCTTTATTATAAACTCCATTAATCATTCCTACATAACGATAGCCGACACCCGCATTGATTTTAAACCATCTTGTCATTTTCATTTCTACTAATAATTTTGGTATCAATATGAGTATAAAATCGTCATAAATCTTATCAGTATATTTATTAGTTGGGCCTTTTGCGAAAATATCTATTCTTCCTATGCCTGCCGAACCGCTTAGCCCCCAATTCAGAATATTATTGGTTTTGTGAATATAACCAAGTACCCCACCCCCGTGTATCATATCTATTTCACCATCAGTAAAAGTCGGATATCCAATAGTTGCAAGATCGGTTCGTTGTACTTTTGTTAATAGTTTTTGCCCGTAAATACCAATAAAGAATTTATTATTAAATAAAACTCCACCGGTAGCTCCTGCATCCATAGTTGTGTACCCTTCAACATTCGACACAGCAATATATGGGCCGATATACCTGTTTACCTGCCCCCGTCTTTCGGAGCCAAGCATATGAAAGCGGTCGTTTTTATTTTGCGCAGATAGCGATAAGGCTGAATGACAAATGATAACGCAAACAAATAAAATTTTGCTTCTCATTTTTTGTAGCATTATTTTTTTAACTGATTCTGTATTTCTGTAATAAGCAAAGATATTGCGTTCGACGGTGTAAACCTTAAATTTTTGCCTTTTTTAATGTATTGCTCTTTCCCTAAAGAATAAATTTATTGAATTGATTGAGCATCAGAAGACTAACAAAATCTACGGGGAGAAAAGATATTTTACAATTTTGGAGGTAAGCTTTAACTTAGTATGAATTCTGAATGTAAATATATAAAAAAACCACTTACAAAACAATGTAAGTGGTTGATTTTGAAGTTGTCCGACCAGGGCTCGAACCTGGACTCTTCTGATCCAGAATCAGACGTGTTGCCGATTACACCATCAGACAATTTTCATTTGAGGAGCGCAAAATTATACAATTTTCTTAACGCTACGTCAGAAATATATAGTTTTTTTAAAACTGTTTTGATTTTGTCCAGGTATCCTTAAGTGCGACCGTACGGTTAAATACAATTTTTGAGCTGTTTGTATCCGGATCAACACAGAAATACCCAAGCCTTTCAAACTGAAACCTGTCACCTGATTTTGCATTGGCAACCGAAGCTTCGGCATACGCAGTGATAACCTTCAAAGAATCAGGATTGACGTTTTCTTTAAAATCATGCCCTTCTTCGACGTTCTCAGGGGTTTCCGTTGAAAAAAGCCTGTCGTATAAACGAACTTCAACCGGTAAAGCATGAACAACAGAAACCCAATGAAGTGTCCCTTTTACTTTTTTATTGCTGTTTGGTTCACCGCTGCGGGTATCAGCCTGGTAAGTGCAATGAATTTCGGTGATAGTACCTTGGTCATCCTTTATTATGCTTTCACATTTAATGATATAACCATATTTCAGGCGAACCTCACCGCCTGGTTTAAGACGGAAGAATTTTCCGGTTGGGTTTTCCTGGAAGTCTTCGCGTTCGATGTAAAGCTCTTTGGAGAACTGTACTTTGCGGAAACCGGCTTCCGGATCTTCCGGGTTGTTAATGGCTTCAAGCTCTTCGACCTGCCCTTCCGGAAAGTTGTCGAGGATTAGTTTTACAGGATTCAGCACCGACATTACCCTGTTTGAACGTTTGTTGAGATCCTCGCGAACACAGAATTCGAGCAAAGCCACGTCAATCACCTGGTCGCGCTTGGCGATACCGATTGTGTCGGCAAAGTTTCGCAACGATTCTGGCGTATATCCGCGGCGACGCAAACCACAAATAGTCGGCATACGAGGATCGTCCCAACCATTAACTACATTTTCGTTTACAAGCTGTAACAGTTTGCGCTTGCTCATAACAGTATATGTTAAATTTAAGCGGGCAAACTCTATCTGTCGTGGACGATAATCACCTTCGGCTACCTGTTCAAGGTACCATTCGTAAAGTGGCCTGTGGACCTCGAATTCAAGCGTACAGATGCTATGAGTAATTCCTTCGAGGTAATCGCTTTGACCATGCGCGTAATCGTACATGGGGTAAATACACCATTTGTCACCGGTACGATGGTGATCGGTATGCAAAATTCGGTACATAATCGGATCGCGCATCAGCATATTGGGATGAGCCATATCTACTTTAGCACGCAAAACTTTGCTGCCATCAGGAAACTCACCGTTTTTCATGCGGGTGAACAAGTCCAGGTTTTCTTCAACCGAACGTGTCCGATATGGGCTTTCCTTGCCGGCACGTGTAACAGTGCCGCGATATTCGCTTATTTGCTCAGCATTCAGATCGTCAACATAAGCTTTTCCATCTTTTATAATTTTTACAGCCCAGTCGTAAAGCTGGTCGAAATAATCAGATGCATAATAAAGCCGGTCGCCCCAATCAAAACCGAGCCAGTGAACATCTTCCATTATGCTGTCCACATATTCGGTGTCTTCTTTCACCGGGTTGGTATCATCGAATCGCAGGTTAGCAAGGCCATTGTATTTGATGGCTGTACCAAAATTCAGGCATATGCTTTTGGCGTGCCCGATATGAAGATAGCCATTGGGTTCCGGTGGGAAACGTGTATGAACACGACCCTGGTTTTTCCCCTGGCTGAGTTCATCTTCAATAATTTGATGGATAAAATTTAATGAAACTTTCTCTTCTGCAGGAGTAGTAAGGTTTTCGTCAGTCATGATGATCGGGCATTTAGGCTTAGTATTCTGAAATAATTTGCAAAGGTAAAGTTTATTGGCTTTCGGAAGTGGTTAATAGTGAATAGTTAATGGAAAATAGTTGTGTGAGAAAGGGGAAAATAGTGTAAATGAGGCGGGCTGGAAGTATTGAAGTTAGCCGAATACAACTAATTTTGTAGTCAATTGTTTAATAAAGGATTTAGGATTAGTGGTTGGGAATTACAGAATCCAGCCATTATCTATTAACCAGTAACAAATAACTAAGATGGGCCTCATCGAAATAGAAGGAATGGATTTTTTTGCCTATCACGGCTGCTTTAAGGAAGAACGTGTAATTGGCACAAGGTTTACCGTTGATGCATTTCTTACCACTGATACTACAGATGCTGAAACCAGTGATGATCTGAAGCATACCGTGAATTACCAGGCCGTGTACGCCGTTTTGCGGGATGAGATGGAACAACACTCACATTTACTGGAACATGTTGCCAGGAGAATGGTAGATGCTCTGTACAGGGATTTTAAAACATTGACTCATGTTAAAATTAAAGTATCGAAACTGAATCCTGCGCTGGCCCATGGCGGGAAGATCAAACAGGTGAGTGTAACACTTGAACGCTAATTAATTTCAGTTGCCGGATTGCGGATGTTGGATTTTTTTTCTCCTTGCTCCTACCCTTTTCTCAGATTCTCACTTTCCCATTTTCTCAACTTCTTTTTATCTGTAATTATAAACAAGAGAGCTAATATTGAATAACAAGGAACGACCATTCGAACAAAAGAAATGCCAACGCTGCGGCAATTCATTTACGTGTAGTACATCAGCAAAATGCTGGTGTTTTGAGGTTGATGTACCTGCCGATACCATGCAGATAATTCAGGATACCTGGTCGGGATGCCTTTGTCCAGGCTGCCTGAAGTCGTTCGCAAAGCATGCCTAAAAAAGTATTTGTTGATAAAATGTTAATTACTTACCTTTGCACCGCCAAAACAAGGTTTCGTGGCCGAGTGGTTAGGCAGCGGTCTGCAAAACCGTGTACAGCGGTTCGAATCCGCTCGAAACCTCAGTAAAAGCCTCCGTTCGGAGGCTTTTGTCGTTTATGCCCCTAATTTATTCAGCTCTTTTATATACGATTGCAACTACTGTTTTATCATCTCCTCCCATATTAATAGTCATACCGTAAGGACGTGAAGGATCTAGTATAATTTGGTTTAAACCCGCTTTGCCGGTGAGTTGTTCCCAAATAGTTACTGCCATATGCACGCCGGTTCCTCCGGTGGGATGTCCCCAGCCTATAAGACCACCAGTGGTATTCATAGGAATTTTACCATCACGGGCAGTATTTCCGGCAGCTACAAAGGCAGCTCCTTCGCCATGAGCAGCAAAACCAAGGGCTTCAACAGCCAATATTCCGGCAATCGTAAAACAATCGTGTACTTCAACCGTTGCAAGTTGCCCTATTGTAATTTCAGCTGATGAAAGCGCTTGCCTGATGGCTTCGCGCATGGTGGTCAGAACTGTGAGGTGTGGCGGATCTTCAGTAATATCATCAACAGCATGCCCCCACCCTATTACCTCAATAGCAACTGCTTTAGCAATTCCGGCACGTTTAAGACCTTCTTCACTTAATACAGCAATTCCGGAAGCTCCATCACTTACCTTGGAACAGTCAAAAACATTAAGGTGGTCGGTAAATGAACGAGGATTTGGCTCAGTTAACGCTAATCCTTCAAGATCAGAAACCGTATTATGATGTTCTTGTGCTGTAGGACACAGACGCGCATTTTCAATAGCATTCCGGTACCAGCGGGCAAATCCTGAGCGGGTATACTCACGGCCAAATTTCTCATAATATGCTCCTGCCCTGTCACTGAATTGTCCCGGAAAAAAGTAAGCCTGGCCTTCTTTTCTTTTACTGAACCAGCCTGCACCGGCAAGAATATCGGCTCCATAAATCGCTTTCACCGTATTTTGTACCTCCACTCCTATGCAGAGAACGGAATCTGCCGTACCGGCCAATATTGATTTCATTCCTGTTATAAGCGCCAGGCCACCGGAAGCGCATCCTCCTTCAACACTGATTGATGACTTATAGCGTAATCCCTTATCGATCATGGGAGCAAATGCTCCAAGATGCGCCTGTTTATTAAACCGGGCCGACATAAAGTTACCAATAACGCTTTCGTCAACATTCTGCGCCCCGCCCATTTGTGCGATAACTCCCTGCCCTGCTTCTTTCAAATAATGTTCAAGCCCGGGACGTTCGCTGCGTGGATTAAATTCGTTGCGACCGGTACCAAGTGAAATGGTGTTGTAACCGGCAGTCATATATATTTTTCGTGATGGTTTTGGCATTTCGATCGAATTAAAACCGGTTACAAATAATCATTTATTGGACCATAAGCATGAAAAAAACCTGTGAGTAAAACTGTATTAACATCATTTGCGTTGTGTGCAACTTCGTCGGCGACGAGTTTTCGGGCAGTTTCACGCGAATTCAGGGCATAGGACACCGCAAGTGATGCTCCATTCGTTGCCGATTCTTTCAAAGCAGTAAAAGCAGGTTTCAGCACAGCTTCTTTGTTACTCACCTTAACCAATGTTTTCCATGGCAACACTTCTTTGGGAATAGCGCCAAGCCAATTATTAGCTTTTTCACTGAAAGCAGAAATTCCGTTATAGGATCCTGAAGATTTATCAATAACACCAACAGGTTTACCTTTTTCATATTTCAGGAATCCATCTTTCTGGCTTCCATCGCTGAATTGTCCACCTTTTACGCCACTCAGTACCAATTCATCAAGCAGGCTGCTGTGCATTTTTTCGCCTTGCATATGTGGCTGCATAACGCGAAGTATAAACTGAACCACATCAAGCCCAACATAATCAATCAATTGGAAGATACCCATCGGCCTGGCCAGAAAATCTCGTGTCACACTATCAATACAATAAATCGCTTCGTGCAAAGGCATTTGGGCGGAAAGTCGCTCAGCTTCGGCAATACCGAAAAGGGCATCACGCATGAAATGTCCGTTTCCAATAAAGCCAGCAATATCATTTGATGGAACTACAGTTTTTCGAAGATTTGACGCGTATTTGTCAGCAAATTCCACCATCCCGTCAGGGTTTTCTTTTATTGTGATAAGTTCAACCAATTTTTGAATCGCTGGTGGATTGTAGAAGTGAAATCCTAAAATCCTTCCATCTAACGCTGCATTCCTGTTTAGAACACCAATAGGAACTGAAGAAGTGTTTGTAAAAAACCAGGGTTGGTTTCTATTGTTTTCATTAATTAAGCGGAAAAGTTTTTCCTTCAACGTCTGGTTTTCGCTAACAGCTTCAAACACCAGTGTGGAGTCGTAAGCCGCTTCGATACGTGTTGTAGTGCGGATAATACTCATCACATCCTGTACATAAGCATCGATTATTTCGCTGTTTTCAATCAGTTTTGGATTATCGGCATAAACACTTCGTAATACAACTGCTTTCTTTTCGGCTTCTTTCAGCACCTGTGATTGTAAATATTTCACCAGCCCATTAAGACCTTCATCAGAAGTATCAATAGCATTTAATATAAAAGATCTCCCTTTGTTTTCAGGTTTAAGCATCTGATCCGCCATTTCGTTAGCGGTGAGCAGCACAATTCCGCTGCCCATTTTCCCGGCAGCACCGAGTACAGAGACTTTTTGGAGGCGTTTTATATAATCCATTTTTTATGTGGGTTTGGGTGTTAGAGATTGGAGATTAGAGGCTAAACTATTAACGATTTATTCCCTGAGCGAAGTCGAAGGAAACTATTTTCTCTCTTTCTCAACTACCACTGTGGTTTTCTCTTTTCGAGGAACGCTCTCATGCCTTCAGTTCCTTGTTTTCCAAAAAGCTGACCAAATGACTGGGCCTCCAGGAGGCTGCCCTGCGCTAATGAAACCTGGTATCCCTGGCGCGTTACAAATTTCACCAGTTTAATCGCATCAGGCCCTTTGGACGCAATTACACCCGCAATACGTGTAACTTCTTCCATTAACTGTTCGGGTTCCGTGACTTTCTGCACAAGTCCAATGCGCAGAGCATCAGCAGCAGTAAGCATTTCGCCTGTTGTAAGCATATAGAGAGCATCGCCCATGCCAACAAGTCGGGGCAAACGTTGGGTACCTGCATAACCAGGAATAAGCCCGAGATTAACTTCAGGTTGTCCGAATTTAGCGGTACTGGCTGCAATCCGGAAATCACATGCCAGCGCAAGTTCAAGTCCTCCACCCAGCGCAAAACCATTAATTGCGGCTATTACCGGAACCGCAATAGTTGAGAAACCTCTGAACGTATTTTGGCCGCGTAACGAAAACGTTTCGGCTTCCTCAGCTGTTTTATTCACCATTTCCGCAATATCCGCGCCAGCTACAAATGCTTTACCCATCCCGGTTATTACAATCGCAGTTAATTCCGGATCAGTTGCTTCGTTCGCAATGAAGTAATCCATTTCATCAAAAAAAGCCGTGTTAAGTGCATTCAGGCTTTCAGGACGGTTGATTGTAACCAGCAAAAGGCTGCTGCGGCGCTCAGGTTGTAATATTTTATATTCCATTGATAAAGTTCTAAACTGCTGAGAAGGGTCCCGCAAATGAAACAGAAACAAATATAAATATATTTCGATATAAGAAACAATTCAGAAATAAGAAAGTTGGTTAGTCAATTTAAGCTCGAATAGATTCTATTCAGGATATTTAATACCTGATGACTTAAAGAAGTTCATCATACAGAATTCCAAACTCTTTAGTGCCGGATACGAAATCCCAAATAGTTCAAATTCAATTTTAGAACACGTTTAAAATTACAGCCTGGTAAATTTAGTAAAGGCCCTTGACTCTTGGTTTTCCGGCAATAAAATCTTTCAGGTAAAATGGCTCACAATAAGCCACATCAGCAAAATTATTATTCTGAAAATCACTCTCGGCCAACATACAAATTGCCAATGCGGAAAGATTAATATTGTCTAAAAAAGTACATTTGTTATTCTGCTCAATCGTCGATCTGCACTTGGAAGCGCCATCCCCAAAATAAATTATCTTTTTATCAGCGTAACTTTCGAAAGAATTTTCAGTAATAATCTGTGCATTTACCGGTTCAATAACCCGAAGATTTTGATCGAAAACAGCCGTATAAACTTCCATCCGCCGTGCATCAAGCATGGGAACAAACAAAACATTTTCCATATTTATTTCCAGCAACATACACTTCTGTATAGCTTGCCACGCCAATGATTTCAATGTATCAACGGCGATGAATGGTTTATCCAAAGCATAGCAAAGACCTTTGGCTGAAGACACTCCGATCCGCAAGCCAGTATACGAACCAGGACCCATACTTACAGCTACGGCATCCATTTGGTGAAAGGTTAATCCGGCTTCGGTAAATACTTCAGCAATATAAGTTGTAAGTGCGCCCGAATGATCCCTGGCACCAACCGATTCGCGGACAGAAAGCAGTTTCCCGTCCATGACAAGTGCAACGGAGCAAATGGATGTTGCCGTTTCGATCCCTAAAATTAAGGCCATAAGTGAAGAATTAAATTGGCTGCAAATTTACAACCTTGTTAAATAAGAAAGGCCCGTTCCCGGGCCTTTCTCTAAAAATATGGTATTACCTACTTTTTCTCATCAGTGTACAAATCCTTAGCATCAACCTTTGTGACTTTATCACCATCCTTCAGTTTTTTGGAAACCGCGCGGTAAGGAGCAGTAATAATCTCTTGTCCTTCCTTCAGTCCTTCTGTGATCTGGATATATGTATTATCCTGAATTCCGGTTTTAACTTTCAGCATTTTTGCAACGCCTTTTTCATACAGGAAAACATATTCCTGAACAACTTCAGCTTTCTTTTTTACATTCTCATCACCTTGCTGAGCCTGCTCTTTTACCTGGGTTTTAGGTGCTGCTTTGGTGGTATCCGCTCTTGTGGTTACTGCCTGAATTGGAAGTGTAAGAACATTTTCAACACTTTCGGTCCTGATATCAACAGTAGCCGACATACCCGGACGGAATGGCGATTCATTAGGTTTATCAGCTGCAATTAAATCTTTATAAGAGGATGGAAGTATACGGATTTTCACATCAAAATTAGTAACCTGGTCGGCACTAACTCCTACGGTATTGGCTGAAGTACTAATTTCGGTTACAATGCCTTTAAACTTGCGGTTTTGGTAAGCATCAACTTCCACAAAAGCTGTATCGTTAAGTGTAACGCGTACAATGTCATTTTCGTTAACACTTACTTTAACTTCCATGGTCTGAAGGTTGGCAATACGCAATATTTCGGTACCTGATCCGAATTGCGAAGCACCGGCTACGCGTTCGCCTTTTTCGAGGTTGAGTTTTGAAATTGTTCCTCCGACAGGAGCATAAATGGAAGTTTTAGAAAGATTTTCTTTCGATTCCTTTACACCAGCTTCGGCATTTTTAACGTTGAAAGCAGCTGCTTTTATGCTTTGCTCGGCTGCCTCCACCTGAGCCTGGGCTACGTCGAAATTAGCTTTGGATGTTTCAAATTCAGCATCAGAAATTGCTTTCTGATTATGCAGTTTCTCGTTACGTTCGAATGAACTTTTTGCGTTGATAAATTGTGAATTTATCTGCGCAAGCTGGGCTTTCGAATTAGCCAGGTTAGCCTGTGAAGTGTTTAAGGCTGCAATAGTACGATCGTAATTTGAGAGGTATATTTCAGGATTTATTTTAGCGAGCAATTGCCCTGATTTTATCTGATCTCCTTCCTTTACGTACAGTTCAATAATTTCTCCAGAAACATCCGGAGAAAGCTTTACTTCACTTTCAGGGGCAATTTTTCCATTGGCTGAAACGATTTCGACAATTGTCCGCTTGGTAACTTTTTCGGTTGCCACTTTCGTTTCATCGGGTTTACCGATCAGCCCTTTTTTCTTGGCAATAATACCACCGATAAGAGCAACAGCAACAAAAATAATAAGTATCCAGATAATTCTTTTCTTGGTAAACATTGTTGATATGGATTAATTTATGATTCGGTTTTTTGTTTGTCAGTATATTTAAATCGTAGTTTTTATTTCCGTTTGAGCGATAAAGGCTTACCCATATAGAAATCAAGCACCGTACTCTTGAAAATAAATTCGAACTTGGCATTCAGCTGATCAGATTCCGCTTTTTCAAGGTCTTTCTTTGAGTTATTATAATCTACAGAGTTCAAAGTTCCAACATTAAATTTCTGATCTGCATACCTGAAGGACTCACGTGCCGCATTAACACCTACGGTTGACGCATCATAATTATTCAAAGCGGCTTTGGCATCGGCATAAGCCTGTTCAATTGTTTTACGAAGCTGCAGTTTGCTGAGCTCAAGATTATATTGCGAATTTTCAACATTTATTTTAGCCCGGCTAATAGCAGTACGTGCTGCCCATCCGTTAAAAATAGGAACATTCAGATTGAGCGAAATAGAACGGTTGAAATTGTCTTTTACCTGATCGGCAAAAGGTTTTGTATTGTAAGAATAGTTGATTGTATCGAGTACTTTGTTGGCTCCCGAAAATCCGGTTCCTAATGAACCCTGTAAGGTTAGCGTTGGCGACTGACCACCTTGTGCCATCGATAACCCGATTTCGGAACTTTTAACTCTTGATTCAGCACTTTTGATAACAGGTTGAGTCTCCAATGCGAAACCATAAATTTGTTCGGGCGACGCTGCCAGACTTGGTTGTAATGCCATTTCCAGGTCGGGTGTTTCAATTTCAAAGCCCTGAGTTGTGGGCAAATCCAGCATCTGAACCAGTGTAAGATAGGCTATATCCAGGTTATTGCGGGCACTTACAACCTGAGAATTATCTAAAGCGCGCTGAGCTTCGAGTGTATAAAAATCACCCTGTGCCAATGATCCGGCATCAACAAGTATTTTTAATCTTTTTGATTGCAATTCAGTTGCATTAAGCTGATTTTGTGTTGTTTTAACCAACTCTTTGTAGTAGAGTATCTGCAGATATCCTGTTGCTATATTCAGCGACATATCATCCATGAATTTATCAGTGTCGAAATGCGTGGCTTCCAGGTCCTTCTTACGTTGTTTGATCTGATTTATCTTCTGGAGACCGCCAAAAAGTGTAACGGAAGACCCAAGATAAAAGTTATCACTTTGCACCCTGTTGGTGGCAAATTGATTGGTATAACGGTCAACGGTCTGACCAAAGTTATATCCATGGCTGGCTCCGCCGTTAACCGAAGGAAGAAGGCTGAGCTTATCCTGTTGCAACAAAGCCTGCTCATTTTTCACCTGCAGAAGCTGTTGTTTTACCTGGATATTATTGGTGAGCGCGTATTCAACACATTTTTCAAGTGTCCAAACTTCCTGTGCCTTCAACGAAGATACCAGCACAAGGCAACAAATTATCAAAAAATATTTTCTCATGGAAAACAGTTTATAGTTCCTGATTTTAGTTAATGTATATGTTATTGAATTAATTTTACAAAGTTATTGTAACTATCAAATAAACATATGACAAAACCATTTTTAATTGCATTTTTAACAATATTTTTTTTATTAAACAGCCCAAATACCGTTTTTGCTCAATTCCTGCTGAAAGAAAATCGGAAAACGGTATTGTACAGCGATACAATACACGCAATTCACTATGGTATCCATTTAACAGATATCAATCTGACGAATAAAACAATACAAGGTTACACCGAAGCAAAACTTGTTTCCAAAACCAGGAAGCTTTCAGCTATTAAGCTGGAACTTGCCAACCTGGCTGTCGACTCAGTGTTCGTTAATACTTCCAAAATTATATCTTTCAAACTTTCCACTAACAAGCTCAGTATTAAACTTAATGCACCAATAGCTACAGGCGATACCATCCTGGCTGTAATTTATTATCATGGGAAACCTTTTGTTGATCCAAGCGGATGGGGCGGATTCCATTTTTCAGGAGATTACGCGCTTAATCTGGGTGTAGGTTTCGACGCCATTCCTCACAACCTTGGAAAAGCCTGGTTCCCATGCCTTGATGATTTTCACGACAGGGCTTTATATGATGTATATCTGACAGTTGCAAACGATAAAAAAGCTATAAGCGGAGGTACTTTGATTGGTGTAACCAATAATGGTAACAATACCTCCACCTGGCACTGGAGAACTAACTATACGCTTCCCACTTATTTAATTTCAGCCACCACCGGCAAATACGAATTAGTGGCAGATACATTCAATGGCCTGAGGGCAAGTATACCAATCACTTATTATTGCAAACCTGCTGATTTGGAAAAAACAGCCGGTACTTTTGTAAATATGAAAAATATTCTCCGGGTTTTCGAAAATTGTTTCGGGCCTTACCCATTTGAAAGGGTTGGTTATACCGGAACTCCGGGAGGATTGGGAGCTATGGAACATGCTTCAAATGTAAGTTATCCCTTCTTCGCCTGGACCGGAACAACTGAAAGCGAATGGTGGTATGCCCACGAACTTTCGCATATGTGGTTTGGCGATAAAGTTACCTGCGCTTCGGCAGAAGACATGTGGCTTAACGAAGGCTGGGCTGTTTGGTGTGAATCTCTTTACCGCGAAGGAATTTACGGCAAACAAGCTTACAAGGACAATATGCGCTCTAAACTTAAGGATGTACTGCAAAAAACCGCAATAACTGATGGCGGCTATTTCGCTTTGTATGGAATCCCTCAGACAATTACATATGGAAAAACTGTTTATCAGAAAGGAGGACAGGTTGTTCATACGCTCCGTGGATATCTGGGCGATAGCTTATTTTTTGACGGAGTTAAAGCATACTTGCAGCAATATGCATACAATTATTCTTCTACTTATGATCTGCGTAATTTTCTTTCATCCTATAGCAAAATTGATTTGGTCCCTTTTTTCGACGCCTGGGTATTTGCGCCGGGATTTCCTCATTTCTCAATTGATTCGGCGGTTAATGTTAAATCAGGAAACGGATATGATGTTCAGGTTTTCGTCCGCCAGAAACTTAAAGGTACAACCCGATATGCGAATTCAAATCACCTGGAAATAACGTTTATGGATGGCTCCTGGCAAAAAATTACTGATACCCTTGTGTTTTCGGGTGCTCACGGATGCAAAACCATTCATCTTCCATTTCTCCCGACTACAATAATGGCAGATTTGGATGAAAAAATTTCGGATGCTACAACCGATGAATTTAAAATCATAAAACACACCGGTGAATATGACTACAAGCAAACCTTTTGTAAACTATATGTAGAAACGTTGGCTGATTCAGCCTTAGTTCGTATTACTCACAACTGGGTAGCTCCTGATAGTTTAAATGTGCTCCTGCCCGGAATCCGGGTTTCCGACACACGTTCCTGGACAGTTGAAGGGATATTTCCAGGCGGTTTCAAGGCAAACGGAGAATTTACATACAAAGCAACCGAAAATCTTGACATTACTCTTCTAAATGATTCGAAAGATTCACTTATCATGCTTTATCGGACTGGCGCGGGACGCGCCTGGGGAAAAACCCAGTTTATCCTTAAGGGCTCCAGGACCGAAGGTAAAATTATAGTTGATAACTTGCAGAAAGGTGAATATACTTTGGGAGTTTTGAACTCCAAATACGAGGAAAAAACTAAAAAGTAAATCCGCCTTCTGGGGAAACCATATTTCCAAAACAATTGTTCTGAAGCAAAAAAAGTAATACAGAATTTAACCTCAAAAACAGTCGAAAAATATGATAGAAAAGTATTTTGCTGAGCTCCGGAGTGCTTTTGAAAAGCATGCCAATCCTGCCACAGCAGCTGGCGCTAAAGCCTATATGCGCGATCTTTTCGAATATTACGGGCTGACATCGCCCTTGCGCAGGAAGTTGACAATAGAGTTTATTGAAAAATCCGGGTATCCACCCTACGAACAACTAGAGGAAATGGTTCACTATGCCTGGGAACAACCACAGCGCGAATGGCAATATGCAGCCCTGGAAATTGTGGGGAAATTCGTCAAAAAAGCAGATCAAAGCCAACTCGATCTGGCTGAATGGATGATAACAAATAAATCGTGGTGGGATTCAGTTGATTTTATAGCTCCGAATATTGCAGGTGTTTTGTTTAAACGATACCCTGAACTCAAAATGCAGTATATTGAAAAGTGGATGCAATCAGGAAATCTCTGGTTACAGCGGTCATGCCTGTTACACCAGTTACGCGATAACAAAACCGCTGACAGAAACTTGCTTTTCAACCTTTGCGAACGCCTGGCCGATCATCCTGATTTCTTTATACGCAAAGCCATTGGCTGGTCGTTGAGGCAATACTCAAAAACATTTCCTCAAGCCGTTATAGACTTTGTAAACAGCCATACACTGAGCAACCTGAGCCGGAAAGAAGCGCTCAAAGTTATCAATAGGAAAGTTAACCCGAAATGAGCCGCAGGTATACTGCGAGACGAATAATCTGTTACAGCCTGAATTTAAGTTACAAGCCTCAAATTACCAAAACCTGTTTCTTTGAGTTTTAAGAAACAACTTTCTATTTTTTCCCCTCGAATTTGGATCTTGTTCCTTGAAATTGGTAATTTATCAGGCCGGATTCTCAGTAACCAGTTTAAATCCAATACCATGAACGTTGATCAGTTCAACCGAAGTATCTTCTTTCAGGTATTTGCGGATTTTGGCGATATAAACATCCATACTCCTGGCATTGAAATAACTATCGTTTTGCCAGATCCGATTCAACGCAAAACTACGGTCAACAACCTGGTTCACATGCTCGCATAATATTTTTAGCAATTCCGCTTCTTTACTGGTAAGTTTCTGATCTTCACCGTTCAGATGCAGGTTTTGATGATTATAATCGAAAACGAAATTACCCAAAGTAAAAGTTCCTTTATCCGTTTTACCATCGGTTACTTTAACCGATCGTCTCAGAATGGCTTCGATACGGGCCAGAAGTTCATCCATGCTGAATGGCTTTGTAAGATAATCGTCACCTCCGGCCTGGAAGCCTTTAAGTTTATCATCTTCCAGCGATTTGGCTGTCAGAAACAGGATCGGGATCTGCGTATCTACTTTACGTATATCCTTAGCCAGTGTAAACCCATCTTTAATCGGCATCATTACATCCACAACACAAAAATCAAAGGATTCCTTGCTGAAAACATCAAGTGCTTCTTGTCCGTTAATGCAAAGCCTGGGAACATATCCCTTAGCTTCGAGGTAAGTACGAAGAATAGTGCCAAGATTACGGTCGTCTTCGGCAAGCAAGATCTTTATCTTTTCGTTTTCCATATTCGGTATTATTAACGTGTTAATTACCAGTATATTATTGGATTGTATGTTTTATTCTGTGTAATTCTATTTTGTTTTACCTGGTTTGTTTTGTTCAGGAACAACATATGGCAGAAACAAGGTAAAGGTACTACCTTTTCCGGGTTCGCTTTCTACTGAAATTGAGCCTCCGTGTTTTTCGACAATAAATTTAACGTAACTGAGCCCAAGTCCGAATCCTTTTACATTATGAACATCTCCGGTAGGAACACGGTATAATTTTTCAAAAATTCGTTTCAGATTGGCTTTGCTGATTCCCATCCCCTTGTCAGTAACACTGATGAAAATACCATTTTCGGCATCAGCTGTCGAAACCATGATCTGTGGTTTTCGTGGCGAGTATTTATTGGCGTTATCAAGTAAATTAAAAATAACATTTGATAAGTGTACCTTATCGGCCTTAATCAAAGGATGTTCTGCATGAAATGACTGGGTAATTACTCCATCACGTATCTCTATCTGAATGGCAATTTTATGTATAGCGTCAGCAATCAGCATATGCATATCAATAGCTTCGGGCCTGAGGTGGAGATTGCCTTTTTCAAGAATCGCAGTTTGCAGGATTTTTTCCGCCATTTCACCCAGCCGGTGATTTTCGTCACCAATGATGTTAATATAGTCGGCATACATTTCGTTACTTCGGGGAATGTCTTTATCCGAAAGCGCCTGGCAAGCCAGTGAGATGGTCGAAATCGGTGTCTTGAACTCGTGAGTCATGTTATTGATAAAGTCGTTCTTAAGTTCCGATAATTTACGCTGCCTGATGATAGTGAAAACCGAATAACTGAACGCAGCAATAATAACAAGTACAAGTAACAGGGAAACCATCATCATCCCCCACAGGCTCTGCAGGTTGTATTTTGATTGCTGCGGGAAATAAAGCAGCAGAAAGTCACGCGTTGCAATGCCGCTGCCCGAAAACAAAGGAAATGGAAAACCTTTTAAAAGTAATTGATCCGGATAATTCTCGTTTTTTTTAAGAACTATCTTATTACGGTCAGGACTGAAGACACCAAATTCGTACTCAATCCGGATTCCCCTGTTCGCAAATTCCTGTCTGAGCAAAGTGTCGATCCTGGCGACTGAAATCTTTGTTTCAATATCTTTATTTCCTTCATCACCTAACGCCTGGTTCATCAGATAATTCAACATAAATTGCTTGCGCACGGCGGCTACTTCTGAATAGTTCTCGGTAATACCGGGAGGAAGTGTTCCCCGGATATTTTTCTCCGAATCATTATTTTGTTCCTGGCTTTTACCGGATGATGCAAGGATCCGGCCTTCCAGGGCCGGTTGTTTTGCCATTTCAATACCTTGTGTATCAGAATTAGAAATATTTTGTATACCGGATGCATTCATTTGTATCACACTTGTGTCACGCAAAAGTTCTAGTGATCGGTTAGTGGTACGTCGGGAAAGTTCAATTGCTTCGAGCTTTAATAATGCGCCATTTACAGCATCGTCGATACTGCGCCTGAAGTTGGCTTCCCTGAGTTGCAGTGAATTCTTGATCCAGTATACCTGAATGCCTATAAATACAGACATTGCGACTGACATGATCACTATTAATAAAACAAGTAATTGCTTCTTCACACGCTTGGTATATGTTTTTAATTCTATCCTGTTAACAGCAGGTAGATTGAATCCTGAATTAACAACTATATGGAAATAACTGTACTTCGGTCCTTTTGCACTTACCGGCTTGCGCCTGATCCTATATCTTACAGCAAACCGGCGTTATAACTCCTGCAAATTTATAGTGCCTAGCCATCAGTTATATACTTGCTTAACATTATTTAACGTTCTTTTACTTTCGTTAACATCCCACCGGGATACATGATATTACTTTTGTATCGGTTAGTTGAGCAAAATGTCACTAGTGTCCACTTTAAACTAACTGAATAACAGTTGATTATAATTCAGTTCATTGACATCTTTGTAATCTATATTTGTAAACAGCTGTTTTACAGGCGTTTTATCAAGTAGGGATATGCCTAAGACCTGTAATATTTCGTAGGTCGAACGTTCAATTTTAAGGTCGTGCCCTGCAATCGCCACCAAACAATAAGTGATGATTGCGGTGTAAATCTGGATACGAACAGCATTTTCAGAAGTTCCCCAAAAGGCTTTTATCTTTAAATGTTGTTTTATCCACTTGAAGAATAACTCAACTTGCCAACGATTTTTGTAAAGCAACGCAATTTGTTCGGCTGTCAACTCAAAGTTATTGGTCAGGAAAACAAAAGTTCGCTTGGTTTCCACATCATAAAACTTAACTCTGCGTAATTTTTCAGGGTATTGTTTTGCTACATAAAACCCTGCTAGTTTCCCAATCTGATCGCATTGAACACCTTTAGTTTTATCAATTCTATTAGAGTACATTCTCGTAAAATTGAGATTAGATTTAGCTCTTATCACAAAATATGCTGAGTGATTGGTGATTTTATTGAGTCTGGTATAATCAACGTAACCTCGGTCGAAAATATAGTATGCTTCAGTTTCGTAAGGAATTACATCCATTGCGTTTACATCATTTACGGATGCTGCTGTAACGTGTATGAATGCTGGGATTTGTGTGGAAATGTCATAAAGTGTATGGAGTTTTATTCCTCCCTTTGCTTTACGAAATTTGGCCCACCAAAATACATTCAGGCAGAGATCGATAGTAGAAGAGTCAAATGCATAGACTTTACCCTTAATCTCGAAATCATCATTAGCTCGTTTCCTTCTTGCAACATCAATAAGATGGTATGCAAACTCTTCAAATATCTTACTGTTACGACTCTCGTTCGCCTTTGCTAAATTACTCCTGGTTACACTTTTACCAAAACCCAGATGATAGGTTTTTCGACTGTGAGCATCAATAGCAACAATCAAATCACGAAGACTATCCCGATTGGTAAGTTGACCGAAAATCATACAAAGCAGCTGGTTCCAACATGTAAAGTATCTCACAAATTTATTACCTGAATACTTTGCTACATACCCGTCAAAAACTCTTTGCGGTAAGAACTCGATCAACTGTGCGTAAACATATTTGCCTTTATTCATGGTAACAGAAAATTTACCACCTAACTTAGGCATTTCAAATCGTCACGCAGCTAAAACGCTCGCAATATATAGATACACAAGGATTTCAAAGAACGATTGTTAAAATTTAGTGGACACTAGTGGCAAAATGTTATTATCAATTCTCTGCTGGTTACAGAGATGTTTGTTTAACGGTTTTGTTGTTTGTTTGGGAAATGCGACTCATACCATGGGTCGCATTTTTTATTTGCCCGTTAAAGGGTGCTTTTTTTCAACTAAAAGCTTGAGACTAATTTATAATTTCTCAGGCATTTAAATAATTCAGTTACTTAACAAATTTTAACGTTCTTTACTTTTCGTTAACAACAAAAACTTGATTCTTACCCTATCTTTGTATCGGTTAGTTGAACAAAAGTTATTATATCAGGTCTCTATTGGTTATAGAGAATTTTATTAAGAGGTTTTGTTGTTTGTTTGAAAAAATGCGGTTCCTATCAGGGCCGCATTTTTTATTTATCGGTTTATATTTCTTCAATCCCCTGCAGCTCATCAGGCCACAACGTCACGAATATTTAAGCCTGCTAATGGAATTGTATCGGTTATTTATCAGCCCTAATTTACTAATCTGTTTTGTCTTCGAAATTTGTGGATAACATATCAGTTACCGCTTCTTTACTGTAGAGGATATAAAAACGATTTTAATCCCTTAACTTATTTTAACGATCTTTTTATTTCGTTAACATTATGCTGGTGTTCGTGGTAGTACTTTTGTATCGGTTAGTTAAACATAAGGTTATTCTTACAAGTCTCTGCTGGTTACAGAGATATTTTTATAACTGGTTTTGTTGTTTGTTTGGGGAAATGCGGCTCACATACTGGGCCGCATTTTTTATTATAAAACTGCTAAATTATCAATAACGATATGGCATTCTGCATTTTTTTTAGTAATTTTATACTCTTAAAGATGATAAGACGGAAATTACTCAATTTTATCAACAATGATAAATCTCGAATTCCAATATAAACATGTAACACGTTTTCTTTCGGAAGAAGAGATTTATTTAATGCAGGACGAAGTCGATATAAGTCATAGCCTGCTTATAGAAAAAGCAGGGAAAGGGAATCAATTCCTGGGTTGGATTGATCTTCCTGCCAGAACAGGTGAGAGCCTTCTCAACACTATTGAAGCTGACGCTAAGTCAATACGTGAAAAAATTGAAATACTGGTTGTAATTGGAATCGGAGGATCTTACCTGGGTTCCAAAGCTATAATTGAAGCGCTTTCTTCACCTTTTCACGGCTTCTTAACCGGGAACAAAAATCCGGTTGTTTTGTATGCAGGCAACAATATCAGCCAGGATTACCATTCGGAACTGATTCAACTGCTTGATAAAAAGGAATATGCCATTTTAGTTGTATCAAAATCCGGCACAACTATTGAACCCGCAATTGCTTTCAGGCTTTTAAAAAATCATATTGAAAAAAAATATGGACCCGATGAAGCTTCCAGCCGGATTATTGCCATCACCGATAGTTCAAAAGGAACATTAAAAAGCCTTTCGGAAAAGAACGGGTATAAAACTTATGTAATTCCGGATGATATAGGAGGGCGGTATTCAGTGCTTACGCCTGTTGGTTTGTTGCCGGTTGCCATAGCAGGATACAATATCAGGGAACTTATTGAAGGCGCAAATGAGATGCGAAAGGCTTGTGTTGAAACATCTTCATTAATTGATAATCCGGCAGCCTGCTATGCCGCAATCCGGACTTCGTTGTACCGAATGGGAAGCCAAATCGAAATTCTTGTTAATTATGAACCTTCGCTGCATTATTTCACTGAATGGTGGAAACAGCTTTTCGGTGAAAGTGAAGGTAAGGAAAATGAAGGTTTATTCCCGTCAGGCGCCGATTTTACTGGCGACCTGCACTCGATGGGGCAATACATCCAGGAAGGCCAGCGCATGCTTTTCGAAACTGTAATTCATATTCAGAAATCAAAAAATTTACTTTCGGTCCCTGCTGATGAGGCTGACATAGATGGTCTGAATTATTTATCCGGAAAAACACTTCATCAGGTAAATGAAATGGCTGCCCTGGGAACTACGCTGGCGCATATTGACGGGGAAGTTCCCAATCTCGATATTTTATTGCCAACTATTGATGAACGTTCGCTAGGCGAATTGATCTACTTCTTTGAATTCGCCTGTGGGCTAAGTGGATATTTGCTGGGAATTAACCCATTTAATCAGCCTGGCGTGGAAACGTATAAAAACAATATTTTTGCTTTACTCGGAAAACCTGGATTTGAAAATGAAACGGAAGCAATAAGAGAACGGATTAATGAAGAATAAAATAGGCATGGAGAAGTGGTGAGAGGCATAGGAAACGAAAGAAAACAAGGAGATTGTGAATCGGTACTTTTATTTTGGAAAGATATACATTGAACGCCGCAGGCAAATGAACCCTTTAACGCTGAAACTTTTTTAATTAAAGAAAGGAGATTACCATGGAAAACAGGCTATTCGAATATATGAATAAGCGTATTGGCGGTGACATCAATATTTTACGCACCGTTACAGAGCCAGGTCCGGTAATAACCATATCCAGGCAAACCGGATGCGGTGCCAGAGGAATTGCCTGGGCCATATGCGAAGAACTCAACAAAAGAAATCCTTCAGTTAAACCTGAAGGAAACAAAGAAGGAAAATGGAGATTTATCAGCCGTGAAATTCTTCAGGAATCAGCCGAACAATTAAACCTTGATCCTGCAGCATTAAAAAATGTTATCGATGATAAAAACCGGGGAATGATGGATCAGATCGTTGGCGCACTTTCTCAACATTCGCATAAAAGTGATCAGAAAATATTGAATACGGTGCACGATGTCATCAGGCAGTTCGCTAATAACGGAAAAGTAATAATTATTGGAAGAGGGGGAGCCAGTATCTGTCACGATATCAATCTTTCGCTTCACGTTAGGCTCGTTGCCCCCGAAGATTGGCGTATTGCCGAAATAGCCCGCAGACTTGATTTCAGTAAAGCTTATGCTACTGAATATGTTCATAAACGTGATGAGGAACGTCAATTGCTTATCACCAGGCTTTTAGGTAAAAAACCCGACAGCTCAGCCTATGATGCCGAATTGAATCGTAGTCGTTTTACTGAAAAAGAACTTGCTGACGCCATTATACAACTTGCCCTTATAAAAGGTCTGATTAAAACTTAATTAAACTAAAAAACCGCTCTTGAATTCTATCGGAAACTCTGAAAATACCATTCTTACCCTAAACGATCTAAGTATTTCGTTCAGCCAGGAAGGAAAAGATCATATTGCTGTAAATCGTGTTTCGTTCGAGCTTGAGCGTGGAACCACTCTGGGCATTGTAGGCGAATCAGGCTCAGGCAAATCGCTTACTTCGCTAGCCATTATGGGGCTTATACCAAAACCAAACGGAAGAATAAATTCAGGGTCCATAATTTTTCATACTTCAGCGGTCGAAAAAACAAATCTTCTGGAACTTCCTGAAAAGGAAATGCGACTGTGGCGTGGTAAAAAAATCGCCATGATTTTCCAGGAACCAATGACTTCGCTAAACCCGGCTTACCGATGTGGAAAGCAAGTGATGGAAAATATACTGGAACACGAAAAAGTTTCACGCCGCGAGGCGCGCACCCGCACACTGGACTTGTTCAGAGAAGTAATGCTTCCTGATCCCGAAAGTACCTACTGTGCCTATCCTCACCAGGTTTCAGGCGGACAGAAACAACGAGTGATGATTGCCATGGCTCTTGCCTGTAATCCCGATATTCTGATCGCCGACGAGCCTACAACGGCGCTTGATGTAACTGTTCAGAAAACTATTCTCGAATTGCTTCGAACATTGCAAAAGAAGCACAATATCAGCCTGATATTTATTTCACACAACCTGGATGTAATAGCCGATATTGCAGACAATGTGCTTGTTATGTATAAAGGTCAGATTGTAGAAAAAGGAATTATTAAGCAAATATTTAATCACCCACAACATCCTTATACCAAAGGATTGCTTGCCTGCAGACCACCCTTGGGGAAACGGCCACATAGATTAAAAGTAATTGCAGACTTTACAGAAGGTTCCGGAAATGTTGACGATACATTTATAACTGAAGATGAGCGTTCCCGGTTTCACAAGAAGCTTTATTCCTCTGACCCAATTTTAAAAACGCAGGGAATCAATACAGTTTTTACAACAAAACGTAATATTGCCGGAAAACCTGTAAAACAATACAAAGCTGTAAACAATGTTTCGTTCGAAGTCTATCCAGGCGAAACACTAGGGTTAGTGGGCGAATCGGGTTGTGGAAAAACAACATTGGGCCGAACAATTCTTCGTTTAATTGAGCCAAGTTCCGGGAACACCATTTATAAAAATGTGCAGGTAAATGATCTGAAAGCCACTGATCTTCTCAATCTTCGTAAGAAGTTACAGATCATTTTCCAGGATCCTTATTCATCACTCAATCCCCGAATTACTGTTGGTGAATCCATTATTGAACCAATGCGTGTACATAAGCTTCATGGAAATGAAAATTCCAGAAAAGCCAAAGTTTCAGAGTTACTTCAAAAAGTTGGATTAGAAGCTTCGCACTATGGAAGATATCCTCATGAGTTTTCCGGTGGACAAAGGCAGCGGATATGCATTGCCCGGGCACTGGCGGTTGAACCTGAGTTTATTATTTGCGATGAATCCGTTTCAGCATTAGATGTTTCAGTGCAGGCCCAGGTGTTGAATTTACTCAATGATTTAAAAAAAGAATTTGGGCTCACATATTTGTTTATCAGCCACGATCTGTCTGTTGTTCGTTATATGAGCGATAGGTTGATGGTAATGAAAAATGGTGAAATCCAGGAAATGGGCGAAGCCGATGAGGTTTATACAAATCCACAATCAGAGTATACACGATTGCTGCTGGATGCAATCCCTAAAGGCATTGTCCTGTAAAAGAGGGGTGAAGAGCGAGGAGCGAATTAACGATAAAATGGAGAGTGTGAAATTGGCAAGTAGGAGTGGAGCAATAAAATTAACAATAGGATAATACTACTTTAGCTGATGAAAACTGTTGTATAGTCATACACAAATAGTATTTCGGGCAAAACGGCCCGGGAAATGAATCAAAAAGAATTAAAATGTCAAAAAAGAAACAAAATCCGCAGGCTAATGTAGCCCGCAACGAATTTACAAACAGGATATTTAACCTGTTTTCGGAGAATTCCGATAACTCGTACAACTTCCGTCAAACAGCTTCGCAGCTTGGAATTACCGATAAACGGGAAAAAGACCAGGTGCGCTCAATCCTTGAACAACTTTGCATTCAAGGCTCGCTGGTCGAAATGAACCGCGGAAAATATAAACTAAACCCAAAACTTAAAACCGCAATTGCCAGAGCTAATACGGTAACGGGAATTGTTGATATGAAAGCCACCGGCAAAGCATATATCATAAGCCCCGACTTGCCGGAAGATGTATTTATAGAATCTAATAATACCAATCATGCCCTGAACGGCGATAAAGTTAAAGTGCACCTTTTCCCGAAACGTAAGGACCGAAGGCCCGAAGGTGTTATTGTTGAAATAGTTGAGCGTGCCAAGAAACAGTTTGTTGGTATCGTTCACGTATCAAAACGATTTGCCTTCCTGGTGCCCGACAGCCAGTTGATTAATGTTGATATTTATATTCCACTCACAGCATTGAAAGGCGCAAAACACGGACAGAAAGCTGTGGCGCTGATCACTGAATGGCCCGAAAAAGCTACGAACCCTATTGGTGAAATTATACATGTGCTTGGTCAGCCTGGCGACAATAATGTGGAAATGAATGCCATCCTGGCTGAATTTGATTTCCCGCTCGAGTTTCCCAAAGCTGCCGAAGCTGAAGCAAAACGTATACAGAATGTAGTTTCTCCGGAAGAGCTTGCCAAACGTCGCGACTTCCGTGATATCTGGACCTGCACCATCGACCCGGTAGATGCAAAAGATTTCGACGATGCTCTTTCGTTGCAAAAATTGCCTGACGGGAACTGGGAAGTAGGAGTTCATATTGCCGATGTTTCGCATTATGTAACACCGGGAACCGCTATTGATACTGAAGCTTACGAACGCGGAACTTCCATTTACCTGGTCGACCGCACCATTCCAATGCTTCCCGAGCAGCTTTCGAACCTGGTTTGTTCGCTCAGACCTGATGAGGAAAAACTTTGCTTTTCAGCAGTTTTCAAATTGAATGACAAGGCAGAAATACTGAGCGAATGGTTTGGCCGAACCGTCATTAAATCGAATAGAAGATATGCCTACGAGGAAGTCCAGGTAATAATAGAAGGCGCCGAAGGTGATTTCAAAAATGAGTTGATGACCTTGCATAATCTATCTTCGAAATTGCGTGAAGAACGATTCAAGAAAGGCTCCATAGCATTTAAATCGCAGGAAGTTAAGTTTAAACTTGACGAAAAAGGCAAGCCAATCGGAGTAATGATCAAGGAGCAAAAAGAAGCAAACTACCTGATAGAAGATTTTATGCTACTGGCCAACCGCCGGGTAGCTGAAAAAATTGCCATAAAAAAGAATAAGGATGGCGAATCCAAGACCTTTGTTTACCGTATCCATGATGAACCAAATCCTGAAAAACTGGTACGTTTCTCGGAGTTTTTGAAAAAGTTGGGGTATGGTTTTCAAACCACCAGCCGCAAAAGTATTACAGCTTCATTCAACTCTTTGTTTGACCAGATCCTCGGAAAAGGTGAGGAAAATATGATTGAAACCATTGCCATACGAACCATGGCAAGAGCCGAGTATTCTACGCAGAACATCGGCCACTACGGACTTTCATTTAAATATTACACACACTTTACTTCTCCCATCCGTCGTTATCCCGATTTGATGGTACATCGTTTACTGCAATGGTATCTCGATGAAAAGCCGAGTGCTTCGCAGGATGAATATGCTGAAAAATGCCAGCATTCCTCGGATATGGAACGCAAAGCCATGGAAGCCGAACGTGCCAGCGTGAAATACAAACAGGCTGAATACCTGATGGATAGAATAGGGGAGGAGTTCGACGGTTTGATTTCGGGCGTAAGCAAATGGGGAATCTTTGTTGAACTTACCGAAAGCAAATGCGAAGGCATGGTTTCGCTCAGGCTGATGAACGACGATTTTTATTATTTGGACGAAGAAAATTACAGGATCATAGGCCAGCGCTGGGGGAAAATTTATCGACTCGGCGATAATATCCGGATCAAGGTTAAAAAGATTGATCTGCAAAAGAAGCAGATGGATTTTGACCTTGTCCGTTAGTTTTTACACTGTTGTATGATGTCATATAAAATTATATATTTGCTACAAGTCAATCTTTTCATTTGCTTTTGAAGGAATATGCTGATTTATACAACCCAAAATCATTAACCAAAACAAAACGCTTATGAAATTCTGTCCGAATTGTGGAGCAGAGCTGAAACCGGAAGCCAAATTCTGTACAGCCTGCGGAACTCCTGTTGCAGTTGTGTCACCTTCACCAACGCTTGAACCAATACCTGAGCCTCAGCCCGACTACCGGCAACAGGAACCTGTTTATGAACAAGCTAAAGAAGCCTCAAGCGCTTTTAAAGAAGCAATTACAGGAAATACCAATCTTGTTCAGCGTGTTATAAACATACTCACCAAACCTAAAGAGGAATGGCATGTAATTGAAGCAGAACAGCCTGATCCCATGAAACTGGTTGGAGGTTACGCCTTGATACTGGCGCTTATACCTACCGTTTCTGCCTTTATCAGATATGGAATCATTGGTTATTCCTTTATGGGTTTGCATACACAAAGTATTGGGTATGGAATTCAGAAAGGATTGGTACAATTACTTGCAGCAATAATTGGAGTTTACTTATTAGCCTGGGTAATAGACAAGCTTGCTCCATCGTTTGAATCGGAGAAAAATTTCGGACGTTCTCTGCAATTGGCTGTTTATGCTTCTACACCTCAATGGGTTGCTGGTATTCTGTTGCTGCTATCCACCAGCTTGAGTGTGCTTGTTTTGTTAATCGGATTGTATGCTATTTATCTATTCGCAATTGGTTTGCCTGTATTGAAAAAAACACCAAATGACAAAGTTGCAGGTTATGTAGCGCTAACCATTATTGCCATGTTTGTTATAGGTTTAGTATTGGCAGCAATATTTGCTTCTGTTCTCGGGCTTATTTTTTAATTAGCATGAAGTGAACCGGATTAGTATCCAGTCTGAAAGTCAATTACACCCTATAAAACCTATTTGTTGTATAACAGATTTTCCAGGTTATTAACAGAAGGGTTGTAACTATGCAGCCCCATCAAAGTATTGAAAAACAAAAACATGCCACAGGCATGTGGTGAGCATGCCGAACCATTTCGCGGATTAGGAATATATCAAATCTGTCAATTTTTACATAAAAACCTATTGAAGATAGTTTAAAATCTGTACTCATCTGTGAAATCTGTGGCAAAAATGGAGAATTAAGAGGGTGTATAGTTACGAAAGGTTTAATTTTACAGATTCGTTAAATTATATCAACGATGAATTTTTGCCCACAATGCGGAACCAGATTTGAGCCTGACGCACGTTTCTGTCAGGAATGTGGATTTGACAGAAACTCAATTGTAGCCAGAACTGAGATAAAACCAGAGCCTCTAACTGAACTTTCTATTATCGGGACACCGCCGGTATCGGAATATAATAACGATATTCTTCAGAAGGCAACTGATACACCCCGTTTTTCCGCACAACCCAATACTCAGCCAACCCAGGAAAGCAAATCATCAAATAAGACACAAAAAACCAGGATATGGTTATGGATTGTACTGATATCAGGAGCTCTTAGCGCTGTTGGTTGGTTTGGCTATTCTATGTATTTTCCCACGGATAAGAAAACGCCGGCAGAAATTGCTTCAAATATCATTATTACGGAAAATTCCAAACCGCAGAGCCTGATGGATCAGGAATTAGCTAAACAAAAATCGAAAGGAGAAAATCAAATTGTTTCACAGAAATTAGCAAATCCTGATGTTGAACAATCAAACGAAGTATCAGAAAACGTAATACACTCGGAAGTAATCCTGGAAGTAGGCCATACCGAAGAACCGAAAAACAAAAATCCTAAGAATCCAACCAAATTAACGATCAGGAATCCTACTTTGATTACCAGAATTACAACCGATCATTACAATGATGGTATGGGAACACCACGCGGAGGGAAAATAACAATTTCAGACTCTGACGACTATGTTATAGGTAGTTATAAAGCTTTTGGAAAGACGGGTAAAAACAAAACACCAAGCGCCAAATGGATAGCCGAACCAAATATAAAGCTCGAAAAAGGAACATATTTTATATCCGATTCTGAACCCGCAACATGGTCGAAGACCTTTTTGGGCGGAGACGGATTTGTTGTTGTTGAGGGCTATGAAATAGAGTAAGGAGCTGATATATTCCGGTAACAAGCATTCCGGGATAAGAATTGATTTCCTGATAAAAACAGCCTGACGTAAAGGTTGAGTCAGGCTGTTTTTACTTATTTTGCTTAGTGAATATTATCCCGCTGCTTTCGTTTCAGAAAGTTAAAAATGATCAGGTATAATATTGGCAATGAGAAAAGATTCAGAACAAGGACACCGATAAACCCGCTTCCGAAGATAAACAGTACTGAGAAAATAAGAAAAATAATATTTGCAATGAAGGCAAATGCGGCTGCTTTTGTCCGAAATAAATCCATTTGTTCAGTTTCAATTTTCTCCTTTGTAAACACAATCAGTCCTAAACCGATAAGAAGAAGTAAAAGGATAAGATCATCAGCAAAGTTAGTACTGAAGGTGGTAAACATTTTTGTTTCCAGAAATGAAGAATATGCAGCAAATACAGGCAAAGTAAACCTGAAATCAAACCATAAATAAAAAATGGCCAACACAATACCGCAAAGGCTTAAAAATATACCGGCGAATTTCCAGGGATAGGGTAATAAGAATTTTTTCATGTAGACAAGGTTTTCGAAATATGAATTTACCATTAAATTTCATTCGCACTTGGCTAAACAAAATTCTCAGGATTAATTTTCAGCACTGGTATAAATTGGAAACGTGGAACTTGTTCCGTCATCCATTGCCACTTTAACTCCAACAAGCCCATATTTGTGATTGGCTACGTATGTAATTTTGGTAATTCCGGAGCCACTCTTGAGATAACTGGGATTTTCCTCAACTTGTATTACTTTGATTAAATAAAAACCGTAAGGATAATCGTCAAGTCCTGTTTTAGCTACAACCGTCCTGACTTTACCAGTTGAACCGATCGGGTAGGTATCCCCAACATTGGAATCGTACTTGACTAATACTCCGGCTGCTGGACCAGTCTTGCATTCAAAGCCTTCATCTGTTAACTTAAACTGTATATTAGTCGCCGTAACCTTATCCCCGTTAATAGTAATTCCTGGTATATTGGCCACCAGGTTTTTCAATAAAACATTTTTAACTGTAGCCGAACCGCTGTAAGAAGATACTCCACCTTCCAATGCAGTAACTGAGGCTGTACAATTGCTTATTCCAGCAATTTCCACAGAACTTGATTCGACCGTAACTCCGACCTTACCCATTGAGGACTGGTTACCGTTCAATACTGAGGGATCATCTTTTTTAAGAAGTTTTTCACAAGAAAAACATGTGATGAGAATTATTGCGCTAACAATAATGACAAGCAGCTTTTTCATAACCAGGGATTTAGTGTGAATTAATTAATTTATATAGATATGGCATATACAAATATATGTTACAATTTAACAAATACAACTTTTTTAATAAATATTTATTTTTCAATCGAATTCATGTATTGTATGAAAACGAAAAGCCAGAAAATAAAAATTTGGCTCTGAAATGAATCTAACTCAAAATTTTGTCCATTTAAGAATCACTTGAAGCTTTAAGTATTTCCAATACCTGATTTATAGCCTAAGCTGCCCACAGCACGTTCGAAATATCCTGGAGATCCTTTTCCTTGTCGGAATACCCTCGGGTAGTACACCGCTCCTCAGGCACTTTCATCAGCGTTTTGCCTTTTTCGATTTGTGGTGGTAAAATTTAATGGAATGTAATTACTGGCAAACTACTACTGTGCAAAGAATGACCGCAATTCGTATAAAATGAACATTTTAGATAATGTTTATTGAAGGGCTCAGAATGAAGTCTGATTTTAATGCTTATCAATTTTGCTCCTAAGACCAAGCAAATAGATTTTGTGCTCAAGGTTAACTTTTACTTTGTAGTATCTGTAAAAACCTAGCAAATAGGTAATCATGAATAGTATAAGTAATCCAGCTTTATTCAGATCTTTATGTAAAATTTCCAAAGAATTTAATAATAAAATAACTAGAATAGATCCGGATAATAATACAGACATAACTAATTGCATTTTATAATACCTCGTCACTTTTTTATGCACATTTTTAAGTGAATCCAGGTCTTCTTCCAATATTCCCTTAAACCATGGAGATCCCCAATAATTTGATAAGCTCTCATTCGTTTTTGAAATCTGTTCAGTAATATCAAGTTTAATAGCGTCTGAATTCATAGAGGTATAACTATTTAATATTATGGAAATTATGTTAAAATATCCGGCTGTCCTGTTTTCAAAAAAAGTAATCAAGTCTAAAAATAATTCTATTCCTCAAACGCCGGTTTAATCACAATTCCATCATAGCGTTTTTCAACATCACCACGATACGTAATGATCAGGAAAGGAGTTCCGTCTTCATTAAATGTGATCCAGTCACCCTCGCGGCTGCCGTTAAGATAATTGCCCTGGTCTTTTAATTTACCGGTTGGCCAGTACCAGCTAACTTTTCCATTCAGGTTATCGTCGATATATTCGCCTTCAAACTTAAGTGTTCCATCAGCATAATACGATTTCCATTTCCCGAAACGCGCACCGCCTTTATAACTTCCAAGTTCACGGTAGTTACCAAAATCATACACCCATTCTCCTTCTTCCACGCCTTCAGCAAATTGCCCTTTAACAATCAATCGCCCGGTTTCATCGTGTTCTTCATACTCACCATCTTCCATTCCTCCAATATAAGATTGGATGCGCCTTATACTTGCATCCTCAAAATACCAGCGCCAGGTACCATCCAACAAACCGGTTTTCGTATATTTTCCTTCCGATTCGAGTTTTCCGTTTTCATAATAATACTTCCAGTTACCAACAGGCTTTCCTTTGGAATACGTACCAATTGAACGTACTGTTTTATCTTGGTAATATTCGCGCCAGTCTCCATCTTTATTTCCTTCTTCATCCACAATACCTTCGCCTGTAAGCGCTCCTTTTGTAAAAATATAACCGGCTGTAATTTTACCGTCCTCACTGTATTCGCGACGCACACCTTCGGGAACATCGCCGTTATAACTGGCAATGGTTTTAACTTTTCCGCTGGGATAATAATCTGTTTTTAATTTCAGGCTGGTGATTTCCTGTGCCTGAACCTGCTCAACATCATTAACGAACTTTTTGATAGTTAACAAGCTTCCGTTTTCATCATAGTCTTTAAAATAGCCGTTCTTCTTGTCGTCTTTATAGGTTCCTTCCAGTTTTACTATATTGTTATCGTAAAAATATTTCCAACGTCCCTGCTTTAAGCCTTTGCTGTCTTTTCGGTTAATTCGTTCACGGCTTACCAGGAATCCTTTTTTGTATTCCATGTAAGTTATAACACTTCCATCAGTATCGAGTTCGCGGGCTATTCCATTTTCAAGACCATCAACATAATTTACAATCAAACGGACTTTTCCATTCGGATAAAAATACGTGGTAGGACCTTGCTTGATATCGTTTACAAAGGTTTCGGTAGTCATTTCGCCTTCACGGTAGGTAGTTTTTAACCCATTCTTTTTATCAGCAGAATAGGTAATTGAAACTAACAGTTTGGCTGAATCATTATAAAATTTCCAAACACTGTCGAGCAAAAAATTTTTACGGTTTCCTTCCGATTTAATCACCCCGTTTTCAAAGTAAGTTTTCCAGTATCCGTCAGGTTTTCCTCCTTGCATGGTTCCTTCGCTCGAAAGCTTTCCATTCGGATAATAGAATTTTGCAATTCCATCAGTGACAGTATTTATTTGTTGTTCCTGTGCATGGGAAGAAACAACAAACAACAAAGAAAAAGCAAGCAAAACCAGAGTTTTCAACAAAATACTTTTTGAAGTGAATACAAAGTAATTTTGTAAAGTTTTTTTAAAGTTAATAGAAAATGGAAAATGGAAAACAGGCTTCATTTCGAATGATTTTACACTAAACTTTAAATTCTTAAAATTCAATTGTTAATGCACTTCACTATAAGCTATTTTCCATTAACAATTTTCTATTTTCCAACCCTACCTGTTCTTTGACAATTCGAGCATACGTAATATAGGCATTTTAGCTTTTTCCATAACTTCGTTGGATAAAGTAATTTCAGGTTTTTCGTTAAGCATACAAAGATATAATTTCTCCAGTGTATTCAACTTCATATACGGACAATCGTTGCAGGCACAAGTTTCATCCGAAGGAACAACAATAAATTGTTTATCCGGCGATAGTTTTTGCATCTGGTGAATTATCCCGGTTTCGGTGGCGACTATAAACTTCTGACAACTATCCTTAGCAGTAAAATCGAGCATTGCAGCGGTTGAACCAACAAAATCAGCAAGTATTAAAACCGGCCTTTTACATTCAGGATGGGCAATAAGTTTAGCATCAGGATGTTCCTCTTTTAGTTTCAGAATGCTTTCGGTACGGATGGTTTCGTGCACTTCGCAAGCACCATCCCAAAGTAGCATTTCGCGGCCGGTTAATCCATTTATATAAGCGCCAAGGTTTTTATCCGGTGCAAAAATAAGTTTCTGATCTTTTGGAAAGGATTCAACAATTTTAACCGCATTACTGGAAGTCACTATTACATCCGACCACATTTTTACTGCAGCGGTACAATTTATATACGTAATTACTTTATGTTCAGGATGTTGTTTAACAAAATCGGAAAATTCTTTTTCAGGCGCACTGGCAGCCAAAGAACAACCAGCGTCAAGATCCGGCAAAAGCACTTTTTTTGAAGGCGACAATATTTTCGCCGTTTCGGCCATAAAATGAACTCCGGCAAAAACAATAATGTCGGCGGCAGTTTCGGCAGCTTTTTGCGAAAGTTGTAAACTGTCGCCAATAAAGTCGGCGATATCCTGAATTTCGGCCACCTGGTAATAATGAGCCAGGATTACCGCATTCTTTTCTTTCTTTAGTTTCTGAATTTTTTTTATCAGTTCTTCATTCTCCATTTTTCCAACCTTTCTTATTCAGTAAATAATAATTATTTCTTTTTATTTAATTAATATGTTATTAATATTAGTCTGTTCATAGTGTTAGCAGTTTTTACAGTTTTTATTTTTTATTGTTGCAAGCAAGTGTTTATTCACAGGTTATAAACAATTGTAACGAGGTTTAAGTTCTGATATTTATCTCTTTACTGTAGTTGTTAACAATCTGTTCATTGCAACCCCGGTTATAAAATTTACATCTTACAAACAGGTAAAAAATGTTCATAGCATGTTGCAAAAAGACTCATAACTAGAGCAAACTTTTTGCGGCACCCACTCCAACCTGTACCTGTGAATTAATTGTTAAGAGCAAGCAAATTCTATGCACATTTTAGTAACAAAAGTAAGCACTTATTAACAATAATTGTTTAATAAATCTATTCACCTGATAATGAATTAACTTGTTTTTGGATGTACTTTTGTTTCATAGTGTAAGTGGTTAATTATGAAAGCAAATGAGCTATATTCCATTTCACTGATTTTTTACAATTAATAACTTACTAACAATGGTTGACAAATCGAAAACTATAGCTTTAGGCTGTGATCAGGGTGGTTACGAACTGAAGGAATATATTAAGATAAAACTCGCTGAATCAGGGTATTCAGTGCGGGATTTTGGGTCATATACACCGGATAGTATAGATTATCCTGATGTTGCCCATCCGGTGGCTTCGGCTGTTGAAAACGGTCAGTATCCAATGGCAATCCTGATTTGCGGCAGCGGCAACGGAATTTGTATGACGGCAAACAAACATGCAGGTATACGAGCGGCATTGTGCTGGAATACCGAAATAGCACGGCTTGCCCGCCAGCATAACGATGCAAATGTAATATGTTTACCCGGAAGGTATATTTCACAATATGAGGCGCTAAGTGCCGTAAATGAATTTTTAACTGCTGAATTCGAAGGCGGAAGGCATAAAACCCGGATTGATAAAATACCTTTGCAGTAGCTAATTGATGATAATACCTTTGAAACACAGGTTTACATCACACTAAAATTAACTCGTACTTTAATTGAAACTTCATGAGTGATTCCTATACCAGGTTTGTAACCGACAGCGAAAAAACAGCGTTTGATAAAACACACAGGGCAATACTCGCATTTAATATTTCGCGTTACGATGCCGCTGTTGTAAAAGGAAAGGAACAATATTGCAATCTTGAATTAGCTAAAAATCGTGCCGCGCATATTAAAAACAAGGTAATTACAGATATGCCTAAATACCTGGTTGACTTCGAATCAGCTTTTCAATCCAGGGGTGGTAAAGTAATCTGGGCCCAGGATGGTGCCGAAGCGGTGAATGAGGTGCTTAAAATTGTGAAAAAGCAACAGGCTAAGCATATTGTGAAAAGCAAAACGATGGTCACCGAGGAAATTGCATTAAACGAGCACCTCGAAAAGGCAGGGATAGAATCACTCGAAACAGATCTTGGAGAATATATCGTTCAGCTTGCCGGCGAAAAGCCCTACCATATTGTTACCCCGGCCATGCACAAATCGAAAGAACAGGTGGCTGAGCTTTTTAATGAGAAATTTGGTTTGGATGCCAACAGTACACCGCAGCAAATTACTACTTATGTCAGAAGCTTGTTACGTGAGAAATTTTTCAATGCTGATATAGGAATAACAGGAGCCAATTTCCTGGTGGCCGATATAGGAGCTGTATGCCTTACTGAAAACGAAGGCAACGCATTGATGAGTATGTCGTTTCCGAAAGTGCATATTGTAATTGCAGGAATCGAAAAACTTATTCCCAAACTCCGCGACCTTGATCTCTTCTGGCCTTTACTGGCAACACACGGAACCGGCCAGAATATGACTGTTTATAATTCAATTATTACCGGTCCGCGACAGGAAGGCGAAAACGACGGTCCGGAAGAAATGTATGTGATCCTGCTCGATAACAACCGCACTGAAATACTGGCTCATAAAAACCAACGCCGTGCTTTAGGTTGTATCCGTTGTGGTGCATGTTTAAATGTTTGCCCTGTGTATAAAAGCATAGGCGGACACGCTTACGGAACCACTTACAGCGGACCAATCGGATCCGTTATCACACCATGGATGCGGGGAATGAAGGATTTTAAACACCTGAGTTTCGCTTCTTCCCTTTGTGGAGCCTGCACCGAAGTATGCCCGGTTAAAATCAACCTCCACGAATTGCTGTTATACAACCGAAACGATTCGGTAAAAGAAGGGTTTGCCAGCCGTTTTGATAAAACCGTGATGTACGCATACAAAACGGCTATGGGCAAACGCAAATATATTGATATGCTCAGCGGCAAAAACAAAAATAAAGCGCTTAAGAAGTTTTTTGCCGCAGCCTGGGGACCACGCCGGGAATTACCCGAAGTGGCACCAAAAAGTTTTAAGGAACTTTGGGATGAGCGGAGGGAAGGGAAGAAATAAGACCTCTGATTCTAATCAACCAGCACCGTTTTATCTTTAGGTGATTTTACTGAGTATTTCAGTATCACTTGCTTTGTTTCGTTAGGTTTCAAATCAATAGTCCAAACAACTTTACCTGTATTTTCATTCATAACTCCGCCCGAAAGCTCAAGAGTTTCAACCTGTATATCCTTATTGGACGAAACCGGGACCTGGTCGAACAGTTTGGCTTTAATGGCATAAGGCTTATTGTTACGTATGGTTAATTTCCATGCGTACGTTGCTTTTTTATTTGAACCTATAAATTCAGATTGCGAGAATTCCTTAATTTTCTCCCTGTTAACACTGATGTTATTATCAATACCAAAGGAAATATCCAGTGTATCGCTGAACTGTTGAGTGTTGATCCTGGATTTTCCGACATACGAATTTTCAAGGTAGATATTTGCCTCACCATCCATTAAATCGGCTTTATACCAATCGTTGATTTTAGCTACCAGGTATACATTTTTTGATAATTTGGGAATGGATTGATATTCATAAGTTGCATTCAGTTGTGTTTCCCTGAAAGTTATTGAATTGAGTTTGTTATCAGAGTTTACGGATTGCTGAGAATCAACAATATATTCATTTGAAGTCTCGTTTTTAGCTGTAATAGTTAAAGGAACATCTGATTTATCTGAATCCTGCTTCGTTGTAATAATAACAACACCATTTGTACCACGAGATCCATAAAGTGCCGTTGACGCAGCATCCTTTAATACATTCACACTTTCTATCTCATCAGGATTTAAGGAAGAAACATCGGATTGAGGTACACCATCCACAACATAAAGTGGTGTATTGTTACCATTAAGTGAAGCAATTCCTCGAATTTTTAATTCAGATGAGGCTCCAACAGAACCGGCATTATTTGAAAGTTGAACACCGGAAACTTTTCCTTGTAACATATCATTAGAGTAACCCGGATAGTAAAATTGCAGGTAATTTGCATTCAGATAAGGAATTTGAGCGGATACATTGGTTTTGGCTGTAGCAAGCTTTAAATCCACATTCTTCCAGTCCACACCCGTATTCTGGCTGATATTCGCTTTAAATGAAACAGTTAGCGGTTTGTTAATATCTACAAAGCGAATGTCGTACGAAGGGTACCATCTCGCATTATCAACCAGGTAGTCTAATTTGATGGTTGAGTTTTGCGCTTTTTTAGCATCCACCATAATAGTAATAGTGCCTGATGGAAGCTCGCTCTTCGAATTCAATGTGCTGAGTTGATTTTCGAGTTTTTCGGTTTCTTTGGTATAGTCTTTTATCAGGCGTTTTCTTTTCAGCACTTCCAGGGAATATTTCTCAAAATTCTCACCGTAAATCAGGTTCAGGGATTTGAAAACTTCCGGGTTAACGGACTGCTCCTTTCCCGTAATACTTTTATTTGCTTTCAGAAATTCCAGTTTCTCAGTCAGTATCTTAATCCATGTTTCTTCATCTTCAATTTTATCCTGGTATTGCTGAATCCCGGCATTCAGGTCATTTATTTCTTTGGTTTTTTCAAGCTCATTTAGGTAATCATTCTGAAGCTGAACATTTAATATTGTATAGTTACCATCGCCGTCCACCCTTATGCTCTCTTTGTTTATATAGGGAGAAAGATTTTTAAACGCTAAAAGAGATTTACCTTGCTGTATGTCGAATGTGGCGGTTCTTTCAATCTGTGCTCCGGAAGAATAAACCGTTACGTTTGAAATTTTCGATTTAATTTCCTTTTCTGTCTGAGCAGATGTAAAAGATTGAAATGCAATCATACTGATCACAAGTGCAGTTGTGGCCTTTTTCATAGTAATAATTTTATATTTAAATGAATTTCAGGTTTAAGATTCAGTACACTATTAAATCAAAATACATGCCAGAAATAATTCAAAATGATAAGCTTAAGCCTAACCTTTCCGCTTTCCCGGATTACCCGGTTTTCTACCATTCTTCCTTTTCCCGCCAAATTTCCGTCCTTCATCTTTCCTCCTTATTTTAGGATTGTAGGCTGGTGTTTCGCCATATTCTTCAGCAACAGGAGATTTTTCAATTTCGCGTTCCAGTAGAGTTTCGATGGCGCCAAACCGCTGCTGGTCTCTTTCGTTGATAAAAGTCACTGCAGTTCCTTCGGCTGAAGCACGTGCTGTGCGGCCGATACGGTGAATATAATCTTCGGCATCGTGAGGAACGTCGAAATTAATAACCATATCAATATCTTCAATATCAATACCGCGTGAAACAATATCGGTGGCTACAAGCACTGGAATGTCGCCGCTTTTGAAACGAATAATCACATTTTCGCGGGCTGATTGTTCAAGGGTGGAATGTATTTCTTCGGCTTTAATCCCAGTTTTCTTCAGTTCATGGTAAAGCTGGCGTGTTTTTTCCTTGGTTGAACAGAAAATCAAAACGCGCTTCATTACCGTTTCTTTCAGCAGCATTTTAATCAGCGGAATTTTCTGGGTATCGTATACCACGTAAGCTTTCTGAAGGATTTTCTCGGCCGGTTTGGAAATGGAGATATTAATTTCGAACGGATCGTGAAGAATTTGTTTTGCCAGGTGACGCATTTTCGAAGGCATGGTAGCCGAAAACATCAGGTTCTGGCGTTGCTTTGGCAGGTAGGATAAAATTTTAAGAATATCTTCATGAAATCCCATATCGAGCATACGATCGGCTTCGTCGAGAATCAGGAATTTAAGTTCCGGGAATTTTATATAACCCATGTTGAGATGAGCCATCAGGCGGCCAGGCGTACAAACTATAAGATCGGCGCCTTCGGTTAGCGCTTGTTTTTCGCGCGAAAATACAGTTCCGTCAGTTCCGCCGTAAATGGCAATAGAGCTCACTTTTGTGTAATACGAAAATCCTTCCATCTGCTGATCAATCTGCAGGGCAAGTTCACGAGTTGGTACAATTACCATGGCTTTTACCTGGTTATCATGCGGCATGGCCGAAAGTTTTTCGATAACCGGAAGTAAAAATGCGGCTGTTTTCCCGGTGCCTGTTTGTGCCGAAGCGATTAAATCGCGTCCTGCGAGAATTACCGGTATTGCTGATTCCTGTACAGGGGTTGCTTCTTCGTAGCCTATTGCTTCAATGCCTTCCATTAAGGTAGGACTGAAGCCGAATGTTGAAAAGTTCAATGTGTTGATTTTTTATTAATAAGTGATAAAAATGCGCAAAGATTTTTGAAGATAGATTTGGTTAAAAAATCAGTTGCGAATAATTCGTTCAGTTGTCCGAATTTTAAGGACAACTCAAAATTAATTAATTCCAAGGCCCGAAATTACTCAAAATTGCCGGATAATCTGCAAAATCTGTCGGGCATAGCTGCCACCGAACAAGTTAACATGCACCAGCAATGGGTAAAGATTAAAAATATCCATACGTTTTTGCCAGTCTTTTTCCATGGGCCATGCCTGGTTATATGCGCCATAAAATTCCTGCTGAAATCCTCCGAAAAGCTGTGTCATTGCAATATCCGCTTCCCGGTGACCGTAATAAACAGCCGGATCAACCAGGCAAGGAGAACCACCTGCGGTAACCATATAATTCCCACTCCAGAGATCTCCATGAATAAGCGCGGGCTTTTCGACGGGGATAATATTGTGTAGGGCGTTGAAAAGTGAATCAAAATATCGTGTTTCACTTTGGCTGAAAGCGCCTTTGTTGCGGGCTTCTTTCAGCTGGGGTTCGATACGCTCCGAGATAAAGAAACTGTAAAAATCGGGATAAGGATTATTTGTCTGCACCAGAGATCCAATATAATTATTATGATCAAGTCCGAAATATTCATTGGTATTCCGATGTAAATCAGCCAGCTTTATGCCGAAATCATTCCAGAAATTACGCGAGCTAACACCGGTTTCTATAAATTGAAGTAAGAGATAAGCATAGTCGTAAGTTTTGGCCGCAACTATCACTTCCGGAATTTCAATGGTTTTCGTTTCAGCCAGTATTTTCAGCCCGGTTGCTTCCTTTTCGAACATCCCGGGAAAAGCTGAAGCTGAATTATATTTGATAAAGTATTTGCCAGCATTGGTTTTTAACGAATAAGCTTCATTTATGCATCCCCCTCCAACGGACCGGATTTCGGAAATTTCCACCTGTTTTTCGAATTGAGTTCTTAAGGTAATCTCAACTGAGTTTTTCAGTTCTTCCGGAAGCATTTTTACTGTTTTTGATTTGAAATGTGAAGATAAAAAAAATCATTTTACCGGGATTGGCAAAATGATTTTCATTCATATAAGGAGATTTCTGTTTTAGCTTTTTGCGCGATCAACCTGGGGTTTACGGCTAATTACCTGGTCGAAAACGGAAACCAGCAGTATAGCAACCGAAACAGGGATAAAATATGCGTATTTGCCTAAAGCGCCAATTTTGCCGAACATTTGTCCAATCCATACTGCACCTTCAGCAAAAAGGTTTCCAGCCATTTGTGCGGCGGAGGTTCCAACCATTTTAACATCAAAATCGAAAACCGTCCAGGCAGGGAAAATCAGCATCATTATGGCAACACCTGCAGCAATGGCAAGAATTCCATATTGGTAGGTGATCATCCATTTTTTTACTGGCTCAGGTTGTGTGGCGAGCAGGCGATCCATGATACGCGCGCTGAATCCTTCCGAAGGCTTGTCGAGCCTTGTACGGCTGACAATGCGACGGATCGCTTCATCGTGGTTGTTTTTATCGGTTGTCATGGTTCATTCAGTATTTTAGGGTTCAAAAGTACAATTTATTATAACACTGTTTCCATTTTCATCTTCGTTTGTAATTCGTCATAGAGCTTTTTTCGGATACGGAACAGCTTTACTTTTACGTTCGACACGCTCAGCCCTGTGATCTGGCTGATATCGTCGATGGTATTTTCTTTAAGATAAAAGAGCGTAACAATGGCACTTTCGTCTGCTGGCAGTTTATTGATGGCTTCATTTACCAGTTTCGACTGGAGTTCGGCATCAAGAGTATCAAGGTTTTCAAAAATTTCATCTTCTGTTGTATCGCTTACCACGCGTTCGTCGAGCTGGGTGAAATCCTGTTTTTTACGACGGGTATGCGAAATGGCTGCATTATAAACTATACGGTACAACCAGGTACTGAATTTCGAATCACCTTTAAAAGAACGTAGCGATTGATAAGCTTTAACAAAGGCATCCTGGGCAATTTCCTCGGCATCTTCACGGCTTCGCACAATTTTATTGGCAATTGTGAACGCCATATCACTATGTTTTTCAACCAGAACGGCATATGCTGCAGTATTTCCTGCCAGCACTCTCTGCACGTGAAAAATATCGTCCTGTTCTTTCATGTGTTATTATGACGCAGGTTGTTGAAAAAGGTTACATAGGATATAAACAAGAAGTGCCGTGTTAACGAGGTTAAGCTAAAGTAATAAAATAAAAAGCAAGGTTAAATAGCAAAAAGTACAACGTACTTAGAATAACAGATGTGCAATGTGTTTGTTTTGCTTATAAGAGTTATTGCAAATTGGTGCTATCCGGAGCTGGAGTAAAATTACAACAAAATTCATTTTTTTGTAACCTTGAATAAAAAGTTACGTCATAATGAGCAGAGAACAGATTTAAGAACTTTTTAATACAATTATTATGCAAAACGAAGGATTGTGGATTCCGATAGCATTTTTTGCTATGATACTGGGCATTGTATATATGTCGTACCGCAAAAAAGAACGTATGGCGCTGATACAAAGCGGCCGTGATGCATCCATACTTAAAGAAGACGGCCGTTGCTATTCTTCGCTCAAATGGGGTCTTTTACTATTTGGTGTCGGACTTGGATTACTGATTGCCGAATTTATGGCAAAATACCAGGTAATGTCGGCCGAAGCAGCTTATTTCTCCATGGCATCCATATTTGGTGGAATGGCGCTGATCATCGATTTCTTTATCGAGAAACATCGTAAAGAAAGCGAAGTCGAGCCTCCTAAGACTGAATAAGATTAAAGATAAAAAATTTGGTTAGTTTTTATACCCTGCGGGATTCGTTTCCGTAGGGTTTTTTATTTTGCAGGATTAACCATGGAGGTATGTAGGTCACATAACATCGCTGAGTAATTTGTTTTCCGAATAATTTTTATTTTTCGTCACATTAGCCACATAGAATCTATTCAGGAAAATAGGCTTCTTTATCCGTGCTTTCTGAATGATCTTCGTTCCAATTATAAAGTGTATCCGGTATTTGCGATACTCCGTGTGAAGTTTATATGGAAGAGAATAAGTGAGTGAATAGAATATGATCTATTTTAATTGTTTAATAACCGCTTCTTTTTCAATAAATCCGGTATTTGCCCAGATAAGCATTTTGTTCCTGTAAATCTGTAATACAGGTATGGCATCAATTTTCAATTCTTTACAAAGTGCTGCACTTTCGTCGGCATTAATACGAATCACCACCACTTTATCGGCCATATCCTTCGATATTTCATCCAGGTAAGGCTTCATTTTTTTGCAGGGAGCGCACCAGTCAGCATAATAATCTATCAACACTAATTTATCTGTAACTAGCAGGTTATCAAATTGTTGTTTACTCATACCTGTTGAAGCTACTGTTCTATCCGTAGTTTCAGGAAGGTTGGCAGCTCTCCATTTCATCATGCCCCCATATAACTCATATACTTCTTTAAAACCGTTTGATTTCATAAATCTAACCGCATAGGAACTTCTGCTGCCGCTTAAACAATAAACTAAAACCGGTTTTAATTTGTCGAGGGATGCGATTTTATTTTCAAATTCACCTGAGCTTATGTCGTAGTTTAAGGCGTTTTTCAAATGGCCTTGCGAAAATTCTCCGGGAGTTCTGACATCAATAATCGGAGCACCAGGGAGTTCTGTAATTTTCTTCGAAAATTCGATCGCAGAAACAGTAGAATTGGACGGCGATGATTGCCCGTTGGTGCAACTGTTGAAAACAAGTGCAAATGCAACTAAAATGATAGATAAATACTTTGTCATACGATTATTATTTTTGTTCAGAATGTGTACCCTGATTGGATTTTAGATCTGACTCAGTTGAACAATTACCGCCAATACAGTTTCCCGATGCGCAACCAAAAGCGAACAAACCCATCGCCGCAAAATAGCCACCAAAGGCTATTCCAAACCATTGTTGACCCATGTATGACTGAATGATTACAAAAAATCCCATGATGAGATAGAATGCCCGCGTAAATGTCCAGTTTGATAAAATTCTTTCTTTCATTATAAATTGTGATTCTGCTGTTAATTTAGTGTGCATATTTATTTTGTCTGAAGTCGGAAATATTTCTAAAAATGTCATTTAGCAAGGATAGAAGGGCTTTGTTGACCAACTGTCTTTCATCAGGAATTTTCCAATGGAATCAAATTCCAGTTTGTTCTTTCTTCAGTCTTCCGACCTTTTAAATACCATTTCCATTCACTTAGAGGCAGATTATAATTTGTTTCGCAAACGATGTATACTACCTCCGTTGTATACATTTGAATATCCGTTCGATTTCAGGATATTTTTTGCCGCTGCACTCCTCATCCCTGATTCGCAGCAGGTAATAATAGGTTTACTTTTATTTTTCAATTTATGAAGATTGTTGCCAAGTTGCTCTACGGCTATATTTACTGAGCCTCTTATATGACCCCCGGCATATTCTCCTTTGGAGCGTACATCCAGAATTACAGCACCATCCTTTACTAATTGGGCGTAATCGGTTTTTTCTTTACTAAATAAACGTATGATTGATTCGAACAATTTCTTTCTGATTTTTAGATTTACGTAGTTTTCTTTAGAGTTGAGTTACCGAATAGCAGATTCAAAGGGCAAAAAACCAATAGACTTGCAGGGATGAAAAACCTTCAAGAACAAAAAGTCCGGTTATAAAATTTCCTGAAATCAGATTGGTTAATCACAGACCTGGTATTGCCACACCTAAATGAACTCTTACCATTTTTTCAGTGATTCCCATAATTTAGTTCACTTTGATTGAATCGGAGTGAACAAATTAATATTCTACAAAAGTGATATTTTGAAATTTGATGTGCAGCAACATTTGTTACACAAGTGAAATTTTATTTCTGCCTAATTTCACCAAACCCTCGTCCTCCATCTGTTTCAGCAATCGCGAAACCACTACACGGGCAGTTCCTAACTCATTGGCTAATTGTTCGTGTGTTATATTAAGGGCATTATTTTTCATTAATTCACATTTCTTCTTAATTAAACTATATATGCGCTCATCCAGTTTTTTGAATGCTATCGCATTTACAGCATCCAGCAGCTCTTCGAATCGCTCATGATACAAGCGAAAAATATATTCTAACCATTCGGGAAATTCTTTAATGAGTAAACCCATTTTATCGGTTGGAATAAACAGTATTTGTGTTTCTTCCTCAGCAATGGCTTTTACTTTGCTGGTATCGTGGTGCATCCCACCCATAAACGACATGATGCAGCTTTCTCCGGAAGTGATGTAATAAAGTAGAATTTCCCTTCCTTCTTCATCCGTGCGCATTATTCTTATGCTTCCGTTTGTTACAATCGGTATGGCTTTAATGTTAACATTTTCATTAAATATTACAGACCCTTCAGCGAATATTTTACTAAATCCGAATTCGTTCAGCCGTTTTATTATCTGTGGTGAGGATTTGAATTCATTGATTTCGTTTAGTTTCATAGTACAAAGATAGTTAATATTGCATGATCGTCAGGCTTTTAGGGACGCTGACAATGAGGCTTTTCGGAATTTTGGCAGGACAAAATGCAGAAAAAATAGCCATGGCATTTAACACAGAATTCACAATGGAAGCGAATGTTGAGGCATTAGTGCTAGTTAGGTTAAACCTGATATGGCAAGTCTTTGTCTGTCAAAGATCTGAATTGGGCAACATTAGATTTGGTTAATCAATTACGCTAAGGAATAATTTTGTTTTAAAGTAAAGCTGAAAATACATTCACATACATCGGTCCTTCGCGAAGTAGTATACTTTCGTAAAGTATTATTTCGGTAACGTTTTCTTCCTGTATTTCAACGGTATTGTATTTGCTTATTATCTGTTGAAAAAGAGGTTTATCCTTTAATCCCTTGATCCTGCCAATGGTAAGATGTGGAACAAAATTTTGCCGGTCAGCTTCCCAGCCGCATTTTGCAAGTTCGGCAAAAATATTTCGCGCCAGGTTTTCCAATTCATCCTGCTTCTCGATTCCAAACCAAATCACTTTAGGATCGTAGCGGCTTCCGAAAATACCTGTATTTGCGATTTTGATTGTGAATGTTTCTGATTGAGCAAGCGCAGATTCAAGAGCGAGGCAGATTGCAGGAATTTTAGTTTCATCTGTTTCACCAAAGAATTTCAAAGTCAGGTGGATGTTTTCGGGCTGCGTCCATTTAATCCTTTCATGCCGCAGCGATGAAGATATTTCATTAAAAAGCCTGATATAACTCGCTGACGGATGTATTTTTATAGCTGCAAACAGGCGTTTCATAAATAATAATCTTATTTTGTGTAAAATTAGGAAAGTTTCTTAATTTTGCCCCTCTGTTTCGGGGCGTTAGCTCAGTTGGCTAGAGTGTCAGACTGGCAGTCTGAAGGTCATGGGTTCGACTCCCATACGCTCCACTTTTTGAATGAAATATAAATCATAAAACGCTGTATATCATTTATATACGGCGTTTTGTTTTTAAATACTCTTAATTTTTACTCAACCATATTAATTATTTTTAGCTTCAGTTCTGGGGGTATCATTAAAGAGTAGAACATGCTTTTTCCCTAACGTTTAGGTTTTTTTTTGCTATTACCATCACCGGAGAAATCATTGTTTCCGGATAGCTTAAACTGAGACAAAAATTAAGGGGTAGCTGTGCCAGAAGCATGGAAATTAATGCAAATCCCGGCATAAATGGATAGATAAAATCACCACGTTATAAACTTTCTGCTTATTAATTGTTCTGTTTCATTGAACTCTTTTGGCATTATACTGATATTTTTTGTTATTGAGCTTTGTCAAACATACCTTTGTAAATGCGTCAGGTTGTGTGAAATTGAAATTATGAAAACTAAAATATTTAACATACGAATAATTGAATTCTTTGTTTTTATTGTAATCTGGATGGCTGTATTTTCCGTTCCCTTTTTTAGTCAGCGGATTAACAATACAATAAACTGGATTAAAGTATTCGGGGAATGGGCAAGCATGTTCTCGTTTTTGTTCATTTTTGTATTGAATACCTTATGGCTTGTTCCAAAATTCCTTTTTCAAAAGAAATACCGGTCTTATGTTGGAATAACACTTATAACAATACTTCTGGTTATTGGGGCTACAATCTTAGTTAAGATGTTTATATTACCACCTCAGCCACTAGCGATGCCGCCAATGAACCTGGGACCTGGAATGCCACCTATGGAATTGGGGCCCGGAATGCCGCCACCAATGGGATACAATCCTGTAACTGAACCAGCATCGAAATCATTATTTATGATTTTTGTTGACAATCTTCTACTTTCCATTCTGGTTGTTGGAGTCGGAACAGCTTTTAAATTAGTATCACAATGGCTTAACGAGGAGAGCAAACGGAAAGATCTGGAGAAAGAGCAACTTAAAACAGAACTGGCTTTATTGCGGCACCAGATAAGTCCTCATTTTTTTATGAATACACTGAATAATATTCATGCTCTCATCGATATTAATGCAGAAGACGCTAAAAACACTATTATTCAGTTATCTGTTATGATGCGCTATTTGCTGTATGATACGGCTCACGGACAAACTACACTGAAAAAAGAGATTGCTTTTATTGAAAGCTATATAACGCTTATGAAATTACGATTCCCGGATAATGTATCTATTAGTCTTCAGGTTCCTGAAGATATCCGGGACATTGAGATACCTCCTATGCTTTTTATTTCGTTTCTTGAAAATGCCTTTAAACATGGCATAAGTTACCAGGCTGAATCCTTTGTTATGTTCAAAATAGAACAAAAGGATGATAGGCTGAATTGTAATATCCGGAACAGCAAATTCAAGACTAAGGAAAGTGATGAAAAAAGCTATTCCGGTATTGGTTTGACTAATATTAAAAAAAGCCTGGAACTTCTGTTTAAGAGTGATTATATCCTCAATATTCTTGAAAGCGAAAAAGAATATGAAGTAGAATTAACTATACCAGTGTATGAAAATAAAATGCATAGCAATTGACGATGAGCCGCTTGCGCTAAAGCAAATAAGCTCTTATATCGGGAAAACACCGTTTCTTGAAGTTTTAGCATTATGTCATAATGCTTTTGATGCTATGGAATTCCTGGCAAACAACGCGGTTGACCTGATGTTCGTTGACATAAACATGCCTGACCTGAACGGCATGGACTTTGTAAAATCGCTTACACAAAAGCCACAGATTATTTTTACAACAGCATATAGCGAGTATGCGATTGAAGGGTTTAAGGTAGATGCCCTGGATTATATATTGAAACCAATCAGCTATGCCAGTTTTCTAAAGGCGGCAAACAAAGCGAAAACATGGTTTGAATTGAACCGGAAACAAGAAGAATTAATTCAAACTACTCATGACAGCCTGTTTGTAAAATCGGAATACAAAATGATACGAATCTTCTTTTCTGAAATCAAATACATAGAAAGTTCGAATGAATATATTCAGATTCATCTTGTGAATGATGAACCGGTTACAACACTTATCCGGTTGAAAGTGATGGAGGAACAGCTTCCGAAAGACAAATTTATGCGCATTCACCGATCATTTATCGTTAACCTTGAACGTATAAAGGTGATAGAACGGAACCGTATAGTTTTCGACCGGAATGTTTACATCCCTGTTGGTGAACAGTATAAAGAAAACTTTCAGGCTTTTGTGGACAGGACTTTTATTGTATAAGCATTCTGGAAATCACAACTTGTTGCTTGAGGTATCAGTTGTTATTCGGGAGCTGTCTTTTGGGATTTCCGGAGTAACATTAGTTTTAGTTTTTCAATCAAAAACACGAGTAAAACCGTTGCTGAAAAAATGCCTCCAAACCAATAAATATAGCTGTTAATAGGTTTGCTCTGATAAATAGCTGTCGCAATGTTCCCGATAATCAGCCATTGGATCACATAGAAAAGTGTTATGTTTCTACCGATCCAGCATAAGAAATTCCCAACCTTAGTATCGGGAAACAGTTTCAATATAAGCTGAAGGAAAAGTGTCCAGAGGAGGGTTAATCCCAAAGCCCAAAGTGCATATCCGGCAGTGTGATGATAATATAATGGCAGATCAATAGTAGTATTTATGCCCTTTTTGTAAAATATTAGGACCAGTGCTGCAATTGCTGCAACCAGAATAAATGAAATAACCTTCTGCTTGTTGAAAAAGAGGATGATTTTCTCCTGGTGCTGAGCAAAAATAAAACCAGTTAATGGATATGCCAGCCAGGGGAACAAAGGGAAATATGACCACGAATAAGCACCGGCAATAAATGGCAACACAAAGAAATGGTTCGTGACCATTAGTTTTTCATTCATAAAACCCGTTAGCACTATAACTGCAAGCAGTAAAATTAAAGAAGCCCATTCCTGGCCATTTTTAAATAATTTAAGGCAAGCCAGTATAATGATACTCATCCCCGCAAGGTATAAAATATCAACACCAAATATATATTCCAGAGGATTATAAGACCAGTTGTCAAATTTTATTTTGAAAAGCAGATGAAAATTCAGACCTATATTCAGAAAAAATCCGAGCATAAAAATTTTAACTCCCCTCAGCAAGTGTTGTGTTGATGATCCTTTGTTTTTAGCAATAAAATATCCCATCACGATCATAAAAACTACAGCTGCGAAAGGTCCTCCCAGAAACAACGTGGTCTTGCCAACCGCGCTTTCCCTGCCAGCGGAATCGATAAAAAGTTCAGTAATATGAATCTGAACCATAAAGAATGCAGCGAGACCTTTAAGCAGATCGGGTAGCAGAAGTCGTTTCATGGGAATATTTATTTGCAGGATGACTATATTCTTTCAAAATTATAAAAATTCTATTCGTCACTCTTTCTATCTTCATTTGTCTACTTCAATGAGGTAGAGTTATAGTGTGGCCGATGGGATCATATAATTTAGAACGTTTAAAGTGATTTAATGACAAAGATTTTTTTATTATTTGACAGAAACATGTTTCGGGTTAGCAAGGCTCTGTTGGGTAAATGATTCTACATTTCTGCATCGCTGATTTTGACACTTTAACAGTCAAAAACCAGTGGCCGGTTTTCAATATTCTGAAATTTTGCATTCTTTTTTTTCAAGGGGTTTTATACAAAGAAAATCTTCAGAATTAATCGTCATGGAAATCAGGTAAATAAAGTGTATCCTGTTTACCTGTCAAATATTCCTTTCCACTTATCGTAACAGGCATTTTGCTGAATTCATTTTTATAGCGCAATTCATCAGATTATCTTTGTTTCATCGTATTAACATCTAGTTTGATTTGGGAAAGATGGAATATGCCATGATTCATAATTGCAAATTGAAATAAGTACATCTGGCAAAAGCATCTCTCACTACATTTAAAACATTACTACAATGAAACTCCGAAAAAATATAGCAAGCAGCGAAGAAGGATTTATTTTTAATCCAGGTACAGGCGATTCATTTTCAACAAACCCCATTGGAGCTGAAATTATCAATTTGCTGAAAGAAGATAATAATGTAAGCGCAATTAAAGCCCATATGTGTGAAAAGTATGATGTGGATGAGGTGCAGTTCGAAAAAGATCTTGATGACTTTGTGTCTCAGTTAAAGGAAGCATCTATTCTTGAATAGGTTATTCAGGATGGAAGATGACCATCGATTTCTTTAAAAATGAAAGAAAAATCCTGATATCAAATATAGCCTGGTAAAATCAGGCTTTCAAAGCAATAAATAAAAACTAATCCCGATACGATTACTTATTACATTAAATCCCTTTGCTATGAAACAAATTGCATTTTTTATTTCGGTTTTTGTTTTTTTTGCATTTCGCTCCTCGGCTCAAATCTCCTATGAGCATACTTACACAGGAGTTTCTGCAGCTTATATTCACCTTCCATTAGCTGGATACAAATATTATGTAATGGATGTAGCTAACACGCAGTGCCGACTTTATAATAATGATCATTCAATTTGGAAGACCTTAAATCTTAGCATTCCGGCCAATTATTACCTCTGCGATATACAGTTTGTTACTGAAGATCTTTTCAATACCGATAATTTGATTGAGATGCTTTATGTTTCGTGTAATTACAATACAACTCTTAAATACTATACTTACGATACCCGAATCGTAAATGAAAACGGAACAATATTGTTAAGTATGCCTTACGCCGGTTACTCATACATCTATCCGGCAGAAACCGGTTCAAAATTATTTATGTGGATTTATGACTTTTCAGTATTCCCGGAAACTGTAAACACAATGGTTTATTCCATCCCGGGCAAGTTAAACCCATTAACGACAGGATCCCCGGAGGAACTTAAAAGTTCGCTGAGCAGCGCATATCCAAACCCTGCCAGCAACGAAGTCACAATTCCCTATTCATTGCCATCCAATGTCAGGCAGGCGGAATTGAAACTCTATGCTATGAGCGGGGAAATGGTAAAGTCGTATACTATTGACCATACATTCAATTCAATCCTGGTGAAAACAAGTGAACTACCTGCCGGGATATATATTTATAGAATTGAGTCAAATACATATAAATCAAAATCTTTTAAACTTGCAGTCAGCAAATGAAATAAGCATAATAGTAGAATCAGCAATTAATACAGCCCGGGTGGTGAAAAAATTAATTGATAAAAAACTAAAAACCACCTTATGCAATTACCACATAAAATAATCACAAATCACCTGGCAGGTCAATAACCTGAAATACAAAACAATCCTGATGAAAGCACAAGCCACAGATACTAACAATTTCAACAATAAACAACTCGTAATCGCTGTTACCGGGCTCAATGCTATCGACAGCCCCGGACCAGGTGTGGCCGTAATACGAGCCATACGCGATTGCCACGATTTTAATTTGCGCATTATCGGGCTGGCGTACGAATCGCTTGAACCTGGCGCCTACATGCACGACCTGGTTGATAAAACGTATCAGATTCCTTATCCATCAGCCGGAACTGATACACTCATGGCCAGGTTAATGTATATTCACAAGATTGAAAAAATTGATCTGATCATCCCGAATTTTGATGCGGAACTTTTTAATTTTATCAAACTAAGAGATAAACTGGCCGAAACCGGGATACACACATTTCTGCCTGATCTGGATCAGTTTGAAGCCCGCGACAAGGTTAAGCTGTACGAATTCGGCAAAAAGAATGGCTTACTTGTGCCTGCCGATAAAATTATCCATCAGGCTAAAGACCTCGAAGAAACTGCTGAAGAAATAGGCTACCCAATGGTAATAAAAGGGAAATTTTACGATGCTATTATTGTAAATACTTTGGAGCAGGCCCAGAAAGCTTTTTATAAATTACAGGCAAAATGGGGGCTGCCTATTATTGTACAGGAGTTTATCAACGGTACTGAAATCAATGTTGCCGCTTTGGGTGATGGCGAAGGAAAAGCAATCAGCGTAATACCAATGCGAAAACTTTACATAACTGATAAAGGTAAAGCATGGTCAGGGATTACGATTGATGATTCATCCTATGTAGAACTCGCCCGTAAGTTTATTAAAGTAACCAAATGGCGTGGTGGCTGTGAACTCGAAATTATGCAGTCGGAAGATGGGAAGCCTTATATCATGGAAGTTAATCCCCGGTTTCCTGCCTGGATATATTTAACAGCGGCAGCCGGACAAAACCAGCCGGCCTCATTGGTGAAAATGGCTATGGGTCAGGAAGTTGAGCCTTTCACCGAATACAAAGTGGGTAAGATGTTTATACGCTATGCATGGGATCTGATCACTGATGTGAGTGAATTCCAGAAAATATCGGGAACAGGAGAACTCTAGTCATTTATAAAATCCTGAAGCTGAAAACTAATAGGCTGAATATCTTTTAATAGATAATTTATCATATAAAAACTAAATTAGAATGTATACTCATTGTACTAAAAATTGCAGTAAATGTGGCTTCCCGTGAACACACCTATGGTGAACCGATGATTCCTGCCGGCACTTTTCAGTTAATAAAAGTCAACATGGAATCAACCAGGATTAATACAAAAGATTAGTAATTATAAAATGAATTGGAATATGGGTTTAACATGCGCTCATAGTTTAAAGCAAACTCGGAATCGAAGCATGCAAATTACAAATGCAAAAAATAAAACTTAATAAGATGAAAAATAAAGGATTAAGAATATTGTTCCTTGTATCAGTAATGATCGGATCAATGCAGTTAGGTAGTTGTTCGAAGGACACAGCCGAAGAATATGTTGCCGATCAACATGATGCTATTATTGAAAAAACCGTAGGCCGTGCCGATGCCATATGGGTTGATAGTTGTATCAATGCCTTACCGGTTGAAGCATTGTCGGCAGCCGAAATTGAGGCTCTCACCACTATGCGCGAGGAAGAACTCCTTGCGAAGGATGTGTATGTGTTGTTATTCTCCATTTACAATGTACCGGTTTTCAATAATATTTCGAAAAGCGAAACACAACATGCAAAGGCTGTTGAAACATTGTTGCTTAAATATGGCCTTTCAGATCCTGCTGTGAATCATACAGGCGGTGTATTTGTAAATACAACCCTTCAGGCAATCTATAACAGCCTGGTGGCCAAAGGAAGCACTTCATTGATTTCGGCTTTTACTGTCGGAGCAACCATCGAAGACCTTGATATTTATGATTTACACACACACATTACTACCGATATTGATAACCAGGACATACTGTTTGTATTTGGAAATCTCGAAAGAGGATCACGAAATCACATGCGGGCTTTCAACAGACAATTAAAGGTAAAAGCTGCAACTTATACACCACAGTATATTAGCCTGGAGTATTTTAATGAGATAATTGCAAATACTAACGAAACCGGAAGTGGTGTTTGTACAAATTAAGATTTCAAATCAGGGTGCAAACAAACAGATAGTATAAATGCACCCTGATTTTACTTTTTTTGAAAACATCCGGATCATCATCAGCTTCATATTCACTCATATTTAATTAAATGAGTAATTTGCCGCAGGTGAAGCTCATTCAACATTAATAATTTTACAAATCCATGGATAAACTAAGATACGAAAGACCAATAATTCAGAAAATGAGTACCGGGCTTATGAACAAATTCGGTACCCGCACTGAAAATATTCCTGTAACCCACATCGAAAGCATACCGGTAAAAAGCCTGATTAATGAATATGGTTCACCGTTATTTGTGCTTTCGGAGAAACAAATCCGGCGGAATTATCAGAATGCGACTCGGATTTTTAAAACCCGTTATCCAAAAGTTCAGTTTGCGTGGTCGTATAAAACCAATTATATGGATGCCGTTTGCCGGATATTTCACCAGGAAGGCTCATGGGCCGAAGTGGTTTCCGGATTTGAATACGAGAAAGCGCTTAACAACGGAGTCCCGGGAAACAAAATCATTTTCAATGGTCCCGACAAAACTGATGAACAACTTGTTACCGCCGCACGCAACAATTCGCTTATTCATATCGATCATTTCGACGAACTTTATTCGCTTATCAGACTGAGTGAAGAAAATAACCTGAAACCCCGCGTAGCCATCCGCGTAAATATGGATACCGGCATTTATCCAAAATGGGATAGGTTTGGTTTTAACTTCGAAAACGGTCAGGCATGGACAGCCATTACCCGTATTATCAATTCCGAAAATCTCGACCTGGTCGGGCTTCATTGCCATATCGGAACTTTCATGCTTTCGCCATCGGCATATTCTACGGCAGCCACAAAAATGTGCGAATTAACATGGAGCGTGAAAGAGAAATTCAATAAGGTCCTTCAATATATTGACCTTGGCGGAGGTTTTCCTTCAACAAATACGCTGAAAGGTGCTTATCTGCCTGGTTCCGATACAGTTCCTTCCATCGACCAGTTTGCCGACGCAATTACAGATGTAATTCTTGGCTATGGTTTCAAACAGGAAGACCTGCCTTTACTGATTCTTGAATCGGGTCGCGTTCTTATTGATGATGCAGGTTTTTTACTGGGAACTGTTTTGGCAAACAAACGGCTTTCGGACGGTCGGAGAGCTACCATACTCGATTTTGGCGTTAACACTTTGTTCACGGCTTTCTGGTACGATCACCAGATCAGCACAACTCAATCCTACGGCCAGCATACCGAAGAAATGGTTTTGTACGGTCCGCTTTGCATGAATATCGACATCATTCGCGAAAGCATAACTTTGCCTTTACTCGAAAAGGGAAATCACGTGGTTGTGCATAAAGTAGGCGCTTACAATATGACTCAATGGATGCAGTTTATAACCTTGCGGCCCAATATTGTTTTAATTGACAATGAAAACAATACTCACGTGATACGGAAAGCCGAAACACTTGAGAATATGCTTTCGAATGAGCAGATTCCGGAATATCTGAGGTAACTTCAGTTAAAATGGTTATTTTCACTGTCTCAGTCTCTTACCCCGCAACAAAAAGTTGATGGCAATTGTAAATGATTAATGTAGTGCTTATAAACTGATGAATTAAACCATTTCAAATGGAAATCGACAAGCGGATAGTTGCAGGTACTTTTAAATGTCACAAGAATTTTGATTGCCTGAACAGCGATAAACATGTTTATTGTAAAGTGGAAAGTTGCATCAACCATAATGTACATTTCATTGAGAACATTGAAAAGTCACCTTGCTATTACAAAATGTCTTTCGGAGATTCATTCATTTGTACCTGCCCGACCAGGAAAGAAATTTTCAGAATGTACCGGCAGTAAAAGGAAGAAATGAAGTATGGTTTTAAAAATGGGAAAGTAGAAAATAGTGAACTAAAACATTCGAATCCTGAACTCAGAAAACCAGAAACTTGAAACCAGAAACTTGAAACCAGAAACTTGAAACCAGAAACTATTAACCTGTAACGAACTTTCCTTTAACACTCCCGATATGCCCACCCGCCAATATATTGATACTTTCCGCAATACTATCCTGCCGGCCATCCTGAACAGTTATTCTGCCATCTTCTTTTTCAACAATAAGTTACTGGCATCTGTTCTGTTGTTGGTTACATTTTTCAACTTTTATGCCGGGTTAAGCGGTTTAATTGCTGTTGTGGTCACTGTACTTCTGGCTAACTCAATGGGATTGGATAAGGCTCAGCTTAAAAACGGGATCTATAGTTTCAATGCTTTATTAACCGGGATGGGAATGGGAACATTCTTTGACGCAGGGTATGTTTTTTTTAGTCTGTTGTTGATTGCCGCATTATTAACGCTTATACTTTCGGTTACTTTGGGGGGATGGCTTGGTAAGAATGGCTTACCATTTCTTAGTATTCCATTTGTAATTACATTCTGGTTTATTGTTCTTCCCGCCTCACAATTTGAAAACCTGGGATTAACGCAACGTAACATATACTGGATGAATGAAGTGTATGCCATTGGTGGCAGTTCCATGCTCAACTTTTTTCAAACCATTGATTCGCTGCCGATTAACAAAATGCTGGATATTTATCTCCGGTCGATGAGTTCCATATTTTTTCAAAGTAATCTCATTGCCGGTATAGTAATTTCAATAATACTCCTGCTGAGTTCGCGGATTGCATTTTCATTATCAATTCTGGGATTTCTTTCAGCCTACGTGTTTGCCCAGTTCTCAGGCTCAGAAGCAGCGAGTATCACGTATTACAATATTGGAGCTAACTACATCATGGTAGCCATTGCTATCGGAGGTTTTTTCATAATTCCTTCAGGCTATTCGTATTTATGGAGTGTATTACTGGTTCCGCTTACATCGCTGGTTTTGCTGTTTATGACCAGGCTATTTGGCTTTGTTCAGTTGCCGGTTTTTTCGCTACCATTTTCATTTGTGGTGATCTTGTTTGTTTATTTCCTGAGGTTAAGGGTGTATCCATCTAAATTAAAACTTACGCCGATTCAATATTACTCGCCCGAAATAAACCTCTATACCTTTAAAAACAACCAGGACCGGCTCGCTCAGTTTCTTTATTTTCCGCTTTACCTGCCTTTCTGGGGCGAGTGGAGTGTAACCCAGGGATACGATGGGGAATATACCCATAAAGGTGATTGGGGCAAAGCCCTCGATTTTATGATCTATGACGAAAAAATGAAAACATATAGTTCCAACGGACTGCTTTGCGAGAACTATTATTGTTATAACAAACCTGTGCTTGCCCCCGCCGATGGCATTGTAGAAGAAGTAATTGATACCATTGATGATAACGAGATCGGGAAAGTGAATACATCGAGTAATTGGGGTAATTCAATTATAATAAGGCATTTACCCGGACTTTATACCCAGATGTCACACCTGAAAAGAGGATCGTTTAAAGTAGTGAAAGGACAATATGTAAAACGAGGTGATTTGCTGGCTTCCTGTGGTAACTCAGGCCGCTCACCCGAACCTCACCTGCATTTCCAGGTACAGACTACTCCGCTGCTTGGCGCAAAAACCATTTATTATCCTATTGCTTACTTTCATCAGAACGGGAAAACAGAAAAAGCACTCCAGCAATTTTGTGTACCAACTGAAAAGTCTCTGGTTTCAGGTATTTCGACCAATAATTTGCTTAAAACAGCATTCGATATTATGCCAGATACAAGCCTCACGTACAGTTTTGTTAACGAAAATGGGATTGAAATAACTGAAAAATGGGATGCTTATACGGATGCGTTTAACTCCAAATACCTTTACAGTAAGACTACCGAATCGGTTGCCTATTATGTAAATGATGGTTCCATGTTTTACTTTACAGCTTTTTACGGCGATAAGAAATCACTGCTTTACTACTTTTACCTTTCAGCCTATAAAGTGTTTCTGGTGAACCCTGATGCTGTTGCGGTTAAGGATGTAATGCCTCTCAGTACCATCAGGAATAAAAAAACACGCATCTGGATGCATGATTTTATTGCGCCTTTCTTTACATATATTAAGGCTGTTTATACTGTTGGTGTTTCAGCAAGCGATACAATATTCGATACCGGATCAATCACACTGACATCAGGAATTGATGTCACCATTTGGGGTAAATCCCGCAACGAAAGCAACAGCACAATAAAAGTCCAGGATAATTGCATTAAAGAATTCAGTTTTCAATCTAATAAAACTCAAATAAAAGCTACATGTATAAACTCATAATTGCCATCCTGCTCCTATTTCCGGTGATACTAAAAGCGCAGGATACACTAACCCAGGCTTCGGCTGACAGCATAACGTATCAGTGTTATCTGACTGGTGATTGGGAAAATCTGATTAAAACAGGGAAACAGGCTTTGGCACAGAATATAGATTTCAAACGACTGAGGCAACGAATGGGGTACGCGTATTTTAATAAGGCAGATTATTACGCTTCGCAGAAACAGTATGAAAAAGCGCTGGAATTTGATGTTTTTGATCCCGACACCCGTGAGTATCTCTATTATTGCGGATTAAATACCGGCAACATTGCGTATGCGCGTGTTCATGCAAAAAAACTTTCAGACGGGACTAAGAACAGGCTTGGTATTAACGCGTTCAATCCAATTGCTTCCATTGACCTGGAATACAATTACAAAAGCAATAACAGCGGCACCCGTTCAAATCCAACTTATTACCGCGCAGGAATTTATACGCAAACTGGTTACCGGCTGTCAATCTATCAATCGGCATCAAATTATAAGCAAACAGTTGATACAACCCTGATAAAACAGCCTGACTATTTTGCCTTAGTAAACTGGTCCATAACCTCGCATACATCTCTTTCTCTGGCATATCATCACCTGAATACTAGCCTGGATGGATATAAATATCCCGGAAACCTTGTGTTTGGATCACTTTCGACCCACATAAACCGGTTTGTTTTGGGTGTAAACGGATCATTTTTCAGGTATGATATTGGAGATTTCAAACAAATTGGCTTACTTGCCGGAGTCACCTTGCCGGGGAAATCCAATATTTATTTTAATACGTACCTTAGTGGTATGCTTGAAAAAGGAAATAACCGGCTGATTTTCTCTCAATATGCCGGGGCACGTGTTTTTAAATCAGTTTGGGCCGAAGGAACCGTTACAATTGGTAACATACAAAACTACAATGATCACAACGCGCTTTATATTTATAATTCGATTGATCCTACTTTGTTCAGAACCGGATTGTCTTTATTCTGGAATCTCAACAAAAACCTAACTTTATACGGGAATTACCTTTACGATACCAAACAGGTGGAGCAAACCACAAATCAATACATTCAGCAATCATTTTTAGGAGGACTAATATGGAAACTTTAAGAAGAATCTCACTAACTGCCATCTTAACCGTCATGTTCGGATACATCATGGCGCAGAATACCGCTGCCACCCAGGCAACTTTTGTTAAAAGCTATGAGTCGGAGAAATCCGGCAATTATGTGGCAGCTATCAATACCATGAAAACGATTTATAAAGCTGATAGCTATATTGTAAACATAAGGCTTGGATGGCTTTGTTACCTGGCAAAGCAATACACCGAATCAATTAAATATTACGAAAAATCCATAAGCCTGAAGCCGTATGCCATCGAAGCTCGTTTTGGTTGTGTAAAACCGCTTAGCGCAGTCGAAAGCTGGGATAAAGTTAAGGCTCACTATGTTGAAATACTTAAAATTGATCCCCAGAATACAATTGCCAATTACTGGCTGGGTGTTATTTATTATAACCGCAAAGACTTTGTTAATGCAACAAAACTTTTCGAGAAAGTAGTTAATCTTTATCCGTTGGATTACGATTCGGTGATAATGCTTGCCTGGTCGAAACTAAGTACCGGCAAATCAGCAGATGCAAGGGTATTGTTCAATCACGCGCTTATTCTCCGGCCTAACGATAGCTCGGCGCAGAGTGGATTGAAATTGATAAAGTAATCTTGCATTAGTAATTCAATGTAGCGGCTACTTCATAAAAGTGAATTAGATTGTGAGCCACAACTATAAGTCTCTTTTCTTCCTGTTAATTAATCCAGGTTCCTGAGGCTTTTAGTTGTACTTAAATCAATCATTTTAATTTATCGGTAAAAGCCAGGTTTTACTTTTTGCCTGATTTAATGCTTTCAATCCTGCTCTTTAAAAATGCCACTTTATTATCATCTTTCAAACTTGCAGCCAGTTTTACTGCCTTCTCATAACTACTGATTGCCATATCAGTATTTTTAGCTGCCAGATATCCCTCCCCCAGATAGTTGTATGAATCCGGTGAACCAGGGAACCTTAACGTATTTTCTTTGAATATTTTAATGGCTTCTTCATACTGGCCGTTACGCAGATATCCCCATCCATACTTATTTAAAAGGCTTACATCGTAAGAAATCCCGTATCCAAACCTGTCTGAAAGATTCTTATAAAAACTGTCGATTGCGCTTATTCCATCTGTCTTTATTTTGTCGGTGTTAAAATCCCAGTCTTCGTAAATAAATTTCAGTGCATTAATGATTCCTTGTGCTGTTCCGCTGCTGTGGCTTTCATTCGCCAGAAAATCAAGTTTCCATCTCAGGTCAGAAGATGCATTCTGCCGTATGATCCGGGCAAAATCAAATGCGTCGCCAATTGTAGACGGTACTTCGTTCCCACCTATATCAAAATAAAATTGTTTGTGTTTAAAGTCCATGCCTGCGAGTTTTTCCTCCGCGGTTTTCATAACCAAACCATCGTCCCAGTAAAGAGAAGGATTAAGAGCAATATAGGCGTTAAACATAGTTGTATGTGAAATAAATGCGTGGGTTACGCAAAGACCACCTTTCGAGTGACCACAGCAAATCCGATAAGGGGCTGTACGGTAGTTCTTTTCGATCAAGGGAAAAAGTTCCGTCTCAATAAATGAAAGATATTTATCTGCTTCACCGATTTTTTCACCAGGCCGGGACACTCTTAGTTCGTCGTCTTCTTTTTTATTGTACCATGGTTTTGCTGGCTGCGTTCCCCTGCTATATTTGGGCTTGGAGGGAAACATGTCTCTTGAAGGATTAACTTCTTCGATAGAAACTATTATTAAAGGAGGACAAGTTCCATAATCTGATAAATATTTTACAAGGCCAATAGCTTCAGAAACTCCATCCAGAATATACAACACCTGGTACGAATCCTTCGAATCGTCATAACCAGAGGGAACAGAAACATAAATTATACGCTCTTCTCCCAATACAGTGGAGTTTATTTTGATTCCTTTCGCAATAACTATATTGTCGTCGTTTTGAGCGTATATTGTTTCAGCAAAAAGCAGAATAATTAGCAGTAATTTCAAAGTTCTCATTGTATATTGAATTATAATGAATGAGATTTATTTTTTTAGCTGTTAGCTTTTTATCGCACGTTATGCTTTGTTATTCAATTTCTGATAATATTTTTTCAGCATTTTTATTCTTTGGATTTAATGCTAAAGATTTTTTATACGCTATAATGGCTTGTTCCTTTTGTCCTAATGCTAAAAGACACTCTCCGTAACTATCAAAAGCATTAGAACCACTTGGATGCAATTCGGTATTTAATTTAAATATTTTTAAGGCTTCTTCCTTGTCTCCCTGATTCAGAAGTTGATAACCAAAGTTATTAATCCAATTTTCACGTAAATCATATTCAGATTCCTTGCCTTCCCCTTGTTTGACAATTAGTATTATTTCATCAATGGTTTTCCCTTCATCCAGCAATTCTGTAAGTTTTTTCCGGTTCAGATTTTTTAATTTCTCTCTTTGCTCAGCTAAAGTTTCCACACCATATTCTACTCTTTCAGCGTCAGTAATTTTTGTTGAGTCCAGTTCTTCTCTCACAACAATGTTATTATCCAATCTCTTATAATGCGTACCATAAATTTGAGGTTTATTTATACTCAATAAATATCTGTCAGTTAATACAGCCAGATACCATTTATTTCTTGTTGAATCCAATTCTATAGATTTTCGCATTAGTTTTACAGCCATAGCATATGCAACAGAGTCTTCTCCATGATGAAAAATCAATGCGGAATTAGTATAGTCTAATGATGTACGCACCTTATCTGAATCTAATAATTCATAGACTCTTGCTTCTCTTAAGCTATCGTTCTTTTGCAATATAACTCTATCGATATGATTCGTTCTATCTGCCTGGTCGCTTTTGAACATTTCAGAAAGTTCCTGGTTATCCTCAATTTTCTCCTGTGCAACATTTGTTCTTTTACTAATCTTTGAATTGCATGAAATAAATCCAATAAGTATTGTCATTAAAATAATCTTTCTCATAGGTCAATATTTTTTTAGTAGCGATTAAAGTTTGGAAATATATGCAATAAGGGATTGTCGGCTAATTTCCTGTCCATCTACACCATATCTAAGCGATGCAGAATGCTTGAATTACCGATGAAACCTTATTTCATATAGCGTTTGTAGCGGTTGGTTTATTTAGCTTTTTGAATCTTATCATAATCGGTTAAAGCCAGTTTTATGCTCGAAATTACCAGGTCGGGTTCATCCGCCTGAACAAAATGGCTTGAGTTTGAACAATAAAATAACTTTCCATATTTCAGGGGATATAAAAGTTCTAACCACCGTTTCATCTGGATGTTACTGTTAATTCGCCACATCTTTTCCCTGTCATAAATTGTTGGTGGTTCAGAATTAGGAAATCCACCTGCCTTAATAAAATATACCGGTACGTCAGGCAAAGGATTCCGGTCGCACTCTGCAAAATCTGTTTTGGTCAATTGTCTTGATATTTTTACTTCTTCTACATAATACTTAGGCATTTCCGTATAGAGCTTTTCAATAAAATTCTTATACGGCTGCCCAAACAGGGAATCAATCTGATGCTGGGTAAGCCCGATTTCCAGGTAAGGCTGGTCACCCATATCACCCTTTTTCGTGAAATCAATAGGATCAATAAAAATCAGACCCGCAATTTCATTGGGATAGTATGAGGCAAAACTTCTGATATAAGCTCCGCCAAAAGAATGTGATACCAATAAATAAGGAGGTTTTAGTCCTTTCTCAGATAGCATCTTTCTCAGATTAGTAACTATATGCTCAGTTGTTGGAGGCAGGCTGTCGTCCATGGACTCTCCAATTCTTGGACGGTTATAGGCAAAAACAGCATTTGTTTTTGAAACTTCATCAATTATAGCTTTCCACCTGTCATAGGTGTCGGCCATTCCGTTTTCGAATACGATTACTGGTTTATTAATTTGATTATTCTTCATACCGGCTGTATATACTTCAACCTTGTACCCGTTTAAAGTAATAAAGTCTAAGCTGGCAAAAGCCTTGTCTTTATTTGCTTTAACTATTTCAATCAGGGGTTTCCACCTGCTGTCCGTGTATAACGATTTTAAATCCGGGTCAGACTTTATATGCCCGTAATTGGTGTAATTCATTACTGTTGCGATGTAATTTAAATGAAAGAACGCGCTATCCGCATTGTTTGCTAAAGCATAGGAACATGCGGCGTTGTACCGATGATTCATTGTTATTTTAGCATCAGGTGCCTTAAAAGCATCAGAAAACATAAGAGCAGAGTTCTTATAGTCTTTTACCTGGTACAGTGAGTCTGCCTTCCGGATAAAGACGGAGTATTTCTGAGAAATATTCTGTCCGATTAAGGATGTTGTATATATTACAAATCCTAAGAATAACAGGGCTATTTTCATAAGAGTTATTTTTGGTTACGGGGCAAAGAAAGTGCTATACAAACATTAAAAATTGTAAAAATGCGAATGCCTTAGTCCTTTTTTTTAAAAGCTAAAATATATCGGGACGGAATGAATTTCCGGGGTTGTGTTTTTATAATGTTTTTAAAAGCATTATTGAAATGCGCCTGGTCGTAGAAGTCGTTGTCGAGGGCAAGACTTGTCAAAGAGCTTTCAGCAGTGGCAGATGGATAAGCAATTCCGTCGATAGCATTTCGCATTTTGATAATAATGGAAAATTCTTTGGGACTCAGCCCGATGTATCTCAGGAATAAAATCTGCAAATGGCGTGAAGAGCAGTTTAGCTGTCGGCTAAGATCGTTGATTGAACCCTGGCCACCTTTTTTCATAATTATCAGGCAACTTTCGTGAACTAAATTAGTATGTTCATTTTTAGTTAAAAAGTCATTAAACTGCTCGTGTAAAAAATCTAAAACATTGTTTTCGTCATCCTGACTGACAGTGCCTGCTTCACTTTCAAAATCCTTATTTATCCGGTTTATTGGGACAATCTTATTCCTGCATTCCTTCATATCAAAATCAGTAAACATGGAAGCTGTCCAGGGAAATAACTGGACCATAATTACTTTGGTTGCGGGTAAAATGTCAACTGAAACGGACTGGGTTGCCTGGCCGCAAAAATAGATGCCATGCTTCAGTTCAGTTACCTCTGTATTGAATGTAACCATTGCGCCTTTACCGGTGATAAAAGCAATATTGAAAAACCCATTTGGCACTATAGTTTTGTTAGCTTCAATTGCTTTAGTGTCATGGTTTATGAATATCCAAAGTTTATTTATGGAAGATTTCAGGGATTCGGTTACACTTAATTCTTTGTATTCAAACATCGATTTAGTATTAAATCGTTCAATGAAATCTTAAAATATTCTTATTTAAGTGTCATAGTGGGGAACTAGTGCAAATTACACAAACTCAATGGATTTATGTTGGCCTGATGAATATATTTTTTCAGGGTTTTATATTGGTATTTCTTAGGGCCAGGAATTACTAAACTTAATTATTCTCCAGATAATCTACCGCAAACTGAACCCAATCTTTAACCGATTTATCCAGGTAGATATCCGGTTGAATGCCAATGTTATCTATTGGATATTCAGGAAGTCGCATCGATCTCCAGGTTGGCATCATTAGTTTATAATTTTTGCATCCCAAACTGAAAAAACTGGCTGAACCATAATCCAGGGCACCATAGGTTGGCGTGCCCAATATTTTTACTTTTTTACTCTGCCTGGCATCAAACACAAATGCCTCTCCGGAACTGGCCGTTCTGCGATTTGCCAGTATAACTACCTGTTTTGGGCTGTGTTCTGCAGGTTTTATTTCATTGATATAAATATCGGTGGTATCGGTATTCACAAATTCACCCATCTTGCCTTTAAACAGGGTTATCCATTCATTGGCTTTTTTCTTTCCTTCCTCATCATCGTACCAACTTGCTATATCATCAATTAAGGTTTGCGTAACCAGGAATTCCATTCCTAAACCCCTGATATTATTTGTAAGGATGTATGGAAAAAGTTCATCATAAGCATCATAGGTGCCGCCAAGATTATTTCTTACGTCAATAATTAAATTTTCGCTGCTTTCAATTGCCTGCTTGTTATCTGCCAATAATTTCCCGATTCGTTCAACATAATTATGCTCAAAGCTTGAAAGGCAAAGCAAAACCGTTTTTGGGGACACTTTTTTAAAATAGCATCCTTCAATCTCGTTTATTCTGGATTTAATTTCACTTTCTGACAGGTTTGGCTTTGGTAACTCTTTATAATACTTAGAGTTATTGAAATACAAAACCCATCCATTAACCAGTTCATACGTTTCTTCTGACAAAGAGTGATCGCGCAAATAGTAGTTTGCCTTTCCGTTTTCGGATAACCGGAATTTAATTTCATTCGCTTTCCAGTAAGTAGTATCCGCCTCAATAATAAATCCCTGGTATTCGTTGTTCATTTTAACTATTCCAACTTTATAGGTTCCGGATCTCCAAACCCCTTCCAATGGATCGGTAGTGCTGAGCAATAACTTTTGAAACTCTTTCAGGCTGATGGCAACCTTATTATCCGGATTATTATTTAGTTGAACATTTTTCCCCTCCTCAACCGGGAAAATGGAAATATGCCCGTCTTTAAAGAAATCTTTATAGCTTCTCAATAACCCTATACAAGCTGGTTCCTGAATATTCCGGGCATTTACTAGCAGAGTCTCTTTATAATTAGTATATACCAGTTTGTCCTTCGTTTTATCTTTAAACCCGGGATATTCTGTTTCTACTTTCCGGATTAATTGTTTCAATGCCTGTTCGCAATTACAGTTTTCCTGTGCATTGCAATATGAAACCAGGAAAAAGGAAATAAAATAAACGATAGAATTCTTCATTGTGTAACTAATTAGAATTGAGTTAGATTGGTATAACGGTTAACATTTCAAATAGTTACTAATGATACATATATTTATAATCCACGTCTTACGAAAATCAACTTTGGCCCAATATGGTATTACATTTTTTTATTTTTTCAGCACTATATAAACTAATGGAAACCGGCCATCAATCGTCACAACTTTAACAATGTTCAATCCATTATTTGTTAACATAACTTTGAAGTCCCGGATGCTCCAGTTATTTATAATTTTAAATCCGCTGATTATTCCAGCCATAGTTGTAATTACCCTGCTTCTCAGATTTTCACCCACGCAAAATGTCGGAGCAATAAAAACTCCGTTATCTTTCAATACTCTTTTCACTTCGGCTATTGGCTTCTCCGGTTCATAAAGCAAGTGTAATAAATTGGATGCGATCACTACATCAAACGAATTATCCGGGAAAGTCAGGTTATATGAATCCTGAACCCGGAAATCAATGTTCCTGATATTTAAATCGGCTTGCTTCTGAGCGGCGATTTTAATCATATCAGGCGAAATATCCGTTGCAACAATCGACGATACTTTTGAGAAAATAGCAAACGGAATTATTCCGGTCCCGGTACCAATCTCAAGTACAGCCTGATTTGCATTTAATTCCAAATCTATATTTTCAAGAATGGATTTGTATGTTTTACCTACAACATTCCGGATAAAGGAATCGTAATAAGAAGCGTATTTATCCCAGAATCTTCTCTCATTTTTTTGCCTGTTATTCATGCTTCTATAAAATTAATAACAGAGCAAATGTTCATGATTTTACTTTAAGGATATCTTGCCATTTGACAGGAAATTATTTAATGGCAATTTCTTTTCTGATTCTGCTTAAAGAAGTGTCTGTTATACCTAAAAAGGAGGCTATGTGCTTAATAGAAACATTTTGAATAATATCCTGCCTGGATTTTAATAATATCTCATACCTTTTTTCGGCTGTAAGGTTAATCATTGATAGTGTTCTCTCTTTTAATTCGATAAAACTATTTACTAAAACAACCCTGGCAAACCCTCTGAATTCAGGGCTGGTATGAAATAAATTCTGAAGATTGGTATAATTTCCTTTCCAGCCAAAACAATCTGTTAATGCCTGGATGTTTTCCCGGGATGGTGTTCTTTTAATATAGGATGCAACTTCAAACACGATGGAGTTTCGTCCATAAAAATTAGTTGTAACTTCATTTCCTTCCGTGTCAAAGGTATAAGCTCTCATAAATCCTTGCTCAAGAAAAAAGTAATCGTTGCATACCGATCCTTCCTTTAACAATAAATCATTTTTATTTAAAGAAACTGGTTCGAAATTTTCTGCTATCTCACTGGCTATATTGTCAGACATTGGCATGGTCTGCCTGATCAAATTAATCAGTTTTTGTTTTTCTGATATCATATTGATAAAGTATTAAGGAACTCACACGGATTATGAGTGTCCCCCGATAATTATCCGCATAATTTTGAGGTTCAGCACAAAGAACCGAACTATCTGCCATGGAAAGAATTTGCGCCAGAAACGGGTATTCCCAGTTGGAACTGGGGGATAGGCTTCGTCTTTATATCCTTTTACTATATTTTTCTTAATCATCTTAATAAGGTTTTAGGGGTTGGGGGTTAGGGATTCATCGCTTCAATAATAGCTTATTCAGGAATCAACCACCAAAAGGGTTTAGCCTTAGCCTTGTAAATAAATAAAAAATGCAGGACGAGTTTAATCCAATGGCCGGCAAGACCGGGTTCACCCATGGTGTAAGAACTATCCCGGCCCCATTGTGGGTACTTTTCAAAATCCGGCACTATGGGGTATACGGTCATGGAAGCAGCCATACCGTCACGCAGGCCATAGCCGGATGAAATAATACACGCGGCACCCATTTTGCCCATCGATGCTTTGTGATTAAGTGTCTTTCGACCGCTTAGTATACTTTCAGCAATGTTCAGCGCAACAACCTTGCCCATAACTCCTGATGGCATGCCTGTACGAGGCGGTGTAGGGAAAATAGCCAGCCCGTTTTTGTTTGTCATAGGTTTCGAAATAGCATGAGGAGGAGCAAATGCAATTCCTGCAGCAAAAATAGTATCGAATTTAGGACTTTGATATACCGATGGCCAGTCGGCTACTGACCAGTCTTCGAAGTCTTTAGGCTGGTAGTTGGCATCTACCTTCATAAAACCACTGGGGGCAAACAAATCCGTAGTAATGTCGGAACCATCTTTAGCAAACGCTTTAATTCCGACTCCTGCAAATGCCGGTATAAGCATGGCAAAATCAAATTCCTGCTCATGTATTTCACCATCAAGTGTCTGGTAGTGCGCTTTCCCTTTTTCAAGTTTTGTAATGCCGGCACGTTTTATCCATTTAATGCCATACTCGGAAAGAATGGATTCAGTAAATATCTTGGTGGAAGTCATATATCCGCCTTTCCTTATAAATGCTCCGCCCATTCCAAAATCGCCCACTTCATACTCGTTGGTAAGCCATGTTATTTCGGCTTTGTCGTTGAGTTTGCGCTTATTTATTTCAAAAGCCACATTTAATGCATATTCAAAAGCAGCGCCCTGGCAGGTGGCTGTTGGATGGCCGGTGCCTATCAGGAAGCGCTGCTTTTCACCTTTCGCCATTTTGTCGAGAGATTCCTGTAATCTCTCCCATGCATGGCCCGCGTGCGTATATGTGCAAACGGATTCGCTATAGCCTTCGGGGCCAAGCCCTTCGGTAGCGCCAAAATTTAACTTTGGACCCGTTGCGTTTACCAGGTAATCATATTCTATTTTGTCAGTCTGTCCGGTTTTATCCGGTGAGGTATATTCAATGGCAACAAAGGGTTTCAGGTGATCGGCATCTCCGTCAGGGAACAGAGCTGTGGCTTTGGCCTGTTTATAATCAATGCCCAGCTTTTTGTAAACCGGTGCGAGCTCAAAGGTGACTTGCTTAGCGGTCATCTGGCCAATGCCCACCCAAATATTGGATGGAATCCACTGATACTTTGTGTTCGGACTGATCACAATTACTTCATGATTTCGACCGAGTTTCCGCTTAAGTATCTGCGCGGAGGTATGCCCGGCAATGCCGGCACCCAATACTACTACCCTTGCCATAACTGACTTTTTAGTAAAAGAAGAGAAATTTAAACTAGAAAACTAAATGGCGATATATTTTTCTTTTGGAGTCTTGCAGAAATCACATTTTTCAGTTTCTGTCCCGGCATCATAGGTATTGCCACATTTGGGGCAAATAAAAAACGATGTAGGAAGTGATGCAACCGCTTCTTTATCAATAGCGTCGAGGGCTTTCTGATAGAAATCCTTATGTTTCTTTTCTGTATCAAGTGCCCAGGTAAATGAAGTAACAGCATCATTTACATTTTCATCTTTGGCTGACTGAATAAAACCAGGATACATGGTTATAAACTCATATGATTCTCCTTCAATAGCAGACTGTAAATTTTCTTTGGTAGTTTTTACTTCAAACTTAGGATCAATAGGATCCATTTTTTCGCCAAGTTTTTCGAGCACTTTAAGATGATTGGCTGCATGAATGCTTTCGGCTTTTGAAGCGGCCTTAAACAGTTGGGCAATCGGCATAAAACCTTCTTCTGTGGCTTTAACGGCATAGGCAGCATACTTTGCGCTTGCGGTTGTTTCGCCAATGATGCCGGCTTTGAGGTTTTCAATAGTTTTTGGAGATGTTTCCTTTGCACTCTTTGATTTACATCCTGCCATCAATGCCACTGTTGCCAGTACCATTACAAAAATCATTACTTTTTTCATTTTTCTGAATTTAGTGTTAATTGAAATTGTTAATTATAATCCAATCATAAAATTAAAGACCATTGTTCCGCCCAACATGCCGGTATATCCAACCGATATTACGCCAATCAGATAAAGGATGTAAACTCCCAGCGCGGCTTTTGATTCTGCTTTGCCTTTTTGAACCAGATAAATTCTAAGGATACTGGCAGCAATCATCACATACATTGTAATATTTGCAAAGGTTTCGTGACGCTCACGAATAACTTCAACACTTCCTGACATGTCTTCGGTAAAGAAATTGCCACTCAGAACCGCGGCAACAGCTCCAAGCGTACCCGCAAGCATGAGGTAAAAGCCAACCTTTGAGAGACAAACCTCTTTTTTGTAAAGCAGGTAGACCGAATCAGCAATAAAGCCAACGATCAATAAAGCTATCGGGAAATGTACAATTAATGGGTGTAAATGGGCTGTGTTAAACATAATTTTATTTTTAAGTTAGATGATACATCTCTGAATTTATCATTTTTTAAAGCAACGTATATTGTCAGCTAATATACAACAATGAAATAAATATGTCAACATTTCCGATATATGCATTGTTTTAACCTTAGTACTTATTGATATTTGATTGCCTGAAATGATTTTCCCAAGCGTAAAAATGATACTGTTATTTTGCAGTTTTATCATCAAAATTGTAAGAGACAACCGAAGTTAATGAGTTCAACTTATTTAGACACATTACTATTCAAAAACCAGCGGTCTTATTTTTTTTTAAAATATATCGATTGTAAAGCCCAGATAAAAAACTTCTCTGTTTACCGGATACATTATTTCTTTGTTTTTAACAGCACTTGAATTACATTTAATACGGTTCACGGATGGATATCTTCCATAGTATTAATTGATTGAAACTGGATGGAGAAATTTTATAACCTCAGATTAGTGCTGAAAGAAAGACTAATTTTGACATTGAAATTCTGAGACAGTTAGCAGAAACAGGAATACCAATTTAGTAAACGTGAAATCCTGCTTTTAAACCAGTTTTAATAATCCCGCAAAATGGAAATTAATTTATTGGTCAGTGCCATCGTTGCGATTTTAGCATTGATTAATCCTGTACACAAAATTCTGGTAATAAGCTCGTTACAGGATCAATTCTCTAATAAGGAATTAAGATACCTCTCAACAAAATCATCGCTTACAGCGTTGATAATACTGATTGCATTTTTATTCCTGGGACATTTCATCTTTACGTATGTGTTTCATATTGAGTTATATGCTTTCAGGGTTACCTGCGGGGTTGTTTTGTTTTATAATGGAATTACCGGTTTGCAGAAAGGCAGCTTTCTTCAGCTTGACCAGAATGTGAAACTGGTTGATCTGTCGGCTGTGCCTATTGCGATGCCTATGATTGCGGGACCTGCGACTATCACTGCCGCGGTGACTTTTCCGGAACACTATGGCAAACTTGTTACAATTATTGCCATTGCCATTGCAATTGGAATAAACCTGCTACTCATGCTCAACGCGATACGAATAGGTAAACTGCTGAACAGGTTTAACCTGATGAATGCGCTTATCCGAATAACGGGTTTGATTGTTGCTACCATAGGAGCGCAAATGATCTTTACCGGGATTTCGAATTTTATATCAACTTTAAGAATATAAAAAAAGCACCTGTCAATCAGACAAGTGCTTTTACGAAAAAACAGAAGTTTTTTAATTTGGACAAACTACCGAACTTGTTTCCTGTTTAGATGAAATAATCTGATTGAAATACTTTGCGGAAATATACTGTGGAGTGTAAGTTACACCTTTTGTACTAAGTAACCTGCTAAACGCGCATAAATGGTTACGGGGAACTTTTTCGAGGTTGCCAAAAACAAACAAGATATCCTGGTTATCAACATCTGCAGCGCTATGATTTTGACGGTCATTGATATCAGGATCTTCGATGGCTACCTTAACTGTAAGCGCGGCTGTCAGTAAAGCTTTCCCTATGTCACAAGGCTTGAATTTAATGCCTGCAGATCAGGATTTACAGTTAATCCTCATTTCAACAGGATGAAAAGGATTAATTGTCTTTTTTGTGTTTTCATCTTATTATTGGTATTAGCTGCAGGCTTCTCTAACATAATTTCATTCCTTTAACATTTCCGGGATATTTTCCTGAATTCTGACCGCTGGTTTTTAAACAATTGTGTGTCAAAAAGTCATTGGCATTACTTTTCAATAAATCAATACTTAGAGGCTAAGAAAACTTACCGTGATTGAGTAAAGTGGATTAGCTTCAAGGATCAACTATATATGGTGTATGTTGAATATGAATGGATTATGCCAGACTTTATACATTGGAAAGCAGCATTCCTGGATTCATAATAACCTGAAAAAAGTTTGAACGGTAAAAAACAGCTTTCTACTTATTTGTTGATGCCTTTGGCTGAAATTACTTTTTATCGCTTTCTGGCCATTGTAGATTTGTATGAGTAAATCAACAAGTTAAAAATAACTAATGAACATCTGATCTTTTTATGGAATTCAGGAGAATACCCATTTGTTTTTGCATTGTGATTTTCCAATGGTTGCTTGGAGGTCATTTGCATGCTCAAAATACTCCGGCGGACAGTGCTCAGGTAAAAGGTCGGAATTCAGCTGTTTTTTCAATTGATGTCTTATCAAGTGTGATTTATTCAGGCAGAAATTATGGTGTTGAGCAAATAGGGTTCAATCCTTCTGTTGTCTTTTATCATAAGTCAGGTTTAGCATTAAACATGTATAGTTATGGAATGGAAAAAACTGATGGTCTTATAACTGAAACTGACCTTGGAATTGCCTATAAATTCCAAATCCATCCTAAATTGACTTTAACACCCGGTTATGCGTATTTATTTAACAGGGTACAGGACGAGAAGGTGCTTTTCAATGTAATTAACCTAGGAACAGGGTTAAATCTTAAATTTTTTTCGGTTAATAATTACCTGGGCTTTAGTTTCGGCGGTGGCAGGACCAGTTGGTATGAGGAGTTTTCCTTAGCCAGATATATAAACGTGTTATACCGGGAAAAAGGATCCATTGCTGTTTCACCGACATTCGTTTCCATATTGGGTACAAAATACTCAGTAACCTTCATTAACTATCTTGAATCTGAAATACCCACACAGGTGGAGTCTTTCAAGTTCTTACCGCTGTGTCTAAGCTTTCAGCTCCCGTTTACATTCACCCTTCGCTCATTTTCATTGAAACTTTCACCCCATTATGACATTCCTCTGAATCTCGACAAGCCACTCGAATCAAGTTTGCCGGGTAATCCATTTTTTTTCTCCGGGAGTATCAGTTATACTCTGACTAATAAAGATAAAAGTCGTTAAAATGTTTAAAAAGAAAATTGTAGTAGTAGTTGGTACAAGACCGGATACGATTAAGATGGCTCCCATCATTCTTGAATTGAAAAAAAATGAGCAGTACTTTGATGTACTAACAATAGCAACAGCTCAGCACCGGCAAATGCTTGACCAGGTTCTGGATGTTTTTAACATCAGGTCTTCCTTCGATCTTGACATTATGTCACCCAGGCAAACCCTTGCAGGTTTGACTGCAAAGTTAATAACCGGCCTTGATGATATTTTTGCCGTCGAAAAGCCCGATATGGTTTTGGTTCAGGGCGATACTTCCACTACCTGTATTGGCAGCCTTGCAGCTTTTTACAATAAGATACCTGTTGGTCATATTGAAGCCGGCTTAAGAACAAATGACAAGGCAAATCCATTTCCTGAAGAAATCAACAGGAGAATAACGGGATGTATTACAGATCTGCATTTTGCCCCGACCGGGATGGCCAAAAAGGCGCTCATAAAAGAAAATATTGACCCGAAAACAATCTTCATTACCGGCAACACGGTAATTGATGCGCTGGATTATACTGTAACCGGCAAGCACAGGTTTTTGGACCCAGTTATAGACGCTGTTGTTGAGAGCGGAACAAAGATTATCCTGGTAACCATGCACAGGCGGGAAAACTGGGGAAAACCCATGACAGGAGCATGTAATGCAATAAAACGCCTTGCATTGAAATTTCCGCATTTAACTTTCATCTTTCCGGTTCACATGAATCCGATTGTTCGCGATGTAGTGTTTCCTATCCTAAAGGATCAACCTAATATCACTTTGATCAATCCTCTCGACTACCTTGATTTTGTTAACCTGATGTCAAAATCGTACCTCATAATGACAGATTCCGGTGGAGTTCAGGAAGAAGGACCTCATTTCGGAATACCAGTACTGGTGCTTCGTACTGTAACTGAAAGACCCGACGCTGTTGATTTCGGGACTGCCAAACTGGTAGGACTGGGTGAAAACAGGATATTTGAAACAGCCGTTCAGCTTATCGAAAATGAAGTGGAATACAGGAAAATGGCCAATGCGATCAATCCATACGGTGATGGTCTTTCTGCTCAGAGAACGGTAAGGATCCTTAAGAACTTTTTTGGATTTACGGATGAAGTTGTGGAAGAGTTCATCCCACTGGAATTGAGCTTTTCACATATTTAATTAATAACAGATCCAATGAAAAAGATAGTTTTTCTTCAATTCATTTTAGCCCTGCTCTGTGTAACTGCAACCGCTCAGGGCTATCCTTTGAAAAAAGTTCTGATAATTACAGAAAAAGAACCGGATCTCAAAAGTGAATCAAGTGGCGCGGCAAGGGATCTGGCACAACTGCTCGGGCATTTCAACACTAAAGTTAATTTCAAAAGTATAGGTGCTTATAAAACACATGAAATTGACCAATTTGACTACCTTTTTTATGTGGGATTTTCTGCGGAAAACCATCCTTCTGCGGTTCTGATCCGGGACATCATAAACTCTGGTAAACCTGTTGTTTGGCTGAATACAGGGATTTCTGAACTGGTTAAAAATATTCAAAACCAAAATAAATATGGCTTTGAAATTATCAGGCATATGGAAACATCGGAGTTTGACGCTGTAAAAACAAATTCATATACATATACAAAGGGTAATAGCGAAATCAATCTCATTCAGATAAAAAACAGGAATCAGGTTGAAGCCTGGGCCGAAGCTTATTCTTCGGGCACAAAAGCGCGGACACCTTATATGGTGAAGTCCGGCAACCTTGTCTATGTGGCTGATTTGCCTTTCCTGGGTGCAAAAGTTACAGACCGATACCTTCTTTTTGCTGATAAGTTGCATGATATTCTTAATGAGCTTCACCCGGAATTACATACCGCAGTTCTCAGGATTGAGGATGTTACTCCGCTTTACGAACCGGCGAAACTCCGACAGGTGGCTGATTTCCTGTCTGCTAAAGGAATTCCATTCCTGGTTGCGGTTGTGCCCTTTTATGTAAATCCGCAGGAAAATAGCAGAGTCAGCCTTTCTGACAGACCAGAACTTGTTGACGCTCTTAAATACATGGTCGCAAACGGAGGCTCTGTAGTGATGCATGGAACCACTCACCAATATACCGGCATCACTGCCAACGATGGTGAATTTTGGGATGCCGCTAACTCAAAACCATTACCAGGGGAGAACCCGGAAGAATTTGCAAACAAAATCGAGATGGGATTAGATGAATTTGTGAAGAACGGGCTATATCCAGTTGCATGGGAAACGCCTCATTATATGGCTTCGGCTGCATTTTTCAATGTAATATCCAGGTATTTCAGCACGGCTGTCGAACAGCGTATGTCAATCGATGAATTCAATTATGGTCAGTATTTCCCATATCTGATAAACAAGGATTTGTATGCTCAGAAAATAATTCCGGAAAACCTCGGATATGTTCCTCTTAAGCCGGATATCCGGGACTCTGAGAAAGCTGTACAAACACTGATCAGCAATGCGGAAGCTATCAGGCAGGTTCGCGATGGGGTGGCAGGTTGCTTTTTTCATCCATTTCTGGATATCGAATTACTCAAGACATTAGTGGAAGGAATCACGTCCAAAGGGTTTTCGTTTTTGGATATAAGAACCAGCACCAATTGGGTGAAAACTGATAATTTCGTGATTTTAACAGGCACACAATCCTATACAATAAATCCAGGGAATTCTTTTATTTCTGAGCTATTCTTTGATCAGGATAGCAAAATTGTTCAAAAGAATTTTTCAAAGAAGAGAGTTAAGGGTGCCTTCTCTAAAAAGATCGACCTCAAACCTGGTAATCTGTATTTTGCCCAGGCAGTGGATTACGATATAAAAGAGGTTTCATTTAAGGACCGTATACTCAACAGTGTAAATTCTGCCTATCATTCATTGTTTGGGAATTCGGATTGGCAGCAGGCAAAAGTTAAAGTGGTTTGGAACCCGGCCGCCCTTGGTGCTGAATATTTTGATCAATGTTCGTATGTGTCGGTATTCAGGAATCTGAATATCCAGGTTGATACACTATTGCTCAATGAAAAGATGGATCTTGCCAATTGTAACCTTTTGATTGTTCCATTTACAAGCGCAGACCGGATGTCGAAGGCATCTAAAAAAGCAGTACACAAATTCGTTGAGGCTGGCGGAAATCTTGTAACTGATTGTAAAAACAATTTAATTCAGGAATTTGGAATAATTTTTTCAGATTCAAAATTGAAATTACAATATATACGCGACAAGTCTTACCCTGAAGAATCCATACAATGGGAAGCCGGACCTGTTGTGAATAAATTTGACTACACTTCTGAAGATAAAATATTTTGTGAAGATGCCATCAGTGGTTTCCCGGTGGCGATAGGAAGAGATTATAAGAGTGGGAAGATCATTTTTCTGAACGCGGCTTTTGATCCTCTTACCCCAAAAGGATTTAGTTATTATCCGTTTTTCATGGAATATGTCCGGAATTTTCTTCATGTACAGCCCATTATAGAGAATCATAACCTTGAGTTTTACTTTGATCCCGGATTCAGGACCAATTCCGATCCGGAAGAACTTGTGAAACAATGGGTAAAACAGGGCGTACGAATAATACATGTCGCAGGCTGGCACCAATACCAAAATTACACGTACGATTACGCGCTTCTGATAAAACTGGCGCATGCAAACGGGATATTAGTTTATGCATGGCTGGAACCGCCCCAGGTCAGTAAAAAATTCTGGGATAATCACCCGGAATGGAGAGAAAAAAATTACCTGAACCAGGATATACACCAGGATGAAGAACTAAAAGCTTCATGGAGATACCCGGTTGCGCTGACGGATAAAAAATGTTTCAGAGCTGCAATGGACGAATATATCGGAATGCTTAAAAAATATGATTTCGACGGAGTAAACGTTGCTGAGTTGAATTTTGAAGCAGGACTAGGCTTTGATGACCCGCAATTATTCACACCCATGCATCCTTCAGCCGTTAAACAATTTCAGGAGATTTATGGATATAATCTGAAAGATATTTTCAAGCCATCTTCCGGTTCTTATTGGAGAACAAACCAAAAGGTAAAAGAGCAGGTCACAGCATTCCGGGTAGATAAAATCATGGAATTGCATGATGCCTTTCTCTCCGAAATCAGCAGTTTCGCGAAATCAAGAAGTGGATTTGATGTGATTGTAACATTTTACGACACCTATTTTTCCCCTGAGTTGACGGAATACTATGGTGCAAGCTCTGATAATATAATTGAGCTGCGAAAGAAATACAAATTCCACCTGCAACCGGAAGATCCATTTAATAAATGGACAACTGATCCTGACCGTTACCGGGAAATGGGAAAATTTTACTCCGGGAAATTGAATGATCCCACAGACCTGATGCTTGACCTGAACATCTTCAAATTCAGGTCGAAGAATGATGTTTCTCCATTTTCTACTCTCATACAGACTGGTTTGGAAAGTTACCAGTTGATTGCGGCAGCTTCAGCATATGCTCAACGATTTACCATTTATAGTGAATCAAGCTGTAATCCACAGGACATTCCATATTTCACATATGCCAGTTCAGGTATGGTTAAATATAAATGCCTGGAGAATGGATATCAGGTGTTTTCGCCTCATTCATTTGAAATTCACCTGCCGGCATCTATTAAAGTAATCAGGGTTGATGGTGTAAACCAGACAGGTTATCGGGATAATCACTATCTGATACCAGCCGGAAATCATACTATTATTACTGATTTTAACGAAATACCGGGATTTTCAACCCACGAGTTGCAGCCGCAACTGCTTTTCATATCAGGAAACCTGCTGAAGGTAGAATACCTGATGCAAACGATTTTATTTAGTTACGAGAGCGAAGAAAGAACACTGGCATCCTTAAATTATATTCCAACCTCAATAAAAGTAGATGGTAAAAATTATACCATAGAGGTCTTAAGTGGAAATGATTGCTTTACGATCATGCTTCCAGCAGGAAAACACCAGGTTGAAATCCATAAAGGGAATAGAATCAGCTATGGGATAAACCTAGCCAGCATCTGGTCAATGAGCGCAATATCAGTTTATGGTGTTCTGGCTGTAATACTTTTAATGAACCTTTTTATTGCTTTAAAATTTATCAGAAAGCATTACAACTTCTAATAATCTTTAATACTGTATTCTAATGACTTTTCTTGAAATTGTATTCCTTCTGTGCGTAATCCTTATCTGGTTTATGATCGGGTATCAATTTTTGTTCAGCATTTTCGGCTATATTAATTTTATCCGGTCGATGAAGGAAAAGCAGATTGTAGATACGAAACATTTCGAATTTCCAACCTGTACAATCCTGATCCCCGCCCACAACGAAGAAATGGTTATTGGGAACACTATTGATGCAATGCTAAAACTGGAATATCCCGAAGGCCGGCTGAAAATTATGGTTATCAATGATGGCTCAAAGGATCAGACCGGAAACATCATCAAGAGTTATGCAAAGAAAGACAGCAGGGTAGTGCTGTTCAATGTACCGGAAGGAATGGGCGGTAAAGGAAAATCTAGGGCACTAAACCTTGGTATCCAACAAGTATCATCCGAAGTAATAGCCATTTATGATGCTGATAACACTCCGGATCCAAAAGCATTATATTACCTGGTTGCTTCCCTGGTTTCTGACAAGGAGCTTGGCGCTGTGATCGGTAAGTTCCGGACTGTTAATAAAAATAAGAATATCCTGACCCGTTTTATCAATATTGAGACATTAAGTTTTCAGTCGATGTTGCAGGCAGGCCGCTGGCAGTTGCACAATATTGCGACATTGCCCGGAACTAATTTTGTTATGTGGAAGTGGCTGGTGGATGAACTGAACGGATGGGATGAGGAAGCTCTTACTGAAGACTCTGAATTAAGTATCCGGATTTATGAACTGGGGTACAAGATCAAATTTCTTCCCTATGCCATAACGTATGAGCAGGAACCGGAAAAGTGGAGCGTGTGGATCAAACAACGGGTTCGTTGGGTGAGAGGCAACAATTATGTCCTGGCAAAATTCGTGAAGGAAATTCCAAAATTCAAGAACAAAAAACTCCGTTTTGATCTTCTTTACACACTTGCACTCTATTATGTGTTTTTTGTAGCGGTGCTGGTTTCGGATTTGTTATTTATTTTGAGTTTATTTCAGGTCATAAGCATTCCTTTGCCAGGACCATATACGCTTGTATGGATAATAGCGATTGTGCTGTTTATGTTCGAAATTCTGCTAGCAATTTCTTTTGATCATGAAGACAACTGGCAGAATGTCGGGCTTATACTGATTATGTATTTTACATATTGCCAGTTCTGGATTTATGTAATGCTAAGAGCATTTTACCTTGAAAACATCCGGAAAGCCGAGCACCAATGGGATAAAACTGTAAGGTTTGAAATTCAGCAATGTAATAAAATCACTGAAGATTAATAGCGCCAAGCTGTAATTGCAACATTTGTTAAACAATTGTTGGATAAATAACTATTGCAGTTGGAATTACCCTGCTTCACCTGCTTAATACAATACGAATTGGTAAACTGTTGAACAGGCTTAATCTGATGAACGCATTAATCGTATTACAAGTTTGATTGTAGCTATTAACAGACATCAATTGATGTTTACCGGAATTCCGAATTTTATAACAACTTTAAGAACATAAAAAAAGCACCCGCCTATCCGACAAGTGCTTTTAAATAAGAACAGAAGTTCTTTAATTCGGACAAACTACCGAACCTGTTTCTTGTGCCGATGAAATAATCTGGTTGAAATACTCAACGGAAATATACTGTGGAGTATAGGTTATTCCTTTTGCGGTAAGCAGCCTGTTAAATGCACGCAAATGGTTACGGGAACCTTTTTCGAGGTTGCCAAAAACAAACAAAATATCCTTGTTATCAACATCAGTAGTAAAATGCTTGTGTAGGTCTTTTATGTCGAGATCTTCGATGGTTGCGCCAACTGTTAAAGCTGCTATCCGAGATGCTTTTCCCTGTGTTATAAGACTTGTATATAATGCCTGTAGCTCAGGATTTACAAAAACTCCTGCAACGTGATTCAGAGCAGGATCAGCAAGACTGTATTTGAACAATACTGTTTTCACAGACTCCGCATGCCGAGTTTCAGCTTGGGAAATATTATTGAAAACAGGAATCTTGTAAACCGAATAAAGCATTACATATATATCATGCGCCAGTAATTCTTCTTCACGCATTGTATTCAACGCATTGATTTCAGAAGTACTTAAATCTTCCAAAGGCAAAGACGTGATACAGCTAAATAAATATTCTGACCCGGCACATCTGTTCCCTTTCCCATTCCGGTTCCCCATTCCATTACCGGTACAAACACCTGTGCCATTACCGTTGCTAGTCTGGCTACTTGTGGACTGGCTGAGTGATTTAGTATCGGACTGGTTTTGAATACCTTCATTTACGCTTTGCTTGGTGCATTGTGAAAATGCAAATACTCCACCAGTCAACAGGATGAACAGAATTAAATTTATTTTCAATGCTTTCATATTATTATTGTTAGGTTAATATTAAATTTTAGACACAGAAACAGGAATAAACCAGCGTTGTGAAACAATTAATTTTAATTGAACTTAAAATAATGAAATCCTCTTTGTAAATTTGTTTAATTATGAAAACCGTTATTATTTCAGGAACCCTGCTTTTGGTACTGACCGCATATTTAATTATTCCGGTACTTCCTGTTATTGATTATTTGATACATAAGGAGTATATAGCAAAGAATCTTTGTATAAACCGCAATAAACCTCATAGTTGCTGCAAAGGCAAATGTTACCTGGTGAAACAACTCAAAAGGACCAGTGCAAAAACAGAAGGTGAATCTAAAAACACAGAAAAAAGAATACAATTAAAAGATACTGATCAGTTCCTGGCTAATAAAGCCTGGCAGCCAGCACTTCAAAAAAATGATTTCCACTATTTAACTTTCAATTCTACCAATTTTCAATTATTGGCAGTGAATGCCGTTTTTGTGCCTCCGAAAACTTCACCACACCCATTAGCCGGGGATCTTTAAATTACTAGTGTTTTGGAAGTAAGATGAATTTTACAAATCAAAACATGTAATACTGATAGAACATTTTCTTCATGGATCAGATGTTGCAATATGGAGTTTATCGAAGATAATCCTTCCTTGGCATTGGTATTTCTTTATGGATCTGAGTAGACAGTTTTATAATTATAAAACACTCTACCCATTTTATCTGCCCCTGTGCTCCGACTCTGCATGAAGGGGAGAACTTGTTCCGTTAAAATTGTTCACTGACCCGGATAGGTTGGTGTGCATACATTTAATCAATCATTAATATGAATTTATTATCAAATGAAAAAGAAGTTTTATATGTTTATAAGCTGCTTCCTGCTGCTTGCGACGGGAACCAGGGCACAATATCTGAGCGATACAATAGTGCTCGGAGGAGTTATAATTACTGATACTCTTGTTAAACGAACACCATTTGTATCGACCCAGGTTTCGAAAGAAATTATGCAGTCGGTTTCAACCCGCGATGTGGGAGATTACCTTCGAAGTATTCCTAACGTAGCCGGTATCCGAAAAGGAGGCGGAGCCATTGATCCGGTTGTTCGCGGTTTCAAATTCAGCCAGCTGAACGTAGTGATGGATGGGGGAATGAAAATTGAGAACGGATGTCCTAACCGCATGGATCCGGTTTCGGCGCACGTGGAAGTAGAAGAGCTTTCACAGATTAATGTGGTAAAGGGCCCTTTCCTGCTTAATTATGGACCGGCTTTGGGCGGGGTCATCAATCTGCAGACTGAAGATCCACATCCGTATGCGAAATTTGAAATTCACGGAAATGCTGCTTTCAGTTACGAAACCAATTGGGATGGCGCAAAGGAATATTTCTCGCTGTATGGCGGGAACAGAAAAGTGTATTTCCGGGCATCGGGAGGATACCGTAAGTATGGCGATTACAGCAGCGGAAAGACTGATGGAGAAGCAAAAACGTTTAACACTTCGTTTACAAAGTATAATTATGGTGCAAAAGCCGGGTGGACGATCACCGACAAACATAGTATCATAGCGGCGTACAGTGAGTCTCATGGCAGGGATGTGATGTTCCCTGCACTTACCATGGACGAAAAAAGCGATGACACACGGATGATGTCCGTGGATTATTCGGCTAAGAATATTTCGGAGGTAATAAAAACACTTGACGTTAAGGTGTATCGTACCAATGTTAACCACCTGATGGATAACAGCAACCGCGATACCTGGCAAGCCAAACAGATGGTTGCCGATGTAGACGCTATTAATACTGGTGGAAAGGCTATCCTGGGTATGAAAATAAAGAATCATAACTTATCCGCCGGCATGGATTTTGAAAATATATATAAAGATGGTGTACGTACCATGACTATGCTGATGATGGGTACAACCTCAACAAAAAGGTTTAATCTTTGGAATAAAGCAGTTATTCAGAATGGTGGCTTATTTGCCGGGTACAATGCTGCTTACGGCAAGTATACAGTTGAAGCGGCAGTACGCCTTGATCTTAATAAAGCTGATTCGCAAGATACCCTGAGGCTGATTAAAAACGGTGTCGAATATTTTAACAAAACCACTTCGCAGTTTACCAATTTCAGTGGAAATGTGGGATTAACCCGAAAAATTACTGATAAACTTTCGGTTTCTATAGCCGTTGCTCATGGAACGCGAAGCCCTAATATGCTGGAACGTTATATTAAACTTCTCAGCGTTGGGTATGACAATTACGACTACCTGGGCAATCCACAACTGAAGCCCGAGACCAACAATGAGGTTGATCTAACTGTAAAATACTCGGATGAGAAACTTGGAAACATATATTTGAACGGATTTTACTCGTATGTGAAGGATTATATTTCGGCGAAAATGCTTCCTTCGTCGGTTATTATGCCGGCAACACTTGGAGCGCCGGGTGTAAAGCAATTTGTAAATGTTGATAAAGCAACTTTTACAGGTTTCGAATTGGGATATACTTCTCCGCAGGATTACAAACTTGGGGTTAATGTGATTGCAGCACTTACCTATGGACGTATTCCCTTAGTAACCAAGTATATTATTAAAGCCGGCCAGGTTACAGGCGATACAGTTTTAAAAAACGATGCGCTACCCGAAATACCACCGTTTGAAACAACAGTCAGTGTAAATTATCGTTTGTTGCATGGGAAAATTGTTCCAAAGATATCGTATCGTTTGGTGGCAGCCCAACATCATATATCAGATGCTTTTTATGAGCCGGAAACACCTGGATTCTCCATTCTGAATTTTTCAGTTGCCTACAAAATGACTAAGAATATTGATATCAGGGCTGGTGTTAATAATATCTTTGATGTTTCATATTACGAACATCTGAACCGGAAAATTATTGGCTCAACTGAAAAAATGTATGAACCCGGCAGAATGTTTTTTATGAACCTTAATCTATCATTCTAAGCCATTAAAACGTAAAGTAGGCCTACTAAACTAATCAAAACAAAAAATACAGATGAAAATGAAATATGCCTTGTTAGCTTCGATATTATTTGGAATTTTATTATTCCTGGATATATCATGTAATAATGATACACCTGATGCCGGAAAAACGACCGGGCATATTTCATTTGGTTTTACACATCTGGTGGATGGATTGCCACTTGAGAAAGATAATATGAAATATATAAACGCTGCCGGAAATCGTTATGAAATAAACCAGCTAATGTATTTCATTTCAGATGTAACACTGTATAAATCAGACGGCACCACTAAACTGATCAGCAATTGGACCGATATTCATTATGTGGATATTGATATTCCCACAACGCTTACCTGGGATGTGTATGATGATATTACTACCGGAGCGTATGATTCCATTTCTTTTATTTTCGGGATCACGAAAGAGAAAAATCAATCATTCAGGTTCGTTAATCCGCCCGAAGTAAATATGATGTGGCCCGATGTGTTGGGCGGCGGTTATCATTATATGATGATTAATGGCAGCTGGAAGGATAATGCTGATGTAATAAAAAGTTTTGCTTTTCACATGGGAATAGGGCAGTTATATAAGAATAATGTGATAGAAGTTGATTCCATTTATGCGTTTGTGCAGAATTATTTCCGTGTTAAGTTACCCAATTCAGCATTTACTGTGGAAGAAAATAAAACGCGGAACATTGAAATCATTATGAATATCGATAGCTGGTTCAAAACTCCGTACATCTATGATCATAACTATTGGGGTGGCGCCATTATGCAGAATCAACAGGCTATGCAGATGGTTAAAGAGAACGGGTTTGATGTGTTTATGGTGGGAAAGATTGAATAGTAAACCTGGATATAAAACGCATTATCATTCAGTTGCGTGATGACAAAATTACCTGTAAAACCCCATTTACTTCTTCAATATTTATTTCTAACTTTGTTGTTAGTTCAGATTTTAACCTATTTATTGGGACTGTATCCGCATAGTTTTGATGGCTGAATTGCTTGTTCGGCAGCCAGATGCAAACCAGGAGTTTAGATTACTTTCAACATCAATCTTACATTTATATGACTATCGTGTTGAACGGGCAGTTAAAAGCAAATGAACAGGCCAAAGTCTGAAAACTAAGTTAACTGTATTCACAAGATCTGCAATTTTTTAATAAGAGACCTATGGATTTGAAATTCGTTGATATTCTTAATCTTATATCAATGTTTCAGCTGTTCCTGTTCGTTATTTTTCTTCTGAACAAGGAAGTAAATAAAAACAGGCTTTCGAATCTGCTTCTTGTGGCATTCTTTATCAGCCAGTTTTTGAGTATTTCAAATCATTTTATTTTAAGTCAGAGAAACTTTTTTATTGAAATAACGCCTCATATGTTTTTTTTAGGCACGCCTTTCCCCTGGCTATGGGCACCGTTGTTTTACCTTTATGTAAAATCCCTGCTATACTCCGATTTTAGTTTGCGTAAAAAAGATATAATCCACTCTATCCCATTCATCCTTTTCCTTCTCTATGATATTTTTCAATTCCATATTCAAAGTGTGGAAGAGAAGGCCTGTTTAATTGCTAATAACCGATTCCTGACTTTGAACTTAGGCCTGATAATTAACCTGTTGATAACATTGCAAATATCAGCTTACCTGGTGTTTGTTTTTAAAATGCATTATAAATACAGGAAGAATTTAAAAAACAGGCAGTCGAGCATTGATGTTCACCAGAGTAATTGGTTGCAGATTTTTATTTTCGGCTATCTGATTGCATTTCTGATTACTGATTTTTGCAGGATTGGTTTGTATACCTATAAAAACCTTAAGGACGTTTTCGTATTTTTTTCCTTCTTTGGTTTTTTCATCTACTTTATCCTGCTTTTTTATAAAGCTATCAGTAACCCGTTGATTTTCACTAAAATTGAAGAAAAACCTGAGGCAAAAACCCATACTATTCCAAAGCATGAGGCTTATTTTCTATTAAAAAAAATCAACGATTATATGGTTCAAAGCGAACCTTTCCTGAATCCGGTACTTTCGCTGAAACAACTGGCTACTGAGCTGGAAACTCCTGAACGGCTTTTGTCCGGTGTAATTAATCAATACAGCAATCAGAATTTTTATGATTTTATAAATAATTTCAGAATCGAGAAAGCGAAAAAACTGCTTGCTGAAGATTTTCTGAAGAAAAGCACCATCCAGGAAATCTTTTACGATTCAGGCTTTAACTCCAAATCGACTTTTAATCTTGCATTTAAAAAAGTTACCGGTATAACTCCTACTGAATTTAAAAAAAATGCAACAAAAGGGCATACTTCCGCTCAAAAAACCTAGTTGAATCCCTATATAGATTCCTGATTTTTATCCACAATAAGTCCGGATACATGTATTCCTGATTTTATATCTGTTAGAATATCAGCAACTTAAAATATATTTAGTCCTAAAACATGTATTCGGTCGTTTTTAACGCAATTGCATTTTAAATTTGGTTCAACTTTTCAGAAAGTAATGAATTAACCAGATTGAAATAAGAAAATGCAAAATCCATATTATATGAAAAACTCAGGGAAAACGGTTGTCGAAGTAACCGCCCACGGCTACTATTATTGGTTGTAAAGTCGCATTTTGCATTGCACGATTTTTATTTAGTAACTCCCGAAAATAACATAAAATATTCAAACTTAAAATCTGAACCAATGAAAACATTCGTAATTAAAACAGGTTTCATCATGCTCTTTATCAGCATCATACAAATCAAAAGTAAATCGCAAAGCATCGCCGAACTTCTGGATGGATACTATGCCTATAACCGGTTCTGGGGAAGCGCACTGGTAGTTCAGAACGACAAAGTTGTTTTTCAGAAAAGTTATGGTTATGCCGATAAAGACAACAAAATTAATAATGATGCGAACACACTATTTGATCTGGGATCAGTAACCAAAACCATGACGGCGGTTGCCATATTAACACTTCATGATGAAGGGAAGTTGAGTGTTTACGACCGGGTGGATAAATATATTCCCGGTTTTATTAATGATAATACGGAGAAAATCAAGATTATTAACCTCCTCAATCATACTTCAGGAATGGCGGCAAATTTAGGCCGGATTGATGAAGAAGGGAAAAATCTTGTGCTGCCAACCAATGAGCCTGTATCGCTGCAGGATCTTGTTGAAAAGTTTAAATCATCAAAACTTAAGTACCAGCCAGGAAAAAAATATGAATACAACAATTACGGGTATACGTTACTAGCTTATATTATCGAAAAAGTAAGCGGGATGAGCTATGCCGACTATCTGAATAAGGCAATTTTGTCAAAAGCCGATATGACGAATACATTTTATAAACTTAACCTGGCAAAAAGAACAGCTATCGGCTACGCAGGCGTTGGCACCAATGATATTTTCCCGGCAAAAGACCAATTCCATCCGTCATGGATCATAGGTGCAGGATATATGTTTTCAACCACCAACGACCTCTCCAATTATATGCAGGCCCTGTTTTCGCACCAGCTTTTTTCCGAGAACACCCTGAGCCTGATGATGGATACTTTATTTACAACAAGAAAAGGAGGGAAATACTGGGCGCTTGGCTGGGAAAAACAGAAAATTGATGGATTGGACTGTTATGCCCACAGCGGAGGTGTATTTGGCTACTCATCGCGCATCGCGTATCTGCCTGAAAAAAACATATACATTATCGTTTTGTCTAACCTGGTGAAAAATATTAAATTCGACGAAATCTATTCTGCTAAGTTTTCGTTTGTTGATGAAATTGTTGAAAACATAATTAAAATACAGAATAATAAAACGGTCGCCTATTTGCCGGTACCCAAAGGGAAGGCCGATAAAAAACTTGCAGGAAAATACAAGTTTGACAATTCACACTATACTGACCTTTCATTCCGAAATGACAGCCTTGTTTTATCAACCGATCCAAAAGGCAATTTCACCTTATTTGATTATTGCTACAACACAGAAATAGCGGATACAGGACTTAACTATCCGGTCTGTCGCGAATTTGCCCAATCCATATTAGCTGCCAACTTTGACGGTTTTGATAAATATGCTTCCGATGAAATGAAAAAAGGTTTGTTTAATCCCGAGGGTATAAAACAGATAAACGGTGCCTGGAAAAGTTATGCAGCGCAAAGTGGCAATTTTTTATCTTATACTATTTGCAGCAGGACTGAAAACAGTTACACCCTTGCATTTCATTATGAGAAAGCTGAAATCATCATGCAATTGTCATTTAACAGCAAGAATTTGCTGCAGGGCCTATTTTTCCTTAATGTGCTGCCTAGATGTGAGATTCATTCGGTAAGCCTGGTGCCTGTCGGAAACAATGAATATGTTGTGGATGGTTATAAATACGGCGGATATAGCGATTACAGGATTAAGTTCGACGGTTCGAAACAAACACTTAGTTTTAAAAATGCAACAGAAAGTTTTAATGCGCAGAAAATCAATTAGAAGATACTGGGAAATTTTAGCTTGTTAGATTAGGATTAAAATCTGGCCTGAGAATAGCAGCATGCACTGATCTGCTTTTTCGATACGTTTAATTTCGTTCATTAAAAACCCAAGAAACAATGGAAGTTGAAAACTCATGGGGAAATCCGGTTCGGTCGTTCGCCTATTCAAAATTAGAATTCCCGAACACATATTATTTGGCTTACAGGGATTTGCCAGCTATAATTGCAAAACATATTCAGGGTAAAAGAGCTATTGACTTTGGTTGTGGCACCGGACGATCGACACGTTTTTTAAAGCAGCTGGGGTTTAATGTAACCGGGATTGATATCTCGGAGGATATGTTGGCCCATGCGCGTGAGTTAGATCCCGGGGGTGAATATATTGTGGTGAATAACGGTCAATATCAACAACTCGCAGCGGGGCAATATGACCTGGTACAATCTGTTTTTACATTCGATAATATTCCGGGTTGGGAAACACGCATCACCATTCTGAAATCGCTACGGGAATTACTCTGTGCCATGGGTAAAATGATTTGCCTGGATGCAAATTCTGAAATGTACACCCATGAATGGGCCTCGTTTACAACAAAAGCCTTCCCCGAAAATATATCTGCACATACCGGGGACATCGTTAAAATTATAATGACAGATGTTGATGACCAGCGGCCGGTGGAGGATATTTTATGGACAGAAGCTGATTATTATACATTATTTAACCTGGCCGGTTTGGAGATTGAAGCCAAATATAAGCCATTAGGTTATGAAAATGAGGCTTATAAATGGATTGTTGAAACAGAAATTGTTCCATGGATTATTTTCGTTTTAAAGAAAAAATAGTTCTGCGTAATTTTACGGATCATGGTATTAAAATCTAAATCGTTTTTATGAAAAAGCTAGCTTTAGTTTTTTTACTCTTGTCGGGTTGTATCATCATACATGCGCAGGAAAAACCTTTACCAGCATTTATCAGGGATAGCCTGAACAGTTACATTATCCAGGGAATGCGCAATTGGGATATTCCCGGGCTGTCAATCGCCATTGTTAAAGATGGAAAGGTGATTTTGATGAAAGGGTATGGTGTCACAAGAGTCGGAGGCAATCAGCTTGTAAACCAGCAAACCCTTTTTATGATTGGCTCTAATACCAAGGCGTTTACTGCAACGACTCTTTGTATTCTCCAGGCTGCGGGTGAGGTGAACTTAAACGATAGGGTCCAAAAATGGATGCCTGGCTTCCGGCTCCGCGATACATTGGCCACCCATGAAATCAATATCGTTGATTTGCTGTCGCACCGGCTGGGATTTGAGTCATATAAGGGAGATTTTACATATTGGTCATCAAATCTCACCAGGCAACAGGTAATTCAGAAAATGAGCTTAATCGAACCCGCTTATAGTTTTAGATCAGGATATGGCTATTGCAATGCGGCTTATGTAACTGCCGGTGAGTTAATCCCGGCTATAACCGGCAAGAACTGGGAACAAACCGTAAGAGAAAGTATTTTAACCCCGTTAAAAATGGATAGAACCCTGATGCTGGCAAGAGAATTCAAAAATGCTGAAAATGCGGCCTCTCCGCATACCATAGTGGATTATAAGCTTGCCGCCATTCCGGTTATTAACATTGATAACCTTGCCCCGGCAGGCAGTATGAGTTCGAGTGCGGAAGATATGGCAAAATGGCTACTTGCACAGCTTGCCAACGGCGAAATAGATGGTAAACAAATAATTCCGGATGAAGCCTTGCAAGCAACCCGCAATGCATCTTCCATAGTTTTCACCGACACAAGGGATAACCAGGAAACACATTTTTATTTGTACGGTTTGGGCTTGTTTATAAGTGACAGGAACGGGAAAATTGTATATTCCCACCTGGGAGGTATTGATGGATTTTTATCAACTGTAATGTTTGCTCCCGAAGACAAACTTGGCATTGTGGTGTTAACCAACACAGATCAGAATAAATTCTCACAAAACCTGGCAAATGAAATAGTAAATTCATTTTTCGGATTGCCTTATAGAGGGTATAGCAACAAATCATTAACGCAGTTTAAAAAAGGTACTATCCTATCAAAATCCACAATTGATTCTTTGAGAAAAGTTGTCAGTTTAAACTATAGCCCTGATTTACCTTTGGAAGCTTTTACCGGCGTTTATGTAAACGAAGTTTATGGCAAGATTGAAATTAGGTTGGAAAACAGAAAATTATGTATTCATTTTTCAAACCATCCCGATCTGACTGCCCATTTGGAGCACATTAAAAGCAATAATTTCCTGTGTACTTATTCAAACCCAATCATGGGGATTGTTCAGATCCCTTTTGTTGTCGGACAAGCAGAGGTCAAAAAAATGTCACTCAAAGTATCGGATTTTATAGAAGACACTCCCTATGAATTTGTTAAGCAACAGTAAATTGTGGAGTTGAAGACAGAATTCTTCCGGAATGTGAAATGATTACAATTCTTGATACTTCGTTTCCAAAAATAGACATATTCGAAAATTTGTTTGAAATGCTGCACATTTACGATCATAACTATTGGGGTGGAGCAATAATGCAGAATCAACCGGCTATGCATATGGCTAAAGAGAATGGGTTTGATGTGTTTACAGTTGGAAAGAATGAATAGGTAAGTTTCAAAACTACATAGTAAATAAGGAAAGCGCCAATCCTCCGGCTATCAGCCAGGGAATATTAACCCTCAGCATCAGCAGGACAAGTGAAACAAGCCCAATAGCTATATTTAAAGGGTTCCACACAATGTCAGTTCCAAAATGTATGGTTGTGATCAGCAATAATCCGACAAAGGAGCAAAGAATGCCATTAATGATTTTATGGAAATTTGGATAAAGAGATAACCGGTCGAAAAAGGGGATAATTGCCAATAAAATTAAAAGTGAAGGTATAAAGACAAAAATGGTGGCAATTACTCCACCTATTATTCCAAGGTGAAAATAGCCTGCAAAAGTCGCTGTAATGATCAGCGAACCAGGCGTTACCTGACCCAATACAATGCCATCGGTCAAGGTTTGTTTATCCATCCAGCCAAACAGTGCGACTATTTCGTGGTACATCATAGGAACAGCTCCTACACCGCCACCAAAAGAAAAGAAACCAATCCTGAGCATGACAGTAGCCAGCGAGAAATATTGCGGATTCAGTATGTAAAACAGAGTTACTGTAGCTACAGACAAAACCAACAAAACCAGGAAAAAATTAAGGGTCTTATTTCTGCCGGTGGAGGGGAAGCCGGGTTTATCATTCCTGGTTAGTATAAGTCCAAGGACCACACAAATACCCACCACAAGAGCAGGGTGCAAATTGAGAAGAAATAAAATAGCCGCAATAATCCCGATTACAACATCATTTATATTGCTGAAATTTTTTTTTCCAAAAATATAAGTTGCATGGGCGATAATGGCGACAACGATAATTCTTAAAATGCCTAAAATTGCTTCGATGAAATCAATATGATGGAAATTCTTATATAGTATTGAAAGTGCAAGCATAATCAGAAAAGAAGGAAATCCGAAGGCAAAGAAGCATAGTATAGCTCCCCATATTCCCTTTAATTTTAAACCCACATAAGTGGATAACTGCATTATGGTAGCTCCAGGTATTACCTGGCTTAAAGCCAGGCCCGCATCGAAGCTTTGGCCATCCATCCACAGTTTGCGGTCGACAATTTCTTTCCTGAGATATACAGGCATTGCAGGTCCGCCAAACGCAGTAAATCCTAACTTAAGGAAAGTGAGGAATAACTTGCTATTTGTCGGAACTATTGCATCTGCCATTATTTAAATGTTGTCTAAGAAAAGGTTATCAGGAGATTTTGCTTGCAATCATAAGGAAGACTGGATATTCTTTCTGCTTCCCATCAAAGTCTGTTTTTTTCTGAACAAAGCATTCTTTGAAGGAAGCCTTTTCAAATCCTGATTGGTTCAATGATTCAGACAGCCATTCCGGGTCGAATCCCAGGTGTCCTGTAAATCCTTCGCCATGAAAGGAGCCGTCTTCGGGATAAAGATCCGCAATTGCAAGCATGCCGCCGTCTTTTAAAAGATGGCGAAGCTTATGAACCATTTTGCCGATATCCGAGACATGATGAAATGCCATCTGGGTATAGATTAAGTCAAATTTATCTTCAAAATACTCGGTTTCAAGATCAATCTTCAGAGCCTTTATATGGTCGGATTTGGAATGAGCAATTTTTTCGTTGCAAATCCGTATCATTTCCACGGAGTTATCAATAAGGGTAATAGATGCAAATAAATCTTCAAGCATGAAACTCAGCAAGCCTGTTCCTGCGCCAAATTCCATAACTTTCATTCCTGGTTTGAACGGAATCGTCAGCAATAATTGGTTTGCAATTTCGCGGGCGCGTTCAATATTAACAATATTTTTATCCCAATCAGTTGCTTTCAGATCAAATTCACTCATAATTAATTAGTGCTTTTAGTTGGTATTTAATAGTAAACTACAATTTAGCGGGTTTAGATTAAGCCGCAATTTGCTTTATCAATAACCCAATTAAAACACATTAGTTTTAGGTTTATAAAAATATTTCCCGGTAACAAGCAATCCGGCGAAAACGAAAACAGCAAATACAAGGCTGCTCACCGAAAGTTGCATTCCTCCTGAGAGAATATGACCGCTTGTACAACCACCAGCCATTCTCGCACCAATAATCAGGATGAATCCGCCAACAAAAGACCAGATCAGCCTCTTGGGCACTGAATTGCCCTTATATTTCAACCAGCTGCTATGGATTATTGTGATTTTAAATTCTTTCTTCAGTACAGATATGATGAGTCCTGCCATAAATGCACCAGCCAGAAAAAGTAATTCCCATTGACCCGGTGCCTGTATTTTTGAGAAATAGTTATTTTGAGTTGTGCCGGTTGCAAGATCGGCTACATAAGGATAGGCTGTTGAAGCGCCTATTATGCGATCGGTAAGTGAGGACAAGAATACGATTGCATTTAAAACGGCTAATGCTATTCCTGCATAAAGCCATTTGTAATCGGTGCCTTTTTCTGATTTATTCAATCCAAACGCCATCACTACAAATGCTGCCCCCAGAATAATAATGAGAAGGTAGAAAATAAACTGGTGTTGGCCAATGAGGGTAAATAATGAAATGCTACCTAAATCAGGTCCTAAAATACCTTGAATGGAAGGGAGTATCAAAGTATAAATAAATCCGCCTAGCAGACCGCCGGTTATTCCAGCCAGTGCATCAACTGAACCTTCGCCAAGTGAAACCGAAAGCGTGCCAGGGCAATATCCTAAAATAGCCATCCCGATGCCAAAAATTATTCCGCCTAGTGCAATTCCACCCAATAAAAAAGGCTTTATGTGATACGAAGCAAACCCCAATCCGATTTCGACGGCAATGATAACTGCACCTACGCTAATGGCAACGGCAATAGCTTTAGCGACGGCAAAATTTTCGAGTGTTGCCATTCCGCTTATTACATTGTATTTGTTCAGCTTTGCATATTGAAGAATAGCACCGAACAAAAAACCCAGGACTAAAATTGTAACGGTCATAATTCTGGTTTTTAATTAATTTGGTTAAAGATAGAAAATGAATTATTTACTTAACACAACTATATGATTTGTTGAAGGTTGATTTGATATTTCGGAAATGATTTTTAATCCGGTTTTTTCAGCCAGATGATAAATGCCTCCGTTGGCCATATAGCTTTTATAGTTTCGGTAATGCTCTTTGCCTGCAATATACTCAATAACTTCTGTTAACCGGCCACTAAATCCATTTGGTTTTGGGACTAGGTAATCACCAATGATAATCTTATCGGCGATCTGTGTCATTTCGGTCAGGAGATTGAACCGTTCGTCTTCATTAACTTCATGAATAACGTAAGTCAATATAGCGTAATCATAGTGTGCACGATCTTTTTTAATAATATCGCTCAGATTGCGATGCTGAAAAGAAATTTTGTCGTTTGGCATTCTGAATAATGAAAGATTCGCCCTGTCAATGTTCCTTTTGGATAAATCAATCCCCAGAACAGATTTGCTTTTGCTTGATAGTCGGAAAGCCAAACGACCGGTTCCGCAACCAACATCAATTATTGAAGATTGTGTTTCAATTATGTTTTTTATTTGTCGGAATAACTTATCCTGGTTGGGCGCAATAAATGTGTCGTAAAACCAGCCGTCGTACCAATGGGTTTTATTTTCGGTCATAGGTAGTCTGCTATATCTGTTGTATTAAAACACTGTAAAGACTTGCTTTGCTCACTATACCTGATTGCCGCCAGACCGGTTTGCCGTTTTTAAAGACTATTATAGTTGGAATGCTTTGGATCTGATACTGTCTGGATATGGCATTGTTTTGATCCACGTCAATCTTTATAACTTTCACACGATCGCCAAGTTCAGCTGCAAGCTCTTTTAAAATAGGAGATTGAACCTTGCAAGGCCCGCACCACAAGGCGTGGAAATCAGCAATAACTGGTTTTGTATCGTTGATTATAGTTTCGAAATTTCCCTTCATTCTATAAAACTTCTTTGATTATAATTACGATGCAAAATTAGGCTGACTTTATCTTTATATATTGATACAAAATTATAACTAAACAAAAAGTTTCTTGAGATTGCACAACTTTTAGATTATTATATTTCAAGCTTTTATAGGGCTAATCCAGAATATTCTTAACAAATATGAACAATTATAAGATGTACTTTTGTAAGCGTTATTTTGAGCAGTTCGCAGATAGAATTGTGAAACGATATGCATCAATTCTAGTGTAAAAAATCTAATATTCTTCAAGCATAACCTGGTAAATGAAGCCACATAATATTTCCCTTTTTTTAATAATTATCTTATTAAATAGTTGTGTTTCAAAGGAACACCTCGCATTTAATGGCCTTCCGATTGATGGCTCTATTGATAAATTTGCTGGCGAGCTGACTAAAGCGGGATTTGTCATTTCTGACTCAACAATAAAAAATGAAATCCTACTTAATGGTAAATTCTTAAATAAAGAATGTAAGATTTATGTTTTCGGAACAAGCAAAAATAAGACAGTTTATAAAGTAATTGCAGAGTTGCCGGAAGAAGTTAATGATTCACTTGAAAATAGTTTTGAAAAAATACAAAAGCTGTTTGCATCAACCTATGGTGGAGAAACGACCAGGTACATGCAGTATAAGCATCCTGAAAGGCTTATGTATAATGAACCAAGGCTCAAAAGGCAAATCATGAAAGGAGATTATTCCAGGTATAACAATGGTTCAGGTATTGTACTCATGGAAGTACAGTCCGGATTTATTTCTATAACTTATTTAGATAGAATGAATAACGAAATCAGGAAAAAAGAAAAAGCGGAGGAAGATAAAAAAGAGAGTAATCAGGGGATTTAGGTGGGAATAACTTCATTTGAAAACTAATTCAATTTTATTGCCTCAGAGTATCCTTCTGCTGTCCGTAACGGTGGCGCATCCCTTTTCCCTGGCCATTTCCCCGGCCCCGGCCAGTACCTTTGTTTTCACAGCCATACAATTCAGAATAAATCTGAGAAAGCTTCTGCGCTTGTTCCGGAGTACATACTTTTTTGAGATCGAGGAACTGCTTTATGTTAGCCACTTGTAGTTTTTTCTGTTCTGTAACTACATCATCGGTGAGTTTTTCTGCTTTGGCCAAATCCGTATTTTCTTTTGATAGTTCTTCCAGCAGAACTGCTTTCTTCTCCTTTATAGCTGCTACTATTGATTCGCTCGAAGCTTTATAGGTAGCATTAATCTCATTTACTTTGATGGATTGGTCGGATGTTAAGGATAGTTCCTGTTTTAGCGCTATTCCTTGTTTAAACCCTGATGCGGGCACTGGTTCGCTAGCTGGTTTCCGCATATAGATGAAATACGTTGCCAATGCTGTGATGTTTATCAGCACAAGGAAGATAAGAATCCAGAAAACAGTCCGGTTATTGTTAAAAATATTCATGGCTATTTGGATTATTCAGTAAAGTGAAAGAGATCGTCAGTCATAAATTCAGGCACGTTCAGATCGGTTCTGACAGCCTCAATCATTTCGTCGTTTTGAGTATATTGTGAATGTGTATCTGCAAAATCGGAACCGATAAAAAAACCAATTGCCAGGGCTGCAGCAACTCCAACGCTTATTAATGCAGGCTGCAAAATCCTTCCGAAAACAGAACTGGCTGATTTTTGCCGTTTCTCCAACCTGGATTCAATTGCCTGCATGATGCGTGTTTCGGCAAAAGGCCTGGGCTCTATGGATTTCTGTTCGTCCATCAAAGCCATCACACTTCTGAATTCAGCTAAAATCCGGTTACATTCTTCGCACTCACTAATATGATGATCCAAATGCTGAATCCGGTCAGGCGGTAATTCCTGTTCCAGGTAAGCAAATAAATCTTTTTGCAGTAATTCGCAGTGTTGCATACTATCTTTTATTTGAATATTCGGGAAACTGAACGATTAACTTCTTTTGCAGGTTCTGCTTAGCACGCTGTAAGAGTGATTCGACACTTGCCAGGCTGAGGTTCATGATTTCGGTAATTTCCTTGTACGACAATTCTTCATATTTACTTAGTATAAAAGCCGTTTTCTGGTTTTCGGGTAAGCTGTTAATGGCATTATCAAGAATCTTTTTCCTTTCATTATTGTCATACGAGTTGTCGTTTGCTGAGGGTTCAGAAACTATAGCGTTAACGTTGCTGTCTGCTTTGTGAAAAAAGGTTTCAAATTGTTTCACCAACTGTTTCCTCTTATTTTTTCGGACGAAATTCAGTGATTTATTGACTGTAATGCGGTAAATCCAGGTAGATAATGAAGAGGATTTTTTAAACTGCCCGATTGATTCAAGAATTTCGATACATACATCCTGGGCAAGGTCTTCCGCATCATCCATATCATGAACAAAGTGATAGGCAGTAGTGATAACCTGTTTGTGATACTTGTTTACCAGGAATTGTATGACCGGCTTGTCATTGTTCAATATACCGGTAATTAGTTCCTGGTCAGTCATTAATGCGCAGTAAGAATAAGAGGTTGAGAATTAAATAGTGAACAATATTTGTTTTACAATTTGGTTCGAATCATCATAATCTTTGTTCAAAGATATAATTTTCAACCTCTGTTACAACAAATTTTTTATCGCCTGCAATAATTACCACATCCCTGGCCGCGACCCTGGCCATGACGGTGCCGGTTTCCTTGTCCAAACCTGCATGTATTTCCGGATTTCTTCCCAACATTAGCGCGGTTGTCGCAAATGCCATCGTTGTTTTTATCTGCGAAATTTGAACCACGTCCACTGCCTGACCTGGATTCAAAATTATCACAAACACCGTTATTGTCTTTGTCAACAAAATTACCGGTTGCAGAATTGCCCGCTTTTTGTTTTTGGACTGGTTGACTGGCCGAACTAGAGTTTTGGGCGTTCGACTGAAAGGCAAAGATCATCATGATTACTGATGCCAGGATAAAATTTCCAATGTTTTTCATACTTGATGTTTTTTGTAAATGTTTAAGATATCATATAGACACATAACTATGATAAAACCAGCGGTTACTTTTCTTTTGAAGAAGAAAATTTCAAATTTATGTATAAATTATAAGTGATTGAATAACAGGTCAATAAAAAAATATTTTAAAAATAAGTGTAAAAAAATTCTGAAAATAGTATTTCCTTTCTCTAAAATCTGGATTATACTATAAAATGATATGGATACTTTCGAAATTCTTTTGAAAATTCTTTCTATCGTTTTGCTTCTTGGATTGTTTTTCAGCCTGGTCAGGAATGTGATTTTGGCAATAAAGGCATAAGATTGGTTATCCCGGATTGGAGAATGGCATTTAACAGCGATTCGGGAGTTAAGAACCGAAGCAACCTGAGGATGTTTTTAGATCCTGGTTTATCCTTCCGGCAAATCCAATTGTTTATAGGAACCTAGCCTGGCCGGCAAGACTTCAGTCTCTTTCAGATTAGCGACACCAGTTTTCATACATTTAGAAGCATCGAACTTAAGGTAAGCCACGTGCAGGAAAAAACTGTATTAAAATTCATGTTCTCAGGGTTTTACGGTTTTAATGATTAATTCTGATCTCTAAATGTGAAATAAAGTCTCTTAATGCGTTGACTATAAAGCAAATGCAATCGATCAGGAGTCGGATATTAATGTTTTACTTATTACAGATCAATAAGGATGTTTTGTCTTAAGAAAACCGGATTTCACAGATAAGACTCTGGCAATCAAATCACGATTGTAACATATCAGGTACTGCTTCGTCTTAAATAAGCAAAACATATTTCATTAGGAATACCTTTCAGGCTTTTGTAAATTTGATGCTGATTATATTCATCTACTTGAATTTTCTTGTCTGACATAATTCCGCCGCCGATTTATAAATGGCAAAAGGAAGGCAGTTCTGTAATCTTGATTTCAGGATGATTAAAAAGACTGTTTTAATAGTATTCCTTTTTCTGTGTTGTTTTTCAGGCAACGCACAGCAATATTATTTTTCGGGATATTCTATCAACGACGGACTTTCGCAGAGTGTAGTAAACTGTATTTTCCAGGACTCAAAGGGTTACATCTGGTTTGGAACACAAAACGGGCTTAATAAATATAATGGATATACGTTCGAAGTCTTTACTTATAATCCCTATGATTCCAACTCTATTGCCAATAACTGGATTAATGGTATTGCTGAAGATAAAGAGTTAAACCTGTGGATTGCGACAAAGGGTGGATTGGTTAAATATATACGGAAGGAAAAACGATTCAGCAGAATTAAATATATTTCTCCATTCGCGGTTCTGGCTACCGATTGTGTTTATGATGTTAAATGTGCCCGAAACGGGAGCATTCTTATCAATATGCCACCAGTACTTTCAATATATGATTCTAAAACACAGAAATTCAATCACTTTATAAGTCCTTTTGATTTTGATGGAAGCGCTAAGGACAACAACATTCCAATACTTGAGGACAGGAATGGAACTATCTGGATAGGTTCAACCAAAGGGCTGGCTGCTTTTAACCAGGGAACAGCGTCTTTCAGTGTTTTTAATCACAACCCCGCTGATCCGGCCAGTTTGTCGGACGACAATGTTACAGCCTTATACCAGGATAGGAGAGGAGAACTATGGATAGGGACATCCCAGGGACTTAATCACCTGCAAGCCAATGGAAGAGGATTCGATCATTACTTTCAGGATAATCGAAATGAATTTTCTCTTGCCAATAATTTTATCAGGGCAATTCTTGGTGATAAATCAGGTAATCTTTGGATTGCGACCGAAGGCGGAGGTCTTAACAGGATGAGCCGGAACAAGCAAAACCGTGTGTTTTTCGAAAGATTCGCTGCCGGGAAAAGCGGGCTTAATCATAACATTAACCTTTCGCTGGCAATCGATAATTCCGACAATCTTTGGATAGGAACCCTGTCGGGTATCAATAAAACCAATCTTCAGAAGCGGAATTTCAAGCTGTTCCGTAAAAGCGATTCTCCCTATTCTGTTGACCTGGCCGGAAATGTTATTGCTTCAATTTATGAAGATGAAAATAAAGTGATCTGGATTGGGAACTGGGGCCAGGGATTGAATCTTTACAGCAGGGAAACCGGTAACGTTGAACATTATTCCTCAAAGCTGGCTGGTAAATATCACATCCCTAACGACTACATTCATTGCATTTTTGAAGATAACATACATACTATATGGCTGGGGACACGTGATGGGTTGTTAGTTTATGATCGACCGGGAAGCAGGTTTGTCCGGCCTGCGGAGTTTTTTAAAGATAAGCGTTTTCCTGATTTTTCAGGCCTGAGGATTAATAGGATAATACAGGATCATCATGGGAATTATTGGGTTGCTTCTCATGATGGATTATTCAAAATTGAGCCCAAAGGGTATGTCCCACAGCATTTTTACGCCGGCGCAATCCCTGAGTTCAGGATCAGCTCAAACCTTGTATATACTGTACTCGAGGACCGGGAAGGAGCCATCTGGGTTGGAACAATAAACGGACTGGATGTAATTGAGCAGAAGAAAGGCAAAAATACACATTTCAGTAAAAGTGAAAAGAATGCTAATTCAATATCCGATAACTTTATTACAGCATTATTTGAAGATAAAGATGGTTTCATCTGGATCGGAACAAATTCCTATGTAAACCGATATTCAAAGAAGAATGCATTGTTTAACTATTATTCCGCTGAGCAGGGTTTCCCCAGCAATCTTGTTTACAGTATCCGTGAAGACAAAAATTTCCATCTTTGGTTTGCTACAGGAAATGGATTGTGCCGGTTTAATCCAGCTACCGACAAATTCCGCACGTATACGGTGGAAGATGGCTTGCAGAGCCCGGAATTCAATCTTGGGGCTTCTTTTACGAGTACTGACGGGGAAATGTTTTTTGGAGGAATGAATGGATTTAATTCGTTTTATCCTGATTCGCTGACTGATAATCCGCACATTCCTGTCATTGCCATAACGGCTGCCTATAAATTAAGTAAGGGTGCCAGGGAATATCTTAACCTGGAAAAAGGAGATCCCGTAAATTTGAATTACAATGAAAATACGTTTACTGTCGAATTTGCCGCGCTTGAGTTTACCAATCCTTCAAAAAACCGCTATGCTTACAGGTTAGATGGTGTGGATGACGACTGGAATGATATAGGTACGCGTAATTTTGTTTCCTTCACCAACCTGCCGCCTGGGAAATACTCAATGCATGTAAAAGGTTGCAACAACGACGGTCGCTGGAATGAAACCGGGGTAAGTTTATCCATAATTATTCACCCTCCATGGTGGAAAAGCACGGCAGCATACATGGCTTACGTTCTTTTGGCCATACTGCTTGTTTTTCTCTATATCAAAATACGGGAGCGCAACCACAACCGTGAACGCAGGGTTCTTGAGGAAAAAGTCAGCGTCAGAACACATCTTATAGAAGAGCAGAAATCGGAGATATTGAAAAAGAATTCAGAACTTCATGAGCTGAATGCCGCGAAAGACAAGTTTTTTTCTATTATCGCCCATGATCTCAGGAACCCTTTCAATGCTATTATAGGGCTCACCGATATTCTGCTGATAAACCTGGAAGATCTGGATATTCAGAAGCTGCAAAAGACGTTGGAAAATATTAAAGGATCCTCGCAGCAGGCACACGAATTACTTGAAAACCTGTTATTATGGGCCCGATCCCAAACCGGAACTATATCATTCCGATCCGAATCAATTGACCTGATTTTACAGGCAGAAGAAATTATTGAACTTGTCGCTGTTCAGGCTGCCCGTAAAAATATAAGTATTCTTACCGACTTTAGTGTGGGTGGGGTTATAAAAGGTGATGTAAACATGATGAATACAATACTTCGTAATCTGCTGACTAATGCATTGAAGTTTACTCCAACGAACGGCGAGGTTCGGGTCGGAATTTCACAAAATAACGGGTATTACATTTTGAGCATAAAAGATAATGGCATAGGCATACCGGCTGATAAGCTAAAAACTCTTTTCAGCATCGACACAGCTCACAAAACCAAAGGTACTGACCAGGAACCGGGTACAGGATTGGGATTAATCCTATGTAAAGAGTTTACCGAAAAACATGGTGGCCACCTTGAAGTTGATAGTGAAGTGGGGAAAGGAAGCGAGTTCCGGGTCATTATTCCGGGTAATTCAGAAGAAAGTGTAAAGGTAGAATGTTGAATAGTTAATTCAAAAAATAACGAATTCCTGTGTTCCTCACTTCTGACAGATATAACCCTTCAATTTACCGGAAAATCAGTACAGTTCATCGATTTGATTATGACTTATAGGCCTGTTTTTCATTATTTTGCGCAACATAAAATAATGTAGGACAAGCATTGAAATGTTTATCAAATGAAACGCAAAAATATCATACTCATTCATTTACTCTTCTGGTTTTATATCATAAACCAGGGCCTCTTCCCCCTTTATATTGGGAAACTTGATGAAAGTATGCTGGTGAATAATAAATATCTGTTAGATGTTTGTATTTCAGCGATACTTAACATAATCACATTTTACCCGGTTTATTTACTGCTTCCACGTTTACTGAAATTCAAAAGTAAAGGTATTGCCGTACTCAGCGGTCTGTTATTGGTAGCTATTATTACCATATTCCGGACACCTGCCGAATATTATCTCTGGAAAATCTTCAGTAGCCAGATGAATAGCGACATGGTATTTAAATCAGTTTATATGTGGAACAACCTGCGAATGGTGATTATTATCGGGATTTACGCCATTCTCGTTCGTTTTATGATCAACTGGTTTGAATCACAAAAACTCAGGGACGAACTGGTCAACCAGCAGCAGGCCAGCGAACTCGCCCTGATGCGGGCGCAGGTGAATCCACATTTTCTTTTCAATACACTTAACAACATCTATTCGCTGGTTTACAGGAAATCGGACGATGCTCCCGAAGCGGTTATGAAACTCTCTTCCATCATGAGATATATGTTGTATGATTCGGCCTCCCAAAGAGTTCCGCTCGAAAAAGAGCTCGAATACCTGAAAAGTTATATCGAACTACAGAATCTCAGGACTAAACATCCTGATTTTGTGTCGCTTCAGATTCAGGGAATTATCGAAGGCCAGTCCATAGCCCCTATGCTGCTGATTTCTTTCGTTGAAAATGCCTTTAAACACAGCAGCAAAAGCCACCGTCCCGGAATTCTTATTCGTTTATCAGCGCTACGCGGGACGATAAGTTTTGAAGTTATCAATTACCTTAAGAATACTGAATCAGCTAATGATGAACTTGTTAGCGGGATCGGTCTTGGTGTGATACGGCGAAGGCTTGAACTCATATATCCTGATAAACATAAACTACAAATTAGCCGCGAAGCAGAAACATTCAGAATAAATCTTGAAATAACCATCTGATATGAAGATCAATTGTATAGCTGTTGATGATGAGCCACTAGCGCTTGAGATCATAAAGGATTACTGTGCAAAAGTTCCATTCCTGAAACTGGTGCAGACATTCGATAATGCTATTGATACTATGGAATACCTTCGCAATAATCGCGTGGACCTTATTCTGCTTGATATACAGATGGAGGACCTTACCGGTATACAATTGCTGAACGCGTTGAACGTGAAACCGTATGTGATCATGACGACGGCTTATGATAATTATGCCATACAGGGATTTGACCTGGATGTAACCGACTATCTCCTTAAGCCCATTTCGTTCGAACGTTTCTTTAAGGGTTTAAACAAAGTTTATGACCGTATGCAGAATGAAGCAAATACTCCGGAAGGGAATCAGGCAGCAGCACATCCTTCTGAAATAGCAGAAAAAGATTACTTTTTCGTAAAAACGGATACGCATATTGAAAAAGTGACCACATCCGAAGTATTGTATATTGAAGGAATGGGTGATTATTGGCGCATTGTAACCCCCAAAAAACGAATTATGACGCTGATGAATGCCAGTGGTATGGAAGATGTTCTGCCGGAACATAAGTTTTGCCGGGTTCACCGTTCCTTCTTTGTGGCAATAAGCAAAATAGAATCGATAGAGCGAAAACATATTAAAATTGCAGATCAGCGCATCCCCATAGGCGACACATACCAGAAGAATTTCTTCGATATTATTGATAAGCGTTAGCTTCCGGAGGCGTTACTACGGTATAAGAGTTTTAAAGTATATGGGTTTTAATTTATATTATTCTTCTGGCTATTTTCATAGTAGGGTCCATACCGAAAGATTTTTTTTGTCACGACAACTCAAAATTAATTGTAAAACGCATTTAAAATTCAGCGCATTGTAATCCTTGATGCGTTATTGGCATTTCTCCGGTTATAAGTTTCTGGAGCAAACCAGTAATTTCATTTATTAAATCCTTTCTTCTTCTTTAGATCATCGCTTAATCCTTCTTTTTATCCGGCGAATGGACCGATTAATGCGGCTAATTGTTTATCGATTCTTTTGGTCGTATTACAGAATAGATTTGCTTCACAGTCAGTCTGTTATGTAATTTTACATCATTGAATTATTAACCTAAAATAAGGAGGACCAAGCAATGAAAAAACTATCATTATTTCTGATACTGTTCATATCTGTTCTGATTCTGAAAGCCGGAGGCGAAGCCACCAGCTATGTAACCGTAAACGGGAAGACCTATTTCTGCCAGACGGTAAGGTCGGGATTACTTAATATGAATCTGAAAATGGCCGATGGAACCATTATGAAAGTTCCGCTTAAGAAAGTGGATTCCTATTCCTGCCATGGCCGCTTGTTCGAAAGACTGCCGGTTAAGTGCAAATGGGCCCCGGCAAATTGTACCGCTATGATGGAATACATTACATCGCGCAGCGGACTTCGTCTCTATAAATACTGCAAATTACAGGAGCACGGTGAGTTGTATAATTGTGATTACAAGAATGTGCATATGGAATCAGAGTACTTTGTTTTTAAAGATGGAAAGTTCTACCTCCATGTTACCCCGGATAACGCCGAATCCGTATTACCTTTTTTTGGTATTAAAGTCATCTGAAATCCGGGCCGGGTAACACAATACACGGCGAAAATCAAAAAAATCTCATAGGTTGATTGTACCAACGAGGCTGTCCCAAAACTGAGATGGCTTCGTTGTTTTATGGGTTTTTCGTTTAACTGTTGAGTATTAGTTTAGACTTGTTATGTTACCCTTAACATAGATCAGCTTACTATTTACATCTTCCTTGTAACACCTGCAACTGCCGTGAAAAGGATACGCTCTTCTTTGGCGTAATGAAGATTATCTATGTTATTATGAAGGAAATCAACTATCTGGCTAATCCAGAAATAATCGATATTGCCTGTTTTAAGTATTTCGTAAGCACGCTTTTCCATGGCATTCTGATAAAAATGAGGAAAATTCTAATTGTCTTATACAATTCAAGGTGTATTCGGAAACCAGCGAATAAACAGTCTGATTGGGTTTTGATTTATTTAAAAATATTCAAACCGTTAATAAATCGCTATTAGTCAAGTGGTTTCACTGATTTATGTGAGCTGGATTAACTATAGAGCCGATGTGATTTTAAACCTGAACAGAAAAACGAATTCCCTCCTTTTTACATGGCGCTGAATTTATTTCTTCCGAAAGAAAGAATCCTTAATTTTAAGCGCTCCATTCAGTTATTAATAAAGAAAACTCACCAAAGGTAATCTGGGGCTGAATAATTTATGTTGGGACTGATTTGATACAATTGATCAATTAGATATAGTGAAAAATCACCAGGTATGGATATAAAATATAGTATCACAGATAATAAAAATTCAATTGCGGAACTGACAGATGAGAATTTTCTGATAAAGCAGCCCCAGGATGTCCTGAATATTTTCGGAGATTTAATGTCCCGGGATTGCGAGCGGATAATAATTCATGAACGAAGCCTGCACGCTGATTTTTTCGACCTGAAAACCAGGCTTGCGGGAGAAGTTTTACAGAAGTTTTCAAATTACAGGGTAAAACTGGCGATAGTAGGCAATTTTGCCAAATATGAGAGCAAGAGTCTCCGGGATTTTATTTTTGAAAGCAATAAGTCAAATTATGTGTTTTTTACAGATAATATAAATTTTGCAATCCAGAAACTGGGGAAATGATAAATTTGCATAACAGGGTTACCCGTATTATTACTCAATCAGCATAAACAAAAAGCAATAAATATGAAAAAAGAAAATACAATCATTAAATTTGGAGAAGATGTAGACGGTTACACTATTCCGGTATTAAACGAACGTGAAATTCGTGCGGCAGCAGGACTATTGTTCGTAATGATGTTTGTTTCCATATTTTTAGCGGCATCAAAAGGTGAGTTCCTGATGCTGAAATATGCCGTTATCATATTCCTTACAGATCTACTGTTACGTGTTTTTATTAATCCCAAATTTTCTCCATCATTAATAGTAGGACGTTTGATTGTCAGGAACCAGGTTCCCGAATATGTGGGAGCCAAACAAAAAAAGTTTGCCTGGATTATTGGCCTGGTTTTGGCTACAACCATGTTTGTACTTGTGGTTTTAGTGAATTCATACAGTCCTATTACAGGTATTATCTGCCTTATCTGCCTAATTTTTCTATTCTTCGAAACTTCATTTGGCATTTGTCTGGGATGCAAATTTTATTCGATGGTTTATAAAGAAAAAGCTCAATATTGCCCTGGTGAAGTTTGCGATGCAAAATTAAAACAAGATATTCAAAAAACCACGGGGGTTCAGTTGCTAATTGTATTAGGTTTTATCGTTTACATTACCCTTACAGTCTTCTTTTTTAATGGAACTTTTAGTAAAAAGCCACATAATTTATTTGGGCCCGAAACATCTGCCCAAACGAATTAGAGAAAACTCTTTGTTTTAAAGTAATTAAAAAATGTGACAGTTAATCCGGTTTATAACATCAGCCAGGAGAATGGTCGATTTATACTGAGAAACTCTTTTATCTGTTTGTTGTTTATATTATTTCAAAGTAAATAGTGTCAGCATTGTTAGTTACAGAACAACTCGCGTCTGTTCAACCTAAATCGGAAGAGCCATGCCAACAATACTAAAACCTGAAAACTTCGAATTCAGGACAGATACTTCCTCCATGGATGATTTTGGTGTAAAAACCCTTTCTCCGAGGTGGGAGCAATATCCGATTCAAAACATTTTGTTTTCGATATCCGCCAGCTTGATCCTGGAAAGTTCTCATTTCCATATCATTTTCATCGCAATGCCGAAGAGCTCGTAATGATAATTTCGGGTGCTATGACATTGCGATCCATCGAGGGATTTCAAGTTATTTCTAAAGGTGAACTCGTATTTTTCGAAACGGGAGAAACAAGTGCCCATCAGTTTTACAACCATACAAATTCACCATGTTCCTACCTTGACCTGAGGACAACGATCGGATTGGATATTTCCGAATATCCTGACTCAGGCAAAATTAATATCCTGCCAAGTTGGGAAGTTTACGAAAAAAACTCACGTGTTGAATATAATAAAGGCGAAGAAAATGTGCGGGAAATTTGGGATAAACTCCGCAAAAAATAATTCCGGTCAGTTTTTAGTAAGTATTTTAAATTTTTAGTCTACCGCTCAGCCTGTTTCCTGGCTGATTTGTACATGATTCCAAATGACTTTAACCAAATATTGAGAATATTTTCAATCTGCCTGTGATAATTCCATCGCACTTGCGAATAATTAGGAAACAATAAGATTCTGATTTGTTGAATGAAATAGATAACAAAGCCGAGAATTTTACAATCACACCTATCTAACCGAACAGAAACACAAATGAAAACAACGTGTGACCCGGAACTGTTTCTATTGGTTATTAAAGCCAACAAAGGAATAATTTATAAGGTTGCGAACTCGTATTGCAAAAACAGTGAAAGCAGGAACGATCTCGTCCAGGAAATCATCATTCAGTTATGGAAATCGTTCGTAAACTACAACGATAAGTATGAACATTCAACATGGGTGTACAGGATTGCGCTGAATGTGGCCATATCTTTTTACCGGAAGTCTAAAAAGGAAATAACTACACCTCTCACAGATAACATAATTGCTCTGGTTATTGACGATGAACCCGACGAACTGGAGGAAAATGTGCAGTTACTTTATCAGTTTATTAATGAACTGGACGAATTGAATAAAGCCTTAATGCTTCTGTACTTGGATAATAAAACCCATAAGGAAATAGCGGAGGTGCTGGGTATCACCGAAACAAATGTAGCGACCAAAATAGGACGTATTAAGGAAAAATTAAAATTAAAATTTTCACTTGCTAATGAATAAAATCATGAATGAACTGGATTTAAAAAACGCCTGGCAATCGTACGACAGAAAACTGGATCGCTTGCTGGAAGTAAATTTTCAACAGCTTAAAGATATTCAATCCATAAAGGCAGAATCAAAAATCAACTCTTTTAAAAAGGGCCATATTTTTGTAATGCTGCTAGGTGTAGCCTGGGTTTGGTTTCTCAGTTTCCTGGTCTATCATACAAAAGATAATCCTTACTTTACCATTTCAGTTGGATTGATTATTCTTTTCAATGTTTTTGCCGTAGTCCTGTATTTGCGCCATATTATAATCCTGAGCTCTATCAACATAGCTGATAGCATTATTGAAACACAACACAAGCTTGCACGGGTTTATACTTCTTATGTCGGGGTAGGACGTGCACTGCTACTTCAAACGCCTTTGTATTGCACATGGTGGTATACCGAAGAGCTGGTTCAGCATGGAGGATTCATTTTTTGGGCAATTCAGGTTGTAATTGTCACCTTATTTACAGCGATTGCAATTTATCTGTTCAGAAAGCTATCGCTTAAAAACAAGTCAGGCTATTGGGTGAAACGCACTGATAAATTCTTTGGTGCTGAAAAATTACAAAATGCAATTGATTTCCTCAACGAAATACAAAAGTTTAAAAAAGAAAAGGATTCGGTTTAGAATCCTTTTCTTTATAATATCAAAAGCATACACTAAATGAAGTGTAAGTATTACCGGATTAATTTCTCTATACAAAGGGACCTTACCGTTTTTTAGTCTTTCTGAATTAAACCGTCTTTTTCTTTTTCAGCGAGAAAAACAGCATCAGTCCGCCAAACACCATCATAGCCAGTCCGGTCCAGAGATTGATGTTCCTGCCCAGGCAACGCGCGTAGATTTCAGCGTCGTTCATTGAATAAATCCCGAAACCGAAAAGTATTAAACCAAGGATTGCAAAAAGCAGTCCAATTGGCATTCTAATGTCCATATCCATAACTAAACCTCCTACCAGATAAAAATTGTGATTACTATACTTATTGCTCCTACTATAACAGCCAATGTCACTGGTTTATCATACCAGGGTATACCTGGTTCGTCCTTTGTACGCGGCGTTAACGAATATACCAGCCCAGTAAGATCATCCTTGGTTTTCAGTTGCCTTGTAACCAGCGAAACAACAACAGAAACGATAAAACACACAAAAAATGCCCAGATTGCTGTCCAGAAACTCTGTGCCATACCGCTTGGATAAGAGTGTATTGGTGATATCCACCCGCCTTTTCCCTCGGCAACCGTAAGACCGTGGTGAATGGCCGCCGCAAGCGTTCCGGAAACTAATCCCATAAAAGCGCCGTTTCCTGTAGCCCGTTTCCAGAACATTCCTAACAGGAAAGTTGCAAATAATGGTGCATTTACAAACGCAAAAATCAACTGCAGGAAATCCATGATGTTGTTAAATGAAGCTGCAACATAGGCTGTAAGTATACTGGCCACAACCCCGAATATAGTCGCAAACTGACCTACGCGGAGGTAGTGGTCGTCAGATTTCCCGGGCTTAATGTACGACTGGTAAATGTCGTAGGTGAAAACCGTGTTGAATGCGGTAACATTACCTGCCATTCCGCTCATAAATGATGCCATTAAAGCGGTAATCCCCAAGCCGAGCAAGCCTGTTGGATAGTAATGCACCAGCATGGAGGGGATAGTCATATTAAAATCATTTGGGTCACCGCCGATCAGCTGGAAACCCTTGTCCGGCATTGATAAAAGAGCCATGGCAATCATACCGGGAACAACAACAATAAGAGGGATAAACATTTTGGGAATAGCCCCGATGAGCGGAGTACGACGTGCACCCGACATTGAATTGGCAGCCATCCCTCGTTGAACTACGAGGAAGTTTGTACACCAATATCCGCACCCAAGTACAAAACCAAGGCCCATGAACATCCCAAACCATTCTACACCCATTGGATTAGAGCCTGAAGATCCAAGGTATTTCCATGTGTGCAACCAGGTGTCGGGTTGAAAACCTTTGCTTGTAGCTACCACAGCAAGGTTATCCTTCAAACCGCTCCATCCGCCTACATCATTCAATCCAATGATTACCAGCGGTAACATGCCGGCAACGATGAGGAAAAATTGCAGAACTTCATTATAAATTGCAGATTTAAGTCCACCCAGATATGTGTAAACCAGCACTATTACAGCTGAAGCTATCAGGCTAAGGTGAAAGTTCCAATGCAGCAATACTCCCATTAACCGGGCCAGGGCAAACATCGAAATCCCGGAAGCAAACACGGTCATGATGGCAAAGGCGAAAGCGTTGAACCCTCTGGTTTTTTCGTCAAAGCGCAGTTTAAGGTATTCAGGCACCGAACGGGCTTTGCTGCCGTAGTAAAAAGGCATCATGAAAATACCCAGTAAAATCATTCCGGGAATGGCGCCTATCAGGTAAAAATGATTGGTAAGCATACCGTATTTAGCCCCGGAAGCTCCCATTCCAAAAACTTCAAGCGCTCCAAGATTTGCCGAAATAAAGGCTAATCCTGTTATCCATGAAGGTATGTTTCGACCGCCTTCGAGGAACTGCGTACTCGATTTCATGTATTTCTTCAGTGCCCAGCCAATGCCCAGCACGAAAATGAAATAGATCGCCATAATGGCATAATCTATAATACTCAGGTAAATTTTGTCATCAACCATGTAATCTATGTTTATTAATTAGTATTGGAAAATTCAGATGATTTTCAATTGTTACCGATCCGGGAGAACGCAACTCCGGATCAATTTTTACAGATTGACTTTTGTGGAGCCGGTATTCCGGATAAAGAGCTTTTTGCATGATCCTTCGCCAAATACATGTTCGAGTGTTGAGATATATTTTGCCAGCAGATTTTGCGGAACAAAAGCCTGGATGGTGCCGGCAAAACCTCCGCCATGCACACGCCATGCTCCATGCCCTTTCAGGATCATTTCACTTAGTGCCAGTGCCAGCGAAACACCTTGTTCTTTTACATTATTAACCGGGTAAATATTCTGGTTGTACATAAAGGAACTATAACCCGATTCAATAACCATTTGCAGAAAAGCAGGGAAATCATTTTGTTCAAGCGCTTCAACCTGCTTAACGACCCTGGCGTTATCGCCCTGGAAATGGTATGCGCGCAAAATTGCCCTGTCGCCGGTTTTTTCACGAAGTTCGGGAATGGCATCTACTATATGCTCAAGGGTTACTTCGCGAAGAACCTTCGCGTCCAATACTTTAGCTACAGATTTCATTTCGACCGGGAGTGAGGCATATTCATCATTTAAATCGGCATGATTACCACCGGTATCAGTTATTACCAGTGCAAAACCGGTTTTTGTAAAATCAAAATCTACTTTCTTAACGATAGGATTTGCAGGAGTTTTGAAATCGATAGTGATAAAACCACCCACTGCACAGGCAGTCTGATCCATAAGACCACAAGGCTTTCCGAAGAAATTATTCTCGGCATATTGCCCGATAATAGCATTGGTAATCGGGTCCAAATTCCCTTCGTTGAAAAGGTGACTCAGTATTGTTCCGATAAGGACTTCGAAAGATGCTGAAGAACTCAATCCTGATCCTTTAGGTACTCCTCCATCAATTACAGCATTGAAACCACCGATTGCAAATCCAAGTTCTTTCATGCGCGAACATATTCCTCTTACCAGGGATGCGGAGGTATATAACTCGCTTTTATCAGGATTTAGTTTGGAAAGATCTACTTTAAACGGCGGGTACTCTGCTGAAATAATGTTGATAATATTGGTATTGTTTATTGCTGCTACAGCAATATTATCGAGGTTAACAGCACCGGCCAGCACGCGACCCTGGTTATGATCGGTATGGTTTCCGCCAATTTCGGAGCGGCCCGGCGAACTGAAGACAGCAACCTCCTTGTCAGGGTATGTTTCCTGAAAGGATTTCAATAATTCAGTATAACGAAGAATTTGTTTTTGTACTACATCAGGATTAATGCCGTAAAGGCTTTTAAGCGTGTTGCTGTCTTCACTTATTTTTACGAGTAAATTTGAAATATTTTCCATCATTCTGTTATAATAGCCATTTTTTGAAACTGATGCTTACACTCTTGCTTTCACACTTGATTATCCGGTAGAGCAAAGATACAAATCTTACACATTAAAGCATTCAGATTTCATGAGCAAGAATTGAATTCAAATGTTGCCTTGCTCCCTGGTGATTAATGTCCATGTCAATTACCAGGTGAAGTTGTTCTACGGCTATTTCGGTTTCTCCCAATCCCATGTATCCTAATCCAATCAGGTAATGTGAATTGATCTGATTTCTGCGGTCCAGATCTTCATCCCAAATCTGCAGATCTGGAAGTGACACAGCGAAATAATCAATTTTAATATGATCGTTCAGATGTGTTTCACCATATATCCTCAACCGGTTAAAACGATCCTTAGCTTCTTCACTTCGATTTAGTTTCAATAAAGCCTGGCCCTGGTAATATATTTTATCTGGATGTTGATCATTATAAAAAATGGCAGCAGTTGGTTCCGCAGATCCCTGGGTAGCCTTTTCCCAATAAGCCCTTGCAGTTTCCATTTCACCCCGGGCTTCGTAAATACATCCCAGCCAGTAATGGATGTCATTTTCCCTGGTTCCGGTAAGTTTTCCTTCGCCGAGATTGTTGGGGTATGATTCGGTGGCTGACAGATGGGAAATAGCCTTATCAAATTCTTTTGCCAGAAATGCCTTTTTTGCCAGCTCAATGTGTGCATAGAGATATTGCCCGGTAACCTTACCTTCGCCGCCTTCCCAGGGATGGAAATTTCTTGAAGAAAGTAATTTCAGTGCTTTTTCGAAATTACCCAGTTGGTTGTAAAGTGTCACTCTTTCGAGGTAAAGGTCATCGCGGTATTCAACACCATCCGGATACTTTTCCAGTAAGGCAAGGCGTTCGGAATGAGGTCTGTTCAGCTTCTTGTACAATTGATCAAGTTCCATCAGGACGCGGGCATCTGTGGCATCATAGTTAAAGGCTGCTTCCAGTTCCAGCAATGCCAATGCTGGTTCATTAGTTTTATTATAATAGGCCAGCGCCAGGTTGCGTTTTACAGTAGCGAAATTTTCATCCAGGTTTCGTGAAAGCATCCAGCATCGGATTGCCTCATCATATTGCCGGGCATTATACCAGAAGTTACCAAGATAAAAGGGTGCCCTGGCATCTGTAGGATTTATTTTCATTGCACATTGAAGGGCTATAACTTCGTCCAACCGGTTAGGAAAACAAAAGGCGGGGTTCATTTGAGCCGCTTTTTTAAAGAAGTCCGATGCTTTTTCGTTTTGATCGTCAGTACAACTCTTGAATTGATCGGAAGAACAAGGTGCTTTTAATGCATACCAACCCATGAAATACCAGGCCATTGGGTAATCTTCCGGGGATTGTTCAATACCTTGAAGCAATAATTGCTGAGCCTCGTCGTACAATCCGGCCATGGCATAATCCAGAGAAAATTCGATATAGTCGTGTAGGTTATTATTTGCCAGTTTCACAAGCAGATTCAGATCATTCTTATCTTTTGAAATCAGGTATTTTTCGAATAGTACTCCAAGGTTAAACGCATCCAGCTCAAGTGACTCTTCAGATAACTTTATTGCTTCTTCTATCCGGTTCAATTTCCGTAAAATGACAACTTTCAGATGACGGGATTTATGGTTATGCCAGTTCCTGATCAACGAGCGGCTAACGTTATCCATAGCTTCATCCCAATCGCATTTTATTGAAGAAAGTAGGGCCAGGTTAAAATAAGCAGCATCCTGCATAGCAGCATTCCATGTGGCTTTGTAGAATTTGTTAAAAGCCTCATCATTCCTGCCCAGAAACCGCAAGCACAGCCCCAGGTTGAATAAAGGTTCACCATCATAGGGATTTGGATTCCTTTCGGTTAAAGTTTCAATAGCCCGCCTGAAATAAGGTTCTGCCAGTGCAAATTGTCCGCGGCGCAACAGCAACAAACCCATGGCATTGTTATTCCGGACATCTCCAGGCTCACGGCGGAGCGCTTCCAGGTAGTAATCGGTTGGTTTATAGGTAGCGTGACGATATTGTTCAATGTGCAAACCTGTAAGGTAGAGTTGCTCAATGGAACTAATGTCCTTTGGTTCTTTGGCTGCTTTTGCAGGTTCAGGAACTGGTTTTTCTTCAGATTTTTCAGGTTTATAATCAACCAGCAACTTACCGTTGTTAGTTTTAACTGTGAGATAAAAATCTTCGGCCTTTAATCCATGTTCTATTGGAATTGATTTTTCAAACGACATGGCAGGTGAAAAGTCAACAGTTTCATCTATATAAACCTTAAACTTTGTTTCAAGCCGGATGGTTGAACCGGCATAAATGGCAGTAGTGTACGCTTTTACTACGGCTTTGCCCTGGATCAGTTCAAGATTTACCATTGCTTCTTTTGTAGCATTCTTTACCATTCCCAGGTCACGGTAAGGCATAAAGTACTGTTTGAAATCCCTTTCTTCATAAGGCATCAGCCACGAAAAATCAGGTTGGTTATCGGTATAAACCCCACACATTAATTCGATATACGGACCATCTTCGTCGGTTAGATTGCGGTCCCAGGCACGGCCAAAATCGCCATGTCCCCAGGTCCATTGCTTTTTACCCGGCGAAACATGATGATTAGCAACATGCAGCAAACCGCCTTTTGTATCGTTTTCGTATCCTCCCACAAAATTGTATTTCGATTCAACCGCCATAAAGGAAGTGGGAACCGGCACATTTTTATACTTCGATATATCAACACCCGCCGAATAATCAACTTTGTAATAAGTGCCTGTTGCAATCGGGAAAGTGGAAACATCCCGGCGACCATGATCGTAAACCGCATGTACATCCGGCGGGAACACGCTTTGGTAATCGTCATTCACCTTTACGGCAGGATTGGCCCACCAGAGGAAAGTCTGGGGCTGCGGTGTACGGTTGTAAAGTTTAACTTTTATTTCGAGGTAAGCATGGTCAGGATAAAGGGTAAACCCTGCCATTCCTTTGGTGCGAAACATTCGCTCAATTTCGCTGCACCAAACCGTTATACTTCCATCGGGATTTTCCTCAATTGTGCTACTGGTTGGTTGGTATGTGCTTGGGCGGTGATGCTGTGGCCAGTTAAATTCGAGGCCACCCGAAATCCATGGACCTGTTAAACCCACAAGTGCCGGCTTGATTACCTGATTGTAATAAATAAAATGGCGTTGTTTTGTTTTGTCATAAGCCATTTGAACCCGACCACCCAGTTCGGGCAGTATCATGATTTTGAGATACTGGTTTTCGAGGTATACAGCATTCCATTCCTTGTCAGTCTTTTCGTCCAGTATTTTTTCGATTACCGGATGTGGGTACACAACTCCGCTGCTTCCCTGGTAAACACGTTTCTCAAGGAAAATGGGGTTTTTCTCCGGTTTCCCGATACCATAAGTCGGGATTATCACTTTTTCGTACCAGGCTTTTACAGACATTTTATATTTATTTTCAGTGTCAGACATTGATATTACTTAAGCCTGTAAATAGTTTAACAGGATTTTCAGAATTGTTTTTCAATTTCTTCAAGTGTTCTCCCCTTTGTTTCATTTACCTTGAAATAAATAAAGATCAAGCCGATAAAGCAGATCACAGAATAAACAAAGAATGTATTTTTAACCCCGCCCAGCAATTTGGCCAGGATGGGAAATGTAAATGTGAGTACAAAATATGCTGCCCACAAGCTCATAACGGCAATGGAAGTGGCTTCTTCGCGAACTTTGTTGGGAAAAATTTCTGAAATAAGAACCCAGGTAATAGGAGCCAGAGTTGTGGCATACAATCCAATTGCGGCTAAAAGGAAAACGGCTGAACCTGTTGCTTCCTTCGCACCCAGCACCGTAGCTATAATAATATACAATACTCCCAGCCCTGCTGATCCGATCAGCATGAGCGGCTTTCGACCAAGCTTATCCACCAGGGAAATGGCCAGTAACGTGAAAACCAGGTTCACACCTCCTATAAAAACGGTCTGCAGCAGCTGATCGTCCTTACTGGCTCCTATACTGGCAAAAATATTGGAAGTATAATTGAATACCACATTTATACCGCAAAATTGCTGAAACACAGCCAATCCGATTCCCAGCGCAACTGCTGTGAAAAACGGTTTTTTAAAAGCAGCTGCATAGTTCATTGTAACTGGTCCTGTTAATGATTGTTCGATGGAAATTATAGTGGCATTCACATACTTTTCATCTCCGATGGCTGATAAAACCTTTCTTGCGCTTTTGTCTTTGCCGGCTTTCAATAACCATCTCGGACTCTCGGGCAGGAAGAATACACCGGTAAAGAAAAGCACCGAAGGGATGACACCCATGCCAAACATCCACCGCCATGCATCGATGCCATGATTGCGTAGCAGATAGTTTACGATGGAAGTAATTAAAATTCCTAAGACTATAGTAAGCTGGTAAAGGGAAACCAAACGGCCGCGAACTTGTGGCGGCGATATTTCGGCAATGTACATGGGTGCCAGCATGGATGCCATACCTACTCCAATACCGGCACAAAAACGTGAAAAAATAAAAAATGAAAGTCCTGGGGCCATTGCCATGCCAGCTGATGAAAAAGCAAAAACAAAGGCTGACAGCAACAATGCAGGTCTTCGGCCAAATTTTTCTGAAGTCTTTGCAGCTACCAGGCAGCCAATTATACAGCCTAATGCAAGCGATCCTGTGGTAAATCCTTCCCAATATTCGTTCAGTCCAAACTGTTCGCGTAAAAATGGCAAAGCACCGGAAATCACTGCGAAGTCAAAACCGAACAGGTAGCCTCCGATAGCGGCAATCAGAGCCAATCCGGAGAGATAGAGCGTATTTGTTTTTCCGGAAGGAGTGTTCTCTGTATTATTTTCAGTAGTGATGAAAGTGGCCATAGAAAAGATCCATTTTAAAGTGTGGATTATAAGTTCAGATTATTTACAATTTGAAGTAATTCAATATTCCGTCATGGATTTGAAGACATGGCAGCAGAATACTTAAATTGAATCAGATAAGTTTAAAGTTCGTTGGCAAAATAAATGATTATTTCAACCCCGATTCAATCTGAATTGCCTTACCCGGAATTCCATCAACCGTTGCGGTTACTGTTATTTTTCCTGCTTGTTTGGTTGATTGAATCACAACTATGCATCGTCCGGCATAGGCGTTTTTCCATGGTAGTTTAAAGCTGTCAACGCATTTGGCATCACCGTTATCGGTTCCGATAATTGTTCCAGGGCCTGTTACCGTAAAATCAACCCTGTTATTGGCAAGGTACGAAGTGTTGTTGTTTTTGTCCTTCAGAATAGCCTCTACCACTACAATGTCTTTTCCATCCGAATTTATAAATGTTGTATCGGGTACAAGCTGTATTTGTGCCGGTTCAAATACTGTATTCAAAACTGATGTGTATTTCTTTTTGTCAGCGCCTGTCCCTATGGCTTTAACTTCGCCGGCCTGGTAAGGAACATACCACCAGAAGCATGAATTAGCTTCATTCTGTAGTTTTTTGCCGTACGACTTTCCGTTAATGAATAATTCTACGTCTTTGCAATTGGAATATGCTATAACCAACACGGTATCACCTGCCGAATAATTCCAATGAAGTTTTTCTTCAATTTCGTTGAGGAACCACGCCATTTTACCCATAGGATCAGCAGTCATGGTATCAGAAGCGTTTTTCTTGCGGGCTGCCAGGGAAATCATTGGCTTATCTGTCCACATCGACTGACGCCAGTAATAGATCGTTTTTTCGAGGTTTGTCAGATCCAGCAAGCCTGAATAGGCCGAGCGTGCCGGAAATTTTCCACCTTCGCCCAGGTAATCAATTCCTGTCCACAGAAACTGAGCCGAAATGAAATCATTGTTTTTTACTGCCAGCCAGCCTGTATAATTTTGTGGGTTTTCGCTTCCATAAATCAACCTGTTGGGATATGCTTTGTGGTCTGCTGCATACTGGCTTTCGGTATAGTTATACCCGACAATATCGAGCACTTCGGGCAGGCCAATGGAATTGGAATTTCGGATATCGGCCAGAGCCATAGTAACAGGACGTGTTGTATCGATAGCCTTTATGATTCCTGACAGATTTTTAGCGATAGGCACCATGCGTGCCGGATCGGGCCTTGCAATGGTATAATTGACATCCTGTTTATCAGCGTATGGATCGTTGGCATAATCGATTTCGTTTCCAATACTCCAGAGAATGATGGAAGGATGGTTTTTATCGCGATTGATCATATCTTTCAAGTCCCTTTCACTCCATTCGTCGAAGTAGCGGCTGGCTCCATCAAAACCTGCAATGGTCTGGTTCCAGCCATCTATCCATTTACGTTTCGAATATTCCCATTCGTCGAAAGCTTCATCCATGACAAGGAATCCCATTTTATCGCAAAGGTCAAGCAATTCAGGTGCAACCGGATTATGGCTGGTGCGGATAGCATTGCAACCACCGGCTTTCAGTTTCTCAAGGCGGATCTTCCATATTTTCTCAGGAACGGCAGCCCCTACGCATCCTCCATCATGATGGATGCAGACTCCTTTAAGCTTAAGTTTTTTCCCGTTCAGGAAGAATCCTTTATCTTTATCGAAGGCAAAACTCCTTATACCAAAAGGCACAGATACTTCATCAATCGTCGTTCCATCAATCTGCAGAAAGGTTTTAGCGGTGTATAGGTTTGGTGAATTCACATCCCACAAAACAGGATTTTTAACGGTGATTTCCTGCTTTGCTGAAGATTCGCCTGGAGCAAGTGACTGAACAGAACTGGTTCTGCCAACTTCTTTCCCGTTAACTCCAAGTATGACAGAAACAATCTCGAGGTTCTGCGTTTTTTCTGAGTTATTCTCAATCTTATTTTCGATACAAACTTTGGCTGACTCACTGTTTATAACCGGAGTTGTAACAAAAGTTCCCCATTGTGCCACATGTATTTTATCAGTAATATTCAGCCATACATTGCGGTAAATGCCTGAACCTGTGTACCAGCGTGAATCTGCATATAGGCTGTGATCCACTCTTACGGCAATCACATTCTCTTTTCCTTGAACCAGGTATGGTGTAAGATCGTACTGAAAGCTTGCATATCCTGAAGGCCTTTTCCCCAGGTGATGACCGTTAATCCATACATCGCTGTTGTTATAAACGCCATCGAAAAGGATGCTTACCATATTATCTATGTAAGAAGAGGGCACTTCGAAGGATTTCCTGTACCACCCAATTCCTGTAGGAAGGTAGGCCGTTGAGCTGGCTAATTTAGGATCAAAAGGAAGCTCAATACTCCAGTCGTGAGGCAGATCAAGTGTTCTCCAGTCATTATCATTGAATTCAGGATTTCGGGCGGCGTAACTATCTCCCAGGTTAAATTTCCAGTGCTCATCAATGTTCTGCTTAATGCGGGCAGGTTGAGCATTTATCTTTATAAGTATCAGAAAGAGAACAAGTATGGGGAAAACTGATTTGGTATTCATGAGAAAGTGTATTAGCGGCTGATGATTAAGCTGTGTGATTCAACAATGCCTGCATGTTCGACAGATATAAAATAGGTTCCCGGTTTCAGGTCTTTTACAGGCAGATTCAGGTTGTTATTGACAGAATAATGGGATTTTAAAATCTTCCCTGTTATGTCAAAAATCTTTATTTGCATGAAACCAGAATTTGCGCTTTCAATTTTAACAAAATCGGATGCCGGATTAGGGTATATTTTTAGCGATTTACCTGAAGGGTTTTCAGGTTTTAGTGAGGTATGAATTGCATTAACATTAACACCAACCAATGTAGTGATGGAGCGGGCTTTCAGGTAAACCGGGGTAAGGGCACTTACTTCAGGATATGCTTTCAGGTCATCAGTTGCCGAAGTAATATAGGGTTTCAGTTTTTCAAGCACGAAGTTGGCAGGCAGGTTCGATAGGTTCAGGCTGAATTGCTGATCATATTCGCTATAGTTGATAACCACCATCACCAGGGTGTCGGACGAAGCGCTCAGGTAAGCAGAGGTCATTTGCCCATAAGCTGCACCTGCCGAGGTAAGTCCATCGGAACGGGCCACGTTTACACGGGTGTAACCAGGCCGTATAAAGCGACTGAAGTTTCCCAACGTCCAGAGGTTTTTTGTAACGCCGAAATCCCCGTCGGTACAGGCGGCTCTGCTCTCGGCGTTAGGGTACCAGTTGATCAGTGCAAACCGGTAGGCATGATCGGCTACTGCCGGACGGCTGAGAGCGGTCCAGAACGACCATCCGCTGCAATTTCCTTCCACAAGATCGAAATGGATAACCCTGGAAATAAACATGGAATAATCCATAGGTGTCATTTCTGTTTTGCCATCCGAAGCATCTTCAAGCAATGAGAATTCAGTTTGCCAGTATTGCAGGGACGGGTTTACCGCTTTCAATTTGTTCGACAGCGCCTGACGTATGCTTACTGCGGTATTCACATCGCCATTAATCCAGTAGGAATGGCCTGCGACATAGTTAGATATATGCGATTGGTTTCCTACATAATTTGCACTTGCTGTACCCCAGAAAGCTGTAGCCTGGTTCGAAGTGGCCGCTTCACCAGTAACAATAGCGCTCAGGTAATTAATACCTCCGGCTTCCGGGATCAGAATTTTTGAAGATACATTTTTCAGTTCAAACTGGGCGTTGATGGCTTTTACAACGCCGGAAGCTTCGGTATTGGTACAATACGACCCGGCCTGGCTTGCCGATCCAACAGTAGCGCTCCAGCTCCATTGTGGTTCGTTAATCGGGCTTATTACGTAAAAAGGTGTACCGGCAAGCTCAAAATGCTTTGCTACATTGGCAAGAAACTCACCATATTTTGTATAATTGGCTGCATCCAGGTTATATGAGGGAACTGCGGAAGTGCGGAAAGTATAACTGTTTTTGGTCATAAAATAGGGTGGAGAGTTGAGCCATCCGGTTAAATAATTCACGCCATATTCCTTCGCTTTCTGCAAAAACCATTGCGAACCCATCTGTTTATTCCAGTTATAACTTCCATCCGTATTGAGGAAACACTGGGTTTCACGGGTCCAATTTCCACTGCTATAACCACTTGTAGGCTGATCGGCACTTCCATCCCCTATATTAACCCGCCACATCGAAAGCCCGATACCTTGTGGATTTCCATCCTGGTCGGCTTGACGGCTGAAGAGGTAACGTGCAATTGCTTCCTTTTTGGCATCAGGCCATTTATCGCCGACTATTTCAACTGACCAGGCATCAGAGGCGCCAAAGTGATTTATGGTTTGTTTTTTTGCATTGAAATCGACTGTAAAAGTCAGTGCCTGCGTTGAAACAGAAACCGGTACCGAAGCAGCGGAGATATTTCCGGCCGCATCCCTTGCCCTTACTGTAAAGGAATAGGATGTAGATGAGAGTAATGCTAACGCTATTGTGGTATCAGCAGTTGACGAAATTACCCTTCCGTCCGAAAGTATATCATATGCCGTTACCTTGATGTTGTCAGCCGAACGCTTCCAGTTGAGTTTAGTGGATGAGTTTGTAGTGTTTTTTGCAGCTAGATTTAAAGGAACTGAAGGAAGAGTGGTATCCGTTTTCGAGTATTTAATATTGGGATCATACGTGAAGTCAAAATTCCCAAGCAACTTATCAATTTTTACATCCGTAGCGCCTGCTGCTATCGAAAAAACATGATCTCCTTCAGCAAGATTGCCAAAGGCTACAGGAACCCATTGCCAATCCGTGGAGGGTAAAATGCTGTCGGAATTTTGCCATGACAGGTTATTTATTTTTACCAGAAAGGGATTTAAAACTTTACTATCCGTTTTTACCCTTGCCCAAATCGTTAACGAACCCACACCAGGTATTACGCCGCAATTTAACGTATGCGACGGTGTCGGAACTTTATCAGGAACAGCATTATACACAGCATAGGTAGTGGTATCTTCACTAGCTGTTGCCCAATTTTCAGCCGGATAATCTTCAGCTTCAAATACATAAGGAATTGCCTTTGGTGGTTGTGGAATTGTATCGTGAGACAGGGCATTGATCTGCACAGCAGAAAGTGCCTTTCCGAAAACTGCAAAATCATCGTAACGGGCATCCAGTCCCCGCCAGTAACGGCCAGGAATAGGATCAGCACCAATATAGAAACGATTCAGGGTCATACCTGCCATGGTATTGTTCATTTTCCCTTTTCCTGCCAGGTTTCCGTTAAGGTATAAAATCACCTGGCTGTTGTCGAAGCTTACCGCCATATGCACCCATTGGTTGACCGGAGTTGCTGAGGGAGAAGAAATATTTTCCCAGCCTTTGAGTGATGATTCTGCCACAAGTCCATACGTACTGCCTGCTTTTGTCGAAAGGTAGAAATTGTCGTGTACCCCGTTTATCGTATTTACATTGGCAAATTCAAAGACTACCTGCCAGCTTTCAACATTCGATTTCCAGTAAAACCAGGTTGAGATAGTAAACTGTTCACCCGAAACCGGATTTTTCGTGAATTCCATATAACCGGTATCGGCACTGTTTATTTCAGCTACCTGGCCCCGGATTGGATCGTCAATAAAAGTTACATGATGGAGCGAAAGGTTGTTCGTTCCTTTTGCATCAATGCCATCGCCATCGAATGGATACCAGGCTGAAGCATTTTTATAAACGGTTGTTTTCGGAACTGTATCCGTAGCAGAAACAAATGTTTTATATCCGGGATTTGTAAACAGTTTTGAAGCTATTGCAGATTTCATCATCAGGATCAGAATGAGAGCTGATATCAGAATATATTTTGTCTTCATAACACGGATTTTAGATTAGATAATTACTTAACACTCACTTCAAGCTGGATGGTCGTAACCGATTTGGCAGGGGCCAGGTAGTTACTCTTTTTCTGCAAAACCGGCAGGCCTTCGGTTATATCCCTGCAATCTTCATTTAATGAAGTTCTGTACAGATTTGCCGATTTACCGGTTTTGGAAAACTTCGAAAAGTCGATTGTTATGTCTTTTGCTGAAGTTTCTTCGTTCATAATAACAATCACTAATTGTTTATTATCTGGGCTTAAAGCTGTAATTGAATGATGATCGGACCCGTTTATAATGCTGAAGCCAGGTTGGATGAATTTCGAAAATTGCTTGCGGATGTAATACGATTTTTCGCGCTGATAGACTTTTTTTACCGGATCGTAACTCAATAATCCCCACCGGCCATCACCTAATCCCTGCGAAGCCAGCTGCCAGTCGCACCACACTTCGGGTTGTAGTTCCCGGATATCGGTCACAATACGCTGTGCCATGAAAAGATAATTATCAAAACCAGTTAGGTTTACATCCAGGGGGCCACTTTCCGATTGCCACATCCTGAGGCCAAGTTTCCTTGCCAATTTTCCCAACTCAACCCTGCTGGTGTCGGCATATGAATGGGTGTTCACTTGCTTTATCAAAGGAACAATATCGCCGGCTTTCTCATATCCCTGAATACCTTTCAAACACTGATCGAGGCTATTGGCATCCATAGCGCTGATTGAACAATAACCCAGCATATTATTCTTTTCCAGGCTTTTGTACACCTCTTTGATCAGCCTGTGCTGGTTTTCCTGCGAAAAGGCACATCCTTCCTGGCCACCCATTGCTTTCCACCAGTTTGAAAAAGGTTCGTTCATAGGCGACAAGGTGCTGAAAGTAATACCGTACCTTCTTTTGTAATTCAAAACAGCGGTAGTAAGATATTCAGCAAAATCGTCGTAGTAATCCTCTTTCAGGTTATCCGATCCATCGGTATTACCGGAAGAACAGCCGGATTTTGTCATCCACCAGGGCGGGGTGTAAGATTCAAGCTCATTAAATGCATCTTTACGCAGTGAATTTAATTTGAGAAGGAATTTTCGTTGATTAGCGTTCAACGAAAAATCGTAGTCTCCATTTTCGGTCGGTTTATATCCCGGTATGTCTGCCCCGTCTTTACGCATGTGCGAGTGAGTTGGATTGTCGCCACCACCAATATTGTAGCGAAATACATTCATGTTCAATTCATTGGGGCTGGTAATCCAGTTACTGATTTCATTTACGGTGGAATCGCCCCAGTTGCCCATGCAATTGGCCCACCAGGCAAGGGAAATTCCCCAGCCTTTCCATTGCTGTAATTTATGCCCCGGATCAGGATGCAAAGCGGATTGACCCATCAGTGTAAAGCTGAAGAGCAGGAATAAGCTAATAACAAGAAATGTATTTCGCATAGGACTTAAAAAATCCGAAATTATGATTTGAGAGTTTTATGGCAAATGGATATGGAAGCGTTCCTTTTGGTCTGTAAGGAACTTTTAAAAGTTCATTGATTTTCAATGCATTTCCCCAAACCTTTTAAAGTGAAAATGTTGATTGTCAATGAACTTTTAAAAGTGGACTTGATAGGGCAGTCCCAAAGTTCTTTTAAACAGAAGACTGAATAAGAAGTTAAATGTAAGTGATCATCAGTGTAACCGCTGTAACAATTTCATAACCACCAAACATCTTTTTAAAGTAGAAAGTAGGTTTTTCGGTTGTTAAAGTAATTGGGGTAACACCCGAGATCAACGGTGTAGGATCATCTCCCATTGTTACTATAACACCAGGTTCGGATGTATAGGTGAGTGTAGTTGTAAGCGGAAGGAAAGAATCACGGAAAATAGCGGCTGTATAAACGCCTTGTTTTCCTGGTACTTCTGTCAAAGTTTTTGAGTTTGGACCATCCGTAAATTTAATAGATGAAACTACAGGATAAAAACCGGTAATTACTTTATAAACCCTCACTTTTCCGAAATAGCCATATACGCTGATGCGGTTAACATTTGGCACATTATTGGCAAGATCGTAAAGGTTAAGAACTGATAGGTCGGAATAAAGTGTATCTCCGGCTGCGGATTTCAAAACGGCGCTTACATTGTTTGTACGAAATCGTATTGGTCGGGTATTTACACGAATATCATATTTTCGCGGAAGCCGGAATACGATGTCACTGTCGCCCAAAATATCTGCTTCGGGCGAATAATCCTTTTCGACATTGAAAAGGGCAAATTTTTCGAGGAAGTTTCCATCGTTACCCGGCTTTACAAATATTTTCTTTGTCTGAGTAACTAAAACGTATTTATTGGTTTCCTCATCATAACTGGAAGCAACCATTACAACCGTAAATGAACCCGACTGAGTGTAGGTATAGTAGAAGTCTTTCCCCAGGTTCGGTGGCAATCCGACATTATTAAGGCCGGCATCTTTCAGCGAATATTCATGGCTCTGATCACCCGGCCAGAACGAAAAATACTCGCCCTTACCGTTATTGGTAAATTTCACGCTCGAGAACAATTCAACGGTATCGCCCGGCAAGCTGAAATCAGCCACAGGATCTATAAACCGTATGATTTCCCTGTTGCACGCAAAAAGGGCTATTAGTGGAATAAGTATGATAAATTTTCTCATGTTCAATCTTTTTACTTTTCGAAATTCTACTGAAAATAATGACTAATATCCCGGATTCTGGCTGATGACACCGTTGCTGAGAATGATTTCTTCTTTAGGAATAGGGTAGATTTCATTTACGTAGCGTATAAAACGACGGGCTCCTTCACCTTTTTTCCTTGCCATATTCTCTGACGAACCCAATGCCTGCATAGTTGAATAAATATCGCCCTGACGTACAATGTCGTAGAATCGCTCATATTCACCGGCAAGTTCTATCCTGCGCTCCTTCCAGATCAGATCCCGAATCATTTCGTAAGGGCCAATGGATTTTGCTCCAAGTTTCACACGTGCTCTAACTTTATTTAAATAAACGATAGCGTCACCCGTATTTCCTTTTTCATTCAATGCTTCCGCGTAAAGCAACAGCACATCTGCATATCTGAGCAAAACTGTATTCCGTCCTACATATCCGCTTCCACTACTCGGGCGATCAGTAGAAACTACCCAGTATTTTACAAAAACAAGGAACGTTGGGCTACCATTCTGCCCACCAACATTTACATCCGGGAAGTCATCCACAGGCAAAGGCTCATTGTGCGACAGACACCCATATTTATCACGCGGATCTGCAGTCATTACTGCATCCAGCGACTGGGTAGGTACCATCATGCAATTGCCGTCGTAGGAATTGTAGCCACCGTAGAATGCCGGTAAATTGGAACCGGTTTCATAAGGTAGGTTATCACCGGTCTGGCGTTCCTTATGCATTATAAACAGTATGGCTTCGGTATTGGATAACGAATTCTGTATCGCAATATCCTGAAAACAGGTGATGAAACCTGGATTAAGTTGCTTCACATTCACGATATTGAACTGGTTTCCATCAATGGAATAAAGGCTGTTCAGGTTGTAGGCCGGATTTGCCAAAAGAGTTTTATACGTATCATTCAGTTTCATCCTCCTGTAAAAGCTGGTATCAATTCCTGATGGAAAAAGATTTCCTACAGTAAGATTGTTGCCTTTAATCAGCCAGTCGCCCAGGGCTGTAGCATGATCCCATGATATGCCTGAAACACCGGGTTTCGATCGGAAAACAAGTACTTTTTCGAGCAACCCTGCGGCCGACCATTTGGTAACCTGACCGTAATCGGAATTTACAGTGATTTCGGAGTAGAGTGCATAAATGGCTTCGCGGAGGTCCTTTTCGATATAATCGTAAACCTGGTCGGGTGTTGAACGAGGAGTAGCCGGGTCGCCAATTTGGTAAGTTTCGGGTATAATAGGCACACCACCAAAGGCCTGAACTAGTTTGAAGTAAAAGAATGCCCTCATAAAAAGAGCTTGTCCGTAAATATGCCTGTATTGGCGAAAGTAATCCACAGAATTACCTGCATTTGTTATCAGTTCAACATCAGGTGCGGCTTTAATGACCCTGTTGGCCCTGAATATTCCCTGGTAATTGAGCTTATACCACGACTTCACATAACTGTTGTCGGGTGTGGTTGAGAAGGTCTCAATTTGCATGGCACTCACATCGCTTTCATTTTTCCATACAAAATTATCACTTGGCAAGTCACCCAGGACAGCCATCGCTTTTTCGTATTCCGAACTTTGCCAGATATCGTATATCGAAGTAGCCCCCGCAGATAATTCATTTATATTTTTGTAAAAATCTGCTTCAGGCACTCCACCCAGGGGTTTGGTGTCCAGAAATTTGGTGCATCCTGCAAAGAGGACTAAGGCTAAAAGACAAGTTGCTGTATATATTCGCTTCATATTGCGCTTCTTTATTTAGATTAAAAACCGACTATCAGTCCAAAAGTATAACTGCGAGCCATCGGATAATTACCGCGATCAACACCAAAGAACAGGTTATTGGATGTATTGGATACATCTTTCCCGATCTCCGGATCGAGGCCGGTATATTTAGTAAAGGTGAGCAGGTTGTAACCTCCTGTATAAATCCGGAGGCTCCTGATTTTTGCTTTCGAAATCAATTCCTGAGGGAATGTATATCCTAACTGCAAGTTCTTAAGCCTCAGATAAGATCCGTCTTCAATATAAAAATCAGATGCCCTGTAATTGTTGTTAAAATCGTTTGGCTTAATGGCTGGATATGGCCTGTCCTGGTGAACAGGTGTCCACGACAATTCCTGGAGATTACTTACCGGGTTTATGGGTTTACCTCCATAGGATTCAGCATAGAAATGATCGGTGTAAAAACGCGTTGCATTGAAAATTTTGTTGCCATACGAACCCTGGAACGAAATACTGATATCGAACCCGGAATATGATACATCAAAGCTAAAACCATAGAGGAATTTAGGCTGTGGCGAACCAAGAATCGTCATGTCATTGTTATCGATTTTGCCGTCACCATTCAGATCTTTGAATTTGAAATCTCCGGCCTGTGGCATGTTTATACCTTTAACCGTATTGTACCCTTGTGGAGTATATTGAATGTTAGGTTCTTCATCTGTCGAAAATATTCCATCCGTTTTAAACCCGTAGAACTGGCCTATAGGATAACCAGGAGCGGTATACGTAAGGTATCCGAGGTAGTTGCTAACATAGTAGTCATCAATTTTTGCACCATACACAGGTTCGTCGCGGTCGCCAAGTTTTACCACTTTATTTATGAAGGTTGTATAGTTTACCGAAGTGCTGAAAGCTACCTTACCGATTTGCTCCTTATAAGCAACGGTGAAGTCCATACCGGTATTTTTTACTTCTCCGGAGTTCTGCCATGGACCATTTGTTCCTTCGCCTATACCTACTGAATAGGGTAAAGGAACCTGCAACAACATATCACTGGTAGTTTTTTGGAAGAAATCGACGGAGGTGTTGATGCGGTTTTTAAACAGGTTCAGGTCAAATCCGGCATTCAGTGTACTTGTTTTCTCCCATACTATATTTGAATTTCCATACCCCGACATGTTCCAGCCCAAATCAAGAACAGGGACTCTGCCGAATATATAATTACCAAGAGGACGAACCATGTCGTAGTTAGAGTATTCCGAAATGCGGTTATTACCCAGAATACCGTAGCTAGCCCTGAATTTCAGCAGGTTCAGCCATTTTAATCCAAGTTTTTTAACAAATGATTCATTCGAAACTGACCATCCTGCGGATACCGAAGGGAAAAATCCCCAACGCAGACTCTCCGAGAAAAAGGACGATCCGTCGCTTCGTGCATTTACCTGGATATTATAACGGTCGGAATAATCATAAACGATACGACCTACAAAACTTACTGTAGTATAACGTTTGGCATATTCGGAAGCGTAATCAATGTTATTGCCCGCATTCAGGAATTGAAGGGCGGCAATGTCGGAGATATAACCGTATTTTCTGGAGTCTGTTTGGTGATAGTTTGAACCTTCCATGGAAGCCACACCGGTAAAATCGAAGTGATGCAATTTGCCAAGTTCCAGATTCTTGTGTAAAATATTTTCCCACGACCAGCGAAAAGTCTGATTGTTACTGATCTGCTTGGCAATCGTATTCTTATCACCGCCATTTAAAGGGTAGAGAAAACTTTTGGATGACTGGTTAAAATAACTGCCTTCAAAATAGTTAACATACACATTGCCGCGTGTTGTAAATGAGAGGCTTTTTGAATGATTATAAATCAGGTTAAGTCCACCTGTAAGATTGTTGGTAGTTTCCTTATTTTCGAGCGCCTGAACCTTGGCATACAGAGAACCCCACACGTACGAAGGTCCGAGTATAACACTGTCGGGTCTGCTAGGATTATCGTACAGCGCCTCATAAATCCTGTCAACAGGAGGCTGCCTGAGTATTTGCTGAAAAATGTTATCCCGTCCTTCGAAGATTGGATTACGGACGGAATTTGCAAAATTAAAATTGGTTTGGAGGCTGAGCTTTTTTGTAAGATTATTATCGAGGTTTAACCTGAATGTGCTTTGGCGGAAGGCTGCTTTCTGAATAATACCCTTATCGCTGCTGTTAGTTGCACTCATCAGGTATTTCATTTTATCATTTCCACCTGAAATCGACAGGTTGTACTTCTGGTTGGTTCCAAAATCATTAGTCACTTCTTTAAACCAGTCATTTGCGGCATAGGTAGTTGTAAACTGTTTTGTATAGTCTTCGTACGACGATCCTTTATAGTACAATGCCCTGGTATCGAGCCATTGGGCCGTATCCATAAGCTGGTATGTTTTCCAGAACTTATTAATGCTGAAACTTGATGTGAAATCCATTTTAATTTTACCGGCATCCCCTCGCTTTGAGGTGATAAGGATAACTCCATTAGCTCCTCTTGAGCCATAAATGGCGCAGGATGCGGCATCTTTCAAAATACTAATATCTTTAACGTCATCCATACTCAGGAAGCGTATATCTTCGAGTGGCATACCATCAACAACGTAAAGCGGATCCGAATTGTTGATAGTTCCCATTCCACGTATGTTTACGGTAGTGGATGATCCGGGTGAACCTGAATTTTGTATGATCTGAACTCCAGATGCTTTTCCTTGCAGAGCCTGTGCAACTGAAAGAACCGGCATAAGGCTCATGTTTTTTGTATTGATTGCGGATACGGCTCCTGTAAGGTCAACCTTTTTCTGAGTACCATATCCTACCACTACAACCTGGTCGAGTTGGGTAGCTTTGGTAACAAGTACCACATTAATAACGGTCTGGGCTTTTACAGTAATTTCCTGTGGATCGTAGCCGATAAAAGAGAAAACCAGGATCGCATCTGCATCGGGAACTGTGATGGTGTAATTCCCATCCACGTCAGTAGTTGTGCCATTAGTGGTATTTTTTATGGTGATAATTGCACCAATAATGGTTTCCCCGGTTTGCGAATCAGTAACTTTTCCCGTTATTTTTATACCAGGGGCAGCTCCAGGAACTCTGGTTGATGAAGGCATTGGTATATTGGCAGCTTCTGAAAAGCCTGTCAGAAGGAAAAATGCTGAAATGATTAAAGCGTAGATTTTGTTCATAGGAGGAGCAGCTAACAAAGAATAACTTGTTCTCAAATTTTAAAGCAATAAAAAAACTTACCAGGGAAATAGTATTGGCTTCCCTGGTAAGTTCAGAAATAATTATTTCTGTATGATTAATTTGTGTGATTCAACAGTTGTATTGGTACGTATTTTTATAAAATATATACCTTTTGAAAGATTAGATGTATTGATGATATTGTCCATATCCCTTACAGTTCCTGTCTGTACAGCTTTCCCAGTCATATCAATAACTTCAAAATTGGCATTCCGGTTAGTTCCGTTTGAGCGTACATGTACGTTGCCTTTCGAAGGATTCGGATAAACGGAGTAAGCATCGTCGCTGGCTCTATTCGTTTTTACTGACACAAACTCATCAGCACGCCCGATTTTCATAAATCCACCGATTACAAGTCCAACATCTGGATTTGACTGAGCCCAGTTAATATTGAAGGCGGTATCGGAGCCTTTGGTATAGTCAATAACCTTATCAATAATTACCGTTTGATCAAAAAGATCCATTGCAGTAGCAGAATAACCAGGAAAGGAGAAAACGAAAGGTCTGCTTTGTTCCCATTGTTTACTTGACATTACCACAAGGACATGATACTTGCCTGATTCGAGAGGATAACTATATGTTAAATGGTTGTTTGCACGTGGATGACTTAGGAAGACGAAATTTGTCCATCTGTCTGTTTCCGACCAGTTTACTCCTTCTAAATCACCTGTCCTGCCCCATTTTACCTCTTGTCCATCAGGTAAATAATCTGTACCATAAACCTGGTCTGTACTTGTTTGCATGCTTCCAAGTGCTTCGTAGGTAGGATCGAGAACAGTCGGGCTGAAATCGCCAATTCGGGTATAGAAAAGCACGGTATTTTTGAAATCTGGTTCAGTTTTCCATGCTGCTGTTACCTTAATGGTATCTGCGTTATTTTCGGTGTCGAGGTATTTACAATAGACTGTTAGATTCTGGCTCCAGGCTTCTTTATCGAGGCTACCGATGAGTACTCTGATAATGGTATCCTGATCTGCCTGGAAATCGGCTTTATACAATCGTTTCGTAGCGGCAAACGGATCATTCCCTCCAAGCGATATCTTCCAGTCGCCTTGTATTGAAAAGTTAACCCATGGTGCATCAGTGCTCAAACCGTCGGGATTGATGAATTTAAGACGGAAAGTTGCGGTATCAGATTTTGACTCATCTAAGGTTGAAATCAAATTGGATCCGATGTTAAATACCGGTGCATAAACATATTTGAACAACGACGGGTATGTGCCGGTTGAAAAATATAAAGCTGAGTTAAGTCCAACCAGGTCGAAAGGATTGGTGCTTCCGGGACCCATATCGCCAACCGGAGCAGCTTTCTTATCCAAGCCTGTAACAACCCATAATTCAACGTCGGAGTACGGTCCGGTAAAATACATAAGAGTATCCTTTCCGGCTTCGGTTTTTACAGTTGTGCAATTTCTCAGCCATGTACTTGCATTGCCAGGAGTAACATCATAAAACAAACTTGGATCTCCGCTTGGTGTCATATAATAGAGTTCTCCACCTGCACCGTTTGCACCTTCATCAGCGTTAAAAAATACATCTCCTTTATATTCGGCAGGAAATTCGGGCCAGCTTGCATTAGCTCCGGGGTTAATGTCTTTTACAAGAGTTGTTCCTTCCAGACCTTTGAAATTGGTGGTATGGAGTTCCACATTTATACCTGTACCATCATCAGCCCTGAAATAGAATTTTCCGTTGTAAACGAATTGCCATGCATATTGTGTTCCGTTACCAACACCGTTACCATCTTTGGTAGGATTAAGATCACCAAGGAAAGTGGTAGTAGTTCCATCAGTGAACCAAAGCTCTTCACCCAAATTATTGGTGTAATCAGCAGGATTGGCAGCATAGCTGGTTGGTGTAGTCTGGCGGAAAACAATAAGAGAATCTTTATAATTAAAGACCCATTGCAGGTTTCCACCTATAGTGTATCCGGCAGGTTTGCCAGGAGCAGGAGTGTCCATGATGTCTTTCACAATATGTGAACTCATTGATGATGTATCAGCCATGAAAAGTTCAGTGCCAAACATATCGGAATTTGAAGCAAAGAAAACCTTTGTATCCTGGAAAGGAATAAGGAATCCATAGTAGGAGTCACCTGCAAGTAATGGCTGGTCTTTGCCCAGCAGCTTCAATTGATCTTTATTGGAATCGAACAGGTAAAGGTAGGATTTGTTGTCCAAGGCAGAGTTTTCGTCCTGAGCAGCAAATACCACTAAGCTCTTATCGGCACCCATAGCTGTCAGATTCATTGGAGCTGAACCTTCGGAGCCTACATAAATATCGGCTGCAAGCATTGTGCCTGCATCGGTACCATCCGACATCCAAAGTTCGGCACCATAATCAGGTGTGGTAGCAGAAAAATAAACCTTGCCACCAACAGCACAAAGGTAGCTGGGATTACTTCCATCAGTGCCCGGGTTAATGTCCTTAACCATCTTAGTTCCAGGTACGGTACCATCTGTAATCCAAAGCTCTTCGCCACTTGCAGCATTGGAAGCGGTAAAGAAAATCTTGTTGCCAACCACCGCCATATTCTTTTTGGCTGTATTCCCTTTGGAATCAATGGTGGTTGTAACGCCCTCACCAGTCAGGTTGACCATCCCTTTGGGGAGCGTTTGTGCGAAAAGGGCAAATGGGATCATAAGCCCTAACAAAAAAGTAAATTTTTTCATAAGCTTTAATTTGGGGTTAGTAAAAATGATTTTTGCTGAAATTTAATTATGGTTTCTGTAAGCACAAAATTATACTCAGAAAAAGACTTCTGGTAGAATTATTAGTTCATTTTTTAGGTTAATTCAATCAAATTAAATAACACCTTTAATTAGTATCATCTGTAAATTGCTAAATCATAAATCATTAACTTTGAACAGTTCCTTATATCAGACTGGTACATAATTAATCCAAAACTGCAGTCCAAAAATTTCAGATGTTTAAGAATTGTTATCTTTGGCGAGTTGTTACTTAATACCTGGCACTGCGATATGCTGAAAATAATATACCGACATACGGATCGTATGATTCTCCTTCTTGCGGCAGTCTGTATTTTATGTATGCACTTAAATGTGAATGCAGCTACAGGCAAAGGGGATGGATTCATTTTTCAGCGCTTCAATATTAACTCAGGTTTGTCGTCCGATAACCTGAAAGCGCTGTTGCAGGATCGTGAAGGATATCTTTGGATAGCAACTGATAATGGTATAAATCGTTTTGACGGATATAAGACCACCGTTTACAAACCTGAGTTTTCGAAGGACAAAAGCTTTAACTCGGTTGATTTCAATAGCATTGCCGAAGATAAAAAAGGTGATTTATGGTTCGGTACCGATCATTCAGGTATTAATGTCTTTAATAAGCTTTCGCAAACTGTTACAATTATTGATCACAATTCGCCCAACGGACTAGCCATTATAAGTAACAATATCAATCATTTGCTGTGCGATTCAAAAGGCCGCATCTGGATATCGTCGCTGGGAGGTTTAAACCTTTACTATCCCGACAAAAGTAAAATGGTTACGTTTTCGGACATTGAACGTCCGGGTAAAATTAATCCAAAAGGTCAGATTTCGTATGTGTATGAAGATAAAAATGGCCGGATATTGGTTGGTAGTTGGGGGAATGGCCTCTATGTTTACGATGAAAAAAAGGATGATTTCAACCAGATCCTTATCCCGGTTGGGCCAGGAATGAGCGATTTTGTGCATAGGGTTGTAAAAATATTGGAGGACAGGCAGGGAAATTACTGGCTCGGCACCTGGGAAGGCGGCCTGTTCAAAGTGCATCTGGATAATTATAAGTCATTAACGATTTTACAGTATTATTCTAAAACCGCGAAGGGTCGGTTCGCGCTTACCAGCAATATCATTTATAGCCTTCACGAAGATAAATCGGGGGCCATCTGGGCCGGTACTCCATACGGGCTCAATATTATTAAAAATCATGACTCGGGGAAGCCTGATATTAAACTGATTCAAAGCGGAAATAGTCCTTCCAATATTTCACAAAATGATATTTTTTCTATAATACAGGATCGTTCGGGCATCATCTGGCTTGCTACAAGTGGCGGAGGTTTAAATAAATATGATCCAGGCCACCGCACCATCAAAGCCTATAAGATACCGGAAATCATAAGTTCAGGCGAAACTCAATCCATCAGATCGTTTTTTATGGATTCGGATGCATCACTTTTGGTTGGCGTTCAAGGACTTGGATTAGGAAAATATATTCTTGCTGAAAACAAGTTTATTCCCTGCACTTACCTTCCCAAATTCGCGAAAATTGCTGCAGACCTTGAGGATGTAAACGCTGCCACATGTTTTCACCTGGATAAGGATCAAAATCTATGGATAGGAACCAGGTATAAAGGACTGTATGTTATTTATGCCAAAACCGGTAAAACAGAAAATTTTCTGACTTATGATACGCTTACCGGCACTCGTAACATGATGATCAATGCGATTTTTGAAGACAAATTCCATAACCTCTGGGTAGGTTCAAATAAAGGACTTTTTGAATTCGTACCAAAACCGAATAACCTATATAAAATCAATCGCTACATGCCCGTGGCAGGAAACAAACAATCCCTTTCGGGCGAATACATCAGCGCTATTTTCGAAGATTCAAACTCTGATTTATGGATTGGCACTCTCGATGGCTCCTTAAACAGGGCAAGGAACAGTGCCGGCGCAAATTATCCTTTACCTTTTAAGCATTATTCCCCCAAAAGGGATAATCCCTTTTCAATTAAAAGCAATATTGTATATGCCATAATGGAAGATAAGGATAAGCGCTTGTGGATTGGTACGGGCACGGCTGGTCTTGCTTTGTTCAACCGAAAGAATGAATCTTTTACGCATTTTACAAAAGATGAGGGAATTGCCGGCGATGCTGTATTTGATATTATTGAAGATGGAACTAATTTATGGCTTACCACCAGCAACGGGCTTGTAAGGTTCCTGTCGAAAAATACCGATGAGTACCAGGTAGAGACTTTCACCACCGAAGATGGCCTCAATGGAAATGTATTTATTAACGGAGCTTCTTACAAATCGCCCGACGGAAGGATCTTTGTTGGCGGATATTATGGGTTTAATGTTATCAACCCGGCTGAACTGACAAGTAATCCCTATATACCGCCTATTGTGATTACCGGTATTTGGATCGGCAATGAGAAAGTTAATGTATATGATGCCATGAAAAATGGCCTTGAACTCAGTTACAACCAGAACAACATCAATATTGAATTTGCAGCGCTTTCGTACTCTCAACCCGGTAAAAACAAGTATGCGTTTATGCTCGAAGGATTGGATGCGGGATGGAAAAGGACAAATTCGGAAGGACGAATGCTGAACTACTCGCACATTCCGCCCGGAACATACACTCTCAGGCTTAAAGCTTCGAACAACAGCGATGTTTGGAACGAAATTCCTCTGACTTTATCCATTGTGGTGAGGCCCCATCCGGCTAAGTCGTGGTGGGCAATAATGATATATGTGCTCATTATAATAGGCATCCTGATTGCTGTATATTATTTCCTTATAAACAATATAAAAATTAAACAGGCTTACGAAATTGAAAAACTTGAAAGGATTAAGGATGAGAATATTAACCAGTTCAAATTCCGCTTCTTCACAAATATTTCGCACGAATTGCTCACACCTCTTTCAGTACTTTCCTTTTCTGTCGAGGATCTGATTTCAAAAATGGTACTGGATAGCGACAGGCTGAAAATTATGGACCGGAATGTAAACCGCATTATGCACCTTATTTCCCAGCTCCTCGATTTCCGGAAAGTGGAAAGCGGCAGTATGATGCCTTTAGTTTCGCCAGGCAGAATAGATACTTTCATTGAACAAATCAGTACGAGCCTGAAACCTCTGGCCGATAAAAAGAACATTACCGTTATTGTAAACGGCAAAGGTGATCAAACGATTTACTTTGATCCGGATAAAATGGACAAGGTAGTGTGTAATCTCCTATCTAATGCATTGCGATACACTCCTGAAAATGGCAAGATTATTATTAATTACGAATTATATGATAAGAATACTTTAAAATGGCTCAGACTGGAAGTAATTGATTCTGGAAAAGGGATTGAACCAGAGAACCTGGATCAGGTGTTTGAGCGGTTTTACCAGGTTAAATCGGTTACGGGTAAAACGTTTGGGGCAGGTATCGGACTGGCTTTGTCGAAAAATCTTGTCGAAAATCATAAGGGATTCATGACTGTTGAAAATGAAGAAAACCTGGGTGCAAAGTTTTCAGTTTGTATTCCTGTATCAGCCGAAGCTTATGGCAGGGAAGAAATCAAAAATGAATTAAGCAATTATCAATCAGGAAATTATATTATCGACCATGATGCATCATTGTTGCCGGTCGAAGATCTGAACACAAACAGGCCTGATGTGGAGCGGAAGAAGACAATTCTGATTGTGGAAGATAATTCTGATTTCAGGAAACTTTTAAAAAGCCATCTCTCAAATTATTATAACACCTTCGAAGCCAGTAATGGTGAAACTGGATATGAAATTTGTTTTCAGAAACAACCCGACCTGGTGATCACTGACATGATGATGCCGGTTATGAATGGCATTGAAATGTGCAGCAAAATAAAGAATAATATTGAAACCAGCCATATAATCGTAATCCTGCTCACTGCAAAAATTGACGAAGAAACGCGGTACGAAAGCTACCTTGCCAATGCCGATTCGTATATTTCGAAACCTGTTGATATCAGAACTTTGTATGCCAGAGTTGAATCGTTGCTGGCGCAAAGGGATAAAATGGTTAAAAAATATTCCTATGGCAGTATGCCGGCTTCCGTTGAAACCGAATATTCAGCTATGGATGCAAAATTCCTCGAGAATGTCAAATCGGTCATCGAATCGAGATTGCTCAATACGGAATTAAATGTATTGGCTCTCAGCAAGGAAATCGGCATGAGCACTTCAAGCCTGTATCGAAAGATTGTCAGCCTTACAAATATGTCGCCTGTGGAATTTATACGGTACATCCGACTGCAATCGGCTGCAACCATGATGGTAAAAGAAGGGGCAAATGTATCGGAAGCAGCGTATGCCAGTGGGTTCAACGACCTGAGCTATTTCAGTAAGTCGTTCAAAAAACAGTTTGGGGTCAGTCCAAAGAAATACGTTTTGAAACCTTTTCACACTACATCTGATGATGTGGAAGGAAGCCAGGCATCATAAAAATCGCCTGGAAAAGTTATAATTTCGGCAGAATTATAGGTTTATTTTTATCGCACTTTAATTTATCGGTCTGGCAGGATGAGATAGCTACGCTAAGTTACAAATCCCGCCGGATATATCCCGCCGGTCGGATAATTTACTTGTTCCTACCGACATGTGTTACAAACACGCCAGCCATGGTACGCCAGGCACAATTTCATCGGCATAATATAGTTGAAGCGTTGGTTTTGTGGGTTTAACCAATGAATTTTAAGCATGGGTTTAGATACAAATCCATTTTAGCTGAAAGTATTACGTCTACCCCCCTTTATCACTTAATACTATGAAAGCGTTTATTCAATCTTGAACACAATAGATGTTTCGAAGGGCATTTCTCCCGGACAAGTAATTGAAAGGCCGTCGGCATCCTGTTGCCATTTAAGTTCTCCATCGTACCCAAGCAGTTTTACTATTTTTACAGGTTGGCTCCAATATTTTGCATCAGCACCTAGTGACTTAATTTTTAATTTAATACCAGGTGACGGAACTGTCATGCAAAACGTGTAAAGCGCACCGTTTTTGCCAATCGTGAAACGGAAGTCCTGAGAGTCGAATTTGAATTCAGCCTGACGACTACCTAATGCTCCTCCCGGCAACTTCTTCAATTTACCATTAACCTGTTCCCCTTCACCCGGAATGATCCATGCACGACTTCCATATACCGCTTCACCGTTTAGTCGCATCCAGATGCCTGCATCTTTTAGCATCTTTTGGGTGCCGTTATCCAGCGAACCGTCCGGCAGAATAGCAATGCTAATCGCCGCATTACCGTCACGAGCTATAGCTTCGATAATATATCGAATCATCATTCCCGAATTGTAAGTAAAGCCCGGAGCATAAAACCAATCTCCCACCGGAGCTTCCCCTATCCAGGGCTGATCCTTTCTGATGTTGTCAGGAAGGCCGAATTCCTCGGTAGTTATTGTACCATTGGTCTTGTTTCGGAATTTCACAATGCTGAATGTGTTCACCTTACCACGTCGTTCGAGTGTACGGTTGTAATAATATGAAATAACACGTTGCATAGCATCCGCCTTAATACCAGTACCTGTGCCACTTCCGCTGAATGGCTGCTGATCTGTGCCATCAGTATAGATGAAATCCGGATCATATTGATCCACTGCATCCATCATTCGTAATGCCCATTGTGTAGTATACCATTTTGCATAAGGCAAGTGATTTTTAAATGTGCCCGCAGGCGGTGGCGACCATTTCGAATTGGCAGATTTGGTCATTCCCTGGTATTCGCGTAGGTTGATACCATAAAGCAGATGCGGATCAAGTCCTTCCCACCATTTACCCTTGCCATCAGCAAGTGTTAAGTTTCCATCGTATGGAATTCCTTTCTTGTCTCCTATAGTATCGCTGCCAAAAGCAGTTTGCCACCACCACCAGGTATACTCATGATGAAACGTGATACCAAAATGCATACCTTCAGCACGACAAGCTTTTGCCCATTCGCCTAATAAATCGCGTTTAGGTCCGAGATTAACTGAATTCCATGGTTGATAATGTGAATTCCATAAATCAAAATTATCGTGATGTACGCCTTGGATTACCAGAAACCGGGCTCCAGCATCCTGATATATCTTTGTTAGTGCAGTAGGATCGAGCTTTGTGGGATTCCAATCGCGCAAAACTTCTTTGTAGCCAACCTCCGATGGATGACCATAATTCTTCAGATGATTCTGATTAGCCGTTGTGCCTTGTGAATACAGTTTTCGGGCATACCAGTCGCCACTTTCACCAGCAGATTGAGGGCCAAAATGAACCCAAATACCAAACTTAGCTTCGCGAAGCCATGCCGGTTCTCCCGGATAATTTTTCTCAATGGATTCCCACGTTGGTTCGTAAGGTCCCGATGCATTCGGAAGATCATTCAGTTTGATTTCAGGCAAAGAGTCTAAATTACCCATGGGTAAACTATTTTCCGGCTGCGGCTTTGAGACAAATGGCATTGGCGCAAGTTTAGCGGGCAAAGTGTTAGACTTTGTTTGTGCCAGACAATACGAACACGAGAAGCATATGAATATAATTATTGCATTTTTCATATTCTTGGTTTATCTAATTTAATTATTAAGCTAAAATATAAATTATCTTTCAATGGAAGTTTGTGGGTAAAAAGCGTACCGAAGTTCGAGGGTTTTATTTCCCCACTTTTACACGGTTATCAGTATGAAATTTATATTTGCTTCTCACACATCCAATTAAAACTTTATCAGTTAACCACACGAAAGGATTGCAGGGGAGCGAGATAATTTGCTTGTTCGTACCGACATGCGTTACAAACGTGCGCCAGCCATGGGGACGATTGCTAATTGGCTGCTGCCCTTTTATCTAATCTTTAAACTACCTGGCATAATCAAAGTGTTAAGCGTGTAAATAAGACTTTATATGCCAAATTTATCTTTATCTTTCAGCTTCGATGGTAACAATTGCATCAGTTAATCCCGGCGAGCTTACTTTAAGCTTAATATCGCCAGAATTTCGAGTGCTTTTGATTACAACAAGTGCACGACCATGCCAGACTTTACGTGTATTACCAACATAACTATCAACATCTTTGACATTTGAATTGTCTACCCCAACTATAACTCCAGGCCCATTGATATTGAATTGTAATCGATTTTCTGCATTCGGCTGTAGGACGCCGTAATTATCTGTTATTTCGATGGAAACAAAAGACAAATCCTGTCCATTTGCCAAAATACTTGTATGGTCAGCTTTAGCTTTAATTATTGCAGCATTTCCCGAAGTTTTCAGCATGGCCGTTTCCATTTCTTTGTTATCGATTACTCCTACAGCTACCAACTTACCAGGGATGTATGGAACAGTAAAAGTGGCTTTGAACTGCTGTTTTCTACCGGTAGATTGTTCACCAAGCAATGTGTCGTTCAGGTAAAGCCGAACATTTGGATATTTGGAATATACCTCTACCTGCAATTCTTTCCGTTCATATCCAGGCCAAGTCCAGCTTTCCCAAGTAGGCCAAACAGACCACATGGTTTCTTTGATTTCAAAAGGTTCTGGATTTGGTTCGCGAACTGCCATATAAAGTTTCTCAGTATTGTTATATAACATGCTTCTGTAATGAGATATGGGCTTTCTCCAACCAATTAAATCAATATCCCCACAATAAGCACCATGCCATGGAAATAAAGGGCGTTCCCAGTGTTCGCCTGTTACATCGCCTGTATAATACCAACGTCCAATACCCGATTCGCCCAGGTAGTCTAATGCCGTCCACACAAAATCGCCTATGATGTAATTGCTATTTTGTACAAGTTCCCAATTAGCAAAGGCATCTCGGGGATATGATTCGGTTTGAACTATTACTCTGGAAGGGACTCTTTCGTGATCGGACATAGCATGGTGTAATTGATAGTTATAACCGCAAACATCATGAACAGCCATAAGAGAATCGAATACACTCCAATCATCGTCCCATGTAGTCATAGCTGAGGTAACAGGTCGTGTAGGGTCTATACTATGCACGTAACCTGCAAGCATTTTGGCTGTTTCAACTGCTTCTGGTTTTTTTCTTTCGATGATTTCGTTCCCTATACTCCACATAATAACAGAAGGATGATTGTTGTCGCGCAAAACCATTGATTCTAAATCGCTTTGACTCCAATCATTAAAAAAAAGGGCATAGTCATATTTGTTTTTTTGTTCTTTCCAGCCATCAAATGCTTCGTCAATAACCATTAACCCTAATCGGTCACATGCATCCAAAAACGCCTCTGACGGCGGATTATGCGATGTGCGAATGGCATTAAATCCAGCTTCCTTAAGCAGTTCTACCCGACGTTCTTCGGCACGGTCAAAGGCCGCTGCCCCTAAACAACCATTATCATGGTGAACGCAACCGCCATTAATTTTCACTGTTTTACCGTTAAGCTGAAAGCCATTTTCAGGAGTGAATTTTATAGATCGTATGCCGAAGTTTATTTCAACATTGTCAATCACCTTTTTATCTTTCAAAACCTGAACTTTAGACCTGTAAAGATTGGGCATCTCGGGTGTCCACAATGAAGGTTTTTGAACGTTCACGGTTAGAATTACCTCTCTTTCGCTATTTGGAGAAAGTTCAATTTTTGTTTGATTGTTTCCCGTATTGTAAGCTTTTCCCCCAAAGATTTGAGTGCTTATATCTACGTTTTGTACATGGTTTGTTTCATTCCTGACATGCGTTTTTATATGTACCACAGCTTCTTCGGATGTCACAAAGGGAGTTGTAATTGTGGTTCCCCATGTAGTGAAATGTACCGGCTCTGTTACGAGAACCGAAACATGACGATAAATGCCTGAACCGCTGTACCAACGACAATTCTTTTGTTTTGAATTGTCAACTCGTACCGAAATAATGTTATTCCTGGTAAAATCAAGATATGGAGTAAGATCGTAACTAAAAGTTGTATACCCGTATGGATGGTTCCCAAGCAATTTGCCGTTAATAAAAACCTCTGAATTCATATAAACACCTTCAAAATAGATGGAAACGTGTTTACCTTTCCAGTTTTCCGGAACTTTGAAACTTTTTCGATACCATCCAATGCCCGAAGGAAAGTAACCACCGTCATTCCCCATTGGATTTTTGGGGTTTATTGTCCCTTCTATGCTCCAGTCGTGCGGCAAATCGAGCTTTCGCCAGCTGTTATCGTTAAAGTTGGCAGTATAGGCTTCTGGTTCATCACCCGGAAAGAACTTCCAATCTAAATCGAAAAGCTGTTTACGTTGGATGTTTTCTTGTGCTTTCAAACCTGAAACATAATTTGTAGTAAGCACAATTAATAGAAATAGAATCTTTGATTTTGTATTCACTATTTCTTGTTTTAAGTATAAAAAAAATCCTGAATGGCATTGAATCTTTTAAAATCAACTGAAACGTTCAGCGAAGCAGATCAAAACTTACCGCTTATGGCTGAGGTTATAACTTGTGGCGGTTTGCGTGGTTGTCCGCTGTGAACCAACTCACCCTGTTCCGATTTATCGGGAAATGCTGATGTGGGTTACGAACTTTCAATTTACCATTGAACCCGCCATTATGCAAAGCCACTGTTAGCCGTTCACCTTTTTTTCTGTGTCAAGTTGATTTTTTAATTGTTTTGTCATTGAACTTATAAACTTATTTTTATCTTTTTTTACTTCTTTTATCATCGCTTTTATGTCGGCTGGAATATCAAAATATTTGTCTGCCCACAAATGAACTTCTACAATTAAAGGAAGTAAGTCAATAGACTTTTGTGTAAGTCTGTATAGAACCTTCGCTTTACTGTCTGGATGTTCCAACTTCTCAATCAGCTTATTTTCTTCTAAACTTTGAAGTCTTGAGGCTAAAATGTTTGTCGCTATGCCTTCTGCAGATTTTAAAAAGTCGCCATAAGTTGATTTATTAGCAAACATCATATCTCTGATAATCAAGAGCGACCATCTGTCGCCAAATATGTCAAGCGAACAACTAATGGGACATTCTGACCTTTTTTTTACTTTTTCCATTTTTTCTTTAAAATATTACTTGCAATTTGAAAGTTATTTGTACTTTTGCACTTGCAAAATGCAAGCAAAATTATAAAATATTATTCAATCGCAAAAAATGAAACAAACAATTTTAATAACTGGTGCTTCATCAGGCTTTGGCTTGATAGTAGCAACCAGGCTACACGGAAAAGGTTACAATGTTGTTGGCACAAGTCGTAACCCAGGCAAAATAGAAGTGCCTTTTAAAATGTTGACATTGGACATTGCAGATGATAATTCAATAAGTTTTTTTAGCAAAGAATTGTTTAAGCAGATATCTCAAATAGATGTTTTGATAAACAATGCAGGTTATTATTTGTCGGGACTTGCCGAAGAAACGACTATTGAGCAAGGTAAAGAACAATTTGAAACAAACTTTTGGGGGACCATTAAACTTACAAATGCATTGTTGCCCCATTTTAGAAAACAACGATTTGGAAAAATAATTACTGTTGGTTCAATCTCGGGCTTACTCAATTTTCCAAGTGCTGCTTATTATGGTGCTTCAAAACACGCTTTGGAAGGATATTTCAAATCATTACGTTTTGAGTTAATTGAGTTTAATATTCAAGTGGCAATGGTTGAGCCAATGGGCTTCAAAACCGGCATCATCAGCAATTCGTTTGTTGCAGAAGGGAAAATCAAAGACTATGACAATTACCGAAGCAAAATTGAAAGATTCTCAAATGATTTGTTTAGCAAATCGCCTGAACCAATACCTGTTATCAATACTTTGCTGAAACTAATTGAAGACAAAAATCCAACATTCAGTCATCCTATTGGCAAAGGTGCTTCATTGTTTTTGGCTATTCAACATTTTGCTTACAAAACCTTTGAAAAATCAATAATCAATACCATTAACAAATTTAAAATTAATTAAATGAAAGCATTCATAGTTAAAAAATACGGCAAAAAAGAAACGTTGCATTTATCAGAAATGAGTGAACCAATAGTTAATGAAAATGAGGTATTGGTTCAGATTCATAGTGCTGGTATTAACTTGTTGGATTCACTTGTTAGAAATGGTGAATTCAAAATATTTTTGCCATACAAAACTCCTTTTGTAAGTGGACACGATATGGCAGGTATCGTAACAAAAGTAGGTGCAAATGTTTCGAAATTTAAAATTGGTGATGAAGTATATGCAAGACCTGCTGATTTTAAAATTGGAACTTTTGCTGAATATATTTCTGTAAATGAAAATGATTTGGCTTTGAAACCCCAAAATATTTCAATGGAAGAAGCCGCTTCTATTCCTTTGGTCGGACTTACTTCGTGGCAAGCTCTTGTTGAAATTGCGAACTTGAAAAAAGGTCAAAAAGTATTTATTCAAGCTGGTTCGGGTGGTGTTGGCACATTTGCAATTCAGTTGGCAAAACATATTGGTGCTTTTGTAGCCACTACAACAAGTTCGGCAAATACTGATTTGGTTAAAAGTCTTGGTGCTGATTTAGTAATAGATTACAAAAAAGAAGATTTTGCTAACATTTTAAAAGATTATGATGTAGTGTTGCATAGCAACAGAGAAGCAAAAGTGCTTGAAAATTCTCTGAAAATCTTAAAACCTGGCGGTACTCTTGTTTCTCTTACAGGTCCGCCAACACCCGAATTTGCCAAGGAAATTGGTTTGGCCTGGCATTTCCAAACACTCATGAGGTTGTTGAGTATGTCTGTTCGACGAAAAGCTAAAAAACAAAAGGTCAATTTTAAATTTTTGTTTATGAGGGCAGATGGCAAACAGTTAATTGAAATCTCAAAGTTGATTGAAACAGGGAAAATCCGCCCAATAGTTGATAAAATATTTCCGTTTATGAAAACCAACGAAGCAATGTCTTATGTTGAGTTGGGTCGTGCAAAAGGAAAAGTTGTTGTAAAAGTCAAGTAATTTGCCCGTCAGCCCTATGATCGCAAGGTTGTGTTATGTGTAAGATATTTGGTGTTGAAGCGCAGGACTGTTCGCGCGAAAGGATAACTTCCGGCGAAAATAGTTCGCGGTAGCGGTGGTTATTATACCGCTACACTCCACAAAATCACGGCAGTACCACAACCTCATTTCTATCGCACTCCAGCATATTATTCTTTATTTTCAGTTCCGCCATTTGCAGGTAGCATAAAAATTTCGGACCAGGAAGATTTTCTTTTAAGTCAGCATAAGGTTCTACATGGTAAAAAATGAAAGCCCTGTCGTTGATCACTTTTACGCTGGCATGTTTCGCATTGGTTGTATCAAATTTCCGGGTACCGGTGTTTCGGCCCATTATATTCCCGTCATAAACCCAGTGAATGGCATCGTCTGAACTATACGTTGCTATTGCGTCGCCGGTGTCGGTGATCATCCGATATTTGTTCTTCCAGAAGAAAACATAAGGTCCTTCCTGGTACCATATTTTATTGATATCCATATTATTAACATCACCCTCGGTTTTGCCGGTGAAATCCCAGGTTTTCATATCCTTACTCTGGGCATGATAAATTCCACAAGGTTCGGTAATGCAATCGCGGTACCACATATGATAAACAGTGTTGATTTTCAATACGGTAGCATCAATTGCCTGAGGTTGATCGGTAACCGTACGGAAATATTTCCAGCCGCGTTGCATATCGCTGATGGGTGCTTTGTAATGATCAAGCCTGCTTGGACCACCCCAGGGTGGAATGGTGTCTTCTTTAAAAGTGACAAACATATTTGCCGTATCACCTTCGATGAAAATGCCGGGGGCCCAGTTGGTGTGAGGCGCATCCGGTTTGCCGGCAACCCCGTTGAAACTGCAGTAACCTATAAATCTCCAGTTTACCAGGTCTTTCGAAGCAGCTATGCCTAAAGGAGTTCCTACAAAATTTCCTTTATCCGTAAAAGGACGGCTTGCAGTATAAAATATCCAGTATTCTTTTTCGAACGGATTATATACTATTTCAGGATCGCGGGTGCCGTTATATATTGGATCTGCATATAAAGGTGCTGGCGGTGTATTTTGAACTTTCTGAGAAAAAACGGTATTCAGAAAAATACCTGAAAACACTAAGAACAGAAGGCTTTGTTTCATAGAATCAGATTTAATTGCGTGTTATTCAATTGCATCAATAATAATAATTGCATCTTTTAACCATGGAGCACTGAATTTTACATCTATTTTACCAACGTTGCCATTTGCCTGAACGTAAGCAATCAACTGTCCGTGAAAAACCCGCTGAACGTTATCGGAATAATTGCCCACATCCATCATGTTGCTGGCTTCCAGGCCAAGCAGCTTGCCCGGTCCATCAATGGTACATTTTAGTTCATCATCCGACAACAAAACGGGAATCCCTTTTTCATCAACCACCTGTACGGTGATTTGAACTAAACCTTTTTCTTTTTTAACAGCTTTCAAATCAGCCGATGCAGTTAAAGCATAAGGCCGGCCCGACGACTGTATAGCATAGCTGCAGGTTTGCTGACTGGTTTTGTCCATTCCCACCACTTCGAGCTTTCCGTTTTGATAGGGAATGTCCCAGGAAATTATTCCGGTGGTGTCATTAAGGCTTTTAGTTTCGCCAACCTGTTTCCCGTTGAGCAACAACCTGGAAAGCGGCGCATTGGTATAACACGCCACCCTCACCATATCGCCCTCATTGTAATTCCATACAGGCATGGCATCCATTGCCCAGAAATTCCTGCCCGCTGATTTCGGAGCCGGATAGGTTCCGATATATGTAACAGGTTTTGAACTCCATAGCGCTTCGCGGAAATGCCCGCGTGGTTTTAAAAATCCACCCAGGTTAAACAACCCGGCCATGGAACCGCGCGATGGCCAGCGGCCCGCTTCGCCAAGATAGTCGATACCGGTCCACAGAAACTGCCCGAAAATATATTCGTTGTCACGTACTGCTTTCCATGCATCCATACTTTGCCCGTTTTCACTCCCATAAATTATGCGTTTCGGATAATTTGCATGATCCTGCGCATAACGGTCTTCGGTATAATTATATCCATCAACACCCAGCGCCAGTGGATAATCTGTTTCGTTCGACATAACCACGCCGGCCCTGGCTGCTGTTACCGGGCGTGTGGTATCGAGGCTTCGTACAATGCCAGCCAGGCGCTTGGAAATTACACCAAGGCGCTCAGCTGCAGGGTGATCCTTCAGATATCCGCCAAGCATGGGTTGGTTGATATTGGCATAATCCAATACCGGATGTGTGTAAGGATCGTTAGGATAATCCACTTCGTTGCCGATGCTCCACATGATAATGGAGGCATGGTTGCGATCGCGGAGAACCATATCGGATAAATCCTTTTCGCTCCACTCGTTGAAATAGGAAGCCGCTCCTTCGAAAGCCGGAGTACCCAGATTCCAGCCTGTTACCCATTTGCGTTTAGGGAATTCCCATTCGTCGAAAGCTTCATCCATCACCAATAACCCAATCTGATCGCATATTTCATAAACATCGGATGCCTGCGGATTATGACTTAAACGGATGGCATTACAACCCATTTCTTTCAGATTGGTCAAACGTCTTGTCCAGACTTCACGGGGAACAGCAGCACCTAAACAGCCGGCTTCGTGATGGATACAAACACCTTTAACCTTAGTCCATACTCCATTAAGGGCAAAACCCTTATTGGCATCAAAAGTCAGGGTGCGGAGTCCGATTTGCTGTTCATTCTGGTCAGTTATCCTCCCGTCCTGCCTGATAATGGTTTTCAAGGTATAAAGATCAGGATGTTCCAGCGACCAGCGTTTTGGATTTGGAATGGATATATTTTGCACAAATGATGCTTTTGTATTTGGCTCAAGTTTTTGGTTTTTCGAAACTGCAGCAACTATTTTACCTTTAACCAGATCGGTAATTTCGTACGAAATCTGAATTTTTGCTGCCGTTGGCTGTTCATTTTTTATGGTTGTCTGCACAGCTGCATCTGCTTTTTTATCGGTGATTGACAGAGCCTGGAAATAAACGCCCCACAAATCAATGTGTACAGGCGAAGCATACACAAGATATGTGTCGCGGTAAATTCCTGATCCTGTATAATAACGCGAATCGCGGTCCTGCGAATGATTGACACGAACCGAGATTTCATTTTCCTGCCCGAATTTCACATAAGGTGTCAGATCGTACAGGAATGAAATGTACCCGTTTGGGCGTTTGCCTACCGAAGTACCGTTGATAAAAACCTCACTCTGGTTGTAAACACCTTCGAAATAGATATACACTTTGTTGCCTTTTTCGGTTTCGGGTACAATAAAAGATTTACGATACCAGCCGATTCCGCCGGGAAGATACCCGGTGCAGCTTGCATTGTCGGGACTGTAAGTTCCTTCCACGCTCCAGTCGTGCGGGAGATCGAGTTTTCGCCATTTGGAATCATCAAACCCTGGATTGGCAAACTCATGGGCATCCGACAGGTTAAACCGCCAGTCGTTGTTAAACAGCAAGGCTTTGCCAAATTGGGGTTTAGCCTGCCCCACGAGAACTGCAAGCAATGCAATTGCTAGAGTTAGAACTAGTTTTGTTTTCATTTTCGGTTTTATTTCAGATTGTTTTCTTCGTTAAATCAATATGTATGAGTTAGCTTTAATCCTGCTTGATCAAAATGAATATAGATTTGAATTTCTATGATTACTCTTTCCTGATCACAGCCTTCCATTGATCCACCCAACTTATCGGTTCGATATCACCGTTCGGTTTGAAAATTAATGGTGAACTCCAGTATTGATAATCATGTCCTTTTATATTGTCGGATGCTGAGCCCCAGAGGTCACCCATCCAGATATATTGAATCCCGCTTTCGGTTTCCAGGGGCATAACAAAGGTCTGCTGTGCCGGCACGACAGGTTTAGCCGATAGCGGATTTATATCAAGTACAAAAGCTGAAGCCTTACTTTTAGCAGGAGAAATTTTTTGACGTCCGCAATACATTTCAATCTCATTGATGAAAATTTCATTGTACGGATACGTTGCATCTGGTTTTATAAGGATTGAAGAAACAGATGTCGAATCGAAGAAAAGATGTGTGATATTATACACTGAAGTTTTTTCAACGGTACTTTTTACCTGGATTTTCATGAATGTGCCATTCTGCTCAGTGAATACTTCAAATCTGCATGTCTTTATTTCATCATGAACTTTGGTGGCAAGTGTATCGCCGCAAACACCCTGGCGGTTGCCAGTAAACTGAAAGATTTCCATCTGATTAATGGTTTGCCTGTCAGGAAAATCAATTTGAACAGGGCTGAAAATTGAATCACCTTGTCGTTTCAGGATTGCAAACTGATTCGGACTTCTGTTTTCATCTGCTAATACCGGTGAGAAAGAGCCTGGATAACGATTGAGGTTGTTTCTCAGTTTGTACCCGTTCATCGGGTTATCCGATATGTAAACCCTGGCTCCTGAGCCTTGCGTACAAAAGCAACAGGTATAATCCGTTAAAAGGTAATAAGAGTTGTTGTGTTTAAAAATGGCTCCTGCTTCACAATCTTCGGTTATAAAACCTCCGTTTTGCATGGTGGATGAAAGGTAATCGTCACTCAGTTTTTCAACAGAACCTTTGTGCCCGGCTATGGTATTGTAAGCGATATACCCCTGGTTATCATCATCAATATAAATACTGTAATCTCCTAGTCCCAGATCGGAATGTAAGACCTTAACATCAGTATTCACAATTGTAAAAGGCCCGGCTGGCTTATCCGAAACTGCAACTGCATATTTCCCGTCCCAGAGTTTTGGATACCAGTTATACCATAGAACATACTTCCTGGTTTTTGAATTATAAACCACATGAGACCTGTAATAAACTCCCGAGGGTTTATTTTCCAGCAATATTCCTTCTTTCTTCCAGTGCATCAGGTCCGGAGAACTGTAACATTGAAAATAATTTGTCCTCACATATCCGCTGGTATTGCCGTAAGCTGTTCCATACCAGTAAAATGTTTTCCCAAACTTAGCTATACGGCCGTCGTGCAAATCGATATAATCGCCGTTAATATCCAATCGGGGTTTGATATTACTAATGGTGATCTCCTGTTGGGAAAAGCACTGGGTTGATGCAAATGCGATAAAGCAGGTCAGAAATATAGTTTTCATACTCGTTTGTTACTTATTTTCCCCAATTTATATTTGGCTTCGGACCCATGACAAATACCAGTTCCCCGCCTTTTACCAATTCTTTAAAATTCAATTTAGGTGTGATGAGAGGTTTTCCATTCAAAGTAGCTGACTGAATGTAAACATTTACGGTGGAGTTGTTTATCGTTTTGATAACAAAAGGCTTACCACCGTTGTACATTTTATCCAGATGAATAATGACCTCATCAAATAGGGGAGAAGTGAGATCGAAAACCGGTTCGTCGGTCACTGCCCCATTCATTTCGAACAGACCCATGGACGCAATTACAAACCAGCCGCCCATCTGTCCTTCGTCTTCATCGCCTTCCCAGCCGTGGTAAGGCGAGTTGCCATAGAATTTATCAAGAATTGCCCTCGAATATTTTTGTGTAAGCCAGGGTTTTCCTGAATAATTAAACAGAAACGAGGCCTGCATATTTCCTTCGTTTCCATGGTTAACATAATATTCGAAAGCCGTTTCCTGGTGCCGGTCAAAAGCATGAGCTGCAAAATTGTGTTTTACCGATTTTTCAAATCCTTGTTCCAGCCGCTGATTAAAAAGATCTTTTCCCATCAGGTTTACCAATCCAGCAACATCATGAGGTACATACCAGGTGTATTGCCAGCTGTTTCCTTCAATCCAGTGTTTGCCTGAGAATGGATCAAAATCTTTCATCCAGTTTCCGAGTGAATCTTTGGGTACCTGCATTTTTAATTCAGGATGAAACTGGTTTTTCCAGTTGCCAGACCGTTTCAGGAAGAAAGTATAATCGGCATTCTGGTTCAAAGCTTTGGCCAACTGGGCGTTGCAAAAATCAGTGTAGGAATAATCAAGCGTGCGAGAAGAAGCATCAATTTCGAACGGAACATATCCCAAACGGTTGTAAACATTCAAACTTTCCATACCCGAAAGACCTTCGCCCGGAGGCCGTATTCCTTGCTCCATTCCGTTGTGCCTCACTGCTTTGTAAAGTTTATTCACATCATAATTTCTTATTCCCTTCTGATAGGCCGAAACCATCAATGCTATTTCGTGGGTAACTTCCATGATACCCGTGAGTTTCAAGCCGGTGGGGCCATCGTTTGTCCATCCGGTTTTATCGAAAAGCTCCAGCTGGGTTTGCACCCAGTTATTCATGATGTCAGGTGCGATAAGTGAAAGAATGGTGTTGAAGTTCCAGAAGGTGTTCCAGAACGCATCACCGCCATACATCACGCCACCATTGGGTAATTGTTGAATTTTATTATATGGATCACGATATCGTCCATCCACATCGCTCCATGTTTGCTTTGCGAAACTGCGGTATAAATTGGTGTAGAATTTCCCTTTATACTCCTCGCTGCCTTTAACTTCAATCCGCGAAAGCAAGGAATTCCACTTTTCGCTGGCAGCTTTTGTCACAGCTTCAAAATTCCATCCGAAGGGATCTAGCTCAGTTTTCAGGTTGTTTCGGGCACCTTCCATATCAACCAGCGAAAGCCCGACTTTCAGCATAATCGCTTCATTCTCTTTGGTTGAATAAGTCACAAAAGCTCCCACATCCTTACTGCCTTTTAACTGTTCAACGTCGGTTCGAATGCTGTCGTTTTGCCAACCGTTGAGCGCTTTGAAAGGTTTATTGAATTGAATGCTGAAATAAAGAGTGTACTCGCCATAAGCGGCGCCGGTTTTTGCGAAACCTTCCACCACATTATTGCCAATTTGGTTGAATACAGCATTCCTGATATCTACTGCATATTCGGTAGGAAAGTTTAATGCTAACAGGATTCTGGCGTCATTATCAGTCTTAAATGTATATTTATGAAAACCGCAATGTGTTGTAGACGTAAGTTCGGCTTTGCAACTGGCATCGTAAAGTTCGCATGAATAATAGCCCGGCGAAGCTTTCTCCGTTTCCTTTAAAATGCGTGAATGAAAACCTGCCCCGGCACCGCGATAGGCTTTAGAACTAGCGCCATTGTCTTTGGTAAAATCCTGTGTGGCCGGCATCACCATCAGGCCGGCCATGGTCCAAGCGTGCAAATGACTGAATCCTGTGACATTCATAATCGAATATTCGTACCCGGCCATCCAGCCCGATTCCTGGTTGTCGGGTCCCAATTGCACCATCCCGTAAGGAACCCCGGCATAAGGCCCGAGCATCCACCGCGAATTGGAAGTGCCCGTAAAAACATTTACATAATCCACCGGTTTTTTTGCGGGTTGCCCAAAACTAGTTAGTAGTAAGCAAGTTAAAAGGACAATGAGTAAATGTATTTTCATTTTATATTCATGTTTTTGCTTTGATGCATTTTGATGTTTTGACCGTTTTTACTTTTTGCCAATTACCATGTTCTTTCCCGAATAGTTCACCATTTTGTCGAACTTTTCAATTGCCTCGTTACCCGTTCCTTTATTTTTGCCAACAAAAACGATATTAAACCTACGATCATTAATCATTCCCGGAAAGGAGCCTTTGCGATCAGCAATTGTCAAAGTTTTTTTCTTATCATTCCAGGAAAATTGTATAGTTGAATAAGCCCCTTTTTCATAATTGTAGTTGTCGTTTTCATCTTCATACAAAGTAAATTCCCCGTTGGCTCCTTCGTAAATGCGGATTTCAAGATTATCCCATTTCTTTTCGGTGGCATATTGAACTTTTGGTCCAACGGGCAGAATTGTTCCAGCCTTCACATACAAAGGAATGATGTCTATAGGAACCTCTTTTTTTAGTGTTTGTCCACCATTGAACTTTTCGCCGGTCCAGAAGTCGTACCAGTCGTTTCCTTTTGGCAGGTAAACGGCTTTTGATTTTACAGTACTGAAATCTTCAACTTTTACAGAGTCTCCTGCCTTTACCTCAGTTTTTGAGTACATGGGCTGTGTTACAGGATTTACCAATAGCGAACTGCCAAACATAAATTCATCGTTGATATCCAGCGCTTGTTTATCAGGTGCAAAATCCATAACCAGGGCCCGCATCATACTCGACTGCCTGGAGGTTACATTCCATGAGGTTGAATAAATATATGGTAACAGGCTGTATCGTAAGTTTATATATTTTTCAATTGCATCGTAAGTCGGGTTTCCTTTATCCCCAAACTGGTACAGCTCCCGTGGTGCACCTTCGCCATGCGAACGCATCATGGGGCAAAAAGCACCGAACTCCATCCATCGCACATGTAATTCCCGGTAGTCGGCATTTTTGAGCGGATCCTTAAAATTCCACAGAAAGAATCCACCTATATCGCTGTTCCAATAAGGAATACCTGAAAGTGAAAAATTTAAACCGGCAGAAATCTGGTTACGTAAAGCAGCCCATGAAGCCACTACATCGCCCGACCATGTATTGGCTCCAAAGCGCTGCTGGCCGGCAAAAGCCGAACGGGTAAGAATAAATATCCGCTTATAGGAGGTTTGCAGACGCTGATGCGCAGAAACACCTCCAACTGTCATCAATGGAAAGGCATTGCGAATTTTACGGAATGAACCCAAATAAGTTTTAGTGTCAAAATCAGATGGTTTTGGATTAAAATGGTCAGGTTCTGATGAATCCATCCACCAGCCATCCATTCCCAACGAAAATATTCCTTTATTCAAATAATCCCAATAAATATCGCGTGCTGCCGGATTGTAAGGATCGTACACTCTCACCCCGGATGGATAATCGAACCTTGGCGGCCATTTTTCAGAACCCGATTGAGGCCATGTTTCAATGTTGAAAAGAGCATTTATTTTATCCAGTTCCTTGTATTGCTTTGTCATCGGACCAAACGAATTCCAGATAGAAATAATCATATGCGCATTAAGTGAATGCACATCGTTAACCATTTTCTGCGGATCGTAAAATCCCGGATTCAGGAATTCCATGGCATTCCACTGGTAATTGTTGCCCCAGTACTGCCAGTCCTGGATAATACCATCGAGCGGTACACCCAACGTACGGAACTTTTGCACCACACCCAGCAATTCATCCTGGCTCTTGTAACGTTCGCGGCTTTGCCAGAAACCATAAGTCCATAAGGGAAACATGGGGACCTGCCCGGTAAGGTTGCGTATGCAGGCAATTACGCCATCGGCATTTGCGCCGTACATAAAATAATAATCAATGCCATCGCCAACCTCCGAACTGAACGAAGTGTGGTCGGCATTATCCTCAAAAACGGTTGGTGAGTAGTTATCCCAAAACAATCCATATCCTTTTGCCGAAAGGAAAAATGGAATGTAATCATCGGTATTACCCTGAACCATAGTAAGTTTCAGGTTACGCTTCGACATTTTACCTTCCTGCTGCTGACCTAAACCATAAATGGCTTCGTCTTTTTCGAGAACGAAGGACTGTGTAACTGAATATGTCTTAACTCCCGCATCATTATAGTCAGTGAATGTAGTTCCCGATTCCTTTTCAGACAAAAGCTGCATATCCTGGTTTACAAAGGCAACCATTCCTGTTTTCAGGTTTAATAAAACTTCAATCTTTTCGCTTTTCAGCGACAGTTCATTCCCATGCTGTTTAACACTAAATGCTGTTTTCTGAGGTGCTTTAACGACTGAAAGGCTTTGTTTCTCAAAAGTATTACCTTCAGGATATTTTATAATCCTGACAATAGATGGGCTATAAAACTTTATTTCAACCAGAACTGCATTGATTACAGTAGTTACTCCAAAATCAGTTTTCTGGTAGGTCTGGGCATTGCTTGCCAACCTAAGAACAAAAATCAATGCCAAACTTATATATATGCGTATTAATCTCATATTTAGTGTTTTATTTACCTTTCCTGAAAAATGGTGCAACTCCTTTTGGGCTAATTCTTTTGATGTTTCCTTCAGCATCAAAATTTAAACTGTCGATACAAATCTGTCTGACGGTTATATCTTTTTGTTGCGGATAAACTAAGCGGTGGTAAAGAATATAATCCTGGTCGTTTTCCCTGAAAACCGTATGATGCCCCGGCCCGTAGGTGGAACTGTCGGCGGAGGTTGATAAAATGGGGCTGTTTTTCCCTTCCTTCCAGGGGCCAAAAGGAGTATTCCCGGTTGAATACCTGATTTTATAGGTATAATCAACCGCTTTGCCTTCGGAATACATCAGGTAGTATTTGCCGTTTCGTTTGAGCATAAAAGGCGCTTCAAAATAATTGGGTGGCGAAATATCCTTTGGCTCACCATCAAAGGTAACCATGTCTTTTTTGAGTTTAACGGCAAAACAATGTCCGTTCACCCAGTTTAACCCCGAACCCCAATAAAGATAAGCTTGTCCATCACTGTCAATAAAACACTCGGCATCAATCATGTGGAAGCCCGGTAACTGAAATCGATTTATTAATGGACTGCCATCAGCTTTAGCGTTTTTCCAAGGTCCAAGTGGAGCGTCGCTGACTCCGGTCCAGATTTCATTACCCACGGAAACATACATATAATACTTACCGTTACCGGCTTTTACCACAGAAGGTGCCCACACCATATCACTTCCGGAAGTATTGGTGGTACAAGCTTTTTTTGTGGGCCAGTTGATGTGTTTTTGCTCAAAATTTTTAAAATCCTTTGTTTCGAGAACGGCAAGTTCGTTACCGCCCCAGGGATCAATGGTAGCATAAATATAAAATGTATCCTTAAATTTTATAATTGTAGGATCTGCAAAATATCCGCCAGTTACAGGATTTGAAATCACTGGTTCAGTCTGCTGGCTATAGACCAGAATATTGACTATGCTTAAAACGATTAAAAAAAATATCTTCTTCATTTGAATTTCAATTTTGGACTCACAATCCCTAAATCATTTGACTAACAGGTTGCCAGCTCTTTATACAGTTCAACCTGGTTTACTTTCCCATAGCAGAAAGAGACATAATTTGAGTATCTGTAATCGTTAATGCTGGTTTGAAATCAGAACTTTTCATGTAATTGATAAGGCTGGTTTTAAGCTGCCTGGCTACCGGTCTGTTTTCCAGATCGCTGTGAATATCAATGGATGAAAACACCAGCAAGCCATTGCCGACTTTACATTCGAATACATTACTCAGTTTGCGGTTTTTAAAGAAATTATCAATTACGGTTACAATCGGGTTCACCGAAAGTCCATCCACAACCACCGTTTTTGAACTTTTACAAAGATCCCACCATTGCCAGTCGGAGTAAAAATCGGTAGGGAAATCGCGGAAAGCAGCATGGCCTGGTTCCATCAGCAGGCCCATAGTACCGGGCTGGTCAGGAAAATGAACAGGGCTCCAGAATACAGGAACAAATTTTCCGGTTATGCCCGAAATGTCTTTGATGTCAGGATTGAGAAGAACTTTCTTTCCTTGCTTTAAAGCGTCGACGGCATCGTTAAACGAAGTGGTTACAAGCACATCGCCATCATTTGCGGAGACATTTTGTTTATAAACCCATATGTTCCATTGGTTTTTATATGTCGTTCCTTTGAGTGAAAGTTCAATGGTGTATTTTGCAGGGGCAGGCAAATCGGCAAGCGGCAGGTTGAAACTTCCGAGTTTCGAAGTATTTCCTGTAAGAATCCGGGCAATTGTGGAAGAGTCTGCTACAATGGTTTGCCCGTTACTGTTTTTAATTTCCCATTTAATAACTGCATCGGTATAATCCTTAAAATAGTCGGCTACGCCATATTCGGCGGTGAAAGTTTCATCCGTTGTATAAACTGCTTTTTCGAACCAAAGCAGGGGAACAACCTCGCCGCAAAACATCCGCCACTGTTCGCCGTTTACAAAGCCTTTCGATTCCCAGAATGCATTCAGTACGCCGACCAGCGCCGTTCCCTGCCCAGGGAAATCGTGCAGGTCGAGCAGCTGGAATCCGCTTAGTCCTGGCGTTTTCAATGCACGCTCAATTTCTTCCTTGTAAAGCAAAGTTGCAAATTTCCCTGTAGCTGCGGTATATTTACCGGCATTGGCTAACAATCCTTTCTTTTCCAAATCGTTACGAACTGCAACAAAATTTACCGGCGACAAAACGCCCTTGTATTTTTCGATTTCCTTCATATCCGGGAAAACGGAGTATTGGCCAACTTCATGAGATACAACAGGAATGCTGATATCAGTAATAGAATTGCTGTAATCCGTTTTAAAATCGGGCGAAAGCTGATCGAAAACGCCCTGTCCGCGAACCCAGCCTTTTTCGGTGTTTTGGGTAATGTAATAATCGTCAACAATTTCAGGTTTAATGCCGTGTCCTTTCTGGAACGAATAGGTTGTTGTGGTGTATAAATGGCGTGGATCCTTGTTTTTCAGCCTTGTAACCATGCCGGTGAGCAGGTCGAAATCGCCTTCCAGTTCATTTCCCATCGACCATAAAATAAAGGACGGATGATTTCCATATTCACGGATAATGTTATCCGCTTCCTCATTTATAAATTTAACAACTGACTGATCTTTGCCAAAATCCAGAATCCAGTTTGGAAGCTCGGCCTGAATGTACATTCCCATTTTATCTGCTACACGAAAAGCCTCATCGGGCGGGCACCACGAATGAAACCGCAGGTGATTCAGACCATATTCCCTGGCGGCGCTGAAAACATTTTCCCAGCCTGCCTCGTCCAAAGGCGGATGACCGGTTAATGGGAAAATAGAGCATTCTAGTGTGCCGCGCAAAAACAAAGGTTTATCATTCAGATAGAAATGGCGGTTTTTTGTTTTCAGATCACGGAAACCAAATGTAACTTCTTTAATTGCCTTAACACTTTGTTTCCGATCGATGAGCGAAACACTGACTTTGTATAACGTGGGAGAAAATTCGTCCCAGCCCTGAAGGTTCCCCGGGAATTTAACCTGGAAACCTGTTTCGGCTCCTGCAACTGCGGTTATGGTTTCACCAACCAGCTTTTTATTGTTATCAAATACCTGTACTTTAAGCGAATAAGAGCCTTTATCGTTAACATTTGTCTTAACTATTCCACCCAGGCTTTTACCTGCAAATTCAGGATACACAGCCACTTCAGTGATGTGCACTGGAGCTGTGGCGGTGAGTGACATTTCGCCAAGGATTCCATTCCATTTAATCTGAGTTTCTTCTGTATAGGCATGAGCCATATCAACGCTGTTCAAAACGAACTTCCTTGAATTATCAATACAGATGGTGATCAGGTGTTTGCCCGGCGACAGGCTTTTAGACAGATTGTAGTAATGAGGTGTGCAAAGGCTGACGTTGTTGCCGATCTTTTTCCCGTCAATCCACACAATAGATTCCCAAATTACTCTTTCCAGCTTTAAACTTATATCCTTGCCTTTCCAGTTCGTGGGGATTGTTATTTCCTTCTGGTAGTAAGCAGGTCCGATATACGAAACTTTTCGTTGAAGATGCAGCATTACTTTGCGAACCAAATCAGGTTCAACTATAACCGGATTACCTATTCCGGCATCATCAAGCGTTGAAGGAAGCGAAACTGAAAAGGTAAAGTTGAGTGCTTTCAGATCAATATTATCCGGATTTTGAACAGAATCCAAGCAAAGGTTCCATTTTCCGGCTAAGCTGATCTTCTCATTATGTCCTTGACATGACAAAACGATGCTGAAAATTATAAATGCCGCAATTGATCTGATCATAGCTTGCTGGTTTTCAATTATATGAAGATGTAATTCCTTTCAGGCTGCACATTGATTGCACAAGTGCGACCCTGGCAATTTCATTAATCTGGGTCTGTTAAGGAGAGAAAAATTGATTCCGGAAAATTAGAGAAAACCGCTAAAGTATATTGTGACAATTCATTCAATTATTAGTAAATATTCACATATGGAAGATAAATGCAGAGTTTCCTGTTACAATATTCTAAACTTGTACCAGGTATTTTATATTTGTTTTCCTGCTTCCATGCCAATAAAATGCATCTTGCAACAAAACACCATTAATTCCTTTACTCTGTCAGTAATCCGTTTTGGCAGAAGTTAATTTTGCTACTTTTACAAAACAGAAACCCTTCTTTATAAACTATGTAGTATTACAAAGAAGTTGCAACAGATCCTTTCACCCACCTGATTAAATCATGCTGAAAAAGCCACCCCCTTCCAGCACAGGAATATTTTCGGATATTCGTTTGTTCTTTTTGAATAAGCCGGAGGTTGAGACTAAAATCAAGTTTCATTCAGACGAGGAAAGGGCTTTTTACAGCAAGAATATTCTGCAACGCACCGGTATTGGGGTTGATATGTTCAGGGTGCTTAATATTCACCGCATCGGAATAGAAACTCCTGTAAGCTTTGTATTTGATGAATTACTGAAATGGAACGGCGATTCAAGTTGCTGGCCTAACTATATCGCGAAAGTTACCCTGAAGGAGAACAAACTGGATCAGATCAAAGTTAATCTTTTCGGCTGGCCAAAGGATCCATTTAGCAATAAAAAAGGGTTGGCCGGACTTCAACTATTTCATTTATTCAATTTAAACGCAATTAAAATTCAAAAAACTCCCGATCCTTTTGATTTTGATAACGCGCGCTTTCTTTTATATAAATGCAGTGGGGGTTATCCGATCGGTTATTTCTTAATGTATGTCCGGTCTTCTATTCCTGAACGCGGGGAGAAAGAGATGGCCCAATTGTTTATGATGGTCGGTTTTAATTTTTATGGAAACAAAACCCTATCAAAACTAAACATCATCAACAAAACCTGGCAAGCCATTCATAACCGGGCCACCACTCACATTATGAATAAGTTTAAGCAGTTGAGCGAATGGCACTTTGAACAATTTGTCAATGAATAATTGTTTGTAATGTGTTATTCCCTTTCATTCCAAACTCTATTTGTTTTTTACCAAAACAAACTCAGCGCTCACCGGCGCATGATCCGAGTCGAAAAAGAAATCCTGGTGAACTATAGTTGATCCGGCGCGCCAATGGTGATTGGTAAAAAGATAGTCAAGCGTTCGATCCCAGGTGTGCTCAGGGCGCGTGGTATGTGTAAAGTAAGCGGGCTGGTTTTGATAATAGAGGTTCAATCCGACGGCTGATTGATAATCAGAATAAAAATCTGTGAGCCATGTCGATTCAGGAGTATAATTGCTTCCCTCTTTGTGCAGCGGATCATCACCAGCATGATGGAAAGATTCGCCGCTGCACATATCTTCAAAACAATAATCTGTAGAATCGCTGTTGGGTGGCAATGTATTCAGATCGCCACCTGCAATAAACCAGTAATTAGCCGCCGTTATATTGTCCAGTTCCTTTTTAAAAGCTTCAATATGATGATGTTTGGTTTCATCTGTGGCAAAAGCCGAAGCATGGATATTGACTGCGTAAAAGTCGTTAAACCCGGGGATACTGACTTTAGCTTTTACCATGCAGCATCGTTCATAGAAATAACGTGTAAGTTTATCCTGATCCCGGCGCAATTCAAGTTGAATCCTTTTCGCTTCTGATAAAGGCCAGCGGGATAAAATGGCATTGGCTTCATCCATACGGCCCAGCCCGTCACTCGGAATAAACTGTGCTTTCCATTGCGATCCGTAAGCTGCATAATTAAAATATGTGTGGTCGAGAAGCCACTGCAGCTGATCAACATAAGCTGACCTGGTTGAATTTATATCTACTTCCTGGAGAAGTAAAATATCAGGCTTCACTGAATTAATCCTTTCGGCAATATTGGTTAAGTTATGAATGATTTCAGTTTTCGAATAGATGACTTTATATCCGCATGCATCACCAAACCAGGGACCACGGCCTATTGCGAAACGTATATTCCAGGTCATGACCCTTACCGTGGAATCCAACTGTGGCGGATTTATAATTTCGCTTTTAGAATAAAGTATGGCATTTTCTTCTTCATCAAAATTTGTCGCAGGAAACTCGCAAGAATGAGTGATCAATAGTAAAACAGGAATAATCAGGCTGAAGAAAACAGGTTTTAGTTTGCGCCTGGTTTTCATTATACATCAAATTAGTATTCAAAGATAGTGAATAAAAGATGAAAATTTTCTCAGACAAATATCATTAGGAATGCGGACCTGGTCCAATTATCGAATTATAATTCGTCTTAAAATTCAATCTGACTCTTATACTTTTTACCTAAGTTTGTTTTTAAATATGCAAAATAATCTTCCGGTTCCATGACTTCATTTATGATCCTTTCCACAATCTTAATTTCTCTTGCTTTGCTGTTTTATTCCATGGGTGTTTGGGCTGAACGGCTGGCGCGATATCTAAAGGCCTGGCATGTATTCGCTTTCTGGACTGGTTTTACTTTCGATGTTTCCGGAACATTAGCAATGACGAAACTGGCAGAGGGTCCTTTCAATCCGGTAGCACTTCATACTTTAACTGGGCAAATTGCATTATGGTTGATGCTGGCGCATGCCATTTGGGCAACATATGTAGTCAGGAAAGGGAGCGAAAAAGCCAGAAGTAGCTTTCACAGATACAGTTTAATTGTCTGGCTTATCTGGCTCATTCCTTATTTTGGCGGAATGTTTATGGGAATGGCGAAGTGAAGTTTGATGGGGTTAGAAACGATCGTAGGGCACTTTAAGGTTGAGAGGGCAAAAAGAGGATTTGAAATTTATGGTCTGGAATTTTGTTTTATTAATATTTCCGGTTTCTGTCTTCCGGCTTGTTTTTATTGCAACTGCTCCTCCATTACCGGGCTTAACGGAATAGCAGTTAAATTCCTGTTTTTAAAGGCCCAGCCAATCATAGCTTCAAGTACCGGTTTTAATTCATTTCCTGAATCTGTAAGGCTGTATTCAACAAAAGGTGGTATCACCGGAAGCGCTCTTCGATGAACAAGGTTATCCGCTTCGAGTTGCTTTAAATGCTGGATGAGCATTTTCTCAGTGATGGCTGGGATTAATTTTTTAAGTTCACTGTATCGCTTGGTACCACTTAGTAGATTGTATATAATTATCGGTTTCCAGCGGCCACCTATCTTCTCAAGGGTATATGTAACAGGACATTGGGTAAGCGCATTTTTGCGGTTGTCCTGGTTGGTAGAAGTTTCTTTGATCTTTGTCATGGGTACACACTTTGGGGTAAGTACTTGTATAAAAGTAAGTGCAAATATACCTTTGTTCTTTTAATTAAAAACAACAACTATGAAATTTATTGTAACAGGATCCTTAGGACATATAAGCAAGCCGCTTGTAGAAAAGTTAACTGCAGCAAAACATGATGTTACTGTTATCAGCAGCAATGCCAACAGGAAATCAGAAATCGAATCCCTTGGCGCAACAGCTGCCATCGGATCAGTAAGCGACCTGCAATTTGTAACCAACACTTTTAAAGGAGCCGATGCGGTTTATACCATGGTTCCGCCAACTTTCAGCGCAAGCGACTGGAAACTGCATATTGCCGGTATTGGAAAAATATATGCACAGGCAATTGCCGCAACTGGTGTTAAAAATGTTGTAAACCTGAGCAGTATGGGTGCCCATATGCCCGATGGCTGTGGTCCGGTAAGTGGCTTGTATTATGTAGAACAAGCGTTAAACGCACTTGAAGGTGTAAATGTGAAACACCTTCGTCCGGGATTTTTCTATTACAATTTTCTGGCCAATATTGGGATGATCAAACACATGGGCATAATAGGAGGTAACTATGGAGAAAGCGCAAAACTTGTATTAGCAAACCCTGCCGATATTGCTGAAGCGGCTGCAGAAGAATTGCTGAATCTTTCTTTCACCGGTAAAAGTATACGTTATGTAGTTAGTGACGAAAAAACCACGGATGTAGTAGCCTCAATTTTAGGTGCAGCCATCGGCAAACCCGATTTGAAATGGATAAATTTTAGTGATGAAGATACCGTTGGTGGTATGCTGCAGAATAGTTTGCCTATGGATGTAGCTCAGAACTACGCCGAAATGGGAGCTGCGATGAGAAATGGTGAAATGGCTTCGGAATATAATGAAATCAAATCTGTTAAATTTGGCAAAACCAGGTTTGAGGAATTTGCTGCTGTATTTGCTGTTGCTTATTCTCAGGAATAAGATTTTCACTAACAAATTGAAAAGGGACTTCGGTTCCTTTTTTTTGTGCTAGTTACACAACATGTCCCGGACTTTTTTGAAGAGCCCACTTTTAAATTATATTTCAGTATCAGCGGGAAGTGTAAAATAAAACGTTGAACCCTTTCCCGGTTCACTTTCTACCCAAATGGTGCCATCAAGCATTTCCACATATGCCTTGGTGATGGATAATCCTAAACCTGCGCCTTCGTATATTTTGGATAATGAATTATCGGCTTGTGTAAAACGACCGAAAATAGCTTGCTGCTTATCCATTTCAATACCAATACCGGTATCTTTAACAGAATACACAAGGTATTTGTCTTGCAGCACATAACCAATTTCTATGGAACCTCTTTTCGTGTATTTAATTGCGTTTTTAAGCAATTGGGTGAGAATTGTATCAAGTTTTTCGCGATCCGTTCGTATGTACGATCCACCGGTTTCTGAATTGTTATTAATACTCAGGTGAACGCCTTTCTTGTCAGCTTCAGGTTTAAAAATAGCATAGATGCTATCTAGTTGCCCGTCAATATTTATCAATGATTGGTTTATTTCTGTCTGACCCGACTCAATTCTTGATATTTCGATCAGGTCGGTGATGGTATTGAGCATACGGGCACTGCTTTTCTCAATAATAGTGATATATTCCTGCATTTGCTCAGCCGAAAGCGAAGCCGTTTTAAGCATATCGGCAAAGCCCAGAATTCCATGCATCGGTGTCCGGATTTCATGGGCTATATTTGACAGGAATGCGGATTTCAGTTTGTCACTTTCTTCCGCTTTTTGTTTGGCAAGTTCAAGTGTTTTCCGCTGGTTGAAATAATCTTCGAACAGTATTCCAATGTAACTGAATTCACCGGCTGATTGCTGAAGTTTACTGATGGCAGTCGTATTTTCAGATTCCAGTATCTTGGTGATTAGATTTAGCGGCTGATAAATCCATAACCTGGCATAAACAATATATACAACCATGCCCAGCATAAATGAAATAACTGTTATAAGTAACAGTGATTTTGACGTTCTGAAATTAAGATTAAAATCACGGTTGAAAACTATGTGTGAAACTGTTTTGTGATCAGCAGCAGTCAGATTTTTCGAAACAGAAAGTATGCTGTGGTCAATGTTGCTTTTTTGATCTGATAATTGCTGAAAATCAACGCGCGAACTCGTTATTTTGCTCAATTTGGTTTTGAATGACTGATCCCACAAGCGAACCAGGAATACGTAACCGGAGGGTTTTGTTTTGTTATGAAACCGGTCGAACTTAGGATGAATAGATGCGGCGCTTACTTCTACCAATCCTTCGGTGGTAAAGAGAAAGAAATTTGAATATCTCAGCTTTGGCATCTCGGAAACGGCACCGCGGGGAATAAACCTACGGGACAAAATTTTCAGAGATGATGTTTCGCTAATGATATTGAATGCTGTATCGTAAACACAAATGTAATCGACCTTTAAGCTATTTATAGCTCCTATTATATGTTCGTTGTACCATTTGGTGCTTCTGCTTTTGGTAAATTCAACCAGGTCGTCAGAGCTGGTAAAATCGTTAGCTGCTATTCGCATGGATTCAGAGTTCAGGTCCAGTAATGATTCCACCTCATTATAGAACTGTGTTTGAGCCGAGTCATAAACCTGTTTTTCCTGGATCAGGGTATAAAAATACAAGGATGTAAAAAGGAGCAGGAATATAATTGCTGATATCGAAAGCAATAAAATTACCCGTTCATATATAGTTTTAAGCTTTATCATTCAATATTGTTTTTAGTTTTAAACTTCACCCAAGGTGAAACTGGGACAGGTCTGCATGTTTATAACAACAAATATAATTTAAATACTTTTGACGCTATTGTATTAAACGCCAATTATTAAACATTATTTTACTCGTTTCTCAGCGATTGCACGAGGTTTTTTCGTAATGATGATTTTATTGGGAAATAAATCCATACTAATCCATTGAGTAAAATGAGCAGCAATATTACCAGCAAAAAGTATGTTGGAAGCTGGAAAGCCGGCGACAGGAACGAAGGCAGAATACCGGCGAAAGCTGCAAATAGCCCGATTCCAATGCCAGCCATCAGAATGAAGAGATTCTCAGCATAAAAAAGTTTCAATATATAGGTTTTATTGAATCCAAGTGCCAGGTAAAGAGCGATTTCCTGTTTGCGTTCTATCAGGTTCCGGAGCAATACAATTCCTAACCCTATAGTGCCGATTATAATTCCAAGCCCTCCTAACAACATAAACACTGACAAATACGTGTTTTCAACAGAATTAAATTGTGCCAGCCGCTCCGAAACTGGTGTAACCATCATACCATAATCCTGAAAAAGGTATGTAAGTCGCTCCGATATTTCGGAACGTTTCATAAATTCCCCGTCAATAAGCATAAGCTTAGACCCGCCAACAGAAGGGAAATACTGCCTGAAAAGCTCAGCCGAGACCAGTACATTGCCCTGGAAAACTGAATTGTCTAATCCACCCATGAGCTTCACTTTAAGTGTCTTTCCGGTTTCATCTGTATACAATAAGGTATCGCCGATTTTTTTACCTAAACCCCATAGAATAACTGTTTGATCTGCAAAGCCGGGAATTACTCCATTTGAAAGCTTTTTGTTTAAAGATAACCAGGGATGTTTTTCGTTTACTGACGACTCAAGTTTTAAAAAGCTGAAAGATTGCTTTTTATCGAAATACTCAGGATTTACGGCTAATAAGGATGGTTGCGCAACCTGGTTCAGATTTAAACAACTGGCATCGTTTCCTTCGGTGCGAAGCATTTGTAAAAACCGGATATTCTGAAGGTCAGTCTCATCTGTCAGACCATGTTTTGCCTTGCCTTCGGGCGAATTCAAATCATACAAAACAGGAATTGTTGATTCGGCCCAGAAAAGGAAGCCACCAGTACCACTTTTACTGGCGTTTTCGGAGCCATAATATGTTTTCCGGTTGGCACCCGTTATGATTACCGAAAATGTTCCTATAGCCAGTAAGGCAATAGCGGTAATGGTTCGCCGCCTTTTGAGACTTACATTCCTTAGCACCATTGTAAAAAAGCCGGGAAGTATATTTCTTGTTTTTCGATCAGCATGCAATAGCATTCCATTCAAAACCGCAATACAAGCAAGCAGCACCAATCCTCCTGCCGAAAGAAATATTTCGGATTGATCCGTTTGGTTTAAAAAGACCAGATAAGAGATAATAGCTATGGCGACACTTAAAAATAAGATGGCGATGGTAAAACTTATTTTTTCTCGTTTGCGATTACCTGTCAATGAGGGCACATCAGTTCCTTTTACTATAACAGATAAAGGCTTGTGGAGATTTCGCCTCAGCACCAACAGGATTGTGAGTAAAGCCACACTCGCACCTGAAGCAAATCCCAGAAGCAGGGTAGCCGGCTCAAGATGCATCTGCAACGCTGAGGTATTAACAGCGCCTCTCCATAAGGTATTGAGGCCGAGCAACAGGAATTTGTTGTAAAATATGCCAATTATTACACCAAGCAAGCTACCGCCAAGAACTACTAATGTGACCTCGAAAAACAAAATTCGGATGATCAGGTTTTTGCGAAACCCTATTGTTGCCAGGATTGCGGTTTCGGCCATACGTTTCTGGGCATGCAGCGAAAATAGAAGAGCTGTAAGCAGCAATGCGGCTGCAATGATGAAAAAACTCAGGCTCAGGAACAAGCCTCCAAAATCGGTGGAATTAGCAGCAGCTGTTTTCCCTTCGTAATATACATCATTTATAACCAGGCCATTTTCATGTGGTTTAAGGTGATCCATTAAACGGCTTTTATAGAAAGCTAAAGCAGTGCTGTCAGCTTTAAACCGGAATGCTGTCGCATGGCCGAAGGCATTGTCCCAAAGTTGCTCACCAGAGGCAATGGAAATAAAAGCTTTGGGAGTTCCACGAAAATCCTTCCAGTATTGCTCATCTTTATCCCTGATCTTATCAAGGTTCACGGGAGCCCCGGTTTCCCAGTCGCGGCAGTTTCCTGCATCCGACATACCCGGGAAATCAGGCATAAGCGATCGGTCAAATAAAGAATCCGTGACGGGTATAATCATTTTCACGCAGAAACGGGCGCTGTCTTCCACTAATTTTCGGAAGGAACTCATCTTAAAATACCGTAAAGTGAGCGAATCACCTGTTTTAACCAATAAATCGGACGCAAGCCAATCGCTTATAATAATCTCCCGGTCTGATAATTGTTGTCCACCCAGGATTGATTCTTTTGCGGTTAAAAATGAATATGGTGTCGATTTCCCGTTTAATGAAATATCGTTAACAAGGTAAGTAAGTACAGGTTTTGCGCCAGGAATGCTTATTTTAATCGCTTTCGCAGTGCTATCATCAATAAATATCCTTCCAGACCGGATTTCGCGGGCTCCATTTCCTGGTAAACTACTGAATTCAAGCCCGGCATCTTCTGCTTTCCAGCTTAATCGAAGCATAGAATCCAGTTTTGAAGTGGTAAGGGTATCGTTTTTCGTATTCGCGATCAACAAAAGATTTGCATTTCCGGTCAATTCAACTTTCCGGGACAATATTTCAAGGTTGATAAAAATGTTAAAGGGAGCAGATTGATTGCTTTTTAAACTGAATCGTCCCATTTGCTGATCGTCCGCAATTGCAGAAACCTTTAACCTGAATGTGATGAGCGGCTCTTTTTCCGACACAAAAGGAGCATTTTCGGATGCTTTAGTCTGTTTCCGTATTTTCAGGATAAATTCATCACCTGTTTTCAGATCCAGTTTTTCGGCTGTATTCCGGCTCAGAATTGCTCCTTCACCGGCTGGTTTATTTAAGGAAGAATTCCACAATTTCATAAACCGTTCATCCACCCCAAGAACTTCAACACGGTTAAGCTGAGCGTTTTTATTTGTATTTACGGCTATGCCTTCGAGTTGCAGCAAAGGAGCAACAAGGGTTTTGGTGAGTTTTGATAAATTGGTGGCTAGCTGAAGGCTGAAAAACCGATCGCCCGACTGAATGGAAAACCTCGTACTGCCAAGTCTTGTATCGGTTAGCTGTCCGAGACTGTACCGCACCGAATCGCCAACCACCAAAGCGCCTGTCAGCACTGCGGTACTTATAACCGTACCAGCCAGTATAGCCATGTAGGATTTCCGGTAGTATTTCAGGTTGCGAAGTATAAGGGAGTAGAATGACATGAAAAATTGGTGGGATTAGAGCTTGGGGATTAAAATACAGTATGCAAAGTTCAAAGTGAAGAGGTCATAAACAGATTGATTAGTACTTTTGTCTATTGCTCATTTTCTATTTACTTATAACTAACCTTCCCTCACGCAGATGGTATATTTTGTCCATTTTTGAAGCCAGTTCCATGGAATGGGTAACGATAACCAAAGCGACATTCTCTTCCCTGTTAAGTTCGGTAAGTAAAGTTGCCAGTTTATCGGCATTTGAGGCATCCAAAGAGCCGGTCGGCTCGTCTGCCAGCAACAACTGTGGTTTATTTATAAGTGCTCGTATAATAGCAGTCCGTTGGCATTCACCAACCGAAAGCTGCGAAGGGTACTGGTGCATCTGGTCCGACAACCCTACCCGGTCAATCAAATGCAAGGCACGCGCTTTGGCCGCATCCAGGTTTTTGGGGTCTTTATGTGGGAGAACGGGAAGTAGTACATTTTCGAAAAGTGTAAGCTGCGGCAACAAATGGTGCATCTGGAAAACGAAGCCTATCAATGTATTCCGGAGTTCAGCCAGTTGGATTTCAGGCATCTGATCAATAAAATCTCCGTTGAGAATTACTTTCCCTGATGAAGGCCTGTCGAGTGTACCAAGTATACTAAGCAGGGTACTTTTACCTGAACCCGAGGGTCCTAAAATGGCAATACTTTCATTTTCGGCTACCTGTAACGAAATTTCGCTGAGTACCAGGTTTCGGAGAGGAGATCCGGGTCGTTCGTAGTATTTGGTGATTTGTCGGAGTTCGGCTAGCATAATTTGCTGGTTATATGTGTGTAAAATTAGGATATTATCTCCAATAAGCCGGAAATGGCCATGAAAAGCTTCCGTGATCTGAGAAAAATCATTTTTTCGGGTTTAGCAAAAAAGAATGATCGTTTTACTCAATCGTATTAAAACCAGAATGCAGCAATATTATTTTTCAGATGGCGATGGGGGTTTGAATTGCTCATTCACCAGGCAGGAAAGAAAAACCTGAAATAAGAAATGTAATATTATGAAATTGGGGGTATGTCGCAATAAAGTGCATAAAAATATTTATACCATCTAAAAAATAGGGGGTACATCACATAAAAAGATACAAAAAATAAAAATGAATAAAAAAAATAGGGGGTGTATTAAAATAAAAAGTATTTTTGCAAAATAATAATTGTTTTGCTAACCCTTAAAATTGATGATTATGAAAACAGCACTACTTTCAAAAAAAATGTTTGTTCTTCTAATGACGGTATTACTTTCAGTATCACTATATGCCCAAGAAGATGAAAAAAAATCACCGTTTTCATTAGGAGCGGATGTTGTTAGTTCTTATGTGTGGCGCGGTTCAAAAATTGGAACCGGACCAAATGTTCAACCTTGGCTGAAATTTTCGACCGGAGGGTTCACACTGGGAGCCTGGGGCTCAACCAGTTTTCATTTCGATACTGATGTTGCTGAAATGGATCTTTATACTTCATACACTTTTGACTTTGGTTTAACAGTAGGATTAACGGATTACTATTACCAGGGTGCCCAGGGTGTAGGAAATCCATATTTCCAATATTCTGGTGATACATCCAGCCATGCTTTTGAAATCAATGCGGCTTATACGATAAAGAATTTGACCGTATCGGGTAATTACATTATTAATGATGCATCCAAAGGAGCACCTGCCAACAAACCCGGCGGTGGCGATATGTATTTTGAAGCTGCCTATGCATTTAAAAACTGTGGTGTATTCCTTGGAGCCGGAAACGGATGGCATACAACCTACAAAGATAATGGTGATGACGTATTCGCTGTTTGTAACATCGGAATTAAAACTGCTAAGGAATTAAAGATAACTGATAAATTTTCTCTTCCAATAACCGGTGCTTTGTCAATAAATCCTGATAAAGAGCAGTTAAATCTGGTAGTTGGAATCAGCTTCTAGTCAGAACGGAACCGGATTCAAAAAAATCTTTCATTCTAATTAAAAACATGTACTATGAAAAAAATTGAAGCCATTATCAGAACATCGAAATTCGATGAAGTTAAGGAAGCTCTTCATCAAATCGATATCTCCTTCTTTTCTTACTATGATGTTGTAGGTGTTGGAAACGAAATAAAAAAAGCAGATCACTCCTACCGTGGGACTGTTTACGATTCCTCATACATTCCGCGCAGAGCTTTAACCATTGTTGTTCGGGATATTAATTTACGTAAAACAGTTGATTGCCTTTTAGCAGCAGCTTATACGGGCGAAACCGGTGACGGAAGAATTTTCGTTGTCCCTGTGGAAGAAGCCTGGAAAATACGGACTAAAGTTAACGGCGATGATTCTCTGAAAGGCGAAGCCGAAAAATAGCAATGAAGTACTCACATTAAAAATCAGAAATTATGAGAAAGACACATATACTATTGATAAGCTTGTTTTTAACTTTTACGATCTCAATATTGTACAGTGATGTTGCTTTCGCAGGAACAAGCCCGGATGCTTCAGGGGTCACAACTGGCAATGCTACCGATGTTGCAGCTGCAAAGGCAGGTGAACCAACTCTTTCAGAAGTTGCTGAACAAGCCGGCCACAATAAAGTAGCCATTAATATGATCTGGGTGTTAATTGCCGGATTTCTAGTGATGTTCATGCAGGCAGGTTTTGCAATGGTTGAGGGTGGCTTAACCCGTGCTAAAAATATTTCGCATACCATGGCTATGAACTTCCTGATTTATCCACTTGGGATGATCGGATTTTTTGTTGTTGGTTTCGCCTTTATGTTTGGAGGTGTCGGGCCACTGGCCACTCTTGGTGGTTATAGCGGGCTCGATCAGGAATTTACAATCAGCCTGTTCGGCCATACTTTCGGACTTTTCGGAACAAAGGGTTTTTTCCTTTCAGGAACGTATGATGTAGCGGTTTTTAGTTTATTCCTTTTCCAGATGGTATTTATGGATACTACAGCTACTATTCCTACAGGCTCAATGGCTGAAAGATGGAAATACTCATCCTTCTTTATTTACGGGCTTGCTGTTGGCACAATTATTTACCCAATCTATGGAAACTGGGTTTGGGGCGGCGGTTGGTTGTCGCAATTGGGAAATAATTTTGGATTAGGAAACGGACAAGTTGACTTTGCCGGTTCATCTGTAGTTCACTTAACAGGAGGTGTACTTGCCTTGGTAGGTGCTAAAATGTTGGGACCGCGTATTGGTAAATTTAACAGGGACGGTTCAGCAAATGCTATCCCCGGACATAATATCCCTATGGCTGTAATTGGTACATTTATCCTAGCCTTTGGATGGTTTGGATTTAATGCAGGTTCAACCCTGGCCGGTGGTGACTTACGAATTGCTGTTGTCGCTGTAAATACGATGATTGCTTCGGCTACAGGAGCTTTGGCTACAGTGCTGTATATGTGGTTGTTCCGTACTAAAAAACCTGATCCAAGTATGATGTTGAACGGTATGCTTGCCGGTCTGGTTGCTATTACAGCACCTTGTGCATTTGTAACGGTTCAGAGTGCAGCACTTATTGGTTTGATTTCCGGAGTATTGGTAGTTGAAGCAGTTTTCTTTATTGAAAAATATTTAAAAATTGATGATCCTGTTGGAGCTATTGCTGTACACGGTGTGAATGGAGCCTGGGGTATAATCGCTCTTGGTCTGTTTGCCGATGGTACTTACGGTGCAGGTTTGAATGGCATAGCTACTCCGGTAACAGGTCTTTTTTACGGAAACCCAGGCCAGCTGTGGGCTCAGCTTATCGGTATTGCGGCCAATATTTTATATGTTGGTGCAATTGGATGGATAGTTTTCAAACTTATTGATATGGTAGTAGGAAACCGCGTACCAGCCAAAGCAGAAATGGAAGGTCTCGATATTCCTGAAATGGGAGTTGAAGGATATTCAGGAATTAAATTGGATAAGGGATCTGAAACACCCCTTTCACGATAAACGAACAATCAACCAACCAAGTTCAATAACCACCAGATCGCTCCGGAGAAATCCGGGGCGGTTTTTTGTAAGAAACTATTTAACTTCTTTATAAACTGATTGTGCCACAGATTACACAGATTTATTGCAAACAGGAATATTTTTGAAAAACAGACAGAATTAAAAAATTTATTAAAGAAAAAACATGCTCTAAATCAGAGTTTTATAAATATCCACCATCTTTTCACTCAGTTTACCACAATCGAATTTTTCCTCAACCGCTTTTCTTCCGGCAAGGCTCATTGATTCGAGTTTGGCAGGATTTGAAAGTACTTCAGCGAGCTTTTCCGCTAAGGCTTCAGCTGTATTGGGTTTATAAATAACTCCGCCGCCTGTTGCTTTACTGATTTCAGGAAACGCACCCAGTTCAGGCTGAACCAAAGGAACACCTGAAGCCAGGGCTTCGAGCTGGTATAAGCCGAATGCTTCTCCATTTAAAACAGGAACAGATAAAACTGTTGTTGACATAAAGAAATCCCGAAGTGCAGTTTGAGTGAAATCAGCCTTAATTTCGAAATCAGTATCAATATTATTTTGTTTTAACTTGCTGATCTGCTTATGAATGAACTCCTTATCATCTCCGGTTTGACCACCTGTAGCTTTTAGTTTTACATCGTTGAAAGCAGGATTTTTTTTCAGAAGTATAAACGCGTCTATGAGCACTTCGAAACCGTTTTCCTCGCACATTCTTGATACATAGCCTATCGCTTGTGGATTGCTGGCCGGTTTTGAATAAATATATGAATCGGGACGAACTCCAACATGAAGTACATGAAGTTTTTCATCCGGGATATTCATCTTTTTCTGCATTACTCCTGCAAAAAAATCACTTACGGCAATAAAAGCATCCACATCTTTTGCCTTCTCAGCGAGTAGCTGCCACATTTTTTCACGCTGATTTTCGTGCATGGCATCCACCCAAATATCTTCATCCTGAAGCGAACAAACGACAGGAACCTTTACTTCGTCGCGGACTTTTTTTGCCATTCCAAGCAAAAGCGCATTCGAAACGTGAACAATATCCGGTTTTTCGTGAAATTTCAAAAAATCAACCAATTGCTGAAGTTCTTCACTTTGGTGACCTTCGGCTCCTAAAAGCATTGATTTGGTAAGATCTTCGAGACCGGAAGCTCGGGTGGAACCGGATTTTTGGGCTGCAAATTTTAATACAGGCTGCGAATCCATTAGTTTTTCGAACCATTTCGGCATATGCCTGAAAACCGGGAATTGTTTCAGGTAAATATTTACGGCGCCATAAAAAACCGGAATTCCTTCGTCCGTTTCATTCCCATTCATGGTAAGCGGAAGATACATGGGCAAGGTAATGGCATCGTGACCTGATTTTTTCAGCGAAGCTACAACGCCACTGTCGCGCAGGCAGTTACCACAATAAAATGTTCCTCCGAATCCCGGAACGATATGGACTATTTTCATGAGTTCAGGTTTTTCAATTTCTCCTGCTGTGGCAGAAAATTTTCTGATGTAATCACCTTTTCGCCACTTTCTTTTTCTAATTCTTTTAAAGCATTTCCGGCTATTTTGCCTCCAATTTTGGCTGCTGCTTTATTTTCGATAAATCCTTTTGCGTTTTTTGCCTGTGTAACTCTTGTGGTTGAGGCTTCGCCAAGCATCGAAAAAATGAGTTCAAGGTCAGTCATATGGTCACGCAAATTCTGACTTTTCAATCCTTTTACTTTTTTATATTCCGAAGGGGTCAATCCAAAAGTAGCTTTTGAAATTTCAGAGGTTAATATGGCATATTCAACTTGTTGCTGTACACCCCGGGTTTTCCATTCCTCAGTTAATTCCTCACGAATAGCAATGCTGCGCATACGTTTTTCAATCCAGTCGTCGGGATAGCCTTTGAGTTTGTAGAGTTCGCGCGTACGCTGGGTTGCCAATTCAGGATTTTCGATTTCGTCTAACCTGTCAGAACCAACCTGGGCCAGCCATTGCTTAAATGGTTCTGCTTTTGGTGAGGGAATGGATTGAATAATCCGAAGAAGGCCTTTAGCGTCGGCACAACCCATGCGCTGCTTACCTCCAGCGGTTTCAACCCAAAGGGTAGGTACAATTTGTACCCACCCTTTGGCAAGTTCTTCATCGCGTTGACGCATCCTTTTTACATACTGTTTAGGATCTTTACTGTCGGTTAAAACCAATACAACATCCTCTACAACGAAGTACCATTTCTGTTCTTCTTCGTTCCAAACAGATCGGATTTGCTGACTTTCAAATAATTTAATATTGCTCATATCAGATATTTATAAGATTTAAAGATACGGCATTCTTTTTTATTTTATTTCGAGAAAACATATACCTTCCCATCACCGGCTCCAACTACTACCATTTTTGATGTTACAGCCGGCGTTCCGCTAATCGGACTTCCGATTTCGTATTTCCAGGTTTCGTTTCCGGTATCAATATCGTGGAACCGCAATCTTCCGTCAGCTGATGCAATTATCACAGAATTACCCGTGATAACCGGCGAAGCATCCACTTTGTTTAGCGCTTTGAATTTCCAGATCAGTTTACCATTTCGGGTATCAAAACAATAAACTGTTTTGTTTTGTGAACCGGTTATTACGCGATTTCCTGAAATGGCAGGCGAAGCGAGGAACGGACCACCACCTTCGGTTTTCCATTTTACTTTCTTAAGTTTTAAGTCCATGCAATAAAAAACGCCGTCGTAATTGCCGAAAAATGCCAGGTCGCCGCTGATAGCTGCTGAAGCGGGAATGTATGTTCCAATATCGATATTTCCCGAAGCTTTTCCATTATCGGTATTTACGAGGTGAAGAATGCCGTCGCAACCTCCGAATACAGCTTTCTTTCCACTGATAGCGGCTGCACCGTTAATATAATTTCCCGATTCGTATTTCCATAAAAGCTTGCCCTTGGCAGCATCAAGGCAATAAAAGAAATAATCGTAACTGCCGAAAAGAATTCGTTTTTGTTTTCCGTCAGGTCCGTAAGTCCAGTTGCAGGAACCTGAAATCTGCCCTTCGGTCGCATATTTCCATTTCAGTTTTCCGTTTGTGGCATCCACGGCAAACAGAACGCCTTCGAGGGAACCGACAAAAACGATATTATCCAATACCAGCGGCGGTGTCTCAATGGATGAACCCGCGTTGAATTTCCATTTCAACGTGCCTGTCGAAGTTAACGCATATAAAAATCCATCATCAGAACCCACAAAAATGGTGTTATTATAAATAACGGGTGAAGATTTTATGGCATCCTCTGTTTTAAACGACCATTGAAGTTTAAGCGGAGGTGAGATTTTAGCCGGCGAAACACCGGTTAGCTGGGAATTTCCCCTGAAGGAAGGCCAGTTTTCGTTGCCGGCAAGCTGTGCGGCAGCGCTGAGGGAAGTGGTTAGGTAAAGAAAAGAGATGAGGAAAAGGGGATTCATTGTTTGGGAAAAGGATTTAGGGATTAGGGGTTGGGTGTCAGGGCGATTCCGACAAAATTTTTTCTTTTAGATTCTTTCTTCCTGGTCTTTAAAAACCATTGCTCCTGTTGGGCATGCATTTACACAAGCGGCAGCAGTTTTTTTCAAAGCTTCAGCGATGGTTTCATTGAACGGAACGCTTATTCTGACATCGAAACCGCGGCCAATATACGTGAGACCGAGCGATTCCTCCTTCCCGCTGATTTCGACACACAACCCACACCGTATACATTTTTCAGGTTCGTAAACAATAAGATCGTGATGAATGGATTTTGTTATGTGTTTACGTTCGGGGCCGAGATGTTTTTTACGGATAGCTCCATACTGATCGGAATAAATACGAAGTTTGCATGAAGTTGGTTTGCGGCAATCGCAATGCAGGCAGCGTTTTGCTTCAGCAATTGCTTGTTCTTCGTTAAATCCGGCAATAAATCCGCCGTCCGGTTCAACCGGGAAACCGAGGTAGCTTTCTTTCAGATATTCACGTTGCTCGGGTTTTGAAAGATGTCCGAAAGACGAATTAAATTGGATCTTTTTTACAGGCAAATGTGTCTGAAGATAGATGCCAACTTCAGCCGCTACTATTCTTCCCTGCGCTGAAGCCCTTACGGCCATCTCATATTCACGTATCATATTTCCACAAGCAAATACTCCGGGGCGAGCGGTTTTAAAAGTTTTTTTATCGACAAATTCATGCCCTGAATCCATTAATCCGAAGTCTTCGACTGGTTGGTTGCTTCTGTTTCCTGTTGCCAGGATAACGGCATCGCTTTGAAGTAGTATCGAATTCTCGAAAAAGTCGGGCGTTATCTGTTGGTTTAGCTGAAAAACCGCACCCATTTGCTGGATACCGGCTATTTCTGCATCCAGCATTTCGCGGGGAAGTTTATCTTCGTCAATACTGTATCGCATTGCTCCGCCGGCCAGTTCGTTTTTATCAAAAAGCGTAACATCGTGACCTGCCCGTAATAAATAGTAAGCTGCCGACAAACCAGCGGGGCCGGTTCCGATGATTGCAATTTTCTTTCCGGTTTTAATAATTTCCGGTTTCAGATGTTGATTCCTCCTATCAGAATCCTGGGCTGTAAATCTTTTCAACAAACAAATGGAAACGGCGCCATCGATAGGTTTACGGCGACAGGCTTTTTCGCAGGGTGCGGGACAGATATAACCCAATATCAGTGGGAGCGCGATTTCTTCACGAACTATTTCGAGTGATTTTTCGAATTCGCCGTTAGCAATCAGCCGGTTCATCAGCGGGATATCCATTCCTGCCGGACAGGTAAGCGTGCATGGCGCTTCGCAATCCCCAACATGATCGCTGAGCAAAAGCTCAAGTGCTTCGCGGCGGATATCCGAAACATCTTCAGAAGTGGCAATAATATTCATCCCTTCAGCAACGGGCATAGCGCATGAAGTGAAAAAATTTCCCCGATCCGCGTCCTTTACCATACAAACCATACACGACGGATGGCAGGAATGTCCTTCGAGATAACACATCATGGGGATTTCGATGCCTAATAAAGCCGCAGCCTGAAGAACTGTAGTTCCTTCTTCAACCACAACCGGCGTATTATCTATGGTAAGTTTTATCATTTTTCAATTCTCTTATTCGTTTGGTCGGAAGACCGGAGTCGGAAGTCGGAAGCAGACCTGAGCAAGCCCCCACATTTCAAATGTATTTACCTTTTATCAATGGGCTTCAATTTCGATAATTCCCTCTTAGCAACCTGAACCCATTTAATTAACTGTCATCTAAACTCCGACATCCGACATCAAATATCCGACATTTAAAACACCTTCACCGCATCCACGGGGCAAACCTGCCTGCAGATATCGCACTTTATACATTTCTCCATATCAATAGTATGGATTTCGTAGGGTTTGAATCCGATGGCATCCGAAGGGCAACGCTGGGCACATTTGGTACAGCCGATGCAATCGTCAGTAATTTTGTACGTGATTAGCGGCAGGCATTTTCCGGAAGGACAATGCCCGTTAATATGCGCTTCATATTCTTCCCTGAAATAACGGAGTGTAGAAAGCACGGGATTTGGAGCTGTTTTCCCAAGTCCGCATAAACTACCTTGTCGTGTGCTTTCGGCCAGTTTTTCAAGATGCGTAATATCTTCGGGTTTACCTTTACCGCTACGGATTTTATCCAACAATTCCAGCATCCGGGTCGTGCCAATGCGACAGAAAGTGCATCTTCCACACGATTGGTCCTGAGTAAATGAAAGGAAATAATGTGCGATATCCACCATGCAATCAGTGTCATCCAGTACAATTAATCCGCCGGAACCCATCATGGCACCGACTTTGGCCAGTTCCTCGAAATCAATCGGCAGATCATACATTTCTGCCGGAATACATCCTCCGGACGGACCTCCGATTTGAACTGCTTTAAATTTCCGGTCGTTGGCAATTCCGCCGCCGATTTCTTCCACAATTTGCCTGAGTGTAATTCCCATTGGCACTTCAATAAGTCCGCCACGGTTCACTTTCCCGGCAAGGGCAAAAACTTTGGTGCCTTTGCTACCTTCGGTTCCAATATTTGCAAATGCATCTGCTCCATGGCGAAAAATCCATGATACCAATGAAAATGTTTCGGTGTTATTCACCAAAGTTGGTTTTCCCCAGAGGCCTTTAATGGCAGGGTAGGGCGGGCGCATTCGTGGAATTCCGCGTTCGCCTTCGATGGAAGCGATCAGGGCTGTTTCTTCACCACACACAAAAGCGCCGGCGCCTTCAAAAACCTTTATATCGAATGAAAAGTTAGAATTTAATACTGAAGTTCCAATCAAGCCATTTTCCTTACAAATTGATAATGCTTCGTTAATTCGTTTAACTGCCAGCGGATATTCGGCGCGGATATAAAAAATGCCCTGATGAGCGCCGGTTGCATATCCGGCGATAAGCATTCCTTCAATTACACGGAAAGGGTAGGATTCGAGCAACATTCGGTCCATAAAGGCACCAGGATCGCCTTCGTCGCCGTTACAGATGATATATTTTTCAGCGTTTAACTGTTCTTTTACCATTTGCCATTTACGTCCGGTCGGGAAACCGGCACCTCCACGGCCACGAAGACCACTTTTGGAGATTTCGTCAACTATCTGTTGTGGAGTAAGTTCCTCAAGGCATTTCTGTAAAGCTGAAAAGCCGCCACCTTCACGGTATTCCTCAATATCACAAGGCTTAACCACGCCACGATTTTCGGAAGCGATAGCCATTTGTGGTCCAAGAAATTCGGAAATAGGCGTATCGCGCTGATCGGCAATATATTTGCGGAATGATTTAGGCTCTCCATCCACAACCACTTTTTCGAAACTGCTCACAAAACTGCTTTTCAGTTTATTGAAAAAACCTACAGGTTGAAAATGGCTCAGAATTACTTCTTTGACTTCTTCAGGTTTAATCTTGGCATAGAAAGCCGGTTCCTGTCCGTGTTTAAAGATTTCCATAACCGGAACCTGGTTACATACGCCAACACAACCTACCTGTTTTACTGTAACATTAATCCTGGATTCGTTCAGCACTTTTTCGAGTTCCTGCTTTACTTCTTCGCTTCCGCTTGCCACACAACAAGAACCCAGTCCGATGCGTATTTCGCCCATAACTTCAGAATTGTTTTTCCTGGTAGTTGCTCGTTTTTGAACGGTTTGGAGACTTTTTGACAGAAAATCCTGCATTACTTCGTTCACCTTTTCCGGTAAAACATGACCATACGTTGTATCATCAATTTTTATGACCGGAGCCAGTGTGCAGCATCCTAAGCAGGCTACAGTTTCGAGAGTGAATATGCCAGAAGCATCTGTTTCCTGTCCATCAGTGAGTTTTAGTTCGCGGGCTATGGCATCAAAAACCCTGGTTGCACCTTTAACATGGCAAGCCGTTCCGGTGCAGACCCGGATAATATGTTTTCCTGCCGGCTGATGTCGGAACTGGGTATAAAATGTCGAAATACCAGTGATCCGTGCTGGAGTAATTTCGGTGATTTCGCAAACGTGTTTCAGCGCTTCTTCCGGCAGATAATTAAATTCCTGCTGAATATCCTGAAGAATGGGAATAGCCGCGTCAGCAGACGTACCACGCTTTGCGACGATCTGATTTACAGTTTGGACGATATGTTCTTTTACCAATTTCACTTTCCGATGCAGTATAAATTCTTATTTCCCCTGAGGATCACCTTCCCGCCAATGAATGCCGGCGTGCATACCGATCCTTCACCTAAGGCAGATTCACTTACCGAAGTGTATGTTTTGTCCGCTTTGAAGATATGCATTATGCCTTTTTTATCCATTTGCCAGATGTTTCCATCTACCAGTATGGCTGAAGCATACGTTGGTGTGCCAAAATCTTTTTCCCAATACTTCTCACCTGTTTTGGCGTCGTAGCACACCATCATCCCGTAACTTGTTGGCAGGAACAGGTATTTTGCAGTTGCCACAGGGCTTGGAATATCGGAGAGATATTCGTCACTTTCCCACAACAATTTTGGTGTTGCTCCAACCTGCACGGCAGCCAGTTTTGCATAATCATTTACTGAGAACACTACTCCATCGGCGTATGCCAAAGAAGGTCCGACTTCACCCGAAATGCAGTTAAAACGCCAAAGTTCTTTTCCTGTTGCCGGATTGTACGAAATCACAAAAGGCTCAGCTACCAGCATTACTTCTGTTTGTTTGCCTGTGTTTACAACGATTGGCGATGACCAGGATATTTTTACATCACGGCTTGTTTTCCAAACCTGTTCACCTGTTTTACCAGCAAGCGCCATTACAGCGGTACTTCCAGACTGATCGAATTGCACGATCAGCAAATCGTGAAACATAGCAAGCGATGATGAATGACCATAATGATTTTTAGGAAGTCCAAGGCTTTTTGCCCAGACTTTTTTACCTTCAAAATCGAGAGCGATCAGATCACCATTAGCAAAAATAGCATATACACGCCGACCGTCGGTAGTAAGAGTGGGAGCTGCGAAACCGGTTTCTCCGTTTACTTTCGGAGCTGTGGCTGATGATCCGGGAATTTTGTCAACCACTGTTTGCCAGAGGAGTTTTCCTGTATTCAAATCAAAACAATAAACTTCCCGCTTAGTTGCATTAGCACCCGAAAGGAAAATTTTATCATTCCATACTATGGGCGAATTATAGCCGGGAAGAGGAACGTTGGCCTTCCATTTAATATTTTTACCGCTACCTCCGTTCCAACTTGTTGGGAAACCATGCTGATAAATTGTTCCAGCACCACCCGGACCGCGGAATGAGGCTGAATTAGCATTGATTTCCTGTTGTGTGGGGAAACCATCCATGGATTGAGTGAGCGCTGTTGAATCCTGGCCATTTAAAGAAGCACTATCTGAAACTAAAGTTGAATCAGTTTTTGCATTTTGATTTTGCGCATTTGGTTGGGTGGGATCCGAAGCAGAACCTGCAGACTTTGAAGTAAGATTAAGCGTTTTCCCAAGTTCGTTTTGCGTTAGAAAAGCAAAGAGCAAAGAAACACAAACCAGGAATATTCCGGAATAAGCCACCCATTTCCGGTTTATCTTGCGCAAGTCCCAGAGATTATCTGTTTCCGCATCGGGAACAGCGGGGATTTTTGCTGTCATTAATTCCGCAGTTTTCAGGCAGATAATCACAATCAGAACGCTGAACAGCAGCAGGTAGCCACCTGTTTTTATCTGCCATTTATTGGTGAAAAAAGCTTTACGTGCCAGCAAGTCGAGTTCACGGATTTCTGCTTTTAATTGTTCGTCGTCCGGGTTGCTTTTAAATTTTTCGTTCAATGATTTCATAACAGGCGAATTCAGCGGATCGCTGCTTTTCACCTGGAAATAGTTTACTGAAATAAGAAGGCACAATACAAAGGCAAGCATGGAACTGGCAAAAGCGATGCTGTGCAGCAGTTTGATTGTCTTTTCTGAAGGGGTTTTAGTGGCCATCATTTTATAATATCATTCGTCAAATGCGGTAATTTCACCGGACAATAATCCACACAACGTACACAGCTTAAGCAGGTTCCTTTGTTTGGAATATAGTCAGTTTGGTGTTTTGTCATCAGTCGTCCGGCAATTAATCCGCCAAAAACAAGCCCGATAAATCCACCGAGGATCCAGCTCCCTAAATAGAACTTATGAAGAACAGCAGAAGCTTCGGCAAATGCCTGAGCCTGTTGTTTTCCCTGAGATTTAAAAGCTTGTATTTCGAAGGTTTCTGCCTGGTTATTATCGGTAACGGGATTCAGGATTTGTTTAGCAAGTTTAACTTTTGCATTTACACCGGCTAATGGTTCATGAAGTTTTGAACCAATCCAACCGCCGGCCAGCATCAGGATCGGAATCAGGAAAGTAATAAAGATCAGTTTGCGAGCCATCGTTCCTTTGTCTTCAGGATTTTTTGAAGTAGCAGGAATATCAATGGCATCGTATGGGCAGGAGTTTTCGCATAAACGGCATTGAATGCACTCAGCGGGTGTAATGGTAATATGCTTTCGCGAAAAGCGGCTGGTCCAGTTTAGCAAAACGCCATAGGGACAAAGAAATCTGCAATAAGGCCGGGCAATAAAAATCCCGACAACCAGCATAAGGCCTCCAAACACGAACATTCCGAAAGTTGCGTTAAATCTCCAGATTCCCACAAACGGATCGTAACGGCAAATTATAAAATCAGTACCGGTGGCAGCATATAAAACGGCAAGCCCAAGATAAATGTATGGAATTACTCCGAGTACAGCATTCAGCCGCGATCCCAGTTTCTGCGGACTGAAAGCCACCAGGTCCTGTAAGGCACCAAACGGGCAGACCGCAGCGCAAAAAGTACGCCCGAAAAACAAGGTATAAACCAAGGGCGCCACAAAGAAAATGATCGCGGAAAGCGGAATCAGGTACGATTTATCGAACAAGGCCAGCGTGACATTTTGGATAGATCCGATGGAACAAACACAACCTTCGCGGTAAAATCCAAAATAAGCCAAAGCAAATAACGACATCCAGAAAACGCCGTTACGCGAACGTTTTTTTATCACCAGCCACGAAACTACCGACAATGAAATAATGAGAACCGCAATATCCATGATGGCCAGAACCTCGGCACGTGGATTTGGCAGCAAGGTTTCCGGCTGTACATAACCTGATTCAAATTCCGGCTTTGGAAAACGCTGAATTCCGTATGAGTTCAGAAACTGAACTGCGAACAGGAAAACGAGGATGACCAAGGCAAGTGTTTTTTTCATTTAGTAATGTTTTGGTGCATAGTGCTTAGTCAGGATGTTTTTTCTTTCCCTAAATCCTAAATCCTAAACCCTTTCTTCCGGTTTAACTTCTATTCCCTGCAACAAATACGGTTTATTAGCTGGCACACGGCTGAAAGCATCAGCAGGACAATTCCGTGCTATAGAGCATTCGTTGCAATTCACACAGCGATCATGCCGGACCTGTAATTGTAAAGAACCGTTTCCAAAAGCGCCACAACCTTTCACACATTTGGCGCAGCCGATGCATAAAGGTTCATCGATGGTATATTGGTAAAAAGGATCTTCAACGAACTTACGTTTGATGGCGGAAGTAGGGCAAAGCTGGTTTTCGGCAGCGGTCGATATATTTTTAGTATCAGGTTTCAGGTAGCCGCCGCATAAATCGCAATAACCGCACATGGCATAAACGTGAGTAACTTTAACTGCTGAAGGCGACATCACGCAATTTTCGGCACAGCGTCCGCACTGAATACATTTGGCGGGATCGAGCTGCCAAACGGTTTGCCTGAAAAGAGCGGCTTCGGGCAGATCGCAGCTATCCGATTTTTTACAATTGTTGCAGGAAGTACCCAAATCGCAATTGCCACCTTTCACCGACCGGAATGCCAGAACTCCGGTTGTTGCAGCCAGCCCGGTTAGTATGGTTCCGCGGCATAGCAAGTTCAGAAAGTCTCTTCGGTTCTGCATAGCTTAATTTATTTAGTTTCGCCATTTTCAGTGTACAGCCACCCTGCGGGTGAGCAGACACTGAAAATTACTTTTGTTCAAATATGCGAATCTGCTTTTTAACAGGATCCAATACAAGTATGCGATTTTTATTATCCACAGCCAGGTCGAGGCCTTTGGTACCAGCTTCAAACTGATCAGGAGTGGCAACAACTGCGAGAAAAGTTCCATCTGTATTATAAATCTTCACCCGTTCAATCCCTTTTTCGCTTGTCACAAACAAACTATCGTTAAGAAAAGCAAAGTTAGACGGATTACAGCATCCACAAAATCCTTCCATTGCATTTGATGCTTTCCCCCAGGAAGTGAGCAACGTTCCATCGGACTTGTATTTTTCGAAACTGTGCTGGCCGGGATTAACTATCCATAAATTGCCATCCTTGCTGATGCCAAGATCAAAATACGGGCTGGGAATAATAAATCCGGGAACGCCGGTAGCCGGATCTTTCATGCCTATTTTATTAAAGAGATAACCTTTAACATGACAGTGATAAACTACTTTCTGGCCCGCGTCAGCTATAAAAATATCCTCACCTTTTATAGCAATACTTGTAATTACGGCATCTGTTCCCAGGGATGCCCATCTGGAAAGTCGATTTCCGCTTTTATCCCAAATCTCGATATGATCCCTGACTCCAATGAATATTTTTCCATTTTCGGAAATAGCAATACATTGCGCGGTGCTATCGATTTTGAATTTGGTTTCAGCTTTTCCTGAAGAATTAAAAATCTCAATACCATCTTTTCCCGAAACATAAATTCTCCCCAGGCTATCAGTTGCAAGACCATGAATTTCTTCCAGCGTTGTTTTGATTTGTTGTGTTTCGGAATAAACGGCCTTTGTTGTATCACCCTTACGGATATTGTCTAATTCAAACTTATATGGATTGGTATTATCAGGATTGTTGAAAAAAAAGTCCTTAATCATAAATGCTACCAAAAAAAGCAGCAAAACCAGGGCAGTGATGATGATAATCTTTTGTTTCATTGTTTTAGTGTATTATGAATTAATTTCATGTCTTATCGCTATTTACTTCGCCCTCATATCAAGGCAAACCATTGTTTTTGAATCCCGCATCAGAAGATATCCACCGGTAATAGCTATCGGTCCCCACGAATCCTGTCCGTCAATAATTTTTGCCTTGTCTAAAACGGTGAATTTTGAAGTTGAATATTTGGCAATTGTCAATTCTCCGTCATCGTTCAGGATGAAGAATTTATTATCTGCTAAAATATATGGACCAAGGCCGTATCTATCGGTTTTGCCACTGCTCATAACTGCTTTTTTGGTATCGCTGGCTTTATAGCATGCAAATTGAGTCCGGAGTTCGCCGGCATCTTTAGGTAAAATACCAAAAATATAGCCGTTGTAATAAATGGGAGTTTGCTGTTCCGAAGCCAATCCCGCAAGTGGTTTATATTGCTGAACGATTTCGGCTGAATATTGCCCCCCGGTTTCTTTTACCTGGATAAGAACGGCTCCTGCGCCATATCCGGCTGTCATGTATACAAGGCCGTTATCAAGTATCAAAGGCGATGGCGCAATAACCGCAGGAGAAAAAGCAGTCGTTTCCCAAAGGATTTTTCCTTTATCCGCGCCTTCGGCAGAAATTCCGCATATCCCGCCAATGGCGCAATAGACATACATTTTCTTCCCTTTGAAAACCATTGGCATAATGGAAGAATGCGACATCTTCCAGTTTTTGGGATTGGGCGTTTCCCAGGCCTTTTTACCTGTTTTACAATCGATGCCGATTAATAAAGATTTTCCGCCGGTAGCAATAATTGCGGTATCGTTTTCAATAAGCGGACACTGACCGGTATACCAGAAAGGAACTTCAGTTTTGTATTCAGTAGCGAGATCGAATCCCCATAAAAAATCGCCCTTTAGCCTGTCAACACACATTACCTGGCAACGGGGCCCGATTGTGACCACGTATTTTTCGCTAACAGCAGGAATGGTTCTGGAAAGTCCGTGATTTCGTTTCAACCTGACATGATAGCCACGTCGCCAAAGTTCTTCGCCTTTTAACAGCGAAAAACAGCGTAATAAATCTTGTTTCGAAGGTTCATCATAATCAAGGATATACACACGGCCATCGTAAACAGCTGGTGCGGCATGTCCTTCCCCAAGAGGAATTTTCCAAAGGATTTTCGGGCCTTCTTTTGGGAATTTATCTATCAACCTGATATTTTCCTTACTGATGTTATCGAAATCAGCGCCTCGAAACCTGGGCCATCGTGTTCCGGGAATATCGTCACAGGTTTTAAAAAATGTAAAGGTTTCACCTATATTTACCTTTTGTGCAGCTATAGCACCGGTTTTCCGTTCATCCATTCCCGGATTTGAAGCTGTGAATGATTTTACCGGATTGTAAATCAGCCACCAGGCTAAAACGCAGATACCAACCACTACAAATGCGGGAAGCAGGTACCTGAATATGTATGTTTTAAGCATGACGCCACGATTGGAAAATACGAATGCAAAAGTACTTATTAACTATGATACTCTTGCGATTTGTAATGGTGATGGCGTTGAGTTTTGTAACCAATTTAAATGATAAATATTAATTCGGATATGAAGGGAGATTGGATCTATTTTTTCCTGATATCGTAGGCCAGCATTGAGTTGTCATGTCGCATATAAAGTACCCCATCTGAAATTACCGGGATAGTGAAAAACTCCTTGGTTCCAACGGGCATTTTGAAAGAGCTGATAAGTTCCATTTTTCCATTATCAGGCTTTACCAGGCCGACCATTCCTTTTTCGGTGTAGCAATACAACATATCATCAGCAAAGATCAGGGTGCCCTTGTCAAATTTCAGTGAGTCGGAAAGCAAACCGGTAGTTGCGTCAACACTGCAGTATCTGCGGGGTTTGTATTGAGATGTATAAATAAAATTACCAATTTTCACAAACCCTCCGTGCACATCTGTAACAGTTGAGTTGTTCCAGATTTCCGTTATAGTACGGCCATCTTCGGACAAAGCCAGTTTTACAGCTCCACTGCCGCTTCCGGCCAAAAAGTAAATACTGCCATTGTCAAAAAGTGAAGTATTGCCGTGAATGTCGCCGGGCCCCTTAAGTTGTTTGCTCCACAAAAGTTCTCCCGTAGATGCATCCAACCCGATAAGGTTGTGAATTGAAAAGTTTACGATGATTGTTCGTGAAGGCAAAGTGATAAGTGCGGGCGATGTGTAAGCGGTTGAATCGCCCAAACATTTTGAAATCCAGAGAACTTTGCCGTTAATCCTGTCAAGAGCCACCGCATTGGTATCAGTTCCGCCAGGGAAACAATAAATCAGATTATTATTTACAAGGGGTCCTTCGGCGTAACCAAACCGAACATTAACACCATGAAGATCCTTTAACATATCGACTGACCATTTTTCGGAACCGGTATTTGCATCAAAACATATGAAGCGGCCCATGCTGGTTTCAACATACAGCAATCCGTCCACCAATGTTGGTGTCGATCGCGAGCCGGTGAAATTTTCCATCCATTCGCGGCCGGTTTGCTTTTTCCAGATCAATGAGCCGGTTTTAGAGTACGCAAAGAGGTACCCTATACTATCAATTTCGCCGGTTACATAAATTCTGTCGCCGGAAATTATTGGAGAACTGTACCCGTTGCCAATTCCTTCTGCTTTCCAAAGCATTACCGGACCTTCAGCAGGCCAGGATTTCAACAGGTTTGTTTCTTGATAAATACCGTTACGCTGCGGTCCGCGGAATTGTGTGATATTTTGAGCGGTAAGTCCTGAAGTGACTATTACCAGTAACGAAAAGAGGTTTAAATGTTTCAACATAAAAGCTAATAGTTATACTTATTTTTTCCTGATATCATAAGCCATCAAAGCTTTTCCGTGGCGGATGTACAGAATACCATTTTTTATTACCGGGTGCGAAAAATTCTCTTTGGTGCCGGCAGTGATTTTAAATTTACTGATAAGTTCCATTTTTAAGGGAACAGGTTTTATAAGATTCATTTCGCCGCGCTGATTGTAATAATAAAGCATGTTGTCGGCAAGAGCAATGGATCCTGTTCCTATTTTCAAAGAATCAACAACCTGGCCGGTATTGGCATCAGCACAAATAAGTGATCTTTTCGATTCACTGCCGGTATAAATGTAGTTGTCAATTTTAATAAAACCACCCATGTAATTATCTACTGCTTTGTTATTCCAAATCTGTGTGATCTGTTTTCCATCATCCGAAAGTTTCAGTTTCGTACCACAATTATTATCGCCGGCAACATAATAGATGTAACCGTTTTCGTAATATGTTGAATTGCTGTGCGTATCGCCCATTCCGGGTTTGCGTTCAGCGACAGGAACATTTACCTGCTCATCCGACCAGAGTAATTTGCCGGTTTGAGCGTCGATTCCCATCAAATGGTAGGCGCTGAAGGTAACCAGTATTTTTAGTGAAGGCAGGGAGATCATTACAGGAGAATTATATCCCGGAATTTCACCAAATCCTTTGCAGGCCCAGTTTATCTTACCGGTAAAGCGGTTCAGGGAAACCACGTTATTATCTATGCCGCCGGGTGTAAGAAAAACCTGGTCACCATCAACCAGTGGCGATTCGGCATGTCCGAACATTGTAAATCTTCCTTGCAGATCTTTAAGCATGTCAACCGACCATTTTTGCTTCCCGGTTGTGGCTTCAATACAATAAAGGTTTCCAAGCCCGGAACAAACATAAATTAAATCTCCGACAACAGTAGGAGTAGAGCGGGATCCCTGGTAAGAAGCAACCCATTCTTTACCGAAATCCGATTTCCAGAGGAGCTTTCCTTTCAAATCAAAAGCAAAAAGATAAGCGATGCTGTCGACTTCGCCTGTGATATAAACCCGGTCATTGGTTATAGCTGGCGGGCCATATCCGTTTCCAACCTCATTATTGCTCCATAGTAACGAAGGACCTTCGGCGGGCCAGGATGATAAAAGATTTTTTTCAGGATAAACACCATCACGGTTAGGACCCCGGAATTGCGCAATAACTTGTGCCTGAAGACTCGCAGAAATGAATATCATGATACAAGCCAGGAAAAATACTTTACGGATCATAGTATGAGTATTACGGATTTTTGATTTAGTGTTGGGATAAAAATCAGGCTCAGCCAGGCGAGCAGGAATTCACAAAGTAAAAATATACTATTGCTGGATATGTCAGATATTATTTTGATAAATGACTGAAAATAGTCGTTGAAATGCAGGAAACGATCTGCAACAGAATATACGCCGGCACCATTTATAAGAACCAGGTCTCAAATACCAGTAAAGTTAGCCGGAAGGATTGGATCTTGGAATTTGGATCTTGGAATTTGGTTTTACTTTCTGATATCATAAACCATCAGCGAATTTCCGTGACGGATATACAGACGGCCGTTTTCAATTACCGGGTGAGCCCAGTGCTGAGCCGAGCCAAAAGGAACCTTAAAACCGCTTATTTTTTTAAAACCGGTAAGTGTTGGCTCAATCAAAGCCACCTCACCACTTTCGTCGTATGTATAAAGCATGCCTTCAGCTGAAATTATACTGCCAAACTTGTTATTCATTTTATCGAAAGCAATTTCTTTACCCGTTTTCCAATCGAGGCAATGAAGGCCTTTGATTTGATCACCTAAGCCATAGATTTTTCCTTTTAGTAATACCATACCACCCATGCGGCTATCAAGAACGGCATTTTTCCAAATCTCGTCAATCTTTGTACCGTCGGCAGAAAGCTTCAGCATCACACCTCCGCATCCGTATCCCGAAGCACAATAAAGATACCCGTTATCGTATAATGGAGTATTGGCATGAACAGCCCATTGATTTACCTGGCCATGGCTCCACAATTTTTTACCGGTTTCGGCATCAAGCCCGAGAATGGATTTCTCTGTCATGGTAACTACAATTTTTCGGGCTGGCAAAGTGATAAGCAGAGGTGACCCATAGGCACTTTTCTCGCCATTGCCGGTGCTGCTCCAGATCAGTTTGCCGGTATTTTTGTTTAAGGCAATTACATTGTTTTTGGTTCCGCCAACTGTGCAAAAGAGTTTATCTCCATCAATCAGCAGGTTTTCGGTAACGCCCCATGTAATATTCACGCCATCGTAATCTTTCATAATATCGACAGTCCAGAGTTGTTTTCCCAGGTCGGCCGAAAGACATACAATTTTTCCGAAAGCGTTCATAAAGTACACTTTACCCTCATTAATAAGCGGAGTTGACCGCGAACCGGGAAAACTCTCTGTCCATTCATCGCCATATGGAGTACTCCAGAGCAGCTTGCCATCGAGGCTGAAAGCATAGATAAAGCCTTTACCCTGAACCGCGCCGGCCGTAAAAATCCGGTCGTGAGCAACTACTGAAGCCGAAGCATGTCCGTCGCCGATATTATCAATATGCCATAATAGCTTTGGTCCTTCTGCCGGCCACGATGGAAGTAAACCTTTTTCATCGTAGATACCATCACGGTCTTTGCCGCGCCATTGGGAGGCTTCCTGTGCGATGATAATGTTTGTAAAAAGTACCAGGCTAAAAACAAGGGCGATAAACGATTTCATAAAGAACACCAGATTTAAATTTCGATAAAATTACAACTAAAAAATATACTTCATACTTGTTTGAAGAAAAGCGGGAGAATATTGAATTTATAGCCTGAAGTTTAAAAGAATGCAAATAAAAAGCCCCGGAAAAATTTCCGGGGCTTTACAGTTTTCTGATTTATCAGGTTGTTAACGCATCTTCTTATATTCATTTATCAATCCGTTAGTCGAAGCATCCAGGCTTTTAACTTCAGCATCTCCTTCCAGTTCCGGAAGTATAAGATTTGCCAGTTGTTTCCCTAATTGAACGCCCCATTGGTCGAAACTGAAAATATTCCAAATAACCCCCTGAACAAATATTTTTTGTTCATACATGGCAATAAGAGAGCCTAATGTACGAGGTGTCATTGTTTTAAAAAGGAAAGAGTTGGTTGGAATATTTCCTTCAAAAACCATGAATGGAAGCAGTTCGTCAATTTCAGTTTGACTTTTGCCGGCAGCTTTCAGTTCGGCTTCAACTTTTTCAGCGGTTTTACCAAGCATCAATGCTCCTGTTTGAGCAAAGAAATTCGCCAGCAGTTTCGGGTGATGGTCGCCAAGAGGATTGAGGCTGATAGCTGGCGCCAGAAAATCACAAGGAATCATTTTGCTGCCCTGATGAATCAGCTGATAAAAAGCATGTTGCCCGTTCGTGCCAGGTTCGCCCCATAGGATTGGCCCGGTTTGATACGTAACTTTATTGCCGTTGCGATCGACTGATTTGCCGTTGCTTTCCATATTTCCCTGCTGGAAATACGCCGCAAAACGATGCATATACTGATCATAAGGCAAAATAGCTTCGGTTTCGGCACCGTAAAAATTATTGTACCAGATACCAATTGACGCAAGGATTACAGGGATATTCTTTTCAAATTCAGTGTTTTCAAAATGCTGATCCATGGCATAAGCGCCTTCGAGCAGTTCAATAAAATTATCCATACCAATGGCACATGCAATCGAAAGACCTATTGCCGACCATAATGAATAACGGCCTCCTACCCAATCCCAGAATCCAAACATATTCCTTGTGTCGATACCAAAAGCGGCAACTTCTTTTGCGTTTGTTGACAAAGCGACAAAATGATTCTTTACAAATTCCGGATTGCCTGCTTTAGTAAGGAACCAATCGCGTGCCGATTCGGCATTAGTCATGGTTTCCTGGGTGGTAAATGTTTTGGAAGCAACAATAAAAAGAGTTGTTTCCGGATGCAAATGCTTAAGGGTTTCGGCAATATGTGTACCGTCGACATTGGAAACAAAGTGAAGTTTAATGTTTTCATGCTGGTAATGCTTCAGAGCTTCGGTTACCATAAGCGGGCCAAGGTCGGAACCACCAATGCCAATGTTTACAATATCCGTTATTGGTTTTCCCGAATAGCCTTTCCATGAGCCTGAAATAATGCTTTCGGAAAACAATTTCATCTGTTCAAGCACTACGTGTACATCGGGCATTACGTCTTTCCCGTCGACAAACACGGGCTTGTTGCCGCGGTTGCGCAAGGCGGTATGAAGTACCGGCCTGTTTTCGGTTTTATTGATAGGTTCACCGGTAAACTGGCTTGCAATGGCATCTTTCAGGCCACATTCGCGGGCCAGTTGCATGAAAAGGGAAAAGATACGATCGTCAACAATATTTTTCGAAAAGTCGACCAGGATATCTTCAAATTTCAGTGAATATTTCTCAAAACGCTTTGGGTCATTCGCAAACAGCTCTTTCATCTGTGTGCCTTTAAAGGTTTTGAAATATGCTTCAAGTTCTTTCCACGCTGCTGTGGTGGTGGGATTTACGGATGGGAACATAAATTTATTTTTATTTGGATTCTTTGTTTCTTATTGACAATAATAAGTGCAAAGGTACTAAACTTGGAGAAAGAGATTGGTAAAGGCTATAAAAGCACTTTAATGAAAATCCCGTAAAAGGGAAAGAGTGTATTATTTTAAGGGAAACCATTTTACAGCAGAATACTGCTTTTTTTCTTTAACAGCAACGTTTTCTTGTTATAACCTGTAGAAGCAATATTTATCCAGGCGAAAGAATAATAAATTTGATTTTCTACGGCTAAAAGATATATTTTCATACATACCAGTCCAACCCTCTTACCATATACCACATTGTTGAGTAGTTGTTGTTCCGGGATCTTTAATTCTGGGATAGCCCGATTCACAAGAAATTATTGTTTCTTATAAACTTTATAGTCTATTATGCCTGACAGTTTAACATCTTCCAGGCTAAGCAGTTGATTGGGATCCCAGGTTACGCTAACACCAAAATCCGTTGGGTTATCCGGAGCATTTTTTGCCGCCTGGTCGCAAAATGCCGACCAATAATATGTGCTATCAGCCATTTTCTGGGACATGTATGTGGCAACCGATCCCGGATCAAAAAAGCCGCCACCTCCGAAAAAGACAATTAAAAGCGGTGGTTTTACATTTGTTTTGGCTAGTTTCTTGTCCTTAAACCAGAACTCGAGAGTCATCTGGGCATGACAGTTTTTATCTGCATTAGGGATAGCTCCGTTCAGATTGGCGATGCTCATCTGCCACATACTATTTCCATTTACAAGTAACTCTCCGCTTTGGTGTGCGACCCACCTGTTGGAGCTACATTCGTCATCAGGTTTTCCTCCACCTAACATTTCACAACTATCAAAGAAAACCATTACGGGAAAAACAACCAAAAACTTAATAAAAATCCGGGCTTTCATAGTAAACAAAATTTAATGGTTTGTCTCCCAAAGTTACAACAATACATAGCTTATATCAAGATGTGATTTTGGCACAACTGCTCATTTCTTCGATTTTAAGTATAATTGGATTGAGGTTGTTTGCAGATAATTCTTTCTGTGAAAAAAGAATATTCAACCAGTCCCTTTTGTTTTAGGCACAGGATTCACTAAACGGCCAGAGTATCAGCCTGTTTCTCCATTGTATTGAGCAGTTGAAGAGCATCATCATAACCATGTGCCCTCATAAAAGCATCACGCCAGTGAGCTGCATTGCTGAATCCATTCAGATAAATTTTGAAAAACCGTTTCAACACATTGTAATCTTTGCCGTTTCCCCAGGTATTTTGGTATAACGTTATATGCTTGCGCATTAGTTCAATGCGATGGTTTATATCAATATCCACGGGCTTTGAATTGAACATCCATGGATTTTTGAACACACCGGTTCCGACCATTACACCGTCCACGCCATACTTTTCAATACGATTCATTGCATCGGAATAACTGAAAACTTCGCCATTTCCAATCATACGTGTTAAATTTCCGGTTTGATTTCTTAATACAACCGCTTTTCCGATTTCGTCCCACAGCGCCGGTCCGTTCGACATCATTTTTCGGGTACGCCCATGAACGGTTATTGCAGCAGGCTTTGTTTCGAGCAAATGGCTGATCCATTCCCCGGTATTTATGCGGCTGAAACCGATGCGGGTTTTAACGCTTACCGGCAAGTGAGTGGATTCAGCGGTGGCATAAATAATTTCTTTTGCCAGCTCCGGATAGTTGATAAGGTTGGCGCAACTTTTATTTTTCACCACTTTTTTGGCCGGGCAGCCCATATTGATGTCGATGCCGTCGAAAAGCTGCATATCGGAAATCAGTTTCGCGCTTAGGTGGAATTTTTCGGGATCACTACCCCATATCTGTGCTACCAGTTTGGTATTCCTCGATTTGAGAAGCTGCATTTCGCTTGCATTAACCTGCAGTCGTTCAATAACTTTCGGGCGGCCTTTTTCGTGGCACAGGCCATCAGTGGAGGTAAATTCGGTAAAAACAACGTTCAACGCAGCCGGATCCGAAACCGAAAGCACCACTTCGCGGAATACGGTATCGGTAACATCTTCCATGGGAGCAAGCGCAATAATAGGCTTTTTGATTGTTTGCCAGAAATTATCCATGAATGGCTGTAGTTTGTTCCGCCTGAAGATTTTTCCGCATTAAAAAAGGCGAAAGTTTGCTCTTATAAATTTTGCTTCCGGCATATTTGCGATGGTTGGTAACACGCAGTTCGCGCCGGGCTTCCAAAGGTAGTTTATTAATGGCAGCACATTCCTCAGAGCAGCATTTATCGTACTTCTCAGCACAGTCATCGCATTGGATGAAAAGAAGGTGACAATCGTTGTTGGCGCAATTCACATGCGTATCGGCAGGTTTTCCGCATTGGTGGCAATGTGAAATTATCTGACCGTCTATGGTTTCACCAAGGCGTTCGTCGAAAACAAAGTTCTTGCCGATAAATTTCGATGGAAGTCCAAGATGCTTGATTTGCTGGGCATATTCGATAATGCCGCCGTAAAGCTGCGAAACATCGGAAAAACCATTGTGCAGAAGAAATGAACTTGCTTTTTCGCACCGGATTCCACCGGTACAGTACAATAGAATTTTTTTATCTTTTTCCTTTTCGAAATCACGGATCACCAGCTGAATAGCATCTTTAAACGTATCCGCATCCGGGCAAACCGCATTTTCGAACCGCCCGATTTCGCTTTCGTAGTGATTTCGCATATCGATTATGACCGTTTGAGGATTACCAGCTAGCTCGTGAAATTCAAGTGCCGAAAGGTGTTTTCCAACTTTTGACAAATCATATTTATCATGATCGAGGCCATCGGCAACAATCTTTGGACGGACGTTGATGGTTAGTTTATAAAAGGATTTTCCGCTATCAACAATCGCATATTTTATCGGCATTTCAGCTAATCCGGGAATAGAGTTTAGTTGTAAAAGAAACTCTTCAAGGTTTTGTTCAGGAATGCTCATTTGCGCATTGATTCCCTCACGGGCAACATAAATCCGTCCGAAGCAATTCAGTTCCGACCATTTGCGGAACAGTTCGTCACGGAATTCTGAAGGATTTTCGATAGTTACATACCGGTAAAAAGAAAGTGTTTTGCGGTTAAAGGGTTCATTTGCAAGTCGTTCCTTTAATATCTCTTTGTTTATTCTGTTCTCAAGCATAGGTTTGTTAAAAGTGATATTTATTCATCCCAGAAGATGTTTTTACCAGGCTGGAATGAAATAGATAAGAACAAACAATGTTTTTACACATTTTGTTTATACTCGGTTTGATAAGGTGATTTTTCATTTACATTTACACTGAAATTGCAGATACGAATTGCTAATATAAAATTTAAACAGGATTCTGTCATTAATCATAGTTATACATAATTCAACATATCTGTTTATGAAAAGACTGCTTTTATTTTTATTTCTTGTTGGATCAACGTCATGCATTCTGGCCCAGACTTCGGGATATATACGAATGGGCGATTCCTATATTTCCGGATTTGTGTATCCTCAATCAGAAGCAAATTCGGTGAAGACTTGTAAGTTCATCCCGAGCAGGAATTCGGATATTATAACTTATACTCCAGACCAGATTTTGGCATATGGTTATGGCAAAACGGACTATTATAGTCATAAAATAGTATTGGGGAAGGATACAATTATTAGATTTTTAGAGGCAATTGTTCAGGGTGATTCACCGGTATATTATCTTGCAGATGCATCGGGCAGTCATTTTTATATTCAAAAAGATAAAAATGAGCTGGTTGAACTTGTAAAGGATAATGATGAATTTAAGCAGCAATTGGCAAACTATTTCCAGGCGCCAGCCGAAATTATTCCTCGTCTGCACTATGGATTTAACCGTAGTGGTATAATTCAAACCGTAAAATTCATCAAGGGGTCAAGTCTTGAAATAGTAAGCGTTGGCTCCGAAACAGTTGTACCTATTCAGAAAGTATTGTCTATTAAGGAAAAGAAAAGGATGCGGATCATAAGGCCGGTATTGAACCTTACATTTCAATCGGGTCTTACATCGCAAAAGCTTCCGCTTGATCTGAATATTGGGCTTCCGGCAACCTGGGATGAATTTAAAGGAAGCAGCATCACTTATAGCATGTCTGCTGATATTCCTCTGATGAAATATTGGCCGCTTACCTATCACCAGGAAATCTGTTTCAATAAGTTTGTTAATGACTACAAAAAAGGATCCGATCCGCCTGAATATCAACTTATTCAGGATTTTTCCGTGATCAATTTGCCGGCAATGGTGCGCTACACTTTTGGCCAGAAGCAATTAACAGGATTTGTTAATGCTGGTATACAAGTGGATATTGCTCTGAATAAAAATAATGTTGGATGTTTAGTTCTGGGCAGGAATTCAGATAATACAGGATATAATGCGGCAACGATTAAATATTTGACTTACAGTACTATTCAGCCGGGTATTGCAGCTGGCTTTGGAATAGCCTATAAATTAAGTAAAACCCTGGCAATAAATTCGGAATTCAGATACAGCCGCATTTTCAATGTACTACCCGATAAAGCCGGAGCCGAAAATCAATCTGTAATAAAGGCAGGAATTGCATATAATTTTTATAAGAAAGGGAATAACCAGTGAGAGTTCGTTTCATATTTACAGGCGTTTTAATGCTGATTTTGGCAATAGGGTGTAAAAAATCGGCTGAATTTGATACGGATAATATACCAGTTTTTAATTCCTTTGTGGCAGCAAATGTTTCTACAAAAAGCGTTTCCTTAAAAGCGACATTTACCGGGATTAATGCGGCAAATGTTGAAAAATGCGGATTTGAATTGAGTGAGAAAAACGGAACGTCCACGGTAGTTTACTCAATAGCTAAACCAAGTTCGGCTGAAATTTTCATTTCAATTGATACAGCTTTCAGAGAGTCTTTAAATTTACAGGCCAGAGCCTGGTTAATTGTTGGAGGTAAAAAGTTTTTTAGTGGGTACACTTATTTCACCGGGAAGGGTTATCCTGCCCCTGAATTAACATCCATAAGCAAAGCATATGCAATTTATGGTGAGGTTTTATATCTAAACGGCAAATACTTCACTGATAATTATATACACAACAATATTGTAGTTAAAATTGATAATATCCCAGGAGTTGTTGTATCTGCGACTTTTAATAAAATAGGGGTACAAATGGTCGATACAAAAACGAAAGGCAAAGTTAAAATTACGGTTAATGCATTTGGCAAAGATGCTGTTGATACCTTAGAGATTGAAAATTATTGGCCTGAAATTTATTCAGTAACTCCAGATGCAATTTCGTTTTCTGATGAAATCACAATCCGAGGCAAATTCAGGACTGAATATAGTAAAAATATATATCCTGTGCAGTATAACTATACCAAATATAAAATACTCAAATACACTGATGATGTGATTATTATCCAGCCAGATGTTTTTATGGTTTGCGACTCCGCATACCACATTTATTTCAGCTTGGCTAATACGTATTCAACTAAATATGTGAATTCGGGATATAAAGCAAAGCACAAAGGAAATTGGCTGAAACTTAAAAAACCACCTTTTGTTTTGAGTGATACTTACTCTATGAAAAGTCTTTCCTGTAATGGGTTTGGGTACATGATATGGTACAACTCCAATGCAGACATCACGTATTTCTGGAAGTATGACCCTCAATCTGACACATGGACAAAGTTGCCAAATTTCCCCGGTAGAGGTCGTTATACTTCTGTTTTTGTGGAGTGTAAAGGTTTAATTTATTATGGACAAGGTTCGTTGTACACTAATCTAATTTACGACGACTTCTGGAAATTTGATCCGGCAAATAATATCTGGACAAAATGCGCTGATTTGCATTCAAGTAACAATTATTGGTATTATGGCTTTGCAGTGAATATTCAGGATACAGTTTGTGTGTTTAGTGATTACAAAGCGAAATACAATCAGACTCTTAATACCTGGCAAACTTTTAATTGCGAATTACCTGTTCCTGATTTTAATGGAAAAATGTTCGTTTATGAAGGAAATTATTTTTTTCAGAAAGACTGGCAAATTTATCAGTACAATCCAGTCAAAAATAGTTTTACGCTATTCTATTCCACCTACGATATAAGTTATTACGCATCGGTATTTACAGCTAACAATAGAGTTTTTATGTATGCCATTTGTAAAATGTGGGAGGTAGATTTGAAAAATAAACGAGTTGATGAACGCAATGATCTGGTAAATTATTATAGTAAAGACTCATACTGGTCTATCAATTTATTTTCTATAAATGGTGAATCTTATTTTCTATCTCAACCCAATATACTAAGTAAATTCAGCCTTTCAAAATAATTCATCAGATAGCTAACCGTATTAATAGGAATTGCAATTATATTATTATCAAGCGGTTGTAAAAAGGTGCAGGAAAAAGGAACTGGTAAAATAACTATATTTGATGGCAATGTTAATGTGATCGTTTCAGAAAAGAAAATAAGGATACTATTTTTACATAGCAGGAAGTGATAATTCCATTTATAAATACAATCCGGCCAACGATTCCTTTACAACTTTAAGCATAGAAGGACTTGAATATGGAAGATCCGCTTTTATTACTTTAGACGGTCGAAACTATTGGCTTTCAGGTTGTAATGTGTTCGAATTTAATATGCAGGAAAATAAGCTTGTGAAAATTCCGGAATTTACCAATTTTGTAGATTGGTTTAATGGATATGGCGAAGATTCATTTCTTTTCGAAATTGGCGATAAGGCGTACTTCTATAGCAGTCAGGAATTAATGCAGTCGTTTTCTGAAAGCAATAAATAAAAACCGGATTTGCCACTACCCTTCAAAGTTTTTAACTATGGAAGGAAGTGATAAAAATTTATCTGCTCCCGAACACCAAATCCAGCGTCGGCCACATCTGCCACTTTGGTGTTCCATACGGATATTTCCCATAAGCAAGTATATAACCACCTTTGATCCTCAGTGATTGGCCTAATGCCCACATAATGGTTCCTGCATTTTCGAAAAAGAAATTATTTTCAGAGCGGGTAATTATAAAGGCTTTTACCCCTTCTTCGTAAAACCACCTGGAAGTGATGCTGCCTTTTACCGCAGTGCCCAAACGAATGGAAGTTCCTTCGTAATAATGTGCCATCCGGGGGTAAAACAGGGGGATATCGATGCTTGATTGAGGATCGGGCTTTTTGCCGCGCAAAGCAAAAACATAACCTGCATTGGCCGTTATCATCGCCGATGAAGCTATCTTTCGTGAAACAATAATGGCGTTGCTTACCGACAAGATAAATGAAAAATCATATTCAGGTGAAATCAGTCCGCCTATTCCCTTGCGGCTTATCATATTCAGAAATGGAGTCGGAACACTTAAGCTGTGTTCGCTGGCAATAACAAAATTGTTTTTGGTTCCCCACGACAATTTGGCCCCGGCTTCCGGAATAAAAGGAAGCATAAGTACATTTGTAAAGACTTCCAGTTTCTGGTTAATTCCATACCTGAAAGGCTGAAACAGTCCGCTTTCCCACTTTCGTGCAGGCATGAGGCTGGCTGTATTGTAACTCCACTTTTTCAGCAAAGGTTCATCCTGCGCGTGAAGTAAACCAGCAAAGCATACAATTGAGAATAGTACAATTAATTTCCTGATCATGATTTTATGTTTTTTCCTTACAAAGGATGTTATAATTGTTTTTAAACGCTAATACCGGTTCGCATCTTCCTTATGTTTTTTTCACTCCATCGCCTCTCAAACTAAAATTATTCTTTCACCAAAACAAACTCCGCGCTCACCGGTGCGTGATCCGATTCGCTGAAAAACTCCTGATGCGTTTTCGCTGAGCCTGTACGCCAGCGATTATTAGTAAACAAATAATCCAGAGTACGGTCCCAGGTATGTTCAGGCCTTGTGGTATGTGTGAAATAAGCTGATTGATTCAGGTGGTAATCGGCAAGAGTAAAAGCACATTTGTAAGCGGAATATATCGGAAGCAGCCAGTCCTTTTCCAAAGTGTAATCGCTTCCGGCTTTATGTTGCGGATCGTCACCAGGTTGGTGAAATGATTCGCCGGGGCATTTATCTTCATAGCAATAATCAGTTGAATCGCTTCCGGGAGGTAGTTCATTAAAATCGCCGCCGGCAACAAAATATTTGCCTGCAGCCTCCAGTTTATCCAGCTCTGCCTTGAATTCCTCATAATGCTTCTTCTTTGTATCATCAGTGGCAAAAGCCGAAGCATGCATATTAAGCAGAGGAACTTCCTTAAATCCCGGAATCTTTATACTACCTGTAACGATGCACGAATGGAGATAAAAATAATTTACAATTCCTGCCTGGTCGCCACGCGTGGCAAGGTTAATGCGTTTGGCATCGGTTATTGGCCATGGCGAAAGGATCACCAATCCCATATCCATCCGGCCCAGGCCATCGCTGGGAATATACTCCGATTTCCATTCCGAAACGTAGGCGGCGTAGTTAAAATAGGTTCTGTCCAATATATACTGAAGCTCATCGATATATGCGGTACGGTTTGATTTTACGTCGCATTCCTGCAGGAATAGAATATCCGGTTTTACTTCGTTGATGCGCGCGACTATTTTATCCAAACCTGGAATAACTTCATCCTTCCTAAAAACCGTATTATCGCCGCAGGCATCGCCAAACCACGGCTGACGGCCAATCCCGAAACGGATATTCCATGTCATTACTTTTATAGTGGAATCGGGAAGAGGCGGAGCAACTTTTTCGCTTTTAGTATACATTACCGCGTCTTCCACATCTTCGAAGCTGGTTGCAAGCGGTTCGCAGGAATGGATGACCACTAAAAGCAGAGGCAGAATCAGGAGGAAAATTATTTTTTTGATAATTGGAATATTCATGGTTTATTGAGCTTGTTTATTCAAAGATATGGAAAGATTGGAATATGTAGTTTAGAATGAATGAAATAATTAAAACCTGTTAGGTTATGATGATACGAAAAAGTTTATCACGGAGGTACTGAGTGTGCGAAGAAATACAGAGTGAAACGAATCATCAATGCTGTTATACACTTTTCAGGAATTGGGCGAAAGAGCCATGATCTATAATCTTTCAAAAATATGTAACCTCTGCGAGCCTCTTTGTTTTCAGTGCCTGCATGGTAAAAAATCAATTACAGCCTTGCATTATTCAATCAGGAGCCGAATACTAAAATCAATTATTTTTACAAAATGAAAACTCCAGCTGAACTCAACTCCGGATGGCGCAAAGCAGCGTCATCCATTTACCGCAGACCAACCGATTCAAAACTCTTTGGCTCGGTTGAAATGGATATCACCGACCTTGAAAAGTATATTGCCGAAAAACGCAAAAATGGTGTGAAAGCCACCCTTACTCACATTTTTATACTCGCTGCTGCCCGTGCCCTGAAAGAAGAAATTCCTGAACTTAATACGTATATAAAACGAGGTAATGTAATTTTACGCGATCATATCGATGTAATGGTGAGCGTTTTACTACGCGAGTCGCAGATGGGTTCTGTTTTGATAAAGGATGCGGATCAGCTCACCCTTGAAGAGCTAATTAAGGTAATGAATGAAGAAGTTCAGAGTTCGCGCAAAGGAAATGAAAATAAAACCATGCAGATGAAGGACAAACTGACACGGATCCCATGGCCTTTGCGTGGCTGGATTTTCCGTACGCTGAAAACTATTACTGCCGACTGGGGATTTTCATTTCCTTCGCTGGGCTTGTCGGCAAACAGTTTTGGCTCGTTTGTAGTTTCAAATATCGGTAATGTGGGACTCGATATGGGTTACCCGGCGCTGCTTCCAACCTCGAATGTGTCCTTTGTGCTGGTGCTTGGCGGTGTAAACCGAAAACCTGCTGTAGTTGGAGACCAGATTTTACCCCGCACCATTTTATCACTGGGAGCTGCTCTCGATCATCGCGTGGTGGATGCTTCGCACGGCGGATTACTATTTCGTTACCTGAAAAAGATAGTTAAAAACCCGGAGCTGCTGGATGAAAAGATATAGCAGTCAGCATACTTTCAGACTGACTTCAAGATGACCCGTAAATAGAAAAACTCTGCTGGTCAATTCATTTGACCAGCAGAGTCTCTTTCAGCCCAATGCTCGGGTTATTGAATCAGTAGCTTGCTGGTTTTATTTATTCCATTGGAATTATCTGTCACTTTTACAAAATAAATCCCTTTCGGAAGAGAAGAGCAATCGAAAGTTGCCGAAGCCTGACTAAAGGATTTCTGCATAACCATCCTGCCAACCTGGTCGGTTACCTGTATGGTGCCCATGCTGTTTGAATTTTTATAAAGTGTGAACTGCGCGCGCGCCGGGTTGGGAAATACGGAAAGCAGTTTGTTTGCATTTACCTGCGTCTCATTGATACCAACCGTTTGAACACTGGTAACTTCTATGTCGTCCAAACGCAATTGAGGCCTGCTTCCACCCACGACTCCGGCTGAGGTTTCAAAATATATCCAGCGTAATTGTACAACAGGCTGATTATTACATTCGCCAGGCAATTCTGTAGGCCCGAATTGAACGGAATCACCTGTTGAAATGGAAGAAATAAAATCGGCCATACCCGGAACATCGGTAAAAAGTCCACTGTTCCCAAGCCGGTATTGTAGCCTCAGGTTCCAAACCCTGGGCTCGGTTGGACTACCATCACCGGGTGTTACGGTTTCACTTTTCCAGCTAACGTTGATATTGGTTCTATCAGTGGCATTGAGCGAAAGAAGAATAGCTCCCATAAACCGGCTGTCGGCGGCCCCCGAGTTACAATCGTCGTATTGTGAATTACCTGTAGTTACAATCCCTATTCCTTTGCTCATTAAACCATTAATGCGTGGCCGCTTCGATTTTTTATAAGAACAATTGAAGTCGAACGATCCGTCAGTATAAAATGGCGCAGTCTGGTTTGCCGCAACATAATGAAATGCCATATTGTGAGGAAAGGTTCCTGCCGGACTTAGTGAATCCCAGGCTGTTAATTCATACGATCCGGTTGATAAATCGAAAGGCGTAGGATTGGTTTGGCCTTTTACGGAGGCGCTAAATGTTAAAATTGATGCAAACATCAGCATCAGGAAGGAAGTTTTGTGTAAAAGTATTTTCATAAGTAAAAGATATTGAATGGATTAAATCAAACGATTTCGTGATTTAACATTACATCAAACGTACATAATAAAATAACAGCGATTTAAAATCCATCAATTTCCTTCAGGTTTTAATTACAAAAGGTGTTAATAACGTAAAATCAAAGGTATTGATCTCCATCACAATAAAATGCGGATAGCAGTTGTTGCAGACTAACTTGCAGACATACAATATATTAATATGTCTCTTGCAATTTAAAGTAAACCGGCATATTGATAAGTGTTCTTACCGATTTGCCATTCTGGCGGCCTGGTTTCCAACGAGGCATAAGTTTCACCACACGTAAGGCTTCTTCATCACATCCTCCGCCAATTCCATGTAAGATTTTAATATTAGCCAGGCTGCCATCGGTTTTCACAACGAAGCTGACAAATACTGCTCCCTGAATTCCATTTTCAGAAGCCTGGACTGGATATTTGAGTTTACCGGAAAGGTATTTTTTTCGCGCGGCATCACCACCGGGAAACGAAGGCATTTGCTGTACACTTATAAAAACAGAGCTGGTTTCATCGTCGGTTTCGGCTTTTTGCATCGCGCCACCACTATTTTTAGTGGTAAGCGCGCGTTTTGAATTCTGTCCTTTATACATCCCGGACTCTTCCTTGTAAACATCTGATTCCACTCCATGCCTGGTTTCGGTATATTCAGCATTATCATCTGTGTTTAATGCTTTGTTTCTTGTCCTTGCCGTTTCTGAAGCCTGCGTGATATCTTCATTTACTATAGTTAATACAGGCGGAATATGAGTTCCCTTTTCACTATTGTATTTTACGTCAAGTATAACTTTGCTGTTTGATGGAGGATAGGGCAAAGTTTCAGGAATTTGGGCAATAAGAGCTGCTTCCCTTTGTAGTTGTTTCTGAGCCTGTATTTTATTAGTCTGCTGATTTTGAAGCCATAATACATATCCCACACCAATGAAAAGTATAATAGATGCAGCTGCTGCCAGCCACACAAAAGGTTTGTACGAAAGCCGTTTTATTTTACCAGATTCAATCAATGCGTGGGTTTTCAGGCGCTGCTTTATCCGCTCATTAATCACGCCAGTACGTATATGAAATTCATTAAGCGATTTGAGAAGTGACTCCGGATTTACTTCAGAAACGGTTTGATTACCGGGCAATTCAAATGAATCAGAGTAATTGGTATCAGGATGTTCCGGGCTGATATTTCCTACCTTGATTTTCTCATTTAACCATATGCGGAGTCCTTCAGAGGCATCAGAGCATAAAGGACATTCAGAAATGTGTTTCTGCGCTCTTAGAAGCGAGTCACCTTTCAGCCTGCCTGATACAAACACCATGAGCCCGTCCTCTGTAAGGCAACCTGATGTCAAAAAGAAAGCCGACGACTTAATATTCTTGTCATTCATAGCGATCCATCCTTTCCAACAGTTGCTTCAGATTTCGTTTGCCGTTTTGTATATGACTTTTAACTTCGTTGTAAGTATATCCTGTGATCTGTTCCACTTCGCGGTATGATTTTTCATTCAGGTAAAACAACTCAATACATTTTTTTTGCTCATAACTCAGACTGGTAATAGCTGATTCGAGATAACGTATGCGATGTTCTCCGTCGTTGTCACTTAAAAGATGATTTAGCGCCGGGGATTCCATAATCTCGTTATCTAATTTTTTCAGATTTTCTTGAATTATGCGTTCACCCGACTTCTTGTGCCTGAGATGCATCAGGCATTCGTTTTTTGTGATAGTGTAAATCCAGCTTTTAAAATTTTGTATATCAGATTTTTTCAATAACGCGAAAAGCTTCTCAAAAACCAGCATCACGGTATCTTCTGCATCGGCATCGTTGCCAAGGTATTTATAACAAACGGTGAATAACAAGTGTGTGTACCGCTCATAGAGAATACCGATAATCTCAATGTCGTGTGTTTGTGCGTAACGGGCTACAAGCTGCTCATCCGATAGGGAAAGCAGTTCTTTTTTATCGGCTTTACGAAAAAAGTTCAGTGCCACGTGTTTGGGTAATTTATACAAAGATAGGTTTTTGTGGTATAAAGACAAGGATATATAACGAGAGCAAGCGGTGCGATAAATTGTATGATAAATTTTACCATTTATGGAAATTTTAAGCTTCCCGCATCTAATGTGTATAAGCGTAAATTTCAATCTTTTAAGGTAATGTAATGAATACCCCGTTTCTTTTCTTTTAAATTCAATATCAGACAACCTAAGGGTTGGGAGTGCAGAAACTTATTTTCACCAGTTTCCCAATTTAATATTCAACTTTTAAAACACCAAATCATGAAAACGCAAGAAACTACATCCCCTCAAATGGACGAAATCGTCTTCGAAAAAAGGAACAAAATGTACGGCGCTTATATTTTGCGAAAAATGTACAACAAGCAAGTGATGAAAGCATTGCTGCTTTCTGTAACAATTTTGATTGCAGGGCTCGCGTATCCGTTTGTATTAAGCTATAATGCCACTGGAGGAAGAATACACGTTTGGGATGACCCGGGTATTGTAGTTTTAACTGCTGACCCGCCGCCACCAGATGCCGTTATTCCCATTCCTCCCCCTCCAATTACAGAAACACAAAAACAAAATGTATTTAAAGTGCCTGAAGTTGTTATAGGAGAAGTTCCTGATGATGGTGGGTTTTTGCCCATGGAAGACATAAATAAAATATCAAAAAACATTTCTATAGAGATTACTCCGGAATCTACAATCGATAAACAACCGGATATAATTACTGATCCAATTGAAAAGCAAGAAATATTTATCAATGCCGAAGAAATGCCTTTATATCCTGGTGGTGAAACCGAACGCTATAGATTCCTTGCTGATAATATTCACTATCCGCAACAGGCATCGGAATTGGGCATCCAGGGCACTGTGTATTTGCAGTTTGTTGTGGATTCAAAAGGGAATATTACTGATGCTAAAATTCTTCGGGGAATAGGAGGTGGTTGCGACGAAGAAGCTTTGCGTGTTGTTAAAATGATGCCGCAGTGGAAACCTGGCAGGCAAAACGGAAGAAATGTGCGTGTGCTTTACACCATGCCCGTTAGTTTCAGGCTGCAGGGTTGAGATCAAAGTTGGTTAAGTCCTGGATCAGATGTATTCAGGCTGAAAATTATTATTGAGTAACACCATTACATCCAGCTATTAACTTATCACTTCTTCCATATTTCTCTCTTTTCTATTAACCTGGCAGTGATTGCAGAAACTGCCAGGTTTTTTTGTGCGTCAGACACCCTTTGGGTGTACAGACACATGCGTTGGAATTTTATATCGTCGCCAGAATTTCCATGTCGTAAGCGTAGTATAGGTTATAATCTTATTTATCCTTGGGAAACGCATCAGGTAATGTAGCAGTATATACCCCAGATAGAAAATAGCAAGTGCTACAGACCATTGCACCACAAGATATAACGACTCGAATGCCAGTTTGGAACCTCCAAATAACAAAGCAACCAGATCAGTTACTTTAGCTGAAAGGTATGGATTTACTACTGCGATAAGCAGAAAGAGAAGTATAAACACCATGGAATGAGCCGTTTCTATGGCACGTTCGGGGCAGAAATTCATACATTTCATACAACTTTCGCAGGTGAATTTCCAGTAAGGGCGGTTGTGTTCAAGGATAATGGATTTGGTTGGACATTGATTCATGCATAAGCCGCAGTTGTTGCAGTTGTAATTGGCAACAAAAGTTTTTGCAAGAATAAACCGACCTACAAAATAATAACCTAAAGCTATGGGAGCAACCAAAATATCAAGCGGAAGCAAAACAAATGATTTCAGGAATACACGCTTTCCGCATAAAACTCTTTCCGCAAACCTTCTGGTCAGTTTCTCATAATGCTCAACCATTGAATCGATTACGTTTCGGCGAATTCCCGGGTGAAGTGAAATCCAGTTCGATGGCAGATCAACCGGGTACATGGCTTTTATCTTATAACCTTTCAGAAACATGACCAAAGCCGGGAAATACATAGCAATTCCACTCAAACCAGGTAAAAACAATTTTGAAAGTTTCATTCCCGCCCTGGTATTCCCAATAAAGACATCCGATCCCTTTAAAAGCTTAAATCTGAAAAGAAATCTAAGCATGGAATGAGGCATATTAAACCCATGCGTTGCTGAGAAAAATCCGATCAGCGTCTTCCCTTTAAAACCTGCAATATCGTTCGGGTTAAACTGGTGATAGGACGAAATATGAGTTTCTAATCCAAGGACTTGCGCTTCCTGTGCAATCCATTCCGATACTCGTTTCGAGTTTCCGGTGCCCGAATAATAAATCATCAGAAGGTTGTCGTACTGTTTTTCCATTAGTAAACTTGTTATACCTCACAGTCCGAATCAAAAATACATATAATTAGCTCAGACATATAAACATTTTTCGCACGTAATTTTTTGTTTTCTGCAATGATTAAAACCTAATTTCTTTATCCTGACTCCTGTTAATAATACTCTTTCTAAATTACCTGTATGGTGGATAGCGGCTGGATAAAAAAATATAATTTTGCTCCGTGAATCACTTAGGCACGTGATTGATTAAATAATATTTTTTGTACTAAGATGAATAAAATTATTGAACATCCTATTCTGGAAGTACCTGTAACCGAAAAGATTAACTTTCAGTACGAAGGAACTGTAGTTACCGGTGAAAAAGGTTTCACTATCGCTGCTGCATTGCACCAGGCCGGGTTTCCGGTTCATAGCCACAGTTTGTCGAATCGGGAGCGCAGTCTTGAATGTGGTATAGGCAAATGCGGTGCCTGCGAAATGCTTGTCGACGGGCAAATCCGTCGTATATGCATCACCAAGGTGGATAATGTTAAAGAGGTAAGTGAAATTCCTCACGATTATTCGCCGGAAGCGCGGGAAGTTAATACCGAAAAACCTGTGGATGTGTACAAAACCACGGTTGCCATTATTGGTGCCGGTCCTGCCGGATTGGCATGCCGCGAAGAATTATTGAAACAAGGAATCGATACCATCGTAATCGATAACAATGATAAAATCGGAGGTCAGTTTTTAATGCAGACTCATCAATTTTTCTTTTTTGAAAAAGAGAAGAAATTTGGTGGAATGCGTGGATTTGATATTGCAAAAACACTGGCAGGCGACAGCCACGAAGGCATTTTCCTCAACAGTACCGTTTGGGATTTGCTCGAAGGCAAACGTATTGCTGTAAAGAATGTATTAACCGACGAAATCTATTATGTAGATGCTGAATACTTAGTTGTGGCTACTGGCGCGGTTCCGTTTATGCCGACATTCGAAAATGATGATTTGCCAGGTGTTTATACCGCTGCCGTTGTTCAGAAAATGATGAACAATGAGCTGACGCTACTTGGGAAAAAAGTTCTGACAGTAGGAGCCGGAAATATTGGATATCTAACTTCATATCAATTGATGCAGGCAGGTGCCGAAGTGAAAGCTATCATTGAAGCACAAGCTAATGAAGGCGGATTTCCGGTTCAGGCAAACCGTGTACGCCGTTTAGGGATTCCGGTAATGACATCGCACATCCTGTTAAAAGCATTGCCTAACGAAGACAACACCGGGATTATTGGTGCAGTAGTTGCCGAATGCAAAAACTTTGAAGCTGTTCCGGGAACTGAGAAAATAATTGACGGCATTGATGTAATTAATATTTGCACTGGTTTAGTGGCTGATGATCAGCTGATTATAAAAGGAAACGAAATTTTCGGTCGTAATTGTTACGGCGCCGGTGATGCAATTCGAATTGGAGAAGGAACAAGTGCCGTGTTGCGAGGCAACCAGGTTGCTTTTGAGATACTCCAGGATATGGGTGAAAATGTTGATTATGACAAATACCTGAACGTTTCGAAGGAGTATATTGATTCACAGCAACATCCGCTTCGCGTAATCCAGGAACCCTATAAACCCACAACAGAACGATTCAACGAAAAGCCATTTGTGCAGATTGACTGTTTGTATGGATTTGCTTGTAATCCCTGCGAGTTTGCCTGTCCGCACGGAGCTATTACCAAAACTTCGACCAGCACTGTTCCGCAATTGGATTTCGACAAATGTGTTGGTTGTATGGATTGCGTTTATCAATGTCCGGGCCTGGCTATTTTTGGCTATGCGCCTAAAAAAGACTGGCTTTTCCTGCCTATTGAGTATTTTGCCGACGAAAAACAGGAAGTTTATCTGGTCGATAATCAAGGCAAAAAGCTTGGCAACGGTATCATTGAAAAAATTCTGAAAAAACCCAATAAGACAAATATTGCCCGGGTAAAATCTTTGGATATTCATGGGGAAGCATTACTGGATGTTCGCGGTTTTATTATAAAGAAAAGTTATCCTGAGCCGGTTGTAATGCTGCCAACCGAATACGCCAGCGAGCATGAAATGTATGTTTGCCATTGCGATGATGTAACCCTGGGTGAAATTGTAACTACCATTGGTGACCGGAAGTTTATTTCGGTTGACGAAATAAAGCATACCACCAGGCTTGGAATGGGAGCATGTCGCGGAAAGCGTTGCATTCGCAGACTGAAGCAGGTTTTGCGTAACAAAGGAATCAGTGTTGTCGGCGATGCTACTCCTCGCGGGCCATTGAGCAACCAGCTTGCCATGGGTGAATTATTTCCTAAAAATGTCCGCGAAAATATCATTATCAACAACAGCAAGAGTAAAGCCCGCATCGTGGAAGTTCAGGCCCTGATTGCCGGCGGGGGAATTGGCGGAAGTGCATTGTTCCGTTATATGTCCGAGGCTGGCCTGAAACCCTCGTTAATCAACTTTGGTCGTGGCGCTTCGTGGCGGAATATAGCGGGCGGCAGACCGGCATTCAGTTTGCCGGAAATTGCTGATATAGCAAGGCACAACCTGGAAATTTTCAAGGACCTTCAGAAAATCCGTGATATCAATTTCCTTTCGACCCGTTATGTAACTTTTGCTCATGATGACGCTACCTATAAGGCATTGGATGATTCCCGTTCCTGGTCGGATTCATATATGGTCGATCCAAAAGATTATCAAAAGGAAATTTCACCGAACCTGAATCCAAACCTTGGTAAGCACTACCAGGCAGCCCAAATAACACGCGATTGCTGGCAGGCTACTCCGGGACGCGTTATCGACCTTATCCGGCGTATCGGGGTTGAAAAAGGAGGTAGGATTTATGAGGATTGCCAGCTTATTGATGTCAGGAAAGAAAATGGAAAATATATCGTTCTGGCCCGGGATCACGAAAAGCAATATGTTGAGTTCCATACCCCGCATTTTGTAAATTCATTAGGCCCTGAAGCGGATAAGTTTTCGAAGCAGCTTGGCATTGAAACCGGCTTGTATCCTGTAAAACACCAGGCATTTATTACACGAAGATTGCCCAACATGGGTATTAACGGTCAGCCGCTTGATATGCTTATTGACCGGCGTAAATACAAAGGATTTTCTGCTGTTTATGGTCAGCAATTAGGTGAAACTGGCCAGATTATAGGCTGCGCTTCTCCGCTGGTTGAGCCAATGGAAGTGGACAAAAATCTGAAAATCAATTCGAAGGAATTTCTTGAAATAGTTTCTGAAGTTTTCGTGGATTGGTTGCCGCAACTCTCATCGGTAGGTTTCCAGGCTGTATGGGCAGGGTATTATGTTGAGCCCCGAATGATCCTTGATCCTGATCTTGGACTGTTTGTTGGATTCCGCGGACAAGGATTTATGCTCGGACAATACCTGGCAAAAATTTATGTGGATAAACTAATAGGTAAAGAAGTTCCTGGCTATTTCGACAGGCTCAAACTGAGTGGTGACGGATTGTTAGAGAAAGCGTTCAAGTAGAATGAAACTATGCAAAAATAATGAGGGACGGTTAATAGCCGTCCCTCTTAGTATAATTGAAACTGAATATGTTACTCTGTTTTATGCGAACACAAATTCAGGATTATGATTTGGTGAAAAGTTTCTTGAACATAGATGCATCATCTTCTTTCTTGGCATCGTCAGAGTAATAACCATAGCCATAACCATGGCCATAACCATATCCGTAACCATAACCATAACCGTATCCATAACCGTATCCATAACCGGCACCTGACCTGTCAGGCTTCACATCATTAACCAATACAGTAGTGTTGGGCACGTTCCGTTTTTCAAAATCACCGGCGATTGATTCAAATACTTTTTTATTGGTCAGATTCTGGCGAACCAAAAGAATGTTGGCATCGGTATAAGGAATCAGCAGGAATGCATCAGTTACAATGCCTACCGGTGGTGTGTCAATAATTATGTAATCGTATATTTCCTTAAGTTCAGTCAGCAATTTTACATTCAGAGGTGAAGCAATAAGTTCTGCCGGGTTTGGCGGAACAGGTCCTGCTGATATAATATCGAGGTTGGGAACAGGTGATTTCTGAATGATTTCTTCGAGTGTATTTTTACCGATAAGGTACGAAGTGATTCCAACAGTATTTTTCAGTCCAAAGTCCTGGTAAATTTTTGGTTTACGCAAGTCATATCCCATCAGTAATGTTTTACGGTCGAATTGCGCATATATACAGGCAAGGTTCATGGATGTAAATGTCTTACCCTCGCTAACACTGGTACTTGTGATAAGTATTGTAAACTTATCTTTTCCATGTGTCATATATTGCAGGTTAGTTCGCAAGGCCCTGAATGATTCGGAAATGGCCGATTTAGGCGAAGTGTAAGCTACGATATTGCTTTCATGTTTGTTATGCAGAACATGACCTATTACCGGAAGATTCGTGTGTTTTTCAATATCATTTTTATTAACGACCCTATCGTTCAGATAGTCCTTACCCAGGATGTAAAGCAAGGGGATAATCAGCCCAAGTATAAATGCAATGGTATAATTGAGACTCGTTTTGGGAAACACCTTTTCCTGAACAACAGGATCTGCCAAATCTACAATTTCGTTATCAGGAGTATTACTTGCTTTTGTAATGGCTGCTTCAGACCTTTTCTGCAACAGGTAGGTATAAATCGCATCATTGAGTTTGTATTTGCGCTCAATACCCAGCAATTGGCGCTGCGTGGCAGGCAGGTTGCGGAAAAATCCGGAGAGTGCGTCAATCCTGCCATCAATATCCTTAATACTGATATCCGATGTTTTTACAATATTGGTAATACTTTCGGTAAGCGCTCTTTTGGTGTTGCTGATTTTCTGATCCATAGCCTGAATCATAGGATTGTTGGGCTTTGCAGTGAGCAGGCGTTCAGATTTTTCGGCATATAATTGCTGTAACTGGGTCAGTATCTGCGTCATTACAGGATCTTCAATACCCATTGCCGATGGAACAACAACATCGTTTATGTCGTCTTTATTCTTTTGGATATACTCCTTTAAGTTGTTGTAGTATTTTGCTTTAACGAGTAATTCCGCTTTGGTTTTTTCAAGTTCGGTTATGCTGGTATACACCTGCTGCGATTGGGCATCAAGATTCATGATCTGATTGCTTGTGCGGAAGTTTTGCAGCACATTTTCGTTGGTATTGAGCGAATCGCGGATTTCTCCTAATTGTCCGTCAATAAAAATAATGGTATTTATAGCAATCTGATTCTTCTTTTCGAGGCCTTGCCTGATATATTCCATCGAAAGCCGGTTGAGGAAATCGACGGCTTTTTGAGAATTGCTGCCTTTTAAAGCGATTTCAACAATTGATGCTTCCTTGTTTATGGGCTCAATTTCGTAACCCGAAAATTGGGATATCATCGCGTTTAATGAGTTGAAAACAAAATAGTAACGTTGGTTCTGAGACGTTTTCGAATCGTATTTTGCGGTTTTTACAACCCGGAAGGCAAACTCCTTTGTGGATAATTGTTCTCCGAAAGTGTGCTTTTTGTCGTATTTAAGTGAGGTGATTTTTTTATCAGTTTCGTGGAAACCATTGAAATTGTATAGCGTCAGGTCTTGTCCATCCGCTTCAAGCCTGTATTCATTATCCGAAAGTATGGTTACATAAAATTTCACATTCCCTACCGGCTGAAGGCGCGATGTGTCGAGAATTACTTCGAAAGGCGATTCATTATACACTTCAGATGTAATGAAATTGTCTTCTTTAAAGCAGGAGACATTAAAATTCAAAGATTTTAAGGTACGCGAAACAAGTGAACGTGATTTCAAAACCCCAATCTGGTTTTGTAGTTTCTGAGTATTGGTGATGTTGCCGAATCCCAAAAGCGATTGAGCGTCACTCAGCCCACCTTTTTCTTCAGTGATCAGAACAGTTGTTTTAACTTTATATACCGGCTCTGTGTATTTATTGAACAGAAATGCAATAAGCATAACCAGAACAATAGTGATAAAAAACAAATACCAGTAGCTCAGAAATTTGTAGTACAGGGCTTTGATGTCAACAGACTGCTCCTGCTGCATTTCGGTATAATTGGGGGAATTGTAATCCATTATTTGAAGAAGGTTAAGATAACAAGTACTAATCCTATGGTTGAATACACCAGGCCATACGGGAAGGTTTCGAATGCGTAAGCCTTTTCTTTCATAGGCTCAACATATACTATATCATTTGGTTGAAGGTAGTAATAGGGGGAGGACAGAATATCTTTACTCAACAGATCAATTGTAACAATTTTATTCTTGTTCAGATCAGCGCGGATTATCTGTACTTTGGTGCGATTGCCAAATGCGGTGATGTCGTTGGCCAGTGAAAGCGCCTCAAAAATGTTAATATGATCTTTGTTTACTGAGAATTTACCCGGGTTTTTAACTTCACCGAGTACTGAAATGTCGAAAAGAACGAGTTTAACAACAACACTCGATTCACGGATTATTTCAGAAACCATCTTATTCAGACTTTGTTTCATTTCGTTCACGGTATGACCGGCAGCTGGGATATTTCCCAATAGCGGGAAAGAGATGAACCCTGAATCATTTACAAGGTAACTGGTAAGGTAAAGACTCTGATCGGTAGTATTCGTATATCCGTTTGTTCCTCCGGAACCGTTCATGGATGCAAATAACTCATTGCTTTTCTGGTCGAGGGTGAGAACACGTATATACAGATAATCACCAGGTTTAAGCTTGTAATCCGGTTTAATATTTTTAAATTCACTCACAATGGAGTCACCTTCTTTAGTTTGAAGATACTTCATTTTGGCCTGTGGCACGCAAGAAATCATAGCCAGGCTGATGATCAATAAAAAGAGAAGCTTAAATTCAACAAGCTTGGAATTCATAAGTATAATTTTATCAGAGTATTAAATTCAGATCACAATGCAGCAAAGATATAATAAATTAACTTAAATATTTACATGTAAATAGTGCTTTGTTTACACTGCAATTTACTTATTTTACAAGTTCACCTTTTAAAGTTGCAGCTGTGCACGACAGAATTTTAACTTTTACGTAATCGCCCGGATTATAAGAATCACGGGGAAAAACAACCACTTTGTTCTGGCTTGTCCGGCCAAAAAGTTGCTGTTCTGAGCGCTTCGATACCCCTTCGGCTAATACTTCATATTCTTTACCGATTTCGAGTTTATTACTTTTCAGTGAGAGTTGCTGTTGTAAAGAAATTATCTCTTCAAGGCGGCGACTTTTCACATCTTCGGGAACATCGTCGGGATATTTTTTGGCCGCAATGGTATTAGGGCGCTCCGAATACTTGAACATATAAGCATAATCATATCCCACTTCGCGCATGGCCGAAATAGTTTCCTGGTGGTCTTCCTCTGTTTCGGAACAGAAACCGGCAATAATATCAGTCGTAATAGCACATCCGGGAACAATCCTTCGGATTGCTGCAATCCGATCCATATACCAGTCGCGGGTATAGCTGCGTTTCATCATTCCCAGCATTTTTGTGCTGCCCGACTGTATCGGAAGATGTATTGATTTGCAGATATTTTCGTTTGCGGCAATAACTTCAAGCAAATTGTCCGAAATATCTTTTGGGTGCGAGGTGGCGAATCGAACGCGAAGCAAAGGGTTTATCGAAGCTACTTGCTCCAGCAACGCGGGAAAATCAATAGGTTTCCCATTTTCTTCCCCATGGTAAGAGTTTACATTTTGTCCAAGCAGAGTAACCTCACGAAATCCCTGTTCAAAAAGTTCCTTTGCTTCCTTAATAATTGTTTGCGGATTGCGGCTGCGTTCCTTTCCGCGTGTATAAGGCACAACACAATAGGCACAGAAATTTTCGCATCCACGCATAATACTGATAAATGCGGTTACACCACTTCCACCTGTACGAACAGGATTAATGTCAGCATAGGTTTCATCTGCCGAAAGTAGAACGTTAATTGCTTTTTGTCCGCTTTCAACCTGCTCAAGCAATTGAGGCAACTGCCGGTATCCGTCGGGGCCAACAATCAGGTCGATGTGTCGCTCTTCTTCAAGCAACTTGTCTTTCAGCCGTTCAGCCATACAACCCAGCAACCCAATAACCAGGCCGGGATGTTTACGTTTCAAAGCATGAAGTTCATTCAAGCGGTTACGCACCCGTTGCTCGGCGTTGTCGCGTATCGAACAGGTATTCAGCAAAATCAGGTCAGCAGCTTTTATGTCAGTTGTTGATTCGTAATTCTGGGTTTCAAGTATAGATGCTACAATCTCACTATCCGAAAAATTCATCTGACATCCGTAGGTCTCTATATAGGCTTTCTTTTTATTTTCCACAGTATAAATCCGAAAATTAAGGTAAACACTTAGTTTTTTTGGGGATGCAAAATTACAACAAATTCAATCACGAATTACGGCCAATAAATATCAGTTAATCAGACATATAGTAAAAAAAGAAATGTATAAAATGATCCATTGTTTTATGCATATAATATGATTATAATAAGGTGTAAATAACAAAATGTCAGCTCAGGTGTAATTTTATTGCGTTACTTTGCAGCCGATTTTCCGGAAATAATTTTAAATATATGAGTAAAAATCTTGTAATTGTTGAGTCACCGGCTAAGGCCAAAACCATTGAAGGATACCTTGGAAAGGATTTTATTGTGAAATCCAGTTTCGGTCATGTCCGCGATCTTGCAACCAAAGATCTTGGTATTGAGGTTAATAACCAGTTTAAACCTGTGTATGAAGTAATGCCCGACAAAAAAAAGGTAATTACTGAACTGAAGAAACTGGCTGATGGTTGTGAAACCATCTGGCTCGCAACTGACGAGGACCGCGAAGGAGAAGCGATTTCGTGGCACCTTGCCGAAGTATTGAGCCTTGATCCGTTAAAAACAAACAGGATTGTATTTCATGAAATTACAAAATCGGCCATCACCGAAGCTATAAAAACTCCGCGCAGAATTGATCAGAACCTTGTAAACGCTCAACAGGCCCGCCGTGTACTCGACAGGCTGGTTGGTTTTGAATTATCACCCATTCTTTGGAAAAAAGTTAAACCATCGCTTTCGGCAGGACGTGTACAAAGCGTTGCTGTAAGGCTTATTGTTGAACGCGAGGAAGATATCCGCAAATTCGAATCCACATTTTCTTACAAAGTAAGTGGTGTGTTCGAAGTAAATAACGATAAAGGAAACGCAACGTTTAAAGCCGATCTTCCTAAAAGATTCCCGACGCTTGAAGAAGCCCGTGATTTCCTTACATTATGCAGCAAAGCAGTATTTTCAGTTTCTGATGTTGATAAAAAACCAGGCAAACGTTCACCAGCGCCTCCTTTCACCACCTCTACTTTACAGCAGGAAGCAAGCCGCAAACTGGGTTTCTCGGTAAGTCGCACCATGACTGTTGCCCAGCAACTTTACGAAAGTGGTAAAATTACCTATATGCGTACCGACTCTGTTAATCTTTCGCAAACCGCGTTGGGATTGGCAAAAGAAGAAATTACAAAGCAATTTGGTCCTGAATACCATAAATCACGTCAGTTTGCAACCAAAAGCAAAGGCGCGCAGGAAGCTCACGAAGCCATTCGTCCTGCTTATATGAACCAGGTTACTGTTGAAGGTGACGCGTCTCAGAAACGACTTTACGACCTGATCTGGAAACGGACCATCGCTTCCCAGATGGCCGATGCTATCCTGGAAAAAACAAATATTAACATCGAACTTTCGAACAGCAAAGAGCAATTTGTCGCGCTGGGCGAAGTAATTAAATTCGATGGATTCCTTAAAGTTTATATGGAATCGACCGACGATGATACCGAACAGACTGAAGGACTTTTACCTCCGGTTAAAAAAGGTGAAAAACTCGGAATGCATCATATTGAGGCTGTTCAGAAGTTTACTGCCAGCCAGCCTCGCTATACAGAGGCCAGCCTTGTCAAAAAACTTGAAGAACTCGGAATCGGACGTCCTTCAACCTATGCACCAACTATTTCGACCATCATAAAACGCGAATATGTTGTAAAAGAAGATCGCGATGGAAATACACGCGACATCAAACAACTTATGCTGAAGGACGGGAAAATCAAGGAAACTGTAAAACACGAAAAGTTTGGTTTCGAAAAAGCGAAACTCTTCCCAACCGATACAGGCGAACTGGTAACCCGTTTCCTGCAACAGTATTTCGACGATATTATGGATTACAACTTTACTGCCAGCGTGGAAAAGGAATTTGATGAAATTGCTGACGGTCTGAAAGCATGGAACCTGATGATAGGTGAGTTTTACACTCCGTTTCACGCAAAAGTGCTCGAAACCATGGAAAGCGGTGAAAGAGCCAAAGGTGAAAAACTGCTCGGAAAAGACCCCACTACCGGAATAAATATTTATGTAAAACTTGGAAGGTATGGAGCGATTGCTCAGATTGGTGAAACTGATTCGCCTGATAAACCAAAGTTTGCGGGATTACGAAAAGGTCAGACCCTTGAAAGCATTACCCTGGAAGAAGCAATAAAACTGTTTGATTTTCCACGCTTGCTCGGTCAGTTTGAAGATGCTGATATTACGGTTGCCATCGGTCGTTTTGGCCCTTACGTCCTACATCAGTCCAAATTCTGCTCGCTAAAAAGTACTGATGATCCAGCGACTATTACAATTGAACGCGCTATCGAACTCATAGAGGCAAAACGCGCCGAAGCTGCAAACCGCACTATTAAATCGTTTCCTGAACGCCCCGATGTACTTGTCCTTAATGGTCGGTATGGCCCGTATATTGCTATTGGTAAAAACAACATCAAAATACCGAAAGGCGCCGATCCTGCTCAACTTACCCTTGAAGAATGTATTAAACTGGGAGATGCGGCTCCGGCTCCGTCTAAAAAGAAGTTTGTTCCACGTGGTAAAAAGTAAAAATGTTGTAATGCGATAATGCGTTAATGCGATAATGTGTTAATGCGTTGATTCGCCTTATATTTGCAGGTAAGTGCTAACCGGTATCTCATATCTCATAACTCATATCTCATAACTCAATCATGCATATCTCCAGCTACTTTAAACCTGTTCAGGAAATTATTCTGCCGCACGTTGCTGCACATACGGGTAAACGATTAGGTGAGGTTTTCGAAACACATAACCAGGAGGAAGGGTTTCCTGATCTGGCGGATATTGAAGTAGCTATATTTGGAGTAGATGAAGACCGTAATGCAGTTGATAACCAGGGTTGTGGTATGGCTTCCTTCAGCGTTCGCGAATATCTTTACCGGCTTTTGCCCGGAGATTACAAAACGCGCGTTGCCGACCTGGGAGATATTATGCGTGGAAATACTGTTGACGATACTTATTTTGCCGTTACAGCCGTAGTTGAAACACTCCTCGAACTCAATATTGTTCCGGTAATTATCGGCGGAGGCCAGGATTTAACCTATGCCATGTACCGCGCCTACAAAAACCGCAAAAATATTATCAATATAGCTGCGGTCGATAATCTTTTCGACCTTGGTGAAAGTGAGGACCAGCTTAACTCGCGCTCTTACCTAAGTCATATCATTCTGCATAAACCGAATTATTTATTTAATTATACCAACATAGGTTACCAGACGTATTTTGTTGAACAAGGCGCCATCGATCTGATGCGCAACTTGTTTTTCGATATTTACCGACTTGGTGTTTTACATAGTGATATTTCGCAGGTTGAACCGCTTGTTCGGAATGCCGATTTGTTTTCGTTTGATATGTCATCTATCAGGCAGAGTGACGCACCCGGAAATGCCAACGCTACGCCAAACGGTTTTTATGGCGAGGAAGCCTGCCAGATGGTACGTTACGCTGGAATGAGCGACAAAATTACGTCGGCCGGTTTTTTCGAAATGAACCCGGCTCTCGATCGCAACGGTCAAACTGCGCATTTACTTGCACAAATGATATGGTATTTTATTGATGGTTTTTATCACCGCCAGGACGATCATCCTTCGACGGGTGCCGAAAATTATGTTCGTTATACGGTGCAGGTTACCGATTTTGATGATGGGATAGTTTTTTATAAAAGCAAACCAACTGAACGCTGGTGGATGGAAATAAAATGCTCAGATAATATCCGCGAAAAGTACCGCCGCCATTATATTGTACCGTGTTCTGCTGCCGATTATCAAACAGCACTGGCTGATGAAATTCCCGATCGCTGGTGGCAGGCGTATCAGAAGCTGATGTAACTATTTGAGGGTAATCGAAAAAAGTTAGCTGAATTTGCTGGTATCTTGGCAAACGTCTTGTTTCAATCCGACATCCGAAATCGAAAATCCAACATTTTTACTTCACCCTTCCCGGATTATTACTCACAAACGCTCCCCAACCAGTATAACTTGTGGCCGGTCCGTCGGCAGTTCGCTGGAAATAATGGCAGCAAGCCACAGCCACAGCATCAGTAGCATCGAAATATTTGGGTTGTTCAGCAATTACTACCAGCCGGTTTATCATGGCCGAAACCTGTTCTTTTGATGCATTTCCATGGCCGGTGATAGATTGTTTTACTTTACGCGGCGAATATTCGAAAATAGGTAAATCACGATAGAGTGCTGCAGCCATGGCGACACCCTGCGCCCGGCCCAGCTTGAGCATACTCTGCACATTTTTACCAAAAAACGGCGCTTCCAGGGCAACTTCATCGGGGTGGTATTGGTCGATAAGGCCAAGCACTTTTTCAAAAATGGATTTCAGTTTCAGCGGATGCGAATCCAGGTGGTCAAGTTTAATCACATCGAGTGCAATCAACTCAATTTTCTTACCTTTATCCAAAATTAAACCGAAGCCCATTATATTGGTTCCCGGGTCGATGCCTAATATAATGCGTTCGCTTGCCAATTTTCTTTTAGTGTTATAGTATTCAATATTTTGACCTTTGTGGTTTAGGAAAATCCAGGTTCCAAATCCCAGGTTTCCAAATCCCAGAAATAAATCTTGTTCCGAAATCCCTAAAACCTACAGCATCCTTTGATCCTAACGCCAAAAGTACGAAAAACACTGGATATTGCCACCCGGCTTCTGATTGCCGCGCTATCTCTTTCGTATATTTTTTTTCGCATTTATTCGCTTCCTGACGGGCAAATAAAAACGTTTTTCGAATCTATAATTAACGGGAAAGATATAATTTATATCATCGTAACGCTGATAATTTTAATGCTTATCAACTGGGGAATAGAATCTCTGAAATGGAAAATGCTAATTCAGCAGGCTGAAAAAGTGAGTTTTATTACCGCGTTCGAGGCGGTTCTTGGAGGATTGGCGGTAAGTATTTTTACACCAAACAGGGTAGGAGAGTTTATGGGCAGGGTTTTTATTTTAAAAAAAACCGATCCGCTTAAAGCAATTTTACTCACGATTGTTGGCAGTTTCAGCCAGTTACTGGTGACTGTTATTTTTGGGACTGCAGCATACTTATTTTTTGCTCCAACATTCCTGGCATCACTCCTGTACGACAGTACCTGGCTTGTCACCGGATTTTCATTTACGCTGGTTACCGTGTCAATCTTTTCTGTTTTTGTCTTCTTTAATATTTCAGCATTACACCGCATTTCCATCCTTATACCTGGAAAATATTCGAAAAGGATCAGGAGCGGTATCGATGCTATGGCCGCTTGCCCGACACCCTTGTTGCTTAAAATCTTATTGTTTAGCGCATTACGATATATAGTGTTTTCAACCCAGTTTTATCTCGCAATAGTATTAATGGGTTTAAATTTCACAGCGCTGCAATGTTTGCTGGTGATACCGGTGATTTACCTTGTTCTGGCGGCAATCCCAACAGTTGCATTAACCGAACTTGGTGTACGTGGCTCTGTTTCGGTTTTTCTTTTCGGATTACTAACTACGAGCGGTATTTTAGATGCGGAAGCAACACTTGCTGTAATTTCGGCATCTTCATTAATCTGGTTTCTTAATATTGCCGTTCCATCGCTGGCAGGCGTACTGGTTATTTTCAGATTACAATTCTTCCGGCGATGATAGTTATACTGATATCGGTTATTGTTTTCGTTGGTTATGCTCTTTTAATTACAGCTATAACCATAGGTTGGCTGAGATTGAAGGTCTTCAGAAAAGCCGGTTTGTTACCCTCAATTAGAGTGAGCGTAATTGTGGCAGTCCGCAATGAAACGGCGAATATTGAAACGCTGCTTACTAGTTTGATGGCACAAGATTATCCTGCGCAGCTGCTTGAAATTATTATTGTTGACGATCACTCTACTGATTCTTCATCAAGTTTGGTGGAAAGATTTATTGCTAAGAAAAGGGAATCCCTGAATCTCAAATTAATCCGATTGGAAGAAGAGGGAAGTTTCGGGAAAAAAGCAGCGATCGATCGCGGAATACAGAAGTCTGAAGGCGAACTGATAGTAATTACAGATGCCGACTGTACTTCAGATAGCCACTGGATATCTACATTAGCTGCTTATTATGCTGAAAATCATCCAAAAATGATTCTGGGGCCGGTACGGATGACAGACAATGGAAGTATCTTTGGTAAACTTCAGTCGGTAGAATTTATGAGTCTTATTTCGTCAGCTGCCGGATCGTGCAACGGAGGTTTTCCAATTCTTTCAAATGGCGCTAACCTTGCTTTCACCCGTCTGGCCTACGAAAGCTGCGGAGGTTTTTCAGGGAATTTACAATATTCGTCAGGTGATGATATGTTTTTAATGACGAGTATTAAAAAGAAATTCGGAGCAAAAGCAATCTGTTTTTTAAGGTCAGAAGATGCTATTGTTACCACTCCCGCGTCGGTTGGTTTCAGATTATTTATTCAGCAACGTTTACGTTGGGTTTCCAAAAGCCGCGGGTATACGGATTCCATGTTAATTACAACCTCAATATTGGTTTTTCTTACAAATGTATGTTTGGTATTAACAGCACTTGCTGCAATAGTTAGCCCTGGGTTTATAAAACTGTTTTTGGCGCTGTACGTTTTAAAAATGAGTATCGATCTGCCATTAATGCTGAGTTATAGCCGTTTTCAAAGGAGCAAAACCCTGTTATGGCTATTCCTGGTTATGGAACTGTTGAACGCTGTTTATACCCTGCTGATCGGGATTGCGGGGAACGTTGGAAAATATGAATGGAAGGAACGGCAGGTTTCCAGTAAAGTTGTGGAACGCTGAGAACGCGGCAAGAGCGGATTAAATTATTTCTGCCACAAAAGGAAGAATTACTAAACAGAATTTCTTCGTGTTTCTCTATGTTCTCCATCCCCAGTGGTTAAGTTCTTTATCAACACTTCTGCTAAAGCAATATCCTCCTGGTGTGTGATTTTAATATTCCCCCGACTGCCTTCTGCCAGATGCACTGGAAATCCGGCAGATTCCATTACCGATCCTTCATCAGTAAAATTTGGCTCAAAGGGTTGCATATAAGCGCGCTTTAATTCCGAAACTTTAAACACCTGTGGCGTTTGTATGGCACGTAAAAACGTACGGTCCTGCTGGTGCGAAGTATCACCATCAATGATTCGTATGGTATCAGTTACAGGTACAACAGGAATTGCGGAACCATAAGTTAAAGCTGCTAAAAATAATTTTCGTAAAAAAGCTGCATTTATTACAGGCCTGGCAGCATCATGAACCGCAACAAAACCATCATCTTCAATTAATTTCAATCCATTTTTCACTGAATCAAAGCGGGTTTGGCCTCCTTCTGCAACTTTGAAAGGAATGGATATTTTAAATTCACCGGTAAGCTGCTTCCATACTGACAAGTAATCAGGATGTATAACAAGAATGATTTCAACCGTAGGATCATAAGCAAAGAAAGCCTCAATCGAATACATAATAACCGGTTTGCCATTTAACAGCATAAACTGCTTTGGTACTTCGCCTTTCATTCGGCTTCCGGTTCCTCCGGCAACTATTATAGTATATGTTTTCATCTCTGTTTTTTTAACTGATAAGCTACTTTGTTCACTTTGAGACACTATGATTTATAACTAAATAATCTGACGAAGTTTCTATTTATATCATAATTCTCTTAGTGTTCCTCCGTGTTCTTAGTGTCTCCGTGGTTCCACTTATCTTTTATTTAATCAACAAAGCCAATCCACCTTCAGAAGTTTCTTTGTAAATATCCGGCAAATCGTGTCCTGTTTGGTTCATAGACAGGCAGGTTTTATCGAAACTCACGCGATGTTGTCCATCGGAAAGTGAGGCATAAGCGCTGGCGTCCATTGCTCGTCCAGCTGCGATGGCATTGCGTTCGATACATGGAATCTGAACCAGACCGGCGACAGGATCGCAAGTTAATCCAAGGTGATGTTCGAGCCCCATTTCTGCTGCATATTCCACCTGAAAAGGCGTTGCGCCAAAAAGTTGGGCAGCGCCTCCGGCAGCCATGGAGCAAGCTGTCCCTACTTCGCCCTGGCATCCTACCTGAGCACCGGAAATGGAAGCATTTTCTTTCACCAGGTTGCCAATCAGCCCGGCAGTTGCAAGAGCACGGAGTATTTTGATATCTGAAAAATCATACGTATTCTGGGTATGATACAACACTGCAGGAACCACACCGCACGATCCACAGGTTGGCGCAGTAACAATAGTACCGCCACCGGCATTCTCTTCCGAGACCGCAAGAGCATAAGCAAAAACCATTGCTCGTTTCTGCAAAGTTCCTGCGGAGCTTTTAGCTTTAATATAGTAGGATGAAGCTTTTCGCGGAAGATGCAATATACCCGGCAACACGCCTTCGTGTTCCAGTCCACGAATGATGGATTCCTTCATGGTTTTCCATACCTCAGCCAGGAAATCCCAAATTTCTTCTCCTTCATGCAGTTCAACATATTCCCAGAGTGTACGGCCATTTTGCTGGCACCATTTCAGGATATCGGTCATTTTAGTGTGAGGATACACGTTTACTTTCTGAGATTTCATTTCGTCATCCTCAATATCGCCTCCACCAACACTAAAAACAGTCCATTCATCCAGGAGATTGTCCTTGTCATCGAGTGCTTCAAATTTCATCCCGTTGGGATGCTGAGGCAAAACAGTGTCTTTCTGCCAGATAATTTTCACTTTGTCTTCAGGAAACGATTCCCGAAGAACTTTATCTGTAAGATGTCCTTTGCCCGTGGCTGCAAGACTTCCATAAAGTGTAATCCGAATCTGGGTTGCCATTTCATTCTTTAGCTTGAATTTCTCAGCTGCGAATCGTGGCCCCATAGTATGGCTGCTCGATGGGCCAAGACCGGTTTTATATATTTTACGGATGGATTCCATTTATCGAAAATGATATTTGTGAAGAATAAAGCTGGAAACATTTAGTTCTGGCAGTAATGCAAAAGTAATCAATTAGGAAAGGAATGATGAGCTACCTCTGCAATAATTAAGACCGTCATTTTTAGTGAAGCAATAAGAGACTCTTACAGAATTTAAATTCTTCTAAAATGAAATTTAATACCATGAATTACATTGACAAATGAATTTTTTGCCTAAGTTTGACTCAATAAATATGCCCTGCTAGTAGTTTCTGCTAATCTAAAAATAAGGATAACAAAATGGCCAACCCGAACACACAAATTGCCCCTGTTGACGAAATGATGCCCACCGGGAAACTTTTTATATTGGGATTGCAACATGTGCTGGCCATGTATGCCGGAGCGGTTGCAGTACCTTTGATTATTGCCGGAGCAGCCGGTCTCACAAAATCACAAACCGCTTTTTTAATCAATGCCGACCTATTTACTTGTGGCCTGGCAACCCTGCTTCAAACGCTTGGTATCTGGAAAATCGGGATAAAGATTCCGGTTATTCAAGGAGTTACTTTTGCTGCTGTTACACCTATGGTTATTATGGCTACAAGTGGAGGTATGCCGTTGATTTTTGGATCAGTGATGGCGGCCGGGCTGTTCACTTTTTTAATTGCCCCATACTTTAGTAAACTTATCCGCTTTTTTCCACCTATTGTTACCGGCAGTATTATAACAATAATAGGTATATCACTGTTACCGGTAGCTGCAAACTGGGCTGCTGGCGGAATTGGAAATCCAAACTACGGAGCCTTATCGTTTATCGCGATTGCGGCGATTGTACTTCTGATTATTCTGCTGGTCAATAAATATTTTACAGGATTTATTGCTCATATTTCTGTACTGATTGGCCTTGTTGTCGGTTTGATTGTTGCTATTCCTTTCGGGCTTGTTAGCTTTTCAGGAGTTGCCGACGCTTCCTGGGTCGGACTTGATTATCCATTTGCGTTTGGCATGCCTAAGTTTGAGATTGGGGCAATTCTTGCCATGATCCTTGTCATGGTAGTTGTTATGGTTGAATCTACCGGAGATTTCCTGGCAATTGGTCAGATTGTAGGGAAGAAAATCGGGGAGAAAGAACTTGCTTCCGGGTTACGGGCGGATGGATTAGCTACCATGCTTGGAGGTGTATTTAACGCTTTTCCATATACGGCGTTTGCCCAGAACGTAGGTCTTGTAGCTTTAACAGGCATTAAAAGTCGTTTTGTTGTTGCGATGGCTGGGGCGATTCTGGTTTTAATGGGCCTTATTCCTAAACTTGCCACAATTATAGCTTCACTGCCCAATGCAGTGCTTGGCGGCGCAGGAATTGCCATGTTTGGAATCGTTGCTGCCAGCGGAATTAAAGCCCTCTCGAAAGTTGATTTCGAGAAAAATAGAAACAATATTTTTATTGTAGCTATCAGCATAGGGATTGGATTGATCCCTTTGGTAGCTCCCAAATTCTTCCAGTTTTTCCCTGCCTGGAGCCAGACGGTTCTTCATAGTGGGATTACACTCGGTTCAATAACGGCTATTCTCCTCAATGCGTTTTTTAATGGAAGTAACGGTGCCGGAAACAAAGTGGATGTAAAATAAAAAACCCCTCTTTCAAGGGGTTCAATTCAGTAAAGGAACACGAATTAATCTGGAATTAAAGGATCAGCATCGCATCTCCGTAAGTAAAGAAACGGTATTTCTGTGCTACAGCTTCTTTATAGGCTTTCATCAGAAGATCATAACCTGCATAAGCTGCAACCATCATCATCATAGGAGATTGAGGTAAATGGAAGTTAGTGATCATGCTTGAACCAATGCTGAAATCGTAAGGAGGAAAGATAAATTTATTGCTCCATCCGCTGTATGGTTTAAGCTGGCCGGAAATGGTTACCGATGATTCAACCGCTTTCATGGTCGTGGTTCCAACTACGCAGACTTTCTTGCGTGATTCAATTGATTTGTTCACAATTGCTGCCTGATCTTCTTCAATCAAAAGTTCTTCCGAATCCATTTTATATTTGGTAAGATCTTCAACGTCGATAGCGCGGAAGTTTCCCAGGCCGGCATGTAGAGTTACTTCCGCAAAATTAACACCCTGGAGTTCGAGGCGTTTCATCAGTTCGCGGCTGAAATGCAGCCCTGCTGAAGGTACGGCAACGGCTCCTTCGTTCTTTGCGTAAATAGTCTGGTAACGTTCTTTGTCATCGGGTACAATATCGCGAAGACGTTGCAATTCTTCAGGAAGAGGAGTGCGGCCCAGAGATTCAATAGTACGCTTAAATTCGCTGTAAGGACCGTCGAACAAAAAGCGTAAGGTACGACCACGTGAAGTGGTATTGTCAATTACTTCTGCAACCAGGGAATCGTCATCACCAAAATAAAGTTTGTTGCCAATGCGTATTTTACGTGCCGGATCAACCAATACATCCCATAAACGGGCTTCGCTATTGAGTTCGCGAAGAAGAAAAACAGTAATTTTAGCTCCTGTTTTCTCTTTTTCGCCTAATAAAAGTGCAGGGAAAACTTTGGTATTATTCAGAATAAAAACATCGCCGTCTCCAAAATAATTAAGTACATCCTTGAAGGTTTTGTGTTCAATGGTTTGCGTTTTACGGTCGAGTACCATTAAGCGTGATTCGTCACGGTTTTCAACCGGGTGAAGAGCAATCAGTTCATTTGGCAAATGATACCTGAATTGTGAGAGTTTCATATAGTCAGTATTTCGTATTTATTTTTTCAGAAAAGTGTGCAAAGGTAATGAATTTAAGCGCTGAAATCAAGTGTTTTAGCAATTACAACCAGTGCTTTTAACGCTTTTTGTGAAAACCATGTTAAATAATTTTTCAATTCATTATCACGAAGATGCATTTCAGTAATAAATTTTAAAGCATTGTTGCCCCCGGCTTCACTCGGTCGCCGGAATCTTGCTGGTTGAGCGGAGCCGGTGGAACACTTCCAGAACTTCCACAATTTTCTCGTCCAAAAAATTCCTACTTTTGCAGCCTTTATTAAATCAAAGTATTATGCTTCGTACACATACCTGTGGAGAACTGAATATGGCTCATGTGGGCCAAAACGTGCAATTAACCGGTTGGATTCAGCGTTCGCGCGACCTGGGAGGAATGACATTTATTGATCTACGGGATCGTTATGGGATCACTCAACTGGTTTTCAATATGGAAACCCATGCTGCTTTATGCGATCAGGCACGCAAACTCGGACGTGAATTTGTAATCCTTGTTGAAGGAAAAGTTTCGGAACGAAGCAACAAAAATGCCAAAATGGCAACCGGCGATATTGAAATTACAGTTGAAAAACTGGAAATCCTGAATGAATCGAAAACTCCACCCTTTACAATCGAAGATAATACCGACGGCGGAGATGAACTCCGTATGAAATACCGTTACCTCGATTTGCGCCGTAATACTGTGAAACGCAATATGGAACTGCGCCACCGCCTGGCGTTCCAGACCCGTAACTATATGGACAGCCTTAATTTTATTGAAGTTGAGACTCCGGTCCTGATAAAAAGTACTCCCGAAGGAGCTCGCGATTACGTGGTTCCTTCACGCGTAAACCCGGGTGAGTTTTATGCGTTGCCACAATCGCCTCAAACCTTCAAGCAATTGTTGATGGTTGCCGGTTTCGACCGCTATTTCCAGATCGTAAAATGTTTCCGCGATGAAGACCTTCGTGCCGACCGCCAGCCGGAATTTACCCAGATCGACTGCGAAATGTCGTTCGTTACCCAGGAAGATATTTTCGATACTTTCGAAGGGCTTGTTGTTCACCTGTTCAAGACAGTTAAAAACATCGATGTAGTTAAATTGCCACGCATGACCTGGGCTGATGCCATGAAATATTACGGAAGTGACAAACCGGATACCCGTTTCGGCATGCAATTCGTTGAACTGTCGGATATTGTGAAAGGTAAAGAATTTAAAGTTTTTGATGATGCCGAACTGGTTGTCGGTATCAACGCCAATGGCTGTGCTGAATACACACGCAAACAATTAGACGAACTCACTGATTTTGTCAAGAAACCCCAGGTTGGTGCGGGCGGATTGATTTATCTGCGCTATGCTGCTGATGGAACATTGAAATCATCGGTTGATAAATTTTACACACCCGAAGAACTGAAAAAATGGGCCGAAGCATTTGATGCAAAACCCGGCGACCTGATTCTGGTTTTAGCCGGAAAAGCCAACAAAACCCGTAAAGCCTTAAATGATCTTCGCCTCGAAATGGGTACACGTCTTGGCCTTCGCAATCCCGATAATTTTTCACCACTTTGGGTTTATGATTTTCCATTGCTGGAATGGGACGAAGACAGCCAGCGTTATTATGCCATGCATCACCCGTTTACTTCACCAAAACCTGAAGATATTGAGCTGCTCGATTCCAATCCGGGAGCCGTTCGTGCCAATGCGTATGATATGGTTATTAATGGGGTGGAAGTTGGCGGAGGATCAATCCGTATTCACAACAAACCGCTTCAGCATAAGATGCTTCAGTTGCTCGGTTTCAGCGAAGAAGACGCACAGGCCCAGTTTGGTTTTCTGATGAATGCATTCGAATTCGGAGCACCACCTCACGGAGGAATTGCCTTTGGTTTCGACCGTTTATGCTCACTCTTTGGTGGCAGCGAATCCATCCGCGATTATATTGCTTTCCCAAAAAACAACGCTGCCCGCGATGTGATGATTGATTCGCCTTCAAACATTTCGGATGATCAGCTAAAGGAATTGAGCTTAAAGGTTTCGATATAAAATAACCCGTAATTTTCGGGGTGAGACTTAAAATCATACTCCGAATGGATGTCAGCCAGGATTTCACTGATGTGAAGCCCTGGCTTTTTTCTATTTACAGGGTGACTCCAGGTCACCCGGCGAATGCTCAGCCTTGTTTGTTTTCTCATAAAATTTGTTAACAACAATTTGTTTACGTTATCGTTAGATATATTTGATTGATATTTCATGATATGCAGCGAAATCTATTTTTTGTATTAGTCATTATCAGTTTCAGCACTACCGTTTTTGGACAAGTTCTGAAAGGTTCAATAAATGACTCCGACGGCAAGCCGATTCCTTTCTCAACAGTATATATTAAAGAAGTTTCATATGGCACTTCGGCCAATATGGAAGGAGAGTTTGAATTAAAACTTCCGGCCGGAAAATATACCTGTACATTTCAGTGCATGGGCTACAAACCGGTAATTCAAAATATTGTAATTGATAAAAACACCCAAAACCTGCACATTGTACTACCCGCCATGGCTTATGATCTCAAGGCGGTTGTTATAACTTCGAACGGTGAAGACCCTGCGTATAAAATTATGCGGAATGTAATAAGCAAGGCTCCCGAACATGCATCCATCATTAAATCCTACAATGCTGATGTGTATATAAGAGGAAGCATGGAAATACTGAAACTTTCAGCCATGGTAAAATGGATGGCACGCGATGAACTGAAAGAACAGCATATTAAAGAAGGTGATACATATCTTGAGGAATCTGTAAATGAGATCGGTTTCAAATCTCCAAATATCATTAATCAAAAAGTAAAATCTTTACATAGTACATTTCCTGGCAGCAGCCAAAGCAGCTCTTCGGGAGCAATGGGATTCATTACGCAGAATACCTATAACCCCAAATCATTTGGTAACGCTGTTTCACCCATTACCGCAGGTGCATTTGAATATTACAGGTATCACTATGAGGGAACAAATCAGTACGGCAATGTGTCGGTTGATAAAATCAAAATTATCCCAAAAGGTAATGGATCACAGTATGTTAGCGGCTATTTATATGTGATTGAAGGACTATGGTGCATCTATAATATGGAGTTAACCATCAACGCGCAACTGGGCACGACTATTAAAATCAGCCAATCATTTGGCGAAGTAAAGGATGGCGTTTGGTTAGCAGTGAACAACCACTATTACCTGGATATAGAAATTATGGACAATAAATCCGTGATGAACTACTATACATCCATAAAATACAACAAACTGGAAGTAAACCAGGCGATTATTAACGCAAATAAAAAAAATCCGGAACAATTGCTTCGTCAAAAGGAGATCCTTTCGGATAAAACCAAATCGCGTGTTAATAAAATCGATGAAAGGCTGTCAAAGCTTTCGACCAATGTTAATCCAACAACTTCAGGGGCTAATCGGACTTCAAAACTTATACTTCGCAAAAAAGAAATGATCAGGAAGGATACTATAAGGAACGACCATACATTTGTGGAAACATACAAAACACAGATTGACAGTGCTGCCCGAACCCGTGATACTCTCTACTGGAATATGGTGCGGCCAATACCACTTTCATCTGTCGAAAAAGCCAGCACAATGGAATTTGATTCCATCAAGAGGGAAAATGCAAAACAGGCAAGCGATTCAACCCATACAAACAAGGCTAAAAATAAAAAATTCTTCAAAGTCATGTTACTGGGAGGCCGGTATGAACCTGACACCGTTAGGTATATCAAAAGTAAGGGCTTGCTTTACCCGTTTGGCCTGAATTTTAACGCAGTGGATGGCCTTGTTTACAAAACGAATTTTGAGCTCTTCCGAAACGTAAAAAAGCAAGGTTTGTATTCTGTTTCTCTTTCGCCGGGGTATGCTTTTTCGAGAAAAGATTTGGTGTGGGATGCCGGGCTCAATTTTAAAGGTTCCGGAAGATACCAACAGAATATCAGTATTAAAGCCGGTTCCGGAAGTAGCGATTTCAATCCGAAAGGAGCTATGGCATTGGAAAACTCAGTATCGTCACTCTTTCTGCATGATAATATTTCCAGGCTCTATCTCAGGAATTTTATTTCTCTGAATCACAGCATAAGGGTAACGCACGAATTTAACCTGGAATCAGCATTTACAGCCGAAAAAAACAAAACACAGGAAAACAATACCGGATTTTCCTTCTTCTACCGGGAAAGCAGAGCGTATAGATCCAATATCCCGGATGTTGAGTCATATACCATGGCTGATCATGGCAACCTGCAACTGGACTTTACCTTATCGTACAAGCCATCTCCCTATTATTTTATTAAGGATGGCGTTAAAATTCCCCGCGCCGGCTTCAATAATACTCCAACTATGTTTCTGGGTTATAAAAAAGGGATACCGGCACCAGGTTTTGAAACTGATTTTGACCTGGTAAAAATCGGCATTTCCCAGAAACTGAAATCCGGATTACGCTCGACGATACAGTACAACTTCGAAGCCGGATATTTTGCGAATAACAGAACAATTTATTTCAATGAATTCAATCATTTTGCGACTTCCCCGTATGAGGTTGGCATTAAAAACACCTACCCGGTTTTTCAGCTGATGAATTATTATTCAAGCAGTACAGCCAAAGGATATGTTGAAGGCCATATGATGTATAGAACACCTATGCTCGTGGTCAAACGACTTCCACTAATCCGTAACAGGATGTGGAACGAGAGCCTTTCGGCAAATTATCTGTTTGTACCCGAAAACGGCTATCACCTCGAATTCGGGTATGGTATTGGAAATGAGCTTTACACTATCGGAGTTTATTCCGGTTTCAATAATTCGGGGTTTAAATCCGTTGGATTCAGATTATCATTTTCCGTTTTCACTAATAAACAGCTGGAAATATCTTTTTAGAAAAATATCTACTCCACCTTTACCCTTATCCCTTCCGAATGCGCCGAAAACTCAGGCGCATACATGCATTGCACCGAAGTTATCCCATTCGAAAACTCTCCTTTTTGCGTAGCAAGCAGCTTGTATTCGAAAATGTAAGTTCCTTTTGGCAAATAACCAATGAAGAAATTTGTCGAAGCATCGCGGGTGGATTCGTAATATCCAAGTCCATCCTGGTAGCGATATCCCGAAAGCACATTTACCGGTTCAAACGCAGATGCCCGCATATCTTTTAAGTGTATGTATTCCATATCGCGGTCGGTGCGAAGTTGTACGCGGACAACAATTTTATCTCCAACTTTCAGAGGCGAATTATCCGTGATTGGTTCAATAACCGGGCCAGTTGGCGTATTTATTTCACGGAAAAGTTTCTTACTCAGGCTCAATGGTGTTTTGGCCGGGGTAATCTTATCAAGCTGTTCGAAATACTGCCAGTACAGCGAGCCCCATGCAACTGTTGAATTTGGATTTTTAACAGTTACTTTTCCCATTTCCGGCTTAATTGCCGATGCTTCCCAGCTTGTTTTGAAATATCCTGTTCCGGCTTCCGGTTTTGATCCATCCGGTTTGTAGGGATCAACTTTTTCATTTCCTAAGCTGATTTCAACTTGTTTGTCCGACGCAAGCAGCGAAGTTCCACGAAGCAACAACGCGTAAACTGCTTCTGACGTAGCTTTGGTGGTTTTCCAGTCCTGAGTTTGTTTTTGTTTCAGGAGCCAGGTTTTCATTTCTTCAACCGATTTCTGATCGTTGCTAACTTCATCGAAAGCTTCAATCAATAGAGCTTGTGTTTCAACAGGAGCCTGGTACCAGTTATATCCGCGTTGCTCATTTCGCCAGTACATTCCCATTTCTTCGTTGTGTAGGGAGGTTTCCTTCAACGAACGCATGATCAGCGAAGCTGTATTCTCTTCGCCAAAACGTTTGAGGTACAAGGCAATCATAGCTTTCATGTAATTGTTCTGCGACTTCCAGTATTTAACGGACTGTGCTTTGAAATACGCAAGAACTTCCGTGTTTTCTTTTCCAACCGGGAAATCAGCCAGAAAATACGTTCGGGCATACAAATATTGAATGTCTTCGTACCCAAGGTGGTTGTTTTTCAGATAATCCTTATCGTTCTTTTTGAGCTTTTCAAAATCGATTTCAGCAGTCACATCTAGGTACTCAACAGCTTTCTGAAGCATATCGTGTATGTCTTTGTTTCCTAAAGGATTAAGCACTTCAAGAAAGTAAAGATGTCCAAGCCCTGTAACAATATGTTGTGTGATGTAACGGCTTTCGGGCATCCCCTGGAACCAGGGCCATCCGCCATTAGGGTTCTGCATATCACGCAGTTTTTTCAAGGCAGAAGTTTGTTCCGAAGCCATGCGGTTAAGGTCGAAAAGCAAAGCAATGCGTTGTTTGCGTTCACTCTCGTTTGTGGCTTCACGCACCCATGGACTTTCCTGCAGAAGCACCGATTTCAGTTCTTCATTTTTCTCGAGATTTGATTTCAGCGCGTCAGGAGTAATGTTCTTCCAGCTTTCGAATATTCCTTTTATCTTAGGATCGCTGTTGGTGATATGAGTGGCCAGGCTGTTGGCATAATAGCGGCTGAAAAGCTGTTCGGCACATTCGTACGGGTATTCCATCAGGTAAGGCAAAGCTTGTACAGCATACCAGGCCGGGTTCGAAGTGTATTCGAGCGTAAGCCTGTAATTTTTTATAGTTGAGCCTGTTTTACCGGAATTTACCAGTTTTATAAAGTTAAATTTCTTTTGTTGCATTCCGTTTAGCGGCAAAGGCATACTTTCAGTAACCAGCATCCGGTTGGTAAGGACAGGAATCGCTGCTTCTTCGCCATCGCTGAAAGCGCCGGCGGAGGCTGTAATACGGTAAATTACAGCTTGCAATCCTTCCGGAATACTAATTTCCCTGCTTACAGGTGAGCTAACACCTTTTTTTACTGTAAATGAAATACTAGTTTGCGTTAAACCCATAACTCCATCAACTGGCTTCATGGTTAATGCATCGAAGAAATGGAGTTCGGCAGTTCCCGACAGATCGCGATCGCTGATATTTGAGATTTTGGCTGAGAAATCCATTTTATCACCTTCGCGCAGGAAACGCGGAGGATTGGTAAACAGCATCAGGTCTTTTTGCGTCACAAGAGATTTCTCTATCTGTCCGTATTTCAAATCTTTGGTATACGCCAATCCCATCATTTTCCAGCGGGTAAGGGCTTCGGGCGCTTTGAATTTGATAACAATTTCGCCATTTTCGTTGGTGGACAGCTGCGGGAAAAAGAAAGCGGTTTCGTTAAAATCTTTACGGATTTGAATAGGTTGTGGCACAGAAACCGTGCTTTCCTCAGCAACATTTTCTTCAGAAATTACAGGTGGTTTAAATTTGATCCTTTGGTCGGCAGCATCTCCATTTTTGGACGAAACGGACATTTCATCCTGGTCCATTATTTCAGAAACTTCAGCAGCTATCACCGGAGCAACGAATCTTGAAGAACTTTTCATACCTCGTATCCGGATTCCACCGGAATACCCAAAATTGAACCCAAACCAATTCAGCTGGTCGTATTCATGTGATGATGGACTATATACTGGTTCATATTCGTAAAACAACTCTCCGTTTTTAGTCCCGAAGCACTGATTGTCACTCCAGGATTGGTTTCCATAATAATAATTGAAAATATCAAACGACCAGCTGTGAGGTGCAAATGCGTCGAGCGAAGCATCGTACATCCCTGCAAGCATTTCGGCAACAGCTTTTTCGCCTTTGCTGTCGCGTAACGTAATCTGCCATTCTTCTTCTTGTCCGGGTTGCAACTTATTCCGGAAAGTAGCAAAGCTGATATCCAGTTTTTTATCCGTGTACGGAACAGTGATTAGTTTGCTTATCACGAATGTACGGTTGTTTTTTACAAAGGCCAGGCTGATGCCAAAGTTGCCCCGGTATTCTTCTTTTACAGGAATGCTGATCAGTTTTTGTTCCTTGCTTAGTGTAAGAATTTCGCGATGTACGACTTTATCCTTATGCGTAATTTCATAAATAACACAAGCATTCTTAACCGGTGTGCCGATTATAAATTTCACATCCTGACCAGGTTCGGCGATTGGTGTTAGTAAAGTAAAAAATGCGGGTGAAACGGCATCGGAACCGGCAGACACAGGCTGAAAGATATTGAAATATTTCTTGTACAAAACATCTTCCCCAAACGCGTCTTTGGTTTTGATTTCAATTACATACATGCCTGCCGATATTTGATTTCCAACTTTAAATACAGAATCTGCCGGAGTACTGAAATTTGCGGAAATCGCCGTAGATTCAACAGGCCAGGTAGATACATCATCTTCATCTTTATATACTTCGCCGGGAAAATCTTTCTCAAACCCGGCTTTTGTCATCGCAAACATATCAGGTTTCGCCCATTTACGGGAATACAGAACCTGAGCCGGTTTGCGGAGTTTCGAAATAGTTATAATTCCTGTAGCTTTTTCTTTTTCACCATTCAGATTGGTAGTTGAAAGCGAAAATTGAAGTGGCTTTTCAATATTAATATCATCAGCCAAATCAGTTTTTACCAGCAATGCTTTATAACCAGCCGAAATTACGGTTTCGCTGCTGTGACTTTCACCATTTATATCGGCGACATCGGCATAAACAGTATAGTTAAAGACCGGATCGGATTTTCTGCCAACCGAAAGGTCGGGAATTGCCTTAAAGGTCACCGTAAATGATCCATCATTGCCCGTAATTGTTTCGCCATTGGAAATTTCCATTTCAGGAGATGTTGGCATACCACGCCAGCCCCACCAGTAGGGGAAACTTGCGTTGCGAACCACCCTGTAACTTACTTTGGCATCCGAAACAGTGCTTCCGGCATAAGCCAGCGCTTTCCCTTTGGCAACAATAGTTTCGCCCAGTTTATATGATCCCTTTACAGGTTCAAAGTTTACTTCGAACTTAGGCCTTTTGTACTCTTCAACCTGCACCGAAACCGATCCGGTTTCGCAACGGATTGTCATCTGACCGGTTAGTACGCCTTGAGGAGCAATAAAGTTCCCGCTGAATGATCCAAAATCATTTGTTGTAAGAGTCTGTTTCGAAACAACCTGTCCGTTGGCATCATAAAGAGTTACATCAGTTTTATACTTTGTTTTCAGTTGAACGTCTTCACTTTTTCTTTCGAGTACTATTCCTTTAAAAAATATCGTCTGTCCCGGCCGGTAAATAGCCCTATCCGTAAAAAACCAGGTTTGAACAACAGTTTTTGGCTCATTGTTATCATTCGAAAAAGACGAAAAATAGCTCTCCGTTATCAGTTGATCACCTTTCGAAGTGAAAACCAGGTAAAATTGTTGGTACCTGTTATTGCCGCTTCTGGACGGAATAGTGACCATCCCGTTTTTATCAGTTGCAGATACTCCGAAGTCTTTACTTTCATATTTTCGGGAATTCAAATTATACTCGCGGTAAAAAGCCTGTACTTTCACTTTTTGTAATGGTTTGCCGGATTCGCGGTGTAATACGACAATCTCATTTTTTCCATTCCCATCTCTGCGGCTGAGATAGCTGATACTGGATGCCCAGAAAGGGGTAGCGGTAATAATTGCAGTTTTGGCAGGAAACCCGGCATCATTACTTGAGAGCAAAATATAATATCCGGATTTTGTAGCCGGAATCGGTATTTCGGTGGAATGATTTCTGTAATCGCCATCATCAGGAAGTGCCTGTTCCCAGGATTTTTCTGCTTTCAGTCCCAGGTATTTCTCAAGACGGAATTCCTGTTGCTTTTCCTGAAGCTCACGGTCGGTTTCAGGATTTATTTTAATAAGGCGAAAATATACTTTGCCTACATTTTTATAGCTAACCAAAGCGAGCGATGGCTTTCCCGGAATTGTAGCATAATTTGCAGTTACCGATAATGAAGGTTGTTTAATACTTTCTGTCAACGAATGACAATTATTAGCTCCAAAGCTTTCAGGAAAACGGCTGATGGCTGCTTCACATTCTTCTATTGCTTTTTTCTTATCCCATTTTTTAGCCTCAGATACTACCGGGCCGGATTGATCTTCTTCAGTAAAAGGAATCGCGATGGCTTCATCATTATTTAATTGAGAGGCAATTTCATAAGCTATTTCGGTTGAAGAAGGATGAGCTTTAAAACGACTTTCTAATTTATAAAGAGCTTCAAGGTAAAGGCTGTCTTTTTCCGGTAAGATACTTTTTTCATGAACAAACGAAAGCCGCTCAGTTTCAGCATCAATAAAAGCAGTAGGATCTTTATCAATTGAATGGAATTTAACAACTTCCTGTAAAAGCAATAGTGCCTGGAAATCAAAAGCAAACGCGTCGGGCGATGTAATACTTAGATTTGAAAATTCAGCAGTCGGAGCAAAATATTCGACCTTGTCCATCAAAAAAGTATTTGCCGGTTTTGTTAATCCTGCTTCGGATGATGAATAAAAATCGATGGCTCTGTGCGCCAGGAAATCAAATAAGGTTGGCCTGAATTTTTCGGAATCTTTTTGTTTTTCAAGAATTTCGGAATAGGTTGAAATTGGTGTGTTTTTCAGAATTTCCTTGCCGGCAAGTGACAAAGAATAATTCTCCATACAAGCCGTAACATGCTTTTTCAAATCCCATGTCTTAATATCATCTTCAACGAAGTCGGAAGTTTCGCTTCGGCTTAGTATCCGCCAACGGTTATTCTGATAATAACGCCAGTAAAGTTCAGCAAGAATGGAATGCAGGATTTGTTTTACCGGGGCTTGTGCCGATTCAATTTCAAGTTGTGTCCGGGTTATGCTTTTTTCGAAATAATCTTCCTCGAAATCCGATTCAAGTTTCATACGGTACAACGATGCTTTTACAAACTGGTCGGCCTGGTTGGCAACTTTGGCCTGATTGTAGATACCGATAACAATATCCATCGAAGATTGTGATTGCCCGATTCCGGCGAGCGAGTCCACCTGCTTCCACTCGGTTTTGTATAGGTTCTGCGATATGCCTGTGAAGGCTGTTAAAAAAAGAATTATGCTGAAAACAGTTTTCATAGGGAAATTTGTTGATGAAAATATAAAGGTATAGGTTTTAATAAACATCAGAATGAATGGATGTCGTTTTTTCCATAAAAGCCATTCAATTGTTCTTTTATAGCAAAAAGCATGCCCCGGAATTCCTGTATAAAATGAAAAGCCGGCATGACTTAGGATGAACAAATGCCGGTATTAAAAGTTAAACATATAATAATTTGCTTACTTTTAGACGAAATTTGAAATTGCATATGCGCTTTTTGTTTGTAAATGTTTTCTTTTTTTCCTTGCTTTTCAGTCTGCAGGCTCAGAGCACTGCTGAAGCTTATATTAATAAATTTGATTCCCTGGCTATTGAAATAATGAAAACGTACCAGATTCCTGCCAGCCTTATTCTGGGAATTGCTTTACAGGAAAGTGCTGCGGGAACCAGCAAATTGTGCAGGTTAAACCATAATCATTTTGGCGTGAAAGGACGGGTAAAATCGCCCAAAACGAAGTCGGGGTATAAAACATCCTATCGTAAATTTGATTCTGATATAGCCGCGTACACTCATATCGGGGAGTTAATCTCAAGTAGAAAATATTATTTGGCACTGAAAGGAAATATGGACTATATGAAATGGCTTAAAGCCATACACGCTTCAAAATATGCGACTTCGCCAACATGGGTCAGCCATGTGGATAAAATGATTAAGCGCTATAACTTAACCCGTTTTGATATCCCGTTAATAAGCCCGCTGGTGCCGTTTCCGGCAAATACAATTAGTAATACAATTCAGGAATAGAACTTAGCCATCTCAACGGCTGCAATCAGCGGAGCCGGAGTGTCGTGCTTCGCCTAATCGCCCTTCTTTTGAATTTAAGAACTCAGGAAAAAACTCTAATCTGCCAATTTCGCAGTAACCGGGTTCGCCAATCCTGAATATGATATCAGTTCTACCCTGGCGCGGCCAACAGATTGTTCGGACTCAATAAGTACAGGCATGCGGTTAGCGTCATCCGTTAACCAAATAGTAATAGGATAAGGATCATCGAAAGCATACCCGGTTGCAACCATTGGGCGGAAAGCAATGCATCTGAATTTGCCAATTTTGGTTTTCACGGTTTCCCGGCCTTTAAAAATAACTCTCGAATTGTAAACCGAATCATCCAGGAAGAAAGGGACATGTACAATCCCTCCTGGTTCCAGATTTGTAATATCCAGTGTACGCGCATAATAAAATGCTGAAATTACATCCTGCATATTAGCAGGGACTTTTACAATTTTTGTCAGGCTAACAGCTAAAAGATCTTCCTGGCGGAAAACAACCAGGTCATCTTTTTTATAACTATTCTCACGGGTGCGTCGTATAAACTGTCGTCCAACTATTGCATCCTGATCAAAATAGCTTTCAAACTTATCGTGAACCTTGTAAAATAGTTCAATAAACCCGGTGGTTTTGCCTTCACCAATCACATGGTATGTGCTCCTGTTGTTCAGAATTTTATCGTCATCTTTCACCTCCAGCGTGGCTTTCCCCCCGGTTATGCTTCCGGTAAGGGCCGAATTAAAGGCAACACGGAAAGCCAGTTTCTCGCCGCGTACAAATGCTGTATTGTGAACTTTGCGGTACGATTGCGGAAACGCTGACAAACAGCAGAAAATGAGTAATATAACTAGGAGCCGGGGCATCTGTAAACTTTTTATGAACTAACCTTCAAAAAACGTTCCAAAGTATGTTTTATTTCATTCGGCAAGCGGATGATTCAGTAAGTATGTAATACAGTGTTGATCTTTTATTCAAATTATCCTTTGAATAGCATTTTCGGAAAAAATTATGTTGTCAATTTCAAAGCTTTCGCGGGGCACATTTCTGATTGATCAAGTATGCTGTTGAACTGGCGCTCAGAAACGCTGATGCTATATATGCCGGGCCTGTCGATAATATAAGGTATGTTTTTAAGGCATCTTCCCGAATGCACGCATTCTTCTACATTCCACTCAATAGTTTCTTCGCCATTGGTAAAATATCTGATATTCTTCACTGTACTTCCAGTTAAATAAAGTGTGGCAAAATTACGATTTCCCGCAAGGTGAGCTATAAAAATCGAAAACATTTATATTTGCAACCAAGCAGGTGGCTTAAAAAGTTGACAAACAGATATTTGCCACAGAGCACACAGGTAAATTCATATAACTTATGCTCAGAATTCATCTGATAAACTGCTAAAAACTGTTTTAATCATTGTAATTGGCGTTATCTGTGGCTAAAATGCTTTTTGAGTAGGCTGATTAGTGACTTATATTTTAATGTATACCCCGAGCTCGGATTCATTTTTATCGTTTTTTTCTGAAAAAATCTTTCATCAACTCTCCGCATTCTTCGGCAAGCACACCGCTTGTAACTTTTGTTCGCGGATGTAGAACGGAGGAGGTGAGCAAAGAGTATCCACGCTTTATATCATCTGCACCATAAACAATTCTACTTATCTGGCTCCAGAAAGAAGCCCCGGCGCACATTACACAAGGTTCAACGGTAACATACAGGGTACATCCTTCGAGGTATTTCCCGCCCATAAACCCTGACGCGGCGGTAAAAGCCTGCATTTCGGCGTGAGCGGTAACATCGTTAAGTTGCTCGGTAAGATTGTGAGCCCGGGCAATTACGCGGTTTTCGCAAACAATAACGGCTCCGATCGGAACTTCATCCTTGCCCAGAGCTTTTCGGGCTTCCTTAAGTGCCTCACGCATAAAGGATTCATCGGAGAAAACAGTAAATTCCATAAGTTGTTTATCGGTTAAACAAAAGTATCTTTTTTCGAATCAATATTTACATTTCGAATTAAACAATTCTGAAAACCATACGGAGTTGATTGGTATTTCTCCATGTTAAACAGCAAAATGAAAAGTTTAATTCACACCGGTTCAGCCTCCAGAATCAAATTTAATCTAATCGCATGTGACTATTTTACTCTTTCGACGTAAATCCTGAAAGAATTTCGTAATTTTGAAGGGGATAGGGGGATAATTTCATTAAATCTTAGTAATATTGCATTCAAATTCGAAAATAGGCTAATGATCAGAAAGTTATTACATACAGCCAGGTTGCAGGTCGTTTTATTTGCCTTGTTTTTATCAGGGTTTTCTTATGGGAATACAACAACGAACGACACTGTTGCAAGCCCATCGGTTCCGGCGCACGAACAAACTGAGAAAAAAGCTTTTGATGCAGGTAAAATGATCATCGATCATATTGTGGATGCGCACGAATGGCACATTTTAACGTACAACGATTTTCATCTTTCGATCCCTTTACCTGTAATTTTACTCGATAACGGCAAACTTGTTTCTTTCAGCTCTGCACATTTTCATCATGGTCACGAAGCATACCGCGGATATCGTTTGATGACTGAAGGCGTTAACGAGGGCAAAATTGTAAAAACACTGGAAGATGGTGAATCAGTGGATACTTCCGCAAAACTCCCGCTCGATTTTTCGATTACCAAAAATGTTCTGTCCCTGTTTATCAGCGTCTTGTTGCTATGCCTCATCTTTATTTCGATTGGTAATAAATACAAGAAAAATCCCAATACCGCGCCCAAAGGTCTTCAGTCGGTACTTGAGCCTCTGATTCTTTTTGTTCGTGATGATATCGCGATTCCTGGTTTAGGCAAAAAAAATTACGAGCGTTTTATGCCGTTCCTTTTGACCGTGTTTTGGTTTATTTTTCTGAATAACCTTTTGGGACTTGTGCCTATTTTCCCGGGAGGAGCTAACCTTACCGGTAATATAGCAATTACAATGGTTCTGGCTCTTTTCACATTCGTGATAACCACATTCAATGGAAATAAAAGTTACTGGAAACATATTATTAACGCTCCCGGAGTACCCTGGTGGCTTAAAATCCCTGTTCCTCTTATGCCAATCGTAGAGATTGTAGGAGTAATTACAAAGCCGTTTGTACTAATGGTCCGTTTGTTTGCCAACATGACTGCAGGTCATATTATCCTGCTCGGATTTATGAGCCTGATATTTATTTTCGGGAACATGAATATTGTGGCTGGTTACGGAGTTTCCATTTTTTCTATTGCCTTTGGCGTTTTTATGAGCCTTCTCGAATTGCTGGTAGCATTTATCCAGGCTTATGTATTTGCATTGCTTTCATCCATTTACTTCGGAATGGCAATGGAAGAACACGAACATACCGAAGAACATACAACTGAACACTAAATCTTTTATTAATCACATAATTCAATTCTTATGTCACTCTTAAGCGTTTTATTACAAGAAGCAGCAAATCTTGCTCCCGTTGCAAAAATGGGTGCCGGTATTGGTGCTGGTATTGCAGCTATCGGTGCAGGTATCGGTATTGGAAAAATCGGGGCTTCCGCTCTCGAATCCATTGCCCGCCAGCCAGAAAGCGTAGGCGATATCCGTTCGAACATGATTGTTGCTGCCGCTCTTATCGAAGGTGTTGCTTTCTTCGCTATTGTGGTTTGTCTGCTGATCCTGTTCCTGTAGAAACAAATTTTCAGCTGCTGTATCCCTGCGACTGGCAGGGATGCGGTAGTTGAATAAATGTAACTGAAAACAAAGTAATTATATTATAAACTACTCATACCCAGAACTATGCAATTAGTAACTCCTGGTATAGGCTTGATATTCTGGATGTTGGTTTCCTTCAGCCTGGTATTGTTTGTCCTTGGCAAATATGCATGGAAACCTATCATGAAAGGTATACACCAACGTGAAGATTCTATCGAAAAAGCGCTGGAGGCTGCCAACGATGCAAAAAAGGAAATGCTTCAGTTAAAAGCCGGCAACGAACAACTTTTACGTGATGCCAAGGACGAACGCGATGCTTTGATGCGTGATGCCCGCAAAGTGAAAGAAGCAATCCTGGATGAAGCCCGTGTTAAAGCAAATGAAGAGGCAAGCCGAATAATGGAAAATGCCCGCGAAAACATACAGTACGAAAAAATGGCTGCCATCAACGACCTGAAAAACCAGATTGCCTCCATTTCAATTGAAATCGCTGAAAAGCTGATAGGCAAAGAACTGGAAAATAAAAAGCAGCAGGAACAGCTTACCGAAAAACTTCTGAAAGAAGTGAAAATCAATTAATTGAGGTATTGTGCTGATAAAATAATTAGCACATTAGCACATTGTCACATTAACACATTAGCACATTGAGCTATAATAAAATAACCATTCGTTATGCTGCAGCATTTTTCGACCTTGCCGAAGAAAAAGGCATTGTTGAAAAGGCATACGAGGATATGATGCTTCTTGGTACCGTTAGCGCTTCGAACCGTGATTTTGTGAACATGCTTCAAAACCCGTTAATAAATGCCGAGAAAAAGAAAAAAGTGATAGCGCACATTTTTGGACCGTCCATAAGTGTGATGTCTCTTGGTTTTATGAACCTTATGATCCGAAAACGCCGTGAACGCTATCTGCCCGCAATTGCTGAAGCTTTTGCCGATCTTTACCAGGCATCCAAGGGTATAAAAACAGCCTATGTAACCACAGCTACCGGTCTAGCGGCTATCGAAAAGCCACGGATATTAGAAATACTTCAAAAAATTACAGACAAAAAGATTGACTTGGTCGAAAAAACCAACGAAGCCCTGATTGGTGGTTTTGTCATTAATCTTGATAACTTCCAGCTTGATCAGAGTATTGCAACCAAAATAAAACAGCTTAAAAAGGATTTTGAAAAGAATCTGTTTATAAAAGGATTTTAACAAAGAGGTTTTAGGGGTTAGGTTTTGGGAGTTAATTCAACCAATAACCAATAACCAATAACCATTAATATATTAACCCTATGGCAGAAATTAAACCCGCAGAAGTAACTGCAATACTGCGGCAGGAATTGGCCGGTTTTTCGACTGAAGCCGAAATCAAGGAAATCGGATCTGTGTTACAGGTAGGCGACGGCATTGCCCGTGTTTATGGCCTTACCAACGCACAATCAGGTGAGCTGGTTGAATTTGTAAAAACCGACACCAAAGGTATAGTGCTCAACCTCGAAGAGGATAACGTGGGCGTGGTACTGCTGGGTGAATCAAAAAACATTAAAGAAGGCGACAAGGTTCAGCGCACCAAGCGAATTGCAAGTTTACGCGTTGGTGAAGGAATGCTTGGCCGTGTAATTAATACACTGGGCGAACCTATCGACGGGAAGGGCGAGATTAAAGGGAAGCTTTACGAAATGCCGATTGAGCGCAAAGCGCCGGGTGTTATTTTTCGTCAGCCTGTTACCGAGCCATTGCAAACGGGTATCAAAGCTATCGATGCAATGATTCCTATTGGTCGTGGACAACGCGAGCTTATCATCGGCGACCGCCAAACAGGTAAATCGGCTATCGCTATTGATACCATTATCAATCAGAAAGAATTCTACGAAAAAGGCGAGCCGGTTTTCTGTATTTATGTAGCTATTGGTCAAAAAGGATCAACCGTTGCAAATATTGTGAAAACATTGGAAGATCACGGTGCTATGGCTTACACGGTTATCGTTATGGCTACTGCCAGTGATCCGGCAGCCATGCAGTTTTATGCTCCGTTTACCGGTGCTGCAATCGGTGAATTTTTCCGTGATACAGGCCGTTCAGCTTTAGTTATTTATGATGATCTTTCGAAACAGGCAGTTGCTTACCGCGAAGTTTCATTATTGCTTCGCCGCCCACCCGGACGCGAAGCATACCCCGGTGATGTTTTCTATCTTCACTCCCGCTTGCTCGAGCGTGCGGCTAAAATCATCAAGAGTGATGAAATTGCCAGGCAGATGAACGATCTTCCCGAATCGATCAAGTCACTTGCAAAAGGCGGAGGTTCATTAACGGCTCTTCCTATCATCGAAACCCAGGCAGGCGACGTTTCAGCATATATACCAACCAATGTAATTTCAATTACCGACGGGCAGATATTCCTCGAAACAACGCTTTTCAATTCAGGTATTCGTCCGGCAATTAACGTAGGTATTTCGGTATCACGTGTAGGAGGAAATGCCCAGATCAAAGCGATGAAAAAAGTTGCCGGAACACTTAAGCTGGCACAGGCTGAATTCCGCGAACTCGAAGCTTTCTCGAAATTTGGTTCCGACCTGGATACCGCTACCAAAAACATCCTTGAAAGAGGTGCCCGCAATGTTGAAATTCTGAAACAACCCCAGTATACACCTGTACCGGTTGAAAAACAAATTGCTATCATTGCCTGCGGAACCCGTGGCTTGCTCCAGAAAGTACCGGTAAAATCGATTCGTGATTTTGAAACTGAGTTTCTCCATCATCTCGAAACCAGCCATAAAGAACTTCTGGCTGACTTGAAACAAGGAAAACTTGATGATCAGATTCTTGGCACGATCGACAATCTGGCAAAAGAAGTATCAGCAAAGTATATTTAATAAAGTTCCTGTTCATTCAGGTATTTAACGGAATGTTTATTTCGAAAGTGTTTAATTCAATTCTATGCCGAATTTAAAGGAAGTCAGAATAAGGATTGCTTCGGTAAAATCGACACAGCAGATCACCAGCGCCATGAAAATGGTGGCGGCATCGAAGTTGCGAAAGGCTCAGAATGCCATTCTGAAAATGCGTCCGTACGCTGCCAAGCTGAAGGATATTCTGCAGAATCTGAGTGCCAGCCTCGATTCGGGCGATGGTAATTTGTATACCCAGCAACGCACTCCCAACAAAGTGCTGATTGTTGTTCTCACTTCAAACCGCGGACTTTGCGGCGCTTTTAATACAAATATTTTGCGCACGGCTTCACAGCGGATTCAAATTGATTATGCAGCTCAGCTAAATGCGGGGAATGTGAGTGTCCTCACAATTGGCCGCAAGGGAACCGAGTTTTTTAACAAACGGGGGTATAATGTTATTTCTTCCCACGATTCGGTATTCGATAGCCTCACCTATGAAAATATTTCAGCAATAGCATTATCAGTTATGAATGCGTTTGCCAGCAAGGAATTCGACCGGGTGGATATAGTTTACAATCAATTTAAAAATGCGGTTGTTCAGAGGGTGGTAGTAGAGCAGTTTCTTCCGGTTGAAGCTCCCGCCGAAAATGCTGTTATTACAAAAAGCAGCACCGACTATATCTTCCTGCCTTCAAAGGAAGAAATTGTAGAGGAATTAATTCCGAAGTCACTCAAAATACAATTTTACAAATCTGTTCTCGATTCATACGCTTCCGAACATGGAGCTCGTATGACTGCCATGCACCAGGCTACCGATAATGCCGGCGATCTTATCAAGGAACTAAACCTTGCCTATAACAAAGCCCGCCAGGCAGCAATTACCAAGGAAATTCTGGAAATTGTAAGTGGTGCCGAAGCGTTGAAAAACCAGTAAACAAGATCCGGAAGGAAGCGAGACAACCATCTTTTCAATTGTTTTATACCATTTAAGGACTTTAAATTTTGTTATCATGATAAAGGATGCCGTCGAAAAAGCAATTATAAATCAGATCAAGAATGAAGAACATTCTTCACGGTTATACTTGTCAATGGCTTCATGGTGCCAGGTAAATGGTTATCCGGGGGCTGCAGCTTTTCTTTTCAAGCAAACGGATGAAGAACGCATGCACCAGCTTAAGTTTGTACATTATCTTAACGATAGAGATGGTTACAGCCAGTTGCTTGCCCTCGATAATCCTACCGCCGAATATAGCTCGTTGCTTGATGTATTCGAAAAAGTGATGATTCATGAAGAGTTTATTACCGCTTCAATCAACGATTTGTACGAAGTAGCGTTAACTAACAAAGATTACACGACCGGGAATTTCCTGCAATGGTATATCAATGAGCAGATAGAAGAAGAAAGAACCATGCACGGCATACTCGATAAGATGAAACTTGCCGGTAACGAAGCCGGAGGTTTATTTCATATCGATAAAGAACTCTCGGCTCTGGCAGCTGCTAAAGTAGTAGCGACGTTGGTTACTGAATAATTTTCCGAAAATATTTATAAAAGCTGCGCTGAATAAGGCAGCTTTTTTTTGTAGTTTTGAATAACAATTTCCTGGAGGTCAGATCATATCAAACCCCGGGTTGAATTCATTCATAACCATATTTTATAACCAAGCCACTATGTTGAATATAGCGTTATTCGGCCCTCCGGGCGCAGGAAAAGGAACACAGTCAGAATTCCTTATCAGCAAGTACAATCTCTTTTACATCTCAACCGGTGATCTTTTAAGAAAAGAGATTGCCGAAAAATCAAGGCTGGGATTGGAGGCACAGAGCAGTATTTCTTCCGGTGGTTTGGTAAGTGATGAAATTATCGTTCAGATTATTGAAAAAACAATTACTGATAATCCTGATTCCAATGGATTTTTGTTTGATGGGTTCCCGCGTACCTATATACAAGCCTACATCCTTGAGGGATTGATGCTGAAACTGAATACCTCGTTAAATTGCCTGATTAGCCTTACGGTTCCGGAAGAGGAATCTGTAGCCAGGCTTCTGAACAGGGGTAAAACCTCAGGCCGCAGCGACGACAACGAGAAAGTTATCCGTAACCGCCTGAAGGAATACAATGAAAAAACTTTGCCCGTTCTTCAGTTTTACCGGGATAAAGGCATTTATGTGGAAGTGAATGGTATCGACAGTATCGAAAATGTTAACCTTGCTATTACAAAAATCATCAACCATGAGTTGAGTAAAAGTCTGTTCAATATTGTACTTTTTGGTTACCCTGGTTCAGGTCGCGGTTCGCAAGGCAAAGCGCTCGCAAAGGAATTTGGGCTTGAATACGTGGCCACAGGTGCTATGCTTGAGCAGGAAATTGCGTCTAATTCCGAAACAGGCCGGAAAATCACTGATCTCTACGAAAACGGACAGCTGGTACCCGATGAAATTGTGGTTCAGCTTATCGAAAAGAAACTGGCTAACTCCAAAGGCGTTAAAGGATTTATCTTCAAAGGATTTCCCCGCACGTTGGTACAGTCATACATCCTGGATGGTTTGTTGAAAAAATACGGTTCATCCATTTCAAAAATTATAGAGATCGAAGTTCCTACGCTGGAACTGATCAGCCGGCTCGATGAAAGAAGCAAAACAGATAATTGCATGCCTTACGATAACAGTACTGCCAAAATTGTAAAGCGGCTACAGGAACACGAAACCAAAACAGTTCCTGTTATTCAGAAATACAACCAATTGCACGGAGTTATCAAGATTGATGGTTTGGGTACATTTGGTGAAGTATTTACGCGCATTTCGGCCGCGATGGAAAACGGGTTTAAGAATATGCGGTAACCATCTCCTGGTTGTTCATCAAAAAAAATGGCGGGAGTTTCCACCCGCCTTTTTCACATCACAGCATTTCACTGTGTTTCCCTTTGCCAAAAGAAATTTCTTTGAGTTGCTTATGAGCAACAGATACTAGTACATTTGAATAAAAATCATGCTAAAAAATAAGGTGAAGAGGGAAAAACTTATGATGCGTAGAAATCAAACCGGAGTAATCCTTTTAACAATCAGAAAGAGAATAACTTACATTTAAATATTATTTTGTTAAGGATACCTTAATCCCGAGAGATACTAAAGAAAATTTATAAGAAAGTGCCAAAAAGGGAAAACCTGTCCGTTTTAGAACCGGATAATTTTTAACGCTCTGCCTGTATTCAGAAAACCTTTGATGATTTGTTGAACATCGCGGTTATCGCTGTATGGCTTGATAAAATCCTTTATTCGTGAAGGATCATTAATACTTTCGTCATTCGACATCCATCCGAATCCGGCAAAAACATTATTTTCGATAAGTACAACCGATACTTCATCTTCATTACGCCCGCGGTCAACAATAGCCATATCCGTCCATTTGTGGCGAAATTCTTTTAAAGCTGCGTCCACTCTTAGGTTGTATATTTCTGCTGGCTCAACGCCAATGCACGCTCCCGAACATTGTCCTATAGAATGCTGAAAGCACGCGCCATGGTTCTGATACAGCCCACATAATTTTTGGCAAAGATTGTATTTGGCAACTATTTCATGAACCAAAACCAAAGCTTCGTCAAACGATGCAAAAACAGTATGTGGTTTCCCGGTTGATTTGATTTTTTCAATCTGTATCATCCGATAGCCTGATTGAAGATACAATGAATACAAACCATATTTATAAAGAGTACGTCTTTGAAGCCTGTTATACAGCGGTTTGTGCTTTTTAATTTCATCCGATTCGAGCAGGAGCGCAATTAGTTCACTTCCGGTTTCTTCGAAACTGATGCTTGCTGTGTTCGATCGCATTTCGATGGCTTTGCTGGTAGTACTGTTTTGAAAATGCGACAAAACCCTGGCGTGAATATTTTTGCTTTTCCCGATATAAAGCAATTTCCCGTTCTCGTCGTGGAAGTAATAAACTCCGGCTGTAAGGGGCAACCTGCTGAATATAGACCTGTCAAGCGAAGGATGCAATCCGTCGGTAGGGATTTGGCTCAGAGTTGGATCAACACTCAACAAACGCTCGAAAAGTTTTACTGTGGCTAAAGCATCACCTGAAGCCCGGTGGCGTGAAGTAATCTGTATGCCTAAACTACTACAAAGATTTCCCAGGCTGTAGGACGGATGCCCGGGCAGAAGTTTACGCGCCATTTTAACAGTACATAAAACTGGTCTTTTGTATTTATATCCAAGATTTAAAAACTCCTGTTTTACGAAACTATAGTCGAAGGCAGCATTATGTGCGACAAAAGTGCAGCCTTCGGTAATTTCAACGATGTCGCGGGCCACTTCGAAGAATTTCGGAGCATTAACAAGCATTTCGTCCGAAATACCTGTCAATCGGGCTACGAAGGGAGGCACCTTGCATTCAGGATTTATAAGGGTGGAGTATTCATTCACGACTTTTTTCCCGTCGTGAACATAAATGGCTATCTCAGTAATCCGTTCGCGGCTGGCGTTGCCACCGGTAGTCTCAATATCAATTATTGCGTACACTATCCTGTATTGTAAGGCTTCAAAGATACTTTACAAATGCATTCGAGCCAATACTAATTTCATAAATGATTTAACGACATTTATTTAATTCGATATTTACACAGTTAATAATCAGTATTATACAGAAAGAGGCATTAAAATATCTTTGAAGAATACAAAAAAATTATACCTTTGCAGCTCGATTATTAAATCCACCGGACATGGCACATGAGGTAAAAATTTTTTCAGGCAGGGCTACTCGCTACCTTGCCGAGAATATTGCGCTTAGCTTTGGAACAAAACTTGGTGAAGTTCAGGTTATTGTTTTCAGTGATGGTGAATTTACTATCTCCTTTGAGGAAAATCTCCGGGGTAATGATGTCTACATTGTTCAATCCACATTTCCGCCGGCAGTAAACCTCCTTGAGCTTTTACTGATGGTAGACGCAGCCAAGCGTGCTTCGGCAAGGACTATCACCGCTGTAATTCCTTATTTCGGATTTGCGCGCCAGGACAGGAAAGACAAACCACGCGTTCCGATTTCAGCTAAACTTATTGCCAATCTGCTTACCGCAGCCGGTGTGCAACGAATGATAACCATTGATTTGCATGCTGATCAGATACAGGGATTTTTTGATGTTCCTGTTGATCATCTTTATGCATCTTCGATATTTTTACCGTATATCAAAAAACTGAATCTTCCTAACCTGGTATTTGCGTCACCTGATACAGGAGGAACACGAAGGGCAGCCAGCTATGCCAAAGCACTGAATACAGGTTTCGTAATCTGCTATAAACAGCGCTCAAAAGCAAACCAGGTTGATTCCATGTCACTCATTGGCGACGTTAGAGGTAAGGATGTTGTGTTGCTCGACGATATTATTGATACCGGCGGCACAATCACAAAGGCGGCACAAATCATGATCGATAATGGTGCATCCAGTGTACGGGGTTTCTGTACTCATCCCATATTATCGGGTGATGCTTTTGATAATATTGTAAAATCAGCATTCACCGAAGTAATTGTAACCGATACCATTCCATTGAAACACGAAAATCCAAAGGTGAAAGTTCTAACTACAGCCACATTACTGGCTGATGTTATTAAACGGGCTCACAATTACGAATCAATTTCGTCTCTTTTTAACATCAAATAATAATTAACAATTTAACATCAAATCAAATGAAAACAGTATCTATGAGCGGTTCGCTTCGCGCGAACGTAGGGAAAAAAGATGCGAAAATGAACCGGGCCAGCGGCAAGGTGCCATGCGTAATTTACGGTGGTAAGGAAGAACTTCATTTTGCAATCGAGGAAAAAGTGCTTGAAACAATCATCTTCACTCCTTACACTTTCCTGATTGACCTTGACATTGAAGGAAAAAAATTCACCGCAACCCTTCAGGATGTTCAGTACCACCCGGTTTCGGATAAAACTCTGCATGCCGATTTCCTGCAGGTAACTAAAGGAAAACCGATTATTGTAAGCCTTCCGATCCGTGTTGAAGGAAATTCGCCCGGAGTATTACGTGGAGGTAAACTGGTTAAAAAATTCCGCAAGATGAGAGTAAAAGGTCTTGCTGAGCATATGCCGGAAGAAATCGTTATCAATATTTCGAAAATGGAAATTGAAGATAGCCTGAGGGTTAGCGATATCAAGATTCCTAATATTGAAATTCTGGAAGTTATGAGCAACCTGGTTATTTCAGTTGCTTCGACCCGTGCAGTTGAACCTACAGCTGTGCCTGGAGCGAAATAAATCAGATTAATATTACATTAAAAAAGGTACAAGGTTATATACTTTGTACCTTTTTTTTTATATCTGACATGGGGCAAAATTTCGCATTAATCAAAGACCCAGTTCTCAAGAACCAAATTCCAAGGACTACTCTGCAATACTTCTTGTAATTTGGGCTTTGGGACTTTACAAACGTGGAAATTTATCCCGTTTGTAGTATAAATTTTTAAGCGTTACCCTTTGATCTTAATCTTTACCAATTCTCCGATTTTTTCAATCGGGATGCGCTCCTGTTTCATTGTATCGCGATCGCGGATGGTGACGGTATTATCTTCAAGCGTTTGGTGGTCGACTGTGATACAGTATGGCGTACCAATGGCATCGTGGCGGCGATAGCGCTTGCCTATTGAATCTTTCTCCTCGTACTGGCACATGAAGTCGTACTTCAGTGTATCCATGATCTCACGCGCTTTTTCCGGCAAACCATCTTTGGCTACAAGTGGAAGAATGGCACATTTAATTGGAGCCAGCATCGAAGGCAAACGAAGTACGACGCGATCCGACCCGTCTTCTAGTTTTTCCTCGGTATATGCATAACTGAGTACAGCCAGGAAAGTACGATCGAGGCCGATGGAAGTTTCGATTACATAAGGCACATAATTTTCGTTCAATTCAGGATCGAAATACTGAATTTTCTTACCTGAATGTTCCTGATGCGCTTTTAAATCAAAATCGGTACGCGAATGTATTCCTTCCAGTTCTTTAAATCCAATTGGGAATTCAAATTCAATATCTATAGCCGCATTGGCGTAATGAGCAAGTTTGTCGTGCGGGTGCCAGCGGTATTTTGCGGCAGGAATTCCCAGCGACTGGTGCCATTTCATGCGTTCTGTCTTCCAGTATTCGAACCATTCGAGTTCGGTGCCGGGGCGAACGAAATATTGCATTTCCATCTGTTCAAATTCGCGCATGCGGAAAATAAACTGGCGAGCTACAATTTCATTACGGAATGCTTTGCCGGTTTGTGCGATTCCAAACGGGATTTTCATCCTGCCGGTTTTCTGCACATTCAGGTAGTTTACAAAAATACCCTGCGCAGTTTCGGGACGAAGATAAATTACATTTGAATCTTCACTCACCGAACCCATGGAAGTGCTGAACATCAGGTTAAACTGGCGAACATCGGTCCAGTTACGACTTCCGGAAATGGGGCAAACAATTTCCAGGTCTTCGATAAGTTTTTTTACATCGGCCAGGTCGTTGCGTTCCATGGCACCGTAAAAACGTTTGGTCGTCGAATCAATTTTCTCCTTGTATTCAAGTACACGGCCATTGGTAGCCACAAACTGATCTTTATCGAAAGTATCTCCAAAACGTTTCGCGGCTTTTTCAACTTCCTTATCTATTTTATCCTGCCATTTAGCCATCTGGTCTTCAACCAGAACATCGGCTCGATATCGTTTTTTCGAATCCCTGTTATCGATCAAAGGATCACTAAAAGCATCAACATGGCCTGATGCTTTCCAGGTGGTAGGATGCATGAAAATAGCCGCATCAAGACCCATAATATTTTCATGGTATTGAACCATCGATTTCCACCAATACTGGCGGATATTGTTTTTCAACTCAACTCCGTTCTGACCGTAATCGTATACTGCGCTAAGGCCATCATATATTTCGCTCGACGGAAATACAAACCCATACTCTTTGGAATGGGAAATAATTTTTTTGAAAATTTCTTCGTTTTGTGCCATGTGGCAAAGGTAGCCAAAAAAAATAGATTGACAAAGAAGTGAAGGAGAGGGAGTGATGGAGCGAAAGGTCGAGGGCTGAGGGAGACTAGGGAAAGGCGAAGGGAAAAGAAAATCCTATGCCATCCGTATTTTCTCCCTCATCCGCGTTCCATCGTTTCATTTTCCAAAAAGCAGTACTTTTGCCGCATGATAGCAATTGATAAAACCTTAATATCTGATGAGCTCGGAAGCATCCGCTTCTGTTGCGACCTTTCAGCCTGCAAGGGACAATGTTGTGTAGACGGCGATGCAGGCGCACCTTTGGATGAAGAAGAAATCAGTATTCTTGAAGATTATTTCGACGAGATAAAACCGTATATGACTCAGGATGGTGTAGATCAGGTAGAGCTCTCCGGGGTGTTCGATTATGATATGTTTGGAATGTATGTGACACCACTGGTGAATGGCCGCGAATGTGCCTTTGTGTACCGCGAAAACGGGATAGCTCTTTGCGCTGTCGAAAAAGCCTGGAAAGAAGGAAAAATTCCTTTTCAGAAACCTATATCCTGTCATTTATACCCGGTTCGAATCAGTAAATACAATGATTTTGATGCTGTTAATTATAATGAATGGCATATCTGCAAACCGGCACTTTTGAACGGGAAGAAAAACGATGTTCCTTTATATGTTTTCCTGAAAGATTCACTTATCCGGAAATATGGTGAGGCCTGGTATAAGGAATTGGTTGAATCATTGCCACCTAAAAAAGAAAACGGTTTACCTGTTGTGAAATAATAACGCCAGGGTAAAATGCGAAAGCCGGATTTCTCCGGCTTCGTTCAACTATTTTTTTGACAAAAGTTATCAGTTATTTCCAATTGGAATTAATCAACCAGCGAAATATCAAACTGAACAAGATCCACAAAAAGTTTCACCCTGTCGTAAATATCCTGCTTTGTAAGGTTAAGCAGCGCTTCGGTTCCGAATTTTTCAACTGTAAATGAAGCCATTGCAGAACCATAAATAATGGCATTTTTCATGTTGCCGAAAGAAATATCACCGGTGCTTGCCAGGTGACCAATAAAACCACCTGCAAACGTATCGCCGGCACCCGTTGGATCGAAAACTTCTTCCAGAGGAAGGGCCGGGGCAAAGAAAACGCTTTCACCATGAAAAAGTAAAGCGCCATGTTCGCCCTTTTTAATAACCAGGTATTTGGGACCCATGGTAAGGATTTTCTGAGCTGCTTTCACGAGTGAATATTCGCCGGTAAGCTGCCGAGCTTCAGAATCGTTTACCATGAGCACATCAACTTTTGCAATTACCTTCATCAGGTCGTCCCATGCTGAGTCCATCCAGTAATTCATGGTATCCATTACAATCAGTTTTGGGCGTTTAGTAAGCTGGTCAAGTACTCGCATCTGAACGCTTGGAGTAAGATTGCCTAGCACTACAAATTCAGGTGTAAGGCAAGTAGGAGGTAGAATTGGGTCGAAATCGGCAAGTACATTTAATTCGGTTACGAGGGTATCCCGCGTATTCATATCGGTATGATAGCGGCCTGACCAGTAGAAAGATTTTCCTTCAGGTTTAATCTGAAGTCCATCGGTATTAATACCTTTTTCGGTTAACAGTTTACTATATTCTTCAGGGAAATCACCGCCAACAACACTAATAATATGTACATCGTCAGCAAAATGGGATGCTGTGAGGCTGATAAAGGTAGCAGCGCCCCCCAGTATTTTATCGGTTTTTCCGAAAGGTGTTTCAATTTTATCAAATGCTACAGTTCCAACAATTACGGTACTCATAAGAGGGTATTAAGAGAATATTTAAATGAATTTGAGTTTTTTTTGCAAAGATATTGTTATTTCCGATAGAATGTGTAATTTTGCGGTCCCTTTCGAGGGGAAATAACACTAAACCAAACATTCCTCCTTAGCTCAGTTGGTTAGAGCATCTGACTGTTAATCAGAGGGTCTCAGGTTCAAGTCCTGAAGGGGGAGCTGAAAATCAGACACTTACGAAGAAATTTGTAGGTGTTTTTTCTTTATGTACAAACAATTGTACAAACATTGAAGAGGGGATATGCGCGGAGTTCCTATCAATATTAAACTTGATGGATGTTAATGGATATTAATGAATTATTTTATTTCTTATTATTGATAAGAAAACCATTGATTCTCCTTTTAACTGGATTAACATATAGCCCATAGGATCCAGAAATTATGTGATTAACAAGCAAGGTTCTTTTTGTTTGAGAAATTAAGTTGGCCTCATTTATTATGTTTTCTCTTTGTTGGACATTGATTGCATCTGAAGAAGATTCATTTATATATTGGCTGTAAAGAACAATTTTAACGCAATAGGCCAAGTAGGGTTTTATATAATTGTCAACAAGGTTTATATAATTACCAGGATGAACCGAAAGATCATCAAGGATAGGTTTTGTGATGGCTGATATAAGATACTTGCCTTCGGCAGCAATAATGATGTCATCATTAATTAAAGCCAGATCAATCGGCTCCGTGAAAGCAATAGCGTTGATTTCCTTGGCTGTGATGATTGGCATATTAATCAGAATTAGATGGTGGATCCTTGGTCTGGGGTGGCTGAATTAAAAGTGTTTTTAAGCTGCATAATCAGTAACTTTTGTACGGGATCGTTTGGATCAAAAGGCAGGCCAGCTTCCTGCCTGGCTTCCCAAACGAATTTCAACGGATTGATACGCTGTATTGGCGGCTCGTTGATAAATGAAAGTTGACCAACCGGTAATGAAAAATATTTAAATACCTGATCAAGATGTCGCAGAAAGAACGCCTGGAGCGGGTTTATGATCGTATTGAGGGCAATTTCATACTCATTTACAATGCGGTTTGCGTCAAATCCTGTTTTCTCTCCGGAGTAAGGTGTTAGAGACCGGAACCAGTTATGAATTGTAATAATTGATAATTCGGACTGAGTATGCAGGTCCATCCAATTTCCTTCTTCGTTCTTTTTAAACTCGATAAATTTTGCCTGTTGGGAGGTTTGTCCAGGCGATAAATCAGCCAGATACTGAATGATTATATCACCTGCCTTTTCTCCTTCCACTCCTTTGAATTTGTTAAATTCGGCTTCGAGGACTGCTGCTTCATCATCGTCATTTATGCCAGGTACAATCAGTAAACCAGGAGATGTGAATCCATTTTCGAGGCGGTTCTGATTCCATAGATTTGTTAATCCAGAAATAATGATTGAACGGAGACCGGCAAAGTATGAGCAAAGTCCATAGTAGTAAAACTCCGGTTCATAATCTTTGATGTGGTAAACCGAGTGCATAAGTCCATCAGGACCTTTCCGGAAATCCGGGAACAAAGGAAGTGAAATAAGATTTTCATCATTCTTTCCTGTAAACTCTGCCCAGGATGGATGTATTAAAACATCATTTTCTACAGATGATAACCTGCATTTACTTGAATCGATGTGATACAAATACATGAATGACTTTTTAGGATCAGTAATAATTTCAAGGTAAGCATTACCGATATTAAGATAATCAAGAACGACATAACGAAAGATCGCGTTGAGGTCTTCATATGTATTGTTTGGAGTATTGATAAGTTGCTGAATTACTTTATTAGAAGTAGAAAGCCCTCTGCCGATAATGTAAGAAGCTTTTGAATTTAGGATGGCTCTGTGAACCGGCACTTCCCTGGACAACTGATTAAGCTGCGTGGGCAGCAGGTTATCTTCTCCAAAGGGAATAAAAATATCATAATTGGTCCGTAAATCAATAAAGTCGGAGCGTTTGAGATTTAAAAGCGGGACATAATTATAACTGGAGAAGGCTTTCATTAAAGATTGCTTTTTTAGGTGGAGGTTGCTTCACCTGAAAAAAGCCCGGATGGGCTATTTTTCAGGTTCGCAATGACTGTGCTTTTAAGCTAATTAATCTATGAATCCAGCAAGAACGACAAGCTCTTTGTGGAGGTATGCGGTTTGAGCTTTGTACTGAACGCGATACCTGCGCATTTGTGCTTCCTGATTGTACCAGGTTTCGATCATTTCGGAATCGCTTGTACCATCGGTAGCGAAAAGCAGATTCTTTGAAGTGGTCAGCATGGCGCGGTGAGGCTTGATTCCGTTTTGTGCAACAGAGATCCATTTATCCCAATCAGGGCGAACAATGATAGGGAAGCCTTCATAGGTAGGAACTTTGAGCCCGTTTTTCAATACTGCATCACCCATAATAGTTTGACGATCTTTCAGGGTGTGAACCAGATTACGCCACATGGAAGCGGTAAGCATGAACTGGAGGTCGTATTCATGCATTTCGGGAGTAACAGAATCAAGCATAGATTCAAGGGTAACATCAGCTTCATTGGCAGCCAAACCTCCGGCTTTTACTGCTGCAACTATTCCTGAGTTTGCTACTGTGCCGGTTCCGGTTACAGATGCAACCGATGTAAAGCTCTGACCTTTTACTTTGCCGGTAACTTTGATGGCACCTGCTGAAGGATTGGTGACAATAACACCATTGATACCTGCGCGTGATTCAACATTGGCCTTGTTGGTATTGAGCCATGCGGTTGCTGTTGCAGCTGCACTCGTGGCATAAGGTTGTGTATAAAGAACGCCGTTAATGGTGATATTCAGAGCCGTATCTGTGCCGGCAGTATAAGTATGGATCACTTCCTGCTTAACAGAAGCTACAGCTGAAGCGATAGGAACGTGCTGGACGGAGGGAATAACACCGGCATACAAATCATTGAAGAGCCAAGACATAAATCCTGTGTAGCCGGTATAGTTTGAATCTGGCACTCCGTTTGGAATACCTGAAACCAATGTTTCGGCTGCCGGGTTAGCAAAAAACATTTGACGAATAAGGTCATCCTGGCCTGCCTGAGCAATTAATGGCAGCATGACTTTGTTCCAAACATCAGGGGATTTCATTTGCTCAACGTCATCTTCTTTATACCCTGAAGCAAGCAATTGCTCAACAATAGAACCCCAGAAAGCTCGTGCGTTCTGTTCAAATTCGAGGGCCATTGGCTTAACCGTGATGTCAGTATAAGTCAGGTTGAAACCACCTGCCGGAGTGAAACCGGGAGAGGTTTTTGGCTTGGTAAGCATGGAAGGACGACCAACCCTGTTTAGGGTTTCTGTACCTTTAATGTCGGTTCTGACAGTGATGAGTCCACGAATATCTTCAGCCATAAACATAGGCTGGATAAAGTATTCGTCGATGGCCTGGCGTTTAAAGGCAGGGGAAGTTGATTGTGAAAAAATATTTGACATGTTGAAAAAGTATTTAAAGGTTAACCGTTATTTTTAAGTTTACGCTTGATGTCTTTAGGCATAGCGGCAAGAATCTGTTTGCCGGTTTCATCCTTTTCCTGGGAACCCGAAGAAAGACCGACTGCAGGATCAGTTACATTGAGAGGAATGGAAGGACGAGCACCAAGCTGAGCAGTGAGATCCTGAATGCGAGTATTGGCTTCTGAAAGTTCTGCCAAAGTTGCTTCGTTCGATGATACCAAAGACTGATGCTCTGTGTTTAGAGCATCAAATGCCGTTCTTTGATTCTGCTCTGTTTCCAGAGAAGTTTGCAGTTTGTCACTTACAGAGGAAAAGAAAGCTGTTAAAGCTTCCGCTTTTTGGAGTGATGTAAATCCTTCTACTGAAGTGAAGGATTCAGGATAGGAAGCAGAAACGGCATCAAAGAGAGTATTCAACGTGTTGTCTTGTCCTTCGACGACTCCGGTAGGTTCAGTAACCGATGCAACCGGGGCGGAGAATGCAGCCAGGAAAGCTGCGAAGTTTTGTTTTATCTTTTCTGAAAGATTCATCTTGGAATTGGTTATATAATTTGAAAGAAATTCTACTACGGAATCAGGTTTGGAGAAAATCAGGTCCATGATTTCGGGATTCTCATCCAGAAATTGAGTTGCAATTCCTGGGAAGGTGTTGGCTGAAAACAGTCCTTCAGTTGCGGCCGGTTCATCTACAATATCAGTTGCTCTTAGTTCCTGGAGCCGGAAGTATTCCTTTTCAACCTTTTTCCCATCCACCTCCTCTTCAAGGAATACTGATTCTCCGATCTCAAAAACAATTGAAGCTCCAAACATGTCAGGATTTTTCCCAGCCATATCGAGGACGTAGGAAAACAGATCACCGTTAGGTGTATTTTTTGAAGTCTCATCCAGATGAAGGTCAGCTTTGACCTGGTCCCCTGAATAAGAATAATTTTTAAAACGGCCAAGGTATGTTCCAAGAGCCTGACTGCACATATTAGGGTGACCAAACCGGGCCTTTATACCAGCAGGTTTCGAAGCTGCATTGTCGACTATCTGCAGGAGAAAAGTGCGGTCGACAAATCCACCATGACCTTTTGCAATTCCAACCCTGGCAATAGTCACGCCCTGAATAATCCCAAGCTCCCTGTCGATATTAGTGACAGGGGCTGAGAAGATTGGAGGTGTTGAGAAATAGCGTTGCATTACTTTACATTTTTTGCAAGATCAGCACCAGCCTTACCAACTCCTTTTTTAGGAGTTTTAGTTGAGGATTTTGCTTTGCTCTTTGCGCTGGTTTTAACTTTTGCTTTTGCCATGATGAAAAGGATTAAAAATTAGAACTAAAGAATTACTTAACAGTTTTTACTAGGTCAGCACCTCCGCCTCTCGCTCTTTGATACGGTTGTGATACTTTTTTTGCAGTTTTTACCTTTGGTAGACCGGAGGTTTTAACATTTGTTTTAGCCATTGGAATGTAGATTTTAAAATTGTGTTCAAAGGTACAAAATACTTAAAGTAATACTTTAGTAAACATTGGCAAAATATCTGTTTAACAGTATAATATAATAAATTATTTTGTATCTTTGCGATAACAAAAACAAGTAGAAATATGGAGACATTCAGGACCTTGATTTTTAGGGAAATAAAAGAACTTGCCGGGATAGATGCAAGCCAATTATTTGACATGGGTTTGCTCACACTTGATCAAGCCAGAAAATGGTTAGTGAGAGAAAAGTATTTTCAAATGAAGAAACCTGGAAGGACTTTTACAGATATTAAATATGAGTTGAGTGATAATTATGGAATATCAGTGAGTGCGATTGAGAAGCTAATTTACCGGAGGTAAATTGCCTTTAGGGAAGAGAAGACTTCGCTTTGTTTGTGATGACAGATCACATGGGGATATTCTTAATATGATAACGTAAAAAACGATAAAATACGTTGAAATGGAAACTGAAAAGACAAAAGACTGGCAATTCAAGGCTGGAAACAATGGGCGGCCAAAGGGTGTTAAAAATAAGATTACCCGGGAGATTCAGGCAAAGGTTGAATGGGTGCTTGAATTACTGGATGAAACTGCTGAGGAAGACCTGAAAAAGATGAAACCACAGGAGCGGATAAAACTCTGGGCGGAACTACAAGAGTATATCCGGCCGAAACTGCAGCGGGTTAATCTTGAAGTAGGTACTGATGATAAAGAAATCAGGAAGATAACCTTTGTAGTTGTTGGTGAGTCGGAATACGAATCAACTAAAAGTGATCAGGAAGGCAAACAATAGGGCTACTGCATGAAAGATTTAGAGTTCAGAGTATCGAAGGTATTCAAGAAGAATGAAGCTGCTACGACCAAGATAGTTGTGAATCAGGGTTCCAGCAGATCGGGCAAGACTTATTCGATCCTTCAGCTTCTGATTATAAAGAAAGCGTTTGAGGAAACTGATGCTGTTTTTACAATCGTCCGGAAAACTATGCCGTCGCTGAAAGCGTCGGCAATGAGAGATTTCTTTGAGATATTGAAGAATGCGGAAATGTATGATGAGAAATTCCATAATAAGACTGAAAACACCTACATGCTTAACGGGAACTTGTTTGAATTTGTCAGCCTGGACCAGCCGCAGAAAAAGAGGGGAGCGAAGCGAACATATCTTTTTATCAATGAGGCTAATGAGCTGAGCCTGGAAGACTGGATTCAGTTGAGCATCAGGACAGAGAAGCAAATCTTTATTGACTATAATCCTTCTATGGATGAACATTGGATTTATGATCTTGTGATTCCAAGACCAGATTGCACATTTATTCAATCTACCTACCTGGACAATAAAGAGTTTCTACCGGCAGAGGTTGTGAAGGAGATTGAGCAACTGAAATATGTTGATGAAAACTACTGGCGGGTTTATGGGCTTGGATTACCTGGACAAATAAAAGGACTGATATTTACGAATTGGGAGCAATGCGAAGCATTCCCGGATGATTGCAAGTGGGTGGTTTACGGGATGGACTTCGGTTTTTCGAATGACCCGACAGCATTAATAAAAGTGGGTTTGTGCGGTGGCGAACTTTATCTTGATGAACTTATTTATAACCGGGGATTAACTAACCAGGATATTGCTAAATGGCTGGGCGAATTAGGATTGAGATGGACGGATGAGGTTATCGCAGATAACCAGCCGAAGTGCATTTATGAAATAAAGAAAGAAGGGTATAATGTACAGGCTACCTTTAAAGGTAAGGACAGTATTTTGGCCGGTCTTGATATAATGAAGCGTTATAAAATCTATATCACGAAAGGTTCAGTTAACCTGATCCGGGAGTTTAAGAATTATAAGTGGAAGGAAGACCAGGCAGGAAAAGCAATCAATGAACCGATTGATAAGTTCAATCATGGAATTGATGCGGTAAGGTATGTTTGCTTGGCGAAGGTGATGGTGAACCGGAAGAGGATGGTGAAAGTGGGGAGGGTGTAACATTCTGCGGCTATCCGAAGATGGGTGGGTGTTTTGGCGGCTATAATTGTTTTGTCAGGTTTACAAATTTGCATAGAATCTCTAGGCTGTCTCTAACTTTCAATGCTTGTTCATAAACTTGTACTGCAAAGTCAATAAGAAATATTTCTTTGTGCGTGTTCATTCTTGCAGGATCTTTATAAGGATAATATTTAATTAATTGAATTTTAGGGTCATAAATAGTTTTTAGATGCCCAATACCATTTCTAATCTGACTATTCAAAGTGTCAATAAAATAACCGTCAAGTAAGGCATGCTTTTTAATTATATCTTTTTTAATACCATTGTCTTTGGCAAAATACGAAGTAAGTTGAGCTGCATCTGGTATGACTCCAAAGTCATCGAAGTTATTTCGTTCTGCTAAATTTAAAAGCCCGAAATATAAAGATGAAATCCTTGAAAGATATTCAAACTGTTCAATATACATCTCTTTTAAATCAAGAAATTCAAATGTCGTAATGCCAACTTCATCAAGATATTCTTTTGAATAGTTGTTGCTATATGACAAAGCGACTACTGGGAAAAAGCTTTTTACATTACTTAAAAAATTGTCAATGAGTTTAACACCTTTTATAAACTCATTTTCAATATTAATGTATGTTTCAATTGTAGCTCTAAGATTTTTGAGTTCTGGAATTTTAGATGAGACTTTATCAATGGTTTCTGCTTGTAATTTTTTATTGAAATTGGTTTGGTAATATTCAGTTTCAATATATTTAAAGAAGTCTTTATTTACTTCTTTAAAAACAGTAGAGCATTCTTCGAAAGATTTAATTTCAAGACTGATTTCCTTCCTAAAGTGCTTCTTGGTTTCAACAAGATAGTATTCCCAATTTCTACTTTCAAACAATTCAAAACAAGTTTGCAATTTCTGATATTGAGGATCGTAAAGTTGAATGAAGTCACGGATTTTCAGTTCATATTTTTTAATATCTTCAAATTCGATAATCGTTCCAATGCCAATGAAGGGGGTCAAAGCAACCATCCCTGGGATGTTTGATGATTTTAATGCAATAGGCAATTCTGTTGACACACTCATTGTTTGAGTTGTCTCTTCGTATTCCATTGAAACGGTTTCGTTTGGAAAGACAAAAGCTGGGTCTGCCCGTTTTACATGTCCTTTTATTATCTTACCACATTGGTTACATGCAATTTTTACAACAGCAGGAAAGACGTATCCAACCTGATGTCTTAATCTTATTTTATGTCCGCAAGTCGAGCAGATTATGATTCCACTAATAGTCATATTTAGTTGTCGTTTTTATGATAGCCGCTAACAAGTAACCAGGTCTGATAACTGTATGTCAATAATTATATCAAATATATAAAAGTTTCCAATACAAATAAAACGACATTAAAAAGCCCGGGTGAACCGGGCTTAATTAAATATATGTCACGTCCTGTTATTAGCAGGCATAAGGGTTGCCGATTCCCTGGTAAACATCTTCATCAGCAGCAGCAGAGAGGAACTGCCGATACTCAGATTCACCGCAGGATAAACAATAGAGTTTTCCATCAGATGGCCAATAATAGGCAGAGGTGCCTTTTTTGAGTGTAGTGCCACATTCTGCACATTTGCCGGTATACCTAACGGTAAGAGGGCGGGGATCATTGAAGTACTTTTTCATGGGAAAGGAATTTGAAAATTAAGGGGTGATGATTAGTGGGTATGATGTGTTTGTATCCAGGTTGCCGCGTATGTGCAGAATTTTTCTGAATTAGATTCATCCAGAGCAGCGAAGAATTTAAGGATGGCATTTGCTGAAGCATAACCTTCAGCTCTGCAAAAGCCTGTGAATTTGGCTTTGAGGTGCTCTTCCATCCAGGGGGTGTCGGACCATATTTGTTCGATAAAATCTGAAGGGATGTTGTAAACAAACCTGAAAGTTTTGTTGATGATTTCGGATTGTGTCATGGTTAAAAAGATAAAGGAACCCGGGCCTTGCAGCCCGGGCCTCAGGTTAATTAAAGTGAAATAGCAAGATCAAAAAGACGGGAGCACTCATCGCAACCTACCTCGTTAACTTCATTAATACGGACCCAGTTTGTACTGAGCATTGGCCGGCCACATAATGTTGTTGGCATGCCGCCATGAGACAAATGAGCGGTGTTTGACCAAACATCACCTTTGCCTCCGAATAAAAAATAGCCATTCTTTTCGGCTGTCTCTTTCGAGATTTTAACAGTTTTTTGTGTCATGATTTTGAAGTTTTATGCCTGGCCAGTTTCCCAGCCAGGCGGGTTAATATTAATTTGAAGGTTACCTGTAGAAGGATGGAACTGAGCGGTAATTAGCGAAAATTGCTTTTTTGGCTTCGGCAATTATCATGAGATTACGGTGGTAGTTCTTTTCATGCTGATCGAGGATTTTGAGGGCTTCGACTGTTTTTTCAAAATGGGACAAATTGGCCTGGGCTTTTTCGGATGCCTGGCTGATAACCTGATTTAATTCATGGAGGCGGATAAAGGGAATTACTGAACCGATCAAATGTTGATGAAAGGATCTGGACTGCCAGAGCCCGAAGCAGATCCAGTAATAATGATCTTTTTCGGTTTGATCGGTGGCGTTGAAGGTGAAACAATTGGGGCAGGGATGCTCCAGGGGTTTGCCTGAGTTCATTCCTTTGCTGAGGATGAAGAAGGCGAAGCGGCTTCGCACCTGGTCGGGGCTGTAAGTGGTGATTTTCTGCATATTGAAAGTTTTTTGGAGGTTAGTCCAATCTTTCCTTTAGCACCCCTTCCACAATTTTTTTAGCAAAAAATAGAAAAAGGGAAAAAAGAAAAAAAGGAAACCATAAGGCAATGAAGCATGGAAGCAAAATCAAGGGCGCGAGACGGCTTTTTTTTAAATGAAAAAACCTGCTTAGTAAAACCTAAACAGGTTATTTAAAAAAAAACGAACGCGGCTCAGCCTGGATATGCAGCGTAAAAGTGTGTAGGGGAAAAGAAAATAATGTTGCTGCTATCCAGCCCTTGAATTTGCTGGAATGCTACTTTATATTCGTTTCTTTTTTTTCTTTTCCCTTTTTCTTTTGCTGAAAAAATCCACCTCTTTAGCCACTAATTAGAAACAATATGAACGAAGGCAAAAAATATGCAAGCTCCAGATAAAATATGGGGATAATGCTTTTGATACGAAGGTTAAAAGTGGAGTTTGAGGGCAGCGTGGGGCAGTATAAATGAGGAACGAATAAATACTGCTTGGGTGGTGTCAGGGCTGGTAGTTAATATTCATTTTGCGCAAAGCGTAGAAAAGGAGCTTAGCGGGACGCGATACGATATTTGCAATACATTACGCCTGTGGCTTGCGCTGTAACGATCAACCGGAGGGCGATAGCGCACTCGAAATACCGCTTGTACTTGTTGTGCTGAAAAGCTAAAGATGCTTGTCAACCGGGAAGTGGGGAGGTTTTAGCAGCTTGCCTGGATGGACAGACGGGTTACGTTGAGTAGGGTTTTCGAGCTTGACGGTCGCTGTAACGTAGTATGTGTGTAAGGAAGCGTCCGGCGAGCCGAAAAAAGGTGCGGTGGCAGTAACATGGCTGCCATACATGTGTGCTGCTGTGGGGTTGCGAAAGTGATTGGATGACGGCTGACTAAGGGAGGACGACTTTGCAGGACATCCTTGAAAGGCTGGCTGGTGAAGCCGCTACTTTGCGCGGTTTCTACCAACGGCGCAAAGTAAAAGCTGAGCCGAGGAACGAGGCTTTGCTTTAGGCGTGTACTTTGCGGTCACCGTAACGATGGAATGTGTGAAAGCAGGTGTCCGGAAAGTACGAACCTGCCAGCCTTGCAAGGTGGGCAGCAAACAAAGGACGGAATATGGCAGACGACAGACAATTGCTTGCAGCAACATAGAAAGTGTGTCAGGATTCGCAGATTCCTTGTCAACAATACTCAAAACTCATTTCACGTCAACAAGGCTCAAAACTTGTAGAACTAACCTGGAAAACAAAAATCTCTTACGGCTTGTCTGCTTGTCCAACCGGAAAGTGCGGTAGGTTTTAGCAGCTGATATGACGAGGCACGAGGAAATATTTGCTGCTGTGGGGCAGTGAAAGGCATGAAATTACGAGGGACGAGTAATGAATGGCTTGCAGCTGCATGGAAAGTGGGTGGAGTGGGGAGGTAAGCAGGCAGTGGCTACTTGGCTTTATGCCCTTGCACATAGTGTGCTTATGGGCTTTCTACCAAGACCATAAGAGCACATTATGTGAAGTAGCTGGTGGTGGTGAAGGGGCTGCATTTTATGGCGCGCCTCGGTGTAATTGCTTTTTTCTGCAATTACCGTGACAGAAAATGCAGCCCTGTAGCCATCCACCACTGACTGCGTGAGTGGGAGAATATATTTTTTAAAAGCATAAAAAAAGCGATATTGAAATTTCAATACCGCTCTTTAATTTTGATATTGTGATTTAATAATGGAATTTGTGAATCGCAGCATGATTGTTTCTAATTAGCTGCATTTGATCATAACACGTTTGTACATTCTGAGGCATGTATTGCATCATGTTGTAATTTATCATTTTATTATACATCAAACTATCGGTATGATGATAATTATGTGAATTGTTGACATTATTCTGATAATAAATTGAATCGTAACCGCACATGCCATTTCCATAACCCATCATATTCCCATTCCAGTTATATACCTGGTAATTTCCGGAATGCGTAGAGTACATATTTTGGTTGTACTGGTAGTAATGCGATGAGAACAAACTATCGCATTGATGATAGATTTTCTCCTGAGCAAAGCAAAGGCTATGACCATTTGCAGCATTTTTATGCTGATCTATCATCACATTTGTTGCAGCAGTGGCCTGTTTCAGGTCAACCTGAAGGTTGTCCTGAAGGGTTGAGGCTGGTGGAGTAACGTCATTATTTTTGGAGCAGGCTGCTATGATTAACAAGCCTGCAGCTACGAATGCTAAAAGTGTTTTTTGCATGATTATTTGTCTTAGTAATAAAAGTGATTTGTGAAATTAACAGGAAAGGATGAAAATTACCGGATCATCTTTCCCGCTAATGAAGGTTCCGGCTAGGTGAGAAGCACCGGAGGACGCCAGATCTGGGTAAGCGTTACTTCAGCAGGAAGTGCTTTATAAAAAGTAAAGCCAAACTTAAATATAGACGGTGGTGGCATCAATGAAATTGACAAAGCCTGAACTATTGGTTTTCCGCAACAACCGCAATGACAAAAGGGAGAACAAGTACACTCATCATTAAGTGTACGTGAATGATTTAACGAGATAAAAGAAGTCCCATGCGAATCTAATGCGGTAAAGTCATTGCATGTATCATATGACAAAGCAAGTATGTAAAAACTCAAAGCTATGCAGAGTAGTTTCATGGCACAAATGTACTTCATTTCATATGAAATAACGTAAATATTTAAAATATATTACATCATTCTCATATAATGTTACAAGTACGTATTGCTGATTTATCGGTGACAGATAAAATAAACGAGAAAATTAGACGTAAGGAAACTTAATTATAAGTTATCAATTACAATTTTTAGTTTTTCAGTTACCTGTTGAGCCACTTCACCTAAATCCGGATTTACAATGGCTTGCATTGATGCAATAGGATTTACAGCAGCTACTTCAATTTTATTCTGACCCTGCTCAATTACAAGAACATTGCAAGGTAGCATAGTACCTATTTTATCCTCTGCCTGTAACGCTTTGTAGGCAAATGGGGGGTTACATGCTCCAAGAATGGTATAGCGTTTGAAATTTACATTTAGTTTTTCTTTTAACTTATCGTGCATGTTGATTTCGGAAATTACTCCAAAACCTTCAACTTTAAGGGCTTCGGTTGTTAGCTTTATGGCTTCCTCAAAGGAGGTTTCTAATGTTTTACTAAAATAGTATTTCATAATTATACGTTTTTGAAGGTTAAAAATACAACATAATTAGTTAGCAGGTTGCAAAATTCTGAATGTGGCAGAATGTAACAAGAATAAAGAAAATATAAGTTGATTAATCTTTTTTTATTGATTTTTCATTTTCGTTTAACCTGTTACAACCAAACAAAAGTGGATTGTAATATTTTACTTTAGACTTTCATTAAAAATATGGTTTAAACGAAGCATTTTATAATAATCATCGTAAATTAACAGTTCTGAGTCGGATTTGAATTGTAAATCGATTAAATCGTGAAACTTTTTATTGTCAATAAATGAAGTTTCAACATTCTTCAATGTGAGTTCTTTCAAAGGACTGTCTACATCTTCGCTAAAAAAATACCTGGTTTTAGAAATCGTTTGGTTGCTTTTGGGGCTTGAATTTGATTTTTCGGTAAACTGATAAACGGTAATAGCCCCTTTGTCCAAAATTAAATATTCTTTGCCTTGGTAAATCCTGTATTCCTTCCCATCACAGAGGCGAAAGCCCCAAATTGACGATTTAGCCAGTTTAATGGTGCTGTTGTCGCTAGACGTAATTTTAACTGATTTAGTGTTGAGAAAATCGGATGTTTTGATGTTGTGTTTCTCTGTAAGGCAGTTTTTTTCGTATGTGAGCTTGTATGTAGAAAAATCGGATGCCATCATGTACAAGCCACTCTTGTTTGAAAGGGTTTCATTAGTCTGGCCAAAAATAGAACCTATTGATGCTAAACCAGCTACCGCGAGTGATAACAATTTTGTTTTCATAATGTTAAGTTTTAATGATTAGTGTATTGGAAATTAATTCTAATTGAAATTGAGGGTATTATATTTATTATTTTAGTGTTTTAACAATTGTTTTGTTCCTTACAAATATTAAAAGTTAAAACCATCTGCCAACTTTTTGGCAGTAATTTAAATAGGTTTTGCCGTGTGTTTTTGCCAGATATTCTTCTTCAAGGAGAACCTGTATCTGAAAGATCCAGATTGAAGATACCAATACAAGCAAGGTAATGGCATTAGGAAGAATCAGGAAAAGTCCTGCAAGTGTAATCAGCATGCCTAAAAATACCGGGTTACGTGAAAAGGAAAACAAGCCTTTTGTTTTAAGTTCAGTTTTTGTAGAAAGATCAATACCTACACGCCATGAGTTGCTCATTTGTACCTGTGCTACTACAATCCAAATCAGAGCAAGGTGCATGATTATAAAACCCATATATTTAAGAATTGAAATTTCGAGCCATTTAACAGGTATAAAGTATTGGTAAACCGGGGGGAAGAGATTAACCAGTACTATAAAAAACACAAGGAAGTTGATTAAGGTGAGAACTTTTCTAATGTAATCCTGTAATGAATCGGTATTATTGAATACATAAGCATTGATACCGGTTTTGCGTTTTACCCTTACTGTTGGGAAAATAAACACGATAATGAAATAAAGGAGCAGAAACACAAAGACATATATTTTCTCTAACATATATTTTAGTTTTAGTATTTATGACAATTTTTTTTACAACACATGTTTCTGATACCGGATTCAATCCAGATATCATCGAGTTTGATTTTGAACTGACTGTAAATTCATTTTTTGAGAGTTTTCGGGTAAACTTATTTTTTTAATATCCTGATTGCATTGAAAACAGCTATTAAAGCTACTCCCATATCGCCGAAAACAGCTTCCCACATTGTTGCAATACCGAAAACACCAAGAATGATGAAAATCAGTTTAACTCCCATTGCAAAATAGATATTTTGCCAGACAATATTCCTTGTCCTTTTGGCAACCTCAATTGCTATTGCGACTTTGGCCGGCGAATCATTCATAAGCACAATATCGGCTGTTTCAATAGCGGCATCCGAGCCAAGAGCACCCATTGCTATTCCTACATCAGCACGGGCAATAACCGGTGCATCATTTATACCATCACCTACAAAAGCCACTTTTCCGCCTTTGCCTGCCTGCATTAAGTTTTCGATATGTTTAACCTTATCTTCGGGCAACAATTCGTAAAAGTATTTATCGATGTTGAGTTTCTTGGCAAAAGCAGCGGCAGCAAATTTGTTATCTCCAGTGAGCATTACTGTAAGAATATTCCTGGCTTTGAGTTTTTCTATCGCTTCGACAGCATCATCTTTGAGTGCATCAGAAATAATTATGTAACCGGCATATGTAGTACCGATAGCAACATGTACCACTGTTCCTTCAACATTGCACAAAGGGTGAGCAATATTTTCTTTATGCAATAACTTGTCGTTACCGGCAAGCACGGTTTGACCGTCAATAACTGCTTTAATACCATGCCCGGAAATTTCTTCAACCCGTTTGATTCTTTTACTGTCAATATCATTACCATAGGCATCAGAAATGGATTTAGCAACCGGATGGTTTGAGTTGGTTTCGGCATAAGCCGCGTATTCTAATATTTGCTCTTTTGTAAAACCATTGGAAGTAACAACTTCTGAAACCTTAAACTCGCCTTTTGTGAGTGTGCCTGTTTTATCAAACACAACGGTTTTCACTTGTGTTAACGCATCCAGAAAGTTGGAACCTTTTACTAAAATTCCTTTACGTGAAGCACTCCCAATACCGCCGAAATATCCTAACGGGATACTTATAACCAATGCACAAGGGCAGGAAATAACCAATACCACCAAAGCCCGGTAAATCCATTCACTAAATGTTTGTCCACTAATCAAAAGAGGTGGTAAAATGGCCAACAATAAAGCGCCGATTACTACAATTGGAGTATAGTATTTGGCAAACGTGGTAATGAACTTCTCGGTTTCAGCTTTTTTCGCAGTCGCATTTTCGACCAGCTCAAGAATTTTTGAAACTGAAGATTCACTGAATATTTTGGTTACCTTGATAGTTAGTACCCCGGTTTGATTGATAGTACCAGACAAAGCAATATCCTTTTCTTTCAATTTACGTGGCACACTTTCACCGGTAAGAGCAGAGGTATCGACAAACGAAATACCATCAGTTACAACACCATCAAGAGGGATTTTTTCTCCGGCTTTTACAATAATTGTATCTCCAACCTTTATGCTTTCGGGCGAAACTTTGGTTGTTTCGCCATTAACCAGAAGGTTGGCATACTCCGGTTTTATTTCGAGTAATGCTTTGATTGATTTCCGTGAACGGTTTACTGCAATATCCTGGAATAGTTCGCCAACCACATAAAACAGCATTACAGCCATTGCTTCGGGCATTTGATCTATTGCAAAAGCTCCAAGTGTGGCAATGGTCATTAAGAACTGTTCGTCGAAAAACTGCCCTCTTATGATGTTTTTTACTGCAGAAGAAATGACTTTCCATCCAACAATAAGATAACCTGTACCAAATATAAGGTACTCGCCAATGTGAAATGGAGTGTTATGAATTTCATCTTCAAATACCATTCCTGCAATTAAAAACAAGATACCGGTAACGGCTTTAATAATTGTCCATTTGTTTTCGGTAAGCTCGCTTGTTGACACTATTTTAGCCTCCTTTTCTTTATCTACTACCTCTACTTCCGGTTCTATTTTCTTAATATGGGCTTTGACCATTTCAATATTATCTGTATCAATGGTCATGGTGGAGTTTGCAAAATTTACAGATACAAATTTCACATCACCTAGTTTTGTGAGGTTGTCTTCAATTTTTGAAGCACAAGCAGCACAATCGAGATTTTTTAACTGGTATTTTTTCATGTGTTATTATTTATTTTTTACGGGTCACATGGAACTCCATGACAAAATAATATCATCCGTCTGTGAGTCAAAATTGGCTGATTTTGTCATGTTCGTTTCATCTGTTATTATTTATTTTTTACGGGTCAGATGGAACTCCATGACAAAATAATATCATCCGCCTGTGTGTCAAAATTGTCTGATTTTGTCATGTTCGTTTCATCTTCGCGTTTTGTTAAATTTCATTCCAATTAATTCTTTTGCCTTTTTAATACCAACTGATCAAATTGAACACTGATGTCATCTTTAAGACCGGCGATGCCAAAATTAAACTGAGAAGTATTCAAGCCAACAAAGCCGTATAAACGACACACATACGTTATAGGTTTCTTACTATGCTCAATTGTAGCAACTAAAATAAATTGCTTCTGAATTTCATTAGCGTTAACCGTTATAGGAACATTTAATTTAAGTACCGGATGTTCCCATGCTATAAAATCGTCATCAGGTATTGTTCCTGAAAAAGTAACCCAAACCGAATCTTTCTTTGACAGAATCAGCGAATCAAGAAATGCCACTCCTGTTCTGAGTGTTTTTAACTCAATTCTGCCAACAAACGCTTTGGTCGTATAATTGAGGAAGAATTTAAGGTTGCCGCTTTGGGCAACAACTCTTTCCCCCTTATACTCGCCGGCAATGACAATATGCCCGTCAACTGTGCGATATATGGTTTGCGCCTGGCTATAATATAAGAATCCAAAAAACAGGACTAAAATCAAAGTTGCTTTCAAGGCTTTACCATTTTATTAATTGCTTTTGTTACACATTGGGCACCAGTTACCCTGCTTAATATAGTCGGGTGTTGATTTAAACCGGTGACCATTCATACAAAGCCAATGCATTTTAGTTTTGCAATTCTCGTATGTAGTTGAAAGGCACTTCCCTTCATGATCTTTGGCTAACTGATGCATGGCTTTCATTCCAAGAGGTTGGTTGCCCGCACAAACCGGGCACCAACTCTTGCGAACTTTTATGCTAAAAGGGGTTGCAATCCATTGATGCCCCATTTCGCACTGCCAGAGAAGTTTTCCTTTATTATTGGAATATTTCTGTGACAAACAGTTTCCACCTTTTTTCTTTGCAATTCCCTGCAATTCTGAAATCGGTTCCATGGTATTCAAAAAAATATTCTCAAACTTCCAAACCCGTTTTTACCCGGAAAACCTTATACAGATCTGACACATAAATAAGACCATCGCCTGGATTGCCTGTACGCCCATTTTCGGAAATAATGTTCACGATTTTTTCGACTTCAGAATCATCGCAAACAACGATGATTACAGCCACTTCGCTATCTGTAATTGAAAAATGCATTGAAAGTGATGAATCTTCGTTGTTAAAGTTTCCTGTACCTTCGGCCAATGTAACAGTTAAATTTTCATAACCGGACTGAATCAATTGGCTCAGGATATCATTTGCTTTAAAAGGCTTTACTATTGCTTTTATTTCTTTTTTCATAATAGTTATGTTTTATCTGATTTAGCAAGCCATTTCACCGGCATTTTTCTTTGCTGACAGGAGGTTGTACGCACCTTTTACAACGACTTTAGCTATCTGAAAGTCAAAGCCTTCAGGTAACACGATTTCAGTAAAACCTTTGTCGGAGACTCCTTTTTGAACCTGTATCATACGGTATTCCGTGAAGGGCTTACCCTCTTCAACTTTGTTTTTTTCGAAAACAAAAATGTAGTCTTTCTCAGCGAAACTGGTAATTGATTCGTTAGGCACAGCCGTAACCTGGTTTGTGGAAGCTTCAATTTCAGCGTTAACATACATGCCCGGCAGAACGTTTTTGCAATTACCGGAAACAGTAGCATATACTTTATAGGTTTTATCATCACTGATTGATTTGCCTGTCTGATAAATTACGGCTTCATGTTGTTCCGATTCGTTATTAATAAAGAACCTGATTTTCTGGCCAGCTGAAGCTTTATCCGCGTCTTTCTCAAATAAGGTAAGTTCGAGGAAAAGATTGTCGCTGTTCACAATTTCGAATAATACATCGGAAGGGGAAACAAATTTGCCAATATTTACATTAACTGTTTTTACATAACCACTGATCGGTGATACTACCGGTATTGAACGAGAAATATTATCATCGGTAAGATTTGAAGGGTTAATGCCAACGAGTGCGAGTTTCTGCTCTAAAGCCTTCACTTGAGTTTTAAGACTTTTATATTCAGTAGTTACCTGCTGCATATTTTTTGTAGAGGAAACTTCGTTTTTGTATAACTCATTCTGCCTTTTATACTCAGCTTCAGCATATTCGAGCTTGTTTTTAGTTTCCAGGTAGTTTTGCTGAATATCAATAAATTCCTGGTTTTCGAGTATAGCCAATGTTTGGCCTTTGGTTACAGTACTGCCAGGCATAAGTGACGCACTTTTCACAAAACCGCCCAGTGGAGCGGAAACGGTTGCAAGGTTTTGCGGGGCGACAGCTACCAACCCACTTACTTTAAGCGTACCGCTGAGTGAGCGCATTTCGATAGCGCCGGTTTCGATACCTGAGAGTTTCACCTGATCGTCGCGTAATTCGACAATGCTATCAGGAATGACCTCGACTTCTTCTACCTTCATTGATTTCTTGTCATTGTTACAGGAGGATAATGCTACAATGAATGCTGAAAGGATGATGAATGATTTTATGCTATGTTTTATCATGATTTGTTGGATTTAAAGAGTTTTACCTGAAATGTATTCGATGTTAATGATGGTCTGGATATAGCTGTTGAGCGCATCGATGTAATTTTGTTTGATGGAAAGCGCACGGTTTAAGCTCAACACATAATCCAGGTAGTCTATGGCCCCGGCTTTATAGCTACGTCCTGCCTGCTCGATAATGTACCCTGCTTCAGGGACAGCCTGCTGTTCGTAGAAATCGACACTTTTATTGTATTTATTGTAATCGTCGAGAAGTGAACGATACTCCGAAGCGAGCGTTTTAGAATATGCCTCCGCATTGGTTTGGGCTACATTTTGCCTGATTCCGGCTGCTTTTGCTTTGGCTGTATAAGGTTTGAACCAAATAGGAACAGTAATGCCTGCCTGTATGCCATTGAAACGGTCACCCGTGCCAAAAGTCTGAGGAACTGAGTTTATCTCCTGTGTCCCCTGCATGGTCTGACTAAAGTAACCGATTGAAAGATCGGGTAAGGCACGGCTTTTTTCCAGCTTTTTCTCAAAGCCTGCAACTTCGACCTGCTGACGGATAAATCCCAATGCGGGATTTTTGGCTAATGCCGAGGAATCGGGTAACAAAACCATCATCTGTTGCCTTGCCAGTGTATCAGAAGGCAAATAAGGCTGTGATGTATTTAAGATAGTTTGAAGTTTACGGATATAGATACCCACATCAGAACTCACCTGTTGAAGCTGGTTTTTTACCTCAAAGCTTTGGGAACGGGCAGTGATCATTTCGAGCTTGTTGGTTTCGCCTGTTTTTGAACGCAGTTCGGCAGCACGAAGAAAACCGGAAAAGAGGCTATCCTGATAAACAAGCAGCTTTTGCCTTTCAATCAGGAATGCCAGTTGCCAATAAGCCTGTTTTACCTGGGTAGCAATTTCGAGTTGTGAACCTTTCAATTGCCATTCGCTACTTTTAATTCCAGCAGAGGCCAGTTTGTTCTGGTTGCTATACACCGTAGGGAATGCGAAGGACTGCGATATGGTAAAACTGTTATCCTTGTTGTATGAATTAATCTGGCCATATTCACCGTCGAAAGCCGTTTTAGGAATGTCCCACGAAGCGCCTTTTAATGTTTTTTGTGCTTCGAGAGAATAAACAGACGAACGGACAGACAGGTTACTATCTAAAGCCATCTGAACTGCCTTTTGTAACGTAATGTGTTCAGGCTGTTGAGCCTTTGCCGTATTTAAGAGTGACGTACCTAAAATAAGTATGAGCAGTATTGAAATAGGTTTGGCAAGTTTCTTCCTGAACAGGTTTTTAAATTTGTCAGAAGAAAAGATGATGTAGAATACCGGCAGAATTACCAGGGTGAGGAATGTTGCCGAAATAAGACCTCCTATAACTACGGTTGCCAGTGGTTTTTGGACTTCGGCACCCGCTGAGGTTGATAACGCCATTGGCAGAAAGCCGAGTGAAGCCACTGCTGCTGTCATAAGCACAGGTCGCAAACGGGTATGTAAGCCTTTACGAACACGTTCGTAAATGTCAGTAATGCCTTCTTTTTCGAGGCGGTTAAACTCAGCAATCAATACAATGCCATTGAGTACAGCAACTCCAAATAAGGCTATAAAACCAACACCAGCAGAGATCGAAAAGTTCATGCCTCTTAAATACAACGCAAACACGCCCCCAATAGCCGACATTGGCACGGCTGTATAGATCAGCAATGTTTGTTTTACAGAATGAAATGTAAAAAACAACAACACAAATATCAGGAGCAGCGCTACAGGAACGGCAATTGATAAGCGGGCTTTAGCTGCCTGGAGGTTTTGAAACTGGCCACCATATGTTACATAGTAACCTGTTGGCAGTTTAATTTTTGTATCCATTTGTTTAGTTACCTCGTCGATAATACTCTGTACATCACGGTTACGAACATTAAAACCAATGGTAATACGGCGTTTGGTGTTTTCGCGTGAAACCTGTGCAGGGCCCGATTTTATTTCAATATTTGCAATCTGGTCGAATGGTATTTGTCCGCCACCTGGAAGGGCAACCGAAAGGTTCTTCACATCGTCGAGGCTTTGACGGTAATCTTTATCCAACCGAACCACGAGCCCGAAGCGTTTTTCTTCGTCAAAAACAACCCCTGCCTGGCTTCCTGCAAATGCAGCCCTCAATACACGGTTTACATCTTCAACGGAAAGCCCGTATTGAGCCAGACGGTCGCGGTTATATTCGACCTGCACCTGTGCAAGACCGGTAACTTTTTCTACATTAATATCTTCGACCCCTTCAATACCCTGAATGATTTTCTCAACTTCAAAACCTTTTTCAGATAATATATTCAGGTCGTCGCCAAATATCTTAATTGCAACATCCAGTTTGGAGCCTGACAGCAATTCGTTAAATCGCATTTGAATAGGTTGCTGAAACTCGAATTTAACACCAGCCAACGGAATCAATGCTTCTTCCATTTTCTCCACCAGTTCTTCACGGGTTTTGGCACTGGTCCATTCACTCTTATCTTTAAGAGTGATAATGTAATCGCCGGTTTCCATCGGAGTTGGATCAGTAGGAATTTCGCCTGCACCTATTTTACAAACCGTATGTTTTATTTCAGGGAAATTGTTGAGCAATATTTTATTGGCTTTCTGCACCTGCTCGACCGTATTTGAAAGTGAACCTCCCTGCAACGTAATTACACCTGCCGCAAGGTCGCCTTCTTCGAGCTGAGGGATGAACTCGCCACCCAAACGGGTAAACATTAACAAGCTGACTAAAAACAGCATGATGGCTGAAACAGAAACGAGTAATTTGTGCCTGAGGGCAAAAGCAATAACCGGATTAAACGCCCGATGAAACCACTCCATGAGGCGATCGGAAAAATTACGCTTGTGTTCGGTATTTTTGCTCAGGAACAAAGCCGAAGCCATGGGCACATATGTTAGGGAAAGGATTGCTGCTCCCAATATAGCAAAAGATACCACCTGGGCCATAGGACGGAACATTTTGCCCTCGATCCCCACCAATGCCATGATAGGAACATACACGATCAGGATAATGACCTGCCCGAAAGTAGCAGAACTCATCATGCGTTTAGCCGACTCGAATACATTTTCGTCCATTTGTTGCTGCGAAAGTCTTGTAACACCGGGATGGTGATGCTTGCTCATGGATATCCGGTGTACCACGCTTTCGACAATGATAACCGCTCCGTCCACAATCAAACCGAAGTCGATAGCTCCCAAACTCATCAGGTTACCCGATACGCCAAAAAGCTGCATCATCGAAATAGCAAAGAGCATAGCCAGAGGAATAACCGAAGCTACGACAAGACCTGCACGCAGGTTTCCCAACAACAATACGAGAATAAATATGACGATTAATGCCCCTTCGACAAGGTTCCTGGAAACAGTGCCAATTGCACGTCCCACAAGGTCGGAACGATTAAGGAATGGCTCAATTTTAACACCCTGGGGCAATGATTTCTGGATGGACCCAATGCGTGTTTTTACGTTATCGACAACCTCGTGTGCGTTTGATCCTTTCAGCATCATGACCACTCCGCCAACCGCCTCGGCAGTATCCACCACTAAAGCACCATAACGTGTTGCGCTACCATATTGAACGGTAGCCACGTCACGAATTAAAACCGGTATGCCGGAAAGATTGTTCTTTACTACTATTTTTTCAATATCCTCAATGGTTTTAACCAAACCTATACCACGGATAAAATAAGCAGTTGGCTTTTTATCGATGTAAGCACTTCCTGTATTTTCGTTATTCCGTTCGAGGGCCTGAAAAATATCCGTAAGGGTAAGATTCATTCCCCTGAGCCTTTCGGGATTTACAGCAATTTCGTATTGTTTTACGAAACCGCCATAGCTGTTTATGTCAGCAACACCCGGAGTTCCAAGCATTTCGCGACGCACAACCCAATCCTGAATGGTTCTCAGCTCAAGCGGGGTATATTTTTTTTCAAAACCTTTATCCACAGCAAGGCGGTATTGGTATATTTCGCCTAAGCCTGAGGAGATAGGTGCAAGTTCAATTTTTGCTAATCCGGCAGGTATAACGTCCTCCGCTTCTTTCAGGCGTTCGCTTAGTTGTTGCCGTGCCCAATACACATCCACCCCATCCTTAAACACAACGGTAATTACTGATAATCCTAAGCGGGAAATGGACCGTAATTCAATGATATCTGGAATATTGGCAACAGCTACTTCAACAGGAGCGGTAATGAAGCTTTCAACTTCCTGCACTGCCAGAGATGGGGCAAGAGCAATAATCTGCACCTGGTTATTCGTAATGTCGGGAATAGCATCAATGGGAAGGCGTGTTAAGGAATAGGTTCCCCAACCGATTAAAGCCACCACAAAGAGCCCGACAATAAATTTATTTTTAATTGAGAATTGAATGATTCGTTCTATCATAAGTATTTTATTTTAATGAAAGTGAACAAGATGATATATTCTGGCTATGATGGCAGCAATAACTACAATTGATCCCAGGGTAATTAAGAACCATCGGAATACCAGACTGAATGTGATTTTTTTTCTTTTTTTCTTTTTTTCTTTATTCTTTAACATTCTGTTTTCCGGATTATGGAATGGACAACATGTAAACTTTCCGGATGGTAGTAATGGAAAGCGAATTAATATTACCTTACTTCTATTCCCTAAATGGAACATAGACTTAAAAGGTAGAAGACGCCTTAACGAAAAGAAAAATTAAGCTTTAGGAGGGACCTGAAAATCGAATAATACAGGGCTTTGGAAATTTGGAGAGTAATCGTAATAATTGATATCCAATACCACTGGAAGAGATGAAACTATATAACTGGTAATATCAAAGTTTGACTGACAACAATTACAGGTACAAAATGGAGAGCAATGATCGGTATCATCCTGATGCGGGGTATCCTGATTTTGATTCGATATTTCAATTTTATGCAAAATATTATCCTTAGGCACATCATTACAGGGCATTGTTGTGAGCCACATTACATAAAAGGAGAATATGAGTGCCAGAATCTTCATAGGTTCAATAAACCGCAAAAGTAATGGAAAAGTTCATGCAACCAAGTTGCAAAGTTACTTTTTGCAATTTGAGCATATGCCTTTCACGACCATTGAGATACTTTCGAGATTAAACTGTACAGGCAGATTGATGGAAGGGATCGGAATATCGTTGAGGCAAAATGTGTGGTGGCATGAAGTACAGAAGAAATGCACATGCAAATCATCTGGATTGCATTGGCAGGATTCGGTGCAGAGCGCATATTTAACCGAGCCGGTGCCATCATCGATACTATGAATGAGTTTGTTCTCCTCAAAAGTTTTTAACGTACGGTACAGCGTGACCCGGTCGGCTTTGTGAAATTCCTGTTCGAGTTCGGCGAGACTAATTGCCGAGGATTGTTCGGTAAGCACCTTCAGCACCAGTTCGCGCATGGCGGTTGGCTTAATGTTGCGGTTGTTGAGGAGGTTATCGCGAATCTCAGTCATAATATTGCAAAATTACACAATTCCCTGTTGTGGAGAATATTTTTGATGATCCGGAGTAAAAACAGGAAATGGGAATTATGCAACCTAATAAAATGATCAGGGTGGCAATATTTTGGTAACGAGAAATTTTAACAAAGAGAAATTTATTGCTTTATTACCAAATTGTCGGGTACAGTGATCCAATAATCACATTTGCGGGAAATCATTCTTTTTAAGGTTCTGAATATCGCATCTGAAACATAATCCTGGTCAGGGAAATGTTGACTGAGGGTTGCTCTTAATGCAGATTTTATTTCAGAATCAGCATATTCAATTATTTGGGGAAGATATACCTGTGCCATTTTTTTGTGATTTACAGGAGATTTGCTTTAGATGAATAATTGACAATGTTAATTATACCGATCATAGTCAGATTACAAAAACCACAAATTCTCTTTTCCAAAATCCGGTAATTTGTCGTGCTGGAAGTGAGGGTGGATAGAGCCTGCTATTTTGATGTGTTTGCTTATGAAAGCAAAGTTCTAAAGACAGATGCTTTTCCTGTCTGATAGTGAGTGTTATATAAGATTTAGACTGAATTTAGAAATTCTGATTTTTTTTCAATTCCCCACCATCCCCGTCATAAACGTTTCAACAAAATCAACTATTTTATCCATTACGCGTTTGACGATTTTTTTGCGTTCGAGGAGCTTGGGTTTTATATCCAGGATATTTACAATTTCGTCGGGGAGGGGAAGGCGCTCGGTAAAAAGATAGTTGCCAATGATGGATTGAAGTTTTTCGGAATCTAATTGTTCGTTTGCACAAATAGTCGCGAAGGCTTTTTGCTGTTCTACTGTCCAATAGTTCTCAAACTCTGAGGGTATGTTATCTGCATCGCCGATATGGGGTAAATTTTCTTCGATGAATTTTTCAATGAGCTCGCGTTTGCTGCGCAAGGTAGTTTCGCCGGAAAGGAGGTCGACAATGGCTTTTTTCTGTTTGATGATTTCTTCACCGGTAGCATCTTTGAGTTTAGCAAGGAGCCGGAGGATGTATGCGACGTTAATATCATCGCGGTGTATAAGCTCCAATTCAAAATCGACATCGTTCAGGATGGATACTTTTTCCTTCAGGTTGTTGGTTTTAACCTTGTCAAATAAATCCAGGTATTTGCTTTTATAGTCGTTGAAGCGTTGTTCGGCCATAGCAAGGTCGTCCCAAGTGAAATCGGCAAAGGTGGCAAGCACATTGCGCAGGCGCATTATTTCGCGGAAAGCTTTAATAAATGCCATTTCATCGTCTTCGCTTCGTAATTCATCTATGCTTTTCAGGTTAGGTGCTATTTTCAACAAATCAGCATAGGCGGAACTGAATTTTCTAACATAGTCTTCGTAAGGCTCCATAAGGATAACATCCTTTGCATCCTTGTTTGAAAACAAGGCAATGGCATCATCCGTGGCTTGTTTGAGGTTACGGAAACAGACTATATTACCCTGCGATTTCTGATCGTTCAATATCCTGTTGGTACGGGAAAATGCCTGAACCAGTCCATGATATACCAGGTTTTTATCAACATACAATGTATTTAGCGGTTTGCTGTCGAATCCGGTTAAATACATATTTACGACAAGTAAAATATCAATTTCCCGATTCTTAACCCGTTTAGCAATATCGTTGTAATAATTATAAAACGACTGGTTGTCCCTGGTAGAATAATTGGTAGAGAACATAGCGTTATAGTCGGTGATAAACTCATCTAATTTTTCACGGCTATGCATGGTGGCATAAGAAGGAGGTGTGTTTTGATTAGTGCCGTATGCTGGTTCGGCATCAGCAGCCAGCATTAAAAGATCGTCCTGCATAAAACCATTGGCATCTTTGTCGTCCTCGTTGGCTATGTAGCTAAAAATGGTTGCAATTTTCAGATCGTGTACTCCTTCGGTTTTGCGTTTCCGGAATATCTCGTAGTACTTAATGAGATTCTCGATGCTACTTACACAAAACAAACCTGTGAAAGTGCGGCTGTGCGTTTTACGATTGTGGTTGGCAAGAATGAAATCGGCTATTTTTTCCAGACGCAGAGGCGAGTTCAGTAATTCATCCGTATCAATGCCTTCCACTTCAATATCCACTTCGGTTTTTGCTCCTTCTTTTTCTTTGTATTTGCCAATGTACTCGACCGAGAATTTGAGCACATTCTCATCCTTTATGGCATCGGTAATGACATATTTATGAAGGCATTCGTCGAATAACTCTTTAGTGGTGCGTTTACCTAATTCGTTTTTCACGGCATTTTCAGCAAAAATGGGAGTGCCGGTGAATCCGAACAACTGCGCTTTGTTGAAATAAGCACGAATCCGTTTGTGTGTTTCGCCAAACTGTGTGCGGTGGCATTCGTCGAAGATGAAAACAATACGCTGATCTCTCAGCAATTCCATACGGGTATTGAAATGATTCCTGGTGATGGCTGAATTGAGTTTCTGGATGGTGGTAACAATCAGTTTGGTATCATCCATAAACTGGCGTACAAGGGCATTGGTATTGTCGGTTCCATCAATACTTCCTTCGGAATAGCTGTTAAATTCTTTGGTGGTCTGGTAGTCGAGGTCCTTGCGATCGACTACAAAAACCACCTTATCCACTTTTGGTATCTGGGTAAGAATCTGGCTGGCTTTAAATGATGTGAGCGTTTTTCCTGATCCGGTGGTATGCCAGATGTAGCCGTTTTTATGGCTGGTTTTTACCTTTTCGATAATAGCTTCGACTGCATAATACTGATAGGGCCGTAAAACCATCAGTATTTTATCGGATTCGTGCAACACAATGTACTTGGTAATCATTTTGGACATGTGGCACGGTTCGAGGAACTCTTTGGTAAATTCAGAGAGTTGAGTAATTTTCTGATTGCTTTTATCGGACCAATAAAAAGTTTGCTTAAAGGACTGGAAGCGGTTGTTGGCGTAATACTTTGTGTTTACTCCATCGGATATAACAAATATCTGAACGTATTGGAATAATCCATTTGAAGCCCAGAAGGAATGCCGCTGGTAACGGTTGATCTGATTGAATGCTTCTTTCAACTCAAGACCACGTTTTTTTAACTCAATCTGAACCAATGGTAAACCGTTAACAAGAATGGTTACATCGAAGCGGTTTTTGTAGCTGCCATCGAGCGTAATCTGGCGTGTTACCTGGTATTGGTTCTGGCACCAGTGTTCCTGCTGTATAAATTCGATGTAAACGGTTGAAACCAGACCCGACTTTTCGGCTCGGACCAGAGGCAGTTTATCCCTGAGTATTTTTGCCCGGTCAAAAACATTGCCTTTGTTGAGATGGTTGAGTATTAGTTTGAACTCTGTGTCGGAAAGGGTGACCTTGTTATGCTTTTCGAGTTGTGATTTGAAGTTGGCAAAGAGGTCATTTTCATCTTTAATTGCAACATAGGCATAACCCAATTCAACGAGTTGAGCGATAAGGTTGTCCTCTAAAATCTGTTCGGGCTGGGTTGTCATATTACTTCCAGATTGGTTCTTTTTTCCAGTTGATCGGAAAGCCCATTCGGCTCAATTTTACATCTGGAAAAGTATTAAAAAGTGCAATAAGTTCCGTCTTTAATGCATGACCGGGACTTATTTCATTATTCATATAAAGAATTGCTGAAAGAAGCGGGAATATTTTTCTCCGCTGATTGTTATCAGGAACATATGTTAATATAGGTTTTGGCGTAGTGGGAGGCCAATCATATTTATTGATAACGACCCGGTTCCAAAGCCTGCTATGATGCGCAATTATATTTCTGATAACAGTTATACTTAACAACCAGCCTGATAAATACTTCTGATTGTATAACCCGAACTCCTTTGCAATGCTACTTTTTTCGGGCAACTGGTGACGGATGTTCTGATATAATTTTGAAAGAGCGCCAAGCGTTAAGACTTCGAGTGCTTTCCAACTTTCAGGATGCTCTGATGGGTGGTTTACGTAATGTTTCTTAATAAACTCTTCGCTGCTATTGCCTACATCCAGAAAGAGCTTAGAAAGAAATACTGAATAAATCTTTTGGTCTTCAAATAATGAAGGGTCTAAATACCATTGCGGGCCATAGCCTAAAGACAGGTGATATATGAGTTTGGTTCTGAGAGAAATCTCGATGCGTTCGATTGCGTTGAAGACAATCAATCGCAAATGCCTGTCGAAGTTGTATAGATCAATAACATCTTCAAAATAACTGCCATCAACAAAATGGTGTTGTGTTCTATCATCCTGCATTTCCCACCAGTATCCTTTTAACCTGTAATAGCTGATATTAGATAAAAAATGACTGGCATTGGAAATCTGCCTGAATTTCATATTCCGACTCTGGAGTAAGGCAATTTGATCTTGTACTGTTTTGGCTGGTTTAGTCATAACAAATTATAAAAATAAAAAGCCCTCCAATTATTCCTGGTTAAAGGAAAGGAGGGCGAAAATCATTTCATTTTTTTGTAAAAAAAAGACCCGTAAGCTGATCTAACGGGAAGCAAAACGGGTACTGTTGGCACAAAAGTAATACAAAAAGTATCATTTGCAACATCCTTAACAAAATTATTATTTTCTATCATACTAATATAACTACAGTGTTATGTTGCAGAACCTCAAAACCCTAGCAGAACATCTTTTGCAGCAATCCTTTTTTATATAGCACTGTTTTCTCTATTTGCAACTGGCAATGGTTTATCTTTTCATCGATGGCGGATAGGAAATTGGCGATTTTGGATTGCTCTGCAAGGCAGGGAAGATCGATTTTTATTTTGTAGATTGTAGATGCACTCAGACTTGGAACGCCAGATGCTTCATTATACAGATACCAATTTATCGTTTGGAATTTGTAGTATAGCCATTTAGGGAATGTGTTTTCTAATACTTCTGTGTAAAAAAGTGTATCAACTGTCCAAAATGGAGTATCCATATAAACTGGTTTGTCAATTGTGCCTTTTCTTCCGATAAGCACAGATGGATTTTTACAAAGGAATTGATTGGTTCTACCAATTGTTCCTCCAGTTCCTAATATTGGATATACGCCATTTTCATCTGATACCTGCTTTTGGTCTTTTCCATACTTTATTTTGGCTAAATTGAATAATATTTTCTTTTCCCATTTCGGAAACGCCATTCCTTTCTCATCCTTAAACTGGATTTCCTGGGAGAATATTTTTTGCATTACACCTTTTTTGTATTGCTCCAAGAGGGATTTCTTTTGTTTAAATTGTGTGAGTTTGTCATCAACTGAGGTGAGGAAGGAAGCAATTTTTTGTTGCTCAGGAAGGGTAGGTAGTGCTATTTTAAAATCCTTTATTTGGGCGGCACTGATATGAGGAATACCTGAACTTGTTTTTACTTCATCAACATATTTGTGAAAACGAATTGAATTAATATAGTGGTAAATGAATGGAAGTGAACTATTATCTTTTTCTCTGAGTCTTGCAACTCGTTGAACCAAAATTGAATCAGCATTTTCTTCGTCGACAATCGCCGAATTTTTTCCGACTTTTGAACCATCCATTCCAATTACCAAATCACCTTTTTTTAAAAAGTATTTTTTTAATTTGGTGGTATTGCCATCATAAAACCGATCTATATCATTTGAATGCCTGATACGTCCTTCTGTGATATTAACGCCTCTCATTAATGGAATGCCTGAGGGATCTTCAGAAATATCTTCTCCGTCGAATGGATATCCGGATAGAAAGTCGATAAAGCTTTCGATTTTCTTCTTTTCCCAGTTGATATTGTATTCAGGAAAACGCAATTCCGGTATATTCTTATGCTTTTCCATATTTTAAAAAGGAGTAGAGATATTCAATTGGTGGCAAAAGCCAGCAATGGTTTTATCGGTTTCATTCATTTGTTTGTCGAGTTCGACAAGCTCAACTGCTATTTCTTCAATATCAATATCTATTTCTGCGTCAAAATTATCGACATACCTCGGGATATTCAGATTATACTCGTTTAACTCAACTTCAGATAAAGGTGCAACATAGCTATACCTGGCTATAGTTTTACGATCGTTATAAGTGAATACAATTTTATCAATATCCTGGGGCCTAAGGACGTTCTGGTTTTTAACTTTCTCGAAATGCCGACTTGCATCTATAAACAGGATGTTTTCGGGATTTTCGCGGCACTTTTTGAAAACAAGGATACATGTAGGAATGGCAGCACCATAGAAAATATTGGCGGGTAAACCAATTACAGCATCAAGGTAATTACGGTCTTCAATCAGGTATTTACGGATATGGCCTTCAGCTGAACCACGGAAAAGCACACCATGAGGTAAAACCACTGCCATAGTACCATTATCGGCCAGGTGATAAATCATGTGTTGCACAAAGGCAAAGTCGGCTCTGGAAGCGGGAGCCAGTTTGCCATACTGGCTAAAGCGGTCGTCACTCATATGCAATGGGCTTGCACTCCATTTCGCAGAAAAGGGCGGATTTGCAACCACGGCCTCAAACTGCATTCCAATATGCTGTGGCTTTTCGAGGGTGTCTTCCTGCTTTAAATCAAACTGGCGGTAATGTACACCATGAAGGATCATGTTCATACGTGCCAGGTTATATGTAGTGCGGTTAAGCTCCTGGCCATAAAAATTAGAAACTTCTTCAACTTCCTTTTTTATCCGCAATAGAAGAGAACCGGAACCATGTGTAGGATCGTAAACTGATTTCAGTTTTTTCTTACCCATGGTAACTATACGGGCCAGGACAGTGGAAACCTGTTGTGGCGTATAAAATTCACCGGCTTTTTTACCGGCACCACTGGCAAACTGGCCAATAAGGTATTCGTAAGCATCGCCCAGCACGTCGGAATCGGCATCTTCCAGTTTAAAGTCGATCTTATCGAGGTGGCCAAGTACTTTAGCTATGAGTTCATTTTTAGCAGCTTCTGTGTTACCGAGTTTGGCGGAAGTTAAATTGATGTCTTCAAAGAGTTTATTGAAATCATCCTCACTATCTGTACCCATGGTGCTTTGCTCAATGTGGTTCAGTATTTGGGTAAGGTCCTGCAGGATGAAGGTACTTTCATTTTCAGCTTTACCATTGGAATTGCCTTTTTTAGCAATTTCGCTGAAGAGCTCAGATGGTTTAAGGAAATATCCTAATTTCAGAAGGGATTCTTCCCTGATAGCTTCGAGGTATTCTTCCCCTTGTGGTGTATTTTCTTTAATGTTCTCGTATTTTATGCCGTCTTCTTTGAGTATCTCATTGGCATAGAGGTGCATCCTTTCGGATAAATATTTGTAGAAAATGAATCCCAGGATATAATCGCGGAACTCATCGGCACCCATTTTTCCGCGAAGGGTATTGGCAATGTTCCAAAGCTGTTGTTCGAGTTGTTTTTTTTGGTCGTCGGACATGGTACTAGTAAACGGATTAAGAATTTTAAAGACAGTAAAGGTTTATAGCAGATTCTGATAAATTTAATGTGAAAAGCAATACCATAATCTGAGGTAATTGAATTGAAACAAAGTTAGGAAAGAAAAGGGATTGAAGGACATGCTACCTGGATATTCTACGAAAACATTATTACAATTAAGATTAATCACAAATTTCCGGGTATGGTCTTTGGGTATAAAGAGTGCCGGTTGAGTCAAAAACATCACGAACAGGGGGATCAGGAGTAGCACAAGGAACATAGTTAATCGGTGAAGCATTAGTTGAATTTGAGAGTGGGGGCGTGGGAGACGGGGTGGCAGAAAAGGAAGTGGCAAAGGGGAGAGAAGGTGATGGAATAGAAGATGATTTCGGAGGTACTTGAGTTGCTGAAGCAATAGGTTTCTTAGGCTTTTTATTGTCAGCTTTAGTGATATGCTTAAATGGGTTTGTATTATGACTGGCGGACTGAGAGGAATAGATGTGTTTGACAATTTTAGAAATTTCCAGATCATCAAATCCTTCACTATTGTAACCAGTGATACAGCTACTTAAAGTGTCGGATTCAGGGATGCCTTTAATATTGCAATAGCGGGCTAGATCAATGATGTATTTATGTCTACTGCCTTCCGCAAAAGAATGATTCTTTTGGAAATGCGTTTCACACCATTTAAATGGGTTTTCGGGAAAACCCTCGGATTTGTTATCTGAAGGAGTATTCTTAACCTGAATATTATAATATATTTTCTCCGGCGGTAGAAGGTGATAGAGTTTTGCACTGTGGTTGTAAAAGCAAGTATCATCTGAATTATAGGAGATATAACGAGGTTGACTGATAGCCTTGTGACACGTATCACCCATGGGCAAGCCTATATCTTCAAAAGATTTTATGAGACGTTCATATTGTTTGCTGTACTTATCAGGATGAAGGAAAGGGATAATAGCAAAGATGCGTTTGCCTCGGCATGAAAGGCCGGCATAAGCGATGTAGGGAATCTTTTTAAGTTCATTGAGCAAAGGAATTACATCGTAATCTTCTGCACTGTCGAGATCGACGGCAGCCAGGCCGGAAGGAAGCAGCAATCCATCCTCGCAGCGGCGAGAAAATGTACCTGCTACTGTATAGCAAGGCAGACCTTCTTTAATCTTGCCTTGCTTATCCGGATCTGATTCGGCACGAAGCGAATTAATTATAGCTACGTGCTTTGAACTTTGAAGGAGTTTCAATAGATTGACTGATACTCCTTTCCTGGTTTCGGTGGTGGATGGGAAATAGCTTATACTTTTATCGAGGACGCTCATAAAAAAAAGATTAATTGGTGATTCAGATTTTCAGAAATTCAGATAATTGTCTGAAAAACTGAAAAACAGAAATAGTTTAACCCATTAAATTTCAAGAACTGTCAAACAATACCTCCATAGAGGCTAACAGGAGTTTCCATCATAAAGGCTGTAGTCCCATTATTTAATCGGGTTTTCTCATAGCCTTTATTCTCGATCCTGACTGAAAATTTATTTTTGCCAACAGGTTTATAGTTGTCTTCCTGGCAGAACCCTTTGTACCTGGTGTACAGGTCAGCGAGAGGCTCTTTAATATCAGTTGAAGGTTTATAATTATACTCATCCAGAAAGAGTGCAACACTATCGGACTGCCTTCGGAAATCATTAAGAGCTTTGGTTGATTTTTCACAGGTGGAGAACTTTTTTTGTGCAATGATCCTGTTAAGCCCTACGAGAAGCCAATTGAAGACCCCTGATAATTCGTCAGCAATCACTTTATCTGCAAGATCAATATCCCTTTGTTCTTCTGTGATTGTAACATCAAAAGGGATAATCAGATAGCGACGAAAATACGCTTCAGTATGCTCGGTTTCCCGGGGTAACTCGTTTGCATTGTTAATGAACCGCACCTTGTTAAACAAAGTGAACGATTTCCCATAAGGTTCACGTGCCTGCAAGGGTTCGCCACTTACCAATGCTTTGAAAGTATCAGGATTCAATTCAGTGCCTTTCTCGGAACTATAATTCAAGAGGACGTTTGTGAGTTTAGCCCGGTTGTATTCATGTGCAAAAAGGCCCATGGAATACGTCAGAAGATTCTCTTTACCAATTAAGGCACTGATAATGTTAAAAAAGACAGACTTGCCATTAGAACCGGAGCCGGTAAGCATCAGCATTTTTTCGAGGTTCATTTTTGTAAAAATATAACCTGAATACTCCTGAAGAACTTTTCGGCTGTTTTCATCTGTCAGAACCTCGAGCAGGTATTTGTCAAATATTGGACAAGTTGCTTCCGGATCATAAGGAAATGGTAATTGATAAGTGAGAAAATCATCTGGATCAAAATCCCGTTTCTCCCAACCATTAGGAGTAAACTCCATAGTACCATTCTGAAGATTAATCAGAATTTTATCTGGTTCAATGGGCGGAGATGGGAGGTGAGCATCAGTTAGGAATTGTTTCAATAATTTATCCTTGAACTCAAAGTGCCGGGCTTCATAATCGGGGCAACCCATTTGAATCGACGCTTTGCCCAGGAAAGCCTTCATGTCTTCCTTGTCAAGTTGTTGCCAGAATGCACCATTATATACATACGTATAATCAAAGACCCTGCTGAGGTTCCATTTCATGTTTCGAGATACTTCAAGCAGATGCTTGACAACAGCTACAACAATATGTTTCTGCTTTGTTTCAACCTCGTCAGGAAGTTCGAGGAATTTTCTCATATTAATGGGTTTGATTTCCATTAACAAGTCGTGGAGGACCTGGGAGTGTTTTTTCCGGCCTTCGAAAGCGGCGAGTTTTTCGGGGGTGATAATTAAGGATTTCTGTATCATATAACCGGGCTGTTAGAGGATGAATTAAGGCTGAGAATCTCGGGTAAGCCATAATGTCGCCAAAGTATATGAAGGTTTTGATATAGGGTTGGTATATCTTTGTACGGTTGATCTGGTAGATTAACTTTGGGGCTGTTACTGTGAGAGGTGGTGGCCCTTGCCTGTTTTAACGAGGCAGATGAGTTTGAATTTGTGTTTCTCATGACTGCCGGGTTTTAGAGGTGAAATATCCATCGACTTCGGCTTCGATTTCCATGGCAGTACTACGGCGACCTGATTTTAACCAGGTGTCGATTTCGGATTTCAGGAAAAAAAGTTTTTTCCCTTTTTTGTGGAATGGGATGGTGCGATTTTGGACATACGCGTAAACGGTAGGTTTCGCGGGTTTGTCGGGGTGGTACTGGCAGAGACCAGAGAGGTCAAACCAGGTGTCGGTATCAGGTTTTTGTCCTGAAGATTTTTGGAGCTGCATTTCTATATTAGAGACTTTCTCTAAAAGAATAGAAACGGCTGCGGGGAGGGATTCAAATGAAAGTTTTTCCATAGCGCTGAAATTTCTTGCTAAGGAAAAACATGGTAAAAATGGTAAAAAATAATTTAGAATATGGTTTTTATGGTATTTCTGAAAGCCTTATAGTTATTACGATTTAGTAGTGCAATATTTATATAAGTTTGTTGAAATTAGTGATTTGTCAATCAGGTTTTCATCTTGAAATACTGTAAACAATCGAACAAGAGACTGTAAATATTCTAAACTTATTGGATCTGTTTTGAGGTCTTTATACAGGCTACCTAAAACAAAAGCCATACGAACCTTATTCCCCCTTTTTACGAAAAGAGGTTTCGAGATGGTTATATTAATGTTTTCAAAGAAATTCTGAAGATATAAACAAGCGTTATTAAAATCAGAAACATTTTGAAATGCTGTTTTAAATTCTTCCATGTGGTCATCTATCGCTTCTTTAATGCGGTTTGACCTTTCTACATCTATACTATTTCCATTTTCAATAATCGGCAGTTTATTAGGTGTTGATTTATTAATTTGATCTGTATTTTCTTTTCTATCATTTAAAGGAACTTGTGTGATTTTAATATTAGCATTTAATGATGCTGATGAAATAAATTTATCTCTAAAACTTAATATATTTTTTTCAATACTATTAGTAAGGTCCTTAACAAAATTTTCTGATGAGTCCGAATACAGAACAAAACCCCAACCTAAATTTGACTGTTCATGCCAGATTTCCTGAATATCTTTATTAAGAACTTCGTCTTTTGTGTGAAATTCAGTAATTCTTGAGGAGATAAGATAAAACGTATCTAAAATTTCATTAATTCTTTTGATCCCATAATTATAATAGATGGATGCTTCTTCAGTACTCAAGTCAAAATGAACTTGTTCAGTTAATGATTTTTCATTGTAAGCGACTTCTATGCCCTTTTCATTCAGATCATTAATGCTATCGACAACACCCTCATAATCTGCCAAAACAATTGCATTTACAACTGAAAACATCTCGGAATAATAGGATAAAGAAAAGTCTAATTTATCTTTATATTCATGGGATTTAGTTTTTTTTGGTTCTTTTATAGAATCTGATTTATCTTGTGTCTTGGCAGAATCAGGCTCTGACTTATTAATATTAGCTTCATAATTTTTAATCAATTCAGCTACAAAAGTTTGAAATAGGTAACAGTTAAAAAAATCAAATGGATATAGGAGTTTTTCTTTATCAATATATTTATTTGCATTAGGTGTAATAATAGTTTTTCCACTTTCATCTTTGGATATACTAGGCAAAAACTTAAAAGGAATTTCTTTGCCTTGTTTTTGTAATTCATCAATAGCTAATTTAATATCATTTTCATCAAACTCAGAGCTTTTTTCTTCTTTAGCTTGAAAGAGATAAAAATCAAAATCTTTTTGTAAAATCTTAAGTTTATCAACTTTAAAGTTATCAGTAAGCTTTTCTACTGTATTATATATTTCAATCTGAGTAATATCTGATTCCCTGATATTATCGAAAAAATATTCAACATTAATACCAAATTTGTTCATCAAAGAGGGATTACTCTTTACATATTGATCTATTTTGCGACGAGTTTCTAAGTTAGATAGCTTGTTTTCTTCAAAAACCTCTTCAAAATCTGCGAGTGCAACATTCTTAACAGTATCTATTGTGCTTTGATCTGGGCTTGTTTTAAGAGAACCTTTTAGTTCGTTGAAATAGATCTTTGAAAGCAGCAAAATACGATCTCTGGCGAAAGTCTTATTTCCATTCTCTGTTTCATATATACCACTAAATCCATTTAATCTTGCGAGGTTGTCTAATCTGCGATGTGGAACATAATTTTCACCGTATTTAAATTTTAAATAGTCTGCCAGGTTTAAGCTGCCAGGATACAGTATATTTATATCTTTACCCGTGAGTGTTTTGTACCTTTCTTTGATATGATCAACTCCAAAATGAGGACTATTCTGATCCCAATGGATAGGAATAAGTCCTTTTGCACTTAGTTCATCGACTTTTTGGGAATACAACTCAATCGCTTTGGCTTCATCGCAATTAAATATTTTAATATCTATATTATCATAGACACAGAGGCTGGTAATACGATCACCTTCTTCGAATTTATCACACTGATAATGGATGAAGAAGACATCTTCGATAGGAGGGAGCGATGTGAGAGTTGAAGGCAAAATAGCTGGTTTACCAATATCATTTACCGATTTTGGGATTGCTATTTTAAAATAGGCATCTTTGATTCCATTTTTAATATTTATAACATCATTATTCCAAAAATGGCCGGAATATTTATTGTTGGTTATAGAAGCTAAGGGAATAGAAAAGTTGTCCAAACTAACACTATTAAGTTCAGCTACTACTTCCTCAAATGGCTCTTTATTTTTTTTGCAAATATCAATAACCTGGAATAGTTCAAATTTTCTAATTTGCAATTGCCTCATTAAATTGTTTTCAAAGCCCTGAATAACGTTCAAACAACCGCTAAAAAATTCCTCTACATCATAATATTCTCGCTCAGCCTTTTTGAACTCCCGGTTGAAGTATTTAGAAAGATTGTCCTTGCAATTGATATCAGTATAACCTTTAAGAATAATTTCAAGATAGTTCATTTGTGAAGAGTTATTCATTAATTCCAGTTCATCTGCTCCACTTAATTGTTCCGTAATGTCAAGTTTAGCTTTTGAGAGTTGATCTTTTTCGAGCATAAAAAACAAATCAGCATCTGAGATCAATTTTACATCATATACTTTCATATGCATTTCACGGTTAGTTTTTTGAGCTAAATAGTTAAACGCATAAACATAAGAGTCATCATTTTTTAAGGCTTTTACTAACCAATGCTGGAACATTCTTGACATCCTATCAAATAGTGGGTTTTTATCTAATCCTTTAGCCCGTTCAATTATCAGATTGTGTGATTTGAGTTCATTTGACCTGGTCTTTTCGAGCATATTTAAAGTCTCAATGAGAAATTGGTACAATTCATCCGCCTCTTCTGTGGTGAAATTATTTTCTTCCAAGAGATTTGAATAGAATGAGCTTTTTTTGAACTCCAGGTATTTAAAAGGATTGATTGATGATTCCATGTTTTGAGGTTGTAGAGGTTTCAGAAGTGGGGAAATTTCATTGAAATAATCTTTCTCATCTTTAAGCCAATCCTTAATCATTTTTCTATACCTGTGTTCTTCATTAGGAGAACTATTATGATAACCCTTTTTTAATTTTTGTGATCGGTTAGCATTTATAAGTTCAAGTTTTATTTTAGCCGTATCTGAAATAAGGCCTTTCTCAAAGAGTGATACGCCATTTATTTGAGTTAATAATTCATTTGTTAAAACAATCAGGGCTTCAAATAAACTGGCCTTGGTATGCAACCTTGATTTGGCTATTCCTGAATAAATATTTTCTTCAATTGGCCCATTTAAAAAGGGTAAAATATTTTCAAAGTGTTGTTTCAAATTTCCAAAATATGTTGTTAACTCGAACGGGAAAATTTTGAGCCAGGATTGATATGTAGAATTTAATATATTCCAGTCAGTAATTTGGGATTCCGATTTCGGATTCTGGCTATAACAGCTATTTAAATATGAAATTATTTTCTGCTTTTTGTCTGTTGGTATTTTTTTATTCTCGTTATTAATAAAAGATATTATCCATTTCATGTAAATTTCGGCACCAATATTTGGTTGTCCAAAACTCAACAAATTGTACTCAATATAATCAACTACATGTTTATACCAGTCAGGTTTGTCAATGACTTCAATAATCTGATGTTCGGTAAATGAAATTTGTTTGACTATTTTTAAAGGAGTTCCTTCGTATTTTTCCTTTTCAAACAAATGGGTTTGAGGTAATTTTTTATGCTCCTCACAGCAATTAGGGAATTTTGAAAACCAGTTTACCGCATCATCAAATATTTGTTTATGGTGTGGGCAACAGTAAGGGAAAAGCTCTCCTGTTTCTTCATTAATAGGTTCAATATAGCCTGGGATTGGCTTAATGTCCTGGGGGAGCATTCGGAAATTACCCTGATCAAACTTTATAAATAATGGTTTTTCCATTATTAAATATTTTAGAAGTATAAAAGACTATTAAATAAATGCCTTGGTATTATACATGAACCAACATGAATTAAAGCAAGGAAAGGAAACGAGAAGTGCGTTTTGATGTAAATAATATAATTGGAGGGATAAAGGTAAAAATAATTGTTTTGGTGAGTTGGAAATTATTTACATAAGGATCTCACCCGATTCCCTCTCCTTTTACATTAGAAGGGGTGACTACAACGAAATAATTATTCTTTTAAGGAAGGCTTTAATTTAAATTGGGTTAATTTTTCGGCATTTTTTCGTTGTTCGGCATCTTCAAATCCTGCAAGATATTTTTCGGTAGTGGCAAGACTACTGTGACCAAGGCTTTCCTTGATGAACTCGGTTGAAACGCCAGACCTTTTTAGAACCGTACTGAAGGAATGCCTACTAACATAGGTAGTTACTTTAACGGGAATTTTTTTTGCAGCAGCAACGTCTTTAATATACGTATTGATCATTTTGGTGGCTTGCTGAATTAGTTTGTACTGCCTTACAGGTGTAGCACCAGGTTCGAGAATCGGGAAAATATATGATTCGGGTTCAACTGGTTTAATACCCCATTCTTTTATGATTCGTGAAACCAAAGGTGTAATGACTACGGTAATCAGTTTGGGATTAGAAGAAGTTTCGCGCTTGGTTTTTTCGCGGATGAATGTCAATTTATCATGGTCGATATTTTTATATTTTAACATGGCCATATCCTTTACATTCATGCCATTAGCAAGATATGTAAACAGCCAATAGTCACGATACCGCCTGATAGTAGAGCCTTTTGCAGTTTTGTAGTTGGCTATATCTCCGACTTGTTTAATTGTCAGTGCTTTTTTAACATTAGCGCCATTGGGGATCGGGAATTTTTCATCAGACCGTTTACCAAAGGGATACTTTTCGGGATTAACTAATCCTTTTTTCATAGCCTTGTTGTAAGCTACCCTTACAGCGCGGAGGTATATTCCAGTAGTCGTTGGACTTTTCTTTTTTTCCTCCATCCAGGCATCGTACTTCTTTAGAAAATCAGTAGTGAAGTCGGATAACAGCAGCTTTTCCTGAGCAGTAAAAGTAGTAAGTGAGTTAAGCGCACATTCATAGGTAACGGCGGTTGATATGCGTCCTTCGGCCCTCATCTCTTTAGACAACCTTTTTAACCATACAAACAGGTCCTTTTCATTAACGATCTCAACTGGTTCAGTATTGAAGTAAATCTTTTCAAATTTCTCAAAAGTGAAGTCGGGAATATCTTTAATCTGATCGTTGGCTTTATTGCGTATCTTATCAAGGAATTGTTTTGCAATCAGAAATATATCCTGTGGGCTCTTCGCCATTATATTTTTAAATACCTTTGGAGTAAAGGCAAATACTTCATTTTCTGCAAAAGCTGTATTTGCAAGAATGATCTTTTTGCCGCTCTCATTATAGAGAGGGTAGAATTTACTTTTGCGATCGAAAGTGACTCTAAGTTTAAGCAAATAAATGCCGCTCTTGTTAGTTCTGCGATCATCGAGATAAATACCTGTGGATACTTTTGATGCGATTGTTTTCATAAAAATTGAATTATATGCACAAACAAATGTACAAACAAAATCAATTAATATTACATTTGTATCAATAAATATGCATTAAAATAATGATATAAAATACTGATATACAGTAATATTGCAACATAGTTCAGATTATAAATATTACGTAAAAATATGACTGTTAATCAGAGGGTCTCAGGTTCAAGTCCTGAAGGGGGAGCCTCAAAATCAACCACTTACAGCGTTTTTGCAGTAGGTGGTTTTTTATTTGCATAACAATTTGCATAATTGGGGAACCAGAGCAAATTGGGGAAGTAGCATGGCAGCAAATTTTCGGATAAAAATACAGCCGCCTTTATACAAGGCGGCTGCTAAATAAAATGTAATAATTCAACTACTTAGATGGAAGTAAAAGTAGTTTCAGAAAGGCATATTAAAAAATGAAATTTTAATTGCTTTATGATCTCATTCCACAGTTGAATAAATTCAACCATGCAATAATAATTGCATTTTGCTGACTACATTTACCGGTTGAGTGAATGGTATTAGTTACTGAGTAAAACTACATTTGTGGAAAGGAACGGCAAACAGGCAGGAGAAGATTTATAAGACAATATGGATATTTCATTAAGGTTGCATGGAAAACCAGCTTAGATTTCATTGATGCTATAAATGAATGGCATTATAAGTTCCACCTTAGTTCCAGTGTTACTATGATCAGGAAAACATTCTGAATAAATTATTCCGGTTTCTGTTTTATATTTTTTGCTTAGCAGTTCTAATCGCTTTTTAATAATTTGCATACCCAGATGCTGACGCTGCGAGGTTTTATCAGAATATTCCATTGATTTTTTCATGCCAATTCCGTTATCTTCAATAACAATTTTCAAAGATTTGGAAGTATAAGTACTGAAACTGATTTTAATAGTACCCCTTTGTTCGAGAGTGGCTATCCCATGCCAGATTGAATTCTCGACAATTGGCTGAATAATCATACTTGGAATAAATATTCCGTCTTCTTCTAACTTATTATTAATTTCAATCTTATAATCAAATTTATAATCAAGCCGTTTTTTCTCAAGTTCAAAATAATTTCTCAACCTGTCAATTTCATCCTCAAGAAAAATCATAGGAGTATTAATTGCATTCAGGTTTTGTCGTATTAACTGGGCGAATTGCGACAGGTATATTACAGCTTCACTGCCTTTATTTTTGAGCAGAAAGTTTTGAATTGAACCAAGTGAATTAAATATGAAATGCGGATTCATCATCGACTGCAGTGCTTTTTGTTCCATCACTATTAACTGGTGATCAACCTCTTCTCTTTTCCTTTTTCCTATTCTGATAAGGTATATGATAAGGAAAATTAATCCTCCGGCTAGCAATATTACAACAGCCCAAAAAGCAGGATATTCTACCAGGGTCGGTTTGATGGTTATGGCTAACTCCAGTGGCTTACTCCATTCTGAATTGGATTTTCGGAACCGTAGCTTAAATACATAGTTTCCTTTGCGAAGGTTTTGATATACCAGGTTAATCCCGCTTCCTGTTCCAATTGTCCATTTACTTTCTGCCCCGGCGAGCATATATGAATAAATTACAGAACTGGATGAATAACTGATACAGCCAAATGACAATTGAATCTTGTTTTTTCCGGTCAGCTTAAGATTGTAATCAGGTAGCGAATATAATTTGTCATTTACCGTGATAGAATTGAGATATGGAATAGGGGGAACGGCGATGTTTTTTGATAATGATGATTCAGGTATAATTGTTAAGCCATCATCGCTAGCAATATAAAGTGTGTCTTTATAAATGACGACGTCAGTCACATTATTAAAACGTATTTTAAGCGGTTCAATGTGCACTGAATGCCCCAATATAACCTTTAATGGGTTGTAACAAACAAATATGTCCTTTAGTGTGGTCACATACAAAGTAGAATTCTTGTATAAAATTTTTTTAATTTGTTTATCAATCGGAGTATCGAATGCAGCAGTTAAATTATAGAATTTGTGATTCTTTAAAAGATATAGGCTGTCGCCATCAATATTCAACAACTCTGAAGAATCATTCAAAACCAAGTGATTCGAAATCATGGTTCCATTAAAACGCGATAATTCAGAATACCTTTCTAATTGATGATTCCTGTAAAGATAATTTCTTTTAGCATTTATAACGAGCTCGTTATTGGCATTATAATACGCATTATTAATTCTTTCATTAATTCGGTAATTATAGCCAAATGAAGGATTCGATGAGTTAGTAAACATTATCTTTCCTTGGTCAAAAAGGGTTGTTATCAAACCTGTACGGTCATCGATAATTTTCTTAATCGGGATTATATATATAAATCTTTTACTATAAGTAATCTCCTTTGATGCAACATTAAGCCTTATATTTTTAAATGTGCATATCCTATTACTTAAAGTCCCTAACAATAATGTATTGTCCCTAAACAGATATAATAAATTTAAAGGCTGTAAATTACTGGGTATGAACATAGTATATAATACATTAGCTTTTAATAAATAGGTTGCTTTAGTATTGATACACCAGATTCCCGAACCAGGGAATTCACAAAGTTGATTAACGCTAGAATTATCAAAATTGGTGCGATCAAAATGATTTTGCGTTAATAAATCATGATTGATGACATATACTCCATCTGATTCTGTGCTGACCCAGATGTTTTGCTCATGATCCTGTAAAAGTCCCTGTGCATTTTTAATATTAAAATGCCTGACAACTTTATTGTTTTTAAGACAATACACTCCTTCATCAAATGAAGCTATCCAAAGGAAACCTTCAGAATCTTCAAGGATAGTTCTGATTTTCTGCGAATCACCGGGAAATGGAATATCCTCTTGTCGAAAATTTCCAGTAACCTTTATTATTCCATCATAGTAAGTATTTACATAATATGTTTTGTTTTTAGCTGGAAAAACCCCCTTGCAACGCAGGTTTGTATCGAGAACTGTAATTCTCCCCTGTAGAATGTTTTCTTTGTAAATCCCTGTTCCAGTCCAAATAATTAAATCATCCAACAGACTTTTGCTTAAATACGAAATTCGTATGATATCATAATTGTTTCCGATTAAAGGCAACTTATAATTGATATTTCTGAAGAGTAGCCGCTTAGTTACTTTATTATTTGTATCTAACGAAAAGAGTTCTTTCTGCCAGTTGTAGAAATTTATAGTCTGGGAGGAATCAGTAAAAAAATCTAAAAAAAAGCCCATCCCGAATAATGAATTAAGGAAAGGTGTATTTTTTCCATTATAGATTTTATTGTTATAAAAAAAGTTAACAGTAGCATTATAATTAAAAAACCAAATTCGGCCTTTTGAATCTTCTTTGATACGGACTACATCATTGCTGCTTAAACCGTCTTTCTTTCTGTAACATGTAAAGTTGGAACCATCAAACTTGACCACTCCCGCATCCGATGAGAACCATAAAAACTTATGGCTATCCTGGCACATCTGATAGATGGTGTTTGACGGTAATCCATCCAGGGTAGTATAATGATGGATATATGGATTTTGTGCCAACGTATTACCACTATATCCAAAGATACAAGCAATGAAGAAAATATATACTATTTTCAAATTAGTCTATTGAAATTGAGTATTGTTTCACTTTTTCACGAAATTCGGTTACTTTTCGCCTCGAAATATCCAGGCGGGAACCATCTTTTAACTCAGCAAAGTTTCCCTGAAAACTTGAATATCCGATCAGGAAATTCAGGTTAATTATGGTTGATTTATGAATCCTGTAAAACTCCGGACCTTCCAGGATTCTTTCAAACTCACCCAGGGTTCGCGTTGCTAGAATTTTCCGTTCTCCGGTAAGAATAAGAATAGTATAATTATCGTCGCCTTGTAAATACATTACATCTGCAACATTTACCAGCTTAAACCCTGTTTGTTCAGGTATTGTAAGCCTGGTGATCGGGCTGTTTTTCAATTGAAGATGTTCGTTCAGATTGTTCAGGGACTTATTGTATATCTCCTGAATTTCCGAAGAGCGTCGGCGAAGTTCATGGTTGGTAATTGCCTTTTTTACTGCGTCTTTCAGCTCAAAGGGATTTATCGGTTTCATAAGATAATCTATTGCATTCGCTTTAAGCGCACGTAGCGCGTATTCCTGGTATGCTGTTGCAAATATGATCCCATAATTATTACTGGGAATGGAACGAAGGAATGCAAATCCATCTTCTTTTGGCATTGATATATCAAGGAAAATAAAATCCACCCTGTTATTCTCAAGCAGTATTCTTCCTTCATTTGCGGAAGCAGCAATACCACAAACGTTGATTTCAGGACAGTACTGGCTTAACAATGTAGATAATGCTTCACGTATATTCTTTTCATCATCAATTATTATGGCGAAGTATTCTTTCATCCGATAAAGATATAGTTTCTGCTGTAATTTTTTCCTAAATCGCAAATAAATTATTGTAATCAATCAATCTACTTATTTGTCTTTTAGCACAGATTTCGCAGATTTAAACCGCTTATAACAGTTTTTTAAATTAAGACTTGACTACTTTTTTACAAAAACAAAAAAAGGAAATCGTTTTTTGACTTCCTTTTTCCTTTACAAAGTTTTTGTACAATTGATTTTTTTAGTTGTCTCAAGTGTTTTATCCCGGATTAATTATTCTTATACGATTTATCCAAAAACAAATACCTGGCATCATTCTCTGCTTCAACCATTTTTGATTCAACATCAATAACCATCACTGGCGGAGTTGTATCTTTGGCACTGGCCGCACTCCATTCCGGAACTCCTGATCCATTTGGATTACCTGTAATGATAAAATTGGCAAAGTAGTTTTGCATGGTTTCCGATACTTTGTAATCGTCTTTTGTCCACGCGTAATCCTTAATTAATTGAAGGTTTCCCATGCAATATTCAATTTCACAGGCATGTGGTGCTCCAACAACTTCGGGTGCTTTTACCGCATTTTCATCTTTTTTTACCGTACCGCCGGCTAAACCGGATAATAATTCCTTGTCAACAAGAGGTGGCCGCAATTTACTGTATAAATACCTGTAAACCGGTTGAGCACTGTTTTTCCTGTGCAGGTCGAACCATTTCCAGGTGCTGTACGAAATAAACCCATCTGAAGCCAGGGCTGTAGCCGACATTTCAATTTCTTTCACAGAACTGTGCGGATAAAGTTTCAGAACCTCTTCGTAATCTTCAGGATAAGTGGCTTTTACCCGGGTCAGATAATTTTCATCCGTGTATGGCATACCATACATAAAAGCTGCACCCGGAATTTCAGCTGAATTCCAACCAAGCAGCAATGGCACCTGGGCTTGTTCTTTTGCATTGAAAGCATCTATGACAGATTTTGTCAGGAAATAACCGTCGATAACTGCCGGAAATCCAAATCGTTTGGACTCGGCATAAATTTCATAAATCTCCCGCGTACTCATAGATCGTAACTGTTTGAGGCTAAGGTTACCCGCGTTTTTTGCAAATTCAAGACCTTGTTTCTCTGCTTCAGACAGTGTTACCGGAGCCATTGTAGGATTTATAGCGGCCCCGCTTTCACCAATTGCTCCGGCAATTAATCCTTTTGATAAAGGTGATGCCATGTGGGAGCAAACATCAATTGACCCGGCTGATTCGCCGGCAATTGTCACTTTCCCGGGATCGCCGCCGAAGGCTGCAATATTTTTATTTACCCATTTTAAACCGGCTAACTGATCGAGTAAACCGTAATTGCCTGACGCTTTGTAAGGTGCTTCGGTGCTCAATTCAGGGTGGGCAAAGAAACCAAAAATATTGAGGCGGTAATTAACCGTTACCACCACGATTCCTTTTTTAGCCATGCTTGCGCCATCGTAACGAGGCTCTGAACCGTCGCCGGCAACATTGCCACCGCCATAAAAATACACCAGTACAGGTAGCCCTGTGGTATTTCGTTTGGCCGGAGTCCATACATTAAGGTAAAGACAATCCTCGCTGATTCCGTTTGAGCGTGAATTCATATCACCGAATACAATAGCCTGAACGGCTCTTGGACCGAATTTTTTGGTTTCTTTAACGCCTGTCCATTTGTCAGGAACCTGTGGCGCTTTCCACCTCAAATCACCAACCGGCGGTTTTGCAAACGGAATCCCAAGGTAAAGTTGTAACCCGGTTTGGGTATCGTACAAGCCTTCAATAATGCCCGGTTCAATCTTTGTCTGAACGGCAAAACAGTTGTTGTTTTGTGCTTTGGTCGAAAGGAATCCCATACTGATGATGGCCAGCAAAAGGCTTATTTTTATTAAATTTTGGTTAAAGATGATTTTCATATATCTATTCCGGATTAAAGATTTTCGAATGGATTTAAATGATCACACAGTACACTAAAGGCGCTGATGGCTCTTTGTCAGTCTGTGTTTTAATGCTATAACAAAGTTACAGATTTAACTATTATAACCCGAAACTAAAAAGCTGAAGAAACATGTGCCCGGATGGCATTAGATCATGCTGAATTCCAATAGATTCCTGTTGTCTGGAGTCAATGTTTTTTAAAAGACATATAATTTTGCAGGCATTGTGTATGTAATTTATTCTGACAAAGTAAAAAATATGATGCCGGATAAAAAATAAACCCGTGAAATAATCAACGGGTTTGTTTTTTAGGCAGGATAAAAATTCCATTATTCCTTGATAAACTTTTTCAGCGCATTTTGAATTCCGTCGTCAACGCCAACATAATACATTCCTTTCTGATAACCGCTGAGGTTGATGGAGGCCTGGTTATTTTTAACCTTAAAATCTTCAATGATCTGTCCCAGGGCATTGTAAAGTTTTATGTTAACTGTTTCTGCAGCATTTGTCACAACTATATTCAACAGGTTTGATGCAGGGTTAGGATAAATTTCAAGGGTAAGATTGTTTACCTGTGACAGAACAGAAGTTGGTGTTGCAGAATTTCCTGAGATATTTGAAACCGGAGCCGATGGAGCTGAAATGGACACAGTATAATCTTCAACTTCACCATACGCAAACTGCTCACAGTAGGATGGAGCCGCATTGTATTTCATTGCAACCCGCATCCTGGTCAGGCCGGTAAATGATACACCTGCAGCGATTGTTATCGTTCCTGTTGCATCACCTTTCCTCCTGCTGGCAGCAAAAACCTCTTCCCCGGCATCCATAAAGTCCTTATCATTATTGAAATCAATCCATATCTTCCAGTATTCTGTCCGTATTTTTCCGGAATATCCGGGACTCAGAAGCAGGCTGTACGAATTACCTTTTACTACCGGAAATATGTACGAAGTAAAATCACCATACCCGCCATTTGAAACTGAAGGATGTGAATTTGAACCAATAGTGACAGTTTTTATCCATTCGAGGGAGGCATTGCTTCCTGAAGATGCACAGTAACTGATAGCAGGCGAAACGTTGATATAGCCGGTTTTAAGCTCTGTATCATTTCCATAAGTATTAGAAGCGTAAAGGCTTACATCATAAGTTCCTGCAGTATTGTAGGTAACCACCGGGTTTTGCAAAGTGCTGGTCGAAGGTGTTCCTCCCGGGAATGACCATAACCAGGAAGTTGGATTATTGGTCGACAGATCAGTAAAATTAACCTGTTGATTGACCATAATGCTTGTGGGACTTCCGGAAAAATTGGCAACAGGAGCTACTCCGGCGACTGGAGCAAAACTAAAAGAGGCAATTTGTGTTTTCCAACTCCAACCGCCATTCGAGTATTCATTCGTGTACCAAAATGTTTTATCATCCGTAGGATCAACCGACATCATAGAATAATCGCCCCAGCGGTTGACACCGTCTTGTGACTTTGCACCAGCCAAAATGCTGGTTTCATTTACATCCAGCACACTGGTACCCGTATTTGCTGCTGTTTGCCCGGTAAATCGGATAGAAGGATAGGTTGATGCGCTTGAAACAGAATACCCGATGCTGATATCCTTGTTTCCATTCATAGCCACACTTGCCATCCACCGGTCATTGCCATCGGAGGGAGCGTATGTTCCCTGTTGATAGATTGCCCAACCACTTCCTGAATTTCTCAGTTCGTACCACCTCACGCCAGCCTGTCCTGCTCCATCAGCATTTACTGTATGATTGGTAAGCATAACCTGATAAGTGCCGAAATTCCGGTATTGTAAACGGTACATCAAACGGGAAGCCATTGCGTCGAGAGTCTGTGTTGTTCCAGGCTGGTTAATAGTAATACCACTGTATGAAAAAGATTGAGTAGTAAGTGTTTTCACTAAAGTAACGGACGAATTGCCAGTGTTAACCCAATCGATGCCGGCTTGCCAGATGCGCAGGGAGTTGGTTCCGAGGTTAGCCAGGTAATTGGGACTGCCTGCAGGCGGCTGGTTGGTTCCGTCGGCATCAGCAGGAAGCAGGCTTCCATAGGATGTTCCAAGGTTAAAAACCAGCATTTTGGCAGTAGCGTCTCCACGGATCATTGCTGCACGATCGAGCACACATACCCCTGCTCCGGCAAATTTTAGAGTCCGCGATGTAAACTGGTTAATGGTTAAGTAATAACCATCAGGCCACACACCAAACTTAGGATAGTCGGGCATGTTGGCAAATTCATAGGCATAGCGACTCCAACTCCCTCTTGGGTCGTTGGTTGTCGAAACAGCAACCAGTTCGTAAAACGGCCCGCTTGGGTAGTTAGGGAGAGCAAACTGTGTGGCAATCCACCTGTCGGCATATTGATCATAAAGTACAATGGGATCGCCATCATTGGTACCCGACCAAGGCCCGGTAAATCCATCCCATAGTGTGATATTGTCGGCTGGCCCATATAGCGAATTCCCGTTCTTATCCCAGATCTCGAACGAAAGGTTAACCATTTGCATGTAAAAATCAGAACTAACATCACCCTGGGTGTCAGGAGGTGCAACGCCACTGGTGTTAATCTGGCCACTGAAGTTCTGGCTAATAGTGGCAGTTGAGCTTGCAGCTTTTAACAGACTGCGCTGCAATACAGGGTCAGGGCCTTTCCAGGCTGCTTCTGTTTTAAACTCTTCAAGGAACCCTTCTTTGTTTGGAATTACCTTTTCTTTCCATGTCCTGTCGCGGTATGCCGGTGGAACAGGCTTAACATCACTGAGCTTTTTCGAAATATCAAAACCTACAGGTGTCAAAACCTTTTCGGGTTTTACTGCCTGTGTAAATGCATCGACTGACCACAAAAGGAGTGCCGTCGAGAGAATGAGAATGTAAACTTTTGCTTTCATTTTTTTTGCTTTTAATGACTCTGAAATGAATTGAAAAACATAATTAGGTATTCTTTGAATGATTTGCCTGCTAAATTGCCGGCTCCTTTATTTTTATTATTGACTACTTTGTATCGACCAGTTTCTTTGTTACGAGTTGGCAAATAAAAATTGTCGCGGGATGGATAATCAGGTAATTTTTCGGGTTAAATAAAACGAAATTATTGAATAGAATAATTTTACCATTACAAAATCCTTTAAAAAACAGGAACACTTTACCAAGCAGACTAGCCTAAGAATGATAGTTAAAGTTAACGAGATTACAATCAGATAATCTGTTTAAAAGTAAAGTCCGGTAATAAGAATGTTTATCCGGAACTGAGTGAAAGGAGAGTGTAACAAATATACAATTTAAAAGGCTTTATTGCAAAAAAATATTTTAACGAGCTGATGTAACAGTGGGCATTATTTTTGGGTTTTTTGCCTATTGGTTTCATTTAAAAGCGTTCAATTACTATCGGTGCGAGGTGATGAAAGGGATTTTTACTAAACACAGGGTGAACTTAAAAAGTATTAACATGTTTTTAGTAACACTTAATCAACATGAAGCCTCCCACAAATCATTAAAGAAGGGTAAAATCACCTCATAAATAATCGAAGATGCAATGGAAAATAAAATGAAAGTTGAAATATGGAGCGATGTAATGTGCCCGTTTTGTTATATAGGGAAACGAAAATTTGAAGCAGCGCTAAACACATTTCCCCAAAAGGATTTAATACAGTTAGTTTGGCGTAGCTTTGAGCTTAATCCAAACCTGAGATATAAACCGGAAAGAGATACATATTCATATATTGCCGAAATTAAAAATCAAACCAGGGATTGGTCAATAAAGGTTCACGATAGCCTGGCGCAATCAGCCAAAAGCGTTGGCCTGGATTACAATTTCGATAAGACAAAAATCACCAGTTCATTCGATGCGCACCAGGTAATTCAGCTTGCTAAAAAGCATAATCTGGCCAACGAGGTTGAAGAACGGTTTTTCAAAGCATATTTCACCGATGGGGAGTTAATGAGTGATCATGAAACCTTGGTCAGGCTGGCGGTTGAAGCAGGCCTTTCACGGGATGAAGTAACCCAGGCACTCGCAACAGATCAATATGCCGAAGCAGTAAGAAAAGATATTGCAGAAGCACGTCGTTTGGGGATAAGTGGAGTTCTTTTTTTTGTGGTGGACCAGAAATATGGAGTGAGTGGAGCACAGGAAACAAGTGTATTTACAGAAACTCTTCAAAAGGCATTCAGCGAGTGGAATACGATTGGAAATTCTTAAAGGTTTTCTGAAATGCCTTTTATTACCTTAATGAGTTTTCAAAAAGAATCAACCCGGGAACAAGGGTTGTAATCAGGGTTTCGCTCTCATTAATTGCAATGGCCATTTAATATCATCTCCTAATTCATGAGCTGCATGCAATGCAAAATATGGATCCCTGAGTGAGGCTCTTGCAATAAGAATAAAGTCGGCTTGATCTTTCTCCAGAATTTCTTCCGCCTGTAGCGCATCAGTTATTAATCCAACAGCACCAGTAAGGGTTCCTGTCTCTTTTTTGATTTGTTCGGCCAAAGCCACCTGGTAGCCTGGGCCAAGAACAATTTTTTGATACGGCACCATTCCGCCTGAGGAGCAATCGATCAGATCAACTCCATTTTGTTTCAGGATGTGAGAAAGTTGCACAGCTTCATCCACGTTCCAGCCGCCTTCGGCCCAATCGGTAGCCGATATCCGCACAAATAAGGGAAGATTTTCCGGCCATTCGGATTGCACTGCTTTTACTATTTCCAAAAGCAATCGTATCCTGTTTTCGAAACTGCCACCATAGTTGTCAGTACGGTGGTTGCTTAGTGGCGAGAGGAACTGGTGAATCAGGTAGCCATGTGCCGCATGAATTTCTACCACTTTATAACCAGCCTTAAGCGACCTTTGCGCGGCAATTTTAAAATCATCGATTACTTTGTTGATTCCATTTAAATCCAATTCTTTCGGTGCATTATCTTCCGGATTATAAGCCAGGGCAGATGCAGAAATCGTCTGCCAGCCACCTTCATTAACATTAAGCTGTTTGCCTCCGTCCCAGGGCTTGGCGCAGCCTGCTTTTCGTCCCGCATGAGCGAGCTGAATTCCTGCTACAGCTCCATATTCATGAATAAACGAAGTAATTTGTTTCAGTTTTTCGATATGTTCTTGTTTGTAAATCCCCAGATCGCCGGGTGAAATCCGGCCTTCCGGAGAAACGCCGGTGGCCTCCTGAATAATCAGTCCGGCACCTCCAATGGCACGGCTTCCATAATGTACAAGATGCCAGTCGTTTGCAAATCCATCTACAGCGGAATACTGGCACATGGGCGAAATGGCAATCCGGTTTCTGAATGTAATATCTTTTATAGTAAGCGGTGATAAGAGCTTTGACATGAGTTATTTTATAATTCGAATGATTTGATTATTGAATAAAAGATGATGATTCAGCTTATTTTGCGGGATTCAGAAAATCATTCACCGTCTTAATGAACAGATTAGGCTGATCCACGAAAGTCATATGCCCGCTTTTGGGGAAAACTACAAGCTGCGAACCTACAATTTTCTGGTGCATCTCCTCCGAAAGCGATGGTGCACACTCGTCGTGATCGCCAACAGTTATGAGTGTAGGCATAGTTAGGGTTGAAAGCCGATCTGTATACTCAGCAGATTTCAGGTTGCCATCAATCACAAATTCACCGTTTGATCCCCACATCACGCGGTATAAATCCCATGACATATTGCCATTTGCAACCGGATCATAATTTGCATCCGGATGATTCCTGTAGAGATAAGGAAAGTAACCGTCGCCCCAGGCAGCTGTCATGTATTCAGCTGTATAGCGGCCTTTTTCATACTCTTTCCCATGACCGTACAACCCGGCTTTTTCCATTTTATCAATTCGTGCCAACAATTCAGGCGACATCTTCTCTTTCATTTTTATGAAAACTTCATTCATCTTTGAAGTGCTGTGAAAGGTGCTGCACAGTATAAGATGGGATAGGTTTTCCGGGTATTTCAATGCATATGCCTGGGCAAGAACTCCACCGAAAGAATGACCCAACAAGCTGATTTTTCCAAGATCAAGAGCCTGGCGGACATCTTCAACATCTTCTACCATATTTTCGACTGTATAAGCTGAAGAGTCTTCCAGTTTTTGTGATCGGCCCGAACCGCGTTCGTCGATGAAAATAAGACGGTTTGTGCGGGCTAAAGGTAATAAGTAAGGTAGAAAATAGTCGTGCGAAGCTCCTGGTCCTCCATGTGCGATTAACAATGGCTGACCTTGTCCCACTGCCTTGTAATAAATCAGGACTCCGTGTGCATCCACAAAGCCTTCTTCCATTTTCAGATTGGCTTGTGATGATTTCTGAAGAGAATTATTGTCGGTTGATGATGGTTTGCAGGCAACAGCAATAATCGCTAATGCGCTCAACAGGATGTAGAATAAACGTTTCATGAGCCTTGATTCTGTTAATATTCAGATGTGTTGGAAGAAGACAAAGATATAGAGGTATAACGATATATGGTATTCCCAGGAATGAATATTTTTTTATGAAAATCATAGAAGTGAAACTTTCGAAATATCTTCTCCAAAACGTTATTGCGATTTGACATTAAAAGCAATGCAACAATTCAGTCTATAGAAGTAATTTTGCCACAGATTACGCAAATTACGCAGATTGATAACTGCTTTCAACAGTTAAATTGATGTTATTTTTTAAAGATTGATACTTACTATTGCCTGTGAAATCTGCGTAATCTGTGGCATGTAATTGATAAATAAAGCTTAAACAAACTGGTTAGTTTCAAATCAATGATTTTTGCAAAAAAAATCGATTAATGAATGTAGTCTTTACAAATATATCCTCCCTACGCCTGTCTGCAAAAGGTTGGCGTCAGGGACGAAATAGAATTTTTGCCTGAGATGAATTATATTCTTGTGTTTCATTCATTTCAACAGGGGAAGTTATTTTGACATCTTTCCTAAAACTCATTCCTGCAAATGAATGGAATTCATAAACCTTTATATCCGGGTCACAGGAAGAGGTTTATATTTTTCAGACGGTGAAATCCAATTTCGAAACATCCGAAACTTTATACCACTATGTCCTATAGCTATTTAATTCTTCCTTATTATTCTGATATAATCCAGTAACGCATCGTTGATTTCACCATCCATATTGATGTTCCAGTCTTCGAACTTAATGGTGAGCTTGTTATTGCCTTTTTCGAGCGGAACTTCGAGGATATTGGAGAAACCCCAGTCGCTCCATTCATTTGTTCCTCTTTGGGGAAATACCCAGACTCCGGAATATTTGTCATCTACATAAATACTACGGATTCCACAATTATTATCTGTATTCCACGGACCTGTTCCATTAGCATAGCGGCAATCAATCAGATAAGTTCCACTTTCGGCAACTTCAATATTAAAGTTGATCTCGCGGTTTTTACTGCTGCTGATCTCCACAAATCCATCGCCTGAATAATTAGAATAAGGAAGTTTGGATTTTTCTGCAAAAGTTTCAACTTCAATAATCTTCCGGTCCGAATCCGCGCAAATTAATATTGGTTCGCTGCTGAATGATTCGGTTTTCTGATCATCGAGAGCCGTTATTTTAAATTCGACAAATTCATCAACATTAACTTCATACTGATTCTCAGAAATGGCTTTTATCACAATTCCGTTTTTGTAGATATTATATGCAGTTGCTCCGGGAACAGCATCCCAAACCAGTTTTGTGCCGTTAAGTTTTGCCTGTGGATTGGTAAGCGTAAACTTATTTTCGACCAGGTTAATTTTTGTGTCACCAAAAGCATTGTTCTTCATCTCAATTTCGATGGTGTGATTTCCGGTTAAACTGGCCGGGAAGAATGCTTTATCGCTGATATTGCCATCTATTTTAAATGAAGCTACCTGGTTTCCATGACCTTTTACTATAATATTAAGTTTTGAATTGCGATAGCTGAAGTTGGAAAGTGTTCTGGTTCCTCCGTAAACCTCGGGTATCACTGGTTTAAAAGCGATTCCACCAGGTTCAAAATTTATACCCATAAATACGCGATGAACCATTGCCATATTTCCGGCCATACTCCACAACATGCGGTCGGAATTGATTTCGGTGCCCATATAGTCGCCATTTTGAGCGACGAAATTCTCGTAATTGGTGAGAAACAGAGCTGCCGGCCGGTAAATGGCTGCCAGTCCGTGCAGTAGCGTAGCTTCGTTGCCGGCTTTTGCGGCAGCAAGATTCCAGAACGACTGTACAAAAGGCCAGATAGCATTGTTATGATACGAAGGAATGCCAGGTATTTGCGGGTAAATGCAGGTTGTTCCGAAATCTGTTAAGGGTGATTTTCCGATTACTGATTTTGCTTTTTCGGGATCGGCAACATCGAACAACACCGCCAGTGCTTCACCCAAAGCTTCGAAACGGGGTGAAAGATTCATTGAACTGCGACCGTAAAGATATTGACCGTAATAACCTTTATCAGCCATCCAAAGGTATTTGTTTATACCATCCTTTATTTCCTTTGCGCGATCCAGGTATTTATCAGCTGGTTCGCCCAGGATTTTTGCCATTTCGGCCAGGATAATATTGGCGCGGTAATGAACGGCATTGGTGCCCAGGTTTTCCGACATGTAAATATCCATGTTCGACATCCATTTCGGGTAGGTTTGTTCACGCCAGTCGAGGAAGGAGGATTCCCCTTTGTTCATCCCGGTTTTGGCTGAACGGATGGTTTTTTCGTCGTCGGCGAGTGTGTTTTTGATCACTTTGTAAGCGGTTTTCAGCCAGGCTTCGTCACCGGTAACTTTGTATATTTCCCATGCAGCCAAAGCCCAGGTTGTTCTGTCGGACGAAACAGGCCATGCGCCACCGGAACCAGTGTCCTGGATGATCCTGCCACGTTTCACCTTTTTCATCAGGCTGTTTTTAGCGACAGCCGGCTCGATATAAGCGAAAGCTAATAGAGTGCTGAAACTTACATCACGCGTCCATACGCCGCCCCATTTGGCGCCGGTACGCAGCGTACTGTCGGGTTCAACATTCATGCGGGCTTCTTCCAGCGAAAGGTTGAAGAGCGCATCAACAATAGGTTGATCCGATTTATACGAAGGTTTCATGGAAATATCCTGTGAAAGTTCCCATGTTTTTACCTGGTTCGCTTTTTCATCGAATGGATTAAAAATCACAGTAATCTCATAAATGCCATCGCCATCCGGATCTTTCAGTGCAAAACTCTTTTCTTCAAGGTTCACAAAATCCCAGGTTAGCGGTGGTGTTCCTCCAGCAATGTACACAGCTTTGAAATCGGATTTGGCGATACGTGTTCCGTCGAATGCTTCGTAATAGCCTTTCTCAGCAAACTGTTTCAACACCGGATTCATGTCGAGGCGGAATGTGTATTGGTAATTTACAGGAAGTTTGGTGCCTGGATCAACCGCAGCTGCATCGTTTTTTGTTCCAAAAACGATGGTTGGTGATTCATGCTCATTTTCACCAATAATGATTCCGTGGTTCGCGCCCGATTGCAGTTCGTTGTCTTTCTCGTTAATGCTGAACTTGAAAGTGATCAGCCGTGAAAAGTTTTCGTAAGCCAGGCTGCGATAGTTTGAAACAATTTTCACCGGCGATTCCACCTGAGCTGTAAAATTTCCCTGCACCACTTTATCCGTATAAACTGTAAACTTTGGTGATTTGTATAAAACTGTTGAATGCTTTGAACAGCTCAAGACTACCATGATTAGAAGAATTATTGCAAGATACCGTTTCATATTTTATCTTTTATCTATTTACGCGTTTGAACGGTTATTCTTTCACTTTGCAGAGCCGAAGGTACACAAATGGTTAATATGCCGATCGCTTTGTCCCAGTTCCACCCTGCTTTTTCTGTTTTTACAGATAACCAATCAGCATCTGTCATCAGTTTGAATGATTTCATTTTTTTATCTGAAATCAGAACCGCGCCTGGAGTTTCTTTCAAATGAATCCGGTAGATTATATTCCGTTTGACTGACCGGAAATTGTTTTCAGCTTTTTCACTGTAGCTTATCTCCAACATTTTATTTTTACTCAGGCATTCAACCGAGCGCTTTACAAACATATCCTGTTTGTAGTTGTTGGTTTCGCCATCGTCTTCATAAATTTCGAATTGTGCCTTTTTATTTATTCCTGCCGGAAAAATCTCCAGAATCAATGAATAATCTTCCTTCTCGTTAATGTATTGCATGACCGGCATGGAGGGAACAACAGAACCGCTTTTTACAAACATAGGAATCGTCATGAGTTCAACGGGGTATTCAATCCATTGTTTTCCAGGAAAGACAGTTTGAGGATTGTTGTAATCGATCCATTCGCCTTCGGGCAGATAAATCTTTTTATTTGCAGCTCCTTGTTCCATCACCGGAGCTACTAAAAATGAAGAACCGAACAAAAATTCCGAGTTCAGATTTGCTGTTTCCGGATCGTCGGGATATTCGAGCATCAAGGCACGCATAATTGGCAACCCGGTATCGTGAGCTTCACGTGAACAACTGTAAAGGTAAGGAAACAAGTGGTATTTCTGTTCGATTGCCTTCCTGCATAAGGCCTCTGCTTCAGTTCCAAATAGCCATGGTTCTACAGCATTGTTTCCTTCGTGATGGGCCCGGCTGATAGGATTAAAAACCCCAAACTGCAACCAACGCACATACAACTCGCTCGTAGCGTCATAATCTTTGATATCACCGCAGTAACCGGATATATCGCAACTCCAGAACGGAATTCCACTCATTCCTGCCGATAGAGCAAGAGGTAACTGAGCTTCCAGCTTTTTCCAACCATCCAATACATTGTTGCCATCACCTGAATCGCCTGACCAGCCAAAAGTGTATCGCTGCATTCCGGCAAAAGCAGCGCGTGTCATTTGAAAGATACGCTTATTGGGATTTCGTTTTTCGAACTGCTCAGTCACTACTTTATCCCATGTCAGTCCATACACATTGTGAATCTCATCATGCATTCCCAAATAATGTTTCATAAACAGGCGATCTGTGCTTTCCTCATTGCTCCAGGCAGGTTCGCCCATATCGGTCCAAAAGCCGCGAACGCCATCGTTTATTGCTTTCTGCTGGTAGGTTCCCCACCAGTCCGCTACTTTCGGGTTTGTGAAGTCAACTACGCCACAGTTTCCACCCCAGGGCCAGGGCATGTCGTATGTTTTTCCTGTACGGATATCCAATGCAAAATAACCCAATGAATCTGCTTCCTTCCATTGCTTTTTGTTGTTTTGCGAAATTACCGGATCCTGGGAAACAATCACTTTAAATCCATCAGCTTTCAGGTCGGCAAGCATTTTTACAGGATTTTCATACCTGTCTTTACGCCATTCGAAATCCTGCAAATGCTCTGTCCAGCCTATATCCTGGTAAATAATATCGCAAGGAATTTGTCGGTCGCGATAGCCTTTCGCAATTTCGCGGGTTAGTTTTTCGTTAGTGAGTAAACCACGACATTGTGAGAAACCCAATGCCCATGAAGGCGGCATAATTGGTTTTCCGGTAAGGTCCATGTACCGGTTAAGAATCTGTTTGTAAGTTGGGCCATAAATAAAATAATAGATCATTTCGCCGCCTGGAGCTGAAAATGAGTAATAATCTGCTGATTCTACTCCAAAGTCAAATTCTGTTTTATACGTATTGTCAAAATAGATGCCATAGCCTGCACTACTCATGAAAAATGGAATGCTTTTATACAAAGGGTCTTCATTAATTCCATAGCAAGGCTTGTCGCTGTTCCACATTTTAAAGCGGCTTCCAACTCTGTTGACTGGTCCGTTTTTCTCACCCAGTCCATATATACGTTCACCTGGCCGGAGAGTTTTATAACCCGACATTCTTATGGAATCCTTCTCGAAACCCCTGCTTTGAAAATCTTCCATCAACAGTTTCTGGTATTTGTCGAAAATCCGAATCTGAAAAGGTGATTTATTAATCCTGACAATCAGGTCGCCGGTATAAATTTCATAACTCTGAGGTTGCTCTGAAATATTGAGTTTTTCCAATTCATTCCCTGATTTTATGACTGCAAATGATTCATTCTTCCGTTTAAAATCATCCTGGTCGTACCAGATTTTCAGAATACCAGCACTGACTTGTTCCAACTGAACTTTAATATTGTTTTCGCAGCTGAAAATTGCTTTGTTTCCCTGTACTTCGTATGAAATGCAATGACCTGGCCGGGATTTTTCCCGGGCATCCACTTTGGATAACATCAGCGTAGCGATCAATATAAATGGAATTATGGACTTATGCATCAGGTTTAATTTTTTTGTTTTTGAACAGAATATAATCTGTGATACAATTCTTAACTTTTTAAATCTATAGCTGCGAAGCAGGAAGTTCTTAATATTCAACTACTATCATACTCCAGTATTTTAACTCCGGAAGGATAAAGCTAACTTTATTCCCACTTTGAGCGAAGTTTACTGAACGTGAAGCGGCTCCTAATCTATCAGGTGAAGCGACCCATATTTTTTTAACCGCTGCATCGCTTGAAAGTACGAGCTGGGCATCTTTTATCAGGGCAGGCGCAATTTGGATTCCGGTATTATCCCTCCAGTTGTTTGTTTTTGAGTCCTTGAAGTTAATCAGATGTATTACCTGGCTGCTTCCAACTTTTTTCCCAAAGCAAGCAACATATCCCAGGCTTGCCGGCCATTTTGCTATTGAGATTTTATTATCAATTGAACTTAATGAAACATCGTTAAAATTACCTCCATCGCGAAGAAGGTTTTGATAGGCTACCAGGAAATCATAGTAGGACGTCAATGCCACCTTCAAATCGTCTTTCATCGCAAGGTTATCGTTAGGAAAATATTCTTTTCCAAGCATGTGTTCTCCCAATTCGAGGTGTGACCCGCCAAAAGCGAATATTACAGCATTGGTCATCAAAACGGATGGAGTATTGAAATAGCCTTTGTTATTGGCCATATCGTAATTCATGTAGGCAGCGAGAACCGTGTTTTTAGAGTTATTGCTGTACATATTATTTTGTTTTATCAGATTCGCCAGGTCATTGTAACTGTCGAAAGGACTCCAGACTTCCGTATAAAGAAAATCTGAGGAAGCTTCCGCGATTCCCTGCTGACCATATTGCGAAACGGCATTCATTACAATATCTTTTTGAGGTTCATCTGCCTTTATGGCATTAATAAATGGTTTGAATGTTTGTGACAGATTTAAAAAGGTACCATCGTATGTATATCGCGCTCCCCGGTCCCCAAGCTGATCCATGTGAAAACCATCGAAATCAAGGTATTGGTAGACAATTCTATTCTGATTTTCAATATACGCCTGCCAGGCAGTATTTGAAGGATCAAGCAAATATATATTGCTTAGAAATGGGGGCGGAATCAGAAAAATATCTTTGTTAGTGTGTGTGTTATCTGTAAAAATATACCACTCTTTCTTTACTCCGTCAGCATCCGCATTTTCCCATGCACCATACACTAAATTGTAGAACATGGCTTTCATATTCCGGCTGTGTGCGCTGCTTATGTATTTTTGAACAGTATTGAACTGAACATCTGAGTTGCCGATATTTTTCCATGTAGTGGCAGGGGCTGTCCCTGATAATGGAAGAGGTTTATGGTGCTTATTATGCCAATCGTAAAACTGAAGTCCGTTAATATGATACCTGTTAAGATTACTGATAACGGAATTTATTTCATCATCACTTAACTGAGAGAAATTTGATAAGAAACCATAACGCGGGAATTTTTTCCAGCTTGAAGACACATCAATTCCAATGGTTGAATAAATTGTTTCAGTTCCATTATCAATAGCATAAACCTCCGCAATATATCCGGTGTAATCGGTTGACGGAGTTTTCCATTTCCATGTAGGGCCTGTTACTGCATCCTCAGAAAGTATGGTATTTGAAGATTTGTACCTCACTTTTGTTGCAGCAGGCAGTGTAGTATTATCGATAACAAAAGTTACTTCTTCACCAGGATTATAAACAGCTTTATCCGTTGTTATACTAACATTGCTATAAGAAGGTGTAAGTTCGTTGACAGGTGGGACAGGCGGTGTTGAAGCCGGATTGTCATTCGTTTTTTTACATGCGCAGATCGTGCATGCAAAAGCAACCAGGAAACAAAGACTTCTTAGCTTCATCATTCAATTTTAATTTAAGTATAGAATTCTGATTCAATTGAATCGTAAGAATTCATCAGTTTTGATTTTTACCATCAGGAATCAGGCATATTGAAATTGCAAAATAGAGGGCTGCCGGAATTTTGGCAGCCCTTTTAATCAATCAATCCAACCAAACCTTTATTTTTTACCAGCAATATTTATTGTCAATGTTTCGATGTTAGCGGTGATGACATAATTACCATCAGCCGTAATATTCCATTTGTTGTCATCGGAAGCACCCCCTTTGTGTCTGTACATATGTGTATCGTCTAAACGCTCGTACATATCCTGTCCCCAATCACTGTTGCGATTTACGGGGAATTTGAATTCGCCCGCTACCATTGGTCCTGTGTAAGTAAAGATGCAGCCGTTGGTAGCATCTTCAGTAAGTTCAATAGCTTTGTCAATGCTCCAGCCTATTGGTGTGGCACTACCAACCATATAGAGTTTTGTACGGGCCATAGATATAGTATTGTCCATTAAGTTCAGTTTGATGATATAATGCCCCTTTTTCGTAATAGTCCATTTGCTGTCATCAGGAGCACCACCATGATGGAGGTATATGGTTGAATCGCTGAGTTTCATATACATATCCTGTCCCCAGTCACTGTTTTGGTTTACCGGGAATTTAAAATCGCCTGCATTCATTACTCCCGTGTATGTGAAAATGTAAGGATTATCCGGGTCCTGAAGAAGTTTGGTCGAATTACCAATGTCCCAGCCATTAGGAGTGGCATCGCCAACCATATATATATTGTCATATGCAGGCATCTCAAGTTTTACCGTAGTAATAGTAAGATCTAACAAGCTAACTGTGATTTTGTAAACGCCTGCCTCTGTTACACTAAATTTATTATCAGCCTCGCTTTCACTTGTCCTGTAAACAATATGATTGTCATCAGCACCGCGATTGTAGGATGGCAGTAATTCCCCCGAAGAAGTAATAAACTTGTAGCTTCCAACACCAAATGCGCCTCTGTAAACAAAAATAGTTGAATCGTCAGCACCGGGTGTTAATGCGATTGCTTTGCCTGCATCCCATCCGCTTGTGAAAACATCACCAAAAACATACAACGTCTTGCTCACAGGCTTATAGGACATGACTTTAATACTAACTACACCGGAGGTTTGCTGGGTTGCCGGTGAAGTATTAATTGTTGCGATCAGGCGGGCTTCAAGATTGGATGCCGAACCGGCGACAACTCCGAATTCTCCAAGTAAACTGCGGTTAAGATCAGCTACTGTAAATACTTTGGTATAGACCGCTTTTCCCATATTAAATACTTTAGGATTGGCAAAATTATTCCCTGCCTTGTCAATCTGCAGTTCATAGGAAATAGAAGCTCCGGTTCCATTATTTGTACCTGTGGTCCAATTTAAAATTAATGCATCTTTCTTTTCATTTTTCTGAGTCAGAATTATATCTCCGGAAGAAGCAGAAAGAGAAAGTTCCCCTGCAAGTTTTATGTTATTGTCTTCCTCTTTCTGGCACGACAAAAGGAGGACCATCATTCCTGTGAGCATAATTGTGAATATACACCTTGCAGCTGATCTCACTTGTTTATTAATGCCTTCCAAAGGAATAGGGAATATGTTATATTTATTCATCTTGTTCGATTTTTTTCTTGTGAAAATTAAGTTAAACCTGTCCCTGATATCAATACCCGGGATTTTGGGTAAGATTTGGATTGGCATCACGTTCTTTTTGAGGTATCGGGAAAAGCAGGAATTTTGAACTCATATTCGATTTTCCAATCGAATGAAGGAAATTGATGGCGTATTGTCCATTATCCACACGAATTAAGTCGAACCAAAACTGTCCTTCGAATGCCAGTTCCATACGCCTTTCGTGAAGAACTTTATCGCGGAATGCAGCTTTTGATAAACCTGAAACCGAAGGCAAGCTTGCTCGTGTGCGCACTTCATTAAGTGGTGATTCGGCTTCGGATGTCTTTCCAAGTTCATTTAATGCTTCAGCTTTCATCAGCAATACATCCGCATACCGTAGCACCGGGAAATTCATCGGACTATTGTCATAAGTCACAGGCTTGGCGACAAGAAATTTCCGGAGATTGTAATTCGTCATGGAATATGATTTCTGATAGTCTTTGCCGTCAAATTGCGGGCAGCCTTCATACAATACAGTTACATCTTTTCTCTTATCACCTGTTTCATACGAATTAATGAACTCCTGGGTAGGTTGGTTCCATCCCCATCCACCTGCAACCATATCCGATCCGCGTGGTCCTGTGAATGTGCTGAGCCATGATGACTGGTTTTCATTTGACCAGAAATCCTTTCCAGCATTGCTTACATACTGTATTTCGAAAAGAGATTCGACTGTGTTTTTGTTTAAAGGATCAAAATTGCTCGCGTAGTTAGTATTCAATGCATAACCCAGTGTTTTTACGGCGTTGCAATGATCAACCACTTGTTGCCAGTTACCGAGAGTAAGGTGAACTTTAGCCAGCATTCCTTCAGCAGCGCCTTTGGAAGCACGTCCAAGATCTGATCCGCTGTAGCTTTCGCGGACAGGTAATAGCTCAATAGCCTTTGTAAAATCGGCTATAATCTGGTTGTAAACCTCTGCTTTTGGGGTTCTGAAAGGACGCAGGTCATCACCAGGTTTTACAGGGGTTAGAACCAGCGGAACATCTCCAAAAAAGCGGACTAAAATAAAGTAGTACTGAGCCCTGAGAAAATACGCTTCGCCCAACACCCTGTTTTTAACAGTTTCGCTGATTGCCATACCAGGTACTTTTTCGAGAATTATATTGCAGCGAAGAATTCCCGGCCATGGACCACGCCATAAATCGAGTGCGCCCTGGTTGTCGGATGCCGTTACAAAATTAGCCTGGTCCTGTGTTTCTACACCGTCGGATCCACCGCCAGCACCTACAATACTGTTTCCGGCCATAATATCCGGTGTCCAAAGACGAAGATTATAAAGCTTTGGCCATTGCAGGGGCTGGTAGGCACCATTAATGGCTGCTATTGCATCAGCTTCCGTTTGATAGAAGTTTGCGGTGTTTATCGAATCCTCAGGAGATTTTATAAGGAAGTCCTTACTGCAAGACGTAAAAAGTGCAATTACAAGGACGAGAGTAAAAAATATATTGTATTTCATAATGTGTCTTTTTTAGGATTAGAAACCAAGGTTTATTCCAAAGCTATAAGTGGCTGTAACCGGATAGACATTGTTGTCGATACCATTTGAGCCAACTTCAGGATCGAAGCCGCTATATTTTGTAAATGTGTACATATTCAGGCCCGAAACATAAACCCGAACTGTTGAAAAGTGAGCCTTTTCTGCGATTTGGGAAGGTAATGTATATCCTAAGGTCAGGTTCTTAATCCTGAGATAGGATCCGTTTTCGACATAGCGGTCGGACTGGCGGCTGTTTTTATTCGGATCGTTGAAAATTGCCCTTGGCATAGAGTTGCTTGTGCCTTCACCTGTCCAGCGGTTCAATGTGGCTGTTGTTTGGTTCTGTGCAACCGACATGGCTTCAGAATACAGGCGGTTGGCATTGAAAATTTTGTTTCCGGCAACACCCTGCATGAAAATACTAAGATCGAATCCTTTGAATGTAAATGAATTGTTGAGGGCAAAGATAAATGTCGGGTTTGGATTTCCTGTGTTAACGCGGTCGAGATCGTTTATTACCCCATCGTTGTTCATATCCTTAAACCTGATGTCGCCGGCGGAAGTGCGGTTATAGGGATCATCTCCCATAACCTGAGCAGCGTGGTTATCGACTTCCTGCTGCGTCTGGAAGATGCCGTCGGTAACAAATCCATAAAACTCATTTACAGGAAGACCTTCCTGCAGACGTGCAAGGTTGTAGTTCAAACCTATACTGTTAACAGACATAGGAACGGAATCGTTGAGACTTATAATTTTGTTTTGGTTATATGACAAGTTAAATGAAGTATTCCAGGTGAAATCACCGGTAAGATTTCGCGAATCAACTGTAAATTCAATACCCTTATTTTCCATTTTCCCGGCATTAATAGATGGAGTATATATATCAGAATACCCGGTCCACGCTGGAACAACCATGGGAACAAGCATATCATCTGTATTTTTAACGTAAGCATCAATCGTTACCTCAATCCTTGATTTAAATAAGGATGCATCAATCCCGATGTTTGCCTGTTTCTGTCCTTCCCATTTCACATTTGGATTTGGCATCATAAGAGGAGCCACTCCGTTTACTACAGTATTGTTGTAATTGTACATGATAGTTTGAAGTTCCGAAGAAAATGTGTAATTTCCTATTTCCTGGTTACCTGTAATTCCATACCCGGCACGGATTTTCATGGAATTAATGAAACTAACTGGTTTGAAGAAATCCTCTTCTGATATGCGCCAGGCTATGCTTCCTGAAGGGAATGAACCCCATCGGTGATTTTCACCAAAGCGCGATGAACCATCACGACGTAGTGTGGCTGTTGCCAGGTATTTCCCGTTGTACGAATAATTAACTCTCCCCATATAAGAAAGCAAAGAATTTGAAAACGTAGTTCCTCCAACATTTTTTTGCTGCAACCCATTATCCATTTGTTGTGTGAGGTTGCTTGCAAATTTCTGAATAGAACCATTGAGGTAATGACGTTCGTTTTCCTGCGAACTCATACCGGCCATCAATGTTATGCTGTGCTTGTCAATAACTTTTTCATAGGTTGCTGTATTATCCCATACCCAGGTGAGGTTTTTATTATATTGCTCCCACAGGTATGAATTGTCATTGATGCTCGAATTCCAATGGTAATTTGGTGCCCAGGTGCGCGAGTTCCAGAAATTTGCCTGTAAGCCGAGAGTTGATTTGATTTTCAGACCCTTGATTATTTCATATTCTCCGTAAAGGGAACCTATAAGGTTATATCCTAAAGTGGAATTGTCCACTGTTTTGGCCAGACCAATAGGATTTACTATGTCACCATCCCAAATAGGTTGTTGTATAGGACCTGAATAATTCCCATCCTCCTGATACAGCGGTTGTGTTGGTAAGGCCAGCATGGCATTTCGGATGCTGTAATTACCGCTTGTTTTTGTGTCGTTGTTGATAGTTAGGCTGTTGCCAAATTTCAACCTGTCGAAAATTCTTGTATCGCTATTGAACTGAAAGGTTATCTTTTTATACCCTGTATTTAATATGATGCCTTCCTGGTTAAGATAGTTACCGGAAACATAATAGTTTGTTTTTGCACTATTCCCGGAATATGAAAGCGAAAAATTCTGCATCGGTGCCGGGCTAAATAATTCACCTAACCAGTCTGTACCGTTACCAAAGGATGCAGGATCTGCATAGGCCGGATTCTGCGCAAGTCCTGCATTTGCCATTATATCATTATGTAAGGATGCAAATTCACCGGCATTCAGCATCTTGACTACATTAGTCGCTTTCTGCATGCCAAAAAAGTAATTGAAATCCAGATGCGATTTATCGCCTTTGCCACGTTTGGTTGTAACAATTACTACGCCGTTAGCTCCTCTCGAGCCGTAAATAGCTGTAGCAGAAGCATCTTTAAGAACCTGCATGGATTCAACGTCATTCATGTTCAATGTATTGAGACCGCTTGAAACAGGAACACCATCAATAACCAGAAGCGGATCATTAGTGTTTATTGTTCCTACACCCCTTATCCGGAAAGTTGCATCGCTTCCGGGTACACCTGACGAAATAACCTGCACCCCGGCTGCACGTCCCTGAAGAGCATCACTAACACTGGGCAGTGCCAGTGATTTCATATCTTTTGTTGAGACCAAAGCAATTGAACCGGTAAGGTCTTTTTTACGCTGAGTACCATATCCAACCACAACTATTTGCTCCAATTGGGTCATTTCGAGCACTAACGAAACATTGAGCTGAGAATTTTCACCTACTACAATTTGCTGTGGTTTATATCCCACAGACGAGAATACCAGAATAGCATCTTTAGATGGAACCTGGATAGTGAATTTCCCGTCCACATCGCTGATAGTTCCCAAAGTAGTGCCTGTAATTCCAATAGATACACCTAACAATGGCGATCCACTGGAAGCATCGGTTACTTTTCCGGTAACCGAAATTTTTTGCGCCATAATATTTCCTGAAATAAAAAAGAGGAACAGGAACAGTGCACAATACCGGATTAAATTTGAACTGTGTTTTTTACTCATTTTGATTAGATTTGGATCATTGGTTAATTAGTTAGATTTGAGTTTATTTGATACTGGTTTTTTGCTCGAAGTATGGAGTTCCAATATTAGCAGAGTTGAAATCTGAAAAAATCGGAAATTGCTTTGAAATAGTGATTTTGATGTTTGGAAAGCCAAATCTACAACCATAATATACCTTTAGTTATTTGTATATTTAAAATGTAGTTACTATTGCATGCCAGATATTGTAATTAAATGAAAAACAGTATTATATGATAAATAATTTATAAATAAATGTAGTGGATTTATAAAAAAAACATAGGGACTCCCCACATCCAGGAAGTCCTTTTTAAAGAAACAGATCACTGGTTATTTTGCAGAAGACCCTATTTGCATCACTCGGTCTTCAAATTCATTCCGAGGGCATATAGCCTTATTTCGCAGCTTTGTGCGGTAATTATAAATAGTTGATAAGGAATAACGAAGAAAATGTGAAATTTTAACACTATCTTTAATTCCCAGGCGAATCAAAGCAAATATTCGTAATTCAGTGTTAAGCAGTTCACCCTGTTTTAGTTGAGTATCCTCATTGTCAATGAGTAAGTTGTTAAATTCTTCAACAAAAGTGGGGAAAAGCTGAAGAAAAGTGCTGTCAAAATTGGTATAAAACAATTCTAACTCGTCTTCTATAAACTGTTTTGATTTAATAGTAGTTAACAAATCCTGTATTTTGCCGGCTGCGGCAGTTTTATTCAGTAACCGCCGATAACCATCCAGTTTATCAATATAAAGAGAGCATTGATCCATATACCGGCCGATGTATTCTTCTTTAATCAGATTTGCTTCTACTAATGTTTCGTTTGTATTATTCAGTCGGTCATTAGTTGAGGACAGTTCATGATTGAGATTATTTAATTGTTCATTGGCAGAACTAAGTTCTTTACGGGCAGCCGATAGCTTTCGCATTTGTCTGTAAACCAGCACTATGGCAATCAATAAAAACAAAGTCAAAATGCTGATACTGACTAAGGATGTTACTAATTGTTTTTGACGGGCTTCAGTCTGATTTTGATATGCCTTGTCAATAATAGGCAGCATCTGTGAGATTTCGTACGTTCTCAATCGGGCATTGCAAAAAAGAGCATCTTCCAGCGATCTCCTGATATATTTATAGGCTCTGTCCACATCTCCGTCTTCATAAAGTAAGAAAGCCAACCTTCTAAGTGAAATATATTCTTTTGTTGCTGATTGAATATCATAAATGGCAGAGACGGCCAACCATTGTTTTTCAAGTTTTCGGTTGTTTTTGCCGAGATATGCGGATGAAATACTATATGCTATTATAGCCTTGGTATGCACATCCTCTTTGACGGTAGGATAATAATTCATCAAAAGTTCCAGCGCCTCATCATATTGCTTACTCACTATCAGCTGATCTGACCTTACCATAATATGCGTGGCAGAGTTAGGTGGGTTTACAACCAGCAATGAATCCCGATATGCTGCAGTTAAACGATTATATCTTATTTTTTCCTGGCTCGATACGGTATAATCAGCCATATATCCATAAATAGTCCTGTATATATGAAAATAGTAGGCTTTCAAGTCAGGTGATTGACTAATCTGAATAACACTCAAAATATCCATTGCTTCTTTATACAAGCCGTTCAAACCCATAATTGCGGCCAGATTTAAACGTGCATTTGTCAAATCATGTGTATTATTCAGTTTCTCAGCAATTTGAAGTTTTTCCCTGGCATAAGTTAATGCCGAATCAGATTTGTACGATCTGTATTCATCGTATAATTGCCCGCAAATTTCATATTTCTGAAGGTCGGTGGAGGTAATTTTTAAGAGGTCCTTAAGTTTATTAAGTTTTTCCTCCTTTTGGTTAGAGTAAAGCTGGTAATTATCCACGGTCTTATCCAGAACCTTAAGTAATGAGTCTATTCCATTGTTTCCAAATAGCAATATCGGGAAAAGTGTGCTGATCGCAATAATCAACAATTTCCTCATATAGAAATGAGATTTTAATAGTGAAAAGTCGTGATCAAATCTTACAGATTTACCTGTAGCAAATTTTGGAAAAACAATTTGTGAGAGAAAATCTTCATTTTTGCGGGTCTGAATAATGAAGATATAATTTGAATTATGCATAGTATCTTATTCCATTTGAGGAAATATAGATAGGACAAAAATATAAACTTTTCTGCGATAGTAAAAAAAAATTATATTTGTGAATACGGGTTGTTTTAATGAAATGAATTGATGATTTCATGCGCAACAGCGCCTATATCATTGTTGTAATGATGGCTGCCCGGAAGTAATTTTATCTCTGCTCCGTATGCTTTGAATAATTTCGGAGATTCGCTTTCTTCTTCTTTGCCAAAAATGCATGTTACATGACCTGATGATAATTTTTTCACTTCTGCCAAAACATTGTATTTATCGCTGCTGCTTCCAAAACTCAGCATATCAGCAACATGAATCTCAAAATCCCCTTTTGGATCCGGGCTCATCATTACGCTACTTTTCAACATGTATTTCAGATCACCTGGTAAGCGGGTAACCATAAACGGAACAACATCAGCGCCAAATGAATACCCACAAAGCACAAATGATTTTTTGTTCCATGCGGCCATGTAATGACGAATACCCCTGGTAAGCTCAGCCGCTGTTGCATCGGGTGTACGTGCCTCCCAGAAGTATTTCTGCGCATCCAGGCCTATAACCGGTATTCCTTTTTCAACAAGTTTTTCGGAAACTCCCTGGTCGAAACTGGTCCAGCCACCATCGCCGCTAATAAATATAAGCAATGGCAAAGTATCATTCCTGGCAACAGGTAATAGTATCAGAGGAAGATCGGTAATAAATTTTTCAGCTTGTTGGATGTTGCCTGATTGATGCTTTGCAGAAACCATCTCCGGATAGGACGCGGATTTCTTTATTTTAGTATACGCCTGAATCAGGTGTGGAAGATAATTTTTCTGAACCGACATTCCATGGCCAGCTTTCGGAACCCCGATAAGTTCACTGTTGTTGACCTTCTTCATAAAAGCTTCCGTATTTTTATAATCGCAAACCTTATCGTCCAGTCCATTAATAGCTATAAACGGAGCCGTAAGGTTTTCTGTCGGTTCAAGAAGCCAGATCGGGCTTCCCGGTTTTATTGGATGTTGTTTTAGCGCATTGGTTGCACATAGCGGTTCAACTGAAGCAATATCCGGGCAAAATCCCATTGCAAGAGCGCCTTTAAAGGTATTGGCCGGAGCTTGCGCCAAAATACCATAAACCAGGGTTGCACCCGACGAATAGCCCATCAGGATTGGCTTCAGATAATTTTTAAACTTGTATTTCTTCTGTAAATATAAACTCAACTCTTCGAAATCACCGGCAGGATAATAGCACTTTTCGTGTTGTGCCATTTTATTAACCATAAAATTATGTATGTTAATGCCTACAACCATGGCACCCTGAGCAACTATTTGGTTTCCAATTTTAATTGGAAGATTATTCCATCCCCCATCGCCTGAAACAAACATTACGATTGCATCCGGGGTACTCACAGGTTTATAAATATACACTTTCCCAAAACTTCCGAACTTTATTGAGTCGGTACCTCCTGCATTTACAGCCATTGTTACCAGGAGGGAAGGAATAATTATTAAGAACAGATGCTTCATATACTTTTGTTCCGTATCTGGCGGAGCCGGTTGATTTTCTGAATCATCATAATTGCGATTACAGTAAAGTAGGCATAGTAATTAATCAGGAAAATCCGTTGCCATAATCCGCTGTAATTATATAAAAAACTGCCGGCGAAATATTCCAGCCTGAAGGAAAACAAGATCGTTGATAAAAGCCCTATTGCTGATACAATTCCGGAAAAACGAAAAAAGATAGGGAATGAAAACGCCGAAAATATTTTCCTCATTACAAAAGGCAGAAGGAGCAAGGCTACTACTCCGATTCCACCCAAAAAATCGTGTAAATAGGCCATGTTGGTGAGTTCTCCGTTTATTTTTTCAGCCCTGAAAAGTCCTGATGCAACACCTTCACCAAGGCCATATATTACTATCAGCCAGGAAGCTTTATGTATTAGTTGCCCATAGGTATGAAATGTCGCCCTGAAGCCTATTGCAAAAATCACAAAAATGATTCCAAGCACTACCGACCATACCGTAACAGCATCGGCAACCGGACTGGTTGAGACACCCAAAGAACTAAGTGTGCTCTTCAACTGGTTAAAATCGGGTATCTGTTTTCCGAAAATATAAATCAGGATAAGATCGGCAATGCAGGCAGTAACGCACAGTACTGCTGACGAATAGGAGAGGGTTCTTCTGAATGATGAATGTAGCATCAGTTTATGGTTTTATAACTTTTGACAATAAGGCCGGTACCTGGAGCAAGTCAAAATCATGTTCATAGATCAGGTAACGATCGGACCACACCGGATCAAACTTATCCTTGAATTCGCGTAAGCCTTTGAAATGCGAAAATGATTTTATTTTCTCATAGGCAAATTTCATGGAACGTTCGGTAATGTCGTCCGGTATTTCAATTCCGCTCAGCGGGGCGAATCCAAGGTTAACGTAACGGATGTTTTTCTCTTTTAAATATTTGAACAATTCTATATGCAGAAAGTCTATTACACCATTCGGCGCATCACTTGTTTTGCGTATCAGGTCAAATGTTCCCTCATCCTTTACGTAATCAGGAATAATATTCAGGAATCCAACTATTTTTTCTTCTTCATTCTCCGCAACAAGTACAGTTTGGTTCTTTATTTCGTCCCATTCAAACAGGCCTTGCGAGAAAACCAGTTCCTGGCGTTCCATATCCATTAGCCAATTGTCGCTGACGAATTTCAGCTTTTGAAGAAGTCCTTCTTTTAAAGGAGGATCGTAAACATGTAGTTTAAATCCGGTTTCAGCAACTTTATTCATCGCATTGCGGATTCTCTTTTTGTTGACTCCCTGAAGGGTAAATGTATTCAGATCAACCACCGCTTCCTGACCAAGAAAAAGGCTTTTCTTTTTCAGGCTTTTATAGATGTGCAGATTACGTTCGGGAACACGGTAAGAGATAGCTTTCAACCCATTCTCAGAGCAATATGTGTAAAACGACAACAGGCATTTCTTCATTTCTTCCGGGTTCGCGGCAACAGGATCTTCGAGAATTACGGCAAAATTCCCCGAAACTTTGTAGCTGATATAACTTGTTCTTTGATTGGTAAAAAAAAGAAGTTTATCGTAGTAGGTTTTGAAGTAATCCATTGCGGAGGTGCCATTCATCCGGGTTAGTTCCAGGGCTTCATCAAACTCATATTTACCGGGAAAATTTTTCCAGACAAATGGTGTTATAAGTGTGTAAAAAACAAAAGAAATCGAAAGAAAACCGCTAACCTGGAGCGAATCGATGAAGTACCTGGCAAATTGACCGGTAGGAACCAGATCGGAGGAGCCGATCAGGAAAAAGTTAGTCAGAGTATATTTTACCGACTGTAGAATGCTGAAATCAATATTAAAATGCTTTTTGTTAAGAAAATAAAATCCAACAACTCCATATAGTAACACGGCAACCATGCTTATAAGAGCCGTTTGAATGCCAATATTCCGAAGCCTGGGGTTGCTTCTTACCACATATTCTTTTCGGGTCGAAAACAACGAAAGCAAAACAACAAATGCCAGAGAAGCTTCTTCATAGTCAATGGCTTTTGTAAGGTGGCCGATCAACGATCCCATACTGAGTAATAAAGCAAACCACCAGGCAATCCGCAAGCCTTTAAGCATAAACGCAGCCGTTACCAGCAGAAATAATCCGGCAGCGAGTATAAAATAATTGGAAGCGTGAATGGCGTCGTTGGGAAGGTAATTTCGCAGCAAATGTAAACGCCCTGAAATTGCGGGTGTTAAAACAGAAATGATATTTACCACGCCGAGCAGGAAAAGTAAAGCCGCCGGCATTACCCGCATTAGTAGTTTGTTGGCTTTGGCAATAAATGATAAAACCCCGGCCAGCAAAGGCAGCCAGAATTCAAAAAAGCGGTATAAGGCAGTAACGGCTATCGCCTCAACCATGGTAAGGCCAAAACGTGTCAACGTATATCCAAGCGAAAACTCAACAGCCCCAAGGCCTCGCATAAACGGTGAAATGATCATAAATACTACCGAAATCAGGTATCCTGTAGCACATGCCATAAAGCTGATATGAATGCCTAAAGCATAAGCCGCAATAATGAGGTGGAGTATCCCCCAAAACTCAATGATCAAAGAATAAAAGAGGCATTCAATCAATCGTTTACGGCTGATGGCACCTGCCATGATGTCACTTACAAATACCTCGATAGATGGGAAATAGCGCTTAAGAATTCTGTACGACCATCTTTTTCTGATAATGTCGGTAAACAGGAAATAGAGTGATGCCAGAAGTAACATAACCGTAAGCAATGCAATCCATTCGTTTCCATTCACGTTATGAGTGGTTAGTCCATAAACAAACACTGGAATTGCAATAAGTACTACTGATACAATGCCTATGAAACCATAAATTGAGCTGGCAAAATGGATTTTAGTTTTAGAAACACCGGTTTTTTCAATTTCGTCCGTAAAAAAGGCAAGTGAAGAAACCCCACCAGCCGGTAAAAATACGGATACAAAATTTCGCTTCAGGAACAAAACCAGGCCGGCTTTAATCGTGATTTTTGCATTCAGAGCAGCAAACGCGGCCCTGTACATAAAACTGTGGGTTACTATGTAAATAAGAGTAATAAAAATTCCAAACAGAACAATTGTGCCGGTAGCATTTAAAAGCTGATTTTTAACCGTAGAAATTTCAGTTTCCTCGTGATGCAGAAACCATATTCCGAGCCCGATAAATAAAGCTGTAAGCGTGAATTGCAAGATTAGTTTTCGCTGTTCAGAGATGAGCGAAACCGTCTGTTTGAACTTTATAGATATGGTTTTCATAAAAAACAACTCGTTTTTCAAGTTTCATCAAAATTTGGCTGAGATATTTTATCTGGCCTATAATCAAATGTGTATCAAACAGTTTCCACGTTGCCGGTTCTTTTCAAAAATCCCCAGGCAGCAAGTTCTCCTTTGATTGCGCGAAGGTACCCTTTCACCAGGACAAACCACAAAACCTGCCGGTAAAGGATACGTTGTAGAAACAGGTTATATGCATCGCGAACGGTAAATTTTTCGCCATCGAGCCTGAATGCCATGGAAGAAATGATGATATCCAGAAAATAGTAACCGAAATAAAGTGCCACAATAATTCCGCCTTTAGGTAAAAACAGCGAAATCAATAAAGTAAGATCTACCAACGGTGACAAAACCGGCAATATAAGCTGGAATACCAGCATATTAGGCAATACAACCCAACCCAGATTTGGTTTTGTACGCACGAACATCTTATCGTGGTGTTTCCAAAACGATTGCATTATGCCGAAAGTCCAGCGGGAACGTTGTTTTACCAGCATATTCAAGGTTTCAGGAACTTCGGTATACGCATAGGCTTCGTTACAGGTATGTACTTTATACCCGGAGCGCAGAAGCCGTAAAGTAAGATCGCAATCTTCGGCCATGGTGTCGGTAGTAAACATACCCACTTTCTGAACAGCATCACGCCTGAAAGCTCCGATTGCACCAGGTACAACCATTATGGCATTCATTTGATCAAAAGCCCGACGGTCGAAATTCTGGCTTGTAATATATTCGATGGATTGCCAGCGGGTAAGCAGGTTCTTCCGGTTTCCGACTTTAACATTTCCGGCAACAGCCGCCACCATCGGATCTGAAAAATAAGGAATCATGAGCGAAATCGCATCAGGTTTCAGAACGGTATCAGCGTCAATACAAACTAAAATATCGCCCGAAGCAAATCCGATACCGTAATTTAAAGCGGACGCCTTGCCTCCGTTAGGCTTCGTGAATACTTTTACTTTGGGATTATTACCGTATTGCGTTTCAATATTTTTGAAAGTGTTATCTTTTGATCCATCGTCGACAAAAACAATTTCAAAATCGGGATAATCAATCCGGAGAAGATTTTCCACTGTTTTTGGAGCGGTAATCTCTTCGTTGTAACCCGGCACAATAATGCTTACCTTATGATTTTTACCAGGGATTATCACAGGCAACTGCAGTTTAGAGTTTCTTTTCTGCCTTATTGCCATAATCGCCAGGCTTACAATTTTGAAAATTGAAAGCAACATGGCCAGGAAGAAAATAACTGAAATTATCCTGTTGAAATAATAACCGGCAGTAAATACGGTTGCATCAGCTGATTCCAGGTAACGGTTAAAAGAACCATTTGCCAGTGGCATAATGTCATCTCGTTTTTTATTCATCAATGTGGCGAGACTTACAAACTGGTAGCCATGCGCTTTGTAATATTCGATAATCCGGGGCAACGCCACAAGTGTAGCGTCACGATTTCCTCCGGCATCGTGCATCAGTATAATGTTTCCTAAACTCTGCTGGTTAATTGCGCGGGCCACAACTGTATCAGCCGATACACCTTCCTGCCAGTCATTCGGATCTATGGATGATCCAATGGTAAGATAACCTTCGTTTTTTGCTGTAAAAATGGGCCTGATCTGTACCGGGTTGGTCGGCTCCGCATCCGTATTGTATGGTGGCCTGAATAGCATGGTTGCATGACCGGTAATACTTTCGATAACATACCCGGTTGAACGGAGCTCAAGTTTTAACCTGTCGTCAGAAGCTATTTCGAGATTCGGATGTAAAAAAGTGTGGTTGCCGATTTCGTGACCTTCCCTGTAAATCCGCTGAATAAGCGGCAGATTGTGTTCGGCATTGATGCCTGTTACAAAGAATGCGGCCGGAACCTTATATTTATTCAGAATATCTAGAATATGCGGTGTGTATCTTTCATCAGGGCCATCATCAAAAGTCATTACAACTTTTTTCGGCGATTCACCGGTTTTATCAATTACATATCCCGATGGCAACACCTGATAATCTTCTTCCGAAATCAATTTATCTTTTTCATCGACCTGGATATTTATTTTCCCGGGATGTGGCTCCGTTATAATGTTGAGTATTTCACCAGCTCCTACATAATCGACATTATCAGAAGATTGTGTATTGGTGAGGATATTTTTATTAAATGCATTTCCTGATAAGGCCTTTTCGGAAAGATCGTGGTTGTAAAATTCCCATAGTCTGCGATCCTCCGAACCTAAATACCATACAGCAACCCCTGAAGTTTCAAAATCGGCGGCGGTTCGCATAGCGTTGAAATTGGTTGCGGCATCAACAAAAGATACATTATGGAGTTTATCATTTTCATCGTAGTAATCGTAACTCAGGTTATAGGTCTGATTATCAAATTTAACCTTGCCGTCACTTTCCAGCGCCGTAGTTATAGCTTCCTGATACGTTACATCCGCGCCCTGGCGACCTTCCTGCCAATCATAACCATGTGCCGCAATACACAGGACCACTTTATCAGAGGGTACTTTCCTGCAAAGTTCGTCGAGGCCGGCCTCCACCCAATACTGGGCAGCAACGGGTCCTGGCTCGGAAGTAGCGTTATACTGATCGTAACCCATCAGGAAAAAGAAATCATTATATTTGGCCAGTTCAGCAACATTGTAATCCTCATTAAATGGTGCAATATCCTGGGTTACAACAAAGCCTTTAGCGTGAAGAGCTGTATAAAGTTCCTTCTGGAAAGCAATGAGATATTCATCGGTTTTCTCCTGGTTCAGATCTTCGAAGTCGATATTAACTCCGTTAAAATGATACTTGTTGAGTACAACAATCAGGCTGTTGATAAATTTGGCGCGCCTGGCCGGGGAGGTAATAATGCGGTGCACATTGCCGCCATTAAATTTATTGTTAAAATAATTAGAAACCATAGGAACTACTGCCAGGTGATTCCTCTGCATTATATCGAGGGCTTCTGCATCGATGTCCGTGGCAACTTCATCTGAGGTATCCTGTACAAAAAGCCATTCAGGCAAAACCATATTGAGCTTTGACGCATTCTGTTTTAACGAAAATTTAGACTGAATATCCCAGTTTACATAAAATCCTGCCCGGATCGGCTCATATTTCCTCACTTCGCCCGGAATTATTTTATCCCTTTTGTAAAAGTCGTGGCCTTCATGAGTCCGGGCTTCTTTAGCCAGTTTCAGGAAATGGGCAGTCTCTTTGGCCTTGATATCGGCAGTGGCAAATTTCTTGCTATCTTCCTGTGAAAGAGCAAGATGTTCCCGCAAAGTCGGCAGTTTGAATGCTTGCTTGTGGAACAGGGAAATCAGGATGGACGCAATTCCTAATAATAAAAGAACTGAAAGAATCTTAATTACCCATAAGAACCTCTTCCACCTGGACGAATTGGTGGAATAAAAAACCGGTTTAGTAAAAGAATCCATTGGATATTTTTTGTTCTGTCTTGCGAGAACCAAGATTCACAAATATATGTATTGTTTAAGAATAATTCAAATTAGTTATTTGGGGCACCGCTGCTGATCCAGCAGATAACAGCATCTTTTTGTGCGGTAGATAAGCTTGCTCCCCGTGGCATGTTTCCGCTCTCGATCTGTCCGCTTACACTGCTTTTATTCGAAGCAAGGCCCGAATAAGTCGAAAGATTGGGATGACATCCAGCACAATATTGGCTAATTATTGGAGCAACATCCGTTTTATAGGATTTTACCGCACCAGTGCACGAAGGGGTATAGGAAGTATTGCTATTGCTGACTTTCGAACAACCGGCTGTCCACATACCAATACAAATCATCAGTGCAACAAGGATTTTTTTCATAAATATGTTTGTTTTTTCATATAACCAGCATTGCCTATATTTGGTATTTGGTAATGTGAAATTTAACATATGTTAGCATTAATGTCAATTTTATTGCGTTTAAAGGAGAATATCACTGATGTAATAAAGAAAGGAGTGGAATAACTAAAAGAGTAAAGCAGAGATGAATAAGTGCAAAAGCTCAGATAATATTAAAAACAATCAGGCAAGTGGTGATAAACAGGAAAATCAGCCCGGCAAGGAAAACAAAATCTGCAATTTTCTCATACCGGATTCCTGACTTCTTTATGCTTCGCATCGACAGAAAAGATAAAACGCAGCTAATCATAAACATAAATATTGCCATTGCCGTAAGTTCGTCAATCATGCTTTTCTCAGCCAGTTTATTAATACTGAAGGATGTGAGAACTACAAAACATAAGCCCATCAGAGTTGCTGAAGTATTCAGAATATGAGGTGATTTATTATTTTGTTCTGTCATTTTGTGTATTGCTTTTGTTTATGTTGTCGGGCAGAATTAAAATCTACTTCTGATTAATAGCATGAAATCATAACTAACCTCAAAGGGCTTAAGTATTTTGTTTTGAAAAATTAACAATTCAGACAAGGAAGCAGCTCTGCCTGGTTAGATCAGGAGAGATAACCAATGTTATTTGTCCATTTTAGTGCGGATTTCTTCCAGTATCTCAATCTGCATTTCCTGAATCCGCATCATTTTCGACCATTGATCGAGCAGCAAATGATCCACTTTTTCGTGTAAGGTACGGATTTCAATTTCCGATTTCAGGTTAATTTTATAATCATTCTCCGACCTCATCCGGTCCTTTTTCTCCTGGCGGTTCTGGCTCATCATGATAATCGGCGCCTGCATAGCCGCAACGCAGGAAAGGATCAGGTTTAACAGAATAAATGGATAGGGGTCGAAGGGTTTGACCAGTATAATTACTAGGCTGTTAATGATTATCCAGGCAACAAGGATTACAGAAAAAGATATTATGAATTTCCAGCTTCCGCCAAACGAGGCTACTTTATCTGAAATTTTGTCACCAAATTTAACTGATTCATCACTGAGATTCGTGTCAATACTTATCAGTTCATTTTGGTTAATGCTGTTAACAACCTCATCTTTAAGTATTTCAACGCTTCCTTTTTCATCCTCAATCAGACCGGAAATGTATTTTACCCGGTAAATATTAAAATCATCCTGGCAAATCAGGTCTTTATCGTTCCAGGTTGGGTGATCTTTAACCAGCAAACGTTCAATTTCATGGTGAATTCCATGGCCGGATATCAGCAGACTTTCGGGGAATGTTTTCCCGCAGATTTCACATTTTGTTCCATTCGGTTTGCTCATAATCATCAGGTATTATACTCTATTGCAGGAATTAGCAGAAGATTTTTTATGAGATAAAAATACGCACAAACCGGGTAGCAATGTGTAATATTTTAAAGGTTAATACTCAGAAAGCTTCAAAGCATTTTCGCCTGAATGATTAAACACCGGTTATAAAGGTTAATACCTTACTTTTTTTGAGGACTAATTTGTGGAAGAGCCTGTTTTAAAAGCATCCAGCGCCGGCGAAGGTTTCCCGTCGTCCTGCCAGCAACTCAGTTTGTAATGGCTCCAGCTGTTTGCGCCTTGCGGTTCCCAATATATTACACCCAACCCTTTGTGATCAGGTACAGCCTTAACGGCCTTTATAACTTCAACCAGCATATCATAAGTATTCTGAACTTTGGTGTATTCGCCACCGACTTCAACCACCATTACCTCTTTCTGATAACGGGAAACCAGGTCAAGTAAATTGTTCCTCAAATCGGCAATAGTGGCTGTGTAATCGCTTTTGAGCCAATATGGATAATAGGACAGGCCAATAACATCGTACTTAACGTGGTAGGCTGTGGCACTGTCAAAAAAATACCGGAACCGCCTGATGTCATTTCCCTGGTCGATATGCACTATTACCTTCATTGATTTATCCACGGCTTTAGTGGCATCAAATCCTTTGTTCAAAAGTTGTGCGAGCTGTGGCCAGTTCTTCGTACTTCCATCGGGCCACAGCATTCCGCCTGGAATTTCGTTTCCGATCTGAACCCATTCCGGAATAATTCCTGATGTTTTTAAAGTATCCAGAACATCGAAAGTGTGATTATAAACATCATTTAATAAATCAGAGAACGAATGTTTGGCCCACGCCGCCGGTTTAGCTTGTTTTCCCGGATCTGCCCAGGTATCGCTGTAATGAAAATCAATCATAACGCGCATGCCCATTTTTTGTGCGCGCTTGGCCATAAGTACGGTTTCCTTTTTGCTACAATGTCCGCTGGCTTTATTATCAGATGGATTTACAAACACGCGAAGACGAATTGTATTCATTCCTCTATCCTTTAGAAGCTGTAAACAGTCTTTTTCAGTACCATCAGTATCATAGAATTTATAACCTGTTGCTTCCATTTGCGGCAGCCAGCTTACATCGCCACCTAAAGAAAAAGCTTCGGTTGACGCAGGATCACCTGATGTTTTTTGAATACCGATGCTGCCTTTGCCAGTTTGTGCCAGCAACAACGTATTTACTAATAATACAAACAGGATTGCATTATAAATGCGGACCATATTTGGGATTATTTTATGGATAAAAGATTGAGTTTAGAAGGAATGAGCCCTTCTGCTTTCGCTTCAACAGTAATGTTCCCGGGAATAGCAGATGCTTGCAGGAGGATTGTGGCTATGCCGGCTTCAGCATGAATAGGATTCTGGCCGAGCAGTTTCCCGTTTCCTTTTACCGAAAACTGAATAGAAGCAGAGGATCCAAATACAGGATTTCCTTTGGCATCACAAACGGTGGCGTAAACGAAAACCACGTCAGCACCATCGGCTTTTAAAGGCTTGCTGCTTTTATCGTAAGTCAGTTTTATACAGGAGGCTTTGCCGGCAGTGGTTACCACATCTTCCATAACTACTTTATTTTTTATATAGCCAACTGCTTGCAAACTGCCTGGTACAAAGTGCTGAACATCGAAAATAAAAGGCGGACAAAAAAGTAAATCAGAAGCCTTATCTGGCTCTGCCATTTTCTTCTCAATCAATTTGTTATTCAGGTAAAGAGCAACTTCTTCGCAGTCCGAAAAAACTTTAATATGGTTGAAATCAGATTTTTCATTCCAGTAAGAAGCGATTTTTAATGTAGGCTGGCTCTGACTTCTGTACAGGTAGTAAGCAAATTTTGGAATGCGGAAAATATCCATAATTCCCGAAGATTCAATATCGGGAGAGTAACCACGGTTATAATCAAACATCAACCAGTTGGCATCGCCCAGGTGTGGATTGCGGAGGTTATCATTATGCGCTTCCTGGTAATTCAGGGCTTGCTGTAGCATTCTTTTTTCGCCATCGCCTCTCAATTGGCGGCTGTTGCGTTCATCGGCTTTTAATCCGGCGTATCCGGCCTGGTTCAGCCCGGCATCTTTTGCAAAATATTCCCAGTCGCCGTATTCGCAGGTAAACAAAGGAGTTGAAGAAGTATATTTTTTCCAGTAATCGGGGAAATTAGCATGTTGCCTGGCCGGGATAAATACATCGTAATATTTATTAATCCATCCACAGGTGATGAGTTTCGATTCGGGCGATTCCTCTTTTGCAATGGCCGCCATGTTTTTCATAAACTCATCGGGCATATCTGATTCGTTTAATGAAAGCTCCCAGAATACAACGCTGGCATGATTCCTGTCTCTGCGGATGAGCTCTCGTGCATCTTGGTATGAGCGTTTCTGGAATGTTTCACCACCCACAAATTGCCATCCGGGAATAGCTGCAATTGTCAGAATTCCAAGTTCATCACAGGCATTCATAAATGCAGGCGATTGAGGATAATGGGAAAGCCGAACCAGGTTGAATCCGGCTTCTTTAATTTTAACGGCATCACGGTATTGCGCGTTGTCCGACAAGGCATTGCCGATAAATGGATATTCCTGGTGGCGGTTTGTACCCACCAAAAGCAAGAGTTCATTATTTACGAAAAGCTTTTCGTCTTTGATCTCAAATTTACGTATGCCGATTTTCATTTTTACTTCGTCCACTATAACGGTATTTACTTTAACGTTAACAAGCAGAGTATAAAGATTCGGATGCTCGGGATGCCATAGTGAAGGATTTTCAATCTGTAAATTCTGAAGAATGCTTCTATCTGAATTCGCAGTCAGGCTATTTTTCCCGGATATGGCTGTAGCAACAGTTTTGCCTGATTTATCAATGATTTTATACAGCAAATAGAAATCTCCGGTTTTGCTGCTTTCGTTTTTAATATGAGTGGAAACAGCTACTTCAGCTAAATATGAAGTTACTTTTGGATACCAGACTCTTATTCCACCCGAAGCAGTTTTGTTTTCCTGCACGGCATCCGTAATATGTATTGGATTGGTAATAATAAGTGAAACATTCCTGTACAGGCCGCTGTAATAGCAAAAATCCAGGTCTTTGATGGGTTTTCCCGGTGGAATATCAGGATTGCTGTGGTTGTCGGTCTTAACAACTATGCGATTAGGTTTGCCAAAGATAATTTCATGGGTTATATCTACAGTAAATTGAAGATAACCGCCGTAATGAGTCAACAAATGTTTGCCGTTAAGCCAAACTTCTGCCTGTTGCATGGCGGCTTCAAATGCGATAAATACTTTTTTGGTTGCCCATTCAGGTTTTGCCTGGAAATCTTTCTTATACCAGCTGATTCCTTCCCATGGTTTACTGATAACAAGAGGTTCAACCTTAGCTGTATGAGGCAGATTCACAGTTTGCCAGCCGGTGAACAAAAAATCTTTAGTATCCGGCAAATTGTTTTGTGATGCCGCAAAATCTTCCTGGTTGCAAAACTGCCAGTTTGAGTTGAATGGAATTATTTTACGATTGGATTGCGTAAAGCCCGAAAAAGCCAGTACATTGAAAAAGATGATGGATAAAAGAAAGTTTCTTGCCATAGTATAATGTTATTGCTTCACTGCAAAGTTAGTTAAACGCATCCAAAGCAACCGTGGGTTTCCCAGAGTTATCGAAAGCACCCATCTGGTAACTGTTCCAGCCGTTAAAACATTCCGGTTCCCAGTAAAAAACACCTATTCCTTTACTAACTGATTTGGTTTTGGCAATAAGGTCAGTGAGGTAACTTTTACACATTTCTGCTTTATCCCAAGGCATTCCTGCTTCGCAAATCATCACTTTGCTGCCGTATCTCGAAACCAGGCTTTGCATGCCTGTTAATACGTTATTATTCGATTTCTGCCAGTCCGACGCTGGGTTTGGATATGCCGAAATTCCTATCACATCCCAATAGGCACCTTTGCTTTTCAACCCATCCAGGTTCCATTGTGCCACATCAACACCACCCATATGCACGATAACTTTTGCAGAAGGGAATACTAATTTAACGGCATTGTACCCGGCTTTGAACAGGTCGGCATAATTCTGAAAACCGTTGGTTGAAGCTTTCCCTTCAGGCCACAGCATTCCATCCGATGTTTCGTTACCAACCTGCACCCATTCGGGGGTAATGTCTTTTGCCTTCAAAGCATTTAAAACATCTTTGGTATGATTGGCAACAGCTAGTTTTAAATCCTCGAAACTCAAGGATGTCCATGCAGCAGGCTTGGTTTGCTGACCGGGATCGGCCCATGAATCGCTGTAATGAAAATCAATCATCAGGCGCATTCCCATATTTTTTACCCGTAATGCCATTGCCACAGTTTCGTCCTTACTGCAATGCCCGTTTCCCGGATCATTTGAAGGATTTACAAAAACGCGAAGGCGGATGGCATCCATTCCCCGGTCCTTGAGCAGTTGTAGACAGTCTTTTTCAGTTCCGTCGGTATCGTAAAATTTCCGGCCGTTGGCTTCCATTTGTGGCAGCCAGCTTACATCAGCACCTTTGGCAAAAGAAACAGCAGCTGGCGGAATAGGGTCAACCGGGGTTGGGTCTTCTTTGCACGAAGAGAATTTCAAAATGCTAAAAGCCAATATTAAAACGACTGTTTTATTCATTCTCAATTTCATTCATTAAGTTTAATTTTAATGCAATGGAAAGTCCGAAAACAAACCATTGCATCAGTATGAAGTGTTTTAAAAGAAAGAGTCAGTTCTTGATTTATTGTGACAGAACAAACGTCCCTGATTTAAAGTTAACCGTGATTTTATAAGTACCCGAAGCCGCCGGAGCGATGATGTCATTTCCTCCCCAGGCCGGCACTGTATTTTTTCCGGATTCAATAAAACTTCCACCCATTGGCGGTTCTGAATTTGTTGCTCCCTTGTAGGCAGGATCAGACCACGTGGTAGTAGTTGTAATGAAATCATATTTCTTTCCACCGGTAAGAGTCATGGTTATTGTAAATGTATTTGCATCAAGCTGCGTAAACTTTTGGGTAGCATTCGGAGCAGCCCACAGTAAAGGAGTCGCGTCACCCACCATGTATAAGTTTGCTGGCGCGGCAATTAGTCCTGGTGCCTTGGTTACTGAATAAGTTCCGGTTTTGAAATCGACAATTATTTTATAAATGCCGCTAACTGCCGGCGAGGATATATCGCTGCCTTCGTTTGGTGGAGTAGTTTGCGAACCCGAAGGAATAAAGTTCCCTCCGGTTAATGGCTCTGAAGATGTAGCTGCTTTATAAGCAGGATCCGACATCGCGGCAGCATCTGAACTGAAAGTAAAATGCTTTCCTCCGGCTAATGAAACAAGCAATCCGAATCTGTGGTTGTCAATTTTAACCATTAACTGGGCATCCGGTATAGGAAAAGTTCCGTTTGAAGCTACCGCATCGCCCTGGATGTATAACGCGGCTGGCATTTTGTACATCAAACCATCATCATATGGAGTTATCATAAGCGGTACAACCTTGCTGTAAACCGGCAAATTGTTATAGGCAAGGTTCGCTTTTAACCTAACCTTGATTTCCCCCGGGATAAATGGTTTCAGATTTAATCGTAATGCCCTGTAATTCATCACCGAATCGGTAAATGCGATCTGGAAAGTATTGGTCGAAATTACATCTTCCAGTGGAGCCGAGAAATCGCCGTTCAATGAATCCATCTGAAGTGTAAATGTTGTAGGAGTGCTGACACCATATACAATGGTGTCCCACGAAAAGGCAAGCGCAGTATGAGTTCCGGCTCCTTTCTTGATTAACGCGATAGCGTTGGCACTTGGGGTGACTAAAAAATCCCCGTCAGCGGGTACAGTAGCTACCGATAGCAGCTCCTTTTCGCTGCATGAGCTTATACTCAGCATGATTAAAAAGGCAGCGCATATTATGTTAAGTGTCTTTTTCATAACGAATGCTTTATTGTTTTAAATGTTTTGATGCAATTATCTGAAGACATCTGAACGGTTTTAGTAGTTAAGGATCTGGGTTAAATTGGGATTTGCCAATAAATCAGAAGTTGGAATCGGGAACAGGTTGTATTTACTATCAACGCCTATCCCGTTTAGCGTTCCACCTTTCCATGCCCACAGATAAGTAGCAGTGGTAAGTTTGTTAAACCTTACTAAATCCGTTCTTCGCTGGGCTTCCCAATAGAGTTCACGTCCTCTTTCGTCAAGTATAAAGTCGGTTGTCAGCTGACTGCCAGTAATATTTCCTGATGTGCTTGAAGGATTGTTGGCATATGCCCGGCCCCGTAATTGGTTAATATAAGCAAGGGCTTCGGACGTGCTGCCTCCTTCGCCGCCTCTTAAAACGGCCTCGGCATACGTCAGGTAAATTTCGGCCAGGCGAAATACCGGGAAATCGATATCCGACAGGTTTCCAAAACTGTTGTTCTGAACGATAGAACTACCATCTCTTCTTACATTTCTGTATTTGAATGAAGTGTATCCATCGGTGCTTTTCGAAACGTCCTTAACAAGTAAGTCTTGCCCCGTGGTATAAAATTGCGCCCGTTTATCTTTTGTTGTATCGGCGGATGGAAATAGCGCGGGAATTTGTTGTGTAAACCTGAATTCATTCCAAGAATCTGAAATACCATTGATGGATGGCGGTACACCTGCCGCTCCCAGCGAAATGTAATTTGTTCCAACCCATGTCTGGTTGGTATTATTATAATTAATGGTGAAAATAAATTCATTGGTATTCAGGTTATTATCTCCAAGCATCAGCCATTTATAATGTGATTCCAATGAATATCCTGCGCTTATAATTTTATTGCATGAAGCAATAGCATCTGTATACCGGGCTTCGCCTGTATATATTTCGGCGTTCAGGTACATTCGGGAGAGGAGGGCCCAAACTGCAGCTTTATCAGGCCTGCCCCATTCGTTGGTCCTGGCACCGGGTAACAAAGGTTCGATTTCCTGTAATTCTGTTTCAATAAATTTGAACAATTCCTTGCGCTCAATTTGCTCCGGATTGGTGGTACCTAATGATTCTACAGTTGGAAATGGAGGGTTGCCATAACAATCCATCAGTACCCAAAAACAATAAGCCCGAAGATACCTGGCTTCAGCGCGGTATTGTTGTATTGCTGCTGCGTCATTACCGGTAAAACCTCTTTTGGCTATATTCCCATCCGACGATTCGTTTATATAATTATTGCAATAAGTTATTGTAGTGAGTGTTGCTTTATAAACATAGGCAAGGGCAGGTAAATCCGCGCTCCAGGCAAGCTGATGATAGGTAGCAACCCCGCCGTCATCATTCCAGGTGCTTACTGCCTCATCGGTAGGATATTCCTGCATATCCCAGTAATACCGCAGGAAATCACCATAGGCCAGGTTTGAATAAAGCGATACCAGGCTTTGCTTGTAACCGGCTAAAGAATCGTATTGCGCGTCGCTGGTAATACCGTTTGTGGGAATTTTATCCAGGTCTTTTGTGCAGGAATTAAAACTAAAAATTAATGCAATGCTTGCAAATATCAACCTGCTGTATCTTATTTTGACTGAGTTTTTCATCGTAGTTTCGATAGAAAAGTTAAAAATTAAGATTTAATCCAAATGCAAAAACGCGTGGAACCGGGTAAGCGTTCTGGTATCCGCTGCTAGCTTCAGGGTCCTGGCCGGTATAGTCGGTTATGGTAAAAATATTCTGAACCGAAAAATTCAGCTTTAATGTGGCATCACTGCCGGTAAAGAGCTTCCCGAAGCTGTAGCCCAGGTAAATATTATCCATTTTCAGGAATGACGCGTTCTGCAGATAGTAGTCACTATAAGCTTCATACTGGTTGGTATGGCTGAAAAGGCTCGCGTAGTAAGCCGTATTCATATTCTGCGAAGTTTGCCAGCCCGTAATAGAAATACTATTATCAGAAGGTTTGTAATAAAGATAATGGCCGATATTAGCATGAAAAGAAACTCCGGCATTCCATTTCAGATATTGCACATTGGTACTGAATCCTAAAATGTATTTTGGCAAAGCCGATTTATTGGTAATATATCGGTCTTTAGCATTGGTTAAACCATCCCTGTTTACATCCAGCATCTGGTCTTCGATGGGTTTTCCGGTTGTATCATAAACCTGGTGATACAAATAGAATGTATTCCTGCTATATCCAACGGTGTTCACCAGGGTGGCATCGCTAAAAAGGCCGACTCCATTGTCCGAAACATTGTTCAGGTGTGTGATTTTGTTTTGGTTATAAGTAAAGCTGAAATTCAAATCCCATGTTAAATTGTCCTTTTGGATAGGAATTGCTTTTAACGAAAACTCAAAACCCTTGTTCTCCATACTACCAATATTGAGCAACATGGAACTGGCAAAATTCACGCCTAAAGGAATGGTTGTATTATTCAGCAAGTCTTTGGTCTTTTTCTGGTAGGCATCAATACTACCGCTTATCCTGTTATTGAAAAATCCAAAATCCAGGCCGATATTTGCGGTAGCGGTTTGTTCCCATTTCAATTCAGGGTTGTAAACGTTAGGCCAAACTGTAGAATAATTGTTTTCACCTACAGTGTACTGATAATTCAGTCCACTCATAGTGTAGCCGGGAATATGAAGATAATTGGCTATTCCATCCTGCTGACCGGTAATCCCGTAACCTATTCTCAGTTTCAGGTCAGAAATAACAGTGTTTCTCTTAAGGAAATTTTCTTCCTTAATCTTCCAGGCAAGTGCTACGGATGGAAATAAACCCCACCTGTATTTTTCTGAAAAGCGGGAAGAAGCGTCATCACGCAAAGTTGCTGTCAGCAAATATTTTTGGTTCAGCGCATAATTGAACCTGCCATAAAACGAAATAATAGAATGGCTGGGCTTATCCCAGGGGAAAACAGGTTCGCTATTGGCGATCAATGTGTCACCGGCGTTATACGATGGATAGTTATAGTTTGTTGTCAGGAAATTATTGTACGAATAACCCGCTGTAAAATCAACTTTACTTTTTATAGCTTCCAATTCCTTACCATAAAACAGGTAGGATTCGAACATCGTATTTTTAACTTCTGATGAAGGATTTCCATTATTATTATTGCCTCTCACAATATTATCAGGGAAATATGTAGCCGGAGTGTAATAATTGTATCTGCCTCTTGAAATATCGTAACCCGCGTTAACATTTACATGAAGTGCGGGCAGGAAATGCAGGCTGTAATCCAATTGCAGGTTCCCGACGCTTCTAAGGTAGCTGTTCGTGCTTTTAACCTGTTCGAGCATGCTTACCGGATTAATAATGGCTAAGGCAGGATTGGAGGCAAATTGTGTGTATTGATAATAGCCTCCGTAAGTCTGATCTTCCACTTGCACAGGTTGAGTAGGATCAAAGGATGTGGCGGCCCAGATCGCACTTTCGTTGGCGAGACGCTGGTTTTCGTTGGAGCCTTTTACATTCAAATTCACTTTTAAATGATCATTGAAAAATGTTGGGCTTAGATTGAGCAATGCTGTAACTCTTTCATACTTACCGGTTTTGAGAATCCCGTTTTGATTAAGATAGCCAATGGATGCCCTGTAGGGTAAAAATTTATACGTACCACTTACACTCAGGTTGTTGTCGGTTGCCAGGGCAGGCTGATAAATTTCTTTTTGCCAGTTGGTGTTTGCCTCGCCAATAGGGGTAACACTGTTGCCAATAGTATTAACCACTTCTTTGTATTGATCAGCTGATAAAACCGGAACTTCTTTTATTAGCTTCGAAATACGGAAATTGGAAGAAAAATCAACTTTCATTTTGCCGCGGCCTCCCTTTTTGGTAGTGATAATAATTACGCCATTCGAAGCCCTTGATCCATAAATTGCTGATGCTGAGGCGTCCTTCAGTACAGTGAAACTTTCAATATCATTCGGGTTAAGCTGGCTGAGCATACCCGGTCCTGAATTCCAGCCTTCAACAGCAACGCCGTCGATAACTATCAACGGATCATTACTTGCATTGAGCGAAGCGCCACCGCGGATTAAGATTGAATTCCCCGCACCTGGTTTACCACTGAAAGGCGTCATTTGCACACCAGGTAATTTGTTGGCAATCAATCCTTCAACATTGGTAAGCGGTGTCTTATTCAAATCTTTGGTATTTACTGTAGCGTAAGAGCCGGTCAGATCTTTTTTCTTCTGGGTGCCATAACCGATTACCACCACTTCATCCAGATTAATGGCGGCTGTGACCAGAACAATAACAATCGAAGTCTGATTCCCGATTTCAATCCTCTTACTTGTCATTCCTATGCATGAAACCAAAAGAGTTTTTACGGTATCGGGAACGATGATTGTAAAATCCCCGTTTAAATCTGTCGTAACTCCGATTATTGTTCCTTCAACAACAACAGTGGCTCCCGGAATCGACACGCCTTTTTCATCTTTAACTTTGCCGGTAATTTTTTTTGTAGGCGGCAGCTGACTGCCAGGTTTACTGACCGAAGAAAGTACAATCTGCCTGTCGACAATTGTATACGTGATATCCGTTCCATTAAAAAGCAAACTCAGGACCTGGCTCACCGGTTCGTTTTTAACATGAATGTCAACTTTTCGTTCCACATCAACTATTTTGCTGTTGAACATAAAGTAAAATTCCGATTGTTCCTGGATTTCTGAAAGCACCGCTTTGATTGGTTTGTTGCTTACATCCAGGTTTATCCGGGCCGTTTGCGCATATCCTTCTTCTGCAAATATCTGTATTATACTTAAAAGCACAAAACTTACAGTGAGGCCCGTAACCATAAGTAATCTGTTGACCGAAGCATTTTTAAAAGGCCGGAGTGCGGGTAATTTTACGTTCATAATTTTGTAAAATTGGGTTAACACAAAATTAGTTTGAAATAGGTCATTTGTAAACTTAAAGAGAAAATATTGATGGTAATTGAATTGTATTTTTAAGCGAATTTCCAGGGAATAATTTACTTTCGTTTAGTGATAAGAATTTTTTGTTTTGAAAATGTGTGATCAGCAAGCTGTTCAGGTTTATACGCCTTATAATTGACAGGCGCCGATATTTTTAAAAGCCCTAGTATCTGTGTGAGTGATTCGCCCTCAAAGGTGGCGGTATATATATACTCTTTAATTTCAGGATCCTTTAGGATTATATCTACGTTAAATTTCCTGTTCAGTTTTATGACAACATCATCCATTTTATCATCCCTGAATATCAACAAACCGTCTTTCCACGACGTATGTTTATCAACATCAACTTCCGAAACGGTTAATTTTTCCAGGTTTTTATCAAGCAAAGCGCGTTCGCCTGGTTTCAGGAGTGCTACTGTTTTATTATCCTTCAGGTCGCCTTCAAATAATCGTACACTTCCCGATTCAAGAATTAATTCCGAATTAGATTCGTTCGGATAATTGCATACATCGAACCGTGTACCTTTAACTTCAACATTCAACTTTCCGGCATTCACAATAAACGGGTGGGAAGGATCTTTCTTAACATCAAAGAAGGCCTCGCCGGTAAGTTTAACCTGCCGGATATCATGCGCAAATGAAACAGGATATTCCAACTCAGAGCTTGAGTTGAGCCATACATGCGAACCGTCGGGAAGAATAAAATCAGTTTGCATTCCTGCAGCAGTTTTAATGGATTGCCAGACTACTTCAGCCGATTCAATATGCTTTTTTACCGGTGTTTTAAATGTGAGGTAGGCCGAATAGGCAAGCAACGGAAGGATAAGAATTGCCGCTGCCTTTGCGAAAAAGGAAATGAAATTCTTCTTCCTGTCAGGCACAATTCTATGCTCTTCTTCCTGAAAATTTATCTGCTGATGAATCAGGTCCAGAATCCGGGCCATGGAAGTCTGGCTTTCCGTATTTTTCAATTCAACATTACTTTGATTGGCAATTGAATTGAATTGCGAATTTGCTTCCTGGCTTAAAAATTCCGTATTAAGTGGGTTTTCAATAAAATTCAGTATTTCCTCAGCCTCCTCCTCTGAGCAGGCATTAGTAAGGTACTTTTTAAATAAAATTGAATATCGGGTTTGAGCGTCTTCGGTATCAGGCATTATGTATAAGATTAATCTTTTGTTAAAACTTGAATCTTCAGAAACCGATTCAAAATTTTGATGTAATTGTAACTGATACGCAGAAGGAAGGCTTTACCCCCTGTCGCAAATGAAATAAATATTAAAAAATATTATCAGGCAAGTACAAAGTTCTTAATTGTACGTAGTGGGAAATCCATATCAGATTGAAGCCGCGAGGTTTAAAAAGAATTGATGTGTTTCTAAAAGCCGGAAATCAGATTGAGCAGAAAAATATCCAGGCCAGGAGCAATCCCAAAACCGTATGGTTCCCAAGATGGGTTTTAATGTATTTTAAAGAGTAACCTATTCCGTTTTCAACAGTTTTAACCGAGATGTTTAGCTTTTCCGCAATCTCGCTGTGCGACAGGTTGTGAACTCTGCTTAGTTGGTAAATTTCTTTTTTACGCGGAGGTAATTTTTCTGCAATCCGGTTAACACGATCTAGTAAATCGCCATATTCAATCCGCTCTTCCAGGTTGTAATTTGATGTGGCTTTAATTAAAATGTTCTCCCTGTACCCTTTTTCTTTAAGCCGGTCTCTCATCAGGTCGATGGTTACATTGTAGGCTATTGTAAATAAAAAGGACTTAAATGACTGGTTGTGGTTAATACTTTCGCGTTTCTCCCAAATCTTGAAAAATGTATGTTGAACAACATCTTCTGCATCCTCTTTCGACTTAAGAATTGACAAAGCGAAATAATAGATTTTGTGGCTGTAAATCTCAAAAAGAGTGTCGAAAGCACTTTTCTTTCCTTCCTTTACATTAGAAATGAGTTCAGCCTCTGTTTTCATTTATATTTAAAAAACCGTTGAAGTTCAGTCCCAAATTTAGTATTATTTACAAGATTGCAAGTTTTTATAAAAAAAATAAGCTTCAGAATATCCTTGAAATTAGTACTTATAATTATGTGGAGGCAAATTACCCCCCAGGCTTTCGTAATTAAATGGGATAAAAAAAGGAGGTCTTGCATGGTCTCCTTTTTGATTTTACTTTTAAAAATGCGATACTGATTTATGTGAAGATACCAGGGCGCATTAAAACTCACTTTCTAAAAGTGGCCATACCATATAAGCTTTGGGAGAACCATTGGCAGCGGTGGTAAAGGTATAGGGCGATATTATGTATCCTGAGTCACAGACTCAGGATAGCATTTGTTTGTTTTTATGTTTTTGACATACTATGGACAGCAGAGTTGAAAGCTCCTCTCGAAATCATTTTTGAAAACCATCAATTAATCAGTTATTGATATAAATTGCACCGGCACGCATCAGAAAATAAGATGCGCGCCAACTGGGGGCTTTTGGGCCGGTGGTAAAGGTATCCGTAGTCGCAGACTCAGGTTAGAAATGTTTATTTTTATTTTGTGAAAGAATACGGACTGCAGGGCAAATATTGATAGCTGTTATCTAATAATTATTTGTAGGAAATATCAATGCTCAATTCGATACTTAATTAAATCTTTATATCCTCCTGCTTTTATCAGGTTGATATATTTAAAGCAACCATTTTTTATTTCCTCATTTGCAAATCTGTGTTCTGGAAGAAATGAAATTTGCAAGGTATCTTCGGAGATCAACTTAAGACCAGTAATATCATCTGAAATGACAATAAAATTGGAGTCATCTTCCAATTCATTTCTGCTTTTTGCAAATGCAATTTTTCCAGAGGAGTATCCTTGTATACCTAAATCATTACAATACCAGAATAAATAATTGTTATTCTTGAGCTTTATCGAATCTATAACAATTATATTTTCTTTCAAGTCTTCGTAAGTCGATAATCCTGTTTGATGGTTAGTACAAGATTGCCAAATAAATATGGGAGCTATGAAAATAATTGCCCAAAATGTTTTTCTAATATATCCAGCCATTTTTTATACAAACTGAGTTAAAACCTTTGAAAATCATCCTACCCCCATATTCATTTTCTCCATTCCATTTCCCATTTATTGGAGCTGTAATCAAATGATTCGCTCTCATATGAAGTCTTCCCGCACCGCTGCCGCGCGAATCCTTTCGCGTGGTTAATACAAATCCACAACAATAATATTATCCAGCAAGCCATGCTCTCCACTATAATCCCTGGCACTACTATAAACATAATCTTCCGGTTTAAAAACCAGCCCTTCTTCAACAGGATTGTTGTGGATATAATTGATTTTTTCTGTTATTACTTTATTACTCCAAAGCTCAATCGGTTTGTTGTCGTGCCTCCAGAATTGATGGTGTTTAACATTTGTACTTTGTGAAGCAGCCTTTGTAAATTGCTCAAGCAACCAATTCTTACGATTCTCTTTAGGATTATCAATTATAGTTTGTACAATAGCTCTGCTGGTAAACCTCTTAAAATCACCCAATAAATCTTCTGGCTTATTGTCACCGGCACTTCTGAATACCAGATGCATATGATTTGTCATAATGCACCAGGCAAAAATCTCCAGTCCTTTGTTCTTTTGGCAATAACTGAGGCTCTCCAATAGTATGTCTTTATATTCATTCCTTGTAAACACATCAAGCCCTGCTTGCAGCAGGCAAGCATTCCACCACAGCAAAACTTACAAAATAAACACCTTCGGGATTAAGAAATTTATAATTGCGGCTCATTTAACAAAAGTAACATATTTCTACCACCACACGAAAGGATTCGTGCGGCAGCGGGGGTTAGGGTTTATAAATGTTTATTGTTTTTTGAATAAGCTATTTTGAATGGTGATTTAACTTAATTTAAGATAGAGACATTTAAAGAAAACTTGATTGTATTAAATTTCTTCCTTCTAACAGTATCCTGGTCCAAAGATGGAGGATAACAATTGGTTTAATTTTTTTTGGAACACTACGGACAACTGAGGCCAAACTACAGACAGTGATGGTGTTGGCGGCCGCGGTAGCAGGTTATTCTGAATTATTGTCAATTATTTTTACTTTAAGTATTCCAATTGATTTTAAATCATTATTTAAATCAACATAATTGATTCGCAATGTTGGTAATAAAGTAAGTATTTCTCTTGTATAATTTGTTTCACCTTTTCTTAACAACCCAGTACCTAATAATAAATTTCCTTCAAAATATTCTTCATCTATTTGCCCTGGTACTAAAGTTACTGAAGTTTTATTTAGCAAAACTACCGGGAATATTTCGTTTTGAAAATTCAACTCGGAATATGAAAACGAAATACTAATTCTTGAAGATGAGGGAGATAGTGAAATTGTATCATTGGAATTATTTTCAAACATTAATATTCCGGAAACCATTGGCCCATCCCACATTCCTTCATAGGGATATTTTACATCAGTAGAAACATCAATTTGAGAAACATTTAATTCCTTGATATACAAAATTAGTTGGGAGCTTGCTTTGTGATTTAAAGAAAGCAGAGTTAATAATAGGAGTGTTTTTAACATTTGAAGATATATTTAATGACTACCTAACATTGGTTTTGGAATCATTACGGGAATTAAGAATTTATCTCGATAGGCAAAAACCGCGTTCTGGAAAGGAGTACCTGTAGTAACAAAGGTTTTATCTGCAATTTGTTTTGCATTAGCTCTACTCTCAAGCCAATCAAGATTATTTTGTGATGCTTCAGCATAACCTTTTGGCCCTAAAAAATGTAATCATCATCATGTTGTTTTTCATGAACAAAGATATTTGTTATTTGATTCGCATGATTTGATATTCCTGCCTTTTTGTTTCCCTCTAATTTAATAAGAATAGTTGGCTCTACAATGCCTGGTGCATGCGCCATCCCACCATTGTTATCAATCTTCTTTGGAGCTGCTTCTAAGGTTCGATTAGTTGGATTGTAATGCTGATAAATTGACAAACTTGCATTAGCTGAAATGCCAGATGTTGAATGATCTTTTGATTCACTATTACCAACTTCATGAGCTATAGTTTCTGTTTTATCTTCATTTATAACCTTATTTGCATCATACAGTTGCCGGGTTGTTGATTTTGGTAAGCCAGCCGGGAGACCGCACAGATAATTATTCGAAGTCAAGTTACTCCTATGGCTGTCATAATTAAAAGGGGATAAAAAAAGAGGCCGTGTTTGGCCTCCTTCCTGAATTCTCTTAAACTTACTTGGTCAATGTGGGATCAGATTATTTATTTACAACCGTCTCAGCACTTCTTCGCCCATTGCATCGGTTCCTAAAATTTTATCAGCAGGAGTAGAGCTGTCGGCTATATCCCGTGTACGGAACCCAGCTTTAAGAACAGCATCAACCGCCTTAATAATGGCATCAGCTTCAGCTTTTAATCCAAACGAAATGTCCAACATCAATGATACTGAAAGAATAGACGCCAACGGATTTGCAACACCCATGCCTGTAATATCATGTGCCGAGCCGTGTATAGGCTCATACACTCCTGTTCCGTCGCCAATAGATGCCGAAGCCAGCATTCCCATAGAGCCGGCAATCTGCGATGCTTCGTCGGTTAAAATATCACCAAATAAATTAGCGGTTACAACTACATCGAACCGCCGCGGATCTTTAATAAGCATCATGGCTGTTGAGTCAACAAACATATGCTCAACTTCTACATCAGGATATTCCAGGGCAACTTTCTGAACAACTTCTCTCCAAAGGCGGCTTGTTTCCAGTACGTTTGCTTTGTCAACTGAGCATAGCTTTTTACGTCGTGTGCGGGCAGCGATAAACGCTTTGTGCGCAATACGTTCCACTTCATAACGGCTGTATTCAGCCACATCAAAAGCGGTATCGCCATTGTTTTTTCTTCCTTTTTCACCAAAATACAGGTCGCCGGTCAATTCCCTGAAAAAGAGAATATCGGCGCCTTTCAATATTTCGGGTTTAATGCTGGAAGCGCTCAATAATTCATCAAAAAGTTTGATCGGGCGAATATTGGCGTACAATCCTAATTCCTTGCGCATTCTTAGCAATCCTTGTTCCGGTCTCACTTTTGCCGAAGGATCGTTATCGTATTTCGGGTGGCCGACGGCACCAAATAATACGGCGTCGGATTGCTTCATTTTATCCAATGATTCTTCAGGTAACGGATTGCCTGTAGCTTCGATGGCTGCATGGCCTATCAATGCTTCATCATACGTAAAAGTGTGGTTAAACTGTGCAGCGATTTTATCCAGTACTTTTTTACCTACCGCGGTTACTTCCTGTCCGATCCCATCACCGGGAACAATTAAAATGTGTTTTGATGCCATGTTTTACTTTGATCTTTATTATAATTCTGTTTGAATTTTTACTTTAATACTAAAAGATTGTGGTCCTATAATTTGGGTTCTTCCTACATCTAACATCCTACATCCAACATCCAACATTCAACATCCAACATCCGACATCCAACATCCGTCTTCCAGCCCCTTCAAAATCTTATTTGTACTGATTTTGTAAATTTACTCGTCCTGTTCCTAAATCCCGTTCAGCATTTTCACCGTTGCGACAATTGCCGATACGGTTTGGTCACTATCAAGTCCATGTGTTTTAAATTCTTTAAGGCCATCGCGCCATGTAATAATGGTTTCGCACAAGGCATCGGTTTGTCCTCCGGGCGGGATATGAACTACATAATCCGTTAAGGATGGCAACTCGCGCAAATTCTTTTTATAAATCTTTTTCAGGGCATTCATAAAGGCGTCGTATTGCCCGTCGCCCTGAGCGCCAGCTTCGAAAGTTTCGCCTTTAATATTGATACGTACGGTTGCCGAAGGCCTCAATCCTTTTGAGTTTGTAAGTACATAATTTTCTATATAAACAGTCTCTTCAAAAGCACCGCCATCCAGAACATCCGAAAGAATATAAGGAAGATCTGACTGTGAAACCGTTTCTTTTTTGTCGCCAAGTTCAATAATACGTGCGGTCACTTTTTTCAGATCAGCATCCGATAATTCAATCCCCAGTTGAAGCAAGTTGTTTTCAATATTGGCTTTCCCGCTTGTTTTACCAAGTGCGTATTTACGCTGACGTCCAAATCGTTCGGGCATCAAATCGTTAAAATACAGGTTATTTTTTTTGTCGCCATCGGCATGAATGCCGGCAGTTTGGGTAAATACATTTTCGCCCACAACGGGTTTGTTCATGGGTATACGGAGTCCCGAAAAAGTTTCGATTAACCTGCTGGCCGGGTATAATGATTTTTCAACTACCGAAGTTTTCACCTCTTTTACAAAATCATGCAATACAGCTATAGCGCTTGCTAAGGGCGCGTTTCCGGCCCGTTCTCCCATTCCGTTTACGGTAAGGTGTAAGCCCTGTATGCCTGCTTTAACGGCTTCAAGTACATTAGCGGTGCCCAGGTCGTAATCATTGTGAGCATGAAAATCGAAATGTATAGCCGGGTACCGTTTAACGATTGAGGATAAATAGTCAAAGGTTTCAGATGGAATCAATATGCCAAGTGTATCAGGCAATAAAATTCTTTTTACGGGTTGTGTTGAAAGAAAATCCAGGTACTGAAAAACATATTCGGGTGAATGGCGCATTCCATTGCTCCAGTCTTCGAGATAAACATTGCAGGCGATGTTATTTTTTGATGCGAGGGCAATAACTGCGGCTATTTCATTAAAATGCTGTTCAGGTGTTTTCTTTAACTGATGCGTTAAATGATTTAACGAACCTTTGGTAAGCAGGTTCATTACTTTGGCGCCGGTTTCTTTCATCCAGTTCACCGAGGTTTCGCCATCCACAAAAGTAAGCACTTCAATCCGATCAATTAATCCTTTGCTTTTTGCCCACTCTACAATCTTTTTTACTGCCTGAAATTCGCCTTCCGATACGCGGGCCGATGCAACTTCTATCCTGTCAACTTTTACTTCAGTTAGCAACAACTGCGCAATAGTCAGTTTTTCGGAAGCTGAAAATGAAACACCACTGGTTTGTTCCCCATCGCGGAGGGTGGTGTCCATGATTTCGATATGACGTAATTTACCTGGCATAATTATCCTTTTACTTATTAAACGTATTGGTATTGTTCCGGAAAGCTTAGAGTACCTTCTGATTCGCGAATGCCTGGATCTCGCTTTTCATCGCCTGCAGATAGTCGATGTCGTCGAAGCCATTCAACATATTGTGTTTTTTATACCCGTCGATAGCGAATGTTTCTATTTCGCCTGTTGCCAGCAAAGTAATGGTTTGATCGGGCAGATTTACTTCAAGTTCGGTTTTTGGGTCAACTTCAATAGCCTGGTAAATCCTTGTTAAAAATTCAGGACTAACTGTTACCGGAAGAACTCCGATATTGAGCGTATTGTTTTTAAAAATATCAGCAAAAAAGCTTGACACTACGCAACGAAAGCCATAATCGTAAATCGCCCATGCTGCATGTTCGCGACTGCTTCCGCTGCCAAAGTTTTTACCACCAACAAGGATCTTTCCTGAGTATTTAGAGTTATTTAAAACAAAATCTGCCTTTGGAGAACCATCAGAGTTGTATCTCCAGTCTCTGAAAAGATTATCCCCAAATCCTTTACGTTCGGTTGCTTTCAGGAAACGGGCAGGAATGATCTGGTCGGTATCTACGTTTTCGATTGGAAGAGGAACTGCGGTACTTTTTAATTTGTTGAATTTATCGTAAGCCATTTTTGTCTGATTTTCGTGATTTAAAACTAATTGCCTGGTAGTTGTTAGAGCAGATCTCTCGGATCAGTTACTACCCCTGTTACTGCGGCGGCGGCGGCTACAAACGGGCTTGCCAGCAATGTTCTGCTGCCAGGTCCCTGCCGGCCTTCGAAATTCCGGTTGCTTGTACTTACCGCATATTTACCGGCAGGAATTTTATCATCATTCATGGCGAGGCAAGCCGAACACCCCGGCTGACGCAGTTGAAAACCAGCCGCTGTAATAATATCAAGGATTCCTTCATCTTTTATCTGCTGCTCAACCACATGCGATCCGGGAACGAGCCAGGCAGTAATGTTATCAGCTTTTTTCCGGCCTTTAACAATGGATGCAAATGCGCGGAAATCTTCGATACGTCCGTTGGTACAACTACCCAGGAAAACATAGTCTACTTTTTTGCCAATGAGTTTTTCGCCTTCGGCAAAGCCCATATAAGCCAGGGATTTTTTATAGGAAGCTTCGCCGTCTTTTACTGTTGCGGCAAAAGGAATGTTTTTTGTGATGCCGGTTCCAAGTCCGGGATTAGTTCCATAGGTAATCTGTGGCTCAATTTCGTCGGCAGCATAATTTAATTCCTTGTCAAATTTGGCGCCTTCATCTGTTTTAAGCGTTTTCCAATATTCAAGCGCTTTATCCCAGGCATCGCCTTTTGGTGCTTTTTCTTTTCCTTTAAGGTAAGCAAAAGTAGTTTCGTCGGGAGCAACCATTCCGCCGCGCGCACCGCTTTCAATCGAAAGGTTGCAAACTGTCATACGGCCTTCCATACTCATATTTTCGAAAACTTCGCCTGCGTACTCTACAAAATATCCCGTAGCTCCGCTTGCTGAAATCTGTGAAATGATAAACAAAGCAACATCCTTAGGTGTAACACCTTTTCCTAATTTACCATTCACATTGATGCGCATTTTTTTTGCCTTGGACTGCATAATGCATTGGGAAGAGAGCACCATTTCAACTTCCGATGTGCCAATTCCAAACGCGATAGCGCCGAAAGCCCCGTGGGTAGAAGTGTGTGAATCACCGCAAACTACAGTCATTCCCGGGAGCGTAATTCCATTTTCGGGTCCTACCACATGAACTATACCATTTTTAGGATTACCCAATCCCCAGTGAGAAATGCCATATGAAGCCGCATTCTCTTCCAGTGCTTTTAATTGGTTGGCCGATAACGGATCTTCAACCGGTAAGTGCTGATTAATGGTGGGTGTATTATGATCGGCTGTGGCAAATGTTTTTTCAGGAAACATAACCTTAACTCCTCTATTCTTTAAACCAAGGAAAGCTACAGGGCTGGTTACTTCGTGAATAAAATGCCTGTCGATAAAAAATACATCAGGACCATCCTGTATGCTTCTTACTACGTGGGCATCCCATACTTTGTCAAATAATGTCTTAGGCGTATTGCTCATTTTTAAAAATTTAAAACTCTGATTGAATTTACTTTAAGAAATGCAAATTTCGGTAAAACAGTCGGGAAATACCGCTGTTTTGATTTTTTTGCCGGCTTTTTAGGTGAAATACGTAAGGATTTGTTTCATGTTGGTTCAAAAAAGGGAACCTGATAGGCCAGGATTTTGATTAGATTATTTTAATAAATCTTAAACAGTTGATATGTGTTTTTGTTGTAAAGCCTTAATAATTGTGGCCTAAAACCCTTTTTTATCCAGGTAACCGTTTCGAAAAATGCATTTTTTTCTGACAGTTTTATATTTTTTCCGGATAATATATATCCAACTTCATTATTTCCGGCTATTTTATGATATCGACAGTACAAAAAGTATACCTTTGAAGCCTGGTAGCAATAACAAAAGCTGGTATTGCTATTTAATATTTTAGTTAAAAGATTCAATAAAAATCAATTTTATGAAAAAGCATGCTTTCCTCGTTTTTCTCCTTTCCATAGGGGTACAGTTTTTTGTGAATGCCCAGGTTTTTGTGGCAGATTTACCGCCGGGACATAATAAAATCATTTCAGCCGATAAAGAAAAAGGATTAGATGGTTCGCCCTGGCTCACTGAAAACTGGGTTCCCGGTACGGTTTTGACAATCAAGGGTACAACAATCACAGGTCTTGATTACCGTTATAATGTTTACCGCAACCGATTATATTTCCGATACGAAAATGCTGATTATGTGATCAGTTACCCGGATAGTATCCAGCAATTACTAATGGATAATAAGACATTTGTTTTTGGAGATTCTGATCCATCAGAAAAGGTAAATAAACGATTTATGGAAGTTGCTGTTGACGGTAAGGCCAGGCTTTATGTTAATTATTATCCACAAATAATTCCAGCTAACTTTAATATAATTCTTGGAACCGGTAGCCCTAACGAAACTGTTGCCGTTAAAGAAAACTACCTGATAAAAGTTGGCAACGTGATTACTGAAGTCGACAAAAAAGGTAAACTCATACCGGTTGCTCTTGCCGATAAAAATAAGGAGATATCCGAATTTCTTAAAAAGGAAAAAATATCAGCCAAGAACTTATCTGATCTAGAAAAAGTAGTCAGGTATTATAATTCCCTGTAGAATGTAATTGAAAGGAATTTTCCCGGGAATTTAAGGATTGAAGACGAAATACCGCATTTAATCCGGGTTGATTACAAAACAAAGAAGAGGCTTGATTGCCTCTTCTTTGCATTTATTACAAATATCATTACAAAGCTCCATCAATTTGGAATTGATGAGGATGATTTTGATTAGTCTTTCACAAATTCAGCATTTGCATTAATTAATACTTCGTCGCTAACTACTGCCGAAGGAATGCTTCCGCCAATTCCATAGTCCGAACGTTTGAGTTGACCTGTGATTTTGAAACCAACAATGGTTTTTTTGCTCATCGGGTTTGTTCCGGTTTTAGCTAAAGCTGACAGGGTAACCGGTTTAGTAACGCCATGCATGGTAAGATTTCCTTTCACTACATAAGTATTTGGTGTTTTTGTCTTCTTGAAAGAAGTACTTTTAAATGTGAGTGTAGGAAATTGAGCTACATCAAAGAAATCAGCACTTTGCAGGTGCGCGTCCCTTTTTTCATTATCAGTGCTGATTGAACTGGTTTCAGCTTTCAGCTCAACTACCGCATCCGTAAAATCTGCTTTTGTGGTTGTAAGTGTTGCTGTTGCTTTCTTGAAGGAGCCTTCAACATCCGATACCAGCATGTGGGTAACAGTGAAACCAACTTTTGCATGGTTATTGTCATATGTCCAGGTTGTGGATGTTACAACTGTATATGCAGAGAGAATTGCTGTTATTGCTATGGTAGCAATTAAGGTGAGTTTTTTCATTTTCGTTTAAATTTAAAGGTTTGTAAAATTATCAGTTTTGATGCTGCAAAGGTACATGTGCTATGATACCAGTCTGTTACACATTCAGGAAGAAGTGTGGTACTTTCAGGAAAGACCCGAATTTTAAATTCCAGGATTCAAATGTTAGGAAAGCTTGATGTGAATGTCATGGAATCTGAATCTTGGAATTTGGGACCTGGAATTTTATTTAAGTTGATTAGTTGCCGTAAACCGGGTAATCGGTATACCCTTTTTCATCAGCAGCGTAAAACAAATCCATTTTAAGGTCTGTGGATAATGGCAGGTTGTTCTTAAATCGTTCAACCAGGTCAGGATTGTTGATAAAGGGTCGGCCAAATGACACAATATCGCCAAGTCCGCTTTCGATATCGGCTTCAGCTCTTTCCTTATCATATCCGCCGGAGAGAATAATGGTGTTTTTGAAATTTTCCCGGATCTGTTTTTTAATTTCCAACGGAACTGCCGGAGCTCCCATTGCTGAATGATCAACTACATGAATGTAACAAATGCCAAGGTCGTTAAGTTCCTTTGAGAGGTAATCGTACGTTTTATCGATTTCCGGATAATGTGGCATATCACTGGCTACTCCGAAAGGCGATAAGCGAATTCCGGTTTTGTCTCTGCCAATGGCTTCAGCTACGGCAGCAACCACTTCGAGAACAAAACGGCTGCGGTTTTCAACACTTCCTCCGTAATTATCAGTACGAACATTGCTTACAGGTGAAAGGAACTGTTCGAGCAGGTATCCATTTGCTCCGTGGAGTTCAACGCCATCGAAACCAGCCTCAACGGCATTCCTGGCTGCTGATACAAATTCTGCTTTAGTTTGTGAAAGGTCATGGGCAGTCATTGCTTTTGGAGTAGGGAAATCCTGCATTTGATGCGAGTCGGTCCACATTTGGCCGGCGGCTTTAACAGCTGAAGGTGCCAGGAGTTCCGATCCTTCAGGCATATTATGTTCATGGCTGATACGCCCGGTATGCATTAGCTGAACGAATATTTTTCCACCAGTTGCATGAACAGCTGATGTTGTCTTTTTCCAGCCTGCTACCTGATCTTTACTATAAATACCGGGAATGCGCGCGTAACCCAGTCCGTTTGGCGAAGGCGAAGTGCCCTCAGTAATAATAAGCCCGGCTCCCGAACGTTGTTTATAATATTCAGCCATCAACTCATTTGGCACATTTCCTATTGCCCGGCACCGTGTCATTGGAGCCATCACAATATGGTTTTTCAACTCCAGCGGCCCTACTTTAACAGGAGATAGTAATTTATATTCTTTCATGAAATCTGTTTATTTATTTTGTTCGTTACTTCAACAAAGAAAGTCTTGTAAAGTTTTTTCTTCTGGTAAAAAGCAATAACTATTTTTGTCCGAAAAGTATAATATGTTATAAACCAATAATATATCGCTATTATTTTAAACTATCAGCCGGTAATGTTTAAACAGTTTTGAAATAAACTATCAGCATTGGATGGGCTGCTTCGAAGAGTTTGTAAAATATTTATCAAAGTGCTAAACAAAAACCTCGTCTTACCTGTTTAAATAAGCAAGGCAGAAAAATACCGTATTAAAATAAATTAGATCAATAGTTTGCGAGGCCTTCTGACATATTCATTTTATACTGTATTTTCCGTCTTAGTATCCCAATCAATATTTTTTGTAACTTTTATGGAGGGATACCGTCATATACGCAACATTACAAATTCAACTTATTCGTAAAACAACCTCGTAAGAGATTAAAACATAAAAAAATGAAAACTTCAAAAATTATTTCAACTCTTGCCACTCTGAACCTGGTATTGTTCATGTCAGTTTCCTCAATTGCAAACCCGACAACCAGGTACGAAGGTGATCTTATTAAAACCAGTGTTAAAAAACAAATTGGGGCAATTAAAACTTCGATAAACGAAATTTCCTCTCCGGGATCTTCCGAAAACGAATTTCGTAACCTTCGTTTTGATGTAAATAAATTTATTAATGACAGTGAAGTGGCTGAACTAACCCACAATATCATTGAGGCCGTTCGTTTCGACGTAAACAAATTCATAAACGCCGATACTGAAATTTCTGAACTTCCTGTAGCTAACGAGTTTGATTACCTGCGTTTCGATGTTACTAATTTCAATAACTCATCTGATATATCCGAGTTGCCGGTCAATGAGTTTGATTACCTGCGTTTCGATGTGAATAAATATTCGAATGAAAATTCAGCTGTGATTGATTAATCGGTTGTTGATTATTAAGTTAACCGAAAATAGATGATCAGAAAATAGTTCAGTAAACAAAAAGTCCTGTGATGAGCAGGACTTTTTTCGTGTTATACTTTATACGTACTAAATTGCACCAATTCCCATTGCCCCGAATCTATTGCCCTGAATCTATTTCCCCGACTTTCAAGTCGGGGAATTGAAAAACTGAAATCTTATTTCGCGTCAATAATAAAAGGAGCGCTCTTTTTGGTATCCAGAATAATCAGTTTAGCATTGGGTGAAGTAGCAATGGCTTTGATCATTTCATACTGCAGTTGCTTGTCACTAAGGCCTGTGCTCAGAATTTTCTGGTAATCAGCAATTCCCTGGGCTTCTACTCGTTTACGTTCGGCTTCCTGTTTTTCTTTCTGTAGTACAAAAGTCATCTTCTGCGCATCTTGTTCTGCATTAATTTTCGATTCGATGGTAGTTTTTACTGACGCTGGAAGTGTGATATTCCTTACCAGCAGTTGTTCCAGTACCAAACCCCGGCTTTTGAAATCACTTTCAATCGTTTTAAATATCCGGCTCTGAAATTCATCCCGTTTGGTGGAATATAATGCAACAGCATCATAATACACTGCATTATCCCTGATTTTGGTCCTGCAGATTGGACGTACAATTGTATTTCTGTAATCGGTTCCGATTTCTTTCAAAATGCGGGGTGCCTCATCAGGTAATACTTTATAAAGAACTGTCAGATCAACAATAACCTCAAGCCCGTCGGCCGAAAGTACGCGAATAGCATCGTCACCGCCTTTATCTCCTTCATCGTGAACACCCGACATGGTATAGTTCTGGGTGCGGATATCAAAATTAACTACTTCAACCAGAGGATTAATTACGTTAAGCCCACTCTCAAGAACGTTATTATTAACTTTTCCAAAAAGTTTCTGAACGCCGACATAGCCAGGCTCGATTTGTTTTACCGCTGATAATCCTGCGCCGGTTAATACCATCAGGAATCCGACTATTCTGATTATACCGGTATATGCTTTAACCGGGGAATCAGTTTTGCCCAGTACAAATCCAATAACAATAATGATAATTCCGAGTACACTTAAAAACATAATTTTACGGTTTAAAGGTTAATAACCTGGTTAATAAACAAGTGGTAAATATACTACAATTGAAAGCTGTTTTCTCGCATCAGCATTAAATCGTGAACACGCTGAACCATAATCATATCCGGTTTGTTCTGTAATCCTGATCCAATCTTTTGCAGATCTTTCACCGAAAAGAAAATTCAAACATCAGTAAACATTAATTTTGTCCAAAATAAAAAACATGCTAATCATCAGGCGCCACCATACTAATCCATATTTTAACCTTGCGGCCGAGGAATATTTTCTGAAAGAAACCGAAGAAGATATTTTTATGTTGTGGAGGAATGAACCAGCCATTATTGTAGGAAAACACCAGAACACACTTTCGGAAATCAACCTGGATTATGTGAAGGAAAACAATATCTGCGTAGTGCGGAGGCTTACAGGCGGAGGTGCTGTTTTTCACGATCTTGGAAATCTGAATTTCACTTTTATTCAATCCAACAAGGAGCATACGCTGAATGATTTCCGCAAATACACCGAACCCATTCTGGATGTGCTTCAGGAACTGGGAATAAATGCCCGTTTCGAAGGACGTAACGACCTCACTATCGAAGGAAAAAAGTTTTCCGGAAATGCTGAAATGGTATGGAAGAGCCGTGTTTTGCATCATGGCACCTTATTGTTTTCAGCAACTATGACCGACTTAAGCCAGGCGCTGAAAGTGAACGAGGCAAAATTCCGGGATAAAGCAGTTAAATCAGTGCGAAGCCGTGTAACTAATATCAGCGAGCATTTGCATCAGTCTATGGATGTGATGCAATTTTCAGAGCTTATCGAAAAGCATATTGTCAACATGTATCCGGATGCCCGGTTTTATGAACTCGCGCAAAAAGATGAGCAGGTAATTAATGAAATGGTGCAATCAAAATACGGAACCTGGGACTGGAATTTTGGTAATTCACCCGATTATAATTTCCGCAAGGTGATGCGTACAGAAAATAGCGGAACCATTGAATTTTGTATGGATGTTCAAAATGGGGTTATAATGCAAACCCGCATATTCGGCGATTACTTTTCACATTCTGATCCAACGGAAATAGAAGCTGTTCTGGCCGATATTCCTCATGAGGAAATTGCTATTCGTAATGCTGTAGAGCCATTTGAAATCAGTTCTTATTTTTCGAAACTTACAGTGGATGAATTGGTGAAAGGATTGTTTTAGAAATCGGGGCTGTTTATTCTGTCTGGAAAACTGGAGACATTGCTTTTTGTGGTGCTGATTAAGGATATTCTTGTTTAATTTTTGTTTTATAGAAAACTACCTGCAGCTTAGTGGTTTATGCATAAATTATTACTGTTAGCCTTATCCGGAGGTAACCACATTTTCCGATTAGTTGGAAACAATGGCAGAAAAATAGTAATGAATAGTTTGGGAATAATGTGTTGTGAATCCTGTGTACTGGCATAGTAATGGCACGCGCCTGATTCTCTGACGCGTGCCATTCCACTTTAACATGATAAGCAATAAATAATTTCGAATCGTTAATAATAACTATGAACTTTCCGGGCTATTTACCGCCAAATAGATAGGCCACCGAAAACCCGATCACACTAATTTTCATTTCTGCATCATTATCTGTAACAGGTGCCAGATTAGTTAACCCAAATCCATATTGCGCCGAGATCAGGAAGTTTTTAATATCAACACCGGCTCCGATATTTAATCCAAGATCAAAAGCTTTCATATCGTTGTCCGATCCCGAGCCAAACTTTATATCTGTAGATTCTCCGCCAGATTCACTTTTGCCGCCAATGCCGAAAGCAAAATATGGACCCGCAAATAGGAATAGCTTAGCTGGACTCATGTCGAATTTATACATGGCATTAACAGGCACCTCAATAAATCCTGGCTTAATTGTCATATCAGATGACATGCCGTCCCCTGAAATGCTAAATTTGGTACCTTTACCTGAATACAGAATTCCGGGCTGCAGGTAAAAATTATTTGCCAGTGGTATCTCTGCTATCCCACCAATGTGAAAGCCAACGATTATTTTAGGGTCCAGACTAAAGCCTGAAGATTTCAATGTCATTTTCGAAAGGTTTAATCCAACTTTAGGCCCGAATTTAACCTGGGCAAAAGACTGTAATGCAAAAAACATCGAAAAAATGAATGTAAATAAGTAGATTGATTTTTTCATAGGATGTAATTTTAAAACATGCTTACTCTTATGTTTTTCAGCGTCCACATCTTACTCTGTTTAAATTAAGGATTTTCAGAAAACTCCTTTTTGTTGCGATATCTGCTGTCATGCAACAGGCTTTTAAAGGATGCCGGTATTTCTTCCCGGCGATTTTTGAAGTAGGATTTAAAACAAATTCGTATACAAGAATTCCTGGTATAGTATAAAGATTTTTTGTTATTTCCCAAGCCCGTGAATCAAAGTTACGATAGAGTATAGCAAAACCCATCTGTGCAGCTTTAATTATTTCAACAGTCCAATGTTAATAACACCAGATATCCAGCAATATGATTATTATTTATAGTGTTTAATTGTTCCTATTCTTTCGGGAAAGCATAATATTTCAGGAGATACGTTGAGTACATTTTGACAGGTAGTCTGTTTTAAACTGTTTCGGTTTAATCCTGAAAATATATCTGATTTTATCCCGATTTTTATAAAACTCTATGTATTTGATACTGTAATTATAACCTGAATTTCAGCACCGGCCACTTGAAATATACAAATACAGGCATAAAAATTTTTTTTGATTTGCCCATGAAAAAGAGACACGTTCATCAACATCGTTGCCAACCACATCACAGAAAGTGTAACTTTGCTGCCTTATAGCATTAGCCCCTTTGGAACAATTAAATACTTTACAGCGTCTTAAACGCAGTGTTACTTCTGCCTTGCCCAAAGGCATGAAAACCGCTTGGTGGCTGATAAAAATCACGGTTCCTGTTTCCTTTGGCGTGATGTTGTTAGATTATTTTGGTGTTTTGACCCTGATGGCGCAATATACCGGACCGGCATTCAGGCATCTGGGATTGCCTGGTGTTTCAGCAATTGTACTTGTAACCAGTGTTTTCACGAATATTTATTCAGTAGTAGCAGTGCTTTCATTATTACAGCTGCCAATGCGGGAAGGACTGATACTTGCTTCTATGTGCCTGGTCTCGCATGGCTTTTTGATTGAAACAGCTGTAATGAAACGTACAGGTTCATCAGCGATCCGGATGCTTGTGTTACGGTTGGCAGGGAGTTTTGCAATAGGATGGATGCTGAACCTGATTATGCCGGGTAGTATTTCGGCAGATATTCATACATTAATTCAAAAGCAACAGGATTTTAGTTCAGTGTTTTTACATTGGTTGAACTCCATTTCCCAGACTACATTGAAAATACTGATCCTGGTAAATTTATTGCTGATATTTCAGCGGATACTGGATGAATTTGGCTGGATCGGTGCTATCGAAAAACCCCTGGCACCCTTTATGAAAATAATGGGATTGCCGCAAAGCACAACTTTGTCGTGGGTGGTTGCCAACCTTATCGGGCTGGCTTATGGCTCAGCCATTATGATCGACGAATCGGAAAAAGGTAAAATGAATCGTGAAGATGCCGATTTGCTCAATCACCATGTTGCGCTTTCGCATTCGCAGCTCGAAGACCCGTTGCTGTTTCTTACCCTCGGATATGCCATCCACTGGCTAATCTGGCCCCGGATTATTATCGCTATTGCTTCCGTCTGGCTCCGAAAAGCAGAATTGAAAATTGAAGCAGTTTACAGGAGCAGAAGAGTCGCGGTATAACTTCCTATACTTAAAGTGCGACAAAATCACACCTCTTAAAGAACAAGTCCCGGGACCAAATTTCAGGAATCAAATTTCAAGGACCAAGTTCCAAGAACCAAATCCCAAAAACCAGGTCTTACGCTACAATCTTGCCTGGAATTTGCAGCTTGGAATTTGAGACTTAACGAATATGGAAATTTATACCATTTTCAGTATAATTCAATTATATTTTCTGCCGGCATTAATTTCCTGATCATCTATTTTGGGATATAACAGATTCATATTTCTGACTATGTTAAGCGCTTAACTATCAGTATCTTTAAGAGTAGCCCGTTTTTTAATTTGCCTCTTTACTCAGAACATTTGCATATATTACTAAGATTTATAACTTTGCAACCCATTTATCTCTGAATAACAGTTTCAATCACAATAAATTTACTTTTAAAATGAGAGTCTACAAGACAAGCGAAGTAAGAAATATTGCACTTATTGGTGGAGCCAAATCAGGAAAGACTACCACAGCCGAAGCAATGCTTTTTGAAGGCGGGGTTATATCCCGCCGTGGAACAATTGAAGATAAAAATACCGTTTCCGATTATCGCGAGATAGAGCTGGAAAGGCAGAATTCAGTGAGCTCAACCCTGATGTATGTAGAGTACAAGGGTAAGAAAATAAACGTCATGGACACCCCGGGTTTCGATGATTTTATCGGAGAAGTAGTCGGATCGCTCAATGTTGCCGATACTGCAATTATGCTTGTGAATGCTCATAACGGCGTTGAAGTCGGAACCGAGATTACCTGGAGGCAAACCAATAAAAACCAGATTCCTGTTATTTTTGCATTGAATCAGCTGGATCATGAAAAATCTAATTTCGACGAGACCCTTCGCCAGCTGAAAACACAATTCGGGGGAAATGTAACTCTCTTTCAATATCCTGTTAACGAAGGTCTGGGCTTTAATGCCATTATCGACCTGATGCAGATGAAAATGCTGAAGTACCCTGACGGTGGCGGAAAACCTGAAGTGTTGGATATCCCTGTCGGAGAAATGGCAAAAGCTGAAAACCTGCAAGGTGTACTTATCGAAAAAGCTGCCGAAAGTGATGAATCGCTGATGGAAGCATTTTTTGAAAACGGGACTCTTACGGAAGAGCAACTCGAAAAAGGACTGAAAACTGGAATTATCACCCGCGGATTATACCCTGTTTTCTGTATCTCAGCTAAGAAAAATATAGGCGTTGGCCGTTTGATGGAATTTGTTTGTTCCTCTGTTCCCGCTCCCGATGAGATGCCAGCTAAACTAACCGAAGGTGGTAAAGAACTCAAATGCAATGCCTCCGATCCTACATCCTTACAGGTAGTGAAAGTATCAGTTGAAGAGCACCTTGGCGAAATTGCTTTCTTTAAAGTTTATGGCGGCGAAGTAACCGAAGCCATGGACCTTATAAATAGTACCAACTCAGGGAAAGAGCGCATATCGCAATTGCTGATCATTGCCGGGAAAAAACGCGAAAAAGTTGAAAAAGTGTGTGCCGGTGATATTGCGGCAACTATCAAACTGAAAAATACCCGTACCGGTGATACATTGAATTCGCTGAAAAATGCGGATGACAAGATCGTTCCGATTCAATTCCCGTCACCAAAAATCAGCATGGCTATCAAGCCAAAAAATTCAGGTGATGATGAAAAACTGGGTGCACGCCTCAACGAAATGCACAAAGTGGATCAAACACTTTTGGTTGAATATTCGAAAGAACTGAAACAGATTATCATCAAAGGCCAGGGCGAACTTCATTTGAACATTGCCAAATGGTACCTCGAGCATCTTGATAAAATTCCTGTGGAGTACTTCGCGCCTAAAATTCCTTACCGCGAAACCATTACCAAATCAGCAAAAGCCATGTACCGCCACAAAAAGCAGTCGGGTGGCGCAGGCCAGTTTGGTGAGGTTCATATGCTTATTGAACCTTATACCGAAGGTATGAAGTTCCAGAGCGAGTTCCCGGTACGTGGTACCGACGAACAAAAACTTGCCTGGGGCGGAAAACTGGTTTTCAACAACTGTATTGTTGGAGGAGCCATTGACGCAAGGTTTTTACCGGCTATCCTCAAAGGTATAATGGAAAAAATTGAAGAAGGTCCGCTCACAGGTTCCTATGCACGTGATATCGTTGTAAATGTTTATGATGGCAAAATGCACCCGGTGGATTCGAACGAACTGGCTTTTAAACTGGCAGGTCGTCATGCTTTCCGCGAAGCGTTTAAAAACGCGGGGCCAAAAATTCTTGAGCCAATATATGATGTTGAAGTTATGGTTCCCGCCGATCGCATGGGCGATATTATGACCGACTTACAAGGACGCCGCGCCATCATTATGGGAATGGACAGTGAAGGTAACTACCAGAAAATAAAAGCAAAAGTTCCGTTAGCCGAAATGAACCGGTATTCAACCGCACTCAGCTCACTTACTTCAGGAAGTGGTACCTACTCACTCGCGTTTGGCGAATATGCTCAGGTTCCGCCTGATGTACAGACCGCGCTGCTCAAAGCATACGAAGATCAGGAAAAAGAAGAAGAATAGTTTTCGGAACATCCTTTTTCACAAGAAAAACCCTGGCTTATGGCCGGGGTTTTTCTTAAGTAATAAGCAAAAAGAATATTGATGGAAGATCAAATTTCCCCATGATGTAAATCCCATATCGGGAAACACATTTCGTAATCATTCCAGATAATATCTCCATATTCAATTGAAAATTTCGCAAATAATTGTTTGTTCAGATATTTCTTTGTCATGGGATTTCTCGCATTTTCCAGAAAGTCCGAAAAATCTATGAGTCTTACAACACCATCAGAGAAAGAGAATTTAATTTTATATTCCCCGACGTATTCCGCTTTAAGTATCGAAATAACCATAGTTTATATTTTTTTTGTTATTTTCTCTGGTGAGATCTCTATATTATAAACAAAGAAATCAATCCATTTTCTAACAATGTCATCCCTGTAGAGTTCAACTATCTTCTTGAATTTCTTTAAGGTTTGAGTATCCAAAGGATCCTTCCCGGCAACATCTTTGATTAATATTTCTTTAAATTTTCCGTCTTCGAAGATGATCTCGGCTTTACTTTCCTTATCCTGATATTTCCCATGAACATGAATAGGCTGATGTTCCTGTGAATAGAACAAAAAAATCAAACCGAAATATTCATATAACTTTGGCATAACCAATTCTTTTAGCAAAGATACTCAATTTTGACAAGATAATAGTTTGTTTGCCTGGCATTTATTGGTTCAACAAATTAACCAAAATCCCCTACTTTTGCACCTGCCAATGAGTAAACAGAAAAGTAAATATTATGTAGTGTGGGAAGGCCGTCAGAAGGGCATTTTCGATACATGGGATAAATGCAGGAAACAGGTTGACGGATTTACCGGCGCTAAATACAAAAGCTTCGATTCGCCTGATGAAGCAAAAAAGGCTTTTGGTGGCAACCCCTGGAATTATTTCAACAAAACCACCAAAACTCCAGTAAACACTGAACTTCGCAAACAATTCGGCGAACCGCTTAAGCAGGCAATCTGTGTGGATGCTGCCTGTAGTGGAAATCCTGGTGTACTTGAATATCGCGGAGTTGATATAGCCACAGGTCAGGAGATATTCCGCCGCGGACCCTTCCCCGAAGGAACAAACAACATTGGCGAATTCCTGGCCATTGCTACAGGCCTGTTGTATCTAAAACAAAATGGATTATCGCTACCGCTTTACAGCGATTCCCGAAACGCCATTTCGTGGATTGAACAAAAAAAATGTAAAACCAAACTGCCACGGAACGCAAAAAACAAAGAACTGTTCGACCTTATTGATCGAGCTGAAGAGTGGCTTCAGACTAATTTGTATGATACCAAAATAGTAAAATGGGAAACTAAGGCCTGGGGTGAAATTCCGGCTGATTTCGGAAGGAAATAGTGTTAATAAATGCTAAATGAAAATCGTCGTTTGCTCCGTTTAATGGCTGAGCCAGTGTAACAGTGGGACTTAGAGCTAATAAATATCTGCAAAACAAGTGTTTGGTATTTAAAATAGGATTTTGTAATTTTGCGCCCCTCAATTTAATATTGATAACAGTGAATCGACTCAAAGAATATGCTATTCAGTTCGTTGGGCTTGAGCCTGGGAACCATCAGTTTGAGTTTGAAGTGAATGATTCGTTCTTTGAACATTTTGAGTTTTCGCAAATCCAGCATGGGCAGATTGATGTTACAGTTGACCTGGAGAAGATGGAGAGAATGATGATTTTCAACATCAGAATCGAAGGAGAAGCACTGGTAACCTGCGATCGTTGCACTGAAGAGTTCAGCTGTCCTCTATCTGACACACAGCATCTTATTGTAAAATTAGGTGCTGAGTATATGGAAGAAAGTGAAGATGTGGTTATAATTCCGGAAACGGATTACCAATTTGATCTGTCTGCCTACATATATGAATTCATTCACCTGGCATTGCCGGTACGCCTGCTTCATCCCGACGATGAAAACGGCAACAGTACCTGCGACCCGGATATGCTGCGACTACTTGAAACGCTTAAACCAACCGAAGATACTTTTGATCCCAGGTGGGAAGCACTTCGAAAACTTAATACTGATCAATAAATAGTTAGAACTAACAATAAATAAAACCATACAATGCCAAATCCAAAACACAGGTTCTCGAAAACGAGAACAGCAAAACGCAGAACCCACTATAAACTTGAAGCTCCAACCTTCATTCTTTGCTCAAACTGTGGAACCTCAGTTCTCTATCACAGGGTATGCCCAGAATGTGGCTACTATAAAGGCCGTCTCGCTATCGAGAAAAATACAACAGCTTAATTGTGCCTTTAACACGGCAAATCATGTACTGTAAAAGATTCTTTAAATGAGAATCGGGTTAGATGTAATGGGCGGCGATTTTGCGCCGGTAGCTGCCATTGACGGGGCTATACTTGCAGCTAAGGAGCTATCGGGCAACGATAAAATCGTTTTGATAGGTCAGGAATCCGCTATACGTTCGTTATTACACGAACGGGGTTGCGATGCTTCCATTTTTGATATTGTGCATGCCCCTGAAGTTATCGAAATGGGTGAGCATCCTACCAAAGCCATGGCCCGCAAGCCTGATTCCAGTATAAGTGTCGGGTTTCAGATGCTGAAACACAAAAAACTTGATTCCTTTGCCAGTGCCGGGAACAGCGGCGCCATGCTGGTAGGATCAATTTTTAGTGTAAATACAATTCCGGGCATAGTCCGGCCACTTACCTCGGCTATTATTCCACAGGAAGTTGGCGGATATAGCTTGCTTGTAGATGTAGGTACCAACCCGGATGCGAAACCTGATGTCTTTTACCAGTTTGGGTTGGTAGGTTCTATTTATGCCCAGAATGTATATCAGATCAAAAATCCCAGGATCGCACTTCTTAATATTGGTCATGAAGAGGAAAAGGGCAATCTCACTACTCAATCTGCCTATCACCTGATGAAGGATTCGAAAGATTTTAACTTTATCGGAAACATTGAAGGCCGTGATGTTCTGCGGAATAAAGCTGATGTAATAGTTTGTGATGGATTTACCGGAAATATTATCCTCAAACTCGTGGAATCCTTTTATAATATCATGGAGAAGCGTAACCTGATGGATGAATATGTCCAAAGGCTGAATTATGAAAATTATGGCGGAACTCCTATTCTTGGCATCAATGGTGCTGTGATCATGGGCCATGGTATTTCGAATGATATTGCTATTAAAAATATGGTTTTGCTTGGTCGTGATGTTTTTAAAGCAAAAATTGCATCCAAGATCAAACATGCTCTTTTAAACCTCAACGGAGGTTTTGTAGTGGAATAATTTATCGAACCTGCGTGCAACCAAGGTTTTTAAACCGAAAATTGTAAACTGTGTTTGCTTAAACTACTTTTTTACAACTGAAAAATAAAAGACTTATGACTGAACTAAGAGCCGCTATTACCGGAGTTGCCGGATATGTCCCCGATTATATTCTTAACAACGAGGAATTAAGCCGTATGGTTGATACTACCGATGAATGGATAATGACCCGTATCGGTATCCGCGAACGACACATCCTTAAAGGCGAAGGCCTGGCTTCATCCGACATGGGAACTGAAGCGGTGAAACTCCTTTTAGCTAAAACCAACACCAATCCTGAGGATGTTGACCTGGTAATTTGTGCCACAGTAACTCCTGATATGATGTTTCCGGCTACAGCCAACATTATCAGTGATAAATGCGGAATTACAAATGCTTTCAGCTTTGATATGAATGCAGCGTGTTCCAGCTTCCTTTTTGCGCTCACAACCGCTCAGAAATTTGTTGAGTCAGGAACACACAAAAAAGTAATCGTTGTTGGTACTGATAAGATGTCCTCTATTACCGACTATTCCGACAGAGCCGTTTGTCCGCTCTTCGGCGATGCTTCTGCTGCTATTATGCTGGAACCCACTACCGAAGAAGTTGGCATTGTGGATTCGATCTTCAGAACAAATGGTACCGGTCGTCATCACTTATATATGAAAGCAGGAGGATCACAACGTCCGGCATCCCATGAAACTGTTGACAACAGAGAGCATTTTATTTACCAGGATGGTCAGACTGTTTTCAAATGGGCAGTTTCCAAAATGGCTGATGTTTCGGTTGAAATGATGGAGAAGCATAACCTGAAAGCTGATGATCTTTCCTGGTTGGTTCCTCACCAGGCAAATATGCGGATTATTGATGCTGTTGCTAACCGGATGGGGCTGGCAAAAGAAAAAGTAATGATCAATATCGAAAGATATGGAAATACTACTTCTGCAACAATTCCGCTTTGTTTGTGGGAATGGGAATCAAAACTCCATAAAGGTGATAATATTATCCTTGCTGCCTTCGGAGGTGGATTTACCTGGGGATCTACGTACCTCAAGTGGGCGTACGACCCTAAGTAGGACAAGCAATTGAGTGCCTGAGTGTGAAGAGTAGATGTGGCGAAAGGGCGCGGAGGACAAGGCAAACATATAAATGAAAACCCTGCTGTGAAGGCGGGGTTTTTTATTTCCGGAACCCGGGATTGTTTATTTTGAATAAAAGAAAAGTGAGCAGCGAAGTATTTAATTTATTTCAGATCAGGAAGCTTCAAAGCCAGCACAATCAATCGTCTTTCTCCCTGGAGCAGGATACTATGAAGAGGTTCTGATCCTGATTAAGAATGTGAACTTTTTCAAAATAGACTTAAAGCCGGCTCTCCTGACTGCGTTTTTCCTTCCGATCCCACCCACTCATATTCCCCAAACACAACATCAACCGCATCTTCGTATTCATCAAAATTTTTCACCTTTTTCAGTTTCTTGAATACCTTATGTGGATTCTCAAAAGACTCAGCAAGGTAATGCCAGTATTCTTTTAAAATTCCAAGCACAGCGGGATTATCGTTAAGTTGTCTGCGGTAAGCGAGGTACAGTTCGTCAATAAATCGCCTGATAATCAGCTGACGATCAGTTTCTGCCGGTAAGCCTTTGATGGTAGCTGGAAGAAAAGGATCCGAAAGCAAGCCACGCCCTATCATCCAGGTATTGATTGAAGGAAAGCTATCGCTAATCTTATGAAAGTGGATCAGTGAGAAAATATCTCCGTTATAAACTGTAGGAATAGCGAGAATAGAGATTGCCTTTTGAAATGTTTCCAGATCGGGTTCACCGGTATAAAGCTGCTTCCCGATTCGACCGTGAATGGTTAATTCCGAAATTTTATGATGATTAAAAATTGGAATAAGGTTAAAGATTTCATCCGGCGAAAAATACCCAAGCCTGCATTTTACCGAAAAACGTATAGCTGTCTCTGCAATTACTTTTTGCAGGATTTCATCCACCATATAAGGATAAGGCAACATGCCCGAACCGCGTTTCTTATTTGCAACCATGGGATAAGGACAACCCAGGTTCCAGTTAAGCTCCCTGAATCCCTGCTTTTCACAGAATTGCGCAAAGCGGATAATTTCATCTGCATCTTTACTTAAAATCTGCGGAACAACTTCCGTCCCGTTTTCAGTAACAGATCCAAGCTCTGCCAGTTTCCGGGCTGACAGTTTCAGCTCGCTGTTTATTGCCGTAAAAAACGGAGTAAAGAGTTTATCAACACCTTGAAAATGGCTGGTGTAGACTTTCCTGAAAGTGACACCGGTTATTCCCTGGAAAGGGGCGAGGTATATATAAGTCTGTTTGTTCAAAGGGTGAAATGGTTTCCGGATTCAGTTAATTGGATAGCATTTTTTCAAATGACAAGTTTTCCAATACCTTTATGGCTCTGTTTTTTGGATGTTAATACGAAGAAGTAGCGCGCGATTATTTCTTAAGCTTCGAATCCAGGAATTCTTTCAGTTTATTCTGGTTATTGGCATCGATCAGCTTCTTTATTTCGCCTTTAGGTTTGTAATTGTTACCCGGATTTTCGCAATATTTTGCGAGAAGCAGATAGGCGTTGTATTTTAATTCTTCCCGGTCAACCCCCTTGCCTTTGGAAAGCGCATATTTGGCCAGGCATACAAAATACATACTCAGAACATCGTTATCCCCGCCGGCAATTTTACTGATAGTTTCATCCATTCCAAATGAATAATCCGAATTTCCTCCCATCCATTTCATAATGAACGCAATAGCATTTTTCCTGTTTGTGTTTTCTTTGTCAACAGGAGAGGAATACACATAATCGGAGGCAAGTATAACCTGTGGCTCTGCCTTTCGGTAATTAGCGGCTGAAGTCAGAGGTATGTTATCATACTGAGAAGTGTTCTGTGAAAAAGCGATGCTGATCACAAAACAGAACATGATTGAAAATAGGGCTTTCATAGAATTGAACTAAAGGTTTTAAAATCAGGTTAAATACATTTGGCCTTATTACTCAATTGGATTTACCGGAGAGCAAATATAGAATTTTAATAGTTAACCATATCTCCGGCAAGTAAAACCATATCAAATATTCGTCCTTTTGAAACGAATTTGGCAGATAAAATCGTGTAATCAGGATAACGGAATTCAATTACGCTGGTAATATGGATCTGCCAAAACGTATTGCCTTCATTATTACATAAAAATTTCCATGATTTCCTCCTTTGTCATTCCCGCGATAGAAGAATCGGATGTTACGAACAGCTCCGCAAGGTCTTTTTTCTTTTGCTGAAGCCGGACTATTTTTTCCTCAACCGTTTCTTTTGTGATAAAGCGGTAGACAAAGACATTTTTATCCTGGCCAATGCGATGTGCCCGATTTAGTGCCTGCATTTCGGCCGCCGGGTTCCACCAGGGGTCAAGGATAAACACATAGTCGGCTTCGGTAAGATTGAGCCCGACGCCCCCGGCTTTAAGCGAAATCAGGAAAAGCTGAATGTCGCTCCGGTTTTTAAAGGAATTGATCACCTTTTCGCGGTTGGTTGTCGACCCTGTTAGCAAAGCATACCTGATACCTTTACTGTTGCAATATTCTTCAACCAGGTTCAGATGTTTAACAAATGAAGAGAAAATCAGCACTTTGTGGTTTTCGGCCAGCACTGTTTCCAGGCTATCGGTTACTTCCTTAAATTTCCCGCTTCCGGCGTCGGAATTCTTATCGAGCATTTGTGGATGATTGGCTAACTGCCTGAGCATAGTTAAAGCGCGTAATACTAATACTGCTGAATTTTTTATTTCACCCGACTCAAAATTCCCGATGATCAGGTTCCGGACTTTTGATTTCTCTGTTTCATACAAACTTTGCTGTTCTTCTGTCATTTCACAAAAAACAGCGGTTTCGGTAACCGGCGGTAGTTCAGGCGCTACTTCTTCCTTGGTACGGCGCAGGATAAACGGATTGATAAGCGTCTTAAGTTTTTCAGCTACCGGGTCGTCCTGGTTTTTGGACAAGGGATTAGCGTAGTATTTCATAAAATGTTGATGGGTTCCTAACATTTCAGGATTTAGGAAATTAAACTGCGACCAGATGTCCGATAGCGAATTCTGAATGGGAGTTCCGGTTAGCACCATCCTATGCTCGCACTGAAGAGTAAAAACTGCTTGCGTTGCTTTTGCTGTAGGTGTTTTGATGGTTTGACTTTCGTCGAGTATAATATATCCAAAAAGGAAAGCGCTCAGCATTTCAATATCATTGCGCATAGTTCCATAAGTGGTAAGTATTATATCGAACTGCTTGAAAATACTGGTGTCGGTAACCCTGTTTGCGCCCGAATGGATGTAAATCCTAAGCCAGGGCGCAAACCGCGAAAATTCATTTAACCAGTTATGAATAAGCGAAGCAGGCAGCACAATCAGGCTGCAAGGTGGCTGATTTAAAGGTAATGCGTTAGAAGTTAAGGGTTTGATTACAGGATCAGCTTCAGGTTGATCAAACAAATCCAGCTGCAAAACCGGGGCGCACGCTTGTACCGTTTTACTGAAATCTTCGGAATATTCAGCCCAATCTTTTTTGGGATAATACGATGCAAGCAAAGCAATAGTTTGCAGCGTTTTTCCCAGGCCCATATCATCCGCTAAAATTCCACCCAGGCCGTTTTGCTTAAGCGAATGCATCCAGTAGAAGCCTGAAAGCTGGTAGGGGCGGAGCGTGACATTGGTAAGCTCAGGCAGGCTGACTGGTTCGGGCGAGGACAGGGATTTCTCAATTTGAACAACTTCGGGTGTAAAAACTGAGCCCAGCAATGTATAGTGATGCTTGCTGATACGGATGGAATTTGCACGCTCTTTTGCGTATAGCATAATTTCCTGGTACCGCGAAAACCATTCGTCGGGCAGGATCACGATTTCACCTGTCGGCAATTCGTATTCCTTGCGGTTATTAACGATGTGATTTCTGAACTTGCTGAACGGGATTTCGAAATTCTTTAATACAACAGTCCCATTTAAATCGAACCAATCCTTGCCGGCCTGCATTTCGACGTTCAGCGTGGGAATTTCTAAAAAGTATTTAGCGTTTTCCGGCTGTTTTATCGAAAATGAGTGCTGTAAAAGTTCCGGCCGGTTTGCAGATAACCACTCAATCAGCTGGTACTCTTTGTTTACAGGTGCTTTTTTTTCATTTAACAAAAAGGTGGCTTCGACCTGTTTCAGATTCAGTGATTTTAGAAAGGCAATATTTTTAGCTTCCCACGCCAGGTTACGTTTGAATCGGTTGAATATAAAACCGTTTTCATCGGCAATCAGCGTGGTAAATATTTTTTGCGGATTATTGGCCAAAATCGTCTTATCTCCATATTGAAATGACAGTATCATTGCTTTGCGGCCCTGCCAGTCAGTTTCAAGTGAAAGTATGGCATCCGGAACCAGGTCAAGGTCGTTTACCTGGAATCCTTCGGCCTCAATATCGCAGCGGTTTGCGATTTTACGAATAAAGGTGCTGAAGTACTTGTATTCAATATGTTTAGGAATAATAACAAATTCTTTGTTCTTAAACGGAGTCAGCAGTTTGCCGTTAATATTTTCAGCGAATCGGAACAATTTATTGCCTGACAGATACCAGCAAGGTTCGTTTACAAGGACTTTATTACCGGAACGATTAAGTATTATCTCCTTATTCAAATGATAAGCCCGAAGCTTATAATGGGTGCCCTCATCAGTGCGTGTAAACTTTAACCTGGCTTGCGGGATTTCATTTTCAATAGTTATCTGATCTTCAGGATGAAGGTTTGTGCTTTCACTTTCGTAAAAAGGGATTTCATTTGCGTGTACTATCTCGATAATTTTCGAAAGTTTTCGTTCCACAAACGGCCTTATCATCTCATCCAGCAATTTTTTATCCAGGTTTGCAAAGAAATCTTTCGGCGACTGACTTTTTTTAGAGAATTGTTTGATGATTGCCTGGTTCGAGAAACTTTCGGTAAGTTTAATAAACTCCGATTCGGCGCTACTCAGCTCATGATAGCGGCCGATATTCAGAGAAGTCAACCTCTCGTGAACAGTGATAAAATTATCATTATCCCTGTAGCACGAATAAGGTAATATCACATAACCAATTGGTTTTATGAATGATAGTAGCGCAACAACAAAAGTCAGTCTTTCCATTCAGTACGTTTGATTTCTAACACCTGTAACAGGCATTTCCTCTCTTTTATCTCATGCAAATGTATGCGGATAAAAAATATTTTTTTAGTGGTTGAACAGAATATATAACAGATTTAATACTTCCCCAACAGTTGTTTTATCCATGAAAGAAATTGAGAAGAGGAAGACAAACCCTATTAATACTACATTTTCGGTAAATAAAGTCAAACTGCTGCTCTTTACATAGATTTATCTTCTTATTTTAGCCTACTGAATTGAATGGTACCACTAATAATTCCTGGCATATGCTTAAAAACTTTAAAGTTCCTAACAACATTGTAATTGTATTTTCAATTATCATCATTGCTGCTGTACTAACCTGGATTGTTCCCGGTGGGAAATACGACAGGCAGACCATAAAGGTAAATGGCGTTGAAAGGACTGTAATCGTAAATGATACTTACAAACAAGTGGATAGCCAGCCCCAGACATGGCAGATATTTTCAGCTTTTTATAAAGGATTTATCAATATGTCACACATCGTTGTATTTATTCTGATGATTGGTGGGGCATTCTGGATCATGAATGAAACAAGAGCGATTGATATAGGCATTCTTTCATTTCTAACGCTGACCAAGCGATTCGAAAAGTGGAAAGTTATCAGGTTTTTAGGAGTTGATAATATCATTATGACATTTATCATGCTCATTTTCAGTTCTTTTGGAGCGATTTTCGGCATGGCAGAAGAAACCCTGGCTTTCACCCTGATATTTGTACAACTGTCGATCCGAATGGGGTACGATTCCTTGGTAGGAATCGGCTTATGCTATTTTGCTGCACATGTGGGTTTTGCCGGAGCTATTCTGAACCCGTTTACCATAGGAATCGCGCAGGGATTATCGAGCATTCCTCTATTCTCCGGAATTGAGTACCGGGTAATCTGCTGGTTGATTTTTACTTTCGTTGCAATTGCTTTTGTGCTTTGGTATGCCCGCAGGGTGAAAAAGAATCCGAAAAAATCCATCATTTTCAATGAGGATGAATACTGGAGAAAAAGAAGCGAATCCGATGCTGAAAAAATTGAATATTATACGCCAAAATCTGCCTGGATAGTTGGAGGAGTGCTTTTTGTAATTATGCTAGTTTATTCTTTTAACTACCCTTCCACCAATTTGCGGGTTGGGCTGAATATTGTTAAAGGTCCGTTTATCCCCATTTTAACAGCTGTTTTCGGCTTGACCAGCTTTATTACGCTGCGCAAATCACTGCATTTCTTTGTTCTTAACATTCTGGCATTCACAATTTTCTACCTTATTCTTGGTGTACTTGGTTACGACTGGTATATTATGGAAATTGCGGCTTTGTTTCTGGCTATGGGGGTATTTACCGGGTTTGCTGCCGGGAAAAAGAACTCGGAAATTACCAAACTTTTTCAGGAAGGGGTAAAAGATATTGTTTCGGCTGCCCTTGTGGTAGGTTTTGCCGGAGGAATTATTGCTTTACTCAATGATGGTCAGATTATAGATACAGTACTTTTTTCGCTTTCAAACTCGCTTAAAGGCGCAGGACAGATAGCGGCTATTACAATCATGTATGGATTCCAATCGTTGCTTAACCTGGTTATTACCTCAGGTTCGGCCAAAGCCGCTCTAACGATTCCTATTATGGCTCAGTTTTCTGATATTATTGGTCTCTCCCGGCAGGCAACCATCATGGCATTTCAATTCGGATCAGGCATTACCGATATGATCGCACCTACATCAGGAGTTTTAATTGGTGTACTGGGCATAGCAAAAGTGCCTTATGGCAAATGGGTTAAATTCATTATCCCGTTCGTGCTGGGTCTTGCATTTATTGCCTGGTTACTGCTTATACCTACAGTGACCATGAAGCTAAACGGCTTTTAATCAATAGAATAGAGAGAATTATCGATAGATTTAGTAATCAAATGAGGGCCTGCTCCATAGGTCTCGAATACTTTTTTATTTCAGGCAATTACTATTTGCCTGAAGTGCTATTAAATAATAAAGTATAAATAATCAAGGGAATTAATGCCGTTTATCCGGGAATAGTTAAGCGTATATTATCAGAGATTCAGAATGATTAAGTTCTGTGAGACATGGTCGTCTCATGGTTTATATAACAGGAAGTCGGGGAAATCCAGGTAAAAGACAAGAAGGTCAGAACTAAACTTGTATACACTTTATCACATTTTACTATCAAAACTATAACTATTAAAAATTAAAGAAAATGATTAAATCTATTCTTTTTATTATCATGACGATAGTACGTGCTTCAGGATTTAGCCAGGTAATTCTTCTGCAGGAATATTTTAATGATCCGGTGAAACTTCCTGCCACCTGGACAACCATAGATAAGGACGGAGATGGCCATAATTGGCGTATTGCTAACGCTGGTTCTGAGGTTTTTGCCGTTTCAGATTCGTGGATGAGTGGGGTTGCAGGTGCGCTTACACCTGAGAACTACCTTGTTTCTCCAAAAATTAATCTTACCGGGCTTTCCGGCACAGTAAAACTTCGGTATACGATCCAGATCCCTGATCCGGTTTCGGTTGAAGAGCATTATAAAGTATCTGTTTCAACCTTCGGAAACAAGATTGCAGATTTTAAAGATATTGTTTTAGAAGAAACCTGTACTGTGGATGATTATTATGAGAATTTGCCGGAATGGAAAGAACGATTGGTAGATCTTTCTCCCTATATCGGACAAAATATCTATCTAACCTGGTGCCATTTTAATTGTACCAACATGTACCAGATACTTCTCGATTCAATACAGGTTTTATATTCAACAGATGTAAACCTTCCTAATCGGGAGCAGGTGCAAGTTGTTGCGTATCCGAATCCTGCAAATGATAAACTTTTACTAACAGGCTCGTTTGAGTATGCTCAGCTGCAGTTGTTTACATCGGGTGGGCGACAGGTATATCAATCAATAAATGAAACCAAACAAGCCTTGATTGATGTTTCGCGTTTTGAAAATGGAATTTATATCCTGAAAGTAATTTCACAAAAAGGAATTGTCACAAAGAAAGTCACTATTTCGCATTAATTAAAGAGAGCCGTTCGCACCGGGACGCCTTTTCCCTTATTAATCCAAATCTTTCCCACTGTAACGTTTCGGGTATTTTACCTTGCCTTTCATGGCAAACCATAAAATGCGGTTAAAAAGATCATCATCGCCTGAATCAATTCCATCAAATTGCGATTCCATACTTTTGAGAGCATAATGAAGGGCAGTGCCTTTCAAACTGGATATTTTAGGATTCATCTCATCAAGAGGAATCTGGTTATCCATGGCAATATATGGTGTGAGATCTGCTTCCTGCGCAAAGCAATCGAACATAGGCATAGCTGTGGCATCCATTACATTCATAGGAGGAATACCCAATATTTGCTCAATAGTACGTACCATCGAAGGCTGGTTGTAATTGGTATGGATTACTGCACCGGTTTTGGTATAAGGGCTGATCACCATTCCTACAGTCCGGTAAGCCGAAACATGATCCCAGCCTGCCTGTGAATCATCTTCCGTTACAAAAATCACAGTATTTTTCCAGAAACGACTTTTACTTACGGCTTCCACAATCCTGCCGAGAGATACATCATTATCGGCCACCATGGCACGTGGAGTAGGTAGTCCTTCTCTTGTTCCGCCTGTATGATCGCATGGTAGCGCCATAATCATTAATTCCGGAAGCTGGTCTCCATCCATTTGTTCATAAGCTTTCAATTCCTGTATAAAAGCATCGGCCCTTACTACATCCGGAATTTTATGATCATCGTATGACGGATATGTTTCGCTCAATATTTTCTCGACGGGTTTGATCGTAGTTTTATTTTTGAATTCGAATTTCTTGTGATCCAGGAAGTCATTGTAAATGGAAGTCCAGGTAAAATTTTCACTATATTCGGGAGTTGAGGCTTCCCCATATATTCTGACGTTTTTACCGTGTTTCAGCGCATTGTCCCATAGAAATCCCGTAGGCGCATACACCAAAGCATCTTCCTGCACATGCGGATAGCTGCGAAACCATGCGCGTATATCTTTTTCAATATAGTCGGTTACTATTGAGGCATCAGTCCATTGATGACCCTCGGCAGAGCATTTTCCGGAAGCATAAAAATTATCGAGCAAAATGAATTTATCACAAAGATCATGGGAGTTAGGTGTAATTTTCTTTCCAAAAATGGTCAGGGTCGAATCGCCGTCCCCTTTTTTCATATCTCCTAAAACCTGGTCGTAGGTCCGGTTTTCCTTGATAATGTATAGCACGTGTTTGAATATGGATGGCTCTCCGATCCTTTCAGGTACAGTTACTGGCTGAGCCTGCTTTCTGGGTAGTTTTGCATTTAGGGCAATCCGAAAAAACTGCTGGGAATTTTCTACCTTTTTAGTGTATGCTTTCAAGTCACTTTTGGTAGGTGGCTGAATTACCGAAATAGATGCCAGCATTTTATGTGAATTGTATTCAGGTTTCGATGAGCCTTCGGTCTGAGTCGGGACATGCGCTCCTTCTGCTTCAATATTTGCAACAAACAACTCGTTCTTATCAGAGATTGCAATGGCTCCGGGATAGGCGCCTGTGGGAATAAAGCCTTCTGTTTCACTTACTTTATCATCTGCTATATTGCACGATTTCTCACCCAATTCAACCACCGCTATGGCATTGTCCATTCCATTGGCGACATAAAGCGTTTTATCATCATGAGATATTGCTAATCCATTTGGAGAATCACCCCAATATGGGTTCTTTTCACCGGTTAACCTTACTGAAATCGTTTCGGTTACTTCATCCGTAGCTGTTGATATTGAACTTATGTTATCACTGTTGGCATTGGCAATATAAATAAATTTACCATCAGTACTCGCAACCAGGTCGTTTGGGTGAAGTCCGACAAGAATTTCTTTAATGACATTCCCTGTTTTTGGATCCAACACCGAAACAGTTCCTTCGCGTGTGGCTCCATTAAGCGAATCAACTTTAGCGCTGCCCCACGGCACACCAGCTACATTCTGATCATTAGTATCCGGAATTCCACCAGCCCAGTTTGTAACGTAAATTTTACCGTTTGCTGATGTAATACCAAATGGAGCAACGCCAACCTGTGAGGTCCAGATCTTTTCTTTTGTAGCAAGATCCATTTTTACAACCGTATTATTTCCATTCAAAACAATATAAAGGTATTGTCTGCCACCTTCTTGCTGAATGATCATTTCATTAGGGATAGCAATTGTGGCAGGTTTTTCAGCTGCAAAAGCAACATATTCGCCAGCGGATAATTTTTCTTTTTCCCACCAGGCCTCTCCTACATAGGAATTATTGCTATACCCGGCGGCTCCCCAATAAAGCCTGTATTGATTGCCTTTCTGTAACCAGCAGATACCTGAAAAGGTATTCATCATGCCTTGTTCTTTAAAGATTTTGCTGAGTGGCAATGAAGCAACAATCTTACTGGTTAGGGGAGAAATAATTAGTATTTCATACCGTCCTTCAACCGCCAGCCATTTCTTGTCAGGTGAGAATACCACATCCATAGCATGATTCTCAAGCTTCGGATCGCCGAAATAGATTTGGTGGCCTGCCGGATCTATCCACCTGTTATACGGTAGTAAGTATGGATTTTCAGTAGGAGAAAGAGTTTTCCCTTCATACCTGCTCTCATACTTTGATTGGCCCTTTGTCTTTTTGCCAGTCTGAGCCTGCATTGTAAGGGAAATTGACAAAAGCAGTATGGTGTATATAAATAGTTTCGAAATCATCATGTCAGTTGATTTTAATTTTAAGATCATTTATCCGATTTTTTTTGAGCACAGTACATTTGAATATCCGGGCTATCATTACTTGCCAGATATGTGGTTAAGAAGTTATCCATTCCATAATCATGGTCGAACGGATACCCGTTCTTCCTGTTGAAGGGGAAGAGCCTTTCCCAAGCAATTGGTCAACGATAGTTTGTATGAGTGGTTGCTGAATATTTTCCGGATGGGGAATATTATAATGTTGATGGCTGCCATCACTTTTTTCGACTAGAATATTTTGATGTTCAAAGAATGAAAATGTGATTTTCCCTTCCGAACCAATAATAACCGTTGTATCCGTTTTTAGATTTTCAGGAACCGAAAAACACCAGGAACCTGTTCCCGCAACGCCAGATTCGAATAAAAAAGTAGCTGTAACGATATCATCCGCCGGATAATGGCTGGTTTGGTTTAAGGATATTCCTTTTGCCAACTTTATAGGACCGAGAAGAAATTCCAGGTAATCAAACTGGTGAGCTGCCAGGTCATGAAAATGGCCACCACCCGATATTTCCGGAAAAACACGCCATCCGGGCACTTTTTCAGGATCAATTTCTTCAGACCTTAAAGGATTGTGCAGTTGAAGATGAAGGTATTTTATGTCACCAATTACCCGGTTATCGACAAGTTCCTTAATTTTTAAAAATACCGGAAGTCTACGGCGGTAATAGGCTACAAACAGAGGTTGGCTGGTTTCTTCGCTAACACGTATCATCTCTTCACATTCGGCAATATTACGTGCCATTGGTTTTTCAACATATGCAGCTTTACCCGCGTTCATAGCTTCAATAGCATACTTTGCGTGAGTGTCAGGAGGTGTGGCAATGTAAACAGCGTTCACATCCGGATCGTTAATCAACAACGTTGCATCTGAATAGAATTTAGGTACCCCATGGCGGCGGGCATAGTCTTCAGCCTCAGCAGCATTGCGACGCATAACTGCTACAAGCTTCGATCCTTCAACCTTGTTGAAGGCAGGGCCGCTTTTTTTCTCGGTAACATTTCCGCAGCCAATTATTCCCCAGTTAACCTTATTCATGGTCTGTTGTTTAAAGGCATTCTAATGAAAGAACAAATAAGCTATGAAAATGGCTGCAATGGCTCCTGCAAGGTCGGCAAGTAAACCTGCTGTTATAGCATAACGAGTGGTTTTTATTCCTACTGATCCAAAATATACGGCAACGATATAAAACGTTGTATCGGCGGCGCCCTGGAAAATACAGGAAAGACGGCCCGCAAATGAATCGGCTCCAAACTGTTTCATTGTATCTACCATCATACCACGTGCACCTGAGCCACTCAGCGGTTTCATGAAAGCGGTTGGTAAAGCGTCAACAAAATCGGTATTTACACCCAGGGCAGCAAACATCTGTCCAATTCCTTTAACAAGAAAATCTAAAGCTCCGCATGTACGAAAAACACCAACGGCAACAAGGATAGCCACTAAATAGGGAATAATTTTGACCGCGATTCCAAAACCTTCTTTTGCTCCTTCGATAAACGCGTCATACACATTAATGCGTTTAACCATTCCCAGGACGATAAAGGAAACTATAATTGTAAACAGAATAAGGTTCCCTGAAACAGAAGAAATTGTCGTGATTTGTTGTTGGCTGATCGTACTGAAATACCAGATAATACCGGAAACCATCAGTGTAAAGCTTCCGAGATACAGAAGTATAACCTTATTGAAGAGATTAATCCGTTGAAAGAGAGAAACGGCAATGATTCCTGTAAGTGTGGAACAAAAAGTAGCCAGCAGTATAGGGATAAATACATCCGAAGGATCCGCGGCACCAGCCTGAGTTCGGAAAACCATAATGCTGATCGGGATAATAGTAAGTCCCGAAGCGTTTAAAACCAGGAACATAATCATGGAGTTAGAAGCTATATCCTTGTCTTTATTAATTTCCTGGAGCTGGGTCATGGCCTTTAGTCCCAAAGGCGTAGCCGCGTTGTCGAGCCCAAGCATATTGGCAGCTATATTCATCATCATTGAACCAATGGCCGGGTGATCTTTCGGGATCTCCGGGAAAAGGCGGCGGAATAAGGGTCCAACGGCTTTTGACATAAGTCCGATAATGCCGCCTGTTTCGCCAACCTTCATCAGTCCCATCCATAACGTCATTACGCCGGTCAGTCCTAAGGATATTTCAAAACCTGTCTTAGCCATATCAAATGTGCCGTTCATCATCAGGGGGAAAATCTCTGTGTCACCAAAGAAAATCAACCTGATAAGGCCAACGATAAAAGCGATTATAAAAAAGGCAATCCAGATATAATTGAGAACCATAAAAAGTCAGTAAAATTTATATCTCAAAAGTATCTATTTTTTGAGGGCAAAATCCAGCCAATCTTTGAAATATGCTTTCCGAAAAGATTTTTTCATTTTGGAGGTGATTTCACAACGTTTTTATCGAGAATTGATAGCAACAAATTTCACTGAATGAATTATCTGTTATGACAAATAGCAATATTGAAATAACCTAAATTTGACGTGATAAAAAACAGAACTCTGTTACCCTTAATAACTATGTTATGAAAATAAAATTTATCGGCGCCGCCCGTGAAGTTACCGGAAGCAAACACCTGATAACTACAGATACCGGGAAGAAAATCCTGCTCGACTGTGGAATGTTCCAGGGCAAAGGCCTTGAAACTGATAGCATGAACCGCAACCTGATGTTCGATCCGGCGAAGATTGATCATGTTATACTTACACATGCGCATATCGATCACTCGGGTTTGATCCCATATATTTATAGTCTTGGATTTCGTGGCTCGGTAATCTGCACAAGCGCCACCCGCGACCTTTGTGCCATTATGCTGGCAGATAGCGGACACATTCAGGAGGGTGACGTGAAATGGTTCAATAAACGTCGGGTGCAAAAAGGGCTTCCGCCGGTTGAGCCCATTTATACAGAGAAAGATGCGCGCGCCTGCCTGGAATTATTTATCGGGGTGGCTTATGACCGCAAGTTTCGTATCGACGAAAACATCAAAGTGAAATTCACCAACACCGGTCATATGCTTGGAAGCGGAACAGCATTACTCGAAATAAATGAGAACGGCAAAACCACCAGCATTGCTTATACTGGTGACATCGGTCGGCCTGAAAGCAGGATTTTGAAATCGCCCGAACCTTTTCCACAGTGCGATTACCTGATAACCGAGTCAACCTATGGAAACCGGCTTCACCCGCAGTTGCAGGAAGCTGAAGGGGAACTTTTACGTGTGATCCGCGAAACCTGTGTTGACAGAGGTGGCAAGGTGATAATTCCTTCTTTTGCCATTGGCCGAACCCAGGAAGTGGTTTATGCGCTTAATAAATTTTTCAACGAAGGATTGTTGCCCAAGGTAAATATTTATGTGGATAGCCCATTGGCAGTAAATGCAACTGATATTTTCAGGCTGCATACCGATATATTAAATGCCGATGTTGCCCATACTATGCATACCGATCCCGATCCTTTTGGATTTAATTCACTTTTTTATATCAAAAGTCCTGACGAATCTAAAAAGCTGAATGACTACAAGAAACCTTGTGTTATTATTTCGGCGTCGGGTATGATGGAAGCCGGGCGAATCAAACATCATTTGGCTAACAATATTGAAAATCCGAAAAATACCATTTTGGCTGTTGGATATTGCTCACCAAACACGTTGGGGGCAAGAATTCTAAATGGAGCTGATGAAGTTTCTGTTTTTGGTATAAAGCACCCTGTAAAAGCAAAAATAGAACGGATTGAAGCATTTTCAGGCCATGGTGACTATAACGAAATGGCCGATTACCTGGGGTGCCAGGATAAATCGAAGATTAAAAAGGTTTTCCTGGTGCATGGCGAATACGCTGCACAATCAGCGTATAAAAATACATTGGAACAAAGAGGATTCAGAAATATCGAAATTCCTATTGCGGGAGAAGATGTTGACTTGTAGAAACTGAATTCACAGAATGCTGCTTAACAGTAATGAAATCAAAAATCAAGTAGATTCTCGTGTTAAAGTTCTGATTTTTTATTTCAAAGTGTTGTTTATACAATAACAATTTTCATTAGGTTTGTGAAGCAAATATTAATTCTATGAGCTACACAAAACTACAGTCATCCGCACTTGTAATACTAAGAATTATGATAGGATGGCACTTCCTTTATGAAGGTGGAGTTAAAATTCTGAATCCTCATTGGACTGCAAAATCTTTTCTGCTTGATTCAGGTGGTTTCATGAAGGGATTTTTTGAATTTATAGCCGGAAATCAAACGCTTCTTTCCATTTCTGATTATGCCAATGCATGGGGACTTGCCCTGATAGGGTTGTCGCTTCTGATTGGATTATTTACCCGATATTCCAGTTTAGCGGCAATACTTTTGTTACTCTTGTATTACTTGTCGCATCCTGCTTTTCCCGGAATTGAATACTTATTCCCATCCGACGGCAGCTATTTTATAATCAACAAAACACTGGTTGAGCTATTTGCATTGCTGATAATTTTTGCATTCCCAACGTCGCACATATTCGGATTGCAACGACTGATAAAAAGTAATAAAACATTTCTGACATAAAATGGCACAAGAGAATCAGGAAAACAAATCAGGGAAATTAAGCCGCCGCGATATACTGGCCGGATTAGCTGCCTTACCCATCGTTGGAATAATTGGTTACGGATTGCTGCAAAATAAATCCGAAGCCGAAAAGCGCAATTCCAGCCTGCTGGGTGATATCAAACCCGAAATACAAGGTGGCATTCCTCCTTTAATTGAAGGAAAAACGTTGCGGATTGGAATAATAGGCTCTGGAGGAAGAGGTGGATATCTGATGAAAGCGCTGGGATTCGTTAATCCGGAAAAGATTGATGAATATATCGAAAAGGGGAAGACTGATAAAAACATGGTTCAGTATCTGGAGGATTTCAGGGCACAGGATGACCTGAATATTAAAATTACAGCCATTTGTGATGTATTCGATAAGAATGCTGAAAAGGCTATTGCAGCCGGAGCCAACGTACATCGCAATGGCAAAGGCGGTAAAATGGATGATGCGCCGAAAAGGTTTGCAACCTATAAAGAACTAATAGCATCGCCGGATGTTGACGCGGTTGTGATTGCTACACCTGATCACTGGCATGTGCCAGTTGCACTTGAGGCTGCGAGGAATGGCAAACATGTATACTGCGAAAAACCACTTTCATGGTCGGTAGCCGAAACCTACGAAATCCGTAAAACGGTTAAAGAAACCGGGATTGTCTTCCAGCTTGGTCACCAGGGAAGGCAGACTGAGAGTTATAATGTTGCAAAGTCGCTTATCAAACAGGATGTAATTGGTAAAATATCGCTTATCGAAGTATGCACCAACCGCAATGATCCAAACGGAGCATGGGTTTATGATATAGCTCCTGAGGCCAATGAAAAAACTATTGACTGGAAACAGTTTATTGGGCAGGCTCCCTGGCACGATTTCAGCCTGGAACGGTTTTTCCGTTGGCGCTGCTGGTGGGATTACAGCACCGGTTTGAGTGGCGATTTATTTACGCATGAATATGATGCCCTGAATCAGATATTCGATCTCGGGATTCCGAATTCGGCAATGGCATCGGGAGGTATTTATTACTTTAAAGATGGACGTACTGTTCCCGATGTATTGAATATGGCCATGGAATACACCGACCGTGATTTAACGCTCTTGTACAGCGCAACTCTCGCCAGCGAGAAAAACCGGGGGAAAGTAATCATGGGTCATGACGCGTATCTCGAACTTAGTGATACGCTGATTGTAAGTGTTGATCCGCAATCAACCCGCTACAAGGATAAACTGAAACAAGGAATTGTCGAGCCGTTCAAGCCAATATATTCCTATGTTCCCGGCCAGGGAACAATTGATGCCATTACTTCTCCCACCGAGAAATATTTTGCTGGCCGCGGACTTTTATATACGTACCGTGACGGCAAAGCTGTTGACACAACTCATCTTCATCTAAGAGAATGGATTAACTGCATCAGGGCTGGAAATGGCGCGCAGCCAAGTTGTAATATCGACCAGGCTTTCGAGGAGGCAATGACGGCGCATATGGGAACCATTTCGTATAAAGAAGGCCGCAGGACTTATTGGGATAAGGAAAAGGAAGTGATAGTTTAGGACAAATCAGTTAATGGAAAATAGAAAATGGTTGCCAGGAATTTAATTTAGGAATAAAGACCAATAATAGCATGCAAACTGGAAAAACAAAATCAGAAAAAGAAAAACCGGTTTTAAATGTCGGTATTGTAGGCTTTGGCCTTTCAGGACAGGTTTTTCACGCTCCGTTTATTGATGTAAATCCCGATTTTAATCTGCATACTATTGTAACATCAGGAACCCTTGCTGGAGAAAAGTATCCTTCAGTCAAAATAACTCCATCCTTTAATGAGTTGCTGGTTAATCCTGAAATCGACATTGTTATTGTATGTTCGCCAAATGCTTTGCACTTCCGGCATGCCAGCGAAGCGTTGCGGGCCGGAAAGCACGTAATTGTTGAAAAGCCATTCACGGTTAACAGCACTGAAGCCCAAAACCTTATAGATAATTCACACAAATCGGGCAAATTTATTTTTCCTTTTCATAACCGACGTTGGGACAGTGATTTTCTTACAATCAAACATTTGATCGCACAAGGGTTACTTGGAAAAGTAGTTGATTACGAATCGCGGTTTGATCGTTTCACACCTGAGATTTCACGAGCTGCCTGGCGCTATCAGCAGGAAGCCGGGGGCGGCACTTTATTTGACCTGGGAATTCACCTTATTGACCAGGCAGTTAGTATTTTTGGTGCTCCGGAAGGCGTTTTCTGCAGGTTATTCAACCAGCGTGAAGGAAGCATAACCGATGATAGTTTTGACCTGAAGCTTATTTATCCCGATCTGAATGTGACTCTTAAAGCGAGTGTTTTTGTTAAAGAACCCGGACCTCGTTTCCAGGTGCATGGCACTTCAGGCTCATTTGTTAAATACGGATTGGACAGCCAGGAAGCCCAGCTTCGACTCGGCAAAAAGCCTGGAAGCAGAGGGTTTGGAATTGAGCCGTTAAGCCAGCGTGGTATTTTAAATACTGTACTTCCTGGGCACGAATATCGAGGACGCTACAAAACTTTGCCAGGTAATTACATGGCATTTTTCGATAATATTTATAATGTAATAGTTTACAAAGCCGAAACAGTGGTAAAACCTCAAGACGCGTTACTCAACATCCGGATTATTGAAGCAGCGCGTAAAAGTGCCCGGGAGAAAAAAATCATACAACTATAAAGATTTCCAAAGCGGAGATTTGTGGTTGCTTAAGTGTTTTATCAATTGAACCATTACGCAAGAGTTATACTGAATAAGAAATTAAAAATCTATTTATGGCAACACGACGCGATTTTTTAAAAAACATTACCCTGGTTTCCGGGGTTATGGCAACATCATCGTTGCAAGCTGAAGGCAAAGCAGTAAAAAGCAAAAAGATGAAAACCGGAATTCAGCTATGGACGGTCAGGGATGTAATTAATACTGACCTTTCGGGAACACTGACCAATTTAAGTAAATTTGGTTACAACAGTCTCGAGCCTTATGGGTTTGATGGTAATTTTTACGGTAAATCCGTGGGAGAATTCAGGAAAATGTGCAACGGCCTGGGAATGGACATTACCAGCACACACACAAGCATTACCGCTGCAAATGCTTCTGAATATACTGCTAAGGCTGCCGAGGCAGGACTTGAGTTTTTGATTTTACCTTCGTTCAGCGGCAGACCAGATAAAACGCTGGATGATTATAAGAAAGTAGCTCTGGAAATGAACCAGATCGGAGAAATTACGAGGAAGGCTGGCATCAGCTTCGGCTATCATAACCATAATCACGAGTTTCATGCCATTGACGGAAAACTGCCGTACGATGTTCTTCTGGCGGAAACTGACCCTACGCTTGTTTCATTCGAAATGGACATCTTCTGGTTCATAAAAGGTGGCCAGGATCCATTGACCTATTTTGAAAAGCATCCAGGCCGTTTCAATACCTGGCATATCAAGGACATGGGTAATGATGGCGAAAGTTGCATTATCGGAAACGGAAAAATAAATTTCAGGGATTTATTGAAGCATTCAAAAAAAGCAGGTTTAAAACGAATTTTCGTGGAGCAGGAACAATATTCTGAAGGAACACCAATATATTGCGCCGAACAGAGTTGCAAGTACATTCAAAAACATTTACTATAAATTCCATTCAAAAAACCAAAACTATGGAAGAAAACAAAACCACAGGTATCGATCGCCGTTCGTTTATACGCACTACGGCTACAGCAGCTGCAGGATTTATTATTCTGCCGAGTCATGTAATTGGAGGGCTGGGGCACCGTATGCCCAGCGATAAACTTAATATTGCCGGGGTTGGCGTTGGCGGAAGAGGCGGCGGAGTAATCCGTGCCGTGAGCAGCGAAAATATTGTTGCTTTATGCGATGTTGACTGGAAATATGCTGCCGGCATATTTAAGGATTATCCCGATGCTAAAAAATTCTATGACTGGCGCGAGATGTTTGATAAAATGAAGGATTCCATTGATGCTGTTGTAGTCGGAACACCTGACCATAATCACGCCATTATCAGCATCAATGCGATGAAACTCGGCAAACATGTATATTGCGAGAAACCGCTTACACATGCCGTTTGGGAATCGCGCCAGATGACCGAGATTGCAAAACAATATAAAGTTGCCACTCAAATGGGTAACCAGGGCAACTCAGGCGAAGGAATCCGCCAGGTTTGCGAATGGGTTTGGGATGGCGCCATTGGCGAAGTTCGTGAAGCGCATGCCTGGACCAACCGCCCTATATGGCCACAAGGCCTCGAACGCCCGACAGAAGTATTTACCGTACCTGATACGTTGAAGTGGGATCTTTTCCTGGGAACAGCAAAAGAACGTCCATACAATCCGATTTACACACCATGGAACTGGCGTGGCTGGTGGGATTTCGGTACAGGCGCGTTGGGTGATATGGCCTGCCATATTATGGACCCGATTTTTATGTCGCTTAAACTGAAATACCCAACGAAAGTTCAGGGAAGTTCATCTCTTTTCAATACCGAATCACCTCCATTGGCTCAAACGGTAACCTATAAATTCCCTAAACGTGAAAAATTTCAGCATGCCAAAATGCCAGAAGTAAAAGTAACCTGGTGGGATGGTGGTTTGCTTCCTCCGCGTCCTGAAGAATTACCGGCAGGGGAAGTAATGGGTCGCGATACCAACGGTGGTTGCCTGCTGATTGGATCAAAAGGCAAAATTATGACCGGCTGTTACGGAAAAGATCCTTTCTTATTGCCGCTCGACTATGACAAGAGCTACAAACGCCCTGAAAAACAAATGCGCAGAATCGAAGGTGGCCACGAAATGGATTGGGTACGTGCCTGCAAGGAAAGTCCGGAAAATCGCGTCGAAACCAGTTCCAATTTTGGCTATTCAGGCCCGATGAACGAAATGGTAGTTATGGGCGTGGTGGCTGTAAGACTTCAGGACCTGAAACGCGAACTGGAATGGGATGGTGAAAATATGCGCTTTACCAATATCAGTGATAGCGACGAGATAAAAATCGTGAAAAGTGATAAATTCACCATTATCGACGGACATCCGAATTTCGACACCAAGCATGATACCATCAATGCAAAACAAGCTGCCGAAGAGTATATTAAACATACTTACCGGGCAGGTTGGTCATTATAATTCACATAACAATAACAAATCTTAAATAAGATTAAACATCAATTAAAATGAAAAAAACCATAGTTATCACACTGTTTTTTGCAGCATTTATTTTTTGCAAAAATATTCAAGCTCAGGAATTGAACACCCTCACCCCACAAGAGGTGAAAGATGGTGTAATTTTACTTTTCGATGGCAAAACTACTGACCAGTGGCGTGGATACGGTAAAGCCGATTTCCCCAAAGGATGGGTAATTGACGATAACGCTATACATTGTATTGGCTCCGGTAAAGGCGAAGCAGGTCAGGGTGGCGATATTATTACCAAGGAAAAATTCAAAAACTTTGAACTAACTCTCGAATGGAAAATTTCGGAGGGTGGCAACAGCGGTATCTTTTACCTGGCACAGGAAATTCCTGGCGAACCGATCTGGAAAAGCGCTCCCGAAATGCAGGTTCTGGATAACCTCAAACATCCTGATGCTAAATTAGGTGTTGATGGAAACCGTCAGGCTGGTTCGTTATACGATCTAATTCCGGCCAAGCCGCAGAATGCCAAACCTGTAGGCGAATGGAACACTGTTAAAATTATGGTTTACAAAGGAACGGTAGTTCATTATCAGAACGGTGTTCAGGTTCTTGAATATCACCTCTGGACTGATGACTGGAAGAAAATGTGCGCCAATAGCAAGTTTAAGGATTTCAACTATTTCGTTGATACAGCTCCCGAAGGCTTTATCGGACTTCAGGATCACGGCGATGATGTTTGGTACAGGAATATTAAGATTAAGAAACTTTAGAAGAATACAGAGTGTAAGAGGTAAGGTGTAAGAGGTAAGGAGTAAGAAATAAGAAGTAAGGAATAAGGAGTAAAGGAGAAAGGTGACAAGGCGAGGGGTGAAAATGATTGAGAAAAACTGATAGAAAAAGGGTAGCTGATTGGCTGCCCTTTTTTGTTTCAGATCGATAAGTTGAGCAAGTCCGCCTTTATGGTATCAATCTTCACTTTGTTAAATTCCGAATAATTCCGTTCAAACTTCTCAGCAATTTTGTCATTACAAAGATTTCCAATGCTTCCTTCGTGTGTGTGCTGAACCTTGATTTCAGGGTTAAAATCCCCGTCTTCAATCTGTTTTCCCACCATTTTATACGCGTCCCGGAAAGGTGTGCCCGAAAGAACCAGTCGGTTAACTTCTTCTACACTAAATAAATAATTGTATTTCGGATCGTCAAGAATGCGGGTATTCACACTTACTTTATCAATGGCAAAGGCCGAAATCTGAAGGATAGTTTGAATTTCTATTAAAGCGGGAAGGAACGATTCCTTGATAATCTGCATATCGCGGAAATAACCTGACGGTAGATTGCCAAGAATAGAACCGATTTCGACCGGTAAAGCCTGAAGTTTATTACATTTTGCACGTATCAGTTCAAAAACATCAGGATTTTTCTTATGCGGCATTATGCTGGAGCCGGTAGTAAATTCAGCTGGTAGTGTGATGAAACCAAAATTCTGGCTGATAAACAGGCAAAGATCGGTTGCCATCCGGCCAACGGTAGAAGCGAGATTCGCAATTGCAAAAGCGGTTATCCGCTCCACTTTCCCACGGCCCATTTGAGCGTAAACCACATTGTAATTCAAATCATCGAATCCAAGAAGCTGAGTTGTTAAAGTCCGGTTTAAAGGAAATGATGAGCCATATCCGGCTGCCGAACCTAATGGATTCTGGTTATTGATTTTATAGGCAGATGAAAGCAGTTGAAGATCGTCGGCCAAAGCTTCGGCATACGCGCCAAACCACAATCCAAACGAGGATGGCATGGCAACCTGCAAATGAGTATATCCGGGCAAAAGAACTTCCTTGTATTTTTCACTCTGACCTTGAAGAACCTTAAAAAGCGACTGAATATCATAAGCGATATCCAGCAAACTATCACGGGTAAAAAGCCGTATATCAACCAGCGCCTGGTCGTTGCGCGAACGGCCTGAATGGACTTTCTTACCTGTATCTCCAAGCTTTTGTGTTAGCAGAAGTTCAACCTGCGAATGCACATCTTCAACTTCCGGTTCTATACTGAAATTGCCTGTTTCGATTTCGCTGTAGATCTCAACCAGTGCTTTCTTTAATGCCGACAATTCATCTTTTTCGAGCAAACCGATGCTTTCGAGCATAGTAATATGAGCAATGGTCCCCAGCACATCCGACCCGGCGAGGTAGAGATCCATTTCCCGATCGCGGCCAACGGTGAAAGCTTCGATGATTTCGTTGACAGGTATTCCTTTATCCCAAAGCTTCATAGGAGATTACGTTAAATATTTTGCAAAAACAAAGGTACAAACACAATTCAGAATTCCAGTTTTTCCAGTATTTCGATGTACACATCAATACCATTCCTGATTTCTTCCGTATAAATAAATTCATTGGCAGTATGTGACCGGGCGGATTTACCGGGACCCATTTTCACCGAAGTCCAGGGCATTACTGCCTGATCGCTGCTGGTTGGAGAGCCATAGCACTCAATATTCATTGCTTTCACAATCTTTACCAGCGGATGGTCATCACCAATAAACGATGAATTTAATCGTAACGATCGGGCAGTGACTTCGCATTTAACGTTTTGGCGAATTATTTCCAGCGTTTCAGCATTGCTGTAATGTTCATTCGGACGGACATCCACCACAAACTCACAAACATCGGGAACCAGGTTATGCTGATAGCCTGCCTTGATCTGTGTGACACTCATTTTAACCGGGCCAAGTACTTTCGAAACTTTTGGAAACTGGTAAGTACGTATCCATTCCATATCAGGCATGGCATTGTAGATTGCATTCTCACCTTCTTCGCGCGCGGCATGTCCGGGGCGACCGGCTGCTTTGCAATCGAGAACCATCAATCCTTTTTCGGCTATGGCAAGTTCCATGGTGGTTGGTTCGCCAACAATGGCAAGACTGATCGGCTCTATCTGATTTTTGATGGATTCAATTCCATGGTGTCCTGAAATTTCTTCTTCGGCTGTAGCTGCGTAAATAAGGTTCCATTTCAGCGATGATTTCTGAGTAAAATATAAAAACGTTGCCATCAGCGAAACCAGTGGTCCGCCGGCATCGTTGCTTCCCAGGCCGATCAGCTTTCCATCTTCTTCGGTAGGTGTAAAAGGATCAAGAGTCCAGGAGCTCGTTGGTTTCACCGTATCGTGATGTGAGTTTAACAGTATAGTTGGCCGCCCTGCCTGAAAATCGGGATGCACCACCCACACATTATTCATATGCCTGTTACATTTTTGTCCTTTGCCTTCGAGGTATTTCTGAATCAGGTCAGCAGTGAGATTTTCCTCCTTGCTAAACGAAGGAATCCGGATCAGGCTTTTAAGCACTTCGAGTGCTTCAGAGTATAATATTTCTTTCATAATGAGATTCGGGTTCCTGAACTTAAGTTGAGCGCCGAAGCGCTTGTAATGATTACTTGTTTTACTCCTTTTTGCAACGCGTCGAAACTGTTGTCAATCTTTGGAATCATGCCTGAATGAATAATTCCTTTTTCTTTAAACGATTGATACGAATGTGAATTGAGTTCCGCGATGACAGAATTATCATTTTCTGAATCAGTTAGAACTCCCGGCTTCTCAAAGCAGAAAACCAGGGAAACTTCATATAAACCTGACATGGCACCTGCAATTTCTGAGGCAATTGTATCGGCATTTGTATTGAGCAATTGCCCTTTGTTGTCATGCGTTAGCGGAGCAATAACGGGCGTAATCCCGCTTTTCAGCAGAATTGATAGCACTTCATGGTTTACTTTTGTCACATCGCCGACAAATCCATAGTCAATAGCTGCAACCAGACGTTTAACGGCTTCGATCAGGTTCATATCCGCGCCGGTAAATCCACCGGCATTACAGCCTCTGGCCTGCAAAGCAGCCACAGTTTTCTTATTGATCAATCCGCCATAAACCATAGTAACAATATCGATGGTACCAGCATCAGTAATTCTGCGGCCCTCAACCATCCTGCTTTCAATGTTAAGTTGCCCGGAAAGTTTTGTTGCAACCCTACCTCCGCCATGTACAAGAATTTTTAATCCCTCAAGCTTCACAAAACGATCAAGAAAACCGGCAAGGCTGGCTACATCCTCGAGTACGCCGCCGCCGACTTTTACTACTGTGAGTTTTTCTGATTGGATTTCTGTCATTTTTGATTGTTATGGATTTACTGATTGTTTAGAATTCCAACTTGCAATTTGATTAAGAAAAATAATGCCACTGATTACGCAGATTTCACAGATAGAAAATGAATCATAGAGCTAGTTTTCAATCCGGAATGCTCTGGAAGCTGTTTAGTTTCTTCGAAAATCAGTGAAATCTGTGGCAAAAAAGGCATTTTGATAAACTGAAAAGTCAGGTTAAATCTATATTAGTATTTCTTCAAGCGCGTTAATTAGCCTATCAACATCATTTTTATTGATGCTTAACGGAGGTAACAAACGAAGTGTCTTTTTGCCACTGTAGCCGGTAAATATTTTATAATTGAAAAGCAGATCTTTCCGGAGTTGAGTAATATCAAAGTCGAATTCAAGTCCAACCATGAGTCCGATTCCTCTGGCCTCTTTCAATCCTTTCAGATTTTTAGCACGTTCAATCAAATATTCTCCGACTAATGCCGCATTTTCAATTAACTTTTCATCCTCAATCACATCGAGAACTGCTTTGGCCGCAGCACAGGCAAGATGATTTCCGCCAAAAGTAGTACCCAGCATTCCGAATTTAGCTTCAAAAACCGGGCTGATCAGAACTCCGCCAATTGGAAAACCGTTGCCCATTCCTTTTGCAACTGTAATAATATCAGGCTTAACAGTTGAATATTGATGGGCGAAAAATTTGCCACTCCTCCCATAGCCGCTCTGGATTTCATCCAAAATAAGGAAAGTGCCGTGTTTTTTACAAATAGCATGTAGCTCTTCCAAAAATCCTGACCCAGGAACATAAATTCCTCCTACTCCCTGAATTCCCTCAATAATGACTGCGGACACGTCTTCTTTTTCAATTGATTCCTTAGCTGCATTCAGATCAAACCTGTCAACAAACTCAACCTGGTGATTGGCGTTGAACGGAGCGATGATCGAAGGATTATCCGTGCAAGACACAGCTCCTGAAGTCCGGCCGTGAAAAGCTTCTTTAAAAGCGATGACTTTGCTGCGTTTATTGGTAAATGAGGCTAGCTTTAGCGCGTTCTCATTGGCTTCGGCACCCGAATTGCAAAGGAATAAGTTATAATCAGGATATCCTGAAAGTCGGCCCAGTTTTTCGGCAACTTCCGTTTGAAGGCTGATGATTACCGAATTGCTGTAAAAAGCGATTTTATTGAGCTGATCAGTTATAGCTTTAACATATTCCGGATGTGAATGTCCGATAGATATTACAGCATGACCACCGTAAAAATCAAGGTACTGGTTACCCTCGCTATCCAAAATACGACTTCCTATCGCTTTAACAGGTTCAATATCAAAAAGAGGGTAAACGTCAAAAAGTTTCATTTCGGTTGTTGATTAGAATATTGATACAAGGAAACTGACCTTGAATTTTGGCTAAATAGCCTGAAGCTTTGATTAAAAGGAATTAAAATCCGATTGGTTTTAATTGCAGACCTGCCTTTTCATCTATTCCGAACATCAGGTTCATATTCTGAACGGCTTGTCCCGAAGCTCCTTTTATAAGGTTGTCAATCAGGCTTAGAATGTAAAGTTTATCCTCAAACCGTTCCAGGTAAAGAATGCATTTGTTCGTATTTACAACTTGTTTCAGGTCGGGATTTTCCTGGCTGATTACTGTAAATGGATGTCTTTGATAAAAGTCGTGGTAAAGTTTATCAATCTCAGCCTGGCTTGCAGAACATTCGGTGTAGAAACTGGTAAGAATGCCGCGGCTGAAATTTCCACGAACAGGAACAAGATTTACAGATTTTTTGAAACCAGGCTGCAGCTTGCTGATGCACATTCCAATCTCCTTCAGATGCTGATGACGAAATGGTTTATACACCGAAACGTTATTGTTCCGCCAGCTGAAATGAGTAGTTTCAGAGGGTGATTGTCCCGCGCCGGTCGAACCGGTTATGGAAGTAATATGAACTTCATTTTTCAGTAATCCGGCAGAAGCCAGCGGAAGCAAAGCCAATTCGATAGAAGTGGCGAAACATCCCGGATTAGCTAATAATCGTGCTGTTTTGATCTTTTCGCGCTGCAATTCAGGCAGGCCATAAACGAAATCATTGCTTTCATCCCGGAAATCGGTTGAAAGATCAATAACTTTAACATGTTCAGGCAGATGGTTTTGCTCCATGAATTTCACACTCTGTCCATGACCTTTGCATAAAAATACTACATCGGTATCGCTGAAATCAATATCGTTGAAAACAAGATCCGTTTCGCCCAGCAGGTCTTTATGAACTGCATACACGGGTTTCCCTGCATTGCTTTCACTATGCAGATATTTTACATCTGCAAAAGGATGTAGCAGCAAAATGCGCAGAAGTTCGCCGGCTGTATATCCGGCTGCGCCTTCAATAGCTACTTTTATTTTTTGATTTTCAGAACTATTCAATTGAATCTTTTTGGTAGAGAGTTAGGAAATTGATTTTGCCTTAAACCTTCTTGTTTTTATCTTGCACGAACCGATGAATTTTCAGCTGGTTACCCAGGATTTTGGTGAATCCTTTTACATCACTGGCGCTCCAGCCTTCGTTCATTTCGCCATACTGTCCGAAACCGGCATTCATCATATCGAAGTCGCTTTTAATTCCATCAATACTGAATCGGTATGGATTCAATCGTACATACACTTCGCCAGTTACTGTTTCCTGCGAATCATCGAGGAATTTCTCGATATTACGCATTACCGGATCGAGGTATTGCCCTTCGTGCAAAAGCATACCATACCAGTTTCCAAGCTGTTCTTTCCAGTATTGCTGCCATTTGGTGAGCACATGTTTTTCGAGCGCGTGATGAGCTTTAATAATGATCATTGGGGCAGCAGCTTCAAAACCAACGCGGCCTTTGATGCCAATAATGGTATCACCGATGTGCATATCACGGCCCACAGCATATTCCGAAGCAATGGCTTCAATTTTGCGAATCGCATTCGTTCTTGAATAACTTACGCCATTCACATGTGTAACTTCACCTTTATCGAAACTGAGAGTAAGGATTTCTTCGCCTTCCTTTTTCAATTGTGATGGATAGGCTACTTCAGGCAATGGTAAGTGTGAGGATAATGTTTCCTTTCCGCCAATACTTGTTCCCCAAAGGCCTTTGTTTATGCTGTATTCAAGTTTTTTCCAGTCTGCTTCAAAGCCTTGCTCTTTCAGGTATTCTATTTCCGCCTCGCGTGAAAGCTGTAAGTCGCGTATAGGCGTAATAATCTCAATTTCAGGTGCTATAATATTGAAAACCAGGTCGAAGCGAACCTGGTCGTTACCGGCACCGGTGGAGCCATGAACGACATATTTTGCGCCGATTTCTAACGCATATTGAGCTATAGCCAAAGCCTGAAATGTACGTTCTGAACTTACCGAAAGCGGATACGTTCCGTTTTTCAGCATGTTTCCGTAAATCATATAACGGATACATTTCTGGTAATATTCGTTTTCGATGTTCAGTGTAACATGCGATGCAGCCCCAAGTTGGATGGCACGTTCCTGTATTGCGTCCAGTTCAGGTTCAGAAAAACCGCCGGTATTTACTATGGCCGTGTGAAGTTCAAATCCTTTATCTACTGTTAAATACCTGGTGCAGAAGGATGTATCTAATCCCCCGCTGAACGCGAGTACTGCTTTTTCTTTTATCATTTATTGCTGTATGAATGGGTTATTGTAATTACGTATTTTCTTCCTGAATTAAGCCTTTGAAAAAGCTCCAATGCATTCAGAATTAGAAGAAAGTAAATATTTTTTTCTTCTTATCTGCCGGCTTGCTTGCAGAATTTCCGCTTTTAATATTCAGAAGGCGCAGCAAAACAAATTGTTTGAATCTCATCCATCGGTCGTAAACGGGTAGCGGATACACCAGTGTTTCAGGCTCTTTGGTTTCGTGAATGCCTTGTTTTTCCCATTCAGGTTTGTAAAGCATGCCAGTACAAAGGCAATGTTTGCGCTCTGTTCGGGTAAGTATATCATAATTTACACAGGATTGGCATCCTTTCCAGAATGAATCGTCGTTGGTAAGTTCGCTGAATGTTACAGGGCGGTAGCCCAGTTCGCTGTTGATTTTCATTACTGCCAAAGCGGTAGTAAGTCCGAAAATCTGTGCGTCCGGGAATAACTGCCTTGATAAATTAAAAGCTGCCCTTTTAATGTCTTTAGCTACGCCATGCCCACGAAATTCGGGCCTGACAATCAAGCCGGAGTTTGCTACAAATGTTTTGTTTCCCCAACTCTCAACGTAGCAGAAACCTACAAACTTATCATCACAGGTCGCAATAATTGCTTTTCCCTGAACAATTTTTTCAACGATATATTCAGGTTTTCTTTTGGCAATACCGGTTCCGCGTACTTTGGCCGAATCTTCGATAGTTTGAAGAATCTGTGAGACATAAATAATATCGGTTGGAGTGGCAACTGCCACTTTGATTTCACTCATTTTGTTCGTAATTAATTGATTTTTTTGATCTGGGATTGAGGAAACTAATCGAGTTTGGTTTCTATATCAGGTATAACCGTTCCCAATGCTTTCAGGATTTCTTTCTGGGAGTATCCTTCCCGTGGAATTACAAGTATAGTATCGTCACCGGCAACAGTACCTGCAATTTCGGCCAGTTGGGAACTGTCGATATAATTAGCAACGGTAGAGGCGAATGACGGAAAGGTTCGGACTACGCATAAATGGTAGGAGAAAACTACAGAAAGAACGCTGTTACCAGGTATTAAAGGAACGTTGGCTTGCCGGCTGTTTTGCTTCAGTTGTTCATGCAGCACATAAATACTTCCTCGTAACGGATCAGCAAGTTTCCCAACACGAATTTCTTTCAGATCGCGTGAAAGCGTCGCCTGTGTGAGTTCGAATCCTTCTTTACGCAAAGAATCCAATAGCTCATCCTGGCTGGCTATCTTGTTATCCAGAATAATTCGTTTTATCTGATTGTGGCGATCGATCTTCGAGTTCATGTATAATTATGCAATTGGACTGCAAAAATATACATTATTTTAATACAAATTGCCGAAAAGAAAATTTTCTTGTTACTATAGCCGGAAATAGAGAGGAATTTAATTATTCGCGATTTGATAAGTATATAATAAATTATGGTTTCATTATTTTAATCACACTTTTACTCACCCCTTTTGATAACTCAACTAAGTAAATTCCTGAAGGAATTTTTGAGACATCAAAAGAGAGGCTATTGTTTTCAACAATTTTATCTGATACTAACTTCCCCTGTAAATTATATAATTTTGCTTTATATGAAATATAGTCAAGGTTGAATTTTAACACTAAATCATTCTTGGTTACAATTATTCTAAAGTCATTCGTATTATCATTGCCAACAGAGCCGGTAGAAAGAGTTGTTTGATTTGAAATGGTAATAACAAAAGTGCCAATCGAACCAGATCCGTCATTCGCCGTCGCATGTGCTGTAACTGTTCCATTATCTATAGCTGTAACAAGCCCTGTGGAACTTATTATTGCTTTTCCGGTTCCATTGGATATAGTCCAGGTAACAGTTTGATCTGTAGCATTTGCCGGAAGTATTGCTGCGCTTAACTGAAGCGTACCATTGTCTTTTACTATAGAGGATGAACCGCCGGTAGCTGTAAGTGTGATAGCGCTGACAGAAATTTTGGTATTATGAACCCTGGCACCCACTTGCCAGGTTCCATTTTGATTTGCTGTGGCGGGTGAAGCCCCAACTTTCCATACAGCAGCGCTTGATAAACCGGTTTGCCATTCTGTGCCAAGATTTTTTCCATAATCAAGCCTGGTAGCAGGAACAAGGTCAGTGGTATTTATAAAATTGGGATCAGCTAGTATTGAATGAGTATCATATCCTAAGGCTCGCCATTCGTCCCAGGTTGTAGAAACGCCATCAATCATAAATTTAGGCTCTCCGGCTGTACACCAATAAAGGTTATAGTCGCACTCAAACCCGGTAAAACAACCCGATTCAATTTTAATCATTGGAAACTGAGTCGTAGAATAAAATATGTTATTAAATATTTTAGCACCAATAGAAGGAGATTTAACAGGCTGATCCATATTAGCGGAGATAAATACAAAATACCAGCCACTCCCGTCATCATTATAAAATGTATTGTTATATGCCTTCACCCCGTTGATGCCTTTCATTCTTAAAGCAAACTTCCCATTTTTGCATATATTGTAAGCACATCCACCTGAAGTAAATGTCATATTTTCACCGGTTTCGGTTCCCGATTTATAAATTATTCCATATGGAGCCCGGTCAATATAATTGTATTTAACTGTTGAATTAATATTGTACCCAACAATTAACCCGTGTGTTATTACAGCAGAAGTATTCACACCATTCCACACCAGTTTATTTCCTGTTACTATTTCTCCGTCAAGGTTATTGTTTAAAGAATTTACCCCGTCATCCCCGGCCTGGACCATATACCCATCCGTATTAACAGACGTAATAGAATTGTTCCGGTATGTTAATAATGTAGGAGAGCTTCTTGGTATATTATCACCACCCCAACTTCCGGTTTCTGTATTGTTGATAGTAACACCTTCCCTGATAAGTGTTATCTGCCCTTTTGAATGGCATGATGTAAAAGAAAGAAGAACCAGTACTAACAGCACTTTCGTTGTTGCATAATCTGTTTTCAAACAAGCATTCAGCTGACTAAATCCAGTGCTGAATTTATTGCTTAAACCTTTACCTTTGGTCGGCTTGCAGGTCAGATCCGCAGATCTTTCTACTATGTTATGAATTACTATGTTTTTCATTAAAAAACATTTTGAAGGGACTAAAAAAATATCAGGAATTTGTATCATTCTCCTTGATAATCTTAATAGCTTAACTGTTAGTGTTTTGAGAGAAACTATCTGGTTCCGGGTAAAATAATTTTAAAATGACAAAACGCTGATAACAGGCGAATTGTTCAATAGGATGTATAAACTTTTTCCGCTATTTAACTCTTTGGGAATTGGACAGTTCATGCAATCTGATTTCAAAAGTAATAATTTATATTAACGTTAACAAATTATTGGCCTTGTCATTTTTAGGTTACAATGATAATATCAGTATAAATATCAAGAACCCGGTTCTCAAATCTGAATAAAGAAGTATTTCCTGGAGACAATAAAACCTCCCTGAAATTCTATTTCAGAGAGGTTTCCTTATTCAGAGATAAGTTACTATTTCGCTTTCCCTTTTTGTGATTTTGCTTTGGCAGCTTCTTTTGCTGCTTTCACCACTTCATGGTATTTACGTGTAGCGGCATAACGGGCAGAAGCAATGGTTTCGCGGTTTGCCTTCTCTGTGATTTTGCCACGTGACAGATCTTCAACATCAATATACCCATAGGCTAATAACAGCTGAACCACTATGTTATTGATAATGGTATCCTCGTTATAACCCGAAGCTACATAAACATCAGTGCATGCCAGGTACAATTCTTCGGCAAAATCGAGTGTATGCGGGATATGCATCAGTTGCTCGTAGGTTTCGCTATATCCGTTTATTTCGACATTAATATTCGGAGTTACCAGCAATGGGCTGAAGTCGTGTGATACCGGTAAAGGCTCATACCCTTTGAGATTAACTTTAACTTCCGATTTCGGGTTGTCGATACGGACAAAACGGGCTTTACGCATCTGCTCCAGCTGGAAAAGGTAATAATTGTACCTCCACACTTCGAGGCTGTGCTTGTGGTGTTTGAACAAACGGCCGTATTTATCGATAATGAGTTCTTTAACAAGTTGTTTGTTGCGGTTTATTTGCGGACGCTGAATGCGGACTTCACGAATGAAACGTTTCAGATCCTCGGCTGCCTTCTGTGGACCGGCAATTTCTTTGCCTTTTTTACCCAGATCTGTACTCAGGATACCGGTTTGTATATGGCGACCTTTTCCTTTGCCGTCGGCACCGCCTTTCAGCAGTTCCACAAGGTAACGGCGGCTTTTTTCTTCGCCTTCCTCAGCAATAAACGGATTACCGGCAGGCGTCGAAGCCAGCGCGTTAAACAGGGAATGGAATAATTTACGATCGAGTAAACGTTCAATTTTGTCTTCTTCCGAATCAACAGAAACGGCTTCGTAACGGAAACGGTTTTTGATTACATCGAATTTTACCTGATCGATACGGTATTTTTTGTCAGCTTCCTTAACCTTTTTTCCAACAAATACTTTATTTACAACCTCCTCAACATCAATCTTATCCATCAGTTTGTACGATGAACAGAGGTAGAAAGTTCTGGCATCTTCATCATATTCCCAGTCCAGAACAGTATCCAGGTAATTGCCATGACGGTCGAGGAGTTCAACTATATTTTTGTCGGCGGTATACCGAAGGAATGTGCGCTGGAAGTTAGGCAAGTCGCCGCTTGTAGCTTTCTCCATACGTTCGCCGTGCGATTCGCGGTACAGCAGGAAGTTTTCGTGGTTGAAATAATGCGAAATCCCGGCTTCTTCCTTGGCGTAGTTCCAGGCGGTAAGCCAGATATCAATTTTGAACGGCATGCTGATATCGCAGAATCCGCTGATAGTTGAACGCGAATTCAGATCTTCAACATTGCTGTCGGCACTGCTTTCGAACAACGAACGGTACTGACGGATATAATCAGGATCGAAATCGGTTACACGACTAAAATCACCAACTTCAGTTCCTATACCATAAAGGTTTCCTTCTTTGTCCGGGAAAAGGTGAAGCATATCACCTGCAATCAACTTAATTGAGCGAATGCCAGGTAAGTCTTTCTTGAGCCATTTCAGCATCATAGCTGCCAGCATCTCCGATTTGCCAACGCCGCTGTCGCCACTGATCTGCACAACGAAAATAGTTCCGTCGTCTTCCTCTACGGCGAAAAGCGAACCGTGTACAGGCACACCGCCCATTTCCTTCACTTTTTCGTTAAGCATGGTCAGACGCGGTTTTTTGATGTCGCCAAAATAATCCACTTTCTTTTTAAGTGGTGTAACAATGGTTTTTATATTGCCTTCGGGACCTAGAATATCAAAATAACCAACTTGTGGATATGAGATTACCTTTTCAGGAGCACCATAGAACAGAATAATATCGGGCACAAAATTCTGTACTTCTTCTAAAGTCAGCGATTCAGGTGCGATAAGCCTGTAATTGTCGGCCAGGTATTTCAGATAGGATTTCTGAAAAATGCAGAGCTCCTTCACCAGTCCGCGCTGAATGATCCGGCAACGATAGTCATCGCCATCCAGGTGATCAACAAATTTAGCCAGGCGCTGAGCAAAGAAATTACTCGAAGGCCTTGTCGCCATGTTTTTGATAAAATCTCTTGGTGAAACTTCTCCGCCATTCAGCGATAAAGCCGTAACGGAATCGGCACGATCAATTTTATGGAACGGATATTCACGTTTCTTGGCATCGGTATTCATACGGGTATGCGTCTGAACCGGCTGTTCAGCAGCAATTACCCCACAACGGCTCATCAATTGATTGATCCACGAAAGTTTACCGCCTTCGAATTTCTCCAGCGCTTTGTTCTTCATCTCGAAATCGTGGTACAAGGTATATCCATGCTGCACCATTTCGTTGATGGCTGAATTCTGGCGAAGGAATCCGGCGAGTGTAAACTTGATAATGTAATGGTTGTAGTAACTGTAATAGTCGGTTCCTTTCGCGCGGTTGAGCATTCCTGTGAGGAAAAGTGTCATGTCGCGTACCAGGCTGGCAAGCTCAGCTTTTGTTATTTTCTGGCTTCGCAAAGCAAATTTTTCAGCGAACAACTGTTCTATCTCAGCTTTGAAAAGCTGTGTCGCGTATACTTCTGTATCAGCTTCCTTGTGTCCTTCAAGTTTGGCGATAAGCGGGTTAACCTTATCCACAATCTGTTTTGAGAGAAAGCGGAAGCGATAAACCAGCCAGAGACGAAGAAGGTTTTCATTTGTGGTTCCCTCAGTCAGTATTTCCTTAAACGCAACTTCGGCCAGTAAGCCGGTAAGCATATTCGCGTAAGGATGGCCCTGGAAATCAGCTGAATTGCTGGTAGCTGAAACAAGATTGCTGATACGGACACGAAGATCAATTTCCGATGACGATTTCCCGGTTACTTCCTCAAATTTAGCTTTGGCGGCAACAAACACTTCTTCCACCGAAGGTTCCTGCCGTTCCTGTGCAAAGGGCAGGTTGAAATGAAGCAATATTTCCTCAACATACTTGCGCATGATGCGGTTGTACCCTTCAAGCCTGGCGAGGTCGCCTTGCGGATCGGTAAGGCTGGCATCCAACGCAAGAAGTTTCACTTTGGCATCGCTGAAAAGGATTTTTTCCAGTTCGAGAAGAATTTCCTTCATGATCAGGAGTTCTTCCGGATCATCGAGCACGTGAGCGTTAGGCTGGAATTCGAGCTTGCTTTTTATATATTTCAGAAGTGTCGGTTTCCCATAGCGCGCAATTACTTCGTTGATATCGAATTTGCGGATGGCCGGGATCTTCTTGTAGATTTGTGGCAACAGGTTTTCGTACACTTTCGAGAAAGCACGGCTGTTGATAAACTCGAGCAGATCGCGGCACTGGCCGATATTTTCGTAAAATTCGAAAACCGCGTTCTCACTGTTTCCGATGGAACTGATGCTTAAGCCACAGACTTTTGGAAATGAAAGATATACATTCTTTATATCACTTATCCTGAGATTAGCGGCTTGTTTTTTAACCAATCCTTTAACCAACGCAAAATCTTCTACAATTTTCTTTACAAAGAGTTCCTCTGTTTTTTCATTAAAGATAGAGTCGAGGATATCATCGGTACGAACGCTCTTGTTGTCAGGATTGCTCTTGAGGGCGAAGAATTTTTTCCAATACCTCACAAACAGTCGGATGGCACATTCCAATTCAGTATTCAATGCCTGATAACCGGCTTCGGTTCCATCAAGATAATCACCAAGTGAGAAACGAATAAAACCGCTGCGGTAAGGTATCAGGGCAATTCCGCGCGCTTCGGCCATCCGTTTTGTGAACTTCTCAAGATCCTGGTGCGAGAAAAAGTCGTTTAAAACAAGGTTGAAAAGATACGAGCCATCACTCTCCAGTACTGTACACCATTCAGTTGCGTTTTCTTCGGCAAGCACTTTATAGGCTACTTTTTTAGCCTTTTCCAGACGACTCAATGATTCGGCGCGGAAGATACGGTTAACCCGGAATCGGTTCAGCTCAACGACAATATGGTTTTTATAGTAGCTGAAAAACGCTTCGCCTTTGTACTTGAAATCGTCAGGAAGCTCAAGCACATCGAGTTTATCGAGGCTTACCAGCTCGTCGAGAAGGAAAATATGTAACGGGCTTCCTTCGAACAGAGAGGCGCGGTTAACTACATCATCGGCATTCGCCAGCGTTACAGGTATATTTTTTGATGTTTCTTCCTTAATGAAAGTGTGGAGTTGCTCTTTTATTTTGGCCCTGGATGCATCTTTTGCCAGGTTTTTCTCCATCAGGTCCTTCACCTTTTTGCTCAGCTGCGCCATTTCGAGCACATTCACCAGCATAAAAAGCGAATTGGTATTTCCTTTGATCGGCGTATTCAGGCTTTTGGCAAATTCAATCACATCCTTGCGCCCCGGAGTCGAAACCAATGATCCCAAACGGTTACCGGTAGCTCCCAGGTTTTTGGTAGTACTAACACTCGATACCATCGAAATTTTGCCCATAGCCGAAATGTTATTCATAATATAACGGCTGATAGTACACCATTTTGGTTCCTCAGGATCATCAACTTTTACTGAATCGTTGTAGGCTTCGTCGAGGAAGAGGGTGATCTGGCTATGACTCAGGAACTTCAGCAGTTTGAGCAATGAAACATCGTTAAAATCGCTGTATCCGCTTGGGTTGCTCGGGTCGTTGATAATGATGGTAGAGTTGGTACAGAAACGATCCCAAAGGTTTCCGGTTTCGTCGAACAACTGGAATGAATTCTTGATCCTCTGAAGTTTATTCAGGAACCGATCATAATCCATGCGACCTTCTTCGTCCAGCTCCAGTTCAATATCGAAAGGGTTTATATCAAAGCGATCGGCTGGAAGCAAATCGGTATATTCCCATGAAGCGGTGCGATTCAGGAACACGAACGGGCGAAGCGGGTAATGTGAAAATAAAAGGTCGCGGATGATCATCTGAACGTCATCGGAAACTGATGTTCTGTCGAGGTTGCCGAGGGCGCCGATAAATTCGCGTACAATTTCCTGCTCTTCGTTGTTCAGCAAATCGTATTTGGCCACAATGCCCAGGTCGATCAGGAAATTGCGGAAACGGCCGCGGTTATTGGCTTCGTTTTCGACTTTGGTAAGGTATTCCTTGTATTTTTCGAGGAAAAGGTTCGTTCCGAAATTTTTATGAAAATGGTTGTTCAGCGTGCGGTCGTAGGTATGTGGTAGGATATCCAGGATGACTTTACACCGTTGTGCCGTTTCCTTTTTGATGGACTTTATTTTACGCTGAAGCAGGAAATCGCCGTAAAGTTTGATCTGGGCACGACCGCCTCCTTCGAGAATAGTAGCAATATACAACTGCGGATTATCACCGTAGAAATATTGTTTCATCCGTGTTTCGAACTCATTGATCAGCAGCTCGTTGATTTTGAGAAGTTTTTTCGGATCGCGTATGTATTCAATCAGAGTTATATATCCGACCAGCTTGCTCATCGAATATTTATCCTTGATAATCTGGCGAGCAAACTCATCAAATTTATAGAGGATCACATCCTGGTCGGGATTGTTGCTATCGGCTAATTGCTCACTTTTAAGCAGTTTAAGTTCTTCTTCATAATCCAGGATTTTCTTCTCGGCAGCTTTCCTGAACGACTCAAGATTTGCCGGATTCACTTTATCCAGAACCAGGCGCAGGTTCATCTGCGTATTGGCAGGAGCTCCCAGTTTCTTGGTGTGCGCCTTGTTGAGCGTCGAAATAATATCAATATGAAAACCAAAAACCAGGCAAGTATTGGTAGATCTCGATTCGGGTGAATCATCAATAAATACAATGCGCGATAAGAGCGGGAACCATTTGTATTCGTCAAACGGATTCAGACGCATGTTCTTTATTTTCACCGCAAAAATGCTGGTTGCGTCGCTGCTGATGGCCTCGTATACTTCTTCAGGAGTGGTAAATTCTATAACTTTTACAACTTCAGGATTAAAAACATGACCGGCAAGGAGTTCAATTGCCGTATCGGCAGTACCACTCACCAGGGTGCGGATAAACCCGTTTAAGCCTTTAAAATTTACACCTGATTCGCAGCGGTTCAGGAAACTTTCTACTTCAACTTTAGTGGTATAATGGGTGCTTTGAATTACCATCTGATCGAGTACATCCATGAAATAGTTCCATTGGGCAATTTCGATATAGCCATTAATGCCGATCAGATCGCGGAATTTGCGAAGCTCATTAACGCTTTCTCCTAACAAAATCTGATTCAGGTAATTGATAAGGTATTGCGACGCGGGTGGAGTTCCTATACTGAAATCCTGCATCCGCAGAATACTGGAAAAATGCTTTTTCTGATCCTCATCAACCATCTCAGTGTCCATCAGGAAATTGAGACGTTCCTTGAAAGCCTTGTTGCGGGCGCTGTATTCGAAAGCTTTAGAATTTTCGTGCGGATAAATCATTAAAGCAACGTCAACATAACCGGGAATAGCTTCCTTGAGTTCGAGCATTGCCTTATTTATATTCAGTTCCTGGCGGGCAGGATCTACAGGTTCTTCGTGACAGAGGTGAACAAAATTTTCCAGGCTTTTAAATACCCAATCCGGTATAAAATTCTCCGACCGTTCGCCTAAAGCGGCAAATAAAGAGATAAATCCTTTCGCTTCCGAAGTGAGTTTAATCTTGGGAATCCCTGTAATTTGCATAACTATTGTAGTTTAAGAAATATTTGCAAAGATAATGCTTATTCAAAAAGGAATCAGGAGCATGACCTAAACACAGGAAATTTGAGTATGTTTCAAAAAGTGAGATTATTTTTTGTTTTCAACTTCTTTGTTTTCAAAATAAAATATAAAAACACTTGAAAATCAACAGTATAAACAAAATGATTTTTAAATAACGCGGCGCGGCTATTCTATAATAAACAGGCTTTTACGTGTGAAAGTAAACCGCTTATTTAGGCAATATTTAAGTGAAACACTTAGGTTTTAAAGGATGTTTATATTGGTAATAACAACTTCTACCGAAAGGTAAAATTCCCAAATATTCTTTTAAAAGATTGGACTTGATGATCGATTTTGTTTTTCGTACCTTTATCATCCTTTAAATTTTTAATAATGACAAAACTAGAAAAAGACCTCACACCTTACGAAGTATTCGAAGGATCGGCATGGGAAGCCGGACTGCTTAAAAGCATACTCGAAGATAACGAAATTGAAACCTATATTTCACAGGATTACCAGCTCCCGTGGAACGCAATTCCGGTTAAAGGAGCAGCGGCAAAGGTGTTTGTTGCATTGAATGACCTGGAGCAGGCTAAAGCTATTGTGGAGGAGTTTTATTCTAACATGGAGAAAGAGAATACTGATGAATCGCAGGAATAATTAAACTATATTGAAACAGGTACCAGGAGGATAAATTAATAAATTATAACAGCCGGAACCGAACTTACAAACCCGCCAATTGTTTTAATACAGATTTTCAATGCAAGTACTATTTTTAATAAGCCCATTAAATTAATCCCTCATGAAATATAATCAACTTGGAAAAACCGGGGTTCTGGTTTCGGAATTATGTCTTGGCACTATGACTTTTGGCGGTAAAGGCTACTGGAAGCCCATAGGTGAATTACCCCAGGAAGAAGTTAATAAACTGACAAAAACAGCTATCGACAATGGTATTAATTTTATTGATACAGCCAACGTGTATTCCGAGGGATTATCGGAAACCATGCTGGGTGACGCAATAAAAAGCTTAGGTATTTCGCGGCAAAACCTGGTGATAGCCACCAAGTTACGTGGCCGTATGGGAGATGGCGCCAACCAGGTTGGACTTTCGAGACTTCATATTGCGGATTCAGTTGACGATAGTTTGCAACGCCTTGGACTTTCGCATATCGACCTGCTTTATTTGCATGGTGTTGATACGCTCACGCCGCTTGAAGAAACCATGCGCGGTCTTGAAGATGTAGTTCGCGCAGGCAAAGTTCGCTACCTTGGCATCAGTAATCATCCGGCATGGATGGTGGCAAAAGCGAATGGAATTGCTGATAAAATGGGTTGGACCAGGTTTGTAGCGCTTCAGAATTATTACAGCATTGCCGCCCGCGATGTGGAACGCGAACTTGTGCCACTTGCCTTAAGCGAAGGCCTTGCATTGATGCCCTGGAGTCCTCTGGCAGGAGGTTTCCTTTCGGGTAAATTTACACGAAACAATGAAGTTGCCGGCGACAGCCGAAGGGATACGTTTGATTTTCCTCCTGTGAACAAGGGAAAGGCATATGATATTATCGATGTGCTCGTGCAGATTGCAGATGAACACCAGGTTTCGGCGGCACAGGTTGCGCTGGCTTACATCCTGCAAAAACCAGCAGTTACAAGTATTATTATCGGCGCTAAAAAACACGAACAATTGCTTGACAATATTGCTGCGACCAAATTGGATCTTTTTGCTGATGAAATACAGCAACTGGATACGCTGAGCGCTCTTGCGCCGGAATATCCCGGATGGATGGTGGAACGCCAGACACAGGGAAGAATGCCGCAGGATTGAGTGCGCACTCAGTCAGAGTGTTTTTTGATAAGTAGCTTATCCCAGGAATTCAGATGTTTTTTATCAAAACAGAAGGTTTATATATAAACTATGGTTAGCATTTATTTTGAAAAAAATTCACATTAAAGTAATTATATGAAACAGATTAAGATAATTATAACATTATTGCTTCTATCTATAAAACTTATCTCACAAGAAATTCCAAATAATTTTAAAGTGGGTAATTACATGGAATTTTTCAATAATGATAGCATAAGAATTTATTATAACTGTATTGGCAGCATAGTTGATACGAACTGTGCTGATTTTATTAGAGTTGGGGAAATTGATTCATTATATAGCAACGTAACGGGAGCGTTTGTAGATTACTACTTTAATGGCGAAATTGCATTTAAAGGTTCAATGCATAACAATGAATTAGATGGATTAGGAACATATTACTATCCGGATGGAATAATTAAGGAGACAGGGAATTACTCAAATGGTATAAGAACAGGTGAGTGGAAATACTACCATTATAACGGGAAACCAGAGAAAACATTATATTTTATTGAAGGTAGCCCTTTGATTATGAATTGTTTTACAAAACGAGGTAAGCCAAAAATTACAAATGGAGTTGGTACATATAAAGGGTTCTATTGTTCCAATAATAACTGTGAACCATATAGAATATCGGGTAAAGTACTTAACGGTAAGATGACAGGAAAATGGAGTTATTACACTTTGTCAAATCAATTGATAGGTAATGAGTATTATGAAAATGGTGAATTTGTCAAAGGGTCTTCTTTAAATTATGAATATTCTAATAATCGATTAATTTTTATTCAAGGCTATGTCCCTAATGAAAACTTCTTTATTTATGAAAATAGATTTGGTTGCCCTGGCAATTATGGTACTTCCTTTATTGAATACAAGGGCGAAGGAATTTATGATAAATTTTATCCGGAGCTAGCAGAGGAATTAAAATTACTTCTGCAGAATCAAATAAAAGATCAATGGATTTTAGTACATATATCAATCAACGAAAATGATAGCATTAATATGATTAAAATCTTCTCATCAAAAAATGATAATTTAATAAAACAGTCTTTGGAAAGTATTATTCTTAAAGATTCTAATTTTTGGGAAACAGGAAAGATAAACTCTACGAAAGTTCAATCAGACTTTTTATTTACAATAATAATTAATGGGAATAGTGTTGTAATACCTGCAATGATTTTACACGACAAACAGATAAAATGGCTTAAAAATGAAAAATGAAATTATCAGCAGTTTAATGAACAAATGCCAAACGTAGGCATTTCAAAAGTAACTTTAAGTGATACCTAACATCTCTTTATACAAGGAAATATATTGTCGGGCACAGTTTTGCCAGGTATATTTCATGGAGTATTCCCTTATAATCTGTCCCCGTTGCGGATCTTCGCTGAATTCATTCATTTTGGTGATGAAAAATTCGGCCATTTTTACTGGTTCGAAGGTTTCCCAATAAAAAGCATTTTCGCCGCTGATCTCCGGGATACTTGAAAAAGTGGAAGCAAAAACAGGCTTCTTATACCGCATGGCTTCAATAGGAGGGAAGCCCATCCCTTCAAATTTTGAGGGAAACAAAACTGCTTCGCAATTTGCGTACAACCAGCATTTATCCTCATCCGAAATTGTCCCGGGCAATATTACCCTCTTTCCCAGTCCTAATTCATTCACTTTAGCCTCAATTTGATCCGAATACGCGGAGTGCTTGTTCCCGGCAATTACCAGGCAATATTCTTCCGGCAGTTCTTTCATAAAAGGGATCAGTGCCATGTAGTTTTTCTTCTCGCGCACGACCCCCACAGAAAAAAGAATTTTCCCGTCAGGAACAAAAGCCGGGCGTTCGGCGTTTTCAAAATGTTTTACTTCAACGCCCAGGTAAACCGTTTGAATTGGAATACTTGCAATATCCAGGTTTTGTTTTACCATTTTACCTGTATAATCCGAAATGGTTGTGATCCGTTGGGCCCGGTTTGCAATTTTTTGTAAAATTCTGAGCCGGTGCGCTGCTTTTAGCTTGCCTTTCTCACCTAAAAAATTCAAATCGTTAATAGTTAACAGTATAGGTGTATTTTTATCGCCCGGAAAGTATGAACAATCCTGGTGGATAGAATGCCACAGGTCGTATTTAGGGCAGAATGCAGGGAAATATCGTCGTTTAGCTGAAATTGCCTCATAATTGACTTTGCTGCCAAAATACCCCACGAAGTTTTCAGGAACCAATAATGTAAAGCTGAGTTGAGGGTCATCGGTATTGGCCAGAATGTTTCCATAGTTGATGGCAACCTGTCCCAACCCGTTATTCGGGTCTTTCAGCCTGTCAAGATCAATTAATACAGCGAATTTGTCTGACATAAGAGAAAGTTATATTCTTAATCCTTCGTTCAATTGACGGAGTTTAAGGTATTTGGTATAGGTTGCAAAAGCATTGAAAAAACAAATCATAGTACCATAATAACCATCAAGGAAGCCAAGACGCAGAAAAAACCCCTTTAAAAAACTTACCACCGGATTTAGATATATTTTACCAATAGTGGCTTTTATTCCCGATTTATTCATTTCAATGGCTGAAAGGGAAGTAAATTTATTAAACTGCGCCACATGAGCTTCGATGGATTCATACGAGAAATGCAAAATGTCGCCCTTCAGAAATCCGGTTTCAGAACCTGGCGCCAACTGGTAGGAGTCGTGAGGGTTAACACCTGCCCATATGCCCTTAGTCCTGTTCCATAACCGAAGTTTTTTATCCGGATACCAGGCTCCGTGCCTGATCCATTTCCCGCAATAATTGGTAACACGATTCATGAAATAACCATCTTTGTCCCAGTTTATCTTTACTTTGGCGATTGAACTGGCAAGTGTTTCATCCAATGCTTCATCGGCATCGAGCGAAAGAACCAGGTCGAAATTTGCCAATGAAGCGGCAAAGTTTTTCTGCTCGATGTATCCCAGGAAAGGTTGTTCGATAAAACGGACACCATATTTCTGGCAAATATTTTTAGTCGAATCAGTCGAAAGTGAGTCGATCACAACAATTTCATCAGCGATGTCTTTTACGGATAAAAGGCAGCGCTCTATGTTTTTTTCTTCGTTAAAAGTAATGATTACAACTGAAAGTTTATTCATGCTGTTTTATAAAATCCAAAACCTTGTTTGCTATAAATGCGATGTCATCATCATTCAGGGCAGGGTAACTTGGCAAGGTGATACCTCTTCTGCTTATTTCATCGGAGTTTGAGAAACTCTTGCCCCTGGTATATTCCGAATACATCGACATTGTATGAACCGGATAAAAAACCGGGCGTGATTCAATGCCAAACTCCTCCAGGTATTTGCGAAGTTCGTCCCTGTTAATGTTCTGTGGTAAAAGAAAGGAGCACATCCAATACGAATGGAAAGCGTCAGTATGCTGAGGTTGGATTTGAATTCCTGAATTCCGGAACGAAGATTTGTATGTATTTGCTACCCTGGTCTTTTGTTTTAAAATCGGATGTATATGTTCAAGTTGTGCCAGGCCAATGGCAGCGCAAATGTTCGTCATCCGGTAATTGTAGCCAATACTTTCGTGCCAGTATTGAATCTCAGCAGAAATACCCTGGTTCTTCAAATTGGCTGCTTTTTCGATAAGAGCTTTACTTTTTGATACAACCATACCCCCTTCGCCGGTAGTAATTGTTTTATTCCCAAAGAAGCTGAAAGTAGCTATATCGCCGAAAGTGCCGGTATGTTTACCTTTATACGTACTGCCAAGTGATTCAGCGCAGTCCTCAATAAGAAATATCTTGTTTTGTTTGCAGATTTCAACAAGCTGGTCCATCTCGCACGGATGCCCGAACAAATGGACTACTATAACAGCTTTGGTTTTTGAGGTGATCTTACGTTTAACATCTTCCGGATCAATCTGCCAGTATGTTTTCTCGCATTCAGCAAAAACAGGTACAGCGCCTACATACTTAACAGGATTAACTGTAGCGATATAGGTCAGTGTCGGTACAATTACCTCATCACCGGGACCAATTCCCAAAGCAAGCAATGCTGCGTGAATGGCAACTGTTCCATTGGATACCGCTGTTGCATATTCAATTCCGATATAATCCGCAAAATGTTCTTCGAAAGCGGAAACGTATTTCCCCCGTGAAGAGATCCAGGTTGAATCAAGGCAATCGTTCACATATTTCTTTTCATTGCCATGCAATACAGGCATATAAACCGGGTATTGTATACTCATATCAAAATTGGCTATTGAGAATTTTACATAATAGTGGCAAATATATTCATATTTTTAGTTTGCTTCTATTGCTTTCCAAAGATTAATTTCCTGGTTTTCGAAATCATATTTCAATGGCGATCACGTACCAGGCTTTGGTGTTTGTGCTTTTAGGTTTGCGAATACATAAGGTGCAGATTGTCAGCATGTAATAGCACATCCAAAAAGATTGCCCGAATTTACAATCTGCTCTGCGATACCAGGCCTAAATTCGGAGATTTTGAGATATTAAAAGAAAAAAGTAGCCTGCCGTCACCGGATTTTTAAATACTTTTACAATCCAACGAAATAAACCTGAATTAAAATATGCCCTTCAATAAATTATTTATAAACATCATAGTATCAGGAATTAATGTTTTTATTCTGGCCAGGTACGTTTATTTGCTTTACAACAAGAAAATAAGCCCGTCGCTGGCTATGTGGACTTTTTTCTCCCTGGCTGTTGGCATCAGCCTGTTTACTTACTTTGCCCAAAGCGATCACAGCATTAGCGATAATATGCTGAATTTTACTGACCTGATAATGGTAGTAAGTGTTTCGGTTGCTATACTTATTTGGGGGGATCATTCAACCCGCTTTACCCAATTTGATATGGGATGCCTGGCTGCTGTTATCGGCATTATTGTCTTTTGGGGAATTTCAAATAACCATATTATAACAAATTATTCGGTTCAGAGCATAATGGTGATATCCTATTTCCCGGTACTAAGGCGCATGACGCATCAGAAGAAAAACACGGAAGCTTTTTCGGTGTGGATAATGATGCTGATAGCCGCGGGCATTTCACTTTTTGCAAGTAAAGGTTGGCTGGCTTCGGTATATGCCATCAGGGCGGTACTATGCACCGGAGCATTACTGTTGCTGATGCTGAGGATAGAGATTATAAACCGGAAAAAGAGTTCAGGTTAAAGAAATAGTAAAATAAGAGACTGTCTAAATTTTATAAAAACAACTTTAAGGTACTAATTTCTCGAATTGCTGTCAAAAAGTGAGCGATGTCGAAATGCACTTGTTTAACTTAAAAACGAGCAATATTAGCTGATTTAGATGGACTTCGACTTCGCTCAGTCTGACAGATGAACAAGTTGAAACTTTCTAAAATGTAAGAATAAAAAATTTAGACAGTTTCTAGGTATGGAATAGTTTCAATAGCAATGTTGTTAATGCCATATTACTATAAATGAGGTAACTATTTATTAATACCTGCTATCTTTCACACATCTTAACCGGCAAATTATCCGGATCGGAAATAAAAGTGAATTGCCTTCCCGTTATCTCGTCAATCCGGATTGGCTCAGCAACAATGTTGCTATTTTTTAATGTTTCGATTTCAGCGTCTGAATCATCAACTTCAGAAGCAATATGTCTCAACCAGGTTGCTTCAGGCCTTGAAATTCGTTTTGGCGGATCAGGGAAAGAAAATAGTTCATCAGTAACTTTTGGCTGTTTTATCAAAATCGTATTTTGTACCTGTCTTTTTAAAACCGGACTAATTTTGCTTTGATGAATGAATTAAAATCAATCTCTGCACTGCTGATTTCAATAAATTGATTTTGAAATTAAGGAAAATTTGATGAGGAAATATACTTTTCTTGCTTCGGATAATAATCAGGATTGCCGGGCGTTTAAAATAAACGATACAGTAAAGAAAAAATCAATTCATTTGATGAAATGTAACAATAATTTACTGGTCAGAAAAAACAAGAAAACTAAATGCTGGGAATACAGTGTATTAGTGTAACAGAAAAAAAATATTATCTAAAAAGTGAATTGCAACATTTAATTCATATCTTTGCTGACCTGCTTCATTTTTTGTGATGTTCAAAGCCGTTTACACAATGAAAAATTATTTAAATATTCTAAAAGTTTGCTTAGGCCTTACCTTATTCTTCAGTATTCATACTGTTAGTTTTGCGCAGCCACCGCCACCACCTCCTCCAAGTATAGGACACGGGGGTACCGCTAACGTTCCGGGATCTGGAGCGCCGATAGGGGAAGGAATGTTTTTATTAATCGGGTTGGCTGGATTTTATGGAGGAAAAAAAATGTATGACCTCAGGAAAAATTTAAAAGCAAAAGAATCATAGAATTTACAGCTTATCAGTCAGGATATAATCAAATTTATACTTGTTTAATTCACAATAACGAAATCAGGATCCACTCCCGAATTTAAAAATCTTTGATTAGTACCTGAGTTGGCAATTTGGTACATCAACAGAGCAGCAAGAAAATATAGTCAGAGCAGGGATTTAATTCCTGCTTTTTTTATAGGCTTAATCGCTATTTGATGTGCCAGAAAAATAATACTGTTACGCACTGATATTGATTTAAATGAAAGATTGATTTCCTTATTCGTATACCATTTCCGACATCTGATGTTTCAGTCAATTTTGAAAATTACTATTTGTATCTTTATGAATATAAGGTTCTTATGCGACATAAATTTTACTTTTCCGCAAAAATTATACATTTGTGGAATGTACGCCGAAAATGATGACAAAACCGGATCAGGCGAAAGAACTTGATTTATATTGTTGTTGAGCTATCTGTACACAGCCATTTGTAAGGTGAACGAACAATGCTGAGAATCCGGTGTGACTCTTTTTATTTAGTTTTCGGTAAGTTATTGAATTGCTGCTTTCAATCGGGACTTGCCTTTCGCCGATCCCATGAATGTAGCGTATTTGAATCAAACCTTATTTTATATTTTTAACCTTAGTAACAAGAAAAGATCCCTGAATTTACCTGACCTTATTCCCTTATTTCCCCCTAATGAAATTCAGCAGGAACTTTCAGAATATCAGAAATCCTGAAACCTATAATAAGGGAATAAGGTTAAACCCCATAAATAATCCTTTGCTACTAAGGTTTATTAAAGAATAAGGTTTTTTATGATTAATAGCGTAATGGTCCAATCAGGCTGAAATTGTAAACGCACTAATCGTCAGAGTTCAGGACAGAGAAGGAATTTCAATCCCTGCTTTTTTATTGGTGTAAACTCTGCGATCCATACGATTATTCTGTTTGAACTATCCCACTGCATTCTTTTGTAAAAAAACAATCATTTTCAGCCGTCATTTGTTACTATATCTTCTGGACTTCTACCGGGATTTGCGGAGAGCAGGTTATTTGACAAAAGACAGAAAAAGTTTTAAAGAGAGATTCAGAAAGGCAATTCATCTTTTTTTCTTGCCGTTTAACCTCTTAACAATTAAATTTCGAGGATTCAGTGTATTCAAAGAGTACAGCTGAAAATCCGGAATATAAGCATTTAAAAGCTTTACGGCGAATCAGCAAGCGCGGGTTTTATTAATCCGAGCCATGGCCAAAGGTATTTGTCAACCAAATGGCGCAGTGCCCGAAACCTAAATACCAAATTTCTTTTGTACCTTCGTAGTACTGATCATCTAAATTTCATTAATTCTCCCGGTTTATGCAAAAGGCAGTTTTATTTCTGATTCTGTTTTTATCAGCCGGCGTTAGCATTTTCGCACAGAAAGCGCCTTCCTTAGCGCCGCTAAATCCCGATTTTGTGAGATTTATGGAATTGCAAAACAGCGGTAAAGCTCCCCGGCCCGGCGCTGATGAGTCTGGTAGTGGCGCTATGCCACCTCCGGGCATCGTAAACTTTGATAATTACCTGAAGAATAACAAATTAAAATCAACCACATTTGCGTCGTTTTACGATTTACGGATTTTAGGTTTGGTAACACCTGTAAAGGGACAGACCAATGGTGCATGCTGGGCGTTTGCATCCATGGCATCGGTTGAATCACAGTGGATTAAACTTGGACTTGGCGCCTGGGATTTATCCGATAATAACCTGAAATATTGCCATGGCTTTGATCCGAGCCGGGATACTTGGGGCAATCATTTCATGTCAACAGCCTATTTCGCCCGTCGCAAAGGGCCTCTGATTGAAGCTGATGATGTAAATGGAACTTGCCCGACAGGTAAAACCCCGGTAGCTTATATCACCGATGCCCGTTACCTTCCTCACAACATGGATGTAATCAAACAGGCGATTATGGACCAGGGAGCCATATTTACCATGATGTATTATAGCGCCACTTATTTCAACGATGTAACGGATACGTATTACTATTCCGGAACACCCCAGGTAAACCATGCTGTCGACCTCGTAGGCTGGGACGACAATAAACCTACAGCCGGCGGAACCGGCGCCTGGATTTGCAAAAACAGTTATGGCGTTGGATGGGGTGAAGCGGGATATTTTTATGTTTCCTATAATGATACAGGTATACTTGATTATAACGCCTACTGGCCTGTTCGAATGGAAAATGTGCCTAATACCCAGGTTTACGGATACGACGATCTTGGATACATCGACTCTTACGGGTACGCTTCGCCGGTAGGTTATATGCTGGTAAAATACAGCGCATCAGCGAAACAAACCGTAAGCAAGGTAGGGATATCTTCCTTCATTTCAGGAACAACTCTTGAAGTGGATGTTTTCGATACTTTCGATCCGGTTACCGGCACTTTATCAGGCCTGTTATCACATCAGTCGGGTTTATCGTGTGCTTTAACCGGATATTATACTTTCGACCTTACAACCCCTGTCAGTGTGGAACAGGGACAGGACTTTTTTGTACGCGTACGCTATGAAACACCTGCCTATAACTGGCCTATACCTGTTGAATGTTATTATGCCGGATACGCAATTCCTGTTATAGAATCAAATGTAGCCTGGATAAGCAGCAACGGCGCTAATGGCTCCTGGTATTCGATAGGAGCCAACAATATTGATGGTTTTATTGGCGATCCTTGCGTAAAAGTATATGCCGAACCCTATCCTGAAATCCTTACCTGGAACGGAAGCTCTTCAGCGGATTGGAACCTGGCTTCCAACTGGACTCCGGCAAGTATCCCCACCGCCTCAAGCGATGTGCTGATTCCCAATGTGTCAACCAAACCCATTATTAACCAGGGTATGGCAACTCCCGCTGTTTGTAAAAATCTTAGCATTGAAACAGGTAGCTCAGTAACCTTAAATGCCGATAAAGCCCTTACCGTTTACGGCTCACTTACCAACAATGCCGGAAGCACCGGGCTTGTTATAGGATCGGGCGCATCGCTTATTACCAAAGGAACTGTAACAGGAACCGCAACCGTTAACCGTGGCATTTCAGGGGCGAAATGGCATTTTATTTCTTCTCCTGTGTCGAACGCGGCTGCACTCACATTTACCGGCAAATACCTGCAGAAATATACCGAACAAACCAACGCCTATACCGATATTACTTCAGCCGCCGAAGCGCTTGTACCTGCGAAAGGATACGCGCTTTGGGGAGACGCAGACGGATTTACTGCTCAATATAAAGGACTTTTAAATACAGGTAATCAGTCTGTTGCTGTTACCCGATCAAACGCTGACCTGAATACTTCCGGTTGGAACCTGGTGGGGAATCCATACCCTTCATCTATCGACTGGGACGCTTCGGGATGGACAAAAACTAACCTGTATAATGCCATATACGTCGAAAATTCAGGTGGGTGGGCAACCTATATAGCCGGTGCCGCTGCCAACGGCGGATCCCGTTTTATAGCTCCGGGCCAGGGATTTATGGTCAGAGCCGGGGCAACTATAGGTTCGGGCAGCCTGGCAATGAATGATTACGTTCGTACGCATAACGCAACCACATTCCTTAAAAGTGAAAATGCAAGCGATAGCCTTATCCGGATTGAGGTTTCGGGTAACGGGTATACCGATGAAGCCGTGATACGGTTTATGCCCGAAGCTACCGCGGAATTTGATGGTGAATACGACGCCTTTAAACTCTTCGGGTATATTAATGAGTCGGCGCAGATTTATACCCTCGGAAGTGTTCCGCTTACCATCAATTCGGTGCCACACGGAATCAGTAAAATTCCTTTAGGCATACACGCAGACAAAAGCGGGCAATATACACTTGCCGCCACGCATACCGGCAACCTGGGTACTATTACCCTTGAGGATATAAAAACCGGCATCAGTACCCTATTCCCTGCCGGCAGGTATACTTTTGCTTTCGAAACGGGCGAAGACGAGCAGCGTTTTATACTGCATTTCAATATGTTATCACCAGCCAAAATGGATGAAACTGAAAATTCCTTTGCATCAGTTTTCAGTTCCGGCCAAAACATCCTTATTAACCTCAGGAGCCGGCTCAGAGGCGATATTTTAATTTACAACCTATCCGGTCAGTTGGTTGCCGGCAGGTATTCGGCTATAGGAATGAACAGCATAAGTATACCTCGTTCAGGAATTTATATTGTAAAAGTGATTGCCCCGAAGAAAACGTTGGTGAAGAAGGTTTGGATTCATTAAGCTACAATTCTGCTTAGCGCTTTCCCGCGTGTGCCATGGAATTACTTAGGCAGTTAGGGCTTGCGCGTTAACAGTTTGCTTACAGCCGCCTCGCGATGAAGTCCTTTTGCTTTTCAGTCCGGCAGGCCGCAGGAGAGCAACGTACTGAAACGGGTACACAATCGAAATTGAGTATTGCAGGCGTTTCGCACGAAATATCTTTCTTTTTTAAACACAAATTGCCTTTATATAAAAATATTATAATACATTTGTAGGTTAATAGCTTCATACTATGTAACTTTAAAGCGAAATACATACCTAACAAACACTATACCTTTTCAAATCTATACCCACTGCAAGCAGCATAGCATACAAATACTTAGATTAAAAGCTTTAAATCACTTACGCATCAAGGCTAACTCCGATAAAGTAACACTATTAATACCCCAAGGATCATGAAAATATTTACACAAGGGTTGAAACCAAAGAGCATTTTTATAATTACTGCATGTACTGCTGTTCTGCTACTTGCAAATACTTTTTCTGTAAAAGCACAAACACCAACAATAAGTATATTTCAAAGTTATGTAATCCTTAAGCTTAACGGAGGTGGAAATACTTATTATGACCTTCAAGCAACGACAGGAAATCCTGATTTTCAGGGAGCAAACCTGGGTGTTTATGGTCAAGCTCAAACCCTGGTCTTAGCAGGTGCACAAAACAAAACGAACAAGTGTGATGGTGGAAATGTTACGGGAGGTAATGTTTTTTATCGTGTTTATCTCGTTTCTGCAGCACCAGGCGCATTTGGTGGTGGCATTTCATTAAGTTGGATATCTAATGATGGTGGTACGTGTGGAGGTGATCAAACCTGGGAAGTAAGTAATAACACAACAGATGTAAAAGTAGGGCTAGCCGCTGGAGTATATAAACTTGAAGTATATACGAATGCTACTGGATATCCAGGCACTGTTTACTCAAATAATGGAGGGAATAACTTTATTGCAACATTCACTGTCACGGATATTCCTATTGCTTATAATGTTACAGGAGGTGGTTCCTATTGTACCGGAGGCACAGGGGTACTAATTGGCATTTCTGGTTCCGAAAACGGTGTAAACTATCAGTTATATAATGGTGCATCAGCGGTTGGATCTACCGTTGCTGGTACAGGTGCAGCGCTCGACTTTGGATTACAAACAGCCATCGGCACATATACGGTTAAAGGCACCGCAGCAGATGGTACAACAGATATGACCGGAAGTGCAGTGATAACAGAAACCGCCAGTCTCTCATCCGTAACAATAACACCAAATGCGGCTCAAGCCTTTTGTGGTACAGCAAGCGGAACTGAGCTAACCGCAACAGAAACTGGTGGTGGTGCAATAACAACGCGCCAATGGGGTAAACGATCAGAAATTGGTGGAACCATAACTGATATAGTGGGAGCTACTTCTCAAACCTATACGCCATCAGGAGCTGCTCTGGGTATAGGAATATGGTATGTAGTTTGTACATCAACACCCACATGCGGATCAGCAACAGTTTCGGATGAAGTTAGGGTAACTGTAAATTCAATTCCTTCAAAACCGGACATTAATGCGAATAATCCTACAACTTTCTGTATCGGTGGCAGTGTTCTATTAACCTCTAGTACTGCCGGTGATTCTTACCTATGGTCAACAGGAGCAACTACAGCATCCATAACCGTTAGCACATCCGGAAGTTATACCGTACAGGTAACTACCGGCGGCTGCCAGAGTTTATCATCAGATCCTACAATCGTAACTGTTAATCCGTTCCCTTCGGCAGCCGATGCCATCACCGGAAATTCTACAGTTACCCAGGGTGACGCGGGAGTAGCTTATTCTGTTCCTGCCATATCTGATGCAACAACTTATATTTGGAACTATACCGGTACTGGCGCTACCATTACAGGAACAAGCGAGAATGTAACCATTGCCTTTTCATTGTCGGCTACCTCCGGTGATCTTACGGTAAAAGGCAATAATAGCTGTGGCGACGGAGCAATTTCGGATGTATTCCCTATAACCGTTAATCCACTTACAACTCCTTTCCAATATTCCGTTACAGGAAGTGGCACATACTGTTCAAGCGCATTAGGCAGCATTGGGCTTGATGGTTCTCAAACCGGCGTTAGCTACCAGTTATACAAAGATGGTATTTCAACCGGAAGTCCTGTGTCGGGAACAGATTATCCAATTGACTTTGGCCTTCAGCCTGCAGGTACTTATACTGTTAAAGGAGATAATGGATACTTAGCGGATGATATGCTGGGTAGCGCGATAATTCTGGTGGATATTGCTCCTACAGGCACCGCAGGTCCCGATGATAATGCGGTTGTTGATGTGCCTTACCTGCTAAGCGGAGCTACAGCTTCTGATTACACTACATTAGTTTGGTCAGTAGTATCCGGTACCGGAACTTTTTCAGACGCAAATCTTTTGCACCCAACCTATACACAAAGTACGCCAGTTGGCGAGACTGCGACTCTTAGATTAACTTTGTCAAATGGAGTCTGTCCTGATTTTGTAGATGATGTAATACTTACGATGACGTCTGCTGTTCCTGGAAAGTTTTGGGTTGGTGGTACCGGTGATTGGAATGAGCCTACTAAGTGGTCTGATGGAAGTGTGCCCACTATAACAAGCGATGTTTTTATCCTTGCCGGTGGAAGCGCTCCAACTATTACTACTACAGCTGTTTGCAACAGTTTAGACATAAATACAGGTATTGTAACCATAGCATCCGGTGGCTCCCTTACTGTTGCCGGCACTCTTACTAATTCTGTTGGTGCTGCCGGTCTTGTCGTTAAATCAGGCGGCTCGCTTATCGAAAGTACAACCGATGGTGTAGCGGCCACTGTTGAACGCACAATACCAACAGCAGGTAAATGGCATTATATATCTGCTCCTAATGCTACTACGAATTCCGGCATGTTTACGGGTAATTTCCTGCAAAGCTGGGCCGAACCTACCCACGAATGGACATATATAACTGTAACTAATTCAACGCTTAACCCTGTACAAGGATACAGCCTGTATGTTAAAACCGGTACCCCAACGTATTCATTTGCCGGCATACTTAATACGGGTACCCAACAATATTCCGGTCTCACCTATAACACTGGTTCTGCTAATGGAAATAACGGCGCGAACTTCCTTGGGAATCCATACCCTTCCAGTTTAGATTGGGCTGGCTTGCAGGGAACCTATGGCGCCGTATACTATTATAATGGAAGCGGGTATGTTTCGTATATTAATGGTAATGGTGGAGGCTCACAATTTGTACCGCCTATGCAGGGGTTCTTTATTGTAGCTAACGCGACCATGATAACCAACACAGGTGGTAAATTCACGGTAAGCTACAGCAACAGGGTACACAGCTCACCTCACTTCTACAAATCCGCTTCGGCACCCAAAGCTAACTCCCTGGTACTGGCAACGGTAGGCGAATCTTATACGGATAAGCTGTTCGTAAACTTTAACCCCGAAGCTACCGAAGGATTTGATCTGCAGAATGACGCGTATAAATTCCTTGCGTATACCCCTGGAGTTTCAGAACTTTATACATATGCCGACGACAAAAAACTATCGGTTGATGTACGCCCCGAAGCCCAGGCAATTCCGATTGGATTTACCAATACTCTTAGCGGTGATTACCAGATCGGCATCGATCAGGTGGCTGATATTCCTGTGGTTTACCTGGAAGACACCAAAACCGGAACCTTCCATGATCTGCTTACGGGGCCTTACAAATTCAGTTATACTGCCGGGGAAAACGACAAACGCTTTCTGCTTCTTTTCGGTACAACCGGGTTAAAAGAAAACAGGAAAGATGCCGCAACGGTTTACAGTTACCAGAAAACTGTTTATATCAATATGGCAGACCAGGCGCTGGGTGATATTTTTATCTACAATATTGCAGGTCAGCAGGTGGCTTCCCGACTGTCAGAAAAGGGAATGAACGAGATCAGACTTCCGAACGGTGGCAATTATATTGTAAAAGTGATAAGCAAAAACAATACGGTTGTGCGAAAGGTGTTTATACTGCAGTAATGAATAGTGAATAATGAAGGAGAAAGTGGAGAGTTAAACTTGAAATGCGTCACAATAAGCAAAGTAGCGAACTCTAAAACCTAACCCCAAAACCCTAAAGCCTACCTTTATTAAAGCATAAAAATATGAAACGTAACATTAAAACTTTTTTGATAGCCGCATTTTTGTTCTTAGCGCCTTTGTTTATGTTTGCGCAAGCCCCTCCATTACCAGGGGAAACACCTGAAAATGGCCAGGAGGTCGGAGGTGCAGGCGCGCCCGTAGGCAACGGCACCTTTATTTTATTAACCCTCGCCGCAGCCTTCGCTATACGGAAGGCCTATTTGTTGAGGGAAGAAAAAGCAGAGAAAGAAGAATAAAATTAAGGCTGTACTGCCCGGGCTTTGGCAGGGATACTACCGGTAACACAGTTATGCGCTTATAGGCGTGTAGCTGTGTTTTTTTGTGATAGGAAGTTTTATTGGTTATTTAGCACCCCTTTTCTTAGCAGGTGTCCCCCTTTTTTTTCAAAAGGGGGAACAAGGGGGATTGCTTATTTAAAAAAATCAAAAAAAACCTTTCTTTCTGTCTTTCAATCCCCCTGTGGTCCCCCTTGGCCAAGGGGGACAGGCCCCGGTGTGTCCCCCTTAGGTGATTTTATTGATAATTTTGCACATTTTTAGTTAGAACGTGTCCCCCTTTTTTTTCAAAAGGGGGAACAAGGGGGGATTACTTTTTTAAAAAATCAAAAAAAACCTTTCTTTCTGTCTTTCAATCCCCCTGTAGTCCCCCTTAGCCAAGGGGGACAGGCCCCGGTGTGTCCCCCTTGGGTGCTTTTATTGGTTGTTTTGCGCCCTTTTAGTTAGGAGGTGTCCTACTTTGAATAAAACCCAAAACAATCCCTCTATTTCGCCAGTAACCAGTTCGACTAACTGATTTTGTTTCTCAAATGTATAGCCTCACTGCTTAAAAAACGCGTTAAAGTCGTTTAAAATCAGTGTAATCCACGGTATCTGCGGCTAAAATTGCTTTAACGCGACTAATCAGGTACAAAATTTTCAAAATTATTTGTTGCTTTAATAAAATTGCTATATTTGCTTACCAATACCACCACAAAAACTGTAGCTTTGCCTGAAAACATAACAACTTACCTGCAAAGGCGATCGTTATTTTGACAGCAAAGCTGTTTTTAACTCAGGACTTTTATACTCAACCCGCTTCGTCAGCTCAACACCAGGAACCACTACACCGCTTAGTCTCGTCTTCCTCATAATTCTTCCTCCTTTGAACCACCACAGGATACCTGTAATTGATATAGTCTTTCAGTATTCCTGACTATTCGCTTTTACTATGCGTTCCTAACCTATTGGCATTAGAATAAATTAAAAACCAACATGTTCGTAGTCTGAAACCATTCAGTCTTTGATCTGTACCCCCCGGACCAACGGATAAATAGTATTCCGGCAATCCCTTACCCGCGCCCTGGCCTAAGTAACATCGAAAGCTACCTGTAAAGGCGAAGCCGACAACGGATGAAAAACGCCCGGCCTTAAAACGAAACTATGTGCGAATAAATTAATAAATCAGCTTGTAGACACTTTAATTCATCTATTTCCTCTGCTTATTAATCTTAACTCTATGGCAGTTAATTACAAAGCGGTTCCAAAGAGGAACCCATCCAAACAGGATGAAGCGCCGAAGTTTTATGCCCAGGTTGTGTCGTCGGGCGACGTAACCCAGAGGCAACTGGCGAAGCAAGTATCAGCTATCAGCACCATTAGTACAGCCGACACAATGGCTGTTATCGAAGCATTCCTCGAAGTTATACCCCAGGCCCTGGCCGATGGTAAAATTGTACGTTTAGGCGATTTTGGTTCTTTCAACCTGCAGGCAAGCAGCGAAGGTTCCGTTGACGCGTTATCAGTAAGCAAAAACCAGATTAAAAAAGTATCTGTTAAATTCAGGCCTGGTAAGGAATTTGCAAAAGTAACCGGTACCGTTGATTTTAACAAAGTAAGTTAGTTGTAAGTTATCCTTAAAAGATGCGCATCTTTTGCCCGGAAGATGCGTATCTTTTATCTAAAAGATATGCATTTTTTAACCCATTGCACGGCATCTTTTACCAAACCGTTTTTTAAAACTTAATAAAACCATAATACAGCCCACGCATACCGCTTCTTTTTACTCTTTACTTTTGACATTTTAAATACTACCCGAACCCACCGCCCCACAACACTTTGCCCTTTGAACCCCTGAACGAATACGTAAACAACATAACATTAGAACCCTAATACACCTACCACGACACTCATAACTCATCTCTTATAACTCATCACTTGCCCTAACAGCCTTAACCAGAAACAACCAGTAAAACCATAAAACCATGATAAAAAAATTACTCTCTACACACAGTTTTGCCATCGCGGCTCTTGCTATTTTAATGATTCTGCCGGGAAGGGGATGGGGGCAGATTTATTATCATAATTTTGGCGCAACAGCCATTACAACAAAACCTTACACAGTTGCACCCACAACTTTTGATGCTAACCTTTCTGCTTCATCATGGACAACCAGTCAATCAGCATTTTCTGGTTTAGTTGGAAATGGAGGGTCTCCGAGTTATTGTTTATCAGTGAGCAATTCTCAAAATGTAACTTTTACTTTAACTTTTAATGTAACTGCTGGTTACCAATTGGCAGTAACATCTTTTAATTTTTGGCGAGTCAGAAGCAGTACTGGTGCACCTAACTTTACACTTTCTATTAATGGTACTGCTATTGGAGCAGGGACCATTCCCAGTACTGGTGCTATGTTAGGCCAAACCAATGTTACTAACGCAATATCAGGATTAACAGGCACCATAACAGTGGTTTATACAATGGTTGGCGGGTACTGGAGGTTCAGGCCGATTAGATGATTTTACATTAAATGGTACCGTAACTCCAACATCATCAGCTCCTACAATTACTAGTGCTCTAACAGCAAGTGGAACTTATGGAACAGCTATATCAACATATACAATTACCGGATCAAATACACCTACAAGTTATAATGCAAACTGGATTACCCCCCGGATTAAGTGTAAATACAACCACTGGCCAAATAACAGGAACACCTACCAGTACTTCTGGGTCACCTTATACTGTGGCAATTTCAGCAACAAATGGAAATGGAATAGGAACTGCAAACTTGATTTATACTATTAATAAAGTACCACTTACTATTACTGGGTTATCGGTAACTAACAAACCTTATGATGGTACTATAAGTGCAACTACAAATGGAACTGCTTCTTTAAGTGGTATTGTAGCTGGTGATGCATCAAATGTTACTTTAGGAGGTACGCCTTCTGCTGTTTTTGCATCAGCATCAGTAGGAACTGGCAAAACCGTTACGGTTACAGGATATACTATTTCCGGAAGCGCATCAGGAAATTACACTTTATCACAACCAGCAAGTTTAACGGCAAATATAACAGCTTTACCCGTAACTGTTAGCGGCGCAACAGCAAGTAATAAGCCATATGATGGAAATACCACCGCCTTTATATCAGGAGGAATTCTCAGCGGTGTGCTGCCTGCAGAAACCAGCAATGTTAGCTTGTCAACAACAGGCACATTTGCAATTGCCAATGCTGGAACTGGAATTGGAGTCACTGCATCCTTAACAGGTAGTGCTGCCGGCAATTATGCACTTACCCAACCTGGATTAACAGCTAATATTACCATCGCGAACCAAACAATAACATTTGGAGCCTTGGCGAATAAAAACACTGGCAGCTCTCCATTTGCATTAACTGCAACGGCTAGTTCAGCACTCACTGTATCCTATATAAGTTCAAATACGGCAGTAGCTACTATATCAGGTAGCACGCTAACAATTGTTGGTGTTGGAACTACAAATATCACAGCATCTCAGGCAGGGAATGGAAATTATAATCCTGCACCAGATGTGACTCAGCCATTAGTTGTAACGTTAGCATCGGCTATTCTGGCAGGATGGGATTTCTTTGGACAGTCATCACCTGTAACTTTTGCGGCTACAACTTTTAATACAAATTTGGACAATTCAAGTACTTTGAGCAATATTACTCGTGGAACTGGAGCTGTTTCAAGTTCTGGTGGAAATTCGTTTAGAACTACCGGGTTCATGAATGATGGAATCTCAACATCTAATACAGATTATTTTCAAATTACCTTGAAAATAAAAAATGGGTTTTCAATGAATTTATCTACTATAGATGGAAGTGTAGTAGGTACATCCACATATTCTGCCTCACCAGGTGTTACTATGCAATTTGCTTATAGTTTGGATGGAACAACTTTTACTTTAATTGGTTCACCTGTTGTGGTAAGTGGAACAACGCCAGCAACTATGCCTTCAATTGACTTATCGGGTGTTTCAACACTTCAAAATATTCCTTTCGGAACAACAGTATATATTAGATACTATGCAACTGGGCAAACTAACACTGGAGGTTGGGGATTTAGCTCTGCTACAGCTGGAACATATGGTTTGGCTATTGGAGGCAGTTTAATTGCATATCCTCCTACCGTTACTTCTCAAGCAGCCTCAGTAATTGCAGCGACAACAGCAACCGGTAATGGTAATATTACAAATATTGGTGGTGCGGCCCCAACTACGCGTGGTTTCTGCTGGGATTTGGCAACCAATGCCGATCCTACTACAGCTCTTTCTACTAAAACCACTGAGACAGGTCCATTTTCAACAGGTGCATTTACTGGCAGCTTAACAGGATTATCCCCAAATACATCATATAAAGTTCGTGCCTATGCAACCAATAGTGGAGGGACTTCATATGGTGCAGCTCAAACTTTCACTACATCAGCCTCGTCAGCTTCGATATTTTCCGGTACAGGTAACTGGGGAGATGTAGCACGCTGGAATAATGGCATACCAGGTACTGCAACCGATGTTACCATTGATGGTACAGCTACTATAACCCTTTCCGATAACGCAGATTGCAAAAATCTTACAATAGGTACCGGTTCGCTAACAATTAATTCGGGGGCTTCGCTAATCACAAATGGTGCGGTAACCGGCAATGCAACTGTTAAAAGCTATATAGAAGGCAATAAATGGCATCTTATTTCGTCACCTGTTTCCGGTGCATTATCAGGCTCATTCAGTATGAAATACCTGCAGAGCTTTGATGAAGCTGCTTACAAATACTTGGATATTCAACTTACAACTGTAGAGCTTTTACCAGGCCAAGGCTTTGCGTTATGGGGCGATAATTTAGGATTTACTCACGATTATGTAGGTCCGCTTAATACAGGTTCAGTGATTATTTCAGGCTTAACCCGCACCGATATAAATGATGCTGATAAAAGTGGCTGGAATTTAATTGGTAATCCATACCCATCCGTACTCGATTGGAATTCAGTTTCTAAAACTAATCTGAATACAGCTATTTATATTGCAAACGGGAATGACTGGGCAATTTACAATAGTGGTGTAGGTGTTCCAAGTACAAGTAGCCAATATATTGCTCCCGGCCAGGGAATCTTAGTCCAGGTTGCTGTTGGAACCACCGGTGGCTCAATTACTATGGATAACAGTGCCAGGGTGCATAATTCAGCCACTTTCTATAAAAAGGCAAGTGTAACCAACCTTGCAAGGCTACAGGTATCGGGCAATTCGTATACGGATGAGGCGGTAGTGCGATTTGCTTCGGACGCAACCTCTGAATTTGATGGCAACTACGACGCGCACAAATTCTTTAGTGAAATCCCGGGTTCGGCCCAGATTTACACACTCGGCAGCAGCCCGCTGGCAATTAATGCCCTGCTACCCGAAACCACTGAAGTTCCGTTAGGAATACGCGCAAATACAGCCGGTACATATACCATTGCTGCCACCCAACTACTGGATATGCCGTCGGCCACGCTCGAAGATACCCAAACCGGTATTTTCACCGATTTGTCAGCTGGTTCCTATTCCTTTACTGCCGGGCCGGATGAAAAAGAAGTACGCTTTATTCTGCACTTCAATACCTCCGTAACAAGCCTTACCGATCCCGCAAAATCGCTTGCCAATATTTACAGCTATCAGAAAACTGCCTTTATCGATCTGAAAGACCAGGCAAAGGGCAATATCTTAATCTACAATGTTTCCGGGCAATTGATTCGTACACAGGCCGCGTCGAAAGGGATGAATGAGGTGAAACTACCCAATACAGGTATTTATATGGTAAAAGTAATTACAGCTAAATCGACAATGGTTAAGAAGATTTGGATAGAATAGGCGGACAAGGGGACGCGATGATTGCGAAAAGGCGAGGGAGCGAAAGTGAGAATACCTGAACCTGTTACACTGAGCAATGTCACACTGAGCGAAGTCGAAGTGAGCGAAGTCACACTGAGCAATGTCGAAGTGCCAACCCCTAACCCCTAAACCCTGATCCATTTCAATTTACAAACCAGAATAAAACAACAAAAAAGATATGAAACGTAACCTTAAAATATTTGCCCTTTCAGCATTCCTGGTAATTGCACCTTTATTAATGTTTGCACAGGTACCGCCGCATCCCAATAATGGCGGAGCAGCTCCTAGCGGTGGGAATACACCGGTTGGCGGTGGAGCACCCGTTGGCGATGGTGTTTATATCCTGGCTACCCTGGCATTAGCTTATGGAAGCAGGAAAATATATACAATAAATTTTTCTGCTACCGCAGAAAAAACGGAATAGCTTTAACAGGATTAACGGCAACTCATAATCAACACAGCTATGCGCTTACAGGCGTGTAGCTGTGTTTTTTTGTATAGGAAGTTTTATTGGTTATTTAGTACCCCTTTGCGTTAGGAGGTGTCCCCCTTTTTTTTCAAAAGAGCCTGTCCCGAACTATCGGGAGGGAACAAGGGGGATTCCTTTCTAACAAAATCAGATAACTTTCTTTTTCGCTTTTTCAATCCCCCTGTGGTCCCCCTTCGCCAAGGGGGACAGGCCCTGGGGTGTCCCCCTTAGGTGATTTTATTGATAATTTTGCACATTCTTAGTTAGCAGGTGTCCCCCTTTTATTTCAAAAGAGCCTGTCCCGAACTATCGGGAGGGAACAAGGGGGATTCCTTTAAAATAAAATGAAATACTTTTCTTTTTCGTTTTTCAATCCCCCTGTGGTCCCCCTTTTCCAAGGGGGACAGGGCGTGCTGCGGCCACCCTTGGGTGCTTTTATTGGTTATTTTGCACCCTTTTACGTTAGGAGATGTCTCCTTTTTATTTCAAAAGAGCCTGTCCCGAACTATCGGGAGGGAACAAGGGGGATTACTTTTTTAAAAAATAAAAAAAACTCTCCTTCTGTCTTTCAATCCCCCTGTGGTCCCCCTTCGCCAAGGGGGACAGGGCGTGCTGCGGCCCACCTTTGGTGATTTTATTGATTATTTAGCACCCTTTTGGTTAGCAGGTGTCCCCCTTTTATTTCAAAAGAGCCTGTCCCGAGCTATCGGGAGGGAACAAGGGGGATTCCTTTAAAATTTTTGACTTTTATTTAGATTTAACTTTTCTTCTATCGCCTCTATCGCGTAGTAAATCTTGTTATGAACATCCTCCAATGCTCCTAAAACTTCAAATTCTGAAAAGCGTAAGACTGTAAAACCTAGTTCTTCCAGTCTCATTTGCCTGTCGTAATCGGCTGAACCTTTTGTAATATGGCTTGAACCATCAATCTCTATGATAAGGTTTAATTTTCGGCATATAAAATCTACAATATAATTCTCAATTATATACTGCCTGTTAAACTGGTAGCCGTTCATCAACTTAGCTTTTAATACCATTTTCCATAGAACAGCCTCTCCTTTGGTTCCATAAGTCCTTAATTCCCTTGATAAGGGTTTAAGATCGGTATTCCGGTAATATGTTTTCACAGAATATGTAAGATTTGATAGTTAAAGGTAAATAAAATATTAAAATCATGTACTGATTCTTAATAGATTAGAGAGAATTAAAATAAATTTGCTTCTAAACGTTCAATCCCCCTGTGGTCCCCCTTCGCCAAGGGGGACAGGGCGTGCAGTGTCCACCTTGGGTGCTTTTATTGGTTATTTTGCACCCTTTTACGTTAGGAGATGTCTCCTTTTTATTTCAAAAGAGCCTGTCCCGAACTATCGGGAGGGAACAAGGGGGATTACTTTCTAACAATAAAAAACACCTCAAAACAGATTCTTTAAATCCTATCTTGAGGTGTCGGTTAAAATCCCGGTATTCTGATTAACGAAATGTAAATCCGCTATCCAATCTTCGAAATGGCGTCAATAAATGCTTCAACGGATGCGGTTACAATATCGGTATTCGCCGAGAAACCATAGTAAAGTGTTCCTTTGTTTTCAAGCTGAACATGAACCTTACCGATATCATCCGAGCCGCGTGTAATGGCCTGGATAAGAAACTCCTCCAATGTAACCGTTTTACGGATAATCTGTTTCACCGCGTTAAAAGCGGCGTCAACAGGGCCATTACCCGGTGAGGTAGCCGAATATTCTTCCCCGTCAACTATGATTACTACTGAGGCTACAGGCTGAGTGGAAGAGCCACAAATAACCTGCAGATGTTTTAGCTGAATACGTCTTGCGTGTTCCGATTGCTCAACGCCTACAAGAACAAAAAGATCTTCATCCTTGATTTCCTTTTTCTTATCAGCCAGTTCGATAAATTTATCATACACCTCGTTCAGGTCCTCAACTGTAAGAGTGAGTCCAAGCACTTCGAGACGATGCTTCAAAGCGGCACGGCCCGAACGGGCAGTTAACACTATACTCGATTCACGGATTCCCACATCTTGCGGATCGATGATTTCGTAATTTTCGCGGTTTTTAAGAACTCCGTCCTGGTGAATCCCCGATGAATGAGCGAATGCATTACGGCCCACAATGGCTTTATTGGGTTGAACAGGCATACGCATAAAGGTGGAAACCATACGGCTGGTTTCATAAATCAACTGGGTATTAACGCCTGTGATCAGCCCCATATTTGGTCTTGTACGCAGAGTCATCACCACCTCTTCGAGCGAAGTGTTGCCGGCACGTTCTCCTATCCCGTTGATAGTAACTTCCACCTGGCGGGCACCGTTCAAAATACCGGAAATAGAATTGGCAGTCGCCATACCCAGATCGTTATGGCAATGCGTTGAAAGTATTGCTTTGTCTACATCCTTCACATGATCTACCAGGTATTTAATTTTCTCGCCATACTCATATGGCAGGCAATATCCGGTTGTATCTGGAATATTTACGACAGTAGCGCCGGCTTTGATAACGGCTTCTACCACGCGAGCCAGGTATTCGTTTTCGGTACGACCGGCATCCTCACAGTAGAATTCTACATCATCAACGAAGTTTCGGGCGTATTTAACTGCCGCGATGGCACGTTCGATAATTTCGTCCTGGTTCGACTTTAATTTATGAGTAATATGGTAATATGAAGTGCCTATTCCGGTATGAATACGTTTGCGCCGGGCATATTTCAGAGCATCGGCAGCAACTTCAATATCCTTCTCCATGGCACGGGTAAGCGCGCAGATTATCGGCTCATGTACCGCTTTCGAGATTTCAATTACCGATTTAAAATCTCCGGGGCTGGAAATCGGGAAACCGGCTTCAATAACATCTACACCCAAAGCTTCGAGTTGCTTGGCAACTTCAATTTTTTCAAGCGTATTCAGCTGGCATCCGGGAACCTGTTCGCCATCCCGCAGCGTTGTATCAAAAACATAAACTTTATCGCTCATATTGCTTGGTTTAAAGAATAGGCCTTCCTTTCGAATGGCTTGTTATTTTTTTTTCTGATCGGTTAACTAATTATGCTGCAAATGGAATTACAGTACCAATTTTTAAATAGTGTACTAATTTCCTCATATTTATAGGTTTTCATTAGCCCCGACCTGAAGGTCGGGGCTAATGATATTACGCCAGGAGAATTTCAGCAAGGCAAGGTATAGTTCACTGCCAATAACTAGTGGGAAGCTTTGAACATTATACCCATAATTCCGAAATCTGCTTCGACTCCGCTCAGCATGACAAAACACTGAAAATACTACTTGTAAATCTGTAGCTAAGCCTACACTTTATACAAATCTTGTCACACTGAGCGTAGTCGAAGTGCTGAAACCCTAACTCCCAATCCCTAACCCCTAAAGCCTCCTAGTTATTCTCCGGCCTCAATTTGCGTACAGCAGCTCCGGCCACCCATATTTCCGATTCGCGGAGTTCTTTCAATTCAACTTCGAGTTTTTCGCGGTAATCAGGCTTGCTGTTGGAGTCGATGGAAAGCTGCGCTTCGTTGCCACTGGCTACTTCGTTGTACAACTCTTCAAAAACAGGTTTGGTTGCGTCGCGGAATTTCTTCCACCAGTCGAGAGCGCCACGTTGAGCTGTAGTTGAACAATTGGCATACATCCAATCCATGCCGTTTTCGGCTACGAGAGGCATCAGGCTTTGAGTCAGTTCTTCAACGGTTTCGTTAAAAGCTTCGGAAGGACTGTGTCCTTTGCTGCGTAAAACATCGTATTGTGCGGCAAAAATTCCCTGGATGGCGCCCATCAGCGTACCACGTTCGCCGGTAAGATCGGAGAAAACTTCTTTTTTGAAATCGGTTTCGAAAAGGTAACCCGAACCAACACCAATTCCCAAAGCAACAACGCGATCAAATGCACGTCCGGTAGCATCCTGGAAAATGGCATAACTCGAATTGAGTCCCCTGCCTTGCAGAAACATCCGTCTGAGGCTGGTTCCTGAGCCTTTTGGTGCAACCAGGATCACATCAACATCAGCAGGAGGAATAATACCTGTGCGTTCTTTGTAAGTAATCCCAAAACCATGTGAAAAGTACAATGCTTTTCCGGGAGTGAGGTTTTTCTTGATGGTTGGCCATAATGCGATCTGGCCGGCATCGGACAGCAGGAACTGGAGGATGGTGCCACGCTGGCATGCTTCTTCAATTTCGAAAAGAGTAACACCCGGCTCCCAGCCATCTTTAACTGCTTTGTCCCATGATTTTGAGTTTTTACGCTGACCAATGATCACGTTAAAACCGTTGTCACGCAGGTTAAGCGACTGCCCGGGACCCTGAACGCCATAACCAATAATTGCTATGGTTTCATCTTTAAGGGTTTCAATTGCTTTTGCCAAAGGGAACTCTTCGCGGGTTACTACATTTTCTTCAGTTGATCCAAATTTGATTTTTGCCATTGTTTTGAAAATTATTAGTTAATCGTTATTTGTAATTCGTTAATAAATAGCCGGAAGTCAGAAGTCGGAAGTCGGATGAGGTTCAACCGACATAAAACTTCTTTCCGATCAGGGTTTTTTATTCATGGATTTGTTGATAGATCTTCTCTTGAATTGATTTCATTTCCTTGAACTTATTAAATACTTCCGGCTTCTGTTTCCCAACTCCCGTCTTCCAGCATCTGACCTCTGTCTTCCAGCTTCCGACTTCCGGCCACTCATTATAATTCTTCGTCAAACCGGGCTTCTTAATTGATTTCTCGATTCAACTTTAAGCAGCAATTCATCTCTCTCTTTAAGGAATTCTGATAGCTTTTCTATCCGTGAGCGGGTTATTGCTATTCTTCCCGAACGGATAAACTGCAGTACTCCGAACTTGTTTAGTTCCCGGAAAAGTTCCTGGGTTTCTTCTTTGTGACCGGTTTTTTCGATAACGGTGAATTCAGGTGTTATTTCCAATATCCGTGCGTTATGGTTCCTGATCATGGTTTCTATCTCATTGCTTTCGAGCAACGCCAGGGTAGGCACTTTGTACAAGGCAATCTCCTGGTAAATCATTTCTTCGTTGGTATGATAAAATGCTTTGAGAACATCTACCAGTTTGTCAATCTGCTTTACAATGTTTTTAACTTTCTCTTCTTCTTCGTTTACAACAATTGTTATTTTATGAACTCCGGGTAAGGCTGATTCGGATCCCGTAAGGCTTTCGATATTCACTTGCCGGCGGGTTAAGATAATGGTGATTCGATTGGTTAAACCGATGTGGTTTTCGCTGTACGTTGTGATTATAAATTCTTTTTTCATTACCGGTATCTTCTGAAATCTGTCCTTACACCTTGGCTATCTTGCCTTTAGATTCAATTTTTGCCAGCAGCGCGTCTCTTTCTTTCAGGAATTCCGAAAGTTTTTCGATTGGCGAACGGGTAATAGCAATCCTTCCTGAGCGAATAAACTGCAATACACCAAACGGGTTTAATCCATTGAATAATTCCTGGGTTTCTTCCTTATGCCCGGTTTTTTCAATTACCGTATATTCCGGAGTAATTTCGAGTATCCTCGCATTGTGCTTGCGGATCAGCTTTTCAATCTGGTCGCTTTCCATAAGTGGAGCGGTAGGAACTTTGTACAAGGCTATTTCCTGGAAAATCATTTCATCGTTGGTATGGTAAAATGCCTTGAGGACTTCAATCTGCTTGTCAATCTGTTTTACGATATTGCTTACTTTGTCTTTAGTTTCATTTACTACAATAGTAAATTTCGAAATGCCTTTAAGAGCAGATTCAGAAACAGTAAGGCTCTCGATGTTTACTTTGCGACGGGTAAATATGATGGTTATGCGGTTCAGCAAACCAATGTGGTTTTCACTGTATGCCGATATGATATATTCCTGCTTCATTTTTTCGGATTTAAACTGTTAAACATCTATTTAGCATCTTCGGGGCTCAGCAGGATATCAGAAACTGAAGCACCTGCGGGAACCATGGGAAAGACGTTATCCTCTTTTTCAATGTTTACCTCCAGTAAATAAGGGCCTTGTGTGTCGAACATAACTTTAATGGCATCATCAAGTTTTTCGCGGGTGCTTACCAGGTTGCCCGGAATGCCGTACGCTTCAGCAACTTTTACAAAATCGGGACTTAAAATTTCGGTGAAAGAATATCTTTTTTCAAAGAAGAGTTCCTGCCACTGGCGCACCATTCCGAGGAAATGGTTATTGAGAATTACTATTTTAACAGGTAGTTTCTCCTGGGCTATGGTGCCGAGTTCCTGTATGGTCATCTGAAAACCACCATCACCGGCAAATAAAACCACTTCCCGGTTCGGTTCGCCTAATTTAGCGCCAATGGCTGCTGGTAAACCATAACCCATCGTTCCCAGTCCGCCGGAAGTGATGTGGCTTCGTGGCTGAGCGAATTTAGAATAACGCGCTGTTGCCATCTGGTGCTGGCCGACATCCGAAACAATTACGGCCCCGTTTTTGGTATATTCCGAAATCCTTCGGATTACTTCGCCCATTGTAAGGCCGGGTTTTTTAGGATATAAATCGGACTGAATAACCTTCTTGTCTTCGATAGCATGGGCTTGCCTGAATTCTTTCACCCATTCCTTGTGCTTATTAGGGCTCACAATATGTGTAAGCAAACGAAGTATCTTCTTGGCATCACCCAATAGTGCCACATCTGTTTTTACATTTTTATTGATTTCGGCTGGATCAATTTCGATATGAATTATTTTTGCCTGCTTTGCATAAGTTTTCAGCGTTCCGGTTACGCGGTCGTCGAAGCGCATTCCAACGGCTATAAGCAAATCACATTCGTTCGTTTTGATATTCGGGCCATAATTGCCGTGCATGCCAAGCATTCCTACATTTAAAGGATGATCGCTGTTTAGGGCTGATAATCCTAATAAAGTCCAGGCTGCAGGGATACCGGTTTTATCAATAAAACTCTTCAGTTCGCGTTCAGCTTCTCCCAGCATAATTCCCTGGCCAAAAATCAGGAAAGGCTTTTTGGCTTCGTTAATGAGCGTGGCTGCTTCTGCCAGTTTTTCCTTGTTCACAGGATATTCAGGAACATAACTCCTGATTTTATGGCATTTATTGTATTTGTATTTTAGTTTCCCGAATTGAGCGTCTTTGGTAATATCGAGCAATACCGGTCCCGGCCTGCCTGAAGCAGCGATATAAAAAGCCTTGGCAATAGCTTCGGGAATATCTTCCGGTGTTGTAATCTGGAAATTCCATTTGGTTACCGGCATCGAAAGGCCAACAACATCCGATTCCTGGAAAGCATCTGTGCCAAGTAATCCTGAAGTAACCTGCCCGGTGATACAGACCAAAGGTGTTGAATCAATCTGCGCGTCAGCAATACCGGTCATAAGGTTGGTAGCGCCCGGGCCTGAAGTGGCGATACAAACACCAACTTTTCCCGTTACGCGTGCATAACCCTGGGCCGCGTGAACAGCGCCTTGCTCGTGGCGGGTGAGGATATGCCTGAGCGCATTCCGGTAATCGAATAATGCATCGTAAACAGGCATAATGGCACCGCCGGGATAACCGAAAATAACTTCCGCGCCTTCTGCAATCAACGAACGGATAACAGCTTCGCTACCGGTAATTTCAACATCCTGCTGCTGTGACCTTTTGGTTTCTTTTTCTCTAGCCGTCATAATTAAATCAATTGGGGTTTTTACTTGATTAAATTTTCGATTTCTTCTTTCAGTCATCAGGCAATCTACTATTCGATAACTCTGACTGCGCCTTTATCTGCCGACGAAACATGCATGGCGTAAATTTTTAGCGCATCCGAAATATTTCGTTTCCTGGTTTGCGGTGTATAAGCAGCTTTTGCCCGTGCGGTTTCATTGTCCTTTCTGCGTTTCAGTTCTTCCTCACTTACAATAAGATTGATGGAGCGGGTGGCAATATCAATTACAATTGTATCGTTGTCCTTAATCAGGGCAATTTCTCCACCTGCAGCTGCTTCGGGTGATACATGACCGATGGAAAGCCCGGAAGTGCCTCCCGAAAAACGGCCATCAGTTATTAAAGCACATACTTTGTCGAGTTTCAAGGTTTTGAGATAGGAAGTAGGGTAAAGCATTTCCTGCATTCCCGGTCCGCCTTTTGGTCCTTCGTACCTGATTACTACCATATCACCGGCATTTACCTTGCCACTTAATATTCCATGAACGGCTTCATCCTGCGATTCAAAAACTCTTGCCGTTCCTTCGAAATGAAATAGAGCGGGATCTATTCCGGCAGTTTTTACAATACTGCCTTTGGTGGCAATGTTTCCGTACAAAACGGCTAAGCCGCCATCCTGGAAATATGCATTCTTAACATCGCGTATGCAACCGGAAACCCGGTTAACATCCAGTTTGGTATAACGGGTATCCTGTGAGCCCATTACCAGGTTGATTTTATGAGCCGGCGCACTGCTGAAAATCTGCATGGCTTCGGCAGTAACATCAGCACTTAGAATATCATGAGTATTGATTGCCTGTTCCAGGTTCAACCCGTCAACGCGGTAGGCCGAAGTATCAAGGAGTTTCGCGCGGTTTAATTCGCCAAGCAGCGAAAGAATTCCACCAGCGCGGTTAACGTCCTCAACGTGGTATTGCGAACTGGGCGAAACCTTGCAGAGACAAGGTGTTTTCCGCGAAAGCTCATCAATATCTTTCATGGTGAAGTTAACGCCGGCTTCGTGGGCCACTGCCAGTAAATGCAAAACTGTATTCGTTGATCCTCCCATGGCGATATCAAGGGTCATAGCATTAGTAAATGCTTTTTTGGATGCGATCTGCCTGGGAAGTACGGTTTCATTTCCTTTACCATAATATTCACGAGCCATTTCAACTATTCGTCCGGCTGCTTTTTCGAAAAGTTTCAGCCTGTTGACATGTGTTGCCACCACAGTTCCGTTTCCGGGAAGTGACAAGCCCAAAGCCTCGGTTAGGCAGTTCATGCTGTTGGCAGTGAACATGCCGGAACAGGAGCCGCAGGTTGGACAAGCGGATTGTTCGGCTTTGGACAGATCAGAATCGCTTACGCTTTCGTCGGCACCCATCACCATGGCATCAACCAGGTCGAGTTTGCGGTCACCCATAATGCCGGCTTCCATTGGTCCGCCGGAAACAAAAATGGTTGGAACATTCAGCCTCATAGCAGCCATCAGCATACCGGGAGTTATTTTATCGCAGTTGCTGATGCAGATAAGGGCATCAGCTTTATGAGCGTTTACCATGTATTCTACGCTGTCGGCGATCAGGTCGCGGGATGGTAGCGAATACAACATCCCGTCGTGCCCCATAGCAATACCATCATCAATAGCAATAGTGTTGAACTCGGCGGCAAAACAACCCTGTGCTTCAATCAGTCCTTTTACATATTGACCAATGGAATGCAAATGAGCGTGACCCGGAACAAATTGCGTGAACGAATTGGCAATGGCGATGAGTGGTTTGCCGAATTGTTCTTCTTTCATGCCGTTTGCGCGCCAAAGGCTACGGGCTCCGGCCATTTTACGGCCTTTGGTTGAGGTATCGCTGCGAAGTGAGATCTGCATTACGTTTTAATTAGTTTTCGATTGCAATTCAATGACTCAAAATTCTTTTTTCGGCTGCTTAACATTTTAAAAAGCAAAGGCACTATTCATAAACAGTTTTGCATTTAAAATGATTTAATAGTTTGTACAAAAACTCTAATTTGCCAATGATTTCACAGGTTTTACCGGAATGTGTTTTTTGTTATCTATGCTAATCTGCGAAATCTGTGGCTATATTTTTGTTTTTTTAACTATGAAATTTAGTATCAATGCTAATTCAGACGATTCTTTTACATCAAAAAGCCTCTCTCAGTTCAAGTGAGAGAGGCTTTTCTGTTTATATTTAGTTAAACAACATTCCTAACCCACCTGGTTTTTCCAGAGGAGGAGGACGAGGAGGCTAATAATGCTGTTTGAAGAAATGACTGACATACAAATTATGTTTGTGGCTACAAAAATACGGTCTATTTTTACATGTCCAACATTTTATGCAGGATTTCAAAGCGTTTTACTGCTTTTTAAGTAAATTACTGAACGAATGAAAAAGAAAATAAAACACATATATTATTCATATTCTGTAGTTTAACCTTTTTGAATTAAACTCTGAGCCTTTGAGAATTATATGGCAGATTTTGAATAATTGTATATTTATTCAGTTTTGCGGTATAAATTGGCATCAAAAAAAATCAGAGATCTTTCGATTTGGCAGTATGAGAGCAATCAATTCTTCTTGTACACTCCGCTTTGAATAACAATCTTATTCTCTTTCAGACCTTTAAGTACGTTGCCAAATTTTTCGGGAGTTGAATTACCCATCAAGATATCCAGCCCCGGTTTTTTAGGCCCACTCTTATTGTTTCTTTCAAACATGCCCGAAAAAAACTCTATAGCGCTGTCGGTCTGATTGGTAGTCTGGACTTTGGTCAAACCAAGATTTTTAAGGATAGTTTCCATATTCAGAATACTTCCCAGGAAACTGATTGACGGATCGTTTGCCCAGGGAACCGGGTAATCTACATCTGCTGAATTCTTCCTGAATATGTCATAATAAATAAACATTCCATTTTCGGTTAACACTCTTGCTATTTCAGAATAAAACCTGGCTTTATCACTGATGTTCATCTGAACATGCTGCGTCCACGCTACATCAAATGATCCATCTTTAAAAGGTAATTCCAGGGCATCACCCTGTAGAAATTGTGTTTTGTCCCTCAAACCGACAAGTTCGGATAATTGACGTGCAGCGAGAATAAATTCATGGCTCATGTCAATACCCGTAACATTGCAATTGAATTCGTCGGCAAGCATCCGGGCGGGTCCACCAATACCACAACCTACATCCAGAACCCGGGCTTTATTGAGATTTATTTCCCTGGCAATTTCCCTTGAAACTTCAGAGCCCCTGACATGAAATTCATCCACTCCGCTGAGATCACTCCGTGAAATTTTATTTGGATTGATACCCTGCATCATCAATCGTTCGATAATTTCCTCGAAAAGCTAGGCTTTATTGTAATGATTCTTGATATACGTGTTAATATGGACTTTGTGCATTTTTGTGGTTGTTTATTTAAAAGAGTGAAGAGCTGAATCCGACAAAATCCGGATAAAATGAAAGAGGATATTTAGGAACTGTCTAAATTTAGTTAAATCATGGATTTAAGAACAAGGAACGATGATTTACGATTTGAGAAGTGGCAAAAAACCTCTCGATTTAGATCCTTCACAAATCAAAAATCGTTAATCCGTATTCAATATTCAAAAGAATTAGCAGTTTTAGAATTAAATAAGAATTTTAGACAGTCTCTTGGTATAATTTCAATAAATAGAAAACCTCTTCCTCGTTGATTACTTCATTCATTTCCGCAGATGTAAAAGGGAATTAACATAGCGTACCAATATTTTCAGAGAAATTATCCCCCTCACCCCTCACTTACCGGTAGTCTGAATTGGGGGAAGAACAACTGTGCTGAAGAATTGGATTGTGTAGAAACAATTTTTGACAACATAATGTTCAGGCTGATCAAGTTAATAAGTAAATCAACTTTTGATAAGCAATGGATAGAGATTGAATTTTTGAGGGCCAGGGGAATAATATTGGCAGAATTTATATAGATTTACAATCAGAATAGCCGCGATTTATACTAATGATAGTTCATTCATTTTTAAAATTATTTATATGAAAAAGTCTAAGTTGATCATCGTTGTAATTTTGTTTGTTTCAGTTGGGTTTATAAATTCCGCCAAAGCCCAATGGACAGAAATGGTTTGGGAATCATACGGCCTTGGGTTTGAGGCGCCCTCAGATTTTACAATTTCAGTGAATGATGAAGGCACTTATACCGCATCCGGAGCTGTTTTTACAATGAGCATCAAGGCTTCGGATGATGACGCAGATTTATCTCCGGTGGAAATCTGTCAAAGCGCTATTGATAATATCCCGGGTTCAGAAAAAACCATAATAAATGAATCAGCTATCGACGATCAAAATGGACTCGAAGGTTACGAAGCTTATTGTACCGCAAAACAGGATGGGAAATTAATGCATATGATAATAGGTGGATACCAGGATCCGATATTGCTGACAGGTTTTACAGTTCAGCTGCTTTACTGGGACGATCCGGATCAAAATGACCGTAATTACCAGGCAGCAATTTATATTTTACGAAGCTTAGAACTTACGGATTATTAAATCCAGCGAAAATGAAAACGCCCCGGAATGTGTATCCCGGGGCATTTTAAAAACAGTAGGTCAGAAAGATTATTTTTTCACAACCTTCATTGTATTTTCTAATCCATTTCCTTTAATATTAACGAAGTAGATCCCGTTATCAAATCCTGAAACATCCAGTTTGATCGGTGTTGAACCACCATTCACTTTATTTTCAAGAAGAACTGCTCCAAGTATATTACTAACTCTTATTGTCACCTCTTTACCACTATTTTCCGGAAGACTTATATTTAAATTTCCGGTGGTGGGGTTAGGATAGAGTTTGATTGTTCCGGTTGAAACGTCATGAATACCAGTAGTAATAGCTTCCAATGTTATAATTTTCAAAACATCTGAAGTGTTTATGTCAAGAACTGTTTCGCCTGCACTTACAAAGCTTTCTTTAGTAATTGACAAGGTATAGCTGCCTGCAGGATAGCGGTTGAACAGGGCTAAACCTGTATTGTCAGTTAATACAGTAATTCCATCTAAGGTTACTGCTGCTCCTTCAATTGGTTCAGATGATGTATTAATGGTGTAGATTTCAATCTTAAATCCATCTACCACATCAAGCCATCTGGCAGCAGCAGGTTCTGCTTCGGTCAGCTCAACCGTTCCGCGAAGTATTGCTTTTGTATCATCAGCAGGAGTTACAACATAGGTATGGGTTCCTAAGGAACAATTAAAGGAGTTACCACCGAAACCTGTATTATAGTCATAGTCTGTTCCATCAAACGTAATTGTTGCCGCTCCGAAGTAAGGCATAAAACCACCTAATCCAATGTAAACATAGGGTGAAGTTAACCCAACATACTGGTCAACTATATTATAACTCTCTACATAGGGACTTGAGTATGGCAGATCAATAGTGCCTGTTTTGGAACTGTAATCACCAGGTCCGGTTACGGAGTAGTCATATGGTGTTGTGCCTGGAGCAACACTCATGAACATTGCATACCCATCAGCATCGGTAAGTTTTGTTTCAGAATTGAATACAACGGAAGCTCCCTGAACAGGATTACCACTGTTGTCGTCCATCACCCGGATGTTGACTGTATAAACCGGTGTCATGTAAACTGTTGAAGTCATATTGGCATTAAGATCTGCAATTACCAGGGGAGCATCAATAAAACCTGCTTTTTTAAGCACCGTATTAACTGCATAATTTGCAGGTAAACCAAATGTTACCATTCCTTCAGCATTTGTAATTTTTGTGATTCCGTTAATCGTAATGGTATCGTTTGCAAGTCCAACCATGCCGTCAGGTCCATTAATCACTGATATAGTCAGGTCAAAGCCATTGGATAAAGTAATGGTTTTATTTGTAGCAGCATCAGCTACGTTAACCGTACCTGCATTGTCAACAAAACCCGGTTTTGAAATCACATACGAATAATCTCCGTTGACCATTTTAGGGAATACAACCTTACCGTTTGCGTTTGTTACCAGCACAGTGTTGTCGATTAAGACTGATGCATCCGTTACCGGGTTTGTACCATCATTAACTGTAAATGTGATATCGTAAGCACGCTGCATGGCAATCGGATCAACAACAAGATCTATATCCTGAATGTTAGCTGTTCCCATTACATCGGCAAAACCATCGGCGGAAATAGTATAATCGAGTGAATTCCATTTTGGGAACAACTTGTCAGTTAAAAGAATACCAAATGCATCTGTAACGAAAGTTTGATCAAACACGGGCCAGCTGCTTACCAGCCTGATACTTGAATTTGGAATAGGGTTAGTTCCGTCGGTTACAGTAAATTGTACGCTGAAAGCAGGTTTCATATATACGTCAACCATAACATCAGCATCTTCAATATAAGCTGATCCGTTAACAGTAACAAAGCCTTCTTTTGTAACTGTATAATCATATGTACCATTAGGCTCGTCGGGTAAAATTGCTATACCATCTGCATCAGTAACAGCTGTATTACCATTAAAAATAACTTTAGCACCCTGAAGTCCGGCAGGAGGCCAGCTGGTACCGTTATTGTCATACACAGTAACTGTAACTTTATGTGCTGTTTCTAATTTTGTGGTAATTACCAGGTCAGCAGTTACTAAATTGGCTGTGCCGGACACTGTTGCATAACCAGCTTTGGAAACTGTATATGCATAATTGTTATTTATTGCTTTGCGTTCAAAAACAACATATCCGCCAGCTGTGGTCTGAGTAACACCATCGAGGGTTACTGTAGCTCCATCAATTGTATTTTGATCGGGAGTTGCATCAGTAACATACATTTCAATTTTCTGACCGTTAACTACTTGTACAGCCACGCTTGCAGGTTCTGTAGCGCTTAAGGTAACTGTACCTGAAACAATTGCTGTAGTTACATCTTCGGGGGTAATGGTATACGAATATGTTCCGGGGGCTACAAAGAAGGAGTTGCCTCCCATTCCTGCATCGTATGGAATATCAGTTCCATTGAAATTTATAGTTGCAGCACCATAATAACTCATCATACCCTGTACTAAACTGAAGTAAATGTATGGCCTTTCGTAATCAATACTCTTCGTGAGGTTGTTATTGCCGGTCAGGTACGAAGTACTTGTGGTCGGAGTTGGGATGGTGCCGGTTTTGGAAATATAAGAACTTCCGGCAGGCCCCGTAATGGTAAATATTGGTGCAGTTGCATTGGCAGGCACATTGGTGAAATATGCAATTCCATTGGCATCAGTTATAATATCAGTGCCGTTGAAGTTAACATTTGCGCCGGTAATTTTAGTGGCATCGTAGAAATCGCGGACCGTAAATTTCACTGTATACACCGGAACCATATTAAGGGTAATGGCGGTGTTGGAATTGATGTTGGCCAGTTCCACAGGAACACTGATAAAGCCAGCTTTTTTATTCACAAAGGAGTAGGATGATCCGGGTGCAACACCGAAAGTTAAAACGCCGGTTGCGCCTGTTATTTTGGTCTGGCCGTCGATGGTTATAGTGTCTTTCTGCAGGCCGGTTGAACCATCAGGACCGTTGATAATGGTAAATGTGAGATCATACCCGGTAGCGACAGTTACATTTGGTGCAAGATCGCCATCAGCAACTGTAACAATTCCTGTTTTGTCAATAATTCCTGTTTTGGTAATCGTGTAATTATAATTCCCGTTCACTTTTTTCGTGAAAACTGCAACTCCATTAATATCAGTAGTTACAGAACTTGTGCCGATGGTTACGTTGGCCCCGGATACCGGGTTTACGCCATCACTAACTGTAAAAGTGATATTGTAAGCATAACGTAGCTTTACAGCAGGAACAACAAAGGGATTGGCTGAAGTAGCCAGCACATTTACATTGAAAGTGGAATCAGCAAAACCGGCTGCTGAAACCAGCGTGGAATGAGTTGCCACTGAATACAGTCCGCTGAAGGTCACGTCGCCATTAGCATCGGTGGTTTTTGTAGTAGTGGGGGCTGTATTTACTTTTACAGAAGCCCCGTTAATTCCAACACTATTCTTATCAGTAATTTTATATACAAGATCGAAGCCTTTTTTGAAAGTAACGTTTTTGCTCACCGTAACATCGGTTGTACGAATATACACCAGTAAATTGTTGGTGTAATCGAGGTAACCGGCAGCAGTAATAGCCAGCGTATAATAAGCATTGGCTGCAGGTGTTGGCACCGAAAATGTTGCAATGCCGCTTGCATCGCTGATTACAGTGGGGGTGGTTGCTCCTGTAAGGGTTACCGAAGCACCGCTTACGGCTGTTGATGGCGAGAGGTTGTTTTTTACCGTAATGGTAACAGTAACTTGCCCTATAGCTATTTTCAGAAACAGCATGAGCAAAACAATGAGGGTAGACTTTTTCATCGGTTTTTGGGTTAAATTAATAGTACTTGATTTTTCGGAAAGCATAAAGTATGGCCAGTCGCAAAGGCTGGCCACACGGTGTTGTCAATGATTTATTGTTTTAAAATTTTGCCTGTTTTACTAACCTGGTCATTAGCGAATTTCACGAAGTATATTCCTGCAGGAAGTTCACCCAGGTCAAAATCAAACTTTTTGACAGTGCCGGCTTCAAATATTTCGCTTTTTACGGTTACTCCAAGATTGTTGAAAATGGTCAACTTAACTTTGCCTTTCAAATCCGAAGGTAAAATTGTATGAACCTCGCCTTTTGTAGGATTAGGATATATAACCAGGTCGCTTACCAGGCCCGGATTCATGATTCCGGTGTACATGTCCGAAATGCTTATTGGCACGGTATTGATAGCTTTTGCTCCCTGTTTGTCCGTCACCATAAAGGTTACCGATGTTTGTCCTGAGCTTCCCGGCATCAGAAGGAAGCTGTTGCCCGAAACGAACATGTTCATTAGTTCACTGCTGGCCGAAACAGCTTCAAGTTGAGCCAGGTCGTGGTCAGGATCGGCAAATACATCGTAAGGGCCAACAATAAGGTAATCCCCAAACGGAGTAAATTTCAATGTATCAACGTCTATAGGCTCGGGAACACGGTTCACATTCTTTACATTAATGCTTACCGAAGCAGCCGAAATATTCCCAAATGCATCGCTTCCAATAAAACTGAAAGTATGCAAACCCGCGCTGTTGAAATCGGGTTTATAGATGTATTTAAGTGTCTTTAAGGCCGGATCGGGATCAGTAAATGCCTGATGTGTAAGGAATTTATATGTACTGTCAATACCCATGGTAAACACATCATTTTCAGCATCATGCCCGGTAACACTGAATGTAACTGAGTCGTTTTCAGATACTGTAAGGTTATTTGCAAGAGTTTCCATAACCGGCCCTGAGTTCTTCACCAGGCGAAGTACCAACTGCTTTTGCTGTTGGTTAATATCATTTGATTTCACTTTCAGGTAAGCAATATTGTCACCATTTGGAGCGGTAGTTGCCGTGAAACTCAAATGTATCGAATCGCTTGCGCCCGCTGGTACAGTTCCGGTTGCAGCTGAAGTAAGCACCACCCAGGGAGTATTTCCTGATTTTTCTTCTATCGCCCTCGTTAGCCAACCAATTGTATTGAACTGCGAGTATGAAGCAAGGTCGTACCAGTCATCAACCTGGCCAAACAGGAACCGGTTTGTTACAATTTCGGTCTTATTGGCACAGCCTTGCGGATAGCTGAGAGCAGCCTCGAAGCCAAACACTACGAAAAATGTTTCGTTCGGGTTTACCGGGATGGCGTTCGACAATTTGTAGGTTAACAGGCTTCCTTTCTCGTCGGCTACAGCCGTGCTGTAATCGAACGATTCGGAACTCAATAATACGCAGTTGTAAATATCCTCGTCACCGGCATATACCATTACTTTAATCTTTGTGCTGAGCCAATCACCTGGCACAAACCAGCATTGTACATGCGACAAAAGGAATCCATCGGCAGGAGCTACAAATCCGGTAGCAGTGTAAAAAGCACGGGCCCCGTTGTATCCCAACCTGCTTGATGAAATTGTATCCGAATCCCACGCCAGAACACGGTTGTAATCTTCCGCAATATTTGTGGATTTGATAGAGTTTGCTGATTTCAGTGGATTTGCGTATTTAAAAATACCAGGGAAAATATCAGGATCAGCACTCTTGGTTGTTGATGCCTGTTTATCTGCTGTAGTTGCCGACGGGCTTGCCGTTTTGGCTTCTCTTACAAAATGAATGCTCATATCGAAATTCAGGCTGAGACCACCTTGCTCATTACTCAATTTAACAGCATGATTTGCAGCAAAATCAGTCTTTTGGGCATAATACATTACAGTGTCAGCTCCCAGGCTGATGGTGGCCGGTGTATAAATATTGGCCTTCACAGGAATTTTGTATTTAGCCGGTGCAAGTGATGTGTTTATCGAAAATGTATCGATTACAGTTTTAGGCGAAACCGGTGTAATGGTGGAGCGCATTTTTAGTGAAGAATGAGCTTTCAGCGTGGTGGGGAAGGTGTAATTATTGAGTGGTTCCCACAACCACGTACCATTCTCAGCAGTATAAACCTCCAGTTTCACATCGGCAGGATTGCCTTGCGAAATACTGTTAAGAGTGAAATTGGCTGTACCGGTATTTTTAATTTCAAATTCCTGAGCTACTGTCGGAACCAAAGGTGTGATCTGTATGGTATCATAAATCAGCGATACAGGAACTTCAATTTTTGGTGTGCCGGTTACAACAAGCTTCGTGGGAAGTTTCAACCCAAGGTGGTCAGGATCGTTGTTGGTAAACGGAATACTGTCGGCATAAGAGCCTTCAACAAGGTCTTTTGCATCCAGGAACATTTTGAAATCCTTGGTCTGACCAGGAGGGATGGTAAACAAATGAGCCGGGTAAAGAGTGATGGACATATTCTGGTTTACCACTTTCTGGTAGTTGGATATCAGGACGCCGTCGGTTCCTTTTTCATTTTCAATACCAATAGTTCCGTGGTCGGTTACTGTATTTGTGGTATGGGTTGGCATCACATACTGGAACTTGATGTTGCCGTTATTATAAAGAATTACTTCGAACGAGATCGGATCACCCATGGTGAAGGCTGAGTTATAGTCGCGATACTCAACAATTACCCTGTCGTCGAAAATCTGGTAATATATTCCCGAATTGGGATAGGTAACCACCCAGTCGGGCCCGCCAAACACCCAAAGCGGCGCTATATAGTTGTTGGGCTGAGCTGTATCGGGAATCGGAACGCCACCCCAGAAAGTGTAACTTCGGGTTTGGTCAGGGGTAAAAGTAACCAGTCCGTTACCAATATACATTGTGTCGTACTCCGAACCAAAAAATTTGAATGCAAATGGCAGTTTGATGCCTTCGCTCCAGTCCTTACCTCCAAATGGATCGACAGATGTTATTTTTGTACCGCCATTTCCTGCAATCTCTACCCAATCGTAAACGGGTCCGCCGAATTCGGTGCTTTTCTTCCAGGTGTACATCACACTTTCGCTGCTCGCTGATGGAACCGTTTCCGAAATGGTAGCCCAGTCGTTGTTTGAAGGTGCCACGTGCAAATCTACACTGCCTGTATTCCTTATTTTGAAATTCACAGTAGTATTATTGCCTGCATTCAGGAATTTTGTGACCGAGGTAAGTGCCGAACCGCCTGAATTGAGCAGGCTGATCACCGGTCCTTGTACCACATTTATCGAAAGAGCAATTTTAAGTAATTGACCATTGCTTGTTTTCATCCGTAGTGTATCGGTGAAAACTCCAAGGGTTTGGGTTTTGGCCGTAACTGAAAACTGAAGGCTACGCTCAGGTTTGAGTAAAGCAGGCACTGATCCGCTAAGTGTAAAATAGTTGTTGTCGAAAACTGCAGATACCAGGCTATCAGTCGCCTTACCTTTATTGAAAATCTCGAAATTCAGGCTTTTCCTGGTTCCTCTATACAAGGTTCCAAAATCGAGGCTTGTACTGTCAATTGCCACATCCGAAATCCCGCCATGAGTTATGTTGAATGCTGCGGTATGAATGGTGGGATTATGATACGGATCGTTGGTTATTATCACCAGGTTTTCTGTATACGGCAAAACGTAGAGGCTGTCAGTTTTAAGGGTATAGGTAATTTTGAGCGAATCGTTAGGCATTACCGTGCCATAAGGATGCGAGATATTCGAAAACAAGCCGAGTCCCGGATTAGTAATAAGTACAGATGTACCTTCCTTAAAAGTGTAGTCACCAGCATAGACTCCCCACTTTTTCGACTGCTGGCCGTTTATAAGTAATCCATCGTCTTTTGTCTGGTCTTCGATGGATACCAGGTTTGATCTGGTTTCGCTTTTGCTAATAGTATTTGCTTTATAGTAAATACTGATGTTGCCGTTATCGGAAAGAACGATCTGGAAAGTTATTGCCCATTTTGCAGCATTCAGATCATCATAATTAGTTCCATCCCAGAAAGGAACATTGTCGTATTGAACAATGAACTTGTCAGGTTCCTGCTTGTAATAAATATGGCCAAAGCCAGCCTCTTCAAATAACATAGGAAACCCGGCCCCGGAGATATACCTGTCGGGATTCCCAACGTTTTTGTAAGAACTCGGCACACTGGCCCATATATAATCATGATCGTCGAATGAAAGTATGCCATACTTGGTGATGTAAACGAAATTCTCATTCTTGCCGAAGAAAGGGAAAAGGAACGACAGAGGGAATTTCCTGTAAATATTGTTATCCCCATTACCTGGGAACATGGATGTTACGTCAGTTCCGGTGGTGGCTATGTCCTTCCATGTGTACGAAGCTCCGGTTGTATCCACTTTTACCGAATAACCAAACTTGTGAACATTGTTTGGAATTGATTCCATGTTGGAGCCATCGGCAAAAGCCGGCATATAAAAATCGAGGGGGTATTTGCCCGAATTCTTCAGCTCGAAATGTCCATTAATGCTATCGCCTATTGCTAAGTTGTTGTAAACAGAAGTCTGAGGGTTGATACTTACAACCGGAGGCTCCATACCTGAACCAAATAATTCGAAATTATAGGTTTCGCCGTTTTCGCCCTGCAACACTACTTTGCATGAATTATTACCGGCTTTAGTAGCTGTATAGCGAAAAGTGAGTTCCTGCGAAGTAGCTGCTTCAAAATTAAGCGGAGCGCCCGAAGCATAAGTAAATTGCGGATTATCGAGCGAACAGATTGATGATTTGAATACAAATCTGCCCAGACCGTCGTTCCGGAAACTTACCTTCAGATCCTTAGTTGTTCCAACAAGAATATTTCCAAAATTAGCTCTAAGAACCGAAGAAATTATAGGTTTGTGTCCCTGGACAATTACCGTTACAGGAACCCGAAGCATGGGTTTCCCGGTTTCGTTGGTGTTCATAACCAGGTTGGCGGTGTAAGTTCCGTTGATGAGTTTGGAGGCATCCACAGAAGCAACAAGAGTTGTGTCGTGGTTTGGTGATACTTTTCCCGAAACCGGATTTAAGGTTATATACTGGTCCAGTTTAACTGATCTCGATAAAGCGAAAACGGCCCAAACTACCTGGTTGTCGTAGTAGAGTTCCTCAAACATTTTCCAGGTTTTACCGCCATTGAGGCTCATGTAGCAATTTTTCGAATCCTCTGGTGTTAACTCAAGTCCGGCACCAAGCGGGAATTTATTTCCTGCAGGCACATGAAGCACCACCCAAAAATATGATCCTTTGTCGAAAAAGAGTTCCTCATTAAGCTGGATGCCAGTATAGGAAGGAGCTGAAGTTTTTACTACTTCCTGGGCCAGAACAAGTTTGGCAGTGCTGATGTCATATCCTTCATATATTTCGCAAATCACAGGGCCTGTAGCCGCGTCGTGCTGAAGGAAAGCATCCACGTAAGTGAGATTGAATCCTTCGTCTTCATTTACATAGAATCTGGTTGCCGACGAATTCGGTATTTTGGTGTTGGTTTCGCCCATCACCATGAGACTATAGTTTTGATTTACATATCCTTTTTCCAGAGTGGTATCCTGCTGTATATTGTTTAAAATCACTGGTCCCAGCTCCTTTTTAGCCAACCCTATTGGTGAAGCTGATGCTTCGGGCAGGGTTGGATATTGAAGAGCCGGCTTCACACTCAGAGGCTGAGCATCCTTGTTACGTGGCAATGCATCCCAAATAAGCATTCCTTCGCCACTGTTGCTGAGGGTAATGCTATCCGAACCGATAGATTTCTGGGTTACATTAATGTTAATGGTTAGCGCTGGCTTGGCTGGATCAAGTGCAGCAACAGGACCGCTGTTAGTGGTAGCTGTCAACTGGTTGGAGAAATCTGATGCATTTCCCCAGCGGTCGATGCCGCGAATCGCGAAATAGTAGGCGGTAACTGAGTTTAGGTTTGTTATTTCGTAGCTTATTTTATTCCCAACGTCTTCGTTATTTTTAAGCGTAATGATCCTTGCATAGGCAAGGTTGGCTTCTGTAATTTCCTTTTCGGAATAAATAACTTCGAAATTCAGAGGTTTCTGGTCATCCTCATCAGCCGGAACACTCCAGGATATGTCGGCAAAATCCTGTGCCAGTCCGTTTAATACCAGGTCGGTGATTTTGGCAGGTGCTATTTTGTTGTTTTTGCCAAGAGCAAGAACAGCATCAGATTCCCCGGTACCAAGTTTTCCTGCCATAGGTCCGTTAGCCTCAATTTTGTAAATATCTTCTCGCACTCCTGTGAGAAGGTGAGTTTTGAGATCGACGTTGGTAAAACCCTGACCTCCATATTTTGAAACTACCAGCCCTGCAACTCCCGACAAATGCGGACAAGCCATTGATGTTCCATCAAGGTATCCATAGCCGTTTTTGTCGAGCGTGCTCATTATACCATTTTTATAAGCAGTATTTGCACCTGGCAATACATTATCGTCGGAATCGCCACCGGGAGCAGCTATTGAAACCCAGGTTCCGTAATTGGAATACCCGGCGCGCGTTGAAAATGCATCCAAGGCTGCGACTGAAATTACCGGCGGATAAGCAGCCGGGAACATTTCCTCTTCGGTGTTGCTGTTTCCGGCGGCAAAAATCACAACGCCACCTTTCATCGGACTATTTGGGAAATCGCCGGCTTCAGCGATAAAGTAATCAATGGCATCGTTCACAGCCTGGTCGTAAACGCCTGGTGACGAATATCCCCAGCTATTCTGCGAAATTACTGCACCGTTGTCGGCAGCATATACATACGAAAGCGGAGAGTTGCCTGCATGTGAACCACCCAGAATCTGGCAAGTCATGATGCGTACACCGTCGCCCTTGCCCGAACCGCCAGCCACACCGCAAACACCTATACCGTTATTGTTGGTTGCGGCTATGGTACCACCCACATGGCTTCCATGATACATGGGTTCAATGGTGCCTGAATTATTCGTAAAGTTGAATCCGTATATATCGTCGATATATCCATTGCCATCGTCGTCAATCTCGTGCTGACCATTTTTCTCGGCCTGGTTTACCCACATATTTGCCGCAAGGTCTTCGTGTTTATAATCCACACCCTGATCGTGAATGGAAATAACCACATTTGGCGTACCCGTAGTAATATCCCATGCATTAAAAAGGTTTATATCCGAACCCGGAGTTCCCCCGGTTTGTCCTGTATTGTTGTAATGCCATTGTTTTTTCAGATAGGGATCGTTAAAATAAGCTTTGTCGGCACGATCTCCTTCAGGAGCTTTAACATAAACCGGTTTTCCACCCCCGTCGATAAGTACCGTTTCATGGATAGGTTCTGCAATTTCAACTTCAGGTAATCCTGAATAGGCACGGGCAACTTCCTTTGAAGCCACTTTTGATCCAAGGGTAACCTCGTACCACAAATGAAGCCCGTGTTTCATGTGCTTGCCTTCAAACTTTTGCGAATACGGAAACACACGCGTCATTTCGGTTACTGCATAAGTGGTATTCAACTTATCCAGGGCTTTAATCCCGGTGCTCACCATTCCTTTTTTCATAGTCTGCCCCTCAACCGATGCGGCAACGGACGGCTTTATTTTGATGCGGATTTTACCCTGCATCACACCATCCTTAAATTCCTGCCCATAGGATTGAAACATTCCAATTCCCAGCATGACCAGGATGAGCAGAACAACTTTTAATAATTTGGTAAACAGTTTTTTCATCTCATTCATTTTTAGCACTTATATGGTTGAAATATTATTTGTTCAGAGTTTCGGGTCAGTTTTTGAATACGACGATTTCAGGTTATCCAGCAGCTTTTTTAATGCCTGGTTTTCCTTTTTACGCTTATTAATTTTGTCGATAATCTCCTGGTCTGTTCCCTGGATAATCCCGGGCTGATCCTGAAGGCGAGAGCCTGTAGATTCACTCTCTATTTTTTTCTCTTTTTTCATGTTGCATCTGGCTTTGGAACCGGCAACAAAAATACAGGCAGATGCACGGGTACACTAATTATTAGCCTGAGTAAAACCTCTACAGCAGTGAAAAACACCTGAGAAAAACACCTACAATATGAAAAATAACCACAGCAAAACCCCTACAGCCGTTTGCTAAACAGCTGCGTATCAAATAATTAAAATTTCTAAGAAGCTAAGGTTGCTTAAATGTCGAGCAGGAAGTTTACCAGGTTTACTTCCTGGTTGGTGATCCCCAGCTTTTTACGCAGCCGGTATCGGGCAGTTTCGAGACTGTTAACACTTTGGTTGGTGATGGAAGCAATTTCCTTGGTATTCATATTTAACCGCAGAAAAGCGGCCAGCTTTATTTCGGAAGGAGTGAGATCGGGAAATTTCTTTTTCAGATTCTGATAAAACTCTTCATGTACATTTTGGAAACGATATTCAAACTCTTCCCATACTTCCTTTTCAGTAATGGATTGCAGGTCGACTATGATTTTTTGTACAGGCTGTTTATTCTCTTCCTTCAGGTTTTCTTTCAGCTTTAATAACCTGGATGTGATGCTGTTAATGAGCTCATTTTTCTGCAACAGGTAAATTACATTGGTTGTAAGTTCCTTGTTCTTTATGATCATATCTTTTTCCAGTTTTTCCTTCTCAAGCCTGATTCGCTTGGTACGGCTCCGCGCCAGGAAAAAAAGAAGGGCAAGAATCACCGAAACACCCGTAACCATGGATAAAAGAGTAATATAAGTAAGCCTGGCTTTTTGTTGCCTGGCCAGGTTATCCTTTTCTATTTTTTCATACTCATACTGCATTTGCAGCCGGGTAAGCTCCTGTATTTTGTTATCATTGATCAGGGTGTCACTCACTTTCTGGAAAATTTCATGGTACCTGAGCGCTTCCTGCCAGTTTCCCAGTTTTTTATTGATCTGGTACAAAAACATGGATGATATTTTGCGCGTTAAAGGCTCATTGAGCTCCGAACTCAGGGCAAACGATTTTTTTGCATATTCGAGCGCAGCATTGGGTTGTTGCATTTCGGAATAGTGGTTTGCCAGCGAATAATACGATTTGGCAATGCCCGATTTATCATTGATTTTTTGCCTGGCTTCGAGTGACTTAATGAGATAACCGTACGCGATATCGTAATTTTCTTTGCTGTCTTCCAATTTCCCCAGGTTATTGCAGATATTCCCGATATTGGAGTAATCGAGCTTCTGCTCAGCAATAGCCAATCCTTTTAAATAGTACTCTTTGGCGGTATTTAACTCTTTTTTCGAAAGGTATATATTCCCGATATTGTTATACAACCCCTGAATATTTTTAATTCCCTTCAGCGGCTTCCCTTTTTCAATACTCTTGTTATAAATGTTCAGCGCTTCGAAATAGTATTTTAACGCATTATCAAATTTATCAATCCTATCCTGTATAACCCCCAGGTCGGACAAAGCGATAAATTCTTCGTGTTCAAAATTGTTGTTCTCCGCAATTTTTAAACTCGCAAGGAAATTTTTAAGGGCCTCGTCGTAATTCCCCATTACAATCAGGTGCGACCCCAATTTAATATACGAGCGTGCAATAAACAGATCGCTTTTCAACTGGGTCGACAGTTGTAAGGCATCCTTTGAATATTGCAATGCTTTTATAATATCGGTTCTTCCATAAATATCGGACAGCTGGAACAACAGATTTACTTTTGCCGTATCCTCTCTGGCATTTTGTAACCTGATCTGGAGGCTGTCAATTTTCACCTGGTCCTGGGCAAACAAAGCCTGCAGGCAAAAAAAGCAGTAAAACAGGATCAGGAGTTTTTTCATTAACCGGTTTTGTTAGTATTCAAAAATACAACTTAAAGGCATACGTAACATTTGAGATGCAAAGTTAAACTTGTGACACCAATTTCTGATAGTTAAAGCGCATAAAAAGCGAAAGCAGCAATTTCTGCCACATAAAGAATATTCAACCTGGCATACACGCATTAAATCCTGCCTTATTGTAATCATCCGGCTGGTTAATATTCGCCAGTATCCGGGTATCCTGAACTTCAACTTTAAATAATGAATATCCATGCAAGAAAGCATCAATATGATTTGAATAATCCGTTTCAGCAATAATGGCCCGGATAATTGCAGGGCCAACAAGCACCGGGTGGCCGCATTTTTCACCAATACAGGGTTTTACAATTTCAGCTTCCCCGCTGCAGCTTAACATTAAATCTATAGTTTCTTTTGTTACAAACGGATTATCAATATTTTGAAAAAAGCATGAATTACCAACCGTCACATTTTTAAGGCCGGTTTGCAACGAAAAAAACCGACCTAGTTCGGGCTTTTCGTTTATAATAAATTTCACTTTTTCAGGAAGGGTATAATTCTTTTGACGAATCAATTGGAATAATTCAAAGTTAACTACAACTACAAGCTGTTCAATGCCTGAGAGTAAATAGGTTTCCGTTATTTTCTGAAGAAAAGTTTTTTCAGAATCAAATTTTAACAGAGCCTTGTGTGTACGCATTCGGGTTGAACTTCCAGCTGAAAGTATGATACCAGAGGTTTGTGTAAATAATGCATCCTTCATTCTAAATATTTTCTAATTTTACGACTGCTAAAATTACTAAACTTACCACACTACATGGAGCATTCAACAGCATTTTCACCTATTTCTGTAATAAAGCTTTTTACCCTTATCGAAACTGAATATTCGACAAGGAAAGAGATTTTTGGAATCCCCGAAAAATTATTCTTCCAACCCGAAAACCACAAAGGCCTTTCGATGAAAATGTTCGGCCAAAACCTGGATACTCCTCTGGGCGTGGCTGCCGGGCCTCATACCCAAATGGCACAGAATATTATTTCGGCCTGGCTGTGCGGCGCCCGCTATATTGAACTTAAAACCATACAAACCCTTGATGAACTGGAGATTTCGAAACCTTGTATCGATATGCAGGACGAGGGTTACAACTGCGAATGGTCGCAGGAGCTTCGCATCCAGGAGTCTTTCAACGAATACCTGAAAGCATGGGTACTTATCCATTTGCTGCAACATAAACTTGGTTTAAATCATCAGCAAGGGCGGGGTTTTATTTTTAACATGAGCATAGGCTATAATTTCGAAGGCATTCAGAAGGAAAATGTGCAATGGTTTCTGAAAAGCATGGAGGATTGCGCCATAGCTAAACAGAAAATGACAGACGAATTGCTGCCGTTTTATCCTGAACTGGCAACTATCGAAATTCCCGATCGCATTTCCGACAACATCACGCTAAGCACTATGCATGGCTGCCCACCCGACGAAATTGAAAAAATAGGGCATTACCTGTTGAAGGAGAAAAAACTACATACGCTTATAAAACTCAATCCAACCCTGCTTGGCAAGGAGGAACTCCGTGATATTTTAAACAACAAGCTTGGGTTTAAAAATAACATTCCTGATATTGCTTTCGAGCACGACCTGAAATATCCTGATGCTATCGGAATCATTCAGAGATTGCAGCAAACAGCCGATTCCGAAACCTTGTTTTTTGGTGTAAAACTCACCAATACCCTCGAAAGCGAAAATCACAAAAACGTTTTCCCGGCCCACGAGCAGATGATGTATATGAGCGGCCGGCCCCTGCATCCTATCAGCGTAAATGTTGTCCGCAAACTGCAAAATGAATTTAAAGGAAAATTGAATGTTTCTTTTTCCGCCGGTGCCGATTGTTTCAATATCACCGATTTAACCGAAAGCGGATTGAAACCAGTAACGGTTTGCTCTGATATTCTGAAACCGGGTGGTTACGGACGATTGGCTCAGTATGTTGAAAATCTTTCAGAGCCAAAGACAAAGGAAAACAGGTCTGCGCTCGAAAAACTGAATGCATACGCCGACGAAGTTGTGCTGAATGACGATTATAAAAGAGACCCTTTTGTAATTAAAAGCATCAAAACCAGCCGCCCTCTGGGCTTTTTCGATTGTATCCACGCCCCTTGTGTGGACGAATGCCCTACCAACCAGGATATACCCGAATACCTGTATCACACTTCGCAAGGCGATTTTCAGAAAGCCTTTGATGTGATCATGATTAAAAATCCATTCCCTAATGTGCTGGGTGTGGCCTGCGACCATTTGTGCCAGACAAAATGCACGCGTATCAATTACGAGCAGGCGTTAAAAATTAAGGAAGTGAAGCGCTTTGTAGCCGAAAAAGGATTTGAGGCCGATATCAGTATTTTGCCATCAAACGGAAAGAAAGTTGCCATTATCGGTGCCGGTCCTTCGGGCTTGAGTTGCGCTTATTTTTTAAGAATGGGAGGTTTTGAAGTTGAGATTTTTGAAACTAAATCTATTCCCGGCGGCATGGTTTCCGAAGCAATTCCTGAGTTCAGGCTTAAAATGGAGTCACTGCGAAAGGATATTGAACGAATTGAAAAACTTGGAGTAAAAATTCAGTATAATTCAAAAATTGACAGCCAGCTTTTCGCCCGCCTGCGAACTGAATATGATTCTGTTTATATTGCTGCCGGTGCCCAGCGCTTCAAAACCCTGCAAATGCAAGGTGATAACGCAACCGGAGTTCTGAATGCGTTTGAATTTCTGAAAACCACAAAACAAGGAAAATTAACCGATTTAGGAAAAAATATTATTATAATCGGTGGTGGAAATACCGCCATGGATGTTGCCCGAACGGCAAAACGCATTGCTCAGCCCGGAAGTGCAGTAAAAGTATTGTATCGCCGTACCCGCAACGAAATGCCGGCAGATGTGGATGAAATCAAGGCTTTACTGGCCGAAGGAATTGAACTGCACGAATTGCTGGCTCCCGAAAAACTGATCCTGAGCGGAAACCGGATTACTTCTGTTGTCTGCGCTAAAATGGAGTTGGTTAAATCTTCAACCGATTCGCGCCTTTCACCGGTGAAGATTAAAGATGAATTCATTGAATTCCAGGTTGATTCACTTATTCCGGCTCTTGGTCAGGATATTGATATTGACTTTATCACTTACGGAGAACTTCGGACGGTAAAAGGATCGTACGAAACATCAGTTCCCGGTGTTTTTATCGGCGGTGATGCCATGCGCGGTGCGGCCACTATAGTTAAAGCGGTTGGCGACGGACGCAAAGCCGCCCTACAGATTGCCGCCAAGGCAGGCATTGTGCTTCCTTCCGAAAAACTTTCATCGGATAAAAAAATGTCGTACAGCGATTTTATAGTTCGTAAGTCGCAACGGCAGAAAATTGAAGCTTCTATTGCCGGCGATCATCCGGAGTTTGCGGCCGAATCGGCCATACGCGAGGCCTCCCGTTGCCTGCAATGCGGCGACGTGTGCAGCGTTTGCGTAACCGTTTGCCCCAATCGTGCCAACAACTATTATATGACCGAAGCAGCCGAGGTGCCGGTCTGGAAAATTTCATTTAATGAAGCTACTCCGACCTTCCGGATAGAAAGCCAACTGAAAATTCAGCAAAAATACCAGGTGCTTAATGTGGCCGATTTCTGCAACGAATGTGGAAACTGTACTACTTTCTGCCCCACCAAAGGCTCACCTTTTAGCGACAAACCCAGGATCTGCCTCACCGAAAAGAGCTTCAACCAGACCGAAAACGGATTTTTATTTCAAAATGACGGAGCAAATACAACTTTACTTCACAGGCAGGGCGACAAGATTCTGAAGCTGACAAAAGCGGCAGATTTTTACTGGTATTCAGATGATGAAATCAATGTGAGCTTCGGTTTAACTGATTTCAAAATTATCAAAGCCGACAAAAAGGGGGATTTAAATACAGAAGCACTCTTAGTAAATGCAGCCGAAATGAAAGTGCTGATCGATTCGGTTCATTCAATGGCATGATCATCCGATTTTCAAAGAACATATATTATATCTCCATAAATATCCATAACATTGTTGCGTAAATACCTTTAAAATGATTACACTCACAAACAAAATTGTAAATGCCGCTGCCAGGCAGAAAGCTATCGAACGTTTCCGCGAAAAAGGGATCGTACTACCTACTTTTGCTCAAATGCGCAACCCGGAACTTGTTCCCGAAAAAATCAAAGAACAGTTGAAAACCATTGGTTTATGGGATCTTCACCCGGCAAACCTTTTCAGGATTACATGGAAAAACCAGCCTGTTCCAAAAGGCGGCCTTTATGGTGACGTAAACTATCTTGAAATCCCTTCGGAAATTTCGGGAGTTAAAACACGGATTATTCTTCTTGTTGGAAAATATTTTCCAACCGGAGCACACAAAGTAGGCGCCGCATACGGATGCCTTGCTCCGCGAATCCTTACCGGCGAATTCGATCCTACCTATCATAAAGCAGTGTGGCCGTCAACAGGAAACTATTGCCGCGGTGGCGCTTTCGATTCGCATTTAATGGGCGTTACAGCTGTTGCCATTCTTCCTGAGGAAATGAGTAAGGAACGTTTCTCCTGGCTAAAAGAAATCGGCGCTGAGGTAATTGCTACTCCCGGCTGCGAATCGAATGTGAAGGAAATCTACGACAAATGCTGGGATATCCGCCGCAATCGGAAGGATTGCGTGATCTTCAACCAGTTCGACGAATTCGGAAATCCTTGCTGGCATTATAATGTAACGGCACCGGCCATTGAAGAAGTTTTTAATTCGGTGAAATCAGCTAAAGGACAATTGGCAGCTTATGTTTCAGCTACCGGTTCGGCGGGTACTATAGGCGCAGGCGATTACCTGAAAAAGCAATTCCCGCAAATGAAAATAGTTGCTTCCGAAGCGTTACAATGCCCAACTTTGCTCAACAATGGCTTTGGTGGTCACCGTATCGAAGGAATCGGCGACAAGCATGTTCCATGGGTTCATAACGCAAAAAATACCGATGTGGTTACTGCCATCGACGATGAAGATTGCATGCGCATTTTCAGGCTTTTCAACGAACCCGAAGGAAAGAGTTATCTGAAATCTATCGGCATTGATGCTGAATTAGTTGAACAACTTAGTTTACTTGGTATTTCAGGCGTTGCAAATATTTTGTCAGCCATCAAAACGGCAAAATATTACGAAATGAACGGTGACGATGTAGTTTTCAGCCTGGCAACGGATTCAGCTGAAATGTACGGTTCGCGCCTCGAAGAATTAACAGCTGACAAAGGCGCTTATTCAACTCTCCAGGCTGCAAAGGATATGGAAAAATGTCTTTTCGGACAATCCACCGATCACCTGAAAGAACTCAGTTATTACGACCGCAAAGCCATTCATAACCTCAAATATTTTACCTGGATCGAACAACAGGAAAAAGATCTCGAAGATCTGAACCAGCTCTGGAACGACCGCGAGGTATGGGATCATCAGTTTCATCAGGCAGAGCGCTGGGACGAAATGATCAACGAATTCAACGAGGAAACAGGCGTACTTAAAAATTTATAAAGTGTCTGAACACCAATTCTGGTGTTTGAATCTTTAAAGCAGTTCCGGGTTCCGGGGTCCACTTAATTCCGGTACCTGGCACCCGGCACTTTGCACTAAGCACTAAAAAAATACAATGACTTCTAAATTCACCTACCAGTGTTCCGATTGCGGCAAAATCATTCCCGCTGGCGAAATCGTATATCTCTGCCCCGCTTGTAGTAAAAGGCAGTTGCCGGACCAACCTCCGCTTGGGGTTCTAAAAGTGAATTACGATTATAAAACATTGAGTAAATCATCATTCCGGGAGCTGGAGGAAAACAATTTCCTTCAATTACTGCCAGTAAACGACGCGAAAAGCTTTCCGAATCTGCATGTAGGACAAACACCTCTTTATGAGATAAATTCACTTGATGGCCAGGTTAACGATTTCAAGCTTTACCTGAAGGACGATTCACAAAACCCGACTTTTTCTTTTAAAGACAGGGCTTCGGCAGTAGTTTCAGCTTTTGCGAAAGAAAACGGAATTGATACCATTGTGGCTGCTTCGACTGGAAATGCTGGTTCATCTTTAGCAGGAATGTGTGCTTCGCAAGGACAAAAAGCTGTGATTTTCGTTCCTTCAACGGCTCCCAAAGCCAAGCTTACCCAAATAGTGATGTACGGAGCAACTCTTGTTCCGGTTGCCGGAAATTACGATAAAGCATTCGACCTGAGTGTTGAAGCTACCAAACGCTTTGGCTGGTATAATAGAAACACAGCGTTTAATCCGTTTACTATTGAAGGTAAGAAAACAGTTTCGTTTGAGCTTTACAGTCAATTGAAGGAGGAAATTCCTGATTATATTTTTGTGCCGGTAGGTGACGGTGTAATTATTTCCGGTGTTTTTAAAGGGTTTGAAGATTTACTTGGGTTGGGCATAATCGAAAAAATGCCAATCATTATTGCGGTCCAAGCCGCGCGTAGCTCGAACCTGGTTGATAATATCGGGAATAAGGAATTTGTATCTACACCATCAAATACTTTAGCCGACAGCATTTCCGTAGATATACCAAGGAATTTCCACATGGCAGCCGGGTACATTACTAAATATCATGGACAAACCATTACTGTTTCTGAAGATGATATTCTGAGAGCTGCCTCCATTCTTGCAAAAAACACCGGTATTTTCACCGAACCTGCAGCTGCTGCAGCTTTTGCAGGTTTCCTCGATTATAAAAACAGGTATTTGATTCCGAAAGCTTCAACCAATGTTGTACTTCTAACAGGAAGCGGTCTGAAAGATCTGAATGCGGTACAATCGCTTTTCGAAATTCCTTTGCCGGTTTCGCCGGATATTCATTCTGTTGAAAAGTTTTTAAAGGCTGTTAGGCTGTAGACTGTTAGACTGTTAGAAATTAATTTATATCTACTGTTCATGAGAGATCATACAAAACTGAGAGCATTTATTCTTGCCGACGAACTCGCTCTGACAATCTATCGAATAACTATTAAATTTCCGAAAGAGGAAACATTTGGGTTGACTTCACAAATGAGAAGATGTGCAGTTTCAGTTCCATCAAATATAGTTGAAGGTAGCGCCCGTGAAAGCCAAACAGAATATTTGCGTTTTCTCGAAATTGCCTTTAGCTCGTTGAGAGAACTTCATTACCAATTTGGATTAGCTCAACGGCTGGGATATGTTTCTGAAAATGAAACTGGTGTTGCCGAACTACAACTGACAGAAACCGAGAAAGTACTTGCAGCACTTATAAGATCACTTCGTAAAATTTAAATCTATAGTCCAAATAGTCTTCATCCTAACAGCCTAACAGCCTAAAGCCTAACAGTCTTCATCCTAACATCCTAACAGTCTTCATCCTAACAGCCTAACAGTCTAAAGCCTAACAGCCTACCCCATGGTACAATTCACTTTAAACGGACAACCTACCCAATTTGAAGGAAATCCTGAAATCAGCTTGCTGAAATTCCTTCGTAACCATAAAAATATTACCTCTGTAAAAGATGGCTGTTCCTGCCAGGGTGCCTGTGGCGCATGTATGGTAGAGATAAATGGTGAGGCAAAACTTTCATGCCTTACTCCGCTAAAGAAACTTGAAAATGCTAAAGTCAATACGCTCGAAGGCTTGCCAGAAGATGTCAGAGATATTATGGCAAAGGCATTTGTTGAGAAAGGTGCCGTTCAGTGTGGCTTTTGCACTCCCGGTTTCCTGATGCGCACCAATATACTTCTTCAGAAAAATCCAACACCAACAAGAGACGAGATAAAACAAGCACTTACTCTGAACCTTTGCCGCTGCACCGGGTATGTTAAAATTATTGATGCCATTTACGAGACAGCTCAACGGCTTCAGCAGCAGAAATCTTCAACAAGCACAACACTTTCAGGCAATGTCGGCACTTCCTATCCCAAATACGAAGCCTTTGAAATGGCCATCGGGAAACGCTTGTTCGTTAATGATCTGAAGTTTGACGGAATGCTTTACGGAGCTTTATACTTTTCGGATCATGCAAAGGCGACAGTTCTTGAAATCGATATTTCTGTAGCACTAAAATTAAAAGGTGTTTTAAGAATTATAACAGCTGATGATATTCCCGGCAACCGTTTTGTCGGCCTGATTTTCAAAGACTGGCCACTGATGGTTAAACCCGGCGAAACAACACGTTACATTGGTGATGTGCTTGCTGGTGTGGTTGCCGAAACCGAAGATATTGCCCGTGAAGCCGTTAAATTGATAAAAGTAACGTATGAGGTTCATAAACCGGTTACCGATCCGCATGAAGCCATAAAACCGAGAGCGCTGAAGGTACATCCTGACAGGGATAATCTTTTGGAAACCTGCAGGGTTTATCGTGGTGGAAACGCGGATGAAATACTGGCCGGTTCCGATTTTGTCGCAAAAGGTATATACCAGACCCAGCGCATTGAGCATGCTTTCCTGGAAACTGAAGGTGCCGTTGCTATGCCTTTTGAAGATGGTATTCATTTATACGCCAACGGGCAAGGCATTTATGAAGACCGAAAGCAGGTAGCCGCTATATTAAATTTACCTGTTGAAAAAGTACGGGTTACACTTGTTTCCACAGGTGGTGGTTTTGGTGGAAAAGAGGATATGACTGTTCAGGGACATACTTCCTTATTTGCCTGGCTTCTGAAAAAGCCCGTAAAATTAGTGCTTTCGAGGGACGAATCTATCCGCATGCATCCCAAACGGCATCCTGTTTACATGGAAATGGAAGTTGGTTGCAACAAAGATGGAAAGCTCACCGGGCTTAAACTTTATGCAGTTGGCGATAGCGGAGCATACGCTTCAGTCGGAACCAAAGTGATGGAACGCGTGGCCGGCCATGCCAGCGGAGCATACCATTTCCCTTGCGTAAATCTCGAAGCGCTGACAGTTTATACCAACAATATTCCGAGTGGCGCTATGCGTGGCTTTGGCGCCAATCAGGTTGCTTTTGCCCTCGAAGGCTGCATCGATGATCTTTGCAAACAAGGCGGATTCGATCGCTGGCAGTTTCGTTATGATAATGCGCTTTGCGAAGGTAAAATGACGGCCACAGGGCAGGTTTTGCACAAAGGTGTTGGAGTTAAAGAAACACTGTTGGCTGTTAAACCTTTCTACGAAAAGGCCCGTTTCAAAGGACTTGCCTGTGGAATTAAAAACAGCGGAGTCGGTAACGGCATGGCTGATTTCAGCGATGTTATTATTGAAATAAAATCAGAAAACCAGGTTATTATACATCATGGCTGGACCGAAATGGGCCAGGGTGTTCATACCATTGCCACGCAGGTTTTGTGCGAAGAAACCGGAATTTCTCCTGCAATAGTTGAAGTGATAGTGGATTCCCGAGCCGCTATTCCAACCGGAATGACGACTTCCTCGCGGGCAACAGCCTTGCTTGGAAATGCAATTCTGGATGCTTCAAAACAAATCCGTGAAGATCTTAAACATAACAGTTTACAGGAACTCTCGGGCAAAACTTATAAGGGCAATTACACCTGTGACTGGACTACCAAACCCGGTGCCGATGTGAAAGAAATTATTACTCATTTTGCTTATGGATACGCAACTCAATTAGTTGTTTTGGATGAATCCGGTAAAATAGAAACCATTTACGCTGCCCACGATGCCGGCAAAATTATGAATCCTGTAATGTTCGAAGGACAGGTGGAAGGCGCTGTTCATATGGGATTGGGTTATGCTTTGTCTGAGGATTTACCGATGGCAGATGGCCAGTTGGTTTCCACTAAAATGCGCGACTTAAAAATACTCAGAGCTAAGGATATGCCTGAAGTGGTAGTTTTGGGTGTGGAAGTAAAAGACCCGGTTGGACCTTACGGAGCAAAAGGCTTAGGCGAAATCGGGCTGGTTCCCACTGCTGCGGCTGTAGCCAATGCGTTCTGTGATTTTGATGGAGTTAGAAGATATAGTTTGCCGTTAAATAAAACAATTTGAAGATATTCGTTATCTTTATGATTGTTCAGTTAATACGATTTCTAAATGGTACCTATAAAACTATTCGAACAAAAAAAAGTGCGCAGCCATTACGATTCTGAAAAGGAAGTATGGTATTTTTCGGTAATTGATGTAATTGAGATTCTAACAGAAAGCAGCATCCCAAAACGCTACTGGAGTGATCTGAAAAAGAAGCTGACTCTTGAGGGTAGTGAAGTGTACGAAAAAATCGTACGGTTGAGAATGATTGCTGAAGACGGGAAAAGCCGGGAAACAGATGTAGCAGACACTGCTACCCTTTTAAGACTTATCCAATCTATTCCCTCTCCTAAAGCAGAACCTTTTAAGCAGTGGCTCGCAAAAGTGGGTTACGAACGCATGCAGGAAATTTCCGACCCTTCGCAAAGTATTGACAGGGCGCGGGAAAACTGGAAAAAACTCGGTCGCAGCGAAAAGTGGATTCAACAGCGCATGACCGGTCAGGAAACCCGGAATAAACTTACTGATTACTGGAAAGAAAGTGGTGTGGAACAACCAGATGAGTTTGCATTGTTAACCAATATTATCCACCAGGAATGGACAGGGCTATCTGTTAGAAAACATAAAGATCTGAAAGGGTTAAAATCACAAAATCTGCGTGACCATATGAGCGAAGCCGAACTTATTTTCACTGCGCTTGCCGAATTATCAACCCGGCAAATTGCAGAAAGTGAAGAAGCAAAAGGATTAATTCAAAATGCAAGTGCAGGCAAAAAAGGAGGTGCAGTAGCTAAAAACGCCCGGAAAGAACTTGAATCAAAAACCGGGAAAAGCGTTGTAACCGGAGAGAATTTCTTGCCGGCAAAACAAATTAACCTGGAATTGGAATAATCGGAACGCTTTTAATAAAAATCCGATTCCCTGAATCTTATTTATAAATTGTACATCAAATGCCACTCTTACTCAAAAACGGAACTTACATCCATCCCGAAACCCTTAAATTTACCACAACCAATATTCTGGTTCATGAAGGTCAGGATGGTAAAATAGAATTTGTTAACCAGGTTGCTGAAAGCCAGTTCGACCAGGTGATCGATTGCTCTGGCAAATACATCACTCAATCCTTTGTTTGCGGGCACCACCATGTATATTCGGCATTATCCCGTGGAATGGGCGCTCCGAAAAAGAACCCCGAAAATTTCAATGAAATCCTGGAGTTTGTCTGGTGGACTCTTGATAAAGCATTGGATGCTGAAATGATTGAAGCCAGCGCGCTTTATACCGCTATAGCTTGCATTAAAAACGGTGTCACTTTCGTAATTGATCATCATGCTTCCCCGAATGCCATAACTGGTTCACTCGAAATTATAGCAAAGGCCTTCGAGAAAGTAGGCGCTTCGCATTTGCTGTGTTATGAAATTTCTGATCGCGATGGGTTGGATAAAGCTGAGGAAGGGCTGAATGAGACCGCTGAATACATTAAAAATCACCAGGGTTTGGTAGGTTTGCATGCATCATTCACAGTTTCGGATGATACATTGAAAAAAGCAGTTGAACTGGCTAAACAAGCCGATAGTGGTATCCATATCCACGTTGCAGAAGCCGAAAGCGACCAGGATCATTGTGTCTCAACTTATGGCATGCGTGTTATCGAACGCCTGCAGAAATTTGGCGCTCTTGAATCTGGCAAATCCATTCTTGGTCACTGTCTTCATCTTAGCGAAAATGAGAAGAAAATCATCAGACACAGTCCTGCCTGGGTAGTTCAGAATACCGAAAGCAACCTGAATAACAAAGTCGGCTATTTCAATGCCGCAGAACTTGGTGAAAATATTATGATGGGTACCGACGGCATGCATAGCGATATGCTGCGAAGCGCTAAAGCTGCTTTTTTCGTTGGTCAGAATTTTGATACTATTGGCTATGACAGCGTTTACCGGCGTTTCCGCAATGCTGACAAGTACCTGAACAACAACGGGTTTAAAGGTCACGGCCCCAACAACCTGGTAGTGCTCGATTATGATACGCCTACACCATTCAACAACGATAATTTCTATGGCCACTTTGTTTTCGGTATCGAATCACAGCGTGTTCAGCATGTGATTTCACAAGGCAGGCTGATTGTTGAAAACAGGAAAATTTTAACCGTTAATGAGGCGAAAATTCTTGCCGATGCCCGCATCCAGGCTGAGAGACTTTGGACGAAAATGAGGAAATAGAGATATTTAGACTAATTTTGTAGCTCATTAGGCTACCAGGCTGAAGGTGTTTAGGCTGTTTGAAAGATACACTTTAAGCACTTTAAGCACTTTAGTCACTCAAAACATATCTATGGAAATATCTCTTTTACAATGGATTGGCTATCTCGCCTCCATTGCCATCGCGCTTTCAATGACCATGAGTTCTATCCTGAAATTCAGGTGGATTAACCTTTTCGGTGCTCTAACCTTTTCAATATATGGTTTCCTGATCGGAGCATGGCCGGTAGGATTTCTCAATGCCTTTATCGCTTTGGTTGATATCTATTACCTGAATTCAATTTACTCTAAAAAGGAAGTCTTCGAAATACTGGAATTGCGTCCTGAAAACCGATACCTGATCAGGTTCCTTGAATTTCATAAAAAAGATATTGACAAATTCTTTCCCGGATTTTCGTATAAACCTGAAATGAATACCGTTAGTTTTTTTGTTTTACGAAATATGGCTGTTGCCGGAGTTTTCCTGGCACACAGGGAAGATGACCATTGCCTGGCTGTCGGGCTCGATTTTGTACTACCCGAATACCGTGATTTTAAAAATGGGAAGTATATCTATCTTCGTCTTCGCGATCGCTTTATAAAAGAAGGGTTTACAAAAGTTGTGGCTGAAGGGAATAGCGGAAAATACTCTCAATATTTATCAAAATTAGGTTTTCAGAAAAATACGGATGGATTGTTTGAAAAATCACTAGTGTCTGCAACGTAGTGTCTGCACACCTGTAAGGTGTCTGACAATGAAAAGACCCATTTATAAAATATTTATTATGAACCAACTACTTATACTCAACGGAACTATTATCGGCTCCGGTTCTACTACCAATTCTGATATTGCAATTAGTGAAGGCCTGATAAAAGAAATCGGTCAACTCAATACAGCGGACTTTCCCCATTCCAAAATTATCGACGCCAAAGGGAAATACATTATCCCCGGAGGAATTGATCCTCATGTACATCTTGAATTACCCACGCCGGCTGGTCCATGCTGCGATGATTTCCTTAGTGGGAGTGAAGCTGCCATTGCCGGTGGAACTACTTTCCTGGTTGATTTTGTTACTCCTTCACGCGGACAATCCTTAATGAAAGCACTGGCATTTCGCCTGACGGAATCCAATAAATGCCTGGCGGACTACACTTTGCATATGGGAATCACCTGGTATGATAATACCATTCCGGAGCAAATGGAATGGTGCGTGAACGAAGTTGGGATAAAATCTTTCAAAGCTTACCTGGCTTACAAAGGCAGCATCGGAATTGAATATTGGGAACTTGAACAGGTTATGAAAAAAGCCGCCTCGCTCAATGCCATTGTACTGGTACACTGCGAAGAAGGCGATACAATTATCGAAAACCAGAAAAGATTCCTTGCCGAAGGTAAAACTCAGCCTTTGTTCCATGCGCTTTCGCGACCGGCCGAAGTTGAATCCGAATCTGTTCGGAAAGTAATTGACCTTTGTCGCAAAACCGGTTGTAAAACTTATCTCGTTCATACCTCAACTGCAAAATCTCTTGAATTCGTAAGAGCAGCTAAGCAGGAAGGCCTTCCACTATTTTGCGAAACCTGTCCCCAGTATTTATTGCTTGATGAAAGTGTATATTCAAATCCTTTACCCGATTCATTGAAATATGTGATCAGTCCGCCCATACGTTCAAAAAAGGATCAGGAAGCGCTTTGGCTTGCTTTAGCAGATGGCACTGTGGATGTAATTTCCACTGATCATTGCCCTTTCAACACCAAAGGCCAAAAGGATGTGGGTATAAATGATTTTACGAAAATCCCCAATGGTGCCGGAGGAATAGAAAACCGGCTGGCCCTGCTTTATACCTATGGCGTTTTAACTAAAAAAATAAGTTTGCAGCAATTTGTTGGATTAACTTCCACCAACGCAGCCCGGATTTTTGGCCTTTATCCGCAAAAAGGAACCATCGAAGTTGGTTCGGAAGCTGACCTGGTAATCTGGAATCCTGATTTGAAATCAGTTATTTCAGTTGAAACGCAGGTTCAAAAATGTGATTCAAATATTTATGAAGGATTTGCAATACAGGGAACAGCAGAAAATGTTATTAGAAACGGAGAAATTCTCCGTTGACACAATTCCTATAAACCTGTCGGATTATTTGCTATTTGCGAATCGCGAATAGTAGGATTTTCTGCCGTTAGTTCTTGCTACTTCAACCTCGGCGATAGCATTTCTTCCCCTTTCATCGTCTTCTGCGCCAGGCTCTGCACATTTTCCTCGGTAACCAGCTTATTAAGCGCATTGCGGATTAAAGCATATTTATCGTGCAACGGGCATGGATTGTTTTCGTCGCATTGTTTCAATCCAAATCCACATCCGCAAAATAATTTATCGCCTTCGGTAGCTATAATCAGCTCCTTAAGGGATAATTCCGGTTTTTTATTATCAAAATAAAAACCTCCTCCTTTCCCTTTCTGCGATTCAACAAAACCTTGCCTAACTAATCGCTGTAAGATTTTGGCCGTATAAAAATGCGGAGCATCAATTTGCTCTGCAATTTCGGCTATGCCTGGCCGTTTGCCATCGAAATTCTGTAACTGGATGTAAACCAATCCCCTGAGGGCATATTCTGTTTCTTTGTTGAACATAATGTAGTGCGGTTAGCTAAATTTTAATATTGCAAAGGTACAAATAATTAATTGATAAATAATAAAAGACCTTTTTGTCTTTTATTATAAAAATATGTTTATATTTGTCCCGAAATTAAAACTCACTCAAAATGACAACTCAAATAAATATAGAACCAACCATTGGCGAAATTGTAGCCAACGATTTCAGAGCCGCGTCCATGTTTAAGGAAGCCGGTATTGATTTTTGCTGCGGAGGTAATAAAAGCCTTTCCAAAGCCTGCAAAGAAAAAGGAGCGGATGAATCCTATTTAATTCAGCAACTGGAAACTCTTGCGCAAACGCCGGTTAGCGGTGCTATGAATTTTAAAGAGTGGGATCTCGGTTTCCTGAGCGATTATATTGTAAACACGCACCACAAATTTGTATTGAAGAATCTTCCCGAACTGGTCTTCTACACTCAAAAAATTGCCAATGTTCATGGCGAACACCACCCTGAACTGATTGAGGTAGCATCCTTGTTTACCAAAATAAATGAAGAACTTCTGCAGCATTTGAAAAATGAGGAAGAGGTCTTGTTTCCAGCCATTAAAGAAGCTGAAAAGAACGCATCACCTGAAGTAAAAGCAACCATAGTTTCTGAAATAACACGTATGCAGGGCGAACATGAGTTTGCCGGAGGAGCGATGGATAAAATAAATGTGCTGACTAACAACTACCTGATTCCGGAAGATGCCTGCAACACTTATCGGGTTTCGCTAAAACTGCTGGAGCAATTTGAAGACGATCTTCACATTCATGTTCATCTCGAAAATAATATTCTTTATCCAAAAGCTCTGAAATTGGCTCAATAAAATACCGATAATCATGACAACAGCAACACAAAATCTCGAAAATGATCATGTTCAGATACTTCGGTTGATCGAAGTTATGGAACGGATTACGGAATCCGCAAACCCTAACATTGAACACCTTGAACTGATTGTAAAAATTATACGCGAATTTGCTGATGGACTACATCATGCGAAAGAAGAACAACTGTTGTTTCCGCTGATGGTGCAGAAAGGATTTTCGAACGAAACAGGACCGGTGGCAGTGATGCTTCACGATCATGCCGAAGGACGGATGTACGTGAAAGGAATGGATGAGAATATTTTGCGGTTTAAGCTTGGCGATCAGGCTGCTCTGAAAACCATTTACAGCAATATGTTAGGTTATACGGATTTGCTCAAAAACCATATCGGCAAAGAGAATAATGTTCTTTTTCGTATGGCTGACAAAGCATTCACACCTGCCGAACAGGAATCGCTAATGCTTGATTTTACAAAAATTGAAAATTCACAGCAAAGCGGCCTAAGCAAAGAGGATTATAGTGCAATGATCGATCACCTTGCAGGAATTTACATTCACTGACATGTACAGCTTGGTATCAAGTGATTTGATTTCAAAATCATTCTTCCACTTATCAAACAAGTTTCAATTAACCCTTATTAACAACGCTTCAAACTAAAACCACAATTTATGACAACAAAAAAACTCTGGATTGCCTTCATAGGCGTAATGGTAATTTCATTTGCCGTGCTGGGATATTTCGGCAGAGAAATTTATAGAAAAGCCCCGCCAATTCCGGCGCAGGTAGTTACAACTGATGGAACTGTTTTGTTCACCGGCCAGGATATTAAAGATGGTCAGAATATATGGCAATCGATCGGCGGACAGGAAGTTGGAACCATTTGGGGCCATGGCTCATATGTAGCACCTGACTGGTCGGCAGACTGGCTTCACCGTGAGGCTGAATTCATTCTAAACCAGTATGCCCGCGATAACGACAGCATGGATTACAAGGACCTTCCGGCTGAGAAGCAGGCAATGTATAAAATTCGTTTGCAGAAAGAATTGCGAACCAATACCTACGATGAGGCTAAAAATGTATTCGTTGTTTCACCTCTCCGTGCCGCTGCCATTGCTGCGGTGAGCAAGCATTATGAAGGTTTGTTTATGAATGATCCGGCATTCGAAAAGCTTCGCGGCTATTACGCTGTTCCAGCAAATTCCATTAAAACAGCAGACCGTATGTCTAAAATGAATGCCTTCTTTTTCTGGACATCGTGGGCTTGTGTAACCAACCGTCCCGACAGCGATATTTCATATACCAACAACTGGCCTTCGGAGCAACTGGTTGATAATAAACCAACAAGCTCACTTATTTTATGGACCGGTTTCAGCGTTATCATGTTGCTGATCGGAATTGGGTTACTGGTTTGGTATTATGCCTCCAATAAAGAGGATGAACCGGCAGAAATGCTGAAACGAGATCCTTTCTTTGGATTGGTGATGACGCCATCGATGAAAGCTACGTTAAAATATTTCTGGGTGGTTACCGGTTTGATACTTGTTCAGATACTCATGGGTATTATCACCGCGCATTATGGAGTTGAAGGACAGGCTTTTTATGGGCTTCCGCTTGCGCAGATTCTACCCTATTCGCTTTCACGGACCTGGCATGTGCAGATCGCTATTTTCTGGATCGCTACTTCGTGGCTGGCAACTGGACTTTACCTGGCGCCTGCTGTTTCGGGTCACGAACCGAAGTTTCAGCGTATAGGTGTCAATTTCCTGTTCCTGGCTTTGTTGGTAATTGTCGTTGGATCACTGATCGGACAATGGTTTGGCATTATGCAGAAACTCGGTTTGGTAACTAATTTCTACTTCGGTCACCAGGGTTATGAATATGTCGACCTGGGCCGTTTCTGGCAGGCATTCTTGTTTATAGGCCTGGTACTTTGGCTTTTATTAATGGGAAGGGCAATCTGGCCTGCACTTAAGAAAAGGGACGAAAGCAGGCATCTACTTGCTATGTTCCTTATTGCTTCCATTGCTATTGCGGCATTTTATGGAGCTGGTCTTATGTGGGGACGCCAAACTAACCTTGCTATTGCCGAATACTGGCGTTGGTGGGTAGTTCATCTATGGGTAGAAGGATTCTTTGAAGTATTTGCGACTGTTGCTATTGCTTTCCTTTTTGTAAAACTTAACCTGATCCGTGCAACCACGGCAACATCTAATGTGTTGTTCTCTACCATCGTTTTTCTTTCAGGAGGGATATTGGGTACTTTCCATCACTTGTATTTTTCGGGAACACCAACCGCAATTCTTGCTCTTGGGGCATCATTCAGTGCACTTGAGGTTGCGCCGCTTGTATTGATCGGTTTCGAAGCATTTGGCACTCTTAAAATCTCCCGCACCAGCAACTGGATTCAGAATTACAAATGGCCAATTTACAGTTTCCTGGCAGTATCATTCTGGAACCTGGTAGGAGCCGGTATTCTTGGTTTCCTTATCAATCCACCTATTGCATTGTATTATATGCAAGGATTAAATACAACAGCGGCTCACGGCCACGCAGCCCTGTTCGGTGTTTATGGAATGCTTGGAATTGGCCTTATGCTTTTCGTTCTTCGCAGCATTGATGCGGATGCTATCTGGAAAGAGAAGTATATCCGTTTCGCCTTTTGGGCCATTAATATCGGGCTAGCGCTGATGCTTTTACTCAGCGTGCTTCCAGTTGGATTGGCGCAAACCTGGGTAAGTGTGAAACACGGTTTATGGTATGCCCGTTCGGCTGATTTTATGCAGGACGATACGCTTTCTTTCTTCCGCTGGCTCAGAGTAATCGGTGACACCATATTTGCACTTGGAACGGTGTCTCTTGCCTGGTTTATTGTAGGTTTGAAGACAGGGTGGAGTCTTGAAAAAAAGTAAAAATCCATAGGTAAATCATATAAACACGATGGCGCTCCATTGAAATTTATTTCAATGGAGCGCTTTTCGTTTTAAAGCGAATAAAACACGGGATCACAGTACAATGAGCAAAAAAAAAGGAGGGCCAAAGCCCTCCAGTATCAATAAGTACAAAATCTGGTTTTATTCAGCCAGCACCTGGATTTTATTTTTCAGTATTTCCACAACACCGCCTTTAATATCAAAAAATAAAGTAGTCTTTTTGGTATCAATCACCTTAATCTTGCCTTGTTTAAGTGCGGAAATTGTTGGTGCGTGATTGTTCATTACTTCGAACGAACCATCCAGTCCCGGCAATTGAGCCAGCGAAACTTCACCTTCGTAAATGGTAGTGTCGGGTGTTACTATTTCTATTTTCATTTTAGTAGGCTGTTAGGGGATTAGGCTGTTAGGGGTGCTGATTTTAGAGTTTCATGTTTTATAAAGTTTTAGTTGCTTTTCTCACAACTTCCATCTCATCACTCATCACTTATAACTCATAACTATCTTAACCTTCTGCCAGCATTTTCTTGCCTTTCTCAATTGCTTCTTCAATAGTACCAACAAGGTTGAAAGCAGATTCAGGATATTCGTCAACTTCACCATCAAGAATCATTTTAAATCCTTTGATGGTATCTTCGATAGCCACGAAAGCACCAGGAATACCGGTAAATTGTGTTGCCACAAAGAATGGCTGTGAAAGGAAACGGGCTACACGGCGTGCGCGTTGAACAACCAGTTTGTCCTCGTCCGAAAGCTCATCCATACCAAGGATAGCAATGATATCCTGCAATTCCTTGTATCGCTGAAGAATTTCTTTAACACGCTGAGCTGTGTTATAATGTTCTTCGCCAACGATATCGGGATTTAGAATTCGTGAAGTTGAATCGAGAGGGTCAACAGCAGGATAAATACCTTGCTCGGCAATTTTACGGCTCAATACAGTGGTTGCGTCAAGGTGGGCAAAAGTAGTAGCAGGAGCAGGGTCGGTCAAGTCATCGGCAGGTACATACACAGCCTGAACGGAAGTGATTGAACCGCGTTTGGTTGAGGTAATACGTTCCTGCATCACGCCCATTTCGGATGCCAGTGTAGGCTGATACCCTACGGCCGAAGGCATACGTCCAAGCAAAGCCGATACTTCGGATCCAGCCTGTGTGAAACGGAATATATTATCGATGAAGAACAAAATATCATTTCCCCCGCTTTGTTCGTCGCCATCACGGAAATATTCAGCAACAGTAAGCCCTGAAAGAGCAACACGGGCACGGGCTCCCGGCGGTTCATTCATCTGACCGAAAACCATAGTTAACAGAGATTTCTCCATTTCTTTATGGTCTACTTTGGATAAATCCCAGCCACCTTCTTCCATGCTTTTTTTGAATTCATTGCCATAGTTTACCAAACCAGCCTCGATCATTTCACGCAAAAGGTCATTTCCTTCACGTGTGCGTTCGCCTACACCGGCAAACACTGAAAATCCATTGGATTGTTTGGCAATATTATTAATGAGTTCCTGGATAATAACTGTTTTACCAACACCGGCACCACCGAATAATCCAATTTTACCTCCTTTTGAGTAAGGCTCAATCAGGTCGATAACTTTAATCCCGGTATACAGAACTTCCTTTGTAGTGGAAAGGTTTTCAAATTTAGGAGGATCGCGGTGTATGCTTGCAACTCTTTCGCGCGAAACAGACGGCATTCCATCAATGGCATTTCCGATTACATTAAATAAACGGCCTTTGATAGCATCACCGACAGGCATCGAAATAGAAATACCCGTTGAAACAACCTGCATGCCACGGCTCAAACCATCAGTTGAATCCATTGCAACGGTACGGATTGTGTTTTCACCGATATCCTGCTGACATTCCAGAACGATAACAGTACCCTGCTCGTTTGTTACTTCAAGTGCATCGTAAATATTAGGAAGCGGAACATTTTCGTCAAAAGATACATCGATCACCGGGCCGATGATCTGTGAAATTTTACCGATTATTTTTTGAGCCATGTGAAATTGAATTAGAAAGCAAATTTAAAAACAAATTGTAAAGTTCAGCATACTTTCTGATTAATAAATCTGCTGTTTTTAATTATTTGTCAGCTGCCAGAATGTTATCGGAAGGTTCTGAAGAACTATCTTCCTGAATATCTTCTTTTTTGTCCTCGTTTGTTTCTTTTGGTGTGTTAAAAAACTGGCGTTGAAAGATTAATAAGCTTATAACCCCGCAAGTGATTGCCGAATCGGCAACATTGAAAACCGGGCGGAAAAAGATAAAATGATCACCACCAAGTATAGGAAACCACTGTGGGTAATTGCCTTCGAGTATGGGGAAATAAAACATATCCACAACTTTACCATGAAGGAATGTACTGTAGCCTCCTTCCGCAGGCAGGAAACGGGCCAGGTCGAAATAGGTGCTTTCGCTGAATACCATGCCGTAAAGGGCGCTATCGATAATATTTCCCATGGCTCCGGCAAGGATCAACGAGAAACAAAAAATAACACCAAAAGCGGTTTTGGACTTAGCCAGGCGGAAGATATACCAACCCAAAAATCCGACAGCAAAGATGCGGAACAAACTCAACGCGAGTTTTCCATATCCGCCGGCGAACTGCAGGCCGAAAGCCATTCCGTTGTTTTCGGTGAAGTGAATAATAAACCAATTGCCTGCCACATGAAATTCCTGGCCAAGCGTCATATGGGTTTTAATCCATAATTTTAAAGCCTGGTCAATGAACAGGACGATAAATACTACTAAAAATGATTTCTTCAGCACGATATACTGTTCCGCTTATTTCTGTTTCAGTTTGGCTTCCATGCTCAGTGTTGCATGAGGAACGCTACGTAACCGTTCTTTCGAAATCAGTTTGCCGGTTTCGCGACAAATACCGTAGGTTTTATTCTCGATACGAACCAACGCATTTTCGAGGCTCTGGATAAATTTCTCCTGTCGGCCTGCCAAACGGGCATTTTCTTCTTTCGACATCACCTGGTAGCCTTCTTCCAAAACTTTAAAAGTCGGAGAAGTATCCATAGTATCGTTGTCATTGCTGTTGGTGTATGCTTCAGTCAGCAAATCCATATCGTGACGGGCCTTTGTAAGTTTGTCGACAATCAGCTCGCGGAATTCAGCCAATTCCTCATCAGAGTAGTGGGTTCTTCCTTTTTCGTCTTTTTCTTCTTCCGCTTTCATATTATTCGGGTATTAAGTTATTCATTATTCATGGTTTAATGTAGTAATGTACTAATGTGATAATACGTTTATGCGATGATGTGTTAATCTTAAAATATGACTAAATACTCATCCTTCTCATTTAATCCCTTCAACTCAACATTAGCACACCAGCACATTATCAAATTAGCACATTATATTTTGTCAACCCTGATCGCAACACTTATCTCATCAGTCAGGTCAAGCATCTCAGAATTATGCAGCATTCTGTCGGAAACAGTGAGTGATTCAGCCAGTGTTTCAGAGCAAATATATGCATTAAAGTTACTGATCGCTTCTTCTATCTGGTCATTTTTCTGTAAATCCAGTGTTATTTTATCAGTCACATCAAAACCACGGTCTTTGCGGATATTTTGTATCCTGTTAACAAGTTCGCGGGCTATTCCTTCCTGCCAAAGTCCATTGGTTACCGTAATATCGAGAGCAACTGTTAACGAGCCCTGGTTAGCTACCACCCACCCCGGGATATCTTCAGTAATGATCTCAACATCTGTTAGATACATCTCAACATTTTCACCATTAATCTGTAGATTATACTGTCCTTCTGTTTCAATTTTACTTATTTCAACCTGGGTAAATGCACCAACGGCTGCAGCAATTTCCTTCATGAGTTTGCCATAGCGCGGGCCTAGTGTTTTAAAGTTTGGCTTGATTTTTTTAACCAGAAAACCGGCCGATTCGTCAAGGTATTCCAGTTCTTTCACGTTAACTTCGCTCAATATCAGTCCACTTACTTTTTCGAGCTGATCCTTGATATGGTCACCAGTAACCGGTATGAGAATTTTCTGCAATGGCTGGCGTACGCGAAGGTTAGTCTTTTTGCGTAAACTCAGTGCCATACTCGAAACCTGCTGTGCCAGTTCCATGCGCTCTTCCAGTTGTTTGTCGATTTTGCTTTCGTCGGCAACAGGGAAATCTGTAAGATGTACGGATTCGTTTTTATCCTTGCCCGAAACCTGGTTCAGATCGATAAAAAGCCTGTCCATAAAGAACGGCGCTATTGGTGATGCCAGTTTAGCAACTATTTCAAGACAGTGATACAAGGTCTGGTAAGCCGAAATCTTATCGCTTGTATATTCTCCTTTCCAGAAACGGCGGCGCGACAGTCGCACATACCAGTTGCTGAGGTGCTCATTTACAAAGTCTGAAATCAACCTGCCGGCACGTGTAGGCTCATAATCAGCAAACGCTTCGTCCACATTTAAAATCAGGCTGTTGAGTTCCGACTGTATCCAGCGGTCAATCTCAGGACGTTCAGCAAAAGGGATTTCAGCTTCCTCGTAACTGAACCCGTCGATGTTGGCATACAACGCGAAAAAGTTATAGGTATTATATAAAGTTCCGAAAAACTTACGCTGTACTTCAGTAACGCCTTCGAGGTCGAATTTAAGGTTGTCCCATGGCTGCGAATTGGTGATCATATACCAGCGTAACGCATCGGGACCGTATTTTTCGAGAGCAGCGAAAGGCTCAACCGCATTGCCCAGGCGCTTCGACATTTTATTGCCGGCTTTATCAAGAACAAGCCCGTTTGAAATTACATTTTTGAAAGCCACTGAATCGAACACAAGCGCTGCAATAGCGTGCAAAGTATAGAACCATCCACGGGTCTGATCCACTCCTTCGGCAATTAAGTCGGCCGGAAAATATTCGGGATGACCGTCTTGTTGTTCGAATGGATAATGGAATTGGGCATAAGGCACAGCGCCCGAGTCAAACCACACATCTATAAGATCCGTTTCACGTATCATTTTTTTCCCGGTTGGCGAAACCAGGAAAATATCATCCACATACGGACGGTGAAGGTCAAATAGATTGTAGTTTTCTTTTGAATTGTTCCCTGGTTCAAAGCCTGCAAAAGGATTTACAGTCATAAAACCGGCCTTGATTGATTTCTCAATTTCTGCTTGAAGTTCAGCAATTGATCCTATGCAGATTTCCTCGTGGCGGTCTTCACTAACCCAGATTGGAAGAGGTGTTCCCCAATAACGTGAACGTGAAAGATTCCAATCCACAAGGTTTTCGAGCCAGTTGCCGAAACGACCGGTACCGGTAGATTCAGGTTTCCAGTTGATGGTTTTGTTGAGTTCTATCATCCTGTCCTTGATAGCCGTGGTACGAATAAACCAAGAATCAAGCGGATAGTAAAGTATAGGTTTATCTGTGCGCCAGCAGTGCGGGTACGAGTGTTCGTATTTTTCGGTTTTGAAAGCCCGGTTTTCTTTTTTAAGCTTTACGATAATATCGACATCTACATTTTCATCCTTTTGCGGATCGCCATCCTGCGCATATTCGGATTTAACAAAACGGCCGGCAAATTCGCCCATGCTGTCTACAAAGCGGCCGGTTTTATCAACCAGCGTAAGAGCGCCGATTCCATATTGTTTTGCGACTTTAAAGTCATCCGCTCCGAAACTTGGCGCGATATGGACGATACCCGTACCATCTTCGGTTGTTACAAAATCACCTAAGATTACAACAAAAGCGTCTCCGGTTTCAGGCTGCTCATAAGGTAAGAGCTGTTCGTAACGAAGTCCGGCAAGTTCAGCGCCGGTGAATGTGGCAAGCACTTCGAAAGGAATTGCTTTCTGTCCCGGAACATATTCACTCATTGGGATTTCAGCATTCTTTTCGTGGAAATATTTTGCAAAAAGCGGTTTACCAACAACCACTTTGATTGGCTCGTAAGTGTATGGATTATACGTGTTTACAAGCACATATTCGATATGTTTGCCAACGGCTAATGCGGTATTTGATGGCAAAGTCCATGGAGTGGTTGTCCATGCCAGGATAAAGACTTCGGTTTTGTCGTTTCCGAAAAGCGTGGGAATAAGCTTATGGTCTGTATCCTTACGAACCTTAAACTGAGTAACCAGTGTATTGTCTTTAACATTGCGGTAGCTTCCGGGCTGGTTCAGTTCGTGGGTGCTGAGACCGGTTCCGGCAGCCGGCGAATAAGGCTGGATGGTATAGCCTTTGTAAAGCAGTCCTTTTTTATAAAGTTCTGAAAGCAGGTGCCAGCAGGTTTCGATATAGGTATTTTCGAAAGTAATATACGGATCATCAAGATCAACCCAATAACCGATTTTCAGCGTAAGCTCATCCCAGCGGTCCTTGTATTTCATTACTTCGCTGCGGCAGGCTTTGTTGTAATCGTCGACGCTGATTTTTTTACCGATGTCTTCTTTGGTGATTCCGAGTGTTTTTTCAACGGCAATTTCGATAGGCAAACCGTGGGTATCCCAACCGGCTTTACGCTCAACAAAAAAACCTTTTAATGTTTTGTAACGGCAGAAAATATCTTTAATGGCCCTGGCCATAACATGATGAATACCAGGCATGCCATTGGCCGAAGGTGGTCCTTCGTAAAAAATATAAGGAGTGTGTTTGCTACGATTTTCGAGGCTTTTCTCGAAAATACGGTTCTCATTCCAGAAATCGAGAACTTCGTTTCCGATGCGTGTTAAGCTAAGTTGTTTGTATTCAGTGTATTTAGTTCCCATGAGGAGGTGATTTTAAGCGAATTTTTTAAGGCTGCAAAGATAAGATAAATAATGATATAAAAAAGGGTTGAGGATGTGGGAATTAGGGAGTTGAAAATGACAGTTTCGCCGAATGGCATCAAAATAAAACCGCAACTAAAAAGTCCCACCTACTTTTATGTAAATGGGACTTTGAATCAATAAGTCAATAAACTTATTTTACCTCCAGCACCTTATATCCCCAGGCCTCTATATTCATAGGCTCTTTCTTTACGATTTTGGTTTCGGCTCCTGTAAAAGCATCTTTGTAGGTTCCGTTTACATCATCACCTTTTACTGCAACCGAAACAGGCGCAGCTGATAAGTTGACGATTACCAGCACTTTTGTATCACCTTTGGCACGCATAAAGCTGAGTACTTTTGCTGGTTCGGTATTTTTTATTTTTTCGAAAGTACCGCCATAAGGAGGATTAAATAAGGCTTCGTTGCTATGTTTCAGCTTATTTAAAGTCTGGTAAAATGGAGTAAGCTCCAGGTTTGACCAATTGATAGTGTCCTTTACAAAGAATTGAAGACGTTTGTTCAACCCGGCTTCCTGTCCGCTGTAAATTAACGGCATACCCGGAAGCGTGTAAGTGAGCACTGCAAATGCTTTTCCTCCATCACCAAATTTTTCGGTAACGGTTCCATTCCATGAGTTTTCGTCGTGATTGGTAACGAAATTCATTTGCATGGCATTTTTAGGCAAAATGGAATCCACTTTCATTACCTGGCGTATGATCTGTTGAACCGAGTCTTTTCCTTTGGCAACATTTACCAAAGTGCCGTTGCAAGTGCCCCAGCCATAATTGGCGTCAAAAGCTTTTTTGCACAGTTCAGGATGGTCTTCGTTTTCGGCCAGCATAAACATGGGCTTGGTTTTTTCGAGCTCCATACGTGCTGCTTCCCAAAAATCCACAGGGACTTCTCCTGCAACATCGCAGCGGAAACCATCAATATCGCAGTTGGTAACCCAATATTTCATGGCGTCGATCATGGCGGCGCGCATATTCGTATCCGCGTAGTTAAGTTTGGCACAATCGGTCCAGTCGAAGGGTGTCATCATTCTACCGGTGCTGTCTTTCACATACCAATCCGGGTGCTCTGGAACCCAGTTATTATCGCGGGATGAATGGTTGGCTACCCAGTCGATAATGACTTTAAATCCCATTTCGTGCGCCTTTGTGACCAAAGCTTTAAAATCAGCTTCGGTTCCGAATTCAGGATTTACTCCCTTGTAATCTTTTACCGAATAATAACTGCCAAGACTGGTTTTGAATCCTGCGGGAACTTTACGATCAACGATTCCTATCGGGTGAATAGGCATGAACCAAAGGATATCAACACCCAATTCTTTAAGTCGGGGAAGGTTAGCTTCGAACGCTTTGAATGTTCCTTCGGGTGTGTATTGGCGAACGTTAACTTCATAAATTACAGCGTTTTTAGCCCATTCGGGATAATTGGCTTTGACTTCGGGACCAACGGGTTTGGTTTTGCATGCCGTAAAAAGAAAAGAGATGCAGCAAAGCATAAGGATGGAATTGGTTAGGGTTTTCATATGTTAATTAATTTGGGGTTTTCACGGATTTCATATTTGCCGAAGTGTCGCAATGCTTTGTGTATCTGTATGGTAGTAAAGAAGTCGCATGCGACATCTTCACATCTATCTGTTATCAAGGAGTTCAATGCTTAGAGGTTTCCCATCCCAGTAAAAGTTTACATACAACCATTTTTCATCAAAAGTTGCTGTAGTTTTCTTGCCTGTTGATTTCCCTTTTTCTGGTTTGATTTTAATAGTTTTGCCATTTACCAATACTTTTGCAGGCAATGTTTTGGTCCTTATTTCAAAAGTCATATTCCTGCTGGTCGGCATTCCTTCCCAGGCACCGGTTTTGGTAATTGAAACAAAAGTTTTTCCTGATTCTGATGAACCTTTGTAAGTGATCAGTTCAAACTTTCCTTCAGCAAGTGATTTGCTTTCCAAACCGTTGTCCTCGTATTGTACAAATTCTGATTTGCCGTCAGGATAATACCTCACCACATAGTTTCCTCCGTTGTAGTAGTCGGTGGAGGTTACAGGTTTTGTCATTGTAATAAAGCTGCCGGATTTGGCAAAAACCGGAAGATTTTCGATGGTGAGTGGATAGTCAATCCGTCTGCTTCCTGTGTATTCGGTTCCGCTAGTAAAATCATACCATTTGCCCTCAGGCAGATAAATGCTGCGGCTTGTAAGTCCTTTTTTAATGACCGGGGCAACAAGCAGGTTTTCACCCCACAAATACTCATCTTCTACACGGCTGGCTATAGTATCATTCGCAAACTGGTAAAAGAGCGGACGCATTAAGGGTGATCCGGTAGTTGCGTTTTGATAAGCAAGCGTGTAATTGTAAGGAAGCATAGCATAACGCAACTTCATGTAAGCCCGCACAATATCCTGTGTTTTTTCGCTCCAATACACCGGTTCACTTGGAATTACCGATCCGTGTGGGCGGAGAATTGGAGTGAACACCGCAAACTGTAGCCAGCGTGTATAAAGCTCATCATCTTTCACACCCTGAGCAAACCCTCCCGCATCGGAATGGATATATCCCAATCCGCTCATTCCCATAGTTAGCAACAACGGCAATTGGGCCTGCAATCCGCCCCAGCTGCGCGAAACATCACCAGTCCATGGATAAGCGGCATACCGCTGCGAACCCGCAAACCCTGAACGCTGCAGGTGAAACAAACGAGTATTCGGGTAGTTTTCGGCATATTTCTCGAACAGCATTTTATCCCAGTAATGGCCGTAAATATTATGAACCTGGTCGGCTTTACCATTTACGTGATAAATATCAGCCGGATGGCTTTCGGGTTCACCGAGATCGCCCCACCATGCAGCTATACCCATATCAATTTGCTTTTTGTATTTCTGCCAGAACCAGTCGCGGGCTTCGGGTTTAAAAATATCGATAAGACTACCGGCACCAAAATAGAACTGTTTGTCGATATAGGGTTTGCCAAGGCTGTCAGTCACAAAAACTCCTTTGGCAGCCGCGTCTTTATAATTGGCAACGGTATCAATCACATATGGCTCAGTAATCAGGATGGTCTTAATCCCTTGTTTCCTGAATTTTGCTACCATACCAGCCGGATCAGGCCATGCTTTTTTATACCAATCGAGGTTGCCGAGATGGCCCTGAATACTGTCGCCAAACCAGTAAAAATCCAATATCACAGCATCAACCGGGAATCCTTTTTTCTGCATCAGCATAACAATACTGTCAGTTTCTTTCTGGTTACGGTATGCCATTCGGCTTTGAAGGTTTCCCAACACCCAACGCGGAGGCAAGGGCTGTCGGCCTGTAAGTTGAGTGTACGATTTTGAAATTTCAGGAAATGAACTTCCTGCAATCAAATAATAACGGGCTGTTCCACCCAATGCGCTCCATTCGGTAACAGAAGATTCAGTGTTTCCGATATCCACATATCCTTTTTGTGGATTATCGAAAAGGATGGCATATTTGCGGGATGAGATTGTCATTGGAACGGAATAGTTAAGCTGTGGAGCGCCAAATTCGTACCCATAGGCCGGCCTGTTGTAAAGTACTAACTTCTTTCCACGACGGTCCATTGCCAAAGCCCTTTCACCTGCTCCGTAAACTTTTTCGCCGGGTTTTAAAGCAAGACGAACACCGGAATTGCCCGGTTTGCTGAAAAATCCGCTTTCCTCACTCAGCAATGTGTCGCCTTTATAAATATAGGTAAGATAAAAAGGATCCGCATTTGCTAAAATGGTCATTTCACCGTTACGAAGCAGGTAACCCGTTGAAATTTGCTTTGAGGTGAGCGAACTATTTCCCGGCTGCAGAATCACTGAATGTGATGCATCAGCTTTTGAAATCCCTTCAGGGGAATAAGTAACTTCAATTATTCCTTCCGCGTAAGGCTTTAGAGCGATGGTTCCTTTATCTGTAACTATATTCCACGATGCGGGGAATTGTTCAACCCGGATAAGTTTGTGTATTTCCTTATTTCCGCCTTTTGTTTCCTGAACTTTAGGCTTATACCCGTTAACAGGAACAAGGATATCTTCATTATCCTTTGTTTTGCCAACGAGGCTTCCATCCGCATTGCGGAAAACATAAACCAGCTGGTTTGCGACATCTTCCGGCTTCAGTTTATAAAAGCTGTTAATGACAAAATGATACGAATACAGGTTTTTACCTTCCCGTTTCATCAGTACACTTTTATCATCTTTCCCCCAGTTTCCGACCACGTATTTCCAGTCGTGGCCATCGATACTCTTACTTGTAATAACACCTGTGTGGAGGTAAACATTGCCGGACTGATCAAGCAAAGCCTTATTGCCTTCGGCGGCGTTAAAATATACCGTTACCGAATCTGTAACCGAAGGATTTTCAGGCTTCAGCCAGATTACCTGGGCAAAAGAAGAATGATAAATACAGAGGAATAATGTAATTCCAAGCAGGCGGATTGCTTTCATCATTTCGATAATTCAATAATCTTAACACTTTTTGCCGGTATTTCGATTGTGCTCAGGTCTTTAATCAGGTTGCCGCTGAAGATGTCTTTCCCGGTTTTAAAACCTTTCAGGTTTTCATTATAACGCGCTGTAGAAATCGTCTTCACATATTTATCATTGTTATTGAGAATAACCATTACAGCGGTTTTGTCTAAGGTACGGAAATAAACATAAATGCCATCTTCAGGGATATAATGAGTAAGTTTTCCATTTTGAACTGCTTTGTTGCCCTTGCGCCAGCTGAAAAGTGTTGAAGTATAATCTAGAATATCTTTCTGATCGTTGCTCAGGTTTTCGCGCGAAAACATATTGGTGCTATCTCCTTGCCATCCGCCCGGGAAATCTTTTCGCTTTCCGGGGTCACCATTCAGATCTCCACGATCACTTAATGCCTCTGTACCGTAATAAATCATTGGGAAACCTCGCGTTGTGGCAATAAAAGCCAGTGCCAATTTCACGTTATCCACCGTTTTTAGTACAGGATACATGCGCTCAATATCATGGTTATCAACAAATGTTATCAATTTTGAAGGATCGCTATACAGAAAATCCTGCGAAAGCACCTCATACAAACGAGCCAGACCGGTATCCCAACCTTCATTCTCGGTAAAGGCTTTCTGGATGGCGAACATAAGCGGGAAGTCGAATACATTTGAAAGGTGGGAGCGATAACCATCCTTATTTACTTTATTATCCATCCAATATGCTACCTGCGACGGGTAGTTAAGCCATACTTCGCCTACAGTGTTCAGGTTTGGATATTCCTCGCGAACTGTTTTCAGCCATTCAGCCATAAAATTCTTATCTGAATAGGGATACGTATCCTGGCGGATTCCATCCAGACCGGCGAACTCAATCCACCAGATGCTGTTTTGAATAAGGTATTTGGCAACATATGGGTTCTTTTGGTTAAAATCGGCCATGCTGTGATCGAACCATCCGTCCGACATTTTTTTCTGATCATATTGCGAGCTGTAAGGATCAGAAATTACTCCTCCGCGGAAATTAGACCGTGTAAATTCGGGCCATTGGTGAATCCAGTCTTTCTGCGGCAGGTCTTTCATCCAGTATGAGTTGGTTCCGAAATGATTAAAAACCATATCCATAACTACTTTGATTCCTCTTTTGTGAGCCGCATCAACCATTTCGCGGTAACTGTCGTTAGTTCCGAAACGGGGATCAACTTTATACAAATCCGTTACCGCATAACCATGGTAGGTATAAGCGGGTAAATTATTTTCGAGCAAGGGTGTGCACCACAAAGTTGTAACTCCAAGTTTCTGGAGGTAATCCAGGTGATCCGAAATCCCTCTTATATCGCCACCATGCCTGCCATTCGGTTTGGAGCGGTCAGCTTTTTCGAGCATGCCGGGCATATCGTCGTTATTTGGATCGCCATTGGCAAACCTATCGGGCATAATAAGATACATCATATCCGAAGTATTGAATCCCTGGCGCCGGGATGATTCTTTAGCGCGAGCTTTCAACTCGTACTTATAGGTAATCAATACGCTGTCTTTTTCTTTAAAGGAAATGGTAATTGTGCCGGGTTTAGCAAAGCTGCCAACTGATAAGTCGACAAATAAATAATCAGCGCCGGTACTTGTAGAGCCCTTCAGGCTGACACCTTTATATTCGAAGGAAGGCTTTGTTTTGCCAATATCTTTCCCATGGATCATCAGTTGCAGGGAATTGTTCCGCATGTCAGTCCACCAGCATGGAGGCTCAACACGATCGATGGAAACCTGTGGAAAGGCAGCGCGAAGTATAAATAAACAGACAATAAGAAGCGGGATCTTTTTCATTGGTTGGGGGATTTTGTTTCGCAAAGATATAAGAAAATAATCCAGATAAAATACCTGTTTTTAATGCAACCGTTTGCGGGAGAGAAAATTATGGGAGAAATGAAAATTATTTTTTCAGAGGAACTTTTTACAGCCTGAAAAATGATAAAATTGGAAACTATTTGACAGAACCCAATCGTTAAAAAATCCAGGATACGAATTTCTTTTACTTTTTTCTGTACTTCTATCCCGAAAAATCTCCCTACATTAGCTATCTTATTAATAATTATAACTGAGTGAACTTCAGATAGAATACATTTTTGAAAATTAATGGCTAACGTACTGTTTATGAATAAAATAACAACCACCATTTTTCTCAGCCTTGCTTTGATGACCCATACCTTTGCTCAGCAAATCACCACTCCTCTTGAAAAAAACAATTATCTCAAAGTCACTTCCTACGATGAGTTGACCGCTTTTATTAAGCAACTGGACGAAAAATCGGACCTGTTAAAGGTTGAAGTGATAGGCCAATCAGCCCAGGGAAGAAACCTGTACGCACTAGAGTTTTCTTCGTCAGAATTCGGGAAAAACAAGTCGAAAATAAAAGTAATGTTTCATGCACAACAACATGGAAATGAGCAATCCGGGAAAGAAGGCGCGTTGTTGCTGGCTCAGGTCCTGCTGAAACCCGAAAATAGGTATCTGTTTAATAAAATTGATTTTGCCATTATTCCTCAGGTTAATCCCGACGGAGCTGAAGTAAATCAAAGGCGGAACGGTAACGATATGGATCTAAACCGCAACCACCTGATACTTACCGAACCAGAAACCAAGGCATTGCATAAGTTTTTCGATAAATATTTATTTGAAGTTACTATGGATGTTCACGAGTATTATCCGTACGGAGGCGATTGGGAAAAATATGGATATCGCCGTAACTCGGATGAAACATTTGGAGTCACCACCAATCCGAATGTTTCGGAGAAAATCAGAACATTATCAAATAACGAAGTTTTTCCATATTGGGCGAAATATATGAGTGCCAATAATTTCAGCTCGTTTGTTTATGCACCTGGCGGACCACCGGAACAAGATTATATCAGGCACAGTACTTTTGATATAAATGATGGACGACAGAGTTACGGAATCCAGAATACACTTTCGTTTATTCAGGAAGGATTGAACGGAACTGATGCGTTTGTTGATAATATCAGGCACCGCGCCGAAGGACAAATGACAGGAATGCGCGGAATGCTGGAATTCGTTTATCTTCATAAAGCTGAGATTAAGAAAATGGTAACAGCTGATCGCAAAGCATTGACAGCCGGAAAAACAAATCTGAAAGTATCGATACAATCGGATCATTTCAATAACGGTGAAAAGCTTACTATGCCTCTGCTTTCGTATTCCACTAAAAAAGATACTGTTGTGATTGTGAATGATTACCGGCCGGTTGTAAAAACCTTAACGGATGTTCAAAAACCGGCTGGTTACCTGATTCCTAAACAAAATAAAGAACTGGTTGAATGGGCCGAAAAACATGCTCTCATAGCCACCGAATTCAAAAATCAAAAAGGGCAGAAGATAAACCAGTATTTTATCCAACGTATTGATTCGATGGATTTTGAAAGAGATATTATTATTAATCCGGTAGTTGAGGCTAAGGAATTCAAGGACAATATTATGCCTTCTGATTATTTATATATCCCAACGGCACAGCTGAAAGGTAATTTAATTGTTCTGGCTCTCGAACCAAAATCAGAACTTGGCCTGGTAACGTATAAACAATATGCACATTTGCTTAAAGTCGGAGAAATGTATACTGTTTTGAGAGTGGAAAAGTGATAATTTTTGATTTCGGATGTCGGAATGTGGATTTAGGAAGTATAACCCTATGAGGAATTAACATTTAAAGAAACCTAACATACTAACAGCTTAACAGCCTAACAACTTTTACCAAATCACAAAAATCTTATTTATATGAGAATCGATCGAATTGAACTCCGCCACACAAAAATGATCCTGGTTACACCATTTGTTACTTCAATGGGTACTGAATATGATGAACAGCACATCATGGTGCGCGTTGACGCCGAAGGTGTTACCGGTTGGGGCGAGTGTGTCGCCGAAGAAACCCCGTTTTATTCGTACGAAACGGTTCCTACTGCCTGGCATATTCTGAACGATTTTCTGATTCCTGCCATCATCGGTAAAGATTTAGCGAGTGTAGATGAAGCCATTGTAAGCTATTCAAAAGTCCGTGGCCATATGATGGCTAAAGCCGGGCTCGAAGCTGCATTGTACGATGCTTTTGCAAAATCAAAAGGAATTTCCTTGTCGAAAATGCTCGGCGGAACACAGGAAAAAATTAAAGTAGGGGTTAGCCTGGGTATCAGCGACACTGTTCCTGATTTGCTTCATGTAATGGAAAAGTACATGAAAGAAGGCTACCAGCGGATAAAAATTAAAATTGCTCCTGAGCGCGACCTGCAGTTTATTGATGCCCTTCGGCGCGAATATCCTGATATGTTGTTGCAGGTGGATGCCAATTCGGCTTACACACTCAATCATCTTCCGGTGTTTAAGAAAATGGATGAATACAATCTTTCGCTTATTGAACAGCCGCTGGGGTATGACGATATTTTCGACCACGCCAAGTTGCAGCGCGAAATTAAAACCGACCTTTGCCTCGATGAAAGCATTCACTCGCTGGGCGATACACGGGCAGCCATTGAAATGGGAAGTTGCCGTATTATCAATATCAAACCCGGACGCGTTGGCGGATATACCGAATCCAAAAAAATCCACGATTATTGTGCTTCGAAAAATATCCCGGTATGGCATGGCGGAATGCTCGAATCGGGTATTGGCCGTGCGGGGAATGTTGCCCTGGCATCCCTGCCCAATTTTATCCTGCCCAGCGACCTGTCACCAAACAGGAAATACTACACCGAAGATATTGTTGAAACGCTGTTTGAACTGAATCCCGATGGAACCATCACCGTGCCTACCGGCCCTGGAATTGGCGTGGAGGTAAATATGAAAGCGCTGGAGAAATATACGGTTAAGAAGTGTGAGCAGAAGGCGTAAAGGAAGATATAGTTTTACAAGTTGCTTTGAATTCGCTCAGCATGACAAGTGGTTTGAGTATGTTATAATCTTCCGATTTTAATTTTCTGACTTTCGAAGCCAGGTATTAACGATAGAAGATCTTAACCTTTTGCACCATATTTGTCACGCTGAGCGGAGTCGAAGCGTTGAGCTAACATTAATACAGCTTTTGTCACGCTGAGCGAAGTCGAAGCGCGTACCATTACAAATTATAGTAAGATGGTTTACATTCGCCGGTAATACTATGTCTACATCCTGAAATGCGCAGATGGCAGCTATTATACAGGTGTAACCAATGACGTAGACCGGAGATTAGCCCAGCATCAGGCTGGTTATAATCCAGATAGCTATACTTTTTCACGAAGACCACTTGAACTGGTGTATAGTGAATATTTCACCGATCCAAAACAAGCTATTGCTTTTGAAAAGCAGGTAAAAGGTTGGTCACGAGCAAAAAAGGAAGCTCTGATTGCTGGAGATTGGAACAAGATTGTAGAATTGGCGAAATGCATCAATTCATCGAGTTCGAAGAATTACAATACAGGAAATTCAGAAGAGGAGAAGCCTGAAGAGGAGAAGGATGAGAGGGTATAGTGCTTCGACTCCGCTCAGAATGACAAGTTTTAGGTTAGCTGGGTTTTATGAGTTGTGCTTCGACTTCACTCAGCATAACAAGTTTGATTATCAGGCAATTATATATTTGTCAAGCTGAAGCCGAAGGGTAACAAGGAATAGAACGCCTGATTATTTCCCTGAAATATTTTCAAGAATTTCCTGCAAACTCGTATTCACCATCTTTAACACATCACCCATTTTCACAAGATCAGCTGTTGCAGAAATGTCGCGTGGTGTATGATAATCGTTGTGAAGGCCGGTATTGAACGTCATAATCGGGATATTTTTGGCGGTAAATGATGCATAATCGCTGCCCGAATGGCCGGTTACATCCCAAAGATCGAGTATAAACGGAGGATGAATCGCTTCATTTGTTTTCTGCGCCAAGTCCCTGATATACTTATCCGAAGTACGGGTTCCAACGCTGAGCTGACGCCGGGTTGTGTCCTCAATCACACTTCGCGAAATCATATCCATATTGAAATAAAGTTTGATATCTTTCGGGTTTATTTTCATCTCCTGCACAAAATACTGGCTGCCAAGCAATCCTTTTTCTTCAGCTGACCAGGACGCGAAAATAAGGTTACAGGCCGGTTTTACGCCACTTTCCATCCATACTTTGGCCAAAGCCAGCAAACCGGAAGCACCTGAAGCATTATCGTCGGAGCCATTAAAAATTTGACCTTTATAAGTGCCCAGGTGATCGTAATGTCCGCCTATGATGATATATTTTGTAGTGTCTTTCCCGGGAATGATGCCAAGTATATTTCGCACCAGCAAGGATTCGGTTTTTACTGTTACCGAAATACGGATAAGTTTATCTTTTAGAATAATGGAAGAAGGTAAAGCCGTACGGGCAGTTTTCTTTTCAAATTCAGCTAAGTTTAGTCCGGTTTCCGCAATCAATTGCCTTGCTGCTGAGGAACCCAGCCTGAAACCCGGTATCACATCATTTGCGGTATCGTTTGGTAAAACGTGGTCGTAATCTTCGTAATCCTCATCATCCGTGTTTTTAACTGAATTCATGGTGGAATTCAGCAGCAATTGATTGCTTTGAGTACGTTCGAAAGGTTCAAATTTGCCATCTGCATCTATTATAATAAGAGCAACAGCTCCATTTTTCCTTGCTGTCTGAAGTTTAGTTTCAACTGATGCACCGTCTTCGTCAATAAATTTATTCAGCTTTTTCCATGCCATTGAGGTAGTATCTGAATGACCAGGAAATCCTTTCAGAACAACAACTATTTTCCCTTTTGCATCAAGGGCTTTGTAATCATCATAGCCTTTTTCAGCAGCTGAAATTCCATAACCTGCAAATACAACCGCAGTTTCGGCATCAATACTTTGTGTTCCTCCTTTAATTTCATAGTCGACACCTTGAGCAAATCCGGCCGCGTATTGTGAGGTAGCATTCCGGTTAATAAAGGCCAGGCTTGATTTCTCCGTTACGTGCCGTAGAATCTCAAAATTCTGAAAGTAACCCTTTCCGTTGATTGCTCCTTTTGCCTTATCGCCATACGGTTTCAATCCAAATACCTGCATCATCGAAGCCATATAATCGCCAGCCATAAAACCGCCTTTGGAGCTTGCTTCGCGCCCTTCCATCCAGTCGGACGAAAGAAAGGAAAGTATTGGCGCATAATCATTCACTACAGGCGAAGGAACTGGTTTGGTGCTGTTTTGAGCAAATGAAACTGCCTGTGACAAGACAAATAATCCGACGAGAATTAATTTTAGACGCATGATAAAAAGTATTGGATTTCGAAAATTTATTTAGCTGGAATCCCTTTCTGGCTTCCCGAATCAAATGTACAAATTACTTTCAATCCGGTTAAACCCTTTGTTGAATAAGCCGAAAGATACTTTTTTGTGAATCCTATTAAATTTTGTATTACTTTTGCAACACAAATGAGAACTCCTTCAGCAAATATGAATTGGTGGCACTTTACGACAAACGTTGTAGACAGCTAAAATATTTGCGTTAACTTATACTAAGATAACCCGCTGTTTACAACAAACAGCGGGTTTTTTGTTTCCTGACATTAAACAATAGTTCGATGAAAATTTATACCAAAACATACCAGATTCTTTCCGACACCAAAACGCCGGTTAGCCTCTTCCTGGCGTTACGCGACGAATACAGCGCGCCTATGCTGCTCGAAAGTTCAGATTATAACAGCAAAAGCAACCACTACTCATTCCTGTGTTTTGAGCCTATCGCTACCATCAGCATTCATAATAAAGTGTCGAAAACCAAGATTAAGGGAGATGTTGTAAGAGAAATTCTATGTGCTGATGCGCAATCATTAAATACGGCTTTTACCAATTTCATTTCTAAATTTGAGTTCGACGAGGATTTGCCTGAACATTTTAAAGGCGTGTACGGATATTGCTCGTTCAATATCGTTGAATATACGCATGAACTGAAGTTGAGAAATAACGCAAATGAAATACCAGAACTGCTATACCATTTGTATTCATTGGTTTTAATGTTCAATCACGCTACCAACGAGCTCAGCATGTATTCCCATGCTTATTCCGAAAAGGATGCCATCGAAAACATGGAACTGCTAATTGAACGGATTGATTTGCACAAGCACAATAACTACGCTTTTGAGCTTACAGGCGGCGAAACAAGCAATTGCACAGATGAGGAATATATGCTCAAGGTTACCAAAGCGAAGAAACACTGCAAATTGGGCGATGTGTTCCAATTGGTTGTTTCACGCAGGTTTTACCAGAGTTTTAAAGGCGATGATTTTAATGTATATCGCGCATTGAAGAAAATAAATCCTTCGCCTTACTTGTTTTATTTCGATACCGGCAATTTCAGGATTTTCGGATCATCGCCCGAAGCGCAATTAAAAATAACCAAAGGAATTACCGAAATTCACCCGATTGCCGGCACGTACAAACGAACCGGTGATGATGCTTTCGACATTCAGAAATCCACTGAGTTGCTGAGTGATACCAAGGAAAATGCCGAACATGTGATGCTGGTGGACCTGGCTCGTAACGACCTGAGCAAATACTCCAAAAACGTTCATGTAAGATCCTATAAACAAATCCAGTTCTATTCGCATGTAATTCATATGGTTAGCAATGTGTGCGGCGAATTGCGGCCTGAGTTTAACTCTTTCGAAACATTAAGCGGAACTTTCCCGGCCGGAACTTTATCGGGAGCACCCAAGCACCGCGCCATACAGCTTATTGATGAACTCGAAAATGATGCCCGCGGATTTTATGGCGGAACTATCGGCTTTGTTGGTCAGAAGAGTGAACTCAACCAGGCTATTATTATCCGTTCATTTTTAAGCAAAAACAACCAGCTTGTTTACCAGGCAGGCGCCGGTATTGTTGAAAGCAGTCAGGAAGAGAATGAACTGCATGAAGTATTCAATAAAATAAACGGATTGCGGAATGCGCTTAAAGAAGCGAATACGCTTTTCAAAAAGAATACCATTCAGTATGAAACTACTGCAGGAAATTAAGACCTGGAAACACTACTAAATTAATATTTAAATTGGCAAACACCCGCTAAATAATGAAATTACTGGTACTTGATAATTACGACAGCTTCACATACAACCTTGTTCAATTGATTGAAAAAACAAGCGACATTGAATATGAAGTCTGTAAAAATGATAAGATTACGCTGGAACAGGTAAATGCGTTTGATAAAATCCTCCTTTCGCCCGGACCCGGAATCCCTGTGAACGCGGGCATTATGAATGACCTGATCAGGATGTATGCTTCAAAGAAATCCATATTGGGCGTTTGCCTTGGTTTGCAGGCGATCGGCGAAGTATTTGGCGCAAAACTTATAAACCTTGATACGGTGTACCACGGAATTGCAACCGAAATTGAAATTATTGCCGAAGATCCTTTATTTGACCATTGTCCGAAAAAATTTATATCCGGCCGTTATCATTCCTGGGCCGTGGATTACCAAAGTGTTACGGACGATTTAATTGTAACTGCGGTAGATGTAGATGAGTGCGTAATGGCTTTAAGACATAAAAATTATGATGTAAAAGGCGTGCAGTTTCATCCGGAATCCATACTAACGGAATACGGAGAGCAGATTATTAAGAACTGGATCGGGTAGGGATGTACGATGTACAATGTATGATGTACGATGTATGATGTGCGATGTACGAATGACGATTGGAGAGCGTATATATAAAATAATGAATTGAACCCCTGAACGCGAAGCATTGAACTCTTTAAACGCCGCAGGCATTGAACAACTGAACATTTGAATAATTGAATATATGAATAATCAGACTTTCTTAAACGCGCAGCATTGAACTCTTAAACGCCGCAGGCAATTGAACCTTTGAACAACTGAACCTTTGAACAATCAAACACAATGATCGAAATATATTTAAAACTCAGCGCGGGGCATCATCTTTCAGTTTCGGAAGCGGAAATATTGATGAAAGGTTTATGCGAGCAGCAATACAGCGAATACCAGGTTGCATTTATACTCGGCATATTTAAAACCAGGATAATGGAAGTGAGCGAGTTGACCGGCTTCAGGAATGCGCTGATGGATCTGTGTATCCCTGTAAAACTGCAAAAACCGACAATTGATGTTTGTGGTACCGGTGGCGATAATAAAAACACTTTTAATATTTCAACACTTTCGGCTTTTGTATTAGCAGCTTCGGGCGTGCCGGTTGCCAAACACGGTAATTTTGCCGCTACTTCTGTTTCAGGATCTTCGGATATTCTGAAATATTTTGGGTATACTTTCAAAACCACTGAGCAGGAATTGCAGGATGATCTCGAAAAAAACAACCTGTGCTTTATTCATGCACCTAATTTTCATCCGGCTTTAAAAAACGTAGGTCCGGTGCGCCGTGGACTGAAAACCAACACCCTCTTTAACCTCATGGGACCGCTGGTAAACCCGGCAGAAACCGAATTCAAATACGTAGGAGTTTATAACCGCTCGGTGGCGCGGCTCTACAATTTCTTCCTGCAAACGGGAACCACACAGTATTACCTGGTAAATTCGCTGGATGGGTACGACGAAATCAGTTTAACATCGGATGTTCTGATCACTTCCGGCAATGGCGAACAGGTTATACCCATGGATGAACTTCCTTTTAAATCCATAAAGCCTGAAGAAATCAGCGCCGGAAACAGCATTGAGGACGCCGCGAAAATATTCAGTGCCGTTTTGAAAAACGAAGCTTCGGAGGCGCAGAAAAACGTGGTAATTGCCAACAGCGCTTTCGCGTTACAATGTTATACTAACAAGCCTTTGGATGAATGCATAGGTTTATGTGCCAAAAGCGTTGAGTCGAAAAAGGCACTTCAATTGTTTAACCGCATCATGCAGAACTAATTATGAATATTCTTGAAAAAATTGTCCTGGAAAAACGAAAACAGGTTAAAGAAGATAAGCTACTTGTCCCGGTGCAATTGTTGGAACAATCGATCTGTTTTTCGAGGATTTGCGCATCGTTAAAGGAATATATTTTACGGGACGATAAAAGTGGAATTATTACAGAAATTAAGAAAAAATCGCCTGCGTTAGGTGCTATTAATCCGGAGATTAACGTTGAAAACCTGGCAGCAGCTTACACTCAGGCAGGAGCAAGCGCCTTATCGGTGTTGACGGATACTAAGTTTTTTGGCGGTTGTAACGCAGATCTGGTCGCCGCAAGGGAAAACACAATTCTCCCGATTCTGCGCAAGGATTTTGTGATTGATGAATACCAGATAATTGAGGCAAAATCCATTGGTGCGGATATAATACTGCTGATTGCGGCCATTTTAACCAAAGAAGAAATAAGTGAGTTTACAGAACTCGCACACAAATTGGGAATGGAAGTTATTTTGGAAGTTCATGCCGTTAATGAAATGGAAAAAGTATATAAAAATGTTGATGTAATCGGCGTAAATAACCGCAATCTGGAAACCATGCAGATTGATATCGCCACATCAAAATTAATGTCAAATCTTATTCCTGAAGCATTTATCAAAATTTCAGAAAGCGGAATCGAAAATCCCGAAACAGTGCTCGAACTTAAACAATACGGATATGATGGCTTTTTGATCGGATCGTATTTTATGAAACACGCTGAACCTGGAAAAGCGTGTACAGAGTTCATTCAACAAATTAACAAACAAAAGAAATAATCCATGGAGTTGAAAGTCTGCGGAATAACCACTACTGAAGATATCCAGGCTCTGATCACTCTGAAAATTGATCGTTTGGGATTTATTTTCTACCATCTGTCGAAGCGGTATGTGTATGGAAAACTGATTGAAGACGGATTGAAAGCAATCCCGGAGCACATCAAAAAAACCGGGGTGTTTGTAAATGCAGAAATCGCAGAAATTGAACAGATCATTAAACAATATCATCTCGACAGCATACAGTTGCATGGGGATGAATCGCCTGAATTTTGCATGCATTTCAAGGGGAAAGCGGAAGTAATCAAAACCATTTCGATCAAGGATAAAAGTTCGTTTGAAACAGCAAAATTGTATGTGGACGCTTGTGATCTCTTCCTGTTTGACACTCAAAGCGAACATTACGGCGGAACCGGAAAAACCTTCGACTGGCAATGGCTTGAAGCTTACAATTTGGGTAAACCGTTCTATCTCAGTGGTGGGATTAGTATTGAGAACTTTGAAGAGATCAAAAAGATCAATCATAAACGGTTAATCGGAATCGATATCAATTCAAAGTTTGAAATCCGCCCGGGAATAAAAGATATAGAAAAAATAAAACAGCTGATTAATTTAATGAAAAGCTGATAATAAGAAATAATGAAGAATTTAATCACTGAGACTCAGACTACACAGATTTTCACAGAGAATTTCTCCATGTTTCTTCGTGCCCTCTGTGCCTCTGTGGTAAAATATTAAAATCATTCAACTCGTTAAAGTATAATCAGGAAACTACAAATGAAAGCTAATTCTCAATCAAAATCAGGATACTACGGAAAATTTGGCGGTGCTTATATCCCCGAATTACTTTTTAATAACGTGGATGAGCTGCAGAAAAACTACGAAAGAATCATCCGGTCCGCCGAATTTCAGAAACAGTTTAAAACTCTGCTAAAGGATTATGTTGGCCGGCCAACGCCGCTTTATTATTCCGAAGCTTTATCGGCAAAGTACAAAGCCAGGATTTTTCTGAAGCGCGAAGATCTTAACCATACCGGTGCCCATAAAATCAACAATGCCTTGGGACAAGCTTTACTTGCCAAAATGATGGGCAAACAAAAAATAGTAGCCGAAACCGGTGCCGGGCAACATGGAGTTGCTGTTGCAACCGCATGTACATTGCTCGGTTTATCCTGCGTGGTTTTTATGGGCGAAACCGATATTGCCCGACAAGCGCCCAATGTTGCGCGTATGAAAATGCTTGGTACCACAGTAATTCCTTCGCTTAGCGGGACTAAAACGCTTAAAGATGCCACCAACGATGCCATCCGTTACTGGATAAACCATGCCGACGATACGCATTATATTATCGGCTCGGTGGTCGGACCGCATCCGTATCCGGATATTGTCGCGAAATTCCAATCGGTGATCAGCAAGGAAATCAAAACACAGCTAAAAAAACAAACCGGCACTGCAGAACCTGATTATGTAATCGCTTGTGTGGGCGGCGGAAGTAATGCGGCCGGTGCTTTCTATCATTTCCTGGGTTCGAAAAAGACTAAACTTATCGGTGCCGAAGCAGCTGGAATGGGAATTCATTCACACGAAACAGCGGCTACCTTAATGGTTGGTTCGGTTGGTATCATTCACGGTTCGAAAACTTACCTGATGCAAAATAAGGACGGACAGATCACTGAACCGTATAGCATTTCAGCAGGTTTGGATTACCCGGGAATCGGACCTTTGCATGCGTATCTGCACGAAACAAAGCAGGCAACCTATTATGCCGTTACCGACCGGGAAGCCCTGGATGCGGCAAAAGAATTGATTCACCTGGATGGAATTATTCCTGCGCTCGAATCGGCGCATGCTTTTGCTGTTTTACCAAAAATGAAATTCAAACCGACTGACGTAGTGGTGATTAATCTTTCAGGACGAGGAGATAAGGATATGGAGACCTATTTGAAATTTATTTTGTAGCGGGAAGTTCGAAGTCGGAAGCCGGAAGTCGGAAGCGGAAGCGGAGAAGATAGAACCATAAAGTAAATGAGTACAATCAGCATTATTCCAAAATTTTAAAATGACCCGGTTAAAGACAAATTAAGAATTACGCAGGATTGGCTTCCGACTCCGGACTCCCGACTTCCAGCCAACTTTAACATCAATACCTAAAAAAATACCCCCATGAGCACCTTACATCAAACCATCCTTCAAAATAAGAACAACAATCTTTCTGTATTTTTCACGGCTGGATTCCCGACCCTGGAAAGCACAAAAGAGATCCTGGCAATTCTGAATACTACCAATGTCGATTTCATTGAGATTGGCATTCCTTTTTCTGATCCATTGGCTGATGGACCTGTTATTCAGCATTCAAGCACTATTGCGCTTACTAATGGGATGACGCTGGAGTTGTTGTTCTCTCAATTAAAGGAAGTCAAGGATAAGATTACGAAACCTTATTTGCTTATGGGCTATCTGAATAGCCTGCTGGCTTGTGGCATCGAGACTTTTTACCGCAAATGCAGTGAAGGTGGTGTACATCATATTATTATCCCTGACCTTCCGGTAAACGAATACCTTGATGAGCATAAATCCTTCGCTGATAAGTATGAGGTTTCGCCGGTATTTCTTATTACACCAAGCACCTCGGAAGCGCGTATCAAAGAAATTGATAAAATCAGTAAAGCATTTATTTACCTGGTTTCAGGAAATACTACAACAGGTAACGATTCGTCCATTCAAACGGAGGCAATCAAGAAGATAAGAAATCTGAAACTGAAAAATCCACTGATTATTGGATTCGGAATCAAGAATAAGGCTGATTATTCCGAAGCCTGCAAACTGGCTAACGGGGCTATTATCGGGAGTGCTTTTATCAATATTATCTCGAACAGCAATGATTTAAAGAAGGATATTTCCGAGTTTATTAAGCAGATTAAGGATTAATATCTTTGCCTTGAAGAAAGATGCTTTTTTAACGCAACGACGCTAAGGTTTAAATGCAAAGAACGCAAAGCAAGTTAACTTGACTCTTTGCGCTCCTCGCGATATTATCTTTGCGTCTTTGCGGTGAAAAGTTATTCTATTATCCCACCTATTTTACCATCTTCCCGTTCGCCATCAGGTGAACGATTTTGAAATCAGCATCTAAAATCAGGATATCCGCATCAAACTCTTCTTTTATATATCCTTTACCAGACAATTTTAAAATATCGGCAGGGTTTGATGTGGCAACCTGTAAGGCAATTTCCAATGGAATTCCATCTTCGGTAACGGCTTCTTTAATTTCCCTGAGGATTGAATCGGGTAATCCCATTTCAATCTTAATCAGCTTACCGGTTTCAGGATCAAATCCTGGCAACGAACCACAGGCATCGGAAGTAAAAGTAATATGTTTGATGGGTACGCCGCTTTCGAGTAACTGTTTTAAAGCTACTGAAGGCTTTATTTCTTCATCCATGTAGTAGGGATACGAACTGGTTGTAATATCTACATAACCATTTTTGCCGTATTCTTTGGCGTCTTCAAAAATATAATCGTTGCGGTTGCAATGTGTTGGGACAAACTGTTTGTATCCCATTTCGCTGTTTGCAACAATATCATGTAACGGGCGGAAAGGATCGCGCGCATCACCCATATGCATATTTATAATTCCGGCTTTGCCGCCAATCATTCCGGCAACACGCGCATGTCCGGTGAGTTTCGACAATTCGGCAATAGTTGGTACCGAAGAGCGATGGTCGGAAATGGCTATTTCGCCAACCCCGATAACTTCTTCAATCAGGGTAATATCGCGCATAATGTCGCCGGTTATAGTTGGAGGCGGCACCTGGTAAGCGCCTGTATACATCCATGCCGACATACCCTTGGCTTTTATGCTTTTTACTTTCATCAGTACACTTTCAACCGAGCGGGTAATTCCATCGGTTCCCAGGCAGCCAATAACAGTAGTAACACCGCCATCCGTCATCATGCTGATTTCCAGTTCGGGCATGCGGCTGGCCGGCCCTCCTTCGCCACCACCGCCGGTGATATGAACGTGGGAATCAATAAGCCCGGGCATAAGCCTGAGTCCTGTACAGTCAACTATATGAATTTCAACTCCCAGCGGCGGCTCAATATGATCGGCAATGGCTAAAATACTTTTTCCTCCAACGAGGATATCCCTGGTTCCCAGAAAATGAGGGGAATAAGTTTCGGCATTTTTGAATAGTGTTAGCATAAAAAGAGGATTAAATAAATTTTTCGCTAAAATTATTCATTTTTTCAATGCTATTTTTACTTAATTTCGCTTTACCATACTACGTTACCGAAATTATGCCTTCTGTGAAGTTACTCATACTGCTGTTTATCACGTTTTCAATCCAAGCGTTTTCGCAACCGGGTCGCATGCTGCTGGTAGGCGGAGGATCCGAAAAAAACGGTGCAACAAGCTGGAGTACACCTGCTTACCGCTGGGCAGGCGAAGGTAAACGGGTTGCTATCATCGGTACTTCTACAGGAACGCTGGCACCCTATTTCAAACAGCAATGCGGCGCAACGTATGCCAAAGAGTTTGCAATTGCCAGCCGCGACAGCGCCAACAGCCAGGTTTTATATGATACACTGTTAACTTATCAGGTTGTATTTTTCAGAGGAGGCGATCAAACAGAGTATTACAATCTTTACCGGAATACGAGACTTCAGGATGCTGTAATCAACCTTTATAGCAAAGGTGGAACCATTTGTGGTACATCCGCGGGGATGCATATTCTTTCATCCATTGTATATACTGCCGCTAATGGTACGGTATATTCGTATGAGTGTATTGAAAATCCTAACAACAAATATGTAACCCTGGCTGATGATTTCATGAATTTTGCGCCGGGGTTTGTTTTCGATACGCATGTTGCCGAAAGGGCTCGTTTTGGCCGAACAGTTAGTTTCCTTGCAAATTACAAAATGAATAAAGGCATTGATATTACCGGTATCGGCATGGATGATATGACTTGTATGACTGTGGATGAAACCGGTCTTGCAACAGTTCGGGGAACCGGTTGCGCTAATATTTCAATGCCTGGCGGCACTTATTCGTTGAACGGAGCAAAATTATTGGCTGATAAAGTTCACATCATGCAGCTTTTGCAGGGTTGTACCTATAATTTAAATACCAAGCAGGTCACTTTTAATACACTTAACAGGCCGACAAATTCAGCTTCTTACGAAGAAACCGGAAATTACACTTTGCTTGCCAGCGGAAGCAATAAACTAGCTGAAAACCAGGCTATGCTTGCTGATCTGGTTACCACCAATGGCCTGACAACCGATCCTGTACTCATAGTAACAGGTGATGAAACGCTGGCTAATACGTTCAGGGATAAGCTGCTGCTTCTGGGTACTCCGGAAGTAGATATCGCTGTAATTGATATCAATGCCGGTAATTCTGCTGAAATAGAATTAAAAATAAATAATGCCGTTAAAATACTTTTCTTATCAAATACAACGGCAACTTTCAACCCATTTCTGAATACTTCAAATGGCGGTTTACTAAAGCAAAAAGTTCATAATGCAGGAATGATCTCCGCGTTTGTCGGTGACGATTCGAGGTTTGCCGGAAGGACTGTTGTTGACAACTTTTATACCCTGTATGCCTCTTATTATGCACAACTTACTTTCAGCAAAGGCTTATCGTTGTTGAGTCATAGTGTTATCATGCCAAATACTTTTTACAACAGTGATATGTATGAGAATTCAGCCACTGCTGTACCCTATGCTATGGCTCTCGATACCCTGAAATATGGCATCTGGCTCACCAATCACAATTATATGAAAGTTACTCCTGTTGAGGGTAAAACATTACTGACGGGTTATGGAGCGGCTCCCATCATGGTGGTTAGCAATGAAGGTACATTAACCGGGTTTTCGTCACAAACCGGTACCGGAAGTACCAGTGTGAAACCCCGGATGATAGCTGGTTTCGATGATCTGGAACTTTCAATGATTGATTATACCACTCCTTATATATTGGGAAATGTAAATATAACAGGAGTTTCGTCTTCAGAAATTGATAAATCCTCCATTATATCACCAAACCCTGTAAAAGACAGATTGAATTTTACTTCAAAAGGCCGGAATTACAACTGGGAAATTTGCACTATAGATGGCAGGCAACTACTCTATGGCCGATCTGAAAATGAATTAACAAACCTGAATATTGCTTTTTTAAAACCTGGTTTGTATATGTTCAAAACACATCAACTTAAGACAAACCTCCTGACTTCCAACAAGTTTATCAAAAAATAGTCACCAATTTCCACAAACTTTATGCGCAAAATTAACACAGTATTTTTGCTGTCGCTGATCCTCATCTTTAAAGCAGGCTACTGCCAGGATTTCCCGAAGGGTAGTCTTGTAATTGTAGGTGGAGGACTTGAACCTGACAATAAAAGTGTCTTCACTCAACTTATTGAATTGTCCGGCGGACCGGAGAAGGCCGTTTTTTCAATAATTCCGTCAGCCAGTGGTGTGGCAACACAAACTTTTGTTTACTTCAAAAGTGAATTGATTTCCTATGGTGTGAAACCTGAGAATATCCAGCTCATCCCAATTGCTATGGCTGACGACGATAGCACAAAAGATATTGATGAATCAACCTGGCTTAATAACGGAAGTGATCTCAAGCTTGCAGACATGGTGCGGAAAAGCTCATGTGTTTGGTTTAGCGGTGGTGACCAGTTACGCACTATGAAAACACTTCATAAAGCGGATGGAAGCAAAACTCCCGTGCTGGAAGCCGTATGGGAAGTATTCAGATCGGGAGGTGTAGTTGGCGGAACCAGTGCCGGAGCTGCCATTATGAGCGAACCAATGATCGCCGCCGGAAACAGCATGGGCGCTCTTAAGCATGGTGTGATAACCGATTATAAAGGCGATGATTTTCCTGACAGCGACGGCGTTCTGTTGACCCACGGACTCGGATTTTTCCCGCTGGGAATGGTTGACCAGCATTTTAACGCCCGCGCCAGGCTAGCCAGGCTTGTAATGGTTATGATGCATGAAAAGAAAACACTAAACCTTGGCTTTGGCGTCGATGAAAATACGGCTCTTATTTATAACGGGAAACTTAAAACACTGAAAGTTGCCGGCGCTGCTGGTGTTACCCTGATTAACACAAAGGATGCAACTATTTCGCAGGTTCAGAATCTTCCGCTTATTAAAAATGTAATGATCAGTTACCTGGATGAAGGCGATGTTTATGATATCAGTACGAAACAAATCATTCCTGCCGAAGGAAAGAAAAGCACCATTGGCAATGAATATTATAACGTCTCAAATCCTGCCCAGGCAGGAATGTTTTCCGGATCGGCAACCAATTTCCTCAACCTTGTTACAGTTAACCTGATCGACAATAAAGCGGTAAACAAAGTATCCAATCTAAACTTTACCGGTGTGGATGCAGGCTTCCTTGTAACATTAAGCAAAACACCTGAAAGTAAAGGCTTTTTCACAGATAAGCCCGAAGGCAAAGACAGGTATACTGTAATCGGGATCAGGATGGATATTGAGCCTGTTCAAATAACTACAACACCACTTAAATAGCTTTTTCATCAAATAAATAACAAACCAACCTAACCAAACAATTATTCATATGCGAAAAACTAACTTTCTATTACTGATGTTTACACTTTTCATCAGTTCGCTATGGGCGCAGACTATTCCGGTAAGCGGAACTGTTACTTCAGCCACTGATAAAATGCCGATGCCCGGTGTAACTGTGCAGGTAAAAGGCACACAAAAAGGCTCAATTACTGATATTAACGGAACTTACAAATTAGACGCACCCGCTAATGCCACCCTTGTATTTTCGTTTGTAGGTATGAAACTGCAGGAAGTTCCTGTAGAAGGCCGCAAACAAATAGATGTTATAATGGACGAAGAAAGGGTCGATCTTGGCGAGGTAGTAGTTGTAGGTTACAGCACTTCGAGTAAGAAACTGATTTCGGGATCTATAAGTACTGTTAACGAAAAAGAACTTGGAAATCTCCCTATCAGGACTATTGATGGTGTATTGCAGGGAAAAGCCGCTGGTGTATCGGTTAACCAGAACTCGGGTACTCCAGGTGGCCGGAATGCCATTAAAATGAGAGGTGGCAGTTCCATCAATGCCAGCAACCAACCACTGATTGTTGTCGACGGTGTTCCTGTTATTACAGGCAATTTTGGTCAGATCGGTTACAGCGGCCAGGAAATTGATGCGATGTCGGACCTCAACCCTGATGATATAGAGTCATTCACCATTCTTAAAGACGCTTCGGCAACCGCAATTTATGGTTCCAGAGCTTCCAATGGAGTTATTCTGATCACAACCAAAAAGGGCAATTCGCAGCGCACAAACGTAAACCTGAGTACATCCTATGGTTGGCAGACCATGCCGGCTGAACGGATTCCTCACCTGATGAACGCGGCCCAATGGAACGAATTTAAAGGAACCGATGTTCAGGGTACGGATACCGACTGGATGAAAGAAATCCTGCAGGTTGCTCCAACATCAAATACGGAATTATCTATAAGCAGCGGAAATGATAAAACACGTTTATATCTTTCTGGTAACATATACACACAGGATGGCACAGTAAAATCAACCGCCTTTAATCGTTACAGCGGACGTATAAACGTGGATCATAAATTATTAAAAGATCTTACAATCGGCGCCGGTGTTTCAATGACGTATTCAATCAACCGCCGTGTTGAAGGTGATCAAACCACCTACGGACCATTGCCAAACGCACTTTCGGAACCTGCTATATACCCTGTTTATAATCCGGATGGAACCTTTTATGAAGGTAATCTCCCATATGCCAACCCGGTAGCTATTATCATGGACACAAAAAATGTGGCTTATACCAACCGTAACAATGGAAATATCTATCTCGAATATAAATTTCTGGATGGATTCACTTTTACAACTAAATGGAGCGCTGATGTTTACAACCTTCGTGAGCATGAGTACGATCCTATTACAGTTGCCCAGGGGAAAAAATACAATGGACTTGGAATTGAAGGAACTACATACGTCAGCAACCTGGTTGGAAGTAATGTGCTGAATTATTCTAAAACAGTAAATAAGGTCCATAATTTTGAAGCTATGGCAGGTTTCAGCTTCGAAAAATATGCCAGGCGGACTACATATATTGAAGCAAGAGACTTTCCAAACGAAGATTTCCAGTACATTAACTCAGCCGGTACAATAAGGGCTGCCAGTACTTCTGCATTGGACAGGGGATTGACCTCTTATTTTGGCCAGTTCAAGTATAACTACATGTATAAGTATATTTTTACACTTACAGCACGTGCCGACGGATCCTCAAAATTTGGTTCAAACAACCGTTTTGGGTATTTCCCTGCCGGTTCTTTAGCCTGGAGGCTTACCGAGGAACCATTTATGAAGAGAGTGCCTGTTATCAGCGATCTTAAAATCAGAACCAGCTTTGGTTTAACTGGTAATGACGGTATCGGTGATTTTGCATCCCTGGGCTTGTATAAAGGCGGATATAATTACAATCAGAATTCGGGTATACAACCAACACAGTTGCCAAACCCTGATCTGAAATGGGAAACCACACGCCAGATGGGCCTGGGATTCGATCTGGGATTGTTTAAGGACAGGATAAGCCTTATAGCCGATATCTATTACAACAAAACCAGAGATCTTCTTCTTGCACGCCCAATACCACTTTCATCTGGTTTCAGTACAATTACTGCCAATATAGGAGACATGGAGAATAAGGGCGTAGAATTTGTACTTAATACCCAAAACATACAGGGCGAATTCACATGGAATACCTCGTTCAATTTTTCGGCTAACCGCAATAAAGTGCTAAAACTGTTCAACGGGCAGCCAATTACTGACCAGGGGCGCGGCAATAACTGGGTAATGGAAGGCGAACCTATTGGTGTATTTGTAGGATATAATTTTCTTGGCGTTGACCCAACAACAGGGAAAGAAGTATATGAAGATTTAAATGGTGATAATGTAATTACCACCGATGACAGGAAAATTACAGGAAATCCAAATCCTGATTATACTTTAGGTATGACCAATACATTTTCATACAAAGGATTTGATTTCTCTTGTTTCCTGCATGCAATAATTGGAAACGATGTCTATAATGGTACATGGATGTATCTTCAGGCGCCTACAGAGCTCGATCAACAAACAACAGAAGTAATGAGAGTATGGCGGAACCCGGGTGATGTAACTGATATTCCTAAGCTTGCTGATGGTTTAAAATCATCAAGATTTATTGAAAACGGTTCTTTCATGCGTATCAAAAACGTTACACTGGGTTATACACTTCCCAAAGACCTGCTTAAAAGACTTTGGCTGAAATCGGCCAGGGTTTATGTATCGGGTCAAAACCTGTATACGTTTACTACCTACAGCGGTATGGACCCTGAAGTAAATTATTACAGTACCGATAATATTATTATGGGCACCGACTTCTTTACTTATCCTCAATCGCGTACCATATTGGTGGGTTTAAATCTTGGTTTCTAACGCATAAATCAGAAAACATATGAAAAGAAATATATTTTTCCTCTTTGCCCTGGCATTTACAATAATGTCGTGCAATAAAGTACTGGATGTTAAACCCACAGATAGCGTAGCAGCGGAAGATGCCATACAAAATAAAGCAGGCGTTGAGCATGCACTTCTCGGGTCGTATAACGCCCTGCAGGCTACCGGCCTCTATTACCTGAACGGGATGGTTGTCGGAGACATAGCTGCTGATAACCTGACACACACAGGTACCATGATGGACTACAGCCATATTGAAAACAAACCAATACCTGCTGAAAATGCAATTGTTGAAGGGATGTGGTCAGGAGCTTACAACGCTTTAAACTGTGTAAATAATATCCTTGTTAAACTACCGGGTATTGAAGGCCTTACTCAGGATGAGTACAATCAGTATGAAGGAGAAGCCTTGTTTATAAGGGGTTTGATGCACTACTACCTGGTAACCTATTTTGGTGGAGTACCTATACAAACTCAGCCAACTCTTGATCTTAGCCGGGTAGAAGTTGCGCGCAACTCCGAAGCTGAAGTTTATGCACAGATTATTACTGATCTTACAGCCGCTAAAGCAAAGCTCTCTAAAACCAAAGTGAAAGGCCGGGCTAATAAGTATACCGCTTCAGCCTTATTGGCAAAAGTCTATTTATCAAAGTTTCAGATTTTAGGCGACCAGCCTTCAGCAAATCTTGCAATAACTGAAGCAAGTTACGTTATTGATAGCGCTGGTTATACCCTTGCAACGGATTACGCAAGTTTGTTCAATCCAAAGAATAATACAAATGAAGCCATTTTTGAAGTAGCTTTTGATGCTCAAAATTACACTCGTCTGGCACAATACTATTTTTCGCGGAATTTATCCGGTAGGTATGAGTTTGCACCGGAAGCTGAGTTAATTCAGAGTTACGAACCTGCTGATACTCTCAGGCTGGCAGCTTCTATTGCTTATGATACGGTGACCAAACAACCCTATGGATTTAAATATAAGGATGTTTCAGGAGGGACCGACCATGTATATGTGCTTCGGCTTGCCGGAATGTATCTTATCCGGGCAGAAGCGATGGCTTATTCAAATGGAAATATTGCAAGCATTCAGGCTGATATTAACATAATCCGCAAGCGCGCAGGTCTTGCAAATACCACGGCTGATAATATTGCTGCGCTGAAACTCGCTATTGAGAATGAATGCCGGCACGAGTTTGTATTCGAAGGTCAGCGCTGGCCTGATCTGGTCAGAACCAAAAGGGCTGTTGCTGTTTTAGGTATAAATGAAAAATATACCCTTTTCCCGATTCCACTAAGCGAAATGCAAACCAATAGTTTGATGAAACAAAATGACGGTTATTAATAAATCATTTAAAACTACGACAATGAAAAAACACATTATATATTTTCTCATGTTGCTCCCGGCAGTATTTATAGCGTCGGGATGCCAGAAATATGAAGTAGGTAATCCTGCGGCAAGCACTGTTGCAAATTACACCTATAGCGCAAGTAATAGTGGCAAGGCTCCCTGTGTTGTTACGTTCACCAACACATCCTTAAATGCCGGCGGGTATTTATGGGATTTTGGCAACGGGCAAACTTCAACTGAAGCTAACCCCGTGGTTAATTATGATGCATTTGGTCAATATACAGTAACACTTACCTGTACTGCTGTAAATGACGTGTATTATAACCAGCTGGTTAAAACACAGACCATTAATATCAAAGATCCAAATGCAGGGCTTACCCAAGTGCTTTATTTTACTACCAGGGGGCTTCCTGACGGAGGCGTTCATTTCGTTATTTTAGATGGTGGAGCTCCTGTAGTACAGGATTTTGCGCCAATAGCCTGGTCAAGACCTTATGGCATTGCTGCGGATACTGCACATGGCAAAGTTTATGTTTCTGATTATACACTCAATGTAATTTATCGTTTTAATGCTGATGGAACCGATCCGGTAAAGATTCTTGATGCTACTGTTGCAGGACAGGAGCTATGTAATACACCGGAAGCCCTAATGGTTGTAGGCGATAAACTTTACTGGGGAAGCCCGGGAGGAATATTCAGCTGCGATCTGGATGGGAAAAATCCTGCAGCACACATTCCCGGGCTCGAGTTCCCTATCGATATGCAATATGACACGAAAACAGGACAAATTTACATGGTTAACGAATATTTACCAGACGATGGGCATAACGGTGGGTATTTCACAATGAATTTAGATGGAACGAATATGAAAGAGCCTATTACCGATGTTGACGGAACAGCCATTGAAGTAAATACTGAAACCGGTAAGGTATATATAGCTGCCTATAATGACTTTGGTCCGACTATGCCCGATCTGGCTATTTACTCGTGTAATATAGATGGTACATCTGTATCGAAAATCGGTGACTGTGGTACTAAAGCAACCTGGGGAATTGCCATCGATAACAAAAGAGGCAAAGTATTCTGGGGGGTAAAAAATCATAATACAACCGCTAATGGTAAAATTGTTCGGGCTAATCTTGATGGAACCGGTCAGGAAGATTGGATCACAACTGTTAATCCTAATGCCATGCAGGCCGTTTGGATTAAGCTATAACACAAATTTAAGAAGCTGCTCTTCGGAGCAGCTTCTTATAAATATTTTACTGTCGTAACAAAAACAATATCTTTTTCCCTTGTTTATAATACCATATCAAAGCGAAAATTCTTATATTCGCAACACAAACAACCTAAAACTTGATTCTATGAAAAAAAATCTACTTTTTCTTGCAGCAGTCTTGATGATCTTCGTTACAAATGGTTATTCACAGGCAATTATGCACACAGGCACAATGGATGTTAACCTGAGCAAATACGGAAGAATCCGGCTACTTACATCTGATGCAACAGTACAACTGGATCGTTCTTCAATATTAGTTGGAACGGCAGAATCAGCAGTATTCGACTATGCAAATGACGCTTTACAATTATCAGCACCCGCAACAGTTGCATCTCCTTCAATGAGTGATTTCGAAATAACCGGCTCTATTAACGGAGGATCTGCTACCACACCTCCTGATGTTACGGTAAAATTGAATGCCTATGGATGGACCAACCAGTCATACACCATTGTTAAATACACTGTAACAAATAACGAAGCAAATGAAATAAGTGCAACTATAGGTCTGGATATAATCCCTGAACTGGCTGCTGAGTACCTCGATACTATTTCCTACAATAGTGGTGAAGGAGTAGTGCGAATTCACTATGGTGCTGATCGTCAGAATGTTGGAATAAAACTGCTTTCTGCGGCTCAGACCTCTGTGAATTCATTTGTATGGTACGATTCGTATGAAGTAGATGCAACTTACTGGACCTGGATGAATAAAGGTACTTTAGAACCAATGTTTCCTTCAACAACCGATCCCCAGGAAGGCACTGTAACTATTACCGGACAAGCTCCTTTAACAATAGCTCCCGGAGCATCAATAACTGTTTTCTATGCTTATGCTCTGGGAGTTAATGAGCAAACTATGTTAGCGAATATTGCTGCTGCTAAACTAAAATATGATGTTTTGGTTACTTCAGTTAAAGAATCACAAACTTCTGCTAAAGCGTTACGGAATTACCCTAATCCTGTAAAGGCAGCTACAAAAATCAGCTATCAGTTACCAAATGATGGATACGTTAGCCTCAAAATTTATGACGCACTTGGCCGCGAAACCGTTACCCTTGTAAATGGACGTCAAAGTGGAGGTTCGCATACCATTGATTTTAATGCTGAAGAGTTAACCCGTGGTGTTTACAATTATAAACTCGTATATAACAACCAGGTAGTTACCAGTAAGATGATGGTGGTTAAATAGATATTTAAAATCCTTCCTTGTCGATTCCCGAACAGTTACCACAATTATTAGCTGTTTCAAGCAATCGGAAGCCAGGTTTTATTCTTGTAAATGATTGTTGTAGAAATTTATAACAATATTAATTGACTAAAAATGCCGGTTTTAGAGCCGGCATTTTTATTTATTTTAATTCCTCCGGTTGATGGAGTTTTCTCTCATTCCTATCATCACCATCCATTGAGTTCCAATTTCGCTTTTCAGATCAATCAGACCATTCTTATTTGTTCAGAGTGAGCCGGACTAAAAATCCCACCCATTATTGAAGAGAATGTGATTATTCAGTGAAATTATATGCCCATGCCTTCCTATGCTTAATTTCAGCCGTACAGGGTAGGAAAGTTATATTGTATATACGGTTTCAGTTGCAAAAAAAAGCTGTTCCGGGGAACAGCCTTTTCTCGTTGTCAAAATCATCAGTGTGAAACATTGATTTTTTTTGTGATAACTCCCTTTTGTGAGTTGATCTTCAGGATATACACTCCGTTTTCTAAACGCGAAACATTGATGTTGGATTGTTTCGTTTCTTTAGCTGATTTGTATACCAGTCGTCCGTCAGCCGTAAACAGTTGTACCTGAGCGCTTTCATAAGCTCCCGTTACCTTAATTTTATCAGTTGCGGGATTAGGATAGATTGAAACATTGGACTGATCACGATCAGCGATGTTTACTGTAGGAGTATTTACTATTTGTACTGAATCGAGGTAAAACCTGTACATATCAGTACAATCGTAATGGCAGAAAGTAAGATAAATATTTTGACCAATAAATGGTGTAAGGTCTACAGTTCTCTCATGCCAGAATGGAGATACATCATAATAATCCTCAGCAACACAGATTTCGTCCTTCACAATATTCGTGAAGTCAGCAACTTCCTTACCAGTAGTTGACACAGCAACTTTATAATGTTCAGCGAAGTAATCCGCATCTCCAACCTGAAGAGTATACTTCAGTTGAACAGTTCCGGTGAGCCCGCTCAGATTGATCTGAGGCGACACAAGGTAATTCTCCGGTGTTAAAGGATCAGGATCTAACCAGGATTCGGAAACAACATAACTTTCTGTGAAACCTAAAGGATTATCCCATGTATCGGCAAACCAGTTATTGCCATCTCCATCTTTATCAATGGTTGACCATGTAGCAGGTATAACACCACCGTCAAAATATTCTCCAAAAATGGTGGTCTGGCTGAATCCGGAAATACTGATTGCCAGTAAAAAAATAAAAAGTACAGATTTTTTCATACGCGTATTGTTTAAGGTTAGTAAATTGAATTGCGAAGTTACTGAATTTATTAAGGTATAATTGCCATTGCATTTTACTTTTTGAAGCATTAATAGGGGGAAATTCATATATCCAACACACCTTTATGTGCGAAGAACACTTTTTTATGCAAAATTTTAGGGTATTTGCATCCTGAAGTATCTTATAAAAACAATAGAATTCACTTGTTTGCTCTTCTGCCACGCATCGGTGAACGGTACATATCTCTCTGCGAAAAGCCTTGTTTAAACGGCTAATCTCTCGTCGATTCTTTTTGCCGTATTATCGAATATATTATCTTATTTATCAGGTTGTTAGCTACATTTGAGCTGTTCTTTAACAAAGTAAAACAAGAGAATAATGTTGATAAATTCAAACTTCCTTATAAAGCTCACATCATCTGGAAATTCAATTTTAGCAAATTGAATTAGTACAGAAAAAATTAACTTATGATGATCCACGGTTCCGCCTGAAAAAGGAATTGACATTTCTGCCAAAAGATCAGTATGAGTTTTGGAAATTGCCTGTAAAAGTATTTAAGAATAAGTAAGATTAAACTGAAATTCTACATCTGATGAAAGGAATTTGCAATAAAACATCCCTCAATCTCTCGAATATAATAGATCTCACGCGAAAAGTTGATTTGAGTAAAGTTCTATTTTATTTATTCAGCAATTTGCTTGTGAGTTCTGAATTTCCAGTGCCTATCCCAATCAACCATTTATAAACCAATCAAAAAACTACTGGTATGAAAAAAATCTACGTAATAGTAACGCTGATGTGCTTTGTTTTCCTGCACTCAGCGAATGCGCAAAACCGACAACTCTCGGGTGTAGTTGTTTCTGCTGACGATGGAGCAACAATTCCGGGAGTATCAGTCACTGTAAAGGAAAACCCTTTAATGGGAACAATAACTGATATAAATGGCAAATTCATAATTTCTGTGCCAACTGGATCAAAAGCACTGGTATTCAGCTTTGTTGGAATGGAAAAACAGGAAGTTCCTATCGGGAGTTCCAACACGATGAGTGTCTCCTTAATTCCCATGGCAACAACACTCGAAGAAATTGTTGTTGTTGGCTATGGAACGCAGATCAAATCGAAAGTAACGGGAAACGTAACGAAAGTTAATGGTGACCTGTTAAAAAATACACCTGTGCCTTCCGTACAGCAGGCAATGCAAGGAAAAGCAGCCGGCGTATTTGTTGAATCCTCAAACGGTAAAGTTGGAGGCGCAACCCGAATGCGTATCCGCGGCTCCTCATCCATTACTGCCAATAATGAACCACTTTTTATTGTCGACGGGGTTCCGCTGACTACCGAAGCTCTAAATCAAACCGGAGCTGAAATCAATCCCTTGACAAGTATAAACTTCAACGATATTGAATCCATTGATGTGCTGAAGGATGCTTCTTCTACCGCTATTTATGGTTCGAGGGGCGCAAATGGAGTTATTCTTATATCCACAAAAAAGGGCAAAGCCGGCGATACACGTTTAAACGTCAATTTTCAACTGGGATATAGTAAGCCTTCGCATAAGCGCAAATTTATGAATGCAGATGAATATATAGCCTATTTCCGCGAGGCAGCTGTAAATTCAGACGCTTATGAATTACGTCTGTATGGCGAAAGTACTGATAATGTTGGATTTGTGGAAAGCAGGCTAAAAAGATATTCCGGATGGGCCACAAAACTGGATGGAGACGGGAATTATCTCGGGTCCGAAGTAAATACAGACTGGCAGGATCAGGCTTTCCGGACCGGCGGGTTGCAAATGGTTGATATTTCAGCTTCAGGCGGTACCGAAAAAATGAAATATTACGCCAGCGGATCCTACAACAAACAGCAGAGTTTCATAATCGCAAACGGGCTGGATCGTTTCAGTGGTCGACTGAATGTAGATAATAAAGTGAATAAATTTATTGATATGGGTTTTACTTTGAGTCTGTCACGTACCAATATCAGCCAGGTTGCCGGAGATAACGCGTTTTCAACACCTTTGCAGTTGGTTGCTTTGTCACCGATTACACCCGTGAGAGATCTGAATGGTAAATTATACGACAGGCCGACCACAACGTATTACAATGGGTTAATTGATGCTGAAGATACTCAAAGAAGTATCCTTGAAACCAGGACAGTTGCTAATGCTTATGCAAAACTTGTTCTGCTCAAAGGTCTTTCGTGGAGAAGCGAACTTGGTTATGACTTATACAACATGAAGGAAAATGGCAAATATAGCTCCCGTACCGACCAGGGATTGGGAATTGGAGGCTATGGAATTTCCAATTACGGTCAAATTCAAAACCTGATAACAAAATCCTATCTTGATTATCTGACAAACCTGAATGACATCGGTTTAAGCGCTGTGCTGGGAACCGAGTTTCAAGCAACTACAACTGATAATTCCTGGTTTGAGGGACGTAATTTCCCCTCTGATGACCTGAAAACACTTGCCAGCGCAGGGTTGATCAATAACGGAACTTCAACGTTAACCGAATATGCCTTTTTGTCCTATTTTTCCAGGGTAAACATGGATTATAAAAGCAAATACCTGGTAACTCTTGCAGGTCGTATCGATAAATCCTCGCGGTTTGGCAAGAATAAGCGGAGTGGATTTTTTCCGGCCTTATCTGCCGGATGGGTGTTGACAAAAGAAGATTTTTTAGCCCAAAATAAAACCTTAAGTTTCCTGAAATTCAGGACGAGCTACGGGCTTACCGGCAATGCCGGAATAGGCAATTTTCAGCACTTGGGTTTATTTGGTGTTACGCCCTATAATGCGGAGCCAGGATTCTATCCTTCCCAGATCGCTAATGACGATCTTAGCTGGGAAAGTACCAGGCAGCTCGATTTTGGGATTGACTTTGGATTTTTCAAAAACCGTATTTCCGGCGAAATCGATTATTACATAAAAAAAACAAATGACCTGTTACTCGATGTGCCGGTTCCCGGAACCAGCGGATTCGATGTTCAGACCCGGAACATAGGTTCGGTTGATAACAAAGGGTTTGAGTTTATTCTGAATACATCCAACCTTGCGGGAGAATTAAAATGGAACACGAATTTCAACTTTTCAGTAAATAAGAACAAAGTAACTAATCTGGGCACACAGGACCTTATTGATGACGGTAGCTCACGAAATATGAATGTTGTGAAGGTAGGTGAACCTTTGGGCGTTTTTTACGGAGCTGAATATGCAGGTGTGGATCCTGCGAACGGAGATGCTCTATGGTACGTAAACGAGAAAAATACAAATGGCGACATTGTTAATCCAGGTACTACAACCAATGATTTCTCCACTGCAAATTTTGTGGTACTTGGCCATCCGACACCCGACTATATTGCGTCCATTACCAATACTATAGGGTATAAAGGTTTTGAACTGGCTTTTATGTTCCAGGGAGTAAGTGGCAATAAGATTCATCTTACGGGAGATGCATACATGTCGGCCAATGCGCCATGGTTCGACAACCAGACCGCTGATCAGCTTAATTGCTGGAAAAAACCCGGCGATGTAGTTGATGTTCCACAGCCCAGGATTGGTTACAGCAATGGTGACCAGGCCCGAAGCAGCCGCTTTTTATCAGATGGGTCATACCTGAAACTTCGTTCATTAACACTTAGTTATGATTTGCCCCAAAAATTTATCAGCAAGGCAAAATTTGATAAGATCCGTCTGTACGTGCAGACAGAAAACCTTCTCACCTTTACAAAGTACCGAGGTTGGGATCCTGAAGTTTCTTCGGATGATTTTGTCACTAACGTTGTTTCCGGCGTCGATTTCTATTCAGCCCCTCAGCCGCGATCAATTACTCTTGGAATTAACATAGGATTATAAACAGTTTAAGACACTACATTATGAAAAAGATAAAATCAATGACAATCCTGTTTTTGCTGATGGTTTTGGTTAGTTCGTGTGAGAAATATCTGGACCTGAAACCACAGCAGAATCTTGATGAAAACCTTGCGCTGAATTCAAGCGCAAATGTAAAAACAGTCCTGGTTAGTGCGTATGCGGCAATGCGAGGACATAAAGTTACCAATGCGTGCATTCTGCGTAATTCAGAGCTCGCAGGCGGAACAGGCGAAATTTCCTGGAGAGGTACCTATACCAGTCCCCGCGAAATAGCGAATCACCAGATCATTGCCGCCAATGGCGATATTACATTACAATGGATGCAAAGCTATGAATGTATAAATATCTGTAACAATGTACTTTCGGCATTGGCTGTTGTAGATTCCGCTGACAAAGGTTCAGTTGAAGGCCAGGCTTTGTTTTTACGAAGCCTGATGTATTTTGACCTGGTTCGCTTTTATGCAAAAACCTACGAACCGGGAGCAACAAATTCTCAGTTAGGTGTTCCCCTGGTTCTTACGCCTACTCATGGGATAAGTGAAACTAACCAGGTCGGACGTAACACAGTAGAGGAGGTTTACGCAAAAGTAATAACAGATCTGGAGCGAGCAGCCACTATTCTTCCCGAAGAGAACGGATACTATGCTACCATGGGTGCAGCCAACGCTCTGTTGGCAAGAGTATATCTGCAAAAAGGTGATTATGGCAAAGCCCGCGATGCAGCCAATAAAGTACTTGGTTCCGGCATGTATTCCCTTACCACAACCTATGTGGAAGCATTCAATAACTCCGAATATTCCACTGAAGATATTTTTGCGACAAAGTATACTGCAGCTGATGGTATTAATATAATGACTGAATTCTGGTCAGGCGTTGATTATGGCGGCAGGGATGGTGATATTGTGATTCTGCCAGGACACCTTGCTTTGTATAACCCTGCTGATGTGCGACTTTCGCTTTTCTGGATATATGATACTCAAACAAATACAGTACTATCCGGGAAATGGAATAATCAATATGGTCTTATTAACATGTTCCGCCTGGCTGAAATGTACCTGATAAGGGCTGAATGCAATCAAAGGCTTGGAACTTCAATAGGTGCCACACCGCTTGATGACTATAATGTGATTCATGAAAGAGCAGGTTTACTTCCGGCAGGATCGGTTACGCTCAATGATATCCTGCTCGAAAGAAGACTGGAGCTGGCACATGAAGGGTTTAAACTTCATGATATGAAACGCCTGAAACTCAACGTAGGCGTATTGCCCTATAACGATCCCAGGCTTGTATTCCCAATTCCTGACAGGGAGATTCAGGCTAATCCGGCGCTCAAAGGTGAGCAGAATGAAGGTTACTAATTCCTTATCAGCTGGTAAACAAAAAAGCCGGCATCACAAACCGGCTTCTTTGTTTAAATTGATCAGTTTATTAATTTCCGCAACTGCAACCACAGCCACATCCGCTATCCTGGCTTTTAATAACTCCAAGTTCCTTACCAACCTTGGTAAAAGCAGCAATACATTTATCCAGGTGTTCGCGTTCGTGAGCGGCTGATATCTGCACACGTATACGGGCTTTGTCTTTGGGAACCACAGGATAATAAAACCCGGTTACATAAATTCCTTCGTTAAGCAGTTTGGCAGCCATTTCCTGGCTCAGTTTTGCATCGTAAAGCATTACGGCACAAATGGCGCTTTGTGTAGGTTTGATATCGAAACCGGCAGCAATCATTTTTTCTACAAAATATTCAGTATTTGCGTGCAGTTTGTCTTGTAATTCATTGGTTTCGCTCATCATCTCAAACATTCGGATACCGGCAGCAGCAACCACAGGGGGAATTGAATTGCTGAAAAGATAAGGACGCGAACGCTGACGAAGCAGATCGATAATTTCTTTTTTACCGGTTGTAAATCCGCCAATGGCACCGCCAAACGCTTTTCCTAATGTACCGGTTATGATTTCTACTTTGCCTTTCAGGTTATGAAGTTCGGTAATACCACGGCCGGTTTTCCCGACAACTCCTGCCGAGTGACATTCGTCCACCATAATCATGGCATCGTATTTCTGGGCCAACGCATAAATCTCATCAAGCTTGGCTGCGTTTCCATCCATAGAGAAAACGGCATCGGTAACAATTAACCTGAAATTCTGAGCCTGCGCAAGTTTTAACTGTTCTTCCAGGTCGGCCATGTTGGAATTTTCGTAGCGATAGCGCTGTGCCTTGCAAAGCCTAACACCATCGATAATTGAAGCGTGATTGAGGGAATCGGAGATAATAGCATCATTTTCACCCAACAGCGGTTCGAAAACACCACCATTTGCATCAAAGCATGCAGCATAAAGAATAGTGTCCTCGGTTCCGAAAAACTCAGCAATTTTAGCTTCCAGTGTTTTGTGGAGGTCCATAGTACCACAAATAAACCGCACCGACGAAAGGCCGTAACCGTGTGTATCGAGAGCATCTTTGGCTGCAGCAATCAGTTGCGGATTGTTGGAAAGCCCAAGATAATTGTTAGCACAGAAATTGAGCACTTCTGCACCAGAACTGATCGTGATTTCGGCGCCCTGGGGCGAAACAATAACACGCTCATTTTTAAATAACCCGGCTTCTTTTATTCCGGCAAGTTCTTTGGTAAGGTGATCCTGAAATTTAGAGTACATATTGTCTTGATATTTAATGATTTCACGGTTTAAAATGGGGTATAAAATATCGGCAAAGGTAGAAATTATTAGCCTGTATATAAGAAATTCCGATAACAATGTAAATAATTTGAAACAGGCCCTGAACGACTGGATTCAGCCTGACTCTAGAAGTGTAAAAGCGAAAAAACGCCCCGATAAAGGTGACTTTCTTTTACCTGATAAATCCTTAAAAACAGCGAAAAATAATTGATTATAATTTAACTGAATTACGGATTCCATCGGCATACAAAACTTTGTCGAAAGTGAAAGCACTGTCGAATTTGCCTGAATCAAAAATATAATCCGAATCGTACTGGTAAAGCATCTCAACACTTTCTTTGATAATTGGATTAAACAGGCCGGCCAACTGTATCATGAGCCTGGGCAGCACGGTAACTTTCGGCTTCATATTGAGTTCCTGAGCAGCTAATTCAACAATTTGCTGCCCGGTAAGTGCATTGGCATCGGTGGGCAGGTGCCAGGTTTGGTTAAACGCCGAAAGTGTATTGCCAAGCAATGCAGTTGCCTTACCGGCATCGGGGGTATAGGTAAATGAATGTTTCAGGTTTTTACTGATCATAAGCTGGGCACTTTTCCCCTTTTTCAGGTTTTCGAATACCATCATATTCAGGAAACTGTTTGCCGTTGCCGGTCCGTAAAAATCGGCAGCACGGGCTATAAGCGCAGTCAGTTCTCCTTTTTTAATTTCGTCAAGGATCATGGTTGCTATTTCGGCCCTTACTCCGCCTTTATGGCTGCAAGGGTTGAATGGCGTTTCTTCGGTCATAGGGCCAACAACTTTGCCATACATATACACATTATCGAAAAACACCAGCCTGGAGCCGTTTTCCTTACAGGCGTTTATCACATTGCGCATCAGTTTCGGCCACTGCTCCTGCCATACTTTACTATCGTACTGTAGACCGGCAGTGAGATACACTACTTCGGAGCCTTTAACGGCATTCATCACCTGTTCAGCCGAAGTAAGATCGGCCTGAACCAGTTCTTCGTTACCGGTAACTGTTTTGGGGTTTCGGCTTACCAATCGTACGTTGCTGGTATATGCCGGTAATGCTTTGGCTATGTGATTGGCAATGATGCCTCCTGATCCTAAAATGGTTTGCATAGGTTGCTGTTTTTATCTGCAAAAATAATTGTCATCAATTCTTTTAAGTAGAGAAAACAGGTAGTGTATGGTTTTGTTCCTGCGAACAGCCTGAAATTATCGGTGAGGCAAACAAGAAAGTTTTATTTTGACCTTTTAATTCCATACACCTGCAATCCGTTCGCCACAAAACTTACAACTATTGCTGGTAATATTATTCTGAATTACCCGGAATCCTTTTCGCTCCACGACGGTTTTTCCGCATTTCGGGCAGGTGGTGTTTTCGAGGTTCGATCCGGGCAGGTTGCCGACGTAAACGTATTTCATGCCGGCATTCAGCGCTGTATCGCGGGCTCTTTGCAAGGTAAGCAAAGGTGTAGCTGGCAACTGAGTTAATTTATATAAAGGTGAGAAACGACTGAAATGTAAAGGAGTGTCATCCATTTTGTTGGATATTAGCCATTTACACATATCGCGTATGGTTTTCATATTGTCAGTCCACGAAGGGATGACCAGGTTGGTGATTTCGAGCCATACGCCTTCTTCTTTTAAAACCTGCAGCGTTCGTAAAACAGGAGCAAGCTTACCGGCATTCAGTTTCAGGTATGTGTCTTCTGTAAATCCTTTCAGGTCAATATTGGCGGCATCCAGGTACTTGCATAACATCCTGAGCGGCGGCTCATTAATATATCCATTTGATTTATAAATGTTTTTGATTCCATTTGCCCGGGCTAAGCGGGCAGTATCATAAACGTATTCGTAAAATACAGTAGGTTCGGAATAGGTGTAAGCGATACTTTCGCAATTGCTTTTTTTGCAGGCATCAATAACATCGGCAGGCATAAGGTCCATATTTTCAGTTTCTTTCGGACTTTTCTGCGAAATTTCCCAGTTCTGGCAATTCAGGCAGGCGAAATTGCATCCGGCTGTTGCAATAGAAAACGCAGCAGAAGTAGGCAGAAAATGAAAAAACGGCTTTTTCTCAATAGGATCAATATGCACAGCGCAGGGATTTCCATATGCAATGGAATACAATTTATCCTTTACGTTTATCCGATTGCGGCATTTGCTGGTTTCCATGCGTTTGAGAATGCACTGATTAGGGCAGTTGGTGCATTCAATGCCTCGCGGAGTAACCTTATAATGATAGGCTTCGCGGCTCCATTTCCAAAGTGTGCTTTCCATTGGAACAACAGGATATTCGTTCAATCCGGCCATAAGTATTTGGTTCTTACAAATCAGGCAGGCTGCAGATGCTAAGCTTGTTGCTATGAATATGCGTCTGTTCATTACCGACAAGCAAATAAACTTATACAAAAATACGACATATGTTCCCTTTTGGTGTTTGTTATGTAAATAAAATCAGATTTAATCCTGCCTTTTTATCAGCAAAATAATTATCCCGAACATACTTACACCTGCAACTATAAGCAGAGATGCTGTAAATCCATAAGAAGGCACAATCCATGCATTTACCAATACAGCTCCTGCAGCCGATCCAGCCAGATCGGCGGAATAGTTTGTGGCCGCAACTTTATTGATATCCCCTGATTTAAGGATGGAAGCGATGTGAAACAGGGCACCGGTTACAGTTGCTATACCCATGATGAGTAAGCCATAAAGGGTATGCATCAGCACTAATGAGCGTTGAAAATCACTGGAAAAGTAAATGGCTGCCAGGCTTAGTCCTATTAGCAGTATCGAAATAAATTGCAGCTTTATAAGCTGATTAAAGCATGCACTTTTCGTAAAATGCTTTGCAAGAAAAACTCCGGTCGCAAGTCCTGCCATAAATAGGGTGATGAAAATACCTGTCATCAGGTAAACATAACCGTACAATACCTGGAAAGTCAGTATCAGGATGATTTCCAATGAAAAAGAACTTAATCCGGCTGAAAACAATGCCACAGTAATTCCGCCTGAGCGAATACCAGCAAATGAAAGCAACAGAATAACGGGTATAATTATAGCGTAAATATCGGTATTTCCCGGGTAGCTCAACCAATAGCGCAATTGTCTGTAACAAGCAATTGGTTCAAAATCACGATTAATGGGGGCTTCGACTGAAATCCGTTTCATGATTTTATTCGACCGCTCTTTTAATGAAGCATCATCCAGGTAATACTCATTCACATATTCGGTTGATATTCCCCGGCTTTCGCCAAGACTTGCGACAGTTACGGTTAATTGTCCATCCGAAGCCAGGAAATAGTTTTTCTCACCGGGAATAACCGATACATTTTTGAAAACAGCTTTTAATGTCTGGTACATTGTGGACTGTACTTTCAATGCATCGCTTCCCATATAATCCGGGGTTGGTTTAAGGCTAAAAGTTACTATCCCGTTTTTTATAAGCAATGTTTTAAGTGCATCGAAAAATTCAACAGTATAAAACCGGTTAATCTGGAGTGTTGATGGTTCGGGCAGATCCAGTATAATTGCATCAAAACTCAGCGAATCCATATTCCTTTTTACTAACATTGTCTTCAACAGGAACCGGTTTTTTTCATTTGACATTTTATTAACCATCAGTCGCGGATCACCAAAATGAATTTTGAACCGTTTATCCGCCGGCAACATGAGAAAGGATTTACCAAAAGCTTGTATCGCAGGATTTATTTCGATACAATCAAGCCTTTTCAGGGGATACTTTAAGCATTCCAGAGCAACGCCTGATATTCCTCCACCTAAAAGCAGAACATTTCCATTTATGGAACGCTGAAGCAAAGCATAGTGAACCGTTTCTTCATTTGCAGTAATATTATTGGTGGTGAAAAGAAGAGAATTATTCTCAAAGAAATTCATCTGACCGGCGTTCTCTGTCACAACAAGTTTTCCATAAGGCGTGTCTTTAAATGCTACAATTTCCTGATCCGGGAACAGGAATTGTAAAGCTGTTTTATCCAGGTTCGAAACTATCGTGGCGAACGCAATTATCACAGCCACAGCAAGGTATACATGTATTTTTTTTCGAACTCTGAAAATCTCTTTTCTACTGATAATGAATAGAATAACAGTGTTAACCAAAAGAATAATGGCAAGATTTTGAAAGGGCTCGAAAAGGAAAACCAGTATTATACTGCACAAAATTCCTGCTGTAATGCATCCCAATGTTTCCCATCCGTAAGTGAGACTGATTGCATTTTTATTAAACACATGCGACAAATAGTGGCTCACAGCACCGAACAGCCAGCCCGAAAGCAGGCAGAACGGCGCCAGCAAAAAACCGGTTCCGATCAGGATCTGCCCTAAGCCTGGTATACCGCCTACCGGGAGTATACTATTTCGTAACCAGTTCAGCAGGAAAAGTGTTATTACCGGTATGATTGAAAGTATAAATAATCCTTTCATTATTCCCTTCAATCCTGCCGGATCTTTAGTCTTACGATTTATAAGCGCGCCAAGCCCGGTTAGTACCATCCAGTTTGCCAGCACAATGCCAATTACAAGTTCGTTTCCGTTAAAAACGGATAAAAACTCGCGGAGAAGAATCAGCTGGGTAGCCATGGCAGTAAAGCCCAGGCTGAACGGCAGGCGTTTTAAGTTAAATCCGAGTCTGTAAACAGGTGAATTGGAAGATGTGATAAAAACTGAATTTTTAGTTTCATGGCTGGCTGTATCTGTTTTGTTGAAAACAGACAGGTAATAATTTAAATGCCACGAAAAGTGAAAAACAGAAATCATGAAAAGCGTAATTCCAAAATCGACATGCCAAACCAGGAGGCTGTCGGTTATGGGAAGATCAATTTTGAAGTTTACAGTAATTGCCAGTAATATTCCCAGGATGCCAGCTACCATAATGGCCAGGAGTAACAATGTATTCCAGAATTTTCGCAGCAAACTGTCGGAAATAACCCCTAACCTGACTAATACTAAGGATACGCCATATAACAGCAGGCACACAGCGCTGATAGTCGCGACGGAATAGGGCGTATCCGGCATTTTTACAAATCAAAACTGAGTAATAATTATTCTTTTTCCCCAAACACAAACGCTTGGTAAACATATATTTCCGCATCCTTATCTTTCCATCCGTCCCATCCTATGCCGGCTTTATCACGGGCGCAATGACCCAGGAATTCTTCCAGGCTCCAATGGGTTTCGGAAGCAACCTGTGGTAAAAACGTTCCGCTTCGACTGCCTTTTTTTATATAGATGCCATCAATGCCAAGCCGGATAGTATTCACATTGCTGATTTTCTGCATAGGCGAAAGAACCGAAATCTCAATATCGATTTTTTCCAATTCCGAAAGACTAACAGCATTGAAACGATAATCCTGGGTAGCTGATGCTATCGCCATTTGCTGAACAATTTTGTAGAGCGGCTTATCGGCTTCAAAGTGACCAATACATCCGCGTAGTTCACCTGCTTTTTTTAATGTAACAAAGACACCAGCTTTATTTAATAAAGCATTTGATAAGGATCCGGTATCAACAGATGCAGTCTGGCTTTCCTGTAAATAAGTCCTGATGGCGGTATGTGCAATGCGAAGAAGTTCTTTCTTGTCCGATTCTGTCAATGCCGTTGTGCCCGATTTTTGTTGCAAAACACTCAGTGCATAATAACCTACAACTCTGTCCCTTTCGCCATATTGCGAATCGCCTGAATTTTTATATAGAACCTTTTTGTAAGCAATTCCTGGCATTTCCTCCGTAAGATACATCAGTGTAATTACTGAGGGCCAGGAACAGCAACCTGTAGCCAGGTTTTCAACATGCTTCCTTGTGCAGTTTTCAACAGCATTTAAAAATTTATCCGGATTGTTGGTTACGATAGCATCCGCAACCTGGTGATCGGTAACAAAGGCATCCTTGTATGCCGGGTAATGTGAAAAATCGGTACTGATAACAAAAAGATTTTCAGGCGAAAAATAAGGTTTCAGCGCTTTTGCTATCTCCTTGCATATTAAAGGGTTCTGGGTGCCTAAAAGTATAGGAACAATTTTAAAGTCTTTCTTTAAACAGTATTGCAGGAAAGGGATCTGAACTTCTATACTATGTTCAGCCTTATGGTATTGCGGATCGAAAGATAAAACCTTGTTTTCTGTTACGAGTTTCTGCGCGGTTTCGAGATCAGTTTTCACACTTCCAAGTGGTGTGATATAATTACCTATGCTATAAATGGATGCTCCGGCGAATGAATTGCGATGGCTGCTTCCCAGGATAAAAATGGTTCTATATCCTTTTTCAGGATCAAGTTGATTGAAAGCGGCTGCAGCCACTTCGCCCGAAAATACATAACCGGCATGGGGCGTAATAATTGCCATTACTTCGCTGTCGGAAGTATTAGCAGGCGCCTTGGCAAAGCACAATTTTAACATTTGCTTAATCTCAGCAGGGGTGGAAGGATAAAAACTACCAGCCACTGCAGGCTGACGGTTTTGCAAAGTATCCGGGGTTTTCATGGCTAGTGGCGGATTGGTATTCGATTGACAATTACTGAAAAAATACAATGCCAGCAGAAGTGCCAGGAGAATGATTTTTGTATGAATGCTATGGAATCTCACATTCAGAAGATTTATTCAGCACTATAAAAGTACAAAATTTCAGTAAAAAAAGCAAGACTACAGCTTGCTTCAAAAATCTTAAATCCGGTCTGATCTTCAAAAAAATAGTACTTTTGCAGCCTAAATATTTACAAAACATTGAAAATAGCAGCACTTGTTTCAGGGGGCGTTGATAGTTCGGTAATGTTGCACCTGCTGAAGGAGCAGGGATACGAACCGGTAATCTTTTATATCCGTATCGGGATGAAAGATGAGGAAGGTTTCCTGGATTGTTCTTCGGAAGAAGATATAGAATTAACCACCTGGCTGGCAAAATATTACGGGTTGAAAATGGAAGTTGTTCCCCTGCACAAGGAATACTGGGACAACGTGATGGCCTACGCCCTGGATGCGGTTCGCAAAGGACTTACACCCAATCCCGATGTTATGTGTAACCGGCTTATCAAGTTTGGCGAATTCGAAAAACACTGGGGCAAGGATTTTGATAAAATTTCCACAGGACATTATGCCAATACGCTGGTTCAGGACGGCAAAACCTGGCTGGCCACCGCTAAAGATCCAATTAAGGACCAGACTGATTTCCTGGCGCAGATTACCTACGAACAGGTAAGCAAACTGATGTTTCCGGTAGGCAATTTTATGAAAAGCGAAGTGCGCGCCATTGCGCATAAACAGAATATGCCCAGCGCCCATCGCCGCGACAGCCAGGGTATCTGTTTCCTGGGCAAGGTGAATTATGTTGATTTCCTGCGAAAATATATTGGCGAAAAAGAGGGTAATATCGTGGAGCTCGAAACCGGTAAAATCCTTGGAAAGCACAAAGGATATTGGTTTCATACCATCGGGCAGCGCAAAGGGCTAAACCTGGGCGGTGGCCCGTGGTTTGTGGTGAAAAAAGATTCGGTCGAGAACACCATTTTTGTTTCCAATGGCTACGATCCGGTGTCGCAGTACCAGGATATTATCCGCCTCGAAGACTTTCATTTTATCAGTGGCAATCCCTGGCCACAGGATGCCGTTGAACATGAGGTTACCTTTAAAATCCGCCATACACCTGATTTTACCAGGGGAATACTGAAAAAGGAAGGCGGAAGTTACGTTATTCAATCTTCGGTTCCTGTTTCAGGAGTAGCAGCCGGGCAATTCGGCGTAGTGTACGATGTGGATGCGAAGATCTGCTATGGGAGCGGGGTGATTGAATAGGTGTTTAAGTCCCAAGTTTCAAATTCTAAAATTCAAAATTCAAATTCCAGGGCTGTGATTTTCATATTTTTAAAATTATGGATTTTTTCTTGGATTTGAGACTTGGATTTTTGAGCTTGGATTTTGAAAAAAGTAAGAATTTATCCTGTTTAAAAGAAAAGATATAACAGATGAAGAACTCAAAACTACTTCTTTACCTGGTGCTTTGGATTACACTGTCAATCTCTTCCATTTCATGCGAAAAAGGACCTGTTTTTGAGAAATACCTGAAGTTGACAAACTCCACCTGGGATCGGTTCGATATAAAACAATTTGAAATACCTGTTAATGAGGATGGTGTAAAGTATGATATCTCATTGATTGTTCGTTGTACTGATCAGTTTAAATCGGAGAAAATTCCGTTTTATGTGATATTAACTGCACCGAAAGGCGAGGAGAGTATTCGCGAAATATCAATCCCGGTACGTGAAAACGGTAAACTGATAGCAGATCCGAAAGAATCAAAAGCTGAATCCCGGCTTATTCTTTGGAAGGACTTTAGTATGGCTGATAAAGGGAAATGCAAGATCACCATTGAAAATCTGATTCCTAAAATTCAGACAGAAGGAATTTCTGAAATCGGCATCCTGGTGACGAAGGCAAACTAAAAAAGTTATTTTTATTTCCATTAATCAATTTAATAATGGTTTGGCAACAGATCTAATCAGGAATTAAATACTTCTAATCTTGGCTAAGTTCCTGTTTAACAAGTATTAACTTTTATACATCCGGATATACCTTTACTTTTGCATCTAATACCTGGCACTATGCAACGCGGCTTACTGATCATCTTTCTTTTTCTACTCTCATTTCTGAATGGAGAAGCGCAGGTTGCTGAAACCCGTGTTTTGGTTTCAGTTGAAGGATTTATTACAAATCCGCAAGGAAAGGCTATTGAAAATGTGCATATTGTAAACGTTTTGGGAAAAACGGGAACAACCAGCAACTGGCAAGGACAGTTCCAGATCAATACATATCCCGGCGATACTCTGAGGGCTACCTGTGTTGGCTATATTCCTTTTAAATATCATATTCCTGTCGACAGGCAATCTCCAATAATCCCCTTGCATATTGTAATGAAGTCTGATACCATTATGATAACCGGAGTTGAGATTTTTCCCTGGCCTGCTGATGCTCAGGCATTGAAGGACGCCGTGCTTGCCATGGAGGATCAAACGCCGAAAGTTACAGATCTTAAACTTAACGATCCAAAATTTTACAATATGCCGCTTCCCGCCGGTGGTGTTCCACCAGTTAGCAGCACTCCGGGATTGGCTAATCCAGGCTTAACCCTTACCATTCCCGGGCCAATTACGGCTTTATACGACGCCTTCAGTAAAGAAGGAAAGAGTAAACGGAAGCTGGAGTCGCTGGTAAGCCAGGATCAGAAAAAAGTGGTTGCCGCCCGACGCTATAATGTGGAAGTTGTAAAACAGGTTACGTCGTTCAGGTCGGATAAGGAAATTCAGGATTTTATGCTTTACTGCAATCTTTCGGTTGATTTTATTGTAAGCTCAACGGAATATGAATTGTATAAAGCAATAAATGAATGCATGCTGGCTTATAATGCGGAGAAGAAAGAAAAAATATAGTTTTTAGAGCAATCTCTTGAAATAAATAAGCACCAAATCCCAAGCACCAAATTCCAAACCTTTTCCCCAAATTTCTTCCTGGATCTTGGTATCTTGAAATTTGGAATTTTCTTTTATACAAATCTCAGTACTAGCAGCTGGATTATAGTGTTTTCAGTAATTCCCCTGCAACTATTTTATCTTCGGCCAGCTGAAGCTGAAGATCGCCCAGACTAGCGAATCTTTTCTCATCACGAATCCGTTCGATAAAGGTCAGCGTTATTTCCTTTCCATATAAATCCTGGTTAAAATTGAAAATATTGGCTTCGATGGTCAGGCGATCAGCATCGATAGTGGGTCGGTAACCAATATTGGTCATAGCTTTAAAAACAGCCTCATCAACTTTTACCAGGGTTGCGTATACTCCCTGGCCAGGAACCAGTTTGTGGCTGTAAGTTAGCTTCAGATTGGCGGTTGGAAAACCTATGTTCCGCCCGATTTTATTCCCGGCCACAACAACCCCGGTCATTTCATACGCATAGCCAAGCATGGTTGCCGCAAGTTTTACATTCCCGTCGAGCAAAGCACGCCTTACTATTGATGAGCTTACAGTGTGTTCAGCAACCAGCACCATCGGCAATTCATCCACGGTAAAGCCAAATTCATTGCCCATTTTGCTAAGCATATCAAAATCACCCCGCCTGTTCTGGCCAAAAAAATGATCATAACCTGTAATCACATGGCTTACCTTTATCTGGTCAACCAGTACGTTTTTAATAAAATCGTGGGGAGTGATCTTCGAAAATGCAAGGTCGAAAGGTATTACCAGTACAACATCAACACCGGCTAGTTCGAAACGCCTGAGTTTTTCATCCAGTGTTTGCAACAGGCGCACTTCAGCGTTATGCGGCAGCACTAATTTAGGGTGTGGATCAAAAGTGATAATAACAGACTCGCATTTCTTTTGCTTTGCAACTGACTGCAACCGGCTTATTATTTCCAGGTGGCCACGATGAACACCATCAAATACTCCTACAGTTGCCACCGGATTACAGTGGGATTTAAATTCAGATATCTGACGGTAGATTCGCATTATTCAGGATAAGTTAAAAGAGAAGCGGGCGGAAAATGGTTAAAATTTAAGTCCCAAATCTCAAATCGCAAATTTCAAGGAAAACAATTAATGAAAATCTCATTTTCAAAGTTGGAAAATTTCGCCCTTGGAATTTGGATCTTGGAATTTTAAAAGAAGTTTACCTATAACTCGATTTGAGAATAATCCAGGCCAAACTTAAGACTTAACCATTTCGTTATTCATCAGGTAAGCGGCAATCTGAACGGCATTGGTGGCGGCTCCTTTACGGAGGTTATCTGCTACAATCCAAAGGTTTATGGTGTTAGGCTGTGATTCGTCGCGGCGGATACGGCCTACAAAAACTTCATCGCGGCCTTCAGCATACTTTGGCATAGGATAAATGGATTTTTCAGGTTCATCCTGCACTACAACTCCTTTGGTAGATGACAACAGTTTATTTATCCATTGCATCTCAAATTCTTTTTCAAACTCAATATTTACCGACTCCGAATGACCACCGGTTACAGGAACGCGAACAACAGTAGCGGTAACACGTATGGAATTATCGCCAAGAATTTTCCTCGTTTCATTAAGTAGCTTGGTTTCTTCAGTTGTATACCCATTGGCCTCGAAAGTACCGCCATGAGGGAACAGATTGAGGTCAATCGGATGAGGATATACCATGCTGGTGCGTGTTCCGGCACGTTCGTTCATCAGTTGCTCCATGGCTTTCTGACCGGTTCCTGAAACTGACTGATAGGTTGAAACAATGAGTCGTTTGATTTTTAAATGTTGATGAAGTTGTGATAAAGCAAGTACCAACTGAATAGTGCTGCAATTCGGATTTGCAATAATTTTAGTATTGTAATTCAGCAGTGATGCGTTTATTTCGGGAACAACCAATGGAATGTTTTCATCCATACGCCAGGCTGAACTGTTATCGATCACAAAGGTTCCGGCAGCAGCAAACAGCGGTGCATATTGCAAAGAAACCGAGGCCCCTGCGGAAAATATTGCAATATCGGGTTTCATGGCAATCGCATCAGTAATACTCACGATTTTTCGGGGCATATTATTGAAAAACAAATCTTTGCCTACTGATTTTTCTGAAGCAACAGGTATGATCTCGGAAATCTTGTCGAAAGGGATATAGCGTGCTTCTTCCAGAACTTTTAACATAACACTTCCTACTAGGCCTGTGGCACCAACAATTGCAATTTTCATATATACTCTGATTAGTTGTTGTTTCTAACTGAAATTATCTTGAATCTTTAAAATGATTGAAACTGCTTATTTGCTAAATACCTGCGATTTCATATCTTTACCAAAGAATTTATTTCAGAAGTGCAAAAATACTACATTTACGTTAATTGAATGTCAATCAATAGTAATATGCGAAAGATTCTGCTATTTATTATCAGTGTTATTCTAATCCAGGGATTTACCAAAGCGCAGTTTGCTGATAGTTTCACAGATGGCAATTTTACATCAGATCCAACCTGGACTGGCGATGTAGCCTTATACAAGGTGAATACAGCATCACAACTTCAGCTTAATTCAACAATTTCAGAAACAGCCGCCTTATCAGCAGCGAGTAGCATGTCACCGGATATGGAATGGCATTTCTGGGTAAAGTTGGCATTTGCGCCATCCGATAACAACCTGGCACGTGTCTATTTATCTTCGGATCAGGCTGATCTGAAAGGGCCGCTTAACGGTTATTACCTGAAATTGGGTGAGACTGGTTCAAATGATGCCATAGAACTTGTTCAGCAATCGGGAAATATACACACTGTTATTTGCAGAGGAACTGAAGGGCTTCTTGCCGCTGCTTTTACCATCCGGATAAAAGTAGTTCGGGCTTCAGGAGGCAGCTGGACGGTGTACGCTGATGAACTTGGAGGCACAAATTATAAAGTGCAGGCTTCGGGCACAGATAATACTTTTACAAACGGTTCATACCTTGGCGTTTACAGCAGATTTACCAGCAGCAACAGCACAAGATTTTACTATGACGATTTTTATGCCGGACCGGAAATTGTGGATAACAAACCGCCGGAAGTGGTTTCTGTATCTTTGGAATCACTTAATAATTTATTGGTAAATTTCAGCGAGCCGGTTGATGCGGCCAGCGCAACTAATGTTAACAATTATTCAACCACACCTGGTTCAGTGACTCCTTTATCGGCTACACCAGATTCTTTCGATCCGTCAGTTATCCATCTTTCGTATGCTCAGCGTTTTACGCCTGATGTTGTTTATTCACTGGAAGTTAAAAACATTAAAGACCTTGCCGGGAATGTAATGACAGCAAGTCAAATGCCTTTTAGCTTTCACCAGGCTAAGACATATGATATACTGATCAACGAAATCATGGCCGATCCTACACCACCTGTTAACCTGCCAGAAACCGAATATGTTGAATTGTATAATCGTAGTACTTATCCGGTAGATATACAAAACTGGTCGCTTTGGCTAGGCGCTACCGAAAAAGTACTGCCGCAATACATCCTTCCTGCCGGTGGTTATGTTATTCTTAGCGATGACGGGTCAAAAGTATTACTGGCACCTTATGGACCTGTGATTGATTTCAGCAGTTTTTCCGTAACTAATGGAAGCGGCACACTTACGCTTAAAGATGCAGATGGAAATAGTATTCATTCTGTTTCATATACAGAAGATTGGTTTCACGGTAGTTATAAAAAAGACGGTGGCTGGTCGCTCGAACAGATTGATCCGCTAAATCCCTGCGGCGAATCCGCTAACTGGGCGGCTTGCAATAACGGGGATGGTGGAACTCCGGGGAAAGTTAATTCAGTTAACGCCTCAAATCCCGATCTAAGTCCGCCTGCAGTAAGTAACGTTGTAATAACTGATTCCAGACATATTACGGTTTTATTTACCGAAACATGCGACAGCACAAGCCTTTTACAAAAGACGAATTATAGTATCGATAAAGGAATCGGAAACCCGGTTTCGGTTTCTACATACACACCTGGATTTAAAATCGCTGATCTTACCCTGGCTACGGCCTTGATTGTTGGTACAGATTATACGTTCACCTGTACCAATTCTATCACCGATTGCGCTGGCAATGGGTTTTTAGTCACAAATTCAACACATTTCGGAATTCCTTTCCCTGATACAACATCGCCTGAAGTGGTTTCGGTTTCACTTGAAACACTTAATAAATTATTAGTTATATTCAACGAGCCTGTTGAAGCCGCCAGTGCGAACCGAGTGAGCAATTATTCTGCTACACCAGGTTCCATAATCCCTGTTTCTGCTACGATTGATCCTGTTGATCAAAAAATAGTACATCTTGTTTATGCGCAGCGATTTACACCTGATGTGATATTTTCGCTTGATATTGTTAATGTGAAAGACCTGGCCGGAAATGTTGTGGATACAACTCATTCTCCTTTTAGTTGGCACCAGGCTAAAACATTTGATGTGCTTATAAATGAAATAATGGCTGACCCCTCTCCAGCGGTGAATCTGCCTGAAGCTGAATATGTTGAGCTGTATAACCGAAGCGCTTTCCCTGTGGATTTAAAATTTTTGACTTTCTGGCTTGGAACAACGGAAAAAGTACTTCCAGGTTATGTTTTACCTGCCGGCGGATATGTAATTCTTTGTGATGACGGATCAAAAACATCACTTGAACCTTTCGGGCCGGTTATTGATTTCAGCAGTTTTTCTGTTACAAATGGAAGCGGAACGATTACTCTAAAGGATTTGGATGGAAATATTATTCATTCTGTTTCATATACCGAAGATTGGTACCAGGGCAGTTATAAAAAAGATGGTGGCTGGTCGCTTGAATTGATAGACCCGTTAAATCCCTGCGGCGAAGCTTCCAGCTGGAAAGTCTGCAACAACAAAGTGGGAGGTACGCCGGGCTTGGTTAATTCGGTAAATGCCTCAAATCCTGACATGGTTCCACCTGCAATCAGCCGCGTGGGAGTTGACGATCCGACGCATATCACTGTATGGTTTACCGAAACATGTGATAATGTAAGCACCTCTGATGTTTCAAATTATACGATCGATAACAGCATTGGAAATCCGGTTTCTGTCAGCGTTCAGAGCCCGGGATATAAAGTCGCATATCTTACTTTGGCTTCGCCTCTTGTTGCCGGTGTAATTTACACGCTAACGAATACAAGTAATATTAAGGATTGCGCCGGAAATACACTTGTGATCGCGGATTTTGTCCGGTTTGCAATTCCACAGGCAGCAGAAACAAAGGATATTATACTCAATGAATTGCTCTTTGATCCTACTGCTGAAGGTGTTGACTTTGTCGAAATATTTAACCGTTCTGCAAAAGTGATTGATCTGAAAGACCTGATCCTTGTAAATTACGATACGATAAATAAAGTAATTACCGATTACAACCAAATCAGCCTGGAACCGTACCTGGTTTTCCCGGATGATTATTTTGTGCTTACAACGGACAGTTCTGCGGTTAAGAAATGCTATAAAACCACCAATTCAAAGGCGTTTATGAATCTGGCATCTTTCCCTTCGATGAATAATGAAGACGGAATTGTTGCCATTACCACCAAAGGCGGAGTTGTAATAGATATAACGGGTTATAAAGCTTCGATGCAATACCCGCTGTTAACAAGTGTGGATGGAGTTTCACTCGAAAGGATAAGTCCTGAAAGATCATCGAACGATGCGACCAACTGGCATTCGGCATCCGAAGCGGTTGGCTATGCTACTCCGGGGTACAAAAATTCACAATTCGGGGTTACAATAACAGATGAAAATGAAATTATGCTTTCGCCGGATATTTTTTCACCGGATAACGATGGTTACAATGATTACCTGAACATAGCTTATACTTTCGGCTCTCCAGGGAATAATATCAGTATCACCATTTATGATGCTACCGGCCGGGTTATCCGCAACCTGGTGAACCATGAGTTGTGCGGTACTTCAGGCGGTTTTGCCTGGGATGGAATTACCAACGACAGGACCAAGGCGTTGATAGGAAGGTATATTGTTTTTGTTGAAATATTCGATATGGAGGGAAATGTGAAGAGGTATAAAAAAGGGACGGTGCTGGGAGGGAAGATCTGAGAGGCGCATTTATTAATCGAATATTTATCTATAGCGTGGCGCTGTATAATATTCCCATCAAAGTATTAAAGACAGAAATTTTGGCCAATCCAAAAGAAATATAAATGGCACTATTTGCTATTCAATCAGAAAGTCCAGATGGGTGCGCGTTGTATTTGCTGACACGTGCGGGACAATGGTCTAAATAGCCAAATCGAGTTATTTTTACCTTCCCTGACTTCTGATGATTAGTGCGGTTGCAATTCCCGCCTGATTGAAACAAGCTACTATTAATCATAAAAGACCTTATTCTTTAATAAACCTTAGTAGAAAAGGATTATTTAAGGGTTTTAACCTTATTCCCTTATTTTTGGTTTTAGGGTTTTCTGAAATTCATGAAGAAACTCATTGTATTCTTCTTCAAAGGTTTTTACCCGATGATGTTCATGTTGATTTAAAATATATTGACAAATGTGATCAATGTCCGTTTTTGAAACTGAAAAAGCGGAGGCAGACTGTTGCCATGCAAACTCACCCTGACAAAGCTTATTTTCGTTAATAAAACGTGCAGAACTGTTAGCAATTACTGTTGCAATATATTCTTCAGAAATAGCAGGTGAGCGGGAAATCAAAAAATGTACATGTTCAGGATTGGCATAAATGGCATACATCTTACAATTATTATTATTTACAATTCCGGTAATGTACTTCTCAATCCTATCGCGGTGTTGAGACGTAATGAACTTTATCCGCTTTTCGGTTACCAGTACGAAATGAGTGTAAAGGTTATTGTATTCAATTTTCATAGGTGGGAAATAAGGGAATAAGGTCAGGTAAATTTAGGGTTTTTTTCTTGTTACTAAGGTTGAAAATATAAGATAAGGTTTGATTCAAATTTGCTATAAATATGTGACAGGCGGAAGGCAAGTCCCGATTCAAATATGCAATACAATAACTTACGGAAAACTAAACAAAAAGATTTATCCCAAATACTATGTATTGTTCGTTCACCATATAAATGGCTTTGAATAGATTGCGCAACAACAATAAAAAACAGGTCCTCGCATGGTTTTGCCACCATTTTCAGAGTACCTTCCACAAATTTATAATTTAGTGCGCTAAAAGTAAAATTCATGTAATATATTAACTTTTTATTCAAAAAGATAAAAATCATAATTTATAAAATTGAATGAAACGTCAGAAGTCAGGATTTAAATGGTACTATTTGATATTCAATCGGAAAGCTGAGGCGGGTGATCGTTTTTATTTTCCGAAGTGTATGGGGCAATAGTATAATTAGCCAAAACGAGTTATTTTTACTTTTTGAGGTTAGCTATAATTCGTTATAATCTACTTTTAAAGTGAACTTACCAATAGTTTTCGGCCTAACATCTCAGAAAATATGACGGCACAACAGGAAATACAATGTGTTACTTGGTATAATTGTTAAAAATCTTATATAAAATTACCCCCGTTTGCATTAATGACTATTTTTCTTCTTATATTTGTAAGAATAGTTCAGATTTGAATATAGCTATTTCAAATTTTGAGCAGGATATTCTAAATTTTACTATAAATACTAGCAGTTCTATTTTAAAAATAATGTACAACTCGAATATGAGTTGTAATAAAATAAGAAGAAAATTCAATTAGAGATTTCAAAGGCCGGGGCTCTGCCTTCCCTATCCTTTTACACAAGAAAGCCTCCCTGTGAGGCTGACTGACCAAACGCTAATTTAACCGAGTACGAACCTAACCACAGAAAGGCGAATCAAAAGTAACAAAATTATTGGTTAATTGATAAAGTGGTGTTTTTCGATTAACCACGCAGGTATGCCTATGCAGTTGCATATGCCTTGTTGACTGCGAGAGTGGAAGGAATAAGCAGCAAATATGCTGTATTTGCAAATCAAATTAAAAGGATGAAAATGAAAAAGTTATTAATTTTATTTATCCCGGTTATTATAATTCTTACTGGGTGCAAAAAAGAAAGTTCGGTACCTTCAGATGATTCCCTAATCAAGGATGCTTACAATCAATTATCTCAAAAAGAAAAAGAAAAAAATGCAGATCTTTTTTTTGAGGCTGTTGAAATTCTTCCTAAGGGCAGAATTAACATATCTGAAGGTAAATACGCTAGAGTATTTTCTTTGAGAATACATGATTCTAAATACATGCCTTTAATAAGTTATGCATTAAATGGTGAAGAATTCACAGATGATGGGAAATGGAATGATTTAATTGCTAAAGATGGTGTTTATACTTCTGTTTTTTTAGAAAATTCGGATATTAACCCTGTTGATTATATTCCAAATAGCTCTTTTAAATCAGAAAAATTTAAATATTCTGATCAAAATAGTAATCTAAAATCATTGGGGGGTGAATTTAGCTGTAAAATCAGACGTACATATACCGGTACAACTATATTAGGCTTTTCTTGTGCAAATAGTTTAGGATGCATTGAGCTATATGATTGTAGTTTTAAAATCACATGGTAATTAACTAAATATTCGATTCCTCTTAATTGAGGAATCGAATATTAAATTTATTTATGATGTACAAATTACTTTTTGGGGTTTTTATTTTAAATTTAATTTTTAAATTGGCGCTTATAAATATACCCTTTATAAGTAATGATGTCCTATTTATATTATCTCGTTTCTTGTTAACTCTTTATATTATATTTATTTGGTTTAAGCTTAAAAAAAATGCTTTTGATTATAGAATACTTTACAATAAGAAATGGATAATATTAAGTGTTTTATTAACTTTAGTATGTTTTTTAATAATCACTAAAAATGTAGAAAATAAAATTTTAGGCAGGTATTATCTGTTTTTAATTGAATGTCTAAGTGTAGGGTTTTTAGAAGAATTATTATTTCGGTACATCGCTTTTGACTATTTTTTTTCTAAAAGCAAAAAATATGAGCATACTGCAGCATTAGTATCACTACTTTTCGCACTTTTTCATATTTCAAACTTGTTTTCTGGTTCCAGCATATATTCTGTAATAAATCAAATTGAAGTAGCGTTCTTATTTGGGCTTATGCTGCAATTTGTTTTCTTAAAAACAAATAATCTTATCCTTGTTTCAACAATTCATGCATTAATTAACTTTATAGGTTCAAATTCCAGTGTTGAAAACAATACAATAATTGAACATATTACTTTTCATGATTTTATTTTTAATCAAATTTTAATAGTATTCATTTACATTATCTTAATGCCAATATATAATTGGGGACTAAAAAACCATTTCAATTAGAAACATCTGCCAACAAGGTTGTTGATTTTATGTAGCGTCTTTTTTCCTGACTAGGGAAAAGCCATGCCTGAGTGTATAAAGCTCAATTCATAAACACCGATAAAACCGCTCTATCTCCCCGTCTCATACACCGTCAAATATTTCAATCCACTTTTAAACTCCTCAAAACCTATATTTTTTGGGCAAACTACGGTTGCAGATTGCCCCGGAAGTATATCCATAAAGTTATCTGAGAACTGAACTTCGCTGTTGGTGCTGGTGAGGAAAAGGTTTTTGCACAGGTTTTCAGAATAAATCACAACGACATATGAATCAGGCGTTTCCTGCACATCTAAGTTTATTCCGGGGTTTGGAAGTTCAAGATTTTTAACCTTTGTGAAGTAATGGTAATCTGTATCAATTACCTTCTTCCCTGATTCAAATGAGGTTACCATCATACATTTGGTTTTACCAACCAGGCTGAGTAATTCAGTAGTGTCTATCTCAAAAATAACTTCAGAGGAGTTTGCCGGTAACTGTGTTTTAACAGATTTTTCCCAAAGCGTGATTCCCTGGAAATCGATCAGTTTTAGTTGCAGCAATCCCTTCTGAGGAGTAACCAGATCCGAAATGCCAAAAACTTTGATCTTGCCATTCTCTTCAATTGTTGAGATAATGGAGTTTTTAAAAGCGTCACGGGAAAAATACTGCAGGGCTTTCCACCGCTGGTAATAGTCCATGCTGCTCCACGAAGCAACAGGCCAGCAATCGTTGATCTGCCAATACAGCGAACCCTGGCAATACGGCATTGCCTGCCTGTGTGATTCAATTGCCATTTTGATGCCTTCGGCCTGCAATACCTGACCGATATAAAGAAACTGCTCAAAGTCGGCAGGGATTTTATAATCCTCGGCCATATATTGTTTTATGCGGAGGTTTCCAATACCGGAGCGCTGATGCGACGCCATAACCTCGGATTCGATTGTATAATCAGTAGGAATGGTATATTTCTGAACGGTTTTGTACTCAGGAAACGACTGGAATCCGTATTCGCTCATAAACCGTGCTTTGTATTTACGAAAATCGCTGAACGGGTGAAGCCCATGCCATACGCCCCAGTAATGCATATCGCCGGAACGGGTTTCGTAATTGGCAAGTTTCTCAAATCCTGCTGAAGGAGAAGAATGCCAATAAGCCTGGTCCGGTGCAATATCTTTTACAACATCCGGCAAAATATGGTGGAAAACATCATCATAAGCCTTCCATATCACTTCGCGTTGCCGTGTATTGTATAACTGTTTATAACCCCAACCGGCTTTTTCATCCCATTGCGCCCACATGGATTCTATTTCGTTGTTTCCGCACCAAAGTGCCATACTCGGATGATTCCTCAATCGTTTAACGTTATCGATAGCTTCATTTTTAACATTGTTCAGAAATGCTGTATCTCCGGGGTACATGGTACAGGCAAACATAAAATCCTGCCAAACCAGTATGCCATATTTATCACAAAGGTCATAGAAAAGATCATCTTCATACGTGCCGCCTCCCCATACACGAAGCATATTCATATTGCAATTGGCAGCAGTTTTCACAACTGTTTCATATTTTTCGGGTGTAACCCTTGGCAGGAAAACATCATTCGGAATGTAGTTGGCCCCTTTCATAAATACAGGCCTTCCGTTCACTTCAAAGTAAAAACTCTCGCCTTGGCCATCAGCATCGGGAGTACGGACAAGTTTAATAGTACGCAAACCTGTTTTAACGGTTTTGCTGTCGGCTACAGCCTGATCACTACCTAAAACAACTGTCACAGGGTAAAGTGTTTGTTCCCCAAGCCCGTTAGGCCACCAGAGTTTCGGATTCTTAATTATAAAATTAATGGGATAAATGTGGGTTCCCTTTTGCAACTCTACTGACTGGGTCGTTGCAAGGTATTCATTCACTTTAATGCTGATTTGTTGTTTGCCGGAGTGATCAGCAGATATTTCAACTTCCGCGTTTAAAAGAGCTGATTTGGCGCTTAGTGATTTTTGTACAATATGAATACTCTCAATTTTTTGATCATTCCAGGCTTTAAGATTTACTTTCCGCCAGATGCCCGAAGTTACCAGGCGTGGGCCCCAGTCCCAGCCAAAGTGATATCCTGCTTTGCGTGTATACATGCTCACCAGGTTACTGCCCAATCCGCCTGTAACCGATTGGTCGTTGCCTGCCGGAAGCCCGAAACCCAATTCCTCTTGTTTCTGCAAGCCAATTACAACAGGTGATTTCAGTAAAATGCGTATTTGGTTTTCACCTTGTTTCAGGGTATTCTTTACATCGGTTTTCCAGGTCCGAAACATATTGTCAGCGCTCAGTACTAAGTGATCGTTAATATACACATCGGCATAGGTATCCAGGCCCTCAAACTCCATAATAATGTTCTGTTTCCGTGCTATTTCGTCAGATATATTCAGTTTAGTGCGGTATTCCCAGTTCACTTTATCGATCCATTGGATACTACGCTCATTAAGCCGGTAATATGGATCCTCAATAATTTTATTTGCCATCAGATCGGTATGAACAGTGCCCGGAACTGAGGCAGGTAGCCAATTGGTTGTTCCGGTTTGCCTGAATTCCCAGTTTTTATTTACTTGCATTGTTATCACTGATGTTTGAGCATGGAGTGAATATGAAAGCATAAAAAGAACAATTGCAGAAAGCGTGTTCCAGAGAAAGTGTTTTTTCATAAAGCAAAGTATTTTCCAATCAAGAAATGGTTTTATTTTTCACAAAATATCGGCTTGTAAAATTAGCAGACTTTTCGATGGTATTTTTGTCTGGTGATAATTATTGCAGATCGTAAAATATTCTCTTCTTTTCTACCCCTCTCTATTGGCCCTCCGTCAAATTCTCACACTAATTTCTAAAACCCAACTCCTGAATCCCGGATCATTCCCTGGCAAATCCAATGCATGCTACGCTCAGTTTAACTCCTTCGATAGCCAGCAGAATATGAGCGGCTGATTCGAGTGTTGCGCCGGTAGTAATTACATCATCCACAAGCAATATATGGCTGTTAGCCAACTTTTCAGGTGCTGTTACTTTAAAAATTTCCTTTACGTTTTCCCAACGGGCAAACCGCGATTTGCGGGTTTGGGTCTCAGTTGCAACTGTCCTTATAAATGAAGTGGCATCCAGTTCAATATTCATGGCTTTGGCCAGGCCAATGGCAAATTGTTCGCTTTGGTTGTAACCTCGTTTCCTTTGCTTGTCAGGGTGTAAGGGTACCGGAATTACTTTAGTTATTTCCTTGAAAGCTTCAGCTTTTATCAAATCGGCACCCAACAATTTTCCAAGATGAATACCAACATCCATACGGCCTTTGTATTTCAACTGGTGAATTAAGTGCTGAACTTTACTCTTTTTCTGAAATGTGTACAGTGCTGCTGTATTAGCAAATTGCGCACGGCCCCAGAAAACCTTATCCAGCGGGCTATCCTCCATAAGGTGGTAATTGGTTTTCGGAAGGTGATAAAGGCAATATGTGCAAATAATTTCTTCGTGTTTAAACAGCGAGTTGCCACAGGCAGCACAAACTCTGGGATACAATAAGGATATAAAATCTTCGATAAAACCGGGAATTTTCATTTTAAAATATTGATGATCAAACGTACAAAAAAAACGAATTGTATTCTGTGTTCATTTTCAAGCAAGTTCATGTTAACTAAAATTAATGCTTTTTACGGAACATAAAGCCAGTAGTGTTCCATATTCCTTTAATCACAGCAACGATCCATTTTATTCAGTTCTTATATTTTATTCACTCCTCTATGCCTGTATAGATTTTTTTTTGATATTTACATAACGGAACCAAACGACTTTTACCGGATATATCTGGTTGTAAATCTGTTGTTAAACCAAATATGCCGATGAAACCTTTCCGTCAGGGATTCAGTACAAAAGCAGTAATTCCTGCTTTATTTAAAGCTTACACCAGTATTCGCACCCGGAATATATCGGGAAAAATATTCCTTTTCTGTTTTTTATTTTTCAGTTTTCTTCATAATAAGGCAGAGAATAATGTAGTAGCAGGTAAGAGCAAGATAATCAGGCCTGCCGATAGTATAGCACTGGCAAAAAGGATGCAACTACAAGGCGATTCGCTACTCGAAATAATGGGATATCGTGAAGCTGAGGCCATTTTTAATAAGGCCTACGGAATCGCTAAGCACTATAAGGAGTTTAAACTTCAGGGTAAAATTGCCAATAACCTGGCCGAATGTTACAGCATGACAGGTCGCTCTAAACAGGCAGAAGCCATGTACCACGATGCGTATGCACTTTTCAGTTCCATTCATGACACAAATGCAATGGCTGTAATGATGATAAACCTGGGTGACGAATATGCCAAAACCGGTAGGATTGAACTGGCTGCCGAAACCGAACTCAAGGCGATAAAACTAAAAGAGGACAACCACGATTACCGTAAACTGGCATTCTATTATCAGAAACTCGGAGAGCTTTTTATCGAACGCGATAACGCTCGCTGGGAGAAGTATATCGTCAAAGCACTGGAGCTTTCGCGCACCGAAGACTACACAACTCTGAGAGCTACTGTTGCTATTTATAATGATATGGGAGCTATCTGGCGGATAAAAGGAAATTTTGTGCGTGCCGCTGCTTATTACGATACCATGTTTCGAATAAGCGAAAAAGCAGATTATAAGAAAGGCATAGCAACAGCAACTTCCGAAAAAGCATTATTGTATTTCGATATGAAACGATATAAGGAGGCTTTGCCCCTGGCTGAAAAGGCATATCAAATGGTACTGGATACTGACGACGACTACCATATCGTAAATAATGCCACGCTTATGGCACGCATATTAATTAAACTTGGCGGGGAATCAAAAGCAATAGTATTGCTTCGGATGGTTGTTGAAAGAGCTCATAAAGCTGGTTTGACGGATGTTGAAATGGCCGGCTATAAATACCTGTCGCTGGCAAACAGAGCCGGATCAAATTGGGAAGAAGCTTTGCTTTCCCAGGATAAGTACCTTATATTAAAAGATTCGCTTGATGGAGTGGAGGTTCGCAGGGCTTTGGATGATATACAGACACGATTCGAAACAGAAAAAAAGCAGGAACTCATCAACAGGCTGAGTGAGAAAAACCAGGCTCATGAAAAGCGACATCGCTTGTTTATTGGTTTGCTTGGAGCTTCCGCCCTGGCACTTTTCTTCCTGATACTCATTTTAAGGCTTCGTAACAGAACAATCAGGCAGAATAAAACGCTTTATGACAAAGAGCAGGAAATTTCGCAGCTCGAACATTCCCGGCTTTCACTCGAAATTGAATATAAAGCAAGGGAATTAACCTCGGCTACAGCCCACCTGATTAATAAAAATGAAGTGCTTACTGATCTGAAAAACAAACTTGAATCCACCACGGAGGTAGTACCTACCATAAACCAGGTGATCAGGGAGATAAATCAGAATATTAATCTCGACAATGACTGGCAGAATTTCAGCCGTCATTTCGATAACGTACATCCCGGATTTTTCAGAAAACTCAAGGAACAATTCCCGGCACTTACTCCGAACGAAGAGCGGCTTTGCGCTTATCTGCTTCTTAATCTGAATTCGAAAGAGATTTCGCAAATGCTGAATGTAACCCCGGCAGCGGTGGATAAAAGCCGTAACCGACTCCGAAAAAAACTGGACATTTCGCCCGATGTTAATCTTTATGAGTTTATTTCAACGGTATAACAGTTCTCTAAAAGTAATTCTACTTGGTTTTATTGCCTGATAATCAATTATATATTGTAGTGTCATAGTATTGTCATACCCACATATTTTGTGTTTATAATTGCTTGCCTCACTTTTGCCGGAAAATTAGTTAACACATGTTTTTGGCTTGCAATACAAAGTTATGTTCGCTGGTTGCCCTGCTGTTGATTACAGTTGTACTATCCTGCTGTAAAGAAAATTCTGTAAGTCAAAAAAACATAAGATTTACTTATGCCGAAGTTCAGGCACATGTTGTGGAAGTTGGACGTGAAAGTTTTATTTCACGCAAAATGTATATCAGCCCTGACGGAAAAAAAGTTGTGTTTTCCGAAATCAGATCCGAAACAGGTTTTTCAGATTACAAAACCACCACATCCCGTTTCCTGAGCGAATTCCTGAAGAGCGATTCCATATTTATGTACGATTCAGGCGACAGTACCTGTATTGCATTGGCGGTTTCGGATTTGGCACAAACTGGAATTAATGCTTTCCCTTTTTCGGCTAAATGGCTACTTTTCTACAGTGTAAACGCCTCAAATTCAATAAATACAGATACCTTAACCATAGCCGGATGCCTTTCACGAAAGGACGTTGTTGCTAACGGTTATATATGGATATGCGGGCAACAACCGGTAGCGATTGAAACAAATATAGGCGGTACTATACATTCAGAAAGGATAACAAAGTATAAACCTGATACCATTTTGAGTGAAAGTATTTTCCGCCAGCCCTTGGGTTTCAGAAGGATTCTACCTTCAACGTAACAAGAAGAACAGAAAATGCCAAAAACTGATTAAAAAATCAACAAATCGAAATCAACACTATATCTAACTCCTGATTCTATGAAAAAAATGATTAAAAAATTGGTAGCACTCATGTTTATCCTGGCTTTAACTGATGCCAAAGCACAGGTTAACCTCGAAAAAGTTATAAACAGAAGTACTAAAAAGGCTGAACGCAGTGTCGAAAACCGTGTTGAAAGACGTATTGACAATGGGGTGGACAAATCTCTTGATGCGGTTGAGGATGGAATTGACAATGCAGTAAAAGGGGATGGCTCAAAAACGAAAAGTACTAAACCTGAAGCTACTTCAAAATCAACCGGCAAAAGCAATCCTGCAGCTAAAGCAGGCAAAAACTCTGCTGCAAACCCTCAAAAATCCCAGGCTGCAGTACCCGACTCGGTTAAGCCTGCACCTGTGCTGCAATGGTCAAAATACGACTTCGTTCCCGGCACCGAAATTATTTTCGAAGATAACCTTGAAGGAGAACAAAACGGTGAATTCCCATCAAAATGGGATCTGGTTCAGGGGAATTTTGAAAATGCCAATTTCGATGGGTCCAATGTTATCTTCCATATCAAGTGCAACATGAATGGTGGCGGCGGCATTGTACCAATGCTTAAAAATGTAAAGGAAGATTATTTACCTGAAGAATTTACCATTGAGTTTGATGCCTATTTTACTGAAAACCATAATGGGAATTATACCATCTATTTTGGTGACTATAGAAATCAAACCAAACTTGATAAAGAATATCTTATTGGAAAAAAATGGATACGGATTGCAAAAAACAGTGTTGAAGGTGAGAACTTTCAAACCAATTATTACCCGGGATACAAAAGTGGAATATACGACAAAACTCCAAAATGGAGACATGTGGCTATTTCGTTCAACAAGCGGGCATTGAAAGTTTATCTTGACGATGCCAGGGTACTCAATATTCCAAATCTGGGCTACAATCCAACAGGGTTTTCCATTGGAAAACAATCTGTTGATGGCAAAGACCCCGGTTATACTAAAAATTTCCGCATTGCCAAAGGTGCAGTCCCTCTGTACGATAAATTCCTGACCGATGGCAAATTCGTAACCACCGGAATCAAATTCGATGTGAACAAAGCCACTATAAAACCCGAATCAATGGGAACAATCAATTATGTGGTAAAAATGATGACAGACCACCCTGAACTTAATTTTTCGGTTGAAGGGCATACCGACAGCGATGGCGACGACGCTTCAAACCTGAAACTATCCGAAGCCCGCGCAAAAGCAGTGCTGGATGAGATGGTTAAGCTAGGTATCGACAAATCGCGTCTAACCAGCAAAGGCCTGGGCGAAAGCAAACCCATGGCAGGTAATGATACTGCCGAAGGAAAAGCGCAAAACCGAAGGGTTGAATTTGTGAAATTCTAAAGACCTTATGTATGAAAAAAAATAGAATCGCAATTCTTTCATTCTGTTTCACAATTGGAGTTTTATCCTTGTTTGCCCAAACAAAAACCCCCATTGTAGAGATTATGAATAAATCAGCCCATATTTCGAGTGGTGGTGCAGTTCCTGGCTGGGATGCTGGTTTCAGGCAAAAATTTAATTCCGATTTCCAATACATGGCTAACCAATTGGATTCCGACATGGCAATAGTTAAAATGGAAGGAGAAACGGGAGGTAAAACCAATTTCGAAATACAGATTTCCATCACTTTTATGTATGACTGTAAACCCTGCAAAGGTGAAAATGCCGTTTCCGAAGAATCTTTTTTTGCAAGTTTTACCATTATCGATGCTTCGACCCGAAAAGTAATTGATAAATTTTTTACTGACAAGAGTCATTGGATAATTAACGGGGAACCCAATGTGCAGGAAATGGTTGACCGTACCTGGAGCCAGTTTTTGTTAACTTTTATGAAGGCAGAACAGCTTCGGGATATTATTAAACAGGCCACAAACATTAATGATGCTAGCCTTACCTTTAAACCTAAAAATTCATCGGATAAATTGCCCATGAAAGCTGATGGCACAAAAAGGGGAATTGTAAAAATTGAAGTAATCCAAACCACTGATGCGAAACAACCGGTTGGTGAAAATCCGGGCAATCAGCTTACTGAATTTGAACTAAGCTGCGAAAACGGTAATCTTATCGATAAAGCTGGAATGGAAACGAAGAAAGTTAAATTTTCCGGCTTCGAATATGTAGCAAATCCGGGTAATTTCGAATTTGAATACGTGGTTTACAACTGCGATGAACATTGCGAAAAGTACGACAATTTTATTCTGAAACTTAAAAGCCAGAATGGTGTAAATCTGGTTCGGGAAATTAAACGGCATAAGGAAGAGTTTGAATGTTATGGCTATACCCTTTCGCTTGACTATACCGAAACCAACGACCTGACCGGAACAACCAACATTACTGCTACCTGGGAGTGTTTTAATATCAATTTTGGAAAACCAGGAGCAGAAATTGCTGAAATGGATATGAATGCATTGGCTGCAGGCGAAGCATTTGACGCAAATGGAAACCCTTTATTGCCTCCATATACAATACCAATAGCTACCGAAAGTGGGCTTATTCATGTATCTTCGCCCAAAAGAAACAACGAACCTGTGTCGAGTAGTTTTTCGTCAACCGGAGGTCCATGGGCCGAAATTGCCGGAAGTTTTAAAATTGACTTTCGCGACGATTATCTCACAAATCCTCCTGAATTAATTTGGGTAAAAACGAATGTTAGAGCCGAAGAACTGTGTGGAGGTACTATTCCTGCCGGAGTTTACCTCGAATGGCAGTTCGATATCTGGGGCAATCTTCCCGAATTGGGATATTCGCAGCTTTACCAGCCGGCAGCAAGTATGTGCCCCCTTCTGAACAACGTAGCTAACTCTACAACTGCAAGTGTTCCCGAATATGTGATTCCGCTAATGAAAGAAGGCAAAGCATTTACATTTACCAACAATAACAAATTCGGTACTTATATAATTACCGGCATTCCACAACAACAATAACCTATAAGCTATGAAACGCACAATCATTTCACTCATTTTTGCTCTTGCTGCAATCGCAGGTTTTGCACAAACCAGATTGCAAATACCTTTTGCCGATTTCCAGGCATGGGCCAAACAAATAAAAATTGCCGGCTACCCGTATGTGGTAAGTGAGCAGGATGGCTCCGATTACAGTGCTATGCTTGGAAGTGGGCCTAATAAAGCGTTCCAGATACGGTTAATGGATATCAATAGCTTCAGCGAATACAAAATGCTCGCTAAAGATGCGGCGGTTTATACCCTGAATGGATTTAAGGCAGTGTATTACATGCATGGCGACATCACCCTCCTCACCCTCGAATTGCCCCAGGCACAAGCTTCCATTACTTTTGGAATGAACGGAAAAGTTCCTAAAGCAACTTTGGAAGATCTGGCTACGAAGTCGAACTTTAAAAATCTTAAAACATCGGGCGATGCTACCAATACTCCCGGGATTAAATGGCCGGAGGTAATTCCTGCTGGCTTGCGCCTAAACAATGTACAGTCTATTGAATCCTTAGGCTCCGATGGAACTTACAAGGATGTAATTGAAGTAAAAGCCATCAATGGGCCACAATTGGTAGCATCGCTACAGGAGATCATGAAAAAATACGATGGCGAACTGAGTTTTATTAAAGCGGGGGATGTTACCTTTATGTGTTCAGTGGCTGAGAGTCTTACCCAGATACAGCAGGATTTTAAGCCCGGAACTCTGGTAAGTTTCATGTACTATATCAAATAGTCCCTCACTAAGAGCGATTTAATTTTCAAAGAGAAACATCAGTATAACTAAGAAAGGTTGAGGTTAAGTTTTAGGTTGAGCAGTGAAAGCTTTGCTCAAACCCTGATCTAACTTTAGTTAGACACAAGTAAAATATAAATCGCTTTCAGACAGATAATTACCCTGGGTTATAACCTTTTTTTATCATCTGGATGGAGAATATATTTTACATCCACTCTTGTTTGTTTTCTTATATATGTCAGATTCACTATATTTGACATGTATAATTAACAATAATTCCCATGACAGAAAAGAAGAACGGAAATCCCGCTGTGGTCGGGCTGGCAGGTTTTGGCATGACCACCCTGCTGTTACAATTTCATAACATCGGCCTTATAGGTCTTGGCCCTGTGGTTGCCATGGGATTTGTTTTTGGCGGTCTTGCTCAGATGATCGCAGGGTTCCAGGAACAGAAAACGGGGAATAATTTTGGCTACAGCGCATTTGTAGCTTATGGTTCATTTTGGATAGGCCTGGGAATTATCTGGATGCTGAATGCTTTCAAAATTTATGAAGCTTCAAAAACTGATGTCGGCTTTTATCTGGTTGCCTGGACACTTTATACTGCTGTTATGTTCCTGGCTTCGATGCGTGTTCACAAAGCTATGGTTGTAACTTTTGGTACATTACTTCTGGGTTTTATACTGCTTGATATTGGTCATTTCGGCGATCCTGTTTTTAACATATTTGCCGGTTATGAACTTATAGTTTGTGCCGGAGCAGCATGGTATATGATGGCCGGTATTGTTATCAACGATCTTGCAGGGAAAACTGTTCTAAAGATGGGTGATCCCTTCATTAAATAGCCTGATAACAGATTTTTAAAATAAAAAAACCTGCCGGATTCTTTCTGCAGGTTTTTTTATTTAGTGCAGGTTTCAGATTGTAAAATCCGAATCGCTACCTGATAATTACATGATTTCCAATAATTCAACTTCAAATATCAATGTTGCATGTGGTCCTATTACTTTGCCAGCACCCTGAGCGCCGTAAGCCAGGTTGGAAGGAATAAAGAATTTGTATTTTGCGCCTTTCGACATTAACTGCAAACCTTCGACCCAACCTGAAATAACCTGGGTTACGCCGAAAGTTGCCGGTTCGCCACGGCTAACAGAGCTGTCGAAAACTGTACCATCAATCAAGGTTCCTGTATAATGAACTTTAACCTGGTTTTTTGCAGTAGCTTTAACGCCGGTTCCTTCTTTAATAACTGAATACTGAAGTCCACTCGGTAGTTCAATTACTCCGGGTTGTTTTTTATTATCTGCTAGGAAAGAATTTCCATGTTCGCTGTTTTTCGCTTCTGCCTGTTTCTGCATGCCTTCGAAAAATTCGTTCAGTATATGGTTCACCTCATCGGGCGACATTCTGATTTCCTCGTTGTTTATAATTGCATTCAGGCCCTGTGTGAAATGCTCAATATCAAGTGCTTCAACACCTGAATTTTTTAAATTGCTTGCAATGCTTAAGCCTAAAGCGTAGCTGATGTCTTTCATAAAATATGTTTTTAACTTTTTGGGCTGCGAAGGTAAAACTTTTTGGGTTAAGGGTTTAACTTTTGAGTTTATTTAACGACAAGGTGTATCAATAAGCGGCGATTTGTTGAGAATGTATTTCTTTATTCATTTTTTGTAACAGATATTTGCATTTTGAAACTGATCTGCGCTGATTCAAAGTGTAATTTCAATTCACCTTCTCATTTAATATTATCGCAATGCCAATTAAAGAACTGATACTTTCCCGTCAAAGCGTTCGTCGCTATGCCGAAACACCTGTTGAACCTGAGAAATTAAACCAATGCCTTGAAGCGGCACGCCTGGCACCTTCAGCAAGCAATTCTCAACCATGGAAGTTTATTGTCGTTGACCAGGAACCCCTGCGCACCGAAGTTGCCAAAGCTACTTTCAGCGATATTAAATTAATCAATAAATATACTTTGCAAGCTCCGGTAATAGTGGCTATTGTTATGGAAAAGGCCAAACTTATCACCCGCCTTGCCATGCTTGTAAAGAAAAAGGAATGGCCGCTCATTGATATAGGAATAACTGCTGAACATTTCTGTCTCCAGGCAACGGAACTTGGTCTCGGAACCTGTATGATAGGCTGGTTCGAAGAAGATAAAATTAAGAAGTTGCTGCACATTCCTTCGGATAAATCAATAGGGCTTCTGATCAGTGTTGGATACGCTGTTGATGGATACCCACAGAGGACTAAAATACGGAAGCCGATGGAGGAGATAGTAAAGTATAATAAGTATTGATTCAGTTGATTTTTTTCTGACAGTGCGTGTAATTTTACTTAGGCCGATGACGAAAATACGGGAATTCAATTTCAGTTTAAATTATTGTTCTTATCTCAGTTCAAATATCCGATTTCCCTCTATATTTGCCGCGCAAACCCCAAACAATCAAATTTGATTTTTATGAAAATTTAGTACTCATCCTGGTATTGCCATTACTTATGTTGGCCTCAGGATGTAACAGATCAACAGGCTCAGGTATGGAAAAAAAACCAGCCTTTATTAACAAGGCAACAATGGACAAAGTGATCAAACAGCTGACCGATTCGTGCGGTGAAGCCTCCAAAGTACGCATCGAACGTGGCGTAAAACAGGCTGCTTCACTCTGGGAAAAACAGGATGGTGACCAGGCAGCATTCACCGCTTTTTGTGCTGCGAATTTTATTTCCGACTCTGCTAAACTAAACATCTTATTCAATAAACTGCAACGCAGTTTCGAGGTTTTATACGGCAATTTCAACAAAATGGGAATGGATTTACGCGTTCCTGTCGATTTAAGCGGTGATGAACTCACTCCGATAGATGAAATGTTCGGCTCATTCTCGCCATCATCGCATCTTACGGATGATCTGTTTGCCAACAAAATTGCCTTCATAACCATGCTGAATTTCCCGTTTTATACACTAACCGAGAAAACTGAACTTGGCAAAACATGGAACCGGCGCGACTGGGCCTACGCACGCATGGGCGATGCTTTCACCTCGCGTATTCCCGCCGAGCTTAATCAGAAGCTGAGCGATGCGCTGGCCAAATCCGACATGTACATCTCGGAATATAACATTATGATGGATAAACTGGTGGATGCTTCAGGGAAAACTTATTTTCCTGAAGGCATGAAACTGATCACTCATTGGGGCCTGCGCGACGAATTGAAATCGCATTATGGACAGGCTGATGGACTTGCTAAGCAAAAAATGGTTTATTCGGTCATGAAAAGGATTATTGATCAGAGTATTCCTGAAATGGTTATCAATAATGGTAATTACCAGTGGAATCCTTCTGACAATAAAGTTCTGAAAGACGGAAAAGAAGTTACAGCTACAGCTGAGCCTGACCGCCGTTACGAAATGCTTCTCAATAACTTTAAAGCTATTCAGGCCACCGATGCTTATTACCCGGCACTGCCTACCTATAGCCAGCGTGCTTTTGAACTTAATATGGAAATCCCGGAACAGGATGTAGAAAAACTTTTCGTCTCACTAATGACTTCACCTGAAATAAAAGAAGTCGCCGGGCTTATCAGCAAACGACTGGGCCGTAATCTTGAGCCTTTCGATATCTGGTACGATGGATTTAAAGCACGCAGCGGGCTGAATGAAGACGACTTAACACTTAAAACACAGAAACTTTATCCTGCTCCGGCAGCTTTTGAGAAAGATATGCCAAACATGCTGCGCAAACTGGGATGGAGCCCTGAAAGAGCATTGTATATTTCATCAAAGATCCAGGTTGATCCTGCCCGCGGTTCAGGACATGCCGCCGGAGCCGCAATGAAAGGCGATAAAGCCCGGCTTCGCACCCGGATTTCAGATAAAGGTATGAATTACAAAGGCTACAATATTGCGGTGCACGAATTCGGGCATAATGTGGAGCAAACTGTCGACCTGTATGATATAGATTATTATATGCTGCAAGGTGTTCCTAATACTGCCTTTACCGAAGCTCTTGCATTCTTGTTCCAGAAACGCGACCTGGCTTTGCTGGGTATTAAAGACAATAATCCTGACAAAGAAAATCTTGCTGCGCTGGATGCATTATGGTCGTGTTATGAAATTATGGGAGTTTCGTTGCTTGATATGCAGGTTTGGAAGTGGTTGTATGCTAATCCTGATGCTACTCCGGCACAGTTGAAAGAAGCCGTTATCAGGATTTCGAAAGAAGTATGGAATAAATATTATGCTCCTGTATTTGGCAGCAAGGACGAGCCAATTCTGGCTATCTATTCACATATGATTGATAGCCCGCTTTACCTTCCCAATTACCCTATCGGGCACCTGATTGATTTTCAGATTGACGGATTTATAAAAGGCAAGGATTTTGCATCGGAAGTGGATCGAATGTATACTTTAGGCCGGCTTACACCCCAGGCTTGGATGAAGGGAGCTGTAGGTACTCCGATCTCGATTGATCCAATGCTGAAAGCGGTAGATGAAGCTCTGAAAGTGATAAAATAGATTTCTTGCCTGTTAATTTAAAAGAGACTAATCCGGCATTATAGCCAGGTTAGTCTCTTTTAAATTAGTTATAGTTCACCTTTTATATAAATCAGTAGAAATCGACTTATGTATGATTGATTAAGTACGTTATTTAAAATACGATGTTGCCATAAAGATTTGACTTTTTACTTGCTCCAGTCACTTTAGTAAATTTCATGAGATTAGATAAAATGAGAAAAAGAAAAAAGTTCCGGATAGAAATTTGTTCCGTTTTTTTGAAGTGACTAAAGCAATTGATCCGAACTTATTTTCACGATTTGATTTTATTTTCAACACTTTAGGAAATCCCACCAATCCAAACGCACCTTATATTACCAGTAATTGTTTCAGAGCATGAAAAATCAACAGTGCCTGAACAGAACCGGGTAGCTTGATTTCTTGATTTTCTTTGAAGCGTTACTTTGGATAACTGATTATCACTATTCCTGAACCACCGGTTGCACCGAGTTGGTAACTGCTGCCACCTCCACCACTGGAATATTGTGCCCCGCAACCTCCTCCGCCGGTATTAGGTAATCCTCTATACATAACGGTATTATTCCAGGTATTTAAGCCACCTCCGCCTCCGGCACCACCATTTCCAACCTTGCCGCTATAACCTGTTGATGCACCGCCGCCACCGCCGCCGCCATAATAAGTAGAAACTCCGGATATGTCATTCGTAGTGCCATCGCCCCCATTTCCACCCATAGGATTCCAATTATCAGTTACACCATCGTACCCATAGCTACCACCACCTCCACCACCACCAGCTTTAAACTGACCCACGCCACCATTTTTACCATTGCCTGAAGTGCCTCCATTGCCTCCTGTGCCGCCATCTCCCGTTTTGCCGTTACTTGCAGTTTGCCCACCAAATGAAGTTACAGTACCCGCATCTTTTGAAATAGTAACGCCCATTTCACTACCAGTAATAACAACATCTACTTCCCTCACTTCTCCACCGCCGCCGCCACCTCCAACATTGTATGCAGTATCTCCGCCACCTCTTCCTCCTGATCCAACCAGTAAAACCCGGGCATGTGTGAGGTTGGTCGGAGGGTAAAAACTGGCATCATATTTAAAAGTATGCACAACATAGGTAGTGCCATTGCTTGTATATTCTGTAATCACTCCACCAAAACCATTTTCTAAAGGTGCGGTTGTAAAGGATAGTTCAATGCCATATGATGTTCCAAAACTATTGGTTGCATATGAACGCACGTAATATTTGGTATTTGCAGATAAACCTGACATCGAACTGGTAAATACACCAGTTGTTCCCGCATCCGTGGTTATAGTATTCAGAGCCGTTGTTGGAATTGGGTTTGTACTCCAACAAATTCCACGCTTTGTTACAGCGCTTCCACCCTGGCTTGTTACATTGCCACCGCATTTTGCAGTATATTGTGTGATACTGCCGGGTGAGGCAGTTATTACTGTTGGAGTTTGTAGTATAGCAGTTGAGGTAAGAAAGGTTATACTGTCGATATCAGTTACAGCGAGCCTGGCAACTAATCCACCAGTCTTATACACGTACATGGTATCCTGGGCGAAAGAAAAATTGCAAACAAAAATTAATGATACTAAAATTGTTCCGATTATTTTCATTTTATATCCTCCTGGAGTTTAAAGTTTTATGAATCTACTCGTTTCATGTTTGCTGCCGTGGTTTAACCGGCATAAATATAGACCTGCCGGTAAAGATTCAACAGGAATGGAAAAGTTATTTATTCCTGCATGATTTGGCATATAATGTTGATAGAGAACTTTGCCTTGAATATCCAGAATCTGAACCATCACACTTTCAGCATTTCCTGTTTCATATCTGATTTGCAATACCTCCGATGCCGGGTTTGGATAGAGTTTTAATCCGTAATTTCCGATTCTGTTAATTTCACTAATTGAGGTAGTGCTGGTAAAATTCAGATAGCGTAAATCCAGGATAAGGAAATCAGTATTGTTGTCCTTTTTGGGGCTCACTGTCATTTTATCTGAAGTAAAAGTCAGCTTGTTCAGATCATTTAATGCAAATGATGTTAGTGCCCCAGATTTCTCTCCTACATTCAGGAATGTTTGCGCTTGCAGCCCTGATAAGCATAAGGTAATCAGGGGAACGATTAACCATCTTACTTTTTTTTGATTCATAGCATAGGTTTTTAGTAAACGGTTCGAGTATTTATATGGCTGTAAATTGATATTCAACCCTAAAAGTGCCGGGACATGCTATTGTATTCAGGTGTAGAACCTACCTTAAATATCCGTACTTCAAATATAGTTTAAAAACCCGATTTTTATTCTCAGCTCAATAGTTTAAAATTCTTCTTAATAGTAGACCCCCGGATAGAGACTTGATATTTGAGTCTATTCGGGGGTCCTGCAAATCTGTTAAGGATTTGATGTCGCAAAGATAGTTGCATCCATCACTCCTGAATACAAATTAGCAAATTTTGTGATATCTGTTCTTATTAGAATTTTCTGCTTCCTGCTCTTATGCTTTGTCACCCTTTCTCTCCCTTGCTTATTCTCCCTTTCGTTTTTAACTCCTCCACCTTTCAAGTTTCGGAATGCCGTAGGTAAAAAACAGAGTCAGAAATCGCGGAATTCCCATTTCTTTCATTTTCCCTTTCACCAGCTCCTGCATTTGCTTTGCGGTAAAATCAGGGCGAAGAAATTTGCCATCCTGGTAACATAAGCTACAGTATTTCACACTCCTGGTACCATCGGCATTGCTGCCGCCGCCTTTTTCGTCTTTTTTCATTGGCATGCCACAACTCTGGCAGAATTTGTACATCTTTTCCATACTGCTAAATTTTAATAAAACGTTTTGTTGAAATATTGCCGTTAATGGTGATTCTTACGAGGTAAACCCCTGGCTTGAATGAAGATATATCCAGGGATTCAGTCCATTCACCTGAAGATCTGGCAACTGGATTAATGGTTGTAAGTACCATTCCCTGTTGATTGAAAACCATGATTCCGACCAGGCTTTTCACGGAAACCCGGATATTAATATTCAGATTATCAATAACGGGATTTGGATAAATATTGAGTGTTTTTTTAGCTTCATCTTCAGCAATGCCATAAGCCGGGTCACAAGTTCCGGGCATGTTGGAATCGAGCCAGCTTAAGCGGTTGTGCATCCAGGTTTTAAGATTGGAAACTTCACCCATATAAGTAGTTGCATAAGGCCAGGGGTTAGGCCAAACGTAAACCCCAAGTATTGGCCATTGTGCAAAATTTCGTTCCTGGGCTTCCATCAGCGAACCTGAGATACTGTCGATGTAATTATCGAACCAGGCGTTGCTAAGTGTTGTTTGCCGGAGATTCTGCCAGCGGCAGGACAGGTTGTTCTTGTAACGTGGGTCTTCAAGCAGACGGCTCCACCAGAATGGTACCTGCCAGCCATCTTCAGGGCATGGAAACATATAGGCCCAGCCCGAAGTAATTTCGGCTTCGCAATAATCAGCATTATGCCAGGCAATATCATAATCCCACACAGGACCCATGCGTATTTTCCCGCCTTTGCTATCGCGCTCTTTGTTTAAGAATGTGCTGATGCGATACCCATCCACATTTTTGCTTAACTCATTCACCAGGAAATAATCGATAAATGTATTTACGGCTGCATATTTTCGAAATCCACTTAATGTATCAGCAAAATTTGGACCTTTAAGCGCGGTCTCAAATTCATATACATTTCCCGAAAGGTAAATTTTCTGTTGCGTAGTAATATCTGTTTCTTTTGGATACTCGTACTGGAAGAAAATTCTTTGTCCACCGGAACTTACCGAAGGCAGGTACGATGAGTTCCATCCTAACCCGCCAGAACCAGTATTTTTATCAATTTTAAAGATGTATCCTCCGGTAAGCTCATCACCTGAGTTCTGGGTCGTGCTTAATTTGGAAATATCCAGGCGGTTTTTATCTCTTTTTATTTTTTCGGAAAAGATGTAAATACCTTGATACTTTCCGTTAAGGATCATTTCAACAAAGTGATAGCGTGTGCCGTAATGCCCCATGTTTTGCCAAACCTGGTAAGCCATAACGTTGCGCAAAAAAGACTTATCCGTATAGTTGGCGTTCAGTATCCAGTCGCTTTCAGCCGGCATACCGAGGAATGCTACATCTATACTGTTTCCAAGGGAATCCCATGATTCAAAACCATAACTTTTTTTTGGAAACGACTGTGAACTTGAACCGCGGATTTCGATCCCGGAATATCCGTCATATTGCGGAACATCGGTGAGATAATTACGTTGACCGGCTCCTTTATTATAAATTTTTAATCTGGCAGGGATTTTTGGTTCATCCGGGATAGTTTGTCCGTTTGTATTTATCACCACTATAGGCAGGTTGGAGGATGTAAAAACGGCCGGATTTACAACTTTCATTTCGGGGTAAATACCCAAAGTATCGGCAATACTGCCGGCTGCGGCAGATGTTTGTGCAAAATCAGGGCAAGAAAAGAGTACTAGAATCAGTAGAAATATAAATGTTCGCATAAGCGTATTAAGTAAAATTGCATCTCTATAGTGCGTGCAAAGTTACAATACTATCAAACTGATTTTGAAGTAGTACATAATAAAAGCGAATTATACTAGCTGTATAGGAACCTCTTGATACTTCGTTTTGGCGTCTTCTCAAATTCAGTAGAAACTACCTGGAAACGAGATACCTGCATATAGTTAGGGATTTCACGATTCAATTGTTTGCAATAGGTCTCCATTATTGCTTCCAATGAATGCTCTCTCATTTTGCGGGCATCCACCATTTCCATATCGGGATAAATAAGAGCAACCAGTCCTTCTTTACGGTCGACAACAATGGATTCCTGAACCAGAGGAAAAGCATTGATACGGGCTTCAATCTCTTCGGGGTAGATATTTTGTCCTGAGGGACCAAGTATCATGCTTTTACTGCGCCCCTTGATATACAGGAATCCTTCGCTGTCCATGGTGCCAAGATCGCCGGTATGCATCCAGCCGTCTTTATCGAGGATTTCCTGCGTGGCTTTTTGGTTTTTATAGTAGCCTTTCATTACATTTTCGCCGCGAACCAAAATCTCGCCTACTACATTTTCAGGATCAGGGGAATCAATTTTCATTTCAAGCTGATCGACGCAACGGCCTGATGAGTTGAAATGTGTTTCGCGCCATCCGGCATAACTTATCAAGGGTCCACATTCGGTCATGCCATACCCGATGGTAAACGGGAACTCAGCCTTGCGCAGAACTTCCTGTACCTCTTCGTTTAAGGCAGCACCGCCAATAACGATTTCATGGAAATTGCCACCAAAACTCTCGGTCAGTTTAGCATTTATTTTTCCAAGAATTATACTATCCATGAACGGTATCTTCATCAGTAATTTGACCTTTGTCTGCTCAAGTACCGGTTTGATCTGTTTCTTGAATATCTTTTCTATAATAAGCGGAACCGAAAGAATAAGCCTTGGCCGGATTTCAGCGAAAGCTTTTAACAGCAATTGTGGTGTTGGCATTTTCCCCAGGAATGTTATGTGACATCCCGAAGTAAAAGGATAAAGAAACTCTATAGCGCAGCCGTAAGCATGGGCAAGCGGCAGGAAACTAAGGATATGATCGCCGGGAACCAGGGGCATATAAGTGCGCGAATACACCATGTTTCCTGTAATATTGTTGTGTGTAAGCATCACACCTTTCGAAAAACCGGTTGTTCCGGAAGTATAGATAATGGCAAAAAGTGCAGAGTTGGGAATGATCTGCTCCGGGAGCTTTTCTTTAGTGAAATCTTTGGTTAGCAAACTCTGGAATTTGCTGATATGCTCGCAGGCATGTTTCGTGTGAGTATACAGAGGCGAAAAATCATCTAATGAAATTACTGCCTTTAGTTTAGGCAGATTGTCCTCATCCAGTACATCCCAATTGGATTTATTGGCAAACAGCATGATACTTTCGGAGTGGTTGATGATATGCTGAACGTCGTTGGGTGTAAAGTTGGGCAAAATAGGAACCACTACTGCTCCATAAGTAACGGATGCCTGGTAGGCAATTGCCCATTCAGCGCAGTTTTTACCGATAAGTGCAATTTTTTCACCTTTTTTTAATCCACACTTTGCGAAAAGCTTATGCATATAGTAAATGCTGCGGCCTACTTCAGCATAGGTATAACTTGCTGATCCATAATTGGTAAATGCAGTATGATCCCAGTTTTCGAGTATGCTGTTCCAGATAAACCGCGTGTAGTTTTCTTTTAACATTGTTAAGGTATTTTAAAGATCACTAATTTATATATAAATATACTATGGTTGTTACCCGATGTGAATAATTATTTCGAATCCGATATGTATAAATCTCAATTTCAAGTCTCTAAATCCAAATGGGAAGAACCAGATTCCAAAACTCAAATCCCAAATTCCAGGATCAGGGAACCGGATATTCTACCAAAGGAAATCATTGATTAAATAACAAAAAGGATACCTTATTTGAAATTGGGCAGTTTGGAATTTGAATTTTGGGCCTTGGAATTTGTAAAATGTGGATTTAACTTACATTACGTATTAAATCGCTACGAAACCCTTATTCCGAAACTCAGTATTACCCTGTAAAAGAAAAGTAAAACTACTACGGCGATAACGATGCTCCACTTGAAATAATTTCGCTGTATAACTCCTGATTGATGGATATTATTATATTCCATAGAGTTATACAAAAACAAAGTTGGTATCATTATCAAGCCGGGTGTTATCGTTTTGAGGATTAATGGAATGTAATAATTAGGCAGGGTAATAAGAAACAGAAGCAACATCCCCGTCAGCCAGGGAAAGATAACCTGGCAAAGAACAAAAAGCAGCCTGGATTCAGGTTTGATTAAGGTAACCGATCCTGACGATAGAAGAAACAAGGGTGTAACTATTCTGCCGACTATGATAAGCATTACGACTGAAATTGCCGTAAATACAATCTCTATTGGATCCAACATATGACTCATGAACAACCATGCAGAGGTATAAATAAACTCAGTACGGGTAAACACTCCAATAATATACGCGCCGAAGAACATGTTGACTCCGCAGATAAATCCCCACAGGTAAAACAATTTGAAGCGTTTGGCAAAGGGATTCTCTGTAAAAAATAATTTCAGGAATACAAAGGCAAGCATTAACGAAAGTAGTGGTCCCATTGCGAAAATCACTACCAGCGCCTGCCTTGTGTATAATGGGGAAAAAGTGTAAAGCGGGAATTTTAATTGGTAATAATACCAGATTATGGGGATATTGTATGAGGAAGCCACCAAAATGGTGACACCCTGGTAAATAATATAGATCAGCATAAACGCAAGAATAAAATATGCTGTTGAATGCAGGTATGTGAATCCAAACTTCCGGCGTAGTTCGGGAGTGCTTACAATTTTTTTGAGATTTTCAATGAATTGTTTGCGTTTCTGCCTCGCCAGTTCTTTTCTCTCTTGTTTTGTTAACCGAAAGTCGACATAATAACCATTATCCGGTGACTGTCTTATTCTACGAGGGAAAATCGTTTTCCATGGATTTTTTCTGAATTTTGCAAACCATTTCTGCCTTTCTAATTTCCGGTCACGTTTTGCATACATTTTAAAACGCTTTTTGTCGCGTTCCGTTGATGTAAGTTCCCTTTTTTCGAAAGGATTAGCAATAAACCTGTTGAGCCGTTTTTGAAACTGCTTCCAGTCTTCAGCCCTTTTCCTTCTCCTCCACGCTTGTTCTCTTGCGCGTATGTGCTTCTTTTCCGCCCGTGTTCTGCGACGGTCCATTATTTCCAACGGATCTCTTCTCAAAAAGTACCACATATGCTTTTTCTATACTTTGGCGAAGGTAAAAAATTATTCCTTCAAAGGGCTGAAGATGCTTGTCGGATTTCATCCAGCAAGAAATGAACAAGCTACAGGAAATCAGTTTTTGTTATATAACGGTATAAATAAATTTGACTTGTCTATATTTTTAAATAGCTGGTCTTTTTTATGCAATGAAATTAATCTTATTATTTTGCGAAAGATGAAGGAGTCTTCTCTACTAGGAAATCCTTAATCCGAAACTCAGTATCAGCCGATAGAAAAAAAGTATGGCAATAGCTACGATCAGAATGCTCCATCGGAAGTAGTTACGCTGAATAACACCAGATCGGTGAATATTTTCAAACTTTTGCGACTTGTAAAGAAAAATGGATGGAATCAGTAAGAAACCGGGTGTTATCGTCTTTAAAATCAGCGGCATATAATAATTAGGCAATGTAATAAGGAATAAAATAATTACACCGGTTATCCATGGGAGGATAACCACGCTCAAAATAAAGTGTAGCCTGAATTCCGGTTTTATTAAAGTAACCGAACCTGATGAAAGCAGGAACAAAGGTGTAATAATTCTACCTATAATGATCATGGCAACAGTTGCGATAATGGCAAAAACAATCTCTTCGGTAGCGAAAACATGGCTCATAAAAAGCCATTCTGAAGTATAAATAAATTCTGTTCGGGTCAAGAAACCTGATATATATGCGCCGAAAAACATATTGATCCCGCAAATAAACCCCCACAGGAAAAAGAGTTTAAAACGCCTGGCGATATAATTATTGGAAAAATATGATCTCAGGAATACAAAGGCTAACATTAATGAGAGAATAGGACCTGACGCAAAAATCACTACCATAGCCATCCGGGTATATAATGGCGAATAGGTATAAAGCGGGAATTTTAACTGGTAGTAGTACCAAACGATAGGTATTCTGTACGACGAAGCCAGCAGAATGGTAATTACCTGATAAATAATGTATATCAGAATAAATGCGAGGATAAAATAGGCAGTGGAATGTAAATAGGCGAATCCAAACTTCTGCCGCAACTCCGAAGAAGTAAATATTGACCGGAGATTATCGCGGAATTGTTTGCGTTTTTGCCTGGCTAATTGTTTACGTTCTTGTTTAGATAAGCTATAGTTTAAATAGTAACCACCGCCTGCCGTTCTGCGTTTCCTGCGCGGGAAAATTGTCCGCCACGGGTTATTCCGGAAATTAGCCCACCATTTACTACGTTTGATTTTCCGGGTATAAGCCAGTTGTTTTTTAAAATGCCGCTTTTCACGCTCGGCAGGAGTAAGTTTCCGGGATGAAAAGGGGTGAGACGTAAATTCAGTGATTCGTTTTTGAAACTGTCTCCAGGTTTCTGCTCTTTTTCTGCGTCGTCTTGCACTTTCCCTTTGGCGGAAGCGTTTCTTTTCCGCCTCCATTCTGCGTCTGTCGGCGGTTTTGAATTGACTCAAATTAATTAATTTCCACATAAACCTGGTTATACATGGTTGCTAAGATATAAAATTTATTTTATCCTGTCAGTAAAATGGCTGCGCTTTAAGGATTAGCCCCGGAAAGGCCTGGCGTACATAATATGGCAGTTTTGATAAAGCAGTAAAAATTTATCAGGATGATTTTATAAATGATTCCAGGCAGTATAATTACTCCAGGAAAATGATTCATTCAGTTCATAACTATGTGAATAACTATGTTTTCCATCGGGTTACATTCGCGCGAATTTGCCCTTATTTAGTGCAAACTTGTAGATATCTGGTTCTGCCGTACATTTTTCTCTAAAAACCTGTATTACTTTTTTGTTTTAAAGTCATAAAGAATACAAAGCGTTTAGAAAATTTCACTGAATTATGAAAAATACGAATATAATTCTTACTGACCAATACTCTGAAATTCTGCCCGAAGAATCGTCAACTCAATTCGTTGTTAAACCATTTCATATTATTGGTACAGCATTGCTTTTGCTGGCATGGGCATGGCTTGGAACAGTAATTATCAGTTAATCAGTATATAACGCATTTCCAATTTTCAGAATTGGCTGATCCGGATTTAAGAATCCGGATTCCTTAAGTCTTCCCCCTTCAACTTTTGTTCCTTTTACGAAATCAGAATTTTTTTTCTGCTCGTGATCTTCACACGCAGGGTATAATTTTGTGGGACTTACATTGATGGGAGTTATCCTTGGGGCTGGAAGTAGACGAGCCTGATAAGGAATCAGCGTAAGACGGGAACAGAGAGCTAAAGGGCGAAGGGGAGAAAGGTGGATTTTTGAAATCGGATAAAGGAATTGTGATTTTTGAATTGTGTATCCCCCGAAAGGCAGCCCTAAAACCTAAAACCTAATCCCTAAATTAAATTACCCTCTTCCTGTCAACGTCTTTGGTATACGGCCTGTATGAACAGTTTCCGAACGAAGTTTACGACCAACAATCCGCTCAACCATTGCCCCGATTTGGAGCACTTTATCTATGTCAAGGTTGGTTTCTATACCCATTTCGTCCATCATTACTACCAGGTCTTCCGTTGAATTAAGCCCGGTAATCAAAGAATCGGCATAATAATAAGCTCCTGTACCGGCAACGGGAACACCATCCACAAAGTTTGCCGGCTGACCGCCGATTCCACCCATAGTTGATTCATAATTAGTCATACCGGCTTGTAAGGCAGCAAGCACATTTGCCAGTCCCCAGCCTCGTGTAGTGTGGAAATGAACAATTTGCTTTTCGGGGCGTCCGATCTTATCCATTAACATGGAATAATAGCGATACACCCGGTCCGGAGAAGCTGATCCATCGTGGTCGGCATGTTCAACATCGCTGGCACCAATTTCGAACCAGCGTTGAGTAAAATCTATGGCTTTCTCCATTTTTGTTGGCCCTTCGATAGGGCATCCCCAGATGGTACTGACAGTTCCGTTTACTTTAAGTCCCGCGTCTTTTGCTTTCGGTATCCATTCCTCAGCCATTTTCCAGTAATCGGCCAGCGATAATCCTGAGTTTTTCATATGGTGCGACTCACTGGTCGAAACCATCAGCAGGATACGGTCGGGTCCCCAGCCTTCTTTTCGAGCCTGGATAGCACGCTCGATGGCTTTTTCACGAATAGTTACAGCCGTTAGGCAAACGTTGGGTAATAAATGGGCCACTGTTTTGCTCGCACGAATCTTTTTCAGCAATTCGTCACTATCCCTAAACTGTGGCATACCGGCGGGATTTCCCAGGTTGGTTACTTCCACATGCCTGAAACCTGCATGGATCAGTTGCTCAGTGAGCCATAGCTTTGCGGCTGTTGGAATAAATTTTTCTTCGTGCTGGAAACCGTCACGAACAGTAATATCACCTATGGTAACTTTTTGGGGATAGTTCATATTTTTAATCTAATCTAAAAAGATACAACGTTTGAAAGGGATTAAAAGTTTGCAAGAAAACGAAATGCGATCTGCTCAGTGTAGATTACCTGGTTGCAGTTTATATGGATGTCATTAAAACTTCATCTCCGGAATCTCTCCTTCAACAATTAAATGGCCTTCTGTTGCTTTCCTGATCACATCAACAGGCACTCCCGGTGCCCGCTCAATCAGTTTAAACCCGTTTTCGGTAACATCAATCACAGCCAGGTCGGAGACAATGCGTTTTACACATTTGATACCGGTGAGTGGCAATGTACATTGCTTCAGCAGTTTCGATTCACCATCCTTGCTGCAATGCTGCATGGCTACAATAATGTTTTTAGCCGAGGCTACCAGGTCCATGGCGCCGCCCATTCCTTTCACCATTTTCCCGGGAATTTTCCAGCTGGCAATATCGCCTTGTTCGGTAACTTCGAAAGCGCCCAAAACAGTCAGATCGACATGCCCGCCTCGTATCATGGCAAAGCTCATGGATGAATCGAAAAAAGCAGCACCCTCAACTACGGTCACCGTCTGCTTGCCTGCATTAATAAGGTCGGCATCCACTTCATCGGGATATGGGAAGGGACCCATGCCCAGGATGCCATTTTCCGACTGCAGTATTACCTGCATGCCTTCGGGGATGTAATTGGCAACAAGCGTTGGAATCCCAATTCCAAGGTTAACGTAATAACCATCGCGTAGTTCCTGTGCGATGCGTTGTGCGATTTGTTCTTTGGTTAAAGCCATTTTAATTTTGGATTGGAGATTGCGGATTGGAGATTGCGGATTGCGGATTGGAGATTGCGGATTGCGGATTGGGATTTTGAACATGGAACGCGGATGACACGGAAAGAACGGTTGTTCGCGGATTTATAAATTTGAGAGCATTGTCGGATAATCCGAAATCCGAAATCGCAAATCCGAAATTTTATCTAACCGTAACCCTTTCGATCCTTTTCTCATACTCCGTTCCCTGGAAAATTCGTTGTACAAAAATGCCCGGAATATGTATTTGGTTTGGGTCGAGATTTCCGGCAGGTACAAGTTCTTCCACTTCAGCAACCGTAATTTTGCCGGCCATCGCCATAGCCTGATTGAAATTATTGGCAGTTTGTTTAAAGATCAGGTTCCCCAAGGTATCGCCTTTCCATGCTTTTACAAATGCAAAATCGGCCTCAAGCGCAGTTTCGAGCAAATGTGGTTTTCCATGAAACAGACGGATTTCTTTTCCTTCTGCGACTTCGGTTCCAGCACCTGCCGGGACAAAAAATGCTGGAATACCAGCTCCACCGGCACGGCAGCGCTCGGCAAGCGTTCCTTGCGGTATTAGTTCGACTTCAAGTTCACCTGTAAGTAATTGCCGTTCAAACTCTGAATTTTCACCAACGTAAGATGAAATCATTTTATGAATCTGCTTATTCTGAAGTAAAATGCCAAGCCCGAAATTGTCAACGCCAGCATTATTCGAAATGCAGGTTAATCCTTTTATGCCACTATTTGCTAATGCCAGGATCGCATTTTCAGGAATGCCACAGAGACCGAAGCCACCCACCATTAATGTCATTCCGTCGCGAACACCAGCAATAGCTTCAACGGCATTTGTTACGACCTTGTTCATATTGTTGAATTTGCATATGAAAGTACAACAATTTAGTTCTTGTAGCTTCTGTGATTAAAAATTTCTCTTAATAAATCGAAACATGCGCACAAAAATCCTAGTTTTATCGTAACTTTATATGCAGCATAGTTTTCAAATTGGCTAGCTCCTACACTCTGGCTGCAATACTAGCAAACTTCTTCCATTTTCTGGTCGGTTATCTTGTTCATTCTGCTTGAATAGAAATCATGATGCGCCCTGGAAAAGTAAGTACCATTGATCGGATTGACCGGCTTATGTCATTTCCCGGCATTGATGACAATATTTTAATTCTGAAAAAAAATGTATGGTTGGGCAACCTTGGCTCTTCAATTGCAATATTAGGTTTGACAATATTGGGCTGGGCACTTGACCTGCCTTCAATTGTTGCCTACGGAATAATCCTTTTAGCAATTATTCTCCCTACGTTTATTGTAATTCCCTTCATGAAAAAACATTTTGACAGGTTGCATTTTATATTACAATTTTCAATACTATGGATTACATTTTATTTCATGCTAAAGCTCGGAGGATTGCTCCACTCAGCCGGGCTTATGTTTACAGGTATTTCCATCATGTTCATGTCCATTAGTTTTCAAAATACCAGGCTAACCATCTGGTTATTTGTTTCCTACCTGCTTTCTCTAGTAGCTACCGTACTTCTGCAGCCTTTGTTAACTCCGGCACCTGAAATGACACCCGGTAAAAATCTTTTGTTTTTTACTGTGAACAGCACATGGCAAGCCGGATACGCGTTAATGCTGATCCTTAATAATATAAATCAGAAGAAAGAAATTGCTGAAGCTAAGCAGGCAGAAGCCGTCCGCCTTAAAGAACTGGACGAAGCTAAAACCAGGCTTTTTACCAATATTACCCATGAATTTCGTACGCCTTTAACCATAATACTAGGAATGGCCACACTGGTTAAGGAGAAACCAAACGAATGGCTTGAAGCCGGTATCGAAAAAATCAGGAATAATGGCCATAACCTCCTGGATTTAGTTAACCAGATGCTCGACATTTCCAAGCTCGAGTCGGGTGCCATGCCTTTGCATATTCTTCAGCAGGATATCATTTTACAACTCAGGTATCTTGTCGAATCGGTCAGTTCAATGGCTCTCAGCAGGAATATTCAGTTGAGATTCCAACCTAATTCGGATCATTTCCTGATGGATTACGATGCGGATAAAATGATGCACATTATAACCAACTTGATTTCGAATGCATTAAAATATACACAGGATGGAGGCTTGGTAGTGGTAACAACCGGGTTGTTGTCAAATAACGGAAGCCAGATGTTTTTTATTAAAATCAGGGATAATGGTCCGGGGATTCCGGTTCAGCATCTTCCGTATATTTTCGACCGGTTTTATCGTATAGAGGAGGATACCGCACAATTCGAAAACGGATCAGGCCTGGGCCTGGCGCTTACCAAAGAACTTGTGAAGTTAATGGAAGGTGTCATCAGTGTGGAAAGCTCTCCCGGAGAAGGAACAACCTTTACCGTTCAGCTTCCTGTATCAAATCATGCCCCGCTTAAGGAAATGGCTGGCTTTTCGGATGTCAGGGAAAAAATAGATGCTTTAGTCCCGACGTTTGAAAAAGTACGTGAAAAACAAAATGAAAGGGGGCTTGATGAGAGTGAAAGGCCAATTTTACTTGTAGTTGAAGATAGTCCTGACCTGGTGGAATATTTATGTGCCATCCTGAAAAAGGAGTACCACCTCGAAATTGCCGCAAACGGACATGAAGGATTGAAAAAAGCCTTCGAATTTATCCCTGATATTATTCTGAGTGATGTTATGATGCCCGAAATGGATGGCATCGCCATGCTCGAAAAACTGAAAACCGACCAGCGAACCAGCCATATCCCGGTGGTGATGCTTACTGCGAAGGTTGATGTAGTGTCACGACTTATTGGATTGGAAAGAGGTGCCGACGACTACCTTGCAAAACCGTTCAATGAAGATGAATTGCATGTAAGGCTCAAAAAACTGGTCGAACTGAGGAAAATATTGCGCCAGCGCTACGCTTCGATGGATTCGCTTCCCAAAACCGAAGACAAAGCCATAAAAGCCGAAGATGCCTTTATGCTGAAAGTACGCAACATCATGGAGTCACATCTTGACAACGATCAGTTTGGTATACACGAATTATGCAAAGAAATCGGCATGAGCCGCGCTCAGTTGTACCGTAAGTTTAAATCTCTGACCGACAAAACGGTAAACGAGTATCTTATGAAATTTCGTCTTTTTAAAGCAAAAGAATTGCTTTTGCACACTGAATTAAATGTCTCGGAAGTTGCTTATGAAGTTGGTTTTAAAAACCTCTCCCATTTCAGCCGGGCTTTCAGAGATGCTTTTGGAATAAATCCCAGCAGTTTAAGGAAGGAGATTTCCAATCCAACATCCTGAGACTTACAACAAACAACCTGAGATGTACAGCAAAGTGCTTTTTTTCAGATAGGCGTAAAATTGTATGGTCAAATCTAATGTTGAACCAAAATCCAAAAGCCATGAAAAAAATTGCAATTATCATTGGAGTATTAATCTTCGGCATCTGGGGCTGCTCAAAAGATTCGTTGCAGGATCCTCTAAATCCGGATAACAGAAATACTGATCTTAAAAAGAGGGAGGTCAAAACCTACGTTCTTCATGCCGTTAAATTGCAGAATCATCCTACTGCCACTCCCGGAGTTTACAGCATTTCAGGGAATATGTCGCATCTTGGTTTAATTGATCCACAGAGTACCTTGGCAATGATGCCATTGGGTCCTGATCCGGATAATCCCGGTACTATTTTTCAGTCAGCAGTTATCAATATGATTGGCGCCGATGGCTCAAGTCTTCATTTTGTTTCTACCAGGGCTATTTTCAGCATTTTGACAGGCTATGGGGCACAGGAATGGACTATTGATTCGGGAACTGGTCGTTTTGAAGGTGCTACCGGATGGTTTAAAAGCACATCGCAGTTTGATTTCGCGGCAGGGATCAATTATGTAATGGGTGAGGGCGAAATCTTTATAGTAAAATAGGATTTGAATAGTTTGTCCAAACTGAAAGAGATGGTTTGGATTGCATAATTTCTTTTATGAAGCTTACCCGACAGGAATATAAAATGCAAGGACCTGCTTCGAAACATGATTCGTTATACAGGGACAATCAGTAACTTAACGCACTGTAAAAATTCCGGATATGAATTATGTCATGAAGATAATTTACCGGCAAGCCTTTAGTATTAATGCTTTGATGAATCAGTAATATAGGATTGTTTGCCGGGGTACATAATTTTTAGTCATGTCTTTTTAAAGAAAAAAGAAATGAAAAACAAAAAATTACGAGTACTAAAATGGATTTCCATCTTAACTGCCCTGATATTATTCAGTGGCGCTTCGTACGCACAAAATGAGTTTTATGATATATATATGTACGATGTTCTGAATGGAACTTATCACCAGGTTAGCTCTATCTCTAATCATGGAGAATACAATCCGAGCTGGTCGCCCAACAGTAAGAAAATTGCGCACGAAGCTGTAAGTAACGAGGATTGGTCACAAATGATTTACGTAACGGATGTTGAAACCGGTGTAAGCACGATGCTTGTTGGCGCTGAGCAGGGAAATGATGCAGCATGGTCGCCAAATGGCAATAATATTATGTTCGATGTTTGGGATGGTCTTATGAATTTGGGCAAAATATACTGCGTACCAGCCGGGGGAGGTGAAAAAACTTTACTGTGGGAAGGGGGTCTGAATGCAGAATGGTCACCTAATAGCAAACAAATTGTTCTTTACGACATGAATTCCTGGGCTATGATAACTGTTAACCTGGCTGATGGAACACAATCATTCTTAACCTACACTGGTCAAAATCCAGATTGGTCGCCGAACGGACAATATATTGCTTACGATGACTGGGCTTATGGCGGCATCTGGATCATTAAAGTGAACCCGAAAGGTGAGCCAGTTGGTGATCCTATTCAGCTTACTACAACGGGCAATCAGCCATCGTGGTCGAATAACAGTAAAACCATATTTTATTCCGACATTGCTCCCGGCGCAGCAGGATGGCCTGCTGATATCTATTCCATAGCAATCACAGGTGGCACCCCGGTGAAGGTTTGTGGTTTTGAAGCCAATGAAGTCTTTGAATTTGGCGATTACGACCCATGTGTCTCCAATAACGGGAAATATATTGCTTTCCCGGCCTTAACCGATCCAGACATGACCCCAATAATACAGTCGGTTAGTAAAAGTATGCTTGCATCTCATGAAATTGGCAGAATAAATGATAATGTTCTGAAAGTAGGAGTGAAAGCAAATCCCGGGTATCGTGATTTCGAATTGAATTTTCAGTCCACATCGTCAGATAGAATTTCAGTTCGCGTTACCGATGCTCAAGGTAAGCTGTTGTTGAATCAATCGGGCATTCCTGCCAATAGTACATTTACTGTTGGAAATACCTTGGAAAAGGGTATTTATATGGTTGAAATCAGGCAGGGGACGCAACGAAAAGTGATTAAACTTCTAAAGTCAAATTAATGCTTTTGTCGGGCTCTTCGGGGAATTAATCTCGTCGAAGCCAAGACAGCGCATTTATAAAGGAACATAGTTTTTATTTAAAAAAAGGCCAGGAAATAAGACCTGGCCGTTTTATTCATTTCTTTAACCTGTTTCCGAAAAAATCATCCACCGTTTTATTGAATTGATCTTTATAATCAATTAATGTTGAGTGGCTCGAGTTTGGCAATATCCATAAAAAAGCGCCTGGGATAGATTTCGCGATAAGCATCGTATGTTCTGTTAAAATTAGATCGTGGTCGCCACCAATTACCAGCGTGGGGCATTTTATGTGTTGAAGCTGTTGAATGGTGATATTGGGTTGAAACAGATCCAGCCCCACCAGCTTACGCGAGTGAATATTTTCGGGGGTTTGGGGCATTTTGCCTAAGGTATCGTAATATTTAAACCCCCACATATAATCTTCACCATTTATAGCGGTACTGTCGGGCCAGAGGTTGGCGCCGGTAATAGCAAGCTTTTTAACTTTTTCGGGGTGGCGGATGGCTAACAGTAATCCATTTATTCCGCCATCGCTCCATCCCAGCACATTGCATGAATCGATATTCAATTTATCGAGCAAAGCGCTGAAATCATCTGCCATCATTTCGAAACTAAGTGTATCCTGCAAATCTTCCGACTTGCCCTGTGCGCGGCTATCGACAGCTATTACCTTATATTTTTTCGAAAAATAGGGAATCTGATTACCAAAACTACTGATAGATCCACCATTCCCATGTATCATCAGCAAGGGCTCACCCTGGCCATAGATTTCGTAGTACATATTGAAGCCACGCACGTTGACAAATTTTCCCAGCGCATCATTTCTTCCAAACATGGTAGAATCGATCGTGGTAATGCCTGGTGATTGAGCGGTAGAACACTGATAAGCTACAATGACTGTAATTAATAAAGTAAGCAGTTTTAAATATTTCATTTTCTAATGATTTTTATTCGTTCAATTTGTTCGTTCAATATAACTCGCTCTCCGCCACTCTCCAGGTTGCCCTTCGATCCAATCAACATCCAATATATCTCGAAATCACCAATCTCTGTATCTCCGATGTCCCTTCGCCGATTTGCAATAATCGTTGGTCGCGGTAAAAACGCTCAATGGGATAATCTTTCATAAGGCCATACCCGCCATGAATCTGAACGGCTTCGTCGGTAACTTCCCTGGCAATTTCGGAGCAATAGAGTTTCGACATTGCCGCTTCTTTGGCAAAAGGCATGTGATTATCTTTCAACCAACAGGCTTTATAAAGCAAGGTACGGGCAAGTTCAATTTTTGTGGCCATATCCGCCAGTTTAAAGCTGATAGCCTGGAATTTCGAAATTTGTTGTCCGAATTGTTTGCGCTCCTGTGCGTAGGTTAGCGCCATCTCGAAAGCGCCTTGGGCACAACCCAGACCCATAGCTGCAATGGATAATCTTCCGTTGTCGAGCGTGCTGAGCATAATGCGCGATCCATCTCCAACATTACCGAGCACATTTTCGTACGGGACACGGCATTCATCGAAAAAAAGCTCAGCAGTATCGCTTGCACGCCACATCATTTTACCATGCATGGCCCGGCTTGTAAATCCTGGCGTGCCTTTTTCCACGATAATAGTGGTAAATTCTTTCTTCCCATTGGATTCGCCGGTAACTGCCTGTACGGTTACCCCAGCCGAAATATCGGCAGCGCCGTTGGTAATAAAAATCTTTGAGCCGGTAATCACCCATTCACCATCTTCAATATACGCTTTGGTCCGCGAACCACGCGAATCGCTGCCAGCGTCAGGTTCCGTGAGACCAAATGCCCATAATGCCTCGCCTGTGCATAATGGTGGAATATATTTTAATTTCTGTCTCTCGGTTCCAAAATACAACAAAGGACCGATGCCCAATGAATTATGCGCGGCAATGGTTGCTGCCTGGGAGCCATCAACGCGGGCAAGTTCCTCTACTGCAATGATGTATGATAAAGTATCCATACCCATGCCACCATAATCAGCAGAAGTATTGATACCAAACAATCCAAGTTCGCCCATTTTTTTAGTCAGTTCGGGTGAAAAACGGGCTTCTTCGTCCAATTCCTGCGCAACAGGTTTAATCTCGCGTTCGGCAAAATCGCGGACAGCTTTACGTATGTTTTGATGTTCTTCGGTTAAATTGAAATGCATGTTCTTGACATTAATGGTTTATGGGGGTGAGGTGGAAGAAATTATTATTTGGTATTCTTGTAGTCTGGATTTATGATAAACGGGTTCTTTTTAATCTGATTTTGCATTGATGGATAAGGTAATCCAAACTAACCATAATAACAGGTTTATGGTTAATGCGGCAACCGGGAACCAAAAAGCCAGAATTGTGGAACCGGAATAGACAACAAATCCTAAGCGGACAGAGCGTTTTGTGCTATCCAGAACATTGATGTTTACGTTGTGATGCAATAAGAGTTTGGGCTTAAAAACTGTATGAATTAACAAGTTCCATCCTATTGAGTTAACAACACCGCCGAAACAGTAAAACACTACAGCAGGTTTCATATATTCAGTTTCTATATATTGGGCTAACAAAGCCGTCGGGAAAGGCATGAATGTTATTGTCAATAATAAAAAACCATTGGCATACAGGAAATGCAGCGACGATTTTTCAATAACATTAAACAGGTTATGATGATTAACCCACGAAACCAGGATAATGCCGAAACTCAGCAGGAATGCGAAATAGGAAGGCCAAAGGCCAATCAGCCCCTTCCATAAATCAGCAACCGAATGCACTGACTCTTGCGGCGGCACTTTCAGTTCGAGGATAAGAAGCGTAATAGCAATGGCAAAAACTCCATCGCTGAACGCTTCAATCCTGGCATTTTCTTTCATTTTTACTAGTTATTTAAAGTCAGAATAGTAGTATGCTACGCTTGATCAATCAGGATTATTAGTAACAAACTAAAACGCACTCTGTTTTTACTCTGGTGGTGATAAATGTATCAAAGTTGTAGTACTATCAACCAATTCGCCGGCAGAAACCGTAATCCGGTCAACTATGGCATCAGCCGGGCACAGAATAGTGTTTTCCATTTTCATTGCCTCAACCACCAGCAACAAGTCGCCTTTTGCAACTGCATCACCTTGTTTCACGGCAATTTTAATTACTTTTCCGGGCATAGGCGAAGTGATATTACTGCCGCTTTCGCCTACTGAGGCTGATATAACAGCAAAGTCAGGCTGAGCCGGGAGTATATCTTTACGGATGACCTCAAAAACAAGGGTATTGTAACTAACAATCACTTTTCCTGGTTCCGGATGAGAGACAAAAGCCGTGTAAGGTTCGTCGTTTATCTGAATATTCATTTGCCGGGTTGAATCAATTTCCTCAAAACTAATTTCAGCTTTTATACCATTAATAGTGGCTGAAAGCTTATTCTGATTAAAAGCATTGACCTGGCAACGGAATACTTTTCCTTCCATTTCCAGCTCCGGCTGCATCAGGATACGCCAATATCCAATGGTACTCCAGATGTTTTCACGTTCAGCCTGAAGCTGATTGTTTCTGTTTCCGGTATTGGATTTACTTACAATCGCTACAGCAATTGGCAGCATCTCCGGAATCGATTTTCGTTCAGTTTCGATATCTGCCAGCAACGTCTCCGTATGTTCAGCGCAAAAACGTGTTGAAATAGTATTGTTAATAAAATTGTCGTTTTGAACAATGGCATTCAAATAGCTGATATTGTTTTTGATACCATGAATGCCATAATTCTGCAAGGCGTCAATCATATGAAACCGGGCTTCATCGCGGGTTTTTCCGTGGGTGATCAGCTTGGCGATCATAGGATCAAAAAAGCTGCTTACCTGGTAGGGCTCTTTCATTGAGTCGTCAATCCGTATAAAATCACCTGTAGGTTTTTGATACAGGGAAAGGCTGCCCGGCGAAGGAAGAAAATTATGCGCTGGATCTTCGGCATAAATCCGGCACTCGATAGCGTGACCATTCTGAATCAAACCGGACTGATTTAACCTGAGCTTTTCGCCAGAGGCAATATGAAACTGTTCCTCAACTATATCAATACCTGTTGTAAGCTCAGTAACCGGATGTTCAACCTGGATGCGGGTATTCATTTCAAGGAAATAGAAATTCAAGTCTTTATCAACCAGGAACTCTATGGTTCCGGCTCCTGAATAATGAATTGCTTTCCCGATTGCAACGGCTGCTTCGCCCATACGGAAACGTAATTCCGTGGTAAGGGTAGGAGATGGAGCCTCTTCCACTATTTTCTGATACCGGCGCTGTATGGTACATTCCCGTTCGAAAAGATGAACAACATTCCCGAAATTATCACCAAGTATCTGAAATTCAATGTGCCGGGGTTCTTCGAGGTATTTTTCAATATATACAGTTCCATCGGCAAAATAATTGGTTGCTTCGCGCGAAGCGGCTTCGAGTGCTGCGGCCAGGCTTTTTTTATCAGCGACAATCCGCATTCCTTTGCCACCACCACCGCCTGCAGCTTTCACTAAAACGGGGAAACCAATTTCATCAACCTGGCTAAGAATTTCAATGGTATTTCCCGATAAGCCTTTAGTTACCGGGACACCAATAGATGAAACGAAGCTACGCGCTTCAACCTTGTTGCCCATTATCTGCATTACTTTCGCCTCCGGTCCGACGAAAATAATTCCAGCTTCATTGCAAGCTTTTACCAATTCCGGATTTTCCGCCAGAAATCCATATCCGGGATGCAACGCGTCGCAATGGCTGCTTTCGGCTATATGTATGATTGCAGGAATATTTAAATACGTTTCTGAAAGATCAGATTTGCCGATACAATATGCTTCGTCAGCAAAACTATGATGCAAGCTGTTTTTGTCAATTTCGGAATAAATAGCTACGGTGCGAATTCCCATTTTTCGGGCTGTACGGATTATTCGTACGGCAATCTCCCCACGGTTAGCGATTAGTAGTTTCTTGATCATTTAAAATACTTATTTTATAATTGCGGAATTCGGATTGCAGATTTCGGATTTAATTTTATTACAACTTATTCTTAACTGTTTTAATTGATGCGACAGTGATGGAAAGGATTTCGTTGGCTTCCTTTTTTATAATTGTGAGTTCTCCGATTTCTGTAATCATTTGAAGTTCTTCAATAATTTCGAGCCAAAAAATTGTTTCATCACACTCCTCTTCAACTATTCCCATTTTTGAAATGAAATCTTTAGGTGATTTGGCTCTGCATGATGCCCTGTAATTTGATGCTACTGAAGTCGCCGATCTGATAATCTGATTCGAGATTACTTTGCCTTCCTGGCTCAAAGGCAATTTCTTTGTTAACCGAATTACATTGATTGCCATCCGCTTTGTTCTGTTTTGCAACTCAAATTTGTCCATATAATAGTAGTTCTTAAACTATTTATAAAATCAATTAGCCAATTAACTCGCAGAAATCCACAATCCACAATCTGCAATCCACAATCTGCAATCCGCAATCTGCAATCTGCAATCCCCAATCCCCAATTTTACACAACCCATTTAGGTTTACGTTTTTCAAGAAAAGCCGCCATTCCTTCTTGTCCTTCCTCTGATGCACGGATTTCAGCAATCATTTTTGCCGTATAAGTCAGTGCTTCTTTCAGTTCAATATGATTCACCACATTATCAATCAGTTTTTTGCAATGCGTAATGGCAGCCGGGCCACTGGTGAGCAGCATCTGAACCATCTGTTCAATATAGCTTTCAATCTGTTCAGACGGCAATGATTTATTAACCAGTTTATAATTTTCAGCCTCATTTCCACTGATACGCCTGCCGGTGAGCATAAGTTCGCGTGCACCATATTCGCCAACCCGTTTGATGACATAAGGTGAAATACAGGCTGGCACAATACCGATTTTTACTTCGCTGAGCGAAAAAACAGTTTCATTGTCACAAACGGCAATATCGCAGGCTGCCAGTAATCCATTGGCACCACCGATGGCCGCGCCATGAATAACTGCAATAGTTGGTTTTGGTGATGAATAGATTGCGTAAAAACATTCGGATAAGTGGAGGCTTTCAGCATAATTCTGCTCATAGCTGTAGTTGGAAACATTTCGCATCCAGTTGAGATCGGCACCGGCACAGAAGGATTTCCCTTCACCTTTGAGGATAATCACACGGATATTATCCATTTCCCCGGCTTTCTGAAACGCATCCGTAAGCTCGGCAATCATCACTTCGTTGAAAGCATTTCGGATATCCGGACGGTTAAGCAGAATGGTCGCGATACCATTTACTGTTTCAAGCTTTATAGTAGTATATGTACTCATGTTAGTGTTTTTTTTTGCGAATAGGAGAAATGAAAAATGAGATTGATCAGGTTGAATTTTAAAAGATGAACTGGATTTTCCCGAACTCCGCGATCCGAACTCTGCAATCCGCAATCAAAAAATTACATCCTGAAAATCCCGTACTTCGTTTCTTCCCAGTGTTTATTCATCGAAGCAGAAATTCCCATTGCCAATACTTTCCGGGTGTCGACAGGATCAATAATTCCATCATCCCAAAGGCGGGCGGTACTATAATAGGAAGAACCTTCTTCATCGTATTTCTTGAGTATTGAATTCCGCATTTCTTTCCGCTCTTCATCACTCAATGTCAGTCCTTTTGCTTTGAGCTGATCTTCTTTTACAGTTATCAGCACACCTGCAGCCTGTTCGCCACCCATCACGCTGATCTTTGAATTGGGCCACATAAAAAGCAGCCGTGGTTCGTATGCCCTGCCTGCCATGGCGTAATTCCCGGCACCGAATGACCCGCCAAAAACAACGGTAAATTTAGGTACCTTGGCATTTGCAACAGCATGAACCAGCTTGGCACCATCGCGGGCGATGCCGCGGCGTTCATATTCTTTTCCAACTATGAAACCGGTTATATTCTGCAAAAAGAGAATGGGTACATTCCGTGATGTACACAGTTCAATAAAATGAGCTCCTTTCAATGCTGTTTCGGAAAACAAAACACCGTTACTGGCCAGGATTCCGACAGGCATTCCCATGATATGCGCAAACCCCGTTACGATGGTAGGTGCATAAAGTGCCTTGAATTCGTGGAAACGGCTTCCATCCACAATCCTGGCAATAATTTCGTGGACATCAACTGGTTTACGCAGATCTGTAGGAGCTATTCCATACAATTCAGAGGGGTCGTAAAATGGTTCTTCGATTGGTACAAGTTCGAGGAATTGTTTATCCGGCTTCCGAAGGGTGGAAAAGATATCGCGGCAGATTTGAAGGGCATGGCTGTCATTTTCGGCTATATGATCGGCAACCCCGGAAATGGAGGTATGGACTTCGGCACCGCCCAGTTCTTCTGCTGTAACTTCTTCGCCGGTAGCGGCTTTCACCAAAGGCGGACCACCAATAAAAATGGTTCCCTGGTTGCGGACAATGATCACTTCGTCGCTCATGGCCGGAACATAAGCTCCGCCTGCGGTACAGGAACCCATCACTACCGCGATTTGTGGAATTCCTTCGGCCGACATACGTGCCTGGTTGAAAAAGAACCGGCCAAAATCATATTTATCGGGAAAAACATTGGCCTGTTCAGGAAGAAATACACCTCCGGAATCAACCAGGTACACGCATGGAAGATGGTTTTCCATGGCTATTTCCTGTGCCCTCACATGTTTTTTAATGGTTTCGGCCACATAGGTTCCGCCTTTAACGGTGGCATCGTTTGCTACAATCATGGTTTCGCGCCCGCAAATCAATCCAATTCCGGTAATAATTCCAGCCGATGGAAATCCGTTGTCATACATTCCATAAGCTGCCATAGTCGACAACTCAAGGAATGGCGTATTCGGATCGATCAGTTGATCGATGCGTTCGCGGGCCAGTAACTTTCCACGTTCTTTATGTCGGTCTATATTTGCTGCCGGTGAACCGTTTACAACTGCATTCAGCGTGCTGCGGTATTGTTGCATGATGAGCCCGTAGGCTTCAACGTTCGCCAGGTATTCGGGCGAATGAGTGTTGATTTTTGATTCAATCCTGTACAAAACAGTATATTTTTTTAAGTTAGAAAGGCTAAACTAATTTTCCCCTAAAATCGCAGATTAGGCGCCGGATAATAGAACCTAAATTACTAATAAATCCGGAATGGAATGAAATGTTGAATTATTTATTCAGATAAGTGAATATATGCTTGAAACCCGGGCTTTCGTACAAACATTTTTTGACAATGAATGTTTGACAAAAATCAAAAAAGTAAGCCCAAAAACTTATCCTGCGATTTAGGACTTTGCTTCTGGGCTCTTTACAAGTTTTGTCAATCAAAAGTCAGTAAAAGACGCTGATATTTTAAAAGCATCAGGATTATTCCGCAATTCCAACCCGGTTCAGAATAAACGCAACCTGGAAAGCTGTTTCTTTTAATGCATCAAAACGGCCGGTGGCGCCACCATGACCCGATTCCATATTCGTGTGAAGAAGCAGGATATTGTTATCCGTTTTCAAGGCACGGAGTTTTGCCACAAACTTGGCAGGTTCATGATAGCTAACCTGTGAGTCGTTTAAACCGGCGGTACAAAGAATATTTGGATATTTCTGAGCTTTTACATTGTCGTAAGGCGAATACGAAAGCATATATTTATAATATTCTTCAACATTCGGGTTTCCCCATTCTTCGTATTCCTGGGTAGTTAGCGGCAGGCTGGCATCGAGCATGGTATTCATAACATCCACAAAAGGTACCTGCGCGATCACTGTCTGGAAAAGATCCGGGCGCATATTTACAACAGCTCCCATAAGTAAACCACCGGCACTTCCGCCCATAATGGCAAGTTTGGAGGATGAAGTGTATTTATCCTGCTGAAGTTTCTCAGCGCAGGCAATAAAATCGGTGAAAGTATTCTTCTTTTTCAGGAGCTTACCATCCTCATACCATTGTTCTCCCATATCGCTTCCGCCCCTTATTTGAGCAATGGCAAATACAAATCCGCGATCGACGAGGCTGTAGAAATTTGATATAAAACGGGCATCAGAACTTATTCCATAGGATCCGTACGAATAAAGCAATGCCGGGTTTGTTCCGTCTTTTTTCAATAATTTTTTATAAACTACTGACATCGGTACTTTAACCCCATCTGCTGCTGTGGCCCAAACACGCTCAACGGTATAATCATCAGCATTAAAACCACCGGGGATTTCCTGCTCTTTCAGTTTTATACTTACATTTTTGGCAAAATCGTAATCGTAAATTGTATTTGGCCGGTTCAACGAAGTATAACGGTAACGGAGTGTTGTGGAGGTAAATTCCGGAGTGCCGGCCATTGCCGCAGTGTAAACAGGTTCAGGGAAGTTGATGGTTTTGGTTTTGCCATCCGCCAGATTCAGAATAAGGATTTCGTTTAATCCGTTTTTCCTTGTCTGGGCAGCCATGTATTTGTCGAAGACATCAATATAATCAATCTTAACATCCTTGTTATGAGCAATAACTTCTTTCCAGGTTTTGCGGTCGGCAAATCCGGTTAATGGTGCTTCATACACTTTACAGTTCAGGTTTTCGCGATCTTTATATTGAATAAAAAACTTGTCCTTATGAGGATATACGTTATAGGTTACATCTTTAACGCGTGGGAGAAAAACCTTAAACTTTCCGCTTGGTTCCGATGCAGACAAATACAGGTATTCAGAAGTTGTAAAACTGGCTGACACCACAAAAATGAAATCATTGGTTTTGCTTTTCTCCACGCTTACAATAAATAAATCGTTTGGATCTTCATAAACCAGTTCGTCGGGTTTTGAATTGCCAATAATGTGACGGTAGACCCTGTAAGCCCTCAAGGTATTGTCGCCAACCGCATAAAACAAAGTTTTACTATCGTTGGCCCAGGCAAACGACTGAACTTTATCGATTTTCAATGGCAAATCTGATCCTGTAACAAGATCACGGATCTGCAAAGTGAAATCAGCATACGATCCTGTTTCGTTGCATGTGTAAGCAGCCAGTTTGTTATCAGGACTTATACTATTATTTGAAAAAATATAAGCCTTTTTCCCTTCAGCCATTTTATTGATATCAAAAATCACTTCTTCGGGAGCTGAAACATTTCCTTTTTTGCGGCAAATGGTTCTGTATTGTTTTCCTTTTTCAGTCCGTGAGTAATAATAATATCCATTATCTAGCTGGGGCACAGTTTCATCGTCTTCCTTGATGCGGCCTTTCATTTCGGCGAAAAGTTTTTCCTGCAATCCTTTGGATGATTGCATAACTGTGTCGAAATAGGCATTTTCAGCTTTCAGGTAATTAATCACATCCGGATTGGTTTTATCCTTGAGCCAGAAATAGTTGTCAACGCGTTTGTTTCCAAATTCGGTAAATTCACTGGGTTTTACTGCGGCTGCCGGTGGAGCTGGAAAATCGCTCTGCTGGGTTATTTTCACGGTTTTTTGATTGGTTGGATTACAGGCGGCTAAAATTAATGTGATTATAAAGGCCGGCATGAAGTAAATATGTCTTTTCATAATGATAATTTTAGTGAAATTGTTCTGTAAAAGTATAAGAAAACAGTCCTGTTTAGCACTGCTGTTTGAGTCAATATCTGATATATTCGGTATAATTCCTTAATTTTGCCGGTGAAAATACATATTTATCAGGTAAAGCAATCTTTCCGGTAACGTTTTTTGCGAAACCAAACCGGCTACAAAATAAAATTATGCAGACAGTAGTAAGCGGAATCAGGCCTACGGGCAATCTTCATCTCGGGAATTATTTCGGAGCCATGCAAAACTTTGTAAAAATGCAGGAAACGGATAATTGCTATTTCTTTATTGCCGATTATCATTCGCTAACTACCCATCCAACACCGGCCGATCTTCATGGTAATGTAAAACAAGTGCTGGTCGAATACCTGGCTTGTGGTTTGGATCCTGAAAAGTCGACCCTTTATTTACAAAGTGATATTCCGGAAACGGCCGAATTATACCTTTTTCTTAATATGAACGCCTACCAGGGCGAACTCGAACGCTGCACTTCGTTTAAGGATAAAATCCGTTCACAACCCGAAAATGTAAATGCCGGTTTGCTAACCTACCCAACACTGATGGCAGCTGACATTATCATTCATAAAGCGCATAAAGTTCCTGTTGGAAAAGACCAGGAGCAGCATCTCGAAATGACCCGCACGTTTGCCAACCGTTTTAACCGCATGTATAAGGCTGATTATTTTCCCGAGCCGGTTGCGTACAACTTTGGTGAAAATCTTATTAAAATCCCCGGACTGGATGGAAGCACTAAAATGGGCAAGAGCGAAGGCGAGGGTAATGCCATTTTCCTGTTCGATACACCTGAAGCGATCCGTAAAAAAGTGATGAAAGCCGTTACTGACAGTGGCCCAACCGAACCAAACCAGGAAAAGCCGCAGGCAATTGAGAATTTATTCAGCCTGATGAAAGCATTATCGGAAAAGGAAACACTGCAGTTTTATGAAGATTCATACAACGCTTGTTCTATTCGCTATGGTGATATGAAAAAGCAACTTGCCGAAGATGTAATTCGTTTTACTACTCCTTTCCGCGAACGCATTCTTGAGTTGCTGAAGGATGATGTGTACCTGGGAAAAGTTGTGAAAATGGGCCGTGACAAAGCCCACGAAAGTGCAGCAAAAACCATTAATGAGGTTAGGGAGATAATTGGGTTTAAAAAGTTTTAGTCTATAGCACATATTCTCACCTGTATTAAACAAATCTTCTTCCGTATTCAAAATTGTATATATACAAAAATGCATACCGGGTATTTGAAATTTTCGATTTTTGAAATAAGGAATTTCGGAATATCTCTGTATAATTAACACTATTCTTAACCAGGTAGCAAATCTGCGCCAACACGCTTCATTTTCACGGCATCAGATTGTAAAATCCTGTTTGTCAGGAGCTACTATTAAATCAGTATAAGACATCATAATTAGAGATGTTCCTGTATTTTCATTTTTATCACGCAAAATGCGTTACGCATTTTGCGTGATAATGAAAATTAGTATTATCTTTGTTTAGATAAAACCAAAATATCATGAAAACCATGAATCCTTTCCCAACCTCAGAATATATTTCGCCGGAGTTTTTCTGTGATCGTGAAGTTGAATTGAAACAAATTATAGATTCTATTGATAGCCAGCGAAATATAACAATAATATCCAGAAGAAGGTTGGGGAAAACAGCCTTAATAAAGCACTGCTTTCATCACCTGAAAAACAGGAAGGATCTTTCGCTTCACTATTTTGATATTTATGCTACCCGAAATCTGCATGAATTTATCAATATTCTCTCCACAGCACTAATCGGATATTTTGAATCAAAGCCGGAGAAAATGCTTAGCCAACTTATCAAAATGCTTGGGCAATTCCGGCCGAAACTCACTTTCGATGAACTATCAGGTGCTCCGTCAGTTGAGTTATCACTTCAAACTCAGACAGAAACGGAACAAAGTCTGGCTGCAATATTTAGTTATTTATCAAAACAAAAGCAAAGAGTAATTATTGCTATTGATGAATTTCAACAGATTACCAGCTATCCTGAAAAAAATGTTGAAGCCTTGTTACGTACTCATATCCAGGCGAACAACAATGTAACTATGATCTATTCGGGCAGTAACCGACGAATGTTGGTATCGCTTTTTAGCGATTATGCGCGGCCTTTCTACCAAAGTACAGGTTTCTTGTTTTTAAATAAAATTGATACGGATCAATACAAAGGATTTATTTCGAAACATTTCAGAAAAGCCGGACGGAAAATTTCAACAGATGCACTCACATTCATTTTGGAATGGACACAGGGACATACATACTTTGTACAGGAATTTTGCAACCGCATGTATTCAGCAGGAGATACAGCAATTGATATGTCAGATGTAAAGCAGGTTATAATGCAAATTCTTGAGGAGAGGACTCCCTTGTATCAGGTTTATCAGAATATGCTTACAGCCTCGCAATATGCTCTTTTAAAAGCTATTGCAATGGAAACGCAGATTGATAAACCAAACTCATCCGCCTTTCTTACTAGGTATAAGTTAGGTGCTGCCAGCTCCGTAATCCGGTCGTTGGAAGCATTGGAAACCAAAGATTTAATTTTTGTCGAAAACAATATTTATTCTTTAACAGATATTTTCCTGATGCGCTGGCTGCAAAGGCAATAGAAGGAGAACACTTAGTTGGGTTAACATAAAATGCGTTACGCATTTTGCGTAATAACTCTGAAAAACCAATTATCACAAAATATGTAAACTGTCTTAAGACCTAAAAGCCTCTAATTTACAAGAGTAACCATGTAATGTGAAACTTACAGTTTAAAATAGCATGGTTACGATGCAGAAAAACGTATTTGTTTTTCTCTTTCAATTAATACTCAATCCGGTCAGAATCATTAAATTGATTGTTTGTATCTTTGCCACCCCAATACTTATAAATGCTCCCATTCGATATCAAACCCGAAAAAGCCGTTCTGGTAGGCCTGGTTACAGGCCGGCAGGATGAAGATAAAGTTAACGATTACCTCGACGAACTCGAATTCCTGCTCGAAACTGCCGGTGCAATACCTGATAAACGATTTGTTCAAAAACTCCCCAAACCGGATCCCCGTTCATACATAGGAGCCGGGAAACTTCAGGAAATTGCTGAGTATGTGAAAGCTGCCGGTGTCGACATTGTTGTGTTTGATGACGAACTCAGTACTTCTCAAACGCGTAATATCGAAAAGGAACTGGGTTGCCGTGTTTTGGACAGACCTTTATTAATACTCGATATTTTTGCAAAACGTGCCCGTACCACTACGGCTCGTACACAAGTCGAATTAGCGCAATATCAATACCTTTTACCACACCTTACCCACATGTGGACCCACCTCGAGAAACAACGCGGAGGTATAGGGATGCGTGGTCCCGGGGAAAAAGAAATAGAAACAGACCGCCGTATTATCCGTGATAAAATCATTCTGCTGAAAGAAAAACTGAAAGATATCGACAAGCAGAAAGTTACCCAGCGGAAAAACCGCGATGAAATGATCCGCGTTTCCCTGGTTGGGTATACCAATGCAGGCAAAAGCACCACCATGAACTTGTTGAGCAAAAGCGATGTGTTTGCCGAAAACAAATTGTTCGCTACACTCGACACCACAGTGCGTAAAGTAGTAATCGAAAACCTGCCGTTCCTGCTGACGGATACCGTAGGATTTATCCGTAAATTGCCCCATAACCTGGTTGAATCGTTTAAATCGACACTAGATGAAGTTCGCGAAGCTGATCTGCTTCTGCATGTGGTTGATATTTCGCATAACACTTTTGAAGAGCAGGTGGAAATTGCCAACCAGACCTTAGCTGAAATTGGCTGTGCCGACAAACCAACTATAGTGGTTTTCAATAAAATTGATGCTTACTCACACGTGGAAAAAGATCCTATTGATCTTGCCCCTGCAACCAAGGAGAATCTTACCCTCGAAGAGCTTCAGAATACCTGGATGGCAAAAGTAAATTCGCCAGCCATTTTTATTTCGGCGAAACAAAAAATCAACATCGAGGAATTTAGAAAACTGTTGTACGACGAAGTTAAAAAACTGCACGTGATTCGTTACCCTTACAATAGCTTTTTGTATTGATGAGCAATACAAAAATAAACAGCAATCTGCCTGAAAATATAATTCAGTTGAAATCGTTAAATGAATCAGTAATCCTGGATTCTAAAAAATAAACCTGTAGGTGTCAAACTATAAATTTCTGATTATCCGGTTCAGCTCCATTGGCGATGTGATACTTACGACGCCCTTGGTTCGCTGTTTAAGGGCGAAATTTCCCGGGGCTCAGATTGATTTCCTGGTGAAAAAGGAATTTGCTGTGGTATTGTCAGGAAATCCTCATATCAACAATATTATCACTTTTAATAAAAACGACAACCGTAATGAGCTGAAACGTATCAGAATGCACATTATTTTCAGCAGGTATTCGGTTATATTGGATATACAGAAGAATATCCGGAGTATGCTGATTTGCGCCAATTCGAGAACCGGGGTAACTGGTTTTTCGAAAAAGATACTGGCCCGGGACCTGCTAATCCGCTTCAAATTAAATATTTACAAAGAGATTAAGCCGGTTTACCTGAGGTATTTTGAATCAGTTGAAACATTAGGGGTGGAATACGATGGGAAAGGCACCGAAGTATATCCATCCATTGAAGAAAGTGACAAAATTTCTGAGATTTTAAAACAGAACAAAATAGCTTCAGAAATCCCGATTCTGGTTATTGCTCCGGGCGCTCAGTGGGAAAATAAGAGATGGCCTGCTGATGGTTTTGCCAAAGCTTCCGATACATTTTGCATGCAAAACGGCGCATATCCGGTACTGATCGGTGGACCCGGAGATGTGGAAATCTGTAACCAGGTTCAATCTCTTATGAAAACGCCATCCCTTAACCTTTCCGGCAAACTCAGCCTGATGGGTTCAGCTTCCATGCTCGGCTTGGCAAAGATGGTATTTACCAATGATACAGGAATGTTACATATGGCACAGGCTATGAAAACTCCGGTTGTTGCTATTTACGGACCAACAACCCGGGAACTTGGATTCTTCCCATTGCCTGAAAATAGCAGGGTAGCTGAAATTGATATTTCATGCAGGCCCTGTACGCAAAAAGGTTTGCATTCGTGTCCTAAAAAACATTTCCGTTGTATGAATGATCTTAAGCCGGAAATGGTATCGGATCTGGCTGCGGAATTATTCTGTGCGAATTCGGATAAATAAATCAGATTTTGCAGATTTGATGGCCTTTATAAAGTAACTCCCCTTCTCACAAATAACTGAGAGTTATTGCAATAACCTTTTTTTTATCGTATCTTTCATGGTTATTTCTAACCGGGTCAGAAATGCTTCGCATATTAATTATCGACGACGAAGCTCATATGCGCGACACATTAGCAAAAATGCTGGCGCGGCATTGCCCGCAGGCTGAAGTTGCCGGAGAAGCCGATGGTGTTGCAAATGGAATTAAGGCCATTCAAAAATTCAATCCCAAACTGGTACTCCTCGATGTTCAGATGGCCGATGGGTCAGGATTCGATCTTCTAAAAGAACTGCCAGCGATCGATTTTCAGGTCATTTTTATCACTGCCTACGATAAGTATGCCCTGCAGGCATTTAGATTCAGCGCTGTTGACTACCTGCTGAAACCTGTTAATCCCGAACAACTTACAAATGCAATAGAACGCGCCGAAGTAATTCTACAGGATCATTTCAGGTTGCAGTTGCAGGCACTTGAGGAAAACCTGAATTCAGTGAACCGGCAGAATAAAAAAATAATCCTCAAAACGACTGAAAACATATATCTGCTTGAGCTTAGGAATATCATAAGCTGCGAATCGGACAATTGTTACACGGTCGTAAATACAACAGAGGGCAACCGCATAATGATTTCTAAAACTCTGAAGGAATTTGACGAAATGTTCCTGGGTTGCGGATTTTACAGGATTCACAAATCACACCTTATAAACCTGAGCCATATCAGGCGTTTCGAAAAACAAGACGGAGGATATGTTATACTTACCAATAACCTTAAGGTACCTGTGGCTTCCCGGAAGCGGGAAGAACTGATGGAATTGTTTGAAAAACTGGCTCAATAACCAAACTGCGATTTCACTTGTCGGGCACGAATAATGAATAAATCATTCATCTGTCATGTACAAATTCTTGACTCTGCTCATTTTGGTTATTTCCCACCTCGTGGCTTCTGCCCAGAGCCAGCTTTTCCCTCCAGGGCCAAATATTGACAGCCTGAAAAAATTATTACCGGGTTCAGGCTACGACCTTCAGATAGATATCCTCTGTAAACTTGCCGAACATTATGCACCTTTTAATTTCGATACCGGAATATTGTATTCTTCACAAGCGGTAAGGCTTGCATCAATTTATAGTGACCCTTATCATATTGCATTGGCCAGGTTTTATACTGGCAATGCCTATTATTATAAGCTTGATTTCAAAAACGCCCTGTTATCGTATCTTTCGGCGCAATCACTTTTTGAACAGGGCCCTTACCTCAATGAGCTGGGTGAACTCAACCTTATGCTTGGGAATATCAATTTTTTTATCAGGAGAAGCGAAAAAACCATGGCATACTACCATAAAGCGATTGGATATTTTCAATCAGCGGGGAATGAAAAATCGCTGGTAAAAGCATACGATGCCATCAATGTGATGATGCAGAACTTAGGGTATGGAACGTTTGACAGTGCCATGGTGTACACATATAAAATGCTGAATTATGCGCGGAAGCACCACGATCGTTATTTTGAGGCATTTGCTTTAATGGGAATGGGCAATTTTCATGTAGGTGGTACCACCTCGCTCGCAATAAACCAAAAGGCGCTTGCCTATTGTGATTCGGCTTTGATACTGGCTACCGGATTGAAAGATTATGGACTTATTTCACTAATCTACCTCGCAAAGGGTTTCTATTATGGTAAAAATACACCGTTTTCGGATATTACCGGGAACCCGGTACTTTCGCGGTTATATTTTGAAAAAGCTTACCAGGCTGCGCTAAAAGCAAACTGTGCATATTTGCAGGCAGCGTTCCTGATTTATCTTACTGAGATTGATTTGGATGAGAAAAAATATGATAAAGCCAAAATCCATCTGGATTTATCCGAAGCAGCACTGAATGATTTTTTCCGGTTCCAGTGGAAAAATACTCCAGCTTATGGTATGGTATTAAATTCAGTAGGCAAATTGACAGACTACTACATTGCCATGCAGTTTAAAACTTCTATGTATTATTTCCGCTACAAACTGGCCGATGCAAAAGGAGTGCCCGGTAAAGCAATTGAATATTTACAGCTATATTACCAGGCGCGTGATTCGATGAATGCATCCCAGCAGGGGCGGCAGTTTGAAATAATGATGGCCGAGGATGAGGCTGGGAAACAGGCACAGAAACTCCGGACAATGGCGCAGGACAATGAAATGAACCGGCTTAAGCTCTCGCGGAGCAGGTTTATCTTTCTGGGGGCCGGAGCGGGAATTCTGCTACTTACTTCTGTCCTTTTACTTTTCTTCCAGCGCAGGAAACTGAGGGCTGAAAAACGATCGGTAGCCATGGAGCAGCGGCTATTGCGTGCGCAGATGAACCCTCACTTTATCTTCAATTCACTGGCCAGCATCCAGAATTATATTATTAACGAAAAACCCGAAGAGGCAAGCATGTACCTATCCCGTTTCTCGCAATTAGTAAGGAATGTGCTTGATAATTCAGTGGAGGAATATGTATCGCTCGAAAATGAGATCAGCGCAATAGGCAATTACATGGAGCTGCAGAAAGCCCGTTATGCCGATAAATTAAATTTCACCATCGAAGTTGATCCAAAGATTGACCCGGAAACCATGTGCATACCGCCCATGCTGGCCCAGCCTTTTATCGAAAATGCAATCGAACACGGAATTAAGCACCGGGAAACTCCAGGTCATATCTATATTAGTTTTTCGCGCGAAGATCATTTAATACATTTTGAAGTGGAAGACGATGGTGTAGGCCGCGAAAAGGCAGCTGAAATCGAGCATCGGCAACAATCGCACCATCGTTCCATGTCGACAACCATAACCCGCGACCGGCTGATGACGATAAACCGGAAAATGAAAAAGAAAATCCGCCTGGAGATAATTGACCTTAAAGATGAAAACGACAATACCTGTGGAACCAAGGTAACATTCAGGATTCCGTTCGTGGAGAATTAATCCATTATTCTCTTTTCATTATTCATTAATCACATTTCACTCTCAAACCCATAGTGAAAGCAAGCGTTCACTGAACAATTCCGGCATTTCCTTAACAAACTCCGGCGTTCCCTTAACAAACTCCAGCGATCCCTTAACTGGTTCATTTCTTATTTTTTGGGGACGTAAATTTATTGGATAAATTTTCAAAAATTCATCTTATGAAAAAGTTTACATTAATTTCAGCATTGCTCCTTTGCATCGTTTGTTATTCATACGGTCAGTGGAGGTACACCAATTTATCAGAGCCAAAAAGTTATATGGGCTCTGCAACACTTGGCAATAAGGTTTACTTTGCCGGTGGAAATAACGGAACAGAACTTTCTACAGAAGTGGAAGTTTTCGATCCGGCAACAGGCACATGGGACATTGCCGGCAATATATCTGAGCCTAGAGAGATCATTGGTGGTTCAATAACTTGCGGTTCAAAAATATTCTTTGCAGGCGGCTTCGACGAAACTGTTTCCTTTGATGTTGTTGATATATATGATACCCAGACAAAGGGATGGTCAGTCGAACATCTTTCGGTTGACAGGTTTTCACTAGCTGCAGTAAGCCATGGGAATATGGTTATGTTTGCAGGAGGAGTTCATTTCCCCGATCCGTATGGCCCGGTCTTTCAAAATACAATAGATATTTATAATATCGGTAGCGGCTTATGGACTCTGGATTATCTATCGGAATCAAGGATGGGAATGGCTGCAACTGTTGTTGGCGACATTGCCATATTTGCAGGAGGTATGCACTGGAATAATTCGGATGATGAATTTATCACTTCAGATAGGGTTGACATATACAACTTCACTACCAAAACCTGGAGCCAGGCTTCGCTTTCGCAGGCTCGGGCTTATGCAAGTGCTGTCGCCGTTGGAAGTAAAGTTATCATAGCCGGTGGTGTTACCAGCATTGACCATCCTACCAACCGCGTGGATATTTATGATACTTCGACAGGAATCTGGACGACTGCAAGCCTGACAAAACCCAGATGTGCCGTCGATAATGCTGCAGTAGTTTCAGGGAAGGCCTATTTTGCCGGTGGTGGCAATTTTATGGGAAGTGGCTTTAATTCTCCTTCTGATGTTCTCGATATTTATGATGAAGCTTCCAACACATGGTCGGTGATGAAACTTCAGACCGCGCGGGTAGAACATACTGTAACAGGGGTCGGGAATAACCTGGTAGTTGCGGGTGGTGTAAATGCTACTGGAAATTATGTTAAGACGGTTGAAATATATCATGATCCAATTATCCGCGTTCCGGTCACTTATCCAACCATTCAGCAAGCCATAGATGCTGCAAGTTACGGTGATACAGTTTTGGTATCCGAAGGCACCTATATCGAAAATATAAACTTCCGGGGTAAGAAACCGCTGATGGTAGCCAGTGAGTTCCTGATGGACGGCGATACCAGCCATATTTCAAAGACCATTATTAACGGCAGCCAGCCCCTTGACCCGGATAAAGGGTCGGTGGTGACCTTAAATTCCGGAGAGGATACCACTTCTGTTTTGTGTGGATTTACCATTACTGGCGGAACGGGTACAATTGAAACTTCTATTGATTACAGGATAGGCGGAGGTGTTAATGTTCTTAGTAGTGGCGCTAAGTTGCTACATAATTATATTCAGAATAATAATGTAACATACCATAATGGAGTTTTTGGCGGCGGCATTCACGCAGGTGGCCCTGTAACAGAAATACCTTGGGTAGTTATTCGTAATAACAAAATCGGGAATAATAAAACATTGAGTTCAAATGGTGAAGGAAGAGCTGGAGGTGTTTGTATTTATTATAACCTGATAATGGTTGAAAATGAAATATCTTACAATTCAGCGAATGGTCCTTCGTTGAGCGATGGTGGGGGCGCGGAAATTTTTGGATTTTTTGGACCCATCAAACTGGACATAAGGAATAACCTGATCAGGCATAATAAGGCTATATCTGTAAGCAATTTCTCGGAGCATACGATCGGCGGAGGAATAGCTATCGCTTTAGAGACTTCAGGTATTGTATCTGGGAATACTATTTCTGATAACGAGATACAATCTTCAGATAATGCCGATCACCAGGGAGCAGGGGGCGTACTTGTACAGGAAGCTGTTGCGGACAAATTTGTTTTTGAGAATAATTTCATTGCCAATAATACTTATGTTGGAAAGACATGTTTGGGTGGAGGACTGCTGATTATCAACTCCGGAGGAATATTTCAAAACAACGTTATCTATACTAACCTGGCAACTAATGGAGGTGGTATAGCTATCGAAGACTATACCGGTAATCAGCTTAAATTGATTAACAATACGATAGCAGCGAATACAGCAACTACTGAAGGCGGCGGATTGTACATTACAGATGCCAATGCTGATGTAACAAACACAATTATCTGGGGGAATACAGCGCCTTCCGGAGCTTCAATTTATAAAGATGGAAATATTAATACGCTCAATGTCAGCTATTCAGATATAGAAGGGGCTTCTGTTTTTCCGGAAGAAGGTAATAAGAATGAAAATCCCTTGTTTTTTGGCAGCGGGAATCATCCTTATGCCATAATAGCAGGTTCGCCCTGTATCAATACCGGCAGCACAAGCGGATTAACCCTCCCGCAAACTGACATTGCAGGAAATACCAGGCTATGGGGCGGTAACATTGATATGGGAGCGTATGAGTGGAATGATGATGGAATCCCGCAAGTCGCCAGTCGTCAAGAGCCAGTGGTTATTTATCCGAATCCTTCTGATGGTTTTACCACAATTGAGTATGAAATGGATAATAACTCAGGCATTACCTTAGCCATTTTCAATCATCTGGGGCAGCAGGTGGATGTACTTGTAAATGAAACGCAAGGAGCAGGCAGGCACCAGGTAACCTGGAATGCAGAAGAAATGCCGGTCGGAGCGTATTATGTCAGGCTACAAGCAGGAAACCAGGCTGGAAAAGGGAAGATGATCTTAATGAAATAAAGCCGTGAACCACTATGTAATAAACTAAAAAACCTGGCCATGCTCCACACCCTGATTATCGACGACGAAGCCCATATCCGCAATACCCTTTCGCAGATGCTGGTGAAATATTGCCCACAGGTTAAAATATCGGGAGGGGCGGATGGCGTCAGCAGCGGAATTGCTGCAATCCGCAGCCTGCATCCTGACCTAGTTTTCCTGGATATCCATTTAGCCGATGGCACTGCCTTCGACCTGCTTGATGCTTTTATAACCATTGATTTCAAGTTGGTTTTTATTTCTTCCTTCGAGAGCAGATTGATACAGGCATTCAAACTCAGCGGACTGGATTACCTTCAAAAACCTTTCAATCCTTCCGAACTGAAGGAGGTGGTTGACAAAGTGTCGCAAATGGATTTAGAAAATATCCAGATGCAGATTGAGGTGTTGGAACATAATCTTAAAAACACAGTTTGATGTAAAAGCTTTAAGTCGCAAATAATTTTTGAATATGCTGAATTTTCATATCGAGAAGTTACAATATAGATATGAAGTTTGGTTTAGGTTCAAAGTCCCGGATTCACTTTGTCTCCGGGGCTTTGTCATTTACAAGACTTTGCTATCAATGGTTTCGCCTGTATCCAAAACGTATCTGAATGGAAAGAGATCAAATGGTTTTTCCTGAGAATGAGGATTATTTCCTATTATGCTATTTCACTCATATTTTTGCAGAATCTCAATAGGGCAATATTTTCTTCCTCTCTTTCTAATAACAATAGTATTTTTGCGTTAGTTTTATAAAATCACAACAGTTGAACAAGCGTTACAAGACTCTCAGGGCTATAGCTATATGGACAATAAGCGTAATTGCATTTGTTGTTTTATTGCTCTTCCTGGCTCAACAATTTCTTGGTCCTGAGGTTAAAAAACTGTTTATCACCGAAATCAACAAATCCCTGAAGGCTGAAGTCCAGATTGATGATGTACAGCTTAGCCTGATCAAGGATTTCCCTTTCGCTTCTGTTCGCTTTAGCGGTGTACGTATGAAGGAAGCAACGCCTTTACCTTCTAAAAAGAACCTGCTCACGGCCGGAACCATTTCGTTACGATTTAACGTATGGGATTTATTGCGAAAGAAATACAGTGTAAAAAACATCAGGCTGGCTGAAGTGGAAATAGCCCCTCACGTATATGCTGATGGAAGCGACAATTTCCATTTCTGGAAACAGTCTACCGGCGGAGGCAACGAAAACTTCAATTTCGAATTGCAGCGAATTATAATTCAGAATCTTCATATAAAGTATATTGATGACGCTTCGTTCACTTTCATAGATACGCATTTACCTGGTTTTGTTGCCAAAGGCAATTTTGGAAGCAGCAGATATGCCCTCGACCTGGCTGGAAATATTCTTATTCATGAATTCAGGTCGCAGGGAAGCAGTTATATATCAGATCGGAATCTCAATTTATGGCTGACACTGGATGTGGACAATACTACCGGGTTATATAACATACAGAAGGGTTCTATCGAAATGGGAAAGCTCAGGCTGACAACTTCAGGAAACCTGGTTTATACGGAAAAGCAAAAACAGATTAACCTTGATGTGGCTGCCACCGGATCAACTTTGCAGGAAATGATGTCGCTGGTGCCAGCCAGGTACACGAAAAGCTTTGATGAGTATAAATTCGAAGGCAAAGGTGATATTTCGTCAAAGATATCAGGTTTGTTTGGCGGGAAATACTCGCCTGCGGTTTCTGTCCGCCTCGACATGCAAAACGGCACTATTACCGAACGGAAATCCGGAATGAGCCTGCGTAATGTGTCGGCATCGGCAGTGTATAGCGTTAAACAGGATGGGAAAAATCAAACTCTTTCCATCAGTAATCTAAAAGCTAAACTGGGTGATGGATTTGTAAGCGGTTCTCTATCCATGCAAGGCTTTTCCTCGCCTACTTTACAATGTAATCTTATTGCCAATTTAAATCTTAATGAGCTTCAGCAATTTCTGAAATACGAGCATTTTACATCAATGAGCGGATGGCTGAAACTGAATGCAGCTTTCGATGGACGAATATCTGATATGGATCATCCGGTGTCATCCGATTTCCTCACCAGCAATTTTACCGGTAGCGGAAGCATTCAACAGGCAAGCCTTGGTTTGAAAAACTATGATCTGCCAATCAAAGGAATTCAATCGGCATTTTCATTTAACGGGAATGACCTGGAATTGCAACAGCTTTCGTTTCAGGCCGGGCGAAGTGATTTTATTCTCAAAGGCACACTTGGCAATCTTTTATCCTGGATTTTCGTCAAAAACGAGAAACTCTCGGTAACGGGCTCACTTACCTCGCAAAGGTTCGACTGGGATGAACTGTCAGGTGCGCAGCATGGATCCGGCGCTGAATACCAGTTCAGGTTACCGGGCGACATCAGCATCAGCAACCTGCAGATTCACAGTAAAAATTTCACATTTGGCAAATTCAGCGCTACCAACATTACGGGAGTAGCACAAATGCGTAATAAAGTGTTGTCGGTTGCCGATATTGCTATGCTCACATGTCAGGGTAAGGTTACCGGGCAGGCCAACATAAACGCTAATGCCGCCAATTATTCGCTGTTGCAGGCAAAGGCCCGTCTTGAAAAAGTTAATGTCAAAATGTTGTTCACACAATTTGGTAATTTCGGGCAGGATGATCTGAAAGACGAAAACCTCGAAGGTCTGATTACTTCTGATGTTATTTTTGCCAGCTCGATGAAAAACAATCTGGATATTGATCTGAGTTCAATTAAAACACATGCTGAACTTACAATCGAAAATGGGAGGTTAGTGAATTACAGCCCCATGCAAAGTCTTTCCTCTTTCTTAAAAGTGGAAGATCTGACTGATATTCGGTTTGCCACTTTACACAACCAGGTAGATATTGCCAACCAGGTGATTTTTATTCCAGCCATGGAAATAAAATCAAGCGCGTTGAACCTGCAACTTTTAGGTACTCATACCTTTATAAATGAGGTTGACTACCATTTCACGATTGCGCTTGCCGACCTTATTGCTTCCAAATTTAAAAAACGCAACAAAGGATTTGATAACCAGGCTGAATTCGGCCCGGTGGAGGACGATGGCCGTGGTCGCACCAAAGTATTTGTTTCGCTTACCGGAACAGTTGACCATCCGATTGTAAAGTATGACAAAAAGGCCATGCGCGAAAAAATATCCAACGATCTGAAAGCTCAGAAAGTTGAACTTAAGCAGGTTCTGAAACAGGAATTTAAATGGATGAAAGGTGATACGTTGAAAAATCCATCTCAAAACAAGGCAAAGGATATCATTAAAAAACAGGAACAGGGAAAGTTTGTGATTGAATGGGACGATGATAAGAAGGTTGAGTAAGTTGAGCTGTGACGGGTGAAGGGGCGAAGGAGCGAAGGGAGCGAAAAGGCGAAGGGCGTTTGAATATTCAACTTCTCATTTGTTCAAAGTTCAAAAGTTTATAAAGGCAGTATTCTAAGTTAAACTGACTAAATCCTGTCCTTCAAACTAATGTTGTACATTTAATGCCTGAACTGATATCCGTGAGTAAAAGAGAGTTATACTTCACCATTGCTGATTTATTGGAATGACAAAGCTTGTGTACGCTTTTTAGAAATGTTTAAATGAAAAAATCAATATTAGGCCGTTACGATATTTATAACCGGAAAAGGTATTGGAAAATCCTGCTGTTTCTTTTTGCAATCGTGATTATCGCGTTTTCGCTCTGGTACTCCAATGTGCTTGTTAAAAAGATCGCCAGGGACGAACGACTGAAAATACATACCTGGGCCAATGCGTTGCAAACCCGTGCCCGACTTGTGAATTCTACTCAAAAATTTTTCACCCAGATTCAGGAAGACGAGCGTAACAAAGTGGAGTTGTATGCCGAGGCACAAAGAAGATTTGCTAAGGCAGGTCTTAACGAAGACGCGACATTTTACCTCAGAATCATCGAGAATAATAAGACCATCCCGGTTATTCTTACCGATAGTAAAGGCAATATTACAGGACAAGCCAATGCTGTTTTTGGTTCAGATACCTTATCTGTTATGGATGATCACCTGAAGAAAGAGTTTTCCAAATATCCACGTATAGTTATACCGTTGTCAAAAAACGACTCTAATTTTATATATTACCAGGATTCCAAGCTTTTTACTGAGATGCAAGTGGTGCTAAATAACCTGGTAAACGCCTTTTTCAGTGAAGTGGTTAATAATTCGGCCTCTGTTCCTGTGCTGGTAACGGATAGTGCCCGCACACAGGCATTGGCATATGGCCAGATTGATACGTTACAGATTCATAACTCAGTATACCTGCAGCAACTTATTCATACTATGTCCCAGGCAAACGATCCCATCGAGATCAGCATCGCGGGGCAGGGCAAGACACTCATTTTTTATGAGGACTCATATGTTTTAACGCAGTTGCGGTATTTTCCGTACATCCAGTTAGCCATTATCGGGATTTTTCTGCTTGTAGCATACCTGCTGTTCAGCACAGCAAGGCGTAGTGAACAAAATCAGGTTTGGGCAGGACTGGCAAAGGAAACAGCGCATCAGCTTGGCACTCCGCTGTCGTCAATGATGGCCTGGGTCGATTATCTTGAAGCCAAAGATATTGACATCGAAACCATTGAAGAACTTCGGAAAGATGTAAACCGGTTGAGAACCATTACGGATCGTTTTTCAAAAATCGGTTCGAACCCTTCGCTTGTTCCTGAAAATCTCATTTCGGTAATCTATAGTTCGGTATCTTATTTAAAAACCCGAACTTCCCAGAAAATCACTTTCTCTATCAATTTGCCACCAGAATATTCTCTTGTTTTACCTCTAAACTTGCAGCTGTTTGAGTGGGTTATTGAAAACCTGGTCAAAAATGCCGTTGATGCCATGACACGTCAAGGGAAAATTACAATAGATATTATTGAAGAAGAGCATGCTGTAATTATTGATATTGCCGACACCGGTAAAGGAATCCCCCGCAATATGTTCCGTACTATCTTTAATCCGGGATATACAAGTAAACAACGTGGCTGGGGATTGGGTTTATCTCTTTCGAAACGGATTATCAACGAATATCACAAAGGCAAAATATTTGTAAAAAACTCAACAGTCGGGAAAGGCACAACTTTCAGGATTGTGCTGAAGAAGTAGTTAACAGAGATATAGAAAATGGAAATTGGTGTTTTGGAAAAGGCCGGTTGAAATCCATTTCATTAGTTTGAAGTTCAGGCTCTGATTTGATTCCAATTAACTATTTCCCATTTTTATCCTGAGCGAAACCGAAGGGAACTATCTCCCAACCATTTTCCATTAACCAATAACGATTAACTTTTCACCTCAACCATTTTCTATTAACTTTTCACCTCATCATGGCCGGAATCTACATCCATATTCCATTCTGTAAACATAAATGTAATTACTGCAATTTCTATTCCTTAGCCAGTACAAGGTATATGGACCAGGTTGGCAATGCCATTTCGGGTGAATTAATACAACGAAAAAATTACCTCGAAGGACAACCTATTGAGACTATTTATATTGGTGGAGGAACACCATCGCTTATTGAAACAGATGATATTGAAAAAATACTAAACACAATACGAGATAACTTTCGTGTTGAACAGGAAGCCGAAATAACACTCGAAGCCAATCCCGATGATCTTACACCCGAAAAATCTACTGCGCTTCGGAAAGCTGGTATTAACCGGCTTAGTATTGGGATTCAATCTTTCAGGCAGGAAGATCTTGATTTTTTAAGCCGTACGCATACTTCCGCACAGGTTACTCAATGTATAACAGATGCTCAGCAAGCAGGATTTCAAAATATTAGCATCGATCTGATTTATGGAATTCCTGCGCTAACTGATGAGGGCTGGAAGGAAAACCTTCAGAAAGCATTTTCATTTGGAATCCCGCATATTTCGGCCTATTCGCTTACTGTTGAGGACAAAACCCCGCTTGAACTCATGATCCGGAAAGGGAAAATGAAACCGGTGGACGAAAATCTTTCTCTTTCGCAGTTTCATATCCTTTGCAAAATGATGCGGGAACAGGGCTATGAACATTATGAAGTTTCCAACTTCTGCCTGCCTGGCGCGTATTCCCGCCATAATACGGCTTATTGGCAAGGTAAATCATACCTCGGCGTCGGGCCATCAGCTCATTCGTTTAACCAGATTTCACGATGCTGGAATGTGGCTAACCTGGCAACTTATATAGAAACAGTAATGCAAGGTGAAGTAAAATCAGAGCAGGAATTATTAAGCGCTACAACTCAGCTGAATGAATATATTATGACTTCCCTTCGAACCATGTGGGGCTGCGATTTGGTCGCGGTAAAGCGAAAATTCGGTGAAGAAATAGCCGAAAATCTCCTTCTGGATGCGTTGACTTTTATTGAATCAAAACAAATGATATACCGGGAAGGGAAACTTGTTTTAACGCCGGAAGGTCTGTTATTTGCTGATGGGATTTCCGCTACCTTGTTCACTGATGAATAGTAGTGATTACAGACTTACTGAATAAATTTCAGTCTCCACATTTCACGCCCCAAATCCCGGGATTTTTTAACATATACTCATTATCAGTTGTATTAGGTTAAAATACGTTAAGCAGTCGTGTTTTGCTATACACGAATTTGGAAATTATTTCTAATTTAGCCATCTGTAAATATTAATTAGAATACGCTATGCCAATACTTGGATCAATTATTAAAAGCGCGATTGAATTCAGGAGCAGAATTCCCATTGAAAACCTTAAAACCCAGGACGCTTATAAAGTACAGATCCGGACCCTCAGAAAATTACTGCGGCAGGCACAGCTTACTTCTTTCGGCGAAGAATATGGTTTCCAGGAAATGCTCAGGCAGCGTAACCCGCTTGGTTTATTCAAACAACGTGTTCCTCTCTTTGATTACGATAGCATGCACAGTAAGTGGTGGTACCGCACATTAAATGGTGAAGCGTATGTAAGCTGGCCGGGGCAGGTCAAATATTTTGCGCTAAGTTCAGGAACATCGGGCGCTTCGAGTAAATATCTGCCTATTACGCGCGATATGCTCAGGGCGATAAAGAAGACTGGTACCAGCCAGATCTGGTCACTGGCCAAATATGATTTTCCTCCTGAATTTTACTCAAAAGGAATTCTGATGTTGGGTGGCAGTACCCAGCTTCAATTTAACGGGACTTATTACGAAGGTGATTTATCTGGTATAACAGCGGGAAATATTCCATTCTGGTTCCAGCATTTTTATAAGCCGGGCAACCGTATTTCGAAAGAAAGCAACTGGACCACCAAACTCGATGAAATAGTAAAAAAGGCTCCCCAGTGGGATATCGGGGTTCTTACCGGCGTTCCGGCGTGGATACAAATTTTACTCGAAAAAATTATCGAAACCTATAACCTGAACACCATTCATGATATGTGGCCGAACCTCAATATTTATGTTCATGGTGGTGTTTCGTTTGCGCCTTATCTGAAGGGGTTTGAGAAATTACTTGCCCATCCTCTTACGTATATCGAAACGTACCTGGCTTCGGAAGGTTTTATTGCCTATGAGAACCGCCCGAATGCAGGTGCTATGCAATTAGTGCTGGATAATGGCATTTTTTATGAATTTGTCCCCTTCAACGAGCAGAATTTTGATGAAGACGGCAATCTGAAACCCGATGCTACCGTACTTGATATCAGGGAAGTGGAAGAGGATAAAGATTATGGATTGTTGATCACAACCTGCGCGGGCGCATGGCGTTACCTTATAGGCGACACCGTGAGGTTTACTTCCAAAGCGTTAAGCGAAATTGTGATTACAGGTCGTACCAAACAGTTTCTGAGCCTCTGCGGTGAGCATATTTCCCTTGAAAATCTGAACTATGCTGTTGAAATGCTTTCAAAAAAACTAAATGTCACCATTCGGGAATTTACTGTTTCCGGTGTTAAACATGAGAAGGGCATGTTCGCGCATAAATGGTACCTGGGTTGCGATTCACCGCTTGATGCTGCCACCGCTGCTCAATTGCTGGACGAAAACCTGAAAATCCTCAACGACGACTATCGTACTGAACGTTTACATGCCATCCGTGAAGTTACAGCAGAAGTAATGGAGCCATCAGTTTTCTACAAATGGATGAAATCGCACGGGAAAGAAGGCGGACAGACCAAGTTTCCCCGTGTTCTGAAAAACGCCAAACTTGATAGCTGGATTGAATTTTTAAATACCAGAAAATAAACCTGTACCTAATATTAATTTCTCCGATTCTCCCATTCGCTCTCTCGCTCTCTCGCTCTTTCTCCTTAATCCTTAAACCCTAAAATCTAACCCCAACCCCATAATCCTCAACATGCATCCCTTTTTACAAGGCATCATTCTCGGATTAACATTGTCGGCATTACTTGGCCCGGCTCTGTTTACCTTGCTGCAAACCAGCATTCACCGTGGTTGGAGATCCGGAACATTCCTGGCTTTTGGTATCTTTCTGAGCGATGTGAGTGTGGTATACCTTGCATTATTGGGAGCTTTACAGCTGATAAACCAGAAAAATAATTATATAATTATTGGAATAATCGGAGGGTCTATATTGATTGGATTTGGGATTTATACTTTTCTGCATAAAATTCATATTGATGATGAAAACAGCGGTATTGAAGTACGTGTCCCGGGTCCGATAACCTATATTTTGAAAGGGTTCTTTCTCAATATCATGAATCCGTTTGTATGGTTTTTCTGGATATCGGCTATGGTGGGTGTCAGCGCAACATTAGACGGTGATAAACACGCAATAATGACTTTCTTTATCGGCACCCTATTCACTGTCTTTGGAGCCGATTTGTTAAAGGTATTTATTGCTCATAAGATCAAAGACCACCTCAATGTGAATATACTGGTCCGGGTGAATCATTTTGTCGGGATATTTCTTATCGGTTTTGGCGTATTTCTGATCATCAGGGTGTTTTTTAAGTTTTAAGGAAGTTTATATCAATAATGGTTATCTGACTTTAGATAACCGACTTAATTTCTAAAAGAAGGTTTCTTGTTCCCTAATCCCCGATTTTCCAATACAGAATAATCCCTTACTTTTGCAGTCCGAAATGAATGGCCTCATAGTTCAACGGATAGAATGCCTGCCTGACTGCGTCGCAGGCAGGGAAGTTTCCTAAACTTTAGATACAGGGACATAGCTAATACTAATTTATTTTTGATAGATGATAATCGTTTATGCATTATGTAATGACATTAAAAGCGAGGTTTATATAGGAATTACTATTGATATAGAAAGGAGACTTAAGGAGCACAATTTGGGGAAGAGCAAGTATACAAAAGCTTATAAACCATGGAAAAAGTTTTATACTGAAATTTGCGATAATTATTCAGCAGCCCGTGAACGTGAAGTGTATTTCAAGACAACAAACGGACGGCGTGAACTCAGAAGAAAGCTTGTGGAATACAACTTGCTCAATACAGAATAATCCCTTACTTTTGCAGCCCGAAATGAATGGCCTCATAGTTCAACGGATAGAATGGAAGTTTCCTAAACTTTAGATACAGGTTCGATTCCTGTTGAGGCTACTCAGATGAAAATTAAACCACTCTTAATCAATATTATAGAGTGGTTTTTTATTTTCAGGGGACAGGATGGGGGACATTCCATACTCCAAATTCTCTTATAATTAACCATACCGCGTGTTATGTGCTTTTGTTTTATCATCAATCTTAAACTATTATTCTATTTATTTCTAATCATTTTCAAAACTTTATCAATTAGAATATCCTCATTTTCGAAATCCTTTTTTGAGGTGATTATTTCAATGTCTGGTTCAATTCCATTTTCTTCTATTAGTTTTCCATCAAGTGTATAGGCTTGCCAACTGGGTATGTAAACAGTCACTCCATTTGACAATTCATGAGGTATTGGATTTCCAGAACTTCCATATGTTCTCATTCCAACCACTTTTGCATTTGGCAATTGCTTCATCATTAAAATAAACGATTCATTGCTACTCATTACAGCAGGACCCGACAAAACATAAATAGACCCTGAATAAGCCAATTTTTTTTCGTTCAGATACATTTTTTTTACATATTCCTCGTCGAACAGGCCAGTCTTTTCATTAAATATTTCAACCTTTTCATATGGGATAGAGTCCTTTACAAAATAGGAAGCAAAATCTTTTGCAAAACTTTCATTTCCGCCGGTATTTTCCCTTACGTCGATGATAAGGTGAGGATACTTAAACAATTCCTTGAGTGCTTCTTCTGCGGTAATACCAGGATTTTTTGAATCGTCCCAGGCATTAAATACTAATTTATCAAAGGCAGTGTTCCAGTCACGTATTGAAATATAGCCCACACTGTCAACAACACCGGTAACAGATAAAAAATCCTTACTTGCTTTTTTATCGTGCAATAATGAGAATAATTGTTTTGAACAGGTATTGCTATCAAAAAGCTTCATCTTAGCTGTCTCAAAAAATTGACCTTCTACTCCAACCCATAAATGAAGATCTTCTGCGGGTTTCAACAGCTTAATTAATTTAAAAGCAAATTCGCTGTTTGTTTTAGCATTTTCAAATTCTGCACGATTAGTTTCCAACACGCTTTCCCAATTAATCCCTTTTAGTGAAGCGTAGGAATAGTGTTTTGGAAAAAATTCTTTAAATTCATTATAGGCTTTCTGGTTAAGTGTCGCATAGGAAACTGATTTTGTTTGAAAAAGCAAATCTTCCGGATTTAATGGGATGCCCTCAATGCTGGCGAAACCTTGAAACTTCCAGCTGTTTAACTGTAGAGCATAAAGTTTATTCTGATGGAGTTTTACCGGAATGGAAAGTGTTCTTTTATCCGACCATACAGGTTTGCCGGTTATTTGAGGCATATTTTTCGTGTCTGGCATTGAATACCGCGAAGACATGTCTTGATCGAATTTTAGTACTATTGTAGTCAATTCAGGATCAACATCGCAATCTCCAAAGGTTGGAATTGTGCTGATAATTTTTGGTGAATTCACCCGGTCTTGTGCAACGCTTATAGCACAAATTAAGGCACTGAAAATTAAGGTTAGAAAAATTCTTTTCATTTATTATTGTCTTTATGGCTAAAGGTTCATAGTAGTATGTCAAAATGCGCTATAGCGTTTGACATTATGGTCAGTAAGGGACTGCGGTTGATTACCTGTAAGGGTAAACGAAAGATGGAAGCGGGCTTCAACCCTTTGCCTACCGATGAAACCCTGATAGGCTATACAGCGTGTTATGCCGTCGTACATTATTTTAATCGTTTTATTATGGTTGATCTAAAATCATAATTACTAATGCTACGCTTTGTCAATTGATAGTTGGCCTTATCCAAATACTGTTCAACAAAGGGTAAATCTGGAGCATAATGAAAATTTCCTCCGATTTTCAATGAACACAAAATTTCCATATATTTCATTGCATAGGCAATAAAATTACCATCATTCCGAAAATGATGATGCTGAAAATGATTTGAAAATCCAAGATTACTGATTATTGTTCCCCATTTACTTTTTTCAAATTTATAGTCAAACCAATCCGAATTATTAAGGGCAGAGTTGTCATATGCAAATCTATCAAATCCATATGCATCAATACCATTTTGACGTAAAAACAAAACCAAATTACCCTGTTTTCCACATCCAATATCCAGAACAGGCTCGATTATTTGGTCAATGTCAATTTGTAAAATCTCAATCTGCAAGTCAGGACTATATTCTGAACATGCAACCGATTCTATCATTTCACCTTCAGAAGTATAAATCTTTTCAGCAAATGGATTAGTCTCCTGCAACCATTTAATTAAATTATCATAATGTTCTGCAGCAATTGATTCAATTGAGGATTTGCGATTTTTTATGTTTGTAAATAATTCAACATACAAACTCCTTAAAATCAGATGGGCTTGTTTATCAAAAGTGTAATACTGATTAATCTTACAAAACTCTTGAACAGCTCTATTGGTTAGATAATCAATCAGCAAATTCTCAGAATTAGCATCAATTGAATCTACCTTTTCAATTGCTTTCAATATCTCAGGACTAAATCGTAATGAATTAAGTATTCCATTATAAAAAAGGTTTTTCCCTCGATTAAATTCAAATTGCGTTTCTATATTATCTTGATATATTTTCATCGAAGATGCATTGGCTATTGCGTATATTGTAGCAGCAGGTTTTCATTACTGACCAAATTTTTCGAAATTTTCAATAGTTGGTAAGTCCTTCTTATATTGTTCCAAGTCCCATTTTATTTGCCAATAACTTACATAATCAGCTATAGGGTCTAGCCCAACTTCAGCTCGTCTTTTATCAACATTGTCTGGGTCTTCAATAGGACGAATATAATAAAGTTGAGTTTTCAGGTTTTGACCAATCTGACTTCCAAAAATTTGCTTTTTACCTTGTCGTAGAGCTACTCTGTCTTCAAGTAATGCTAAATCACTTGCTCTTGCTTTACCATTTTTTACCGCATTTCTCATCATAGGCAGATACTTTTCTTGAGTATTTTGATTTGAATGTTGAATAACAAGAAACAGGGTTGAGTTTCCTTGCTCACCGACTACGTCTGCCCCTAACCAGCCTTCTTTGTCAAGTATTGCCTTGATTGTAATTAAATTTATAGAATCTTTCATGTCTATAATTGTCCAAAGGTCTTTCATTTCTTTAGATTCCCATCCAAATTTCTCTTCAATTTCTTTAATTTGAAGTCTATATTTTTGATCATCAAGATAGATACTATCCAATTGTGCAACTATTGGTTTATTTAAATTTGCTTCTGCATTTTCCTTATTCTTTTTTACCATTAATAGTAGAGATTCCCATCTTTTGTCTGGATGCAAAGAATTTAAGTCAGGATCAGTTATCAGACGTTCATATTTCAAATAGTTTGATTCTGATGCAATTTTCTCAAGTTGAAAAAAAGCACTGTCTGGCTTTTCTGCTAAAGCCCAGGAGCAAGCTGCATTGTATCTGTCTGCTGATTTAGCTTTCCATCCATTGGCTCTAAATGCCTCTGAATAGGTTAAGGCTGAATTGTTATAATCTTTTAAACTATATAGTGAGAATGCTTTTCTTATAAGGTTAGCATAATCTTCGGGAATATCCTGCCCAAATGAAAAATTTGCGATAGTTACTAGTACTAATAATAAAATTGAATTTTTCATAATAGAATTTATTTTTGTGTTAGTGTATTAAATTGGGGTCGTCGTTATAAACTTGCTGGCACCGTTGGGCATATAAGTAGTGGCGGTTTTCGAAGCGAGTCATTGTCAACCAGCGCAGAAACTACAATAGTATAACTGCGCTTAGCAACCAATAAACCCCGCCATTACTTATATGCCATGGGTAGTTTTTATTTCTCTTTCCTTATATCGTAATTTTTCCACTTTTGTCAGGTTATAAATTCATTTCAGTTCTGAAAGTATTATCTTCTTTTGTTTCATTGTATTCTTCATAGCCTTTTCTCTGACTTTAGGGTCGTCACTGTTTATCAGGTCAAAATATTCAACTGGAACAACCTGCCATGATAATCCATATTTGTCTTTACACCAACCACAAGAACTTTCCTGACCTCCGTTTGCGGTCAATGCATTCCAGTAATAATCTACCTCTGTTTGGTCTTTGCAATTGATAACAAACGAAACAGATTCATTAAATTTGAAGAAAGGTCCCGCAGCCAGAATATTGAATTCTATCCCATTAATTTCAATAATTGCCGTTTCAAAGTCTCCTCCTCCTGCTTCTGGTGGATTTTTATATTTACGATGCTCTTTCAGTTTACCGTTTTTAAATATTGATAAATAGTAATCGGCTACGGCTTTGGCATCCTTTGTCTCTACCCATAAGCAGGCTGTTATTTTTTGATTTGAATCCGTCATTTTATTTGATTTTTGATTTTTAGAGCAAGATGCTGCTATGATTGATGTTGCAACCATTGTTGCCATCAAAAAGATAATTTTGTATTTCTTCATTTTTATTTTTTTTCTATTATCAATGTTATTCGTCATTAAGTGAATTAATTCCTTGTTCTTTAAGTTTAGCTAATGCGTCTTTCATTGCTTTTACTTGTTCTTGTGGATGTCCTTGCCAATTGGTAACTTCTCCGACTATTTTAAATGGATTTGTTGAACGATATGATTTTGTTGGGTTACCAGGGAATTTCTTGTCTGTCAAGTCGGGATCATCTTCAATTTGCCCTGTCGGTTCAACTAAATAAATTCTTTCTCGTTCTTCACCAAATGCAAGTTCAGCGCCCCAAATTGCAGCATCTAATGTCGCAGAAAGGAAAATATATTTTGCATTTTTTCTCTGTCCGTAATTAGAATTAAAGCCAACTTCAATAAACTCGCCAACATTCAAGTCGGACCTTGTCCCGTGAAAATATGTCTGTGCGAAAGGTGTCGCACCGCTTGATTTTTTGCTGCTGTCAATTTTTCCCATTGTAATAATTTAAGTCTAAATATTTTGTGTCTGCTTGTGTCTAATGCCAATGGTTGACGCTATGACATGCGCGGGAATAAATTGTAGCTCAACTGTCGGCCAGCACAAATATATAGTAAGATTTCGAATGTTTCAACGTATACATATACCGGCGTTTGCTAAAGCGTTTGTGCGTACCTTGCATGAGCAGCACACATGCGAACCAAAGCATATAGCCCCACATAGTAACAGCCTAACCCGGTTTATCAGGAAACCATTGTAAACGAGCACAGCCTGGCATGCCTTGATTGCAGCGAAAGAGTACCAACCAAGATCCTGCCCTGGTGGGATAAATAGTGAGAAGCGTACCCCCGTCAGTATTTGCTGGCGGGGCCGGCTACCCGATTATACGCTGGTTTAATTTAGGGTAAAACAGATAAACTTTGTTACTGAACAACAATTTTTCTGTCAAAAGTTTCTGTTCCGTTATATATTTTTACCGAATATATCCCTTTCGGAGCATTCGAAAGGTCTATTTCATTTAATATTTGCTGTTTTACTCTGGTTGCTAAAACTTTTACGCCTAAATAATTATAAATTTCTATTGAGCTTATATCCGCACTATTGCTGATTGTGAATTTACCCTTTGAAGGATTTGGATACACCATAAATTGATTATCCCTGGGTATATCGTTCAGACCTGTTGTTATATCCTTTATGTAGGTTCGGAAGGTGAGATCCCCGGTTGGATTTGAAAGCCAGTATCCACCTGAATATACATTTTCAGTTTGAGCCATTATAACATAAGGATCTGGTAATCCACTACCCTGAGCAGGTATAAACTGAAAGGTATAAACAGCCCCTTTCGTAACGGAAGGAGGTGACGAAATGGTCCAATTTTGCCATACTTGTCCTGAAGGGACATTAACAGTAACGCTTTGAGTAGCCAATAAAGTTCCGGCTGTTCCGCTACCGGAATATATTTTTAATGTTCCTGTACCTGTCATAGCATTAGCCATCAGCAAATCAATTTCACAAAGCAATCCGGTAGCGCCCGCCATAAAGGTTTGCCCTTCGGAAGAACCGGGAAGATTGCGCGCGCCTAAACCACTGCCGGCTGATAGTTGGCTTTGGTCTATTGTACATTGTGCATTTGCTACGTTGCTCAATCCAACTATTGCAGAAAACGAGATTGATAATAAAATAAATTTTGTTATTTTCATTTTTTAAGAATTAAATTTCCTGCTTGTAAAGCTTTTTAGTTTCGCAAAGTTTTTCAGATGGTTTCTGGTCGCCAAAATTAGTTATTCAAGCTCAGGTTGTTCTCTTTTTCACTATGTTTTTTCAATTCATGCCAACAGTTGACACTATGGCTGGCACGGGATTAAATTGATGCTCAACTGTCGGCCTGCACTACCTGTCCCGATTTATCGGGAAATGTAAGTTAAGATTTCAAATGTTTCAACTAACACGAATACCCGAATCTGCTATAGTGTTTGGTATAGGGCGTTTTTATTTATCTTTAGTTTTCCATTCTTTGTCACATTCAAAACAATGGTAACATTTTTTGAAAAAAGGCAGGGGCAATCCGAAAAGTAAAAAAGACAACATAATTACTAAGCCGACTTGCTTTTTCTTTACAACATTATCAGAATTACAATAAGGGCAAATTAATATATCGTCTTTTTTTGACATTAGATACTGGAATTGAATCTATTATCTTTTCCAAGAATAATTATACTATCTGACTGAAGCTTAATCGTGTTGTTCCTAATCTCAAGTTTGTATGCTCTGAGATAAATGGTGTTCTTTATTGTATCTTCTTTTGAAGCATTATGTTTGTTTTCACCGAAATTGAGATTGCTTTCATTCAACATAGATGATATAATTAAACTATCATTTCTTAATTCCCAGTGTGCTATATCATCATAAGAGTTCATTCCTGGAAAGAATGCCATTCCATTTTCGCTAAACGTCATTTTCTCAGGACAGTCACTATTATTAATTCCCAATCCGATGTCTACAGAATTTGTTTTTAACTCACGTCCGTTGTATAAGATTTTTTCAACGCACCAACTTTTGCCTGTTAGTTTCTCACGAGTCGATGGTAGGGCCAAAAGAAAAATGGGAATGATTAAAACTAGTAATATCAAGGCTGCCAGAATTAATAATCTCAACTCAATAATTGATTTCCCAATTAAAGGTAGTTTTGAGGTAAGCTTATCAAATCTGGTCCAGAATTTGCTTGGCGTGGTAACCTTTTCAATAATGCATCCCGACTCAATCAAAATCTTGTAAGCATAATCGTAATCGGAGTCTTTTACAAGAAGCTTTACACCGCCAATCGCATTGGAATAAAAATTATTCACCTGTGCAGTCAACTCGTCTTTTATAATAACTTCAATTCCTTCCGATTCAAGTCTCCCTTTCGCAAGATGAGCCTCATGCGGATAGGTGAAAGATATTATTATATTCCAATTAGTCATGAACGAAATGTCTTTTTAAAATGCCTTATAACCAGTATATTTGTATAACAAAATCAAAAATTGCCTTGTAATTTGGCTGCATATAGATGACTGTTGATATATAGTATCAACAAAGATATTAATTAAATGATATTTAAAAGCTATTATGATTAAAAAATCATATTTGCATAAAACCGGATTTTGTAACTAATCAGCCCGGTATAATTTATTCTGCCACAGATTACTTTCGGTGAGATCCCTGCTTGCATTAGGCAAGGTTGCGCAAAGGGTAACGGATTTGAACAGATCTAGAATTACGTACAGTCAATTTCAATGAAAAAACAATCCTCCGATGATGTTACTTTTCGGCGCAAAGTGCGTAATCTGTGGCCTCACTTTGTATTTCCTGGTATTGACAAGGCTGATGAGTTGCCATATTTTTAATTATCAGTTTAAATGTAACCGTTTACTATTGTTGGCGTCAAACTCTCACTGATGCAACTTGTTGCCGGTAAAATACAGAAAGACAAAACAAGTCCTAAAAAAAGCAGTATGAAAAAGATCAGTTTATTTATCAGTATGTTCCTCATATCAATAACAATGATGGCACAAGGAACCGTTATCACAAAATATATGAACCAGTATGCGGGTAACGAAAAATTCACAAAGGTTTCGGTGAGCCAGAAAATGTTTTCGATGTTTACTAACCTGGAAGCAGGCAGCCCTGCCGAAAAGGAATTTCTGAAAGCGGTAAGCAAGCTGAAAGGCTTGAAAGTACTAATGGCTGACAGCATTCCAAATTCTACGGCTGTTTACAAGCAGGCTGTTGCCGATGTAAACAAAGCTGCGTACGAAGAGTTGGTTTCAGTAAATGACGCCCGCGGGAACATGCTGTTCTCAACTAAAGAAAGTAACGGGATAATTTCGGAGCTGATTATGGTAGCCGGTGGAAAAAACCAATTTATTATGATAAGCTTATACGGCGATATTGACCTGAAAAACATTTCGAAGATTGCGCAGCAAATGCGCGTACCCGGTTTCGACCAACTAAAACATATTGACGATGGCAAACATAAGTAAGCTGATTCTGATTTTCTGTTTGATGTCAGGGATTTTGCCATCCCTCATGGCTCAGGAAACGCCTTTTAAAGCTTACGCAGACGCGCATAAAGACAAGAAATACTGTTTTTATCCCAGCACGCTGCGGATGATCAATATTGCCAAAAATCCCGACTACAACGAGCTGGTGAACGGAATTGAAAAATTACTGGTTTACACGCTCGATTCGGCAGCAAAAGCAGGCCCATCGTATAAAGGCCTCATCACTTCGTATAAGAAAATAGGATTTGAGGAATATGTAACCATGGCTGGTGGAAAAACTATTTTCATTTTGTTCGGAAAAGAAAAAAAAGATGAAAACCAGTTTGTAGGAGTGATGAAAAGTGAGGATGCGATGTATGCTTTTTATTTGCGGGGCCGGATCGGATGGCAGAAAATCCCGGCTTTGATACAGAGTTTTCAAACGGATGACATGATCAATATTTTTGACCTCAATAAACAGAAAAGTGGAAAACGTCCTCAAAATAAATAGCCTTTCAAAACGCTTTGGCCGGATTCAGGCAGTTGACAAGTTGGACCTGGCGGTTACTCAAGGCCAGGTTTTTGGAATACTTGGGCCTAATGGGAGCGGAAAAACCACCACACTCGGGATGATACTGGAAGTAGTTGCTCCAAGTGGCGGCTCTTTCCAGTGGTTTAACAATGTGAAAGCGGTTGAAGCCCGGAAAAATATCGGATCGATACTCGAAACGCCCAGTTTTTATCCGTACCTCACAGCGGTGCAAAACCTGCGCATCGCAGCCCACATCAAGCAATGCGGAACGGATAGAATTGAAACGGTTTTGGAACTGGTTGGTCTTTTGGACAGGAAAGATTATAAATTTAAAACGTACAGCCTGGGGATGAAGCAGCGCTTGTCCATTGCGTCAGCCTTGCTTTCGGATCCACCTGTCCTGATTTTAGATGAGCCAACCAACGGCCTTGATCCGCAAGGAATAGCTGAAGTGCGCGACCTGATCAAAGATATTGCCGCACAGGGAAAAACTATTATTATGGCCAGCCACCTGCTCGACGAAGTTCAGAAAGTATGCACTCATTTTTGTGTTTTGAGGAAAGGAATTAAAATTCATCAAGGCAGTGTTGTAGATACTTTGGGTGAAATTAACCGCGTGGAAGTTGCCAGCCCGGATATGGAAAAACTCGAAAAATGCCTTAGCAGCTTTCCCGGGCTTGAGTCCGTTCAAAAAACGGGTAACAGCTTATTTGTTGCGCTGAAGCCGGATTTTACTTCATTGGAAATAAATGATTTTTGTTTTAAACAAGGAATCGTTTTAAAGAAATTGGTCACCCAGACCAATTCACTGGAAAAGGAATTCCTTAAAATACTGAAAGAACATGATTAGGGCGCTGAAATTGGAATGGCTGAAGATCAGGAACTACCGCCTTTTCTGGATATTAATCGGGATGTATATACTAGCAATACTTGTTATTGCTTCAGGCGGCGGGCTGTTTTTGCAATGGCTGAAAAGGGAAGGTGTTAATTTCAACGGAATTGACCCCACAATTGTGCCCATTTACGATTTCCCTGATATATGGCAAAACATAGCGTATCTCGGTTCGTTTAATAAAATTCTGCTGGCGTTTATTGTTATAATATCAGTTAACAATGATGTGGTTTATAACACCATGCGACAAAACGTAATTGACGGTATCAGCAAAAAAGAATTCCTCCTGAGCAAAATGTCATTTATCGTGGCCATGGCGGTCATCAGCACGCTATTTCTTTTTATTGCCGGGCTGGTAAACGGATCAATTTATTCACATGTTTGGGGCGCTGAATACATTTTCAACAAAATGGAATTCCTGGCAGCCTATTTTTATGACATTCTGGTTTACTGCACCCTGGCTTTCCTTTTGTCGCTAATCATCAAAAAAGCTGGTTTCGTTATTATTGCGCTGTTTTTGTATACCATCATGTTTGAACCGATAGCTACCGCAATTTTTCAGAATGCACCTTATTTCAGAGATGGTATTATGCCGGGAATTGTTCAGTATCTGCCGATCAAATCATTGAATAGCCTCATTCCTTTTCCTTTCAGCCGGTATGTTTTTATGGAAATTGATGATTTTGTTCCTATCAACGCAATTGTCAGTAGCACGGTTTGGTTCGCCATTTATCTTTTTTCAATTGTTTTTATTTTGAATAAGAGAGATTTGAAATAATTTCAATTAGCCGAATATCGTCTTTTAAAATGGTCAGCAATAATTACCTGGCCATTCAATGGCTGGCGTGCTTGTAATATGAAGCGAAAAGAACAAATTCGGGTTAGTTGAAATCGGGCCGACTTTCTTTAACAACAAAACGATCTCCTGTATGTAAAATTGGCATACCCGACCGCCACGCCAAATTCACGAAATTGGTTTTTGTGGTATGCCAAATGAGCATAAAAATAAATCTGCCGATGCTTTATTTTACTTTTTATATTTGCAGGTGAACCGCTGGCGCAATAGCAAAAAAAAGGGCAATCAATTTTTCGTTTATAAATTCTTCTGTAACACCATCTTTCGTTAATGATTCCCAGCTGCCTCATAATCAATAGTATACGAAACAAGGTCATTGCGTCTTCATTTGCTGATAATCAGTCACTTATTACTTTGCGTTAAATAATAAACTAACGGAGTATTATAACAATAAAACGATTAACCACTAAACATTAAATAATGACTATAAAACTATACTTACTAATTGCACTTATCTTGTTTCGATTAAATTCATCATTTGCATGGAACGGACCAACTCATGCATCACCCGCTAATAACAGCTATACAAATGGAGGAGTAACTATTGACTGGAATTCCATTACCGGTTCGCTGGCATATCAATATGAAATTGATACTTCATTAGCATTCAATTCGCCTGTCAAAATTCAGGGAGTAAAAAATTATATCAACTCCAGTTCAGGGAATAGTGATACACAGTTTACAATGGTAAATAATTTCTACTATGGCGAAAAATATTATTGGAGAGTGAGGGCATATGTAGCAGGCGATACTTCAGCGTGGAGTTCGCCATGGACATATAATACACCTGCTTACGGACCCGCCTTGATTTCCCCTGCTACTGCTACAGCAAACATAAAAGCCGGTGTTACGCTGGATTGGGACAGTCATTATTATGTGACGGCTTACGACTGGCAGGCAGATACTGTTCCTGCTTTTAATTCGCCCGTTCTGCGACATGGAACCAACTTATATTCCGATGCTTCCAGCGGCAATCCCGACACACAAGTTACGCTTGGCAATTTGTATTATGGAAAGACATATTACTGGAGGGTGCGGTCGAGGAATGCGGTGGATACTTCAATGTGGACTAATGCATGGACTTTTAAGACTACGCAAAACGGCCCGGCACTATTTTCCCCGGCTACTACTACAGCAAACATAAAAGCCGGTGTTACGCTGGATTGGGACAGTCATTATTATGTGACGGCTTACGACTGGCAGGCAGATACTGTTCCTGCTTTTAATTCGCCCGTTCTGCGACATGGAACTAACCTATATTCCGATGCTTCCAGCGGCAATCCCGACACACAAGTTACGCTTGGCAATTTGTATTATGGAAAGACATATTACTGGAGGGTGCGGTCGAGGAATGCGGTGGATACTTCATTGTGGACAAATGCATGGACTTTTAAGACTACGCAAAACGGCCCGGCACTATTTTCCCCGGCTACTACTACAGCAAACATAAAAGCCGGTGTTACGCTGGATTGGGACAGTCATTATTATGTGACGGCTTACGACTGGCAGGCAGATACTGTTCCTGCTTTTAATTCGCCCGTTCTGCGACATGGAACCAACTTATATTCCGATGCTTCCAGCGGTAATCCCGACACACAAGTTACGCTTGGCAATTTGTATTATGGAAAGACATATTACTGGAGGGTGCGGTCGAGGAATGCGGTGGATACTTCATTGTGGACAAATGCATGGACTTTTAAGACTACGCAAAACGGCCCGGCACTATTTTCCCCGGCTACTACTACAGCAAACATAAAAGCCGGTGTTACGCTGGATTGGGACAGTCATTATTATGTGACGGCTTACGACTGGCAGGCAGATACTGTTCCTGCTTTTAATTCGCCCGTTCTGCGACATGGAACTAACCTATATTCCGATGCTTCCAGCGGCAATCCCGACACACAAGTTACGCTTGGCAATTTGTATTATGGAAAGACATATTACTGGAGGGTGCGGTCGAGGAATGCGGTGGATACTTCATTGTGGACAAATGCATGGACTTTTAAGACTACGCAATACGGCCCGACACTATTTTCCCCTGCTACTGCTACAGCAAACATAAAAGCCGGTGTTACGCTGGATTGGGACAGTCATTATTATGTGACGGCTTACGACTGGCAGGCAGATACTGTTCCTGCTTTTAATTCGCCCGTTCTGCGACATGGAACCAACTTATATTCCGATGCTTCCAGCGGCAATCCCGACACACAAGTTACGCTTGGCAATTTGTATTATGGAAAGACATATTACTGGAGGGTGCGGTCGAGGAATGCGGTGGATACTTCATTGTGGACAAATGCATGGACTTTTAAGACTACGCAAAACGGCCCGGCACTATTTTCCCCGGCTACTACTACAGCAAACATAAAAGCCGGTGTTACGCTGGATTGGGACAGTCATTATTATGTGACGGCTTACGACTGGCAGGCAGATACTGTTCCAGCATTTAATTCTTCCGTGCTCAGACATGGAACCAACCTTTATTCCGATGCTTCCAGTGGCAATCCCGACACACAAGTTACGCTTGGCAATTTGTATTACGGAAAGACCTATTACTGGAGAGTGCGGTTGAGAAATGCGGTGGATACTTCAATGTGGACTAATGCATGGACTTTTAATACTACACAAAACGGCCCGACACTAATTTCCCCGGCTAACGGACAATTAAATATAAGTACATCCGGAACCTCTCTAGATTGGGATTCGCAGTACTATGTTCAAAAATATCAACTGGAAGCAGATACCTGTAACCTTTTCAATACACCTTATTTAATACGTGTAGATAATTCGTATATAAATACCTCCAACGGTAATAGCGATACGCAGCATAGTTTAACAACACTACCCCCCAATACTATAATTTACTGGCGTGTTCGATCAATAAACAGTGTAGATACATCCGATTGGACACCAACCTGGGCTTTTAGTACAGGGAAAACCACAATAATAACTCCCACGACACCTCTGCTTGTTGCCCCTTTCAACAATTCCGTTATAGTAGTTAATTCTGCACTTATTGATTGGAATGCTGTTGCCGGAATAGGTTATTACGATTTTCAGGTTGATACAGTTTCCATTTTTAATACACCCTTGTTAATTACAGGCACAACTAATTCCATATCATCTTCAAATAGTAATTATGATACTGAATATGGATTAACTAATCTCATATTTGGCAAATCATATTATTGGAGAGTAAGAACACGAACATCTTCTGCAACTTCAGCATGGAGTAGTACCTGGAAATTTACGGTTAGCAACGCTACATCAGTTATGGAATCAGAAGTCAACCCCAAAATGCTGATTTATCCTAATCCCTTATCTACGCAAACCGTTCTGCAAACAGACTATATTATAAAGAATGCAACACTCACGGTTGGAAATTCTTTCGGTCAGACAGTAAAAGAAATAAAAAATATATCGGGGCAGAAAGTTGTTATCACGCGTGATAATCTCCCAAGTGGATTATACTTTATTCGACTGACTGAAGAAAATAAAATCATCGCAATTGATAAATTAGTAATCGTGGACAATTAATTTTTCTTTTAACCACCTTACTCCGAAGACGGCTTCTTTGATTGAATAGGACATTATAGAAAATGGAAATGCTGTATGGATACCATTCGCTTGCCTCAATAGTGGTTTTCATCTGTGGGGGAAAATCTGCTTTTGACTATTTTTATTTGGCGAAATATCCAGTAACGCTGATGCCGAAAGGGGTTTTTACATTTTAATAAATCCTGAATCTTTTAAGAAACTGCCCAATATTGTTATCAATCATTTTTACCCCCTCACTTCGGCTCTCCTTATTTTTCGGCTATGTTGAGCACGACTGAGATGAGAACTTCCCGGAAACAATTCGCTTAAACAGGGAAAATCAGAATATGGCAATACAGATTTTGGAAAACAAATCCTGAAATTATAATCCTGAAATCCCTAAATTTGATCCTTCGCAGGATGGACAGCAATCCGTGCTTCAATACCCTGAACAGTTCTGGTGGTTAAGCTGTTTTAAAGAGAATAGAACTATCGTTTATTGATATAAATATTATCCGGGCAATGAGTTTATTAAAGGCAAGCATACTTGTAATTGACGATGATGTGGATGTGCTCACCGCCGTTCGGTTATTATTAAAAACTGAGGTGCAGGTAGTAATTACCGAGAAAAACCCGGAGAACATCCCGTCGCTTATCACTTCGCGCCCGTTCGACCTGGTGCTGCTGGATATGAATTTCAACGCGTCCATTAATACCGGCAACGAGGGTTTATATTGGCTGAACCGGATCCGCGAAATGAAACCCGGTATTTCGGTAATTATGATTACCGCTTATGGTGATATCGACCTGGCTGTGCGTTCGCTTAAAGAAGGTGCTTCGGATTTTATTGTAAAGCCTTGGCACAACGAGAAACTGGTATCGACCATCGCGGATATTTTAAAGAAAAAGGCACATCTTCCTTCTCCCGGCAACTTCGGGCTTTCAGCCAAAAATTCCTATCCTGATCTGTTAGGCAACAGTGATGCAATGCTGGATATTTTTTCGAAGATAGATAAAATTGCACCTACCGATGCCAATATCTTAATCCTGGGAGAAAACGGCACTGGCAAGGACCTGATAGCGAAAGCCATACACGAAAAATCTCTGCGCCGTAAACAGCCTTTTGTAAAAGTAGATATTGGCGCGCTCACCGAAACTCTATTCGAAAGTGAGTTGTTCGGCCATAAGAAAGGCGCATTCACGGATGCGAAGGACGAACGAATGGGTCTTTTCGAGGCAGCCAGCGGCGGAACTTTGTTCCTGGATGAAATCGGGAATATTTCGCTGCAGCAGCAGGCAAAACTGCTTTCGGTGCTGCAAAACAGGCAAGTTACCCGGCTTGGATCGAACCAGGCCATACCCGTTGATATACGGCTGATTTGCGCCACAAACCTGGCTATGAGTGAACTGGCCAACGAAAACCGATTCCGGAAGGATTTGGTTTACCGTATCAATACCGTCGAGATTATTGTGCCTCCGCTCCGTAAACGAAAAGAAGATATCCGGCTTCTGATTGAACATTTCGTGAAAATGTATTCGGCAAAATACCTTAAAACCAATACCCGGTTTTCGGACACAGCGATAAAAAAACTGGAACAATATCATTTTCCCGGCAACGTACGCGAGCTGCAGTACATTATTGAAAGGGTGATCATTATGTCGGATGGCAATGAACTGATGCCGGAGGATATAATTTTTTCGCCAATAGAATCGTCCAATCCTACTATCTCTGTCGAAAACGGTGAAACCAAACTCAGCGACATCGAGAAGAATACCATTTTGCGGGTGATTGAGAAAAACAACGGAAACATCACAAAAGCTGCAAGGGAACTTGGAATTACACGTACAGCTTTGTATAGAAGGCTTGGCAAATATGAAATTTAAGAAAAACAATTACAGCGTTTTACTGAGAGTGATCTTGTTGCTTATCACCCTGCTGGCTTTTGCTTTCACTGTATTGCAGAAACAATACGTTTTCGAACTGGTGCTTGTGCCGGTAATTGTTTTCCAGGCGATCGACTTTTACCGACTACATAAAAAAGCGCAGGACGAAGTGGAACAGTTTGTTGAGTCCATTCATTACCGCGATTTCTCCAAATATTTTAATGTAAAGCAGGCACCGGTTGAGGTGCAGTCGCTGCGGCAGGGATTTAACGAAATCAATACCACGTTCCGCGTGGTAAGCAAGGAAAAAGAAATGCAATTCCAGTACCTGCAAAAAGTCCTGGAGCTGGTTGATACTGGTATACTTTCGTATGAAACTGCAAGCGGAGAAATTAAGTGGATGAATGAGTCGCTGAAGAAAATACTGGAAGTGCCTTACCTGAAAACCATTCACTCGCTGGAGAAAAGAGACCATCTACTCTATTCGCAAATTGTTGATTTGGCTCCGGGCGAACGTATTATCAGCACCATTCACCGCGAGAAAAATAACCTGAAAGTTGTATTGTCGGCAACGGCGTTTCAAACGGAAGGCGTTCATTTTAAGCTTATCGCGTTTCAAAATGTAAACGAAGCCCTGGAAGAAACCGAGTCGAAAGCCTGGCAAAAACTGCTGAGTGTGATGACTCATGAGATTATGAATTCGGTGGCGCCGATTTCGTCGCTGGCCAATACACTGCAAGGCAGGCTGAGGCAGTTTACACAGGAAATGGATGATCCGGCAGGCACAATGGAGGACCTGGAACTGGGCATTGAAACCATACGAAAAAGGAGTGAGGGCTTATTGAAATTTACCGAAACCTACCGCAACCTGAATAAAATTACCAAGGCGGCACTGGCAAAAGTTTTTATCAGCGGATTGTTCGATAACCTCCACCGGCTGATGCAACCAACGCTGGAGCAGAAAAACATTGAATTAACAGTGATTCTGAAAGATCCTTTGCTCTCGGTTGAAATTGACGCCGGTTTGATTGAACAGGTCCTGATAAACCTGATCCTGAATGCGATTGACGCTGTGAAATCCAATCCTGACCCTAAAATAGTATTATCAGCATACAACGATAACGACAACAAGATTATCATCAAAGTGGCGGATAATGGTAATGGCATGCCGGAGGATGTATTGGAGCAGATCTTTATCCCGTTTTTCAGCACCAAGAAAAACGGCAACGGTATTGGGTTAAGCCTTTGTAAGCAGATCATGATGGTGCATAAAGGAAGCATTACCGTTCAGTCGAAAGTGGATGAGGGGACGGCGTTTTATTTGAGATTTTGAAGTGAAATTGTTTTGAAAATTTATCACCGTCTTATTCCCCCTTTTACCACAGGACAATCAATCCGGAATATAGATTAGATGTGGTAATTAGAGCAAAAATCACCTGGCAGGTTCTCCCACTGATTTCAGAGGACCACAGGGGAATTGAAAAACGCAAAAGAATTGTAACTGTTTTTGTTAGAAAGGAATCCCCCTTGTTCCCCCTTTTGAAATAAAAGGGGGACACCTGCTGACAAAAACTGTGCAAATAAGAAATAAAAGCACCTAAGGGGGACACTCCGAGGCTTGTCCCCCTTAGAAAAGGGGGACCACAGGGGGATTGAAAAAACACAAAAGAAACGTAACTGATTTTATTATAAAGGAATCCCCCTTGTTCCCCCTTTTGAAATAAAAGGGGGATACCTGCTGACAAAAACTGTGCAAATAATAAATAAAAGCACCTAAGGGGGACACTCCGAGGCCTGTCCCCCTTGGAAAAGGGGGACCACAGGGGGATTGAAAAAACACAAAAGAAATGTAACTGATTTTATTATAAAGGAATCCCCCTTGTTCCCCCTTTTGAAATAAAAGGGGGACACCTGCTAACTAAAAAGGTGCAAAATAACCAATAAAAGAACAATTAAGAACACAACATGCCCTGTCCCCCTTATAAAAGGGGGGAGACAGAGGAGGTACAAAATGTTTAAAATTTACCTTTTAAGTATTCCTACCACAACGCCTTATCCTGGTAAAAATCGAGCAGCTTGGTGCGGAGCATATAATTGTATTTAATGGAGACTAAGTTTATCAGCACACGATCGAGGTTGTTCTTGGCAATTACAAAATCCACGGTTGAAATATCGCCCTGTTCAAAACGGATTTCTGCAGCACGAAACGATTGTTGGAAATCATCCGCCTGCTTCAGCAATATTTTATAAGATGAATAATCGGAATTCATATTTACAAAATCCTGTTCGATGGCTTTCCTTAAAAGATCACGGGTATTTTGTGCCTGCACGGTTAACTGTTTCTCAACCACTTTAGCTTGTTTCAGTTTATTTCTCGTCTGCAATCCATTGAGTAACGGAATCTGTAATCCCAAACTTACTGCCGAATTAAAATTGTTGCTCAATTGAGTGCCGTAAGTGATAGGGACTGAATTATAGGTTGACTGAGGAGTATAAACAGGACTTTTAACATTATTCAACATAACATAATTGGCAGTTTGGACATCGGTTGTATTAACAAACTGCTGCGTATTGGCCGTACTCGAATAATTGGTATATATCCCCCCGGAAAGATAAAGCGTTGGCAACATCTGGCCCCTGATTGCCTTAATGTTTTTTGCCGCGCCGGCTACTTTCAGATCGGCTGATTTAACCAACGCCAGGTGGTTCAGCGCATTTTCGTACACATCACTTATGGTAGATCCATACTCAGCTACAGTGCTGTCGCTGACAGGAATAAAGGACATGTTTTCCGAATATGGTATATTCATTAACTGGGCCAGAGTAAGTTTCGCGGTCTCCAGGCTGTTTTTTGTACTAACTACTGATAATTCATCATTAGCCAGCTGGCCTTTCATATCGTAGAGGTCAGCAGGTGAAATTGCGCCCTGGTTATTTTTAACAACCAGGAGTTCCACTTTTCTGCGGGTTGCTTCCACTTGTTTCCGCGCAATATTGAGCTGTTCCTGGGTGCTTAAAACAAATAGATAGTTCAGGATAATACTAATTGTAACTTTATCTTTTGCATTTTGCGCATCCATTTTGCCTGCCTCATAATTCAGTTCATTTTGCTTCATATAGTTGTGAAGGCTACAGCCATTCCACAAAATAATATTGCTCTGGAGTGAGTAGGATGCTGCGTTATTCTGTTCGTTAATGTACGAGTTGGTGTATGGGTTTATGCTTCGTCCATTGTAAGCCGAATGTGAAATACCTGCGTTGAGGTCGGGCAGCCTGTTTGCTTTGGATTGGTTGTAGTTTATCCGTGCCGACTCGGCTAAAAGTTCGGCTTGTTTTACGTCAACGTTGTTTTGAAAAGCCGTTTCGACACATTGTTGCAGGGTGTAAACCTGGGAAGCGTTGGTCGCATTCTGGGCAAATGTTTTCGCAACAGTTGCAAAACAGGTAAGCACCAATAATATAGCTGTTATTTTATTCATATTACTAAGTTTCAAAATGTGAATTTTAATCAATTTATCTCTCAATCCTGCCATCGAGCAGGTTAATGATTTTGGAACCATAGGCCGCGTTACGTTCGGAATGGGTAGCCTGGATAATGGTTACTCCATCTTCGGTATTCAGCTGTTTGAAAAGTTCCATAATTTCCTCGCCCTGTTTGCTGTTCAGGTTGCCGGTAGGTTCATCAGCTAGAATAAGTTTGGGTTTTGCCACCAAAGCGCGGGCAACGCCGACCAATTGCTGCTGTCCGCCTGATAGTTGCTGCGGAAACAGATCTTTTTTGCCAACGATATTAAACCTGTCGAGGATATCAGCTACAATTGCCTGGCGTTCTGAGGACTTAACATTCTGGTAGAGTAGGGGAGTTTCAATATTTTCGTAAACCGTTAATTCGTCAATCAGGTGATAGGCCTGGAATACAAACCCGATATGGCTTTTGTATAATTGCGAGCGTTGTTTTTCCTTCAGCTGGTGAACCGGCTGGCCGATAAAACTGTATTCGCCTTCGTTAAATTCGTCGAGCATACCGACAACATTCAGCAAAGTTGATTTGCCGGAACCTGATGGCCCCATGATGCTGATAAATTCGCCTTCTTTAACTGTTAGGTTGATATCGCGGAGCAGGAAAACCCGGTTTCCGCCGGAATTCACCCATTTGGTAATGTGTTTCAGATCAATCATATAGTTTGTATTATTCAGTTCGTAAACTCTTTACAGGGTTAGCCATTGCAACTTTCATTGTCTGCAAACCAATGAGCAAAGCAGAGATCGCTCCCAGCAGCAGAATTGAAATAAGGAAAGGCCGCGAAGTAATCTGAATCCGGTATGCATACCCATTCAGCCAGTTCTGCATAATAGAATATGCGACAGGGACGGCTATAAAACCTGAAATAACGATTACGAACAGAAACTCTTTGATAAACAATAAAATGATGTTCGTTACCGATGACCCCAGCACTTTCCGTATGCCGATTTCTTTGGTCCGCCTTTGAATACTCACGGCAACAAGTCCCAGGACACCAAGCAAAACAATAATTAAAGCAAGTAAAAACGCAGTATATGCTGCCTGCCGCAATTGTATTTCAGTTTTGTAAAGATGCCTGAGTGTTTCGTCCATGAATTTATATTCGAAAGGAGCGCCAGGCATAAGTATTGCCCATTGGTTCTGTAAAGCTTCCAGTGAATTGCTGATATCGCCGGGTTTGAGCTTTATAGAAAAATACCTGAATATCCGCGAATTCCCAACATGCACAAATGTGATAGGCGGAACCGATTCCTGCATGGATCCGAAATGAAAATCGTTGGTTACACCAGCAACGGAATATATGTCGGCACTTCCGGTGAGTTTTACACGCTGACCCACGGCATCTTCTGCATTTTTCCAGCCAAGGGCTCTGGCTTCGGTTTCATTAATTACAACCGCTGTTGAATCAGTAAACGCGCCAGGCTGACTAAAAAATACGCCTGCTTTAAGCGGGATGCCAAAGGTTGACGCAAAATATTCGTCGGTATTCAGGAACTGGCTTGAAACAGCAGTAGTTGAATCAGACCCGGCTTTATAAACAGCAGCACTTCCGGAGTTTCGTCCGTCAGGTACTTCGAAGGACAAAGTCACATTTTTTACCTGTGGCAGGGCCGACAATTCAGCACGAATGGCTGACATCCGGCTTACACCTGCGGAACTCCAGTCGCGTGGCACCTGTGCCGAAACAATATAATCCTTGTTGTAGCCAATATCTTTGCCAAAGAAATAACCGATTTGCTGCGAAACAATGATAGCGCCGATAAAAACAATGGTTGCAATTGAAAACTGAAATCCCACCAAAGCTTTTCGCAGCCAGATTTTTTCTTTCACTGTCGAAAGCTTTCCTTTTAACGAATCCACAGTTTTAAATGCCGACAATACCAGCGCGGGATAAATTCCGGCAAGTGTTCCGACAAATAGTGCCAGCGCAAAAGGCAGCACAATAAAACTAAGCGGAAAAGCAGTGAGTTCGGGAAGCGATTTCCCTAAAATGTTGCCAAAATAAATGCGACTGGCAGCATACAGCAGGATCGCGAAAAGGGTTGCAAACAGAACGAGTACCACAGATTCAGTGAGAAACTGAAGAATCATCTGCTTCTTTACTCCTCCAAGCACTTTGCGGATTCCGATTTCTTTAAGCCGCGTTGCCGAATGGCTGATGGACATATTTACGAAATTGATGATAGCCATAAGTAAAATAAAGAACGCGATAAAAGAGAGCGCATAGATCATTTTTTTTACCAGGCCATTATCCTTACTGAGATAATATTTTTGTAATGGAACCGGGTATTGGGTCAGGTTTGCGGAAATGTATTCCGGCGCGTTCTTTTTTAAGAGCTGGCGTATTGGTTCCACAAGTTGTTTTGGTGTGACTCCTTTTTGCAATTCAATATAACTGACCAGGTGAGCATAATCCCACGACAGTATTTCCCTTCCGAAAAACTGTGCTGCAGCCATTGACGTATAAAACTGGTTCTCTTTATCATCCAACAGGGAGGAAACCGAATTTCGGGAATGATTTTTAAGGATTCCAGTGATCATGAAATCATGTTTGTCTCCTGAAAAGTTTTCGATGGAAACGGTTTCACCAACCACATTGGTTTTTCTAAAATATTTTTTTGCTGCATCTTCGGTTATAACCAATGAATATGGATCGGCAAGAGCTGTTTTGGCATCACCATGTAAAAGCGAAAATCCATACATCCTGAGTAGTGTACTATCGCCAACCTGGAAGGACTCCCGGAAATGCTTATCTCCTTTCGAAACATTTGAACTTACGCCATCGAACCTGTAATAATTTGCAACCAGGCTTGGATACGCTTCAGCTAATGCCTTGGCTAACGGAGCTATAGTAACAAGTTCAGAGCCCATGTTTTCAGCGGTCCACCGGCTTTGCAGAATGTATTGCCGATCCGCATTTTTCAATTCCTCATTTACCTGCAACTCGCTCCAGGCATAAGCGCTGATAACGATGGTAAACAGAATGCCAGCCGATAACCCAACCATATTTACTATTGAGTAAAACCGGTTTTTAACCATATTCCGCCAGGCGATTTTCAGATAATTTCTTAGCATACTTTTTCCTTTATTCTGTGCATAAGCTCTTTTGTCTTATTCCGTCCGCAATGACTTCACAGGGTTAGCGGTTGCGGCACCAATGGTTCTTATGCTTAATACCAGTAGTGCTATCAGTAACATACCTATACCACAAACAGCAAATACCCACCAACTTATTTGTGTACGGAATGCAAAGTTCTGTAGCCATTTATTCATGGCCAGCCATGCAAGCGGTGCCGCGATAATGAATGCAACTAAAACGAGTAAAACAAGATCCTTTGAGAGTAATGTAACTATCCCGGAAACGGATGCCCCGAGAACTTTTCTTACACCAATTTCCTTTGTCCGGCTGTTGGTGGTAAAAATTACCAATCCGAGTAATCCCAGACAACTAATGAATATACACAGTCCGGCAGACCAATTTAAAAGCCGGGATATATCCTGTTCCTGTTTATAAAAGGCGGCTATGGTTTTGTCGAAGAAATTGATTTTAAATTCATCCTCAGGGTAGAGTTTTTTAAATTCCATTTCCACCTGTGCCAGGGTGGCTTTCCATTGTCCCGGCGAACCTGCTTCGGATTTCAATGCCAGGTGGATAACATAGCTGTTTTTGCGGGCACTTGAAAATACAAGGGGTTTTATCAGATCATGAGTTGATTTAGTCTGGAAATCAGTCAATACCCCTACAACAGGAATTTTGTCTCTTCCCCGTTCAACATTTTGCCCGATAATATCAACTGGATTGGCATACCCGAAAGCTCTTGCAAATGATTCGTTAACCAGGTATTCCTTTGTCGTATCACTTTGTTCCGGAAGTTTTCCGGCCACAAGTTTCATTTTATAAATACCAAAATACTCAGGATCGGCACTCATTGTTTCCACCATCAAATCAATTTCTTTTTTATCCCTGAACACTTTCATCGTAGTTGATGACACCCCAACATGAGCCGGTGCGTTGCTCCCAAGACTTATGCTTTCAATTCCAGGAATTGACTTAATCTTTTCGATGAGTGTGAAACGCCTGTTATCTTCCTTATTTGAGAAGAAATTCCATGGGGTACGAAAATAGACAATGGCATCTTTTTTATAGCCGAGATCTTTATTTATTGAATAATTGATCTGCTTGCCAACTACCAGAGTAGCAATCACAAGAAATTGTGCAATAACAAATTGCGTGATGGTAAGTGTTTTCCGAAACCATGCTTTACGGCTTTGGGTCGAATTAGAGCTAATCTGATTTTTAAGAACAACTACTGGTTTAAATTTTGTAAGAATTACAGCCGGGTAAAATCCCGATAACACCGTCATAAGTAAAATAAGAACCGACAGAAACAGCCATACATGAAATTGGTTAACCGAATTCATGGTGATTTCGGGTGGAATAAAATCGGAGAATACTTTCAGCAGCCATGGAGTAATTACGATTGAAAGAATTGTCGCAATAACTGTAAGAAGAAAGGTTTCGATCAGGAATTGAATGATGAGGTTCAATTTGCTGCTACCCAGGGTTTTCCTTATCCCGATTTCCCTTGCACGCTGCGTTGCCTGCGCGGTTGTGAGGTTTATAAAATTGATACATCCCAGGAGCAGCATAAAAGCAGCTACTGCCATCAATCCATACAACGTTGGCTTATGAGCCTGGCGATGATCGAATGCATCGTATTCGGAATTGAAATGAATATCCGAAATGGCTTGCAAGTGATTTTGAATGTCAAACTTATCGCCTGGCTTTTGCTTCAGGTACTTTTTAAACAGGCCGGGAAATCGGGAATTAAGTTGTTGTGGCAGTACACCCGGTTTCAGTTTTACAAAAAACTGGGATGAAGAATTAACACTTTGCCAATCGTCGCCGCCAAATTGTCCTTTAAGGCCGGTATTTGTAACAGTGGCCAGCGAAATAAATACATCGAAAGTAAAATCAGTGGCTTTATCAACCGGAGCCATAACAATTCCGGATACAGTTGCAGGAATAGTGTCATCGAAAAATAGTTGTTTCCCAATGATTTGCGAAGGCAAAAGATTCCCAAAAAATGTCCTGGCTTTCTCAAGTGTAAGTACAACCTGGTATGGTTCATTTAATGCGGTTTGTTTTGACCCGGCCAGCCAGTCGTATTCGAACATAGAAAAGTAGAATTCATCGGCATAAACCACATTGGTTTGCTTTTTAAATACTGTAGGTGGCAGATTTCCGGCAGGGACACTTATTTTTGGCTCGTAGGCGGTAACAAAATGTGTTGCGGTTTCAATTCCCGAAAGGTCAGTACGAACGGCTTTGGGCATTGGCATTGGAACGCCCGAATTTCTAAAAAGTTCCTCCCCCGGAAATGTAATATCTGATACAATCCGGTAAATCCTGTCGTTGTCTTTTCTTGATTTTTCAAAACTGAATTCAAACTGCACGATCAGGTAAATTACCAGCGAAGCACTGATGGCTATGGCCAGTCCTGAAATATTGATCAGCGAAAAAACTTTGTTTTTCGTAATATTCCTGAATGCTATTTTGAAATAGTTTTTAAACATTTAAGTGCTTTTTTTTCGGTTCGTAAACTCTTTTGCTTCACTCCGATCGCAAGGATGTAACCGGGTTTGCAATGGCGGCTTTTATGGCCTGGAAACTGACAGTAAAAAGTGCTACAAGTATAACCAGCAGGCTTGCCAGGGCAAAAAGCCACCAATCTAATGTAGCCCGATACGGGTAATTCTGCAGCCATTTGTCGGAGGCAAGCCACGAAAGTGGTATGGCAATAAGTAAAGCGATGGAAACAAGCATTAAGAAATCTTTCGAGAGTTTAGTAACAACGTTGCTTACCGAAGCTCCCAGCACTTTGCGGATGCCAATTTCTTTTGTTCTTTTCTCCGCCGCCAGAACCGATAATCCGAACAATCCTATGCAAGAAATAAATATGGTAAGGATTGCTCCAAACAAAATAATCTGCTTCCATTTGGCTTCCGACTCGTAGTCCTTTATCCGCTGATCATCCTTAAAAATGTAGGAGTAAGGATTCAACGGGAAGAATTCCCTGAATTTTGCCTGTATGAACTTAAGACTTTCGGTTTCGGAACCTGGCTTAATTTTAATATTGAAGTTTCCGTACCCGTTTGAATTCTTCATAGTAAACATTTGCGGGCCAATTTTCTGATTCAAAGCAGCGTAATGATAATCCTTTACAACCCCAATTACCTGGTACATTTCATTGTCACGGTAATAGAAATTCACAGTTTCACCAATGGGGTTTTTCCAGCCGGCTTTTTTTACAAATGCTTCATTTACCAAAATCGAACTGGAAGCATCCGACGGATTCGAAGTGGAAAAATTCCTGCCTTGCACCAGCGGAATTTTCATAGTTGGAATATAAGATTCATCAACAGTTTCGTAAGCAAAATTGATAATTGAATCGTTTGATATTTTTGCAGATGTTCCCCAAAATCCACTGTTCTTTGGTGCAACATCCATAATGTTGGGATTCTGAAGTAATTCGGCTTTGAAAGTTTCAGCTTCGTTATGTTTGAGTCCTTCTTTGCTAACCACAACAATGTTGCGGTCATCGAAACCCAGGTCGGTTTTCGTAAGGAAATTAAACTGACGGTAAATGGTGAATGTGGCTATTATAAGGAAAGAAGCCAGCGCAAACTGCAACACCACCAACGATTTTTGCAAATAGTTTTTACCGGCAAGATTAAAGCGGCTGTATAATGTTTCCACAGGTTTGTAACCCGATAATACCAGGGCGGGATAAAAGCCTGCCAGTAAGCCGGTTATAAGGAAAAGTGCAACGTAAGCAACAATTAATTTAACATCAAACAGGTAGGAAAATGAAAGTGCTTTGTTCGACAGATCGTTAAAAACAGGTAGAATCAGTTGAACTAATAACAATGCCAGGGTGAAGGCTATAAAGCAAAGCATAAATGATTCGCCTAAAAACTGGAATATCAATTGTTTCCTGTCGCTTCCTATCACTTTGCGAACGCCTATTTCTTTGGCGCGTTTTAATGAACGGGCAATGGTCAGGTTCACGAAATTGATACATGCAATCAGCAGTACAAACAAAGCTATTCCTGAAAGTATATAGGTGTACATCGGGTTACTGGCATTTTGCAGGCCATTTTGCGAAGGCAATTCCGTACTCATATGCATATCAGTAAACGGTTGCAAAAAATAGGTGCCCATGCCTTCATCATGTCCGCCTAAATATTTCTCAACCATTTCTTTATACACTTTTAACGCATCCTTAACATAAAAGGCCTGCATCTGATTTTCCACCTTTTGCAAGCTGGCATTGGGATTTAACACTACAAAAGTGTTGAGGAAGAAATTGAACCAGTTATCGTTGTTTTTGGCATCCGCTTCGGATTCTTTAATGGGAAGTAATACCTCAAACTGTATGGATGAATTCTGGGGGCATTTTTTAGCAACTGCCGTAACCGTATAAGGTACAAAAAGGCTGTCCTCCTTCAGCATCATTGTTTTGCCAACTACATCGGTTTTGCCGAATTGCTTTATTGCGGCATCTTCGGATAATACGATGGAATGCGGTTCGGTTAAGCATGTTGCTGCATTTCCGCCGATCAATGGAAATGAGAATGCTGAAAAGAATCCCGGATCGACATAAAGCAAGTCCTGCGACTGAACTTCGGTACCGTTTTTAATATCCTCTGATCCGCTCTGAACCCGCACAAAGGATTGTATACCAGGCACATTTGCGGCAAATCGTGGCCCTTGCAGGAAACCCGTATTGCTATCTTTGTGGTAATTGCCTCCAAACTTTGATAGCGTAACAATCCGATAAACGTTGTTTACATTTTTATGAAACTTATCAAAGCTTGCTTCATCTTTAACATATAAAAGGATAAGCATAGCGCAGGCCAAACCAATACTTAGTCCCGCAATATTGATAATTGAGTAAGTTTTATGGCGTGTAAGGTACCGCCAAGCGGTTATGAAATAGCTTTTTAACATCGCTTTTAAATTTTATTCCGTTCGAAAACTCTTTTGCTTTACTCTGTTCGCAACGACTTAACCGGATTGGAATTAGCTGTTTTTATGGCCTGGAAACTGATTGTGACAAACGCAATCAATAAAGCCATGATTCCGGCAAGCAGGAATATCCACCAACTGATATCAATACGATAGGCAAAATCCTGAAGCCATTTATGCATTGCATACCACGAAAGCGGCGTAGCAATTACAATGGCGATTAATACGAGTTTTAAAAAGTCCTTCGACAAAAGCGCGACAATACCTGCAACGCTGGCTCCAAGGGCTTTACGTACACCGATTTCTTTTATCCGCTGCTCCGCACTGAAAGTTGCCAGTCCAAATAATCCCAGGCAGCAAATAAGAATCGCAATCAAAGTAAAGTATGAAACTATGGATGAAAGCCGGTTTTCGGCCAGGTAGTTTTTCTGGAAATCATCATCCAGGAAACTGTATTCGAAAGGTTCGCCGGGATTCAGTTTATGCCAGATCTTTTCCATTGAGGTTAAAAGTGTGCTCACGTCGCCGGGCTTTGCGTGAACCAGGATATAGTTAAACTCGTTGTTTGTATTGTTCAGCTGGTAACTGTAAGGAGTTATTGGCAAGTGGAGATCCTCAAAATGAAAATCTTTTACAACACCAATGATTTCCCATCCATATTGAGTCCCCTGGTAATCGAAATACACTTTTTTGTTAACTGCATCCTGCGGACTGCTGAAGCCGATTTCCTTAACTGCACATTCATTTAATATAACGCGGAAGTTTGTATCGCCGGGAAATTCTTCCGAAAATAGACGGCCGGCAACAGGCTTCATATTTAATGTTTTCAAATAATTGGCATCAACATGGTTTGTCCTGGTACGCTTTGCGTCATTCATCGACTGGCCTTCCTTGTACAACAAATTATCCGACGGGTTGAAAACACCTGGGTTGTACAACGATCCTCCCACACTAAGTATCTGTGATTGAGTTGTTAATTCATTTTTAAATGAGCTGAAAATATTTTTTGCCGTACCACTTCTCAGGGGAATCACTATCTGACTTTCTTTATCAAAACCCAGGTCGGCCGAACGCAGAAAGTTCATCTGTTTCGAAATCACTACCGAAGCAATTATCAATACTACGGAAATCACAAACTGAAATACAACCAATCCTTTACGCAACGAAACAGCTGCAAATGAATTCGAAAATTTCCCCTTCAGCACTTTAATAGGCTTGAAAGAAGAGAGATAGAAAGCCGGATAGCTTCCGGCAAGCAGGCCTGTTAGAATGGAAAGGAACAAGAAAGAAACCATGATCAGTGTGTCGCCCGGGAAAGTCAGAAATAAATTTTTACCTGACAGGGAACTAAATGTAGGTAACAAAAGTTTCGTAATTGAAAAAGCAAATACAAAGGCAATCAGGCTCATGAATACGGACTCACCAAGGAACTGACCGACCAATGAGCCTTTCTCAGCTCCCAGAACTTTGCGAATGCCCACTTCTGCACTTCTCTTGGTTGAACGAGCCGTTGAAAGATTCATGAAATTAATACAGGCAATCAGCAGTATGAATAATGCAATTGAGCCGAGTACATATAAATAAGTCGCACTGCCCGATGGTGATACATTGTTATCCATTCCCGAACGCAGGTGAATATCTTTCAAGGCTATTAAAAATTGTTTTTTGCTGAAGCCCAGAGCCTTTAGATCTTTGCCCGCATATTTATCAATAAACGCCGGAAACCTGGCAACGAGATTTTTGGTATTACTACCGGGCTTTAGCTGCAGGTATGTATAAAACATATTGTTGGTTGCGAAACTGCTACCATTGCTGGCAATGTATTGTTCAATTGCTCCGCCCCGCATCGAAAGAAAAAACCTGCTGTCGATATGCGATGGCTTAGCATTGGGTTTAAAAACCCCGGTCACCATAAAATCATAATCGCCGTTTGAACTGCTGCTGATGTGAATTACCTTATTCAGTGCCGGCTGGCTGCCAAATATTTTTTCGGCAATTTCTTCCGAAAGCACTATAGAATTCGGGTTATTGAGTGCTGTTGCCGGATTGCCTTCAATAAAATTGTAAGTAAACATCCTGAAGAAGGTAGAATCGGCCAGGTACCCTTTCGTTTCGTAAAATGATTTTAATTCCCCATTCCCCCCTTTGTATTGCATCAGGGTTTTATCTTCGGCGAATAATCCCATCAAACGTGTCGTACGCTGAATTTCCGGGAAATCAATTTGCATAGCCTGTGCCATGGGTGCCGGCGTGGTTGGCATTTTCATCTCTTTGCCTTGCTGAATGAAAGTTGTTCCAACCTGGTAGATATCTTTCCCGTTAGCCTGGTACCTGTCGTAACTTATCTCATTTAGAATATACAAGGTAATAAGCATACAACTGGTAATGCCAATGGTTAAACCCAGGATATTAATAAAGGAAAAGACTTTATTTTTCACCAGGTTTCGCCAGGCTATTTTGAAATAGTTTCTTATCATGGCTTAATGATTATTCGATTCGTAAACTCTTTTGTCTTACTCCGTCCGCAATGACTTCACAGGATTGGCGATGGCCGCTTTAATAGCCTGAAAACTAACAGTTAACACTGCTATCATCAAAGCGAGGAGCCCGGAAAAAACGAACACAGTCCAATTTATTTCAATCCTGTAGGCAAATCCCTGCAGCCATTTGTTCATAGCCCACCAGGCGAGGGGGAAGGCAATAAGGCACGAAATACCAACCAGCTGTAGAAAGTCGCGCGAAAGCAATGTTGCCAGTGCCTGTGTGCTCGCGCCCAATACTTTTCGTACACCTATTTCTTTGGTTCGTCTTTCGGCAGTGTATGCTGCCAGGCCGAATAACCCGAGACAGGAAATAAAAATTGCCAGTGCCGAAAAGATTCCTGCCAGTTTCCCGATCAGGGTTTCGGTTTTAAAAATTTTATCAAATTCGGCATCCACAAACCTGTATTCGAAAGGATAACCCGGATTATACGATTTTATCACTTTTTCGACAGCTGGAATTGCTGCTGCCAAATCAGTTCCCTTATTGAACCTGATGGTCAGCCAGTTGGTGTTGGAAGTATCGGCACCCATAATTAATGGCGCCGGCGATGAGTACATATCGTTGTAAATGAAATCGTTTACAACCCCGGTAACCGTTATTTTTCTTCCGCCCCAGTCGAGTACAGTGCCGATGATATCCTTTTTATTGATGATTTTAGCTAAGGTTTCGTTAATGATGATATTATTGCTGTCTGATTGTATATTGGGATAAAAATCGCGGCCGGCTTTCAGTTTCATCCCCAGGGTTGAGATATATTCGGGGCTTACACCTTCAATGGTGATCAAAACCTGTTTATTCGGATCTTTTCCTTCCCATTTAAAATCAGCGGTATTGCTTCCCAGTTGTATGATGCGGCTGTTGCTGAGACTGGCATTTTGCACCAGGCCGGTAGCCTGCAGGTCGGTTTTTATTGCATTAAAATGTTTCCGCATATCACCCTGAAGGCTGGTGTAAATAAGTTCCTGTTTATTATAGCCCAGGTCGCGGCTTTTTACATGAAGTATTTGCTGGTAAATTATTACAGTGCTGATAATCAGGATTACAGAGATTGAAAACTGGAGTACAACCAGGCCTTTGCGGATGTAGCCTGCGCTGCCGGCGTTCTTTAACTTTATCCCTTTCAGGATGTTAACCGGGTTAAACGACGAAAGATAAAATGCAGGGTAACTGCCGGCTACCAGTCCGCAGAATATGGCTATCAGTAGTAAAGCTCCCAGGTGCAGGGGCTGGAAAATATTGACTGATAATTGCTTTTCGACTATCCCGTTGAAAGCTGAAAGTGAGAAATAAATCAGCAAAATGGCAAGTACAGCCGAGATGAGCGAAAGAAAAAGTGATTCGCCCAGAAACTGACCTACCAGTTTGCTTTTGCCGGCGCCCAATACCTTGCGTACGCCGACCTCCCGGGCGCGCTGTTCACTCCTGGCAGTGGAAAGGTTCATGAAATTGATACAGGCAATGATGAGGATGATCCATGCAATCAAACTAAAGAGATTGACATATTTTATACGGCCCGAAATTTCTTTACCGTTTTCGAAACTGTCGTACATTCTCCATCGGTTCATCGGGTAGATTGACATTTTTGCAATCATGTTCTTATCCTTGCTCTGAATGTAATTGTATAATTTGTTATTTATAGACTGTATATCGCTATTAGGCTGGGTTTCGGCATATGTAATTATCCCGTTACTGCCCCATTGTGTGAGCCAGGTGTTCTTGTCTTCAAAAATTTTAAAAGGAGCCAGCCACTCAAAACTAAACGAAACATTTTCGGGAAGATCTTTAAAAATTCCCGTAATGATATAGTCCTGTTTATTATCAACTTTAAGTGTTTTGCCTACCACATGGGTGCTCCCGAAAAATTTTTGGGCCATTTTTTCGGAAATCACCAGCGAATGCAATTGCGTAAAGGCATCCTTTGCATTTCCTTCAATAAATTGGAGCTGGAACATAGTCAGGAATGGGGCATCCACAAAATTTCCACGTTCGTAAATGGTTTTATCACCGAGGCTGAACAGTAGAAAATCATCCCATGTGGAGCGTGCCGTATTTTTAATCCCCGGAATTTCTGATTTCATGCCCTTGGCCAGCGGGCCTGGCGTAGCATCGAAAGTAAAAGTCTGCCCGTCGTAAGTCTGGCGATCCTTTATTTTGTAAAGGTTGTCGCGATTGCTGAAATAATGGTTAAACGTGAGTTCATCTTCAACCCACAACAGTATTAATCCGGCACAAGCAATGCCCACGGCAAGCCCGCCAATGTTCAGCATGCTGTATCCTTTGTTTTTCCAGAGGTTACGAAATGTTGTTTTCAGATAATTTTTAAACATGGCACTCTATAGCTTTACAGGGATTAAAAACAATAGGGATTTTTGAAAATATTACTCGGGAAGTTCGTTGATTTCGCATTCTGAATTGTGCTGTCCATATTTCTGCACATCAAATTTCAGATAACCGAAATCGGCAGATGTAAGCTCCTGCCCGCTATCGGTGTTTGCAGCATAGTGATTAACGTCAAATTTCAGGTAACCTAAATCCGGGTCTTCCGGCAATGCTCCAATTTCGGTATCGGTTTCCATATTCCCGGATGCATTAAATTTAAGGTAACTCAAATCAGTATCTTCGGGCATATCTTCGTTTGCCGTTTCGGGGGTTACGAATTCGGAAACATCAAATTTCAGATAATTGATATCTGTTATACCTTTCGGAATAGCAGGTTCGGGAAATGATGTTTTATGTGTCGCCTCCATTAGCTGAACATTTGCATCTCGCGATGTTTTATGAATTACAGCAGTAGGCTGGACCGTGGAAGTATTTTGATTTGTTTTGGAAAAGTCAATGGAACTTTCGCGTACTGAAATCATTATCAGCAGTGCGCCAAAACTTGACATTAATATGGATGAGTGTTTCATGGCTTTTGGTTTTTGGCACTTTCGGTTTTGATTGATTTTATTTTTCGATGGCACCCGAACCTGCATTTTTTTGAGCTTATATAAGTATGTTTTCGGTAACAGTTTGTCCGTCGAGCATGCGGATGATACGGTGGCTGAACCTGGCGTCGTGCTCGCTGTGCGTAACCATGATGATGGTTGTGCCTTGTTCATTCAGGTCAGTTAACAGTTCCATTACTTCATTGCCATTGGATGAATCCAGGTTTCCGGTAGGCTCATCGGCAAGGATCAGTTTAGGATTATTTACCACAGCCCTGGCTACAGCCACACGTTGCTGTTGTCCGCCCGAAAGCTGCTGCGGATAATGATTGCGGCGGTGCATAATCTTCATTTTATCCAATACTGCTTCAACTTTAGCTTTCCGGTCTGCGGTTTTAACGCCGGTATAAATTAATGGAAGTTCCACATTTTCGAATACTGTTAATTCGTCGATGAGGTTAAAGCTCTGGAACACAAAGCCGATATTGTGCTTGCGCATGTCGGCACGTTTACGTTCGTTAAACCGGGCTACTTCTACGCCATTGAAAATAAAACTGCCGTTATCGGAATCGTCCAGCAGCCCGAGTATATTCAGCAAAGTGGATTTGCCACAACCAGAAGGGCCCATTACGGCAACAAACTCGCCTTCTTTCACTTCCATCGACAATTTATTTAGCGCAATGGTTTCTACCTCTTCGGTACGGTAGATTTTCTCTAGGTCTTTAATTTTTATCATTTTGGGGTAATTTTTAGGGGTTATATTTTTGTGCTATGTGCTGAGTGCTGTGTGCTGAGTGCTTTTTGTGCTTAGTGCTTAGTGCTGTGTGTTTTGTGCTTTGTGATTAGTTCTGTGTGCTTGGTGTTTTGTGCTATGCGCACTGTGCACTTAGCACTGTGCACTATGCACTATGCATTAAGCGCTATGTACTCAATTTCACTTCTTCAGCACCAGTTCCTGCATATTGCCGTAGTTCTCGTAGCTGCTGGTTATTACTTTGTCACCTGGTTTCAGCCCTTGTAAAACTTCGTAAAAATCGGGGTTCTGGTTTCCAAGCTGAATGTCGGTTTTATATGCGGTTTTCCCATCGGCACTCACTTTAAATATCCAGTTGCCGCCGGTTTGCTGAAAGAAACCGCCACGAGGCAATCGAAGCGCCTGTTTCTCGTCGCTTAGCGCCAGCCGTATTTGTAATGTTTGCCCGCGGCGTATTCCGGCTGGAATTGTTCCTTCAAATTGCATGTCGACCTGGAACCTTCCGTTAGTAACCTGCGTAAACACTTTGCTTATGGTTAACTTGTATACCTTGTCCGCAAAAGTGAAGTCACCTTTAAGGCCGACATAAATACGGGAAATATAATGTTCATCAACATCAACGCGCACTTTGAAACCACTCAGCACATCAATCTGACCAAGCCGTTCACCCTGTCTTTTATTTTGCCCTATTTCTGCGTCAAGCGAGGTAAGTTGTCCTTCAATCGGAGATTTCACAATTAAATCATTCACTTTCTGGCGCATCATATTCAGCGCTTCCTGCGATCCCTGGTAGGAACGCTTATCCTGTTCCTGTTGCTGAGCCCGGGATATGGAATCCTGCAGTAAAATCTGCTGTGTCAGTTTTTTCTTTTCAAGGTAATAATTGTATTCATTTTCTGCTTTTTTGAACTCCTGCAGGCCAATAACTTTTTCATCAAGAAGGTGTTTATCGAGGGTATAAATACGCTCCGCTTCCTTATAAAGGCTAAGTACATCAGCCATCTGGTTCAGTTTACTTACCGTGTTTTGCTGTGCTGCGTTATTGTTGATCTGCATTTGCGTGAGAGTATTGTACACCGTGTTTTGCTGGCTCATCATGGTCATCAGCAGGTCGGTATTCGACAAGCGAAGGATAGGCTGTCCTTTTTTCATCAGGGTGCCATCTTCAACAAACTTTTCTTCAACCCTGCCACCTTCGCTGGCATCGAGGTAGATTGTAGTTACAGGCAATACAATCCCGTTAACAGGGATAAACTCCTGGAATGTTCCGTTGGTCACCTCGCTGACTGTAATCCGTTCCATGTCAACATTCAGCCTTGATTTGCCCGAAGTAAAATAATAGCTTGCCGCAATCAAAACAATAATAGCCGCGACAATCACGATTGTCAGAATCTTTTTGGAGGACCACTTTTTCTTTTCAATAACTCTATCCACTGTTTTTGTATTTTTTGGTTATTAATAGTATACCATTCACTTAAAGTGTATAAATATAATGCCAAATTTCAAACGTAATGAAAATCAACGGTTTGAAATTGGCTTTCCTTATAAAGTGTTCGGTAGCGATACAAAAAGTGTATGGTTTCGATACATCTTTCCGGGTTGCTAAGTATAATCTTTCAGGCTTTTTTGAATGGGAATTGGTCATTCTAATTATGGTGAAGTCCTATTCAATAAATTAATCAGTTCTTTGTAAAATCATTCAAGTCTGGTGATCCTGATTCCGTACCTGTTTTTCGAAATTTGTAAAGAGATAATTCTTGTTTACTTTCAAAAGGTTTTTAAATAGTAGAGAAAATCAAAAATGTTGGCTTAAAATCAACTAAAATAAGATATCATAAGCAAAATAACTTATATTTGCCTTCGTTTTAATTTTATCCACATGAAAGAATCTCGCGCCTGGTTATCGTATGCTATAATTACTACTGTTTTCTGGGGTGTCTGGGGCGCCCTTATCGAAGTTCCGCAGAAAGCCGGATTTCCTCCCACACTGGCTTACATTGTTTGGGCCCTTACCATGATACCCTGTGCATTGGTAGCCTTATACCTGGTAAAATGGAAATTAGAAACAGATAAACGTTCAATTTTATTGGGTTCAGCAGTCGGTTTGCTTGGCGCTGGTGGTCAGCTACTGCTTTTCCAGGCATTAAAAGAAGGTCCTGCTTATATTATCTTCCCATTTATTTCCTTGTATCCAATACTTACAATCTTGCTTTCTGTCCTGATTCTCAAAGAGAAAACATCCTTACTGAAATGGGTTGGAATCGCAACTGCTTTGGTAGCCATCTTCTTTCTTTCGTACCAGGAACCGGGAGCTTCCGATTCGCGCGGGTTTCTGTGGCTTGCGCTTTCGCTGCTGGTATTCGTGGCCTGGGGTTTACAGGCTTATGTGATGAAGTTTTCGAACGAAAGCATGAAAGCCGAGAGTATCTATTTCTATATGGCTGTTACGGCGCTGGTACTTTCTCCTTTTGCCTGGTGGATGACCGATTTCAGTCAGCCCATAAACTGGGGGTTTAAAGGTCCTTACCTGGCAGCCATGGTGCATGTGTTGAACTCGGTGGGCGCATTAATGTTGGTTTACGCGCTCCGGTACGGCAAAGCTATTATCGTGGTTCCGCTCACCGGGCTGGCACCGCTGATTACAATAGTTCTCTCGCTGATTTTATATAGTGTAATGCCAGGCCCTATGTTACTGATTGGTTTGGTATTCGCTGTTATCGCGATATTTATACTTTCTTTTTAACTTGCGTTTGAGTTTTTTAGAAAGACTCGCAAATTAAAAGGTAACCGCAGAGGCGCAAAGTGCGCAAAGTGACACAAAGGAAAAGCTATGTTCAGCTTCCGCCGGCTTTTCCCAGGCTATAGCATTGCATTGTAAACCGGATAATTTGGCTCAAAGCGAACCAAATGATCCGAAAAAAAATCAATTACTTAGGGATTGCTGAAAAACAAAAATCGAATCGCCCTGGGTTTTTCCGGAGGGAATCATTACCAATTGCTAAATGATAGTGGAACACGAGATTGTCCGTAGGGCATTAATATTCATTGTATTATGTTAATCCCCTGCCGGGGAATCGGGATTGTATTTTTTTATTGATATTTATCCCCTAACGGGGAAAACAAATCCGGAAATGTGCAGGTGTATGAATGGAGTGGTAAGTCATGCCTGCATGGGTTGTAGTGTCAGTAGCTGACAAAACCTGATAAACAGCTATGGAACCAGAAGTTGATGAAAAATAATTCTTATTTAATTGTAAATAAGGGAATAAGGTTTATTTTAAACTCATTCATTTTATTACTAAGGTTATTTTCGTTAGAGTATAAGGTTAAAGTGCCAGTAAACCTTATTTATGATATTCCCTTAGTAGAATTGTTGGTCCAACAAGAACCAAACCTTATTCCCTTATTGATTTTAAATACTTTAAAGCCCGATCCTTATCGAACTATCGTTATCTGGCTATTTCCGGCAAACCCTACTTAATGGCTGAAGCATCGAAGGTCAGCACTTCAAAAGGCTGAAGTTCAATCGTGGTGATTTTACCGGCAACTGAATTTATTCCAGGTTTAGCTTTATCAGCTTTCCACGGGCTTTTGAGCCTGTATTTCGTTGCGGCATTTGCCGGAAGTTCAAAAGCTTTCGCGATATCAACAATAAATAAAGCGGGTTTGTCAGAAGGATTTCTGAGTGTAAGTATCCCTTTGTTATTGTTCCAGGCTGCCCAGCCATAAACTTCACCCTTCCCGGGATCGCCGCCTATCCAATGGGTATCTGCAAGGATATCTTTATGTGAACGTGACCATAAAATGGATTCAGCAAGTATATCCCAGACCTCAGCATTCAGCAAGCTCCAGCTGATATACAATTCCTGAATGCCGGTGCCGCTTCCGAAATAGGAGTGTATCTCGTTGCGGATATCGTCGGTAGTGTTATTCATCTCCTTAGGCGTTCCGTTTTTAGCAATGCAAATTCCATGAAGCATCAGGGAATTGAGCGGGTACAAAGGCGCTTTCGAAACGATATTCTCGTAAGTCATGGCATCGCGGTAGTTGCTCCATTGCTGGCGTTTGGTTCCCTGACCCATAAAGTTTACATCATCGCTGCCGCGCCAGATTGAATTGGCATACCATAGAAAAAAGGGCGAAGGCCAGGTGCCTACGGTCATATTGATAAATAACTCGGGTTTGACTTTCCGTAATTCGCCGGTAAGGCGGAACAACGCATCAATATCTTTCTCGAATTTGTTGGCATTAAGTCCGTTAGCTGCACCAATGCCATCAAACTTAAAATAACTTGCACCGTTTTTCTCAATACGGTTCAGGCAAACTTCTTTAAACCGCGAATAGTATTTGGGACCCGACAAAGAAAACCCGTTTTCGTTGGTTTCGAATCCTTGTGTTGCGCCATATTTTAAACGCTCTGCTTTTTCAGGATCGTAACCACCCCAGGGAGAAATCCACATTCCGATTCCCGATTTGTATTTTTTTGCTTCGGCAGTTAAGGGGTCAAAGCCTTTGGGAAAGTCGCTGTTAAATTGCCATAAAGTCGAGTTGTCGTCCCAGCCATCGTCGAAAACAAATCCTGATAAGGCAACGCCACGTTTCACTTCCAGGCTGTCGCCAATATGCCTGATCACATCCAGGCATGCTGTTTCGTTCAGTTTTAATTCGGAATACGAGATATCGAACCACGAATTATAATGCGCATATTGAACGTAAGCATGAGCCCGTTCGCGTTCGATATAATAAAGAAAACCGCGCCGCATCTGGTTTTGAGGTACAACCCCTGATGTTATTGTAGTTGTAAATGGTTCAGTAACTGACAACCCGCTGTAACGTGGCAACCGGAATTGGGCCAGGTTTGTTTTTTCATCCTGCTGTAAAATGATTTTTGTCATCGGGTTTTCGGAGGCAAAAAAGAAATTACCGAAAGTTACCGGCGATCCGTCGACAGTTCCTGCCGATGCTTTGCCCGGAGTATGTAACTCAAAATAATATTCCGAAACATTTAAATCCGGCTGGTTGGTTGAGAAATCAAGCTGCTGCTGTATATAATTTGAACCATCGCGCAATATTGCCGTCCATTGCACACTCAGTTTGCCGTTTTTAGTTGCGAAAACAGCTCTAACGGCTTTTCCTCCCAGACTTTGAGATAACTGAACAGACCCTTTGTTTGGAACAATCTTATATTCCACCGGTGCTTTCTGCAGTTTAAATTCTGAACTTTTCAGGAGCTTCCCATCAACGATTACATAAAAAAGCTCCGCAGTCGAAAGATCAATGCTGGTTTTACCCTGAATATCAGTGAGCTTTGAGGGAATAATTTTGTTACCAGTTACAGCCCATGTTTGTTTTAACACATTATTCTGTAAGCTAACGGTTGCCGGATTTATGGTAAGCATAGCAGCTCCGGGCGCTTTGCCAGGGTAATCGACAGCAAAGGTGGATGTACCGAGGATAACCAGGATCAATAAAATAAATGAGCGCTTTTTCATGGTTTTAAAATTTTATCCGTTTTTAAATGAGTGATCCGGATGACAGCTTACTGCCCGGATAAATGCCTTTAAATCATTTGTTTTTAAGACGAATGCCTTGTTGTTAATTTATTTTTTCAAAATATAAAAGCTGGTCGAGCCCTACATTTTGCGGGTATGTTTTACCACCTTTAAGCACAGTGCCATCAGAGGCTTTCCATTTGCCGGCGGGGAGTTTAACATTTCTGCTTGTATTCCCTTTGTCGAGCATAGGCGCTACCAGTATGTTATCGCCGAGCATAAACTGATCGACTACTGTTTCAAATCCCTGGCCGGGGAAAACATATTCCATGCTTTTTACAATGGGCTCACCGGTGGCTGCAGCTTTATGCGTTAATTGCATGATCAATGGAGTAAATTTTGTGCGCAATGTAACTGCCGCTTTTACCGCGTTTAAATGTACCGAATCCAACACCCGCCAGGGTGCAACCGAAAATTGCATCATAGGCATCAGGGCGTGTAATTGCGCGGATCGTACAATCAGATCCTGGTCCAGGATGGATTCATCCAGGAAGGAAGTCCATTCGCCCCCGCCAATCATATCGGGACATGAAAACGGGTAGCCGCTCAAACCTTCAAGGATCATATTCGGGATGAGTTTCTGCAGGTCGGTCCAGGTATGTGATTTATCCTGTAACCTTTGTGCCAGCGGCTGTCCACCCATTTTCCAGCATGCACGGTATTCGTTCAGCGGGAAACGTAGTCCGAATTGTGCGAATAGCTCACATTGCTGGTTGGGAGTAACGGAACCCATACTCAGGCCATTGGCCGGGTAAAAATACATATCGCCGGCGTCGAATTTAAAACCGTCGACCCCAAAATCCTTTACCAGACCATCCAGTTGCTGATTGAACCATTTTACTGCTTCAGGATTCGAAAAATCAAGCACTGCCGATTGCCCGTTCCACCATTCCACCATCAGCGGTTTGGATTGCGTTTGCCAGGTATCCTTTTCGGAAGATTTCTGCAACAGAAATCCTTTGGCTTCTTTAAGGGTATTGTAAATCATGGCCTGGTCGGCGCTTACAAACGGGCATATCCACAACATCACCTTGAAGCCCATTTTGTGCAATTTATATACCATTTCCGCCGGATTCGGGAAACGCCCCGGGTGAAATTTCCACAAGCCGTAATCTTCCTGCCAGGTATCGTCGATCATGATTACTCCCGGAGGAAAGCCGTTATCGAGAATGCCTTGGGCGTATTTCAGCACGTCGGCCTGGTTCTGGTTGTAAGTGAGTTCGATCCAGGTATTATACTGCGGCCGCGAAAACAATAATGTATCAGGCTTTTTACCATTCGAAGGGAAATATTTCTGCCGTACAAACCGCTGAACTTCGGCCAGCGAATTGCCGTTTTTCCCGGTTACTACCTGGTTATACGGATCGGTAATGGTTATTTCATTTCCCCTGATCTCAAACTTGTACGGTTGTTCGCTCCAGGCAAATTGTCCCTTGTTAGTCAGAATCAGCGGCTGCGCCTGGTTCGATTTATTGTTGCCATAAAAATCCATGGTGTAATCAGTGGAAAACGGCATCAGTTGCCCGTCGTTAATCACACCACACCAAACCTTTTCACCAGGCGAAAGTGTTATCCTTTGAAGTGCAATTTTCTCCTGTGCGGTACTGCTGATTGCGATAGTTACAAAGCAGAAGATACAAGCAATTTGTTTAATCATATTTTTAATGGAATTAAATGGCCAACACTATTTATTTTCTGATAAATCAATTATTCTGTACCACCAATTTACCGGTAAGCGTCTTAGCATTTGTAAGTTTCAAACTGATAAGATAGATACCATTTGGAACTCCCGAAATATCATAACCTGAACTAAAGTAAAAACCCTGGCTCACGGTATGCCCACCAACATCTGATATTTTGATGAATGCTCCATCGGTGTCCCCTTGAATGAAAATATATTTATTACATGGATTAGGATAAATCATCAGTTTGCCTTTCAATGGTGGTTCCTGAATATTTACCGTCCGGTTAAATTCGAAAGCACCAACATCAACCTGGTTGTTATCAATTCTTTGAAATCCTCCAAAATCAGTTTCCCCGACGAATGAATCGATTGACAGGTCTCCGGAATCAATGCAAGGGCTGTTATTCTGGAGCTGAAAATTGGGAGAAACTGTCCCCGGATTCACAAATATAGGATTCTTATAGAATGAATGCTTATCAAATCCTGTAGCAATTTGGAACGTTGAAAAAGAGCCCAGTGTTTGTCCTCTCCAATTCACCTTGGCTTTTGCCGGATCATTTGCAGGTGTGTACCAGCAGTTATAATCAAAAATATTATTTGCCTGAGGATTAATCGCATCAAAAGTGTAAAAGACATTTTGGCCGGAGGTGTAGATAATATTGTTTGTAAAACTGCAATGAGAAGCTTTCGGTATATAGAATTCACCCATCCCTGAATTATTTACTGTATTCATGTACAAAGTGTTGTTGGTCACTTTAGTGTATAAAACCTGGCCAGTTGTTTCCGGATCATAACCTCCAACACCTATTCCCCAGTCGAGATTATCAAAAACCAGATTGTTACGCACTGTGCAGCTGTCGGTTAAGCCGTCGCGTTCGCAGCCGATTTCAATTCCAACTCCGTTGCGATATGTACTATTGCGTTCGATCAGAACTTTCCGGCCTCCGTCGACATAAATTCCTGCGCTGGTGGCTGCCTGCGAAATATTTTGGTAAACGGTATTTCCATACACATGTATATTCCTTGCATGATCGAGAACCGGTACCGAACAAGCTTCGTAATTTCCGGCAATACAAATTCCTATGTTTTTGTTATGATGAATTTTGCAATTTGAGATTACTGCTCCATCAACATTGCCATTAAAAGTCAGGTTTTCGCTATACCCGGTAATATTATTGAAAATCTCACAACTATCAACCACTACATTACTGATAGTATTAGCGGGGGTTACTCCTTGTCCGTAAAAAAGAAACGGGTTCGAATTATTTCCAGACCCCGGCATAGCGTTTGGGTTATTTGTCCAGTTAATGTTAGTAATGGCAATATTTTTAAAGATCAAATCATTAATGGCACCATTTTCTGTAGCTTCAACCAAAATGCCCACAGCGTAATTATGCAAAAGGTTCCGGATGGTAAAGTTCTGCATTCTTATATGGCTTTTATCGATGATTGTAATCATGGTACTACCTCCCAGCGAGGTGCCATCGAGAATAACAGATTCACCAGGAATGGCTTCAAATACGATTGGATTTTCTGGCTTTCCGCTCACATGCAAAACAGGTTGTTCCTTATAAACGCCTCCACTTATATAAACAGTGCTTCCGGGAGTGGCAGCGTTAAAGGATTTTTGAATTGTTTTCCAGGCAGTAGTTGGTGACTGGCCATTTTGGGAGTCATTACCACTGGTTCCATTTACATAAAAAACTACCTGCCCCTGACATCCGGCTGATATCAATATTTGCAGAGCTATACTATAAAAAAGTGATTTAACGATTTTCATTGCAACTATTACTTTCTAAACATTTCTTTTCAAAAATTTACACAATTCATTCTGAGTAATAAAAATTCCAGGAGTGCTGGCTGTTGATTCTACACTCAATATATGCCTGAATTTAATATACCCAGGCAACCAGCCGATAGCAGCAATTGCTATCAGTAATTAATGATTTTTGTCTGGCAGAAATCATAGAGATGAGCAACAAATCTATCTTATAATTTTTTTTATAACTCAGAATGATCTGAAATCTTGCCAATGCTTTCATCAACAGAATGATTTATTGAGGCCAAAACCCCAAAGCTCCGCCAACAAGTGTTTCCTTTCGCAAGTTATACTCGTATGTTAATTTTAGCCTTAATTCCGGGTGCAGTTCTCCCCAGGTTGAAAACTTCATGTCATCTCTGCTAAATATTTTTAGAATCACTTCTTTGTCTTTGTTATTGCTAAGGGTATCACTAACAGGCTCTGCGAAATAGAATTTACCTGTGGTGTCTGCCAATTGAATTTTGAAAGGAATCATTTCATTGGTACCAGGGTGAAGCTTCAGTTTATATTCAATAGGAACAGTATAAAGCGGAACTGACGAAATGCTCTGCGTAATTCCTGAATTAAACATGGTGAGCAGATTTAGCATTTCCTGTGGAATGATGCGGTCAGCATATTCTTTATTTAAACTGTTTTTGTTTTTGATTATCAAGAGTTTATCCAATAAGCTTCCATCCATTCGTATGGATTGTAGCTTAAGCGTATCGCCGGCAATCTGAACTTTTACGAAATGATTTACCGATTCGGAGCAGGCTAGTACGGATTCGTTTTTCACAACTTCATATAATTCGGCACCAGCGCCACCTGTAGTCAGATAGGTTACAGCAGAAGCTTCCGGTTCATTTTTTGGCTTTACCGGGTAAAATCTTTCGTACAAATGAGAATGACCCGAAAATACAATATCTATTTTGTATTTGGCAAATAATTCAGGCCAGGTTTCCCGCCCCCAGGCTGAGCCGTGTCCGCCCAGGTTGTAACAGGGACGATGCATATAGACAAAGTTCCACTTTTTAGATGATGAGGTAATATCTTTTATAAACCAGTCTGTCATCTCCTTGCTATCAGGATAACGGTAATCGAGCGAAATAAAATGTGCTGAACCATAATCAAAGGAAAACCATTCTTTATCGACGGTTTGCTTATCGCGCAAAAAATAGCGGAACAATTCGCCATCGTCTCCGTCACCTTCGTGATCGCCCAGCGTACTAACAATTGGGGTAGACTCTGCAACACCGTGTATTACCGAGAAATAGAAATCCTTCCATTGTTCATATTTGCCTCCGTTTTCAACCAAATCGCCCATACTGATAATGAGATCAGGATTGTCTTCACCTGATTCATTCATGATCTTTGAAAATATTTCGGGATTACTGCGACTGTCACCCATAGCCATAAAGGTGAAATTCTCCTGGTTTTCGGCATAGGTCCTGGTTTTGAACCATGACTTGTTATCCGACGAAACAAGCCGGTAATAATATGTGGAATTCGGATTCAGGCCAGTTAATGCAGCTTCATACAGATGTGCATTATTTTTAGTGCCTCTGTAAGCAAGTTTAAGTTGTTTTGCTTTTTTCGAATTCAGCTTATATTCCACCGTATAATCAGACATCTTATCAAACTCCCAGCGAATGATCATTGTAGCTTTGCCGGGTTCAATAAGATAAGGCCCTTTTAAAACATTTTGTGATTTTGCATCCTGGGTGGGAAGGCTTAACTGAAGCACTAATGCAAAAAGCAAAGCCAGGGAATTGAATTTGAAATACTGCATACAGTTTTGATTAATCTTCATTTGATTACGTTTTAAATTAGTCACTTCAGATGATTTTGCTATCTGTTTGTCCCAAAAAGCAGCCGGCTGTTTCTGAGAAATAATGCATCCCGTTTTTTAGGCGGGATGCATTGAAATCAATACAATCTGAATGAACTATTTCGGTTATACCTTTTCCGGTTTTGCACTACTTTGCCAAAATCATTTTCCTGGTTTTATCAAAAGAGCCTGCCTGCATCCTGACATAATAAATGCCACTTGCAAGTGTTGAAGTATTGAAATTAACTTCATGACTCCCGGCTGGTTTTTCCTGATCAACCAGGGTAGTTACTTCCTTTCCGAAAATATTGAACACTTTAAGAACAACTTTGCCGGAAGCTGGTAAATTGTAGGTTATTTTTGTTGAAAGTTGAGCCGGATTTGGATAGTTTTGATTCAGTTCATAACCTTTAGACTTGCCATTTCCATCTTTTAGTCCTGTAAGTAATGGAGATTTCCATTGAGCCGAAGAGCCGGGAACAGCATAATTCGGAACTTCATCAAAGGCAAAAATGGTATAGTAATACGTCTGATTGATGTTTGCGGTTGCATCCGTAAATGTTTCCAGTTTCCCCTGGTAAATTACATCACCGTCGGTTACATCCTGTGGAAAGCGATCCGATCTGCGTAACAGAATTACACCTTCAAAATCAGGAGCCGGATAGATTTCACCTGTAAGTTTCAGTTCATCAATATCAAGATGACCATTTGCAGCTGCTTCTGAAGGAATTATAAAATCGAGACTAGCCATGTTTTCTAAGTCAAAGGTCTTATCCCCATTCGGATGCCACGAAAGTGGTGATAAAGTTCTCAGATCAACAACAGCATGCTGCCACTCGGTTGACTCCAGCGTTTGTGCTTCGATATACCACCAATCATCGGCTGTCCCGTTACGATCATTATCCTGTTCAGCTATCAATCGCAAGGATCGGCTGGAGCCATCACCTCTGTACCAGAATTCCAGGAATGGCGTTGTTGAGTAATTGGGGTATCCGGGAATTACTTTTGTACCAGCATACTGATCCCAGGCATCTTTAATCTGATAATTGATCCTCATACCTTTACCCATGTTCCCTTCAATACTTTCAAGTGAACCTGTTGATGTTCCGTGAGGACTTTCTATAAATCCATCAAATCCATCTTCAAAGGTTGCTATACTATTTTCAACGTGGATAAGATCTGTCGGATTCTTCCAGGTCAAAACTACTTTAGTGTTTTCAATTACACTACCAGATAGATCTGTTACGGATGGAGGCGCAGTAGCATCCGGTACAACCGTAACCTGACCTTGCGAGAATTTTTTAACTTCAGGATTTACTCCATCTGAAATTAATGCATAAATCCAGTACGATCCGGGCGTGATATGCGAAACATCCCAATTCAGGTAATTTTGTGGATCGTCTTCGCTGATGTTATCTGCAATTAAAGTTCCGGGAATACTTACATCTGTTGTATAAAACAGACTGATTTTTGCATCATTATCGGGATCTGAATCAACCCATTGAATCTTGAAACTATCATCTGATACATCTTCAATACCGTTTGGCTCTGTAATGAAAATAGTCGGTGCAGGAGTACTGCTGGTTGTAAACGTTGTTGAATAATATACTTTTCCGGTAGTATCCCTGGCTAATAAAGTAACCAGATCTCCATTATCACTTACATCAATTGTTGAATAGCCTGAAATTTTATTAAAGTAGAGGCTGTATGGTTTATCAACTAAATTTATGTCTGTGTTACGAAGCGAAGCATTTGCAGCTCCGGGACGAATATAATTTACACCGGCTTTATACAGATGTTCAAAGTTATGTTCGTCACCCGCAAATACCAATATATGCTTTCCTTCAGCTGCATATTTTTCATATAATGGCATAAGGTAAGCTTTTTCATCGGCAGACCATTGTGCATGGTAACTTGTAGAAATCACATTGGTATGCGAAAAAATAAAAATCCACTTTGAATCAGCGTTTTTGATCTGGTCATCGAGCCAGGCCAGCTGAAGCGATCCTTCATTGAAGGCAGGACTGAAATTCCCGGTTGAATTGATGGCAATAATTTTTACATCACCATAATCCATGCTGAAATATGCTTCAGGATCTTCTCCATTGTCTGGATGAGTAGGGAGTGAGAAATAATCATAATAAGTCGATGGTCCGAATGCCGTTTCATGATTTCCTACTGAACTGATAACAGGTACTGCTCTCAGGAGGGGCTCACCAGGGGTAAAAAATCCACCATCCCATTCGGTTCTTATACTTCCGTCGTTAACAAAGTCACCGATAAACACCATCATATCTATTGTGTCTCTTACCGCCTTTGAACTGATTCCATGCCATATACCTTCATCATTACCGTGGATATCGCTGACAGACATTAACCTGAAGTCAGTTCCTTTAGCCGGAGCTGTCTTTGTCATATTGGTGTCAAGCGCAAATTCGGTACCATTTCCGACCCTGTAGAAATACTTTGTGAAGGGCTGCAAACCTGTAAGTGTTACTTCATGCATATAACCTTCACCTGATATCAGCCATCCGTCGGAACCAACAATTGTTGAGCCCAGATCCTTTGTGGTGCCATATTGAACCACACTTGCAGGTGATGCCGATTCGGGTGTTTGCCAGACTATTCTTACGGATGTCTCGGTAGGAGACATACTGTATGCCTTCTTAATCAATATGAGTTGGTTTGCTACTATATTGGAAACTCCCCAGCGAGGATCTCCAATCGTTGTTCCATCGTCCCCAAAATTAACTGCAGGCGAGTTTTTATAGAGTTTGAAATTCTCATTGGCAGCATCAACAAATATTGGATCAGTATTAATTACATTTATACCCTGAGAGGTGTGCAGATTTATTCCCAGATTAAAGTACAAAGAGTTTTTCAACATGGAATTATTGCCGTAAATGTAATATGCGGTTCCGGTATTAGTTGAGGAATATGCAATACAATTTTTAATTACAGCTCCGTCAATATGATGTGCCAATACTCCGTAACTGGCAAAACAATCGTAGAATGTACAATGGTCGACAAGATATTCCGGACCCGGCGTTGCATCAACACCATCATGATCGCGAACATAAATGGCATCGCTGCCTATTTTTGAAAAAGTGGAGTTAATTACACGGAAATACTTAACATTTCCAATTGCAGCAGCATTATGCCCGGCAATATAAATCCCTTCTTTCCTGATATTTTTAAACACACAGCCTTTAATTAAAAGAGAATCGATCTGTCCGGAATAAATACCGTCAGTAATTGCATGGCCATCGGTTCCGGCATCATTAATGAAGTTTACAAAATCACAATTTGTAAGCCTGATGCTGTATCCGATGGAGTCGATTGCGATACCGCCAACATTTTTCAGCACACCTTTTGAACCATCGAGTACGATTCCTGTCAGGTTAATGTCAGCTTTTAACCTGATCAGATAGCCGCCGTCATCAGATGTCCAAACCGGTTTGTTGACCAATGCGGCTGAACCTTTAATTGTAATATTTTTTCTGATTGTGAGGGTTGCAGATTCTTCATATAATCCACCGTCGGTTATGAGTTCAATTACATCGCCCGGGTTAGAAGCAGCTATGGCAGTAGATATTTTATCTTTTCCGGCTTCGACATAAATGGCATTCGACAGCTTTGGCCACCAGCGCGGATCGCCAATTGTACTTCCGTCGTCACCTACATTGTATGCCGGTGAACTGACTGAGAGCGAGAAATCCCCATTTGCTGCATCAGCATAGCCGGGGTCCGCGTTCACCATATTCAATGCTTTGCCCGTATGCATGTTCACAGAAGCATTGAACCATAAACTGTTTGTAACATAAGAATTGTCGCCGTATATATAGTAAGAATTATTCTCAATATTTGGAATATTCGTAAAGATTGTGTTACGTATTATGTTATAGTCCGACTTATGTGTGAGGATTCTGCTTGTATTATGAAGTGTTACATGATTCATTACCAGGATTGGACCCGGTGTTGTAAGATTATCGTCTGCATCGTCAATATATAATGCTTCCGCGCCTATTGTATTGAATGTGGAATTTTCAATGGAGACATACTTCACGCCACCGGGTTGAGCGGTGTTTGCTTCAAAAAGAATGCCTTGTTTAACAATGTTTGCAAAGGTGCAACCCACAACGATCAAAGAGTCGGCCTGAGCAGATGAAGTCCCATAAATAGCTTTACCATCAGTACCTGCAGGATCTGACATATTGACGAAATCGCAATTATAAATTTTCACATTTCCACCTACGAGCCTGATATCGAGCGCACCTATTGTTTTGGATGCCCCTTGTAAGCCGTCGAATGCTATTCCCTGTAGTGTCAGGCCAGCAGAAAGCTTTATCATATAATTCGGATCATCGGATGCCCAGGTTGGCTTACTGCTGAGGCCAACTGCTGCCCTGATGGTGAGTGCTTTATCAATTGAGAGTCTGGCCGGTTCAACATAAATGCCTCCATCAGTCGTCAACTCGAGAATATCGCCGGCATCAGCCGAAGCATATGCAGCCGAAATTGCTCCTGGTCCGGCTGCCACCGGGATAATTTTTTGCGAAAAAACATTGAAGGAAAAAATTAATCCTAGAATGGCCAAAAACAGTAACTTTTTTTTCATACTTTCTATGTTTTTTAAATGATTAATAATGAGGACTTTGAACTGGTTAATCTAATTAAGGTGTTCAGAGTATTTAACTCTGAACACCTTGTTTTGAATTAAAGAATTAATACAGATTATTTTAACAGAACCATTTTCTTCGTTTCATCAAAAGCGCCTGATTGAAATCTATAATAATAAATTCCACTTGCTAGAGAAGAAGCATCAAAATTTGCTTCATATTGGCCAGGCACCTGTTCTTCATTTATTAAAGTCTTTACTTCATCACCAAACATATTATATACCTTCAGAGTGACTTTTCCATACTTAGGTACGTAATATGTGAATTTGGTATTTGAATTAAAAGGATTGGGGTAATTCTGCTGAATGCGATACGTTTTTGGGATTTCAGAATTCCCCGATTCAAGGCTGGTAATTGTGCCTTCAGATTGCAGGGTTAAACTATCAACGAGAACTCCATTTTCGTCAATGGCATCAAAATGCATCTTATTTCCGTCAACCTGGAATCTAACATAATTATCAACAGATTTAGTGACACCTACCCACCAACCCTGTTGGTCTCCATAAGGTGATGCGCCCATGGCACCTGTGAGCATCTGTAATCGTCCTTGTCCTACACCACTACCGTACATAGCAACAGGAGCAGTTGTTGAAACATTCAAATTCATGGGTTTTGAGCGGGTATAAGTATGATCATGTCCATTAAGAATAACATTAACTCCATAATCATCAAATGCTTTCCACCAGTAGGGGATTACTGCGTCCATTTCACCGGCATGACCACCACTTGTAAAGAAAGGTCGGTGAAAATAAACAACTTTCCATGTTGCATTTGAACTTTGCAACAGGTTCTTTAAATAGGTCCACTGTGTTGATAGCGTTGCCTCTGACAACAGGCAGATAAAAAGAGTATTGCCTTGTTTAACCGAATACCACTTTTCATTTCCTGGTAAAACTAATTGATTAAGGGCGGCATTTCCCGATTCGGCATCGTAATAAACATGGTTACCGTGTGTGTAATACGTTAACACATTTTCTAAATAGTCTTTCCCAAAGTCATAATATTTTTCCCACAAATCGGGATACAGGGAATTATCAATGATATCCCCTACCATGATTCCAAAGTCCGGTTTATCAGCGGCGGCCATAGAAGAAAGTTTTTGCCATTTCTCATCTCCGTTTTGCTGATCACCTCCAACTATGAAAGAAAACTTGCTTGATGCTGTATCCACAGACGTTGTGTATGTTTTCGTGCTACCCCATATTCCATTGAATTTTATGGAATAATATATTTTCGTTGATGGATTCAACTTGGGGAATTTGTAATCGAACAGGTATTCCGGATTTTCACCAATCTGGTAATTGTTTCTTTTTATGCCTGGGAAAATACCCTTTTCATAATTTGTTGTATACCCCCAACGCAACGAATCATTTGTTGTTTGGTTGTTCCAGGTTATTGTCAACCCGTTTAACGAATTATCAGTTGTACCCCAATGGATATTCGAAGGGAAAGAAATATTCGGACACCATCTGTCATCACCTAATAAAATGACTCCTCCATCTTCTTTAAAAAGAACAGCAGGTGAATTTACAGGATAGTAGAATTTTCCATTCTCGGTGTCAGTAAATAAAGGGTTTTCCTGAATTATTAAGTTAAAAAGCTGAAAATCAGTAGCGCCGCTGCTCAGGTCTATATCTCTTGTATTATAATAGAGAAAGTTTTCAACCTTTGAATGGGTACCATATATTTTAGCCGGAGCAAAATCTGTGTTCGATGCTGGTAATACTACTATTGAATTTGTGATAGTTGCCGAATCAATATAATGTGGTATAATATTGTAGCTGCCGCAATCATATACAGTCACTTTATTGACATAAACCTGAGGATCTTTAGTCGCTACATTAGAATCAAAGCCATCAACATAGATTGCTTCTGAATTCATTTTCCAGAATGTTGAATTTTCCACGATAAAGTGATTGACCGAACCTGTTGAAGTCAGAGGATCATTAAAACTAATACCCATATCCTGAATATGTGCAAAATAACAATTCTGGATTAACACGGAGTCAATCACTGAACTTGGATCTCCAAAAATTCCAAAGCCTTTAGTTGCTCCTTCGTCGCTAAAGTTCAGAAAATCTGATTCCAACACCGTGAGATTGTACCCGGATGTGTTTGGCGTATTAGTTATCCCGGTTGCTGTAAGTGTACCTCCCAGGGCACCATCCAGAATTACCCCTTTAAGTAAGAAGTCTTTTGAAATCTCAATCATTGCAGAGGTTGAACCTGATGTTAGCACCGGCTTTTGTTTCAGGCCCTCTGCTGCTTTAAGGATGATTTTTTTGTTAACAATAAGCTTTGCATCCTCGTGATAAATTCCACCATCGGTTATTAATACAAGCGTTTGACCATCAACAGCTGATGCTAATGCCGTAGAAATTGCATTTTCACCTTCTGCAATGAAAATATATTTCGTATTGTTTTCTGGCCACCACCTCGAATCACCCAGACTTTTACCGTCATCCCCTGCATTAATTGCCATGGAGTTTGTCATCAACGTAAAGTTACCACTTACCGAACTGGCATAAAATGGATCGACCCCTGCCAGTAAATTACTTAATTGGTTTTCAGCTGCTTCACCTTGCAGATTTACTCCGGATAAATTGTGGTATAGCAAATTTGAAACAACTGAATTTTTACCATAGATGACGCAGGCATAGCCAAGGGCTGAACCGGAATTAGTAATAATCGAATTTTTTATTATTGCTCCGTCAATATTCTCTGCATTTATATTCCCATCAGCTGCGTTATGAATTGTGACATGATTTACCAAAAACTTAGCTTGTGGGTTTGCATCCAAGGCTGTCGACTCAATATCAATCGCCCTGCCACCGATATCCCAAAACGTTGAATTTTGACAGATAAAATTCTTAACCTGGCCTGGTGCAATCTTTCCGCCAGAGAATTGTACTGCTTGATTGGACATCTTCTGGAAGGTACAGCCTTCAATAAGTAATGTATCAAGTTGATTATTATCTTCGCCGTATATGGCATAGTTAAAATTGTAGAAGTCACAATCATAAATCTTCATTACATAGCCTATTTGGAGTTCGTTCCATTCAGGTTCTGCTCCTCTGATCCCGACTTCACGGTGGCCGCCACCTAAAGTTCCATCAAAACTAATTCCCTTGAAGGTTACACCATCAGCAGGTTGAATTAATGCCCAACCTCCTGAAGCTGTCCATTTTGGTTTTACAGTTAATCCTTCTGCAGCTCGTATTGTTATTTTTTTGCCTTTTTCTATTACAAAATCGGATGATTCAATATAAGAACCCCCATCAGTAACCAGTTCAATTATGTCTCCCGAAACGGCCGTTGAATAGGCATCGGAGATAACATCTGTTCCCGCTTCAATCTTAATAACCGATTGAGCAGCGCTGTCCAATGCAAGGCTAAAAAAGAGCATTAGCAGCAAGAGCGTAGTAATTTTTTTCATAATTCCATGTTTTTGTTAAATGATTTAAAAAGAATGTTAAGTCAAGACTTTTGCACCCAAACGATTTTATGAACTAATGCTTAATTACGTCTAAGGCCAAAATATATGCTTCTAGTTTATCAGAACTAGTTTTTTAGATGCTGTGAATGAACCAACCTGAATTTTGTAAGTATAAATGCCTTTTGCAAGAGAAGAAGCATTTAAGTTTATTTCATAACTACCGGCATTCTTGTTTTCATTTACCAGCATCATTACTTCACTTCCGAATGCATTATAGACTTTTAAAACAACTTTTCCTGAAACAGGTATGCTATAGCTTATTTTTGTGAAAGCTGAGAATGGATTAGGATAATTTTGATTCAATTCAAATCCGCCCGAATTTGCATTTGATTTATTATCTTCAATTCCTGTGTTAATTTCAGGCCACCATCTTTCGTCACCTGTTAATATTTGCTCACTATTTTCTCCCATCATAACTGCCGGAGAACTTATAGGATAGAAAAACAGTCCGTTAGCTGCATCTGTGAATAAAGGATCTTCCTGTACTATTATATTAAAAAGTTGAAAATCCGTGGCACCAGAGCTCAGGTCAATATCACGCGTATTGAAGTAAAGGAAATTTTCAATTTTTGAATGGGCGCCATAAATCTTTGCAGGTGCATAACTTGTATTCATTGTCGGCAAAACCACTATTGAATTCGAGATCACTGCCGAATCAATATAATGCGGTATAATATTGTAGCTGCCGCAATCATATACAGTCACTTTATTGACATAAACCTGAGGATCTTTAGTTCCTACATTCGAATCAAAACCATCAACGTAGATTGCCTCTGAATTCATATCCCAAAATGTCGAGTTATCCACTTTAAAGTGATTTACTGATCCCGTTGATGTTAGAGGATCATTGAAACTTATACCCATATCTAAAATGTGAGCAAAGTAACAGTTTTGTATAAATACCGAATCTACCACCGAACCTGGATTACCAAAAATCCCGAAACCTGTAGTTGCTCCTGCATCGCTGAAATTCAGAAAATCTGATTCCAATACCGTGAGGTCATACCCTGAGGTATTCGGTTTGTTCGTTATGCCTATCGCAGTTAATGCCCCTCCCAGAGAACCATCCAGAATCACTCCCTTGAGCAAAAAGTCGGCTGATATCTCAATCATCGCAGCTGTTGATCCGGATGTTAGCGTAGGTCTGTTTACCAAACCATCACCGGCTATAATCTTAATTTTTTTATCAATAATGAGTTTGGCTGTTTCGTTATAAATTCCTCCGTCAGATGTTAATACGATCGTCTGCCCATCAACTGCAGTAGCTAAAGCAGAAGATATGACATTTTCACCTGCTGCAAGAAAAATAAATTCCGGAACATCGATTGACCACCATTTATCATCACCTAATGGTTTTCCATCAGTGCCTGCACTATAGGCCGGGGAGGAATCAGTAATTGTAAAATCACCAGCAGAGGCATCCTTAAACAAAGGATCTTCCTGTACTATTACATTAAGCAGTTGGAAATCAGTGGCACCACTACTTAGGTCAATATCACGCGTATTGAAGTAAAGGAAATTTTCAATTTTTGAATGGGCGCCATAAATCTTTGCAGGAGCATAACTTGTATTCATTGTCGGTAAAACTACTATTGAGTTAGTGATAACTGCCGAATCAATATAGTGAGGTATAATATTGTAGCTGCCGCAATCATATACAGTCACTTTATTGACATAAACCTGAGGATCTTTAGTCGCTACACTCGAATCAAAACCATCAACGTATATTGCCTCTGAATGCATATCCCAAAATGTCGAGTTATCCACTTTGAAGTGATTTACTGATCCCGTTGATGTTAGTGGATCATTGAAACTTATACCCATATCTAAAATGTGAGCAAAGTAACAGTTTTGTACAAATACCGAATCTACCACCGAACTTGGATTACCAAAAATCCCAAAACCTGTAGTTGCTCCGGCATCGCTGAAATTCAGAAATTCGGAATTCAACACTGTCAGATCATACCCTGAGGTATTTGACTTATTTGTTATTCCTATTGGAGTGAGTGCTTCTCCCTGCTCTCCATCCAGTATTACACCATCGAGTAAAAAGTCTGCAGAAAATTCAATCATCGAAGATGTTGAACCTGACGTAATAACAGGTTTTTGTGAAAGTCCAGCTGCTGCCCTGATAGTAATTTTTTTATCAATTATCAGCGTGGCTGCTTCCGCATAGACTCCTCCATCTGTAGTCAATTCAAGAATATCGCCTGCGGAGGCTGTGGTAAAGGCTATTGAAATAGCTCCAGGCCCGGCTGCTACCGGGATAATGTTTTGTGCAAAAATACTTGAAGAAATAAATCCAAGTACCACTAAAATTAAGCGTAAATTTCTCATAAGGTTTTGAATTTTAGATGAATATGTATTTAGCTTAGTGTAATTTTTGGGTGTAACCTTGATGTAACCAGGATTTAATTAAATCATTGGTTTCAAAAGTTCACTTTAAATTAGGGGAGTTGTACCTCCAGCAGTACTGGTGAAAGCCGGTTTATTCGAGCATAACAATCGCGCCTCTTTTTAATATCGGTAAGGTTATTTTGAGGCTCCCATTTTTCCATTCTCCTCTTAAATTCTGAGGTTTTCCCATAAATGGAATAAATACAGCATGAGACTTCTGGTTCACATTATTAAAAGTGACAAGGATATCTTTATCCGGAAAAGGGTTCGCATTTACATAACCCTTTAATCCTGAAAAATTGGCCAGGAAAATGGTTGGTTTATTATCAACAGCTGCAATCTGTGTTACGCATAAATCTGCATTCTCGATTTTGATTCCAGGTGAATATCCTTTTGCATTTTTAATCTGGTCCAGCAACTGGTTTATTCCTTTGTTTTCGTAAACGGGATAGATGCCTTTAGAGGCTGAGACATTAAAATTATCCTTTAAAAATTGATAAAACACACTTTCCGGTTTTCCGGAAATATGGATAGCATTCGGATAAACGCCTGATAGTTCCTGCATCCGTGCCTGATTTACTGAAATTTCACGTTTATCATTATATTTTGCTGTTTCTCCGGTTGAAATCAAAGTGTTGCCTTTTTTCAGCCAGGATTGGAGCTGAGCAAATTCAATGTCACTAACGCATTTTACATCAGGCAATATCAGTATTTTACACTTGGCAGTGATTAAAGTCCGGGGAGTAACTATTTCGAATTCAATATGTTCCCGTAACAATAAATTCATCATGCCCAGATAAGCCGGTGTAAAATCATCTGCAAAGTAATTCCGTGTTTTAGGGGAAAAGTAAATTCCCACGGGAGTAATTGATTTCCGCTCAGCATAGATCAGCTTTTCATTTTCACTTATCCATTTATACACATTTGTCCGGGCTTCAAAATCATTTGATCCTCCCATTACAAAACGGTGTGCATCCCAACTGTTTGTACCGGCCATCACCTGGCTCATAGCGAGGTTTTCGATGGCATCGGCAGGTATAATACTATCTTCTTTATCCCAACTGTAACTCAGCATCCAGGATGGTTTTCCTTCGGCAAAAGCCCGGAAAGTATACATCCCGATCATATATTCCGTCCAATCCAATGGTTGGCGTTGGGCACTATTATTGCCAACATTGTATTCATGTGCAATTACATCAACTACAGGATACATATCGTAAACATCGGCACCAACGCGTGCAACTTCTTCACCAATTCCAGGGTATATTTCGGCAATGGTTTTACATGCAGGATTCACTGATTTTACATTTTTATCGATTTCAGCCATAAACTCAGTCATGCTGCTTATCCGGAAATCAACCCAGGCAATAAACTCCGGATCATTCCAGTCACCAGGTTTAAAATCTGTGAGGGCATCAAATCCTGTTCTTTTTTTAAATTCAGCAACTGTATAAGGGTCAAAACTTGCCCATGTATCTTCCCAACCTGTAAAATGTGTCATCCAGTACGGGATATCAATATAAACTCCATCTATGCCGGTAGCGGCAATCTGCCGGATACGTTCCATATACAGTTTACGCCACTCAGGAGCATAAGGTGAAATCCATACATCCTCTGAGTTCTTACTAATCCAGAAAGCGTCGCCGAAACCGAATACAGCCGGATCTCCTTTTTTATTGCGCTGCGCCCAGTCGGGATGATCGCGCAGGAAAGTCCTGGATTGCGGAACAACACTGTCGGTGATACATTCCAAGCCAGCAGTATACACAAAAGCATAATTTTTGGCTGCATGCGCACTGTCGGCCATGGCTTTAATTGCCTTCAGCTTTTGGTCGGGAACCAGTAAGCTGCTGTACCTGCCGGTGATATCATTATCCACTTCGATGCCAAACAGGTAGGTTTGCCTGGCATCGTTCATAATTGCATGAAGCTGATCTATTTCGCAGCCATGGCCTGAGGTGCGCACAAAATGCGTCCAGTCCTGGGCCAGCGTGCTGTTAACCAAAGTTATGGCAAACAGCAATATCAGGAAAAGCCGGTTGTTTTTCATGGTATGATTTGGATTACCTGTGTTCGTTGTGAAGGAATGGTAACATACATTTTGTTATTCTCAATTTTAACCGGCTTTCCGCCCACCAGTTCTTTGGCGCTGATTTTTCCTGCTATCTTAAGTTCAGCTGCATCCAGTGTTATAAGGCATTTCACTTCCTGGGTGCCGTTATTTCGCAATGTAAAAAAGAGATTGCCCGGCTTGCCGAAGCGTTCAATCCTTACGGAAGCGTTGTTTGCCGAAGCCGCGGTTACGGGTTCCCAGCCAGCCGCTGCAATGGTTTTTATGATGGGAATGTATTTTTTGAAAAAAGGCCGCCCGTTTTCTATTTTTTGGTGATCCTGCCAGTAAGGATCGCTGGAGGCATTGGTGCTGAAAAATGACGGAAAAAATCCATATGCCATTAGTTTCTCAAAATAAATTTCATACCCGGTGTAAGGTGCGTCGGTGAACGCTTTATCATTCAGTCCTTCATTTAAAAGGAAAACAATAGGTTTCTGAAATGAAATGGCACGTTTAAAGTCCAGAGCGTCTGTATTGTGATCGCCGGAAGAGTACCAGCTTAATTCAGCACCAAATAAATCGAGATTAGCAGCTGCAAATGGATTCCAACCATGTCCGTTTCCCATAGCCAGCTTGCCCTGCGAATGCATTTCGTCCGAAATTATCTTCATAAATTCAAACTCAGAAGCGAAATTCCAGATTGCAGGTTTAGCAATGCCTGATGAAAACGTAAGCGGGTAATCAGTAAATTTAAAATGCTCGGAGCGGTAATTTAGATCATGATGCCAGTTCCATTCCATCGAATCGAAATAGATTCCATCCACATTCATTTTTGTGGCCGGCTTAATTTCATCTTGCACTACATACTGATAGCGGTTAAATCCAGGCAAATCAGGATCGCAGTTGGTGGTGATGCTTACAGCCCAGCCCGAACTGAACCAGGGTGTTTCGAGACGCCGTGTTTGCATCAGCCCGTTTTTATCCTGTGTTGAACTGTTTCTCACATATTCCTGGTGCTGGGTTGGGATCATTATGTCAGAAACCAGTGAATCGTAAGGGATATTTTTCCGGGTGATGGGCAGTTGAATATCCCAGGGCTCGGTATACTGGAAACTCAGCACGCCGGTACCCTTGTCGGACAAAATATTCGGGAGTTTTTGCCCGTCTTTGCTATCCTGGCCGTTCCAGGATGTCTCATGAAAAGCAAATCCGAAATCTTCCCAATGCGGAATTGATCGGAGTGGAGTAAATGGCAGCCAGATGCCTTCGGTTACAACTCTTTTTTTGAATGCATCGGGGAATATTGAATAATACTTCTCAAGAGCTGATCGCATTCCCCATTTTCCGTCGAATGAAAAAGTACAAAGTTTGAAAAATGCCCTGCTTGGGAATTTTTCAGTCAATGGGCTTGTGGCAACATCAAACTCGGAAATTAATCCTTTGCCTTTTTCAGCGCCTAGCCTGTAAACCAATGGAATTGAAAGGTCGATACCAAGACCCAGGCCTTTGCCATCAGTATTTATGGCACATAAAGGATAAAATGACATAGTTCCCCTGCCTACAGCATCACCATATCCTCCGTCGGATAAGGTTTTACCGTTAAATGCACCATCAGGCGGCATCATAGTATTAACAGGAATGGTATCATAATAGATTTTTCCAGCCTGCATTTCAGATGATTTATCCAGTCCATGAAACCACTCCCATTTTTGACCATTACCAGGGAAACAAATCCGCAAAGTGACGCAGGAAGAATTTCCGGACAGTGATTCCAACTCTCCGTTAATTTCAGTATAACTACCCCGGTTAATTTCATGAAGTACTACCTGATATTCTGCATTGCGATAAGTCGTAATCCTCGTGTTTGATGAATTGATAACCTTTAAAGCTGGAATCTCAACCCTTTCATTCAAAGTAGCTCCGGGCAGGATGTATTCAACTTTTATGGGTAATGCCGGCCACTGATTCGTTGTTGCGGCTTTTGCCTGGCTGGTACAAACCAAAGCATATTGCAGTATCAGCAGAAAAGGGATTAATAGGTTTTTGCGAATCATCACATTACTATTTTATATGTTTCAAAACAGGCATTTAAATTTGGCAAGCACAACCTATTGATTTTGTTGGCTTAAGAGTTAAAAAAGAAAGGAAAAGGGTATGACAGAATTTAACCATACCCTTTTCTCAACCGAATCAGAACTGGACTTTCAGAAACGCATCAGAATTAAATGATGATAATTCCGGGTATCCGTTTAAAAAGTTCAGATTAAAGATTCTACAGTGGGAGAGGTATGAATTTAGAGGTTTCTTCCTCGGTTACAGGTAAATGCCCAATTTCAGCCCAGCCTGAAGAGCTTTCGACTATTCCAAAATTGACAAATCCACTTTGGGGTCCCAAAGCACTTCTTTTGATTGAAAATTCTATAACCTTATTGCCATCTACGGTTTTAAATGCAGAAAACTGAAAAACATCTGCAAATGAAAGAATAGAGTTCCAAGCCCAATCGTTTCCAGGACCCACATGTTGGAAAACATCTCCCCAACCTCCTGAAACTGATCCTTCACATAGATAGTCAGCTCCTGATCCTGCAGGAAACATCCAACTTTTCAGACCGGTTTCGGGATTATTATCAGTATCAAGGTAAAGGTCCATAACATCCAGGTTGCAATCAGGTGTTCCTTCGAGGTAGAAATTAAGATTACCTGCCGAAGCAAAGGTTTTAATTCCAAGAAGTGTACCACCGTTACCAGTGCTTGGATTCTGATAGGTGTACCCAACATAAGTCCAGTCCGTAAAATCACCATCAATTTTAATATTAGGCCCGATGATTAAAACCGTGTCAATAAAAGTACTTGTTACTTCGCCTGCTTTGGCGGTTAGTTTAACAAGGTACTGACCCTTTTTTGTGAAAACATGGGTGGGATTTGCAAGTATGGATGTTTCGGTCTGATCACCAAATTCCCAAACATATTCTGTTGCGTTGGTTGAGAAATTAGTGAAATTAACTTTATAACCATCAGCTATATAACTGAATACAGCTTTGGTTCCGCCGGAAGAATCATCTTTCTTGCACGAAACGGTTGTAAGCATTGTTAATGCGATGCTTATCAGAATCCAGTAGTGTTTTTTCTTCATTTTGTTAGTTATTAATTATTGTTAGTTTTTCTTGATCTGAAAGGGATTACTTTTTGGCGGTAACTTTAAGCTGGTGAAGCAAATCATTCAACCCTGTTTCCTCGTCCCATACATTTGTGTTGGCCAGCCGCACTGAAAACTCTTTGCGGTTTTTCAAGGTTTCTGACTGGTCGGCCAGTTTTAAATATACTTTGTAATCTCCCTGTGGAATGTTGGTTAATTTTATGGAATTATTGATTGTCAGGATCCCGTTTGGCTTACATGTACGAATATCGACAGGTAAATCGAACTGGTAAAACTCACCGGTTGCTATATTTTTCAGCACCAGGCTTGTTGTTTTGTAGTTGTATAACGGAGCATACCCTTTATTTGTAATTTTAATCTCGGGCAGAAAATCACCGCCGGTACTGACTTCCTTCGGCAGACTTGCGCTAACCAGAACCAGCCTGTATCCCAGGTTTCGTTGAAATTCTTCGAAACAACCTGAATTTTTCCAGGCGTTAATAACTGGTTGGTACCAATCGAGGTTGAGGTAAGTCCATTTCAAAAGCTTCATCTCAGTTTGCGCTGTTGTGCAGCCTGGGAAAGCCCCTTCGGGTGGACAAGTTTCACCACCGGTAGGAACATACAATGCATCCTTGCTGATGTACTCTTTATCTGCCGTTATATTCGAATAAGTACCGTAATCTGTACCACCGGCCAGGAAACAGTCGTTGTGATGTCCGACCCTGGCTCGATTTTCGCTGCTGTATGCTATTGCAGATTCAATGGGTAAGGAAGTATTAAAGATCGCTTGTTTAGCTCCGGGCGTCCTGACCTGTACCATGATTTCGACAGGCAAAACACTTAACAACTTATAAAGAACTTCCCGCTTATTTTCGGTAGTTGCCAGCCCGTTGCTCGAACTATGCCATTCACCCCATGCGCCTATAAATCCTGCCTGAACAAAAGCAATAACATCTTTATTCTCTTCAAAAACTGGTTGAAGCTGATCCAGATGTTGTTTGACAATTGCCAAAGGAGCATCGGTTCCATCCATGTCATCTGTATAGGCAAACCTAAGAATGCATTTTATGCCGGCATCACGCATGGATTGCAAATCAGTACGAATCAGTTGCAGTTCCTTGTCACTTATGGGTTGATCCTTAAATTTTTCCAGGTAAAATTGCCTCAACATCATCGATACATTCTGCGACTTGAGATTAGCCAGCCATAACTGATTCAGGTTATCACCTTCCGATTTAACATCAGCCATATGAATAAAACCTCGCTCAGGATTGGAAAAAATATCCATGGATTGCTGATACTGTATAATACTGTTATTTGTTTCACCATTGCTATCAGGTTTTTTACACCCGCTAGCCAATGATAATGCAATACAAATCAATATGAATACAGATAGATATTCTATTCTTTTCATTTGAGTGGTCATAATTTTATTCATGGTAGGTAGAACTTGCTTATTTAACTGATATTAAACCCGGTACAGTGATACAATTTTTTGAAACAGTTTGTTTTTTGAGTAAAAGAAGCAGGAAGCAAACTATTTTTAAGTTTAAATCCTGCTTCATTACAACTATCAATTATAACCCGGATTCTGAATGAATAATCCCTTGCCTTCGCTAACTGTTTTTAAAGAGAAAGGGAAAAGTACTTTGTTTGCGTCGGCGTAAGGAGAATGTGTCAACTCAATACAGCGCGACACGAATTTTCCGTGACGGATAAGATCAGCCCTGTATTGACCGTTTTCGCACCAGTATTCATGGCTTCGTTCGGTAAGGATCAAGTCGTTGAAAGCTGATAAGGAACCATAATTTGCAATACTCTTATCCTGCAAACCAGCCCTGCGGCGTACAACATTTACAAGTTCCATAGCTTCCTCAGTTGGTCCCGACAAATTGGCGATAGCTTCTGCTTTCGAAAGTAGCACATCAGCATACCTGTAAAGAATGATATCAACCGTAGATAGTGAAGTTGATCTTTGATCATCAGCGTTAATTTTCAAAGGAATAGGACCGAGGTCCATTACAGAACCTGGATTAGCGCGACTGTAAGCAATTCCATCAGTTCCCAAGAATTCTGTAATAAGCATGGTTTTTCTAACATCTGCTGCTTCGAAAGAATCGTAAAATGCCCAGGTGCTTTGTACCGTTGCCCAACCACCCATTGGAGGGTATGCGGCAGGCAATGCCATTAATTGCCACTGATTTTCACTTGTTCCGTCGTAATTGCAGGGTACTGCGAAGATAACCTCTTTGCTGGCCTTAGCTCCATTTAATCCCCACATTCCAACATAATCAGCATCAAGTGTAAAATGGTGGTAATCAATAATTGTATTGCAGGCAGCAAGTACTTTATCCCATTGTTTTTCGTGCAGATAAAGGCGAATCAACATCATTTGTGCAGCAGCTTTACTAAAACGTCCGTACTCAGTGGCACCTGGCAGGGGCAATTCTTTGGTAGATTCGATTAAATCATCCTCAATAAATTTCACCATTTCTTCATTTGACAAACGAGCCAGGGGATGTTCAACCATTGGTTGCTGTAATACTTCCAGAGGTGCCACAACCAGTGGGCCATACATGTCGAAAAGATCGTAAGCAAGCATTCCTCTTGCACAGCGAACTTCGGCTATTGCCTTGGCCTTAATGGCATCGCTTACTTTGGATTTGTTAATCAGGTCTATTGTGAGCGTCATCCGGCTGATCTTATTGTAATACCAGTCGTAGAAAAAGACGGCCGATTCATCCGTTGGATGAAAATTAAGGATATGCCCATATTGCTGTATATCGAACTTTCCTGAAAGGATTTCAGTAGTAGCATCTAAACAAAACATAAGCCCTCTTTCGGAAGTAGAATTAATGCCATCCCACCATGATCCTCTGAGAGGATAGTAACAGGCCATTACCATTGCCTGTACATCAGCTTCTGATTGAGGGAAAATACTTGGATTTATCTCGGAGTAGTCAACTGGTACCAGGTCCTTGGTGCAACCATTAAATAAGAAGACCACCAGTAGAAAGGTTATTATTTTTTTCATTTTCATGATTTTGCTTTTTATTGGTTAGAAAATTAAGTTCAGACCTACCGTGAACGTTTTTACATTCGGGTAAGCAGCTGTATACGAATCAGTTTCCGGATCGATACCTGTGTATGGAGTTAGAACAAACAGATTCTGAGCATCAACATGTATATGAGCCGTGTTGATTACCTTTCCAAACCACTTTTTAGGAAGGTCATATCCTAAAGTTATGTTCTGCAGACGGATATACCATGCTTTTTGCAGGAAAAAGTCTCCCTGGCCATAGGGTGACCATCCGTAGTATGAACTTGGATGAGTAGTTGAAGGATTTGTTGGTGTCCAGCGATCTTTAACTGTCCTTAACGCATTGTAGCCATAAGTATAAACGCCTTCGGCGCTAACTCCGTAAGCTGTGTAGTTAGGGTCGGCCATTTTACGCCCGAACATTCCGTTGAAATCAAAGCTTAACGAGAAGTTTTTGTATGTAAACATATTGGACATACCTGCGATTAATTTCGGATCCGATGTGCCAAGTAGTTTTGTATCTGCGTCATCGATCATGCCATCAGGAGCTCCTGTCCTAATGAATCTGCCATTAGCATCAACCACGGGATTTCCGTCAGTATCACGTTCGTATCCGTTAATATCTTTAATTTTGATAGCTCCTGGTTGTAGTTCAGGTTGGGCTGGAACAACTTCGCCTATCTGCATTATACCATCAGATTCACGGGCATATAAAGCCCTGATTGGGTCGTTATCACTTTCATAGACTGATGGTTTCCAGTCATCAGCTCTTTTCCTCCAGGTGTCTTTATAGTTTGAGAACGCAAACATGGTTTTCCATTGAAAATCTTTTTTGTTCATATTATAAGTAGTCACTGAAAGCTCAAATCCTTTGCTTTGTGTTTCACCCACATTTGCTACTATCGTATTAATCTCATTGTATGAGTTAATTGGCTTAGTAGCCAGAAGATCGGAAATTATCCTGTTATAATATTCAAATGAGCCGGCAATCCTGTCTTTAAAAAAGCTGAAGTCAACACCAAAATTGGCTTCGGTGGTTGTTTCCCATTTAAGATCTGGATTTTCAAGACGCGACAAAGAAACTCCGATATTTCTTACTTCATCTCCCGTAAGATATGCCGGGTATGCAGAATATGCAGCAAAAGCGTTGTTGCTGATTGCAGCATTCCCGGTTTGCCCATAACTGAACCTAAGTTTCAACTGCGATACAACATCTTTTGCACCGGCAAAGAATGATTCATCAGCAATATTCCACCCTAAAGCAACGGATGGGAAGGTAGCCCATTTGTTGTTAACAGCAAATACACTGGCACCATCCGTACGAAGTGTTAATGTCATAAGATATCGTTCCTTGAAGATATAATTTAATCGACCAAAATATGATGCCATTACATTATCCTGTCCGGATGAACTCAGTGTCTTTGTGCCGGTTCCGGCATTCAGGTTGTTCCATAAAAATGCATCGGTAATAAAACCTGTGTTGCCTTCGCTGGAATTTCTGTCAATAAACTTTTCCTTAGATACTCCGGCTAATAATGTTAGTTGGTGATCTTGCCCTAATTTTTTATTGTAGTTGGCAGTAGCCTCCATCAAATAATCATTCTTATCCGTTTCAGCAATAGATGCTTTACCATTTTCGCGAGCTCCCCACAAGGTTGTTTTTGGATAATAGGTCCACCTGTTGGTCATTCCACGATCTACGCCGGCTTTAAGTTTAATAACCAGGTCCTTTATTGGCATGATATCGAGGTAGGAATTTACCACGGTGCGTTCAACTCTTCCTAAGTCGGTGATGGTGAGTAAGGAATATGGGTTAGGTTGTAAACTCAGATCGGGATTTACAGGATAATTTCCGTCGTCATCAATAGCCCTGATATGAGGACCTTGTTGAACCGCAGCACGGATGATTCCTGAGTTTTCCCATTGATCGCCTCCAAGGCTGCTGTTTTGGTTGTTAATACGGCTGAATGATAAATTCATTCCCAGTTTAACATATTTGTTTATCTCCTGGTCTATATTAGCCCTGACGGTATAACGCTGGAAACCTGCATTCTTTATAACTCCGTCCTGGTTATAATAGTTGCCTGACAATAAATACTTTGTCGCTTTATTTCCACCTGAAATGGATATATTATGTTGCTGGATACCACCATTCCGGGTTACTAGTCCAACCCAGTCTGTACCTCCGCCAACATTATTGATTGCATTTTGCGTGTATAACTTATGATAAGGCAGTATATTCGGATCTGCCTGTACTTCTGCGAGAGTTCTGGTTCCCCAGGGAGTCACATGATTTCCGAACAAATATTGTTCCCAGGATGCTTCATTACGTACCTGCATCCACTCATTCAGAGGCAAAACATCGAATGAATTATTGTATTTCTGAATGGCGTATGATGTAGAATAATTTACAACAGGTTTTCCTTCTTTACCTCTTTTGGTAGATATCAGGATAACTCCGTGAGCTGCACGTGATCCATAAATGGCTGTAGCACTTGCATCCTTTAATACTTCGATGGATTCAATGTCGTTAGGGTTAAAAGTGTTAAGCACACTTTGAGTTCCTGCTACATATCTTCCGCTGCTTTCAGGTTGTTGAAGATCTGAAATCGGGAATCCGTCTACAACAATAAGTGGCGCGTTACTGGCATTAATTGAGCCGGCTCCCCTGATAAGTATATCAAGTCCTCCACCAGGCTGTGCGCTGTTTTCGCGAATCATAAGACCGGCGGCTTTACCTTTCAAAGTGTGTCCGATATCCGAACTCGATGACATTATAATGTCATTGGACTTTACAGAAGAAATTGCACCTGTTAAGTCACGCTTCTTTTGCGTGCCGTAACCTACAACTACAACTTCGTCGAGTGCGACTGCTTCAGATTCTAATGTAACAAGGATTTCCTTACTTGTGCCGATTTCGACATCCGTTGGTTTCATCCCTATATAGGTAATATGCAGTGAAACTGCATTGGAAGGTACACTCAAGGTGAATTTACCTGTGATGTCAGTTGTGGTTCCGACGGTAGTTCCCGTCACCACTACTGTTGCACCCGGAATACCGCTACCATCCTCCTTGCTGGTAACCTTACCCGTGATCGTTTTTTGTGCAAGCACAACTTGTAATCCTCCCAGCAGGAGCAATACAAGCAGAATTGTTAGTTTTCTCATAGCGATTGATTTTGGTTTGTTGTGGTTTATTTAATTGTTAATTGTTTCGGGCTTTTAAAATAAAGTATGGTCTATTTGACCGGATACGCCATTACCAAAAGGAATTTGTTGAAACTTGTATTTAACTCAGGTTTTTCCTTAGTCAAAGTGCCTAAATCACGGTTGTTAACATAATCGACAACTTTATACGACTTTTCTGAAAGTCCTTTAAAGTTCAAAGTCCCGGTCCAGCTTTTAGCATAAAACGCGTAAAACAATGTATCTGCTTTTCGAATCACATGTGTTTCGGGTATATCGTAACCTATATCGTATAGTCCACCCAGATATTCACCTTTCGAAAGCATATGTGATTTGTATATTTCAATCCATTTTTTCCATTCTTTTTCTTTTTCGGGTGTCAAAACGAAGTGCCCTTCGGTAACAAAAGGATTGTCCTTTGGCCAGGTAAACTTAGTACCCGGTACTCCACCAATGCCGATTGTACTGGCAAAATCATTCTGGTTGTCGCTCAGTTCAACATGGTCGCCAAAGTAAGCGGTATTGGGAGCCAGCGCCTTATATGTTTTTCCTTTCGAACGTACTTGTGTGCTGCCCACCGGATCGGATGCCACTAACTGGTTTGTGTAAGGTATGTTGTAAAAAGACATTGCGTCGCCACAGGGACAAAGTTGAACCAGAGCGCCGGGTTTTATCTGATGTGCTGTTTCATAAATCAGTTTAAAGAAGGCTGGGATATTTTCGGGTGCATCTTCCGGATTTGCGAGCTTGTGTTCATGATTGTAATCTGGAGGGCATGCATTCAGGTGCTGTCCATCAAGTTTCAACCCGTCGAATCCCCAGTCCTTCATAAAAAGGTCAACCATTGCCTGGGTATGATCGAGTACAGGCTGATAAACCGGCGACATATAATAGCTGTCCCACCAGCTGATTTTCTGTGGGCTGCCGTCTGCATTTTTCAGAATGATATCAGGGTTTTCGGCTAGAAGTTTCGAGCCAGGATCAACAGCCAGGGGAGCCCACCACAATTGAGCCTTAAATCCGTAAGAGTGAATGAGTTCAACCAGTTTTTTCATATCGGCGTCGCCATTCGGAAACCGATCTTTATTGGTATGCCAGTCGCCTTCGGCCTGCTGAAATCCATCATCTAGTGTAACCCAGGTAAATCCCAGTTCTTTCACTTTTGGCAGCGTTCCAATGATTTCGGCAAGTGTAAATTTGCGCATATATCCCCAGGCACACCACATAGGTTCGAATGCAAGAGGTTCAGAGGCCGGCATTACGATTCCCTTTTTCTGCATGTATGCAGTATACTGCTGAAGGGTTTTAAAATTGTCGCCTGTATGGACAGTAACAAATGTTCCGAGCGTATTTAAAGTATCGCCAGGGTGAAGCGTATCAGCTACAAGGTATTTATATTCAACGGCAATTTCAGCCTGTGTTGTGTCGGTTGTCATGCTTACCGGCAACGAAACCAGCTTTGGTTTCAATTCAGTATGTCCGATTGCAATTCCCGCATCCCTGCGCCATATATCCAATACAGGGATTCCGCCTCCGTAATCGGGATCGTTCATTCCCAGGAAATTCTGCTGCGCAAATCCGGGTTTCACAGGCAAAACCCAGCTTTTCCTTTCCCCGGTTGAACTTGCCATAAACGACCAGAAATCAGGAGCATCTTTATTGCTTTCAACTTTATAGGAATGATTCACCCACTTCTGAACCACCATATCCTTTGTACCCGAATTTACATACTGAACCTTGTAAAAAGCCCATCCGGGGAAGTTATCATAAACCGAAACATTCAATAATTTAGTTAATGAAATTTCATTGTTTTCTGATTTTCCTTTATACAAAAATGCTTTCCCTGAACCGGCGAAATCCTCAATCTTGTTTGCCGATGACGATTCCAGTTTGAATTTGCTTACTGTATCATCATTCGCAACGATATATTCCGATGATTGAAAATCCTTCATCATGGGTTTAGCCGATGAATCAGAACTTATCAGTGTCTGCATCTGCTCATTCACTTCGATTTTAAGATTACCTGAGTGAATAGTCCTATCATTTATTGTGCACGAAATCAGCAAAATAATGCAGGAGGCAGCGAGTGTAATTACAATGCCTGATCTACTTTTTATTTTCATAATGAGTGATTTTTTGCGCATTGGTTGAATAAAGTTTCTTCAAAATTTTATCGCTCAGTCCAAAACCACTATACGGCCAATGGTAGCCAAACAGTTGCGTTTCATAAAAATGCTCATCCAGGGTTTCGAGTATCCTGAAGGTTACCTGGTAAAAATGCTTGTCCATGCCCATGTCTGTACCATAGAGCAGCCGGTCCTGGTATTTGTCGTAAAACTTCTGCATATACCTCGGAATGGTGGCGGTTTCAGCATACCTGGCTGAAATATCAAGGAACAGGTTTGGGTATTTCTCAAGAAGTTTTCCGGCTTTTGCCAGGTCATAATCGCAATTTGCGAAATGACAGGCAATAAACATGGTTTTAGGATTATCGCGTACTGCATTTTCGAGTGATTGTACCAGTTGATTATGATCGAGCATACCGGGTTTCATATTCACATGCCAGGTAGCTGCATTCATCAACCCATCATTGGTGCTGTCCGCAGGCAGGAACATCCATATAGACTCAGCTACATGAATATTTAAAGGCATATGAAGTTCAGCACATTTCTGCAGCAATGGTTTCATCCGCGGATCATCCAGGTGCATACCAAGCCCAGTAACAGGTTTCGAATATATTTCACCTTCTCCCTTGTCGCCAAGTTCCCCAATACCTTTAGCCCCTTTTTGATAACAACGTTCAAGTTCCTTAACAGCGGCCGGTCCGAAACCAGGTTTGTCATAACCCGTATAATCGAAACCACACCAGAGTTCGAACCTGCCGGGAAATTTACCATACACTTCAACCAATGAGTCAAATTGATGGCCGGTTGCCATGGTCAGGATGATTGTGCGGGTAATTCCCATCTGATCCATTGTTTTAACCCATTCACCCAGTTCCTGTTCATTCATTGCATAGGGATGCGAGTGCATATCGATTACCGGAAATTTTGCTTTTGCGGGAATTGTAACAGGGATAGCATAAACTGAAACCGGCCTGAAGTTTTTCAGCAGCAGTTGATCCGCATTCTGGCCAAAGCCATTTAATGCAATACTCAAAAGCAGTATTATATAGAAGGTATTCTTCATTCGGCCGAATTTATCATGATGATTTTATTATAAATAAGAGTTTCAACAGCATCGATGGCTTTTGGGAATACTTTCCGCAGGTCAATCTCATCCGTTTGGCGCAGTATATCTTTCAGGGTTACCATGAAAATATTTTTAGTTTCAGTAGCGAGGTTGATTTTTGAGATTCCAGACTGTATGGCTTGCTTAATCTGCATATCCGGTATCCCTGAACCTCCATGAAGAACCAGCGCTTTATCAGTAACTTTGCGTATCGATTTAAGCAGCTCAATTTGCAAAACCGGGGTTGATTTATAAAAACCATGCGCTGATCCTATGGCAATTGCCAGGGCATTTACACCCGTAAGCTCAGTGAATAATTTAACTTCTTCTGGCTGGGTATAAACGGAAGTATTTTGTGTCTGGCCCAGTTTTGCTACATAACCAAGCTCAGCTTCCACATTTGCGTTGTATTTTTCAGCAAGCTTGACAACTTCCAGCGTTGTTTTTACATTTTCGTCAAACGGAAGTTCGCTGGCATCAATCATCACTGAGTCAAAACCTTCGTCAAGGCAACGTTTTACCAGCTCAACCGATCCGCCGTGATCGAGATGAAGCCATCCGGTTACACCATATTGCTCAAGTCCTTTACGGGCCAGCCCGGCAGCCATTTTTAGTCCAAGGTAATTTATTGTACTCTCCGAAAGCTGCAGAATAACCGGTTCATTCAGCACTTTGGCAGCCTTCATGATTCCCGAAAGGGTTTCGAAGTTGTAAAAATTTACAGCAAGTATTGCTTTATGCGCTACACTAAGGTCTTCGAGTTTGTTTTGTAATCTCATATCAATTCTTTCAAATGGTCAGATTAAATGTTTCAGCAGCAATCTTGCTCACGCCTTCGGCACTGCTAAAGGCGCCGGTTCCACCCGGACGGGTTGTTGAAACAGCACCGGTTAATGCTCCTGTTTTCAGGCATTTTTTTAGTAAGCTTCCTTTTAGAAATTCATGAATAAACCCGGCATTAAAACTGTCACCGGCACCAATACAGTCCACAACCTCCGTATTCAGAAATGCAGGCTGATGAATGAGTTTTCCATAATTCCACCCATATGCTCCATTGGAACCATCTTTAATAACCAATGTAAGGTTTGGAGCAATTTCTTTAATTTTATTAATCCCTTCTTCCATTGAATTTGTACCGGTCAACAACAGGAACTCAGCTTTATTGGGCAGAAAAATATCCAGTGTTGGCAGCAGGTTCGATAAGTCAACATCCCATTTTTCGGCAGGGTCCCATTGCGGATCTAAAGAAGTGGTGAGACCAAGTGATTTTGCCTTAGAAAATAAAGACGGAAGGCTTTTACTGATACCAGGCTGAAGAAAAATGGAAGAAAAATGCAGGTGACGGGCTTTTGAAAGAAACCCGTAGTCAATATCTTCAATCTTCAGATCTTCCATAGCGCCAGGATAGGTAACCATGGCACGGTCCTGATCGTAGTTCAGCACGATGGTTGCACCTGTATTTAATGTTTCTGATTGTATAATGTGCGAAGTATCAACACCTTTTGAATTCAGGCTTTCAAGAACTACGGAGGCAAAACTGTCCTTACCAATTTTCCCGATAAAAGCAACACCTGAACCTAATGTGCTTAGGTTGCTGGCAAAAATAGCTGATGAACTCCCAAGGGTGATACTCATTCCCTGCGCCAATATTTCTTTTCCTATTTCAGGGAAAGCATCTATCTGATTGAGAATGATATCTACATTGAGTTCGCCAATTACAACTACTTCCGGTTTTGTGTTGGATTCCATGCCTTTATTAGTTTATTGCTTGTTTTGGGTTTCTGGGTTCACGTGCTTTTGTCAGGACAAGTATCATGGTAAAGTATTTATTTTATTTCTTTTCTTACCGGCGAATTTAAACAGTTAATTTAAGTGCAAGCCTTTTGTTTTAATCAGTAACCCGTTTCCAATAACCCGTTTCCGACATTTAAAATTCACATTTAGTTTCTATATCCCACTATAACAAGTCATTCAGATTTTTAAGGTTAAAAGCGGCAAAATATTTATCCATTGCACATTCGATATTTGAAAGCACAATTTCTTCTGCCAATATTCCATGGCTTTCAAGATTGTAGTAAAGATGTGCCCTTGCGGCAAGTACTTCTGCATTCTGCCAGATATACCTGCAACCAGTGCTAATCAACCATTGTTTTCTATTCAGCGAGATTTTTTCAAAATTTTCCGCATCTTCACCCTCCTGAAGCCATTTTTTCCATCGTCCCGACTGCACTACCGCATCTTTTAATATGAACCCAATGTCAGAACAGCGGGCGATTTTACCTTCAGCAAAATATTGTTTTTCCAGTTTTTCGAGTTCAGTTAATCCGTTGTATTCTGTAATCGTGAATTCAGGTCCTACATTTGCCGCTCCCATTCCTGAAAGCGGATAAGCTTCCGGATTCGAAACGCCATCAGTATAATGACCTTTAATTACGCTGCCATATTCGCGGGCAACGCTGGTAAGCTGCTTTGCCATGTCGGGATCAAAGGTAGAAGTATGCAAGTCCGTACCTACTTTGCCGACAACAAAGCATGGCCAAACGTAGGAAATCCCACGTTCGGCCAAGCCTGTTTTCACCAAACCCAGAAACTTCCGGAATGTATCCATGTCGGCCAGGCCGCCATGAACTTCTTCTGTGCCTACCTCAAAGGCAATCCGGGGATATCCGCCGGAAATACGGAAGTGTTCTGTATAATCAACCAAACCAATTGTGTGTGCAGCCACAGTTTCAATGTTAATATGCTGCCCTGCTGCAAGGGTAATATCTATGGTTGGATCTACATGAATGAGATCAAAACCGGCTTCAACGGATGCTTCGAAAGATTTTTTAACGGCTGAAAATGTTTCGTCAAAACTCCACTTTTCGCGTGCGTGAAGATCTTTTAGCCATGGTCCGCCGTGATCGACAGCGATTATAACCGGAACATTCAAGTTCAAACGTTCTGCTTCAATCTTAATGGTATTTACAAATTCCTTCTGATTCAGATTGGTATATCCCCTGTCGGTATCAACCTGGTTCAGTGTAGCCGCAAATTTAATCGGGCTGTTCCAGCGTTTAGCCGAACGCAAGGCAGCTTTGATTACGGAAATAGAATTCGGGCACGCAGCAAAAATGGTCCTGTTTATACCATCCAGCTTGGCAAGTTCATCATTTCTCCGAAGGATATAATCCATCAGGGGAATGTTTTGAGCCGCGGCTTTTCTTCTTATTTCCAGGTTCATTAATTTCCGGTATTGTATGGATAAATAATTACTCCTTTTACTACCCGTGAGATTGCGCCACTCTCCGAAGGGTTATCAGGATTCAATCCCAGTTGAAGCGATTTAAAGTAACCTATCATCTGGGCAGGCAGAACAGAACAAACGGATAAGAAATCTTCATCGAGATGGACTCCCGTTTCGGATAATTCAAACAATTTGTCAAGCTTATGATTTAGCGATCCTGATTCGATAAGACCTGCCATATAGAGGGGTTTTTGCCCTGAACTGAGTTCGTTTAACAAATCAATTTCGTACTTCAACACATACGATTGGTTTGAAAACAACAGAAATACCAATGTGGTAGAGTCTACCACTACTTTCGGCCCGTGCCTGAAGCCGAGGAAAGAGTCGTTTTTGCAAATAACAATACCATTTGTAAGTTCCTGAAGTTTTAAATGCGATTCGATTGCAGTTCCATATAAAGGTCCTGAACCTAGAAATACGGCTCTTTCAAAATTTAATTCAGCTATTTGCCGGATGGCGGATGAATGATCCAACAATTTCGCGGCATATTTTCTCAATGTTTGTATTTGGGAATTTAACTTTTCAATCACGTTGATCCTGGCAATAAGCAAGCCGGCTAACAACATACCTGAATAACTTCCGGTCATGGCCAGGCTTTTATCGTTTGCTTCACCTGGTAGCATGAAAATGTACTTTGGCGACTTCGTTTTATAATTTGCAAGCTCACCTTTAGGATCACAAGTTATAATAAGATGGGAAATAGTTGAACAAATCTGGTCGGCTATTTTAACGGCGGCAACACTTTCGGGACTATTTCCTGAACGCGCAAAAGAAATGAGTAATACCGGAACATCAGGATTCAGGAAGTCGAGCGGATGGGTAACCAGGTCGGTTGTCGCAACCGCTGTGGTTTGCCTCCTAAGGTTACGCTTATAAGTGCCAATCAGTGATAGTCCGATAAATGCGCTGGAACCTGCACCTGTTAAAATGATATTTATATCCTCAGTTAATGTTGCATTCTGTATAAATTTTGACAATGAATCTTTTTCAATTATAGCCTGCTCATATACTTTTTGCCATAAATCTGGCTGTCCCCATATCTCTCTCTTCGTATGAACTCCACCTTTCAAAAGGCCCTGTTCTTTAGATTCTAAATTATTCATAAGAATAAATTTGCAAATTTCTTTCGTTTACTTTCGATGCAAATATATTATCTTTTTATATCGTTTCGACAATTCAAATAAAATATTTTATTCCTTTTTATTTCAGGATAAGTAGGTTTCGAAGCCTTTAGCTATTATCTTTGTTCCCAGGAAAATTTATTTCCGGTTGAATACCCCGGAAAACGAATGATTAGAATAGGTTTAAACAGGACTAAATATTTATGATATAGTATTAACTAATTGATCAGAGGAATAATGAATCAACATAACACAGTCGACCGCAGGATGAAGATCCTGAACAAACTTTCAATCAATGACCAGGTTTTTGTAAATGAACTTAGCAAAGAATTTGGCGTTAGCGAAGTTACAATCCGCAATGACCTTGAACAGCTGGAAAGCAAGAACCTGCTGATTCGGGCACGCGGAGGTGCTATGAGTACAACTCAGGTTGTGAGCCAGGATTTGCAGTTAGGAGAGAAGCATAAACTTAACTTAGCTGAAAAAGTTAAGATTGGTAAAGCTGCTGCAAAACTTATAAAAGAGTCCGACACCTTAATTGTGGATTCCGGCACCACTACTCTGGAAGTGATAAGGAATATTGACCCTTCACTGAGTAATGTAACTGTAATAACAAATGCGCTCAATATTGCCAACCAACTCGTCTCAATGCCCAATGTGAACCTGATAATTCCCGGTGGAGTATTGCGCAAAAACTCCCTTTCTCTGATAGGCCCCCTGGCGGAGAAAAGTTTCAGAAACTTTTTTGTTGACAAGGTTTTTCTTGGAGTGGATGGTTTTGATATGATGAATGGTATTTCAACACCCAATATAGAAGAAGCATACCTGAATCAAATAATGATAGAAGTGGCCCGCGAAGTAATTGTAGTTGCCGATTCCTCTAAATTTCTTCGTAAAAGCCTGGCGTTTATCTGTAAACTCGATCGGATTGACACCGTTATTACAGATTCCGGAATATCGGACGAAGACAAAAAAAGACTGGAAGACGCCGGGATTAAAATTATTATTGCCTGATTTACCGATCTTTTTAGCAAACTCTATTTGATATATTCAGCAACTGATCTTATCAATACTAACATCGGCTTCATTTTTCTAATATTTTAAGCGGAAGATAAAAGCTTTGTCAATAACCGAATTTTTAACGAAAAGCCTTGTGAATCGTACGACAGAACTTCGTTTTGGGCCTTATTCCCCGCCCTTTGGGGCGATATTAAAAGGAAACCTTTTATTGATACCGTGTCCGCTTGCGGCGAGGTAGTTCATTCATTGTATTGGGAGAGCTTTTTTACCCCTGAATGAAATCCTGGAATAATTGTTTTACTTAATTATCCAAGGATTGTTCAATCTTTTTTAGATTAACCGGAATACAAACTGGCTGCAACATCCGGATATTAATTTTCACATCCTTGTACATGAGCTGTTTACAATACGCCAGTAAAAAACCAGGAAGAATTCCTGAATTATAAGTTTTGAAGCATTTTGCTTTCGGCATTAGCCTGAAAGAAAATATTTGTAGATTTGATCGTTATTAAGAGCTAAAATTTTCAATTATTTATAAATAAATGAATGAGCCATTATGAGTGAAAATTATTCAATAAGTCCCAGCGGAGAAAAGTTTTCGTTGCCAAAACCAGAAGAGTATAAGGCTGAATTTGAAAGCCTCAAAAATCGTGTTGAACAGGAAAGAGCCTTGAATCGTGAAATTGTTGTTGTGATGGGTGTAGGTTTCGTTGGTGCGGTTATGGCAGCCATTGTTGCCGATACTGTTGATAAAGATGGTAACCCCTCAAAATTTGTAATCGGGATGCAACGTCCAAGTGTGCGAAGTTTCTGGAAAATTCCTATGCTTAATCGGGGCGTATCTCCTGTAAAAGCAGAAGATCCTGAGGTAGAACTGATAATTTCGCGTTGCGTCAATGAGAAAAAGACCTTGATGGCCACTTTTACATATGATGTTCTGAAACTGGCTGATGTTGTAGTTGTTGATGTACAATGTGATTATATCAAGGAAGATTTGGGCAATGTGCGTAACGGAGAGGCTGATATGGCTGCCCTGGAGGCTTCGCTCGGAGTAATTGCTGAGCATATCCCATCCAAAGCGTTGGTGCTTATCGAAACGACAGTTGCCCCGGGAACAACCGAACAGGTTGCTTATCCGTTGATGAAAAAAGTATTTAAAAAACGGGGAATCGAATCCGATCCTTTGTTGGCTCACAGTTACGAAAGAGTTATGCCGGGTCGCAATTATGTGGCAAGTATCCGCGATTTCTGGCGGGTTTGCAGCGGGATCAACGAGGAAGCAAAAGGACGGGTGGTGAAATTTTTGACTGAAGTATTGAATACGGAAAAATTTCCCCTCACGGTTATGGACCGGCCTATTGAGTCGGAAACAGCCAAAATTGTTGAAAACTCCTATCGTGCTACCATCCTCGCTTTCCTTGACGAATGGAGTTTATATTCGGAGCGCAATGGCGTTGACCTGGTGAAGGTTATAAAAGCCATCAAAATGCGGCCTACCCACAGCAATTTACTTTTCCCGGGACCGGGTATAGGTGGATATTGCCTGCCGAAGGACGGTGGTTTGGGTGTTTGGGCTTATAAGCATATACTTGGTTTTGAGGATGATATATTCAAAATGACTCCTATGGCTATTGATATTAACGATACGCGTGGCTTGCATGTCGGCCAGCTTACCCGCGACGCTTTGCGGAATATGGGTCAGCCGATTGCCGCGGCCGATGTTCTGGTTTTGGGCGCTGCTTACCGGGAGGATGTAGGCGATACGCGTTACAGCGGTTCGGAAATTGTGATCCGCAAACTTACCGAAATGGGCGCCGAAATCAGAGTGCATGATCCGTATGTTGAGCATTGGTGGGAATTTGAGCAACAGGACTCGTATCCCGCAACAGGGCAAAGCAAGTCGAGATTTTTCCGCAACCAGGAAAAACTGAAAGAAATTTCGATTGAACAGGATTTGGATAAAGCTCTACCTGGAGCCGAAGCTGTTATTTTAGCAGTGCCTCATGAAGCCTATCTTAACCTGGACCCTGATGAGGTGGTGAAGAAAATTGGTCAGCCTGCTGCAATAATCGATTGCTTCGGAATACTGACTGATGATAAGATCCGTCGCTATTTCCAGCTGGGTTGCGAAGTTAAAGGTTTGGGTCGCGGACATATTCAACGCATTAAAGAAGAAATACGTAAGGCTTAGAAGTTATTTTTAGCCAGTTATTTATACCCATCAAACTTAAATTGAGGGCAGATTAGAGATTGAGTTTTTAAATACTCAACTACTAACTTGTCCTCAATTTTTCTTTAGAATTTTATCCTAACAGCATTCATTTTTCAAGGAGGGAATGAAACTAAAGGATATAATTGTGTAACAATACAAGTTGACACTGTTCAACGGAGCAAATCCGGTGATTTTTACAAAGTTTCTTACCAGGTAAAAATGATGGATATTACGGATACTTATACCGTTCGTGGAAAAGTAAAGGAAACTGAAGGCGAAACCACAGTTGCGTCACTTCTATCCCGATTTTGAAATATATCAATTTTTGTTACCATGACCGGTATATGTATTTAATCTGGCTTTCAAAATTTCCGATAAGGGAACTTTTCGTAGCAGAGATTCGACCCAAGCAGTAAAATCAAAAATTCTAAGAATCTGTTTTTCATAGATATCCTGGTGAATTTCTGTGAAATCCTTCAGTGTTTTTTCGAGCAATTGTTCTCTTTTTTGTGTAGTTGCCGGCAACTGTTTGCTTAAAAACTTAAATAGAAAGCCTTCAATTTTATAATCTTTAGCCGCATCGAGCAAGTCACGTTTCATCGAGCGGATTTCATATTTAATAAGATCAAAATCCCCTAATTTATATAATATCATCAGGTTTACCAGCCGTATCGTCCTGTAAAGCGGAAGATAGAAATAGTTTTTCCCTCTTAATATTATCTGGTTCAGAAATTTGTGTGCACTATGATATTCCGAATTCCCGAAATATATTAAAGCGGTATACAGGCAAAGCTCAGCCTGGCGTGCCCTGTTCAGCGTAAACAGTTTGTCAAACAGTACATCTTTATATTGGTTCATAAGCGACATAGACGACACAAAATCACCGCGATCAAGAAAAGGAAACAATTCATACAAATAAATTATAGCAGTAAGATTTATTCTGAAACTGGCTGATTGACTTTCAATGGCCTTCAACTGGTTTATAAAATAAGTCATTCCATCATAGTTATGAATACTTCGCAGGCTTTCGAGCACGCCTTCGAGTGTGTGAAGGTAATACACCGGCGGATTGCTCCAGAGATGTTTGTTTGCTTCAAAAAGATTATTCAGTTCAATATATGAATTAAGCGCCGATTGATAATCTCCCACGCTGATAAGATAGCTCGATTGGAAAAGCTGATGTAATTTGCTGATTTCGAAATTATCAACATTTTGAGAAGCAACTATACTGATTTCGCTATAAACCAAGTCATTTAATTCATCTTTCTGCTTTTGTGAGCGGGCATGGCCTTTATAAACAATCCGATGCTTCAGGTTTTCATAAAGCGACGATTGTTCGTTGATTTTTCTCACATACTTTAATGCCTCGTTAAGCCGGAATTGTTTTTTTAATAAGGTTTTTTCATTCAGATTCGGGAAATTAAGTGCTAGTAAATAATCAAGGTCCAGTCGTGATGCAAGGAGCAGCGCATAATAGTTTTCATACTTTTCGGCCTGTTCAATAACGTCATCGAGTAACCCAAAGCATTCATCAAATAAGGATTTTTCGTATAATATCTTAGCTTTCAGTATTTTGTTAAACAGAAAATAAAAACTGTCCTGTTCTTTCTTCAGTTCAAGCATAGTATCGAGTAACAATTCGAACAAGTATTTAACCGTAGTTTCAATTGAAGCTCCCGGACGGATTTTCAGGAATTCGGCTAACAACGATGCTGTAGACAGCTCCCGGTTTTTTTCAATAACATCATACAATATCAAATAATCCGAGCTCGCTTTATTCCGCGACGATCGGATCCGGAAAGCTTTTTTCTCGGCTAACGACATTGAGTGTGTAAGCAATACAACCGATTGAAGTTTCGACATAGTAAATTCTGGATTTTAACAGTTGTGAGATTAGTTAATGCAATATTTCAGTGAGTATTGCCTGGCTTGAGCAAGAAGATCAGGAAAATATTGGGTGTTATTTAAAAAACTTTCCGGTTAATGAACAGGACAGTACAACAGATGTAACAATCAATTTAACGCTGTAAATATATAGATAGAATAAAAATATTCAGTCTTAATAGTTTAAAATTACTGTAAATATATAAGAAAAAATAATTTTAATTTATTTAAAATGCATAAAATGAGTATAATATAAAATAATTAATACAAAAATACAGATTTTGTAATTATCGGTTTATGTAAATTATTGATAATTTTCGCGTTCTGCTTGATATATATTTGCCGCTTATAAAACCGAATCTATATGCTATCAAAAAAAATTATTGTAGTTGGAAGCTGTAATACCGATATGGTTATTAAAGCAGACAGACTGCCTGTGCCTGGTGAAACTATCTTAGGTGGAACTTTTTTCATGAATCCCGGCGGTAAAGGTGCTAATCAAGCTGTTGCCGCATCGAGAATGGGAGGAAGTGTTACGTTAATTTCCAAAACCGGGAACGATGTCTTTGGAAAGCAGTCGGTGATGTTATATACAGCCGAAAATATTAAAACGGATTTTATCTATTCTGACCCAAAACATCCTTCGGGAGTTGCGTTAATAACCGTAGATTCGCAGGGTGAAAACTGCATAGTGGTAGCTTCGGGAGCTAATGCTTATCTGAATCCCTCGGATATAGATAAAGCGAGTGCCGAAATTGAAAATAGTGATCTTGTTTTAATGCAACTCGAAATTCCTATTGAAACAGTAGAGTATGTTGCAGAAATGGCAAGTAATAAAGGGATTAAGGTTATTTTGAATCCGGCTCCTGCCAGGGCATTGTCCGATAACCTTCTTAAAAACCTTTATATTATTATTCCTAATAAAAGCGAGGCAGAAATCCTTTCCGGAATAAAAGTGTCTGATATTGACTCTGCCAAACAAGCAGCTGACATTATCAGTGCCAAAGGTGTTGACATTGTTGTAATCACCCTGGGATCACAAGGCGCTTTAATAAAGGAACACGAAGAATATCTTTTTGTAGAAGCCTTCAAAGTTGACGCACTGGATACTACCGCAGCAGGAGACACATTCTGCGGCGCTTTTTGTGTCGGACTTTCGGAAGGAAGATCCATACCGGAAGCTGTTAAACTGGCCGCACGCGCAGCTGCACTCACGGTTACACGCATGGGCGCTCAGGCATCAATACCTTACCGCTCAGAATTATCATCATTTGATGTTGAACAATTAAAAAATTCGATATGAAGTCAATTATGTGGTTAAAACAAAAATCCGGCTTATTGAGCCTGGCGTTTGCCACCTTGCTCATTCTTTCAGCAAGTATGTCTTACGCGCAAAATGTTACTAGTGTTAAAGTGTCGGGAACTGTTTCTGATGCAATAAGTAAAGAACTCATTCCTGGTGTTAGTGTTTTAATTAAAGGCACCCAGACCGGGACTATGACCGACATTAACGGGAAATATTCCTTAAATGTTCCACAAGGTGGAACCTTGGTTTACTCATTTATTGGATACGAAAATTTTGAAATACTGGTTGGCACGCAAACTAACATCGATGTTAATCTTAAGGCTGTTGCCCAGGCAATTGATGGTGTTGTGGTAATCGGATATGGGACAACCACTAAAAAAGAAGTCACAGGATCAATTGCAAGTGTGAAATCGGACCAGTTTAACAAAGGTGCGTATACCAGTCCTATGGGGCTGCTGCAAGGTAAGGTAGCAGGGTTAACCATTGTGAATCCTAATGGTTCGGATCCTATGGCTAACCCCAATATCATTCTCCGTGGTACAGGCACACTCACTTCCGGGCAGGGTCCCCTCATTATTATTGACGGGGTAGCAGGAGCTGATATGAAAAACATAAGCAATGATGAAATTGAAACGATGGATGTGCTGAAAGACGGAGCTGCCGCAGCTATTTATGGCACACGTGGTTCAAACGGTGTTATTATCATCACCACCAAACGGGCAAAGGCGGGCTCTTCAAAAATTGAATATACTGGGCAATTTTCGTGGCAGGTTGCGCCAAAGAGAGTTAAAAACCTGACTTCCCGCGAATTCCGTTCGGCAATAAGCCAATACGGCGATTCCGCCAATATTTTTGATGCTAACACCAATTGGTTTAAAGAAGTGACCAATACGAACCCCTTCAGCCAGAAGCATAACCTTGCCATCAGCGGAGGAAATGATAACTTTTCGCATCGTACAAATATCTATATTGATCAGGCAGAAGGTGTGCTAAAAAACAATGAATCAAATAAATATCTTATCCGTACCAATATCAATCAAAATGCTTTCAATGGTGTTTTAGTACTCGATTACAACCTGAGTTACGGCATGCGCAAATACAAACCTGCCAATTATGATGTTTTTTACCAGGCATTTATCCGTAACCCGACGAGTCCTATTTACGATTCAGCAAATACCAGTTCAGGTGGTTATACAGTATTGCCCGGGAACGCATATTACAATCCGGTGGCTATGCTTAATGAGCGGAGTGTGGATGGAAAAACTACCGAAGGCGCTGCCAATGTTCGCGCTACATTAAGACTGGGAAGTTCACTGAAATGGGTTAATTTTCTTTCGATTGATCAGTCGGACTATGAATCACTTTCATACAAAACCAGGTATTACCCAAGTATTCTGGGCCAATACGGTGAAGCCGAAATCGAAAACGGGAAAAACAGTTCAGTACAATACGAAAGTACTCTTAATTACACAAAAACATTTGCGAAACATACTCTGCAGGCGCTTGCCGGGTATACCTATCAGACCCTGGAAGGTAATTCATCGTACATGGATAACAGCAAATTTGATACTGATCTTTATGGCCCGAATAATATTGGCGCCGGTTCAGCATTAGGCATAGGCCAGGCGTATATGAGCTCGTATAAAGAAAGCAGTACACTAATTTCCTTTTTTGGCCGACTTATGTACAATTACAGCGAACGCTACCTGCTTGCTGTTTCGCTCCGCAAGGAGGGATCCTCCCGTTTTGGTGCAAATCATAAATGGGGTTGGTTTCCTGCGGCAAGTCTCGGATGGCGAATTAATAAAGAAGATTTCATGAATGGCTTTTCCTGGCTTAACGACCTGAAACTCCGCGTTGGTTTCGGTACCACCGGGAACCAGGAATTCGCTAATTATCAGTCGCTCATTATGATGGCAGCTGCAGGTCAATTCCTGTACAACGGAACCTGGATCAATAGCTATGCACCTACGTCGAATCCAAATCCTGACTTGCGCTGGGAAAAGAAACAGGAAGTGAATGCCGGTCTCGACTTCTCCATCTGGAACAACCGCGTGAGTGGAGTTTTTGATTACTATTACCGTAAAAGCACCGACCTGCTTTATACCTATCCGGTAAATGTTCCCCCGTATATCTACCCATCCTTATTCACCAATGTTGGAGTTATCGGTAATCGTGGGGTTGAAATCTCAGTCAATGTTGTGCCTGTTAAAAAGGCAGATTTTAACTGGACAACCACTGTAACTTTTAGTAAAAACAACAATAAACTGATCTCATTCACCAATGATGAATTTAAGGCACCATATATAGAAACCGGCCAGCTTTACAACGACTTTCCTATAAAAGTTGAACGCCTGTATGAAGGAAAACCAATAGGCACGTTCTATGGACCTGAATGGGTGGGTGTAGATTCAAAGGGTCAGGATATTTTCAAAAATGATACCTCCATAGCCGTGAGCAACAAAACCGATACAACAACTTTTTACAATGATGCTTACATCGGATCAATCGGCAATGCAATGCCATTCTGTATTCTCGGATGGAGCAACACCTTAACCTACAAAAACCTGGATTTAAACTTTTCGTTACGGGCTCAGATTGGAGGAGATGTATTGAATACTTACAGGCTGTATTACGAGAATTGGGTAGTACTGGGTAAAAATATAGTACATACTCAGCTCGATAATCCCGGTTTCACTGCAAAAGCTCAGTATTCGTCGAAGTATATTGAAAAAGCAACCTACCTTAAGCTCGATAATATATCGATCGGATATAACGTCCCTGTTCATATGAAATATATTTCGAAACTCAGGGTTAATTTCACCGCTCAGAACGTATTTACCATAACCGGCTACAAAGGCCTTGACCCTGAAGTTAATTTAAGCGGATTAGCTCCGGGAATGGAACCATTGAGTTATTACCCGCGTTCTACTTCTGTAACTTTAGGTGTTAACGTTATTTTTTAATCAAAACAGAAACAAGCCATGAAAAAGTTCAACTTTATATATGCCATTTGTTTAACCGTTGTGTTAATCATGGGTGCGTGCACAAAGCTCGACGAAACCGTATATTCCAAAATTACCATCGACCAATTCTTTGTGGATGAAAAATCGGTTTTGCAAAATGCGGCCAGGGCGTACACCAAACTTCAGCATTATCCGGAGGAATTCAGCCTGTGGACACTTAATGAATTGTCGAGCGACGAATTAGCTGCTCCTAAAAAGTACGATGGCTCGGTATGGGATGGCGGACGCTGGGATCAAATACAGCAACATATGATACTGCCAACCAATAAAATCAATTTATGGGCCTGGAATTCTGTTTTCCAGGGCATTGCCGGCTGCAACGAAGTGCTGTACGAAACCGAGCAAAGTACCATTACCTTTCCGGAAAAAGACCGGATCGTTGCCGAGATCAAGATCTTACGTGCATTCGAATATTATTGGGCCATGGATAACTGGGGGAATATTCCTTTTGTAACCGATTTCACAAGTAAAGAACTCCCTCCGCAAAAGGACCGGAAATTTGTTTTTGATTTCGTTGAGAAGGAAATTCTGGCCAACGTTGATAAACTGCAAAAAGTTCCAACCCCGGCATATTACGGCCGTGTTACCCAGGGCATGGCTTACACCTTACTGGCAAAACTATACATCAATTCCCAGGAATGGATTGGTGTAGATAACTTTCAGAAATCCGTTGATGCCTGCGATAAAGTAATTGCACTTAACAGTTATCAGATCGAAAGCAATTTCTTTACAAATTTCAAAATTAAGAATGAGTCATCAAAAGAGAATATTTTCGTAATCCCTTATGATCCAACTCTTACACCTGAACTTTTTTACTTTTTTGCTCTTACCCTCAACCCATCCAGCGCCGCTACTTATGGAATGACCGGAAATTCGTTTTGGGATGAGTTTGTTACTGAGCCGCCATACATACGTAAGTTTGCTGATAACGACATTAGAAAAAAATCATTTATAAGAGGCCAGCAAAAAGATTTAACCGGGAAAAACATAACTGGCTTTATTTATACCGACACGATCATTAATTACAGCAGTCGTAAAAAATGGGAAGGTGCCCGTATCGGAAAATATGAGTACGCGTTAAACGTACTGGATTATGACAAATACGATATGGATAACGATTTTGTACTGTTCCGTTATGCCGATGTACTTTATACGAAACTCGAAGCTTTATACCGCATGGGACGTGGGGCTGAGATGCTGGGTGATGCTGATCTACAGAAAATACGAACTCGTGCCGGGCAGCCACCTCTGCAGGTATCGGATTTAACCGATACCGGATTGCTTAACGAACTTGGCCGCGAGTTCGTATTCGAAGGTCACAGAAGGCAGGATATGATCCGTTTTGGGGTTTGGGGAAATGCAGGGTGGAATAAACCGGTAAGAGGCCCTAATGCAAAATTATTTCCTATTCCTCAGGATGTGCTTAACGCAAATCCCTCTCTTGTGCAGAACCCACCAATGCAAAACTAATTGATAATGAAGGAGATATTCAAATTGCGAAAGCTGGTTATTGTTATGGTTTTGCTTCCGTTTTTATCGAACGCAAGCAAACCATTAAAAATAACTGTGAGTGCACTGCGCGATAAAATTGCAGCTGAATGGATTGGTCAGATGATCGGTAATATGTACGGTCTGCCACACGAAAACAAATATGTAGCCGAACCAGGTCCGGAGAAATGGCCGTATGGATACAGCAAAAGCCTCGATAAGCTTCAAAAATATGATGGTGCTTTCTCCGACGATGATACGGACGTTGAGTACATGTATTTGCTACAGCTGGAAAAATTTGGCCCGGAACCTTCCTACACGCAACTCCGTGAAGCCTGGATGTACCATATCCGCGACAGGGTGTGGCTGGCTAATCGCGCTGCGCTCGGTTTGATGCATTTTGGTTATACTCCTCCTTTTACCGGAAGCAAAGAATTAAATCCGCATTGGTACCAGATCGATCCACAACTTATTAATGAGATTTGGGCTGTTACAGCTCCGGGAATGATCAGCTATGCTGCATCCAAATCAGACTGGGCAGCACGCATCACCAGCGACGATTGGGGCGTTGAGCCAACAATTTTCTATGGCGCAATGTATTCAGCTGCTTATTTCGAAAAAGATATTAATAAACTGATAGAAATAGGAATCAAAGCATTACCTGCCAATGGACGATTTACTGCCACTGCAAGAGAAATGATTGCTTTGCATGCAAAATATCCTGCTGACTGGAAGGCTGCCAGACAGGAAATGGCTCAGAAATATTATGTCAATGAGCCACTGATGACAAAAACCATATGGAATGCAAATCTCAACGGAGCTTGTGCAATCCTGGCAATGCTTTACGGTGAAAACAATTTCCAGCGTACGCTTGATCTATCTTGCGCCATGGGTTTCGATGCCGATAACCAGGCTGCAACCGTAGCAGGATTAATGGGTGTAATTAATGGAATGAAAGGACTGCCTGCAAACCTGTACCTGCCGATTGAAGGTTGGAAAACTCCTTTCAACGATAAGTATATTAACATTACCCGTTACGATCTGCCTGATGCCAGAATATCCGATATCATTGACCGTACACTAAAAGCCACAATTGACCTGGTAATATCAAAAGGCGGGAAATTAAGCGGGAAACCTGGCAACCAGGTTCTAACTATCAATTCAGAAGCCACTTTTAATGCGCCTCTCGAATTTTGCCTTGGACCTTTGCCGCAAATGGAAATCAGCAAACCCGTTGATTACAATTTTTATACCGAAGCCAACAAGACATACAATTGGAGTCTGATTTCAGGTACCTTGCCGGCTGGCTTAACTTTTACAAAAGGTAAACTCACCGGTATTCCGACAAGTCCGGGATATTCAAAAGTCACCCTTCAGCTTGATAATGGGAAAGAGAAAATCGCAAAGGATTTCACTCTTTTGGTTCGGGGTAAGAATATAGCCTCAACAGCCGATACTATTCTGGCCAATGTTCGTGAACTTAACGAAAAGGTTCTTGATTCGTGCTGGTACACTTTTGGGAAACCCATGTACGCTAAAAATGTCGAGGTAATAAATGACGGGATAACCACAGGTGCCGGCTCTGTATTCTATAGCCTTGCCGCAAAAGCCAAAATTCCCAAAATAGATTATTACGGTTATGGCTGGAAAACTCCTCAGAAAATCAGTATGATGGCCCTTCATACCGGCTGTCTCGAAGAATTTGGGGGCTGGTTTACATCTCTCAACGTTCAATATCTGAATGAAGCCGGAAAGTGGACTCCTGTTGAGAAATTAGCCATCGCACCTGCATTACCTGAGACCGACATCGTGTTTTTCCAACCTCACTTCGTCGAATATGTTATCAGTTTCAATCCGGTCGAAACAAAAGCTATCCGGATTATCGGCGATGCCAAAATTGAAGGACATTGGAATAAATACACTAAAAATGTTTCAGGGTTTACTTCGGTAACGGAACTCAGCGTTTATCATTAATCATCTCTGCGTCATGCAAAATAAATTCAGAAAGGCTTTTGGAGTTGTATTTGTAGCGGTAATACTGCTGTCATCTTTTGTTTCATGTAAGCAGAAAAAGTCAGATAGTAAAGCCGCAATAACTGAAAACACCTTCACTGCTGATCAGCTTAAGGACAAAATTAAGGGTGGCTGGGCTGGCCAGACTATTGGCGTGGTATATGGCGCTCCTGTAGAGTTCAAGTACCAGGGATCGATAATTCCTGGTTACCAGAATATTCCGTGGCGTGAAGGGTATGTTAAATATTGGTTCGACAAAAAACCAGGGTTGTTTGATGATATTTATACTGATCTCAACTTTGTTGAAGTTTTCGAAAAATACGGATTAAATGTTCCAATGGATATTATTGCCAGACATTGGGCCGGAACGCCTTACCACCTTGCTCACGCAAACCAGGCTTCCCGATACAATATCCTGAACGGAATTATGCCGCCAAACTCCGGGAACTGGAAAAACAATCCGCATGCCGATGACCTGGATTTTCAGATTGAAGCTGATTTTATTGGCTTGATGGCTCCGGGCATGGTGAATTCAGCCACCGAAATTGCGAACAGGGTAGGACATATTATGAACAGCGGTGATGGATGGTATGGTGGAGTATATGTATCAGCAATGTATTCCATGGCGTTTGCAACAGATGATGTGAACGAAATAGTTACTCAAGCCATAAAAACTATACCTGAAGGAACCAAATTTCATGATTGTATCGCTGATGTGATTAAATGGCATAAACAATATCCTGACGATTGGCAGGCAACATGGTTTGAACTGCAAAAAAAATGGAACAATGATGTAGGTTGCCCAAAGGGTGTGTTTTTATCTTTTGATATAGACGCAAAAATAAATTCAGCCTATGCTACCATCGGGCTATTATACGGCAAAGGGAACTTTACAAAATCAATTGATATTGCAACCCGTTGCGGGCAAGATGCCGATTGCAATCCGGCAACCGTTGGAGGCGTGTTAGGGGTAATGCTCGGGTATTCAAAAATTCCTGCCTTCTGGCTTAAACCACTGCAGGAAATTGAGTCCTTGAATTTTGAAGGAAGTTCGATGTCGTTAGCCAAAGCATATGATCTGAGTTTCGGGCACGCAACTGAAATGATAAAACTTGCCGGTGGAAAAATTGATAACAATAAAATTGTGATACCGTTTGCACAGCCTGTCGCTGTTGCTTTTGAGCAGAATTTCGAGAAAACTTTCCCCGTTTTCCGCGACAGGTTCGATAAATCTTTTACCGGCGAACTTTCCTACGATTTTGTTGGAAACGGTTACATTTTCTATGGCAACCTTGTCAAAAATTCAAAAATCGATAAAGATTATATCGATCGCGTTTCAAAAAGAGTCGGCTCCGAAGTTTTTGGACTTGCCGAGCCCGATGATCCTTATGTTGCAGAACTGGAAGTATATATTGATGGGAAACTGGATGAGCATGTGAAACTGCCCATGAAAAATACTTCCCGCCGCCTCGAACCTGCCTGGAAATACCAACTGGCAGAAGGAAATCACAATGTCAGGCTAAAATGGATTAATCCGAAACCGGAATACGAAATCCGCATCAACGATATCATGATTTATTCGGAAAAACAACCTGGAAGTAATTTGCCTAACTAAACGTAACAATGAAAAAAGGTATAAATTTTCTCCTTCTGATGTCAGCCATTTTGTTTCTCGCTTCGTGTGGAGGCAACAAAAAACATACATCTCTGCTTCCTGAAAAAGCTACACTGACAGCCAGTGTTTTAAAAGATAAAATCAAAGGCGGTTGGGCAGGTCAAACTATTGGCTGCACTTTTGGCGGACCTACCGAATTTCAGTTTAAAGGAACCATGATACAGGACGACCAGCAAATGGTGTGGTATGATGATTATATCAGGGAAATATTTGAATCCGATCCGGGATTGTATGATGATGTATACATGGATCTAACTTTTATCGAAGTACTCGAAAGATGTGGACTCGATGCCCCGGCTGATTCATTTGCCCTTTCATTTGCGCACGACGATTATAAACTCTGGCATGCAAACCAGGCTGCCCGCTACAATATTCTGAACGGAATTATGCCTCCTGCATCAGGCAACTGGATGAATAATCCTCATGCCGATGATATCGATTTCCAGATCGAAGCCGACTTTGCAGGGATGATGTCGCCGGGAATGATCAATACCGCTTCTGAAATCTGCGACCGTACCGGCCATATCATGAATTACGGCGACGGATGGTATGGCGGTGTTTTTATGGCTGGGATGTATTCAACAGCATTTATTTCGGATGACATTGATTTTATTGTTGATCAGGGATTAAAACCTATTCCTGAAAAGAGTAAGTTTTACCAGGCCATCAGTGATGTTATAAAATGGCATAAACAATACCCAACGGATTGGAAACAATGCTGGTTCGAATTTCAAAAGAAACATACTTCTGAAAAGGGTTGCCCGGAAGGCGTTTTTAACGCATTCAATATTGATGCAAGCGTTAATGCTGCCTATGTTGTAATTGGTTTGCTTTATGGCGAAAAGGATTTCTTTAAAACTATGGATATTGCTACCCGCTGTGGGCAGGATTCCGATTGCAACCCGGCAACGGCTGCAGGTATTCTGGGTGTTGTACTTGGGTATGATAAAATTCCTTCGTTCTGGAAACCGGCCATCGAAAAAGTACAGGACCTGAAATTCCCTTATTCAGATCTGACACTGAACCAGATTTACGACCTGAGTTACAAACATGCTACTACGCTTATCGCAAAAAATGGCGGAGAAGTTAAAGATGACAACATCACCATTAAAGTTCAGAAACCGGAAACTCTTAGGTACGAAGAATCTTTTGCTGGCATGTATCCAACCAAACAATTGCTTGTGAGGAAGGATTTCCTTGACGAAAGCATAAAGATAGATTTTACCGGTAACGGTATCGTTGTTTTGGGAAATGTTAAAAGCCAGTGCGGTGTAGCAAAGAGTGATTTCGTAGCCTTGCTGGATGTGTATATTGATGGCGCAAAAGTTGAACAGGTTAAAATGCCTTATGACTACATCGTTCGTAAGTATGATATCTTCCACAAGTACATGTTGAAAAACGGAGATCATAAGCTTGAAATAAAATGGGTAAATCCGAATCCTGATTTCAGGATTACTGAAAAATCGTATGTAATTTACAGCGATTCACCACTTAAAGCATTCAATCCCGGCAGTAGTGCTGAAAAATAAGCTTAAAATGAAGAGGAAGCGGTTTACATTTTTGTGGTTGGTTATCATCCCTCTCCTGATGGGATTGCATGGCTGTAAGCCTGAACCGGAGACCCCTGTTCCTCCATATAAACCTCCTTTGGTGCGCTTATTAACCGGACGAATCTTGAAAAGCACTATACTCAACCGCGACATTAAATACGCAATCCTATTACCGAAACAGTACGACTCTGTTAATACGAAGTATCCGGTTGTGTATCTGCTGCACGGTTTTGGGGATGACGAAACTGCCTGGTACACCTGGGGAGACATAATGACTTATGCTGAAGCTAACGATCCCGGGAAGATTCCTATGATTTATGTGATGCCACAAGGTTTTAATTCATATTGGGTGAATCAGTATGATGGCGGGTTCCCGTATATGGATATGCTTGTAAAAGAAATGGTTCCGCAAATAGATCTGTTGTATCATACCATAAAGGATCCCCAGCACAGGGCGGTGATGGGTTACTCAATGGGCGGTTACGGGGCTCTTATCACCACGGCAAAAAATCCAACTGTGTTCAAAACCGGCGTTGTGTTAAGTATGTCGTATCGAACGGATCAGCAGTATATGAGCGAATCGCAGTCGGGATGGGATGTTCAATGGGGTTCCATTTTCGGGGGCGTAGGCACCAAAGGAGCTGCCCGTTTAACTGATTATTATAAAGCAAACAACCCTTTCTATTTCTTTGCCAATCCGGATGATATTTCATTTAAAGGGCAGAATTATTTTATTGATTGCGGCGATGATGAGGAAAACCTCTCGCAACCCAACGACTCACTTCACGACATGCTTCGCAACCTGAATATTGAACACCAATACAGGATGCGGAATGGCGCTCACAACTGGGATTACTGGCACGGTGCCTTGCCCGAACCACTCCGGTATATTAGTTCAACCGTTCAAAATATCCCTTATCCGGCTGATCCGGTGCCCGTTAACCCGGGTGCTGCTGTTCCGGCTGAACGTATGTTTGCTGAGCAAGCCGAAGGAACCAGCATTCAATTCAGCGTAACTTTGCCCCCTACATATCTGGCCGATACAAAAAATTACCCGGTTATAGTTGTGCTTCACGACAGGGATGCCGCTGCGCAGGCTGAAGAATCACAAAAATTAAACTCGCTGATCAATACCATGATGGGCGAAAACAAAATTCCTGCCTCGCTCCTTGTTGAAATCCCTTTGCAAACAGGCACTTTTACCGCTGAAATTCTGCAACAGATTATTTCCCAGGTTCAAACAAAATATCGTACGCTGTCTGATCGTAACCATACCTTGCTGCTTGGGAATAAACAGTCAGGATTATTGGCTTACCAATTTGTTCCTGCTTGCTCACAACAATTTAATGCATGCCTGCTTTTTGATGCAAACATTCCACCAGATGCCGGCGTGAGTACTTCCGACATAAGTTATTACCTTGATATTACTGACAAAGGTATCAATTACAAGGGATATCATTCGTTGTACATGAGTGTGAGGAAAAACCAGTCAAATCATGAATACCGTGTGCGGCGTGGAACACCTTCGCATGAATCCTTCCTGAACGGGCTCTATGAATCGGCAGCCTATATAAACGAACATCTTAACAACTAAAAAATGAAACGAACTGTTTTGCTGTTTTTCTTTGGCGTACTCCTGGTTTGCAATACGGTTGCAGCCTCAGGGTTGCGGATTATGGAAAGCATGGTGATGCATAGTAAAATATTAAAACAGGATGTTCATTTCTCAATATGCCTGCCGGCAAATTATTATGATACAAAGCAGTCCTTTCCTGTAGTTTATTTACTGCATGGACTTGGTGATAACGAATCCTCATGGCTGGAATACGGTCAGATAAGCCAGTATGCCGACAAGGCAGTTTCTGACGGAGATATTAAACCCATGATTTTTGTAATGCCTGAAGCATTTCGCACTTATTACGTAAACGATTATTCCGGATCATTCCTTTACCAGGATATGTTTGTGAAAGAATTTGTGCCATACATCGATAGCCTTTTCCGTACAAAGCCCGACAGGCAGCATCGTGCACTTATGGGTTATTCAATGGGTGGATTTGGTGCTTTGAACCTTCACCTGAAACATTCAGATATTTTTGGAACTTCCGTTCCACTGAGTATTTCTGTTCGTACCGATGAACAATATATGACTGAAGATGCTTCCGGCTGGGATGATCAATGGGGAAGATTGTTTGGTGAACCCGGTTTTACAGGGAAAGATCGGATTACCGAATATTATAAACAGAACAGTCCTTTTCACATCTTAACTCAAATGTCAGCAACTGACATTAAAAAACTGAATATATTCATTGATAATGGTGACAAAGAACAGACGCTTTGCCGGAGCAACGAGGAATTACATATATTGATGCGTAACCTGAATATTCCTCATGAATTCCGTGTCCGCGATGGTGGGCACAGTTTCCAGTACTGGTGTTCGGCCTTGCCAAATTCATTACGATTTATCAGCGATGCATTTGAGGGTAATCCTTATCGCGGTGATAAGGCAATTACTATAGTTACTAACCACCAGTTACCCGAACGGCAATTGCGAACCATTAAAGTCAATAATGAGCTGGTTCCTGTTTTTGTACCAGCCGGTTATGATAATACTAACCGATTGTATCCTGTAATTTATTTGGCAGGAAAATTTACGGAAACACAACGTAGGTCGGTTAGCGCAGCTGTTAACTATGAGCTAGAGAAGAATTTCGTTGGCCCGATGGTGATTGTGTTTTTATCTGAAAATTCTTCAAAACAGCTGCTTACATCCTTACCTGAATTTGAAGAGAAATTAAGAATCCGCAAAGGATATCGGTTTCGCGTAATTGCCGGATTCGGCACTGAAGCTACAGAGGTTTGCAAAATGGCAATACAGGAACAATTCGTCGGGTGCGTAGTGAGCGACGGATACATTTCAAAAGATCTTTTCACAGGTGTGCTTTCAGAAATGAAACTTAAAGCGCTCGAAAAAACTTCATTTTATATCGATGCACCTGATAAGGGTAGCTTTTATGAAGGCAACGGAAACGCGCATATGCTGTTGCGCGACAAGGACTTGCAGCACGAATACAGGGTGAGAGAAGGTAAAGGCGGATTCGATTTTTTTATAACCGGATTACCAGGTATTATCGCATTTTCGGCAAAAAGATTTCACAAATAACGTAAACTTAATACTAACTAAAACTAAAAACCATGTTTATTGTAAGTAGTTACACACTGGCAGTCGTTCTCACTTTTATCACCATGCTTTGCTGGGGATCGTGGGCCAACACCCAGAAACTGGCCGCCAAAAGCTGGCGATTCGAACTTTTTTATTGGGATTATGTAATAGGCATCCTGTTATTTTCCCTTATGTTTGGTTTCACTTTAGGAAGCACCGGAAGTGTGGGCATGGGCTTCGTAGAAAGTATCAAACAGGCAAGTACTTCGAGCATTCTCAATCCAATCCTGGGTGGTATCATCTTTAACCTCTCGAATATACTTCTGGTGGCCGCCATTTCTGTAGCAGGTATGGCTATTGCATTCCCTGTTGGAGTTGGGATTGCAATGGTTTTGGGTGTTCTTATCAATTATATTGCTGCGCCAAAAGGCGACCCGATGCTTCTGTTTATTGGCGTGGGAATCGTAGTTGTGGCAATCATTCTTGATGCATTGGCGTACAAAAAGCATGCAGTAAGCGAAAAGAAAGCATCCACAAAAGGAATATTGCTTTCAGTATCAGCGGGATTTTTAATGGCATGGTTCTTCCGTTTTGTTGCCAGCGCTATTGCTACAGATCCTGAAGCTACGGCTGCAGGGTTGTCCGAAGCCGGGAAGCTCACTCCTTACGCTGCGTTTTTCTTCTTTATGATTGGCATCGTTATCAGCAATTTTCTGTTCAACACATACCTGATGAAACATCCTATCGAAGGCACCCCTGTTAATTTCAAACAGTATTTCGAAGGTAATTTCAAAAGCCACCTTTCCGGAATTATTGGTGGTATGGTTTGGGCGCTTGGAACTTCATTAAGCCTTCTTGCAGCGAATAAAGCCGGTTATGCTATATCATTCGGACTTGGACAAGGTGCAACAATGATTGGCGCCTTCTGGGGCGTCTTTATCTGGAAAGAATTCAAAGGTGCTAACAAATCTGTAAATACTTTACTTGCGTTTATGTTTTTACTTTTCACAGCTGGTCTGGCGCTGATTATTCTTGCCGGAAATTAAAAAGTCAATTATTTCTAACCTCCAATTAATTAATGTTTAACCTTTAAAAAAAAAGCAATGAAAAAAAACTACTCTTTGGCATTATTTGCCTTAGCTTTAGTGTTCTTCGGATCATTACAAGCATTCGCAGTGGATTATACCATTTCCTTTACAGGATCCGGTAAAAGTACAACTGTTGGAAGTGTTGAAGCACAAAATGTTACAAAAGGCACATCAGTTACAGTGCCTGGTGGTGATGTACTGGTTTTAACTGTAACCAATACAGCTCTAAACCCATTGACGGCTATCAATGATGGTTTACGTATTTCCAGCTCAGTCGCAGGAAGTTCAACCGTTTCGTTTTATGCAAAACAGGCTGGAAACACCCGGATCAGTGTTTATAGTATGGATGGCAGGAAGGTTGCCGGATATACACAAAATTTACAAAAAGGAACAAATTCCTTCCAGGTTTCCGCACGAACAGGCGCTTATGTGATCAGTGTACAAGGAGCTGGATATGCTTTGTCCGGCAAAATGATCAGTGTTTCCAGCAACAATAGCCGGCCCGAAATTTCTTTTCTTGGCGTTCAGGAAAATAAAACCGTAAGCCAGCTTAAGAGTGTTGAAGCTTCTACCTCTATGGCTTATACACCTGGTGATGTCATGTTGTACAAGGGAATCTCAGGTAATTATGCCACTATCGTTACCGATAAGCCAACCGATAGCAAGACAATAAATTTTAACTTTATTGAATGCAAAGATGCTTCCGGCAATTACTATGCAACTGTAAAAATTGGTGGTCAGATTTGGATGGCTGAAAACCTGAGAACTACAAAATACAGAACTGGTGCTGACATAGCAAATATTACTGTTGAGGCTGATTGGGCAAATACTGCTGCTTTATCTACTCCCGCATGGTGTTACAGAAACAACGATGCAGCTACGGATGCTAAAGTCGGGAAACTATACAACTGGTGGGCTGCAAACGATGCCCGTAATATTGCTCCGCTTGGCTGGCATGTTCCATCCATTGGCGAATACGATACTCTGGGCCAGGCTCTTGGTGGTCTCGACATTGCTGCAATTAAGTTGAAAGATCCGGCAACAGATGCCTGGATAGCAGGTAGTGATATTCCCGCAACTAACGAAAGCGGCTTTTCAGCAAGGGGAAACGGCAAGTGCAGCCCCAGTGGTATATTTAACGATGACAACTATTGTTATTTATGGACTTCAACTGACTTCTCAGCAACAAACGGTAACGCTGCATACATGACCGGCGATGCCGACGTTCTGAACCTCAATGCATCCTACAACCCAGGCAAACGCGGCGGATTATCTCTACGTTGTGTTATGGATGATAATACCGTAAAAACGATCGCATTCCACGCATCCTGGCAGTCAGATATTGAAGAATGGGATTTTACTTATGATGTAACAGGTAAAGTAGCTCATTTGGATAATCTGTGGGCAGGTTCCCTGGATAAAGCATTAACTTACGATTATTCGGAACCCGGTAAACTTACTCTCACAAAAGATGATAATTCAGTATATGCATCCTATGAACTGAATGAAGCAGGATACATTACCAAAGACGATCAGGGCGGCGGTGATTATCTGGGCTACGAATACAATGCCGACGGTTTTGGCGTAATTTTCAACGAATTTTATGGCGCTAACGTTAAAAAACGTGAAGTTTTTATTACCAATGGCAATGTTGACAAAATTGAAAAATACAACGATGCAGGCGAAACAACTCAGATAAAGGAGTTTAAATACTCAACCGAAATTAATACGGAAGGTATCTTCCAGGCTAATATTGTCGATTCGGATTGGAAACCTTACGGTAATCTCTATGGCAGACCCAACGTTAATCTGATCGAATCGTATACCTACTGGAACCCAACTGATAATCCTATTGTTAAAACAACAGCAACCTTTGTTTATACCCGGGATGCTAAAAACAGGGTTACCAAGATTGTAAAAACTGCCGGTAGTGATACTGAACAATGGGATTATACCTATTAACAGGCTTCTGAAGCAGAGCTTGTTTTTGAATTAATCCATAGAATAAGCTTTATTAAAAGAAAATTGATAGTTGATTAAGAAGAGGTTAACCGTTTATTGCAGAAACGGTTACCTCTTTCTTTTAAATGTAAAACTGTAGCAAACTCTTTCCAGGCAACTTAACAGCCTCAAAATTATTAATTGAATCCTGAAATTTTATACAAAAATCTATGAGCGAAACCATGCTGGCCATTCTTGGTCTGGGGATGATTACCACATTTATCACGTTAATCATGACCAAGCGGCTTTCTCCTCTTGTAGCCTTGACGCTGATCCCTATTTTGTTTGGACTGATAGCCGGAGCCGGCTCCGGTTTAAGCAAAATGATGGAAGATGGGTTGGTGGCTACTGCTCCAACAGGCGTATTGCTTATGTTCGGTATCTTGTATTTTGGGATCATGTTCGAAGTCGGACTTTTTGAACCATTGATTATTAAGCTGCTGCAATTGGCTAAAGGCGATCCTTTAAAGGTAATTATGGGAACATGTATTCTCTCCTTACTTGTTGCATTAGATGGTGATGGAGCGGCAACCTACCTGATTATGGTAGGAGCCATGTTGCCGGTATATAAGCGTCTTGAAATTAATCCACTTATTCTTACTGCTATTCTGACTCTGAGTGTCGGCATAATGATTAAACTTCCCTGGACCGGGGCAAACGCACGTTGCTTGAGTGCGTTACACCTTAATCCCACCGAGCTTTTTAATCCGATTATACCAAGTATGCTGGCATCAATTGTATGGGTTTTGTTTGTTGCTTTTATCTTTGGTAAAAAAGAGCGGAAACGTTTGGGGATTGTGCATATTGAAGTTCCCGAGAGCAAAGAAATTAAAAATAAAACTGTATATTTTGTCAATTTATTGCTTACCATTGTTCTGATCATTGCTTTAATTTCAGGAAAATTCCCGATTGCAATTACATTTATGGTTGGCCTTGCCATTGCTCTGATCATCAACTTCCCAAACCTTGAGGAACAACGAAAAAAATTTGCTGCACATGCCGGGAGTGCTTTGTCAGTAGGCTCGATGGTATTTGCGGCCGGTATTTTTACAGGCATTCTGTCGGGAACTAAAATGTTAGATGCCATGGCACAAAGTTTTATTCATATTATCCCGGATTCCTGGGGGCCGAACATGGGAATTATCACCGGCCTTACTTCAATGCCATTCACCTTTTTCGTAAGTAATGATGCCTATTTTTATGGCATTGTTCCCTTAACTGCCATGACTGCTTCACATTTTGGTGTCGCTGCGGTTGAAATTGGAAGGGCTTCGCTTTTAGGTCAATCGGTTCACATGCTCAGTCCTTTGGTGGCATCAACCTATTTATTGACCGGACTTGCAGGTGTAAGCCTGGAAGCGCATCAGCGCTTCACATTAAAATGGGCTGTAGCTACAACATTCGTCATGCTGTTGGTTTCCGTTTTAACAGGTGCCATCAGCGCACATTTTTAAATTATTCAATATTTATCTTCCTGAAACAGAACTTTTTCCTCCACAAATTGCTAACTTTATACTATGGATAATCCATAAGCAATTTAAGTTTTGAACCTAACATGGAGGGACTTGAAATGAGACGTTTTAATGCTTTTGCTTCGCTGATCTTCGCAATTATCCTGGCAATAGGTGGAGGAATTGCCTATTCCCTGTACAACGGGCCGGCTGACACAGCAGCAACTCTGCGAACTGTTTTTATTGCTTTTATCATTGCTACTATTGCCTCATCCTCAGTAAAAGTGGCAGATCAATGGGAAAAAGCAGTGGTTTTGCGTCTGGGTAAATTCCGTACTATCAATGGACCCGGACTCTTTTTTATCATACCAGTAATTGATATGATTCCGTATTGGATCGACATCCGGGTAATCACCACAACATTTAAGACCGAAAAAACCCTGACTAAAGATACCGTGCCTGTTGATGTAGATGCTGTATTATTCTGGAAAGTTGTCGATTCAAAAAAGGCAGCTCTCGACGTAGCCGATTATCAAAGCGCTATTAGCTGGGCATCGCAAACAGCACTGAGAGATGTTATAGGTAAGACCATGCTTTCGGATATGCTCGAAGGCCGGGAGAAAATCAGCGCCGAACTTCAACGGATTATTGACGAACGCACCGAGCCCTGGGGTATCAATGTTATTTCGGTGGAGGTTAAAGATGTTCTGATCCCGCCGGCTTTGGAAGATGCCATGTCGATGCAGGCACAGGCTGAAAGAGAGCGGCAGGCTCGTGTAATCCTCGGTGACTCCGAAAGGCAGGTTGCAGAAAAATTTGGCGATGCCGCCAGGACCTATGCTAACAATCCCACAGCCCTTCACCTGAGGGCTATGAATATGCTATATGAAGGATTAAAGCAGAATTCGACTATTGTGGTCGTTCCCAGTTCGGCATTGGAAACTATGCAATTGGGCGGCGTCACAGGGATGACGGCATTGACCATGGAACTTCAGAAAGAGAAACCGGAGAATGAGAAAGCCACAAGTTTCTGATTGTTAATCTGGTAATGCAATTCAGTTAAAACCCGGAATACAGTTCTTTAATTGATCCCGAGCGAAGACGAGTGGTCGCCAGGTCCTATTTCCGGAGCCTTGGGGAGAAATTGAAATGAACACCTTTGCTGATACCTCGTCGACTTGAATAGAGGCAGTTTCTTATCATAAGCGTCGGTCAAAAATTGCCAGCAAACAGAAAGCTGTAAAAAAATATTGAGTCTGAGCTTCTATTGAAGAAAACTCACAAATTGTCTTATAATCAGAATTCCCAATCAACCAAACTCCCGCCTCCTGAACATAAAAGGAGTATTGTTGATCGCAGAGAATGTGATCCTGTTACATATCGTTTTTAATATCAGTTTCATTTTTAATATCCGTTTCAATGTATAGTCTCCATAAAGTGAAATTTTACACATATGTCGTCACTATAACCCGAATGGGCCATCATGAGACTAATTTGTTTACCAATATGCCAAATGCATTGGCTTATCTTTATTAAGTAAGGTAATCTAATGCCATTTGATATTTCTGCATGGTAGCTTTGGTTAATTCGAAAATCAGCAATTCTTTGCCTAATTGTCGGAAAACTTAATTTTAGTGATTTAGTTTTATGACTACTCAATAAATATCTACATCCTTAATCTACAATACTTTATAAGTTTAAACCTTTTAGTTTTTTCTAAGAGCTTACATTTTGTATTATATTTTAGTTGGTATTTGCATTGTCGTATCCGCAATATAGCTGTTTCAATAAACCTTCGGATCGACGACGACAGCAATATAGCTGGCTATGGTTATAACCGAAACAACATTAAAATTTAAGCAGAATGAAGATATTTTTTACAGTTGTTATTTCTTTCCTGAGTATGTTCACCTGGATGCAGTCAGCCTCAGCACTGGTTTATACAGTAACTGTACCGACTCCTACAAATGAAGTATACATTGCGGGCGATTTTCCGACAACGGCCTGGTCGCCAAAGGACCGCAAATTGAACAGGGTTGATGCTACCCATTTTACAATTGATATTCCTGAAGCCACAACTGCCAACGTGTACAAATACCTGAGCGGGCCCGACTGGGTGTATGTTGAAAAAAGCGCAACAGGCACTGATGTTTCGAACCGTGCTTATGTTGATGGTAATGATATTGTGGCAAAATGGTCACTGGTTTATAATCCTGCGGTTTTACCACTTCCAAAAAATGTTACCATTAATGTAACCGTACCTCTTGATGTACTTGAATGCTATATTGCAGGAACATTTAACGCCTGGACCATTCCAACTGATTCAACAAAAATGACTTTAGTTGAAACAACTGCAACCGGCAAAGTTTTCACAATTTCATTCTTTACAGCTGATGCCAATACATTATTATACAAGTTCTCTGCGGGTCCTGGCTGGGATTATGCACAAACATCCGTTGCCAATATCAATTATCCCGATCCTGCATCAAATACAGCCAACGAAGTTATCACATCATTTATATCCTATTACAATCCGTCAACAGCAAATACAATAACTATAACGGCAACTGTACCAGCCGGAACTGATAGGGTTTGGATACAGGGCAGTGCTTTCGGTTGGGAATGGGCAAATGCTTTAGAAGCAACTAAAGTCTCTGATGGGCTTTTTACAGTGGCTGTACCTGTGTTAACATCTCCTTATACCATGCAATACCTTATGTTCAGTCAGCCTGATTTAAATCATTATGAAGTTGATGAAACGGGATTTGTTCGTGAAGTCCGCACAGCCACATACCCGGCTGATATAACCACTTCAATATCAGTTATCGGATGGGCTTCATTGCTTAATGCTCTCCACGAAAACAAGGCCGACAGATACAAAATACTAACTCAGGACAAATCAATAGTTGTTGAAGGTGTTACTTCGGAAGTTGATATTTTCGATATATCCGGGCGTAAAATTCAATCCTCGAAATTGACCGGCATATTCAGATCAGTAGCCCTGAATCCGGGAATATATATTATTCGGGTAGATGGCGCTTCCAAAAAAGTTTATGTAAACCCATAATAAATAATCAAATTGAAGTACCGGACAAGAAATCGAAAGTGCATAATTGGTTTTTTGTCAACCATTTTCAAAAACAACTCATCGTTAAAGAGGAATTAGTAGTGACCCATAAAAATTCAAAATAAAAAAATGAAAAGAACTTTAATCGTATTTCTGGGAATGCTTTTTTATAGCGGCATTATTTTTTCACAGGTAAATATTGCCTTAAATAAGCCGGTAACTACTTCCACAGTTGCCAATGCTACTTACCCCGGTTTATTGAATGATGGTGTTACTACTACTGCTTGGAACAGTAGTACAAGTGCTACACAGTGGGTACAAATTGATTTGATGGAGGTGTACGATCTGAGTAATATTACCATAGCATGGGGTGCAGCTTCAGCAGGTTTATATTCGATTTCAACCTCTCCAAACGGAAAAGACTGGACACAATTAATTCAGATAACCACTGCAGGGGCAGCTAATACAAAGTCGGTGGATATTACCAAAAATTCAGTACGCAGTTTGCGTATCACTATGAATATTCCGAATTCGGCAAATGGATATGCAATAAATGAAGTATCAGTACTGGGAACTTTAAGTTCCGAAGCAGCAGTTCCAACCTTATCTATATTGCCCAAAAATGAATTTGTTGTTACCGGATACACAAGCCCTCACGTATTATCTATCAATAACAGTTTAATCGACCGAAACGATCAGCCGACAATTTTTAATCCGTTGGCAATTTCGGCAGGTAAAAATGCGGTTTGGGAAAAACAAACCCGATTGGGAATGGATTTACGTTATCATTACCAGGAGGGTGATGGTTTACTTCCGGATGGTACGCCAACTGCTAAATATAAGGTTCGGTCACAAGCCTGGTCGCATATTATTTTGCAGGAACAAAGCGATAAACCACTCACCGATTATGCAGATTTCCTTGCTTCAGTAAAGCTCTGGGTGGCATATATCCGTGCCAATTGTCCAAATCCGAACGCCCGCATAATTCTGGATATGAACTGGCCTTATACCGATGCAGTCGATTTTGGAGGTGATATGACCCGCTTATGGAATAATTATCTGATGGTTGCTGCCGAAACCGGAGTATCTGTGTTTCCGGTTGGAAAAGCGTATGATTTAATTTTAAAAGCAGATGGAGTTGCGGCTAAAAATGCACTTTATACTGACAACAGGCATCCTTCATTAATGGCATCGTATCTTTCGTCCTGCATTATTCTTGCTGGTTTATACGAGATTAATCCTGAAGGAATTGCGTATTTCCCCGGCGGAATGACATTGGCTCAGGCGCAGTTGATGCAAACAAGAGCTAAAGAGGCATCTCAAACTGTTACGAACACTTGCGATATCAACGGTAAAATTCATTTTTCTGCCAGCTTAACCGATCAGTTTAATCGTTTGGTCTCAAGCTCCGATCAAATACAATGGAGTGTAAATGGCGGCGGATCAATTGATAATACCGGTACTTTTACAAGCAATAATTCACCCGGTGTATATACGGTGAATGCTGTTCAGGGAAATGTGAACAGTTCCACTACTTTTGAAGTGAAGTCGTTTGTAATTATTCCACAAATTACAACCCAAGCCGCCACTAATATTACCAATACTTCTGCTACTGCAAACGGGAATATAACCCTTTTGGGCGACCCTGCGCCTACTCAATACGGACATTGCTGGAGTACCACATCCGGTCCAACTTTATTAAACAACAGCACATCCAACGGGCCTGCAACTTCAACAGGAGCTTTTACCTCCTCAATTACCGGTTTAAATCCAAGTACAACCTATTATGTACGAGCCTATGTAACAAACAGTACAGGCACCTATTACGGGCCAGAGGTTGCTTTTACTACAGGTCAGTTTACTACATTGCTGGTCCAGAATGTACCGGGTAGTTATACCTGGACGTGTCCTGAAAATGTTACCACCATTCAGATAGAATGCTGGGGTGCAGGTGGCGCAGGCGGAGGTTCAAAAAATTTAGGCCTCGGCAGTAGCAGCCTTAATGCCAACTGTGGCGGAGGCGGCGCTGGCGGCTCCTATGTAAAAAACACGTCAGTTTCAGTAATTCCTGGTACTGTATATTCATATACCGTTGGAGCAGGCGGAACCGGGGTACTTGCTGCCCGGGGCAACGACGGAGGAAACACCACATTCGACAACACAACAATTATTGCTTTTGGAGGAGGAGGGGGTGCTGTATCAGCACTTAATGAATTAAACACAGCGGTAATTGCGTCAACCCAGGGCGGAATTTGCCAGACTCCAACCACAGGAACAACAAATTATGCAGGAGGAAACGGCGGTAACAGTAAAAACAGCACAGGCTATTATTCCGGTGGTGGTGGCGGTGCTGCTGACAATGGAGGTGCGGGCCATGCCGCCAGCGCAACAACAATTACCGGAGGTATAGCAGGAGCGGCAGGTGGTGGTGCCGGGGGTAATGGTATAACCGGCACAGGTGCAATCGGGAATGCCGGCTCGCCTATAGGAGGCGGTGGTGCCGGAAGTTCTACAGGACAAGGAGATACAAACCGGGCAGGCGGTGCAGGTGCAGCCGGAAAGATCATCATATCTGTTTTAGTAACTACAGATATTTCAGATCAAACTACTGGCAGTATAATCTCAGTTTTCCCTAATCCGGCTACCAACAGAATTCAGTTATCAACTGAGGTTTCAGAAATTGCCTTGTATTCTATACAGGGTCAGTTGGTTCGTTCATCTAAAAACACAAGCACACTCAATGTTTCTGACATTGGGAGAGGCATGTATATTGTTCGGGTAATCGGCAAAGATGGAAACAAGTATTCAACAAAACTGGAACTTGCCAATTAAATCTTATTGCATAAACCATACAATTAAGCCATAACAAACAATTAATTTAAAATTAGAATCATGAAAAAACTTTACTTTTTAGCAGCAATAGTGTTACTCGGCATCAGCACTTGTTATAGTCAGGCGGAAATCAGCACAACAACTAATTATCAGCAAAATTTTGATGCTATGGGTTCTGATGGAATAGCAACACTTCCTATGGGTTGGAGAATTGAGAAAATGACTGGTGCCACAGCACAAAGAGTTGTGGGTACTTACTCTACGGCTCTTGAAGTTACAATGTATAAAGGTGGGGCAAATATGTCGCCCACAGCAAAAAACGGAACCTATAACTTTGGTGCGGGAGATTCAATAACAGCAACTGACAGAGCGCTTGGAGGCAGCGCAACCGGTGCTGTTACATCCACTCAGGGTGTGAATTTCTACTTACATCTCAAAAATACCGGTGCTATAGATATCTCCGACTTCACAGTTTCATATGATGTGGAAAAATACAGAACCGGATCTAATGCTGCCGGTTTCTGTATGCAGATGTACACTTCTGCGGATGGTACCACCTGGACTTCCGCCGGCACTGATTTTTATACCTTTTTTACTGCCGATGCGGCAACCGCTGGAGCTGCTGCCGTTCCAATACAAACAGAACCGGTTTCCAAAACCTTACCTGTAAGTGTAGCTGCCGGTGGTGAAATTTATTTGGCCTGGAACTACTCGGTTGCCTCAGGCACATCTTCTCCATCAGCGCAGCAACTAGCATTGGATAATGTGGTAATAACCGGCAACATTACGACAGGAATAGCTAAAATTGATTCAAAAGACATAACTTTTTCTAATGGTATATTAAATGTGTATAATCACGACATACAAAGCATTTCAGTAACCAGTATCAGCGGATTGAAACTTATTACTTCGAATAATTCGGATTCAGTAGATCTGAATTCCCTGAAACCGGGAATTTATCTGATCAGCATTTTAGATACTAAAAATAATCGAAAGATAATCAAGATACTAAAGTAAGAACCGAAACATATCCTAATGTCGTTGTCATAATGGGAAGTTGTTATTGGTTAGATATGCATGAATAAAATTGGCATTATTTATTCTGCTTTGCTGATTAATAATTACTCATAAATAAGAAAACAATAGGTCGTTCATAACAGGACGACCTATTGATGTTTAAACAATACCTTACCTTAAAAATTTAATACAAACTAAATAAACCTGCTTACTTCCGCATTGCTCCTGATTTAATATCAAAACTAATTCTAAAAACTGCTACTGGAATTGACAAGAAGTTTTCCTGCCAGTATATATTTTCATTATGTTTGCCGGCCATGATCCAGATAAATAAATATTCGGTAATAGTGATGTTATTCCTGTTTCCACTGATGCTTTCAGCCGGGAACAAAGTTGATTCATTGCTGACTGTATTGGATAAAGTGATTAGCCAAAGAGATTATTATGAGGGTTTAAAAAACAAAAAAATATCATTATTAAAGCAGGAACTAAACCAGAGAAATCTTCCAAGAGCAAAACAATATCAGATAAACAACGCTCTGTTCCTTGAATACGAAGCCTATACTTTTGATTCGGCTATTCTTTATATCAATCATAATTTAATGATAGCCGAAGAACTGGGAAATAAGCAACTGATAAATGATTCCAAGCTCAGGAAAATCCGTTTGTTATCCATAGCCGGAATTTATGTTGAGGGGATGAAACTCATTCAATCCATCAACAAGTCGGAGTTAACACCCGCAAATCTTGAAGAATATTACATCCAGTATAAAAATCTTTATTTATACCAATCGGAATATGCTGCCGGAACCGAATACCGTGCAGAATATCTCAGAGAGATGAATGCTTATCTTGACACTGTACTTACAATTGTACCAAAGGATTCGTACCGGTATGTAACAACCAAAGGGTCGATATTGATTAAAAACAAACAAACAGTTGAAGCGGAAAAAATATTGTTGTCGTACCTTAAACATAGCTCACCCGGAACCAGAGAGTACTCTGTAACTTCCTCCATACTGGCATTTCTATATTCATTCGATTCCAGAACGGATTTGCGAAAAGAATACCTGATAAAAAGCGCTATTTCTGACATAATGGCCGTGGTAAAAGAGAATAATTCCATCAGGACGTTAGCTGAAATACTTTATGAGGAGGGCAAGACCGAAAGGGCTTATCATTATATGAAAATAAGCATGGACGATGCCAATTACTTCAACGCCCGCTTGCGTAACCTGCAAACGTCAAAAATGTTGTCGGCTGTTGACAAAACATACCTTACCGAAAAAATAGAACAACAGAAAAAGACACAGAAATTACTAATTATCATCAGTATTCTTTCTGTATTTCTGTTTTTGGCAGTCATTTATGTTATTCTTCAGATGAAAAGGCTCTCTGGAGCCAGAAAGGAAGTACAGATTACAAATATTGAATTACAGAAACTAAACTCTGATTTGTCGGATGTAAACCATTTGTTGCACCATACTAATATTAGCCTTAAAGAGTCGAATACTATCAAAAATGAATATCTATGCCGGTTTCTGGACTTGTGTTCGAAATATATCGATAACCTGGAAAATTACAGGAAGTTATTAAACCGGAAAGCGACAAGCGGAAAAATGGATGATCTGCTGAGCACATTAAAGTCAACCAAATTTTCTGATGATGAGTTAAAAGATTTATATATGAACTTTGATAATGCATTTTTGAACATATTCCCTGGTTTTGTGGAATCCTTTAATTTGCTTCTTCCTGAAAATGAACGCATTATTCCAAAAGAAGAGGAACGACTAACAAGAGAGCTCAGGATTTATGCCCTCATTCGCCTAGGGATTAATGAGAGCGGACAGATCGCAAACTTTCTGCGTTTCTCCATCACAACTGTTTATTCATACCGCTCCAAAATGAGGGTAAAGTCGCTTTACAAAGACAATTTTGAAGAACAAGTTTTAAAAATCGGGAAATATTAGTAGAAATTTCCGCATTTTTCAGTTCTCTTCATGTAGTTATGTAATCACTCTTAATGAAATTCTCCCCGCAGCAAAAATCCCTGTTATTACTCCTGCTTCAATAAATTACCACATAATATGTTGATTGTAGGTTTGATATAGCGATTAAAGCATGTAAAAGGATTTAGCGTAATCTGATATTGGCTGCGTCTGTCATTATTTTCACTATGTTTGTTCTGCGTTAGCCGCCAGGTTCGTGATGAATAGATTTCGCTGAAGATACCCTGTAATAGCTTGATATACACCCATAAACTATGAAGCATATTGACCTCGCGTCATCTATTAATGAAAGTGATTCAGAATTTCTGAAAAAACTTCCGGGTTTCGTGGTACGAAGACTTGAAAGGATCATTAAGCAGGATGAAATCAATACTATTCTTGATAAATACGCAGATTGCGAAGGTGGTGATTTCCACCGGAGCATTATGAAGGAATTCAATATTTCATTGGAAGTTGATGGTCTTGAAAACCTGCCTGAAAACAGGAAATGCTTTTTTCTTTCCAACCATCCTTTCGGGATTGTTGACGGGATGATTCTTACTAAAACCGTTATCGAAAAATATGGAACTTTTAAAGCTATAGGAAATGAGTCGTTTCGTTTTATCCCTAACCTTCGTCCCTATATTGCTCTCGTAAATCCGTATGGGATGAGTTCAAAATCCTATGTAACTGAACTGGAGAAAGTTTACCAGTCGGATGTGGCTATTACACATTTCCCTGCCGGCGAAGTATCGCGGCGTTACAACGGGAAAATCCAGGACCGTGCCTGGCAGAAAAGCTTTATCTCCCGTTCCATCTCTTGTCAGCGCGATATAGTTCCGTTTTATTTTCATGGAAGGAATTCCACTATGTTTTATGGGATTAACATACTTCGCAGGGCTATGGGCATTAAAACCAATATTGAGCTGGCTTTATTGCCCCGCGAATTGTTCCTGAAACGCAATAAAACCATCAGGCTGACGATAGGGAAACCTATTCCGTGGCAAAAATTTGATTCCTCCATGCCTCATATAAAATGGGCCCAGAAAGTTAAGGAACATGTTTACAGCTTGTCATCCCCGAACGGAAGCAAGCTGGATTTTTAACTGGTATTATTTAAAGGGGATCAGTTAGTTCACAAACAATCCGTTTTGCCGCAGATTTCACGGATTTACGCAGACGTAATTCTATATCCAAAACCACCAATTCATAAATCGTAGCAGATTTATTTTAATCTGTGAAATCTGCGCAATCTGTGGCTATTATATGTTACGGATGAATAATTACATTTCAGGTATCTCCAACTATTACTTTCAGGAATCCTGCCGAAGCATTCCATTCTCAAAGAAAGAAGTCACGTCCCTGTCATCGGTAACCTGAATTCCCCGGATTCCCAATAGTTTGGCTGCCTCTATGTTGGATAATGAATCGTCAAAAAAAACTGATTCCGATGCCTCAATACCTGCATGTTGGAGTACATGGGTATAAATTCCTGCATCCGGTTTGTGGATTCCGATTTCGTAGGACAGGAATAACTCGTCGAACAGTTCAGTCATGCGTATACCATAATTTTCAAAGAACTCCTGTGTATAATGATCGAAGTGAATGCTGTTGGTATTTGATAACAGGAAAATGCGGTAGTTGTTACGAATTTGTTGCAACATCTCAACCCTGTCAGGCGGAAAGTCGAGTAACAGCTTGTTCCAGCACCGGTCTATCTCGGCGTCGCTAACACTACAGTTCAGAATATGGCATAATTTCTCTCTGAATTGAGCCGGATTAAGGCTTCCGGTATCGAATTTTTCAAATATTTTCTCATTCAAAAACCGCAGTATTAACTCATCCCTGCCTATGCCGCTGATTTTTTCAAGTTCAAGCAAAGATAGTAACGGGTTGATATTCAGCAATACACCGCCTAGGTCGAAGATAATATTCTTTATTTTTGAGGGTTGAATTACAGGCATAAAAAAAATATTTAAAACAGGCTTTAGATTTGACTACAAAAGTGTAAATTTGCACCCGTAATTACAAGTTTAACAAAACTTTTAATTCAAAGGGCCTATAGCTCAGATGGTTAGAGCAACTGACTCATAATCAGTAGGTCCCTGGTTCAAGTCCAGGTGGGCCCACATCGTAAAATTAAACCCCTTTAGGTCAATGACATAGAGGGGTTTTGGTTTTCGTGGGAGACTGTATAGGGGACAACTAAATTTTTTATATTAATATGCCGCTTGTTACCAGCAGCATTATTTTGTTATTCCAAATTTTTTATAGAAAGCTATTGTATTTTCAATCTTGAATTCTATACTTTTAGTTATACCTTCTGGTTCGTTTTTACGCTTATTATATTTCGCAAAAGCTTCTCGAATTTGTTCATCGCTGAGTTCTGAATTGTCTGCCCAATTTACTACGAAGCCAGCTTTCAATTCATTTTCCTTTGTGATAGGATTTTTAACTGGAATTTCAGTTTCTACCATTAATGAAGTTAACCTTTCAATTGCATCCACGGGATCTTTTTGACAAACTACTTTATAGAAACTTTGCAAAAATGTAATTATTCCATTGTCTATTGTACAACCAGACCAATTTTGGCGACCTTCTGATTCGTATGCATGAACCAAGCCTCGTCCAATAATTGACAAACTTCCATTATGTAATCAGCAACTTTGCATCGCCAGATTTTGGCAAAAGTAAATCGCCAGTTTAGGCAAGAAAAAAGTCTTCAAATTTAAGGTTGCTAAACTTTAAAAGATGAAGACTCTTAACAAACACCTAAAAAAGGCATTTATGTGGTACAAAGTTAAAGAATTAGAATCGAAAGGGTTCAATAAGAGTCAAATTGCCAGGGAACTGGGATTGGATCGAACCACCGTGCGCAGGTACCTAAGCATGGAGGAAGCAGCATTTCATAATTGGGTAGAGCAGACGCGGCATTTGCCCAAGAAGCTGCAGTCCTATTACAACTATGTGAAAGACCTGCTTGAAAGCTATCCATATCTCTCCTCTGCTCAAGTGGAAGACCGGTTAAAGGAACAGTTTACCAACCTACCGGATGTTCATAGCAAAACCGTTTATAATTTTGTGAACAGCATCCGCAAGCGGCATTTGATAAATAAAGGGAAAGAGAAAAAGCTACGTCAATACGAGAAGCTTCCAGAGCCGGCTTATGGCGAACAGGCACAGGCAGATTTTGGGGAGTATTACATGCAAACCTCAGGAGGTGGGCGCAAGAAAGTGTACTTTTTTGTTATGGTATTGTGTCGCTCACGGCAGAAGTACGTCTACTTTCAAAGCCAGCCCTTTACTTCACGTACCACGGTTCAGGCTCACGAAAAGGCTTTTGTGTACTTCAACGGTCAGCCCCAAAAGGTTATCTATGATCAGGATCGCGTGCTGATTGTAGATGAGAACCTGGGCGACATACTGCTCACGCAGGAGTTCAGGGCCTACTGTAACCAAATGAATTTTGAAGCTGTTTTTTGTCGTAAATCAGATCCTGAGAGTAAAGGCAAAGTTGAAAATGTGGTAGGATATGTAAAAAAGAACTTCCTGTGCGGTCGTGTTTTTATGGGCGAAGATGCACTCAATGCATCCGCTCTGGGTTGGCTTTCCCGCACAGGCAATGGGAAAGAACATTCCGGTATTAAAAAGATACCTCATCAGGAATGGCTAATTGAACGGGAGTACCTCTTAGTCCTTCCTGTCCAATCCATGTCATCGAACTCAAATGAGTTCAAGCCGTACACGGTGCGTAAGGATAATACCATAAGCTACAAAAGCAACTTCTATACACTTCCCTTTGGTACGTATCAGGGAGCAGAAACACACGTTTCTTTGCAGGAGAAAGAGGATGATATTATGCTTTTTGATAAAAATATGGTTTTACTCACAACCCATAAACTAAGTTCAGGCAGGGGCGTAACTGTACGCAATTCCGATCATATCAGAGATAAGAGCCAAAGCATTTCTATGCTGAAAACCGAAGTAATTGCTCTTATGCAAAATACGCCCAAAGCAAACCTGTTTATGGAACTACTTGAAAAACAGAAATTACGCTACCTGCGCGATAACTTGTTGTTGCTAAAAAAGCACCTGGTTGAACTTGAACCGGAGTTCATAGCTAAAGCCATCGATTTCTGTATGGAAAACAATATATACAATGCCAATAATTTAACTCAGGCTGGCATCCACTATCAAAAGCAACACATACAAGATAAAAAAGTAGTATTGCCCTGGGTAGAAATCAACTCAACAAAACCGGATATGATAGCTCTTTATGAGCCGCAAGTAAGCAAAATCAGTACCTATGAGAAAGTAATGTAAAATGGAAAGAATCAAGCAAATAAAACAACATGCCGACTACCTTCGGCTTACCCTGATACGTAACCAGGCGGAACAGTTAATACACCATGCCCAGATCGACAAGCCTACCTATCAGGACTATACTTTCACCCTGTTGGAAAAGGAAGTGCTACATCGGCAGAAGACTGACTTTGACAGGCGTATAAAACTGGCCAACCTTCCCAGAGTGCATAACCTGGATATGTACGACTACAGCTTCAGTTCGGGTATCAATAAAAAACAAATGCAGGAGCTCAGGGAACTATTATGGGTGGAACAAGTCTATAACCTCATTTTAATGGGACCCAGCGGAACAGGTAAAACTTTTATGGCTGCCGGGTTAGTGAACGATGCGGTACAAAAAGGTTATAAAGCTTACTTCACTACCATGGAGGACCTGATAAACGTGCTAAGGATGAAAGAGATGACCGCGGTAGCCCTAAGTACTTACAACCGTTACCTGAAAGCCCATCTGATTGCTATTGATGATATCATGCTGCTGCCAATCAAAAAACATGAAGCCGTGGCGCTCTTTAACCTGATAAATCATCTTCATGAGCAATGTTCTATAATCATCACTACCAACAAATCACCAAAACAATGGGCAGAAACACTGGATGATGAAGTGCTGGCTACCGCTCTGCTGGACAGGATACTTTATCACTGTGAGGTGGTAAAGCTGGAAGGTAACAGCTACCGGATGGAAAATCGAAAAAATATCTTTGAGACAACACCTTCAGAAACATAACGCTTGTTTCGGTTCATTCACTTCGCTACGCTTCGTTCATTCACCGAAACAAGCGAAACAAACAAAATGAAAGTTCTTTTCTTCTTAAAAGTGGGGATTTACTTTTGCTTAAAAGTGGGGAAATTAAATTTGCTAATTACACCATTATTTTCAAGAACTTCAATATCACCTCTCACAATTGCACCACGAAGAGGAATTCCAACAGATATAGATATTTGCATTAACATTTTTACAGCATTTACCAATTCAATTAAACTGCTCTCTCTTGAGTTTTTCGTCCATAGCATTATACTATCAGATATATTGACAAGTTTTAAATCAGTTGGATTAAAATATTCTTTTAACGTTTCTTTTTTAGCATCTTGACTTTCTTTGTGATATTTGGCATAGAATTCAACTGGAAAGTTTACCAACCTTTTATATAAATCAACAAGTTCAGCATGGCTGTTATTTCGAACTAGTCCTCTAAATCCTAAAATATCTAAAAATGCAAAATAGTGTTGATTCCAAAAGAACTTGTCTTCAGCCTCTCTTGTGCGGATTATATTGTCGGCCATAATTATGAAGTTTTCTATTATTGCTGGTAACGTTCCCGGGCTAAGCGTGGTTGGTTTGTGGTGGGCCTTGTGCGGTGGCAAACCAATCACGATTAGCCCGTGTGTGTGCCCTGCATGAGCAGCGCACACACACTCCCATGCTTTGAAAAAGAATCAAAAATACAACTTTAATATTCAAAGCCAAAGAGTGGGTGAAATTTTTCCAGGAGGTGTAAATCCTCTATACGCCCTGATTAAAGCGGGGAAGTATTAGCAAGCCTCAAGGTGGTTTACCGTGAGGTATACACTGAAGATTATTTGCGATAGCAAATACCGACTGCAAAATCCGGTACTGACGAACAGAAATTGCATATGAGGCAACGAAACGAGGATAATCAAGCACATCTTTGAAAAGTCCGAAGAATACCAAAATCGTTTCATTGTAGATGCAGCAGGCATTGGAGGAAGGAAGAAGCTCTTACCAGGGGAGATCTCAACAATCACGGGTTGATTGATGAGAAGTCAGCAGAGGTCATAGTAGGTAAGCATGGTATGAAATGTAAGATTAGTTGCGGAAGTCGAGCGAACTGAACTCTCCGGGCTATCCGACAACAGAGATGCAAGCTGAAGGACTGAACATTAGGTTGTCTCAAATTCGATTAGGAGGTTCAAACTTTGAGTTTGCCAGCCTATTCTTAAACAACGACAGAGGTACTATTGGTGTAAAGAGCGATGGTGCTGATACCTAATGAACCGCTGTATACGAGAACCGTACGTACAGTGGTGTGAGAGGCGCACCCCGTCAGTAGTTGCTGGCGGGGCCGTCTACTCGATTGTGCGCAGTTTGGTATTATTCTGCATTATCATTAATATAAGTAGCCTTAAGTTCTTCAATGTAATTTTTGTAATCTTTATTTCTCTTAATGTAACTTATTATTGATAAGACAAAAAATATTGTTCCACTAAGAATTATTATTAATAATGTCAACCCAATTGATATTTGAATTTTCGTCATGTTATAATAAACGAGACATGAAAAGGACCAGGTTATCAACGGGATAGAGATTATTATGCTTCTTAGGATCCTTATTCTTCCATAATAAATCTCTACAATTGAATATATTTTATCATTTTGAGTAATTACTTTAACAATTGAAAATCCTTTATATAATTCTTTCTCTTTCTTAGTTTTACAAATTGAAAATATTGCAGCGTTAATATAGTCAAAAATAATTCCAAGCGAGTAGATTAAAAGGAGTAATAGTGCAAGTAATGTTGCAGAAGAACTGGTTATTAAGTTGATAAGGAAAGACAAGTCAAAAACGAAAGAAAAGAGAAATCCGCAAATCCATAAGAAAGCTAAAAAACCTACAATTGTTATATCTACGAAAAGTTCAGCAGTTTTCATCTCATATTTATTAATTGATAGTAATGTAATTGTCACACTGCTAATTGCGCACAACCTGTGTATATTTATGGAAAACCCATATATATATACCCAATTTGGATGGCTTGATACAGTTTTTCTATACTTTTTAAACTTAGAGTAAATGTATATATTATTCTTTAATCTTAAATGCAGATATCTATTTTTAATCGGTATGAATTACCACTGAATATTCTTTACAGTTTTCACAGCACAAGAAATAGCATTCTTCTACTTTTACAACGGCAATAATAACCATTGCAGTAGCTGGTAGTTGTTTGGCTGAGCAGCATAAAAACTTTCAGCGCAAGGTTCCGGAATCTTTATTTGGGCTCAACAAAGAGGCAAAGCCTATACCATATTTTGGATTACTTCTGCTTATCGATTCCGAATTTTAAAAGCATTGCTAATAATTTCGTTCTTTCCACTGGTTTCGAAATATATTCATCACAACCCGCATCCATACATTTGTCGCGCATGCCGGTCTCGGCGTAAGCAGTGAGGGCGATAATCGGAAGATCTTTCCTTGTTTTTTTTATGATCTCTGTGGCTTCAAGCCCACTCATACCAGGCATTTTAACATCCATTAGCACTAACGAGATGTCCGGGATGTTTTTACACATATCTACTGCTGAAGACCCATCCTCAGCTTTGAGTATCTGATAATTAGTATGCAACATCAGTTCGATGTACAAACGGGAAGCCGGGTCGTCCTCAACTATCAGGATCACAGGCGAAAATTCAATGCTTTTCGGTTTTATTTCTTCCGTTCTTTTTACTTTTTCGTTGTTAGTTATTATACCCGGAATGGTTACAACGAAGGTGCTCCCGGTTCCTTTCACCGATTCAACACCTATTGTACCCCCAAGTATACGAACCAGTCCCTGAACAATGGATAAGCCCAGCCCGCTGCCTTCGTGGCCCCTTGTATTTGCTGTTTCTTCCTGCATGAAATGTTTGAAAACAGACTCCATTGCATCCTCTTTAATCCCAACACCTGTATCATTTACCACAATTTCAAGCGATTCGCCATTAACCTTGGCAGCAAGAAGAATTTTTCCTTGTTTCGTGAATTTTATGGCATTAGTAAGTAAATGTGATAGAATCTTTTTAAAAAGTATTATGTCCGAATTCATAATCACATCTTTCAAAGCAAGAGGCTTTTCAACATAAAATTCGATTCTTGCTATAGTACAAGGAATTATAAATTCTTTTTCAATCTCATTTAAAATCTCATCAACGGCAAAATTGCTTTTTCTTATTTCCATGTTATCAGATGCAATCAACGAAGCATCCATATAATCTGTTATAGTCTGCATTAATCGTTTGCTGCTTTCGTTGAGAATTTCCAGGAATTTTTCCTTTTCATCCTGCTTGCAGTCCGGATCAATAATCAGGGGCGCAAAACCGAGTATTCCATTCAGGGGAGTCCGGATTTCGTGAGATATATTATTCAGAAATGCAGTTTTCAGCTTATCGCTGGCCTCGGCTTTTCCTTTGGCGCTTAAAAGCTCCTGCTCGGTTTGTTTCTTTCCGGTAATATCAATATTTATACCTTGTAGTTTGCTGAGTATTCCATGTTCGAATGAAGGGATAATATTATTTTGTACCCATAATATTCTTTCGTTATCAAGCTGGTAACGGAAATCGAAACTAACAGGCTCTCTCTGAATTTCTATTTTACTTATCGTTGCTTCAAGCAGGTAGAGGTCATCCGGGTGGACCAGTTTTTTTAAATCTGCAAATGTTAAGTAATTCTTATCAACTCCTAAACCAAGCATCTGGTACATGTTCCGCGAGCATTTGATCCTTTGGGTTGCAAAATCGTATTCCCAGCTACCCATATCCGCAATTTCCTGTGAAAAATTTAATTCAGCTTCGCTTTGCCTGAGTGTTTCTTCAGCAAGTTTCCGTTCGGTTATATTAATGTCAACACCACGATAACCACGGAAATTCCCTTCTTTGTCAATAATAGGAACACCATTAGTAAGCAAACATATTTTTTTGCCATTTTTTGCTATGTTCCAGTTCTCAAGGTTGTGGATGGGTGCTCTTAAGGCGACAAGTTCTGCGAAAATCTTTCCTATCCTCTCAGCTTCATCTGGTGGCATGAAAGCAAATGGTGTTTTCCCTATTATATCTTCCTGAGATATTTCAAATAATTCACTTCCTTTGATTGAGCTGTAGGTATAAAATCCATTTTCGTCAACCTCCCATACCCAGTCGGCTGTACTGAAGATAATATCTCTGAGGCGTTCCTCGCTTTTCTTCAATGCAATTTCAGCATTTTTTTGTTCGCTTATATCCCTGGTAACGTTCAATATAGTGTTAACTTTTCCATTCTCTCCAACTTCGGGAACAAGCATCGACAAAAAATAAATAGTTGTGCCTTCAGGTGTTTGAAAATTAAATTCGTAAGTCAGTTGTTCAGCCGTTTGGAAAACAAAGTGCATGTGCTTATCCCAGGTAATAACATTCTCAGCAGGCATTCCGAGTTCCTGGTTTGTTTTACCAATGAAAGCACCTGGCGATATTCCTGTTACTTTTTCAATTGCAGGGTTGATGTAAATATGCTTAAGGTCTTTGTCGAAACGTGCTATAATATCGGGGATATTTTCGGTAAGTGTACGAAATTTTTCTTCATTTTTTCTCAGTTCTTCTTCGGCAAGCTTTAGTGCTTTCTTCTCCTTTGCTTCCCCGAGCGCCCGTTTTACTGCAAATGGAAGCCGTTCCAGCCGGTCTTTTATTACATAGTCAACAGCTCCCATTTTAAGGAGTTCGATGGCCATAATCTCACCTATTGAGCCTGAAACACAAATAAACGGAACTTCAGGACAATATAGGTTGCAGATCTTCAATGCATCGAAGGCATCGAACTGAGGCAGGTTGTAATCGGCTAATATGATATCGTAACTGTTTTTGCTGATCAGCAATATAAATTCATTCTCCGTTGCTGCCCGAGTTATATTCGGATTGTACCCGGCTCTGATCAGATGCTCGCTGATTATTTCAAAGTCGAGGTCAGAGTCTTCGAGTGACAGTACATTAAATGGCGTATCCATATTATTTGTTTTATATTCAATCAATTAACTGCTTGGGAGTTCGTTCAAAACCGCCCAGAAAATCCCTAATTGTTTAACTGCTACAAAGAAATCTTTAAAATTGACAGGTTTAACTACATAGGCATTCACACCAAGATCATAACACTTCTTTAAATCAGGCTCTTCACGTGAAGATGTTAGCATCACAACCGGAATTGTTCTGAGTTCAGAATTATTTTTAATTATTTGGAGAACTTCTATCCCGTCCATACGTGGCATTTTAATATCCAGAAGGATTACTGCCGGGTTTTCCTTCTTCCTGTTGGTATGAGGTCCTTCGCAGAGCAGGTATTCCATGGCTTCAACCCCATCATTTAATACAATAACCCTGTTAGCCAGATTGTGTTCTGCCAGTGCTTCCAGGGTTAATTCAATGTCGTTGGGATTATCTTCAACAAGAAGAATTTTTTTTAGTTCGATCATTTTGTTATTGTTTAGGTAGTGTAAAATAAAAAGTAGAACCCTCTCCTAATTGCGATTCAGCCCAGGTTCTACCTCCATGTTTGTAAATAATTCTGCGAACATTGGCAAGACCAATACCTGTTCCTTCGAATTCTTTGGTTGTATGTAACCGCTGAAATACTCCGAATAGTTTATTGGCAAAACGCATATCGAAACCTGCCCCGTTATCGCGAACAAAAAAAGTATATTCGTTTTCTTCCTGCATGTATCCGATTTGAATTCTTGCAGGATCTTTGGCATTTGTGAACTTTACTGCATTGCTCAACAAATTGTACCAAGCCATGCGCAAGAGCGATTGATCGCCTTTAATAATTGGCATTTTAGCAATATCCCACTCAATATTGCGTTTGTCGGTATCGTATTCCAGAGAGTTCAACGTTTCCTGAAGAACAACATTCATATCCAGTTTCGTTAATCGCATTTCCTGTCTGCCTGTTCTGGAGAACTGTAGCAAATCGTCAATTAGCGTACCCATATGACGGGAAGATTTAACGATTACATCCAGATAATGTTTCCCTTTTTCGGGCAATAGATCGGTGTAGTTTTCAGTCAGCAGATCAACAAACCCATTGATGTGGCGGAGAGGCGCGCGCAAATCGTGGGAAACCGAATACGAAAATGCTTCCAGTTCCTGATTGGCTTCCTGTAGTTGCCGGGTGCGGTCCTCCACCCGTTGTTCAAGCGTTTCATTCAGTTTCCTGATTTCATCTTCGGCTTTTTTCCGGTCGGTAATGTCGATAAAGGTGATCAGCAGATTATCGTCGATAATAATGCCCGAAACAACAAATATGCGCTGCACACCATCCTTACAGGCAATACGGTATTCTTTCGGCAGAATATCCGTGTTGGTTTTTTTCGCGTGTTCCAATGCCGATTCCCAATTGCGAATCACCCATTCCCTGTAATCTTCATCAGGATAAGCCTTTAGCCACCATTCATTAACAGTTGGAACTTCCTGTTGGGTATATCCAATTAACTCAACAAACCGGTTGTTCCTGAATATGATTTCACCTTCGATGTTTACATAGGTCACCGGCAGGGTAATACTCTCCAGTAGTACCCTAAATTTTTCTTCACTTTCCTGGAGCGCTATTTCAATCCGTTTGCGCTCGGTAATGTCTTTGGTAGTGCTTAAAATATGAGGCAGACCGTCAAATTCCAGGATCGTTGATGACACGAGAGTGTCTTTTACTATTCCGCCTTTGGTGTAAAGTCTGGCTTCAAAATTTTCGACTATTCCTTTTGTCTGAAGTTCATTCACATACAGTTTCCTGTCATCCAGATTGTACCACATGTTTATTTCCAGCGAAGTTTTACCTGTGATTTCTTCTTCCGTATATCCAAACACCTGGGTAAAGCCGTTATTGACCGAAACATACCTTCCATCTCTTAAACGGGTGATGGTAATCGCATCGGGATTGGTAGAGAAAGCTTTTCTGAACTTTTGCTCGCTTTCCAATAAAGTTTTTTCTATTTGTTTGCGTTCGGTAATATCTTCAATTGTTCCTTCATAATAAATAACCTGGCCGTTGCTGTCGTAAAAGGCCTTCGCGTTTTCGTTCACAATTACTGAACGGCCGTATTTCGTCATCCAAACCGATTCCAAGCCGATTACACTACCATCTTTTTCTATTTTTTTACGGAATTTGGTACGCTCAATTTTATTTTCATACCCTTCATTTTCCAGATTACGTGTGGCAAGATCCTCAAAAGAATCAAATCCTAACAATTTAATGAGTGTCGAATTGGCCATGGTAATATTCCCTTGCGGAGTGGTACGGTAAATACCAATAACCGCACTCTCAAAAATGTTTCGGTAGCGCTCTTCGCTTAATCTAAGCGTTTCTTCAGCCAATTTCTTTTGAGTAATATCGGCTGTAACCAGTACAACTTTCCAATCGGGGAATTCTACCGGCACCGCACTTACGTTAGTCCAAACGGTATGGCCATTCTCAGTTAAAATACCCGTAATGTGGTTAAGCTGTGCCGTATGCTCGCTGAATGCAAGCACACTGGCAAATTCGTCGGAAGGCTTTGGCGTACCGTCGTCGCGTAAATATTTGCGTCCGAGATAAGCTCCCCGCTGCAAACCTTCTTTTGTTATTTCCAGGATATTTTCCAGGGCCGGATTTTCATATACGACCTTCTGGTTCTCATCCAGAATCGAAATGCCTACCGGTAGCAGGTTCAAAATGGTACTGAGTTTATTTTCACGTTCACGGAGTTCAGTCTCAGCCCGTTTGCGCTCGGTAATATCCTGAAAGAACCCATATACTCTTCGGTTTTCCGGATCAGCTTTTCCGATCGAATGAACTTTTCGCAAATTTCCTTTGGCTGTGATTATTTCCAGCTCTACATCAAAAGGTTCGCCAAATTCGATCACTCGCTGTACAGCCTTTTCTATGATAGGTTGGGATGCAGGTGAATAAAAACTTATTCCCCTGTTAACATTTGTATTGGAATCCAGATCCAGTTCGTGAATCCGGTAAACTTCATCGGTCCAGGTCTGTTCTTTGGTGTCAATATTAAATTCCCAACCACCAACTCTGCCCATTGATTCAGTTTCGGAGAGCAGTTTTTTGCTTTTTTTCAAGTCCTCCTCTACCTGTTTACGGTGTGTAATGTCTTCGATAATACCCAGGTAATAAATAAATTGTCCTTCGCTATCGTAGGTAGGTATTACTGTAAGCGACCCCCAAATCGTCTTTCCGTCTTTTCGGATATAGCGTTTCTCGGTTTTGTAAACCGGGATTTCTTTAATCATCAGTTTCCTGATGTTAACCAGGTCTTTTGTCAGGTCATCAGGATGAGATAAATCTTTAAATGTGAATTGAAGAAGCTCGGCTTCATTGTATCCCATAATCTCGCAGAACGCCGGATTTACTTTTTTAAACCTGAATTCTTTATCGGCCATCACCATTCCGAATGGACCGTTTTCATACAAGCTACTAAACCTGAACTCGCTTTCGTATAATTGTTCTTCCTGTAATTTGCGCTCGGTAATATTTCGGTTTGTGCCCCGCCGGCCTAAATAGTTTCCTTCAAAGTCAAAAATCGGAGAACAGCTGTGATTTACCCATCGTATTTCACCCGCTTTGGTGACGATGCGAAACTCCAGGTTGTGTGGTGTATTATCTAATTTTGAATTCTTGATGTGCTGGCTAACTCTCGCCTGATCGGGCCCGAAAACAACAGCGTGGGTTAATTTCGGATTATTTGCAAATTCTTCGGGCGAATAGCCTGTTACGCGTTCGCAAGCCGGCGATACATAGTTCAAACGGCCATCAGGCGCAATCCAATAAATCCAGTCATCCGAATTATCTGCAATCAGGCGGTATTTTTCTTCGCTTTCGCGCAATTGGTTTTCGGCAATTTTTCGTTCAGTAATATCGATGGATAAAATAAATACACCTTCGGGTACCGGCTGAATACTCAGATCGAACCAGCCAAGGCTTCCGTCAGGAAATACAAATTCGTTTTCAAAATGATGCGATTCCCTTCTTTCGAGCGTATGCCTTATGGCTTCGAATACATCAGTTTCTTCTATGCCGGGCCACATATCCATATAGCGATTGCCAATCAGTTCACTGTTGGGTCGCCGGTTATGGAGTGCTGCAGTGTGATTCAGGTAAATATATTTCCAGTCGGATCCAATAATCTGGCAGCCTTCGAGCATACGATCAAGTGTAGAACGGTATAATTCAGCATTTTTAGCGATAGCAACCTGCTCAATCTGTTTCTCTGATATATTTTGGATGGCTGAAAGTCCTCCCGTTACAACGCCATTGTTTAAAACAGGTTTCCAGGTAGTTTCATAGTTTTTACCACTTTCGGACAGGTAATGAATTTCAGTGAATGAAGTTCCACTCAGAGTTCTGTCGAAACTTTTCCTGGCTAAGTCCCTTATAGTATCATCTTTAATGCAATCGAGAATGTTGAGGCCGGTTTTAATATCAATGCCCCACATTTCTTTCATTTCGCTGGCATGCTTATGATTAAATGAAGTGTACCTGTATTCAGTATCGAATGAATAAACCACGAATTCGTTATTGATGTTTTCAAGGCAGGAAAATATCAGATTCTGAGAATCCAGATCATTCTTAACTAAATCATATTCAATAGCTTGAAGTTTGTAGGAGGCCTCTAATAATTCACACTTTTGTTCCAGTTCCAGTAATTCCCGGGAGAGAGTATTTTTAGATTTAATTATCGAACTCATAGCATTAACATTTTAACAGATAAAAGTGATATTAATATAGCTGGAAATGGTAAGCGAAAAAGCGGTATCTGGCAATCAGTGGAATGAAGTACTCAAATTATTTAAACAGTCTTCTAAAGTAATTCCTTTTCTCAAAAAAAATGATATAAACAAAATAAAAATCAGGTTTTGTTTTATTTATTGAAATTTATGAGCGATATGTGTTTGTATATTAGCCTAATATAGTGAATTACCAATTATTTTGAACCTGATTATTTAACAGCAAAATGTAAAAAATGTTTAGGTTTTCGAAAATTAGACTGTTTTCATGTTTCTTGGTTGCTAAATGATCAAAGCGTTTAACAACGCTACTGCGAGAATTCTTTTCCCGAAACATCGTTGCCGCGAACAGTTTTGAAGAATCCGGAACTAAGTGCCAGGTTTCATTTAAAATACCTGTAAGTCACTGGATTATATATAAGTAACCTAAATATTCAGACAGTTTTCACAAGCATATTTGATCCCTGAACTTATTCCCTTGTATTTTTGTTATACTTTTCAACTATAAATACGGAGATGGAATCTTTAAACAGACAAAGGATAAACACATTTAGCCTATCCGGCCTTGCAATTATTCTGATCGTTATACTTTTCGTTTCACCGGGATGTAAAAAGGAAAGCACAAATAATAAACCTTCGAATGAAACATTGGTTTCGTTCCAGAAGATTCTCACCTACCCGGTTTTAACTATCAAACAACAGATCGGCGTGTGGCAGAGTCTTTATCCTGAAGCGACTTCCATTGTAAACCATTCCAACTATGCGGTTGATGTTTATAAAATAACATATAATACAGTCTATAAAGGTGAAGCTGTTGTAGCTTCCGGTTTGGTATGCATGCCTCAATCGCAGGATTCCTGCCCTATAATCAGTTTTCAGAATGGCACCAACACCCTGAAATCCGGTAGCCCCAGCGAGGATCCGACAAATTATTACTACACCCTGATGGAATACATGGCAGGAAACGGATATATTATCGCTTTTCCCGACTATATTGGTTTCGGAGCTTCGTCGCAATTCCTTCATCCCTATTATGAAAGAGAAACTACTGACAGGGCAGTGATTGATATGATTCGGGCATGCCACGAATTGCTTGGCGAAAATAATATACAAGTCAAATTTAATGGCGAGCATTTCCTTATGGGTTATTCGCAGGGCGGATGGGCAACGCTTTCGGGTTTGAAAAATATAGAAACAAATTACAAAACTACTATACCTGTTACCGCAACTTCGTGTGGTGCCGGGGCCTATGATATGATGGCCATGTCAAATTATGTTCTGGCACAAAAGGTTTTCCCGTGACCGCTATACCTGCCGTATTTCATCTATTCACAGCAGTTGTTCGGAGCGCATACTGATCCGCTTAGTAAATTTTTCAACGAACCTTATGCTTCCCGAATCCCTGAACTTTTCAATGGAACATATACCAACACACAGGTGGACGCTCAGCTAAACGATACTATTTCTGTTCTTCTGAAAAGCAATATGATTTCGGATTTCAGCAACGGTGATGATTTTGCTCAACTGCGGTCGCTTCTTGTGAAGAATAGTGTTACAGCATGGTCACCAACTTCAAAAATCAATTTTTACCATGGTTCTGCCGACCTGAATGTTCCTCCCGAACAATCACAACATATGTATAACAGCTTTTTAAGCCTGGGAGTCAGCCCGGATATGATACAACTCATAAGTTTGCCCGGAACCGATCATGAATCTAGTTTGCTGCCGTGGGGGCTTAAAACCATAAGCTGGTTTAATGAGCTTAAGAAATAGGGGAAAGGGATTGATTAACGATTTACGATTTACGATTAACGATTTACAATTAACGATTAACGATTAACGATTTACAATTAACGATTTACAATTAACGATTAACGATTAACGATTTAATTGAATTTCATTGGTTCAACAGTTAATCATCATGTTATAAGTAAATGTATTAAAATCAATTACATACATATCTTTAGGCGTAGTTATATTTCATTTGTAACAGATACAAACCAGAATTTCGAATAGTTTCCGGTACCTAACCCTCGCTCTGCAGATTTGAATTTTTAGATTCTGGGAAATTCGAAATATAGAAATTTATCATTAAAATAAATGGTGATCAACAGTTTCTTGCCACCAATTATAAATTCTTTCTCATAATTTTTATCATAATTAAGTCTCCAGTTAAACGACACTTTTGTGGTTTTCGCGGTAGTGTCACAAATAGATTTTACAGCCTCTAATTCATAAGTCGATGGAATTTCGGCTTTAACAAAGTATACATCATTCATATCCACAGCCTGACGGATGATTTTGCCTTTAACATTATTAATAATATTGGTTGAAAAGGCTAAACATTTTTCATTCTGAGCAAATAGTGCCTGACTCGAAATTGCCAGCATAAATACAAATAAAAGAGTTTTCAAAGCAAACACATATTTATATCAGAAAGATACGAAATTCTGGCAAATATTCAAAATATTTGAGAAAATTACTCGTTTAATTACTGGTATAGTGCTGAAATACATATATATAAAGCTTTCTGGCTATGAAGAACACCAATTCAACTTTTGAGGAAATTCAAAGCCTGCGGCTGCGTTTTCTGAAATGGATCAATTGCTATCTTTGCAGTGCAATCTGTATTTGTTCCTTCTGCCTTTATTTCCCTGTGCCGTCTGCAACAATAAAATAAAAGCGTGTAATAATAAAATCAATTCAAGAAACATATGATGAAAATAGTTAAAACAATTGCCGTGGTTCTTTTGCTGGGGTCATTAAACCTGAATGCGCAAGTTAAAGTGCCTGTTTACCTGGATGATACAAAATCAATTCAGGAACGTGTGGATGACGCGCTTTCGCGTATGACGGTTGGAGAAAAGGTGGGTATGATTCATGCTCAATCCAAATTTAGTTCTGCCGGAGTTCCACGCTTAGGAATACCTGAAATCTGGATGACAGATGGCCCACATGGTGTCCGCCCCGAAGTTTTATGGGATGAATGGTCGCAGGCAGGCTGGACTAACGATTCATGTTTTGCTTTTCCGGCGTTAACCTGCCTGGCAGCCACATGGAATAAGGATATTTCCTTTTTGTATGGCAAATCGATAGGAGAAGAGGCTCGTTTTCGTAATAAAACTGTTCTGTTAGGGCCGGGAGTTAATATTTACCGTACTCCGCTAAATGGACGCAACTTTGAGTATATGGGCGAAGATCCGTATTTATCCTCAAAAATGGTGGTGCCGTATATTAAAGGAGTACAGTTAAATGGTGTAGCCACTTGCGTAAAGCATTTCGCTTTAAACAACCAGGAAGTGGATCGCGATAAAGTGAATGTAAACGTTGATGACCGCGCGTTGTATGAGATTTATCTTCCGGCTTTTAAAGCCGCGGTACAGGAAGGCGGAACATGGGCAATAATGGGATCCTATAATTTATACAAGAATGAGCAATGTTGCCACAACCAGTATTTATTGAACGATATTCTTCGCAAGGAATGGGGATTTGAAGGCGTTGTCATTTCCGACTGGGGCGGAGCTCACAACACCCTTCAATCCATTACCAACGGGCTTGATATGGAATATGGAACCTGGGCTCCGGGCATGGCTTGGGGCAAAACCAATAACTACGACAATTACTACCTGGCCAAACCCTATCTGGCTTTGATTAAATCAGGTGAAGTCGGAACAAAAGAACTTGACGAAAAAGTCCGGCGCATACTTCGTTTGGAATTCCTTACCAATATGAATAAAAACAGGCCGTTTGGCGCTATGGTATCTGAAGATCATGTTCTAGCCGGGCGTAAAATTGCGGAAGAAGGAATTGTATTATTGCAGAATAAAAATAATGTGTTACCCATTGATCTGGGCAAAACCAAAAGAATAGCAGTCATTGGTGAGAATGCCATCAAGATGATGACCGTCGGTGGAGGTAGTTCTTCCCTGAAAGCAAAGTATGAAGTTTCGCCGCTTGATGGGTTAAAGAAAAGAGCAGGCACCCAAACCGAAATAATTTATGCACGCGGTTATGTTGGAGATGCAAATAGTAGTGCTGACGGTTATTCTACAGGTCAGAATCTGAAGGAAACCCGTTCGGCAAACGAATTGATGGCGGAAGCCTGTAATGTGGCGAAAAACGCGGATTATGTTATTTTCGTAGGAGGCCTTAATAAAAGTGAACACCAGGATTCAGAAGGCGCTGACCGTTCAGAACTGGGACTTCCTTATAACCAGGATAAATTAATCAGCGAGTTGGCCAAAGTGAACAAAAACCTTGTAGTGGTTAATATCTCGGGGAATGCTGTGGCTATGCCCTGGGTAAACGAAGTACAAGCGATTGTTCAGGGTTGGTATTCAGGAACTGAGGCCGGAAATGCCATCGCTGCTGTTTTAGTCGGAGATGTTAATCCTTCAGGAAAGCTGCCTTTTACTTTTCCTGTAAAACTCGAAGATAATGGCGCTATAGCTTTGGGTGAATATCCCGGAAGCAACGGCCAGGTGACATATAACGAAGGCATATTTGTAGGATACCGCTGGAACGATAAACAAAAGATCAAACCGCTGTTTAGCTTCGGACATGGTCTGAGTTATACTACATTTGAATATGGAAAAGCAACTTCCGATAAAAAGGAAATAGCTGATTCAGATAAAATCACTTTCACTTTTAGTGTTAAAAACACCGGCTCACGCGAAGGTTCAGAAATCGTTCAGTTGTATATAAGCGATTTGAAATCATCATTGCCACGCCCGGTTAAAGAATTAAAAGGATTTGAAAAGCTTAGCCTGAAAGCCGGCGAGGAGAAAATGGTCTCGATAACGATTGACAAAGCTGCTTTAAGCTATTTCGATCCGGATAAGCACAATTGGGTTGCTGAACCCGGTGATTTTGAAGCTTCAATCGGGTCTTCATCTTCGGATATCAGAAGTAAAGTGGCATTCAGATTGAAATAACTTTTCATACTTAAATAAAAGCCTCTGAATCTATTGTTCAGGGGCTTTTTTAGTGTAAAACAGTACCAAATTTATGATTAATGCCAGTCGTTGCTTTGCGACATTCCATTAATATCTAACTAATTGGAGATATTAGCAATTCTTAACATTCTCATTTATTCCTTTCAATGTTTCTAAACCGGTTTTTACTTTATCTTTGCGTACGCAAAAATCAGATTAACAAATAAACTGGAATTAAAAATCCCAATCAAAGATGATATCAGATCATCATGGAGTATTCCAATTGACCTTTATAAGAAAAATTAATAAAACATGAAACGGAACTTATCTTTACTTATCATCTTTCTGGCTCTGGCAGCCTCATCGTATGCACAAAAACCGTCAGCTGAATCCATACGAAAAAGACTAAGTCTTGGGTTTGGCGTTTTTAACGATTTCTGGCAGAAAGTTCCTGACACTATCAATCCCAAATCACTTAACCGGGGCGTTGATGTATATATTCATTATTCGTTCCCACTGGATAAAAAAGGACATGCTTCTTTCTTTATAGGCGGAGGTATTGGCGCGCATAACTTTTATAGCCAGGCACTTATAGGGACAGGCAAATATAATATTTACGAGAAATTACCTGATGGTGTTGCAACAAATGAGTCTTATTTTTACAATGTTCCGGCTACATTTAAAGGTGCAAGTACCAACCTTAAAAAAAGCAAACTGGCAATAACCTATTTAGATATTCCATTCGGCTTTCAGTTTAAAACTACCAGCAACGCTCATTTCACTCTTGGTTTCAAAGTTGGTTGGAAACTTGACGCACACACAAAATATAAAGGAAAAGCCCTTGATGGCAGCGGTTACCAGGTAGTTGAAAGATTGTATAAATTGCGGAATATCGACAACTTCCATTATGGCCCTTATGCTGTAATTGGTTACAAATGGATTGGAGCATCCGTATTTTACCAGCTGTCTTCCGTGTTTGAAAAAGACCTTGGACCTCAGATTTACCCGATTTCGGTAGGGCTGGTTTTCCAACCTTTCAAGTAAGAAAAGAAATCAATATCACAACACAAACGCCTGCAACATAACCCAGATAAACCTGGGCCTGGTTGTGGGCGTTTTGCTTTAACCGGGCGTAGCCCGCAATTCCGGATAATAGTATCGAAATAAGAATAAACGACATCAGTGACATACCTAAATGAATTGAAATGATTGTGATAGTTGCAGTGAAAGCTCCCCATCCAAGGGTGTGAAGGCTGATTTTATATACCAGGTTTATTACTAATCCTGTCAGCAAAGCAAATGTTGCCGAATACAGCAGGTACATAAAAACCGGTGGAATATTCGTAGGCTTTATTACGAAGAGAAGCGTCATATAGGATATGCCTGCAATAAGTAAAGGAACTGTACGTTCGGTGCGGGTTTTTTGTTCAACAGAATTTATCGCTTTAAATTTTACCAGGATAAACACACTGCCTGCCGGAATGGCCACTGTAAATACGAAGATCAGGGATAAAAACCACAGTTTTAATGCGATTGGTATAACAAGCGGATAAAGATCGGGTTGCAGCATCAGCGATGAAGTGGCAAAAGTCGGGATTAAAAGCGGGTGAAGTAGATATGAAAGAATTCGAGAAATGGAGTATTCGCTTGATTTCATTGATAGGAAGCTGATTTAGAATTATTGAAAATATTCAATGCTAATAAGCCAGGCAATAAATGTCGGGATTAGTATGGCAAAGCTATTAAATTTGGGAATCAAAACTGGGATGTGTCAGCCCGTTTTTTACATCACTTTACGCAGGCGGGCAACAGGGATGTTTAGCAGTTCACGGTATTTTGCAACTGTTCGCCGGGCAATAGGGTAGCCTTTCTGCTTTAGGATAAGAGTGAGTTCTTCGTCGGTGAGCGGTTTGCTTTTTTCTTCAGCGGCAATGCAATCCGAAAGTATTTTCTTGATTTCCCGGGTTGATATTTCTTCTCCCTGGTCATTCTGAATGGATTCGGAAAAGAAACTTTTAAGAAGGAAAGTTCCGAAAGGTGTTTGAACGTATTTGCTGTTGGCAACCCGCGAAATGGTTGAAATATCCAAACCAACGCGTTCGGCTATATCTTTAAGGATCATTGGCCTTAGCATGGTTTCATCGCCTTCGAGGAAATATTTGTGCTGGTAATCGACAATGGCTTTCATGGTAACATAAAGCGTATCCTGGCGTTGCTTAATAGCTTCTATAAACCAGCGGGCCGAATCAATTTTTTGTTTGATAAACACAACGGCATCGCGCTGCGAATCATTTTTTTCTTTTTTGTGTTTGTTCTCCCCGTACGACTCCAGCATTTCCGTGTATGTTCGGCTTAGCCTGAGCTCAGGCATGTTGCGCTGGTTCAGGGTCAGTTCGAGAACGCCATCCTTATTTTCAATAATAAAATCGGGAATTACATATTGATTTCCTGCTGTTGATGCACTGAAAGCACTTCCTGGCTTGGGATTTAGCTTTAAAATTTCATTTATGGCATCCCTGAGGTCTTCTTCTTCTGAATGGGTTCGTTTCAGGATTTTATCGTAATGTTTCTTGCTGAAATCATCAAAACACCGGTCAAGTATAGTAACTGCCAGCCTGGCTGCCGGCGAAGGATCAGACCTTTTAAGCTGCAGAATCAGGCATTCCTGGAGGTTTCGTGCGGCTACACCAGCCGGCTCAAAACTTTGAACTACCTTGAGCATTTGCTCTATTTCCTGCAGGTTGGTAGTAATTCCCTGTGTAAATGCCAGGTCGTCAATCATGGCATTCAAATCACGCTGCAGATAACCGGCTTCATCCAGGTTGCCAATGATAGTGGTTCCTATAATCCGCTTCTGAGCAGGTAAATCTTTAAGATCAAGTTGCGAAAGCAATGATTCAAGAAGCCCGGTATCAGCAGTTTGCGGCATTTCTTTATGCTCATCATTTACTGAGGTGTTTCCTGCATTCAGGCGGTAGGAAGGAATGTCATCATCGCTCAGATAATCATTAATGTCGACGTCATTTTGCGAATTGTCGTCATTCTTATCTTTGTCAATATCGCTGTAATCATCTGATTCGCTGTCATCCGGACTATCATATTCCTCATCAATCTCAAGAACAGGATTTTCTTCAATTTCCTGTTTTATCCGTTGTTCGAGAGCCATCGAAGGAATCTGCAAAAGCTTCATCAGCAATATCTGCTGTGGCGAGAGCTTCTGTAATAATTTCTGTTGAAGGCGTTGATTAAGCATATTAATAAGATGGTTTTAACACTAGATCAAAGGTAAATCTAATTAATTAATGGAACAACCCGTAAAAAGTCATATTGAATGCCTGGATTAAAAATCAGCAGTCATAGGCGTGCGAGGGAAAGGTATTACATCACGGATGTTTGCCATGCCGGTTACAAAAAGCATCAGCCTTTCAAATCCTAAGCCAAAACCTGCATGTGGTGCGGTGCCGAATTTACGTGTTTCGAGGTACCACCACATATCTTTTTCAGGAATATGAAGTTCATGAATACGGGTCATCAACTTGTCGTAATCTTCTTCACGCTGCGATCCGCCAATGATTTCACCTATGCGTGGGAAAAGAACGTCCATGGCTCTTACAGTTTTTCCATCTTCATTCTGCTTCATATAAAAAGCCTTGATTTCGGTAGGATAATCCGTAAGAATTACCGGTTTCATAAATACTTTTTCAACCAGGTAACGTTCGTGTTCCGATTGAAGGTCAGTGCCCCATTCAACAGGGAACTCAAATTTTTGACCGGACGCTACCAGGATTTCAATGGCACGGGTATAGGTAAGTCTTTCGAAATCGTTGTTAATTACGAAGTTGAGCCGTTCGAGAAGCTCGTTATCATACATTTTCTGAAGGAATTCCAGGTCATCGTGGCAATTATCGAGCGCATAGCGGATCAGGTATTTGAGAAAATCTTCCGCAAGGTCCATGTTATCAGTAATATCGTAAAAAGCCATTTCGGGCTCAATCATCCAGAACTCAGCCAGGTGGCGGGGCGTATTGCTGTTTTCAGCTCTGAAAGTAGGTCCAAAAGTATATACTTCGGATAAAGCTAAAGCTGCCAGTTCACCGTTCAGCTGACCTGAAACGGTAAGGTTGGTGCTTTTGCCAAAAAAGTCCTGAGCATAATCGATTTCACCTGTTTCATTCTTTGGTAAATTATTCATATCCAGTGTTGTTACCCTGAACATGGCTCCTGCGCCTTCAGCGTCCGAACCTGTAATAATCGGGGTATGAATATAGTAAAAGCCCTTATCGTTGAAATATTTATGAATGGCATAAGCCATATTGTGCCTGATACGTAAAACAGCGCCAAATGTATTGGTGCGTGGCCTGAGATGCGCGATTTCACGCAAAAACTCAAGGGTATGACCTTTTTTCTGCAGAGGATATATTTCAGGATCGGCGCCGCCGTAAACCAGAATCTGCGATGCATGTACTTCTACTGATTGTCCGGCACCAGGTGATTCAACTAATGTGCCGGTTACCGATAAACAAGCGCCTGTATTCACCTGTTTCAGAAGTTCTTCATCAAAATTAGCCAGATCCACAACCACCTGGATGCTGTGAATTGTTGATCCATCATTCAATGCAATGAACGCAACATTTTTGTTCCCACGTTTGGTGCGAACCCAACCTTTGATAGTAACACTTTTACCTATGCCTGTTTTTTCGGGCGTTTTCAGCAGTTCAACTATTTTAATTCTTTTCGATTCCGACATAAAAGCTTTGTGATTAAGTATTTGCAATTTTATTGTTGTGCCTGGCGCAAAGGTACGGAATATTCATAATATGTTCCCGCGATTCTTGTTGAGCAGGAAAGGTAAAATCACTAATCCTCCACGTATTCTAATACCGTAGTGACTATTTTAATTAAAACCAACGGATTGAAATATGAAATTGATATAATTCCCCGAATCATGCTTCTCTTTCTGTTAAGTGAACAAGAAATGTAACATGAAAAAATGAGGATTTACTTTGCCGCTTCTTTTTTTAATGCTGTCGCCAAAGCCTTTTCATCATTCACAACCTTGGTAATTAAACCCTGCTTGTTTACGATAAAATGGGTGGGAAATGTATGTGCTTTTAAAACTTTAATTATATAATCTTCCTGATCAGGAACGATGGCATAAGTAAAAGTCCTTTTCTGTAAAAATGTGGTCAGCGCTTCTTTTGAGTCGAACGCAAGGCTTACAAAAAGTATGTCATTCCGATTCTTATACTGAGTTACCATTTCATTGAGGGCAGGCATTTCTTTCACACAATAGGTACATCCTATATACCAGCATTTTAATACCAGTATTTTTCCTTTGGTTGCTTCATTGGTATAAACATTGCCTGCCAGGTCAATAAAATTAAACCCGGGAAACTTTGCTCCTTCCAGTTTATAAAGTGCCGATTCCTGGCTTCCCCAGCTTTTTAATGTCAGGCGGATATCCGCATTATCCGAAGCGGTCAATTTGTAGAGTTGATAGTAAGTTGAAGAGTCTTTTGACTCCAGTCGTAAAGGGAGATATTCTCCTGTTGAAAGAAGCTGTAAAAAAGTTTCTTTACTTATAATTTCAGAAGCCGGATCCAGTGCTGTGAAATCTTCGGATAGCATTACATTTCTTTCTCTGTAAGCCAAAAATGACATCATGTTTTTCAGAATTGTATCAGGTGATACAACCGGATTGCCATAGTTGTTTTTCGGAGTGCAGGATGACGAAGCTAAGATCAGAAAAAGAAGGAAACAAACGAAAGTATTTTTCATGCGGAATGTGATGTTATATGCAATTAACTAGTATAAAATCAACAATTTACATCCACTTCTTCCACTTGAATAAATAGATAAATCCTCCTGAAATCATCAGCATACCTCCCATCAGGGCCCAAAAGGTATGCGCCTCATTCATAAAGGGTAATCTCACATTCATGCCATAAAGGCTTGCTATAAAAGTGAGTGGGAGTAAAATAGACGATATAAGAGTGAGCGCTTTCATGATTTCATTGGTACGATTTGTTTGCATGGAATCGAAGGTTTTCGACAAACCCTCTATCAACTCCTCGTAGTCCTCGATCATATCCCACATTTTCTGGTAATAGTCGAGGATATTTCCCCAGTATTCTTCCATATTTTCAGCGTAACCTTCAATCTGCCCGGACTCAAATTTCTGAAAAAGCCTGAGCTGCGGCTTAAAGGTTGTATTGAGCAATATCATGTTTCTCCGGGTGAGTGATATGCGCTCTATAGTTTTTTCCGCTTTTTTGCCAAACAATTCGCGGTTGATCAGTTCGAGCTCAATGCCTAATTTGCTGATCAGCGATAACGTTTCCTGCATTAGCTTTTCCAGGATTTTATACAGCAAAGCATCAGAAGTACCAGCCTGGAGAATTTCGTAGGGGTCGTTCATTTCCTTGGCGCTGTTGAACAGGCTGCTTACTACCCAATGTGGTTTGCCAATAGTTATAACATAGCCTTCGCCCCAGAAGATTTTTACTTCTTTGGTTTTAAGGAAGCGGTTCCAACGGTCGTAATGAGGGAAATGCAGGATAAGAAAATAGTAATCATCGTAAACGTCGATCTTAGGTCGTTGATTCACACTCCGGCAGTCTTCTATATCTAGTGGGTGGAAGTGAAAGTTGTCTTTCAGGAATCCGAGATCATCGTCTGATGGATCATCAATATAATGCCACTTAATCGTACCTATCTTAATAGTCTGAATCATAGGTTGCCCTCTTTTATGATCGTAAGTAAAGATGAATTTTACATTCCTGCGTTGTTTTGAAATGGAGTGCAAAGGTAACCCAATTTCGTTGGCAAAAGAATTTTTCCCATTTGGAATGCCAAAACTTATTAACGAAAAAGCCCCCGGAGAAATAAATCAGCAGAGGGCTTTATGATTGAATGGATTAGTTATTTATCCAATCATCTTTGATGGATCGACCCATTCCGTAAACTGTTCATCGGTGACCAATCCAAGCGCCATAGCTGCTTCGCGTAATGTGGTTCCTTCGTGATGAGCTTTCTTGGCAATTTTAGCCGCATTCTCATACCCTATATGTGTGTTTAAGGCAGTTACCAACATCAGGGAATTTTCGAGGTTTTTACCAATAAAGGCCAGATTCGCTTCTATGCCAACAGCGCAATTATCGTTAAACGAAACACATGCGTCGCCAATCAGCCGAGCCGCCATCAGGAAATTGTAAATAATTACCGGTTTAAAAACATTCAGCTGAAAGTGACCATGTGTGTTAGCCACTGTGATGGCAGCATCACATCCGATTGCCTGCACACATACCATAGTCAGGGATTCATTTTGGGTCGGATTTACTTTTCCGGGCATAATAGATGATCCCGGTTCGTTCTCTGGCAAATGCAGTTCGCCTATGCCACATCGCGGACCTGAAGCCAGCAAGCGGATATTGCTCGAAATATGCATCAGGCTTGTGGCAATGGTTTTGAGCGCACCTGAAGCTTCTACAATATTATCGTGACTCGAAAGTGCTTCGAATTTATTTTCAGCGGTAACAAACGGTAACCCGGTAAGTGCAGCAATATGTTCCGCTACTTTTACATCATATCCTTTTGGCGTGTTGATCCCGGTTCCCACAGCAGTACCACCTAATGCAAGTTCAGCAAGGTGCGGAAGTGAATTTTTTAGGGCTCTCATCCCATGATCCAATTGCGCCACATATCCTGAAAACTCTTGTCCCAGCGTGAGTGGGGTTGCGTCCATTAAATGGGTACGGCCGATTTTCACTATTTTGCTGAACTCTACAGATTTAGCGGCTAAAGTGTCCCGAAGTTTCTGAATACCGGGAAGCGTTACGTCGATCAGCATTTTATAAGCTGAAATTGACATAGCGGTGGGAAAAGTGTCGTTGCTGCTTTGCGATTTGTTAACATCATCGTTTGGATGTAGCGGGCTTTTACCTTCGCCTAATACGCCACCGGCAAGAACATGTGCCCGGTTGCTTACAACTTCATTCACATTCATATTGCTTTGAGTACCGGAACCGGTTTGCCAAACTACAAGCGGAAACTGATCATCGAGTTTACCTTCTGAAATCTCGTCGCAAACTTTTCCGATCAGCTCACATTTTTCGGCAGAAAGCACACCCAGATCCCGGTTGGTAAGGGCTGCAGCTTTTTTCAGTATAGCAAAGGCCCTGATTATTTCAAGTGGCATATGCCCTTCGCCGATATGGAAGTTATCTTTCGAACGCTGGGTTTGAGCGCCCCAGTATTTATCGGCAGGAACCTCAACCGGTCCCATGGTGTCTTTTTCGATGCGGTATTTCATGGTTAGAGATATTTGAGATGATTGTGTTATTGGGTTGGTTTAGTGGTCATACAATTGTAGTTGACAAGATTAATAGGGTGAATGAGAGGTTTTAGTGGTCATACAATTGTAGTTGACAAGTTAAATAGAGTGAATGAGAGGTTTTAGTGGTAATTCATTGTCAGCCATTGTCATACAGTTATTCTTGATGGCTTATCTTAACTTGGTGATTTTCCAATCGTATTGATGTAATTATTAAGCTTTATGTTCAGCTGCCGGAGCTCGATTATTAGTTCATTGTATTTATCATCGGTAATTAATTGGCGGTTGTGAGCTTTGGCTGTCCATGTTTTTGTTTCGAAAAGTGATCCGCGGGAATAGTAGAGAAAATTTTTAGAATCCTTGAAGTGAAACCGCCCAAACCCTTCGCTTATATTTGCGGCTATCGTATCTGCTGCTTCTGTGTACTGCTTACCAATTGAATATTTTGCAAATGCGTCCCAGGTAATCACAATATTCCAGATTTTTTCTGCCAGTTGCATAGCCAGTTGATAAACTCTAAGATCATCGATGTCCATGATTGCTGAATTATGATATTTTGAAACTTATATTAATCTAACCAATGTATCACTGTAAAAGACCATCGGATGACCATCGTTTGACCATTGTCTGTACATCGTTTGACCATGTCTGACCATCGTATGACTATTGTCTGACCATTGTCTGACTATGTATGACCATCGTATGACAATGTATGACCATCGTATGACCATTTTATCCCCTCATCAACCTGTCAATCTCATCTACCGGTTGCCCCAACACTGCTTTATGGTTTTTTACCACAATTGGCCGTTGTATTAATTTGGGATTTTCGAGCAGGATTGTGATCCATTCTTCGTCGGTAAAATGTTTGCCTTTTAATTTTTCTTTGTACTCATCCTCCTGCGTACGTACAATTTGTTCGGGTCGCATATTGAGTTTCATCAGCAACTCCTTAAATTGTTCGCGTGTAAATGGATTTTTAAGGTATTCAACAACAGTATATTCCAGACTTTTGTCCTGAAGGTATTGAAGTCCTTCCCGCGATTTGCGGCATTTCGGATTATGGTAAATAGTTATCATAGGAATTTCCTGAATTGGTTGATTACCATTCAAAGATATAAAAATTTAGATGTATAGGAGATTTATTCGACATAGTATTTTTATGCTTTCACTTCCCTGTCAATATAAAAACTGGAACAGGAATACTTTAGAGATTATTTAACTTCAAAGTATTCCTGAACGCTGTTCCTTATCAGATGTGTGTTATTTAAGAATCACTCCTGCCAAATTCCATCAGGTATGCTTTGATGAAATCATTCAGATCGCCGTCCAGGACTTCATATGCGTTTGAAGTTTCGTGCCCGGTTCGTATATCCTTCACCATTTTATAGGGATGAAGCACATAGTTTCGGATTTGCGATCCCCATTCGATTTTTTTCTTGTTGCCTTCAATTTCAGCCTGTGCTTCTTTTTTCTTCCGCAGTTCAATTTCGTATAGCTGCGACTTGAGCATCTGTATGGCTTTGTCGCGATTTTGCTGCTGCGAACGGGTTACCTGGCATTCTACTACAATTCCTGTAGGCGCATGGTAAAGACGAACTGCCGTTTCCACCTTATTCACGTTTTGGCCGCCGGGACCGCTGCTGCGGAAAGTATCCCAGCTGATATCAGCAGCGCTGATCTGAATATCTATATTATCATCCACAACTGGATAAACATATACGGATGCAAATGAAGTATGGCGGCGATTGGCCGAATCGAAAGGGGAGAGGCGAACCAAACGGTGAACGCCGTTTTCGCCTTTCAGGTAACCGAAAGCATGGTCGCCCTCAATTTCGATGGAAACTGATTTGATGCCGGCGCCATCGCCTTCGTTTAAATCAAGTTCGCGGACTTTATAATTGTTTCTTTCGGCATAGCGGATATACATGCGCATCAGCATCTGCGCCCAATCCTGGCTTTCGGTTCCACCGGCGCCTGAGTTGATCTGCAGGATGGCACTCAGGCCATCTTCTTCGTTACTGAGCATGTTTCGGAATTCGAGGTCGTCGAATAACTTTTCCGTAGTAAGCACACTTTCTTCTACTTCTTGTTCAGTGGCTTCGCCGGCCTGGAAAAATTCCAGTAAAACCTGCAAATCAGCAAATGATACCTCTGCATTGGTAAATGCGTTGGTCCAGCTTTTCTTTTCCTGGATGGATTTGAGGACAAGCTCGGCTTTTTTCGGATCATTCCAAAAATCCGGAGCTTCGGTTAATTTTTCTTCTTCGGCGATGAGTTCAAGCTTGGTATCGACGTCAAAGGAACCTCCTCAGCGCTTCGAGCCGCTTTGATAGTTCTTTTAGTGATTCGTTGGTTATCATAGGGTTATGGGTGTTTAAAAGTCAGATAATTCAATGTCATGTAGTTGTGCTGCAATAAGTCCTTGTTCAAAACCTCGTGACGCGGCGAAAAATGCTGCTTTTTGTCGGTTCTGATGTGTATCTCCGCCCAGTTGCCTGAGTTTTTTTTGAAGTAACGTAATTAGAAATGAATTATACTCATCAATTTGAAAAGAAGATAACGCCTGTTGAATCAACGAAGCCGGAATGTTCCTTGCCCTAAGACTGGCGGCTATTTTTATCCTGCCCCACCCGTTAATTCTGAATTTGCCACCGGCATAGCTGATCGCAAACCGTTTTTCATCTATAAAACCTTCTTCAATTAGCTTGCTGATAATATCCGATGTATAACTCCTGTCAATTCCCCAACTGATAAATTTCAGGCGCATTTCGCTTACGCAACGATCCTGGATCACACAAAAATCAGCAGCTTTTCGGTAAGCCTGGCCGAAATCAAGTTCTGTGCTCTTGCTGTGACCATACATGGTTTTTAATAAAATTCGACCAGTTCAATATTAAATATTAATACCGAATAGGCAGGAATTGTTGCATAGTTAGATGTGATTTCACTTGAACCGTATCCTAAAGCTGATGGAATAAAAAGTTTTATCTTGCCACCTACTCCTATTAACGGCAAGCCTTCCTGCCATCCTTTTACCAAATTACTGAGGGCAGTTGTATACGGCTGTCCTTTAATATAGTAGGAGTCAAACATGGTTCCGTTAGTCAGAAAGCCCTGGTAATTGATCGAAACTTTTGAGTTTATATTCGGGTGATTGGCGCCTCCAGGATTTTCGATAATATAATAAAGTCCGGAAGCAGTTGATTGCGCAGTTAGGTTATGAGCGGTCAAATAAGTTTCAATTATCTTTTTGTCAATAGGACCATAATCAGTTACATCCTCTTTTTTGCAGGATATAGCAATAACTATCAGAAGGGAAAATGCAATAAATTTACGGATCATGTTTTCAGGTATCTTTTCAGTACAAAGTTACAGCTTTGAAGCATACAGATTCTTAATAGTAAAAATTTTGATAAATTTTAACATTATGAAATGAATACAGAAATAACTATCAGCTTCATTTTGCCGGTTAAGTTATTAGCTATAATTCATTATTGATCAGCAGGTTATTAATTCTTCAAGTCGAACCAGCTGTTTTACGCGTAATGCGATCCAATTGAGTTTTTATTTGAAACTAACCAGTTCGATATCAAATATAAGTACCGAGTGTGCGGGAATAGTTCCTACGGGAAATGCCCCGTAACCCAGTTCTGAAGGGATATAGAGCTTCATCTTGCCTCCGGCTCCTATTAATTGCAGGCCTTCCTGCCAGCCACTTATTAAATTATATAATTTATTTGTGTAAGGGGTTGAAGAAGAGTCAAAAATATTTCCATCAGTCAGAGATCCTGTGTAATTAACAGTTACTGTGGAATTTATGGTTGGATGCGCACTCCCGCCCGGGGTTTGAATATTGTAGTATAAGCCCGAAGCTGTAGATTGAGCTGTAGTATCATTATGAAAAGCTAAATAATCCTGAATTATTTTTTTGTCGATAGGGCCATAATCTACAAGAACCGGTGTTTCGGTTTTTGTGCAGGATAATGCAATCACCAGTAAAAGGGAAAATGCAATTAAATTACGTAGCATGTTTATCGTATTTTTTCAATGCAAAGTTACAACATTAAGGCAAGCAGACATTTGTTATCAATATTTTTGATAATTTTTAACACTCCTTATCAATTTTCCGGCAACCACATCTACCGGGTAAAGCATTGGATGACAGCAAAATCTATCCGGTTCCGGCTTTCATGTGTAAACTAATGGAAAAACGGATTATGGTTTCTATATATCAGATAAATTTAAGCGCATGAAAATCAATCAGATAAATTTAATTAAAACTTATTTCTTTCATATTAAAAAAATTAAATATCAATAGTTGCAAAACCTTTTAAAGAAATGCTTGTTATGTGAGAACTAAAAACAGATTCAACGTAGTAAATCATATAAAGAATAAAACACACAAAATGCAGGTAGAAGCAACGTCAATTGAAAACAAAGATAAAACTAAAAATAGCGCATGTGGTTGTGGATCAGGAGGATGTGGTAGTCATTCGAACAGCCAGGAAAGTTCTGAAATAAATCCGGATCTTCCTTCACGTTTCCAGCTTTTACAGGCCGGCGACCGTGTGGTTGAATTTGGCTCAGGATTAGGCAACGACTGTATTTCGGCCGCAAGTATTGTTGGCCCGACAGGTAAAGTAATCGGTATCGATATTTCGGAGCAAAATATCAATACGGCCCGCGGAATTGTTGATTCGATGAAAGTCAGTAATGTTGAATTCAGGCAAGGCAATATTGAAGCAGTGCCTTTACCTTCTGAATTTGCCAACGTGATATACTCAAGTTGTGTATTTAATCTGCAAGCTAACAAGCAGAAGGTTGCTGACGAAATGTACCGTGTTTGCGATCACAACGGATATGTCTGTGTTTCGGATTTCGTTATTATTAACGATATTCCGGACGAATTGCGCAAAGAAGCGTCATCCTTTGCCGGTTGCATAGCCGGCGCCGAAAAAGCGGATGTATTTATGAGCTATTTTCAAAAAACCGGTTTTACGCAGGGTGGCATAGTTGAAGTGAATAAAGTTGAACTTCCTATGGAAATTCTGGAGAAATACCTGGATGCTGATATGATTAAAAAATACAATGATATCAATTCCGACGAAGGTATTTTCAGTGTGGTGCTGGTTGTTGAAAAACCCGAAACCTGCCAGGCTGAAACATGCTGTCATAATGCTGATAAGCATAAAAATTAAGGTTCTGCAGGATTCTGTAAACTGTTGATATTAAACGTAAAAGATTTATGTGGTAAAATCACATAGGCTTTTACGTTTTTTTTGTGCTTACAAATTCAGTTCAATCCTTAAGGATATTTATTTATCGATAACTTTACAGCGTATATCCAGCGTAACAATTCAAAAAAGAAACCGATGCTCAATTCTATATACAAACATATAGTAGGATGGGTATTGTTATTTTCCCTTTTTGCCGGATTGGATGTAAAAGCTGCACGTGAAATTATCCTCAATTCCTCTGGTAACAATAGCCTTAAAGTAATCGAAAACACGTATTCCCGGTTGCTGGTAAGTAACGCAATAAGCAGGTTCAACTCACAGGTGCTGTTTACCGATAAAGGCGAATTTATTGAAATACGTATTGATTCCTACTCAAAAACCAATACAATTGGTTTCCCTCAATTACCGGTTCAAAGTAAATTAATTGAAATCCCGGAAGGCTCCTCTCCAGTGGTGAAAGTTATCAGCTACGATCTTAAAGAATATCGATTAGCGGATTTTGGAATTACCCAAAAGCTTTTCCCGTCCCAGGCTCCCCAGCCCAAAAACAGCAATCACAATACTCTCACCGTATTTAATAAGCAGGTTTACGAAACCAACAGCTTTTATGGCGAAACCATAGCCCGCATTGATGTAGCGGGCTCTTTGCATGGAGTTCATCTTGCCAATCTCATTCTGTCGCCGGTTGAATATAATCCGGTAACGAATACAATAAGGGTATATGATAATCTGGTTGTTGAAGTTGATTTCCCCGGAGTCAATCCATTGAAAAGTACTGAAAACAGAGACAAAATAACCTCACCTTATTATAAAAGTATTTTCAGTAATGTGCTTAACTATCAGTTGGGTAATGTAAAATCTGAAAACATTTCAAACATTCCCGTAAAATATGTAATTGTATCGGATCCAATGTTTAAAGAAGCGTTACAACCATTCGTAAAATGGAAAACCAGGCGCGGATTCCGGGTTATACAAGCCTATACTGATGACCCGGCTGTTGGTTCATCTTTAACTTCGATTAAAGCTTACCTCACCCACCTTTATACTTCTTCCACTTTGGCCGATCCTGCTCCCACCTTTGTTTTGTTTGTCGGAGATGTGGCCCAGATTCCGGCATTTAACTGTGGCGATCATGTAAGCGATCTGTATTATTGTGAATATACAGGTGATTACCTTCCGGAAGTTTTTTATGGAAGGTTCTCTGCCAGTACAGTCGGGGAATTACTTCCACAGATAAACAAAACACTTCAATACGAGCAATTCCTGATGCCGGATTCGTCGTACCTGAGTGAAGTTGTTATGGTGGCAGGCGCCGACGCATCACATCAGCAGAAATGGGGAAACGGGCAGGTAAATTATGGCGCCAGATATTACTTCAATGAAACTCACAACCTTGTTCCGCACATTTATCTTCAGCCTGAAGCGGCTGGAAGCAATTACTCGAAAAATGTCCAGTCAAATATCAGCCAGGGCATTTCATTTGCCAGCTACTCTGCCCACGCGAGTTCTGAAGGTTGGGCTGATCCCACGTTTACCATTTCGGATATTGGTAAGCTTCAAAATGCCGGGAAATATGGATTGATTGTTGGAAACGGCTGCCAGACGAACGCTTTTGATCAGAACTCATTTGGCGAAGCACTTTTAAGAGCTGAAAACAAAGGGGCGTTAGGATACATTGGAGCTTCCGGACTTTCATACTGGGATGAAGATTACTGGTGGAGCGTCGGGAATGGATCAATTGTTTCAAATCCTACATACGAAAACACCGGTCCGGGCGCGTATGACCGTATTTTTCATGATCATGGCGAACCCCGTTCCGAATGGTACAGTACCATGGGCCAGATGGTTTTTGCCGGTAACCTGGCCGTTCAGGAATCGAATTCGGAAATGAAAAAACTATACTGGGAATCGTATTGCCTGATGGGTGATCCATCCACTATGATTTATTTTGGAATTCCTTCTGCTCTAAAAGCTGAATATACTTCCTTACTTCCTTTGCAGGCATCAACTTTTCAAGTCAGAACCGAAGCTTTTGCCTTAGTCGCTATCAGCAAAAACAATATTTTGCATGGTGTAGCCGAAGCGGATGAAAATGGGCTGGCAGTTATACCATTGCTGCCTTTTACAGAGCCAGGATATGCCGATATTGTAGCTACCATGCAAAACCGCCAACCTTTTATCGACAGTGTTAGGGTTGAAACTCCCAGAGGCTCTTACCTGGCGATTAAAGATGTTGTGATAAAAGACCAGGAAGGCAATAGTAACAATTTGCCCGAAACCGGCGAGCCGTTAAACATTACTATTTCAATTGAAAATTTTGGTAATTCGGATGCCTTAAATGCTAAATCAGTACTCAGTACCTCTGACAGCTATCTCACTATCTCGAAAGATTCATTTTCCTGGCCATCAATAGCCGGAAATGGATCTGCTTTAGCTGAAAATGCTTTTAAACTGCTGCAAAGCGGAGATATACCAGACATGCACAAGGCAACTTTTACTATTACAACTCAAACAGATTCAGCTACATTCGTATCGGATTTCAATTTTACTGTTTGTTCTCCAAAACTTACCAATGGCACAGTTCATTTTGATGATTCCAAAACTGGTAATGGAAATGGTCAAATCGATCCGGGCGAAACAATAGAAGTAACAGTGCCAACCACAAATTCTGGTCATTCCGTTTCAGGAGAAGTTACAACTCAACTGTTCTCGTTTGGGGACTTTGTACCTACCAGTTCAGCAGCAATAAATCTTGGAAACATCTCTCCGGGTGAAACTTCAACTTCAACTTTTGCTTTTACTGTAAATAAGGATGCCATTGTGGGAAGTCGTTTCTCATTATTTATTACTGCAACGGCTGGTTTTTATAATTCAGTTTCAAGTTTAACATTAACTATTGGGTCACAGGTTGAAGATTTTGAAACCAACAATTTCCTGAAATACAACTGGAAGTTCATAGGTGATACACCCTGGGAAATCAGTTCTTCTTCGAATTCCGAAGGTTTATTTGGTGCAAAATCCGGAGCTGTAAATAATTCGGAACGAAGTGAAATGTACCTCGAAGGGCAAGTTTTATTTAATGATACAATTTCTTTTTATCGAAAGGTATCTTCCGAAAACGGGTATGATTTCCTCCGGTTTTACATTGATGGCAAGGAAACAGATACCTGGAGCGGCAGTAAAGATTGGATAAAAGTCAGTTATCCTGTTTCAGCTGGTAACCGTCGTTTCAGTTGGGTTTATGAAAAAGATGAAGCAACAGCTGCCGGCCAGGATGCGGCATGGATTGATTTTATCAGGTTTCCTGCTTTTAGTCAGGTATCTGATGGTCCTTTAACCATTAAAACCCTGGCAGTGCCCGACGCTATTTGTGTTGGAAATCAATCACAGCTTTATGTTTTCGCAACCGGAGGGAAAGCGGAATATAGTTATACCTGGACACCTACCGCCAAACTCAAAAATGCAGGAATATTTAATCCTTTGATTTTGCCGCAGGAAACTACAAACTACGATGTTACTGTGAGCAGCGGTTATTCTTCAGCTAATGGGAATGTATTGGTTTATGTGGAACAACCACCTGCCACTCCGGTTGTTTCAATTTCGGGCAATCGCCTTCTTTCTTCAGCCTCAAATGGCAACCAATGGTTCAATAGCAAGGGAATACTATCCGGAGCCATTAACCAGGAATATTTCCCTCTGGCAACCGAAACTTATTATGTGGTTGTAAATGGCGATAATGGTTGTCAGTCAAAGGCTTCGAATGAAATTGAATTTGAATATACTGGCATAAGCACTTCTGTAAAAAATGGTTTTTCAGTGTACCCAAATCCTTTTGCTGACAACCTTACCATTGAGTATTGTGTTAAAACAGCTGGTAGTGTTAAAATTGCGCTTTACAATTCCTTTGGAGCCGAAGTTAAAATTGTTCAGGAAGTCGAAAGGCCAGCCGGAAATTATACAGCGGTTTTAACTGGAAATCATTTGGCAGCAGGAATTTACATGGTTAAAATAATCAGTAATGAGGGAGTGAAAATGACTAAAGTAATTAAAGCAAATTACCGGTAGAGTTTAGGTCAGAACCGATTTACAGGGGCCAGGCTTAATTCAGGTATTATCCTCTGTTTTTCATTATTTTTCAAGAATAACCATTTACTTTTGTCACCGCACAAAACATCAAGTTATATTCATACTTTTTTCAATCCTTTGATTCCAATGAAAAAAATAATCTTCCTAAACCTGATCTTGTTTTTCGGAATAAACTGTTTGCATTCCCAAAACAGCTTATTGACTGTGGCTGAGAAATCCGGATTTGAGTCTACCTCCAACTATGCTGATGTACAATCATTTATAACAGAATTGGCAAAAATTTCAAAAAACTTAAAGGTGGAATCCATTGCGAAAACGATCGAAGGCCGGGATGCTCCTTTGTTGATAATCGCTAACCCTTTGCCTAAATCTCCGGCTGATCTAATAAATGATAAACGGATCGTGGTTTATATACAAGCCAATATTCATGCCGGTGAAGTGGAAGGAAAAGAAGCCAGTATGATGCTTGCCCGTGACTTGTTGAATGGCTTAAACAATGAAATTCTGCAAAAAGTTGTTGTGTTGATCTGCCCCAATTTTAATGCGGATGGAAACGAGTCTATCAGCACTCAAAACCGTACTCATCAGAACGGACCAAAAAACGGGGTAGGCCTGCGATACAACGGGCAAATGCTCGATCTCAACAGGGATGCCATAAAACTCGAAAGTCCTGAAATGCAGGGATTAATCTGTAATGTGATCAGAAGATGGGATCCGGCAGTTTTGGTTGATTGCCATACTACTAACGGATCGTATCACGAAGAACCAGTAACTTTTACATGGATGATGAATCCTGCCGGCAGCCGCGAACTCATCAACTTTATGCGCGACAAAATGATGCCACAGGTTTCATCGGTTTTAACCGAAAAATACAATGTATTAAACTGTTTCTACGGCGAATTTACCAATCTGAAAAACCCTGAGGAAGGCTGGATTTCTTACGCGTCAGAACCTCGCTACCTGACAAATTATATAGGTATTCGCAATCGGCTGGCTATTCTGAACGAGAACTATGTTTATGCCGATTACAAAACACGGGTTTTGGGTAGTTATAACCTGTTACATTCTATTCTTGATTATTCAGCTTCACATGCTGAAGAAATAAAAGCTTTGCTGAAAAAAGTGGATTTACAAACTATTGCCAGGGGAACTAATCCTGCTGTCGCTGACACTTTCCCGGTTGAGTATAAAGTTATGCCTACACCCGATAAGATAAAAATCCGGGCATACGAAGTTGATGTTACTACGGATGCAGAAGGCAAGGAACAACTCCATAAAAGTGATCGTAAAAAAATGGTAAATGCTCCCTACCTGGCTGATTACTACGCCACCAGGAGTGTTTCGCTTCCTTACGCTTACCTGATAAAACTCCACGATCCAACAGTAGCAAGACTTCTGATTAAACACGGGATTAAAGTCGAGAAACTTGTTCAAGCTGCCACCCTTGAAGTTGAAACCTATAAAATTACTGATCTCAAGCCTGCGCAACGATTAAACCAGGGACATTATGCCAATATAGTTAAAGGCGCCATGGGAAATGATACTGTTGAATTCGTTGCGGGAAACTATGTAATACGTACGGCTCAACCCCTGGCAAATTTAGCTGCTTATATCCTGGAACCAGAAACCAACGACGCACTGCTTCTTTGGAATTATTTCGACCGTTACCTTGTTCCGCAATGGGGAAGAGGATATAATGATTATCCTGTCTACAGGCTCATGAAAAAGACTGAACTTCAAACTGCGCCTATTGCTGAAGATTAATTTATAACATATTACCAGGTTACCTTTTCCTGTAAATATTGTATGAATGATCGGATTAGCATAAAGGCAAAATTGATTCTTGCTTCCAAAAAGGATAAATAATCAAGAACTTGGATTTTGGAATTTGAGGCTTGGGATTTGGAACTTGAACTATTGTGGATAGTAAATTTCCAGTATTTTAGTTTTTTCCAGAGGAATAATCTGTATACGTTCCATAATGGCCGGTATTAACAGAACCTCACCAGCTTTTATCGTTTCCGTTCCCTCTTCAAATTCAATCCTGCATTTCCCTTCTGCACACTGAAGGATAACAAAAGAATCGAGGCCGCTGTAATCTTTAATTACGGGTTTATCAAAATGAATGATGCTTGTATTGAAATAAGTGCTAGTAACAACAGGGACTGTTTTGTTAAATACCGGCTCATATTCGGTTCTGTAACTTTCATGTTTAGTAAAGTCGAGAGCATCAAGTGCCAGCTCGGTATGAAGCTGGCGTGGAATTCCTTTATCATCAACTCTTTCGAAATCATAAATGCGATAGGTTAAATCGCTGGTTTGCTGAATTTCGAAAACAAGAAGTCCAGGTCCTAACGCATGAACTCTTCCGGCTGGCATGAAATAAACGTCACCCGTATGGACCTTTTCATAATTCATAATCTCTAATAATGTACCGTTATTCAGATGCGAAAGGTACCTGGCTGCATCCATATCGCGGTTGAAACCGCTTATTAACTGAGCGCCTGGCTCGGCATCCGCCACATACCACATTTCGGTTTTCCCCAGGTCCTTATGGCGGCTTTCAGCCAGTTTATCATCAGGATGAACTTGTATGGAAAGCCAATCACTTGAATTCAGGATTTTTATAAGCAAAGGGAATTTGCTGCCGTATTTCTCAAAAACAGCTTCTCCGACGAGGTCGCCCATGTAAATTTCTATAAGTTCATCGAGCTGATTTTCAGCCAGAAAACCATTGCTAACCACACTGATTTCATCGCCATAACCGGATAGTCCCCATACCTCGCCACAATTAGGCAGCGGCGAATAGTCCATCCCGAAAACTGTATTTATTTTATCTCCACCCCAGATTTTCTCTTTAAAAATGGGGTTAAATTTCAATGGATATAGTTCATTCATCACAAATCTCCAATTCTTTATTTATCAAAGTGTTGAATTACAAATTCTTTTCATTACAAGGCTCAAAATTACGATATTATCCACTTCTGGCGACAATTAGGGTTGAATTGGATGGGTGAAATCAGATGAACCTCGAAAACAAGTACTTTTGCTTCCTGAATTTTTACAACATGTCCGAAACACCTGAAAAACATATTCGCAAACCCGACTGGCTGAAAATCAAACTTCCGAAAGGGGAGAATTATCTGAAGGTCAAAGGCATACTGGAAGAAAAAGGATTGCATACCATTTGTTCGAGCGGCAAATGCCCGAATATGGGCGAATGCTGGAATGCGGGAACCGCTACATTTATGATCCTGGGAGAAATCTGTACCCGCAGCTGTAAGTTTTGCGCTACCAAAACCGGCAAACCTTTGCCTGTTGATAGTAATGAGCCTGAGAAAATTGCCCAATCCATTAAAGACCTGAACCTGAAACATGTTGTTATCACTTCCGTTGATCGCGATGATCTTCCTGATGGAGGATCGGCTATTTGGGCAGCCACAGTTCGAAAAGTGAAAGAATTAAACCCGGGAACAACCATCGAAGCCCTTGTTCCTGACTTTGGCGGAAATGCGGATCAGCTTCAGTTGGTAATCGAATCAGCTCCTGATATTATTTCACATAATCTTGAAACCATCCGGCGGCTTACACTTCATATCCGGAGTGCGGCTAAATACGATCGTAGCCTGGCAGTCATTAAGCAGATAGCTGAATCCGGAATCAAGGCTAAATCCGGTATTATGGTCGGACTTGGTGAAACCGAAACAGAAGTGCTTGAACTTATTGATGATCTGCGTGCTGTTGACTGTGGTATTTTTACCATTGGTCAATACTTGCAGCCAACATCTTCGCATTTAAAAGTGGTGGAATATGTGCATCCTGATCAGTTCGAAAAATACCGTCTTGCCGGGATTGATAAAGGATTTACGCATGTGGAAAGCAAACCGCTGGTGAGAAGCAGTTATCATGCGGAGAAACATGTATGATTTGAAAAAAAACACTAAGACACTTAGAGCACCTAGAATCACTAAGTAAATCCTTAGTGCACCTTGGTGTCCTCCGTGCCTTTGTGGTTAAAAAAAGAAATTGTAGTAATGAGAACGACCTTTCGCGACCTGGGATTAATGCCCTACCAACAGGCCTGGGACTACCAGGAAAAACTTCTGAATGAGATAATTACTCAGAAACTTGAAATCCAGAAGCAGCCATTCAACCAGGAACGATTTACAAATAACTATTTGCTTTTTGTTGAGCATCCCCATGTTTTCACACTTGGGAAAAGTGGTTCAGAGGATAATATGCTGGCAAACTTCATCCAGCTGCAGGCTAAAAATGCAGAATTTATACATACCAATAGGGGAGGAGATATAACCTATCACGGTCCCGGCCAAATTGTTGGTTACCCGATTCTGAATCTAGATTATTTCGTCAAAGGAATTCGTGATTATATTGAAAAACTGGAAGAAGCAATCATCCTTTGTCTTCAACATTATAGGCTTGAAGGCCACCGTCTCGAAGGCGCAACCGGTGTTTGGCTCGATCCGGATGTTCCTGGGAAAACGCGTAAGATTTGTGCAATTGGTGTTCGCGTAAGCCGGGGTGTGAGCATGCATGGATTTGCGTTTAATGTAAATACAGATTTGTCGTACTTTAGCCTGATAAATCCATGTGGGTTTACAGATAAAAGGGTAACTTCGTTGCAGGCGGAACTTGGTAAGGAAATGGATAGTAGTGAAGTGAAAGCAATATTGAAAACGTCGATTGCTAGGGTGTTTACTATGGAACTAAATAATTTGTAACAAATGAGCAATAAAATAAAATCCATCTGCATCTTTTGTGGATCTTCAAGCGGAAGTAGCCCAGTTTATTCCGAAAAAGCAATTGCACTGGGAAAGCTGTTTATCGACAAAGGCATTACTCTTGTGTACGGCGGCAGCAACGTTGGCCTGATGCGTGTAATAGCCGATACTATGCTGGAAGCCGGCGGTAAGGTGATTGGCGTAATGCCGCACAATCTAATTAACAGGGAAGTTGCTCACAAGGGACTTACTCAATTTCATGTAGTTGAGTCAATGGCTGAACGAAAAGAGGTAATGAATAGGCTTTCAGATGCTTTTATTTCGATGCCGGGTGGTGTAGGTACCCTGGATGAACTTTTCGAAGTGATGAGCTGGAACCAGCTTGAACTGATCAACAAGCCAGTGGCTCTTTATAATGTTTTGGGATACTACGATCAACTACTTGCATTCCTCAATCATGCGGTCGATCAGCGTTTTGTTAAGCCCGAACACCGGATCAACCTGATATCCGAAAGTGATGAGAGTACTCTTCTCGATAAGATTTTCAACTATAATCCGGTAAAAGTGGATGGAGGAAAATGGATTAAGGAATTGCATGAAAATAAGTTCTGATTTTTAGCTTTTTTATTTTCACAAATTTGGAGCGACCTTTGCAAAAATAAAATTAGTATGCTGATCATTGGAATTACAGGAACATTAGGCGCAGGAAAAGGAACCATTGTAGACTATTTGGTTCAGGAAAAGGGATTTGTGCATTTCTCGGTCCGTGGATTTATAACCGAAGAAATTAACCGACAGGGATTGCCTGTTAACCGTGACAGCATGGTAACGGTTGCCAATAAATTACGTGCCGATCACTCTCCTTCTTATATTATCGACCAACTTTACGAACAGGCTTTACTAACCGGAAAGAATTGCATTATAGAGAGCATCCGCACACCGGGCGAAGTAGAATCGCTGCGTGAAAAAGGAAATTTTTTACTTTTTGCCGTGGATGCTGATCCCACGCTGCGTTACGACCGCATAGTTATGCGTAACTCCGAAACCGACAGAATTTCTTATCAAACATTTATTTCCAACGAAGAACGCGAAATGCAGTCGAACGATCCGGCCAAACAGAATATCGGGAAGTGTATTGAACAGGCTGACCAGATTTTTTATAATAATTCAACCGTGGCAAGGCTCTACAAAGATGTTGAAGAAGTACTGAAAGACCTTAACTTATAAACAAGTAACTCGGTTTCAGCCTCAGTATTTTTCACTTTTCACTCTTACTCTTTCCCCGTTTCAGCCGGATCAATATTATCTATCTGCTGTTTCGCATATTGAAGAATTTCCTCGTTTACATAAGCAAGTTCTATTCCTGCTTCAATAAACATTCCTTCAGATTCGGATCCTGAATGGTATCTAAACTCACTAACAACCCTTTTAATACCACAATTAATAATAAGCATGGCGCAAGTACGGCAGGGTGTCATCCGGCAATATAGGGTGCTTCCTTCGAGGGGAATTCCAAGTCTTGCGGCCTGACAAATCGCATTTTGCTCTGCATGAACGGTACGCACACAATGGTTTGTTACTTTTCCGTCCTCGTGGGTAACTTGTTTAAAAAGATGACCGACGTCATCGCAATGCGGTAAACCAACCGGAGAACCAACATAGCCGGTTACAAGGATTTGCTTGTTACGGGCAATTACGCATCCGCTTCGCCCGCGATCACAGGTGGCGCGTTTGGCAATAGTTCGGGCTACTTCCATGAAGTATTCATCCCAGGTGGGGCGTATATAAGGAGTTTCGTTATTTTCTGCCATACTTATTTTCTAAAAACTAATCCGCCAATTTACAGAAATTCCAGCAATTTATTTGCACTTCCATTTTCAAATTTTCAAATTCCACAATTTCAAATTACTTCTCTTGTCCAAATATCGCAACCTTCATCTCTCCACCAGCTTTAACATACCCTCTGAACATTCCTGTTGTATTGAAAGGCATAGCAATATTCCCGTTTTTATCCACAGCAATAATACCGCCGGTTCCACCCTGGTTTTTGAGTTTAACCATTACCACCTCAATGGCTGCTTCAGAAAGTGGTAATCCCTTGTATTTCATCAGAGCCGAAATATCATAAGCCACCACATTCCGGATAAAAAATTCGCCATGCCCCGTTGCTGAAACAGCGCAGGTATTATTGTCGGCGTAAGTTCCTGCACCAATAATCGGGGAGTCGCCAATGCGGCCATATTTCTTAAAGGTCATTCCGCCGGTTGAAGTTGCGGCAGCGAGGTTTCCATATTTATCCAATGCCACACAACCAACTGTGCCGTGTTTTTTATCAAGAACATCAAGAGAATCATTGTTCGCTTTTGCTTTCAGATAAGCATCCCAGCGAGACTGTGTAAAGAAATACGCCGGTGAGACAATTTCCAGACCCTGTTCAGCGGCAAAAATTTCGGCTCCTTTTCCCGAAAGTATTACATGCGGTGATTTTTCCATAACAGCCCTGGCCGCGCTGATTGGATTGCGGATGGTAGTCACACCTGCTACAGCACCGGCCATACCGGTTTTGCCATCCATAATAGCCGCATCCAGTTCATTCTTTCCTTCGGCGTTGAATACAGCGCCCTGGCCGGCATTAAAAAGCGGGCTATCTTCCATCATCCTCACGCACGACTCAACTGCATCCAGGCTACTTCCTCCGGCTTTCAGGATGGAATCTCCGTTCCTGAGAACTTCGGTAAGTTTAACTTTGAATTCAGATGCTTTTTCTGCCGGCAAATTGGACAGAGTAATATTGCCAGCTCCTCCGTGAATTACCAATGTATATTTCTCCGAAAGTTGGGCATTCGATGTATGCGAAAGTAGAAGAAAAAGCAGAATCGCAAATAAGAATTGAGTTTTCATGTTAAAAAGGCTTTACTGAAATGCATTTGCATTACCCTTACTGATTATAAATGATTCAAAGAGCATCCGGAATAAAAATATTAGCTGAAGTTGCTGGAAGGATTAGAAGTCTTAGGCTCATTCGGTTCCAATCCGTAATTATGGTTCTTGAGTTTACTGTGTCTCGCTCCATAAAAAGAATACAGGATCAGCCCGATTACCAGCCAGATCAGGAAACGCATCCAGTTGGTAATTCCCAGTTCACTCATCAGGTACAGATTAGTAAGCAATCCCAGAACCGGTATCAACGACCACTGCCTGATCACCGCATAAATGGTGGTAAGTAATGCCCCGATAATAAAAATAAACATGGGCAGCTGGTTATGAAATCCTTTTGAAACATGATTGTTTCCGTTAATAATACCTGCAAAAAATCCAGGATTTGACATCCAGATTATAAAAAGAATTACTGCCCAGATAGGAAGCAGATAAAAACGGCTGTTCGCATAAGGAACATTGAATCCTCTTCTGTTTACATCAGTATTGCCTCTTGGATGAAGTATCAAAACTCCTCCCGAAACCAGTATAAACGCGAATAACGTTCCAATACTTGTAAGGTCAGTAACTTCCGTCAAATTCAGAAACAAAGCGGGAATAGCCACCATGAATCCGGTAACAATAGTGGCAAAAGCCGGTGTTCTGTATTTTTTATGAAGCTTCGAAAACCTTGGTGGTAAGAGCCCGTCGCGGCTCATACTCATCCATATACGTGGCTGACCAACCTGGAAAACCAACAATACGCCGGCCATTGCTATTACGGCTCCCAGGGCGATAAAACCCGAAAGCTTTGTGAGATGTAATTTCTCGAAAGCGAAAGCCAGTGGATCCGAAACTCCTAACTGGGAGAATGGTACCATACCTGTCAGCACCAGGCTGATAATAACATACAAAACGGTTGTTATGGCCAGTGAATAAATCATAGATCGGGGTAAGTCGCGGCGTGGATTTTTACATTCCTCGGCAGTAGTTGAAATGGCATCGAAACCGATATAGGCGAAGAAAACTCCGGAAATGCCTTTTAAAACTCCGCCTATTCCATTGGGAGCGAAAGGACTCCAGTTTTTTGGATCAATATAAAATGATCCTACGGCTATCACTAACATCAGGATGCCTATTTTTATAAGCACCATAATATTGCCGGCCATCTTAGTTTCATAAATCCCTTTGTACACCAGCCAGGTAATAAATACAACAATTCCCAGTGCTGGTATATCAGCAATAAACCGGATATTACCTATATGTGGTGCTGTAAGCCATGCCTGGTATGCTTCACGCAGGTTTACATCCAGGCCTGCAACAGGTAAGCCTGACCCGAGTTGTTCCGTTGCCAGCTTAAATCCCTTAGCCGCACTCAGATAATCAATAGCCAGGTATTCGGGGATGTTAATGTGAAGTCCACTCAGTAAGCCTGTAAAATATCCTGACCACGAGATGGCAACAGCAATATTGCCGATGGCATATTCCATAATCAGGTCCCAGCCAATGATCCAGGCAATCAGTTCGCCAAAACTTGCATAAGCATATGTATAAGCGCTTCCACTAATAGGTATTGCGGAAGCAAATTCAGCGTAACACATGGCCGACAATCCACAGGCAATGGCAGTAAACACGAATAACAGTGATACTGCCGGACCGCCGCTGGCTGCCGCATTACCAATGGTGCTGAATATTCCGGCACCAATAATGGCCGCAATTCCCATCGCCGTGAGATCCCTGACGCCAAGGCGGCGTTTCATCAAATCAGGATTGCTTTCGTCAGCATGACGAAGGATCATTTCAATAGACTTCTTCCTGAAAATATTTTGCATACGATTACGCTGGCGCTGTAAATATAGCAGATATTTATTGAATAGCCGCTGATTCCTTGAATCTACATTTTCAAATAATCAGAATTATGGTTTTATAACCATTTAATGACTCTGTAAATCAGTTTAACCAAACCTAAGACCAATAAAAAAAAGCGTCGGAAATCTGACGCTTTTAAATCATTATCACAGTAAGTATAATGCAAAATGAAATTTTTACTCAGGCTTTTTACAATGGGCTGATTGTAATCTCAATGCCACTTTGCAGTAATGTTTCCATTGGTAAAGTAGGAATATTTCCGTTCAAATTTCCCAGAAGTGTAATGATGAAAGGCTTTTTAACAGTCGCTAGCATATCCACATCCTTAACCACAAAGTCAATGGTACGATCTGTCGCATTAATTATTGGAGATGTAGCTATTTCAACAGGTAAACCACCTTGAGGAGTAACGGTAACACGTGCTGAAGTTAACCAGTTGATCTTCGCTGTCTCCGGTGAAACAATAGAAAATTTCAGTTTGTAAAAACTGGCACGATCTACCAGCCCGGTGTGAGTACCAACTATGCTGTCGATATTAATAGCAGAATTTGATTGCGAAAACAGCACCATTTCGGTTTTTAGGAGTGAAAGCGAGGTTGAATCTATTGTGAAGTGAGTATCGGGTAAATCATATTTGATTTTAAAAGTTGTAGCTTCTTTCAGCTTTTCACACGATTGTAAGAGGAAGAACATTATTCCAATACCCAAAAGAAGGGTTGAGGTAATCCATGATTTAGTTTTCATAATAAAGAATGTTGATTAGATAGGGTTACTCAAAGCAGGTAATCCGATAAGCAATAACCTATTAACGTTTAGTATGTGCTTAAGTTGTTTGTTACTTATAACTTATTCGGAAAGATTAACATATATTTAATAGACTTTTGGTCAATAGGTAATTACTGAAATAGAAAAAATATCAGAATTCATTCGAAATTCACGTCAGGTTAAGAATGCTTTGGATAATTCAGAGAAATACAAATAATAAAATGCTGGTTTACAACTTTGTTTATACTGACATAAATTGTAGTGCAGCTTTTACTATTCCTTCCAGGTCTATTCCACATTCGCGGTGTAATTCTTCCATAGTTCCCTGCTCTACAAAATGGTCGGGAATACCCAGGCGATGTATAGTCGCTTTGTGATAGCCATTGTCATTGGCAAATTCATTAACCGCGCTTCCTAATCCTCCGATTATGGATGCATCTTCCAGGGTGATAATTTTATCAAACTGGCTGAAAACCAGATGCAACAATTCCTGATCTAGTGGTTTCAGGAAACGAATATCATATAATGCGGCGTCAATATTTCTTCCGGCAAGCTGATTGCACGCCTCCAAAGCAGTGTTACCAAGGTGGCCGATCGAAATTATTGCCAGGTCTTTGCCTTCACGTATCACGCGTCCTTTACCAACCTCTAAAGCAGTAAAAGGAGTTTTCCATTGAGGCAATACACCCCTTCCGCGGGGATAACGTATGGCAAAAGGTCCCATTCCTTCAAGTTGAGCGGTGTACATCATATTCCGCAATTCTTCCTCGTTCATTGGCGAGCAAATCGTAATATTAGGAATTGCCCTCAGGTAAGCAAGGTCGTAAACGCCGTGATGTGTAGCGCCATCCTCACCTACCAGTCCGCCCCGATCCAGACAGAAAACCACTTGCAGGTTCTGTAAAGCAACATCGTGAATTACCTGGTCGTAAGCCCGCTGCATAAAACTTGAGTAAATATTACAAAATGGAATTAATCCGCTTGCTGCCATTCCTGCTGAAAAGGTGACAGCATGTTGCTCGGCTATACCCACATCAAAAGCCCGGTCGGGCATTTTTGCCATCATCAGGTTAAGTGAACAGCCTGTAGGCATTGCTGGTGTAACACCTACAATTTTCTTATTCATTTCGGCCAGTTCGATAATGGTTTTTCCAAATACAACCTGGTATTTTGGCGCCTGGTTATGACATGCTGTTTCTTTCAATTCACCCGTTTCCATATTGAAAACGCCTGGAGCATGAAACAGGGTTTGATCTCGTTCAGCTTTTTCGTATCCTTTGCCTTTTACAGTAATAACATGAAGCAGCTTAGGACCCGGAATATTCTGCATATCCCGCAGTAAATGAACAAGTTTGACAACATCATGTCCGTCAACAGGGCCAAAATATCTGAATCCAAATGCTTCGAAAAGATTGCTTGCCTTTAAAAGAGTTGTCTTAACGGCATTACCAATCTGTTTAACCACTTCCCTTGAATTAGCTCCATAGCGGGTTTTGCCACCCATGAGCCACCAGATTTTATTGCGTATTCTATTGTAAGTCCTCGAAGTTGTAATATCTGTAAGATATTGGGAAAGACCTCCTACATTTTTATCGATAGCAATCCCGTTATCGTTAAGGATAACAAGCAAATTAGCTTTGGAAACGCCGGCATTGTTTAATGCTTCCATTGCCATACCGGCAGTCATTGAACCATCGCCGATTACAGCAATATGTTTCCTCGTTTTTTTGCCCTGTAATTCTGAGGCAACCGCCATTCCCAATGCTGCCGAAATACTTGTTGACGAATGCCCTGTACCGAATGCATCGTATTCGCTTTCCGAAATCCTGGGGAAACCGCTGATTCCATTATAGGAACGGTTTGTATAAAAAATATCTTTCCGGCCGGTCAGAATTTTATGCGCGTACGCCTGGTGACCCACATCCCAGATAAGTTTGTCTTCGGGGGTATTAAACGCATAATGAATTGCCGCGGTAAGTTCAACTACACCAAGGCTGGCGCCGAGATGACCCGGGTTACGCGAAATTACTTCAAGTATAAACTGACGGACATCCTTACACACTTGCGGAAGCTCTTCAATCGGGAGTTTACGCAGGTCTGCAGGCGAATTGATGTTTGATAACAATGTGCCCTGTGCGGGAGTCATAGTCCGTTATTTGGAGTGTAAAAGTAAGATTTTCCTGCTTAAACGTGGTTGCTTTCCTGTTATTATTGCTGTTATGGATTGTTAACAAAAAAACCGGGATCTGTATATCGATCACGGCTTCCTGATTGTCAATTTGTTAGAAAAGCTGATTTCAACATTCGAAAATCAAATTGTAACAGCAATATTTCTTTTTATAAGAATCCCAGCTCCAGCATTCCCATCTCGCTGATCATATTCCGGTCCCAGGGTGGTTCAAAAGTCAGGGTAATTTTTGCATCGGTAACGCCTTCCACATTTTTCACTGCTTCATGTACTTCAATTGGCAGGCTTTCGGCAACAGGGCAGTTCGGAGCTGTAAGCGTCATGGTAACATGGGCTACAAATTCATCATCCACCATGATGGTGTAAATAAGACCCAGGTCGTAAATGTTTACAGGAATCTCCGGATCATAAATGGTTTTAATGACCTGGACAATTCTTTCGGAGATTATATCTTTTTCTATTTGTTTTCTCATTGAATAATGTGTTAATGTGATAATTAGCTAATGCGATAATTGGCTAATGTGTTAATGTGCTGATGTGCTGATGCGATAAATTACTAATGATCTGAGCTTACAATAAATTGGCAGATTTTAAGAATATGATAATTACCGCATTATCACATTACTCCATTATCACAATTAACTGTTCTTTTCCTTCACCTGGTATGCGAAAGCATAAAGTTTAATCTGTTTCACCATCGAAAGCAATCCATTGCTTCGGGTAGGCGAAAGATGCTCTTTAAGCCCAATCAAGTCCAGGAAAGTAGTTTCGGCTTCAACAATTTCGGCTGGAGTATGCCCGGAGAAAACCCGGATTAACAAATATGCTATTCCTTTTGTTATCACCGCGTCGCTGTCGGCAGTAAAATAAATCAGGCCATCTTTGTATTCCGAGCTTAGCCACACTCTCGATTGGCAGCCGGTAATAAGGTTTGCGTCAGTTTTTTGAGTATCATCAATCAAAGGGACTGACCTGCCCATTTCAATCAGGTAATTATACTTGTCCATCCAGTCGTCGAACTGGTTGAACTCCTTGATCAACTGATCAATAGTTTCGTTAATCGTCATTTTCTATGTACTTATTAATCGCAATTACGCAAAAAGAGTTTTCACGCGATGTATTGAATCTATTAGTTTATCTACTTCCTGGCGGGTATTATAAAACGCCATAGAAGCACGCAAGGTACCAATAATTCCTAAATTATCCATTAATGGTTGCGTACAATGACTTCCTGTCCTGACCGCAACTCCCAGGTGGTCCATAATGGTGCCTGCATCAAAAAAATGTATGCCATCGATCAAAAACGAAATAATTGCTGCTTTATGCGCCGATGTTCCTATGATTTTAACACCTTCAATGGCCTGAAGCCTGGCGGTTGCATATTCCAGTAAGTCGTTTTCCCGGGCAGTAATAAAATCCCATCCAAGCTCATTCAAATAATCAATAGCTGCGCCAAATCCCATTACATCTGCAACATTCGGTGTTCCGGCTTCAAATTTGTATGGAATTTCGTTATATGTAGTCTTTTCAAAAGTAACCCGGTCAATCATTTCGCCACCTAACTGGTAGGGTTGCATCTTTTCGAGCCATGAAGTTTTTCCATACAGGCCGCCTATTCCCATTGGACCATACATTTTATGGGCTGAAAATGCATAAAAGTCACAATCCAGTTCCTGTACATCAACCGGGCCATGAGATAATCCCTGCGCGCCATCCACAAAAACAGGCACCCCTTTACTGTGTGCCATTTCAACAATTCCCCCAATCGGATTAATGGTTCCCAAGGTGTTGGAAATATGACTGACAGAAACCATTTTTGTGCGATCGTTCAACAACAGTTCAAACACGTTGAGGTCCAGATCGCCTTCAGGAGTAACAGGAATAATTTTGAGAAAAGCACCTTTACGTTCGCAAGCTACTTGCCAGGGTACAATATTTGAATGGTGTTCAAGCTCTGAGATTATTATTTCGTCACCTGCATTCAGGAAGGTTTCGCAATACGACGAAGCTACCAGATTTATTGCTTCTGTAGCTCCACGGGTGAAAATGATTTCATTCGCATTGCAGGCATTTACGAAAGCCGCAACTTTTTTCCGCACATCTTCGAAAGCTCCTGTTGCGTGCTGGCTCAGGTAATGAACCCCGCGATGCACATTCGCATTATCATTCCGGTAGTAATTACTGATTGCGTCAATAACAATATTAGGTTTCTGTGTAGTGGCCGCATTGTCAAAATAAACCAATGGTTTCCCATAAATGGTACGCGACAGAATCGGGAAATCATTCCTGACAGATTGAATTTTTTCTTCTGAAATATCACTCATTGCAGTTGAGAATCAGATTTTTGAAAGATCAATAGTAAACTCAACCCTTGAATGCTCATGAGTACTGCAATTCAGCACGCATTGTTCGCATTGCGAAAGCTCTCCGCGCAGGCGTTTCTTAACCATGTCGTCCATACGCTGGCGCAATTCCGGTATTGAGATTTTATTGATTACATCAGCGGCAAAAGCATACATCAGTAAAATTTTGGCATTTGCTTCGCTGATTCCACGTGAACGGATATAAAACAATGCTTCCGCATCCAGCTGCCCTATGGTGGCACCGTGGCTGCATTTTACATCGTCGGCATAAATTTCGAGGAAAGGTTTTGTGTCAATTGTTGCTTTATCAGAAAGCAGAATATTCTTGTTTGTCTGAAAAGCGTTAGTTCGTTGGGCGTCACGATGAACCTTGATGTGACCGTTAAAAACTCCGCTGGCGTGGTCATCAAGTACACCTTTAAAAAGTTCCCTGCTTTCACAATCAGGCGCTGCATGATTGATAAAAACCTGGTTATCAACATGCTGATAACGATCCATCAGATAGAGTCCGTAAACATCTGCACTGCTGTGGCTTCCGCTCATGGTTACATGTGACAGGTTGCGGATTAATCCGCCATTCAGGCTAATAGCGTTGGTGGATAAAGTGCTTCCTTCGTCCTGGTGAAAATACATGCTGTTAATCAGCGTGGTATGATCATCCTTATTTTGCATTTTATAGTGATCAAGCGTTGAGTTACGCCCGATTTTTACTTCAGTAACAGAGTTGATAAAAGTAACGTCGTGATTGATGGAATCGTCGCATTGCACCAGACGGAGGTGGCTGTTTTCCCCTAAGATTACAAGATTACGCGTGTTCAGAAACAGGTTTTGTTTGAAGTCCGTGATGTTAACAGTTTGTATATTCTGTTCAACAGTTACATTATCAGGAATATAAATAAAAATCCCGTCCTGCGACATGGCTGTATTCAAAGCTGTCAGACTTTCGGCACTATCGTCCGCATATTTGCCATAATGCGCGCTTATCAGTTCCGGATATCTGCCGAAAGCTGCAGCCAGGCTTCCTATGATCATACCGTTCGGATAAACCTGCAAAAGATTTTTCCTGTCGGCATACCAGCCATTGAGTTGAGTTACAAGCAGTGTCTCGAAATGCGGAACATCACACTTGAATATTTTGTCGATATCCAGTTGTGGTGACGGAGGCTCAGGCAAAGCATGATATTCATGATTCAATGCCCGTGAAAGATCAGTGCCGCGCCATTTTTCGAGCGCAGCATGCGGAAATCCCATTTTGCTGAACAACTCAAATGCGCCAGCACGTTTTTTTGCCACAAAAGGAGTATCGTTCAGGGTAATTTCCTGCTGCTTATCAGCGAAAACTCCTGTCAGATATTCTTTGAGGTCGTATGTTGTTGAAACTATTGATGCTTCCATAATTAAATTCTGTTTTTGCTATCCTGAAATCAGGATTCGCTTCTGATCCATTCGTAACCTTTTTCTTCGAGGAGTAAGGCAAGTTCTTTACCTCCTGATTTTACAATACGACCATCAAAAAGCACATGAACCACATCAGGGACTATATACTCCAGCAACCGCTGGTAGTGAGTTATTACGATGGTTGCGTTATCGGGACGGCGAAGTTTATTGACGCCTGTAGCCACAATCCGCAGCGCATCAATGTCAAGTCCGGAGTCGGTTTCATCGAGAATGGCAAGTGATGGTTCGAGCATCGCCATCTGGAAAATTTCATTCTTCTTTTTTTCGCCACCTGAAAAACCTTCGTTTACTGAACGGCTGGCTAATTTTTCCTGAAGCTCAAGGAGTTGTTTTTTCTCTTCCATTTTAGCCAGGAACTCAACGGCAGGAATAGGATCGAGTCCTTTATATTTGCGCTGTTCGTTAATGGCTGTACGCAGGAAGTTCGTGATTGAAACGCCTGGAATTTCAACCGGATACTGAAATCCCAGAAACAAGCCTTCGCAGGCACGCTCTTCGGGTGAGAGATCCAAAATGTTTCGCCCTTTCAAGATAATTTCACCTTCTGTTATTTCGTAGCCTTCACGACCGGATATAACATAAGCCAATGTGCTTTTTCCGGTACCGTTAGGTCCCATTATTGCGTGTACCTCACCTGCTTTCACTTCGAGGTTAATTCCTTTTAAAATCTCTTTTCCTTTGATGGAAACCTTCAGGTTTCGGATACTTAACATGTGTAGTATAATGTATTAATGAGCTAATGTGTTAATGCGATAATGAACTTATCCCTAATTCTCAATTTTATATCTGATATCCAACATTCGACATCCGACATCGAACATCGAGCATTCTTCCTTACCCTACGCTTCCTTCCAAACTAATGGCTAACAACTTCTGCGCTTCAACGGCAAATTCCATTGGTAAATGCATCAGTACTTCTTTTGCGTAACCATTAACGATAAGGCCGATGGCGCTCTCGGAACTGATTCCGCGTTGCTTGCAATAGAAAAGCTGGTCGTCAGAGATTTTCGATGTAGTAGCCTCGTGTTCGATGATAGCAGTATTATTTTCAGCTTTAATATACGGATACGTATGCGCCCCGCATTTATCGCCCAGAAGCAAAGAATCACACTGGGAGAAATTACGCGCATTTTCAGCACGTTTTATCACTTTTACCAGTCCGCGGTAACTGTTGTTGCTTTGTCCGGCTGAAATACCCTTTGAAATTATAGTACTCTTGGTATTCTTCCCAAGATGAATCATTTTTGAACCGGTATCAGCCTGCTGGAAATTATTGGTAACAGCAACCGAATAAAACTCTCCGATCGAGTTATCGCCCATAAGCACTACACTTGGATATTTCCAGGTAATTGCCGATCCGGTTTCGACCTGTGTCCATGAGATTTTGGAATGGCTTCCTTTGCAGATGCCTCTTTTGGTAACGAAATTATAAATTCCGCCTTCGCCTTTTTTATTGCCGGGGTACCAGTTTTGAACAGTACTATATTTGACTTCAGCGTCTTTCATCGCTACTATTTCGACGATGGCTGCATGTAGCTGGTTTTCGTCGCGCATGGGAGCGGTACATCCTTCCATGTAACTTACATACGCGCCTTCATCGGCTACGATCAAAGTACGTTCGAACTGTCCGGTATTGGCAGCGTTGATACGGAAATAGGTTGACAACTCAACGGGGCAGCGTACACCTTTCGGAATATAACAGAAAGAGCCATCGCTGAAAACCGCTGAATTGAGCGCGGCAAAGAAATTGTCGTTGCTAGGCACCACGCTTCCCATATATTGTTTTACCAGGTCGGGATGGTTTTGAACGGCTTCGCTGAATGAGCAAAATATGACACCATATTTGGAAAGTGTATCCGTAAAAGTGGTTTTAACTGAAACACTGTCAATAACAGCATCCACGGCAACACCACTCAGCTTTTTCTGTTCTTCGAGCGAAATTCCCAGTTTGTTAAAAGTGTCAATTAATTCAGGATCAACTTCATCCAGGCTGGTGAGTTCTTTTTTTCGTTTAGGCGCCGCGTAGTAAATAATATCCTGGTAATTAATTGCCGGATGATGAATATGGGCCCAGTTGGGTTCGGTAAGTGTAAGCCAGTGGCGGTAGGACTGAAGCCGGAATTCAAGCATCCACTCAGGCTCATTCTTTTTCGCTGAGATGAATCTTACCGTATCTTCACTCAGCCCAACAGCAGCCATGTCCATCTCGATATTAGTATGAAAGCCATACTTGTAATCGCCGGTGGTTACTTCTTCAAGTATATTGTTCTGATTCTTTTCCATTTCTTAGTGATGTTCAGGCACTTATTTATTCTTGGTTTAAATAAATTTAGCGGGCAAAGTTAGTAATAATAAAGGTATTGCAATACCTTATTAGGGTGTTCTTTTAGTAAAAAACAAGCAGAGGTATTATTTGTTTTTAGATTTCGGAAAATGAATACCGAATTTGATTTTATAGTTCTTTCAGGATTACCATGATTGTAGAATTGAAGAAAGAAAAACCACAGAGGCACTAAGGACACGGAGAAACACGGAGAAATATTAATAGCAATGGTATTTAAGGTAATTTGCACGTTGTATTGAAAATGAATCTAAAAGATGAAAAAAGGAACCACAATGAGTATGTCATAAATAAAACTCCATTCTCCTCAATGTTATGTTTACCTCCGTGGTAAAGAAAACCTTAATTTTGCCGCTAAATTTATTTTCATGATTGATCCAACACCGAGCAAACGAACCGAGCTCTCATCTTTAGGCGAATTCGGGCTTATAAAGCATCTCACAGATTCATTTATTTGTGAGCAACCATCTACAATCAAAGGCATAGGCGACGACGCAGCCGTTATTGATTATGGAGAAAAAGTAACTTTAGTTTCCACCGATTTACTGGTCGAAGGCGTTCATTTTGATTTGGCGTATATGCCTCTGAGGCACCTTGGATACAAATGCGCGACTGTAAATTTCTCGGATATTGTGGCTATGAACGGCACGCCCAGGCAGCTCTTTGTAGGGATTTCAGTGTCGAATCGATTTCCGGTGGAAGCGTTGGAAGAAATTTATGAAGGAATCAAATTAGCGTGTAAACGCTATAAAGTTGACCTTGCCGGCGGAGATACTACGTCTTCGGTTCATGGATTATTTCTTTCGCTTACCGTTACCGGTGAAGCGGCAAAGGAAGATGTTGTGTATCGCAATACAGCCAAAGAAAATGATTTGATTTGTGTTACCGGCGACCTTGGAAGCGCTTACATGGGCTTATTATTGCTCGAACGTGAAAAGAAAGTTTTTGAAGCAGATCCAGGTATGCAACCCGACCTGGCTGGCTTCGATTACATTTTGGAACGACAGCTTAAACCCGAACCACGCACTGATATTATTGAATTGCTGAAAACTGTTGGAGTGAAACCAACTTCAATGATTGATATTTCTGACGGACTGGCATCTGAAGTTCTTCATATTTGCGAAGATTCAGGTCTTGGATGCCGTATTTTTGAAGATAAGATTCCACTCGATGCCATGACCATTGCCGCAGGCGAGGAATTCAATATTCAGCCTGTTACCGCGGCTATGAATGGTGGAGAAGATTACGAGCTTCTTTTCACCATTACTATGAATGATTTCGAGAAAGTGAAAGACCTCGAAGGCATCAGCATAATTGGTCATATGACTGAACCAAATGCGGGGGCTTTCCTCGCAACCAATAATGGGCCGCTGATTCAGATTGAAGCGCTGGGGTGGAATCATATGCGGGAGGAAGAGTAAGAAACTGGAAACTGGAAACTGGAAACTGGAGTCTGGTTTTTGCTAAAATTAAAAGTATTCTTTTCCTAAACCTGATTCCCCGTAACCTAACTGCCTGACAACCTAACAGCTTAACCGCCTAACCGCCTAACAATCTAACCGCCTAACCGCCTAACCGCCTATACGTGTCAAAATATTCCACTCATATCCAGAATATAGTTCGCGAACTGCCCGACAGTCCCGGAGTGTATCAGTATTACGATAAGGAGGGGAAAATACTGTATGTAGGCAAAGCCAAAAATCTTAAAAAAAGAGTTTCTTCCTATTTCAGGCAGAATGAATCTTTGATTGGGAAGGTACGTATACTCGTTCAGAAGATTGTTGATATCCAAATTGTTGTGGTTGAAACAGAGCTGGATGCATTGCTGCTCGAAAACAACCTGATTAAAAAATACCAGCCGCGTTACAACGTGATGCTGAAGGATGATAAAACCTATCCCTGGATTTGCATCAAAAAAGAAGCTTTTCCCCGTATTTTTCCCACAAGGCATCGCATCAACGATGGCTCCGATTATTTCGGTCCTTATGCATCGGTAAAAATGATGCATACCTTGCTCGACCTGATCAGGCAATTGTACCAGATACGTACCTGCAGTCTTAACCTGAACGCGGCCAATATCAGAGCGGGAAAATATAAAGTTTGCCTCGAATTCCACATGAAAAATTGCCAGGGACCTTGTGAAAATCTTCAGACTGAAGAAGATTACGGACAATCGCTGGTTGAAATCAGGAATATACTTCGCGGCAATATTTCCTCTGCCCGGCTGCATTTGGTTGGGATGATGAAAGAATATGCCGATACCTATCAGTTTGAAAAAGCGCATATCGTTAAGGAGAAAATAGTTTTGCTCGATCGATACCAGAGCAAGTCGTCCATTGTAAGTCCATCCATCCACAATATCGATATTTTCTCGTATGTAGATGAGCCAACAGCCGCGTATATTAATTTCATGAAAGTAATCAACGGATGCATAATCCAGGCGCATACCGTTGAGCTGCGTAAGAAACTTGACGAATCGCCCGAGGAATTGCTTTTGCTTGCCATTGTTGAGTTGCGTGAGCGTTTCGACTCCGATTCGCCTGAAATTATTGTTCCTTTTAAGCCTGATGTTGTATTACCTGAAGTAACATATACAACACCAATTCGTGGCGAAAAGAAAAAGCTGCTCGAACTCTCGGAACGCAATGCCAAATATTACATGCTCGAAAAGCACAAGCAGCTTGAACACGTGGATCCGGAGCGGCATACACTGCGGATTATGGAGCAGATGCAGAAAGACCTGAGGCTGAAGGAACATCCTGTTCGTATTGATTGTTTCGATAATTCAAATATCCAGGGCTCTTACCCGGTGGCGGCCATGGTTGTGTTTACCAACGGCAAACCAGATAAAAAGGAATACCGCCATTTCAATATCAAAACCGTGGAAGGCCCGAATGATTTTGCTTCCATGGAAGAAGTAATTTATCGCAGGTACAAACGCGTACTTGAAGAAGAACAGCCTTTACCTCAATTAATTATAGTTGACGGAGGGAAAGGACAACTCAGCTCGGCCATGGAGAGCATTGAAAAGCTAGGCCTTCATGGGAAAGTAGCGGTTATAGGAATTGCCAAAAAGCTTGAAGAGATATACTATCCCGGCGACTCACTGCCTTTATATATTGACAAGAAATCGGAAACTCTGCGCATTATTCAGCAATTACGCGATGAAGCCCATCGTTTCGGAATCACTCATCACCGTAAGCGCCGCGAAAAAGGAACCATAAAAACCGAGCTGACTGAAATTACCGGTGTTGGCGAATCAACCTCAACTTTGTTGCTGCGTAAATTCCGATCGGTAAAAGCTATCAAAGAGGCTTCGCTGGATGAAGTACAAAAAGTCGCTGGTCTGGCGAAAGGTAAAATAATGTATGAGTATTTTCATCGTGAAGATATAGGATAATAAAATATTTATTCCCGTTTCTGAAAATTTACTTTAATAAAAAAGGCCCGGGACTTTCACATCCCAGGCCTGAGTTGTACTCCAACAAATCAATTAGCTACATTGTATTCTAAACAGAATAAGTCTAATTCTACCAGGGAATCAACATCAACTTTTTTACGCAAATTATGGCCTGTAAAAAAGCAAAAGGAGATGCATTACTTGTTGAAATACAAGCGACTGCTGTTTTATTGATAGGAAAAATATTTTTCAGTACTTTCATTCACCGGAAACGGAATAAATTTTAAAAAAGACGCACGCATCCGGGAAAAAGATGCGTGCGAATAAGGTTAAAAATAGTAATGGAATAATGTGGTTGTTAAATCCTCTGCTCAGAGGTAATCTCTTAAAGACCCAACTTTGTCCTGATATCTTTCGGCAATGCCGCCTTATTAACCATGATGTCCATGGTTTTCAATTTTACATAGGATTCCGAGGCGTAAAAATATCCTTTATAGGGACTTCCGTCAGTACCCCATGAATTTTTCACTATGTAATATTTGGTTCCGTTCTGATCTTTGGCAATACCTGTAATATGCATTCCATGGTCGTCCGTTGTCTGGTAATTATCAAATTCTTTTTGTCTCATTTCCTGGGTAATAGACTTCTCAGGCATAGGTTTATCGCATTTCGCGAGCAGTTTTTCCTTTTCCGTTTCCGTCATTTTTTCCCATTTTTCTTTTTCGAGACCGGCAACTTCAGTGGCATTTTTATCAGGAACCACTGCCACTCCGTTCTTCCAGGAAAACCCTTTTTCACTTACATCGGCGCCCCAAACCACAGTATATCCGCTATTAATTGAATTGTCGAGCACCCTGATCAGATCTTCTATCGGGACGTTATAATCCTCTTTCATCAGCCAGTTATCCTCAATTTCGATAATGAATTTTGAGTAGAAAGGATGATGAGTATATGAGGTAAGTTCGATATAATCATCAGGGTTAAGGTTCATCAACACGGCAAATGACTTTGGGGTATATTCCTTTCCTTTGTAAGTGAATTTTTCAGGAACCTTGCCCAGATATGCATCCAGCAAACCATTAAATCCTTGTTGCCAAACAGGGGTAATCTTATTGTTTGGATTTTTAATTACAGCGTCAACATTAGCAAGTAATACAGCATCCATTTCACCATGAATGGGTTTATCCTCTCCGGGTAAATTGCCTGAATAAACGACATCAGGAACCATTCCATAATTCCTTAGTACGTAAGGTACATCATGTGCCTCGCCGCCGGAGCCAAAATTGTGTTTTCCATGAAAACGTACATACATATCCGCTTTATCCGAATAGCATTCCCTAACACAATACATTTCGGAAAGATCGAAAGTGTCTTTCAGCGTGCGTAGCAATTCCGACTCGAGAAATGAGACAGCTGAAAAACTCCAGCAAGTGCCTGAGCGGTATTGGTTCTTGACGGAAGTCGCGGGTAGTTGTTTAACAACAGTAAAAGCAAAAACCGAATCGGCTTTTGTTTCCTTTCCCTGGCTGAAAGCCACGGATGATAAAACTATTAAAAAGATGATCATCGAAATAGTGAAACGGAATTTCATAGATTTTTTAAGAATTAAATTTGTAAACAACAATTGACGGCTAAAAGTATGTACATTGAAATTATGGTACAAATCTTTTCTGTATAATCGCACTCTGAACTTCTGAATTGCCTGTAATTGTCGGTAAAAGGGAATATTGCCAGATTGCGGTCAAATGGAGAAAGCTGCTATTTTTAAAATGCTTATTAGTCTGACTGATTAGTTACCAAGATTTAAATTTATTTCTGAAAAATCTGTTTTTATAAAAAAAGCCCGGGACTTTTACATCCCAGGCCTGACTTGTACCCCAACAAATCAATACATTTAAATAGCGCTTCCGCCTTTTTCGCCTGTGCGAATCCTGATGCACTGCTCCAGTGGCGTTATAAAGATTTTGCCATCTCCAACACTTCCTTCCGGCCCGTTTGTACGAGCCGATTTTAAGATTGTGTTCACAGTTATGTCGACAAACGCTTCATTTACGGCTATTTCAATTTTTATTTTAGGAATCAGATCAGGGACAATGATTTGTCCACGATACATTTCTTCAACCCTCTGCTGACCGTGACCTGAAACACGGCACACTGTAATTCGTTTTATATCTGCTTCAATAAGTGCTTCGCGCACTTTATCCAGCTGAGTTTCCCTGATAATTGCTGTTATAAGTTTCATTGTGTATGTTTTAGAATGGTTAAAATTAATTGGCGTTTAGCATTCCGTAACCTCTTTCACCATGATACGACCTGTCGAGACCAGCCATTTCTTCTTCTTCAGTTGATTTGAACGGCACAACTTTATTAAGCAGGTAGATAATGATAAATGTCATTACAGCGGCATACAAAACTGCTATACCGACTGCAAGCGCTTGTATGCCAAGCTGGTTCCATACAGTCCAGCTTCCCCCTGCAGCAACTGCGGCTTCTTTCATCCACGAAGGACGAATAAAAAAAGCAAGAAGTAATGCTCCAACAATTCCTCCTACTCCATGTATACCGAAAGCATCAAGGCTGTCGTCGTAACCCAATTTGTTTTTCAACTGAATGGCCATGTAGCAAATTATTGCTGCCAGGGCGCCCAGGATTAAAGCTCCGTAAGGCTGAACAACACCTGCTGCTGGTGTAACAGCTACAAGCCCTGCAAGAATTCCGCTGGCAAAACCAAGAGCTGTGGCTTTTCCCTGGTGTACCCATTCAATTATAATCCAAACAAGTGCGCCAGCCGCGGCTGCTACCTGGGTTGCTACCAAAGCCTGTGCAGTACTGAGGCCGCTGGAAATGCTGCTTCCGGCGTTAAAGCCGAACCAGCCTACCCAAAGCAACCCTGCTCCAAGCATAACGATAACCATATTATTTGGGCGTATAACCTGATAAGGATATCCACGTCGCGCTCCCAGATATAAAGCAGCAACTAGTCCGCTTACACCGGCCGAAATATGTACAACAGTTCCACCTGCAAAATCAATGGCTCCTTTTGCTCCTATATTGTACAGGAATCCATCACTTGCCCAAACCCAGTGGCAAAGTGGATTATAAACCAGCACACTCCACAGTGCTATAAAAAAGAAATAAGATTTAAAAGATACTCTTTCGGCTATAGCTCCAGCTATCAGGGCAGGAGTTATAATCGCAAATTTGCCCTGGAACATGGAAAACACATACTCGGGAATTCCTGCGTCCATGATATTGGTATCAATCCCTTGTAGAAAGAAATAATTGGGATTCCAGCCAAACCAGCCTCCAAGAACATTGCTGCCAAAACTCATGCTATAGCCGACAGCTACCCACAAAATACTGATAATACCCATAGCAACAAAGCTATGCATCATGGTTCCAAGTACATTTTTAGTGCGAACAAGCCCGCCATAAAAAAGAGCTAACCCGGGTACCATTAACAGAACAAGGGCTGTTGATGTCAGCATCCAGGCTGTAGCACCTGAATCAACCGGCGTAGAAGTTGCCGCAAATAAACCTGTAGAACTTGTTAAAAACAAAACCAGCAGTAACAGATGTCTTTCCCATTTATATTTCATCACTGTAAGTGTTAAGTTCATAAATCTGATTTTACTGCAAAGTTAAATGTTAATTTGATTCAACTGTAAAAAAAGTATATAAAAATGATAGGTGCCCCCTAAAAAAATGATATTAGAATAAATAAAAACATAATAAAATGTGCTAACACCCTATAAAAATAAGTATCAAACAATAAAATAAGTGTTTTTGAAAATATTGCCTAATAATTGTTTTGCTATGCCTGAAGGTTTATGAAACCAGTGAGATTTTAATAAACCCCCTGATTAAATGTATGCAATACCTGCTTTTTGAACAATATATATATCGTAATGAAGAAATCGATGGCTCTGGTTTCCTATAATGCTTACTTTTAATAGTGCATTCGGGAATATTGTTCAGCAATTATCAGGTTTTAATCTTGCTGATAATCGTTTTCTAACGATACGGATAATACTCCCGCAAATAACCTGTCGATCTTCGTATGCAGAGATTTTTAATCACAGCGGAAAAATTCAATCCTTCTTCACTACAAAATTGCAATTCTGTTGTTTAATCATGTAATCTATACCTGAAATCAGCATTATTTTAAATTCTATGAAAAAACTTATTGAGGGAGCCGTTGCTTTCCGGCAGAATGATTTCGAAACACATGAGCAGCTCTTTTCACAATTGGGAAAGGAGCAAAATCCTCACACCTTGTTTATTGGATGCTCCGATTCACGGTTGGTACCCAGTATGATCACTACAACTATGCCCGGCGAACTTTTTATTATCCGGAATGTGGCCAACATGGTTCCGCCATATCAAAATTCGGGTGAATACCTTGCTGCTATTTCAGCAATAGAATTTGCTATTCAGGGATTGCAGGTTGAGAATATTGTTGTTTGCGGCCATTCCAACTGTGGTGGTATTGCTGCACTTTACAAACCGGCTGAATATTTTCAGAAACTGCCACATACCCGGAAATGGCTGGAACTGGCACTCCCGGTAAAAGAAAAAGTACTAAAAATATTGCCTGATGGTAATCATGCCTCCAGGGAATGGCTTACAGAACAAATGAATATAGTTGAACAGATCCATCATTTACTCACGTATCCTTTTATTGCCGAAAAATATGAAAAAAAATTGCTGACTATCAGCGGATGGTATTACATAATTGAAACCGGTGAGATTTTTAGCTACAATGCAGACAAAGGTTTCTTCGAGTTGATTAACTGATTGTTTTTGTGTTATTTTATTCAGGAAGCTAAAAAAAAGCCCGGCTATGATCATAGCCGGGCTTTTCCTAATCTTTCAGTTAATTACTATACCATTGATAACAGGAGTAAAATCGAAAGAATATCGATAACGATCAGTGTAACTGAAATTTCCTTGTATTTTCCCAGCGCCAGTTTTATCAGGGTCCAGCTAAGGAATCCCCAGATAATTCCCTGCGTGATCGAAAATGTAAACGGAATCATTACCATGGCCAGGAAAGCCGGGATAGCGTCATCCATAGTTGACCAATTGATTTTCAGAACCGGTTTAAGCATAAACACACCAACCAGGATAAGCGCCGGAGCCGTAGCTATCATCGGAACAATTGAAAGCAATGGCGACAGGAACATAAACGGGATAAACAGCAATCCTGCAACCAAAGCGGTTAATCCTGTACGACCACCTTGCTGAACACCTGCTGCCGATTCGATATACGCGGTACCCGATGACGTTCCTAAAACACCTGCAAAACCTGTTGCAACTGCGTCAACAATCAGTGATTGTTTAATGTTGCGTGGTTCGCCGTCTTTATCAACCAGATTTGCCGCTTCGGCGACTCCTACAAAAGTGGAAAGACTGTCGAACATGTCGGTAAATAAAATGGCAAATGTGACCGGAAAGACAGTCCATTTCAATGAACCTACTAAATCGAGTTTGCCTATCAGGCTGAAATCAGGCGCGGCAAAAATACCTTTCCATGAAACAAGAGTTGGCAAACCCATATTAACAGAAGATGCATCACCGTAAAATCTTCCGATAGGAATGGCAAGGATGGTGGTAATAATGATCCCGATTATTAATGAACCTTTTACATTTTTAGAAACCAGTATGGCCGTGATGATCAAACCAACAAAAAACGTTAATGCAATCATATCCAGTGGAGCCATACCTAATACCGGCGTTCCTTTTGAAATAATGAATTTGGCATCAGCAAAACCTATCAAGGTAATAAACAGACCGATACCGGCAGCAACGGCATACCTGATTTGTTTTGGAATGGATTTTACGATCAGTGTACGAACATTGAAAATGGAAAGCAGGAAAAAGATAACTCCAGCCCAGAATACCGCGCCAAGGGCCGTTTCAACAGGCATTTTCATTCCTATGACAACCGAAAAGGTAAAGAACGCGTTTAACCCCATACCGGGCGCAACCAGGATTGGGTTGTTGGCATATAAGCCCATCATTATAGTACAAAAAGCACTGAGAATAACCGTTGCCGTAAGCACAGCATTAAATGGAAGGCCTGTTGCGGTCAGAATTGCCGGATTAACAACTATTATATACATTGCGGTTACAAAGGTGGTTATCCCCGCTATTACTTCTGTACGTATATTTGTTTTGTTCGCCTTAAGGCCAAAGTATTTATCGATTTTGTGTATCATACTTTTTCTTTTCTAGAGATTAAAATTTCCATTTACCTGCAAGAGTTGGGTTTACCATAAAGCCTTTATTTCCTGAGAAATTTGAACTTATTTCAATTTCCGATCCTAAAGAAAGATTTTCAGTCAGGTTGTACCAAATCTGAGGTTCGGTGAGGAACACATATTTTGTTTTATCAACTGTTTCATTGCTATTGGCAAACGCATTATCCTCGCGCCAGAAATCAGCAAAACCATCGAATGTCAGTTTCTTATTCAACATATGCATATACCAAACGGCAGTTAGCTGAAATGAAGCATCTTGTTTATCTCTGATATATTTATAAAGCACCTGGAACGTGATTCCACGGGTGAAATCCGAGTTGTTAATATTGTAGTCGAACCCTGCCAGCCATGCATCGTTAATTGGGTAAGCGCCGTAGCTTTCACCCATATTAAACTGCCCGAAGCCTCCGTTATATTCTACATGAGCAGCAAAAGGACTTTTGCCAAGTTTGAATCCACGCGCAATTTCCCAGTAAGCAAGGCTTACGGTTTTACCATTTTTGGCATCATAATTCATATCGATAAAGAAGAAAGTGCTTCCCCATTTATCGGGCTTAAACATTTCGACAGTGGAGGTCACTAATTTACGATTTTCGCCGAAATCGTAATGGACCTGCAGGTTCTGAGCCTTTACTGAGGCTATTGATAACAACACAATCAGGATGGCAACTGGCTTTTTCATGAGTTGGATGGGATTGGTTAGTAATAAATTTCAGGAAATGAATGTGTAAAAATACGAGTGATATTGAAACTACAATCAAATGTTAATAAGTGATAATAAAAAAACTATCCGGCAAGCGATGTGTTAAAATGTGTTTCCGGGCTTCAGCCGAAAAGCGTAAATCTTAGCAGCTTATGATCTGTACTCAGTCAGGTTTGCTATGGGTTTTCCCGGGTTCCCTCCGGGTATAATCTTTACATCATGGATTGCTTTTTCTTCGCATCATCTTCCTATTCCACGCAGAATTTTACCATCCGAGGTTGAGCCATCCCGTTCAACCATTAGAAGTGGTGCATTTATGTTCATCTGCCTGTATACTTTCGTCGGCTTTGATATCAATGGAGATAATTCCATTAGCCCGGATTGTGTTTTCATCTAAATTCATAATCTAAAACCTCATATATATAAAAATCAACACCCGCACCCTACAGCGCAAGTGTTGATTCAGGAAACCTACAGGTAATTATTACCTTACACCAGGGAAACGATTAAGCTTCAACTAATGCTTTGTATTGTTCGGCAGTGAGAAGATCCGATAGTTTTGATTTGTTGGCTATGGTTACTTTAACTATCCAGCCGGCGTTATACGGATCTTTGTTGATGAGTTCTGGCTCATTGTTAAGCGCTTCGTTAAACTCAATAACTTCTGAATCAACAGGCATAAATAAATCGGAAACTGTTTTCACTGCTTCAATGGTTCCAAAAGTTTCGCCTTCGGTCAGTGTTTCACCAACTGTAGCTACATCCACAAATACGATGTCGCCTAACTGGTGCTGCGCAAAATCGGTAACACCAACTATGCCGGTATTGCCTTCAACCCTGATCCATTCATGATCATTGGTGTAAAAAAGATTTTCTGGAATATTCATTGTTTTGTTTTTTTTCGGGATCAAAATTACACATTGTATACAACCCACAATGAAGTATTTTCAAAATAGAATGATTCTGAATAAAGTTTTCGGTTTCTGGCTTTCGGTTCCTGGCTTCTTGTTACAAAAGAGGCTGTATTTCAACATCCTGTGATCTTTAAAACTGGAAACTGGAAATTGGAAACTGGAAACTGGAAACTGGAAACTGGAAAACAGGAAATATTTCCCGCCAATCTATTGCGCCAGGGTAAACCTGAGTGATAAACCTGCATTGATATTGGAAGTAGGTATCTGAGCCGAAACATGCGGTTTATTAATGGTTTGATCGTAGAATAAGCGTACGTTCAGTTTCTGACTCACCATATAATCTGCCGAAAAATTAATTGATGTGGCCCTGGTTCCAGTTGATATCTGGTTATTATCCTCCTCTATCCTGCGTAGTATTGTCTTATTGTCACGGATGGAAAAGTCAAGTTTTATATTGAGGTCACTCTTCAATTTTACAGTTTTACCGGTTGCCAGCGACCGTACTTTAAACGGTACGCTCTTAAATCTGTACCCGGTGCCGATTACCAACTCATTGCTTCGCATCTCGGTGAGCTGATTGTTGACAAAGCTCAGCGACAAGTTTCGTGTTTTCTTGTATTCGAAGCGGGCAAGCATACTGTTTTTCATAGTTACATCTATGCCGATAAGCGGACCAAACTGTTCGGTAACCGTAATAACATCCATCCGTTTTTCGGGTATAAAGTTTCTTGCGTTATCAAGCGCGGCAGGGAAACCATCAACATCAGCGCTATATGTAATATCGGTAAGGAAACCACCAACTGCATAAGATGAACGATAAGCGTGAGAAACATTGAACGACTGGAAATATTTGCGCAGCACTGCAATTCCCTGGTTGGCATTGTAAGTAATTCTCCAGTTAGGATACGGGATTTTAGGGAAAGCATTAAATTTAACCTTATTCGGATCTTTGCCACTGTAGGCAGCCATAAAAGCGGCCAGCATAACCTGTGGCTGAGTAGGGCCATAGCCGTTGGGGAAACCAAGTGAATCAACTCCGACAGAGTTAGGGTTTTCGCTTGCCAGCCGTTCTGCTATCGTTTTCCGGTACGAAAGCATTTGCTCAAAAACCGGGTTCTGATTATCCTTGTTATCTTTCTTAAAAGCCGTTGATAACATAATAAATGACATACTGAAATTGCCCCGGTCCTGGGGTGCTGTGGGTTCCAGAAATTTCCCGCTGCTGTTGGCTTTGAAATATGCGGTATAGGTAGTTGCATATGCCCGATCGGCAGTTATATCAATTTTAAAATTCTTCACCGGTTCCATGGTTGAACGGAAAGTGAAATTTTCCGTTGACCTGGTAATGTATGGATTATTTAACAACGTGTCAGTAGTTAACCAACCCGAGGTAGCGGCCAGGTATTTGATATCTTTCTGGCTTCCAAAAATAAAGCCCAGCCCGGGAGCATCCAGATTCCAGCTATTACCTAATGGCCCTGGTTCAGGAGTAAATCCGGGCAATATGATTCCGTTCGACTTTGAATAGGTAAAGTTGACGTCTTTAATTGATGTTAATACTCCCAGTGAATAATTCCCGATCATTCTCAGATAGTTTTTTTTAGGAATATCAAGGCTATCCGCATTTTTAGCATTTTTCCCCGGCTTTATAGCCTGGTCAGGTTTAGCGTTTTTTTCTTTCCCTTTAGGATTTTCCATATCGCGGCCGGGTATTTTGCCTGGCTGAGATTGGCTGGAACTTTGCAATTCGAGTCGTGCTTTCTTAAGAAAAGGAACCTTATCATACAATGTAGACATCCGCAATCCGCCGTTTAACTGGATATCGCGTGAATTCTCAATGGTATTTCCAAATCGTTCCTGCAACGATATTGGTGAAGCTTCCCAACGGTATTTTGAACCATAACGGGCATTAAGAGTTACCCAATTAAGTATAGGGATTTTATTAAACGGAACCGTATAATTAATGTTAGCTGTCTGGTTGAATTTGTTTGTTGAACCGAAATTTTTAATGGAATTCCATACCGTATCACGATAACTTTCGTAATTGCTTTTTTGTTTCTCATATCCGCCGGCTGGTTCCTGGATATATGCGTTAACATTGGCGCTGTAATCAAATTTAAGTGATTGCGAAAAATCGTATTTTACATCGTATATGCGGTTCCAATCCCAATGTTTGGTGTAATTTGGTTCGAGTATAATGAGCGCAGCGCTTTTGTTTCGTAACAATTTTTTTTCATAATCACGGTACATATCGGTACGGAACGAAAGCAATTTCGGAAGAAAATAGAAGTTAAAGTCGCGGATAACAGCAAGTGATTTCGATTTTACCACTTTTTGAAAAGGTTTGACATTTTTAGGATTTGCTGTGAAATTATAGCCTAGTCCTCCACGGTAGGTTTTTTGTTTATAGGATTCAATGTCAGTATTATGATGCGTAATTTCGGAGTAGGCATACGAAAGATCAAAGTTTTCAATATCCCAGAGTTGTGGTTTCTGAGCAGCGCCAACCCGGTCTTTACGCACATTCATAAAGTTAAGGTTTTGCCGCTTGGTCACATCTGTTGTAAGCTGTTTTAATGAATCCTTTTCGTGTTTTGACATTCCCTTGGTTTGTTCGGAATACAGTACGTCAGGATCGAGCGGGTTGTATTGCGGATTACTAACTGTTTGAGAATAATCGTAATGCATAGGAATACGGATGCCAGATTTTTCGGGCAGGAATTTTCCGAGTTCGAGGTTTGTCGCAACATCAATCTGGCTTATAGCTTCTTTCTGACGATCGTTCACTTTCTTTTCGATACTTCCAAATCCCGCCGAACTGTAGGCTCCTGATATCATAACATTCCCAAGGTCAGCAAGATTGGAAGCTATGCGTGCATTGGCGGCCCAGCCTGATTTTTCGTTGAAATCGGTGAGGCGTAATTCGTTAATCCAGATTTCAGCACATTTTTCCTGACCGTCATCACCGGGTTTATTCGGATTCCGCTTCGGATTCCGGACGCCAATCAACATAGTTCTTACATCACTCATGCTGGGAGATCCAACAATAGTTATTTTATTGTTGGGGTTATTAGGATCCGCTATAGTATAAGGCGTAACCAGGGTGATAACTGATCCGGAGCTGTTCATTGCGTTGTTGCGGGCTGTTTTTGCCGCGACCAGGTTTGCCAGTTCAATATCCATGATATTGGCTTCCGGCCATATCAGGTTTTGACTGGTTGCGTTATCGGGCCAGTTCTGAGCCCATTCAGTGAACGTGATTGGGATTTCATACTCATAATAATTGGTGGTAAAATCGGAGCCAAACCTTACAAATGCTGTTAGATCACCTGTTTGAAGTTCTTTCTCTTTAATTGATTTTTCACCATGGATATACATTTTTAAATTCTTGTAATCGCGGAAATCGAAGTCAGTGGTTTTATAGGCTCCCCGGGCATCGCCATCCAGTAGGTTACAGGTTTTAAGTACCATTGCCTGCTCATTAAGCTGAGCGTAATTTGTGCTTGCGGCATTTATTTCACGTTCAATGCCAGGAGGTGTACGATAGGCAACATTTTCCCTGTTAAAATTTTCTTCATAACTAAGTGTCGAGATGTCGAAAGTTGTTCCATCCTGGTTAGGGTCCGGGACATATTCGCCTGGAGTGAGCAGGCTGTTGTTGTATTTTCGCCATTCGCCTCGTTCCAGTTCGAAAGACGCAAACCGGCAAACAACTGCGGTATCCCAGTCTTTAAAAAACATACGCATAAACCGTATCGATTTATAATCCTGTATGCCGCCTACTACTTTATCCGGTTGTTGTACAGGTATTTTAAACTGGTACCATAACGAACCGCCTTTTTCGCCGCCCTTTGGGAGATCAACTTTCCCTCTTGAGTCAATCACGTCAGTAATATAATTCGTCCCAACCTTCATATCTTCAGGTTTGAGGTGTATTACATACTGGAAATATCTTTCCTGGTCGCTGAGGGTATTATCGTTATTCAGATCTTCAACATTTGGGTTACGCTGCCCTATATTATTCGAATTGTTATCCGTGTTAGCGGGGGAGTTGCCATCGGGGCCGTTATACAGCTTATAGCGCTCAACAACGCTGTTATATTTACCGCTTGGATCACTGTCGTAATCTCCGCCTACGAAAGAGTGGAAGTTATCTGACGATGGATCAGCATTAGCCATAGCATAGGCCTGTGATCCAGCGCCAATATTTGTGATAATATCCTGAAGATATTTATCAAAGAATGTCTGTTCGTCAACAGTACGTAATCCGTCATATCCTACATCCTGGAACTGCCGCGACTCAACCTTGCTGTCGAACGATTGTGTAAGTGCCTGCTGAGTTGGTACTCTGCCCCAAAATGTTGTATCAACATTAGTTACAACTTCGGAAGTAGGAAGCCCGTTTTCGTATGATTTACGTCCATCACGCAAAATATCTTCTGAAATATCGCCAAGGTTAAAGTACAAATCACCCCCTTGCTGCCCCAATCTCGTTTGTGACTCTGAAAATGGATCCATCAGCCAGAAAGTAATGTATTCAACGTTAGCCGCTTCAAAATCGGAGGTTTCCATTTTGCGCATTATGCCGCCCCAACGAGAATGTGGATCGTTGAGTTTGCCTTCGGTGTTTACCCCTTTCGAAAATCCGGCTTTCCCTTTAACATCATAGTTATAGGGTCCGCGCTCATCAGGGAAATAAGCAAGGTTGAAGATATTCAGGTTAAGAGGCAGATTATTGTACGCATTCTCTTTAAGTGGGAAAAGCTCACTTTCGTAAACAGCCCTGACCGAATTTCTTGAAAGTTCATCATTTCCGATACCCTGAGGTCTGCGTGAGTTTGATTTTTCATAAAAAATGGATGGATCAATTGTGTACCAGGATGTTATAGCCCTGTTATAACCGTATACTAAACGCGTGCCGGGGGCTGCTTCGGGAAACATGGCAGCAGTAGTTTGTCCCTGCGGCGTACTGGCAATAGACCAGGAAGCAATGTTGGTAAGCGAAATGGTGGATTTAGCTCCTTCAAAATCATCGATGTAAGAAGTCCCGGTTTTGCCCACCGCGCGTGAGTGCCCGGGGATAAACTGGGCAAATTCAGCATCAACTCTTAGTTTGGAAGGGACTTTGGTACTATAAAACGGAAGTTTGTCAAGCAGCTTGGTAATTAATCCCGATTGTTTCTGATAATTAATACTGGCTCCCCAGATGGTGTTGTTTATAGGCTCATCGCCATAATTGGTTTTTGTTGTGATTGGTCTTTCGTAAAGGTTCAGTATGGTAGCGCCTAAAAGCAGGTCTTTATTCACCTTGTAATCCACATGGGTTCCAAGTAAAGTCTGGCTGTAGACATTGAACATGGAGTTGTTTTCGAGCTGAATATTAATAGGAGTACCGGAGTTTAGTATGCCTTCATTAATGATTTTCACCCTGCCAAGTGTGTAATCCACAGTATAGTCAACGTTTTCAGCAAGTTGCACGCCACCGGCGGTTACTTTCACTGAACCCTGCGGCACATTCATGGCGTTGAGCGATATGTCCGATCCTGACTCCGATTTATATTGGCCCTCCATCAGGTATTTATTCTTGTCGGGGTATTGCTGGGCGCCGGTTTTGGTCATGCTGTACAACGAATCGTAGCAATATTTGTCGGCAAACGCTTTATCATTGAGTTTGGCCCGAAGGTAACTTCCGAAAGGTTCCAGCACAGGGAAAAACACCCTTCCGTTCGATGCCTGTATGGTACCGCCGTTTCGTGCCGCGTTGTCGATAAAGTCAAAAATCCCGTCGTGAGGAGGGTTTAACTGTTGATCAAGTCTATCTAATCCGAATATCTGCAGCAGCGGGACAAGTTTAATTCCTTCGGGTCCTTTTTCAAAATAGCCTGTGGCCACTGCATTGCTGTTGCCGGTATAGAGGATATTGAATAAAAAATCTTCGCTGTTAACATTATAAGCGCCCAGGTTGTACACATTCTTCATCATCAGGTTCCACAAGGGAACATGGGTATTAGTTGCCGTGCTTTTAAGCAGCTTAACCATCAGGCAGCTTTTAGTCGGAATTCCCTGGTCGGAAAATTCTCCAACCTGGTATACTTTACTATCGCCAAGAATTGTATATTGATACGCTACCGCAAGGGTCTGGTCGGGATTTATTGTGGTGTTAAGCGAAATAAAACCCAAACGGCTGTTGTACATGAACTCGGAACTGCTGAGTTTCCTGGCGCTTTCAACTTTTTCGAAATCCACTCCGGGAGTATATCCTTTTGTGCTGATCAGATATTCGGAAGCTTGGTTGATATCTCTTATTTTAGTTGTATCAATCTGATGGAAAAGATCGTTCGATTCGTTGTCGGGATAGCGTTGTTGTGCGGTTGAATGAATATTTGAATTAAAAGGACTGCTTTCGCCCACATCCTGGAATGCTATAATATTCCTGTTTTCGGTAATAGCTGCCCCGATATTGGTTATCCAGACTTCAATTTTTGAAATATTGATATTAGATGTTATAACCGGGAGTGTTGCCAGGGCGCCTTCATACTCGTTACGAAAGTATTGTCCGATGAAAAAGTGCCTGTTTTCCTCATAATCAAGGGCACGGGTCGAGAATTTTTGTGTCTGCGCGCCACCCTGAACGGTGATATTCTGAACCTGGCTCTGTTGTTGCGAAAATACACTGGTAATGGTAGCTTTACCAAACTGTAGCTGGGTTTTAAGCCCGAAAAGGCTCTGGCTGCCTGTTATAAGGGTACTGTTGATCGGCATGTTAATATTGCCGGCTTCAATCAGTTTGATAATTTCGTCTTCTTTGCCTTCGTATTTAAGCTTCAGTTTATTTTCGAAGTCGAAAGTTGCTTCCGTATTGTAATTGGTATTGAATTCAATTTTATCCCCGATTTTCGCCTGAACGCTCATCTGAATTTTCATGTCGAAATCGAAATTCGTTGTTCGCCTCAATCGTTGGCTGATAAAGGGATCGTCGCGGCGGTTGGAGATAACGCCGAACGTAAGTTCAGTACTTCCCTGTGGTTTGATATCAATGGTATTACCGCCGAAAACGCGGTCGAAAAGCTGACCTCCAACCCGAAGCTGGGGTATTATTCCAAGCCTTGTAGCACCCGAAGAACTGTTGGCTCGTTCCTTCCAGTAGCTGTCCAAAGCCCGGCGGGTGTCATATTTCCGGTATTCGTCGAACGAAAAAGAGGCAGGATTGCGATAATCAAGTGTGCCTATTTTATTGGTTATGGTATATTCATTATTTTTAGGATCATAGGTAACATCCTCTTTCAGATTGGATGGATTTTTCAGGTATAATCCGCCGGAAGGAGCCACATCATAAGGATTCTTACTTTTAGGAATAGGGAAACGCAAAGTGGTATCCGGACCAGCGGTATCAGGAGGAGCAATAAAATGGCCCTGTTCAAGCTCGTTGGGTGATAAACCAATCGACGCACTCACACCCCAGAAAAGAGATATAAGTATAGTAAAGAAAGAAAGCCTGGATATGTATTTAATATATCTCTTCAAACCGCTGGATTCTTTATCATTTACTGCCAACAAGAACTAGTTAGCTGATTAGTTTAATGTTTTAAAATTTCAATAAATGTAACGCTGAATTCCCTGATCAGAGGATTTTCAGCGCATTTTTAATTAATTGATCAACCGGTAGTACTCCTCCGTTAGCTTTAATAACCTGATCCAGGGCTTTTTCGGCTACGGGCCTGTTAAAGCCTAGCATTACTAATGCAGATAACGCTTCATGCTTGCCTGTATTGTGCGCTGACATTAAATTTTCACCCGCCGGCAGATCCTTCATGATTTTGTCCTTCAGATCAATAATTATCCGCAAAGCGGATTTGCCTCCTATGCCTTTGATAGATTGCAGCAATTTAACGTTTTCGCTGGCAATAGCTTCGGCTACTTCTGTTGAAGTTAGTGAGGATAAAATGAGCCGGGCTGTATTCGGTCCGACACCTGACACAGAAATAAGCTGTTGAAAAACAAGCTTTTCGCTAACTTCCGCAAAGCCATAAAGAATGAGGGCATCTTCACGAACAACAAGATGTGTATGTAAACGGCAGGATTCTTTTCCCTGGATCTGCGTATAGGTATTGAGCGAAATGTTGATCGAATATCCAATTCCCTGGCAAGCTAACACGGCAGTAGTAGGATTCAGGTCAGCTATTTTACCTTCAATAAAGGAATACATAAGGTTTATTAAATTGAAAATTAGAGGATTAGAGGGTAGGTAAAAGTATAAGGAGGCACGGCTTTGGGCAAAGTAAGCATTATTGATTACAGGTTTTTTTGACCAGTTCTATCGATAACCTCCTAAGTCTGGATGCAAAAGTAACAATTATGGAGGAATAATAAAACAGCGAATTAGCCGGGTAGTTATGACAAATGAATCAGCAGTGAAAATTGGATATTCCTGAGGACCAATATACTTCTGTTGGTAATTTAGACGCAGTTCAAATTGAGCGGGAAAATCAAGTTTTATCTGGAATATCAGGTATAAACCACTCTTTTGTTTGTTACTTTGCAGTACAAAAAAATATTGATTTATTATTTTGATAAACAAAAAGTTATCATGACGACACTCATTCGAAAAAATGCTCTTTCCTATCACTCCGAAGGGCGCCCAGGCAAAATTGAAGTAATTCCTACCAAACCCCATAGTACACAACGTGATCTTTCGCTTGCCTATTCACCGGGAGTGGCAGAACCCTGTCTCGAAATTCAGGCGCATCCTGAAGATGTGTATAAATATACTGCCAAGGGAAACCTGGTGGCAGTGATATCAAACGGAACGGCGGTTCTGGGACTGGGTGATATAGGTGCTGAAGCCGGAAAGCCAGTAATGGAAGGCAAAGGTCTGCTTTTTAAGATTTTTGCGGATATTGATGTTTTCGATATCGAAGTGAACGAAAAAGATGTTGAAAAACTGATACAGACTGTAAAAGCGATTTCTCCCACTTTTGGCGGGATTAACCTGGAAGATATCAAAGCACCGGAATGCTTTGAAATTGAGGAACGCCTGAAAGCCGAACTTGATATACCGATAATGCACGACGATCAGCATGGAACGGCCATCATAACTTCGGCCGGTTTGCTGAATGCCCTTGTTATTACAGGGAAAAAGATTGAAGACATGAAAATTGTCGTGAACGGTGCCGGTGCCGCTGCAATTTCATGCACCAAACTTTATGTAAAACTGGGAGCACGGAAAGAAAACATAATTATGCTCGACAGCAAAGGCGTTTTGAATCGTAAACGTACAGATGTCAATAAATATAAAGCTGAATTTGTTACCGATCATGAAATCGACACCCTCGAACAAGCATTGGATGGAGCCGATATGTTCCTCGGATTATCGGTTGCCGGTGCTCTGAAAGCTGAATACCTGATGAAAATGGCGCCAAACCCGATTGTATTTGCTTTGGCTAATCCGGTTCCTGAAATATCATATGCAGAGGCAACAGCCGCACGCCCGGATATCATTATGGGAACAGGCCGAAGCGACTTCCCTAACCAGGTAAATAATGTACTCGGTTTTCCGTACGTATTTCGCGGAGCGCTTGATGTAAGAGCCCGCGCAATTAATGAAGAAATGAAACTGGCTGCTGCTTATGCACTGGCTGACCTGGCAAAGATGCCTGTCCCGGAAGAAGTAAATATCGCTTATAACACGCGTAATTTAAAGTTCGGAAGCGAGTACATTATCCCTAAACCCAGCGATCCGCGTTTGATACTATATGTTGCTTCTGCTGTAGCCAAAGCTGCCATGGAAACCGGCGTTGCCCGTAAACCTATTACGGACTGGCCTGCTTATGAAGCAGAACTCAACAAAAGACTTGGATTGACCAATCCGCTGATAAAGCAGATAAAAGCACGGGCACAGGCAAATCCGAAACGGGTTATATTCGCTGAAGCTGAAAATTATAAAGTACTTAAAGCCGCAGAAATTGTTCTTGAAGAAGGTATTGCCATCCCCATTCTTTTAGGCAATAAAACTATCATTACCCAAATGATTGAGCAATTTGATCTTGAATTGCCAAATGTTGAAATTATTGATCCATCCAAAAAGGAACAACTCGAAATGCGCCAGCTTTTTGCTGAGCAATACTATAAGAAACGCCAGCGCAGGGGTGTAAATTCGCAGGTTGCACTCGATTTTATGAGCCACCGTAACTTTTTTGCGCCAAGTATGGTCGAAAACGGGTATGCCGATGCCATGATATCAGGCTTAACAACCAGTTATCCGGAAACTATCCGACCCGCTTTGCGCATAATTGGTAAGAAGAAAGGTACTAACCGTATTTCAGCCATGTATATCATGCTTACTAAGAAAGGACCTTTCTTTTTTGCTGATACAACGGTAAATATGAATCCTACCACCGAAACTCTTGTTGAAATTGCGGTTCAAACAGCCGAAGCAGTAAGGGCGTTCAATATTGAGCCTCGTATTGCGATGCTTTCGTATTCCAACTTCGGTTCCGTTGAAGGAAACATTCCTATCAAAGTCAGGGACGCGGTAGCCATTCTGCACCGCGATCATCCCGAACTGATAGTTGATGGCGACATGCAGGCAAATTTTGCAATTAACAATGAAATGCTTGCCGAACATTTCCCATTCAGCAAATTAGTGGGTGCTGCTGCCAATACCCTGATATTCCCTTACCTTACCGCCGGCAATATTGCGTACAAACTTCTGCAAGGATTGGCGGATGCTGAAGCAATAGGGCCAATACTGATGGGCCTCGACAAATCAATACATGTTTTGCAGATGGGTTCAAGTGTAAACGAAATTGTAAATATGACCGCAATTGCTGTAATTGATGCCCAAACCCACGAGAAAAAAGGAGATAGCAGCTGTAAATAAAACGCTGTTGTAGTTGCAAATAATAAGTAACTGTTCACTTTCTTAAAAATTTTCGCCTCAGATATATTTAACAATGTAAATGTTTATTAATTTAGCTGACGTGGAATTTTAGTTTCAAACAAAGAAATTTATAGAACATGAAAAAAATAACTGTTATCGGTGCCGGAAACGTAGGTGCTACCGTTGCTAATGTTGTAGCTCATAAAGACCTGGCACGCGAAGTTGTTTTGGTTGATATTAAAGAAGGAACAGCCGAAGGCAAAGCGCTTGATATCTGGCAGACTTCATCAATCAACAATTTTAATACCCATGTTACCGGATGTACTAATGATTACCTGAAAACCAAAGGTTCAGGCGTTGTGGTTATCACTTCGGGCTTGCCACGTAAACCCGGCATGAGTCGTGATGATTTAATAAAAACCAACGCGCTCATCGTTAAGGATGTTACAGAGAAAGTTATAAAATATTCGCCCGAGGCAATCATTATCATTGTATCCAATCCATTGGATGTTATGACATACTGTGCTTATAAGGCAGCACTCAAAGATGAACGCAAAGTATTCGGCATGGCCGGTATTCTTGATACCGGGCGTTATCGTAGCTTTATCGCCGAAGCTCTCAGTATTTCACCAAAGGATGTTCACTCCATGTTGCTTGGAGGACACGGCGATACAATGGTTCCGTTGCCACGCTATACTTCGGTTGGCGGTATTCCGATCACTGAATTGCTTAACAAAGACGAAATTGATAAAATTGTTGATCGCACCCGAAAAGGCGGCGGTGAGCTGGTTAACCTGATGGGAACATCGGCATGGTACGCTCCGGGAGCTGCTGCTGCCCAAATGGTAGAAGCAATTGTAGATGATCAGAAACGTATTTTCCCGGTTTGTACCAGGCTGAACGGCGAATATGGACTGAAAGATGTTTTCCTCGGAGTTCCAGTCCGTCTGGGCTCGCAGGGAATTGAAGAAGTCATAGAACTGAAACTAGACAAGGCAGAGAAAAAACTACTCGAAGAATCTGCCGCTTCAGTAAAAGGAATGATGGATTCTCTTGATAATATGCATATTTTCGAAGACTAAACTGGATTTTATTGTAATTTTAAGGCACTCCTCATCCGTGGGGAGTGCTTTTTTTTAGGAATAAGATGTGGAAGTGTAATTTTAAAAAGAATTTCGAACAACGAATAACGATTTATGATTTTTAAAGCAATGACCAGGGTTGAAAATCTCACTTCAAAGTTCGTTAATCCTTGTTCTGAAATCAGTATGACTTAAACCGGGAAAGCTTAGCCAAACACGATGAAAAAGATAGTAGTTCTCACCGGCGCCGGGATAAGCGCCGAAAGCGGGTTGCGCACTTTCCGCGATTCGAATGGATTATGGGAAGAACATAAGGTGGAAGACGTTGCTACATTCGAAGCCTGGCAGAGAAACCAGGCACTGGTTCTGGATTTTTACAATCAGCGGCGAAAGCAATTGTACGAGGTAAAACCCAATGCCGGGCATCTGGCTTTGGCTGAGCTTGAGAAAAAGTATGATGTTCACATTATTACTCAAAATGTGGACGACTTGCATGAACAAGCTGGCTCAACCAAAGTGATGCACTTGCATGGTGAACTCAAAAAAGTGCGAAGTACCATCGATGAAAACCTTGTTTATACATTGGATGGCTGGGAACTAAAGAAAGGTGATTTGTGTGAAAAAGGCTCGCAGTTAAGGCCGCATATTGTTTGGTTTGGTGAAGCTGTTCCCATGATTGAACCGGCTATGGAACTGACGGCTGAGGCTGATATTTTCATTGTTATCGGAACTTCTCTGAATGTTTATCCTGCCGCCGGCCTTGTGTATTATGTTAAAAAAAGCACACCGGTTTATTTGATTGATCCACATGCTGAGATGCTTTCCGGTGTTAAAAATCTGACCGTTTTCCGCGAACCTGCGGGAAAGGGTGTGCCTGAACTGGTGAAACAACTGATGGCAACTTTGTAGAATAACCCGTAACTAAAAAAACGGAGTGCGTTTTGAGATCGCACCCCGGCTTTTCAAAGTGAATTGAGACAAACGGTTAGTATGACGGGCTTACATAAATTCGTTTTCCGTTAGCAAATGTTACAACAAAGGCATCGTTGAATCCGATTCTTACCATCTCGGCGCGGTATTGCAATGCTTCTTCGTGTGTATCGAAAACACCTGAAGTATATTTATACATTCCATCTTCAATATACATCTGAACATCAGCAAGACTCTCAAATTCAGGATCAACCAGTGACTTTTCCCTGGTAAGGGCAAAAATCTGAACCCTGTAAGTAACTGCTCCTGTGTTGGTTGCCACAGGTTCTTTTGTCGGCGCCGGTTTAGCCTCCTTTTTAGTAACTACAGGTTCTGTTTTCTTCGCTTTGTTTTGAGCAACTACCGGTTTTACTTCCTTTACCGGTTTTGTCTGTGGTTTACCATTAGGTTGAAACTTGGTATCAACAGGATTTGTAATATTATTTACTTCAGTTATTGTTTTGGTTCTTGTAAAACGCCTGTCCTGCAGACAATCTTTAAAGAAATCCTGGTCAAGCAGATAAGCGGGAATTTCTTCGTCGTTAGCAAATTTGCTCATATCATACTCTGAATTTGCCTCAGCTTTCGAAAAACCGGTAACCTTTATTTCTGTTCTCCTGTTTGCCTGGTGTTGGCGGGGTGAACACGGAATGCCATCAATACAATGGTTAATGAGTTGCGATTCACCATATCCTTTGGCAGTGATGCGTGATGGCTCAATGCCCTGGAGCACAATATAGCGAACAGCTGATTCAGCGCGTTTCTGCGACAGATCGATATTATATTCTTTACTCCCGCGGCTATCGGTATGCGAACCGAGTTCAACGGTTACAGGATTTTCTTTCATCACTTGAACAAGTTTATCGAGTTCTTTAGCTGCTTCGGGTCGGATAAACCACTTATTGAAATCGTAGTATATATTTTCAATTGAATAGTCCATATTTCCGATACTGATTACCTTGTTAACTTCGAGATGGTCCAGCAAAATATCTCTTGGTGTGGATGCCTGGTGCGCGGTATCGGTTGTTGCGAATTTGAAATTAAAACAATCGGACAAGTAATTGTTTTCCATGCCTTTTGCTACATATAAAACACCTTTGCTTCCGAGCATTTTGAACTCACCGTTTGCATCTGTTTTCAACACTTTTGCTTTTCCTGTTTGTGTGTTCAGCAGGAAAACAGTTGTACCGGCCAGAGGTTTCATGGTAACTTTGTCTCTCACCACACCTGATATCATAACAGAAAGCGAATCATCCTGTTTTTGTTTGGCAAGCAATTGCCGGGTAGCTGTAAGCAGACCGGCATCATCGCAAGGGTTCTTTATGGATTTCTTGTTTTCAATCAGTTTACAAGCATAAATATCGTCACTTCCCAAGCCACCGGGACGGTTAGAGCTAAAGAAACCTTTACGGCCACGAGGGTCAAGAATCATCGCAAAATCATCGAAAGAAGAGTTGATTGGCAGACCCATGTTTACTGCTTTTGACCATTCTCCATCCGTAAGTGTTGACTTGTAAATATCAAGACCGCCAAAGCCTCCAAGCCCGTTTGAAGCAAAATAGAGTTGGTTTCCGTTGATAGCCGGGAACATTTCGTCGCCTAAAGAGTTCACTGAATCACCGAGGTTTACAGGCTGATCCCACTGACCGGCATTCCATTGGCAGGAATATAAATCCGTACCACCCAAACCGCCTGGCATATCCGATACAAAATAGATGGTATTGCCATCAGGAGTCAGCACCGGATGTCCGACTGAATATTTATCTGAATTTAAGAAAAAAGGTTCCGTTTTTGACCATGAGCCATTGAAACGAGAATAAAAAATCTTAAGCCTGTCAGTCCTGAATTTATCGGCATCTTTTTTCTCGCTGCCTTTTTCGGCCCGGGTTAAATATATCAGGCTGTCGTGACGCGCAAAGGAAGCAGGTCCATCATGATAAGACTGGTTGAATTTACCTCCGAATGATTTTGGCTCATTCATCTCCTGAAAAAACTCATCAAGATATTTGGGTGTGGAAAAATATAAATCGAGGTAGTTGGAATTGGTCCATTCGTACTTCCTGTTGTCCATAAAGTTTTGCCGCCTGTCGGAAACAAAAATAATTCCATCGCCATAAAAGGCTGGGCCAAAATCGGACCTGGCAGAGTTTAAACTGGTGACGTTTTTAATTTCAAAACCGGGAGGCATTTCACTTAATTTCGGAATGTCAGCGCAAAAAGCGGCATAAGCCTTACCACGGGGATCATCAGGTACCAGGTAATCATATTTTTCGAAGGCTTCTTTTGCCAGTTCATAATCCTGTGCGCATTGCAAAGCTTCACCGTAATATAACCAGTTGATATTTTTACTGTTTGGCAGAGCAACAGCCCTTGAATACCAGGCTTTAGCATTCAGTTGGTCGTTCGAAAGGCGGTAACAGTCGGCAAGTTTGAAGATGGCTTGATTACGATCAGGGTCATCGGGTTTTTGCGCAATTTTCAGATAGAGGGGTATAGCTGAAGAATAGCTGAAACTATTAAATAGTTTATCAGCCTGGGATATCTGAGCCTGAGCCACGGTACCTGTGAGGGTAACAGCTATGAATAAAACTAAAAATCGCTTGTTCATACTCGGGTCATTAAGTGCTAGAAGAAAAATTAACTAAAAATATCTTGGCGTATACATCCTGTTTTTCAACAGATCCAGATCAATACCAAGCCTGATTTCGTGTGAACCTGAATTGTAATGGATCCTGTCTTTTACATTTACATCATAGGAATACCCAAGTCGATATTTCCTGCTAATATTGAATTCAGTTAAAAATACAAGATCGCCATCGGTGCGGTACGTCATGCCAAGCCAGAACAAGTCGTTTAACAGGAAACTTGCATTCAGATCCATTTGCCAGGGAGCATCATTTACATATTTCACCAGTACCGATGGCCTGAAAATAACCATGTCGGAAACAGGAACAGCAACACCGGCCATACCGTAAAAATGGCGAAGCAGTTTTGAATAAGTTTTTTTCCCATCAATCGTTACCATTCCATATTCGTTCTGTAGAAGTTGAGTCGACGAAACTCCTGCAAACATTCGGTTTGTGTAATAATAAATTCCGAAGTTAGCGTCAGGCGTGATCTTGTTCTTCTGATTACCTTGAAACGAAAGGTCAGCATCTTCAAGCTCAATCATATTCCAGTTGATATCATTGTATTTAACTCCGGCCTGTAGTCCAAAAGATAATTTGCCTTTCGGTAAATTTACACGGTACGCATACGACAAAAGCGCTCCCTGGTTTACCTGCGGACCGATCTTATCGCTGTAAATATAACCGCCTACAGCAATATGATCATAGCGTAATGGCGCGTGCATGCTCAATGCCATAGTTTTCGGAGCGCCTTCAAGGCCGGTCCATTGATTGCGGTAAACTACGTCAGCACTGAACACTTCACGGCTACCGGCATACCCGGGATTAACTAAAAGCTTATTGAACATATACTGGCTGAAGAGTACGTCCTGTTGCGCAAAGCCGGCAAGGTTTGTAAACAAAACGAATATGAAGATTAACTTTTTCATGTGCATGCTTTTTAGTACAGTTCAGATGCCCAACCTGCCTGGGTTGATGAATTTTTCACTACTTGTTGTATTCCTCCACTCATGAACCTATGTATTGTCAATTTTTAATTCTTCTTTCATTTTTCAGCATAACTTTATATTTCGAAGTAATCTATTTCAATGATTTCTCCGGTTTTATTTTCCCCGGATATAAATCCATCCTTTTAGTACTCCAACTTCTTTAACATCGAGGATATAGAAATAAGTTCCATCCGGTAAATCCTTATTCTGCTCATTTTTTCCGTTCCACGAATGAGTTGTGTTATTGTAATTTACAAATTCACGCAACTTATCACCCCAGCGGTTGAAAATGATAACCGTGTTATCCGGATATTTTTCAATCCCCCTGATTTTCCATACATCATTAACGCCATCCCTGTTTGGTGAAATACCGGTGTAAGGTCGAAGATCGTCGAGGCTTGGATGTTTCACACGAACCTGCACCACAGTATCAGAGCAATACATTGGTGTGACGGCACTGCAAATCTGGTAGCAGAACTCATCTTCTCCTTCATAGTCAAGGTAAGGGGTGTAGGTAATTGTATTATCTGAATTCTGGATAACAATACCATGTGAAGGATTTCCGCATAAACTCAGGATCAAAGGGTCTCCATCCGGATTTTTATCATTGGCAAGTACATTTATAGTAACCGATGAATTTATAAGGGTTGAGTCATGATCACCGACGGCAACAATTGGTATAGGTTCTTTATTCATAAGTACCCTTACGGAATCCTCATCAGTACACCCGGTGGTGATGTCTAAAACCGTTAATATAAATGTTGTGTCTGCATTCAAAGCAAGCGTAACCGGGTCTTCAATTAAACTATTTACGAGTAACCCGGTTGGTTGCCAGCTCCAGGAATAGAAACCTGTTCCCCCGGATACCAAGCCTGATAAGTTGGCCGTTGTACCTGGCAGAATGATCTGATCAGCGCCCGCGTTCGCAACTAATGAAGAACTCACTTCAAAAGTCATATCATCAGTTCTAACAAGATCAACGCAGGTTCCCAATCCCTGAACCTGAATTGTAAGTGTTACAGTTCCGGAGAATCCGGCAGCCGGGGTGAAAGTTGGATGCAAAGTTTCAGGATTAAGGAGTGTTCCGGCTGATGAAGGCGAAACGCTCCATTGCAGTGTGCTGTAATCTGAAGCACTCGCCTGACTTATAGTTTTGCTGTTTCCTACACAAATACTTCCTTCATCCGGCCCTGCGTTTACAGAAGGCGTTTTGTTAATTGTAAGTAAAGCGTAGTCGCTGGCATCCGTACAAGGGCTATTTGCCGATGCAGTGAGCACTAGTTTAACCGTTCCCATTGTTAAATCAAGTGAACCCGGAGTATAAGCGGGAGTAAGGATAGTAGGGTCATCGAAAGTGCCGTTACCTGTGGTGGTCCATAGTATAGAAGAACTATTCAGCACATTGGAACCTAACACAGTTACAGTTGCTGATTCACATGTTGAAATGTCCATCCCGGCATTTGCAACCACCGATTGGGAAACCGAAATGTTAACAGCATCAGCATTATCCTGGCATAATCCATTTGTAATCAACCATTGGAATGTATAAATCCCGAAAGAAAGATCTGAGACATTAGAATTCGGGTTGGTTGGGTCCAGAATAGTAGCTGCCGTGGGTCCTGACAGTTGTGACCATGCTCCTGTACCATTCACTGGCGTGTTGCCTTCCAATGTTACCGTAAGATTGCCGGTAGCATTGCAGAATTCCTGGTCCATGCCTGCATAAGCCGGTGTGGCAGGAATGAAATTAACGACGCTCATAGTGTCTGTTGAAACACAACCACCATTATCAATTGAATACCCGAAAACATAAGGTGTGAGGCTTGAAACCAACCCTGACCCAATAGCAACGTTGCCGTTCGATGGGGTAACGGTTGGAGTGTTGGGGCCTGAAACGAAATTCCAGGCGCTGGTTGCAGCCCCGGGAGAATTACCTACTAATGTTGCAATATCAGCATTACAAAGCTTTTGGCTGAGACCTGCATTTGCAACTATTGGCAGCAGAACTTCAATATAAATTGTATCAATACTGCATGCAACTGGTATTCCTGAATCACAGATACTTAACAATACCATATCAGATCCGGAATAACCTGTGTTAGGTGTGTAATTGAAAGTTCCGCTTACAACATCCGTAATTGTGAAAATACCATGCGCCGCATCCTGAACCGGTATGCTGTTTAAAGTCAACGGAAGATTGTTTTCAGGATCAGTTTCACCGTTAAATACAGTGCCTCCATTAGTTGGGGTTCCAATAAAAGAACCATCCATGCATAACCCAATATTTTCGGGTATAACAACAGGAGGCTGATTTGGCGGAAGCACGACAATATAAAGGGTATCATTGGTACAGGCTGATGGCAAAGGAATGCCTGCATCGCACAAACCTATAATAACCATATCGTTACCGATATAATTCAGGTTAGGAGTATACGTAAATGTTCCATCAACTGCTATAGTAATTGTTCCGTTAACCGGATCTGTCAGTGGTGTTGTATTTGCTGTTAAAGTAGTGCCATCGGGATCAAAGTGGCCATTCAACAGCACGTTTCCTGAAGTTGTGGTATTATATTTTATTGTTATTGAATCATTTAATGTTACTGGAGGATCGTTAACAGGATTAATTGTAACAGTAACGGTAGCTGTTGAAGTTGCTCCTGTAAAATCAGTTATGGTATAGTCAAATGAATCAGAGCCATTGTAATCAAGCGTGGGAATATATGTAAAAGTGCCATCTGCGTTCACTGTCACTGTACCATGTTGTGGAGGCGTATTCGAGGTTACTGTAATTGGCAGATTGCATAAAACCTGATCGTTGGTCATTACATTTTCATTCAACTGGGTATCTTCAGAAGTAACGAAAGTGTCATTTATGGCTAATATTAACCCGGATATTGTTATCTCAACGGGCACCGAAGATTTGCAGCTATTTATATCTCTAACGTTCACCGTGTAGTTTCCAACCGGCAGATTCGTAAATAATCCGCTCACCTGGTAGGTAATATCATCGAGGCTATACTGATAGCCGGGAGTACCACCGGCACCTGCAACAGTTACGGAGCCATTTGTACCTGTTGCGCAATCAAAATTCACCTGGTCAGTTATTGATACCGAAAGTGCAAGTGCCGGTTCAGTAATAAAAGCTGTATCCTGAACAAAACATCCAAGATTATCAGTAGTTGTTACAATGTAATTACCAGCGGCAAGGCTGGAAGCTGTAGCTGTATTTTGTACCGGGATTGTATTCCATGCATAAGTATAAGGAGCGGTACCATTTGAAGCAGTTACTGTTGCGCTTCCGATTGCATCACCAACACATAATTCATTTACCTGGCTGGTAATTGATGCATGTAAGGCATTTGCGGGCTCTGTGATTGTAGCCGGAGGTATGTTGAAAGTACAGTTGTTGGCATCCCTGGCAATAATGGTATAAAGTCCTGCTGAAAGATTGTTGAATATACTACTCGACTGGTATGATCCTCCATTAATATTATATTCATACGGTAAAACTCCTCCGCTGGCCGATGTTGTCAGCGAACCTGTATTTCCGGCGCAGGCAACATTTACCTGGTCAGTAATAGAAGCTGTAAGTTTAGATGCTGGCTGTGTAATGGTTACAGAAGTGGATTTAAAGCAACCTGAAGAATCAAAGACAGTGACATTATAAGAGCCGATCGGCAGGTTTGAAACAGTAGCTGTAACTTGTATTGGAGTTGTAACCCATAAATAAGTATATGGAGGTATACCCCCACTAATCTGGGCGGTGGCTGTCCCAGTTGATTCTCCGTAACAGGCAACATCTGTTTTTAGAGTTGTTAAATTCATCACAGCCGGTTCAGTTATTGTTACACTGGCTGTTTTCTCGCATCCGGCGGCATCTTTAACCGTAACAGTATAAGCTCCAGCAACAAGGTTGATGGCATTAGCAGTATTTTGTGGGGGAACCGAACTCCAGGAATAGGTGTAAGGAGATGTGCCTCCGCTTGCTGTAACAGTTGCGTTGCCGGTTGAGCCACCGGAGCAAAGAATATTTGTATGACTGGAAATTGTGGCAGTTAAATCAGCAGCCGGAGAAGTAATAGTAGCCGGAATAGTAACTGTACAATTATTGGCGTCTTTTGCAATTATGGTATACGCCCTGGCAGCAAGGTTGCTGAAGGTACCACTTGCCTGGAAAGCGCCTCCATCAATATTGTATTGAATTGGTGCAATTCCACCGCTACCGCTTACGGTGATTGATCCGGTGGTATTCCCGAAGCAGGCAACATTTACCTGGTCGGTAATTGAAGCAATAAGTTTGGTAGCTGGTTGTGTAATGATAACAGATGCTGATTTATTACAGCCTATAAAATCAGTAACTGTAATTGTATAAGTTCCGGCTAGCAGGTTTATTGCTGCAGCTGTTGATTGTAACGGGATTGTCGTCCAGGCATATGTATAAGGCGATAAACCTCCACTGGCTGATGCCGTTGCTGTTCCTGTTAAATCTCCGAAACAATCAACATTTGTACTGGTTGTAGTTATAACAATCGGGGTAGGTTCTGTTAAAGTTATGCTGGCAGTTGCCTCGCATCCGGAAGCATCTTTAACCGTAACAGTATAAGCACCCGCAATAAGGTTGATGGCTGAGGCGGTAGTTTGTGCAGGAACCGAGTTCCAGGAATAGGTATAAGGAGATGTGCCTCCGCTTGCTGTAACAGTTGCGTTGCCAGTTGATCCACCTGAACATAAAACATTCGTATGGCTGGTTATTGCCGCAGTTAATACAGCAGCCGGAGCGGTAATGGTAGCCGGAATGGTAACCGTACAATTATTGGCATCCCTGGCAATTATGGTATAAGCGCCTCCTGCAAGGTTATTGAAAGTGCCATTAGCCTGAAATGCGCCTCCATTAATATTGTATTGAATTGGCGCAGTTCCCCCGCTTCCGTTAACAGTAATTGACCCCGTGTTGCTGCCTGCGCACACCACATTTACCTGGTTAGTAATAGAAGCAATAAGTTTGGTAGCTGGTTGGGAAATAGTAACAACAGCTGCCTTATAGCACCCTGAGGAGTCAAAAACAGAGACAGTATAAATACCGGCTGCCAGGTTTGTAGCCGTAGCACCATTTTGAATAGGCGTTGTAAGCCATGTAAATGTGTAAGGAGGCTTTCCCCCGCTGGCCGAAGCTGTGGCTGAACCTGTTTTATCCCCAAAGCATGCAACGTTTGTAAAAGACGTTGTTACAACAAGAGGAGTAGGCTGAGTAAGCGTAATACTAGCGGTGGCTGTACATCCGGAAGCGTCTTTAACAGTAACAATATAAGTACCCGCAATAAGGTTGATGGCAGCGGCGGTAGTTTGTGCAGGAACCGAGTTCCAGGAATAGGTGTATGGAGATGTGCCTCCGCTTGCTGTAACAGTTGCGTTGCCGGTTAATCCACCTGAACATAAAACATTCGTATGGCTTGTAATTGCGGCAGTTAAAACAGCAGCCGGTGCAGTAATGGTGACAGGAATGGTAACAGTACAATTATTGGCATCCCTGGCAATTATAGTATAAGCGCCTCCTGCAAGGTTATTGAAAGTACCGCTGGCTTGAAATGCACCTCCATTAATATTGTATTGAATTGGCGCAGTTCCCCCGCTTCCGGAAACAGTGATTGACCCCGTGTTGCTGCCTGCGCACACCACATTTACCTGGTTAGTAATAGAAGCAGTGAGTTTGGTAGCCGGTTGGGAAATAGTAACAACAGCTGCTTTATAGCACCCTGAAGAATCAAAAACTGCGACAGTATAAACACCTGCTGCCAGGTTAGTAGCTGTTGCACCATTCTGAATAGGTGTAGTGAGCCAGGTATATGTGTAAGGCGTCTTTCCTCCGCTGGCCGAAGCCGTTGCTGTACCTGTTTTATCCCCAAAGCATGCAACGTTTGTAAATGACGTTGTTACAACAAGAGGAGTAGGCTGAGTAAGCGTAATACTAGCAGTGGCTGTACATCCGGAAGCGTCTTTAACAGTAACAATATAAGTACCCGCAGTAAGGTTGATGGCAGCGGCGGTAGTTTGTGCAGGAACCGAGTTCCAGGAATAGGTGTAAGGAGATGTGCCTCCGCTTGCTGTAACAGTTGCCTTACCGGTTGTTCCACCGGAACATAAAACATTCGTATAGCTTGTAATTGCCGCAGTTAGTACAGCAGCCGGAGCGGTAATGGTAGCCGGAATGGTAACTGTACAATTATTGGCATCCCTGGCAATTATGGTATAAGCGCCTCCTGCAAGGTTATTGAAAGTACCGCTGGCTTGAAATGCACCTCCATTAATATTGTATTGAATTGGCGCAGTTCCCCCGCTTCCGGAAACAGTGATTGACCCCGTGTTGCTGCCTGCGCAAACCACATTTACCTGGTTAGTAATAGAAGCAGTGAGTTTGGTAGCAGGTTGGGAAATAGTAACAACAGCTGCTTTGTAACAACCTGAAGCATCAAAAACTGCAACAGTATAAATGCCTGCTGCAAGGTTATTAGCTGTAGCGCCATTTTGCATAGGTGTTGTGAGCCATAGATAAGTGTAAGGGGGCTTTCCTCCGCTGGCTGAAGCCGTGGAAGAACCTGTTTTATCCCCGAAACAAGCGACATTTGTAGTGATTGCTGTTACAACAACCGGGGTAGGCTGAATAAGTGTAATACTTGCGGTTGCAGTACATCCGGATGCATCTTTAACAGTAACAATATAAGCACCCGCAATAAGGTTGCTGGCAACAGCAGTAGTTTGTACAGGAACCGAATTCCAGGAATAAGTGTATGGCGCAGTTCCTCCACTTGCTGCAACGGTTGCATTGCCGGTTGATGCGCCGGAGCATAAAATATCAGTGTGGCTGGTAATTGCAGCAGATAGTGCTGTAGCTGATTGAGTAATGGTAACAGATAAACCAAAAGTGCAATTTTTAGAATCCCTGACGAGAATATTATAGTTGCCGGCAACCAGACCGCTGAAAATACCACTTACCTGGAACGCACCTCCATTTATATTATACTGATAAGGTGGTGTTCCTCCACTTCCGGCTATCGTAACAGAACCGGTAGCTGTACCCAGACATGAGACATTAGTCTGGCTGGCAATAGTTCCGGAAACGGATGTTGCAGGCTGAGTGATTGTTGCAATAGTAGTGTTGATACAATTTCGTGAATCCTTTATAGTTATTGTATAAGCGCCTGCTGCAAGACCCGAAAATGTAGCACTTGCCTGGAATGTTACTCCGTTAATACTATACTGATAAACTGGTGTTCCTCCACTGCCGGCAGCTGTAACCGAACCGGTAGAAGTGCCTAAGCATGCAACATTAACCTGGCTTGCAACGGCAACGGTAAGAACCGCAGCAGGCTGAGTAACAGTTGCAGACGCAGTTGCCGTACAACCATAAAAATCAGTAACTGTTACAGTGTAAGTTCCTGGTAACAGGTTTGTGGCGGTTGAAGTAGTTTGAGCAGGGACTGTATTCCATGAATAAGTATATGAAGGAGACCCACCCGTTACTGCAACGGTAACTGTGCCGTTATTCCCACCAAAACAACTTACAGGTGTACTGCTTGTAGTCAGGCTCAATGCAGATTCGTTTACAACAGTTACAAGCTGTGTACACTGTGATGAGTTGCCATTAACATCATTTGCCGTCCATATTACAGAAGTACTGTCCAATGAGAATTGTGCAGGTAGTACAGGATTACTTGAAAAACTACTGATTCCGCAATTGTCGCTCAATGAAAGCGGACTAAACGAAATAGGATCTGTAATACTGGCACAACTGGGAATGGTCAGATTAGCATTTGGGGGACAAATGATTGTTGGAATTTCTTTGTCGCTCACTGTCACTATAAAACTGCAGGTAACCGATGAACCTAACGCATCAGTCACTCTGTAAGTAACGGAGGTTAAACCTTTATTAAAATTATAGGATCCGAGTATATTGTTTATTCCGCTAATTGGCGAAGCTGCTATGGTCGCTCCGTTCATTGTCCAGGTAAGGGTTGTAATATCGCCGTCCGTGTCATTTATCGCAGCGGAAAGATCACTTATTGATGCTCTGCAGAATCCCGGATCAGTGTTTGCCGTTTTATTACCCGGGCAAGTTATGGTAGGAGGTGCAGCGAAGGCAGTAACAGCAAGGATATTTGATTTTGCATTCCTGCTTAATAAACCGTTGAGTGTATATTGCGCGCTTCCGGCAAATGAATTCAACGTAGAATCAGGGATTATACTATTCCGGGTATTAAGTGTAATGGCCAAGGGGAAACTGCTCGCAGCCTGGTTTGTCAGGTTATTTGAACCATAATCTACTATATACGACGTTGGTCCGGCTAATGTGGTTGCACAAAAGAAGTAAGGCATAAGGATGAAAATTAATCCTAATACCTTGTTTTGGATTCGATTATATAGTGACTTCTTCATGTCGGTAGTTTTAATCTTTAACTTGATTATTCCGGAAGTAGTTAAGCAGTCTGTCATCAGATTTTTACTGATTGGTGGGTACGAGATGTTTAATATAGTTTTATAGCGTAATCCGATATTATCCTTGTAATACATTGGTGAAAGCAGTTTTTTAGTTAATCTGCCTAATTTATGTGCAAGTTATTACAAAAAAATGCCAGCGTTAGGTGGCTTCTAATAAGTTATCAAACGATTTATTAACAACTATATATCAGTAAATCAATAACATATGTTCTTTTTTGTTAACTCGTTTTTAGCTCATATTCAGAGATTGACAGCATATTTCAAAAATAGGAAGTCAAATTGTGCGATTTTTTGAACCATAAACCTAAATCTTCTGATTACGTGATAGGTATCACTAGTGTCCACTAAATTTTAACAATCGTTCTTTGAAATCCTTGTGTATCTATATATTGCGAGCGTTTTAGCTGCGTGACGATTTGAAATGCCTAAGTTAGGTGGTAAATTTTCTGTTACCATGAATAAAGGCAAATATGTTTACGCACAGTTGATCGAGTTCTTACCGCAAAGAGTTTTTGACGGGTATGTAGCAAAGTATTCAGGTAATAAATTTGTGAGATACTTTACATGTTGGAACCAGCTGCTTTGTATGATTTTCGGTCAACTTACCAATCGGGATAGTCTTCGTGATTTGATTGTTGCTATTGATGCTCACAGTCGAAAAACCTATCATCTGGGTTTTGGTAAAAGTGTAATCAGGAGTAATTTAGCAAAGGCGAACGAGAGTCGTAACAGTAAGATATTTGAAGAGTTTGCATACCATCTTATTGATGTTGCAAGAAGGAAACGAGCTAATGATGATTTCGAGATTAAGGGTAAAGTCTATGCATTTGACTCTTCTACTATCGATCTCTGCCTGAATGTATTTTGGTGGGCCAAATTTCGTAAAGCAAAGGGAGGAATAAAACTCCATACACTTTATGACATTTCCACACAAATCCCAGCATTCATATACGTTACAGCAGCATCCGTAAATGATGTAAACGCAATGGATGTAATTCCTTACGAAACTGAAGCATACTATATTCTCGACCGAGGTTACGTTGACTATACCAGACTCCATAAAATCACCAATCACTCAGCATATTTTGTGATAAGAGCTAAATCTAATCTCAATTTTACGAGAATGTACTCTAATAGAATTGATAAAACTAAAGGTGTTCAATGCGATCAGATTGGGAAACTAGCAGGGTTTTATGTAGCAAAACAATACCCTGAAAAATTACGCAGAGTTAAGTTTTATGATGTGGAAACCAAGCGAACTTTTGTTTTCCTGACCAATAACTTTGAGTTGACAGCCGAACAAATTGCGTTGCTTTACAAAAATCGTTGGCAAGTTGAGTTATTCTTCAAGTGGATAAAACAACATTTAAAGATAAAATCCTTTTGGGGAACTTCTGAAAATGCTGTTCGTATCCAGATTTACACCGCAATCATCACTTATTGTTTGGTGGCGATTGCAGGGCACGACCTTAAAATTGAACGTTCGACCTACGAAATATTACAGGTCTTAGGCATATCCCTACTTGATAAAACGCCTGTAAAACAGCTGTTTACAAATATAGATTACAAAGATGTCAATGAACTGAATTATAATCAACTGTTATTCAGTTAGTTTAAAGTGGACACTAGTGGATAGGTATAAAAGATCAATTAAAATAATTGAATCATGAGCTTAAAATTTATAAGTTGAATTTATGGCACTAAAGATTGAACTTAAATTACTTCGCTTTGAATCGGATGTAATTCTTTTCATACCAATTTGAGTGCGTCCTTTTATATACAGCAAAAATTTTAAGTGAATTAATTAGTTTCGGAATCTGTTATCCGAATCATTTAAATCCAGGTATCATTCTGAAGTCGTGTTTTCAGGTAGGTGACCCGGATGATTTTTAAGATTCACCACGAACTTTTAGCCTGTTACTATTGTTATGTGTAATAAAATGGAAGGCATAAAATTAGCTGACACAAAAGTTATTATGAAAATCCGTTTCATCATATAAAATTCTTATTTAATTTTGCAGCGTCTTAACCCGGAAAGAGCTAAGCTAAGTTTGGAAGTAAAGTGTTTTTAATGCTTTATACTAACTATTTGAAAATCACAAAACAATTAATATAATTCTATAATTAAAACAAAAAAAATGAAAACAAAATTCTTATTAATGATGAGCCTGGTTGTACTTATATTAGGGTCATCATGTGTTAGCCAGAAAAAATACAAATCACAGGTTAGCAGTTTCGAAGCGTTGAATGATCAATACACAAAAAAGCAGAGTGACCTGAATACCTGTGAAACAGCAAAAGCCAATTACCTGAAACAAATTGAAGATCTGAATAAACAGATTGCAGACTTAATGAAAGAAAAGTCGATGCTGAAAGACAACAGTGCTGTGGTTTTGAACCAACTGGAAGCCCTCTCAGTTATTTCGAGTACCCAGGCTGAAAGCATTAAAAAATCGATGGAAAATCTCGGTATGAAAGACGCTTACATCAAAGACCTGCAAACCTCAATGGCCAAAAAAGATTCACTCAACCTGGCCTTGGTTATGAATCTGAAAGGCGCTGTTGGCAGTATGGATGACAAGGATATCAATATTAAAGTTGATAAAGGTGTCGTGTTTATTGATATTTCCGATAAGTTGTTATTCAAAAGCGGAAGTTACGATGTAACCGATAAGGCTAATGAAGTGCTGGGCAAAGTAGCCAAAGTGCTGAAAAATCAACCTAACATGGAATTTATGGTAGAAGGCCATACTGATAATGTTCCCTTTAAAAAAGGCGATCTGATCGACAACTGGGATTTAAGTGTTAAACGTTCCACTACAATCGTACGTCTGCTTCAGACTAAATACGGTCTTGATCCTGCCAGTATTATTGCCGCTGGTCGCAGCGAATACCAACCTCTTACCTCCAACTCGACTGCTGATGGTAAAGCTGCCAACCGCAGGACGCGTATCGTAATCTTACCACAGTTGGATCAGTTCTTTAAATTACTGGAAAAGAAATAGTTGTCATTTCCGGAATGATTTTAACGCATTCTGGTTGTAACCTGCAAGTCCCGAAGTATAACCTGTTGTTTATCAACCGGGAAATACTTCGGGATTTTTTATACTAAAGTGTTTCCTCTTGATGCTAAACTTTATCTATTAATCTGTTCATTAATAAGTATTTGCGCCTGTCAGAGCTGAAGAGCCTTGAATTAATCAGCTACGAACTCAAGGAATAAAAGCCTTAGCAAATAGCTAGTGCAACAAAGTCCGGCACCGGCTAAACCGATTTACTCAATTTTACTGCCATCCGCTTAACCGGTAACCAGGCTGCAGCAGTTCCTATCAATGTGATTGTTATAAAAACATATAAAAAGTCAGTTGCGATCAGTTTTACAGGGTAGGCATTAATTATAAACGATCCGCCCCCCTGGAGTTTAATCAGGCCAAAATGCTGTTGCAGCACGCAAACCAATAAACCAAGCAGAAGTCCTGAAAATGCGCCAAGTAAGGAAATCAACAATCCTTCGAAAAAGAAAATCTGCTTTATAAGCGTATCTCTTGCTCCCAAGCTTCGAAGTATGCCGATGTCTTTTTTCTTATCAAGTATCAACATGGTAAGCGATCCTATAACATTAAATGAGGCAACAATAAGGATAAATGTAAGTATCAGAAATACAGCCCATTTCTCCGATTTCATGATTTTATACAGTACTTCCTGCTGCTGAAAACGGTTCTGTGTCCTGAATTTTGATCCGACAATTGAATTGATTTTTTCCTGTATAACCGGGACATCCGCACCTTTTGCCAACCTGATTTCAATACTGGTAACTTCATCAGTATAATCGAGCATTCGTCGGGCAAAACGCAAGGGTACAAGCATGTATTTGTCATCAAAATCCTGCTGAACCGAAAAAATTGCGATAGGTCTGATCAATTCGCTTCTGAACGATTCCTGAGGTAACCCGGATATGTTGCCTTTACGCTTTGGAATGTAGACCGATATCAGGTTATCAGGCGCGTTCATATCCAGGTTGAGGAAATACGCGATTCCATATCCTGGGATGGCAAAATCAAGGCTGTCATCCTGTAATATCATTTTGCCGGTTACAAGCAAAGAGTCGTTAATGGGACTGTTGACTTGGTAAAGCGAATCCACGCCTTTAATGGTAGCCAGGAATTGCTGCTTTTTGTAATATAAAAGCGCATTTTCCTCAACCACCTCAGTGTATTTAATTATGCCGGGAATGGCTCGGATTTTATCAGCGTCAATTTGGTGGTTATGGAAGGATTTCCCCTCGACAACCGTTATTCTGACATCAGGATCGAAAACTGAAAACAAGGAAACCACTACCGATTCAAACCCATTAAAAACGCTCAGCACAATTATCAGTGCCGCCGTTCCCAAAGCAACACCAACCATCGAAATGCCCGAAATCAGGTTGATAATGTTGTGCGATTTCTTCGAAATCAGGTATCTGCGGGCTATGAAAAACGGGAGGTTCACAAGGACAATACTTTAATGAACAAAGATAGACAACAGGGATGAATTCTGCATTATAACCGAAATTTAAAATAAATTGAGCCTTACTGCCTACGTTATTAGAATCTATCTCTATATTCTATTCGGAATTCCTGTGTTTTAATATATACTGAAAAACCTGGAGGTTTGATTTGGCGTATTCATTCATCAGGTTTGCTTCCTTCTCATACATACTTAAATAGTCTGTTTTATCGTTGTTCAAATATCTATACAAATTCGACCTTCCGTCCTTTCTGACAATAAGGAAAAACTCTTTATTCAAAACTCCATATTTATCATCACTGTTAATAAATATGAAAGGCCGCGATTGTTTAAGTAAATCAACGCCTAATGTGGTATTAACATAGGGTAATTTAATAAGCCCCATTATTGTCGGGAATACATCGATCTGTCCACCAATCATTTCAAAAGCCCGGTTTTCGGGCAGCAAATAGGGCGCGTAAAAAATAAGCGGAGTATGGTGGTAATCCAATGAAATATCATAGGTAGTATTTATCGGTTCCCCATGATCGGCAATAAAAACAAACAAAGTGTTTCGGAACCAGCTTTGTTTTGATGCCATCGAAATAAATTGCCGTATCGACCAGTCGGCATATTCTGTTATCTGGTCTCGTGTATCGGTAAAATGTGATTTAAAATAATCAGGAACATAAAATGGCGCGTGATCACTGGCTGTCATAAAAGCCACAAAAAAGGGTTTTTTACGGTCATTTAGCTTTGAAATATAAGGAATAGAATAGCGGAATAAATAGTCGTCAGGCACACCTAGAGTTGTCTTAATTTCGCCGAAAGGGTAATCGGATTGTGAAATAACATTTTCAAAATCATTTGACCTTAGAAATCCTTCAACGTTATCGAATTGCCCGTCGTGAGTAGTAAAATAGGTAGTTGTATATCCTTGTTGCCTCAAAACGGAGGCCATTCCGTTACGGTTCGAAATATTATCATCTTTCATCGGGTGTTGCCGGAAGATAGCCGGAAATGAAAAAAGTGTACTGAAAATTCCATTAAATGTATGCATTCCGGCGGTATAAATATGATCAAAGCAATAGCTGTGAACTGCTAAACTGTCGAGAAATGGAGTTAAGTTCTTTTTATTGTCAAATCGTTTCATTTTTGCGGCACTCATTGACTCCATAATAACTACAACAACATTATGCTTTGTAGCTGCTATGGTGTCAGGATCAATTTTTCTGGAGAGTGGTGAAGCCTGGTTACCCGGACTGATTGAAAGATATTTCTGCACGTTTGCTATGGCAGTTTTTTCATCCATCAGTTGAATAGCGTTATTCCTTTCATCTTTACTATCAATATAACTTCGTAAAAAAGTAAATACCGGATTCAGTCCCAACTGATTCAGAAAAGAGTTGTCAGAAAAATAGGCAGTCCCTATTCTTATTGGCGATTTCTTCGAAATCCTTCCACGGACCCCAACAAAAATAAGACCTAGGAATAATACAAAAATCAAGGATTTTACCAGGTAGCGGGATCTTGTGTTTTCATGTTTTTCAAAAGAAGTGAAAATTCTTTTTAGCACTTTGTAGAATACGATTGATAGAAGTATGGCCGGAAGAACAAAAAGCCATAGGCGGGGTTCCTCAACTATCATTTTAAAAACAAAAGCCGGGCTATCGAGCCAGGCAAGAGCTGTTACATTGAGTCGTGTGAAAAACTGGTTAAAATAGGGTATATCTATTGCGCACATTGCAAATGATATACAAAAAAGGAAGTAGATGAGGTAGAAAAGTACTCTGTTGGTGATTTTTGAAGGCTTATTAATTATGCTCAGCAGCGAAATGATAATGAAAGGAAAGAATAAAATATAGCCTGAAATTACGAGATCAAACCGAATCCCCATTATAAAGGCAAGGAGAATGGTAACAAAGTTTTCACTCAAACCACCAACTCTATCCGTTTCTGTCAGAAATAAAATCAATCTGAAACAAAAGAAAACAGATAATGAAAGCAGAAATATCCTGATAATTAAAATAATATTTGGAAAGTGCTTGAGAGATTTCATTTGGTTATTACTAAAATTGATATAAAATCATTCTGAAATCCCTTTCTTTTCTGTTTTACTTCCATGCTTTCACAATAAGTCCGGTTCCTGTTTTATGAATCAGGGTAGAATCAAGATAATTTAGAACCAGGCAAACCGGGAATGTGATTAAGTAATAAAATGGTAACAGAATAAAGAAAAGTTTAGTCTTCCCCAGCGCGAGAATCGGGTATTTCATCGATAGCCTCCAACTAAGCTGTCCCGGTTTCCCGTACTGATAACGTGCTTCGGTGCGCCGGAAACCTGCCAGTTTTAATTTCTCCTGAATTTCGTTGATGTTATAACCATCGCGGACATGCTCATCAATAAATGATTCCTCTTCATCATGGTCGTGAACATCGCTGCCGCCCTGGTCCGAAGGTGTGGAAATCAAAACCATTCCACCTGGCTGGAGTGAAGCATAAAAATTACGGAATACCTGTACGTCTTCAAGTATATGCTCCATAACATCAACCGAAAGTATAAGGTTATATTCCGAAACATCAGTAAACGCGGTAAGATCAGCGATTGCAAAAGTTACATTCTTACGATGGATACGGCTGAAAAAATTGTTGCAGTCAGCAATCTGCTCGTCTTTCACATCAACTCCTCTTATTTTCCAGTCTGGATTTTTGGATGACATATAGAAATCGTATTGCCCGAAACCTGAGCCGGCATCCAGTATGGAGGCATTTTTTACCGCTGCTTCCGCCCATTTTCTCAATTCGCGGCGAACATGCCAGGAGCGGAGCAAAAGCAAATCAAGCAAGTGATAAAATACTTTTCTTAAAAATGGTGTACTGTTAAAAACGTTGCCAAGCGAACGTTTGATTGGATCGTATTGCATGTTTGTTTAAGGATGTTTCAAGGAATTATTAAATCTAAGAAGGGGTAAAAGGCGAAGTGGCGCGGGGAGAAACGTATAAAGCGAGCTGAAATGGATAAATGTTCATAAATCGAGTGATCTTTCGACTTCTGTCTTCCGACTTCCGACTTCTGTCTTCCGACTCCTAGCTCTTTTTCAACAGATTGTCAATATTTTCAATATAGTCGAGCGAATCGTCGATAAAAAAGTCGAGTTCCGGTATAGAGCGCACCTGGTTTTTAATGCGGTTGCCCAATGCGAACCTGATTTCTTTTTTGTGAACTTTTATGTGATCTAAAAGTTCCTGTTTAGCAGTTTTCCCGAAGAGGCTGAGATAAACTTTGGCAAGGAACAGATCAGGCGACACATGAACCTTTGTAACAGTAATCATATTCCCGGGAAATACATCGCGGCCCATGGCCTGGAATATTTCACCTAGATCCTTTTGCAGGAGTCGTGCAATTTTTTGCTGGCGTGTTGTTTCCATGCGGCAAAGGTACTGATTTTATAAATAATACGTGATAAAGTGCCGCAAAGCACGGTAACGAAAATTTACCGACCAATGTCATTAAATGTTAATTTTGCGGATAATTAAAACCACAACCTGCTTTTCTTCTAAAAAACTATTCTCGTGAGAAGATTCATAAATCTGATGCGTTACGCAAAACCTTACTGGGTGTATGCCGTGATTAATATTATCTGCAATTTACTGGTTATTCTTTTTTCGCTGGTTTCGTTTGCCGCGCTCGTACCAATTCTACAGATATTATTTAAAATGACGAAACCGGTAACATCGGCGCCCCCGCTTACTTTTAACCAGGACGCCATTATGCAGAACCTGAATTTTTATGTGAGCCAGCTCATTCATACCTACGGCGAACACATGGTGCTAGGGTATATCTGCATTCTATTGGTTGCCCTTTATTTCCTGAAAAACCTTTTCCGTTACCTGGCCATGTTTTTTATTGCAGTGCTACGTTTCGGGGTGGTGAAGGACCTCCGCAATGCCATTTATTACAAAGCGCTTATACTGCCACTCTCCTATTTTAATGAGCAGCGTAAAGGCGATATCATATCACGTATTACCGGCGATGTGCAGGAAGTTGAATGGTCGATCCTGCAAATGATTGAAATTATTTTCCGCCAGCCGATTACGTTGGTTGCTTACCTGGTTTTTCTTTTTATACTGAGCCCAAGCCTCACCATATTTGTTCTGCTGGTACTGCCGGTTTCAGGGTTTATCATTGGCAGGATAGGCCGTTCGCTACGGCGTACTTCCGACAAGGTGCAGTCAAAAATGGGCAATATGGTATCTATGATCGAAGAAACCATTTCCGGCCTCCGTATCATCAAAGCATTTAATGCCATCAATTTCAGTTATAACAATTTCGTGAAACTGAACGCGGATTTCGCCAAAGTGTCAACGCGCATGATCCGCAAACGCGACCTGGCTTCACCGCTCAGCGAATTTTTGGGAATTATGGTAACGGCTGTAATTTTATGGTATGGTGGCGGACTGATCCTGGCAAACGACAATTCGCTGGATGCAACCAAGTTTATCGTTTACCTTGGCGTTTTCTCACAGCTTCTGCCCCCGGCCAAGGATATTTCGCAAGCCGCCGCTTATATACAAAAAGGAGCATCGTCACTCGATCGGATTGATTACATTTTGAAAGCCGAAGAAGTTATTGTTGAAAAACCAGACCCGGTAAGGGTGAGCGACCTTCAACACAGTATTGAATACCGCAACGTAACCTTTAGTTACAATACCGAGCCGGTGCTTAAGGGAATTAACCTTGTGATACCCAAGGGGAAATCAATTGCGCTGGTTGGCCAGTCGGGCGGCGGAAAATCGACTATGGTCGACTTACTGCCCCGCTTTTACGATATCACCGGTGGCGAATTGCTGATTGATGGTCACGAAATACGCGATATTGCCATTGCCGATGTACGCGGACTGATGGGAATTGTGAACCAGGAAACCATTCTTTTCAACGGATCTGTTTACGACAATATTTCTTTCGGCATGAAGAATGTTACTATGGAGAAAGTGATTTCAGCTGCCAAAGTTGCCAATGCCCACGAATTTATTGAGAAACTGGATGATGGTTACAACACCAATATCGGCGACCGTGGTCTGAAACTTTCGGGCGGACAGCGGCAGCGCATCAGCATTGCAAGAGCGGTTCTGAAAAATCCGCCTGTACTTATCCTCGACGAAGCTACTTCGGCGCTGGATACCGAAAGCGAACGCCTGGTGCAGGATGCATTGGTAAAACTGATGCAAAACCGCACTTCGGTGGTGATTGCGCACCGGCTATCAACCATTCAGCATGCCGACGAAATTATTGTTCTCAATGCCGGTGAAATTGTTCAGCGCGGAACACACCACGATTTAATTGCTGTGGAAGGAATTTACAAGAAACTGTGTGAGATGCAATCGTTCACGTAGATTTGTGATGTTTAGTTGAAGAATCAGTGTTTTACCAAACTTTACCACATTTAAACTGTTCTATCAGTCTGAAATTTGAGCGTATGATCGGTATAAATCAGTATCAACAATTAAACCCCACAGAATATGTTTACCATTTCACAAATAAAGGAAGCCCATTCAAAAGTTAAAAGTGGTTCCGACTTTCCAAAATATATTCAGGAGCTGATCAAACTGGGTGTACTGACGTATGACACTTACGTTTACGATGGACACGGAGAATATTTCGGAACCAATAACTTCGAAACAAAGTCGGAAGCTAAGTACAACCTGTTGACAGTGGCTGATAAAGGTGATACCGAAAAATTTAAACAATATTTAAAAATTCACCAGCAAGGACAGACTGACTATATGACATTTTGTAATCATTCCGCTGAATGTGGTGTTCAAAAATGGACGGTAAGTACAATTGAAATGACTTGTACATATTACGATAAGCAAGGAAAGGAAATGCTTTCGGAAGCAATTCCAGGTTAAAAACACTAAGTCACGCAAGCCATGACGCCAGATTCGGGAACGTTAGCCAGCTTTTCAAAATCAGAAATTATTCCCTTCATTTAAAGAAAATATACTTTTTTGATATACCTTTGTGATATATTAATTGAAAAATGAAAACTGTATCATTAAAAATTGACGATTCAGTATTCGGAGAAACTGAGAAAATTCTTTCCCGGATAAAGAAAACAAGGAATCGTTACATAAACGAGGCCCTGGATTATTATAACCGCTATCAGCGGAGAATTCTGCTCGAAAGCAAACTAAAATATGAATCTGCTTTGGTGGAAAAGGAATCTGTAACCGTACTTAACGAATTTGAAAGCATTGATTATGCTGATTAGACAATTTGAGGTCTGGATAGCAGACTTAAATCCACAAATCGGGACAGAGCCAGGCAAAACCAGACCAGTATTGATCATTCAGACAAATCTGCTGAATAAACTTCCACATCCTTCAACAATTGTTTGCCCGATTACAACCAAAGTTGAAAATGAGGCTGACATTTTACGTGTGCATCTCAGGAAAGGAATGGCAAACCTGTCAGAGAATTGCGATATAATGATTGATCAGATCAGAGCTATTGACAATAAAAGACTGGTCAGAAAGATTGGTGATATTCCTGCTGATCTTAAAGATTTAATTAAAGATAACATTAAAATAACGCTTGACCTGGAATAGTAATCCGGGAGTTCCCGAGATATATTTCCACTCAATCAATGAGTCAAATTCAAAATATGATGAACCCATTAAGTGAAAAAATAAAAACCCTGGCAGCAGAATTAGCTCCTGAAATTATTCAGATTCGCAGGCATCTGCATGCAAATCCTGAATTGTCGGAAAAGGAATTTAATACAGCCGATTTTATCTGCAAAACGCTTGATGGTTACGGCATTACTTATACCCGCGGAGTTGGGGGAAACGGTATTGTTGCCAAAATTGAAGGTCAACAGCCCCACACAACCTCATTGGCGCTTCGTGCTGATATGGATGCATTGCCAATAACTGAGTCAAATGTCTGCGATTACAAATCGCAGAACCCAGGCGTGATGCACGCCTGTGGTCACGATGTTCATATGGCTTCGTTGCTTGGAGCATCAAAAATACTGAATGAACTTCGGAACGAATTCGAAGGTACTATCCGGCTTATTTTTCAACCTTCGGAAGAGAAATTTCCTGGTGGCGCTTTGGCAATGATCAAGGATGGAGTGCTTGAAAACCCAATTCCTGAACGTATTTTAGGTCAGCACGTATTACCAACTCTTGAAGCCGGAAAAGTTGGCTTTAAATCCGGAAAGTATATGGCTTCCACCGATGAAGTTTATCTTACCATAAAAGGTCGGGGAGGCCATTCGGCCACACCTGATCTGAATACGGATACCGTTTTGATTGCCTCACATATTATAGTTGCTCTTCAACAAGTGGTAAGCCGCATAGCGCCTCCGGGAGTTCCTACTGTGCTTTCGTTTGGTAGGGTAATTGCCGATGGACGCACCAATATTATTCCTTCGGAAGTGAAGATCGACGGTACTTTCCGCACCTTCGATGAGGAATGGCGGGCAAAAGCACATGAAAAAATCACAAAACTGGCCAGCGGTATTGCCGAAAGCATGGGCGGAACGTGCGAGGTTTTTATCGATCACGGGTATCCGTTCCTTGTAAATGATGACCTGGCAACTTCAGAAGCCAAAGCCTTGGCTCAGGAATATCTCGGTCCCGAAAATGTAGTCGACCTCGACCAGCGCATGACAGCCGAAGATTTTGCTTATTATACCCAGATAATTCCGGCATGTTTTTACCGTCTGGGAGTTAAAAATCCTGAATGGAAAAATATACGTAATCTTCATACTCCGGAGTTTGATGCAGATGAAAGTAGCCTTGAAACGGGGATGGGATTGATGGCGTGGTTGGCGTTGGGAGCATTAAAAAGTAATGAATTTGGTGCTTAGTGCTATGTGCTTAGTGCTTTGTAATTAATGTGGTATTTTCGTATTTTTTAAAAATAGCTAACATCCAATTTTCATCAAATTCAAAATGCCATGAAAGAGAATAAATCATTTACAAATCTGAATGCCTGGATCTGTAGCCGTGAGCTTGTTAAACAATTATATTTTCTAACAAAAGATTTTCCTAAGGAAGAGGTTTATTCGCTTACTTCCCAAATGAGAAGAGCTGCGATTTCGATTCCATCCAATATTGCTGAAGGTGTGGCCCGAAATCATGATAAGGAAACCGTTCAGTTTCTGCACATTTCAAAAGGATCGTTATATGAGCTCGAAACTCAGCTTTATCTTTCGTACGATATCGGATATCTTAACGAAGAAAATTTATCAATCATTTTGAGCAAGGTCGAAGACTGTAAAAAATTAATTTCCGGATTTATTAATTATTATCGAACTAAGCCACAAAGTATGTAGTTCAATTATGTCTGGTTACATAATTCTTCTAATTATCTGCACAACACTTAGCACAAAGCACAAAGCACAAAGCACATAGCACTCAGCACTCAGCACTAAAACATGAATGTAGCAGGCAAGCACTATAGAACTATCTGGATGGAAGGATCATCAGTTTTAATGATAGATCAGAATGCCTTACCATTCAATTTTAAAATCTACGAAGCAAAATCCTATTCCGACACCTGTCATTCAATAATCACCATGATTACCCGTGGGGCCGGTGCAATTGGTGCAGCTGCCGGTTTTGCCATGGCGCAGGCTTATGTACAGGCAGACCTTCAATTTGGCTTATTTTCATCAGCATATCAAGCCTTCGTGGAAAAGGCAAGGCTGGAAATTGAAGCCACCCGCCCCACAGCCCGCAACCTGTTTTATGCCACCGAAAGGGTTTACGAAGCCGGGTTGAATAGCCCTGAAGCTGCATTGACCGAAGCGCAGAAACTTGCTGAAGCAAATATTGCCGATGCGAAGCAAATCGGAGAATATGGAAACGCACTTATTCAAAACGGCAGCCGTATATTAACCCATTGCAATGCCGGCTGGCTGGGTTTTGTGGATTATGGAAGTGCGCTGGCTCCCATGTATATTGCCAAAGAACAGGGCAAAGAATTTTTCGTTTATGCCGACGAAACCCGTCCGCGAAACCAGGGTGCTCGCCTTACAGCCTGGGAACTTCAAAACGAAGGAATTCCGCATAAAATTGTTCCCGACAATGCCGGTGCTTTCTTGATGAGCAAAGGAATGATTGATTTTGTGATTACCGGTGCCGACCGCATTGCTGCCAACGGCGATACAGCCAATAAAATAGGCACTTTCGAAAAAGCCATTGTAGCCAAGGAATTTGGTATCCCTTTTTATGTTGCCGTTCCATTTTCGACCATCGATTTCTCGTTGACAGATGGCGCTATGATTCCGATTGAAGAGCGCACTGAGGACGAAGTGCTTTATTATTCAGGTCCTGATGCAGATGGGAAAATGCGTACTATTCGACTGGCTTCACCTGGATCACATGCACTGAATCCGGCCTTTGATGTAACACCGGCGAGGTTTATAACTGGATTTATCACTGAGAAAGGCATAATTGCTCCTCAAGATCTGATCCGTTTTAATCAGTAACATTTCCCGCTCAGCACAAGGCACATAGCACTCAGCACCTTAATTCTAAAATCAACCACCCATGCAAACCCTCAACACCTGCAACTGGCCCGGCAACGATCCTTTAATGATCGAATACCACGATACCGAATGGGGCGTTCCACTGCACGACGACCAAAAGCTTTTTGAATTTATGATTCTGGATGCTTTTCAAGCAGGATTGAGCTGGAAAACTATCCTTCACCGCCGCGAAGGTTTCAGGGCTGCTTTCGATCATTTTGACGTGGTTAAAATTTCGAAGTATGGAGAAGATAAAATCCAGGAACTGATGCAGGATTCGCGCATTATAAAAAACCAGTTAAAAATCCGCTCAACTGTAACCAATGCACAGGCTTTTCTCAGGGTGCAGTCTGAGTTCGGCACCTTCGATAAGTATATCTGGCAGTTTACCGGTGGAACAACCAAATACAATCACTTTGCCAAACTCAGCGAAATTCCTGCAAAATCTACCGAATCGGATGCCATGAGCAAGGATTTGATCAAAAGAGGTTTCAAATTCGTAGGATCAACCATTTGCTATGCGTTTATGCAGGCCGCCGGTATGGTAAATGATCATATGGTTTATTGTTCAAGGAATCCTAAAAATACTGAAAAATAGGTACCAGGTTTATATGAGCCAGTGATTACAGTACATTTTGAAAATAGCTTTTTCATTGTCATAGAGTTGCCAGCCACGCGTTTCACAAAATGAGCCTCAACCGGAATATTTATCCCATCAAGATTAACAGATAATTTCCGGCAGGTTTTACTTCCTTTGATCTTGTTGAAACCTCATCTCAAACAAATCATAAATTGATAATACCGCATTTTTTATTTAGGTAATCCTTTAATACAACGGACCGAAAATCCATCTTTCCATGAACCTGTTTTCCCGAATATGCTGCTTGTATTATAGTTCACATATATGTGCCATGCTTCGGTTGTTGAGGTTCCTGTCGAACTCCAATACCAGCCATATTTTCCATTATAGTAGAATGAACCATTCGTATGATAGCAGCTGCCTCCCGGAAGTGCCGAAAATCCACTGCTGTTATCGGCGCCTGTATTTGGTGAAACCCAATGTGTTGTGCCGGCTTCTTTTAAATATCCGCCAACTAAGGTAGTGTCGCCACCCAGGTTGGAGATCAGGGTGTTCCATTCATCTTTGGAAGGCACACGCCAGCCTTTAGGGCATAATTTGCTGTTATTTACAGCGTACCAGTTGTAAAGCGCGCCATACGTGGTTTTATTTGAGGCATCGTTGTTATACCAACAATAAGCCATGGTAGTTGAACCTATCCAGGTAGTGTTGTTAGTAACATTTGGAATGGCAGTGGTACTATCGTTCAAATGGGTGACTTTAAGGTTCTCAACCATCCAGGTTTGGCCGTGAATGGTAACAGTATGGTAAATGTTGCCGTCAACATCAGTAACTGTTTCCGGTGAATTATTGTTTTCATCTTTCTTGCAGCTGATGGCCATGATCAATGCTAAAACTAAAAAGAACATAAGGCCGAAAAATTTTGTATGTATCTTTTTCATGTTGGTTTAAGGTATTTTAGGTTCATGGATTTGATTTATTGGTTTTAAGATTTAATATATGCTTGTACAAAGACAAACCTGAGAGAGCTGACCTTTCACAGGCTGATTATTATTTTAAGAGCATCATTTTTTTTAATTCAAAGCTGTTCCCATTTTTTTGCAGTTTGCAGAAATAAATCCCATTTCTAAAACCATCAGCATTCCACTCAACTGAATATTCTCCGGCAGTTTTCTCTTCACACACAAGGGTTGCAACTTCAGAGCCCATTACACTAAATACCTTAATCGATACAAAGCCTGGCTCTGTAATTTTGTATTTGATTGTTGTGACTGAAGTAAATGGGTTGGGATAATTCTGTATTAGCAACGATGATTCTCCCGTATATAATTCTAGGGATGTGAAAGTTTCATCAAGTGTGATAACTGCTTTTGCAATGTTACCCCACAAGGTATCTGCCGCAAGGGCTTTCCCTACACGATAGAACAGAGTATCCACTTGGCCGTTGGAAACATTTGCGGGGAACGTGAATTTGCTTACGCTATCCGTTGTGCCTTCGCTTACTCTCACTATTTTCAGCACAAGATTTTTATGTACTGATTGAATATCATAATCATTCAGCAGTAGCCTGGAAAGTGTAAAGGTTCTGTTCGATTTCAGGATATCAGGAAGCGCAAAGGGTGCGTTTTCTATACCTCGCAAACCGGGATAAGTGCTATCGGTGCGGATTAACCATACTTTATTGAAATCCCAGCCGCTAAAATTGGAAGTCTTTTTCATCTGTATTGTTGTTAACCCTGATCCTGTAAACGTACTGTGGCCATCACCATGTCCTAAAATTAATCCGGTGGTTTCTATATTCCAGTTACACTGAATAACTGTGGCGTCATAATTATTCCCGACAACTCCACCGATATAAGTTCCGGTCACTTTCCCTGTTGCATAGCAGAGGCTGATTGTGTCGTTGTTAGATCCCGCAACACCTCCCGCGTCATCAGTGCCGGTAACATTAGCGGTTGAATAGCAATTGATTGTTGTGCCAGGGCCAGTGTAACCTGCACCATTCGATCCTACTATACCACCACAGCTATTGCTATTGCTAATTATATTACCCGTCGAATAACACACGCTAATTGTACCTTGCTGGTTAAGTCCGGCAATACCGCCAACAAAGCCCCCCCCTGTTATGTTACCGGTTGAATAACAATGGCTGATAGTGGAAAATTCAATTTGCCCTGCTATACCACCAATTTCAACAATATCACCTTTTACGTTTCCTGATGAATGACAATTGCTGATTGCCCCAAAATCGCATCTCCCCGCAATTCCACCAACGGTGCTTCCGCTAAGTCTTTCGCCGCTTGCATAGCAGTTGCTCGATGAAGAGCAGTTAATGATTGTGTCGTCGTTTTCACCAGCAATACCGCCGACAACACTGATGCCGGTAACAGTTCCGCTTGAATAGCTGTTGCTTGTTATGCCCTTATTAAATCCAACAATGCAACCTACATAATAATTTCCAACGATCTTTGCGTTTGTTACTCCCAGGCTGTCAATTGTTGAAAGGGTACTATAACCAAAAAGCCCTATATAATTAGCCGTCGGACGCTGGATATTAAGATTTTTAATTGCATGACCACTGCCGTGAAATTTGCCCGTAAAATTGGTTGTTTCGTTGCCTATCGGAACAAAACCGCTTCCTCCGTTTTCTGTTTTCGATGCTGAAGCATCAATATCATTGGTGAGACGGTAAACTTTCGATAACGTATAACTACCTGTTCCTATCGCTTTTAGATCAGCATAGTCCTTAACCAAATATGGGCTACCTGCCGTACCGTTTCCACTCAAAACGCCACCGGTGGCAAACGCTGAAATGTTTATATTTAAAAGGATTAATACCAATAATCCGGGAAAGGGAAGTATTCTCAGCGTTTTCATGGAAATATGTTTTAGACTATTAACTATCACTTTGATATAATATAAAAAAACAAGTTAGGTATTTTTATCGGATAAAGCAAGAGAAATATTCATTATCAGAAAGTAACTCCTGCTTCGGATTTTAACAGTTTATTTCAATTAACAGCATTTCCTCCTGGTGATTATGGAGCAAGCAGTTTAGCCGTTCTATTTCCCACCTTTACCAAATAGATGCCCGCATGAGGAAATGTAATGGAAAATGTGCTGCCTGTCGGTTTTCCGTTGTAAAGCTGCCTTCCGCTAATATCAACAATCTGAACGTGTGCGGATTCTTCTGGCAAGCCGATTTCAGCCGTGCGCCCGGTTACCCTGATATTTAGACTGTACGCACTAATAGTGGCAATGCCGGTAACTGTATGCTCCACGATGTTTTTAAAATCTTTCCACACCGGCGCTGATGCGTACAGGCTTTTTGAACCAATTGGTACATACAGTATGATATCAGAATTAAATCCGGTATAATTTGCGTCCGAATTAAGTCTCAAATTAATCGGTATTGCGCTGTTTGCATACAGCGAGATTAAATTGGTGCATTTATCAAAAGCATAATCCCCGATAGCAGTTACTGCGTTAGGACTGATAACAACCAATGCAGTTATAGTAACAGAGGTTAAACCGGTGCATTTGTAAAAGGCATAATCCCCAATTCGGGTAAGCGAATTTGGGAGGCAGACTGAAGTTAAACCAGAGCAACCATTAAAAGCATTATCCCCGATGTATGTAAGTGAATTAGGGAGGCTAACTGACGTTATCCCGGAGCAATTTTCAAAAGCACCATCCGCAATAGAAGTTACCGAAGCGGGGATATCAAAGCCGCCTGTTTTTGACGCGGGGCATTGAATAAGTGTTGTTTGTACTTTATTGTAAAGCACATCGTCTTTACTTGAAAAGTATGCATTATTGCCATCAACATAAAATAAACAGCTGTTAAATGTAAAAGCATATTTCCCAATTGACGATACCGATAAGGGGATGGTAATACTTGTTAAACCAGTGCATCCGTAAAAAGCATAACTCCCGATTTCGGTCACCGAACCGGGAAGGGTAACCGAGCTTATACCAGTGAACTGATTAAAAGCATAATTTCCTATAGACGTTACCGAATAGCTGATTGAATTGCAGCTAACCGAGGCAGGGATAGTAACCACATCTGAGGAGGTGCCGCCAGCAGCGACTTCAACGGTATAAGGAGAAGTAGATGAGGTGATGATGTAAACAATGCCATTCACCATAAAGCCGGCCGTGCTACTTTCCTTGGTATTTGTAAACTCTTCCCACTGATATGCAGCAGTATATAAACTTTTGGAGCCTATGGGTACGTAAAGTGTACATTTGGTTTTATCTATATAATCAAATACGCCTGTATTGTTGTAAAAATTGATTGGCGTTTGTTTGCAGGCATAGATGGAAATTATGCCAGTGCAACCACTAAAAGCACTGGTCCCGATAAAAGTTACCGAATTAGGGAGGATAACAGAGGTTAAACCGGTGCAATTTTCAAAGGCCCACCCCCCGATATAAGTTACCGAATTGGGAATAGTAACAGAGGTTAAACCGGTACAACCATTAAAGGCATCAGTCCCGATAGAAGTTATCGAATTGGGAAAAGTTACTGAGGTTAATCCTGTGCATTTATAAAAAGCATATTGCCCGATAGAAGTCACCGAATTGGGAATCGTTACAGAGGTTAATCCTGTGCATTTATAAAAAGCATGATCTCCGATAGATAGTATAGAGGAGGAAATGGTAACAGAGGTTAAACCGCTACAACCATCAAAGGCATAATCCCCTAAATAAGTTACCGAATTGGGTATGATAACAGCGGTTAATCCGGTGCAACCATTAAAAGCACTAGCCCCGATGGAAGTTATTGAATTGGGAATGGTAACAGAGGTTAAACCGATGCAACCATCAAAAGTGTAAGACGCGATAGAAGTTATCGAATTTGGAAGTATAACAGAGGTTAAACCGGTGCAATTATCAAAAGCATATCTCCCGACAGAAGTTACCGAATTGGGAATAGTTACGGAGGTTAAACCAGTGCAACTTTGAAAAGTACGCTCCGCGATAGAAGTTACCGAATAGCTGATTGAATTGTAGCTTACCACGTTGGGAATAGTTACAGTTCCCGCGTAGATAGGCGATTTTTTGCTTACTGCTACTGTATATGGCGCCGAAGCGGAAGTAATAGAGTATGCAATGTCATTCACCGTAAAGTCGGCTGCGCGCAGGTTTGTGATTGTTAAGGCAATGATGAATAATAAAAGTATAAGTTTTGTTTTCATACTGTTTTCCCTATCTGATTTTAAGTTTGTTTATTTTGCATTAAGAATTAATTTTCTCTATTCCACTCACAAGCAAGAGAGTGCGGGTGAGGGCTAATTCGCACTTATTTTACCACCAGTTTTGTAGTTTTATTTCCTACCCTTATCAAATATACACCCGCCTGCGGAAGGCTAATGGAAATTGTACTGCCCGACGGTTTTTCGTTGTATAACTGCCTGCCACTAATATCAACTACCTGAATCTGTGCCGGTTTTTCCGGCAAACCTATTTCCACTGTGTGTCCGATTACCCTGATGTTTAATTTGGATGCCGCTACGGTGGCGATGCCGGTAACTGTATGTTCCACTATATTTATAAAGTCTTTCCATTGATCAGCTACCGAATATAGACTTTTGGAACCATTGGGCACATACAATGTGCATGTGGAAGTATGTACATTATAAAATACATACGGACTACTGCTTAAGTCAATCGGAGTGGGACTGTTGGCATACAGAGTGGTTAAACCGGTACAATCTTCGAAGGCATATCTTTTAATTAAAGTTACCGAATTATTAATGGTAACAGTAGTTAAACCAGTACAATCATAAAATGCAAATTCTCCAATAGAAGTTACTGATGGGGGGATGGTAAATGTTGATAATTTTCCGCAATGTGCAAAAGCATAATCTCCTATCGCAGTTAACGTATTAGGTAAGATAATACTTGAGAGGTTGGAACACGAATAAAAAGTGTTATCTCCTATGGTGTTTAACGAATTGGGAATGGTTACTGAAGCCAAACTTTCACAACCTAAAAAAGCACCATTCCCGATTGAAGTTACCTGGGAGGGAATATCAAAACTGCCTGTTTTTGATTTAGGGCAATGAATAAGTATTGTTTGGGCTTTGTTGTAAAGCACTCCGTCAATACCTGAATAATTAGGATTATTACTATTTACATCAATACTGCCTACACCGGTAAAGGTTTCAACCCCGATAGAAGTTACTGATGCAGGGATGGTAACGGTGGTTAAAGCTGTACAATTATAAAAAAGCTCGTGTTCCAATTGAATTTACTGAATTAGGAATGGTTACAGAAGTTAAACCTGCAGAATAGCAAAAAGCCTGAGTCCCAATAGAACTTACTGAATTAGGGATGGTTACGGAGGTTAAACCGGCGCAATTCTGAAAAGCGCTAACTCCTATAGAAGTTACCGAATAGTTAATAGAATTGTAGCTTACCGAGGCAGGGATAGTTACCACACCAGTGTAACCAGGTGATTTTAAACTTACTGCCACGGTATATGGTGAGGTAGCGGATGTAATAGAGTAAGCAATCCCATCAACCGTAAAATCGGCTGCACGCAAGTTTGTGGTTGTAAATAAAATGGGGAACACTAAGAGTAAAAGTTTTATTTTCATAATGAGTTGATTTTTAAGTTAACACGTCCCCTCTTTTGCGGCGATGGGACGCGTGAATTTATTTCTGTAAAACAAGTTTTTTTGATTCTGAAATTAAGCCTTCCTGCAAGCGGCAGTAGTATATACCATCGGATAATCCTGAAGCTTTCAACTCAACAGAATACTCGCCAACTGTCTTTTTCTCGTTCACCAGGCTGACAACTTCGGTACCCATTGCATTAAATACCTTTAACGATACAAATCCTGGCTTTGTAACTTTATACTTGATAGTTGTGCTTATAGTGAAAGGGTTGGGGTATAGGTAAAGGCTAATGCTATTTGTACTTGTTTGTTCAATGGACAAAGGCATTATACCACTATAACCGGAATAGTAATATTGTTGAACAGGTTGTGCTGTCCATTGGCTATTGTACCATGGGAAATTTTGAAACGACGTTATTTTGTTTTTTATCCAATTAACACCATTCAGTGACCATAAAACATCGGCCGCATTAACAGAAGGATCATAGGAATAAACTCGTTTGTACGAATTAGTCCAAACTTGATGAGCAAGGAACCAATCATAGTCAATTTCCTGCGTACGGTTACCGTTATCATCATAGCTGTATTCTATTTTAGTGCTAAGGGTCAACGTTGGATTGCCATACGAACCGGAATATGAAATTATGGTAATTAGATTGCCGGCATCATAGCTGTATTCAGACTGAGCCGATAAATAATTCAGGCCAGTGTTGTTGTACGTATATTTTTTACTTAAAGTGATGTTGCCATTGGCATCGTAAGTATTTTCATCTTTAGATGAAATGCTCCATTCTAACACGTCTGTTCTCCAATTATACGTTGTTTTAAGTGTTAGATTTCCATTTGCATCATACTGAAACTCGTACTTGTACGAATTGTCAAATTTCAAAGTAGTTTGATTCCATACTGAGTCGGTTTCTAAGGTTTTTTTCCCGCTTGGGTTATACGTATATACGTTTTTACTTCGAGCATCCCAGGTACTATTTATTGTATTCCAATCGTATAGAGTATATAATGTTTGATGGCCTTGAACATCGTTTATGTATTCGGCCTTATAGTTATTATTCCAGGCATGGTTTATATAGTCGTATCCTTTATGGGTTAATGTAACAAGTAAACCATTGGCATACGAATAAAGATTTTCGTAACCAGAATTGAACAGATCAAGAACGGGATCATAACTTACATAAGTTCTATCAGAAAGCAAATGGCCCAGGTTATCATAAGTAAAATATTCCAATTGGCGTTTTTGGGCAATAATACTATCTAATTTAATGCTTCCATCAGAGAATGTAATGGCATCAATGGCTTGATTTATACCTGGGAATTCGGCATTCACATTTTGTTCAGGTGATTGATACCAGGGTTTTAGACCATAGTTGCGGTTTGCAGGTTGCGCCAACAAATTGGCATGAAATATGCCAAGAATGGCGATGAAAATAATTAGTAATTTTTTCATGTTGAGTTTCATTTTTATGGCTCCATTATTTCATCAGCATCATTTTTTTTACCTCAGTAAAGCTTCCATTTTGCATTTTGCAGAAGTAAATACCATTTTCGGATCCCGCTGCATTCCAATCTATCGAATAGTCTCCAACGGCCTTTTTCTCATTTACCAGGCTGGCAACTTCAGTTCCCAGAACATCAAATACTTTTAACAATACAAAGCCTGGCTGTGTGACTTTATACTTGATGGTTGTTACTGAATTGAAAGGGTTGGGGTAATTCTGTAAAACCGAAATAATTCTATTAGCGTCAACAGGCTCATCTAAATCGGTTGTCAGATTGTTATCAACAATGGTAATATCATCAATCCAAACCTTTGCAGAGGAGCTTCCAAGATAAAACTGTAGCTTAGCCGCCAAATCTGTTGTATTCATAGTTACTTCGTCAGTGAAAGTCTGAACCTGGGTTGTAAGGTTATGTGCATTGAAGAGATAAGTTGTATAAGGTGATGCGCCTTTCTGCACTGCCAAGATTATCGATCTGGCAGCCGAAGCCTTTGCTTTGAAGGTAATTGTATATTTATGTCCCTGCTTAAGGGATAACCATTGCCACATTTGAATATGCCAGTCGGTCCCGGTAGTTTGGGAAATAGTAATAGCAGCGGAATTTTTTCCTGATATTGCAGAAGAGCTATCAACTTGTATGGTGGCTGTAGCGCCTGTTGCATAGGTTGAGACATTCCAGTTCTGTATCCCATAGTTGAATTCACCGTTGAGTGCCTGTTCAGCCGGCATAGTAACTCCTCCTTCTTTAAAAACAGAAACACCGCCACCATAGGTCGCTAACCACTTATTTCCCGAACCGTCAATTGCTATTGCCTGAATTATGCTATTAGAAAGTGCTAGATCAGGATTAGTATAAACCGTCCAGTTAGTTCCGTCAAATTTTATAAGTTCGCCATTCTCCATCCCTATCCACTTATTATCTGAACCGTCTATTGCAAGTGAAAAAATTTTCTTATATGCCGGAATCAGCGAATTTGAACTATTATAAACGGTCCAATTTGTGCCATCAAATTTCACAAGTGCACCATCATAAGTTGACAACCATTTATTTCCTGACCCATCTATAGCAATTGCGTTAAATAAACTATTTGAAGGAATACCCGAATTTGAAGTATTGTAAACTGTCCAGGTTGTACCGTCGAATTTTGCAAGTCCGCCACCAAAGGTTGTTACCCATTTATTTCCTGAAGCATCTATTGCTAATGAAAAGATAGTATTATTTGGCAATCCCGAATTTGAAGAGTTATAAATCGTAAAGTTTGTGCCGTCAAATTTTACAATTCCGCCACCATCTGTACCAATCCAAATATTCCCTGAACCGTCTTCCACTATTGAAAGGACACCATTGTTAGGCATTCCAGTATTTGAAGAAGAATAAACTTTCCAGTTTGTGCCATCAAATTTTGCAAGTAAGCCACCTACAGACATCCATTTGTTCCCATTGTTATCAATAGTGATATCATGAACATCGGTAAGTATGAAGTAAAGGGTTGGAGTAATATAAACGTTCCCGCTATAAACCTTCCAGGTTGTGCCATCGAATTTTGCAAGTCCTTGCTGAGTCCCGATCCATTTAGTCCCTGATGCGTCTATTGCTATTGACTTGGTATTGTTACCAGGCAAACCAGAGTTTGAACTTGTGTAAGTTATCCATTGCGGAGTTTGCGCGCTGAGAATGGAAATGAAAAATAGGGAAAAGAAAAGCGGTAAAATTGTTTTCATAATTTAGTCTTCTGGATTTTGAATTTGTTTTAGGAATTATTTCCGTTTAATAAGTTTTTTGGTATCTGTGATTAAGCCAGCCTGCAAGCGACAGAAGTATATGCCATCTGACAATCCAGCAGCATTTAACTCTGAAGTATATTCGCCAGTAGCCTTTTTCTCATTCACCAGGCTGGCAACTTCGGTTCCCAGCGCATTAAATACTTTTAACGATATGAATCCTGGCTCTGCAACTTTATACTTTATGGTTGTAGTTGAAGTGAAGGGGTTGGGGAAATTCTGTTCCAAACCGGGCTTCGTTGCACGGGTTTGTGCATTAATTGCAACGGGTGTGGTTCCCTGCCTTTGGTAATGAAGTATCAATCCTGCTGCGCCAACCGCCCAGCCGTTAAGTGCTGAAGCAACCGGTGAAAAACTTAAGGCGCTCAGTGTGGTGTGCCCGCTATGCCCCGGGGTGGCAAACGACCAGGATTGGCCCAGATTTTTTGTATAGGCTATACTGCCTCCCGTTGTAGCCCAGAATTCGTCGCCCAATCCGGAAATAGAGGTAGCCGTATGATAAACTGTTGCCGGTGCTTTAATCCAGGAAGTACCGCCATCCGTTGATTTATAGAAACTGCCATCGCTGAAGTTCCCCATCAAGCCTTTTGTTGGAGAATTGAAATGTGGGCCGTACGAAGTTGTTTCGGATGTGGTCGCCGAAGTCCAGGTTGCACCCAGATCGGTTGAACGATATATTGATCCCGAAAAGGTACCGAACCACAATGTATCACCCAGAAGTTGCACACCAACAGGCCCGTAATCGTCTGCTATTTGTGTCGGTGCGGTTTTCAAGCTTTCCCATGAAATTCCTCCATTGGTCGTTTTCAGCACAAGCCATTTCCCATTAATGGGGCTGCCAACTGCGTAGCCTTCAAGTGTATTTTTCATCTGAATACCACCTATGAAAGCACCAGTTATGTTATACACCGAAGACCACGAGGATCCTCCGTTTGTCGTTCTGGCGATCTTTCCACCGGTTTCGGAATAAGTTGCTACAAGAGCCGTGTTGGCATCGAGAGCCTCCACGGTATTTACTATATCGGTTCCAATCGCTCCACCTCCGACTGAATTCCAGGTTGTGCCGCCGTTGCTTGTCCGAAGAACTTTGCCGTTTCTGCCTCCTGCCCAGACGACATTATTGCTGACTGCCACAACTGCTGTCAGCGAATCGTTTATTCCGCTTTGTTGAACTACCCAACTTGAATCTGTTGTTAATGAATATTTCCAGATTCCGGCAGGGCTTGCCCCGTAAAGCATACCTCCGTTAATGACAAGAGATTGGGCATCACCAATATATAACGGCCATCCCGTATTTTCCCATGTGGCTCCATTATCAGTTGATACAAATACGTTCCCATGGTAGGAGGCAAAAACATTGCTCGTAGTTCTGCCTGCACAAGACTTGCTACAAATGCATCAACGTATGGTGTTTGACCCTGATGAAATAATCCGTTGTTTGCCTCCGTCCAGCTTGTGCCGTTATCAGTTGAGCGATAAACTCCATAAAGGTATACACCGGCAAAAATAGTTACTCCTGCTCCGCCCGTCCCAGGAGTTGCAATTATTGATTCAACGCGGCTTGGAGGCAGGCCGTTTGAGATACGTGTCCAGCTTGCTCCTCCGTTGGTTGAAATAAACGCACCTCCGTCGGTTCCTGTATATGTATACGTTGTATTTCCCACTTTTAAGGACGCGAAACATCTCACGTTGGAATCAGCGGCCGACGTGAACCCACCGTTGCACCTTGTCCAGGTTTGGCCATCCGAAGTTGAGCGATATACACCGCTGTTATATCCAACTTGTGCTGCCCCTGCAAGAACTGTACTGCCCGTTCCGCCCAGGTACCATACACCTATATCATATACCTGGAACCAGCTTGCTCCTTCATCAGTCGATCGCCAGATGCCTCCGCCTCCCATACCAGCAAAAAGATTCGTTCCATTGCCCGAAGTGGAAGGTACAACGGCGAGTGCATCTACAAAACTGGTCGCAACTGTTTCACCAATTCCATTATTGACCGGGGTCCAGTTACCTCCGCCATCAATTGACTTGTACACCCCATTCCCACGGGTTGCCACGTACAAATTACCTTCATCCGCAACAATGCACTTTAGTTCGTGGGAATTACTCTCCGGGGAATTGGTTTGTACCCATTGAGCGTTTGCATCAGCATAAAATAAAACGAGAAACGCAATTCCAACAAATGCTGATTTGTTCATTTTGTTTTCCTTCGTTAATTGTTATTGAGATCAAATTTTTATTAATTGTGTATTTAGACGCATTTTTCTTACTTCACGGCCTTTCTCCAATTTCGAGACTTTAAAAATAGAATCTACTCCACTAAACATTGACCATCCAATTTATTAAATACTATCCAACATGCTTTTTCTCAATTACTTGGAATAATCACCAGGTACAGGCTCTTTGTTTCCTGCTTTCTCAGGTTGCTTTACCACATAGAGCAAGCTAAGGCTGTGGATCCTTAACACATCGAACTGAAAAGCCGCACATTTTATTGGCTACGCCTGTATTTAGGCTATAGTAACTGTTAAGCAGCGAACGGCCATAGGCATTATTTGTGTTTGAACTGTTTTCTGTTGAAGTCCACCAAAAACCACCTACACCCATTTGTGTGAATTGCCCGACTTCGTTGCGGGCACTACCCGGCTGGGCATTAAAACCAACTGCGTTCCGTTTGTCAGCGAAATCGGTATTGCCAACAGATCCTTCAATTGCTGATGAAAGCCAGCCTGTTGACGATGCCAGAGCTTTGCCTATTCTATTTTCAGGGGTTGTACCCGGGGCTGCAGTTGCTGCTGCGGAGCCATCATAATTGAAACCATGGGCGGTAAGGTAATCAGTAAGTGTGGTCCATTCGGCATCAGTAGGTATATGCCAACCTTTAGGGCATAGTTTACCGTTACCGGCGGTGATCGCGTACCAGTTGTATAACCTGCCATAGGTTTTTATTGTGTCGGAATTGGTTGTGTATCTATACGTGCAAACGAAAGGGCCAAAAATTGCACTTGACCTGGCAAAAGGAAGTGGTATCAGGGTGCTATCGTTGTATCTGGTAGTTCTCAGGTTCTCAGCCATCCAGGTTTGGGTTCCAATGGTAACTGTATTGTAAACATTGCCGTCAATATCTTTTACCGTAGTTTCATCCGTTGTATTATTGGAATCATCTTTTTTACAACTCAATGTGAATAGTAAAATAAAGCCTGTAAAAGCTAATAGGCAGATAAATAGCCTGTTGTATTGTTTCATGAGTTTCCGATTTTTAAATGGATGTATATTTGGTATTATTTAAAGTTGGATTTAAGCAATTTCAATGATTCAAAACTTCCATTGGAATAAACGCTTAGTAAATACATTCCACTGTTAAGTTGGTGAATATCAATGCTGTTATTATTTTCAGAAACAATCCCTGACAAAACTTTTTTGCCTGAAAGGTCTGAGATAATAAAAGTGCCTGATTGTTTTAAACCACCAATATAAATCATATCAGTGGCCGGGTTTGGACCCAGGCTCAGCTCACCCTTGCCTTTGATCAATTCATTAATGCCAACAGTTGCTTCGGCTCCGGGAGTTTTAGTTTCAGTATTTCCAACCTGATCGTTGGCCAACACATAAAAATTGTATTGTTTGGATGAGTCAGCAATAATCTTTTCAGTTTCACCAAATGTGTTTCCGATAGCGAGCCATTCGCCACCTATCTCCTGCATATAAACCACGTAATAACCTATTCCGGAGGAAGCGTCGCTCCCAGAAAGTGTAAGATTTATTTCGGGACTACCCATGACCCGGGTAGCGGAAACAGTGCTGGAAGGAGGGAGTGCATCTACCACATTTTGCCAGGTATTGGTGAGTATAGGTTCATTTTGATCAAAGATGATGGAAGCATGATTTTTGATAACAAGTCCGTCAGCTAAGGATTGTTTTGGTAACACAGTAAATGAAACCGATCCTTCCCCTTCAGGAATGTTAGTATTGGGCGGTAAGAATCCTTCGAATACAGGGATGTCGCCTGTAGCTGGATCAATGGCTGTAAATTGCCATGTTACCAGGCCAGTGTTGGCTTCTATCCCACCGTTTATCCTCACTTTCATGGTTGGTGACAGGCTATCCTGCAATACAAACTGCTTACGGCCCTTAGGAACAGTGTACGTTCTGTTTGCAATGGTAAAATCGTTGAATTCAAAGCTGTTCAGATCAAACTTAGTAATATCCAGGGTATCGTATATGGTAACAATTTGAGCTGCCGCGAGCGCGGTTTTCTTGTTTTCGAAGGTGATAGTAAATTGTTGCCTTTCCTGTTTCGATACAAATTGATCTGGTCCCTGGCCTATGGGTCCGATCATTTCATTCGGATCAAAGGATGTAACTGACGAAGTTGTAGTGTGCTTGGGATCACGGATAGTCATATCCTGGTTCAGGTTTTTCTTTAATTCCTCCAACTGTTCTTTTAATTCAGGACAATCCTTTACCAATTGGTTCAGTCGGTTTATTTTTTCGTTTAAATCGTACAGATCCTTACCGTTTTTTACCATTTGATGAGCGTTTTTTATGAAATTCCTGACATCATTGATATTATTTAGATTATCGATTGCAAAATCAATGCTCGAAGCAGTAGCATTTGGATTTTTAGCTATCCATTTATTCAAATTGTCGGTTTGACCTTTCATGAAGTTTTCACCCCCTTTTTGGAACGCTAAATCTACTCCTACTTCACAAACGGCACCTACAACCTGCATGTTTCCGGCATGAACATTACGGTTAAAGTTGGAAGGCAATGACGAGTATATATCGGGAGTTACACCGGTAGCATAGTTGTAAGTAGCACCCATTACCTGGCCTAAGTTTGCCATATGTTGTGTGGTTCCTTTAACGGCCTTGGCAAGCCAGCTAACTGGTGACTTATTCAAAACAGGAACCGTACCTGTTACCTTTTCAAGCCCATCGGCGAACTCAACCGCCATATTTTCCGAAGCGTCCATCCAGCTGCCATTGGGACAGGAGCCCCAGATATTGGGCTTAAATGTGTAAGTAACAAAGTCTTTAGCTCCGGTAGTTGTGGTTTTAGCAATCAATGGAATTTCGTACGTGCTTCCCGCTGCTATTTTTGGGATAAGAATTAAATCCATATACCCGTCATACGGTTGCAGGTTAAAAGTATCTATTGCTGTAACCGTATTGAAGCTATCGCTATAAAAACGCTGAATATCTTCCCACTTAAAATTGAAGGTAGTATCGGCTGCGGTTATTGAATAATTTCCACTTGCCGGTGGCTTGAACCATTTGGTGTCAAATTTCAAATCGATTGACTTAGGCCATATAACCGCAACCAAAACCCCTGATGCCATTACATTTCCTTTGTTCCCCACCACTAGTTTCATGCTGGTATTCAGGTTAGTCCTCATGCGGGTAGGGGTTACAATTTCGGACCATGTATAAGGATACCTGAATGCTTTCAGCTTGAAACCGCCGGGGTATGCAAAGGTTGGTTCCCCTTTAATTTCTATCTCTACATCATAGGTGCCTTCGTCAACCAAATGAAAATTGAAAATAGCATGAAGTTCAACATTGTTTTTTGAAGTTTCCAACTGCACCGGAGTAAGCACTGTGGTACCCTTTATTAATCTGACTTTTGTGGTTGAGTCGAGGCCGCCGCCAAATATTTTAAATATACAATCGCCCCCAACACCCGATGAATCAGGCGTAAAGTATTCAACTCCTTTAACTTCGATTGCAGTTTGTGCCGTATCTTTAAAATTGCAGGCTGTGTTTATTGCAATCAGATTAGTTGTAAAATATCCAATCGGATAGGTTTTTATCGGGTATTTTTGAGTACTGGAAGTGGCATCGCCAAAATCCCACATAAATTTATCTGCATTTGCCAGTTGTGGCCTGAAACCAACTGTATTGCCTAGCCGTTCGTGGGTCATGTTGGCATAGGGTTGCCGGTCAACCATCTCCATCATGAACTTATAATTGGTAGTACCCCCGGCGGTCCACCTCAGGTAAAATGTGTCCATCACTGCACATTTCAGCACAACGGTATCGCGGATCAGCTGGCCGGGAGGCAAGTTTGTAATTTTCTTTATATACTGTTGCACTACCAGCGTTTTGGATTTATTGTATCCATATAAGTACACCCAGTTGGCTGTTCCGCTGATATTGGTTAACTCAACAATAATTCTCAGGTCACCTTTGGTTGAAACAGGCGTTACATAATAATCGTCCTGGTCTGTTAGTCCCTTCGCTTTGTACATCAAATGGCCCATATTCACTTGTTTCATATTGGTTTTGATAGCCGTTGCGAACGTGTTATCGGGTTCCTTGTCACTTAAGCTTTTATCAATTATTTCATAATTAATGTCGTAGGAATAAGTGCCGGTTGCCTCCATCCTGAAGAAAAGCGTATCAACTCCAATTCCTTTCAAAGTTATTGTATCATAAACTTTTGCGCCGGGAAGAATAGAAGGTACTTCCGATATATACTTTCCCGTCAGTAATCCCTGGTTACCCCCATAGGCTGAGAAATAAAGCCAACTCGAAGCTTCTCCCGTATTTGTTGCCGAAACATAAATTTTTATAGTGCCATCATCTGATGTTTTGGTGCGGTAATAATCATAGTCATCAACAACCCCATTTAAAATGTATTTTATGTGTCCCGATTTCGTTTCGTTCTGCTTAATAGGAACCCCGGAGGCAAAACTATTGTTGGGTTCTGTATCCTTGGCACTTACATCTATAATTTCATACCTAAATGAATAAGAATACGAACCACTTGCTTCGAATCTGAAAAATACTGAATCCACTCCCCGTCCCCGGAGTGCAATGGTATCGTAAACTGTAATTCCAGGACTTACTGAGGCAGAGGCAATGTACCGTGCAGTCAACTGCACTTTATTACTTCCAAACACCGAGAAATAGCAGTATGAATTGGCTGGGCCTGTATTGGTGGCTGATAAATAAATTTTTAATGTACCATCGTCGGACAATTTGGAGCTATAATAATCATAATCATCTACCACCCCATTGCTGATGTACTTGATATGGCCTGATTTTGTTTCATTCTGAATAATTGGAATTGCTGTGGCAAAACTATTGTTAGGTTCTGCATCTATAGCACTTACATCTGTAATATCATATTTGAATGAATACGAATACGTACCACTTGCTTCGAACCTGAAAAAGACCGAATCCGCTCCTCTTCCCCGAAGTGTAATGGTATCATAAACTGTGTTTCCAGGACTTACCGAGGCACTGACAATGTACCGGCTTGTTAGCTGCACTTTATTGCTTCCAAACACTGAGAAATAACAGTACGAACTGACCGGGCCTGTGTTTGTTGCTGATAAATAGATTTTTAAGGTACCATCGTCGGTGGTTTTGGTTAGATAATAATCATAGTCATCAACAACTCCATCTTTTATATATTTGATATGCCCTGTCTTAATTTCGTTCTGATTAATTGGAAGAGCTGACGCAAAACTTCCGTTGGGTTCTGCATCATTATCCTTGGTTTCAATAACATTGTATTTTAAATTGTAGGAAAATGTACCACTTGCCTGAAACCTGAAGGAAACTGAATCAACACCTCTTCCGTAAAGGGTAATGCTGTCACTAACCGTTGCCCCGGCAGGTATCGCTGATGTTCCGGAAATATACTTTGCCTCCAGTTGTCCTTTGTTACTTCCAAATACAGTTATATACAAATTGTTGGAAGCACCACTTGTATTGGTAGCTGTAATGTATAGTTTAAAAAGGCCATCATAGGATGTTTTGGTTCGGTAATAATCATAGTCATCTGCAATTCCATCTTTAATATATTTAATATGTCCCGCTTTGGTTTCGTTCTGATTGATAGAAGTAGCCAAAGCAAAGCTGTTATTAGGTTCAGCATCACAGGTACTCAAGTCCTCAAGTTTGTATTTTAGTTCATAGGAAAATGTGGCACTCGACTCAAACTTAAAGAATGTTGAATCTATTCCTCTTCCATAAAGCGTAATGGTATCATAAACGGTAGCTCCGGCAGCAATACTAGATGAACCGGAAATATATCTGGCAGTTAGAGCCCCTCTACTGCTTCCATACACTGTAAAATACAAATAGCTGGCCGCCGCACTTATATTAGTTGCTTTTATATATAGTTTCTGGGTGCCATCTTCACTTTGGTACGATACAAAATAATCCACATCAGTAAATGCAGAAATATTTCCGGTCTTAATATTATCCGTTGTGATAAAATTTGCTGTTGCAAAGGAATTGTTTGGTTCCAGTTCAGTAGTTTGAGCATAACTGACCAATCCGGCGGCTAAGAACAGGAGCAGAGTCGTAAATTTTCTCATGGTATTTACTTGTTAATAAGGTTATTATAAAATGTGATTGAAATTCTTTATAGTCTGAGTAATGAAACATGATATACAAGAAAGTAGAGTATAGAATCGAATCCAACAAAAGGCATCAACTTATTAGGTAGAGGATTCTCAGTAAACGAGTTAGAATTTATTTACTAAATTCCCTAAATTCACTTCAAGGAAAGTGGTTGATTATCACAGTAAATTTAGAGACTTACCTACAGTTACGAAGATGGTTTTACACCACATGAAAGCATTGCTGGATGAAAGGCCGGATATTCTTGATGAATCAAAAAACAATCAGAACGAAATAGCTGTAAATTGCACATGTTTAAAAAGGAGCTTTTTATGAGCCTGAAAATCAAAAAAACGGAGGTCGGTATTTATCTACTTTTGTGGATTATTCTCACCATTTTTCTTTTATACCTCATTTACGACTATAAAACTCCATTTTTACATCAATTTCTTGCCACCCTTGTTGTTACCGGATTTACAGCTTTTCCGGCCTATCTTTCATCAAAAGTGCTGGTACCAAGGCTTTTATATCGGAAACTAATTAATAAATTTATTGGTGCATTGCTTCTTACTGCATTTGTAAATACGGTGCTTACGTATTTTCTGGGTGGAGCCATTTATTATGCATTGAGCGGGAAATCAATATTTGCGAGCATTAATGTTATACAAGCTATTTCTGCGGCCTTTTTTATAATCAACTGTATTGTTATTGTTATAAGCGGTGCTATTCAAATAATTATCGATCGTTTTGGTATGGAGGTGCAACTGCATGTTGTTGAAAATGAAAAGGTGAGTACTGAACTTGCTTTTCTGCGTGCCCAGATAAATCCTCACTTTCTTTTTAATGTTCTGAATACCATTTATTTTCAAATTCATAAGGGAAACAGCGAAGCACGGAATTCTGTGGAAAAACTTTCGGAAATGCTTCGGTACCAACTTTATGAATGTACTACCGATATGATTGATATTTCGAAAGAACTCGCTTATATCCAAAATTTTGTTACTGTCCAGCAACTGAGAATGGAAGCCGGAACAGATTTGAGATTGACGCTCCCCGGAGATATTGCTGCATTTAAAATTGCACCACTTCTTATATTACCACTTGTAGAAAATGCATTTAAGCATATTTCGAATTATAAAGATCCGTCGAAAAACAAACTACATATTGTCATCTCTATCCAACCTGATTCTCAGTTTGTGGTTAACGTAGTAAATACCTATAATTCTTCCGATGGAACTGATTTGTTGCAGAATTCGAGCGGACTTGGATTGAAAAACCTGGAACGAAGACTTGCATTATTATATCCCGGCAGGCACTCTATATCAAGGCAGCATAATGAAAATACATATGAAACAACCCTAAAAATCCAATATCATGATTAATTGTCTTGTAGTGGATGATGAGCCTATTGCTCGTGAAGGCATAATGGAATATGTAAGGCAGATAGATTATCTGAACCCGGTTGCCCAATGCAAAAGCGCGGCTGAGGCTGCAGGTTTACTGCAAAAGCATAAAATCGACCTCATTTTTCTTGATATTCAGATGCCTAAGCTCACAGGAATTGAATTTGTAAAAGCATTGGCTGAGCCACCACTTGTTATTTTTACAACGGCATATTCCGAATATGCGTTGGAAGGTTTTGAACTGGATGTAGTTGATTATCTGCTCAAACCAATTTCCTTTGCACGGTTCCTGAAAGCTGTGGAAAAAGCGCAGAATTATCTTCATGCCCGAAATAAGGAAGTCAGCATTACCGGTGACTTTTTCTTTATAAAATGCAATGGAAAAATTGAAAAAATAATAATGGCCGAGGTAGTTTACATCGAAGCCATGGCTAATTATGTCATCATCTATACAAAGCAAAAAAAATACATTACCTATCTCACATTTTCGGGTATTGAAGAGCAACTGCCTGCCGAGCTTTTTGTGCGGATACATAAATCCTTTCTGGTGGCAATTTCAGCTATTCAAACTATTGATGGCAATGAAGTTATCACAGGTTCGATGCGGCTTCCTTTGAGTAAAAACTATAGAAATGAAGTAATGAGCAGGATCGAATCGAGGTTTATTAAGAGGTAATTATTGACATGGAAGATGCAGAAATCTATGCATTTCCACAAAGATCCAAGCTCCGGATTCCAAGCCTAAAGGCCCAAAGCAAAATAGGAAATATTTTGATTTCACAGCGGTTGAAATTAAGGACCAGGATATTGAAACTCGGATGTAATTGTAAAAACACTGTTACAACATATACTTTGGCGGAAGCTCAGATTTACTTTGATTCATATGCCCCAGCACCATCCGTATTTCGCCATAACTTACGTCTTCTCCCAGCGCAGTTTTTGCTTCGGTTAATGATGCGCTGCCGGCTTCAAGAAAATAAGCTGTAATAAGTTCGAGTTTTTCGGGGGTAACAAATTGCGCAATATCCAATTCACCGCTTGCCACATATCTTGCCAGGTGGGTTTCGATAGTTGTTCCTGATAAGGATCGCTCAGCGGCAATTTCTGCAATTGTTTTTCCTTGTTTAAACATCTCGAAACTAAGTTGCTGCGTTTGACCTTTCACATGCTTAGGTCTTTCAATCAGGTACTCATCTGGCAATTCGGTATCTGGTTCCGGCAAATCCGCTTCAATTTTATCCAGATGGCTGACCTCTAAATAGTTTCTTATAATTCCGATTAATTCAGGTCCATATTTCATCACTTTTTTCTTCCCGAAGCCTTTGATTTCTTTGAGCTCTTTCATCGTAACAGGAAGCATTTCCACCAAATCATACATGGTTTTTTGGGGAAGTACCATATAAATCGGAAGATCTTCTTCCTCTGCCATGGAAGCACGCCAGTTTTTTATTTCCTGCAAAAGCCCGGAATCAGTTTTGCCGCCAGCGACAAAGTTAGCTTTTGGTATTGCTTCCGGTTTGAGCTGGATTTTTTCGATGGCAGCAATAGCTTTGGCAGCCAGGTAATTTTTAACCGTAAATCCCGACATGCATGCTTTGAAACAGGCAGTTTTAACAAAAGCTTCCTGGTAAAGATTTTCGAAACTTTCCTTCAACACTTTCCGTATGGCTTTATTATCGGTTTCTATATCCAGGTTTTGCAACACTTTACAAATATTCTGATCGGTTTTTTCGGCAAAATAAGTGCTTGCTTTTTTTATGCGTTCCTGCAATGCTTCATGTCCTTCGATCATAGGATCGGTTGACAGAAACTGCCCGATCTGTGGCTTGAATTTATCGGATACTCCAATGAGTTCCGTGGTGATCGCGTTATGCATAGCCATAAATGATTCAGCCAAAGCCGGAAGCAAAACGCCGGCATTTTCTTTTATCAGTTTCTGGCATTGGTAGAATCGATGCTGAATTACCGAGAAATCCAGCAATTCCAGAAGCAAAGTTTGCTGGTAGGCAATCCTTGAAGCTGTAAGTTCCTGTTCCCCTGGCTGGTTTAGTTCAACTTCGGTCGAAAAGCCTTTCACACTTGTATCGCTTTTAATACTAACCTGAGCAATAGGCGAACTCAGCACCATTCCCTCAAAGGTTTTACATCGGCTAAGCGCCACATAAACCTGTCCGTGAGCAAATGCTGCATTGGCATCAATAATTGCTTTCTCAAAAGTCAGGCCCTGGCTTTTATGAATGGTAATGGCCCACGCCAGTTTAAGCGGATATTGCTTAAAACTTCCTACAGGAGTTTCTGTAATTTCCTTGGTTTCTTCGTTAATCGTGTATTTATTGTTTGTCCACTCAGCTGGAATCACTGGAATTACATCATAATCTCCATCGCATTTCACAAAAATAACATCGTCATCGATCATTGTTATTTTCCCGATTTTTCCATTGTAAAAAAGTTTATCGCGCGAAATATCGTTTTTCACAAACATTACCTGCGCGCCAACTTTCAGTATCAATTCAAAATCAGTAGGATAACTGTACTCGGGAAATTCACCTTCGACCTCGGCCGTAAAAATGTGCTTTGAGTTTTGCAGTTCTTTCAGCTTCTTTTCGTTGATTGCCTGCGACTGGTAATTATGCGTGGTAAGTGTAATATAGCCTTCATCGTTGCCGGGATTAAATCCGGGAATGTATCTTTTATTCAGATCTTCGAGCGATTGGTTGTCAATATTATTCTCACGAACCTTATTCAGCAGCCTGATAAAAACATCATCACTCTGGCGGTAGATGTGTTTTAGCTCAATTGTTGTGAAATGAGTTTTTTGTAAAGCCCTGCTTCCGAAGAAGAAAATAGTATCGTAATACGGACGTAGCAACTCCCATTCCTCGTCCTTAGCAACCGGTGCAAGCTGCTGCAGATCGCCAATCATCAGCAATTGTACGCCGCCAAATGGTTTGTACCGGTCTTTAAACCGCCGTAGCACTTCATCTATGGCATCCAGTAAATCCGCCCGTACCATGCTGATTTCATCAATCACCAGCAGGTCGAGGCTTTTCATAATGTTTATCTTCTCACGGTTGAAACGTTGCGTACGATCGAAAGCGCTTTTCTGAGAATCGCCCGGAGAATAATTATGTTGTTGTGAAGTCTGTTCCGGAATATGCGGCCCGAAATGCATCTGGAAAAACGAATGAATAGTAACCCCTCCGGCATTGATAGCAGCCACACCGGTAGGAGCAACCACTATCATTCGTTTGGGTGAAATGATTTTCAGATTGCGTAGAAAGGTGGTTTTGCCCGTTCCCGCTTTGCCGGTTAAAAACAGGTTGGTGTTGGTCTGCTCAACAAAATCGAAAGCCAGTTGTAGCTGTGGATTCGGGATTTCCTGGTTCATATTGGCATTCCTTCTAAATTTTCACGATACCAAAAATAGGAATAAGTTTATAGGTTATCCCAATACATTTTTATAAGCCTTACATTCTTTGAATTTCCTTACCGCCTTTACAGTTAATTTTTGCCGCAAAGGTGCAAAGTTGTTAAAAGAGGATCGCAAAGAATGAACCCATGAGCAAAAGTTTCAATAATTTATTTATTAACTGGTTTTTCTTCAGTTTTTTCCGGCGCATAATATACATCTTTTGCGAGCAAATGATCCAGGTTAGCAATTCCAAGTACCACTATTGCTGTAACAATGGAAGTATGTTCCTGGTATTCGGGAATGCTTTTGTTGTATAGATCTCTTTCGGTATGCCATATTTCGCCATAATTAAAATTGTAGCCTTTTGTATCTTCAGTTCCGAAGGTCATTGTAGGAACGCCTTCAACGGCAAACTGCCCGCTGTCGGTTCCCCATGCGGCTTTAGGTTTCGGCCTGGGTTCAAGTTTTTTGATTGTAAACGGGAAATCAGGGTTAATGCTGCTTAAAGGTTCGCATATTTTTTCCAGATCATCCTTCCATGCATCGGGTACGCTTAAGCTGTTTGCTACGGTTGGTCCGCCATCGCGGTTAAACATATTTGAGATTCTCGACAGTTTTTCGGGATTCCGTTTTACCCAGCTTTTCGAACCCAGTAAACCAAACTCTTCACCGGCAAAAAGGAATACAAGTATCGTCCGTTTTGGTTTCCCGCCGGCTTTCATAATCATGCGGGCAGCTTCCATGGTTGGTGTGGCTCCCGAGCCATCATCCACGCCACCGGTACCAACATCATACGCGTCAAGATGTCCGCCCATAACCACATATTCATCTTTAAATTTAGTGCCGGGAATAACTCCGATAACATTGTAATACTTTATAGGGCCAGGTTTAAAATGGTTACGGATATCGAATTCGAGGAAGAAATTCCTGCGCTCCTTTGCCATTTGCTCGATTATTGTATATTGATGTTCATCCAGTTTTATATCAGGCAATATAGGAAGATTTTCAAATGTCATGCTGTCGATATTTTTCCTGTCGTATAACACACGGATAGGAACAGGTGCAGATTGTATTATTCCGAGAATTCCGGCATCTTTCATTTGTTTGTAAAACAATGCGGGTTCATCGGCAAGTTGTATTAATTCCTTTTTTTGCACGCTGTCGCCGGCTTTCTTGTTAAAGTCTTCTATATCATGGTTTTTCTTGCGGATTTCAATATTGGAAGCTATCAGCGAATCTCTGCGGTGGTTTGCTTTTTCTGAAAAATCGATTGGCCAGCCTTCGCTTTTGCCTGTTATCAGCACCCATGCGCCTTTCAGACGGCCTTTCATATGGTCGAATTCTTCCTGCGTTTTCGGTTCAAGCAGGACGTGGCCGGTTTGCAACCCTTTGGTTCCTGATGTGTAGGATGGCGTAGCAAAATGCAAATCCATACCGTTTTCGGCCAGCAGTTTACCGAACCAAGGGCCGCGGTTAAAACCTACCGGCGCGGTACCGGCCTCGTCCATCTGCACCTGCATTCCCCATTCCTTAAATTTGGAAGCCGCCCATTCGGCTGCATTTTCGTAAGCATCAGATCCTATCAGCCTGCCGCCAAACCGGTTACTCAGCACATCCAGGTGTTGCATGGTTTGGTTATCGGTTTTGCCGATTTCGATGATTTTGTTGACAACGTCCTTCTGCGAAAAGACGGTATTCGCTGTGAGCAGGAAAAAAGATAACAGGAATAAAGGAAAAAGTTTTTGCATTGTAAAGTCTGCTTGAAAATCGTTTTTTGAGGTTTTTTAGTTGACACAAAATAAAGCGTTTTTTTGATTGAAAAGCATCAAAAAAGGAACTAAAGTTAATTTACGAAAACCATCGCATAAAAAACTTCAGCGCTTTCATTTTATCCCGGTATGGCGCATACCGTACCGGCAAGTCCAGCCAGTTGTAACGCGTGGTAATTCCTTTTTTAAATGAAAAAGTATCGAACGAATGCTTTCCATGATAAGCGCCAATGCCGCTGTGGCCCACTCCTCCGAACGGGAAACGATGGTTGGCAAAATGAACTATGGTGTCGTTTACCGTTCCGCCTCCAAACGAATGAAGTGCAATCAGCTGTTTTATAAATTTTACATGATTTGAGAAGATATAAAATGCAAGCGGCTTTTCGTACGAGTTAATGCAATCATGTATTTCCTGTTCGGTGTCAAACGGAATAACTGGAAGTATCGGCCCGAATATTTCATGTTTCATCACGTGGTTTTCCTTGTCAGGATTATCAAGCAGCGTAGGCTCAATGTACAGATCACCGGGATCGGTGTTTCCGCCTGACAGGATTTTTTCACCGGCCAGACTTCGTTTAAGCACCTCGAAATTGGAATGATTTATTATCCGGCCGTAATCAGGCGATTGCCGGGGATTTTCGCCATAAATGCGGGTAATCTCCTTTTTACAGTTTTCAACAAACTGATCTTTAACCTTATTATGAACCAACACATAATCGGGGGCAATACAGGTTTGGCCGCAGTTGATAAACTTTCCCCATACGACGCGCCTGGCTGCCAGTGGAATATTGGCTGTTTCGTCGACAATACATGGATTTTTGCCTCCCATCTCGAGGGTTACCGGTGTTAAATGTTCGGCGGCAGCTTTAGCTACAATTTTACCCACAGCAATGCTTCCGGTAAAAAAAATATAGTCCCAGCGTTCGCGTAACAGCCTGGCAGCTACCGGAACATCCCCTTCGATAACAGTAACATGGCCGGGATCGAAAACGGCAGCAATAATTTCGGAAACAACCCGGCTCGTATTGGCCGAATGCTCCGAAGGCTTTATCACAACAGTATTTCCGGCTGCAATAGCGCCAATAAGCGGGGAGAAAACAAGCTGAAACGGATAATTCCAGGGTGCAATTATTAAAACTGTACCATACGGTTCTTTGTAAAGACGATTGGTTGAAGGGAAATTAACCATAACAGGTCGTACATACCTCGATTTCGCCCAACATTTCACCTTGCGGATTGCCAGGTTCAATTCGTTTATAACAATGCCCGTTTCGGTCATTACAGTTTCGAATTCCGGTTTGCGGAAATCGTCGTACATGGCCCTGGCAATCTGCTTTTCACGTTTCAGCAGTTCTTTGCGCAGGTTCAGGAGGCACGTTTTTCGGAAGTCAACATCCTTGGTTTTCTGACTTTTAAAAAAGTCTTTCTGTCGGTCAACAATAGCTTTAATTTCCATTTATATCTTGGCTGGTATTTTACTGATTCCTCTTTCGGAAATAGCTGTAATGGTTAGCGAGGGATTAACACCTGGATTCGCCGAAATCATAGCTCCATCGAAAACATACATATTTTCGTACCCGAAAACTTTATTGTTGCTGTCAATTACACCTTCATCGGGCGATTTCCCCATGCAGGCTCCACCCAGTATATGGGCAGTTGATGGAATACCGGCCAGTACTTCGTTGATCATGATTTGCGGCTTGCCGTTGATAAGGTCAGAAAACATGTGTGCAGCGGCATGTGCTTCGGGGATAAAAGGAGTAGGCGCTTTGCCCTGTTCGACACGGGTTTTTATTCCAAAAATGCCTTTACGGAGTTCAAGCGCACTATCGAGGTGCTGCATGAAAAGCAAAACAGTACTGCTTCTTCCAAAGTCGCGCACAAAAAAGACCTTAAGCCAGGTGAGGGGTGCTGCCAAAGTAAGGTAAATGATTTTAAGGATACGCGCGAAAACATTGCGGCCGCTCACCATTGGAACCATGGTAATCCGCCAGAACCCTGAACCTTCACCATACCGCACCGGCTCAAGGTGGCTGTTTTCATCCACTTCCAGTATAGATCCGATGGCAATGCCTTTGTGCAGTTCACGGGATTTATCTGCGGTAGTTACATAAATAAGTGCTTCGCTGTTGGTACGGATCATATGCCCAAGCCGGTTGCTTAACCCGGGCAAGGTGGTTTTTTTAAGTTTCAGCAGCAGCGGAATGGTTCCGAAAACGCCACCGGCAAATATAACTCCGCCTGCATTTACGGTTTTGGTCCGCGAAAAATATTTTGTCGATTGCCTGAAACTGATTTCGTAACCTTCCATCCCATTTTTGCCCAGAGGCTTTACAGCGGTAACCTCGTTTTCGGGCAGGATGGTGACCCCGAGTTGCTGAGCAAGATGAAGGTAGTTTTTATCCAGGGTGTTTTTTGCATTGTGACGACAGCCCGTCATGCAGGCGCCGCAATGCCTGCAGCCGGTGCGGTCGGGGCCTTTTCCATCAAAATAAGGATCTTTCACCGTTACCTCAGGTTCCCCGAAATAAATGGCGACCGTGGTGGGAGAAAATTGCCCTGGTTTATTCATCTTCGCAGCCAGCTGCTGCATGGCCCGGTCGCTTTCGGCCAACACAGGATTTAAAGCAGCGCCAAGCATCCGCCAGGCAGTGTCGTAATGCGGAGCAAGTTCGTTTTCCCAGTCGGCAAGCCCTTTCCACGAGCCCTGGTTGAAAAAAGGTGATTTGGGCTTCGGAAGCGTATTTGCATATACCAGCGAACCTCCGCCAACTCCAACTCCGCTCAGGGCGCTGATATGCCGCAGAAAATTAAGTTTTTGAATACCAAAAATTTTCAGACCGGGGATCCACAGCCACTTACGAAGGTTCCAGTTTGTTTTTGGGAAATCCCCACTTTCAAACTTTTTGCCTTTTTCAATGACCAGAACTGAATACCCTTTTTCTGCTAACCGCAAAGCAGATACAGATCCTCCAAATCCTGAACCGATAATAACGTAATCGTAGTTTTCTTTTGACGGCATGAAATATTGATTAGTATGGATAAAAGGAGGAGTAAATATGTTGATTTTCAGTAGTCCGAAAAAATTAATCCTTTGCCATTTCCAGCAACGTTTTCCCTGTAACCCTGTAAACTGTCCAGTCATCCAGCGCTGTTGCGCCTAAACCTTTGTAAAAACATATAGATGGTTCGTTCCAATCGAGGCATGCCCATTCCAATCGTCCGCAATCCCGGTCAACAGCGAGTTTTGCAAGGTGCTTTAACATAGTTTTGCCAAAACCCTTTCCCCGCATTTCAGGAACGATATACAAATCTTCTAGGTAGATTCCTGCCTGCCCTAAAAAGGTAGAATAGTTATAAAAAAACAAAGCAAATCCAATCGGTATGCCACCAAATTCGCCAATAATTACTTCGGCCATTTTTTGTTTAAACAGGCTTTTACGTAGTTTCTCCTCGGTAGCAACTACTTCGTGGCTGAGTTTTTCATATTCGCCAAGTCCTTTAATAAACCGGAGGATTAGTTGAACATCACTTTCTTCAGCATTCCTGATTTGGAAATGCCGTAATTCAGAATCAGCGTTTTTAATCATGCTCTGTGAATTATTTGAATATACTTTAAAAGAATCCAAAACCAATAAATCTTCAAACTCTCAAACCCTCAATCTCCTCAATCATCTTAACAAAGATAGCCGATATTCCTTCAATCCGTATCTTTGCAGAAATTTTCAAATCACGATGGATCAACTCCCCCTGAAAGCCTGGCTTCCGATTACACGCGACGAAATGCTTGCCCATGGCTGGGATGAGGTTGATGTTGTAATCATTTCGGGCGATGCCTATGTGGATCATCCGGCATTTGGAACGGCAGTGATTGCCAGGGTTATCGAAAATGCCGGCTTCACGGTTGCCATTGTACCCCAGCCCAACTGGAAAGACGATCTGCGCGATTTCCGGAAATTTGGCAAACCCAGACTTTGTTTTGCTGTTGCTGCCGGCAATATGGACAGCATGGTGAATCATTATACAGCCGGAAAACGGCTGCGATCTGACGATGCGTACACTCCGGGTGGAAAAGCCGGATTCAGGCCGGATTATGCCACGGTTGTTTATTCACAGATTCTGAAAAAGCTATATCCCGATGTTCCTGTAGTAATTGGTGGTATAGAAGCAAGTATGCGGCGGCTGGCCCATTACGATTACTGGTCGGATACGCTGAAACCTTCCATACTGATTGAGAGCGGCGCGGATCTTTTGGTATATGGCATGGCCGAAAAAGGAATTGTGGAGGTTTTGAAAAGACTGAATGAAAATCCTGAAGTGGGCTGGATAACGGATGTTCCTCAAACCGGTTTTGTAGTGCCCGAAGCAGCCGTTAAGGATTTTGATACCAGTGCAAATTCTATCACGCTTCCATCGTTTACGGCTTGCCTGAAAGACAAGAAAGCATTTGGTGAATCGTTCAAACATATTGAACAGGAAAGCAATAAAGCCTCAGCAAAAAAGCTAATTCAACACTCAGGCGATAAAGCTGTGATCATTAACCCGCCTTTCCCGCTAATGACTTCCAACGAATTGGATGCCGTTTACGCTTTGCCTTATACACGGCTTCCACATCCTAAATATAAAAAGCGCGGAACTGTTCCTGCTTACGAAATGATCCGCCATTCAGTAACCATGCATCGCGGTTGCTTCGGTGGATGTGCTTTTTGTACATTAAGTGCTCACCAGGGGAAATTTATCTCCAGCCGTTCAGAGAAATCCATTCTTAACGAGGTAAAATCCATTACCGAAATGCCCGACTTCGGCGGGAATGTCTCCGACCTTGGAGGTCCATCCGCCAATATGTACAAGATGCAAGGCTTCGACCTTGATATTTGCGAGAAATGCAAACGTCCGTCCTGTATTTTTCCTTCCATCTGCAATAACCTGAATACCGATCACAAACCACTCACCAGTTTATACAAACAGGCAGCAGCAATCAAAGGCATTAAAAAAATCTATATCGGAAGCGGAATCCGATACGATATGCTAATTGGTCGCAGTGCTGAGGATGATAAACGTTTCGGATTAACAGATTATACGCGCAACCTGGTAAAAAACCATGTCTCTGGCCGGCTGAAAGTTGCACCTGAACATACCAGCGATCATATCCTGAAAATTATGCGGAAGCCATCGTTTAAACTGTTTCACCAGTTCAAGCAAACCTTTGATAAGCTAAACCAGCAGGAAGGTCTCAAACAGCAAATCATTCCTTATTTTATTTCGAGCCACCCCGGCAGCGAGCTCAACGATATGGCTCATTTAGCTTGTGAAACGCGGGAATTGGGATTTCAGCTGGAGCAGGTCCAGGATTTTACGCCAACGCCCTTAACCCTGGCAAGCGCTATCTATTATTCTGGCATTCATCCATATACCGGTGAACGGGTGTTCACAGCCCGAAGCCGACAGGAAAAGGAAGATCAAAGGAAGTTTTTCTTCTGGTATAAACCTGAAAATCGACAGTGGATAAGGCAAACGCTGGCGAAAATGGGGGAGGCTGGACTCGCTGACCGTCTGTTAGGCGGAAAATCGCGGTAAATTCAGGTTTTTAATCATGGCGCTACCCACTGTGCATTTCGACAATTACTTCAATTGTTTTTTTGGGTGACATTTTAAGCAGTACCCCCGATGAACACAGATAGTTCCACCACAAGTAGAGCACTTCCACCTGATGGCTTCCGTTTGTTCAAAGTTTTGCAACCCGAATTTTTGAATATAATGCAGGTTCTCAATCATACTCATGTTATATTTCAACCTATATCGTTTATCCAGCTGTTTTATACGGGAACAGGGAAATTTTGTACACTCGTAGCAGAATTTCGGGTCTGTTTTACTTAACAAATTGCAATTTTTAATGGAACAGTTTATACAGGATTTTGATTTATCCCCGTTATCGCTCCAACAACCCTTACAAACGTTTTTATCACGCAGGTAAGCCATGCAGATTCCGCAATTCATGCCGCATGGCGCTATGAGTTGAGTGTTCATTTTGAAATCATTTCCAGATTAAATCAACTACTTTTTCAATTGGAATACCAGTTTTTGCTGAAATCTGCGCGGTTGTTAACCCGTTTTTATACATGTTATTTATAAATACATCCATAGGTTCACCTATTTCAATAAGGTGGTTGTCAGGATCAAAAAACCGGATTGTTCTTTGTCCCCAGGATTCCTCCAGAATGGAGTGTAGGAATTTTACTCCGGCGGTTTTCAGTTTTAGTGAAATCTCCTCCAGGTTATCAGTTTCGAAATAAAGTTCAAATCTATTCGATTCATTTGAGGTTTCTAACTGCTTGTTTATTAAATGTCCCGGGTTAATTTCCCAAAGAGAAAGCCCGTTACTCATAATTGCATTTTTCCCGAAATCATGTTCGACTGAAAAATTAAGGAAACGTATGAAGAAATTTTTTGATACCTCGATGTCCTTTACAAATAATACAGTGGAATAGAAAACCATAGCTGTGTTTCTGGGAGATCTAAAAAGAAAATCAGTTATTATTTAGACGGAATAATCAGAACGGGACATGGAGAATGTTTTACGACACCTGAACATACGCTTCCTATAAAAGCCCTGTAGAGGAAACCATGGTTATGGGCACCCAGGATAATCAGGTCAGCATTGTAATTTGCGGCTTTTTCTATAATCGATTCAACTACCGGACCTTTTACAAGTTCGTAATCGACTTCAATACCGCGCCGACTAAGGTGATCAACCATTGCCGATAAGTCCTTCCTGATCCGTTCCAGTTCTTCTTCGTTATCGGTTGGAACTACCGGTTGAACAACTTCGTTTCCGATATAAGCGGGAACAGGAACCTCAACATGCAAAATACGGACATGGCTTTTAAACGCCAGGGCGAATGAAGCAGTATGATTAAGAGCTACGGTCGCAACATCCGAAAGGTCAACAGCAACTAGTATCTTATTCATTTTACAAATAGTTTAACGATCATTTCGTACTACAAATATAATGAATATCGGCAGCTAATGCAAGCTAAATTCCTATTTTGATTGTACTTGTCGCCTGAATCAATAAACCAGGCATGCAAATATCGTACGAAACTTTTAATCTCAGTGAAAGCGGATAATCTGATTAAAAGTCGAATTTCATTCCGGTCTTAAATCCGAGGGTAAGTTTATCTGTTGACTGGCTGTCCAACGAAAGAACCGGTTTTAAATACCAACGGCTCGTAGGAGTGAAGGTAATACTTAACCTGTTAAAGATATTATAGTTAAAATCAATAGCGGTAACAACGTTCACATTTACACTGTTATAAACTGGTTTTGAACTGTCGACGCTGAAACTTAGCACATTGTTCTGGCTCATAACTGAATTTTCAGTTGAGGCGATCAGGTCAGAATTATTCAGCAGGATGCCAAATCCGGCCCCAAGATTGACCCATGTCGAAAATTTCCCGGAACTAAAGAGTTTTCTACCCAGGCCTAGGTTATAAGTAAAGTACTGGTGTTTTTCATTTCCGGTGTATTGCGAACGCATATTTGCCTGACTATAACCTAACGTATCCAGTTTGCCTCCCTGTCCATAAGCTGTTACTGGTGTATTGATGTTGTAGTTGACATTAAATTCTATTTGTTCTTCATTATAAGCCATACCTAAACTGGTGTTGAACCTCACTTTTTCCTTGTTATAGCTAGCGGTAAGATCAACATTGTGAAAAAGAGAATTTTTGGTGCCGTTATTGATGTTTTCGGGAAGGTAATTCATAGCCAGGGCAAAATGGTTTTTCTGGCTCATTGGTTTCGGATCATCGGGAACACTATATTTTAAAGGAAGAGGTGTTGCAGCATATTGCTCTTTCTGGAATAAAATTGATTTAGGTTCCGTTTCAGGATTTAGTATTTTTTTAGCAAGGGTAACAGTATCTTGAAAACCGTTACTTTGAACTGCAAGGTCCGAACCCTTTTCCACATTTAAATGTGTTTCGCCGTCGCTGGCTACCGGAATCACTACATTCCCGGTCCCGGTAATTGCATCGTTATAACCAGTAACGACCTGCCCGGGTTCCTGAATTCCTGTAGAAACGCCAATGTTATCAGCTCTTGAGAGTTCTTCGGCAGATTCACTCTTTTCGGTAATGGCATCATGCATTACAGGCATTTTCGCCGCCAGGTTAACGTCAGAAGGATGATTCCTGTACTTGCGATTTGGGTTCGTCGTTTCCGGTTCCTTTGTTTCCGGCGTAGCGTCCCGATTTGATTTCCCGGGAAGTTCTAAGAGCTTTTCCTGTTTGGCAACTTGTGGAACTCTGTTTGGCTTATTTTGGTACTGATCCGAAATACGTGAAACGGTGAAGAATACTAACAGCACTGCCGCAGCTGATAAAGCTATCCGGACACCGGTTTTATAATAAGCGATACGGCTGAGTCTCGAATAAATCAGGTTCCAGGTTCCCGCGTCAGGCGAATGAACCGGTAGTCCCCGGAGCTTTTCATAATAAGCAGTTTCTGAATCCATACTATCGAGCTTGTCCGAAAGGCGTTGCCATGTCCCCTTGTCAGGAGAATGTGATGGCAGCTGTTCGCTGAGCCTGTTAATACTATGGTTTTTGTTTTCGTCCATGTTTATCAGTCATTCAACGCGGCAAGCCGGTTCTTAAGCATTTTCTTTGCGTGATGCAATTGCGATTTGGAAGTTCCTGTTGAAATGCCAAGCATTTTGGCAGCCTCTTCATGGCTATAGCCTTCAACCTCGGTGAGCAAGAAAACCGTCCTGTATCCATCGGGTAACGAAAGAATTATTTTTTCGAGGTATTCACTGTTCAGCGTATCAGGGATAAGGATCATTTCATCGCTTTTTGTTTCATCCAAATCGGCAAAAGCCAGTTTACGATTTTTCGAAAGCAATTTCAACGAAGTGCGAACAACAATGGTCTTGATCCATGCGCCTAAGGTGGAATCGAACCTGTACTGCGCTATATCGCGGAAAACCTGTATAAAGGCATCCTGCAGTGCGTCGTGGGCATCATCGCGGTTGCTGACAATGCGGTAAGCTATGGTGAACATGGCATCGCAATACTTGTGATAAAGGTCGCGCTGGGCAATGCGATCGTTACGGGTGCAACCCCGCACGAGGTCCCGCTCAATATCGCTCTTATTCCCGGAAATCAGTTGTACAACGTTCCTCAATCCATCAGATGTTTAGCCTTTTACAAAAGTAATTCTTAAATCGCCATTTGTCGCCCCTTTGCTTTCCGGCTTCGCTAGCTTCGGTTTCATGCCAGTAAAGGGATCTTATACAGCGAAATGGTTGCATTGCGCTGAATAATTCCCTTTTTTCAATTACGTGAAGCACAATCAGGAAATTTTTTTACCTGACTTAAATTAGATTTGTTTAAAACAAACTATACGTAAGCGAGGCATTCAGGTGATAATCCCATACTGTTTTGGTCTGATTATTATCAGAATTTTCAGGGATATCAGTTATATAATTATCATTATTGAGTTGAAGATAACCTGTAAAGTTTATACTCAACCTGAGTCTTTCAGACAAATAATAATAAGCATGAGCACTTGGCCCTGTATAAAGTAAGAAGCTATTTGTTGAATTTTCTTTATCACTTTTTGATGTACCTGTAAATTGCTTTTTGTACCCTGATGAAAGGGTCCAATCTGCGGTTAACCAGGTTCTTGAGTTTGGATAATACCCAAATCCATAGCTGGCACTTAGATACATTGTTGGAGATTCGCTGAGGTAATTAATAACATCTGATGTACCCGAAGCTTTGTTGGTTGATTTAGTTGACATGGAACCAAACCGCGCCTTGATAGATGCCGAATTCTGCCATTTAAGGTTAATAGGCTTTTCATAGTCCACTCCTGAAACTAAATAAACATTTAGACTATTGTTAGCAAACGATTGATCTTGAGTGCTTTGAGAAGGCTTTATGTATTCCACCTGGCCTTTATTATAATTATAACCAAAACTCCCTTCAACACCAGCGAAAACACGCCAACCGCTGTTCCTTGCCGGGTTATTAGCAAAGTCCCAATTATCGTTTAACGAAGTAAAATAGGTGGCATCAGTAGAGCTCACTATTCCTTTTTGCTGCATAAAGGAGTCAATGGCCGTGATTTCAGCTATTTTTCGCAGCCGGTTATCAAAAAAGCGTTTGTACTTCAGAGAGGTTATAAGTTCAGCCAACTCCAGCACATCTTTATCAGAAGCCGGGCGTTTATCCCGGTTCATACGGTGCAAATCTTCAATTAAATATAATGCCATGCGTGCATCCTGAACCTGCTCAATTCTTCCTTTCCCAATGTGCAATGCTAAATCTGAATTAGAATAAAAAGTACTTGAGTTGTTTTTTGTTTGATTGGTAATATTATCATTGTACAACGATTTATTCTTACTCAAATTGCCAGAATGACTATTTGAAAATGAACCTCCAATTTCGAAATAATTCTGTTTTTCATTATAAAACCTTTTTGTTCCACCAAAAGAAAAAGATTCATTATTTGATAATGTACTTTGTCTCGACTCGTTGTTAGCTAGATCGAACAGATTTTTTTGTGCGCTGGAACTGAAACCGCCGTTAAAATAAGCATAAACCTCACTTTGTGATTTGCGTGAATTTGCATAGACTGAATAATATGCCAGAGCATTTACTGATGACAAATAGCTTTTCAGGTTGTAGAAATCAGAGGAGTTGTCGTTTTTTTGAATATTTGAAGAGTTGCCAAATCCGAAATTCATGTCCAGCGTCTGGTAAAAGTATTTCGGATTCTTGTAGTCCGAAAGTTTAAACGTTGTGTTTTGTGCAACGGAAGATTTTAAAGAGAATACAACCATTGAAATAAGCAAGAGCGCAATCAGTTTGATCTTTTTCATACTCAGAGAATTATAAATTTATAAATTGGGGAATAAGGGACTAACGTTGTTTAAACAGACTTCAATAATTCAAGTATCAATAAAAGTACAAATATAGAAGAATATAGTTGTACATCAAATGTATTTTAACAGATTTTATGATGATTTCACCGATGGCAGAGGCATTTTTACATAATTCAACAGCATTCCTGGCTTTGGTAATGAATAAAATTTCATCTTTGTTACGATTAACAGGTTTTATACAAATTTCCAGGCAAAGGTGCCTGAATCCTCTACAAATCAATCTCAGAATGTATATGAAAGAGCACACATTTAAATTCTTCAAAAGCTTAACAGCAACTTTAATTCTGGTTGTTGTAATGTTTTCAGGCTCCGGCACTGTTGCGCAGAAAGCTAAAGTAAAACATGAAACTGTGAAAAAGGAATCTTCAAAAAAGGAATCTTCAAAACAGGAAGCAAAGTCCGATTCCTTAAAATCATCTGATTTCGGAGGATTAAAATGGCGTTCCATCGGCCCGGCTTTTACATCAGGCCGTATTGCTGATTTTGCTGTAAATCCCAATAATCATAGCGAATGGTTTGTAGCCGTTGCTTCAGGGCATGTATGGAAAACAACCAACAACGGAACCACTTTTGAGCCTGTCTTCGACGGGCAAAAATCGTATTCCATAGGCGTTGTGGTTATCGATCCTAACAACACAAATGTAGTTTGGGTTGGAACCGGCGAAAATAACCACCAGCGTGCGTTAGGCTACGGCGATGGTGTTTACAAAAGCACCGACGGCGGAAAGTCGTGGAAGAATATGGGACTCAAAGCCTCAGAGCACATAGGTAAAATAGTTATTGATCCCCGGAACAGCGATATTGTATTTGTTGCTGCCGAAGGATCAGCCTGGGGGCCGGGTGGCGATCGAGGAATGTATAAAACCATTGATGGCGGTAAAACCTGGAAGAAAGTGCTGGAAATAAGCGAAAATACAGGTGTAAATGATATCCTCATCGATCCGCGGAATCCTGATGTAATGTATGCCAGCAGCGAACAGCGCCGCAGGCATGTATTTACCAAAATAGGCGGAGGCCCTGAAACCGCAATTTACAAATCAACCAATGCTGGTGAAAGCTGGGATAAACTTAAAAGTGGTCTTCCCGGTGGTGATATGGGTGGAATAGGGTTGGCTATTTCGCCGGTGAATCCTGATTATATCTTTGCAATTATCGAAGCTGCCGGAGATGCGAGTGGATTCTACCGTAGTACCAACCGTGGTGCCAGCTGGCAGAAAATAAGCGACCATTCAGCCCAGGGCCAGTATTACAACGAAATTTATTGCGATCCTAAAGACGTAAATAAAATCTATTCGGCCGAAACCGTTTCGCAGTTTACCGAGGATGGCGGCAAAACCTGGAAAGCCATCGGTAATAATAAACGTCATGTCGATGACCATGCGATATGGATTGATCCTTCCGATACCCGGCACTTGTTTATTGGTGGTGATGGCGGAATTTATGAATCCTTCGATGGAGGGAAGGAGTTTCTCTTCAAGTCGAACCTGCCGGTAACACAAATGTATCGTGTGCAGGTTGATAATTCAGCGCCTTTCTATAATGTATATGGTGGAACACAGGACAACAACAGTTTTGGAGGTCCTTCACGCAATACCAGCGGATCGGGAGTTGTAAGCGATGATTGGTTTGTAACCTGTGGTGGCGACGGTTTCTGGTCGCAGGTTGATCCCGTTGAACCAAACATTGTGTATTCCGAATCACAATACGGCGGCATGGTCCGTTACGACCGCAAAAGCCAGGAATCAATTGATATCAGGCCTGAGCCACGCAAAGACGAACTATCTTACCGCTGGAACTGGAATACGCCGCTTATCCTGAGCTCACATTCACCAACCCGCCTTTATTGTGCTGCGAATAAAGTTTTCCGCAGCGACGACCGCGGAAATACCTGGCAGGTGATCAGCGAAGATCTTACTGCCCAGATTGACCGTAATACCTGGCCTGTTATGGGCAAATACTGGAGCTATGACGCTGTAGCAAAAGACATATCTACTTCATTGTATGGCACAATTGTTTCGATGGACGAATCGCCGGTAAAGGAAAACATTCTTTATGTTGGTACCGATGATGGTGTGATACAGTCAAGCAGCGATGGTGGAAAAACATGGTCAAAAACAGACAAGTTTACCGGTGTACCGGAAAACACATATGTCAGCGATATTATGGCTTCCCGTTTCGACGAAAATATAGTGTTTGCCTCCTTTGATAATATCTTACGCGACGATTTCAAACCTTATATTTTAAAAAGCACTGACAAAGGTCGCACATGGACATCCATCGCGGCCAATCTTCCTAAAGACGAAACCATACACAGCATTCAGCAGGATTTTATTAATCCCGACCTGCTATTTGTTGGTACCGAATTCAGTTTCTATTTCAGCAACGACGGAGGAAAAATATGGGTAAAACTGGCAAATGGAATGCCTTCAATTCCGGTACGCGATATTACAATCCAGAAACGTGAAAGCGACCTTGCCATTGCAACCTTTGGACGTGGGTTCTATATCCTGGAAGATTATTCGCCACTGCGCCTTGTCACTAAAGATTTACTCCGGAAAGATGCTTATATTTTCCCTGTTAAAGACGCGTTGATGTACATTCCATCTGATACAAAATATGGGCAGGGATCTACTTATTTTATCGCTAAAAATCCTGACTTCGGAGCCGTTTTCACTTATTATCTGAAAGATGCGCCTAAAAGCCTGAAAGATATGCGCCAGGAACGCGAGAAAAAACTATTCGAAAAAGGCGAACGGATTCCGCAACCTACAGCCATGGAATTACGTGCCGAACGCGAAGAAGTTCCTGCATACCTTACTTTTACTATTACTGACGGAACCGGAAACGAGATTTGTCGTATCAATAAAGCGCCCTCCTCAGGAATTAATCGTATAAACTGGGATTTACGCTATCTTGACAGGTCTTCTGTTGAAGGAAAGGAGAAGTATGATCCTTTTGCCGCATCCCACAGTGGAATTCCTGTAATGCCAGGCAAATATAAGGTTAGCCTTTCAATTACCGTTCGTGATACTGTTAAACAACTTGCCGATGCGGTTGAGTTTAACGCATTAACGTTAAATAACAGCACTTTGCCGGCTTCCGACAAAGCTGCAGTTGCCGATTTTCAGAAGAAAGTGGCTGAACTTTCACGTGTAATGCACGGCACTGAAAATTATGCCGACAATCTTTCAAAACGGGTATATGCCTTGCAGGTAGCCCTGAACGCTGTTCCCGGTGCTAATATGGATTTGCGTTCGCGTATCAGCAAAGTTTCGGAACAACTGGAAGATATTAAGCTCAAATTCAATAACAACAGCGACAGACCCAGCGATGAGGAGAATCCCCCTGCTCCGGTAACGCTTAATAACCGTCTCTCTAAAATAGCATGGGCTCATTGGGCATCAACCGGCGCACCTACTCAAATGCAATTGGACGCATACAAAATACTAATGGCGGAATTTCCACTGGTGTATGAACAGGTGAAACGAATAGGTGAAACTGATATCTTACAACTTGAAAAAGAAGTTGAAAAACTGGGAGCGCCGGTTACGCCCGGAAGATTACCGGTTTGGAATAAATAGTATGTCTGCACACCCGCAGGGTGTCTGACACACCAAACTACCCTTGTTAACCAAAAATAAATGGCTAACAAGGGTAGTTTTGTTTTTAACTGATGTTAATCAATTCAAATCAATATGAAGCTGGTTATCTGCTGGTGCAAGATCAGTCCAGATGCTGTAATATGCGCCTCCCAGTTCTTCCCCCAAAGAAAGATACATCTCCATTAAATCTGCGGGAGGAATCTCATCGCCGGCATAGTGTGCCATCCAGCCATCCCTGAAATAAGGTGCCAGGTATGCAGCAGTAGCTTCATCTAATCCATATGCCGGGCTTGTAAACACATATTTAAAATACCCGTCCATATGAGCGGTTAGGAAAGCATTTGAGTAATCGGTGAAACTCATACCTCCCGGCATCGGGCGATTAATGGAAGTGACTTTATTGGTTGTAATATCCATGGCTTTGCCAGAAAGGGTAATCATGCGGTATGGACTTGGAGGCGTAACAAGAGAGCCTGTTTCAATATCATAAAGAATATTCGTTTCTTCTGAGCCGAGCATCGTGATATCATTGGCATGATAATGACCTGTAAACATAACTTTCAGGCCTGCGTTCATCAGTTTTTCCGCCTGACTCTGCCAATCATCAGTAACGTAGCCCGGATCAACTTTTTCCTGGCCGGTAAAATGTTCCAAAATGCCATGATGCATCATGCCCAACACGGTAATGTTCTTTTGACTGGCTTCACGAAGTTTTCCAAGTATCCATGCCATGGTTTCAGGCTTTATTTTGCCAGGAACCAATGCAATATTCGTATTGTCATAATATTCGCAATCATCAATTGCCAGAATCCATAAACCATGGTAAGGCTGGCTTAAATAACTTAACGAATTAGCGTCGCGGCACAGTGCATTTCTATAGCCGAACTGAGCGTAAATTTTCGGGAAATCACGGGCCTGGATTATAGGAGTCGGGTGTGAAATATCGCCGTTATAAGCTACGGCCTCAGGATTGTTAATATCGTGATTTCCAGGAATTACGTACACTTTTGTTCCACATTCCAAAAGTTGTTGCAGGATTCGCGCAACGCTTTCGTGGCTCACTTTTTCACCATCTTTTGTCAGGTCGCCCGGAATCAAAACGATATCAGGCCTGTCCCTTTTGAGTTGCGAAATCACTTTTCTAAAGATAGGATCACTGAATTCAATCAGTTTGGGATCATAGTTCAGGTAAGTTTGAAAGGCTTCGCCATTTGCGGCTCCATTTCTGAGCAGTGAAGGAGCCATGAAATGTATATCTGAGATTACTGCAATTTTAAGTTGCTGCGGTTTGCATTTCAGTTCATCATTTGTGTTATCTGATGTTAAAGGTGTTTCATCTTGCAGAAAATCTTTCGTACACGATGTGATAAAACAGATCAACATCAGGCTAAATAGAAATCTTATGGTTTTCATATTTATTGTTTAAGTGATTAAAGACTAATGCTTTGAGATAAGTTTTTTATAATCCCTAAACGGAAATTAAATACAATCAGCAAAAAACAATTTATAATGCTGATTAGATAAGGCTTGATAAATGATGTGATTTAAAGCCTTCAGAAGTGCTGTTCATGAGAAATTACACGTAGACCCGAAATTTAACATGTACACCGAGAGATGCTATGTTGAAAGGAGTTTCTGTTGCCGGGAAATAGGAGTGAAATTTTAAAAATCAGCTGCCAGGTAAAAATCCGTAATAAGTATAAGATCGTGAATGAAGTAAGTGTGTTGAGCGATTATACTGAAGCAGTGATTTTAACCATATAAAGTTAAGACATATTTAACAGAACCATATAGGTTGATTAAACATATTTTGTGATTCTAAGTCAGTACCTGGTTGCTGGCTTCAGGTGGAAGTAAGGATTATGGGTAATTTATTAACATCAGCATACGGTGTAATCGAACAAAGCACAGGAAAATTAAGGGATATTCAGAAATTGATTGTCGGAGGAAAGGGAAGTATTTGAAGCGAAAGGTGAATTTATTTCTCAATTCTTTCAAGCCATTTCTGTAGGTTATAATAATTCTCCGATACCATTTTTACCAGGTACAAACTCTGCTCACGACGATAATTTTCAATAATGAAATTTATCAGCTGAGGAACTCCTTCAGGGTTCTCCATTCGTTTTTTTAGCTCAAAGAAGGATTCATTTGGTTTATAACGCATCTTTCTTCTGCGAACAGCGTTTTTTAATCTAGATAAATAACTTTGCTTCGGGATCAATTGATTTCTTAATGCTGTTTTTGCCCTGGTGCTTTCGTTAACAAAATAGATCATATCAAGCATGGCTAATTTTTCAGTCTCTTCGTCTTCGCTGAACAGGTCCGGCATTAGTCTCTTAATTATCTGATATTTAATACGGATAATGTTCTTGTATTTGGCACTTCCCTCGATTATTGCCGCCACGAAATCGGACCAGAATTTAGTTTGTACAATACTTGGTAAGAAGAGAGCGTTTCCAACGGGCGAAAAAACAGCCGCAATAGGCCAGGCAATGATACTTCGGAAAAAATTGGCCCTGATCGTCCCTTTATCAAATCCCCTGATGTAATTATGCGTTGCCAGGTACATGCCATTTGCTATGTTGAGGAAAAAGAACTTTAAAGTCTCAAACATAATTCCTTCGTGCGATCCGGTCCAGACAATATCGAAACGGGCTTTTACAAATCCAAGAATAGGTACCGAAAAGCCTGTCCAGAAAAGTGAATGTGCAAAATTAGTCCAGTTTATATCGTTCGAATGCCACTCTTTGGGCCTGAAACCATTTCCGGAAATCACATCCACAAACATATTGCGTGAACCTGTAATGGCAAACCACAATAATGCATACTCATACCCGACAATCAAATACGCCGGGATAAAACCGATTAAAATAAATATGGAATTTTTGATAGCGGGATTGAGGTATTCCCACGCCCGAACCGGACTAATCGGCTTTTCAATGTTTTCGTCGCCTAACATGTTTTGTTTGCCGGCACTAAGTTTGCCCAAACAAATAATCCTTGGCTTCTCTTTCTTTTTTAGCTGAGTTTTTGGAATCCTGGCAAGCCTGTATATCAATTCTGAAATTTCACCAGGCAGCTCATAATGAGTTTTACTGAAATATTTTCTTTGATAGTTGGGCAAACGGCTTTCCAGGATAAATCCCATACCCGGCGCAAGTGTCGACCTGCCGGCTGCATCGCTTCCAATTGCAGGAATGAGCAGGTTATGCTTAACGTAAGCCTGCGCATTTTCAAGTTTAAGCTTGTTGTATGTTAAGTTGTTTGATTCAAGAAATTGAGCTAATTCAGCCTGGTCACCATGGTTCAGGAGTTTTATGAAATTTGTAAATACCACGAAATCTGATTCTTTGGTATCGATTGTCTCATATATATTGTAAATCTCAGTATACGATAACATTTCGTGGTTTTCGAGAATCTGGTCAATTGCCGCCTGTAATCCATGTTCCAGCGGTTGGATGAATTTAATGGTTCCCCCTGCTTTTTTAGCCAGATTGTAAATATCTTCAAGGTTGCTCATTGCCGATTCGGCCAATAACGATTCGTTTCCCGCAAAGTATTCAACCCTTATTTTTTCAGGTTCCAGGTTTTGATATTGCTTACGGATATCAACAAATCGTTTTTGTATACTTTCAATTTCGCGTATGCTGAACTTTTCAGGTGATGTTTCAGATTGAATCTTTTGAGCTGTAACCTGTAAAGCTCTTTTTTCGAGCACCGTTTTAAGCTTTGGATACAGAACCTCTCCCAGTTGCCGGCGTGAATAGATTTTATTCCCTAAGGAATTTTCTTCGGTGTTAACAGTAAGCGGCTGAAGGTAATAAATTGAATCGGGTGAATAACCTTCATTTATGTGTGGTAAATGCTGATTATTAAAGTTTTCGATCAGTTGTTCAATAATTTTTTCCCGTTTTTTTTCATTTTCTTCCAGCTCGTGCATGAATTCTTTAAAATCATCTGTTTTTTGTTTCAGAAATTTCTTGAAGCGTCCTTTTTTGCTGGAAAAATTGGGTAGTATATACAAGTAATGAAAACGCATTCCGTTAGTTAATGCACTGAATTCCAAAGCAATATTCACTTTAATGCCCAAAATTCTACCTGCTTCAAGCACTTCTTTTACGGCTTCCTCCCGATCGAGATTGTTATAGGCAATAGTGAGTTCGGAAATACCTTTAATAAATGCGTCAATAATGAGCTGAATTGGCGATTTTCGTCCATACGAAGTGCTGTCGTGCACATGAAAATCCCATCCCATTTTCAAATCTTTGAGTTCTTCACCTGTTTCGGGAACCTCGATAATATCAAGTTTTTTCAGGAAATTTCTGATAACCCGGGGATGCCCGTAAGAAGAAACTGTAAAATCGCGCATCAACTCAAGTTGTACGCGTTTATTATCGCGGTTTTTTACAACTTCTTTCATTAATGCCAGCTGCACCCTGGCAGCGTTAAGCGGCATTTTAAGCGAGCGTGAATATATAATGTGCTCCGCCAAAAGGCTTAATGCGTGAACTCTTTCGTTGTAGTTTGCTGATTCAAGGCTTTTAGTAATCCGCAAATAGGTTTCGACAATAGTTGTCCTTCTTTTTTTAAATTCCTTAATAAATCCCCTGGGATGTGAATTGGGAAATTCGCTTATAATTTCAGGTATATCAATGCTTTGATTTATCCGACTACGCAATTTTCTGAGGTTTGTGGCAAAACTCAGGAAATTTACAATATCGTTGTATGTTTTTATCAGCATAATATATCGCTGTTTTTTGAAAAACGCCTGATAATTTGTGTAATCAGTTTCGTTTCAATTTGCTGTTTTCACAAAAAACAATTGTGCGTAAAATAGAAAAACGCAGAATTGCAGATTGGAGTATACTTATTTAAAAAAGGCCAAATACCCCGTTGGGAGTAATACCCAAAACTTTAAACCAGGTTTCACCGGCGAGTATTATAACCAGCCAGGCTGTCACCATCATGGTAAATCCAAACTTAAAGGTATCCGTAATGCTGTAGTGATCAGTTTCATATAGTAAAGCGGCTGGTTTGCTGTTAAATGGCAGCACATATACATGCTCAATCATGAATGCAACAGGCAGAGCAAGGCTTATCACACTCAGGTTGAAACGCCCGGCTACTCCAATGGCTATTGGCACAAATATCATTGCCCTCATGGTTTTTGATTCAAATAACAGAGCGCTGAATAGCATGACCCCGGTGAGTAACAAGAAAAGTACCCAAAAAGGAGTTTCATTTCCAATTCCAACGTGATTGAAAAAGGCGTTTACACTGATTGAAGGGAGATCTGTAGCTGCAAATCCGGCACCTAAGGCGTAAGCTCCGGCCGAAAATAACATTAAGTGCCACGGAATGTCAACTTCGTTCCATTTAATAACACCGATACGGGGAAGCAGAGCAACAATGGCGCCAACAAAAGCTACCGCAGTAGGACTGATTCCGTGAAGTTTATCCGTGGCCCAAAAGGCCAGAATGAGAATAAATATGAGTACAGATTTTTTTTCCTGAAAACTAATCTTACCAAGTTTGTCATATTCAGTCCTCAACCTTTCAAGGCCTCCTTCAATCTGTGGCAAACGTTCGGATGGAGGTAGAGGAAAGAATACTCTCATAGCCAGCCAATAGCCTATTAGCATCATTATCAGCATAATCGGAAACATGGCCATCATCCATTCGCTGAAGAAAATTTTTCCTCCCATGGCACCTCCAATCAAAAATGCCGCCAGTAAATTGGCACCTGAGCCGGTCAAAAAACCGCTGGCGCCAATATTGATATAGAGTAAATTCTGGAGCACTACACTTCGTCCGAAATTATTGCGATGCTCGCCACTACGGGCACCATAAATAGCAGCAATAACCATAAAAATGGGAAGCAAAATGGCTGCCTTTGCTGTAGTTGCCGAAATAAAGGCCGATAGTACTATATTGATAACCATAAAGCTAAGGAAAACGGATCCGGCGTTTTTCCCGAATTTTAATATGAACCATAAGGCAAAACGCTTGGCTACGCCTGTAGCTACTAACATGCTTGCCAAAACAAATGACATGATATTAAGCCACATTACAGGATTTCCCAGTTCGGCATACGCTTTTTTTTCAGGAAGAACACCTGTAAGCACCAACGTAACAATGAGGATAAGTGATGTGAGATAATTAGGCAATGATTCAGTAATCCAAAGAATTATACCTGCCATAAAAATCCCAAGCATAATAGCGTTGTTTCTGGAAAACGCGGCAGGACCTATTTTGTCAAAAACTTTCTTTGCTTCTTCTGTTAAATGGACTGGATCAATTTGTTGCAGAAACGGCAATTTCAGGATGAAAGCAAACAATACAAATGAAATAATTGCCAACGGTGGTCCGATATAAGTCAACCAGGTTTCGAAAACTCCCTTTTTACGTTTCGGAAGTTTTTCGATTCTGTAATTATTCATATCCAATGGGTCGAAGACAATATCTTCGCGTATTGTTGTATCTGGCTCATTCATATTCCTGAATATTATTTTTGAAATTCAAAGTCGTGCAGGTAATGGCAGATTATTTTTCATAACAACTTACTTACTAACAAGGCTCAATCTTTTACGATTTCACATCCATTAGTCATAAAATGAAGCAAAAACAATAAAAAATTGCTGCCAGAATTTCCTTGTTATCAAATCAAAATCTGCTTGTATAAATTACTTCAAAATACAGAAGATTTACCATTTTGTAAACGGATGTTTCATCAACATTGAATTGTAATACTTCACATCGCCGGTTACCTCTTCTCCGAGCCAAACTGGTTTTATAAATGCTTCGGCTTCAGCGCCCAGTTCTACTTCGGCAACAATCAAACCCTGGTTTTCACCATAGAATTCATCTATCTCAAAGGTGTGAACACCTGATTTCACCTGGTAGCGGGTTTTATCAATTACGCCAGGTTCGCATATCTGTAGCAGGGCTTCAACCTCGCTTACAGGAATTTCTTTTTCCCACTCATACCGGCTTGCACCTGATGCGTTGCCGATTCCTTTTATAGTAATAAATCCCTGCTTGCCTTTAATCCTCACACGCACGGTTCGTTCCGGAACAGAGCATAAATAACCTTGAGTTATCCGTGTTTCTTTATAGATATCCTGTTTGAAATCACCTTTTACCAGGAATTTGCGTTCTATTTCTTGTGCCATCTTACTTATTTTTAAAGTGTGGTTAATTAATTAGCCAGAGGTTTGTTAATCATTCCGATAACACGCTTGATAGCTTGTAAATAATTGATGTTTTCTACCCCTTCGAGCCCAATATCCTTTACGGTTTTTCTGATATCTTCTACCTCTGTTGATTCGGAATTAATGGTCATAACGCGTGCACCATTAATCAGTACTTCGCCGAATTCGCAGATGGTATTGTTTACCATATATCCGAAACGTTGTTTGTGTACCTTAACAGCTGCCAGATCAGGATGTGAGTGGATGATGTTCATAAATTCGTCGAATGTATAAACCTCTTTTGTCAATTCGGGCATCTGCACGTTAAACGCCGGAAAAACTTCATTTTTAAGAACCGATGCCTTGATCGGGAATTCTCCTTTCATAAGCGGGTTCCACTGCTCAAGTCCATCCACGGTTTGAACATACGTTTTTATATCCATCTTTCCGTCGCGTACTTTGGTGTTGTTAATATCGTTTGTGCGCGAAAGAATGTATATTTCGTCCGAATATCTTTCCCATACTTTTTCCGGCACCGGCATCGATAAACGAGCCATTCGTTTTGCCGCATTGTCAAAATTTTGTCCGAACGATCGGAACTCAAACCTGGGTTTTGAAACCTCTCCGATTTTTAATTCATCATTTGCCATAATACTGTTTTTATTGATCGTTGATTTTAAAAAGATAAAGTCTTGCTTCGGCGTCGCTGATTACATATAACATTTTACTGGTTGGATCGTATGCAATTCCTTCAGGATTACTTACCGGTATGCGGAAGCTTTTGATTAATACTCCTTCCATCGTGCATTGGTTCACCGTCGCCAATTCGTCGCAAACAATCCAGAGTTGTTGGTTAACATTGTCAACACAAATTCCTGAGTAATCCGATGAAAATGTCAATTCGTGGTTTTTTACTACATTTAAGTTTTCATCAGTTTCAATTAATAAGCCAGGGTTGGTTTCGTTAAGTATGTAAAAATGCTTGTTGAATGTAGCATACGAAATTCCTTCAAGTCCCTGGTTTTCTTCATTTATTTTAACAGGAATCGTCCTTTCTGAAATTTGAGTACCCTGCAGATCGAGTTTTATTATTTTGCGCAGACGTTCTTCTGCTATGTACAACATGTTTCCGGCATAACAAACACCTTCCAGATCATTGCCGGTATACGCGAGTTCCGAAAGCACTTTGCCCTTGGTAGTTATTTTATACACTTTTGCCGTGCGGTCGCTTACAGTGTATAAAATATCCGTTGATGAACCAAAACTCAGATCCGATGTTTCAGGGATATTGACATTATATACTTCCAATGGGCTGAGTAAGGGTAAGGTATCAGCTTGTTCATTCCGGCAGCCGTTTAAAAGCCATATTGCCAAAATGATTATTGTGCTCAACAATGGATAAACGAAACCGCAATTCCTTAAATGCAATTGCGGAGTCGTTTTTTCGTTTATCATTCTAATAGTTTTTTTAACCTGATTAATTGTTAGCTGCTCCTTTTGTAAATGCTGTTGTGATTACCCAATCGCCTGTTGCATTAGGGCTGCGTGCATAACTTCCATTCAAAGCATGTCCGCCTATTAGATTTACAGCTGTTTTCTCAAAACTGCTGAAAACAACATTCTGGGGACTTGTCAGCTCTAATTTAACGTTTTTGGTATTTGAAATACCCGCCGTTAACCCAACCACTGGTGCAACAACCTTTGTGGTAACAACGAAATATGCGTTAGCCGCTATTTTTGTTCCAACGGGAGCCGTATAGATAGAAGCTGCACCATCTTTTACAAGCTTTACATTACTCATATCCACTTCGGCATTCGACGTATTATAAATTTCAATCCAGTCATCATCAGGATCCTGTAATCCGCATACTTCATTTAATACCAGGGCTGCGTAATTCGGTAGCGGGGCGACTGTTATCAAGGGCCAGGTACTTGCATCGTCATGATTGAAAGTACTTGTGACCACACCATCAACCACTACTTCGGTAGGGAAATATGCTTTAGCCGCGGCATTGTCTTCGGCCCTCAGATAATACCTGATTTTTGTCATATTGGCCTGACCGGGTATAGTGCCTGTGAAAGTTGAATAATCAGTTGTGGTAAGAATTACAGTTGTTTTTGTTGCAGCAAGTGCATCATTCAAAACATAGTATAATCTTACTTCTTTCACTCCTGTTTTATCAAGTATATTTACAGTGAAAGAAATTGCTTCTCCGTCGGATGGGCTAAAGCTCGATGGCGTTACAGAGTTAAACGTGGGTGCCCCGTTAGCAACCGTAAAGGTTGCAGGGGTAGTTGGAGCTGTTGTAGGGAAATATGTTTTTTTGTCGGTTATATCTGTTGCTACAACATAGTATTTTACTATTGAACCACCTGTCATTACAGGGAATCTGTATTTATATATTCCACCGCCGGCTGGAGCCATTTCCGAAATTTTAATATCGGTTCCGTTTTCAGTGTAAATTTTCACATCCCTGATACCGCCAGCATCCGAAGCTGTTACAGTGTAGTCAAAATAGTTGTTATCATCTACACCAGTGATGAGTTGTGCAACAATTACCGGAGGCTCGTTTGTGTTACTATTTTCAGTTCCTTTGGTTGGATTGGCATTTGCAAATACATCTCCTCCGTCAGGAATCCTTGCATACGAAACACCTACAGGCATTGCCGGCACATCAACCTGATCAATAATGGCTTTGGTTGCATCCACCAGGAAAACCGATTCACCACCTGAAGAAATTCCGAATGCAGCATATTTGGAAGCATCTGTTCCTGCCAGTGCAACATCACATACAATGACAAAGTATCCTTTGGCGGCTATTTTTGTACCGGCAGGAATGGTGTAAATGGCAGCAGGTTTATCATACACCCCGAATCCACTGATGTCTACTTCAGCATCACCCGGATTATAAATTTCCATCCAATCAGGATTCGGATCACCATTATTTGACGCAACTTCATTAATTACCAGCTTAATATCGGAGCCTGGAGTAGTATCATTTACAAACATGTCATCTTTCACGCAACCTGACAGAAAAATAAATGTAGCTGAAAGAACTGATAAAAATATTTTTGTTTTCATTTAGCTGAATTTTAAATGTGATTAATTTTAGAAGTCGATTTCTATTCTGGCCTGGATAAATCCATAATCATCTCCGCCTTTTCCGGCTGCTTCGGTAACTTTGGTATAATCCTTTGTTAAGTTGCCATTTTCATCAGTACCTACATAGAGTTTTCCTTTGCCATTGGCATACCTGTCGTGGTTAATGTATGAGTAATTTAACATGAATTTTACATTTGAATTTGCAAAGTATGTAATGCCGGCCGTGTAACCGTTAGCGCTGCCACCCATAATCTCAGCTTTAGTATCATTCAGGTCTATATAGTCATAGCGAAGGGCTAATTCGATGTCGCCCCATTCTTTGCCTCTGGTGATTTGTGTGAATTCGCCCTCTTCGTTGGTATAATTATAATTGCCACCGAAAACGAGATAAGAAGCCGAGGCAAATAAACCACTGGCTGTATAGTTTTTAAACCCGGCTTCCCGGTTTACTTTGGTACTCAGGTATTCACTTGCAAATTTGAAGTTCTTATAAATGGCTGCCAGTTCTCCACCAAACAATACGTTGGATTCTACATTAGGGATATCATCTGAATCAAGATATTTTTTGCGACTGATGCTAGTCATATCTCTGAGTGATACGCGATAGGTGTTTGGAAACTCCCAGCTGGTTTTTGGAGTGCGATAAGAAGCCGAAACTCCCAGATGAATAAGTTTTTTGTCTTTATTAATCGGGCGGAAAACAGCTTTCCCGGTAAGTGAATATCCTTCATCAGTACCGCTTGCTTTATTTATATCTTCAGTATAAGTTGTAACTTCAAGATTTTCAACGTCATTAAAATGAATGCCTCCGATAACCAAATAGCTCTTACCCCATTTCGAGAAATTTAATCCTAATTGGCGGGCCGGGGCAAACTCTGTCATGAAAGGTTCTTCAATGAAAGTCTGATACCTTGATGTTGTAGTTGTTTCCATTGATATTGGCTCTTTAAAATAGCCTGCTTTGAAATAATAATTGTGCTTATCTGAGCGATAACCGATAAAAGCATCTTTTACATCAAGTTGACCTCCAGCAAAGTTTAAATCTACTTCACCTGTCCAATGTTTGTAAAGGATAGTTTTCATTGCAAAACGCAGGCGCCGGATGGTGAAGCCGTCACCAATTGCATTTAATGCATTTTTGTCGAAATAGTGAGCTCCGTCGAAATTCACCCTTAAATCGAACCAGGTCTTTACACTCTGATCTTTCGATTCGAATACCAATACACCATTTCTGTTCTCAGCAGTAAGAGGAACGCGTTGCACTTTCTGGCCATACGAATTGTACCGGGTCGTGTCATTCTCTTGTCCTTTAACCAGTTTATTCCCTAGTAACGAGGTAAACAGGAGCAGGACCATTAAACTTTGTTTAATTGTTTTCATACATAAAAGGATTTAATTTACAGGTTTTGAATAAAATTGTTAAGTGTTTTATCTTTATCAATATTCATTTTTTTCTTAAGTCTGTATCGGGCAACCTCGACGCTTTTAGGCGAGATATTTAATAAAGCGGATATTTCCTTTGTTGAAAAATTAAGGCGCAAAAGTCCGGCTAATCTTTTCTCCAGATTGGTGAGACCAGGGAAACTGGTTTTGAGCTTGAGGTGAAAATCCTTGTGAATTTCTTCAATTTGCGTGTAAAACTCTTTTTTTTCCTGGGAGAACGACATCTTCTGCTTGATTATAACGGATAATCTGTTCAGCCGTTGAATCCGCTCTTCATTATCGGTAGTTTTGATTGCATCATTAATTCCGGAAGATATTTTTTCAAGAAAATTAATTTGTTCACTGATATTGAGCGCTATATCCATGAACTCTTTACGTTTAGCCAGTAATTTCAGATTCAGAGATTCATTGGCTACGGCAAAAGTTTTCATTTCGAGTTCATTCATTGCTTTTTCAGAAAGATACAATTGATTCTGCTGAACCAGTATGTCCTTTTCTGCTCTCAATCTTAACTTTTGCTGTCTGAAAAACAGGTATACCAGGATCAGGATAATAACTGCCGAAAAAAATATTATACCGGGAAGAATCATATTTATTCTTGGATTCTGATATACCAGGTTTTGAAATTCAGGTGATGGAATGAGTGAATGCGAATTCTCATGTTTTATCGGGAACTGGAAGACTTTATGTATAATATAAAGTAAACTATAGCTTAAAAGTCCGGCGCCTATGGGTGCCGTAATCCAGCCCAGCCCGATACCTGCAAGAGTTTTGGTTTCAATTTCCTGCGCGCCTTTAACAATTCCGATCCCGATAACCGCGCCAACTGCAATTTGTGTGCTTGATACAGGTACCAGTGGGAAAGCTGGCAGGCCAACAGAAATCAACAGGTTGGAAAGCCATGATGATGAAAATAAAAATAATACTACAGCCTGAGCTGCCAAAACCACTACCGTAGTTTCCGGAGCTAGCGACAAAATTCCATTGTCTTTTTCCCTTAATGACTGCCAGTTGTTCGAATATATTCCGATTACAATTGAGATGCCACCTATCAGGAACAAAATCTGGATTCCACTTATTGAAAAAATGCCAAAATCAACGAAAATATCTGGTGAAAGGTTGGAAAAAATACCTACTACATTTCCAATATTATTTGCTCCTAATCCGAACGCGGCAAAACCAATGGCAAAAACCATAGCTATCCGTAGATAATAGTTCCGTTTAATTAGGTGAATCCTTGATTGTTTCAGCAGCTTCCGCATGGATATAAAAAATAACATCCCTAACCCCATACCCAGCACCGGTGATAAAAGCCATGAAAAAATGAATTTAGAAAGCAAATTCCAATCTGTGGTTGCATGTATGTAAAAACTCCAACCCATCATTCCTCCAACAATTGCCTGGCTTGTTGATACAGGAAGTTTGATTTTTATTAAAATAAGCACAATAATACCGACACACAACGCAACTGTAAATGCAATTACCGGTTCTGAGATATTCCCTAAACTATGAATAGTTTTAGTTGTTCCTTCTCCCTGAAACAGGGCGCCCGTTATAATGAAAATACTTGCAATGAAAGCAGCAGTTTTGAAATTCAACATTTTTAAATTTACGGTCGAACCATAAATATTAACAGTGTCGTTTGTGCCCAGGAGCCAGCCCAGGTACAAACCACTTACAATATATAAAAGTGCGAACGTCATTGATTCTTATATCGCTTGTTTCAATGCCATTATTGATAGAAGGTCGGCAGCATTTTCAGCAACATCCGATAGTATTTCTATGTGAAGAGTGAAGTACCGCAGATGAATTTTCTCGCTGAGCTTCAATTGGGGAATAGTCTGAAATACTCTTCTTTTTATTGAACTGGCTAGTTTATCTGTTTCTTTTTCGTAAAGGTAAACCCTGTGTAACTTTTCTTTTACTGAGTCAGGATTAATAAAATAATCCCTCGCAGCAGGAATTAGGGAATCAATTGCTAATACAGAAAGTTCAGTAAGCTTTATCAAATCCTGGTTTAATTCACTCGGTATAAAAGGAATTTCCACATCAAACTCATAAAGATTGGTTTTGGCCAGATCAATAATGTTGTTAAGTTCCTCCAGCAGTTTCAGGATATCTCCTCTTAGCTGAGGCATCAACGATTGTGTGTATAAGATATTCTCAATTTCTCTTTTCTTCAGATCAGCCTCGGCCGACAGGTTGGAAAGGGTTTTAAGATTATCCCCGAAATTCTCGTGGTTTCCTAACAGATAATTTTTTACTCCATCCTTGAATATCAGGCTGCCTTGATCAATCAAACTGAGAAATTGCTCAATTATATCAATCGATTTTTTTGCATGTTTGAAATTAAACATAGAATTAGCTCAATTAGAATATGACGCTAAATTACATTTAATTTGTTTGATTGTTTTAGTGTTATAGTGCCAGATTTGTAAATGTTTTTTAATGTGTAGTGTAATATTGAAATTTAAATAATTGAAGCATAGAGTAATAAAATAGTAATGTTATGGTTATAAAATTTTAATGTTTTGAAATGAAGTATATATGTAGTGCAATTATAGAAAATATTACTCATGAGTTCTGAACATGGAACTTGCGATTTTGACTTTTATTTAACCTGTTTCCAGTAGTTACTATTCATATAGAAGTTAAACATTACTTTTTCATGTATAATCCTATTTGTTGATTTGCACTGCTCTTCTGGTCAAAGCCCCTTTATGTTGATTCAGTAGTAATTTTTCCCATGGCATTGGTGAGGCTTACAAACTGCTCAACACTGAGTTGTTCCGCGCGTTTACCTGCAAACTCTCCGTTGTAGTCTCCCAACGGTTTTAAAGCATTATGAAGAGTTTTACGGCGCTGGTTAAAGGCCGTTTTCACAACTTGTAATAGCAATTTTTCGTTGCAACCTAAATCCGTGGTTTGGTTCCTTTGTAACCGGATAACTGCCGATTGCACCTTGGGTGGAGGATTAAAAACACTTGGATCAACGGTAAAAAGATATTCAATATCGTACCAGGCCTGCAACAGGACGCTAAGAATTCCATAATCTTTTTTGCCAGGAGGCGCTGCAATCCTTACTGCCACTTCTTTCTGAAACATTCCAACCGCTTCGTTAACCTGGTCGTGGTTTTCGAGTATGCGAAATAAAATCTGGCTCGAAATATTATAAGGGAAATTGCCAATTACTGAAAACTGACCTTCGAATAAACCAGCAATATCCATACGGAGCATATCCGCTTCAAGAAGTCCGTCACCGAGTTGTGGATAATTGGCGCGTAGAAATGACGCTGACTCACGGTCAATTTCTACAGCAACAAACTTACCAAAATTTTTCTTCAGTAAATACTTGGTCAGCACACCGGTTCCCGGACCAACTTCAAGGACTTGTTTCGTTGATGGGGAAAGGCTTTCGGCTATTTGGGATGCAATATTTTCATCTTTCAGAAAATGCTGTCCTAGGTGTTTTTTTGCTCTTACTTCGTACAAGGGGTAGGATTTTGGGATTAGGGTTTGGATTTTGGGAGAGAGTGGGAGAGTGGGAGGGTGGGTGAAGGGGGCGAGGGAGTGAGGGAGCGATAAAGTGATGGGGGGTTAAGATATTCAGTGATGGAGTGTTGGATTGTTTGATCGTTGGCGTGATAATTTTAGGGTGTATGGTTTGGAATTTGAATCTTGGGATTTGAGACTTGGGATTTAAAAAACCGCTTAATTTACCGGGTCATTCCTCAACGCCCTGAAATGTTTACGGGCATCAACCACATAAAGGCTTCCGGTGTACTGAGTCAGAATTTTTTCATACAGCTCCATGGCTTTTCCTTTGTTGTTCAGTTGGTTTTCGTAAAGTCCTGCGAGGTTGTACATGGCATCATCGGCAAGAAGGTCGTAAGGATATTTCTCTATAATTAAGGAATAGTTAGTTGCAGCCAGGTCAAATTTCCCGTTTTTGGCATAGATTTCCGCTTTCTTGAAAAGTACGTTATCAGCAATAGCATGCATTGGATAGAGTATGCTTATCGAGTCAAGAACTGCCAAAGCTTCTGAATCACGGTTACGGAACTCGAGCAAATCGGATTTAGCGTACATACTTAATGGTACAGTTATACTGTCTTCTTCAATATTGTCGCTGATTATAAGTGAAAGCTCAAGCGCGTCATTGGCAATCAGCTTGGAAGTAGCAGCCTTTAGCACATCAAGTTGTGCCAGAGCCCAGCCAAATTCACCGATATAAAACGACAATTTTGCGTTACGGAACTTTGCTTCATGGCCAATTGGCTCATTTTTAAATGTCTTTTCAACCTGCGAATACAACAAAGTTGCTTCCCATTGTTCATCCGAAAAGAGATAAATGTCAGCCAGTTCGAGTTTGCATTCAGCCTGGCTGGTGACAAGAACATTTGGGATATTGATGGCCTGCAATAAAAGGGCAATTGCTGCATCTGTTTCGCCCAGGTAAAAAGCTTGTAAATGTGCCAGATTAAGTATTAAGGGAATTGTAAATGCAGTTTTTCCAATTTCATCAAGCAATTGAATATACTCCTGCTTCATCAAAAGCAAACGATTTTTATCCTGAGAATATGATTTTTTATATTGCACGAATTGAGTGTTGATCAACTCGATACGGCTTCGCATAACTATATCTTTTTGAGCTTTTTTCTGAATGATATACATGTAGCCTTCAATAGCCGCGTCATAGTTTTCGTTGCTCACGCATAGAGCGGCAAGGTCAAAAATCCGTTGTCCATTCTCGCCATATCTGCGGTCAAGTGCTTTAGCCTGGACAATTGCAAACGGGAAATCTTTCTGTTGAATGGAATGCCAGAGCAATAATTCATTATACAGTATTTCATCAGGATTTTGCTGAGATTTCTTCAGAAGAACTTTCCTGTACGTATCGTTTTTAGTATTATCCACATCATCGCTCAGCCAGGCCTGCAACCTGTTTTGAACCAACGTCATTTGCTGAGGATTTGAAGCCAGGAGATTGAGGTATTCGTCAATCATTTGTTCCGTGCTTCCCAGCGCTTCATAAGTATATGCAAGTTCAAAGGCAAACGCAGCAGGATCATTTAGCTCAGCCCGTCCTCGAAGGTAAGTGCGGATTAGATAATCAGTCTCCCTACGGTTGCTGAAAGCATAGGAAAGGTTATAAATCTGCATCTTATCAGGCTGAAGGTCTTTCAAACAGTTTTCATATATCTTACGGCCTTTGGTAACATCGCCCTGCATGATGTAAAGATACCCGAGATCCACCTGGTAACGAGGGTCTTGTGGGTTTGCCTTCAGCTGTTTTTTGATAATTTTTTCTGCTTTGTCGAATTCCTTCAGTTCAAAAAGTGTATTGGTATAATACAGGTAATTGAACTGGCTTGGATTACGGTTGTACAACGATTCAAAAGTCGAAAGCGCTTTATCCAGTTCCCTGTTATTATAGTATTGAACGCCAAGTTGTTCCTCCGTTTGCTGAGCCATAAGTTTTCCCGGACTCACTGAAACCAGGAAGACTGTTAGGATAAACAGAAGGACAACTCTAAGTTTCATTATCAAGGTGTTTATAATTTGGGATTGGCGATTTTGGATTTCGGAATACACCTTCTCCAATCACAACTACTTAATCCGCAATCCGACATCCGACATCCGCAATCCGCAATCCGCAATCCGCAATTATTTAATCCACTCAAATCCCGTATACGGCACAAGTGCTTTCGGAATCCTGATTCCTTCGGGTGTCTGGTTGTTCTCGAGCAAAGCTGCGACAATGCGGGGTAAAGCAAGAGCGCTACCGTTCAAGGTATGCGCAAGGCGGGTTTTGCCGGTGCTGTCTTTGAAACGAAGTTTCATACGATTGGCCTGGAACGACTCAAAATTGGAAACCGAACTTACTTCTAACCAACGTTTCTGTGCCGCCGAAAACACTTCGAAATCATAGGTTAAGGCAGAAGTGAAACTCATATCGCCACCACAAAGTCTGAGAATCCGGAACGGCAATTCCAGCTTGCGAACCAATCCGGTTACATGCGCTTTCATATCCTCCAATGCTGCGTAGGAACGATCCGGGTGCTGAATCTGAACGATTTCAACTTTATCAAATTGGTGCAAGCGATTCAATCCTCTTACATCTTTACCATAAGAACCGGCTTCACGACGGAAACACTGCGAATAAGCCACATTTTTAATAGGGAAATCAGTTTCTTTCAACAGCAGGTCACGATAAATATTGGTAACCGGAACTTCGGCGGTCGGGATAAGGTAAAAATTATCCAGGTCGGCATGATACATTTGGCTGTCTTTATCAGGTAGCTGGCCTGTAGCATAGGCCGAAGCCTCGTTAACCATCAGTGGTGGTTGTATTTCGAGGTAACCTGCATCAACACCTTCGTTCACAAAGAAATTAATCAGCGCGCGCTGTAGCCGTGCGCCTTGTCCTTTATAAACAGGGAAACCGGCACCGGTAAGTTTTACACCCAGTTCAAAATCGATAATATCATACTTGGAAGTCAGTTCCCAATGAGGAAGGGCATTTTCGCCCAGTTCCGGAATATCGCCTTCGCTGTAAATAGTAACATTATGTTCGGGTAAGTGTCCTTGCGGAGTCTCAGGATGCGGAAGGTTAGGCAAGGTGACGAGCAGATCGTTTTGCTCTTTTTGCAAAGCTTCGAGTTTCTCACTCAGATCGCGGGCAGCAACTTTAAGTTCTGCTGAACGGGCTTTCAGGTCATTGGCTTCCTGTTGGCGCCCTTCTTTGAAAAGATTCCCCACTTCACGGGCTATCTGGTTCGATTCAGCCAGGTTATCATCCAACAGTTTCTGGGTTTCGCGCCTGTTCAAATCGGCTTCCAGAATTTTTTTAACCGTTTCGCGTGCATCTACACGTTTGATGGCAAGACGTTCGATAACTAATTCAGCATTTTCGCGTAAAAGGGATAATTCGAGCATTTCTTTGGGGTTTTATCGGTATGTTTTTAAATAGTGCTTAGTGCAGTGTGCTTAGTGTTTTGTGCTTAGTGCAGAGAGAATTAAGTAGGTTTGTTCAAATCTCATTGACGTGGTAATCATTAATCATAGCGCAATGCACTGTACATTTTGCACAACGTAATTCCTGAAATAGTATTAACAGCAATTTTTACGTCGTTCCTCATGCAAAAATAAAAAATCTCCTGACGTGAACCACCAGGAGACTTCATATAAGTGAGTTGAACAGCAGTAAAAACTGCCAATGCGCTTATTCGCCCTGAATAGGATGAACAGAAACGTATGATTTGTCGTTCGCGCGTTTCTTGAATTGAACCAATCCGTCGCAAAGCGCGAAGATGGTATGATCTTTTCCAAGTCCTACGTTGAGGCCTGGGTTGTGAACTGTGCCACGCTGTCTGATGATAATGTTACCGGCCTGGGCGAATTGTCCGCCATAGATTTTCACACCGAGACGCTTGGAATGTGATTCGCGTCCGTTTGATGAACTACCGGCACCTTTTTTGTGAGCCATATCGTTTGAATATTATGAGTTACAATTAAAATTATGCGTTTATCGCTTCGATTTTTACCTGGGTCAGGTTCTGGCGGTGGCCACTTTCCTTCTGGTATCCTTTACGACGTTTTTTCTTGAAGATTTTTACTTTGTCACCACGTAAGTGAGCCAGTATGGTTGCCGACACTTTTGCGCCTTCAACAAGTGGTGTGCCAATGGTTACAGTGCCTTCGTTATCTAAAAGAAGTACTTCATTGAATTCAACTACCGAACCAGCTTCTCCTTTGAGGCGGTTCACATAAAACTTCTGATCTTTTGCAACTTTAAACTGTTGCCCGGCTATATCTACTATCGCGATCATTTTTGAATATTGTGTGTTTTGTCCGTTAAATGGAGCGCAAAATTACAAAAATAATGATACGAAAATGCATGTAGGTCAAAATTTTACAACTTTTTTTATAATGTTTCTAATTCAGGAAATATTTTGAAGTTTGGCAAGTAATATATCAGGTTTTAGGTTTTAGGGGTTGGGGTTTAAAAGTTCAAGGTTCAATGTTGTTCAATGCTTCGCGTTCCTGCTTCGTCATTTGCTTTGTCATTCCTACTCGCATTGACAACTCGCAGTGACGGCTTCGTGTTTAATTTAACCTTTCCGTTATTCACTATTAATTGATCACTTTTCACCCTTCTTCCTGAATCCCCTGATAACAAATACCTGTATCACTTTCAACGCAACCCTGGTAAACATGCTGTTGCGAAAACGAGGGGGTAGAAACCGGAAAATAATCTCGTTGGCTATATCAAGTATGGAAAGAATTTTGTTATTTCTTTCCCTGGAATAGGGCAGAATTTCGTTGGTGATTATTTCAGGGAAGTTCTTCTTTAATTCATCGAATTTGACAACGATCAATTTTTCCTGATGGGTACAAAAGGTCTTTAACTCATGTTTTTCCTGGATCAGCTTATCGAGATTTGTAATTTTTTTAGCCTGGTTGCTCATCGTCATCCTCCTTTTTAGTTAGTTCACCGATAATCCTTTCAATAAGAAAGTTTTCCATCAGATCTTTTTTCATAAACAGTACCAACATAAACAGGATTAAGTATAACCCGGTTACGGAAAGAAATCCCAAAGCCATACTGTCGAATATTTTCCCCAGGTAAAATCCCAGACTCATACTCAGGAAAAACAACAGGAAGAATGCCAGTAGAGCCACAACCAATGAAGAGAACAACACTGCAGTTACCTTTGCTATCTTTTCAAAAGTTTCAAGCTTGAGAAGTTTGAGCCTGGCATCAAAATATTCAGTGATCAGTTGCCTGAGCTCACTTATTACAGGAGATTTTTCATTCATGGCTTCATGATTTGGTTGGGATGTCAGTGTCCTGTTCGAAATCATCATCAGTAAAAGCATCAACGAACTCTTTTACTTTTCCAAGTCCATCTTCAATGGTTTGTTTCAGACTGGCAGCGCCATCCTTCAGATCTTCAACCAATTCATCTTTCTTATCGGAATTCAGAAAATATCCGACAGCCGCGCCTACAGCCGCGCCGGCCAGGAAAGCCATAAGTAGTTTGCTGTTATTGTTTTTGCTCATAGTCAATGTTCTTAAGTAGTAACAAATATAGCACTAAAAGTGGTTGTTTAGGATTTTGATATTCAGATGTTATTGGTTAAACGTTAATGGTTAATCGTCAATAGACGCAACAGAGTGAATTCTGTAGGCTGTAATCGTACCTCGTACCTCGTAAATCGTACTTTAATTCTCATTTCTCTATTATTTTATTCTGATATCCGTTAGTCTCATTTTCAATCGTAATTTTATCTTGTAAATCCTAAAGCCATGTCTTCAAATCAAATCTTTGAAATATACTGTGCAGGAAAATTTATTTCAACTTCTGCAAAGCATTGTGTTACTAATCCTTACGATGGAAGCGAGGTAGCTACTACCTTTCTGGCTGGTGATGCCGAACTGGATCAGGCTATAAAAGCCGCGGAAACCGTTGCTGAAGAAATTCGGAATACTCCATCGTATATCAGATATGACATCCTGAAGCAGATCAGTGAAGATTTGTTTTCGCTTCGTCAGCAATTTGCCGAACTTATTACGCTTGAATCGGGAAAACCTGTTTGTTATTCCCTGGCCGAAGTAGATCGGTCTATACAGACATTTACAGTTGCTGCCGAAGAAAGCCGACGCCTGCCAGCCGAATATTTCAGCATCGACTGGACGCCAGCCGGTAAAGGGAAAGAAGGATTTGTGAAATACTTTCCAATTGGAATTGTTGCAGGAATTGCTCCTTTTAATTTCCCGCTTAACCTTGCTGTGCACAAAATAGCTCCTGCCATTGCCGCCGGTTGTCCGATAATTCTGAAGCCTTCGAGCCTCACACCTTTATCCACATTGATGCTGGCTCAGCTTTTTGACAAAACTGCTTTGCCCAAAGGAGCCGTTTCTATTCTGCCAATGAACCGGGAAACCGGCAATAAACTGTTAACTGACGAACGCGTTAGTCTTCTTTCATTTACCGGATCACCCGAAGTTGGGTGGAAAATGAAGAGCCAGGCCGGGAAAAAGAAAGTGGTACTCGAATTAGGCGGAAATGCAGGTGTTATTGTTTCGCATGGCGCAGATCTGGAAGCGGCTGTTACCAAATGTGTAGCAGGCGGATTTTCGTATTCCGGGCAGGTTTGTATTCATACCCAGCGAATTTATGTTCTGAACGATTTATTTAAATCATTCTGTGAAAAGTTTATAGAAAAAGTGAAACAGCTTAAACAAGGCAATCCGATTGATCCGACAACTGATATGGCCATTATGATTGATGAAGCTAATGCAATCCGGGTTGAAAACTGGATAAATGAAGCGGTGAATGGTGGAGCCCGGCTTCTGGCCGGCGGGAAAAGGGAAGGTGGCTTTATGAAACCAACCGTATTAACCAATACGAATGAAAATATGCTTGTGTGTTCAGCCGAAATATTCGGACCAGTGGTGGTGATTGAACCTGTTAAAACATTTGCTGAAGCTATTGAAAGGATAAATTCAGGACGCTTTGGGTTACAGGCAGGTGTGTTCACTGATTCTATTCATGAAATGAACTTAGCATTCAACCAATTACAGATTGGCGGTGTAATAATAAATGATGTTCCCACCTTCAGGGTCGATCATATGCCATATGGCGGAATTAAAGATTCCGGACTGAGACGTGAAGGTGTAAAATATGCGATTATGGATATGCTGGAACCCAGGCTGCTGGTGAAGAATTGCTGATAATTGCCCTTTACTTCTTCATTTTTCATTCTGTGTTAAGTGTTTTTCATTTTAATTGAAGTGATTGGCTATTTCGAAAGAAGGAATGAAAAACATATAACATTAAACACTAAATGAAAAAGTGACAAGGGATTAAAAGCTACCAAAGCTTGATTATTTGCGGAACTAAAGATTCCGGATCAGGACGTGAAGGTGTAAAATATGCGATTATGGATATGCTGGAGCCACGGCTGCTGGTGAAGAGTTGCTGATAATTGCCCTTTACTTTTTCATTTTTCATTCTGTGTTAAGTGTTTTTCATTTTAATTGAAGTGATTGGCCATTTCGAAAGAAGGAATGAAAAACATATAACATTAAACACTAAGTGAAAAAGTGACGAGGGATTAAAAGCTACCAAAACTCGATTATTTGCGGAATTAAAGATTCCGGATCAGGACGTGAAGGAGTAAAATATGCGATTATGGATATGCTGGAACCCAGGCTGCTGGTGAAGAATTGCTGATAATTGCCCTTTACTTTTTCATTTTTCATTCTGTGTTAAGTGTTTTTTCATTTTAATTGAAGTGATTGACCATTTCGAAAGAAGGAATGAAAAACATATAACATTAAACACAAAATGAAAAAGTTCCTGGGGCCAGAAAGCCTTCACCCGCTTCTTTTTCTTTTCCTCAAAAGCAGTACCTTTGCCGCCTATGATTTCTGTAAGCAACCTTTCAGTACATTTTACAGGCGATTACCTGTTCAGCAACGTAAGTTTCCTTATCGGCGACCGCGACCGCATCGGTCTGGTTGGGCGAAACGGTGCCGGAAAAACCACGCTGATGCGCATAATTGCCGGGATGCAGGAGCCTGAAGGTGGCGTTGTTGCAAGTCCGTCGGGTAGCACAGTCGGTTACCTGCCACAGGAAATGGCTACCGGCAGCAAGCTGAATGTGCTTCAGGAAGCTATGACTGCCTTTGAAGAAGCCCGGCACCAGCATCACCTGATGGATAAATTTTCTGCCGAACTGGCTGAGCGCTCGGACTATGAAAGTGAATCTTATTCAAAGCTGATTCAACGATTAACAGAAGCAACTGATCGCTTCCATCTGCTTGGCGGGCAGAATATGCAGGAAGATGCCGAAAAAGTTCTTAAAGGACTGGGCTTTGAACCGATGGAATTTGAACGACCGCTCAGCACATTCAGCGGAGGCTGGCAAATGCGGGTTGAACTGGCAAAGATTTTACTTAAAAAGCCCGATGTTATTCTCCTCGATGAGCCTACCAATCACCTGGATATTGAATCCATTCAATGGCTGGAAGATTTTCTGATCACATACAGCGGTTCTGTGGTTTTGGTTTCGCACGACAGGGCTTTCCTTGATAATGTTACCAACCGCACCATCGAGATTATGAATGCCCGCATTTACGATTACAAAGCCGGTTATTCACGTTATGTGGAGCTTCGAGAGGAACAAATGGAACTGCAAAAAGCAGCTTTCGATAACCAGCAGGCCGAAATTGCCCAAATTGAAAAATTTGTTGAACGATTCAGGTATAAAAGTACCAAAGCGCGACAGGTGCAATCGCGTATAAAGTTACTTGATAAAATGGAGCGTGTGGAAGTGGATGATCCGAATTCGTCGGCGATTCACTTTTTGTTTCCACCGGCGCCTTCGTCGGGAAGAGTTGTTGTTGAATGCAAAGATCTCACCAAGCGCTATGGCGAAAAGCTGGTTCTGGATAAGCTGGATCTGGCCATCGAAAAAGGCGATTTTGTTTCGTTTGTTGGCAGAAATGGGGAAGGGAAAACCACACTTGCTAAAATAATAGTCGGAGGGCTGGACCATGAAGGTTTGTGCAAACTGGGACATAATGTGAAAATAGGGTATTACGCTCAAAACCAGGCTGAATTGCTAAATCCCGAAAAAACTGTTTTTGAAACTATTGATGATGTGGCAACCGGCGAAATCAGGACTAAAATCAGGAATATCCTGGGAAGTTTCCTGTTCGGTGCCGACGCAATAGATAAAAAGGTAAAAGTGCTTTCGGGTGGCGAAAAAGCCAGGCTGGCATTGGCAAAATTGCTTCTTGTCCCTGTTAATTTGCTGGTTCTTGATGAACCGACTAACCATCTTGATATGGTTAGCAAGGACATTCTCAAAAATGCGTTACTCCGCTACGATGGTACACTGATCATTGTTTCGCACGACCGTGATTTCCTCCAGGGATTAACAGATAAGATTTTTGAATTCCGCAACCACACTATCAAAACCTGGATGTGCGATATCAATGAATTTATCAAGGCACGTAAATTAGCCAACCTGGCACAATTGGAAGCAAAGCGGACTGAACAGCAAAAAGCAGGAGAAAATTTTTCGGACAACAAACTCAATTACGCCAGGCGCAAGCAACTGGATCGTGATATCCGCAAACAAACCTCGAAAGTAGAAAAAGCCGAACAGGAAATTGAACTCATCGAAACCGAAATAGCCCGCTATGATAAATTGCTGGCTGATCCGGATACACATAAGGACACAACAAAAAGCATCCGTTTGTTCCAGGAATACCAGGGACTTAAAAAGAATCTGGAATTAAGAATGGAAGAATGGGAGCAGGCGCATCTGGAGTTGGAAGAGATGCAAAAGGATGGGGTGGAATAAATTGATTGCAGATTTTTGATTTCGGATTTCGGAATAAATCCCACAATCCCGCAATCCGCAATCCGCAATCCGTAATCCGCAATCCGCAATCCGCAATTGCTAATTCTCCCTTTCCATCAATCCTGCCGTATAATCACTCAGTTCTTCCATTGCTTCTTCGGGTAAACTGATGCATGAAAGATCATGAAGGGCTTTCTGGTAGTAATTATCAATCAATTGCCTTGTAAGTTGTTCAATATTCAGCTGATTGAATAATTCCTTTACTTTAATTACTTTTTCTTGACTTGGGAGGTTATGTGAGGCATAAAGTTCACGGAAATATTCAGCCTGCGACCCGGCTGATTGGAGAGCTTTGAGGTACAAATATGTCTTTTTTCCGGCGATAATATCTCCTCCACTCACTTTTCCGAATTTTACCTGATCGCCATATACATCCAGCAGGTCATCTTTAAGCTGGAATGCAAGGCCTATATTAATTCCGAAATCATAAATATGGTTGCAGTCATCATTTTCGGCACCCGCGATGATAGCGCCTGTTTTTAGGCTGGCCGCCAATAATACAGCCGTTTTCAACCTGATCATTTCAATATAATCCGGAATTGAAACATCAGATTGTTTCTCATAATCCATATCATATTGCTGACCTTCGCATACTTCAATAGCCGTTTGGTTAAACAGTTCCACAACCTGCGAAATAGCATGTGGCCTTGTTCGCAGCATATACTTGTTGGCTACAGCAAACATGGTATCGCCTGCCAAAATGGCAACATTGGAATTCCATTTCTTGTACACGGTTTCTTTGCCACGCCTCAGTGGGGCTTCGTCCATAATGTCGTCGTGCAGCAACGTGAAATTATGGAACAACTCTATCCCGATGGCAGGATTAATTGCGTCCGCGATGTCACCACCAAACATCTGGCACGAAGCTAAAACGAGCAATGGCCTGAGCCGTTTGCCGCCAAGGCCCAGAGTATATGTGATCGGGTCATAAAGATCAGCAGGCGCCGAAGGAAACCTGATCACGCTGAAAGCTTCATCAATGCGAAGTTGAAGTTCCTGAATTGGGTTCATTATCCGTATTTATTCTCTTTCGGGTAGATTCATGAGGTAATCGCCATAACCGCTTTTCAGAAGCGGGGTAGCAATTTTTTCAAGCTGAGCTCTGTCAATAAATCCATTGCGATAAGCAAGTTCTTCAATACAGCCTATTTTCAGCCCCTGTCGCTCTTCAATTACCTGAACAAATTGTGATGCCTGTATCAGGGAAGCAAAAGTGCCGGTATCGAGCCAGGCGGTTCCGCGGCTCAGTATTCCAACTTTGAGTTTTCCCTGTTCGAGATAATACCGATTTACATCAGTAATTTCAAATTCGCCGCGCGGACTTGGCTTGATATTTTTTGCAACTTCTACTACACTGTTATCATAAAAATAGAGTCCTGGAACCGCATAGTTGGATTTAGGCTGTTTTGGTTTTTCCTCAATCGAAATCGCTTTTTGATTCTGATCGAATTCAACAACTCCATAACGTTCAGGATCTGAAACATGATAGGCATAAACAACTCCGCCATCAGGATCATTGTTCTCCTGGATCAGTCCCTGCAAACCGGTGCCATAAAAAATATTGTCGCCCAGAATGAGAGCAACTTTATCTTTACCTATGAACTTTTCGCCAATTACAAAAGCCTGAGCCAGTCCGTTTGGAATAACCTGTTCAGCGTACACAAAAGAACAACCCAAAGAAGAACCATCTCCCAAAAGCTTTTCGAAATTGGGCAGATCGTAAGGTGTGCTTATGATCAGTATTTCGCGTATGCCGGCCATCATCAACACCGACAAAGGGTAATAGATCATTGGCTTGTCGTAGATAGGCATTAACTGCTTGCTTACCGCCAGGGTAAGAGGATGCAAACGGGTACCGGAACCGCCGGCCAGGATTATACCTTTCATAGGGAAATGATTAAATTGGATACGTTTAGTTCAACAAATAAAAAAATATCTGTAATACCTTACAGACTATTCAAGGTATGATTTTTATTATTCTTTGAATCGCCATTATGATTGCCATTGTGATTGCCATTGCCATTTTCTTCTTCATCGCCGTCGTAGATTTCAATAATCTGCTCTCCTTTAAATGCTTTGGTAACAGCATACTTATCAAGAACAAGCAGCATCGACGGTAACACCATAATATTGAAGAACATGGCAATAAACAAGGTTGTGGAAACCAGCATGCCGAGTGCCTGTGTGCCCCCGAAACTGGAAACCATAAAGACACTGAAACCAAGTACCAACACGATAGAAGTATAAATCATACTGAAACCTGCTTCACGAAGAGCATTTATAGTTGAACGGCCAATGTCGTTGCCGGTGACTTTAAGTTCGTGCCGGTACCGCGAAAGATATTGAATGGCATTATCAACCGAAATTCCCAGGGCAATGCTAAAAACGATAATTGTGGAAGGTTTAACCGGAACCCCCGTAAATCCCATAATGGCGGCGGTTATAATAAGTGGTATGATATTTGGCAACATTGAAACGGCAATCATCCGGATACTCGAAAACATCAGAGCCATAAGCAGGGAGATAAAACCAATGGCAATAAGCACACTTTCCAAAAGATGTTTTATCAGAAACTCGGTGCCACGGGCGTACACAACGCTGTTTCCTGTAATCTGAACATTATAATCTTCGGCAGGAAATATTTCAGCCACTTTTGGCCGGATGCTATCCAGAAGGTGATTCATTTCTTTGGTACTTACATCCGCCATCTGAAAGCTGACACGGGTGTAACGCTGGGTACTATCTACAAACTGACTCAGCATTTGTTTTTGACCAGCGGCTTTTCGCGGGAAATAAGAAAGAACGAAGTTCTTTTCCTGCGAATTAGGAAGGCTGTACATTTCGGGGTTGCCATTAAAATAGGCCTGTTTGGCAAACTTTGCCAGTTCCGCGACCGACAGGGGTTTTGAGAATTCTTTATGCTGAAGAATAACGTCCTGCAGTTCATCAATTTTCTGAATGGTTGGCAATTTCATAACACCTTTCTTCTTTTTGGTGTCGACAGATATTTCGAAAGGCATAACACCGCCAAACTGATGTTCGAAAAATTTCAGGTCTTTGTACAGAATATTTTTATGGCTGATGTCATCAACTACCTTACCTGAAGTCTTCATGTTGAGCATTCCGATAATTCCCACTACCAGCAGAATTCCTGCGATTGAGAAAATCCATTTACGTTTATACTGAATGAAATAGATGATTTTATCCAGTACGATACTGAGTATTTTATTATCAAGATGTTTCAGGTGTTTTTCTGTAGGTGGGGCCATGTAGCTGAATATGATTGGCAACAACAGAATGCAGAGTACATATTCAACCATGATGCTGATTGCTGCTATGATACCAAATTCACGCAACATCTGGTTCGAAACCAGGATAAAAGCAGCAAAGCCTGTAGCTGTAGCCGTATTCACCATGAGTGAAGCAAAGCCAATACGCGAAACTACACGCGAGAGACCAAGGATTTTATTGCCATGCTGACGGTATTCCCAATGGTATTTGTTGAGAATATAGATGCAGTTTTCGATGGCAATAACTACAATGAGAGATGGGATTACACCCGTTAGGATAGTTATTTTAAATCCAAACAACCCTATTAAGCCAACCGTGAAAATAATGCTGATTGCAACTACCACAAGTGAGCTGGCTACTACTTTCAACGAACGGAAAAAAAAGAAAAGAACAATAGCGGCAACCAGGATGGATAGAAAAACAAAGAGAAAAAGCTCATTTTGTATCATGCGAGCCATCACCGAACGGATGTATGGCAATCCGGAATAATGCAGTTCATGCCCGGTTTGTGCCGTGTAAGCAGCGGCACGGGCTGAAATATTATCGGTTATGGCAAGCCGGCCTTTATCATTCAGCTTTTTCTTATTCAGTGTAATGGCAAGCAGGTACGTGCTTGTTTTGGGATTGTATAAAAGGTTTTCATAAAATTTCTGAGAGAGAATTTTCTTTTTCAGCGAATCTGCTTCGGCCTGGGTTGTAGGTTTTGCCGGAACAAGCGGAAGGAAATCATATTTGCGAAGACTGTCATTTTTGACAATATTAGCCGCTTTTGCGATGGACATAACACCTTCGACGCCATCAATTTTCTGCATGTCCATGGTAAGATCGTACCACGCGTTAAACTCCTTAAGTTTAAACATATCGGGATTAGTAAGCCCGATGACGAGGATGCTGCCATCTTCGCCAAAACGTTTTTTGAACGCATCGTACTCAACCACTGTCGGATCGTTGGCGGGAAGCATCCTTGAGTTATCGTACGAAAGTTTTACGCCCGTTCCAAGCCAAGCCATAACTATGGTAAGCAAGCCAATAACTATCAGTATACCAGGCCGGTTGCGCAGGATTAATCTAACGAGTAATTTCCACATATCTTGGTAAAAGTCCTATTTGAATAAAGGGGCGAAGGTACAATAATTCTTATAAACTAAGAATCTGCGTATGGTGAAGTAAATGTAGTCAAAAAAACGGGAGAATCTTTTAAAACTTCGTTCCACTAATTTCATATTAATTTAAAATTTCAATTTAATGTCAATTAGCTTCTTAATGTCTTCGACTATGTCCTTGCTTTTCACTTCAATTCTGAAGCCACGTCCTTCGGCATATACTCTTGCTGACTCGATACTGGTTTTAATTTCGTTGTTAATATCACTTGAAAGTGCTGCCTGAGTTGCTTTTTCACCGAAAACAAAAGCAACCAGAAAAAACTTATCGCGGGGTAGCAAATAGATTATTGCCCGTTTTTTATCCTTAATGCGGAAATTCCATCCATACTTTTGCCCCGGGAAATTCCATTCTTCGGTAGCCTTTGGATAAACGCCGAGAACATATTCCCGTATATTCATCCATACACCGAATAAATCGCCTAATGCAGCGCTGAGTAAAAAATCATCAGGTATTTCGGCTTTGTTTGTGAAAATACTTGTGTCCATATTTTAAGGTAAGAAGATGTTGGCTTGATGGTTATTCCAATTTAAGATTGGACTTATAAAGTTAGGTAAAAGCTCATAAAAATCAGCAACCCATGTAACAAAATACTTCCATCCAGGATTCCATGGTGATAAAAAGTCATTCTCTTAAATGCCTTGGTATTAATGAAAATGAAAGTGGTTACAATTGAAATTATATAGGCGGGAAGAATAAATCCCATTTTCAAATCCAGGTAATGGAATAATGCGATTAATAACGAAAGTAACAAAGCAACATTCGAAATTTTCAGGGCATTTTTTTCTCCGTACACAATTGGAATCGTCCTGATCGAAGCAAGAGAATCGGTTTCCATATCACGGATATCAAACGGAATAGCAATCGCAAAAATATAGGTGAACCGCTCAGCGAACAAGAGCATTCTTTCCAGATGATCAAAAGGTTCATTCCCGAAGAATAACGGAATCAATACTGTTGCACCGGTCCATACAAATGCGATGAGAAACGTTTTGATTCCAGGTAGTTTCATCAACCGAAAGTTGCGTTTCTGTTTTCCGGGAAATGGAAACGAATACAGAAACGAAAGTACCGCAAGAGGTACAAGCAGGTAAAGGATCGCGGTTTTTACGTAAAATATAACGACAACCAGTCCGCCGAAAGATAAAATGATTAATGCTATGAAGATATTCAGATGTTCTTTTGCCCATTTGAGCTTGTCATTTTTAATGGCTTCGGGCTTGTTGTACAAAGTCAGGTACCGGTGCAAATTATAATCGAATAATGTTGCAAGGAAAATCACCGCAAGGTAAGCGTGCGCCTGGGGTTCCATCCCAAGCTGAACCTGGGTTGCAAGAGTGAGCGCGAGCGCAGCTAACGCAATCAGGATATTTGAATGAATGATAAAACCCAATACTTTCATAGCATACCGATTTGAACAGAACTATGATTCAATGCGCGATTACAAAAGTCCCATCATCTTTTCCAGGTGATGGTATTCGATTCCAAAATAAGCCTTGGAATCTTTTATCTTCTGCAAAATCTGTTCATCTTTAAGATTAATACCCTGGCTTTTGATTCCCACAATCATCACGTTTTTAGGTGTGTGCGCATCGGAGATAAACTGAAAAACCTTGGTTTTATACCCAAAATATTCAAGGATCAACGCGCGGATTCCATCGGTAACCATTTCGGCCTGCCGCTCAAGGAAAATGCCGTATTTGGTAAGAAAATCAAGTTCGTTCGATGCCTTGCCGGCTTCCATCTGTCGCCTGATTTGCTTGTGGCAACAAGGAGCCACAACAATTAAATCGGCTTGCGCTGTAATTCCTTTATAAATGGCATCGTCGGTGGCAGTATCACAGGCATGCAAGGCAATCAGGATATTGGCGCCTGAATTATCATAATTTTCTATAGTCCCCGGTTCGAAACTGAGCTTGCTGAAACCACTGGTTTTGGCTATTTTATTGCATAAATCTACCAGCTCAGGGCGGAATTCTACGCCGGTAACTTCAGAAGTTAATTTCAAAACGTTGGTCAGGTAATCGTACAAAGCAAAAGTGAGGTATCCTTTTCCTGAACCCATATCAACAACTTTAACAGTATCCCTGGCCGGAATTTCTTTAATCAGCGTACTCAGGATTTCAATATAGTGGTTGATTTGTTTGTATTTATCCTGGGAGTTGGGTAGTACTTTCCCGGTTTCATCCGTAATTTTCAGTGCGGTGAGATAAGGTTTCTCATTTGCGCTGATCAAGCGGTTTTTACTACGGTCGTGATCGGCAGAAGGAACTGTTGTAATGGTAGGCGCATTTTTTCGGATAATAATTTTTTTGCTATGCAGGTTTTCAAAACTCAGATCAAAAGCCGTAGTGAACAAAGTTGAAACATAAAATTCCTGGTTCAGGAAATCAAGAATTTTGCCGATTCCTTCCGCCGGAGAATAGTTTTTAACAATATCCCGGGTTTTGTAGCGGTAAGTAAAACTCAGTTTTTCCTCGCCTTTAATTGCAATTCGCTTAATGTAAATATTTTTAAGATTCTCTTCTTTCCCTTTATAATTTCCTAAGGATAATTTTACAAACGTATTGTCGTCCAGGCTGGTTTGCATTGAAAGTATAAATTCGTTTGATTTATCGCTGTAGTTCATGTAGGTATAATTTTAGAAATAATTCTCCTTTTGAATTTGATCTATTTCGAAACTCCTGTATAAAGACCATTTCATGATCTTTAATAAGTCTTAAGGCCACGAAGGTACGAAAAACCAAATCCGGAGCAGGTTTTTCTATCGGAATGCATATGCCAGTGGGAATGAATAGGTTTTTGAAATTATTGCTTTTTAAAAAATAATATAAGCTGGCTGAGAAGTAATCCCAGGAGAGCTCCGATGGCCAGGATTGAAATGAATTCTATGGTTCGAACATTGCCATCTGCTATTCTCATGTAATTGCTTATGCTGATAATAAGCAGAAAAGACATGACTCCAATACTGATTTTCCGGTTTTTCATAGTGTTGATTTTCTTTTATTTGAAACTTTTGCACGCTTGTTAAAATCAAGTGCCAGCCCTATCCAATATTCAAGATTTTTAATATTGTCAATGCCTTCGGGACTTATAAACACCCAGCCTTTTATTAGTTTGCGGGTAAAATCCATGGGACGGCAACCGTGTTTTTCGATTGCCTCATCGAAAATATCTGGATCGATGCGGGCCATCATTTCGTCCTTTATTACGCCAACACACATTTTGTTATTCACCATAAAAGCGACACCGCCCATCATTTGTTTTTCTTCAATTACGGGTTGGTCAACCAGGATTTCCCTGATACGGTCAGCTAATCGTTCGTCGTATGCCATGGCTCAGAAGCTTAATGGAAAACAGAGTTTCAAGATAATCTTAAAATACAACTCGTAATGCCAGCCCTCCCGGACAAACACTTACAAAAAAGCTTGATTTTAATTTATCTGAAGCTTGTGGTACTCCGGATTTATATTTTTCCCGGTATTTTTTATAATCCCTTATCGCTCTTGTAGGTTGAGTCCATATCTGAGCTTCAGTTATGACTTCATTAATAGCGAAGTTTATTAGTCCTGATTTAATCGTCCGGTCGAATCCCAGCCAGGTTATAATCCCACTGCCCAGATTTACCGCGCTTGAGGCCGCATGCATTTGCCAGGAGCGACCGTCTTTTTCCCTGTTAGCGCTGGCTTCAAACAACTTTTCTGCGTATTCGAGTTTTTTAATCCGTTCTTCTGGCGTTTCGCCGGGAATTAATATAAGCTTAGCCGGTGCTGAAGCAGGTGTCATTGGCATAATTAATTGTCCTGCAGCTCCAACCAAAGTAGTAGCTGCGCCCAGAACCATATCCTGCCTGGACTCCAGTTTATCACTTGTAAATACTACAGCGCCTTGAATCACAGTTGCGGCGCTATAGCCGTAAAGCCAGCCTTTCCACCAAAGGTTTGCTGCTGGTTTTCCCTTATCGAGAAGTTTTTGAATGTACTCAATGCGATCTTTTACTACTGAATCAGGCAGGGCATTTTGTGCACGTAACTGCGGAAAATGAAGCAGTGAAAAAAGCAGGAAAAGAAAAGATGCCGGCGTTATTCTACTGAATTTAAGCCGATAAGAAATGTTCATACTTTTATATGATTATGGCTGGCTTACAAAATGATAAGTTAAGTAATCAAGCCGCTTTGTGAACATTTTCCTTGCTCATTAAGGATGATTCTTTTAGTTGTGTTGAAACCAGTATCCCAACTGCCATAAGTCCGATCAGCACGATCAAAGGCAATGTCATTGAGCCTGTTAGCGGAGATTTGAAAATATCCATCGCAAAAATAAAGGCAATGCCCGAAATCTGACCCATCAGCAATAACATACCGTTTGAAGTGCCTTCCGAAGTCGGATAAGTAATTTCGGCTCCGTATTGAAATCCGATAGGTCCTGAACTAAGCAGGAAAAAGCCAAGTCCTGCTCCCGAAACCAGCAATAGCCAATACGAAGTTGCGAAAGTAATTCCCACCAGGCTAATAGTAGCTCCTGCCAACGCTATTATAATAAATGGAGTTCTTTTACGGTAATGGTCGGAAAGTATAGGAATCACCAATGCGCCAAGTATACCGCCCGCAATCATCAGCCCACCTGTAATCCCGGCCTGGGTATTGGAGAAACCACGCGGATTTAAAATATTCTCAATCCAGGTAGTTACGCAGTTGAAAACGCCTAATCCTATAAAAAAGATAAACATCAACCAGTTGAAATCTCTTACCTTAAAAATGTTTTTGATGCCATCAAACACCAGTGATCGTTCTTCCTGGTCAGGACGACAAGGAGCCGTTGGGGGGCCTTCCTTGGCAAAAACCACAAAAATCACAGCTGCAACCATCGCGATAATGCCATAAATATAAAGCATACCGCCAATTCCGGAGCCAATAATCAGGTATGGTGTCAGAATCATACCCGCCAGTATTCCTACATACATGGCAAGCGATCCAAGTCCTGCGGCGGTAGCACGTTCTTCAATCGGGAACCAGCGCGCGGCAAATTTTGTAATGGCATTCAGGATAAAGGGCTGGCCGATAGCAATACCAACCTGGGCCATTAGAAGAAGTTCGAAATTTGTAGTAACTAATCCGCGAAGTAACCCGAAAACACCGGTGAAAGCTGCGCCTATTCCTACGCCTACGCGAATTCCATATTTATCTATGATCCAGGATGCAGGAATGGAAAACACAACAAAAACGATCATAAAACACATGGAAAGAATTCCAATCCAGATATCGGAAACGCCATAATACCTGGTTGCGTCGCTTGTTATTGGCGCAAAGGTGATCCAGAGCATCTGGTTCACCGCGACTAAAAACATGTAAATACTTAGGATTGTCCAGCGAAAGCGATAGACTTTGAAGGTTGTTGGTTTAGGCATAGAGTTTTAGCTTCTGGAAAAGAAAATAAGAAATATGTTCAGGGTTGTGAAAGCTTTGAATGGATAAAAGTAGGAAATTAATTTTAAGTCAGATCGGTTTTGGTTGAAATGGATTATAACTGATCCCGATTTACAGGACCGTTACAAGCACTCCAAAACGAATTTTTTCGTGTATTAGCCGGGTTTCATGGATAACAATAAGATGTAAGTTTTGCTTTTAATCAAGAAGTAATTAAAACCAAAAACCCGCAATCACGCGGGTTTCTGGTAAATCAAGGAAGATTTGTTGCGCTGTTTTGCTGAAAAAGCGTGTTATTTCTTTGCAAATATCTCTATTGCTTTTTGGAAGGTCTTATCTGTTCTTAGGTATATTGGATAAAATCCTTTTGAATCATACAGATTACGGGCGATATAACTTTTCATCAGCTCATTGATCTTCATCTGCGAGGCGGCTGTTTCGGAAGGGGAATATTTGAGTCCGTTCTTCTCGGCGTAAGCAATGTAATCGCTGTACATGCCACTATTTACCTGGAATGTTCTGTCGAATTGAGTTGCATTTTTGTAGGAACTGAATTTTGCCCGGTTTCCATCCGTATAGTCAAAAGCAAACTGGTATAGAATTCCTTTATTTACCGATTCGTTATAAAATTTCAATGTTGTAGTACGCTCAACCGGAACAAATATGTCGGGCATAATTCCGCCACCACCGTACACTGTTTTTCCTCCCGGAGTTTTAAATTTCAGAGAATCATTTAATTTAATACTATCGGCGTTGTCGAGCTCACCATCAGTCATGCGGTGGTAGTACTCCATATAATATTCTTCGGCGCCTTTGGTATATGGTTTCTGGATGCTGCGGCCGGTTGGGGTGTAATAACGAGCAACGGTAAGCCTTAGCGCTGATCCGTCACTTAGCCCGATTTGCTCCTGTACCAGTCCTTTGCCAAACGAGCGTCTTCCGATTATGGTTCCACGATCGTTGTCCTGTAATGCGCCGGCCACAATTTCGCTTGCCGAAGCCGATCCTTCATCAATAAGTACAACAACAGGCAAATCTTCCCACAGGCCACCAGCGGAAGATTTCGCAATCTGTTTTGGGCGGTGTAAACCCTGGGTATAAACTATCAATTTATTATCAGGAAGGAATTCATCGGCTACCGCAATGGCTTCCTGAAGATATCCGCCTGAGTTACCGCGGAGGTCAAGAATAAGTTTGCGGACGCCTTTCGTTTTTAAGTCGGTAAGCGCTTCATGCAGTTCGTCGCCGGTAGTAGCACTGAATTTACTTAATTTAATATACCCGACTTCAGCATTTACCGGATAGGAGATATCGATGCTCCAGGTAGGAATGACGCCCCGGGTAATGGTAAAATCATTCAGTTTTTTCAAACCTCTTCTGAAAATACTGACAGTTACTTTGGTGTCTTTTGGCCCTTTCAGCAACTTCATTACCTTGTCGTTCTCAAGTTTTATGCCGGCAATATTCTTGCCGTCAACTTTCACTATACGATCGCCAGCCAGCAAACCGACTTTTTCTGATGGGCCGCCGGGAATAGTATTTATCACCATCACCGTATCACGCTCAATCCTGAATTGTATTCCTATTCCTTCAAAATTGCCCATTAAAGGGTCGTTGGCTTCGGCAAAGTCAGTGGCGGGAATATATACCGAATGTGGGTCCAGGCTTAATAACATGCCGGTTATAGCTTCATCATTCAACTTTTTAGTGTCAACACTATCCACGTAATTCTTGTCAATAAATCTGATGAGTTCGCTGAGGGTGTTTTGTCCTTTCATGCCATTTAACAGCAGGTGATTCTGGACAAATGAACTTCGCATCATGTAGAATCCTGTCAGAATTCCGACAACAAGCACTAGAGCAAAAGCAATGGGTAAAAAAACATAAGAGCGGCGATTATTTTCCATCTGGTGATTTTAAGAAGTATAGTTTAATAAACTTGGTTTCCGAATTGAACGGCAAAAGTATGAAGAAAGTGCATGGGGATGGTGGAACGGGCAAAAGGGTGAGGGTTGGATTCCTGAAATTTTTAAATTGAATTTGTGACTTGCCTACATGCAGAAGGCGTAAAATTTATGATTTTGGATTTTCATTCCAACATCCGACATCCGACATCAAAAATCTTACTTCCCGTACTTTGCGGCAGCTTCTTTCATCGTAAATGCTGACCAGTTAAGAAAGAGGCGCTCTACTTTTTCCTGGCTGTAGCCTTTATCCTGCTCCAGGTATCCGCTGTCCTGGGTATGAAGTACTTTGCCTGTTCCGTCGAGAATTACGAAAACCGGAAAGCCAAAACGTTGAGGATAACCAAGTGTTGCGAGTAGTTCGTGATTGTCGTTTTCCTTACTGTAATTTACTTCCACAACTTCATAATTTGCCTTAATGAGGCTGTCGAGTTTACTATTTTCAGCAACCATTTTGTGAAATCTCACACACCAGGGGCACCAGTTACCACCAATCTGAAGAAACACATGCTTTCCTTCAGCCGAAGCTTTGGCTACCGCTGCGGCAACTTCTTTTTTCGCGTCAGCATCAGGATTATAAATTTTTACTACTTGTTGCGCTGATAAACTGAGGCTCAGAAGCCCGAGGATTAAGGTGAGAGTAATGTTTTGCTTCATGGTTTTTTGAGAGTTTTAGTTTCTTTTCAGGCTTCAATATTAACAGATTAACTGCAATAATGACCACTTCGGTATATAAATTTCCTGTTAAAAATTCACAATTGCAAAGGTATAAACTCCATGCATGTGAAAAGGAGTTAATGCTTTTTCTAATTTTGTCTTTTAAAGATTTGACGTTTTTAAACAAAAAGGAACAATGAATCTGATTATCGATACCGGAAATACATTCACCAAACTCGCTTTGTTTCAGGGCAGTGAGATGGTTGCGTTTTTAAGTTTTGAAGGTGTTGATGAAAAACAGGTCGTTAAGTTCTGCGAGTCAAATTTGTTAATCAATAATGCGATACTCTCGTCAGTAAAGCAGTATCCATCTGAAATTGACGCGTATCTGACAGAAAACTATTTTACAGTTTTGTTTAGTCATACCACATCCATTCCGGTAAAAAATAAATATAGTACACCCGAAACATTAGGTAAGGACAGGTTGGCAGGTGTTGTTGGGGCGCAAAAGATATTTCCGGCAAACGATATCCTGGTAATTGATGCAGGAACAGCCATAACCTACGATTTTATTACTGCTTCGGGTGAATACATGGGTGGTTCCATATCGCCGGGAATAGCAATGCGTTACAAAGCTTTACATACCTATACCGACCGCTTGCCCTTACTCAATCATTACGAAGACGCAAAACTTACCGGTGATGATACATCCACAAGTATATATTCGGGGGTGTTGAATGGCGCAGTCGCAGAAATGGAAGGGATCCTTCAACAATACCGGAACTTATATCCGGGCATTAAAATCATCATTACCGGTGGTGATCATAATTATTTTGATAAAAGATTAAAAATTAAGACCTTTGCAGCCCCCAACCTGGTACTTGAGGGCTTAAACCTAATACTCGATTTCAACATTGAAACACATTAAAGTTATTCGTACTCTTATCCTGGCTGTGGCCTTTTTTTCTTCTGCTTTTGTTGCTAAAGCGCAGGTCAGTATTTCTTCCCCGTATTCAATTTTTGGGATTGGTAATTTATACGGTGTCAGCAGCCAGAACAACATGGCGCTGGGAGGAGCCTCTACGGCATTCAGCAGCCCGTATTTTATTAACCCCGCCAACCCGGCTTCATACATGGCATTCGATACTAACAGCTTTGTATTCGACGCGGCATTGAATCTTCGTAAAGGAACACTGAAAACCATTGACGCTTCTCAAAAAACCAGGTATGGATCATTATCAAATCTTTATTTTGGATTTCCGGTAACAAAATGGTGGCGCGTCAGCCTTGGAGCTATGCCGTATTCTAACGTGGGTTATGATATCGAAAGTAGCCAGGTGGTTTCCAATATCGGTAATATGGTAAGTGTATATAAAGGTTACGGAGGCATTAATAAAGCTTATTTCGGAAGCGCTTTTTCACCTGTCAGGAATTTGTCAATAGGTGTAAACATGTCATACCTCTTTGGTAACATTGTTAAAGAACGCGCTACAACGTTCCCCGATTCAGCCTACTATATTAATTCCATGATTAAAAGTACAGTGAGGCTAAGTAAAGTAAATTTCGACTTCGGGCTGATGTATCATATTGATATGAAGGAAGGCAGATTTATGCAGTTTGGTTTGACGTATAATCCAAAACAATCGGTTGACGGAAATTCCGAAAAGATTGCCTATTCCTACACCTGGGACTACACCAACGACCTGGAAGTGGTTAAAGATACTGCCAGTATTGTAACCGGAACCAACGGAGTTGTGAAATTGCCTACCTCCATGGGAGCAGGATTTATGATTGGAAGCAATAACCGTTGGTTTGCCACAGCAGATATCAACTATCAGAAATGGAGTGAATTCCGCTACCTGGGCGACAATCCCGGTTTGAAAGATAATCTCCGGGTTTCGTTGGGTGGTCAGTTCCGTCCGTCTTCGGTTGACATGGGTAAATACTACCAGCGTATTAACTATCGTGCCGGGTTCAGGTACGAACGGAGTTATCTTGAAATTAAACAAACACGGATTAATGATTTTGGTATAAGTTTTGGCGTAGGCTTACCGATGAAAAAGTCACGGTCAACAATGAATATAGCTGTCGAACTTGGCAGGCAAGGCAATACTGACAGTGATCTTATTCAGGAAAACTATATGAGGCTGACCATTGGAACTTCATTACAGGAACGCTGGTTCCTGAAGCGAAAGTTTAACTAGTAGTCTTTACAGGCTCTATATTTCAATATAAATGAGAAAAAGTAAGGTTTTACTTGTCTTAACTGCATTAGTGGCATTTGGGGCCAGTGAAGTTAAGGCACAGAAAACATTTATGAAATACGGGGAGGATAGTATCTCATGCATTACTCACACCTCTCTTTACCGCGAATTCTACAAGCAGAAAAACATTGAGGATGCATTGCCGCACTGGAGATGGGTATTCAACAATTGCCCTTTGGTAAGTCAGGATGTTTATATTGATGGGGCTAAAATCATTACGGCAAAAGTTAACGATTCCAAGGACATCAAAATCCGGGAAGCATATATTGATACACTGATGATGGTATTCGAAAACCGTATCAGGTATTTTGGTGATTCACTTACCAGCAGAACCGGGATGGTTTTGGGACAACAGGCTATTGAACTTGAGAATTACAGGCCAACAGATACAGCCAGGATTTATCAGTGTTTGAGGAAATCTGTCGAGAGAGAAGGCATTAACAGCGAAGCACTTATTGTTTCACGCTATTTTGCGAGTGTGAATAATCAGGTTATTAACGAACGACTCCCGGTAGATTCAATGGCTGAAGTATATGACAGGCTAAGCGATATTGTTGACCAGAAGCTGGAAATTGGTAAAAATGATACTGCCCAGGCCAACAAGTGGTTACCTGTAGAAAAGATGCTCGACTCACAATTTGAGCCTTACGCCACCTGCGACGAGATCGAAAAAATTTATACCCGTAAATTCAAACAATCGCCTGACGATACAACACTTCTCAAAAAAATTACCCGTTTGCTTGATCGTAAAGATTGTACCGACAGGGATCTGTTTTTCCAGGCTACCACCAATCTGCATAAAGCCAGGCCTACCGGGCAATCGGCATACCTGATGGGCAAACTGAATATGATAAAAGGTGATACCCAGAAAGCAGAAAGTTATTTTGGTGAAGCCATTCCTAACCTGGATGACGTACTTAAAGCAAAAACCTGTTACTACCTGGCAAAAATAAACTTCGAACAGCAAAGCTTCAACGAAGCCCGTTCGTATGCCCTGAAATCCCTGGCACTAAATCCTGCCGACGGCAAGTGTTATATGCTTATCGGGAATTTGTATGCTGCCAATGCGGCATCGTGCGGAGGATCTGACGAAATTGCGTCGCGGGCCGCCTATTGGGCCGCGGTTGATAAATTCATCAAAGCACGCAATGTAGATCCTTCAATTGCTGATGAGGCAAACAAAGCTATTGCGACATATTCTTCTTATTTCCCAACTCTTGAACGATTATTCTTCAATGAAATTAAGGAAGGAAGCAGCTATAATGTCGGTTGCTGGATTGGTGAAACAACTATTGTTCGGGCTTCACGTTAACCTAAATAAAAACTTATTATGAGCAGGATATTATCTGCAGCTTCTGAATTTAAACTTATTTCCGGCCTTGTTGTCCTGCTTCTGGCAACTATGCTTTTTTCTTGCGAGAATGACATGTCGACAGTGATCAAGCTTTCGTCGAAAGATTCTATTCCTGATATAGCCATCACAAATATAAATGTTAAACAAACGGAAATGGGGAAACTGAATTATGAACTCACGGCTCCCCGAATGGTCAGTTATCAGAAAGTTGATGCCTACACTGAATTCCCTAACGGGCTCAGAATTGTATTTTACGACTCAATCATGCAGCCAAAAAGTGAAATTACAGCCAATTACGGAATCAGCTGGGATAATAAACGTACCATGGAAGCAAAGGGTAACGTGGTGGTCCGCAATTTTCAGAAACACGAGCAACTCAATACTGAAAGCATTAACTATGATAAGAATTTTAAAAAAGTTTCGACCAACGATTTTATAAAAATTACCCAGCCGGATAAAATTACCCTGGGTAAAGGAATGGAATCGGATGAATTGTTCGGCAACTGGGTTATCCGTGATGTGACCAGCACTATTTTTGTTGAAGAAAATAAATAGTTCGCAAAGAATCTTACCTTTGACTTCAGGTTAATAAATGGGTTAATAAAAAGAGGAATATTCAAATCCATTTACTATCTGATTAAATCAATAAGCATTAGTTTTTTGGTACCGAAATCCGATGAATAATTATTTGATTATAGCTATTACTCTTGCAGCTTCCGCCTTTTTCTCGGGAATGGAAATTGCATTTGTAAGTTCTAACAAACTTCGCATTGAACTCGAAAAAGGCAAAGGTTTATTATCTGCCAGGCTGATCTCGGGTTTTATTCATCATCCTTCGCGGTTCATTGGCGCCATGCTTATTGGCAATAACATTTCGCTGGTAATATATGGTATTGCGGCGGCGGCGATACTCGGCCCGGTTCTGAAAAACACACTGCCGCCGGCACTGGCTTCCGAAAGTATTATCCTGGTGTTTCAAACCATACTTTCGACAACACTGATATTGATCACCGCCGAGTTTTTACCCAAAATACTCTTTCGGCTAAACCCAAACGGCTTGTTAAATTTATTTGCTATGCCGGTTTACCTGGTCTACCTTATTCTTTATCCGTTCATGTATTTTTTCCTGGGCTTATCCGAATTAATTCTCAGGTATATATTCGGAATGAAGACAGGATCCGTGAGGTACCAGTTTACGGCAATAGATTTCGATGACTATATCCGCGATTTTTACAACCCTGCCGCGGCCCAGGTTGATGAAGCAACCGAAATGCAAATGATTCAGAATGTGCGCGACTTTCATTCAACTAAAGTGCGAGAATGCATGGTTCCCCGGAACGAAATAATTGCTGTAGACGACAGCATTAAAATTGATGAACTCCATGGGCTGTTTATAGAAACACAGCATTCGAAAATCCCGGTTTACAAACAAAGTATTGATAATCTTACCGGGTATGTACATTTATACGATCTCTTCGGTAAGCCAGCCGACCTTAATACGGTTGTGCGCCCGGTAATAATAGTTCCCGAAACCATTGCCGCCAGTAAGGTTCTGGATATGATGATAAGCCAGCGTAGAAGCGTAGCCGTTGTTGTGGACGAATTCGGCGGAACCGCGGGAATGGTAACAGTTGAGGATTTGATAGAAGAAATATTCGGAGAAATAGAAGATGAATTTGACGTGGAAGAATTGCTGGTAAAAAAAGTTAGCGAAACGGAATTTGTACTGGCTGGCCGTCTCGAAATCGATTATTTAAACCAGGAATATTCTTTAAATCTTCCCCAGTCGGATGAATATGAAACCCTGGCCGGGCTTATTCTGAACCATCACCAGAGTATTCCCGAAATCCGCGAACAGATTCAGATCGATAAGTTCACATTTACCATTCTCGAAGCCTCAGGCAGCAGGATTGATAAAGTGATGATGGATATTGAAGGGTAAAGGGATTCTTGATTTCAGATTTTTGATTTCAGATTTCAGATTTTTGATTTTTGATTTCAGATTTTTGATGGGTCTTAGGCCCGAATTATCCAATTCCCACCTTCCGACTTCTGTCTTCTTACTTCTGTCTTCTGTCTTCCAAATTCTTACTTCTTACAACTTACTTCCGTCTTCCGTCTTCTGACTTCTGACTTCTGCCTTCCGTCTTCTGTCTTCTGTCTTCTGCCTTCCGTCTTCTGTCTTCTGTCTTCTGTCTTCTGCCTTCCGTCTTCTGTCTTCTGACTTCTGACTTCTGTCTTCCACCTTCTGTCTTCCAACTTCCGACGTCTCTCTTCCGTCTTCCCCCTCCCGTAACTCCTCAATTTCAACTCTTCCTTTTTTAATAATCCCACCATATTATCCTGTTTCAGAAAGGGATTCCTTAATGCTTTCATTTATAAATGCTTTCATTTTTAAAATCCCGTTATAAGAATGAAAAAATATTTTTCCAACTGAGGAATTATTGTAAATTTGCACCTCTTTTACGAAATCTATTAAATTACATACAGATGGCAATTATTGGCGAAATACGAAAACATTACTGGTTACTTGTAGCTATTATTGGTGTTGCACTGCTTCTTTTTGTGCTTAGCGATTTTCAGCGCAAGAATGGAAAACAATCCAATACAATAGGAACTGTTGCAGGCGAGAAAATTGCAATTAACGAATTCAACAAACGGGTTGAAGAAAACACTGAATTGCAGAAAGCTAACAGTGGCAAGGGAAATCTCACCGCTGAAGAAAATTATCAGGTTCGTCAGCAGACCTGGAACCAGGTAGTGAACGAAATTGTAATGAATAAGCAATATGATAAGCTTGGCGTAGCGGTTTCAGTTGAAGAACTTGATGACCTTATCCGCGGCAAACATCCTCATCAGGTAATTGAGCAGAGTTTTCGTGATCAGAAGACCGGCCAGTTTGATCCTAAGCTTGTAACTCAGTTTCTTCAGAACCTCGATAATCCTGAAATGGTGACACCTGAAAATAAACAGCGTTACCTCCAGATGGAAAAGTACATTAAAAGCGACAGGCAGTCAACCAAATACAATAGTCTGATCACAAAGGCTTTTTATGTTCCTACCGCTTTTGCCAAGCGTAACTACAACGAGTCGAATACAATGGCCCAGGTGCGCATTACAGGCATTCCTTATCAGACAGTTTCGGACAGCGCGGTAAAAGTTACCGATGCCGATTACGAAAAATATTACGCCGAAAACAAATACAAATTCAAACAGGATAAACCTGTTCGTGATATCGACTATGTTCTGTTCGAACCCAAAATGTCGGCAGAAGACATGACCCTGTTGAAGGCAAATATCCAAAAAACATACAACGAATTCCTTGTTGCTACCGATATTGCCGGTTTCGTGAATTCAACTTCCGATAACCGTTACGACAGCACCTGGCATCGTCGTGGTACTTTCTCTCCCAATATTGACTCCATGCTTTTCAACGCTCCGGTTGGCCAGGTTAACCAGCCTGTTGAAGATAACGGGATGTACAGAATATTCAAAGTGGTAGATCGCCAGGCAAAACCCGATTCACTCAGGGCCAGCCATATTCTTATTTCGTATGCCGGTACTCCGATTAAAACCGCAACCCGCACCCGCGAAGCCGCCTCAAAATTAGCCGATAGTATACTGAACGTTGTTCAGAAAGCCCCGGCTTCATTTGAAGCCCTTGCGGGAACTCTTAGTGATGATGAAGCTGCCAAAACAAAACTTGGCGACCTCGGTTGGTTTGCTGACGGAGCAATGGTTCCCGAATTTAACGAAGCTGTTTTAAAAGGTTCAGTTGGTGACATCAAAAAAGTAGAAACACAATTTGGCTATCATATTATTAAAGTAGTTGGCAAAAAAGATCCTTCAACCAAAATTAAAGTTGCCAGTGTTGATTTTGGCATGGAACCTGGATCCAGAACTATTGAGGCTTATTACAATGACGCCAGCAATTTCGCCGCTACTAACAATACGATGGAGAAATTCGAAAAAGCAGTAAAGGACAAGGGAATGAATTTACGTAACGCTCCCAAACTTTCCGAAAGCGATAATTCCATACCCGGATTAACCGCTGCCCGCGAGGTTGTACGTTGGTCATTTAACGCAGAAACCGAAAAAGGCACTGTTTCAAATGTGTTCGATGTTGAAGGAACGTATGTAGTTGCAGTTCTTAAAAATAAAGTTGAAAAAGGAATTATTCCTCTCGAAGTATTAAAAGACCAGATAAAACCACTGGTTATACGTGAAAAGAAAGCTGAATATCTTTTGAAGAAAGTAAACGACCAGTTTGCAAAAGCAAAAGATCTGAATGCTGTTTTACAGTTATTCCCTGGTACTAAGATTGATACTGTAGATGTATCCTTTGCCAGCGCCAATATTCCTAATTACGGGCACGAAGCAAAGGTTACCGGGCAGATTTTCTCAGCTAAAAAAGCCCAGGTAGTTGGCCCAATACAAGGCGAACAGGGCGTTTATACTTTCATCCTGGATAATATGAAACAACCACCCGCAACTACTGATTTTGAAAGTCAGAAAAAGCAGATGGCAATGTATTTCCAGAGCCGTGCGGGTATGCTCTCAAATATCCTTCAGGAAAAAGCGGATATCAAGGACAACCGACTGACATTCTATTAGACAACAAAAATTGATAGGTAGAAAACCGCTTCAGAAATGGAGCGGTTTTTTTTGTGATTTTGATGTTTGTTGTTGAATATTAACTCTTTATAAAAGTGCTTCGATGTTATTAAAAGGAGAGCAGGGCTTGATAATCTTGATAAAGATATAAAGAGGGTTTAACTATCAGTACTTATTTAATTGTTGAATTGATATCATGACAAACAAGCATGGAATAAAAATTAAAAGGTTTTTCTTAGTATAATAAAATGTATATAAACCTGGCGAAATGCAAAGAACTGAGATTGAGAAAAATCTTGTCTGACTCACTTCACAGGCCCTGATTAGCTGCTTTGATAGTAGCTATTTCATTCCGGGATATGAAGCTTTTCTTTGAGAAGAGTAAAGTAATATCAGCTACACCAGCTGCAGCCTGTTCGAATCCATTTTAATAAAAATAAAGAGCAAAATAGTAAAGGCCCATAGCGAAGATCCTCCATAGCTGAAGAAGGGTAGGGGAATTCCAATTACCGGCATCAACCCTATGGTCATCCCAACATTTACAAAGAAATGGAAAAACAATATGGAGGCAACACCATACCCGTATATCCGGCTGAAATCCGAGCGTTGTCGCTCGGCCATCATAATAATACGCACAATTAGTGCAAGGAATAAAAGCATTACTACCGTTGAGCCAACAAAACCCCATTCTTCGCCAACGGTGCAAAAAATAAAGTCAGTACTTTGTTCAGGAACAAAATTGAATTTGGTTTGGGTTCCTTTCAGGAAGCCTTTGCCCCAGAAACCTCCCGAGCCTATCGCTATTTTCGATTGATTAACATTATACCCGGCTCCTTTCAGGTCAATCTGTTTGCCGAGCAACACATTGATACGTGTTTTCTGATGCAGCTCCAGTACATGTTCGAACGCGTAATTAACACTCAAAACAAACATGGAAGCCACAATAAAAATGCCTAGTACTTTAATGATATTTTGCCAGGTTCGCCTGATAAAGAAAACAAATATAATCAGTAAAATCGCTATTACCACTATTACAACAAAATGGTTGAAAAGCAGAGTCATAACGGCCATAACCGCTATAGCCAACCCAATCAGAAGTATGCTGCCGGGCATTCCTTGCCGGTATAAAACCAAAGCGAGAGCCGAATACACTATAGCGGAACCGGTATCGTTCTGAAGCAGAATAAGCAAGGCTGGAAGTGCCAGGATAATCAAGGGGATGATTTGAGATTTCCGTTTCCGGCTGTCAAAATCAAGGGCACTAAGAAAATGCGCAAGCGCCAGGTTAGTCGCAAATTTGGCAAACTCGGCAGGCTGAATTCTGAATTCCCCGATCTGAAACCATGATTTGGAACCGGCTATTTCTTTTCCGGCAAACAATACGACAACCAGCAGCAATATAGTGCCTATGTAAATAGGGTAGGCAAACGCGTTGAAAAATTTCGCATCAGTAAGCATTATCATTAATCCTATGGCCAGGGCAGTAAATATCCAAAGCAATTGTTTTCCATACGATTGCGATAAATCTAATATACTTGAATGCTCATTGTTATATACAGCAGCATAAATGCTTATCCATCCCATTAATACCAAAGTCAGGTACAACAGCACCAGCGGACGGTCGATAAATTTGAAGATGCCTTTTTGCTCTTTCAATTGTTTATGGTGTTAATAAGGATCATGCGATCTTCGAGCTCCTTGCGTTTAACCTTGCGTGTAATGTATTTTTCAATCATAAGTGTTGCGATAGGAGCGGCAAAAGTTGAACCGAAACCAGCGTTTTCAACAATAACGCAAATAGCAATCTGAGGATTTTCGACAGGTGCGAAGGCAATAAAGTTAGAGTGTGGTTTCCCATGCGGGTTATCAGCAGTTCCTGTTTTGCCGGCCATGGTAATGCTATCAAGCCGATACGCCCGTGCAGTTCCGTGCTCACCTTCAAAAACCTCCATCATTCCTTCGCGCACCACATCAACATATTCAACATTTATAGTTGATACATTTTTTTCTGACGCGTATTTGGTTTTTTCGGTTCCAACCGACCTAACCACATGCGGTGGATAAAAGAAGCCCCTGTTAGCTACCATAGCGGCATAATTTACCAGCTGAAGTGGGGTAGTAAGTACTTCTCCCTGCCCGATAGAAAGTGATCGGATCGTCATGGAATTCCAGTGATCTTTGCCATATATTTTGTCAAAAACTTCCGAAGGAGGAAGATTTCCTTTTAACTCAAACGCCAGGTCCGTATTCAGGATACGGCCAAATCCCATACTTATCAGGTGATTGCGCCATACATCATAGCGCTGTTTTGAATTTTGATAATGCGGGTCGCTCATTATGGCCCGGAATACCTGCCAGTGAAAAGGATTACACGATTGCTGAATAGCCATGTAAACGTCGAGTGGCGATACATGGTTATGTGTGCATTTTATAGGTGAAGAGCCGGGGCCCTGGCATGTAAAACGTGTATCCTTTGTTATTACGCCCATCTGCAAACCAATCATATCATTTGCCATTTTAAAGGTCGATCCCGGCGGATACTGACCCATGATAGCGCGGTTAAGCAAAGGCTTGATAGGGTCTTTCATAAGTTCACCGAAATTCTTACCGCGGACTCTTCCTACCAACAGATTAGGGTCATACCCCGGACTTGACAGGAAACAAAGTATTTCTCCTGTTTTAGGATCGATTGCTACAATGCTGCCACGCTTATTTGTCATAAGTTTTTCACCGTATTCCTGCAAATCGGCATCAATACCAGTATATAAATCGTGGCCCATCACCGATGCTGTATCGTACTTTCCATTTTCAAAACTGCCAACATCACGATTCATTACATCCACCATCCTGATTTTCAACCCTTTAATACCGCGTAATTCTTTCTCGTAGGCCCGTTCGATACCGCTGATTCCAATATAGTCACCTTGTTTATAATAGGCGTTTTTTTCGACCTGTGCCGGGGTTACTTCACCAATATAACCCAGTAGATGAGCACCAATGGACATTGGGTATTTTCTCAGCGTTCGCGGCTGAACAAAGAATCCCCTGAAGCGGTACAGCTTTTCCTCTATATATCCGTAGGTTTCTTTTGAAATTTGTTTTTCAAAAGCCGATGCCAGCATAGGAGAATAATCGCGCGCTTTTTTCATCCGCTCGTTGAAGCCTTCAAGAGTAATATCCAGCAAGCGGCATATTTCTGCCGTATCAACATCTTTTACCTGACGGGGAATCACCATCAGGTCATAAACGGCTTCGTTGTATAAAAGTAATTTTCCGTTTCTGTCATAAATCAATCCACGGGCCGGGAACTGAGTAACATAGCGAAGCACATTGTTATTGGCCGAGAGGGTGTAACTCCGGTCGATGACCTGAATATAAAATAACCTGACGAGATAAATAAAACCGATTGCCAGGAAGGTTGTGATTATAACAAGTTTACGATCGGCGTAGATGCGGCTGGCCATTGAAAAATCTGAATTGTAAGGTGGGCAGGAATTATAAAAAAATATAAGGGTGCAAAAATACAGAATACAACTATCATATATTGCAATCAGTAAATATTTATCTCAGATTATTCAATAAAAAAACCTGCCGGAGTTTTTGTGCCTCGGCAGGTGATTGTATAATTGGGTAAACGGAGATTTTTGCCTTGAAATCCGGAACCAGATTCAATGAAATTTCTTTTCTGATTCTATGACGACACTAGAGATAAAAAGTTACATCAATAATGAAATAGTATGACGATTTTGCGGAATCCGGACTTTTTATAAAAATAAATCGCAAAACTATTTCCTGTTTAAAAGGATTTTAAATCTTTCATCCTCCTGGTACGCTTTGAAATCCGGATCGGCTTTCATTCGGTTTATATCTTTAAACCCCAGGTCAAAAGCTTGGTTAAGGGCAATAAAACAAGCGTCCGGATTTTGGTTTCTTGCTGCTAATTTAGCTGCCATATACCTGTGCTCCGTGTTTGTAGGATCTACCAGCTGGTATATTTTAATATATTTTTCAGCCGAAACCAGGTTTCCTCGTTTAAAAGCATCGTTTGAATACATGTAACAATTCATACTCAGGAAAGCCAGGACCCTTTGATAAACCTGGTTTACTTCCGGTTTTCGTGTTTGCCTGGTTAAGGATTGCAGTTGCGCAGCTTCGTTTTTCCACCAATCCACATTTTTTAAATTTAATTCAGGCGAATATTTTTGTTGTAATTCCTGTTCCAGGTCAAGCAGTTTCTGCTGCTGCTTCTGATAGGCAATTACCTCTTTTTCAGAAGATAACCTGCTGATTTCAGCCTGCAAAGGTGCAACATCCGTTAGTCCCTGGAGGTAGTGCTGCATTTTAATATATACTGCCTGTTGCGCGGCAAATTGTCCGTCGGCGGCCAGCTTACCAGCGATTTTGTCATTTTTCTCAATAAACTGGTTTATTTCATTCCGGTCAGCCGGAAGCGCCTTTTGTCGCATGGCATCAAACCTGAGCCAGGTGAAAATATCAGGAAGAAGTTCTTTAGGCGGCCACTGGTGAATACCATCGAATACCAGGAGGTGATGCTGGTAATGCGCGGACTCAAGCATTGCGTCGAGTTGCCTGATTTCGGTGTAATTAAAATCCTGGTTCCCAACCACTGCCAGATAACTGAAAGGCCCTACAGGATTCCGGTTTATTGCGGGTAAGCCTGCGCCGCATCCAACAACGCCGGCAATGCCAGCTTCGGTAATAGCCACAGCTCCGGCAACCCGGGATCCTCCCGAAAATCCACTCAGGTATATTGCCTTTTTCTCAATATTGAACCTTTGGGTGATATCAGCAAGCATTTTGCGATATATAGCAGTTGTTTGTTCAAAGTCCATCCCATTTCTTGAGTTGTTTGAGCCAGCAATGATAAAGCCATTTTTCCCTGCTTCGGAGTTGAAAAGATTTACAGGCAGCAACCCACTGCCGCGGGGATCGAAAAGAATCAGCAAGGGACAGGGTTTCCCTTGATCATAATCAGGCGGTAAAAATAAGGCGTATGTAGTATTTGTATCCGCGCTGCAGGCTATGGAAGGATAAATTTTTGAGTTTTCAAATTCCTGAATCTTATTTTGTTGCCCTGAAACGCAGGAAACAGAAGTCATTAGCAACAGAAAAAATGATGCATTGAAGATAAATTGTTTTAACATTGCAAAAATTTTTGGAACAGCGACTGGATTTTTCTTTTACAAAGTTCGCTTTTTAATGTTTCGTAACAAAATAATGTATATTTGGCATCTCACATTTAAAGTAATTCTCCTTTTACCACTATGTTAAAGGTTAAAAAATTGATCTTCAGGAATATAAAAAGACGCGATGAATTCGTGAGTTAACCTTGTTACCTCATTTACTTTCGCATTTTTTATTTTTTCTAAAGATTTACTATCATGGAATTACCTTTTGCAGAACCTTACAGGATAAAAATGGTGGAGTCCATCCGCTGCAGTACACGCGAAGAGCGTGAACAATGGATAAAAGAAGCCGGTTACAATTTATTCAATCTCCGCAGCGACCGGGTTTTTATCGACCTGCTCACCGATTCGGGCACCGGGGCTATGAGCGATAAACAATGGAGCGAAATGATGCTGGGTGACGAAAGTTACGCCGGGGCATCCTCCTATTATAAGTTGAAAGCTGCAATTAAAGATATTTTTGGCTTTGATCATTTCCTGCCAACGCACCAGGGCCGTGCCGCCGAAAATGTACTTTTCAGCGTTCTGGTTAAAGAAGGAAATGTTGTTCCCGGAAACTCGCATTTTGATACAACCAAGGGTCATATTGAATTTCGCAAGGCCGAAGCCATAGATTGTACCATAGATGAAGCGTTTGATACAACCATCGATCATCCTTTCAAAGGAAACCTCGACCTCGGAAAGCTTGAAGATGTTCTGAAAAAATATCCCCGCGAACAGGTTTCGATGATTATTGTTACCATTACCTGTAATTCTTCGGGCGGACAGCCGGTGTCACTGGCTAATATAAAGGGCGTCAGACAACTGGCTGATAAATATAAAGTCCCAGTAATTTTCGATTCAGCTCGCTTTGCCGAAAACGCGTATTTTATCAAAACACGTGAGGAAGGTCAGCAGGATCGCAGCATACGCGATATTGTTCTGGAAATGTTTTCGTATGCCGATGGCATGACCATGAGCAGCAAGAAGGACGCAATCGTAAATATAGGCGGATTTATTGCTTTGCGCGATCCTGAACTTTTCAGGCAGTCAGCGGTGTTCAATATTATGTTCGAAGGATTTTTAACCTATGGCGGGCTTGCCGGCCGCGACCTGAACGCCATCGCTCAAGGTTTGAATGAAGGCACCGAATTTGACTATCTGAAAAGCAGGATTAACCAGGTTGGAATGCTGGGTCAGAAAATGACTGCATTTGGCGTTCCGGTGCAGATGCCTTATGGCGGACATGCTATTTTTGTAGATGCAAGCAAAGTGCTTTCGCATCTGCCAAAGGAACATTTCAGGGCGCAGACTTTGGCTGTTGAATTGTATATTGAAGCCGGAATAAGAGGCGTTGAAATTGGCGCAATTATGGCCGACCGCGATCCTGTTACCCGCGAAAACCGTTATCCCGAACTTGAGTTACTGAGGCTTGCCATTCCGCGCCGCACCTATACCAACGATCATATGAATTACGTGGCGGTTGCCATGGGCAATGTTTTCGAACGTCGCTACCAGATTACGACAGGATTAGAGATAGTAGAGGAAGCGCCTATTCTCAGGCATTTTACGGTAAAACTGCGCAAGATCTGATACTAGGAAATAAATTTATAAGGTACGATTTACGACGTACGATTTACGAATTGTCCTTCAATCGTACCTCGTAATTCGTAAATCGTACCTTTTTTAAAAATTACTGGTTCACAAATGTGGTTGAAGGACCTTCTTTTTCCAATTTGGTCTTTACCGGAATAATTCCTCCCATTTCGCTTAACACATTTACCAGGTCGGAACCCGTGGGGACAACAATTTTGGCATTATCCTTCAGGGCGGTTTCCATAGCCTGGATTCTTCTTAAAAGCTGGGCATTCCCCACGAAGTATTTTTCGGCGGCTTCATTTACAAGTGCAATGGCCTGTGCTTCGCCTTCGGCCCGCAGAATCGCACCTTGTTTGATCCCTTCGGCACGACGGATTTCGGCACGTTTTTCGCCGTCAGCCTTGGTTTCGGTGGCTGTAGCAAAGTCGATAGCCGCAATTTTTTCGTTTTCAGCTTTAACGATTTTGTTCATCGTTTCCTGCACATCTTTAGGCGGATCAATCTCCTTAAGCTCTGTGCGAACTATTTCAATACCCCAGTTCATGGTTTCTACCAGAAGTGTACTATGCAATTCCTTATTGATTTTTCCGCGTTCGCTGTTAGCCGATTTAAGTGTCATGGTTCCAATTATATTACGCAAGGTAGTGCGGGCCAGGTTTACGATCTGGTATTCAATACTGTTGACGTTGTATTGAGAGTTTTTTATGCTTTCCTCATCCGGTTTGATTTTGAAATAAACCTGGGCATCCACCCGTGCATTCAGATTGTCGTTGGTGATAATCTCCTGGGGTTCGGCATTGATCATTTTTTCGGTAATATTAATCTTGTACATCTTGTCAATTCCAGGAATAATCCAGTTAAAACCCGGAGGCGCAAAATGGTGGTATTTTCCAAGCCTTTCGACCAGTGCGCGGCTTGTAGGCCGTATAATACGGATTCCTGCAAAGAAAAACAGGACAACAATTACAATGATAATGGTTAACAGATTTTCCATGGTGATTTGATTTTATAATAAGTGAATTAAACAGATTTACCTGATTACAAATATAAATTCTTTAAATACGTTATTCAATCTTTTCCAGAAATAAATATGGCAATAATTTCATTTCTGGTTCCTGTTACCTCAATATTCCCCTGTTGGCACTCAACTTTATTTCTACTAATGTCGCTAATTCTTCAATGTTGCTGTTTTATATCGAAATTACTTTAGCATAATCTAATAGTTATTCACATTCAGAAGATTGTTGTTTCGAATTGCTGACTGGGCGGATCTGCTGTTAAGGATATGTTTTGTAAGAAAGCGTTTGTAACGTCAGAAAGAGTGTTATTAGATCAATTCTACAGGAATTAATTTATTCAAAAGAGGGTAATCATCTCAATGAATTTTCAATATCTTTGTCAGGCAGAAGTAATTTTGTATTTAATTTATAACCTTTATTTCATTAAGTAAGAAATAAATAATCAGGCCTTTACCCTAATTGCAGCCAATGTCATATTTAATTTTTAAACTATGCCACGATTCAAACAGTTTTTAATTATCCTGGGATTTTTTTCTTGTTTAACAGGTTTCAGTCAAAACCAAACCATCACCATAAAAGGTAAAATTGACATAGCACTTGATGGTAGTTTGGTGAGGATAGGCAAATCTGTTGACAGCTTCTTCAATGGTTTTTACACAGACCCTAAAGATGTTGCAGTAGTTCAAAATAAGCGTTTTAATCATCAACTTTTAGTGTCTCCAAATTCATTTATTCTGATCCAATTGCAAGGAATATTATATTCTCTCTGTTACGTTGATTCGGCAAGCAATATCAGTTTTGAGGTAATGACTGATACCATAAAAAACTCACAGTATATCTTTTTTTTTGGTACTAACGCTAATGCAAATGAATTACTGGCAAACAGACAATTATTAAACACAGTCGGTCGCCAAAAGGATTATATTGTTAATATCATAAAGAATGCTGAAAATGCCGTTAGTGCGATGGATAGTTTACATATCGCGTTATCATCATACACGGTTAGGCTTGACAGTTTGCTCAGGAAAAATGAAATCTCAACAAACTGTTATAATGCAATTATTGCTGAAATTGAACAACGCATGCTTAATTGTTGCAATGATGTTTTAGTAAATGGATTAAGAAACCCGGCCTTGGTAAAAATGCCTAAAAAGCAATTCAGAATACTTATTGCAAGCTTGTTTAAAGAATACGACCCGTTTAATAAAAAATATTTTACGTCCACTTCTGTTTCCGAAAACATAATTTCAGAGTGTATATTTATAAATGAGGGTATTCTTCCTGCAGTAATAAATAGTCCTAAAGATACATGGCAAAGTTATGCAGGACTATTTACATTTCTTGTAGTATATTTTGGAGTTTACGACTTTGCGCCAAATTCTTACCAGCAATTCCTTGTTGGAAATGCATTGCTGGCGGCACTTAATAATACTTACATGACCAAAGACGAATATATGGAAGTATATTCAACTTATCAGAAACGATATCCTGCCAGTCCATATAATCCAATAATAAATAGTAACTTGATCGGAAAGGTTTTCCCAGCCACGAATAATACCAGGATAAAATTAGACATCCATTAATAAATACATTGATCTTCAGTTATCGACAACCTGTTCACACGCGTCTAATTCCTGACACATGAGGCTTATATCCTGTTTTATTAATCCTCAAAAATAATTAATGGGTTTGAAAGTGACACAGGAACATTTTCGCTATATTTGAACACCCCAATATGATTATTCCCGGTTGGCTCTCGTCTTTTTTCAGACGATTGCCGCATATAACTTCAATATCTTATTTCCATTAAGTTAAACCTGCCTGGTTTTATACAAGTGAATATTAATCAGGATTTGTACTTCGCCTATCGAACCAATTAATTTTCGCCAAAATTCCTCATTTTCAAATTTTCAAATTTTCAAATTATCGCATTACCACATTATCCCATTTTCAAATTCTTTTTTTATTCTTTACCTTCGCGTTTCTGAAAATCCAAATTCCATTTATATGAAAAACATTGATTCTTACGATTTTACCGGTAAACGTGCCCTGATCAGGGTTGATTTTAACGTTCCGCTCGACGACAATCAGAAGATTACCGACACAACACGTATTGATGCCGCTTTGCCGACTATACGCAAAATACTTGCCGGCGGTGGTTCAACAATACTTTGTTCTCACCTTGGCAGGCCAAAGAAAATCGGCGAACCAAAACTTTCGCTTCGTCACCTGGTTCCTTACCTGGAACAAGTGTTGAATACAACAGTTAAATTCGCTGACGATTGCATGGGCCAATCCGCCGTTGATCTTTCGGCAGCTTTGAAGCCCGGCGAAGTGCTTTTACTCGAAAACCTCCGTTATTACGAAGAAGAAGAAGGGAAAGCCCGTTTGCCTGAAACCGCTACCGACGAAGAAAAAGTAGCCGCAAAAGTCCGTGTAAAAGCCGCTCAGAAAGAATTTACCAGAAAACTTGCCAGCTATGCCGATTGTTATGTGAACGACGCTTACGGCACCGCGCACCGCGCGCATGCTTCAACCGCCCTGGTTGCGGCTTATTTCCCTAATGATAAAATGTTCGGCTACCTGATGAATAATGAGGTTAGCAACATCACCAAAGTATTGCACGAAGCACAGCATCCGTTTACAGCCGTATTAGGCGGAGCCAAAGTTTCGAGTAAAATTGAAATCATCAACAACCTTTTAAGCAAAGTCGACAACCTGATTATAGGTGGTGGAATGATGTTCACTTTTATAAAAGCTAAAGGTGGAAAAATCGGCGGATCGCTGGTTGAAACCGAATACCTCGAGCTGGCAAAGAATATTATGGAAGGCGCTAAAAAACTGGGCGTTAATATAATAATTCCTTCTGATGCCGTAGCCGCTAATGCTTTTGCTGACGATGCCGAACGCCAGATCTGCAAATCAGATGAAATTCCTGACGGATGGCTTGGCCTTGACATCGGCCCTGAAAGCATCAAACATTTAAGCGAAGTTCTGCTCGAATCAAAAACTATTCTGTGGAATGGCCCAATGGGTGTTTTCGAAATGTGTAACTTCCAGAAAGGAACGAAAGAAATTGCGCTTGCTATTGCCGGAGCTACATCAAAAGGAGCTTTCTCGTTAGTTGGTGGTGGCGATTCGGTTGCCGCTGTAAATAAATTCCATCTTGCTGATAAAGTAAGCTATGTTTCCACCGGTGGAGGAGCTATGCTCGAATCGATTGAAGGGAAAGTGCTTCCAGGCGTAAAAGCGATTTTGGAAGACTAAATTATAAGTGCCTATTGTACTTAAAGTGCCTGAAGTGGGGAGTTTTACATGCTTCTAACTTCAGGCACTTTTAGCTTTAAGCACTTCAGGCACCTACGATTATTTCCTTTCCAGCGGCTTCCAGTCAAGGTTGGAGCCCACGTTCGGATTAAAGTTCGGGTTATCGCTCACAATATATTCTCCGTTATTGTTGCTCCAGGCATGGTTGTAACCGCTTGGGAGTTCAACTTCACGGCCTTCGTGTGGATCGTAATACCGGTCGATACCCAAAGTATTATCGCTGAATTTTTGCGCCACTTTATCGTAAACATCTCCCCGCGACTCAAACTGCTGCATTTTTTCGTCACTTACCTGGTCGCTCATACGGCTCAACATCCGGCTGAATTCGCCTACACTATTGATCTGCCTTATTTGTTGTTGGGCCATGTATTCAATCACATTGCTGTATTTGGCAAACCAATGGGGATTTACTTTCAACGATGATGTTATAGTTTGAAATACTTGCGTATTGCTTTCCAGCTTTCCTTTTTCGGCTTTGAATGAAAATATATAGTCGATATACCAAATGGTATTGTATGTTGTACTAAATGTGCCCTGAACGGGAAAAGTCATAGATTCGACCACGGCGTAAAATTCCTCTTCCATTGGTATTCCATTGCTGGTGTAGCTTACCCTGAGTTTAGCGCCGGTAGCTCCGGAACTTCCATAGCCTTGTGCCTGCTTCCCCGCTCCTAATGCCTTTGGGAGTGCAGGGAAATCTTCATCCTTGGTCACTTTCATGTCCTGGAATCCACTACGATGTTCCGAAAGTATAAGGTTGCGCAGTGCTTTTTGCGCAGTAACAGGTTTCATTACTGTGCTCCCGAAATATTTGCTTCCGGGCGGGAACATCCCCAATAATTGTAGGTTGTTTGTCCAGAAGTTGCAATGATTGGCGAAAACCTCAAATTCCGCTTTCCCTTTTGGATCAAAAACCCTGAAAGCAGATACCGAAGGCATGGCCGGATTGTCGAGAATCCATGTTATGCCGCCTTCGAAAGCCCAATCCGAAGGCATCAGGAAGCTGAACGCTTCCAGTCCGGTTCCCTGCTTATCAATATAAGAGTACTTTTTAAAACGCATTACCTTGCCTTTATTATCTGCCGCATTGTTAGTGCTGCTTGATGAATTGCCGCAGGAGAAAAGTATGGATGCAACCAGCATCAGCTTGAAAATGATTTGCAGGGTTTTCATACTGGTTAATTTAGTTTTCGTATTATGTAAAGATATGAAAAAACATATTATTTGATATTCGATATATCGTTAAACTTTTAAATATATTATACATTTAGTCTGAAGATCAGTATGTTCAGCAGGAAGCTTTATGAATTATATTCAATTCCGGCTTTGATTTACAATCCTTTTTGGAGACTTTTTTAAAAAGGAATAAAGTCAAATATCTCTTAAAAATAAGGATAAACAAGGATATTTATCCATCTGCCGGTTGTGTTGTGTTAGCGGAATATTATTTCTGATGAATCAGCTCTTTAACCTGGACGGTATATTTCTGCACCATGGGAATAACGGCAGGAGCGACCGCTGCCACAGGTTTATATAGAACAGATCCTTTTTTTTGTGCTTCAGTGAAAAGGCTTTCATTCGGATCGATGCGAGAAAACAATAAAAAGATGAAACTGGCAATCAGCAAACCCTTGGCAATTCCGAACAGTGCCCCGGCCAGGCGGTTTACAATTCCCAGTCCGACAGTTTTTACCACACCTGTCATAAACCGGCCCAAAAGAAAAATTAAAACTACTACGATAACAAATGTTACAATGTAGGCGATCAACTTAATGTTGCTGCTTTTCAGGCCCATATCGTGTTGCAGCCAGTTAGCGGTAAGCTCCGAGAAATGCGCCGCCGCGTAAAAGCCAAGTATTAATCCGGCCAGAGTTGCTATGCTGATAATAAAACCGTTGGTAAAGCCTTTAAATGCGAAGTAACACAGAAAAATGGCCAGGATGATATCGAGTGTTGACATACGGTTTATTTCAAAATGAACTTTTTATAAAAAGAATACAATTGATACGAAATGTAGGCGAAAAAATTGCATGATTCCTGATTTGAAGTCTCAAGTCCCAAATTTCAAGACCCAAATCCCGAGTCCCGATTAAAATGAAATCGTGTATACTTAAAAATCTCAAACTCTCAAGATCCCCGTCCAACAACAATTGAATGACAACCGAATGAACTTTCAGGAATCCCAAATACCCAGCTTTTACCTCCCGACCCCTTTCACCGGCCTTAATCTTTTAGTCAGTTCCGAGGTAAATACAAATGATTGGAGTTCCGGATTTTCGGTATGTAAAATATTGTTTTTAGTTCCTTCCCACCACAATTTGCCCTGGTAAAGGAAGTAGATTTTTTCCCCGATTTCGAGTACTGAATTCATATCGTGAGTAACAACAACAGTTGTCATATTATACTCATCGGTTAGTTCTTTGATCAGTTCATCAATAAGGTGAGCTGTTTGAGGGTCGAGGCCCGAATTGGGCTCGTCGCAGAACAGGTATCGCGGGTTCATGGAGATAGCACGGGCAATGGCAACGCGCTTTTTCATTCCACCGCTAAGTTCCGAAGGATATAGTTTATTTACATTCTGCAGGTTTACCCTCGAAAGGCAAAAATTAGCCCGTTCGATTTTTTCCTGGGGTGTTTGTTTTGTAAACATGGTAAGCGGAAACATCACATTCTCTTCCACTGTAAGCGAATCGAAAAGAGCACCTCCCTGGAATAGCATCCCTATTTCCTGCCGGATTTCCTTCATCTCGTTGAACGACATTTTCGAAAACTCACGGTCATCGTAAAATACATTGCCATGATCAACTTCCAGCAAACCAACAAGGCATTTAAGCAGGACCGTTTTACCCATTCCGCTCTGGCCGATGATCAGGTTAGTCTGCCCTTTTTCCATAGTTACGGAGACATTATCGAGTACCAGCCTGTCGCCGAATCTCTTGCTGATATTTTTACCCTCTATCATGCCAGCAGGATTTGAGTAAGGATGAGGTTCATAAAGATGATAGCAATACTACTGTACACTACGCCATTGGTACTGGCTTCGCCCACTTCGAGAGCTCCGCCTTTGGTATAGTATCCATTATAGGCTGAAACAGAAGCAATTATAAAAGCAAAAACCACGGTTTTCGTTAGTGCGTAAAAGATATCATACAAATGAAAAAAGGATTGAATACCATAAATGTACTCAGAAGAAGGGAAAAGACCTGTGAAAATCCCGGCCAGCCAGCCACCTCCTACTGCAAGCAGCATACTCATCATGATCAGGAAAGGGTTAATAATCATGGAGGCTACTATTTTGGGAAGAATCAGGAAAGTGGCCGGATTGATACCCATGATTTCGAGAGCGTCAATTTGTTCGGTAACGCGCATGGTTCCTATTTCGGATGCTATTCTTGACCCGACCTTACCGGCAAGGATCAGACTGATAATAGTTGGGGCAAACTCAAGTTCCACGCTTTGCCTGGTCACAAAACCTATGGTGTAGGATGGAATCAGCGGAGTATCAATGTTAAACGCCATCTGAATGGCAAGAACAGCGCCCATGAATACCGAAATAATAGCAACAATACCAACGGAAGCCAGGCCGAGATTTTCCATCTCTACCATAATTTGCCGGAAGTAAATTGACTGCTTTTCAGGACGTTGAAATGCCAGCCGCAATAAACTCAAGTAGCGTCCAAAGTGGAATAAAAATTTCATTTCATACAATAATAAGTGCTAAATTAGCGTAAATTTTAGGATTGGCATCTTTGGTTGGATTATTTTCTGAACAAGCAAACGGATTAGCTGTTGGAAATTCAAGTGAAATGATGCGAAAAAACCTTAAAATCAGTGACATGAATATGTTTAAAAATATAGCTTCAAAAACCGGAATACGTCAATCATTATTGTTGACATCTATAATCATATTATTTCTTTTCACAAGTTGTGCCGGTAGCCAAAATGCACAGACCAGCAAGCATCGCAGGCCGGTTACAACCGGTAAACGCAAATGCGGCTGTAGCATGTTGAGTCCTGATTCCAATCACAATAGTAAGCTTTATCAGCAAACCATTTATGTCCTACAAGCCTGAAACACTCGAAGGTGTTCTTTCGCGCTTCCCGGAGCCGGCCAGGTTGCATACGCAGGCACTATTTAATGAACATCATTTTCTTTTCCGCATAACTACGCCCCGCCGGACCAGACTTGGTAGTTTTAAAGGCGCGCGCTTTGGTGCCCGGCCGGTGATCCAGATCAATTCCGACCTTGGGCAATACACATTTCTACTTGTTTTTCTGCACGAACTGGCTCATTTAATTGTGACGAAAAAATTTGGACGAAAAGCAAAACCACATGGCACTGAGTGGAAAAACGCTTACCGGAACCTGGTTCAACCATTCTTTAACGATCTGATTTTTCCGCAGGTTCTTACTACTGAACTCTACAGGTATTTTGTAAAGACTCCCGCCACTTTTCATCACGATACAAGGCTAATCAATGCTCTTTCCTCGCTTGAAGGCGGAACTCAAATGGTAACTGTTAACGATATTCCCCTAAACAGTACTTTTACCCTGATGAGCGGCCGGCAGTTCGTGAAACTCGAAAAACTCCGCACAAGGTATAAATGCTACTGCCCGAAAACCAAAAAGTATTACCTTGTTCCTAAGTCGGCTCAGGTGATGCAGGCGTGAGAAGAATTTACTATTGACGAATGACGATGTACGATTGGGATGAATAATCGTAAATTTTACCTTGTAAACCGAACTTTCTAAAATCCACATGGTATAAACAAACTATCCTTCAGAAATTTAATTCCACTTTAGTCAATCTCATACCGGATTCATTACCTTTGCAAAAAATGCATACCCTTCAAATTGTTGTAATCTAAATTGTTACATTAAATATACCTTTATGAACAAAGACTACTATTGTGTTATCATGGCTGGGGGAGTTGGAGCCCGGTTCTGGCCTTTAAGCCGAAACTCGCGTCCCAAACAGTTTATTGATATACTGGGAACCGGCGAAACGCTTATCCAGCAAACCTTCAGAAGGCTTACCACAATTTGTCCGCCCGAAAATATATTTGTTGTAACCCACCAGCAATATTTTGACCAGGTAGTTGAGCAATTACCAGCTATAATTCCCGATCACGTTCTTTGTGAGCCTATGCGCCGTAATACAGCTCCATGCATTGCCTACGCTACGCATAAAATATACAGGTTAAACCCCAACGCCTCTATAGTTGTTGCTCCTTCGGATCATATAATTCTTAAAGAGGAAGTTTTTACACAAACACTGCTTTGTGCTTTGAAGGCTGCCTCGCAAAATAACTGGCTGCTAACACTTGGCATCACACCCAGCCGACCAGATACAGGTTATGGTTATATACAATTTGATGAATCTCATTCCTATACTTCTGAATGCAAAGTACGGAAAGTAAAAACATTTACTGAGAAACCCAATCATGAACTGGCAGAATCATTTCTGCAAAGTGGTGATTTTCTGTGGAATGCAGGTATTTTTATCTGGTCTATTAAAAGTATCCTTGCTGCTTTCGATAAGCACCTTCCCGAATTGAACAGCCTTTTTAAAGAAGGCGCCGAATTATATTTTACCGAGGAAGAACATACTTATATTGAAAGCGCTTATACAATCTGTAAAAGTATTTCAATCGATTACGGGGTGATGGAGAAAGCTGATAATGTGTTTGTTCTCGCTGCTGATATTGGCTGGAGCGATTTAGGCACATGGGGTTCACTTTACGACACCTCAGCTAAAGATGCCGATGGAAACGCGATAACCGGGTCAAAACCGCTTACATACAATACACACAACAGCATTATCAATTTACCTTCTGACAGGATAGCTGTAATTCAGGGGATTGATAATATGATTGTAGTCGAAGATAACGGCATACTGCTAATCTGTAAACGCGACGATGAGCAGAGCATCCGGAGCTATGTTGACGCTGTACGCAATGAAAAAGGGGAACAATATGTTTGATAGCTGCCCAATTTGAAACAGGAAAGTATAAAAAATTTAACTGGCTCTTAATTTAGCAAGATTTTGGATGAGGTTGAGGTACTTTACTTTAACCTCATCCTGAGTTATAAAAAAGAATGATTTACTGAAATACCAATACTTTATTGAAATTCTCATACAACCAAAATATCAATAACTGACCCATTAACATAACCTTTCAATCACATGAAAAAATTCACGCTTGTCATTCTAACACTTTTATCAGTATTTACATTCCAGAGTCGTGCTGACGAAGGCATGTGGCTGCCATTATTTGTTCAGCGGCTCAACTATGTGGATATGCAGAAAGAAGGCCTGCATCTTACGGCCGAAGAAATCTATAGTATTAACCATTCCAGCCTTAAAGACGCAATTATCATTTTCGGCGGTGGCTGTACCGGTGAAATAGTATCGCCTAATGGTTTGATTTTTACAAATCACCACTGCGGTTATGGCGCAATCCAATCACATAGCACAGTCGACCACGATTACCTGAGCGATGGATTCTGGGCGACGCGTTATGAGGAAGAATTACCTACTCCCGGTTTAAGAGCCAGTTTCCTTGTAAGCATTCAGGATGTAACGGCAGCGGTTCTGGCTGGTGTTACCAATCAGATGACCGAATCCGAAAGGGCTGATAAAATTAAGGAAAATTCAAAAAAAGTCGAATTAGAAAATACCAAAGGAACTCAATACGATGCGCGTACTACGGCCTTTTTTAACGGGAACGAATATTATCTTTTCCTGTATGAAGTGTATAAAGACGTACGACTTGTTGGGGCACCGCCAACCTCCATTGGCAAATTCGGCGCCGACACCGATAACTGGATGTGGCCCAGGCATACCGGCGATTTCTCGGTTTTCAGAGTATACGCCGGCAAGGATAATAAACCTGCTGAGTACGCTGCCAATAATGTTCCTATGAAGTCAAGGCAATTTCTGCCTGTATCGATTAAAGAAAAAAAGATCGGCGATTATGCCATGATTATGGGTTATCCCGGCCGTACAACCCGTTACGCCACTTCAACCGCCATTAAATTTGCGCTGGAGAAAAACAATCCAATGGTTGTGAAAATACGTACCAAAAAACTTGATATTCTTCGTGAAGACATGGCGGCAGATGCTGCTGTTCGCATAAAATATGCTGCTAAATTTGCAGGATCCGCTAATTATTGGAAATATTATATTGGCCAGAGTAAAGGACTGAAGCAACTTGGTGTATACGACAGAAAGAAAGAGCTTGAGGATCAGTTTGTAAAATGGATCAGTACGGATAAGGATCGTAGTGCAAAATACGGCGAAGCATTAAATGATATCACACTGGCGTACGAAACTTTAAATAAATACGAAGCTCCTGTGCGTTACAATGCTGAAGCAATCATGCAGGGCTGTGAAATTATCGCCTTTTCCAGGAATTTTAATAAACTGGCAGAGGAACTTGCCAAACCTAAGCCAGATCAGCAAATCATTAAAACTTTAACAAAACAGGTTTCCGAAGCATCAGCAAAATATTTCAAGGACTACAACATGGCTACTGATGTAAAAATGCTGGCAGCCATGCTGCAACTATATTACAACGATGTTCCCAAAGAAATGCAGCCTGCTTATCTCGTGAAGATTCATAAAAAATACAAAGGAGATTTCGCCGCTTATGCCAGCGACGTTTTCAGTAAAACCAATTTCAGTGATACTACGAAAGTAAAATTGTTTCTTTCAAATCTCAAATTGAAATCCTTACAAAAGGATCCAGCATGGATTTTATACAAGGCTTTCAGCGCAAATTCAGCTCTTATCGATAGTTTGGTTAAACCTTCCAATGAATTGCTTGCCAAAGGAAACAGGTTATTTATGCAAGGCTTACGCGAAATGCAAAGCGACAGGACTTTTTATCCTGATGCCAACAGCACCATGCGACTTACTTATGGACAGGTACTTGACTACAGTCCGGCCGATGCCGTTGATTACAATTATGTAACCACCCTCGATGGTGTAATGGCGAAGGAAGATCCTTCGAACCCGGAATTTGTGGTACCAGATAAACTTAAACAATTATACAAAGCGAAAGATTATGGCCGCTACGGCGAAAATGGCAAGATGGTGGTTGGATTCCTGACTAACAACGATATAACCGGTGGAAACTCGGGAAGCCCTGTATTAAATGGAGATGGCGAACTTATTGGACTTGCTTTCGACGGAAACTGGGAGGCTATGAGTGGAAACTATGCTTTCGAGCCTAAACTTCAGCGTACTATTTGTGTTGATATACGGTATGTGCTTTTTGTAATAGATAAATACGCCGGTGCCACCAATCTGATTAAAGAACTTGACATACGTAATTAACTGATTTCCAAGTTTAACTAATAACATCATTCAAATTAAAATGAAAATCCGAATCATTAAATTAGCTTTGCTTTCATTCTCCATCCTGGCTGTTCTAACATCATGCAATAATAGGGTAATTGATGTCACTCCACAATTTCTGCGTTGTGGGAATAGCCTGGTTTTAGCTGAAAATGGTAACCTGGTTATCGCTGGCTACAACACAAACTCCTCATCAGGGTACGACGCTATGCTGATGATGCGAAAAGCTAATGGTGATACCGCTACTGCCTGGGCCAAGTCCTTTGGCGGATCTTTTTCTGATGCTTTCTACTGTGTTAAAAATTCGAATGAAGGTGGATTTATTGCCGCTGGCTTTACTAACAACGCCAGTGCCGGTTCGCCAGCTGCTTTTGTGGTAATAACAGATGGAAATGGTAAAGCGAAAGAGACCAAGACCTACCGGTACGCTGCCGCTTCACAGGCCTTCAGTGTGATATCGGCCAATGTTGATAGCGGGTATCTTGTTGCCGGCGTTGTTCAGAAAACCAGTAATTCCGACCGCGATATTTACCTGCTTCGGATAAAGGAATCGGGAGACACATTATGGACTAAAAGACTGGGCGAAAGTAGCACGAGTCAATACGACATGGTTAATGACGCCGCTTACTCCGTTATTGCAGCTCCGGCCCCTGATTCAGGATATTACGTTACAGGTTCATTGAACGGATATTCCCAGTCGGGTGGTAAAATTTTTCTTATGAAAATTTCGGCTAAGGGTGACAGCCTCTGGACAAAAACTTTTGGAACCGGCATTGGATTTTCATTAACGCTAACAAAAGATAAAAAAATAGCTATAAGTGGTTCATTGCAGGAAGGAAGCAACCAGGATATTTTCCTCCTCAAAACAGACCTGGATGGCAACCGTATATGGTCATATTCATACGGAGGCAGTGGTTTCGAATATGGCGCAAATATGATTGAAACTTCCGATGGCGGTTTTGCCATTACAGGGATTACTGATAGTAAAGGTCATGGTATGCAGGATGTGTGTCTTATACTCACTAATTCTTCAGGCATTGGTACCTGGGATCAGGCAAAAGTGTATGGTGGTACTGATAATGATCAGGGTTTTGGCCTGGTTGAGATGCCAGACAAGGGAATTTGTATAACCGGGCTTTCCAACACCGGTGGTAGCTATATTTTCCTGAACCGCGTACAAAGTGATGGAACTCCCGGTACATCAGGATGGGAAAAATATATTGAATAATATCCACATCAAATCTTACATTGTCGCATTTTTGGCAATTGCGATAGCAAAAAAGAGGCTGTTTCTTAGGGAAACAGCCTTTCTTGTTTTTGTATGAATATCTTCTGATTAACATATTAAGCTCTTATTTGTTATTTTTGTACAAATAGCAACATGCTTATGATAAAGTGGCACATAAGAGCCAATGAAATGTTTTCGCTCAGATCAGCAGCATTCCAACTATGTAATTGAATGGATTTTTTTACAAATTTCAATGATTTTTCTTCAATCTGTTCCTCTCTTTCCGCTGATAATTAGTTGTTTACAGAACCTGAACAGAAATATCAGTGTACCAATAATCCAACAGATGAAGATAAATCAATATATTTGTGAAAACTGTAGTATTCTGGTAAAGAGTTGTGCTACAAATAAGTAAAGATCAACAAAAAATACCTTCATTCATTGCCTGTATCAAATAACGGTACAGCCCTGCTAAGTTAGGATTCAACAAGCATGAAATAACTGAGTATTTGCTACGAATGAACATCTTTTCAAATATAAGGAGAAACAAATGATTCAGATTAAGAGCACAATTATGCCTGTTACAGGCTTAACCTGCACGAATTGCGCATCTGCAATCGAGGAGAAAGTACGCAAGCTTCCAGGGGTTATTGATGCCAATGTTGATTTTGCCAGCGAAAAGCTCTCTGTTAAGTTCGACCCAAATCAGCTTGCTGAGAATGATATCATTTCGACCGTTAGCAAGATTGGATATGGTGTTGCTACAGGTAAAATTGATTTACCCGTTACAGGTCTTCAGGATAATAACGATGCCTTATCCCTGGAGAAAATTCTGATTAAACAGAATGGTGTGCTTAAGGTTATTGTTGGCTATGGAACGGAAAGAGCTATGCTTGAATATATTCCGGGAATCACAAGTATAGCTGAACTCGGTGCAGTCATTCGTAAAGCAGGATTTGATGTTGTTCAAGCCGGCGATGCAGAAGAAATTGAAGATATAGAAGCTGCGGTGCGTGCTTCGGAACTTAAAAAACAAAAGAACCTGTTAATTACCGGCCTCGCTTTTACGATCCCGCTTATCATTTTTAGCATGGCTCGCGACTTCAGGCTTGTAGGATTCAGATATGACCAATATGCTATGCTTTTTGCGGCTACTATCGTTCAGTTTGTTGTTGGATGGCATTTTTATGTTGGCGCTTATAAAAGTTTGCGTTACGGTAGTGCCAACATGGATGTTTTAATCGCGATGGGCTCGTCGGCTGCGTATTTTTCCAGCCTGCTGGTAACCGTTGGTATTATCAACAGCCCGCATGTTTATTTCGAAACCGGGGCTGCAATCATTACATTGATCAGGCTTGGGAAATACCTGGAAGCAAGAGCAAAAGGCAAAACATCCGAAGCGCTTAAAGCATTGATGGGATTACGCGCCAGGACGGCTATTGTTTTACGTGATGGCCGGGAAAATGAAATAAATGTTGACGATGTTGTAGTTGGTGATATTGTTCTTGTCCGGCCCGGAAGCAAAGTCCCTGTCGACGGAATTATTATCGAAGGCCATTCAGCTCTCGATGAATCTATGATTACCGGCGAGTCGATGCCTGTCAGCAAAGGACCTGGCAATGAAGTTATTGGTGCCACTATTAACCGTGAAGGATTTATACGTTTCGAGGCTACAAAAATCGGCAAGAATACAGCTCTTTCGCAGATCGTAAAGCTAGTACAGGAAGCGCAGTCGAGCAAAGCTCCTATACAGAAACTTACAGATGAAATTGGCAAATATTTTGTCCCAATCATCATTGGCATAGCGCTTTTTACATTTTTTGGCTGGTTGTATGTAGCTCAGATTGACTGGACCGGGGCTATGATTAATGCCATTGCCGTGCTGGTAATAGCCTGTCCTTGCGCGATAGGATTGGCAACACCAACTGCAATTATTGTCGGCACTTCAAAAGGAGCAGAAAATGGAATTCTGTTTAAAAACAGTGAAATGCTTGAGCGTGCCGGAAAAATAAATATAGTTGTATTTGATAAAACCGGAACACTAACCATTGGAGAGCCAACAGTAACCGATATTATTCCTCTGGATGGAATAACAGCAAATGAGGTGCTTAAGCAGGCCGCCAGTGCCGAGCGTGGATCAGAACACCCCTTAGGCAAGGCTCTTGTAAAAGCTGCCCTGGAAAAAGGCCTGGCACTTATCAATCCAAAGCAATTTCGGGCATTTGGCGGTTCAGGAATAAGAGCCGTTGTGGATGATCAATCAATAGTTATCGGGAACCTGCGCATGATGCAGAACGAAAAAATTGACATTGAGGAGCTGCAGGAAAATGTTCAGCGGCTGCAATCCGCTGGAAAAACCGCAATGATTGTAGCCTGTAAAACAGTTAATAGTACTGAACCTGCCCGACCCATCGGAATAATTGCTGTGGCTGATACCGTTAAACCCGGAGCCAGGGAGGCTATTAATGATTTGCGCCGGCTTGGAATGGATATTGTAATGATTACCGGTGATAATCAAAGTACGGCCGAAGCTATTGCCCGACAGGTGGGTATTAGCAAGGTTCTGGCGGAGGTATTGCCCGGCGATAAGGCTAACGCGATAAAAAAGCTACAGGAGCAAGGCTCTATGGGCAACTTTGCTCATCCCATAGTAGCCATGGTGGGTGACGGGATTAATGACGCACCGGCACTAGCACAAGCTGAAGTAGGAATTGCGATTGGAACCGGAACTGATATTGCGATGGCTGCCGCTGGAATCACTCTTATAAGCGGCGAACTTTCAGGAGTTGGACGTGCTATTTCCTTATCGCGGGGAACCTCGCAAACCATCGTTCAGAACCTGATATGGGCTTTATTTTATAACGTTGCTCTTATCCCGATTGCGGCTTATGGTATGCTCAGTCCTATGTTTGCAGCCGGTGCGATGGCTTTCAGTTCAATTTTTGTTGTTACCAACAGCCTTCGTTTAAGAAACTTCAAAGTACAGACTTTTGCACCTCCGAAATCGCTGCTTAAACAGGCTGCATCGCTTTTACCACGAATTATTGCTCCGGCTGTCGCGCTGGCAATTCTTATTATTGGCCCTATGGTTTTTATGCCCGGTGCTACTATGGAAATACAGGGTGCAAACCGGGGTACAATGTCACCTTTGCTAATGATGGTAATGGCTCTGTCGAATGCCCTGATTGCAATAGCTTATGCTTCTATCCCTTTTTTCCTGATTGTTTTTGTCCGCAAACGAAAGGACATGCCGTTCACCTGGATAATTTTCCTTTTCGGACTGTTTATCCTTGCCTGTGGAACAACGCATATCACGCACGTTATTGGCCTCTGGTGGGAAGTAAACTGGTGGCAGGCTACCGTTGACGCTATTTGTGCCGTTATTTCGGTAGCCACGGCGGTGGTTGTATGGCCCTCACTCCCGCGTCTGCTCTCTATTCCCAGCCCTAACCAGTTAAGAATGGTTAATGAGGAACTACAAAAGGAGAAAGACAAACTTGTGTTCTCACAAAGTGAACTGCATAAGGCTTACAATGCAGTTGAACTGCGTGTTAATGAACGTACAGCTGAATTATTGCTTGCAAATAAATCGCTCCAGGAAGAAATAAATGAGCGAAAAAGGGCAGAAGATGCAATGCGCTTAAGTGAGGAGTATTTCAGAAATATTTTTGAATTTTCAACTGTTGGGAAATCAATTACTACTTTAGAAGGGAAACTGAGTGTCAATAATACATTTTGTCAGATTCTAGGGTATTCCAAAGATGAATTAGCTGAAATCAATTGGCGCGAAATTACATATCCTGATGACATTGAACCTAATGCTCGTATACTCAAATCTATACTATCCGGCGAGTACGCTTCCATGCGTTGGGAAAAGAGGTACTTCCATAAGGATGGGAACATAGTGTGGACCGACATCAGCACCGTTCTGCAGCGTGATGCTGAAGGGGAGCCTCTTTATTTTATTACTACAATTCAGGATATAACTAAAAAGAAACTAACTGAAGAAGCATTAGCCATATCCGAAATCCGGTTACGAATACTAATACAATCTATTCCTGAATTAATCTGGTTAAAAGATAAAAATGGTGTATATCTTTTTTGCAACACATTATTTGAACGTTTTTACGGTGCCAAAGAGGATAATATCATAGGGAAAACGGATTACGAATTTGTTGAAAAGGATCTTGCCGACTTTTTTCGCGAACATGATCAAAAGGCAATAGCAGCAGGAAAGCATACAACAAACGAAGAATGGATCACCTTTGCTGATGATGGTCACCGTGCATTACTCGAAACGACCAAAACTCCTGTATATAATTCTGAAGGAACTCTTATTGGCGTGCTGGGAGTAGGACACGATATTACAGAGCGTAAACAAGCAATTGAAGAAATTCAACAGTTAAATGAAACATTGGAACAACGGGTTCTTGAGCGCACTGCCCAGCTTGAAGCTGCCAATAAAGAACTTGAAGCTTTCTCTTATTCTGTTTCCCACGACTTACGGGCTCCCCTGCGCCATATCAGCGGATTTATCGGGCTTTTCCTCGAAAACAAATCATCGGAATTAACTAAGGAAGAGATGGATTATCTCAATGTTGTAGTCCAGTCATCCGAAGAGATGGGGAAACTTATCGACGCGCTTCTCTCATTTTCGAGGCTTAACCGCTTCGAACTTCACAAAGAACGAATAGATACATCGCAACTAATAAACAAGGTGTTACAACTCTTCGAACCGGAAATTCAGGCTAGGTCGATCGAAATAAAAGTTGACGCACTTCCCGAATCATTGGCTGATCAGCAACTTCTCAACCAGGTGTGGATTAACCTGGTTTCAAATGCCATTAAATACACCGGTAAAAAAGAAAAAGCTGTAATTGGAATTGGTAGTTTTGACACAGATAATGAAACTGTTTTCTTTATCAAAGACAATGGCGCGGGGTTTAACATGAAATATGCGGAAAAATTATTTACTGTGTTTCAGCGGCTGCACAAACCCCGGGATTTTGAAGGAATCGGAATCGGGCTGGCAAACATCCACCGTATTATTACGCGTCATGGTGGCCGCTGCTGGGCTGAAGGTGAAATAAACAAAGGAGCAACTTTTTATTTCAGTTTACCAAACGAATAATTTGTAAATTGCAATCATATTTAGACTGTTATGGAGACTAAAATCAAAAATATTCTTCTGGTCGATGATAGTGCCAACGATGTGATACTTATCAAATCCGCATTGAAGAATTCCCACTTTGGCAACGAGATTATAGTGGCTGAAGATGGGGAAGAAGCAGTTGATTTTCTATACAAACGAGGAAAATTCGCTGATTATTCAGGCGGAGCGCCGGTTTTTATTTTATTGGATATTAAATTACCTTTGATGAACGGCATTGAGGTATTAAAGGTAATTCGTTCCGATCAGGCATTTAAGCATATTCCCGTAATTATGCTTACTTCTTCGCGCGATACTCTCGACCTGAAGGAGTGCTATGACAACGGGGCCAATTCATTCGTAGTAAAACCGGTAAATATAAACGACTTCATGCTGGTGGTTAAAGAACTGGGGCAATACTGGGTGGTGATAAATGAGATACCTTCATAGAAGTTGAAACGGGAACACCCGATTAGTCCTACCTCAGTTAAGAGAAACGAAACCTGATTATTTATGGAAAGCAAAATTCAGCTCCTTCATCTCGAAGACAACCCAGCAGACTCACTGTTAGTTCAGTCAGTGTTGAAAAAGGGCAACGTCAGTTTCGATTATTTCTTCGCCGATAATGAAGAAGATTTCCGTTTCATGCTTGGGAATCATAATATTGATCTTATTTTATCCGATTATCACTTGCCTGGTTACTCGGGAGCCGAAGCGCTTCAGTACGTCAAAAGTTTCTATCCCATCATCCCGTTTGTATTCCTGAGCGGAACCATGGGCGAGGACGCTGCAATTGAATCCTTGTTGAACGGAGCTACCGATTATGTGCTCAAAAACAAAATGGAAAGGCTTGTTCCGGCCGTTTTCCGTGCTTACAAAGAAACTCAGGAAACCAAAGCCCGGCAAAAAGCTGAAGATGAAATCCGGAAGCTGTCACGTGCTGTGGAGCAAAGTCCGAATTCGGTTGTGATGACCGATACGGAGGGCCTAATTGAATATGCAAACCTGGCAACACTTAAATTGACAGGGTATACCATTGAAGAAACAATTGGTAAAAATCCCAGGTTATTTAGTACCCACGAAAAAACCCCGGAAGAATATAGCTTTTTATGGGAAACCATCAGTTCGGGAAAAGAATGGTCGGGAGAATTTCACAACAAAAAGAAAAATGGCGAACTGTATTGGGAATCAGCTACAATATCTCCTATTTTTGATGATAATGGCGTTATAACCCACTACCTTGCCTTAAAGAAGGATATTACCGAAAGTAAACAGCTTACTACGGACCTTATCAATGCTAAAGAAAAGGCGGAAGAAAGCGATCGGTTAAAAACTGCTTTTCTGGCTAACATGAGTCATGAAATACGTACGCCTATGAATGGTATCCTGGGTTTTGCGGCTCTTCTGAAAGAGCCTGAACTTTCAGGTTCACAACAGCAGGAATACATCAGGATTATAGAGAAAAGCGGCGCCCGAATGCTCAATATTATCAACGATATTATAAGTATCTCAAAAATTGAATCAGGTCAAATAGAACTTATATATTCCGAAACAAATGTAAATGAGCAAGTTAAAGACCTGATCGATTTCTTTACACCGGAAGCCGAACAGAAAGGGCTGCATTTATATATTGAAAATTCATTGCCTCATAATAAGTCAATAATTAAAACAGATAAAGATAAACTTACGGCTGTTTTAACTAACCTGATTAAAAACGCTATAAAATTTACGAAACAAGGTTCCATTACAGTTGGCTATAAATTGGAACCAGCCAAAATAGTAAATGAAGTCGGAATGTCTGTTGAACCATATGCATTGGTGTTTTTTGTAAAAGATACAGGTGTTGGCATCAGGCACGAAAACCAGGAAGTTATTTTTGAGCGGTTCCGGCAAGGAAGTGAATCACTGACCAGAAACTATGAAGGCGCTGGTTTGGGATTATCAATTTCAAAAGCATACGTGGAACTCTTAGGTGGTAGAATTTGGTTCGAACCAAATCCTGATGTTAAACAGGGAGAAAATGGGTCGGTTTTCTCTTTCTCTATTCCATATTTACCTATACTGCAAAATCAAGGAAACATCCAAAACACTAGTCCCAACATTCAAAGCGTCGACATGATAAAACCTCTCAAAATTCTCATCAGCGAAGATGATGAAACTTCGGATTTGCTGATTGCTATTATGCTACGAAAATATAATACTGAAATCCTGCACGCTAAAACCGGAATTGAAGTTTTAACGATAGTAAAGCAAAATCCTGACATCGATATGATTCTGATGGATATTCAGATGCCTGTAATGAATGGATATGAAGCAACCATGGAAATACGAAAGTTTAATACCGATATTGTAATTGTTGCGCAAACAGCGTATGCACTTTCAGGAGAAAGGGAAAAGGCAATAGCGGCTGGATGTAATGATTATTTTGCAAAACCTATTGATCAGAATATGCTAAATGAGGTTATCATGAAGTATTTCAATGAAAGAATTGCCTGACCTTTGCCTGAGAGTTTCGATCTGTTAATCTTTTGCAGCTAAACGTATGGCTGGTTTACCTTTATTGTTCACTTCTAAAATCTCTATCTTACATAGATCATTTGAGCCATTTTAGTCCTCGTTATGTTGCCCTGAGAGGAAATATCATTTGATTAAAAGAAAAATCTATTCTCTAATCCATACAGTTAATTCCGTTTAACATCAGCCAAAATATATTATTTTAGATGTACGTTATAAAATCACAAATCTGTATGTGGTTGATCAACAGATGAATAATTAAGTATTTATAACGAAGAGTATAATTTATTGTATCTTTGTAACTCTGCCAAAATTCAATTAATCTTTTGCTTTCTTAAAGGATACGGACAACTTAATACTCATGTTACTACGGAATATTTTCATATTTCTATTGTTCATGGTCTGCTTAAGCGGAAGTGCATCAGCGCAGGATAAACCTGACAGTAGTGATGTTACTGGTGTTTACAAACGAATTGAAGAGTATTCATCCCGGCGGAAAATTACCAGCCTGATACAGAGCCTTTTATTGCGACCGGTTATCAAATCAACAACACCTTCTCAGGAATTTTCATGTAATCCTGTTTCTGACAATTATGTGAGTTATGAAGGTAAGATAATCCGGAGTATTAACGTTACCACGCTTGACCCTTTTGGGTTTCAGATTGTTGACACAGCTGCCAGGCCAAGAAGCGACCTGGAATATGCAGGGAATTCTCTTCATGTTAAAACTCAGAATTATGTTATCCGGAACCGTATGCTTATTCAGAAGAATGACCGGTTCGATTCCTTATTAGTAAAAGAATCGGAACGCTTAATTCGCAGCCAGAGTTATATTTACGATGTTGATATACGTGCTGTTCTCGCAGGCGCGAATTCCGATTCAGTCGATATTTTTGTTCGCGCCAGCGATTTGTGGAGTATTCTTCCTGATGGCGCGTTCTCTAATAATGACATTACGTTAAAACTAACCGATAAAAACCTGGGCGGTTTGGGACATACGTTTTCAGGTTCATATAAACAAAATTATGTGAATGGCGACAATGCTTTTACCGGCTATTATTTTGTACCTAATATCAGGAACACATACATAAGTATGCGTGTATCGTATTCTATTGATGAGAAAAAAAATTACACTAAAGGGGTGAATATCGAGAGGCCATTTTTCTCGCCATATGCCCGCTGGGCCGGAGGTGCAGCCGTATCCCAGCAAAAACTGACCGGCTGGATATATAAAAATGATACAATACGCCTTAATCTGCAGTCAAAAGCGAACATTCAGGACTATTGGGCTGCTGTAGCCTGGCAGGCTTTCAGAGGTCGTTCAGTGACCGACAGATCTACAAAATTGATTTTATCCGGACGGATATATAATATCAGGTATCTCGAAAAACCTATCGAACACCCTGAACTGATGGACTATTATACCAGTGAACAGTTCTATTTGTCGGGGCTGGGAATTTCGAGCAGGAAATATGTAGAGCACAGTTATATTTTTCGTTTTGGAACAACCGAAGACGTACCCATCGGAATCACTTATGGGGTTGTGGTTGGGTACCAATTAAAGAACCACGATCGCTGGTATTGGGGATTCAACCATTCGTGGGGCAACTTTTTCAAATTGGGTTACTTTGGTACCAACGTAGAGTATGGAACATTTATTAACGCATCCAACAAGTCCGAAGGCGTTTTAAAAGCCAGTATAAATTATTTCTCTGGTTTATTCTCTATCGGGAAATGGAAATTCAGGCAGTTTGTGAAACCTGAATTCACACTCGGCATAAGGCAACCTTCTTACGAGAGGTTAACGCTTAACGACGGGTATGGTCTTAATGGCTTTAACAGCGCTGTGCTTTCGGGTACCAGCCGCTTGCTTTTCGTAATTCAGACCCAATCCTACGCGCCCTGGAATGTATTCGGTTTCAGGTTTGGCCCGTACCTTAATTTTGCGTTCGGAATGCTCGGCAACGGAACTTCAGACTTCAGCCATAGCCGGATGTATCCACAATTGGGATTAGGGGTGCTCATACGAAATGATTACCTTGTTATCAGTAATATTCAATTGTCATTCGCTTTTTATCCTACCATTCCTGGCAAAGGAAATAATATTTTCATAGCAAATCCTTTCAGAACCACCGATTTTGGATTTCCTGATTTCTCAATCGGGAAGCCCTCGGTAATTGAATACCGCTAAACCTAGGTTATGAAAGTTACTAATCGTGGATTGCAAATTAGTATTGTCATTATATTTTCATTCAGTAGTTTTCTCCCGCTCAAAGCGCAGACTGATTCAGCAGTTCAAAATATTCCGAATGGCCTCCTGCCTCCTGCCATTGCAATAACTTATAATACTGTACATTACAAACCTCACTTTATTGCGAATCTGCCTGATAAAGTAAAGGAAACTTCGGGCCTTTTATTTTTCAACGGTCAACTCTGGACGCACAACGATAGCGGAAACTCTCCGGAAATCTACCAGGTTGATAGTGTGAACGGAAATATTCTGCGAACTGTGGTGATCCGCAATGCAACAAACAAGGATTGGGAAAGTATGGCGCAGGATGATTCAACTATATACATTGGGGATTTCGGGAATAATTCCGGCAACAGGAAAGACCTGAAAATTCTGAAAATTGCGAAATCAGATTTATTTAATCCTGCGAAAGACACTGTGGAAGCAAGTTCTATTCATTTTTTTTATTCCGATCTCACTACTTTCGCTTCGGCATACAACAAAACTGATTTCGATTGTGAAGCTTTCATTTTTCAGAATGATTCCCTGCATCTTTTTAGTAAGGACTGGACTGACTTACAGACGCGGCATTACGTGGTTCCGGCAACACCTGGCTGGTATAAAGCGAGATTGGTTGAACAATTTCCGGCTGATGGACTTATAACTGATGCATCGATAAATAACCAAGGAAATATTGTGCTGTTGGGATACAAAAATACAGTGGGAAGATCTTATATTTGTTTTGCCTGGTTATTATCAGGGTATAATGACTCTGAGTTTTTTGGCGGGAAAAGGCGGAGAATTGAATTAGGATCAGCTTTACACCTTGGGCAAACCGAAGGAATTGTATTGAAAAATAATAATACCGGGTGGATTTCATCCGAAAGCATTCATTCAGGTTGGTTCAATGAGCCCGCAAAGTTGTTCAGGCTCGATTTCGGGAAATATTATTAAAAGTGTGGCATTTTAAGAGCAGGACTAACATCTTCCACAACCAATGCAAGGATAACTTACCATTATATTTATAATCCTTGCACATTAGCGAATTGATTTTCCTCATCAGGAGATCAACATATTATAATTAATGTCTTGCGGACAATCCCGTGTTCCTCTAACATTTAGCTATAGGTATGGATTCCCTGCGGCAGGTTTATATTTGTAATTTATCCAGCTACGCGTTACCTACAAACCTGTATCCAATTCCGGAAGCAGTAACAATTAATTCTGGATGGTTTGGGTCATTTTCTATCTTTTTCCGTAATTGAGCAATGAAAACTCTCAGATATTGCGATTGATCGATATAACCTGGCCCCCAAACATGCATTAACAGGAACTGGTGAGTCAGAACACGTCCTTCGTGTTTAACCAATAGCGACAGTAGGGCATATTCAGTGGAGGTTAACTTGATGCTTTCCCCTTGCTTCCTGATGGTATGGCTTGCAAAATCTATGGTTATATTACCATAATTTATTAAAACAGTTTCATCGTTATTAACTGATGAACTGCGCAATGCGGTGCGGATTCGTGCAAGTAATTCTCCAGTTCTGAAAGGCTTCGATAAATAGTCGTTAGCGCCGTTATCAAGAGCCTGAATGATATTTACTTCATCGTTTTGAACGGATAATATGATGATAGGTTTAGAAAACCATTCACGCAGTTGTCGTAACACCTGATGGCCGCTCATATCAGGCAGGCCAAGGTCGAGCAGTATAAGATCCGGTGGATGATTGGCTGCAGTTATAACGCCTTCCTTCCCTGTATGAGCTACTGTTACATTGAAATCATTGCTTTCCAAGGTAATTTCCAGCAGTTTGCAAATCTGCAACTCATCATCAATAACCAGTATTTCAGCATTATTCATCTTTTGTAGTGTTTTAGCATGATGTAATTACGGGTATTTGAGAATTGAACCCGGTGTCAACATCTCATTTTGGTTGAGTATGCAAAGTTATGTCTGCATAGGTAAGTTTAATGCAAATATAAAGTCAATACTATTAAGTTTTGATAAAGGGATGGATTTATGCCTCTCAGATAAGCTCCTGTTGCGTCGAATCTTTATAAAACATTTATATCTGCCGGTGAATCTTTACAATACCCTTATACATTCAGGCTCAATTTTGTATCGGATTAAAAATAATAAGATATGAACCTCATTCTAATAGTAGTTGCCCCAAAAACATTTGAAATGAATGGCCTGGCTGGATATGCAATTGGTGCTGTAATAGCACTTTTAATTCTTGGATATCTGGCTTATTCACTTAGTAAGCCTGAAAAATTCTAACAACAAAGATGAGGCTTAAAATCCCTTCAGTTGATTTATTCGTTTAACCGGGAGATGATCACGCGAAAGACAAAGCAGTTCTTTACGAAATCTTTATATCCCAAAGAAAATCCTTATAAAACTTTTATAGATTCAGGAATAATTTTGTATCGTCTTAATAACAAGTGATATGACAACACTGATGAACATTTTCCTGGTAGTGCCGGCAGCATTAAGCAAAGGAAAAACGCAAATTGGAATGTACTCCGATTCCGGGTTTGCGATAGTTGCCTTTTTTGCCTTTCTCGCAATAGTCTTCCTCATCTTATCTGCAGATAAAACAAAAAAATACGGGATCCGAAGAAAATAGCTGGCAAATTCTGGCTGTTGGTTTTTGTAGAAACGTTGAATCGTTCCTGATGCATTCAAGCAAACGAAAGTTTTTATAACCAGACAAATAAAACATACGGAGATGACAATACAGGATTTTTTACAGATCACTTTGTTTCTGACCTTGTTGACAGGGATTACGCCCATTTTGGGTACTTTCATGAGCAAAGTTTTTTCAGGGGAAAAACATTTTATGATTCCGGTTTTCGGATGGCTCGAAAAATGGATATACAAATTCATCAAAATAAATCCGGAGGAAGAAACAAACTGGAAATCATACACCTTCAGTTTGCTTATGTTTAACCTGGTTGGATTCCTGTTTTTATTCCTGATTCAAATCGTGCAGGCTCATCTGCCTTTGAATCCGGCTAACATGCAGGATGTTTCGTGGCATTCAGCTTTCAATACGGCTATCAGCTTCGTTACTAATACCAACTGGCAGGGATATGCCGGGGAATCAACCATGAGCTATTTTGTTCAAATGACAGGACTTGCCGTTCAGAACTTTGTAAGCGCCGCATCAGGAATAGCAGTTGCAATTGCTTTAATGCGCGGCATTTCCAGAAAAACAACCGACAAAATAGGCAACTTCTGGGTTGACCTTACCCGCGCAACTATATATGTCCTCTTGCCGCTTTCAATACTGTTTGCGGTTATATTGGTAAGCCAGGGTGTTGTTCAGAATTTCAATTCATACGAAACTGCCCACACTTTACAGGGAACGCAACAGGTGATTCCTATGGGACCGGCAGCTTCACAAATCGCCATAAAGCAAATTGGTACGAATGGCGGTGGCTTTTTTAATGCCAATGCTGCACATCCTTTCGAGAATCCAACCCCTTTCAGCAATTTTCTGCAGATACTTGCAATCTTCCTTATTCCAGCTGGTTTAACTTTTACATATGGACGATTTGTTAAATCCAGCCGCCAGGGCTGGACAATTTTTGCTGCTATGATGTTTTTGTTCCTTGTTGGTTTAGGCATTTCCTTATTTTCCGAATATTCAGCTAACCCGGTTTTCGGTCATCTGCCGCTTATGGAAGGAAAGGAAACCCGTTTTGGCATAACTAACAGCGTGTTATTCTCGGTTGTAACTACCGATGCGTCCTGCGGAGCGGTAAATGCGATGCACGACAGTCTTTCTCCGCTTTCAGGAATGGTAGCAATGGTTAATATTATGCTTGGTGAAGTAATCTTTGGCGGAGTAGGTGCTGGGCTCTATGGAATGATAATATTTATAATACTTACAGTTTTTATTGCCGGGCTGATGGTTGGGCGCACACCGGAATACCTTGGAAAAAAAATTGGAGCATTCGAAGTTCAGATGGCTATTATTGCAAACCTTTCAACAAGTTTTGTAATACTGATTTTTACAGCATGGGCTGCAGTTAGCAGTTACGGATTATCAAGCTTAAATAATGCCGGGCCACACGGCTTCTCCGAAATCCTTTATGCCTACTCATCGGCAGCAGGCAACAATGGCAGCGCTTTTGCCGGGTTAAATGCAAATACACTTTTTTACAACCTTACTCTCGGAATAGGTATGCTCATCGGCCGCTTTGGTGTTATTATTCCTATACTGGCCATTGCCGGCAGCCTGGCTAAGAAAAATATTACTCCCCCTTCTGCCGGTACTTTCCGAACCGACAACTGGCTGTTTATCGGGTTGCTGATCTCTGTAATCCTGGTCGTTGGCGGACTGACATATTTTCCTGCCTTATCGCTGGGACCGGTGGTTGAGCATTTGCTGATGAATTTGTAATAATTAGAAAATGAGATGATTTGAAAATTTGAAAATGTTCTTATTTATCACAACCACCCCCTTCAGATAATCTCCAAATCTCCAAATCTTCAAATCTTCAAATCTTCAAATTCCCAAATTCCCAAATTTTCAAATCGAAAAAATCATGAGTGCAAGACATAATACAGGCCTTTTCAATAAGCAGATACTATTTCAGGCTGCCAAGGACAGTGTTTTTAAACTGAATCCGGCGTTGCTCATTAAAAACCCGGTTATTTTTATTGTTGCGATAGGGTCAGTTCTTACCACAATTGTGGTTTTACTGGGTGTTTTTCAAGGCGGGTTTTCATCCTTCAACCTTCAGATAGCCATTTGGTTATGGTTTACAGTTTTATTCGCCAATTTCTCCGAAGCCATTGCCGAAGGCAGGGGGAAAGCCCAGGCGGATAGTTTGCGTAAAAACCGGACACAAACAAAAGCACGTAAACTTGTTGGTAAACTGGAAGTGCCCACATTTGCAACCGAGTTAAAAAAAGGCGACATCGTTGTTTGCGAATCCGGCGATGTAATTCCTTCGGATGGAGAAGTGATTGAAGGCATTTCGAGTGTTGATGAATCTGCAATTACAGGCGAATCGGCGCCTGTTATCCGCGAAAGCGGGGGCGACCGCTCGGCGGTTACAGGTGGCACAAAAGTAATCAGCGACAGAATCTTGATCCGGATTTCAGCCGACGCGGGTGACACATTTATGGATCGTATGATTGCATTGGTTGAAGGAGCAAAACGGAAGAAAACACCTAATGAAATTGCCTTATCCATCTTGCTTTCAGGCCTATCCATCATATTTTTATTGGCAGTGGTTACACTTCCTGCATTTTTCGGGTATGCTTTATCTGCTTCGGGTTTGCCCATGTCGCAAAATTTAACCATTCCTGTATTAATTGCTTTGTTGGTTTGCCTCATCCCTACAACCATAGGCGGTTTATTGAGCGCAATCGGGATCAGTGGCATGGACAGGCTGATCCAGCGGAATGTAATCGCAACCAGTGGTCGCGCCATTGAAGCTGCCGGGGATGTGGATGTGCTTTTACTCGATAAAACCGGGACAATTACATTGGGCAACCGTATGGCAACCAATTTTATTCCGGCCGAAGGCGTATCCGTTGAAGAACTTGCCGATGCAGCGCAGCTATCATCTTTGTCAGACGAAACTCCTGAAGGACGTTCCATTGTAATCCTTGCCAAAGAACAATTCAATATCCGTGGACGCGAGGTTCACCAGCTTAATGCAACATTTATTCCTTTTACTGCCCAGTCGCGGAAGAGTGGAGTAGATCTAAAATCGGACGATGGCACTATCCATAAAATACGTAAAGGCTCATCGGAGGCCATTCGTTCATTTATACAAAACAGCAACGGCTTTTATTCTCAGAATGTTCAGGATATTGTTTCGAACCTGGCAAGGCAGGGCGCAACACCTTTGGTTGTAGCTGAAGATAACAGGGTGTTGGGAGTGGTCCATCTTAAAGATATTGTTAAAGGTGGAATCAAACAACGGTTTGCCGAATTACGAAAAATGGGGATTAAAACGGTTATGATCACCGGTGACAATCATTTAACCGCTGCCGCTATTGCCGCCGAAGCCGGTGTTGACGACTTTATGGCTGAAGCTACTCCAGAAGATAAGCTACGTCGTATCCGTGAAGAGCAGGCCGCCGGGCACCTTGTAGGCATGATTGGTGATGGAACCAACGACGCCCCGGCTTTAGCGCAGGCTGATATCGGTATTGCCATGAACTCTGGTACTCAGGCCGCAAGGGAAGCAGGAAATATGGTTGATCTCGACAGTAATCCTACTAAATTAATTGAAGTAGTTGAAGTAGGTAAGCAATTACTTATGACACGCGGAGCGCTGACCACTTTTAGTATTGCCAACGATGTGGCCAAATATTTTGCCATCATTCCGGCCATTGCTATTTCACTCTATTCCGGTAAGACAGGTATAGGACCACTTTCTGCTCTTAATGTTATGAATCTCGGCTCACCTCAAAGTGCAATCCTGAGTGCTGTAATATTTAATGCGCTTATCATTATGCTCCTGGTTCCGCTGGCATTAAAGGGTGTTCGTTACCGACCGGTTTCTGCCATCCATGCATTAACACGAAACCTCCTGATTTTCGGATTAGGAGGGTTAATAGCTCCTTTCGTGGGCATTAAAATCATTGATATTCTAATAAACCTTTAAACGAGTCTGAAAATGAAAACGCTCATACGATCATTGAAAATTTTCCTGTTTTTGACGGTTTTAACCGGCATTATTTACCCGCTTTTTGTTACCGGAATTGCACAGGTTATATTCCCTTACAAAGCTAATGGAAGCTTGATCGTAAAAGACAATCAGGTAATCGGAAGTGAATTGATCGGACAACAATTTGATTCAGCAATATATTTTACTTCAAGGCCATCCGCTGTTTCGTACAATCCTTTGCCATCCGGTGGATCAAACTATGGATTGACAAATCAAAAACTAAAAGATCTTGTTGATATGCGGAAACACCAATTTCTAATTTTTAATGACCTTGATAGCCTGACTGCTATTCCATCGGAAATGCTTTTTGCCTCGGCAAGTGGCCTGGATCCTCATATTTCGCAGGAAGCAGCTGTTTTACAAGTTGACAGGATTGTAAGAGCCCGCAATTTTAGCTCTGCACTAAAGCAAAAACTGATAGAATGTGTTAAAAATAATACAGAAGAACCGCAGTTTTTGTGCCTGGGAGAAGAAAGGGTGAATGTATTGGTATTAAACCTTGAACTTGATAAACTTGACAAAAGCAATACAATAAACAAGTAAAATCCATTAGCCATGAAAACATCAATCCGGACAAAATTTTCGATAGGGATACTGTTTTTCTTTGTCATCATTGCCGTGATCACAGCATTTTCGGCTTATTATCTCAATAAACTTTCTGGTAAAACCAGTTTGATTATGAAAGAAAACCATCTTTCCGTTGTTTATGCCCGCGACATGTCGGAAGGAATAATGAGTATAAACCAGGAAGTTGCTACCAGCTATCAGACCGGAAGAATCCCTGACAGTGCGTTGATTAACAGGGCATTAAACTCGTTTAATACCTCATTGGAATTAGAGAAAAACAATATCACAGAAGCAGGTGAAGATAAAATGGTGTCTGGTATCGAAAAAGGATTTCATCAATACAGAGATTCACTGTCTGCATATAATGCGACTCTAAAACCAGTCGCTCAACTACTTTACCTCCAGCAGCAATTCGGCAGCATATACCAACAACTGGCATTTTTATCCCGGATAAATGAGAAAGCCATTGAATTTAAAACCGAGGACGCCAGGGTGTCAGCAAAAAACGCGCTTAAACAAATGTCCTTCCTAGGGACCTTGTGCTTTTTAATCGCCTTGAGTTTTACGTATAATTTTGCTTCGTACTTCAGCGGAAGGTTTTTTCAACTCTATAATGGAATTAAGGAATTGGTTTCGAGTAATTACGGACAAAGGCTACATTTCGAAGGGAAAGATGAATTTTACGACATTTCTTTAGTTTTTAACGAAATGGCTGAGAAACTAAATGAGAATAAACAGAAAATGGATTTAACTTTACAGGTGGATAAAGAGCTGTATGATAGTACTGATGATGTTAAGGAGTTGAGGCGATTACTAGAGCGAATTAATAGTATTGAAGAACAGGCTACCGGGTTAATTTCGAGATTAGAGAATAAAAAATAGCACATGGACATTTTAAATGATCGGCCTGATCCGGATGAACTTCTAGCTTCACTTAAAATAGATGAAGAGAAAAGTAAACGAGGCAAACTGAAAATATTTTTCGGTATGTGTGCTGGCGTTGGGAAAACATATGCCATGCTTCAGACTGCCCAGGCCGAAAAACTAAAAGGTAGCGATATTATTATTGGATACATTGAAACTCACGGCAGAAAGGAAACAGCCGATTTGGTACAGGGCGTTGAGCTCATTCCCCGCAAAGTCTTTGAATATAAAACTACCTCCGTCGAGGAGATGGATCTGGATGCAATCCTTGCCCGGAATCCGCAGGTTGTAATTGTTGATGAACTGGCCCATTCCGATGCCCCGGGAAGCCGCCATACCAAAAGATACCAGGATGTACTCGAAATACTCGAAAATGGTATAAACGTTTATACTACGCTCAACGTGCAGCATATCGAAAGCCGTTCCGAAACTGTCGCGCAAATCACAGGGATCATTGTTCGCGAAACAGTACCTGATGAAATTTTTGAGAATGCGGATGAATTGGAATTGATCGACCTTACGCCCGAGGAATTACTTCAACGGCTTTCCGAAGGCAAAGTATATACTCCCGAAAGATCACGGGAAGCTGTCGAGAATTTTTTTCGCAAGGGCAATATTAATGCTTTACGCGAAATGTCGTTACGTATTGTTGCCGACAGGGTCGACAAGCAATTACACGATTACATGCAGCATAAGCGCATACGCGGCCCCTGGAAATCGGGATTACACCTGCTTGTGGCAATTGATTACTCCACACAATCAACCCGGTCCTTACGCTGGGCTAAAAATCTCTCATATTCCATGGGCGCGACTATACAGGCCCTCTATGTAGAAACCCTTCATAAACTTACGCCAAAAGAGCGTGAACAGCTCGATAAAAATATCAACCTGGCAAAGCAACTGGGCATAAAATTCCGGATCATCACGCATACTGATATTGTAAAAGCTATAGTAGATTTTGCTCAAAAAGAAAATATAACACATATAATTGTCGGGAAACCTCGTGTCCGTAGCCTTTTCTCAATGCTTCGCCTGGGCAATTTTGTAAACAGGCTGATACGTTACAGTGGGAACATCGATGTGTATATTCTTGGATCCGACAATCAGTCGAAAGATAAATTCAGGGCAAAAGTTTCTATCCCGCCTTTTACTTCCACTATCAGGCAATACCTGGTTGTTTCTCTTATTGTTGTTTTATTCTCAGTAGGGCTTTACCTGATTAAGGATTTTTTCGGTTACCAGGTTATTTCTTTTGGCTTGTTGTTCCTGGTTTCTATTCTTGCGCTTTTCTATGGTACAGGCCCTATTTTGCTGGCAGCTTCAATGAGCGCACTGATTTGGGATTACTTTTTTATCCCGCCTCAATTTACATTGCATATTGAGGAAACTGAAGATATGATGATGTTGATTATGTTTTTCATCATTGCGCTCCTGAATGGAATCTTAACCTCACGTGTCCGTCGCCAGGAAAAGAAAACAAGAATTCGGGAAGAACGTACAAACGCGCTTTACCAGGTAACCCGTGAATTGGCAATAGCTTCAGGAATTGAGGAAGTTTCCGGGATAGGGGTTAAGTACATTCAAAAATATTTTAACCTGGATTGTGCCATTCTTCTAAAGAACGATCTTAACCAACTCAACAACCATGTTCAAAACGAAACAAAAATCTTACTCTCGGACAACGAATTCAGCGTAGCCTCATGGGTTTTCAAACACTCATCCAAAGCAGGAAAATTTACCGAAACTTTGCCCTCAGCCGACTATACTTTTTATCCTTTAACTGGCAATAGTGAAAATATCGGGGTTATTGCAGTCAGGCAGGCTAACCTGTTTACCCAGGGAGAGGAACAATTTTGGGAAGCGTTACTTTCGCAGATTTCCGGTAAATATGAACGCGAATTCTTACGGAATTCCGCGAAAAAAGCTTTAATATTAGATGAGTCGGACAAACTTTACAAAACACTGTTTAATTCTATATCCCACGAATTACGGATTCCGGTCGCAACCATCCTGGGAGCATCCGATACATTGCTTTCGCAAACATTTCCACAGGAAACCCGGAATAAACTTTATAGCGAAATCAGCATTGCTTCGGTTAGGCTCAACCGCTTGATTGAGAACCTGCTGAATATGTCGCGCCTCGAATCGGGTCGCATTACTCCACGCCTCGACTGGTGCGATGTACATGATCTTGTAAATAAAATTTCCGAAAATCTTAAACAGGAATTATTGCCTTTTAAATTCTCTTCTGTGATCCCGGTTGACATGCCTTTGGTATTCATCGATTTTGGACTTATCGAACAGGTTTTGCATAACCTTGTGTTGAATGCTACGCAATATGTTCCTGCCGGTTCCGGTATCAGAATTAAGTTTTTCTACGATAGTGGCTCGCTTATAATACAGGTAATGGACAGGGGAAAAGGATTTCCTGCAACCGAGTTATCTTCGGTTTTCAATAAGTTTTATCGTGGTAAAGATGCTCTTGCCGGTGGTACTGGTTTAGGCCTTTCGATTGTAAAAGGCTTTGTTGAAGCCCATAAGGGAACTGTTACTGCTGAAAACAGGAAAAATGGGGGCGCATTATTTACCATTAAAATCCCGGTTGAAATTTCAGAAATGAATCCATACGAATCGCCGGGAGAGTAATTCAAAAACATTCAGATTGTTTTGCCCGGAATATTCAGTTTTATCAACACAAAACTGGAAAAATTTGCGTTTTAAACCTGCCCTGGCAAAAATTGCAAGTTATTTTCTTTCCCGGATTCGGCAAAATGACATAATTTTGAAATTCAGTTTTAAACTGATATTTATTTTTGAACGTTCAGTTTTCAAGTACAGGTACTAATTTTAATACGCATATAATTGACTGAAAATATAGTTTTTGAAAAACAAGATTACACAGCTTCCGGACTTCCGCGTGGAGAATACGAAAACTGCGCGTTTAAAAACTGCAATTTCTACAGTTCCGATTTATCCAATTTCATTTTCCGGGATTGCGTTTTCGAAGGATGCGACCTTAGTATGGTTACGCTCCGAAACACCACTTTAAACGATATCAGGTTTGTAAACTGCAAAGCAATGGGCATTCAGTTCCAGGAGTGCAACAGTTTCCTGCTGTCGTTAAGGTTCGAAAATTGTATTCTGAAACTGTCGGTATTTTACAAACTGAAACTCAAAAAGACAGGTTTCATAAACTGCAATCTGCAGGAAGCTGATTTCACGGAAGCTGATCTCACGAGTGCCGTATTCGATAACTGTGATCTTCACCGCACACTGTTTTTCGGTACAAACCTCGAAAAAGCTGATTTCCGTTCATCCTATAATTATTCGCTCGATCCTGAAAGGAACCGCATTAAAAAAGCGCGGTTCTCCCGGCTGGGAATTGCAGGATTATTGGATAAATACAATATCGAAATTGAATAGCGTTCTTAATCTGAATGTGTATAGTAATAGCGTTCTTTGCGTTTTCTGTGCATCTTTGCTATTTATACTATGCAAATCAGAATTCAGTGGAAGTTTAAAACAACGTGATTTTTTGGTTCAGATACCCGGTTTTAGTTCTGACAGATAAAGTGTAAATCCCTTTGCATATAGTTGATGTATTACCCAAATCGATGCCAATTTCTTTTCCATTTAATTTTCCGGCATTTTGGGTATAGATAGTTTTTCCGGTTAGGTCCATGATTTGAATAGTCATGTCATCGGACACAGAACTTTCAAAGACGATTTTAAATTTATTCTCCAATATAGGATTAGGATAAACATTTGCTTTTAATTTTTGCAAACGATTATCATCAATACCGTAAGCTCCTTTTTCAAATTTCAGCCAGTTTATATTAAATCCGGCGTTCACTACTGCAAGTTTCAAAATGTGTTCACCTGCCGACAGGTTAATGGAAGTTACAACGGATGACCAGGTTTGCCAGCCACCGGTATTTGAAGTGTTCACGGTTGCTTTATTCACGTCATCAATGTACACATCGAATCTTCCGCCTGCGGTTCCGGCGTACCTTGTTATGATCTGGTATTCGCCACTTACGGAAACAGAGATTTTATATTTCAGCCAGTCGCCCGCGTCGGTGTAACCAACATCCATGAGCCCGTCAACATCGTTTGTGAGCTCGGCGAACACTCCTTTCTGACGGTAATACTCTTCCGATTCAATCTTTCCGGGAACCGCATTAACAAATGTTGAATCATAAACCGGAATATCCAGGTAAAGCTGACCTAAATCTGTCATTTGTCCGGTTCCTCCATACAAATCAATATATGGGTAGGTTGCAGCACCAGGGCCTCTTCCGATAAACCACGAATACCTGAAAACATCAGGATCACGTTCCAGAAAGTTGGTAGTTCCGGCCAGGTAACTCTTCTGGCCTTGAGCTGTAACCCCTGATTCCCAGTTGGCATATTCGGTTACCCAGATTGGCTTGCCATATTTCCGGGCATCTTCAATATAACTGGTCATTGAGTTGCCACCACCATACCAATGCAATGCAATATAATCGACACGGCATCCAACGCAGGCGGTAAAAAAATCGTCCAGCCATTTAAAGGGATTTGTATAAACTGTCCCGTTTTCCGAAACACAATCACCACAATAATTTACTGCCGGGCTTACTAATTTTAAATGATACTGATCGGCGATAGCCTGCAACTGTGGCCAGGCTGCCGCGGCCTGTGTTGGAGTCATGCCAGCCTGCGCCTTAAAGTTAGGTTCGTTGAAACCCAATATATACTTCACCTTATCATCCTGCGCAACCCAGGATTTCACTCCGTTAATACCCGAACCATTCCAGGCTTGTGGCGCAAAATCAACATTGTATCCGGAATAGGTGGTTACTATTGCATATTCAGGGGCTGATGACCAATTATACCACCACGATATGCCCTCGGACGCAGTTTGCATATCTGAGGCGGAATGGTTTCCATATCCAACTCCTCGTTTATAGCTTTTAACCTGGCCAAATGAAAATGACGTGATACATAAAATAATCAAAAGTGTTAAGTATGTTTTCATTTAAGCAGGTATACTGTTTTCAATATAAATTTTTCACAAAGATATACGAAGCTGAAACTGGTTTTGGGATAAACGAAAATTAAAATCTCCTTCCTTTGGTTTGAAGAAATTCCGAAGTCAGGAAAAGCAATTAAGATCTGTAACGAATACTTCACCTTATGTAGTTCTCGCTAAATAAACAATGTGTCTTAAGTTGCTTTCCCTTTTTATGTCGGTAATTCTGTTTATCTTTGGGGAAGCGGACTTATTTCGCATGCTGAATTTATGAATCTGACAACAGAAAATATATTATTGGTTGGCTCAATCCTGCTTTTCATTTCTCTGCTGGCAGGGAAAACATCAGCAAGATTTGGGGTTCCGGTTTTAATATTCTTCCTTGCAATAGGTATGTTAGCCGGTTCGGAAGGAGTAGGAGGGATTAATTTTGATAATCCCAGAACCGCCCAGTTTATAGGAATAATTGCGTTGAATTTTATTCTTTTTTCCGGTGGATTCGACACCAACTGGCAGTCAATAAAACCAATTGTTTGGCAGGGAATTACATTATCTACCTTAGGTGTTTTTATAACTGCTTTTGCTGTAGGGATTTTTGTTTGGGCGGTTACCGATTTTACACTTTACGAAGGATTGTTGCTTGGATCTATTGTTTCAGCGACAGATTCGGCCGCGGTTTTCTCCATTTTACGCGCTAAAAATCTGGCTCTTAAAGGCCAGTTGCGTCCAACACTTGAATTGGAAAGCGGAAGTAATGACCCTATGGCTTATATTCTCACCATTGCTTTTACCGGGCTCGTTGTAAATCAGGATGCCAGTTTGCTGAGTGTAATACCTTTCTTTTTCAAACAGCTGATTATTGGTGGGATACTTGGCCTGGTAATTGGTAAAATCGGACAGATTATCATTAACGGGATCCGGATGGATTTTGAAGGATTATATATTGTACTCGTGATTGCAATTATGTTTTTTAGCTTTTCTGCAACTGATTTCGTTGGCGGCAATGGCTTTCTGGCGGTATACGTTTGTGCAGTCTTCCTGGGAAATAAAGAATTGATTCATAAAAAGAAAATTATAAAATCCTTTGATAGCTTTGCGTGGCTAATGCAGATTGTGTTGTTTCTCACGCTTGGCTTATTGGTTTTTCCTAGCCGGATAGTACCGGTTATTGGTATCGGCCTTATTATATCCGCATTTTTGATTGTGGTGGCCCGGCCCCTCAGCGTTTTTATAAGTCTTTTACCTTATAAGGTACAAAACAGGAGTAAGTGGTTGATTTCCTGGGTTGGACTTCGTGGTGCAGTACCTATTGTTTTTGCAATCTATCCCTTAATTGCCGGAGTTGAAAAAGCGCATATGATTTTCAATATTGTATTTTTTATTTCGCTTACCTCGGTATTGATTCAAGGTACTTCACTACCTCTTGTTGCTAAATGGTTGCGACTAACTCTTCCCGAAAAAGTAAAACAGCGTACGCAAACTGATATTGAACTGGTTGATAGCATTAAAAGTCATCTTAAGGAAGTAACCTTGTCCGATCAGAGCAATGCCCTCGGGAAACAAATCGTTATGCTTGCTTTGCCTAAAACATCCTTTATTTCGATAATTCAACGCGGAGGTAAATACATTACACCAAATGGTTCCACCGTTCTGGAATCGGGCGACAGGTTATATATATTATCCGAAAACACCAAGGATATGGACAGAGTTTACAATTGCCTGGGTATGGAAAGAAATGACTTTGAAGAGAAAGAATAAGTTATTATTTGATACTTTTGCTGACGCTAAAAAACTGTTACAATGAAAAAAATATTTATTCTGTTTCTTGCCCTGGCATTAAGTTTCATTACGTTTGCTCAGCAAAATAAAAATGTTAATTACCATCAGTATTTCACCGGCGAAACCATGCGGGTTGATTATTTCCACACAGGAACTGTTGCCGAGGAACATTTTTCGCTCGACAGGATATTGAACGACGGAGCCTGGGCCGGAAGCGAAACCATGTTGCTGGATGAATTGAACCGCGGGGCTTATTTTTTTAAGATTACCGACACGTTGACAAATAAGTTGCTTTACAGCCGGGGCTTTGGCAGTGTTTTTGGCGAATGGCAGAGTATTGGTAATCCCGCCTGGGGAACTTTTCACGAGTCAGTTCGTTTTCCATGGCCGAAATTGCCTGTAAAACTAACCATTGAAAAACGCGACGCGAAAAACAATTTTGTTGCCATCTGGAGTATCGTTGTCGATCCGAAATCAAGGATCGTAAATCCTGCTGTTCTGAAAAGCCCTTATAAAAACTATTCATACATCGAAAACGGTAAACCAGCCAATCATGTTGATATTGTAATCCTGGGCGATGGTTACACTGCCGCTGAAATGGACAAGTTTCACAAAGACGTGGCTTCGCTTACCGATGAACTTTTTACAGTTGAACCCTTTAAATCGCGTAAAGCTGATTTTAATGTGAGGGTAGTTGAAACGCCTTCGGCAATCAGTGGAGTTAACAAACCACATCCCGCGGTATTCAACCGTACGCCTTTGTCCTTATCCTACGGCGCTTTCGACTCAGAAAGGTACGCTCTCTCGTACGACAACCGAACCATACGCGATGTAGCTGCCAGCGTTCCTTACGATTATATGTTTATCCTGATCAACGA